>OY969580.1:0-4364292 GCA_963701215.1 uncultured Solirubrobacterales bacterium
CGTGTCGTGTAGCTCTTCTGAAGCGTGCATCGCGGTAGGTCACTACGTCAACAGCTCTAGCGTTGAAGTGCCGCTGGCAGAGAAGTGGGCCGGCACGGAATGGACGATCAAGGAACCGAAAGTGCCGGCGGGTGCTAAAAGTAGTGGCCTGTCCGGCGTGTCGTGTAGCTCTTCTGAAGCGTGCATCGCGGTAGGTCACTACGTCAACAGCTCTAGCGTTGAAGTGCCGCTGGCAGAGAAGTGGGCCGGCACGGAATGGACGATCAAGGAACCGAAAGTGCCGGCGGGTGCTAAAAGTAGTGGCCTGTCCGGCGTGTCGTGTAGCTCTTCTGAAGCGTGCATCGCGGTAGGTCACTACGTCAACAGCTCAAGCGTTGAAGTACCGCTCGCCGAGAAGTGGGCCGGCAGCGAATGGACGATCGAGGAACCCAAAACTCCGACGGGAGCTAAAAACAGTAGCCTGGTGGAAGGATCGTGTACCTCGTCTGAAGCCTGTACCGCAGTGGGGCACGACATCAACAGTTCAAGCGTGGAAGTGACGCTCGCTGAGCGGTGGAACGGGAAAGAATGGTCAATCCAGGAAACAAAAACCCCGACAGGCGCTAAAAGCAGCAGCCTCGCGGGTGTATCGTGCACGTCCAGCGAAGCGTGTACCGCTGTGGGGTACAACAGCTCAAGCACAGAAGCGGCACTTGCTGAGCACTGGAACGGTAAAGAATGGTCGATCCAGACAACTGCCACCCCGAACGAAGCGAAAAGCAGTAGTCTGTCGGGTGTGTCATGTAGGTCCGGTGAAACTTGCAACGGGACTGGGCATTACGCTAACGGCTCAGCTGTCGAAATGGCTCTGGCAGAGAGTTATACGTTGCATGCCCCATATGTGAAGACGGAACCAGCGACGAGCGTCAAAGTGACAGAAGCTATACTACAAGGGATAGTGAACCCGGAAGGCCAAGAAACGACCTACCATTTCGAATACGGAAAGACCGGGTCGTATGGGACGAGCGTGCCGGTACCTAGCGGGAACGTAGGTTCAAGCGCGAGCGACTTGGAAGAGAGCAAGACTATTGCTGGCCTTGAAGCGGGAACGACCTATCATTTCCGACTGGTCGCGACCAACGGCACCGGGACTGCGTACGGCAAAGATGAAACGCTGACGACACCAGCTATCTGGTCGGTTCAGGAACCCCCTGCTCCGACGGGCGCAGAAGAAAGCTACCTGGAAGGTGTGTCGTGTGTGTCCTCCACGGCGTGTACTGCGGTTGGCTATTTCCTCAACAGCTCGAAAAAGGGAATGCCGTTGGCTGAGGGTTGGAATGGCACGGCGTGGTCTGTTGAGGAACCACCCCTTCCGACGGGAGCAAAAGAAAGCTATTTGAACGGTGTATCGTGTATATCGTCCGCGACCTGTACAGCCGTTGGGGCTTTCTTGAATAGCTCGGGAAAGAAGGTGCCATTGGCTGAGAGTTGGAATGGCACGGCGTGGTCCGTTCAGGAACCACCCGTCCCGACGGGAGCGAAAGAAAGCAACCTGGGGGGCGTGTCGTGTACGTCGTCCGCGTCTTGTACGGCTGTCGGGTACTTCCTCAACAGCTCGGAAAAGAGGGTGCCGTTGGCTGAGAGCTGGAACGGTACGGCGTGGTCGATCCAGGAACCCCCAATCCCGGCTGGAGCCGATGAAAGCAAACCAGAAAGTCGGCTGTCAAGTGTATCGTGTACGTCGTCTACGGCGTGTACTGCTGTCGGATTTTTTCTAAACATGACTTCGGGCGACTACGTCCCGTTGGCTGAGCGGTGGAACGGCACAGTGTGGTCGGCCCAGGAACCACCCAAACCAGTAGGACTGATAGACGAACTTGATAGCGTGGCGTGCACCTCGTCCACCCTATGTATCGCGGTCGGCTTTGCTGTCAGCTCGAAACGGGCGCTGTTGACTGAGCGGTGGAATGGCACGGAATGGTCGATTCAGGAATTACCAAGCCCAACGGGGGCGCTGGCTACTACCCTAGAAAGCGTGTCATGTATATCGTCTACTATGTGTTCCGCCGTCGGGTATTTCGTCAACGGCTCCGAAAAGGAGGCGCTGTTGGCTGAGGGTTGGAATGGTACGGGATGGTCAGCTCAGGAACCGTCTGCCCCTACGGGTGCAAGGGAAAACAAACTTGTCCTCAAATCGATTGATCTGGACGGTGTGTCGTGTGTATCGTCCACAGCGTGTATGGGTGTCGGGTATTTCGTCAACAGCTCCGACAGCGTTGCGATGCTGGCGGAGGACTACCACTGATAGCCGATGCTCGACCCGGGTGTCTTTGTTTGCTCGCTCAGCAGATCGATGCGGTGCCCGGCACCGGAAGGGCACCTCAGGGCAGCAGGGTGAAGTTGGAGCATGATGGTCGTGCGCTTCACGTATACGGCGTGACGCATCGCGGAGGCACGACCTATGGGGTTCGCTACCACCGGCGGAGAGCGGTCTGCTCGAGACACTTCAGGGCGCGACCAGCTCGCTGAGCGCCTCGATCGAGTAACGCTCCGCGGCGAGCTCCCGCCCGTGGCGGGCGAGCTCGGGCGCTCCCTCGCGCAGCACACGGATGAGTGCTTCTGCGAATGGCTCGGCGCCGTCGGCAACCAGACAGTGCTCGCCGTCGCGCACGGCCAGACCTGCCACCGCTCGCGGGGTGGCGATCACGGGCAGGCCGTGGGCGAGCGCCTCGATCAGCTTCAGCGGGGTGCCTCCTCCCTGCAGCAGCGGAACGACCGCGCAGCCGGCGCGGGCGTAGGCGGCGCGCAGGTTCTCGACGAAGCCGAGCGCTTCCACACGCGGGTCGGGGAGCTGCTCCTCCAGGCCGGCGCCGACCAGCGCGAGCTTGGCTTCGGGCAGCTGTGCCCACACCCGCGGGAGCACCTCACCGAGCAGGAAGCGCAGGCCGTTGCGGTTGGGCTCGTAGGCGAAGTTCGCCACAAAGATCGCGCGCTGCTCTCCCGGGGGAGAGTGCACGGGTGCGATCGCCGCCACGTCAACCACGTTGGGCACGTACCGCAGTCGCGCCGTCGGGCACAGCTCGCGCGCCGCCGCCAGGTCGGCCTCGCTGGCCATCCACGCCTCGCTGGCTGCTCCAAGCAGTCCGCGCTCGAAGGCCCGCAACGCGCGCGCGCTGCCCATCCCGCTTGCGCCGTCGAGCTCGTGGCGGAAGCCCGACTCGAAGTTGTGGGCGTTGTAGAGCACCGGGCGCTCGCGCGCCAGGCGGCTGAGCGCGGCCGCGGCCACCGGGCCGTCGGCGATCACCCGCCCGCGGGCGGGGCCGCGCGCGAGGCGGGCGGCCTCCGCGACCAGCTCAGGGGAGACGCCGCGCGCCAAGGCGGGAGGCACGCCGCGCAGACGGGCCGCCCCATAGGCCGCCAGCCGGCGCGCGCCGCGCGAGGGTGCGACCTCGTACAGCTCGATCCCGGGAATCCCGCGGAACGCGGTGTCGGGTGCGTCGCCCTCGAAGCGCGCGTACAGCAGGTCCAGGCCCCCGTGGGTGGCGAGCGCTCGGGCGACCCCGTAGGTGCGCAGTGCCCGCCCCGAGCCCAGCACCGGGGTGTGGGTGGTGACGAGCAGGTCTCTCACGGCCGCTCCTCCCCCGTGCCGGCGCGTTGGCCGGTGGCGTTCACCGCTCCTCCCCGGCGCCGTGGCGCGGCCTGGCTTCCAGCGCCTCGATCGCGGCTGCGATCTCCTCCAGGCGCCGCTCCCACGAGTGGGCGGCGGCGCCGCGCGATCGCTCGGCGCGGCGCTCGGGGTTGTTGCCGGCGATCGCCTCCTCCAGCAGGCGCGCGATGCCCTCGGCATCGGGGGCGGTGGCGACCTCGGCGACACCCGCCAGCGCGGGCAGCGGGGTGGCGACCACGGGCAAGCCGGCGGCGAGGTACTCGTAGACCTTCATCGGGAACACGCTCTCGGTGAGCGCGTTGCGCGCGTAAGGGATCAGGCCTGCGTCGGCGGCACGCAGCACGTCGGGCAGCTGCTCGTAGGTGCGGGTGCCCAGGAGGTGGATGTTGGGCTCGCCCTGCAGCGCCGCCACGTCCGTGCCGGGGTCCCCTGCGCCGACCGGCCCCACGAGCGCGAACGACCACTCGGGGCGCGAGCGAGCGAGGGCGGCGAGCAGCGGCACGTCGAGCTTCTTGGCGACCACCGCCCCGGTGAAGACGATTCGTGGCTGTGGCAGCGCGGCGACCACGGGATCGGCTCGGGCTGTGGGACTCTGGTTGGGCGGGGCGGCTGGGCTCTGGTCGGATTGGCTCGGCCGGAGCGCGCGGGCGAACAGGGCGGTGTCGGCGACGTTGGGCGCGTACACCACGTTCCCCGAGAGCTCCCGCATCCGCTCCGCGAGCGCGGGCGCGCTCGCCAACACGAGGTCCGCGCGCGCGGCGAAGCGCCGCTCGGCGGCGCGGAAGCTCGCGGTGTCCACGCCCTCCTGGGCGGCGATGTCGTCGACGCAGTGGTACACCACCAGCTCGGGGTCGAGCGCCTCGATCAGCGCCTCCGCCTGGGGCACGTAGGCCCACAGGATCGGTCGCCTCACGCCGAGCCTCCGCGCCGCGCGGCGCACCTGCGCGCGCAGCAGGCGGCGGTTGAGCGCGCGGACCGCCGCGGGGCGGTGCAGCGGCAGCACGAGCGGGGCGAGCACGTGCAGCCCGTCGGCCGCTCGGGGCGGGGCGAGCCCGCGTCGCAGCCTGCGCGCGATCCGGGCGAGGTCGCGGCCGGCCAGTTGCGGTTGGCGCAGGCCGAGGGATTCCACGAACAGCACGCGGTTCTCGCGCGCCAGGCGCGACATCAGGTGGTGCTGGTTGGTCCACAGCTCCGTGTCCCAGTCGGCGAACCCCACGCACACGATCTCGCGTCCGTGCAGTGCTTGGTGGCCCGGCATCGGGGCCATGATCTCAGGTGCCTCGGGGGCGAAGCCGCGCTACTCGTGGTAGCTCGGGCTGACGACTTCCAGGTCGGTCCAGGGCACGGCGTTCAGCACTTCGTAGGGGCCGCCGCTCAGCAGCTTTTCGTAGGGGTTGGGCTTGCCTTCCCGCATCAGCGGAGTGGGGTCCTGGGCCTCGAGCGTCACGGCGCCCGCGGTGTCGGCCACGATCATCCCGTAGCGCTGGATCGCCGTCGCGATCTCCAGTGCCGCCGGGTTCAGGTTCAAAGAGCTCAGGTTCAGGCTCGGCTTCAGGCGGAAGCGGGTGCCCTCGGGGATCGAGTACGCATCGTCGGAGGTGCCGTCGGTGCGGTTGGCCGGCCACACGAACTCCGAGGCGGCGGTGTCCGGCATCGTGACTTCAAGGGCGTGGTCGATCGTGCCCTGCTGCAGTTCTTCGAGGTGGATCTGCCCCGCCAGGACCGACAGCCCCGCGGCCGAGACGCCCAGCGGTTCGGGGAGGACGCCTTCGCTGGTGTACGCGTCCTGAAACTCACCCCCCCAACACGCTGTCCACTGCCCGCCTTCCTGCTGGGCGCGCCACAGCTCCCACTCGTGCCCGCTCGAGGGCTGCCACACGACCATGTCCTCGTCGGTGCCTTTCGCCGCCTGCGCTCCCGCGGGGATCGGGACCGCGCTCATGTCCTGCGCAAACGGCTGGAAGACGCCTTCCCCCCGCGGGCACGTCCCGTTCTGCGGGACCACGGCCGTCGTCGGCGCGTTCGCCGGCACGGTGTAGACGGGCGCGCTCCATTCGGTCGTGTTGACCACCACGTGCCCGTAGTAGGTCTGCACCTGGTGGTTGAAGGCTGCGACCAGCTGCGCGGAGTCCGACGCCTGCGGCGCCGCTGCGGCCAGCGACTGGTTGAAGAAGCTCTGCGCGGAGAACAGGCGCAGTGCGTAGGAGGGGCTGCTGGACGGTGCTTCCTTCGGGGGTTCTTTCGCGGGCGGTTCTTTCGCCGGAGGTTCTTCCTTCGGTGTTTCTTTCGCGGGGGGTTCTTTCGCCGGTGTTTCTTTCGCGGGGGGTGCTTTGGCAGGCGGTTCTTTCGCGGGTGTTACTTTCGCTGGGGGTTCTTTGGCTAAAGGTTCTTCCCCAAGCAGTCCTCCCGGCAGCGATTCGCCTGTAGTCGGCGGAGCGCCCGCTTCGGACGTTGGAAAGCCCACCGAGCCGCTCGAGCTGCTGCCCGCTGAGCCGGACTGGGGCAGCGGCGGGTGCATACGCGCGCACTCGCGCCCGTGCCTGCAGGCGGCCTTCCGTCCCTGGGTTATGTGGGCTCTGTGCGCGGGCCGGCGTCGATGCCCAGCCTTGGTCCGGTGAGTGGTACTGGCCTTGTAGCCGGCTCGGATTACCACACCCGGCTGGGAGTCTCCGCGGGCGCTCGCCGCCTCGCCGCCGGCGAGCCATCCGCCCAGGACGATCGCCCAGACAAGGATGGCCGACGCGATGCGTGCGTCGAGTGCGTGGCAGAGCGCACGATCGCGTATGCGCAATCTGCGGGACGTGGTCGAGGACGTCACAGGACCCTACTCGTAAGGCCTCGTAAGCCGTTCAAGCCCGCCCGCGTTAATTAGACGAATGGGCAGGCGATTGTGTACCTTGGGCGACATCTTGATAGGCAGGTGGAGGTTTGAGCGCCTCGGTCCATGGAGGGTCTGTGCGCTGGCGAGCATGACGCTCGGCCTGTACGCCGCTGTGCCCGCCGCCGGCCAGGGCGGGCCGACCCATGGGCACGTGGAAAAGATCCAGTGGACCGCTGCTGCCGCCGCGGCTGCGCGCGACACCGACAACCTCCTCGCCAACCCGGACGTCACCGCTCGGCGCGCGGGCATCCCGACCTGCTACTCGGAGGCGTCGTTGACGGGCGCGACCGTGCGCTTCTCCGAGCCGCCACGGGGCTCCGGGGGCGCAGTTGCCCTGCACGTCGCGTACGCTCGTCGGCCGGCGATGGTCACACAGTCGCCTGCCTGCGCGCCCTTAGTCGAAGTAGGCCACTCCTACTCGGCTTCGCTGAGCTACCGCAGCAAGGCCGCTGCGCTCAGCCTCGAGGTGCTCATCCACACCCCCCACGGTTGGCGGCCGTGGTACGCGGCCAGGACGCTACGCGCGAGCAGGGCGTTTACGACCGTCACGGTGCTGCTGCGTCCGATCCAGGGCGAGGTCGACCGGATCGCCTTCGGGGTGCTGCTGAGGGCCGGCGGCACCGTGCAGAGCGGGCACTTCACGCTGATCGACGCCACCTCCCACCCCCAGGCGCTCGCGCCCGTCGTCCCACCGGCCGAGGGCGGCGCGCAGAGCTCGCCTGCGCCCGGGGTGTCGCTCACCGGTCCGATCTCGACCGCGCCGCTGGGGTCGGGCGAACCGCCTCACGAAGAATCGGGCAAGTCGCCCGCCGAAGAACCCGCGAAAGAACCGCCTGCAGAAGAACCGAGCGGCTACGCCGCGACCGGGAGGTGGACGGTGCTCGAAGACGCTGCCGCCGCGCGCTCGGTGCACGCGGTCCTGCTGCAGAACGGCAAGCTGCTGATCATGGCCGGGTCGGGTAACGACCCGATGGCGTTCAAGGCCGGCAGCTTCAAGTCCTACCTCTACGACCCCGTCGCCAACACCTGGCGGGAACTGGAAACTCCGAAGGACGTGTTCTGCTCAGGCCACGTGCAGCTCGCCGACGGCAACGTGCTGATCCTCGGCGGCACCTCTGAATACCCCCCCGAACCGAAGCCCGGGGAATATCCGAGCACCAAGTACAAGGGCGAGAACGCGAGCTGGATCTTCAACATCCACAACGACAAATACGAAGACGTCCCCTACGACGAAGCACACCCCAACAACTCTGCCGAACCGGGGCCGCTGCTGGGGGGCGAGTGGTACCCGAGCGCGACCGAGCTCGGCAACGGCGACGTGATCTCCTTCGGCGGGCTCGACGAGCAGGGCGAAGGCGACACGAAGACCAACTACTACACCTACCCCACCAACGAAGGCACCGACGGCGACCTGGCCGGCGAGTGGGTGGGGTTCGGCAGCAACAAGCTCCAGCAGACCTACCCGTGGTACTGGGGCGAGTACCCCTCGATGATCCTCACTGCCGACGGGCGCCTCTTCTACGACGGCAGCCACGTCTTCGGCGACGGCCTCGAGGGAACCCCCGAGGCTCCCAGCGGCTCCTCGATCTACGACTTCTACTGCGGCACCCCCCCGGCGGGCAGCGGCGACCCGGGTGAAAACCCCAACGAACCAAATCCTGCTGCAATCGTCAAAGGTCCGAACGGGACGTTCGCCCGGGTGACCGACATCCCCGGGTTGCGCGACCCCGACGAGCGTGACCAGTCGGCCTCGCTGCTGCTGCCTCCCGCGCAGGAACAGCGGGTGATGCTGATGGGCGGCGGCAACACCTACACGACGCTCAAGGGCTCCGGGCAGAGCGCGATCGACCTCACCGACGAGATCAACCTCAAGGAAGCAAACCCCCACTGGGTGCCCGGGCCCAACCTCCCCCAGGGCATGACCGAAAGCGGCTCGATGGAGCCCGCCGGCGCCGGCAAGATGTACGTCTCGGCGGTCGCGCTCCCCGACGGCACGGTGCTCGAGACCGGCGGCGCCGAGTACGTGCGCACCGAAGACGTGCACGAGGCCGCCCTCTTCAATCCGAGCACCAACGAATTCACCTCCGTCGCCTCCGACCCGGTCGGCCGCGACTACCACTCCGAGGCGCTGCTGCTGCCCGACGGCCGCGTGATCGCGCTGGGCTCCAACCCGGTCAACGCGTCGACGGGGGCCTCGACCTTCGAGACGCGCATCTCGCTCTACGAACCGCCCTACCTCTTCAAGGGCCCCCGCCCCGCGATCGAGGAGATCGACGGCAGGGCCAACGAAACGGCCGCCGACGGCACCACTGAGACCACGCAGTGGGAATACGGCACCGAGCACACCCTCAGCTACACCTCTGGCTCGCCGATCCGCTCCGCGGTCCTGATCCGGCCGGGCGCGGTCACGCACTCCTCCGACCCCAACCAGCGCGAGGTCGCCCTGCCGATCTTGGGCAACGCCGACGGCCAGCTGACCGTGCAGCTCACGGAAAACGACAACCTCGCTCCGCCCGGCTACTACATGGTGTTCCTCGTGAACTCCAAGGGCGTGCCCTCGGTCGCCCAGTGGGTGCACGTCGGGCCGCAGGGAGCCCCGACCCCGTGAGCGTCACCGTACCCCCACCCCGCGAGCTCGCCCCGCGCGAGCGGGCTCTCCGCAGGCCGGCGCCCGAGGTTGACCTCCCCGAGCTCCCGCCCGAGGTCGGCCTGCCCGCTCCCGAACCCGCGCGGGAGCCCGGAGGGTGGCCGGAGATCGCCGGCGAGCCGGGTCCCTCCGCTTCGCCGCCAGGGTGGCACAGCGGGCTCCAGGACGGCGAGCCGTGGCGGGTGGGCACCTCTTCCCCACCCTCCCGCGCGCTGCGCCTCGCGCCGTGGCTGCTGCTGGGCGTGTTCCTCGCCCTCGAGCTTGCGATCTGCTTCACCCAGCTCACCGGCCCGTTTCTGGACGAGGGGATCTACGTGACCGCCGGCCTGCGCACGCTCCAGGGCCACGGGATCGCCGACAACTACCTCGGCTGGTTCGCGGGCTCGCTGCTGTGGCCCGTGATCGCGGCGCTGGGCTGGAAGGTCGCGGGCCTCGCCGGTGCGCGCGCGGCGGCCGCGCTCTGCGTGAGCGCCGGCCTGGCGGGCATGGTGGGGGCTACTGGCAACCTGCTCGGCCCGCGCACGCGCGCGTACGCCGCGCTGGCCGCCGTGACGAGCGGCCCGGTGATCGCGCTCGGGCACCTCGCGGTCTACGACACCGCCGCGGTCGCCTTCACCGGCGGCGCCTTCTGGGCGCTGAGCGAGTTCTTGCGCCGCGACGACCGCGCGTGGCTGGTCGGTGCGGCCCTGCTCTACGCGGGGGCCGGCCTGTCGAAGTATCCGGTGCTGGCCTTCATCGCGCCCCCGCTGGCGCTGCTGATCCTCACCTCGCGCGGACGGCGCGCCGTGCTGGATCTCTCCCTGTTCGCGCTGGTTGCCGGCGCGGTCCTGCTCGTCTACTTCATGGCCAACCGCGCGCAGCTGATCGGGTTCGTGAGCTTCCGCACGCACGAAAACCCGAGCTTCGGCGTGACCACAGCGCAGATCGCCTACTCGCAGGTCTACTACACGCTCGTGCCGCTGCTGCTCGCCCTCGCGGGGGCGGTCCTGCTCGCGCGCCGCCGCCGCGCCCTCGTGCCGGCGCCGGCGGAGGGGCGCCGTGCCGCGCCGACGCTGCTCGAGGGTGGCCGCCTCGCAGCCTCGCCACCGGGGGGTGGGTGGCTCGCACAGTCGCCGCCCGGGGGTCGGTGGCTCGCGCCGGCGCTGCTCACGGGCGTGCTCGCCGCGCCCGTCTACCACCTCGCCAGCGGCAACCCCTCGGGCGACCAGAAGCACGTGGTGTTCGGGCTGATCTTCATCCTGCCGCTCGCGGGGGTGACGCTCGAGCGGGCGTTCGCGGGGCGCCGCAGGTGGCTGGCAGCGACCCTGCTCACGCTCGGGCTGCTGGTGTTCGCCTCCGCGCAGGTCGTCCGCATCGACGAGAGCTGGCCGGACCTGCGCGCCTCCGCCGCGGTGCTGAGCGTCGACGTGCGCCCCGGCGAACGGCTGCTGGTCAACTCCGCGTGGGTCGAGGACGTCTACCTGTACTCCCGCGGGCGACTCAGCACGCCCTACGACCTGTATGACGTGTACCGCGTCGAGCACCTCGGCCGGCCCGTGGACGTGTGCGACTTCCAGTGGTTCGTCGTCGTTCCCGGCGGCGAAGCGTGGCCGGCGGCGGTACGCGAAGAGATGCTGCGCTGCGGCAGCTTCCGGGAGATCTACACGTCGCGGGCCACGATGACGAACCTCGGGCGCGACCTGCGCTTCGTCACCTACACCGAACCGATCGAAATCTGGCGCAACGAACGCGACGCAAGTGGCTGACCGTCCCCGCAGTTGATTAGGCTGACAACCCACCCAGTTCGAGTAGGCACATATGTGAGCAGAACGGACTCTGAGATGCACAAGACCACTCACCACGACCGTGGCGCGCAGGCGCTGGGGGTCGCGCTGATCCTCACCATCGCCTGGTTTCTGCCCTGGCTGGCGAGCCACCTCGACCTCGCCCACGCGTGGCTCTCGCTGCCCTTCCTGGCGGCCACTGCGGTCGTCGTCGCGGCCCTGCTCGTGTCGGTGGTCAACCGCTGGCAGCGCGCCGTGCCGGTGCGCTGCCCCGTGCCCGCCGGCTCGGAGCCGCGCGTGGCGGTGATCGTTCCCACGCTCGGCGAGCCGCTGGAGCTGCTCGAACGCACCGTGCGCTCGGTGCTCGAGCAGGACTGGCCGCAGGAGCAGCTGTGGGTGCTCGTCAGCGACGACGCGCACGACGGGCGGGTGCACAAAATGGTCAACCGCCTCGCGCTGGAGCACCCCCGTGCGAGCCTCCGCTACCACCGGCCCCCCGCCCCCGGCGACCCGCGCCGCCACGGTGAGGCGAAGGCCGGCAACCTCAACTCGGCGCTCCCGCGGGTGCCAGCCGGGGTGGAGCTGATCGAGACGCGCGACGCCGACGACCTGGTGGGCGACCGGCAGTTCCTGCGCGAGGCCGTCGGCCAGCTGCTCGCGCACGAACGGCTCGCCTTCGTGCAGACCGTCAAGTCGGGCGAGGTGCACCGCGGCGACCCGTTCGACAACCTCCAGCCACACTTCTTTGGCTGCGCGATGGCCTCGCGCTACGCCGCCAACGCAGTCTTTCCCTGCGGCTCGGGGGTGGTGTGGCGGCGCACCGCGCTGAGCGACATCGGCGACTTTCCCACGTGGAACCTCGTCGAGGACCTCCAGTCGGGGATCGAGGCCCTGCGTCGCGGCTGGGACGGCTGCTACCTGCCGATCGTGGGGGCCTACGCCCAGCACAGCCCGGAGGACCTGCCCAACTTCGTCAAGCAGCGGGGGACGTGGGCGCTCGACACCCTGCGTCTGATGCTGTGGGCGCCCAAGCGCGGGCTGAACCTGCGCCAGCGCCTGCAGTTCTACGAGCTCGCGCTGTTCTACCTCCAGGGGCCCGCCACGCTCGTGTTCCTGCTCACCCCCGCGCTGGGCTTCGCGCTGCACGACTACCCCGTGGTGACCAGCACCGGCGCCTTCCTGTTGCACTTCTGGCCGTTCGCGGCCGCCCTGGAGCTGTACATGGCCGCGGTCCACCGCCCGCTCTCGCTCGAGCAGTTGTGGCGCGCGCGGTTGGTGTGGGCCGGCCTCAGCTTCACCTACGCACGCGCCTTCGTGCTGGCGGTTCGGGGTGGGCGTAACGGCAAGCCGCGCTACGTCGTGACCCGCAAGGAGAACGTGCACGTCTGGCACTGGCGGCTGGCGCTGCCCCACATGGTGCTGCTGGCGACGCTCGTCGGCACGATGGGCTGGTCGCTGGCCCACCACAGCCTCCTGAGCAGCTTCGACGTCAGCTCGGCTTACTGGGTGGTGCTCTACACCTTGCTGCTGCTCGGCTTCGTGCGCCTCAGCTGGCACGGCGTCCCGCGGCCGAGCCTGCGGCGCGGGCGCCTCGTGCTCTGGCGCGCGATCCGCGCCACCACCGCGATCCTGTTGATGGTGCTTGCTTTATGCGCGTCTGCGCTGGGGGCGCCGCGGCCCGGCGTGAGGAGCGCGCTCCATGCCCATCCGCGCCCGTCGACGATCACGGTGACGGAGGTCCAGCGGCTCTTCCACGTGCTCGGCTACCCGCTGGGGCGCGAACGTGCCGGTACGTTCGGCGTCCGCACGAAGGGAGCGCTCTCCTACTTCCAGCACAAGTACGGGCTGCCCGTCACCGGCTACCCCGACGCGCGCACCATGGCGGATATGCAGGCTTTGGCCGCCTCGCTGAGTGCTGCCCCGACGAGCGACGGTCCGCCGCCGCGCGACCTGGTCGACAAGCTGCTGGGCGGCGTGCCGATCATGGGTCTGGGGTTGGTGTGCGCGCTGGGCCTGGCGCTGCTGGCGCTCGCGGTCTCCAGGAGGGACGCGCTGTCAGATCGCTAGGGTTCGTGGGCTCTTAGTACCCTCGCGTGCTTGAGCGAGCCCCTGGTCGACGAGCTGCGCGCGCGCTTTCCCCGCGTGGCGGTGGTCCACGAGTGGCTCACCATCCCCGGGGGCTCCGAGCAGGTGGTGTTGGAGCTGCTGGAGCTGTTCCCCCACGCGGAGCTCTTCACCTCGATCTACGACCCTGCCCCCTGGCCGGAGCAGTTCACCGGGAGGCCGGTGCACGCGTCCTACCTGAGCGGCCTCCCCGGGGCTCGGGCCCACTACCGGAGGCTGCTGCCGCTGATGGACCGCGCCTACCGCTCCTTCGACCTCTCCGGCTTCGACCTGGTCCTCTCCAGTAACCACGCCTGTGCCAAGAACGTGCGCACCCCTCCGGGCGCGCTGCACGTCTGCTACTGCCACACCCCGATGCGCTACGCCTGGGAGGAGGACTTCCTCGAGGGCGAGGACGTGGGGCGTCTCACGCGCCTCGCGCTGCCGCTGCTACTGGGGCGCCTGCGCCGCCAGGACCTCCGCGGGGCGTCCTCCCCGGACGTGTTCGTCGCCAACTCCGGCCACGTGGCGGAGCGCATCGAGCGCTGCTACGGGCGCACCGCCGAGGTTGTGAACCCGCCCGCGGACGTCGAGCACTTCCTCGGCCTGTCTCGCTCCCCGGCGGGGCTGCCTCGCTCCCCGGCGGACTTCTACCTGGTCTTTGGCCGCGTCGTGCCTTACAAGCGCGTCGACCTCGCCGTCGCCGCCTGCGCACGTCTGGGAGTGGCACTGAAGATCGCCGGGGACGGGCGGGCGCTCGAGGCGGTGCGTGCGCAGGCGCCGCCGGGGTCGAGCATCGAGTTCCTCGGCCGCGTGGGTGAGCGCGAGCGTGACGCGTTGCTGGGCGGCGCCCGCGCGCTGCTGTTCCCCGGAGAGGAGGACTTCGGGATCGTGCCCGTCGAGGCGCAGGCCGCGGGGCTGCCCGTGATCGCCTACCGCCTCGGAGGGGCTGCCGAGACCGTGCTCGACGGGCGCACTGGGGTGCTGTTCGACGAGCAGTCCCCCGCGGGCCTGGCGCGCGCGATCGAGCGCTTCGAGGGGCTCACCTTCGACGAGGCCGCCGTGCGCGACAACGCAGCGCGCTTCGGGCGCGAGCGCTTCCGCAGGGAGATGGCGGAGGTGATCGCCCGAGCGGATGCCGAGCGTGGCCGTGGTTGAGCTCTGCGCGCCGACGCGGGGCACGGACGCCCCGCGCCTACAGCAGACGGGCTCCGCGTCCACCTGCGCGGATGCGACCCAAAGCACCCCTGAAGTACGGCTCCATCTGGGACGACCGTCGGGCGCTCCGGTCCTACCCCCCGATGGCCCCCGGCCCCCCGGGTGCGGTGGCGGCTGCGACGTCGAGCAGCCCGGCCCCGTAGAGGCGGCTGTCGGAAGGCCCCCCGAGTGGGCGCGCGGTCGCAACCAGGCGCGCGGCGACCTGGGCAGGGGTGGGGTGGCGGCCGAGCACGCCGGAGGCGATCACGAGCGCGGCGGCGGCGGCGACGTGGGGGGTGGCCATCGAGGTGCCTTCGTAGCCGCCGGGGATCCCGAAGCGCCGGGGGGACGTGCCGGTGAAAGTGACCTGGAAGACGTCGCGCCCCGCGGGCAGTTCGGGGTGGCAGTTGGGGTCGCCGGGGAGGCTCGCGTCGGGCCCGCCGCCGGGGGCGACGAGCGTGACGCCGAGGCCGAAGTTGGAGTAGGAGGCGAGACACCCGTGTTCGGTGGTGGCGCCCACCGCGATCACGTTGGGCGCGCGCGCGGGGTACGCGGCGGCGGCGTGAGCCTCGTTGCCGGCGGCCGCCACCACGACGACCCCGTGGCGGTTGGCGTAGCGCAGCGCGGAGATCAACTCGGGGATGTCCGCCGCGGTGATGCCCCCGGGGAATTCGAGGGACAGGTTGATGACCCGCGCGCCGTGGTTGACCGCGAAGCGCACGCCGCGGGCGATCGTGGCGGCGTCACCGTTGCCTTCGGAGTTGAGCACTCGCACGGGCATCAGGCGCACCCCGTAGGCGAGGCCCGTGAGGTCCTTGCCGTTGTTGGTGGCCTCCGCGACGGTGCCCGCGACGAACGTGCCGTGGCCATTGCGATCGAAGGGGTACGCGTTGTGGGCGACGAAGTCGTGGCCCTGCACGAACTGGTAGCGGTAGAAGTCGGGCGAGCGGCGGAACGGCCCGCGGTTGGCGTACGCGACGCCGGTGTCGAGCACCGCCACGATCACCCCCCGCCCCCCGGGGGCGTGGTCGGCGATCAGGTTCGCCCACGCGCCGGGCGCTTCGACCCCGAAGGTCCCCACGAAGTTCCACTGCAGTTCCCGCCACCCCCCGGGGACGCCGGTGAGCCCGGGGTCGTCGGGGAACGGTTCGCCGCCAGCGGTCGCGGTGGAGGCAGTCGGGGAGGCCGCCGCGGCGGTGAGGGCCGTGGGTGAGGTGGTGAGAGCAGAGCCCGCGGCGGAGGCGGTCGCGGTGGGCGGGGGCGTGCTCGGGCCGAGCGGGCCGGCGACGTGGGCGAGGTAGTCGGGCACCGCCCACGCGACGCCACGTGTGTGGCGCAGGCGTGCAAGGGCACGGGGCACGGAGGCGTGGGGCGCAAGCGTGAGTAGCTGCGAGGGGGAGCCTTCGGCCTGCGCTTCGGCGGAGCTCGCTTGCGCCTGTGCTGCGGGGGCGGGCCCCTGCGCCTGTGCTTCCGCGGGGCTCCCCTCGGCCGGCGCTTCGGGGGTGCTCCCTTCAGCCTGCGCTTCGGCTGCCCCGCTCGAGCCCGTGGCGCCCACCGCGCGCGCAGCGGAGGCCTGTGCGGCGGGGGAGGCGGAGGGGTCGTACCCGACCACCACCACGCCGGGCGCGGCGGGGGCTGCTTCGGCGGGTTGGGGTGCCGGTGCGTCGTTGCTTTGGATGGCGGGCCCGCCCGGAGGGCGGCCCGGGGCGGGGGCGGCGTGGGCTGAGTGTGAGCCCGACGCCAGTGGCGCTGCCGCGCCGAGCGCGAGGGCCGCGCAGACGGGACCGAGCGCACGCCGCAGACGCCGGTGTGCGGTGGGCCTCGCGGGAGGGTTCGGTGCGGGACGGCGGGTCATGAGTTTGGTAATGATGGCGTCCCGTTCCTCCGCAGGGCCGCACCTTGGTTGGTGGGTTCCTCCGAGCGGAGACCGCCGGTACTACGAACGGCTTTCAAAAAGACCGGCACGCCTGGATGCGCCCCTGTACGCTGCGCTGGATCGCCACGTGCCGGCTTGCCCGTGCTACCAGCACGAGCTTCACCGACCGAAGCCGGGAGACACTCGCCTTCGGCTCGCATCCCCGTTTCGGCCAGCGTCGCCCAGCTTGGTCCAGGAACGCCCCACCGATCGGAGAGCGACGGGCTCTCCGAGGGGCCGGCACCGCCTATTTTGAAAGACGTTCTATGGCTGACCACTTCTTTCCGCGCGACGAGTACTTCATGCGCCTCGCCCTGCGCGAGGCCGAGCAAGCGTTAAAACACGAGGACGTGCCGATCGGCGCGGTGGCGGTGCGCGCCGGGGAGGTGCTCGGGGCGGGGCACAACGAACGGGAAGTACGCGGCGACCCTACGGCGCACGCGGAGCTGCTCGCCCTGCGCGAGGCCGCCCGCGCGGTGGGCGGCTGGAGGCTGCTGGAGACAGTGCTGTACGTGACGCTCGAGCCGTGCGCGATGTGCGCGGGGGCGATCGTGCTGGCCCGCGTGCCCCGCGTGGTGTTCGGCGCGTGGGACCCCAAGGCGGGGGCGGCGGGCTCGGTGCTTGACGTGCTCGGCGAGCCCCGCCTGAACCACCGCCCCGAGGTCGCCGGGGGCCTCTTGGCGCAGGAGTGCGGGGCGCTGTTGAGCGAGTTCTTCGCCTCGCGGAGGTAGCGGCCGCTCGCCGTTGCCCGCTAGAGGGGCGGCGTGTGTGCGCACCGACTCCTGCCGCGCGGCCCGAGCTTGCTGCACCGACGACGCCGCCACGTGCCGGTGTTGTGCACCAACTCCTGCCGCAGGCCGAGCGCCACTCGGACGGCCCTTTCGAGCGCTGAACTCGCGGTGCAGTTCTGATAGGCTGGCTCGTCCTGTGAGCGACCTGACGCGGCGTGAGGTTGTCCGTGCGGGCGCGAGCGCGGCGCTGGGGTTGTACCTGCCGGGCGGTCTCGCCGGGCGCGCCGCGTCGCTGCCGCGCCTGGCCGGGCGTGTGCGGGCGCGGCCCCACCACCGCCGGGCCCTCGAAGAGCTCGCCCGCCGGCTGCACGGCCGTCTGCTGCTGCCGGGCAACCCGGGGTACGCGGCGGCCACGCAGCCGGCGAACACCCGCTTCGACCGCATCCGCCCGCTCGCGGCGGCCGTGTGTGCGGACGAGCACGACGTCGCCACGTGCGTCGCGTGGTCGCGCGAGCACGACATCCCCGCGGTGGCGCGGACGGGCGGTCACAGCTACGCTGGCTACTCGACGACAACCGGTTTGGCGATCGACCTCGGGAACCTCAAAGCGGTCACGGTCGACGCGCGCACCGGACGCGCGACGATCGGAGGTGGCGCGATCAACCAGGACGTGTTCGCCGCGACCGTCGGCGGCCACTACGTGCTACCCGGCGGGACGTGTCTGGGCGTGGGTGTGGGCGGACTCACGCTCGGTGGGGGCATCGGCTACAACACCCACTGGGCCGGTCTGACGTGCGACCACCTGCGGGGCACGCGGGTCGTGACAGCTGCGGGCGAGCTACTCGACGTCGACGACTCGACTCACAGCGACCTGCTGTGGGCCTGCTGCGGGGGCGCGGGCGGCAACTTCGCCATCAACACCTCCCTTACCTTCGAGCTCGCTCGCATCCCCACGATCCCCACGCCGAACGTCTCCTTTTACCGTTTCGACTACCGCGGCGCCGACGCTGCGGCGGCCGTCCTGTCGAAGTTCGACGAAATCCTGGAAGGGGCGCCGCCCGAGCTGAACGCGGTCGCGATGTCGCAGGCCGTCGAAGTCGGCCCCGGCGGGCCGCGCGAGGCGATCGCCACCTTCTCACGCGGCCAGTACCTCGGCCCGATGAGCAAGCTGACCGAACTGGTGAGCCCGCTGCTGCAGGTGGCCACGCCGGTCAAGACGACGCTGCAGACCCTGTCGTTCTGGGAAATGCAGGCGGCGCTCGCGGGCGCGGAGGCCGAACTGCACTCGTTTGGCGACATCTCGCGCTACTCGACCGCGCCGCTGCCGGCCGCGGTGGTCGCCAAGGTCGTGGACCTATTGGTGGAGTGCCCGAGCCGGGACACGAACAACAACGGCTCGGTGTGGTCGCTGGGGTGGGTCGGGGGAGACGTGGTGCACTCGGTGCCCCGGAGCGCCACCGCGTACGTGCACCGCGACGCCCTGACGCTGCTGCGGGCGACCCCGGTGTGGGAAACCTACGGCCCGCCATCGGTCGAACGGGATCTGGTCGCGTGGAGCAAAGAGGTGATCGCGGCGATCGCTCCGTACACCGCGCCCGAGAGCTACCAGAACTTTCCCAACCGGGGCATCACCGACTGGAAGCGGGAGTACTACGCGGAGAACTACGAGCGGCTGGTCGACGTCAAGACGGCGTACGACCCGGACAACTTCTTCCGCAACCCGCAGAGCATCCCCCCGCGGGGGTGAGCCCGCCGCGACCGTGAGTGCTGGACCGGCTGGCGGGCGCGCTGCCGCCGCACCGTTGCTCCACGGTGCGCCCGGCGCCCACGCGACGCACGCCGTGGTCGCTCGCACGAGGCCCTACACCGACGGCAGCAGCCCGATCAGGCGGAGCACGCTGTTGTCGCCCCCGAGGCTCGGGTACGCGTCCAGCAGGTCGGCGCACAGCCCGCGCAGCTGGTCCTTGCACGGTGCGCCGTCGTGGAAACGGTGGAACTCGAACGTGGGGGCGGCGTGGGCGCCGCGGGGGCCCGCGGGCTGGCGCACCAGCAGGTCGGCGAGGGGGTACAGCAGGCCGCCCATCGCCGCGATGCACGTGCGCTCCAGTCCGTAGCGCGGGCTGCGGCCCTCCTTGACCGTGGTGCTCGGGGTCGCGTAGAGCGTGTCGAGCATCCGCATCAGGTAGCAGTAGGCGGCGTTGAACAGCGTCGCCAGCGACTGTGCGGGCTCCTCGTAGTGCTTCGCGCGCGGGTCCTTCGGGACAGGCCACACCTCGCCGATCTCGTCGATGTCTTCGGCGATGCGCTCGAACTTGGCGTAGTGGGAGAGCTCCTGCTCCCCGGGTGTCGGGTGGACCGGTTCGGTCGGCACTTCGAGGTTCCCCGGGGCAGCGCCCTCGCCCTGCTCGACGATCGTCTCGATCGCCGCCAGCGCCGTGGGCAGATCGGTGACCCTCCGCGGCCTGCCGCCGCCGTCCTGGTTCCAGTAGGCGGTGTAGTACTGCAGCTCGGGGTGTGCGTGCTTCCACAGCTTCGGGCCGGAGAGCCGCTCGAACCCTTCGACGATCGCGCTGTAGAACGAGCCGATCGTCCCGTAGCTGTCGGGCTGTGGCGACGTGTCGCTCCTGGAGGGCTGCTCCAGCGGCATGAACACCTCCCGCATCAGCTTGGTCGAGCAGCGCTCGAGGTGCAGCATTAGCTTCGGGGTGCGGTGCAGCATCGGGGTGGGGTAGGACGGCAGGAAGTCCTTGTCGTAGAAAGCGAGCTGGTCCCCGGCGCCGATCGCGACGAGCAGGTTGCGCGCCAGGCAGAGGTGCAGCATCTCCTCGATCGCTACGCTCCTGATCGCGCGCAGCGCCGACATCCCAGTACTCCACTGCGAGTAGCCGCGCGTCTGGATCGAGTAGCCGGCGTACAGGTACAGCGGGATCGTCGAGGCCTCGAGCTGGGCGGCCTGGTAGAGGTGTGCGCTCAGCTGCTCGACCGTCGTGATCGGCTGCTGGGCGAGCACAGCCGGGGCGCTCACCGGACGAACCTCCGCAGGAAGCCCGCCGCCGCCCACTCACGCAGCCACTCCCAGATCCGCGACTCGCCGCCCTCGCCGACGGCGCTTCCTGCCATGGGCGCGTCGAGCTCGCCCACGGCGCCCCGGGTCACGAGTGCCTTGAGCTCCCCGACGGTGCTCCCCGCCACGAGCTCCCTGAGCTCTCCGACAGTGGCCCCGGCCACGAGCGCCTCCAGCGCTGCGTACCGGTCTGCGTCGAGGTCGGTGACCGTTACGACCCACTCGCTGCGGCTGAGTGCCATGGCGCTCTCCCGGGTGTGTGGCATCTCCGGGTGTCCGCCGCCGCGAACGGTTCGCAGGTAGGGGCCGACGGGGAAGCGTGTGCGCGCCAGCCGCAGGCAGCGGACCGGCTCCACGCTCGCCCGCAGCTGCCACGGCGCCGGCTCGGCGGGCAGCTCCTCGGCTGTGAGGATGCGCTCGCCCTCGACGCCCGGCCCGTCGTAGACCTCGGCGACCGCCCGCTCCAGGCGCACGAGCTCGCACACCAACAGCGCCCACTCTTCGCCGGTCGGCCGCGTCCGTTCGAGGTGCTCCACGAAGCCCGCACCGAGCTGCCCCAGCGTGTAGCTGCGTGAGGGGCGCGCCTGCACGTAGTCGAGCGCGAAGGCCTCGAACAGCTCGGCGCCGAGCAGCTCGCGCAGGGCGGGGTGCGACGCGCGCAGGCAGTCGAGCAGGCGCAAGTGGTAGTCGCGGCTGTACAGCCGCAGACGCGCCTCGGCGGGCAGCCGCGGTGTGCCGCGCACGACGTTCTCTAGCTGCGCCGCCGGTACTCCCAGGGCGGCGCGCGTGGGGTCGCTCGCCACGCCCTCGGCCACCCCGTCGGGGTGCGTGATCACCGCCTGCATCCAGCGCTGCACGCCGGCGAGGTTGGAAAGCTTGGAGAGCTCGGTGAGCCCGGCGGACCCGGAAAGCCCAGACAGCTCGGCGAGCGCAGCGCGTTCAGGGGCGATCGGCAACCGCCGCCTCCTCTCTGCCCGCGAGCCGGGCGAGGTGCCGCTCGGCCCTGTGTGGCTCGGCCGGCCCCCTCCCGCCCGCGACCTTCGCCAGTCGCCGCTCGGCCTTACGCAGCTCGGCCAGCACCTCCGGGAAGGGGGGCAGGCGGTCGTCCCACTCCAGCAGCGTCGAGACTGGGCCGGTCAGCTCGAGCGCCTCCTCGTACAGGTCCCACACGGGCTCCGCCACCGGGCGGTCGTGGGTGTCGGCGAGGTAGTGGCCCTCGTCGGTGTGCCCGGCCAGGTGCATCTGCACGACGCGCTCGTGCGGCAGCGCCCGCAGGTACTCGAGCGGGTCGAACTCGTGGTTGACCGAGGAGACGTACACGTTGTTGACGTCGAGCAGCAGGCCGCAGTCGGCCTCTCCGGCCAGCTCCGTAAGGAACTGCCACTCCGACATCGTCGAGGCGGTGTAGTCGACGTAGCTGCTCGGGTTCTCGAGCACCAGGGGGCGCTCCAGGTACTCCTGGACGACCCGGACCCGGCCGACCACGTGTGCGAGCGACTCCTCGGTGAACGGAATCGGGATCAAGGCGTGCGTGTTGACTCCCGCCACGCCGGTCCAGCAGACGTGGTCTGAGATCCACACGGCGTCCACCTCCTCGGCGAAGTGCTTGATGCGCGCGAGGTACTCGAAGTTAAGCGGGTCGGTGCTGCCGATCGACAGCGAGACCCCGTGTGCGACGACTGGGTAGGCGGCGGCCACGTGCTCGAGCACGTGCCGGGCGCGCCCCGCCGAGTCCATGAAGTTCTCGGGGATCACCTCGAACCAGTCGACCTGCGGGCGGTGCGCTTCGAGGTAGGTGTAGTGCGCCGAGCGCAGACCGAGGCCGAGTCCCAGGCACGGCAGCCCGAGGCGGACGGGGACCGAGGAGGAGCTCACTCGGTTTGCCGTTCGGGCGGCACGAGGTCGTCGGGGTAGCCCTCGCCGGGCGAGGGCCCGAACGGGGCTTCCGCTTCGTACATGCGCTGCTCGAAGAGCTGGCGCGCGAGCTGCCACACGCTTTTGCCCTTGTTCTGTCCGGCGGAGCTCACGCGGCTGACGTTGATCGGGCTGGCGCAGCTGCCGTTCGCACTGCACGCCTGCGCGCCGGGCTTGCCCTGCTCGGCGTCGCTGCCGGCGTAGCCGCAGCCGCCCTGCCCACGGCAGTCGTTGTTGCCGTGACAGACGTGAAAGACGGTGGCGCAGGAGCCCACGCCGGCCATCGTCGCCGTGCCCTTCACGTCGTGCCCCGCGCACGAGTTCAACCCCATGCAGACGTGCAGCTCAGGTGGCCCGTCGCCCACCGACCCCTTGTCGCCGACGTTCGCCTCGTGGGCGCTCGCCCGACGGGCGGCCCGCTGCTCGGCGCCTGGTCCAGCGGGAGCGCCACCCGTGCGGCGAGCGGGCTCGGACCCGGCTTTCGCCGTGCGGCGAGCGAGCTTGGATCCGGCGTTCGAAGGCGTCTTGGGCACGGCGAGGCGACCTCCTCGGAAGTACGAGTAGTCCGATCGCCGGGGATCCTAGCGACCCCCGCCTGCAAGTTCAATAGGTTTGAGCGACTCGTGGTGCTCACCAACGCTCCACCGGCGCCCGCGTCAATGCGCCGCCGCCACCCGTCTCAGGGTTTGGCCGGCGTCCCGTGCGAACGTCAGCGGACGCCCGTGTCAAAGTTTGGCCGGCCGTGTCAACGCTCCACCGCGGGCTACGCTGTGAGGGGGTGAGCCGGACGGCATGATCTCGAGCCTCGATGTCCCAGGTGTCCTAGCCCGCGCGCGGGAGCCCGCTCGGAGCGTGCGGGGGCGAGGTCGCTTACCGTGGGCTCTGGGGGGTTTCACGGCCGTTCTGCTGCTGGCCGGCTGCGGCGGGCAGTCCTCCAGCGGCTCGTCCACCCACTCCGCGGCGAGCGTGTCCACCCGGCCGGCCACCACCGGCGCCTCCACCACCCAGCCGGCGGTGTCCTCGAGCGCCGGCGCCGCCACGACAGTCACGGTCTCCTCCGGCGGGGTGACGGCGACCCTGCACGCTGGTAGCCACCATCCGCGGGTGGGGCGGCCTTGGCCGATCTACTTCACGGTCTCAAGCGGTGGCCGTCCGGTGGGGGCCGGCGTGAGCTACGAGTACCTGCTCGGCAGCCAGGTGGTCGCCCACCGCTCCCACTACACCTTCACAGGGCGCTTCGCGGACGTCTCCAGGTGGCCCGCCGCGGCGGTCGGCTACCTGCTCACGTTCCGTGCCGTGATCGTCGCGAACGGGGCGACCCTCGACCTGGACTACCCCGTGCAGGTCGTTGGATGAGCCAACCGGCGGGGGCGGCGGTGTCCGTCGAGGGCGTCGGCAAGAGCTTCGGGCGGATCGCCGCGCTGCGCGGGGCCTCGCTAAGGGTCGAGCCGGGCGAGGCCGTCGCGCTCACCGGCCGCTCGGGGTCGGGCAAGAGCACGCTGCTGAGCCTCCTTGGCGGACTGGAGCAGCCCGACGCGGGGCGCGTCCGGATCGACGGACGCGCGATCTGGAGGGAGCCGCATCCCGCCCGTGCCCGCCGCGAGCTCGTCGGCTTCATCTTCCAGCGCCACCTGCTGCTGGGGACGCTCTCGGCGCGCGCGAACGTCGAAGTGGCGCTGATCGGCGCGGGGGTACGCCACGCCGAGCGGCGCCGCCGGGCACTGCGGCTGCTGGATGAGGTGGGGCTCGCCGACCGCGCCGAGCACCTCCCCTCCGAGCTCTCCGGCGGGGAGCGCCAGCGGGTCGCCGTGGCGCGCGCGGTCGCCAACGAACCGCGCCTGCTGCTGGCCGACGAGCCCACCGGAGCGCTCGACTCGAGGACCTCCGAGCGCGTGCTCGACCTGCTCTTCCGACTGCGCGAAGAGCTCGGCATGACGATGGTCGTCGTCAGCTACGACCGAGCGGTGGGGGCGCGCGCCGACCGCACGGTCACGCTCATCGATGGGCAGATCCAGTCCCCCTCCGAGACGGCGCTCTCCGCGCCCCAAGTGTAGGCGGCAGGCGCAGTGTTCGCGATCATCACGACGAACCTGCTGCGCAGCCGCGCACGCACCATCTTCACCGCTGGCGGCATCGCCGTCGGGGTGGCCACGATCGTCGCGCTGCTGTCCTTCACCCAGGGCCTGCGGGACACCGCGGACGAATTCATCCACCTCGGCGGCTCGGAGCTCGGGATCTTCCAGGCGAACGTCTCAGACCCGACCGCCTCGATCCTGCCCGCCGCGAGCGTCGGGCAGATCGCCGCACAGCCTGACGTCGTCGCAGCGACACCGCTGCTGTTGATGGTCGAAACGGTCAGGGCCGACCCCTCCGCGGTCGTGTTCGGGGCCGACCCGAGCGGTTTCTTCACGCACAACCTGGTCCTCATCGCCGGCAGCCGCCCGCAGCCGGGCGCGCGCGAAGTCCTGATCGGGGACCGCCTCGCTGAACAGCTCCACCTGGCGCCAGGTGGCACGCTCACCGTCCAGGGACGCGCCTTCCGGGTCGCGGGGGTCTACCACTCAGGCGTGCTGTTCGAGGACTCCGGCGCGGTGCTGGCGCTCGCCCAGGCCCAGCAGCTCACCGGCCGCGCCGGGGAGGAGACGGACGTCGTGGTGCAGCTCGCGCCGGGCGCGCGCGCGTCGGCTGCCGGCACGGCGATCGAACGCGCGCTGCCGGGCACCCAGGCGATCAGCGACCCCCAGCAGGCCCTGCGGGCCGGCGCCGACGGCACGCTGATCTCCAACGCGATCCTCGTGATCGTCGTGATCGCGCTGATCGTGGGCGCGATCAGCGTCGCCAACACGATGGCCATGTCGATCATGGAGCGCCAGGGCGAGCTAGCACTGTTGAGCACCGTCGGCTGGTCCCCCCTGCGCGTGGCGTCGCTGATCTTCGGCGAAGGCATCGCGCTCTCTACGCTCGGCGCCGCGCTCGGCCTGCTGTGCGGGGTCATCGGCGGCGGCCTGCTGGTGAGCGCCCTCGGGGTGAGCGCCTACGTCTCGCCCTCGGTCACCGCCTGGGGGCTCGGGCGCGCGCTGCTGGTCGGCGTTGCGATCGGCGTGCTCGGCGGCATCTACCCGGCGTGGAGGGTCACGCGCATGACACCGCTGAAGGCGCTCTCGGGAACGTAGCCCCGCCCAGCGAGGTTGAAGCGCCTCGAAAAGAACATCTGCAGTAGCTGACAAAATTGAACTATGCCCTCTGTGTTGATGGTCTACGTGCCTCAAAAGTCCCTCTCCAATCTCGACTGGGGGCTGAGCCGGGGTCGCTGGGCCTTCCCTTCCGGGGTTGCGAGCCCCGACCTGCAGCACCTCGAAGTTGGGGATCTCGTTTTCTTTGGAGCAGGCGGCCGTCCGCGACAGGGCGGAAAGCTCTCCGGATGGAGAAGCCGCTCTCTCCCGGAAGTGCACATCGCTCGTGTGGTGAGCCGACCGTATGACGAGCGGACCCTGTTTTGGCCGGACGAGATCAGGCGAGGTGCAGCGAAGTACAACCCGACCATAGACATCGAGTACGTCAAGACGTTGAGCTCCCTGCCGCTAGCACCTGGAATAGCACTGAGCGCATCGGCGAGCGATGCCTTGTATCGCGCAGCCGTATCCCACCAGGCCAAGCGGGTCTCGACATTTGGATCGCCAGCGCTATCCGGTCTGAAACCTGGGCTCAGCTCGCGGTCGGCCACGACTGCGGCGCCAGCCGACGGTGCTGCGACGACCACACCCACTGCGCGACTCGTCGCCGTAGAAAGCCAGCGGTCGCGCAAGGCGCTGGTCAAGGCTAGGCCGGCAGCGGTCGCGCATCCAGTCGAGTCGGGCTTGGTCCACGAGTACGTCAACCATCTCAAGGCTGCCGGCGACGAAGTAAGTGCCCTCTTGGTTACGTTGCCAGGCGGACGGTCTATACGAAACGACGTGATCAACCGCACGCGCAAAGCATTGATAGAGGCCAAGCAAGCGTCGACGAGGGAGCACATTCGGACCGCGATCGGGCAGATCCTCGACTACCAGCGGTTTTGGAAAGCCAACTACCGGGCGGTTCTCGTGCCCGACAGGCCCGACGCGGATCTGCTGGGACTCCTGGATTCCGCAGCGATCAAGGCAATTTGGCGTGACAGCAACGGTGGCTTCGAGGACAATGCCAACGGAGCCTTGGTCTAAGCGGATCGCCGATGCCGTCTGGTTCGGACGGGCGGCCTCGGGAGCGCAGCATGACCTGGGACCAGGGCTGGACGGGGATCGAGCCGCGCACTGACTCCACTCCAAGGGCGAGATCGACCCCCCAAGAGCGAAAAAGGCAAGCGCACCACCGTCATCATCAACTCCTGCACGACCTCCTCCACCAGCACCTGCAGCGAACCGGACGGACCGGCACCGACCTCGTCTTCGGACGCACCCGACCACGCCGTTCAACACCAACACCATCAATAACCGAGCCCGCCGAGCCTGGGCCGCCGCACGCGAGCGCGAGGACGAACGGGACGTGCTTCCCTTCAGCGAGCGCACCCGTGCCATCGGCCTGCACGAGTGCCGCCACTCCGCCGTCTCGCACATGCTCGACGCCGACATCACGATCGACAAGGTCAGCAAGTTCATGGGGCACTCCTCGATCACCGTCACGATCGACCGCTACGGACACCTGCTCCCCAGCGGAGAGGCCGAGGTAGCCAGTTTGCTCGACACCTGCCACGAACGGCGCCGCGGCTAAACCCGGCCAACCGGCGCCGGCTCGTCTGGCCGTGGATGGCGCCGATCGGCTAGCCTTGGGGAGTCGCCCGGAGGGGTGGCAGAGCGGTTGAATGCGGCGCCCTCGAAAGGCGTTGTGCGTCTATCGGCGTACCGAGAGTTCGAATCTCTCCCCCTCCGTCTCGCTCCAGATACCGCCACCCACTTGGGCGGGAGTTCTGGGTGATCAGCTCTTGGACCTTCATCGCGGTCGTCTCCGACGACTCTGGGTGCGCGCCCACTCGAGACGGGACCAAGCGCGAGTGCCTGCGGCAATTGTCCCGCTCTCGCTGTCGCAAGCGAGCGTCCACGCGGCCCCCGATTGGCACGCCTACAGCTCGTCCGAAGCAGCCACCCGCCAAGGGTAGGTCGAGACACCTGCTTTGCCCGCACGAAGGAACAGCGTTGAGCAGCCAGGCGACCGAGGTCTCGGGACCGGGCGGGCTCTGTCCGTGGAGCAACCGCCGTCCGTCGTCGCCCGTGGTCCATCCGCCCAAGAACCCCCGTCGATCTCCTGCACCGCTTGAAATCCTCGGCCATCCTCCGATACTCCGGGTGCTTCTTGTCGAGCAGGCGACCGGCGTTCTTTGCGCAACACAGACACGAGTCCTATCGGGTCAGGGTCTCGCGAAGGCGCCACCCGTGCCACATGCCGGCGTGCGATTTATGGCAAGCTCTTCGACCGTGCGCGAGGCTGTGATCTGCGAGCCGCTGAGAACAGCCGTCGGCGGTTTCGGCGGCGTTTTTCGCGACGTGCCGCCCACAGAGCTGGCCGCGACGGTCATCCGGGAGCTTCTCCGGCGGACATCGCTGCCGCCCCTGGAGATCGACGACGTGCTCCTCGGCCAGTGCTATCCGAATGGCGAGGCGCCGGCGATCGGTCGGGTGGCCGCGCTCGACGCGGGTCTGCCGACCGAGGTTCCAGGGCTTCAGCTCGACCGGCGCTGCGGCTCTGGCCTTCAGGCGATCATGCTCGGCTGCATGGAGGTCCAAACCGGTGCTGCGGATCTCGTTCTCGCGGGGGGTGCCGAGAGTATGAGTCAGGCCGAGTTCTATGCGATGGGTCTGCGCTGGGGCATCAAGGGCGGCAGCGTGACGTTGGAGGACCGGCTGGCGCGGCCGCGAGTGACCGCCGGCGGGCTCCACTTTCCGGTGCCCGGCGGCATGATCGAGACGGCTGAGAACCTGTGCCGCCAGTACGGGATCTCGCGCACGGAGCAGGACGAACTCGCACTGCGCTCGCACCACCTCGCGGTTGCCGCTCAAGAGAGCGGCGTATTCGCTGAGGAGATCGTTCCTGTGTCCGTCAAGAGCCGGGAGGGTGAGAGGCTGATCGAGCGTGACGAGCACCCGCGTTCCGACACAACGCTCGAGCGGCTCGGCAACCTGCGGGCACTGATGGCGCGCGCCGATCCCGAGGCGACGGTGACCGCCGGGAACGCGAGCGGTCAGAACGACGCTGCGGCCGTGTGCATCGTCACCCACCCGGACAAGGCGGCAGAGCTCGGCTTGCAGCCGTTCGCCCGCCTTGTGACATGGGCAGTCGCAGGTGTGGCGCCGGCGAGCATGGGCATCGGTCCCGTCCCGTCGACTCGGCGGGCCCTTGAGCGAGCCGGGTTGAGGATGGAGGACATGGACCTCATTGAGCTCAACGAGGCGTTTGCGGCACAGGTGCTCGCAGTCCTACACGAGTGGGATCTGCCCGACGGCCTCGAGCGCGTCAACGTACACGGGTCGGGCATCTCACTCGGTCATCCCGTCGGAGCGACGGGCGGGAGGATCCTGGCCACTTTGCTGCGGGAGTTGCGCCGTCGCGGTGGGCGCTACGGGCTTGAGAGCATGTGCATCGGGGGTGGTCAGGGAATGACCGCAATCTTCGAGAATGTTGCACCGGCAGGTGTGTAGGGCGCTTCGAGAGTGGCGCACAAGCTCGATCAACCGCACTCCCCCGACGCTGGCGGGAAACAAGTGGTTGAGCCGAGACGCTAGCTTGCTGCGCACACGTAACGTGACGATCGGTTTGATGCGCCTAACGGGCTCTAGTCGCCCGCGAGCGCGGGTGCACTTGGCCAGGAGATGAACGATGGAGCACGACGACTTGCAGGACATGGTGCGCGCGGTAAGGCAATTCGTGCGCTCCGAGGTAGTCCCGGAAGAGACGACGATCGACGAGAGCGACGCGATCCCCGGGCGCATCCGTCAGCAGGCCATCGACATGGGCCTCTATGGGTTCGCGCTTCCTACCGAGCACGGTGGGCTTGGCATGACCATGACCGAGGAGGTGCAGCTCGTGTTCGAGCTGGGCTACACGACACCGGCGTTCCGGTCGATGTTCGGGACCAACAACGGCATCGCCGGCCATGTGCTGATCGAGGGCGGCACGGACGAGCAGAAGCGCCACCTGCTGCCCGGACTCGCCTCCGGGGCGGTGACGGCCGCGTTCGCGCTGACCGAGGCGGAGGCTGGCTCTGACCCGGCCGGGCTCGTGACGCGCGCACGACGCGACGGCGTCGAATGGGTCATCGACGGCGCCAAGCGCTACATCACGAACGCGCCCATCGCCGACCTGTTCATGGTCTTCGCCCGCACCAGCAAGGCCGAGAAGCCCAGCCAGGGGATCTCTGTGTTCATGGTCCCGCGCGACGCCGCCGGACTCAGCGTCGCTCCCAAAGACACAAAGATGGGTCAGGCCGGTGCCTGGACCGCCGACGTGTACCTCGACGAGGTCCGTGTGCCCGAGTCCGCGCTCGTGGGCGCGAGCGAGGGCACCGGATACCTAACCGCGATGCGGTGCCTCGCGCACGGGCGGCTGCACATCGCGGCCCTGTGCGTCGGGCTGTCCGAGCGGCTCGTCGACGAGTCACTGAACTTCGCTGTCGAGCGCAGGCAGGGCGGCAAGCCGATCGCAGAGCACCAGCTCATCCAGGGGATGCTCGCCGACTCACAAACCGAATACCTCGCCGCCCGCGCGCTCGTGCTGGAGAGTGCCCGCGCCTACGACAGCGGCGCGGACCGGCGCATGGCACCCGCCGCTAGCAAGTACTTCGCCAGCGAGGCGGTCGGGCGCATCGCCGATCGTGCCGTACAGATACACGGCGGCGCAGGCTACATGCGGGGCGTCCCCGTGGAGCGCCTCTATCGCGACGCGCGCCTGTTTCGCATCTACGAGGGAACCAGCCAGATCCAGCAACTCGTCATCGCTGGGCAGATGGTGCGCAACGCAACTCAGCGCGCGGGCGTATCGACCTGACCGCAGCTCACCCGCAACGAACAGGAGGCCGGCCGCTGCAGCATCGCGGAGTGCCACAGAGTATCCGGACGCGCTCGTGCAGCAGATCACCGGCGCGATCGCCCGCACACGCTGTCGCATCAAGCACGGATCTGCGGCCGACGACCAGCGTTACCTCTGTGCAATGGCAACCTGGCGAGACGCCCGTCGCCCACCGACCCCTTGCCGCCGACGTTCGCCTGCGTTTCTCGACGTGGAGGCTGGTGAGCCGGTGCGGGCCGCCCTCGTTCTTGTGACGGTCGGCCGGCGTGCTGGATGCGGCTACCTGGTACCACTTAGGCCGGATTGTGTTTTCCGAAAGCTACGAGCCACTGACGCGCCGGTGCAGTCGTCAAGTCGCCGCGGTACTGGCCGTACTCGTGTGCCTCTCGGGATGCAGCAGCGGGTCGGGGGTCAGCCACAACCGCCGAGTTGACCCTCATATCTCGCCGACCCCTCATATGTCGCCGACGGACCCACCCGCAGCAGCAGAACTACCGCGCGTGAGCTCCACCGGGGGCTTGGTGCAAGCGCTTTGGCAAGCACCGCTCATCCAAGCGCGCGTTGTTGGCGACCTCGTCGTAGGGCTTGCAGCGGGCCACGGCGTGCCAGACGAACTGCGCGCGCTCTCCGAGCTCACTGGCCAGCCGGCATGGAGCGCGCTCCTGCCAGCGGCGGAGCCAGACGTGCTGGGGCTGGCGACGGGGGCCGGTGTCATCGTCGCAGAGGTGGGACGCGACGTCGGTAGCGCACCGGCGGCCGTTGTTCCGGTCGTTACGCACGATGTGGTCTTCGATGCCGCGAGCGGCCATGAACTGTGGAGCGTGCCAGTCGCCAACGCCGCCGCCGCGCGGCTTCAACATCAGCCGCTCGCGCTCACTGGGCAGCTGATGGTCACGGGCGACGCCACGGGCGACCTCACCGCTCGCAATGCGCTGTCGGGGTCAGTCGTGTGGCACCAGCCGCGGCCCGCCTCCTGCACACAGGCGGGACAGGACGAAGACAGCTACGACGAGGGCCTCGCGGCAGACGGGAACCTGCTCGTCGTCTCCTACCAGTGCGACACCGGCGGTCGCAGTTTCGTGCTCGTGCGGCGCCTTTCCGTGGCAAGCGGCGCGACCCAATGGCAGTGGCGCTCGATCCGGGTGGCAGACACACCTGAATCGTTCATAGGCCTCTCGGTCGTGGGCGCGGCGAGGCGCGGCGATCTGGTGCTGCTGTCGGGACAGGTCGCGAGGGCGAAGCGGCTTGCGGACCTACTGCCGCATCCACGGACCTGGCCCAAGAGCCTCGGGGCTTTCGGTGAAGACGAACTGCTCGTGGCACTCGACGGGCACTCCGGGCGCCCGCTGTGGAGCGAGCAGGGCGGACAGCTCCTCAGCACAACGCTGACGGACGGGGTCGTGTGTGAGACGGTCACGGTGGGCTTCGAGTGTCGCCAGGACCGCGATGGCGCGCTCAGCCGTCCACTCGTACGCACGACGCGCACGGAAGGCAACAGTCCGCCGTATATTGGCGACGGTTACGCGGGCATCAGCGGCGACCTCGCCGGGGTAGTGCTCTCGCAGTCAGCTGGCGGAGCGACCTCAATGGTGGTCTTTCCGCTCCGCGGCAGGGGGCGCGTCGCCAGCGCGACGGTCGAGCTCGACGCGGGTGTATACGAAGGCGCGAACTATCAGAGTTTCATCGTCGGGGCCGGGCCGCTGCCTGGCGGTGCCACGCTCATGCTGCTCCGCCGGGTGGACGTTGCCGGCTATCCCCTCGTGGCGTTGAGCGTCACGCCCGCGCGGCGTCCATTGTCCGAACCCCCACCGCCGGGGAAGCCGAAGAGTCCCCCGGCGAAGCGGGGTACGCGCGTCTACGTGGCGAACGCCGACTGCCGCGGGCGCGCCGTCAAGCCGAGCCGGATAACGCTCGACTGCTCCGACCCCTCGCGCCTGTATCTGACGGAAGTGGCTTTCTTCCCAGGGGCAGGCGAAACCTATGGGACGGAGCACGCGGACGCGTCGATGACCATCCACGCGTTCCGCTGCCACCCCGACTGCGCGAAGGGCCGTTTCCTCGTGGAAAAGGGTGCGCTTACACTTGAACGCATCGTCCGCTGCGAAGACGGCTTCTTCTACTACTCGCGCGCGCTGTACGCCTTCCCGGAAGGTAAAGGCCGAGTCGACATCCAGCCGCGCGAGCACTGTCGGACGGTCAGGCGCACCTAGCCGAGCTCCGGTCGCTTCTGGCTTTCGCGTGATTGCGAGGGCGCCTGCAATGCCTTCAGCTCCTCACCCTCCACCCGCGGGTCTTAGAAGGTCTTTCAAAATGAAGGGGTTGGGGTTTGGGTCTTGAATCTGTGGGGTGTGTCCCCGAGGATTGGAGGTTGTGGAGGTGCCCTCTCGATTCGAGATCAGTGATGAGCTGTGGCGGGAGATCGAGTCGTTGATCCCGGTGCGTGAGCGTCGTCGTCGTTATCCGGGCCGCAAGGCGATCGATGATCGACTGGCGCTCAACGGGATCTTGCACGTGCTGCACACAGGGATCGCCTGGGAGGACCTGCCGCGCGAGTACGGCTATGGGTCCGGGGTGACGTGCTGGCGGCGGCTGCGCACCTGGCAGAAGGCCGGTGTGTGGGACGCGCTTCACCAGAAGCTCCTGGTGAAGCTGAACGCCGCGGGGAAGATCGACTGGTCACGCTCCTCGGTTGACGCCAGTCATATCCGTGCCCTTTTGGGGGGCTCCTGACGGGGCCATCCCCGGTAGACCGTGCCCGCACTGGCTCAAAGCACCATTTGCTTGTCGATGCCAGCGGCATCCCGCTGGCGATCTCCCTCACTGGCGGGCACCGCAACGATGTCACCCAACTACTGCCGCTGATCGAAGACCTCTACCGGCGGCCGGTCAAAGGGAAGGTTGGTCGCCCACGTCAGAAGCCCGACCGGCTGCTCGCCGACCGGGGCTATGACCACAACAAGCACCGTCGGCTGCTGCGAGCTCTCGGGATCACACCCGTCATCGCCCGCCGTGGCAAAGCGCACGGTTCTGGCCTCGGCCGCCACCGCTGGGTCGTGGAGCGCGGCTTTGCTCACCTACACAACTTCCGGCGCCTACGGATCCGCTACGAGCGCGACCCCGACATCCACACCGCGTTCCTCACACTCGCCTGCTCAATCCTCTGCTGGCGACGCCTCCAGTCATTTTGAAAGACCTTCTTAGAGGCCTCCGCGGCTCCGGTGACAATCCATGTCGCGGCTTCCTCCCGGGCGAAAAGCAAGGGCATCAGGCGAACTCTTCCTCTACCCGTGGTCTCCGTGCCCGGCTCACCGGCGCCGCATGAGCCGGCCGACAGCGGCCATCAGCTCAGCCGTACGCTCCCCTTGATCCTCGGCCTCAACGCCGAGAACACATGTGCGGGCGTGTCCGTCTAGTAGACCGAGTGCGACCTTGTCGAGCGCTGCCTGGATCGCCGATATCTGGGTGAGAACGTCGATGCAGTAGCGGTCCTCTTCGACCATACGCTCGATGCCGCCCACCTGGCCCTTGATTCGGGCCAGACGGTCGAGCAGCTGGTCCTTAGTCGCTTGATGGCTCTTGCCGGCTAGTGATGTCTTTGTCGTAGCCATACCCAGAGAATACCAATACAGGGAGGGGGTATATTGGGATGGATGGGCGTACTGACCACCATCGGCAACGGCTTCAAGGACGCATTCCTGATGGCGTGGGCGGTGTGGTGGGCGCTTGTACTCGGCTTTGCCATCTCGGCAGTCGTGCAAGCCTGGGTGCCGCGCGAGCGCATCCAGAACGCGCTCGGGGGCTCCGGATTTCGGCCGGTAGCGTTGGCGACTGGTCTCGGCGCGGCCTCTTCCTCATGCAGCTATGCGGCCATCGCGATCGCCAAGAGCCTGTTTCAGAAGGGCGCGAGTGCGGCCTCAGCGCTTGCGTTTCAGTTCAGCTCTACCAACCTCGTATTCGAGCTCGGGATCGTGATGTGGGTGCTAATCGGCTGGCAGTTCACGCTCGCCGAGTTCATCGGCGGCCTGGTGCTGATCGCCACCATGACCCTGCTGCTGCGCCTGTTCGTATCCAGGCGGCTGGAGGAGCAGGCCCGCGAGCACGCCCAGGAGGCCGACAGCGGCCACCAGCACCATAGCGGGGGTGACCGGATGACGATTCGCGAGCGACTGATGAGCCTGCGCGCCTGGTCGGACATCGCGCAGAACTTCCGCAACGACTGGTCGATGGTCTGGAAGGAGATCGTGATCGGATTCCTCCTCGCTGGGTTCATTGGCCAGCTTCCAAACAGCTTCTTCAACGCGCTGTTCATCACGCACGCCCCGGCCGGTCTAAAGCTGATCGAGAACGCGATCGTCGGGCCGATCATCGCGGTCCTCAGCTTCGTCTGCTCGGTCGGGAACGTGCCGCTCGCCGCGGTGTTGTGGTCGGGCGGCATCAGCTTCGCCGGGGTGATCGCGTTTATTTTCGCCGACCTGATCGTGGTGCCGATCGTCTTGATCTACCGCAAGTACTACGGGAGCGCTTACACCAAGCGGATAGTCGCGCTGATGTTCGCGACGATGGTGACCGCGGCTCTGATCGTCGACGGGCTGTTCAGTGCTGTCGGGCTCATCCCACAGACGAGACCGAGCCGCGCGGACATCTTCAGCTCGATCAGGATCGACTACAAGCTGTTCACGAACATCGTTGGCGTGGCTATCTTCGCTGCCTTCTTTGCCCTAACCATGCGTCGCGGCGTTACCGACCCCATGTGTGGCATGAAGGTCGATAAAGCCAAGGCGATCCACATGGACTTCGCTGGGGAGACGTTCTACTTCTGCTCAGAGCACTGTCTGCACGCCTTCGAGATCAGCCCTTCAACTGGCGACGTCACCGCTCCACCGTCATCTGTCGGCCAAACCGAACAGGAGATTCTGCGATAAAGCTCAACCACATCAATCTCGCCGTCGACGACGTGCCCGCTGCGCGGCGGTTCCTCGAACGAATCTTCGGGCTCCGCGCGGTCGGCGAGGGCCACAAGCGGACCCGGTTTCCCCTGCAATGCGGAAAGCGGCTCTATAGAGCGGCACGCAAAGGCCCGGACCTCGGGGGCCGCACCCGGCCTTGTTGCGGTCTTCGAGACCGCCGCATTCAACCGCTCTGCCACCCCTCCAGGTGGGCGTTGGCAAGGCTAGTGGATCGACACAACAGAGCGATGCGGCCGAGCGGCGGGCGCTGATGGCGATGAGCACGTCTACTCCCTCGCCGAGGCCCCCACGTCCCCCGCCTCGCAATCGGCCGCCAGCACGCGGCGGCGTCCGGCCGCCTTGGCGCGGTAGAGCGCCTGATCGGCGGCGCGGGAGGGACCGATCACGTAGCTGCGGGGACGGCTCCCTGCGAGGCGACCGCCGCGCCGTGGCGGATCAGGTCGGCGGCGCGCTCGGCGAGGGCGATCGTGGGGGCGTTGGTGTTGCCGCGGGGCACGGTCGGCATCACCGAGGCGTCCACCACGCGCAGCCCCTCGACGCCGCGCACGCGCAGCTCGGTGTCCACCACCGCCTCGGCGTCGGCGCCCATGCGGCAGGTGCCGACCGGGTGGTAGAGCGTGAAGGTCTGCTGGCGGATGTGCGCGCGCAGGTCCTCCTCGGAGTCCGAGGCGGGGGTGTAGCGGGGCCGGGTGGTGTACGGGGCGAGCGCGGGCTGGCGGGCGATCTCGATCGCCAGGCGCAGACCCTCCACCATCCTCGCCATGTCCGTCTCCTCCGCCAGGTAGTTGTGGAGGATGTAGGGCTTGGCGGTCGGGTCGGGGGTGAGCGGCAGGACGACCCCGCGGCTGGCGGGGGTGAGCACGCACGGCGCCAGGCCGAAGCCGTGCTCGAGCACTGGCTCGTCGACGTACATGGCGGGCGCGGCGTGGAACTGGATGTCGGGCGCCTCGAGCGCGGCGCTGGAGCGGACGAACCCGCCGGCCTCGGCGACGTTGGAGGTGAGCGGGCCGCGTCCCTCCCCGACGAACGCGGCGAGGTTGGCCTCGGTCAACGGGTTGAACAGCGAGACCGGCTCGTCGTGCGCCCACGTGAGCCCGGACGCAGGGTGGTCCTGGAGGTTCTGCCCGACGCTGCCCAGATCCTGGACGACGGGGAGCTGCAGCATCGTCAGGAGCTCGGCGGGGCCGACCCCGGAGAGCATCAGCAGCTGCGGCGAGTTGTAGGTGCCCCCGCAGAGGATCGTCTCGCGCGTGGCGCGCAGCTCGTGCAGCTCGTCCAGCCGCGCCCCCTGCACGCCGACGGCGCGCTCGCCCTCGAACAGCACGCGGTGGACCTGCAGGTACGTCTCCACAGTGAGGTTGGGGCGCGACATCGCGGGGTGCAGGTAGGCGACCGCGGCGCTGCAGCGGCGCCCGTCGCGCTGGGTGCGCTGGTAGCGCCCGAAGCCGTCCTGCGCGGCGCCGTTGAAGTCCTCGTTGGCCGGGAGGCCGGCCTGCGCGCAGGCCTCCAGGAAGGCGTCGGTGATCGGGTTGGGCGCGCGGTCCTCGCTGACGCTCAGCGGGCCGCCGGTGCCGTGCAGCTCGGACGCTCCGCGCTCGTTGTCCTCGGCGCGCTTGAAGTAGGGGAGCAGCTCGTCGTAGCCCCACCCCTCGCAGCCGGCCTCGCGCCACCCGTCGTAGTCGGCGCGGTTGCCACGGATGTAGACCATCGCGTTGATCGAGGACGAGCCGCCGAGGGTCTTGCCGCGGGGCAGGTAGATGCGCCGCCGGTCGACGCCCGGCTCGGCGGCGGTCGAGTAGTCCCAATCGACCTGCGTGCGGAACAGCGCGCTGAAGGCGATGGGCACGTGGATGTTCTCGATCGTGTCCGGCGGGCCGGCCTCGACCAACGCGACGCTGACGTCGGGGTCCTCGCTGAGCCGGGCCGCGAGCACGCACCCAGCCGAGCCCGCACCGACGATCACGTAGTCGTATTCGTGCATGCTGACCTCTCTCGTTGCGGCGAGCGGACGCTCGAGCTGCGCTCCATGCTACACCGCCGCCGCCGGCAGTTGAGTGTCTGTTTAGAGGACAACGATCCTCCCCGATCTCCCGCGGCGGAGATGGCGCCGGGCGCGCTAGCCGCGCGGGCGGCGCGCCTCACGGAGGCGGGGGCTGAGCGCCGGACAGCGGCCCCGGCGCGCCATACAGTGGGAGGATGGGCGCCGAGCGCCGGTTTGCGGACCGCCACGACGCGGGCCGCCGCTTGGCCGGTCTGCTGGAATCCTTGCGGGCAGCGCGCCCAGTCGTCTGCGGGATCCCGCGCGGGGGGGTGCCGGTGGCCGCGGAGGTGGCGCGTGCGTTGGGCGCGCCGCTGGACGTCGTGGTGGTGCGCAAGATCGGCGCGCCGCTGAACCCGGAGTACGGGATCGGGGCGCTGGCAGAGGGGGATGTCGGGGTGCTCGACCGGGGGGCGGTGAGGGCGCTGGGCGTCGGGCCGGAGCAGCTTCAGAAGCTGATCTGGCGTGCCGAGCGGGAGCTCGCGGAGCGGCTTGCGAGGTACCGCGCCCCGCTTCCCGCGTACCTCCCGGAGCGTCCGCCGCTCCCGGTGGCGGGACGCACGGCGATCGTGGTGGACGACGGCCTGGCGACCGGGCACACCGCGCAGGCGGCGGCGCGCTCGCTGCGCAGGCGCGGCGCGGCGCGGGTGATCCTCGCGGTGCCGGTGGCGGCACCGAGCTCGGTGGCGGAGCTCGCGGAGGAGGTGGACGAAGTTGTATGCGTTGAGGAGCCGCCGAACCTGGTGGCGATCGGCCTCTGGTACGAGGACTTTGCCCCCACTCCCGACGGCGAGGTCGCGGCCCTGCTGGACGAGGCCGCGGCTCGTGTGGGCGAGTCCTCCTGACGCGGTGCCCCGGCTACGGGGGCCCGCCGGAGGCGTAGCGGGACCCGCGGTCCATCTGCGAGTTGTGAGGGGACTACGAGTGGTGCATGAAGCGGAGGTCCGCAGTGCAGCTCGAGCTGACCACGACTCGAGGGCTTCGTGAGTGGGAGCTGGAGTCGGGGGAGCTCATGGCGCCAGCGTACGGCCTGCCCACGAGCGCGCCGGTCCCAACACGCAGTCCTGCTGCGGGGAACTACGGATACCTGCACCCTGCACGGACTGTACCTTGAAAACAATGCCCGAAGAGGAGGCTCACCAGCCAGACTCGGGCGCGGTCGAGGAGGGTACGCCGCCCGCGACGATCCGGATCGTCCTCGCGGACGACCACGTGGTAGTACGCAGCGGCCTGCGTCTGCTGCTCGACAGCGAGGCCGGCCTCGAGGTCGTGGCCGAGGCCGGCGACGTGGAGGACGCGCGCCGCCACGTGCGTGGGCACCACCCCGCGGTCCTGGTGCTGGACCTCAACATGCACGGCGACTCCAGTCTGGAGGCGATCCCCGCGATCCGCGCGGAGTCCCCGGACACCCAGATCGTGGTCCTCACGATGCAGGAGGAGCCGACCTTCGCCCGTCACGCGCTCGGCGCGGGCGCGCTCGGGTACGTTCTCAAGGAGGCCGCCGACGACGAGCTCGTGCAGGCCGTCCGCCGAGCCGCCGTGGGCGAGACCTACATGAACCCGCGGCTCGGGGCGCGGCTGGCCTCCGAGTTTCCTCCGGGACGCCCCGACGACCTCTCCGAGCGCGAGGTCGACGTGCTGCGCCTGATCGCCCTCGGCCACACCAACGCGGAGATTGCCGAGCAGCTGTTCCTCTCGGTGCGCACGGTCGAGACCCACCGCGCCCACGTCCAGCAGAAGCTGAGCCTCTCCTCCCGCGCGGAGCTGGTCCGCTACGCGATGGAGCATGGGCTCGTGAGTCTCTAAGGCAGGCGCTCGCGTCAGCCGCCGCCGCGGATGTCGGGCACGTCGGCCAGCGCCGCGACCGCGCGGCGCTGGACGGGGAAGCTCGCGCACACCGTGGTGCCGCGGCCCGGGGTGGAGTCGAGCAGCAGCGTGCCGTTGAGCAGCTCGACCCGCTCGCGCATGCCGAGCAGGCCGAAGCCGTCGGTCTCCGCGGCCGGGTCGAAGCCGGTTCCGTCGTCGCGGACCTCCAGGTGGACGGTCTCGTCGTCCTCGTGGATCTCCACGACCGCGCGCCGCGCGCCGCCGTGCTTGGTGGCGTTGGTGAGCGCCTCCTGGACGATGCGGTAGATCGCGGTCTCGAGCTCCGGCGTGTGGCGCGTGCACTCCTGTCCGCGCTCGTGTGCGAGGTCGATGCTGACGTCGATCTCGATGCCGTGGCGGGAGGCGCGTTCGGCGAGCGCCTCGACCGCGGCCTGCGCGCCGAGCTCGTCCAGCGCCGCGGGACGCAGGTCGGTGATCAGCGCGCGGAGGTTGGTGATGCCCTCCTCGAGCTGCTCGATCGCCTGGCGGTAAGCGTCCCGCAGCGCCTCGGGGCGCTCCGAGCGCGACGCCGTGGAGAGCCCGATGCGCAGCGCAGAGAGGCTCTGGAGGGTCTCGTCGTGCAGCTCGCGCGCCCACCGCTGGCGCTCCCCCTCGGCCGCGGCCAGGCGCTGGCGCTGGCGCCCGGTGGCGACCGACTGCGCAGTCGCGACCGCGGTGGCGGCGCTCGCCGCGAACGCCTCCAGCAGCCGTTCGTCCTCGGCGGTGAAGCTGGGCCCGTCCTCGAGGCGGTCGAGCGCGAGCAGCGCGCCGTAGGGGCGGCCCTGGAAGAGCAGCGGGACCACCAGCCCGCCCTTGGCGCGCAAGCCCATCTGGCCGGTGCCGTGCTCGTCGAAGCGAGCGCGGTCGAGCTCGTCGTCCAGGCGCAGTGTGCGGCGCGCGCGCAACGCCTGGCCGGCGACCGAGTCCTTCATCGTGATCCGCCCGCCGATCAGCTCCGGGGGCAGCTCTCCGGCGCCGGCGGCGACGAGCAGCTCCTCGCGGTCGCACAGCTCGATCAGCAGCACGCGCGCGCTGACCAGCGCGCGGCCGCGCTTGGCGACCAGCTCGAGCACCACGTCGAGGTCGAGCTCGGCGAGCACTCCGCGGGCCAAGTCCAGCACTCCGCGCGCCGCTTTGTCCATCAGTGGGAATGTTACAACGAGATCACTGCGTGAACCCAGCCTGCCGCCATATTGGCCGGCCCATATCTAGGTCCTCAAATGAGGTCTGGCGAGCGCCTTTTAGGTCCTCGTATAAGTCTCTACGAGCCCCCCCACATCAACCGGAAGCGGCCAAATAGATAGCGGGAGCAGCCAAAGAGATAGAAACAACACTTGACAACACCAGAGCATCCCGCCTACATTAGACATGCAGTGACAGGCCGCAGGGGCCGATCGCAGGGGCCGCAAGAGACGGAGAGTTCGTGGACAGGACCAGTAGGCGCGGAGCTCAGGACAGCGCGGAGAACGGGCACGGGGCGCTCGGGAGCGCCTCTCCGCGCGCCCGCGCCGCGCTGGAGCGCGAACGCGTGGCGGAGATCCAGCGCGTGCGAATGCTCGGCGCGATGGTCGACCTGACTCGCGAGCGCGGGGCCGAGCGCGTGACGGTCGCGCACGTGGTGTCCCGCGCAGGAGTCTCGCGGCGCACCTTCTACGAGATCTTCGCCGACCGCGAAGCGTGCCTGCTGGCGGCGCTCGACGAGGCGATCGAGCAGATCGCCGCGGCTGTGCTTCCGGCGTACCAGCGCGACCGGGCGTGGCTCGGGCGGATCAGGGCGGGCCTCACCGCGGCGCTCAAGTTTTTCGACGAGCAGCCGGCGGTGGCGGCGCTGTGCGTGGTCGACGCGCTCGGTGCGGGCCCAGCGGCGCTGGAACGCCGCGCGGTGGTCCTCGACGCACTGGTGAGCGCGGTCGACCGCGGCCGTCGTGAGGCGCCCGCCGGGAACGGACTGAACCGCGTGGCTGCGGAGGGCGTGGTGGGAGCGGTGTTGGGCGTCCTGCACACGCGCCTGCGCGAGCCCGCCCCCAAGCCGCTGCTGCCTCTGCGGGGTCAGTTGATGAGCATGATCGTGCTCCCCTACCTCGGCCCCAAGGCCGCCGCGGCCGAGCTCGCGCTGCGTCCGCCGCGCCCGCGCAGAAGCCGCGCCCCCGAGGACCCGCTGAAGGGCCTCGACATGCGCCTCACGTACCGCACGATGCGCGTGCTCACAGCGGTGGCGGACAACCCGGGCCTGAACAACCGCCGCGTGGCCCGCGAAGCGGGAGTCGTCGACCAGGGCCAGATCTCGAAGCTGCTCGCGCGCCTGGAGAGCATCGGTTTGCTGATCAACACTGGAGACGCCGCGCGCGGCGAAGCAAACGCGTGGCAACTCACCGAGCGTGGCTACGAGCTCGAGCAGGCGATCCGCGTGCGCGTGGAACGCTGAGCGCGCCCTCGAGTCACGCTGTAGGTAGACGCATCCCAGCCGGCGGCGGGGGCCTGTGTGGTGGCGTGACGGGTGGGGGTTTGGGGATCGTCCGCGTGACGAGTGGGGTCATCGGGCGCGTGCGCGTGGGGCCTCCGTGCCCCACGGCAACGCGCGGTGAGCCTCACCCCGCCACGGGACCCTGGGCGGGCGCGTGGCGGTCGGGCTACGGTCAGGTCCCGACACCGGGGACGCTGGGCACGGAGGCCCAGCGCACACGCGCCCGGTCGGGCTCGGGCGCCGCGCGGACGATCTCCAGGCACCCCCACCGGTACGCCTGCGCTACGGGAACCCTGAACGGCCGGGGTACGTGTCCCTACACGGCACTGGACAAACCATCGCCCCGGCGTCTATAATCAGGCTGTCGCGCGGGTCGGCGCGATCGAGGAGATAGGGTTGGGGGAGGATCGTGCCGATGCGTACAACAGCTGGCGGTCGTACCGCGCTCACGGGCGCCTTCGCGGGTGCCGCCCGTCGCTACTGGCTGGGGGTCTTCCCGCGCGTCTGCGCGGAGCGCCGCCGGCGGGAGGCCCGCGCGCAGGAGATCCCCGACCCGCTGCTGCGGCGGGTGGTCGTCGACGCGCTGCACAAGTGGGGCAACATCGAGGGGGCCGCCGCGTTCGCGACGTTCGTCCCCCGCCGCCGCAGGGCCGCCGCGGTGCGGGCGATGGCGTGCTTCCAGGCCGCCTACAACTACCTCGACCAGCTCACCGAGCTGCCCGCCGTCGAGCCCGAGGCGAACGGGCGGCTGCTGCACCGCGCGCTGCTCGTCGCGCTCGACCCCGACGCGGAGCACCTCGACTACTACGCCCACCACCACCTGCACGCCGACGGGGGCTACCTCGCGGAGACCGTGGACGGCTGCCGCGCGGCGCTCGCCGGGCTGCCCTCCTACGCCGCGGTCGCGCCCGCGGCGCGCCGTGCGGCGGAGCGCATCGTCGCCTTCCAGAGCTGCAACACCGGCGAGGTGCAGGGCGACTACCTGGCCCTCGAACGGTGGGCGCGCGCCCACACCCCGCCAGGGACCGGCCTGCGCTGGTGGGAGACCGCCGCCGCGGGCGGCTCCTCGATGTGCGTGTACGCACTGCTCGCCGCCGCCGCCCGGCCCGATGTGGACCCCGCGGAGGTCGCCGCGCTGGAGGGGGCCTACTTCCCCTGGATCGGGGGGCTGCACTCGCTGCTGGACAACCTCGTCGACGCCGCCGAGGACTACGCCACGGGGCAGCGCTCGCTCGTCGGCTGCTACGCCTCCCCGCTCGACGCCGCCACGCGGATGGGTCTCCTGGCGCAGCGTGCGGCGAGCGCGGCGCGTGCACTGCCGGGCGGCCGCTCCCACGAGCTGCTGCTCGCGGCGATGGCCTCCTTCTACCTCTCCACGCCCGAGGCCCGCGCGCCCGAGACGGCGCCGGTCGCCGACGCGGTGCTCGCCGCGCTGGGGGAGCCCGCCGAGCTCTCGATGCGGGTCTTCCGCGCACGGCTGGGCCTGCGGCGCTTCGCGCCCGCCGCGCCCGGGGCGCCCGCGCGGCGCGGCGGCGGCGCGGAGGTCGTGATGCCTGCGGTGGTCGGAGAGCTCACGTCGGGCGCCGCCGTCGGGGCGGGTGCCATCGCTGCGCCTGTGCCGCTGAGCCACGAGGCGCATGGCATCAAGTAGAGTCTTGTCTGTCGGGGTCCCCAGGGAGGTCCCCGGACGGTATGGTCGTCATCGCTGTGACGCCCGCGGGTCTGAGGGAGAGTCGTCTTGCTTGAGTTGCGCGATCTCGTAAAGCACTACCCCGAGGTCGGCGGGGAGCCGGTGCGCGCCGTCGACGGCGTCTCGATGACGGTCGAGCCGGGCGAGATGGTCGCGCTGTACGGCCCGTCCGGCTCGGGCAAGACGACGCTGCTGCTGATGGTCGCCACCCTGCTGCAACCCACCTCCGGCGCGGTCCTGATCGGTGGTCGGGACGTCTCCTCGCTCTCCGAGCGCGAGGCCTCGCACTTTCGCCTCTCCGAACTGGGGTTCATCCGCCAGAACTTCGACCTGCTGCCGGGGGTCACCGCGATCGACAACGCGGTGTTGAAGCTGCTGAAGTCGATGCGCTGGCGCGACGCGCACCGCCAGATCGCGCCGCTGCTGGAGCGTCTCGGCCTCGGGGGGCGCCTGGAGCACCGCGCGGAGACGCTCTCGATGGGCGAGCGCCAGCGGGTCATGATCGCGCGGGCGCTCTCCACCGAACCGCGACTGCTGCTCGCCGACGAGCCGACCGGGTCGCTCGACACGCAGCGCGGCCGGGAAGTGCTCGAACTGCTGACCGAGCTCTGTCGCGAGCACCAAGTCGCGATCGTGCTCGTCTCCCACGACCCCCAGGCGGCCGCGTACGCCGACCGCGTGTACGCGCTGCGCGACGGCAAGCTCGGCGAGTACGAGCCCGACCAGTGGGCTGCGCGGGTCTCCGCGCAGTAGACGGGTCGCAGCCGTGAAACCTGTGCCCGCTCTGCACCTGCACTCGCTCACCGGGCGCAGACCGGCCCGCGGCCCGGCGGGCGTGTCTGACCTTGATGGCCTGCGCCTCGTGTGCGGTGGGGGGTCCCCGTGAAGTACGGGAACGTGCTGCACCTCTACCGCGTGCGACTGCGCGCGCGTCTGTTGCAGGAGCTGTTCGCGGTCGTGGGCATCGCCGCGGGCGTGGCGCTGCTGTTCGCCTCGCAGGTCGCCTCCGAGAGCCTCTCGAGCTCGGTGGCGCAGCTCTCGCACGGGATTGTCGGAAACGCGACGCTGCAGCTGATCGCGCGCGACGCGGGGGGCTTCGAAGAAGGTCTCGTGCGCCGGGTGCGCGCGCTGCCCGGCGTGCGCGTCGCGGCGCCGCTGCTGGAAGGGTCCGCGAACGCCGTCGGGCCTCGCGGACACGAATCGGTCGAGCTCGTCGGCGCTGACGCGAGCCTCTCCGCGCTGGGGGGGTCGCTCGTGCACCACACCCAGCTCTCGCCGGTCGCCGGCATCGGGGCGATCGTGCTGCCGGCGCCGCTCGCGCGCAAGCTTGGGGTCACCAAGTTCGGCCAGGAAGCCACCCTCCAGCTGGACGGGCGGGTCGCGCAGGCGCCGCTGTACGAGCAGCTCGGTGCGCGACAGATCGGGCCGCTCGTCTCGAGCCCCATCGCGATCGCCCCGCTCGCGTTCGCCCAGGAAATGAGCGGCCTCACCGGGCGCGTCTCGCGCGTCCTCGTGGAGCCCGCGCCGGGGCGGGAAGCCGAGGTGCGCGCGGGGCTCGAGCGGCTCGCGGCGGGGCGGCTGGACGTGGAGCCGGCCTCCTACGACGAAAAACTGTTCGCGCGCGCCGCCGCCGCGACCAACCAGTCCACGGCGCTGTTCGCGGTGATCTCCGCGCTGGTCGGCTTCCTGTTCGCGTTCAACGCGATGCTGCTCACGATCCCCCAGCGCCGGCGGCTGATCGCGGACCTGCGCCGCGACGGCTACCCGCCGCGGACCGTGATCGGAGTGCTGATGTTCGACGCGGTCGTGCTCGGGGTGCTCGCGTGCGTGCTCGGGCTGGTGCTCGGCGAGGAGCTCTCGATTCACCTCTTCCACTCGAACCCCGGCTACCTCTCCTCGGCCTTCGCGGTCGGCTCCCAGCGGGTGGTCTCCGCGCGGTCCGTCGGGGTCGCCGTCGTGGGCGGGATGCTCGCCGCGTCGGTCGCGGTGCTGAGCCCCTTCAAAGACATCGTCTCGCGCCAGCCGCTCGCGGCGATCACGGAGAAGGAGGGGTCGGGCGCGGGGGGCGGTGGGCGCTGGCTTGGGCTCGCGGGCGCGCTCTGCCTGGCGGCTGCCACCGCGATCCTGCTCGCCGCGCCCAAAGCGGCGGTGCTTGGCATGGTCTTTCTTGTCGCCGCGCTGCTGCTGCTGCTGCCCCTCCCGCTGGCCGGGACGCTCACCCTGGTGCGGCGCCTCGCGCCCTCGATCACCTCCGCGGTGCCGCACGTCGCGGTGATGGAGCTGCGCGCCGGGCGCGCGCGCGCGGTGGCGATCGCGGCGACCGGCGCGGTCGCGGTGTTCGGCTCCGTCGCGATCGAGGCGGCCCACGGCGACCTGCTGCACGGCCTGGAAAACGCGGCGCACGACATGAACGCGTTCACCGACGTGTGGGTCTCCCCGGCCGGCTCCTACAACCTCCTGAAGACCACGCCGTTCGTCCCCACGCAGCAGGCCACCCTCGCGCGCCTGCCGGGCGTGCGCGCGGTGCGCCTGTACCGCGGCGGGCTGCTCGACATCGGCGAACGGCGCGTGTGGGTGATCGCGCCGCCACGCGCCTCCACGCCGCTGCTGCCCGCGAGCCAGATCGTCGAAGGCGACGTGGCGCGCGCCGAAGCGCTCGTGCGCGCCGGCGGCTGGGCGGTCGTCTCGCAGGCCATCGCCAACGAACACCACCTGCACATCGGCAGCCCCTTCGCGCTGCCCACGCCGGTCCCCACCACGTTCAGGGTCGCGGCCGTCGGCACCAACATCGGCTGGGCGCCCGGCGCGATCATCATGAACGCCACGGACTTCGCACGCGCGTGGGGCTCGAACGACGCGAGCGCCTACAACGTGCTGCTCGCGCCCGGCGTCTCCGAGGCACAGGGCGCGCGCGAGATCCGGCTGGCCCTGGGGCCGAGCTCGGGCCTCGCCGTGGAAACCGCTGAACAGCACGCGGGCCAGCAGCGCGCGCTCAGCCGTCAGGGACTCGAACGGCTCACGCAGATCGCCACGCTGATCCTGCTCGCCGCGGTGCTCGCGATGGCGGCCGCGATGGGCAACATGGTCTGGCAGCGCCGTCCGCGCTTGGCGAAGCTGAAGCTGGAGGGCTTCCCGCGCGCGGAACTGTGGCGCACGATCCTGCTGGAGAGCCTGCTGCTGCTCGGCGTGGGCTGCCTCTCCGGGGCGGTCTTCGGCCTCTACGGCCAGCAGCTCCTCGACCGCGCACTCGCCAACGTCATCAACTTCCCGGTGGTCTACTCCTTCGGGGCGCTGGTCGCGGTCACGAGCCTCGCGTTGGTCACCGCCGCCGCGGTGGCGATCGTCGCGATTCCCGGGTACCTCGCCGCCGGGGTCTCCCCCGCGGTCGCCTTGCAGGACTAACCTCGCGGCGGTCTGGGCTCACGGGGCCCACGGGCGGTCTACGCCTGCGCGCGATCTTGGCCCACCGCCCCACGGGCGGTCTCGATCTGTGCTCGCGGTCTCCGCGACGGTCTCGGGCCACGGGCGGTCTCCGCCTCTGCGGCGTTCTCGGCCCACGGACGGTCTCGATCTGCTCGCGATCGGCTGCTCGGGTGGTCCCACGGGTCCGTCCCGGATCGGTTGCGCGCTCGATCGGTGGGGCGGGTCCGTCCCCGGCCACCCCGCGCCGGGGTGGCCGGGGACGCCCTGAGAGCTACCTGTGCCGGTGGTGCCGCACGGGCGGCGGGCAGGGGACGGTGGTCGACGCTTCGGCGGTCGAGCCGTCCTGGAAGGCAAAGCTGGCGGTGAACGGGAAGCCACCGGGCGGACACCGTTCCGGGACGGCGATGCCGACTGGATGGAAGGCTACGCGTCGGCCGTGGACTTTCTTGTAGTAGGTCAGGTGGGCGGGGCCGATTGTGGACTGCACGCTGACGATCGACACGTCGGGGCCGTTGGGCACGCTGGTAATCGCCGGCACATCCGTGGACAACTGCGAGCCGAAGCGCCCCGTCGAGGGCAGCAGTTCGCCCCTGAAGACCAGCTGCGCGAAGACCGGGGTCTGGCCGTTGGCGTAGAACAGCACGACGATGTTGCTGGCAGGGCTCGGCGGCCCCATCAGCGCCTGGATTTCGGGGATCTCTTGACCCGAGCTGGTGCCGAACGGGACTTCGACGAACGCGCTGCCGGATCCGAGGCGCGAGTTGGCCGGGCAGCCGTTGAGCCCGTGCTTTTCCAGCTCTTCGGGCTGGCAGATCGCCAGGCCGAGCGTGGTCGCCGTGTAGTTCATGCCGGCCGGCATGTGCAGGTCGATGTTCGCCAGCGGCGGGGGCGCGAGCCCTTCGGCGGTGGCCAGGTGGAAGCCGAACCCGATCGTCGTGCTGGCACCGAGCACGTTCGGTGCGAACGACGCCTGGAGCGTCGCGTTCACCGTGACGGCGCCGGCGGTGGGTGCCCACACGCACCCACCGACCAGTAGCGCCGTCGCGACCATCAGTCCTCTGGACTTGTTGAGCATGGTCTCCCCCCGCTGCCGCGCGTCAGACCGAGAGGTGGCCGTTGACGTGCACGTTCACCGAGCCGTTGGCGCGTTCGATCGAGCCGCTGAAGCTGATGCCGGACCCGTGCGCGTGGGCGTACTTGCCGGTCCCGTGGGTGATCGACAGCGAGCCCGAGAAGCTCGCGGTGGCGCCCTCGTTGCGGTAGCTGCCCGACGCCGTGCCGCTCATCGAGCCGCCGCTGGTGCTGACGGTGAGTTCGGCGGTCACACGGTTGGTGGAGACGACGTCCAGGTGCAGGGTGACCGTACCGCCGATCGTGCCGTTCGCCTTGCCGCTCTCGTACAGGTTGAAGCCCTTGTGCGACGTCTCGCGCAGGTGCCCGCTGTCGTTCAGCGTGATCGTCCCTGCCGCCACGGCGTGCGACCCAGACGCCCCGGCTGCGCTGCTAAAAGCAAGTGTGCCAGCCGCCACGGCGAGCGTGCCCGCCACGGCGAGACTGCGGTGGATGCGATTCCTCAAGACCACGATGCCCCTCTCCTCCTGCGTTTTTGCTTTACGTAGTGTAGACCCCAGTCCGAGCCTACCAACCTATAGGCTCGTCGGGCTTCTCGTCAAGCCCTTGTTTATTAGGGGTCGCCAGATCAAACCCGCGGCGGCAGGACGAGTTGCTGCTTGGTGGAGATGTTTCTCAAGAAGCCCCGGCCGGTGCCGATAGACGAAGGCATGTCCGTCCAGGGGCGAGACCACGACCTGCGCCGCCTCGGGGAAGCGCTCAAAGGGGGGACCGACGAGGTGGTCGCGGGGATGCTGCGCCGCTCGGCGGGGTCCGGCGCGGTGCTCGACGCGCTGGTGGAAGACAGCTTCACGCGGGTCGGCTCGGTCTCGACGATCGCGGTAGCTCGGTGGATGGCCGGCGACGGCGAGGAGGTCGCCCGTGAGGTCGGTCGCGAGTCGTGGCGCATCTTCGGCCAGCTGGCCGCGCAGCGCGCGGCACCGCTCAACGAGGTCACCAAGCGCTGCCTGCGCTGGCGCGACGCGGCTGAGGAGGTCGTGCGCGAGCGCGCCGCGGCGCTCGGGCTGACGGAGGAGGTGCTGGACAGGGCGCTGGCGATGTTGCAACGCAGCCTCGACGTCACGCTCGTGCGCATGTGCGAGGCCTTCGAGGAGGAGCGGCGCAAGGCGCACGAGGAGCTCTCCCGCCGCCAGGACGAGCTGGCGTTCCTCGCCACCCACGACCCCCTGACCGGCCTGCCGAACCGCACCTTGGTGCTCGACCGCGTCGAGCAGATGCTCGTGCGCTCGCGGCGCAGCCGCACGCCCGTCGCGGCGCTGTTCGTGGACCTCGACAACTTCAAGTCGATCAACGACACGCTCGGCCACGGGGCCGGCGACCGGCTGTTGAAGGCGGTCGCCGCACGGCTAGGGGCAGCGATCCGCGAGACCGACGCGCTCGGGCGCCTCGGCGGCGACGAGTTCGTGGTGATCGCCGAGGGCATGTCGCTGGCCGCCGGCCCCGAGCTGATCGCCGAGCGCCTGCTGGCCGCACTCGCGCAGCCGTTCAAACTCGACGACTCCGAGGCCGCGCGCCTGGCTGTGAGCGCCTCGGTGGGGATCGCGATGGGCGACCGGGAGTCCGCCGATGAGCTGCTACGCGACGCGGACATCGCGATGTACCGGGCCAAGTGGGACGGCAAGAACCGCTACGTGGTGTTCGAGTCCGCGATGCAGGACGCAGTGCAGAGCCGCATGGAGCTCGAGATGGACCTGCGCGAGGCGTTCGAGTGCGACCAGTTCTTCCTCGTCTACCAGCCCACGTTCGACCTGCAGAGCATGAGCCCCACCGGCGTGGAGGCGCTGCTGCGCTGGGACTCCCCCCGCCGCGGGGAGGTGCAGCCCGACGACTTCGTGCAGCTGCTCGAGGAGACCGGCCTGATCGTGGAGGTCGGACGGTGGGTGCTGTGTGAGGCGTGCCGGCAGAGCGCGGCGTGGCGTGCAGCGGGGCACGCGATCGGCATGTCGGTCAACGTCTCCGCCCGCCAGCTGGAGACCGACGAGTTCGTCGACCACGTCCGGGAGGCGCTCGCAGAGAGCGGCCTCGAGCCTGGCGCGCTGACACTCGAGATCACCGAGACGACGATCATGCGCGACGCCCAGCACACGGTCCGCCGGCTCAGTGCGATCAAGGAGCTGGGAGTGCGCATCGCGATCGACGACTTCGGCACCGGCTACTCCTCGCTCTCGCACCTCCAGCAGTTCCCCGTGGACGCGCTGAAGATCGACCGCTCCTTCATCGCGCGGTTGACGCAGTCCCCTGAAGGCGAGACGCTGATCCGCACGCTCGTGCAGCTCGGCAAGGCGATGTCGATCGAGACGCTCGCCGAGGGCATCGAGCACCACGGCGAGCTGGACCTCCTCAAGGACGAGCTTTGCGACAGCGGCCAGGGCTTCCTGTTCGCCCGCCCCCTCGACGCCTCCACCGCGGAAGCGTTCTTCCGCACCTGGAGCGGCGACCTCCCGGAGGCGTTCGCGCAGGAGGCAGTGTAGGTCTCAGGACACTGCGGCCTTCGCGTCGTGGTTGAAGGAGCCGACCTCGCGCTCGGAGAGCGAGGTGCTAGGTGGGTGGTCTGCCAGCGTTTTCAGACTGCGGTGGATGTCCGCTAGCAGCAGGTCGGCCATGTCGCGGCTGAAGCCGTGGCGCACGAGGATCCGCTGGATCGCGAGGCCCTCGAGGTGGGGGGGCAGCGTGTAGGCGGGGACGAGCCACCCGTGGGCGCGCAGGCGGTCGGCGACGTCGAACAGGTTGAAGGCGTGGTCCTGACCCTCCTTGAGCTTCCACGAGACCGCTGCGATGCCCTTGAGCGGGTCGCCGTCATGGACGATCTCGAACGGACCCATCTCGGCGATCTCGTGGGTGAGGTAGCGGCAGGTCTCGTACGTGGCCCCGTGGATGCGGCCGTAACCCTCGCGCCCGAGGCGGATGAAGTCGTAGTACTGCGTTACGACCTGGCCCCCGGGGCGGGAGAAGTTGAGGTTGAACGTCGGCATCTCCCCGCCGAGGTAGTTGACGTTGAAGATCATCCGCTGCGGCATGTCGTGCTTTTCGCGCCACACTGCCCACCCGCAGCCCAACGGTGCGAGGCCGGTCTTGTGCCCGGAGGCGTTGATCGACTTCACGCGCTCCAGGCGGAAGTCCCACTTCAGCTCGGGGGCGGTGAACGGGGCGAGCATCGCACCGCTGGCGCCGTCCACGTGCAGCGGGACGTCGAGGCCGCGCTCGGCCTGCAGCGTGTCGAGCGCGGCGGCGATCCCGGCGACGTCCTCGAACAGGCCGGTGAACGTCTGCCCGAGCGTGGCGACCGCCATGATCGTGTTCTCGTCGCACCGCTCCACGCACTGCTCGGGGCCCATCAGGTAGCGCCCGGGGTCCATCGGCACCTCGCGGATCTCCACGTCGAAGTACCGCGCGAACTTCTCCCAGCACACCTGCACCGGGCCGCACACGAAGTTCGGCCGCTCGGCCGGCTTGCCTTCGGCCTCGCGACGCTCGCGCCAGCGGAACTTCGCCGCCAGGCCCGCCAGCATCGCGGCCTCGCTGGAGCCGGTCGTGGAGGTGCCGAGTGTGGTGTCGGAGTGCGGGGAGTGCCACAGGTCGGCCAGCATCCGCACGCAGCGGGCCTCGAGCTCAGCGGTCTGGGGGTACTCGTCCTTGTCGACGATGTTCTTGTCGAAGCTCTCCGCTAGCAGCTTCACTACCTCGGGCTCCACCCACGTGGTGCAGAAGGTCGCGAGGTTCATGCGCGCGACGCCGTCGAGCAGCAACTCGTCGTGCACCAGCGCGTACGCCAGCCGCGGGTCGCACTCGTGCGCGGGGAACCGGCGCTTGGGTGCTCCCTGGCGAGCCATCAGGGACTCGTAGGGATCCTCCTCGTTGGGCTGCGGGCGGGTGTGCGGGTGCTCGCTCATGCTGGGCTCCTTGCAGTTGGTGACTCCGAGGGAAGGTGGTTCCCAAGAAGGATGGCGGACCCGAGCGTTCATGGTGGTGAACGCTCGCCTCCCGAAGGATGGCGGGCCGCGGCGTTCACGCCGGTGAACACAAGTCGGGAACTGCGGGTGATTGTGAGCGCGGCGCCGGCTGCCCATCATCGGTTGCCGACCCCCACACCGGATCTCTGTGCGTAGCGCCGTGGTCTACACCGCTCTGAGGAAGCGTGAGGGGGTCGCCAGCAGACAGCAGAACAAGGAAACGCCAAACCAAGGATGGAGGCCTCCGATGCTCGCCAGTGTCAAAACCGTTCAGGAGAACCAGCGAATCGGGTTGCGTGCTCGCGCGACCCTCGACGAGTCGCCCGAGTCGCTGCGCCAGGTGCGCCTTGCGATCGCGCGTGCCAAGGAGGGGGACCGCGACGCGCTGCGACTGTTGTACGTGCGCTACTCCGAAAACGTCTACGGGTACGTGCGCTCGATCGTGCGCGACGAGAAGGAGGCGGAAGACCTCACCCAGCACGTCTTCCTGAAGTTGATCACCGCGATCTGCAAGTACGACGACCGCGGCATCCCCTTCTCGGGCTGGCTGTTGCGGTTGGCTCGCAACGTCGCGCTCGACCACCTGCGCCGACGCCGGGCGACCCCGACGGAGGAGGTCTTCGGCGCGGACACCCACGTCGACGAGACCTCGCTCGACCGCGCGCGCTCCCTGCGCACAGCGCTCGACGCGCTGCCGGAGGAGCAGCGCAACGTGGTGGTGATGCGCCACGTGATCGGGCTCACCCCGCCTGAGATCGCTGCACAGCTGGGCCGCTCGGAGAGCTCGGTTCACGGCCTGCACCACCGTGGCCGCCGCGCGCTGCGCCAGGAGCTGCTGCGGTTGGAAGCCGCCCCCGCGACCGCCGCCGCCGTGGGCTGAGGGCGCGGTGTCTACCGTACTTGCCACTCACGAGCCTGTCCGCCTTGCTGAGGTGCCGTTCGCGCGCATGGACTGCGCCGACCCTGCGCTGCTCGAGGAGTTGCTGGGGGCTGTGCGCGAAGTCGCCGAGCACGGAGCGTTCACGCTCGGCCACCACGTCGAGGCGTTCGAGCGGGAGTTCGCCGACTACTGTGAGAGCGACTTCGCAGTCGGTGTCTCCTCGGGCACCGAGGCGCTAGTGCTCGCCCTGCGCGCGCTGGAGGTGGGACCCGGCGACGAGGTGGTCGTACCGGCCAACTCGTTCATCGCGACCGCCGAGGCGGTCTCCGCCGTCGGCGCCACCCCGGTGCCGGTTGACGTCGATCCCGACTCGCACCTGATCACCGCTGAGCTGTTTGCCGCAAGCCTCAACCCTCGTGTGCGCTGCGTGATCCCCGTGCACCTGTTCGGGGGGACCGTGGACCTCGACCCGATCCTCGCCCTGGCCCGCGAAGCGGGGGTGCACGTGGTCGAGGACGCCTGCCAGGCGCACGGCGCGCGCTACTGCGGTCGGCGCGTGGGCACGCTGGGGGCGCTCGGCTGCTTCAGCTTCTACCCCGCCAAGAACCTCGGCGCGTGGGGCGACGGCGGCGCGGTCGTGACCGACGTGCCCGAGCTCGCGGACCGCCTGCGGCTGCTGCGCTCCCACGGGGAGCGCCCGCGCTACCACCACCGTGTGGTTGGCTCCACGGCTCGGTTGGATGCACTGCAGGCGGCGGTGCTGCGGCGCAAGCTCACGCGTCTCGACGGGTGGAACGAGGAACGTCGGCGTATCGGTGCCGAGCTGCGCGAGCGGCTGGCGGGCCTCGGCGGGGCGCTCGACCCGGCCGTGGCCTCTGGCGAGGCGGTCGGCTCGGGTGGGTCTGCTGGCGGGGCGCTCGACCCGGTCGGCCTGTCGTTCCCGGGGGCCGACCACGTCTACCACCTGTTCGTGGTGCGCTGTGAGGACCGTGACGCGCTGCGCCAGCACCTTGCCGAGCGGGGCGTGGCCACGGGTATCCACTACCCCGTGCCGATCCACCGCACCGCTGCCTACGCGGACCTTGACTTCGGCCCCGGCAGCCTGCCGGTGAGCGAGGCGCTGGCGGAGCGCATCTGCTCGCTGCCGATCTTCCCCGGGATGCGCAAGACTGAAATCGATCAGATCATCGGGGCAGTTGCAAGCTTCACAAAAGACGGCCGCCTGCCGGTGCGTTGATCGAGCAGATGAGCGTTACCCCTACACAACCGCGCCAGGCGACGGCGCCCGCTGCGCTGGACCGCGCCGCGGCGCTCGCCGGAGAAGGCTCGCGACGGCTGCTGGACATCGTCGTGGCCGGCGGTCTGCTGCTGGCGCTCGCGCCGCTGTTTGCGCTGATCGCACTGGTGATCCGCCTCGACACTCGCGGCCCGGCGCTCTTCCGCCAGCGGCGCGTCGGGTGCGGGCTGCGCGAGTTCACGATGCTCAAGTTCCGCACCATGTACAGCGACGCCGACGTGACTCCGCACCGCGAGTACGTGCAGGCGCTGATCGGCGGCGACGGCCGCGCGCACGGTCGGCTGTACAAGCTCTCGGTCGACGACCGCGTCACTCGCGCCGGGCGGTTCCTGCGCTCGTGGAGCCTCGACGAGCTGCCGCAGCTGCTCAACGTGCTGCGTGGCGAGATGGCGCTCGTCGGGCCGCGGCCGGTGATCCCCTACGAGGTCGAGATGTACCCCGAGGACTACCTGCGGCGCTTCGACGTCAAGCCCGGGCTCACCGGACTGTGGCAGGTGAGCGGGCGCAACGAGCGCACCTACGAGGAAATGGTGCGCTTCGACCTCGAGTACGCCAGGGACGCGTCGCTGCTGCTGGACCTGCGCATCCTCGTCAGAACGGTGCCCGTCGTGCTCGGCCGCGTGGGGGTGAGCTGACGATGACCGGAGACTGGGGTCCCGCCAACCGCGCCGGCGAAGCGCTCGCGCTCGCAGGTCTCGCCGAGGGCGAGGGCCGTGGACTAAGCGCCGAGGGTGGCGGGCGCATCCTGCAGCGCGTGGCGCCGCTCGGGACCGCAGTGGTGGGCTACGGCTACTGGGGCCCCAACCTCGCCCGCAACGTCGCCGAGTGCCCGCAGCTGCGCCTGGAGGCGGTGTGCGACCTCGACCCCGCCAACCTGCGTCTCGTGCGCCAGCGCCACCCCGACGCCCGTGCGACACCCGAGCTCGACGCGCTGCTGGTCGACCCCGCGATCGAGGCGGTCGTGATCGCCACCGCGCCTCAGACCCACTTCGCCCTGGCCAAGCGCGCCCTGCAGGCCGGCAAGCACGTGCTCGTCGAGAAGCCCCTCGCCACACGCCTGGAGGACGCCCACGAGCTCGCCGCGCTCGCCGCTGAGAACGAACGAGTGCTGATGCCGGGGCACACCTTCATCTACAGCCCCGCCGTCAACACCGTGCGCGAGCTGATCCGCGACGGCGTGGTCGGGGACGTGCACTTCATCACCTCCTCGCGCATGAACCTCGGCAAGTACAACGGCGACGGGGTGGTCTGCGACCTGGCTCCCCACGACCTCTCGATCCTCCTCTACTGGCTGGAGCAGCCCGTCGTGGAGGTCGCCGTCTCCGGCAGCTCCGTGCTGCGCCGGGGGGTGCCCGAGACCGCTTTCCTCACGCTCACCTTCGCCCGCGGGCAGACCGCCAACGTGCAGATCTCCTGGCTGGCGCCGCGCAAGCTCCGCCAGATGATCATCGTCGGCAGCCAGCGCATGGTCCAGTACGACGACACCGCCTCCGACGAACCGGTGCGCATCTACGACCGCGGCATGGACATCCTGCCGCCCACGCCCGCCAACTTCGGCGAGCACCAGCTCATCTACCGCACCGGCGACGTGGTGATCCCGCGGGTCGAGCCCCAGGAGCCGCTGCGCCTGGAGCTGGAGGACTTCGCGCACGCGATCCGCACCGGCGAGGAACCCCGTTCGAGCCTCGCCCTCGGGATCGAGGTCGTCGCCGCCGTAGAGCTCGCCGAGGCCTCGCTGCGCGCCGGCGGCCAGCCGCTCGCGCTGCCCCTGCTCGCCGACCGGGCGGCCGCGTGATGCGCCCGCGCATCCTCTCGGTGATCGGGGCCCGCCCCGAGATCATCCAGGCCGCGCCCGTCTGCGAGGCGCTCGCGCCGCTCACCGAGGAGATCCTGGTGCACACCGGCCAGCACTACGACGACGCGATGTCCGAGCACCAGATCCTCGCCACCCGTCTGCCCCGTCCGCACCACAACCTCGGGGTCGGCTCGCGTGCGCGCGAAGAACAGGTCGACCTTGCACGGGTCCGGCTGGAAGACCTGATCGCGCTAGAACGTCCGGCGGCCGTGATCGTCCGCGGGGACACCAACGCCACGCTCTCCGGCGCCCGCGCGGCCGTCGCCGCGGGCGTGCCGCTCGTGCACGTCGAGGCCGGGCTGCGCTCGCACCGCTCCGATATGCCCGAGGAGTACAACCGCGTCGAGACCGACCGGCTCGCCCAGCTCCTCTGCGCCCCGACCCCCGGGGCGCGGCGCAACCTCGAAGCCGAAGGCGTCGCGGGCGAGATCCACGTGACCGGGGACCCGCTGTGCGACACCCTGGAGAGCTGGCGCGCGCGGGTGCGGCCCGCCGGCGCCGGCGACTACCTGCTGGCCACCGTGCACCGCAACTACAACACCGACCGCCCCGAGCGGCTCGCCGCGGTGCTGGCCTGCCTGGGGCGCTCCCCGCTGCCGGTCGTGATGCCGCTGCACCCTCGCACCCGCGCTCGCATCGACGGCTGGGGCCTGGAGGTGCCGCCGGCGGTGCAGCTGCTCGACCCCGTCCCCTACACCCGCATGCTCGAGCTCGAGCGCGGCGCCCGCGCGATTGCCACCGACTCCGGAGGGGTCCAGCGCGAGGCGTACCTGTGGGGCGTGCGGTGCCTGACCCTGCGCGAGGAGACCGAGTGGGTCGACACCGTCGAGACCGGCTGGAACACCCTCGTGGGGTGCGACCCCGACGCGTTCGCCGCGGCCCTGCGCCGCCCGTTGCCCGCCGAGCGGCCTCCGATCTTCGGGGACGGTCACGCCGCCCAGCGCATCGCGGAGGTCGTGGTCAACTTCTTGGGGGACAAGACGCCACCCGGCGGCGAGGCCGTTTCGCTCGCCGCCGGGGCTAGCGTGGAGGCCCTCGCATGAGCGCGCTCGCCGGACTGGCGTTGGCACTGCACGCGTTGAATGGCGGCCCGCCCGCCCGCACGACGCCCCGCGCCCACCACCTCCGTGCGGAGACGCTGCGCGGACGCGACCCAAAGGAGCAGCTGTGGATGAGCTAGGCATCGGACTGATCGGGGCTGGGCGCATGGGCGCCTACCACGTCGAGACCTGGGAGCGTGTCGCGGCCGGGCAGCTCGTCGCCGTCGCCGAGCCCGACGAGGCCGTGGCCCGTGCGCGGATCGGCCGCCGCCCGATCGACTGGGTCGGCGACTACCGCTGGCTGCTGGAGCGCGCCGACGTCGACGCCGTCTGCGTCTGCGTCCCCTCCGCCCAGCACGCCCGCGTCGCGCTCGACGCGCTGGCCGCAGGCAAGCACGTGTTCGTCGAGAAGCCCATCGCCACCGCCCTGGAGGACGGGCTGCGGATGGCCGCCGCCGCGCGCCTCGCTGGCTTGAAGCTGATGGTCGGCCACATCGAGCGCTTCAACCCGGCCGTCGGCAAGCTCGCCGAGCTGATCGACGAGGGCCGCGTCGGTCGCGTGTTCCGCGCCCACGCAACCCGCGTCGGGCCGCTGCCGGTACGCATTCAGGACACCGGCGTCGCGATTGACCTTGCCACCCACGACCTCGACCTGATGCAGTTCGTGCTCGGGCGCGACATCACCTCGATCTACGCCCAGGGCAGCCGCTGCGTGCACCCCACGCAGGAGGACATGATCTCCTGCCTGCTGCGCTTCGGCGAGGACGGCCCCCAGGGGCTGCTCGACGTCAACTGGCTCACCCCCGAAAAGCGCCGCGAGATGACCGTCATCGGCGAGGGCGGGATGCTGAGCGCCTCCTACCTCACCCAGGACGTGTGGTTCACCGAGTCCACCGGTGCCCCCACCGGGTGGAGCGAGCTTGCGCGCATCCGCGGCGACGCCGAGGGTGCCGCCGTGCGCTTCGCGCTGCCGCGCGTCGAGCCGCTGCAGGCCGAGCTCGCGGCGTTCGCGCGCTGCGTGCTCGAGGACACACCTGAGCCCGTCGACGCGCAGGACGGCTGCCGCGCCCTGGCCGCCGCGCTCGCCGTGCGCGACTCCGCCGCCCACGCCCGTCCCATCACGCTGCTCGACACCCCCGTCGTTCGGCCCGTCCCCCTCGCCGCCTGAGCCCCAAGGAGACCTCCATGATCCGTTTCGTCATCCCCGCCTACAACGAGCGCGAGAACATCCCCCGGCTGCTGGCCGACCTCGCCCCCGTCGCCCGCGACCTCGGCGCGCGCGTGATCTTCGTCGACGACGGCTCGACCGACGGCACCGCCGAGGCGATCGCCGAACACAGCGACGCGCTGCCCCTCGCCGTCGTGCGCCACTCCGTCAACCGCGGGCTCGGCACCGCGATCAACTCCGGGCTGCGTGCCGCGCTGGGGGAGTCCTCCGACGACGACGCGATCGTCACGCTGGAGGCCGACAACACCTCCGACCTCACCGACCTGCCGCGCATGCTCGAACGCTTCCACGGCGGCGCCGACGTCGTGCTCGCCTCGGTGTACGCGCCCGGTGGGCGCATCCTCGGCGTCGCCCCCTGGCGGCTGGCCGCCTCCAAAGCGGTCTCCTCCGCGTTCCGCTACGCCGGTGGCCTGCACGAGATCCACACGCTCTCCTCGCTCTACCGCGTCTACCGCGCCGGCACCCTGCGCCGCGCCTCGGAAACCTACGGCTACCTGCTGGTGCGCGAGCCCGGGTTCGCCGCCAACGTCGAGCTGCTGCTCAAGCTCTACAACGCCGGCGCCGTCGTCCAGGAGGTGCCCACGGTCAACGACTGGTCGCGGCGCCAGGGCGTGTCGAAGATGAGCCTGCGGCCCACGGTGCTCGCCTACGGTCGGCTGATGGCCGCCCACCTCGTCGGGCGCATCCAGCCGCCGCCGATCTCGCCGCTCGGCAGCGAGAAGCTCGCGGCCCGCGCCGAAGAGCGGCCCACGGCCCAGCTGCACGCGATCGCCGGCGGGCGATGACCCATCGACAGCCCCACGTAGGCGTCGTCGGCGCCGGCATCCTCGGCACCGTGCTTGCGTTGCGCCTCGCCGAGGGCGGTGCGCGCGTGACGCTGCTGGAGCGCGGGCCTACGCCCGGGGGTCTCGCCGGGGCGTTTGACTTTGGTGGGCACCGCGTCGACCGCTTCTACCACGTGATCGTGCCCTCCGACGAGCGCATGATCGCCCTCGCCGGGGAGCTCGGGCTCGCCGACCGGCTGAGCTTCTCGCCGGTGGGGGTGGGGTTCTTCGTCGACGGTCGCATGTACCCCTTCAACGGCCTCGGCGACTTCCTGCGCTTCCCGCCGCTCTCACCGCTGGGGCGCGCGCGGCTGGCGTGGTTCGTGCTGCACTGCCAGCTGCGCCGTGACTTCGACGCGCTCGAGCGCCTGCCGCTGGAACGGTGGCTCACACGCCACTGCGGCCGGCGCGTCGTGGAGCGCATCTGGCGCCCGCTGCTCGACTCGCGCTTCAACTCCCACCACGCCGAGCTGCCCGCCACCTACCTGTGGGCGCGTACCAACCGCATGCGCTCCGCCCGCGAGGGCCGCTCCGCCGGTGAGACCATGGGCTGCCTGCGCGGCGGCCACGAACAGCTCGTGCTCGCCGCCGCCGCCCGCGCCCGCGAGCTTGGCGTCGACGTCCGTCTCGGGGCCGGCGTCGAAGGGCTGGTGCGCGGCCCTGGGGGCGCGATCGCCGGGGTACGCGTCGACGGGTCCGACGAGCGCTTCGACCTCACGATCCCCACGCTCCAGCCGCCCGCGTTGCGCCGGCTGCTGCCCGAGGACTTGCAGCCGCTGCTCGCCGCCTACCCCGAGCGCTACCTCGGGGTCGTCTGCCTGATCCTCAAGCTGCGCCGCTCGCTGCTGCCCTACTACTCGGTCAACATCTGCGACCCCACCCCGATCACCACGGTGGTCGAGACCTCCCACGTGGTCGGCACCGCTCACACCGACGGCCTGCGCCTCGCGTACCTGCCCAAGTACTGCGACCCCGGCTCTCCCGAGTTCGCCGAGGACGACGAGACTGTCTACCGGCGTTACACCGAGATGCTCGCCAAGCTCGTACCCGATTTCAGCCACGAGGACGTCGTCGACTGGACCGTCCAGCGTGCGCCGCTTGTGGAGCCCGTCCACGCGCTCGGGCACGAGCCGCGCACGGCGCCGATCTGGCCAGGGGTCGATGGTCTTGCGCTCGCCTCGGCCAGTCAGATCTACCCGCGCCTGCTCAACGGCGAGTCCGTCGTCGGGCTCGCCGAGCGCGTCGCCGGCGAGGCGCTGGAGCGCACTCGTGGCCGTGCTGACAACGCGCCTGCTCTGGAGCTTGTCGCGCGCGCCGCCGCGGCTTGAGTGGCCGAGTCTCACGCCTTCGTGTGGGTTCGACTCCCGTCCTCTCCACTTTTTCGGACGTTGCGCAAACCCCTGGCGCGACGATGCGGTAGGTCGGGCTGGATGTCGGTCTTGCTGTTGACGCGAAGCTCGGCGATGAGGATGCGCAGGAGCGCCTTCGTCTGCTCGGGCTCGCCTTGCGCGAGGACCTTGTCGAGCCGATCGGCGACCGCTGCCAGGTCGGCTGCTGTGGGCGTGTCCGCGGTCCCGTTGCTGTTGTCGGCCAGCTCGGCTTGTTGGGCGCGGAGGTCGTCGAGGCGGGTGATCAGGTCGGTGAGGCGTTGTTCGCAGCGCTCGGGGGAGAGGCGGCCTTCCTCGAAGGCGTCGAAATAGCGAGCGGTTGAGCGTTCGGCACGGGTGACCTCCGCGGCGACCGCCTTGCGGCGTTGGTCGAGCGCCGGTCGCTCACGTTCTGCTTGTTGTTTGGCGGTGGCGAGGGCGTCTTGGATGAGCGGGCCGTCGCGGTAGATGCCTGTGAGTTGGTGCAGGACGGCGGTCTCGAGCTTCTCGCGAGAGATGCGTTGGCCTTGGCAGGCTTTTGGGCCGTACTTTTGGCGGGCGGTGCAGGCGTAGTAGTGGTAGAGGCCGCCTTTGCCGCGTGCGGACATGCCGATGTAGGCGCGGCCGCAGTGTCCGCAGCGGATCACGCCGGAGAGCAGGAAGTCTGAGCGGTTTCCGCGTCGGCGGGAGGCGTCCTCGCCGCGCTCGGTGAGGATCGCATGCGCTTGCTCGAAGGTGCTTTGCTCGATCAGTGGCTCGTGTGTGGAGAGGAAGTCTTGGTCGCGCCAGCGGATGCGCCCGAGATAGGTGGTGTTAGTGAGGACGCGGTGCACGGCCCGGTGGCCCCAGCCGGCGGAGGGTGTTGGTGCGTGCTCGGCGCGGAACTGGTGGGCGATGGCGATTGTGCCGAGCCGGTCCTCGATGTAGAGCTGATAGATGCGCTGGACGGTTGATGCGGTTATCGGGTCGGGTGCGAATTGGCCGTCGTGGAGAGGGTGTAGCCGAAGGGTGGGCGTCCGCTGTACCAGCGTCCTTCGCGGGCGCGGCGCTCTATCCCTGCGGTGATGCGGTCGACGATGGTGGCGTGCTCGAACTCGGCGAACACGCCGAGCATTTGCAGCATCATCCGGCCGGCTGCGGAGCCGGTGTCGAATGGCTCGGTCGCCGAGCGCAGCACGACGTTGAGCGTGTCTAGCTCCTCGGCGATGCTGGCGAGCTGACGCACCTTGCGGCTGAGCCTGTCGATGCGGTAGACGAGGAGCTGGTCGATGCGGCCTTGGCGGGCGAGGTCGAGCGCGGCTTGTAGGCCGGGCCGGTCGAGCTTGGTGCCGGTGGCGCGGGTCTTCGTGGTGGGCGATGATCCGCCAGTCCTCTTGCACCTTGCAGAACGCCTCCAGCCGTTCGTGCTGGGAGGCCAAGGAGGTTGGCTGGTTCTCCTCATCGGTCGAGATGCGGGTGTACACGCACACGCGGGTCATGGCCCATGCCTCCTATCGCTCGCCGTGAAGGGCCGCGCGGTACAGCCACCCCATGCGGGGCGGCCATCGCGACTCTCACCTAACGAAGGCCCAATTTGAGCCCGTGCAGTTACAAGCCGATGCGGACTTTTCCGCCGACTCCCGCGATCTGTCAGCGATCCGTCAGCCGCGTGTCAGCGACCACACGGCCGCAGGCAGGTCGGTCAGCCCTGTAGATCAAGCTTCGGCCAGCGCCAAACACCGCGCCGACCAGCACGCTGGTTACGGACGCGGCCCAGCTCCTCGGCGTCGAGCCTCATTGTCAAAGCTGCGAAAACGCCGGATGCCCTTCAGGAAGTTGCTTTTACGTCGGCGCTTGCACTGCTGACGGGTAGTCCAGTTCAGACCTCGCTGGCGGCCAATGTCGGAAGTGGGGCGGTGGGGCAGCAAGTGCAGCAGCCTCCGCCCAGCTCCAACGGTCAAACGGGATCAACCATGCTCGACAAGATCGCCGTCGGGTTGGGTTTGACTGCGGGACAGGTAGTCCACGTCTTCGCAGACAAGGACGAGGAGCCAGAGCTCAAGATCAGGAGCAGCAAGCTGCCTTCGCAGAAGGCTAGTGGCGCCCGCGACATCGCGCTGCTTGTGATGGCTAGACGCCAGCTTGGAGGTATTGATGAGTACACCGACATCGAGGTCCTCCGCGAGGCTTCAAAGCACTACAGCCGCTTGGACTCGAAAAACTTCGCGAAGCACATGAAGGCGCTCGACCACTGCACGATCACCGCAAACAAGGCAAAGAAGCTAACGCATCCGGGGATCGAGGAGGCATCTGAGTTGGCAAAGAAGTACGTCGGCGAAGTCCAGTAGTCATTGAGCCGCTCAGCCTTCTGGACGAGGTGCGGCGCGTCGGTCTGAGGTCGTACCACTCGTGGGGTCAAACAGCACGGGCCAACACCCTCGGGTGAGCTCGTGAACCGGCGTCCGCAGGTGCGAGCCCCGTTCTCGAGACGCTCCGCAAGGGATCCTGTCTCAGACGGGGCGAGGAGCTAGCGGGCGGGCGCGAGGATCGGGCGGATGATCGTCCTGTCGACGGTCTTGGCCATCTCGGCGACGCTGGGCGACTCGCCGAATAGGAAGCTCAACGTGTCGAACCCCTTGTCGGGCTCGATGTGTCGCTCGGGGCTGCGGAGCAGCCCAATCCGTCTCGGGCCGTTTAGCCGCTCGACGGCTTCGCGGTTGCGGCTGCTGACCGAGCGGTTGCCGTTGAGCTTGCCTTCGATTAGCTCCAGCAAGTCGGCTCGGGTCTCGGGCTTTGTGAGTTCGCCGAGGCTATCCAGTCGGTCGCCAAGGAACGCCACGTCGTGATACTGCTTGGCCAGCCCGTTGATCCACCACGCGCAGAGCTTCTCGGCGAGCATCTCGTTGGGGGCCATGATCGGAATCTTCATGTCCGGGTCCGGGAGGACGGGGAACGGATAACCGAGCTTCATCGTTTCCCAGACGGCCTCGCGCTCGAGGCCTCGCCAGGTGACGCTGAGGGTGAATGTCGCGCGGCCGGCGTTCAGTGTGCTGAAGCGAGGCTCATAGTCAATCGGCTGCGCTGTGACCAGATCCTTGCCGTCCTTCCACTGCTCTGGTGCTGCCGGCTGAACGAGCAGATCGTCGTCGTCGGTCTCGATCGCGCGCGACAAGGAGTGCCGGTCGGGCTCGTGGATGCTCGATGTGTCGGTGTCGATGATCGTGAACCGCGGACTTTCAAGGCAACGCATTGCCATTCCCCCACACAGAACGGCGTTCTCTCCGTCTAGCCATCCGTTCTTGACGAGCTTCACGATCGTCGCTATGCGCGTGATGTCGCGCAGCACCATCTCGACCGTCACGCCGTGGCGATCGCGGACGAACTCGGTGATGCGGTCGTCGATGTCCTCGGGGACGCTGAGGTACTCACTTGCCATAGCTCAGCCAGCCTTCCAGGCGCTCGCGGCTTGGAGTCAGGGCCACGCGATACTCGTTATCGACGTCCTCAGGGTGTAGTGTGGCCTCGCCGAGGCTGAGCAGCCGGGAGCGGGGTCTTGCGGCGGGAAAGAGCTGGGAGGCTACATCGCCGCGGCCCGCCACCTTTAGCAGCGCCCCGACGCGACGTGACGCGCGCGGCCCCATGCGCGCCGCGTAGTCGGCGAGCGCGTCGAACCGCAGCTCTTCATGTGCGAGGGCACGTCCCCATGCTGCCATCGTCAGCTCGATCGAGCCTGCCATGCGGGGCCGAAGTAGGCAGTCGATCACCGTGCGCTCAGGGTCTGATCGCACGTAGCGCTCCGACCGCGACAGTCGGATCGTCTCCAGCCCGAAGTCCATGAGCTCTCGGCTCATGCTCGTCACTCGGAGGCTTGTGCCGCCGATTGTGCTGATGCGTTGCTGGACGCGGCCGTTCTCGAAGCCGATCGCGACCGTGATCGACGGTGAGTCGACGTCGGTGAGACCGTGCAGCGCAAGCGCCGACCAGAAGCCGACATAGTAAGGCCCGAGCGGCGCGAGGTCGGCGTGGAGTAGGTTCAGCTGCGGCAGGCGCGCGAGCGTTGGGTCGCCGAGCGCCGCTATCGCGTAGCGGCCTCCCCCGAGACGTACTAGCGCGCCACGCTTGGCCATCCGTGAGAGCAGCAGTCGAGGGTCTGAGGCGTAATCGCTCAACCACTCGCGATCCTCGCGAAGCGATAGAACGCTGCGGCGCTTCTGTTGAGCGCGCTTAATGACGGCGGTGTCTCGCTTAGTGAGCGACTGAGACATAGCTACATGCTACTGCAGTTTGTTGCGCTGATCGCTACAAACTGCAAGGCTATGTAGCGACACCTCAGATCAGCTCACGACGCCTCGCTGCAGGATGTAGCGTTTTTTGTTGCATGCTGCAGACTTATGTCGCAATGAGTCATCCGGGGGCTTGCCGACCGCAGTTAGCTCGCTTTTGCGGGGCGGTCTCTCGCAGATCGAGCGGCTCCGCCCGCACGACCACGGGGTTTGCGCAACGTACGGCCCTCTCCACCATCTCGACTCCTCGGTGTAAGACACGCTTCCGTCGTTTCGAGGCTCGAACAGCCCACTCAAGAACGAGGGTGCGCCAGAGTGGACCTCCCAGCTCATCGGGCGGTATCGCGCCATCGACGTAGAGACGCTGAAGCAGCGGCTTTGAACCCTGCCCCTCACGCTCCGCCAACTACTGTGCTCGCAAGTCGCCACTCGCGTTTGTCTCGTATCCCAAAGCGTCTACCAGCGGTATGCAGTCTCGGCAGAGGTCGCAAGAGGTCCCTCTGCCATAAGGATCTTAGTGACCTCGACCAGCCAGAGGTCCATGGCGAGAAGTAGAACACCGGCTCCAGGCATACCGGCGTTCGCAAATTGTACTTGAGTCGCAGTGAGCCGCTCAAGTGCCGGCGGGTGGTGCTCGTCGCGCGCTGGGTCGACCACTCCCCACGCTTCGCCTACCATTTTCAGTACTTCATAGAGGCGAAGAAACAGCCACGGCCCACCGATGAAAAGGTCTGAATAGCCGGTCGAGTCACTCCCGACTTCAGGCACAGCAAGGTCCGGAACCCCGCCAGCGAGCATGCATTCGACTGAAAACTTGTCAGCCTCAAGCTCCTTGCTCCGGCGCAGTACGAGGACGGCCGGATGTTCGATTCCGAGCGTATCTTCCAAGGTGCGAGTATCATCGATGTGACCTAGAACATAATGGCCTAGCTCGTGGGCCAAGACGAATGTCTCAGCGGAAAGAAGTAGCGCGCCGCTCCTCACTCCTAGGGCACCGCCGAGCGGAGGCACGGACGGTAGGTCTCCCTTGCCTTCTGGCAGTTGCGCCGTAAAGATCCGGCGGATCAGGTCGACCAGCTCGCGGTCAAAGCCGGAGCGCTCATGCACAAAATACATAAAGAGCTTGCAGATTTTGTGCATCAGCAGCATCAGTCCAAGATTGAGGAGAACGAGGGTTCCATCGGGCGTCTCATATATGGTCGCATTGTATCGACCAGTCGGATAAACGCCAGCGTAAAGATTAGGTGGTAGTCGTTCTCCACGCTGCTGCAAGCAGATGTCGAGCTTTCCCATCACAAGATCGATGACCGGCTGCACGGCCGGCCATTCTTTGAGGGCAGGCCCTTTTGCTTCCAGATCCCTCAGGCTATGCTCGAACATCTCATCTGCGATCTCGCCTCTATCGAACGCAGCATTCTGACGCGCGCGGATGCGCCGGATGGTCTCCTCCGGAGGGCCAAATGCAATTGTCTCGGGACGAATCGGCGCGTGGGCCACCATGACTGCTAGCCGGCGGCGAAGGCGGTCGTGCACGTCGCCTGGCGCGTTGTCGTTCATACTGGCTCTCTTATGCCCAAAGTGATGCCCATCATATTGCGATTCGCTGATCGGCCCGATCTTGAAGTCCTTAAGGGCTCCCAGGACATCTTCGACGGCTCTGCCAACACGAGCACGACGCTCGGAGCACTGCCAGACGCTGGCGTCGTGATCGCCGGATCAGTTGCCATAGCGGCACTGGCGTCGCATCTCGTCGCACTCGCCTGTCGGCTAAGGCGCAGGGGTATCATCATTGATTGCCGGCTCGAGCCGATCGAGATTTTCGAGGTTACGCATCTTCCGGGTGGAACCATCCTTGTCGTGAACCGGGATGGTTCAAGCAACCAGTACGACGTGTGCCAATCACCAGTCGATCTCGCCGCGATACTCAATGCCCTAGCGCCTCCGAGGTGATTTGCGGGCGACTAGTTCGAGTGCCCGGTGAGACGCCCACATCACCCGTCTGGATCGGCGGGCTGCTCGGCGATTGGCGCGTAGACCCGCAGACCAGCCTCGCTCGCGGCGCTGGCCATACGCGTGTCGTAGGCATACATACACGTAAGGCGCTCGCCGAGGTCCAGTGCGGTGGCGATGTGGATCGCGTCGAGTGAGCGTAGTGTGGCGGGCTCCAGCTCGCTCGCCCGACTGCGGATCTGGGCGGTCAGCGGCAGCAGGCGTACCCCGGCGAGCTGGGTGCGTGCGGCGGTGGCGCCGTCGTCTCCCGTCGCCCTGCGCGCCGCGCGCAGCGCCTCGACCTCGAGGATCTCCGAGGCGACTAGTCGGACCTTGCCGGTGAGCGCTGTGACCAGCGCGTCCGTCTCGGGCTCGGGGATCACCAGCTTCACAAACGCTGAGGTGTCCAGGTAGACGAGTCGCTCGTCCGCCACGGCGTTCAGAGCCGCTCGCCCCGCTGGCTCTCCAGCGCTTGCGAGGTTGCGTAAGGTCTCGTGGGGTCGGGTGCACCCAGCTTGGCGGCGGCCGCGAGCACCTGCTCGGTTGAGCGCTCGGCCGGGGCGGCGTGTCGCTGATCGAGCCAGCGGTCGAGCTCGGTGCCCTGGTTGGAGAGCAGCTCGCGTGCCCCACGCAGGATCAGCTCACGCGCGAGCGTGGCCATGGGCTTGCGCTCGCCGAGCAACGGGCGCGCGCGCTGCAGCGCCTCGTCGAGCTCGGGGTCGCGCGTGAGCGCTATGCGTGGGTGAATGGTCGACACCACACAAGTGTAACACCACAGTTGCACCAAGATGGCGAGCAGTTATAGCCGCGAGCGCGACGTCATTTACGCGGCAGCTGCCTGAGCGGCAGCCTGACCTCGCGCCGCGGCAGCCTGACGCCTCCCGGCGGTGAGCTCGTCCACCAGCCCTAGGTAGCGCTCGCGCTGGCGCTCCCAGGCGATCTCCGCGAGGCGATCGGTGGCTTGCGCCGCCCGCTCGCGCGCGGCGGCCGGGTCGGCGCAGAGCGACTCGATCGCACGGGCCAGGTCGGCCGGGTCGCCGGGCGTGAACTCGTGCAGGTCGCGCTCGGAGAAGTAGCCCGAGATGCCCGGCAGCCGCGAGGCGACCACCGGTAGGCCCATGTGCACGTACTCCATCAGCTTGACGGGCAGCAGCAGCTCGGTGAAGCGGTCGTTCAGCGTCGGCACCACGCCGATGTGAGCCGCTTCCAGCTCGGCGGGGATCCGCTCGAACGGCACCGGCTCGGGGGTCACGTGGATGCGCTCGGGGGCGATCTCCGCCGCGAGTGCCGCCAGGCGGTCGCGGTCCTCGCCCGAGCCGCACACCCGCAGGTGCAGGCGCGGGGCGCTCTCGCGCAGGTGCGTCCACGCTTCGATCAGGGTCTGCACCCCGAAGCGAGGCGCCAGGCCGCCGTGGTAGAGCACCCGCAACGGGCCCTCCCCCGGCCAGCGCACCGGCTCACGCGGGGGGCCGAACACGTGCTCGTCGGGCGAGTTCATCACGACCGTCGTGCGCCCCACGCCCACGCCGCGGCTTTCCAGCCGCACGCGGGCCTTGTCGGTGATCGTCACCACGCGGCTCGCCAGCGCGGCGCTCAGGCGCTCCTCGCAGCGCAACACCCACTCCAGCCGGTCGCCCGGAGGGCGGTCGTATTTGGTGGCGAACAGCTCCAGGAAGGTGTCGTGCGCGTTGAGGATCACCGGCGTCCCGCGCAGCCGCGGCACGAGCGCCGCGAACGTCAGCAGGTCGGGCATGTTGTGCGCCTCCACGAGGTCGAACCGCCGGCGTGCGTCCAGCGCGCTTATGCGCCACAGCGCCCGCGCCAGGAAGTCGCCGTAGCCGCGCAGGTACCCAGCCGCGCCCCCGCTCGCCTTCGCGGTGGCCACCGGGTGCACGCGGATCACGCCCGCTCCAACGCGCAGCTCTTCGCGCTCGCCGACACACACGAGGTCCACCTCGTCCCCGCGCCCCGCCAGCGCGCGTGCCTGGCGCTGGATGCGCGAGTCCAGGCGGAAGTCCGAGATGTGCACCATCCCAACCCGCAAGCCGCCGCTACGTCCGTCCCCGATCAACACAGCGCCACCTCCCCGCCGTCGCCGACGTTCATGCGCAAAGCCCGCGGCAGCGAGAAGTCGCGGAAGATGCGCGCGTCGCGGCCCACCACGCTCTCCACCAGGCGCCCGCCGATGTGCGTGATGCTGGCCCGCGGTAAGACGATCGAGCGCTCGACCTCGGCGCCCTCGATGCGGACGTCCGCTCCGATCGAGGTGTAGGGGCCGATGTAGGCCTCGAGCACCAGCGCGCCCGGCCCGACGAGCACGGGGCCGACGATCGTGGAGGACTGCACGCACGCCGTCGGGTGCACCGCCACGCACCCTTCGATCTTGCTGCCCGTCCCGTTGACACTCGGCGGCTCGGCGCGCAGGGCGTCGAGCAGGAAGTGGTTCATCGCCAGCAGCTCCGCGGGCCCCCCGGTGTAGCGCCACCAGCCGCGGACGCGCTCGATCCGCAGCTGCCCGCCCTCGCCCACGAACCGCTCGGCGACCGCTGCCAGGTCGAGCTCCCCGCCGTGCCACGCGCGCATGGCGCCCGCGCGGCGCAGGGCGCCGGGGCCGAACAGGCACGCGCCGGCCAGACCGAGCGGCACCCCGTTGGGAGGTGACTCCACGAGACGCATCAGCCGGCGGGCTGCGAGCGTCGTCGTGCCGCCACCGGCCGGCCCGTGCACGAATGCCACGAGGTCCGGGGCGCCGCCGTCGTGCGCCGGCGCTAAGAGCTCCGCAAGCTCACACAGCGGCTGGGCGAGCAGCCCGTCGGCGGTGTGTACCACGCAGGGCGCGTCCCCGACGAGCTCGCCCACCGCGCCGAGCGCCTGCTCCAGCGTGTGCTCCTGGGGCACGTAGCAGACGTCGATCCCCGCGGGCCCGTCGGCGACGATGGCGGCCCGCAGCTCGTCGCTCTCCCCGCTGGGCGCCACGACCATGACCTCCTGGACCCCGGCCCGCTGCAACTCCTCCAGCACGTGACAGACGATCGGTCGGTTGGCGACACGCTGCAGCGCCGCGCCGGCGGGTCTGTCCCCCGGGGCGGCGCTCGATGTGGGCATGACCACCCCTTTGAGGACCATGCCTCTGTTAACGAGTTGGGCCAGCAGCTCCTCGCACGCCGCCGGGAGCTGGTCGAGATTCGGCTGGTCGAGATTCGGCCTGCGCTGGTCGAGATTCAGTGGGTGGAGGACCGGTCGGGCGAAGGTCGATTCGGCCGGTCGAGATTCGCGCGTCAAAAGTTGGGCTGCTCACACCACGTTTTTCGGGTGATGCACAAAGTGGGAAGACCGACGTGGAACTGACTGAGATCCTCAGAACTCTCTGGGCGCGCAAGGTCGCGACCGCGGCTGTTCTCGTGCTGGCGGCCCTCGCCGCGGCGGCGGTCAAGCTGACCTCGCACAACGTGCCCACCGGCGCGGCGACGGTCCAGATCCTCGTCGACTCGCCCTCCTCGGAGCTCGCCAACCTGACCCAGAACCCGACGCCGCTGATCTCGCGCGCGGCGGTGTTCGCCCAGGTGATGACAAGCCAAGCGGTCGTGCAGGACATCGCCGCGGCCGCCCACGTCCCCGCGAGCCAGGTCACCGCCCAGGGGCCCTACAGCGGCTCCGGGGAAGCGCTCAACGTCGTCACCCCCGCGGAGGCGCGCAGCAGCCAGCTGGTTGCCGAAAACGCTCCCTACCGTCTCACCTTCTTGGCCCAGCAGAACGAGCCCGTGATCACGGCCTCGGTGCAGGCGCCCACCCCGCTGGCGGCGGCCACCGTCGCCAACGCTGTGTACAGCGGTGTGCAGAGCTACGTGACGGCGGCCCAGCAGCAGGGCCACACCCCCGCCCAGGACAAGGTGACGCTGCGCGAGCTCGGACCGGCGCAGGCAGCCACCGTCAACAGCTCCTCGCGCACCACGCTTGCGGTTGCAGCCTTCCTCGGGGTACTGATCCTCGGGCTGCTGCTGATCCTCGGCGTCGAGGGCCTGCGCCGGCACGGTCGCGAGCTCGACTCGCTCGAGCGTGACCTGACGGCCGAGTTCGCGCCCATCGCGCATGACCCTCGGCCGCGACTGCCGCTGGCTTCAGCGGGAGAACGCCACCGATGAGCACTGCCGGCAAGTGCTCGTCTCCACGCTGACCGCTGCCACCCCCGACGCCGTCGGCGCGCGGGGTCGCGCACGCGCACGGACACCATGAGCAACTCGGCGGCCCACCCACCTCGTCGCACTCCCGGCCGCCGGCTGCGAGCGCCGCTCGTGCTGCTCGCGACGGCTGCGCTCGCCGCGGCGCTCGTCGGCTTCCGGCCGTCGCTCGCGCCGCCGGGACTACACCCCCGCGGCCTGCAGCTCGGCGCGGCGCGGGCGCAGGTGCTCGTCGACAACTCGGACTCCGAGATCGCCGACGTCCGCACGCTGACCCAGTACCAGTCCGAACTCGGCGCCCAGCTCGCGCTCAACTACGCGTTGTACCTGCAGAGCGACGCCGCAACCGCGACGCTCGGCCGGGAGGTCGGGCTGGGGGGGCGGAGCGTGGCCGCGTCGGGGCCGTTCACGCTGCTGCTCGACCGCACCAACTACGCGCCCCAGCGGCCCACGCCGCCGGAATCGCGCCAGGTCGACCACGCCTACCGGCTGCTGCTCGACGTGGACGGCGCGCACCCGGTGCTGACGCTGTACGCGCAGGCGCCGACCGTGCGGGCCGCGGTCGCGATCGTCGACGGCGCGCGCACGCTGCTCCAAGCCCACGTCGCCGACCAGGAGGCGTCGAACCCGCTGCCGGGCAACTCGGCTGTCGTGCTGCGAGTGCTCGGGCCGACGGTCGGCGGCGTGGTGAACCCCGGCGCTCGGTGGCAGTTGATGGCCTGCGCCTTCCTGCTGGTGCTGCTCGTCGGCGCCAGCCTGTGGTGGGCGCGGCGCTGGCGACTGGCGCGCGCCTACGCGGACGGTCTCGCCACCGGCAAGCTCGACCGGCTCGACGACGAGCTCCCGGGCAGCGACGAGTGGCCGCACACCACCCGCGCGCTGCCGTGGGCGCTCGCCGCGTTCATGGCGATGCTGTTCCTCGTCCCGTTCGACGCGATCGACCTGCCCGTGCACCTGCCGGTCAACGGCACGCTCGACCGCCCGGTCGTGGTCGCGCTGGCGATGCTGTGGTTCGCGAGCCTCGCGGTTGTCAGCGGCGCCGCGCGCCCGCGCCTGAAGTTCGGCGCGGTGCACTTCACTGCGCTGCTGTTCCTGGCGGTCTGCCTGCTCAGCGTCGCGCTCAACGGTCACGCGCTGGCGAACATGGACGAGATCACGCTGACGGTCAAGAAGCTCGCGCTGCTGGCCTCCTACATCGTCTTCTTCTTCATCGTCGCCTCCGTCCTGCGCCCGCGCGAGGTGCCGCGCTTCGCGGCGCTGATGGTCGCGCTCGGCGTGGTCGTGGCGGTCGGCACGATCATCGAGTACCGCTTTCACTACAACCCGTTCTACGAACTGTGGGGCAAGGTGCTCCCGGTCACCAAGCCGACGGGCTTCGACACGATCGACTCGATCGGCCGCCTGACGGTGTACGGGCCGACGCTCCAGCCGTTGGAGCTGGCCGCGATGCTCGCGATGGTGCTGCCGTTCGCGATCCTCGGCGCGATCGACTCGCCGACTCCGCGGCGGCGGCTGCTGTACGTGGTCGCGGTCGGCTTGCTGCTCGCCGGCGGCGTCGCGACCGCGCGCAAGACGAGCCTCGTCGTGCCGGCCGCAGTGGTGCTGATGCTGGCGGCGTACCGCCCCCGTGCGGTGCTGCGCACGATGGGCCGGCTCAGCGTGGTGCTGGTGGTGCTCGTGCACTTCGCCGCGCCGTCGGCGCTCGGCTCGGTGATCAGCCAGCTCGAACCCGGTCACGTCAACACCGCGCTGACTACGACCGACCGCACGGCGCGCTACGACGCGGTCACGCCGGACATCCTGCGCCACCCCCTGATCGGCCGCGGCTACGAGAGCTACGACCCGCAGAAGTACCGCATCCTCGACAACCAGTACCTCGACCTGCTGATCACCGTCGGGTTGGTCGGCACGGTCTGCTACCTGGCGATCTTCGCCGCGATGATGGTGGCCGCGCACCGCACGATCAGAGGCCCCGACCCCCGCCGCGCGTCGCTCGCGCTGGCGTCCTTCACCGCGGTGGCCGCAATCGCGATCGCGAGCGCGCTGTTCGACGTGCTCTCGTTCCCGCACGTGCCCTACCTGCTGTTCTTCGTCGCCGCGATGATCCTCGCGCTGCGCGAGCCCTCGCCCGCGACCGAGCCCGCGCGGATCCTCACCGTGCGCCCGCGCGACTCGGAGGGTCCCGGCGCGGGAGGGGGACTCGACTTCGACCCCTTCCCGGTCACACCGCGCGTGCGCCCACGCGAGCGCGAACCGGTGCTCACGGGGTAGCCGGGGGGGGGCGGCTGTGGCCGCGCACCGAGAGGGCAGACGCTCAGAGCCGAGGCTCGGGTGCGGTGGTCGTGCTCCGCCTGTGGGGGCGCATCGTATGACATGATCCAGCCGCAGGTAAAACGTACGGAGACCTACGGGGGGGACGTCTTGCGAGGATCTGATCTGACGGGGCGTTGCGGCCGTCGCCCGCGCCGGTGGGAGTCTGCAGCGCGGCTCGCCGGTCTGCTCGTGGTTGCCCTCGCGGCCGCGAGCCTGTCGATGGCGAGCGTGGCGAGCGCTGAAATCTCGATCAGGTACGTGGCTCCAGCCGGATACCCAGAAACGGAAACCGGCGGCACGAGCATCTACGAAGGCAAAGGCGAAAACCCCAACGAGAACCTCCAGGTCGGCCTGAGCGAAAACACCACATTTGAAGAAGACGGACTCAAATGCAGTCCCACGGGCCCCCTCTGCGACTACTACCAGATCCTCGATGGAGAACCGCTGACAGTGCACTCGCCGTGCATCAAACGCCCGTTCGGGGATATCTACTGCCCCGACGCCGACTACTTCGTCGCGAACCTCGGGAACGGCCCTGACATCAATGAATACGATCTTTACGGGCATCTCGAATATGAAAACGCGGCCGTCAACGGCGGCTCCGGCAACGCGCACATCGCCGTCTCACCGGACCCACCCATAGGCCCGTACATGGACGAAGACGTCATCAACGGCAACGGCGGCAACGACACGCTGGTCGGCGGCCCCGGCAACGACACGATCCACGCGGACTCCGGCAACGACACGATCAACGGTGGCGCCGGCAACGACAAGCTCTACGGCGGCACGGGCAACTCCTACATCTTCGGCGGTCCCGGCAACGACCTCGAGGTCGGCGGTTCCGGTCACGATCTGCTCGGGTGGGGGGCCTATGGAGCGCCTGAAGAGGGCGAACCCGACCCGGGCTCGAACACGTTCGAAGGCACCGGCGGGGACACGGTCGTCGACTTCCAATACGCCAAAGGGCCGGTCACCGTCTCGCTCGACGGTGCCGCCAACGACGGCGAAGCGGGCCAGAGCGACAACGTCGAGCCGAGCATCCCCGAAGTGGTCGGAGGCGAATACAACGACACGCTGACCGCCGGCGTCTCCGCGGTGACCCTCGATGGCAGGGGCGGCAACGACACGATCTACGGCGGCCCCGGGGGCGACACGCTGATCGGCGGGGAAGGCAACGACGCGATCTATACGGATGGGCCGGCCGGGGACGGCCCGGATCAGATCTTTGCCGGTGTCCCCGGCTGCGCTCTGGACGAATGCCCCGGAGGCAACGACACGATCTACGCAGCCGACGGGGTCGCGGATCAGATCAGCTGTGACGCGGGAGCGGACGTCGTCTACGCCGACCAACTGGACGTCGTCGCAAGCGGTGCGATCGACGGCTGTACGAACGTCCACCGTGAAACCGTGGGTGGCAGCGGGGGCACGGGGGGTAGCACCGGCAGCGTCACCAGCAACGGCACCGCCGGTAGTGGTGGCGGCAAAACAGGCAACGGCGGCAGCCCCGGCGGGCCGACGAGCATCGCCTTCTCGGTGCTCAAGCCTCCGCGCAACAGCAGGGCGCTGCTCAAGAGCGGTCTCACCCTGTCCACCTCGTGTCCGGCGGCGTGCTCCCTCTCTGCGCAGGCGAGCGTCAGCGGGTCGACCGCGAAGAAAGCTCACATCGCCGGCGCCAAGAGCGTGGTGGTGGGCAGTGGGCACGCGACCCTGCTCGCGGCCGGCAGCGTCAAGCTCAAGATCAACCTGACCACCAGGGCCAAGCGCGGTCTCGAGCGCCTCGGGAGGTTCACGGTCGCGATCACGCTGACCTCGAAGAACGCGACCGGGGCGACGGTCACCTCGACGAAGATCGTGACGGTCTGAGGTCGGGGCGGCGCATGCGCCGCCCCGGGCAGGGCCACATGTGGCCCTGCCAGACGGGCCGCATGCGGCCCGTCTCCGGTGGGCGCATGCGCCCACCGGCGGCCAGCGCATGCGCTGGCCGAACAGCCCCACCCCCCCGCGGAGCGCCGACACCGGGCGTGGGGCCACAGCCACGCCGGGCACGCGGTCCACGTCGCGAAGGGGACGCGAGGGGCCGGGCCTACGCCGCGGCAGCAACCACGGGCGCGGACTCGACCGACCGCGCACCGTCCACGAACACCTGCTGCCAGCGCTCCAGCAGCATCAGGCAGAAGAGGCGCTGGTCGGCCTTCTTGCCGTCGGCGCCGGCGGTGCTGAGCAGTGCGCGGACCGCCACGGGGTCGTACTGGCCGCGGGCGAGGGCGCGCGGGTCGAGCAGCGTGTCGGTGAGCAGCGCGTCGCGGTGCACGCGCAGCCACGAGCCGAGCGCGGCGTGAAAGAAGCCGCGCTTGCGCTTGTTGATGATCTCCGCATCCACGAGGCCGTGGGAGGCGCGTTTGAGCAGCTCCTTGCGCCGGCCTCGCCACACCTTGCGGCTGTCGGGCAGCTGTGCGCAGAACCGCACCAGGTCGGTGTCGAGGAACGGTACGCGCACCTCCAGCGAGGCCGCCATCGAGGCCTTGTCGAAGTACAGCAGCATGTTGTCGACCAGCGCCAGGCGCGTGTCGAGCGCCAGCGTCTCGCCCAGCGGCCCGGCGCCGGCGCCGGGGGGCAGCTGCGCGTGGATCGTCTGCGCGAGCTCCCGCTCGAGTGACGGCGCGCGGAAGCCCGGCGCCAGCAGCGCGAGCCGGTCGGCGGGCTCGAACACCCGGCTCATCGCGAGTAGCCGCGCGGCGGGATCGTCGGTGGTGACTGCCTCCAGGCCGCGGGCGAGCGTCGAGCCGGGTGTCGCGTGGCGCCCGGCGGCCGCCAGCGCCGCGCGCAGTGCGGCGGGGCCGCGGCTCAGGCCGCCCGCGAGTGCCGCGATCTGGTGCTTGCGGTAGCCGCCCAGCAGCTCGTCGGCGCCCTGACCGGACAGCGCCACCGTGACCGACTGCCGCGCGAGGCGGCTCAGCAGCAGGAAACCGAGGGAGGAGACGTCGGCGATCGGTTCCTCCAGGTGCCACAGCGCTTCGTCGAGCAGCTCGGGGTGGTCGGTCGCGCTGGTCAGCAGCTCGTGGTGGTCGGTGCCGAGCCGCTGCGCGACGCGGCGGGCGTCGCCGAGCTCGTTGGCGTCGGCGTCCTCGACGAAGCCGATCGAGAAGGTCTTCACCGGCCGCGCGCTGTGCTCGGCCATCAGGGCAGTGATAAGCGAGGAGTCCAGGCCGCCGCTCAGCATCGAGCCGAGCGGGACGTCGCTGACCATCTGCGCGCGCGTCGCCCCGCGCAACAGTTCGAGCAGCCGCTCCTGGTCCTCGGCCCAGCTCGCCGTTGGGGGCCGCGGGGGGTCGCCGCCGGGGGTCGGCTCGCTGAGTGCCGTCCCGCCGAGAGCCGGCTCGCCCAGGGTCGCCTCGCCGGGGGCCGTCTCACGGGGGGTTACCTTGCCGGGGGTCGTTTCGTGGGGCGTCTCGTCGTAGGCCGACCAGTAGGACTGCTGCTGCGCCGGTCCGTCTCCCTCCCACACGACCCGCGACGCCGGCGCCAGCTTCTGTACGCCGGCGAACAGCGACCGCGGGCCGGGCACGAAGCCGAACGCCAGGAACAGCTCTGCGGCCAGCGGGTCCAGCTCGGGGGTGACCAGGCCACCAGCGATCAGGGCCTTGACCTCGGAGGCGAACGCGAGGCCCTCGCGCCCGAGCGAGTAGTAGAGCGGCTTGACGCCGAGCTGGTCGCGCACCAGCACCAGCCGCCGGCGCGGAGCGTCCCACAGGGCGATTGCAAAGATGCCCTCCAGGCGGCGGGCGAAGTCCACCCCGTGCTCCTCATAGAGGTGGACGATCGTCTCCCCGTCGCCCTCGGTGCGCAGCCGATGGCCGCGGCGGCGCAACCCCTCGCGCAGCTCGCGGTAGTTGTAGATCTCGCCGTTGAACACCGCGAGCACGGTGCCGTCCTCGTTGGCGATTGGCTGGTGGCTGCCGGCCACGTCGATGATGCTCAGCCGCCGCATCCCGAGCGCGACGCCCGGCTCGATGTGCGCGCCGCGCTCGTCGGGCCCGCGGTGGACGATCGCGTCCGTCATCGCGTGCAGCCGCGTCTCGTCGAACGCCGGAGCGGCGCCACGTCGAGCGGCGATGCCACAGATGCCACACATGTCTCACAATCAACGCCCCCGCCCGGGGCGGGCTTGCAGCTGCGGGCCGGGCCTATATGGCTGTCGCCGCGAGCCCTATATGCCTACTGCAGCGGACCTATAGACGGGCCACGACTGGGTCCTATATGTGGCCCATATGGAGCCTATATAGGTTCCAAATCGGAGCCTATATATAGCCTCGGTTGTCGAGCCATACGACCGCGGGGCGGGCCGCGCGGGGCCGCCGCAGAAGTTGGCACCCGAGCGCGACGTTTTTTCGTGTTGTATGCAGCAGAGCCTGTTGGTTGTCTCGCCGGTGCACAACGAGGCCCGGCACATCGAGCGCGTCGCGCGCGCCGTCGCGGCCCAGCAGCGGCGGCCGGACGCGTGGGTCGTCATCGACGATGCCTCGACTGACGACACGCTGGAGCGCCTGCGGGCGCTGGAGCGCGAGAGCGACTTCGACTTCCTCACGGTCCTCTGCGCGCCGGAGGTCCCGCCGAGCCGCGACGGACTCGCGCAGGCAGCCGAGATCCGCGCCTTCAACCACGGTCTGCGCAGCCTCAACTGGCGCTCCTTCACGCACGTCGCCAAGCTCGACGGCGACGTGGAGCTGACGCCCGATTGGTACCGGACGCTGCTGGAGCGCTTCGCCGCCGACCCGACGCTCGGGATCGCCTGCGGCCAGCTGGCGGAGGTCGTCGACGGCGCCCCCCGCACGATCCCGATCCCCGAGCACCACGTCCACGGCGCGCTGAAGCTTTACTCGCTGGAGTGCCTGCTGCAGATCGGCGGGGTGCAGGCGCGCCTGGGGTGGGACACGATCGACGAAGCGTACGCACGCATGGGCGGCTGGAGCACCCGCTCGTTCCCCGACCCCGTAGCCATCCACCACCGCCCGCTCGCCAGCCGCGACGGCCTGCTGCGCGGCCGCGCGCGCCACGGCGCCTGCGCCTACATTGCCCACCAGAGCCTGCCCTGGGTCGCGGCCCGCGCGGTGAAGGTGGGGAGCACGCGACCGGTCGGAGTGGGCGGCGCAGCCTTCCTGTACGGCTACGTTCACGCCGCGGCGAGCGGCACCGCGCGCGTCGAGGACCCGGCGCTACGGCGCTTCGTGCGCGGCGAGCTGCGTGCCCGCGTGCGCGGTGCGCTGCGGCCCGCGCGCGTCGGGCAGGCACCGTGAGCCCGCCACGTTCTGTGCGTCCAGCGTGCGCGATCAAGTGCTGTGCGCCTGGGGCAGGCGCGATGAGCACCGTGTCCCGCGCGTCTGGGCGGGCGCGATGAGCCCACCGCGCCCCGACCTCAGCGTGGTCGTCGTGACGCACGGCCGCACCGAGCTGGCGCTGGCGACGCTGCGCAGCGCGCACGCGGCCGCCGCCGCGCTGGACGTGCAGTGGCTGGTGGTCGACAGCGGCTCTACCGACGACACCCCGGAGGCGGTCGAGCGCCACTTCCCGGACGTGAGCGTGCTGCGCTGCGCGAACGTCGGCTTCGCGGCCGCCAACAACCGGGCGCTTCCGCTCGCCCGCGGCCGCTACGTGCTGCTGCTCAACCCGGACGTGGAGATCGTCTCAGGGACGTTCGCCGACCTGCTCGACACGCTCGACGCACGCCCCGAGGTTGGGATCGCGAGCGTGATCCAGCAGGGCGCCGACGCCGAGCTGCAGCACTCCATTAGGTGCTACCCCTCGCCCCGGCGCGCGTTCGGCGAGGCCCTTGCGCTGCCCTGGCGCGGCTGGCGCGAGGAGGAGCAGACGCCGTCGCGCTACCGCGAGGAGCGCTCGGTCGACTGGCTCGTCGGGGCGTTCCTGATCGCGCGGTCGGAGGCGGTGCGCGACATCGGCGGTCTGGACGAGCGGTTCTTCCTGTACTCCGAGGAGACCGACTGGTGCTACCGCGCACGGTCGGCCGGCTGGGATGTGCGCCACCTGCCGCAGATGGTCGTGACCCACCACACTGCGACGACCTACGCGCCAGACCTCGCCGCCCAGCTCAGCTACGCGAAGCTGTTGTTCGCCCGCAAGCACTACCGGCGCGCGCGCGCCGGCGCGATTCACGCCGCGCTGGCTGTGCGCCACCTCGTGCGGGCGCGCCTCGCAGCAGAGCGCCACGCGCTCGCGGTCGTCACCGGCGTCGCGCCGCCCCCGTTCCGGTGAGGGACTCCGAGATGCGCCACAGTGATCTTCGTGCGCCCGAGCGACTCCCGGTTGTGCCTGAGCGATCCCCGGATGTTCCCGGGCAACCCCCGGCTGCGCCTCAGGTCAAACGGATGAACGCGGTGGCCGCCTACAACCTGCTGCGCGAGACGCGCGACCGTGCGTTCTCGCTGGCGGCGCGGTCGTCGTTCGAGCGCCTCGGGCCGCGCAGCCGGCTGTCGTTGCCGATCCAGCTGGTCGGCGCCGAGCGGATCGCCGTCGGCAGCCGGGTGTACCTGGGCCCGGACTGTTGGTTGCTCACGCACGGGACGGGGCGCCTGGAGATCGGCGACGGGACGTCGATCGCCGGCCACTGCGTGCTCTCGGCGGCGGTCGGCGTGCGCGTCGGGCGCAGCGTCCTGTTCGCGCGCAACGTGTACATCGCCGACCACCGTCACGGCTTCGAGCGGGCCGACCTACCCGTGCTGGACCAGCCGCTCGAGGACCTGCGGGCGGTCGCCATCGAGGACGGGGCGTGGCTCGGCCAGAACGTCGTGGTGCTCCCGGGCGTGACCGTTGGCCGGGGCGCCGTGGTCGGCGCCAACTCGGTCGTCCGCGACGACGTCCCGGCTCGCTGCGTCGCGGTCGGCGCCCCCGCTCGCGTCGTCCGCAGGCTGTAGCGGCGCCGACACGCGGCCGGGCGCCAGCACGCGGAGAGCCAGCCGGTGGAGATCGCTCCAGGTGGCGGGCGAGACCAGGCGCAGGACCGCGCAGTAGGCGAGCACCCCGGCGGTGCCCGTGAGTGCGACGGTGAACACCCGCGCGATCGACGGTTCGAGCAGGTGGCGCAGCGGCTCGCCGACGGCCGCGAGCGCCAGGCACCCCGCGACCGCCGGGCCCAGCTCTCCCACCAGCCCCCGTAGGGGAAGCCCGATGTGGCGCTGCAGCAGGAAGCGGTAGACGCCCGCGAGGATCGCGATGTACACGACCGCCACCGTGCCGGCGACGACCACGAGGCCGTGCTGCGCGGCGAGCGCGACCGCGGCGGCGTAGACCGCGAGCATCGCGAGGTTGAAGTTCAGCAGCGCCCGCGGGCGCCCGACGGCGAGCATCACCTGGGGGTAGCCGGTGAGGACCGCCGCGACCATCCCGGCCACCGCGAGGATCTGCGCCGGGCGGACCGCGGGCGCCCACGCGGCGCCGAGCACCAGCGGGATCAGCACCGGGCCGAGCACGATCAGCGAGGCGAGCAGCGGGAAGATGACGGCGGCGTGCACGCGGGTCGCGCGCTCGTGCATCCGGCGCAGCTCCGCGCGGCTCTCGGTGCGGGAGTAGACGGGGAACGCGAGCTGCATCATCACGCTGCTCAGCTTGTCCTGGTAGACCACGCCGAGGTTGAACGCGCGCCAGTAGATCCCGACCTGGGCCGCCGGAAGCTGCACGGCGAGGATCGCGTAGTCGACGTTGCGAAACATCACGTCGACCAGCCCAGCGCCCGCCGCGGCGATCCCGAAGCCGCCGATTTCCCGCTGCGAGCGGCCGTGCCAGCGGGGCAGCGGCGAGGGCGCCAGCGCCAGCAGGAGCAGCGAGGTGAGCAGCGTCTGGGCGAGCGCCCCGGCGATGATCGCGCTCGCGCCGAGCCCGGCGAGCGCGAGTCCCACCGGGATCAGGTTGCCGACGCACGTCGCGGTCACGTCGATCAGGCTCATGCGCCGGAAGTCCAGCCCGCGCCACAGCGTGGCGCGCGAGACGGTGCCGAGCGAGGCGAGCAGGAAGACCGGCGAGACCAGCGCGATCAGGCTCGCGGTCTGCGCGCCGAACACCGGGCGCCACAGCACCGGCACGAGCCCCAGCACGAGCGCGCTCAGCACGACCCCGCCGACCAGGCTCATCAGCATCGCGACCCCGCGGTGGCTCTCGTCGATCGTTTCGCGCTGCACGAGCGCCGAGGCGAACCCCTCGAAGGTCAGGATGCCGGCCAGCGGGACGAAGATCAGCGCCACCGCGGCGTGGCCGAATTCCGCCGGGGAGATCAGCCGGGCGAGCAGGATGATGCAGCCGAAGGCCAGGACTTCGCTCACCCCGCGCGTGAGCATCACCCAGCGGACGCCGCTGATCGTGGCCTCTTTGAAGGAGTCGCGCGACATGGGGTACCGATGAACAAACGCCCCGCGCCGGCCCTCCTTGTGACGCCGGGTCGGCCCCCACGAAGCGCCCTGTGGGGCTGTGGTGGGCACGGTCCCTGGCGCGGGTGCCGGGCGTGCGCCGCCCGAAGTTCCCGCGGTGCGGCGCGGCGCGGCGCGCGGCGCAAGCTACCTCGCGGGCCGCACGTTTTTCAGGTGTGCCCGGTTCCGTCCCGCTCCGCGCCGGGTCGGCCGGCGGGGATCTCGTCTTCAGCTTCTCCTACCTGAGCTGGGAGGCGGCCGCACGCCGCGGCTGGTTCGGCACCGAGGATCGACTCGCCCAGGGGCTCGTGGCGCACGAGCGCGTCGAGCGCCTGCTGGTGTGCGATCAGATGCGCAGCCTGCCGGCGCGGCTGCTGCGCGACCGTCAGGCCCGCGCACGGGGCGAGCGGGTCGCGTTTCCCGCCGGCGCCTCGGCGCAACTGCTGCGCCCGGTGCGCCTGCGGCGCGAGTACCCGACCTCGATCGCCGGGGTGCGCCGCGCCTGCGCCGCGTTCGACCGGGCGCTGCAGCGGGGTGCTCAGCGGATGGGGTTGCGCGAGCCTGCCGTGCTCACCGCCAACCCCCTCCTCGCGGGCTTCGCCGAGCTTGCGTGGGCCGGCCCGGTCACGTTCTTCGCGACCGACGACTGGCTGGCGTACGAGCCCCACCGCCGCTGGTGGCCCGCCTACGAGGAGAGCTTCGCCAGGCTGCGCTCGCGCGCCCGGCGCGTCTGCGCGGTAAGCCCCGCGGCACTCGAGCGGATCGCTCCCACGGGTCCGAGCGCGGTGGTCCCCAACGGCGTCGACCCGGCGGAGTGGCGTGGGGACCCGGGGCCGCCGCCCGACTGGGCGCTGAGCCCGCGCCGGCCGCTGCTCGTCTACGCCGGCTCGCTCGACTCGCGGCTGGACGTCCCGGCGCTGCTGGCGCTCGCGCACGGGCTGCCCGACGCCGAGGTGGTGCTCGTCGGGCCGCTGCTCGATCCCGACCACCTTGCGCCGCTGAGCGAGGCGCCCAACGTCGCGATCCGCCCGCCGCTCGCGCGGGGGGAGGTCGTCGCGCTGATCTGCCACGCTGACGTCGGCCTGCTCCCCCACCGCGAGCTGGCGCTGACCCGCGCGATGAGCCCGCTGAAGCTCTACGAGTACCTCGCGGCGGGGCTGCCGGTGGTCGCGGCCGACCTACCGCCGGTGCGCGGTGTGCACCCGAGCGTCACGCCGGTCGCCCCCGGCGGCGACTACGCCGCGGCGGTGCGCGACGCGCTTGCGCGCGGGCGCGCCGACGAGCGCCAGCGCGCGGCGTTCATCGCCGAGCACTCCTGGCGGGCCCGCCACGACGCGCTGCTGGATCTCGCGCTCGCCTGACGGGCCTGCGGGCGCTGGTGCCCAAAGACAATCAATCGGGAACAAATGTGCAAGTTGGGATCGGCTCGCGCGTAGTTTTCGTGGATGCTCAGGCCAAGCTCCCTGCCCCCCGTGGACAGCGTCCCCCCGACGTGGCGGGCGCCGCGCGGCCTGATGCTCGCGCTCCTTGCGCTGCTTGCAGGCTGCGGCCTGCTGCTGCTGGGCGGACCCGCCCGCGCGGCGGCGGCCGAAGTGTCGTGCCCAAACGCCAACCCGATCGTCAACGAGAACAACTGCATGGGCGCGGGTACCGAAGCCAACCGGCTCAGCAACTACAGCGAAGAGCTCGGCGGCTTCACGACGCAGACCAGTTACAACCACGGCGAAAACGTGCAGCTGAAGATCGGCACGAGCGCACCCTCGTTCCCGGCCACGAGCGTCAACATCGCGGTCTACCGGATCGGCTGGTACGGCGGCACCGGCGCCCGGCTGATCCCCGCGGCGGGTGCGAGCAAAGTCAAAGTCAACAACAGCCTCACGTGCAACCCGATAAACGCCGAAACCGGGGAACTGAGCTGCTCCAACTGGAGCGTCACCTACACGATCCCGGGCAGCTCGCTGCCGGTCTCGGGGATCTACGAGGCGACGATCACCGACCTCGCCGACGGCGGCATCCAGAACATGGTGATCTTCACGGTGCGCGAAGAACGCGCCTCGGAAGTCCTGTTCGTCCTGCCGATCTCCACCTACGAGGCGTACAACACGTGGGGCTGCAAGTCGCTGTACTTCGACGCCTGCGGCCTCGGCAACACGATCTCCGGCGAAGAACGGGCGGTCAAGGTCTCCTTCGAACGGCCGCTCGACGAACAGGAAGACGAACGCAACAAGTTCTTCGGGCCCGACTACCACATGGTGCAGTGGTTGGAGGAGCAGGGCTACAACGTCACCTACACCGACGACGTCCAGCTGGCGAGCAACCCGGAATCGCTGCTCGACCACAAGGTCGACCTGATCTCCGGTCACAGCGAGTACTGGACGTACGCGGCCTTCCACAACATGATCGCCGCGCGCGAACACGGCGTCAGCATCGCCTCGTTCAGCTCCAACACCGCCTACTGGCAGACGCGCTTTGAAAACAACTACCGCACGCTCGTCTGCTACAAGACGATTCAGGGCTCCGAAGATGGGCTGATCACGCCGAACGACCCCGCCTCGATCGGCCCGAAAGGGGAATTCCTGCCCCAGTTCGCGACCACCACCAGGCGCGACCCCGGCGCTCCCGCCGGTACACCCGGCGCCCCACCGGAAGGGCGGGTCGGTCCCAACGAACCCGAGAACGAGCTGTTTGGCGAGCTGTACGTTGGCGACAACGAGGACGAAGATTGGGGCCTCTCGGTTCCCTCCACCAACACCAACGGCGAATACGAGGGCGCGCGCATCTGGCGTAACGCCGGGATCCCCTCCAACTCCGAGGTGGTGATCGACAAAGACATCGTCGGCTGGGAGTGGGACGCGATCCCGAGCGCCTCGAGCCCGGTGTACGCGCACGCCGCCGAACTGGAGCCCGAAGGCGTCAAGCGGGTTTCGCTGACGAAGACGCTCAGTCCCAACTCGACGTGGCTGCAGGACGCCGGGCGCGAACGCGCCGCCACGCCGCCGCCGGGGCAGCCCGACGAAGTGAGCGCCTCCGAGTACCACGCCAAGAGCGGCGCGTACGTGTTCGCCTCCGGCACGATGCAGTGGTCCTACGGCCTCGACGTCGACCCCTCGATCAACCAGGCCACGTACAACATCCTCGCGGAAATGGGCGTCCAGCCGGGCACGCCCGAGTCGAACCTCGTGCTCGAAGCGCCGGGCGCGCCCAAGCCGCCGTGGCCGCAGTTCACGGCGACGCCGAAGAGGGCGCTGGTGGGAGAACCGGTCGAATTTAACGCCTCTGCAAGCACCGATCCGGACGCAACTATCACCCACTACTACTGGAACTTCGAAGGCAACGGCTTCACGGTCGAAACCGGCACGACGCCGGAAGCCACGCACACGTTCACCGAACCGGGCGTCTACAACGTGATCCTGAAGGTGATCGACAGCGACGGGCAGGAAGAAACGACCAGCCGCACGGTGACCGTCGTGAGCTCGATCACCCCGACGCTCGCGGCCTCCCCCAACCCGGCCTCGATCGGCCAGAAAGTCACCTTCGACGCCTCCGACTCGACCGACGTCAAGGGCCCGATCACCGACTACAAGTGGGACCTGGGCGGCAGCGGCAAGTACGAAACCGACACCGGCTCCACGCCGACCGTCACGACCACCTTCGCGACTGCCGGCGAACACACGGTCGGCGTCAGGGAGACCGACGCGGGCGGCAACACCGCCACCACCACGCTCACCGAGAAGACCGTCACGATCGGCGTGAGCAACTACGAGGAAGCGGTGCTTGACACGCCCGGCCTGCTGCACTTCTACCCGATGGGCGAAGCGGCCGGCCCGACGGTCGCCGATCTCGAGGGTGGCCCCCCCGGCAATCTCATTGACGTCACCTACGGCGCGCCGGGCGCGATCAACGGCGACCCCGCGACCTCCGTGAACTTCGGCGGCGCGGACGACCCGCAGGAGGGCGCCCCGGGCAGCGCCGGCGAAATCCCGCTCAACCTCTCCAGCCAGAAGGCGATCACGGTCGAATTCTGGATGAAGTGGAACGCGTACGCCAACAACGACTCGCTGGCGATGGAGCTGACGCCCAATTACAACAACAACCCCGGCGGCTTCATCGTGGACCCGAACGCCGAGCAGTTCGGTGGGACCTTTGCGATCGGGATCAGCGAGGGCGAAACGCGCAACAGCATCTACATCCAGCGTCCGAGCGTCGGCGTGTGGCACCACTACGCATTCGTGCTCGACACGACCGCGCCGGCCGAACACGAGATCACGCCCTACGTCGACGGCCAGCAGGTGAGCTTCCAGCAGGAAGGCAAAGGCACCGGCGGCGGGCCGTTCGCGAGCTCCACGCTGTACCTGTTCTCGCGCGACGCGAGCTCGCTGTTCGGCAGTGGCTACCTGCAGGATCTAGCGATCTACAGCGGCGACGAGAGCGCGGCGACGGTCGAAGAACACTACGACGCCAACGGCACCGACCCGCGCCCGAAGGCCGCGTTCGCGGCCACCCCCAACCCCGTGCGGCCCGGGCAGACCGTCACCTTCAACGCCGCCGAATCGAGCTACAGCAAGGGCTCGATCGTCAAGTACGAATGGGACCTGAAGGGCACCGGTAAATACGAAACGACGACCACGACCCCGACCGTGACGACGTCCTACGCCACCGAACAGACGGTCAACGTCGGCCTGCGCGTGACCGACTCCAACGGCGGCTGGAGCTACACCACCCGCGAAGTCAAGGTCGGCAGCTTCCCGCCGGTTGCGCACGTCGCGGTCTCCCCGAGCGTCCCACTGACCGGCCAGAAGGTGACGCTCAACGCCTCCGGCTCAACCGACCAGGGCACGATCACCGACTACAGGTGGGACCTGGAAGGCAAGGGCACCTACGAAACCAGCACCGGCACCACGCCGACGGTCTCGACCTACTTTGACACCGCCGGGGTCCACGACGTGGGTCTGGAACTGACCGACAGCGACGGTCTCACCTCGAAGACTACGGTCCCGGTGAAGGTGCTCGAACAGGGGCCGAGCGGCTACACCCCGGCGGTGCTGAACACGCCCGGCTTGATCCACTACTACAAGCTCACCGAAGCGGCGGGCCCGACGATCTTCGACAGCGTGGGCTCGAGCAACGGCACGATCAGCGGCGGCACGTTCGGGCTGCCGGGCGCCGTGAAGGGCGACCCGAGCACCGCGATCGGCTTCAATGGCTCCAGCGACTCCGGTGCGATCCCGCTGAACCTCTCGGGCACCCACCAGCTGACCGTCGAGTTCTGGCTGAAGTGGAACGGGTACGCCAACAACGACTCGCTGGCGATGGAGTTCACCCCCAACTTCAACGAACACGAAGGCGGCTTCCTGGTCGACCCCGACGCGCCGCAGTTCGGCGGCACCTTCGGCGTGGCGCTCGGCTCCAGCGAAAACCGCTACAGCGTCTTCTTCGAACGGCCGAGCGCCGGCGTGTGGCACCACTACGTGCTCGTTTTAAACAGCGCGGCGGCCCCGGGCAGCGAGATCACCCCCTACGTCGACGGCCAGCCGGTCAGCTACCAGATCGGCAGCGACGGCAGCGGCGAAGGCGCGTTCGCCAACTCCACGCTGTACCTGTTCTCGCGCGACGGCAACTCGCTGTTCGGCGCCGGCGACCTGCAGGACCTGGCGATCTACAACCAGCCGCTGAGCGCCGGCACCGCCTACCAGCACTTCAGCTCCGAAGGCTCCGCCGAACCGCCGCACCCCGCTTTCACGGTCTCGCCCACCCCCGTGCGCGCGAGCGAAACGGTGACGCTCAACGCCAGCGGCTCCACCGACCCCGACGCGAAAATCGTCGATTACCAGTGGGCGCTGAGCGGCAACGGCCACTACGAAACCGACTCCGGCTCGAACCCGACGGTCACGACCAGCTTCGCCACGCCGGGCACCTATGAAGTCTCGCTGCGCGTGACCGACGCAAACGGCGCCTCCGAAAGCGTCACCCACAAGATCGAAGTCGGTAACTTCCCGCCGGTGGCGAAGCTGACGGCGACGCCCAACCCGGCGCTGAGCGGCCAGAGCGTGACGCTCAGCGCCGCGGGCTCGACCGACCAGGGCACGATCACCGGCTACAGGTGGGATCTTGAAGGCAAGGGCACCTACGAAACCAGCACCGGTACGACACCGACGATCACCACCTCCTTTGCGACCGTCGGCGCGCACACGGTGGGCGTCGAAGTGACCGACGACCACGGCCTCTCGACGCGCACGACGCTCACGATCCCGGTGCTCGAACACGCCCCCACCAGCTACGCCTCGACGGTCGAACACACCCCCGGCGTGATCGACTTCTACAAGCTCGGCGAAGCGGCCGGACCGACGGTCAAGGACAGCGTGGGCTCGAGCAACGGCGCGATCAGCGGCGGTACGTTCGGGCTGCCGGGCGCCGTGCGCGAAGACTCCGGCACGGCGATCGGCTTCAACGGCTCCAGCGACTCCGGCGCGATCCCGCTGAACCTGTCGGGTACCAGCCAGGTGACCGTGGAGTTCTGGCTGAAGTGGAGCGCGTACGCCAACAACGACTCGCTGGCGATGGAGTTCACCCCGAACTTCAACGAAAACAACGGCGGCTTCATCGTCGACCCGAGCGCCTCGCAGTTCGGCGGCACCTTCGCCGTGGCGATCGGCCCGCCCGGCGACCGCAACAGCATCTACTTCCAGCGTCCGAGCGCCGGCGTGTGGCACCACTACGCGTTCGTGCTCAACAGCACGGCACCCGCGAGCAGCGAGATTACCCCCTACGTCGACGGCGTTCCTGTGAGCTACCAGCAGGAAGGCGCCGAAATAGCCCAGGGTCCGTTCGCCAACTCGACGCTGTACCTGTTCTCGCGCGACGGCAACTCACTGTTCGGCGCGGGCGCGTTGCAGTACCTGGCGATCTACGACCAGCCGCTGAGCGCTGCGACGATCTTCCAGCACTACTACTCCTACGGTGGCGCAGAAGCCACCGCCCCGCCGTCCGAACCGCCGCCGCCGCCCGACACCACACCGCCCACCGGCGGCGTGCTGAAGGTCAACGGCGACGCGGCCAGCCAGGCCGGCAGCTCGAGCTACAGCACCACCGGCAGCTACACGATCGAACGCACCGACTACAGCGAGGAAAAAACCAAGACGCAGTCGGGCCTCGCCTCGAGCACGCTGACGGTGGCCTCCGCCTCGCTCGCCAGCAACGCGTGCGGGACGTTCGGGACGCCGAGCACACTCGCGGGCGCCCCGGCGCAGAGCCAGCCGAGCGGCTGCTACCGCTACACGCTGACCGGCACCGACAACGCCGGCAACTCCGCGAGCGTCACGACCAAGGTGATGGTCGACACGACCCCGCCGAGCACGCCGACGGCGGCCTTCAGCGGCCTGTCGGGCAACACCTACTACAACGCCCCCACCAACACGCTCTACTTCCGCCCGGCGAGCGGCGGCGCGTTCACCGTGACCGCGAGCTCCACCGACGCCACCACCGGCATCCTCGGCTACACCTTCAGCTCGCTGGTGGCGTACGGCTTCACCGGGACGCAGACGGGCGGCCAGGACGTGTTCGCGTTCGGAGCGTCGGCCACACAGCCGCCCAGCGCCCCGACCGTGGCCGCCACCAACAACGCGGGCGCGGGCTCCGCGAACGCGACCTACAACTTGGTCTCCGACACCACCGCGCCGACGGGCGGGGCGTTGACCGTGAACGCCACGGCCGCCACGGCCGCGGGCTCCTCGAGCTACAGCAAGACGGGCAGCTTCACGATCGGGACGCGCACCGAATACGCCGAGGCGCAGTCCGCGACCCAGTCGGGCCTGGCGTCGAGCACGCAGACGGTGTCCTCGGCGACACTCGCCGGCGGCACGTGCGGGACCTTCGGGACCGCGACGACGATCGCCGGCGCTCCGAGCCAGAGCGGGCTGAAAGAAGGCTGCTACCGCTACACGCTCACCGGCGCCGACAACGTCGGCAACACGGCGAACGTCTCGACCACGGTCAAGGTCGACACGACGGCGCCGGCGCCCACGGTGAGCGTTCCTGCCGACGCGAAGGGCGCGGTGGCGGTGACCTTCGGCGCCACCGACGGCGGCTCGGGCGTCAACGCGGCCTCGGGCCAGCTCAAGCGCGCCACTGCGACCTACACACCCGCGACCGATACGTGTGGCGCCTTCGCCGCCTACGCGAACATCGGCGCCGCCGGCCCCACCTCCCCCTATACCGACAGCACCGTCAGCACCGGCCACTGCTACGAGTACGAGTACACGGTCTCCGACCAGGCCGGCAACTCCGCGACCTCCGCGGCCGCCCTGGTCAAGGTCGACACGGCGGGCCCGACCCTGTCCTCGATCGTCGACACGACCCCGGGCAGCACCGCCGGCCTGCCGCAGGTGGGCGACGCGATCACGCTCAAATTCAGCGACTCGATCGCTGCCTCCAGCATCGCGAGCAGCGTCACGCTCACCTACACGCGCGCGGCGACCGGCGCGACGAAAATCGCCGTCAGCGGGCTGGGCTCCGGCAGCTGGCTCGCCGGTGACACCGGGGCCTCGCACTACACCAAGGTCGGCGGAACCTCGCCCGTGGTCACTGCCAGCACGCTCGTGAGCGGCGCGACGGTCAAGCTGACCGTCACCAAAGTCACCGACCCGAGCAGCGATCTCACTGCCGGCGGCCCCGGCTCCGTGACGGGCACGCTGAGCTCGTCGATCAAGGACGTGTTCGGCAACACCGCGAGCACCGGCTCGTTCGCCAGCGCGAGCATCAAGCTCTTCTGAGGCTGAGCAGGCCTGGTCCCGACGCACGCCAGCGACCCGGGGTACGCGACCCGACCCGGCGCACGAGGCTCAGCGGCCCCGTTCCCGCGTACGCCACCCGACCCCGGGGTACGCCGCTCGACCCTGCGCGATACCGACGCCGTGCGACCACCACCAGGAGCGTCCCGGCGCCGGCCACGTCGGCGAGCTCCCGCCGACGCGAGAAACGTCCGGGCTGGCGCGTTTTTTTGGTCATGAGCACACAGACGCTGACGCTCGGCTCCGAGGCCCAGACGATCCCCAGGGCGCCCGCTGCCGGAACGGCCACCGCCGGCGGTGAGGGCAAAGCGCGCGCCGGCATGGCGATGTCGGTGGCGACCTTCACGATGGCGGCCGCCTCCGCGATCCAGGCGGTGCTGTACCTCGGTCGGTTCGGCACCAACGCCCGCACCGACGGCTTCTTCGTCGCGTTCGCGCTGTACTCGACCTTCGGCGTCTTCAGCCAGAGCCTACGCCTGACCTCGGTGCCACTGCTGGTCGAACCCGGCGCGCGGATGAGCGTGCGCCGCTTCGCCGCGACACTCGGCCTGATCGCGCTGCCGGTGGTCGTGTTGACGATCCCGCTCGCGGGTTCGCTCGCGCAGCTGATTGCCCCCGGGCTGAGCGCCCACGGCCGGGCGATCACTGCCGCGGCGCTGCCGGTGCTGGGTGCCGCGATGGTGCTGCAGCTGTGGGCTGCCGGAGGCGCGACGGTGCTCGCGATCCGCGATCGCTTCACGATGATCGCCGGCGGCTACATGTCCGGGGCGCTTGCGGGGCTGGTCGCGTTCGTGGTGCTGATGGACCACACGGGCGTGCAGACGCTCGGCTGGTCGATGCTGACGATGTCGGTCGCGACGAGCGCCTGGATGTTCGTGGGCGTGCGGCGCTCCGGCGGGTTGAGCCGAGCTCGCGCCGGTGAGCTCGCGACGGCCACCCCTGACGACTCGAGCACCCACGGCACGCGCGTGCTGTCGGTGCTGGCGCGCGACTGCGCGGTGGTGATGGGCCGGACCGCGATCTACCTCGCATTCAACGTGCTGTTCGTGATCACGCTCGCCTTCGGCAGCAGCTCGGCCGCAGGCGGAACGACCGTCCTCTCCTACGCCTACCTGTTCGCCAGCTACCTGGTGGCGGGTACCGGGATGGCGCTCGGGATGTCGAGCATCCCTGACATGACGCGCGAGGCGCGCCAGCGGCAGGGGTCGGTCGTCGCGGCGACCGTGCCGCGGGGCTTCCGCTACGCGATGCTGATCGCCGCTCCCGCGCTCGCCGTGCTGATCGCGGCCGGCGCGGCGCTCGTACACGGCGTGCTGCCGCGCAGCCTCTCCGCGTCGGAGGCGCACACGCTGCAGCTGTTCGCGGCGCTGCTGGTGCCGTGGACGGTCGCGGCGCTGCTTGTCAACTTCCTACTGCCTGTCCTGCTGGCGCTCGGCCGCGCGCGGCTGCTGGGCGCGCTGGCGCTGCCGCTGGTGATGGTGCAGCTGGCCGTGACCGCGCTCGGCAGCGCGCTGTTCGGCGTCAACGGCGCCGTCGGTGCCTTCTGGATCGCTCCAAGCTGCCTGGCGGCGGCGCTGCTGGTGGCCGCCGCCGGGCGCGCCGGCGCCACCGCCCTGACTCGCGAGCTGGCGCGAGACGCGCTGCGCTTCCTCGGGATCGCAGCGCTCGCCTTCGGCGGAGGCTGGGCGCTCGGCACCGCGCTGCCGGCGGGTGAGCTGGTGCAGGCGGCGGTGGCCGGAGTGGTCGGCTGCCTCGCCTACGCGGTCGGGTTGTGGATCGTCGCGCGCCCGCAGCTGGAGGTGCTCGTGGGCGTGCTCGTCACTCGACCCGCGCCGGCGTGAACATCGCCCTGCTGCGTTCGCCGGCGTCCTCGCCGCCGGGCGCCCGCCCCGCCGCGTCCCCCGGAGTGGCACCCCCAGCCCCCGAGGTGGTGACACCACCAGCCCACGGAGTGGCGGCACCCCAGACCCCTGGCGGGGCCACCCACCCGGAGCCCGACCGACCCGGCGCGGCCGCCACGCGCCCCGGTGCGGTGGCGCGCTCCACCGGACCCGGCGACCGCACGGTGCTCACGGTGCTGGCGGCCTGCTTCGCCGCGCTCGCCGCGCTCACGTGGCGCAAGTGGGGGGTGCCCGAGATCGACGCGGGTGCGGAGCTGACGACGGCCGACCTGATCAAGCACGGTGCCGTGCTGTACCGCGACGTGCGCTACTACTACGGCCCGCTGGGCCTGTACTCGCTGGCGCTGGCCTTCAAGGTGTTCGGCACGAGCTTCACGACCGCGTACGCGTTTGGGCTGGTGCAGGCGGCGGCGATCTGCGCTGCCTTCTACGCGCTCGCGCGGCAGTGGTTGGCGCCGCTGAGCGCCGGGCTGGCGAGTGCGGTGCTGCTGGCGATCGGCTTCTCGGGCACCGCGTTCAACTTCGTGCTGCCGCACACCAACTCCGGAACGATCGGGCTGCTCTGCCTGCTACTGACGCTGCTCGCGCTGACCCGCGAGCGGCTCGTGCTCGCCGGGGTGGCCGCCGGGCTGGTGTGCCTCACGCGGCCGGAATTCGCTGCGGTCGCTGCGGGTGCGCTGGTGGCGTTCGTGGTCGCCCGTTGGCGCTTCGAGGGCCGCGCCGCGGCGCTGGCCGAAACGGGGATTCCGGCCGCAGGCCGGTGTCTCCCGGCTTCGGTCGCCGCCTGGCGCCTGGCGCTCCCCGCGATCGCGATCCCGGCGGTCGTGTTCGGCTGGTTCGCGCTGCGCGTCGGGCTGCACGACCTGATCGCCGAAAACCTGTGGCCGACGAAGTTCGTGCAGGTCGGGGCGAAGACGGAGCAGAGCTGGATGCCGTTCACCGCCGGCAGCGTCGTGGGACTCGCGGCGCGCGCCGCGATCTACCTCGGCCTGCTGGCTGCGCTCGTCGCGAGTGTGGAGGGGTGGCGGCGCCGGCGCGGCGTGGCGCGGCTGCTCGCCTGCTGGCCGCTGGTGGCCGCATTGGCGGCGATCGCGCTGGTCGATGGCGCGTTGCGGGCGAGCGGGCTGCTGGCCGGACAGCGCGGCGCGATCGAACAGGAGGCGCGCCACCTGATGCTCGGCATGAGCTGGCTGCCGGCGCTGGGCCTCGCGCTCGCGGCGGTGGCGGCGGTGCGCCTGGTGCGCCGCGGCAGCTCGCCGCTAGGGCGCAGCTGGCCGGCCGACCTCGCGCTGATCGTGGTGGCGGCGGGGCTGGGGCTGCGCGCCTACAACGCCTTCACCACCTACGGCTCCTACGCCCCGTACTTCGCCGCGCCGCTGGTGCTGCTGCTCGGCATCCTGCACGCGCGCGTCGCCGAGCGCCGACCGCAGGCGCGCCTCGCCGCGCTGGGCGCACTCGGCCTGGTCGCGGCCGGCCTGGCTGCCTACGCGCTGGGCGGGCAGTACGCCCACTACACGACCGCGGTGCACACTCCGCGCGGCACGTTCGTGACGAGCGCCGCGGCGGCCCCCGCGCTGCAGGCGGCGGTGCAGCGGATCGACGCGCTGACCGGCCCGGACCAGCGGGTGCTCGCCGCGCCCGTCGACGGCGGCCTCTACTTCATGGCCGACCGGCGCCCCGCGTTGCGCGAGCTCTCGCTGCTGCCGGGTCTGATCGCCACCCCGGCCGAAGAACGCGCCGCGATCGCGCGCCTGCGCAGCGAGCGCGTTGCGCTGGCGGTGGTGGGCGCCCGCGAATTCGCGAGCTGGGGCACGCCCACCTTCGGCGTCGACTACGACCCGCTGCTCGGCGCCTACCTGCGCGGCACGGCCTCGGAGACCGCGACGGTGGGCACCCTCTCAGCCCCGGTTGGGGGCACCAACCCGTCGAAGGGCTTCACGGTCTACCGCCTGCCGGGGTAGACGCCGACTCCGCGCCGCGGTTCAACCGACGCTCACCCTGGGCCGCCTGGCTGACGTTTACCACTGCCACCGGTTCAGGCAGCGTTCCCCGCTCGCCCGACTCTCACCCCGTGTACTGTGTGGCTCCGGCGTCGGGGGGGTTGGGTCGGGTGTGGCCTTCGATGTCGGTGGTGGGGTAGTTGTTGGGGTCGCCGTGTTTGATCGCGGCGGCGCCTTCGGTGAGGTGGAGGTTCAGTGTGGCTTCGTCGAGGTACCCGGCGGGGGCGAGCTGGTCGTGCGTGCCGTATTTTTTGGCGCCGGAGGCGTACCAGACGTTGTAGTCGGTTTCGGCGCCGGAGGGGTCGGCTTGGTCGACTTCGGTTGCTTCGTTCCAGAAGAGCAGGGAGGGCGCGATGTTGCCGTCGAACTGGACGTTGGTGTAGGTAGCGCGGGGGTCGGCTGCGATCGTCTGGGTTGCGGAGTTGTTGCGGATGTCTACGTTTTCGTAGTGCTCGGGGTTGCCTTCGTTGTGGTGGGGGAGGAAGATCGAGAAGTATCCTTCGATCGTTTTTTCGAGGTAGTTGTTCTGGATCGTGACGTTTTTCGGGGTGCCGGCCTGGCCGTTGGGGAGTGCCTGTAGGAAGATGTCGAAGACTGAGCAGCGCTTGAAGGTGTTGTCTTGGATCAGTAGTTCGTTGCCGCCCCAGATCTGTAGGCAGTCGACGTGGGCTTCTCCGACTTTGGTGTATTCGTGGATGAGGACGCCTTCAACGGTGATTTTGGTCGGGACAGCGGTCGTTTCGGGGCCGTTGGTCGCGATCAGGTTGTTTTCGTTGTCGGACCCGTCGGCGACAGGCCCGGCGGTGCCCCCGATGATCGAGATGTCCCTGGGTGCGTGGGTGCCGCTGGAGATGATCTCGAAGTTGTGCAGCGCGTTGTCACGCGCGGTGTCGCCTTCGGCGGATTCCCCGAAGTACAGCGGCTTTTCGAACTTGAAGCCCTTCAGTTCGACGCCGTGCGCTTCGACCCTGAGTTCTTTGGAGAAGTTGACGGCTGCACCGCTCGCCGGTTCGAAGACGACCGGGTCGGACGCTGTTTTCCCGCTCGTCAGCGGCAGCGAGGTATCGGTGTAGGTGCCGGCGGCGAGCAGCACCTTTTCGCCGGCTTTGGCCACCGAGTATGCGTGCGCGAGCGTCTTGCACGGCGCGCTCTGCGTACACGCGGCCGAGTCGGAACCGCTCGGCGACAGGTACAGCGTCCCCGCCGAGCCGGTTTCTTCTTTCTTGCCTTCTTCTTTCTTTTCTTCCGTTTTTTCTTCTTTCGCTTCTCCTGGCCAGTCGGCGTACTTGCCGGTGAGGGTGTAGTCGAGCGTGGAGTCGTTGGCGGTGTTGACGTATGGCAGCGCGGCGCCTTCGAGGTTGACGTCGGTGGCCCCGCATTTGTCGTTCTGCCAGATGTTCTTGCTCCATTCGATGCCGCTCAGCCCGGCGCAGTCGTAGCCGCTGAAGGGCTGGATCCCCACGTTGTCCACGACGTGGACGTTGCTGAAGTGCCCGATGTCTTCCGCGTCGTTCATGTCCAGCACGTCGTTGAAGTGGTTGCCTTCCAGCGTGACGTTTTCGGAGAGCTCGTTGCCGACGGCGATGCCGTCGCCGTGGCCGACCGGTTCGCCGTTCTTGCCGGTGGTGTCGACGGCGGTGGCGAACCAGTTGTCCCTGAGGGTGATGTTGTCGGGATTGCCGCCGGAGTTGGCCTGCGTGAAGACGTCGTAGACGGAGTTTTCGTAGAACTTGGAGTTGCTGACCGTGACGTGGTTGCCGGCGAAGATCGCCAGGCCCTCGATGTGGCAGTTTTCGAAGCTGTCGGACTGGACGTTGTGGATGACGGTGTCGTTGATCACGATGTTTTCGGGGGCCTGGCTTGGGATCGGCTGGCGGATGGCGTTGTTGTTGCCTGCGTACGGTTCGGCGCACGCGGTGGCGGGTCCCCACGAGCCACCTTCCACGGTGATGTAGGTGGCGGAGGCGATTTCGAAGTTGCGCCCGGTGAGGTTCAGCAGTGTGACGTCGGTCGGGTTGGGCTTTTCTTTGTCGGCTTCGACATTGCCGATCGTGACGTCCTGGACGGACATGTTCTCGATGGTGATGTGCGATTCGAGCAGGTCAATCGCGCCTGTGAATTTGACGCTCGCGACGGAGGCCGGGGCGAAGACCACGTGTGAGCTGGAGCCTTTCGACCCGTCTCCTTCGATCTTCTGTTCTGGATAGCTGCCCGCTAGCAGTCGCACCGTCTGGCCGGGAGCCGCGACCTTGTAGGCGTGCGTCATCGTCTGGCACGGCTCGGTTTCGGTGCAGGGGTTCGAGTCGCTGCCCGACGGCGAGATGAAGAGCGCTTCTCCGCTCGGTTCTTCTTTCGGTTCTTCCTTGGCTTCGACTCTCGCGCTAGGGGCGGAGGTCGCGGCGGTCGAGCCGCCTTCGTTGGTCGCGGTCACCGTCACGCGCAGGGTGTCCCCAACATCGAGTGCTGTCAGCGTGTACTTGGCCGCTGTCGCGCCGCCGATGTCCAGGCACCCTTCGCCGAGCGCATTGCAGTCCTCCCACTGGTCTTTGTAGCCGCTGGGGCTGTGTTCCCAGGTGCCGGCGGTCGCGGTGAGGGTGTCGCCTTCGGTGGTGGTGCCGCTGATCGTGGGCAGCGTCTTGTCCTTGGGCTTGGGCGGCGGCGCGGCGGCGACGGTCGCTGTCTGCGTCGAGGTCGCCGCCGTCGAGCCGCCTTCGTTGGTAGCGGTGACCACAACGCGCAGGGTGTGTGCGACATCACCCGCGGTGAGCTTGTGCGTGCTGCTGGTAGCGCCTGTGATGTCGGTGCAGGCTTCGCCCGAGGAGTTGCAGTCCTGCCACTGGTATTCGTAGGCGGTGGGGTTGTGTTCCCAGGTGCCGGCGGTCGCGGTGAGGGTGTCGCCTTCGGTGGTGGTGCCGCTGATCGTGGGCAGCGTCCTGCTCACAGGCGCGGGCGGCGGCGGAGGCGGTTCTTCCTTGGGTTCTTCGACCTTGGCCGTTGGGGCTGAGGTCGCGGGCGTAGAGCCGCCTTCGTTGGTCGCGGTCACCTCGATGCGGATCGTGTGCCGGACGTCGGAGGCGGTTAGCTTGTGCGCGTTGGTGTCCGCCCCCGCGATGTTGGTGCAACCGCTGCCGAGGGCACTGCAGTCCTGCCACTGGTAGGTGTAGCCCGTGGGGTCGTGTTCCCAGGTGCCGGCGGTCGCGGTGAGGGTGTCGCCTTCGGTGGTGGTGCCGCTGATCGTGGGCAGCGTCTCGTTCACAGGCGCAGGCGGTGGCGGGGGTGGTTCTTCTTCGGTTTTTTCCGTCGGTTCTTCCGTGGGTTCTTCTTTAGGTTCTTCCTTCGGGTTTTCAGTGGGTTCTTCTCTATTGGGTTTTTCTCTCCTGAATTTCCTCCAGGGTTCCCTTCGTTTGAATTCTGCGGGTCCCTGCGGAGAAGCGGATTCTTCGGCGGATGCTGGGCCGGTCGGGAAGGCCTGGGTCAAGGCGGCCGTCGGGTCGAGGGGAAAGCTCGAGCTGAGGGGCGAGATTGCCCGAGGAGTGACCGTGGTCTCGAGGATCACGTAGGCGGAGATTGGGCAGTCGAGGTGGGCACGAGCTCTGCCCGTGGGACCTGAGAAGGGCAGTGCGTTCAGGTTGGTCCGGACGCTCGCGGCGGCGGCGCAGTGCCCGCGCAGGTGGTTGCGGCGGGGAAGCGTCCCGTTCCTGCCGAGGATCGTCAACCAGTAGAGATCCCCCGAGACGAGCTGGGCCGGCCCCAGGGGCACCGTGTTCCAGGTACCCAGGCGCGGCGAGGAGAGCGAGCCCTTACTCAGCGGCGGGCCGGGAAGGCCGTCGGTGTTGGAGCTGAGGCCGACAACGACGGTGCGCGCCGTGCTCCGACGTTCGATGTAGAGGAGCACCTTCGCGGCGAGGCCGGAGGCGTGCGCCCGAAAGCGGAAGGCCTCGGATCGGCCAGGAGCGCCGAACGCCGTAGGCGCAGCGAAGAGCACGAGTGCCGCGCTCAGCGCCAGGAAGCGCCCACTCAGCCCAAGGATGCGTCGAATCGTGGGTGTGCGCCTCGGAGGTCGCGCCCCCCATCGCGAGCATTCGGCTACCACTGGGTCAAGTGTACATAATACCGAGGGCGGATGCCAGAGGGTAGTTCTCTGGCTTGACAAGAAATAGCCTCAGATTCCCGCAAATTGCGGCATTTCCATCGGCCCGTGCGGGCCCGTGGCTCGGGCACGGAGACTTAGAGCGCCTAACAAAAGGTAGGATTCGTCGTGGGGCTGTCGAAGTCCTGCGTCATGGCTAAACCTCTTCTTCCAGACGAGTTGTGGGCTCGAATCGAGCCGATCTTGCCGGAGCGCGAGCCGCAGATCACGGGACGCCCGCGGGTACCCGACCGGGCGGCGCTGACGGGGATCCTGTTCGTGTTGAAAACCGGGATCCCGTGGGAGGACCTGCCCCAGGAGATGAGCTGTGGGTCAGGGATGACTTGCTGGCGGCGCCTGCACGAGTGGAGCGAGGCGGGCGTGTGGAACCGGTTGCACCAGGTGCTGTTGGACGAGCTGCAGGACGCCGGCCAGATCGACTGGTCCCGTGCGGTCGTGGACAGCTCGCATGTGCGGGCTAAAGGGGGGGCGAGCAGACCGGCCCCTCGCCTGTCGATCGCTCCCGTCTTGGCAGCAAGCATCATGTGATGGTCGACGGCAGGGGAACCCCGCTGGCGGTCACGCTGACCGGCGGACACCGCCACGACATCACGCAGCTCACCGAGCTCACCGATCGCGTCCCGCCGACCGGCCGTCACGGCAAGTTCCGGCCCCGGCGCCTGTACGCCGACCGGGCGTATGACTCCAAGCGCCACCGCAAAGAGCTCCGCGACCGCCACATCGTCCCCAAGATCGCCAGGCAGAAAACCGGCCACGGCTCGGGACTGGGACGCGAGCGCTGGATCGTGGAGCGCACAATCTCCTGGCTGCACGCCAACCGCTACCTCGCCCGCCGCCACGCACGCCGCGCCGACATCCACGAAGCCATGCTCACCCTCGCCTGCGCCAAGATCTGCCTCAAACAAGTCCACCACTTTTGTTAGGCGCTCTTATGGGACGTACTGTGTGGCTCCGGCGTCGGGGGGGTTGGGTCGGGTGTGGCCTTCGATGTCGGTGGTGGGGTAGTTGTTGGGGTCGCCGTGTTTGATCGCGGCGGCGCCTTCGGTGAGGTGGAGGTTCAGTGTGGCTTCGTCGAGGTACCCGGCGGGGGCGAGCTGGTCGTGCGTGCCGTATTTTTTGGCGCCGGAGGCGTACCAGACGTTGTAGTCGGTTTCGGCGCCGGAGGGGTCGGCTTGGTCGACTTCGGTTGCTTCGTTCCAGAAGAGCAGGGAGGGCGCGATGTTGCCGTCGAACTGGACGTTGGTGTAGGTAGCGCGGGGGTCGGCTGCGATCGTCTGGGTTGCGGAGTTGTTGCGGATGTCTACGTTTTCGTAGTGCTCGGGGTTGCCTTCGTTGTGGTGGGGGAGGAAGATCGAGAAGTATCCTTCGATCGTTTTTTCGAGGTAGTTGTTCTGGATCGTGACGTTTTTCGGGGTGCCGGCCTGGCCGTTGGGGAGTGCCTGTAGGAAGATGTCGAAGACTGAGCAGCGCTTGAAGGTGTTGTCTTGGATCAGCAGTTCGTTGCCGCCCCAGATCTGCAGGCAGTCGACGTGGGCTTCTCCGACTTTGGTGTATTCGTGGATGAGGACGCCTTCAACGGTGATTTTGGTCGGGACAGCGGTCGTTTCGGGGCCGTTGGTCGCGATCAGGTTGTTTTCGTTGTCGGACCCGTCGGCGACAGGCCCGGCGGTGCCCCCGATGATCGAGATGTCCCTGGGTGCGTGGGTGCCGCTGGAGATGATCTCGAAGTTGTGCAGCGCGTTGTCACGCGCGGTGTCGCCTTCGGCGGATTCCCCGAAGTACAGTTCCCGTTCGAACTTGAAACCCCTCAATTCGACACCGTGCGCCTGCACGGTGAGCATCTTCGAGAACTTCACGCTCGCGCCGGCGGCCGGCTCGAAGACGACCGGGCTGGACGCTGTTTTCCCGCTGACGAGCGGCAGCGAGGTGTCGGTGTAGGTTCCTTCGGCGAGCTGCACGGTGGCGCCCGCGGAGGCCACTTCGTAGGCGTGGGCGAGCGTCTTGCACGGCGCGCCCTGCGTACACGCGCCAGAGTTCGAGCCGCTCGGAGACAGATAGAGCGTCGTGCCGCCGGATGAGCCGCTGGACGAGCCCCCGCCTTCGGAGCTGCCGCCGCCCGAGGACCCGCCGGACGAGCCACCGGAGGACCCCCCGCCTTCGGAGCCCCCGCCGGAGCTGCCGCCGCCCGAGGAGCCACCGGAGGACCCCCCGCCGGACGAGCCGCCGCCGCCCGAGGAACCCCCGCCTTCGGAGGGCGAACCGGGCCAACTGGCGTAGGCGCCCGTGAGCGTGTAGTTGAGCGTGGAGTTGTTGGCGGTGTTGACGTAAGGCAGCGCCGCGCCGTAGAGGTCGACGTCGGTCGCGCCGCAACTGTCGTTCTGCCAGACGTTCTTGCTCCATTCAACTCCCGAGAGGGAGCCGCAGGGGTAGGTGGAGTAGGGCTGGATTCCGATGTTGTCGAGCACGTGCACGTTGCTGAAGTGCGAGATGTCCCCAGCGTCGTTCATGTTGAGCACGTCGTTGAAGTGGTTGGCTTCAAGCGTGACGTTCGCGGAGAGCTCGTTGCCGACCGCGACGCCATTGCTGGAGCCGACCGGCCTGCCGTTGGCGCCAGAGTTGTCCATCGCGACGGCGAACCAGTTGCCCTTGAGCGTGATGTTGTTCGGGCTGCCGCCGGAGTTGGCCTGCATGAAGACGTCGTAGACCGAGTTGCCGTAGAACCTGGAGTTGCTGACCGTCACGTGGTTGCCGGCGAAGATCGCCAGGCCCTCGATGTGGCAGCCCACGAGGTTGTAGGACTGGACGTCGTGGATGACGGTGTCGTTGATCAGGATGTTTTCCGGCGCGACGCCCGGGATCGGCTCGCGGATGCTGTTGTTGTCGCCCCCGTAGGGTCCGCCGCAGGCGCTGGCGGGTCCCCAGGAGCCCCCTTCGACGGTGATGTCGGTGGCGGAGTCGATCTCGAAGTTGCGCCCGGTGAGATCGAGCAGCGACACGTCGGTGGGGTTGGGGCGGCCGGGTTCCTCGTCGTAGTTGCCGATCACGACGTCCTGGACAGCCAGGCCTTCGAGCGTGACGTGCGAGCCGAACACGTAGACGGTGCTGGTGACCTTGGCGCTCGCGCCCGGGGCCGGGGCGAAGACCACGTGCGCCGTCCCGGATTTGCCGGCGCCGGGGATCGTCTGCCCCGAGTAGCTGCCGGCGAGCAGCAGCACGGTCTGTCCGGCGGCCGCCTTTTCGTAGGCGTGACCCATGGTGAGGCAGGGCTGGGCTTCGGTGCAGGGATTGGAGTTGCTGCCCGTCGGCGAGATGAACAGGCTGCCCGGGGGCGGGGTCGTCACGGGCGGCGTTTCAACGGGTGGGGTCGTCACCGGCGGCGTTTCGACAGGGGGAGTAGTCACGGGCGGTGTTTCGACCGGCGGTGTCGTCACCGGGGGTGTTTCGACCGGCGGTGTCGTCACAGGCGGTGTTTCGACGGGCGGTGTCGTCACCGGCGGGGTTTCCACCGGGGGCGGGTCCACCGGCGGCGGGTCCACGGGCAGGGTTTCGACTGGCGGCGGGTCCAACACGGAGACCGGGGTCACGTAGGCCGAGACGGGGCAGTCGGAGTAGACGCTGCCGGGGGTCCACGCAGTGGGCAGGGCGGCGAGGTCGGTCTGGGCGCTGGTCTGGCTCGAGCAAGGCCCGGCGGCACGGTCGCGGTAGCGCAGGGCGCCGCCCTCGCCGAGGATCGCCAGCCAGTAGGTGGTCGCGGAGGTCAGTGGGGTGGGCGTGACGGACACGGTGGTCCAGGTGCCCGCGGCGGAGGCGGGACCCGAACCGCTGCTGAGCAGCGAGCCGGGGTGCCCGCCGGCGTTGCTGTAGAGGCCCACGACGACCGTGCGCGCGCGGTTGTGGGAGTCGATGTAGAGGTGCACGGCGCCGGCGGCGCCGGAGGCCCTCGCCACGAGCGAGAACGCTTCAGCCTGCCCCGCGCTCAGAAAGTCCCGCGAGGACTCGACCGCTTCGTCGCCCAACAGCGCCCCGCTCGTGGTCGTGGTCGCCACAGTGCGGACGACGGCTGGCGCGTCGCCAGCAGAGCCCCCGCGGGAGCTGTGTGCGGTTCGGCGAGCAGAGGAGCGAGGGCGGTGGAAGCGCTGAGGGTGGCCTGCACGCTTTGTTTCATGCCGCAAGGAGCGTGCGCCGAGCGCCGACGAGGTGGCGAAGGCGAAGAGCGCCAGCAACAGCAGGGCGAAGGTTGCGACGAGCGTGCGAGACGTGGGCTTGTGCATCAAGGACTCTCCTGGCAGGGGACGTGGGGCGCGAGTTCGGTGTGGCTCGACGCACCCTGACGCCTAACTTGACCCCTGGAAGGGCATCTGGACGTTCGGTCCAGGCGGTCCCGAAATTTCCGTAGATTGGGACTTCGCCGAGGCGTGACCAAAGGACGACAGGGCGTCGGGCCGATGGGACGACCCCCGCCTGGATGGACTCGAAGGGCCTAGCGGCGCGCCCCGCGGCCCCGGGGCGCCGGGCGGTTCGTCTATTTTCTACACGTGGGTTCCTCGGGCGCCGCGCTGCGGGTCGTGATCGCAGACGACCATCAGATCTTCCGCGACGGACTGCGCGGTACGCTGCAGGACGCCGGGATGGCGGTCGTCGGCGAGGCGTCCGACGGCGCCGAGGCGCTCGCGCTGGCGCGCAAGCTGAAGCCGGACGTGCTCGTGCTCGACCTCAACATGCCAAGGGTTTCGGGCCTTGAGGCCCTGCGTCGGATGGGGACCGAGAACGGCGGCGCGGACGTCCAGACGGTGGTTCTGACGGTCTCCGCCCAGGACCACGACGTGCTGGAGGCGCTGGCGGCGGGGGCGTGCGGCTACCTGCTGAAGGACACCCGCGTGGACCAGCTCGCCGCCGGCATCGAACAGGCCGCGGAGGGCCACATGGTGCTCTCGAGCGACGTGGCGCAGGCGCTGACGGCCTACGTGCGTGCCGGCGCCGAGGCGGAGTCGGCCCGCGCCGAGGCGGAGTCCAACCGCGCCCGTGACGGGGGCGAGGCGCGGGGAGCGCTCCTCGCCCTCACCCCCCGCGAGGAGGAGGTTCTGGGCCTGATCGCCCAGGGCGCAGACAACGTCGCGATCGGCGTCGAGCTGTCGATCAGCCCGCACACGGTCAAGCAGTACGTGACCAACATCTTCGAGAAGCTAGGGGTGCACAGCCGCGTACAGGCCGCGGTGTACGCGGTGCGCGCAGGGTTGGTCTGATCAGGCGATCGCGCGCAGGGCCTCGTCGCGCCCGTCGGCACCGAGCTTGGCGGCGCCGGCGGAGAGGTGGCGCCGGACGGTGACGGGGGAGAGCGAGAGGCGCTCGGCGATCTCCAAGGTGGAGAGGCCGGAGCGCAGCATGCGCAGGATCTCGGACTCCCGCGCGGTGAGCTCGACATCGCCCGCGCGCACCGGGGCAGAGTCGGGGGCGGGGAGCTCGCGCATCTCGTGGAGCATCCGCCCGACGAACGTCCGCGGGAGTGCGGCCTCGCCCTTCAGCACTCCGCGCAGCGCGGCGGGGAGGCTGTCGGGGGACGTGTCCTTGGGCAGGTAGCCCCGCGCGCCGGCGCGCAGCGCGGCGAGCAGGTCCTCGGCGCTGGCGGAGACGGTGAGCATCACCACTGCCGTGGCGGGCGCGAGCTTGGAGAGTCGGGCGGCGGCCTCGACGCCCCCGCCGCCGGGCATGCGGACGTCGAGCAGACAGAGGTCGGGCCGCTCGCGCAGCACCGCCTCCACCGCACCGTCGCCGTCGGCGGCTTCGGCGAGCACCCGAAAGCCGCCGCGCATCAGCGCCATCCGCACGCCCAGGCGGATCGGGGGGTGGTCGTCGGCGAGCACGACGGTGGGCGCGGCGCTCATCCCAGGACGGCCTCGGCTGGTGCTCTCGAGCGCGGCGCTCACGGTAGGACGGCCCTCGCCGTGGTGCCCCCGAATGCGGCACGCGTGGTGGGGCGACCCCGACCGTGACACGTACGGGCGCGGCTCACGGTAGGACGGCCTCCACCGTGGTGCCCCCGCCGCTGCCGCGGCCGACGTGCACGGCGCCGCCGAGGGCGTGTGCAGAGTGGCGCATGGAGGCCAGCCCGAAGCCTTCCCCGGCCGGCGCTTCGTCGAAGCCGCGGCCGTCGTCGCGCACCGTCAACCGCCACTGGCCGGCGTGCTCGAGGACCACTTCGACGGTGCTCGCGGAGGCGTGCTTGACCGCGTTGGTGACCGCCTCGCGGGCGATGTGCACGAGCGCGTGGCGGGTCGGCTGGTCGAGCTCCGCGGTGGAGGGCACCCGGGTGGCGTGGAACGCCAGCGGGGTGTGGCGGGCGGCGGCCCGCACGGACGCCTCGACGGCCTGGGCGATCGGTCTGGTGTCGTGCTCGGCTAGCTCACCCAGCAGCTGGCGGGCGCCCGCCAGCGCGCGTTCGCCGGCGCTGACGACCGCGTTGGCCTGGTGCGCGCACGCAGGATCGTCGGTGAGCGCGCGCGCGGTGGCGAGTGCGAGCGAGAGGTCCTGCATGATGAGGTCGTGGACGTCGGCCGCGATGCGTCGCCGCTCGCGCGCGAGGGCGCGGTCCGCAGTCTGACGCTCTGCGCGCGAGCGCTTGACGCGGGTGCGCACGAACAGCGCCCCGGCGGCCAGGGTCGCGGCACGGTGCGCGACGGGCTCGCTCGCGGCCGACGCGCCGTGGACCTGCACCCGGTTACTGCTTGCGATGATCATCCATGTTCCTCGCTGTCCTTCCGCACCCCATCCGGGGGCACGTCGTTGAGAGTTCAGAATGGTCCCGCGAGTTTGACGCACCGGCGCCAACTACGACGCCACGCGCGTACGCAGAACGTCATTCGAACTCAAGCTATCCCTGCCTTCGTCTTTCCCATCCCTAAGTTGTACCGGTACTTATTATATACCTTTCAACCGCAATTTGCAGCCAAATTTGTGATACGGGCGCAAATGTTGTGGAGAACTACCGAGCGCGGCGGCCCGCGCCGAACGGGGTGCGAGGCGAGCGGTTGTGTCGGCGGGAGTGTCTCCGACTCCGATCGAGACGGCTCGGCCCGTGTCAGGCCTGTCGTCAGTCGCCCGGGAAGGGACCCGAGCGGCTGTCAGCCGTCCGGGAAGGAGCCCGCGCCGTCAGCCGCCCGGGAGGGGACCCGAGCAGTTGTCAGCCGTCCGGGAAGGGACCCGAGCGGCCGTCAGCCATCCGGAAAGGGCGCAAGCGGCACGCCGTGGTCGCGCTCGCGCATGCCCAGCTCGTAGGCTGCGCCGTACGCGGTGCGCAGCGTGCGCGCGGGGCGCCCGGGCTGGCGCACGGTGAGCGTGAGCGCGGCGATGGAGCAGTTGCTCACGTCGTGTCCCGCGCCGTCGGGGTCGGCGTAGCGCCAGCCGGCGAGCGCCTCGCGGGGAGCGTGCGCGTGCGCCTCGACCACGAGCCCCCCGGCGCCGGGCAGCAAGAGGAGGCAGCGCTCGGGGCGCTCGGCGACCAGCAGCCCCCGCGCGCCGAGGCCGCCCAGTCGGTGGCGGGTCCCGTCGAGGTGCAGCGCGCCGTTGGCCACCCAGGGAGTGGTGCGCCCCGCCACGCGCACCCGCCCAAGCGCCACGTCGAGCCACGCGGCGGGGTCCTCGGCGAAGTCGAGGCCGTGCAGCCAAATCCACCGCTCGGCGTGCTCGGCCCCCCAGTTGTGGCCGACCATCCCGTGCCAGCCGTCGAGCTCGAGGGTGCGCGAGGGCCGGGAGGGCGACGGGGAGGAGCGTGAGGGTGAGACGGTCGTCGGGTGGGGTGAGGGCGCGGTCCTCAAGTGGGGTGAGGGCGCGCCGGGCAACTCGAGCGTGCCCTCGAAGCGCGCCGCGGGCGCGGGGCTTGTGAGCTTTGTGCGGGGTAGCGGGGCGCGGTAGAGGAAGTCCCGCGGTAGGTGGCGCAGGGCGGGCTCGAGCGAGGCGAAGCGCAGCGCCCAGCGGGCCTCCCCGCACGAGCCCTCCGCGCGCCCCGGGCCGAGGAGGGAGTCCCCCACCGCGATCCACCCGCCGGCGGGGACGGAGAGCTCGTCGGTGGTGAGCTTGTGCTGGAACGGCCGGCGGGCCCCGTCGAACACCGTGCACCACACCGAGCCCCGCGGAGCGTGCCCGGCGCGCTTGTGGACGGTGTACCGGACCCACACCCCGAGCGGCCGGTCCGGGGCGACGGCGCGCAGGTAGAAGGACTCGTACATCCCCGCGCGCCGTGGGGCGTCGGGGAAGACAGCGTGGACGCCTACCGCTGGCACGGCTGTAAGTATCCCGGCATGGACCGCGACTCGCTTGTCACGCTGCCCCCGGCGCTCGCGCACTTTGGGCCGGGCGCCTCGCCGCGCGAGGCGCACTACCTGCTGGGCATCGACGGAGGCGCGACCAAGACGCTCGCTGCGGTGCTCGACGTAGCGAGCGGCGCGCTGCACGTAGGGCACGGGGGCCCGAGCAACCAGGACGCCGTCGGGGTGCAGGCCGCGGGGCGGGGTCTGTTCGAGGCGGCCGACGCGGCGCTCGCGGCGGCAGGCATCGGGGACGCGCAGCTCGACGCGGCGGTGCTGGCGGTGGCGGGCACGGACACCGACGCGGTGGAGGCCCACGTGCGCGCAGAGCGTTCACAGGAGTGGGTCGTGGTGGGCGACGTGGTGGGGGCGTGGGCGACGGCGACCGGCGCGCGGCCCGGGGTGGGCGCGATCTCGGGCACGGGCAGCAACGTGTTCGGCGTGGGTCCCGACGGGCGCGCGTGGCGGGCGGGCGGCTGGGGCCACCTGCTGGGCGACGAGGGCTCGGGGTACTGGCTCGGGGTGCAGTCGATCAAGGCGGCGCTGCGCGACCGCGAGCGCTCGGGTCCGGAGACCCCGCTGAGCGAGGCGGCGGTCGAGTTCTTCGGCGCCTCCACCGTGGAGGCGCTGGCGACGCAGGTCTACAGCGTGCCGCTCACGAAGGACCGCATCGCGGCGTTCGCGAGAAGGACGGCGGCGTTCGCCGAGCAGGGCGACCCGGTGGCGCGCGAGCTGTACGAGCGCGGCGCGGCGGAGCTGGCGCAGCAGGTCGCCGCGGTGATCCGCCAGACGGGCCTGCGCGGCGACTTCCCGGTGGGCCTGATCGGCAGCGCGTGGAAGGCGGGCGCGGTGTTCGTGGACCCCCTCACCCGAGCGCTCCACGCGACGGCCCCCGAAGCGCAGGTGGCGGTCGTGGAGATGAACCCTGTGGGCGGCTCGCTGTTGCTCGCCGCGCGCGTGGCCGCAGCGGAGGAGGCGCTCGCAGGGCTTGACCTCGCGGGGCTCATCGAGGGGGCGATGGTCCCGCGGACGGGCCGGGAGGACGTTGGCCGGGCGGACGGGGTGAGCGCCGCGTAGATCGTGCGGCGCGCTGGCCTGCGAGCGGAGCTAGTGCGCAGGTGCCCCACCGCTCAGGCGCTCAGCCCCAGGGTCGCGGGCGTCCTTGCTCACGCACCCAGCCGCGCCTCGACCGCGCGGCGGTCGCCGATCGCGCCCGGTCCCGACCCAGCGAGGCGCACGGCGGCGGCGGCGTTGGCGAAGGCCGCGGCGGCTGCGGGGAGGCGGCCCTCGCGCAGCGCGACGAACAGGGCAGCGGCGAAGACGTCACCGGCGCCGAGGTCGTCACGGGGACGCTCGACGGCGGGCACAGGCACGCGCAGCGTCTCGCCACCGGGCAGGAGCAGGGTGACGGGCTGCGGGCCGGCGGTCACCGCGACTACCGCGCAGCCTGCGCACTCACGCGCGAGCGACTCGGCGCAGTCCCACTCGCGCTCTGAGAGCACCACTGCGTCGCAGCGCTCGGGCAGCAGCTCCTGCGTCGGCGGGGCGAGCGCGAGGTCCCCCCGCGTGTCCCACTTGCGCAGGAGACCTTGGGGGGTGAGCCCCACGAAGTCGGCGCGGGGCAGGCGGGTGTACCACGCGCGCGGGGTCTCGCGGGCGACGGGGGCGAGGTGCAGGATCGCGGTGTCCACCTCGACGGGCCCTGCGAACGGTCCGGCCCAGGCGAGCAGCCGCTGGCGGCGGGCCAGGCCCTCGCCCGAGGTCTGGAGCGTGGTTGTGCGCTGCGCGGGGAGGACTGTCAGGTCGAGCTCGTCGCGGTAGGGCTCGAGCAGCCGTTCGACCTCGGGGGGGTTGCCTTGAGTGAGGATGAGCGTGCGCAGTCCTAGCCGCGCGGCCTGGAGTGCGCCGTAGAAGGCAGTACCACCCGGGCGGCGGGAGTTGTCTGGGAGCACGTCCACGGTGACGTGCCCCACCGTCACGTAGTCGAAGGCGGGTGGGTGCTCGTGCGGGTCGCGCTCCGTGCCCGACCTGCGTGCGGCGCTCCACTGAGGTGTGCTCGCGGCGTTCCCCTGCTCGGCGTCCCGTCGGGGTGTGCTCGCGGGCCCTCGCGTGGGAGTTGGCACCGTACGCTCCCCGGGTGTCCTCAGCGCGAGGGGACACCCGCGCGCTGAGGGGTCCGCGGCGGCTCTCTCACGCGCGGCGGGGTCCGCTGGGGCAGCTCCGCCCCCGCGATGGCGGCGGCCGCGAGGCGGCCGGTGAAGACGCAGCCGCCGAGGAACGTGCCCTCCAGGGAGCGCTTGCCGTGCATCCCCCCGCCCCCGAAGCCGGCGGCCTCGCCGACCGCATAGAGGCCGGGGACGGGCTCGCCGTCGGAGCCGCGCAGCACGCGGCAGGCGAGGTCGGTCTGGATGCCGCCGAGGCTCTTGCGCGCCATCACCTGCAGGCGAATCGCGATCAGCGGCCCCGCCTTGGGGTCCAGGATCCGCTGGAAGGCGCACGTGCGCAGGCGGTCCCCGCGCCAGTTGCGCAGCTGGGCGATGCGCCGCAGCTGGTCGTCGTTGAAGAGGCCCTTGCCGCGGGCGATCGACTCGTCGTAGCGGCCGATCTCAGCGGCGAGCGTCTCGGGGTCGATGGCGTTCTCGCCGGTCACCTCGTTCATCTTGCGCGCCAGCTCGGGCAGCGTCCGGGCGGACACGAAGTCGGGGGAGCCGTCCAGGAAGTGGGCCACCAACCGAGGTTTGCCGAGCACCACCCCGAGGAGGAAGCGCACCCGGCGTCGCTCGCGCAGGTGGGGGTTGTGCTGGGAGCCGGACACGTCGAGCTCGCGGCGGGCGATCCGCTGGTTGCACACCAGCCACGAGTACTTGCGCTTGTCCTCGCACATCCGCTCCAGGGCGGCGTACGCGTCGTAGGTGGGCATCACCGGGACGGGGCCGTAGCGGCGGCCGTCGGGGTCGAGCATCACCCCCGAGCGGGGCGGGATCAGCTTGATCCCGTGGTTCTCCCGCTGCGGCGCGGGGTGACGCACGGCGTCGGCGTAGTTCCACATCCGCGAGAGGTTCCTCACGGCTCCGCCCACGCGCTCCACCTCCTCGTGCAGGGCCCCGTCGGCGTAGGGGTGGGAGCCCGCCAGCAGCTGCTGCGGGGGGCTGCCGAGCTCGTCGGTCGGCCACACGCGGCGCACGAGATCGTGGTTGCCTCCGATCCCGCCGGCGGCGACCACTACCGCCTTGCCGGCTCTCACCTCGTATCCGCGCTGCTCGCCGGCCCGGTGCTCTCCCGGCGCGCCGGCGATTTGGTCCGTCCCCACCCCGTGGCCGGCACTCGCGCCCGACCCCTCCTCCCCGGTCTCCGTGGGCGGCCACGTGCCGAACGCCCTTGGCTCCCCGCCCCCCGATCGACGGCCCCTCTCCAAATCCTCATCTTCAACGCTGCAGCCCACCACCCCGCTCTGTCCGTCGGTGAGCAGCCCGGTGACGCGCGCCCCGAACCGGACCTCCAGCGCGGCGCGGCGCGGGTGGCTCTCGATCGCGCCCCACACCGCCTGCACGAGCGCCTTGCCGGTGCCCCACGTGAGGTGGAAGCGGGGGACGGAGTTGCCGTCGCCGAAGTTGCCCCGCTCGGCCCAGTTGACGACGGGGAAGAAGCGCACTCCGAGCTCCCGCAGCCAGCCGCCCACGTCGTCGCGGGCGCGGGTCACGTACTGCTCGGCCCACGCGCGCGGCCACCGCTCGTCGGGGCCGAGCTCGGCGATGCGCAGCCAGTCTTCGAGCGCCAGGCGCTCGTTGTCGCGGATCCGCGAGCGGTGCTGCTCGGGGGAGTCCACCATGAACATCCCTCCGAACGCCTCCCGCGCGAGGCCCCCCACCTCGCGGGGGCGGCAGCGGTCGAGCAGCAGCACTGTGTGGCCGCTGCGCAGCAGCTCCAAGGTGCACACCAGCCCCGCGAGGCCGGCCCCGACGACGATCACGTCGGGCTCCTGCGCAGGGTTGCCTGAGTGGGCGCTGCCGTTGGCGTTGGGCATCAGGGGAAAGGGTATGGGACTGCCCTCCTCAAGCCAGCGCCATCCCCGGGGCCACCTGCACTTCGACCAGCTCGGGCTCCGGGGAGGCCAGCGCACGGCGCAGCTCCACCCGCAGCTCCTCGGGGTCGCTCGCGTGGCGCGCGTTCACGCCGTACCCGGCGGCCACGGCCGCGGTGTCGAGCGCGGGCAGGTCCAGGCCCGGTGCGCCCGGGACCTCCTCCATCAACGAGAAGAACTTGAGGATCGCGTACTCCTCGTTGCGCAGCACCACGTACGTCACGGGGACCCTGTAGGCCGCCGCCGTCCAGAAGCTCTGCACCGCGTACTGCGCCGAGCCCTCGCCGACCACGCACACCACGGGCCGGTCCGGGCAGGCGAGCTGCACACCGATCGACGCCGGCATCCCGAAGCCGAGGCCGCCGCCGGCGGAGAAGTAGTAGCTCCCGGGGCGCCCCAGGCGCAGCTGGTTGCGCAGCGCCGGGGTCGCCGAGGGGGACTCCAGCACGACGATGCCGTCCTCGGGGAACACCTCCGCGAGCGCCCGCACCGCAGTGGAGGGGCTCATCGGGTCCGTGAGGGGGACCTCCTCCGGGGCCGGGCGCACCGGCGGGGGCTCGCGGTGAGCGCCCCCCGCCCCCTCTGCAGCCGTTTCGCTCCCGTCGGTCGCGGCCACCGCCTCCGCCAGCGCCGCCAGCGTGAGCGCCACGTCCGCCACGACGGCGTCGCCCATCGGCGCCCGCGCCGCCTCGTCGGGGTCGCTTGTGACCGCCACCAGGCTCGTGCCCGGGGCCAGCAGAGGTCCGGGGAGGTTGGGGTAGTAGGGGAACACCGACGTGCCCACCGCGAGCACGAAGTCGTGCGGCGCCAGCATTTCTCCGAGTGGCTGCACCGCCGGGGGGAGCACGCCCTGGAAGAGCGGGTGGTCCTCCGGGAAGCCCAGCCGTCCGCCGCCGGTCGCCGGGGTCGCGTACACCGCCAGGCGGGCGCGCTCGGCGAGCGCCACCGCCGCGTCCCAGCCGCCCGCCGCGTCGATGTCCGGGCCCGCCACCAGGGCCGGGTTGGTGGCCTGCCCGAGGCGCCGTACGAGGTCTGTGAGCGTGGCCCGGTCGGGCAGGCCCGCCCCCCCGCTCACGGTGCGCGTGGTCTGGTGGCGCACCTCCTCCTCAGAGCGCACCTCCGCGTACCAGTCGTCCATCGGCACCGACACGAACACGGGGCCGCGCGGTGGGAGCGCCGCGGTGTGTGCCGCGCGCGCCAGTGCGTGCGGGACGTCCTGCGCGCAGGGTGGCTCGTAGCTCCACTTCACCAGCGGGTGGGGCATCCGCGTGGCGTCGCGGTTGGTCAGGTTGGCCTGCAGCGTCATCAGCGAGCGGTACTGCTGGCCCGCGGTCACCACCAGCGGCGACTTGTTGGCCTGGGCGTTGAAGATCGCGCCCATCCCGTTGCCCAGTCCGGGGGCGGTGTGCAGGTTGACCAGCGTCGGACGCCCCGTCGCCTGGGCGTAGCCGTCGGCCATCCCCACCGCCACCGCCTCCTGCAGGCCGAGCACGTAGCGGAAGTCCTCCGGGAAGTCGCTCAGCATCGGCAGCTCCGTGGAGCCGGGGTTGCCGAACAGCGTGGTCATGCCCCGCTCCCGCAGCAGCTCGTACGTCGCCTCTCGGACTGTCCTCATCGCGTGCTCCCCCGCTCTTCTGCGCTGCTTTCAGTGGTCGCGCCCCAGAGTGGGGGCGCAGGGAACCGTAGCCGAGTGCCGCTGCGATCGGTAGCCGGGCGGTGCGCGATCAGTTGAAGCTGGTGTCCCGGTGGGGGTGGCGGCGCAGGTCCTCGCCCGCGGCGCCGTACAGCAGTAGCACCTTGGCCTTTTCCGCCGTGTCCACCACGATCAGGCACCTGCCCATATCCGTACGCTCGAAGAGGCCGAGCACCTGCCCTCTGGGGCACGAGACGGCCAGCCCGCCCTGCCGACACGCAGGCTCGCGCCGCAGGTTCAGGATTGCGCCCAAGCCGCTCGAGCTCATGAACGTCACGCCCTCGAGGTCCACGATCAGACCGCGCGCCCGCCGCCGCCTGCACGCCATGGCGATTCGCAGCTCCATCGAGAAGGCGTTCGCATAGTCGATCTCGCCGGAGATGGTCGCCCGCAACGGCATTCCATCGCCTCCCTCGAATTCCACCCGCAGCGGCGGGGGGATGGCCGGGCGCTGCGGCGAGGGGGTGGCGGGACGCCCCGGCGAGGGGGCTGCCGGACGCCGCGTCGAGGGGGTGGCCGGACGCCGACGCGAGGGGGCGGGGCGTAGCGGCGAGCGGGCGACCGGGCGCCGCGGCGAGGAGACGGTCGCGGGGTGCAAGTTCTCGTTCTTCGGTCCCATACGACCCCTCCTGTGTTTTGCTGTTGCGAACATGTGCAGAAGTGAGGCTTCACGAGGACGACACCGCCGAGCGCGATCCCTCACGCCGGATCGACGAAGAACGTCCTTCGCAGTGGACGTGCCGGTCTTCATGAAAGCCGCTCTGGGCACGACCCACCCGCATCGAACGCCCCGCTAGCCTGTTGCTTGCCCTGAGCCCGATGACCCTGCTCCGGCCTGTTCACCGACGACTTGCGACCCCGGGATGCCTCGTGGTCCTGCTCGCGCTGCTGCTCTGCGCGCCGGCAGCGCTCGCCGCACAGCGCAAGCGCAGCGCGCCGAAGGCCCACCGCCCGCCCGCGCTGAGCCTCTACGCCCAGCGCGCGGTGCTCGCCTACGAAGCGATGCAGCAGAACTTCTACGTCCCCTCCGCGGGGCTGTACAAGGGCGAACCGGAGTACTCGTTCCTGTGGCCCTTCTCGCAGGCGCTCGCGGCGAGCGTCAGCGTGGCGCACATCCCCGGCCAGCAGGCCCGCCTCGAAGGCGGGCTGCACGCGCTGGCCGCGGGCCTGCAGGTGTACTCGACCTCACCCCCCCCGGGAGAAACGACCGCGACGGGCGCCTCCACGGCCACGACGGCGCGCTCCTTCGACGACGTCACCGCGCCCCCCGTGGGGCCCGGTGGGGACAGCTTCTACGACGACAACGAGTGGGTCGGGATCGAGCTGGCGCGCATGTACGAGCTCGACCACTCCGCCGCCGCGCTGACGCAAGCGGAGCAGATCATGGCGTTCGTGATCGCGGGCTGGCAGACCGTCGGCCCCGAAGGCCAGGCGCTGCCCTGCGCCGGGGGGGTCCCGTTCTCCAACGCCACCACCAACACCCAGCGCAACACCGTCACCAACGGCCCCGCCGCGGAGCTCGGGGTGCAGCTCTACCGTGCCACCCACGAAGCCCGCTACCTGCAGTTCGCCGAACTGGCGTACGGGTGGGTGCGCCAGTGTCTGCTGGAACCGAGTGGTCTCTACGCGGACCACATCGACCTCGACGGTGAAGTCAACCGGTCGCTGTGGAGCTACACCCAGGGCGTGATGGTTGGCGCCGGCACGCTGCTCTACCAGGTCACCCACAACGGGGCCTACCTCGCGCAGGCGCGCCAGACTGCGAAGGCCGCGCTGGCCTACTTCGACTACAGCCGGCTCTCCTCGGAAAACCCGTTCTTCGTAGCGGTCTGGTTCCGCAACCAGATCTACCTCGACTCCGTCACCCACGAAGCGCCCGGCACGTACCCTGCGCGCGAATACGCCTACTGGGCGTGGCTCCGCCACCGGCTCGACGACAACCTCTTCGCCTACGGCTCGCCGCCCACCGCCGAACTGCTGGGGCAGGCCGCGCTCGTGCAGATCTACGCGCTGCTGTCGACGCCCCCCTCGACGTTCTTCTAGTCGGCGGCCGATCCGCGGTAGGCTTCGAGCATGGAGGCCACCAGCCTGATGACTCCCGCCGGCCTGGAGTCCCTGCGCGCAGAGCTCGAGGCGCTCGAGGGCGAGGGTCGCCGGGAGATCGCCGAGCGGATCAAAACGGCGCGCGAGTGGGGGGACCTCAAGGAGAACTCCGAGTACCACGACGCGAAGAACGACCAGGCCCACCTGGAGACCAAGATCGCACGCCTGCGCGAAAAGATCTCGGCGGCGGTGGTCGTCGAGGAGAGCGAGGGGCCCGGCGCCGACGGCACCGTGGGCTTCGGCTCAACCGTGACGGTGCGCGACCAGAACGGGGGGAGCGCACGTGGAGGATCGTCAGCTCCCACGACGCCGCCCCCGCGGAGGGGCGCCTCTCGGTCGAGTCCCCCGTCGCCCGCGCCCTCGTGGGACGCCACGCCGGTGACGAGGCCGCGGTGGTGCTGCCCCGCGGACAGTCCCTGCTGACGATCCTCAGCGTGGACTGAGGTCGCTCGTGGCCCGCAACGGCAGCTCGCGCACGGGCGCGGCCGCCCGGATCCGCTCCAACCCCGGCTCCAAGAGGGTGGCCACGAACGCCTCGACGACGGCTGGGTCGAACTGGGTGCCCGCGCACGCGCGCAGCTCGGCGACGGCCTCGGCGGGGGCGACGGCGCCGGAGTAGGAGCGCTCGGAGACCATCGCGTCGAACGCGTCGCACACGAAGATGATCCGCGCGCCCAGCGGGATCTCCTGCCCGTGCAGGCCGTCGGGGTAGCCGGTGCCGTCGTAGCGCTCGTGGCTGGAGCGCACGAGCTCCGCCACCGGGCGCAGGGCGGCGGCGGCTTTGAGGATGCGCTCGCCGAGGATCGTGTGGCGGCGCATGAACAGCCACTCCTCGTCGTCCAGCGGGCCGGGCTTGTTGAGGATCGCGTCGGGTATCGCGATCTTGCCGACGTCGTGCAGCTCCGCGGCGCGGGCGAGCACGTCGAGCTCCTCGCCGGCCATCTGCAGCCGCCGGCCGACCTCGAGCACGAGGGCTCCCACCCCGCGCTGGTGTTCGCGCAGGTCGGGGTGGCGCTCCTGGAAGGCCTGCAGCAGCACGTCGCGCAGCTGGTGCACGGCGCTCGCCTCGCGGGTCTGGTCCTTGCGCTGGTAGAGGCGCTGGTCGGCGAGCTGCATCACCGCGGCGGGGTCGTCGAGCTCGGGCGGAATGCTCACCACTCCGTGGGCCGCTCCGATCGAGAAGCCCGGCCCCTGCTCGGAGAGCGCGGCCACGGAGGCCGGCACGAGCACGTCGAGGTGCTCGGTCGAGTCGCGCAGCAGCGCGCAGAACTCGTCGCCCCCCATCCGGTAGGCGGTGCCGTGCGGGGCGACGACCGTCCGCAGCTTGTCGGAGAGGCGCGCCAGCAGCGCGTCGCCGGCGGGGTGCCCGAAGGTGTCGTTGTAGCGCTTGAAGCCGTTGAGGTCGTACAGCACGAGGTCCCACGTCTCGCCCGCGCTCGCACGCCGGCAGGCGACCTGGAGGTCCTCCATCAGCAGCCGGCGGTTGCCGAGGCCGGTGAGCGGGTCGGTCAACGCCAGGCGCCGCGAGCCGGCGAGCATCGCGACGTTCTCGCGCACGGTCGCCGCCAGGTGCACGCACACCGCGAGCACGGTCGCCGCCGCCAGGGCCAGGGCGGTCGTCGTGAGGTGGACGGTGGGGAGGTTGCCGTAGACCAGCACCCCCAGCGCGGCGAGCAGCGAGAGCGAGGGCACCGACACCAGCCGCCAGCCCTCCACTCGGCGGCGCGCCGGCCGCGGCCACGGCGTCCACGCGGCGAGCGCCAGCAGCACCCCGGAGAGCGGCCACAGGCTCTGCGTCCAGTTGTCCACCTGGTAGGAGTCGGTGGCCGTCTGGTAGAGGTACGCCGAGTCGGCCACTGCGGTGGCAGCCAGGCCGGCTGCGAGCAGCAGCCACACTCGTCCTGGACGCCACCCGGTCACGGCGAGCGCGCTGAGCGCGAACGCCAGTAGCAGCAGGTCGCCGACGGGGTACGCGAGCGCGACCCCCAGCGAGGCGGCGTTCCCGCGGGCGCTGTGCAGGATCGGCGGCAGCACGAGCGCTGCGCCGACCGTGGCGGCCGCGAGCCCGCCGATCAACCCGTCCAGCCAGATGGCGATGCGGGTCTCGTGCAGGTGCGCCGCCAGCAGCAGCACGAGCGCGACGTAGCAGCAGGGGTAGAACGACAGGTACAGCGCGTCGGCCGGCGAGAGGCCGCTGCCGCCGGCTGTGCCGGTGCCCTCCAGGAAGAGGGTGTAGTAGAGATCGCCGAGGCACCAGCACGCCACGCCCGCACCCATCGTCAGCCATGCTGCGCGCTGGGCCCGTACGAGTAGGCCGCGGGCCAGCACCGTGAGGGCGGCGCTGCCCATCAGCGCGTTGTAGATGCCCTGGTCCACCAGCCCTTCGGGCGGGTAGCCACCGAGGCCGAAATTGGAGTGCAGGGCCAGGACTCCCACTCCTCCCAGGAGGAGGGCCAGGACGAACGTGATGGGTGTGGGCCGTGTGCGGGAGGCTTGACGGGACACCGTTTCTGCATCGGCGTCGCCCGGGAGGTTCTCAAGCCGAAATGCCGGATTTGAACGAGTTGCCGAGGTTTGCGGCGCGTGCCCGCCGGGTACCTGCTGGTCTTCCGCGGGTGCTACTGCGCGTGCCGCACGCGGCGCACGAAGCGCCGCGGCTTGCGCCGGTAGAGGCGCTCGCCCTCGCGTAGCGCGCGCTTGCGCAGCGACCGACGCCGGCGGGCGATGAGCCGCAGCAGGCGTTTGCGCGTCCCGCGCTCCCCGGCGAACTGGCGGGAGCGCTCACGCACCCGGTCTTCGAGTAGCGCGAGGTCGTGCTCCTCGCCGAGCGCTTCGCCCAGCCGGTCGGCGCGGCGCGCGACTCGGCGCGTGTACGTCGAGGACCCGCTCCCGCCGCGGTCGAGCGTCTCCGCGACGTAGCGGAGGTCCTTGACGTGTTTGCGCCACGCGTGCAACGCTTCGGTGTGCCTGCGCCGGCGCTTTGCGCCTCCACCCCCGCGTCGCTTCCCACCCGCACCCCGCTGCGCGGTACGCAGGCCCAGGCGCCCCTCGCGGTAGGTGCGCTCGAGGCCGGGGGCGAGCAGGCGGAAGCCGCGCTCGCGCAGCTCCCACCGCTCGACGCGCGCGCGGACCGCGCGCAGCTCGCCGAGCACCTCCCCGCGCACGCGGGGGTCGCGGATGGCGAGCGCGGTGGCCGCTTCGCGCTCGGCGTGCAGTTGGGCGCGCAACGTCCGCACGGCGGCGGAGCGGGCCAGCGGGGGGTGGTGCTGCACGAGGGCGTCGAGCGTGCCGACCATGACCTCCGCGTCGCGCGCGCCCGCGAGGCGCCGCGCGCAGTCGCGCAGGGCGGCAGACTCGCGCGCGTAGCGCTTGCGCCCGAGCTCGGGACGCAGCAGCGCCAGCAGCGCGCGCAGGCGCTTGAGGGCCTTGCGGGTCTCGTGCACCGTCTGCTCGCCGTCCACCGGCGGCGGGGGACCGGCCGGGGCGCCGCCCGCCGCTCGGTGCGCCTCCTCGACCGGCTGGGGGTAGCTCTCCAGCAGCTCGACGGCGAGGTCGAGCTGTCCGAGGATCACCCGTCGCAGCCCCTCCACGTAGGGCTCGCCACGGAGCAGCGAGGGTCGCCGCCGGCGCTCCTCGCGGGGGGGCGGGTCGCGACGCGAGCGCTCGGTGCGGCGCACCCTCTGGGCTTTCGCGAGGGCCACGCCGACCCCCAGGCCGACCACCGCGAGCGCGGTCGCCAGCGAACCGAGCCCCGGAGCGGCCACAATGGGGCGGTGCCCACGCGCCTTCCGCCGGCCCCGTGGTGGACGGTGCGCCGCGCGGCGAACCGCAAGCCCGCGACGTACCGCTGCCCGATCTGTGGCCATCACCTACCCGCGCTCAGCGAGCACGTGTTGATCGCCCCCGAAGGCGACACCCGCCGCCGCCGCCACGCACACACGGCGTGCGTGGCGCGCGCCCACGAGCGGGGGCAGCTGCGGTGGCGCGACGAGTGGCTGCGCACCCAGCCGCGGCCCGTGCCGTGGTGGCGGCGGCTGTTGAGGCGCGACCGCCCCGTCTGAGCCACCGGCGCCTCAGCTCCCGTAGGTGTGCACGTACTCCGGCTCGACACGGATAATCACGCGCTGTTCGCCGGGCTGGCGGTAGGGGTAGGTGTCCTGGCCGAGGTACTTCATCGCCATCGAGTCAATGTGGGCGTCGGCGCCCTCGTGGGTGCGCTCGGCGACGCGCCCGCGGACGGTGACGTACTCGTAGGGGTTCTCCATGTTCTGCACGGTCAGGGTCACGCGAGGGTCGCGTTCGAGGTTGCGCGGCCACGCGCGCCCCTCGGCGGTGTTGAGCACGGCCCGGCCGTCCTGCACGTCCACCCACACGGGCGCGGCGTGTACGGAGCCGTCACCGCGGAGGGTGGCTACGGTGCAGAAGTTCTTGCCCTTTAGCAGCTCCTCGGCGTGGCCTTCGATCTTCGAGCTCATGGGGTCTCCTTCTCTCGCTTGGGTGTTTGACAGCGCACCCTTCAAGATAGGGAGAATTGAGTCGGTTCGTCCGACGGAGCTCACCCGCGTGGAGACCGACGACGCGCCTCGCCGGGCGGACCCGGATCGATTACGGTGTGGCCGCTCCGCGTAGAGCTGCAACCTCGGGTACCCCCATCAGCTGCTCCAACGTCTGCAGCGTGTAGGTACGTCCGCGCGTGGCGGTCACCACGTCGAGCAGGGCGCTCGCGCGTTCGCGCCAACCCTTGCCGTCGATCACGGCGCACATCACCAGGCCACGCCGCTCGGCGGCGACTCCGAGGCTCTTTAATGCGCGCTGCCTTGTCTCGAGCGGTGCCGCCATCCTCGGCGATCTTCGACTCGATGATGACCGTAGGGTTGGTGTCTGGTAGCAGGAAGTCTGGTCCTGGGCTGATGCCGAACAGCTGCGCGGTCTGAGTGGCGCCCACAGCGCCACGCTTGGCTCGGTGGTACGGCACACGCTCGCGGTCGAGCAGATCGGCAAGCGGTACCTCCAGCAGGGCGTCGCCCTTCACCTCCGAGTAGGCGTCCTGCACTTGGCGCCACACACCGCCCACGTACCGCTGGTACAGCAGCGCCTCGTACGGCACCCCGCCCGCGTCGTGGGCGACACTCGCCCAGCCATCGCGCGTGTCCCGCTTGTCGAGCTTGGAGTGAAAGAACGCGGCGGAAGCCTCGGGCACCGTGAGGATCGATCCCTCCATCACGGCCAGGATCGCGGCGCAGACCGTGGCGATGAGCGCCTCGCGTTTGGCCAAGCCCGCAGCTCCAGTGGGAGGCGCCCCACGCTCGAGTGTCTTGAGCGCGCTCCCCGACACAGGCGTATCGGGGCTGGTGAGTTTGGTCGCGGCAGCCAACTCGTTGTGGGTGAAGCCTATGACCATCCGCAGAGGGGCGAGCACCGCTCCGTAAAGCAGGAGCGCCTCAGTGAGTGTCTGCATCGTGACGTTCGTGAAGTTGCTGGTCGTTTCGCGCAGCACCGCGTACGCCGCGTCGAACTCGTCTTCGCTCGCCATCGCGTCGCCGCGGGGGATCAGATGGAAAGATGGCTGCGTGGTCGTGGCAAACGACTCGGCGAGTAGCGTACGCGCCTCGGCGTTGTCCGCGCCTGACTTGGACAGCAGGACGGCTACGGCCTGGCCTCGGGTCGTCTGCTCGCTCGCACTCCCGGCAGCCGTGAGGATGCCGTGCTCCTGTTCAGACAGCGACACGCAGGACTCCGGGATCGTGCAGCGTGATCCCGGCTGCAATTCGCCGACGACCGGCCTCGACGTGCTCCACGTGAAGATCCAGTCCACCTGAGCGCCGGCCGTGCCGACGGCTCACGAGCGTGGTGGTGGCGCTCCCGGCAAACGGGTCGATCACGATGCCGCCTGCCGGACAGCACGCCTTGATGAAGAACTCTGCCAGCCCCTCGGGCATCACGGCGGTGTGTTCGCCCGCCGGCCCGTAGTGCTGGTTGTAGGTCTGCGGCACGGACACCACGTTGCCCGGATCGGCGCCGCCCTTGCGGTAGGTCTTGGTGCGGTCGCGACCGAAGCCCGCGTCCGTGTTGCGGCGTCCGCGCACGTCGAGGTTGCGTCGCTCGATCTCCTCGGGTGTCGTCTTGTATGGCACCCGGATCGCGTCAAGGTCGAACTGCGGCTTCGGTCCGGCTGCAAACGCGTAGACGTACTCGAAGGCGTCCTTGGTGCGTGGCCCGAAGCTGCCCGGCATCGAGTTGGGCTTTGACCAGATGTACGTCTCGATCCAGCGCCAGCCCATGTGCTGTAGAGCCAGCACCAGCTCGTACACGTACGGGTGTCGCTGGCCACGCAGCGGCCCGCTCCTGGCGACACGGTTCTTGATGTTCAGGACGAACCAGCCAGTCTCCTTGGTGGCCGCGAGCATCGGTCGCGCGAAGTCGAGGAACCACTCGACGTAGCGGTCTGGGTGGATGCGAGAGTAGGAGCGAGCGTCCGCGTACGGGGGACTCGTGAAGAACAGGTCGACGCTCGCCTGTGGCAGCGCCGGGAGCCAATCGAGCGAGTCGCCCCACGTGATGCCTTCGCCAAGTAGACGGTGGAGAGCGGCTGTCGGCGAGGATGGCGGTGCCGAGGGTCTCGAAGGCAGCGATCTGGCCGACACGACTTGCGATCGTATCCGCGGTGTCAGACAGGGAAGTCTCGTCCGTCCGTCCCGGCGGCTACTGCCGGGCGAGGCCTGTGGCGGAGCTGGCCGGCGGCAGCGGCTGGAGCGGGAGGAGGGTGCCGTCGTTGAGCTGGAAGTGCACGACCGCCTGGCCGCCGGAGGGGCAGCAGAGTGGGTCGTGGGAGCGGTAGAGGGCGTAGGCGAGCACGACTTCGGTGTCGGACTGGCTGACGACGTGGATGGAGGCGGAGGGCTGAGAGGAGTCGGTGCCGAGGTAGCGGCCGTCGAGGAAGAAGAACGCGCGCTGTGCGTACCCGTCGGCGGAGCCGGTGCGGGCGCCGACGAGCACTCTGAGGGTCTGGGTGGGGTGGTAGTCGGAGACGTCGGTGGGGGTGTACCCGTGCGCAACTACTACCGCGGCGGCCTGGGAGCCCGCAGCTGCAGCTCCGGACTGCGTGTCGGTTTCGGTGAACGCCGGCGCGGGAGCGGTACGGGTGGTGCTCGGGCTCTGCCCCCCCGTTTCCTGGCTGGCCCCGGTGGTGGTGGTCACCGGCGCGTGCGTCGTGGAGGTCGTGGTCGTGCGAGCGGGCGTACTCGCCGTCGTCGCGCCGCTCGTGGCCGTGGGGGCCGCGGCGACTTCGGAGACGCTCACGGTCTTCGTGGCCCCGCCGCAACCGCCGAGCAGCGCGCCGCCCGTGACGCCGAGGGCCAGCGCGGCCACGATCGGTACCCCTCGTCTGCTCATCGCGCCACTGTACTTCGCCACCGGTCGGACACGCACCTGCTTCGCAACACAGGGCGGGCCACCGGGTTGCGCCTCCGGCCCGAGGGGCGTACGTGCGAGGTTGTTCTTGGGGGGCGCCTCCGCGCAGGTGTGCACCAACCCTTCGCGCGCGTGCGCGCGGAGCTTCCGTGCCCCGCGTCAGCGCCCGGTGTGCCTGCCGGGCGCTCGGTCTCACGCTGCGAACGCCTCCGCGGCGAGTCCTTGCGTTGGCGCCCGCGCCTTGGCGACACGCCCCGGGTCCGCGCTGCGAACGCCCCTCCTTGACAAAGTGATTAGTCACTGCTAATCTCCAAAGTAGTTAGCAATCACTAATGAAGGAGGCCGGTCGTGAGCGGCTCGCGCAGGAACAACTGGACGCTGGGGCTCGTGTCGGTGGCCCTGTTCATGGTGGTGCTCGACAACCTCGTCGTCTCGATCGCGCTGCCCTCGATCCGGCGCGACCTCGGCGCGTCGATCCAGTCGTTGGAGTGGACCGTCAACGCCTACGTGCTCGCGTACGCGGTGCTGCTGCTCACCGGCGCCGCGCTCGGCGACCGCTTCGGGCGCAGGCGCATGTTCCTCGCGGGGCTCTCGCTCTTCACCGCCGCCTCCGCCGCCGCGGCGCTTGCGCCCACCACCGGACTGCTCGTCGCCGCGCGCGCGGTCCAGGGGGCGGGCGCCGCGGCGGTCACCCCGCTCACGCTCACGCTGCTCGCCGCTGCCTTCCCCGCCGAGCGGCGCGGGCTGGCGCTGGGCGTGTGGTCCGGCATCTCCGGCGCCGCCGTCGCGCTCGGCCCGCTCGTCGGCGGTGCCGTCGTGCAGGGCATCTCGTGGCACTGGATCTTCTGGATCAACGTGCCGATCGGCCTGGTCGTGCTCCCGCTCGCGGCGCTGCGCCTGCAGGAGAGCCGCGGCCCCTACGGCGCACTGGACCTACCCGGCCTCGCGCTCGCCTCGACCGGCGCGTTCGGGGTGGTGTTCGGACTTGTGCGCGCGCAGTCGCTGGGGTGGACCTCGCCGACCGTCCTCGCCTCGCTGGGCGCCGGCGCCGTGCTGCTCGCGGCGTTCGTCGCGTGGGAGCGCCGCGCGCGCGAGCCGATGCTGCCGATGGCGTTCTTCTCGCGCCGCGCGTTCGCGGTTACCAACTTCGCGTCGCTTACCATGTACTTCGGGATGTTCGGGTCGATCTTCTTCCTGTCGCAGTTCCTGCAGGACGTGCTGCGCAACTCGCCCCTGGAGGCGGGCCTGAAGGTGCTCGTGTGGACCGGCGCGACGATGGTCACCGCGCCGCTCGCGGGCGTCTACTCGCAGCGCTTCGGCAGCCGCCCCTTCATGTTCGCGGGGCTCACCCTGCAGGCTGGCGCGCTGGCGTGGCTGGCGGCGATCCTCTCTACCCACACCCCCTACACGGAGATGCTCGTGCCGTTCGTCGCGGCCGGTGCGGGGATGGCGCTCGTGTTCGCCCCTTCCGCGAACGCGGTGCTCTCCGCCGTGCGCGTCGACCAGGCCGGGCAGGCCTCGGGCGCCACCAACGCGATCCGCGAGACCGGCGGGGTGCTGGGCGTGGCGGTGCTCGCCTCCGTCTTCACCCACGTGGGCGGCTACGGCTCCCCGCAGGCGTTCGTCGCCGGCCTCACCCCAGCGCTGTGGGTCGGCGTTGCGGTGCTCGGCGCCGGCGCGCTGGCGGTGGCCGCGCTGCCCTTTGAGACCCGGGTGGTGCTCGCCGCCGGCGGGGCCGACCGGGGGGTCGGCGTGGGCGGGGCTGGGGCGGGTGAGGCTGGTGTAGGCGGGGCTGGCGTGGGCGGAGCTGTCGTAGGTGAGGCTCCCGTCCATGAGGTCCGGGTGCCCGCCCTCGAGGGGGCCGCTTGAGCTCCCCCGCTCCCCCCACCCCCCCCACGCCCCGTGCCGCGGTTGAGGAGGCCACAGACACCGTGCGCCCCTCCCTCGGCGGACCCTCCGGCTCCGCCGTCCCCGCGCCGCCCCGCGCGCGCGTCCCCGCGGCGGAGCGCCGCGAGGAGTTGATTGCGGCCGCCGTGCACGAGTTCGCCCACGGCGGCCTGCACGGCACCCCGGTGGAGCGCATCGCGCGCCGCGTCGGGGTGGCCCAGCCGTACGTGTTCACGCTGTTCGGCAACAAGCGCGAGCTGTTCCTCGCGGCATTGGAGCGCTCCTTCGAACGGATCGCCGGCACGTTCGAGCGCGCCGCAGCCGCCTACCGCGAGGGGCGCGGGCCCGCCGACTGTGAGGACACCCTGGAGGCGATGGGGTTCGCGTACGTGGAGCTGCTCACCTCCGACCGCGACTACCTGATGCTCCAGCACCAGTCCTACGCGGCCTGCGACGACGAGGTGGTGCGCGCCCGCGTGCGCCACTGTTACGCGGCGCTCGTCGGTCTCGCCCAGGAGCTCTCCGGCGCGGAGGACGAGCGGATCGACGACTTCTTCCGCCACGGCATGGTTCTCAACGTCGCTGCCGCCCTCGGGGTCGAGGACCTCTCGTGCGGCGGCACGTGGGTCAAGGCCGAGCTCGCCGCCGCGCGGGCCTAAGCGGGGGCGTATGCCCTACCATGGACGTGGGTCATGTCAGCCTCCACCCAGACCCCGGCGCCGTCCAAGCCCAAGCGCAGCAACCGTGAGCTGGCCCGCACGGGCGGGCTGGTTGTGCTGGCGGTGCTCGCGACTCTGTTCGCCGTCCTCAACCGCGGAAAGGTCGAGGTCAACTGGATCTTCGGCAAGGGTCACGCGCCTTTGATCGTCGTAATCGTGCTGTCCGTGCTCGTGGGGGTTGTGTTCACGCACTTCGCCGAGCGGCGCTCCGCCAAGCGCCGGTAGTCCTCGCGGCGGGGGCAGGCCCGTTCCCGTTCGTCCCGTTGGCGGCGTGCGCGCCGTTGGTGGACGGTGCGCCGTTGACCGCGTGGGTACTGCTGACCACGTGGGTCCCGTTGGTCGAAGGTGTGCCGTTGGCTGCGCGCGTCCCGTTGGCTGCGTGGGCCCCGTTGGTCGGGAGCGTGCCGTTGACCGCAGGTGTGTCGTTGGTCGAGGACGCCCCCGCGTCCCTCGAGCGCACGATCGCCTCCGCGGCCTCCTCGGGGCCGACGAACGGGGTCAGGATCACGTAGGAGATGTACTCGGAGAGCACCGGCAGCCGGTGGCCGCGGCCCGCGAGCACCTCGCAGGTGAGGATCTGCCACAGCGCTCCCGCGAGGCCCTCCACCGCGATCCTGCTGCGCGGGCGCTGGGGCGCCCCCTCGGTCAGCAGCGTCGCGACCTCGTAGGCCAGGTTCCCCACGTTCGCGATCGCGGGCGGCCCCGCCTCGAACGCCTTCACCGCGAGCGTTCGCAGGCGGGCGGGGGAGGACGCGAGGTGCGCGAGCACGTGCGTGACCGTGCGGCACACCGCATCGGGCCACCGCGCGGAGACCAGGCCGGGGTCCGCGACCAGCTGCAGCACTTCGTCCCCGAGCACGTCGAGGGCCTCCAGGTAGCACGCTTCGGGGCCGGGGAACAGCTCGATGAAGGCCTCGATGGGCAGCCGCGCGCCGTCGGCGATGCGCAGCGAGCTGAATTCCTCCTGCTTGCCCTCCCGCACCCGCAGGTCGATCGCGCTGCGCAGCAGCCGCGCGCGGGTGCCCTCGCCGCCGCACGCATGCGGCTCGAGCGTCGCCGTCTCGGAGAAGGGGGGGTTCGCACAGGGTCGCGGGCGCAGCACGGCCACAGCGGGCGAGGAGAACAGGAGCGTCCACTTCACCATCTCCTCCGTGAGCGGCCCGAGCTCGGCGGTCTCCCCGTCGCGCAGGCGCGCGGACGTCGCGCGGCACAGCCCGCCCACGATCCCCCGCACCACCGGCAGCGGGAGCGCGCTCGAGCGGCCGACCGAGCGCTCGGTCGGCGGGCTGTCGGGGGAGTGGCCGGTAGGGGGCGCGGTGAGTGGCGTGTCGGCGGGGCGGCAGGGCGAGCGCTCGGCGATCGGGCTGTCGGCGGAGCCGGCGGTGGGACAGTCCCGGTCGGAGTCGGAGAGGACGCTCGACAGCCGGGCCTCGCACAGCGCCGTGACCCGCTGCAGTCGCCGCGCTCCCTCGGGGCCGACGGTGGGGGCGTCGACCAGCACCAGGTGCACCGCCTTGGGGTTCTGTTCGAGTTCCGCGCCGAGCACCTCCAGCGCTACGCGCACGCGCGTCTCGGGGTCGCCCGGAGTCGTGCAGTAGGCGGCCATGAGACGCTGGATCGCGCGCTTGACGATCAAGTCGAAGGTCGCCAGGAAGCACTCTTCTTTGCCTGAGAACTGCTCGTAGAACACTCTCCGCGAGACTCCCGCCAACCCGATCACGAGCCGCACGCTCGTTCGCGCGTAGCCTCTGGTGGCGACCGCCTCGATCATCCCCCCGTACATGCGGATGCGCTGGTTGCGGGCCACCCCCGTGGCCCCGATCGAGTGCGGCCCCTTCGGCAGGCGCTCGTAGATCGGCACGATCGCCGCGGTCTTCGTCTGCCGCTTCGGCCTCCCGTTCTGTGTGCTCTCTGCGCTCTCCTGCTTCCCGTTCCTGGCGCTCCCGGCGCCGTTGGAACCCGGGCGCCGTCGCTCCGACCCAGACATTCGACCTCCCCGCATCCTCTCGCTCCCCAGACTGTCATGGTATCCGGAAAACATGACCATTCCATGTCAGCGATCTTTTGTCTACAGCTTACTGGATACAGCTCCCGCTGGTGCCGCCTCCGCTCGTAGAAGAATATGTTTCCTCAACAGCCACACCGCATTTGAAGATAGCTGACGCGCCGCGGGAAGGCGTTTGCGGTACCCGCGGAGCCTCTCGGGCCGGGTTCCGGCGGGGCTCGTAGTGTGGGCCACCGGATGTCTACGACTTCCTCGATCCTTGCGGTGGGCAGGGTTGGACGTCGGGGGCGGGGTTCGCGCGGGCGGGCGTGGGGTGGCGTGCTACGACCCCGGGAGTGCGCGGGGGTGGCGCCTCCCGTAAGGCGCGGGTTCGACCGCGGCGGCTGCTCCACGTCGGCGAGGACCCGCGGTGCTCAGCCTGGATCCACCGATCCCGGGGTCGCCTCGGCACCGGTGGCGCTTCGCCAGGCGCCACCGCCGTCGCTCCGAGGGGTCACCCTGCGGATGCTCCGTCGATGCCCCCTGACTCGACCACCGGCACCGATGCTCAGCCCGTTATCGGTGGATCCAGGCTCAGTGCAGGATCGCGCGCAGGGCGATCACAGCCAGACCCATCGCTGCGCCCACGCACATCTCGAGCGCGAGCTCCCCGGGCCGCGCCCGCGCGCGCAGCCCGGCGAGCAGCTCAAGCGCTACGAGGCTCGCCGCGCAGGTCCACAACGCCACGGTGACCCCGGTCTGCTGGTCGGCGCCTACCGCCCACGCGACCACCAGCGCGAGCAGCGGCGCCGCGGTGCCCCGCACGATCGCCCAGTCGCGTCTGAGCGCCTGCCCCAACGCGCGAGCGGTGAGACGCCCGCCGGTGGAGAGGCGCTGGCCGAGCAGTTCGGCGTAGGAGTGCGCCAGCCAGTAGAGCAGCAGCGCGAGTACGACCGACCCCACGGTCTCGACGTAGGTGTCGTGCAGCCCGTCCTCTGCCGCGAGCAACGCCCCGAGGGTGATCGTCCCGTACACCGCCCCCGCGGGGTTCGCGCCGGGCAGCAGCCAGTCGAGCACCCGGATGGCCGGGTGCCGCAGTTGGGTGGGGCGCGGGGGGGCCGAGTGCGTTGGGTCCGCGGGATCTGGATGCGCAGGGGCTGGCTGCGTGGGGTTCGTTGGATCTGCGTGTGTGGAGGCCGGCTGCGCTGGGTCCGCGTGATCTGGGTATGGGGGCACGGGGCCAATGATGACCGCCGGAAGGGCGCATCCGCGGCTACCCGGGCAGCGGCTCGATCTCGGGCGAGCGCAGGGCGATGCCGAGCCCACGCAGGGAGACGCGGCCGGTCTCCGGGTAGAAGCACAGGTCGCCCGGCTCGCGGGTGCCGTAGGCGAGGTAGGTGAGGCCCTGCTCGCCAGCGCGCAGAGCGTGCGCCACCCCGGTCGCGGCGGGGCGCGAGATGACGTCGCCCTTGCGCAGGGGGTGCTGGTCGATTCGGGGATGCGAGCGAAGCGAGTGTCCCCCGAATCGGTCGAGGCCCTCGGAGCTCCCGCCGCGGGGCCACAGCTGGAGCGTGCCGCCGCCGTCGAGCACGACGAACAGCTCCTCCTCCTCGGAGTGGCAGTGGGCGGGGGCACCCTGTCCGCCGGGGGGCAGGGTGACGTGTTTGAGACCGGTGGCGCGCGCGCCCGCGGCCTGGCCGAGCAGACGCGCGGCGCCGCCGAAGGCGGTGGGGGCGTCGGCGAGCGCCACCACGTTGCGGGGGCGCTCCGCGAGGGGCGGGGGGCACTCGGGCGGCCCGGCGGCGGCTTCGCGGGCGAACGGAGAATCGCCGTCGGCGAGCTCCACCCAGCGGGGGAAGCTCCAGGCCACGCCGATGCGGGGCAGCGCGGTGAGGCGGGGGTCCAGGCGCTGGCCGAAGACGAGCACGTCGAGTCCGCCGTCCCCGGCGCGCAGAGTGTGGGCGCCGCGCAGCGGCCGGTGCACGACGCAGTCGCCGCCGCGCACCTCGTAGGTCTTGCCGTCCTGCCAGAGCAGTCCGCTGCCGGAGAGCGCGAAGAAGATCTCCTCGTCGGCGCCGTGCTCGTGGGCGGGCGTGGAGAAGTGTCCCCCGGCCACCTCGATGCGTCGCAGGCCCACCGTGCGCGTGCCGACCTCGCGCCCAAGGTCGCGCCACACCCCCTTGATGTGGCCGACCGCAAGCTCCCGCGATGGACTCTCATGCAGGTTTGCGAGCTTCACGTGCGCGACCCTACCAGCGCCTAGGAGCGCCCGCTACGATCTGACGGCGGTGCCGACGTAGCTCAGCTGGTAGAGCACCTCCATGGTAAGGAAGAGGGCGCAGGAAGCAGTCACCACCTGCGCCCCCGAGAAGACCTCAAGTACAAGCGCCCTCTCTGGGACAGGCGGGCCCTTCGGAGAGAGACGCCGGAGGATGTCGCGGGGGCGCTTTGGGGGCGTCAGGCGCTTGGGTGCGGCCTGGGCAGGCCGAAGTCGCCGCGTCGTGGCCCGGCGCAGGCGAACCCTCGGCTCTAGCCTTCTATAGACATAGACGTGCGCCCGAAGCCAATCCGTGGGGTTGAGATTCGCAAGCGTCGCCGCCGCGGTGGCCAGGTCTATTACGTCTACCGAGTCCGGTTCCAGAACGCGAGGGGCGAGCGCGCCCAGCGAACATTCGACACCGCACAGGACGCCCTGGACTTCCGTGCTCGCCTGCGGCTGCTCAAGCGCACCGGAGACCTCGCCGTGCTCGAAGCCGGCAGCGAGACGCTCGAGCAGTTCATGGGCGACTTCTGGCGTCTGTATGCAGAGACCCATCTGGAGAGGAGCACCCGCAGGAAGTACCGCTGCCTGTGGAACGCGCACATCGAGAGGCGGCTCGGCGCGATGGAGCTGCGCCAGATCACTCCGCTGGCGCTCAGCGAGTTCATCCTCGAACTCCAACAGGCCGGGGGGCGCCGCCACGATCCGAAGCTGCCTGGGCCTGCTGCAGAGTATGTTCGCGCGGGCCGTGGAATGGGACAGGGCGAGCGCCAACGTCGTCAAGCTGATCGCCAAGCCGCGTGCTCCGCGCGTGCGGGCGATCAAGCCGCTGCGCCCCGTCGTGGTCGAGGCGCTGCGGCGGCAGATGCTGCGCAATCACGACCACGGGCTGCGAGACGCCACGCTCGTGAGCGTCCTCGCGTACGCCGGTCTGCGACCCGAGGAGGCCCTCGCCTTGGAATACCAGCATGTGCGCAAGGCGACGATCCTGGTCGAGCAGAAGTGGATCGATCGACGGAGAGATCGTGCCCGGCCAGAAGACCACCCGCCCTCCGCTGTGCCCGCCGCTGCTCGATGCGCTGCGCAGCGATCTGCGCGAGTACCGGCTGGCGTGCGGCGATCCGGACGGTCTGATCTTCGCGCGCCCGGGCGGCAAACCCTGGCGCGATCACGACTGGCGCGACTGGCGATCACGCGTCTGGCAGCCGGCGTGCGCGGCGATCGGCATCGCCACCATCACCGAAACCACCGCCGTGTACGCGGGGTGTGATCGGGCGCACAGGGGACATCGAGGAGATCGTGCGCCGATCGCGCGAGGCGATCCACACGATGCTGACCGGGCCGCGCCGGATCGGCAAGACGACAGTCTGCGCAGCGGTGTGCGAGCAGCTTCGCCAGGACGGCACGGTGGTCGTTGACATCGAGGTTCCCGAGCGCACAGACGCGAAGGACCTGCTGCAGCTCGTCGTGGACCGCTGCAACCGGATCTCCCGCTCGGCGGCCACTCGCGGGCTCCTACGGGTCGCGCTGCCCTTGATCGAGCAGGCGCTCGCCGATCAGGGGATACCCCTCGACCTCGGCCAGCTCGCCGCTCGACCGGGCCCGCTGCCGACGCGGAAGATCCTCGCACTGCCACTGGCGCTGGCCGAGGAGAGGGACAGGCCGGTCGTCCTCTTCCTCGACGAGCTGCAACGCGCCGCCGACTACGCCGACGGTGAGCAGCTGTTCGGAGACCTCGTCGACCTCTACAGCGGCAACACCAAGGTCGTCGTGCTCGTCGACGGCAGCGACGAGCGAGCCCTCGACGGGATGCTCGGCGCTCCGGCGCAGTTCGGCAAGCTCGTCGATCGGCTGACCCTCGATCCAAGAATCTCCGCCGACATCTGGCGCGCGGGCCTCACGGAGCGCTTCACCCAAGCGGGCGTCGAGCTGGCACCCGAGGCGCTCGAGCAGCTGATCGCCTTCGGGGAAGGACGCCCGTATCCGACGATTACGGCAGCCCGATACGTAGCCCTGGGCGCCCGCAAGCTCGGGAGCGACACGGTCGAAGCATTCGATGTCCAGATGGCGATCGACGAGGCGCGACGGCATCTTGCGGAGGATAATCATGCCTGAGACCGCGCAGAAGGCCGGGAGCGCCGAAGCGCTGACCGGTCGCATCGCCGAGTACCAGGAGCTGCTCGACGTGCTCGACCAGAGACCCGGCCTCACGATCATTTCCAGCGACCCCTGGAGCGGGACGAGCGCCCTGCTGGCCGCCGCGATCGACGAGCTCCACGGCACGCGCGTACTGGTGGACGCACGCAGCTGCGCGGACAGCCGCGACCTCGCCACGGCGATCGCCGACACGGCCATCGCCCAGCTCGCCCCCGACGCGGCCGCATGGTGGGCGCAGACAGCGCCACCCACGAGCGCCGCCGGCCTGCGACTCGCACGTACCCTGCACCAGAGCGGCATAGATTTCGAGGACCTTCGCTCCAAAGCAGGCACAGAGATAGGCGGGTACCACCTTGCTGACGGCATCGACCTGCTGCTCGCACTCGCCGACGGCGACGCGCTGCTCGCAATCGACCACCTCGGCCTGATGCTCTCATCTCTATCCGACCAGGAGACCCGCCAATTCCTTGGAGACCTCCGCGCCGCCCGCCAGCGACACCCGCATCTAGACCTCGTTCTGGTCGAACATCCCGACGGCCCCAGCAGCAAGGCCCTGGAGGACAGCGGCCACCCCCTCTACCACGCCGGACAGCTCATACGCATCCGCCGCGCAAAGCCCTCGCGCTTCATCGACGACCTCGTCATCACACGCCCCTGGACCAAGGCACGCGCCGAGTTGATCGGCGCCGCAGCCGAACTCGCGGCCGGTGTGCCGGCTCTCACCTGGCGCATCATCGACCTCGCGCCATCTCGCGGGGAGGACGACCAGACCCGCGCGCTCTCCGGCTGGCGACATCTGCGAGAGACGACCGCCAGCCTGACGGCCCGCGAGTGGGACCTGCTCAGGCGTGTCCATCCAAGTGCGCAGCCGGTCGTAGCCGCGATCAGCGTCGGGCTCAGACCACACGCCGTCGCAGCCAACCCCAAGAGCGTCAACGACGCCCTCGCGCGCCTGCGCGAACTCGGCCTCGCCTGGCAGCCACAGCCACGCACGTGGGCGCTCGCGGATCCCCTGCTCGCCGCGTGGGTACGCGACCACGCGCCTCCGTGGGTGCGGCGCCGAGGAGGGTAGGGCAGACGCGAAATGCGCATCCTATCCGTCGCCCGAGCGGGCGAGAGCGCTGCTGCTTCCCTGGCAAAGCGAGCGCCCGTCGACCTGATCGGATATGCCTGGTCTTCGTCTCAAGCGAGCGTAAACGCGGCTTCTGCTCGGACGCTCGCTGTCATGCGTGAGCAGAAGCGAGTTGCCCGCGCAGTGTGCGATCTCGGTGGGCGGTCCGCCCACTTCGGCCTTCAGCGCGAGCTCAGGCGCACCGCACCCAGCGTGGCCTCGCGGCGGACGTCAACCAAGAAAATCTCGAGCGGTGTCGATTTCGGCCAATCTTGTTCGACGTGCGGGTAGTAACCACCACATCCACCACAAGGAGACACCAATGCGTTTCATGGTTCTGGTCCCCGGGAGCCCCGAGTCCGAGGCGGGCGAGATGCCCAGCACCGAGATCCTGGGGGCAATGACGAAGTACAACGAAGAGCTCGTCAAGGCAGGCGTGATGCTGGCCGGCGAGGGCCTGCACCCGACCTCCAGGGGCGCGAAGGTCCGTTTCAACGGCAGCGAGCGCACCGTCACCGACGGTCCGTTCACCGAGGCCAAGGAGATTGTCGCGGGCTACTGGGTCTGGGAGTGCGCGTCGCGCGAGGAGGCGATCGAGTGGATCAAGCGAGCGCCGTTCGACGGCGGTGTCGAGATCGAGTTGCGCCAGATCTTCGAGGCCGAGGAGTTCGGCGAGCAGCTGACGCCGGAGCTGCGCGAGGCCAACGAGCGGCTGCGCGAGCAGGCCGCCCAGAATTAGGCCCGTGAGCCCGTCGGCCACCCATCGTGCGATCGACGCCGTGTGGCGGATCGAGTCGGCCCGGTTGATAGCCGGGCTGACTCGCATCGTGCGCGACGTGGCGGTGGCCGAGGATCTGGCCCAGGACGCGCTCGTCGCGGCGCTCGAGCAATGGCCAGAGTCGGGCATCCCCGATAAGCCGGGCGCATGGCTGATGGCCACCGCCAAGCGCCGGGGCATCGATGCGCTGCGCCGGCGCGTCGTGCTCGAGCGTAAGCGGGAGCTGATCCGGCGCGAGCTGGAAATCCTCCAACAGCTCGATCGGCCCGACCTCGCCGCGCAGGTCGAAGACGCGCAGGATGATGTGCTGCGCCTGATCTTCATGACGTGCCATCCGGTCTTGTCCCGGGAGGCGCAGGTCACGCTCACACTGCGCCTGCTGGGCGGCCTGTCGACGCCGGAGATCGCGCGGGCGTTCCTCATCTCCGAAGGGACGGTCGCGCAGCGCATCGTCCGCGCCAAGCGCACGCTCGCCGAGGCACACGTGCCGTTTGAGGTCCCCAGTCGCGACGAGCTGGCCGAGCGTTTGTCTGCCGTGCTCGAGGTGATCTACCTGGTGTTCAACGAGGGTTACGCGGCGAGCGCCGGCGCGCACTGGATCCGCCCGGCGCTGTGCGCGGACGCGCTACGCCTGGGAAGGATCCTGGCCGCGCTGATGCCCCGCGAGGCTGAGGTGAACGGCCTGCTGGCCCTGATGGAGCTCCAGGCCTCGCGGCTGCGGGCGCGAGTTGGGCGGCACGGTGAGCCGGTACTGCTCGCCGATCAGGACCGAGCGCTCTGGGACCACCTGCTCGTGCAGCGCGGTCTCACCGGGCTTCGGCGCGCCGAGGAGCTCAGCGGCGCGCTGGGGCCGTACACGCTGCAGGCCGCGATCGCCGCCTGCCACGCGCGGGCCCGGAGCGTGGAGGAAACCGACTGGCCGCGGATCGTCGCGCTGTACGACGGGCTGGCGGCGCTCACCGGCTCCCCGGTCGTGGAGCTCAACCGCGCCGTGGCCGTGACGATGGCCTTCGGCCCCGAGGCCGGACTCGAGCTCGTCGATGCGCTTGCCGATGAGCCCGCGTTGCATGGCTACCATCTGCTGCCCGGCGTACGCGGCGACGTCCTCGTGCGTCTGGGGCGGCTGGCGGAGGCGCGCGAGGAGTTCGAGCGCGCAGCCGACCTGTGCAACAACGAGCGTGAGCGCGAGCTACTGCTCTCGCGCGCGATCGCTTGTGGCGCATATTGACCGCGTACGCGTTAGCTCGACTAACCGCTACGAGCTCAAGTATCTAGCTAGGCGATGACTGCGGCTGTCAGGCTGGCGAGGATCGCGGCCATCAGGGCGCGGTCGCCCTGGGAGATCACGTCGCGCCAATCGCCGGGGTACGGTGGTCAAGCTACTTTCCTCAGCGGCGCATCGCGCCAAAGGAGACCACCGTGAGCCAAGCCACCGCAGAGACCATCACCGTCGGACAGCTCGGCGTTCGCTTCCTCGTAGAGGGATCGGACTCCAACGGCAGCGTGAGCGTGTTTGAGTGCTACGTCCCGGCGAACGCCAGGATGCCAGCGCCGCACAGCCACGATGCGTTCGAGGAGACCATCTACGGGCTCAAGGGCACCACGTCCTGGACCGTCGATGGCGAGAGCATCGGAATTGGGGCCGGCGAAGCGCTATGTGTGCCGCGCGGAGCGGTCCACGGGTTCCAAAACGGCGGCGGCACCGACGCGACGTTCCTCGCGATCGCCAGCCCAGGAGTCTTCGGACCCGCCTACTTCCGAGAGGTCGGCGAGGTGTTGGCCGCCTCCGCCGGCGGCCCGCCGGACGTCGCCGCCCTGGCCGAGGTGATGCGCCGCCACGGCCTCACGCCGGCCCAGCCGGCTACCACTTGACCGCCGCTCCAAAGCGACTGCTGCTCTCGCGGGACGAGCGAGTGTCCGAACAAGAGCTGCGCTCACGCTCGCATCGGACGGTGGGTGTCGCGCAAACCGGGGATCTGTCCCGGGGGGTTGAAGACCATTCTGGGTATGCCCCAGAACTTTCTTGAGTGTGATCGTGAGCAGGTGTTCTTGATGCCGCCGGACCCGCGGGATTGGCTGCCGGAGGGTCATCTCGCGTGGTTCGTGTTGGTGTCGGTGGAGGGCATGTCGTGAAGGTGATCATGCACGCGGATGACTCCAACGGGACGATCGGGGATCTCGCGCGCGAACTGCTGGAGGTCCATGCGCAGGCGTGTGATGCGGGTGTCGCCGATCCGGTGAAGCTCGCGGCGTGGATGGTGCGGTTCAGCTGCGATGACCAGGATTTCTTCGAGGCCGATCCGGTTCGGTACGCCGGCGCGCTCGGTGAGCGTGGGCTCTTGGCTTACCGTCGCGCGATCGAGGAGCGCGGTGACGGGGAGCGGGTCTTTGCGGTGCGTTGGGCGCGTGAGCGGCTCGCGGTGCTCGACGGGGACGGCGAGGCGATCGTCGCGCTGCTCGGGGGATCTCAGCGCCCCGCACCAGTTCATCCGGGTCAGCGAGGCGATGGTCGAGCTCGGGCGTGAGGAGGAGGTTCTGCTGTGGGCCAAGCGCGGTATCGCCGAGACGGACGGTTGGCAGATCGCGCAGCTGTATGACCTGGCGTGCGGTGTGTACGAGCGGCGCTCGGCTCCGCTGGAAGTTCTGCGTTTGCGCCGCGAGGAGCACGAGCGGATGGCCTCGGCGAGCACCTATTCGCGCTTGCGTCGCGCGGCCGACGCGGTGGGAGCATGGGATATCGAGCGTGACGCCGCGCGTCTGGCTCTGCGCGAGCGCGACCTCGGCGGGCTCGTTGACGCGCTGCTCGGCGAGGGCGAGGTCGATGGGGCTTGGAGCGTCGCGCACGAGGACGCCGACTGGGAGCCGGGGTTCTCGCAGCGTCTGCGCCTCGCTGAAGCCCGCGAGGCGCAGCGGCCGGATCAGGCGCTGCCGTGGTACATGCTCGTCGTGGATGAGTTGCTGCTCGAGACCGGCCGGCGGTCCTACGCCCGGGCCATCCCAGTGCTCAAGCGCGCCCGCCGCGCCGCCGAGGCGGCAGGCCAGACCGAGTGGTTCGCGACCCAAGTCGCGGATCTTCGCGAGCAGCACCGTCGCCGCCCGACGCTCATCGCGATGCTCGACAAGGCCGGCCTTGGCTGACACGCAAACCGAAGCGACGCACCGACCTTCCTGGGGGTGTATTGGCTCCCCCAGCAACTCGCCTAAAACACCCCCAGAGCTCATGGGACGATCAGAAATCGTTTGCTGGAGCGGGTTTTGAGCCAAGCCGACGCGGGGACTCGAACCCCGGACCCCCTCCTTACCATGGAGGTGCTCTACCAGCTGAGCTACGTCGGCGCGGACGATCAATCCTAGCGTTCCGGGGGCCGACCGGGTAGGATCGAGTTCTCGACGACCACCCGAGACTCCCCGTCCTTCTGGGGGTGTTTTTGGGGGCTTCCAGGGGGTGTTCTGGGGGTGTTTTGCTCCCGCCAAACAGTCCTTTGTAGTCCCCTCCGGGCACCGAAAACCCAGACAGGACTGGACCTCACGAGCCCCCGGAGGCCTCCATGCGCATCATGGTAAGCACGGGGTCGCTGGTTCGAATCCGGCCGTCGGCCCTCCCCAAAGGCCCGCCGCCGGGCCGGGCGAGGTGGGCCGGCTCAGCATCCGAGGATGGCCTTCCCGTCCGGGTCTGCGGCGGCGCGTCATCCGCCTTGTGGGCCGGTCAGCCCCGAGCTGTAGGGTCCGGAGCACCATCCGGATCGTGCTGGCGTGGCTGATCACGACGAACTCATCAAGCGACTGGCGGCGGCGCTGGCCGTCTCGGACGCTCGCCGCTCCGGCGATCCGCAGACGCGGGTCCGTCTCGACCACTACCTGCCGTCCGTCGGTGCCCCCCGGAGCGCCGCGCGCTGGCGTCTCTACACCGCGCGACCCAAGCTGATCGGCGTTCCGAGCCCTGAGCCGGCTCGGTCAGCATGGCACCGTGCCGACCCGGCAAAGGGGCGCCGGCTGATCGCGGTCGACGTACGCAACTCAAATCGCGGTAGCGGCCTTCCTGTCCTGGCACTTCGAGGATCCCAGCATCAAGCCGCCGCGAGCCAAGGCCGGCCGGCGCCGCCCGCACCTGATCACCTCCACGTGTGTCCGCCAGGACGTCGAGGGCAGACTCCGCGGGGAGTACGTGACCGCCGCGCTACTGCTGACGCTCGTCGTATCCGCGATCGACACGTTGACCATCGCACACGGCCGCGTCGGCGTGCTCGACGACTCCGGGGTAGTCCTCACGCCCGGGGAGCTCGACGCGTTTGGGTTCACGCCCGGGGTCGGCGAGCCCAACGGCGGCTGGGCCGACCGGGGATACCGCGAACGGCGTCACCCTGTCTGATCGTCCAGATGGCGGCGGTAGATCGCCTCCGCGCGATCGGCCCACTCACCGGGCAGCTCGCTGCGCAACTCCGCGAGGAAGGCGTCGCTCTCCGCAGGCTCAGGCGCAGGAAGCGCGGCGAGGAACTGCTCTGCCTCCGCGGCTACCCACCCCGCGAGCTCCGGGGCGTGCTGCTCGGCCAGCTCGACCAGGCCCCCCGCGACCTCCTCGACGGCGTTGCGCCGGGCGTGAGTCGCGATCAGCAGCACGTCGGGGATCTGCAGGTAGCGCTCGCGTCGGCCCCACTCGACTGGCGTGATCCCGAGATCGCGCACGGCGCGAGTGATGAACGAAGGATGCACGTCGATGAGCGCGGCGGCCTTGCGGAAGCTCGGGAGCACTCGCTGCAGATCCGCGCGGGGAATCGTCGGTGAGGTTGCCATGGGGTCTACGGTAGCAGCTCGCCGCAACGATTACAACCATCGCACTGGTAGCAATCGTATGTTGTGGCAGGTGGGGTGGTGCCTGTGATCATCGGGCGAAGCGGACGCGACGAAACCGACGAACAGCGGGCCGCGAGACACCAACACAACATGAGCCGAGCCGGGTTCGCCGGAGACCGCTGAGCAGTAGTTCCGCGTCAGTGCGAGCGTACGAGCGCGCGGTCAGGCGCAGCGGCCCCGGCCTCGGCAGACCCAATGCGCTCCCGGGTTGCTATGAGATGCGCTGTGATAGCGCGCTTGGCAGCCTCCGTGTCTCGCGCTTCCACTGCGGCCATCAACTCTTCGTGCTCGCCGAGGATCGCTTGCATATCGTCACGCGTCTGCGGATAGTCGAGACGAAAGAGGTGGACCTGGTCGCGGAGTCCTTGGAGTCCAGTAACTGACGTGTTGAAGCCACCGAGGCGGGCGAGCGTCGTGTGCATCCGAGTGTCGGCGAGCATGAACTCGACTGCGTTGTTGCCCTCGTACGCGCTATGCATGGCGTACATCGCGTCCCGGAGTTCGGATAGATCCGTGTCTAGGCTGGCGAGCTCGTCGACCATGACGGGCTCCATGCCTGCTCGAAGACGAATCGCGCGGAGTGCCTGCCCAGCGTCGATGCGTCGAACCGCAACGCCGACCTGCGGCACCTGGTCGAGTAGTCCCGTGGCGACAAGTACGGCGAGGGCTTCCCGGACGGGGGTGCGGGACATGCCCACCCGTTGCTCAGCGATCTCGCGCTCCGATGTGCGCTCGCCTTGTTTCAGGCGTCCCCGGAGCACCTCATCACGGACCTTCTCGTATGCCTTGGCTCTTAGATTCATACTGGTATACCAGTATGTAGCACAATCGGCGGCGGCGCGCAAACGTGTAGCGAGCGGACGGTGTTGGAGTGCCTTAAGGCGCCTCGAGAACATCGATCACGGCCGAGAGTGCGGTCTGGATAGAACTCTGGATCCAGCCGTGGACGATGCCCACGTGCTCGCCGGCGAAGAAGACGCGCGGACGGTCGGTCGAGGGCAGGGGCGCGCACAGCGCCTCCTGGTACCGCGCCTGCTCCCCGGGCGCGAAGAACGCGAACGCGCCACCGCCCGGGTTCGTCTGCTCATCCCAAGCGATGTGGATTATGTCCTCGAGGTATTCGTCGTTCCGGGGATGCAACTCCGCGACCGAGCGGCAAATGAGATCGTCGCGTTCCGCGTCCGTGAGCGAAGCGAAGCGCTGGCCGTTGGTGCCCCACATGTAGGCACCGAGGAACACGGCGGGCGCGTGCGAGCGTTCCTGCTTCTCCGCTTCCGAGTCTGTCGGGATGACATCCATCTCCAGCAGATCACGCATGAAATCGAGGACGAGCTCCGCCGTGAGATGCGGGGTCGTTGCCTCGTCGGGTTGTTTGCGGTTGTCGGACGGGTACCAGCATTGCTGGTTGGGACGGTCGGTGACGCTGGTGCCGCCGAAGATCTGGTCGTGGATCTCCCAGTGGCGCTGGCTGCAGCGCATGATCGTCTTCCCAGCGCTGATGTAGGAGAGGTTCGTGAGTGCCTCGCGCTTCTTCGGCGGCAGCTCGGGCTTGAAGCGGATGCGCACCATCGCTGGCGCTGGCGCGGTGCAGATGACGTAGTCGAAGCGTTCGGTCCGCGTCTCCTGCTGCCGCGCCTGGCGCCAGGTCACGGCCGTCCCGTCCTCGTCGCAGTCGATCGCGAGCACCTCCGAGGCGAGGGAAAGCGCATCGGGCTGGAGCCGGCGGATCTCCGCAACGAACTCGCGGGTCAAGCGGTCCATGCCGCCGACGATCTCGTATTTGTCGCCAGGGTCGAGAATCTTGGCCTCGCGTATCCAGTGCAGGAGCGAGCAGCGCTCCATCCAGATATGGTGCGCGGTGCGACCAACGAACTCCCACTCCTCGTCGGTCATGAGTGGCCCTTCGGTCCCCGGTAGTCCGCGCACGTACTGGCCGAGCGCTGTCGCCTCGACCTGGTGAAGGCGCGCGCTGCCGAGTTCGTTGCTCAGCGATTCCCACAGGTCGCGCGTCGTCAATTTCCCCGTGGCGCCGGTCCCCAACGTCACCAACATCTGATGCAAGCTTGGCCGTGGTGTGGTGCCCGCGGGACCATCGTAGTGGGCACTCCAGGAGGTATCCCATTCCCAGCGCCGCATTCTGGGCGCGTCGCGAAACAAACACCAGCCTGAGTTGTCCCCCGGGGAAAAGAGACGCCTCTGGAGGCCGAACCTGTCAACGTAGTGCCAGACGCAGCCGTGGTCCCCTGGAACCCGCATCGCGCCTAGCTCGCCATAGGTGCCATCGGCGAAGTAGTGCGTAAGGATGCGTCCACCGAATCGGCTCGACGCCTCGAGCAGCTATCACCTTGTTTCCCAGACCTACGAGCTCGTAGGCTGCAGCGAGGCCGGCGATCCCACCGCCGACGATGCAGACCTGCTTGCCCCGGCCGTTGCCGTATCCGCTGAGGTCCTCCGGATGTTTGTATGCGGAGACGAAATCGAACCTGTCGTCGGGTCCGATCGTGTCGAGGTTCGGGGCGTTGCCGCGGAACGCGCTGTAGGCCCACGCTCGAGTGCGGTCGGCGGACACTTGTCCATTTATATCGAATCTGACGGTTCACGTGAGTGGAGCTTGCCACTCGTCGAGCTCCGCTGCGAGTCTGGCGCTGCCAGTCGAACGATGGCCCGCAGCTTCTCACCGTAGGAAACCTCCGAGATCAGCGCGGGCCGGCACTTCGTCCGCTGGGTCAATCATTGCGTGCTCTGTGCCCCGGCGATGATGTCGGCTGCTGCTGAGCGCTCAACGCCGACTTTCACAGCAGTTCGCGAAGGCTACCGGCGGTGTACTCGACAAGGGTTTGAGCCGGACCGGGTTGGACGGAGGCCGTGGTGGGCGCAGACCGCGTACGAGAACTGCAGCCATGGTCGACTCACGATTGGATCCCGTTCGCGTCACGGACCGCTTGAGCGTGCCGCGGGTCCGGGCCGATGATGTCTATACCTTGCGCCCTCCCATCTGAGACGGCGCGAGCGACTATTGTGCGGGCCGTGCCCGGTCGGTCTGGCGGCAATGCGGTGAGTTGCGGGTGTGGGATGCGCTCGTGAGGGTGGCGTTGGTCAGTTTGGGCTCGCGAGGTGATGTGCAGCCGTACGTGTGTCTCGCACGGGCTCTGGCTGACCGTGGTCACGAGGTGCGGGTCATTGCTCCTCGTAACGGGGAGGAGATGGCTCGGCTGGCGGACGTGCCGTTCCGAGCGCTGCCGATAGACGTGCACGCAATGAAGCTGGCAGAGCCGGCTCAGCGGATGCTCGCGTCCGGACGGATCACCACTTTCACGAGGTGGCTGGCAAGCGAGATGAAGGCTCGCGCGCCGGAGCTGCGTCGGACGCTGGTATCGGAGACTGAGTCGGTGGACCTGATCGTGAGCCACGTGCTGCTCGCGGATCACTGTGCGACGATCGCCGCGGCCCGCGGGGTCGCGCACGTGCCGCTGCACCTGACTCCCTTCCTTCCGTCTCGCAGTTTCCCCTCGGTGGGCGTCACGCAGCGCGGGCGGTGGCGGCAGCTCGGACCACTTAACTATGTATCTCATCAGCTGGTGTTGGAGATGGTCTGGCGGATGTCGCGCGATGATGTTTCGACGCTGCGGCGGGAGCTGGGGGTCCCACCGGCATCTCGGTCGGTGATACGGACCATTGCGCGCGGCGAAACGTTGTGTCTGCTCGCTTACAGTCAGACCGTGTTCCCTACCCCCAGGGACTGGCCAAGCAGCGCGCACCCCGTTGGCTTCCTCGCGCCCTGGCCAGATTTGCGGGCGCGGTTCGGGGAGCGGGGTGTACCGAGCGAGCTCGATGACTGGCTTCAGGCCGGCCGGCCGCCGGTGTTCCTTGGTTTCGGCAGTACCCCGGTCCTCGACGGGCCGCGCCAGCTGCGCACTATCAGGGCCACTCTGGAGAATCTCGGTGTGCGCGGGATTCTCGCAGCGGGGTGGAGTGGGCTGGACGTAGTCGGTGACAAGACGCTGTTCGTGATCGACGAAGTCGATCACCAGAGCCTGCTGCCCCGGTGTGCGGGAGCGGTCCACCACGGCGGAGCGGGGACGACCCACGCCAGCCTCGCCGCTGGGACCCCGACGTTGATCTGCTCGGTGTTCGGCGACCAGCCCTTTTGGGGAGCACAGTGCCGGCACCTTGGCGTCGGCGTGACGGTCCCGTTCGCCAGGCTCAACACCCAGCGCTTGACCAGTGGACTACGAGCAATACTCGACAGCGAGGTCGCCGCCTGCGCTCGCGAGGTCGCCCGGCGCATGGGCGACGAAGACGGCATCGCGGCAGCAGTTGCCCACCTCGAACATCGAATGGATGCGCTCTGAACGCGACGTCAGTCGCCAGATCCATGACCGACTCCACGTGTCCTCTCGTCGGATCGCCGGCGGCAGGGTAGAGCGCCTTGACCAGCGGAGCCGGTGCTCGTAGGGTTGCGGGTTCCGATGGCGAGCTACGAGACGACACGCCAGCGCCACATCGAGCACATGCTGGGTCGAGTCGGGGAACACCTCGACCGCCTGACGTGGTCCGCTGAGCGGCTTCGAGCGGAGCGCACGGCACGCCTGCGGGAGCTGATCGCGGTTGCGAAGGCGCGCTCTGCCTGGCATCGCCACCGCCTGCAGGGGGTCGATCCGCAAAAGGTCGACGAGGACGGGTTGCGCGAGCTGCCGGTGATGAGTAAGGCCGACCTGATGGCGCACTTCGACGCGATCGTCACCGATCCACGTGTGACGCTCGAGCGTGTCAACGCGCACATCGCGGGACTGAGCTCAGACGCCTACTTCCTCGACGAACTGCACGCGGTGGCCTCGGGAGGATCGAGTGGCGTGCGGGGCGCTTTCGTGTGGGGGTGGGAGGCCTGGGCGACAGCCCGGCTGGCCCTTCTACGACGCCAGCTCAAGGACCGCATGAGCGATCCGGCCCTGTCGTCGCGTCCGCCTGTGATGATGCTCGTGGCCGCCGATAACGCCACCCACTTCACCAGCGCGCTTGCGCAGACATTTGCGACCGAAGCCCTGCAGATGCACAGGTTCCCGGTCAGCCTGCCGTTGGAGGAGATCGTCGAGGGGCTCAATCGCGTGGACGGCGACAGCCTCGCCACCTACTCTTCGATGCTGGCCACCCTTGCGGCGGAGGCGCAGGCAGGCAGGCTGAGGATCCAGCCACAGCGCATCGCCACGACGGCTGAGCCGCTGCTACCGGAGATTCGTCGCGCCGCACAACAGACGTGGGGCGCGCCGATCGCGAACGTCTGGGGGACATCGGAGGGCGGCACTACGGCCCTTGGCTGCTTCCAGGACAGCGGCATGCACCTCTCCGACGACCTCGTGATCGTCGAGCCGGTCGACTCCAGCGGCGAACCTGTGCCGCCCGGCACGCCTTCGGCCAAGGTGTACCTCACCAACCTCATCAATCCGCTGCTGCCGCTGATCCGCTACGAGATCACCGACGAAGTCACGCTGCTCGACGATCCGTGCGCGTGCGGCTCGGCGCACCGGCGCATCGCCGACATCCAGGGACGCTGCGACGACGTGTTCGTGTACGCGGACGAGCTCGCCGTCCAGCCATATGTGTTCAAGTCGGTCCTCGCACGCGAGGCGGCCATCACCGAGTACCAGGTCCGCCAGACCCCGGCCGGCGCCGAGATACTCCTACGCGCACGCGAGCCCGTGGACGCCACCCGCATCGAGCGGGACCTCCAAGCCGCTCTGGAGCGGCTCGGATGCCCTCGCCCGGCAGTCACAACCGAGATCGTCGAGCAACTCCCACGGCTCGATACCGGCAAGCTCAAGCGCTTCGTGCCACTCAACGACACGCCGCGATCCCCAGCAACCCGGTAGTGCCGGGAGGGGGCGCCGGCGAGTCGTGACGGTCAGCGACCCAAGGGGTCGCTGACCAGAACATCCCGCCTCACGATGGGGGGATGTTCTGGTTCAGATGGAACAGGTTGGTCGGGTCGTAGCGGTCCTTGAGAGCGCGAAGCCGGGCGAACTTCTCGGTCCCGTAGGCCGCCTGCACCCGATCCTCGCCCTCGGAGGAGAGGAAGTTGATGTAGGCGCCGCCGGTCAGCGACGGCTCGATCTCGGCATAGAAACGCTGCGCCCAGTCGATGTGGGTCTCCAGCCCGCCTGGCTCGTGGGTGGTGGCGATCGCGTTGAGCACGAAGGGCGCCTGGCGCTCGCGGTGGGCGGTCTCGTCCTCGCCGACACGGGCGATCGCGCCGCCGAAGTGCTGGATGTGGATCTCCGAGGACGGGGAGGTCGCGTTCTGATGGAAGCGGGCCATCGTCTCGATCGCGTGGTCGTCGAGCTCGCGGAAGTAGCCCGCCTTCATGTAGGCCTTCGTGCCCTTCGGCCAGAGCCCGTCGAGCAGGCTCTGCATCTGCACGTAGGGCATCGGGCCGACCAGGTCGGCGACAGGGTCGCCCAGGTCGCGGATCGGCTGCAGAACCTTCATCCCCACGTCGGGGTCGCCGGAATAGCAGCCGACCACGGCTACCAGCTTCTTGCCGTGCCAATCCTCGGGCAGGAACGGGGCGGGGGGCCCAGTGATCAGATTGACGAGGGTGCTCAGCTCATCCGGCACGTCACGCGCGAAATCGCGGTAGAAGCGCATCAACTCCTCGGCGCGGTCGCCCGGATAGAAGACCGGGCCGGCGGCCACGGTCGGGCCGACCGGGTGCAGATCGAGCTCGAAGGAGGTGACGACGCCGAAATTGCCGCCTCCCCCGCGCAGGCCCCAGAAGAGGTCGGGGTTCTCCGTCGCGCTCGCGGTGAGGATCTGGCCGTCGGCGGTGACCACCTCGGCCGAACGCAGGTTGTCGCAGGCCAGGCCGTACTTGCGCATCAGCCAGCCGATCCCGCCGCCCAGCGTGAAGCCGGCGACGCCGGTGGTCGAGATCAGGCCCCCGGTGGTGGCGAGACCGTGCTCCTGGGTGGCGGCATCGAGCTCCCCCCAGGTGAGGCCGCCCTCGGCGGTGGCGGTGCGGGCGCTCACATCCACCGTGATGCCCTTCATCGGCGAGAGGTCGATGACGATGCCGTCGTCGCAAGTCGAGAAGCCGGGAATGCTGTGGCTGCCGCCGCGCACGGCGACGTCGAGCCCCTCGCTACGCGCGAAGCCGATTGCGTGGCGCACGTCGGAGGCATCGGCGCAGCGGGCGATCACCGCCGGGCGAGCGTCGTGCGCACCGTTCCAGATCGAACGAGCCTCGTCGTAGGCGCCGTCGCCGGGCCGGATCAGCTCTCCGTGCAGCCCGTCCTCGAACTCCTTCAGCGTTGCCGCTCCAAGCACCCCTTGCGTAGCCATCCCGGCCTCCTTCTCGGTTTGAGTTATTTGACGTCGCGTTTCGACGACGCTTAGCCAGGCTACGGGCCGCCTCTTAGCGCCCACTTTGCAATGTCTTAGCCTTCAGTTCCCGGCAGTAGGCGATGCCGGCGCCAGCGCCGAGCAGCTCGAAGTGCCGGCTCGCCCGGTCCAGCCAGCGGCGCCCCGTCGCCGCCTCGCCGTCCTCCGCGCAGATTGCCGCCAGCACCGCCAGCGCCCACCCCTCCTGGTGGGTCGTCTCGATCCCTCCGAAGACCGAGGCGGCGGCCTCGAGGTGAGTCCGGGCATCGGCGCGATCGCCGGCGCAGAGCGCCACGTTCGTCAGGCTCAGCTCCGCGGCGCCGAGACCGATCAGGTCGTCGTTTTCGGCGAACCAGGTCCGGCTCTGCCCGGCCGAGATGCGGGCGCCGTCCGCGTCGCCGGAGCGGGCCTGGAGCATCGCCAGGCAGCCGAGGGTGATCCCGGCGCCGCGGCGGTCGCCGATCTCCTGCCGCAGGGCGAGGCTGCGCTCGAGCAGCGCCCGGCCCCGTTCGAAGTCGCCGCCGGAGCGGGCCAGGTTGCCGAAGGCGTTGAGCGCGAAGGCCTCGCCCTGCTGGTCGCCGAGTTGCTCAAAGCGGGCGAGGCTCTCCTCGATCAGCTCTTCCGCGTGGGCGAAATCGGCCTCGGCGCGATCCACCGCGGCGAGGTTGACGAGGATGTGGGCGGCGGCCGCGGCGCCGCCGACGCGGCGGGCAACGAGCCCGGTGTCCTCATGCAGGAAGAGCGGGTAGCCGGTCTCGGGCTCGACCGAGATCATCCCGTAGCTGAGCGGCCAGAGCGCCGGGCGCGGCTCGGCGCTGAGAGCGCCGGCGTGCCCCAGCGCGGCTTCCAGCTGCTCCCGTGCGGGGCCGTATTCGCGTCGGAACCACGCGGCGATGCCGCGCGTATGCGCCGCCCACATCGGCGGCCGGGCGGCTGGCAGGTCCTCAGCGAGGAGCGCCTCGTGTTCGCGCACGAGTAGCTCGACGTCCTGCGCGGGACTGACGATCGCCCGGTAGGCCGCTGAGATCTCGACCGCGTCGAACAACCCGGCCCGGTCCTCTAGCTTGCGGAAGATCGCGACGCTCTCGGCCGCGAACTCGTGGATATGCACGGGGACGCCGCGGCGCAGCCCGATCACGCAGGCGGCGAGCAGGGCGCGGGCGCGCACCGCCGTCGACTCGGGCGCCGCGGCCAGGGCGGCGGTGAGCCAGCGGTATCCCTCGGCGAGGTAGCCGCGCATCAGCCAGAAGCGCCAGAGGGCGACGGCAAGACGCACCGCCGCCTGGGGATCGGCGACCAGCGCCGAGGCGAGAGCGGCGCGGAGGTTGTCGCGCTCCAGATCCAGCCGCCGGAGCCGGTCCCTCGCCGGGAGGTCGCCGTCGGGCGTCGGGTCGCTCTCGGCGAGCTCGATGTACCAATCGCGATGGCGGCGCTCGAATGCCTCCCGCTCGCCAGCCCCCTCGAGCCGCTCCGCGGCGTACTGCCGCACGATCTCCAGCAAGCGGTAGCGGCGATCGCCGGGGCCCTCCTCGACGTGAACGAGCGACTTGTCGATCAGGCGGCCGAGGAGAGCGACCGCCTCGTGGCGCTGCAGCGGATCCTCCGCGCAGATGTCCTCGGCCGCCTCCAGGCCGAAGCCCCCAGCGAACACCGCGAGGCGCCGCACGAGGATCTGCTCGTCGGCATCGAGCAGGTCGAAGCTCCAGGCGAGCGTCGCCCGCAGCGTCTGCTGCCGGGTCATCGCAGTGCGGCTTCCCCCGGAGAGCAGGTCGAGGGAGTCGTCGAGGCGCTCGACGATCTGAGCTGGGGTGAGGACGCCGACCCGGGCCGCGGCGAGCTCGATTGCCAGCGGCATCCCGTCGAGCCGGTGGCAGAGGGTCGAGATCGCGATCGCGTTCTCGTCGTCCAGCTCGAAGCCGGGGGCGGCCTGGCCTGCTCGAACTGTGAATAGCTGCACCGACTCCGCCTCCAGCGATCCCTCCGAGGGGGAGTGACCGACCAGCTCCGGGAGGGACAGAGACGGAACCCGCCAGGTCACCTCGCCGGGAACGCGGAGCGGCTCGCGGCTGGTCGCTAGCACGGTGAGGCGGGGGCAGTGCCGCAGCAGCGCCTCGACGAGATGTGCGATCGGCTCCACCAGGTGCTCGCAGTTGTCGAGCAGAAGCAGCTGTTGGCGATCGCCAATGTGCCCGGCGATCGCGACCTCCGGGGCGCGGTCAGAGGCAAGCCGCGTGTCCAGGGCCTGGGCGATCGCCGGCCCGATCAACTCGGGCTCCCCGAGCGCCGCCAGCTCCACCGGCCAGACACCGTCGGAGAAATCGCCGAACCGCTGCCCGGCCAGCTCCAGAGCGAGCCTCGTCTTGCCGCAGCCACCCGCCCCGGTCAGCGTCAACAGCCGCGAGTTGCGTAGGAGCGCGGCGGCCTCGGCCAGCTCGCGCTCGCGGCCGATGAAGCTGGTCAGCTGCCGCGGGAGGTTGTTCGGGCCCTCGGCCGGCGATCGCACGGTGGCCGCCGTGGGTGGGGCTGGCTCCACCTCCCCCGCGCCACGCGTGAGTATCTCCCGGTAGAGGCGGCGGGTCTCGTCGTCGGGCTCGTCCTCGAACTCGCGCCGCAGACCGAGCTTTAGCTCCTGGAACTGGGCCAGCGCCTCCTGCCGCCGCCCGCCGCCCACGTAGAGGCGCATCAGTGCCCGATGGGCGGGCTCGTGGAGCGGCGCGTCGACCAACACCGATCGCAGGCGGTCGATCGCCGCGGCGGGGTCGTCCGGCGCCTCGAGCTCGGCCAGCTCGATCCCCAGAGCGAGGCGAAGCTCGTGGACGGCGTCGCGCCGCGACGCTGTCCACTCCTCGTAGCGGTCCTCGGGCAGCAGTTCGCTGTCGTAGGAATCGAGGGCGTCCCGGTAAGCGGCGGGGTCGCGTTGCACCCGCGCTGTGGCGGCGGCCTCCCCGAAGGCGAGTACGTCGATCCGCACGGGATCGTCGGGGCAGAGGGCGATCACGTCCTCGTGCAGCTGCAGGCGGTCGCGCCCCTCGAGCCCGGCCGAGTCGAGCGCCCGCCGCGCCGCAAAGATCGCCTGGTGCAGATTGTTCCGGGCGGAGGCCTCCTCGCGCCCCGCCCAGAGCAGCTCGGTCGCCCGGTCCGCGTGCAGGCGACGTTCGGGCGCAAGCGCGAGCAGCTTGATCAGGGTCTTCGCCTTGCGCAGCCGCCATGCGTCGTCGGGGATGACATGGCCGCCCACGGTGATCGAGAAAGCCCCGAGCAGGCTGATGCCCAACACGTCATCGCCCATCCATGCGCCTTTCGTCCTGGAGTCTCCCGCACGACAAAATACTCCGCCGGCTCACAAGCTTTCGCGACGGCTTTACGACGGCTACACGCACGCGCGCGATAGTGGCCAACAATGAGCCCAGACACGGTGGTCCTCTCGCCCCACTTCGACGACGCGGTGCTGTCGTGCTGGCATGTGCTGGTAGGCGCCGGCGAGGTGCTCGTCGTGAACGTCTTTGCGGGCGAGCCCGCGGCCGGAGCGCTCGGCTGGTGGGACCGGCTCGCGGGCGCGAGCGACTCGGCCGCGGCAGTTCGCGCGCGTATCGAGGAGGATCGCCAGGCGCTCGCACTGGCCGGCCGCACGGCTGTCAACCTGCCGTTCTTGGACGGCCAGTACCGTCAGTCCCACCAGGCGCCGGGAGAGATCGTGCAGGCGCTGCGCAGAGTGCTCGTCGCGGGCGCCCGGATATACGCGCCGGCCGGTCTGGGCGATCACCATCCCGACCATACCGCCGTGCGCGCCGCGGCACTGGCGCTCCACGCAGAGGGCGCCGACGTCGAGCTGTACGCCGCTCCTCGGCTTCGAGGTCGATTGGCGGCTGCCGCTATTCGAGTAGCGTCGATCCTTGACGGCCCATCTCTGAATATGCGCGCTCGCGAAATCGCGTGCCGATCTCCTCGTCTGCGACCGATGCGGCCATCGTGGCGATCAGCTCGCGTGCGCGCTGGTTGTGGCCCTCGGCCTCTTCGAGCCTATCCGTCGCGGCGGCCACTCGGGCAAGCCCTGCTTCGATCTGCCAGCGCTCGGAGATCAGTCCGTCATCGCCGGCCGCCCGAGAGCTGCGGGCGAGCATCTGCGCCGGAGCCCCAGTCGCCGCGGGCCTCGGCGCAGCTGGCCACGAAACGGGCAGTGCTTCGCGTGGAGATCGAGCGCAGCGTCGGGACGTCGGCTTGGCTGCTGCCCGTTGTCCCTTGCGGGCCTGACGGGCGGCGTCGAGCGCGCTGTCGCTTCCCAACGAGGAGCAAATCACTCGTGACTGGCGGTCTGTCCCATGTCGGTGATGGACGTGCGGTGGTCGTCTAGTCGAGCCAGGTGCTTTGCTCGCTGTCGACGCGGCCAACGGTCTCGCGTGGCTGGAATCGCCCGACATGCGCGAGTCGTGAGCGCCCGCGACGGCAAACGTGCGGCGAGTACGCCGGAGCCGATCCCGATCCCTACGCCGGCCGCGACGTCGCTTGGGTAGTGAACGCCAGTGTAAACGCGGGAGTAAGCAACGGCGCCTGCCAACGGAACGAGCACCGGCGCGAGCACCGGCAGCTCGGCGCAGGCGCCGGTGACGAACGCGAACGCCGCGGCGCTGTGACCCGATGGAAACGACGTCGACCGCGGCATCCGGATGAGCGCTGGCCGCGAGCTCGAGAACGGACGCCGCCGGCGCACGAGCAGCTTGGCCGGGCCGTTCGCGACAGCCGCCGCGATCGCGATCGCGATGAGGCCCCGCCCGGCGGCCTCTCGCCCTTGCCGACTCCCGGACACCGTGAGCGCGCCCGCGAGGAGAAACCACAGCCGGGAGTAGTTCGCCGCCCGCGTGAGCGCGACGAGAGAGCGGTCCAGCGCTGGTGAGCGCCCCCGGAACGAGCGCCTCATCAGCCGGCGGTCTAGGTACCGCACGTGACCCCGCATCATCACTGAACCGTAGCCTCCCGCATACAGCGCACCACGAGCGTCGCCCAACCCGTGCCGAGGAGCACGCCGGCGACGATGTCCCCCGGGTAGTGGACGCCCAAATAGACGCGCGACGCGGCCACCCCGAGGACGAGCATGAGCGCGAGCGCGGCCGCCACACAGATCAGCGGCGGTGGCGCCCCCGCCGCTCGCAGCACCAAGACCAGCGAGAGCCAGAATGCGCTCGCCTGCGTCGCATGGCCCGATGGGAAGCTCGTACCGGCCACAGCCTGCAGGTGCGCGACGGGCGGGCGCGAACGGGACACGAGGAGCTTGACCGAGTCTGAGAGCAGGATCGCACCGCCGAGGCTGAGCGCGACGATGAGTGCCTCTCGGCGCAGGCCCGCCCAGCCGAGCGCAACGCAGCAGATCAGAGCGAGCGGCACCAAGACGAACGCGCTGCCAGCCCACGTGACCACTTTAGACACGTCGGTCAGGGCCGCCGAGCGCTGAGCGGCGACGTCGCGTACCTCATCTAGGTCGGCCGACCCAACGATCGACAGCCATAGCTCCCCGACTGCCCAACCTACGAGCACAAAGGCAACGAAGCCGAGTACCAATCGTGTGGCGGTGCTCCTCACCGGCCGGCGGCCACCCGCACCAGCGTGCCCAGGTTGGCCGTTGTGAGTGCCACCGCGCGGGTCCCCGGCGCCAGGCCGGCACCGCGGGGCAGCCGCACGCGCAGCGCCCCGGGCAGCGACTCAAAGCGCAACGGCGGGTCGAGTACAAGCGCCTCGCCGTCGAGGCCGACCTCCACTGGGCCGCCCGAGCGGACCTCGAACTTCCGCGCCGACCACGACAGCAGGCCCGGGAAGCGCCCCGCCTGGCCGACGAGCTCGAGCGCGACGAGCCTGGCCACCTCCGCGCCCCGCACCCGGGCGGCCACGATGCCGAGCATGCCGGAGTCGATCCGCTCGCGTGTGCCGGCGCCGGCGAGGTGCGTCAACTCGTACGGGTTGTTCGACACGAGCACGAGCGCGGCGTCGTCGCAGCTGCTTCCGTTCGCCGTCGTGAACTCGAGGTCGATCGGTTCGGCGTCGCGGCCGAGCAGGTCGGGGAGCATGCGCGTCCATGTCTCAAGCTTGGCGTTGCGGTAGACCTCGGATTGGACGACCTTCGCGTAAACGCCGAGCGACGCGTTGTTGACGAACACGTGGTCGTTCACTCGCGCGAGGTCGATGCGCCGCTCAACGCCATCGGTGAACGCGTCCAGCGCGCCGACGACGTCGTCGCGGTCGAGGCCGAGATCGAGCGCGAAGTGGTTGCGCGTCCCCGCCGGGATACAAACGTGGGCGACGTCGCACCGGGCGGCAACCGTCGCCACAAGCGCCTGCGACCCATCGCCTCCGGCCATCCCGATGACCTGCGCACCGTGCGCGACAGCGCTCTCGGCGAGCTCGAGCAGATCATCGCCAGGCTCGAGGACGATCGGCTCGATGCCTCGCCGCCGAGCTTGGGTAGCGAGGTCGAAGCGCTCGGCCTTCCCCCCGCCCGACTTCAGGTTGATGATCAGCGCAGCCGAGCCCGCGGCGCCCACGGACACGACGGCGGCGGCCGCCCTCAAGACCGCCACCTCCCCGGCCCGTCCCAGTGCGTAGCGCGCGGTCAACCCGAACAACCCGAGCAGGAACAACAGCGCGACCAGCACTAGCACCCCTTGCCAATGAGTCGCCAGCATCACGACCAGGCCGGCTCCGGCGAGCACCGCGACCACCGCGCTGACAGCGCGCCGCGCGCCGCGCTCGGTCAAGGCGAACCAGATGGCGGCGTTCGCGACCAGCACGAGCACGACCGCCAGCACGGCGATGGCGACGTCACCCACCAGCGCGACCGCGGCCACCACGGCCATTGCGATCGGCGCGACGAGCGCCACGACCGCAGCGACGCGCCGCAGCCACGAGGGCCGCGCGGCAAGGCCTCCTCGGGGAGTCGCCGGAGTCTCCTGCACAGTAGCCATGTTCTCACTCGACGCAGTGCCCAGCCGCAGACTCGCTCAGGGGTGGCGGACCTACGATTTTTCCGCACCAACCAAAGCTTCAGCTACCGCACGCCTCGCATGCGCTCGCTTGCCCGGCGAAGCGGAAGAACTCGCCGCACGTCAGACTGGGTCCTCGTCCCAAGGGAGAGCGACGATTGAACGCGCCCAGTTCCTTGGAGGCGATGACCAGGTGTGTGCTGGCCCCGGTCGGTGTGCTCGAAGGTCGCGCAGGCAGCTGCGGGCGGCCGAGGTGACTGCTTCAGCAGATTTGTGGTCTCGGCCACCGCGTCCAGGGCGTCCATCCCGTGGACGCCGGGCTTTTCTGGCCCGAACCCAGAGTTGGGTGGTGGACGACCGGACCGCCTGGTCGATAGCGGCCGAGGTCTGTCGCACGAAGCTCGGTTGGCACGAGCGTCCCCGGCCAGCCGCCGTGCGCTCGGGGCGCATAGCTCTTCCCGTTGCCGACGGTCTACGTTGCGGGCCGCGTGGAGACGTGCCGGCTCCCGCTGACCCACCGAGAGGAGAGCCGACGTCGGGGGTCGAACCCGAGACCTCCGCCTTACCATGGCGGCGCACCAGCTGAGTTACGTCGGCGTGATCCACGCCATCCTACCGCCGTCCAGCGGCCTCCGCGAGCCCACCCTTCGTACCGCAAGCTCGCCAGCACGATCGTGTAGTCATTGTCCGCGATTGTCCGAGGACTGGAGGCGGCGGAACCCCAACGAAGGAGCCGAAAATGGCGCTATGCCTAGCGATTCGGCTCCTCCCGGGCGCTTCGATGGTAAGGCGGCGTCTCCGGGGTTCGAGTCCCTGCGTCGGCTCTTACCCGCGCTCGGGTCTCGTCGGTGGGGGGTTCATGGGGGGAGCCTGCTCCCCCCATGCTTCAAGGTTGGGGTCCGGGGTTCGAGTCCCCGCGTCGGCTTCCCCTCAGTGGATGCCCTTGAGCAGTTCAGCGGGCGAGGAGAGTCCCAGACCCTGGGCAAGGATCACGAGCGTCTCCAGGCGGGGTGAGCGCTTGCACCGCTCTAGGAGACTGATCTCGGTGCGGTGCAGGTTGCACGCTTCTGCGAGGGCCTCCTGGGAGAGGCCAGACCGCTCTCGGTGGGTGCGCAGGTTGTGCGCGAATTGGGTGCGGATGAGCTCAATGGACATTCTGGACATGCGCTAACTCTCGCGGGTCGCAGACGAGAGGTCTACAGACGTGTGTCTACAACTCAAATTCCGCCTGACGAGGCTCCCTTCAGGAGCAGTCCCAAATTATAAACATTACTGAGGTCTAAACACAAGCCGGACCGCTGCCGTCTACGAGCGACGGGCCCGCTCGGCCACGCACGCGGCGTGCGCGGCGGGTTCCAGGGGTACCGGCGGTCACCGGTAGGCCCCACCCGCCAGGCCCCAAGGTGCTGGCTCCCACCAGCGGGCCCCCCAGGGCCTGTACAGGGGCGTGTACCCTGCGAGCGTGCGCGTGCAGGTGTCTGAGGAGGCCGTCGAAGTGGTGCTCGCCCGCTGGGAGAAGGTGGTGGGCCTGCTCGGAGACATCACGGTCCCGCGCACCGACGTGAGCGACGTGCGGGTGCTGGAGGAGCCGATGCGGGACGTGCTGGGGACCGGCCTGAAAGCCGGGCTGCGCCTGCCGTGGGTCTACTACGTGGCGCGCACGATCCGCCTAGACGAAGCGTGGCTGGTGCGCCGCGGCGTGCCCGCGCTCTCCTTTGCGGTGCGCAACAAGGGCGCGCTGCGGCGCGTGGTCGTGAGCACTCCCAACGCGCAGACGCTCGCGCAGCGGCTGAAAGGGTCGGTCGCCGCGCCGGAAGACTGACCTCGGGGGAGGGCGCCTCGCGGTGGCGTGGGGGCCTCGCCTTGGCGGTGCAGCCCTTTGTCTGTGGATTTGCAGACAGAGAGCGGCGAGAGTGCCGGCTCGTGGGTACCGACGAGACCCAGCAAGCCCGCTTCGATGCCGAGCGAGATCGGATCCTGCAGCAGTTCGGTGCGGGCCTCCGCAAGCTGCGAGGGGACCTCACCCAAGAGGACGTCGCCTTCAAAGCGAACCTGCACCCCACGTACATCGGCAACCTGGAGCGCGGCGAGCGCGAGCCCAAGTTGTCGATCCTGATGGTCCTTGCTGAGACCTTCGAGGTCTCGCTCGGCCGCCTCGCGCAGGGGCTCCCGATCCCGAGGGAGCGCAAGCCCCCGCCCGGCTCCAAACGCAGGGCCCCCCGCAGGTAGCGCCGCGCCCGCACGGCTCAGATGCAGATGAACCCGAGGGCGTCCAGGTGCCGGGCACACGGAGAGGCCCAGAGCTGCTCGCCCTCGCGGAGCACGACGCCCTGTTCCTCGAGACGCTCGAGGGCAACCCCGATCGCGTCGGGGTCCACGTCGTGGAGCTCGCGCTCGAGCTCCACGCGCGACCAGGGCAGCTCGTGGTCGCTGCGCAGCACCTGCAGGACGACCACGCACTGGGTGCCCTCCTCCTGTCGCGGGTTGGGGCGCTCACCGGGCATGGGAGCATTTTCGGTCCGCGGCCCCGAGAACCTTCGGCTCGCAGTCGAAGTTGGCGGGAAATGGGCCATCGGCGCGACCGCGGAACCGGTGAGCCGGGGTGTACTGAGGCGCCGTCTGGGCGGAGCCTCCGACGGCGGGCTCAGCGCGCGTTGAGAAAAGTGGTGGGGGCAGGATTCGAACCTGCGAAGGCAGAGCCAAGGCGTTTACAGCGCCTCCCCTTTGACCGCTCGGGAACCCCACCGCGGGGGACGGCGATGATAGCGGTCGCCTTGGGGCGCAGGACGCCAGCGGCCCACCGCAAGGCCCGTGGTTCTTGGCTGGCGTGCCGTGCATGCCCCAAACATACGTTCGGCGCAGGACGGAAAGCGAAGACCTAAGACGCCTCGCGCAGCAGCTGGGCCTCGGGAAGGGTCTGCAGCTTCTTGAGCGTGCGGTTCTCGATCTGGCGGACGCGCTCGCGGGTGATGTTGAAGGCGCGTCCCACCTCCTCCAGCGTGCGCGAGCGCCCCCCCGTGATGCCGTAGCGCATCTCGAGCACCTCCCGCTCGCGACGGGGCAGGACGGCGAGCACGCGCACGACGCTCTCGCGGCGCAGCGACTCCGAGGCCGTCTCGAACGGGGACTCCGCGGCGAGGTCCTCGACGAAGTCGGCCAGCGCGGAGTCGTCCTCGTCGCCCACTGGCTTCTCCAGGGAGATCGGCTGTTGGGCCATGCGCAGGATCTCGCGCACTTCGCCGATCGGGTACTCGAGCTCCGCGGCGATCTCCGCGGGTGTGGGGTCGCGCCCCAGTTGCTGGATCAGCAGGCGCTCGGTGTGGAGCACCTTGTTGAGCTTTTCCGCCATGTGCACGGGGATGCGGATTGTGCGCCCCTTGTCCGCGATCGCGCGTGTCACGGACTGGCGGATCCACCAGGTGGCGTACGTGGAGAACTTGAAGCCGCGGCGGTAGTCGAACTTCTCCACCGCCCGGATCAGCCCTAGGGAGCCCTCCTGGATGAGGTCGAGGAACGTGAGGCCGCGACCCATGTAGCCCTTGGCGATCGACACCACCAGGCGCAGGTTGGCCTCCACCATGTGCTGCTTGGCGGTGACGTCCCCGCGCTCGATGCGCTTGGCCAGGCAGACCTCCTCGGCCGCGCTGAGCAGCGGCACACGCCCGATCGAGCGCAGGTAGAGGCGCAGGGAGTCAACGGAGGAGTCGGCCCCCTCGAGGTCGAGCTCGGCGGAGTGCAGTTCATCGAGCGCGGCGCCGATCGTCTCGGAGGTCATGAACCCCCGTTCGTGACCCTCCGCGATCAGCGCGCGGAGCTCATCGAGCTCCACCAGCGCGACCTCTGCGACGGCCGACTCGGGCATCCCTGCGAGACCCGTGTCATCAAGCCCTGCGACCTCTGCGACCTTCTCGCTCAACGTGGACCCCCAGGATCCAAACGGCTTCCCCGTCGCGGTGAGCGCGCCCGCCGCGACCTCCCCTACCTGTGTGCTCCGCGCCTCCTACGCGGTCTCCTCGGTGATCGGTGCCACCAACTGCCTGCTCCTCTCCTGGCTGAGCGTCCTCCTGCTACCTCAACCCGGCACGCCCCCCTACGTTGCGGCTTTCGTGCGTTGCGGCTTCGACGTTGGTGCGCGGATTGATACCAGATATCAAGGCCCCTGTGCGCGGGTTCTCGCGGGAGGAGCATTTCGCGGGACCGCAAAAGGGCCCTAGGCGGGTGGCCCGGTGTTAGGCTGGTGGCCCGACGGAGCAGGCGGGCCAGACCGACCAACCAGCACGTGACACTGAACTCGCTCACCCAAGGAGCCGCGGACGACGTGCAGGCCCGTGTGCCGGCGGTCCGGGTGGGCCTCTCGCGGGTGGGAGTCACAGGGGTGGAGAAGGTGGTGCGCATCCGCGACGAGCTGTTCTTCGCACGCCTGGAGTGCTTCGTGGACCTCAGCCACGACCAGAAGGGGGCGCACATGTCGCGCTTCGAGGAGGTCGTCAACGAGGCGATCGGGGAGGTGGTGCTCACGGAGTCCCCGTTCCGCGCGGAGACGCTCGCGCGGAACATCGCGGAGCTGGTGCGCGACCGCCAGGGGGCGGGTCGCGCGGAGGTGACGGTGGAGGCGCGTTACCCCGAGCACAAGCCCGCGCCCGCCTCCGGGGTCTCCACGCAGGAGATCTACACACTTCACGGCCGTGCCGTGGCGCTGGAGAGTGGTCGCACGCGCCACGTGGTGGGGGTGTCGGCGACGGGCATCACGGCGTGCCCATGCGCCCAGGAGCTCGTCGCAGCCCGTGCGCGGGAGCGGCTGGCCGAAGGGGAGGAGGGGTTCACGGCGGAGCAGATCGAGCGGATCCTCGCCCAGGTTCCCGTCGCGACCCACAACCAGCGGGGCCTCGGGACCCTGCAGATCGGGTGTCTGGAGGACTGCGAGGCAGAGATCGACGCGAAGACGCTGCTGGGAATCGTGGAGGGGTCGATGTCCTCGGAGATCTACGAGCTGATGAAGCGCTCCGACGAGGTCGAGGTCGTGGAGAAGGCTCACCGCCGCCCGCGCTTCGTGGAGGACTGCGTGCGGGAGGCGGTGGCCGGAGTGGTGCGCGCCTTCCCCCAACTGGACGGCAGGAGCTTCGTGGCCGCGCGCCAGGAGAATCTGGAGACGATTCACCAGCACAACGTGGTGGCCGAACGCCACGGCCTGCTCACGGAGCTGCGCGGGGAGCTCGAGACCGGGCGCCCCGCGGCGCACCAGACCACTCTTGAGGAGTGGCTTGAGTCGGGGGAGGGCAGGCGCTGAGCTGGGGGAAGGCAGGCCCTCCCCCAGTGCCCCCTCCCGAGTCGGAGGAAGGCAGGCCCCCCCGAAGCCCCCTCACTAGAGTCGGGGGAAGGCAGGCCCTCCCCCGAAGCCCCCTCCCCTTAACGACGAGGCGTGAGTGGCTCAACGCGGCGGGCTGAGGGCCTGCGCCTGCGCGAGGCGGCGGCGCAAGCCGAAGAAGTAGTCGAGGCCGGAGAGCACGGTCACGAGCACGGTGGCGTACAGCAGCAGCGAGACCCACAGGGGTTCCCCGGGCACCGCGATCACGGCGAGGATGGCGGCGATCTGCAGGCAGGTCTTGACCTTCCCGAACGTGCTCGCGGCCATCACCACGCCGGCCTGGGTGGCGCCGAGGCGCAGCACGGTGACGGCGAGCTCGCGGGCGATGATGACCATCGCCACCCACGCGGGCAGCCGTCCGAGGGAGACGAGCGAGAGCAGGGCGGCGATGATCAGCAGCTTGTCCGCGAGGGGGTCCATGAGCTTGCCGAAGGTCGTGACGGACCCGCGCGTTCGCGCGAGGTAGCCGTCCGCGAAGTCCGTGAGGGAGGCCAGCGCGAAGACGACCGCCGCGAGCACGTCTCCCTCAGGAGTGTTTCCGAGTAGGGCGGCCACGAGCACCGGGACAAGCATGATCCGCAGCACGGTGAGGACGTTCGGTAGGTTCAGGGGGAACATGGTTGACTTGGGGGCTCGGCTGGCCGGCGGCGCCACCCTACGCGGCATTATGTCGGCAACAGTTCCACCACGCCCGTCGCGGTGGGGCGTGATTCGCTCTGGCCGGCGCGGCCGGAGCACGTCAAAAGGCAAAGGAGCGCAGACCGTGATGAACAGGCGCACACTGGGGCCGGGCGGCCCGGAGGTATCGGCGATCGGGCTGGGGTGCATGGGGATGTCGGCGTTCTACGGCGCCACCGACGAGCGTGAGGCGGTCGCGACGATCCACCGCGCGCTGGAGGACGGGTGCAACTTCCTGGACACGTCGGACATGTACGGCCCGCACACCAACGAGGAACTGGTGGGCCGCGCCATCGCCGACCGCCGCGAGCAGGTGTTCCTCGCCACCAAGTTCGGGATCAAGCTCGAGCTCGGACCACCTCCCCGCCGGGCGGTGGACGGCAGCCCCGCGTACGTGCGCGAAGCGTGCGAGGGCTCCCTGCGGCGCCTGGGCGTCGAGCACGTCGACCTCTACTACCAGCACCGCGTGGACCCGCGTACCCCGATCGAGGAGACGGTGGGGGCGATGGCGGAGCTGGTCAAGGAGGGCAAGGTCCGCCACCTCGGCCTCTCCGAGGCGAGCGCGGAGACGATCCGCCGCGCCCACGCGGTGCACCCCGTCACGGCGGTGCAGAGCGAGTAGTCGGTCAGACCGTCGGTTTGATAAAATCTAGCCTCCAGCAAAAGGAGGCCAGTCATGGACGGCTACATCGGATACATCCGCGTCAGTGCGGTCAAGGGCCGCGAGGAAGGCGGCGAGGGCGCGATCGAACAGCGCGAGAAAATCCTCCAGTGGGAGGCGTCGCGCGATGTGGAGATCGTGGAGTGGATTGAAGACTTCGACCAGACCGGCGGCAAGCTCAAGCGGCCTGGGCTGATGCGCGCCATCGAGCGCATCGAAACCGGCGACGCGGACGGGATCGTGGTCGCCAAAGTCAACCGGCTCAGCCGCGTGCGTGCGGAAGACGCCCTCGGCCTGATGGACAGGATCGCGGAGAAGGGCGGCAAGCTCGCCGCGCTCGACATCGGCATCGACCCCACCACGCCAGCGGGCGAGGCGATGTGGACGATGATGCTGGCGTTCGCGCGCATGGAACACCGGACCCTCAGCGAAGGGCTGGCGAACTCGAAGGCACGCCGCCGCGATGAAGGCGTCCACCTGGCCCCCGCGCCGCTGGGCTACACGCGGCCGGAGAAGAACGCCAAGCTGGTGCCGAACGACGCCGCGCCCCACGTGCGTAAGTGCTTCCTGATGCGGGCGCGCGACACATCGTGGATGGAACTGGTCCGCTACCTCCAGGCGCACGGGCACCGCGTCTCGAAGTCGGCGGTCGGCTACATGCTGACCTCGCGCACCTACCTGGGCGAGATCCAGGGCGGCGAGGAAGGCGTGGTCGTCCACGAGCCCATCGTCACGCAGGAGGAGTGGGACGCCGCGCAGGGCGTCGGGCGCGGCTTCGCCAGGGACGGCACGATCGCAGCGGAGGGCATCCTGTCGGGCCTCATCACCTGCGCCGGCTGCGGAGGCAGGCTCAGCGTCGGGCGCAGCGGCGCGATGCAGCCTGACGGGAAGCGTGGCGCGAGGTACGGCTGCAAGGGCCACTCGTCGGAGAAGGACTGCCCGGCCACAGCGTCGGCGAACGTCTCGGCCGTGGATGACTTCGTGGAGGCGGCGATCACGCAGGCGATCACGGACGGGACGCTGCGGGCGACCCTGGATGCAGTGGAGCGGTACAACGCCGTGTGCCGTGCCGTCGATCAGGCGCAAGCGAACCTCGACGCGCACAGGGCGAACGCCGCGAGGCTCGTCCAGAGCCTCGGCGCGGACGGCTACGCCGAGACGGCGGAAGCGCTGAAGTCCGTGCTCGACCAGGCCAAGCGCTCGAAGCGCGACACGCCCCGGCCCGAGGACACGCTGTCGCCGGATACCCACTGGGGCACCGACCTGTGGCCCGTGGACGAGAAGCGCAGGCTCGCTAAGCAGCTCATCTCCAGGGTCGCCCTCGCCCGCAGCACGACACGCGGGCGCAACGGTCAGCCGATCGAGCAGCGCGTCTCGATCACGTGGGTCGGCCACGACGAGCCGGACGCCACGGTCGCGGCGCGCATCGCCGAGACGCGCGAGCTGGTGCCCGCTTAGCTACTGGCCGTGTTCCGCCGCTTCTTCCCGGTCCTGCTTACACGCAGCCTGCTCGACTGCGCCGTTGACGGCGGGTTCGCAAGCCTCCGCTTCGAGCTTCTTCGCCTTGGCCGCTTCGGCTTCTTCGACTTCCTTCGGTGTCAGGCGGGCTTCGTGGTCCCTTTCGAGCGTCTTGTCCTCGACGGGAAGTTCCTGCGCCTCTTCTTCGTGGGCACACTTCCACGCGCCCAGCGACGTGCATTCCCTGTATGTGCCGGCGGGTTTCTTGGCCGTTGTGTGCTGCTTCGTCGCCTCACCGCAGCCCGCCAAAGCGAGCACGGCAAGCAGTACCGGGATGGCCTTCATGGCAGCATCGTAAGTGCCCGGTCGGACAACTGTCATCGTGCCGGCTCGGTGTCGAAGGCGCGAGGGCCGCGGAGGCCGAGCCACTTCTCGGCGTCGTAGGCGTAGACGTTGCGGATCGGCGGCAGCGTGCGGATGTAGGCACACGTCGCCATCCAGAAGTTGCCGGAGAAGTGCGGGACGGGATCGGCTGTGAGCATCCCCGGTCCCAGCCGCCAGCAGTTGCCCGCCACGTCGTAGCCTTCCTCCAGCCGGTCGAGGAGGTACCGCCAGTTGTAGACCACGCGCGCGGTCATCAGCCTCCGCCACGCATGGTCCGCCTTCGTGTGCGCGTACAGCACCGCTCCGTCGTGGCCCGCCGCGTATGAGGCGAGGGCTTTCAGCGTGACCTGCTCCCACCCGTGCCGCTCCTGGGCGACGACCTCCACTTGATCCCCGAAGGCCGCCGCCACTTTGCCACGTTCCTGCGGCCCACCCACCAGGCCGAGACGCACCGGCGCGGGGACGCCGCTGGAGGTCAGGGCCATCCGATGCTCGAACACCGGGTCATGCCAGGCGCCGTTGCACCAGGCGTGGTAGAAGTGGGCGACCTCCATCGGGCCGATTCGATCCCGCACCGTACATCGCCCTCTACGCCGCGCGCGCGGAGGCGCGGCCAAATAGCCGCGCTCGATGCCGGATCGTCGCTCGGGCGGCGAGAGCCGCCCTCCGTTTGACATCTACTGCCTGGCCGTTGACAATCTCGGCATGGACGCCGAACTTGAGGAGTCGATCGTCAAGCTCCTGCGGAAAGGACAGCGCTACCTGCGCGGGTTCCTCGACCTGGGTGGCCGTGAGGATGTCGAAGCAGCGTTGGCGCACCTCGTGGAGGAGCGGACGATCAAGGTCAGCTCGGACGGACTGTACCGGATCGACCCTCCGGTCAAGCTGTACGACTGAGGCGGCACGCAGGATAGATTCGAGTCAGTCGGAATCCTCTCCGCCATTCTCCGGGTCAACGGGCGTCGCGCAAGCGGCGCTCGTGCTCGTTCTGCGAAGCAGCGGGATATAATGCTATCGAGAATGGTAAGGATATTGAGAGGATCACCGGCATGGCCGAAGCTGTAGAGGGCGACCTCATCAAGCGGCTCTACGGCGTCGAAAGCGCGGAGCTTGCGATGCTGTTCCTTACGGTGCAGTCGTACCTGCACCTGGATGACACGGACGCGCTGCTCGCGGCGATGGCGACGGCGGTCAGCACGGCCGACGCCGACCGCGATCCGCTGTGGCTGATGATCGTGGGTCCGTCATCGGGAAGCAAGAGCGAGAACATCAGGATGCTCGAAGGTGTGGCGGACTCGAAGCAGAGCGACCTGACGCTCGCCGGCCTGCTCACCCAGCGGCCGAAAGCGGAGCCCTCGGGGCTCCTACCGAAGCTGGGCAACGGCTGCAACGCCTTCGTGACCGTCTCGGATATGTCGTCGCTCCTGAATCGGGGCGGCGGGAAGATGAGCGGGCAGGCCACGGTCGGCGTGTTCGAGGCGCTGCGTGACATCTACGACGGCTACTTCTCGCGGCAGATGGATCAGGTCGAAACCCAGTGGACGGGCCGGCTCACCCTGCTGGCCGCCGTGACGCCGGTGATCGACCAGATGCGCGCGCACGCCGACGCGCTCGGGACGCGGTGGGTCTACTACCGGCTCGGGGCGGTCGATCCCGAGCAGCGGAACGCGGTGGCGCAGATGGTCAGCGGCCGGAAGGACCTCCGTCAGCACCGGGCGGACGCCGCACGCGAGGTCGCATCGATCGTCACGGCCGCTCGCGGTCGCGTCGGCGGCGTGCTGCTCCCCACCGCGATCCACGAGGTCGTCCAGCACGGAGCCGACCTCGCGGCATACGGCCGCGTCGTCGTGCCGCGTGACTACCGTGGATTCTCGGACGGCATACCCCATTGGGAGGAGCCGGGGCGGCTCACCGGCCAGCTCGACGTGATGGCGCGGTCCCTGGTCGCGCTCGGGATCGGTGAGGGCGCGGTCCAGCGCATCATCAGGCATTCGGCGCTCTCGACCATGCCGCAAGAGATGAGGCTCACGCTCGAACAGCTCGTGGATGGCGAGTGGGCGTCAACGAAAGCGGTCGCGGACAGCGCGCACATCGACCGCATCGTGTGCCGCCGTGCGCTGGAGGGATGGGCAGCGACCGGAGTCGCTGAGGAACGACGCCGCTCGGTCGAGGGAGAAGTCCCGCAGAGCGAAGACGCTCCAGACCGACGAACTCGTGAATGGCGCATCGACCCTAACCGGCTTCCGAGCGTTCTCAAGGTGGTGACCCAACGGTGATTCGGTTTGGACATTCATATAATGAGTTTGAGATTTGTACGCTCGAAAAGTCCACTCTGTATCACCGTCTTCTGTGTACCCATGACGCGCGTATACGCGCGAGCGCACGCACGCACGATCTTGTGAGGTCACGATGAAGCGGCGACCGGGACGACCGAGGCCGGGCGAGATTGAGCGGCGGATCGGCGAGGACTGCGAGGCGCTGCGGCTGATGGGCGCGGTGATGACATGGGAGTACGCGGATCGCGTGGGCTGCTCCGAGCAGATTGCGAAGAACAGGCTGCGTGTGCTCTACGAGAAGGGCATGGCGACGCGGAAGCGCGAGCGCGGTCAGATCGGGTGGACATACAAAGCCAAGGAGCGCTGACGCATGACCAAATCCTCACAAGTATGATCGGAGACATGATGATTGAGGCGGAGCGGGAGAGCGTGCTGGTGCAGCTGGAGGCGGAGGCGGAGGAAGAGGCGCTGGTGTCGGCGGAGGAGGAGGTGGTGGACGAGGATGAGTGAGCTGGTGAAAGGTGTGCCCCGCGCGCAGTACGAGCGCGAACGCGCGGATGCGAAGCGGCGGAACCGTGAAGCGTGCGGGCGAATGCTGCGCGCGTACCGGCTTCACCGTCTCGGTGGCGGGAAACCCGGCAAGCTCGCGGAGGTGGCTCCGGGTGCGGTGAGGTGGCTTCCTGAGCCGGTGGCGGTCGGCGGGCTTCGCATCGTCGGCGTGTGCGCGGATGCCAGCGACGACGTGAAGGCGGCGTACCTGTGAACCGCGAGCGACATCGGTACTGCTGCTCACTCGACTGCGTGCGGAGGTTGGTACGGTGACAAAGCGCCGAGGATCAGTCACAGTGAATGCGCGGGTCGAGTCACGAGCGAGAGGGCAGGCGTGACGATGACTCGCTGCACGGGGGGGCTGTATACCCTGCACACGCTGCTACGCAGGCGCGTATGCCGGATAAAAACCGTTCGTGCGAGTTGCTTTTCTGACACACAGGACCGTGACTTCCCAGGTGCCGCCTGTGCGGATCACAGGCGCGAAGCGAGCAAAACATGACACCCGATCTGCCCAGGCCGGTCGGTCGCCGGTCCTTCCTCAAGCAGACGGTCGCGGAGTGGGAGTCGTGGCCGTGGGACGAGTGGAACCCGTCGCAGGTGGCCCACGCCACCAGGACCATCGCCCTCATCGATGACCTCAACCGTGCGCCCACAGCGGACGAACGGGTGAAGCTCGACCAGCCCGTCCGCCAGGCGCTGCGTGTGCTGGGGCTCACCAAGAAGAATGACGAGGATGACGAGGCGACCGTCGAGGCCCGCAGGACCGAGGCCAGGCGCATCAACGCGGAGCGGGGCCGGGTCAGCCGCGAGCGGCAGGCGATCCGTGCAGGCGTCGAGGTCACAGACTTGCACAGGCGCTTCCGTGACCGCGAGGGCAACCTGATCGACTGCCGCGAGATCCTGTTCATGGATACGTGGGATGTCGCCCTCGAAGCGGAGCGGCAGGCGCAGGCCGAAGCATCAGGCGTGTGGCCGGAATTCACCGTGAAGGAGGCAGCATGACGGACGAGGACCGCAAGCGGCGACCCTGGCCCGACCCGTCGAAGGTCCGGCGGGTGCCGATCTACGACGGCCCGGCACGCACGCTTCCGCAGCAGCTTGCACACCAACGAGTGACGGAGGACGACGAAATGAGTGACGACACAGCGGCACGCAGCCGCGCGTACCACGAGGCCAACGACCACGTGGACACGATCACACCGACGACGGAACCTGCGCAGGGCAGCAGGCGTGGCACAGGTGAGGAGTTCGTGGACTCCAATGGCGCACAGCGTCCCGATGCGGCACGACGCGATGCCTGGCGCGAGGCGCAGGTGCAGCCCGGCCTCATCCCCGTCGAGGAGCGTAAGCCGCGTGAGGAGCCCTACGACCCGGGAGAGGCAGCATGACCGACCAGCCACCCGCATCCAACCCGAACCGCGAGGGCCAGGAACGCACGCCCGGCGCGGAAGGCGAGCAGGACCGCGCCGCCGTGCCGCGCTCCGTGGAAGGCCAGAGCGCACCCGGACGCGGCCCGGAAGGTCTGACGGACACCTTCACACACCCGAGCAGGCGGGGCGGAAATGCCTGCTGACACGCGCAACCCGACGCCACCGAGCACCACCGGACCCGCAGCGCCCGGCGTGAAGGTGAAAGTCACCGACCGCCGCGTCGGCACGCGCCCGCAGCCGACCCCGCGGCATCAGGCGACCGGTCAGTTCCGCGCCCGTGCCGGAGGGACGCGCGGACAGTGAACCGCGTGGCCATCTCCATCCAGACCCTGAACGGCCGGAAGGACACGTACCTCCGCAAGGTCGTCGGGACGATGAACAAGCGGGCCATCCTCGAGGCCGTGGAGGAGATGCTGGACGATCAGCCCGGCCACACGATCGGCAGGACCGCGCCTAAGACGTTCACCCGGGGCGGTCACAACAAGAAGGTCCTCCGAGGAGACGAGGACGAGCAGGTGAAAGAGGCGGTCTCGGGCATCACCGAGGCCGTGTTCGCATAACACAGAAGCAAGGACACAGGAGGAGAGCATGACGATTGACGAATTGAAGGCAACCGAGGCGCGCATCCGCGAGGCGGAGGCGAACGCGCTCGCATCGTTGCACGATGCAAGGTCCGCGCTGGAGACGGCCGGGAGGGACGACCGGGAAGCGTATGCAGCGTCCCTCGCAGCCGGGGAGCAGCCACCCAAGGAACCCCGCACACCGAAGCTGGTCGCCACCGTCCGCGACATCGAGAAACGGGTGCTGCCCGCCGTGGACGATGCGCTCTGGCAGCTCGCCCAGGACGCACGCGAAGCGATCCGGGGTGACGTCGAGGTCGCGGCCTTCCGGACGATGAAGCGGTGGGACCCGCCGCACACCGTGAACAACCCCTCGCAGCCAGCCGCGACCCGGCACGGCGCGCACCGTCCTCGGGATGTCGTGGCGTGGGTCGAGCATCTGCATGGTCTGATCGTGCAGGGGATCGCCAGGGCCGACGCCGAGCGCGACCGGGAGGATCGCCGCAGGGCGGCGGTGCGCGCGGTATCTCGGGCGCAGACCGAGTACAACGAAGCCCAGCAGAACCTCCTGAACGACGAACTGGATGGGATGTCACCGGGAGCCCGGATGCAGCGCATCCAGAAGCTCAACGCCGGGGAGTCGGCACCGTGGCGTCCGTTCGACCGCCACGCGTTCCTCAAGCGCGAGGGGCTGCTGGAGGACTACGGGTACGTGCAGCCCGGCACCGTCGTCCAGGTCCAGGGCGGCAACCGGCAGGAGGTCGAGTTCGTGCCGCGCGAGCAGCTTCAGCCAACAGCAACGGAGGCGTGACAATGCCCATCAAGGTCCCAGCAGTGGAACGAGGCTACCGCAGGACGCCGGACAGGCAGACGGCGAAGGGCCGCGCCTTCGGCGAGGAGATGCGCGCCGGGTTCAAGGCGAAAGCCGACAGGCGTCGGCAGCGGGCCGCCGACATCATCAGCCCACCCGACGCCCTGGAGCTCGCGCGCCGTGAGGCTGTGGAGGCACGCCGCCTGGCCGATGAGGAGAAGGCGCGATGATCAGACGCATCCTCCGTCGGTTCCGGCGGCGGCCGGAGGTGGCACGCGACAACCTCCACGACCCGAACAAGCGTGAGTGGCTTCGGGAACGCGGCATCCACATCCCCAGGGTGAGTTGATGGCTGCCCTCCCGACAATCCCGGCCATCAGGGGAGGCACCAGGGGCGTCCGCCCTATCCGGAAACGGCAGGTCCTTCCGGATCGCCCACCGGCCCAGGGCCTCGCGGAGAAGCTGACGCTGTACGTGAACCAGAACGGGCGCGAGGAACCGGTCCCGAAAGCGGTCCTCAACTCGCTGGAGCTCGTCGAACTGGAACGCAGCATCGTCCAGGGGTCCACCCTGAAGCTGAAGACCCTCGACCCGCACCGCAACCTGCAGAAGGCCGGGTACTTCATCAAGAAACCGAACTCCCGGAATGAAGCAACGCTGCGGTCGGACCTGACCCTCGACGACCTGTGGTTCCGCTGCTGCAACTTCGAAAAGAACGTGGACGAATACGTCCTGACGGCGGAAGACCGCGAGATCGCGATGATGCGCGATTACGGGGGTCCCGCGCGCAGCAGCGCGGCGCAGGGCAACAAGAACCCGCGCGCCATCTGGGTCCAGAAGTTGGTGAGGTACGCCGGCCTCAACCCGCACACCCAGTTCTTCTGCCCGGAGATCGGCAAAAAGCCCCCGGTCATCGCCCCCATCGAAAACGCGGCGACGAAGACGAAGAGGAAACAGCGCGGCGGCGGACGCAGCATGACGGTCGGCGGCGTGGCGCTCGACCCCGACCAGAAGCACAACGTCGAAATCCTGATGGACGTGTGCGACGAAAAGAAAGCGCCGCGGCTAGCGCGCATCGCCATCCTGTGCGCCGCGATCGGCGAGTCGACGCTGCGGACCATCACCGCCCCGAACCCGGCGGGCTACTGGGGCGTCCTGCAGGGAGGCAGCGGGCAGAAAGGATCCGCGCCCAACTTCCCGAACACGCCGAACGCGCAGGTCACGAAGGAAATGGCCGAAAGCTTCCTCGACGGCGGCCGTGGCTTCCAGAACGGGGGTGCCCTCCACCTCATCTCCGGGGGCATGAAGGACCCCGGGGAAATCGCGACGAAGGTCGAGGAATCCGGCCAGACGCCGGAATACTACGGCAGCCACTCGCACGACGCGGAAGAACTGATCAAGGCGTCCGGCGCCGAAGAATCCGCGGGAAGCGGCGTCGTCGAAGCGTCGTACACACCGCAGCGCTTCTTCCAGATCCCGCTCAACGAAAAGACCGAGTCGGAAGAACCCGAAGGGGCGTGGGAAAACTCGGAATCGTACGCGAACGAAGTGGACTGGCGGCTCTTCTGCTCGTCGGGGCGCATCCACTTCGTCAGCGATGACTGGCTCGAAAAGCAGCCACCGGCGATGGAAGGGATCGACGAAACGACGAAGGGCGTCGTGGACCTCAAATGGCAGATCGACGCGCGCAAGAAGGTCAACCCGCCGGTGCTGGAAATCGACGCACGCTGCCCGATGTGGTTCGCGGAGCCCGGTTCCTCCGTCGTGGTCGGGGACCGGCAGGGTCGGGAACTGCACGAAGGCGTCTGGCTGGTGTCGAACATCCACAGGCCGGACATCACCGACAACGCTGTGACGATCGCGCTCGAACGTCCGAAATCCCCGCTGCCCGAAGTCGCCAACGCGAAGGTGTACGTCTCGCGCCCGATCATCAGCACCAATCCGAACGAGCCACGCGGTCACGAAACACGCGGGGGTGGATGGAACGCTGGCCCCGCTCAGTGGACAAACTCCGAAGGCGTCCCGAAGCTGGCAGAGGAGGTCTACTTCAATGCGAAGTACATTGCCAATCTGAAGCTGCCGTACGTGTACGGCGGGGGCCACGGCACCACTTTCGGGAAGTCGTACACGGGTGCGAACCTCAGCGCTGCCCTCGACTCCCCACCGCCGCTCGGAGCGCCCGAAGGGCTGGACTGCTCCGGTGCCGTCAGCTGGGCGCTCGGCGGCGGCTCGGCGAGGCTTCTATCAGCGCCTGAGAACACGGTAGATCTCGAAACGTGGGGGGTCGAGGGGGTCGGCAAATTCTTCACCGTGTGGGTGCGCTCGGTGCCCGACGGGCACACGTTCATCGAATTCACGATGCCCGGGAAGGCGCCGGAAGTCTTCGTCGCGCACCAGCCCGGCACCGTCGTCGGGTTCAGCAGCGAATCCCATGCCGCGAGCACGGGCAACTGGAAACCTCGATCCTGGCCGGGCTGCTAATGAACCTGAAGAACGTGAGTGATGGGGCGCTCGGCTTCGTCGCGTACGATGAGGACGGTGCATGGCTCGGATGCATCCACGCCTCCAGTGACGGCACCATCCGCCAGTTGGAGGTTCGTCCGGACCGACGCCGGAAAGGGATCGCCTCCGCGCTTCTCAGATCACTCATCGCTCATTGCGAGCCGGGGACGATACTCACGACGACGGCCGCTTGCTGCTGGGGCGGCACACACTTCTACAAAGCGCACGGCTTCGTCCCAGTACACCGCTTCGCGGGCTCCGCCGCTTACCGCTTTCGGAGGGTCGTATGAACTTGCCCGGTACCTCCGGGTCTGCCAGCCGGGGCAGAGGCGGCACGGTCGGGAGGTCGTGCCGCCACAACCCTTTCCCGTCTCGCCCGGTGCGGACGGGAGACGCGCGCAAGCGCGGCGGGCGGCACGTCGGCCTCGTCTCCAGCGTGCCGCCCGTACCTATCTTCCCTCGGCGCGGAGCTGGCGCCACTGTTACGTGTCCTGGTGGCCGTGACGGCATGAGGTAGGCGGGTCCTTGGATGGCGCCCGCTGACGAGACGCTGACGTAGAGCCGCAGCTTCTAGGTCCTAGCCGCTGGCTCCGTCGGCGTGCCCGGATTACCTGTGAATCCTCCCCGCTCGGCACGCTCACCCGCCCGAGACAGGACCGAGTTTCACCTGTGTCGATTTGGCCGTCTGGGTCACATGCGCCGTTAGATGACGTTCTCACCGCCCCCAAAGAAATCTTCGTCGGCCTATTGACTGTTGCACGCTCGCTGTCGATAATTGATTCGAGAAGCAGGAACAAATCCGATGAAAGGAACCGCCATGAGCAACGCAATCGTCACCAGGCAGGGCGCCCCCAGCAAGAGCGGTGAAGTCGTGGACACGAGTGCGGCGAAGGTCGTGCCGCCGTCGTCCGAGGTCAAGGCCGAGGACGGGAAGCGCGAACGCGTGCCCGACCTCACCAAGGCGCTGGAGACGGGGAAGCTGGAGGTCGCCGTGAGGAAGCCCGCTGCGAAGAAGGGCAGCACGAAGGCGAAACCCGCCGCGAAGCGCAGCACCGGGAACGGGAGCGGCCCGGCCACGCGCATCACGGCCGAGTGGCTGAGCGCGAAGAAGAAGGACGTGATGGTGAAGGATGAGGTCACGACGGCGGACGGTGTGAAGCTGACGATCGTCGGTCGGTGGACCCGCCGCGCGAAGGATGAGAGCCTGACGCCGATGGTGACGGGACGCATCGTGTCGGGGGCTCCCGACGGCAAGAAGAAGGGCGACCGGCACAACTCCGCCGCCTCCCAGGTCACGCACACCAAGTAAGACCTCTCCACATAGCAGTTCCGCCAACGGGCGTCCGGCAACGGGCGCCCGTTTTTGTATGCGCGAACGGGCGTGCTCCCGCCGTGCTGGATCGACTTCCGCAACCGGACTGGTGGTTGTAGCTGCGCCTCGATCGGGCCGGATCTCGGGTGACTACACACGCCCTCCGGAAATTGCAGGACCCGTGTTGGTATTCGACAATTTGAGTAGTCGGAATCAACCGGAAAGGAACGATGATGGATGCAACAGCACAAGCAACTGCAAAGAGGTCACTCGCCGCGACGGGCTTCCCTCCGCCCCTGTCCACGGAGGTCCCGTGGAAGATCAGGATGCTCGGTGCCGTCCTCGGACGGGACTGGAGGGAAAACCGGGAAGCGGAGATCATCCGCTCGATGGGCAACCTGCGGAGGCTGGACACGCGGGCACCGCTGGAGACGGCGCTGAGCCCGTTCGTCCAGCAGGTGTGGGCGCCACCCATGACCGTCACGGCGGACAGGCTCGGGGCGGGGGACGTGATCGATTGCGAAGACCAGTCTTTCACGCTGGTAAGTGTCGAGCTATCGCGGACGACGGTCATGGTGGAGACGGTGGAGGTACCGGGCTACGTCCTCGTGCTGCGCCGCGAGCGCCCGGTCACGGTCCTCGGTCACGTTTGCCAACTCTGATGCACCGGCCGCGCGTGCGCTCGCGGATCGGCGCGCGGTCCTCCCGGTAATGGTGCCGGGTATCCGAGAAGGAGCATCACATGATACGACGAATCGGGTTGGCCGTCCTGGCCGCCACATTCGTAGGAGCGCCGGTCCTTGCGACCAGCGCGCAGGCGCAGACCTACCGGGTCACGTCCATTCACCAGATCGCACCCAACACGCTCAAGTACCTGCTCAGTCACTGGTCAGGTGCCGGGAACCTGGAAAGCAAACTCCGCACCGTGGAAGCGAAGCTCTCGCTGAAAGGCGGCAGCATCGTGGAAGGTCCGGAAGGGCACGAAGGTAAGGAAGGTCCGGCCGGAGCCATCGGACCCGCTGGGTCGCAGGGCATCCCCGGCATCCCCGGTGAATCCATCGAAGGTCCGGAAGGGAAAGCATCGGACGTCGCTGGCCCGGCCGGTGAACAGGGCATCCAGGGCATCCAGGGCGAAGCCGGCCCGGAAGGGGTGGCATCGGAAGTCCCCGGACCCGCAGGCCCGCAGGGGGAACGTGGACCCGCATGTGAAGTCAGCAAGGAACCCGCATGTGCGAGCACCGTGCCCGGCCCAGAAGGGAAGGAAGGCAAGCAGGGTCCGGCGGGACCGCAGGGTGAAGTCGGCCATCGCGGTGCACCGGGTGAAGCGGGTCCGGCAGGCGCGACAGGTCCCGCAGGATTGCAGGGCGAAAGCATCGTCGGGCCGATGGGTCCAGCCGGAGGTATCGGACCGGCCGGTCCCGCAGGTGAAGCAGGACCCGCCGGTCCGCAGGGCCCGAAGGGCGAAGCAGGTCCGGAAGGGAAAGGTGGCACACCGGTGGCATGGCTGGAGCACAACCTGGTCGAACACATGCCGCGTGGACACAAGACCATCGTGTTCGCAAGGGGGCAGCTGCCCGCAGGTGACTACGTGGTGACCGGGAGCCTCGACTTCGAAAACCGACACGCAGGTTCGCAGGTCGAACAGGTCGAGTGCTGGGTGTACCTCGGCGGTGCGGTGATCGATGAAACGTTCTCCATCGACGGACCTTCGGTAAGTGGGACGGCGACGTCAAGCGCGATCGTCGTCGCCAGCACCGGCGAACTCACGCACGAAGAGGAAATCCAGGTGCAGTGCGAAGACATGTCGTCGAGTGGGGCCGAAGAAACCTACTCGAAAGTCGGGTCGCTTGCAGAGGTAGGTGTCCAGTTCAAGTAGGTCCTACACGCGGCGCGCGGGTGGAGGCTCGCGCGCCGCACCTTTCCGGAAAGGAGGAACACATGAGGAATGCAGTCGTGGCCGCGCTGGTGTCGGCGCTGGTGTCGGCATCGGGGACTTACGCAGCGTCCCGCGTGCTCATCACGAGCACGCACCAGATCGCACCGCCCGTCCTCGCGCAGCTTGCGAAGCTGAAAGCGAGGACGGCCTACGTGCAGGGTGCGCCCGGCCCGGAAGGGAAGCCCGGCGTCGAAGGTAAGCAGGGACCGGCCGGGATCGGTGAGAGCATCGCCGGTCCACCCGGCCCGCAGGGAACCGAAGGGCTGCGCGGCCCGGCCGGGCTCGAAGGTCAGGCGGGGAGCGCGTTCGGCCGGGTCCACGAGTACGAAGGGACCGCCGTGACGCTCGCACCGGGCCAGCACAGGACCGAAGGCATCGAAGCGCGGTGCCCGGAGGGTTCCCGCCCGATCGGCGGGGGCTACATAGCGAGCGAAGCGACGATCAACGTGTACGCCTCGCACCCGGCCGGTGACACGGGCTGGACCGTGTCGGCAATCAACACGAGCAGCGTCAGCGAAGGCACCGTTACGGTGTCCGTTTTCTGCGCCGAATAGGCGTGCTGTAGCGCCCTCAGATCGACTCCGATCCGCGCTGCGTGGTTGTACCACGGCGCGGATCGGAAGTCGCTCGCGCGCACGCGGAAAAGGCGGGTTGCAGTTCCTCACATGGCCGGTGAGGATGTGGAAACACACAAGGAGGATGCCATGCGGTTTTCACATCAGACGACGGAGAAGCTGCGCGAGGCGAAAGTCGGTGAAGATGAACTGACGATCCTGACCGGAAGTGAACTGCTGGAGCTGATCGGGCCGGAGGCGATGGTGGAGGTCGCCGAGGTGTTGCAGCGCGAGGGAAAGGGGATCACAAGAAGGCAGGGTGAAGCACGAGGGGGCAGGCGCGCGGAGACGCGGCACCTGGACATGCTGCGGCTGCACGTCGTGGACGGGCTGACGTTCAAGGAGGTCGGCCGGAGCGCGGTGCACGAAGATGGGCGCGTGGGGATGACCGGCGGGCGCGTGTCGGAGCTACTGGACATCTACTTCGGCATCAGCAAAGAGAAAGTCAGTAGGAGCAGGGAGCGCGACCCGTTCCAGCGGCAGTGGATGGTCGAACGAGGGATCGTGCTGCAAGTGCTCCGTGACGACCACGACGAGCGATGGACGCGCGACGAACTGAAGAAGGAGATACCCGACTTCCGACCCGATGAGGTGAACGGCGCGATCGATGACCTGGCGGCTGCGTGCGTTGTCGAAGCCGACGGGGATCGGGTGAGTGCGTCCCTCGCGGCCCGACGCCTCGACAAGCTGGAGCTGATCTCGGTATGACGCTCCCTCCCGTCAAGCTCAGGGAGCACCTCGCGGACGCCCGCCGTGCCGGCGCGAGCTTCGACCAGGCGTGGCCGGGTGCGCTTGAGGCCGCGGTGGGCGCCGTCCGGTGGGAACGCGAGGAGTGGCGGGACATCCTCTCCAGCATGATCGAGACGTGGCGCGCGGCGTGGGAGCGCCGCGACGCCTCAAGCGCGGAACAGGCGGTCCTCGCGCTCGTGATGCCCGGCGGGATTCCGCTGCCGGAACGCGCGTGCGAGAACTGCGACGTGGAGATGCCCGCCGACCGCAACCGCACGGCGCGGTTCTGCTCGGACGCTTGCCGCCGCCACGCCACCTACCTGCGCGAATGTGCAGCGGCATGATCCTGGTGGTCGAGCACGACGCCGAGGTAGGCCGCCCGCTCGTTGACCAGCTCGAAGCGGACGGCTACACGGCCCGGCTCGCGCGCACGGTCGAGCACGCGCGGGTCACGGCCCGCGGCTCGCCGCCTGCGGCTGCCGTGCTGTGCGACCTGGAGCACCCGTGCGCCGCGCTCGGCCTGCTCGCGGAGGTCCGCGAGGGCGAGGACCCCTGGCACGGCGGCCTGCCCGTGATCAGCACGCGGGCGCAGGAGCCCGACCTGCTGCGGGCCTTCGACGCGGGCGCGGATGACTTCATCGCGCGGCCCGCCTCATACCTGGAGCTGCGCGCCCGCCTGCGCGCCCTGCTGCGCCGCGTCGCCGGAGACATGGACGCGAAGCGTGTCCAGGTCGGCCCGCTGGTGGTCGACGCCTGCGCCCGCACGGTCAGCGTCCACGGCCGCACGGTGGCGCTTCGCCGCCTGGAGTACGAGCTGCTGCTACGCCTCGCCCGCGATCCCGGCCGGGTGCTCGCTAAGGACGAGCTGATGCGCGACGTGTGGGGATACCCTGTGGTCTGCTCCACACGAACGCTCGACAGCCACGCCAGCCGCCTGCGCCGCAAGCTGCGAGCGGTGGGAGGCGAGCGGTTGGTCATCAACGTGCGCGGCATCGGATACCGCCTGACCTAATACAAACTCTCGGACAAACCGACTACTCGCTGTGGAGCCGCGACGTGGAGGAGGAGGTGCTGGGAACGCTCGACGAGCTCGGGATCGCGCTGGTCGCCTACTCGCCGGTCGGCCGGGGTTTCCTCGCCGGGCGCTTCGACTCGCGCGAGGAGATCGAAGAGGGTGACTTCCGCCGCTACGGCCCGCGCTTCAGCGAGGAGAACTTCAAGCGCAACCTCGTGCTCACCGAACGCGTGCGCGAGCTGGCCGCGGAGAAGGGCGTCACCGCAGCGCAGCTCGCGCTGGCGTGGGTGCTGAGCCGCGGCGAGCACGTCGTCCCGATCCCAGGCACCAAGCGGCGGACGTACCTGGAGGAGAACCTCGCGGCGGCGGAGGTGTGCCTCACCCCGGAGGAGTCCGAGCGGATCGCCGCCGCGGTGCCGCCTGCGAGCGGCGAGCGCTACGACGAGCAGGGGATGCGGACGGTCAACCTGTAGGACACCGCCCTAGAAGCGTCGTGCGCCGTCCCGGCGCCCGGCGTCCCCGCGGGCGGCCCGCTAGGGTGCAGCCATGCCACTCGTCCCGATGGTCATCGAGCGCACCGCGCGCGGGGACCGCGAATTCGACATCTACTCGCGGCTGCTCAACGAGCGGATCATCTTCCTGGGCACCCCGATCGAAGACCAGGTCGCCAACCTGGTGGTGGCCCAGCTGCTGCACCTGGAGGCGGAGGACCCCGAGAAGGACATCTCGATCTACATCAACACACCAGGGGGCTCGATCTACTCGGGTCTGGCGATCTACGACACGATGCAGTTCGTCAAGCCGGACATCGCGACGATGTGCGTGGGCGTGGCGATGTCGATGGGCTCGCTACTGCTGGCGGGCGGCAAGAAGGGCAAGCGCGCGGCGCTGCCGAACAGCCGCATCCTGATCCACCAGCCCTCGGCGGGCTTCGAAGGCCAGTCCACGGACATCGAGATCCACGCGCGCGAGATCCTCAAGGTGCGCGAGCGCATCGACGAAATCTACGCCGAGCACACGGGCCGCACCCAGGAGGAGGTCCGCGGGGACATGGAGCGCGACCGCTTCTTCACCGCCGAGCAAGCCCGGGAGTACGGCATGATCGACAGAGTGCTCGAGAGCCACTGAGCGGGCCTCCCGCGCCCGTGGGCAGTGGGGCAGGGGGCGCCTCGACTCGGTCTCAAGCCACCCCGTGCTCGATCGCGCCGAGCCCCTCGATCTCGATGCGCACGACGTCCCCGGAGGAGAGGAAGGCAGGTGGGTCCTGGCCGAGGCCGACGCCCGAGGGGGTACCGGTGAGGATCAGGTCGCCGGGGTAGAGCGTGCAGGTCTCGCCGATGAAGGCCACCAGCTCGGGGACGGTGAAGATCAGGTTCGAGGTGGAGGAGTCCTGGCGCAGGGCGCCGTTGACCCAGGTGCGCAGGCGCAGGCGGTGGGGGTCGGGGACCTCCTCGGCGGTCGTGATCCAGGGGCCGTAAGGGCAGAAGCCGTCGGCCCCCTTCGCGCGGATCCACTGGGGCTCGCGGCCCTGCAGGTCGCGCGCGGAGACGTCGTCGGCGACCGCGTACCCGGCGACCCGGCCGCCAGCGCCCATGACCACCGCGAGCTCGCCCTCGTAGTCGAGCCGGCGCACCACCGCCGGGCAGCGCACCGGTGCGCCGGGGGGAGCGGCGGAGGAGGGGAGCTTCATGAACACCAGCGGCTGCGCGGGCCGCTCGCCGCCGGTCTCGGCGACGTGGTCGGCGTAGTTGAGTCCGATCCCAAAGATCGCCCTGGGCGCGGGCACGGGCGCGAGCAGCGTGACCTCCTCCAGTGGCCACGAGCGGCCCCCAGCGCCCCGCTCGCCCCGCGCAGCGGTGCCCTGCGCGAGCGCGGGGGATCCCAGGACGTCGAGCACGGTGAGGCTCTCATCGGCGAAGGCTGTCACCCGGCCGTCTGCGATGGTGCCGGCGCGCGGGTCCTCGGCGTCGTGGGGGATGAAGGTGGCGAGGCGCACCGCGGGAGCGTATCCGTCCGGAGCGCGGCGGGGATCAAGCGCCATCGAAATCGGGGAGAAGGCCCTCGAAATCGGTGACTCGCACCCCGTCCAGCCCCGCGGATATGCTCGCCTGGCCTCATGGCAGGCTTGACCAAACTGGAGCGCGTCCTGGTGGCGGCGGTGGCCGTGGTGACGGCGGGGGCGGGCGCGGCGAACTACGGCGCGTGGGCGCCCGTCCCGCGCTTCGCGCTCGCGACGGTGGCGCTGGCGGGCCTGGCGTGGGTGGTAGCGCTGGGCACCGAGCAGCTGGGCGAGCACGTCGGCGCCGCGGCGACGGGGGTGCTGCAGGCGACGCTCGGCAACCTGCCCGAGCTGCTGGTGGTGGTGTTCGCGCTGAAAGCGGGCGATCTCGTGGTGGCGCAGACGGCGCTGGTCGGCTCGCTGCTGGCCAGCGCGCTGCTGGTGCTGGGGCTGACGATCGTGGCGGGCGCGCGGCAGGCGCCGGACGGGGTGATGCGCTTCTCGAGCCGGCTGCCCAACGACGCGACGACGCTGCTGCTGGTGACGGTCTTCCTGATCGTGCTGATCGGCCTCGCGCTCAGCTCCGGCAGCGCGGCGGGCGCGCACGTGGACACGATCTCGGTGGTCGGAGCCTGCTGCCTGCTGGGGGTGTACGGGGCGTGGCTGGTGCCCTACCTGCGGCCTAGGGCGTCCGCCACGGGCGCGCGCGCGGCGCAGCCGCCGGGGGAACAGGCGCGCATCTCCCTGCGCGCGGCGCTCGTGCTGCTCGTGGCCGCGGGCATCGGCGCGGGCTTCGTCTCGGAGTGGTTCGTGAGCGCGCTGCGCCCCGCGATCGAGGTGCTGCACATCTCCACCGCGTTCGCGGGTCTCGTGATCGTGGCGATCGCCGGCAACGCGGTCGAGCACTTCGCGGGCATCACGCTGGCGGCGCGCGGCAAGGCGGACCTCGCGATCGCGGTCGTCAAGAGCTCGGTCGCGCAGATCGCCGCGTTCCTGTTCCCGGCGCTGGTGCTGATCTCCCTGGCGCTGCCCACCCAGCTGACGTTCGAGCTGCAGCCGATCTACATCGGCGCGCTGGGGCTGATGACGATCGCGGTGTGGCAGGTCACTGCCGACGGCGAGGCGGCCGCCTTCGAGGGGTGGGCGCTGGCGGCGATCTACGCGATCGTGGCGGTGGTGGCGGCGTACCAGTAGGCGCCACGCGCGGCGGCTGGGCACGGAGGCCCGGCCCACACGGCCGTGGTGCCCGCACGCACCTGCGTGGACGATCCCACCGGCGCTACGGTCCCTACCCCCGCGTGAGACCGCCGATCAGCGCGCCCGCAAGTCCCCCGGCGGTCGCAGCCTGCGCGTTGCCGCTCGTGTCCTCACCCTCGGCGGGTGAGATGAACATGGTCTGGATCGCAAGGCGCCCGGGGCCGGTGAAGCGGTTCCAGGTGAGCTTGCCCCCGCCGCCCATGAGCCCCGTCTTGAGGCCCATCGTGACGGCCTCCAGGGAGACCGTGGGGTCCTTGTAGAGCCAGGCGCCGGCCTCGACGTCGAGCTGCTCGCCGGCGCCGAGCTCCACGAGGAACACGTTGCCGTGGCCGTGCAGCCACACGAGCGCGTCGCCGGAGGTCGCGCGGAACTTGTCCATGAAGATGCCCGAGCCGCCGAGCAGCATGTTCTGCACGCCCTTGATGCGTTCGAAGGAGTAGTCGAGGTTGTCGGTCGCGGCGAGGAACTGGTGCTCGCGCACGTCGAGCCCTTCGCCGGCGCGCAGGTGCATCGGGATGCACTGCCCGGGCGAGTCGCGCGAGAACGCGATGTGCCCGGCGCCGGAGGTGCGCGTAACGAAGAACTCGAGGCCCGCGATCTTGCGCTTGACCCCGCCGGGCAGCTTCTTCAGCTCGACGTTCACCTGCGTCTCCTTCCACAGCAGCACGTGGTGCTCGAACATCACCGCCGCGGCGCCGACCTCGACCTGCAGCTCGGGGACGAGCTCCCCGCGGACGTGGTAGGTGACGCCGGCGAAGCTCTCGTCTTTGATCGCGGTAGGGATCGGCTCGGGTAGCTGCATGGCGGGGCCTCCTCGTGGCGGGCTGGAAGGGGTGCGTAACGGCGCGAGCAGAGGATTGCGCAGAGCCCGGCGGATGCGGCGCGCGGGGCGGGTGAGCGTGGTTTTGATGAGGGCCGCCCCGAGGCGGCCCCAGCGGCGTTCGCTGCGCGGAGGCCGGGGGGAGTGCACGGGCCGGGGTTCGCTCGGAGCGGCTTCGCGTGCGCGGCGTTCGTGGCGCGGAGCCTCGCGTTGGGAAATGGCCCGGTCATTGCTCGATCCGGGGTCACGTGCGCCGGCGTTCGCTGCGCGGAGCCTCGCGTTGGGTGCAACCGAGGGACCTCGACTGAGGGGGACTTGACAAGTACCCCTCACTCTGCTTATAGTAGTCCTGCCCCGCTACCCAACGGTGGGCGGCGGGTCAGAGTTTCACCAACATATCGGTCTCGAGTTGGGGGTCGGGTTTCTGTGGCGGCCTTCGATACAGCACTGGCAGGTTGGTCTCTGCCTGGGGAGAGGGATCGCGTCTACCGATGAGGGAGCTGTATTCAGCGTGAGTGAACGTTGTGCGCCGCTGTGCGCGTCGTCATGCAATTGGCGGGGGGTCGTCCCCTCTGAGCCCGAGGAGGGGATGGTTCGATGAGGTTTCGTGTTCACTGCGGCGCGAAGGCGAGCGCCGCTCGCAAGGATGCGTGTGGGGCCGGCGATTCACCTCGTGGACAGGTTCCGTCACCCTTCCGAGCGTCGTTGCTCGCGACGCTTGCGATCGCCGTGGCCGGCGCCCTGTTGCCGGCGGTGGCGACGGCCTCGCTGCCCGATGGCCGCGTCTACGAACAGGTCTCCCCGGCGAACAAGAACGGCAACATCGCGGGGGTGAATATCGCAGATGAACCTCAAGGTTCGATCGCTGCGGCCGATGGGAACAGCGTGCTCTACGGGGCCAGCGGCGCGGTCGGAGTCGCCGTCGGCAGCCCTTTGCAGACACAGTCTGTTGTGTCGCGCCACCACCCCGGGAGGGGCTGGGAAACGGTCGCGGCGAAACCGCGGCAGGTGGGCCCGTGGAATCTCCAAGAGAACCGGTCCAGTACGTTGGTGCCCTCCGAAGACCTCTCGTACGTGCTGTACACGGATAAGGGTTCGTATGTCGCCGGCGGCGAACCGGCCGACCCCAACGAATCGTCCAACATCTATCTCGCCGGCCCCGGCCCGGCCGGGGAGCCCACCCCGGACCCGTTCGTGGAACCGGCGTGGCTCGGCCGGCCGGCGATCGCGAACCCGACCCCCGCGCTCGGTGAAAACACCGAGCACAGGGGCATAGGTTACGTCGCCGACATTCTCCCGGCGGGTCCGCCGTCGGACTCGGGCACGGCTTACTTCGCCTATTCGGGGACGCTGGTACCCGAAGACGCCTCGCGGGCGCCCCATGTCGGCAGCGGCCTGGATGAAGAAATCGCTCCGGGTGTCGTCCATCCCTGGGGTTTCTACGAGTGGCACGGAGGAGCGCTGAGCAGCGCCGGGACGCTCCCCGCGGATTCGCTCTACCCCGGCGAGCCGGACCCGTGGGGGGCAGAGCCTGCCGCGCTGGCCGGCAACCTCCATATACAGGAGAACATGGGTCTCAATGCCGCCATCATGCCCGACAGCTTCGGCAACGAGGTCTCCTCCGACGGTTCGCGGGCCCTCTTCGTGAGCCCGGACCCGCTCTCCGAACACCCCGCCGACGACCCGCCGGAGCTGTACGTGCGGGAGACGGCGCCGGACGGGACCGCCACGCCGGTGCTGGTGTCCCAGGATGCGCTGTTGCCTGAATTGAACGGGCTGCCCGCGCCCGCGCCCGCCGGGGTGACGGGCCGCGTACGCCCGCAACTGGACTTCAGCAGCATACTCGTGACGTCCTTTGCCTATGCCACGCCCGACGGGTCGCGCGTGTTCTTCGCGAGCACCGATCGGCTGACAGCCCAAGCTCCCAGCGATACAAGCGTGAAGGAGTACGAGTTCGACCTGGAAGCGCAGGGGGGCAGGGGCGAGGTCTCCTACCTGCCCGGAGTGACCGGCCCGGTGCTCACTGTCAGTCCCGACGGGTCGCGCCTGCTCTTCGAGAACACCGCCGCGCCGACGCCGGCGATCGAACTGTGGCAGCGGAGCTCCTCGGGGGCAGAAGCCATCAAGCAGATCGCGCAGCTCCCGCCTCCCATGGAAACCAAGACGAACAGCCCAGCGAGTGGCCAATGCAGCGGCCCGTGCCTGTTGATTCCCTCGGCGTACGCGTCGGCGGACGGTTCGGTCTTCGCATTCGCGACCGACTCGCCGTTGGGCGGCAATCTCAACAACGGTGGCGGGTTTGAGCAGATCTACCGGTATGAAGCCTCCGCCGAAAAGCTGGTCTGCGTATCCTGCCCGCCTCGGGGCTTCCTACCGTCGGGCGATGCGACTTTCTCCAATGACTTGAACCCTTCGGAAGGCGGTGCCGCCAGCTGGCTCGACAGCCGCGGGATCTCCGAAGACGGCAGCCGGGTGTTCTTCGATTCGCCCGACCCGCTGGTGGCGCAGGACGTGAATCGCCAACGCGACGTGTACGAGTGGGAGAACGGGTCCACGTACCTGATCTCCGACGGCACGAGCGATCAGCCGTCGTTCTATCTCGACAGCAGCGCGAGCGGCGGCGATGTCTTCTTCGCGACAGCCTCCGGCCTCGTGCCGGGGGACAGGGACGGCGGCTATGACGTGTACGACGCGCGGGTGCCGCAGCCGGGGGACAACCCGCCGCCGACGGCGGTGCCCTGCCAGGGCGAGGTCTGCCAGGGTCCGCCGAGCGTGCCGTCGCTGCTCGGCGCGCCCTCCAGCGCGACGTTCTCGGGCCTAGGGAACATCGCGCAACCTCCGGAAGCCAAACCGGTCGTCAAGTCGAAGCAGAAACCAAAGAAGCGCAAGCAGAGGAAACTCAGGAAGGGGAAGAGGACGAGGCGGCCGAAGGCGGGCAACAGGAGGGGTGGGCGATGACACGGCGGATGGTGGGTGCAGGGCGCGAGCGTGGGACCCTGGGAGCGCCGGCGGGCCTGGTCGCGGCGGCTGTCCTCGCGGTGCTGCTGCTGGGCGCGTCTTCGGCGCGTGCGAGCGGGCCGGTCTGGTCGATTGTGTCGGTGGCCGAACCGACGCACCTGGCGCCGCGGACGAACCAGGTGGACGAACTGACGGTGCACGCCACGGGCGGCTTTCTCCTCCTGTACAGGGTCACCAAAGGAAGCTCCAACAAAGAACCGATTGCGGCCGTGCCGTACCCCGCGAGCCCCGCGGAACTGCAGGCAGGATTCGAAGAATTCGTCGGTGCGGGCAGCGTCAAGGTAGCCGAAGGCGCGGCTGGGGCCGGCACCTATCGCATCAGCTTCGAAGGGAGCCTGGCGGCGACCGAAGTGCTGCTCGAACCCGAACCCTTCTTTCTGGGCGAAGGTGCTACGGCGCATTTGAAGGAACTTTCGGTGGGTGGCAGCGGCGGGCAGCTCGTCGTCACGGCGACCAATGTGGGTGGCGCCCAGACCGACGGCGGCACGATCACCCTCACGGACAGCCTACCCGCGGGGTTGAGGGCCACCGCGATCACGGGCTTGGACGCCTATGCTAGGCAGGGCACCCCGGTATCGGCGCTTTCGTGCTCGGCGCCGCCGGCGCTCGTCTGTACGCTGACGCGCGGTGTCGATCCGGGGGACTCGCTGATCGTGCGGATCACGGTGGCGCTGGAACCGAGTCCGCCGGTGAGCGTGATCAACGAAGCGAGCGTCTCCGGGGGTGGCGCGGCGAGCGCGTCGGTCAGCAATGCGGCGCCGATCGGCGCCGCGTCGGCCGGCTTTGGGATCGCGCCGGGGTCGCTCCTCGTCGCGGCGTCCTCGCTGCGCGCCGGGGGCCATCCCGACCTGACGGCGGCCTTCGCGCTCGACACAAAGGCGGTGGGCACGCCATCCGGGCCGTTGAAGGAAGTTCACTTCGATCTTCCCAAGGGCTTCGTCGGTACGACCGTGGGGTATCCCAAGTGCACGATGGCCGAAGTCGACAGAGTCGGCGGCGAAGGCGAAGGTGAAGTTTTCTGCCCCCGCGATACGATCGTCGGAACCGCGACCACCACCTTCGGCGACGGGACTGGAGGCACCGGGACGGTCACGACTCCGGTGTTCGCGATCGAACCGGCTCCGGGCGAGCCGGTGGCGTTCGCGTACGTGGCGATAGCCGCTCCGGTGCGGCTCGACACCAGCGTGCTGTCGGACGGCGAATACAACGTCCGTGTCACCGCTCCCGACATCAGCGAAGGAGCCGAAGTCCTTGCGTCCTCGGTAACGATCTTCGGGGTCCCGGCCGACGAGAACGGGCCAGGACACAACGACGAGACCATCTATCCCAACTACAGTCTCGGCGCCGCCAATCCCAATCAGGCGCGCGTGCCACTGCTCACCGCCCCGCAGGACTGCTCGGAGCCGATGGTGGCCGAATTGTCGCTGGCATCGTGGGAAGACCCCGGCGCGTTCGTGCCGGCTCCGGCGGAAAGGGCGCTGCTCGGGAGGCCCACGGGGTGCGAACTGCTGCCGTTCGGCTCGTCGTTTTCGATGTTGCCGGACACCCTGGAAGCGGGCGCGCCGGCCGGCTACACCTTCAGCCTGCGGGTGCCGCAGAACAGCGAACCCGATAGTGTCGCGACGCCGAACGTGAAGGAGGTGAAGCTGGCGCTGCCGGTGGGAACGGTGATCTCGCCCTCGGCCGCGTGGGGGCTGCGGGCCTGCTCTGACGCGCAGTTCGCGCTGCACTCCGGCGCGCCGGGCGGCTGTCCGCGCGAATCGCAGGTGGGGACGGTCGAAATCAAGGCGCCCGCGCTCCCGGAACCGCTCGTCGGCGAGGTGTTCCTCGCCGAACCGTCGTGCGATCCATGCACCCCGGCCGACGCCGCGGACGGCAGGATGGCCCGGTTGTTCGTCCAGGTCGTCGCCGAAGGCGAATCGGGGATCGTCGTCAAGCTCGAAGGCAGGGAGTCGGTCAACCAGCAGACCGGGCAGCTCACGAGCACGTTCGAAGACAATCCGCAGCTTCCCTTCAGCGAATTGAAGCTCACGCTCGGCGGTGGCCCGCGGGCGGTGCTGGCGAACCCCAGGGTCTGTGGCCCGGCGACGTCGAACCTCGATCTGACGCCGTGGAGCACGCCGTTCACAGCCGACTCCACGCCGTCCTTCGCCTTCGAAGTGGACCAGGGTTGCTTCGGTGCGCAGTTCGCGCCGTCGTTCGTCGCGGGTACGACGAACATCCAGGCCGGCGAATACAGCCCGTTCACGCTGTCCTTCGGCCGGGGCGACCAGGAAGAGTTCCTCAATCGCCTGCAGCTGCAGATGCCGCCGGGCCTGCTGGGGTCGCTGGCGCACGTGCCGCTGTGCCGCGAACCGCAGGCCGCGGAAGGGACGTGCAGCCAGGAAAGCCTGATCGGTCACACCCAGGTGCTGACCGGCCCCGGGGCGGACCCGTACCTGGTGACCGGCGGGCAGGTGTTCCTGACAGAAGGGTATGAGGGCGCTCCGTTCGGCCTGTCGATCGTGGTCCCGGCCAAAGCGGGGCCCTACACGCTCTCGGGGACGACCGGGCAGGGCACGGTCGTGGTCAGGGCCGCGATCAACGTCGACCCCCACACCGCCGCGCTGACCGTCACCAGCGACCCGCTGCCGACGGCGCTCGACGGCATCCCGCTGCAGCTGCGGGTCGTGAACGTCACGATTGACCGGCCCGGCTTCACGGTCAACCCCACCAACTGCAGCAAGCTCACGATCAAGGGCACGGTCGGCAGCAAGGAAGGCTCGGGCGTCGCGGTGTCCTCGCCGTTTCAGGTCACCAACTGCACGGGCCTCGGGTTCGACCCGCGCTTCACGGTCTCGACCTCGGCGCACACCTCGCGCGCGAACGGCGCGAGCCTCGACGCGAAGGTCGTCTATCCGCTGGGGCCGAAGCTCGCGAACATCGCAAAGGTCAAGGTCGAACTCCCCAAGCGGCTGCCCTCGCGGCTGACGACCCTGCAGAAGGCCTGCCCCGCCGCGACGTTCGCCGCGAACCCCGGGGGCTGTCCGGCGGCGTCGATCGTCGGGATCGCGCGGGCGAGCACGCCGATCCTCCCCGTGCAGCTGACCGGGCCCGTGTACTTCGTCTCCAACGGCGGCGAAGCGTTCCCGAACCTGGTCGTCGTGCTGCAGGGCTACGGCGTCAGGGTCGACCTGGTCGGCTCGACGTTCATCAGCAAGGCCGGGATCACGAGCTCGACGTTCGCGAGCGTGCCCGACGTGCCGGTGTCGAGCTTCGAGCTCTACCTCCCGCAGGGTCCGCACTCCGCGCTCGCGGCGAACGGGAACCTCTGCACCGGCACGCTCACGATGCCGACCACGTTCGCCGCCCAGAACGGCGCCGTCCTGCATCAGGCCACGAAGATCGATGTCACCGGCTGCCAAAGGGCAACCCGGGCCCACAGAGCGAGAAAGGCGCTGGCCGCGGGCTCGGCCCGCCATGGGCGCAGACGGGGCGCGAGCGCGGCGTTCCCGACAAGAGTCACCCACGTACACGGGAGGGGGACAGGGCAATGAACCTGCACAGATCGACCCTGGCGGCGTTCGTGTCGCTCACGATGCTCGCCGGCGGGCTCGCCGTTGGCGTCCCTTCGGCGCTCGCGCTCTTCACCCACGTCTACAGCGGGCGTTCCTTCGGCCCGGGCGGTCTGGGCTCGGGCACATTCAATGACGTTCAGGGCGTTGCCGTCGACCAGTCGAGCCAGGACGTGTACGTCTTTGACGGCGCTTTCAAAGAAAGCGTGATTTACAAGTTCAACGCAGGGGGTGAAAAGGCTGACTTCAAAGCGCTGAGCACCAACGCGATCACAGGTGTCCTTGGCGGGGGTAACGGCGAAAATGAGATAGCGGTCGACAACTCCTGCTTCCTGCGGAAATTGAGCGGCTCGGCCTGTGAAGAAGCTGACCCGGCGAACGGCGATTTCTACGTCGCAAACTACCAGGAAGTTCGTATCTACAACGCCGAAGGTGAATTCCTTGGAACATTGGGCGGTCTCGGAGCGTGTGGGGTGGCGGTCGACTCCGCCGGCGATGTCTATGTGGGCGTCTGGAGGCAAGGCGTCGACCAGAGCATCGTTAACGAGTACACGCCGCCGGGGGCGGGCGCGACCTTTGTCACCAATGCCGATTACACCTCCTCGTTGTTCGATGTGAACGAAGTGTGCAACATCACCACCGACTCCACCGGTGCCGTCTATGCGGATACGTGGCACAGTAACAGTGGCACGCTCTTGCCCGGCCCGGTCACGAGGTACGAAGCCTCGCAATTCAACACGAAAGAAGAAGCCGCTGTCGGCACGCCGGTCGGCGAAGCTGGCAACACGCTGGTGGTCGATCCTCTCAGCGATGAACTCTACATCGACAGTGTCTCCAGCGTTTCGAGGTACACTCCGGCTGGCGAACTGCTCGAAACGCTTGGTGCGGCGGCGCCTCCCGGTGAAGCGGAAAAGCCTGGAACGCTCCGCGAATCCTACGGTGTCGCGGTCAACGCGACCACCGGCGGCAGCGCGTCGGGCGACGTCTACGCCGCCGATGACGCCAGCGTGAACATCTACAGTCCGGGCGTCGCGTTCGGTCCGCCGCTGGTGAGCACCGGCGCGGCGCGGGGCTCGGACCGCACCAGCGTGCAGCTCCAGGGGACGGTCAACCCCGCCGGCCCCGAGACGAGCTACCACTTCGAGTACATCGACGAAGCCGGCTACCAGGCTGCCCTCGCGCAGGGCGCGAGCGACCCGTACGCTGTGGATGCGAGCACGACACCGGGTGGCAGCACGACCGCGGTCGACGTCGGCGCGGGCGGCGACGTGGATGCCGTCGCCAGCGTGGCCGGCGAACTGCAGCCGGAAACCACCTACCACTACAGGATCGTCGCGACCAACGCGGACGGCACCGCCCTCGGCTCCGATCAGACGTTCACGACCGCGCCGGGCACGCCCCCGCTGGTCGTTACGGGCGGGGCGAGCGCTGTCAGCCAGAACGCGGCCACGATCTCGGGCACGATCGATTCGCGGGGATTGCAGACGACCTACGGCTTTGAACTCGGGACCGAAGCCGGCGAATACGGCCCGCCGACTGGGCTCGGGTCCGTCGGCGCGGGCGCAAGCGAAGCGGCCGGCTCGCTCGCTCTGACGGGTCTTCAGCCCGGTACGACCTACCACTACCGGATCACCGCGTCAAACGTCGACGGCACCATCCAGGGTGCTGACCAAACGTTCACGACGACCGTGTATCCCAGCACGTTCGCCGAACCGCCCGCGCCGCTGCCGTTCGTCGCTGTTCCCGCGATCGCGTTCCCGCCCGAAGTCGAGCGGCCGGCCAAGACCACAAGAAAACCGCACAGGAGGTCGGCGCACAGGGCACATCGGAAGAAGGGCAAACGGAAGAAGGGGTAGCCAATCGATGCCGCCGGCCGGGGCGATCCACGCCGATTCGAAGCGCGCGAGAGAGAGGTCGCGGTGTCTTCGACCGTGCCGGTGAGTGGCGGCGTGCTCGGCCGCGAGCACGTCGCCGAGCTCCAGCGCGCGCGGATCGTCGGGGCGATGACCGAACTGGTGCGCGAGCGCGGGGTCCCCAACGTTACGGTCGCGCACGTGGTGGCCCGCTCGGGCGTCTCGCGGCGCACGTTCTACGAGCAGTTCGAAGACCGCGGGGGCTGCCTGCTCGCCGCGTTCGAGCACGGGGTCGAGCTGGCCGCGGCGGCCGTGCTGCCCGCGTACCGGGCCGCGGGCGCCGCGGGGGGCGCGTGGGAGGAGCAGATCAGGGTGGGCCTCGCGGCGCTGCTCGAGCTCCTCGACGCGCAGCCCGCGCTGGGCGGCCTCTGCGTCGTGGACGTGCTCGCCGGGGAGCGCCGCGTGCTGGAGCGCCGCGCGCAGGTCGTAGACGTGCTGATCGAGGCCGTGCACCAGGGGGGACGCGCGCAGCGGCCCGCCGGTGCTGGGAGCTCTGCCGGGGCATCGAGGGCCAGGGCTCCGCGACGTGCGACCATGGGCACGAGCGCGAACGGCGGGCTCTCCCGCCAGGCGTCGCCCGGCCGCCCCGGGCGGATCGTCGCCGAAGGTGCGGTCGGCGCGGTCCTCGCGGTGATCCACGCGCGGCTGTGCGCCCCGAACCCCAGGCCGCTGAGCCCCCTGCTCAACCAGCTGATGGAGATGATCGTGCTCCCCTACCTCGGCCCCGAGGCCGCCGCGCGGGAGCTCGAGCGCTCCGTGCCGCGGGCGCGCAGACGCCCCGCGGCGCCGGCCGACCCGCTGCGCAAGCTCGACATGCGCCTCACCTACCGCACCGTGCGCGTGCTGCTCGCGATCTCGGATCTGGGAGGACGGGACTCAGACCCCTCCAGCCGCGAGGTCTCCGACGCCGCCGGCGTCTCCGACCAGGGCCAGATGTCGAAGCTGCTGTGGCGCCTCGCCGACCTCGGCCTGATCGCCAACGGCTCCCCCACCCATGGCAGGGGCGAGCCCAACGCCTGGACCCTCACCCCCCGCGGCCGGGAGGTGGAGCAGGCGATCCGCACACAGACAGCATAGTAAGGATGCTACGATCCTTACGTGAGGATCACGTCCAAGGGGCAGGTGACCATCCCCCACGAGCTGCGTGAGCGCTTCGGCTTGGGTCCGGGCGCCGAGGTCGAGGTCGTCGACGGGGAGGACGGGGCGTTGGTGCGTCCGCTCGCTCCTCGCGGCCGGGGGGCGGAGCTGGTGGCGCGCCTGCGCGACCGCGCGGACGGTGGGCTCAGCGCCGAAGCGGTGCTCCACCTGACACGCGGCGATGGCGCGTGAGCACTCTGGTCGACTCCAGCGTGCTGCTGGACGTGCTCGCGCCCTCCCCGTGGCGTGCGTGGTCCGAAGAGCACCTCGCGCTCGCCGCCGAGCAGGGAGCGCTCGCGATCAACCAGGTGATCTACGCCGAGGTGGCTGTCGGCTTTGCGGACCGGGGCCATCTCGAGCGCACGCTGCAGGGCGTGGGGCTGATGCGGACCAATCTTCCCTGGGCGGCCGCCTGGCTCGTCGCCCGCGCCTTCCAGGAGTACCGGCGCCGTGGCGGACCGCGCGCGACGCCCCTGCCGGACTTCTTCATCGGAGCCCACGCGGAAGCGGCAAAGCTCCCGCTGTTGACAAGGGACCCCGCACGTGTTCGCACCTACTTCCCCGAAGTCGGCCTGCTGGCGCCTGAGTGACCGTGGCGGCACCAGCAGCCGTCTCCCTCTCCTGACTCTGTGGAGTAGTGTGTTATACTGCCTATATGAGTAAGCGACTGCAGGTGGTGATCGGGGACGCCGACCTCCTCGGCTACGAGCGCACCGCGAAGGCTGCCGGGCTGAGCCTCTCCGAGTGGGTGCGCCAGGCGCTCAGGGCGGCCCAGCGCGAGAGCTCCGACGGCGACGTCGAGGCCAAGCTGGCCCTCATTCGCAGGGCCGCGAGCTACCGCTTCCCCGTGGACGACATCGACAAGATGCTGGCCGAGACCGAGGCCGGGCGCCTGGCAGAGATCGAGGCGGCGTTCGGGGGCGCCGACGTGTGATCTTTGTCGACGCGAACGTCCCCATGTACATGATGGGGAACGACGATCGCCTTCGGATCGATGCCCAGCGCGCCGTTGAACGGCTGACCGCTGAGCGACGGCGGCTGGTCACGAGCAGCGAGGTCTTCCAGGAGGTTCTTCACCGCTACGTCTCGATCGGTCGCCACGACGCTCTCGAGCCCACGTTCGAGGCCCTCCGGGGGCTCGTCGACGAAGTGTTCGCGGTCGAGGAGCCCGACGTGTTCGCGGCGAAGGATCTCCTCCACGCGTACCCGAAGCTGTCCGCCCGCGACGCAGTGCACGCGGCGGTCATGCGGCGCCGCGGGATCACGGAGATCCTCAGCTTCGACCGGGGCTTCGATGCGCTGAGCGGGCTCAAGCGGCTTTCATAGACCGCGCTGCGCACCGCGGCGGGGCATGGAGGCTCCGCCCACCCCCGCCCGGTTGGCGTGCTCACCCGCGCGGATGATCCTCAAGACCCACCCACTTTGTCCATGCCCGCCCCCGCCGTCGGAGACAGCCGCCGGCATGTGGCTCCCGGTCACGGCGGGCGCATTGGTCTGGCGTACAGCGCCCGCCGATCCGCGCTAGACTTGGAAGACCTCGCGCCAGGCGGGGTTTTTCTTCGCCTGGGGCACCCTTCTGCACACGACGACGCTTGGAAGACTTGGACCCACCATGGCCCGCGGAGACGTTCGAATCGCCGTCACCCTCGCTTGCGAGGAGTGTAAGCATCGCAACTACCAGACCAACAAGAGCAAGCGCAACAACCCCGACCGGATCGCCCTGCGCAAGTACTGCCGCTGGTGTCGCCGGCACACCGGGCACCGGGAGACCCGCTAGCGCGGGAGCGCCTCCGTGGCCCGTGACCGCAAACGCGCAAAGCAGCGTCGCGAACGGCGCGCCCCTCGGGGCGCCGCCTCCGAGACGCACTCCGAGCTCCACCGCGCGGACCTTCCGGGCGCGCTCGAGCACGCCTCCTCCGAGGTCGACGAGTTCGACGCCGCGCTCGTCCGGGGCGCGCACGGGGTCCCCGTGCCCGATGCCCTCCCCGAGTCGCCCGCTGCCGAGGACGACGGCGAGCTCGCGCCCGCCGGTGGTGCGGGGGTCGCGACCGAGCTTGGCGACGGGTCGCTCGGCGTTGCCCCCCGGGGCGGTGGCAACGGCGCGGCGTTCCCTGCCGCCGACGCCGACGCCGAGGAGGCCTTTGGCGCTCGCGCCGACGCTGGGCGGGGAGCCGAGGCCCGCGAGCACCGCCGCTCGCTGCCCGCGCGCGCCGTCGCCTTCCTGCGCGCCTCCTGGGCCGAGCTTCAGCGCGTACAGTGGCCCGACCGTCCCCACGTCTCCCAGGCCACGACGGTCGTGCTCGGCTTCGTCGCGGTCGCGGGCGTGTATCTCGGGGCCGCCGATTGGGTGGCACAGAAGATCATTAATTTCATTCTCTAGCGCCCGGTCTGTCCAACCCCCCATCCTCTGGCTGTCTTAGGAGCCTGCATGTTTCGCTGGTACGTCCTCAACACATACTCCGGTCACGAGAACAAGGTCAAGCACAACCTTGAACACCGCATCGTCTCGCTCGGCCAGCAGCGCGCTGTGCGCCAGGTCGTGGTGCCTACCGAATCCGTCTCGGAGATGAAGGACAACCAGAAGATCCTGGTCGAGAAGCGCACGATGCCCGGCTACGTGCTCGTCAACATGGAGCTCAACGAGGACTCCTGGGGCGTCGTCAAGGGCACGCCCGGGGTCACCGGCTTCGTCGGCGCCGCCCAGGAGCCTGTGCCGCTCACCCAGGTCGAGGTCGACCGCCTAATGCACAAGGAGGTCGCCACCGCGCCGCGCACCCGCGCTCAGTTCGCGATCGGTGAGACCGTCAAGGTCGTCTCCGGGCCGCTCTCGGACTTCTCCGGAGAGATCTCCGAGATCAACGACGACGCGGCCAAGCTCAAGGTTCTGGTATCCATCTTCGGCCGGGAGACCCCGGTGGAGGTAGGCTTCGACCAGGTTAAAAAGTTGTAGGCGGCGGAGAGACGATGGCTAAGAAGGTTCTGACAACGATCAAGCTGCAGGCGCGCGCTGGGCAGGCTTCTCCCGCCCCGCCGGTCGGTCCTGCGCTGGGCCAGCACGGCATCAACATCATGGAGTTCTGCAAGTCCTTCAACGCGCAGACCCAGTCCGAAACGGGGACCATCGTGCCGGTCGTCATCACCGTCTACGAGGACCGCTCGTTCACGTTCGTCACGAAGACTCCGCCGGCCGCTGTGCTGATCCGCGAAGCGCTGCGCCTCGAGAAGGGCTCTGGGGAGCCCCACCGCAAGAAGGTCGGCAAGCTCTCCACCGCCCAGCTGCACGCGATCGCCGAGCGCAAGCTCCCCGACCTAAACGCCCACGACATCGAGCACGCCTCGCGCATCATCGCGGGCACCGCACGGTCGATGGGCGTCGACGTGGAGGTGAAGGCGTGAGCACCCACCACTCCCGCCGCCACGCCGAGGCGCGCGCCAGGATCGACCGCGAGCGCGAGTACGAGCCCGCCGAGGCCGTCGCGCTCGTCAAGGAGCTTGCAGCCGCCAAGTTCGACGAGTCCGTCGAGGTGCACGTCCGCACCGGGCTCAACGTCCGCCACGCCGACGAGCAGCTGCGCGGCACCATCGCGCTGCCCCACGGCCTCGGGCGCGACGTCAAGATCGCCGTCTTCGCCCAGGGCGCCAAGGTCGCCGAGGCCGAGGCGGCAGGCGCCGACGTCGTGGGCGCCGAGGACCTCGCCAAACGGATCGAGGAGGGCTTCGACAAGTTCGACGTCGCGATCGCCACCCCCGACCTGATGTCGGTCGTCGGGCGCTTGGGGCGTATCCTCGGGCCCTCCGGCAAGATGCCCAACCCGAAAGTCGGCACCGTCACGATGGACGTCGCCCGCGCCGTCACGGAGTCCAAGGCCGGCAAGGTCGAGTACCGCACCGACCGCACCGCGATCGTGCACCTCGTGATCGGCAAGGTCTCCTTCGAGGCGTCCCGGCTGCTCGAGAACTATGCCGCTGTGATCGAAGAGCTGATCCGCGCGAAGCCGTCGGTCGCCAAAGGCCGCTACCTGCACACCATCACGCTCGCCTCCACGATGGGGCCCGGCGTGAAAGTCGATCCTTCCCGCACCCGCGATATCGTTGAGGAGGCGCCCGCGGCAGTCGCCGCCTGAGCGCTTTCCCAACGGCAACCTAAGACCCCCGGCCGCTGTCACAGCAGAAGTCCGGGACAGGAGCCACAGTGAACCGAGACCAGAAGGCCGTGGCGATCGCCGAGATCGCCACCGACATCGAGCAGTCCCAGGCCGTCTTCGCGGTGGACTACCGCGGCCTCTCCGTGGCCCAGGCCGCCGAGCTGCGTGCCAAGCTGCGCGACGCCGACGCCACCCTCCGCGTCGTCAAGAACTCCCTCACCGAACGCGCCGCCGACCAGACCGGCGCCGGCGAGCTCAAGCCGCTGCTGCAGGGCCCGACCGCGCTCACCTTCGTGCGCGGCGACGCCGCCCTGGCCGCCAAAGCGATCGCCGACTACGCGCGCCTCACCCAGCTGCTGCCCTTCAAGGGCGGCCTGCTGGACGGCGCCGCACTCGACGCCGACCAGCTCCGCGCGATCTCCCGCCTGCCCTCTCGCGAAGTGCTCTACGGGCAGCTCGTCGGCGTCGTCGCCTCCCCCCTCACCGGACTTGTGCGCACCCTCGGCGCGCTCCTCGGCGGTCTCGCCGTGGCGCTCGGGCAGGTGCGCGAGAAGAAGGAGTCCGGGGAGCTACCCGCCGGCGAGGCGCCCGCCTCCGCGGTGGAGGAGACCCCGACCGAGGAGGCTGCGGCGGAGGTATCGGCCTCCGGGGCGGAGGAGACACCGGCGGAGGAGGCTCCGGCTCCCGAGACGGAGGAGACCCCAGAGGAGGCTTCGGTGGAGACGCCGAGCTCCGAGGTGGAGGAGACCCCGGCGGAGGCTTCGACTCCCGCGGTGGAGGAGACCTCAGAGGAGGCTTCAGCGGAGGCGCCGGCTCCCGAAAACCAGACTGAGCCGGCCACGGAGTCGGCGACAGACGACAACCAGGCGGACGCCTCGGCCGAGGCCGAGACCGCCGAGGCGACCCCCAAGGAGGATTGAGCATGGCAACCAGCACCCAGGATTGGATCGAGGAGCTCAAGGGCATCTCCGTGCTCGAGCTCGCCGAGCGCATCAAAGCGCTCGAGGAGGAGTTCGGCGTCTCTGCCGCGGCCGTCGCCGCGCCGGTGGCTGCTGCAGGCGGTGGCGGCGGCGAGGCCGCGGCCGAAGAGGAAGGTCCCTCCACGGTCGACGTCGTGCTCACCGGCGCCGGCGACAAGAAGATCCAGGTCATCAAGGTCGTGCGCGCCGCGACCGGCCTCGGCCTTAAGGAGGCCAAGGCGCTCGTCGACGAGGCCCCCAAGCCTGTCAAGGAGGGCATCGAGAAGGACGAGGCCGACAAGCTCAAGCAGGAACTGGAGGAGGCCGGGGCCTCGGTCGAGCTGAAGTAGCCCGACGGATGTCGCGTGGGCGTCTTTACCCGCGCCTAACAAATCGGCTGATTTTCAGGTAGAATCGCGCTTGCTGGCCGATAGCCGCAGCCGCTTCAGAGGCATGGAGACCGCGCTTACATACGCGGTTCTCCGAAGCGGGGTCCGTGAGCGCTGGCTGCCTACTTGAGGGTGGCGTCGGCGTGTGCTATCTTGACGGGTCGCGCTTGCGCCTCGTGGTTTTGCACTCGTCGTGTCGTCTCTCTCCTCGAAGGAGTCTTCCTTGGCTGCTGCTGATGCTCTCCGGACGCGCCGGACTTTCGCGCGTCTGAACAACTCCTGCGACGTACCCAACCTGATCGACATCCAGCGCCGCTCCTTCGAGTGGCTCACCGGCCCGCAGAAGGGCGGTCTGCGGGAGACGATCGACGACATCTCGCCGATCGAGGACTACACCGGTAACCTCGCCGTCCAGTTCGGCGAGCTCTCCTTCGACGAGCCCGTCGCCTCGCTCGAACAGTGCCGCGAGAAGGACCTGACGTTCGCGCGGCCGCTCACGGTCACCGTTGCGTTCATCAACCGCGAGACGGGCGAGATCCGCGAGCAGTCGGTGTTCATGGGCGACTTCCCGTGGATGACCGAGCGCGGGACGTTCGTCATCAACGGCACCGAGCGCGTCGTCGTCACCCAGCTCGTGCGCTCCCCCGGGGCCTACCTGATGGAGCCCAAGGACCGCGAGAAGCAGGTCTTCATCGCCAACCTGATGCCCGCCCGCGGCTCGTGGCTGGAGCTCGAGATCGACAAGAAGGGCAAGGTCTACGTCCGCATCGACCGCAAGCGCAAGTTGCCCGTCACGGTGCTGCTGCGCGCGATGGGCTACGCCGCCGACGAGGAGATCCTGCGGATCTTCGAGGACTCCCTGTACATCCGCAACACGCTGGACTCCGACACCGAGGTCACCCGCACCGAAGAGGGCGCGCTGATCGAGCTCTTCAAGAAGCAGCGCCCCGGCGAGCCGCCCTCGGTGGAGAACGCCAAGGCGCTGCTCAACCAGCTGTTCTTCGACCCCAAGCGCTACGACCTCACGCGCGTGGGCCGCTACAAGCTCAACTCGCGCCTCGGTCTCGACATCGACATCGACACCCGCACCCTCACCCACGACGACATCCTCGCGCTGGTCAAGGAGCTCGTGTCGCTGCCCAAGCGTCTCGGCCTGCCCGAGCACCCCGAAGGGGAAATCAAGGACTACGCCGCTGAGGCGCTCTCGATGCCGCGCGAGCCGGTCGCCGACCACCTCGACGAGTACGAGCACTTCGGCAACCGCCGCCTGCGCACCGTCGGCGAGCTGATCCAGGAGGCCTTCCGCATCGGCCTCTACCGCATGGAGCGCGTCGTGCGCGAGCGTCTGACGACCGAGGACGCCGACACGATCACTCCGCAGACGATCATCAATATCCGCCCGGTGGTGGCCGCGCTGAAGGAGTTCTTCGGCTCCTCCCAGCTCTCGCAGTTCATGGACCAGACCAACTCGCTGGCCGGGCTCACCCACCGCCGCCGTCTCTCCGCGCTTGGCGCGGGCGGCCTGACGCGCGAGCGCGCGCCGATCGAGGTGCGCGACGTGCACCCCACCCACTACGGGCGCATGTGCCCGATCGAGACCCCCGAGGGCCCGAACATCGGCCTGATCGGCTCGCTCTCCTCCTTCGCGGAGGTCTCCGAGCACGGCTTCGTCACGACCCCCTACCGAGTGGTCGAGGACGGCGTGGTGACCGAGAAGGTCGTGCACCTCGACGCCACCCAGGAGGAGGAGCAGCTGATCGCCCAGGCCAACACCCCGGTCGACCCCAAGACCGGCAAGCTCAAGGGCACCGAGATCCTCTGCCGCACTCAGGCCGGGCAGTACGTGACTGTGGGGCCCAAGGACGTCGACCTCGTGGACGTCTCCCCCGAGCAGATCTGGTCGGTCGCGACGGCGATGATCCCGTTCCTCGAGCACGACGACGCCAACCGCGCGCTGATGGGCTCGAACATGCAGCGCCAGGCCGTGCCGCTGCTGAAGGCCGACGCGCCGCTGATCGGGACCGGCATGGAGCGCCGCGCCGCGCTCGACACCGGTGACGTGCTGTTGGCGCGCTCCGCAGGGACCGTCGAGTTCATCGACGCCAACCAGATCGTGGTCGAGACCACCGAGGGCAAGAAGGACGAGTACGAGCTACAGAAGTTCATGCGCTCCAACCAGGGCACCCTGATTCACCAGAAGCCCCGCGTGAACGCCGGCCAGAAGGTCAAGGCCGGCGAGGTGCTCGCCGACGGCTCCTCGACCGACCGCGGCGAGATGGCGCTCGGCAAGAACCTGATGGTGGCCTTCATGTCGTGGGAGGGCTACAACTTCGAGGACGCCATCATCCTCTCCAAGCGCCTCGTGCAGGACGACGAGCTCACCTCGATCCACATCGAGGAGTACGAGATCGACGCGCGCACGACGAAGCTCGGCGAGGAGGAGATCACCCGCGACATCCCCAACCGCTCCGAGGAGTCGCTGCGCAACCTCGACGACCGCGGCATCGTCCGTGTCGGTGCCGAGGTTCAGTCCGGCGACCTGCTCGTCGGCAAGGTCACGCCCAAGGGTGAGACCGAGCTGACCGCCGAGGAGAAGCTGATCCGCGCGATCTTCAAGGAGAAGGCGCGCGAGGTCCGCGACACCTCGCTGAAGGTGCCCCACGGCGAGGGCGGCGTGGTGATCGACGTGAAGACGTTCTCCCGCGACGCCGGCGACGACCTGCCGCCGGGCGTCAACGACCTCGTGCGGGTGTTCGTCGCCAAGAAGCGCAAGATCTCCGAGGGCGACAAGCTCGCGGGCCGCCACGGCAACAAGGGTGTGATCTCCAAGATCGTGGACGTCCAGGACATGCCGTTCCTGGAGGACGGGACGCCCGTCGACGTGATCCTCAACCCGCTCGGGGTGCCCTCCCGCATGAACGTCGGTCAGATCCTCGAGACCCACCTCGGCTGGGTGGCCGCGAAGGGCTGGTACGACGACGGCACCGACGCCTACCAGGAAGCCTCCGGCGAACGCAAGAACGGCGACCCCGCGCGCGTGTACGTGTCCACGCCGGTGTTCGACGGGGCCACCGTCGAAGACGTCGACCAGGCGCTCGTGCGCTGGCAGGACGAGCACACCGGTCGGATCCGCATGGACGTCGACAAGAGCCGCCGCGCGGGCGAGCAGGCATCGGGCAAGATGACCCTCTTCAACGGGCGCTCCGGGGAGCCGTTCGCCCAGCAGGTGACGGTGGGGTACATGTACATCCTGAAGCTCCTGCACCTCGTCAACGACAAGATCCACGCCCGCTCGACCGGCCCCTACTCGCTGGTCACCCAGCAGCCGCTGGGCGGCAAGGCGCAGTTCGGCGGGCAGCGCTTCGGCGAGATGGAGGTGTGGGCGCTCGAGGCGTTCGGCGCCGCGTACACGCTGCAGGAGATGCTCACGATCAAGTCCGACGACACCGTCGGGCGCGTGAAGGCCTACGAGGCGATCGTCAAGGGGGAGAACATCGCCGAGCCCTCGATCCCCGAGTCCTTCAAGGTGCTGCTGATGGAGATGAAATCGCTCGCGCTCGACGTCAACGTGGTCTCCGAAGAAGGCCAGCGCGCGGAGATGCGCGACGAAGACGACGACCTGCTGCGCGCCGCCGAGGAGCTCGGCATCGACCTCACCGGGGTGCGCACCCCGACGCCGGGCGCGGCCGACGAGGCGATCGAGGGCGAGGACGACACCGACGCCGTCGCCGTGGAGGCCGCCGAGGACTCCGAGCAGCCCGAGGCGCAGGTCGAGGACGAGCACGAGCCCGAGGACGCGCTCGAGGACACCGAGGACGATCTCGGCGTCGAGGAGCTGCTCGCCGAGGGCGCTGTGGACCTCGACCTCGAGGCGCTTGCCGACGGAGCGCTCGAGCCGGACCTGGTCGAGGAGGACCAGACGTAGAGGCTCCGGCGGGCCGCTTGGCGCTGGCCGTCCCGGCCGCGGCGCCCCGGCACCGCTTTGAACGAGTCTCCTCCGCGACCTCACCCGTAACGCCACCCAAAGCCACAGTCACGACACCACCGGATCAGCACCACCACCGCCCCCACCCCGGCCCCGTTTCTTTCACCCGCGAGCGAAAGCGCCACACATGATCGACATCAACAACTTCGACGCCATCGAGATCGGCCTCGCCTCCTCCAAGCAGATTCGCGGTTGGAGCTCCGGCGAGGTGACCAAGCCAGAGACGATCAACTACCGCACCCTGAAGCCCGAGAAGGACGGGCTGTTCTGTGAGCGCATCTTCGGGCCCACCAAGGACTGGGAGTGCTACTGCGGCAAGTACAAGCGCGTGCGCTACAAGGGCATCGTGTGCGAGCGCTGCGGCGTGGAGGTCACGCGCTCGAAGGTCCGCCGCGAGCGCATGGGCCACGTCGACCTGGCGGCGCCCGTGAGCCACATCTGGTTCTTCAAGGGCGTGCCCTCGCGCATCGGCTACCTGCTCGACATGGCCCCCAAGGAGCTCGAGAAGGTTCTGTACTTCGCCGCCTCGATCGTCACGTGGGTCGACGAGGAGGCGCGCGCGAAGGACGTGGACGCGCTGCAGAAGGAGGTCGGCAAGGTGCTCGACTCCTACGCCGCCGAGCGCGAGGAGCGGGTGCTGGAGCTGCGCGAGAGCCTGGCGCGGCGCGAGAAGTACCTGGAGAGCGGCAAGCAAACGGGCTTCTCCGACGAAGACCACCTGTGGGCCGACTCGCTGGACGTCAACCTCACAAAGCTCTCCGAGGAGGAGCGCGAGAAGCTGCTCAAGGAGCTGCGCAAGATCTTCGACGCCGACATCGCCGACACCGAAGCGTACATCGAGGACGCCGCCGAGCGGATGCGCAACGTGTGGGAGCTCTTCAAGACGATGGAACCCAAGCAGATCGAGCACGACGAGACCACTTTCCGCGAGCTCAAGGAGCGCTTCGGCTCGCCGTACGGCTTCGGCGAGTACTTCCGTGGCGGGATGGGCGCCGAAGCGGTGCGCGACCTGCTCCAGCAGGTCGACCTCGAGGCCGAACGGGTCGAGCTCGAGGACCAGGTCAAGACCGCCAAGGGCCAGAAGCAGGCGCGCGCGGTCAAGCGCCTGAAGGTGGTCTCCGCGTTCATCCAGTCGGGCAACAAGCCCGAACAGATGGTGCTCGACGCGGTCCCCGTGATCCCCCCGGAGCTGCGCCCGATGGTGCAGCTCGACGGCGGGCGCTTCGCGACCTCGGATCTCAACGACCTCTACCGGCGCGTGATCAACCGCAACAACCGCCTCAAGCGGCTGCTCGACCTCGGCGCGCCGGAGATCATTGTCAACAACGAGAAGCGGATGCTGCAGGAGGCCGTCGACGCGCTGTTCGACAACGGCCGCCGCGGCCGGCCCGTGACGGGACCCGGCAACCGTCCGCTGAAGAGCCTTTCCGACATGCTCAAGGGCAAGCAGGGCCGCTTCCGCCAGAACCTGCTGGGCAAGCGCGTGGACTACTCCGGGCGCTCGGTGATCGTCGCCGGCCCCTACCTGAAGCTGCACCAGTGCGGGCTGCCGAAGATCATGGCGCTGGAGCTGTTCAAGCCGTTCATCATGGCGCGCCTGGTGGAGCGCAAGTCCGCGCAGAACATCAAGGCCGCCAAGAAGATGGTGGACTCGATGATCGGCGAGGTGTGGGACGTGCTCGAGGAGGTCATCCACGAGCACCCGGTGCTGCTCAACCGCGCGCCGACGCTGCACCGCCTGGGGATCCAGGCGTTCGAGCCGCTGCTCGTCGAGGGCAAGGCGATCCAGGTGCACCCGCTGGTGTGCCACGCCTTCAACGCTGACTTCGACGGCGACCAGATGGCCGTCCACCTGCCCCTCTCCGCGGAGGCGCAGGCGGAGGCGCGGATCCTGATGCTGTCCTCCAACAACATCCTCTCCCCGGCCCACGGCGCGCCGCTGGCGACGCCGACACAGGACATGATTCTCGGCGCCTACTACCTCACGTACGGCCCCGAGGCCGAGGACCTGGCCGCCAAGCAGGAGCTGCTCGCCGCCGCCAAGTGGCCGAAGGGCGAGCCCCGCCCGCACGTCTTCCGCACCGCGCAGGAGGCCGAGCTCTCCTACGAGGCGGGCGTGGTCAAGCTGCACGACGTCGCGGAGTTCCGCCCGTTCGGGCGCGAGGGCGGCCACGTGCTCACGACGGTGGGACGGATCATCTACAACGACCGCATCGAGCGCGCGCTCGCGGAGGCGCTCGGCGAGGAGTTCGACGCCACCAAGTACGCGTTCGTGAACCAGTCGATGAAGAAGCGCGACACCACCCGGCTGATCGACGCGCTCGTGCAGACCTACGGCGCGACCACGATCTCGCTGGTGCTCGACGCCTTCAAGGACCTCGGCTTCAAGTACTCCACGCAGGCGGGCATCACGATCTCCAAGAACGACGTGGTGATCCCCCCGCAGAAGGCGGAGATCCTGACGAAGTACGAGCACCTGGTGGCGGAGATCTCAGACCAGTACGACATGGGCCTGATCACCCAGGAGGAGCGCCATGAGGCGGTCGTGGAGAAGTGGAACGCCGCCACCGACGAGGTCGCGGACGCGATGATCGCGAACCTCGACACGCTCAACCCGATCTTCATGATGGCCAACTCCGGTGCGCGCGGCTCGTTCAAGCAGATCCGCCAGCTGGCTGGGATGCGCGGTCTGATGGCCAACCCGAAGGGCGAGATCATCGAGCGCCCGATCAAGGCCAACTTCATGGAGGGGCTGTCGGTGCTGGAGTACTTCATCTCCACCCACGGGGCTCGCAAGGGACTCGCCGACACCGCCCTGCGCACCGCAGACTCGGGCTACCTGACGCGCCGCCTGGTGGACGTCGCCCAGGACGTGATCATCCGCGAGCCGGACTGCGGCACGGAGGAGTACATCGAGATGGTGGTCTTCAAGGACGGCGGGGACCCTAACGACGACCTCGTGGGACGCGTCGCGGCGCGCCAGATCGCCACCAAGCGCGGCCGCGTGCTGGTCGAGCAGGGCGTCGAACTCGGCCGCGCAGACCTCGCGGAGATCGTGAAGGCCAACCAGGAGGACCACGACCGCGGCACCCACGTTGCGGTCCCGGTGCGCTCGGTGCTCAAGTGCGAGGCGACCAGCGGCGTGTGCCAGGCCTGCTACGGCCGGGCGATGGCCACCGGCCAGATGGCCCAGATCGGCGACGCGGTGGGGATCATCGCGGCGCAGTCGATCGGCGAGCCGGGCACGCAGCTGACGATGCGCACCTTCCACACGGGGGGAGTCGCGGGCGCGGACATCACCCATGGTCTACCGCGCGTGGTCGAGCTGTTCGAGGCGCGCAAGCCGAAGGGCCTCGCGCAGATCGCCGAGCAGGACGGGACGGTCGCGATCGAGGAGTCCGAGAAGGCGCTCACGGTCGCGATCACCGACGCGGCCGGGGAGGAGCACCGCCACACCTTCCCGCGGCGCACGCGCCTGTTCGTGAGCGCCGGCGAGCAGATCGCAGCGGGCAAGCAGCTCAACGAGGGCTCGCTGTACCCGCACGACCTGCTCAAACTGCGCGGGCGCACGGAGACCGAGCGGTACCTCGTCAACGAGGTGCAGGAGGTCTACAAGTCCCAGGGCGTGGACATCAACGACAAGCACATCGAGCTGATCGTCCGTCAGATGCTCAAGAAGGTGCGCGTCGACCAGAAGGGCGACACCGACTACCTGCCGGGCCAGTTCGTGGACCGCTTCGAGTTCGCGCGGGTCAACGCGGAGGTCGATGCTGCCAAGGCGGAGACGGCGCAGTTCGAGGACATCATCCTGGGCATCACGAAGGCGTCGCTGAACACCGACTCGTTCCTCTCCGCGGCCTCCTTCCAGGAGACCACTAAGGTGCTGACCGACGCGTCGTTGGAGGGCAAGGTCGACCGCCTCAACGGCCTCAAGGAGAACGTGATCATCGGCAAGCTGATCCCGGCCGCGACCGGCCTGAAGCGCTACCGACGGATCGAGATCGAGCCCTCCGAACCGCTCCCGCGTGCGATCGACGACGTCGGTCTGCTCGACCAGGACGAGATCGCCGCGGAGCTCGGCCTGCACGGCGGCGACCCGCTGGGCGGCAGCTACGGCCAGGAGTTCGACGCCGACCTCGCCTCCCTTGAGAAGATCGGCGCCGGCGATTCCGACCCCGGCTTCGTCGAGGAGCTCGCCGAGCTCGAAGTGCCCGAGGAGCCGCTCGAGGCGCTCGAGCCACAGGAGGAGCCGGCCGAGGGGTAGGTGGCAAGGCCGCGCGCAGGGGCGTCCTCTCGTTCGCGCCTGCGCCGCCTGCGCCCAGCGCCCTGTAGCGCCTGGCTCAGGACTCCTTTCCCAGCGCCCACAACCGCAGCTCCGCAGCCTCCCGCTCGGTGAGCCCCTGCTCGGGGGAGGTCTGCACGAGCAGCGTGGGCGCCTCGCGCGCTGCGGCCCAGGCGCGGCAGGCGTCGTCGATGCAGTCATCGATCCAGGCGAGCGAACGCACGCCCGCGTAGGCATCGATCGCGGCGAGCTTCCAGTGGCCGCGGAGTGATTTACCGGCGGCCCCGCCCGAGTCGGCTCCGGACTCCTCAGCCCCGCCGCGGACGTGGTCGTGTCCGTTGGTGAGGGTCGCCTGGCGCTCGAAGCTCAGGTGGGGCAGCCCGCGGGGGAGACCCAGTAGGCCGGGCAGGTATTCGTCGGCCCGCTCCTCCCAGCCGGAGCACCAGACGAGCTCGAAGAGAGAGACAAGCGCAAGCAGGTGGCGGGCGGCCGTGGACGAAAGGAGGTGGGGGATGCCGTCGATGAAGTGCAGAGACCCCTCGGGCGGCGCGTGCGGGGGAAAGCCGAACAGCGAGAGGACTCCGTCGATGTCCACCATCAGCAGGGGCTTTTGGGTGGTGCGCCCGATGCGGGCGTCGATTGGCGACGTCCTCTGCAAGGGTCGGTCGAGAGGCTGTGCTCTGTCCACGGTCGGCGGGCGGGGTCTTGCGTGTGCTGTTAGGCGGGCATTAAGGAGTCCGGGTGGAGCCGGCCCTTTAGCTTCCACACAGGTTCCCACGGCTAATCTGCCCGGATCGACTGAGCGCAGTAAAGCATCCATCCACCACTGCCGATGGACCTGCGCAATGTCCCCCACCCTCCACCACCAACCATGACTCTCGATCTAGGCATCCTGCTGTCGCTCGCCTGTGCGTTCGTGGCGAACCTGGGCTTCTTCTACAAGTACCGGGGGGCCAACGAGGTGCCGGCGGTGACTGTGCGCCACCCGCTGCGCTCGGTGCGGGCGCTGTTCTCCTCGAAGTGGTTCACGGTGGGGATGATCGTGGCGGTCGCCTCGTGGCTGCTGCACGTGGCGGCGCTGGCGCTGGCGCCGATGTCGGTCGTGCAGGTGGCGCTCGCGGCAGGTGTGGTGCTGATCGCGGTGATGGCGGACAGACTGTTCGGCTTCAAGGTCGGCCGCCGGCAGTGGGCCGGGCTGTGGCTGATGGCGGGCGGCCTCGTGCTGCTGGGGCTGACGCTGCCGTCGATGCACGGGGCGGACTCGCGCTTCTCCGACGCGGCGATGATCTCCTTCGAGGCAGGCCTCTTCGGCCTGGGAGGCCTCTTGATCATGGGCCCGCGGATGGGCGGCCGGGTCGAGCACCACGGCGTGATGCTGGGCGCCGCGGCAGGCATCCTCTTCGGGGTCTCAGACGTCTCGATCAAGGCGCTCACAGGGATCGTCGGCGCACACGGCGTGCTCGGAGTGCTGCTGAGCCCGTGGCTGGCGGTGGCGGTGGCCGCGTCGATCGTGGCCTTCTACGCCTCCGCGCGGGGCCTGCAGGACGGAGACGCGGTGCCGGTGATCGCGGTGACGGGCACCGCCGCGAACATCGCGGGGATCGCGGGGGGGATCGTGGTCTTCGGGGACCCCGTCGCGGGCAGCGCGGTGGGAATCGTGTGCCAGTCGCTGGCGTTCGTGGCGGTGGTGGTGGCCGCGGCGCTGATGCCGGCGCCGGTGCGCTCCGCGGGCGTGGCGCCCGCCGCGGCGTAGGACAGGCGTTAGTAGTTCCCGGCCCTCCGCTCGGCCTCGTCCGCTCCCGTTCCGTCCCGCCTGGTCCGCGCTGCTACCATCCCCGGCCGATGCCGACGACCTCTCAGCTCGTGCGCAAGGGCCGCGAAGCCCCGAAGAAGAAACTGGCCACCCCCGGACTGAAGTCGGGCAAGGGCCGCAAGAAGAAGGTCGCCGCGCCCCAGCGGCGGGGAGTGTGCACGCGCGTGTACACGACGACCCCGAAGAAGCCAAACTCCGCCCTGCGGAAGGTCGCGCGGGTGCGCATCTCGGGGTCGATCGAAGTGACCGCGTACATCCCCGGCGAGGGCCACAACCTGCAGGAGCACTCGGTGGTGCTGGTGCGGGGGGGCCGCGTGAAGGACCTCCCGGGAGTGCGCTACAAGGTGGTGCGGGGCACGCTCGACGCAGCCGGCGTGAGCGACCGCAAGAAGGCGCGCTCGCAGTACGGCGTGAAGAAAAAGTAGATGCCCCGCCGCGCAGCCGCTCACGTGCGTCCGGTCGAGCCGGACCCGGTCCACCGCTCGAAGCTCGTGCAGCAGGTCATCAACAAGGTGATGCTGGACGGCAAGAAGTCGGTGGCCGAGCGGATCGTGTACGACGCGCTGGCGATCCTTGGGGAGCGCAGCGAGAAAGACCCGATCGAGACGCTGGAGGCGTCGATCAAGGCGCTCACGCCGAACCTCGAGGTCAAATCGCGCCGCGTGGGTGGCGCCACCTACCAGGTCCCGGTCGAGGTAGCGCCCCGCCGCGCCCGCACGCTGGCCGTACGCTGGCTGGTGGAGTTCGCCCGCCAGCGCCGCGAGAAGACGATGGCCCAGCGTCTCGCGCACGAGTTGCTCGACGCCCAGTCCCAGCAGGGCGGCGCGTACAAGCGCAAGGACGACATCTTCCGCATGGCGCAGGCGAACAAGGCCTTCGCACATTACCGCTGGTAGGGGAACAGCCTTTTGATGAAGGCCCCCACAAGGGGGGCCGGGAGAGGGTCGCGTCGTGGCATCGTCTCGCGTTGCGACGGCGTGCCCAGCCACCCCCTCCCCAGGGAAGGGGTCGAAGGCCCAGGGGAGGGGGTTGAAGCCGTCGCTAGGGTGAAACGGTGGCCTCCTCCGCGCCCCCCGACACCTCCCAAGCCCCCGTCGCGGGCGAGCGTATGAGCTACGAGGCCGGCCACATCCCGCGCCACGTGTGGGTGGTGTGCGGCGTGGTGATCCTCGGGATGATGATGTCGATCCTCGACACCACGATCGTCAACGTGGCGCTGGAGACGCTCTCGCGCGACCTGCACAGCCCCCTGTCGCAGGTGCAGTGGGTGATCACCGGCTACCTGTTGGCACTGGCGGCGGTGATCCCGGTGTCGGGGTGGGCGGCGCGGCGCTTCGGCGCCAAGCGCGTGTACCTGGTGTCGCTGGTGCTGTTCACCGCTGGCTCGGGGTTGTGCGGCCTGTCGAGCTCCGCCGCCTCACTGGTCGCGTTCCGCGTGTTGCAGGGCTTCGGCGGCGGGATGATCATGCCGCTGGCGATGATGATCATGGCGCAGGTGGCTGGCCCCCGGCAGATGGGCAAGGTGATGGGGGTCGTCTCGATGCCCGCGATGATCGCGCCGATCCTCGGCCCCGTCGTGGGCGGCCTGATCCTGCAGAACCTGCACTGGTCGTGGATCTTCTTCGTGAACGTGCCGATCGGGGTGCTCGCGTTCGTGCTCGGCTGGCGGATGCTGCCGCGCACCGACGCCGGCGAGGCGGGACGCCTAGACGTGGTGGGCCTTGCGTTGCTGCCGGTGGGGTCCGCGGCGCTGATCTACGGCATCAGCGAGTTCGGCTCGGGCGCCGCGGTGGGCTCTGCCAAGGTGTTGCCACCGATCATCGCCGGGGTGGCGCTGACGGTGCTCTTCTGCGTGCACGCGCTACGCGTCGAGCGCCCGCTGCTTGACATCCGCATGTACGCCAACCGCGTGTTCGCGGGGGCGGCGTTCGTCAACTTCGGCCTCGGGGCGGCGCTGTTCGGCGCGATGATCCTGATACCGCTCTACTACCAGAACGTGCGCGGCGAGGACGTGATCAGCACGGGCCTGCTGACTGGTCCGCAGGGGATCGGGGCGCTGGTGGCGATGCCGCTCGCCAGTCGCCTCACCGAACGCCTCGGCGGCGGGCGCGTGGCGCTCGGCGGCATCACGGTGCTGTGCCTGAGCACGATTCCGTTCGTGTTCGTCGGCCCACACACCTCGATCGTGGCGATCTCGGCGGTGTTGGTCGTGCGCGGCCTGTCCATCGGATTGTGCTTCATGCCCGCGATGACCGCGGCGTTCGCCTCGATGCGCCCCGAGCAGGTCTCCGACGCGACCCCCCAGATCAATGCGCTGCAGCGCCTCGGCGGCGCGATCGGCACGGCGGTGTTGGCGGTGGTGCTGCAGCGGGCGGGCGGGCAGGCGTTCACCTCGGCGGCGCGCGCGGACGCATTCAACACTGCCTACCTGTGGGCGCTGGGGATCGCGGTGCTGACGCTGATCCCATGCCTGATGCTGCTGCGCGCGGAGAATCCGCGGGTCACGGAGGCCGCCGCCAGCGGCGAGGCCGCGATCGAGCCGGTCGGGGCCTGAGCCGCTGGCGCTCGTGGCGGGACCGCCGGGGCGGTTGGGCTCTGAGCCCGCGGGCGCTCGCGGCGGAACGTGGAGCCGGTTGTGGGCCTGGGCCTGCCGGCGCTCGCGGCGGACGGCCGCGTTCGGGCGGCGCAGCGCAGGCGGGCAGAACTCGGGGCTCTGCTATAGTCGGCTTCCGCTCGACGGGCGGCTCAGTTGTGCGAGCAAGGCCGGCCGCGGGGCGCAAAGCCAACATGAAGACCCTGAGCACATAGCGACGCGAACCGGCCTCAGACCAGCAGCGCGCGTGGGCCCAGGAGGCCCAATTTTTTTGCCCTGACCCAGTCCCGACTCAGTCGTTTCCCCCTGACCTGAGCAGCGCCCACCACCACACTCCAAACCATGCCACGCAAGTTCACCCTCCAGAACACCCGCAACATCGGGATCATGGCCCACATCGACGCGGGCAAGACGACTACGACCGAGCGCATCCTCTACTACACCGGGCGCACCTACAAGATCGGCGAGGTCCACGACGGCGCCGCCACGATGGACTGGATGGAACAAGAGCAGGAGCGGGGCATCACGATCACCTCCGCTGCCACCACCGCGGAGTGGAAGGGTCACCGGATCAACATCATCGACACCCCCGGCCACGTCGACTTCACCGTCGAGGTTGAGCGCTCCCTGCGCGTGCTCGACGGGGCGATTGCTCTGTTCGACTCCGTCGCCGGCGTCGAGCCCCAGTCCGAGACGGTGTGGCGCCAGGCCGACAAGTACCACGTCCCCCGGATCGCCTACATCAACAAGATGGACCGCACCGGCGCCGACTTCGAGCGCGGGGTGCGGACGATGATTGACCGCCTCGGCGCCCACCCCGTACCGATCCAGCTGCCGATCGGCGCCGAGGGGGGCTTCGAAGGCGTGGTCGACCTCGTTGCGATGAAGGCGATCGTCTACAAGGACGAGCTCGGCAAGGAGCAGGACGTCATCGAGATCCCCGCCGCGCTCGTCGACGCCGCCGCTGCGGCGCGCGAGCACCTGCTGGAGGAGGTCTCCCACTACGACGACGGGCTGCTCGAGCTGATCCTCGAGGAGGCCGCGGTCCCCGAGGAGCGCCTCAAGCAGGCGATCCGCACGGCCACCCTCTCCACCAAGCTCACGCCGGTGCTGTGCGGCTCGTCCTTCAAGAACAAGGGCGTGCAGCCGCTGCTGGACGCCGTCATCGAGTACCTCCCCTCTCCGCTGGACGTGCCCCCGATGACCGGCACCGAACTTGTCAAGGGCGAGGAGGGTGAGCGCGAGGTCGAGCGCAAGCCCGATGACTCCGAACCCTTCACCGCGCTGGCCTTCAAGATCATGGCCGACCCCTACGTCGGCAAGCTCACCTACTTCCGCGTCTACTCCGGTCGCGTGGAGGCCGGCTCGCGCGTGCTCAACGTCAACAGCGGTCGCACCGAGCGCATCGGGCGCATCCTGATGATGCACGCCAACGACCGCGAGGAGGTCCCCGAGGTCTACTCCGGAGACATCGCCGCCGCGGTCGGGATCAAGCAGGTGATGACAGGCGACACGCTCGCCGCCCCCGACGCCCCTGTGCGCCTGGAGACGATCGTGTTCCCCGAGCCCGTCATCAAGGTCGCGGTGGAGCCCAAGACCAAGGTCGACCAGGAGAAGATGTCGATCGCCCTGGGGCGACTCGCCGAAGAGGACCCCACCTTCCAGGTCCGCACCAACGAAGAGAGCGGTCAGATCGAGATCTCCGGAATGGGCGAGCTGCACCTGGAAGTGCTCGTAGACCGCATGAAGCGCGAGTTTGGTGTGGAGGCCAACGTCGGGCGCCCCCAGGTCTCCTACCGCGAGACCGTGCGCGGCACCGCCGAGAAGGTCGAAGGCAAGTTCGTGCGCCAGACCGGCGGCTCGGGCCAGTACGGCGTGGTCTACATCAACATCGAGCCCGCTCCCGGCGAGGGCTTCGACTTCATCAACAAGATCAAGGGCGGCGCGATCCCCTCGGAGTTCATTCCCGCCGTCGAGAAGGGTGTCGAGGAGGCGCTCGAGAACGGCGTCAAGGCGGGCTACCCGATGGTGGACGTGCGCGTCACGCTCGTGGACGGCAAGTACCACGAGGTGGACTCCTCGGAGATCGCCTACAAGGTCGCCGGCTCGCTCGCTTTCAAGGAGGCCGCCCGGCGCGCCAAACCGGTGCTGCTGGAGCCGATCTTTGCGGTGGAGGTCGTCACTCCTGAGGAGTTCATGGGCGAAGTGATGGGCGACCTCTCGCGCCGGCGCGGGCACCTGCACGGCTCAGAGCAGCAGGGCAACGCGCAGGCGATCCACGCGCTCGTGCCGCTCTCGGAGATGTTCGGCTACGCCACCGACCTGCGCTCCAACACGCAGGGGCGCGCCACCTACACGATGCAGTTCGAGGGCTACGAGGAGGTCCCCCCCTCGATCGCAGAGAAGATCATCGAGCAACGCACGGGGGAGCCGATCCCGGCCTGAGATGACCGTGAGCGCTTACCCCTCCGGGACCCGTCACCGCGGTCGCTCACCGATCGGAGATCACGGGATCTCCGATCGGCCAGCAAAGCACACTTCGCGGGTGGGCGGGATCTCATCCTTGTCTGGCTCGACTCACGGCCATCTCAGGAGAGAGTCGTGTGGAGCACCCACAACGAAGCACCACAGCACCCAGCAATCACGAAACTCGGTATTTAGATAGATTTCCCCGGTTCGCCCCAGCGGCGGACAACACAAGTCGATTCCAGAGGAGCAGAGCAAAGTGGCGAAGGAGAAGTTCGAGCGCGACAAGCCGCACGTCAACGTCGGCACCATCGGTCACATCGACCACGGTAAGACGACGCTGACCGCTGCCATCACCACGGTGCTGGCAGAGAAGGGAGGCGCCGAAGCCCGCAGCTTCGAGGAGATCGACAACGCTCCCGAGGAGAAGGAACGCGGGATCACGATCGCCACCTCGCACGTGGAGTACCAGACCGAGAAGCGCCACTACGCGCACGTGGACTGCCCCGGTCACGCCGACTACGTCAAGAACATGATCACCGGTGCCGCCCAGATGGACGGCGCGATCCTCGTCGTCTCCGCCGCCGACGGCCCGATGCCCCAGACGCGTGAGCACATCCTGCTCGCCCGCCAGGTCGGCGTCCCCTACATCGTGGTGTTCCTCAACAAGGCCGACATGGTCGACGACGAGGAGCTGCTCGAACTGGTCGAGGTCGAGGTGCGCGAGCTGCTGAGCGAGTACGACTTCCCCGGGGACGACATCCCGTTCGTGGTCGGCTCCGCGCTGAAGGCGTTGGAAGGCGACGAGACCTACAAGCAGAAGATCCTCGACCTCGCCGACGCACTGGACGACTACATCCCCGAGCCGGTGCGCGAGCTCGACAAGCCGTTCCTGATGCCCGTCGAGGACGTCTTCTCGATCACCGGCCGCGGTACCGTCGCCACCGGGCGCATCGAGCAGGGGATCGTCAAAACCGGCGACACCGTGGAAATCGTGGGCGTCCACGACTCCACCTCCACGGTCGTCACGGGCGTCGAGATGTTCCGCAAGATCCTCGACGAGGGCCGCGCCGGCGACAACGTCGGCTGCCTGCTGCGCGGCACCAAGCGCGAGGAGATCGAGCGCGGGCAGGTGCTCTGCAAGCCGGGTTCGATCACGCCGCACACCAAGTTCAAGTCCGAGGTCTACGTGCTCAAGAAGGAGGAGGGCGGTCGCCACACCCCCTTCTTCTCGGGGTACCGGCCGCAGTTCTACTTCCGCACCACCGACGTCACCGGCGTGGCCAAGCTGCCCGAGGGCGTCGAGATGGTGATGCCCGGCGACAACGTCCAGATGGAGATCGAGCTGATCCAGCCGATCGCCATGGACCAGGGCCTGCGGTTCGCGATCCGAGAGGGCGGTCGCACGGTGGGTTCGGGCGTGGTCAGCGAGATCATCGAGTAGCACCAGGGGCGCCTCCACCGGGCGCCCCTTTTTTCACCGGGAAGCTCCCGGTTCTGTTGAAGTAAGCAGCAAGCGCAGTCAGATACGACGATGCAGATCCGCCCGCAGCGCGGCGCGGTGAGGGGGCGGACCCCAGCATGGAGTCCGCCCCTTCGCTCGCCCCCTGCGCACAGCGAGCGGGTTATGAGCAACGCCAACCAGGCCACCGTACCGGCCCGGGACGGCCGCAGACCAACAACCCAAATCCCAATCAAAACGACTGAGGCTTTCCAGCACCTCTCATGGCACCTGCCACCCAGAACAAGATCCGCATTCGCCTGAAGGCGTACGACACCTCCGCGATCGAGTCGGCCGCGAGGGAGATCGTGGAGACCGCCACGCGCACCGGCGCGACCGTCTCCGGGCCGGTGCCGTTGCCCACGGAGAAGAACGTGTACTGCGTGATTCGCTCGCCCTTCAAGGACAAGGACTCCCGCGAGCACTTCGAGATCCGTACCCACAAGCGTCTGATCGACATCCACCAGCCAACCCCCAAGACCGTCGACTCCCTGCAGCGCCTGGACCACCTGCCCGCGGGTGTCGACATCGAGATCCGCCTCGCGACCTGAACCTAGCGCTGCCCCACCGTTACCACTCCTACACACGTCAACCACCCAACCCCTCCGCCACGACCGCCACGATGCCCGCGATACTCGCCAAGAAGCTCGGAATGACCCAGCTCTTCAAGGAGGACGGTTCCGTCGCGCGCGTCACCGTGCTGGAGGCCGGGCCGTGCCCGGTGACCGCGGTGCGCGACCTCGAGCGCGACGGCTACACCGCCGTCCAGCTCGCCTTCGGGGCCGCCCGCGAGAAGCACCTCACCAAAGCTGAGCTCGGTCATCTGAAGAAGGCCGACGCCCCCCCGCTGCGTCACCTCGTCGAGTTCCGCGACCCGCCCGCCCCGGTCGCCGAGCTGAAGGTAGGCGAAAGCGTGACCGTCGGCTCCTTCGAGGTGGGCGCCCGCGTGAAGATCTCCGGGGTCTCCAAGGGCAAGGGCTTCCAGGGCACCATTCGCCGCCACAACTTCAAGAGCGGCCCCAAGTCCCACGGCTCCCACAACGTTCGCGCGCCCGGCTCGATCGGCGCGTCCGCCACCCCCGCGCGGGTGCTCAAAGGCATCCGCGGGCCCGGGCAGATGGGCAACCGCCGCGTCACCCAGCGCGGCCTGGAGGTCATCGCCGTGGACGCCGCCCAGAACCTCCTGCTCGTGCGGGGTTCCGTGCCTGGCCCCCGCGGGGGGGTCGTGGAGGTGCGCGCCGATGCCTGACGCGGCGCTCAACGCCCCCGTGCTCGGGGCCACCAAGAAGGTCAAGCTCGACGGGGATGCCTTCGCCGCAGGCTTCCACGGCCCGCTCGTGCACCAGAGCGTGCGCGCCGAGCAGGCCGCCCGCCGCCGCGGCACCGCCGCCACGAAGACCCGCGCGATGGTCTCCGGCGGCTCGGCCAAGCCGTGGCGCCAGAAGGGCACCGGCCGCGCCCGCGCCGGCTCCAGCCGCTCGCCGCTGTGGACCGGGGGTGGCACCGCGTTCGGACCCCAGCCGCGTTCCTACACATTCAAGGTCAACCGCAAGGAGCAGCGTGCCGCGCTGCGCAGCGCGCTCTCCCTGCACGCTGGGCGCGGCTCACTCGCCGTCGTCGACCCCGCTGCCTTCGAGGCGCCCTCGACCAGCCGCGCGTTCGAGCTGCTCGAGGACTGGTCCGAGCCGCGTCCGACGCTCGTCGCGCTCGCCGCCGAGGAGTCCAACGTGGCGCTCTCCTTCCGCAACCTCGCCCGCGTGTCGGTGCTGGCGCATGAGAACGTAGGAGTTGCAGACCTCCTCGGAGCCGCCTCGGTGGTGCTCTCGCAGGCCGCGCTCGACGCGCTCACCACCCGCGCCGGTGGGGGGGCTGAATCGAAAAAAGAGGTCGCGCCGGCGCCGAAAGCCGCCGTCAAGGACTCGGGCTCCAAGGCGTCTACCAAAGGCGTGAGTGCGAAGGCGCCCGCCGAAGGCGCAGACGCGAAGGCCGCGGCTGACGCGCCCGCAACCTCCACCGAGGAGACTCCAAAGGACGACTCCGCCGGGGAGACCGAGGCCTGATGGACCACTCCCAGGTCATCATCCGCCCCGTGGTCTCGGAGAAGAGCTATGAGCTCTCCGCCGCCGGTCGCTACACCTTTCGCGTGCATCCCGACGCGCACAAGACGCTGATTCGCCAGGCGGTCGAATCGCTGTTCAACGTGCACGTCGTGGGGGTGCGCACGCAGAGCGTCAAGTCCAAGCCCAAGCGTCGCGTCAACACCAAGGGGCGCACCCGCACGTGGAAGAAGGCGATCGTGCAGGTCCGCGAGGGCGAGACCATCGCCATCTTCCGTAGCCTCGAGGGCGTCTAGGAGGAGCTGCCACCGTGCCCATTCGCAAACCCAAGCCCACCAGCCCCGGCCGGCGTTTTACCTCCTACCCGGACTTCGCCGAGATCACCAAGAGCGAGCCCGAGAAGACGCTCGTCGAGGGCCTGAAGAAGAGCGGCGGGCGCAACGCACGCGGGCGCAAGACCGCCCGCCACCGTGGCGGCGGCGCCAAGCGCCTGTACCGCCGGATCGACTTCAAGCGCCGCAAGGACGGGGTCCCCGCGAAGGTCGCCGCGATCGAGTACGACCCCAACCGCTCCTCCTACATCGCCCTCCTGCACTACGCCGACGGCGAGAAGCGCTACATCCTCGCTCCCCACCGACTGACGGTGGGCATGACCGTGCGCTCCGGTGAGGACGCCGACATCGCGGTTGGCAACAGCCTGCCCCTCGCCCGCATGCCCGTCGGCACCGTGATCCACAACGTCGAGCTGCACCCCGGCCGGGGCGGGCAGATGGCCCGCTCCGCGGGGGCCTCCGTGCAGCTGATGGCTAAGGACGGCGACATGGCCACCCTGCGCCTCCCCTCGGGCGAGATGCGCCTCGTGCGCGCCGAGTGCCGCGCCACGGTCGGCACGATCGGCAACTCCGACCACCAGAACGTGAAGGTCGGCAAGGCCGGGCGCAAGCGCCACATGGGCGTGCGCCCCCAGACCCGCGGCGTGGCGATGAACCCCGTCGACCACCCTCACGGCGGCGGCGAGGGCTCCACCACTGCCGGGCGCCACCCCGTCACCCCCTGGGGAGTCCCCACGCTGGGGTACCGCACGCGCAAAAAGAACAAGCCCTCCGACCGCTACATCGTGCGCGGGCGCCGGCGAGGAAAGGGCAAGAGCCGATGAGCCCCACGAACCCGCATGGCGGCGCTGGATCGGCGTCCTCCCTCGCTTGTGTGCACAGCACACTTCGCTCGGTGCGTCCTGGGTGGGCGGGACTTAATCCAGCTGCGGGCCCGTGGCAGGGTGTGTATGGAAAGGATGGTCGGCGATGAGCCGCTCCAGCAAGAAGGGCCCGTGGGTGGAAGAGCGGCTGATGAAGCGCATCGAAGCGCTCAACACGGAGAACCGCAAACAGATGCTCCGCACGTGGTCGCGCGCCTCCACGATCTTCCCCGACATGGTTGGCCACACGATCGCGGTGCACGACGGCAAGAAGCACATCCCCGTGTTCGTGTCCGAGTCGATGGTCGGGCACAAGCTCGGTGAGTTCGCCCCCACCCGCCACTTCCGCGGGCACGCGGGGTCCGGGAAGGTTCGCTGAGGTGAGCGCCGAGGACGAGAAAGAGGAGCCGAAGGCGGAGGAGACCCCCGCTGCCGAGGCCTCCGAGAAACCGGCCCGCGCTCGCAAAGCCGCCGCCAAAGCTGAGAAGTTGGAGAGCAAAGCCGAGGAGGCGCCCGCCGAGGACGAGGAGACCGCGACTGCGGCAGAGGCCACGAGCACGGAGGCCGAGGGTGAGGAGGCCGAGGCGAAGAAACCTGCCAAAGCGAGGCGCCGCAAAGCAAAAGCCTCCAAGCCGGAGGCGGACGCCGAGGAGCAGCCGTCTACCGAGGAGAAAGAGCCGGCCGTCGAGGAGGAGCCCGTAGACGAGGCCCCGTTGCCGGCGCGCAGAGCCGCGCCGGGCGGGCGGCGCGCAGTGGTCTCCGCGCGGGCGCGCTACGTGCGCACCTCCGCGCGCAAGGCGCGCATGGTGTGCGGGCACCTGCGGGGCAAGTCCGTGCAGGAGGCACGCGCTATCCTCGCCTTCACGCCCCGTGATGTGGCGCGCGACTGGAGCAAGCTGCTCGAGTCCGCGGTGGCCAACGCGGAGAACAACCACGAGCTGCTCGAGGACGATCTTGTCGTCCGCGAGGCCTACGCCGACGAGGGGCCGACGATCAAGCGCTTTCGGCCGCGCGCGATGGGCAGGGCGACGCCGATCCGCAAGCGCACAAGCCACCTGACGATCACGCTGACCCCGCGGTCGTAGGGACGAGACAAGAGGAATCGAGAAGAGAGCAGATGGGACAGAAGGTTCACCCAGAGGCCATGCGCGTGGGGTACATCCACGACTGGAAGTCCAACTGGTTCAACGAGCGCCACTTCGCTGAGTACCTCGCGGAGGACATCCGCGTGCGCCGGCACATCACCGACCGCCTCGCCCACGCGGGCCTCTCGGACATCACGATCCGCAAGGACGCCGGCGAACTGGAGGTCAACATCCACACCGCGCGGCCCGGCATCGTGATCGGCAAGTCCGGTACCGAAGTGGACGCCCTGCGCCGTGACCTGCACCGCATGACCCAGAAGCAGATCAAGGTCAACATCCTCGAGATCAAGCGTCCCGAGCTCGACGCGAAGCTCGTCGCGCAGTCGATCGCCGAGCAGCTCCAGAACCGCGTCGCGTTCCGCCGTGCGATGAAGCGTGCGCTCACAAGCGCGATGCGCTCAGGGGCCAAGGGCGTCAAGGTGCAGGTCTCCGGGCGCCTCGGTGGTGCGGAGATGGCGCGCACCGAGAGCTACTCCGACGGCCGCGTGCCCTTGCACACGATGCGCGCCGACATCGACTACGGCTTCCACGAGGCCGCCACCACGTTCGGGCGCATCGGCGTGAAGTGCTGGGTCAACAAGGGTGAAATCATGCCCGAGGGCTTCACCGGGGCGGACCTCACCGACATGACCGCTCCGCCCCCCCCGAGCTCCGAGCGCGACGGCCGCGGAGGACGTGACGGCCGCGACGGTCGCGGTCGCGGTCGTGGCGGCGGTGGCGGCGCGGGCGGCGGACGTGGAGGCGGCGGCCGTGGGCCGGGCGGGGCGGGCGGGTCCGGATCTGGCCGCGGACCGGGAGGCGGACGTGGACCCGGAGGGCCGGGAGGCGGCGGACGTGGTCCCGGAGGCCCCGGGGGTGGGCGCGGACCTGGAGGACCTGGTGGCGGACGTGGCTTCGGTGGGTCGGGCGGTCCCGGCGGCGGACGTGGACCCGGGGGCGGACGCGGACCAGGCGGTCCGGGAGGCGGTCGGGGACCGGGCGGAGGCTCCGGTCGCGGGGGCGGTAGCCCCGAGGTAACCCGCTGATGCTCTCCCCCAAGCGTGTCAAGCACCGCAAGCAGCACCGCGGCCGCCGCCGCGGGATGTCGCGTGGCCAGGTGAAGGTCCAGTTCGGCGAGTACGGCCTGAAGTCGCTCGAGCAGGGCTGGCTCACCAACCGCCAGATCGAGGCCGCCCGTATCGCGATGACGCGCAAGATCAAGCGTGGGGGCAAGGTGTGGATCAACGTCTTCCCCGACAAGCCCGTCACGAAGAAGCCCGCCGAGACCCGCATGGGCTCCGGCAAGGGTTCCCCCGAGGGCTGGGTTGCCGTGGTCAAGCCGGGGCGCGTGATGTTCGAGCTCGCCGGCGTGCCCGAGCCGCTCGCGCGCGACGCGATCCGCCTCGCCGCGCACAAGCTTCCCGTCAAGTCCAAGTTCGTGATGCGCGAGGACTGAGGGGATCATGAAGGCCAAGGAGATGCGTGACATGCCCGACGACGAGCTCGCTGAGCAGATAACCACCCTGCGCAAGGAGCTCTTCGGGCTGCGCTTCGCCAACGCCACGGGGGAGCTCGAGAACACCGCCGGCGTCCCCCACGCCCGGCGCGGGCTTGCGCGTGCGCTCACCGTCGCCCGCGAGCGAGAGTTGGGGATCTGACCGAGATGGCTGAGGAACAGGACAAAGAGATGACCGACGAGCAGGAGCCGCAGGCGCAGCCGTCCGCCCAGGAGCCGCAGGAGGAGCAGGCTGCCCAGGAACCGGCCGCACCCGGAACCCCGGCGGCGGCACCTGAGGCCAAGGAGCCCGCAGCCCAGGCCGCGGGGCGGGCGGGCTCCGAGCCCGCTGAGCAGCTCCCGCCCAAGGAGCGCCGGCGCAAGGCCCGCTTGACCCACACCGGAAGCGCCCGAGCGCCGCGCTCGCCCGAGGAGCGCCAGGCCGAGCGCGAGGCCGTGCGCCGGACCAAGGCGCTCAAGCGCCGTGCGCGGCGCCTGCAAGAACGGGCCAAACAGGTCGAGCGCCGCGCCTCGGCTCCGGCGCCGCAGGCGCTCGCTCCCGTCCACGCCTCCACCGAGGGCGTCCGCCGTGTCCGCCAGGGGGTGGTGGTCTCCGACAAGGCCAACAAGACGATCACCGTGCGCATCGACGTCGCCCGCCGCCACCGGCGCTACGAAAAGATCCTGCGCAGCTCCTCCACGCTGCACGCGCACGACGAGAACAACGATGCGCACGAGGGCGACGTGGTGCGGGTGGTCGAGAGCCGCCCGCTGTCACGCACCAAGCGGTGGCGGCTGGTCGACGTATTGGAGCGGGCACGATGATCCAGAACGAGACGAGGCTGCGCGTGGCCGACAACACAGGCGCGCGCGAGATCCTCTGCATCCGCGTCAAGGGCGGCTCCCGCCGCCGGTACGCCCACGTGGGCGACGTGATCACCGCCACCGTCAAGCAGGCCACCCCCCACGGAACGGTCAAAAAGGGCGACGTGGTCACCGCGGTCGTGGTGCGCACCAAGAAGCCCTTCGGCCGCGAGGACGGTACCTACATCTCCTTCGACGAGAACGCCGCGGTGATCATCGACGAGCAGAACAACCCCCGCGGCACCCGTGTGTTCGGCCCCGTCGCGCGGGAACTTCGCGAGCGCAACTTCATGAAGATCGTCTCCCTGGCCCCCGAGGTCATCTGAGATGGCGCGCGCTCGGGCACAGACAGGTGGATCGCGGTCTGGCGGATCGCGCAAGAAGGGCGGCAAGCAGACGGGCGGTGCACGCGCAGGTGCGAAGAGCTCGAACAAGCAGGCGAAGGCGCCCGCCCGGCGCACCATGCGGGTCCGCTCCGACGACCGCGTGCAGGTGATGGCGGGCAAGGACCGCGGCAAGAGCGGCCGGGTGCTGCGCGTGGACCGCGGCAAGGAACGCGTGTACGTCGAGGGGCTGAACATGGTCAAGCGACACACCCGCCCGCAGCAGATGCCGAGCGGGGGCGCCTTCGGGGGCACCACCACCACCTTGGGGGGCGGCGTGATCGAGCGCGAGGGCCCGATCCACGTCTCCAACGTGATGCTCCTGGACCCCAAAGGCGCCAAGCCGACGCGGGTGGGGGTCGAGCGCGAGGACGGCAAGCCCTACCGCGTCGCCCGTCGCTCGGGAGCGAGGATCGACTGATGAGCGGCGCGTATGCCGGCGCCTCGCGGCGTCCTCAGTCGCTCGTGTGCTGGCCGAAACGGGGATGCGAGCGAAGCGAGTGTCTCCCGGCTTCGGTACACTTCGCTCCTTGCGTCCTTGCGAGGCTTGGCCTACGCACCGCTCATGAGCGTAGACCGACAGTGGAGGGCGGGCGATGAGCGTCGAAACCCCCGCGCGCCTGAAGGTCCGCTACATGGAGGAGATCCGTCCGCGGCTGGTCGAACGCTTCGGCTACACCTCTTCGATGCAGACCCCGCGGATCGAGAAGGTCACCCTCAACATGGGCGTCGGCGACGCCAAGCAGGACTCCAAGGCGCTGAAGGCAGCCCAGGACCAGCTCGCGACGATCGCCGGGCAGCAGCCGAGCGTGCGCCGCGCGCGGAAGTCGATCGCGGCCTTCAAACTGCGCGAGGGGATGCCCGTCGGCGTCGCCGTGACCCTGCGCGGGGACCGCTGCTACGAGTTCCTCGACCGGCTGATCTCGATCGCGATCCCCCGTATCCGCGACTTCCGCGGCCTTTACTCCCGCTCCTTTGACGGCCGCGGCAACTACTCGATGGGGGTCCGCGAACAGATCATCTTCCCCGAGATCGACTACGACGCGATCGACCACGTGCGCGGCCTGGACATCACGATCACCACCTCAGCGCGCACCGACGTGGAGGCCTTCGCGCTGCTCTCCGCTCTGGGGATGCCCTTCTCCACCTACGGCCGGCCCGCGGAGTTCGACGAGGCTGGCGCCACCGACTCTGCCCCCGACGGCGGGAGCGCCGACTCCGCCGACGGCGGGCACACAGACACCGCCGACCCGGAGGGGACCGACTGATGGCCAAGACCTCGCTGCGCGTCAAGCAGGCGCGCCCGCCGAAGTACAAGACGCGCGCCTATACTCGCTGCAACCGCTGCGGACGCCCCAAGGCGGTCTATCGCAAGTTCGGGCTCTGCCGGATATGCCTGCGCGAGCTCGCCCACAACGGCCAGATCCCGGGGATGACCAAGTCCTCCTGGTAGGAGGAGGCGGGTGCAAGTTGCTTCTTTTTGGACCCTATATAGAGATACGTAGGCACGCAAAACAAACACCTCACCCCGACGCTCCGACCCCCACCCATCGCCACACGACCCCACCCCCGACCAACGCGACGAAGCCCTGATCCATGTCCATGACCGACCCCATAGCCGACTTCCTCACGCGCATCCGCAACGCGATCCACGCGGCACACGAGACGGTGCAGATCCCTGCGTCGAAGCTCAAGGCGGAGCTTGCGCGGATCCTCGCCGAGCAGGGCTACATCGAGTCATGGTCGCTCGGCCCCGCGCCCGACGGCGGCGCGGGCGAGGTGATCGAGATCCGCCTCAAGTACACCGACGACCGCCGCTCGGCCATCTCGGGGCTGAGACGGGTCTCCAGGCCCGGCCAGCGCACGTACGTCCAGGCCGGGGGCATCCCCAAGGTGCAGGGCGGGATGGGCACCTCGATCGTCTCGACCTCGCACGGTGTGATGACCGGCCACGACGCGCGCGCCGAGGGCGTGGGCGGCGAGGTCCTGGCCCAGGTCTGGTGATCGAGAGATGACTCGCCCCATGACCGACATGTCCCGCCCACGCCTCTCTCGCGCGCGAAGGAGCGCGTAGGCCGATGTCCAGGATCGGAAGACAGCCCATCCCCGTGCCGGCCGGCGTCAGCGTGGCGATCGAGCCGGAGTCGGTGCGCGTGAAGGGGCCCAAAGGGGAGCTCTCCGAGCGGGTCCACCGCGACATCGAGGTCGTGCAGGAGGGCGAGCAGGTGCTCGTCTCGCGCCCTACCGACCGCGGCGAACACCGAGCGCTGCACGGCCTCACGCGCACCCTGGTGGCCAACATGGTGCAGGGGGTCACCGCGGGCTACGAGAAGCGCCTGGAGATCCAGGGGGTGGGCTACCGCGCGCAGCTGAAGGGCAAGAACCTGGAGCTCGCCGTGGGCTACTCCCACCCCGTCCCGATCGCGGCCCCGGAAGGGATTGAGTTCGAGGTGCCCCAGCCCACGAGGATCGTGGTGAGGGGTATCTCCAAGCAGCTCGTGGGGGAGACCGCCGCGATCATCCGCAAGCAGCGCCCACCGGAGCCATACAAGGGCAAGGGCATCCGTTACGAGGGCGAGTACGTCGCCCGGAAGGTGGGTAAGCGCGCATGACTCTTCTCACCAAGCCCGAGCGCAGGCTCAAACGCCGCCGCCGGGTGCGCGCGAAGATCGCGGGCACCGCCACGCGCCCGCGGATCTCGGTGTTCCGCTCCAACAAGGGGCTCTCCGCGCAGGCGATCGACGACGTGGCGGGCCGCACCCTCGCGGCGGTCAACTGGTACGAGCCCGAGCTGGGTAAGCTCGCCAAAGGCGAGCGCACCCCCCGCGCGGGCGCGCTGCTAGCAGAGCGGGTCAAAGCGACGGGCGTCTCCGAAGCGGTGTTCGACCGCGGCGGGTACCTCTACCACGGCCACGTGCGCGCCTTCGCCGAGGCGCTGCGCGAGGCGGGGATCACCGTCTAGGCTTCCCCGACAAACCCACCCCTTCACCACCAACCTACTTCCCAGGACCAAGATCAGACCTCCACTCCACCCCCCTCCACGCCACACGCCTCCTCGCACCCGCCACACCGCTACCCTCTCGACGCCATGACCACCTTCTCCACAGATCGCTCAGTGAGCCCCGTCGGCCTGGACCTCCAGGAGCGGGTCGTCGAGATCAACCGCGTCGCCAAGGTGGTCAAGGGCGGGCGGCGTTTTTCGTTTACCGCGCTAGTGGTGGTGGGCGACGAACGGGAAGTGGTGGGCGTCGGCTACGGCAAGGCCAACGAGGTGCCCCTCGCGATCCAGAAGGGTGTGGAGCGCGCCAAGAAGGACCTCTTCCGCGTGCCCCGCCACGGCAGCACGATCACCCACCAGACCACCGGGATCTTCGGCGCAGGCCGCGTACTGCTCAAGCCCGCGGCCCCCGGCACCGGCGTGATCGCGGGCGGCGGGGTGCGGGCCGTGCTGGAGCTCGCCGGGATCCACGACATCCTCTCCAAGAGCCTCGGGACCCAGAACCCGATCAACCTCGTGAAGGCTACGGTCACGGGCCTGCGCGGGCTGCGCCGACCCGAGGAGGTCGCGCGGCTGCGAGGCCTGACGATCAACCAGGTGCTGGGCCTCGCCGAGAAGCCCGCCGGGGGCGCCGCGCAGGACGCACAAGGCGAGGCGGTCGCCGGAGCCGAGGCCGCGGCCCCCGAGCCGGCCAAAGCGGAGCCCGCCGGCGAGGTGAGCGAGTCCACGCAGGCGGTCGCCGAGAACCAGACGGAAACACCGAAGGCCACGGAGGCCCCCCCGGAGGGCACAGCCTGATGAGCGCTCTGACGGTCATCCAGCGCCGCTCGGGCAACGGCTCCAACAAGCGCCAGCTCGACACGCTGCGCTCGCTGGGCCTGCGCCGCATCGGACACAACGTGCAGGTCGAGGACTGCCCCCAGGCCCGCGGGATGCTGCACGCAGTGCGCCACCTTGTGGAAGTGAAGGAGGGCAAGTGAGCGAGAGCGAGGAGCCCCGCATTGGGCTACACAGCCTCGCGCCGGCCCCCGGCAGCCGCCGCCCGCGCAAGCGCGTGGGGCGCGGAGAAGGTTCGGGCACCGGCAAGACGGCGGGTCGCGGGCAGAAGGGCTATGGCTCCCGCTCGGGCGCCAAGAGCAGGGCGCGGTTCGAGGGCGGGCAGATGCCGATCCACATGCGGATGCGCAAGCTTCGCGGGCCCCACATGAAGAAGTCGATGCCGTTCGAGCCGTTCCGCACCCACACGCAGGCGGTGAACGTCGGCGACCTGGACGCCCGCTTCGAGGCCGGCGCGGAGGTGACGCTCGAGGCGATGAGGTCCAAGGGCCTCGGGACCCGCAAGGGTGTCCCCGTCAAGGTGCTCGCCAAGGGCGAGCTCGGCAAGGCGCTAACGGTCCACGCCCACGCCTTCAGCGCAAGCGCACGCGAGCGCGTCGAGGCGGCAGGCGGCAGTTGCGTGGTCGACGAGACCACTGGCTCGTAGAGAACTTTCTGAGAAGACCTGCACGCGAGGCGCGGTGGCAGTCTAGAATCGGCGACGGTGCTCTCCACGATCCTCAACGCCTTCCAGGTGCGGGACATCCGGCGCAAGATCGCGTTCACGGCGGCGATGCTGCTGCTCTACCGCATGGGCTCTCACCTGCCGGTGCCGGGGGTCAACCTCACCGCGGTCAACAACATCCAGAAGCAGCTCGCCGGGAACAACATCCTCGGCCTGCTCAACTTGTTCTCCGGCGGGAGCCTCTCGCGGATCGCGATCTTCGCGCTGGGGATCATGCCGTACATCACGGCCTCGATCATCCTGCAGCTGCTGCAGGTGGTGGTGCCGTCGCTGGAGAAGCTCTCCAAGGAAGGCGAAGTGGGTCAGGCGCGGATCACGCAGTACACGCGCTACCTGACGGTGGGCCTCGCGTTCGCGCAGTCAATCGGCTACGTCTTCCTGTTCCACTCGCTGCAGACTGGCACGGGCGAAGCGGTGGTGAGCAAGTTCGACTTCCCCCACATCTTCCTGATCGTCGTGTGCCTCACGGCGGGGTGCGTGCTGCTGATGTGGATTGGCGAGCTGATCACCCAGAAAGGGATCAGCAACGGCATCTCGCTACTGATCTTCGCCTCGATCGTCTCGCGGCTGCCGTCGGGGATCCAGACGTGGTGGACCAGCCAGAACCAGGTCTTCAAGGTGATGATGCCGTTCCTCGTGCTGGTGGTGGTGGCGGCGATCGTGTTCGTGATGGAGGGCCAGCGGCGGATCCCGGTGCAGTACGCCAAGCGGGTGATCGGGCGGCGGATGAGCGAGGGCGGTCAGACGTACCTGCCGCTGCGGATCAACATGGCGGGGGTCATCCCGGTGATCTTCGCGGCGAGCATCATGACCCTCCCGCCGACGATCGGGCAGCTCGTCAAAACCCACTGGGGCCAGCAGGTCTCGGACTTCTTCAGCCCCAACGGCTGGCACTACCTGCTGGGCGAGTCGATCTTCATCATTGTCTTCACGTACTTCTACACCGCAGTGACGTTCAACCCGGTGGACCAGGCGGACAACCTCAAGAAGTACGGCGGGTTCATCCCCGGCGTGCGCCCAGGGCGGCCGACCGCGGAATTCCTCGATCGCATCCTCGCCCGCCTGACGTTCCCCGGCGCGCTGTTCCTCGCGGCGGTCGCGGCGCTGCCGACGATCCTGTTCGACCGCACCCACGTGCAGCTGCAGCTCGGGGGCACCTCGATCCTGATCGTGATCGGGGTGGCGCTGGAAACAATGAAGCAGCTCGAGGCCCAGCTGATGATGCGAAGTTACGAGGGCTTCTTGAAGTAGCGCCTGGCTGGGGGGTGGTCGGGAGGGGGGCCTGCCCCCTTCCCGTGCTAGTGCGAGGGCTTCTTGAAGTAGCGCCTGGCTGGGGGGTGGTCGGGAGGGGGGCCTGCCCCCTTCCCGTGCTAGTGCGAGGGCTTCTTGAAGTAGCGCCTGGCTGGGGGGTGGTCGGGAGGGGGGCCTGCCCCCTTCCCGTGCTAGTGCGAGGGCTTCTTGAAGTAGCGCCTGGCTGGGGGGTGGTCGGGAGGGGGGCCTGCCCCCTTCCCGTGCTAGTGCGAGGGCTTCTTGAAGTAGCGCCTGGCTGGGGGGTGGTCGGGAGGGGGGCCTGCCCCCTTCCCGTGCTAGTGCGAGGGCTTCTTGAAGTAGCGCCTGGCTGGGGGGTGGTCGGGAGGGGGGCCTGCCCCCTTCCCGTGCTAGTGCGAGGGCTTCTTGAAGTAGCGCCTGGCTGGGGGGTGGTCGGGAGGGGGGCCTGCCCCCTTCCCGTGCTAGTGCGAGGGCTTCTTGAAGTAGCGCCTGGCTGGGGGGTGGTCGGGAGGGGGGTCTGCCCTCTTCCCGCTGAGTCGAGGGCTTCTTGAAGTTGTCCCACCAGGTAGGCTGCGGGGGAGTGTCGGAGCTGAACCTGATCCTCCTCGGCCCGCCGGGCGCGGGCAAGGGCACCCAGGCGGACCGTCTGCAGAGCGACTTCGCGCTGGCGCACATCTCGACGGGCGACATGCTGCGTGCGCAGGTGGCGGATGGCACCGAGCTCGGCAGGGAGGCGCAGCGGTACATGAAGGCGGGGGAGCTCGTGCCCGACGAGGTGATCGTGGGGATGATCACCGAGCGGATCGGCGTGGACGACGCCCGCGACGGCTTCCTGCTCGACGGCTTCCCGCGCAACGAAGCGCAGGCGCAGGCGCTGGGCCGGGCGCTCGACGGCCTGCAGCGGCGCCTGACAGCGGTGCTGCTGATCGAGGTGCCCGACCAGGAGGTGGTGCGCCGCCTGGGGGGGCGGAGGGTGTGCGTGAAGAACCCCGCCCACATCTACCACGTGGAGTTCGATCCACCCAAGCACGAAGGGATCTGCGACCAGGACGGCTCGCGGCTGGCGCAGCGCGAGGACGACCAGGAGGCAACGATCCGCAGACGCCTGGACGTGTACCACACCCAGACCAAGCCGCTGGTCGGCTACTACGAGCAGCAGGGGCTGCTGCGCCGCTTCGACGGGAGCAGAACCCCGAACGAGGTGCACGACCACATCCGCGCAACGCTCGCGACGCTGCGGCTAGAGGACCAGCTCTAGCCAGATACCCTTGATCCTGTGATCATCAAGAAGACCCCCGCGGAGATCGAGAAGATGGCAGCGGCGGGCGCAATTCTCGTACAGACACTCAAGCTGCTGGAGGGCAAGGTCCGCCCGGGCGTGAGTACCGAGGAACTGGACACGGCCGCCGAGCGCTTCATCCGCTCCCACGGGGCGACCCCCACGTTCAAGGGCTTCCGCGGCTTCCCCGGCTCGATCTGCGCCTCCCCGAACGCGATGGTGGTGCACGGCATCCCCGGCCGCTACCGGCTGGAGCGCGGGGACACCATCTCGATCGACGTCGGCGTGACGCTCGACGGGTGGGTGGCGGACGCGGCGCGCACGTTTGCGGTGGGCGAGGTGGGCCCCCGCGAGGAGAACCTCCTGCGCGCCACCCGCGAGGCGCTGTTCGCCGGCGTGGAGCAGTGCCGGGCGGCCAATCGCGTGGGCGACGTCTCGCACGCGATCGAGCGGGTGGCCGAGGGCGCGGGGCTGTCGGTGGTGCGCTCGCTCGTGGGCCACGGGGTGGGGCGCAGCATGCACGAGGACCCGCAGGTCCCCAACTACGGCCGCCCGGGCAAGGGCCCGCTGCTGGAGGAGGGGATGGTGCTCGCGATCGAGCCGATGACCACCGCAGGGCGCCCCGCAGTGCGGGTAGGGGGCGACGGGTGGGCGATCTTCTCCCAAGACGACTCCCCCGCCGCGCACTTCGAGTTCACGGTCGCGGTCACCGCCGACGGGCCGCGGGTGCTCACGCCGTGGCACCTCCAGGAGGGCGCCGGGGGGCAAGCCGAGGGACACGGTGCGAACGGGGCCGCCGCCGCGACCGCTGCGCCGGTGGCCGAGGGGGTCGCGGGCGCGGGCTGAGTGGGCTGCCGCGACGACGTGGAGCCCCTGGCCGAGAGGGTCGCGAGCACGGGCTGAGTGGGGCTGTCGCAACCACCGTCGAGCCGGTGGCCGAGGGGGTCGCGGGCGCGGGCTGAGTGGGCGAGACGTTCCGCTGCGAAGCGGGCCGAGCGGGCCCGTGCTACTATCGAGCGTCCGCCCGCAGGCGAAGGCGATTCGCCGTGCGAGCGCTCACGCCTCGACCAGGTAGCGGCGGCCGTCCCGGCAGCCAGAGCCCGGTCGCCGGACCAGCCGAAAGGGATCATGAAGGTACGACCGTCGGTCAAGCCGATGTGCGAAAAATGCAAGGTCATCCGTCGCCATGGGGCGGTCCTGGTGATCTGCCAGAACAAGCGCCACAAGCAGCGCCAGGGCTAAGCGATCGATGGCACGCATCGCCGGGGTCAACCTGCCCCTCAACAAGCGCTCGGAGATCGGCCTCACGTACATCTTCGGCATCGGGCGCGCGACCGCCAACAAGCTGCTCGCCGAGGTGGGGGTCAGCCCCGACACGTACGTGCGCGACCTGACGGAGGACGAGGTCTCGCGCCTGCGCGACGCGATCGACGCCGGCCTCACCGTCGAGGGCGACCTGCGGCGGGAGCGCTCCCAGGACATCAAGCGCCTGCAGGAGATCGCCTGCTACCGCGGCCTGCGCCACCGCCGTGGCCTGCCGGTGAGGGGGCAGAAGACGAAGACCAACGCGCGCACCCGCAAGGGCCCCAAGCGCATGCAGGTCGCCGGCAAGAAGAAAGCCGGTAAGAAGTAATGGCGGCCCCCAAGCGCGCGCGCGGCAAACGCAAGCCCAAGAAGAACATCCCCGTGGGGCAGGCTCACATCAAGACGTCGTTCAACAACACGATCGTCTCGCTCACCGACGTGCAGGGCAACGTGATCGCGTGGGAGTCCGCGGGCGGCGCCGGCTTCAAGGGCTCGCGCAAGTCCACCCCCTTCGCCGCCCAGGTCACCGCCGACGCGGCGGCCCGCAAGGGCCTCGAGCAGGGGCTGCAGAAGGTTGAGGTCTACGTCAAGGGCCCCGGCTCCGGCCGCGAGACCGCGATCCGCTCGCTGTCCGCCGCGGGCCTCGAAGTGACGGGCGTGAAGGACGTGACCCCCCAGGCACACAACGGGTGCCGCCCCCGCAAGCGGCGGAGGGTGTAGCGATGGCACGAGACACAAGCCCCCAGTGCAAGCAGTGCCGCCGCGAGGGACAGAAGCTGTTCCTCAAGGGCGAGCGGTGCCTGACCGACAAATGCGGCGTCGAGCGCCGCTCTTACCCGCCCGGCGAGCACGGCCGCGGACGCCAGAAGCAGAGCGAGTACCGCCTGCAGCTGCGCGAGAAGCAGAAGGCGCGCCGGTACTACGGGGTGCTCGAGAAGCAGTTCCACGGCTACTACGAGAAGGCCTCGCGCCAGCCGGGGATCACCGGCGAGAACCTGCTGGCGCTGCTGGAGTGCCGCTTTGACAACGTGTTGGTGCGCCTCGGGTTCGCCGCCTCGCGGCGCCAGGCGCGCCAGCTGATCCGCCACGGCCACTGGACGGTCAACGGGCGGCGCGTGAACATCCCCAGCTACCAGGTGCGCCCGGGCGAGGTGATCGCGATCAAGGCCGAGACTCCCGCCACGCAGGTGGTGCGCGACGCGACCGAGCTCACCGGGCAGATCCCGGCGTGGCTGCAGGCCGACCACGAGTCGCTCACCGCGAAGGTGCTGCGCCGCCCGGAGCGGCGCGAGGTGGCGGCGCCGGTGCAGGAGCAGCTCATCGTCGAGCTGTACTCGAAGTAAGGGCCGTGCCACACACGGGCCTGGAGAGGTTAAGCCGGCATCCCCCCGCTTGCGCGGTGGCGGTGCCATGGAGCCGGTGTCCAGAAGACGCCAGCGCAAGAACACAACGACGAGGACTCTGATGCTCGACTTCCAAATTCCCCGCATCACCAGCGAGTCGGTGGAGCAGAACCGCGGCACGTTCACGATCGAGCCGCTCGACCGCGGGTTCGGGTACACCTTCGGCAACTCCCTGCGCCGCGTGCTGCTCTCCTCCCTGGCGGGCGCCGCCGTCACGAGCGTGCGCATCGAGGGGGTGGCCCACGAGTTCTCCACCATCCCCGGCGTCAAGGAGGACGTGACCGACATCGTGCTCAACCTCAAGGGCGTGGTGTGCCGGATGCACTCCGACGCCACCGAGGTCGAGGCGCCGCTGGTGGTCAGCGGCCCCGGGGAGATCACCGCGAAGGACATCGACCTGCCCGCGGGCGTGGAGATCCTCAACCCCGACGTGCACGTCGCGACGCTGGAGAAAAAGACGAAGCTCGAGCTGTACATGACGATCGGCCGTGGCCGTGGGTACCGCCCCGCGGAGGAGAACAAGAGCCCCGATCAGCCGATCGGCGTGATCCCGATCGACTCGATCTTCTCCCCCGTGCGCCGCGTCGCCTACGCAGTGGAGCAGGCGCGCGTCGGCCAGAAGACCGACTTCGACAAGCTGACCCTCGACATCGAGACCGACGGCTCGATCGAGCCCCAGGCGGCGCTGCGCGAGGCCGCGGAGCTGTTGATCAGCCAGCTGGCGATCTTCACCGACGCCGACCGTATCCAGGAGCTGCGCGCCTCCCCCGGCGGTCAGCTCGACGGCCACGGCCTCGCGGTCGGCGGGCCCGGGGGCGCCCAGGCGGCGCTGCAGGGCGAGGAGTGGAGCATCCTGATCGAGGAGCTCGAGCTCGGGGTGCGCTCCTACAACTGCCTCAAGCGTGCGGGCATCCAGACCGTGGGGGACCTCATCTCAAAGTCCGAGGCCGAGCTCAACGCGATCCCCAACTTCGGCAAGAAGTCGATCGACGAGGTGATCGAGACGCTCGAAGGGCGCGGCCTGCAACTCCGCCAGGACGAGGAGCGCACCGCCTGAGAGAATGCGCCCGCGACGCGACGCCCCCTGCGGGTGCTTGCCGCCGACGAGGGCAAAAAGGACAACTGAGCCGCCAGCGCGCAGCCGGCAGGCCTCCAGCGTGCACTAGACTCCCCAAGCCATGCGACACCAGAAGACCCGCAACAAGCTGAGCCGCGACTCCGCGCACCGCAAGGCGCTGCTGATGAACCTCACCAAGGAGGTGCTCGAGCACGAGCGCATCAAGACCACCGAAGCGAAGGCCAAGGCGGTCAAGCCGGAGATCGAGAAACTGATCACGCTCGCCAAGCGCGACGACCTGCACAACCGCCGCCAGGCTCTCTCGGCGCTCGCGCAGGACAAGTTCGCCGTACACCGCCTGTTCGTTGACGTCGCCCCCCGCTACGCCGAGCGCCCGGGGGGGTACACCCGCATCCTCAAACTCGGCCCGCGCCGCTCCGACGCGACCGAGATGGTCTTCCTCGAGCTGGTCTGAGCCTGGTCACCAAGCTCACCCTCGAGTATGACGGGAGCGAGTTCGCCGGGTGGGCCTGCCAGCCTGGGCTGCGCACCGTGCAGGAGGAGCTCGAGCGGGCGCTGCGCACGGTCCTCGGCGAGCGCGGGGACGACGGCGAGCCGCTCACGGTGACCGTCGCTGGGCGCACCGACCGGGGGGTGCACGCGTGGGGGCAGGTCGCCTCCTACGCCCACGAGGCCGTGGACCCCGTGCGGTTGGGCACGCTGCTACCCCCCGACGTCGCCGTGCTGGCGTCCGAGCCCGCTCCCGCCGACTTCGACGCGCGCCGGGACGCGCGCAGCCGCACGTACTGCTACCGCGTGCTCGTGCGCCGCACGCGCGGGGTCTTCACGCGCGGGCACGCGCTGTGGTGGCCCCACCCGTTGGACCGCGACCTGCTGAGAGAGTGCACCCGAGCGGTCCCCGGCCGCCACGACTTCACCGCGTTCACCCCCACCGAGACCGAGCACACGCGCTTCGAGCGCGAGGTCCTGCGCGCCGAGTGGCGCACCGAGGGTGAGCTGTTGGAGCTGTGGATCGAGGCGGACACGTTCATGCGCCACATGAACCGCGTGCTCGTCGGCACGATGCTCGAGGTCGCCGGCGGGCGGCGCACGGTCGAGGACTTCACGCGACTGCTCGAGGGCCGCCCCCGCTGCGAGGCGGGCCCCACTGCGCCCGCGCACGGTCTCGCGCTCGCGTCGGTCGCTTACGAGTAAGCGCGCACGACCGTGCTCGCCTGTGTGGCCACACCAAGGCCACACTGTGATCGAACCCCGCCCACCCCGCGCCCTATGCTGGGGCAGTGCTCAACGTACTGCTCACCAACGACGACGGCATCGGAGCCGAAGGGCTGCTCGCACTGCGGGCTGCGCTCGTCACGCTGCCCGACGTGCGCCTCGCGGTGATCGCCCCCGACGGCAACCGCTCTGCGATGGCCCGCTCGATCACCACCCGCCGGCCCCTGTGGGTCGAAGAGGTGCCCTTCCCCGACGGCACCGTGGGGTACGCGACCGACGGCACCCCTGTCGACTGCGTGCGCCTGGCGAGCCTCGGGGTCGTGGAGGACTTCGCGGCCGACGTGGTCGTGTCCGGCATCAACCACGGCGCCAACCTCGGCGACGACATCACCTACTCGGGGACCGTCGCCGCGGCGCTGGAGGGTGTTGTGCTCGGGCTGCCCTCGATCGCGGTCTCCCAGCAGTCCGGGGCGCGCGCGCTGGACTACCGCTTCCACGGGGGCTTTGACTTCGGCGTTGCCGCCGGCTTCGTCGCGCGGCTCGTCGAGCGCCTGGAGGTATTGCCGCTGCCGGCCTCCACGCTGCTCAACGTGAACGTCCCCGCCTGCCCCCCCACCGGCGTCGAGGTGACGCGGCTCGGCAAGCGCATCTACCGCGACGAGCTCAAGCTCGAGCGCGAGGAGACCGGGCCCCCCCGCGCCGGCGGTACTGGATCTACGGGGACGACCCCGGCTTCCACGACGAGCCCGGCACCGACCTCGCCGCGGTCGCGGCGGGGCGCGTCGCTGTCACCCCGCTGCACTTCGACCTCACCGACCGCCCCGGCATGGAGGCGCTGAGCAGCTTCGACCTGCACGCCCTGCTCGCCTCCGCCGAGGTGGAGGCCGGCTGAGGTGGTGGCTGGCGGGGCAAGCCGGGCGTCGGCTGTGTCGGCTGGCGGGGTTGGCCGGTCGGTTGGTGGGGCTGGGCGGGTGGCTGGTGGGACTGGTCCGGTGTCGGCTGGCGGGTGCAGCCCGACGGCTGGCCGGACGCGGGCTGGTGAGCGGGTCGCCGGGGGGCTGTGGGTGTGAGCGCTGGGGAGGGCCGGCACGCGGGGCCGCGGGGTAGGAGGCCCCGCGCGCATACGCCTGGTGCGGTGCCTGCCCGCGCGGACGATCCCCCCCCCACAACCGACGACCCCGCCGCGCGTGCGGCCGCCCTGCGGCGCGAGGTCGAGTACCACTCGCACCGCTACTACGTGCTCGACGACCCCGCCATCGGGGATGACGCCTACGACGTGCTGTTCGCGGAGCTGGTGGCGCTGGAGGACGCACACCCCGAGTTGCGCACCCCCGACTCGCCCACGCAGCGGGTGGGGGGCTCCCCGGTCGGCAGGCTGGAGAAGGTCGCCCACCTGGAGCCGATGCTCTCGCTCTCCAACGCTCGCTCGGAGGCCGAGCTCCGCGCGTGGGTGGAGCGTATGCGCAACCACCTTGCCCGCGAAGGGGCGACCACCCCGCGCTTCTCCTACGTGGTCGAGCCGAAGGTCGACGGTCTGGCGATCTCGCTCGTCTACCGCGACGGGGTGCTGGAGCGCGGCGCCACCCGCGGGGACGGGGAGGTGGGGGAGGACATCACCCACAACCTGCGCACCATCCGTGCGATCCCGCTGCACATCGAGGACGCGCCTCCGCTGCTGGAGGTGCGGGGTGAGCTGTACATGTCGCTGCGCGACTTCACCGCGCTCAACGAGCGCCGCGCCGAGCAGGGCCTCTCGACGTTCATGAACCCTCGCAACTCCGCGGCCGGCACCGTACGCCAGCTCGACCCCGCACTCGCCGCGGAACGGCCCCTCTCGATCTGGTGCTACCAGGTCGGGGTCACCGAGGGGCTGTCGTTCACGACGCACTGGGAGGCGCTTGGCTGGCTGCGCGACCACGGGTTCCGCGTCAACGCCGACGTGCAGTTGCTGCGCTCCGAGGACGACGTCATCACCCAGTGCCTCGCCTGGCAGAGCCGCCGGGGCGAGCTCGACTTCGAGATCGACGGCGTCGTCGTCAAGGTCTCCGACCTCGCCCTCCAGCGGCGCCTGGGCTCTGTCGGGCGCGACCCGCGGTGGGCCGTCGCCTGGAAGTTCCCGCCCACCACGGCTGTCACACGGCTCGAGCGCGTCTGCTGGAACGTCGGTAAGTTTGGGGACCTGCGGCCCTACGCGATGCTTGCTCCGGTCTCCGTCGGGGGCGTCACGATCAAGCTCGCCACTCTGCACAACGAGGAGGACCTGCGCCGCAAGGACCTCCGCGAGGGCGAGGACGTGATCGTGCTGCGCGCCGGGGACGTCATCCCCCAGGTCATCTCCCCGGCCCCCCATGTCGTTGAGCTCAAGGGGCGTCCCCCCCGCCCGCGGCCCCCCGCCCGCTGCCCCTTCTGCGACACGCCGACCGTCAAGCCGCGGGACTCCGTCTTCACCACGTGCCCCAACCGCGACTGCCCCGAGCGCGCGTGGCAGTTGCTCAAGCACTTCGTCTCGCGCGGCGCGCTGGACATCGAGGGGCTCGGCGAGAAGCAGGTGCGGCTGCTGCAGCGCGAGGGGCTCGTGCGCGTGCCCGGGGACTTCTACCGGCTGGGCGCCCACCGCGAGCGGCTGCTCGAGCTGGAGGGCTTCGCCGAGGTCTCCCTGCGCAACCTCCTGGCGGCGATCGAGGCCTCCCGGCAGCGGCCCTTCCCGCGGGTGCTCTTCGGGCTGGGCATCGAGGAGGTGGGGGAGGTCACGGGACGTAACCTCGCCCAGCGTTTCCGCGACATCGACGCGCTGCTGGGAGCCACCGTCGAGCAGCTCGCCGAGACCCCCGGCGTCGGCGAGAAGATGGCCCGTTCGATCCGCGCCCAACTCGACGACCCGCACATGCGCGAGGTGATCGTCGACCTGCGCCTGCTCGGCCTGCGCTTCGCCGAAGCGGGCCCGTCGCCGTCGGAGGGCCCCTTCGCAGGCCTGACCCTGGTGTTGACCGGCACCCTGCCCACCTGGACTCGCGAGTACGCCACCGAGCGCATCCTCGCCGCCGGCGGGCGCGTCACCAGTGCGGTTTCCAAGAAGACCCACTACCTCGTTGCGGGGGACGCCGCCGGCTCCAAGCTGGAAAAGGCCCGGCGCCTGCAGGTCCCCGTACTCGACGAGGCCGGGCTGCGGCGGCTGCTCGGCGACTCGCCCGATCCCGGGGACCGCGGCTGATCTGAGGACCAAACGACGATCATAGTCCATCCGCTAATGCTCGACGGCTCTTTGGACGATGCTAATCGCAGGAACCGGAAACGATGCGTTGAGGCTCAAGGCCTTGCACAGCGCCCTCCCCTTCTTTCCGACGGGCGGACCGCCCAAGAATCGCGGTCTCCACTCCTCTGGATCCACAGCCTCGCCGCTCGACCGCGGAGACAGGATCACCATGAAAAGCAAGCGAATGCGCGCCCTGCTTCTGGCCGGTGCCGCTGGAATGCTCACATTCGGCCTCGCCGGTCCGGCCTCGGCGGCGGAAACGTCCGCCACCGTGACCGTGACGGGTGGAGCGCTGTCGATCTCCGTGCCGGTCAGCGCCGGCAATCTCGGAACGCGGCAGAACACCGTTCTCGGGGGGACCATCAGCGGCCCGCTCGGCGAAGTGCAGGTGAGCGACGCGCGAGCTGCCGCCGCGGGTTCAGGCTGGGTAGCGACCGTCATATCCACGGCCTTCACGCCGCCCGAAGGGCCGACAATCGGCGCCGCCGCAGTCGGCTACACCGTGGGGGCGATCACAAAGGTTGGAACGGCGACCTTCACGGCGAATAACCCGACCAACCTCACCGGTGTCGTCGCGGCCGTCACCGCGACCGGGATCACGGGCGATAACTCCGCGACCTGGGACCCCACGATCAACGTGTTCGTCGCGGGAGGCATGGCCGCCGGCGTCTATTCCGGAACGATCACGCAATCCGTTACGTAGCCATGCGACGTGCCCTGGCCGCCGTCGTCCTGACCGCCGCGGTGGCCTTCACCGCCGCGGTTGGAGCGCCCGTCGCGACCGCGCGTGCTGCCACCGCCGGCAGCATCGGTGTGCAGCTGCTCGACGTCCCGCTCAGCGCGTACGGCGATCCCAGAGCGCGCCTCTACATCATCGATCACCTGCACCCGGGGACGACCATCCACCGCCGGATCGAGATCTCCAACGCGACCGCCTCGAGCTTGCACATTGTCACCTACGCCGCCGCCGCCGCGATCAGCCAGGGCGCGTTCGTCGGCGCCACCGCACACACCCCCAATGAACTGTCCACCTGGACATCGGTCCTTCCCGGCTCCTCCGAGGTCCCCTCCGGGGGGCACGCGATCGTCACCGTGAGGACCGCTGTTCCTCGCGACGCGCCCACCGGGGAACAGTACGGCGTGGTCTGGGCCGAGACACGCTCCGCTGCGCCCGCTGGTGGCGGCATCACCCGAGTCAGTCGGGTGGGGATCCGTCTCTACCTCTCGATCGGTCCCGGGGGCGCGCCCGCCTCTGAGTTCACGATCGAGTCGCTGACCGGCAAACGCTCATCTGACGGTCAGCCGGAGGTCGTCGCGAGCGTGCGCAACAGCGGCGGACGAGCGCTCGACATGAGCGGAACCCTGCAGCTCTCGGACGGTCCCGGTGGGCTCAGCGCCGGCCCGTTTCAAGCCAACCTCGGCACCACCCTGGCGATCGGGGCCACCGAGCCGATCACGATCATGCTGGACAGGCAGATACCTGACGGCCCGTGGCACGCGCTGGTCACCCTCCGCAGCGGACTGCTGCAGCGCAGCGCCCGCGCCACCATCAACTTCCTCCCAACCGGGACACCCCACCCACCGTACCTGCTCATCGCCGGCCTCTTCATCCTCCTGCTCGTGGGCGTCCTCGCAGCGCGCCTGAGGAGACACCGATGAACAGCGACGTCCCGCAGATGCACGAGTCGCCCCCAGGCAAGGCTGGCGCCCGGCGATTTTCTGCCGGACTAGACAGACCCCTATTGCCACCAAAAAGAGAATCTGTAAGACCCTATATAAGACCCTATATATGCTCCCAAAGAAAGATCAGTGGAAGACACATGTGGGGCCTATGGGTCTTCTATGAGGGGACAGAGGTGGGAATATGTGGTCCTACGCGATGGTTCCTGGGGCGCTTGCTTGCTGCGTCAGTAGTCCGCCAGCGTGATCGCCATGTTGTCCTGCAGCATGTGCGCCGCCGCGAGTTCGAGGCCGTCCGTGAAGAACGCGAACGCCAGCTCGTCCCCGCCGGTCGCCGTGCAGTAGCCCACCAGGTTTGAGACTCCGGTGAGGGTTCCCGTCTTGCCCTCACAGCGGCCCTCCGCGGCGGTGCCTCGCATCCGTTCGGACAGCGTCCCCGTGCGCCCCGCCACGGCCAGGTCCCCGCGCAAGATCGTCCCCAGCGGGGTATGCGCGAGCTCGTCGAGAAGGGTCACCACTTCGTAGGGGGACGTCTGGTCTTCGGTTGAGAGCCCCGAGCCGTCGACCACCTGCGGGTGCAGGCCGAGCTCGGCGATCGTTTCGCGCACCACGTGCGCCCCCGTCGCGGTGGTGCCCGCGCCCCCGAAGCGCGCCCCCAGGCCCTTGAGCAGTGTCTCCGCGAAGAAGTTGTCCGACGGCGGCAGCGTCAGACCCAGGAGCTGGGCGATCGTCGGGGAGCGCACCGCCGCGAGCTGCACCGCTCCCGCCGGGGTTGTGGCCGCGCCGCCTCCAGGGCGGGTGGGGGGGCGGGTGGGAGGGCGGGTGGGACCCAAAACAATCACGCCTGCCGCCCGCAGTGCTGCCCGCAGCCGGCGGGCCGCGTACGCCGCCGGCGCGTGCGGGCCTGTTTCCGAGCCCGTTTCCCCGCGGTTGAACGCGAGTGCGCTCAGGGTCCCTTCCAGGAAGGGGTCCCACGCGTAGCCGCTCGAGGGCTCACCGCGCAGGGAGTCGAAGTAGGACTCGTCCCCCTCCACGGTCCCCGCGACGCGGTGGATGCCGTCCGTGTGCGCCAGCTGTTCGGCGAGCGTCGTCACCGCCGTGCCCACGCCCCCGTAGTGGCTGCGGATGAACGACTCCGTCCCGAACGTCGGGTCGCCCCCGCCGCGCAGGTACAGGTTGCCCTCCCACACGCCCCCCGCGGCGAGGTGGCCGGTGCCGAGCACCGTCGTTTCAAGCTGCGCCGTTGGCCCCCACCGCTCTAATGCGGTGGTCGCGGTGTAGAGCTTCTCCACCGACGCCGGCGCCCGCCGGTCCTGCGCGCACTCGGAGAACAGCGTCTGCCCGCTGGTCATGTCGTACACGTAGCCACCCGACAGCCCTCCCGCGAGCCCCAGCTCGTGCGCCAGGTGCCCCTGCAGCGCCGCCGTGGCGTCCGTCGCGGCACGGGTGGCGCGCGGGGAGGGGTGCGGCTGCGCGGCGGCCCTCGCGCGATCGGCCGCCAGGGAGTCGAGGAGGCTGTCGGGAGCCGGGGCGCGCAAGAGGCGAACGGTCGCCGAGGCGGTTGTGCCCGGTGCGAGCCCCCACGCGGCGAAGAGCGCGCAGAGCACGATCGGGAGCGGTGCAAGCAGGCGCCGGGGCACGCAGCCCTACAATAAAGCGTGGTATGGGGCGCGTTGTCAAGTTGCAGGAGAAGTCTCGCCGCCGCAAGCCCTCCAAGACCGCGCTCGTGCTCGGCGGCGGGGGCTTCACCGGCGGGGTGTACGAGATCGGGGCGCTGCGCGCGCTCGACCTGCTCGCGGTGAACTCCACCGTCAACGACTTCGACGTCTACGTGGGTACCTCCGCGGGGGCGTTCATCGCGGCGCTCTGCGCCAACGGCGTGACCCCCGAGGAGATGATGCGTGTGGCGGCCTCCGAGGAGCCCCAGCCGTTCCGCGACATCGACCTCGGCGATCTCCTGCGTCTCAACCTCCCCGAGCTCGCGCGCCGCGGCGTGCAGCTGCCGTGGCACCTAGCCGGGATCGCTCGCCGGCTGATCGCCCACCCGCGGCAGGTGTCCGCGCTGGACCTCGTGCTGGAGCTCGCCCAGGCGCTGCCCTCCGGGCTGTACACCGGCACCGGCATCGAGGGCTACTTGCGTCGGGTTCTCGGCGAGCCCGGCCGCACCGACGACTTCCGCGAGCTGGCGCGAGGCAGAGAGCTGTACATCACCGCCACCGACCTCGACACCTGCGAGCGGGTGGTGTTCGGTGCTGAGGGATTAGACCACGTTCCCATCTCCACCGCCGTGCGCGCCTCGGGGGCGCTGCCGATGGTCTACGCACCCGTGCGACTCGACGGCCGCGAGCTCGTGGACGGTGGCATCACGTCCACCACCAACCTCGACCTTGCGGTCGAGGCGGGGGCCGAGCTCGTGGTTGTGATCAACCCCGTGGTGCCGTTCGTCAACGACTTCGCCACCGACGTGCGCACGCTGCGCGGGCGCCGCCCCCGGCGCGTCTCGGACATGGGCTTCCCCCAGATCGGCTACCAGGCATTCAAGCTGCTCGCCCACCAGAGGCTGCACGAGCTCGCCCACAGCTGGGAGGAGCGCTACCCCGGGGTGGACATCGTGCTGCTCGAGCCTGCCCCCACCGACGAGCTGATGTTCCAGACCTCGATCATGAACTTCGCCTCGCGCATCGCCATCGCCCGCCACGGCTTCCAGACGGTCGCCTCCCACCTCGCAGGCGAATACGAACGCTACCGCCTCATCTCCGAGCGCCACGGGCTCGAGATCTCCCCCGAGCGGCTGCGCACGGTGGTCGAGCACTTCGAGGCCGCCGAGCCCGACCACGACGTGTCCGCGTGGCGGCGCATCCTCGGGGAGACCACCGGGGCGCTGCTGCGTCAGTCCGAGTCCGCGGGCGCCTGAGGCCTTCCCGCTAGGCCCGGGGCTGCGCCCGGTTTGGGTGCGACCGGCGAGCGCGGCCCGGATTCTAAACAGCGTCTGGCTCGGCCTCGCGCTCGGGCTGCGAATTGCCCTCAGGCGCGGGCTGCGAGTCGCTCTTGGGCTCGGGCTCGGCCTCGGGCTGCGCGAGGGTGCCGTCGATCGCCGTGAGCAGACGGTCCGAGGCGGCGGGGTTGCGCAGGCTGATGCGCACGTGCCGTGGCTCGCCCAGAGCGTCTCCCGCCGCGACCAGCACGCCCGCGCGCGAGAGCCGCGCGGCGAGCTCGCCCCCGTCGAGGGTGGGGTGGGCCGCCCACAGGAAGTTGGCCTGGCTGTCGGCCACCTCGAAGCCGCGCCGGCGCAGGGCGGCGGTGAGGCGGATGCGCTCCACCGCGACCGCGTGCACGTGCTTGTCCAGCAGCCCCTGGGCGGTGCGCAGCGCCTCCAGCGCCCCTGCCTGCGAGAGCTCGTTGACCCCGAGGTCCGGTGCCAGCTCGGCCAGCAGCTCCTCCGAGCCGGGACCTCCAACGGCGTAGCCAATCCGCAGCCCCGCCATGCCCCACGCCTTGGAGAAGCTGCGGAACACGAGCAGGCGCGGGTACTCCTCCAGCAACTTGATCGAGGCGTCCGCGGGCTGGGCGTCGGCGAACTCGACGAGCGCCTCGTCGAGCAGCATCGCCACGCCGTCGGGGAGGCCGTCGAGCAGCCGTCGGAGCTCCGCGACCCCGAACAGCTCGCCGGTGGGGTCGTTGGGGCTGGCCACCGCCACCACCCGCGTGTCGTGTGTGGCCACCGCCTCGAGCAGGGCGTCCACCCCGCCGCTCACCGGCACCGCCTGTCCGTGCGCCCGGCGGGCCATGATCGGGAACAGGGGGTAGGAGGGCCACGTGGTGATGAGCTCCTGGCCGGGCTCGATCAGGGCGCGCGTGGCCGCGCTCAGTAGCTCGGCGGCGCCGTTGCCGAGGATCAGGCGGGGGGGATCGACCCCATGGCGCTCGGCGAGCGCGTCGCGCAGCTCGGAGCCCCGCAGGTGCGGGTAGAGCTGCAGGCCGCGCCGCGCGATGTACGTGATCGAGTTGGCGATGTTCGGGTGGGGCAGTTCGGGCCACGTGGTCTGCGAGAGGTCGATCGTCCGCACGCGCGTGAGCGCTTTGCGCCTGCGCTCCGCTGCCTCCTCGCGCAGCTCGCGGTTGACCTCCTCCTCGGAGAGGCCCTCGAACTGGCGGTAGTAGTCGAGCAGGCCCATGTCTGTGCGAGGGCCTGCTGCTTAAGCGCCCGAGGCGCCGCCGGAGAATTCTGCTCCGGGCCCGTGGATCAGCACGAACCAGATCGCGAACAACCCCGCGCAGATGGCGGCGGTGATCGCGAAGATGCGGCCCAAGGCTCCCCCGCGCTGGTCGTGGCCGGCGGCGCGTCGCACGAGGATCCACCCCTCGTCGAGGCTGCGCATCAGCTTTAGCGCCCCAAAGAGCAGCACGAACAGCGCCACGAACGCGACCAGAATGCCGAAGCTGACGGAGCCCGAGAGGTAGTTGACCTGCGAGCCGATCCACAGGCACGCGATCGGGATCGGACCCCAGCAGAGCAGGCTGAGCACGATCATGGCCGCCAGCATCGCCCCGGCGAGGTACCCGTCGATTCGCTGCCGCGCGGCGCTGCCGCGCTCGGGCAGCCTGCTGAAGTGGGTCGGCGCGGTACCTGGTCGCCTGCCGACGAAGAGCCCGCCGTTATCGGATGGATCGCTGCGCATGGTTGTTGGTCGCCGCTCTCGGAGGCTGGGTCTCCCCTCTCTCACCGGGCCGGCACGGACGGCGACTCAACCTCCTTGTCTAAAGCTAGCGTGTTTTGGTGCGTTCCTGGACCCTGCTCGCCTAGACCCGGGGCTCGCCCGCCTCACGGTGATCCTACCGCTCCGCATACAGCGCGTCGAGAAGGGCGGCGTACTTCTCTGCGACCACCACCCGCTTGACCTTCAGCGTCGGCGTCAGCTCGCCGCCGGCCTGCGAGAGGTCGCAGTCGAGAATCGCGAACTTCTTGACCTGCTCCACCTGGGCGTAGCGGGCGTTGACGCGGTCCACCTCCCCGCCGATCAGCTCGCGGATCGCGGGCTCGTGCGCGAGCGCGGCGGGCTCCTCGGGGAGGCCGTGCTCGCGGGCGTAGCCGGCGACCTCCTCCTCATCGAGGGTGATCAGCACCACCGGGTAGGGGCGCCGGTCGCCGTGCATCACCGCCTGGGAGATCCACCGGCACTGCTTGAGGTCGTTCTCGATGTTTGCCGGTGTGAGGTTCTTGCCGCCCGCGGTGATGATGATGTCCTTCTTGCGCCCCGTGATCGAGAGGTAGCCGTCGGCGTCGAGCGAGCCGAGGTCGCCGGTGTACAGCCAGCCGTCCTCGACCGCGCCGAAGCTTGCGTCGGCGTTGTGGTGGTAGCCCCCGAAGATGTTGGCGCCCTTGATCAGGATCTCTCCGTCCTCGGCGATCCGCAGCTGCACGCCGGGCAGCGCGCGGCCGACGGTGCCGAAGCGGTGGTCCTCGATCGTGGAGACCGTGGCGATCGTGGAGGTCTCGGTCATCCCGTAGCCCTCCAGCACGGGGACGCCGCAGGCCCAGAAGAACTCGAGGATCTCCGGCGCGATCGGGGCGGCGCCCGTGGCGGCCTGGCGCACGTGCCCACCGAAGATCGAGCGCACGTTTTTGAACAGCCCCTCGTCGGCCTCCTCGAAGGGCCCGCGCAGCTCCTCGGGGATCGGTTCCTCACGGGCCTGCAGGTCGCGCACCTTCGCGCCGAGGGCGAGCGCGGCCTCGGTCTTGGCGCGTTCCTCGGGCGGCTGCGCCTCGATCGCCCCATGCGCGAGCGTGTAGATCTTCTCGAAGATCCGCGGTACCGAGGGCAGGAAGGTCGGCTGCACCTCCTGGAGCTCGCTGACGATCTGCTTGACGTCCCCACCGAAGTAGGCGATCGTGGAACCCCGGTCGAACGCCCCCAGCTGGATCAGCAGCGCGAACGCGTGCGCTAGAGGGAGGAAGAGGTAGGAGACCTCGTCGTCGCGGATCTGCCCCACCACGCGCACCATGTCGACGGTGTCGCGGTAGTTGCCGTGGGAGAGCACGCACCCCTTGGGGGGGCCGGTGGTGCCGGAGGTGTAGATGAACGTGTAGGGGTCCTCCGGGCGCAGCGCGGCGCGGCGGCGCTCGAGCTCCTTCGGCCACTCGCTGGCCGAAACGGGGATACTCGCCGAAGGCGAGTGTCCCCCGGCTTCGGTAGCCCGCGCGTGCCCGCGCTCGCGCACCTCCGCGAGCGGGATCGCCTCGATCGGAGACCCGCTGACCTTGCCCGCCCCGTTGGCGGCAGCGCCAGTGGCCTCGCCCGCCCCACTGGGGGCTACATGGAGGGACTCGCCCGTCTCGCCGCGCTCGGCGGCGCCGGCCGTAGGGCTCGTCTCGCCGCTCTCAGCGAGGAGCGGGTCGATCACGATCACCGTGCGCAGCTCCGGCAGCTGCTCGCGCACCGCGGCGACCTTCGCGAGCTGCTCAGCGTCCTCGCACACGATCGCGCACGCGCCCGAGTCGGAGATCACCCAGTGGCACTCCTCGGGGGAGTTGGTCGGGTAGATCGGCACGACGACAGCCCCGGTGGCGGTGATGGCCACGTCCACGTAGGACCACTCTGGGCGAGTGCTCGCGAGGATGCACACCCGCTCCCCCGGCTCGACGCCGAGGTCGACGAGGCCGAGCGCGATCTCCTGCACGATCTCCCCGAGCTGGGCGTAGGTGACGTCCTGCCAGGCGCCGGTCTGCTTGTGTCGCACCGCGACCTTGTCCGGAAACGCAGCAGTGGCGTCGGGGATCAGATCGGCGATCGTGCGCGAGGTCGTGGCCTGCGCGGAGGCCGTCCCCGGGACCTGTGCCGGGGGCGAGCCGGTGGTCTGCTCTGCGGTACTTGTCTGCATGACTCTGTTCTCCTCCGGTGGGGCTGGCGAACCTTCCACCAACAGAGGATATGGCTTCGGCGCGGCAATCAGTCGCGGGAGATCTTCCCCCCGTGGCAGACGCTGGCCGAAACGGGGATGCTGGTCGAAGGTGCCTGGGGGGCGCTGGCGGCCACGACTGGGGGGCGGTGTCCGAGAGGCGCGGGGTTCGGGGACGCTCCCGACGACTCCGCGGCCGAGTGGTTTGACACCGATCATCGATCTACCTGCTTCCGTGACCCGTCCATCTCGCGATACCTTCTTCGGTCTCTCCCACGCTAAAATCTACTCAAGTAGGGAAAAGATACCAGAGTAGGAAGATGGCTGTAAGCCCGACGAAACAGTTGGCCCCACGCGCCCGTGCCGCGCACCTTGGCCCCGAACGCCGGCGACCGTTGATCCTGGATGTGGCGTTCAGGCTCTTCTTGGAGCAGGGCTACAAGGGGACCTCGATGGAAGCGATCGCCCACGCCGCGGGTGTGACGAAGCCGGTGATCTACGCCTGCTTTGCCAGCAAGGCGGAGCTCTTCGGGGCCCTGCTGGACCGCGAGGAGCAGCGCATGTTTGCGCAGTTCGGTGCCGCGCTTGCGACGGGCGCAGGACTTGAAGATCTGCAGGCGATGCTCACCGCGGGGTTCACCGCGATGCTCCAGGCTGTCAGCGATACGCCGGAGACCTACAGGATCGCTCTGCTCGGCGAGGGCGATGCCAACGCGTTGATCGACGCACGTCTCCGGCGCGGACGAGAGCAGTTGGTCGCCCAGCTCACCGAGGCGGCTCGCAACTGGTTGGCAGGGGGAATCCCCGAGCAGCGTCTCGACAGGACCGCCCAGTTCGTCGGGCACACGCTCGCTGGCATCGGGGACGCGGGCTTGCGGATGATGCTCGCAACGCCGGATCGGTGGACTCCCCAGACCCTTGGCCGGGCGCTGGGACGGTTCACTACAGCCGGGTTCGCGGTGTTCGCGGAGCGTTGACGCCCCAGATGTCGCCCCCCGGCGGGGGCCGCAGCGCGCGCTGCGATGGAGCCCAGGCGCACTGGTATGGGCCGGAGGCGTGCTTGCGACGTGGCCGAGGCGCGCTGGGGTGGGGCCGAGGCGCGCTTGTGACGGGCCGGTGTCAGCTCTGCGCGGCGGGGCGCTGCGCGGGCGAGGCACCCTGGCGGAGGTTGGCGAGGAAGAGGCTCTTGTCGATGCGGCCCTTGAAGATCGGGACCCCCAGCTCCATGCACTTCGAGAGGACCTCTCTGCGCCCCAGTCCGGACTCGCGGGCAAGCTCGGTGGGCGTCAGGTGGTTGGCCATCGGGAATCTCCTCGTGTAGGGGTGAGTGCCTGTGCGTACATATACCGCGGGCGGCGGACGATGGCAACCGCTGACTTCCCGCAAGGTGCGGTCTTCTGGGCCCCCTTCGGGCTTGAGCCCTTCGTGTCCCACATGGTCTGCGAGAGGTGGGGTTGACCGCAATCTGGAGTGCGCTGCGGGGAGGCTGGCGCGTGGAGCGGGCTCCGCCCGGAGTGGCGCCGCGTGGAGCGGTTTAGCCTGCGGGTGGTCTGCCGCCCCAGCTCCTACACGGGGTTGGGGACGTCCAGGAACACGTGGCGCACGCCGAAGCGCTCGGCGAGCCGCTCGCCGAGGCGCCTAACCCCGAGCGTCTCGGTGGCATAGTGCCCGGCGGCGATGAAGTGCACGCCCGCCTCCCGCGCCTGTGCCATCACGCGCTCGGCGGGCTCTCCGGTGAGGAACGCGTCCGCCCCCGCGGCGACCGCGTGCGCGAGGTGGTCGGCGCCGGCGCCGGAGACGATCCCCAGGCGCCGCACCATCGGGGGCCCGCACTCGAAGGCGAGCGGCTCGCGCGCGGTGAGCTCCCGCACGCGGGCCAGCAGCTCGGGCGCGGGCAGCCCCTCTCCGGGGAACTGCGCCAGGCACCCGATCGGCTGACCGCGGTGGGGCGCGAACGGCGCGAGCTCCTGGGCGCCGAGGCCGCGGGCGATCAGCGCGTTGTTCCCGACTTCCGGGTGCGCGTCGAGCGGGAGGTGGTAGGTCAGCAGCGACATGTCCGCCGCGAACAGGGCCTTCAGCCGCCGCGCCAGGGCCGCGTCAATCGGCCCCGGCCCGCTCCCCCAGAAGATCCCATGGTGGGCAACCACCAGCTCCGCGCCCTCTTCGCGAGCGCGTTCGAACAGCTCCAGGTGCGCGCTCACTCCGGTGGCCACAGTGGTCACCTCCTCGTGCCCCGGGACCTGCAGCCCGTTGGGGCAGTAGTCTTCGAAGCGCTCGGGCTGTAGCAGATGGTCCAGCTCATCGACGATCTCGGCGAGTTGGGCGGGCACCCGGCGAGGATAGTCGCCCGGGGCGGTCCCGGCACGGGGCGGTGGCGTCCTCATCGTGGGGCGGAGTGGCCGTCGCGGTGGGCCGGTACACCCCTTGGAGCGGGCCGGATCGGCAAAGCGGGATAGGACGGATCGCTCCATGTGGGATACTGAAGCCTGCGTCGGGGCGTGGCGCAGCCTGGTAGCGCGCACCGTTCGGGTCGGTGAGGTCCCCGGTTCGAATCCGGGCGCCCCGATTGATGGCTCACAGCCACATTATACTTGTGCGGAAGGCTACATAGCGGGGGTAGTTGAACCTGGAGCGAGCGGGTCAGGGCACGACCACCGCGCCTCTTGTGCCGCAGGCCCGATTGATGGCCTCTGCCGTGCGCTCTTCTCAGCGGACGGATTACTACTGTACGTGTTCTGTCCGTCGCGCCGCGATGGACTTTATGTGTTAGAAGGTCTTTCAAAATGAAGGGGTTGGGGTTTGGGTCTTGAATCTGTGGGGTGTGTCCCCGAGGATTGGAGGTTGTGGAGGTGCCCTCTCGATTCGAGATCAGTGATGAGCTGTGGCGGGAGATCGAGTCGTTGATCCCGGTGCGTGAGCGTCGTCGTCGTTATCCGGGCCGCAAGGCGATCGATGATCGACTGGCGCTCAACGGGATCTTGCACGTGCTGCACACAGGGATCGCCTGGGAGGACCTGCCGCGCGAGTACGGCTATGGGTCCGGGGTGACGTGCTGGCGGCGGCTGCGCACCTGGCAGAAGGCCGGTGTGTGGGACGCGCTTCACCAGAAGCTCCTGGTGAAGCTGAACGCCGCGGGGAAGATCGACTGGTCACGCTCCTCGGTTGACGCCAGTCATATCCGTGCCCTTTTGGGGGGCTCCTGACGGGGCCATCCCCGGTAGACCGTGCCCGCACTGGCTCAAAGCACCATTTGCTTGTCGATGCCAGCGGCATCCCGCTGGCGATCTCCCTCACTGGCGGGCACCGCAACGATGTCACCCAACTACTGCCGCTGATCGAAGACCTCTACCGGCGGCCGGTCAAAGGGAAGGTTGGTCGCCCACGTCAGAAGCCCGACCGGCTGCTCGCCGACCGGGGCTATGACCACAACAAGCACCGTCGGCTGCTGCGAGCTCTCGGGATCACACCCGTCATCGCCCGCCGTGGCAAAGCGCACGGTTCTGGCCTCGGCCGCCACCGCTGGGTCGTGGAGCGCGGCTTTGCTCACCTACACAACTTCCGGCGCCTACGGATCCGCTACGAGCGCGACCCCGACATCCACACCGCGTTCCTCACACTCGCCTGCTCAATCCTCTGCTGGCGACGCCTCCAGTCATTTTGAAAGACCTTCTTATAGGCTCCGGCCCGCCAATCAACTAGGGGGCTTCACAATGCTTTCACAACTAGGGGGCTTCACAATGCTTTCACAACTAGGGGGCTTCACAATGCTTTCACGCCTGGCGACCTTGGGGTCGCCGTCGCAGCTGACAGTACGTCTAAGTGTGATTCTGTGCTCGATGCTTATGTGGCTGGGTGTGGCAACTGCCCAGGGCGCGGCGGGCGGCACCGTCGCATCCGCTCCTGCGCTAACCATCGGTGCTCCAGCGTCGGGTGGCGGACAGAACATCGACTTCTGGAAGGTCGCGCTCGTCGGCGGAGACAAAGTGAGCATCGCAACATCGCTCCCGTCGCACGATGTCAGCGGCTGGCCCTACAAATTCGACCTTTTTGCGCCCGAAATCACGGACAGCACCTTCGGGCAGGCATTCCCCGTCAGCGAAGCTTCAGTCGAAGTCGGAGGTGCCGCAACTCAATATGTCGCCGTACAAGCACCATATACGGGGACTTTTGTGCTCGCCGCTTGCGAATACCCGAACACTGGCTGCCAAGCACTCGCCGGCCAAGCCCGCGTAATGGACCCCTACACATTCACAACAAGCCTCGAAAACGGTGGCGTAGGCGCGAGCGCCGCGGCGCTGGAGGAGCGCGCCGGCGCAACCATCGCGACAGCGAAGGCCATCCGCACTGGGACCTTTCAGGCTGGCGGGGGACAGAACATCGACTTCTGGAAGGTCACTCTCGCAGCTGGAGAAAAGCTCACCGTTGCCGCGTCATTGCCCAAGCGCGATGTCAGCGGCTGGCCCTACAAATTCGACCTTTTCGCGCCCAAGACCGCAGACAGCACCTTCAAGCAGGCGGTTCCAGTCAGCGAAGGCTCGTTGGAAGTCGGAGGCGCCGCAACTCAATACACCACGCTTCGAGCACCGTATGCCGGGACTTTTGTGCTCGCCGCTTGCGAATACCCGAACACTGGCTGCCAAGCACTCGCCGGCCAAGCCCGCGTAATGGACCCCTACACATTCACTACGACCGCTCACCCATCCGCTGCCACGCTACGCAAGCGCAAACTCGCAGCAGCACTCCGAAAGTGCTCTAAGCTGCAACGCTCAAAGCGAGCAGCCTGCGTACGACTCGCCCATCGCCGCTATGGTTAGACGAGGGCTACGTGTTGCTCAGAAGTACATTTCATAGGAGGGCGTCCAGTCGCAATCGTCCTCCGGCACGATGCCAAAGTGCCGGGCGAGCACCAAGCGGTCTGTGAGGGCCTTGGGCTGAGGGAAGTTGGCAGAGAAGCCGTAGGCTCGGCGTAGCGGCGCAAGCTCGGCCAGCCGTGTGGATATGTATTTGGCGCAGTAGCCCGCGTGTTGGATGTCGGCGACCACGAGCTTGTTCTGTACGCCAAACCCGCTCTTGAGAAGGAGTTGTCTCCATTCTGCCAGGCCGTCGGAGAACCACGGTAGGTGCGCGATGCCGTGGAAATGGAGCGTCCCTTGTTTTTGTCGTTGCAAGACCCAGCCGTATTCGTCTAGGTAATCCCGATATCTCAGTCGTGCGACGAGGGAGCGCCACGCCCGGTGGGCTTCGTCTTCGTCGGGCGCGTTGGCGAGCGGGAACGTGAGCGTGAAGAACATCGGCATCTTGCCCGCTGGCACATTCTCAATGCCGGCGATGAGCCGCTGTTTGAGTGTCCATTGTTTCCAACGAGAGCAGCCGGGGCACGTGCGCCAGCGACCACACCGCACGGAGATGTCTTCGCCGTGATTTATGCAGGTGAGGGGGAACGGGTTGGAGCATTGAAAGGGCGATTTTTTGCAGTTGTTCGATATGCCGCTCCCTACGGTCGCGGCATTCAAGGAAATGTTGAACAGGTCGTCCGGCATGGGTCGAGCATGCCACGCGCACGGCGTTTTCAGAGATGACAAGAGACGGTGAGGACAGCGACGGTCTTTCAGGGCGTCCGTTGCGGTATGCGCTTCTCCGTTGTGGCGATACGACGTTGCTTCGTCGCTTGCTGGGCTTGCCTCTCCTGCACATACAGGCCGAAGCCGGGTAGCGCCGGGCGGCAAGTGACCTGCATGTCCTCTTCGTCGGGGAGGATGCGGCGTCGCCACTCGGACCCCTCCAGTAGAAGCAAGCTGACCTCGAACACCACGGGACGGACACTGACCTGGACGCCGCACTGTCGTGGGCTCGGACGGCTGCGCCGCCACTCGGGACTGCGACCGGCGGCATCATCTATCAGTCCGCCCCTGACTGCCTCCCAGTACGCCGCGTCAATGCGTAGCAACGCCGTGAGCAACTCGTCACCTTCAACGCCGCCGATGTAACAGCCATTTGAAAAGCATGCGCATTCAAGAACGCGCCGAAGATGCGCCATTTCGGAGATAAACTCACTTGTTGATGGTGGCCCGCTATCCGGCGTGCGCTGCTCAAAGAAGCGGTCAAGGAGTTTGTTCCACGGCTCCCTGTAACCCGGTGGGTCGTGCGGCGGCTCAATGGCCGCCGCGGCCAATAGCGCGATTACGCGGATATATGACGGGAGATACGCTGGAGACATGATGCGGGAACAGACGTATTTACTGAACATTGGCAATCCTTTCTTGGTTGTTTCACCAAGATAGGGGCGAGAAGTGGCGCGACCGCCAAAAACTTTTCGTGCTGTCGCGTCGGGCGTCTCACCTTGGCTCGGCCTTGCGCGCCTGCGCCGTCCCGGCTCGGCGCGCTGCGGCCTCGCCTGTGGCCGGTACTGCTCGTACCACGCCTCACGGTGCCGTCAAGGGCGTACCGCCCTCGGCTGAGCCGCCCAACGGGTGACAGCACCGTGACGGCGCGGTTGTATATCCGGTCAGGTTGGGCTGGTAGCCCGATGGTCATTCCAGAAGCACCCCGCAGGCACGAGCTTCTTCGTACAGCGCATCAAGGTGACGCTTGGCGGTGCGGAGCACAGCCTGCCGCGCGTCGTCTTCAAGGACGGCGACACCATCAGGCATCGCCGCCTCGCGCAACAGGTCGTAGAGTCCTTCCATAGCTTCGATGAACTCCTCGCTGGTTGGTATCGAGCGGTACGCCAGAAAGCTGCCCCATACGGCACGTAGAACGTCATTGAAGCCGTCAGGTGCCAGTTTTGGGTCAGTGATGCAAGCCCGCAAGGCGGCGAACTGCACGCCGCGATACGGGGAAGCGGGCTGGGAGGGGAAAGGCCATCTGTGTTTCCTACGCTGCGAGGCCATCAGGACACCTCCTTGGCGTCGGCCAGGCCGACGACCTGAAGGCGGTACGCGTTGCCTTTGCCGGAGCCGGTGGCGGACAGGCTCACTTTTCGCCACCGGAGTTTGAGCGCGACTGCCTCTAGCTCTTTGAGAGCCGCCAGGCGTGCCCCGGTGTCGGCATCCAAGACAACAAGGTTCAGCGTCTCGCCGGTGTCGTCGAGGACTGTGGCGAGCAGCGACGGTGGATAGTCGTCCTTGCCCGGTAGTTCGTGGGTACTGAGGAACTTCGCTTTCAATATCAACATCGTGCAACTCCTTGTTCGTGTTTCTACGAGCATGCGGGAGCGCACGGCGTTTCAAGCGGCTTTTCGCTTGTGGGCCCTAGGGGTGTCTGCGACTGGCGCTGTGCTGTCGTGTTAACCAGCGCTGCCAGCTCGCACGCGCTATCGGTGACGCTCTGTGGTCTGCGGTTGTGGTTGATGTAATCCTCAACGTCGTTTAGTAGTGCTTTGTTAGGTTTGGGGTAGGGGTTCGGCTTGGTGGTGGCGAATCCTCGTGTGTTCGTGGTTATCGACGCGAGGAGGCATCATGGCTGTGATGACGGTGGATGCGGATGCTCCGATCGTGGTGAAGAAGCGGCTGGAGGTGTTCGCTGGCGAGGTGCTCGCGGAGGCGATGAACCGGCCGGTGCAGCGGGTCAACGGCTCCTTGTATCTGCGGGGGCTCTTGGAGCAGGGTCCTCGTAAGTCGCTTGAGCCGATGGTCGAGCGGCTGGGTGGTGACGCTGACTATCAGTCGTTGCAGCAGTTTGTGGCCGACAGTCCGTGGGATCCGGCGCTGGTGGTCAAGGCGGTGGCTGAGCGGGTGGCGTGCGAGATCGACGTTGAGGCGTGGGTGCTGGATGACACTGGGTTTCCGAAGGACGGCAAGGACTCGCCGGGTGTCAAGCGCCAGTACTCGGGGACATTGGGGAAGACGGGTAACTGTCAGATCGGGGTGTCGGTGCACGCCGTCGGAGCGCGAGGGACGGTGCCGCTGGGGTGGGCGCTGTATCTGCCGGAGGACTGGTGTGCCGATCCGGAACGGCGGCGCAAGGCGAAGATCCCGGATGAGGTCGCCTTCAACACCAAGCCTGAGCTCGGGGTAGAGCTGCTCGAGCAAGCGGCTGGCTGGGATGTTCCGAAGGCGCCGGTGCTCGGCGATCATGCCTACGGGGAGAACACCTGGCTGCGGGACCGTCTCGATCAGGCCGGGTGTGAGTACGTATTGTCGGTCGGGCCAACCACCAGGGTGTTCGCGCAAGGGACCGTGTTCGCGGTGCCTCCCAAGAAGCCCACGGCGACGCGCGGCCCGGTCAGACCGCGGCCAGACCGCAAGCCTGAGCCGATCGGTGAGTTGATCAGCCGGCTCGGAACAGATGCCGCTCAAATGGTCACCTTCCGTAACGACTCCGAGGGAGAGCCGGTCACCTCCAGGTTCGTCTTCGCGCGCGTTCACGCCGCACACGGCTGGCGCGATGATCAGCGCTGGACCGGGTGGCGCGAGGACTCTGAGGTGCCTCCGCGGGAGGAGTGGCTGATCGCCGAGTGGCCCGAGGAGCACGACGGGCCGACCGACTATTGGATCTCAAACCTGCCCGCCGACACCGAGCCCGAGCGGCTCGCTCGGCTGGCACACATGCGCTGGAAGATGGAGCTCGACTACAAACAACTCAAGGGCGAGCTCGGACTCGACCACTACGAGGGCCGCTCATACCTCGGCTGGTACCACCACACAGCGCTGGTGACCGCCGCCCACGGGTTCCTCACGCTCGAGCGGCTTCACCCTTTTCACCCACGGCCGGCCTGACACTCCCCAAGACCGTGCTGCTATTGCAGCCGATCTTCAAGTGCTGGACCGGCCGCTGCCAAACCTGTCAACAGCTAGTCGATCTCGCCCGGCTACCGCTCCCACTCACCAAACAAGACGAGCGAACCTAACAAAGCACTATTAGATAGATTGCGGTCGTCTCCAAAGAGGAGTGGCCCATTGCGCGCTGGATGGTGCGCAGGTCCATGCCGTTACCGGGGCCAAGTAGCGCGTGGGCGATGAGGTGGGTACAGGCGAAAGTTCGGCGCAAGACCTGGAGTGTGAGTGCGAATGGCGGCAGGAGCGAGTCGTCCAGTTGTTCTCTTTCCACGGCCTGCTGGGCGAGGTCTCGCACCTTGGCGGTAACGGTTAGTGCAGCCTTCGCGGAGCAATGCTTGCTCGCGTCGCGAACGATGCGCTCGTTGTGCTTGCCATCAACGAACCGCACCGCCATCGAGGGGAACATCCACGCTGACGGACGCAGTGCGTGTGCGCGTTCATAGGCCCGCCATTCGTCCTGGAACGCAGGACTCACCGGCACGTGACGCAGCTTTGAGCCCTTGCCGATAATCGTCAGGCTCCCGTCCAGGGAGTTGAGGGCGCGGGGCTGAAAACGTATCAGCTCATCGGTGCGTGCCCCGGTATTCAGACCGGCACCCCAGATGAAGCGCTGCTGCGGTGTGAAGTGACGCTCCGTGACGAACGCGTTCAGTGCCGTGACCTGCTCAGGGCGGAGCCAGTCGCGGCGTTCGGGACTCGGTTTCGCCTGTGGCCAGCCAGCAAGGACCGTTTCGTCGGCCCAGCGATTTTCGATTGCAAACTGCAACAATCCAGAGAGGGCAGCGCGGCCATTCTTGAAGCTGCTGGGCGCGAGTCCTGCGTGACGCTGGTGCAGCCAGGCCACAAACTCATGACCCTTCACACGGTTGAAGCGTAGACCGCCCAGCTCTGAGCGTGCAAGTGTTACGCCAGCGGCGCGCCGTCCCACGACGCGGCCTGAGCGCGGGCCGTATAGGACAGACACAAACCCGTTGGTGTATTGGTTCTGACGAGCCTGGATGAACAGCTCGACCGCTCGGGCGACGGTGGGAATCTCGCGGTTGACTTCGGTGACGGACATTGCTCATACCTCCGTGGTCGCGGTTGGTATGAGCCATCTGGAAAGGGGCATGTGCGAACCGTAGGGTCACTTTCGGTCCGTACCGGAACTTTTCTTCTAGAAAGATGACGGGCTGGGGTGGTGGTGAAAAAAGCGAGCGGTTAGCCGCGCAGTTGCGCCTACCGTTCGCGGAATGTCTAGCCCGCGCTCTTACTGCTCCTGTGCTGCCAGCTTCGTTCCTATCTCGACAGCATAGGGGCATTTTCGGCCCGTAAAGGAACTGGGCCGACGTTCTTGATGCCCACTCGCTACCAGCCCCGTCTATGGAGACGGGAACGGCAGGGTGAGTACCCGAGTTCGAATCTCGGCGCCCCGATAAAAAAAGCCCCGCTAATGCGGGGTTTTTTGTTGGGGTGGGCGCCGTGGCGGGCTCTTTGATTGGGCAGTGAATGGGCAGTAAGGGCGGTTCACTGCCAAAACGCTCATCCTTGGCGTGGGGAATTGGCATGGTTGCTTGGTTTTCGGCGTATGGCCCCACAGAAAGCTACGGTGAGGTGCCGAGTGCAGATTGCGCTTCCGCATCATTTCCATTTTTCGCTACAATGACGTCCATGAGCTTGGCGTACGCGGACGAGGCGATCAGGATCAGGCGGCTTGCGCCGCTGACCGAGCGCGACATCGCGCGGGCGACGGGCGCGGGGGTTTCGACGGTCAGCGCTTGGTTGCACCGCACACGCGCGCCCAGCGGCCGGCGCGCCGAGCGGCTGGTTGAGCTCTCAGCGATCATCGAGCGGCTAGCCACCGTGCTCGACCAGGAGTACGTGCCGGTATGGCTCAACCGTCCACTGGTCGCGCTTGACCATCGCAAGCCGATCGACGTCCTCGCCGCCGGCGGTTACGAGGAGCTCTCGCGGATCGTCGCTGGGCTTGAGGCGCCGACGTTCTCGTAAGGCGTAGCCGGTGCCGGATCTGACTGTGGCAAGCGTGCCCGTGTCGGGCACGTGGCTGCGTCACACGCCGGTGGACAGCGATCCGCTGTACCGGCCTCCGACGCCCGCAGATGGGCGCTGGCAACGCGGAACTGTCATCGAGGGCCTCTACCTCGCAGCCGAGGAGGCGACCGTATGGGCCGAGTGGTACCGCTGGCTCGCTGAGCACGAGATTGAGCCGCTGCGCAGCCTGCCGCGTGAGCTGTGGCGCTACCGAATCAGCCTGCGTAACGTCGTTGACCTCACGGGGAATGGTGCTCTTGCAGAGCTCGGCTTGCCTGACGCGATACCGGGGCGGGAGCAGTGGCTTGTGTTCCAACGGGTCGGTGAGCGGCTGCAGACCGAGGGATTCGACGGTGTCATGTATCGCTCGGCGGTGCGACCACAAGGCGTGTGCCTGTGCGTCTTTCGCGCCATCGCCACAGACGTCCTCACCAGGTTGGAGTCGCTTGCGCCTCCCCGCCGGGTTGAGCGGCCTCCCGCACCACCCCGCGGCCTGCGCACGTAGTTCATGGCACGAGCCACCATCTGGCGGTCCTGCGATCCCGCGAGGACAGGTGGCCGCATCATGGCCGGGAGCGCGTACAAATGGACGGCGACGGATAGATTTCCGGGTCATGACGGCTGTCACGTCGATTCATCGTTTCTCGCTCAGAGGTTTCGAGGTGACCCGGAAGGCACGCCTAGAGGTGCTCACGGGCGGCAGTGTGATCGTTGCGAGTGACTGGCTTGCTGTGCCTCCGGGAACAAACACCGCGGTGGACTGACCTTGACCGCCGAGGGGGCATCTATGTGGCGCGACAGGTAACCAATCTTGGCAGCAACGTCCAACGAGGACATTGTTGTCATCGACCTCGAAACCTTCGTCCATCCAGCTCAAGATTGATAGTGGATGAGCTAAACCGGCCGTAGCGATACGCGTCGCTTTGACTGGCGCACATGGAGTCGGCAAGAGCACGCTAGGTTTACTAGCAACTGACCGCAACTCTTCCTGGTGGGAAATGCCCCGCTGTATCCAGCAGGACCCTGGCTGAGCTTCTCCGCAAGCCCATTGCGGTAGCCACGAAGCAACCGCGCCAGCCTCACGTCTGGGCTCACCTGGAGAGCTTCGCCCGCACGGAGGTTGCGAAGCCCCTGCATCAAGAGCGGTCGTTGCGTGCCTGGGGCGGCCTGAGCAAATGCTGCCCACTCGTGGCTGTTCCACATCCACGCCGGGACCTGCAGCGGCTCTCCGTCGCTCCCCTCACGAGGTGTGACCTCGAAGTGACGCACCTCGCCGAGCCCACCTAACGTGTTCCGGTACTCGCCGTTCGGATCGAGCACGAGAAAGCGAGCGTTGGGACCACCGTTCTTCGTCCTACCGCGCGTAGCAGCCTCTAGCGACCAGCGGATCAACCCGGCCACAGAGCACGACTTCCCGCTGCCCGTATTCCCGAGCACCGCCAAGTGGCGGCCGAACAGCTTGTCGGATCCACCGACACAACGGTGTCGCCGCCGATCGGCGACGTGCCGATCCCTACTCGACGATCCTCAGCGCGCTCCTCAACCAAAGCACGCAGCTGCTCAGCGCTGGGAAGGACGGCCGGATCTCCGACCGAGGGATATGCAAGCACGCCGCGTTGAAGCTCATGCTCCAGCCCGTCAGCGGCCTCACGCGTCGTCAGAGTCCCAAGCGGCACGATCGACATCTTGCGCAGTGGAAATGGCAGGTCGACGAGGCCGAAGTCCTTGAGCCCAGTTCTCTTCGGGTATGGTGAGCGCTCGACCCCGAGCCATGTCACGACCCCGACGAGCGCCCCGATCTCGTTGGGCACGAGGATGAAGCCGTTGAGCTGCGGGAATCGCTGAGGGTGACCCGCCTGCAAGGTCACGGCCTGCGGAGCGTCGAGGTCAAGCAACACGCGGATCTCGCCGGGAGCAACCGACTCCACTGTCCCGATCGAGCGAGATGCTGCTTGCTCGACCGGCGAGAACCGCTCAGTCCTGACGGGTAGGAAGGCGCGGCACAAGATATCGAGCGTTGAGCGCGATGTCGAGCCGCACGTCTACCGGCTGACCTAACCGACCTCGAGGCGCATCGACCGCCGTCAGACGTCGTTGCGGCTCTGTGCCCTCTTCCGGAGCGCCGGGCAGTCGGAGCCCGTTCGCTTGACCTCGGCGAGCAGGTTGGCCGGCATCCAGCCTCAACGCACGCAGTAGTCGAGGACCGCAGCGAAAGATGTCGCGGCAGCGTTGCGGGTCTGCGCCGCCGCCTGAGCAGCGAGCATCCACGGCTTGGTCGTGCGATGCGCGATGATCCGGCCTTCGTCCTCTCCCTGCCTGGCCGTGGTGTGCGAGACACGTCTCGGGCGCTGCGCGTTCAAAGGACGACGCGGGGTAGCAGCCTCGACCCGGTGCTTCCAGGTGCCAGGCAGCTCGTCGGCGCACCGCCTCGGCGTTGGTCTTGACCTCGACGGCCGCGCTGCCCGGCGGCTGAGCCGTCCAACGAGTGATCTCCACCCTCGTACCGGTCTCGATCGTCTTGCGGGCGCTCTGCGCCGGGCGCGAGCCCGGGAGCGACGGTCGTGGCGCTCGACCTCCTCGCTCCACTCGTCTGCGGCGAACTCCGGAGCCTGGAGCGATCAGCTGCAACAACCTCTGTGCGAGCCTGCCCCCAGCCGGCGCTCAGAGCGCCGTGCGGGCCTCGGCGACGGTTTGCGGAGCGACGGCGATGCGCTGGCCGAAGAAGTGCTTGGCGTAGCTTGTGGCGAGCGCTCCCGCATACGTGCCGTGAATACGTTCGTGTCGACGAGAGCGGTGGTGATCACTCGTCGAGCGCCGCCACGAACGCGTCCCACTCTTCGTCGGTCAAGTCGGGAATGTCGAAGTGCTCGTTCGGCTCCACTGGCCCGACGTTGGCCATCAGCTCCTCCAGAGAGGGATGATTCCAGAATTGAGTGTTTGCCCGCTCGATGTGGTCGTTGTTCGTCGCTGGCTCTGGCATCACCTGGCCTCCAAGCGAAGTGTAGGGAGGCGAGCACCCACGCTCCAGCGACTACCAGGCGGCGATCGCAGACTGTGGGCGGAATGGAGTCGAGTCGTAACCCGCGCTGGTCGGCCAGCGCCCCCCCATCCAGGGTTGGGTGCAGCCCTCAGCGCGCTATCGTCGCCTCAACTTCGCGCTCTCTGGCGCGCTGGTATGCCGGACGCTCCCTGAGCCGCGCGACATATTCTTTGAGATCCCGCGAGACGTCCTCGGGGAAGCCCGCCCTCTCCGGGATGGACAGGGCGGTGGCAATGAGGACGTCCGCTACGCCGAACCGCCCACCGACGAGGTACTCGCTGTCCGCGAGTGTGTCCCCTACGGCGCCTGCGGCCGCGACGAAGCGCGCTCGCGCCTTGGCGGCACGATCGGGATCGCTTTCGCGGAAGATCGCCGCCTCGATGAGCGGCGGCTCAAGCTCTGCGGGCGCGAAGCACGACCACTGATAGGCGAGCGCCCTCTCATGCGTGCCCGGCAGCGGCAACAGCCCGGCCTGCGGGTGCAGGTCGGCGAGGTGCAGGCAGATAGCCATCGACTCGAACACGAAGCCCTCGTCGTCCTCGAGCACGGGCACGCGGCCGAGCGGATGGCGCGCGCGGTGCTCCTCCCTGCTGCCTTCCTCCCAGCTCATGAGCGTCAGGTCGTAGGGCGCCCCGATCTCCTCGAGCGTCCACAGCGCCCGGATCGGACGTCCTGCGTATTCACGGTGGTAGACCCGGAGCACGCCGGGACCATACCCGCCAGGCCGGTGCCTTGCGTCGCGCCGCTTGCGGGCTCAGACGCCCAGGCCGCGGCACCGGCCGTCGCTACGCGCGGCGATCATCGGCCGCCACCCGGAGGTCGCCGAACGCGGTGCCAAACTCGCTGCTATAAGAAGAGGCCGCGAGGGTCGACGGCCGCCGGAGCCCAGTCCGAGGAGTTTTGGCAGTGACGCCTTCCACTGCCCAAATCCGTTCATATCGAAGGAAATATCGAACCAGCTGGAGTCAAACATGCGTAGCCAGAACCCGCGCCTTTGCAGGCGTTTTGTGGAAACCGGGCTACCTGGACTAGCGATTCGGGTCGGTGAGGACGGCGGTTCGAATCCGCCCGCCCCGATTGATAGTTAGACTTCGTGGAGAGCCCTCAACCCTCGCGATTTTGCGGGGGTTGTTCTGGTTACGGCGGGCTGGGATGTTTGGTCATGCTTCTGTATTGGGCCGCCGCGCCGCTTTGCCTTCCGAATTCTTCGCGCTGAGCCCGGCTTCGCGGCATCGCCTGCACTCTCCGGCCTCGATCCGCCGTGGGGTGCGGCGCTGGCCGGCCAGCGCCGTCACGACTCGGCTCCATACCGCCCACAGTCGGCGGTCACCGCCTGGTAGGCGCTGGAGTGTGGGTGCTCGCTCCCACAGCACTGCGCACCCGCCGCCTTGGTGGGCGGCCTGGTAGCGGATGCCTTCGAGATCGCTGTACTGCTCGTAGATGCGTCGTCCCCATCGTTGGGTGCGCCTGCGTGGCTCATCGCCCCATTGCAGGGCGCCCGTCGCTCCGATCGCAAGCGCGCCCTCGCCGGAGAGATCGAGCAGCACCACTGGCTCCGGCGGGCATACCCAGGCGGCGCGCGTGTGCGGGCAGATCGATATCTCAGGCCACTGCCCTGGATAGGACTCCGCTAGCGCGGTGGCGAGATCGGCGGCGAGATATCGCACGCCGCGGGCCTGTGGATCCTCGCGCGGGCGTTGGTGAGCGTCGCGGACGTGCGGGTCAAAGCGAGCCAAAGGACCGAACGTGCGCGACGCTATGCCGTCCCGTCCGGGCTGCTCGTGATAGACGCGCACCATCGGCTTCGATGCTGTCCACGACCACGTCGGGGGATCCGCCGGTAGCGTGGCCGACGGATCGCGGAGTTTGGCTACCACGCGCCGGGCGTGAGCGCTTCGGCGGCCTTGAGGTACTCGCGCGACGCCGCCGCCGCGGCGGGCCAGGACCTGTGCTGGTGTGGCGCCGTCGAGGTCCGGCGAGGGCGAGGTGGCCCACACCGTCAGTGACAGCGCGCCGCCGGGGTAGGCGGCGATCAGCTGCTTCAGGCCGGGCAGCTCCCGGTCTTCGTGGAACTGCCAGGCCGGCAGGCGGTTGACGCGCCCGCGCCGCAGCGCAACCAAGCCGCCGGAAGTGATGCGCTTGGACACCGCCTGCGGTGTGACGCCAAGTCTCTGCGCTGCCTGCTCGCGTGTCAGGGCATCGGACAGCGCCTCGCGCATCGCGTCCTGGAGCGCTGGATAGGTGGCATGCCGAGCGTGCGCGAGCTCCTGGTCGGTGGGCGCCTGTCCCCACAGGGCCTCGTCGAGGCTGTCGGTCTCACCCGTGGCGGCGGTTCGCGACAGGGCGGCGTCGAACGCTCCGATCAGCGCCGGTGGCGTGTCCTGCCCGGCGAGCTCGACGGCGAGCTTCCTGGGCGACAGCGGACGCTCGCCCAGGCGCTTGACGAGCTCGTCCGCCAGGCGCTCAGCCTCTGGGGTAGCTGTCGATGCCATGACCACACGGTAGCACAATGACGCAACCTACGCAACTTACGCAACGCCGGCAAGCCTATGGGCCTCGCAGACGCCGGACGCGGCTCTCGCCACCCTGCCCGCTGTCCCGCGCCAGCTCGATCCACGACTCGAGGATGCCGCTCAGCGCTCGCACCTCGCGCTCCATCAGCCGCCCGGCGGCACATGACAGCAGATGGGCAACCCCCTCAGTGCTCGCATGAGCCCGATGCGCCGTGCCGAACGCGTCGTTGACATACACGTCTGCCAGCTCGCCAGCAGGGCTGCGCCAGAGAACGTGTGGGAGCGCAGTGTAGATCCGGGCTTCCTCGATCGGATCATCGCGGGATCCTCGCCGGCGAGATCCATAGCGTCGCCGTCGTCGCCCTCGTGGTGCCCGCTGGCCGAAGCGAAGTTCCACGACGATCGTCCTTGCTCGGATCGTCTTGCCGCATTGGAAGGCGACCTCGCCACCGCGCGGGCCGCCGCGGTCGCGACCTTCGACCCCACGACCGTCTCGCCTTTGACGTTGGTTTCTTTATGCACTGAGTTCGATCATTAATCGCACGCAGAGTTCAGCGGATAGCTTGTGCGGCAGATGGCCGACATCGCAGTTGAGATCGAGGATCTGCATGTAGCGAGAGGCGGGCGCATGGTGATCGACGGCCTGAGTCTGCAGGTCGCTGCCGGGTCGGTGACGGGTCTGCTTGGCCCAAGCGGGTGCGGCAAGTCCACGCTGATGCGCGCGATCGTCGGCGTGCAGATCGTCCAGGCCGGCCAGGTGAGCGTGCTCGGCGAACACGCCGGCTCACCAACGCTGCGCCGGCGCGTCGGGTACCTGACGCAGGTCCCATCGGTCTACGCCGACCTCAGCATCGCCGAGAACCTGCGCTACTTCGCCGCGATCCTCGATGTCGGCGAGCAGCGGATCGGCGAGGTCGTCCAGACGGTCGGCCTGGCCGGTCGGGAGCACCAGGTCGTCGCCTCACTCTCCGGTGGGGAGCGCTCGCGGGTATCGCTCGCCACCGCCCTGTTGGGCGATCCCGAGCTGCTGGTGCTTGACGAGCCCACCGTCGGCCTGGATCCTGTGCTGCGCGCCGAACTGTGGGGCACCTTCCGCGAGCTCGCGCAGGCGGGGAGCACGTTGCTGATCTCAAGTCACGTGATGGACGAGGCCAGCGAGTGCGACGAGCTGCTGCTGATGCGCGAAGGGGCGCTGATCGAGCAGACCACGCCCGCGCGGCTGCGCGAGCACACCGGCGAGCAGGACCTCAGCCGGGCGTTCCTTGCGATCATCGGGCGGGGCTCCCCGTGAGCCCCCGGATCACGCTGGCGACCGCCAGGCGCGTGCTGTGGCAGATTCGCCGTGACCGGCGCACGATCGCGCTGCTGCTCGGCGTGCCCGTCGGGCTGCTCGTGCTGATGCGCTACATCTTCGAAAGTCGGCCCGCGACGTTTCAGGCCATCGGGGCGCCGATGTGCGGCCTGTTCCCGTTCAGCATCATGTTCCTGGTCACCTCGATCGCGATGCTGCGCGAGCGCACCAGCGGCACCCTGGAACGGCTGATGAGCCTGCCGCTCGCCAAGGCCGACCTGCTCGCTGGCTACGGGATCGCCTTCGGTCTGCTCGCCGCGCTGCAGGCGCTGGTGGTCTGCCTCGTCGGGTTTTTCCTGCTCGGCCTGCACGCCCCGCACGGCGCGTGGCTGATCGGGCTGCTCGCCATCGGCAACGCCGTGCTCGGCATGGCGCTCGGCCTGTTCGTCAGCGCGTTCGCGCGCACCGAGTTCCAGGCCGTGCAGTTCATGCCCGCGATCATCTTCCCCCAGCTGCTGCTGTGCGGGCTGTTCGTGGACCGCCACGAGATGGCCAGCGCGCTCTACGGGCTCTCAAGCGCGCTGCCGCTCACCTACGCCTACGACGCCCTGGCGCGCGCCACCCATCCCCGTCCGCTCGGCGGCAGGGTCGTGCTCGATGTCGCCGTGATCGTCGGTGCGACGCTGATTGCGCTTGCGCTCGGCGCGCTCACTCTGCGGCGGCGGACTGCATGAGCGGACGGCCGGGGCCGGTGCGGTCGCCGGCACCGTGATGACCGGCACCGGCGAGGTCTGCAGCAGCTCGGTCGTGACGGTGCCCAGCGCCTTGTGCAGCCGCGAGTGTGGCTTGGCGCCGAGCACGATCGCGCGAGCATCGTGGCGCTGAGCGGCGTCGATCAGCGCGGCGGCGGGGTCCTGATCTGAGACCTGGGTCTCGAGGTCGATGTCGAGCAGCGCGTCATCGACGTCGAGCATCAGCTCATCGAGGATCGCGCGGCCCGCCTCGTGGCGCTCGCCGGCGGTGCTGAGGGGGCTCGGCGGCGCGTGCTGCGCACGGCAGGCATGGACGATCACGAGCTTGCCGCCCGAGGCCAGCTCGCCTGCCGCCCAGCGGGCGGCGTGGCGCGAGCTCTCGCTGCGGTCATAGCCGAGCACCATGCAGGGTCCAGCCGCCCCGCCTGATCCTGAGCGTGTCATGTCGGCGTCTTCTCGCGGTCCTGGGCGTCCAGGTAGGGCGCCAGGTACTTCGTGGCGATCTTGCTCGGCGGAGACCAGCTCGGCGTCTCAGTCAGCTCCGAGCTGAACCCGTGCCCGCCCGTGATCTTCGCAGTCAGATACAAGGGCTTCCCGCCGGTGAGCAGCATCCCGTGGATCACGGGGTGAAACGGCTCGGGTGTGACCGGGGCGCCGGCGTCCGCTGCGATCGACTGCGCCACCACGTCGGCCTGCTGGGAGCCAACGCCCCCATGCTTGACCGGAAACTCGGTGCAGTCCCCGGCCGCGTAGACGCCCTCGGCATCCAGCACGCGCCCGTAAGGGTTCACGCGCAGGAAGCCGTGTTCGCTCAAAGGGATGCCGCGCACGCAGGGGCCGTAAAGCTCGGGCAGCGCGATCACGCGATCCACCTGCAGCCGCCGGTCGCCGGGGTTGATGACCACCTCGCCCGTCTTGGGAACTTCGGCGTAGGCGGAGTGGATCGTCTGGACGTTCGACCGCGCGAGCAACTCGGCGACCGCGCTGCTCGCGGTCTGTCCGAAGATCGCCAGCGGGCTGTCCTCGGGGGTGACGAGCGTGACCTGGACGTCCATGTTCATGTCATATGCGCGGCCGGCGGTCATCAGTGCGAGCTCATACAGCGGCAGCGGCCAGGCCATCCGGCCGGGCGCGACCAACGCGAGGCGCTTGATGTGGCCGGCCTCGACGTCCTGGATGATGCCGTGCAGGATCTCGTCCATGTGCGCGGCGTCGATCGTGACCGCGTGCCGGTAGCGCGGGGTAGCTTTCGCTCCGAGCGCCAACACCAGCGCGTCGTACTCCAGCTGCTCATCGCCCTTGGTGTGGGCGATCCGGTTCTCGGGGTCCACCCAGGCCAGCTCGTCGCAGATCAGGCTCGCGCCGGCGTCGCTGATGATCGGCGCGAGCGGGTAGCGGCGGGCCCGTCCCTGGGCGAACGGCTCACGCACGGTCATCGGCCGGTAGTGAAAGTCGGGGTTGGGGGCGATGACGGTCACGTCGGTGAGCTCCGGGGCGAGGTCGTGCAGCGCGAGGACCGTCTCAAGGGCGGCTACGCCGCCGCCGGCGATCAGCACTCGCTTGGGCTTGGTATTTGGGGTCTCAGGGTTCATGCTCGGAGCTTATGGTCGCGTGTGGGCTTTGGCAGTCGAGAAAATCCGTGTCGGTAAACGTGGAAACTACGGAGTCGGCACCTTGTTCGAAGGACGTACCCCCCACACCAGCGCGCGGGCCACGTCCAGGCTTGAGACGACGCCGAGCGGGCGACCCGAGTCGGGGTGGGTCACGATCAGGTGCGAGCACTCGTGCTCGCCCATCAGCTGCGCGGCGCGCTGAACCTCCTCGTCGTGCTTGATCGTGACGATCTCGGTCGCGGCGATCTCGCCCGCTTCGCCGTCCATGCTCCCGGTGCCCGCGGCGCGCATCAGGTCGATGTCGGAGATGACGCCCCACACGAGCCGCTCGGTGTGATGGGGGCCATGCGCGAGGCCGTCCACGACTACGCAGTGGACGCTGTTCTCGGCCATCAATGATGCGACCTCGGCGAGCGGTGTCTGCGGCGGGCAGTCGATCACCCCCGAGTGCATCACCTCGCCGACGGCGAGTTCACTGAAATGGGCTGGCAGTGGCATTCACTTTCCTCCTTGCGCGTGGGATTGGCGTGATCTGAGGTTTGCACCACGCACGCGCTGCGCCATCCGCAGTAGTCGCGCGCAAGGGTGCGGTTTTCCTCGGATAGCGTGAGTGGCGTTCACGGCGGGTAGCAGGCCACGTGGTAGCACTCGCCGGCGTGCGGGTCCCAGTCTTGCTCCGCGGACGCGGAGGTCTTGCGTGGCTTGCCGTCCCCCACGAGGATCATCGGCTCATAGGCGCCAATCACGTCACCACAGTGCACGCAACGTGGCTTCTCCGGCGTGGGGTTCGGTCTTTCAGAAGGGCTCAGGGGCTGGGGCATATACGCTCAGACGGCGCCTTTTCAGCGTGTTCGACGCCGATGCCGAGCGTAGGTTCTGCGCGGCCCGCTCTATCGGGGGAATCCCGCAGTCCAGCGGGGCAGACTACGGCTAAAGTTTCCCGCGACCATGACCGCAGACGCCGATGAGCCGTGGCTTCGACAGCTGCTCGATGTCGGGCAGGCGCTCGTCACCGAGCTTGACCAGCGGGCTGTGCTCGATCGTGTCCTTGAGGCGGCAAGGGAGATCACCGGGGCGCGCTACGCCGCGATCGGGGTCCTCAACGATGATCGCTCTGAGCTTGAGCAGTTCTTGACCGTGGGGATCGACGCGGAGGCCCGCCGCGCGATCGGCGAGTTGCCTCGCGGCCGGGGGGTGCTCGGCACGCTGATCGAACACCCCGAGCCGTTGCGCTTGGTCGATGTCGGCCAGCACCCAAGCAGCTACGGGTTCCCGGCGGGCCATCCGGCGATGCGCAGCTTCCTCGGGGTGCCCGTGCTCGTCCGCGGCCAGGCGTGGGGCAACCTGTATCTCGCCGACAAGCAGGACGGCGAGTTCACGCAGGCCGATGAGCAGGCCGTCGTGATGCTCGCGCGGTGGGCGGCTGTCGCCATTGAGAACGCGCGGCTCTACCAGGTCAGCGAGATGCGCCGCCACGAGCTTGAGAAAGCCTTCCGTGGCCTTGAGGCCACGCGCGACGTGGCTGTTGCGATCGGCGGGGAGATAGCGCTTGAGCACGTGCTTGAGCTGATCGTCAAGCGCGGCCGTGCGCTCGTGGGCGCCCGTAGCCTCGTGATCATGTTGCGCGACGGGGATGAGCTGGTCGTGCACACCAGCGCCGGGCACGCGCAGGACACCCAAGGTGTCCGCCTGCCGATCGCCGATTCGACCTCCGGGCAGGTACTCGAACGCGGCCGCCCGGAACGGATCACCGATGTCGCCACTCGTCTGCGGATCGCTCCGCGAGAGTTCGGTGTCCCCGACGCTCAGACCGCGCTGCTCGTGCCGATGGTCTACCGCGGCCACGCGGTTGGTCTGCTCGCAGCGTTTGACCACGGAGCCGACCGTGCCGTGTTCAGCGAGGACGACGAGCAGATGCTGCGGACCTTCGCGGTCAGTGCTGCGACGGCCGTGGCACTCGCGCAGAGCGTGCAGGCCGACCGGCTGCGTAGCTCGGTGGCCGCCGCCGACGCCGAGCGGAGTCGCTGGGCAAGGGAGCTGCACGACGAGACGCTGCAGGGCCTCGGCGGGCTGCGGCTGCTGCTCGCCTCGGTGCTCACCCAAGGGGACCTCAACCCGGCGCGCGGCGCGCTTGAGGAGGCGGCGGAGCACATCGAACGTGAGATCGAAAACCTGCGGGCGATCATCACTGAGCTACGCCCCGCCGCGCTAGATGACCTCGGCCTGCACGCCGCGATCGAGGCGCTGCTGGACCGCCACCGTGAGCAGAGCGGCGCCACGATCAACAGCGAGCTCGACCTACCGGCCCGCCCCGAAGACGAAGCCGAAATGGGCGGGGAGATGCAGACCACCGTCTACCGGCTGCTGCAGGAGGCGCTCACGAACATCACCAAGCACGCCCGCGCCAACACCGTCCGCGTACTCGTCAGACAGAACGACGGCGAGCTGTCGATCGAAGTGCAGGACGACGGCCAAGGATTTGACACCAGCGCTCAGAGCAGCGGCTTCGGGCTGGTCGGCATGAACGAGCGGGTCGCCTTGGCCGGCGGGACGCTCAGCATCAGCTCGGATGCCAACGGCACGCTCCTGGCCGCGTGCCTGCCGCTGCGCCCCACGGCTCCCACGGAGGTCTCACGTGCTCAGCAAGCTGCGTCGTAGCGCATAGCGCACCAGCTCCGCGCGGGTTCGGACCCCGAGCTTGCTGTGGATGTGCCCGCGGTGCGTCTCGATCGTGCGCGGCGAGAGGTACAGTTTGCGCGCGATCTCGACAGTCGTGTAGCCGAGTGCGATCAGCCTGAGCACCTCGACCTCGCGCACCGTCAAACTATCGTTGGTCAGCGAGCGGTGAAGGGCAGCAAGACGAGCTGCGACGCTCGGGCTCAGGTATTCCTCATTGCGGGCTGCGGCACGTACCGCCTCGGGGAGGTCGGTGTCGGCACGATCCTTGGAGACGAACCCGAGCGCGCCGGCGGCAAGCGCGCGCTGCGCGAAAGCGGGGTTCTCCTCCATCGTGACGATCACGATCTGCGTGTCCGGTACTCGCTCTCGCAGCTGGCCGACCGTCTGCAGGCTCGACATGCCGGACATGCCCAGGTCGAGTACCAGCACGTGCGGCCGGTGGCCGTGAACATGGGCAACGGCGCCCGTCAGGTCGTCGGCTTCGGCGATCACCTCGATGTTCTTCTCGTTCTCGAGCAGCAGTCGCAGGCTGCGGCGCATCAAGGCGTGATCGTCGGCCACGACGACCTGGATCGCGTCAGCCACCGGCAGCGGCGCTGCGTCCGCAGAGAGACTGGGAGCCAACTGCAAGTGTCCAGACATGCCCCAACCGTATGTGCTGGCAGGCGCCGTGTTGAGCGGGGAAACGCCCTTACCCGTGGTGGGAAAGCACGGACTCAGAGACAGTGCGGCAAGCAAGCTGGCGGCTCGCGCGCAGACCGATCTGCCGGTCGACGGCGCGTGTCAGCACCGCCGTCTGCGCCTCCACGCTCTGCTCGCAATCCAGCGCGAGCACGTACTCCTGGGGTAGCTCATCCAGCGTCTGGAAGCGATGAAACTGCGCAGCGACAACTTGCGGCGTGGCGTCTGAGACCCGGCTCGGGCTCTGCATCCGCGTGGCGGACCGCGCGAGCGCCGTCTGCAGCGCCACATGGCACTGGACGGCCAGAAAGGTCACATCGTCGCGGCGAAGCAGACCAAACAGCGGAGTGCGCTCGCTGCGCGTGTGGCAGGTGGCATCGACGATCACCCCGCCGCGGCCCTCCTTGCGCGCGAGTGCCTCGCGGGCCAACGACACGTATACGGCGCGGGTGAAGTCCTGGGTGTAGTGCTCAGGTCTCGCGCGCTCGCTGACAGCGACCCCCGCGAGACGCTTTCGCAGCACATCGGAGGAGACGACCGGCAGCCGTGAGCAACGAGCGAGGTGAGCGGCCAGCGTCGACTTGCCGCTCGCCGCTGGCCCACAGACCACGATCACGATCGGGCCGCGAGCCCGCCAGCACAACCGCTGCGCCAACCCCCACAGACGCTCGGCTCGCGCCCGCTCCCGGCGACGCAGCGCGCCGTGATGGGTGCCGGCTGCGATCAACGCCACCTTGGCACGCACGAGCGCCCAATAGGCGCCGTAGAAGCAGCGCAGCCGCTCGCTGCCCGGATCACCGCCCGCGTGCCGGTAGGCGCGCACCAGCTCCCGTGCAGCCCAGTGCCGGCCGTGAGCTTCCAGGTCCATCGCCAGGAACGCCAGATCGCGTGCGACATCCATCTGGCGCAGCGCCGGGTCGAACTCGATCCGATCAACGACACGGATCGGTGGGCCGAGCAGTACATGCTCGCAGCGCAGGTCCCCGTGCCCGTCGCGCACCAGTCCCTGCTCGCCGCGCCGCTCAAGCTCACGAGCGTGAGCGTCTACGAACGCCTCGCCGAACCCGCGCATCGTCTCCACCCGCCAGGAGGTCGGGAACGGCAGGCGTTCGATCTCCCCCACATTCACCATCCAACTGTCCAACACGTGCTGTGGCCCGTCCGCCGTAAGTGCAGGCGAGCGCTGGTGAAAATCGGCCAGGCGCGCAGCGACCTGCTGTATATGCGCGCGGCTCAGAGAACCTGCCTGGATCGCTCCCAGCAGCGTGTGTGCCTCGTCGAAGCGGCACATCACGACCGCGTACTCCACCGCGCCGGCGCTCTCCTCCGGCGCGAAGCGAAACCCTCCGGGGCCGTGGAGCATCGCCCGCACCCCAAGGTAGATTCGGGGAGCAAGCTCACGGTTGACGGCCACCTCCTCACGGCACGCCGCGCGCCGGCGCGCGAGTGTCGCGTAGTCGAGGAACGCGAGCCGCACAGGCTTCTTGATCTTGTAGGCCCGCTCGCCGGCCAAAAACACCCAGGAGGCATGGGTCTCGTGCACCTGCACCGCCGGGTGCCCTGGATACATCGCCGGATCGGCCAGGGCCTGCACGACCGACATTCTGGCCGCTGCGTCGCGCTGCACCCCGGCATCGTGCTCGTGATGGCAGTCTGACATTCAGCCCGAACCGTAGATGCGCGCGGAGATCACATCCATCGGTAGTCATCTGCGCCCGCGGCGCGGCGTTCCACGGGTCCAGACGGGTGGTATCCCGCCGTTCATTTCGTGCCGACCCCAAAGATCACCAAACTCCGAGAAAGCCGGCGCACCTTACGCCGGCTCATGCGCTATCCATACCTATCGTCGCCCGGAACCAAACATAGATACTGATAATCGAGTCTCACCCAGAAGTCCGCCGGCTACTTGAGCGGATGGTCCGCCGCCTCGGCCACGAGCCAGTGATCGCCACCGCTCCCCGCAATGCCGGTGCTGCAGGACATCGAGCTAGCACCGCCCGGCTCGATGGCGGTGCGGTGCTCCCGCCGACACGTCAGGGAAAACCCCGGATGCCCAGTCAACGGGAACACCAGATCCTTGTTGCATGTCCGTGACCTCCCTTGAACCAAACCCACCGCCGGTGCTTCCACCGCAAGACTCCCTCGACGCGGCGATCCATACCGAGGGGCTCTCCAAGCGCTACGGGAGCACGCTCGCGCTCGACCGACTCGACCTCACCGTCAGCCGGGGCGAGGTGTACGGGTATCTCGGCCCCAACGGGTCGGGCAAGACCACCACGATCCGGCTGCTGCTCGGCCTGCACCATCCCACCGCCGGGCAAGCGCAACTGTTTGGCCACGACGCCTGGCGCGACCCGGTGGCAGCGCACCGCCACGTCGCATACGTCGCAGGCGAGCCGTTTCTATGGCCGGCGCTGACGAGTGCCGAGACGTTCCAGTTCCTCGCGCAGCTACACGGAGGCGTCGATGCCGCCTACCGAGATCAGCTCGTGGAGCGCTTCCAGCTCGACCCGCGCAAGAAGATCCGAGCGCTGTCCAAGGGCAACCGCCAGAAGGTGCAGCTGATCGCGGCGCTCGCCACACGCGCGGAGCTGCTGCTCCTCGACGAGCCGACGAGCGGCCTTGACCCGTTGATGGAGGTCACGTTCCGCGACTGCGTGAAGGAAGCAAAGGAGCGCGGGCAGACCGTCTTTCTCTCCTCGCACATCCTCAGCGAGGTCGAGGCGCTGTGCGACCGTGTAGGCATCCTGCGCGAGGGCAGGCTCGTCGACGAGGGAACCTTGCAACAGCTGCGCCACCTCGCCGCGCAGACAGTCGAGGTCACGTTCACCAGCCACGCGCCCACGCTCCCACCGCTGCCAGGGGTGCAGGTCCAGGCCGCGGGGCCGAACGCTCTGCGCTTTGAGGTTTCCGGCGGCGTCGGCCCGCTGATCGCCGCGCTCGCCGAGCATCCGGTGGCCACGTTGACCAGCCGCGAGCCTTCGCTTGAGGAGATATTCATTCACCACTACGACGGCTCTGACGGTCATGCCGGCGGCTAGCGGAATAGTCGCGGTGCCCAGCGCGCCCGTATCGAGCACGGGGGGAATGAGTCTCGCTGCACCGCTGGCCCTGGCTCGGCGGGCATTCCGAGACGCTCGTGTTCGCACGATCTCCTTCGCGTACCTGTTCGCGGTGATCGCCTACATCCAGCCGGTCGGCTACCGCGACGCCTACCCGACGCTCTCAAGCCGGCTCGCGTTTGCCCACAGCTTCGGCGATAACAAGGCGATCCGCCTGTTCTACGGCGTCCCTCACGACCTGCTCACCGTCTCCGGCTACACCGCCTGGCGCGTCGGCGGCACCTTGGCGATCTTCGCCTCCGTCTTCGGGCTGCTCGCCGCAGTCAGGGCGCTGCGCACTGAGGAGGACACGGGCCGGATGGAGCTCGTGCTCGCGGGCTCGGTCGGGCGCGGGACCGCGTATCTCTCGGCGCTGGCCGCGATCGGCGCGGGTGTCCTGATCTTGGGACTCGCCGAGTTCGCCGGCCTGCTCCTATCGGGTCTGTCCGCCGGCGGGTCGGCCGAGCTTGCCCTCGCGACAGCCTCTGTCGTGCCGGTATTTGTGGGCGTGGGCGCATTGACAAGCCAGATCGCCTCGACACGCAGGATGGCGCTTGAGCTCGGCGGTGCCGCAGTCGGACTGTTCCTGGCGCTGCGAGTCATCGCCGACACCTCCACCAGCGCCGGCTGGCTTCGCTGGGCGACTCCGCTCGGCTGGGCTGAGGAAATGCGCCCGTTCACGGGCGCTCACCCGATCGTGCTGGCGCTCCCCGTCCTCGCAACGGTGGCGCTGCTCTTTGTGGCCGCCCGGATCGCCGCCGGCCGCGACGTCGGCACCGGCATCCTCCCGGCCCGCGACAGTTCAGATCCACGCCTGGGTCTGCTGTCCTCACCGACCGCTCAGGCGTTGCGCTCAGAGCGCACGAGCTTGATCGTGTGGCTCGCAAGCATCGGCGCTTTTGCCTACATCACCGGCGTGATCGCTAAGAGCACCGCGACCGCGGGAATCTCAAAGAGCCTGCAACACCAGGTCTCAAAGCTCGGGACGGGCTCGATCATCACGCCTACCGGATACCTCGCGTTCGTGTTCATCTTCTTCGTCCTGGCCGTCAGCCTGTTCGTGTGCGCGCAGATCTCCGCTGCGCGCCACGAGGAAGCCGATGAGCGGCTGGAGACGCTGCTCTCCCTGCCCGTCAGCCGCAGTCGGTGGCTGGGAGGGAGGCTCGTGCTCGCCCTCGCCGGTGCCGCCGCGATCTCCCTTGTTGCTGGTCTGCTCACCTGGATCGGCGCCGAGTCAGGCGGCGTCGACATCTCTCTTATGGGGATGCTCGAAGCCGGCTTGAACTGCTTGCCCGTCGCGGTCATGTTCCTCGGCATCGCGGCGCTCGCCTACGCGATCGTCCCCCGCGCGAGCGCCGGGCTCTCCTACGGCCTCGTCACGGTCGCGTTTCTTTGGTACTTGTTCGGCTCCCTGCTGAGCGTGCCGCACTGGCTTGTACAGGCAACACCGTTCGCGCATATCGGGCTCGTACCCACCCAGCCGTTTCGCATCGGAGCCGCCGCCGTGATGCTCGGGATCGCCGCGGCCTGCGCGCTCGCAGCAACGTGGGTTTTCGCCCGACGCGACCTGACAGGCTCGTGAGGAGGATGCGCTCGTGCTACAGAAGGTAGCCGTAGGGCGCTGGTCGCTGGACGCCTACGACGGCGTCGCGCCGGCCCCGATCCTGGCGGAGTTGCGCGAGCACGCGCGCGCTCTTCGGGGTGCGCGCATCCTGAATGTCAACGCCACCCCCTATGGCGGCGGCGTCTCGGAGTTGCTGCGCTCTTGCGTTCCGCTGCTGCGCGACCTTGGCCTGACGGTCGACTGGAAGGTGATTGGCGGCGACCAGGATTTCTTCCACGCCACCAAGGCGCTGCACAATGCGCTGCAGGGAGACCCGCAAGCGCTCACAGAGGACGAGCGCAGCGCATACCGCAGGTGCATCGAGGAGAACGCAGCCACCCTCGACGGCGGCTATGACTTCATCATCGTCCACGACCCGCAGCCCGCCGGGCTACTCCAGGCACACGGCAAGGGCAGCGCACGCTGGGTGTGGCGCTGTCACATCGACACAAGCGAGCCCAACCCCGACGCCTGGCAGTTCCTCGCGCCCTACCTGGAGGGCTTTGACGCCGCGGTGTTCACGATGGCAGAGTTCGTGCCGCCCGACCTGCCGGTAGGTCGGGCGGAGGTGATCGCGCCGGCGATCGACCCCCTCAGCCCCAAGAACATCGACCTGGACCCGCGCGTGGCCAGCCAGATCCTCGACTGGATCGGCATGGAGGTCCCGGGGCGCCTCGTGACGCAGATATCGCGCTTTGACCAGTGGAAGGACCCGCTCGGGGTGATCGACGCCTACCGGCTCGTGCGCAAGGAGATCGGCGATCTGCAGCTCGCGCTCGTCGGTTCGATGGCGCTGGATGACCCGGAGGGCTGGGAGGTCTACCGGCAGGTCTCAGAGGCCGCCGAGCGCGACGAGCTGATTCACGTCTACACCAACCTCACAGGTGTCGGCAACGTAGAGGTCAACGCTTTCCAGCGGCTCTCGGAGGTGGTCGTGCAGAAGTCGATCCGCGAGGGCTTCGGGCTTGTCGTCTCGGAGTCGCTTTGGAAGGGCACGCCAGTGGTTGCCGGTCGCGCCGGTGGCATCCCGCTACAGATGCCCGAGGGCATCGGCGGTGTCCTGGTATCCAGCACCGAGGAGTGCGCCCAGGCGATGCTTAATAGTGCTTTGTTAGGTTCGCTCGTCTTGTTTGGTGAGTGGGAGCGGTAGCCGGGCGAGATCGACTAGCTGTTGACAGGTTTGGCAGCGGCCGGTCCAGCACTTGAAGATCGGCTGCAATAGCAGCACGGTCTTGGGGAGTGTCAGGCCGGCCGTGGGTGAAAAGGGTGAAGCCGCTCGAGCGTGAGGAACCCGTGGGCGGCGGTCACCAGCGCTGTGTGGTGGTACCAGCCGAGGTATGAGCGGCCCTCGTAGTGGTCGAGTCCGAGCTCGCCCTTGAGTTGTTTGTAGTCGAGCTCCATCTTCCAGCGCATGTGTGCCAGCCGAGCGAGCCGCTCGGGCTCGGTGTCGGCGGGCAGGTTTGAGATCCAATAGTCGGTCGGCCCGTCGTGCTCCTCGGGCCACTCGGCGATCAGCCACTCCTCCCGCGGAGGCACCTCAGAGTCCTCGCGCCACCCGGTCCAGCGCTGATCATCGCGCCAGCCGTGTGCGGCGTGAACGCGCGCGAAGACGAACCTGGAGGTGACCGGCTCTCCCTCGGAGTCGTTACGGAAGGTGACCATTTGAGCGGCATCTGTTCCGAGCCGGCTGATCAACTCACCGATCGGCCCAGGCTTGCGGTCTGGCCGCGGTCTGACCGGGCCGCGCGTCGCCGTGGGCTTCTTGGGAGGCACCGCGAACACGGTCCCTTGCGCGAACACCCTGGTGGTTGGCCCGACCGACAATACGTACTCACACCCGGCCTGATCGAGACGGTCCCGCAGCCAGGTGTTCTCCCCGTAGGCATGATCGCCGAGCACCGGCGCCTTCGGAACATCCCAGCCAGCCGCTTGCTCGAGCAGCTCTACCCCGAGCTCAGGCTTGGTGTTGAAGGCGACCTCATCCGGGATCTTCGCCTTGCGCCGCCGTTCCGGATCGGCATACCAGTCCTCCGGCAGATACAGCGCCCACCCCAGCGGCACCGTCCCTCGCGCTCCGACGGCGTGCACCGACACCCCGATCTGACAGTTACCCGTCTTCCCCAATGTCCCCGAGTACTGGCGCTTGACACCCGGCGAGTCCTTGCCGTCCTTCGGAAACCCAGTGTCATCCAGCACCCACGCCTCAACGTCGATCTCGCACGCCACCCGCTCAGCCACCGCCTTGACCACCAGCGCCGGATCCCACGGACTGTCGGCCACAAACTGCTGCAACGACTGATAGTCAGCGTCACCACCCAGCCGCTCGACCATCGGCTCAAGCGACTTACGAGGACCCTGCTCCAAGAGCCCCCGCAGATACAAGGAGCCGTTGACCCGCTGCACCGGCCGGTTCATCGCCTCCGCGAGCACCTCGCCAGCGAACACCTCCAGCCGCTTCTTCACCACGATCGGAGCATCCGCATCCACCGTCATCACAGCCATGATGCCTCCTCGCGTCGATAACCACGAACACACGAGGATTCGCCACCACCAAGCCGAACTCCTACCCCAAACCTAACAAAGCACTATTAAGCTGCTGGGCGACAGCGAGCTGAGAGACCAGCTCGGGCGAAGCGGACGCGAGCGCGTGCGCGAGCACTTCCTGCTACCGCGGCTGCTGATGGAGGAGCTGAGGCTCCTATCGACACTCGCCAAGTAACCCTCGCAGATCCCGACTCCGGCGGGATCGCGTCGCTGCCGACATGCGCCTGATCCCAGGTGCGGTGGAGGTGGACACGCTCGCCGTCTAGCACCAGGATCACCGCCCTAGCGCCTTGTCTCCCGGAAGTGTCAGCCAGTGGGCATCGCAATTTCTGTGCGCCGCGCGATGCGGCTGACCGGCGGCGTAGGCTGCGCTCACAGTGAGCTTTGGAACCCTGACCGTGATGGTGCTCGCCGGGCTCGGCGGCCCACTGCTCGCGCTCAGCGAACGGCGATTCGTTCCGATTGTGGTGGGCGAGATCATCGCCGGCATCCTCGTCGGCCCGGAAGCGCTGGGCATCGTGGACCCCACCAACACCACGATCTCCTTCCTCGGCCAAGTGGGATTCGCGATGCTGATGCTGACCGTCGGGATGCACCTGCCGCTGCGCGACCCCCGGCTCGCCCGCTCGCTGCGCAGCGGCACGCTGCTCGCCGCGATCGTCGCTGTGCTCGCCATACCGGCAGGTTTGCTCGCGGCGGCCGTCGCCGGCACCGCCCACGCCGCCGTCTACGCCGTGCTGCTCGCATCGGGGTCCGCCGCCGTGCTGCTACCTGCGCTGGAGGAGGCCGATGCGACGGGGCTCGACGCGCTGGCGGTGATGGCACAGGTCACGATCGCGGACATCGTGACGATCCTGTCCGTCCCGATCGTGCTGCAGCCCGGCCGCGCCCTGCACGCGCTGCTCGGCGGGGTGCTCGTCGCCGCGGGCGTTCTGCTGCTGCTCGCCACCGCGCGCCTGCTCCGAGGCCATGCGTGGGTGGGACACGTGCGCCACCTCTCAAAGCAGCGCCATTGGGCCCTCGATCTGCGCCTCTCGCTGCTCGTCCTGTTCCTACTCGCATGGGTCGCTCAAAAGAGCGGCACCAGCGTCCTGATCGCCGGCTTCGGCGCCGGGCTGATGGTCGCGCTGATCGGCGGACCCAAACGACTCTCCACGCAGGTGCGGGGAGTCGCCGACGGCTTCTTCATACCCCTGTACTTCGTCGTGCTCGGCAGCCAGCTGGACCTCCACGGGCTCTTTGAGCATCCCGAGATGCTCGCGCTCGCCGCCGCACTCGCGCTGCTGAACATCGTGATCCACCTCGCCGCGGCCCTGATCACGCGCAGGCCACCCAGCGCCGGCCTGGCCGCCAGCGCACAGCTTGGCGTGCCGGCCGCCGTCGCCTCGCTTGGGCTCGCCGAGCACGTCCTATCAGGCACGGTGGCCACCGCGATCGTCGCGGCGGCCGTGGTCAGCCTCGGTGTCTGCACGATAGGCGTCGAGCGGATGCTGGCCCACGAAACCCTCACCCCTGCCGGTCTTCAAGGACCTGCCTGACTTGCCGTGCGATCTCGATGTCCTCACGGGCGGTGAGGACCAGCGTGCGTACAGCCGCGCCCTTGGCTCCAATCTCCCCCTCGGCTCGTGTCTCATCGTTGCGGGCGCCATCGACTTCCACACCAAGGAACCCGAGTCCCGCTGCGGCTTGAGCGCGGACCTCGCTTGAATGCTCGCCGACGCCGCCCGTGAATACGAGCGCGTCAAGGCCGCCGAGCGCCGCCGCCATCGCAGCAATACCGGCGCGCAGCCGATGGACATACACATCCAAAGCCAAGCGCGGCGCAGGCTCACCAGCACCAGCACCAGCGACGATCTCACGCATATCAGCGCTGCCTGCCAGACCGAGCATCCCCGAGCGGTGCTCCAGCGCGTCCGCCAACTCCGCCGCGGACAGCCGCTCGCGCTCTGCCAGCCACAACAGCATCCCCGGATCAACGCTGCCCGATCGGGTGGCCATCACCAGCCCCTCAAGCGGTGTGAAGCCCATCGTCGTGTCGAGCGAGCGGCCGTTGGCGATTGCGCACAGCGACGCTCCCGCGCCGAGGTGGCAGCTGACGATCCGCAGCCCCGAAACGTCCCGTTCGAGCAGCTGCGGTGTGCGCCGCGCGACCCACGAGTGCGAGAGGCCGTGAAAGCCGTAGCGGCGCAGCCCCCAGCGCTCCCGCCACTCTGCGGGCAACGCGTAGGTCGACGCGGCCGCCGGCAGCGTCGCATGGAAAGCCGTGTCAAAGCAAGCGACCGCCGGCAACTGTGGCAGCGCCCCGGTGACGGCATCCAGCGCAGCGAGCGACTTGGGCTGATGAAGCGGAGCGAGGTCGCTCAGCTCGCGCATCGCCGCCTCCACATCGGCATCGATCCTCACCGCCTCGCGGAAGCGCTCGCCTCCGTGAACGATGCGGTGCCCAACAGCATCCGCTTCGCACAGCACCGTGTCCAATGCGTCTCGGAGCTGGTCCGGGTCCACCTGCGCGCGAGGAGCGTCGAGCTCCCGCGCGGCGATCACTGTGTCTCCTCCGTCGAGCAGCGTCAGCTTCAGGCTGCTTGAGCCCGCGTTGACGACCAAGACCCGCATCGCCGAGCCTATCCCGGTCGAGTCTCGGTCGAGCGCGGCCAGCACCAGTCTGTGACATCGGGCGGGTCCTGTCCGTGCTCGCGTGTGTAAGCGCGGTGGCGTAGCCGTTCGTCGACCATCTCCTGACGGATGTGCGCCGCGTGCTCGGCCAGGCCGGGAACCCGGTCGATCACATCCATCACAAGATGGAAGCGGTCCAGGTCGTTGAGCATCACCATGTCAAACGGCGTGGTGGTGGTGCCCTCCTCCTTGTAGCCGCGGACATGGAAGTTGGCGTGGTTGGTGCGCTTGTAGGTGAGACGGTGAATCAGCCACGGGTAGCCGTGGTAAGCGAAGATCACCGGCCGCTCGGTCGTGAACAGCGCGTCGAACTCCGCGTCGGGCAGGCCGTGGGGATGCTCGGTGTCGGGCTCCAGGCGCATCAGATCCACGACGTTCACAAGCCTCACCTTCAGCTCGGGCAGACGCTCGCGCAGGATCGCCGCCGCCGCGACGCTCTCAAGCGTCGGGATGTCCCCGGCGCAGCCGAGCACCACATCGGGCTCCTGGCCGCCGTCGCTGCACGCCCAATCCCACATGCCGACCCCGCGCGTGCAGTGCGCGACCGCCTCGTCCATCGTCAGATAGTTCAGTGCGGGCTGCTTGCCGGCGACGATCACGTTCACATAGTCGCGGCTGCGCAGGCAGTGATCGGCAACGGACAGCAGACAGTTCGCGTCCGGCGGCAGGTACACACGCACGACCTCCGCCTTCTTGTTGACCACGTGGTCGATGAACCCTGGGTCCTGGTGGGAGAACCCGTTGTGGTCCTGGCGCCAAACGTGCGAGGAGAGCAGATAGTTCAGCGACGCGACAGGTGCGCGCCACGGGATGCCGCGAGTGACCTTCAGCCACTTCGCGTGCTGGTTGAACATCGAGTCGATGATGTGGATGAACGCCTCGTAGCTGTTCAGCAGACCATGCCTGCCCGTCAGCAAGTAGCCCTCCAGCCAGCCCTGGCACAGGTGCTCGCTCAAGACCTCCATCACACGTCCGTCGGGCGCGAGGTGATCATCGCTGTCCAGACGCTTGGCGTCCCACGCGCGGTTGGTGACCTCGAACACCGCGCCCAGGCGGTTGGATGCCGTCTCGTCAGGACCCATGATGCGGAAGTTCGCCGAGTTGGCAACGATCGCGTCGCGCAGGAACGCGCCGAGCACTCGTGTGGGCTCGCTGATGCTCGCCGTCGGCGCGGGCACCTCGACGGCGTAGTCACGGAAGTCAGGCAGCTCCAGCTCGCGCAGCAGCACGCCGCCGTTGGCGTGTGGGTTCGCGCCCATGCGCCGCTCACCCTCGGGTGCGAGCGCCGCCAGCTCAGCCCGCAGCGCACCATCCTCGTCGAACAGCTCCTTGGGCCGGTAGGAGCGAAGCCACTCCTCGAGCTGGCGCAGGTGCTCGGGATTCCCAGCAAGGTCGGCGAGTGGAACCTGGTGGGAGCGAAACGACCCCTCCGCCGGCAGCCCGTCGACCACCTTCGGCCCGGTCCAGCCCTTGGGGGTACGCAGCACGATCATCGGCCAGCGCGGACGCTCGGACGGGTGGGCGGGGTCTTGATTGCGGGCGCGACGTTGGATCTCCGCGATCTCTGCCGTGACCTCATCCAAGGTCGCGGCCATCAGCTGGTGCATCGTCTGCGGGTCATCGCCCTCGACGAAGCGCGGCGCGTACCCGTAGCCCTCCATCAGAGACCGCAGCTCCCGCGGGGGGATGCGCGCGAGTACCGTGGGGTTGGCGATCTTGTAACCGTTGAGATGCAGGACGGGGAGCACCGCGCCGTCGCGGGCCGGGTTCAGGAACTTGTTGGAATGCCAGCTGCTCGCCAGCGGCCCCGTCTCCGCCTCGCCGTCGCCGACCACGCAGCAAACGAGCAGGTCGGGGTTATCGAACGCCGCGCCATAGGCGTGCGCGAGGGAGTAGCCGAGCTCGCCGCCCTCATGTATCGACCCCGGCGTCTCCGGCGCCACATGACTTGGGATGCCGCCAGGGAAGGAGAACTGGCGAAACAGCCTGCGCAGGCCCTCCTCGTCGCGGCCGATGTGCGGGTACACCTCGCTGTAGGTGCCCTCCAGGTAGACGTTCGCGAGAACCCCCGGACCACCGTGGCCAGGGCCCGCCACATAGAGGGCGTTCAGGTCCCGCTCGCGGATCACCCGGTTCATGTGCGCGTAGATGAAGTTCAAGCCAGGCGTCGTGCCCCAATGCCCGAGCAGACGCGGCTTTACGTGCTCGATCGCAAGCGGCTCGCGCAGCAGCGGATTCTCAAGCAGATATATCTGGCCGACCGACAGATAGTTCGCCGCCCGCCAGTAGGCATCCAGCGTGCGCAATTCCTCACGGGAGAGAGGCTCGCCCGGGACCTTGGCATCGTCGTGCACGCTCAAGACTCTACGCTTGCCCCGTGGCACGCCAGCCTGCGGGCACTCCAGAGGAGACCTTCGATGAGGAGCTGCTGCTGTGGCTAGGCGATGAGCCCGCGGGCGTGCGCGCCGCCGACTCCGAGCGCATCCGCGACATCGCCGCCGAGTTCGCCAAGGGCTTCGACGCGCTCGCCCACGTCAGGCGGGCTGTGACGGTGTTCGGTTCGGCACGCACACCCCGCGAGCACCCCGACTACGCGCTGGTCCGCGAACTGGGTGCGTGCGTGGGCAGGGCGGGCTACGCGATCATCACCGGCGGCGGTCCCGGGCTGATGGAGGCTGCCAACCGCGGCGCGCACGACGCCGGCGCGCTGTCGATCGGTTGCAACATCGAGCTGCCACACGAGCAGGCGCTGAACCCCTACCTGGACATCGGGTTGCGCTTCCGCCACTTCTTTGCACGCAAGGTCATGTTCGTGCGCTACGCCAGCGCGTTCGTGATCGCGCCAGGCGGATACGGCACCCTCGATGAGCTGTTCGAGGCGCTGACATTGATCCAGACCGCGACGATCCGCCACTTCCCGGTGATCCTGCTCGGCGACGGCGAGTGGGACGGCCTGCTCGATTGGCTGCACACCCGTGTGCTCGCCGAGCAGCACATCAGCGCTGCCGACCTCGCGGTGCTGCACGTCGTCAAGCGGCCAGCAGAGGTATGCGCGATCGTCGATGCCGCCCACCAGCGCCAGCGCGAGCACTCAGCCCGGCTGAAGCGGCGTACCGTAGCCGCCAGATCGACCTGACAGCCGATCTCAGAAGTGCGAGGATGCGAGCGGTGGCGGCTCCGCAACAGTTGAGCAGCAAGCAGTACGAGAAGGAGCTGCTGCGTCTGCAGACCGAGCTGGTCTATATGCAGGAGTGGATCGTCACGAATGGCCGCCGGCTGGTGGTCCTGTTCGAGGGGCGCGACACGGCCGGCAAGGACGGGGCGATCAAGCGCATCACGGCCTACCTGAACCCGCGCACCTGTCGCATCGTGGCGCTGCCCGCTCCCGACGAGCGCGAGCGCACGCAGTGGTACTTCGCGCGCTACGCCGCGCATCTGCCACCGGCTGGGGAGATCGCCCTGTTCAATCGCAGCTGGTACAACCGCGCCGGGGTAGAGCATGTGATGGGCTACTGCACCCAGGAGGAGTATGAGGAGTTCCTGCGCTTCTGCCCGCAGTTTGAGCAGTCGCTTCAGAACGAAGGGATCACGCTCATAAAGTATTGGCTGTCAGTCTCAGATGAGGAGCAGGAGCGTCGCTTTGAGAAGCGCCTGACGGACCCGCGCAAGCGTTGGAAGTTCAGCCCTACCGACCTGCAGGCCCGTGCCCGTTGGGTGGACTACGCCGAGGCGAAGGACCGCATGTTCGCGCGTACCGACACCGACCACAGCCCGTGGCATGTGGTCGAGGCAGACGACAAGCGCACCGCCCGGCTGAACCTCATCAGCCACCTGCTCTCCCTGGTCCCCTACGAGCACCCCGACAAGGCCAAGAAGGTGAAGCTCCCGCCGCGCCAGCGCCGCAAGTACAAGCGCCCGCCCAAGCAGTCCGAGCGTGAGGTGCCGGTGCGCTACACGGTCAGCTGAAGCTCAGGTCGCCCAATTCTCGCGGCGCCCAAACGCGGGCTACTCCTTCGCCGTCAGATCAGGAGAGGACGGACGGCTGTTGCTGGCTCACGGGCACCCCGGCTGCCGCATACGCATCGAGCCCGTCGAGTGTCTCTGCCTTCAGAAGTGCCTGCGCGAGACTCTCCAACTGCTCGCGGTGCTCTGTCAGCAATTCGGTGACCTCGCGGTGGGCGCCATCGACTAGCGCGCGGACCTCGACGTCCACAACGCGCTGGGTCTCTTGCGATGTCTCGCTGACGCCCGGAAGGAACATACCCTGTCCCTCCTCGGGGAGTACCGCGATCGGGCCGACCGCCTCGCTCATTCCCCAGCGTCCCACCATCTGGCGGGCGATCATCGTAAGCTGCTGGATATCGGACTCCGCGCCGGTTGTGATCGTGCCGTAGATGACCTCCTCGGCCACCCAGGGCGACCTTGATCTTGGCTTGCAGCTCCTCAAGCGAATAGGAGACGCGGTCTGAGTCGGGAGTGGAGAGCGTCACTCCCAGCGCCATGCCGCGCGGGATGATCGACACCTTCCTGACCGGATCGGCGCCCTTGGTGAGCATCCCCACCAGCGCGTGCCCGGACTCGTGGTAGGCGGTCCGCTCACGGTCGGCTGGGGAGAGCAGGATGCCACGCGGGGAGCCGAGCATGATCTTCTCAAGCGAGTCTATGAGGTCGGCCATCTGCACCTTCTCGTGATTTCGTCTCGCGGCCAGCAGTGCCGCCTCGTTGGCGAGGTTCGCCAAGTCGGCGCCGACCATGCCTGGTGTGCTCGCGGCCAGCCCGTCGAGGTCGACGGATGGGTCGAGCGGGATCGAGCGGGTGTGCACTTCAAGGATTTCCAACCGGCCGGTGCGGTCGGGAGCCTGCACCGTGACACGGCGGTCAAAGCGACCCGCGCGCAGCAGCGCAGAGTCGAGAACGTCGGGGCGGTTGGTCGCGGCCAGCACGATCACCGCCTCCGAGCTCTCGAACCCATCGAGTTCGGTGAGGATCTGGTCGAGTGTCTGCTCGCGCTCATCGTTGGCGCCCGTGACCGACACATGCCCCTGGCGGGAGCGTCCGATCGCGTCGAATCGACGGTGCAGCCTCCTTGGCCTTCACGAACAGGTCACGCACAGAAGCCGCGCATGCGGTGGGGTGGAGGGCCGGTAGGTGCCTGCTCGGGCATGCCACGCCCGTCGGGTGCGGGCGACACGTGCCAGCCGCGCTTGTCGCGCGGCATCGGCGGATGCGCGTTTGTCTTGCTGACGCCTACACCATCAGGCCCCTGCGCTGTTTGATCGGGCACCCGGCTCATGCTGCGCATCGTCGCTCTGCGGCACACCCGACCTATATCGCGGAATGGTCCGTAAAAACCCGCACGCCGTGCAGGAGCCAACCCCGATGCTGCCGGGACAGTCTGGGATCTAGGGTGTAGCCGACCCCGACAAGGAGACCGTGATGTTCAACAGCGTGCTCGTGGGAGTGGACGGCAGGGTAGGCGGACGTGACGCCATCGCGCTTGCCTCGCTGCTCACGAACCCCGATGGAAAACTGACACTCGTCCACGTCCACACCGGCGATCTGCGCCCGTCGCACGCCATCGCCCCGGGCTTGGTCAGGGAAGAGCGCGAGGCATCCCACAAGTTGCTCGAGGCAGAGCGCGCCGAGGCCGATGTCAAGGCAGAGCTCATCAGCATCGTGTCGATGAGCCCCGGCCGTGGGCTGCACGAGCAGGCTGAGGAGCAGAACGCCGACCTGATCGTTGTGGGCTCCTGCAGTCACGGTGCGTTCGGCCGCGCGATGCTCGGCGATGACACGCGCGGCGCGCTGAACGGTGCTCCCTGCGCGGTTGTGGTTGCCTCCCGTGGCTACGCGGAGGCCCCTCGTCCGCTCGCCAAGATCGGTGTCGCGTACAACGGTTCACCGGAGAGCGCGGCGGCGCTCATCCTCGCCAAGCAGCTCGCCGCGCCGACCAATGCGACCGTTCACGCGCTGGAGGTCGTCTCGATTCCGAGCTACGCCTATGCCGGGGTGATGGTTCCGCCGATCGGGGAAGGCATCCAGCCGATGATCGATGAGGCAGAGAGCCGGATGAAGGAGCTTGCAGATGTCGAGGGCGAGGCGGTCTACGGTCTCGCGGGCGAGGAGCTGGCCGCGTTCGGCGATCGGGTCGACCTTTTGGTGGTCGGCTCACGCGGCTACGGTCCAGTCAAGCGTCTGGTGCTCGGCAGCACCTCCGACTACCTGCAGCGCCACGCACGCTGCTCACTGCTCGTACTGCCCCGTGCTGTCAGCTCAGGCGAGGATTCCATCTCGTAGGTCCACTGTGGCTAGCGGCGATAGCAAGCGCCTAGTCGCCGGCCAACGAGACGCCTGAGCGTCGTCCAGCCCGAGCGTGAGTGCCATCCCTGATCGGATGTCTTGAGGCTTGCCGAGATACGGTGCGCCCGCAGCGGGTGAGCTACGCTCGCTGCGATCACGAATCATGGACAAACCGCGGCACTACAGCGAGCAGCAATTTGAGGCACTCGTTAGCTCAGCGCTCGACGAACTCCCGATTGAGTTCCAACGAGCGCTGGAGCACGTAGCGATTGTCGTTTCCGACCGCGGCGCCCAAAACCACGCCTACGGCATGTACGTCGGCTCCAAGCTGGGCGGTAGCGCCTATTTCGGGGGCGGTGGCTTGCCAGACGAGATCCTGATCTTTCGCGACACACTCGTGCGCGACTTCGGGGACGATCCCAAGCGCCTGCGGGCACACGTCATCAAGACGGTGCGTCACGAGGTTGCTCACCACCTCGGCTTCAACGAGGCAGGCGTTCGCCAACTCGGGCTCTGAGCCTTCACGCCGGCCGCGTCAAGGCACGCTTGGCCGAGATAGCCACGAGAAGTCCGGCCCGACACGCTGCCGAGGGGCGGCGTCATCCGTGGCCGCGACGCGGTCCTGGCGCAGTAGAGTGGAACGATGGGAAGGCGGCCAGGCGTCGTGCTTTACGCGCTCGCGCTGGTAGCCGTCGTGGTCGGCGTGGACGTCCTGTTCTTCAGGGCATCGGTTCTTGGAGCGCCTGATGGTAAACGTCGGAATTGTCCTGGTGTTCGCGACGTTCTATCTGAGGTTCCTGAAACGAGCATGACCGAGTAAATCCGTGTTCGTAGCGTGGAAACTACGCAGCCGCCACCTTGCTCGACGGTCGTGGCCCCCACACCAGCGCGCGGGCCACGTCCAGGCTTGAGACGACGCCGAGCGGGCGGCCCGAGTCGGGGTCGGTCACGATCAGGTGCGAGCACTCATGCTCGCCCATCAGCTGCGGGGCACGCTGAACATCCTCGCTGCGTTCGATCGTGACGATCTCACTCGCGGCGATCTCGCCCGCTTCGCCGTCCATGCTCCCGGAGCCCGCGGCTGCTGCTCGCCTCGGTGCTCGCCCAGGAGGACCTCAACCCGGCCCGCAGCGCGCTGGAGGAGGCGGCGGAGCACATCGAACGTGAGATCGAAAACCTACGGGCGATCATCACCGAGCTACGCCCGGCCGCGCTGGATGACCTCGGCCTCAGAGCCGCGATCGAGGCGCTACTTGACCGCCACCGCGAACAGAGCGGAGCCACGATCATCGCCGTCACGATCTTCGCCCGCCGTGACCTGACCGGACAGTGAGCGCCGACGCGATGCTGCAGAAGGTCGCACCGCTCCTGTATCCATGTGTCGATAAGCTTGACCGGTCAGGTCGAGTGCTTGGAGACTGCTGATAGAGCCTGAAGTCGATGTCGCATCGCATCGCCGTTGCCTTGCGTGCGAGGCTTGGGCGCCACCGTCTTGGCTCGCGTTGGGGTCGGATCGGTGAGCGACCCGTCGCGGCGGGCGGGTGATCGTCGGCTCGCGGCGATCGGTGAACGCTACCGCGTGGCGCTGTGCGCCGCCGACGGGCCGACAGCAGAGGCGGCGGTAACGGAGGCGCTGGTTGCTGGCGTTGCGCCGACGACGATCCAGGTCGGTGTGATCACGCCCGCGATGGAGCGCATCGGGGAACTGTGGGAGCAGGGGGAGATCACGGTCGCTGACGAGCATCTCGCGACGGGCCTCAGCTATCGGGCGCTGCTGCCTCTCCAGGAGCCGCTGCAGACTGCGTCGCCGCGCTCGCGTGAGCGTGTCGTGCTCGCCGCCGTGGAGGGGCAGGCGCACGTGCTGGGATTGCGGATGGTTGCCGATGTGCTGGAGGGCGCCGGCTTCGACATGCTCTATCTCGGGGCGGATGTCCCATCCGGTGCGCTGCGGGCGTTCGTCGCCGAGCACATGCCGGCCGTCATTGGACTGACCTCCACGCAGGCATGCGACACACCCCATCTCGCTCAGGCGATCCTCGCGATCTATGACGCTCACCCTTCGTGCCGGGTCATGCTTGGCGGCAACGGCGTGCCACACGAGTGGCGTGATGCGCCGTATCGGTGGGTGCCGAACGCTGCCGCCGTGCTCGACGCGGTTGAGGGACTGCTGCACGACCCGTCTCAGAACCCACCGCCGGCGATGGCACTGCTGCGCTCGACCACCGCGCAGACGCGACCGTCACCACCCGCGAGCGCCGTGGAGGACGAGCGTTCTGCCGCTGAGGCCACCGACGCGAGCGAGGTCGCTCGCCGCTACGCGCGGCGGGCCGCCGAGTACCGCTACCTCGCCTACCGCGACCCCCTGACCGAGCTACCGAACCGTCGCGCGTTCGACGACCACATGATCGCACTCAGTCGCCCAGGGCAACACAACGCGCTGCTCGTGATCGACGTCGACAAGTTCAAGGAGGTCAACGACACCCGAGGTCACGAGTCCGGTGACGCACTACTCCGCCGCCTCGCGCAGGCGATTCGCAACGCGGTTCGCGCCGGCGACACGGTTGCGCGCATCGGCGGCGACGAGTTCACCGTCCTGCTACCGCAGTGCACGCAGGTCGAGGCCCACCGCGTCGCCGAGGACATCCGCGCAGCCGTACTGGAGATGAGCGGCGGCGAGGTAACGGTTAGTATCGGCGGTGCACCACTCGGCCCCGATCTACGCGGCGCGGTACTCAACGCCGATCGCGCGCTCTACGCCGCAAAGACTGCAGGTCGCAACCGCTCGGAGCTCACCGTCGTGCCATAGCCACAGATCGCCAGATGGTCGTTGACTATAGTGACGTTGGCGCTCATCGTCACTCATACGCTTACGAGAGCGACAGCGGGAGCCAAGGAAGACGCGCTGCTTGCTCTCCTTCGGACGACGTCGAGCCGCTGACGGGGAACCCATTGCCCTTGGCTTAGAAGTTGGTGTGAGTGGCTCCGGTCTGAGTGGCGGTGTTTGCGCTCACGGCGTTACCCGCAATGTCGGTGGCCGATGTGGAAGGGGTCCATATCATGGCCGCGTGCGCCGTGCTCGTCGACGATGGGCCGCCCGGAGTTCCCAGGGTGATCACGATGCTGGAGCCGCTCTGGACCATGGTTGACGGCGACGCTGCCCCCGTCGCGCCGTAGACGATGTGTTGGCCGTATCCGGTGGTCAGGTAGCTCCTGCTGCCGAGGTCGACGACGCCGACTGGAATCTGCACGGGAGTGGATTCCGTGTTGTAGACATCTATGGAGTCGTCGACTGACGTCGTCGACGAGGTAGACCTGCACTTTGGTGCTGGCTCCGCTCCAACCGCTGAGGATCGAGTACGGATCGATGACGCTGTTGTAGGTGAGCGTCAGCGTGTCGCCCTGGTCGAGGTGGCCGACGGTGCCGCCGCTCACGTTCGTGCTCTGGACGTCGGACGCCGCCGGCGCCGTGTTGTCGACGGTCACGGTGAAGCTCTGGGTTTCCGCGTTGGCTGCTTTGTCGGTGGAGGTGATTGTGAAGGCGTAGCTGCCGGCCGCCAGGGTACTGTTCGCCGTGAGTGCGGCAGTGCGGTAGTTGTACGCGACTCCACCGGCGGTGTAGCTACCGGCCACGAGCGCGACCGCGGAGTGCGCCGAGGTGGTCGTGTCCACGTTGGCGGTGACGCTTTCCACCCCGCTCGCGGGGTTGCCGGTGTCGGTGACGTCGGCATATACGTAGTAGCTGGTGCCCTGCTTGATGTAGCCGGTGTAGTAGGCCGTCGTGCGCCCGATGACCGCCGCGGACGCGGTCGGAGCAGTCCAGTCGGCGGCGGCGGTGAACGAGGCCGACGGGGTCGTGGAGGAGACGTTGAAGGCCGACAGCGTGCCGCCCAGCGTCGCTGCACAGGCGGCGCAGAGGGCGAGCACGGCAAGCGCCGCGCGCGCCACACCACGGCCCATCACGCTCTCCAGATCCGCCGCAGCAGTGCGGCGCCCAGCGTGAGCGCGAGTAGGGACAGCGTCGCGGTGCGAGCGAGGCCGCTGTCCAACCACGCGGCTGTCCACCCGACCTCGGGGATCCGCAGATCGACCTTGGCGACTGAGCCCGTCCTGGCGACCGACCAGCGCTCGGGAACGGCGTTGGCATCTCCTCGCGTCAGGAAGTACAGTCGCTGGTGCTCGGCGTGGATGGCGAGCACCCGATGTGTGACGAGCCGGCCCTGAAGCGCCCGGTCGCTGAAGCTGACGATGTCACCAGGACGGATGCTCTGTGCCGGAGCCCCACGGCTGATCAGGACGTCCCCCGCGTTGATGGCCGGCCGCATGCTGTTCGAGTAGTCGATGAGCGGTCGGTATCCGGCCAGGCGCACCAAGAGCACGAACGCGAGCAGGGCCAGCGCCAGCGCGCACAACACGCTCGACACGCGGTCGGCGAGCCGCAGGGCACGGCCCGGGCGAACGCCTGCCCTTCCGGCGCGCGGCAGCGACGGCGCGAGCGCGCCCATCAGACGCTGACCTCTTCGAATGTGAACGTCTCGTGCCCGGTGAGACCCTGGGCGCCCGCGTTGCTCAGCACCGTAACCTGGAGCTGGTAGCTGTGCGTGGCCTGAGGACTCCACGTGGCCGGACTGGAGGATGTCGGGTCGGGGAGCGCCGAGCTCGCGCTGCTCGGCCAGTTGGCCAGCGTCCCGCTGTAGATGACGCCGGCGCCCTGGGCGATGTAGTTCGTGGCGTCTGCGGTGAACCCGGTGCACGACCCGGCTGGGGGAGTGCCGCTGAAGGAGCCCCGCGTGACCACCAGCTTCAGGTATTCGTTCAGCCCGGTCCCCGAGCCGGTCCCGTAGAGCTTCATCTGGACAGACAGCGTCCCGCTGTTGGTGATCTGAATGCAGCCGGTGGAGACGGCTCCGGGCTTCGCGTTTGTCAGCGATATCACTGGCGCCGTGAAGGAGCCCGAGGTCAGCTGGACCGTCCCGGCATTGATCGAGTTCGACGGGTTGGTGGCCGTCGCGTTGAGGTTCGACCAGGTCGCGGTGCCGACAAGCAGCGCGCCCGTGGCAAGGACGGCAGCGGTGGCGGCGAGCTTGAGGGCGACCCCGGAGGCGCGACGGCCGTCGCGGTGGCTGGAACGGCCTTCTGGAGCGACCGACGAGCTTCCGGGCGCCCCGTGGCGCGGAAGCTCGTCAGCTGCTGCGGATCCCGTCCGATCGTCCATGAGGAGCGTCCTCGGGTGTGTCGGGGCTGATCAGTTCGTCGAGGACCAGTCGTATTCCACGCTCGTCGACGCGCCCTGGTAGGCGTTGTCAGCGCCGTTGAGGCCGGAATCCGGGAAGGTGACCGCGAACTGGTAGCGGTGCGTATATCCGGCGGGGAATACGCCTAGCGCGATGGTGGTTGGCATCGCGCTCATGATCCCTGTATAGAGGGTCACGGCGGCCGGGCACGACGAGACACAAGCCGGTTCGCCAAGATCCTGAACGACGATCGTGAGCTTTTTGGAGAACCCGGGCGAGGCCGGCGTGTCCACGGCGGCTGTATGAGCAAGCGTGAACGTGCCGCTCGCCGAGCCGGTGTTCTTGATGTCGACGGTGCCGGTGGAGGTGTTGCCCGGGACCATGTTGGAAGCGGTCAGGATCGCCGCGTTGGCTTTCGAGTTCGAGTGGCTGATGGTCCCGGCGGTAAAGACGTTGCTGGGGTTCGCGGAGGTGGAGTTGAAGTTCGCGCCTGAGCCGACGGCCACTGCGGCCGCGACCAGCAGGCCCGCGAAAGCGACGAGCACCTTGCGGGGCGAGGCCGTCCAGAGGGACTTGAGCCTGTGCATAGCATCTCCTTTGCCGGAGAGTGCCCGCAGGCGATCAGACCGGATCGGTTTGTATGTCTTCCATCGGCAGGGATGATGCCGAGCAATAGTATGCTCGCGGATCACTAAGTCATCCCGTCAAAAAAGCCAGGCTGGGCCGGCATTGCCAGTTCGAAGACGGTCTACGGCGTCTACGCCAATTCAGCATCTGCCCGCTGGATGTCGATGGCAAGGTAGATGAACAAGCAGCACCGACCCGGTCTCGCAGCCCTTCCCGAGCTGCGTTACGTGCGGCCGGGCTTCCTCCTCACCTTCAGCGTCGCCGGCCTACTCGCGGTCGCTTTGGTGGCTTTCGCCGTCTCGCGGATCGTCGGCACCGAACTGCGAAGCGCCCAGCTGGCTAGCGCGACGCGCTCGGTCGAACTGCTGGTCGTATCGACCTTGGGACCCCAGCTGCCGGGCGACAGAGGGCAGCTCGACGTTAGGCAACTCAAAACCCTCGATCGGGCCATGCTCTCCGCACGTCAGACGGTCGGCATCGAAGGAGGCGTCATCTGGGATTCTCGCTCGCGAGTGCTGTACTCGACCGACCACCGGCTGATCGGAACGACGGTGTCGCGACCCCCGGAGGTGCTCGCGGCCTTCTCCGGCAAGACGTCGACAGCGGTTCGCGGCCGCGTACCGTGGTCGACGGAAAACTTCGTCGGCAAGCAGATGGACGTGGCCGTGCCCCTCTACGGACACAACGCGACCAAGCCCATCGCCGTGGCCGAGCTGATCGTTCCCGAAGCGCCCGTAGCACAGCAGGTCTCCGCTCAGAGGCAGCGCATCGACTTTATCCTGTTCGGAGCCGCCCTGCTCTTCTACGTCGCCCTGTGGCCGATCCTGCTGCGCGCCTCCAAGGCAGCCCGCAGTCAGTCGGACCCGCGCAAGAAGGTACTGCTGCGCGAGCTGGGAAACGCCATCAAGCACGACGAGCTGCTGCTGCAGTACCAGCCGACGGTCCACCTCGCGCAGGGTCGCGTGACAGGCGTCGAGGCGCTGCTGCGATGGCGCCACCCCAAGCGCGGACTGCTCGCGCCGAGCGAGTTTCTGCCGACCGTAGTCGACGGCGCGTTGAACAGCGAACTCGCCCTGCACGTCATCGGACTGGCTCTGCGCGACTGTGAGGCATGGCGCGAACGCGGCATCGACGCGGGTGTCAACGTCAATCTGTCGGTTCCGAACGTCCTGGATGACGCGTTGTGCGAGCAGATCGGCAAGATGCTTGCGAGCGCGGGGATCCCGCCCGGAGCGCTCGGGCTCGAGGTGACCGAGGCGGCCCTGATCGCCGATCCCGAGAAGGCGGCGGGGATGCTCCGGTCGCTCGACAGCCTGGGTGTGCGGATCTGCATCGACGACTTCGGTACCGGGTACTCGTCGCTCGCCTGCCTACGTGACCTACCCGTCGCGGAGCTCAAGGTGGACCACAGGTTCGTCGGGGGCCTGCACCTACAGCCCCGGGACAAGATGATCGTGCGGCTGATCGTGCGGCTCGCACACGAGCTCGACGTCCGGGTCATCGCCGAGGGGGTCGAGGACCTCGACACGCTGGGCGACCTGGCGGAGATCGAGTGCGACGAAGCCCAGGGCTACTACTTCAGCGCGCCCCTGCCGCTCCTCGAGCTGGTCGCGTGGTTCGAGGCGCCCGTGGCAGCCGGGTATGCGCTCGCACAGCCCGCGGTCACCTGACTCGGATGAGCCACGGCCGTGTTCTCCCCCTCCTCGATGCTCACCGCCTCGCCTCGTCGACTCCTGCTCGTCCTGGGAGGCCTGACGATCGCGACCGCGACCGCGGCCGGCTCCGGCGCGAACTTCAACTCCACCAGCTCAAACCCGGGCACGCTGATCACCGCCGGAACGGTCCTCGTCACCGATTCGGCGAGCGGAGCCTCGATCCTGACCGCGAACCTGATGAAACCCGGCGGATCGAGCTCCGGCGCGGTCAACATCAAGAACGGGGGCAACATCCCCGCCACCTTCACGCTCGCGAAGGCAGGCCTCTCCGACACGCCTGCGTCTCCGGCGCTGTCGGGCAAGCTGGAGCTCGAAGTCAAGGATCTGGGAGATCCTGCCTGCGTGAGCTCGTGTCCCGCCCCGGTCACCCTCTACGCGGGCACGCTCGGCTCGATGGGCACGCTCTCCCTCGGGTCGTTCGCGGCTGAAGCGACGCACCGGTACCAGTTCACAGTGTCGTTCCCCGAAGGCGTCAACGGCGCCGACAACGCCTACGAGGGTGCCGCGACCCGAGTGGAATACGTATGGACGGCCACGCAATCGTAGTGGGGCGCCTCCCGGGCGTCCCACGGCCATCCACCCTGCCGGCCCTCGCCCCCGCGGAGCGCCCGGCGAACTCTGCTGTGCGAAGACTCGCGCGCAGGGCGGGACGGCTCGTGCTCAACTGCGCCTTCGTGGCGATGATCGCCAGCGTGCTCATCATGCTCGTCCCCGCGCTGCTCGGCTTCCAGCGCTACGTGATCCTGACAGGCTCGATGACGGGCACCTACGATCGGGGCTCGATCGTATTCGATCGCCCGATCCCCACCGCCGATCTGAAGGTGGGGGACCCGATCACCTACTCCCCGCCGCCAGGGTTCACGAGCCAGACACGCGTAACCCACCGCATCTGGTGGATCGGGCGTGGGGCGAACGGCGAGCGTGTCTACAGGACCAAGGGAGACGCGAACAAGCACCCGGACGCGTGGAAGTTCACGCTCAACCAGAGCACGCAGGACGTCGTCGTGTTTCACATCCCGGACGTCGGCTACGTGTTCACGCTGCTCAGCCTGCGCGATTTTCGCATCGCCCTCCTCGGCCTGCCGGCGATCGTCATCGCCCTGATGACGCTGCGTGCACTGTGGATCGAGGGAGGCAAGGAGGCGCGCCGGCAGAAGCTCGCGGCACTGGGCTGGCAAGCGATCGCCGACACCGGGATCGAGACCATCCTGCCGCCCCTGGACGCACCGGACACCAACCCGCAGCCAGTCTGGCTTGACCTCCGCCTGACGGCGGTTCGCGCCGGCGCGCCACTGTTCGCGTCGACCAACAGGCCCCCCAGTAGCCCCCGCGCGACGCTGCACGTCGGCCGACTGGTCTATCCGCACACGATGGGAAGCGTTGACAACGCTCTTCTGAAGACGCGGAAGAACCTCGACGAGCTCCCGCCAGCCCGCAACACAGCCACGATCCGCCTGCGCGTCGCTCGCCTGCTCCCTCAATCTCGAACGCCCGGCGCGCCCATGCCCGCGCTGGACGGTCCAACGGATGGCCAGCGCCACCTCAAGTAGAGGCCGCCATATGACGATGGATACCCATGCCTCGATTCCATTGGACACAACTATTCTGGGCGTCCCGATAATCTGATGGCTCCCATCGCTCCCACCAACGATCGTCCGCGAGTGATGATCGCGGACGACAACCCGATGATTCGCTCGACGCTGGGCATGTCCCTCAGCAGCGGGTTCGAGGTGGTCGGCGTGGCAGCCGACAGCGAGGAGGCCGTCGAGCTCGCCAGGGCGACCCAGCCCGATGCCGCCGTGGTAGATGTCGAGATGCCCAAGGGCGGAGGGTTGTACGCGGTGCGAGGGATCCTCGAGGTCGCTCCCGCCACCGCGATCGTGGTGCTGTCCGCTGATGAGATAGACGGAGTCGTCCGCGAGCTGATGCAGGCCGGAGCGATCGCGTACCTCCGCAAGGGTGTGGCACCACAGGTGCTCGCAGAGTCCCTGACCGAATCGATCGAGGCGCACGCTCATGGGCGCCACGCACCGTCCTGAGCGCTTCTCGGAGGCTCGCGCAAGCGCGGGCGATTGGGGGGCGCTGGCATGCCCGCCCGGCTGACCGAGCCAGTCCGCAACAAACTGTTTCAGGGCATCCTCGACAACGTCAACGCGGTGATCCACGTCAAAGACGCAGACGGCCGCTATCTGCTCGTCAATCGCGAGTTCGAACGCATCCGCTGCCTGACAGCGGAGGAGATCCTCGGCCGCAGCGAGGACGAGATCGGCTCAGGCGAGCTGGCGAAACGAGTCAGGGCCGCCGATCAAGCGGTGATCGAGTCTGGCGCTCCCATGTACTCCGAGCAGGAGCTGCGCACACCAGACGGTGAGCGCACCTTCCTTTCGGTGAAGTTCCCCGTTCAAACTGAGGACGGTGCGGTGACCGCGATCGCCGGCTTCTCAACCGACATCACCGACCAGAAGGATGCGCTGGCCCGGGCTGTCGAGGCGTCGCGGCTGAAGTCCGAGTTCGTGGCCAATATGAGCCACGAGATACGCACACCCCTGAACGGCGTCGTCGGGATGACCAACCTGCTGCGCGACACGTCGTTGGATCCGGTTCAGCGGGAGTACGGCGACGCCCTGGCGGCGTCAAGCGAGGCGCTGATGGCAGTCATCGACGAGATCCTGGACTTCTCGAAGATCGAAGCGGGACATCTCGAGCTGGATCCCACCGACTTCGAGCTGCGCGGCGCTGTCGAGGATGCGTGTGTGATGCTCGCCGAGCAGGCGCACACCAAGGGTCTACAGATCAACCATTGGGTGGACGCGGGTCTACCCGGGACAGTCACCGGCGACCGCGGCCGCCTGCGCCAGATCCTGCTGAACCTCCTTTCAAACGCCGTCAAGTTCACGGCCTCCGGGGAGGTCGTGGTGCGCGTATCCGACGACGGTGGCGAGATGGTGCGCTTCGAGGTCTCAGACACTGGAGCCGGCATCGACTCCGATCAGGCGGCACACCTGTTCGAGGCATTCGCCCAGGCCGACCAATCCACCACCAGACGGTACGGCGGAACCGGCCTCGGACTGACGATCTCGCGCGAGCTCGCGCATCGCATGGGCGGCGCGATCGGCGCTGCGCCCAGGGAGGGTGGGGGCAGCGTTTTCTGGTTCACCGCCAAGCTACCCGCGGTCTTGACGGCCGAGGAGCCGGTTCGATCTCATCATGAGTTCCTGGGCCTGCGCGCCCTGATCGTCGACGACAACGCCACGAACCGCACGATCTTCGAGCAGTACCTGACGGCCTGGGGCCTCACGTGCGAGAGCGTGGACAGGCCAAGTGCGGCACTAAGCACGCTGGAGCACGCGTCGCGGTGCGGGGAACCGTTTGAGCTGGCTCTGCTCGATTTTCACATGCCGGAGATGAACGGCATGGAGCTCGCTCGCGCCATCCGTGAGCGCCCCTCGCTGCGCGCGCTGCACATCCTGATGCTCAGTTCTTCCCCACTCGAGCGCGAGACGTTTGCCGGTATCGCGATCTCCGCCCGTCTGACCAAGCCCGCGCGCCAGTCACATCTATACGAGGCGATCGCCGCCGCCATCACCGGCTCCTCTCCTCACACGGAGCATCGCCCCCAGGTGAAGAAGCGTCCAGAGCCAAATGGCCCCCTCGTACTGCTCGCCGAGGACAACCAGATCAATCGTACTGTCGCCAACGCGCTGCTGAGCAAGCACGGGCTGCGAACGGCCGTTGCCTACAACGGTCGCGAGGCCGCGGAGATGGCATTTGTCACCGACTATGCCGCCATCCTGATGGACTGCCAGATGCCCGAGCTTGACGGATATGCGGCAACCCGGCGCATCCGCACGGAAGAGAGCGGCCGTCACGTACCCATCATCGCGATGACTGCCCATTCAATGCCAGGCGACCGTGAGCGCTGCCTAGCGGCCGGAATGGACGACTATCTCTCAAAGCCCGTTCGCTCGGAGCAACTCGAGGCTATCATCAGGCGTTGGCTGTCCGGTGAGGAGCCGGACACTCGATCCCATGGCGGGCCTGACGCCAAGTCTCACGGCGCAGGCGACAGCGCGATGCACGAGGTCGAGGGTGGCGCGGGGGACGCAGACGAGATCCTCAACCAAGCCACGATCGTGCAGCTTCGAGACACACTGACCCTTGAGATGCGCGAAACCCTGATACAGGAATTTGAGGAGTCGCTGCCCGAGTGCATGGCTGCCACCGTGAGTGCGGCCCGGCGCGGCGACCAGATCGAGCTCAGGCGCGTGGCGCACATGCTGAAGGGTACCGCCGCCACCTTCGGCGCAAGGCGTTTGGAGTTTGCCTGCCAGCGCCTGGAACACACAGGTAGAGATCAGGACTCAGTCGTCGACCAGGAACAGCTTGACCTGCTGCAGGCCACCGCCTCCGAGGCTCGTGAGGCGCTGGGTCGGCAGCTGCTCGACACCGGTGGCCGATAGTGACCTATGAATCCCCAGGCCGCGTTCAAAGGTCACCAAGATCCTCGAGCTTACGGGGTAAGGGCAGTGTGGGAAGCTCGCCCTGGAGGAGGTCGAGGTCATCAAGGGCCACGCGGAGACGGGGTTTCAGATGCTCTCGGGCTCATCTGCGGAGGTCGTGCAGCTGGGTGCGCTGATCGCTCGTACCCACCACGAGCGCTGGGACGGGAGCGGCTATCCCTGCGGGCTTGCCGGCGCTTTGACGCCTTGACCAGCGACCGGGTATACCGCGCCGCGCTGCCCGTTAAGTCAGCCATCGAGATGATGCAAGACGAGCGCGGCCGTCACTTCGACCCGGAGTTGCTCGATGCATTCTTCCTCGCGTTGGGAGAGATCGAAGCCATCCGACATGCCTATTCCGACTGAGTACCCACTGGCCCAAGATGCCTGGGACACAGGCGTTCCGCTCGGCACTTCCGAACGTGAGCGCCTCGAGGGCTGGCGTTTTCCCGTTTTGAGAACGCGTTGGCTCGACTGTCGACAAGCCGTGTTCAGCGATACTCCCGGCGAGCCAGCAGGTCGGCGTCGGCACGGCGGATGAGATCCTCGGCCGTGTCGTTGTCGCCGAGCTCCGCGAAGCCGACGGTGATCGAGCCCTTGCTGGGACTCTCCGCCAAGGCGGCAGACACACCGGCGAAGCGTTGGCGGACACCGTTGGCATCGGCATTTGGCAGCGCACACACAAACTCATCGCCACCGTAGCGCATGACCAGGTCGTAGGAGCGCATGCATTTCCGCAGGGAGTCGGCGACAGCAATGAGCAGTGAATCTCCGGCCAGGTGACCCTCGGTGTCGTTGACTGCCTTTAGGCCGTTGACATCGATGAAGGTGACGACCAGCTCGGCGGAGGTGCGCCGCGCTCGATCTACCTCTTGCTGGAGCTGCTTCATGCCGGGACCCCGCCGCCGGACGTGGGTCAGCTCATCGGTCTCAGACTCTTCGCGGTCCAACGCGGCCTGAGCGCGATCCTGCGCCGCCACGGCGCGGTCGTGGGCAGAATGGGCGCGTTCTTCGGCTGCGCTGCTGCGATCATTCGCCGCCCTGGCGCGGTCGGCCGCCGCTTGCTGGCGGTCGTGCGCTGCCCTGAGGGCCTGATCCTCGTGTCTTGCTGATCCAGGTGACTGAACCGAGTGGCCACGCGTTTTGGCGTTGGCGTCCCGCGCATCGGCCGTCTGGTCGCGTGCCGATGCCGTCTGATCACGTTTGTCTGCGGTGATCTCGCGCGACACCGCGGTTCGCTCACGATCGCGAGCCTGCTTGTCTCGGATATTGGCTGCATGTCGACGATGCACGCTGCCCAGGTCGCGAGCTCGTTGATCAGCCCCGTCGACCGATTCTTGATCGCTGGCGGTTTGATCCTCGTTGGAGGCCGTCTGGTCGTAGTCCGAGGATGTCTGGTCTTGGTCGGAGGATGTTTGGTCTTGGTCGGAGGCCGTCTGGTCGTGATCTGACGATGTTTGGTCGTGATCAGAGGCCGTCTGATCCAAGGCAAGCACAACCGAGTCCTCGACGTTGCCCCGTTGCCCGTAGGCCGTGAGCCTATCCTCTCGCGGATTTACGCCCTTCGGTTTGTCGTCTGCATCTCGCAACTGCTGACCTCAGAGGAAGAGTAGCATTGTTCCCGAGAAGTACCACAAGTCAAAATTATATCTAGCACTCAACTATTTGGTTTACTACCAATGTGCCGCGCTGCCCATCCGGCGCGGGCGGGCGGTGGCCTGCCTGGTCAAGCCCCAACGCCGGCCGAGCGCTACTGCGCCACGGGTCGGCCAAGCTCGTTGCTTTTCCTGGCCTCCATCACGCGCACTCGCCCGGCTGCCTTGGCGCGGTAGAGAGCTTCGTCGGCCGCGCGCAGCACGGTTTTGAGATCGCACCCGTCGAGTGGGTACTCGGCGACGCCTGCGCTGAAGCTCGCCCGCAGTACCCCCTGGCTGCCTGTGAACTCCTCTTCGCCGAACCGCTCGAGGGTCTCGGTGAGACGCTTCACTCCGTTCTGGCGCGTCATGCCGTACATGCCGACGATGAACTCCTCACCGCCCCAGCGTCCGACGACGTCGTTGCCGCGAAAGTCGCGGCGCAGGTGCTCCCCGAGTCCTCGCAGCACGCTGTCACCGACGGCGTGGCCGTAGCGATCGTTGACGAGCTTGAAGCGGTCGAGGTCGAGCATCGCCACCGATAGGGGCTCTGTGAAGCGCTCTGCGAGCGCGGCAAGCTGCGCCAGACCCTCGTCTGACTTCGATCGGTTGGCCAAGCCCGTGAGATAGTCCGTCTCCGCCTGGGCGCGATAGAGGCGGATGCGCTCCAAACGATTGGCGACTCGACTGACGAGCTCGGGGCCGATGATCGGCTTGGCGATGTAGTCGTCCGCGCCTGCGTCGAATACTTCCTCGACAGTGGCAGCGTCGGTGCGGGCGGTGGCGAAGATCACGGCGAGGCCGCTCCAGCGAGGGTCGTTGCGCACGGTGCGGCACAGCTCGGGGCCGTTGATGCTCGGCATGTCTACATCGAGGATCAGCAGCTCGGGTGCAACCCGCTCCAGTGTCTCCCAGAAGCGCAGCGGATCGGCGAGGACCGACACTTCGAGATCGTGCGGTTGCAGGAGCGCGCGCATAGCGTCGAGCACGGCGGGGTCGTCGTCGACGACGAGCACCCGTGTGGCCGCGAGGCGATCGCGCGCCAGGAATTGCTCCACCGCATTCAGGATCTCAGCGGGCAACAGCGACTTTGGCAGGAACGCCCGACTGCCGCGCCGCGCTGCCTCGACGCGATCTGTGAAGGCGGCGGTGCCGGTCAACACGAGCACGGGGGTCGGCGGCGTCGCTGCGCTCAGCTGCGACAGCAGCGCATAGGCCTCCGTCATGCCGTCAGGCGGGAAAGTCAGGTCGAGCAGCACGATCGTTGGGGGATGCTTGGCGCACAGAGTCCGCGCCTCCAGCGGGCTGGCGGCCGCCTCGCAGCTGATCTCTCGCGAGACAGCCTCCGCGGCGATGCGCTCACACAGCTCATGGTCGTCATCCACCACCAGGACGCTCACCTCCCCGCATGTGGGCTCGCTGCGCTGCGCGCCGCGGGATTCGAGCGCCTCCCCCTCAAGATCGCGATATATCGCGGCGATGAGTCTCGACATTACCGGCGTGCGCGCTGGGCTAGGGTCGGCGAGCTCGCGTTCGAGCTCGCGTGCTGCCTCCGAGGCGCCGAGGAAGCCGAGCGTCCCGGTCGACCCGATCAGTGAGTGCGCGGCGTGCTGAGCCTCGACGCGCAATTGCTCATCGAGCTCGGCAACCGTCAGGGCCCGCAGGGCACGCTCGATCAGCTCCACGCGCTTGAGAACTCCTGCGCGATGCTTGCGCCAGACCGCGCGCAGAGCGTCCGTGGGCGACGCCGTGGCAGTGAGGTCCGGCGCCACGCCTGCTGTCTCGGGTCGTAAGTGCGACCCCGGGCCACACTCAGGGTCGCCGCTCACGTCGACCAGCCCAGGAGCTCGGCCAGTTGCCGGGTGAGACCGGAGACGTCGAATGGCTTTGCGATGACGCCGGCGACCGGGAGATGCCGCAGACGCTCGCTTTGCTCGAGTCGGCTGTACGCCGTCAGCAGGACGATCGGGACCGGGCCCGTCGCGGGAAGCGCATGCAGGTGCGCGGCGACGGTGATGCCGTCCATGCCAGGCATCACCACGTCGAGCAGGATCGCGTCGAACCGCTCTGATAGAGCTCGCTCGATCCCCTCCTCCCCAGAGTCCGCCGTTATCACCCGCCACCCGCCGATCGCGCCCAGCGCGATCTTTGCGGCCTCGCGGATGAGCGCCATATCGTCGATCACGAGGATCTTGCGGGCCGGTGCGGAACCCGGCGTCTCGGCGGGGGAGGTGTCGGGTGGGAAGAACACAGCGCTCGAGTCAGTCTTCGACAGTGGCCGACCTCTAGATGAGGGGGCGGTGCTGTCGCTCGCTGGATGGATCTATGATTATTTCACTAATTCGAGAAAAGAAAATATGGCTAGCTGACCGTATGTAGCACCTCCAGGTGATACGCTATCAACGTGGAAAAGGCCCGGGATGTGGAACTCCGGCCTGAAGATTAGAGGCCAAAGGGAGCGCCGCCATACCGCTGCTGAGTCCGAGCCCACAGCCCGGTCGCGGGAGCTTGCAGCGCATATAGCGTTGCTCGACCTGGCCTCCGACGCGATCTTTGCGTGCGATGTCGATCGTCGGATCACCTTCTGGAACCGCGGCGCACAGAGCACTTATGGCTTCTCGCCTGCGGAAGCACTTGGTGTAACTCCGCGTGATCTGCTGTGCACGGAGTACCCGATCCCGCTCGAGGAGATCGAGCGGCTCGTCACCGAGACGGGAAACTGGGAAGGCGACCTGGTGCAGCACACAAAGGACGGCCGCCGGCTGGTGGTCGAGAGCCGCTGGGCGGCTCGGTACGACAAGGCAGGAGTACTTGCGGGACTGCTGGAGGTCAACCGGGACATCACTGCACGTTTGGAGTCCCAGATGGCGCTGTTGGAGCTCGCGCCTGATGCGATCGTGGGGATCGGCCGTGAGGGTCTGATCGTGCTGGCCAATGCGCAGGTAGAGGTGCTGTTTGGGTATGCGCGCAAGGAGCTGCTGGGGCAGTCGGTGGAGATGCTGGTGCCCGAGCGCTTCCGCGAGGCGCATCGCTCTCACCGGGCGGGCTACTTCGCCGACCCGGGTACGCGGCCGATGGGCGCCGGCCTGGAGCTGTTCGGGTGTCGACGGGATGGCAGCGAGTTCCCGGCGGAGATCAGCTTGTCCAGCATCCAGACCGATGAGGGAACTCTTGGGATCGCTGCGATCCGCGATGTGAGCGAGCGGGTGGTTGCGGCTCGTGACCGCGAACGGTTCCAGGCGGAGGCGGAGCGGGAGCGGCTTCAGAACCAGTTGCATCAGGCTCAGCGCCTTGAGAGCCTCGGACAGCTGGCGGGTGGTATAGCGCACGACTTCAACAACCTCTTGGCAGTGATCATCAACTACGCGGCGTTCATCGCAAATGATCTCGACGCCGCCTCCGGCATCGATGGCGATACGCGCTGGCGTAGCACGCGCGAGGACGTCGAGCAGATCCGCCTTGCGGGTGAGCGGGCCTCGCATCTGACTCACCAGCTGCTCGCGTTTGCCCGCCGTGAGATCGTCCAGCCCGAGGTCGTCGACGTCAACGACATCGTCAGCGACGTCGAGCAGCTGCTGCGCCGCACACTTGGGGAGCACGTCGAGCTGCGCAGCTCGCTGGCCGCCGACCTACGCCCGGTGCTGATCGACCCAGGGCAGCTGGAGCAGATCCTGGTCAACCTCGCGGTGAATGCACGCGATTCCATGCCCGGTGGCGGCGAGCTAAGAATCGACACCGCCAACATGGATATCGACGCGGCGTACGCCGCGTCGCGACCCGAGCTCTCGTCCGGCTCCTATGTGCGCCTGCGCGTCAGCGACAGCGGCGTGGGTATGTCCCCCGAGACTGTGCGGCGGGCCTTCGATCCGTTCTTCACGACCAAGCCGCCGGGTCAGGGGACCGGCCTGGGGCTTGCGACCGTGTACGGGATTATTCAGCAGGCCGGCGGACGCTCACAGATCTATTCCGAGCCCGATGTCGGCACTACCTTCACGGTGCTGCTGCCGGCCACCGACCAGCTCACCGCTTCCGTCGAGCCGACGGGAGACTCCCCGGTGCGGCGAGGCGAAGAGACGATCCTGCTGGTCGAGGACGAGCAGGCGTTGCGCGAGGTCACCCGCCGCATACTGGCCGGAGCCGGCTACCACGTGATCGTGGCGGAGAGCGGTCCCGAAGCGCTCCGGGTGGCCGACATGCACAAGGGCCAGATCGATCTGCTGCTCAGCGACGTGGTCATGCCGCAGATGCCCGGACCCCAGATGGCGAGAGCGCTGCTCGAGCAGCGACCCTCGGTGCGGGTGCTGTTGATGTCGGGCTTTGCCCAGCCGATCCTTGACTCCGGGGGGCACCTGGACGCCGGTATGACGCTCATCGAGAAGCCCTTTTCTGGACCCGGGTTGCTCGCAAAGATCGCCCAGATCATCGAGCGCGCGGGGTGATGGCGGATGTCGGAGCTGCTGGTAGTCGACGACGATGAGGCGCTGCGGCGTTGGGAGGAACGGGTCCTGCGCGAGCAGGGCTACTCCTGTGATGGCACGTGCGACGCGAGCGCCGTGCGTGAGCGCTTGCGGCAGAACTCATACCGGCTCGCGCTGCTGGACGTGAACATGCCGGGCGAGTCCGGCATGGAACTGCTCGCGCACATCCGCCACGAGCATCCCGAGGTGGCAGTCCTGATGGTCACCGGCGAGGACAGCATGAAGTTGGCGATGACGGCGATCGAGCTCGGCGCCTACGGTTACCTGGTCAAGCCCGTCGGATCGGGGGAGCTACTCATCAACGTCGCCAACGCCCTGCACCGCTGGCGCACAGATGCGGAGAACCGTCGTCTCGTGCAGCGTCTGCGAGCCACGGTGCGGGAGCGTAGCGACACGCTGGGGGAAGCGCTCCAGGACCTCGCGCTCTCTGAGACCAAGGTGTGGGCCTCCCAGGCCGAAACGATCTTCCGGCTGGCTCGCTTGGTCGAGTTCCGCGACGAGGAGACCGGGCACCACCTGAATCGCATGAGCTCCTACTGCGAGATCCTGGCGCGACAGATAGGGTTCCCCGAGCAGCGCTGCCAGCTTGTGCGCCTTGCAAGCCAGCTGCATGACATCGGCAAGGTCGCAGTCCCCGACAGCATCCTGCTCAAGCAAGGCAAGCTCACCCCGGAGGAGTTCGAGGTCATCAAGGACCACACCGAGACCGGGTTTCAGATGCTCGCCGGCTCGGCCGCGGAGGTTGTGCAGCTCGGCGCGCTGATCGCCCGCACCCACCACGAGCGCTGGGACGGGAGCGGCTATCCCAGCGGGCTTGCTGGCGAGGACATCCCGCCTGAGGGCCGCATCGCCGCGATAGCCGACGTCTTCGACGCGCTGACAAGCGACCGGGTCTATCGCTCCGCGCTGCCCGTCCAGTCGGCGATCAAGATGATGCAGGACGAGCGCGGCCGGCACTTCGACCCGGAGCTGCTCGATGCGTTCTTCCTCGCACAGGCTGAGATTGACACCATCCGCCAGGCTTATGCCGACTGAGCCCTGCAGCCCACAGTTGCGCTCAGCCGGTTCGCCGACTACGCAGCGCGGTCCCCGTGGTGGGGGCGCTGAGCGCACAACGCCTCCTCGATCGCGACGCCGAGCTGCTCAGCCGTGAACGGCTTGACCAGGGCGGCGGCGAACACGACACCGAGTTCGGCGAGCTCAGGCGGTGACGCGGTGACGCTGGCGCAGATGAGCGGCAGCGATGGGTCGACGATGCAAGCAGCCTGCGCGAGCACGGCGCCGGTCGGTGCCGCGGGCTCGACCACCAAGACATCCGCGCTCTGCAACTGCTGGGGAGCCGGAACCCTGACGAGCATCGGCTCGTGGCCGAGACGAATGACCATGCGCTCCAGCAGTCGCCTGACGCCATCGTGGGGCTCGCTGATAAGTATTCGTGCCATGTGTCGATGATCGGCCGGGCACGCTGGATTCCGGGGGGCCAGATGGTATGAGGAGCGTATGAGCCGCACCCGGATCCTGGTGGTGGACGACGATCCCATCACGCGGGATCTGCTGCGCGGCATGCTGGAGCGCTCCGGACACGAGGTGCGTGAGGCAGCCGACGGTCGCGCGGGGCTGCGCGACCTCTACGCAGCCTCACCGGATCTCGTGATCCTGGACGTCGCGATGCCCGAGCTGGATGGGTGGGCGACGCTCGAGCGCATCCGCGACCTCTCAGACGTGCCGGTGCTGATGCTGACCGCGCGCGAGACCGAGCTCGAGCGCGTGCGCGGCCTGCAGGGCGGAGCCGACGACTACGTGGTCAAGCCCTTCGGCCACCAGGAGCTCATCGCGCGCGTGCAGGCGCTGCTGCGCCGCTCGGGCAGCCGTGCCGAGGAGCAGCAGACCTACGCCGACTCGCTCGTGAGGATCGACTATGCGCAACGCGCGGTCTCCTACTCCGACCAGGAGGTGCGGCTGACGCCGCTGGAGTTCAAGCTGCTCGCGACGTTCGTGCGCAACCCCAACCAGGTGCTCAGCCGCGACCAGCTGCTGGAGCTCGTGTGGGGCGACTCGCTTGGGGTGTCGCCCGAGCAGGTGAAGCTGTATGTGGGTTACCTGCGCCGCAAGCTTGACCCCGCGGCGCCGGAGTCGACGCCGATCGAGACGGTGCGCGGCTTCGGCTACCGCTACCGGCGCTCCTCCTAGCGCAGCCCACGATCAAGGGCCGCTCGGTCTATTCTCTTAATAGTGCTTTGTTAGGTTTGGGGTAGGGGTTCGGCTTGGTGGTGGCGAATCCTCGTGTGTTCGTGGTTATCGACGCGAGGAGGCATCATGGCTGTGATGACGGTGGATGCGGATGCTCCGATCGTGGTGAAGAAGCGGCTGGAGGTGTTCGCTGGCGAGGTGCTCGCGGAGGCGATGAACCGGCCGGTGCAGCGGGTCAACGGCTCCTTGTATCTGCGGGGGCTCTTGGAGCAGGGTCCTCGTAAGTCGCTTGAGCCGATGGTCGAGCGGCTGGGTGGTGACGCTGACTATCAGTCGTTGCAGCAGTTTGTGGCCGACAGTCCGTGGGATCCGGCGCTGGTGGTCAAGGCGGTGGCTGAGCGGGTGGCGTGCGAGGTCGACGTTGAGGCGTGGGTGCTGGATGACACTGGGTTTCCGAAGGACGGCAAGGACTCGCCGGGTGTCAAGCGCCAGTACTCGGGGACATTGGGGAAGACGGGTAACTGTCAGATCGGGGTGTCGGTGCACGCCGTCGGAGCGCGAGGGACGGTGCCGCTGGGGTGGGCGCTGTATCTGCCGGAGGACTGGTGTGCCGATCCGGAACGGCGGCGCAAGGCGAAGATCCCGGATGAGGTCGCCTTCAACACCAAGCCTGAGCTCGGGGTAGAGCTGCTCGAGCAAGCGGCTGGCTGGGATGTTCCGAAGGCGCCGGTGCTCGGCGATCATGCCTACGGGGAGAACACCTGGCTGCGGGACCGTCTCGATCAGGCCGGGTGTGAGTACGTATTGTCGGTCGGGCCAACCACCAGGGTGTTCGCGCAAGGGACCGTGTTCGCGGTGCCTCCCAAGAAGCCCACGGCGACGCGCGGCCCGGTCAGACCGCGGCCAGACCGCAAGCCTGAGCCGATCGGTGAGTTGATCAGCCGGCTCGGAACAGATGCCGCTCAAATGGTCACCTTCCGTAACGACTCCGAGGGAGAGCCGGTCACCTCCAGGTTCGTCTTCGCGCGCGTTCACGCCGCACACGGCTGGCGCGATGATCAGCGCTGGACCGGGTGGCGCGAGGACTCTGAGGTGCCTCCGCGGGAGGAGTGGCTGATCGCCGAGTGGCCCGAGGAGCACGACGGGCCGACCGACTATTGGATCTCAAACCTGCCCGCCGACACCGAGCCCGAGCGGCTCGCTCGGCTGGCACACATGCGCTGGAAGATGGAGCTCGACTACAAACAACTCAAGGGCGAGCTCGGACTCGACCACTACGAGGGCCGCTCATACCTCGGCTGGTACCACCACACAGCGCTGGTGACCGCCGCCCACGGGTTCCTCACGCTCGAGCGGCTTCACCCTTTTCACCCACGGCCGGCCTGACACTCCCCAAGACCGTGCTGCTATTGCAGCCGATCTTCAAGTGCTGGACCGGCCGCTGCCAAACCTGTCAACAGCTAGTCGATCTCGCCCGGCTACCGCTCCCACTCACCAAACAAGACGAGCGAACCTAACAAAGCACTATTAAATTGTGCGCTTTTCAGGGACTTGCCGGTTCATTGGAATCTTCCCTAAAATGTGCTAGTCTATGCGCAGGCGGGGGGTAACATGCTGCGGGCGTTATCTTCCACCAATGCGGTGACGGCGCGAATGGATTCGCCGCCATCCTTCGTCTGCGTCTGGAGGACAGGGCGCTACGGCTCAATCTGGGTTGATCTGGCCGGCGAACTGGATCTTGCGGCATCCGCAGAGCTCGCGCGGACGCTGCGCGAAACTCAAGCCCGCTCGACCTTGGTCGTGCTCGACCTGCGTGAGTTGACCTTCATGGACACTGCTGGCGCGCACGTCATCATCGACGCTGGCATCATTGCCAGGAAGGCCGCCCGTGGGCTGATCGTCGCGCGCGGCCCCACCCAAGTCGACATGGTATTCACATTAACTGGGGCCTCCGAGCAAGTGGAGTTCTTCGACCTCGATCCCGAGCAATGTCCGCCCGCGCTCAGCGATAGCATGACTCACCGGCCAACTCGCAGGCTACCCCGACTGCCCTGGCGCGATAGGGGGCCTTTGCCCCTGCCCGAGACACCCAACCGAGAGCGCACCCGTCGAGTGAATACTCTGCGCCTCCTGCGCTGAAACTCGCCGAAACATCTCTGAGCTGCGCAGAACACGTCCAGCATCGTCGGGCAGCACGTCGGCCACGAAGTGCGTTATGCCCGGCGACTGCCGCGAGCCGCTCGATAAAGATCGTTCCCAGGCCGCGATCGTGAAGATGATCGGCGACCTCGACCGCGACTTCCGCCCGTGTGCGATCGAGCGTCTCGCGGCCTGCGTAGCGTGGCGCATCCGTTGCTGCCCCCTGGTGATGGCGGGCGAAACTACGCGGGTAGGGCCAGCCCGCGCGCCGACGCTCAACAGCACACAGCAACTGCTCAGTCAATCCTCAGATGCCTGTCAGCGCTGAGGGAAGTCGCTCCCAGACAAACTCGTTGGCCGGATGAGCGTCTTGGGGGTCAGTACCCCACATGAACAGCGACGGACCATCTGGGATCGACCTGCTCAAGCCCGCAGAGGTAGCTACCCGCCTTCGGGTCTCGCGGACCTGGCTCTACGAACATCTTCACAAGGCCCTCAACCTTCACGGCTTCGCCCCGCCTACGGACGACGCTGGGCTCATCGATCACGAGGTCATTCCGCTGTCGCTCACGTTGGCCGACGGCGTGATCACGCAGCTGCTCGCCGCAGCGACCGAAGTCCGCGAGAAGATTGACCATGCTCGACGCAATTAGGGTGCTTGCTTGGTGGCGCTGGCGAGTAGGCTGAGACCCTAGCAAGCGCAGCTGTTTGCGCCTCAACGGCGTATGCTGATTCGTTCTGTATGGTTCGCGCGCTCGTCACTGGAGCCTCCGGTTACGTGGGCAGCCGACTGGTGGGAGAGCTTCACGCGCTCGGCGAGCCGGTTGGATGCGTCGCTCGCGATCCGCGCCGGGTCAGTTTCGACCCAGCGGTCACGGTGCATCGCGCCGACCTGCTCGACCCGGGCTCCCTTGACGCGATCGGCGAGGGGTATACGACGGCCTACTATCTCGTCCACTCGATGGGTCGCGGGGGCGGCTCCGACTACGAGCAGCGTGACGCTATCGCGGCCTCCAACTTCGCCCGCTTCGCGCTCGCTACGGGTATCGAGCGGGTCGTCTATCTCGGTGGCCTGGGCGATCATCCCGCGTCCAAGCATCTGCGCTCGCGTCTGCGCGTCGGAGAGATCCTGCGCGATGAGGGGCCGTCGCTGAGCTGGTTTCGCGCCGGCATGGTGGTTGGCGCCGGCTCGGAGAGCTACCGCACGCTCCGCTCGCTGGTCGAGCGCCTGCCGGTGATGCTTGCACCCTCGTGGCTGTCCACACCCACCCAGGCGATCGCTATCGGTGACGTGTTGCGCTATCTCATCGAGGCGCCTCGGATTGCGCAGACGCGTTCACGCGAGATCCAGATCGGATCGGCAGAGATACTCACATACGGTGAGATGCTCGATCAGATGGCTGACGCATTGGGGCTGCGCCGCCGTCCGCGTATCCCGGTGCCGCTGCTGACGCCGTGGCTCTCCTCGCACTGGATCGGGCTCATCACACCTGTTGACGCGGGTGTCGCGAGACCCTTGATCGAGGGGCTCTCCACCGACACGACCGTCACCGACCCGTCGGGAATGGCGCTGTTCGACTTTCAACCAAGACCGTTTGCGCGGGCGCTGCTCGAAGCGATTGCTGAGGAGGAGAAATCCTGAAGGTCTACACCGTCGCTGTAACTCTCACAGTGTCAAGTCACACTCGGAGATAGATAGCGCTCCCGGCAGACGACCGGAGGGGAGGCTTGTCATCCTCCCCTCCAGCGCCATCGCCGGATGGCTCCCTAGCGCACAAGCTAGAGCACTACTCGCCGCGCTGGGTCAAGCTGGACAGCCAAGCGGTCTTGCGGTACGGCGGCATCAGCAGCACTAGGATGATCAGCACGGCGGTCCCGACGAGGTACTGGAACAGCTCGGCAACCGTAGCGAAGCCGGCGGTGATGTTCTCCCCCCACGCGATCATCGCGAACGTGAACATCGCGAGGCCGAGGCCGCTGAGCAGGATCGGCTTGCGACGTGTCGGTAGGAACTCGCCCATCAGGACGCTGGCCGCGATCGTGAGGAACACGAGCGCCTCGAGGATGCCGATCAGCACCCAGGAGGTGTTCGTACCGGGGAACGACGCGACGAACGTGCCGTGAAACGTCTTGGCCAGCCCGGCCGGCATCGTGCCGCTGGTGTCGATCAGCTTCTCCTTGGCGGAGTAGTAGAACAGCAGACCGAACGTGAAGTAGATCCCCGCGCTGATCAGCCAGTAGCTCACGCGGTCGGCGATATGCGTGATCGTCTCGTCACGAGAGCGGGCCGGGACTGAATGCGTTGAAGCGGCAGTTGCCATGATGGGATTCCTCCTGTTGAGCGGTGCTTGACTTGGAAGGAAGATAGATTCGGCTCGCGCGTCCACCATCAGGGCTGAGCGCGCTCCCGATTGCGCCTTTCTACGTGGTCGCCCACCGTGGCGAGCACGCAGACGTCCCCCGCTCCGTAGAGCGCTCTGAGGGCGTTCTGCGACGGGCGGCTACTTCGGCGGCCCGCCCGAACCCAGAGGGGGGTTCAGCCGGTATCGTGACGGGCTATGAGCGACCAGTACGCCGTGTCGACGGGCGAGGACGGCAGCGCGCAGCCCCAGCCTGCGGAGACGATCCGCATCGTCCTCGCAGACGACCACGAGGTGGTGCGTACCGGCCTGCGGATGCTGCTCGACAGCCAGCCCGACTTCGAGGTTGTCGCCGAGGCCAGCGACACCGAAGGCGCCCGACGCTACGTGCGCGGCCACCACGCCAGGGTGCTCGTGCTCGACCTGAACATGCCCGGCGGATCGAGCCTTGAGGCGATCCCGACGATCCGTGAGGAGTCCCCCGACACGCAGATCGTCGTGCTGACGATGCAGAAGGAGCCGGCGTTCGCCCGCGAGGCGCTCAGCGCCGGAGCGGTCGGCTACGTGCTCAAGGAGGCCGCACACGCGGAGCTCGTCGAGGCCGTCAGGCGCGCTGCCGTCGGCGAGAGCTATCTGAACCCCAGGCTTGGCGCCCGCATGGCCTCAGAGCCGCCTCCCGGCCCCCCGGACGATCTCTCCCCGCGCGAGGTCGAGGTGCTAAGCCGGATCGCGCTCGGGCACACCAACACCGAGATCGGCGAACAGCTCTACCTGTCGGTGCGAACGGTGGAGACTCACCGCTCGCACATCCAGCAAAAGCTCAGGATCTCAAGCCGCGCGGAGCTCGTCGCCTACGCGATCGACCGTGGGCTGATCAGCACCGAGCGCGAGCCAAGCAGCTGATCTACACACGCTGCTGGGAGCGGTAGTGCTCGCGCCAGATCAGCTTGTAGATCGGGATCTTGCGGGGCAGGCTGCGGACGCCCGGTAGGAAGGGGATGCACACAAACGCGAGGCTGAGCAGGCCCATGATGAGCATCACCTGGAGGTCTCCGCTAGGCGAGGACTTCATAGGTTCCACCTGATACCACAGCGTATACAGCCACAGCCATGCCTGGCCGGGGTAGCTGCCGGTCTCGTTCATCATGCCCCACTGCTCACCAAGCAGGTGCTGAGCTTCTGCGCGTTCGGCGAGCAGGCCGCCGTCGGCCATGAACAGCAGCGGCTTGGTGTAGTCGGTCTGGAAGAACTGGTTACTTGTCAGCAGGCTTCCGTCGAGGCCGCCGCTCTTGGCCAGGCCGAGTAGTCCGGCCATCATCGTTGGCACGGGGCCTGTGCCGTTCGCCTGCACCGTCACGGTGCCGGTGCTCGGGTCGAGCGCGACTGTTTTGGGCGGTGCCTTCTTTTCTTCGATGGCCTTTTCATATTCTTCGAGTGGCTTTGCGTAGGCTTCGCCCCATTCCTTTTTGGTCTTTTCGGGCGCGGCCTGATATTCGGCGACGGCGCTTGCCAGGGCCGGGTCGCTTGGGATCGTCTTCAGCGGATCAATGACGTAATCGTTAGCGGTGTTGATGGGGTGGCTGACGCCGAGCCAGCGCTGCGGGTGAAGGAACAGGAAGTGCTGCACGCTTCCACTGTTGTGGTTGTACGGGGGGCCGTATTCGGCGGTGGTGCTTGTGCCGTCGAGCTCCTTCGCCGCGGTGGCGATGAAGTTCACTGGCTGTTCGCGCGACCACTGCGCGATTGTGCTCGGCTTGTCATCGGGGGAGGAGAACAGGACGGTAAGCAGCAGCGCCAGCAGGCCGATCACGCCGACGGCGATGCACAGCTCCTTGATCAGGTCATACGGCGCGTAGCCGCCTTTCCAGGGTTGGGTGTCGTCCTTGGGACGCAGGAGGCTCACGTGTGCACTCCGCTCGACGGTTCGGGAGAGCTGTCGGCTTTGCCGCTCCCGCTCGCAGCGAGCGCGGGCCTGCGCTTCTCCAGCTCGAACGGTGGCACGACGCCGTGGCGACGCACGAGCAGCACGTGGGCGCTGACGAGCGCGATCACCGCTACGGGCAGCAGTAGCACGTGGTAGCTGTACATCTGCCCGAAGTTGGTGAGGTTGAAGAACGCGCCGACGCCGACCGAGTTCATCGCGTCCTTGGCCTGGGTGGAGATCCATTGCGCGTCGAAGTTCTGCTGGGAGACGTAGCCGGTTAGAGCGCAGGGCACCGCTACCAGGAACGTGACCGCGCCGGTCATCCACACGCGCGCACGGCCGCCGCGCCACGCGGCCATCCAGAACTTGCCCCACAGGTGGACGACCATCACGAAGAAGAACAGCTCGACGCTCCACATATGGATGCTGTTGAAGAAGTGCCCGACGCCTGTGTCGTGCCACCAGGCAGGACCCTTCAGCGCAAGGATGCAGCCAGAGGCGATGATCACGATCAACGACGCGATCGAGGCGACCCCGAACACGTAAATCCAAGAGGCGACATACGTCGGCTGACCGTCGGGGAGCAGCTTCTCGGGAGGCAGCGCCTCGACGGCCGCTTCCCTTACGCGCACCGTCCAGGTATCGGGGTGCGCCGGAGCACCCTCACCGGAGGGAGGGGGTGCGACGCTCACGACGCCCCGCCGCGTCTGCGCGCCGCCCCAGGGAAGGGAAGCACGATCGCCAGGACGAACACGACCAGCATCAGCACGATCACCACCACGTTCGCTACCGAGAGGTGGATGAAGTGCCAGTCCACCGTGTGCGCTGGATGGTTGAGGTTGAAAACCGCACCCAACACGCTCGCGGGGATCACGACCAGCCCCCTCGCCTCGGCTCGTGCATCTCACCGGGCAGCCTACAGCCGGCCCACAAGCCAGGGTATCCGTACTTTTCCCCGATGCTGTCTGCGGGCTGGCTCATCCGACGACCACGCTACTCCGCTCAACGGCGGACGTCTGCCGATCGCCGTTCTCGCCCTGCAGGACGACCTTCAGCGCCCCTGTGTTCGCCGCGTCGGCGAACGTGTCGTAGGCGCTCATCGTGTCGCCGAGCGCGAAGCGGTGTGTAGCGAACAGCGACGGGTCAAGGCGCCCACTGGCGATCAGCCGCATCAGCTGAGGAATGCTGTAGGTGTCGACCAGTCCCGTCGTGATCGTGACGTCCCGGATCCACAGCTTCTCCAGATGCAGGCTCGCCGCCTTGCCGTGCACGCCGATGTTCGCAACGCGCCCGCCGGGACGGATCAAATCAGCGGCAAGCTCGAACGTGTCCGGCACCCCGACCGCCTCGAACGCCACGTCAGCGCCGAGTCCGTCGGTCATCTCCATCACCTGGGCGACGGCATCCGTTTCGCCATTGTTGATTGTGGTGTCCGCGCCGAACCGTGTGGCGCTCTGTAGGCGGCTGTCGGCGAGATCGATCGCCACGATGCGACCAGGCGTGTAGAGCCTGGCGGTGAGGATCGCCGCCAGGCCGATCGGGCCGGCGCCGACGATCGCGACCGTATCGCCCGGTGAGACCATGCCGTTGAGCACCCCGACCTCGAAGGAGGTGGGCAGGATGTCGGCCAGGAACAGCACCTGCTCGTCGCTGAGCTGGGCGGGGACCTTGTAGACAGAGTTATCGGCGAACGGGACTCGCGCGTATTCGGCCTGCAGCCCGTTGATCAGGTGCCCGAAGATCCAGCCGCCGCCGCCCAAGCACTGTCCGTAGCGGCCCTCCTTGCAGAAGCGGCAGCGACCGCAGGAGCTCACGCAGGACAGCAGCACCCGGTCGCCGGGGGCGACCGTGGTCACGCTCGCTCCGACCTCCTGCACGGTGCCGACGGCCTCGTGGCCGAGGATCGTGCCGGGTGTGGTCTCGGGCACGTCTCCCTTGAGGATGTGCAGGTCGGTGCCGCAGATCGTGGAGGTGTCGATTCGCACGATCGCGTCGGTTGGGTCGAGGATCGTCGGGTCATCGACCGTGTCCCAGCCGCGCTCGCCGGGACCGTGATAAACGAGGGCCTTCATTTCGGGTTCCACCTTTGGTCGGTCTGTTCTTGATCCGAGCGCCATCTTCGCCCCGTCGGTCGCACCGCCGTATCCGCTGCTCCCACGCGTAGCACTCAGTGCTGACTACGGAGGGCTACCGGGGTCAGCACCGATGACCGGGACTGCTGGGTGCATCTACGGTGTGAGCAATGCCTGGTCGCAGCCTTCGCATAGCGCGCATCGCCGGAATCCCCGTCGGGGTCAGCCCGTGGTGGCTGGCGATCGTCGCGTTGATCACCTGGTCACTGGGGTATGACCGCCGGTGAGCTGATGTCCACGCCAGCCGTGAGCATCCCCGAGCACTCCTCTCTCGCTCACGCCGCCGAGGCATACTTTCGCCCCTACCGTTACAACACATTCCCCGTCACCGACGAGCAGGGCCACGCGATCGGGCTGGTCAGCATAACCCAGGTCGAGGCGGGCATGCGCGGGCGGCGTCCCCCGGCAGAGATCAGCGCGGTAGCCGACCGCGACCCCGCCTTGATCGTGCACCCCCAAGAGGACGTGGCAGGACTGCTTGAGCGGCCCGCGTTCGTCAGGTTCGGGCGTGCTGTGGTCATCGACGCCGCCGGCCGACCCCTGGGGCTGGTCTCGATCACAGACGTACAGCGCTCACTACGCGCCTACAAGCTCGCCGGCGCGCGTCGGTGCTGAAGCGCGCTGGTAAACGCTGTTCCTTGAGAAGAGATGGGCTGATACCGCTCCACGTAATGCACCTAAAGCTTTACAGCACTACATCTTTGGTGTAGGGTTTGTAGCAGATGAGCGTCGATCAGTCTCGAGACTTGCTGCATCAGTTCAGCGACCGGCCATTCCGGGTCGCCGACGCCGAACGAGCTGGCGTTCCTCGCTATGAGCTGTATCGCCTGTGCGCTCGCGGGGAACTTCTCCGCGTGGGCCGTGGGGTCTTTCGTCGGGCTGGTGGGGCGATCAGCTCCAGCACCGAGCTGGCAACGGTATGCGCACGGATCCCCGGGGGCATCATTTGCTCGAACTCTGCGTTGGCTTACTGGGATCTGACCGACGAGCTGCCAGCTGTCGTCCATGTCGCGGTCGCGCGCGGCGCGCATCGTCCTCGCGTCGACTTCCCCGCGACCGAGGTGCACGTCTTCGCTGCGGCCACGTTTGACTTGGAGCGTCGCGAGGAGATGACCGAGACCGGAGAGGGCGTGTCGATCTACTCGCCCGAGCGGGCGGTTGTCGATGCCATGCGGCTTGCTCACCATGTCGGGCGGGATACCGCTCTGCACGCGCTGAACCGCTATCTGCGGCGTTCGGACGCCCAGCCTCGCCGGCTAGTCGCCATCGCCCGAGAGTTGGGGGGCGAGCGACGATTGACCGACGCGTTGGAGGCGGTGATGAGTTGACCGCGACTGACGGTGATCGAGTCAATCGTCAGCTGCAGCACCTCGGGCGAGGTGGAGGAGGTTCGCTACCCGGAGATCCTTGGCGGCGCGGGTATCATGCTGCGCGCCTACCCGATCGAGCGTATCCTGGCCGAGAAGGTCGCGACGATGATGGAGCGCGGCGAGCTCAACACCCGCGACCGGGACTTTGCCGACGTATGGGTCCTCAGCCGTCTGCGTGCGATTGACGCTGCCGCTCTACGCACGACCCTTCAGGCCGTCGCCGAGCACCGCCGGCATCCGATTCTCCCTCTCTCCGAGGCGCTCGTCGAGCTGCCCGACCGGCAGCGCAGCTACCACGCGCTGCGCCGGCGGGCCTCCTTCTCGCTGGCTCCACCCGATCGGTGGGTCGATCTCATCGCCGATGTCGTTGGGTTTGTCGACCCACTCATCCAGGACGACGCGAATCCGCTGGTGACGTGGGACTCGGCAGCCTGCGAATGGACCTGACGGCGCCCGAGCGGGCGGATCGCCAACGGCCGGCGCTCGCGTTTGGTCATACGACACATTTGTATGCCCAAACCCCCCTGATTCGTGCCCATATCCGCCCTCCGCCAGCACCCATCCTCCACGCAAAGCTGCCATTTCAGATGCAGCCAGCCAACGCGCACGCGATGTAGACCCAAACGCACGGGCCGAACAGCACGTCGCCACACCTACGGTTTGCGCACCTCGAGCGTCAGGGCTCAGCACGAATCGTGCCGGGTTGGCGTGACTTGATGTATTGCAGGAGGGCGCCGTGCATGAACAGGCCGAGCGCAATGGTCGCGTCGCCTAGCTCCTTCATCACGTCCTGGTTGCTGACGATGTCTGGTGGTAGCTGGACCCCGACCTCGTCGGCGAACTCGGGCGCCGGCCGGCTCGCGCAAGCCTGGTACGGGCGGCACGACCGGATTGGCGCCGTTGGCGAGGACGACGTGGTCCGCGGTGTGCCGCACGCCGTCGACCTCGACGACCCCCGGCCGGCGAGCCGCCCGCTGCCGCGCAGCAGATCGATGCCCTGATCGGCAAGGAAGCGCTCCTGTCCGGCGTCGGAGTGGCTCCCGTCGGTCGCAGACATCTTGCTCTCATCCGAGCGGAAGTCAAGTCCGAGATCTCGAAGCCTGACCTAGGAAGACGGCAGGCCCACTGCGGCGTACTGTTTGCTCGACACATAGCCGCGGTACGGGCAAGCCCTGACAGGAGCGACCATGAGCAACGAACTTCCAGATCCTCGCCTGCGCAAGGTCTATCGCTTGGAGGCGACCCTCTCACGACCACTGGATCTTGGCGACACCGCGCGAGGTCGCCGGCGTATCGTTCCCCTGACCGGCGGAGCATTCACCGGACCCGAGATCAACGGCAAGCTGCTCCCGGGCGCCAGCGCGGACTGGCAGATGCTCTTGGCGGACGGGACCGCACTCGGCGACATCCGGTACACGCTGCAAACCGACCGCGGTGATCTGCTCTATGTGCAATCTCGGAGCGTCCGCCACGGCAGCGCCGAGGTGCTCGCACGTCTCGGGCGCGGCGAGGACGTCGATGCCAGCGAGTATACCTTCCGCACCTCAACCCAGATCGAGACCGCCGCGCCCGAACTCGACTGGCTGAACAAAGGCGTCTTCATCGGCGTCGGCGGACGCCAGGCCACAGACGTGATCTACGAGACTTACCTCGTCGAATGATCCCGCCGCCTGAGCAGGACAACGGGAAGGTCGCGATCATCACCGGCGCTTCGCAGGGCATCGGCGCGGGTATCGCGAGGGCATACCGTGAGCGCGGATATGACGTGATCGCAACCGCTCGATCCATCGAGTCCTCTGCGGACTCCGCGATCGTGGCCGTGCCAGGCGACATCGCCGACCCTGACACCGCCGAGCACATCGTGGACGAGGCGGTCAAGCGCTTTGGCCGGATCGACACCCTGATCAACAACGCTGGCATCTACATCGGCAAGCCCTTCACGGACTACACCCTCGAGGACTTCAACGCCCTGATCGCCGTCAACCTCGCGGGCTTCTTTCACATCACAACGCGAGCGATCAAACACATGCTCGATCGTGGCGCCGGGCACATCGTCAATGTCTCAACGACCCTGGTCGAGTACGCGGACAGCACGACGCCAGCCGCACTGCAAGCCCTCACCAAGGGGGGGTTGGTTGCGGTCACGAGATCGCTCGCGATCGAGTACGCCTCACGCGGCCTGCGGGTAAACGCCGTTTCCCTCGGCGTCATCAAGACGCGGCAGCACGACGAGAGCGCCTACGCCGGGATGGGCGCGTTGCACCCCGTCGGCCGGGTCGGCGAGATCGAGGATGTGGTCCGCGGAGTTCTATATCTCGAGTCGGCGCCGTTCGTGACGGGCGAGGTCTTGCACATCGACGGCGGCCAAAGCGCAGGACACTGACAAATCAACTACGACAACGGAGGTCAGCATGAGCAACATCGACGAGCAGGTGGTCTTGGCCCACTTCATCGTTTCAGATGATGTCGAGCGTTCCCGCCGCTTTTACACCGAAGTACTCGGCGGCAGGGTGGTCTTCCCCGGAGAGCCAACCTATGTCGCACTATCCAACAGCTGGATCATCATCAATGTCGGCGGAGGCCCGACCGACGACAAGCCGGCGGTCACGCTAGAGACGCCACGCGATCCCGACCGGGTCAGCAGTTTCCTCAATATCCGGGTCAAAGACATCGAGGCCGTGTACGCCGAATGGACCGCTAGGGGCGCCCAATTCCTGACGCCGCCGAAGCAGCACCGGTACGAGATCCGCTGCTACATCCGCGATCCCGACGGTCATCTGATCGAGGTGGGGCAAACCACGGACCCAGAGGGGGACTGGGTGCCCGCTCAGTGGCTATCGAGTACGTCCGCCGAGGAGTCATGACGACCGCGGTCATCGGCACCGGGACGCTCGGATCGGTCATCGCACGCCTGCTGGCCTCAGGCGGCGAGACCCTGTGGCTCTCAAGTGCCGACAAGGAGTCGGCACAGATGCTGGCTGCAGAGATCGGTACAGCTGCGGTCGTTGCCGGCGACAACCGCGACGCGTTGCAGGGCGCCGATGCCGTCGTCCTCGCGCTACGGTTTGCCGTGCTGAAGGGCGTCATCGACGAGATCACCGACCGGCTAACCGACAAGCTCGTCGTCGTTCCGAGCAACCCGCTCGGCATCGACGCACAAGGTAACGTCTCGCGTCTCCTGCCGAAAGGGCGATCCTCTGGCAAGGTTGTAGCTGGGTGGTTGCCGGCGGGGGCGCGCTTGGCGATGGCGTTTGGCACCCTGTCGGCCGATATCTTCGAGTCCTCTAGCAAACGGTCACCGGAGCTGGCGGTCCTCTTCTACGCGACCGACGAGGACCGTGCTGGCGAGGAAGTCGAGCGGTTGATCCGAACAGCCGGCTTCGAGCCGGCGAAGGCCGGCGGGCTCCAACAGTCCGGTCGACTCGAGGTGGGCGGCGACCTTCACGACCTCGTAGTCGGCCCTGCAGACGCACGGCCATTGACCGGTGGTGCCTGATGGCTTCGCGGCCCTGGCGCGTCACCTGGACAGCCCCAAGCCTCTGAGGTATAAGGCACGGAATCAATTCACAAGGGAGGTCAGCATGAGCACCCCCGACCAAGAGCTGGTCTTGACCCACTTCATCGTCTCGGACGATGTCGAGCGCTCTCGGCGCTTCTACACCGACGTGCTCGGCGGCACGGTGGTCCGTTCCGGCGAACCGACCAACGTCATGCTCGCCAACAGCTGGATCGTCATCAATCGGGGCGGAGGCCCGACCGACGACAAGCCCGCGGTCACCCTCCAGACGCCACGCGCCCTGGACCGGGTCAGCAGCTTCCTCAATATCCGGGTCAAGGACATCGAGACCGTGTACGCCGAATGGAGCGCCCGTGGTGCTGATTTCCTGACGCCGCCAAAGCAGCACCCCTACGAGATCCGCTGCTACATCCGCGATCCCGACGGTCATCTGATCGAGGTGGGGCAAACCACGGACCCTGAGGGGGACTGGACCCCCCCTCAGTGGCTGTCGAGTACGGCCGGTGGGGATCCCGAGTGAATGCCGAGTTCAGCAGCGAGATCGGTCATGTCGACGGTGGCACGAGTCCTCCCGCGACACTCCTCATGTGGTTTCAGCTGCGCTCGCCGGAGCTGGCGGCGGAATGGTCCTCAATCCCCCGGATCTTCACCGTGAGCGAGGGATGGAGCGCGTGAGGCTCACCGGCTTGGAGTCCGGGGATGTGCTGGCTCTGCACGCGCTCGTGGAGCACACGCTTCAAAGCTCGGGGCGATTACGATCTTCCGGTCTTACGAGCCGGCGCTCGAGTACACCCCGACCCAAGCGAAGAGGCTCGTCGTGGCACCCGTGGTGCGCAGCATGTTCGGGTGCGTTTCAGGGTCAGCAATTGGCCCGCCCCACCAACTCGAGAGCCAGAGCCCGTGCCCCTTGCCGGCATTCGTGGCCGCAGCCGCCGCGTTGACCTCCGCGAGCGTCAACCAGTAGGGCTCGCCCGTTGCCTGCCCGTAGGCCATCATCCACTGCATAAAGATCGCGTCGTACTCAGGCCCGTAGTTGTATTCGTAGCCATACTCGTCGACGTGCTGCTCGGCGAGCGTGGCCGCCACTCGCCCCGCCTGAACGCAGTAGCCTTCTCCCTCCCCGTCCTGGCACAGTAGGTACTGCGCGTAGATCAGGGGAGCCTGCACGTAGTCGTTCACCGATTCCGGTCGGTTGGGCATCTCGAGGTAGAACTGGCGTTCGTCGTGGTTGTCGTTGGCGTTTGCCCAGTCGGCATACATCTTCACGTCTTCCAGCTGCCAGCGTTCGTGGTCTTCGCCGTAGAGCAGAATGCCCAAAAGACTGTCGGACGCGAGAGCGGGTCCTGAGTGGTAGGGATGGCTGGTATTCCACCACATTCCCCCGCCGTCCTTGTCCCAGCCGCGGGCGGCGATGAAGTGAAACGCGCGCTGGGCGTCAAAGAGCCAACGGCGCTCGTGGGTGGCCTTGTAGGCGTTGAAGAACGCGAGCCCCTCCCAGCCGTTGTCATCGAAGAACGCCTGAACATTTCCTGCACGGTCTCCGGGGTAAGGGGCGTAGCCGCCAAGCGCACCGTCCCAGTAGCGTTCGTTCGCACGCGCGAAGCGGTCTACGAGCGCTTGGTGCGCCGATGAGGGGGAGGCCATCTCGAGCGCGTCAGCGGTCTCGAATAACGGCACCTCACCCCAAATAGTGACAAGTGGGTAGGGCCCATGGGTGCAGCGGAGGTATTCGCAGTACCAGGCGCCATGGCGCCAGTGCGAAGCCTGACCAACCCCAGCTTCGGCGAGCTGCTGGTAGGCGAGCAAACGCGGAAGCGGAAGTTCGACAGACGGTTGGCGCCACGGGGTAAGCGGCTGGAAGCCCCCAAGCCCGGTGTCGCTCGCGGAGGCCACTGACGCCACAGGCGCGGCCGCCGAAGACGCACGTCCGGCGCTCCCGTTCGCTCCCGCCCCGTTCGCTCCCGCCGCCAGCGCCCCGTAGGCAAACGTTAGCCCGGCCACGACGATCGTCACGGCAGCTGCCGTGACGATCCCACAGGCCGATTTGTGTACTGGCAGCTTACTCACCGTCTACCTCCCGACTCCCCCTGATGGGAGCACGACGCCTTGGCCAAGTGACGCAGCCTACCAGTGCGGCCAAACTACGGAGCACCGGGCCATAGCGGCGGGACCACGTTGTTGACCTGCGGTCATGGTACAGGTGGTCCTGATCCTGCACGATGGACCGACTCAATCAAGCGACGGGGACGTGCCAAGCCTCCGGGTGCCCGACGACGACCGCCAAGCGAGAGTGCTCCCTTCCACCGAAAGCAGGCGCCGCGACGGTCAAGCCCGACGCTGTCGGTCAGGACGAGGACGGGGCGCGGGGCTGAGGGCAGCCAGACGTCTGCTTATGGGCTTCGCGGAAGTGTCGGGTGGACACGCCACAGACTCGGGGCCTCGTACGGGCGGTCGTCGGGTCGGCGTGGACCAGTTGCCGGTTTGCTTGCTTAACGGGCCGCAAGTGCCTGGCAGGACCAAGTAGTCATCTCCGCGCCGCTCACACCGTTTGCTCGCTCCGGATCAGTCGGCAGTTTCTTCGTTGATCGCGTCGACGCGATCCGGGTAGACGGCGACGTGATCGATGATGTCAGCGACGGCTGGGTATGTCTCGATCGTGATTGGGTGGTCCGGTCCGGGTTGCTTGATCTGTTTGTCGGCCATGGCTTCATGCTTCCTTGTGCTTGGGAACTTGTTTTGGTAGTTCTGATATGTCGGGTCGTTTGTCAAGTGGGCGTGTTTGATCGCGTCCGTGTGGCGGGCGGTTTTGGGGTGGTCGGGAGAGCGGGGCGCCGGGCTCGGTGTCGGCGTTGCCAGTCTGATGATGCGGGGGTTGGGTACCCCAGGGCCCGGTTTCGTGCTGCCAGCGTGCGCTGTCTAGGAACGAGCGTGGCACTCCTTTCGGGGTGCTGCTCATAGAACGATCGCGCGTGCTGGCCGCTGTTGGCCCGGCGCCCCGGTCTCCCGACCGGTAGGGCTGTCCGTAAGGGTCAGTCGGCGGTCGCTGCTGCCCAGAGGAAGCACGCCAGTTCGCGGGCGCACGCGACGACGGTCACGTTGTGTGGCTTGCCGCGGGCGCGCTGCGGTGATAGACATGGTGCAGCCTGTGCTGCGCGCGGTTAGCGATCTGCAGGACGTGGTCGGGCTGGCCTTGCTGACGGTTTTGGAGGGTCACCCCGATCCGTGGGGGACGCCCGTAATGCCAGGCGGACTCGACCAAGAGCCGGCGAGCGAAGCCCGATCCCGTCTTGGTGATCGACCCCTGGTGCGATGACTCGCCGGACTGGTGAAGGGACGGGATCAGCCCGAGCCACGCGCTCAGCGCGTTCGCTCGCGCGAAGCGCTGCCAGTCCCCGCCGAGCTCGAGGTGAACCGCGAACGCCGTCAGCGTGTCTACGCCCCGGAAGCAGCGGAGTCTCGCGACGGTCGGCCACCACTGCTCATCTTCTGCCAGGCGCGAGAGCCGCTCCGCGATCGCCGCCTTTCGCGCTGTCAGGCCATCGACGGAGGCGATCAGGTCAGCGAACACCAGATCGCTGACAGCCTCCTGGAACTGTTGACGGGCGAGCCAGCGCCGGTGAGCCACGGTCCAGGTCGAGGACTCGGGATAGACCCGGCCGTGGCGCAACAGCATCTTCGAGACCCGGTGACGAGCCGTCATGAGATCACGCCGGCACGCATCGTGGGCACGCATCAGCTCGCGGGCGGCCTCGACCTCGACAGGCGGGACCACAACACTCGTCAACGAGCCGGCCAGCAGCAGCCGCGCGAGCAGCTCCGCGTCCTTGCGGTCGGTCTTCACCCGGTCCGAGGGCCCCCTCGGCGTCTTGCCCGGCGCGATCACCTCCACGCTCACCCCGGCCGCGCTCGCAGCGCGATAGAGCCCAAACCCAGTCGGCCCGGCCTCATAGCAAGCACGCACCGGGCCGGGCAAACCCAAAGCCACGCGACCGGCTCCCCGACGCCCGGCCCGAACCGCGCACGCAGCACCTCACCCGTCGAAACGTCAATCGCCGCAGCATGCGTGGAGCGGGCATGGACATCGAGCCCCGCATAAGTCACCATTCCGGTCATGGCCGGACCTCCTCATTTTTCTGGGGTCAGCCGGAGCCATTCTCCGGCCAGACAAACCCCCGCGAGGAGTGTCCGGCCTACCCCGGCGGTCAACCCAAAGGGCGACCTACGGCATAGGGTCTAGTCGTCAGGGCGATGGTGCCGATCAGCATCACGGTGCGCGGCGGCGTGCTCCAGCCTGAAGTCGGTCGGGCTTAGGGCCTATCCCCATAGGGAGGATTTCGAACCAGTCTTGGCGAACTCCTGAGTCGATCTATTGATCGGACATAGGAGGTGGGAGATGGGTTTGGTCGATCGCGACGATGGCTGGCGGATGCCGGACTGGTTGTGGGAGCGGATCGAGCCGTTGCTGCCGCCTGCGCCCGAGCATCCGCTGGGGACTCACAAGCGGGGGATACCGAAGCGGCAGGTGATGGACGCGATCCTGCTCGTGTTGCGCACCGGCATGCAGTGGAACGCGCTCGATACGACCGGGGTGTGCAACTCCTCCACTGCCCACCGGCGTTTCCAGGAGTGGGAGCGGGCCGGGGTCTTCCAGGAGATTTGGCGCCGGGGGCTGCTCGACTATGACGAGCAGATCGGGATCGACTGGTCTTGGCTGGCGGCCGACGGGGCGATGACCAAAGCGCCACTGGGCGGGCCGAAGACTGGCCCCAATCCCACTGATAGAGCCAAGGGGGGGCGAAGCGTTCGCTCCTCGTCGAGGCGTGCGGGATTCCGATCGGGATCGACCACGACGGCGCGAACCGCAACGACCACCTCCTGCTGAAGGGAACGCTGGACTCCGTTCCGATCGAGCGCCCCACGCCGACCAAGGACGATCCCCACGGGCTCTGCCTGGACAAGGCGTACGACAATCAAGAGGTTCGCGATCTACTCCAGGAGCGCGACTTCACCCCTCACATCCGCCGGCGCGGCGAAGAGATCGACCTCAAACTACGCAACCCCGACTGGCGGGCCCGCCGCTGGGTCGTCGAGGCGTGCCACTCGTGGCTGAACCGCAACCGGGGTATCCTCGTCCGCTGGTCCAAGAAGGACGAGAACCACCTCGCCCTCCTACAACTCGCCAGCGGCCTGATCGCCCTCAAGCGCGCTCACCGCGCCCGACTGGCCACCACCCAATAGGGATAGGCCCTTAGCTGCTGCTCGCGTCCATTGCGCAAGCGTGGCGTCGGGGCTGGCCGGCACTCACGATGCCTGCAAGGCAGGAGCAGGCGACTCAGGATTACTGGAGCCAGCACGTCGCAGTTCGTCCTCGCCCACTCAAGCAAAGCGCCATCGCGTCTGGCTGAACTGCTCACCCTTGCCGAAGCCGAGAATCGTCGTGGGCGTGACCCGATAGAGGAGCACCTTACCCGCGCGGATCGCGTCGCTGAGACCAAACCACGTGCCCTCGGGGGCTGTGAAGCGCACCCCGTACTTCGACTCGTAGGCATTGGCGACCTGTTCGAGCTCCGCTGCATCGCCGACCTCGACGGCCTGTCCTTCGACCACGACATCGAGACCGTCGAGACCGTTCTGGCCCGTGGTGAGAATGCACTGTGGGTTCTGCCGGAGGTTCTTTGCCTTACGCTCGTCCGGACCCGTGCAAAAGTACATCGCGTCGTCGTACCACACGGCCAACAGCGGCGTGACGTGTGGACGTCCATCGGGACGCACCGTCGAGAGCCAGAACACCTCCGCCTCGTCGATGTGCCGGCGTCCCTCCGCCCAACCTGTCGGGGTCGCCCCCGGGCTGCTGAACCCAGCGTGTAGCTCCGTAACTGGCATCTTTACCGCCATGTCGTGGTTCCTTTCGTAGAAAACGTAGGACTCTCTCTCTCGAGACTCCGCTCACTGCGCGAAGCCATCGGTAGACCCATTCGCCTGCGTGCGAGTCTCTCACGCGGGGTCGCTCGGCCCGCAAAGCACTAGCGCGCCGAGTGACGATCGGCTCACGCCCGCTTCCCTAGACGTCCTCTATCGTTATCCCGAGCTCTTGCGCGAGCGTTCGAGAAAGCTCCATGAGCTGCAGCGGGTCGATGATCGCGCCACGAAGCCCCAGCACAGATCCCGCGAGCCTGAGCTCCGAGCCTCGCAAGTCAACGAGCGACATGGCTGCTTTGGAGAAATCGGCTTCCACGAGCTGACAGCCCGAGAAAAGCGTGGCCTTGATGCGTGCCCCCTGGAAGTCCGCTCCAGTGAGCACACAATCCTCGAAGGACACCCGCTCAATCTCGCTATGACGGAAGTTGGCGTAGTCGAGCTTGCAAGCCTTGAAGCTCACCTCCTCGATTCGCGCCTCAGCAAGGCTAAGGCCGGTCAGCCGCGCATCGCTGAACAGCGTACGCCGCAGCTGTGCGCCTCCCCAGTCGCCGTTGGCTGCGTCGATACGCTCAGCAACGACATCGACGAACGCGACGGCTCGGAGCTTGGACTCGCCGAGGTCGACGTCCTTCAGATGCACTCGCCCAACGCGTCCCGAGCCCGCGTCCACCTTGACAAGGGACACCGAGCAGACCCGAACGTCTTCCAGCTCGAAACGTGCGTCAAGCCCAGCGAGCTGAACGCCCTCGAGCTCCTCGGAGGCAAATTCGGGTGCCTGCGTGGCCCCGATTTGGTGAGGCCTGGGTCGTCGCTGGGCCATCTCGTCATGCTATTCAGCGCAGAAGCCCTCGAAGTGCTCGTGCGCGTCCGACATCGATCGCTGGCCGCTTTCTCGGCCGACCCCGATCGTGTGCTGGAGGTTGCAGAGAGGGGGGCTCGGGAGACGACCGGCGAACGGGGGAACGCCACCCTGTGATCATCCCCCGGCTGTCGATTCTCCCGCAATGGCTCGCGGTTGCGCTAGCGTGGAGTAATGCTCACTCAGGCAGATCGCGCGGCCGAGCGCCGACGCGTGAGGCCGGGGGTGTTCCAGCGCCCGGTCTGGGACGGCTCGCTGAGGCTCCGTAAGATGACGGCCGAGGGGCGCTGGCGTGATCCCGCCGTGCTGGCCAAGGCTCGGCGCAAGTGACGAGCTTCTTCGTTGGTGGCATCGAGTCGGACGGAGCGCGCGCCGAGAAGGTCTACAGCGAGCTGCGCGAGCGTTCGCTGCTCGCCGCGGGTTGCCCTGCGCGATCTCGGCGGATCTTCAAGTTGAGCTGTCGCTTCGATGGACAGGACCGAGAGATCGAGGTCGGCAGGCCGCTGTCCAAGGGCAGCAATGTCGTGGTCGCGATCCTCGACCACGGGCGCTTGGAGGACTTCTGCGTGCATACCGACACCCGCGGCGAGAGCGTGCCCGCACGCGTCGGTCACCCTGTCTACTCGGTGACGGAGTTCTCGTGAGCGCAGAGAACGCGGCCGGCGACGCCGAGATCCGCGCCATCGTGAAGCGGCTGGCACGCCCCCACTCCTCCGGCGGGGATGTCGTCGAGCGCGCGGCCCTGCTCGCGTCGGGAAGTGACTTCCCGGCCGTGATGGCCTGGATCGCCGATCATGCCGGCGTGGCCGAGGCGGTGGCTCCCGAAGCTCCCAGACGAGGCCTGCACGGCCAGCGCCTCGGCCTCTCAGGCGGCACCGAGCCGCGGACCCCGCTGCGCTTCGTACTGCCAGCCGGGGCACTGGCCTGAGCGCTCGTTTGCAGGCCACAGGGCAACGTGAAGTTGGTTCAACGGGGACTGGTCTTCGGGTTTCATCACACCGGATGACCCTGTCATGGACGCACTAGGTACTCACAACAAGGAGCTGACAGGCATGGCCTCAAGCGGCAAGAAGAAGACCACGATGGCAAAGCTCACCCGCGAAAGCCGTCTCCGCGAGCGTCGGCTGGACAAGCAGGCCAAGAAGGACGCGCGGAAGCTGGCGCCGGCGCGTCCTTCGGAGTGGCCCGGCGAGACAATCGACGCAACGACCATCCCGCTGCGACAGGTCGACCCGCTGCGACGGGTCGACCGTCCAGACGTCGATCAGGATCCGGGGATTCCATTGGGCGCACTGAGTCTAGATCGTTCGTAAGCTCGCGTAACGCCAAGACGCGGCGTGGCTTGATCCAGGGCTACAACGCGCAGGCAGCCGTCAACGAGCAGCAGATCGCAGGCTGGGCAGGGTGCTCCAGTTCGGATAAGCTGGCTTCTCGGCGAGGAGGAGCGTAGTGGGTACCTACACATACGATCAGGATTGGAAGGACGAGCGCGAGCGCCTCGCGGGAATCGAGCGGCTGTGGGACGAGGGTACGTTCGCGTTGCTTGAGCGCCTGGGCGTTGGGCCGGGATCGCGGGTCGCCGAGGTCGGCGCGGGCGGCGGCTCGGTCGTGGAGTGGCTCTCCGGACGGGTCGGCGAAGCTGGTCGCGTGTTCGCCGCTGATGTCTACCTGAAGTTCCTCGAGCCGCTCGCGGGCGGTCCGGTCGAGGTCGCCGAGCACGACATCGTCGCGGCGCCCTTGCCCGGTGGCGAGTTCGACGTCGTCCACGCGCGCCTGCTGATCGAGCACATCGGTATGGGCGCGCTGGGAAACCTGCTCGCGGGGGTGCGTCCGGGTGGGGTGCTCGCGATCGAGGACTACGACATGGCTCTGCCGGCCACGGTCTACCCACCACACCCGGACGCCGCGCGCATGACGGACGCGGTGCTCGATCTGATGGCCTCAATGGGACACGACGGAGAGTGCGGGCGCAAGCTGCCGAGCGGGCTCGAAGCGCTGGGGCTAGAGGGCGTGCGGGCCGAGGGCCGCGTGCGTCTGATCCGAAGTGGAACACCGGACACGGCCTTCTTCAGGCTATCTCTGGAGTCGCTGCGCGTAGCGCTCGTGAGCTCTGGCCGCGCGCGTGAGGAGGAGATCGAGGAGCGACTCGCGGACTTCGCGCAGCCGGGACGCACGCTCCTGAGCCCCATCCTCGTCGCCTGCCACGGCCGGCGGCCAAACTGAGCGGGAAACTACCGTCGTCGCTGGCGTCGCTTCACTCAGAGCGGTGGTATCCACCGTCCGCCGATTCGCATTCCTTCCTCACCGGTTCGATGATCGGCGAGGGGGCGCTCGTGCGCACCGTAGACGTGTAGCTCGACGAAGCCGTCTGGTCCATCACGCAAGACGAATGCTCGCCGACGCCTTATTCTCACCCGATCCTTTAGTTCGTAGGTTGCTTCCACCTCGGCGATCCAGACATCGTCTTGGTGCCACTGCTCGCTGATCCGGTGCGTAGTCTGAAGTATCGTCGCAAGAAAGCCCAAGAGCAGCTCGCGCACCGCGGCCGTCCCCTCGGCGCGGCGGCCGTCTACCGCCAGCATCTGGCAATTAGGCGCCATCAGTGCGACCGCCGCCTCCCCGTCGAGCATGTCGATGGCTCCGAGTAACTGGTCGATGGGCGACTTGGTCAACTGACGCGATCTTAGCTTGTGGGTTCCGAAACGCAGAGCCAGGTGTGGTCTTTCATGACGGCGCTCCTTTGCGCTCCGGTGCGCGCCCGGATGGCTGTCTAGGGGTCTCGCGCGGGGGTGGTGGGGGGATGGGGCGGGTCTGCGCCCGTCGCGGGTCAACCGTCGTCTTCTCGCCGTGATGGACGATCTCCAGGGAGGCGCCCTGAAGTAGCGAGTACACCGCCTGCTCGGGATCGACCTCTACCAGCAGCCTTCGCCCACGGAAGCAGAGGCGGAACGTGAGCCGGGTGAGCGCCTGCGGGAGGCGGGGGCTGAAGCTCAGGATCCCGTTGTGGTCTCGCATGCCTCCAAACCCCGCGACGGCGGCGATCCATGTTCCTGCCAGCGACGCGATGTGCAGGCCGTCGCGCGTGTTGTGCTGGAGGTCGTCGAGATCGATGAGGGCGGCCTCACTGAGGTAGTCGTAGGCAAGCTCGAGGTGTCCGACCTCCGCGGCGATGACGGCCTGGGTGCAGGCCGACAGTGAGGAGTCGCGAACCGTCAGTCGCTCGTAGTAGGCGAAGTCGCGCGCCTTTTCCTCGTCACTAAAGACGTCCCCGCGCAGATGTAGCGCGAGCACCAGGTCGGCCTGCTTGACGACCTGCTTGCGATAAAGGTCGAAGTAGGGGAAGTGCAGCAGCAGCGGATACTGCTCGGGGGCGGTCGTGTCGAAGTCCCAGATCTCGTGCTCCGTGAACGCCTCCGCTTGAGGGTGGACTCCCAGCTCCTTGTCGTAGGGGATGAGCATCGCCTGGGCGGCGTCACGCCAGGCGGCGGCCTCCTCGTCGTCGACTCCGAGCTCAGCGGCGCGTTGGGGATAGCGCTTTGCGCCCTCGAAGGCCTCGCGCAGGTTTCGCTCGGCCATCAGGTTGGTGTAGACGTTGTTGTCAGCGATTGCGCTGTACTCGTCGGGGCCGGTTACACCGTCGATCCGGAAGTGGCCGGCAACATCGTGGTGCCCCAACGAGAGCCACAGTCGGGCCGTTTCGACGAGCAGCTCCAGGCCGACGCCGCGCGCGAACTCCTCATCGTGATCGCTGGCCGCCTCATAGCGGACGACGGCATCGGCGATGTCGGCATTGATATGGAACGCCGCTGTCCCTGCTGGCCAGTACCCTGAGCACTCCTGCCCCCGGATCGTCCGCCAAGGAAATGCGGCGCCCTCCAGCCCTAGCGAGGTCGCTCGCTCACGTGCGAGATCGAGCGTGAGATGGCGCCAGCGCAGGGCATCGCGCGCGGCGTGCGGAGCCGTATACGTCAGGACCGGTAGGACGAAGGTCTCCGTATCCCAGAACGCATGTCCGTCGTAACCCGGTCCGGTCAGCCCCTTGGCTGCGATCGCTCGCTGCTCAGCCCTGCCGCCGGCCTGAAGCGTGTGGAAGAGGCCGAAGCGAACCGCCAGCTGCAGCTCGGCGTCACCCTCGATCTCGACGTCGGCGCGATCCCAGAAGTCGTCCAGGTAGGCTCGTTGGTCGGCGAGGAGACCGTCCCAGCCACGGTGTCGCGCCTCCGCCAGCGCGGCTGCAACCTGGTCGACGATCGCCGGCGCTGAGCGCTTGCGCGACCACCCGTAGCTGATGAACTTGACGATTCGAAGGGGCTTTTCGGGTACGAGGTCGGCCGTCACGAGCAGGCGACCGATGTCCTCGAAGCTCTCCGGGGTGGCCGTCGTGTGTGCCGGCCCGTCGATGACGTGGTCCATCGCTGCGGCCATCGTCAGCCCGCTCGCGCGGGTCGAATGCTCCAGCATCGCGCGGGTGTCACGCGCGGCAAAGAACTCGGATTGCAATGGTGAGGAGAGCGCCGACGCGGCGCGGGGATCGCGCTCGGTGACCGGCAGCTTTTCATTGGCGACGAGCTCAGACTGCACGACCACCGGTGTCTGACCGTCGAGTGCCTCGACCTCGTAGAGGACGGCTGCGACCGCCCGCTGCGTGAACGACACGAGGCGCGTGGAGGTCACCCGCACGGAACGTCCCGTCGGAGACACCCACTCGACCGTGCGGCGCAGCACTCCGGCGCGAAGATCGAGCACCCGTTCGTGGCGGCGCAGCTCGCCGTAGCGGATGTCAAACGGCTCGTCCTCCACCAGCAGGCGAATGATCTTGGCGTTGGTCACGTTGATGACGGTCTGGCCGGCCTCCGGATCGCCATAGCCAGCCTCGGCGTAGGGAAGGGGCCGCACCTCGTAGACACCGGCCAGATAGGTACCCGGCAAGCCGTAAGGCTCTCCCTCGTCGAGGTTCCCGCGCAGGCCGATGTGACCGTTGGCAAGCGCGAATACCGACTCCGTCTGCGCGAGCCTGTCGAGATCGAGGTTGGTCTCGTGCACGGCCCAGGGCTCGACCGCGAAGTCCGGATGCTGGATCATGGCGTCGACAACAGCTTGGCCAGATCGTCTACGACGAGGTCGGCACCGTGGGCCCTCAACGCCTCGGCCTGGCCAACTCGGTTGACGCCGACCACGAAGCCAAAGCGCCCCGCTCGACCGGCCTCGACACCCGCCAGCGCGTCCTCGAACACGACCGCCTCAGCGGGCTTGACGCCCAAGGTCCGCGCCCCTGCGAGGAATGTGTCCGGCGCAGGCTTGCCCCGGAGGTGCTCGCGTTCGGCCACGACTCCGTCGATGATCGCTTCGAACAGGTCCTGAATGCCAGCGGCAGCGAGAACGTCGCGGCAGTTGGTGCTGGAGGAGACAACGGCGCGTCGCAACCCGGCCGCTTGGGCCGCTTTGACGTAGCGGACCGAGCCCTCATATGGCTGCACACCCTGCTCGCGGATGAGTCTGAGCACGATCTCGTTCTTGCGGTTGCCGAGACCGTCGATCGTCTCCGTCTCCGGCGTGTCACTCGGGTCGCCCTCCGGTAGCTCCACCCCGCGCGAGGCAAGAAACGCTCGCACACCGTCATAGCGAGGCTTGCCGTCGACGTATTGGTCGTACTCGCGGATCGGATCGAAGGGAACGAAGGCTACGTCGGTCCGTCCGGCGCGCTTGCGCAAGTAGTCGTCGAACATCTGCTTCCAGGCGGCGGAATGCACCTTGGCTGTCCGCGTCAGCACTCCGTCGAGGTCGAATAGGCACGCGGTCACACCGATGGGCACGCCGAGCATGCCTCAGAGCTAATCAGCTCAGGGCTCTGTGGGGCCGGCCCGAGACCTCGAGCGGACACGGTCGCTCCCGTCGCTGTCGGCTCACCCGGTCGCCGCCTCGACCGGTACGCAAAGGCTCGACGCGTCGATGAAGAACTGCCGCGCCAGCGTGGCGATCATGCGGGCGAGCTCCTCGTGCTCCTCCGGCCGCCAACCCTCCAGCAGGTCGGAGAGGCGCTGTTCGCCCATGGCGATCAGGCGCTCGAGCGTTGCGTGGCCGTCGACGGTGAGCGCCCGGGCCGAGGGGTCGCCGTTAGGCGACGGCTCGATCAGGTGCTTGTGGGCTAGCTCCTCGCGTGCGGCGGTGAGCGTGTCGAGGTCGATCTCGAACTGCGCGGCCAGCGCGGCCAGCGCGGGGGCGTGCGCCTCGGAGAGCCGCGCCAGCAGCCAGCACGCCGCCGGGCTGAGCTCGACGCCGGCGCGGGCCGCCACGCGCGCCACGATCTCCCGGGCTCCCTCGCGGCGGTCGAGGCGGCCGAGCTTGTTGACGAGCTCCGCGAGCGAGTCCGCGTCCCGTGGCGTCGCGTAGGTGTCCCCGAGGTCGCCGGTAGCGACGGTTTCGCGCAGCGGGAGCTCGCGGATGAACCACGACAGCGCGAACCCCGCCACGGCGAAGGCCGAGGCGGCGAGGAATACGGAGGACAGAGAGTGCGTGAACGCGTGCAGGTAGCCCGCGTGCAGCTCCGGCGGCAGGCGCGCGATCTGCTTCGGGTTGACCTCCCCACCGGTGCCCGCGTGCGCCGCCGCGCCCGCGGGCAGGACGCTCTGAAGCTCTGCGTGCAGGCGGTTGGAGAAGATCGCGCCGAGCGTCGCCGTGCCGAGCGAGCCGCCGATCGAGCGGAACAGCGTCGCGCCCGAGGTGGCCACGCCGAGGTCGGCGTAGTCGACGGCGTTCTGCACGGCGAGCACGAGCACCTGCATCACCATCCCCAGCCCCAGGCCGAGCACGAACATGAACACGAAGATCACCCCCACGCTGGACGTGGAGTCCATCGTCGAGAGCAGGTACAGGCCGAGCGCCATCACCGCGGTGCCCGCGATCGGGAACGCCCGGTACCGTCCGGTGCGCGTGATCACCTGCCCGGAGGCGATCGAGGTGACGAGCAGGCCGCCCATCAGCGGCACGAGCTGCAGCCCCGAGCCGGTGGGGCTCGCGCCCCGGACGACCTGCAGGAACAGCGGCAGGTAGGTCACTGCGCCGAACAGCGCGAACCCCACCACGAAGCCCACGGCGCTCGTCACCGCGAAGACGCGGTTGCTGAGCAGCCGCGGCGGCAGCACGGGCTCGCGGGCGTGGCGCTCGCACACCAGGAAGGCCCCCACCAGCACCACTCCGGCGATCCACAACCCCACGATCGTGGAGGAGCCCCACGCGTAGGAGGTGCCCCCGAGCGAGGCCGCCAGCACGATCGCGCTCAGCCCCGCCCCGAGCAGGGCGGTGCCGAGGTAGTCGATCGTGTGGTGCACCCGCTCGGAGGCGGCCGGCAGCGTGGCGGCGAGCACGAACAGGGCGGCCACCCCGAGGGGCAGGTTGACGTAGAAGATCCACCGCCAGCTCAGGTTGGTGGTGAGAAATCCGCCGAGCAGTGGCCCGGCGACGCTGGCGAGACCGAACACTGCCCCGAACAGGCCCGTGTAGCGGCCGCGTTCCCGGGGGGGCACGACGTCGCCGATCGCCGCCTGCGCGCTGACCATCAGGCCGCCGCCGCCGAGGCCCTGCAGCGCGCGGAACGTGATCAGCTCGTCGAGGCTGCGGCTCTGGCCGCACAGCGCCGAGCCGAGCAGGAAGATCAGCAGCGCGGCCTGCAGCACGATCTTGCGTCCGTACAGGTCCCCGAGCTTGCCGTACAGCGGCGTGACCACCGTCTGGGCGAGCAAGTAGGCGGTCACGACCCACGAGATGTGGTTCAACCCGCCGAGGTCTCCGACGATCGTCGGCAGCGCCGTCGCGACGATCGTCTGGTCGAGCGCCGCCAGGAACATCACGAGCAGCAGGCCCGCAAACACCAGACGCAGGTTGCTCCGCGCGCGTTGCTCCTGCTCCACAGGTTGGATTATGCAGTGGACCCCTCACGGGGTCCCCCCCGGCACATGTGCCGGGGGGCCGTGCCGTACATGTACGGCACGGACGCAGGGCCGCATGCGGCCCTGCGCGGGGCGCGCATGCGCGCCCCGTCGTCGCCAGCTGGCACATGTGCCAGCTGGAACAGCAACTGCGCCTACGCGGGATCCCTGAGTGCCGTGAGGGCGCCGGCCCGGCGCCGCGACGTGCAGAGGCGCGCGTCACGCGCCGATCTGTCAGGATCGGCCCCCCGTCCGCGAAAGGAGCACCACCATGCCCGAGTACGCACCAGGCACCCCGTCGTGGGTCGAACTTTCCTCGCCAGACACCGACGCCGCCGCACAGTTCTACGGCGAGCTCATGGGTTGGAGCGCAACGGAGCCCGGGTCAGCCGAGACCGGCGGGTACCGCATGTTCCAGTTGGGTGGCAAGAACGTGGGTGGCCTGGCGGGCCACATGCAGGAGGGTCAGCCCACCGCATGGGCGACGTACGTGAGCGTCGCCGACGCCGACGAGACCGCGACCAAGGTCACGGCGGCGGGAGGCAGCGTGGTGGTCGCGCCGATGGACGTGATGGACATCGGGCGGATGGCGTTCTTCGCCGACCCCACGGGTGCCGTGTTCGGCGTCTGGCAGCCGCGGAGCTTCCCCGGCGCCGACCTCGTCAACGAGCCCGGCTCGTTCTGCTGGAACGAGGTGCTCACCCGCGACGCCGACGCAGGCAAGGCGTTCTACCCGGCCGTCTTCGGTTGGGTCGGGCGTCCTCCCGCGTTCGAGGGAGCGCCGAAGACCTATACGGTCTGGGAGCTGGACGGCAAACAGGTCGGCGGCATGATGCAGATGACCGACGAGTACTTCCCGCCCGAGATCCCGCCGCACTGGGGCGTGGTCTTCGCCGTCGCCGACTGCGACGCCACCGTCGCCAAGGCCCGCGCGCTCGGGGCGACCGTCACGAACGAGCCGATGGACATGCCGATCGGACGCTTCGCTGGCCTGGTCGACCGCCAGGGTGCCTCCTTCACGGTGATGCAGCCGGCGCCGGCCGCAGCAAGCTAGCTCGGGCCTGCAACGGTAGCGTCTACTGGTGAGAGCTTGGGTTCGCGCGGTCGCCGGCCACCCACGTCGCAGTGACCCGTATGTCGGCGAGGCGTGCGGGGTCGTGCGCGATGGGGTCCCGCGCGAGGTGGACGAGGTCGGCCTGCTTGCCGGGAGTGAGCGAGCCCGCCTCGTGCTCGCAGCCGAGCGCTCGGGCCGAGCCGAGCGTGTAGGCGCGGAGCATCAGCTCCACGTCGACCGCCTGGTCGGCCGCGAGGGTCGCGCCGGCAGCGGTCCGGCGGGTGACGGCGGCGCTGATGGCCGCGAGCACGTCCGGCTGGGTGACTGGGTAGTCCGAGCTTCCGGCCAGCTCCACGCCGGCTTCGGCGAGCGAGCGCAGCGGCATCGTCTGGATCGACGGGGGCAGAGGTGTGAGCAGCATGTCGTCGCCGGCGCTGGCGATGAACGCGGGCTGCACCACGGCGATCGCTCCCGTGTCGGCGATCCGCCGCGGCTGGTCGGACGCGGCGAAGACGACGTGCTCCAGGCGCGGGCTCCCGGGCGCGGCGGCGAGCCGGCGCTCGTTGCGCTCCAGCGCAGTGAGCGCGAGGTCGATCGCCTCGTTGCCGATCGCGTGCAGGGCGATCTGAAAGCCTCGCTGGGCGCCGTGGCCAACCGCGTCGGCGAGGGCGTCGCGGTGCCAGAAGCGCATCCCGGCGTGCAGGTGCAGGTCGCGTCCCAGTCGGGGTCGGCCACTGCGCGAGGCCGCTCGCAACACGGCCAGTCCGCCGCCGCCGAGCGTGTTGCGCAGCAGCGCTCCGGCGACCCACGCCGCCTGGCCGGCTGAGAGGCACACCGCGCAGCGGTGTCCTCCGTCGACGAACAGCTTCGCGGGTCCCGTCGGCGCGCGCGGGGGGCCCTCCCCGGTCGCGGGGCCGTCGAAGCGCGGCAGCAGCAGGCTCGTCGAGGCGACGGGCATCGAGTGGACGGTCAGGGGCAGGCGCCCCTCGGCGGCGGCCTGCCGGTACAGACGCTCCACGGAGGGAGCGACCGCGGCGTCCCCGACGCGGGTGATGCCGAGCGCGAGCAGGTCGCGGGCGTGCGCCTCACACGCCGCCAGCCACACCTCTGGGCCGTCGGCGAGCAGCTGCTCACGGAACGCCGCCTCGGCCATGAACGCCGCCCCCTCGGACACCACGCCCGTGAGCTGTCCGCGACGGTCGCGCAGGAGCACGCCGTTGGGCGGGTCGAGCGAGGCGGCGGTCCACCCCATCGCGTCCAGCCCGGCGTGGTTCAGCGCGCCGTCGTGGCCGGAGGCGGCCTGCACGAACAGCGGACGCCCGGGGCAGCACTGCTCGAGCTCGGCGGCGCGCGGCGCACGGCGCTCGCGCAGGTCGCCCGCCTCGTACCCGCAGAGGTACACCCACCCCGGGGGCTTCGCGGCGACCCCCTCCGCGATCACACGCAGGAGATCCTCGATCCCGCTGCCCGCTTCCAGCCGCAGGCTCACCCCTCCGTAGTCGAGGGCCGCGTACGCCAGGTGGTGGTGGGCGTCGATGAACCCCGGCAGCAGCGCACCGCCGCCGAGGTCGGTGACGTGAGCCCCCTCGCCCATCGCCCCGCGCACCTCGGCGGCTGACCCGACCGCCTCGATCCGTCCCGCGCGAGTCCCCACCGCCTGGGCGACGGGGCGCTGAGGATCCATCGTGCGCACCACCGCCCCGGTGAGGATCTCGGCATCCACCGCCCTGATCGTAAGTGAGCGCGTCAGGTGAACGCGTACGAGAGAGCGCTCGTGGGCTCGCCCGAGACGCGACCTCGGCCTACCCTGGAGTCGGATACCGACACCACCCGGCATCGTGTCCTCGTCCTACTCCCGGGCGGTCTCGGATCCTGGCTGCGAAAGCTATAGTCCGCTCCGAGATGGCGAGGAACCTCATCGTGCGGCGCGTTGGACTCGCAGTCTTAGCGCTGACGCCGCTGCTGGCGCTTATCAGCGTGACCGGCTCGGCCGCCGGCTACCAGATTCAGGTACCTGCGCCCAGATCCCGATCGTCGGCGGGATTCCGCCATGGGGCTTCCACACGGGCGCCCCGATCACCGGGGCGAGCGGCAGCTACGCCCGTGGCCACGGTGACATCGACCTGGCCGCCAACACCGTCTCCGGGATTCTCTGCCAAGTCGACCGCGTCCCCGACCAGCCCGACCGCCTGATCATCATGACGGTCGAGCACCACCTGGTCTACCACTCGCACTACGCGGTGATGTGGGGTTACCCCGGGAACATCATGAAGATCGTCGTCCGCGTGCAGAGCAGCACCGACCCGCGGTGCGAGGTCGGCACCCTCGGCCGCGCGACCCTGTTCGCAAGCTACAACGGCGTGCGCAGCGACAGCGTCCAGTTCACCTTCCCGGCTGCCTGCAGGGACCACGACCATCTGTACCACGGACCGCAGGTCAACAACCAGGTGCCGCCGCTTTAGGGCGGCGCAAGCCCCCGCTGCCCCAGCGTCCGGAGCTACGGTACCCTCGTAGTACGCGATGGGAGTTACCCGCTTCGGCCTTCAGATCCCCAACTTCACCTACGCGGGAGTCGCGGACGGGGAGCTCTTCGAGCGCGTCGCCGCCATCGCCGGCGCCGCGGAGGAGTCGGGCTTCGACTCGGTGTGGGTGATGGACCACTTCTACCAGATCGCCAATGTCGGCCCGAGCACCGACCCGATGTTCGAGGCGTACACGCTGCTCGGCGCGCTAGCGGCCCGTACCCGCAAGGTGAGCCTCGGCACGATGGTCACGGGCGTGACCTACCGCAACCCTGCGCTGCTGGCCAAGCAGGTCACGACTCTCGACGTCGTCTCCGGCGGCCGCGCGATCCTCGGGATCGGGGCGGCGTGGAACGAGGAGGAGCACACCGGCTTCGGGTTCGAGTACCCGCCGATCGGCGAGCGGATGGACCGCCTGGAGGAGGCGCTGCAGATCTGCCGCGCGATGTTCCTCGAGCAGGCTCCCACCTTCGCCGGTGAGCACTACCGGATCAAGGAGGCTCTCAACAACCCCCGGCCGCTGCGCAGCGAGGGCATCCCGATCCTCGTCGGCGGCAGCGGCGAGCGGCGCACGCTCGCGCTGGTGGCGAAGTACGCCGACGCCTGCAACCTGTTCGGCGATCTGCCCACCATGCGGCACAAGCTGGAGGTGTTGGAGCGCCACTGCGAGGCGGTCGGCCGCGACCCCGCGACGATCACCAAGACCCGCCTCGGGGGCCTGGTGATAGCCGACACGGTCGAGCACGCCGAACAGCGTGGACGCGAGATGGCCAGGGCCCGCGGGATGGACGAGGAGCGCTACCGCGGCTACGTGATCGCCGGCGACCCCGACGCCGTCTGCGAACAGGTGGCGGCCTACTTCGACGCGGGGCTGGACGGGCTCGTCTTCAACATGCACGACGCCCAGGACCTCGAGCCGGTGCGGCTCGCGGGCCACACGCTGAGCGCGGCGTTTGGCTGATCAGCCGGGCCGTCTCGCAGGCTCAGCTCGACGCCGCCCGCGCTTGAGACCCACTAGTCCAGATCGTCGCCTGCGGAGGCGTCGGGAAGGGCTAGGTCTGTCTCGAAGTCCTCAGACTCGGCCAACTCATAGTCCTTGGCCAACTCATAGTCCTCGGCCAACTCTGCCTGGGTGTCGTCGTATGGGTCCATGATGAAGTCGTCACCGGTCCAATTCACGAAACGCGTGGCTCCGTCAGCCCAGCTGGCTGCCAGTGCGTTGGCATCCTCGGCCATGCGAAGCTCCGCGATCGGCAGGTCCACGTTGGTGCTGCTCAGAGCAAACCGCCGTAGGACCAAGGGTGCCAGCTGCTGCTGCCAATTCAGCTCCGATTCCGTGAGGACCGCAAGTAATTTAGGCAGTTCGCCGCTGTATTCGGCAATCTCGGCGGTAGCGCCCAATGCTCCGATCAAACCAAAGGCGGTGTCGCCTTCGACTTGGCCAAGGACGTCGCGCCCACCCTCGATGAGGAACGTAATGTGTTCATGTCTAACGTCGGTAGTGAACCACGGTGGCTCCGCCGCACGCAGTATTGCACCTAGCTGAGCGAGCTGGTCAGCCAGGGTCGCGGGATCCGGCGGGCTCAAAGCCATCCAGGGCAATGGGGGGGCGACAGCCGAGCGCAATAGCAGATTTGCGATCGAACCCCTCTGTTTCTGGGGGTATACGCGGAACCTGCGCGTCCGGAAGAAGACTGCGGGCGGGTGGTGAGTGGCTACCCGTTCAAGTGACAGCAACCCGAGCGAGATCGCGTCGATGGCGGCATCTGGATCCGACTGCGCGGCCATCTCTATGCAGCTCGCCATTGCGCGAGCTGTGGCTATGGACGAGTTTCTCCAGAACTGGAAGACATCCGATTGGCGATTATTACTCGAGAGGGTGATGTCGAGGTGAAGGCCAACCTCCAGTAGTGCTTTGACTCGGGGGTGCTCCGATGTCGCCTCCTCTAGGACTGTTCTTTTCAGTGCCTCGGCGACAATCGTCCGGTTCTCCCAGTTGACCATGCTGAAGGTCCGGAATGCCTGCGCGCCATCGATCGACGTCGAGCCTCCGTCGGAGTTGTACTGCTCCAGCACCTGTGCCACTATCTGTCTGGTCAGTTTTGCGAGTGTCGTGGGCTCGGGGACCAAGAACGCCAGCGATCGGGCCGCAAAATCCAAGAGTTGGCCGCGTTGGTCAGCGTCGGGTTCGGAGGCTGCGGCGAGGAGCGCCGCGAGCAACTCGTCGGCGGCGCCGTCGAGGTTGTCGTCCTGGAGCTGAAAGGCGAGCTGTGCGACGATGTCCCACTCAGCGCGTGCGATGTGTGGGAGGAGCTCGGCGGCGAGGGTCTGCGGTGTGCGGCAGGTGCGGACCAGGTGCTCGGCGGTGAAGAACTCCAGGAACGTCCGATGCGTGAATTCGTACAGCCGCTCTCCGCTCGCCGTCGTGCCGGTGTCGGTGAAGACCCACGCGCGCCCCCGACAGAACTCCACGAACCGGCTGGCCTCGGCACGCGCCTCGTCCTCATCGGGAAAGCGCTTGCGCTGCAGGAAGGAAGCCGCCTCTTGGACCAACGCGCGCTCCGAGGCGCCCGACTGCAGATCCGGCTGCGAGTAGATCCAGTGAGCAAGGTGCTGCAGCGCCGGTCGCAGGTGGCGTTCGAAGTCGAGTTGCACCTGGATGCGCCGGCCGCGATCCCAGCGCTCGAACAACATGACCGCGCACTTCTCGTATACCTCGGGACGCTTGCGTGGGATGTAGCCGGCGCCACGGTAGAGGTTACACATCAGCGCCAGCATCAGGGGATTGGAACGAAGGTCTTCGACCTCGCCACTGTCTGCCAGGAACTCCGAGACCTCGGATCCAAGCAGACGCCGCGTCTCGCTGGCGTTGATGGCGAACCACTTCCTTGCGTACTCCTCGACCTGTGGCTGCTGGAAGTCGCCGAGCGTTGCCATCGCGAATCGCGCGGGGTCCAACGGCGCCTCCGGATATCCCACGCGACGTGAGGTGACGAGAATCGGCGTCACGGGATACAGCGAGGCGAAGCTCTCGATGTCCGCTGTGATCTCGCCGCGGTAGGACGTATCGAGCAACTCATCCAACCCATCGAAGACCATCACCACTCGACCCCCCCGCAGGAGATACTCGATCGCACCCTCGGGCACGTCCAGTTGGAAGTCAGCATGCGCCCGCTCCTCGACAAAATCGCGGACCGATACGGCGCGGTCGCGCTTCGCGGCCCCGTAGTCTCTGAGGACGATCAGCACGGGCAGTGTGCCGGTTGGGATGAGTTCTCCGTGCAGTCGGTCGAGTGCAATGTCGTGACACAGCTTGCGTGCGAGCGTGGACTTGCCGCCACCGGGGCTCCCGAGCACGACGGATCGGTGCAAACGCTTGACGAAGTCGCTCAAGCTCGGGAACGAGAGTGGCTCACTGTTGAGGTCGTGTTGTACGAAAAGCGTTGGAGTGACGTAAAGCTCGTCGATCGGCACCACGCGCACCGCGTCGAAGCTCGGAGGGGTGATCGACCCCAGGCGGTTGGCCGTCTGACTGCGGTAATCCTCAGCGAAGTCGTCGATGTCTTTCGAATCCGGGACCGCCCCGCTGCCGGCTACGAGTTCCAGCATCCTCTCGACGCCGCTCATCGCGTCCATGACAAGGTTGTGGCGTAGGGACTCAAGGGCGTCGTGTGCGGCAAATAGACCTGCGCTGCCCGCTGCGGCCAGGGCAGCGCAGGCGGCATCGACGATCGCGTCGAACAGGCGATCGGGCACGCGGCGATCCGTGCCGGCGGCGACGTGCGCCGCATACAGGCGGGCAAAGAGCTCACGACTCGTTGACAGGCTGCCCTTGCGGTGTAACGCCTCGGCCGCAAAGACCTGCCGCAAGAGTGTCGCAACCTCGGACGACTGGAGGAAAGCCCAAAGACGCTCATCGCCGATCGCCTCGTCGCTCTCGGGCACCTCGAGTAAGCCATCCAGCGACTGCCGGATTGCGTCTACGACCACCGCACGGCGGTCCGAGGACTCGGAGAGTGAAGCTTTGAGTAGGGCGAACAGTCCGTTCGAGATAACTCCCAACAAGACCTGGGCGATCACCGCGTCCACGGCCGGAACCTTATCGCGGGTCAGATCACCCGAAGGCCTCAAAGCACGGAAGCGCTCAAGCGGCGCTCGGCGCCTGGTGGCCCGTGGCCCAGGTGACGATTGCCCCGGAGCCCTGCACCGTCGTGCCATCGTCGAGCACGAGAACCGGAACGTCAGCCTGCCCCGTGAGCTCAAGAATCTCGTCCCGCTTCCCCCTGCGGCTCAGCGGGATGTTCTTGAAGCCGCCAACCACCTTGAGCGTGTAGGAGTGCCCGGAAGCATCAAGGGCGTGGGCAGCGACACCGCAGGGGTGCTTGAGGAGCGGCGCGTTGGCCCCGTGCGTGCGGGCGGGGCAGGTGTAGAGAACCATCGGCCGATTGTAAACCAGCCGAAAGCCCGCCGGCCGGGACTCACCCGGGGGCGGGAGCCCGAACGACCAAGAGCAGGCCTGCGCCGGTCGGTACAACGGCTTCACTGACACGAGCGTCGGCACGCACCAGCGCGCGGAAGTCGGCGACCTGGTCCGCGTGGGAGAGCACGTTGTCGACCGCCAGAAGGCCGCCGGGTCGCAGAACGCGCACCAGGTCCGGCCAGTAGCTGGCGTAGGCGGGTCGTTCGGCGTCCAGGAAGATCAGGTCCAAGGCGCCGTCAGGCGTCTCGCGCAGGGTCACGGCGGCGTCCTCGACGCGCAGCTCGACCAGCTCGCGTAGACCGACCCGGTCGAGGTTCTGCGCGGCGAGAGCGCTGCGCGCTGCGTCCACGTCGACGGTGACCAGCCGGCCGCCGACGGAGCGGACGGCGTCGGCCAGCCACAGTGTCGAGTAGCCGTTGGAGGTGCCGAGCTCCAACAGACGTCGTGCGGCGAGGGCCTGCACGAGGACGGACAGCACCCGCGCGGTGTCGGGCTCGACGTTGCGCAACCGCTCGAGCCGGTCGGCCAAGCCAGCGTCGTGTGCGGTGCCGTAGCGGTGCAGCTCGTCGAGAGCCGTCAGCAGCGTGTCGTCCATCGTGTCCTATCGCCGTCGCCAGGTACCCTCGCCCGGTGGTAACAGTAACGCAAGCAGACCGTCCGACGTCGGGGACGATGCCGAGTCGGCACCGCCCTGGAGCCGCGACAACATGAGCGGCGCGGAGGTGGGCCTGGCGATCTCGGTGTTCCTCGCCTGCACCGTGGAGGCAGTCGAGGCGCTGACCATCGTCCTCGCGGTCGGTATCACGCGCAGCTGGTCAGCGGCGCTGAGCGGCGTCGGCGCCGCGGCGCTGGCACTCGCGGTGATCGTGGCGGCGGGCGGCCCGGCGCTCACAGCGCTGCCGATCGACGTGCTGAGGGTCGGCGTCGGCGGCCTGCTGTTGGTGTTCGGCCTGCGGTGGCTGCGCAAGGCGGTGCTGCGCGCGGCGGGCGTGAAGGCCAAGCACGACGAGCGGGAGACGTTCCGGGAGGAGACCGAAGCGGCGCGCGCCGCGGGCGCCAGGCACCCGGGGTTCGACGGCTACGCCTTCACGGTTTCCTTCAAAGGAGTGCTGCTGGAGGGCCTGGAGGTCGTGTTCATCGTGCTCAGCTTCGGCGCCAATCAGAACCGAATCCCGCTGGCCGCCGCAGCCGCCGTGCTCGCCGTGCTCGTGGTTGCCGCCGCGGGGGTGGCCGCGCGAGCACCCCTCACGAGGGTGCCCGAGAACACGATGAAGTTCGCGGTCGGCGTGATGCTCAGCTCCTTCGGGCTGTTCTGGAGCGCCGAGGGCGCAGGCGTGAGCTGGCCGGGCGGCGACGCAGCCCTCCTGGTGATCATCCCGGGGGTCGCGGTGGCGGCGTGCGCGGGGGTGTGGGTGCTGCGCCGTGGACGCCCAGCGCGTGTGGCCTCGAACAGCGGCTGAGCAGGCGCCCGGGAGCGGAACTGCCTTTTGATGGCGGCCTCCGGCCGCAGCGGCGTTCGCGTGGCGAGAGGGAGGCCGGTGCAGCGACCCCGCGCCGCGGAAGCGGGTGAGAGACTACGGAGAGATGGGACCCCAGGACCGTCGCAGCGCGGCACATGAGGATCTCGCGCGCACCGGTCTGCGCGACGCTCCGGTGGAGATCGTCGAGTACGACCCCGCTTGGCCTGCGGCGTACGCGGCCGAGCGTGAGCGCCTCGCGCCACTGCTGGGCGACGGGGTGGAGTTGCACCACTTCGGGTCCACCGCCGTCCCGGGCCTGGCGGCCAAGCCGGTGATCGACATGATCGCGCTCGTGGACGACCTCGAGGTGCCGATCGCGGCACTGGTGCAGCGCGGTGGCTACCAGTACCCCCCGGCGTACAACGCGACGCTCGCCCACCGGCGGTTCCTGTGCTATCCGACGGGCGCCCACCGCACCCACCACCTGCACCTCGTGGACAGGCCCGTCGAGCTCGAGCGTCGTCTGCGCTTCCGCGACCGTCTACGCGCAGAGCGGACGCTCGCGGACGAGTACGTGGCGCTCAAGCGGGCACTCGCCGAGCGCTACCGGGACGACCGCGAGGCGTACACCGAGGCCAAGGGCGAGTTCATCAGGCGCGAGCAGGCGAGCGGATGACCCAGTAGCCCAAGGGTCTTGCCCTCGCTGGAGCGAACGAACCCTCGAACACCATGCAGTCCCGCGATAATCGCGTGAGGCATGGCCGACGCGCAAGCCACCTCCGAGGCGCAAGCAAGCTCCTATAGCGCGCGCACCGCGTGGGCGCGGAACCTCGCGGCGCCCGTGCGCGATTTCCTGGGCACCGAGACCGGCAGCGCGGTCGTCCTGCTGGCGGCGGCGGTTGCGGCGCTCGTGTGGGCCAACTCTCCCTGGCGGGAGTCCTACGAGTCGGTGTGGAGCACGAAGCTGTCGATCACCGTCGGCGGCGGCGGGGTGAGCGCCGACCTGCGCCAGTGGGTCAACGAGGGGCTGATGACGTTCTTCTTCCTCGTCGTCGGCCTGGAGGCCAAGCGCGAGCTCGACGTGGGCGAGCTGCGCGAGCGCAGCCGCCTGGCGATCCCGGTGCTCGCGGCGGCCGGTGGGATGGCGGTGCCGGTCGCGATCTACCTCGCGCTCAACGCCGGTGGCCCGGGCGCGCACGGGTGGGGTGCGGCGATGTCGACCGACACCGCGTTCGCCCTGGGCGCGCTGGCGCTGCTCACCCCGCGCGGCGCGACCCGCTTGCGGGTGTTCCTGCTGACGCTCGCCGTCGTCGACGACCTCGGCGCGCTGGCGGTGATCGCCACCGCGTACACCACCCACGTCTCGCTCCCCGCGCTGGCCGCCGCCATCGGGCTGTTCGGGGTGCTCCTCGGCCTCCGCTACGCACCTGCAGGGCGGCGTCCGCTCTCGCTCGCTGTCGGCGTCGCGCTGTGGGTCGCGATGTTCAAGTCGGGCATCGACCCGGTGATCGCCGGCCTGGCGGTCGGCCTCGTGACGAGCGCGTACCCGCCCTCGCGCGAGGACCTCGAGCGCGCGACCGCGCTCACGCGCTCGTTCCGCGAGCAGCCCACGCCGGAGCTGGCACGCTCCGCGCAGAGGGGCGTGCTCGCGGCGGTGTCCCCCAACGAGCGCCTGCAGTACGGCCTGCACCCGTGGACGAGCTACGTGGTCGTGCCGCTGTTCGCGCTCGCCAACGCCGGCACGCACGTGACCGGCGGCCTGCTCGGGGACGCGGTCACCTCGCCGATCACGCTCGGGATCCTCGTCGGCTACGTCGTGGGCAAGCCGGCGGGGATCCTCGGCGCCTCGTGGCTCGCCACGCGCCGGCGTCTGCACGGGGTACGCCCGACGCTGAGCTGGCCCTCGCTCGCGGGCGGCGGAGCGGTCGCGGGCATCGGGTTCACGGTCTCGCTGCTGATCTCGAGCCTCGCCTTCCACGGCGAGCGCCTGGCGGAGGCAAAGCTCGGGGTGCTCGCCGCAGCGATCGCCGCACCGCTCGTGGCGTGGGGAGTCTTCGCCGTGGGCAGACGCCTGCCCAGCAGCGTCCGCGCCCGCCAGCTCGCGGGCACCGCCGAGGACATCCTCGACCTCTCAGACGACGTCGACCCGACCCGCGATCACGTCCGCGGAGCGCACGACGCGCTCGTCACGCTGGTCGAGTACGGCGACTTCGAGTGTCCCTACTGCGGACGTGCGGAGCCCGTCGTACGCGAGCTGCTGGCCTCCTTCGACGACGAGCTGCGCTACGTCTGGCGTCACCTCCCGCTCAGCGACGTCCACCCCGACGCGCAGCTCGCGGCAGAGGCGACCGAGGCAGCCGCAGCACAGGGCGCCTTCTGGGAGCTCTACGACGCGCTGCTGGCCCACCAGGGGACGCTCACCCCGCTGGAGCTACGCCGCCACGCGGAGGACCTCCACCTCGACGTCGAGCGCTACTGGCAGGAGCTGCGCCACCACGAGCACGCCCCGCGCGTGGCCGAGGACGTCGCCAGCGCAGATGCGAGCGGAGTCTCGGGCACGCCCACGTTCTTCATCAACGGACGCCGCCACCACGGCGCCTACGACATCGACACGCTCACCGTTGCCGTCCGCACCGCGCGCAGGCGCGCCGGCCTGATAAGCAATGCTTGAGCTATGACGCCGACCTCCAACTCCTCGCAGCGGCGTCCCGCAATCGTCGCGGTCGACGATGAGCCGGCCGTGTTGGCGGCGGTCAGCCGCGACCTGCGGCGCGGCTTCGGCGAGCGTTTTCGGGTGCTGCGCGCGGCGTCGGGGCCCGAGGCGCTGGAGGTGCTGCGCGAGCTGCGCACGCGCGGTGAGCAGGTGGCGATGCTGATCGCCGACCAGCGGATGCCGGGGATGCCGGGCACCGAGTACCTGGTGCAGGCGCGCCAGATCGTCCCGGACGCCAAGCGGGTGCTGTTGACGGCGTACGCCGACACCGAGGCGGCGATCGCGGCGATCAACGAGGTGGCGCTCGACTACTACCTGCTCAAGCCGTGGGACCCGCCGGAGGAGCAGCTCTTTCCGGTCGTCGAGGACCTGCTCACGACGTGGGAGGCGGGTGCGGCGCTGGAATCCGGCGGCGTGCGGGTGGTCGGCCACCGCTTCTCGCGGGAGTCCCACGAAGTGCGCGACTTCCTGGTCCGCAACCGGGTGCCCGCGCGGTGGCTGGACGTCGAACGCGACGGCGAGGCGCGTGAGCTGCTGCGGGTCGCCGGGGTGGACGCCGAGCGGCTGCCGGTGGCGCTGCTGGAGGACGGCACGGTGCTCGAGCGCCCCACGATCCTCGAGCTCGCCGAGCGCCTCGGGGTCGCGGGCACCCCCGCGCAGGAGCACTACGACCTCGTGGTCGTCGGCGGCGGCCCCGCTGGGTTGGCGGCCGCGGTCTACGGCGCCTCCGAGGGCCTGCGCACGGTGATGGTCGAGCGCGAGGCGCCGGGCGGGCAGGCGGGGCAGTCGAGCCGCATCGAGAACTACCTCGGGTTCCCCGCGGGGCTGTCCGGCTCGGACCTCGCGCGGCGCGCGACCGACCAGGCGCGGCGGCTGGGCGCCGAGCTGCTGACCGTGCAGGAGGCCGTCGGCCTGCGCGTCGAGGGCGCCGCGCGCCTGGTCGAGCTCTCCGGCGGCGGCGTGCTGAGCGCAAGCTGTGTGCTCGTCGCCTCCGGGGTCTCCTACCGCCAGCTGGACGTGCCCGGCTTCTCCGAGCTCACCGGTGCGGGCGTCTACTACGGGGCCGCGGCGACCGAGGCGCGCGCGTGCTCCGAGCAGCAGGTCGTGGTGATCGGCGGGGCGAACTCCGCCGGGCAGGCCGCCGTGTACTTCAGCGGGTACGCCGCGCGGGTGACCGTGCTCGTCCGCGGGCCGTCGCTCGAGAAGTCCATGTCGCACTACCTGGTCGAGCAGCTCGCCGCGCGTCCCAACGTCGAGGTGCGCACCGGCACCTCGGCGCTCGCCGCGGAGGCTGAGGGCGGCCGGCTGCGGCAGCTGCGCGTGCGGGGTCCTGGAGGCGAGGAGATGCTCCCCGTGGACGCCTGCTTCGTGTTCATCGGGGCCTCTCCGTGCACGGATTGGCTGGAGGGTGTGGTGGCGCGCGACGAGCGCGGCTTCATCCTCGCCGGCCGCGACGCGCAGGCCGACGGGTGGCCGCTGCAGCGCGAGCCCTTTGTGCTCGAGACCACGGTCCCCGGGGTGTTCGTCGCCGGCGACGTGCGCGCACGCTCGGTCAAGCGCGTCGCCTCCGCGGTGGGGGAGGGCTCGATGGCGGTGTCGCTGATCCACGAGTACCTGGGCGAGGCGTGAGCGGTCACGACGCCACCTGCGCGCCGGTTATCCTCGAGGGGACAGCGGCTGGCCACCCTCGTGGTCTTCGTCGCTTATGGCCGCGGTGGCGGCGGTGGGCGCCGTGACCGACGCGCCGGTCACGGCGGAGGAGCTGCGCACCGTCGACCTCTTCGACGACCTCGACGCACAGGAGCTCGCGCAGTGGGTGGCGGTCGCGCACCCACGTCACGTGGGACCGGGCGAGCTGATCGCCGAGCAGGGCGAGGAGGCGGGCCTGCAGCTCCTGTTGGAGGGGGAGGCGCAGGCGCTGCTCCTCGGCCAGGGCGGCGGCGAGCCGGTCGGCCGCCAGCGCGCGCCGACGTGGATCGGCGCGATCGCGGTGCTCACGGGCGGCTCGATGGGCGTACGCATGCAGGCGCAGACCGCCTGCCGGCTCGCGGTCGTCGCCGCGGATGACTTCCGCCGCCTGGCGTTCGCGCAGCCGGCGATCCACCGGCGGGTGATGGAGCAGGTCGGGCCGGTCACGGGCCGCCTGACGGCGATCGAAGCGAACCGCGAGCGCCTCACCTCGCTGGGGACGATGGCCGCGGGCCTCGCCCACGAGCTCAACAACCCCGCCGCCGCGGCACGCCGCACGGCGGCCCAGCTCACGGAGGCGCTGGAGGCGATCGGCGCGGCGCTGGGGTCGTTCGTGGAGGCGGGCATCGAGCGGGAGGACGCCGAGCGGCTGGTGGCGCTGCAACGCGAGGCGGTCGCACGCGCGGCGCAGGCGACGGCGCTCGACGCGCTCGACGCCTCGGACGCCGAGGAGGAGCTGCTCGGGCGCCTGGAGGCGCTGGAGGTGCGGGAGCCGTGGCGCCTGGCCGAGCCGCTGGCGGCAGCGGGTGTGGACCAGGCGTGGCTTGAGCGCGTCGCAGAGCTGGCGGGCCCCGCGACGGACGCGGCGCTGCGCTGGGTCGCGGCCACGCTGACGGCGGGCCGGCTGGCGGCGGAGCTGGAGGAGTCCACGGAGCGCATGTCGGCGCTGGTGGGGGCGGTGAAGTCCTACGCCTACATGGACCGCGGCGACCTGGTGGAAGTGGACTTGCACGAGGGCCTGGAGACGACGCTGACCGTGCTCGGCTACAAGCTCAAGCACACCGCGATCGAGGTGGTGCGCGACTACGACCGCACACTGCCGCGGCTCACGGTCCGCGGCTCGGAGCTCAACCAGGTGTGGACGAACCTGCTCGACAACGCGATCGACGCGCTGGGGGAGCGGGGGACGATCACGATCACCACGCGGGCCGACGGCGGCTGCGCGGTGGTCGAGATCGCCGACGACGGCCCCGGCGTCCCGGAGGACCTCGCGGGGCGCATCTTCGACCCGTTCTTCACGACCAAGGACGTGGGCCACGGCACGGGTCTCGGCCTGGCCACCGCGCGGCGCATCGTCGTGGAGCGCCACGACGGCTCACTCACGCTCGAGTCCGGCCCCGGGCGCACCGTCTTCCGTGTGCGGCTGCCCTTCACCCAGACCTGAGGCGCGCGGGCGAGCGACGCCGTGCGCTTCGCCCGGACCCGGTGGCGGGCGAGCGGCGCCTTGCCTCGCTCTGCCTGCCGGCCGCGGGCGACCGGCGGAGGGGGCGACCGGTGGAGGGCTCGGCCGCCGGCGGGCGAGCGACGGTGTCAGCCGCCCATCGGCGAGGGCGGTATGCGCGTCTCGCCCTGCACCTCAGGGATGCGCATCGCGAGCTCGTCGAGGTAGCACCACGACCACGTCTCCCCGGGCTCGAGCGAGTGGATGATCGGATGGCCGCTTGCGTGGCTGTGGGCGGTGGCGTGGCGGTTGGGCGAGTCATCACAGCAGCCGACCTTGCCGCACTCCAGGCAGATGCGCAGGTGTAGCCACGGTTCGCCTGTCTTCAGGCACTCCTCGCAGCCCGCGACCGCCTCGGGCAGCTGCATGATGTGGACGTGGTCGAGGTGTGTGCAGTTGGCCATGGTGCCCTCCGTTCGGGTTCTCTGGACCGTGTATGGGACCGCCCACCGAAATATCGCACGGGACGCCGGTGGGACGCCGCTCCGGTTCCGCGATGTGTTGCCAGGGGTTCCTGTCGGTCCTTTCCGCTCTCGCGGCCCGCTGCTACTCCGGACAACAAGCGGCAGCGGCGCCGCCCAGCCGTGGGCGCTATGACGCTGCGAACCCCGGGCCGTGGCCTTGACCCCCAGGCCGTAGCCTGTATCACACGTGATACTATATCCCGCCATGGCTCAGGTAAGCATCCGAGATCTACGAAACCACGGCGGCGAGGTGGTTGACCGCGCAACGCGCGGAGAGACGATCACGATCACGCGCTCCGGCAGGGCGGTCGCCGAGCTGCGGGCGCTGCCGCACCCCCCGCTTTCCGCGGAGGCTCTGTTGAGCCGTTGGCGCCGGCTGCCCCCCGTGGACCCCGTCGCGCTGCGTGCGGATGTCGATCGGCTGCTGGACGCAAGCCTGTGAGCGAGAAGCCGGAGAGGGCTGAGCCGGCTCCCCCGACTCGGGGAGTCCTCGACACTTCGACGGTCATCCTCATGAGACAGCTCTCTGAGGCGACGGCGTTGCCGACCGAGCCGCTGATCACGGCCGTCACGCTCGCGGAGCTCTCGGTCGGCCCGCTCGTGGCCGAAGACGAGGGCGAGCGCGTCGCGCGCCAGGCTCACCTCCAGCAGGCGGAGGCCGACTTCGACCCGCTCCCCTTCGATGCTGGGGCCGCGCGCGCCTTCGGAGGTGTCGCCGCTTCGCTGCGCCGCTCCGGGCGCAAGGCCAACGCGCGTGCTTACGACGCGATGATCGCCGCTACTGCGCTCGCCAGCGACCTACCCGTCTACACCTGCAACCCAGCCGACTTCACCGGCATCGACGGGCTCGAGGTAGTCGCTGTGCCCGTGCCACACGCCTGAGAACATCGACCCCACGCTGCGGGGAACCGGAGCGGAGCGCCGACCAGGCCCCGGGCAACGACTCCCGACCACGCGACAACGCCCAACCAAGCGACAGCCGCCGCTAGAGTCCACGACGTGACGCTCGTAGTGCTCACCGGGGCAACGCGCGGGATCGGCCGCGCCGCCGCGATCGAGCTCGCCCGCGACGGGGTCGAGGTCGCAATCGTCGGCCGCGAGCGCGAGCGCGTGGAGGATGTCGCGCGGGAGGCGAGGGCGACCGGCGGGGGTGCGCCGGTCCACGAGCATGTCGCCGACCTGGCGAGGATGGCCGAGGTGCGGGCGCTTGCGGAGGAGGTGCGCGAGCGGTATGAGCACATCGACGTCCTCGCCAACAACGCCGGGGCGCTGTTCGCCTCGCGGAGGGTGACGGCCGAGGGGTTCGAGCAGACCTTTACGCTGAACCATCTCGCACCGTTCCTGCTCACCAACCTGCTGCGCGATCGTCTGGAGGGCGGCCGCGTGGTGACCACGGCGTCCGACGCCCACAAGTCCGGGCTGAAGGTCCTTGCTCCCAGCGCCCAGGCCCAGGACGACACGCTCGCCGAGGGCCTCTGGGAGCGCAGCGCCCAGCTGGTGGGGCTGTCTGCCGACACGCCCGTCTGACGGCTGACGCGCCCGCGACAGTCGTCGCAGGCGAGGCGAGTCGGCGCATCCGCGTGCGGCCCGGTCCGCCCGGCGAGACGCGGCCCCGACTCCCACGCGGCCTCGGGCCTCCGTAGATGCGGGGCGCCTGCCGTGGCGGTTCCCCCGAGATGTGAAAAAGCAGATAAGTCTGGCTGCTTGACTGTTCCAAAGGGACCTGCAAGTATGCGACGATCCAACTGCCGGATGTCATCGCGCCAGTCGAGAGCCTGCTGGGGAGGGTCTCGAGGCGAGGCGTCAAATCCAAGACTGAAAGGGTTCGTCATGGCTGAAAAAATCCCGCAGCACCCATTGGTCCAGGCACTGGTGCCGGATCCCAAGCAGCCGCCCCAGCCGACCGTCAAGCTCGTGGGCCTGCCGGGGACCAGCCCCGACGCGAGCGCCACCCGCCTGTGGCTCGACCACGATCTGTCGAGCTATGTCGACGTTCCCTCCAGCGCGGTGCTGTACAACAAGACGCTGCCCGAAGACGGAGGGTCGGTCCTGTGGGTGTCGGCCGACGCGAAGCTGAACTACGGCTCCGTCGGCTCCCACACCGCGCAGGGGTCCTACCTGGGCGGCTCGATCGTGCAGCAGAACCTCGCCGGCGCGGCGGGCTACGGCGCGCCCACGTACACACAGGCGCCGTACGGCACCCCGTCGGTGCACGTCATCTGCCCCACACCGACCGCGACGCCCTCGGTCTACGTCCCCTGCGTCACCCACACCCCGCCGTGCCCGACACCGGGGACCGTCATGTCGGTCCCAATCTTCCTCTGTCCTCCCACCCACGTGCCGCCGTGCGGGCTCGTCACCCACCTCCCGCCGTGCGGGCCTCCGATCACCCACGTGCCGCCGTGTGGGAACGCCACCTACGCGCCGCCGTGCGGGCCGGTCACCCACGTGCCGCTGTGCGGGCCCGTGACCTACGACGCCCAGTGCACCCCGCACGTCACCTCCAACCCGCCGTGCCCCGTGGCGCAGGCCACCTACGGCCCGGCGTGCGTGTACCCGGTGCCCGTGACCTACGACCCACAGTGCGCCCCGGTGCACGTCACCTACTACCCGGACTGCGCGCCCGCGGCGCCTGCCACGATCGGCCCGCCGTGCATGCCTGTGGCCTCGACCCCGGTCCTCTGTCCAGTCACCCACAGGCTGCCGGTCTGCCCGCCGATCGTCAGCGGCCCGCCGTGCACGCTCTCACACGTCGGCTGCCCCGCCCCGGTCACCCACACGGTGCCGGTCTGCCGCATGCCGATCAGCCGGCCGCCGTGCACGTTCACCCACGTCGGTTGTCCCCCGCCGGTCACCCTGGACTGTCCGCCCGCGTGACAGAGGCGTAGGGAGGGGCTCGTGCGCCGCGCAGTTCGGTGCACGAGCCCCTCCCGCCGGACGACGGAGACAAGAGATGAGATGCTGACCCAGGAGCGCGTCGCGGGCTACCTGCTCGAGCGCGGCCTACTGGCACCGGCGGCCGTCCTCGACGACGAGCTGACGGTCAGGGACGCGTCCAGCCGCAACCGCAACTACCGCGTGCAGACCCGCGACGGCTCGGGGTACGTGCTTAAGCAGGGCGTCGGCCCCGACACGCAGGCGACGATCGCCAACGAGGCGGCGGTGTACCACCGGCTGGCGCTCGGGGACGTGAAGTTGAGCGGCCTGCTGCCGCGCTTCGGGGGCTACGACCCCGACGAGGGGCTGCTCGTGCTCGAGCTCGTGCGCGGTGCGGAAGACCTCCACACCCACCACCTCGGCGGGCGCTTCTCGGCGTCTCCGGCCGCGGCGCTCGGCCGGGCGCTGGGCCTGCTGCACAGTCGCACCCGCCCGCTCGTGGCCGACGGCTCTGAGTGGACAGCGTGGGCTCCGCCGCCGTGGGTGCTCTCGCTGCACCGGCCCGACGCGAGCATCTTCACGGACGTGAGCGCGGCCGGCCTCGAGCTGATCCGGATCGTCCAGCGCACAGAGGGCTTCGGGGAGCTCCTCGACGGCCTGCGCGCGACGTGGGCGCCCACGTCGCTGATCCACGGCGACGTGAAGTGGAGCAACGTGCTCGTGGTCGACGCGGGCACCCCGCAGGAGAGCGTCAAGCTGATCGATTGGGAGTCGGCGATGGTCGGCGACCCCAGCTGGGACGTGGGGTCGGCACTCAGCCAGTACCTCAGCTTCTGGCTGTTCTCGATCCCGTTGACCGGTGGCGAGGCGCCCGAGCGCTTCCCCGAGCTCGCGGCGTACCCGCTCGACGCGATGAAGCCGGCGCTGGGCGCCTGCTGGGTCGCCTATGCGGACGGCGCCGGCATCGCGGGCAGCGAGGTCGAGCGGCAGTTGACGCGCGCGGTCGAGATGGCCGCGGCGCGGCTCGTGCAGGTCGCGTTCGAGGCCTCGCAGGAACAGCAGCAGTTGGTGAGCTCGGTCGTGCTGCACCTGCAGCTCGCGCACAACCTGCTCGCGCGCCCGCGCGAGGCCCCCGCGGACCTGCTCGGGATACGGGTAGAACGATGAGCGCGGCAGAGGGGGGCATGAAAAGAGCACGGCAAGCACCCAGGACGATCAGCCTCGACACACGGGCGCGAGGATGAGCGCGCCCGGCGCAACGGAGGGCGTGCACCGCGAGGCGGTCGAGCGGGTGCTCACCGCGACGACCGTCCTCTCGCCGACGGCGTTCGCCTGGTTCGGGGCGCCCCAGCAGGCCCTGGCGGAGCGCAGCGCGGTAGCGATGGACGCCACCGCGGCGCGGGCGTACCTCGTGTATGCGCTGCAGTCGCGCCTGTACGCGAGCTTCTACTGCCTCGGGGGCGCCAACCCCGATGGCTTCGACCCCGCGCCCGCACACCGGCTCGGCCCCTCGCCGTTCGTGTGGGCTCTGTCGCAGGCCAACCGCGGCACGGGCTCGCGCGAACCCGGGTGGACGGTCGCCGCACACGAGGATGGCCGTGTCGTGGTCGAGCGCGACGGCCTGCGGCTGTGGGTCAGGCCGGAGGACCTCCACCGCGACGGCGGCGAGCGCGCCCCATCACCCGGCGCGGTCCAGCCGGGGCCGCACGAGCTCGACGACGACCGCGGCGAGCGCGCCCCGTCGCTCGATGCGGTCCAGGTGGGGGCGCAGGTGGGAGTGAGGATGCCCAAGGAGCTGAGGCGGCTCTCACCCGGCTTCTATATGGCGTTGGGGGACGACGAGTTTCCGGCCGACGCGTCGGCGGCGGCGGGGATCGTGCGCTTCTACTGGAGCCTGCACAGCGAGGGCGCGGCCGCCCTGGTCGAGCGGCTCACCGGCGCCCTGAACGACGCCGGCATCGCGTTCCGCCTCAAGGTGATCGCCGACCCCGAGGGCTACCGGCGCTGCGACGCGGGGGTGCTGTACACGCTCGCCCCGCAGTTCGAGCGCCTCGCGCCGATCGTGGCGGACGCGCACCGCCGGATCGAGCCGTGGCTGCGGCCGGCGAGCCCGGCCCTGACCAAGCCGCTCGCCCCGGGACTCGCCCTGGCCGAGGACCCGGGCGCGGGCACGGAGAGCTTCGGCATGAACCGGTGCCGCCTGCTGGCCGAAGGGATCGTCGACGCCGCCGAGCGGGGCGCCGGGTCGGTCGCGGAACGGATGGAGGTCGTGGCCGCGCACTTCGCGCGGGCGGGAATCTCGCTCGAGCAGCCCTACCTGCGCCCCGGGTCGGTCGATAGCTACAGCCTCCCGGAGGTCGCCGCCGGTGCTTGAGCCCGAGGCTGAGCTCGCCGGCCGGGAGCGCGGAGTGCGCCCGGAGTCCCCGCCGCCGGTGTCTGAGTCGGAGCGTGGGCCCGAACCTGAGCTCGCCGGCCTGGAGCGCGAGCTGTGCCTGGAGGTGGCGTGCGAGATCGCCCGCGCGACGGTCAAGGCGGCGGTGTGGCACGAGCGCCGCTGCGGGTGGGTGGGCGCGTGGCCCGAAGAGACGGCTAGAGGGTTCGAAGTGACCTACAAAGCGCTCGGGCCGGACCTGTGGGGCGGGACCGCGGGGATCGGGGTCTTCCTGGCCGAGCTCGCGCGCGCGAGCGACGAGCGGGAGGCGCAGGCGTGTGCGGAGGGCGCCCTGCGCCACGCCGCGTCCCGCGCCGAGACGGCCGACCAGCTCACGCCGCTCGGTCTGTACGGCGGGCGCGGGGGGGTCGCGCTCGCGCTCGCGTACGGCGCGCGGCTGCTCGACGAGCCGGGGCTCGAGGCGGCCGCCCGGAGGATCGCGCGGAGGCCGAGCGGGGACCCGGGCAGGGACCCGGCCGAGGGCGTCGAGGAGTTCGACCTGGTCTCCGGCCACGCGGGGACTGTCGTCGCGCTGCTCGCCCTGGCGGTCGTCCTCGACGAGCCGGAGTACGTGGAGCGCGCCGTCGAGCACGGCGACGCGCTGCTGGCAAGCGCCCAGCCGGACAGGGGCGGACGGTCGTGGCGCTCACCGCACCTCGCCCCGGGGGAGCGCGCGCTGGCGGGCCTCTCCCACGGGGCCGCGGGCGTGGGGGCCGCCCTGTGGGAGCTGGCGGCCGCGAGCGGTGAGTCTCGCTTTCGCGATACGGCCCTGGAGGCGTTCGGGTACGAGCGGGCGCTGTTCGACGAGCGCGTGCGCAACTGGCCCGACCTGCGCGAGGGCGTCGGGGGCGCGAACAGCGAGGGCCCCACGTACTCGACGTACTGGTGCCACGGCGCGCCCGGCATCGCGCTGTCCCGCATCCGCGCGCTGGAGCTCGAGGCCCGCGCGAGCGGGGGGTCGGCGCCGGGTGGCGTGAGCGAGAGACCCGCGCCGGGGGTCGCGAGCGGGGTGTCCTCGCCGGGGGTCGTGAGCGAGGGACCTGCGCCGAGGAGCGTGAGCGAGGGACCCGCGGGGCGTGCGAGCGGGGAGCCCGTGGAGGTCGCCGACACCCTCCGCGCGGAAGCCGCCGTTGCGTTGGAGACCACCGCGGCGTGGGTGCGGGCGGCGCTCGACGCGGGGTCGGTGGGCTGGTCGCTCTGCCACGGCGTGGCCGGCAACGCGGAGATCGTCGAGGAGGGTCGCGGGCTGTGCCCCCCAGCGTGGTCGGTCGTCCAGCGCGTGGCAGCCCACGGGATCGACCGCTACCGGACCGCGGAGTCGGGGTGGCCCGGCGGCGTGCAGGGGGGCGCGACGCCCAGCCTGTTCCTCGGCGAGGCGGGTGTGGGCCGCTTCTACCTGCGCCTGGCCCAGCCCACGCTGCCGTCGCTGATGATCGTCAGGCCCGAGGCGTTCGCCAACGGCCGACGCGGCTGAGAAGCCGAGGGCAACTGCTTTTTTGATGGCGGCCTCCGGCCGCAGCGGCGTTCGCGTGGCGAGTCGGGGGCTGGTGCATCAAGCGGGCTGTGGGGGCTCCTCCACGAGCCAGTTCTCGACCGCGAGGTCGGGCACGCGGGCGAAGTGGCGGACGTTGCCCGTCACGACGGTCAGCCCCCGCGAGAGGGCGATCGAGGCGATGCGCAGGTCGGGCTCGTCCAGCCGCCTGCCTTCGCGCTCCAGGCGTGCTCGCAGCGGCCCGTAAACCTCGGCCGCGTCGGAGTCGAAGGGGAGGATCGCGGTGGCGCTCGATACCACTGCTCGAACCTGGCGTGTCAACCGCTCGCTGCCGCGTCTTGCCGCCCCGTACAGCAGCTCGCCGAGGGTGATCGTGGTCGTCGCCTGCTCCGACGCTGGCACCTGCGCCAGGCGGCGGATCAGGTGCAGCGGGGGATCGCGGCGGATGACCGCGCTCAGCGTGTCGGTGTCGAAGCAGTACACGCCTGGTCAGTCGAGGTCCGGCCCGGGGCGCTCGCGACTGCCACGTCGGGCAGCGTAAATCTCTCGCACCGTCTCCTCCAGGTCCTCCCACTCGGCCAGCGCGCCGGCGACCGCCGCGAGGCCGAGCGGCTTTCCGGTCGTGCCTCGCAGGGCCTCGGGGGTCGGCGGCCCCAGCACCACAGCCGGCCGGCCGCGCCGGGAGACTACGAAGCGCTCGCCCTCCTCGACGCGGTCGATCAGCTCCGAGAAGTGGCGCTTCGCCTCGGCGACTCCCAGCGGAGCCCCCGATGTCTGAAGGTCATCTTTATGCTCAGAAGTCATCAGCGTGGATTATGACATACCTTGGGTCAGTCCCGGAGACCCCGTGGCACGTGAGCCCGAGCCCGCTGGCGCGGAGCGCCGACTGCCCAGGAGGCCCTGGAGGCGCCTGAGCCAGAGCCCACCGGCCTCGAGTGTGGAGTGTGCCTGGAGGTGGCGTGCGAGATTGTGGATGGAGGCCTCCTGCCGCAGCGGCGTTCGTGTGGCGGACCGGGGGCTGGTGCACGGCCCGTGCGTATCGGGCTGGGGGTCAGTCTTCGGTAGGGGGGCTTGACAACGTGTTGCAGGTATGGTTGTATAGTGTCGTCACGGTGTCCACCCCCGGTGGAGCCGGGCATACATAGGGTCTGGTTTGGGTCAGCCCGTCTTGTGGTTGACGTCAAGCGCTTGCAGGAAAAGGGTTTGGGACGAGGGACTGGGTCAGAACGTAGAGGAGATGGTTTCAGCGTGGTTTCGAGAGGGAATAACGTGCCGGACATGTGCGCAGCCCCGCAGGGGGTTCTTGCTAGATGCATCAGCGGTCTGATGCATCTCTCTCTCTCTCTCTCTCTCTTCAGCTTCTCGGCCAAACCGTAGAAGCCCCAACCGCCCGGCCTTAACGGGCTGTCCGGGTTCCCCCGCGCGGGAAGGGTCGTGCTCGGCCTCAGGCCGTTCAGGACGCACGGCAAAAGCCGGGGTTGTTCGAGACCAGCGGCATATAGAGCAGGACCGAAACCGCGGTCACCGTAGGACGTGCCTGCGGCGAGCCTCGTATGAGTGTCTATGCGCTGCGACTGGCGGCGTAGCTGGAACACACCCCGCTCGGGGGGTGTCGTGATGCCGACGCAGGCGGCGGCGCGTAGGGGCGCGCGGCGACCCCGGGCCGCGGCGGTGAAGCCTGCCGCGGATAACGTCCCGCGCGAGCAGATCGTCGAGATCCAGCGCTCGCGGCTGTTGGCGGCGGCGGTTGTCGCGGTCGACGAGCTCGGCTATGCGGATACGACGGTCTCGGATGTGACGAGCCGCGCGCGCGTGTCGCGCCGCACGTTCTATGAGCTGTTCGCCAACCGCGAGGAGTGCCTCGCCTCGGTATCGGAGGACGTCGTCGCATTGGTCGAGGGTGAGATCGCTGCGGCGGGCCTCGCTGGTCTCGCGTGGCGCGAGCGGGTGCGTGGGGGATTGTGGGCGATCCTGTCGTTCCTGGATCGCGAGCCGGCGCTCGCGCGTGTATGTGTTGTTCAGGCGTTGCGCGGCGGCCCGCAGTTGCTTGGGCGTCGCGATGAGATCCTCGCGGGCCTGGCGGCGGTTGTCGATGAGGGCCGCTTCGAGGGCGGCGCGCGTGGCGGGGGTTGTACCCATTTGACGGCGGAGGGTATTGTCGGCGCGGCGTTCGCGATCGTCTACGCGCGGCTGTTGCGCGGCGAGCGCGACCCCCTCACGGGCCTTTTGGGTGAGTTGATGGGGATGATCGTGCTGCCCTATCTGGGTGTGGCGGCTGCGCGGCGGGAGCTGGCGCGGCCCGTGCCCGCGGGGACCGTGCGCGAGTCCGATCGGCCGGCTGTGGCCGCTGGGGCTGTGGGCGATCCGCTGCAGGGCGTATCGATGCGCTTGACGTATCGCACCGCGCGGGTTCTCGAGGGCGTCGCGAAGCTTCCAGGAGCCAGTAACCGTGAGGTCGCAGAGCGCGCTGGGGTCCAGGACCCGGGGCAGGTCTCGAAGCTGTTGGCGCGTCTGAAGCGCCTTGGGCTGCTCACCAACACCGGTGAGGGCCACGCCAAAGGTGAGCCGAACGCGTGGAGTCTCACCCCGCTGGGTGAGCGTGTCACCGCGCAGCTCACTCTCAGGAGCGATTCGCGGAGGGCGGCGGCATGAGAGTGACTGGTGTCGCCGGGATTGAGCGCGCCGGGCTAGGCCGCGGTGGCGGAGGATTCGAGCACGGGGCGACGGCAGGCTTCTTCGTAGAGCGGCTCGGGCGCCATGTCCAGGCCGTCCTCGGGCCAGACGATCGTGCCGAATTCGATCGCGACCTTGGCGAAGCGCTTGGGGTCCCGCAGCGGCTCGAACACGCCTTTCCATTCGCGATCGGCGAAGCTGACGTCGCCGATGACGCCGTCCTCGAAGGTCAGGCGCAGCTCGTGGTCGCCGATGACCTCGACCTTGGTGACGTCAACGAGCTTGCCGGGAAAGACGTAATCCATGGTTTCAGTCTAACGCAGCGGGTCGATCGGGTTCGGTGGTCTTCCGTTGACGGCGAGCTCCCAGTCGGCGATCAGCTCCTCGGTGTGCAGTTCGGCCCAGGTCTGCACGAGGCGCAGTTGTCGGCGCGGGAGGTAGCCCACGATGACCTTGCCCTGGAGGTCGAACGAGGCCTTGTACTCGGCGTAGCGGACGTGGAAGTGAGGCAGCGAGTGAGGAACCTCGTCCCAGTGCATCGTGATCGTGATCCCGTAGAAGTAGCTGAGTGTCGGCATTTGCAGTCTCTCGTGGTCCGCGATTGGGATCGCAAGAAGCTAGGCAGCGCCGGCGATGGGACGCTCGCCCGCCATCGAGATCGCCCGTGTTTCCGGGCCCCGGGGCGCGAAACCTGGCGCGAATTGGTCCTTGTGTCCGTATTTGGGATGCAGCGAAGGCCGTTCGACCCGACCGGCTGCAACCCGCCCCACGACAACCGAGGGGCGTCTGTCCCCTCCGACTCTCTCTGGAGGAGATAGATCATGTTCCAACGAGTACGCAAGCACATCACCCCCGCGACGGTCCTGGCGTTCGTGGCCCTGGTTTTCGCCGTCACAGGCGGCGCGTTCGCGGCGACGGGTGGGGGTTCCCACGCGACGCTGACGGCCTCCGCGGCCAAGGGCAAGTCCAAAACCAAGGCAGGTCCCCGAGGCCCCGCCGGGCCCAAGGGGGCGACTGGCGCGACGGGGCCGGCCGGTCCGGCGGGACCCACCGGTCCAGCCGGTGGCACGGGTCCACAGGGTCCACAGGGCATCGCGGGCACGAACGGTGAAAACGGCAAAGAAGGAACGCCTGGCGCGCCCGGGGCCAACGGCAAGAGCGTGATCGCTAAAGAAGAAGTCAGCAGCAAGTGCACCGAAGGCGGCTCGACCTTCGAAGTCGAAGGCTCGGGCAAAAAGACCTATGCCTGTAACGGCAAGGCTGCCGCTGGTGGCAGCTTCCCCGAATTCCTTCCCGAAGGCAAGAGCGAGACTGGTGTCTGGAGCGCTTTCTTCGAAGGTGTCACCAATAAGAGCATCCAGCTCAGCCCGATTTCTTTCTCGGTCCCGCTCGAAGTGGCGCCGAAACATGCTCGTTATATCACCACGGCGGAACAGACCGCAGTACCTCGAACCGGAGCGGCGGAAACAGAATGCCCGGGGACCGTGGAAGAACCGACGGCCGCCGCGGGCGTTCTCTGTCTCTACCAGGGAGCAGCCCACGAACCGGCAGGAACGGAAAACCTCGCAGTGGTTACGATCAGGCCCCCTTCGTCGAGAGGTGGTGAATTCAATGCCGGTAAGACTGGGGCCGTGGCGGTCATCAAGTATGAAGGGGCGTCAACGGCGCAGGTCGAATTCGTGCTGCAGGGAAGCTGGGCGGTGACCGCCGAATAGGGCTACCAATCAGCTCGCGCGCGACCGCACGCACCGCCTCACTCCCCGGGATCGGCTACCAACCGCCCCGGGGAGGGGTGCCATCAAACGACATCACACACCAAGCAAGGAGACACAGTGAAACCCATCGAGCACGAGCAAAACACGAAGACGCCCGTCGCCGCAACCGGCTTCTTCGCCATGCTCGGTGGTCTTCTGCATATACAAGGGAGAAGTGCTTCAAAACGTAGCTTGACCCTAACCACGCTCCTAACCCTAATAACCCTCGCCTTCGCCGCGACCTCCGCCCGGGCCGCTGTGCTTCACGAATACCTTTCTCAAGAGTCCCCCGCAGGCTTTACGCCCTTCCCGGGTCTGGGCAGCACTGTCGCGGTCGATGACTCATCCAACTCGGCCGATTGGGCGAAAGGGGACGAATACGAAGTGATCACGGCAAGCGACGTCGTCGATGTTTTCGAACCGGAAGCGGGCGGCGGCAGGAAACTCGTCACCCAGCTGACCGGCACGGGCATCTCGCCGACCGAACTGGTCTCCAGCGAACCTTTCAACAGCGTCTACCACGTGGCTGTGAACGAGCTCGATGGCGATGTCGTCGTCGCTGAAAACGTCATCGGCGTGGGCGCAGCGGCGAACGCGGCGATCGACATCTTCGAACCGAAGCTGGGGTTGCCCGGCGAATACGCGCTCGTGCGCAAGCTTACGAGCCTCGAACCAAACGAAGGGTACAAGTCGAACCATTACAGCTCGCTCGCCCCTGAATTTTCTGTCGATGAGAGCACCGGCGACATCTATGCCCCGGAATGGGTAATACGCGATTCAGAACGTAAGGAATTCATCATCGAGCAGTTCAGCCCGGCCGGTGTCCCGCTCGGTCGAATCAGCGCCGCAGACACACCGTACGGTATCCGCGCATTCCTCTCTGTGACAGTCAATCCAGCCTCCGGCGATGTATATATCTTTGCCCATACAGCAGGGAGTACAATTAACGAAGAAGAACCCGTGGTCTATATCTTCGGCCCGAACATCGTGATTCCCGATGTCACGGTCACCGAACCGATACCTCCTGCTACGAGGAGCTTCACGATTGAATCTCAGGCGCATACGTGGAGTACCTCGTTGCAGGGTACGGTCGACCCGGATGAAGCGGGCGAAGCGACGTGTACCTTCGAATACGGCACCACCATTTCCTACGGGACACCCGCGCCCTGTACCTCTTCTGTACCTGAAGGCAAGCTTCCCGTTCCTGTTCACTCCGGAGAAGTGACCGGGCTTTTGCCCGACACGACCTACCACTACCGGCTGGACGCGACGACCAAGGCGGACGCTCACTCAAACACCGGCGTATGTCCGGCCGACTGCGGCGAATTCACAACCCCCGGCCCCGGCATCCCTAGCCAGTCGGTCTCCGACACCGCGGCCACCTCGGCGACGCTCGAAGCGAGCATCGACCCGCATGAAGACCCCACAACCTACTACTTCCAATACGGCCCGACCAGCGCTTACGGCACCGACGTGCCCGTCGCGCCCGGCACGGCGATCGGCGCCGGCACGACGAATGTGGTCGTGACCCCGCAGCACCTCGACGGCCTCTCACCCGGCACGGTCTACCACTACCGCGTCGTCGCGCGCAGCGAAGTCCCGGACGGCAGTGGCACGTTCGAAGAATTTGCTGGTCCCGATCAGACCTTCACGACCCAGGGCTCCAGCACTTCCTTCGCGCTGCCAGACGGTCGCGAGTGGGAGCAGGTCTCGCCGCCGGATAAGCATGGCGCGAGCTTCTATCGCTTGGAGGCGGGGCACGGGGGCCCGGTGCAGGCGTCTGTTGCGGGGGGCGCGATCGCCGTTATGGTGAGCCTGCCGAGCGAATCGGAACCGCAGGGCTATGCGAATCAGACCTCTGTGCTCTCCACTCGCGGCTCGGGGGGTTGGTCTTCGCACGTGATTGCGCCGTCTCACGCTCAGCCCGTCGGCCCGGAGCCGGGCGGGGAAGGCTCGGAATACCGGTTCTTCTCTTCCGATCTCTCGCATGCGATCGTGCAGCCGCGCGGTGCGACACCGCTCTCCTCTGAAGTGAGCGAACAGACGGCGTATCTTCGTAACGACGCCCTGACTGGTGGGGCGTGCACCTTCACGTCGGGTTGCTATACGCCTCTGGTGACGCGGGCGAATGACACCGCCGATCCCTTCCAGCCGTTCGGCGAAGAAGGCGAAGGAGGTGAATGTGAAACCGGCACGGGCGGGTTGACACACGTTATTTGTGGTCCGTTCTTTCTGGATGCGACCCCGGATCTGGGTCATGTCGTTCTCCGATCTCCGTTCCAGCTCACGTCGAGTCGTAATGAAGGGAGTCTGTATGAGTGGGCGGGCGGTTGCAGCCGCTTGACCTGTTGCCCGCGAGCGAAGGCGGGACCGGCGTGGATGCCGGCCCGGTTCGCGGAGGAGGCGGAAGTAGCGGGGGTGAATTTGATGCCACTTCTTTTTCGGGGTCCCATGAGCTTTCTGCTGATGGCTCGGTCTTCTTCTCCTACAATGGTCATCTCTACTTGCACGATTTCGCAAAGGATGACGCCGTGCGCCTTGATGTCGCGCAGGGCGTCGCGGAACCCAGTAAAGGCGAAGCCGGGGTGAAAACAGGCGTCGGCGGCGATTCCGGGTTCTTTTATGCGTCGAGTGATGGGTCGAGGGTACTTTTCAGCGATTCCGGGCAGTTGACGAGCGCTCCGGGCGGGGGTATTTATGAATGCCGGCTCGTGGAAATCTCCGGCGAGTCGGGGTGCGAACTGGAACTGACCGACCTGCCGCCCTACCTGACCGGCATGTTCCGCGAACCCAAAGGCGAACTGGTCGGCGGCAGCGAAGATGCGACCTACCTGTATTTCCTGGGTGCTGGAGAGAAGCTGTCTGTCGCACGCTACGAAAACGGAAAGTGGACGATGGCAGAAGGGCCGGTCCTCACCGGGTTCTCCAATGCTTCTTACAGGGTCTCGTCGAATGGGCGCTGGTTCGCGTTCATGTCAAGCGCCGACCTCACGGGTTATGACACCGCTGACGCGAACAGCGGTAAGCCTGATACAGAGGTCTATCTCTATGATGCGCAAGCCGGCAAGCTGGTCTGTGCGTCGTGCAACCCGACGGGCGCGCGGCCGGTGGGAGAAGACTCGGGGGCCATAGATGCAGGAGGGGATGGGACGACTGATCCGGCAGGTCTCGGAGCTGGGTTCGCGGGGTGGGTGGCGTCCGGTGTTCCGGGGTTGGAGGAATTCGGGCAGGCGGCGAGCATTTATCAGCCTCGCTATCTCTCAAACAGCGGCCGGTTGTTCTTCGACAGCAACGACGCGCTGGTGCCGCAGGATGTCAACGGCACCTGGGATGTGTATGAGTATGAGCCCAAAGGGGTACCGGAAAACGAAGATGCCTGTTCGCCTGCGAGCACGAGCGGCAGCGATGTCTTCGAGCCCGCACACGCCTTTGAAGTGGAAGGCCGCAGGGGCGAATCGGGCGCGGGTTGTGTCGCTCTGATCTCCTCGGGCACCTCCCCCGAAGAATCGTCGTTCCTCGACGCCTCGGAATCCGGTGGTGACGTCTTCTTCCTCACACAGGCACAGCTGTCCCTGACGGACACCGATACCGCGACGGATGTATATGACGCGCACGAATGCACGAGCGAATCGCCGTGCATCCCGCCGCCCGCCACTCGACCGCCGGCGTGCGAAACCGAAGCCTCGTGCAAACCGGCACCCACACCGCAACCGACGATCTACGCCCCCCCGGCCAGCGCCACCTTCAGCGGTCCCGGCAACGTGACCACGTTGTCGCCCCCAGCCGTGAAACCCAAGGCGAGGGTCGTGAAATGCAAGAAGGGCTTTGTGAAGGATAGGAAGGGTAAATGCGCCAAGGCCAAGAAGGCAAAGAAAGCTCAAAAGGCCAGGCGAGCCAGCGCCGACCGGAGGACACGCCGATGACCACCAAACGAGTTTTTTTGGCCATGCTCACGGCTCTGGTGATGGGAGTTGGCGCTTCGTCGGCGAGCGCCGAAACGCTCTCTCCTTGGTGGCATCTTGCCTCCGCTACCCGCCCGACCTATCTGGACCCCGCTGCCGCCAAAGACGAGGTGCTGCAGTTGACGGTCAGCGCGGCCGTGGGCAGGTATAAATTGGAATACAAGGAAAAAGTCCGCGTGCTGAAGGTTGGCGCGACTCCCGGCGAAGTGAGCAAAGCCTTCGAAGGATTGTATGGTGATGGTAACGTCGAAGTGACGGGCGGCTCCTCTGAAGTGTATGAAATCAAGTTCGTCGACGGGCTCGAGGATCGGCCTGTCGAACCCGTGCTCGTCAAGGAAGTGGAAGTGGCGGGCGGGCGCACGGCGGTGGAAGTTAAGCAGCTGGTGAGGGGTCATTTTGCGGGCTTGATCGTGGTCACCGCAACGAATCTTGGTGACGCGCCCGTGAACCCCAAAGGGCAGCCGGTGACGGTCTCCGATCTGCTGCCCTCGGGGTTGGAAGCGGTGGGTGTCGAAGGGACCGCCGCGGAACACCTGACTAGGTCTGAAAACAATCTTGCGTGCTCTTCGACGCCCCAGCCGCACTGCGCATTCACCGGCGAAGAAGTAACCGGAACTGGCCACGGCCAGGAAACTCTGGGGCCCTACCAGCAGTTGCAGATGCGTATCGCGGTGAACGTGACCGGTGAAACCAGCGAAGTCAACGGTAAGGTAAACGCTGCGAGTATCGCGGGTGGTGGTGCTCCGCCGGTGAGCGCGACAGCGCCGGTCACGGTCAGCGAAGCTCCGGTGCCGTTCGCGGTCAGCGCGTTCGAAATGCGTCCCGAAGAAGTCGGTGGTGGGATTGATACACAGGCCGGTTCGCATCCGTTCCAGTTCACGACGACGATCGACTTCGACGAAGGATTCGAAGAAGCGCCGAAAGGTGCGGGAGGTGGACAGCGCGGCAAACCGTTGGCGCTCGAGAAGGATCTGAGCTTCAAGCTGCCTGCTGGTTTGATCGGCAATCCCGACGCCGTCCCGAGGTGCACGCTCGGACAGTTCGTCACCGAAACTGGTGGTTACGACAACGCTTGTCCGCCGGACACGGCGATCGGGGTCGCACGGGTGCTCGTCACGGTCCCGGGGCTGCTCGGGCGCCAGATCGCCCCGATCTCCGAGCCGCTGTTCAACGTCGAACCGGCCCGCGGCGAGCCCGCCCGCTTCGGCTTCTTCGTGTACGGTAACCCGGTCATTCTGGACGCCGCGGTGCGCACCGGCTCCGATTACGGCGTCACGGTCAACGTCGATAACATCACTCAGGTTGCTGGGTTCCTCGCCAGCGAAGTGACGTTCTGGGGTGTCCCCGGCGACCCCCGCCACGATGACCAGCGCGGCTACGGCTGCCTGGAAGCCGCGGAGGAAGCGGGATCAGATGCTGAGTTCACCTGCAAGCCTCAGGAAGAAGTCCACCCCCCGCCGTTTCTGTCGATGCCGACGTCGTGCAACGTTCCGTTGTTGAGCAGCGTCGAAGGGGATACGTGGGAACAGGCCACGCAGCGGCAGGCCGAAGGCCTGCCGCTTGAGCTGTATCCGCTGGCGAAAACGACCGTGTCGATCCCATCGGGCCTGGACGGCTGTAACCGCTTGCCGTTCGGCCCGCAGATCAAGGTCACGCCCGACAACCAGGCCGCCAGCGGGCCGAGCGGGTTGAATGTCGATGTGCACGTGCCCCAGGAAGTCAACGGCACGGGTTCGGGGTTGGACAGCTCGGACGTGAAGGACATCACGGTCACGTTGCCGGCGGGTGTCGCGATCAATCCTTCCAGCGGGGATGGTTTGGAAGCGTGCTCGGGCGATCCGGGAGATCTGGGGGTAGGCACGCTCGGCAGTCCGGGTGATGAGATCGGCTATGAAGGCGCGAAGACGCCACCGTTGGAGCCTGGTCTGAGTCTGCCGGCGTTCACGCCGAGGCTGCCGGGCAGCTTCGGTGCCGGCGAACCCTTCGAGCCGGGTGTGAATTTCTGTCCGAACGCGTCGAAGATCGCGACCGTCGCGATCCATTCCCCGCTGTTGCCGAATCCGCTCGTCGGCTCGGTGTATCTCGCTGCTCAGGAAGCGAACCCGTTCGGGAGTGTCCTGGCGATGTACTTGGTCGCGGAAGACCCGGTCTCGGCGACGCTTGTGAAGCTCTCGGGCGAAGTGACGTTGTGCAAGAGCGTGGGCGAACTGGTCGATGGGTTTTCATGTCAGGCGCTGGGGCAGATCGTCACGACGTTCCTGAACAGCCCGGACCTCGCGTTCGAAGACGCCGAACTGCACTTCTTCGGTGGGGAACGCGCGCCGCTGGCGAGTCCGTCGCACTGCGGCGCGTATACGACGAGTGCGTCGTTTGTGCCGTGGTCGGGCGGTGAAACCGTCGAGGCGTCCTCGACGTTCGACATCACGACCGGCCCGAAGACCCTGAGCGAACCGTACGGTGGCCCGTGCCCCGGGGCGAGCCTGCCGTTCCACCCGTCGTTGACGGGTGGCGCGCTGAATGTCGACGCGGGTGCGTTCTCGCCGTTCACGCTGACGATGACCCGCCAGGACGGCGAACAGAACCTGCAGTCCGTGGAAGCGCATCTCCCCCCGGGCCTCTCGGGGATCCTCTCGAACATCGAACTGTGCCCCGAACCGCAGGCCAACCTCGGCGAGTGCGGCCCGAACAGTCTCGTGGGCGAAACGACGGTCTCGGTGGGGGTGGGTGGTACCCCGTACACCGTGAGGGGTGGGAAGTTCTACCTCACCGGCCCCTACAACGGCAGCGGTGCGTGCACGGTCGGGGAACCGGGCTGTGCGCCGTTCGGGGTGACGTTCGAGGTCCCGGCGAAGGCCGGCCCGTTCGACTTCGCGAAAACCAAGGCCAACCATCCCGCATGCGACTGCGTGCTCGTGCGCGGCAAGATCGAAGTCAACCCGATCACCGCCGCGATCACGATCACCTCAGACCCGCCTGGTACGCCGGATGCGATCCCGACGAGCATCGGAGGTATCCCCCTTGAAATCCAGCACGTCAACGCAATCACGACGCGGTCTGACTTCCAGTTCAACCCGACGAACTGCAACAAGATGGAAGTCACCGGCACGATCCACTCCAGCGAAGGCAGCGCGTACACGATCGGTGTGCCGTTCCAGGTCACTAACTGCGCCGTGCTGAAGTTCGCCCCGAAATTCGCGGTCTCGACGTCCGCGAAGACGAGCAGAGGGAGCGGTGCGAGCCTGGGCGTGAAGCTGACCTACCCGAACGCGCCGCAGGACACCCAGGCGAACATCGCCCGGGTCAAAGTCGAACTCCCCAAGCAGCTCCCATCACGCCTGACGACACTGCAGAAGGCGTGCTCGAGCGCCCAGTTCGAAGCGAACCCCGCGGGGTGCCCGGCGGCGTCGATCGTGGGCCACGCGAAGGCGGTCACGCCGTTGATCCCGGTCCCGTTGGAAGGCCCGGCGTACTTCGTCAGCCACGGCGGCGAAGCGTTTCCCTCCCTGATCATCGTCCTGCAGGGCTATGGGGTGACGGTGGATCTGGTTGGCTCGACGTTCATCAACGAAAAGACGGGGGTCACGAGCAGCACCTTCAAGACGGTCCCCGACGCCCCCGTCGGCAGCTTCGAACTGACACTCCCCGAGGGGAAGTACTCCGCGCTCGCGGCGAACGCGAACCTCTGCAAGGCCAAACTGGCAATGCCGACCGAATTCGTCGCGCAGAACGGCGCCGAGATCCACCAGAGAACGAAGATCTCCGTCACGGGGTGCCCCAAAGCAAAGCACGCGAAGAAGGCGAAGAAGAGCTCCAAGCACAGGGGGAAGGCCGGGTCTCGCTCTAGGGAGAAGAGGCACTGAGCCGCGTCGCCGACGCACGACGCGCGACCGAACACGCTCAAGCGGCTGTGGGGGTTCCTCCACGAGCCAGTTCTCGACCGCCAGGTCGGGCGCTCGCCCTCCTAGACGCACCCACGTGGAGCCTTCGTGGGCCCCGGGGGCCGCGGCGCGTAGCATCTACACCGTGCCAGACCAACCAGCAAGCGAGTCCGGTGGCCTGAGGGCGAGCGAGCTCGAGACCCTGAACGCCGACCGCACCGACCCGCACCCCCCGCTGCCACGCGACAAGCGCGGCTGGCAGGTTGCGCCGTCTCCCGACGGGCGCGGGATGCCCGAGCACGCTTCAACCGGCCCGCCGCCGCACCGGATGCGCGGCTTCTGGTACTTCGTGCTGGCGCTGCTCGCGCTCAACTGGCTGTCGCTGCTGTTCTTCGAGCCCTCCGCGGGCGAACAGCGGGTGACGGTGCCGTTCAGCCCGTACTTCCTGGAACAGGTGCGGGTGGGCACGGTCGGTTCGATCGCCTCCAAGGGCGACACGATCCAGGGCAAGTTCAAGACCAAGGAGCGCTACCCCGCGAGCGACAAGAAGGCGACGCCCACCAAGCTGTTCGCCACCCAGGTGCCGGCTTTCTGGAACGGCAGCGAGCTGTCGGCGCTGCTGCAAGAAAAGGGGGTCAGGATCAACGCCGAATCGACGACCACGAGCGAGTCGCTGCTCGAGGAGTTGCTGCTCGGGTTCGGCCCGACCCTGCTGATCGTCGGCCTGTTCATCTTGATCTTCCGTCGCGCTGCGAAAGCCGGTGGGGGCATGGGCGCGCTCGGCAACTTCGGGCGCTCGCAGGCGCGGCGGGTGGACCCGGAAAAGATCCGCGTCACCTTCGACGACGTCGCGGGCATCGACGAGGCGAAGTCCGAGCTGTCGGAGATCGTGGACTTCCTGCGCAACCCCGAGCGCTACGGCAGCCTCGGCGGACGGATGCCCCACGGGGTGCTCCTGTCGGGCGCGCCCGGCACCGGCAAGACGCTGCTCGCCCGCGCGGTGGCCGGCGAGGCGCACGCCGCGTTCTTCTCGATCTCCGCCTCGGAGTTCATCGAGGCGATCGTGGGGGTGGGCGCCTCGCGCGTGCGCGACCTGTTCGCGAAGGCCAAGGAGGCGGCGCCGGCGATCATCTTCATCGACGAGCTCGACGCGATCGGGCGCTCCCGCCAGGGCTCGGTGTCGGTGACCGGCGCCAACGACGAGCGCGAGCAGACGCTCGACCAGATCCTCACCGAGATCGACGGCTTCGAGTCCTCCGAGGCCGTGATCGTGCTCGCAGCGACCAACCGCCCCGACGTGCTCGACCCCGCGCTGCTGCGCGCCGGGCGCTTTGACCGGCGGGTGACGGTGCAGGCCCCCGACCGCAAGGGGCGCGCGGAAATCCTTGCGGTCCACACCCGCTCGATCCCGCTTGGCGACGACGTCGACCTCGACACGCTGGCCTCGAGCACCCCCGGGATGGTCGGCGCCGACCTCGCCAACCTCGCCAACGAGGCCGCGCTGGTGGCCGCCCGCCGCGGGCACCAGAAGGTGCAGATGCCCGACTTCACCGACTCGCTGGAGAAGATCATGCTCGGCTCCCCGCGCGGCATCCTGCTCTCCCCCGCCGACCGCGAGCGAACCGCCTACCACGAGTCCGGCCACGCACTGGTGGGGATGCTCACGCCGGGCGCGGACCCCGTGCGCAAGGTGTCGATTATTCCGCGCGGCATGGCCCTGGGAGTGACCCTCTCCACGCCCGACTCCGACCGGGTGTCCTACTCGCTGGAGGAGCTGCTGGCCAAGATCAAGGTCGCGCTCGGCGGACGCGTCGCCGAGGAGGTCGTCTACGGCGCGATCACCACGGGCGCGGAGTCCGACATCCAGCAGCTCACCCTGATCGCGCGCCAGATGGTCGGCCGCTGGGGGATGAGCGAGGCGATCGGTCCGATCGCGGTGCTCCCCGAGGAGGGTCAGGGGATGTTCCTGCCCGGCGTCAGCGAGACCTCTCAGGAGACCCAGCGGCTAGTCGACCAGGAGGTGCGCACGCTCGTCGAGAGCGCCCACCAGGAGGTCACACGACTGCTGGAAGAGCACCGCGAGCAGCTCGAGAGCCTCGCCCAGGCGTTGCTGGGGGCCGAGACCCTCGACGCGCCCGACGCCTACGCGGCGGCGGGAGTACCCGGGACCCAGGCGCAGCCGCTGTCGGTCTCGTAGGGAGCGCGACCCCGTGGCTCGGCGATCCACAGTGGACCCGAAGCGATAGGTTGCGACCCCGACCCCGACGCCTCGGGGGAGCGCTGTTGGGCCGTCTCGACGGCCGCGTGGGTGCCCAAGCCGCGTAAGGGCGCCCGGGTCGGCTCCCGTTCAAAGAAGCTGGTGCTCCCGTGCCGCCTGGGCCGGAGGTGTGCGCTCCGGGCGCGCGACCCCGCCGGCGGCCGCGAGCCGCGGGCGTAGGCGTGCTTCGAGCTCCAGCGCGTGCGCGACCTGCTCGCGCAACTGTTTCAGCTCACGCCGACGCACGAGCACGAGCACCGCGAGCAGCCCCAGCACGGCGAGCACGACGAAGCTGAGCGCGACCGCGAGCTTGACGGGCAGGCTGGTGACAGTGGTCGTTCCAGGCGGAGGCAGGGCGACGCTGTGCGGATTCGTGCCCGCCGTGCCCGCCGCGCGTGTCGGGGTCGCTGGGGCCGCGGGGGTGCCGACGGGCCGGGTGACCCGGGCGATCGCCACCATCGCCTGCGGCGAGAGGTTGTCGGTGAGGGTGTTTTCGATCCAGTAGGCGGCGGGTCCTTCGCGCCAGGCGATCGTCTTGACATGTTCGCCGTCGTAGAAGAGGCTGTACGTGCGCGAGCCGATCTGCACGGTCTGGCTCGGATCGCTGAGCAGCGGGGGGTCGGTCCAGGTGCTGCCCTGGACGTCGTAGTACTGCCCCAGTTCACCCTGGCCGACGACGATCGTGTAGATCGGGTGCAGGTGGCCCTGCTCGTCGCGGATGTCGTAGTGGCGCAGCGTGTCCGGGCCGGCTTCCGCGGTGGTGGCCTGGTACCGCGGCGCCTCCAGTGGGAACGGCAGGTGCCCTGCCAGCGCCTGCGCTTCTTCGAGCGTCGAGCCCGGAGTGGGAGCGAGCGACAGCGAGGAGGCGGCCGGGTGGGCGCCGTGAACGTGCACGGAGCGCACCGCCCGGTTCAGGCGGTGCTGGGGGAGCGCGGCGGTGCCCGTCAGGAACGAGTGCACCGACGCTTCGATCTGCTGGGGCGTGGCGGTGTCGTAGTTGGAGTGCAGTTCGACCTGGAAGGGCACCTGGCGCACCGGCTTGCCGGCCGATTCTGCCAGGAGCTCCAGCAGCGCCAACACTTCCGCTTCACCGTGGAGGTCGGTTTCGACGGCCCTGCCGAAGATCCGCTCGAACTTTTCACGGTTTTCAAAGAGCGTGGCGCCGTACTGCGCCTTGACGTCCAGCAGGAACCGCTGGTCGCGAGCGTCGCGGATCAGCGAGGTGCTTTCGTGGCGGTTGGCGACGAATTCAAGCGCCTGTTTGCCGCACAGGCGCTGGTAGCCCGGCTGCAGGTTGATTTCGAAGTACTGTTCGGCGCCGAGTTCGCTGTTGTTGTGGTAATAGCGCTTGTCCACCGTCATGTACACGCAGCCCATTTCGTCGACCGCGTGTTCGAAGCGTTTGAAGTTCGTGACGAACACGTGGTTGATGACGGGCAGGCCGAGTACCCGCTTGAGCGTTTCGACCATCAGCTTGACGCCGCCGGAGGTGGTGTCGCCGCTTTCCTCGTAGCCGAACGTGTAGGCGGAGTTGATGCGGTTTTCTTCCACTTCCCCGTTCAGCCTTGTGAACGGCACCCGCAGCTCGCGCGGGATCGAGAGCATCGAGATCGTCGGCTGGCTCGGGTCGATCCGCACGAGCAGCATCTCGTTGGAGTGCGGCAGGACCGCCCCGCCGGGGTTGTCCTTCGGGGGCGGCCGTTCGTCGTTGCCGACCAGCAGCAGCGTCTCCGGTTCACCGCTCCCGGTCGGTGCCAGCACGGTGTGGGCGACCCGGACCGGCTTGTGCTGTCGGAGCGCGGAGACGACGCTGCTGAGCTCGCCACGAGCCAGGAGGTAGCTCGTCGCGCCCGCGAGCGCGACGATGCCGAGCGCCGCGAGCAGCACGCGCCAGGCCATCCACCAGCCGCGGCGCGGCGGCTCGGGCGGCACCGACCCTGGCGGAGCCCCACCGGGCAGGGGCGGTGGCGTGTACGGGGTCGTGACCGCGCTCATCGCTCGGAACGGCGGTCGTGCGGGCTCGCGCCTCTGCTGGCAGCCATCCCGGTATTCATGCACAGCGCGCGGCGGCGCACGCTGGCTCCCACGCCCCGCGAGCGCGTGGCGGACGGGATTTCACTGCGCTTTAGACAGGGTGGGTAGGTTCTCCCCAGGATGCAGGAACGGGTCTCGAGAGGGGGGGTCTTCGCGCGTGTACGGGTCCACCCGCTAGCGTGTCTGCTCGCGCTGGCCACGCTCGCGGTCGGCCTGCTCGCCGGTTGCGGCGGTGGCTCCTCCTCCACCTCCTCGGCCTCGGGCGCCTCTGCTGCCGCGTCGAGTGCCTCCACCAAGGTCCCCAGCTACCTTGGGGCAGCCGCGCACGGCCACACGGCGAGCGTCGTGGCCGTCGCGCGGGTCTCCGACATGGAGATCGCCAAGTCGAGCTACGACCACTGGCTCTCCGTCGAGCGGGCGCTTGGCGTCACCGACAACCCCAGCCACCAGGCGCTCGGCTTCCTCATCACCTCCGACTGGGTGCTCGGTGAGGCGACCGCCAGGCACCTCGCGGTCTCCGAAGCCGAAGTCAAGCAGCGCTTCGCCCAGATCATGCGCCAGCACTTTCCGAAGGCCGGCTCCCTGCAGCAGTTCCTAGCCAAGTCGGGCGAGACCGAAGCCGACCTGCTCGCGCGCGTCAAGGTGGAATTGCTCCAGTCGCGGATTGCGGCACAGCTCGCCGCCGGCAAGGGCGCTGCGCAGCGCAAGGCCCTCCTCACGAGCTTCCAGCAGGCTTTCACCCGTCACTGGAAGAGCTACACGACCTGCGAGGCGGGGTACGTGATGGACGACTGCTCCGAGTACAGCGGCGGGCCCGAAGACCTCACGGCCCCGAACTCCTCGTCGAGCTCCTCCTCCGGAGGCCCCGCGTCTGGCTCCTCCTCCTCCTCCTCCTCCTCCGGCCGTTCCTCCACCGGGCACTCCGCATCCGGCTCCGCGGGCTCCTCCGCGGGCAGCACCTCCGGCGCGAACTCCAGCGGCGAGGTTGACTCCTCCCCCGGCTCGTTCGCGATTACGAGCCCCGCCTTCGAGCTCAACGGAGCGATCCCGGCCCAGTACACCTGCGACGGCGCTGACGTCAGTCCGCCGCTTGAATGGAGCAACGTGCCCGCCAAGGCCGTCGCGCTCGTGTTGTTCGTCATCGACGACTCCTCGACCGGCCCCGCGAGCGGCATCCGCTGGATCGTCGGGGACATCAACCCCACCTCCAAAGGCGTCGCCGCCGGCGCGACGCCCGAAGGCGGCATCGTCGGCTCCGACACTCAGGGTCACAGCGGCTACGGCGGCATCTGTCCCGCGCCCGGGAAGACCAGCGCGATGGAGTTCGTGATGTACGCGCTGAGCAAGCGGATCCCCCTCACGCCCGGCTTCCAGCCCGACGTCGCCGAGCAGGAGTACGGCGCCGGCAAGCTCCTGCTCGGCCAGGCCGCCGTCACGTACGCGGAGTACCACCGGCCCTAGACTGGACCCTGTAGCTCGCGCGACAGCTTGACCGATGAGTTACGCCGTGCAGGGCGGTCATAGCTGGAAACCGACACAACAGGAGGATGAGATGGCCGGGACCGAGACCAGAACCCGCATCACGCAGGTGGGGACCGTGATTGTCCCCGTCAGCGATCAGGACCGGGCGCTCGAGTTCTATCTCGACACGCTCGGGTTCGAGAAGCGCGCGGACATCCCCTATGGGCGGGGCGAACGGTGGGTGGAAGTGGCGCCGCCGGGCGGGGCGACGTCGATCGCGCTTGTGACTCCGCAGGAGGGAGAACCTGTCGGCGTGCAGACCCGGGTGGGGTTCACGACCGAGGACATCGAGGCCGACCACGCTGATCTGCGAGCTCGCGGGTGCGACGTCGACGAGGAGGTCATGCGGATGGGGGCCCCCATCCCGCCGATGTTCTTCTTCCGCGACCAGGACGGCAACCGCTACATGGTCGTTGAGCGGGGCTGACCTTCCTCCAGCGGGCAGCGGCGTGAGGGTCGCCGCGGCCCGCTGGCATTCTGGAGTGCGCCTGTTACGGGCGGGACTCCGCCGACCGGCGCTGCATGGGCGCCAATTCAGAGATCCGCAGCGCGGCGGCCCCTCGGGGAGGCGCCCCTGCGCAATGATGCGTGCGTGACGCCGTCGCAACCCGAGGTCTTCGTGAGGGCTCCCTGCGCCGGCGTGGTGGTGGCGGTCGCGCACCCGCCCGGCGAGCCGGTGCGGGCGGGCGTGGCGGTGGTGGTACTGGAGGCGATGAAGATGGAGCACGAGGTGCTCGCCCAGGACGACGGGGTGGTGCGCCGCGTGGAGGTCGCGGTCGGGGACACGGTCGCGGAGGGCGAGGTGCTCGTCGTGCTCGCCCCCGGCGAGAGGGAGGCGCTCCGGGAGCTTGACGGGCAGCGCGTCGGGGCGCTCGATCTTGACGCTCCCCGCGCCGACCTCACGGGAGTGCGCGAGCGCCACGCGCTGGGGCTCGATGCCGCGCGGCCGCAGGCCGTGGCGCGGCGCCGCGAGCGGGGCCGGCGTACCGCGCGCGAGAACCTTGACGAACTCGTCGACGAGGGCACCTACGTGGAGTACGGCCCGCTGCAGTTCGCAGCCCAGGAGCGCCGCCGCACCCGCGAGGAGCTGATCGCCCAGACCCCCGCCGACGGCCTCCTCGCGGGCGTGGGGGAGGTCGAGGGGAACCCGTGCGTGGCGCTGTCCTACGACTACACCGTGCTCGCCGGCACCCAGGGCGCGCGTGGCCACGCCAAGAAGGACCGCCTGTTCGAGCTAGCCGAGCGTCGCCGCCTGCCGGTCGTGCTGTTCGCCGAGGGTGGCGGCGGGCGCCCCGGGGATGTGGACGTGCCGATGGTCGCGGGCCTCGACTGCCGCGCGTTTAACCTCTTCGGTCGCCTCTCGGGCTTCGTGCCGCTCGTCGGGGTGGCCTCGGGCTACTGCTTCGCGGGCAACGCCGCTCTGCTGGGCTGCTGTGACGTGGTGATCGCCACCGAGGACGCCTCGATCGGGATGGGCGGCCCGGCGATGATCGAGGGCGGCGGCCTCGGCGTCTACGACCCCGCCGAGGTGGGCCCGATCGACGTGCAGTACGCAAACGGCGTCGTGGACCTGCGCGTGGCCGACGACCGCGCCGCGGTCGCGGTCGCCAAGCGCTACCTCTCCTACTTCCACGGGCCCGCCGCACAGTTCACTGTTCCCGACCAGCGCGCGCTGCGGCACGTCGTCCCCGAAGAGCGCAAGCGCGCCTACGCCGTGCGCCGCGTGCTTGAGACCCTCTGCGACGAGGGCTCGGTGTTGGAGCTGCGCCGGGGCTTCGGGGCGGGGGCCGTCACGGCGCTCGCCAGGGTGGACGGCCGGCCGCTGGGGGTGCTCGCGAACGACCCCTCCCACCTGGGCGGGGCGATCGACGCGGACGGCGCCGACAAGGCGGCGCGCTTCCTGCAGCTCTGCGACGCGTTCGCGCTGCCCGTGCTGTTCCTCTGCGACACCCCCGGGTTCATGGTCGGCCCGGAGGCCGAGCGCACCGCCACCGTGCGCCACTTCGCGCGCCTGTTCGTGACCGGGGCCAACCTCGGGGTGCCGTTCGGCACGCTCGTGCTGCGCAAGGGCTACGGCCTCGGCGCCCAGGCGATGGCCGGCGGCTCCTTCAAGGCCCCGCTGTTCACCGTCGGCTGGCCCACCTCGGAGTTCGGCGGCATGGGCCTGGAGGGCGCCGTGCGCCTGGGCATGCGCCGTGAGCTCGACGCGATCGCCGACCCCGCGGAGCGCGAGCGCGTCTTCCAGGCCACCGTCGCCGCCGCCTACGAGCACGGCCGGGGCCTGAACATGGCCGCCTACGGCGAGATCGACGACGTCATCGACCCGGCTGACTCACGGCGGTGGATCGCCACGCTGTTCGACCCTCCAGCCGAGGACTGGCGCCGGCGCCCCGCCAAGCGGCGCCCGTTCGTCGACGCCTGGTGAGGCGGCGCCCGCGCGCCACTCCCCTGACGCGGGGCACGGAAGCCCCGCGCGCACCAGCCCTGGTGGACGCACTCACACGCGCGGACGATCCCCCCTGAACCCGACTGGTGTGCCACTCCGGTCACAGATCTGCGCGACGCGCAAATGTGTAGTAGATGCGTGAACGCGAGCACGACGAGGAGGCGCGCCTGCTGGCGGACGTCGCCGGTGGCGACGGCGCGGCGTTCGGGGTGCTCTACCGGCGGTACCTGCCGGTGGTGGTGCGCTGGTGCTGGGTGCAGACGGGCGACCGCGAGCTCGCGGCGGACCTGTCGGCGGAGGTGTTCGCGGCGGCGTTGCGCTCCGCGCGGCGCTACTGCCCCGAGCAGGGCCCGCCGGTGGTGTGGCTGCTGGGCATCGCGCGTCACAAGTTGCTGGAGAGCCGACGCCGGGGCCGCGTCGAGAGCGCGGCGCGCCGACGTCTGGGGGTCGGTCCGGTGGCGTTGACCGACGAGGACCTGGCGCGGGTCGAGGAGCTCTCGAGCTTGGACGACGCCGTGCTCGCCCTGGTCGAGGAGCTGCCGCGCGACCAGCGCGACGCGGTGCTCGCGCGCGTCGTCGAGGACCGCTCCTACCCCGAGCTGGCCGCCCAGCTGCGCTGCTCGGAGTCGGTGGCGCGCAAGCGCGTCAGCCGTGGACTGCACACTCTCAAAGCCCGGATGGAGGACCGATGAGCGATTTCTTTGCACAGGTCGAACGCGAGCTGCGCGCGGCCACCGTGCGGCGCGCGCACCTGCCGTGGTGGCGGCGGCACACGCCCCGGCTCCTCGGCTCACTCTCGCGGCTGCGGGTCGTACTCGTTGCACTCGCGTTGGTGTTTGCCACCACCGCGATCACACTTGCCGCGACCGGCGTGATCCTCACCGGCGCGCCGGTGGGCACGGTCACCCGTCCGGTCGCGACGGCCGGCGAGGGGATCCCCGTTGCGGGCGGCAGCCGGCTCCTGCCGCTGCGAGTCGCGGACCCCGCCGGGGGCCTGCCGTGGGGCATGCGGATCGTCCACACCACGCGCGGACTGGTCTGTGTGCAGATCGGCCGGGTCTACCACGGCCAGCTCGGCGAGCTGGGCATCGACGGAGCGTTCGGCGACGACGGGCGCTTTCACCCCCGGCCGCCGGACACGCTGCCAGATGTCTTGGGTCCCGCCCAGGGCTTGATGTCCGGGAACTGCGCCGGGCCGGAAGAAATCTACGCCGGCGACGTCGTCGGGCTGCAGCTCAGCGCCGCGAGCAACCCCCCGGCGCGCGCCGGCGTGGCCGCGGACCGCAGAGAGATCTCCTTCGGCCTGCTCGGGCCGCACGCCGTGAGCATCACCTACCGGTCGGGCTCTGTCACACACACCCAGCCGGTCCTGCCGGGGCTCGGCGCGTACCTGATCGTGCAGCGCTACACCCACACCCCTCGCAGGCCACTCGGCAGCATCAGCGAGACGGACGGCCACGACGGACCCGGCTCCTACAGCTCCCCCGCCAGCCCCAACGGAGCGCTGACGGAGATCACCTACCGCTACGCGGGCCGACCTTGCGTCGATCGTGGCAGCGGGCCCCGGCTGGCCTCCTGCGGACTGTCGGAAACCCCGCCTCCGCGCCCGGCGCCGCTGCCTCTCGTGCACGTGCCTCTGCGCGTGCACCTGCAGATCCACGGCCACGTGATCACCGGCGCCGAGCTCAGCTTCCCCGCGCCCTACCCGGTGACCAGCGCCCGCCAGGGCTACTACGTCTGGGCGCGCGCCTGCGGAGCGCTCGGCGTCCCCGGGCCTGACGCCGACGTGGCGCGCGGCGCGACCGTGCACATACCCCTCGGGGGCCTGCTCTCCGAAGCCAAGGCGTGCGCCCGCACCCTGAAGCTCGAAGTCGAATACACCCGCGAAATCAACGCCCTACTCGAGCCGACGCGGATCGGCACCGTGACCGTCCACGAGCCCCCGGGCACGCACCCCGTGCCGTTGCCGCGGTGGCGCCGCGTGCCGCGACGACGCTGAGGGGGCTGGCTTCGTGCACGCGGTGCGCTCGGAGCGCTGAGGCTGGGCGAGTTGGCTTGGTGGACTGAGGGAGTTGGCTTGGTGGAGGTACATTGAGGCGTCGTGGCTGATCGGGGGAGCAAGACTGGGACCGCGGCGATCCGCGCCGTCGTGCGCGGCGGGGTGCAGGGTGTCGGGTTTCGTGCAGCGACGGTCAGCCGAGCGGGTGAGCTCGGGGTGCGGGGGTGGGTGCGCAACGGTGAGGGGGGCACCGTGGAGGTTCATGCCGAGGGCCCCGCCCGAGCGGTCGAGGAGCTCGTCACCTTCCTGCGGGACGGGCCGCCGCCGGCACGCGTCTCCGAGGTCGCGTTCGAGCGCGTCGCGGTCGAGGGCCACGAGCAGTTCGCAGTCCGCGGCGTCCCCGCCGGGGTCTTTGTCGTCCAGGAGCACGCGGCGCGGGCGCACCACTTCGACCTGCGCCTGGAGGTCACGGGGGTGATGCGCTCGTGGGCGGTCCCCCGGGGACCCTCGCTGGACCCCGCGGTCAAGCGCCTCGCCGTCGAGGTCCCCGACCACACCCTGGAGCACAACACCTTCGAGGGGCCGCTCGGGGCGGGCGGGGTGATCGTCTGGGACCGCGGGACCTACGAGCAGGGCGGACGCGTCGCGTGGCCGCAGGCTCTCACCCGCGGCCACGCCGTGTTCGTGCTCCACGGGGAGAAGCTGCGCGGCGGCTTCGCCCTGCAGCGCACCCGCCCGGGCGCCCAGGCGCAGTGGCTTCTGATTAAGCGCCGCGACGCCTACGCGCAGCCCGGCTCGGATGTCGTCGCTGAGAACCCTCGCTCGGTGCTCAGCGGTCGCACGCTCGAGGAGCTCCTCGGCTGACTCGCGCGGGCAGCGCGGCCTACGTGTGGGGGTGTCTTGTGATCACGGGCACGCCGGGTCGCAGCGCTCCGTGCGCGTAGGTCCAGGTCGTCGTTGCGCGACCGGACGCGCAACAGGTCGCGTCGGTCGGGCCGTAGAAGCCTTCGTGGGCCGTGATCTCCCCAGGCGTGATCGCGATCTCGAGGAGCGTTGGCAGTACGTCAGGGGGCTGCACCTGGGGTGTCACGGTGCCGACCACGGACAGCCTGCCGCCGCTGCCGCTGAAGAGGACCCACGCGTAGAGCAGCACGCCGTCGGCTGTCCCGCCGCCGTTGTTGCAGTTGACGGGGAGGCCCGCGTCGTCGGGCCCGCTGCCGGCGAGATCCCCAAAGACGACCGCGCTCGAGCTGGCGTAGACCGTGACGCCTTGCCTGTCGGGGAAGGAATCCCGCGACCACCGCCGCGGGATCGGCGTGACGAAAGCGCTGCCGTGGTGCAGGCGAATCGGCTGTGAGGCACCGCAGGCGGAGCCGGGGAGGGTAACGCTGGACCAGTCGACCTTGTGGATGTCGAACGCTGACGCCGTCCCCGTCGGACGGCTGCGCTCGGCGCCGAACACGGTCGCGGCACTGCTCAGCAGGAGCGCCCCTGCCACCAAGCAGAGCCATCGAAGTCGAGACACCTCACAGATGCTTACACACCGAGGCGTGGCGAGCGGAGTCGGGTGGCCTCAGCGTCGCCAGGAATCCAGCGACCGTCTCTCGCCACTGGCCAGGACGATCGAGGTGCAGGTCGTGCGTGGCGCCGGGGATCTCGACAAACCGGGCGCTGGGCAGACGCTCGGCCATCGCGAGCAGGGTGCCGGCCGGGAGGAACCCCTGGCCCGCGCCGACGACTAGCGTTGGACACTGGATGCACTCCCACGCCTCCCAGTAGTCGCGGCGGGTCCCCTCGCGCAGGGTGCGCACCATCACCTCGACCTCGAAGCGAGGCCACCATCCACCCTCCCGGTGCTCCAACCCACCGGTCCAGGCGCTCGCGTACAGCGAAGCGCCCCCGAAGAAGCTCAGCGCTGCCTCACGTGAGGGAAATGGTGTGGGCCACCCCTCGAGCCAGCGGCGAAGCCTCTCGGCACTCTCTCCAAGGGGGTCTGCGTCAGGGCTCGTCTCCGCAACGAGCAGTCCGGAGACGAGATCGGGGTGGCGTGCTGCTACGAGAAACGCCAGGTTCCCGCCGAGTGACTGGCCGATCAGGACGACTGGGCCCAGGTTCAGCTGGTCGATCACGAACGCGACGTCGGCTACGTGCGCCTCGCGCGAGACATCCTTTGGTGCGTGCGTGCTCAGTCCGTGGCCTCTCTGGTCAAGCGCCAGCGCTCTGTGGTTCCCTGTGAGCCAGGTGGCCGTCTCGCTCCACTCGCCGGCGTGGCCGGCGAGCCCGTGCAGCAGCAGCACGGGAGGGCCGCTCCCGCCGAAGTCCAGGCAGGCCAGCCGTACGCTCTCTCGCTCGAAGGTCAGCCACTGCGGGTTCTGTGGTGTCGGGCGGCGGCTGGGCGACATCGCAAGTCGGTCGGCGAGCGTCAGTCCGCGTAGGAGCTCGCGCCCGACCCCTCGCGCGCCGCAAGCGCGTCGGCGAGCAGGTCGATTAGCTCGCCGGCACGGTCGATCGCGCGGTCGAGCAGCAGGAAGCCGTGCGGCTGGTCCGCGGCGTGCACGTGCTCTACCACGACCCCCGCGGAGGCGAGCCGCTGCGCGTAGGCGACCCCCTCGTCGCGCAGCGGGTCGAACTCGGCGGTCACCACGAGCGCCGGCGGGAGCCCTGCGAAGTCCGAGGCGGCGAGCGGGAAGAGGTAGGGGTCCCGGTGGGAGTCCGCGAGGTCTTGGTCGAGCGGGCGGTAGTTGTCGATGAACCACTGCACCTGCGGGCGGTCGAGCGTGTAGCCGGTGGCGCGCTCCTCGTGTGAGGGCCACCGGCCGGGCACGTCCGTCACGGGGTAGGCGAGGACCTGAAACGCGGGCTGCGGGGCGCCGGTGTCCCGCAGCAGCAGCGTGAGGGCGGCGGCGGTGGTCGCACCCGAGCTCTCCCCCACGAGCGCGGTCAGCGAGGCGTCGCCCTCCAGTCGGTCGGCGTGCTCCAGCAGCCAGGCGTACGCCAGGCGGGCGTCCTCAAGGGCCGCGGGGTGGCGGTGCTCGGGTGCGCGGCGGTAGTCCAGCGAGGCGAGCAGCCACCCCGAGCGCCGGGCGAGGCGCCGGCAGAGGCGGTCGTGGGTGTCGAGGTCGTTGAGCGTCCACCCGCCCCCGTGCAGGAACAACGCGATCGGCAGGACGCCGGGACGGGGGCGGTAGAGGCGCAGGGTCCGCGCGCCGTGGGAGTCGGGCAGGCGGAGGTCCTCGACACGGTGCAGCGCGAGCGGCTCGCCACGAGTCAGCAGCGCCGCGCGCATCTGCTCTCGCGCCTGCTCCACGGGGAGCGTGTGGAGCGCCGGGGCGCCCACCGCCTGCATCACCTCGAGCAGCGCCTGGGCCTGGGGGTCGAGCTGTCCGGTCGTCACGGCGAGCCGGGAGGCTACCGACCGAAGCCGGAAGACACGCGCCTCCGGCACGAATCTCCGTTTCGGCCAGCAGGGCGAGACTGCGGTCAGCCGGCGAGGGCGGGGGCCGCGAGCTGGTCGCTGCCCACCACCACCTCGGGGCTCTGCGCGCCGGACGCGGCGACGAGCGGCCGCGCGAGCACCGTGCGGTTGCGTCCCGCGCGCTTGGCCTCGTACAGCGCCTCGTCGGCGGCCTTGAAGAGCGTCTCGTAGGCGACCGCCTCCCCGGAGGCGACACTCAGGCCGAGGGAGATCGTGACGGGGACGCCCGTGGGGCGGGACTCCTCGATCGTCGCGCGCAGCCGCTCGGCGACCTCGAGGCCTTCCGGCTGGGAGACCCCGGGCAGCACGATCAGGAACTCCTCGCCCCCGAGGCGGTACGCGAGCTCGAAGGAGCGCAGCCGCTTGCGCAGCTCGTAGGCGACGTCGCGCAGCACCGCGTCGCCCCGATCGTGGCCGTAGCGGTCGTTGATGCCCTTGAAAGAGTCCACGTCGCACAGCAGCAGGCACACAGGCTGGTGGGTGAGGCGGGCTTGGTGGGAGATCTCGGTGAAGCGGGGGCGCAGGGCGTGGCGGTTGAGCAGGCCGGTGAGCGGGTCGAGGATCGCTTCGTCGCGGTGGTGCAGCTCGGCGGCCTGCAGCGCGAGCACGATTGAGATGACCACCGCGAGCAGCGCCAGCGTGGCGATTACCGACACGGGGTCCGCGAGCGTCGCGCCGGGGTCGACCCCGAGGGTGGCCACCACCACCAGCAGGACGGTGAGCACGATCCCGACGGCCACGACCTGCGGGCGAAAGCGCGCGGCCACCATCGCGCCCGGCAGCACCATCCACGGCAGTGCGGGCGAGCGAGGCCCACCGCTGAGAGCCACCCCCGCGCCGATCAGCAGCAGCGTGAGGACGATCGCGGTGAAGCTCACGCGCTCGGGGTGGGGGCTCGTGGGCAGGCGCCGCTCGACGGACCAGAAGTTGAGCGCGCAGAGAGTCAGCAGGATCAGGGTCCACCAGCCGATCCAGGGCGCCGAGGCCAGCAGCGCGAGCCCGATCGCGCCGGCGCCGACGAGGCGGATCGTGCGCACGCGGTCGTTGGCGTCGACGATGCGTGTGCGGTCGAGCTCGGTGGGGCACAACCATGAAGATCCCGCTCTCATGAACCAGACTTCGGCCGTATGGAACGCTGGCTTGAGCGCAGGGGACGGTCGGCAACACGTGTAGTATGCAGACAGACGTACCCAAAAGTCCGTGTTGCGTGTGGGTCCGTCAGCCGAACGAGCTACCGTCCTGGAATGCGCTTCCACACTCCCCCAGGCTCGGATTCGGATTCCGCGGCGGAGGGCCCCGAGCGCGGAGAGGCGCCGGGCGAGGAGGGTCGGGACGGCGAGGGTCGAGGCGAAGCGGCTCGGAACGAGTGGGTCGAAGGTGGAGGGCGTCGGAGCGAGGAGCTCGAAGACAGCGGGGGTTCGGGCGAGGGGGAGGCGGACACATGGGGTGGAGGGGACGAGGGTGAGTGGGTTCCTCAATCCATGGTCGAGCTCGACCTCGCGCTCGCTGGCGAGGCGGGCTTCTCGGTCGACCCGGTCGCCGAAGCGCGGCGGCTCGCGGCCTTCGACGTGCTGCGTGTGCGGGCTGACAACCCGGGACCGCTGACGCTGTCGGGGACCAACACGTGGGTGGTGGACCGCGACCCGGCGTACGTGGTCGACCCGGGCCCGGCCCTCAGACAACACCTCGAGCGAGTGCTGGCGGCGGTCGATGCACGCGGGGGTCTGGGGGGGATCGCGCTTACCCACGACCACTCCGACCACGTCGAGTCGGTCACGGCTCTGCGCGAGCTGCGCCGGGCGCCGGTAGCGGCGGCGCAGGGGGAGGGCGTCGACGTGACGCTGCGAGAGGGGGTGCGGTTCGGCCCCCTGATAGCGGTGCCGACGCCGGGGCACTCGCCCGACCACTACGCGTTCGTGGCCGACCGCGTGTGCTTCACCGGAGACGCGGTGTTGGGAGAGGGCAGCGCGTTCGTCGCACCCTACGAGGGCGCGCTGAACGCCCACCTAAACGGACTCGTGCACCTGTGCACGCTCGAGCTCGACGTGTTGTGCCCGGGCCACGGCCCGGCGGTGTGGGAACCGGTGGCCAAGCTCCAGGAGTGCATCGGCCACCGCTACGACCGCGAGCACCGGCTGTTGGCAGCGCTCGCCGAAGGCGCCCGCACCGTCACGGAGCTGCTCGACAAGGCGTGGTGGGACGTGCCCGCTGAGCTGCGTCCGGCGGCGACGCTCACGCTGGCGGCCCACCTCGACAAGCTCGAGGAGGAGGGCTCGCTGCCGGCGGGGGTGGAGCGCCCGTACTGGGACGACGCCGTGTGGGAGGGCGTCTCGTGGGGCGAGCTGCCTGGAGAGGACACCGGGCTGTAGTGCTCGCAGCGAGGAGGGCCGTGGGGGGACCCGACTTGCCCGCTGGTCACCGACCGCGGCCTGCGCGGGGGTGACTGACCGTGGAGGATTCGCCGTTCCCACCGATCGCGGACTACGGCTTCCTGTCGGACTGCCACACGTGCGCGCTGGTCGCCTCGGATGGCTCGGTGGAGTGGATGTGCCTGCCGCACTTCGACTCCCCGAGCGTGTTCGCGGCAATGCTCGACCGCGGCGCGGGGCGCTTCCGCGTGGGGCCGTACGGGGTGTACGTGCCGGCGGGCCGGCGGTACCTGCCGGGGACCAACGTGCTGGAGACGACGTGGATGACCCCGCAGGGGTGGGTGCGCGTGGTGGACGCCTTGACGGTCGGCGAGTGGCACGACAACAAGGAGGGCTCCAGCCACACGCGCCCCCCGACGGACTACGACGCGGACCACCTGATGGTGCGGGTGATCGAGTGCATCCAGGGCCAGGTGCAGGTGGAGGTGGTGTGCGAGCCGATGCTCGACTACGGCGCGACGGCCGCGCGGTGGACCACGGTGCAGGAGGACCCGGCGCAGGCGGGGGAGACCGCAGGCGCCGCGGGCGGCGGGGAGGCCGCAGGAGCCGACCAGACCGCAGGGGCCAGGGGAGCCGGCCACCACCAGGCGCTCGACGCGAACGACGGCCGCACGGTGTTCCGCCTGTTCTCAGACATGCGCGCGGGCATCGAGGGCAACCGCGTGCACACGCGGCACACGCTTCAGGAAGGCGAGCGGCGCTTCTGCGCGATGTCGTGGACGGAGGGGCTGGGGGGTCCGCGCACGGTGGAGCAGGCGCAGGAGTACGTGGAGCGCACGTGTCACTTCTGGCGTACGTGGCTGGCGGAAGGGAACTACCCCGACCACCGCTGGCGCATGCAGCTGCAGCGCTCGGCGTTGGTGCTGAAGGGCCTCACGTTCATGCCCACGGGGGCGCTGGTGGCGGCGGCGAGCACCTCGCTGCCGGAGACCCCGCAGGGGGCGCGCAACTGGGACTACCGGTACTGCTGGATGCGCGACGCGACGTTCACGCTGTGGGGCCTGCACGCGCTGGGCCTCGACTGGGAGGCGGACGACTTCGTGGAGTACGTGGCGGACCTGGAGCGCAACGAGGACGGGTCGCTGCAGATCATGTACGGGATCACGGGGAACAAGGACCTGCAGGAGCGCACGCTCGAGCACCTCAAGGGCTACGAGAACGCGCGCCCGGTGAGGGTCGGAAACGGCGCGTACAACCAGCGCCAGAACGACGTGTACGGCGCGGTGCTCGACTCGGTGTACCTGCACTCCAAGAAGCGCGACCACATCCCGGAGCGGCTGTGGCCGGTGCTGATCGACCAGGTGCGCTGCGCGGAGCGGGTGTGGCGCGAGCCCGACCAGGGCATCTGGGAGGCGCGCGGGGAGCCGCGCCACTACGTGTCTTCGAAGTTGATGTGCTGGGTGGCGATGGACCGCGGTGCGCGCCTGTCCGAACGGCGCGGGGAGGACGAGCACGCGCGCCACTGCCAGGAGGTGGCGGACGAGATCAAGGCGGAGATCCTCGAGCGGGGGGTGGACAGCCGGGGGGTGTTCCGCCAGCACTACGACACCGACGCGCTGGACGCCTCCAACCTGCTGATCCCGTTGGTGCGCTTCCTGCCGGCGAGCGACGAGCGGGTGTGCGCGACGGTGCGGGCGATCAAAGAGGAGCTGACGGAGAACGGGCTGGTGCTGCGCTACCGCACGCAGGACACCGACGACGGGCAGCAGGGGGAGGAGGGGACGTTCCTGATCTGCTCCTTCTGGCTGGTCTCGGCGCTGTCGGAGATCGGGGAGCTGCGGGACGCCGAACACCTGTGCGAGCGGCTGCTCACGTACGCCTCCCCGCTGCACCTGTACGCGGAGGAGCTGGAGGCCTCGTCAGGGCGGCTGCTGGGCAACTTCCCCCAGGCGTTCACGCACCTGGCGCTGATCAACGCGGTGACGCACGTGGTCGAGGCCCAGCAGGCCGACTAGTAGGTAGGTAGAGCCTGAAAAGCGTCGACCCCCCAACCCCGCGGGGCGTTGTTTCTATTTGAAGACCTATATATAGGTATAGGGCCCGAAAAAGATGCGTCGACCCCCGCCCGGCGGGGCGTGGCTCCCATTGAAGACCCTCGCTAGTACCCGGGCTCGCCGGGGAGCAGCACGCGCGCGACCTCGCCGTCGAGGACCACGCGGGGCTGGACTGCCTGCACGGTGCGCCCGCGAGCGTAGTCGAGAAGCTGGGCGGCGGTGGCGAAGGGGGCGAGCTGCTCGAGGTGCTTGATGGTGGGGAATACCAGCACGATCTCCCCCGCGTGGTGCGCCTCGAGCGCGCCGGCGGGGGTGAACCAGCCGAGGGCGACGCACTCCTCGCCGTCCACATGCGGCTCCTGTCCGGAGGGCAGGGGGGCGAGGAAGAAGTGGGTGTCGAAGCGGGTCCGCACGGCGGCGGGGGTGATCCAGCGGGAGAACGGGACGAGCGCCTCGGCGGAGGGCAGGGCCACGCCGGCCTCCTCGCGCAGCTCGCGCACGGCGGCGGCGCGGTGCGCGCGGTCGTCCTCGCCCTCGGTGTGCTCGACGGCGCCGCCGGGAAACACCCACACGCCGCCCATGAAGCGCGCGCGGGGGTTGCGCTGCACCAGCAGCAGTTCGAGACCCTCGCCCCCGCCGCGTAGCAGGATCACGGTGGCGGCCTGCCGCGGGACCGTGGGGGGGCCGGGGTTGTACTCCTGGCCGTGACCGGGCTGTGTGTCGGCGACGGGAAGGTCCTCAGAAGGGGGGGTCATGGGGGATCGTCCACGTGTGTGTGTACGGCCCCGAGCGTGTGGGCGCTGGGCCTCCTACCCAGCGTCGACGCGCAGCGTGTCTTGTCACGCGTTGGTGCGGCGTGTGGCCGTCCAGAGGCGCTCATCCAAAGGACCCTACCCGGTGGGCAAGCGGAGCGGTACACCGATCAGAGATGAGCCGGACCACGGGCGTCAGTAGGGGCCGAGTCTACCTCTGCAGCCTGGATTCCGACCATCGCGTGGCCAAAGACCGGCATGGAGGTACGCAAGTTCATGTAACCCGTTCAGGCACGAGGAACTGCCTGATCGATATATCGTGATATGATCGCGACTGATCGAGGACACCACCGAGGAGATTGCAATGTCACGACGGTATGACGTTCTGTATAGGCTCAAAATCACCCCGTGGGATCACGACAGGGTCTCTGAGCGACTCAAGGGCTTCATCGCAGAGTGGGGCTCTCCTCCCGGGCACGCGCTCGATGTCGGCTGCGGCACTGGCCGTGATGCGGTCTACTTGGCACAGCATGGCTGGACGGTCACTGCGGTGGATGGTGCCAGGCAAGCTCTCAACACCGCGCAGCAGCGCGCTGAGGCGACCGACGTTGAGGTCAACTGGGTGCGAGGAGACGTCTGTCAGCTGGATCGGCTCGGTATCAGAGACGACTACGACCTGGTGCTCGATCGTGGGTGTTTTCACGATCTCAACGATGAGCAGCGCGACGAATGGGCAAGGGGAGTAAACGCTGTGACGGCCTCTCAGGCCGGACTCCTGATGTCTGCGTTCGAGCCGCGCCGTCGCGGACCAGGTCCACGCGGCGCGGCCGAGGAAGACCTCATGCGCCACGTCGGTCACACCTGGGAGATCCGCTCTAGCGTGCAAGATCTCGAGGGACGGGCACCGTGGTGGCTGGGTGGTAGTCGGCTAAGGTGGTACCAGTTGCAGCGATGCTCACAGACCTCGTCCACTGCGTGAACGAGGTCCCGATCTGCTCGCTGCCCGTGGTTCGACAACCTGCCCTTTAGTACTCTTAGAGCCCGATGACAACTCAGACACTTCAGCGGTGGATCTGCGAGTCCTGCGGCTATATATACGACCCCGAGGAAGGCGACCCGGACGGCGGGATCCCCGCGGGGACGGCCTTCGAGGACATCCCGGACACGTGGTTCTGCCCGGTGTGCGGCGCCCGAAAGCGCGACTTCACTCTCTACGAGGACTGAGCTGACGACCGACTGGGAGGCGCTGCTCGCGAAGGATCGCGAGCATGTGTGGCACCCCTACGGCGGACTGCCCGCGGCGCTGGGAGCCCTGCCGGTGGTCTCAGCGGAGGGGGTGCGCCTGCGCCTGGCCGACGGGCGGGAGCTCATCGACGGGATGTCCTCGTGGTGGTGCGCGGTGCATGGCTACCGCCACCCGGCGCTCGACGCGGCGGTGCGCGAGCAGCTGCAGCGGGTGGCACACGTGATGTTCGGCGGGCTCACCCACGAGCCGGCGGTGCGCCTCGCCGAGCGCCTGGTGGAGTGGACCCCGGCGGGCCTGGAGCGGGTGTTCTTCGCGGACTCCGGCTCCGTGGCGGTGGAGGTGGCGATCAAGATGTCTCTCCAGTACCAGCGCGCGCGCGGCCGCCCACGGCGCACGCGCCTGCTAACGGTGCGCGGTGGCTACCACGGCGACACGGCCGGGGCGATGGCGGTGTGCGACCCGGTGGGGGGGATGCACAGCCTGTTCACGGGCCTGCTCGCCGAGCACGTCTTCGCGGAGCGCCCCCCCGACGGCTTCGACGCGCCCCGGGACGAGCGGTGGGAGCGGTGGGTTGCGCAAGTGCGCGAGCTGGCGGCGCGCCACTCAGACGAGCTGGCCGCGGTGATCGTGGAGCCGGTCGTGCAGGGCGCGGGCGGCATGCGCTTTCACTCTCCCGCGTGCGTCGCGCTGCTGCGCGAGGTGTGCGACGAGCACGGCCTGCTGCTAGTGGCGGACGAGATCGCCACGGGCTTCGGCCGCACCGGCACGCTGTGGGCGTGCGAGCACGCGGGGGTCGCGCCGGACGTGATGTGCGTGGGTAAGGCGCTCACCGGCGGCTACATGACGCTCGCCGCGACCCTCTGCACAGCGGAGGTGGCGAGCGCGATCTCGACGGGCGAGGGCGGCGGCCTTATGCATGGCCCCACGTACATGGCCAACGCGCTGGCGTGCGCGGTGGCGCTGGCCTCCTTGGATCTGCTCGCCACGGGCGAGTGGCGCGCGCGGGTGGCCCGCATCGAGCGGGGCCTGCGCGAGGGCCTCGAGCCGGCGCGAGGGGCACCCGGCGTGAAGGACGTGCGCGTGCTCGGCGCGATTGGAGTTGTGCAGCTTGACCACGAGGTCGACGTCCAGGCGGCCACCGCGGCGGCGGTTGAGCGGGGCGTGTGGCTGCGGCCGTTTCGGGATCTCGTCTACACGATGCCTCCTTACGTCATCTGCGACGACGATCTGGCGGTAGTCGCGGGGGCTGTGGTCGACGCTGCGCAAGGTAAAACTCTCTCGACCGCAGTGCGCTAGACTTGCCGCCATGGCGAGAGTGCTGACTGTGTTCAGTGCCTCCGAGGGGCCCGGGTGACCGGGCCTCCTCCGTTAAGTGCCCCTGGCGGCCGCCGGGGCCGTCCTTGCTGCGACCGCCAGGGCACCCGTGCTACCGCACCAGCCGGTTGATGACCAGCAGAGCGACCAGCAGGGTGATGGCGAGAGTATCGACTGCGTTCATAGTGCCTCCTTTCTCCGGGGATACGACCCCGGAACCACCCGGAGGGGAGGAGCATCGCGTCTCGGTCTCCAGCCACAGTCCTGATCGTAGGCTCAGCTTGGGACGAAACGCTCGCGCGTGAGCCACCGCCGCCACGGCAGGGTCTCCCCCGCGCGGGCCAGCGCGGCGAGGTCGGGTCCGGGCACGGGGGGTAGGACCGCGACCTCGACCTCGCCGAGCCGGGCGAGGGTCTCGCGGTTGGAGCGCTCCATGACGGAGGGCTCGGCGGGCCAGGGCGTGAGCACGGCCGCACGGACCTCGAGCCCGGCGGCGCGGGCGGCGTGGAGGGTGAGCAGCGTGTGGTTGATCGTGCCGAGGCCGGGCGGGGCGGCGACCAGTAGGGGCAGCCCCAGCGCGGCGGCGAGGTCGCGCACCGTGTAGTCGTCGGCGAGCGGCACGAGCAGCCCGCCGACGCCCTCGACCACGAGCGTCGCGCCCTGGGCGTCGGCGGCGTACAGCGCGGTGAGGGCGCCCGTCGCGAGCCGCTCGGGATCGAGGTGCTCGCCCGCGAGTGCGGCGGCGAGGTGTGGGGACACCGGGGGGCCGTAGCGCTCGGGGGCGACCTCCTCGGGGGCCTGGCCGGTGGCGCGCGCGAGCAACTCGTGGTCGGGGGGCCACTCGCCGGGGGGGTCGTCGAGGCCGGTTACCACGGGCTTGTGCGCCCGCACGGGCTCACCCGCGGCGGCTGCCGCGGCGAGCAGGGCGGCGGTGAGGACGGTCTTGCCGACGCCGGTGCCGGTGCCGGTGACGAACAGCCCTCGCACGGCGAGCGCTCCTAGGCTGCGCGGGTGAGGTGGGAATCTTCGCGCTCGATGTCGAAGGGCGCGGGCGAGGGGGTGCGGTCCGGGTGGCGCCCGCGCAGGGACCCGGGGGCCTCCTCGAGGTCCTCCGCCAGCTCGCCACGCTCGGGGTCGCTCCCCACGCCCCGCGCGTCGGGCGCGGGGAGCTCCGTGGGCTCCAGCCCCTGCGCGCGGGCGGCCTCGCCGAGCACCCTGGCGGTGCGGCGCAGCTCGGAGGGGGTGTGGGAGGCCATCGCGGTGAGGCGCAGCCGGGCGGTGCCCGCTGGCACCGAGGGGGGGCGGATCGCCTGGGCGAAGACCCCGTGCTCCACCGCGGCCTGACAGAGCGCCACCGCGTCGCGCTCCCCGCCGACCACCAGGGGGACGATGTGCATGCCGGTGTCGTGCACGGGGAACCCCTCGGCGGCAAGTGCGCGGCGCAGGGTGCGGGCGTGCGAACGCAGGCGCTCCACGCGGTGGGGGCGCTCTTGCAGAAGCTCGAGCGCCGCGAGCGCGCCGGCCGCGGCCGGGGGTGCGGGGGCGGTGGAGAAGATCAGCGGCCGCGCGGTGTTGACGAGGTAGCGCACCACCTCCTCGGTGGCGCACACGTACGCGCCGTAGGACCCGAGCGCCTTACCGAGCGTGCCGACGAGCACGTCGACCTCGCCCTCCAGGCCGGCCTGAGCGACTGCGCCACGCCCGCCGGGACCGACCGCGCCGGTGGCGTGCGCCTCGTCGACGAGCGTGCGCGCGTGGTGGGCGCGGGCGAGCTCGACGATCTCTCTCAGCGGCGCGAGGTCGCCGTCCATCGAGAACACGGAGTCGGTGGCTACGAGCCGCCGGCCGCTGCCCCCGTGGCGGCGCAGGCTCCAGGCGAGGTGCTCGGTGTCGCAGTGGCGGTACACGTGCACCCGCGCGCGCGAGGCGCGGCAGCCGTCGACGATCGAGGCGTGGTTGAGCTCGTCGGAGAAGACCGCGTCGCCGGGCCCCGCGAACGCGCCGATCACGCCGAGGTTGGCGAGGTAGCCGGAGCCGAACAGCACGCAGCTCTCGGTGCCCTTGAACGCGGCGAGGCGCTCCTCCAGGCGGCGGTGGACGGTCATGGTGCCGGACACCAGCCGCGAGGCGCCGGCGCCGACGCCCCACCGCATCGCGGCCTCGGCGGCGGCCTCACGCACGCGGGGGTGGTCGGCGAGGCCGAGGTAGTTGTTGGAGCACAGCAGCAGCACGGGGCGACCGTCGAGCAGTACGCGCGGCCCCTGCGGTCCTGAGATCAGACGCAGCCGGCGGCTGAGACCGAGACGCTCGAGCTCTGCCAACCGCTCTTCGATCTCGCTCATCGCTCCGCCGCTCGCTTACCCGACTGGGACTCTGTTGGGCGCGCCGTCCGGCCGCGGCGGGCTTGAACGCTTGGCGCGGTAGCGCAGCTGGGTGGAGGGGTCCCACAGCCGTACATTCAGGTCGACCTCCGCAGGGGGTGCGCCCTCCAAGTGCTCCTCGACCACGTCCGGGGTCTGCCCCTCCAGCCACCCCGCGCGGTTGTCGGGCCGGGGGTTGGCGCCGTTGTCGGGCTGGCGCGCGGTGTTGAGGCCGAGCTCCTCGAACATCGCGCGGTCCTCCTCGGGCTCGGCCCCGAGGGTGGTGAGGAAGTTGCCCATCATCACCCCGTTCAGCCCGGCCTTCACCGCGAGCGGCTGCAACTCGCCGAAGTTCTCCACGCGCCCCCCGCACACGCGGAACAGCGCTTCGGGCAACACCAGGCGGAAGATCGCGATCCACTTGACCGCCTCCCACGGGTCCATCAGCTCGCGGTCGCCGAACTTCGTGCCGGGGCGTGGGTTCAGCAGGTTGATGGGGACGCTCGTGGGGTCCAGCGCGGCGAGCTCGAACGCCATCTCCACGCGCTGGGCGCGGCTCTCGCCGAGGTTGAGGATGCCGCCCACGCACGTCTCCAGGCCCGCCTCGCGCACCGCGCGGATCGTGCGCAGGCGCCCCTCGTAGCGCACGGTGGTGGACACCTCGTCGTAGTAGCTCTCCGCGGTCTCCACGTTGTGGTGCACCCGCTGGATGCCGGCCTCGCGCAGCGCGCGGGCGCGCTCGGTGGACATGTGCCCGACCGACGCGCACCGCTTGAGGTTGGTGTGCTCGGCGACCAGCCGCGCGCCCTCGAGGATCTTGGCGAAGTCGCGCTTTGAGAGCCCCTGGCCCTGGGTGACCATGCAGAAGCGGTGCGCGCCGGCGGCCTCGGCGGCGCGGGCGTGTTCGAGGATCTGCTCGGGGTCCATCATCGGGTGCATCGGGGTCTCGGCCTCGGCGAAGCGCGACTGCGCGCAGAAGCCGCAGTCCTCCGCGCACCCGCCGGACTTGGCGTTGACCAGCGAGCACAGGTCGGTGGAGTCCCCGAAGCGCTCCCTGCGTGCCTCCCACGCGCGCTGCACGAGCGCTTCGATCTCAGCGTGGTCCTCGATCTCGCCCAGGCGGCGAGCCTCCTCGGGGGTGATGAGCGGCGGCATCTGCGGCGCGACCTCCGTTGTGGTTGACGGTGGATGTTAGGGAGCGCTGGGGACGGTACGTATTATCGCCCCATGAGCTCATCGGGGGGACGGGGCCCTCACCTGCTCGCGATCAGCGACCTGCACATCACCTACCCCGAGAACCGTCGCGTGGTCGAAGGTCTGCGCCCGCGCTCCCCGGGGGACTGGCTGATCGTGTGTGGGGACGTCTCCGAGACGCTCGCCGACGTGGAGTGGGCGCTGGGGCTGCTGCGCGACCGCTTCGAGGTCGTCCTCTGGGTGCCCGGCAACCACGACCTGTGGACCGTTCCCGAGGAACCCCCAGAGCTGCGTGGGGTTGCGCGCTACCTGCACCTGGTGACTCTCTGCCGGCGTCTGGGAGTGCTCACTCCGGAGGACCCCTTTCCGGTCTGGGACGGGCCGGGCGGTCCTGCGACGGTGGCGCCGCTGTTCCTGCTCTACGACTACTCCTTCGGCTCCAACGTCGCCCCCACCAAGCGGGAGTCGCTCGCGAGGGCCTTCGCCGCGGGGGTCGTGTGCTCCGACGAGCTCGTGCTGCACCCAGACCCCTACCCCACCCGCGAGGCGTGGTGCGCCGCGCGCCTGCGCGAGACCGCCGCGCGCCTCGCCGCGCGGGACCCTGCGCTGCCGACGGTGCTCGTCAACCACTTCCCCCTCACCCGCGACCCCCTGCAGGTCCTGCGCCACCCCGAGTTCGCGCAGTGGTGCGGGACCGTGCACACCGCGGACTGGCACGTGCGCTTCGGGGCGTGCGCGGTGGTGTACGGGCACCTGCACATCCCGCGGGTCACCTTCTACGACGGGGTGCGCTTCACTGAGGTCTCGCTGGGCTACCCGCGCGAGTGGCACCGTCGGGACCCCGCGCGCGTTGTACTGCACTCTGTGTTGCCCGTCGGGGAGGAGTGGTGATCGGGGGTCCCCTCGCCCGGTGTCGGCAGTCTCCCGCGGGGCTGCGCTCGGGGCCGGCCGGGGGACGGGCGCTGATCGGGGAGGTCTTGCCCTTCGCGGTGTGCCGTGCGCTACCCGACGGGGACGAGTCGTGATCGAGGAGCTCCTGCCCCCCGAGGTGGTCGCGGTGGACACCCGCGAGGAGCGGCTTGTCGAGCTCTTCCCCGAGGAGCGCGCCGCCCTGGGGCAGGCGGTGGAGAAGCGCCGGCGGGAGTTCGTCACTGTGCGCGCGTGTGCGCGAGAGGCGCTCGCGCGGCTCGACCTGCCGCCCTCACCGATTGCCTCCGGGGAGCGTGGAGAGCCCCACTGGCCGGCGGGGGTGGTGGGCAGCATTACCCACTGTGCGGGCTTTCGTGCGTGTGCGCTTGCGCGTGCGACAGACCTTGCGGGGCTCGGCATCGACGCGGAGCCCCACGCGCCGTTGCCGGAGGGAGTGCTCGGGGAGATAGCCCGTGCCGAGGAGCGCCCACTGCTGACGCAGTTGGCGCACGTCTACCCCACGGTCCACTGGGATCGGCTGCTGTTCAGCGCGAAGGAGGCGGTGTACAAGGTGTGGTTTCCGATCGCGGCGTGCTGGCTGGGCTTCGATGATGCGGTGCTCACCCTCGATCCCGTCGAGCGTACTTTTCGCGCCCGTCTGCTGGCCCCCTGGCCGGCAGAGGGGGACACGTGCCTTCCGTCTGTGCTGCAGGGCCGCTGGCTGGTGCGCGAGGGGCTTGTGCTGACAGCGATCGTACTTCCACATTCTGGGCAATCCTGAGATTTGATCAAAAATCTGTTTGAAAAATTGGCTTCTTGTCAGAAGGGCGATTTTGGTGCGGAATTTTCACCTCTGAATTGCGCAACCGGACAGATTTAGCCTACGATTCGCGGCGTCTAAAAAAACGGTGCCGAGTTGAAAGGTCCAGCCAACTCGACAAGCATCCAGACGGAGGGGTGGAAGTCTCAGACGATGCAGCTCACGATTGCGCTCGCCGGCGAGGAGGCTGCGGGAGTCCAGGCGCTGCGGCTGCTCGCGCATCGCGGGCATAGGGTGGTGGCGGTGTTCACCGGCTCCACCGAGGGGGGGTCCTCGGCCTCGCCGGCGAGCACCGCCGAGTCGCTGGGTGTGCCGGTGCGCGCGGCCTCCGAGGTGCGCGAGCCCGCACTGGCGGGTTGGCTGCGCGAGCAGCGAGTCGAGCTGCTGCTCAGCGTCCACTCGCGGCACCTGATCGATGCCGACGTGCTCGCGGCGCCGACGCTCGGCGCGTACAACCTGCACCCTGGCCCGCTGCCCGAGCGCGCGGGTTTGAACCCGCAGAGCTGGGCTCTCTACGAGGGTGCGGACCGCCACGGGGTGACCCTGCACCAGATGACCCCGGTCTTCGACGCGGGCCCGATCGCCTTCACCGACGCCTTCGACCTACAGGCGAGCGACACCGGCTTGTCGGTCCTGACGCAGTGCGTTCGACGAGGGCTGGGACTGCTCGAGCGGCTGCTCGAGCTCCTGGAGCGCGGCGAGCCGGTCCCCGCGCACCCCCAGGACTCTGCTCGTCGGCGCTGGTTTGGCGCCGGACCGCCGGACGACGGTCGTCTCGACTGGCGTCGCCCCGCCCGCTGCGCGGTGGATTTCGTGCGTGCCTGCGACTACAGGCCGTTCCACTCTCCCTGGGACGCTCCTCGGTGCACCGCGCACGGCCTGGACGTCGCGGTGCTCGGAGCCTCGGTTGACCTGGGTTCGGCCCCCGCCGCTCCTGGCACGGTGGCGCACGCGGAGGGCGGCGCCGTGCTGGTCGCGGCCGCGGACGCCTGGGTGCGAGTGACACAGGTGGAGGTCGAGGGTCGAGAGCTCCCGGCTGCGGACGTCTTTCACGACGGGGAGCGGCTGGCTCTCCTCGGACGTGACCCCGTCCACGTCGCGTCATGACGAGGGCACCGCGGGTGCTCCAGGACTACCTGACGCGGGCGGCCGAGCGCGATCCGGAGAAGGTCGCGGTGGTGCTGGGGGAGGAGCGCCTGACCTACGGGGAGCTCGCGCTGGAGAGCGACCGGCTCGCCTGTCTGCTCCTCGAAAGCGGCTGCCGCAGAGGGGACCGTTTCTGCCTGCTGCTGCCCAAGTCTCCCGCTGCGATCACGGCGATGCTCGGCGTGCTGAAGGCCGGCGCCGTCTACGTGCCGCTCGACGTCTCCTCCCCGGCGCCACGGGTCCAGAGCATCATTCGCGCCTGCGAGCCGCGGCTCGTGTTGGCGTGCGAGGAGACCGCAGAGCTTACGCAGGAGCTCTCGCTCGGCGGTGCGCTGAGCATGGGAGTCGGGCTGCTCGACGACTCCCCCGGGCCCGCCTCGCTCGAGCCGGTGTTCCGCCGAGCGGAGTGGGCGGCGGCCAGTGCCGACTTGCGTCCACTGGGAGGTTCCTCGGAGGAGCTGGCGCACATCCTGTTCACCTCGGGTTCGACCGGTGTGCCGAAGGGGGTGACAATAACTCACACGAACGTCATCCACTTCGTGGAGTGGGCCACCTCGTACTTCGGAACTGCCCCGTCCGACCGGATCTCCGGTCACCCGCCGCTTCACTTCGACCTGTCGACCTTCGACATCTACGGGACATTCCTCGCCGGGGCTGAGCTCCACCTGGTTCCAGCGGCCGCTAACTCACAGCCCGACGCCCTCGTGGATTTCATCCGCGACGGCGAGCTGACCCAGTGGTTCTCGGTGCCCTCCGCACTCACTTTCATGGTCAAGTACGGCGCGGTGCACCAAGACGATTTCCCGCACCTGCAGCGGCTCATCTGGTGTGGCGAGGTGATTCCCACTCCCACCCTGATCGAGTGGATGCGCCGGCTTCCGCACGTTGAGTTCACAAATCTGTACGGCCCCACCGAGGCGACGATCGCCTCAAGCTACTTCAGAGTACCCGTCGTTCCAGATGATCCGACGGCTCCCATACCCATCGGCGTGGCCTGCGCGGGTGAGGAGCTCACGGTGTTGGACGACGAGCTGCAGCCGCTGCCCCAGGGGGAGGTCGGCGAGATCTACATCAGCGGCGCGGGACTCAGCCCTGGGTACTGGCGTGACGCAGAGAAGACCGCCGCTGCCTTCCGGTTGCGCGATGGCACGCGCGGAAGCGGGGCTCGGTTGTATCGCACCGGTGACTTAGGGTACCTCGGCGAGGATGAGCTCGTCTACATTCTCGGTAGGGTCGACTCGCAGATCAAGAGCCGTGGCTACCGGATTGAGCTGGGAGAGATCGAGGCGGCGCTCAACGCACAGCCAGACCTCGAGGAGTGCGCCGTCGTCGGCTTGGACGTGGGGGGTTTCCTGGGAACGGCGATCTGCTGTGCCTACTCCCCCTTGGACGGCTCTGCCGTCTCGCATGAGGAGCTCAGGGGTCGTTTGGCCCAGCAGCTCCCCTCCTACATGCTGCCCTCGTACTGGCTTTCGCTGGAGGCGCTCCCGAAGAACCTGAACGGCAAGATCGATCGGCGCGAGCTCAGGGAGCGCTTCGAGCGCGAAGCTGCGGCCCCCGCGGAGGAGGAGGAGCTTGCCGCGTCGGTCCGCTCGGAGGAGGAGCTTGTGGCGGCAGCCTCCACGGAGGGGGAGCTTCACCCCGAGCGGGGACTCCGGCCCCCACACGGACTGCTGGAGGTGGTCTGGGAGCAGGCGAGGGCCCTCCTCGTGCACCTGCCCGCGGAGTTCTCGGAGCCTGACCGCGCCTTCAGGGATCTAGGCCTCGACTCGCTGGGTGCCGTGGAGCTGAGCAGCCGCCTCGCCGAGGCGACGGGGCTGCGGCTGTCCCCGACGCTGATCTTCGATCACCCCACACCCGCGGCGGTGGCGGAGTTCCTGCGCTCGAAGGTGGAGGGTGTGGAGCGTGGCACCGCGGCGGTTGCGCGGCGCGCCACGCCGTACTCCGACGAGCCGATCGCGATCGTGGGGATGAGTTGCAGATACCCGGGCGGGGTACGCTCACCCGAGGATTTGTGGAGACTCCTCGCCTCCGAGCGCGACGCGATCGGCGAGTTCCCTGACAACCGCGGCTGGGATCTGGAGGCTCTCTACGACCCCGACCCCGACCACCCGGGTACGAGCTACGCGCGCCACGGTGGCTTCGTCTTGGACGCCGGGGAGTTCGACGCCGGATTCTTCTCGCTCAGCCCGCGCGAGGCGCTGGCGATGGATCCCCAGCAGCGGCTGCTCCTGGAAGGCGCGTGGGAGGCGTTCGAGGACGCCGGAATCGACCCCTCGTCTCTGCGTGGCAGCCCGACCGGGGTGTTCGCGGGCGTCGTCTCCGTCTTCACCCCCGACAGGCGTCAGTTCATGGGCCCCGACGACCTCGCGGGCTTCTGGCTGACCGGGAGCGGGGCCTCCGTTGTGTCCGGACGCGTGTCTTACACCCTGGGCCTCGAGGGCCCGGCGGTGAGCGTCGACACGGCCTGCTCCTCCTCACTGGTGGCGCTGCACCTGGCCTGTCAGGCGCTGCGCTCCGGCGAGTGCTCCTTGGCGTTGGCGGGTGGGGTGACCGTGCTCGCGACCCCCGACGTGTTCATCGCCTTCAGTCGTCAACGTGCGCTTTCGCCCGACGGGCGCTGCCGATCCTTTGCGGCCGCGGCCGACGGGACGGGTTGGTCTGAGGGTGTGGGTCTGGTGGTGTTGGAGAGTCTTGCGGACGCTCGGCACAACGGTCACCGGGTGCTCGGGCTGGTGCGCGCCAGTGCGACCAACCAGGACGGTGCGAGCAACGGGCTGACGGCGCCCCACGGCCCCTCTCAGGAACGGGTCATCCGTCAGGCCCTCCTGAGCGCGGGTCTCTCGGCGTCTGAGGTGGACGTCGTGGAGGCGCACGGCACCGGCACCACTCTGGGCGATCCGATCGAGGCTCAGGCGCTGCTCGCGACCTACGGGCAGGGCCGTCACGAGGGGCGTCCTCTGTACCTGGGGTCTGTCAAGTCGAACCTGGGCCACACCCAGGCCGCGGCCGGTGTGGCCGGGGTGATCAAGATGGTGCAGGCGCTACGCCACGGCGTCCTGCCGCGAACGCTGCACGTGGACGAGCCCTCCCCCCACGTGGACTGGTCGACGGGCGAGGTCGAGCTGCTGCGTGAGGCGGTGCCCTGGCCCGCCGGTGAGCGTGCGCGCCGTGCTGGGGTCTCCTCCTTCGGCGTCAGCGGCACCAACGCCCACGTGATCTTGGAGGAGGCTCCGCGTGCAGAGGGGTCGGACGTGGAGGGGCCGGCTGTGGAGGGGCCGGGTATGGAGGGGTCGGATGTAGCGGGGCCGGGCGTGGCGGGCCCGGCTGTGTTGCGGCCGAGCGTGGAGGGGCCGGGTGTGGGGGGCCTGGCTGTGCTGCGGCCGAGCGTGGAGGGGCGGGGTGTAGAGGCGCTGGGTGTGGGCTCGCTGGCGACCTCCAGGCTGGGGGTTCTGCCGTTTGTGGTCTCGGCCTCGAGCGATCGGGCGCTCGCAGCGCAGGCCGAGCGTTTGCGCACACACCTCGAGGCCCAGCCCGAGCTCGATCTCTACGAGGTAGCTCGTACGCTCGCACTTCACCGCGCCTCGCTCGAGCGCCGAGCGGTGGTCTCTGCTGCAGGGCGCGAGCAGCTGCTGGCACTGCTCGGGGCGCTGGGGCGGGGGGAGCCCGCCGACGGGCTGGTTTGGGGTGTGGCTCGCCGTGGGGGCAGAGTGGCGTTCATGTTCTCAGGCCAAGGCTCCCAGTGGGCCGGCATGGGCCAAGGGCTGTGGGAGGCGTTCCCGGTTTTCACAGGGGCCCTCGACGAGGTTTGCACCGAGTTCGACGGGCACTTCGAGCTCGACGGGCACCTGGAGGGGGGTTTGCGGGCCGTCCTGTTTGCGGCGGAGGGTTCACCGGCGGCCGCGCTGTTGGGGCAGACGCGGTTCACCCAGGCTGCGCTGTTCGCACTCGAGGTGGCGCTCTTTCGGCTCCTCGGCTCCTGGGGGGTCGTCCCCGATTATCTGATCGGCCACTCGGTCGGGGAGCTCTCGGCCGCGCACGTCGCGGGGGTGCTCTCCCTGGGGGACGCGTGTGCGCTGGTGGCCGCGCGCGGGCGGCTGATGGAAGAGCTGCCGGTGGCGGGGGCGATGGTCGCGGTCCAAGCTTCCGAGCAGGAGGTCCTCGAGAGCCTTGCGGGGTTTGAGGGCCGCCTGTCGCTGGCAGGAGTGAACGGGCCCGCTGCGGTGGTGGTCTCCGGCGAGGAGCAGCCGCTCGAGCGGTGGGCTTCGGCTTGGCGGGAGCGTCAGCGCAAGACCACCCGTCTGCGGGTCTCGCACGCTTTTCACTCCCACCTGCTGGAGCCGATGCTCGACGAGTTCAGGGCAATCGCCGAGGGCCTCTCTTACGGGGAGCCCCGGCTCCCGATCGTCTCGAACGTGACAGGTGCGCCGCTGTCTGCGGATGAGGCTGCGTCGGCTGCTTACTGGGTGCGCCACGTGCGCGAGACGGTGCGTTTCTACGAGGGGGTGCGGTGGCTGCAGGGGGCGGGAGCCACCCACTTCTTGGAGCTGGGCCCCGACGGTGTGCTGAGCGCGATGGCGGCGGAGTGCCTTGGCGGGGAGAGTGAGCAGGAGGTGCTGTTGGCGGCGTGCCTGCGTGCGCGCCGTCCCGAAGTCGGGGCGCTGATGAGGTTCGTCTCGGAGGCCCACGTCCACGGTGTGGGCCTCGACTGGCGGGCGCTGTTCGGCGACACGGGCGCGATGCGGGTGGAGCTTCCCACCTACGCCTTCCAGCGCGAGCGCTACTGGCTGCGGGACTCGGTCGGCGCGGGGGACGCCGGTTCCCTCGGCCAGTCCTCGGCCGAGCACCCTCTGCTTGGCGCGGCTGTGGGCCTGGCGGGGGAAGAGGGCTGGCTGTTCACCGGGCGCCTGTCGCTGCAGAGCCACCCGTGGCTTGGGGACCACGCGATCATGGGCACGGTGCTGTTTCCCGGCACCGGCTTCGTGGAGCTGGCGCTCGTCGCCGCTCAGCGGACCGGCGCCCAGGAGCTCGAGGAGCTCACCCTGCAGGCGCCGCTTCAACTGGACGAGCGGGGTGCCGTGCAGTTGCAGCTCACGGTCTCCGAGCCCGACGCGTCGGGGCGCAGGGAGCTCGGTATCTACTCTCGTCCAGAGGGGGGCTCTCAGGAGGGGTCGGCTCGGGAGTGGACGCGCCACGCCGGTGGCGTGCTGGGTGGCGGCGGTGTGGGCCCATCCGGGGGCGAGGGGCTCGGGCGGCTGGCCGCGTCGGATGGCGAGCTGGAGTCGCTGGCCACGGGAGCGTGGCCGCCCGCCGGCGCCGAGCGGCTCGACACGGAGTTCTTCTACGACCGTCTCTCGGAGGCGGGCTACGGCTATGGGCCTGTTTTCCAGGGGTTGCGCGAGGCGTGGAAGCTGGGGGACGAGATCTTCGCGGAGGTCGCCCTGAACGCCGAGCAGGCCTCTGGGGCGAGCGGCTTCTGTGTGCACCCGGCGCTGCTCGACGCAGCGGCGCACACACTGCTGTTCGGAGTACTGGATGCTTCACAGGCCGGCGAGGTCGGGATTCCCTTCTCTTTCAGCGGCGTGCGCCTATCCGGCGCAGGCGCCAGCGCTTTGCGCGTGCGCCTTGGTGTGGGGGTAGGTGCAGGGGTAGGGCCGCAGGCGGGTCCGGAGGCGAGCGCCGGTGCGGGGGCCGGGGTGAGCCTGCTCGCGCTCGACCACGCGGGTGCGCCGGTGCTCGCCATCGACTCGCTGTTGGTGCGCCCGATCGATCGCAGCCAACTGCACAGTGCCCAGCGAGGGGCACGGGATTCGCTGTTCTCGCTCCAGTGGGTGGAGGTTCCGGCCCGCGCTCCCTCCGGCTCGACGCTGCGGTGGGCGGTGCTCGGCTGTGGTGAGGGCTCCGCCTTGGAGGTGGCACCGACCGGTGAGGGCTCCGCCCTGGAGGTGGCACCGACCGGTGAGGGCTCCGCCCTGGAGGTGGCTCCAACGGGTGAGAGCCCTGCCCTGGAAGCACCCACCGGAGGGGGCCTGGTTCTGGAGGCCCCGGGGATCGAGGCGGAGCGCTACCCGGACCTGGCCGCACTCGGAGAGGCGATCGACGCCGGCTCGGAGCCACCGGACCTGGTGCTCGTGGAGGTCTTCGCGCGGGCCGGGAAGCTCTGGGAGGCGGGTGAGCTCTCGAAGGCGATCCGCGCGGTCACCGAGCGCACGCTTGATTTGTTGAAGGCGTGGATCGCCGACGAGCGCGTGGCGGACGTCAAGCTGGTGGTCCTCACCAGCGGCGCGGTGGCTCCCGTCGAGGGCGAGGCGCCCGACCTCGCCACGGCGGCGCTGTGGGGCCTGCTGCGCAGCGCCCAGGCGGAGCACCCGGGACGCTTTGGCCTGATCGATCTCGATCGCAGCGAGGCCTCCCGGGGCCTCCTCCACGGCGCGCTCGCCGCCGAGGAGCCCCAGCTCGCGCTGCGCGAGGGTGTCGTCTACGCCCCGCGGCTCTCGCGCGTGGGCTCCACCACGTCGCTCGTGCCGCCGCGAGGTGAGCGGGCGTGGTGTCTGGGTGCCGAGTCTCCGGGGCTGCTCGAGAACCTCGCGCTTCGCCCCAACCCGCGGGCCGCAGGGCCGCTTGGTGCTGGGCAGGTGCGTGTTGCGGTGCATGCCGCGGGGTTGAACTTCCGGGACGTCTTGATCGCCCTGGGGGTCTATCCCGGTGCAGGGGCGATCGGTGGCGAGGGCGCTGGAGTCGTTGTAGAGGTCGCGCCCGACGTCGGTGACTTCGCTGTGGGAGATCGCGTCACGGGCGTCTTGACCGACGCGTTCGGGCCGGTTGCGGTAACCGACGTGCAGCTGCTCGCGCGGATTCCCGAGGGCTGGTCCTTCACCCAGGCGGCGTCGGTGCCGATCGTATTCCTGACGGCCTACCACGCGCTGGTCGAGTTGGCGCAGCTCGATCGCGGGGAGGCGCTGCTGCTGCACGGCGCCGCTGGAGGAGTGGGGATGGCTGCGTTGCAGCTGGCCTCTCATCTCGGCGTCGAGGTGTTCGCTACGGCTCATCCTGAGAAGTGGGAGACCCTCAGAGGGCTGGGCTTGGACGATGAGCACATCTCCTCTTCGCGCAGCCTGGAGTTCAGGGAGAAGTTCCTGAGTGCGACCGGTGCCCGGGGCGTGGACGCGGTGCTCAACTCTTTGGCTGGCGAGTTCGTGGACGCCTCGCTCGAGCTCCTGCCGCGGGGTGGGCGATTCATTGAGATGGGCAAGACCGACATCCGTGATCCCGATGAGGTGGCCGACCAGCATGCCGGTGTGCGCTACCGGGCGTTCGACCTCCTGGAGGTGGGGCCGGCGCGCGTCCACGAGATGCTGGTCGAGGTGATGGAGCTCTTCGAGCGTGGTGTGCTCGACCACCTGCCGATCAGCACCTGGGACGTGCGACGTGGGGTGGAGGCCTTCAAGTTCCTGCGGGACTCCCGGCACGTCGGCAAGATCGTGTTGAGCATTCCTCAGCCGTTCGACCAGCGGGGCACGGTGCTCATCACCGGCGGCACCGGCGGCCTGGGGGGGCTGCTGGCGCGTCACCTGGTGGCCGAGCACGGCGTCCGTCACCTGCTGCTCGTCAGCCGCCGTGGCGGCGAGGCGGAGGGGGCGGGGGAGCTCGAGACCGCGCTCTCAGAGCTTGGCTGTGAGGCGCGGTTCGCCGCGTGTGACGTGACCGAGCGCGAGGCGCTCGCGACGTTGCTTGCCGCGATCCCCTCGGAGCACCCCCTCACCGCCGTCATCCACGCCGCCGGGGTGCTGGATGACGGCGTGATCTCCTCGCTCGACGGTGAGCGCCTGCAGCGCGTCATGGCCCCCAAGGTCGACGCCGCGCTTCACCTGCACGAGCTGACCGAGCACCTGGAGCTCTCCGAGTTCCTGCTGTTCTCCTCCGTCTCGGCGACCCTGGGCGCTCCGGGGCAGGGCAACTACTCGGCCGCCAACGCGTTCCTCGACGCGCTCGCGGCTCACCGCCGCGCTCGTGGTCTTCCCGGTAAGTCTCTGGCGTGGGGCGCGTGGGCCGTGGCCACCGCGATGGCGGGTGACCTCAGCGAGATCGACCGCGGGCGCTGGGCGCGCCTGGGCGTAACTGCCCTCTCGCAAGAGCGGGGCCTCGAGCTGGTCGATCTCGCGCGCGGCGTCGACGAGGCCCTGCTCCTGCCGGTGGCTCTCGACATGGCCGTGCTGCGCAGCCAGGCAAGGACCGGGACGCTGCCGGCGCTCCTGCGCGGGCTCATCCGTACCTCGACCCGCCGGGCATCCGACGCACAGGGCTCGCTGGCACGCAGACTGGCGGACGCGCCGGAGACCGAGTGGGAAGCCCTCGTCCTGGAGCTGGTGCTGAGCGCTGTGGCGGTGGTGCTCGGGCACGCCTCGGGTGAGGCGATCGAAGCCACCCGTGCGTTCAAGGAGCTCGGCTTCGATTCGCTGGGCGCTGTGGAGTTGCGCAACCGCCTCGGTGAGGCGACGGGGCTGCGGCTGGCTTCGACGCTGATCTTCGACCACCCGACACCTGCGGCGGTGGCGAGGTACCTGCGCTCGAAGGTGGAAGGGGTAGAGCGCGGCGCGGCGGTCTCGACGCGCGCCCCGGCGCGTGTCGAGGAGCCGATCGCGATTGTGGGGATGAGCTGCAGATACCCCGGTTCCGCCCGCTCGCCCGAGGAGCTGTGGCGGCTGCTTGTCGCTGAGGGTGACGCAATCGGCGAGTTCCCGGGCGACCGTGGCTGGGATCTGGAGGCGCTCTACGACCCCGATCCGGGTAACCCGGGTACGAGTTACGCACGTCACGGCGGCTTCCTCTACGACGCCGGGGAGTTCGACGCCGGATTCTTCTCCGTCGGCCCGCGCGAGGCGCTGGCGATGGACCCTCAGCAGCGGCTGCTCCTGGAAGGTGCCTGGGAGGCCTTCGAGGATGCCGGAATCGACTCCTCGTCGCTGCGCGGCAGCCCAACCGGGGTGTTCGCGGGATTGATGTACCACGAGTACGGCGTGGACCTGTCCGAAGCGACGCTCAAGGACCTCGTGGGTTACCTGGGTACGGGCGGCGCTGGAAGCGTTCTCTCGGGGCGGGTGGCGTACACCTTCGGTCTCGAGGGGCCGGCGGTGACGGTGGATACGGCGTGCTCTTCCTCGCTGGTGGCGCTGCACCTGGCCTGCCAGGCGTTGCGTTTAGGTGAGTGCTCCCTGGCGCTGGCCGGTGGGGTGACGGTGATGGCTTCGCCGAGGACGTTCGTCGACTTCAGCGCTCAGCGTGGCCTGTCGCTCGATGGGCGGTGCAAGTCCTTTGCGGCTGGGGCCGACGGCACCGGCTGGTCGGAGGGCGTCGGTCTCGTGCTGTTGGAGGGTCTCTCCGATGCGCGGCGCAACGGCCATCGGGTGCTTGGCTTGGTGCGTGCCAGCGCGACCAACCAGGACGGCGCGAGCAATGGGTTGACGGCGCCCAACGGTCCTTCCCAGGAACGGGTCATCCGCCAGGCTCTCCAGAGCGCCGGCCTGTCGGCTTCCGAAGTGGACGCCGTGGAGGGCCACGGCACGGGCACCACCTTGGGCGATTCGATTGAGGCTCAGGCCCTGCTTGGGACCTACGGGCGCGATCGTCCTGAGGGGCGTCCTGTGTACCTGGGGTCTGTCAAGTCGAACCTGGGCCACACCCAGGCTGCGGCCGGCGTGGCCGGTGTGATCAAGATGGTGCAGGCGCTGCGCCATGGGATCTTGCCGAGGACGCTGCACGTGGAGGAGCCCTCCGACGATGTGGATTGGTCGGCCGGCGCGGTGTCGCTGTTGACGCAGGCGAGGCCGTGGCGGCGCGGGGAGAGGCCTCGCCGGGCGGGTGTCTCCTCGTTCGGGATCAGCGGCACCAACGCCCACCTGATCCTCGAGGAGGCGCCGTCCGTGGACGTGCAGCCCGAAGCGGCGCGATCCGTGGACCTGCCGCCCGAAGCGGCGCGGTCGGTCGATGGGGTCCCGCCGCCGGTCGGTGCGACGGCGATGCCCTGGGTCGTGTCGGGTAGAGGGGCGTCGGCTCTGCGCGCCCAAGCGGAGCGGCTGCAGGAGCACGTGGCGGCGAATCCGGACCTGGACGCGGGTGACGTGGGGTTCTCGCTGGCAGTCTCGAGGTCGGCGTTGAGGGATCGCGCGGTGGTGGTGGGGCACGGCCGGGAGGAGCTGCTCGAGGGTCTCGCTGCGCTGGCGCGAGGAGAGCAGGCGGCGGGCGTGGTTCGGGGCGCGGTGGGCGCCGGTGGGGTGCGACTCGCGTTCCTGTTCACCGGCCAGGGTGCCCAGCGTGTGGGCATGGGTGGGGAGTTGTACGAGGCGTTCCCGGTGTTCAGAGGCGCGTTCGACGAGGTGTGCGGGCACCTTGACGCAGCCCTGGGACGCTCTCTGAAGGAGGTGGTGTTCGGGGAGGACGAGCGCGGCGGGGAGCCTGGGGGCGGAGTCGGCGAGCGCTCGCCCGGCGGGGAGCCTGGGGGCGGGGTTGGTGAGCGCTCGTCCGGCGGGCGGCGGTCCGGCGGGGGGTTGCTGGATCGGACGGTGTTCACTCAGACGGGGCTGTTCGCGCTGGAGCTCGCGCTGTTCAGGCTCCTCGAGAGTTGGGGTGTGAGGCCGGACTTCGTGATGGGGCACTCGATCGGGGAGCTCGTGGCGGCACACGTCGCGGGGGTCTTCTCCTTGGAGGATGCGTGTCGGCTGGTGGAGGCCCGCGCTCGGTTGATGGGTGCGCTGCCCGGGGGTGGTGCGATGGTTGCGGTCGGCGCTTGCGAGGAGGAGGTCAGGGGGTCGTTTGAAGCGTTGGATCGTTGGGAGGGTAGGGTCGCGGTTGCGGCGGTGAACGCTCCGGGTTCGGTCGTGGTCTCCGGTGATGAGGACGCGGTGCTGGAGCTTGCGGGTGTGTGGCAGCAGCGGGGTGTGAGGACCAAGCGGCTGCGGGTCTCGCACGCGTTTCATTCGCCGCGGATGGATGGGATGCTCGAGGAGTTCGGGCGGGTCGCGGAGGGCGTGGCGTTCGGCGAGCCCGTGATCCCGGTGGTGTCGAATCTCACGGGTGGGTTGGTGTCGGCCGGGGAGTTGGGCAGCGCGGGTTACTGGGTCCGGCACGTGCGTGAGGCGGTCCGGTTCGCTGATGGTGTGGCTTGGTTGCGTGGGGAGGGCGTGGGTTGTTTCTTGGAGCTCGGCCCGGACGGTGTGTTGAGCGCGATGGTGCAGGAGTGCGTGGAGGACGAGCGGGACGCGGTGGGTGTGGTGGCGGTCCCGGTGCTGCGTGGGGGGCAGGGGGAGGCGTGGTCGCTGTCGACCGGTGTGGGTGAGGTGTGGGTGCGCGGTGTCGGTGTGAACTGGGGCGGTGTGTTTGAGGGGTCGGGCGCGGCGCGTGTGGAGTTGCCCTCGTACGCGTTTCAGCGGGAGCGTTTTTGGCTCGAGCCGAAGAGTGGTGTGGGGGATGTGGGGGCCGTCGGGCAGGTCTCGGTGGAGCACCCTCTACTGGGCGCGGCGGTTGCGCTCGCGGATGGGGCGGGATGGCTGCTCACCGGGCGTTTGTCGCTCGAGAGTCATGCGTGGCTCGCCGATCACGTCGTGTCGGGATCGGTGCTCCTGCCGGGCACGGCGTTTGTCGAGCTCGTGTTGTACGCAGGTGGGCGACTTGGTTGTGGGTGTGTGCGGGAGCTTGTGCTGCAAGAGCCGCTGGTGTTGGGAGAGAACGGTGGGGTGCAGGTTCAGGTGGTGGTTGGTGAGCCCGATGGGTCGGGGTGCCGGACTGTCGGTGTGTACTCGCAGGTGGAGGGTCGTTCGGGTGAGTTGTTGGATGGTGAGGGGTGGGTGTGTCACGCGAGTGGGGTGCTTGGGCCGGTGGAGTCGGTGTCCCGCGTGAAGTTGGATGGCGAGGTTGCGTCACTGGTGGGTGTGGCGTGGCCTCCGGCGGGGTCGGAGCTGGTGGGGGTTGATGGCGTGTATGACGGGTTGGCTGGGGTGGGATTGGAGTACGGCCCTGTGTTTCAAGGTTTGCGGGGCGTGTGGCGGCGGGGAGGGGAGGTGTTCGCGGAGGTCGCGCTCGCGGAGGAGCAGCGGGCCGAGGCGGGTTTGTTTGGTGTGCACCCGGCGTTGCTGGACGCGGCGTTGCACGCGGTAGCGGTGGGTGGGCTGGATGAGGGTGCCCAGGGCGGGGGTGGGCCGCGGCTGCCGTTTGCGTGGGGCGATGTGGTGTTGGGCGGGGTGGGTGCGTCTGTGCTGAGGGTGTGTTTGTCGAGTGCGGGTGGTGGCGGGGTGCGTGTGGTGGCGGCGGATGAGGCGGGTGGGTTGGTTGTGTCGGTTGGTTCGCTGGTTTTGCGCGAGGCGCCGGAGCGGGTTGGCGCTGGGGGTCGGCGCGATTCGTTGTTTGGTGTGGAGTGGGCGCCGGTTGCGTCGGGTGAGGGTCGGGGTTCGGGCCTGGATGTCGGTGGGGTTGAGGGTGTGGGGGCGGGGGGAGTTGGGTGGACTGTATTGAGTTGCATAGGTGTGGAAGGGGCGCCTCGTAATGGTGTGGGTGTGACTGGTGTGGCGTGTGGTGTGTTGGGTGAGTTGCAGGAATGGCTTTCGGATGAGCGGTCTGTGGGTAGTCGCTTGGTGGTAATGACACAGGGGGCGGTCGCGGTGTCTGCGGGGGAGCGGGTGTCGGATCTTGCGGGTGGTGGTGTGTGGGGGTTGGTGCGGGCGGCGCAGGCGGAGCACCCGGGGCGGTTTGTGTTGGTCGACGTGGATGGTGAGGGGGATGCGCGGGACGGGGTTGTGAGGGCGTTGGAGTTGGGTGAGCCTGAGGTGGCGGTGCGTGGGGGCGAGTTGTTCACCCCGCGGCTCGAGCGTGTGGGGTTGCGTGGTGAGTTGGGGATACCAGGGGGGGGTGCGGGGTGGCGACTGGTTGCTGGTGAGCACGGAAGAATCGACGATTTGACTGTGGTCTCGCCTCCGGAGAGGGAGGAGCCGCTGGGGGTTGGGCAGGTGCGTGTGGGGGTGCGTGCGGCGGGCTTGAATTTCCGTGATGTGTTGGTCGCGTTGGGTGTGTATCCGAGTGACGCAGAGGTTGGCGGGGAGGGCGCGGGTGTGGTGTTGGAGGTCGGCCCTGGGGTAGAGGGTCTGGTCGTGGGGGATCGTGTGATGGGCTTGTTGGATGGGGCGTTTGGGTCTGTCGCGGTGACGGACCGGCAGCTTGTTGTGCGGATCCCTGAGGGCTGGTCGTTCGTACAGGCGGCGAGCGTGCCGACTGTGTTCTTGACGGCGTACTACGCGCTTGTCGACCTGGGTGGCGTCAGGGCGGGCGAGCGGTTGATGGTGCATGCGGCGGCGGGTGGTGTGGGGATGGCTGCGGTGCAGCTCGCCAGGCACCTGGGTGTGGAGGTGTTCGGGACTGCGAGCCCGGAAAAGTGGGGTGTGCTCGAGGGGCTGGGGTTGGACGGTGAGCGTGTGGCGTCTTCGCGGACGGTCGAGTTCGGGGAGAAGTTCGGTCTGGCGACGGGTGGCCGGGGTGTCGATGTCGTGTTGAACTCGTTGACGGGCGAGTTCGTGGACGTCTCGCTTGGGCTGCTCGCCGGGGGTGGGCGGTTCTTGGAGATGGGCAAGACCGATGTGCGTGATCCCGCGGAGGTAGCGGACGCTTACCCGGGTGTGGTCTACCGGGCGTTCGATTTGATGGAGGCCGGCCCTGGGCGTATCCAGGAGATGCTGCTGGAGTTGCTGGGGCTTTTCGAGCGGGGCGCGCTCGAGCCTTTGCCGGTCACGGTGTGGGACGCGAGCCGGGCGGTCGAGGCGTTGCGCTTCATGAGCCAGGGCCGCCACGTCGGTAAGAACGTGTTGAGGGTGCAGCGGCCCTCGATCGGCGGGGAGGGGACGGTTCTGCTCACGGGTGGCACGGGCGGGCTTGGCAGGCTGCTGGCGAGGCACCTGGTGGTGGAGCACGGTGTGCGGCGCCTGTTGCTGGCGAGTCGTCGGGGGTCGAGCGCGCCGGGTGCGAGCGAGCTCGTCGCCGAGCTGGCTGACCTCGGCGCGGAGGTCGTGGTCGCGGCGTGCGACGTCGCTGACCGCGAGCAGCTCGAGGGGTTGCTGGAGGGTGTGCCGGCTGAGTACCCGCTGCGCGCGGTCGTGCACGCCGCGGGTGTGCTCGATGACGGGGTGATCGACTCGTTGACGGGGGAGCGTTTGGTGGGTGTGTTCGCGCCGAAGGTCGACGGCGCGTGGCATCTGCACGAGTTGACCGTTGGGCTGGAGCTCGACGCGTTTGTGTTGTTCTCCTCGGTAGCGGGGACGCTCGGTAGCGCTGGGCAAGGCAGCTATGCGAGCGCGAACGCGTTCCTGGACGCTCTCGCGGAGTACCGGTGGGCGCAGGGGCTGCCCGCCACCTCGATTGCGTGGGGCCCGTGGGTCGGGGAGACCGGTATGACCAGTGGGCTGAGCGAGGTCGACCTGGCGCGGATGGCGGCGTCGGGTCTTCTGTCGTTGAGCTGGGAGCGTGGCTTGGAGCTGTTCGACGCGGGTCTCGCCGCGGGTCGCGCGCGGGTCGTGGCGGCGCCTTTGGATATCTCGCTGCTGCGGGGCCGCGCGAGAGCGGGAGAGCTGCCCCCGCTGCTGCGTGGTGTGGTGGGTGCGCCCGCGCGGCGTGCTGTGGTTGCGCGCGCGGGCTCGCTGGCGGCGCGGCTGGAGGGGCTCGCGGAGGGGGAGCGCGAGCGGGTCGTGCTGGAGCTCGTGCGGGCACAGGCGGCGGGGGTGTTGGGGCACGCTTCGTTTGAGGCGGTGCCGGCGGGCCGGGTGTTCAAGGAGCTCGGGTTCGACTCGCTCGCGGCGGTCGAGCTGCGTAACCGTTTGAGTACGGAGACCGGTCTGCGGCTGCCCGCGACGTTGACGTTCGACTACCCCACACCGGACGCTCTCAGCGGGTATCTCCTCGGGGAGCTGGTGGGTGTGGGGGGCGCGGGCCGCTCGCGGGCTGTGGCGGTGCGGGCGGCGGCGGTCGATGAGCCGGTAGCGATCGTGGGGATGAGCTGCCGCTACCCGGGGGCCGGCTCGCCGCAGGGGTTGTGGGAGCTGTTGGCCTCGGGTGGGGACGCGATCGGCGGGTTCCCGGCTGACCGTGGGTGGGATCTGGAGGGGCTGTCTGACACTGACCCCGAGGGTGGCGGGGTCGCGCTGGAGGGCGGGTTTCTGTATGACGCGGGGGAGTTCGACCCGGCCTTCTTCGGGATCGGCCCACGGGAGGCGCTCGCGATGGACCCGCAGCAGCGGCTGCTGCTAGAGGTCTGCTGGGAGGCGCTGGAGGACGCCGGGCTCCCCCCCGACCGGTTGAAAGGCACCCAGACGGGGGTGTTCGCCGGGGTCGCGTCGTCGGGGTACGGCACGGGCGCGGCGGCTTCCAAGGATCTCGAGGGGTACCGGCTGACGGGCAGCATCGGGAGTGTCGCGTCGGGTCGCGTGGCGTACGTCCTTGGGTTGGAGGGCCCCGCGGTCTCGGTCGATACGGCGTGCTCTTCCTCGCTGGTCGCTTTGCACCTGGCGTGCAACGCGCTACGCCAATCCGAATGTCAGCTCGCGCTCGCGGGTGGTGTTGCGGTGATGGCTGCACCCGACCTGTTCATCGAGTTCGCCCGTCAGCGAGGACTCGCCGCGGACGGCCGCTGCAAGTCCTTCAGCGATAACGCAGACGGCACCAGCTGGGCGGAGGGCGTCGGGGTGCTGTTACTTGAGCGCCTCGGCGACGCGCAACGCAACGGCCACCGGGTGCTCGCGGTGCTGCGTGGCAGCGCGATCAACCAGGACGGTGCGAGTAACGGGCTGACCGCGCCGAACGGTCCGTCACAGCAACGCGTGATACGCCAAGCGCTCACCAACGCGGGTCTCACCCCCACAGACGTGGATGTGGTGGAGGCGCACGGCACCGGCACGACGCTCGGCGACCCGATCGAGGCGCAGGCGCTACTCGCGACCTACGGCCAGGACCGTCCGCAAGGCACCCCGCTGTGGCTCGGGTCGATCAAGTCGAACATCGGGCACCCCGCCGCGGCCGCCGGCGTCGCCGGCGTCATCAAGATGGTGCTGGCCCTCCAACACGAGCGGCTACCCCCCACCCTGCATGCCGAGCAGCCCAGCACCCAAGTCGACTGGAACACCGGGCAGATCTCACTACTGACCAACGAGATACCTTGGCAGCCCACCAGCAGACCACGCCGCGCCGGGGTCTCCTCGTTCGGGATCAGCGGCACCAACGCCCACCTGATCCTCGAAGAAGCGCCACCAGAGCAGCGTGAGCGCCCCGCCGGCGCTCCCTCGAAGGGGGATTCCGTGGATGCCGGGGTTGTATCTGCTGCTGGGGCTGGGGTTGTGTCCGCTGCTGCGGCCGGGGGTGGATCTGCCGATGCGCCGGGAGCGTCTGTGGCGGAGCGCGTCCTGGTGGCCGGCGCGTTGCCGTGGGTTGTGTCCGGGAAGGGGGTGGGGGCGTTGCGGGCTCAGGCCGGACGGCTCGCGGAGCACCTTCGGGGCGAGCGTGAGCTCGAGCCGGTTGCTGTGGCTCACTCGCTTGTGGTGTCTCGCTCGCGTTTCGGTGATCGCGGGGTTGTGCTGGGGGGGGACCGCGCCGGGCTGCTTGGAGGCCTTGAGGCGCTTGCGCGTGGGGAGGATGCCGGGAACGTCTTCGAGGGTGTGGTCGGGGGACGGACGGGGCTTGCGTATCTCTTTACAGGCCAGGGCGCGCAACGGGCTGGGATGGGCTTAGCGCTGTACGAGACCTTCCCAGTTTTCGCGCGCGCGTTGGGTGATGCTTGTGAGGAGCTGGACGCCCATCTGGAGTGTCCATTGCGAGGGGTGCTCTGGGCGCGCGAGGGGTCGGCGCAGGCGGGGTTGTTGGATCGCACGGAGTTCACGCAGGCGGCACTGTTCGCGTTGGAGGTGGCGTTGTTCAGGCTGCTGGAGAGTTTTGGGTTGGCCCCGGATTTCTTGATGGGCCACTCGATTGGGGAGTTGGCGGCGGCGCATGTGGCGGGGGTGTTCTCGCTTGCCGATGCGTGTGTGTTGGTGGCTGCGCGTGGGCGGTTGATGGGGGGGTTGCCGGCGGGCGGGGCGATGGTCGCGGTGCAGGCGTCTGAGGAGGAGGCTCTGGGGGAGCTCGTCGGGCACGAGCACGCGGTCGCCCTCGCGGCGGTCAACGGGCCTCGCTCGGTCGTGCTCTCGGGGGATGAGCGGGAGGTCCTGGAGGTCGCGGGCTGCTTTGAGCGGCAGGGGCGCAAGACCAGGCGGCTGCGGGTTTCGCACGCGTTTCACTCGCCGCGGATGGACGGGATGCTGGAGGAGTTCGCAGCGCTCGCCGCGGGGCTGTCGCTCTCCGAGCCGCGCATCCCGATCGTCTCGAACGTGAGCGGCGCGTTGCTGGCTGGCGAGCGGGCGTGCTCTGTGGAGTATTGGGTGGATCACGTGCGCGAGACGGTGCGTTTCGCAGACGGGGTGCGTCTACTCGTGGAGCGGGGGGTCGGCAGTTTCGTGGAGGTGGGTCCTGACGGTGTGTTGAGCTCGCTCGGGCAGGAGTGCCTGATCGAGTCCCACGATGCGGGCGGGGGCCGGGAGGCCGACGGGGGGTCGCAGGCGGGTGAGCGGTCACCGGCTGATGGGAAACCGAGTGTGCCTCTGTTCGTGCCGACGCTGCGCGGGGAGCGCTCTGAGCCCGGGAGCCTGCTTGGGGCGCTGGCGCGGCTGTATGTGAGTGGGGTGGATGTCGATTTCGGGTCGCTGTTCGCGGATCGTCCCGCGCGGCCGGTGGAGCTGCCGACGTATGCGTTCCAGCGCGAGCGGTACTGGCTCCCGGTGCGGGCGCCCGGAGCAGGAGATGCGAGCGCGGCGGGGTTGAACGCGGCCGAGCACCCGCTGCTGGGCGCGGCGGTCAACTTGGCGGACAGCGGTGGGTGGCTGTTCATGGGCCGGCTGTCGCTGCAATCGCATCCGTGGCTCGCTGACCACGCCGTGATGGGCGCGGTGCTGCTGCCGGGCACTGCGTTGGTCGAGTTGGCGCTGCACGCGGGCCGGCAGGTGGGCTGTGAGCTGCTGCGGGAGCTCACGCTCCATGCGCCGCTGGTGCTGGGCGAGCCGGAGGAGGTGCAGCTGCAACTCACGGTGGGGGAGCCGGACGAGGCCGGCAGCCGTACCGTGGACGTCTACTCCCGCGTGGCGGGCGGCTCGGCCGACGGGGTGCTCCCGGCGCAGGCGTGGACGCACAACGCCGGCGGGATGCTCGTCCCCGGGGCCCCCCGGGCCGCGGAGGGCCCGGCGCTCGCGGGGTCGAATGGGGCGCTCGCGGGGTCGGGCGCGCTCGCGGGGTCCGGCGGCGCGCTCGCCGGGTCGGGCGCGGCGCTCGCCGGCGGACCGTGGCCGCCGGTGGGGGCGGTGGAGGTGCCGCTCGGGGACCTGTACGAGCGGCTCGCGGCGGGAGGCTTCGACTACGGCCCGGCGTTCCAGTGTCTGCGGGCGGTATGGCGCCAGGGGGAGGACCTGTTCGCGGAGGTGTCGCTTGCAGAGGACCAGCGGCTGCAGGGCGAGCAGTTCGGCCTGCACCCGGCGCTGCTCGACGCCGCGCTGCACGCGCTCCTCGCAAGCCCGCTCGGCGAGGCCGGGGACGAGGCGGGAGGGCCGCGTCTGCCGTTCTCCTGGAGCGAGGTGAGCATGGGTGCGGAGGGAGCGTCGCTGTTGCGCGTCCGTCTCTCCGCGACAGGCGACGGCGGGGTGTCGCTGCAGGCCGTGGACGGCGCCGGCGCGGGCGTGCTGTCGGCGGGGTCGCTGGCGATGCGCCCGGTCTCCGCGGAGCAGCTCGGCGGGATGCGCGACGCCCGCCGGCAGGTGCTGTGCGTCGACTGGGTGCCGGTCTCCGGCGGAGCGCCGGTGGAGGTGGAACGCCACGTGCTGCGCGGAGCGCGCGACAGCGGCGCGGCGGGCGCCCACACGTGCGCGCGGGAGACGCTGAAGCTCGTACAGGAGTGGCTTGCCGACCAGCGGTCCTCGGATGCGCGGCTGGCGATCGTGAGCTCGGGCGCGGTGTCGGTGGGCGCGCATGAGGACGTGACCGATCTGGGCGCGGCCGCGGCGTGGGGCCTGGTGCGCTCGGCGCAGTCGGAGCACCCGGGACGCCTCGTGCTGATCGACCTCGACGACGAGCCGGCCTCCTGGGAGGCGGTGGGCTCGGCGGCGGGCTGCGAGGAGCCGCAGGTGGCGATTCGTAGCGGGGCGCTGCTCGCGCCGCGACTGGCGCCGGTCGGCTCGACCGACGCGCTCAGCATCCCGGAGGGGGCTTCGCGGTGGCGGCTGGACGCCGGAGGCGCAGGCACGCTGGAGGACCTTGTCCTGAGCGCCTGCCCCGAGGAGGATGGCCCGCTCGAGCCCGGGCAGGTGCGCGTCGCGGTGCGGGCGGCGGGCGTCAACTTCCGCGACGTGCTGATCGCGCTGGGGATGTACCCCGAGGCTGCGAGCGTGGGCGGAGAGGGCGCGGGCGTGGTGCTCGAGGTGGGCTCGGGTGTCGACGATCTCCTCCCCGGCGATCGCGTAATGGGCATGCTGCAGGGCGCCTTCGGCGCGGTCGCGGTCGGGGATCGCCGCCTGCTTGCGCGGGTGCCGCAGGCGTGGTCGTTCGCGCAGGCGGCGTCGGTACCGATCGCGTTCCTGACGGCGTACTACGCGCTGGTGGACCTGGCCGAGCTGCGGAAGGGGCAGCGACTGCTGGTGCACGCGGCGACGGGCGGGGTTGGCACCGCCGCCGTGCAACTGGCGAGGCACCTGGGCGCAGAGGTGTTCGCCACGGCGAGCCCCGGCAAGTGGGAGGCGCTCCAGAGGATGGGCCTGGAGGAGGGGCGCATCGCCTCCTCGCGCACACCCGAGTTCAGGGAGAGGTTCCTGGAGGCGACGGAGGGGCGCGGCGTGGACGTCGTCCTGGATTGCCTGGCGCACGAGCTGGTGGACGCTTCGCTCGATCTGCTGCCGCGTGGCGGGCGGTTCATCGAGATGGGCAAGACTGACGTGCGTGATCCCGCCGAGGTGGCGGCGAGACACGAGGGTGTGACCTACCGGGCGTTCGACGTGATGGACGCCGGGCCACAGCGCATCCGGGAGATGCTCGGCGAGCTGCTGGCGCTGTTCGAGCGGGGTACGCTCGCCCTGCCGCCGGTCAGGGGATGGGACGTGCGTCGTGCGCGAGAGGCGTTCCGGTTCATGAGCCAGGCGCGGCACGTGGGCAAGAACGTGCTTACGGTGCCCGCCGCGGCAGAGCGCTGGAGCGGCACGGCGCTGATCACGGGCGCCACCGGCGGGCTCGGCGCCCTGCTTGCCAGGCACCTGGTCGCCGAGCGGGGGGTCCGCAGCCTGCTGCTCGTCAGCCGTAGAGGTCCGCAGGCCCCGGGGGCCGGCGAGCTCGCGCAGGAGCTCGCGGGTCTGGGCGCCGAGGTGCGGGTGCGCGCGTGCGACGTCACCGACCGCGACCAACTGCGTGCGCTGCTCGCCGAGGTTCCGCGGGAGCATCCCCTGAGCGTGGTGGTGCACGCGGCCGCGGTGCTGGACGACGGTGTCCTCGGTGCGCTGAGCGACGAGCGGCTGGAGCGGGTGCTGGCGCCCAAGGTGGACGGGGCGTGGCACCTGCACGAGCTCACGCGGGAGCTGGATCTGCGGGCGTTCGTGCTCTTCTCCTCGGTGGCCGCCACGTTCGGCAGTCCCGGTCAGGCCAACTACGCGGCGGCGAATGCGTTCCTCGACGCGCTGGCGATCCACCGCCGCGCGCAGGGCTTGCCGGCGGTCTCGATGGCGTGGGGGCCGTGGGCACAGGAGACCTCGATGACCGGCCAGCTCGCCGAGGGCGACCTGGCGCGGATGGCGCGCGCGGGGATCGGCGTACTGTCCTGCGAGCAGGGCTTGGAGCTGTTCGATACAGCGTGTGGTCTCGAGCAGGCGTTGGTCCTGCCGCTGCGGCTGAACGCGGCAGCGCTGCGCGCACGAGCGAGGGCCGGTGAGCTGCCGGGGCTGCTGCAGGGTTTGATCGGCACCCCTGCCCGCCGTGCGGCGAGCGCTCCCGATCGGCCGCTCGCGCAGCGCTTGGCGGGCGTCCCCGACGCCCAGCGTGAGCAGGTCGTGCTCGAGCTGGTCCGCTCCCAGGCAGCGAGCGTGCTGGGGCATGCCGGGCTCGCGGCTGTGGGAGCGCGCCGGGCGTTCAAAGAGCTCGGCTTCGACTCGCTGGCGGCGGTGGAATTGCGCAACCGCCTCGCCGCCGCCACCGGACTGCAACTGGCGGCCACGGTGGTCTTCGACCACCCCACTCCGACTGAGCTGAGCGAGCACCTCTTGAGCAGGGTGACGGAAAACGGGACGGCAGGGCACTCGGCGGCCGCGGAGCTCGACAGGCTGGAGCTGTCGCTCTCGGGGGTGTCCGTGGGCCACGCGGAGCGGGCGGCGATCAGGGTACGCCTGCAGGCGCTCCTGTCAAGCCTGGCGGATCCGGACGCCGTACCGGGGTCGACCGCCGAGGAGCAGAGCCTCGACTCGGCCACCGACGAGGAGATGTTCGAGCTGATCGACAGCGAGTTGGGGGCGAGCTGAGTGGCCGGCGCGAGCTTTCGATCTGAGTGCGGGGAGCGGGCCGGTGGCTGACGAGGCGAAGCTCCGTGAGTACCTGAAGCGGACGACGGCCGACCTGCGCGCCACCCGCCGGCGCCTGCGCACGGTTGAGGCCCGGGGGCACGAGCCGCTGGCGATCGTGGGGATGAGCTGCCGCTTCCCGGGAGGCGTGCGCTCGCCGCAGGAGTTGTGGGAGCTGGTTGCGGCCGGGGAAGACGCGATCTCGCCGTTCCCGACCGACCGGGGGTGGGACCTGGAGGCGCTCTACGACCCCGACGTGGCACGTGCGGGGACCAGCTACGTGCGCGAGGGCGGGTTCATCGACGGTGTGGGCGACTTCGACGCGGCGTTCTTCGGGATCAGCCCGCGCGAGGCGTTGGCGATGGACCCCCAGCAGCGGCTGCTGCTAGAAACAAGCTGGGAGGCGCTGGAGGACGCGGACATCGACCCTACGTCGTTGCGCGGCAGCCGCACGGGTGTCTTCACGGGTGTGGCCGAGTCCAACTACGGCGCGGGGCGGTGGAGCTCCTCGAAGGAGCTCCAGGGCTATTGGCTGACCGGGGGCACCGGGAGTGTCGCGTCGGGTCGGGTGGCCTACGTGCTCGGGTTGGAGGGCCCTGCGGTCTCTGTCGATACGGCGTGCTCCTCTTCGCTGGTGGCGCTGCACTTCGCCTGTCAGGCGCTCCGCCGGGGGGAGTGCACGCTGGCGCTCGCGGGTGGGGCGAGCGTGATGGTGGGCCCACGGATGTTCGTGGAAATCAGCCACCAGCGCGGACTTGCCTCCGACGGGCGGTGCAAGTCCTTCGCGCAGGCCGCGGACGGGACGGGCTGGGGCGAGGGCGTGGGCGTGGTGGTCCTGGAGCGCCTGGAGGACGCGCGGCGTCACGGGCACCGGGTGCTGGCGGTGGTGCGCGGCAGCGCCGTCAACCAGGATGGCGCGAGCAACGGACTGACTGCTCCCAACGGCCCCTCGCAACAGCGCGTGATTCACCAAGCGCTGCTGGACGCACAGCTCTCGGAGGGGGACGTCGACGCGGTGGAGGCGCACGGCACGGGCACAGTGCTCGGCGATCCGATCGAGGCGCAGGCGCTGCTTGCCACCTACGGGCAGCGCCGTACGCAGGCGCGACCGCTGTGGCTGGGGTCGATCAAGTCGAATATCGGCCACACGATGTGCGCCGCAGGGGTGGCGGGGGTGATCAAGATGACGATGGCCCTCCAGCACGAAGTGCTGCCGCAGACGCTGCACGTGGACAGCCCCTCCGCGCAGGTCGACTGGTCGGCTGGGGCGGTGTCGCTGCTGAGAGAGCCGGTGCCGTGGCCGCGCAACGGCGAGGGGTCGCAGAACACCCGGCGGCGGGCGGCGGTCTCGTCGTTCGGGATCAGCGGCACCAACGCGCACGTCATCCTCGAGGTGGCGCCCGTGGAGGACGGAGAGGCGCCGGCGCAGGATGAGGTGGCGCCCGTGGAGGACGGGGTGGCGCCCGTGGAGGACGGGGTGGCGCCCGTGGAGGACGGGGTGGCGCCCGTGGAGGACGGGGTGGCGCCCGTGGAGGACGGGGTGGCGCCCGTGGAGGACGGGGTGGCGCCCGTGGAGGACGGGGTGGCGCCCGTGGAGGACGGGGTGGCGCCCGTGGAGGACGGGGTGGCGCCCGTGGAGGACGGGGTGGCGCCCGTGGAGGACGGGGTGGCGCCCGTGGAGGACGGGGTGGCGCCCGTGGAGGACGGGGTGGCGCCCGTGGAGGACGGGGTGGCGCCCGTGGAGGACGGGGTGGCGCCCGTGGAGGATGAGGAGGCGCCCGCGCGGGACGGGGAGGCGCCGGCGCACGAGGACCCGGCGCCCGCGGCGGACAACAGCGCGCTGGGCGCGGTGGTGATTCCGTGGGTGGTGTCCGCAAAGGACGAACGGGCGCTCCGCGCCCAGGCGGGACGGATGCTCGGGTTCCTGGAGGGCGCCCCGGAGGCGAGTCCGCGGGACGTGGGGCGTTCGCTGCTGAACCGGGCGGCGCTGGAGCACCGTGGCGTGGTGGTGGGCGGCGAGCGGGAGGAGCTGCTCGCGGGCCTCGGCGCGCTGGCGCGGGGAGAGTCGTCTGCCGGCGTGGTCGAGGGGGCGGCCGACCTCGACGGGGGGGTCGTGTTCGTGTTCGCGGGTCACGGCTCGCAGTGGGAGGGGATGGCGGTCGAGCTGCTGGACCGCTCGGCGGTGTTCGCGGAGGCAGTGCGGGAGTGCGGGGAGGCGCTCGCGGAGTTCGTGGACTGGTCGGTCGAGGGGGTGCTGCGGGGCGCGCCGGGCGCGCCTGCGCTCGAGCGGATCGACGTGGTGCAGCCGGTGCTGTTCGCCGTGATGGTGTCGCTGGCGCGGCTGTGGGGCGCGTGCGGGGTGCGCCCCACCGCGGTGGTCGGTCACTCCCAGGGCGAGGTCGCGGCGGCGCACGTGGCGGGCGGCCTGTCGCTGCGGGATGCGGCGCGGGTGGTCGCGGTGCGCAGCCGGATGCTGAGCGGTCTGACCGGGCACGGAGGCGTGGCTTCGGTTGCGCAGGGGGTCGAGCAGGTGCGGGAGCGTCTGCGGAGGTGGGGTGGGCGGCTCGTGGTGGCAGGGGTGAACGGCCCCCGCTCGGTGGGGGTCGCCGGGGAGCGTGAGGCGCTGCTCGAGTTCCTGGAGGAGTGCGCGGCCGAGGAGTGGCGTGCACGCGAGGTTCCGGGGGCGACCGCCGCGGGGCACACCCAGTACGTCGAGGTGTACCGGGAGGAAGTGTTGGAGGTCCTCGCGCAGGTGGCGCCGCGTGCGGGCGAGGTCTCGTTCTACTCGACGGTCACCGGAGGCCTACTTGATACCGCGGAGCTGGACGCGGGGTACTGGTATCGGAACCTGCGGGAGACCGTGGAGTTCGAGCGGGTGACGCGAGCGCTGCTCGGGGAGGGGTACCGCACGTTCATCGAGGTCAGCCCCCACCCGGTGCTGAGCGTGGGGATTCAGGAGACTGCCGAGGAGGCGCTCGCCGAGAGGGTGCCCGCCGAGGGGGCGCCCCCCGAAGGGGCGCAGGGACGCGATGACTCACCCAGCGCCCGGGCGTTCGCGGCGCCGAGTGTCGCGGCGATCGGCTCCCTGCGCAGGGGAGAGGGCGGCCCCCGCCGCTTCTTCGCCTCGCTGGCCGAGGCGTGGGTGCGCGGAGTGGCGGTCGATTTCAGACCGCTGTTCGCGGGTGGGCCCACGCGCCGGGTGGGGCTGCCGAAGTACGCGTTCCAGCGCGAGCGCTACTGGCTGGCGGCGCAGGCGGGGGCGGGCGATCTCGCGGCGGCGGGGCAGGCGTCGGCCGAGCACCCGCTACTGGGCGCGAGGGTCGCCCTGGCGGAGAGAGACGGGTGGCTGTTCACGGGGCGGCTGTCGCTGCAGTCCCATGCCTGGCTCGCCGACCACGCGGCGAGGGGTGTGGTGCTGCTGCCGGGGACGGCGTTTGTGGAGCTTGCGTTGCACGCAGGTGCGCAGGTGGGCTGTGAGCTGGTGCAGGAGCTCACGTTGGAGGAGCCGATGGTGTTGGGTGAGGGGGAGGAGGTGCAGGTGCAGCTCACCGTGGGGGCGCCGGACCAAGCCGGCTGCCGCGCGGTGGAGGTCTACTCGCGTGTGACCGACGGCGCCGCCGAGGGGGTGTTGGCGGGGGAGGGGTGGACACGTAACGCCGGGGGGACGCTCGCTCCCGGGGCGGCGCTCACTGCCGGGGGGACGCTCGCCCCCGAGGGGACGCTGGCTGCCGGGGGGGCGGGCGATCGGGATGGGCGGGTACGCGCTGGGTTGGGCGGTGACCTCGACGGATTGAACGGGGGGCTCGGCGGGTCGGGCAGTGACCTTGATGGGTCGGGCGGCGTGCTTGCTGGAGCGGTCTGGCCGCCGGCGGGGGCGGTGGAGGTGGCGGTCGCGGACCTCTACGAACGCCTCGCGGCGGGCGGCTTCGACTATGGCCCGGAGTTTCGCTGTCTGCGGGGTGTGTGGCGGCGGGGGGAGGATCTGTTCGCGGAGGTGTCGCTGTCAGAGGAGCAGCGGGTGCAGGGGCAGTCGTTCGGCCTGCACCCGGCGCTGCTGGACGCCGCGTTGCACGCGTTGGCCGCGACCGGGCTCGGCGAGCCGGGGGGCGCGCCGGGGGGGCCGCGCCTGCCGTTCGCCTGGGGTGGGGTGAGTCTGCACGCCACGGGCGCGTCCGCGTTGCGGGTCCACCTCTCGCCGACGGGCGGGGGCGGGGTCTCGCTGAAGGCCGCCGACGGCGCCGGCGCAGGAGTGCTGTCAGCGCACTCGCTCGCGCTGCGCCCGATCTCCGCGGAGCAGCTCGGCCGGATGCGCAGGGACGCTCCCCAGCAGGTGCTCTGCGTCGAGTGGGCGCCGGTCTCCCGCGGGCCGGCGGTGGCGGGAGACCGCCTGGTGTTGCTTGAAGAGCGGGACGGGGCCCTCGCGGGCGCGCTGCGGGCGGCGGCGGTGGAGTTCGAGGTGTACGAGGACCTCGCGTCGCTGGGTGGCGCGGTGCAGGAGGTAGCCGCGGCGCCCCGGGTGGTGCTCGTGGATGCCCGCGAGTGGGTCCGCGGTGGCGTGGTGGACGCGGTGCACGCCTCGACGCACGAAGCGCTGCGTGTGGCGCAGGCGTGGCTCGCGGAGGAGCGGCTCGCGGCGTGCCGGCTGGCAGTGGTGACCGGGGGGGCGGTGGCTGTCGGCGCGGAGGAAGGGCTGCCGGGGCTGGCCCAGGCGGGAGTGTGGGGTCTGGTGCGGGTCGCGCAGGCGGAGAACCCGGGGCGCTTTGCGCTGGTGGATCTGGACGGCGCACAGACCTCGTGGGAAGCGCTGCCCGAGGCGCTGCTCGCCTCCGGGACCGAGGAGCACCAGCTGGCGATCCGCGAGGGCGGGGTGTTCGCACCGCGGCTGGCGCCGGTTGCGCCGGCGGGCGCGCTCCGGGGAGGCGCTGGGGAGGGGGGCTCGGTGGACGGCGCGGAGGGGGGCCCTGTGGGGGAGGTCGCGGAGGGGGGCCCTGTGGGGGAGGACGCCGCGCGGGGGGGGCCGGCGCTGGAGGTGGACGGCACCGTGCTGCTGACCGGCGGCACCGGCGAGCTCGGCGCGCTCCTGGCGAGGCACCTGGTGGTCGCTCACGGAGTGCGCCACCTCCTGCTGACGAGCCGGCAGGGGCCGCAGGCCCCGGGCGCCGCCGAGCTCCAGGCCGAGCTGGGCGAGCGGGGGGCGAGCGTGAGGGTTGCGGCGTGCGACGTGGCCGACCGCGAGCAGCTGCGGACGCTGCTCGCCTCGGTCTCGCAGGAGCACCCGCTGCGTGCGGTGGTGCACGCCGCGGGCGTGCTCGACGACGGGGTGGTCGGCTCACTGACGGCGGAGCGGATCGACGGGGTGCTGGCGCCGAAGGTGGACGGCGCGTGGCACCTGCACGAGCTGACCGAGCACACGGAGCTCTCGGCGTTCGTGCTCTTCTCCTCGCTCGCGGGGGTGCTCGGCGGGAGCGGCCAGGGCAACTACGCCGCGGCGAACACGTTCCTGGACGCGCTGGCGGCCGCGCGCAGGGCGTGCGGCCTGACGGGCTGCTCGATCGCGTGGGGGCCGTGGGAGCAGACGGGCGGGATGGCGAGCACGCTCAGAGAGGTCGACCGCGTGCGGATCGCGCGCTCCGGCGTCGTCCCGCTCTCCGCGGCGGAGGGACTGGAGATGTTTGACGCCGCGCACGCCCTCGGCGAGCCCCTCGTGGTCGCGGCGCGCCTCAATCGGGCGGTCCTGCGGGGGTTTGCAGAAGCGGGAGCGCTGCCCTCGGTGTGGCGCGGCCTGGTGCGGGCTCCGCTGCGCAGAGGCGCCGGCACGGAGCGCGGCTCGCTCGCCAGGCGCCTGGCCAGCGCCTCGACGCACGAGCGTCCGCGCATCGTGCTCGACACCGTGCGCGCTCACGCGGCGACCGTGCTCGGGCACGCCTCGCCCGCGGCGATCGAGGCGCGGCAGCCCTTCAAGGAGCTCGGGTTCGACTCGCTGGCTGCGGTCGAGTTCCGCAACCGGCTGAGTGCCGCGGCTGAGCTCAACCTGCCCGCGACGCTGGTCTTCGACTACCCGACACCGGCGTTGGTGGCCGAGCACCTGGTGGGCGTCCTCGCGTCGGGCGCAGCGACGGCGGGGGTTTCCGTGGAGGCGGAGATGGTCGAGCTCGAGCGCAGGCTCTCGGCGATCGCGACCGACGAGACGGCGCGGGCGAGGCTCACGGTGCGGCTGGGGGCGTTCCTCGCTGGACTGAACGGTGGGCAAGCCACGGCCGAGGACGACGAGGACGTGCGGTCAGCGACGGTGGAGGACGTCTTCGAGTTGATCGACAGGGAGCTCGGAGCGCTAGAGGGCGCGGGCGGAGGCGACGGGGCGTGACCGACGACGACCACGACCGCGACGACGGTGTGACCTACCACGAGGACGGCGAGCGCGTGACCGGTAGCCACGTGACCGACGACGACAACGACAACAGGTACCTCGACTACCTCAAGCGGGTCACGATCGACCTGCGCAAGGCGCGGCGGCGCCTGCAGGAGGTGGAGGAGCGCCAGCGGGAGCCGGTGGCCATCGTGGGGATCAGCTGCCGCTACCCGGGGGGCGTGCGGACGCCCGAGGATCTGTGGGACCTGGTGGCCGGCGGGCGGGACGCGATCTCGGGCTTGCCCGATGATCGCGGCTGGGACCTGGCGGGGCTCTACGACCCGGACTCCGAGCGTCCGGGCACGTGCTACGCCCGCGAGGGCGGGTTCCTCTACGACGCGGCGGACTTCGACGCGGCGTTCTTCGGGGTCAGCCCGCGCGAGGCGCTGGCGATGGATCCTCAGCAGCGCCTGCTGCTGGAGTGCTGCTGGGAGGCGTGCGAGCACGCCGGCATCGACCCGCTGGCCCTGCGCGGCAGCCGCACAGGGGTGTTCACGGGCGTGATGTACAACGACTACGGGACGCGCCTGCAGGGGCGGGTGTCGGAGGATCTCGAGGCCTACTTGGGCATGGGCAGCGCCGGGAGCGTGGCGTCGGGCCGGGTGGCGTACGCGTTGGGCCTGGAGGGCCCGGCGGTGACGCTCGACACCGCCTGCTCCTCCTCACTAGTGGCGTTGCACCTGGCGTGTGGGTCGTTGCGCGGTGGGGAGTCCGCACTGGCGCTGGCGGGCGGTGTGACGGTGCTCTCGACGCCGGGGGTGTTCGTGGAGTTCGCACGTCAACGGGGCCTGGCCCGCGACGGGCGGTGCAAGTCCTTCGCGGACGCCGCCGACGGCACGAGCCTGTCGGAGGGCATCGGCGTGGTGCTGCTGGAGCGGCTCTCCGACGCGCGCCGCCTGGGGCACGAGGTGCTGGCGGTGGTGCGCGGCAGTGCCGTCAACCAGGACGGAGCGAGCAACGGGTTGACGGCTCCCAACGGACCCTCCCAGCAGCGTGTGATCCGCCAGGCGCTCGCGAGCGCGGGCCTGCCGGCGTCTGCGGTCGACGCGGTCGAGGGCCACGGCACGGGGACCGTGCTCGGCGATCCGATCGAGGCGCAGGCGCTGCTGGCCACCTACGGACAGGAGCGTCCCGAGGGGCGGCCGCTGTGGGTGGGGTCGGTGAAGTCGAACATCGGCCACACCCAGGCCGCGGCGGGTGTGGCGGGCGTGATCAAGATGGTGGGGGCGCTGCGGCACGGCGTGCTGCCGCGGACGCTGCACGTCGACGAGCCCTCGACCCGGGTGGAGTGGTCGGCCGGGGCGGTGTCGGTGCTCTCCGAGCAGGTGCCGTGGCCGCCGGACGGCGACCGGTCGCGGGACGGCCGGCGCAGGGCGGGAGTGTCGTCGTTCGGGATCAGTGGCACCAACGCGCACCTGATCCTCGAGGAGGCGCCGCGCGAAGGAGGCGAGGACGCGTCGGCGGCGGCCGGGGCCGGGCGCTCGCCGGCTGCACAGACGCTCGCGCGGGAGGGGTCGGAGCCCGGAGCGGCCGGTGCCGGGGTGTGCGCGTGGGTGGTGTCGGGTCGCGGCGCCGGGGGGTTGCGAGGGCAGGCGCGGCGGCTGTGGGAGTGGGTCGGGGGGGATCCGGACCCGCCCGCCCTGCGGGCGGTGGACGTCGGGTTCTCACTCGCGGGCCGTCCGGCGTTGGAGGATCGCGCGGTCATCGTGGGGGCCGGCCGCGAGGAGCTGCTCGACGGCCTCGGCGCGCTGTCCAGAGGGGAGCCGGCGGCAGGGGTCGTGCGGGGGACCGCCGCCTCGGCGCTCGCCGGTCGAGAGGGCGTGGCGTTCCTGTTCACGGGCCAGGGTGCGCAACGGGTCGGGATGGGGCGGGGGCTGTACGAGGCGTTCCCGGTGTTCAGGGAGGCGTTCGACGAGGCGTGCGGGTGCCTGGACGGTCTGGTGGGGCGGTCGTTGCGTGGGGTGGTTTTCGGCGAGGTGCGGCCCGGCGGGGGGCGGCCTGGCGGGGGGCCGGTGGGCGAGGGGCGGCCCGGCGAGCACCCGGCCGGTGAGGGCGTCGCTGCCGGCGGGCTACTGGATGAGACGTTGTTCACCCAGACGGGGCTGTTCGCGCTGGAGGTGGCGGTGTACCGCCTGCTCGAGGCGTGGGGGGTGCGCCCGGGCTTCCTCATGGGCCACTCGGTCGGCGAGTTGGTGGCGGCGCACGTGGCGGGGGCGCTCTCGTTGCAGGACGCCTGCACGCTGGTCGCCGCGCGTGGCCGGTTGATGGGGGCTCTGCCCGCGGGGGGCGCGATGGTCGCGGTCCAGGCCTCCGAGCAGGAGGCGCGGGCGTCTCTGAGTGGACTGGAGGATCGTGTCGCGCTGGCGGCGGTGAACGGCCCGTCCGCGGTGGTGCTCTCCGGAGACGAGCAAGCGACGCTGCAACTGGCGGAGAGCTGGGCGGAGCGGGGGCGCAGGACGAGGCGGCTGCGGGTCTCGCACGCGTTTCACTCGCCGCGCGTGGACGGGGTGCTGGAGCAGTTCGCCGAGGTCGCGCGTGGCCTGTCCTTCGCGCAGCCGCGCATCCCGGTGGTGTCCAACGTGACGGGGGAGGAGGTCACGAGCGAGTGGGGCTCGGCGGAGGTACTGGGTGCGCCACGCGCGCGAGACGGTGCGGTTCGCGGACGGGGTGCGGTGGTTGTACGCGCAGGGGGTCCGTGGCTTCCTGGAGCTCGGGCCCGACGGGGTGCTCAGCGCGATGAGCCGGGACTGCCTGGCCGGCGGCGAGCCTCAGGCTCGGAGCGAGGCCGAGACGCGCGGCGGCGAGGGCGCTGCGGCGGGAGCGGCTGCCGAGAACGGCCACGATCCAGCTGCGCAGGAGGACACGGTGGTCGTGCTGCCGGTGCTGCGCGGCGAGCGTTCCGAGGCGCGTACGCTGGTCGGCGCGCTGGGCGAGGCGTGGGCGCACGGCGTGGAGGTGGACTGGGCGGCGGCCCCCCGTGCCGCGGGCGCGCGGCGGGTGGCGTTGCCGACCTACGCGTGGCAGCGCAAGCGCCTCTGGCTGGAACCCGCCGTGGACGCTGCGCGCAACAGGGCGGCCACCCCAGAGGACGAGTGGTGCTACCGGGTCGACTGGCGGCAGGTGGCCGCTCGCTCGGAGGGGGCGCCGGGGGGCGTGTGGCTGGTGGTCGCACCGGCGGGGACGGAGGCCGACCGCGCGAGCGTGGTGGAGGCACTCGAGAGCCGCGGTGCGCGGGTCGTGCAGGTGGCGGTCGAGAACGCCGGCGGGGTGGGCCGGGAGGAGTTGGCACGGCGACTACGCGCGGCCCTGCCGTCTGGAGCGCCCGTCGAGAACGGCGCGGGTTTGGAGGGGGAGGGGGAGGGGTCGGTGAGTGGCGTACGTACGCGCGGAGTGCTGTCGCTGCTGGCGTGGGACGAGTGCACACAGGGCGTAGTCGGTGCGGTCCCCGCGGGAGTGGCAGCGACCGTGGCGCTGGTGCAGGGGTTGGGAGACGTGGGCGTGGAGGGACGGCTGTGGCTGGTGACGCGCGGGGCGGTGGCGGTCGGCGCCGGCGACCGGGTGGAGAGCCCGGCGCAGGCGGCGGTGTGGGGCTTGGGCCGCACGCTCGCGCTGGAGCAGCCACAGCGGTGGGGCGGGCTGGTGGATTTGCCGCAGACGCTGGACGAGCGCGCGCTCGGGGGGCTGTGCGCCGCGCTGGAAGGGATCGGCGAGGAGGATCAGCTCGCGGTGCGCGAGGCCGGGGTGTTTGCGCGTCGGCTCGCGCGTGCGCCGGCGAGCCGGGTGGGGAGTGGCGCGGTGGACGGACCGGGGAGCGACGCGTGGAGGCCGCGCGGGACGGCGCTCGTCACCGGCGGCACGGGAGGGCTGGGCGCGTGCGTGGCGCGGTGGCTCGCGGGCGCCGGAGCGGAGCACCTGCTGCTGGCGAGCCGTCGCGGCCCCGCGGCGCCCGGTGCGGCGGAGCTCGTGGCGGAGCTCGAGGGCCGCGGCGTGGGGGTGAGCGTGGTGGCGTGCGACGTGGCCGACCGCGCGCAGGTGCTGGGGCTGCTCGCGCACGTGCCGGGAGCGCACCCGCTCGACACGGTGGTGCACACCGCGGGCGTGGACTCGCCGTGCGCGGTGGACGCTCTCACGGTGGAGCAGTGCGAGAGGACCCTCGCCGCCAAGGTCGGCGGGGCGCGGCACCTGCACGAGCTGACCGAGGGCGCGGGTCTCTCCGCGTTCGTGTTGTACTCCTCGTTGGCGGCGACGATGGGCTCGGGCGGTCAGGGCGCGTACGCGGCCGCGAACGCGTACCTGGACGGGCTCGCGGAGCACCGGCGTGCGCAGGGCCTCGCGGCGACGTCGGTCGCGTGGGGACTGTGGGGGGTCGTGGGCGCGGGGGTGGGAGCGGGACAGGAGCTCGCCCGCAGGGGGGTGCTGGAGATGGCTCCGGAGCTTGCGGTCGGGGTGCTGCAGCGGGTGCTGGAGCGGCGCGAGACGTGCCTGACGGTCGCGCGGATCGACTGGGAGCGCTACGCGCCGGCCTACGCATCCGCGAGGGCGCGTCCGTTGATCGGCGACCTGCCGGAGGTTCAGCGTGCCTCGGAGCAGGTGGGAGGTCCAGGAGAGGACGCTCGCGGCGGTGGTCTGGCGGCGCGGCTGGCGGGCCTCTCCGAGCGCGAGCGCGAGCGGGTGGCGGGGGAGCTCGTGTGCTTGCACGCGGCAGCCGTGCTCGGGCACGGCGCGGCCGAGGAGGTGGGGGCCCAACGGCCGTTCAAAGAGCTCGGGTTCGACTCGCTGATGGCTGTGCAGCTGCGTGACCGCCTGCAGGCCGCGACCGGGCTGCGCCTGCCCAGCACCGTCGTGTTCGACCACCCCTACCCGGCGGCGCTGGCCCGCTTGCTGGTGCAGGAGACCCTCGGCGGGTCGCGCGGCGACGCGGCGCCCGCGCCGGCGAGGGTGAGCGCCGAGGAGCCGATCGCGATCGTGGGCATGAGCTGCAGGTACCCAGGGGTGGGCGGGGCCACCGTCGCCTCACCGCAGGAGCTGTGGGAGCTCGTTGTTAGCGGGGGCGACGCGATCGGGCCGTTCCCGGCGGACCGGGGGTGGGACCTGGAGGCGCTGCACGACCCCGACCCCGAGCGGTCTGGGCGCAGCCGCGCGTGTGAAGGGGGGTTCGTCCACGACGTGGCCGAGTTCGACGCGGCCTTCTTCGAGCTCGCCCCGAACGAGGCGCTGGCGATGGACCCCCAGCAGCGGCTGCTGTTGGAAGCCTGCTGGGAGGCGCTGGAGGACGCCGGGATCGCGGCCTTGTCGCTGCGGGGCAGCCAGACGGGCGTGTTCGCGGGCATCAACCCGACCGACTACGGCTTGCACCTGCCGGAGGAGCTCGAGGGCTACCGGTTGACGGCCGGCGCGGGGAGCGTGGTGTCTGGGCGGGTGGCCTACTCGTTCGGGTTCGAGGGGCCGGCGGTCTCGGTCGACACCGCGTGCTCGTCCTCGCTGGTGGCGCTGCACCTGGCGTGCGGGGCGCTGCGCGCGGGGGAGTGTTCGCTAGCGCTGGCCGGAGGGGTCGCGGCGATGGCCACGCCGACGGCGTTCGTCGCGTTCAGCCGCCAGGGTGGCCTCGCCGCAGACGGGCGGTGTAAGTCCTTCGCGCAGACCGCGGACGGCACGGGCTGGTCGGAGGGCGTGGGCGTGGTGCTGCTGGAGCGGCTCTCCGACGCGCAGCGGGCCGGGCACCCAGTGCTGGCGGTGGTGCGTGGCAGCGCGGTCAACCAGGACGGCGCCAGCAACGGCCTGACGGCGCCGAACGGTCCGTCCCAGCAGCGCGTGATCCGCCAGGCGCTCGCCGCCGCGGGGCTCACGCCCGCGCAGGTGGACGCGGTGGAGGGGCACGGCACGGGCACGACGCTGGGCGACCCGATCGAGGCGCAGGCGCTGCTGGCGACCTACGGCCAGGGACGGGGGCCCGGACGTCCGCTGTGGCTGGGGTCGGTGAAGTCGAACATCGGCCACCCGCAGGCCGCCGCGGGGGTGGCGGGGCTGATCAAGATGGTGCAGGCGCTCCGACACGAGACCCTGCCGCGCACGCTGCACGTCGAGCAGCCGACCACGCAGGTTGACTGGTCGAGCGGCGCGGTCGCGCTGCTCACCGAGCAGGTGCCGTGGGAGCGGGGCGAGCAACCGCGCCGCGCGGGGGTCTCTTCGTTCGGGGTGAGCGGCACCAACGCGCACGTGATCGTCGAGGAGGCCCCCGCGCTGCCGGACGCTGCGTCTTCCTCCTCAGCTCGCGCGGTGCCGCCTGGCAAAGACCACCCCAGCGGCGTGCTGGGCGCCGGGGTGCTGCCGTGGGTGGTGTCGGGCCGGGGCGCGGAGGGCCTGCGCGGGCAGGGGCGGGCGTTGTTGGAGTGGGCCGAGGGCGCCCCCGAGCTACGGCTGGCGGACGTCGGGCTCTCGCTAGGGGCGAGCCGCTCGGCGCTCGAGGACCGGGCGGTGGTGGTGGGCGGTGGACGGGAGAGCCTGCTGGAGAGCCTGCGGGCGCTGGCGCGAGGAGAGGACGCGCCCGGTCTCGTGCGGGGGTCGGTGCGTGGCGCGGGGAGCGGGTTGGTGTTCCTGTTCACCGGCCAGGGTGCCCAGCGGGTGGGGATGGGCCGCGAGCTCGCCGAGGCGCTACCGGCGTTCGAGAGCGCGTTCGAGGAGGCCTGCGGGCACCTGGACGGCCTGGTGGGGCGCTCGCTGCGCGAGGTGGTGTTCGGCGAGGCGTCCGGTGGGGGGCCGGCGGGTGGCGACGGGCTGTCCGGGGGGCCTGTGAGCGGCGGCGAGGGTGCCGGCGGGCTGCTGGACGAGACGGCGTTCACTCAGGCCGGGCTGTTCGCGCTGGAGGTGGCGCTGTTCAGGCTCGTGGAGGACTGGGGGCTGCGTCCCGACTACCTGGTGGGCCACTCGGTCGGCGAGCTGGTGGCGGCGCACGTCGGGGGTGTGCTCTCGCTGCGGGACGCGTGTGTGCTGGTCGCGGCTCGGGGGCGGCTGATGGGCGCGCTGCCCGGCGGCGGGGCGATGGTCGCTGTCGCGGCCTCCGAGGAGGTGGCGCGCGAGGTGCTGGACGGCCACGAGGCCCGGGTCGCGCTCGCGGCGGTGAACGGCCCCGAGGCGGTCGTGGTCTCCGGCGACGAGGACGCCGTGCTGGAGCTGGCGGGGGTCTTCGAGGAGCGGGGGTACAAGACGAAGCGGCTGCGGGTCTCCCACGCGTTTCACTCGCCGCGGATGGACGGGGCGCTCGCGGAGCTCGAGCGGGTCGCCGCGGGACTCACGTACTCGGCGCCGCAGATCCCGATCGTCTCGAACCTCACGGGTGAGCCGGTGTCTGCCGAGCAGGTGTGCGACCCAGGGTACTGGGTGCGCCACGCGCGCGAGCCCGTGCGTTTCCTCGACGCTGTCCGGTGGCTCGGCGCTCAGGGTGTCGGGAACCTGCTCGAGCTCGGCCCGGACGGTGTGCTCAGCGCGATGGCGCGGGAGTGTCTCGCCGGCGGAGGGGCGGGCGGTCGTGGCGGGAGGAGTCTCGCCGGCGGCGCGGTGGACGGTCGTCACGGCGCGGGCGGTGGCGCCGACGCCGGCGGTGGCACCGGCGCGGGCGGTCGCGGCGGGACGCGGGCTGTCGCGGTGCCGGTGTTGCGTGGGGGGCGCCCGGAGGTGCGCGCGTTGACGAGCGCGCTAGCGGAGCTGTGGGTGCGCGGTGTGCACGTCGACTGGAGCAGGGCCTTCGAGGGGTCCGGCGCGCGGCCGGTGAAGCTCCCAACGTACGCTTTCCAGCGTCGCCGCCACTGGCTGCAGACACACGCCGCGGGGCTCGGGGACGTCGCCTCGGCAGGCCTCGACGCCGGTGGCCACCCGCTGCTCGGCGCGGCGCTTCCGCTGGCCAACGGGGAGGGGTGGCTGTTCACGGGCTCGCTGTCGCTGCAGCGCACTCCGTGGCTGGCCGAGCACGTCGTGATGGGCTCGGTGCTGGTACCTGGCACCACGCACGTGGAGCTCGCGCTGCACGTCGCTCGCGTGGCCGGCTGTGACACCGTGCAGGAGCTCGTGATGGAGGAGCCGGTGGTGCTGGCCGGGCGCGAGCAGGTGGCGCTGCAGGTCTCGGTGGGCGCGCCCGACGCCTCCGGCCGGCGCGCGCTCACCATCCACACCCGCAGACAGGCGCCGCAAGGGGAGGAGCCACCGCTGGAGGGGGCACGGGGCGAGCGGGTGTGGACGCGCCACGTCAGCGGCGTGCTGGCCTCGAGCGGCGTCAGCGGCCAGGACCGCCGCTACGCGCTCGAACAGCACGCGGCCTCGGTGACTGGCGGCGTGTGGCCTCCGCCGGAGGCGGACCCCGTCCCGGCCGAGGAGCTGCACGAGCAGATGGCGCGGCTGGGCTTCGACTACGGGCCGGTCTTCCTGAGCGCGAGGGCGGTGTGGCGCCGTGGGGAGGAGCTGTTCGCGGAGGTGCGCCTGCCCGAGGAGCACCACGCGCAGGCGCGCACCTACGGCCTGCACCCGGCGCTGCTGGACTCCGCGCTGCAGGTGGGCGCGCTGTACACACCGCGGCAGCAGCAGATGGTGATCCCGTTCTCGTGGACCGGCGTGAGTGCCTTCGCCACCGGGGCGTGCGCACTGCGTGTCCGTCTCTCGCCCACGTCGAGCGGGGGGGTTTCGCTGATCGCCACCGACGAGCTGGGTGCGGTGGTGCTCGCGCTGGACTCGCTGGTGGCGCGCGAGGTGTTTCGGGAGCAGCTCGAGCGGCTGCGCAGCGGTGGCGGGGGGTCGCTGTTGCGCGTTGAGTGGGAGCCGCTCGCCGCCGCGCCTGAGCAGGAGAGCTCCGCGGCCCCGGAGGCGGAGCTGGTGATGGCCTCCGACCCAGCCGCGGAGACCCAAGGAGCCGAGGGGGACGCCGGTGAGGTGGCGGAGGCTGTGAGTGCCTGCGCCAGCAGGGTGCTGGGTCTGATGCAGCAGTGGCTTGCGCGCGAGGAGCCGGGTGAGTCGAAGATGGTGGTGGTGACGCGCGGCGCGGTCGCGGCGGGTGCGGGGGACGAGGTTTCGGGGTTGGCGCAGGCGGCGGTGTGGGGGCTGGTCCGCTCGGCGCAGGCTGAGCACCCCGGGCGCTTCGTGCTGGTCGACCTCGACGACGAGGAGTCCTCGCACGAGGCGCTGGCGGGTGTGCTGGCTGACGCGTCGAGCGCGCAGGAGTCGCAGCTCGCGATCCGCGCCGGCGTCGCGTGTGTGCCGCGCCTGCGGCTGGTGGCCGACCCCGTCGCCTCCACCCGGGCGGACGAGGCCGAGGCGACCGGGGAGGGTGTGGCCGGTGCGCGGGAGGTGACTGGCGAGGCCGCGGGCGAGTCCGAGGCGACTGGTGTGGGTGTGGCCGGTGCGCGAGGGGCGCCCGGTCCGCCGGGGCGCGGGTCGCAGTTCGACGCGCACGGCACGGTCCTGGTCACCGGCGGAACGGGTGGGCTCGGCGCGCTCGTGGCGAGGCACCTCGTGGCCACCCACGGGGTGCGTCACCTGCTGCTCGCCAGTCGCCGCGGGCCCGCGGCGCCCGGTGTCGCAGCGCTCCAAGAGGAGCTCGCTGGGCTGGGAGCGCAGGTGCGGGCCGCGGCGTGCGACGTGGCCGACCGCGGGCAGCTCGCAGCGCTGCTCGAGTCGGTCTCACCGGAGCACCCGTTGAGCGGGGTGGTGCACGCCGCGGGCGTGCTCGACGACGGGGTGCTCGACTCGCTCACGCCCGAGCGGCTCGACGGGGTGCTCGCGCCGAAGGCCCACGCAGCGCTGCACCTGCACGAGCTGACGCGGGGCGCCGAGCTCTCGGCGTTCGTGCTGTTCTCCTCGGCGGCAGGCACGCTGGGCGTGTCGGGCCAGGGCAACTACGCGGCGGCCAACACGCTCCTGGACGCGCTGGCGGCTCACCGTCGTGCGTGTGGGCTGCCGGCGGTCTCGATTGCGTGGGGACCGTGGGCGCAGGCGGACGGTATGGCCGGTCGCTTGAACGACGCCGACCAGGCAAGGGGGGCGCGCTTGGGAGTTGCGTCGCTCACGCCCGCGGAGGGCCTCGAGCTCTTCGACGCCGCGTGCGGGCTTGAGGAGGGGCTGCTCGTCGCGACGCGACTCGACGCCGGAGCGCTGCGCACGCAGGCTGCCGCGGGAGTGCTGGCGCCGCTGCTGCGCGGCCTGGTCCGCGCGCCGCTGCGCGCCGCCGGCGCCGAGCGCGGCACGCTCGTCAAGCGCCTCGCCGCCGTGCCCGAGCACGAGCGTGGGCAGGTCGTGCAGGACACGGTGTGCGCCCAGGCTGCCCTGGTCCTGGGGTACGGCTCGTCGAGTGCCGTCGAGGTGCGGCTGACCTTCAAGGAGCTGGGGTTCGACTCGCTGGCCGCCGTCGAGTTCCGCAACCGCCTGAGCGCCGTGACCGAGCTCAGCCTGCCCGCGACGCTGATCTTCGACTACCCCACCCCGCTCGCGCTGACCGACCACCTGCTGGGCGAGTTGGGGCCCGGCGGCGAGGCGGCAGCCGACCCGTTCGACGCGGAGCTCGACGAGCTGGAGCGGCGGCTCGCGGCCCTGCCGGCGGACGACGCCCACCGGCCCCGCGTCCTGCGGCGCCTGCGGACGATCCTCTCCGGACTGGGGGACGAACGCCCGCCCCAGGACGGCGCCGCGGTGGCCCACCTGATGAGCTCGGCGAGCGCCGAGGACGTGTTCGACTTCATCGACGCGGAGCTGCAGCAGTGAGACGCCCTCCGTCGCACTCTGTGCCGGCCCGCCGTCACCCCCGTGCGTCCACCACTCACCCTCGGCGCCCTGTCCCTAGGGCGACGTGCCGTCACCCCCCGCGCGCCACTCACCCTCGGTGCCCTGTCCCTGGAGCTACGCACTACGCGCCGCCGCTGGGTAGGAGGCCCAGCGCCCACCCGCCCGGACGCGCAACCGACACACGTGGACGATCCCCGATGAGCCGACCTCAACCAACCACCAACGGGAGCTGTGATGGCTGACGACGAGAAGTTCCTCGACTACCTCAAGCGCGTCACGGTCGACCTGCACGACGCGCGCCTGCGCCTGCGGGAGCTCGAGGAGCGCCCACACGAGCCGATCGCCATCGTGGGTCTGGGCTGCCGCTACCCGGGGTCCGCCAACTCGCCGCAGGAGTTGTGGGAGCTCGTCGCGGCCGGCCGCGACGCGATCACGGGGTTCCCCACCGACCGCGGGTGGGACCTCGAGGGGTTGTACGACCCCGACCCCGAGCACCTCGGCACGAGCTACACCCGCGAGGGCGGGTTCCTGGACGACGCCGCGCTGTTCGACCCGGTGTTCTTCGGCATCTCTCCCCGGGAGGCCCTGACCCTCGATCCTCAGCAGCGGCTGCTGCTGGAAGTGAGCTGGGAGGCCCTCGAAGACGCCGGCCTCGACCCCGCCGCGCTGCACGGCAGCCCGACCGGCGTGTTCGCCGGAGTGATGTACCACGACTACGGCCTCGGGGCGTCCGGGCCGGTCTCGTTCGGCCAGGAAGTCGGAGTCGGCGCCAGCCTCGGCGGCAGCGTGGTCTCGGGGCGGGTGGCGTACACGCTCGGGCTGGAGGGCCCCGCGGTCTCCGTCGACACCGCCTGCTCCTCGTCGCTTGTGGCGCTGCACTGGGCCTGCCAGTCGCTGCGCGCAGGGGAGTGCTCGCTGGCACTGGCGGGAGGGGTCACCGTGCTCTGCTCGCCGGGGGTGTTCGTGTGGTTCTCGCGCCAGCGCGGCCTCTCCCCTGACGGGCGCTGCAGAGCGTACTCCGCCGCGGCGAACGGCACTGGCTGGAGCGAGGGCGTGGGGGTGGTGGTGTTGGAGCGCCTCTCCGACGCGCGTCGCCTCGGTCACCAGGTGCTCGCGGTGGTGCGTGGCTCCGCGGTCAACCAGGACGGCGCCTCCAACGGCCTCACGGCGCCCTCCGGTCCCTCTCAGCAGCGCGTGATCCGTCAGGCGCTCGCGTCCGCGGGGCTCTCGGCGGGGCAGGTGGACGCGGTGGAGGGGCACGGCACGGGTACCACGCTGGGCGATCCGATCGAGGCGCAGGCGCTGCTGGCCGTCTACGGGCGCGAGCGCTCCGCGCAGCGCCCCCTGCGGTTGGGGACGCTGAAGTCGAACCTGGGTCACACCCAGGCCGCGGCCGGTGTGGGGGGCGTGATCAAGATGACGCAGGCGCTGCGCCACGGGGTGCTGCCGCGGACGCTGCACGTCGACCAGCCCACGCCTGAGGTGGACTGGTCGGCGGGTGCGGTCGAGCTGCTGCGAGAGGCCGTGCCGTGGCCCTCCGGAGACGGTCCCCGGCGCGCCGGAGTCTCCTCGTTCGGGGCCTCCGGGACGAACGCCCACGTGATCCTCGAGGAGGCCCCGCCGGTGGCCGCCGCGGTCGCTGCTCCTACCACGGTCACGCCTGCCGAGGGCACACCCGCCGACGCGGCCAGCGCTTCCACTACGGTCACGCCTACTGACGGTGCTCTCACCGACGCGGCTGGCGCTCCCACCACGACTACGCATGCCGACGGCCCGGCCGACGCGGCCACCCTCACCGAAGCCGCGACGGCCCTCTCCTCCCCCGCCGAGGTCACAGACGAGGTCGGCGTGCTCGCAGGTGGGGCGGTGCCGTGGCCCGTGTCGGGTCGCGGCGAGCTGGGTCTGCACGCTCAGGCGCAGCGACTGCAGCAGTGGGCCTTCGGTCGGTCCGAGCACGAGCCGCGGCCGCTCGACGTGGGGCTCTCGCTGGCGCACCGGCCCCTGCTGGGGGACCGGGCGGTGGTGCTCGGGCGCGGACGCGAGGGACTGGAGGAAGGCCTGCGCGCGCTGGCGGAGGATCGGTCGGACCCGGGGCTGGTGCGCGGCGCTGGCTCGGTGCGTGACGGCGGGCGGGTCGTGTTCGTGTTCCCCGGCCACGGCTCGCAGTGGCCCGGAATGGCACGCGAGCTGCTCGCCTGCTCTCCCGTGTTCGCGGAGGGGATCCACGCCTGCGAGCAGGCGCTCGCGCCGCACCTCGACTGGTCCCTGCTGGACGTGCTGCGGGAGGCGCCGGGTGCGCCGACGCTCGAGCGCATCGACGTGGTGCAGCCGGTGCTATTCGCGATGGCGGTCTCCCTCGCGGGGCTGTGGCGCGCCTGCGGGGTGCGCCCCGACGTGGTCGTGGGCCACTCCCAGGGCGAGGTCGCCGCCGCGCACGTCGCGGGGGGGCTCTCGCTCGCCGACGCCGCGCGCCTGGCGGTCGTGCGCAGCCGGCTGGTGGCGGGGCTGACGGGAGGGGGCCGGATGGCGTCCGTCGCACTGGGCGCGGGAGCCCTCGCCGAGCGCCTCGAGCGGTGGGACGGACGGATCGTGGTCGCCGCGGCCAACGGGCCCTCCTCGACGGTGGTCTCCGGGGAGCCCTCCGCGATGGACGAGCTGCTGGCGCAGTGCGCCGCCGAGGACGTCCGCGCCCGCGAGATCCTCGGGGCGGTGAGCGCCGGGCACTCCCCGCAGATGGAGACGGTCCGCGAGCCGCTGCTGCAGGCGTGCGCCGCGGTCGCCCCGCGCACGGGCGAGGTCCCGTTCTACTCGACCGTCACCGCGGGCCTGCTCGACACCGCCGAGCTCGACGCCGCCTACTGGTTTCGCAACGTGCGCGAGACCGTGCAGTTCGAGCAGACGGTGCGGGCGCTGCTGGAGTCCGGGCGCTGCACGTTCGTGGAGGTCTCCCCCCACCCGGTGCTGTCGTTCGCAGTCCAGGAAGGTGTCGACGCCGTGCGCGAAGAGGGGCGGGGCGACGGGGTGCTCGGAACGCTGCGTCGCGAGGAGTCCGCGCCCGAGCGCTTCGCGGTCTCGCTCGCGGAGGTGTGGGTGCGCGGGGTGGACGTCGACTGGCTGGCGCTCTTCCGGGGCGCCGCCGCGGAGCGTGTGCCCCTGCCCACCTACCCCTTCCAACGCGAGCGCTACTGGATCGACAGCTCGGGCGCCGGCGCGGGCGACGTGACGGGCGCCGGCCAGGACTCCGCGGAGCACCCGCTGCTGGGCGCCGCCGTGACACTCGCCGAGGAGCGTGGCGTGCTGTTCACCGCCCGCCTCTCGCTGCAGACGCACCCGTGGCTCGCCGACCACCAGGCGGCCGGCGTGGTGCTGCTGGCGGGCACGGCGTTCCTGGAGCTCGCCCTGCACGCAGGCGCTCGCCTCGGTTGCGGGCAGGTGCAGGAGCTGCTCCTGCAGGCACCCCTGGTGCTGAGCGAGGAGGGTGGGGTGCAACTGCAGCTCTTCGTGGGCGCGCCCGACGAGTCCGGTCGGCGCTCGATCGGGTTTCACTCCCGCCCCGAGGGCTCCACCGGGGACGGACCCTCCGAGCAGCAGGAGTGGACGCGCCACGCCGAGGGTGTGCTCGCCGGCGAGGAGCTCGCGGCGCCTGACCGGCACGCCGTGGGGCAGCCCGGGGCGCTGGCCGAGGGGGAGTGGCCGCCGGCGGGCGCCGAGGTCGTGGACGTCGAGACCCTCTACGACCAGGCCGCCGCGCGCGGCCTCGAGTTCGGGCCGGCGTTCCAGGGCTTGCGGGCGGCGTGGCGTGTGGGCGAGGAGCTGCTCGCGGAGGTCTCGTTGCCCGCCGAGCAGCAGGCCGACGCAGAGGCGTTCGGCGTGCACCCGGCCCTCCTTGACGCGGCCCTGCACCCGCTGGGGGCGTCGCTGCTCCTGCAGCGAGAGGACGCGCCGGGCGCCGGCGACGGCGAGGGCAAGGGCGAGGGTCACGGTGAGGGCGAGGGCGACGAGGCGTGGCTGCCGTTCTCGTGGAGCGGCGTGGAACTGCACGCGACTGGCGCCGACTCGCTGCGGGTGCGGCTCTCGCCGGTGGGCGCCAGCGCGGTGTCGCTGGCGGTCTCGGACCCCTCCGGCGCGCCGGTGGCGACGGTGCGGTCGCTGGTGATGCGTCCGCTCTCCCTGCGCCAGCTCGCCGCTGCGCGCGCGGGCCACCACCAGCGGCTGTTCCGGCAGGAGTGGGTCGCGCTCCCCGGGGGTGTCCCCGAGTCCCACCGGTTGGGGGCGGGGGTGCTCGGAGGGGAGGACTGCCCGCTCGCGCGCGCGCTGGCCACCGCGGGAGTGCAGGTGCAGGCGCACGTCGATCTGGAGGCGCTGGGCGTGGCGGTCGACGCGGGCGCTGAGGCGCCCGAGGTGGTACTGGTGGAGTGCTCGCCCGACGGTGCGCAGAGCTCCCTCCTCGCGGTGACCCACGCGGTTCTGGGGCGCACTCTCGAGCTCCTGCAAGCGTGGCTGGCCGACGAGCGCTACGCGAGCTCGCGGCTGGTGCTACTCACGCGCGGGGCCGTCGCCGCCGGCCCCGAGGAGGACGTGCCGAACCTGGCGGTTGCGCCGGTGTGGGGCCTGGTGCGCTCGGCGCAGTTGGAGAGCCCCGGCCGCTTCGTGCTGGTCGACGTCGACGGCGAGGATGCCTCCTGGAACGTGCTGCCCGCGGTGCTCGCCCACGACGACCGATCGGAAAGCCAGCTGGCCGTGCGCAGGGGCGAGGTCCTGGTGGCCCGACTCGCGCGGGCGGCACACGCGGAGCCGCCCGTTCGCGAGAGCTCCACCCTCGCGGACTCCGACGCCACGTCCTCCCACTCCACTGACTCTGACGCCACGGATTCCCACTCCACGGACTCCGACACCACGGACTCGCCGGCCGGCCGACCCCCGGCGTTCGACCCACAGGGCACGGTGCTGATAACTGGCGGCACAGGCGGCCTGGGGGCGCTTGTGGCCAGGCGCCTGGTCGAGCAGGGGGTGCGCAGCGTGCTCCTCGCCAGCCGGCGGGGGGCGCAGGCGGAGGGGGCGCTCGAGCTTCAAGCCGAGCTGGCGGAGCTCGGCGCCGACGTCGTGCTCGCCGCGTGCGACGTGAGCGACCGCTCGCAGCTGCAGTCGCTGCTCGCGTCTGTGCCCGCGGAGCGGCCGCTCCGCGGGGTGGTGCACGCGGCGGTCGTGCTCGACGACGGCGTGATCAGCTCGCTCACGCCGGAGCGCCTCGACCAGGCGCTGGCCGGCAAGGCGGACGCGGCGTGGCACCTGCACGAGCTGACCGAGCACCTGGAGCTGTCGGCGTTTGTGCTGTTCTCCTCGCTGGCCGGCATCTTCGGCGGTCCGGGCCAGGGCAACTACGCGGCGGGTAACGCGTTCCTGGACGCCCTCGCCGCGCACCGGCGGGCGCGGGGGGCGGTCGGGACCTCGATCGCGTGGGGGTTGTGGGAGGAGATCAGCGGTGTCGCCACCACCCAGCAGCTGAGCGCGGTCGACTTGGCGAGGCTCGCGCGCTCGGGCGTCGCGCCGCTCTCGATCGAGGATGGCCTTGAGCTCTTCGACCTCGCCTGCGGGCTGGACCAGGCGCTGACCGTCGCGGCGCGCTTCGACGCCGCCGCGTGGCGCGCTCTGGCCAGAGCCGGCGTGCTGCCACCGCTGCTGCGGGGCTTGGTGCGTGCGCCTCTCCGCGGTGCTTCACAGAGCGCCGCGGGCTCGCTGGCGCGGCGCCTGCAGGCGGCGCCGGAGGGCGAGCGCAGGCGCGTGGCGCTCGACGTGGTGCGCGGGGAGGCGGCCGCCGTGCTGGGGTACGCGTCCGCCCGGGCGATCGACCCGCAGCGTGCGTTCAAAGAGCTCGGGACCGACTCGCTGACCGCGGTGGAGCTGCGCAACCGGCTGAGCGTCGCCACCGGCCTGCGTCTCCCCGCCACCCTGGTCTTCGACTGTCCGACCTCCGCTGCGCTCGCCGACCGCCTGCTCGCCGAAATCTTTCCGGACACAGCCGCGGAGCGGGACCTGGAGCCCGGTGAGACGGAGGTCCGCCGGGTCCTCTCCTCGATTCCCCTGGGTCGCCTGCGGGAGGCGGGGCTGCTGGACTCGCTGCTCGAGCTCGCCGGTGGTGAGAACGGTGGCGCACAGCCTGCCGGGGAGGCTCAGGCGGACGCGATCGACGCGATGGACGTCGAGAGCCTTGTCGCCCTGACCCTGGATGGTGCGGATTCCCCAAGTGAGACCGGAGCGAGGAGCTGACCATGTCTGTTGCCGGGGAGCGTGTGGTGGAGGCGCTGCGGGCGTCTGTGAAGGAGACGGAGCGGCTGCGGGGCCAGAACCGGCGGCTGCTGGACGCCTCGCGCGAGCCGATCGCGATCGTGGGGATGAGCTGCAGGTATCCGGGGCCTGCCCGCTCGCCGCAGGAGCTCTGGCAGTTGGTGCGAGACGGCGTCGACGCGATCTCAGACCTGCCCACGGACCGCGAGTGGGACTTCGAGCCGCTGTACGACCCCGAGCCTGGCCGGCCGGGGTGCAGCTACGTGCGCAACGGCGGCTTCCTCGAGGACGCCTGCGAGTTCGACGCCGAGTTCTTCCGCATCAGTCCCCGCGAGGCGCTGGTGACCGACCCCCAGCAACGTCAGCTGCTGGAAGCTGCGTGGGAGGCGATCGAAGACACCGGCGTCGACCCCCTCTCCCTGCACGGCAGCCGTACAGGCGTGTTCGCCGGAGCGATGTACCAGGACTACGGCCTGGGTCTACAGCCCCCCACAGGCGGCGGGGACTCGGGGACCGAGGAGCTGGTGGCGGCGCCGATGGTGGGCGCCAGCAGCAGCCTGGTCTCCGGCCGCATCGCGTACACGCTCGGTCTGGAGGGGCCGGCGGTGACGGTGGACACGGCGTGCTCCTCCTCGCTGGTGGCGCTGCACCTGGCGTGTCAGGCGCTGCGCGCGGGGGACTGCTCGCTGGCGCTAGCGGGTGGCGTGACGGTGCTCTCCACACCCGCGATCTTCGTGGAGTTCAGTCGTCAGCGCGGGCTTGCGCAGGACGGGCGGTGCAAGGCGTTCGCGGAGGCGGCCGACGGGACGAGCATCTCCGAGGGCGTCGGGGTGCTGCTGCTGGAGCGGCTCTCCGACGCGCGGCGGGCCGGCCACCGGGTGCACGCTCTGGTGCGTGGCAGCGCGGTCAACCAGGACGGTGCGAGCAACGGTCTGACGGCGCCCTCCGGTCCCTCCCAGCGGCGCGTGATCGGCCAGGCGTTGGCCAGCGCCGGACTGCAGGCGGGCGAGGTGGACGCCGTGGAGGCACACGGCACCGGCACCGTCCTGGGCGACCCGATCGAGGCGCAGGCGCTGCTGGCGAGCTACGGGCGGGACCGGCAGGCGGATCGTCCGCTGTGGCTGGGCTCGGTGAAGTCGAACATCGGTCACACCCAGGCCGCCGCGGGCGTGGCGGGTGTGATCAAGATGGTGATGGCCATGCGCAACGGCGTACTGCCGCGGACGCTGCACGTGGACAGGCCGTCCACTCGGGTCGACTGGTCCGCGGGGGCCGTGTCGCTGCTCACCGAGGAGGTGCCCTGGCAGCGCAACGGCGGCCCACGGCGGGCGGGCGTGTCCTCGTTCGGGATCAGCGGGACGAACGCCCACATGATCCTCGAGGAGGCCGGCGAGGAGGATGACGGCGCCCCCCTCAACGGTGCCTCCCGCCGGCAGCGTGACGCACGGGCGGCGGTCCTCTCACCAGCGGATGGCGCTCGACAGGAGGGTACCCCCCGACAGGAGAACGGCGCTTCACAGGAGGGTGTTACCCCGCAGGAGGACGGTGCACCGCACGAGGGTGACGGGGGCGCCCCACAAGAGGGCACCCCCCCAGTCCGGCTCCTCGGCGGGGACACGGTGCCGTGGGTGCTGTCGGGTCGGGGGCAGGAGGGCCTGCTGGGGCAGGCGCAGCGGCTGTGTGACTTCGCGCGCGCCGAGGAGGGAGTGGCGGTAACGGACATCGGGTCCTCGCTCGCCCGCCGCGCGACGCTCGACGGCCGGGGGGTGGTGCTCGGCGGGGACCGGGCGGAGCTCCTGGCGGGCCTGGACGCGCTGGCGGGCCGCGAGCCGGCCGCCGGAGTGGTCCGGGGCGTGGTCCCCGCGGGCGGCGCCGGCGGGGTGGTGTTCGTGTTCCCGGGTCAGGGCTCGCAGTGGGCGGGGATGGCGCTCGAGCTGCTGGAGAGCTCGGTTGTGTTCGCAGCGCGGCTGCGGGAGTGCGCCGCGGCGCTCGCGCCCTACGTGGAGTGGTCGCTCGAAGACGTGCTGCGCAGCGCCGACGGCGCACCGCCACTGGAGCGGGTGGACGTGGTGCAGCCGGCGCTGTTCGCGGTGGCGGTCGCCCTCGCGGAGCTGTGGGGCGCGTGCGGGGTGCGGCCGGACGCGGTCGTGGGCCACTCTCAGGGGGAGATCGCAGCGGCGTGCGTGGCGGGCGGCCTCTCGCTGCAGGACGCCGCGCAGGTGGTGGCGCGGCGCAGCCGCGCACTGCGGGCGCTCGCGGGTCGTGGCGGGATGGCGTCGATCGCGGCCGGCGCGCAGGCGGTGCGGACACGGATCGAGCGGTTCGAGGGCCGCGTCTCGCTGGCGGCTGTGAACGGCCCCGGCGCGGTGGTGGTCTCCGGTGAGGTGGAGGCGCTCGAGGAGTTGATCGCAGAGTGCGAGGGCGAGGGCACGAGGGCGCGGCTGATCCCGGTGGACTACGCGGCTCACTCCAAGCACGTGCAGGAGATCCGCCAGGAGCTGCTCGAGGGGTGCTCCGGGATCGCGCCGCGCTCGAGCCAGACGCCGTTCTACTCCGCGGCGAGTGGTGGGCAGCTCGACACCGCGGGGCTGGACGGCGCGTACTGGTACCGCAACCTCAGGGACGCTGTCGAGTTCGAGCAGGCCTCGCGGGCGCTGCTGGCGGAGGGCTACCGGACCTTCATCGAGCTCAGCCCCCACCCGGTGCTGACGGTGGCGTTGCAGGAGACGATCGACGGGGCGCTCGGGGAGGGCGATCCCGACGAGGCGGGTGTGCTCGGTTCGCTGCGTCGCGGGGAGGGCGGCTCGCGGCGCTTCCTGCACTCGCTCGGTGAGGCGTGGGTGTGCGGCGTGCATGTGGATTGGGACGCGGTGTTCAACGACGCCGGCGCACGCCCGGTCCGGCTGCCGACGTACGCCTTTCAGCGGCGGCGCTACTGGCTGCAGGCCGCCGAGCAGGGCGTCGGGGATCTCGCCGCGGCGGGACAGACACCGGCCGAGCACCCCCTGCTGGGGGCGGCCGTGGCGCTGGCCGAGAGTGGGGGGCGGCTGTACACGGGCCGCCTCTCGCTGCAGACGCACCCGTGGCTCGCTGACCACGCGGTGGGAGGTACGGTGCTCCTGCCCGGCACCGCGTTCCTCGATCTCGCGCTGCACGCTGGCGAGGAGTTTGGGTGCGAGCTCGTGGAGGACCTCGCCCTGCAGGCGCCGCTCGTCCTGGATGAGGGAGAGGAGATCCAGATCCAGGTTCTGGTGAGCGAGCCCGATCAGGCGGGAGCCCGCGCGGTGAGCATCCACTCACGGCCCGCGGAAGGAGGGGCCGGCTCCGAAGGCGGGCACGGCTTGAAGGGAGGGGACGGATCGCAGGGCGCCCACCAGACCGGGGAGGCGTGGACGTGCCACGCCAGCGGGACGCTCACGCCACGGGAGCAGAGCCCCGAGCGGGATCGGCTGGACGAGCAGTTGGCTGTGCTCGGCTCGCCGGAGTGGCCTCCGCCGGGCGCGGTGCCGCTGGACGTCGAGAATCTCTACGGCCGCTCTGCCGAGGCGGGATTCGAATACGGGCCGGCCTTCCAGGGGCTGCTGGGGGTGTGGCGGCGGGGGGAGGAGGTCTTCGTCGAAGCTGCTCTGGCTGACGAGCAGCGCCCGTCGGCGACCCGCTTCGCTGTCCACCCCGCGCTGCTCGACTCCGCGCTGCACGGCATCGGCGTGGTGCAGCTCGAGGGGGACGGAGCGGGCGGGCTGGGCGCTGTGGGTCTGCCGTTCTCCTGGAGCGGCGTGCGGCTCTACAACACGGGCGCGCACTCGCTGCGCGTGTGTCTCTCCTCCGTCGGGGAGGGCGCTGTAGCGGTTGCGGTCGCCGACGCCGTCAGCGGCGCGCCGGTTGCGGCTGCGCGGTCGCTTGTGATTCGCCCGCTCTCCGCCGAGCAGCTGGAGGGCGCGCGCAGGCGCCGGGGCACGTCCCTGCTGGCGCTGGACTGGGCCCCGGTCGCGGTCGACCCGCACCAGCCGGAGGGCGGATGGGCGACGCTCGCCGGGGTGCCCGAGGGTGCCCTTGCGGGCGCGGCCCCCGAGGGCGCCCTTGCGGGCGCGGCCCAATACGCCGATCTGACAACCCTGTGCGAGGCGCTCGACGAGGGCGCGGCGGTCCCCGAGGCCGTTCTCGTCGGCTGGGGGCTGGATCTGGGGGCGCGGGTGAGCGCCGAGGCGGGTCCCCTCCGCGGGGAGCTGAGTGAGGGCCTATATAGGGAACCGAGTGGGAGCCTACATAGGAGCCTACATAGGGAGCTGAGCGGGGGCTCGTCCCAGGAGGCGGCGGGCGAGGGCGTTGCCGAGCTCGCGCACCAGGCCGCGCTTCAAGCGCTCGAGCTCGTGCAGGCGTGGCTCGCGGAGGAGCGGCTGGCCGCTGCGCGACTGGTGGTGCTCACCCAGGGCGCGGTGGCGGTGCACGCGGGCGAGGAGGTGCTGGGCCTGGCGGCGGCGCCGGTGTGGGGCCTGCTGCGCTCCGCCCAGTCCGAGCACCCCGGCCGCTTCGTCCTCGTGGATCTCGACGGCGAGGAGGCGTCGTGGCAGGCGCTGGGAGCGGCGCTCGCGAGTAGGGATCGGTCGGAGACCGGCGAGCAGCTGGCTGTGCGCGACGGGGTGGTGCTCGCCCCGCGGCTCGCCCACGCGGGCGGGGGTGGCGTGCTGGCGCCGCCGGAGGGGGTCGTGCGGTGGCGTCTGGCAAGCGGGGACAGCGGCACTCTCGAGGACCTGCGTATGGTCGGGTGTCCGGAGGTGGACGAGCCGCTGGCGGAGGGGCAGGTTCGCATCGCGGTGCGCGCCGCGAGCTTGAACTTCCGCGACGTCCTGAACGCCCTCGGCCTGGTGCCCCTACGCGGCGCGTGGGACGCGATCGGCAGCGATGGGGCGGGCGTGGTCATGGAGGTCGGTCCGGGGGTGAGGGGCCTGCAGCCCGGCGACGGCGTGATGGGGATGCTGCTCGGAGCGTTCGGCCCGGTGGCCGTGACCGACCACAGGGCGCTCGTGCGGATACCCGCGGGCTGGTCGTTCGTCGAAGCCGCGTCGGTTCCGGGGGCGTTCCTGACGGCGTACTACGGCCTGGTTGATCTCGCGCGCCTGCAGCGGGGCGAGCGGCTGCTCGTGCACGCCGCGGCCGGCGGCGTGGGCATGGCCGCGGTGCAGCTGGCCAGGCACCTTGGTGCCGAGGTGTTCGGGACGGCGAGCTCCGCTAAGTGGGGCGCCCTGGAATCGATGGGGCTCGACGAGGGGCACATCGCCTCCTCCCGGGACGCGGGGTTCAGGGAGCAGTTCGGTCAGGCGACCGCCGGGCGGGGGGTGGACGTCGTCCTGAACTCGTTGACGCGCGAGCTGGTGGACGCTTCGCTCGATCTGCTGGGCGAGGGAGGCCGCTTCATCGAGATGGGCAAGATCGACATACGCGATCCCGAGCTCCTCGCGGTGGAGCGCCCCGGGGTCGCTTACCGCGCGTTCGACTCGATCGAGGCCGGACCGGAGCGCGTGCAGGAGATGCTGGAGGAGCTCGTGACGCTGTTCGAGCGTGGTGTGCTAGAGCCGCCGCCGATCCGCGCATGGGACGTGCGGCGGGCCCCGGAGGCGTTCCGCTTCATGAGCCAGGCGCGACACGTCGGCAAGATCGTGTTGACCCTGCCGGACACCCTCTCCCTCGGCGAGCTCGGCAAGGCGCCGACCACGGGCAGCACTGGCGAGCCCCTCCCGGGCGTCTCGTCGGGGGGGCCTGGCACGGCGGCGACCTTCGGCGGCACGGGGGAGCCTGATACGGCGGGGACTGCCGGTAGCACTGTCGGGACCGCCGGTGGCACGGGTGAGCCACTCCCGGGCGTCTCGTCGGGGGAGCACGGCACGGTGCTGATCACGGGCGGCACGGGCGAGCTCGGCGCCCTGGTGGCCAGGCACGTGGTGAAGGAGCACGGGGTGCGCAGCCTGGTGCTGGCCAGCCGGCGCGGTCGGGAGGCTCCCGGCGCGGGCGACCTGGAGGACGAGCTGACGGCGCTCGGCGCCCGGGTCGCGATCGTGGCGTGCGACGTGAGCGATCGAGCGCAGCTGCAGTCGCTGCTCGCCTCCGTGCCGGCGGAGCACCCACTCAGCGCGGTGGTGCACACCGCGGGCGTCCTCGACGACGGGGTGATCGACTCGCTGACCCCGGAGCGCGTCGACCGGGTGCTCGCGCCGAAGGTCGACGCGGCTTGGCACCTGCACGAGCTGACCCGGCACCTGGACCTGCGGGCGTTCGTGCTCTTCTCCTCAACCTCGGGAACGGTGGGCGGCCCGGGCCAGGGCAACTACGCGGCGGCGAACGTCTTCCTGGACGGGCTGGCCGCCCACCGGCGGGCGCAGGGTCTGCCGGCGGTCTCGATGGCGTGGGGCTGGTGGGAGCAGGCCAGCGAGATGACCGGCCACCTGCGCGGGATCGACCTGACCCGCATCAGGCGCGTTGGCTTCGAGGCGTTCTCCTCGGCGGAGGGCCTCGAGCTCTTCGACGCGGCACTCGGCGCGAGTGAGGCGCTGACGCTTCCGGTGCGCCTGAACGCGGTGGCGCTGAACGCTGCCGCGCGGGCCGGGGCGCTGCCGGCACTGATGCACGGCCTGGTGCGGACGCCCGCTCGGCGGACGTCGCGGGGCGCGGGCGCGTCGCTGGCCAGACGCCTGGAGGGCGTCTCCGGGGAGGAGCGCCGGCGGGTGGTGCTCGACGTGGTGCGGGGCGAGGTGGCGGCGGTGCTGGGCTACGACTCGCCCGAGGCGGTCGACGTGCGGCGTGCGTTCAAAGAGCTCGGGTTCGACTCGCTGCTCGCGGTCGAGCTGCGCAACCGGCTGCAGACGGCGACGGGGCTGCGCCTGCCCGCGACGCTGGTCTTCGACTACCCCACCCCGGAGGCGCTTGCGGTCCACCTGCTGAGCGAGGTCGACGGCGTGCGGATCGAATCTGCTTCCCCGGCGGCGCGCACCGCGCAGCTCGGCGAGCCGATCGCGATCGTGGGGATGAGCTGCAGATATCCGGGCGGGGTGCGCTCACCGGAGGAGCTGTGGGGGCTGCTCGCGGGGGGCGTCGACGCGATCGCGCCGTTCCCGACCGATCGCGACTGGGATCTCGACACGCTCTACCACCCCGATCCCGACCACCCGGGCACCAGCTACGTGCGCGAGGGGGGGTTCATGCACGAGATCGCGGACTTCGACGCGGAGTTCTTCGGGATCAGCCCCCGGGAGGCGTCGTCGATGGATCCCCAGCAGCGGCTGCTGCTCGAAGTCTCGTGGGAGGCGTTCGAACGTGCGGGCATCGCGCCGAGCTCGCTGCGCGGCAGCGACACTGCGGTGTTCGCGGGGACGAGCTCGCAGGACTACGCGTCGCGCTCGCTGGCTGCGATCGACAGCGCGGAGGGCTACCTGCTGACGGGTACCTCGGCGAGCGTGCTCTCTGGTCGGGTGGCGTACGCGCTGGGGCTGGAGGGGCCGGCGGTGACGATCGACACGGCCTGCTCGTCCTCGCTCGTGGCGCTGCACCTGGCGTGCGGCGCGCTGCGCGCGGGGGAGTGCTCGCTGGCGCTCGCGGGCGGAGTGACGGCGCTCTGCACGCCGCTGCCGTTCGTGGGCTTCAGCCGCCAGCGGGGGCTCGCCCCGGATGGGCGCTGCAAGTCCTTCGCGGCGGCCGCGGACGGCACGAGCATCTCGGAGGGCATCGGGTTGCTGGCGCTCGAGCGTCTCTGCGACGCGCGGGCGCTGGGCCACCCGGTGCTCGCGGTGGTGTGCGGCAGCGCGGTCAACCAGGACGGCGCGAGCAACGGGCTCGCCGCGCCCAACGGCCTGGCCCAGCAGCGCGTGATCCGCCAAGCGCTCGCGAACGCGGGGCTGGTGGCGGGTGAGGTCGACGCGGTCGAGGGGCACGGGACCGGCACGACCCTCGGCGACCCGATCGAGGCGCAGGCGCTGCTGGCGACCTACGGTCGGGACCGTCCGGCGGAGCGCCCGCTGTGGCTGGGGTCGATGAAGTCGAACGTCGGCCACACCCAGGCCGCCGCCGGCGTGGCGGGGGTCATCAAGATGGTGCAGGCGCTGCGCCATGGGGTGCTGCCCAAGACGCTGCACGTGGACGAGCCGACGGGCCAGGTCGACTGGTCCGCGGGCGCGGTGTCGCTGTTGCGCGAGGCGCAGCCGTGGGAGCGCAACGGCAAGCCGCGGCGGGCTGGTGTCTCCTCGTTCGGGGTCAGCGGGACGAACGCGCACGTGATCCTCGAGGAGGCCCCTCCGCTGGACGTTGTCGCGGTCGCGCCGGAGGCGCCCGCCGGGCTGAGCGCCGGGAAGATGACCGCTGCGGCTGATGGCGTCGTGGGAGAGGGTGCTGCGACGGATGTCCTCGTGGCTGACGGCGCCGTGGTGGATGGCGACGTCTCGGGCGCCGGTCTGCTCGGCGCTGGCGCCGTCCCGTGGGTGCTCTCGGGCCGGGGGCGCTCTGCGTTGCGCGCCCAGGCCGAGCGGCTGCGCGACTTCACGCTGGCCGAAGAGGACGCGGGCGTGGGCGACGTCGGGCTCTCGCTCGCGGGCCGCGCGGCGCTCGAGGATCGCGCGGTCGTGCTCGGGGCCGACCGGGAGGCGCTGCTCGCGGGCGTGGCCTCGGTGGCGGCCGGCGCGCCGGCTCCGAACGTGACCGAAGGCGCCGCGTGGGACACCGGGCTGAGGACTGCGTTCCTGTTCACCGGCCAGGGCGCCCAGCGCGCGGGTATGGGCCGCGAGCTGTACGGGGCGTTCCCGTCATTCAGGGCCGCGCTGGACGAGGTCTGCGCCGTGCTCGACGAGCACCTGGAGCGGGCGGTGTTGGAGGTGCTATTCGCCGAGGAGGACACCCCCGCGGCGGGCCTCCTGGACGACACGATGTTCACCCAGGCGAGTCTGTTCGCGCTGGAGGTCGCCCTGTTCCGCCTGCTGGAGAGCTGGGGGGTACGGCCCGACTACCTCGCCGGCCACTCGATCGGCGAGCTGGCGGCGGCGTTCGTGGCGGGGGTCTTCTCGCTGCAGGACGCCTGCCGGCTGGTGGCGGCCCGCGGGCGGCTGATGAGCGCCCTCCCCGAGGGCGGAGCGATGGTCGCGGTGCAAGCCTCGCGCGAGGAGGCGCTGGAGTCGCTGGCCGGCTTCGAGGACCGGGTCTCGCTGGCGGCGGTGAACGGTCCCGCCGCGGTGGTGCTCTCGGGCGACGAGGACCCGGTGGGTGAGCTCACGCGGGCGTGGGAGCGCCAGGGGCGCAAGGTCAAGCGGCTGCGTGTGAGCCACGCCTTTCACTCGCCGCGGATGGAGGGGATGCTCGCGGAGTTCCTCGAGGTCGCCCGGAGTGTGAGCTTCCACACGCCGCGGATCACGCTCGTGTCCAACCTGACCGGGGGCCCCGTCGGCGAGGAGTTGTGCGCGCCGGAGTACCTGGGTGCGTCAGGTGCGCGAGACGGTGCGCTTCGCCGACGGTGTCGGCTGGCTCTCCTCCCAGGGCGTGCGCGGCTTTCTGGAGCTCGGTCCCGACGGCGTGTTGAGCGCGATGGCGCTGGACTGCCTGCGGGAGCGCGCCGGCAGCGGAAAGGGCGCCGGTGGCGGGAAGGACGCCGGTAGCGAGATGGGCGCGGTGGCCGCGACGGACGCCGTGGCCGCGGCGGCGGTGCTGAAGGGGGGGCGGCCGGAGGCGCTGTCGCTGGTCGGCGCACTGGCGGAGATGTGGACGCGGGGAGCGTCGGTCGACTGGGCCGCGATGCTCCGCGAGTCGGGCGCTCAGATGGTGGAGCTTCCCACCTACGCGTTCCAGCGCCGGCGCCACTGGATCGAGGGCGCGCCGCTCGCCCGGCCGCGGCAGGGCTGGCGCTACCGGGTGCAGTGGAAGCCGATCGCGCTCGCACCCGCGCCGGCGCTCTCCGGTACGTGGCTGGCGGTCCTGCCCGCCGCGGCGCACGAGGACCCATGGATCGCCACGCTGACAGAGGCGTTAGAGCACCGGGGCGCCCACCTTGTGCGAGTGCCGGTCGATGGGGTCGAGGTCACGCGCGAGGAGCTGGCCGGCTCGCTGCGCGACGCTCTCAAGACGCCGCGCGACGCTCTCAAGACGCCGCCAGACGCCCTATATGGGTCCGAAAGTATTGATGGACCAGACCCCCTATATAGGTCCCAAACTATTGATGGACCCGACGCCCTATATGGGTCCGAAAAAACCCAATGTAGACCGCCCGAGGCGACGCCGGTCGCGGGCGTGATATCGCTGCTGGCCCTGGAGGAGAGGGCCCTTCCCACCTATGCGAGCGTGCCCGGCGGCGTGGCCGGCACGGTGGCGCTGGTGCAGGCGCTCGAGGATGCTGAGATCGGAGCGCCGATGTGGTTGCTGACGCGGGGCGCGATGGCCGTCGCCCCCTCCGAGCGAGTGGCCGCTGCGGTCCAGGCACACGTGTGGGGTCTCGGTGCGGTGCTTGCGCTGGAGTACCCCCGGCGGTGGGGAGGCATGATGGATCTCCCCGAGGCGCTCGGTGAGCGCGTGCTGGAGCTCGTGGGCGGCGTGCTAGCGGACGCGGAGGGCGAGGATCAGCTGGCGGTGCGCGAGGCGGGCGTGTTCGCGCGGCGGCTGTTGCGGGCGCACGAGGGCGAGCAGGCCGGGGCGCACGAAGGCGAGCAGGCACGTGACGGCGAGGGGGCGCACGAGGGCGATTGGAAGCCCCCGCGCGGCACGGTGCTGATCACCGGGGGAACCGGCGGATTGGGCCCGCATGTCGCACGCTGGCTGGCCAGAAGCGGCGCGGAGCACCTGCTGCTCATCAGCCGCCGGGGCGGCGAGGCGCCCGGCGCGCAGGAATTGCGGACTGAGCTCGAAGGCATCGGCGCCGAGGTGACGCTCGCGCCGTGCGACGTCGCCGATCGCGAGCAGTTGGAGGCGCTGATCGCGTCGATCCCCACCGAGCGCCCATTGCGGGCGGTCGTGCACGCGGCGGGGGTGCTCGATGACGGGGTGATCGACTCCATGAACCCGGAGCGGATCGACCGAGTGCTGGCGCCGAAGGCGCAGGCCGCGCTGCACTTGCACGAGCTCACGCGAGACATGGACCTCTCGGCGTTCGTGCTGTTCTCTTCGATCGCGGGAACGATGGGTGGTGGGGGCCAGGCCAGCTATGCGGCGGCGAATGCCTTCCTCGATGCGCTGGCGACCGATCGCCGCGCGCAGGGCCTGCCGGCCACATCGGTGGCGTGGGGAGCGTGGGCCGGGGAGGGCATGGTCGCCGAGACGGCACGAAAGGCGGGGCAGGGCGTTGTTGCACAGACGGCACCGGAGGCGGGCGAGGAGATGGTCGCGCAGGCCGGGGTGGACGTGGCCACGCAGACGGCACAACAGGCAGACGAGACCATCCGCCGGCACGGGATCGGTGCGATGGCGCCCGAAAAGGCGATCAAGGCGCTGGAAGGGGCGTTGCTCCGCGAGGAGACAACGGTGGCGATCGCCGACATCCGCTGGGAGACGTTCGCGCCGGTCTTCGCCATCGCCCGCCGGCGCCCAATGATCGAAGACCTGCCCGAGGTCGCGGCCGCCGTGGCGGGAGCCGCGGGCGGACGGCGCGACGAGGCCGCGGCGAGCGAGTTGCGCAGGCGCATGGCCGACACACCGGCGCAGAAGCGCGGCCAGGTGATGCTCGAAATGGTCCGCATCGAGGTGGCGCGCGTGCTCGGCCACCCATCGGCCGCGGCGGTGGACGCCGGCCGGGCGTTCAAGGCGCTCGGCTTCGACTCGCTGCTGGCGGTCCAATTGCGCAACCGGCTCGACGGGGTCACCGGCCTCGAGCTCCCGGCGACCCTGATCTTCGACTACCCAACCCCAATGGCCGTGGCGGAGCATCTGCTGGGCCGGCTGGTGGGGGATGGGGCGTCGAGCGAGGCGCAGGTCGAGATCGAGCGTGGGCGACCGCGCGCGCTCCGGGAGTACGGGAACGAGCCGATCGCGATCGTGGGCATGGGCTGCAGGTATCCGGGGGGCGTGCGTTCGCCGCAGGGCATGTGGGAGCTCCTCGCCGCCGGTGGCGATGGGATCGGAGCGCTCCCAGAGGATCGCGGCTGGGATCTCGAGCGGCTGTACAGCGAGGAGTCGTGCGTACGCGAGGGTGGGTTCGTGTACGACGCCGCGGAGTTCGACGCGGGCTTCTTCGAGATCAGCCCGAAGGAGGCGCGGTCGATGGACCCCCAGCAGCGGATCTTGCTGGAAGCGAGCTGGGAGGCGCTGGAGGACGGGGGGATCGACCCGCGCTCGCTGCACGGCAGCCAGACCGGGGTGTATATCGGGGTGAGTCCCGCGCTGTACGGCGCGCACATGCCACAGGACGGCTATCAGGCGACTGGCGGCCTCCCCAGCGTCGTGTCGGGACGGGTGTCGTACGCGCTCGGGTTCGAGGGACCTGCGGTGTCGGTGGACACGGCGTGCTCCTCATCGCTGGTGGCGCTGCACCTGGCGTGCGGGGCGCTGCGCCAGGACGAGTGCTCGCTGGCGCTTGCCGGCGGCGTCGCGGTGATGGCCACGCCAACCGGGTTCGTGCGGATCGACGGGCTCGGCGGGCTGGCCCGCGACGGCCGCTGCAAGTCCTTCGCCGACGCCGCCGACGGCACCGCGTGGGCGGAGGGCGTGGGCGTGCTGGCGCTGGAGCGGCTCTCCGACGCACTGAAGGACGGCCACCCCGTGCTCGCGGTGGTGCGCGGGAGCGCCGTCAACCAGGACGGGGCGAGCAACGGGCTGACTGCCCCGAACGGCCCGTCCCAGCAGCGGGTGATCCGCCGCGCGCTGGCGAGCGCCGGGCTGCCGGCGGACGCGGTGGACGCGGTGGAGGCCCACGGCACGGGCACCCGCCTCGGCGACCCGATCGAGGCCCAGGCGCTGCTGGCCACCTACGGGCGGGATCGCCCGCAGGACCGTCCGCTGTGGCTGGGGTCGGTGAAGTCGAACATCGGCCATGCGCAGGCCGCATCCGGCGTGGCGGGGGTGATCAAGATGGTGATGGCGATACGCCATCGCACGCTGCCCAGGACGCTGCACGTGGACGAGCCCTCCACGCAGGTCGATTGGACGCAGGGAGCGGTGTCGCTGCTGACCGAGGCGGTTCCGTGGCCGGGCAACGGCCAGCCGCGCCGCGCGGGCGTCTCCTCGTTCGGGGTGAGCGGCACGAACGCGCATGTGATCCTCGAGGAGGCCCCGGCGGTCGTGGAGGCTCCGTCGGGCGGGCAGGCGCTCGTTCTGGATGTCGACGGCGCGGTGCCGTGGGTCGTGTCGGGGAGAGGAAAGGGCGCAATGCGGGGACAGGCCGCGCGGCTGCACGAGCACGTGGCTGGCGACTCCGGGCTGTGCCCGGCCGACGTCGGACTCTCGTTGGCCGGGCGTTCGGCGTTCGCCCACCGTGGGGTGGTTGTGGGGGCAAGCCAGGAACGGCTGGTGCGGGGCCTGGAGGCGCTGGCCAACGGAGAGGCCGCGGCGGGCGTGGTCGAGGGCGTGGCCGGCGGCGGGAGGACCGTGTTCGTGTTCCCCGGCCAGGGCGGCCAGTGGCAGGGCATGGCTGCCGAGATGATGGAGAGCTCGGAGGTGTTCGCGCAGTCGATGCAGGCGTGCGAAGAGGCGCTCGCGCCCTATGTGGAGTGGTCGCTAGCGAGCGTGCTGACGAGCGAGGACGGGGCGGCGTCGCTGGAGCGCGTCGACGTGGTGCAACCCGCGCTGTTCGCAATGATGGTGTCGCTGGCGCGGGTGTGGGAGGCGTGCGGGGTGCGCCCGGATGCGGTGGTCGGCCACTCGCAGGGTGAGATCGTGGCGGCGCTGCTGGCGGGCGGGATCTCGCTGCAGGACGCCGCGCGGGTGGTGGCAGCGCGCAGCAGGCTGCTGAGCGAGCTGGTGGGCGCCGGCTGGATGGCGTCGGTCGCTCTCGGCGGCGAGGAGCTCGCGGGGCGTCTGGAGCGGTGGGGCGAGCGAATCGTGATCGCCGCGATGAACGGGCCGGCGGCGAGCGTGGTCTCCGGCGAGCGCGAGGCGATCGAGGAGCTGCTGAGGGAGTGCGAGGCCGAGGGCGTCCGCGCTCGCGGGGTCGCCGGCGCGCTCGGCGCCGGGCACTCCCCGCAGGTCGAGGCGCTGCGCGAGCGGATGCTGGCCGCCTTCGCCCCCGTCGCCCCGCGGGCGAGCGCGGTCCCGTTTCACTCGACGCTCACCGGCGGGCTGCTGAACACCGCGGAGCTGGACGCCGAGCACTGGTATCGCAACGCGCGCGAGACGGTGCGCTTCGCGCAGGTGGTGCACGGGCTGCTGGCCGAGGGGCCGTGCACGTTCATCGAGATCAGCCCCCATCCGGTGCTGGGGGGAGCGGTGCAGGGGATCGTCGAGGAGGTGGCGGGCCAGGCGGCGAGGGACGCGGCGGGCACGGTGGGCGGCGCGGCGGAGAGCGGCGTGGTCGGGACGTTGCGCCGCGGTGAGGGCGGCTCCGAGCGCCTGCTCACGTCGCTGGCCGAAGCGTGGGTGCGCGGCGTGAGCGTGGAGTGGGGCGCGGTGTTCGAGGGCTCCGCCGCCAGGCGGGTCGGGCTGCCCACGTATGCCTTCCAGCGACGGCACTATTGGGCCGGAGCGCCGGCGCCCGGGGCGGGTGGTGTGCCCGCTGCCGGACAGCAGGCCCCGGCAGGGACCCCGCTCCCGGGCGCGGCCGACGGGGAGCTCGCCGCGGCCGACGGGGAGCTTGCTGGTGGCCGCCAGCTGGCAAGAAGCGTGGCGGAGTCCTCCGAGGGCGAGCGCGAGCAGATCGTGCTCGACGCCGTGCGCACCCAGATCGCGGTGGTGTTGGGGCACGACTCGGCCGAGGAGATCGATCCCCGCCAGCCGCTGCTCGAGCTCGGGTTCGACTCGGTGACCGCGCTCGAGCTGCGCAACCGCATGCGTGTCGCGACCGGCCTGGAGCTGCCCGCGACGCTCCTGTTCGAGCACCCGACGCCGGCTGCGCTGGCGGCCCGCCTGCTGCACGGGTTGGCTCATCCGCAGGACGCCGGCGAGCAGCCGGACGGCGCGGACTCCTCCGGCACGCTCGTGGCCTTGATGCGCGAAGCGGGCGGGCGTGGGGAGCTCGGCGAGTTCATGGAGATGTTGAGCGCAGCCGCTCGGTTCCGCCCGACGTTCGAGGCGCGCTCGGACCCGCACGAGGCTCCCAGGTCCGTGCGTCTCGCGGCGGGCACCGGGCGCCCTGGTCTCGTCTGCGTGCCGACCGTGCTCGCGACCGCGGGCGCTCATCAGTATGCGAAATTCGCCCACAGTTTCCGCGACGAGCGCGATGTCGCGGTGCTGACGCTCCCGGGGTTCGCAGACGGGGAGCGGCTGCCGGCGAGCGTGCGTGACGTGGCCGCCGTGCACGCGGAGGCGATCGGGGAGCTCGCGCTCGACGCCCCGCCGGTGCTCGTCGGCTACTCCGCCGGGGGCGTCCTGGCGTATGCGCTGGCGGGCTATCTCCAGAGCATCGGCTGCCCGCCGGCGGGCGTCGTGTTGATCGACACGCTCTCGCTCGCGCACGAGGCGGTGGCGGAGGTCCTGGGCAACGTGGTCTGGGGGATGCTTTCGCGGGAGGACGTGCGCGTGCCGGTGAGCGACGCCGGCCTGACGGCGATGGCCGCCTACGGCGAGCTGCTGGCCGGCTGGGAGCCGGTCGAGGTGGCCGCGCCCACGCTCGCGCTGCGAGCGAGCGCGCTCACTCCCGACGTGTTCACGGAGCTTGCGTGGGCAACCGCGTGGGGCCTTGCCGGCGAGACCGTCGAGGTCCCCGGAAACCACGTCGCGCTGATGGAGGAGAACGTGGACTCCACGGCGCAGGCGGTGAAGGAGTGGCTTGACAACGACTACCGAGGTACACGGGAGGTGAGGACCTGATGTCGACGGATGCGGTGACGGAAGCGCAGACAGAGGTGAGCGGCGAAGTGGAGAGGGAGGTGAGTCGCGATCGGGAAACTGAAGTGGGCAGGGACGTGGCAGGGGAGGTGAGCGGCGAAGTGGAGAGGGAGGTGAGTCGCGATCGGGAAACTGAAGTGGGCAGGGACGTGGCAGGGGAGGTGAGCGGCGATGTGGAGAGCGAAGTGGCCAGGCTGCTCGACGCAGAGCCGCCCGTCACCTACCTCGCGGCGCATCTGGCACGTGAGGACGAAGGGATCTTCGCGGGGGTGAAGGACAAGGACGTCCGCCGTTCGCTGCGAGTCGGCGAGGTGCCGATGCCGGAGTTGGCCCCGGACGAGGTGCTGCTCGCGGTGATGGCGAGCGCGATTAACTACAACACCGTGTGGTCGGCGATGTTCGAGCCGATCCCCACCTTCCGGTTCCTCGAGCAGCTGGGGCGCCACGGGGGGTGGGATGCCCGGCACGACCTGCCCCACCACGTCTTGGGGTCGGACGCCGCGGGGGTCGTCGTGCAGCGGGGCGCAGCGGTCACCAAATGGTCGATCGGCGATCGCGTGGTGGCGACCCCGATGGTCATCGACTCCCAGGATCCGCTCTCCCAGGTCGACGGGATGCTCGCCGCGGATCAGCGGGCGTGGGGCTTCGAGACGAACTTCGGAGGTCTCGCCCACTACGCGCTCGTGAAAGCCACCCAGCTGCTGCCGAAGCCCCGCCACCTGACGTGGGAGGAGGCGGCGTGCAACACGCTCTGCGCGATGACCGCCTACCGGATGCTGGTCAGCCCGCTGGGGGCGCGGTTCAAGCAGGGCGACATCGTGCTCGTGTGGGGCGCCACCGGGGGCCTCGGCGCGTACGCGATTCAGCTGATCCGCAACGGCGGGGGCATCGCGATCGGGGTCGTGGGCTCGGAGGCGAAGGCGCGCCTGCTGGAGCGGCTCGGCTGCGAGGTCGTGCTGCGCCGCGACGAGCTGGAGCTCGATGGCCTCGGCGAAGTGGAGATGGGCAAGCGCGTGGGAGGTGAGATTCGCCGCCGGCTGGGGGAGGACCCGCACATCGTCTTCGAGCACGTCGGGCGGGAGACGTTCGGGGCCTCGGTGTACCTGGTGCGGCGCGGCGGGACCGTGGTCACGTGCGGATCGAGCACCGGGTACCGCCACGAGTACGACAACCGCCGCCTGTGGATGCGGCTGAAGCGGGTGATCGGCAGCCACGGCGCCAACTGGCAGGAGGCGTGGGAGACCAACCGGCTGATCGAACGGGGGGCGATCGTGCCGGCGCTCTCGTGCGTGTTCCCCTTCGAGCAGGTGGGGGAGGCGACACGGGAGGTTCAGCTCAACCGCCACGTGGGCAAGATCGGGGTGCTGTGCCTCGCCGAGCGCGAGGGACTCGGCGTCGAGGACCCGCAGCGGCGCGCCGCGATCGGCGAGGAGCGGTTCAGGCTGTTCCGGGAGCTCGCGTGAGCCCGGGGCGTCTGACCGGCCGGTGGGGCGGGCGTGGGTGGTAACCGACGCAAAGCCCACGGCGGCGGGGCCGCCGAACCGCCCGCGCTGCGCGGCTCGCCGGCTGCGAACCGATCTACTCCCCCCGCCAGCGCGGCGCGCGCTTCTCGGCGAAGGCGAGCATGCCCTCGCGCAGGTCGTGCGAGTCGAAGGAGGTGCGGCGCAGCTCGATCAGCTCGGCTTCGACCTCCTCGGGGAGCTCGCCCTGCGCGCGCAGGAGGGCGGCGATCACGCGCTTGTTGCCGGTCTGCGCGAGCGGCGCGTTGCCCGCCAGCTCGCCCGCGAGCCCCAGCGAGAAGCGCTCGAGCTCCGAGGCGGGAGCGACGCGGTTGACGAGGCCCCACCCGAGCGCGGTGGCGGCGTCGATGTAGGAGCCGAGTAGGAACAGCTCGCGGGTGCGCGCGGCGCCGATCGCGTCGAGGAAGCGGCGCAGGCCGGTGTGGGAGTAGACCAGCCCCAGCTTGGCGGGGGGCATCCCCAGTTTGATGCCCTCCGCGGCTACGCGCAGGTCGCACGCCAGCGCCAGCTCGAGGCCCCCGCCGATCGTGTGTCCGGGCAGCGCCGCGAGCGTGGGGTAGGGGTGGGATTCGAGCGCTTCGATGGCTTCGTTGAACGGGTGCGCGACCAGGCGCTCGGCCTCCTCCTGGAAGCGCACGTCGGTGATCTCGCCGATCTCGTAGCCCGCCGAGAACATCCCGTGGGACCCGGTCACGATCACGCAGCGGGCCTCGCCCTCGGCCGCGAGCTCGCGGAGCGTCGCCGCGATCGCGTCGAGGATCGCCTGGTCGAGGGCGTTGCGCTTGGCCGGGTTGGCGATCGTCAGGCGTGCGACGCGCGCGGCCGGCCGGTCGACGAGGAGCTTGCCGGCGGCGAGCTCGCGCGGGGGGGCGCTGGAGGGCATGGGCCGAAGCGTAGTGGGTCCGTTCGAACGGCCGTGCCCGGGGCCTGGCCGGGCGTGCGCCGGGAGGCGCGGCGAGCTCGCGCGAGGGGCCCGCTGGTGGGTGCGACCGGCGCCCGGCGAGCCCCCGGAAGGGCTCGAAAAGGCTTGACCGCAAGCTACCGATCAACTAGGGTGTCGTCATGCCGCTAGAGGCTCCCGCGCCGGTTCGGCATACGCATCCGCTCGCGGTGATGGCAGGCGATCTGCGCCAGGAGTGGATCAACAGGTCGCTCTATCCTCCCGGCGAAACCGACTTCAGCATCGCGCGGACGAAGCGCTTCATCGAAGATCCCAGCAGGGTGCTGGTCGACGCCTACGAGCGGTTCGGCCCGATGTTCACGCTGCGCATCATGTACGGCAAGACGGTTTACATGGTTGGGCCGGCGGCCAACCACTACGTGACCGTCTCCAACGCCTCCAATTTCACCACACGAGAATCGCACTTTCGCGGCCTCGTCGACATCATCGGCGACGGCATCCTGATGGTCGACGGCGACTACCACCGCGACATGCGCCGGCTGGTGCTGCCCGCGTTGCACCACGAGAGCATCGTGTCCTACGTGGACGTCATGGTTGAAGAGACCGAGCGGGCGCTCGAGAGCCTTGTGCCGGGGCAGACCGTGGAGGTCTACGCGTGGGCGCGCTCAGTGGGGCTGCGCATCGCCGCGCGCACCCTCTTCGGCTTCGACCCGGACGCCGAACGGGCGCGCGTCGCCGAAATGGAAGGGGTGCTCGACCAGATGGGCACCCTGCCGCCCCTGACGGGCTTGCTGCGCGGCCCCTTCACGCCGTGGGCGCGCTTCATGCAGAACGTCCGCAGTCTCGACCGCATGCTCGGCGAGGCGATCGCCGAGCGGCGCGCACGCGGGGGAGGGGGTACGGACGTCATGGGCCTGCTGATCGACGCGCGTGATGAGGACGGCGAGCCGCTCAGCGAGGTGCAGATCCGCGATCAGATCATGACGCTGCTGCTGTCGGGCCGCGACACAACGTCCCTGACGCTGGCCTTCCTGATCCACGGGCTGGCCCGCCACTCCGAGGTCGTCGAGCGGGTGCTCGCCGAGCAGGAGGCCTGCCTGGAGGACGGCCGTCCAAGCGCCAAGCAGTTGATGAACGGCGAGCTGGTCGAGCTGGAGATGGCGCTCGATGAGACCCTGCGCATGTACCCGCCAACCTGGATAGGCCCACGACGCGCCACGGAGACCTTCGAGTTCGAAGGCCTCACCGCGCCGGCGAACGCCTACGTCGACTACTGCCCGTTCGCCTCCCACCACCTGCCCGAGGTGTTCCCCGAGCCCGAGCGCTTCAAGCCCGAGCGTTTCACGCCGGAGGCCAAGGCCGCGCGCCCCAAGGGCGCCTACGTTCCCTTCGGCGGCGGCTCGCGCACCTGCATCGGGATGCGCTTCGCGCTGCTGCAGATCCGCACGATCGCGACCCTGATGCTGAGGCGCTTCGAGCTGGAGCTGCCGCCCGACTTCTCGCTGAAGGTCAGCTTGCTGCCCCTGCTGGCGCCCAAGGATGACGTGCCGGTGATCGTGAGCAGGCGTGCCGCAAAAGGAGCGCGCGTGCCGGTCACCGCCGGCCGCTGACGAACTGTACGGAGCCGGCTAGGCGTTGCTCGACGTCGGTCAGGCCGCGGGCGCGAAGCGCCTGCGGGAGCTCGTAGCGGGCGAAGACCTGCGCCGGTCAGCAGTCGGGCGATCCGCTGAAGCGTAGTGGGTCTATTCGCACAGCCGTGCCTGGGGCCCGGCCGGGCGTACGCCGGGAGGCGCGGCGAGCTCGCGCGAGAGCCCACTGGAGGGTGCGACCGGCGCCCGGCGGGTCCCGAAAAAACGGCTCGGGGACTTGACGGCTAGCTACCGATCGGCTAAGATACGGTCATGTCGTTGGGGGCTCCTGCGCCGGTTCGATATACGCATCCGTTCGCAGTGATGGCAGATGATCTGCGCCAGGAGTGGACCAACAAATCGCCCTATCCTCCGGGCGAAACCAACTTCAGCATCGCGCGGACGAAGCGCTTCATTCAAGATCCGCGTGGACTGTTGTTCGACTCCTACGAGCGGTTCGGCCCGATGTTTACGCTGCGTATCGCTCACGGCAAGGTTGTTTTCATGATTGGACCGGCGGCCAACCACTACGTGACCGTCTCCAACGCCTCCAATTTCACCGTCCGTGAATCGGGCTTTCGCACTCTCGTCGACATCGTCGGCGACGGTATTTTCATGACCGACGGCGACTACCACCGCGACATGCGCCGGATGGTGCTCCCCGCTCTTCACCAGAAGAGCATCGCGACCTATATCGACATCATGGTCGAGGAGAGCGAGCGGGCGCTCGAGGGCTTCGTGTCGGGGAGGACCGTGAATGTTTACGACTGGGCACGGCCGCTGGCGCTGCGCATCGCTGCGCGCACCCTCTTCGGCTTCGACCCGGACAGCGAACAGGCGCGCGTCGCCGAAATGACTCGGGTGCTCGAGCAGATGGGCACCCTGCCGCTCGTGTCGGGTTCGCTGCGCGGTCCCTTTACGCCTTGGGCGCGCTTGATGAAGAACATCCGTAGGCTCGACAGCGTGCTCGACGCGGAGATCGCCGAGCGTCGCGCCCACGGTGGCGGAGAGGGGACGGATGTCATGAGTCTGCTGATCGCCGCGCGCGACGAGGACGGCGAGCCGCTCAGCGACGTGCAGGTCCGCGATCAGGTCAAGACGCTGCTGCTGGCGGGCCGCGATGCGACGGCTCTGACATTGGCCTTCCTGCTCCACGAGCTGGCCCGCCACCCCGAGGTCGTCGAGCGGGTGGTCGCCGAGCAGGAGGCCTGTCTGGAGGGCGGTCGTCCGAGCCCCCAGCAGTTGATGAGCGGCGAGCTGGTCGAGCTGGAGATGGCGCTCGATGAGACTCTGCGCATGTACCCGCCGGTCTGGATTGGCCCGCGACGCTCCACCGAGGTCTTCGAGTTCGAAGGCCTCACCGCACCGGGGAACGCCTACGTCGACTTCAGCTCACTCACCTCCCACTACCTGCCGGAGGTGTTCCCCGAGCCCGAGCGCTTCACGCCCGAGCGCTTCACGCCGGAGGCCAAGGCCGCGCGTCCCAAGGGCGCCTACGTCCCCTTCGGCGGTGGTTCGCGCACCTGCATCGGGATGCGCTTCGCGCAACTCCAGATCCGCACGATTGCGACCCTCATGCTCGGGCGCTTCAAGCTGGAGCTGCCGCCCGACTTTTCGCTGAAGCTCAGCCTGCTGCCCCTGCTGGCGCCCAAGGAAGACGTGCCGGTGATCGTGAGCAGGCGTGCCGCAAAAGGAGCGCGCGTGCCTGTCGTCGCCGGCGGCTGAGCGTCCGTATCGCACGCCGTCCCTCGCACGCCGTCACGCGGACCCGCTCGGCGACGCGGCCCGGATCAGCGAGCGGGCAGCCGGGCGGACACGAACTGTCCGGAGCCGGCCAGGCGCTGCTCGACGTCGGTCAGGCCGCGGGCGCGAAGCGCCTGCGGGAGCTCGTCGCGGGCGAAGACCTGCGCGCCGGTCAGCAGTCGGGCGGCGCGCTGGACCACCCGGAGCGCCCGCCCGTCGAACTTGGAGCAGACCGTCAGCAGCGCCACGCGACCTCCGGGGGCGAGCACGCGGACGATCTCGTCGAGCGCCAGCCAGGGATCCCTGAACAGGTGCAGCGCGCCGAAGCAGCAGACCGCGTCGAAGCTCTCCGCGCGGAACGGCAGCGCGCAGGCGTCGCAGCGCACGTAGGCCGTGTTCGCACTCGCGGTGCGCGCCGCGAAGGCGAGCATCGGCTGGGAGGCGTCGGCGCCCACGACCAGCCCGTCGCCGGCGGCGGCGGCGAAGTCGCGCGTGAAGTTGCCCGGCCCGCAGGCGACGTCCAGCACCCGCGCGTCGGTCGCGAGGGCCAGCATCTCCAGCGCGAGGCGGTGCTCCCCGCGCGTCCCCGGCGCTTTCGGGCCCATCAGGATGCGCCCGAGCAGCGGCCGAGTGAAGCGCTCGTAGATCGGCGGCACGAAGCGGTTGGCCATCGTCCGCTGGTTGGGGTGGCGCTGGATCGCGTCCTGCGCGCCGAGCAGGTCGAGGTAGCCCGCCTCGACCGTTAGCTCGGCCAGCCGGCGGTCCGCCTCCAACAGCTCCAGCGCCCGGTCCATCGCGGGTGTCGGCGAGGGTGCGAGTGAGGCCATGGCGCCCCCGAATCATAGTCACTCGGCTGAGCAATTGTCAACCAGGGCCGCGGGCCGTCTGGAGAAAGATGGGCCCGGCTGCGCCACCCTCTAGGCGAGCACGACGAGCACGTCCCCCTCGTTGACCGCCTGGCCCTCGGCGCAGCGGATCTCGGTGACGGTGCCGGAGTCCTCGGCCTCGACGGGCATCTCCATCTTCATCGACTCGAGGATCGCCACCGTGTCGCCCTCCTCGACGCGGTCGCCGACGGCGCACTCGATCTTCCACACGGTGCCGGTGATGTGGGCCTCGACCTCAGCCACGAAGAAACCTCCCAAGGACGTCGATGGACACGATGGACGGGACAATAGCCTGCGAGCCGAACAGATTTTTGATGGCGGCCTCCGGCCGCGGCGGGCGTTCGCATGGCGTACCCGGGGCCTGCGCGGCGACCGGTCCCGGCAGGGGGCTTGACAATCGTGCTCCGGCCTAGCGCCGGGCGGAGGGCTCCTCCTCAGGGGAGGGAGGCGGTTTGGGTTTGAGGTCCCCAGGTGTGACGACGAACCCGAGGCGTTTGGTGCCGCGCCAGAGTCGCATGTCGACCGTCACCAGTCGGCAGCCGAACAGCCGGGCGAGGGCGACGTAGTGGGCGTCGTAGACTTTGGCCCAGCCGAATTCGTCGGCGATACGCCACGCCTCGTCGCTGAGCTCGGAGGGCTGCTCGATCCGGACCGGCATCTGTCTGTGTCGCGTACGGCCGAGGTCGGCCATCTCGCCGAGGATCTCCTCCCGCCACCGCATCTCGTGAAGCGTGGAGAGCGTCTCGGCATGGATCACCGATGGCGCGATGAGATCCTCTCCGGCCAGCTCGTCGAAGCCGTTGGGGCAAGGCAGAGGTCGACGGCGACGCTCGCGTCGATGACGAGCATGTCTTCGGTCAGTGGCCTTCGCGCGAGCGTCTCACGGCGGCCACGACATTCGGCATCGGCTGGCCGTTGGCCATGCGCCCCCAGCCCTCCGGCAGCGGCGCCATCTCAGGCTCGTCCCACTCGCCGTCAACCACATGTAGATGGGCGCCGGGCGCAACGCCCAGGCGCGCCAGCTGACTGGCGGGGATGCTCCCGTCAGCCGCCACGACCAGCTCATGGTCGGTGTGCTCATTCGCTGCCATGCGCAGATTCTAGCGATGCGCGCGGGGGCGCTCAGAAGGAACGGCCCCCGCCGCCGCGGGCGCTGGTCGGCGTTCGCGCGGCGTCCCCGGGGCTTGCGCAGCGGCCGGTCCCCGGCAGGGGGCTTGACAATGTGTTGCAGGTGTGGTTATATAGCGTTTGTCTGGTGTCCACCGGTGGTGGAGCTGGGCAAACATAGAGTCTGGTTTGGGTCAGCCCATCTTGGTTGACTTCGACAGCGCTGGCAGGGTGCTTGGTCAGAGAGAGGGACTGGGGTCACGTCGGTTATGAGGGAGATTGGTTAGCGTGCTTTCGAGAGGGAAAAACGTGCGAGGGATGCCTGCCGGCGGTGGTGGGGTTCTTGCTAGATGCATCAGCGGTCTGATGCACTCTCTCTCTCTCTCTCTCTCTCTTCGGTTTCTCGGCTAGCTCGTAGAAGCCTCGGCCGGCCGGCCTTCGCGGGCCACCGGATTTCCTCCGCGCGGGGAGGGTCGTACTCGGCCTCAGGCTGTGCACAACGTACGGCAACAAAAGCCGGGGCCGTTCGAGACCAGCGGTATCTAGAGCAGGACCGAAACCCCGGTCACCGTAGGACGTGCCTGCGGCGAGCCTCGTATGAGTGTCTATGGGCTACGACTGGCGGCGTAGCTGGGACACACCGTGCGTGGGGGGTGGCGTGATGCCGACGCAGGCAATGGCGCGTAGGGGCGCGCGGCGGTCCCGAGTTGGGGTGGCGGAGCCTGTCCCGGGTACGAGTGTCCCGCGCGAGCAGCTCGTGGAGATCCAGCGTTCGCGGTTGCTCGCGGCGGCGGTCGTAGCGGTGGATGAGCTCGGCTATACGGATACGACGGTCTCGGATGTGACTAGTCGTGCGCGTGTGTCGCGTCGTACGTTCTATGAGTTGTTCGCGAATCGCGAGGAGTGTCTCGCGGCGGTGCTGGATGATGTGGTCGCGTTGATCCGGGGTGAGGTCGCGGCGGGGGGCCTGGATGGTCTGGCGTGGCGTGAGCGGGTGCGTGGGGGGTTGTGGGCGATCCTGTCGTTTTTGGATCGCGAGCCGGCGCTTGCGCGTGTGTGTGTGGTGCAGATGTTGCGCGGCGGCGTGGAGGTGTTGGGGCGTCGCGAGGAGATCCTCGCGGGCTTGGCGGCGGTCGTTGACGAGGGTCGCCATGGGGGTGCGCGTGGCGGGGGTTGTAGCCCGTTGACGGCGGAGGGTATCGTAGGCGCGGCGTTCACGATTGTGCACGGGCGTTTGTTGCGGGGTGAGCGTGAGCCGTTGACGGGTTTGTTGGGTGAGTTGATGGGGATGATCGTGCTGCCGTATCTGGGGGCGGCGGCGGCGCGGCGTGAGCAGGCTCGCTCCGCGCCCGTGGGGGCCGTGGGTGTCTCCGGTGGGCTGGCCGGGGCTGGGCGCGCAGTTGGCGATCCGCTCGATGGTGTCTCGATGCGCTTGACGTATCGCACCGCAAGGGTCTTGGAAGGTGTCGCTGAGCGCCCGGGGGGAGTAACCGGATGGTCGCGGAGCGCGCGGGGATCCACGATGCGGGGCAGGTCTCGAAGCTTTTGGCGCGCTTGGAGCGTCTTGGGTTGCTCGTCAATACGGGTGAGGGTCACGCGAAAGGCGAGCCGAATGCGTGGAGTCTCACGGAAAAGGGTGAGCGGGTCGCGCGGAGCATTCTCGCGCATGCGCTCGGGGGGCGGGAGGCGGCGTGATGCGCTCGTCGTCCAGCTTCGGTTCCGCGCTTCTCGGTGCGCTGTCAGGCGCCTGGGTCAGGCCATCACAATTGAGGAGCGGGTCGTCCGTCTCCTCTTCTTTCAGGAGGAGACTTCTAGATGATTGCTCGTAGATCGAGTATCCAGAGATTGCTGTTGGCCGTCAGGGCGATGCTCACGGTGTTGGCGCTCATGGCGCTCGTGACGAGCGTGGGACTGCTGGTGTCGCCGGCGCTCGCTTCGGCTGAAGAAGCCTGTCCGAATGCGGTTCTGCGCGTCGGTCCATCGGCGAATCTCCCCGACTGCCGCGCCTATGAGCTGGTCACCCCGATGATCAAGGGCGACAACAGCAATATCCCCGACGTGTATGGCTTCTCTGACGGGGAACACGTCTGGTATCTGAGCGGGCTGCCGCTGCCGGGCGCCCAGAGCGGTGTCTTTGAGTCCGTGTTGAGCACACGTACCGCGTCGGGATGGGTGAATACCGCGCTCGCTCCGCCGGATGGCTCGGGCGAACCGATCGGAGTTTCGTTCGAAGGAAATCCCAGGAGCGCCGGTGATAGCAACGCGGTTGCCATGGTGGTCTTCGACAGTGATCTCTCCGCGGCGTTCGTGGACTCGGGGTTTGACACGAGTCCTCTGGATCAGGATCCTGGGGTGATCAACGTGGATCGGATCGATATTCCCAGTGGGGAAGTTTCGTTGGCGGCGCTTCCCGATACCGGCCCGCTGTTGCCGAGCTATGATTACGGTGAATCAGAAAAAGAACGCCTCTTCTTGGCTGGTACGATTATCGCCGGTGTATCGGCTGACGCGAGCCATGTTCTCTTCCAGACCTTCGCTCATCTACCGACGGCACCGGGCACCCCGGTCGACAAAGCTCTCAATACTCCTTTGGAGGAGTTGTACGACCGGACTGGTGGTCACACCTATCTGGTCGGCGTGCTTCCCAATGGGAGCCTTCCCCCCTGCGGCGTCGTGCTCGGCAATGGGCCCGCGGGCGGACTGACCGAGTCCGGATACATCGAAGGCGCGGTTTCGCCGGATGGCTCGAACGTCGTTTTCAGGGCAGACCCGTTTTGTGGCGCACTGCCTTCAGAACTGTACCTGCGTGAAAACGATTCGGCTGGCGATGCGAGGACCGTTCCTCTGCGGGGAACGTGGTACGCCGGCAGGAGCGCTGACGGCTCCAGGATCTTCACGGAGGGTCAAGGGGAATATCCAAAAGAAATGGGATTTGGGGGGGTCTTCGAGTACGATGTCGCCAGCGGCGAAACCACGACGATCAGCCAGGAAGGGAGCTTCATCGCCTCCTCGGCCGACGGCTCTCGTGTCTACTACGCGGTTAACGGGGGCCTCTATCTCTGGGAAGACGGCGCCAGTAGGTTGATAACCGACGAAGGCTACTCCCCCGAAGTGGAAGGGGGAAGCAGCGGTACCGCAGGCCGTACCGCGGTTGCGACTCCCGACGGTTCGAGGCTCCTGTTCCTGAGCTCGGCCAACCTGACCGGATACAACAGTTACGGCGTGGGCGAGGCGTATGTCTATGACGCGACGACCGGTTCGATCACGTGCGTGTCGTGCAATCCGAGCGGGGCGCCACCAACGAGCACCGCCAAACTCTACAAATTTGGGGAACCCGAAAACGATGGTATTCCGCATTACTCGGAGAGCGAGATATCGTCCGATGGCTCGCGTGTGTTCTTCGGGACGGCTGATGCCCTGGTGCCGCAGGACACGAATGGCCTTCCCGATGTGTATGAGTGGGAGGACGGTCGTATCTATCTGATCTCCTCGGGTCAGGGGACGGTTGGCTCGGAATTCGTCGGCGCGAGCAGCGACGGTGACGATGTGTTCATCAGGACGGCCGATCATCTGGCGCCGCAGGACATCGAGAACTCGATGGAGATCTACGATGCGCGTGTCGATGGTGGGTTCCCGTATACGCCGCCGTCGAGTGGTTGTGACAGCGGGCAGTGTCAGGGTCCGCAGACTCCGGCGCCGGTGTTCGGCGCGCCCGCGAGCGCGACGTTCGTCGGCCTGGGCAACCCGCCTCAGCCCGCGGCCGTGCCCGTCGCGAAGGCGAAGCGCCCCAAGCCCAAGAAGCACAAGCAGAAGGCCAGACCTGGGAAGCGTGGCAGAGGCGCGAAGAGCAAGCGAAACGGCAAAACGGGTGGAGGGAGGCGATGATGGCGTGCTCATTTGATCGCGTGCGGCTGGGTTGCGCGCTGCTGGTATCGGTCGCGATCGTGTTGGCGGCGGCGTCGCCCGCGTCGGCCTCGTTCGGTTTCGTGAGCTCTGGAGCGAACGCCACGTCGGTCACCGTCAGCAACTCTGCGGATCCGAGCGACCCGCTGGTGGCAAACCCCAACGATCTCGACACGCAGGCCGGCTCGCATCCCTTTGACATGACGACGAGCTTCAAGTTGAACCTCGAATCCCAGGAAAGGCCCATTATGCCGGACGAGCACCCGATGGCGAACGAACTGTACGTGAAGGACATCAGCGCGAACCTGCCCACGGGTGTGTCGGGCAGCATCGTGTCGGTCCCGCAATGCCCGATGTACGATCTCACAGAGGGCGGGCCCGGTTGTCCGACAAGCTCTCAGGTCGGCGTCGCGAGGCTGGATTTCGATGTTCCTTTAGGTGAATATGACGATTTTGAAGGGAGCGTCTCGCCCGTGTACAACATGGTCCCCTCCGACGGTGGCACGGCCGAGCTCGCGTTTCCAGTCATAACGGTGGTGCAGCCGATCATCGTGACGGCACGTACCGACGGGGACTATGGGCTGACGGCGCAGACGACCAATATCTCGCAGGTGTTGCCGTTCGATGGTCTGACGCTCACGTTGTGGGGGGTGCCCGCGGACCCGCGCCACGACCCCGAACGCTTCCTACCGGAAAACGGTACTCCCTGTTTCTGCTTTGCCCGTCACCCCAATGGTGCGACGGATAGTGCGCCGTTGTCGGCGTATTTGACGAATCCGACGAGGTGCAGCGGCCCGTTGGATGCGACGTTCATTGGTGATAGCTGGCTTGAACCGGGCGTGTTCGACCCGGAAGACGGCCGGCCTGATCTGAGTGCTCCGCATTGGGTGACGGATAGCACGCCGATGTATCCGGATGGGATCACGGGTTGCGATAAGCTGCGGTTCAACCCGTCGCTGGCGGTGACGCCGGATACGACGAAGGCGGATTCCCCCACGGGGTATTCGATTCATCTGCATGTCCCGCAGAGTATCGCCCCGGGGGATCTGGCGTCCCCGGCGCTCGAGAATGCTGTTGCGACGCTGCCGCAGGGGTTGGCGATCTCGCCTGGTGCGGCGGATGGGTTGCAGGCGTGTACGGATGATGCCTCTGAACCGCCGGGTAGCCCGGGGAACGAGATCGGGTTGACGAACGCCGAAACGAACACGTTCTCCGATCACGAAGTGGAGTGCCCGAGCGCTTCGCAGGTCGGGACGGTCGAAGTGCTCACGCCGTTGTTGCCGAATGCGCTGGTGGGGCAGGTGTTCTTGAGTGCGGATCACTCGGGGGATACGTACGCGGTGTTCTTCGTGATCCGCGGGGATGGGCTGCTGGTGAAGTTGAAGTCGACGGTGTTCGCGAACCCGGTGACGGGCCAGTTGACCGCCACGTTCGCGCATAACCCGGAGCTGCCGTTCAGCGATTTCATCGTGCACTTCTACGGTGGCCCACGGGCGGTGTTCGTGAACCCGCAGGAGTGCGGGCCGGCGACTACCACGACCGATCTGACGCCGTGGGCGGCCGGCCCCGGTGGCATCGGCGACGCGACGCCGTCGAGTACGTTCGACGTGAGCTTTGACGGGGAAGGAGCGCCATGTCCCTCGCCGCAGCCGTTCGCGCCGTCGTTCACGGCGGGCACGTCCAGTATCCAGGCGGGCGGGTTCAGCCCGTTCAGCACAACGTTCACCAGGCCCGATGAAGACCAGATTGCCGATCACGTACAGGTCACGGCACCCCCGGGGCTGCTGGGGACCCTAGCGAACGTCACGCTGTGCCCCGAACCACAGGCATCGCAAGGCGACTGCCCAGCGTCCTCTGAGATCGGACACACGATCGTCGGTGTCGGCTCCGGTGCCGCCCCGTTGTATCTCCCGATCCCCGGGCAGCCGCCGAACCCCGTATATGTGACCGGCCCGTATAAGGGCGCCCCGTTCGGCCTAACGTTCGTCGTCCCCGCGATCGCCGGACCGTACAACCTCGGCACGGTCGTGGTCCGCGCGACGGTCAACGTCAACCCGACAACGGCGCAGCTGACGGTCACGAGCGACCCGCTGCCGACGATCATCGATGGGATCCCGGTGCAGGTCAAGGTGGTCAACGTCGTGATTGACCGTGAACACTTCATCTTCAACCCGACGAATTGCAGTCCGTTGTCGATCGGGGGTTCGATGACCAGCCGCCAGGGGTCGACCGCGATGTTCTCCGCTCCGTTTCAGGTCACGGGGTGTGGGGATCTCGCGTTCAAACCCCGGTTCAGCGTCTCGACCTCGGGGCGCACCTCCCGCGCGGAGGGTGCGAGCATCGACGCGAAGCTGAGCTACCCCAGTGGGTCGCTGGGTACCGAGGCGAACATCGCGCAGGTCAAGGTGGAACTCCCCAAGAAGCTCCCCTCAAGGTTGACGACGCTGCAGAAGGCGTGCCCCGCGGCGGTCTTCGAAGCGGACGCGTCGAGTTGCCCCGCGGCGTCTGATATCGGGATTGTGAAGGCGAGCACGCCGGCGCTGCCGGTCGGGTTGAGCGGCCCGGTGTACTTCGTCTCGCACGGCGGGGAAGCGTTCCCGAGCCTCGTGATCGTCCTGCAAGGGGATGGTGTCCGCGTCGATCTGACCGCGGCGACGTTCATCAGCAAGTCGGGGATCACGAGCAGCACGTTCAAGACGATCCCCGATGTGCCGGTCGACTCGTTCGAGCTGTATCTGCCGCAGGGCCCCGATTCGGCGCTCGCGGCGGGCGGGGATCTCTGCAAGAGCGCCCTGGTGATGCCGACGACGTTCACTGCGCAGAACGGCATGGTGCTCCACCAGTCTACGCCGATCGCGGTCACGGGGTGTCCGAAGGCCAAGACGGCAGTCAGGGCGAGGGGGGCGCGGAGGGCGCGAGTGGCCGGTGCGGGCGCTCCTCGTGAGCACCGGGGCGCCGGGCGGGCCGACCGGTTTAGCCGACGGGACACGCCGAATGGGAGGGGCAACCGATGAGCGCTCACGACACGATCCGCGGGCTCACGCTCACCGCGCTCGCGACGTTCGCTGTGCTCGCGGCGGGTCTCGTGCTGGCCGTCGCGCCGGGCGCAGCGTTCGTGGGCTACTCGAACACCCCGAATTCGGTGTTCGGCGAACCCGGGTCGGGCAACGGACAGTTCTCATTCCCCCACGGGGTGGCGGTAGACGATTCGAGCGGCGACGTCTATGTTGCAGATAGGTTCAACGGGCGCGTGGAGAAGTTCAGCGCGGAAGGCGCCTATATATCGCAGTTCAATGGCAGTGAAACACCGGCGGGGTCGTTCCGACCGAATGGTGTCGCGGTTGACAACTCGACGGACGCCGCCAAAGGCGACGTGTACGTGGTCGGTGAAGGTCACAATGTGATCGACGTGTTTGGTTCGAACGGTAAGTACCTGTCGCAGATAGTCGGTCCGCCGTTCGGGTCTTACCTGTCCGTTGCGGCCGAGGGGAGCAACGTTTGGGTGAGCGAAGCCAACGGCGACGTGTACGGGTTCAGCGACACCGGGAGCTTCCTGGGCCAGTTCGACACGGGTCACCAAACCAGGGCGTCGGGGGCGATCGCGGTTGACTCGAGCAGCAATGTCTATGTTCTTTCTGGAGAACAAGAATCTGTTCGAAAGTACAGTTCGACCGGGACGTATCTTGCCGGGTGGCACAGCCCTTCTGAACCCACTGCGCTCGCCGTGAATGAGTCGACCAACGACGTGTTCCTCGATAGGGGCACTGAGATCGAAGAGTCTGGTCCGTTCGGGGAACCGTATGGGAGCCCCATCGAGGAATTCGGTTCGGGGAGCATCTCCGGCTCTTTGGGGATCACGGTGAACGACACCACCGGCACTCTGTATGCGTCCGTGTACGAGTACGGCGGAGCGCAGAGGGTGGCTGTCTTCAAGTCGGGACTGCTGCTTCCCGATGTGAGCACCGGCGCCGACAAAGTGAAGCGGGTGACCGCGACTCTCGAAGGAGGCGTGAATCCCGACGGCGAGGAAGTCACGAGCTGCCAGTTCGAATACGGGACGAGCACGTCCTACGGGCAGACGGCCCCGTGCTCGGCTGCCCCCGGCTCCGGTTCGAGCCCTGTGCCGGTCAGCGCCGAACTGAGCGGTCTGGCGCAGGATACGACCTATCACTATCGCCTCGTGGCAGAGAACGCCAACGGCACTCATGCCGGCGCTGACGCGACGTTCACGACATCGAGCATCGTTGAAGGCCTGTCGACCGCTCCGGCCACGGGAGTCCTGGGCACCAGCGCTACGTTGAACGGCTCGCTGGAACCGAACGGCCTCGACACGCACTACTGGTTCGAATACGGCCCGAGCCCGTCCTACGGGTCCTCGACGCCTCACGAAGACGCCGGCGAAGCGAGCGCGGTCAAGCTCGTGAGCGCCACGCTCACCGGCATCGAACCGAACAGAATATACCACTACCGGCTCGTCGGGGAAAACAGCCTGGGTTTCACCTACGGAGCTGAAGATACACTCACGACCAACGCGATCGTCCCCGTGCTCGGTGCGACGTCGCTGGTATCCAGCGCGCGTACCGAAGCGACGCTCGCCGCGGTGCTCAACCCCGAGAACAGCGAAACGACCTACGAATTCGTGTTCGGGGAAACCAGCAGCTACGGCGAGCACACCTACAGCGTCGACGCCGGCTCCGGTCTCGCAGAAGAGCACGTCGAGGCGATCGGGCTCACCGGGCTCACGCCGAGCACGACCTACCACTACGCGCTCAGGGCGAGCAACCAGGCCGGCACGGTGACCGGCCCGGATCAGACGTTCACGACGGCGCCGGCAAGCCCGCCGGCGGTCACGACTGGCGGCGCGTCGAACATCACCCTGACGAGCGCGACAGTCGCCGCGACGATCGAAGCGCAGGGCCTTGAAACGTCGTATGCGCTCGAACTCGGGTCGGACACCTCGTACGGCACGAGTATCTACGGGGAAGCGGGGTATGCCGTGGAACCTGTGGGTGTGAGCGTCGAACTGCAGGATCTCGACCCCGGCACGACCTACCACTACAGGTTCGTGGCGATCAACAGCGAAGGCAGGGTCTACGGCGCCGACCAGACGTTCACGACACCACCTTACTCCAGCCCGATCGTGGAGCCGCCGGTCGTGCCGTTGCTGGGCGTCCCCTCGATCTCCTTCCCCGCGGAAACGGGGAGCGTGATCGTCAAGAAAACACCGGCAAAGAAGAAGGGCTCAAAGTCCAAGAAGCACGGTAAAGCGAAAACCACAGGCAAGAAGCACAAGAAGAAGCGATGACGTGTGTCCAACCAAGGGTGAGCCCGGCGCCTAGCGTCTGAGTCCGTGTGGTGAGGAAGTTATGTCTTTGTCACATGACCGGGGGCCATTCCTCTGATCACAGCAAGGAGGAGAGATAGCAATGCTCTCAGCAATACGCAGACATCTGAGTCCTGCGACGGTCTTGGCCTTTGTGGCCCTGATCTTCGCGGTCACCGGCGGCGCGTTCGCCGCGAACGGCGGGTCCGGCGGGTCGCGCTCCGGCTGGAAAGCCACGGCCTCGACCGAGTCGAGCTCCGCGGTCGCGATCGTGGCCAAGTCGAAGAAGAAATCAACCACCAAGGTCGTCAAGGGTCCCCCTGGCCCCAAGGGTGCGACGGGTGCTACCGGTGCAACCGGTGCAACCGGAGCCACGGGTGCGACGGGCCCGGCCGGTACGAACGGCACGAACGGAACGGGCACCGAAGGTAAAGAAGGAAAAGAAGGCCCCGAAGGCAAAACCGGCCCGGAAGGCAAATCCGGCTTCACCAAGACGCTCCCCTCGGGAGAAACGGAGACGGGGACCTGGTCGCTGCGTGCGGCCGATGGGGCTAACGCTGCTTCAACTCGAGCTCCGATATCCTTCACGATCCCCCTGTCGGAAGGCAAGGAAGAAGATGGGGCCTTCCTTTTCACTCAAGAACAGACTGAAAAAGAGGCATATACACAATCTAACCACGGCACAGCGGTTCCCGCTGGTTGTGCCTATAACCCGGCAAATCTCAATTCCGTCCCCAAGGCGCCACCTGGTGTGCTCTGCATATTCACAATCTATGAACATGTAGTGGGAAGCGAATCACACCTATACTGGGGCGTCCCCGCGGATGGTGGAGGTGGTTTCCAGGGTTATAGCAGGGCAGGATCTTTCATCCTCGCCGAATCGGCTGAAAACGGCGAAGTGGAAGCTTACGGAGTCTGGGCGGTGACGGCTCCGTGAGCGGCGGCGTGGCGGGGCGCGGGGCGGCGCGAGCGTCGTCCGCGCCCCCTGTGCTTGCGGTGGCTGGGGCTCGGCGATGATGGTGTATGTCACCGGCCCGTACAGGGGCGCCCCGTTCGGCCTGATGTTCGTTGTTCCCGCGATCGCCGGGCCGTACAACCTGGGGACGCTCGTGGTTCGCGCGACGGGCGACCGATGAGCGCTCACAGCACGATCCGCGGGCTCACGCTCACCGCGCTCGCGACGCTCGGCGTGACGAGCGTCGGGCTGGGAGTCGCGGCGGCGCCCAGCAGCGCGTTGCTGGGCTACCTGAACACCCCGAGCTCGGAGTTCGGCGAACCCGGCTCGGGCAACGGACAATTCTCCTTTCCCATCGGGGTGGCGGTCGACGATTCGAGCGGCGACGTCTATGTCACAGATGATGAAAACGGTCGTGTGGAGGAGTTCAGCGCGGAAGGCGCCTATCTATCCCAGTTCAATGGCAGTGAAACACCGGCGGGCTCGCTCTCCATTCCGATAGGCGTAGCGGTGGATAACTCCACGGATGCGGCCAAAGGCGACGTGTATGTGGTCGATCGTGGTCACAATGTGATCGATGTGTTCGACTCGAGCGGCAAGTACCTGTCGCAGCTCGTTGGCACGCCGTCCACCTTTGCCGACGAAGTGGATGGGGTCGCGGTCGACGGGTCGGGGAACGTTTGGGTGGCCGAAAACGAAGGCGGTGTGGATGAGTTCAGCGACACGGGGAGCTTCCTGAGCCACTTCAACACGGGTTACCCAGGCTTCAGTGGAGGTCTAGCAGTCGATTCGGACGGCAACGTCTATGTGGTGTATGACGATAACCCGGAAGGTGTCGTAAAGTTCACCTCGACCGGAACGCATCTCGCTACATGGGACAGCTTCTCCGAAGTCATAACTATCGCCGTGAACAAATCGTCCAACGACGTGTTTGTCGCCACGAAACGTAATGGGCTCATTGAACAGTTCGGACGATTCGGTGAACCGTATGGGGAATCCCTGCTGGATTTCGGTGCGGGCAACATCCAGAGCTCGTACGGGATCGCAGTGAACGATACGACCGATACCCTCTACGTGACGCAGGGCGGACTGGATAAGGTCGCGGTCTTCAAGGCGGTGGTGCTCCCCGATGCGACGACCGAAGCGGCGAGTGAAGCGCAGGCGACGAGCGTGAAGGTCGAAGGCACCGTCAATCCCAGCGGCGAACCGGTCACCGACTGCGAGTTCGAATACGGGAAGACCACTGAATACGGTCAGAGCGTGCCGTGCTCGCCGGCGCCCGGCGGCGGCTCGAGCCCCGTGAGCGTAAGCGCGCAGATCGCGGGTCTTGAACCGAACACCACCTACCACTACCGTGTGGCGGCCACGAACGCCAGCGCGACGCGTTACGGGGCCGACAGGACGGTCGCCACCGAAGCGATCGCTCCTGTGGTCGGTGCGGCGTCGCTGCTGTCCAGCGCGCGTACCGAAGCGACGCTCACCGCGATACTCGACCCCGAGAACAGCGAAACGACCTACGAATTCGTGTTCGGCGAAACCAGCAACTACGGCGAGCACAGCTACAGCGTCGACGCCGGTTCCGGTCTCGGGGAAGAGCACGTCGAGGCGATCGGGCTCACCGGGCTCACGCCGAGCACGACCTACCATTACGCGCTCAGGGCGAGCAACCAGGCCGGCACGGTGACCGGCCCGGACGGGACGTTCACGACGGCGCCCGCGACTCCCCCGGCGGTCACTACCGGCGGCGCGTCGAACATCACCCTGACAAGCGCGACGGTCGCCGCAACGATCGAAGCGCAGGGCCTCGAAACGTCGTATGCGCTCGAACTCGGGCCGGACACGTCGTACGGCACGAGCATCTACGGGGAAGCGGGGTATGCCGTGGAACCCGTGGGCGTGAGCGTCGAACTGCAGGATCTCGACCCCGGCACGACCTACCACTACCGGTTCGTGGCGATCAACAGCGAAGGCAGGGTCTACGGCGCCGACCAGACGTTTACGACGCCGCCGTACTCCAGCCCGATCGTACAGCCCCTGACGGTACCGCTGATCGCGACCCCGGCGATCGCGTTCCCCGCAGAAGAACCGACGACGACGGCGGCCAAGTCCAAGCCGCTGACGAAGGCGCAGAAGCTCGCCAAAGCACTGCAGGCGTGCAGGAAGGGCAAGCAGAACAAGCGCGCCGGCTGCAAGCAGCAGGCCCGCAAGCGCTACGGCCCGCCGGCGAGGAAGAAGCGCGGTCGGAGGCGATAGTCGCCGGGACTCACGTGGGCCGTCGCCACCCAGCCGGGTAGAGTGCTGACCAGGCGTGGCGCACCTCTGCATGACGTAAACGTCATGGGGTGATGACATAATCGTCATAGATGCGGGTCCCCAGTCGCGATCTATTTCCCTCCGATGCGCCCGTCCCGCTTGACCGGATGATAGGTCGCCGCGGCGATGTGGACCAGCTCGTGCTGCAGCTGTCGGGTGGCAGGCAGACGGCCGGGAGGCCGGCTACCCGAGGCCCTCGGCGAATGCGGCGGCGAAGAGGTCGCCGGTGGGCAGTTGGCCCACGTTTACCGAGCGGGCGCTCACGTCGTCTCCCGCCATGATCATGCCGATCTTGCGGTAGGCGCTCTCCGCCCGGTCGCGATGGACGACCACGCGCCGCGCCTGGAGATCGACCACCCAGTACTCCTCGACCGCGCGCGCGTACAGGGCGGGCTTCACGCGCAGGTCGCGGTCTGCAGAGGAGAGGGCGACCTCGATCACGAGCAGCGCTCCCGCCGGGTGCTCGAGCCGCGGCTCGGACCGTTCGATGATCGCGAGGTCGGGCTCGGGCTCTGAGGAGCCGATCGTCAGCGTTCCGCAGACCATCAGTTGATGGCGCGAGCGATCCACGTGGTCCGTGATCCACTCCATCAGCCAACGTACGGCATTCTCGTGTGCGGGAGTTTTTGGGCTCATGTCGAGGATGAGGCCCTCAATGAGCTCGACGCGCGCGTCCTCGTCGAACCCCCCGCACCGCACCAGGCGGTGGTATTCCTCGATTGAGAGGCGGTGCAACTCGGGCGGCGAGACCAGCGTGGACACACCGCCGATTCTACAGCCGGGGACCTCCCGGCGACCGACGATTTCGAAAACGAGGCATCGGAAAGAACTAAGCTCGTGGAGCGCACGGTTCCCGTCACCGTCACCAACCCCGAGCGCTCCAGGCAGAGCTTCTACCGCATCGTCGACCCCTACCTGCGCTTCTGGTTTCGCTTCGTGCTGCCCGCGCACGACCGGCTGATCGACGCGGGGGGCGCACAGCGCCATCTCACGGAACTTGGAGTTTGTGATACCGGCTGACATGCTATGCTTCATGCGCATGAAGACTCGCATGAGGATATCGAAGGGGGGCCAGATATCGATCCCGGCTCCGATCAGGCATCGGTGGGGGACGTCGACGGTCGCGCTCCAGGATGAGGGGCATCGGATCGTGCTCGAACCCGCGCCGGACGATCCGATCGCCGCGGCTGAGGGCGTGTTCGCCGAGGAGCTGGCCGGGCTCGACATCGAGCGGCTGCGCCGTGGCGCGCGCGAGGATGAGCGGATCGCCGCAGCCCGGCGCGATCCGTGACCCTGCTCGACGCGTATGCGCTGATCGCGTTCATGGTCGGGGGGCCGGCCACGCCACGGGTCCGCGCGATCCTGCGCGAGGGGGACGCGGCCGTGGCGAGCGCGAACCTGGCCGAGACGCTCGACGTCTCCCAGCGCCTTTACCGCCTGCCCATCGCGCGCGCGATGGAGATCCTCGAGCCGCTGCTGGAGGGCCCGCTCACCGCCATCGCGCTCGACACCGAGATCGCGCGGCGAGCCGCCGAGATCCGCGCCAATTACTACCACCGCTCCTCCCGGCCGATCTCGCTCGCTGACGCCGTGCTGATCGCCTCGGCCAAGCCGGGCGACCGCATCGCCACCGCAGACCCTCACGTGCTCGCGGTCACCCGAGAGGAGCAGATCGAGCCGCTCGCACTGCCCGGACAGGGCTGAGGCGTCCACGAGTGGCAGCAATGCGCACGGGGGCGCTCGGCTGACGGGCGAGATTTTGATGGCGGCCTCCGGCCGCTACGGCGTTCGCGCGGCGTCCCCGGGGCTTGCGCAGCGACCGGTCTCGGTGGGGGGCTTGACAATGTGTTGCAGGTGTGGTTATATAGCGTTTGTCTGGTGTCCACCGGTGGTGGAGCTGGGCAAACATAGAGTCTGGTTTGGGTCAGCCCATCTTGGTTGACTTCGACAGCGCTGGCAGGGTGCTTGGTCAGAGAGAGGGACTGGGGTCACGTCGGTTATGAGGGAGATTGGTTAGCGTGCTTTCGAGAGGGAAAAACGTGCGAGGGATGCCTGCCGGCGGTGGTGGGGTTCTTGCTAGATGCATCAGCGGTCTGATGCATCTCTCTCTCTCTCTCTCTCTCTTCGGTTTCTCGGCTAGCTCGTAGAAGCCTCGGCCGGCCGGCCTTCGCGGGCCACCGGATTTCCTCCGCGCGGGGAGGGTCGTACTCGGCCTCAGGCTGTGCACAACGTACGGCAACAAAAGCCGGGGCCGTTCGAGACCAGCGGTATCTAGAGCAGGACCGAAACCCCGGTCACCGTAGGACGTGCCTGCGGCGAGCCTCGTATGAGTGTCTATGGGCTACGACTGGCGGCGTAGCTGGGACACACCGTGCGTGGGGGGTGGCGTGATGCCGACGCAGGCAATGGCGCGTAGGGGCGCGCGGCGGTCCGGAGTTGGGGTGGCGGAGCCTGTGCCGGGTACGAGTGTCCCGCGTGAGCAGCTCGTGGAGATTCAGCGTTCGCGGTTGCTCGCGGCGGCGGTCGTAGCGGTCGATGAGCTCGGCTATACGGATACGACGGTCTCGGATGTGACTAGTCGTGCGCGTGTGTCGCGTCGTACGTTCTATGAGTTGTTCGCGAATCGCGAGGAGTGTCTCGCGGCGGTGCTGGATGATGTGGTTGCGTTGATCCGGGGTGAGGTCGCGGCGGGGGGTCTGGATGGTCTGGCGTGGCGTGAGCGGGTGCGTGGGGGGTTGTGGGCGATCCTGTCGTTTTTGGATCGCGAGCCGGCGCTTGCGCGTGTGTGTGTGGTGCAGATGTTGCGCGGCGGCGTGGAGGTGTTGGGGCGTCGCGAGGAGATCCTCGCGGGCTTGGCGGCGGTCGTTGACGAGGGTCGCCATGGGGGTGCGCGTGGCGGGGGTTGTAGCCCGTTGACGGCGGAGGGTATCGTAGGCGCGGCGTTCACGATCGTGCACGGGCGTTTGTTGCGGGGTGAGCGTGAGCCGTTGACGGGTTTGTTGGGTGAGTTGATGGGGATGATCGTGCTGCCGTATCTGGGGGCGGCGGCGGCGCGGCGTGAGCAGGCGCGGCGGGTGCCCGTGGGGTCCATGCGCGCTGACGGTGGGTTGGCCGGGGCTGGGCGCGCAGTTGGCGATCCGCTCGATGGTGTCTCGATGCGCTTGACGTATCGCACCGCAAGGGTCTTGGAAGGTGTCGCTGAGCTCCCGGGGGGGAGTAACCGTGTGGTCGCGGAGCGCGCGGGGATCCACGATGCGGGGCAGGTCTCGAAGCTGCTGGCGCGTTTGGAGCGTCTTGGGTTGCTCGTCAATACGGGTGAGGGTCACGCGAAAGGTGAGCCGAATGCGTGGAGTCTCACGGAAAAGGGTGAGCGGGTCGCGCGGAGCATTCTCGCGCATGCGCTCGGGGGGCGGGAGGCGGCGTGATGCGCTCGTCGTCCAGCTTCGGTTCCGCGCTTCTCGGTGCGCTGTCAGGCGCCTGGGTCAGGCCATCACAATCGAGGAGCGGGTCGTCCGTCTCCTCTTCTTCCAGGAGGAGACTTCTAGATGATTGCTCGTAGATCGAGTATCCACAGAGTGCTGTCGACCGTCAGGGCGATGCTCGCGGTGTTTGCGCTAACGGCGCTCGTGACGAGCGTGGGACTGCTGGTGTCGCCAGCGCTCGCATCGGCTGAAGAAGCCTGTCCGAATGCGGTTCTGCGTGTCGGTCCGTCGGCGAATCTCCCCGACTGCCGCGCCTATGAGCTGGTCACCCCGATGATCAAGGGCGACAACAGCAATATCCCCGACGTGTATGGCTTCTCTGACGGGGAACACGTCTGGTATCTGAGCGGGCTGCCGCTGCCGGGCGCCCAGACCGGTGGCGCTGAGTCGGTGCTTAGCACGCGCACGGCGTCGGGATGGGTGAATACCGCGCTCGCTCCGCCGGATGGCTCGGGCGAACCGGTCGGGGTCTCGGACGGCGAAGCCATCAGGGCCTCTAACGACAGCAACGCAATTGCCAACGTGGTCTTTGACAGCGATTTCTCCGCTGCGTTCGTGGACTCCGGGTTTGACGCCAGTCCGTTGGATCAGGATCCCGAGGCGATCGATGTGGTTCGGATCGATATCCCCAGTGGGGAAGCTTCGTTGGCGGCGCTTCCCGATACTGGGCCTCTGCTGCCGAGCTATGACTATGATTTCGGTGAAGAAGAAAAAGAACGCGTCGCCGAGGCTGGCCAGTTCATCGCTGGTGTATCGGCTGACGCGAGTCATGTTCTCTTCCAGACTAGCGCTCGTCTGCCGACGGCGCCGGGCACTCCGGTCGATACGCTTGATTCTTTTTTCGACGAGTTGTATGATCGGACTGGGGGTCACACCTATCTGGTGGGCGTGCTTCCCAACGGGAGCCTGCCTCCATGCGGCGCCGTGCTCGGCAATGGAGCGGTAAGCGCAGACGATTACCCCAACTACGTCGAAGGCGCGGTCTCGCCGGATGGGTCGAACGTCGTCTTCGGGACGCCTTGTGAAGAACTGTACCTGCGTGAAAACGATTCGAGTACCGATGCGAGGACCGTCCCCCTGGTGGGATCATTCTACGCTGGCAGGAGTGCTGATGGCTCCAAGATCTTCACGGACGGGGCAGCGGAAGAGACTCACCTAATAGGATATGGGGGAGTCTTTGAGTATGATGTCGCCAGCGGTCAAACGACGACGATCAGCCAAGAAGGAGCGTTCGTCGCTTCGTCGGCCGATGGCTCTCGTGTATACTACGCGCTCAATGGTGGCCTCTATCTTTGGGAAGATGGCGCCAGCAGGTTGGTCGTCGGCGAAGGCTTCTACCCCGAAATAGAAGCAGGCGATAATAGAAACCTTGCCGCGGTTGCTACTCCCGACGGTTCGAGGCTCCTGTTCCTGGACGCGGCCAACCTTGTTGGATACGATAACTACGGCGGGGATGAGGCGTATGTTTATGACGCTGGGACCGGTTCGATAACGTGCGTGTCGTGTAACCCGAGCGGAGCGCCGCCGACGGGCGGCACCGAACTCTACACGCCCGGGTTCTTCGATAACGATGGTATGCCGCATTACTCGGGGAGCGAGATATCGTCAGATGGCTCGCGTGTGTTCTTCACGACGTCCAATGCTCTGGTGCCGCAGGACACGAATGGCCTCGATGATGTGTACGAGTGGGAGAATGGTCGTATCTATCTGATCTCCTCGGGGCAGGGGACGGTCGGTTCGAGTTTCGTCGGTGCGAGCAGCGACGGCAGCGATGTGTTCATCAGGACGACCGATCATCTGGCGCCGCAGGACATCGAGAACTCGATGGAGGTCTATGATGCGCGTGTCGATGGCGGGTTTCCGTACACGCCGCCGTCGAGTGGCTGTGACAGCGGGCAGTGTCAGGGTCCGCAGACTCCGGCGCCGGTGTTCGGCGCGCCGGCGAGCGCGACGTTCGTCGGCCTGGGCAACCCGCCTCAGCCCGCGGCCGTCCCGGTCGCGAAGGCGAAGCGGCCCAAACCCAAGAAACACAAGCAGAAGGCCAGAGCTGGAAAGCATGGCAAGGGCGCGAAGCGCAGGCGAAACGGCGACGGCGGAGGGAGGCGATGATGGCGTGCTCATTTGATCGCGTGCGGCTGGGTTGCGCGCTGCTGGTATCGGTCGCGATGGTGTTGGGGGCGGCGTCGCCCGCGTCGGCCTCGTTCGGCTTCGTGAGCTCTGGGGCGAACGCTACGTCGGTCACCGTCAGCAATTCCGCAGATCCGAGCGACCCGCTCGCGGCGAACCCGAACGATCTGGACACCCAGGCCGGCTCGCATCCCTTTGACATGACGACGAGCTTCAAGTTGAACCTCGAATCCCAGGAAAGGCCCGGTCTGCCGTACGAGCACCCGATGGCGAGTGAACTGTACGTGAAGGACATCAGCGCGAACCTGCCCACGGGTGTGTCGGGCAGTATCGTGTCGGTCCCGCAATGCCCGATGTACGATCTCACAGAAAACGGGCCCGGCTGTCCGACGAGCTCTCAGGTCGGCGTCGTGAGGTTGTATTTCGATGTTCCTGGTTCTCCCCTTGATGAATATGACGATTTTGAAGGGAGCGTCTCGCCCGTGTACAACATGGTTCCCTCCGATGGTGGCACGGCTGAGCTCGCGTTTCCAGTCGTAACGGTGGTGCAGCCGATCATCGTGACGGCGCGCACCGACGGGGATTATGGGCTGACGGCGCAGACGACGAATATCTCGCAGGTGTTGGCGTTCGATGGTCTGACGCTCACGTTGTGGGGGGTGCCCGCGGACCCGCGCCACGACCCGGAACGCTTCCTACCGGAAAACGGAACTCCCTGCACCTGCTTTGTTCGTCACCCCAACGGGGCGACCGATAGCGCACCGTTGACGGCGTACCTGACGAACCCGACGAAGTGCAGCGGCCCGCTGAACGCGACGTTCATCGGCGATAGCTGGCTCAATCCGGGCCCGTTCGATCCTGAAGACGGCAGGCCCGATCTGAGCGCCCCGAACTGGGTGACGGATACCACGCCGATGTACCCAGATGGGATCACGGGCTGCGACAAGTTACGGTTCAATCCGTCGCTGACGGTGACACCGGATACGACGAAGGCGGATTCCCCGTCCGGGTATTCGATTCATCTGCACGTCCCGCAGAGTACCGCTCCGGAGGATCTGGCGTCCCCGGCGCTCGAGAACGCCGTCGCGACGCTGCCGCAGGGCTTGGCGATCTCGCCCGGCGCCGCGGACGGGTTGCAAGCGTGCACGGATGATGCGTCTGAACCGCCGGGTAGCCCGGGCAACGAGATCGGGTTGACGAACGCTGAATCGAATGTGTTCTCCGATCACGAAGTGGAGTGCCCCAACGCCTCGCAGGTCGGCACGGTCGAAGTCCTCACGCCGCTGTTGCCGAACGCGCTGCTGGGCCAGGTGTTCCTGAGCGCGGACCACTCGGGCGATACGTACGCGGTGTTCTTCGTGATCCGCGGCGATGGGTTGTTGGTCAAGTTGAAGTCCACGGTGTTCGCGAACCCGGTGACGGGCCAGTTGACCGCGACGTTCGCGCATAACCCGGAGTTGCCGTTCAGTGATTTCATCCTGCACTTCTACGGTGGCCCCCGGGCAGTGTTCGTGAACCCCGGCCAGTGCGGTCCGGCGACTACCACCATCGATCTGACGCCGTGGTCCGCGGGGCCGGGCGGCACCGGTGACGCTACCCCGTCGAGTACGTTCGATGTGAGCTTCGATGGGGAAGGGTCTGCGTGTCCGTTCCCGCAGCCGTTCGAACCGTCATTCACGGCCGGCACGACGAACATCCAGGCTGGCAGCTTCAGCCCGCTCTCGGTGACGTTCTCGCGCCCGGACGCCGACGAGCAGGTCAACCACGTGCAAGTCACCAGCCCCCCCGGGTTGCTGGGTTCCTTGGCGAGTGTCCCGTTGTGCCCGGAACCGCAGGCTTCTGAAGGTACGTGCTCTGCGGCGTCGCAGATCGGTCATGTGACGGTCGCGTCGGGTTCTGGTGCGGCGCCGTTGTTTCTGCCGATACCGGGTCAGCCGCCGAACCCGGTGTACCTGACGGGCCCATACAAGGGCGCCCCGTTCGGGCTGACAATGGTCGTCCCGGCGATCGCGGGGCCGTACAACCTCGGGAACGTCGTCGTGCGCGCCACGATCAACGTGAACTCGACCACAGCCGCGCTGACGGTCACGAGCGATCCGTTGCCGACGATTCTTGATGGGATCCCGGTGCAGGTCAAGGAAGTCAACGTGCTGATCGACCGGCCCGATTTCGTGTTCAACCCGACGAACTGCAGCCCGATGTCGATCGCGGGGTCGATGACGAGCCTGCAGGGCTCCACAGCGACGTTCTCGACCCCGTTCCAGGTCACCGGGTGCGGGGACCTCGGGTTCAAACCGGAATTCAAGGTGTCGGTCTCCGGGCGGACCTCGCGTGCGGACGGGACGAGCATCGACGCGAAGCTGAGCTTCCCCAAGGGAGCGTTTGGGACCGAGGCCAACATCGCGAGGGTCAGGGTCGAACTGCCCAAGCAGTTACCTTCGCGGTTGACGACGTTGCAGAAGGCGTGTCCCGCCGCGACGTTCGAAGGGAACCCTGGTAGTTGCCCCTCGGCGTCGATCATCGGTATCGCGAGGGCGAGCACGCCGATCCTGCCGGTGGGGATCAGCGGCCCGGTGTACTTCGTCTCGCATGGTGGAAGCGCGTTCCCTGACCTGATCATCGTCTTGCAGGGCGATGGCGTGCGGGTCGATTTGACGGGTTCGACGTTCATCAGCAAGGCGGGGATCACGAGCACGACGTTCGCGACGATCCCCGATGTGCCGGTCGACTCGTTCGAGCTGTACTTGCCGGAGGGTCCCGATTCGGCGCTCGCGGCCAACGCGAACCTCTGCAAGAGCACCCTGAGCATGCCGACATCGTTCACCGCTCAGAACGGGATCGCGATCAACCGATCCACCCCGATAACGGTCACCGGGTGCCGCGCGGAGGCGAGCAAGGCGCGGGGGGCCCGGAGGGCACGAGCGGCCGGGGCGGGCGCTCCTCATGAGCACGGGGGTACCGGCCGTGTCGGCCGACAGGACACGCCGAACGGGAGGGGCAACCGATGAGCGCTCACAACACGATCTGCAGGCTCACGCTCACCGCGCTCGCGACGCTCGCTGTGCTCGCGGCAGGGCTCGTACTGGCCGTCGCGCAAGGCGTAGCGTTCGTGGGCTACTCAAACACCCCGAATTCGGTGTTCGGCGAACCCGGATCGGGCAACGGACAGTTCTCAGAGTCCACCGGGGTGGCGGTCGATGATTCAAGCGGCGACGTGTACGTCGTCGATCGTGGCAACGGACGCGTGGAGAAGTTCAGCGCGGGAGGTACCTATATATCGCAGTTCAATGGCAGTGAAACACCGGCGGGGTCGTTCCGACCGAGCGGTGTCGCGGTCGACAACTCGACGGACGCCGCCAAAGGCGACGTGTACGTGGTCATCGACCACGTACACGCCGCCAAAGTCAATGCGATCGATGTGTTCGACTCGAACGGTAAGTACCTGTCGCAGATTGTCGGTCCGCCGTTCTCGAGTGAACTGTCGGTTGCGACCGAGGGGAGCAACGTTTGGGTGAGCGAAAACGAAGGTAACGTGTACGGGTTTAGCGACACCGGGAGCTTCCTGGGTCAGTTCGACACGGGTCACCAAATCAGTGAATCGGGGGCGATCGCGGTTGACTCGAGCGGCAATGTCTATGTGGTTGCCCGGCTCGATTCTGGAGAACGAGAATATGTTCGAAAGTACAGTTCGACCGGGACGTATCTTGCTGGGTGGGACAACTCTTCTGAACCCACTGCGATCGCTGTGAACGAGTCGACCAACGACGTGTTCCTCGATAGGTACACTGAGATCGAAGAGTCCGGTCCGTTCGGGGAACCGTATGGGAGCCCCATCGAGGAATTCGGTTCGGGGAGCATCTCCGGCTCTTTGGGGATCGCGGTGAACGACACCACCGGAACTCTGTATGCGTCCGAGTACGCAGCGGAGAGGGTGGCGGTCTTCAAGTCGGGGCTGCTGCTTCCCGATGTGAGCACCGGCGCCGGCAAGGTGAAGCGGGTGACCGCGACTCTCGAAGGAGGCGTGAATCCCGACGGCGAGGAAGTCACGAGCTGCCAGTTCGAATACGGGACGAGCACGTCCTACGGGCAGACGGCCCCGTGCTCGGCTGCCCCCGGCTCCGGTTCGAGCGCCGTGCCGGTCAGTGCCGAACTGAGCGGTCTGGCGCAGGAGACGACCTATCACTATCGCCTCGTGGCGGGGAACGCCAACGGCACTCATGCCGGTGCTGACACGACGTTCACGACACCGAGTAACGTCGAAGGCTTGGCGACCGCCCCGGCCACGGATGTCCTGGGCGCCAGCGCGACGTTGAACGGGTCGCTGGAACCGAACGGCCTTGACACGCACTACTGGTTCGAATACGGCCCGAGCCCGTCCTACGGATCCTCCACGCCTCACGAAGACGCCGGTGAAGCGAGCGCGGTCAAGCCGGTGAGTGCCACGCTCACCGGCATCGAACCGAACAAAACATACTACTACCGGCTCGTCGGGGAAAACAGCCTGGGTGTCACCTACGGGGCTGAAGAAACGCTCACGACCAAGGCGATCGTCCCCGTGCTCGGTGCGGCGTCGCTGGTGTCCAGCGCGCGTACCGAAGCGACGCTCGCCGTGGTGCTCGACCCCGAGAACAGCGAAACGACCTACGAATTCGTGTTCGGCGAAACCAGCAACTACGGCGAGCACACTTACAGCGTCGACGCCGGCTCTGGTCTCGGGGAAGAGCACGTCGAGGCGATCGGGCTCACCGGGCTCACGCCGAGCACGACCTACCATTACGCGCTCAGGGCGAGCAACCAGGCCGGCACGGTGACCGGCCCGGACGGGACGTTCACGACGGCGCCCGCGACTCCCCCGGCGGTCACTACCGGCGGCGCGTCGAACATCACCCTGACAAGCGCGACGGTCGCCGCAACGATCGAAGCGCAGGGCCTCGAAACGTCGTATGCGCTCGAACTCGGGCCGGACACGTCGTACGGCACGAGCATCTACGGGGAAGCGGGGTATGCCGTGGAACCCGTGGGCGTGAGCGTCAACCTGCAGGATCTCGACCCCGGCACAACCTACCACTACCGGTTCGTGGCGATCAACAGCGAAGGCAGGGTCTACGGCGCCGACCAGACGTTTACGACGCCGCCGTACTCCAGCCCGATCGTACAGCCCCTGACGGTACCGCTGATCGCGACCCCGGCGATCGCGTTCCCCGCAGAAGAACCGACGACGACGGCGGCCAAGTCCAAGCCGCTGACGAAGGCGCAGAAGCTCGCCAAAGCGCTGAAGGCGTGCAGGAAGGGCAAGCAGAACAAGCGCGCCGGCTGCGAGCGGCAGGCCCGCAAGCGCTACGGCCCGCCGGCGAGGAAGAAGCACGATCGCAGGCGATAGCTCGTGCGCCAGGCGAGCCGCCGATCCCGATCCGCCGCGCGCATTCCACTTTCGCGACCGCGACGGGCATGAGGTCGACATGGTCCTCGAACGCCGCGATGGCGCCTTGAGACGGTCTGTGGTGGGACCCGGCTACGGGGGAGCCGCTGCATCGGGCGATCGTTTGGCAGGATCGCCGCACCGCCGAGCGCTGCGATGAGCTGCGCGAATTGCCGCGCGGTGTTTGGGACTGTCGCGACTCGGGCGCCTGGGCGGTTCCCTGTCGCAGGACGGGACTAGTGCGAGGTGGATGTGTCTGTACGCCGGAGGAGCCTGCGCAGCCACGTGGGCATGGGGGGGACCGACACCAGGCCGGGCACCGTGAGCGACCTGATCTGGGGAGGCTCCCGCTCGTCCGTATTGGTGGGGCTGGCGACCTGCCGGTCGATGGTGGCGTCGTGCTCCATAGATCTCATTGTACTCCTACCAGCTCGAGAACGATCGCGAGTACGAAGAGCGCCGCCGAGGACGATCGCGGCGACGGCTATGCACGCGCTCACGACGCCCAGTGCGCTGGCGTCGAGCGTGCCGGAGCGCGATACCTGCGTCTGCAACTGGCCTTCGGCCAGCGAGCAGAGCCGGTCGGCAAGCCTCGGCGCGATCGCTTTCGTAGACATCTCCATCCCCTACTCCGACCCCTCCCCGCAAACGGGACGCAAACCAAGGGCTTGACATCGCGTCACAGGTGTGGTTATATAGTGCCGTCGCGGTGTCCACGTGGGTGGAGCGCCGGGCAACATAGGGTCTGGTTTGGGTCATCCCGTCTTGTGGTTGACGTCAAGCGCTTGCAGCGATCGGGTTTGGAAGAGGGACTGGGTCAGAACGCATGAGGGAGATGGTTGAGCGTGGTTTCGAGAGGGAATAACGTGCGAGGGATGCCTGCCGTCAGTGGTGGGGTTCTTGCTAGATGCATCAGCGGTCTGATGCATCTCTCTCTCTCTCTCTCTCTCTTCAGCTTCTCGGCTTGCAGCTAGCCGACCGGTAGCGCCGCGTTCGCGTCGCCCGGGTTCCCCCGCACGCGGGGGAGGGTCTCATCTGGCCTCGAGGGAGGTGTCATGATGCCCGCCCGCGCGGTGGCGATGCGCGCCCCGAGCCCGGGTGCCTCTCACGAGCAGATCGTCGAGATCCAGCGCTCGCGGTTGCTTGCGGCGGCGGTGTCCGCGGTCGACGAGCTCGGCTATGCGGGCACCACGGTCGCGGACATCACGAGCCGTGCGCGCGTGTCGCGCCGCACGTTCTATGAATTGTTCTCGAATCGTGAGGAGTGCCTCGCCGCGGTTCTGGAGGACGTGGTCGCATTGATCGAGGGTGAGCTCGCGGCGGCGGGCCTGGATGGCCTGGCGTGGCGTGAGCGTGTGCGTGGGGGGTTGTGGGCGATCCTTTCGTTCCTGGACCGAGAGCCGGCTTTGGCGCGTGTGTGCGTGGTGCAGACGTTGCGCGGCGGCGCGGAGGTGTTGGGGCGTCGCGAGGAGATCCTCGCGGGCTTGGCGGCGGTCGTTGACGAGGGCCGCCTAGAGGGTGCGCGTGGCGCGGGGTGCACGCCGTTGACGGCGGAGGGTGTCGTCGGCGCGGCGTTCGCGATCGTGCATGGGCGTTTGTTGCGGGGTGATCGTAAGCCGCTCACCCGTCTGATGGGTGAGTTGATGGGGATGATCGTGCTGCCCTATATGGGCGTGGCGGTGGCGCGCCGCGAGCAGGCGCGGCGGGTGCCCGTGGGGTCCATGCGCGCTGACGGTGGGTTGGCCGGGGCTGGGCGCGCAGTTGGCGATCCGCTCGATGGTGTCTCGATGCGCTTGACGTATCGCACCGCAAGGGTCTTGGAAGGTGTCGCTGAGCTCCCGGGGGGGAGTAACCGTGTGGTCGCGGAGCGCGCGGGGATCCACGATGCGGGGCAGGTCTCGAAGCTGCTGGCGCGTTTGGAGCGTCTTGGGTTGCTCGTCAATACGGGTGAGGGTCACGCGAAAGGTGAGCCGAATGCGTGGAGTCTCACGGAAAAGGGTGAGCGGGTCGCGCGGAGCATTCTCGCGCATGCGCTCGGGGGGCGGGAGGCGGCGTGATGCGCTCGTCGTCCAGCTTCGGTTCCGCGCTTCTCGGTGCGCTGTCAGGCGCCTGGGTCAGGCCATCACAATCGAGGAGCGGGTCGTCCGTCTCCTCTTCTTCCAGGAGGAGACTTCTAGATGATTGCTCGTAGATCGAGTATCCACAGAGTGCTGTCGACCGTCAGGGCGATGCTCGCGGTGTTTGCGCTAACGGCGCTCGTGGCGAGCGTGGGACTGCTGGTGTCGCCAGCGCTCGCATCGGCTGAAGAAGCCTGTCCGAATGCGGTTCTGCGTGTCGGTCCGTCGGCGAACCTCCCCGACTGCCGCGCCTATGAGCTGGTCACCCCGATGATCAAGGGCGACAACAGCAACATCCCCGACGTGTACGGTTTCTCCGACGGGGAACACGTCTGGTACCTGAGCGAGCTGCCGCTGCCGGGCGCTCAGACCGGTAGCTTCCAGTCGGTGTTGAGCACGCGCACGGCGTCGGGATGGGTGAACACCTCGCTCGCTCCGCCGGAGGGCGCGGGCGAACCGGTCGGGGTCTCGTACGAACATGGCTACAGGGCCTCTAAAGACAGCAACGCAATTGCCAACGTGGTCTTTGACAGCGATTTCTCCGCTGCGTTCGTGGACTCCGGGTTTGACGCCAGTCCGCTGGATCAGGATCCCGAGGCGATCGATGTGGTTCGGATCGATATCCCCAGTGGGGAAGCTTCGTTGGCGGCGTTTCCCGATACTGGGCCTCTGCTGCCGAGCTATGACTATGCTTTCGGTGAATCAGAAGCAGAACGCGTCTTCTATGCTGGCCAGTTTATCGCTGGTGTATCGGCTGACGCGAGCCACGTTCTCTTCCAGACCGACGCTCGTCTGCCGACGGCGCCGGGCACTCCGGTCGATACTCTTAATTCTCCTTTTGACGAGTTGTATGATACGACTGGAGGTCACACCTATCTGGTGGGCGTGCTTCCCAACGGGAGCCTTCCCTCATGCGGCGCTGTGCTCGGCAATGGAGCGATAAGCGCAGACGATTACCCCAACTACGTCGAAGGCGCGGTCGCGCCGGATGGGTCGAACGTCGTCTTCGGGACGCCTTGTGAAGAACTGTACCTGCGTGAAAACGATTCGAGTACCGATGCGAGGACCGTCCCCCTGGTAGGATCATTCTACGCTGGCAGGAGTGCTGACGGCTCCAAGATCTTCACGGACGAGGAAGGGGAACCTTTTCACCTAATAGGATATGGGGGAACCTTTGAGTATGATGTCGCCAGCGGCGAAACCACGACGATCAACCCAGAAGGAGCGTTCGTCGCTTCGTCGGCCGACGGCTCTCGTGTATACTACACGGTCAACGGCGACCTCTATCTCTGGGAAGATGGCGCCAGCAGGTTGATCGCTAGCGAAGGCTTCTACCCCGAAATAGAAGCAAGCGGTAGTCCGAGTCTTGCCGCGGTTGCTACTCCCGACGGTTCGAGACTCCTGTTCCTGGACGCGGCCAACCTTGTCGGATACGACAGCTACGGCGCGGATGAGGCGTATGTCTATGACGCTACGACCGGTTCGATCACGTGCGTGTCGTGCAACCCGAGCGGAGCGCCACCGACAGGCAATGTCGAGCTCTACGAATTCGGGCTCTTCAATAACGATGGGATTCCGCATTACTCGGAGAGCGAGATATCGTCCGATGGCTCGCGTGTGTTCTTCACGACGGCCAGTGCCCTGGTGCCGCAGGACACGAATGGCCTCAATGATGTGTACGAGTGGGAGAATGGTCGTATCTATCTGATCTCCTCGGGTCAGGGGACGGTTGGTTCGACGTTCGTCGGTGCGAGCAGCGATGGCAGCGATGTGTTCATCAGGACGACCGATCATCTGGCGCCGCAGGACATCGAGAACTCGATGGAGGTCTATGATGCGCGTGTCGATGGCGGGTTTCCGTATACGCCGCCGTCGAGTGGTTGTGACAGCGGGCAGTGTCAGGGTCCGCAGACTCCGGCGCCGGTGTTCGGCGCGCCCGCGAGCGCGACGTTCGTCGGCTTGGGCAACCCGCCTCAGCCGGCGGCCATGCCGGTTGTGAAGGCGAAGCGGCTCAAGCCCAAGAAGCACAGGCAGAAGGCCAGGGCTGGGAAGCGTGGCAGGGGCGCGAAGAGCAGGCGAAACGGCAAAACGGGTGGAGGGAGGCGATGATGGTGTGCTCATTTGATCGTGTGCGGCTGGGTTGCGCGCTGGTGGTATCGCTCGCGATGGCGTTGGCGGCGGCGTCGCCCGCGTCGGCCTCGTTCGGTTTCGTGAGCTCTGGGGCGAACGCTGCGTCGGTGACGGTCAGCAATTCCGCCGATCCGAGCGACCCGCTTGTGGCGAACCCGAACGATCTGGACACCCAGGCCGGCTCGCATCCGTTCGACATGACGACGAGCTTCAAGTTGAACCTCGAATCCCAGGAAAGGCCCGGTCTGCCATACGAACACCCGATGGCGAACGAACTGTACGTGAAGGACATCAGCGCGAACCTGCCCACGGGTGTGTCGGGCAGCATCGTGTCGGTCCCGCAATGCCCGATGTACGATCTCACAGAAAACGGACCCGGTTGTCCGACAAGCTCTCAGGTCGGCGTCGCAAGGCTGTATTTCGATAGCCCATATTTTGATAGTCCTTTGGGTGAATATTACGACTATGAAGGGAGCGTCTCGCCCGTGTATAACATGGTTCCCTCCGATGGTGGCACGGCCGAGCTCGCGTTTCCGGTCGTGACGGTGGTGCAGCCGATCATCGTGACGGCGCGTACCGACGGGGACTATGGGCTGACCGCGCAGACGACCAACATTTCGCAGGTGTTGCCGTTCGATGGTCTGACGCTCACGTTGTGGGGGGTGCCCGCGGATCCGCGCCACGACCCCGAACGCTTCCTACCGGAAAACGGAACCCCCTGCATCTGCTTTACTCGTACACCCAACGGAGCAGCCGATAGCGCGCCGTTGACGGCGTACCTGACGAATCCGACGAAGTGCAGCGGCCCGCTGGACGCGACGTTCATCGGCGACAGCTGGCTCCATCCGGGTCTGTTCGATCCCGAAGACGGCAGGCCCGACCTGAGCGCCCCCAACTGGGTGACGGATACCACACCGATGTACCCGGACGGGATCACGGGCTGCGATAAGTTACGGTTCAATCCATCGCTGACGGTGACACCGGATACGACCAAGGCGGACTCCCCGACCGGGTATTCGATTCATCTGCATGTTCCGCAGAGCATCGCTCCGGGGGATCTTGCGTCTCCGGCGCTCGAGAACGCCGTCGCGACGCTGCCGCAGGGCCTGGCGATCTCGCCCGGCGCCGCAGACGGGTTGCAGGCATGCACGGATGATGCCTCCGAACCGTCGGGTAGCCCGGGCAACGAGATCGGGTTGACGAACGCCGAATCGAACACGTTCTCCGATCACGAAGTGGAGTGCCCCAACGCCTCACAGGTCGGGACCGTCGAAGTCCTCACGCCGCTGTTGCCGAACGCGCTGCTGGGCCAGGTGTTCCTGAGCGCGGATCACTCAGGGGATACGTACGCGGTGTTCTTCGTGCTCCGCGGCGATGGGTTGCTGGTGAAGTTGAAGTCCACGGTGTTCGCGAACCCTGTGACGGGCCAGTTGACCGCGACGTTCTCCCACAACCCGGAGCTGCCGTTCAGCGATTTCACCGTGCACTTCTATGGCGGCCCCAGGGCGGTGTTCGTCAACCCGCAGGAGTGCGGTCCGGCGACGACGACGACCGATCTGACGCCGTGGTCGGCGGGACCGGGCGGCACCGGCGATGCCACCCCGTCGAGTACGTTCGACGTGAGCTTCGACGGGGAAGGAGCGCCGTGCCCGTTCCCGCAGCCGTTCGCGCCGTCGTTCACGGCGGGCACGTCGAGTATCCAGGCGGGCGGGTTCAGCCCGTTCAGCACGACATTCACCAGGCCAGATGAAGACCAGATCGCCGATCACGTGCAGGTCACGGCACCGCCGGGGCTGCTGGGGACCCTCGCGAACGTCACGCTGTGCCCCGAACCACAGGCCTCCCAAGGCGACTGCCCGGCGTCCTCTGAGATCGGGCACACGATCGTCGGTGTCGGCTCCGGCGCCGCCCCGCTGTATCTCCCGATCCCCGGGCAGCCGCCGAACCCCGTATATGTCACCGGCCCGTATAAGGGCGCGCCGTTCGGCCTGACGTTCGTCGTCCCCGCGATCGCCGGACCGTACAACCTGGGGACGGTCGTGGTCCGCGCGACGGTCAACGTCAACCCGACGACGGCGCAGCTGACGGTCACGAGCGACCCGCTGCCGACGATCATCGACGGCATCCCGGTGCAGGTCAAGACGGTCAACGTCGTGATCGACCGTGAACACTTCATCTTCAACCCCACGAACTGCAGTCCGCTGTCGATCGGCGGTTCGATGACCAGCCGCCAGGGCTCCACCGCGATGTTCTCCGCTCCGTTTCAGGTAACAGGCTGCGGGGACCTCGCGTTCAAACCCCGGTTCAGCGTCTCGACCTCGGGGCACACCTCGAGGGCTGACGGTGCGAGCATCGACGCGAAGCTGAGCTACCCGCAGGGCTCGCTGGGTACCGAGGCGAACATCGCGCAGGTCAAGGTGGAACTCCCCAAGAAGCTCCCCTCGCGGCTGACGACGCTGCAGAAGGCGTGCCCCGCGGCGGTCTTCGAAGCGGACGCCTCGAGCTGCCCCGCGGCGTCGGCTATCGGGATCGTGAAGGCGAGCACCCCGGCGCTGCCGGTCGGGTTGAGCGGCCCGGTGTACTTCGTCTCGCACGGCGGGGAAGCGTTCCCGAGCCTCGTGATCGTGCTGCAAGGGGACGGTGTTCGCGTCGATCTGACGGCGGCGACGTTCATCAGCAAGTCGGGGATCACGAGCAGCACGTTCAAGACGATCCCCGACGTCCCGGTCGACTCGTTCGAGCTGTATCTGCCGCAGGGCCCCGATTCGGCGCTCGCGGCGGGCGGGGATCTCTGCAAGAGCGCCCTGGTGATGCCGACGACGTTCACTGCGCAGAACGGCATGGTGCTGCGCCAGTCTACGCCGATCGCGGTCACGGGGTGCCCGAAGGCCAGGACAGCAGTCAGGGCGAGGGGGGCACGGAGGGCCCGAAACGCCAGGGCGGCCGCTCGCCATGAGCACAGCAACACCAGAGGGCGGGCCGATCGCGCCAGCCGACCGCGCACACCGAACGGGAGGGGCAACCGATGAGCGCTCACAACACGATCCACAGGCTCACGCTCACCGCGCTCGCGACGTTCGCTGTGCTCGCGTCAGGGCTCGTACTGGCCGTCACGCAAAGCGCAGCGTTCGTGGGCTACTCGAACACGCCGAATTCGGTGTTCGGCGAACCCGGGTCGGGCAACGGACAGTTCTCAGAACCCACCGCGGTGGCGGTCGATGATTCAAGCGGCGACGTGTATGTTGTCGATCGTGGCAACGGGCACGTGGATAAGTTCAGCGCGGAAGGCGCCTATATATCCCAGTTCAATGGCAGTGAAACACCGGCGGGGTCGTTCCAACCGACCGATGTCGCGATCGACAACTCGACGGACGCCGCCAAAGGCGACGTGTACGTGGTCGATGAAGGTCACAATGTGATCGACGTGTTTGGCTCGAACGGTAATTACTTGTCGCAGATAGTCGGTCCGCCGTTCTCGAGTGAAGTGTCCGTTGCGACCGAGGGGAGCAACGTTTGGGTGAGCGAAGCCAACGGCGACGTGTATGAGTTCAGCGACACCGGGAGCTTCCTGGGCCAGTTCGACACGGGTCACAGAATCAGGGCAGTGGGGGGGATCGCGGTTGACTCGAGCAGCAATGTCTATGTCCTTTCTCACGAACCAGAATATGTTCGAAAGTACAGTTCGACCGGGACGTATCTTGCTGGGTGGGACAACTCTTCTGAACCCGCTGCGATCGCTGTGAACGAGTCGACCAACGACGTGTTCCTCGATAGGGTCACTGAGATCGAAGAGTCCGGTCCGTTCGGGGAACCGTATGGGAGCCCCATCGAGGAATTCGGTTCGGGGAGCATCCCCGTCTTTTTTGGGGTCGCGGTGAACGACACCACCGGCACTCTGTATGCGTCCGAGTACACAGGAAGGGTGGCTGTCTTCAAGTCGGGGTTGCTGCTACCCGATGTGAGCACCGGCGCCGGCAAAGTGAAGCGGGTGATCGCGACGCTCGAAGGGGTCGTGAATCCCAACGGCGAGGAAGTCACGAGCTGCCAGTTCGAATACGGGACGAGCACATCCTACGGGCAGACGGCCCCGTGCTCGACCGCCGCCGGCTCCGGTTCGAGCCCTGTGCCGATCATCAGCGCCGAACTGAGCGCTCTGGCGCAGGATACGACCTACCACTATCGCCTCGTGGCGGGGAACGCCAACGGCACTCATGCCGGTGCTGACGCGACGTTCACGACACAGAGTATCGTTGAAGGCCTGGCGACCGCTCCGGCCACGGAAGTCCTGGGCACCAGCGCGACGTTGAACGGGTCGCTGGAACCGAACGGCCTCGACACGCACTACTGGTTCGAATACGGCCCGAGCCCGTCCTACGGGTCCTCGACGCCTCACGAAGACGCCGGCGAAGCGAGCGCGGTCAAGCTCGTGAGCGCCACGCTCACCGGCATCGAACCGAACAGAACGTACTACTACCGGCTCGTCGGGGAAAACAGCGTAGGTGTCACCTACGGAGCTGAAGAAACGCTCACGACCAATGCGATCGTCCCCGTGGCCGGTGCAGCGTCGCTGGTGTCCAGCACGCGTACCGAAGCGACGCTCACCGGGACGCTCAACCCCCAGAACAGCGAAACGACCTACGAATTCGTGTTCGGCGAAACCAGCAACTACGGCGAGCACACCTACAGCGTCAACGCCGGCTCCGGTCTCGGGGAAGAGCACGTCGAGGCGATCGGGCTCACCGGGCTCACGCCGAGCACGACCTACCACTACGCGCTCAGGGCGAGCAACCAGGCCGGCACGGTGACCGGCCCGGATGGGACGTTCACGACGGCGCCGGCAAGCCCGCCGGGGGTCACGACCGGCGGCGCGTCGAACATCACCCTGACGAGCGCGACAGTCGCCGCGACGATCGAAGCGCAGGGCCTTGAAACGTCGTATGCGCTCGAACTCGGGCCGGACACATCGTACGGCACGAGCATCTACGGGGAAGCGGGGTATGCCGTCGAACCTGTGGGTGTGAGCGTGGAACTGCAGGATCTCGACCCCGGCACGACCTACCACTACCGGTTCGTGGCGATCAACAGCGAAGGCAGGGTCTACGGCGCCGACCAGACGTTCACGACGCCGCCGTACTCCAGCCCGATCATGCAACCCCCGACGGTACCGCTGCTCGCGGTCCCGGCGATCGCGTTCCCCGCAGAAGAACCGACGACGACGGCCAAGTCCAAGCCGCTGACGAAGGCGCAGAAGCTCGCCAAAGCGCTGCAGGCATGCAGGAAGGGCAAGCGGAGCAAGCGCGCGGGCTGCGAGCAGCGGGCCCGCAAGCGCAACGGCTCGCCGGCGAGCAAGAAGCGCGGTCGGAGGCGATAGCTGCGGCGGGCTCGTCGTATCCTTCGCCTCTCCCGAGCGGGTCGTATCAGTCGATCGAGCCGGGTTGGGTGATCCAGACGCTTTCGATCCCGAGTACGCGGCAGAGGGCGTCGAAGTGACTGTCGTAGTGCAGCACCCCCGCTCCACGCTCGGCGGCCGCGGTGGCAATCAGATAGTCGGCCGCGGGGATGCGCCGCTCGCCGCGCAGGTCGCGTGAGGCGCCGATGGCCGCGGTTCCGGCGCTGCGCGTGATGGGCGCCGCCGGCAGGGCGGCGAGGGTTCGATCGAGGCTGGCGAACCGCTCCTCGTTGCGGGCGGCCGCGAGCAACTCGAGCACGACCACGGGGCACGCGATCAGCAGGTCTGACCCCTCGGTGGCCAGCCAGCGGGGGAGCACCGCCGGATCGCTCTGGCGGTTCCACGCCGATGTGTCGAATACAAGCGCTTCGCCCGAGCCGTAGGGCTCAGCGTTCGGCATGGAGGCGCTCGGAGACTGACCAGTCGTAGCCATCGTCCTCGCCGGTGGCGATTCGCCGCAGGTGTTCGCGGGCTTCCTGGCGCGCGTTTTTCTCGGCGCGGACGGCCTCCGCGCCGCGCAGCGCGAGGTCGCGCACGGCGCGTGATCGCGGCTTGGCGCCGCCGAGCTCCCTCACCGCGGCAGCCAGCTCGGAGTCGAGCGTTACCTGAACACGAGGCTTGGTGGATGGCATTTTGGCAGTGTACCACGTTGGTGGTACAAGGGACTCTTAGGGCGCGGAGTCCACCTCATCGCCATGTTGAACGAGGGCGCACGGCCGCGGGGCACGGAGGCCCCGCGCACACGCACCTTGGGGGCCCCGCACGAACACGCGTGGACGATCCCAAAATACCCCTACCGGTACGCTGGGGCGAATGGTCCTCGCGATCGACCAGGGTACGACGGGCTCGACGTGCATCGTCTTCGATGAGCGCATGGAGATCGTCGGGCGCGCGTATCGGGAGTTCGCGCAGCACTTTCCCCAGCCGGGGTGGGTGGAGCACGATCTGGGGGAGATCTGGGAGGTGACTCACGCGGTCGCGGGCGAGGTGCTGATCGACGCGGGGGTGCGCGATGGGGAGCTGTTGGCGGTGGGGATCACCAATCAGCGCGAGACGGTCTGCGTGTGGGACCCGGCGACGGGGGAGCCGCTATATCGGGCGATCGTCTGGCAGGATCGCCGCACCGCCGCGCGCTGCGATGAGCTGCGCGAGCTGGGGCATGAGGGGCTGATCCGCGCGCGTACGGGGTTGGTGCTCGACCCTTACTTCTCGGCGAGCAAGATCGAGTGGCTGCTCGGGCACGTGGATGGGTTGCGCGAGCGAGCGCGCGGTGGCCGCGCGGTGTTTGGGACGGTCGATTCGTGGCTTATATATAGGCTCACCGGCGAATATGTGACAGACCCGTCGAATGCGTCACGGACGATGCTCTATGACATCGCGGCGGGGCGTTGGGATCCGGAGCTGCTGGAGCTCTTCGGGGTGCCCGAGCGCGCATTGCCCGAGGTGCGGGCGAGCGCGGGCGTGCTGGGCGTCACGCGGCCCGAGGCTTTGCACGGCCACGCGGTTCCGGTCGCGGGCGTGGCGGGCGACCAGCAGGCGGCGCTGTTCGGCCAGGCGTGCACCGACCCGGGGATGGGTAAGAACACGTACGGCACCGGCTCATTCGTGCTGCTGAATGCCGGTTTCACCGCGCCGGCCCCGGCGCCGGGGCTGTTGAGCACCGTCGCGTGGGGGATCGGGATCTCGTCCGGCCATGCCCCGCCAGGCTTGGCACTCACCTACGCATTGGAGGCGTCGATCTTCGTCACCGGCGCGGCGGTGCAGTGGCTGCGCGACGGCCTGCAGATCATCGCGGATGCGGCCGAGACCGAGGCGCTCGCGGCGTCGCTGGAGTCGAACGATCAGGTCTACTTCGTCCCCGCCCTGACGGGTCTCGGCTCGCCCCACTGGGACCCCCACGCGCGCGGGACGATCGTGGGCCTGACGCGCGGCTCCACTAGGGCGCACCTCGCGCGTGCGACCCTGGAGGCGATCGCCTACCAGACCGTGGACGCGGTCCGTGCGATGGAGGCCGGCGCCGGCGAGCCGCTACGCGAGCTGCGCGCCGACGGCGGCGCGACGTCGAACCAGTGGCTGATGCAGTTCCAGGCGGACATCCTCGGCGTTCCGGTGCTGATCCCCGAGGTCGCCGAGACGACTGCCCTCGGCGCGGCCTTCCTTGCGGGCGTGGGCGCGGACCTGTGGACCGTCAGCGACGTGCGCGACGGCTGGCGCGAGCGGGTGCGCTTCGAGTCGCGGATGGGCGAGGGCGAGCGGGCGTGTCTGCTCGCAGGGTGGCACGGTGCGCTGGCGCGTGCGCGGTCGTCGCATTAGGGGCTTGACATCGCGTCACAGGTGTGGTTATACGCGAAGAGGCGCGCCAAGCACGGGAAGACGCGGAAGAAGAGGTAGGGCTGGGTGACGGGGGGCAGGGTCACTGGCCGCTCTGCGCATCGACGTGTTCGTGCGCATCTGATGCGCGTGCGTGCTAGCATCAAGCATCATGCCGCGTACGACGCTCGACCTCGACGCCTCGGTATTGCGCGAGTTGCGCCGGCGCGGCGCGCGCGAGCGCAAGAGCATGGGGCGGGTGGCCTCCGAGGTGCTCGCCGCGGGTCTGCGTGAGCGGGCGCCGCGGGAGCAGGCGCCGTTGCACTGGCCGAGCAGGCAGATGGGCAGGCCGCGGGTCGACCTCGATGATCGGGAGGCGTTGGGTCGGATGCTAGACGGGGAGTATCTGCGTAGGCTCGAGCGGTGAGCCTGGCGCTCGACGCGAACGTCCTGCTCTACGCGTCGAACGCCGACGATGATCGCAACGAGCGGGCGCGGGAAGTGCTCATCGGTCTGGCCGGGGGGCGTGAGGTCGTCTATCTGTTCTGGCCTGTCGTGATGGCCTTTCTGCGGATCGCCACGCGGGAGAGCGTCTTTCCCAACCCGCTCTCGCCCGCTGAGGCGCTGGCGATGGTCGGTTCCCTGCTGAGCCGCGATCACATCTATGCGCCCGGCGAGGACGATCTGTTCTGGAGCGCCTTCCGCGAGATCGCCGAAGAGCAGCGCCCGCGAGGCGACCTCGTGACCGACACCCACATCGTGGCGCTCATGCGCCGCCACGGCGTTCGCACGATCGTCACCCACGACCGCGACTTCCGCCGCTTCGACGGCATCCGCGTCCGCGACCCGTTCGCATAGGGCGGGATGCTGTAAGGCGGCAGGCGCGGCCGCGGATTTTTTTGATGGCGGCCTGCGGCCGCTACGGCGTTCGTGTGGCGTCCCCGGGGCTAGTGCAGGAGCCGGTCTGCACAGGGCAGTACCAGTAAATGCTGCACTTATTGAGTGCTAGCTTCCAATAACAGCAGCATAATCCAAGCCGCTCTGCTATCCTCGCCTCGCGATGGCGCTGAAAGACGAGCAGATCGTGGCGCAGAACCCGTGGTGGACAAGCGCCGCTTGGCGTGGGTCGGATTCGCACCTGACGCTGCTCGAGTCCCAGCCGGTGCGCCTGGCCGCGGACTTCGTCGCCGGCCTGGATCTAAAGCGGCCTGGAATCCATGTTCTGCGCGGGCCGCGCCAGGTCGGCAAGAGCACCGATCTGAAGCTGCTCGTCGCGCGGGCGCTCGACGGCGGTCTGCCAAAGTGGGCGGTCGTCTATCTCGCGCTCGACCTTTTGGAGGGGCGGCATCTCTCGGAGCTGGCCGCGACCGTCCAACGGGCGCTGGATCTCGCCGATCGCGGCTCGTTGGTGGACGGGTCTCGCGGCCTGCTGCTGCTCGACGAGGTGACCGCCGTGGCGGGTTGGCAGACAGCGGTCAAGTCGCTGTGGGACAGCGGCGCGATCCGTGACGAGGTGGTGGTCTGCACCGGGTCCTCCGCGGTCGATCTCCAGCGTGGCGCCGCCGAGCGGCTCCCCGGGCGCCGCCAGGCGGGCACCGACCATCTCGCCCTTCCCCAAAGCTTCGCCGCGTTCGCGCGCGCGATCGACGGCGGGGTCCCCGCCTCTCCGCGGCTGACCGTCGCCGAGCTGTGCTCCCGCGACGGCGAGGCGCTGCTGCGCGAGATGCGTGTCTATGCGCCGATGCTCGACGCCGCTCTGGGGAGGTATCTGCGCTTCGGCGGCCTGCCCGCCGCCGTCGCCGAGGCGGCGTCCGGCGCGCACGAGCCCTCGCGGGAGGTCAGGCGGGTGCTGGACGACTCTCTCCTCAGAGAGTTGCAGCGCAAGGGCGCGAGCGTCCCGGCGAGCCACGCGCTGCTGGAGCGCGTGGTGCGCTCGCTCGGCTCGAAGGTCAGCTGGAGCGCGATGGCGCGCGAGATGGACGTGCCGCTCGGACGGGGCACGGGACGGCCCAGCCACCAGACCCTGCGCGACTACATCGAGCTGCTGGCCGGCGGCTACTTCCTGTTCGTGACCTACTTCTGGCGAAGCGGAACGCAGAGCAACGAGCTGTCGAGGGACAAGAAGGTCTTCCTGGCCGATCCGCTGCTGCACACGATTGCACTCGACGGCGCGCCCGGGCTCGCCCCCAACGTGCCGGCGCTCGTCGAGAACGCCGTTGGGATGGCGCTGCTGCGACGCTACGAACCGGCCGAGCGCCTGCTCGAAACGTTCATCCTCCCGGAGCGCCTGCACATCTGGCAGACAGCGCGCGGCGGGGAGATCGACTTCGTCTGCGGCCCACACCGCGAGCTCGACGTGGTGGAGGTCAAGTACCGTGAGAACCCCACCCTCTCAGCGGCCGCAGCAGCCGCTCGAGCCCACCCCAGCCGCCCGGTCGTAATGGCTACCAAGAGTGATCTGCGAGTGACCGAACGCTACACGCTGCTACCCGCCCACACGCTCCTGTGGGCACTCGGCTGACGACCGACAGCCCTTTTTTGATGGCGGCCTCCGGCCGCAGCGGCGTTCGCATGGCGCACCCGGGGCCGGCGCAGAGCCGTTTACGCGACGAAACTGCGCGTTCGAACTGACGCGGGGCTGCCTGTAGCAGAGCGGTCTGGGTAGGGGCTTGACATCGCGTCACAGGTATGGTTATATAGTGCCGTCGCGAGTGTCCATCACGGTGGAGCGCCGGGCAACATAGGGTCTGGTTTGGGTCATCCCGTCTTGTGGTTGACATCCAAGCGCTTGCAGGAAAAGGGTTTGGGACGAGGGACTGGGTCGGAACGTAGAGGGAGATTTGATTAGCGTGGTTTCGAGAGGGAATAACGTGTCGGATATGCATGCGGCCCCGTCTGGGGTTCTTGCTAGATGCATCAGCGGTCTGATGCATCTCTCTCTCTCTCTCTCTCTCTTCAGCTTCTCTCTCTCTCTCTCTCTCTCTTCAGCTTCTCGGCCAGACCGTAGCGGAAGGGGAAGAAGGCCGGGCACAGCGCCAAAGGCCATGCGGGGAGGAAGTAGGTCCTGGCACTCGACGCGAATGCCCTGTTCCGCGAACGCCGGGTCCCGGGCCCGGCGGCTGCTTCACCAGATGGTCAGCTCAGGGTCGAATGCGCCGATCGCGGTGTCGCGTGTCACGAGGCGCGCTCTGGCTGCCAATGCGGTTGCGTAGATCAGCCGGTCGATCGGATCGCCCGGGAAGCTCTTCGCGTCGAGTAGTCCTGCTGCAACCGCGATCTCCGCGCTTGGCGGGAGTGGCTCGACGCACGTGTCGGCAAGCGCCTGCCTGACCCAGAGGCCGACATCGCGGTCGAGCGTGATGCGCCCGCGAACCGAAAGCATCGCGACCTCCCAGGCGCTGAGCGTCGAGACGCCGATGCTCGAGGACTCGTCGATCGCGGCTCGCGCCGGCTCGGAGAGGCGCTCTGGCTCGGCCATCCACCAGAGCCACGCGTGCGTGTCGAGAACGATCACCGTTTGGCGGCGTCCCACTCGACGTCGAGTGGCTCGATCAGATCCTCGTCGGAGACGTTGAACGACACCGATCCGCGCAGGCTCTGCGGCTCGCGCGCGGCGAGGACGCGGGCGACTGCGCGGCCTCGCTTGGTCACCGTGATCTCCTCCCCGGTGGCGGCGACCTCGTCGAGCATGGCAAGGCACTGGGCCTTGAACTGGCTTGCGGACACGGTGCGCGTAGACATGACCATGGACACATTATCATAGTCACTTAGCCCCGCGGCCACACCACCGGCTGGGCCGCGGGGCACGGACGCCACGGCCGGTCCGCGGCACCTCAGCACATCAGTCGATCGAGCCGGGCTGGGCGATCCACACGCTTTCGATCCCGAGTACGCGGCAGAGGAGGTCGAAGTGGCTGTCGTAGTGCAGCACTGCCGCGCCGCGCTCGGCGGCCGCGGCGGCGATCAGGTAGTCGGCGGCGGGTAGACGTCGCTCGCCGCGCAGCTCGCGTGAGGCGCCGAGGGCTGCGTCGCCCGCGTTGCGTGTCACCGGGGCCTGTGCGAGTGCTTGCAACGCGCGATCGAGGTTGGCGAACTTCTCCTCGTTACGTGCACCAGCCAGCAGCTCGAGCGCCACCATTGGGCAGACAGCCAGCAGGTCGGCGTCGCGGGTCGCCGCCCACCTGGGCAGGACCACGGGATTGGTGCGGCGATTCCACGCGGAGGTGTCGAATACGAGCGGGGAGCCTGAGCCGTAGGGCTCAGCGGCGTTCTGCATGGAGCCGCTCGGAGACCGAGAAGTCGTATCCGTCTTCCTCGCCCGAATCGAGTCGTCGCAGGAACTCGATTGCCTCCCGGCGGCGGTCCTGCTCGGCGCGGATCGCCTCGGCGCCGCGCAGCGCGAGGTCGTGCACGGCGCGTGACCGTGGCTTGGCGCCGCCGAGCTCCGCGACCGCGGCGGCCAGCTCGGAGTCGAGCGTGACCTGGACACGGGGCTTGGTGGATGGCACGCTTTCGAGAGTGTACCATGCAGGTGGTACAAGGACGTGGATGCGTAACCTTGGCGCCCCCGCGAGGTAGAAAGGCCATGGAGCACAACGAGCGGGAGAGCCCCAACGGGGCAGGGGAGAGCAGATGAGCGAGCTGGCGCCGATGCGCGAGCAGGTTTACACCGACACGCGGCCGAAGGAGTACTTCGACCGCTTCCACGAGCGCGCCCGCACGCGCGAACCCGACTGGGCGTACGAGCTGACGCGCCTGGTGACCTCGCTGTACGCGTACGCCGGCCTGCGCGCGCGCGCGATCTCGGTGGACAACGTGCCCGGCAGCGGCTCCGTGATCCTCGCGCCGAACCACTTCTCCTTCATGGACCACTTCCTGATGGGCTGCTACATCCGCCGCAAGGTCCGCTTCATGGCCAAGTCGCAGCTGTTCAAGCGACCGATGCAGTTCATCTACACCCACGGCGGCGTCTTTCCGGTGCGCCGCGGGGCGCGCGACGAAGACGTGTTCACCACCGCGCAGACGATCCTCGCGCGGGGCGGGGCGATCACGATGTACTGCGAGGGGGGGCGCTCGCGCAGCGGCAAGCTGGCCGAGCAGGCCAAGCGCGGGATCGGCCGCCTGGCGCTGGAGACCGGCGCGCCGGTCGTGCCGATCGCGATCCACGGCTCCTCGCGGATCCGCAACTGGCGCCGGCTGCAGCTGCCCAAGGTCACCGTGCAGTACGGTCAGGCGCTGCGCTGGGAGCGCGTCGTCGACCCCACCCGCGCCCAGCAGCAGGCGGTCGCCGACGAGGTCCTCGCGGAGATCAAGCGCCTCTACGCGGGCCTGGAGGAGCACGGGCGCCGGGGTGTGCTGCGGCGCGTGCGCGCCCAGCGGCGCGCGGCGAAGGCGTCGGGGGCGTCGCGTACCGTCAGCCAGGTCGGCTGAGGGGGCCGCGGGCCCAGCCGCCGAGGCGTCGGGCGCGTCCCCGGTAATCAGCCGGGTCGGCTGTGGCGACCTGCGCTGCGAAGGCGTCGGGGGCGTCGCGTACTGTTAGCCGTCGGCTGAGGCCCCTGGCCCCAGACTCTGGGTAGGCGTGAGGGAGGCGAGGACAACTTGAACGAGGGCATCGACGTGGGCGCGATCATCCGCCGCACGTTCCAGATCTATGTGGACCAGGCCCCCGTGCTGATGCCGGCGGCCGCCGTCGTGTTCGCGATCAGCGGCATCTTCGGCGTGCTGCTGATCGCGGCCTCCCCGGGGCTCGCGTTCATCGCGCTGATCGTCAGCCTCGTTGCCACCACGCTGTTCACCGGCATGGTCGTCGAGCTGGTCGCCGACGTCCAGGACGGCCGCCGCGACGCGAGCGCCGGCCAGCTGCTGCGCGCGGTCACGCCGGTGCTCGGCCAGCTGATCCTGGTGGGCATCGTCGCCGGCGTCGGCATCCTGATCGGCTTCATCCTGATCATCGTCCCCGGCCTGATCCTGGCCACGCTCTGGGCGGTGGCGGCGCCGGTCGTGGTGCTCGAGCGCCCCGGCGGCCTGCGCGCCCTCGGCCGCAGCCGCGAGCTGGTGCGCGGCAACGGCTGGAACGTGTTCGCGGTGATCCTGCTGCTGGTGGTGTCAGTCGGCCTCGTGGGCGCCGGAATCGAGGTGGCGGCCGACGCGGCGGGCACCGGCGTCGGCCTCGTCGTGCGGGTGGTCGTCGGCATCCTCACCGCGCCGATCTCCGCGCTCGCGGCCGCGGTCCTCTACTTCGACCTGCGCCGCGCCCACGGGGGCGCCCCCACGATCCCGGAGCCAGAGCTCCCCTCCTTCCAGACCGGCCCGTTCCCGCCCGCGGAGCCCTGAGCGAACACTTATGGTCACGGTGTCGTGACCGTAACTCAAGCATCCACGCTGCTACGCCCCGGCGTCCTGGAGGGCGTCTCGGTGCTGCTCGCTGTCCCGCCAGGGCCGCCCTCTAAAGGGGCGTTGGGGGCCGCTGTGTCCGATGCGTGCGCGACGCTGGGAGCGAGGGTTTCCAGTTGTTGCCCCGAGGCTGCCGAGGAGGCCGCGCTCGACGCCGCGGTCGCGGCCGTGGTGGGGGAGGCGGGGCGGATCGACCTGCTGGCCGTGGACGGCGCGGGTCTCTTCGTGCAAGCCATCGCACAGGGCGGGGACGGCCACGCCGCGCTGCGGGCCTGCGTGGACTCTGCCTGGAACGCCACGCGCGCGGTCGTCAACGGGGCCTTCCTACCCGTTGAACCGAGCCCGCCCGCCCGGAGGATCGTCTACCTCGCGCCCGCGCCCGACGCGGGCGCGCACGCACCCGCGGCGTGCGCGGGACTCGAGAACCTCGCGCGCACGCTCTCGATCGAGTGGGCGCGCCACGGGATCACGACGGTGACGGTCGCCCCCGGCGTGCGGACCCCCGCGGGCGAGGTGGCGGCGCTCACCGCCTACCTCGCCTCCCCCGCGGGGGCGTACTTCTCGGGGTGCCTGCTGGACCTGCGCGGGCCGTGAGGGAGGAGGCCGGGGCCTTCACGCCCCCTGTGGTGTCGCCCCGCCCGCCCGTTGCGCCCGCTCCCCGCGCCCGGCGGCCCTCAGCCCGTCATCCCCCCGAACATCCCGCCGGTGATGTGCAGCGTCTGCCCGTGCACGTAGTTGGACCAGGGGGTGCAGAGGAAGAAGATCCCGCCCGCGGCCTCCTCGGGTGTGGCGGGGCGGCCGAGGGGGATCAGCATCGAGGCCATCTGGCGCAGCTGCTCGGGGATGCCGAGCTGGATCTGCTCGCCGTCCTTCTCCATCGTGTTGTCCTCGACCTTCGCCTGGGTGAGGCGCGTGTCGATGAAGCCGAACGCGACGGCGTTGACGTTGATCTTGAACTGGCCCCACTCCTTGGCGAGCGTTTTCGTCAGGCCCACGACGCCGGCCTTGGCGGCGGAGTAGTTGGCCTGCCCGGGGTTGCCGAAGGTGCCGGAGGTGGAGGAGACGTTGACGACCTTGCGGAACACCTCCTTGCCTTCCTCGCGCTCCTGCTTGGCGGGCTCGCGCAGGTGCGGCGCGGCCGCGCGCAGCACGCGGAAGGGGACGACGGTGTGGATGTCGAGCATCGCCTGGAAGTGCTCGTCGGACATCTTGTGGACCGGCGCGTCGAGCGTGTAGCCGGCGTTGTTGACGACGATGTCGAGGCGGCCGAACGCGTCCACGGCGCTCTGCACGAGCTGGTCGGGCACGCCGGGCTTGGTCAGGTCGCCGGCGAACACCGCGTGCTCGCCCGCGATCTCCTCAGCGGTCTGCTTGGCGACGTCGCTGTCGAGGTCGTTGATGAGCACCTGCGCGCCGTGCGCGGCGAGCAGCTCTGCGGTGGCGCGCCCGATGCCGCGCGCGGACCCTGTGACGATGGCGGACTTTCCGTCGAGTACTCCCATTGTGTGCGTGGCTCCTCTGCTCGCTGGTTTGAGCGGCGGAGGTTATCCGTCCCGAGCCCCCGGCGGAGCGGCGCGGGGAGCGCCCGTGTGCGGGGCGGGCGCTGGAGCCGCGTGCGCCGTGCGTGGAGCGGGTGGGGGAGCTCGACCTCCCGGGGGTTGAGCTCCCGGGCGTGTGGCGCGCGGAGTGCCCGGGCGGGACGAGCGTGCCGAAGTCCTGGGTGTAGATCGCCCCGGCCTGCCCTTCCGCGAGCGACGCAGGAGGGTGCGGGGAGACCCCGACACCGGTTTCGCGGTAGGCGGCGTCGAGGATGTTGGCGCGGTGCCCGGGAGAGGCCATCCAGGCGGAGACGATCGCCTGCGGGGTGGCCAACCAGAGGGTCCCCCACGCGATGTTCTCGCCGACCACGTACCCATCCTCGGGGTTCGTGAGGTAGCCGTTCGCGCGCATCCGCTCGAGCGGGGTTTCGCCGTCGGGCGAGTAGTGGGAGAAGTAGTCCTGTTCGGCCATGTCACGGCTGTGGCCCTGCGCGGCGCGCGCGAGCGCGGTGTTGGGCTGCAGCGCGGGCTCGCCGTGGCTTTCGCGTTCCTGGTCGACCAGGCACAGCACCGCGGCGCGCACCAGGCCGAGGTTGCTCGGCTGGGGGGTCAGGTTCGCGTTGCCGCAGCCGTCGGCCGCAGCCGAGGAGACCCCGCCCGCCAGCCCGCCCGCCACGGTCGCGCACAGGCAGGCTGTGAGTGCGAGCAGTGGTGTGGGTCGGGCGTGGGCCACGGCGGTTGCATCGACGCCCGCGCGCGCGGGCCTGAGCCGGGGCGGGCAGGTTTGGACACTTTTCGGGCGGTACGCGCACGCGCCAACCCGGCCAGGGACCGAGCCGACGCGTGCGGCAGCTCAGCTATCGGCCGGTCGGCGCGGGGGGTGGTGGGGTGCAAGCTGTGGTGCAGGCGCTACAGCGCGAGCGTCAGAGCCCGAAGGAGCGCCCGAGGATCTGAGCGGGGAGGGGGCGGGCCCCCTCCCGACCGCCCCCCGCCGGGGTTGAGTCGCGAGTCAGAGCCCGAAGGAGCGCCCGAGGATCTCGCGCATGACCTCGTCGGTGCCGCCGCCGATCGGGCCGAGGCGGGCGTCGCGCGCGGCGCGCTCGACCCAGTACTCCCGCATGTACCCGGCGCCGCCGTGGATCTGCAGGCAGGCGTCCATCAGCTCGTAGGAGGCGCGCTGGGTGAGCAGCTTGGCCATCGTGACCTCCTTCAGCGGTTCCTCGCCGGCGACGAAGCGCCGCAGCGCGTCGTAGGTGACGCAGCGGCAGGTGTACACGCTGGTCGCAAGGTCGGCGAGCTTGTGACGTGTGACCTGGTGCTTGGCGAGCGGCCGTCCAAAGACGTGGCGCTCGCGCGCGAACGCGGCGGTGCGCTCCCACGCGAGGGCCATCGCGGCGGACGCCCCGAGCGCCATCGCTAGGCGCTCCCACTGGAAGTTGGCCATGATCAGCTTGAAGCCCTCGTGCTCGGGCCCGAGCAGGTTCTCGGTCGGCACGAACACGTCCTCGAAGGCGATCGTCGCCGTGTCCGACGCGGCCCACCCGAGCTTGCGGAGCTTGGCCGAGCTGACGCCCTCGCCCCGCTCGACGATCAGGAACGAGATCCCGTGGTGGCCGCCCTCCTCGGTGGTCTTCACGGCGGTCACCAGGAAGTGCGCGCGCACCCCGTTGGTGATGTACGTCTTCTCGCCGTTGAGCTCCCACCCGCCGTCCACCGGCACCGCGCGGGTGCGCAGCGCGGAGACGTCCGAGCCGGCGCCGGGCTCGGTGATCGCCAGTGCTCCGATCAGCTCCCCGCGGATCGCGGGCACCAGGTAGCGCTGCTTCTGCTCCTCGGTGCCGAACTTCCAGATTGGCGGCGTGGCGATGTTGACGTGCGCCCCGATCCCCGCCGCGGTCCCGCCCGAGCCGGTGCGCGTCAGCTCCTCGATCAGCACCGCGTCGTGCAGGTAGTCCCCGCCCTGCCCGCCGTACTCCTCGGGGTACTTCAGCCCGAGGAAGCCGTGCGCGGCCAACTTGGGGAAGACCTCGTCGGGGAACCATTCCTCCTCCTCCCACCGCTGGGCGTGCGGCGCGAGCTCGTTCTCGACGAAGCGCCGGATCGAGGCCCGCAGCTCCTCGTGCTCGTCGGTGAAGGGGGGCGTGGGGCTACTCATCAGCGGTGTCTCGGTGTGGTTCCAGGTGGTGCACGCACCACCTGGCCGATAGGCGCATGCGCCTATCGGGCGAAGCCGCACATGTGCGGCTTCGAGGGAGGGCCGCATGCGGCCCTCCCGCCCGTGCCACATGTGGCACGGGCAACAGCAACACCATCACAGCCCGTACGAGCGCCCGATCACCTCGAGCAAGTCTGAGCGGGAGAGGGACGGGCCCCCCTCCCGACCGCCCCCCGTTGGGATTGGACGACGATCAAAGCCCATATGAACGTCCGATGACCTCGAGCATGATCTCGTCGGTGCCCGCGCCGATGCGGTTCAGGCGCATGTCGCGCCACGCGCGCTCGACGCCGTACTCGCGCATGTAGCCGGCGCCGCCGTGGATCTGGATGCACTCGTCGGCGACCTCGCAGGCGATCCGCGACGCGTACAGCTTGGCCATCGAGATCTCGCGCACGGGGTAGTCGCCGTTGTGGTGGCGCCACGCGGTCATGTACACCATCTGGCGGGCGGTCTCGATCTTGGTCGCCATCTCGGCGAACTTGTGGCGGGTCACCTGGAAGCTGCCGATCGCGCGGCCGAACGCGGTGCGCTCTTTGGCGTATTCGAGCGTGCGGTCGAACACGCGCTGTGCCCCCGCGACGCACCCGGCGGCGCCGATCAGCCGCTCGCCCTGGAGCTCCCACATGATGTGGTAGAAGCCGCGACCGACCTGCCCGAGTACGGCAGACTCCGGCACGCGCACGTCCTGGAAGGCCAGCAGCGCGGTGTCGGAGGCGTGCATCCCCATCTTCTTGAGCTTCTGCTCGCGGATCACCCCGGGGGCGTCCATCGGCACGAGGAACAGCGTGAAACCGTCGTAGCCGGCGTCGGGGTCGGTCTTCGTGACGAGCACGATCACGTCCGCGCGGTGGCCGTTGGTGATGTAGGTCTTGGAGCCGTTGATCACGTATTCGTCGCCGTCTTTGACCGCGTGCGTCTTGATCCCTTTGACGTCGCTGCCGGCGTCGGGCTCGGTGATGCCGAGACACAGGATCTTCGTGCCGGCGATCGCCGGGGCGGCCCACTGGCGCTTCTGCTCCTCGGTGCCGAACGCGAGGATCGGCGGCATCGCCATGTCGGTCTGCACCGCGACCCCCATCGCCAGGCCCCCGGAGTTCGCGTGCCCGATCTCCTCGGCCAGCACGAGCGCGCTGTAGTAGTCCCCGCCCTGGCCCCCGTACTCCTCGGGCTTGTCGAGGCCGAGGAAGCCCAGCTCGCCCATGCGCGTGAAGACGGAGTCTGGGAACGTAGTCTCCTCCCACTCCTCCGCGTGCGGCGCGAGCTCTTTCTGGGCGAAGCTGCGGATCGACTCGCGCAGCTGTTCGTGCTCGTCGGTGAACAGGAAGTGCTTGCGCTTCGTTGCGAAGTCCGGCTTCAGTACGGGCTCGGCGGTGGCGGCCATCGGGGGGCTCCTTGTCGTCTTGCGGGGTAGTCGGGTCGGTTGCCTGGCGCCGCCGGGCCGCGTCGCGCGCGCGGGGGGGCTCTGCGCTTGTGCTCGCAGAAACTAGCGCTTCAGCCAGGAAAAGGAAAGCGGGCGGCGAGGGTCGCGAGCGTTCCATCCCAAGCCGCGCGTAGTCTGAAGACAATGAGCTGCACCAGCCATCATGCCGGCGCGGGAATGCGTGATTCAAGGGCGGTAGAATCGCGCCATGCCGACTGTGATTCTCGATCCGCTGCCGGTGGAGATCGATGAGCTGCTGGATCGTCGCCGGCGACTCGGTCTCGACAACGCCGACGAGGTGTGGGAAGGGGTGCTGCACGTGAACCCCTCGCCGCACGGTCGTCACGGTCTCGTCCTGCAGCAGTTGGCGGTGCTGCTCGACGGTCCCTCGCACGCGGCCGGGCTGGTGCCCGTGCTGGCCGACATCAACGTCGGCGCTGAAGGCGACTACCGCGTGCCCGACGGCGGCATCCTGTACCCCGGACCCGCTCGGCTCTACTACCCCACCGCGGCGCTCGTAGTCGAGATCCTCTCCCCCAAGGACGAGAGCTGGGCCAAGCTGCCTTTCTACGCTGCCCACGACGTCGACGAGGCGTTGATCGTGGACCCCAAGAAGCGCGAGGTCCACTGGCTCGGGCTGCGCGGCGATCGCTACGAGCCGATCGAGCGCAGTGGGCTGATCGAGCTCGGGCCCAAGGAGCTGGCCGAGCGGATCTCCTGGTCGTAGAGGGAAGACAGTCTCGCCGAAGGCCGAGTGTACATCCCGTATCATGAGAGCCGTGAGCAAGTTTGACCTGCAGTCAGTCGTCTACCGCGAGGGTGAACACTACGTCGCCCAGTGCCTCAACATCGACGTATCCAGCTTCGGCGATTCCGAGGCCGAGGCTCTGGCCAACCTCCAGGAGGCCCTTGAGCTTTACTTCGAGGATGCCCCGGTCAGCGATGCCAACCCGATCGAAGCCGCTGAGGTTCGGACGCTGACGCTCCAAGGTGCCTGAGCTCTACTCGTCGAAGCAGATCGTCGGGACTCTGGAGAGCGAGGGCTTCCTACTTGTGTCCCAGCGCGGCAGTCACGTCAAGTACCGCAAGGCCGGCAGTCCCACGCTCACCGTCATCGTCCCTGCCGGGCGCAAGCAGATTCCGCGGGCACCTTTCGCTCGATCCTGCGCCAGTCGGGTCTGGGCGAGAGCGCGTTCAAACGGATCTAGGTATTACCTGGATCGCCTACGCGAATACGCCCCTGGCTGGCTGGTCGGCCAGGGATGAGCGTAGGGACGCCGCAGGTGGGTACGATGCCGGGCGTGTCCGAGCAGCCCGTATCCGAGCAGCCTACGCCTGAGGTTCCGTCGCCCGTGCTCTACGAGGTCGCCGACGGCGTGGCGACGATCACACTGAACGATCCGTCGACGCGCAACGCGCTGTCCGCGGATCTGCTCGGCGGTCTGATCGGGGCGCTGGAGAGCGCGCGCGAGCAGGAGGCGGTGCGCTGTGTGGTGTTGGCGTCCTCGCACGAGAAGGTGTTCTCCTCGGGTGCCAACCTCGGGGGGTTCGCGGGGGAGATACCGCTCGTCTACAAGCACTTCGGCTCGGAAGCCTTCGTCGGGCTGTTCAAGCTGATCGGCTCGCTCGGCAAGCCCACGATCTGCGCGGTGCGGGGGCACGTGCTCGCGGGGGCGCTCGGGATCGCCCTGGCGTGCGACCTGATCGTCGCCTCCGAGGCCGCCACGTTCGGGACGCCCGAGATCAACGTGGGGGCGTTTCCGTTCATGATCATGGCGCTGGTCTACCGCAACGTGCCGCGAAAGAAGGCCAACGAGCTGCTGCTGCTCGGCGAGCGGTGGTCCGCGCAGGAGGCGCTCGCCGCGGGGATCGTCAACCGGGTCGTGCCCGCGGAGGAGTTCGACGCGGCCGTTGCGGAGTGGGCGGCGAAGCTCGCCGCGAAGTCCCCGCTGATCCTGCGCCTCGGCAAGGAAGCGATGCGCCGGCAGATGGACATGCCGCTGGACGACGCCCTGGACTACCTGCGCGCGCAGCTCACCCTGGCGCTCTCCACCGAGGACATCGTGGAGGGCGTCAGCGCGTTCTTCGGAAAGCGCGACCCCGTGTGGAAAGGCCGCTGAACAGGCCGTGGCCGACCACGACAACGCGCCCACTCCCGCGGGCTCCCCGCCCACCGCGGCCGCCGCGGCGACGCCCGGGGACGGTGCTGCGCGACCCAACCCATCCCCTGCCTCAACACCCCCTGGCGGCGACCCCCTCACGTCGCTGCTGCGCCCGCTGGTCGAGGATCTGGAGGCCCGCCGCGCGAAGGCGATGCTGGGTGGCGGCGAGGAGAAGATTGCCAAGCAGCACGAGCGCGGCAAGCTCACCGCGCGCGAGCGCATCGCGCTGCTGATCGACGCCGGCACGTTCGTGGAGCTCGGCATCCACGGGCGCCCACACTTCGCCCAGCGCGCGATGGACGGGGTGGAGGCCCCCGCGGACGGGGTGCTCACCGGCTACGGCAAGGTTGACGGCCGCCTCGTGGCGGTGTGCGCGTACGACTTCACGGTAATGGCCGGCTCGATGGGGATGACTGGCGAGATCAAGACGACCCGCCTGCGCGAGCTGGCGCTGACCAAGCGCATCCCGTTCGTGTGGCTGCTCGACTCCGCCGGCGCGCGCGTGCAGGAGGCCGCCGGCGCGATGTTCGCCGGCTCGGGGCACCTGTTCCGCGAGGAGGTCATCGCGAGCGGAGTGATCCCCCAGGTCGCCGCGCTGATGGGGCCGTGCGCCGCCGGCACCGCGTACATCCCCGGCCTCGCGGACTTCGTGCCGATGGTCCGCGGCCGCGGCTCGATGGCGCTCGCCGGGCCCCACCTCGTGCGCGCCGCGGTCGGGGAGGACGTCACCCAGGAGGAACTGGGTGGCTCGCGCGTGCACTGCCGCAAGTCCGGCGTGGGGGACATGGAGGTCGCCGACGACGTGGAGTGCGTCGCGCGCATCAAGGAGTACCTCTCGTACATGCCCTCCCACTGCGAGGAGCGCCCCCCCGTGCGGGCGGGCGGGCCCGGATCTGACCCCGTGGACCGCGCCGAGGAGGCTCTGCTGGACGTGCTGCCGGAGTCCAACCGCAAGCCGTACGACATGTACGACGTCATCAAGCTGATCGTCGACGACGGCGAGTACCTGGACATCAAGCGCCAGTGGGCGCGCACCATCATCACCTGCTTCGCGCGCTTCGGGGGGCGCCCCGTGGGGATCGTCGCCAACCAGCCCCGCCAGCTGGGGGGCATCCTCGACAACGACTCCTCCGACAAGGCCGCGCGGTTCGTGAACCTCTGCAACGCCTTCGGCCTGCCGCTCGTGTTCCTCCAGGACGTCCCCGGCTTCATGGTCGGTACGAAAGTCGAGGCCGAAGGCATCATCCGCCACGGTGCGAAGATGCTGTACGCCGTGGCCAACGCCACCGTCCCCAAGGTCACCGTCATCACCCGCAAGGCGTACGGCGCCGGGTACTACGTGATGAACGGCCGCGCCTACGAACCCGACCTGATCGTCGCCTGGCCCTCCGCGGAGATCTCCGTGATGGGCGCGGAGGGGGTTGTCGAGATCGCCTTCCGTAAGGTCGTCGAGGAGGCCGAGGACCCCGCCGCCAAGCGCGCGGAGCTGATCGAGGCGTTCCGCAAGCAGTTCGACGTGTACATAGCCGCCGGCAACGACTTGATCGACGACGTCATCGATCCCCGCGAGACCCGCGCGACGATCTGCCGGGCGCTTGAGATGGCGCAGAGCAAGCGAGTGGAGAGACCCTGGAAGCGTCATGGGGTCGTACCGGTATGAGAGGAGCCGATCGGTGAGCGTCGAGGACCCGGTAGTCATCACGTGCGCCATCTCCGGCGTGCTAGCCAACCGCGAGCAGTGCCCGGCTATCCCGTACACCCCCAGGGAGTACGCCGCGGAGGCGCGGCGGATCGTGGACGAGGGTGGGACGATGATCCACATCCACGCGCGCACCCCCGACGGCCGGCCGAGCTTCGAGGTCGAGGACTACCGGGCGATCGGCGACGCGATCCGCGCGGAGGTGGGGGACGCGGCGATCGTCAACTTCTCGACCGGTGCGGCGGGGGTGTCAGTCGAGAAGCGCGTGGCGTACCTGCGCGAGTGCCGCCCCGAAGTCGCGGCGCTCAACATGGGGTCGATGAACTACGCGAAGTACTCCCGTTCGCGCAAAGACTTCGTGTTCAAGATGGTCTTCCAGAACCCCTTCGAGGAGATCATCGAGCTGCTGGGAGCGATGACCGAGCTCGGTATCAAACCCGAGCACGAGTGCTTCGACCTCGGCCACGTCGGCAGCCTGGGGCCGCTGATCGACATGGGCGTGCTCGAGCCCCCGCTGCACGTGGACTGCATCATGGGCGTGCTCGGCGGGGTCCCTCCGGGCGCGCGCAACCTCGCGGCGATGGTCGCCAACATCCCCGCGGGCTCCCACTGGGCGGTGATCGGCATCAGCCGCGAGCAGTGGCTGCTCGTGGCTGCCGCGCTGACCCTCGGCGGCTCGGTGCGCGTGGGCCTGGAGGACAACCTCTACCTCCCGGACGGCGCGATGGCGCGCTCCAACGGCGAGCTGGTCGCCAAGGCGCGGCAGATGACCGAAGACGTGGGCCGGCGCCCGGCCACCGTGCAGGAGGCTCGCGGGCTGCTGGGGATCTCCGGGTGAGCCTCCCCCTGGAGGGCATCCGCGTGCTGGACCTCTCCCGCCTGCTGCCGGGCGGCTTCTGCTCGCTGCTGCTCGCGGACTTCGGCGCGGAGGTGCTGAAGGTCGAGGACACCGGCCTGGGCGACTACATCCGCTGGTCCCCCCCTTACCACGAGGGCGCCGAGGACAGCGCGAAGTCCGCCCTGTTCCTCGCGCTGAACCGCAACAAGCGCTCGGTTCGCCTGGACCTCAAGCACGATCGGGGCCGCGAGGTGCTGCTGCGCTTGGTGGCGGCCCACGACGTGGTGCTCGAGTCCTTCCGCCCCGGCGTGCTCGACCGCCTCGGGGTGGGCTACGAGCGGATGCGTGAGGTCAACCCCGGGATCGTGTACTGCGCGATCTCCGGCTACGGCCAGACCGGCCCCAAGCGTGAGGCGTCCGGGCACGACATGAACTACCTCGGCCTCGTCGGCCTGCTCGGGCTCACGGGTGAGCGCGAGGAGGTGGGCGGGCAGCCGGTGCAGGCGGCAGGCCAGATCGCCGACCTCGGCGGCGGCGCGCTGATGGCGGCATTCGGCATCCTTGCCGCGCTGCGCGAGCGCGATGGAGGACCGGGCCGTCCGGGCTCCGGCGAAGGCCAGGTGGTGGACGTGTCGATGGCCGACGGCGCGCTCTCGTGGCTGGCGATGGTCGCCGGCGCGTACTTCGCCGACGGCGTCGTCCCCCGCCGCGGCGGCCTGCCGCTGGCGGGCTCGCTGGTCTGCTACCGCCCCTACACGTGCGCCGACGGGTGGGTCACGCTCGGCGCGTTGGAGCCGAAGTTCTGGCAGGCGTGGTGTCGCGGCGTCGAGCGCGAGGACCTCGTCGAGCGCCAGTTCGAAGCGCCGGGCTCCGAGGCCCACGCGCAGGTCGTCGAGATCTTCAAGGCCCGCACACGCGCGCAGTGGCAACAGTTTGCGACCGAACACGACTGCTGCCTGGAGCCGGTGCTCGAGCTCGACGAGGCGCTCGACTCCGAGCTCGTGCGCGCCCGCGAAATGGTCGTCACGCTCGAACAGCCCGGCGTCGCGGGCGGCGTGCGCCAGCTCGGTCTCCCCGTCAAGCTGACCCGCACCCCTGGCGCCCACGACCGCCTCCCCGGCCCCGCGCTGGGGGAGCACACCGAGCAGGTGCTCGCCGCCGCCGGCTACTCCGCCGAGGAGGTGGCGGCGCTACTGGAGTCCGGCGCGGTCGCAGGGCCCGCCGCCACGGCGGGGCAGGGCGCGACGTTCCGGGCGTAGGCTGAGACAGTGACCCACCGGTATCTGATCGTCGTCGAGGGCGACGGCTCGACCAACTTCGGCGTACAGCCCGGACGTGCCCGGAGTTGCCGTTGTGGGCGCTACGCGCGAGGAGTGCGAACGCGAGATGCGCGAGGCGATCGAGTTCCACATCGAAGGGTCTACCACCGTGCGTGGTGGTGCTCCATCACGCCCAGTCCGTGGGCCAGCGGAAGACCGCCTGGCAGCGTCCCGCTGAAGGTCCCGAACGGCGCGCGGTACTCACTGCGCACCACCACCAGGTTCTCGCGGCGGCTGCGCTGCGCCTCGGCGGTGAAGCGCAGCTCTGAACCGTCGGCGGCCGTGAGACGGGTGAGGTCGGGCGCGAAGTGGACGGCTGCGACCTCGTGCGGCTCGCCCGCCACCCACACCGCGCGCTCGCTGCCGGTGGGCGGGTCGTTGACGCCCTCCACGAGGTTGAACGCCAGCGGCGTCCCCGCGGGGTCCACGCCGACGCCGGCCGCCCACCGCCACTCGGTCACGCGCGCGTGGTAGCCAGCGGTGTCGTCGATGACCGCGCGGGCCTCGACCGCGAGCGGGGAGCCGCCGTCGAGTGCCACCGTCACGTGGGCGGGGACGCCCGCCTGCTTGCGCGTCCACACGTAGCCGCGACCGTGGGGGCACACCGCCTGGATGCCGGCGCCCTCTTCGAACGCGACGTCGAGCGCCACGCCACCGTCGCGCACCCGCAGCCGTCCTGGCGCCAGCTCGACGGCGCCGCGGCGGGCGAGCGTGTGGGTGCGCTCCCACAGGCGCGAGTCGCCGCGGGTGAGGACTGCCCAGAAGCTCTGGCGCGCGGGGCCGACACGCACGACGGCCGCGCACGCCGCCAGCTCCTCGCAGAAGACCGCCACGTAGCGCCAGCGCTTCAGCGGGCGCGTGCCGCGAAACCGGGGCATGCGGGCAGGAGGCACGGGCCCCGCCGGCGCTATGCTTGGGGTCGTTGACTGACTAGTCAATCTATTCTGTGGGGAGACGCTCATGGAAGGGAGTGCGCTTTTGAGGGTCGCCGCGGTCCAGCTCAACTCCACGGCCGACAAGGCTGCGAACGTGGCTGCTGCCGACCGTCTCACGCGCGCCGCGGCGGCGGATGGGGCGCGACTGATCGTACTCCCGGAGAAGTGGAGCGTTCTGGGGGCCGACGAGGATCTGCGCACGGGCTCCGAGACGCTCGTCGGGCCCGCCGTCTCGTGGGCGCGCGCGATCGCGCAGGAGCTTGCGATCGATCTCGTGGCGGGGTCGATCGTGGAGTTGCGGGAGCGGCGGGAGAGGCTCGCCAACACCTCCGTGCACGTCGATCCGCACGGGGAGGTGCGGGCGGTGTACCGCAAGCTGCATATGTTCGACGTCGAGGTCGAGGGCCGCGCCTACCGCGAGTCTGCGGTCACCGAACCCGGCGATGAGGTCGTTCTGAGCGCCACTGCCGAGGGCGTCGAGCTGGGGATGTCGATCTGCTACGACCTGCGCTTCCCTGAGCTGTTCCGCGTGCTCGCCCTACGCGGCGCTCGCGTGGTCGTGCTGCCCTCCGCCTTCACGCTGCCCACCACCCGCGACCACTGGGAGGTGCTCGTGCGCGCCCGCGCGATCGAGAACGAGGTGTTCGTGGTGGCCGCCAACCAGGTCGGCGCCCACCCTGGCGGGCACCGCTCCGGGGGCCGCTCGATGATCGTCGACCCCTGGGGGGTCGTGCTCGCGGAGGCCGGGGACGGCGAGGGCTTCGTCGCGGCCGACCTCGACCTGGACCGCCAGCAGGAGATCCGCGCCCAGCTGCCGGTGTTCGCCCACCGCCGCCCGCAGGTGTACGGCCGGCCGGAGGAGGTACGCACGTGAGTGTCGCTCGACCCAAGGCCGGCCCCGACAAGCGTCGCATGATCCTCGACGCCGCCGTGCGGGTATTCGCGCGCCAGGGCTTCCACGCCTGCCGCGTCTCGGACATCGCCGACGAGGCGGGGGTTGCGTACGGGCTCGTGTACCACTACTTCGCCTCCAAGGACGAGATCCTCGACACGCTCTTCCTGGAGCGGTGGGCCGTGATGCTCGAGACGATCCGCGCCGTGGATGCGCAGGAGGAGCTGGGCGCGCGTGAGAAGCTGCACGAGATCGCGTCGTTCATCGTGGACTCCTACCGTCACGACCCCGACCTGATGAAGGTCATCATCGTCGAGGTCACCCGCGCGGCCAACTCCTTCGGGCAGACTCACCTCGCGCAGATCCGCCAGGCGTACGAGCTGATCGCCGCGATCGTCACCGCCGCCCAGGCCGACGGGACGTTCAAGGCCGAGATCGACGCCCCCTTCGCGGCCCTGTCCTTCTACGGCGCGATCGAGCAGATGCTCACCGGCTGGATCTTCGGGCTGCTGCCCGATGGGGAGGACCAGTACGAGCGCGCCCCGTGGCTCGTGGTCGAGACGGTGTGCGGCGGTTTGGAGACGACCACTGTGGGCAATACACTTTCCGGATGATCGAGAACGAGATGGTCAAGCGGTTGCTGTGGTCGGGCCTGCTCACCGCCCTCGGCGCCCTCGCGAGCGTCCTCGTGCAGCGCACCGCCGGCCTGGCGTGGCGGCGGGTGTTCGACGAGGAGCCGCCGGAGTGAGTGTTGCGCCGGGCGGGGACCCACGCGCCGGGCAACGCACGGGACCCGAGGCCGCCCCGCCTCTGAATATCGCCACCGCGCTCACCGACGTCTCCGAGCGCGTCGCGGTGCTGGTCCGCGAGGAGGTCGAGCTCGCCAAGGCCGAGGTCGCCGAGAAGGCCTCCCGGCTCGCGCGCGGCGCGGTGGTCGGGGTGGTCGCGGGCGTCTTCTTCCTCACCGCGCTGTTCTTCGTGCTGATCGGGTGCGCGTGGCTGCTCTACTACTACCTGCCCGTCGGCTCCGACTTCACCTACTTCTGGGGCTTCTTCGCGATGGCCCTCATCCTGGTCGTGCTCGGCGCCCTCGCCGGGCTGCTCGCCGCCCGGGCGCTCAAAAAAGGCGCCCCGCCGGTGCCCACCCAGGCGATCGAGGAGGCGCGTCTGATCCGCGAGACCATGAGTGCGAGCTACGCCGAGCAGGGTGCCGCTTCGCCCGGCGCCGCGAGCGCGAGTCCGTACAGCGCGGCGGGCGCAGCTGGCGCGGCGGGCGCGGGCTCCACGGCGAGCACGGGCATCTACCGTGTCCCCTCCGACGGCGGGGAGTCCTGATGGCGCAGCGTTCCCCTGCAGAGATCCGCAGCTCGATCGAGGCCAACCGCGCGGAGCTCGCGGTCTCGATGGAGCGCCTGCACGGCGAGGTGACGCGGCTCACCGACTGGCGCGGCCACGTGGAGCGCCACAAACGCGAGCTTTTGATCGGCGCCGCCGTGGTGGGTCTCGCGCTCGGCATGCGCAGCCGGCGCAGGCGCAGGCGCCGCTAAGGCACTATCCCGGTAGGTTCTAAGCCACCAGCGCGCGGGGGAGCCCGCCGACGCCGACCAGGCCCGGCCCGACGTAGGTGCCGATCACGGGTCCGACTTCGGAGACGAACAGCGGCTCGGAGCCGTAGATCTCGCGTCCGCGGGAGATCAGGCGTTGGGCCTGCTCGGTGGCCTGGATGTGCTGTACCACCCACGCGTCGGAGCCTGCCTCGTGCAGCTCGTGCAGGTACTGCACCATCCGCTCAAACGCGCGCCCCGCGGTGCGCACGCGCTCGACGGGCGTGATCTCGTACCCCAGCGTGAGGATCGGCTTGATCCGCAGCGTGCCCCCGATCCACGCCTGCGCCTTGCCGACGCGGCCCCCGCGGCGCAGGTACTCCAGGGTGTCGATGCAGAACCAGATGCGCAGCGCCTCGCGCGCCTCGCGCACGCGGGCTACGACCCCGTCTTTGTCCGCTCCCCCGCGCGCTGCCGCGGCAGCCGCGAGCACGATCATGCCGAGGCCCCCGCAGGCGGTCTCCCCGTCGAGCACCTCCACGCGCTCGGCGAGGCCGCGCTCGGCGAGCACGCCGCGGGCCTGGCGGGCCGCCTCGCAGGTGCCGGAGATGCCGCTCGAGAGGTGCACGGACACCACGTCCTGCCCGGCCTGGAGGAGCGGCTCCCACACCGCGAGGAAGTCTCCGATCGAGGGCTGGGAGGTGGTGGGCAGCTGCGGGTCGGCCCCCAGGCGCTCGTAGAAAGCGTCGAAGCTCTCTTCCTCGGTCTCCCGCCGGCGTTCGTCGCCCCACCCCACGTACAGGCTCACCTGGTGGATGCCCTCGCTATCGGCGAGCGCTCGGGGGAGGTAGTGGGTGGAGTCGGTGACGACCGCTACGGATGACATGGGGCGAGCACCCTAGCAACGCCCGCCCTCGGTGGGGTCGCTGGACGCCCTGCCCTTGGTGGGTTGCGGCGCTCTGGCCTACTGGGGTGGGCCGAAAAGCTCCGCGAGCTCACCGGACTCGTACATCTCGGTGACGATGTCGCACCCCCCGACCAGCTCGCCGTCGACGAACAGCTGCGGGATCGTCGGCCAGTTGGAGATTGCCGATAGCTCCTGACGGATGCGGGGGTCGGGCAGTACGTCCACGGCAGCGAAGGCCACGTCGAGCTCCTGCAGTGCGGCGACGGTGCGCCGCGAGAAGCCGCACGCGGGCGCGTCGGGAGAGCCCTTCATGAAGAGGATCACGGGGTTCTCCGCGATCGCCTGCTCGATCGCCTCGCGGATCGGGTTGGGCCCGCTTGTGGCCGGGGCGGGCTGGGTTGCGGGGTCGCTGCTGGCCATCGGTAGCGTCTGGTTTGCTGACACGTGAGGCTCCTTCTCGCGGGGTCCGGGGTGGGTGGTGGTCCGGGGTGGGGTGGCTCAGCCGACGTGGGTCTTCAACGACAGCGCGTGTATCGCCCCGCCGAGCTCTTCGCCGAAGACCGCGTAGACGAGGCGGTGCTGCTCGATGCGACTGCGCCCCGCGAACGCTTCGGCGGTGACGGTCGCCTTGAAGTGGTCGTTGCCGCCGCTGACCTCGACACGGGCGCCCGGGATCGCGGCCTCGATGCGCTGCTTGATGTCCTCGGTGGTGGGCACTCACCCAAGGATAGCCGCTGTCGGCGCGGCGCTATACTTTGGATAGCAATGGTTGTGTTCACCGACAGGGGAGCCGAGAAGGTGCGCGAGTTCCTCGCTGGCCAGAGCGCTGACGTGGCCCTCGCGGGGCTGCGCGTCGGGGTGCGCGGTGGCGGCTGCTCGGGCTTCCAGTACCAGCTCGCCTTCGACGAGCAGCGCGAGTCCGACGCCGTCTTCGAGAGCCACGGCCTGAAGCTCCTGGTCGACCGCGCCTCCCTCCAGTACGTGGTCGGCTCCGAGATCGACTACGAGGAGAGCCTCCAGGGGGCCGGCTTCAAGGTCAACAACCCCAACGTCGTCGCCGCCTGCGGCTGCGGCTCGTCCTTCAGGGTGGCCGAGGAGGAGCAGGTCTCAGCCGTCTGACGGTCGGATGGCGGTGCATAGCTGCGTCCTCAGTCGCTCGTGTGCTCAGCACACTTCGCTCCTTGCGTCCTTGCTCTGCTTGCCCTCCGACGCCAGACGGGGCGTCGTGGGAGCTACGCCGGTTCGTTGTCGAGCGAGCGCCACAGGTAGCGGCACGCGAGCGTGCGGTGCGGGCGCCAGGGCTCCGCGATACGCTCGATCTCGGGGGCGTCCGGGAGCGCCGGCAGCGCGTACGCGCGCTCGATCGCGCGGCGGATGCCGAGGTCGCCGACGGGCAGCACGTCGGGGCGCTCGAGGTGGAACATGAGGAACATGTGCGCCGTCCACACGCCCAGGCCCTTGACCGCCACGAGCTCGGCGATCACCGTCTCGTCGTCCAGTTCGTCGAGGCGCTCGAGCTCCAGTTCGCCGGAGAGTGTGTGTTCGGCCAGCGAGCGCAGGTAGCCGACCTTCGCGCGCGAGAGCCCCGCGGCGGCGCGCAGCGCTTCGGGCTCGTCCGCGAGCACCTGCTCCGGTGTCGGGGTCTGCCCGTCGAAGCGCTCGGTGAGGCGCAGGTAGATGCTGCGGGCCGCCTTCGTGGAGAGCTGCTGGCCCACGATCGCGCGCACGAGCGCCCCGTAGTGGTCGGTGGGGCGCCCGGCGCGGGGGTCGCCCAGCTTGGGGCCGACCGCCTCGATGACGCCGGCGAGCACCGGGTCGGCCCGGCGCAGGTGTGCGAGCCCCTTAGGCAGAGGACAACGCCGTCGTCTCGAGTGCGACCGGCTCCCCGTCGAGCGCGTTCAACGCGCGGCCCAGCGAGGCGGCGAGGCAGGTGAAGCTCGGCGTGTCCCTGACCGTGTAGCGGGAGGCCTCCGTCGTGCGCAGGCGCTGCACGAGATCTAGGAACGTGCCCACGTCGTCGGTGTCGAACGCCACCACGAACTCCTGGTCGTCGAGGCCGAAGGAGTAGGTCGTGTGGTTGTCCACCCCTGGGTACTCGCGCCCCACCGCGATGTGCCCCTGCATGATCCGCCACCGCTCCTCCGCGGGCAGGGCGTACCACTCACGTGACTTCACGAAGGGGTAGACGAACACGTACCGGCCGCGGAAGCCCCGCGGGGTGGTGCGCACGTCTTCGGAGTACTCCGAGCTCTTGCGCATCCCCAGGAACGAGTAGGGGGTGTGCGCCCACTTCATCAGCCCGCTCTGCGCCAGCACCACGTGGAACTCGTGGATGCGGTCGAGGTTCTCCGCCTCGGCGATCAGCAGCAACTCCGCGTCGCCGCGGGTGCCCACCAGCGAGAAGGACTGCAGCAGGTGCCCGTCGGCGAAGTCCTCGCACGCCGCCGCGAACTCTCGCTTGTCCTGCGCGCGCTGCTCGGAGTCCCGTCGCCGCCACGCCGGGTCGAGCTTCAGGAACGTGTACTTGACGAAGTGGCGCTCGCTCACGCCTCACAGGCTACTGGCCTTCGGAGACCGGAGGGGCTAAGAGCACCTGACAAAAAGAGCGGTGCGTTCGGGGCGTTCCTGGACCAAGCTGGGCGACGCGGGCCGGTGAAGCCCGTGCTGGTAGCACGGGCAAGACGGCACGTGGCGATCCAGCGCCGCGTGCCAGGGGCGCATCCGGCGTGCCGATCTTTTTGTCAGGTGCTCTAAGGTTCATACGTGCGGATCGCGCTCGTCTCGCCCTACTCGTGGACGTATCCGGGGGGAGTCACGCGCCACATCGAGGCCCTCGCCGACGAGCTCCAGGTGGCCGGCCACGAGGCGCGTATCCTCGCGCCCTTCGACCCCGACGACGCGCTCGCGCGCAGGATGCACCGGGGGGCGCGCCCCCAAAGCCTCACCCCGCCAGAGGGCTTCGTGGCGCTCGGGCGTACCGCGGGGTTCCCCGCCAACGGGGCGGTCTCCAACCTCGCGGCCACGCCGGACTCGCTGGTAGTCCTGGCGCGAGAGCTGCGCGACGGGGACTACGACCTCGTGCACGTCCACGAGCCCGTCGTGCCCCTGGTCGGCTGGTACGCGCCCGGCTGCGCCGGGGGCCTCCCACTCGTGGGCACCTTCCACAGCTACTCCGAGAACACGCTCACCAACGGGATCGGGGTGGCGCTCGGGGCGCGCCGGCGCATGAACAGGTTGCACGCCCGCATCGCGGTCTCCGAGGCCGCCGCCTGGACAGCGCGGCGCTTCTTCGGGGGGCGCTACCGCATCGTGCCCAACGGGGTGCACCTCGACGCGCCCGGCGGCGAGGCCCCCGAGCACGCGGGTGAAGGCGAGGGCGAGGGCCTGCGCATCCTCTTCATCGGCCAGGCCGTCGAGCGCAAGGGGCTGCCCGTGCTGCTGCGCGCCTTCGAGGCGCTGCGCGAGCACGTGCCCGCCACGCTTACGCTCGTGGGGGCCGCCCCCGAGGAGATCGCGCCGCTGCTGCTCGATGACCGCGGCGTGCACGCGCTGGGCAAGGTCTCCGAGGCGCAAAAGGCGGCCGAGCTCGCGCGCGCGGACGTGCTCTGCGCGCCCTCGCTCGGCGGCGAGAGCTTCGGGATGGTGCTCACCGAGGCGTTCGCTGCGGGCACACCCGTGGTGGCCTCGGACATCGCCGGCTACCGCGACGTGGTGCGCGACGGTCGCGACGGTCTGCTCACCCCCCGCGGCGACGCGCGCGCGCTCGCGGAGGCGCTGCGCGGGCTGGCGCTCGACCCCGCGCGGCGCGCGCAGGCGGCGGCGGCGGCGCGCGAGCGCGCGGAGCGCTTCGCCTGGCCCCACGTCGCCGCCGAGGTGCTCGAGGTTTACGAGCAGGCGCTCGCCGTTAAATCGGCTCCCACCCGCCCCACCCGCGCGGCGGTGCGCCTTGGTCTCGCGCCCGCCGACCTGCTACCCCGCGTGCGCGCCCAGCGTCTGCCGAGCCTCGAGCCCGAGCTCACGCTGGCCGCGCCGCGCCGCGCGCTGCGAACGGTCCGCCGCGGCGCGCTCGCGCTCGCCTCGCTCGCCGGCCTCGCGCTGGCGCTGGACGCGCTCTCGCGGGTCGGGGTGGGCCGCGTGCTCGCCAGCCTCGTCGCCTCCAGCCCCGGGCTGGTGGCCGCCGGACTCGCGCTGATGTGCGTCTCGATGGTCGTGCGCGGCCTCGCCTGGTACGCGATCCTCTCCGCGGCCCCCACGTGGCGCCCGGCGCGCCGGCGCGACGCGCTGCAGGGCACCTTCATCGGCGTGCTCATGTCAGCCACCCTGCCCGCCCGCCTGGGGGAGCCCTCGCGCGCGCTGATCGTCGCGCGTCGCATCGGCCGCCCCCGCGAGACGCTGCCCGTCGTGCTCGGCACGATGGTCTCCCAGACGCTCCTGAACCTGCTCGCGCTCGCCCTCCTCGGGGCGGCGATGCTCTCCGGCGTGCCCCTCCTGCACGGCCACGACGGGGCGCTGGCCGTGGCCGCGCTCGTGCCCCTCGCCGCGCTGGCGGCCGTGCTACTCGCCCCCGTGCTGCTGCCCCGCTCCGCGATCTCCCGCTTCGCGCGGCTGCACTCCCTGGTGCTCGGGCTGCGCCGCTCGCTGCTGCGCGTGCGCGAGGGCCTGCGCGTCTTTCGCCAACCCCGTCGCGCAGCGATGGCCACCACGGTGCAGCTCTCCGCCTGGGCGCTGCAGTGCGCCTCCTGCTGGCTGCTGCTGATGGCGCTCGGCCTCGACCACCGCGTCGGTTTCGCGGGAGCCGCGGGCGTGCTGTTCGCCGTCAACGTCACGGCGGTCGTGCCCGCCACGCCCGCCAACGTCGGCGTCTTCCAGGCCGCCTGCGTCGCGGTGCTCGCCGGGGCCTACCACGTCTCCACTCCCGACGCCGTCGCCTACGGGATCATTCTCCAGGCTGTCGAGGTCGCGACCGCCGTGATCATGGGCACGCCGGCGCTCGTCAAGGAGGGCCTCTCCTGGAAGGAGGTCCGCCTGCGCACTCTGCACGCCACGCCGGTCCGCCTGGCGCCGCTGCCGGGCGGCGGCGGGGTCGCCTCGCGTGCGTAGTGGCTGTCAGCCGGCCATCGCCGGCTCGTCCTCTTCCTCCACCGCTCCATCGGGCGGGTCTTCGTCGCCCAACTCGGGGGGCTCTCACCCGCCCCGAACAGTGAGGGGTCGCGGGGGGAGCCCTTGATCAGGTCGTCGGGGGAGCCGTTCTCCAGCAGGCGGCCCTGGCGGGTGCCGAAGTAGATCGCCTGCGGGTGGTGGGCGACGAGCGCGAGCGTGGACTGCTCGGGTTCGGGGGCGTAGCCGTCGGTGATGCGCATGCCGATGTCTGAGAGTCCCAGCAGCCGCTCGACCTTCAGGTGCTCTGACTGCTCGGGCACCGCTGGGTAGCCCCACGAGTAGCGCCGGCCCTGCGCGGCGGGGATGCCGAGCATCGCGCGGGCCTCGTGGTGCAGCCACTCCGCGAGGCCCTCTGCGGTCTGCACGCCGAGGCCGTGCACGTACAGCTGCTCGGCGTACTCGCCGTCGGACTCGAGCTTCGCCATCAGCTCGGTGACCTCCGAACCCACGGTCACCGCCTGCACCGCGATCACGTCCAGCTCGAGTGGAGGCGAGCCGTCCTCGGCGGCCGGGCGGAAGAAGTCCGCCAGGCAGAGGCGGGCGCCCTTCGGCTGGCGTGGGCACACGAAGCGCGTGAGCTCGGTGGTGCGGTCCTCGGGGTCGAGCACCACGATCTCGTTGCCGGCGCTGTAGCAGGGGAAGAAGCCCAGCAGCGCGCGCGGGTGCAGGTAGGTCTGCTCGCGCCACATCCGCTCCAGGCGCGGGCGGAAGTTCTCGTCCACCAGCTCGCGCCACGCCTCGCCCTTCACTTTGCGTCCGCCCCAGTGCAGCTTGAACAGCACGTGTGTGTCGAGGTGGGAGTAGACCTCGTCGAGGTTGACCGGGATCTCCTTGACGCCCCAGAACGGGGGCTCCGGGATCGGCACGTCGGTGCGCGCGGCCGAGCGCACGGAGTCGTCGGCGAAGTTGAGCTCCTCGACCGGCTCCTCGCCCTTGGCGCGGAACTCCGTGGCGCCCGCGCGCAGCTTCTCCAGCAGCGCCGCGTGCGCGTCGGCGTCGACCAGCTGGTCCATCACCGCGAGGCCCTCGAAGGCGTCCTTGCAGTAGAAGACCCCCGGCTCGTACACCTCCTCGGATTCCCTGCCCCCGGGGTACAGCGCGCGGTAGCCGAACGCGCGGTTGATCGCCGCGCCGCCGATCAGCACCGGGAACTCCAGGCCCTTGGCGTGCAGCTCGGCGATGCACGCCGGCATCTGCTTGGAGGTCGAGACCAGCAGCGCCGAGAGGCCGATCGCGGTCGCCTCGTGCTCCTGTGCGGCGTCCACGATCGTCTGGATCGGGACCTGCTTGCCGAGGTCCACCACCGTGTAGCCGTTGTTCGTGAGGATCGTGTTGACCAGCGACTTGCCGATGTCGTGCACGTCGCCGAACACGGTCGCGAGCACCACCGTGCCCTTCGTGTAGCCCTCGATGCGGTCTAGGTATTTCTCCAGCTGCGCGACCGCGCGCTTCATCACTTCCGCGGACTGCAGCACGAATGGCAGGATCAGCTCGCCCGCGCCGAATTTGTCGCCGACCTCTTTCATCGCGGGCAGCAGCACCCCGTTGAGCGTGGGGACGGCGCCGATCTTCTCTACCGAGCGGTCGATCCACTCCTCGACGCCCTCCTTGCGACGGCGCAGGATGTGGAAGTGCAGCGCCTCCTCGGGCTCCATCCCCTCGGTGGGGTCCGCGGCGCCCTGGGCGGCGCTGTCGTCCTCGCCCTTGGACTCGAAGTGGGCGATGAAGCGCTCCAGCGCGTCCTCGCGGCGGTTGAACACCAGGTCGTCGGCCAGTTCGCGCTCGACGTCGGGGATCTCCCCGTAGGGGGTGATGTGGTTGGGGTTGACCATCGCCAGGTCGAGGCCTGCGCTCACGCAGTGGTGCAGGAACACCGAGTTGAGCACCGCGCGCGCGGGGGGCCCAACGCCGAAGGAGACGTTCGAGACGCCCAGCGAGGTCTTCACCTGCGGGATCGCCGCCTTGACCGCTTTGATGCCTGCGATCGTCTCCACCGCCGACGGACGCCACTCCTCATCGCCGGTGGTCAACGTGAACGTCAGGCAGTCGAAGATCAGCAGCTGGGGGTCGAGGCCGTGCTCCTCGCAGCACAGCTCGTGGATGCGCCTGGCGACCTCGACCTTGCGCTCTGCGGTCTTGGCCATCCCGACCTCGTCGATCGTCAGCGCGATCAGCGCCGCCCCGTGGGCGAGCGCGACCGGCACCACGCGGTCGAGCTTGGCGCGGCCCGCCTCGAGGTTGACCGAGTTGACGATCGCCCGGCCGGGAATCTGCTCGAGCGCGCGTTCGATCACCTCCGGCTCGGTGGAGTCGACCTGGATCGGCGCGGGCTGGGTCAACGAGATCTTCTTGGCGACCAGGCGCATCTGTTCGTCCTCGTCGGGCCGCTCGGTCAGCGCCACGCACAGGTCGAGCACGTGCGCGCCGCCGGTGACCTGGTCCTCGGCGATCTGCACCAGCCCGTCGTAGTCCTCTGCCAGCAGCAGCTCCTTGGCCTTGCGCGAGCCCTGCGAGTTGACGCGCTCGCCGACCATCGTCGGCGCCGGCTCCTGCGCCAGCGGGGTCGCGGCGATCATCGAGGAGAGGTGTGGAGGACGGGGGGCGGGACGCGGTCCCACGGGGCGTCCGTCTGGACGGCTCGGCGTCCGTCCGACCCGCTCCACGATCGCGGCGATGTGCTCGGGCGTGGTGCCGCAGCAGCCGCCGACGATGCCCACGCCGTAGCGCTCGACGAACTCCCCCAGCGCGTCCGCCAGCGGCTCGGGCTGCTCGGGGAAGATCGTCTCGCCGTCGGGGCCCTGCAGGGGCAGGCCGGCGTTGGGGATGCACGCGACCGGCACGGGGCTCTGCTCGCCGAGGAAGCGGATCGCGTCGCGCATGTCCTCCGGGCCGGTCGAGCAGTTCAGGCCGATCACGTCGACGCGCAGTGCCTCCAGCGTGCACAGCACCGCCGAGATGTCGGTTCCCAGGAGCATCTTGCCGCCGTTGGGCAGCAGCGACACGGAGGTGTGGATGGGCAGCGTGCGCCCGGTGGACTTGAATGCGGCGCGCGCGCCGAACACGGCGGCCTTGACCTCGAGGATGTCCTGCGCGGTCTCGATGATGATGAGGTCCACGCCGCCGTCGATCAGCCCCTCGGCCTGCTCGGTGAAGATCTCCACCAGCTCGCCGAAGCGGATCTGCCCGAGCGAGGGGTCCTCGGAGGCCGGCAGGTAGCCGGTCGGCCCGATCGAGCCGGCGACGAAGCGGTGCTCACCCGCTGCCTTGCGCGCGATTTCCGCGGCCTTCGTGTTGATCTCGACCGTGTAGTCGGCCAGGCCCCACTCGCCGAGCTTCAGCCGCGAGGCCTGGAACGTGTCTGTCTCGACGACCTCCGCGCCGGCGTCGAGCATCGAGGCGTGTACTCCTTCGATCACGTCGGGGCGGTGAAGCACGAGCGCCTCGTGGCACTTGCCAGCGAGGCCGCCGTAGTCCTCGGCGGTCAGCTCGAACTGCTCCAGGGTCGCACCCATGCCGCCGTCGTAGACGACGACTCGGGTCGAGATCGCCTGCAGGAAGTCGCGCACACTCCGATGCTACCGACCCGGCCTCGCTGCCCGGCTCTCGGGCAGTCCCTGTCGTCCCTTCCGGACGACGCCCCCGTATGACTCTTTGGGACGACGGCGCTTGCGACCACTCGTCCAGCGGCCGTGAAACCGCGCCTGCAAGCGGCCATTCTGCACGGCCACTGCCCAGCCCTCTAGCCAGGAGAGGACTCTCCATGTCACAGCCCGCCGCTCTGCCCGCGCCACAGCCCTCCGCCCCGCAAGCTCCCCCCACGGTACTACCCGCCGCCGCGCCGCCGTAAACCGCTCGTCAAGCAGGCCGGGCACACGGTGGTTGCTGTCGTCGGGCTTGGCTACGTCGGTCTGCCCACCGCGATCGCGCTGCGCAACGCCGGCTGCCGGATCGTCGGGATCGACGTCTCCGGCCCCCGCCTCGGCGCGATCCGCGGTGGCGAGGCTGAGCTGCTGGAGAGCGAGCAGCGCGACCTGCGCCGCCACCTGGCAAGCGACGGGTTCGTGCTCACCAACCGCGTCAAGGCGCTCGACGCCGCCGACCTGGTGCTGATCTGCGTGCCCACCCCCGTCGACGAGCGGCTGGCGCCCGACCCGCGCATCCTGCGCGAGGCGTGCGCCTCGGTCGTGCGCCACGCCCGTCCCGGCCAGACGCTCGTGCTGACCTCGACCACCTACGTGGGCACCACCCGCGAGCTGCTCGCCGAGCCGCTCGCCGAGCGCGGCCTGCGCGTCGGGGAGGACGTGTTCGTCGCGTTCGCCCCCGAGCGCATCGACCCCGGCGTCAGCGCGCACGAGCAGCTGCAGACCCCGCGGGTGTTGGGCGGCGTGAGCGAGGAGTGCGGCGCGCGCGCCGCCGCCGTGCTGCGCCACACGTGCAAGCGCCTGCACCACGTCTCCTCCCCGGAGGCCGCGGAGCTCGTGAAGCTCTACGAGAACACCTTCCGTGCGGTCAACATCGCGCTCGCCTTCGAGCTCGCCGAAGCGTGCGGCACGCACGGCCTCGACGCGATCGAGGTCACCGAGGGCGCTGCCACCAAGCCCTACGGCTTCATGCCCCACTACCCCTCCGCCGGGGTGGGGGGGCACTGCATCGCCGTGGATCCCTACTACCTGCTCACCGACCTGCGCGAACGCGGCCGTCCCGCCACGGTCGCCGAGGAGGCGCTGCGCAAGGTCTCCGGCCGCCCGCGCCACGTCGCGTGGCGCGCCCACGAAGTGCTCGTACAGATGGGACAACCGCTTCCGCAGGCGCGCGTGCTGGTGGTCGGCGCCTCCTACAAGCCCGGCGTCGCCGACACCCGCGAGGCGCCCGCGCTGGAGATCATCGCCCGCCTGCGCGCCGAGGGCGCCCGGGTCGACTACCACGACCCGCTCGTCCCCAGCCTCGAGGTCGACGGCGTGCGCTCGCGCGGGGTGGCCGCACCGGCTGCGGTCATGGCCGGCGCGGCGGACGCGGCGAGCGAGAGTCGCCGGCTCAAGCGCCCGGTCGGCGGCCCTGTCCTTGACCCCGAGAGCTACGACCTCGCGATCCTCACCACGCTGCACCCCGGTCACGACTACGACTGGCTCGAGCACTGCCCGGCAGTGCTCGACTGCACCTACCGCCAACACGCCGCCGGACGCAAGCGCTTCACGCCCTAGCCGATGCTGACGCTGATGCCCACGTCACGCAGCGCGCTCCGGGGTCAACGGACGCAGCGTCGTCGCCCCGCGCGAGCGCGCCCTGAGCAGAGTTGACCGTGTCCCACCGCTCGATCACGACCCACCGCGTCTTCAAGGCGCTGGCCGGCATCTACCTGGTGGCGCTGCTCGCCGCCGTGATGGCTTACAAGGCGGCGTTCGCCGGGCTGCTGTTCTCCAACGTGTTCTTCGGGGTGTACTCCGTCGCGGTCGCCTGCTACATCGTCTCGCGCTTCCTGTTCAGCCTCTTCTACCGCAGCCGGCCGGACGCCGGGGCCGAGCCCCACATCGCGATCGTGATGCCCGGCTTCAACGAGCAGGAGGCGATCGCCCACTCGCTGTGCTCGCTGCTGGCGCTCGACTACCCCCGCGAGAAGCTCGAGCTGGTGGCCGTCAACGACGGCTCCACCGACGGCACACTGGCGGAGATGAAGCGCGTCGCCGCCGAGTCGGGCGGGCGCGTGCGCGTGATCGACTTCCCGGAGAACCGCGGCAAGCGCGCTGCGATGGCGGCCGGCATCCGCGCCACCTCTGCGGAGGTGGTCGTGTTCGTGGACTCCGATTCCTCGGTGGAGCCCGACGCGCTCAAACGGCTCGTGCAGCCGCTCGCCGACCCCCGCGTGGGGGCCGTCTGCGGGCACGCCAACGTGCTCAACGTGCGCGACACGTGGATCACCCGGATGCAGGCCGTGCGCTACTTCGTCGCCTTCCGCGTCGTCAAGGCCGCAGAATCGGTGTTCGGCGCGGTCACGTGCTGCTCGGGCTGCTTCTCGGCCTACCGCCGCGCCGCGATCCTGCCGCGCCTCGAGTGGTGGGAGAACCAGACGTTCCTCGGCGTCGAGTCGACCTTCGGCGACGACCGTTCGCTGACCAACTGCGTGCTGCGCGACTGGCGCATCCTCTATGAAAAGCAGGCCGTCTCGCACACGATCGTACCGACCACGTTCCGCGCGTTCATCAAGCAGCAGACCCGCTGGAAGCGCTCGTGGACGCGCGAGTCGCTGCTCGTCGCACGGTTCATCTGGCGCAAGCACCCCGTCGCGGCAGGCTTCACCTACATGAGCATCCTGCTGCCGCTGCTCGCGCCGGTCGCCGCGGTGCACTCGCTCGTGTGGGGGCCGCTCACCCACCACGGGGTGCTGCCGCTCACCTACCTCGCCGGGATCTACGCGCTCGCGCTCGTGTACTCGTTCTACTTCCTGCTCTTCCAGGACCGCTACAACGTCCTGTGGCTGTACGGGATCCTGTTCGTGTTCTTCTACCTCGGCATCATGCTGTGGCAGACCTACTACGCGATCGCGACCTGCCGCACCGCCGCGTGGGGCACCCGACCCGCGACCGCCGGCCTCGGCGCCGGGGGGAGGGAGGCTAGGTGCAGCCCACGGTCCACCGGTTCTCGCTCAAGCGCGCGCTCGCGGCGCTGCTGCTGCCCGCCTCGTTGGCGCCCGTGGTGCTGCTCGCCCCCTCGCTCGCGCGTGCGCCCGCCACGCTCGTGCTGCGCCTGGAGCGGATGGTCGTGCCCGCCCACGCCCGGGCCTACCCCGCGCCGTACGAACCCCCGCGCTACCCGCCGGGTGCGGCACGCTTGGAGCGTGACGTCTTCGCTCCGGTCGCCGGCATCCTCACCCCGAGGGTGGGTGTCTCGGCGCTTGCCGAACACGAGACGCGCGAAGAAAAGGCCCACGCGCCAATCGTCCTGATCACAGGTGAACCGGAAGGAGGCGCGCCGTGAGCGGTGTGTTGATTGCGGCCGTTGCCGCGGTCTCGCTTGCTGCGCCGGGCCCGGTCGCTCCTGGCCCGCTCGCACCGGGCCTGGTCACGCCCGGCCAACCTGCCCCCGCCTTACTCGACCGGGCCCCAGTCGCTCCTGACCCACCTGTTGCCCTCGGCCCGCTCGCGCCGGCCCCGCTCGCAGTGGGCTCACTCGTGGAGGGCTCACTCGCGCGCTCGTCGTCCGCCGCTGCCGCCTCGGCTGCTGTTGCCTCCGCCTCGACCTCCTCCGCGGCCTGCGCCGGGCGGGCGCCCCGCGCGGTGCGCCTCACGCGTCTGGCAGGACCGCACGTGCGGCTCAGCTGGCGGGCGCCCGCCGCCGCTCCCACGGGCGGGGTCGCCTACCGGGTGCTGCGCTCCGGGCGCACCGTCGGGCAGACCGCGCGCACCGCGATGGTGCTCCCCGTGGTGCCCGGCCGGCCCACCACGTTCACCGTGCAGGCCCGCTACGCCCGTGCCCCGCGAGTCTGTGCCGCCAGCCTCCACAGCGCGCTGCGCCTGCGCCCCCCCGGGCGCGTGCGGGGGCTGCGCGTGCTCGCTTACAGCACGACCGGCGTGCGCCTCGGGTGGGGCCGCGCGGCGCGTGGCGACGCCCCCGTCGCCGGCTACCGGGTCACGCGTGACGGCGCCGTCGCGGGGCAGACCTCCGGGCGCGTCTACGTCCTCAAGCTGAGTGCCGGGCGCGCGCACACGATCACGGTCGCCGCGGTGGACACCCGCGGGCGCGTAGGGCCGCCGAGCAGGGCGTTGAAGATCGCCGCCGGCTCCGGCTCCCCGCGCGCCGCGCGCCCCCGTGTGGCGGCGGGCAACACGCCCCCCTCTACGCCCGACCGGGTGAGCGTCTCGGAAGTGAGCGAAGCCGGCGCGACCGTCTCGTGGCTGCCCAGCCGGCCGGGCTCCGCGCGCGTCGTCGGCTACCGCGTCTACCGCGACAGCGCCCTGGTCGGCCAGAGCACCACGGACTCGATGCGCCTCACCCACCTCTCGGCGATCCGCACGTACCTGGTGCAGGTCGCCGCCGTCGACGCCGCGCACCGCGAAAGCGCGCGCTCCCAGCCGCTGCGCCTGACCACCACCCACGTCCCGCCCGAGGGCCCCGCGGTGATCGCCGCATCGCGCGTCACCGACACCTCCGCGACGCTCGTCTGGCAGGCCGGCGCCGCCAACAGTGGCAGCCTCGTGGGGTACCTGCTGTACGAGAACGGCGTCCCCGAGCGCGTCGTCGACGGACTGACCACGACCGTCACGCTCGCCTCCGAGCGCCACTACACGTTCACCGTGCGCGCGCTGGACTCCTACGGCTACCTCTCCGCCCCCGCCCCCGAAGTCGCGGTGTTCACCACCCACACTCCGCCCTCCACGCCGGCCGGCCTCACGGCCACCGAAGTCACCGCCAGCTCCGTCACCCTCGCCTGGTCGCCTTCGACGCCGGTCAGCGGCGCCATCGTCGGCTACCGCGTCTTTCGCAACGAAATCCCCGTCGGGCAGACCTCCACTCCGGGGATGACGCTCGCCAACCTCGCGCCCTCCACGAGCTACCAGATCACCGTCGTCGCCGTGGACTCGCTCGGGGCGATCAGCGCACCCACCGCGCCGCTGAGCATCGAAACCTCCGACCCCCCGCCCACGCACGGCAACGTCCAGGCGTTCCTGCTCGCGTCCACCGACCAGAGCTTCTTTGACCTCGAGGCCCACTACCAGCAGATCGGGGTGGTGTACCCCACCTACTTCACCTGTGGGCCCGGGGGGACGGTCACTGGTAGCAACTGGCCGCTCGTCACCGACTGGGCCGTGGCCCGCCAGATCGCCGTGATGCCGCGCCTGAACTGCCAGAACCCCGTGGACGAGGACCAGATCCTCAACGAACCCGCGGCCGGGGAAGCGATGATCAACCAACTCGCCTCGCTCTGCGCAGAAGACAACTTCCAGGGCATCCAGATCGACTTCGAGGGCGCCCAGCCGGCCGAGCGCGAACCGTTCACCGCGTGGATCACCGCGCTCGCCGCGCGCCTGCACGCCCAGGGCGACAAACTCTCCACGGTGGTCACCGCTAAGTACTACAACATCACGTCCGGGCGCGCCGCGATGTACAACGACGCCGCCCTGTCGGTGCCCTCCGACTACGTTTTCGTGCTCGACTGGGGCCTGCACTGGACGACCTCCACGCCCGGGGGGATGGCCGAACTCGCGTGGTTCACCCGGGTCGCCGACTACACCGCCACGATGCCCAACAGGAGCAAGTTCGTGCTCGGCCAGCCCCTGTACGGAATCGACTGGCCGAACGGCGGCGGCGCAGCCAACCCCGGCACCCCACTGGAGTTCGACAACGTCACCGCCCTGGAGAGCGAGGTTGGGGCCACGCCCGAATGGGAACCGGTCGCCGCCGAACCTCACTTCTCCTACACCGACGCCAGCGGCGTGTCTCATTCCGTCTGGTACACCGACCAGCAGTCGGTCGCCGTGCGCGCCCAGCTCGCCGAATCGCTCGGCCTCGGCATCGGCCTGTGGCACCTCGGCGCCGAGGACCAGAGCATCTGGGAACTGCCTCAGCTGGGGGGCTGAGGCGGGCTGCAGCTCGTCCCGCAAGCTCTTCGGTTGTGGAGGTCCTCCGTCGTATCGTGCGAACGCTCGCGGTCTCTGCCGCCGTGCCGGCGCTCGCCGTGGCAGCACCACCCGCGTGGGCGGGCCGCCCGCACTCCGATGCCCCTCGGGCCGCCCCCGAAGGGGGGAAGGCCAATCAAAATCCTCCCTCTGCACCCCTGCAGACCTTTCTGCTGGCGAGCTCGCCCGACTCCTTCGCCGACCTGCAGGCCCACGTCGGGGCGATCGGCGTGGTCTACCCCACCTACTTCGAATGCGCGCTCCCCGGCGGGGCTGTCGTGGGCGTCCCCAACCCCGCGGTCGACGCCTACGCCGTCGCGCACCAGCTCGTCGAGGAGCCCCGCTACAGCTGCCAGGACGGCGCCGTCGTGCACCGTCTGCTCACCCAGCCCGCGCTGCGCGCACGCACGCTCGCGCAACTGGTCGCGCTCGTCGCCGACTCCTCCTACGCGGGGCTCAACCTCGATCTGGAGAACGACGACGCCCGCGACCGCGGGGCGCTCACCTCCTTCGTGCGCGCGCTCGCCACCCGCCTACACGCGCTCGGCCGCCGGCTCTCCGTGGACATTCCCGGCGTCACCCGCGAAGACCCACGGCGCGCCACCTATCTATACGACGACCGCGCGCTGGCTGCCGTCGCGGACACGGTCTTCGTGGAGGCGTGGGGCGTCCACTGGGAAGGCTCTGCGCCCGGGCCCCTTGCGCCGCTGCCGTTCGTGCGGGGCGTCGCCCGCCGCCTCGCCTCGCTGCCGCACGCCCACCGCTTCGTGCTCGGGGTGCCGATGTACGGGCTGGACTGGCCTGTCCTCCGCGGGCACCCTCGCCGTGCCACCGCGCTGCAGTACGCCGGCGTCCTCGCGCTTGCCCGCTCCGTCGGCGCCACCCCCGTGCGCGACCCCGGCTCCGGGGAGATGACCTTCGCCTATAGGTGTGCAAACGAAGCAATGCCAACGCACCTATATGGGTGCGCAAGCAAAGCAGTGTCAGCGCACCTATATGGGCGCCCAAATGGAACAACTCCGACGCGCCTATATAGGCACCCGGATGAAGCAATGCCGACGCACCTATATAGGCGCCCAAACGAAGCAATACCAACACGCCCATACACCAGCGCCGGCGAACCCCACCGCGTCTGGTACATGGACGCCCGCGGGATCCTCGACCGCCTGCAGATCGCCCGCAGCTACGGGCTTGCCGCCGGAGTGTGGCGGCTGGGCGAAGAGGACCAGGCGCTGTGGTCCTCCCCCGGGCTTACTTGATGAACAGCATCTCCGAGTACTTGGGCAGCGGCCACAGGTCGTCGGGCACGAGGCCCTCCAGGCGGTCGGCGACCTCGCGCACGTCGTCCATCGCGGGAACCACCGTGTCGCGCATGTAGGCCGCCCACTTCGCGGGCGAGGAGTCCGGCTGGTTGTCCGCGAGGTTGGCGTCCTCGAGCTTCAGCAGCGCGTAGTGCAGCTCCTTGACGAGCGGCTCCAGCTCGCCGATCAGCTCTTCGAGGCCCGTGGCCTTCAATTCGTTGAGGTACCGCACCGCCGCCGGCAGCAGCGCCGTGCGGGCGATCGCCGCCGCGGTCTCGGCCTCGATGTTGAGCTTCACCGCGTACTGCTCGGTGAACACCTCGTAACGGGACTCGAGCTCGCGCTTGGAGAGCACCTTGTACTTCTTGAACACCGCCACGGTGCTCTTCTCGACGAGCCACGGCAGCGCCTCGGGGGTTGAGCGCAGGTTGTAGAGGCCGCGCTTCTCGGCCTCCCGGTGCCACTCCGGAGAGTAGTTGTCCCCGCCGAACACGACCTGCTTGTTGGCCGCGTAGCTGTCCTTGACGACTTTCGTCAGCGCCTTCTCCAGGTTCGCGCCCGAACCTTTCAGCGCCGTCTCCAACTTGCCCGCAAGATCGTCGATCGCCTCCGCCACGATCGTGTTGAGCACAGTATTGGGCAGCGCCAGCGACATGCTCGAGCCGAGTGCGCGGAACTCGAACTTGTTGCCCGTGAACGCGAACGGGGAGGTGCGGTTGCGGTCGCCGCCGTGCAGCGGCAGCGCCGGCAGCACCGGGGTGCCGAGGCCGAGGAACGAGCCGGGCTTGGAGGTCTGCGCCTTGCCGGCCTCGATCGCCCCGAACACCTTCTCGAGCTCGGAGCCCAGGAAGATCGAGATGATCGCCGGCGGCGCCTCGTTGGCCCCAAGGCGGTGGTCCTGGCCGGGGCTCGCGATCGACGCGCGCAGCAGCGCCTGGTGGGTGTTGACCGCCTGGATGACCGCCGCGCAGAAGAACAGAAACTGCAGGTTCTCGTGGGGCGTGTCGCCGGGCTCGAGCAGGTTCGCGCCCGTGTCCGTACCCATCGACCAGTTGTTGTGCTTACCCGAGCCGTTGACCCCCGCGAACGGCTTCTCGTGCAGCAGGCACACCAGGCCGTAGCGGCGCGCCACGTTCTGCATCACCTGCATCGTCAGCTGCTGGTGGTCGGAGCCGACGTTGGAGTTCTCGAAGATCGGCGCGAGCTCGTACTGGTTGGGCGCCACCTCGTTGTGGCGCGTCTTGACCGGCACGCCCAGCTTCGCGAGCTCCAGCTCGGTCTCCAACATGTACGCGAGGATGCGCTCGGGGATCGAGCCGAAGTAGTGGTCGTCGAGCTCGTGGCCCTTGGGGGGCTTGGCCCCGAACAGCGTGCGCCCTGTGGTCAGCAGGTCGGGGCGCTCGAAGTAGTACCTGCTCGTCGATCAGGAAGTACTCCTGCTCGGGGCCCACCGTGGTGAACACGCGCCGCGCGTCCTCCACGCCGAGCAGCTTCAGCGCCCCGATCGCGGCGCCTGAGAGCGCGTCCATCGAGCGCAGCAGGGGGATCTTGTGGTCGAGCGCCTCGCCGGTCCACGAGGTGAAGGCCGTGGGGATGCACAGCAGCGCGCCGTTGGGGTTCTCCAGCAGGAATGCCGGCGAAGTGGGGTCCCACGCGGTGTAGCCGCGCGCCTCGAACGTCGCGCGGATGCCCCCGGTCGGAAACGACGAGGCGTCCGGCTCGCCCTGGATCAGCTCGCTGCCGGAGAACTCGGCGATCGCCGTGCCGTCTCCGACTGGGGCGTAGAAGGAGTCGTGCTTCTCCGCGGTGGAGCCCGTCAGCGGCTGAAACCAGTGCGTGTAGTGGGTCGCGCCCTTCTCCAGTGCCCACTCCTTCATCGCCTGCGCCACCGAATCGGCCAGCGAGGTGTCGAGCGCCTCGCCGCGCTCCAGCGTCCGCTTGAGCGCCTTGTACACATCCTTCGGCAGACGCTGGCGCTGGACGACCGGGCTGAACACGTTGGACGCGAACACCTGGTTGCCCGGCAGGGTCAGGTCGGGCGAGCCGAGCGCCGTGCCGTTCGCGCTCCACTGTGCTGCTGTGACGTTCTGCTGACGTGTCCTGGGCATGGGGGGCTTCTGTCCTCCTCGTCTCTGGGCTGGGCCACCGCGCGGCCCGCGCAGCGACAGACTACGTCCCCCACGCGGGCCGAACCGCATCGTAGACCCCTGCGCGTCCCCCCGTGTCGCACCCGTGGCGAAAACGGCGGGCCGATCTTTCGACACCGGGCCAAATGACGGGAGCCCGAGGTGGGGTGGGCAGAGGGGGGAGGGGAGGGGATCGTCCGCGTGAGTGGGCGTGCCTCCCGGGGGCGTGTGCGCCGGGGCCTCCGTGCCCCCGCGTCCGCGGCTGGCGCGCCTGCCCTACGCTTCCGAGGGCACGTACGGACCCGGCACGACCTTGCCCGTCTGCGGGTCCACGTGGGTCGGCGGCGGCTTGGGGGCGATGTACACCGCGAAGCTGCCCGCGGGAGCCGCGCCGTCGGCGAGCTGCGCCTGGGCCTTGCCGTTGAGACCCGCGTACACCCTGTAGAAGACCCGGTGCAGGCCCGGCTTGACCGGGGTCACCTGCCACACGAAGCTGCGCGTCGCTCCCGCCGGCAGTGAGCCGAGCGCCCAGATGTTGTAGTTCGCCGTCGTACCGCTGCCCGGCGGGTCCACCTGCACCGTTTCGACCGGCAGGTTGGGGACCTGCCCCGGGCCCTGGTCCACGACCCACACCGGGCGCCGGCGGTCCGCAAGGTTCGGGTAGTCGCTGAGGTAGTCGAACGACGTCACCGCCACGGTCACGTTGGGCAGCGCGCGCGCGCCCGTGTTGCGCACGCTCACCACGAGCCGCACCGGCCGTGCGATCGACTGGTGGGTGGGGAAGCTCGCCTGCGCGACGCTCACCGTAAAGTGACCCCGCGGTTCGTGTGCGTCCTGCGGCGCTGAGCTTCCGCAGCCAACCGCCACAGCGCTCGCGAGCGCTCCGCAGACACCGAGCAGCCCGATTTTGAGCACGACCCTAGACACGCGACCCCCTCACTGCGTCGCCACGATACCAGCGGCTCAGGCTGGAGGGGTGGCGCTCCGCCGGCGGCTAGCGTGGACGGGTGGCGCTCCGTCTACAGAGGAGTAGACGCAGGGTGGTACTCCGCCTGTGGCTGGCGTGGGCTGGGTAGGTGCTCGGTCCCGGGGGAGTGGACGCAGGGGTGGCGCTCCGCCCCCGGATCGCGTAGAGTGTGCGTGTAGCGGCACACTTGCGCCGCTGTGTGAGCCGAGGAGGAGGTAGGAGTGGTTCGTAGCGCCGCCGAGCGGGCGTTCCTCCCGACGAGGAACTTCATCGAGGAAGTGGGCGACATGATGATCCTGACGGCCAGGACCATCGCCTCCGCCCTGAAACCCCCCTACCCCTATGGCGGGGAGTTCGTCTCGCAGTTCCTCTTCGCGCTGCGCCTTTGCTGGTTTCCGCTGCTGATCTCCACCGTCTGCATTTGCTACGCCGCGCCCGGCCTGCAGGCCGCCAACTTCCTGACGCTGTTCGGCGCGCTGGACCGCCTCGGCGGGATCTTCGTGCTCGCCGCGATCCGCGAGATTGGCCCCAACGTCACCGCGATCGTGCTCGCCGGTGTCGCCGGCACCGCGATCACCGCCGATCTCGGCGCCCGTAAGATCCGCGAGGAGCTCGACGCGCTGCAGGTGCTCGGCGTGGACCCCGTCAAGAACCTCGTCGTCCCCCGCTTCCTGGCGCTGATGCTCGTCACAGGACTGTTCAACATCTACGCGATCCTGTTCGGCCTGTTCGGCGGCGTGCTCGCCGAGCTCGTCTACCACCAGCCGCTCGGGCCGTTCTGGGACAACCTCTTCAACAACGCCTCCACCACCGACCTGTGGGGCTCCGCGCTGAAGACCGTGCTGTTCGGCGCCATCATCGCGATCGTGTGCTGCTACAAGGGCATGACTGCCTCCGGGGGCGCCGAGGGCGTGGGGCGCGCGGTCAACCAGGCCGTCGTCGTCGCGTTCCTGGCGATCTTCGCGTTCGACTACGTCTTCACGCAGACGTTGCTCGCCACCCATCCACAGATCTTGCAGATCAAATGAGCCCGCGGATTGCAGATCAACCGATCCGGCGGATGGATCGTCGTTCCTGGCAAGGACGCAGTGAGCGAAGTGTGCTTGGCACACGAGCGATCGAGGACGCCGCCAGGGGCGGCGAGGCGCCGCCGCGATGAACGAATGGTTGGCAATTCCGCGGGAATGGGTCGGCTCCGCGGGGGAGATCGCCAGCTTCGCCGGCCAGATCATGCGCAACGTCTACGACTTGCGCGTCTTCCGCTTCTTCGGCGAGGGGCTGCGCCAGTCGGGCATCCTGATCATCTCCTCCACGCTGATCATCTGGTCGCTGATGTTCATCCTCGGCCTGGAGTGCGGCATCGAGGGCGCCTACTTCCTCGAGGCCCAGGGTGCCCCCGCGTACGCGGGGGTGTTCACCGCGTGGTGCGACCTGCGCGAGATCATCCCCTACGCCTTCGGCTACATGATGGCCGCGAAGGTCGGTACCGGGATCGTCGCGGAGCTCGGCGCGATGCGCATCTCCGACGAGATCGACGCGCTCGAGGTGATGGGCATCGACTCCGTCACGTTCCTCTGCGCGACCCGCCTGCTCGCCGCGTGGTTGGTGCTCCCGTTCATGTACCTCGCCGGCATCGGCGGCGCGTTCCTCGCCTCCTACATCGCCGTCGTGCAGCAGGTCGGAGTGGTCTCCTCCGGCGGGTACTTCCTGATCTTCTGGCAGTTCCAGAACCCGCCGGACTTCCTGTTCAGCCTGATCAAGGCGATGTTCATGGCCACCGCGATCGTGCTGGTCGCGTGCTACTACGGCTACAACGCCTCCGGAGGCCCGGTCGGGGTGGGGACCGCGACCGCCAAGTCGATGGTGCTGAACCTCGTGCTCGTGCACCTCATCGGGATGCTCGGCACCCAGATCTTCTGGGGGGCCAACCCCCGAGCGCCGATCGGAGGGTGAGGTGTCTGTACAGGCCCGCACAGTCCACGACTTCGGCGCCGCCTGCGCACTGATCGGAGGCTGACGGTGGCACTCGAGCGCGACACGGTCGATCCGGCCGACGAGGAGACCTTCAAGTACCACACCGGCGCCTCCCGCCCCACCGAGGCCCCCGACGCGATCGAGTTCATCGACGTCCACAAGGCGTTCGGCTCAAACCGGGTGCTGCGCGGGCTGAACCTGGGCATCCCCGAAGGCCAGGTCTCGATGATCCTCGGGCCCTCCGGCACCGGCAAGTCGGTCTGCATCAAGCACATCGTCGGTCTGCTGTACCCCGACCAGGGCGACGTGATCGTCGCCGGACACTCGATCCCTTCGCTCTCTGACGACGACCTCTTCGAGCTGCGCAAGAAGTTCGGAGTGCTCTTCCAGGACGGCGCGCTGTTTGGCTCGCTCAACCTCTACGACAACGTCGCCTTTCCGCTGCGCCAGCACACCGAGAAGGGCGACGAGGAGATCGCCGAGATCGTCAACCGGCGCCTGCGCGAGGTCGGCCTCGGGGACGCCAACGAGAAGATGCCCAACGAGCTCTCCGGCGGGATGCGCAAGCGCGCCGGGTTCGCCCGGGCGCTCGTGCTCGACCCCGAGATCGTGCTGTTCGACGAGCCCGACTCCGGCCTCGACCCCGTGCGCACCGCCCTGCTGTGCGAGCTCATCAAGGAAGTCCACGCCGAGAACGGTGGCACGTACGTGGTGATCACCCACGACATCCTCTCCGCCCGCCGCGTCGCCGAGCACATCTCGATCCTGTGGCGCGGGCGCATCGTCGAGTCGGGGCCCGCCGAAGAGCTGTTCGCCTCCGAGAACCCCTTCGTCCGCCAGTTCCTGTCGGGCGACTCGGCCGGGCCTCTCGGCATGGAGTGACCGCGTTGCCGTGGTCCGGTTGGCTGCGTGTCTGGGCCGCAGGCAAGGCTAGCCTCTCTCTGTGAGCACTCCCAGCCCTCCCGCGAGAACCCCGGGCTCAGTCGGTAGATTCCTCTCCACTCTCGCCGGCGGCGCCGCCCGTCGACCGCTGCTGGTGGTCGCACTCGCCGTGGTACTCGGCCTGGGCGGCGCGGCCCTTGCGCTGCGGCTGCACCCATCTGCTGCCGCCGACACGTTCGTCGGGAGCTCCAGCTCCACCTACCGCGCCACGCAGGGCTACTACCGCGCCTTCGGGGAAGAGCCCGTGGACGTGATGGTGCAGGGCAGCCTGCAGCAGCTGCTGCTCAGCTCCGACCTCGAACGCCTGCTCGGGCTGGAGGGGTGCCTCTCGGGCAAAGTCCCGCGCGCCGCGCTGACCCACGAGGGTGGGTACCAGGGTCCCTGCGGGCAGCTAGGGCGGCTGGGCACCGTGAAGGTCGTGATCGGCCCTGGCACGTTCGTCAACGAGGCCGTCCTGCAGATCGACGAACAGCTCTCCGCGCAGAGCAGCCGCGCCGAGACGCAGGCCCGCCAGGCCGAACGGACCGTCCGCAGCGCGGCGCTCGCCCACGGTCGCTCCGCCGCCGAAGCGCACCAGCTCGGCGAAGAAGCCGGCAAGGCCACGCTCGAACACTACGTCCAGGAGATCGCGCTGGTGGGGGCGGAGTACGGCCTCTCCTCGCCACCCTCCCTCAACGACCCGAGCTTCGTCGCCACGCTCGTGTTCGACAACACCGCCAAGGTTCCCGGGACCCCCAAGCAGCGCTTCGCCTACCTCTTCCCGAGCCGTGAAGCCGCGCTCATCTCGGTGCGCCTGAAGGCTGGCACGAGCGAAGCGCAGCGGGGGCGCACGATCGCTCTCGTCCGCCGCGCGCTCACGATGCCCGAGTGGCACCTGCAGCACGGCGAGCACTACCTGCTCACCGGCGAGCCCGTGGTCGTCTCCGAACTGACGAGCTCGATCACGCACTCGCTCGAGCTGCTGCTCGTGGCCGTGCTGCTCGTGATGGCCGTCGTGCTCAGCCTCATCTTCCGCGGCCGTCCCCGCCTGTTGCCGCTGGGAATCGCCGCGCTCGCCGCCGCGCTCACCTTCGGGGGACTCGCCGCCGTGGGGGCGTCCCTGACGGTCGCCCAGGTCGCCGTACTGCCCGTGCTGATCGGCCTCGCCGTCGACTACGCGATCCAGTTCCTCTCGCGCGTGCAGGAGGCCCGTGAAGAGGGCGCCGAGGACGTTCGGGTCGCGATCGGGCGCGCCGCCGCGGTCGGGGGCCCCACGCTCGCCGCCGCCGCGGCGGCCGGGGCGGCGGCGCTGCTCGTGCTGACGCTCTCCCCGGTGCCCACCGTCCGCGGCTTCGGGCTGCTGCTCGTCGTGGGCATCGCGGTGGCCCTGCTCTGCGCCCTCGTCGTGGGCTCCGCCGTGCTCGCGCTCGTCGCGGACCGCCGGGGCAGGCCGGCGGTCGGAGCGGAAGCGGCGGGGGCGGCGAGCGGCGAACCTCGCGAGCGCTCGGCGAGGAGCGAAGCCGGCGCGCTGGGAGCGACCGAGCGACACGCGGCCGGTCGGGGACCGGCCGGCGGGCAGACGGCGCTCGATCGAGCAGCTGCCGGCGGACGGCTCGCCTCCGCCCAGCGCCGCGCCGCGGCGCCCGTGCTCCACGCCCGCGCGCTCCTGGCGCCCTCTTGGCGTGGGGCGCAGGAACTGCTGCGCGAGAACTTCCTGACCCGCTTCGTCTCCAGGGCGGCGCTTGGGTACGCGGTGCGCAACCCCGGGCGGGTGCTCGGCGTGGGCCTCGTGCTCGCGGCGCTCGGGTGGGGTCTGGACACGCAGACGCACGTGGAAACCAACCTCGAACGGCTCGTCCCCCAGAACCTGGCCTCGCTGCGCAACCTCGACGCGCTCGAGCGCGCCTCCGGAGTGGGCGGGGAAATCGACCTGGAGGTCTCCGGCGCGAACCTCGCCACCCCGGCGGCGATCGAATGGATGAGCTCCTACCAGAACGCGGTCCTGAAGCGCTTCGGCTACACCTCCACACGGGGCTGCGGGCGCGCGCTGTTGTGCCCGGCGTTCTCCCTGCCGACGCTTTTTTCCGAAGCCCGCCCGCCCGGGCTGGCGGGCGCCGCCGCCGAACCCGCGCAGTCCGGCACGGGGTCCACGAGCGGGGGGGCGAAGGCGCCCAAGCTCACGGCCGCCGAGGTCGACGGCCTACTGCGCGCGATCCCGCCGTACTTCTCCCAGAACGCGATCACCGCCAACCGGCGCGCGGCGACGCTCGCGTTCGGCATCCGCCTTGGACCCCTCGAACAGCAGCAGCACGTGGTCGAAGCGATGCGCGCGAGCCTTCACCCCCCGCGCGGGCTGAGCGCGCAACTGGTCGGGCTGCCGGTGCTCGCGGCGCAGTCGGGCGCGCAGGTCGCCGCTCCGTGGCGGCGGGTGCTGACGTTGCTCGCCGGGCTCGCCGTGGCCGCGCTCGTGCTGCTGGCTGCCTTCCGCGGGGACCGCCGCCGAGCGCTAACGCCGCTGCTGCCGGTGACGCTCGCGACCGGGTGGTCGGCGCTGGTGGTGTTCGTCATCCGCGTGCCGCTGAACCCCATGTCGGTCACGCTCAGCGCGCTGGTGATCGCGATCTCCACCGAGTTCTCCGTGCTGCTCTCCGAGCGCCACCGCCAGGAGCGCCTGGGGGGCGACACCGGCGGCCGAGCCCCGGGCGGCCGCTCGTTCGAGGAGGCGCTACGCCGCACCTACTCGCGCACCGGCGCCGCCGTGGCGGCCTCCGGCGTCACCGCGATCGCCGGCTTCGGGGTGCTCGTTCTCTCCGACATCCGCATGCTCCGCGACTTCGGCGTCGTCACGCTCGTCGACCTCTCCGTCTCGCTCGTGGGCGTGCTGGTCGCACTACCCGCAGCACTGCTGCTCGCGGAGCCCGGCGAGCTCGCCCGCCGAAGACACGCTCTCTCCCGCCCCCTGGCGGCGCTCCGTGCCCGCGTGCGCCCGCGCCATGAGCCCGTCTAAGCGGGGGCCCGCGCGGTGGCCGGGCCGGTTTGAGGGTCTCGTCCGTGCGCCCGCTTGGCCCGAGTGGCCTGCCCACTCGCCGGGCCTGCCTGAGCGGCTCGTGCCGTGAGCCAGTCTGAGCGGCCGGCAGGAGGGGCGGGCTCCTACTCGCCCGGGCGCTACGGTCGGTGGGTGGGTGCGCTGGCGCTGGTGATCCTCGGACTGATCACGCTCAACACGATCCTCACCCCGTCCAATGGGGCGGTCGGGCTCGCGCCGGGGGAACGGCTGCCGCCGTTCGCCGTCCCGCTTGCGAGCGGCAACCTCCAGGGAGCCGCCGACGTCGCGACCCACCCCAACGACGGCTCCGCCGGGAGGGTGCCGGCGTGCGCGGAGCGGGGCCCGCAGATCCTCAACGTCTGCCAGCTCTACGAACGAGGCCCGGTGGTGCTGGTGCTGTTCGTGGACTTGGGTGGCTGTGAGGCGGTCCTCAGCGACCTGCAGGCGCTCGCCCCCAGCTTCCCCGGGGTGCGTTTCGCGGCGGTCTCGATCAAAGGCGACCGCGGGCAGCTGCGGGCGCTGGCGCGCTCCCACAGCCTGAGCAGCGTCCCGATCGGCGTCGACGACGAAGGCGTGCTGGCGGCGCTCTACAAACTCTCGACCTGCCCCCAGCTGACCTTCGCGTACCCGGGGGGGGTAGTGCAGAGCAAGGCGCTGCTCTACCGTCCCCCGCTCGCCACCCTGCGCGCCCGCGTGGAGGCGCTCGTGGCGGGCGCCCGCGCGCGGGGGTGGAGGCCGCCGCGGTGAGTACCGAGCGTCCCTCGCCCTCGCTCCCGGGCGGGTCGCGGCCGGGGGAGCCCGCTGCGGGGGGGGCCGCGGGGGCAGAACCCGCGCGCGGGTGGTGCGAGCGCGAGGTGGAGGAGGAGCTGCCGGGACTACGCCTGGTGCACCTCCGCGCGGCCGTCGCGCACGCTGGCCGAGGCTCGCCGCCGGCAGTGCGAGCGCGGCTGCGGGAACTCTCCAACCGCTGGGCGGGGCCGCACGCGGTCAACCTGCGCCAGCGGGCGGTGCCGGCGGCCTACCGAGTGTTCTACAGACACATCGGCCTCGACCCCGACGTGGTGCGCACCCCGATCGAGGAGGCGATGCTCGCGCGCATGTTTCAGGGGGGCTTCCACTCCAACCACCTGCTCGCGGACGCCCTGCTGATCGCGTTGGTGGACACTGGCGTGCCGGTGTGGGCGCTCAACGCCGCGGTGGTCGAGGGCCCGCTCGGTATCCGCGCAAGCCGCGAGGGGGAAAGTCTGGGAGGCCCGCCCGCCCGCCCACCCGCCGGCCTGCCTGCCGGACTGCCCGCTGGCTCGACCCGCCCACCGGCCCGCTCACCCGACCTCGGGAGTCCGCCCGACGCGCTCCCCCTGCCAGCAGGGCAGCTGGTGGTTGCCGACGCGCGCTCCGCCGTGGCGGTGCTGTTCGGGGAGATCGCCCCCGGTTACCTCCCTGCGTCTGGAGTGGGCGACGTCGAGCTCTTCACGTTGCAGGTCCCCGGGGTGTCCTCCCTGCACGTCGAGGAGGCGCTGTGGATGTGCCACGCGATGCTCGAGGGACCTTGGTAGGAGTCGGTGAGCGCTGATAGAATCGCTCCAGCGGCAGCCCCCGAGGAGGAGAAGCTGGGCGATGGTCCCAACTGAGCAGCCCGTCATCGATCGTGAGGTCCCGCGCCTCCGCGTGGGTGTGGAGACCGATCGCGGTCCGGCCGATCAGAGGGCGGCCACCAGGGCGGCCGAGCGCGCTGCGCGGGAGTCGTTGAGGGCGCAGGTCGCCAAGCTCGAGCGCGAGCTCTCCGGGATCGTCGCCGGCCGCTTCCCGTACGTCCACCCGGGTTCGGACTCGAATCCCACTCACCCTGGCTCCTGCCACGCCGCCCGCTCCACCGCGCGCCTCGGTCCTCGCCTGCTCTCGCTGGCGGAGCTCGAGCGGCTGCGCGATCGACTCGTGGTGCGTCTGCGGGTGGCACAGCGCGAGGCCGGGCAGCGCTCAGAGCTCGAAACGCGCTCGCGCGAGCTGCTGGAGCGGATGCGGGAGGAACCTGGCCGCTACAAGTTCGTGCGCCTGCCGGTTACCGACCTCGGCGAACGCGGCTGCGGGGTGTGGGAGGTGCGTCCCCGCCTCGGCCTGCTCGGGATGCTCGCCGGCTGGTGGCAGCTGACGCTCTCCTCCGGCTGTCCGTTACCCCGGCCGCGCGCCCGTGGCGCGCGGCTTCTCCCGGTGTCGGGGTAGTGCTACCTGCGTCTTTGCAAGACGCGCAGCCCTCCTCCCGGTGCGCAGAGGCTCGGGCCCGCGCGCGTCGGTGAAGGTTGCGCAGCCCGCCCACCCGGGGTGAGGCAGCGGTCTCGCTCGCGTTGCAAGCCGCGCGGCCCGACCTCCCGACACCCCTCTTCGCCGCGTCGGCGTGGGAAGCTCCGTCTCCCCTTGCCGCCGCTCATCTGCTGAGCGCCGCCACCGGCGTCTGCTCCTGGCAGGCCGAGGCGAGCGTGCGACGTTGGCGGTCGGTCAGCGACCCCACGGTCTTGGCCTCCGAGAGCTGCAGCTGGTAGAGCAGCTTGCGGCAGCGGCTCGCTCCCCATCTGCGTTGGCTGACCAGCAGGTCGGCCACCGTCATGCTGTGCGCCTCCCAGGGGCACTCGAGGATGACCTCGGCAGCGTCGAGCTCCCCCGTCGCCACCCGCCGCTTGAGCTCGGCGCGGGCTAGTCGCACTTTGTTGGCGCGCTCCAGGGCGCGCATGTACTGAGGGCCGGCAGGGGCAATCGTCGCTGTCGCGTTCATGTTTGAGCTCACTCCCCGTTGCCGCCGCGGGCGCTCGCCGCGACGCAACACCTTGCTTGGTTTTTTGACGAGTACCGCGCCCACACCGTCGCCCTCAACTCGCCCACCGGACGTCCCTTCCGGTCTCGGCACCCCTCTACCTGTGACGCGGAGCGAGTTCCGAGCGTTGATGCAGTAGCGCCCCTTCAAGCTATCCCGCGGGGGGGTCGCGGTCAACACCACTCGGTGCAGATCGTGCGCAAGAAGCGACCTTTTTCTTTGCGCACTCGGCTTATGAGGAATCCCGGCCGTCGATCCGCTCGGGGCCGGGCAATGGCCCGTGCTCGGCCTCGAAGGTCCGCTTGACGCGCGCGAACGCGTCCAGCGCGCGGTCGATGGTGGCCTCGTCGTGGGTGGCCATCACGCTTGTACGCAGCAGCGCCCCACCCGGGGGCACGGCAGGGTGCAGGGCGGTGTTGACGAACACCCCGGCGTCGTACAGCGCGCGCCACAGTAGCGCGGCCTTCCAGTCGTCGCCGACGAGCACGGGCACGATCGGCGTCACGATCGTGGGCGCCCCGCTCGCGTCGGGGCGCACCCCGGGGGCGGTGGCCACGCTCGGCCGCGCGGGCAGCCGCTGGGGGGCAACCACCGCGAAGCCAAGCTCCGCCAGGCCGTCGCGCAGGCGCCACGCGTTCTCGAGCACCCGCACGAGCAGCGGCCCGCCCTCCTGCGAGCGCAGCACGCGCAGCGCGGCGAGCGCAGCGCCGAGCGCCGCGGGCACCCCCGAGGCGGTGAACAGGAAGGGGCGCGAGTAGATCCGCAGGTACTCGATCACCTCGGCGGGCCCCGTGACGAAGCCGCCGCAGGAGGCCAGCGACTTGGAGAAGGTGCCCATCCGCAGGTCCACGCGCGCCTCGACGCCGAGCAGCTCGGCGGTGCCGGCGCCGCGGGCCCCGAGCACCCCGGCGCCGTGCGCCTCGTCGACCATCAGCCGCGCGCCGTAGCGCTCGCACAGCTCGCAGACCTCCACCAGCGGGGCGACGTCGCCCTCCATCGAGAAGAGGCCGTCGAGCACCACCAGCACCCCGCCACCGTCGCCCTGGGCCCGCTGCAGCATCTTCTCGAGCTTCTCCAAGCGGTTGTGGCGGAACGGGCGCAGCTTCGCGCGCGAGAGCACGCAGCCGTCGAAGATCGAGGCGTGGTCTCCGGAGTCGGCGATCACGGTGTCGCCGGGGGCGAGGATCGTCCCGAGCGTGCCGAGGTTGGTCTGGTGGCCGGTGGTGAACACGAGCGCGTCCTCGGCGCCCATCCACTCGGCGAGCTCGCGCTCCAGTTCGAGGTGCAGCGGGATCGTGCCGTTCAGGAAGCGCGAGCCGGTCAGACCGGTGCCGTAGCGGTGCAGAGCGTCCTGGGCGCCGGCGAGCACGCGCTCGTCTCCGGTGAGGCCGAGGTAGTTGTTGGAGCCCAGCATGATGCGCTGCGCGCCCTCCATCTCCACGACCGGCATCGCGGGGGAGGTGAGCACGTGGAAGTAGGGGAGCACGTCCGCCTCCCGCGCCGCGGCGAGTAGCTCGGCGCGCTCGTGGTGGCGGACCTTGGCGAAGACGTCTTTCGAGGAGGGGGCGGCTGTTGGGGTGGGCGCTCCGTCGTCCGTCGAGGTGGGCGCGGCCGCGCCGGGTGGCGCGTGCGCTGGAGGGTCCGCCGAGGTCGGTGCACCGCCGTCCGCGTGGGTGGTCGCGGGGACGTCTGTCAACGTGGATCTGTAGGGTGGCGGGCGATGGCTGTCAAGGGTGCTGAGTCGACGACCGGCGTCGAGATCCGCCCGGTCACTTCCCGGGGCGAGCTGAACACGTTCATCAAGCTGCCGTGGCGGTTGTACCGGACCTATCGTAACGAGCCCAACTGGGTGGCGCCGTTGCTGATGGACCTGAAGAACCGGCTGGACCAGCAGAAGAACCCGTTCTTCAAGCACGCTGAGGCCCAGTACTTCCTGGCGTGGCGCGACGGGCGGGCGGTCGGCCGCGTCAGCGCCCACGTGGACCGCAACTTCAACGAGTTCCAGGGCAACGCGTGGGGCCTGTGGGGGTGGTTCGAGTGTGAGGACGACCCCGAGGCCGCCCGCGCGCTGCTCGACACCGCCGAGGCGTGGCTGCGCGAGCGCGGCCGCGACCGGATGGTCGGTCCGATGGACTTCACGACCAACGACGAAATCGGGGTGCTGGTCGAGGGGCACGAGTACCCGCCGATCATCCTGTGCCCCTGGCACCACCCCTACTACCAGCGCCTCTTCGAGCAGGACGTCGGCCTGGCCAAGGCGATGGACCTGTACATGTGGAGTCTGTACGTGGACAAGCGCGAGAAGGTCCACCCCGCGATCTGGGAGGCCGCCGACAAGCTCGAGTCCGAGCACGGGATCGTGTGCCGCAACTTCCGCAAGAAGGACCTGCAGGCGGAGGTGACCAGGTTCCTGGAGGTCTACAACGCCGCGTGGGAGAACAACTGGGCCTCGGTGCCGCTCAATGAGGAGGAGGTCCGCCACTACGCCAAAGACCTCAAACCGGTGCTCGATGAGAACTGGGCGATGGTCGCCGAAAAAAGCGACACCGGCGAGGTCGTGGGAGCCGCCCTGACGCTGCCCGACTTCAACCAGGTGCTGGCCAAGCTCAACGGGCGGCTGCTGCCCTTCGGGTGGGTCACCGCGCTGCGCGAGAAACGCAAGATCGACGCGGTGCGGGTGTTCGCGCTGGGCGTGAAGCCCGAGTACCAGCACACCGGCGTCGCGGCGCGCTTCTACCAGATGCACTTCGACGCTGCCGAACGCACGCCGCAGAAGGGCGGGGAGATGGGGTGGATCCTCGAGGTCAACAAGCCGATGAACCGCGCGATGGAAGGCATGGGCGGCGAGATCAAGCGCCGCTACCGGGTGTACGAGCGGGTGTTCAGTTAGCGGTCTGGACCGCTCTCTACACTCCGGCGCGTGGGCGAACCGCTGCAGAACGACGGACCGCAGGCCGCGGGTGGCGACGCCGAGGAAGTCGACGCCGTGGTCGTGACGCCTGCCCCGCGGGCGCTCCCGGCGCGCCGGGCCGCCGAGGCGGTCGTGCCTGCCGTGCAGGCTGCGGCGGTGGCCGCCACGGGCTTCGTCGCGGGGGCGGCCCTGGTGGGCCTGGCGCACCGCCGCCAGCACCGCCGCGAGCTGATGCGGGTCGGCTCCGCACGGCGCCTCGGCCGGCGCGCGGGCGGGGGTCGCGGGCGCGGTGGCTCGAAGGGCGGGGCGGAGCTCGTCAAGATCGTGGGCAGCCGCTCGCTGCTGGTGGACGTGCACCTGCTCGGTGGCCGCGACTAGCGCAAGTCCCACCCGGAGCGCCCGGCTGCGCTCGCGCCCGGCGGAGGCGGCGCGCCCTGACGCGGAGGCGCCTCTGGAGGTGCAGGCGCGCGTCGAGGTGCGGCCCGCGTGGCCGTGGCGCCTCCCCGCGCATGGGGGAGTGGACGGGGTCCTGCGCTATCGGGCGGGAGTGCTCGAACGGCTGCTGCACCGAGGGGAGGAGCCGGTGGTGGTGCGCGTCGCCCAGGCGGCCCCCGACCGCGTCGTGTTCGGGGCGTGGGCGCGCACCCAGGGGGCGGCGGAGTACGGGATCGAGCGGATGCGCTTCGCGGTGGGCGTGGACGAGGAGCTGCGCGCCTTCAACACTCGCTTCGCGCGGGACCCCCTGATCGGCGCCTCGGTGCGCCGCCGTCCGTGGCTGCGGGTGCGCCGGCGCCCTGAGCCGTGGGAGGCGCTGGCGTGGGCGGTGTGCGAGCAGCTGATCGAGTTCGAGCGCGCGGCGGCGATCGAGCGGCGGATCGTGGCGCGGTTGGGGCGGCGCGGGAGTTGTGAGGGGGGCGACGGAGGCGAGTTGCGCGATGTGCCGACGCCGAAGGCCCTCGCGGGGGTGACGCCTGCGCTGCTGCAATCGCTCGATCTGGGCGGCGCGCGGGCGCGCACACTGGTGCGGGTTGCTCGCGAGGTGGCGCAGGGACGGATCGACTTGCACTGCCACGATCACGAGCTCACGTGGAGGCGTCTGCGCGCGATCCCGGGGATCGGCCCGTGGACGGTGGAGATGCTGGCGCTGCACGGCCAGGGCCACCACGACCAGGTGCCGGCGGGGGACACCGGGCTGCTGAAGCTGGTGGGGCGCCGGCTGAGCGGCGGAGACCCGTATGCGCGCGCAGAGGAGAAGGAGGTCCGCGCATTCTTTGCCCCCTACGGGGAGTGGGCAGGGCTCGCGGTGGCGCACATGACGCGACCGTAGACGTGTGCCCGGTGGGCCCTTCCGCGAGTCGTCCTCGGTACGCCAGTCGCGCGCAGTTCGGCCTCTCACCCTCCGCGCGATCCCACCCGTTCGACGACCGTCGGCGCGTATGCCATGACCTCGATCCCGGTCACTCGGCGGGCCGCGGGCCTCGAGAGGGTGGGGATGTCAAACCGTGAGATGAACCGCGCGGCGCGTCGGCGGCAGGAGGACCGCTCGGTCGCCGAGCCGAACAGGCACTCGATTGCCATGCCCAGACGGATCATACCTTCCTCGTTGTCCCGGATGTTGGTGACTGCGATGCCGGGGCGTCCGTCCAGCGCGACATGGGAGACTCCGCGCAGGCGAACCTCCTGCCGACAGGCGCCCCGTGCAACGATCGCGCTGCGGCTCACCCTAGCGACCCCGGTGACATCGGGAACCCGCTTGAGGATCTGGGCGCTGCGGGGGGAGCGCGACTCCAGCAAGGACTCGATAGTACCGGTTATCCGCAACCTTGCGTATCGCTTGCGGGATTGCGTAGGGGGCACAGCGGATTCCAAAAAGAGGGCGCAGAACCCCTCCATAGATCGCCTGGGGGCACAGCGGGCTCCAAAAAAGAGGCGCAGTACCCCCTAGTTTGCCTGATAAAAAAGAAGGAAGAAGGTTAACTCACTTGAATGAATTATGAATCTACTGACACTTCTTCGCGCAGCGACGCCCTCGTCGCGCGTGGTTGTGTCTCCACACCGCTTGTGATGGTGCTCAACGCTTCACGCCATTCCTGGCCTGCGGCGCGCTCGACCGGACTTTCACCATCAATCCGCGTACACACCATCACGGAAGAGAGGACTTAGCTATGAGCAGGTCACAGCAGCGAGCCACAGATAACCTCGCTCCGATCGCCGATGTGCATACTCGCCCCAGCACCCCACTGCGGGTGGGTCACTGGCTGCAGGTGGCAGCCGCTCACTGCGTAGGGTCGCTTCTGCTGGGACCTCATAGCGAGGGGGCCGAGGCGATCATCCCCCCTGCCGTGATCACCCGGGGGGTGGCTGGGAGCGAGGAGGAGGAAAACGATGAGTTCTCTGTGGGGGGCTGGCGACGAGCGTTTTGGGACCGGGCCGAGGATGATGAGAAGCACATCAACTCTCGGCGCCCGCGGCAGATCGAAGTCATCCCCTTCCCTAGGGTGGTGGAGATCATCGCTGCCGAGGCGCCCGAGCACATGGAGTGGCTAAAGAGGCAGGTCGCGTTGCGGGCGACGTGCCTTCGTGTGCTGCTTGATCACGCACATTCCGATGCGCCCGACCTGCAGGCCTACCGCGGCGAGCTCGACGATCTGGTCCTGGATGCAGTCGAGGCCTTCGGTTCCACGTGGGTGCAGGACCAGATGCTAGACGATCAGCCGGAGTTGGTCACGGCGTAAGCACCGCGGCCCCAACGAACCGCCCCGCCCGCAAATCTGCCAGCGCGCGGTTGGCCTCCTCCAGCGGGTAGACAGTGACCTGTGTCCGCACCGGTACCCGCGGCGCGAGCGCAAGGAACTCCTCAGCGTCGAGGCGCGTGAGGTTGGCGACCGAGCGCAGGACGCGCTCCTCCCACAGGGTGGAGTAGGGAAAGGAGGGGAGGTCACTCATGTGGATGCCGCCGCACACCACGACCCCGCCGGGCGCGACGGCGCGCAGTGCGAGCGGGACGAGCACGCCGACGGGGGCGAAGATGATCGCGGCGTCGAGCGGCTCGGGGGGAGGCTCGTCCGAGCCCCCGGCCCAAGCGACGCCGAGCTCCAGCGCGAACGCCTGGGCGGCTAGGTCGCCGGGGCGGGTGAAGGCGAACACGCGCCGGCCCTGCCAGCGGGCGACCTGCGCGAGAAGGTGCGCGGCGGCGCCGAACCCGTAGAGGCCGAGGGTGCGAGGGTCCCCGCAGAGGCGCAGCGCGCGAAAGCCGATCAGCCCGGCGCAGAGCAGGGGGGCGGCCTGCTCGTCGGGGTAGCTGGGGGGAAGGTCAAAGCAGAAGCGCTCGTCGGCCACGACGTACTCAGCCATGCCGCCGTCGAGGTCGCACCCGGTGAAAAGCGCGCGGGGGCAGAGGTTCTCACGCCCGGAGCGGCAGTAGACGCACTCGCCGCAGGTCCACCCGAGCCAGGGCACCCCGACGCGCCGTCCGTCGGACTCGACCGTGGCGACGATCTGGTGCCCGAGGATACGCGGGGGAGAGGCGATGGGCACCTCGCCGTCGAGCAGGTGCAGGTCGGTGCGGCAGACCCCGCAAGCGTGCACCCGCAGCAGCAACTGCCCAGGCGCGGGCAGGGGGACGGGACGCTCTACCGCCCGCAGCGGCCGGCCGACCTCCTCGAAGACCATCGCGCGCATGGGTCGCTCACCCAAAGAACAGCTCCGCCGTGGCGTACAGCTCCGAGTCGAGCAGCTTCGGCGCGGAGAGCGCGAGCGCGAGGTCAACCTCGACGATCGAGGTACCCCGTAGCGCGACCATCGTCCCGAAATGCCCAGACGCCACCGCGTACGTGGCGGCCACCCCGAAGCGGGTGGCGAGCACGCGGTCGAAGGCGACAGGGGTGCCCCCGCGCTGCACGTGGCCGAGGATCGTGACGCGGGTCTCAAAGCCGGTGCGGGATTCGATCTCGCGCTCGAGCGTGACCCCGATGCCGCCGAGGCGGGCGTGGCCGAAGGCGTCGGTGGCGTCGCCCCGCACGACCTGCAGCGTCCCCTCGCGCGGAACGGCCCCCTCGGCGACGACGACGATTGAGAAGGAGCGCCCGCGGGCGTGGCGGCGGCGCAGGTGGGCGCAGACCTCCTCCAGATCGAACGGTCGCTCGGGCACGAGGATCGCGTCCGCGCCCCCCGCGAGCCCGGCGTGTGTGGCGATCCAACCCGCGTGGCGGCCCATCACCTCGACGACCATCACGCGGTTGTGCGACTCCGCGGTGGTGTGCAGGCGGTCGATCGCGTCGGTGACGATCTGCACCGCAGTGTGAAAGCCGAACGTCACGTCGGTGCCGCCGAGGTCGTTGTCGATCGTCTTCGGCACCCCCACAAGGGGGACGCCCGCTTCGTGCAGGCGCAGCGCCACCCCGAGCGTGTCCTCGCCGCCGATCGGGACGAGCGCGTCGACGCCACGGCGCTCGAGCGTGGCGCGGACAGCCTCCAGCCCACCCTCGCCCTCGGCGAACGGGTTGGTGCGCGAGGTGCCGAGGATGGTGCCCCCGCGCGGAAGGATGCCGACGGTGCTCTGCAGCGTGAGCTCGACGGCGTCGTCGGCGAGCACCCCGGCCCAGCCGTGGCGAAACCCGACGAAGGAGTGGCGCCCCTGCGCGAGCCCACTGCGCACGGCGCCGCGGATCACGGCGTTCAGCCCGGGGCAGTCCCCGCCGCCGGTGAGCAGTCCCACGCGCGCCACGCGCTATAGGTTAGGCGTCGGCGTGGGCCAATCACCCCGGCCAGGCGATACGCGTTCACCCGCTCCGCCGGGAGATTCGATAGGAACCTGTCACCGCTGTCGAAAAAGGAACGGGGACGGAATGAACGCAACCACAGCCAGCACACCCGCCATCGCAGGCGCGCCCACCTCCGAGGAGCCGCGGCCCGCCGACGTGTTCGTCGTGTTCGGCATCACCGGCGACCTCGCCAAGGTGATGACCTTCCGCTCGCTCTACCGCCTGGAGCTGCGTGGCTTGCTGGACTGCCCCGTCGTCGGGGTCGCCGGCGACGACTGGACGCTCGAGCACCTGCGCACGCACGCCCGCGAGTGCATTGAGGGCACCGGCGAGACCGTGGAGGAGAGCGTCTTCGAGCGCTTCGCGGCGCGACTGTCGTACGTGAGCGGCGACTTCACCAACGCCGCCACCTACGAGCGCCTCGCGGCTGCCGTGGGCGAGGCGAGCAGCCCCGTCTTCTACCTGGAGATCCCGCCGTTCCTGTTCGGGCCGGTGATCCAGCAGCTCGCCGCGGCGGGCCTCGTCAAGAGCGGCCGGGTGGTCGTGGAGAAGCCGTTCGGCCACGACCTCGCCTCCGCGCGTGCGCTGGCCGCGGAGATCCACCAGTACATCGCGGAGTCCCAGCTGTACCGCATCGACCACTTCCTGGGCAAGATGGGCACCGACGAGTTCCTGTACCTGCGCTTCGGCAACACCATGATCGAGCCGATCTGGAACCGCCAGCACGTCGCGTGCGTGCAGATCACGATGGCCGAGAGCTTCGGTGTCGAGGACCGCGGGCACTTCTACGACCCCGTCGGCGCGGTGCGCGACGTGGTCGTCAACCACCTCATGCAGGTCGTGGCCGTGGCCGCGATGGAGGCCCCCGCGGGCGACGACGCCGAAACGTTCAAGAACGCCAAGTACGCCGTGTTCCGCTCGACCGCCGACGCCGACCCCGCGCACTACGTGCGCGGGCAGTACGACGGCTACCGCGACATCGACGGCGTCGCGCCGGACTCCACCACCGAGACGTACGCCGCACTGCGCCTGGAGATCGACAACTGGCGGTGGTCGGGCGTGCCGTGGTTCATCCGCACCGGCAAGCGTCTCCCCGTCACCCAGACCGAGCTGCGGGTCGTGTTCCGCCACCCCCCGCGCCTCGGGTTCATGGCCCACGGCCACCGCCGCCCCGAGCCCGACCAACTGGTCGTCAAGCTCGACCCCTCCACCGGCACCCAGGTGATCCTCGACGCCCACCGCGCCGACCGCGGCGGCCCCCAGGCGATCACGCTCGACATGGAGTTCGCCGAGGAGGGCGGCGAGGCCCCCACCCCCTACGAGGTGCTCCTCCTCGACGCCCTGCGCGGCGATAGCACCCGCTTCACCCGCCAGGACTCCGTCGAGGAGGCGTGGCGCATCTTCGAACCCCTACTGACCGCTCCCCCGCCAGTCCACCCCTACGCCCCAGGGACGTGGGGTCCCAAGGAGGCGGAGCGCCTCGTGGCCGGCTACGGCGCCTGGCACGGCCCGTGGGTGGCCGCGTGAGCGGGGTCTTGTGGCCCCCACCCATGGGTAGCCACGTGAGCGCTGTCGCGGGGTAGGAAGCCCCGCGCGCACCAGCCCCGGGGCGGAACGAACCCGCGCGGACGATCCCCAAATGACACCTCTCGGGAATCGACCACCGGGTGCCCGTAGCACACCGTAATTTCTGTGATACGGTAAGCGCGTGGCCACGAAGTCGACTCCCTTCAGTATGCGCCTGTCCAAGCGGGTCGAGGCCCTTGTCGACCAGGAGGCCAGGCGCACTGGTCGCAGCAGGGGCGCGATCGTCGAGGCGCTCGCGGATGAGGCGCTGCGGATGCGGCTATTCCCGGGGATCGCCTTTCGCGGCGTGGACTGGGAGCGGCGCGCGTGGGTGATCGGGACTGCGCTCGACGTGTGGCAGATCGTCGACGCCCACCGCGACGTCGGGTCGGTGGAGCGGATGGCTGAAGGCGGCTCTGTCAACGAGCGTCAGATCCAGCTTGCCCTCGACTACTACGGGCTGTTCCCGGAGGAGATCGACGCGGCCGTGGCCGAAAACAGGCGTCCGATCGAGCAGCTCGAAGAGGAGTTCCCGTTCATAACCGTCAGCAGTGTCGATGTGTAAACGGGCGCCAGACGCTCCGTGAAGCTCTTCCTCGACGCTCACATCTCGGGGCCGCGCATCGCGAGCGCACTCCGCGAGCGGGGCCACGATGTTCGCGCCGCAGACGAGGAGCGGGCGCTGGACGGCTTCACCGACGAGGAGTTGCTCTCGATCGCCGCGAGCGAAGAGCGCATCTTCGTGACGTTCGACGTCAAGGACTTTCCTGTGATCGCGCGTCGTTGGGCCGAGGCCGGACGGCCGCACGCGGGCTGCGCGATCGTGGTTGGCATCGACCACGGCGAGTTTGGCACGGTCCTCGACACGCTCGCCCGCGAGCTGACCGCCCGTCCGCAACCGGCCGCCTGGACCGATCTCACCGTGTTCCTCGCGCGGAGCGGGAAGGGCTTCTCCTAATAGGGCTTGCAAGCCGATCTTCGATCGGTGAGGCGGTCGAGGAGCGGCCGGGTTCCTCTCCGGCCGCGTGGTTTGTGGATGAGAGGTGGGTCGGCTCCTCCGTGGACCATTCCATCGGCGAGTACGTGAGCCGGGACGAACCAGGCCGAGTGCTACTTCTCCAACTCAAGCGCAGAATCGCCTCGTCGCCCGGTGAAAGTTTTTGCGGATTTCGATTGCTTTCCTCAACCCAGTCCTCAATGTTGTCTTCGATGGTTTTGTATGTCGCTTTGGTTGTGAGTCCCGAGGGGTCATGGACGGGTGCCACCAAATTCAACTTCCCTTTCTTCTTGCCGACGGTGAAACCGCTGAATGGATTTGTCCCCTTCCCAGTAGTCTTCCCGTTCATGTCAGCGAGACCATGGATATAGACCCCGAGCAGCCCCTTCCCGTCGCCCCATCCCTTCTTGATCTCATGATCTACCCATTTGCGCCCGGCCGTGTGGCGCCCGACAAGCACGACCACGCATGACTTTCCCGACATCTTCTCGTCGATCCATTTTTCGATCGCGCTTTTCCCGGCCTTTTCGACCTTCTCCCATTCGTTTCGATGTGAGAATCGGCTGTCCCTCGACGGCTCCCATGTTCTTGACTAGCTGGACGCGATGCGCATCGTCGTCGTAGTGGAAGCTGTAGAAAACCTTACGTGCCATCGATGCATCCTTTCCGTTGCTCTAGTGCACTAGGAGCTATTTTCAATCTCACTGGCCCAAATCAGATGTACAGCATGCTCGTACTCCTCGGTAGCTGCCAGCAGTTCGTTTCCGGCGCGATCGAGACCGTTCCCGAGGCTTGCCCAGGGGTCGGCTTCGCTCGCGGCTTTTGCTGCGAGAACAGCAGCTTGCCCCCCTGGTGCCCCAAGGAGGTAGACGGCGGTTCCCCGCGCGCGAACGAGTTCGATCTCCTCATCAATGCCTGGGACATGCGTGCCTCCCTCGTGAGTTCGACCACCGATCGCAAGCGCGGCAATGGCGCCGCCGTCGGCGACCATGGCGTTGCGCATCACGGTGAGCGACTCCTCGCGTGAGTCGCGCCGTGGGGTCGGAACCACCGTTGCGTGCTCAGCGAACTCCTGAAGCTGCGCCGGGGCGGCAAACCACTCCGACTGGTAGACGACAAGCCGCTCGCGGGCGAGGTCCCCGAGGATCGCTGACGCGGCGCTAGCGAGTAGCGGCACAAAGGTGGGGTGCCCGCCGCAGACGATGCACCCGCCAAGCCGCAACCAGGTCGTCGCGGCCGCGTGCACGGCGGGTGCGATCTGATCGCGCGCGTAGTCGCCTGTCGGGAACGCGCCCAGGAGCAGAAGCCTCGGTGACGGTGCGTCCTGCGCATTCTCAGGATGAGGTGCCAGGTAGGACAGGAACCGGTCCGGGTGCTCGGTCACCGACCACTCGCCGAGAGCACGCTGCCCGGTTCCCGTCGGGTCCAAGAGAATCGCAGCGTCAAACGCGCGGCACTCCTGATCATGAGGGCCCATTCCGCGCTCGGCGAGAAAGTTCTCGAGCGATTCGCGATCCGCCTCATCGGGAGCCCGGCCAAAGAGCTGCAACACGTCACTGGCGGGACGCAGCGGATAGGCGCGCGTCGCTGACGGGGGTGACGGAGCTGGAAGATCTGTCGTCGCGCATTGAGCAGCTCGATCTCCGCGCCCTGCTCAGCGGCCCATGCCTTAAGGCGCCGTAATGCCTGCATGCTCGTTCGTCCATGCTGGCTGGCTAGGCGTGCGGCAACGCGCAGAATCTCATCAGCGAGCAGACCAGCCTCCTCACGCGAGAGCTCAGCGCCCTGCACCCCGATATGGGGCTCGGCGCTGGGCTTGACGGTAAGCTGCTCCCGCTCCTCAATCGCAGCGTGAAGGCGGACCCACACGACGGGGATGTTGCGCCCGAGTGCAATTTCGAGCTCGCGGGCGACCCACCACGACTCGCCCGCGTCGGGCGTGTCGAGGAACACGAGAACGTCAGCACCCGCGAGATGAGCCTCGATCTGCTCCTGCGCTCGCTCCGCAACCTGAATATCGATCAGGTCACGAAACACATGCTCGTGGCGAACCCGCAAGGCCGCGTCGAGCTCCGCGGTCACCACCTCCCCGTCGCGCCTGCGATGGCACAGGAAGATCCGCAGCCGGGACTTCACGAACGTCGGCATCGTCACCCCAAGCGCTTCTCTAGCAAACGCGGCTCCGATGATCGATAGCTGCTCGCTGGTCAGCTCCCGACGTCTCAGCTGATCGACGACGTCAAAGCTCTGCAACTCCCCTGCCGCTCCGGCCGGCCGGCGGTGCTCAACAGCCATCGCGATCGGCAAGATCACCGCGCCCGCGCCCCTCGCCTCTGCTAGGAGTAGCTCGACGGCACCGGCGTACTCATTGCATGGCGGGTTGAAGAACACCACTCCCTCTCCGTCGCTCGGCTGGCAGCGATCCAGGTTCCGCAGATCTACTGGCTACACCGCTGCGACCTCGACCCTGCGGAGATCGGCTGGCACGAGGGCATCCCCGTCGTGACCCCGGAGCGGGCCATTCTGGGCGGCGTCGAGCAGGCACTTGGCTGGCAGCTCATCGACCAGGCCATCGAGACGGCGCGTGCTCGCGGGCTCATCACCAAGGGGGCTGCAAGGCGGTTGGCCGCTCTGCGCCATCTATCGCAAGCATCCCGCCGTGGGGTGACGCGCTGCTCTTCCGGCCCAAGCTGACCGTAGGCTGCCGTGTGTGACAAGTGAGCGTCGCGAGACAACAGATCCCGACGGCCGGCCGGTTGCCTTGGATGAGCGCACCGAGGGGCACCTGGCGAGGCGTCGACCGCAGATGCTCGCCCACGGTCAGGCGATTCTCGATGCGGTGAGCCGGCCCGACGTTCGCGAGGGACGATCCCGTCCCTGGCCGTGAGCGGTTCTATCGCCGCGATCTCGATCCGCGACGCTGGTTGAGGGTCGTCGTAGACTTCAACGAGTCCCCGGGCTTCGTGGTCACCGCCTTTGTCCACGATCACGGGCCGGAGAGCTCATCATGACCCTGACCATCGCCGGCATCAGCTTCGACCAGCACGAGTACGACGAGCGCGGCGACGTGCTCTATCTCAGCGTGGGGCAGCCGCGGGAGGCGTTCCGCACAATCGCGACACCCGAGGGTCACGCGGTGGACTACGACAAGTCCGGTGCAGTGATCGGCATGGTGTTGGTCAACGTTCGGTTCCTGCTTGACCGCGATGGTGCGATCACTGTCACGATCCCTCCGGACCGGGTTGTCCTTGCGCAGATCGAGCCGGCACTGATCGCGGCCTGAGCAGGCGCGCAACCGCAGTCTGTCTCGGTGCGCGTGACCCGAGGTACGCGGCGGCTGGCCGCGGCAGGTCCGACTCGGGCATGATTGGCCGGTGAGGGCGCTCGACCCGAGGCTGCTCCGCTACGCGCGCGCGACACGGACGTTCCTGTACGTCTCTGTCGGCCTGGGGGTGCTCAGCGCGCTGTTGATCGTCGCGCAGGCGTGGCTGCTCGCGGATGTCGTGGCCGGGGCGTTTCGCCACGGAAAGGACCTCGCGGAGTTGCGCAGCCCGCTGAGCGTGCTGCTGTGCGTGGTGGTGGCCCGCGCCGTGGTCGCGTGGGGCGCGGAGCTCGCCGCGAGCCGCTCCTCCGCGCGCGCGAAGTCCCAACTGCGCGGCGTGCTGCTGGAGCGCGTGGCGGCACTAGGGCTGGACAGCTCCCGCGAGGAGCGCACCGGGGCGCTCGCGGTGCTCGCCACGCGGGGGGTCGACGCGCTCGACGGGTGGTTCTCGCTGTACCTGCCGCAGCTATTCCTCGCGGTGATCGTGCCCGTCGTCGTGCTCGCCGTGGTGCTCTTCGAGGACTGGATCTCTGCGGCCATCATCGCCTTCACGATTCCGCTGATCCCGCTGTTCATGGCGCTCCTAGGGGCCACCACGCGCGAGCGCATGGACCGGCAACTCCGCGCGCTGGAGCGGCTCGGCGGCCACTTCCTCGATGTCGTCGCGGGGCTGCCCACGCTGAAGGTCTTCGGGCGCGCGAAGGCTCAGATCGCCGCGATCCGCGAGGTCACGGAACGGTACCGCCGCACCGCGATCTCGACACTGCGGGTCACGTTCCTCTCCTCGCTGATCCTCGAGCTCGTCGCGACGGTCTCGGTCGCGCTCGTCGCCGTCGCGATCGGCCTGCGCCTGATGGCTGGGCACCTCGACCTACGCACCGCGCTGTTCGTGCTCGTGCTCGCCCCCGAGGCGTATATGCCGCTACGCCAGCTCGGTGCCAACTACCACGCGAGCGCCGAGGGCGTGGCCGCCGCCGAGCAGGTTTTCGCCGTGCTGGAGCGGCCGCCCGCGGTTCATGGCACGAGCCCCGTTCTGCCGGAGCGGCCCCTCGTGGCCCGCGGCGCGTACACCGACGTGCCCGACCCCGCTGTCGCCGATCTCACCGTCGAAGGGCTGCGGGTCGCCTACCCCGGTCGCGCGGTCCCCGCGCTCGACGGCGTCTCGCTGACGGTGCACGCCGGCGAGGTGCTCGCGCTTGCCGGCCCAAACGGGTGCGGCAAGTCCACCCTGCTTGGGGTGCTACTCGGGCTGGTCGCGCCGCAGGGCGGGTCGGTTCGCGTCGGGGGGTGCGACCTCGCCGAGCTCGACCCCGACGCGTGGCGCGCGCACCTGGCGTGGGTGCCCCAGCGGCCGCACCTGTTCGCCGCCTCGATCGCCGAGAACGTGCGCCTAGGTCACCCCGGCGCCTCGACCGAGGAAGTCTGCGCTGCCGTCTCAGCCGCGGGGCTCGACGGCGTGGCCGCCGACCTGCCCCAGGGCCTCGAGACCCAGCTCGGCGAGCGGGGCGCCGGGCTCTCTGCGGGCGAGCGCCAGCGGGTCGCGCTCGCGCGCGCGTTCCTGCGCGACGCGCCGCTGCTGCTGCTCGACGAGCCGACCGCCAACCTCGACGGCCGCACCGAGCGAGAGGTGTTGGAGGCCGTGCGCCGCCTCGCCCGCGGACGCACCGTCGTGCTCGTCGCGCACCGCCCCGCGCTGCTGGCCCTCGCCGACCGTGTGCTCTCGCTTGCCCCGGCGGAGGTCGCGGCGTGAGGGACGACGACCACGGCCCGCAGGCCCCGCTGCGACGCACGCTCGCGCTCGCCCGCCCCGCGGCGGGGCGGTTGGTGCTCGCAACCCTGCTCGGCGCCGGGGCCGTGGGCGCCGCGATTGGCCTGATCGCCACCTCCGCGTGGCTCATCTCCCGCTCCTCGCAGCGCCCGGAGGAGTCCGCCGTCGCCGTGGCGATCGTCGGCGTGCAGTTCTTCGCGCTCTCGCGGGGCCTGTGCCGCTACGGCGAGCGGCTCGTCGGCCACGACGCGGCCTTCCGCGTGCTGGCCGACCTGCGGGTGCGCATCTACGAGCGCCTGGAGCGCCTCGCCCCGCTCGGCCTGCCTGCGTTCCGCAGCGGCGAGCTGCTCGCGCGCTTGGTCCACGACGTGGACTCCCTGCAGGACCTGCTGCTGCGGGTCGTGCCCCCGTTCGCCATCGCCGCGCTCGTCGGGGCGGGCACCGTCGGCGTCGTCTGGTTGGTGCTCCCCGCGGCGGGCGCGATCCTACTCGTCGCGCTGCTGCTCGCCGGGGTGCTCGTGCCGTGGCTGACGGGGACGCTCGCCGCGCGCGCGGAGGCGCGGCAGGCCGCGGCGCGGGGGGAGCTGACCGCGTCGGTCGTTGACCTCATCGAGGGCGCCCCCGAGCTGCTCGTCAACGGGGCCGCCGCGGCGCAGCTGGGGCGCGCGATGGCGGCGGACGGCGAGGTTACAAGGATCGCTCGCGCTACCGCGCGCACAGCGGGAGTCGGCCAGGGACTGACAACTCTCTGCTCGGGGCTCGCGATGTGGGGCGCCCTGCTCGTCGGCGTAGCTGCGGTGCGCGCGGGGACCCTGAACGGCGTGTGGCTCGCCGGGCTCGCGCTGATCCCCCTCGTCGCGTTCGAGCTCGTCACGGGCCTGCCGGTCGCGACCCAGACCCTCCAGCGCGTGCGCCGCGCGGCCGCGCGTGTGTTCGAGGTGTTCGACGCCCCGCCGCCGGTGAGGGAGCCTGCGCACCCGGTGGCGCTTCCCTCCCCGCCACACGTCCTGCGGGTCCGGGGTCTGCGCAGCCGCTACCCGGGCGCCGCCCGCTGGGCGCTCGACGGGATCGATCTAGACCTCGCTCCCGGCCGGCGCGTGGCAGTCGTCGGTCCCAGTGGCGCCGGCAAGTCCACGCTAGCGGGGGTGTTGCTGCGGTTCCTGCCCTACGGGGGCGGGTCCGTCACGCTCGACGGCGTGGAGCTCGCCGAGCTTGCCGGCGAGGAGTGCCGCCGCGTGGTTGGGCTCGTGGCCCAAGACGCGCACATCTTCGACAATACGCTCGAGGAGAACCTCCGCCTAGCGCGGCGCGAGGTCACCCGGGAGCAGCTCTGCGAGGTCTTGACCAAGGTCCGACTCCTCGATTGGGTCGAACAGTTGCCCGATGGTCTGAGTACCGAACTGGGCGAGCGCGGCGCGCGCATGTCCGGCGGGCAGCGCCAGCGTCTGGCGCTCGCCCGCGCTTTGCTAGCGGACTTCCCGATTCTGATCCTCGACGAGCCTGGCGAGCACCTCGACACGGCTACCGCGGATGCGATCCTCGCCGACCTGCTGGCGCTCACACGCGAGCGGGCAGTGCTGCTGATCACCCACCGGCACGCCGACCTGGCGGAGATGGATGAGGTGCTGGTGCTCGACCGCGGCCGGGGGACGGCGATGGATGGGGAGCGGCAGGGCGAGGATCGCTCGTGAGGGGTGAGGGCCACTCACCCGCCGCGGGGCGAGGATGGGGCGGTCCGGTCCAGCCGATGCACGGAGGATCATCGACGGATGACCAACGATCTCGCACGGTGGCAGTTCGCTACCACGAGCATCTATCACTTCCTGTTCGTCCCCGTGACGATCGGGCTGTCGTTCCTCGTCGCGATCCTGCAGACGTCCTGGCACCGCAACGGCCGCCCGGAGTACCGCCGCCTGACGCGGTTCTTCGGGACGCTGCTGCTGATCAACGTCGCGGTCGGGGTCGTGACCGGCCTCGTGCAGGAGTTCGAGTTCGGGATGAACTGGTCGGTGTACTCGCGCTACGTCGGGGACGTGTTCGGGGGGCCGCTGGCGATGGAGGGGCTCGCGGCGTTCTTCCTGGAGTCCACGTTCCTCGGGCTGTGGCTGTTCGGCTGGGACCGGCTGCCCAAGCGGGTGCACCTCGCGTGCATCTGGCTGGTCTCGTTCGCGACGGCGCTCTCGGCGCTGTTCATCATGGCCGCCAACTCGTGGATGCAGCACCCCGTCGGCTACACGCTCAACCACTCAGGCCAGCCTGAACTGAACAACGTCGGCGCGCTGTTCACGAACCCCACGTTCCTGTGGGGGTACGTCCACGTGCTGCTCGCCTCGCTGGTCACGGGGTCGCTGATCATGCTCGCGGTCTCCGCCTGGTACCTGCACAAGCAGCGCGAGGTCGAGGCGTTCCACCGCACCGCCTCGATCTCGCTGGCCGTGCTGATCCCCTCGATCGTGCTCGCGCTGTTCGTCGGCTCCGAGCTGGGCGTCGTGGAGGCCCGCTACCAGCCGATGAAGATCGCCGCCGCGGAGGCGCAGTGGAGCACCTGCCAGCCGTGCTCGTTCTCGCTGTTTCAGATCGGGGGGGGCAACAACGACGAGACGCCCTCGCAAATCATCGAGGTGCCGCACGTGCTCTCGCTGCTGGCGACGAACTCGTGGAACGGCAAGGTGATCGGGCTCAACCAGCTGCAGGCCGAATACGAAAAGAAGTACGGACCAGGCAACTACGTGCCGGACGTGTTCATCCAGTACTGGTCGATGCGCGTCATGGCGTACCTCGCGGCGCTCATCCTGCTGCTCGCCCTGTGGGGCGCCTGGCTGCTGCACCGGGGCTCGTTCGACCGCTCCAAGTGGTTTCTGCGCTGCTCGATCTGGGCCGTGGTGACGCCGTTCCTGATGAACACCGCCGGCTGGCTGCTGACCGAGAGCGGGCGCCAGCCGTGGATCGTGCAGGGGCTGATGAAGACCGTCAATGCCTCCTCGCCGTCGGTCACCGCCACGGACATCTGGATCAGCCTGGTGGTGTTCGTGCTGCTCTACCTGGCGCTCGGCGCCGCCGACGCGGTGCTGATGGTGCGCTACGCGCGCAAAGGGCTGGACGGGGACGAGGGGGGCGAGGGGGCCGGGGGCGCCGACGGGTCCCGGACGGCCACGGGAGGGGCCGGGGCGATCCCGGCGCTGACGTACTGATGCAGAGGTATATAGGGCTGATGCAGAGACATACGGACAACCACCGCCGGCCCTCTCCTATGGGCCACAACCGCTACGACTCCCACCGCTGAGGCAATGCACCTGCACACCCTGTGGTTCATCATCCTCGCCGTCGTGTGGGTCGGCTTCTTCGTGCTGGAGGGGTTCGACTTCGGCGTCGGCGTGCTGCACACCGTCGTGGGCCGCACCGAACTCGAGCGGCGCGTCGCGCTCAACACGATCGGGCCCTTCTGGGACGGCAACGAGGTGTGGCTGATCGTCGCCGGTGCCGGTACGTTCGCCGCGTTCCCCGGGTGGTACGCGACGATGTTCTCGGCGCTGTACCTCGCGCTGCTGCTGGTGCTCGTGGCGCTGATCGCGCGCGGGGTGGCGTTCGAGTTCAGGGGCAAGCAGGAGGACCCCCGCTGGCGGGCCACGTGGACGTGGTGCACGACGGTGGGCAGCCTGCTGATCCCGCTGCTGCTCGGCGTCGGCCTCGGCGACCTACTGCACGGCCTGCCGATCGACTCGAGCCACGAGTACACCGGCAACTTCTTCGACCTGCTGACGCCCTACGGCCTGTGGACGGGCCTGACGCTGCTCGGGCTGTGCCTGCTGCACGGCGCCACGTTCCTGGCGCTCAAGAGCACCGACGGCGTGCGCGCCCGCGCCCGCGCGGTCTCCCGGCCGCTGGGGTGGGCCGCCGTTGGCCTCGTGGTGGGCTTCGTGGTGTGGACGCGCGTCGTCGTCGGCCACACCCAGGTGCCCGGGCCCGTCGAAGCGCTGGCCGTGATTGCGGTGGCCTTCGCCGCCCGCCTGGCGCGCTCCGACGAGCACGAGGGGTGGGCGTTCGCGGCCTCCGCGACAGCGATCGCGGCGACGGTGGGGTCGATCTTCATCGACCTGTACCCCTCCGTGATGGTGTCGAGCACCTCCGCCGCGTACAACCTCTCCGTGAACAACTCCGCCTCGGGCCACTACGCGCTGGTCGTGATGACGATCGTGGTGGTGCTCTTCCTCCCGCTCGTGCTGGCCTACCAGGGCTGGTCCTTCTACGTGTTCCGCGCCCGCGTGCAGGCTCCGCCGCTACAGGACGGGCCTCCCGCGACCGCTGCGCCCCCCGCGCCGCAGGTCTCGTAGTCTCCCGGGAGAGGAGCCCCCAGCCATGTCCCCGCCCGCCATCCGCCTGCTGCTCTCCGACGTCGACGGCACGCTGGTCGACTCCGAGAAGGCGCTCACCGCGCGCTCGGTCGAGGCCGTCCACAAGCTGCACGACGCGGGGGTGCTGTTCGCGGTCACGAGCGGCCGCCCGCCGCGCGGGATGGAGATGCTCGTCGAGCCGCTACAGCTCAGCACTCCGGTGGCGGCGTTCAACGGCGGGCTGCTGGTCGATCCCGACATGGCGGTGATCGAGGAGCGGGCGGTCCCCGACGAGCTCGTCGCTCCGGTGCTTGCGCTGCTCGAGTCCTTTGCTCTCTCCGCCTGGGTCTACCGAGGCGCCGACTGGTACGTGCGCGACCTGCACGGGCCGCACATCGAGCGTGAGAGCTTCACGGTGCAGTTCGCGCCCACGCTGGTGGAGAGCTTTGCGGGCATCGTCGGGGACGTGGCCAAGATCGTCGGCGTGAGCGACGACCACGACGCCGTGACACGTGCGGCCGCAGCCGCCGGCGAGCAGTTCGGCGATCGCGTCTCCGCCTCCCGCTCGCAGCCCTACTACCTGGACGTGACCCACCCCGAGGCGAACAAGGGGTGCGTCGTGCGCTACCTCGCCGGCCGCTACGACATCCACACCGATGCGATCGCCACGATCGGGGACATGCCCAACGACGTGCTGATGTTCGCCCACTCCGGCCTCTCCATCGCCATGGGCAATGCCGGCCGCGAGGTGCAGCGCGCCGCGCGGCGCGTGACCGCCTCCAACGACGAGGACGGCTTCGCCCTCGCGGTCGAGCGGTTCATCCTGGGCGGCGCGTGATCTAAGCCGGGTGGGCGGTGCGTGGTCGATAGCCGTGCGCGCCGACGCTGGGCACGGAGGCCCAGCGCACACGGCCGTGTCGCCCGCACTTCGCCGCGTGGACGATCCCCAATGAAAGACCCGTCCTACCGCAACGTTCGGTAGCGGCGGATCAGCGCGTTCGTCGAGCTGTCGTGGGCCAGCTGCGGCTCGGCCTCGCTCTGGAGCTCGGGGATGATCCGCTTGGCGAGCGCCTTGCCGAGCTCCACGCCCCACTGGTCGAAGCAGTCGATGCCCCACACCGTGCCCTGCGTGAAGACGCTGTGCTCGTACAGCGCCACCAGCGCGCCCAGCGTGTGCGGGGTCAGGCGCTCGGCGAGGATCGTGTTCGTCGGGCGGTTGCCCTCCATCACGCGGTGGGGCACGACCGCCTCGGGGGTGCCCTCTGCGCGGACCTCCTCGGCGGTCTTGCCGAACGCGAGCGCCTCGGCCTGCGCGAACACGTTTGACATGAGGATGTCGTGGTGCTCGCCCAGCGGGTTGAGCGTCTGCGCGAAGCCGATCAGGTCCACCGGGATCAGCTTTGTGCCCTGGTGGATCAGCTGGTAGAAGCTGTGCTGGCCGTTGGTCCCCGGCTCGCCCCAGTACACCGCGCCGGTCTGGTAGTCCACCTCGCCGCCTTCCAGCGTGACGTGCTTGCCAAGCGACTCCATCGTCAGCTGCTGCAGGTACGCGGGGAAGCGCTCGAGGTACTGCTCGTAGGGCATCACCCCATGCGTCTGGGCGCCGAAGAAGTTGCCGTACCACACGGCGAGCAGGCCCATCAGCACCGGTAGGTTGCGCGCGAGCGGGGTCTCGCGGAAGTGCTCGTCCATCGCGTGGAAGCCCGCCAGCATCTCCCCGAAGCGCTCCGGGCCGACCGCGAGCATCGTGGAGAGGCCGATCGCCGAGTCCATCGAGTACCGGCCCCCGACCCAGTCCCAGAAGCCGAACATGTTGGCCGTGTCGATTCCGAACTTCGCGACCTCCGCGGCGTTGGTGGAGACGGCCACGAAGTGCTTGGCGACGGCGGTCTCGTCTCCCAGCGCTGCGAGCGCCCACTCCCGCGCGGAGCGCGCGTTGGTCATCGTCTCCAGAGTGGTGAACGTCTTCGAGGAGACCACGACGAGGGTCTCCGCCGGGTCGAGGTCGCGCGTGGCCTCCACGAAGTCGGTTCCGTCCACGTTCGAGACGAAGCGGAACGTCAGCTCGCGCTGGGTGTAGTGGCGCAGCGCCTCATACGCCATCACCGGGCCGAGGTCCGAGCCGCCGATGCCGACGTTGACCACGTTGCGGATCGGCCTGCCGGTGTGGCCCCGCCACTCTCCCGTGCGCACGCGCTCGGCGAACGCCGCCATCCGCTCGAGCACCTCGTGGACCTGCGCCACCACGTCCACGCCGTCCACGACCAGGGAGGCGCTCCGCGGCATCCGCAGCGCCACGTGCAGGACTGAGCGGTTCTCCGAGACGTTGATGCGCTCCCCCGCGAACATCGCCGCCGTCCGCGCCGCGAGGCCCGACTGCTCCGCCAGCGCCACGAGCAGGCCGAGCGTCTCGTCGGTGACGCGGTTCTTGGAGTAGTCCAGGTACAGGCCCGCGCCCTCCGTCGTCAGCCGCTCGCCCCGCGCGGGGTCCTGCGCAAACAGCTCGCGCAGGTGCGTCCCCTTGATCGCCTCGTGGTGCGCGGCGAGCGCCGCCCACGCGGGGCGTTCGCGCAGCGGGGTCGTGGGGGTGGTGGCGATCGTGCCCATCGCGATGGTCAAGCGGTGATGGCGGAGGCAGGGGTGCCCATCGTCATAGTCAATCACCCGGTGGGGATGACGCCCGCTCGCCCGCCGGTTCATTAGACATCCGAGATGTTCGAGACCGTCGCCCTGCTCGGGCTCTCCTGCGCGTTCAACCCGGTGTTGATCGCCGTGGTGCTGCTCACGCTCGCCTCAGAGCGGCCCAAACGGATGCTCGGCGCGTACACCGCCGGCGCCTTCACGTGGAGCGTGGGCCTCGGCATCGGGGTCGTCGCGGTCGCCACCGACGCCGAAGTCTTCGGCTCGTCCTCCTCGTCCTCGCGGCCGGTCGCCGACCTCGTGCTCGGTGTGCTGCTGCTGGTGGGGGCGGTCTGGTACGCGACGGGGCGCGCCGAAGCCCGCAAAGCGCGCAAGGCGGCGCTCGCGGAGGCGGAGAAGGCCAAGGACGGCGGGCCGCAGAAGCCCCCGCTCGCCGAGCGACTGCTGTCGGGGCCGCCCGCGCTGGCGTTCTTCGCTGGCGTTGTGCTGAACTTCCCGAGCGTGCGCTACATCGCGGCGATGAAGGAAATCGTCGTCGCCGACGTCGTCGAGCGCCAGCAGGTCCTGGCGATCCTGATCTTCAACCTGCTGATGCTCTCGCCCGCGATCGTCCCGCTCGCGTTCCTCTCGTTCCGCCCCGAGGAGACCAAGGCCACGCTCGAGCGACTCGACGCGTGGATGCGCCGCCACTCGCGCACGCTGATCTCCGGCGTGCTCGGCGTGCTCGGGCTCTACCTGTCCGCCAAAGGCATCGTGGGCCTGGCCTGAGCGGCGCGGCGCGAGGCGCTCGCCGGGTCACCCCGGGGGGGTGATGCCACCTCACCCGCGGGCGGGAGATGCTCCGTCCCGACGGTGCCCGGGATGCCGGACCGTCCACATCTTCCAGTCCTGCCGCCCGTGCGGGGCGGCGCAACCCCGCAGTGAGGAGGGACCGTCATGTCCAGCACCACTTCCGATCCGAGCGCCGCCGGCGAGCGCTACGACACCCGCTATGGGGCCCCGGGGCCGATCAGCGGCTGGATCGTCTTCGCCGGCGTGTTGATGCTGATCGAGGGCTTCCTCGACGCAATGTGGGGCCTCGCGGCAGTCATCAACAACGAAGTCATCACGGTCGGTGGCCACGGCGTGGTCGTCTGGGACATCACCGCGTGGGGCTGGGGGCACCTGATCCTCGGAGCGCTGGTCGCGCTCACGGGCCTCGGCCTGCTCGCGCAGCAGAGCTGGGCGCGCTTCGTCGGCATCTTCTTCGTCTCGCTGGACATGCTCGTCCAGTTCGGCACCTTCACGCTCTTCCCGCTGTGGGCCATCATGATCATCGCGATCGACATCGTGATCCTCTACCACCTCTGCGCGCGCTGGGAGTCGGCTCCCCGCTGATCCCCTCGCTCTCCGGGGGTCTGAGGATGGCCCCCGGGGGGCGAACCCAAGCGCATCACGTCGTTAGCCGGGCGCGGCTCGAGGCTCTTTTGTGGCCTTGGGTCGCATCCGCGCAGGTGCGCCCAGGACTGAGCGCGTAGGCGCGGGGCCTCCGTGCCCCGCGTCGGCGTGTAGTGCCCAGAACGCGGCGAGCCCCGCGCGACGCGACGGCCCCCGACGGCGCGGTCAAGCCGCGCGTCTCTGGGGGCCCGCACACTCTCCAGCTCTGAACCCGCAAGGGTCCCACGCGCCGCGCGAAATTAGGACTTGACAAGTACCTCGCGGTGTGGTTATAGTAGTCTTGCCTAGTCACTCCCGGGTGGGCGACGGGGCACCGTATTGAACATATTGGGTCTGGTTTTGGGTCCGGCCGCCTGCGGTCGACCTTTTCAGCAGCACTGGCAGGATTTCTGCCGGGAGAGGGACCGGGTCGAGGATCGATGAGGGAGTCGAGTTTCAGCGTGGGTTCGAGAGGGACATACGTGACAGGGTTTCCTGGCACCTTTAGGGGTGGAATATCCAGATGCATCAGCGGTCTGATGCATCTCTCTCTCTCTCTCTCTCTCTTGTGCCGCCAAGGCACTCGCTGACCTCCTGATCTCGGCGCATTCGCGCCGTCCCGCAGGGTCCCCCGCGCGGGGGTGGGTTTCTGACGCGCGCGTGAGTCGACGCGCCGTCCTATGCAACCGGCGAGGGGCGCTCCCCTCCGATCTCGAGGAGGGGATGTTTCGATGAGTGCTCGCAGGTTGACGTTGACTGCCCTGCTCTCGCTGTGTGCGCTGGCCTGGGGGCTGCTGTTCGGTGGCGTGTCCGCGCAGGCCGCCGGCGTGGCGGAAGTGCAGAGCGAGTCGGTCTCCGACGTGGCCTCCACCTCGGCGACGTTGAACGCCACGATCGACCCCGGCGGCGTGCCGACGAACTACTACTTCCAGTACGGCGCGAGCGCGTCCTATGGGAGCGACGCGCCCGCCGCGCCCGGTGTCGAACTCGGCTCCGGCGAAGCCGGTGAAGCGGTGAGCGTGCACGTCCAGGGCCTCGCCGCGAGCACGACCTATCACTTCCGCGTCGTCGCGGTCAGCGAAACCGGCGGCGGGCCAGTGACTGTGGAAGGCCTCGATCAGACATTCACCACGCAGGCCGCGGGCTCGGAGCTGCAGCTGCTCGACAACCGCGTGTGGGAAATGCTCACACCGGCGAACAAATACGGAGCCAGGCCCGATGCCCTCGAGCAGTTCAGCGGCGAAGGCGCGGTGATACAGGCGGCCGCGAACGGGGATGCGATGACCTACGTGACGGCATCGCCGACCGAAGCCGAACCGCGGGGCAACTCGAACTTCGAGCAGGTCTTCTCGGTGCGCGGCGCTGGCGGCTGGTCCTCTCAGGACATCGATCCGCCCAACAACAGGGCGACCGGCGTCTCCGTCGGCAATGGACAGCAGTACCGGTTCTTCTCGAGCGACCTGTCGCTTGCGATCGTCCAGCCGTTCGGGAGCTTCACGCCGCTGTCCCCCGAAGCGTCGGCGCAGACCGCCTATCTGCGCACGGATTTCCTGAACGGCGATGTCGAGGATCCCTGTGCGTCCTCGTGTTACAGGCCGCTGGTGAGCAGCACGAACGTGCCGCCCGGGACGGTGTTCGCCCCCGAAGTCGAAGGCAGGTGTGCAGAAGAAACGTTGACATGCGGTCCCAAGTTCGTTGACGCGACTTCCGATCTGAGCCATGTCGTCCTCGAATCCGGATTGGGGTTGACGCCGGAATCGACCGAAGGCGGCATCTTCGAGTGGGCCGATGGGAGCTTGAAGCGTGTCAGCGTTGGTCCCAAAGGAGAACTCCTACGCGGTGGAGAAATAGAAATGGCCCGGAACGCGATTTCGAATGACGGGACACGCGTCATCTGGTCGGTAGATGATAACTCAGGTTATGCTCTCTTCGAGCGCGATATGATCACGGGGAAGACGGTCTTGATCTCTGATGGGCGGTACCAAGCGGCCAGCAGTGATGGGTCGAAGGTGTTCTTCACCAACGGTGACCTCTACGAGTGTGAAGTGATTGAACGCGGGGGTGAACTGGAATGCAGGCTGTCGGATCTGGCTCCGGGTGGGGAAGTACAGGATGTGCTCGGCGTGAGCGAAGACGGCTCATATGTCTACTTCGTTGGGCAGGGTGTGCTGACGAGTGTTGAAAACAGCGAGCAGGCGAAAGCCGTCCCGGGCGGGGAGAATCTCTATGTCTACCACGATGGCACGACGACGTTCATCGCCACGCTCTCCGAAGCAGACGGGCCCAGTTTTAGCCTTGAACTCGAGAGATCGACGGCGCGGGTTTCCCCGAACGGTCTCTGGCTGGCATTCATGTCGCAGCAGGATCTGACGGGGTATGACACCCACGATGCGCTCAGGGAAGGCAGTGACGAGGAGGTCTACTTGTATGACGCGAGCACCAACCGCCTCGTCTGCCCTTCGTGTGAGCAGACGGGCGCGCTGCCGGTCGGCGATGAATACACTGGTAAAGACAAACTCGCCGGCGGCGACCGGGTTTGGGGGGAAGGGACTCTACTCGCGGCGAGCATCCCTGGATGGACGCCATATAAGCTGGCGCAAGGTGCTGCCTATCAGTCGCGGTATCTGTCCAACAGCGGTCGGCTGTTCTTCAACAGCTTCGATGCGCTGGTTCCGCAGGACGTCGACGGTACCTGGGATGTCTATGAGTACGAGCCGTCTGGGATCGGCAGTTGCGCGGCGTCCAGCGCGACCTTCAGCGAAAGATCGGAAGGTTGTGTCGATCTGATCTCCTCGGGGACCTCCGCTGAAGAATCGGCGTTCCTGGACGCCAGCGAAAGCGGCGGCGATGTGTTCTTCCTGAGCGCGGCGCAGCTCGCGCCGCAGGATCTCGGGACGAGCCTGGAGGTCTACGACGCGCATGAATGCACGACGCAGACGCCGTGTGCGTCGGTGACGACGGTGCCGCCGCCGTGCTCGACGGGCGATGCATGCAAGGCGGCGCCGACGCCGCAGCCGACGCTCTACGGGGCGCCCTCCAGCGAGACGTTCTCCGGGGCGGGGAACATCGTCCCGTCGTCGCCTGGGCCGGCCGCGACATCGCGCTCCTCGACGCGGGCGCAGAGGCTTGCGAAGGCGCTGAGGGCGTGCCATGGGAAGCGGGCGAGGAGTCGCATCGTGTGCGAACGCCGAGCCAGGAAGCGATATGGCGCGGCGAAGGGATCCTCGGTGTCGAGGAAGGGGAGGCGATGAGCATGCCCGGTGCAACTATCTCTCGCCATGCCCGCGGCGGCGTTCGCCGTCCGTCTGGAGGCGTGGCTGTAGTCCCGTTCGCCCTGATCGCCGCTGTCTGCGCCGTTGTCGCTCTGGCTGCCGGTGCGGCGCCGGCGCTCGGCGCGTCCGCGTGGTGGCATGTCACGTCGGTTCCACGGCCGGCGAGCATGCAGCGTGGGTCACATGGGCAGATCGTGGTGACTGTAAGCAATCTCGGCGACGCGGTTGCGGACGGCAGCGGCAGTGCCCCTGTTAGGATCCTCGATACTGTCCCGGCTGGGCTGGAAGTGGCGGGGGGCGTGGGAGGCCGCGGGTTCGGCGACGAGTTCATAGGCCGCGCCGGTGCCTCGGTGGGATGCTCGGCGGTTTCGGCAAGGACTGTGAGCTGCACCGCCGAACCCAGACGTGAAGAAGAAGAACCCGAATACGACGCGGTTTTCGCGCCGTATGTGACGGTGCAGGTCGTGATCCCGGTGGTCGCGGGGGCGGGCGCGGAGTCGGGGCTCAACGAAGTGAGCGTCTCCGGCGGGGAAGCGCCGCCGGTGACGGTCAAGCGCCCGATCGCGGTCGGCAGCGCGGCGCCCTTGTCGTTCGGGGTGCAGGATTATGAACTGTCGCCCGAAGAAGTGGGCGGCGCGCTCGATACCCAGGCGGGCTCCCACCCGTCCCAGCTGACGACCACGGTGATCCTGAACCAGACCGGGGAAGAAGGCGGCGCGGAAGACGAACCGGTCGCGTTGCCGAAGGATCTGAACTTCAAGCTGCCGCCGGGCCTGGTCGGCAACCCGACCCCGCTTCCGCAGTGCACGTTGCAGCAGTTCGTCCACTTCGTCTCATTGGGGAACCTTTGTCCGGAGCAGACCGCTGTGGGAGTGGCGACCGTGGCCATAAAAATACCGAACCTCGGTGGGTTGATGACGATGTTGACGGTGCCCGTGTTCAACCTGGAACCGGAAGTCGGGGAACCGGCCCGATTCGGCTTTGCGCCGTATGGCACTCTGGTGTTCCTCGATACGTCTGTCCGGACCGGCGGGGACTACGGCGTGACGGTGCACGTCGATAACATCACTCAGAGCGTCCCGTTCCTGAGCAGCCAGGTGACGCTCTGGGGAGTGCCGGGCGATCCGCGTCACAACAATGCTCGTGGCTGGGGGTGCCTGGCGTCCACCATGTTCCCCGAATTATCACCGCGACACATAGAAAACGCGGGGTTCGGGACGTGCACTGCGGAGGCAGAACCTCATCCGCTGTCGTTTCTGAGCATGCCGACGTCGTGTACGGGCCCGTTGCAGACCTCGGTGGAAGCGGATTCGTGGAAGCAGCCGGGTGTCTTCACTTCGGTGGTGCCGCCGGAACCGATGGAGGCCCTGGATGGCTGCAACCGGCTGCCGTTCGCGCCGAGCATCAAGGTGACGCCGGATGGGCAGGCGGGGAGCACGCCGACGGGGTTGACGGTCGATGAGCACGTCTCGCAGGCCTCGACGCTGGCCCCCGAAGGGTTGGCGGAGTCGGACGTAAAGGGCCTCACGACGGTGCTGCCGGAAGGCGTAGCGTTGAACCCGGCGGCGGCGGACGGCCTGCAGGCGTGCTCGATGGAACAGGTCGGGTTGCAGAGTCCAGAAGCGCCGACGTGCCCGGAAGCGGCGAAGATCGCGACGGTGAAGATCAAGACACCGCTGCTGCCCGAACCCCTTGAAGGCGCGGCGTACCTGGCGGCGCAGAACGCGAACCCGTTCGGATCGCTGGTGGCGATGTATATCGAAGCGTACAACTCGATCTCGGGGATCCGCGCGAAGGCTGCGGGCGAAGTGTTGGAGAACCCGGTGACGGGTCAGTTGACGGCGCACTTCGAAGGCGACCCGCTGTTCGAGAACGACCCGGCGTACGCGGGCGACGTGGCGGCGCAGTTCCTGCCGCAGACTCCGTTCGAAGACGTCGAACTGCATTTCTTCGGCGGGGACCGTGCGCCGTTGGCTACACCGGCGCAGTGTGGGGCGTATACGACGACGGGGACGTTCACGCCGTGGTCGGGGAATCCGGCGGCGGAATCCTCCTCGACGTTCGATATCACGAGCGGTCCGAACGGCAGCCCGTGCAAGGACCCGCTGCCGTTCAGCCCGACGTTGACGGCGGGCACGACGAGCATCCAGGCGGGCGGGTTCACGCCGTTCGAGATGACGATGAGCCGCGAAGACGGCGAACAGAGCCTGCAGGGCATCCAGTTGAAAATGCCGTTGGGGATGTCCGGGACGCTCTCGACCGTGAAGCTGTGCGGCGAAGAACAGGCCAACGCCGGTACCTGCGGCCCGGAAAGCGAAATCGGGGAAACGATCGTCTCGGTCGGCGTCGGGGGCGATCCGTACACCGTCAGGGGCGGCAAGGTCTACATCACCGGCCCGTACAAGGGTGCGCCGTTCGGCCTGTCGATCGTGAACCCCGCGAAGGCCGGGCCGTTCGACCTCGGCAAAGTGGTGGTCCGCGCGAAGATCGAAGTGAACCCGGAAACGGCGGCGTTGACGATCACGACCGACAACGAAGGGCCGTACAAGATCCCGACGATCATCGACGGGATCCCTTTGCAGATCAAGCACGTGAACGTCGATATCAACCGGCCGGACTTCACGTTCAACGCGACGAACTGCAGCCCCTTGGCGATCACTGGCAGCCTCGTGAGCATCGAAGGAGCGACTAGCGCACTGTCGGTGCCCTACCAGGTGACCAACTGCGCGGTGCTCGCGTTCAAGCCGAAGCTCGAAGCATCGACCTCGGGCAAGACCTCCCGGGCGAACGGCGCGAGCCTGCACGTGAAGCTCGGCTACCCCGCGGGCCCATACGACGCAAACATCTCAAAAGTCAAAGTCGAACTCCCCAAGGCGCTCCCATCCCGGCTGACGACGCTGCAGAAGGCGTGCAAGGCCGCGACGTTCGAAGCGAACCCTGCGGCCTGCCCACCGGCGTCGATCGTGGGCCACGCGACCGCGAGCACCCCGGTGCTGCCGGTCCCGCTGGAAGGCCCCGCGTACTTCGTCAGTCACGGGGGGGAAGCATTCCCGAGTCTGATCATCGTGTTGCAGGGCTACGGCGTGACGGTGCACCTGGTCGGCTCGACGTTCATCGACAAGGCGGGGATCACGAGCTCCACGTTCAAGACGGTCCCCGACGTCCCCGTCGGCACGTTCGAACTGACGCTCCCGCAGGGGCCATTCTCCGCGCTCGCGGCGACCGGGAACCTCTGCAAGACCAACCTCGCGATGCCGACCGAATTCGTCGGGCAGAACGGCGCGCTGATCAAGACCAGCACGAAGATCGCGGTCACAGGGTGCGGCAAGTCAAAGAAGGCCTCGCACAAGAAGAAGCACAAAGGCAAGAAGGGCAAGCAAGCCGGGCAGGGCGGAGGAAAGAAGAAGGGATAGGAGCTGGTGGTTGCAGTGGCTTCGCGTAACGGTGGGGGAGCTATCGATCGGGCGATCTCGGCGGATGAGGGCCCGGGTCGCGCGCGGGTCGGAGAGATCCAGCGCGCGCGGATCGTCGCGGCGATGGGCGCACTGGTGCGCGAGCGTGGCGCGGGCGGCGTGAGCGTCGCGCACGTGGTGGCGCGCTCGGGGGTCTCGCGCCGCACGTTCTACGAGCTCTTCGACGATCGCGAGGATTGCTTCCTCGCGGCGTTCGACATCGCGGTCGCCAGGGCCGCGGAGAGTGTGGTCCCGGCCTACGGGGCGGCGACCCGCTGGCATGAGCGCGTGCGTGGCGCGCTGGAGGCAGGGCTCGTGTTCCTCGACGAGAAGCCCGAGTTCGGCTACCTCTGCATCGTCGGCGCGCTCGCCAGCGGCCCGCGGGCGCTCGAGCGCCGCACACAGGTCGTGCGCGCGCTCGTGGATGTCGTGCACGAAGGACGCCGCGAGAGGGGGGCCGCGCGGCGCCCGGATCGCCTCGTCGCCGAGGGCGTCGTCGGCGCGGGGCTATCGGTGATCCATGCGCGGCTGGGTGAGCAGAGCGCGACCGCGCCGCGGCCGTCCAAACCCCTGGTCGGGCTGCTCAACCCGCTGATGGGGATGATCGTGCTCCCCTATCTCGGCGCCGCCGCAACCGAGCGCGAACTGCGCCGCCCCGCGCCCAGGGCGCGCCGCCCCGCCGCGCCGCGCACCGACCCGCTGCGCGAGCTCGACATGCGCCTCACCTACCGAACGGTGCGCGTGCTGCTCGCGATCGCCTCCCAGCCGGCCTCCAGCAACCGCCAGGTCGCCACGGCGGCAGGGATCGCCGACCAGGGTCAGATATCGAAGCTGCTCGCGCGGCTATATGCGCTCGGGCTGATCCAGAATGCAGGCGGCGATCACGCCAAAGGCGAGCCCAACGCCTGGTCCCTCACCTCGCGCGGCAACGACATCACGCACACCATTCAGATCCAGACGGGTTAAGGCAGCTCCAGACGGTCAACGGGGCTCGCGCGAGCGATCATCGAGTAGCTGCTGAGCCATGCCGCTCTGCGCGAGCCGTCGGTGGGCAAGCTGGTAGACCGTTGGGGCGTGTGACCTTCCTGGGTGGTGGCGCACACCGAAAGCTATGTACTCCAGCCCCAGCCCGCGTGCGGTGCGCACGACTTCGAAGACCATTCCGTACCTCCCAGCCGGGCGCGGCAGATAAACCTTGAGGCATTGGGGCAGGACTGTTCCGTCCGGCCCCTCTTCCTGGACCTGCCGCAGCTCATCGAGAGGCACGCCGCTAAGGGCCTATCCCCATAGGGAGGATTTCGAACCAGTCTTGGCGAACTCCTGAGTCGATCTATTGATCGGACATAGGAGGTGGGAGATGGGTTTGGTCGATCGCGACGATGGCTGGCGGATGCCGGACTGGTTGTGGGAGCGGATCGAGCCGTTGCTGCCGCCTGCGCCCGAGCATCCGCTGGGGACTCACAAGCGGGGGATACCGAAGCGGCAGGTGATGGACGCGATCCTGCTCGTGTTGCGCACCGGCATGCAGTGGAACGCGCTCGATACGACCGGGGTGTGCAACTCCTCCACTGCCCACCGGCGTTTCCAGGAGTGGGAGCGGGCCGGGGTCTTCCAGGAGATTTGGCGCCGGGGGCTGCTCGACTATGACGAGCAGATCGGGATCGACTGGTCTTGGCTGGCGGCCGACGGGGCGATGACCAAAGCGCCACTGGGCGGGCCGAAGACTGGCCCCAATCCCACTGATAGAGCCAAGGGGGGGCGAAGCGTTCGCTCCTCGTCGAGGCGTGCGGGATTCCGATCGGGATCGACCACGACGGCGCGAACCGCAACGACCACCTCCTGCTGAAGGGAACGCTGGACTCCGTTCCGATCGAGCGCCCCACGCCGACCAAGGACGATCCCCACGGGCTCTGCCTGGACAAGGCGTACGACAATCAAGAGGTTCGCGATCTACTCCAGGAGCGCGACTTCACCCCTCACATCCGCCGGCGCGGCGAAGAGATCGACCTCAAACTACGCAACCCCGACTGGCGGGCCCGCCGCTGGGTCGTCGAGGCGTGCCACTCGTGGCTGAACCGCAACCGGGGTATCCTCGTCCGCTGGTCCAAGAAGGACGAGAACCACCTCGCCCTCCTACAACTCGCCAGCGGCCTGATCGCCCTCAAGCGCGCTCACCGCGCCCGACTGGCCACCACCCAATAGGGATAGGCCCTAAGTTCGTAGCCGTGGCGCGCAGTCTGGGCGGCGGCACGGCCCACTCCACTCGCTCGGGCGAGGTCCTCGTCCCACGCGTCGCGGTCGAACCGTGCCGGCAACGTATGCCGGGTGTCGGGCACGGGCTACCCCTCGTCGTCTGGAGGGAGCATGTGGGGCCCGTGCTCTGCGAGGAAATCCTGCCACTCCGGCGCGGTGAGGCGACGAGAACCGCCGCGCGCACGGATAGCCGTCGCGGAGGTGTCGGGCACGAGCACAAGGCGCCCGTCTGGGCGTCGGTCCTCGACCACATACTCCCCGGCGATGTCGCCGCTGAGCGTCACGTGGGCCTGTCTGCTCACGGCTTGCATGATACGAGCCGAGGCTACGCCCGGCTGGGGATGGAACGCTCGCGCGCCTCAAATCCCTTCTCCCGGCAGGTACTCGTTCGTGAACGGCGGCAAACCGGCCGCGTTCGGGTTGCTCTTGAGCAGGCCCCGGGAATACATCCATTGCCCGAAGGCCGCCCATTGCGCGGGGTCCTGGTAGCCAAACGGACGGCCCGATTCGGTGGGTTGGGCTGCGGGCAGCGTACGCTTGATCGATTCCAGCTGGAGATGTTCTTCGAGGCTCGGGTTGGCCGCCATGATCAGCTTCGCCGAAGCGAGCGGGTTCGCGCGCACCGCGCGCTCGCCGCGTGTGAGCGCCTGCATGAACGCCCGCAGGTCCTGGCCGTCGTGGTGTGCCTCTTCCTGGCGTACCACAAGCACCAGTTCGTCGTAGTTGGGCACCCCCGCTTCGTTGATCGGGATCACCGTCGGGTGCTTATGGAGCAGCTGCAGCTGGATCGCCTCGTAGTTCCAGAAGCCCCCCAGTGTCGCGGCCACCTTGCCCGAGAGCATCGCCGGCACGAGGTTGAAGCCCACGTTCACTTCCTGCGTCTTCGCCGGGTTCACGCCCGCGCTCTGCAGCGCCGTCTTCAGCTCCGCCGCCTGGTAGGGGATGCCGGCCGTGCCCACCTTCTTGCCCGCCAGGCTCGCCACTGTGGTCACGTGCTGCTTGGGCAGCGCGATGATCGACGTCAGCGGGCGCTGCACCAGAGCGCCGATCGACACCAGCTTGAGGCCCTCGTCGCGCGCCAGCAGCAGCTGCGGCTCGTAGGAGATCGCCATGTCCACCCTGCCGGCCGCGAGCAGCTTCAGCGGTTCCGCCGATTCGGCGGGGACGACCGGCTGCACGTCCAGGCCGACCGCGCGGAAGTCCCCATTCGTGATCGCGGAGTACAACGCCGCGTGGTCGGCGTTGGGGAACCAGTCGAGCATCACCGTGAAGCGCTTCAGTCCCGTCGGGGTGATCGTGTCCTGCTTGGCCCCGCATGCTGCGAGGGTCAGGGCGCACGCGAGGGTCGCCATACCCAGCACGGCGCCCCGGCCCGGGCGGGGGAATGTGCGGCGGGCTGGGCGCAGAGGCGCGAGCGCGCGGCGGGACTGTGGCTTGGTCAAGGTCGAGCTCCTCTTGTTCGATGGTTCCAGGGGTTCAGCTTGCGTTCGGCGAGCGCCAGCATGTAGAAGCACGCGATCGCGAACAGGCACAGCACGGTTGCTGCCGCCCACGCGCGGGGGTTCTGGAAGGCATCTCCGTCGGTGACGATCTCGCGGCCCAGTCCGCCGTACGGCCCGACCGTGGCGGTCTGGGACTCTGCGATGAAGGCCGCGATCACGCCGACCGCGACGGCGATCCGCGCGCCGCTGAGCGCCGCCGGTAGCGCGGCCGGCAGCTCCGCGAAGCGGAACGCCTGCCAGCGCGAGGCGTCCAGCGTGCGCAGCAGCTTGAGCTGGTCTGGATCCACCGCCGCCAAGCCGTCGACCGTCGTGACCACGACCGGGAAGAAGCAGATCAGCCCGATCACCACCAGCTTGGGGAAGATCCCGAAGCCCCACCAGAACACCAGCAGCGGTGCGATCACCGCGATCGGCACAGCCTGCGAGCCGACCGCCAGCGGGTACGCCGCGCGGCGAAACAGGGGGAAGAGGTGGATCGCCACCGCCATCGCGAAGCCGCACACAAGCGCCACTCCCAGGCCGAACAGCACCTCCTTCGCGGTGATCGTGAAGTTCCTCCACAGGATCCCCGTGTTGCCCCACAGTTCCACTGCGATCGCGTGCGGGGCCGGCAGCAGCGACGGTTCCACGCCTCCCACCCACACGTACAGCTCCCACGCCCCCAGCAGCGCCGCTACGAGCAGCAGCGCGGGCAGAACGTTCGCGATGCGGCGCCTCACGGTGTGCCTCCCAGTCCAAGCGCGATCAGGGCCCGCTCGCGCAGCGCGGTCACCCCCGGGTCGGTGCGAGCTCGCGGGCGCGGGAGCTCGATCTCGAGCTCCGCCACTACGCGGCCGGGGCGCGCGCAGAGCACCGCCACGCGGTCGGCCAGCAGCACCGCCTCCTCCACGTCGTGCGTCACGAGCACCACCGTGCGCGGCTCCTGCGCGAGCGCCCGGGCGAGCCACCCCTGCATCTCCGCGCGGGTGATCGCGTCCAGCGCCCCGAACGGCTCGTCCAGGCACAGCACCGGCTTGCCCGAGAGCAGCGTGCGCACGAACGCCACACGCTGGCGCATCCCGCCGGAGAGCTCGTGCGGGTGGGCGTGCTCGAAGCCCGCAAGGCCCAGCTCGGCGAACAGCACTGCGGCCCGCTCCCGCGCCTGCGCGCGGGGACGCTTCGCGATCCGCAGCGCCAGCGCCGCGTTGTCCACCGCGCTCAGCCACGGCAGCAGCAGATCGCGCTGGGGCATCAGCGCCGCCGGCTCGCTGCGCACCGTGCCCGCGTCCGGGCTCTGCAGGCCGCAGATCAGCTCCAGCAGCGTCGTCTTGCCACAGCCGCTCGGGCCGACCACCGCCAGCAGCTCGCCCTCGGCGGCGTGCAGCGAGACCTCCGCAAGCGCCTGCACCGCACGCTCGGCACCGCCCACGGCCGCGCCTGTCGCCCCGCTCTGCGCGTAGGTGCGGCTCACTCCGCTGACGCTAACCGCGCACCCTTGCGCGGCCGTCTCAGACGGTTGCGGTCCGGCTCTGAGTACCTGCGACACTCACGCCACTCCCTCCGCGGGCATTACCCCACAGGTTCGAAGGGTCGGCGCCGGGGAATCGCTTCCAGTGCGCCATCTCAGCCGGCCATCCCGCCAGCCCCCCTGGTGTTGTCATTCTCTGATCAGTGATGCTAGCGCGCAGAGGGGCCGGGGGACTGACATTCGGACGGCGGTTGCATGCCTCTTGACATAAGCTCACGCCAGTCGCATATGTATGCGGGCGGTCTGCCAGGCGCAGTCCTCAGCGCAGGGCGCCGGGCCCGGCAGGTGACCGGCCAGCTCGCCACCCTGCAGCACGATTGGCTCCCCCTGGCGACTGCGGGCTGGCGGCCCCGGGTCGACAGAGGCCCACAAGTGCATGCGATGCCGGTGGCCGAGACCCTCGGCGGTGCGCCACTCATGCGCTGTGAGGTACAGCGGGAATACCTTGACCACGGGCAGTGACGTGCTCTTGACCTCGATGGCTACCGGGTCTTCTGGCTGCAGCTCTCTCTGGGAGGACCCGGCGAAGCTCAGGACGTCGAACCCATAGGCATCGCTCTCTTGGGCGACCCACCGCACTTGTGCGGCGAGTTCGGCGTACCCCTCCTGTGTCAGGCGCCTCTGCTCGAAGCTGACCGTCAGCTGCTCTCCCGCATCGCCGATGTGCTTGCGGCGCACGGCGGTCTGCTCGGGTAGGGGCACCTGGTTGAGCGCCTGCCACCACGCCCATCCCGCGGGATCGGTTTGTACGGGTGGCGGCAGCAGTCCCACATCGCGCATCACCTGCTTCTCTCCGTCGGGAACGACATCCTCAAGGTCATGGGGTGCGCCCTGCCACCACGCCACCCAGGTGGGAGGCTCGGCCAGGAGCAGAACTGAGACAAACAAGCGCAGGACGGGCGCGGGGGGCTCGTCGTCGTCGGCAAGCCGCAGCGCGCGATGACCCAGCGGCTCAAGCGTGAAGACGCCCATACGCTCGATCATGAAGCGGCCCTCACACGCCAGTCGTACCCCGTCGATGATGGGCAGACCGCCCCCGCGCAGTGCGCTGCGCCGCGCATACACCTGCACCTCGGAAGCCGCGGCCTGGCCACCCAGCTTCTCCAGTGTTCGCAGCACCAGCCACAGGGCGGTGAGCCTGCCACGCGTGACCCGAACGCTCGCCATCAGTCCTCCGGCTCGGAGTTGAGGTGATCCATGATCTCCTCGACGTCACCAGGTTCGATGCCCCCGACAAACTCCTCCTGGATGTCAAGTGGGTCATAGGCAAGAGCTGCCAACCCAGGGTCGTTGAGGATCTTCGACATGGCCCTGGTCGCGTCTCATGAGCCGGGGGATTTGAGGTTGCGGGCGTAGCCTCCGCTTTGTCCTGACAAGACCAAGCGATGGAGGTACGCCCGCATGGAGAAGGTAGCCCCGAGCGAGAGGTTTCGCTCAGAACTGGATGAGGTGCTGGCCGGTGTCGGCGAGGAGCAAGACCCGATTGAGACGGTCGGGCGGCTGGGAGCGCGGCTGATCCTGCAGCAGGTGCTCGAGGACGAGGTCACGGAGTTCCTCGGCCGCCGGCGGTATGAGCGTGTTGAGGAGACGGTCAGCCACCGCAATGGACACGAACCGCGGACGGTCAAGACGACGAGCGGCTCGGTGGCGTTGGAGCGTCCGCGGGTGCGCAACGCGAGCAAGCTGGGGTTCGAGAGCAGGGTGCTCGGCAAGGGCGTCACGCGAACGCACGCGCTGGAGTCGCTCGTGATCAGCTCGTTCTTGCGGGGACTGTCCACCCGTGATGTGGAGGCCGCGCTCCAGGAAGTCTTCGAGGAGTCGATTGCGTCGAAGGCGACGGTGTCCAGGATCTGTGAGGACACCCGGGAGCGATACCGCCAGTGGTGCCGGCGGCGCTTGGAGCAGCACGACATCGTCTACTGCTTCTTGGATGCGATCTATCTGAAGCTGCATCCCGACGACACGCCGGCGGAGGGCGTGCTGGTGTGCTGGGGCGTCACGCTGGAGGGCCGCAAGGTTCTCCTCGGATTGGCTCTGGGGAGCCGTGAGAGCTATGACAGCTGGCTCGCCTTCGGCCGGGACATGATCGCCCGCGGCCTCAGGGCGCCGGCGCTCGTGATCGCCGACGGAGCACCCGGGATCTGGAAGGCGATGCGGGAGCTCTGGCCCGGAGCACTGGAGCAGCGCTGCACCGTCCACGCACTTCGGAACGTCACCGGAAAGCTGCCCGAGCGCCACCACCAAGAGGTCAAGGCGCGCTGGTGGAAAGCATTCGACGAGGCGCGCTCCCCGGGCGAGGCGACCCATGAGCTACGGGGCATCATCGCCGACTACAAGACGGCTTACCCCTCGGCGATGGCCGTCATCGAAACGGACCTGCCAGCGCTCGTCACCCACCTACAGTTCCCGTCCGCCCACCGCAAGCGAATCAGGACCACGAATCTCCTCGAGCGAACATTCGTGGAGGTCCGCCGGCGAACCAAGGTCATCGGCCGGTTCCCCGGCGAGACTTCCGCCCTCTCGCTGATCTGGGCGGTGCTGGAGCTCTCCTCCCGCGGCTGGCGCGGCGTGAAGATGAACCCCAAGACCGTCGCCGAGATCGAGCGCCTACGCCGCCAACTACGCGACACCAAGACCGCTCCACCAACCACGACGAACACCGAGGAGGTGATCGCCGCATAACATCCCCCTCAAGCGGAGCCTGCCCCGAACAAATTCACCCGGGAAATGAGACGCGACCATGGCCCTGACCTTCTTGCTCAGGCGCTCGGCGACCCGGCCATCGATGGTGTCCGCGGCCTCGGGGATCTCCACCTCGGGCTCGTACACGCTGCCCAGGCGATGGATGCGATCAACGGACTGCAAATAGTGCGCGGCATTGAAGCTGCGATCCAGGTACAGCGCGTGGTGACAGGCCATATGCAGACTGATGCCCTCGCCGGCGGCGGCCGGGTTGGCGATCATGACCTTGGTGTCGGGATCTTCATGAAAGGCGCGGATGCGAAACTCCCGCGTCTCGGGGTCATCCTCGTCCCCGGTCGGCACCTCGCCGTAGAGCACCACCGCGCCATGACCTGCAAGCAGGCGCTCCAACGAACGCACGTTCATCACGAACTGGGTCCAGATGAGAACCTTCTGGCCATCGGCGACGAGCCTTTCGGTCCGCTGCAGCACCCAGCGCACCTTGGCGGGCTGCTCGTAGCGGGCGAGGTCGCGCAGCAGCTCCCAGGCGCGTGTGCCCTCAGGAAGCGGTTCGATGGCGTTGCCGTCCACCAACTCCCCCTGAGTGAGTAGCATCGGGTTGACAGCCGCTTGCAGCAGCCGCACGACATGGCGTCCGAGCGCCCTGAAGAAGCGCACGTCATGGATGCGCATTCCTGATGCGACGCGCGCTGCCTCGCTGCGCAACAGGTCATACAGCTCCCGCTGCAACGGTCCCAGCTCGACCGGCCGAGAGTCCACGTGCAGTTCCGGCAAGTCGAGTTGCTCCTTGGTGGTGCGCACGTACAGTGGTCGCACCGCCCGCTCGACCTCGGCCAACTGCTCGGGCGGGGCCTCGGTGAGCACGCGCATGTCGGGCAGGATCCGCTGGCCAGGCCAGAGGAACTCAAACTGAGGACGGAGATCCTCGGGGGATTGAGGCAGCGGAGTGCCGCTGAGGATGTCGCGGCGTATGGCCGCGTCCGCGAGATCGAGTGCCGCGGAGGCGGTGACCGCCAACCACCCAGACTTGATGCGGTGCGACTCATCCAGGGCAACCAGAGTATCGTGCCGCTTGGCCCAGGTCTTGACCTGCTCGACCACGTTGGGCAGCAGCTGATATGTGATGAGCGCGATCTCGGGATCCTCATCAAGGATTGAGTGGACTCCACTTGTGCCGCCCGTCAAACGGCGCACGGCCGGTCGGAGGTCGTTGTGGTAGCAGCTCTCGACCTCTTCGTCCCAGGAGATGAAGGCGTTCTTCGGCGCGACGACCAGCAGGCGATCGACTCGGTCCATATTGCGCAGCACCTCGTAGACGGCCAGCAGGGTGGAGGTCTTGCCGGCACCTGGCACGGAGAAGTTCGCGCCGTGGTGCAGGGCGAGCAACCGTCCGAGATTTTCCACTTGACGGTCGTTCATAGTACGCTGGAAGCGGCCACCTGCCTGAAGGCGCTGCTGAACCTCCTCGGCGCTGAGTGGGCGTAATGCATGCTCGGCTGACTGCCTTGCCTGCACTTCTGAAAGCTGTGTGCGGAGCAGGTGTTCGACGCCTGTGTCGAGTTCAACTGGTAGCCCCTGCAGCAGGCGTGCCATCTCCGATGCGCTGCGTCGGAACTGGATTGCGGGTAGGGTGAAACCGCCTGCGTGCGGTTTTGCGCCGCTCAGGAGTAACGCGTGCTCCAGCTGGGTCACCGCTGAGGCGTCGAGGCCACGGACATCGAGCTGCACGCGCCGACCAGCGTCGCGCAGGGTGAGCAGCACCTCGCCCATTGTCAGTCGCTCTTGAGCTCGTCGATGCGCTTTGCCAGCTGATCTGCGCGTGTGATGACTCGCTCGAGCATTGTGGCTATGTCATCCATGCGGGGTGTGCTGGCGCTCAGACTGACGTCTTGCAACGCGCGCAACGCACTCTGTACCTTGCGCAATGGCTGACCCCGCTCCTTCTTGTCTTTCTCGAGCTGGTCCAGGTCTTCCGCGACTCGGCTGATGACGGGCGCCACTGTCGCCGCCTGCGCAGCATCCTGTACGAGGTTGAGGATCCCAACCCCGGCAGGGACCTCTGCGGGTAGATCTATGACTGCCAACTGCGCCAACACTCCCACGGGGCTATCTCCATCGCCTGCCGCTGAATCGGACATGACAGGCGTGTCGAGAAGGGCGCCCAAGTCCTCTGGCAGTTCCTCCTTGAGGCCCTCGATTACCTGTGCAGGGGTGTTGATCAGGCTGTCGGCTACCCGGCGGACATCCATGTACCCGCCGCTCTCCTTGATGACCGCAAAACATGCATTTCGTACGGCGCGCTGCTGAAGCTCGGGAAGTGTGCGAAAGCTCTGACGTCGCTCGCGCCGATGGAGGTCGCCGAAGCTCTGCTCGGCGGCGCTGCGGTCATCCGTAGGAACTCGGTGGTACTTGCTCGGGGCCCCGAGCCACTCGAGGTATAGATCGACCAGCGAAAGGCGGCCGAGCATCTCTTCGACATCCTTCTCGGTGACGTCCACGCCCATCCGTCGGGCGATGGCAGCGGGCGACTCGGAGAGGTCTCTGATTCCCAAGCGCACGTGCAGCGCTTCGTCGACCCAGTTGTATCTTGCCTTCGTGTCCCGAGCCATCTGCATCTCAAACTCGGTGTCGTAGAGGTCCACTGCGGTGCAATCCTCCGGCAGTACGACCGCCATGACATGCTCGACTTTGCCTTCGGCTCGGAGTGCAGCTGTGCGCCTGTTGCCATCAACGATGAATCCGTCATAGGTGAGGACCAGGGGAGATCGCTGCTCGCGCTTCAACAGGTCAGCGCGCAGGCCGGCCTGATCGATCATCTCTCGCAGGATGTGTCCCTGCGCCTCCTGGGTCTCGTTGCTCTCGGGATCATCGAAGAAATCGGCGAGCAACTCGTGCCGCTCGATATAGGCGGCCTGTGCGCGATGGGTGCGCCCGTTCTGGACACGGTAGAGTGGAAAGTCGATCGGCACCTGTATCTGTGGCAGATTGATCTGCTCCTGCCGAAAGGGGACTGGCGCAGTGGGGCCGCTGCCCATCTTGGTGGCCGCGATGCGTTCGCGCAAGAAGGCGATCCGCGATGTCGAGCTCTCAGGCATGGACCTCCTCCTCCTCCTCCTCCTCCTCCTCGGTCTCGCTGGCTCGACGGCTGATGCGCACTGGCCGCAGATCGCCTCGAAGATCGCGAAAGCGCGGGCGGAAATCCTCCTGGGTCTCCCGCTCGGGCATGCTGGCCAGTGCCCTGCCCGCTGCCACCAGCTCCTGCGCCTCGGGCTCGTCGTGCTCATACCAAACGACCTCAGGCTCACCCGTCGCCGCAGTTGGCCGACACTCCAGGACGAGATCACGAGAGAAGCCCAGCCGGTCGCGCTTTGCATGATCCCGCTCGTTCTCGGCTTGGGTAACGGCGAGGGCGCAGATGCTGAGGCCCGCATCGCGCAGGGCGCTTCCCAGTGCCCACCATGCCCGCAGGTCAGTGTTGTGGTAGGTCAGGATGATTCGTCCGTGCGGTTTGAGGGTCCGTCGGGTCTCGGTCAAGATGGCCCCGAGAAGGTCCCGGTACTCCTCTGCGCCTATGCGGCGTATCGGATTGGCCACTGCCTCGGCGCCGAGGTCAAGCTCGGTCGAGTCTGGCAGCAGCTTGCTGGCCCGTGCCCATGCGAGGAAAACGCCCGCCAGCTCGGCGTACTGGACGTCGTCGAAGTAAGGTGGATCGGTGAGAACGAGATCCACGGTTCCGTCGCGCGGCAGTTGCCGGGCGCTGCTTCCTTGAGCCAGCAGGATGTCGTTCGTATCTTCTCGGAGGCCGGTGCTCGAGCGACGACGGACATGCCTGGAGTCTGGAAGCTCATCCTGGCTCCAGCGTGCCGCAGACACCGAGTGTCGTAATCGCCGTGGCAGGCTGCCACGACCCCGCTCAGCAAGCAGGTTGGTCTCGTAGGAGAAGCCCGTAATTGCGAAACGATGGTTGGCCGTTGCCTCGAAAGCCTTCGGATAGAAGCGATCCCAACGGCTGACGTGGCCGGCCATCTCTGCGCAGCCGGCCAGCGACAGGCGCAGCCGGTCTCGCACCGCTGCTGACATGCGCATCTGTTCTATCTGCTTCGATGCGCCGGCGAGCACACGTAACTGACGCGGGGAGTACAGCTGCTCCCACCGGAGGATCCCCGCGCGGCGCAGCACCCTGGTCTCAAGACCGTGAGGTATCTCCTCACACAGGGCAGGCGGGGCAGTCAGCGCATTGCGATCGGAAGCCTGCATCTCCTCCCCGGCGGTCGGCCTGTCGAGGTGCACGTGTCGGCGCCCGTCAGTTCGGCACGAGCGCTGAACCAGCACGCACTTCCACTGCGGCGTCTGACCGACGAAGGCAGTGAACTGATGGCGGCAGTCGTGATGCGGACAGGTGGCCTGACGTCCAGGAAGCAATGAGCGGGAAGCTGGAGGAAAGCTCTTGCCGCACCCAGCGCATCGCCGATGGGTGACGTCGTCCCGCGAGCGGGTCATCCGTCCGCAAGCCGAGCAGCCCCACCAGCTATGCGTCTCATCGGCCTTGCGGCTGGCACGCGAGAGCATCGGGTAGGGGAAGAGATGAACGGCTCGTGCGCAGGCGGGGCAGTTGGTGACCCGGGCCCAGAAGCAGCCCAACACCTCGGCGTCGTCGCCGTGCTGCGGGCAGGCCGTGCCATACAGTCGGGTGCGTAGCGGGGCCAGACAGCTGAGCAAACTCTTGGAGGCGCGCTCCAGTTCTTCGGGGTCGACGACAGTGAGCGCGCTCCGTAGTCCGGCGATGGGCCAGGGGTGGAGATCCTGGGCGTAAACGGGTAGACCACGCCGTGTCGCCTCGATCGCCACGGTGCCACCGCCGCTGAAGGGGTCGGAGATCACCGCTCGTTTGTCCTCCGTGCGGGCTTGCTCGAGCAGCTCCCCGATCAGCGCGTGGGAACGGCGGGCCCACCAGCGGAACATCGAGATGGGGGGCGTGTGACGCTCTCTGCTGCGCTGTTGCAGCCGGACCTGCGCGTCGATGGCTTCCCAGTCGACCGCACTCAGCAGCGATCGCCGGATGGCGGGCGCACCGTGTTCCGGTTGTTGAAAGTGCTCAGACATTGACCTTCATTTTCGCGCGCGCGTCGGACATCTCGGCTGTGTGGGCCGTTTTATCGGCCCGCGCCCGTGGCCAGCTCAGGCCGCGCCAGCGCGCGCACGAAGTCCTCCAGCTGCGCGGTCGTCCAGCACTCGAACGCCGTGCAGTGCTGCTCGTAAGCGGCGATCACCGAGTCCCCGTAGTTCCAGTACAGCCGTGGCTCGGGGTTCAGCCAGAAGGTGCGCCCGGCGCGCGCGGTGATCGCCGCGAAGGCGTCGGAGCGGGGGTCGCGGCCGTTGGTGCGGGCGTCGCCGAGCACGATCACGGTCGCCCGCGGGTTCAGGTCGTCGCCGATCAACTGCAGGAACTCCGACCACACGCGCCCGTAGTCGGTGTAGCCGGAGATGTCGGCCACCCCCGCGTCGGAGGCGATGCGCTCGTTGACCGCCTTGAAGTCGCGCTCGCGTTCGAAGATGTCGGTGACCTCGGAGATGCGCTCGATGAACACGAACGAGCGCATCTTGCGAAAGGAGTCGTGCAGCGCGTGGAGCACCGAGAGGAAGAACACCGAGGCGGAGGTGACCGAGGTGGAGACGTCGCACAGCACGTACACCTCCGGGCGGCGCGGACGGCGCGGGCGGTACTTGAGCACGACGGGGACCCCGCCGGTCTGCAGCGACGCGCGCATCGTGCGGCGCACGTCCACGTGGGCGTGGTGGCGGTGCCCGCGCGTCTGGTGGCCCTGCGTGGCCAGGCGCCGGCGCAGCTGTGCGACCACGCGGTGCACCGCCGCGAGGTCCTGCAGCGGGCCGGAGGGCAGCGCGCGGTCGAGCTCGCCGAGCGGGCGCGCGGGGGGGAGGGTGCCGGTGCGCTGCACCTGCGCGCGCTCGAGCTCGCGGCGCAGCAGCGCCTCGAAGCGGCGCAGGGCCTCGCGCGGCAGCCCCTCGCGGCGGGGGTCCTCGGCGGGCAGCTCCGGCTGGGGCTCCACGCGCAGGCCGAGCGCGCGGCGGATGCGCTGCACGTCCACGCCGATCACCCCCGAGCCCCCGTCACGGCGGGCGAGCGCGGCGATCGCCATGCGCGCGAGGTCGCGCATCGCGCCGTCCGCCCCGTCGCGGAGCGCGGCGGCGATCTGGCGGCGCAGCGCGTCGAGCTCCTCCTCGGAGAGCTCTTCGAGGTCGAGCTCTCCCGTGTCGGATGATTGAGATCCCGCCCGCCCGTCGTCGCGCCCCTCGCGCACGCCCTCCTGCACGGCGGCCAGCTCGACCGCGCGGAAGAAGAAGCGGTCGAACACCAGCTCGTAGATGCGCCGGTCCTCCTGGCTCTTGGCGAGCGTCGCGGCGAGCGCCTCGCGGAAGTCGGCCTGCGCGGTCCACGGGACCTCGCGCAGCACCGCGAACGCGTCCAGCAGCTCCGAGGTGCCGACCGCCACGCCCTCGTTGCGGAGCTCCTCGCCGAGCTCCAGCAGGCGCGCCGCTATTCCCTCAGACGGCATCGACGGCTGACCCGAGCTTCAGGCCCACCCGCTCGGCGACGACGTCCATGTCGGAGCGGTGCTTGACGATCACTGACATGGTCTCCAGGAAGGTCTCCGAGTCGATGTCCTTCGCCCCCAGCAGCAGCAGCGCCCGCGCCCAGTCGATCGACTCGGCGATCGAGGGGGGCTTCTTGAGGTCGAGCTCGCGCACCATCCCCACCACCTCCACGAGCCGCCGCGCGACCGTCTCGGCCAGCTCCGGTGTGTGCAGGCGCACGATCGCGAGCTCGTGCTCGAGCTCGGGGTAGTCCAGCCACAGGTACAGGCAGCGGCGCTTGAGGGCCTCGGTCAGCTCCCGCGAGTTGTTGGAGGTGAGCAGCACCACGGGGTGCGTGCGCGACTCCACGCGGCCCAGCTCTGGGATCGAGATCTGGAAGTCCGAGAGCACCTCCAGCAGCATCGCCTCGAACTCCTGGTCGGTCTTGTCGATCTCATCGATCAGCAGCACTACCGGCTGCTCGGAGGCGATCGCGCTCATCAGCGGGCGCGCCAGCAGGAACTCCTCGCCGAAGATGTCCTCCTGCACCTCCTCCCAGCCGGCGTCACCACCCTGCGCCTGGATGCGCAGCAGCTGCTTGCGGTAGTTCCACTCGTACAGCGCCTTCGCCTCGTCGAGGCCCTCGTAGCACTGCAACCGCACGAGCTCGCGCCCCAGGTAGCGCGCTAGCGCCTTTGCGAGCTCCGTCTTGCCGACGCCCGCGGGACCCTCGACGAGCACCGGCTTGCCGAGTCGCACCGCCAGGAACGCCACGAGCGCCGTGGACTCCCCGGGGAGGTAGCCGACCCGGCGCAGGCCCTCTGCCGCCTCGGCGGCGCTCGCGGGTGCGTCTGGGGTGTCGGGGGGCGTCAGCGTCATCGTCAGGGTGCGTCGGGGTCCTCGAAGGACAGCTGCTCGGAGGGAGTGCCCGCCCGGCTGGGGGCTGGAGGGTATCGCCCCCGCCTGCTCGCCGGCATGGGAGCGGAGGCGTGCTCGCTCGCGGGGACGGGCACCGCTCGCGGTGTGGGCCCCCGCCCACCCGCTCTCGGTGCGTCCTCCCGGCGGGAGATCACGACCGTCTCCTGCGCCTCAGGCTCCGGTGGCTCTGGCGGACGCCGCGGATCGAGCGGTTCCGGCTGCGGACGCCGCGGCACCTCCGAGCGGCGCACCAGAGGCGGCTCGGGCCGCTGCCCTGCGCGCATCCGCGAACCGGCGTACGCGAGCAGGCCGGCGGCGGCCAACGCGAAGAAGATGCCCCACTGCACGCCGACGTTGGCGGCGACCCCGTGCTGGGTGACCCCGGGCTTGTCGAACAGCCTCAACACGAGCAGCAGAGCGCTCCACAGCCCCGCGGCCAGCACCACCGTCCCGTCGCCGCCCGGCAGTTGGAACCTGCCTCCATCCGCGCGTGCGTACAGCAGGAACAGCACTGCAGCCGCCACCAGCAGCACGGCGGCCTCCACGAACGAGAAGACCTGGAAGGCGTTGAGGTTGCGGCTCACCAGCGGCGCGGCACGCCGAGCGGTGACCACCGCGTTCTGCTGGTACCACGGCAGGAACATCGTCGCGAACAGCGCGACCGCGGCGATCGCCGCCAGGCGCCGGTCGCGATCCAGGGCGCCCCAGGTGTGAGCGATCCCCGAGCCCGCGGAACGGCCCCCGGGATCGCCGCCGCCACGAATGCTGCTCGCTTCACTCGGCACACCCCGATTGTACGGACGGCTCCCCGGGCGCCCCTGACCTTCCCCACCCGGCGTCCGGTTCGGCGACCTCAGTGCTTGCGGTGCTTGACCTGCTTGACCGGAGCGCCCAGCGTGACGGTGCCGCTCGCGGTGGCGGCGTTGCCCGCGAGGTCCACGGCGCGGAGGCTGACTTCGTACGTGCCGGCCGTGCTCGGCGTGACCCACAGCAGCCGCGGGTTGCCGCGTTCCAGGAGCGCGCTGTTGCTCCACACCACGCGCCCGCCCCGGCGGACCGTGAGGCTAACGGTGGCGACCTTCGAGAGCGACAGCTGGACCCCGGCGCGCGCGCCCTCGGGCAGCGTGTGGCTCAGCAGCACGATCGCCGGCGGCGTGTGCAGGTCCGCGGTGAAGCGCTGCGCGGTGGTGCAGTAGATCGCGTCCCCGGGGATCGCCGTGCTCGCCTGAGCCGCCGAGGCGACTGCACCCGTCGGTGATCGGCCACTACCGATCGCCTCAGCGGCGCGGCTGGCCGAGGCGGTGGCGCCCCCCGTCGTGGACGCAGGGGTGGTGGACGCCGGTGGAGTGGTGGGAGCTGGCGGAGTGGCGGGGGTCGGAGGAGTGGCGGGAGCGGGCGGGGGCGCGGGGGCCAGCGGCTCGCCGAGCTGGGTGCGCTGGCAGAGCCCCTGCAGGAATTCGGCGAGCAACTCGTGGTAGTTGAGGTTCGATTCGGAGTACTGGTCGTACTTCGACCAGGCGCCGGTGTCGTACGACGGCACGATCGCGCGGGCCTCCGCGTCCCCCGCTTCGAAGAGCTGCTGGCCGAGCGGGTCGCCGGTCAGCTTGGTGTAGTCGTAGAGCCCGTTGAGGGCCTGGATGAAGCCGTTGAGGATGCGGTCGGTGGGAGCGTAGGTGTACTCCGCGTAGAGCGTGCCGGCGGGCCTCGCCACGCGCACGCCCACCGGCGGCGGGGTCTCGAAGATGCCGAGCGCCTGGTGGGCGGCCGTGAGGAACGCCTGTTCGTGCAGGCGCGAGTACGCGCGGGCGAGCGCCTGCAGCGCGGTCCCCTGGGAGAGCCCGGAGGTCCACGGCGGCGCCCCGCCGTCGAAGTGGAAGAAGTACTCCCACGCGATGCCCCCGGCTCGCTGCGTGGCGAGCGGGATCGCTTCTTCGAGCACTTCGCGCAGCTGCGTGTTCTCGTGCCCGTTGTCGTAGTAGCCGTTGGCCTCCCCGAAGGTCGCCAGCCATTGGATCTCGAGGCCCTGCCCGGGGTAGTGCTCCCACACCAGGTGGCTTTCCGGGAAGCTCACGCGCTGGTCGGCGGCGAGCAGCGGTTCGGTGGTCCACCACTGCACGTTGCGTTCGAGCGTGAGGAACAGCGCGGGCAGCCGCGAGGGGGTGAGCTCGCCGGCGGCGGCGATCTGCTGCACGTTGGCGACCACGGCCGCGAGTTCGCCGGCGCGGGTGCCGCTCAGCCGTGCGACGGCGTGCAGCGCGGCGGTGTAGGTGGAGGAGTCTTCCCCGTACGCTTCGGCACTCAGCGCGCCGCTGCTCCGCAGGCTCTGAAGCGTGCCGTACACCGTCGGCCCCCGGGCCTGGGCCGCGGCGGGGAGGGCGAGCTGGGCGAGGACGAGCCCGCCCAGCAGCCGGCGAGCGATCACACCGAACGGCTTGGAGCGCACCAAGGGGATGCTACGACGCGGGGGGCGCCAGGGGTGCCGGTTCGTTTGCAGCGCCGTAAGGGCCTACCGAGATGGGGCCCTGAGTCAGGCGTCCAGCTCGGCGAGCGTCCGCTGCACCTCGACCTCGACGTCCAGCGCTTCGAGCCCCCGGCGTAGGCGGCGTTCGTTGCGGGCGAGGACGAGCTGGCGCACCTCCGCGGTCAACCCCGCGTCGTGCGAGCCGGCTCCCTCCGCGCCGCCACTCGGCTCGAGCCGGGCGAGCTCCGCGTCGATGTCCAGGGGCGCGTGACCACCGCGCACGAGCCGCTCGCTGCGGGCCTCCAGTAGCTGGCGGATTTCGCGCTCGCGCTCGCCGCGGGACCCGGTCCCGCCGGCCCCGTCGTCCGCGCCCCACCCGCCGGTCGCACCGACCGTGCCCGGGCCGCCCAGCGTGCCGGTGCCGCCCGACCCGAAACCGCTGAACGAGTCTTCGCCGGTGAAGAAGCCGCCCTGACCGATCTGGTCGTGGAGGTTGCGGTGCGTAAACATCGAGAGCACCCCGAGGAGGACGAACAGGCCGATCGAGCCGAACAGCACCAGCGGGAAGAGGGCCTGCATGAGTGAATTGTTGCTCAACCGGCCGCGCTTCGCTACCCTCCCTGGTGGCCAGCGTTGACTGACCAGTCAATCTACTCGCGCGAGAAGCGGCCCGTCCGCCGGGCGGTGCGCCCCGCGCCAGCCCCGAGGAGCCCGAGAGAACATGGTTGAGTTCACGCTCACAGACGAGCAGAAGAACCTGCGCGAGCTGGCGCACGACTTCGCCGAGAAGGAGATCCGCCCGGTCGCGTGGGAGTACGACAAGGACGGCACCTGGCCGCAGGAGATCCTCCAGAAGGCGTGGGAGGTGGGGCTGATGAACACCCACATCCCCGAGGAGTACGGTGGTCCGGGCCTCGGCTACCTCGACGGGTGCCTGATCGAGGAGGAGCTCTCGTGGGGCTGCTCGGGGATCCAGACGTCCCTGGGCTGCAACGGCCTGGCGACCGCCCCGATCACGCTGGGCGGCTCGGAGGAGGTCAAGAAAAAGTACCTGGGCGCCGTCACCGAGGAGCTGAAGCTGGTGTCGTTCTGCCTGACCGAGCCCGACGCCGGCTCCGACGTGTCGGGGATGCGCACCACCGCGGTGCGCAACGGCGACAAGTACGTGCTGAACGGCTCGAAGTGCTTCATCACCAACGGCGGCTACGCCGACTACTACACCGTCTACGCGAAGACCGACAAGGACGCCGGCCACCGCGGCATCTCCGCGTTCGTGGTCGAGCGCGAGTGGGGCGTCGTCGTCGACAAGAAGGAGGACAAGCTCGGCCAGCGCGCCTCGAACACCGCGACGATCTCCTTCAACGACGTGGAGGTCCCCGCCGAGAACCTGCTGGGCGAGGAAAACAAGGGCTTCAAGCTCGCGATGATGACGCTCGACCGCACCCGCCCGGGCGTGGCGGCGATGGCGACCGGCATCGCCCGCGCGGCCCTGGAGTTCGCCACCGAGTACGCCAAGGAACGTACCCAGTTCGGGGTCCCGATCGCGATGCACCAGGCGATCCAGTTCATGATCGCCGACATGGCCACCGACGTCGAGGCGTCGCGCCTGCTGACGTGGAAGTCGGCGTCGCAGCTCGACAACGGCGAACGCAACACGCTGATCTCCTCGCACGCCAAGCGCTTCGCCGCGGACGCCGCGATGAAGGTCGCCACCGACGCGGTGCAGATCTACGGCGGGTACGGCTTCATCAAGGACTACCCCGTCGAGAAGCTGTTCCGCGACGCGAAGATCATGCAGCTCTACGAGGGCACCTCACAGATCCAGCGCCTCGTGATCGCCCGCGAAACGCTGCTGCCGCGGCGCGTCGAGATGGCCGAGACGGTCGCCGCGTAGGACGCTCCTACCGTCGCCCACACGGCCGTCGCTGCCGCACAAGCTCGCGCGGACGATCCCAAAAAAAGACCCTCAGCGGATGAACAGCGGCTCGCTGTAGTTGGACACCTGGGCGCCGTTGGTGACTCTCACCAGCACCCGGTAGACGGCCCCACGTTTGACCCGCACCACGCAGCTGAAGCGCGAGGAGGTGGCGTTGGCGTGGTGCAAGGTGGTGCCCGCGACGAGCTGGTTGCGCCCGCCGGTGATGCGCATGACCGCGACTTCCGCGCCGTCCACGGCGGGGCTCACGGTCCCGTAGATGCGCGCGTCGTGGCGCCGCCGCCGGTGGGCGCGTCCGACGTGGGCTTCGACGCGGACCGCCACGCCCTCGAGCGTTACGGGGCTGACGACGGGAACCTTGGTGGTGGTCGCCACGCGGAACTGAGTCGCCTCGGTGAGGCCGAGGACGGGGAAGGAGAAGCCGCCTGCCGCGGTGGTCAGCTCGGGGTTGCCGGTGTCGGCGAAGCCCTGGGTGTAGGGGAACGGGTTGGACTGGAGCACCACGGGCACGCCGGCGTTGCCGGTGCCCGAGAGCGTGCCCTGGACCGTGACCGTGCCTCCGAACAGGGTCGGGTTGGGGGCCGCGAGGATCGCCAGGGAGAGCGGCACCTTGAGGGTGATGAACGCCCGCCCGGCGCCGGTGCTCGCCCCGACGCCGTTGACGGCGATCAGGCGAAAGTAGTAGGTGGTGAGCGGCTGCAGCCCGGCGATGGGCATGGTGACCCGCACGGCGCCCAGGCCCGCTCCGGCGTCGGCGATCGCGGTCTGCGCGCCGTAGCCGCGGGTGAGCCCGTACTGGAAGTAGTAGGACGTGTTGCTCCCGTGCGGGTCGATCGACCCGGTGAGGGTCGCCGTGCCGTAGCTCACGGTCTCCGCGGCCCCGGTGGAGACGCCGGGCCGGGCGAGCGCCTGGGCGGCCACCGGTAGCCCCAAGAGCGCGAGCCCGGCGACGACGGCTCCCGTCGCTGCGAGTCTGCTGTGCTTGCTCATCGTGCGCACCTTTCGTAAACGTCGGTCCCCCTCATGCGTTGCAACCCGCCCGCCGGTCGGGAGATGCGCCGGCACGCGCGTGACGTTAGGGTTCCGCGTCCACAGCAACGAGACTAGACCACCGAGCGGAGAGTCGAGGAGTCGGCATGTTTGTGTTCAAGGCAGCGGTCGTGGGCGCAGGGACGATGGGGGGGCAGATCGCGCAGACGATCGCCGCCGCCGGGTTCCCGGTGGTGCTGAAGGACATCGACGACGCGCTCGTGCAGGCCGGCCTGGAGGAGGCGCGCTCGGTGACCGCGGGGCAGGTGGCCAAGCTGGTGGAGCGGGGCAAGCTCACCGCCGAGCAGGGCGAGGCGCAGGTCGCCGAGGTCACCGGGCGCATCGAGGGGACCACCTCCTACGCGGCGTTCGGCGACGTGGACTTCGTGGTCGAGGCGGTGCCGGAGCGGATGGACATCAAGCAGGCGGTGTTCGCTGAGCTCGACGCGGCCACGCCCGGCCACGCGGTGCTCGCCTCGAACACGTCGTCGCTGTCGATCACCGAGATCGGCGAAGCGACGCTGCGCCCCGAGAAGGTCGTGGGCTTCCACTACTTCTACCCCGCGTCGGTGATGCCGTTGATCGAGGTAGTCGAAGGCGACGAGACCGCGGCGGAGACGGTCACCGCGGCGGTGGCGTTCGCGCAGGCGATCCGCAAGCAGCCGATCACGTGCGCGGAGGTGCCGGGGTTCGTGGTCAACCGCATCCTCAACGCGGGCACCTCGGAGGTGTGGCGCGCGCAGGAGCAGCAGGGCCTCTCGATCAAGCTGATCGACGAGGGCGTGGGCTCCGCGAACGTGGTGCCGATGGGGCCGTACTTCCTCGTGAACCTGCTCGGCCTCGACACGGTGCTGCACGTGGCCGAGCACCTCGCGGAGTCCTACGGCCCGGAGCGCTTCTACGTCCCGAAGGGCATGCAGAAGCTCGTCGCGCAGGGCAAGCTCGGGGCCAAGACCGGCGGCGACGGCTTCTACTCGCCGGACGGCACCCCGAACCTCGAGGGCGAGGGCGAGCCCGACGTGCAGGCGCTCGTGGAGCTGCTGACGCTGAAGACGTTCGTGGAGGCGTGTCTGGTGCTGGAGGAGGGCGTGGCGGTCCACCGCGACATCGACTTCGGCCTGATGGCGGGCGCGGGCCTCGACCCGCGGCGGGGGCTGATGCCGCCCTTCATGAAGGCCGACGTGGAGGGCCTCGACACGGTGCTCGAGCGCCTGGAGCGTCTGCAGGAGCTTCACGGGGAGCGCTTCGCGCCGCCGCGCATCCTGCGCCGCCTGGTCGCCCAGGGGCGCCTCGGGCAGAAGTCCGGCCAGGGCTTCTACGCCTACCCGCAGCCGGACGCCGGCGACTCGGCCCCACCCACCGAGGTCGTGAAGTTGGAGACGGTCCGCGGCGACGCGCGGGGGGGCGCCGGTGGCTCCACCGACGCGGGGGCGGTGGCCATCGCGTGGCTGGCCAACGGTCAGATGAACTCGATCGCGCCGCAGGTGATCGACGACCTTGCGAAGGTGTGGGCCCACGTGAAGTCCTCCGGCGTGCGCGCCCTGGTGATTGCGTCCTCCAACCCGTTCCTGTACTCCGCGGGAGCGGACATCAAGGCGTTCACGACGCTCGACGCCGCCGGGGGCGAGGCGATGGTCAACAAGGCCCACGCGCTGTTCCGCGAACTGGGCTCCGAGGGCGTCGCCACGATCGCCGCGGTCAACGGCTTCGCGTTCGGCGGTGGCTGCGAGTTGGCGATGGCCTGCGACGTGCGCGTCGCGGCGCGCTCGGCGCTGTTCGGCCAGCCGGAGATCAAGCTGGGCATCATCCCCGGCTTCGGCGGCACCCAGCGCCTGGCGCGCCTGGTGGGCCAGTCCAAGGCGCTGGAGATGAACCTCGTCGGCGACCCGATGCAGGCGAGCGAGGCGTACGAGTACGGCCTCGCCAACGCGGTGGTGGACGACCACGAACTGCTCGACACCGCGCTTGCGTGGGCGCGCCGCCTGGCGGGTCAGGCCCCGCTGGCGGTGGAGCAGATCAAGCGCGTCTCCGCAGCAGGCGACCTCGACGAGGGCCTCGAGGCCGAGAAGCGCGCGTTCGCCACGGTCTTTCAGAGCGCTGACGCGCGCGAGGGCATCGCCGCGTTCCTCGGCAAACGCGCCCCGCGGTTCACGGGGAAGTGACGCCGCCCCGCGGGTTGGGGCCCTTACTTCGGCTTCCGGGTAAGCAAGTGGATGCGGTCCAGCACCTGTTCGAGGGTGGCGTCCCGCACGCCGCCCAGTCGCTTGGCGAGGCGCTCGCGAGAGAGTGAGCGTACGTTCTCGGGGAGTGCGAAGCTGACCGATGTCAGGCCCCCCTCCGGCGGGTCGACGCGGACATGGATCGGTGTGCCGCGATCGGTGCGAGTAAAGGGCACGACGATGCACATTTCGCCTCGACCGGAGGAGATCTGGTCGACGCTGATGACCAACACGGGGCGAGTCCCACCCTGCTCGTGGCCGACGACAGGCTCCAGGCGCGCCTCCCAGACGTCGCCCTGACGGCTCGCTGGGACTGTGCTCACCTACAGATCCTTCAACCCGTCCTGCAGCGTGCCGTCCCAGGCGCTCAGCTCTGAACGGTACGACGCGGCCTGTTTGGGGTCGGCCATTACCCGGTCCATCGCGGCCTCGTGCTCGACGAGTAGCTGATCGTCCTCGGCGCCACGCACCAACGAGTCGAGGAGATCCGGGGTGCTGAGTCCGCGGTCACGACCGAGGCGCTTCAATCGCTCGCGGGTATCCGACCGGACGCGAATAGTCGCGGTTGCGGCCATCTGATTCCTCCTATGCACAAAAGCGTATACATACACGCTTACTCTAGCGCATACGGATTCGTGATCGGGCTTTCAAGCTGAGGGTTGTCGGAATGCGTCGCTACAGGCAAGAGATGCGACGCAGACACGCCTGCTGGGATTCGCGGTCAGTCCGCCTGCTCGTGGAGCAGTCGCTTCCAGAAGCGGACGTACTCCCGCTCGTGTCCGATACCGGCTTCCAACGCGAGCAGCGGACCGCGGGGCGCCTCGGGCGCGAAGCGTGCCAGGTCGCACAGCTCTTCGTAGTTGCGCAGGCGTTTTTCGTGGGTCGGCAGCTGGCTAGCGGCGAGCATCGTCGGGTCGGCTCCGAAGAACAGCTTGAGGTAGCCGAGGTCGCGTGGTTCCGCCCACGCGCCGATCGGCTCCGAGCGCCACGTCTCGAGCGCCTCGCGCCCGGACTCCGTGAGGCTGTAGATGCGTCGACGCCGCCCGGTCTGTTCCCGCTCCTCGCTGAGCAGGCCCTCCTTGGCCAGGCGGGCGCACTCGGAGTAGAGCTGGGTGTGGGGGACGGCCCAGAAGTTCATCGTGCTGTGGTGGGCCAGCCGCTTCAGGTCGTAGGGGGTGGCGGGCTGGACGAGCTCCAGCAGGCCGAGCACGATGAAGGAGGTCTCGCTGAGGCGCGGTGTGGACGACATCGCGGCAAGCATAGCTGTCCCTTCGAGTGGAACGGTTTCGGTGGTATCGTTCGAGATGTACCGTTCTAGTCGCATCGTTCAGGAGGTGGTCACATGCTATGTCTCGCCCGTCGTGCACCGGCTCTTCGTTCACCGACCCGTGCACCGGCTCTTCGTGCGCCGGCGCGTCCTTCATCGGCCCGTCGTGCATCGGCCCGTCCTTCATCGGTCTGTCGTGCGCCGCACCGCGCCGTGCCGCACCCCTGGGGTCCCGCTACGCCTCACGGGTCTCGCCGCCGTCGAACGGTTCTCCTCACGCCGGTGGCACTACTCGGTCTCTGCATCAGTGTCCTGGGGCTGCTGTCCGGCCTGCCGAGCGTCGCCTCGGCAAGGCCCGTGGTCACGCTCAAAGCAGCGGTTGTGCCGATTCCGATCGATCTGAGCAACCCCCACAGTGCGACCTACCCGGGGACCGGTGCGATCCTCGGCGCCCCCGCGGCGCTGGAACTGGAAGACACGATCGGGGGAACCGAATACTGGGGCTCCCCCTCGCCGCTCACGCAGATCAAGGTCTACACGCCCGCCGGCGTGACGGTGCACACACAGGGGTTCACCACCTGCTCGGAAGCGATTCTCCTGGCCAAGGGCGCCGAAGGGTGCCCCAAGAGGTCGTTCGTCAGCACGTTGGGCGAAGCGATGGGCGTCGTGAGCTTCGGCGGGTCGCGCATCCACGAGAAAGTGACGCTACAGGGGTTCTTCAACGCCGGCGGGGGCTATATCTTCTACGTAGTCGGCTCGACGCCCGTTTCGCTGGAAGTCTTCGAAAAGGGGATCCTCAGCAACGCCAGCCCCCCCTTCGGCAAGGTGTTCACGGGCGAAGTGCCGTTGGTCGAAACGGTGCCCGGGGCTCCGGACGGGTCGGTCGAACAGTTCAAGCTCACGGTCGGCGCGGCGTTCAAGCAGGGCGGGAAGCTCGTCTCCTACGCGACGATTCCCCGGACGTGCCCGAAGGGCGGGGCTCCGCTCAAGGTTGAACTGTCGTTCCTCAGCGGAGAAACGGTGCCGGCCGAAGAGCGGCTCCCGTGCCCCAAGCACAAGTAAGGGCTCACGAATCAATATCTAACGGTCCGGATGCACTCGCCTGGCGGCGCCAGCCGCCACCCACGATGCTCGGCGTACTACCGGTACGCCTGCGCTCGCGTGCGTCGCCTGGCATCCACCATCCGAGCGGGTGGGTGGGTCCCGGACATCCATCTATCGATTCGTGAGCCCTGGGCCGCTAGGAGGGCAGCTGGACCAGGTCGCGCTCGGGAGCGATCTGCCAGCGCGTGGCCAGCTCGGCGAGCTCGCCGGTGAGCGCCCAGCGGTCGGGCTGGGGCGCACCGTCGTGCTGGAGGCTCGCGCCCTTGAGGGCCATGCAGCCGGTGTTGTCGCCGAGGGTGCGCAGCTCGGCGACCTCGGCGTCGCTCAGCTGGGCCCGCGGTGTGCGGTTCAGGTCGGCCACCGCGGCAAGCTCAGCGCGCTTGTCCTCGATCGGGCGCGCCTGCGAAGGGCCATGCCCGACCCCGTTATCCGCCGGTGCGTCACTCGCGGGGGCGGACTCCTTGGGACCGGACTCTCCGGAGCCGGACTCCTCAGGGCCGGACTCCTGGATCAACGTGGGCGCCACGCAGTGCACCGCCGGGTGGGCGAGGTTCCAGAGACAGGCGAGCTGGAGCATCGTGAGGTCGTGGCGGGCGGCGTAGGGGCGCATCCGCTCGAGTCGCTCGCGCCCGGCCTGCACCCAGCCCTCGGGACGGAACTTGCGGTGGTCGTAGGGGGCGAAGGCGTGGCCTGGCAGTACGTCGTCGTGGAACAGGCCCCCGTAGTCCACGACGCGGGTGATCAGGCGCACGTCGTGGGCGGCGGCGGCGTCGAGCACGAGCTCCCCCGGCCACGGCTCCAGCGGGCCGAAGATGATCATCGCCCAGTCGAGCAGCTCGCCGAAGCGCTCCAGGCAGTCGATCAGGTCGAGCGTGAACCCGTTGGCCGGCCCCGGCGCCACGCCCAGCAGCCGCGTCAGTCCGGCCTCGCGGACGGCCTGCATCCCCTCCCACACGGCCGGGCTGGAGTACCCGGTGCGGTCGGGGTTGTGCAACAGCAGCAGGTCGAAGCGCTCCACCCCGATCCGCTCGAGGCTGCGCTCGGTGGCCATCCTGATGTACTGCGCGTACTCCGCCTCGCCGCGCAGCCCCGGGTCGGTGAAGCGCGGAAAGCCTTTCGCGCCCGCGCGCTCCCCGGTGTAGAAGTCGTGCCCGATCGCGCCCACCAGGCAGTAGCTCTCGCGGGCCACGCCGCGCAGCGCCTCGCCCAGGAGCCGGTCGGCGGCTCCCTCGCCGTAGACGTCGGCGCTCAGCACCGTGTCGATGCCCCCGCCGGGCCGCAGCAGCGCCCGCAGGCGCTCCTCCTCGAGCGGCTCCCCGAAGTGCATGAAGCGCCCGCCGCTCCACGTGCCGAGGGCTGTCGTGGTGGGGTCCATGGTGCACTGCACTCTACGTCCTCCGCGGCGTGCGGCGACACGTGTGCGGGGTTGCCACCCCCTCTCTTCCCACCGCTGGAAGTTTGGTCGGCGTTCCTCTTGGTAGGCCACACTACCTCCGACGGGAGACGCTGGCCGGGGCGGCCGTGGTAGCTACCGCGCGCCCAACCCCGCCGCCGCACGGGCGCGCAGTGCGGCCTCCAGGCGGCCGAGTGCGTGGCGGATGACCTCCTCGTCGGGGACTCCAGGGGTGCCCGGCCCCTCACCTCTGAGCGAGTCCCCCCCGGCCAGTGCGGCGCGGGCGGCGTCGAGCACGCCGGTGTGCAGCCCGGCCAGCTCGGCGAGGCGCTCGGTGAGGTCGGCGCGCTCCTCGGAGGCGAGCTCGGACAGCGCGGCGGTGTAGGCGTGCTCGAGCTCCAGTGCCGCGTGGGGGAGGCGGCCCTCGTCGAGGTCGAGGCGGGCGCGCAGCGCGAGCTCTTCGCAGAGCAGCGGCTGCTCGCGCGCGCCGAGCAGCGCGGCGAAGCGCTCGTGGGAGCGCAGCGCGGCCGAGCGCCGGGTGCGGCGCTCGTCGAGGCGCAGCTCGCGGGCGTGCAGCCAGCGGCCGTAGGCCACCTGCTCGCCCTCGCCCCACCCGGCCCGCACGATCAGCGCGTGCCCGGGGGTGACCTCGCGCACGTGGGGGTCCGCAGTGGCGAGGCGGTGGGCGAGCAGCACACGGTTGAGGGTCGCGGCGGCGGCGTCCGCCTCCCGGTGGGCGTCCAGCTGCGCGAGCCACGTGCGGGCCTGGCTCTCCGCGGAGACCGACACTGCGTCGATCACGGTGGCCCGCGTGGTGGGCACAGGCGCCGGCTCGGGCGTGGTCGGCGGACGTCGCGCGCCGAGCCGCCCGCGGCGCCGAGCGGCGCCCACGGTGTCCAGTACCACCACCCGTTCCGGCGCTCCCCCCTCGCGCTCGCGCAGCAGGTAGCGCCCGTCTGGCGGGCCGAGCTCCCAGGGGAGCTCCAGCTGGAGGAAGAGGAAGAGGCGTTCGGCCACCCTCGCACCGTATCCTCTACGCCTTCACGCCGTTCGTCTTCGCGACCGACACGAGGAGCGCCGGATGTCCGAAGCACACCCACCGAAGGGCCTGCGCGAGCGTCTCGCGGGCGGTACCGAGGATCGCCTCGGCCGGGCGCTGAGCGACCTCTTCGAGAACCCGTTGCTGAACGGGGCGCTCGGCCGCGCCTCCGACGCGCGCGAGAAGGCCGCCCAGGCGCAGGAGCTGGCGATGGGCGCGCTGAACCTCCCCTCGGCCGCCGACGTCGAACGCATCACGCGCCGCCTGCGCTCGGTCTCCCAGCGGCTGGAGGGCATCGAGGACGGCGTGCACCGCATCGGCCGCACGCTCGCCGGCCAGTCGCTCGAGCCGCGCCTCGCGGCGATCGAGGAACAGCTGCGGACGCTCTCGGGCAAGCTCGACGTCAGACAGCCTTCCACTGCGCAGCCTTCCGCTGAACAGTCCTCCGCCAAGCAGTCAGCCAAGCAGCCGTTCCCCAAGCGGTCTGCCGCGGAGCCTTCCGCCAAGCGGTCCGCCACGGAGCCGTCCCCCAAACGGTCGGCCGCCAAGAGCTCCGCCGCCAAGCGTACGGCGGCCAAACGTTCTAAGCCAACGCGCTGAGCGCGAGCCGGCCCATCGCCTCAGCGGCGGCGAGCAGCGCGTCGTCGTCGATGTGCTCTTGGCGCTCCGCTGGGTCCTCGCCGAGCACGTTCGACACCGTGAGCACGCAGGCCACGGGGACACCGGCGCGTGCGCCCACCGCGAACAGGGCGGCCGCCTCCATCTCGACCGCCGCAGCGCCCGCCGCGCGCCACTGCCGCTCGCGCTCGCGGGTGGGCTCGTAGAAGAGGTCGGTGCTCACGATCGTCTTCTCAACGTGCGTGCGCCGCTCCGCAGGCGGCGGTTCCCCGCCGTCCGTCGCGCGGGTCGCCGGCGCGCCGTCTGCTGCGCGCGCCAGTGCCTCCGTCAGCCCCCGGTCCGCGGCGATCCGCTCGCCCGCCCCCAGCGCGCGGCTCGTGCCGTCCGTGGCGAGCGCCTCGCGCGCCACGACCAGATCGCCGAGCGCCAGGCCCCCATCGAGCGCGCCGCAGGTCCCCACGCGGATCGCGCGGCGGGCGCCGAGTGCGATCAGCTCCTGCAGCACGATCGCCGCCGAGGGGCCGCCCATGCCGGTGCTCTGGATCGTCAGCAGCTCGCCGTCCGCACGCGCCGCGCCGGTGTAGCCCCACAGGCCGCGGTGGTGGTTGAACATCAGCGGCCCCTCCACCAACAGCTGCGCCAGCGCCAGCGCTCGCCCGGGGTCGCCGGGCAGCAGCACGCGCTCGGCCAGCGCGGCCGTGGGGCGCAGGTGGATCGGCTCAGGACCTCGGTGCGGCGCCATGTGCGCCGACTCTAGTAGGCCTGTCGCGGGCGACGCTGCCCTTGGAGAGATCCTTGCCCGGCGCCAGCTGCAAGAACTTTACGGTTGCACGTAACCCGCCGTCCCTAGACTGCCCGCCATGGGAACGTCGGAGGCGAGCGGCCTCACCCTCGCGCAGGTCGCCGCCCGCGCGGGCGTATCGCCGGGAACGGTGAGGCGGTGGGTCAAGGAGGGGCTGATCCCCCAGTACGACGGAGGCTGGAGCGCGGCCGCCGCGCGGCAGGTGGGGATCGTCGCGCGCCTGCGCGAGCGCGGGTACACGCTCGAGCAGATCAGCGAGGCATCCGACAGCGGGCGCCTGGCGCTGGGGGACGTCGAGAGCTTCCTCTCCGTCCCCGAGGGCCGCCACACCCTCCGGCAGACCGCGCGCGCAACCGGCCTGGACCCCGAGCTGATCGAGCGCATCGTCGGGGCGCTGGGCCTGAGCACGTTGTCGGTGGAGGCGATCTCCGACGACGACCTGGAGATGCTCAAGTACGTGGCGGCCATCCTCGAGGCCGGTTTGCCGGAGGTGGCCTTCATCCAGATCGCCCGCGTGTGGGGGCAGGCGCTCGCCCAGATCGCCGAAACCGAGGTACGCCTGTTCCACATGTACATCCACGAGCCGCTAATGCGCTCGGGGGTCTCGGGCCGTGAGATCGCCGAGCAGATGGACGGCATCGCGCGAGAGTTGCTGCCGTTCACCGCGCCGGTGATGAACTGGCTGCACGGCCGCTTCCTCGCTCACTTCGTCGAGCAGGACGTGATCGGGCACATGGAGGCCGACATGGATGGGCAGGCCTCCGAGGAGGGACGCCTGCGGGTGGCGATCGCGTTCGCCGACCTCGCCGGCTACACCCGCCTGACCGAGGAGCGGGGCGACGAGCACGCGGTGGGCGCGGTGGAGCGCTTCGTGGAAGCGGTCGAGCGCACCCTGCCGATCGACGCGCGCGTGCTGAAGACGCTCGGCGACGAGGTGATGGTCGTCGCGCCGGACCCCGTCGCGTTGACGCGGTGGGCCGTCGGCTTCCAAGCCCAGGCGCCTGTGGGGGTGCCGCCGCCGCGCATCGGGGTCCACTACGGGGAGGCGATCTACCGCGACGGGGACTACTACGGCCGCGAGGTCAACCAGGCCGCGCGCGTGGTCGCCCGCGCCGCCGGCGGGGAGGTGCTGGTGACCCGCACCGTGGTCGACCTCGCCGAAGGGGTCCCCGGGCTCGCCTTCAAGCTGATCGGCGAGGTCGGCCTCAAGGGCTTCTCCGAGCCGACCGAGCTGTTCCTCGCCTCGGCGCGAGGGTGAGTCCGGGAGGGCGCCGTCGCGATGACCTGGAGCGGGACGCTTTTGACGCCTCCCGACAGGACGCCGGTGCGATGACCCCCGAGGAGGTCCTAGAGCGCGTGCGGGCGGGGAACCTGCTGCCGGCGGACGGGGTGGGTGGGCCGCTCGTGGTGGCGATGCTCTCTGGGGGGCGTGACTCGGTCTGTCTGCTCGACCTCGCTGTAAGCATCTGCGGGGCGCCAGGCGTCCACGCGCTGCACGTCAACTACGGGCTGCGACCCGAGGCCGACGGGGAGGAGCGCCACTGTCGGGAGCTGTGCAAACGGCTGAGGGTGACACTGGAGGTGGTGCGCGCTCGGCGCCCTGCGGGGGCTGGCAACCTGCAGGCGTGGGCGCGCGAGTTGCGTTACGGCGAGGCGGCCCGCCTGGCCCAGGAGCTCGACGCGCGCGAGCGCCCCGGCGAGGCGAGCGGGCAGCCGGGGCGGGCGGGTGAGCGGCCTGGGCGGGCAGGCGAGCAGTCCGGGCGGGCGGACACTGTGGTGGCCACCGGGCACACCGCGACCGACCAGGTGGAGACGATCCTCTACCGCCTCGCCGCCTCGCCCGGCAGGCGTGCGCTGCTGGGGATGGCCCCCCGGGAGGGCCGCGTGGTGCGCCCGCTGCTGGAGCTCACACGCGAGCAGACCGCCGACTTCTGCCGCGCGCGTGGACTTGCTTGGCGAGAGGACGCGAGCAACGACAGCGAGGAGTACGCGCGCGCCCGCGTGCGCAACCGGCTGGTGCCGGCGTTCGACGCGGTACACCCTGCCGCGCAGGAGAACGTGTTGCGCACCGCCAGGTTGCTGCGCGAGGAGGCCGAGGTGCTCGACGGCCTCCTCGACGCTGAGCTGGGTGGTGGGTCGAGCATCGCGCTCGAGCGCCTGGCGGAACTGCCCCCCGCGCTCGCACGCTTGGTCGTGGTGCGCCTCGCCGAGCAGGCCGCCGGCACGTACGTTCCCCAGGCCGGCGCTCGCGTGGGAGAGATCCTCGCCCTTGCCCGTCGCGGCGGGCGCGCCGAGCTGCACGTGGGCGGGCTCGTCGGCGCTGTGCTCGAGGACGGCCGCCTGCGGATGGTCAAGCTGCCGCCGCGCCACTAGACTGCTGGACGTGCTCGTAGATGCTCCCGCGTCCGAGGTCGGCGAGGTGCTGGTCGGCGAGGAGGACCTGCGCCTGCGTGTAGCTGAGCTTGCGCGGGAGATCTCGCGCGACTACGCCGACGCGGGGCGCTCGCTGCTGCTCGTGGGGGTCCTCAAGGGGGCGATGTTTTTCCTCTCCGACCTGATGCGCCTGATCGACGTCCCAGTGGAGGTCGACTTCATGGCGGTTGCCTCCTACGGCTCGGCCACCGACTCCTCCGGGGTGGTGCGGATCCTCAAGGACCTCGACGTCGCGATCGACGGTCGCGACGTGTTGATTGTCGAGGACATCGTGGATTCGGGGCTGACGCTGCAGTACCTGTTGCGCAACCTCGGCTCACGTGACCCCCGGACGCTTGAGGTGTGCGCGCTGCTGACCAAGCCGGACCGCTCGAAGATCGGCCAACGCCAGGTCGACCACCCGATCCGCTACGTCGGCTTCGAGATCCCCGACCGCTTCGTGATCGGCTACGGCCTCGACTACGCCGAGCGCCACCGCAACCTTCCCTTCGTGGCCGCGTTGGAGAGCTCATGAGCTCTCCGTCCCCCCAGAAAATGCGACCTCCCATGGTACGCTAGACGGCTGGTAGCCGCCTAGAGGGTGGAGCAGTCGGCCGAAGGCCGGCGAGCCGAGCCCCTTCTGCCAATCATGCCAGCCGCCACCCGGACACGATGAGCCCATCATGAGCCGTTTCTTCAAGAGCGCCGCGTTCCCGATCCTGCTGGTGGTGGTGCTGGCGTTCTTCGTCTCGAAAATGATCTCCAGCGGCCACAGCAGCGGGCCGCAGCGCACCTACTCGACGCTTGTCAGCAAGGAAATACCCGCCGGCGAAATCAAATCAGTGGAGCTCAAGACCAAGGGCAACGTCCTCGAAGTCACGCGCAAGGACGGCCAGAAGTTCGAAACGGGCTTCATCCCCCAGACCGTGGGCGAACTGGAAAAACGGCTCACGGCGGCCGATATCCCCTACAACACCGAATCGGACAAGAGCAGCATCCTGCTCTCGCTGCTCTCCTTCGCGCTGCCGCTGGTGATCTTCATCTTCATCTGGATCTTCCTGCTCAACCAGGTCCAGGGCGGGGGCTCGAAGGTGATGTCCTTCGGTAAGTCCCGCGCCAAGCGCCTCTCCGCGGACTCCCCGAAGATCACCTTCCGCGACGTCGCCGGGGTCGACGAGGCCGTCGAGGAGCTGCACGAGATCAAGGAGTTTCTCGAGAACCCCAAGAAGTTCCAGGCGCTCGGCGCGCGGATCCCCACCGGCGTGCTGCTCTACGGGCCGCCAGGCACCGGCAAGACGCTGTTGGCCCGCGCCGTCGCCGGCGAGGCGGGCGTGCCGTTCTTCTCGATCTCCGGGTCGGACTTCGTGGAGATGTTCGTCGGCGTCGGCGCCTCGCGCGTGCGCGACCTGTTTGAGCAGGCCAAGCAGAACTCCCCGTGCATCATCTTCATGGACGAGATCGACGCCGTCGGGCGGCACCGCGGCGCGGGCCTCGGCGGCGGCCACGACGAGCGCGAGCAGACGCTCAACCAGCTGCTCGTCGAGATGGACGGCTTCGAGGCGAAGGACAACATCATCATGATCGCGGCCACCAACCGGCCGGACATCCTCGACCCCGCGTTGCTGCGCCCCGGGCGCTTCGACCGTCAGATCGCCGTGGACCGCCCCGACCGCAAGGGCCGCGCGAAAATCCTCGAAGTCCACACCCGCGGCAAGCCGCTGGCGAAGGTGATCGACATCGACGCGCTCGCCGGCCAGACCACCGGCTTTACCGGCGCCGATCTCTCCAACCTGATCAACGAGGCCGCGCTGCTGTCGGCCCGCACCGGCAAGCGCGAAATCGGCCAGGTAGAGCTCGAGGAGGGGATCATGCGCGTGATCGCCGGCCCCGAGAAGAAGACCCGCGTGATGAGCGAGAAAGAGCGCCTGATCACCGCCTACCACGAGATGGGCCACGCGATCGTCGGGCACTACCTCGAGCACTCCGACCCGGTGCACAAGATCTCCGTGATCTCCCGCGGCCAGGCGCTCGGCTACACGATCTCGATGCCCCAGGAGGACCGCTTCCTGACCACCCGCGCGGAGCTCAACGACACGATGGCGATGACCCTCGGGGGGCGCGCCGCGGAGGAGATCGTCTTCAGCGAGATCACCACCGGCGCCTCCAACGACCTCGAGAAGGTCACCGCGACCGCCAAGCAGATGGTGATGCGCTTCGGGATGTCCGAGAAGCTCGGCCCGCGCGTCTTCGGCCACGAGCACAGCCAGCCGTTCCTCGGCCGCGAGTTCTCCACCGAGCCCGACTACTCCGACGAGATCGCGCGCGAGATCGACGACGAGGTCAGGCGCATCGTCGAGGCCGCCCACCAGCGCGCGCGGGACATCCTGACGGAGCACCGCCAGAGCCTCGGCTCGCTCTCCGAAACCCTCGTCAAGCGCGAGACGCTCGAGAAGGAGGAGTTCCACGCGCTGCTCGAAGGCAAGAGCGAACGGGAGGTCTTCGGCGCCGAGGACGAGCACCCCGTCCCCGAGCTCCCCGCGCCGCCGCCCGCGCCCGCCGACCGCCCCGGTCGCGAAGCCCCGCGGCCGCTGCCGCGCCCCGGACTCGCCGGGGGGACGGCCGACATTCGGGCGTCGGACCCCGAGCGCCCCGAGCTGGCCTGAGGCGTCCCGCCGCTCGGCCCCTGCGGCCGGCTTCACCACCAGCAGATGGTGCGGAGGCCGACGGGGACGAAGAACGTAGGCTCTGGCGATGAGCTGGCCCTTCCGCCTGATGGGCGTCGTGAACGTGACGCCCGACTCGTTCTCCGACGGGGGGCTGTTCCTCGACCCCGGGGTCGCAGTCGCGCACGGGCTCGAGCTGGCGGAGCAGGGGGCCGACCTCCTCGACATCGGTGGGGAGTCCACCCGCCCGGGCGCCGAGCCGGTGGGGGAGGTGGAGGAGCTGCGGCGGGTGCTGCCGGTGGTGGAGGGGCTCGCCGCGGCGTTGGGGTCCCGCCCCGCCCACTCGCCTTCTGCGACCGGTGGGCGGGCCTCGGCCGCCCTCTCGATCGACACCTCTAAGGCCTCCGTCGCCCGCGCCGCCCTGGATGCGGGGGCGGCCTCGTCAACGACGTCACCGCCCTGCGCGGCGACCCCGAGATGGCGGCGGTGGTGGCGCAGAGCGGCGCGGAGTGCTGCCTGATGCACATGCTCGGCGAGCCCCGCACGATGCAGCGGGCGGGCGGACCTCAGTACAAGGACGTGGTCGACGAGGTCAAGGCGTTCCTCGAAGAGCGCCTCGCGTTCGCCGTCGCGGAGGGCGTCGCCGAGGAGCGCGTGCTGCTCGACCCCGGGATCGGGTTCGGCAAGACGCTCGAGCACAACCTCCAGCTGCTGCGCCGCCTGCGCGAGCTCGCCGTGCTCGGCCGCCCCCTGGTGGTAGGAACCTCGCGCAAGAGCTTCCTCGGGCGTCTCCTCGCCGACGCTGCCGGCCGAGAGGAGCCGGTGAGCACGGAGGGCCGGCTCTCAGGCACGATCGCCACCTGCGTGCTCGCCTACGAGCGCGGGGCAAGCGTGCTGCGCGTGCACGACGTCGCCCCCGTGCGGGCTGCCCTCGCCGTGGCCGCTGCTACGTTGGGCGCGCGATGAGACGGGGACGACGACGAGCGCCGGACGAGGACGACGAGCTGAGAGCGGACGACGGCCGGAGCAGGACGGCGAGCGAGGGGGAGGGAGAGGACGGGTCGCGAGTCGGTGACGATCGAGATTTCGGGGCTCTCCCTCTACACCCACCACGGCGTCAGCGACGCCGAGCGCGAGGTCGGCCAGCGACTGATGTTCGATCTGCGCCTGGAGCTGGGCGAGAGCGACGCCACGCTCACCGACCGCGTCGAGGACACCGTTGACTACGGGGAGGTCTGCCAGCTCGTCGCGCTGCTAGCCGTGCAGCGCTCCCACCGTACGCTCGAGCGGCTGTGCTCCACGATCGCCGACCGCCTGCTTGCCGACTACGAGTTGGAAGCGGTGTGGGTCAAGGCCACCAAGCCAGAGCCCCCGATCCCGCTCACCGTCGAGGAAGTCTCCGTCGAGGTGTGGCGCGGGGCGGAGGTGTGGCGCGCGGCCGAGGGGTAGGAGGAAAGCATCCGTGCGCTTAGGACTTCTTCTTGACAGTAAGTTAGCAGTCACTTATAATATCCGCGATGGCTCGGCTCGACATCTCGCAGCGTGTCTTGGGGCCCGTACTGTGGCGGTGGTTCGAGAACGGGAGGCGGCGGTGATCGACCGTCTGGCGCGGCTGGCGTCCGAGCGTACGCGACGCGTCCTGTTGATCGCCGGTGCGGTATTCCTGCTCGCCGCCGCGCTCGGCGCGCCCGTCGTCTCGATCCTCAAGAGCGAAAACTCCGAATTCCAGGATCCGAGCTCCCAGAACCAGCAGGTGCTGCGCGCGATCGAACGTGCCACCGGGCAGTCCGCCGAATACGGCGTCGCCGCGCTCGTGCCGTCCGCCGCCGACGTGCGCACCCACCCCGCGGCCACCGCCGAGGCTCGGCGCGTGGCGGCGCTGCTGGCCGCCCAGCCCGGCTTCCAGCGCGAGCTCGACTACTCCGCCACCCACCTGCCCGCGCTCGTCTCGCGCGACGGCCGCCAGACGCTGGTGCTCGCGGCGTTCACCACGCAGGACGGCTCCGCCGCCGCGGTCGCCCGTGTGCGCCCGAGCTTGCCGGCAGCGGGGTGCTGTTCGGCGGCAACGACGTCACCTACCACGAAGTCAACGAACGACCGCCTCCGACCTCAAACGCGCCGAGGAGTTCGCGATCCCGATCCTGCTGCTGCTCTCCTTCTGGGTCTTCCGCGGGCTGATCGCGGCTGCGCTGCCGCTGCTGGTGGGCGGCTTCGCGATCGTGCTCACGTTCCTGCTGCTGCGCCTCGTCGACCAGTCCTCGGGCTGTCGGTCTTCGCCGTCAACCTCGTCACCGGCATGGGGCTGGGCCTCGGGATCGACTACAGCCTGTTCGTGCTCTCGCGCTACCGCGAGGAGCTGGCGCGGGGCCCGGGCAGTAGGGTGGCTCTGAGCCGGCTGGTATGGGTGGTGCTCAGGATGGGGGAGTCGGGTCTCGAGCGGACTCTGGAGCGGTGTCTCGAGCGGACACGGCCACGGCGATCGCGCGCACGCTGCGGACCGCCGGGCGCACGGTGCTGTACAGCTCGCTGGCGGTCGCCGGCGCGCTCGCCTCGATGCTGGTGATGCCGATGCGCTTCCTCTACTCGATGGGGGTCGGGGGGCGCTCGTCGCGCTGTGCGCCGGCGCCGTCTCGCTGGTCGTGCTGCCGGCCGTGCTCGTCGCGCTCGGTCCCCGCATCAACGCGCTGGCGCCCGCCCGCCTGCAGCGCAACGCTGCCGGGCGGCGCGCCCGGCGGAGAGCGGCGCGTGGTACCGGCTCGCGCGCGGGGTGATGCGCCGCCCGGGCGCAGTCGCGCTCGGGACCGCCGTGCTGCTGCTCGCGATCGCCTCGCCGGCGCTGCGCCTGGCACTCACGCCGGCCGACTCGCACGTGCTGCCGGCCTCCTCGCAGCCCCGCCAGGTGGCGGAAGCGATCACCCGCGACTTCGCCGTGAACGGTGCGCAGACCGTCACGATGGTCGTGCACGCGCGGGCAGGCGGGCTCGACGGGCTCCGGTGGGCCGAGCGTGGCGGCGCTGGTGCGGAGGGCCCAGACGGCGGCGTCCGGCCAGGCCGGCCTCGTGGGGCCGCCGCGCTACCTCGGGCGCGACACATGGGAGATCAGAAATGTGCCTCACGGCAGTGTCGGCTCGGCCGCCAACCAGCGCTGGTTCACAACCTGCGCGCCCTCGCCGGCCCGCCGACCGCTGCTCGTGGGCGGTGGCACCGCGTGGTTTGTCGACCAGAAGGCCGCGATCGCCGCGCACACCACGCTGGCGCTTGCGATCCTCGTGCTCGTCACCGGCGGGTTCCTGTTCTTGATGACCGGCTCGCTCGTGATCCCGCGTGCTGGCGCTGCTGATGAACCTGCTGACGGTCGCGGTCGGGGCGGGACTGCTGGTGGTGGTCTTCCAGGACGGTCATCTCGCCTCGCTGTTCGGCTTCACCCCGATCGGGGGCCTCGAGGAGTCCAACCTCGTGTTGCTGTTCATCATCGCGTTCGCGCTCTCCACCGACTACGGCGTGTTCCTGTTCGCCCGTATCAAGGAGGCCCACGACGAGGGACTCCCCGCGCGCGATGCGGTCGCCTACGGCCTCGAGCGCACAGGGCGGCTCGTGACCGCCGCTGCGCTGCTGTTCTGCGTGGCGATCGGCGCGTTCGTCACCTCTCACATCTTCTTCATCAAGCAGCTCGGCTTCGGCGCCGCGCTCGCCGTGGCGATCGACGCCACGTTCGTGCGCGCGTTGCTCGTCCCCGCGCTGATGGGGCGTCTCGGCGAGCGCGCCTGGTGGGCGCCCCGCCCCCTGCGCCGCCTGCACGCCCACATCGGCCTGCGCGAGCGCGCCGAGGTCGGCGAGGCTGCGGGGGCGTAGGCCCGCGGGGGTAGGGGCCGGACGGGTCCCGGTACCGTTCCGCGCGTGCCCGTACGTACCGGCCTGCTCGGCCTCGGCTCCAACCTCGGTGACCGTCGTGCCCTCCTGCAGGGGGCCGTCGACGCGCTGCCCGCCGCCGGCGTGGAGGTGGAGGCGGCCTCCTCGGTGTACGACACCGACCCCGTGGGGGAGCTGCCCGACCAGCCCGCCTTCCTCAACGCCTGCCTGCGCGTGCGCACCGCCTTGGAGCCGCTGGAGCTGCTCGACGCTGTAAAGGACATGGAGCGCGAGCTCGGCCGCGCCGCCGGAGGGCCCCGCCATGGTCCGCGTGCGATCGACATCGACGTTCTGCTGCTCGGGGACCTCGAGCTGCGCCACGAGCGCATGAGTCTGCCCCACGCGCAGCTGCTCACCCGCCGCTTCGTGCTGATCCCCGCGTTGGAGCTCGACTTCGAGCTGCACGCCCCCGACGGGTGCCGCCTCGCAGACGCGCTCGCGGTGCTGTCACTCGCCGAGGGTGTGCGGTGGGCCGGGCCGCCGCTGTCGATCGGCTGACCGCTCACCCGGCGTGCCGTCGGGTCCCGTGTGCGCCGTCGCCGCCTCGGCGCTACGCCGCCGCGGCGCGCGCCGGCAGCCACTCCGCGGGCAGCGTACCCGCGGGGATTTCGCCGACCATCGGCGGGAAGTACCGCGTGAGGTCCGCTGCGGGGTGACCCTCGATCAGGGGACGCACGTCGCCGAGCGTCTCCAACAGGCGGACGGTGGAGCCGATCTGCAGGTCCGCCGCGGAGGGCTCGTCGCCCCCGAGCAGCCCATCCGCGATCCACGCGTCGATCTGCTCGAGGTGGCCCGGGAGCGCCGCGAGGTCTGCGCGCACGAGGTCGTCCTCGGCGTGGTTGCGCCGCGCCATCAGTTTCGCGGTGAGCGGCAGCGCGGGGCGCAGGAACGCGCGGGGCAGCGGCAGGCGGGTCTCCGCGGCGTAGCTCTCCATCGCCCCGGCGTCGCGCAGGAAGCCGGCGTCGAGGATCCGCCGGGGGACGCTCTGGAAGACCTCGTCGCCCCAGCGCTCGGCCTCCAGCACGCGCTCGCGCGCCGCGGGGTCCGCGGGCAGCAGCGGGGGGTCCGGGGCGAGCGCGTCGAGGCGGCGCATGATCGTGCGCGAGCCCACGAGCCGCTCCCCGTCGAGGCGCATCCCGGGGACGGTGGGGCCGCCGTAGAGCAGCGGTCCCAGCCCCACCTGCACCATCGGCAGCAGGTTGATCTGCTGGAAGGGAAGCCCCTTGCGCCGCAGCGCCACTTCCACCGCCGCGCACGGGTGCGAGCCCGGCAGCACGTAAAGCTTGATCGCCACCGGGTCAGCATAATGGTTCGCCGTGCTGTTAGCCGTCGACGTCGGTAACACCCAGACGCATTTCGGAACGTTCTGCGACGCCGAGCTGCGCGAGCACTGGCGCTTTGCGACCGTGCGCCAGTCCACCTCCGACCAGCTGGGCGCCGCACTGCGCAACCTTCTGGAGCTGCGCCAGGTGTCGATGGGCGAGATCGACGCGTCGATTGTCTCCTCCACGGTGCCCGTGCTGGGACCCGAATGGTGCGAGATGGCCCGGCGGTACCTCGGGCACGAGATGCTCGTAGTCGGCCCCGGCGTCAAGACGGGCATGCCGATCCGCTACGACAACCCCCGTGAGATCGGCCCCGATCGGCTCGTCAACGCAGTCGCCGCTCACGAGCGCCTTGGGGGGCCGTGCGTGGTGGTGGACTTCGGCACCGCGATCACCTACGACCCCGTGTCCGCCGAGGGGGAGTACCTCGGGGGCATCATCTCCCCCGGCGTCGAGATCTCCCTGGAGGCGCTCACCGAGCGCGCCGCGGCGCTGCCCCGCGTCGACGTCACCGCGCCGCGGGCGCTGATCGGCAAGACTACGATCGACGCGATTCGCTCAGGCATCGTGTACGGGACCGCGGGCCAGGTCGACGCGATCGTAAACCGCCTGCGCGCGGAGCTGGGCCCCCAGACCAAGACGATCGCCACCGGCGGCCTCGCGCACGCGATCGTCCCCTACACGAGCACGATCGAAGGGGTCGACGACCTCCTGACGCTCACGGGGTTGCGGCTTATCTACGAGCGCAACCGCACGTAGGGCCGGCGCGCGCGGGTACCCGCGAGTGTGAGGGGGATCGTCCGCGCGGGTTGGTGTCGCACCGGGCGTCGTGCGTGCTGGCCGATCGGAGATCCCGTCGATCTTCGATCGGTCCTCCGTGCCCCGCGGCGGCGGTCCCCACCGCTCCTCGCCGTCACCCGCTTCTGACACCGGACTCCCACCCGCCGGCAGCCGGCTCCCTCACGGTTGCCACGCTGCCGTGAAGCCGCGTCGAGCGACGAGCGCGTCAAGTCCGCCGCGCGCTGACGAGCACCGTCTCGTAGGGCAGCTCGAACGAGCCTCCCACCGAGTCGAGCGCCTCGCCGACCGCGGCGAGCAGACGCTTGCGCCGCGCTGCCGGCAGCGCGCGGTGGTCGGAGTGGGTGCTCAGCTGGGCGAGCCACCCGACCGTGTCGTAGCGCTGGCTCCACGCAAACCGCGTCGTCTCGGCGGGTCCGTACGCGCCGGTCGCAGCGAGGCCGTCGAGCGTGTCCTGCACACGGGCGTCGCGGTTGCCGAACAGCACCGAGTAGTTCTCGACGCCGGGCCCGAGGCGCGTGTAGACGGGGGAGAGCAGTTCCCGCACGTGCGGCGGGGGGTCACCGAAGTTCCAGAACACCGCTACGCAACCCCCCGCGCGCAGTGCCTGCGCTGCGCGCACCGCTCCCGCGCGGGGGTCGATCCAGTGCCACGCCTGCGCGGAGGTCACGAGATCGAACAGCCGCCCGCGCGGGTCCCAGTCCTCGAACCGCCCGAGCTCCACCTCGAGACCTTTCACGCGGGCGAGCTCCGCCATCCGTGCGTCCACCTCCACGCCGAGCACCGCACAGCCGCGAGCGACCAGCAGGGCGGCCGCGATGCCCGTCCCGCAGCCCACGTCGAGCACGCTGTGCGCGCCGCCGGCGAGCAGCGCGTCCACCAACGCCGGCGGGTAGGACGGTCGCACGCGGTCGTACTGCGCGGCCACCGCGCCGAAGGACTCCGCCCGGGACCGGTCCTCGAACAGCACGCGCCCCATCCTGCCACGTAGGCTCGTCGTGGAGGGCCGGCTGAGGGCTGGAGCGTCCTCGGGCCTTGGTCCACGCCGGCTCGCGGCCCGGGGGTTGGGTACAACCGATCCCGCTCGACTCATCCTGCCACGCCCACCCCCGGCCGAGAGTCGGCTGCGTTGTGAAGAGTCGCGGGTGACCGAAGCGCGCCTGGCGGGGCTCGCTTGTGCAGTGCTGCTCGGCCTCGAGTAGGACGCTACCCCGGCTTCGTCGCGAACGCGCCGACCACCGTCGGCCAGAACGTGACGCGCCCGACCGGACCGGTGTCGGCGCGCAGGCGCTCGGGGAGGGTGTCGAGGTCGATCTCCTCGGCGGTGGCCACCCCGGTGGCGAGGACGCCGGGCAGGAAGCTGCGGGTGAGGTCAACGGTCCGGCGGATCGCCTCCTCGCCGACGCCGATGGCGACCTCGCTGTCGAGGTCCGGGTTGGGCACCAGGCCGGCGGCGGCGAACACCGCCGGCAGCCGCATGCCCATGTCCGGCTGCGTGCCCAGCCTGAGGTGGGTGGCGTGAATCCACTCGTTGAGCTGCTCGGAGGCCGGCGTCGGCGGCCAGGACGCCAGGGCCCGCTTCGGGAGGAGCGAGTCCAGGTGGACGCACATCTCGGCGAACACCACTACCCCTCCCGGGCGGACGTGGCGCGCCACGCTCGCCACCGCCGCTGCCGGGTCCCCCTGGTACATGAGCACGAGCCGCCCGACCACCGCGTCGAACGGGCCGCCGGCGGGCTCGACCTCGCGGAAGTCCCCGAGCAGGAGCTCGACGTTGGCGTGCCCCGACTCGCTCGCCCGCTGACGCGCGGAAGTGAGCGCCTGCTCGTCGCGCTCCACCCCGACCACCGTCCCCTCGCTACCGACCAGCTCGGCCAAGAGAAAGCTGACGTCGCCCGGCCCGCAGCCGACGTCGAGCACCCGCATCCCGGGCTCGATCCCCGCCCGCTGCAGCAGGCGGCGCGTGAACGGCTCGTACCAGTCCGCCTGGCGGCTCAGCCGCTCGTGCTCCTCCTCGCTGGACGCGCTCAACGCGTACTCGGGGTCTCCCACCGACGACACAGGGCGCAGTCTACGGACCTCGGGCCGGTGGGGTACTCGGCGCGGCCACCATAATGAGCCCGTGTCCACCCCCAGCCTGACCGACCCGTGGGAGCTCGGCCCCCTGCGGGTCCCCAACCGCGTGCTGCTCGCTCCGCTGGCGGGGATCGGCAACTGGTTCGTGCGCCTGCAGGCCAAGCGCCACGGCGCGGGGCTGACGGTCTCGGAGATGGTCTCAAGCCACGCGGTGCACTACGGCAACGAGCGCACGCTGCGCGAGCTGCTGCGCATCCACCCCGCCGAGCGCGTGGGGGCCGGCGGGACGCAGGCGCCGACCTCGATTCAGCTGTTCGGGCAGGACCCCGCCGTGATGCGCTCCGCCGCCGCCGTCGTGGTCGCCGCGGGGGCCGACGCGATCGACCTCAACATGGGCTGCCCGGTGCCCAAGGTCTGCAAGACCGGCGCCGGCGCGGCGCTGCTGGCCGACCCGGCCCGTGCCGTCGCCGTCGCCCGCGCCGCGGTCGAAGGGGCGGCCGAAGCGTGTGGCGCCCGGGCGGTCGGTGCGCTTGGGGTGCACGATGGGGTGGGAGCCGCCGGTGGGGCAGGGGTGCCCGGTAGCGAAGGGGCTGAGGGGCGTGTGGGGGTGCCCGTCACCGTGAAGCTCCGCTCTGGCCAGCGCTCCGGCGACACCTCCGGCTTCGAGCTCGCCCACCGCCTGGTCGCGGACGCGGGGGTGGCCGCGATCGCCTTCCACCCGCGCTCCGCCGCGGTGCACCACCGGGGGTCTCCCGACTACGCGCTCGCCGCGCGCCTGGCCGACTCGTTGCCCGCGCCTGTGATCCTCACCGGCGGCATGAACGACGCGCAGGGCATCCGCGATACGTTCGAGCGCACCGGCGTCGCTGCGGTGATGCTCGCGCGCGGGTGCCTCGGCAACCCGTGGCTGTTCGAGGAGCTCGTCCGCGGGCGCGCCTGCGAGCCCACCGCCGCGGAGGTGCTGGTGGAGCTCGAGTGGGTGCTCGCGCGCGCCGGTGAGCACCTCGGGCCCGAGCGCGCGGGGCGGTACCTGCGCAAGTTCTACCCCTGGTACCTGCCCCGCCTGGGGCTCGGCCGGGCACAGCTCGCCGACCTGCAGCAGTTGCTGCAGGCCACCGCGGACCTGGCCGAGGTCCGGCGCCTGCTCGCCTCCTGTACGCAGCCCGCGGCGCTCGCGGCCTGAGCTTGTCTTTGTACCCGCGGCTGCACCGACCCGGTGTTCGCGGCCTGAGTTGTCTTTGCACTCGTGGCTGTGCCCCCCAGTGCTCACCGCTTGAGCTTTGTCTTTGCGCCGGCCGCTGCGCCGGCCCGGTGCTCGCGGCCTGAGCTGTCTTTGCTGCTGTCCGGCGCCGCTCGCGACCCGACGCTGCGGTGCGCCCTGCGAGATTTTTCCCGGGCCCGGTGGGTCCCGCGGGGGTCGCTATACTGCTGCGCTCGCTGGAGCCCGCCGAGTCCCGGCCGCCCCGCCCTGCACTGGGCGGGCCCGTTCAACCGGCGGGTTTCGTTCGTTTCAACTGCACTTCCCACGAGCGAGGCACATGCCGAAGGACGTCATCCTCACCCCCGAAGGCTTGGAGAAGCTCAAGGACGAGCTGGAGCTGCTCTCGACCGCGCGCCGCCGCGAGGTCGCCGAACGCATCAAGGAGGCCCGCGAGTTCGGAGACATCTCCGAGAACTCCGAGTACGACGACGCCAAGAACGAGCAGGCGATGCTCGAGAGCAAGATCGCCCAGCTGCAGGAGCGGCTGCGGATGGCCACGGTGATCGACTCCACGGAGCTCTCCACCGAGGTCGTGCAGGTCGGCTCGGTGGTGCACGTCAAGGACGAGAAGACCGCCAAGTCCGTGAAGTACACGATCGTCGGCTCCGCCGAGGCGAACCCCGACGAGGCGAAGCTCTCCAACGAGTCCCCCGTCGGCCGCGCGCTGCTCGGCCACCGCCGGGGCGACACCGTCGCCGTGCAGGTCCCCCGTGGCCCCGCGCGCAAGCTCAAGATCACCAAGATCGACGTCGGCCTGAAGTAGCCTGCGCCCAGGTCCCTCATGGGCCGACCGTGCTGCTCCTCGGCTGTTTGTGCCGGCCGCGACCTCGCGCGGCGAACGCCGTAGGACCCGGAGGGTCCCCTCCCCTCTCCCGCACGCCCGGCTCCCCGGTGAGCTTCTGAGGTGGTGGAGGCCCTACTCTCTCGCCCATGAGTGGGATTGAGGAGCCGCAGGCGGGCCGCCACGGCCTGCCAGAGCTGATCGCCGAGCGGCGTGCGAAGGGGCAGCGGCTGCGGGACTGCGACGACAGCGCCTTTCCGTACGCCTTCGCGGGCGTCGAGCCGATCGACGCGGTCCTGTCCGCTTACGAGCACCTGACGGCCGGCGAGGAAACCGACGAGCGCCACCGCGTCGCCGGCAGGATCGCGGCGCGCCGCGGGGCCGGCAAGGCCGCGTTCTTGGACCTGGTCGACCGCACCGGCAAGCTCCAGCTGCACGCGCGCCTGGACGTGCTCGGGCGCGAGCGCTTCGAGCTGCTGCTCTCGCTCGACCTCGGCGATCTGATCGGGGTCGACGGCTGCGCCATCCGCAGCCGTCACGGCGAGGTGTCGCTGCGCGTGGAGAGCTTCCAGGTGCTCACCAAGGCGCTGCGCCCGCCGCCCGACAAGCACCACGGACTCTCAGACGTCGAGACGCGCTACCGCCACCGCGAGCTCGACCTGATCGCGAGCGAGGACGCGCGCCGGCTGTTTCGCGACCGCGCGCGGATCGTCTCCGCGGTCCGCTCCTACCTCGACGCCTCCGACTTCGTGGAGGTCGAGACGCCGGTGCTGCAGCCCCTCTACGGCGGTGCCCTGGCGCGACCCTTCACCACACACCACAACGCGCTGGACCGCGACCTGTACCTGCGGATCGCCACCGAGCTGTACCTCAAGCGCCTCGTCGTCGGCGGCCTCGAGCGCGTGTACGAGCTCGGCAAGGACTTCCGCAACGAGGGCGTCTCGCACAAGCACAACCCCGAGTTCACGGTGGTCGAGTGGTACGAGGCGTACGCCGACTACGAGGTCGAGGCGGGGCGCCTGGAAGACGTCGTGCGAGCCGCGGCGGAGGCGGTCGACTACCGGGGAGAGCTCGACTTCGCGCGGCCGTGGAGACGGGTGGGGTTCGTCGAGTCGATCGTCGCCGCGACCGGTGTCGACCTGACGACACACGCGACAGCGGAGCGGCTCGCCGCGGCGATCGGCGAGCGCCGGCTCGACGTGGTCACCGCAGACCAGTCCTGGTCTCAGATGGCCGACAGCCTGCTGTCGAAGTACGTCGAGCCGACGCTCCTGCAGCCGACCTTCGTGCTCGACTACCCGGTGGCTCTCTCGCCACTCGCCCGCGAGCACCGCACCAAGCGCGGGCTGGTCGAGCGCTGGGAGGCGTTCGCCGGCGGCCTGGAGCTGGCCAACGCGTTCTCCGAGCTGACCGACCCGGACGTGCAGCGCGAGCGCCTTGCCGCACAACAGCGCCTGGAGTCGCCCTACGACGAGCAGGAGACCATGCCGTACGACGAGGCCTTCATCCAGGCGCTCGAGCAGGGCATGCCGCCGACGGGCGGCGTCGGCCTCGGCATCGACCGGCTCGTGATGCTGCTCACGGGGCGCGACTCGATCCGCGAGGTCGTGCTGTTCCCCGCGATGCGCTGAGTCGCGGGTGCGTTGCGTGGGCGTGCGGGCGGCGGGGGTGTGCTGGCGTGGGCGGTGCGCGGGCGGGGCGCGGTGTGCAGGCGGGGAGCGGTGTGCCGTGCGCGGGCGGGGAGCGTTGGCGTGGCAGGCGGTGCGCGGGCGGTGTGCAGTGCGCGGCTGCTTGGGGCCGCGGGCGGTTCCCCGTGGAGGCCCGGGGAGCCCGTTGGTAGACTGTCCTATGGCGGCGTTGGGACTCGGGTGCTCATCTTTCTTGCGGTTTGAGACGAAGAGGAGTTTGAAGGCTCACCCACCTCCACCCAGCTCACCGTCCCTACGGACCACACCACCGGACTGACACGAAGGGGCTCTGCCAACCATGTTCGAGCGATTCACAGAACGAGCCCGCCAGGTCGTCGTTCTCGCCCAGGAAGAGGCGCGGACGCTCAAGCACAACTACATCGGCACCGAGCACATCCTGCTCGGGCTGCTGCGCGAGGAGGAGGGGCTCGCCGCGCGGGTCCTCGAGAGCCTCGACATCACCGTGGAGCGTGTGCGCGCCCAGGTCGTGCGCATCGTCGGCTCTGGCGAGGAGGTCACCTCCGGACAGATCCCCTTCACCCCGCGCGCCAAGAAGGTGCTCGAGCTCGCGCTGCGCGAGGCGCTCTCGCTGGGGCACAACTACATCGGCACCGAGCACATCCTGCTTGGGCTGGTGCGCGAGAACGAGGGCGTCGCCGCGCGCATCCTGCTCGACTTCGACGCCGACTCCGAGAAGATCCGCAACGAGGTCATCCGGATGCTCTCCGGCCCCTCCGGGCGCCGCCAGGGCCAGGGCGCGGGAGCGCCGGGTGCTGGCGCGGGCGCGGGCGGCGGCCCCGCCGAAGGCAAGAAGTCCTCGAAGCTGCTCGACCAGTTCGGTCGCAACCTCACGAAGCTCGCCTCCGAAGGCAAGCTCGACCCCTGCGTGGGGCGCGAGACGGAGATCGAGCGCATCATGCAGATCCTCTCGCGGCGCACCAAGAACAACCCCGTGTTGATCGGCGAGCCCGGCGTCGGCAAGACCGCCGTGGTCGAGGGCCTTGCGCAGCGCATCACCAACGCCGACGTGCCCGAGCTGCTCAAGAACAAGCAGATCTACACCCTCGACCTCGCGGCGTTGGTCGCTGGCTCGAAGTACCGGGGGGAGTTCGAGGAGCGCCTGAAGAAGGTGATGAAGGAGATCACCCAGCGCGGGGACATCATCCTGTTCATCGACGAGCTGCACAACCTCGTCGGCGCCGGTGCCGCCGAGGGTGCGATCGACGCCGCCTCGATCCTCAAGCCCGCGCTCGCGCGCGGTGAGCTGCAGACGATCGGCGCGACCACCCTGGACGAGTACCGCAAGTACCTGGAGCGCGACTCCGCCCTGGAGCGCCGCTTCCAGCAGATCCGCGTGGAGGAGCCCTCGATCGACCAGACCGTCGAGATCCTCAAGGGCCTGCGCGACCGCTACGAGGCCCACCACAAGGTGCAGATCACCGACGACGCGCTGCGCGGCGCGGCCGAACTGGCCGACCGCTACATCTCCGACCGCTTCCTACCCGACAAGGCGATCGACCTGATCGACGAGGCGGCCTCGCGGATGCGCATCAAGTCGATGACCTCCCCGCCCGCCAACCGCGAGCTCGAGGAGCAGATCGAGTCCACGCGGCGCGAGAAGGAGGCCGCGATCGAGGCCCAGGAGTTCGAGAAGGCCGCCGCGCTGCGCGACAAGGAGCGCAAGTTCACCCACCGCAAGCGCGAGCTCGAGGAAGAGTGGGAAGCCGGCGAGACCCACGAGCGGCCGGCGATCGGCGAAGAGGAGATCGCCGAAATCGTCTCGATGTGGACCGGCATCCCCGTGTTCAAGCTGACCGAGGCCGAGACGCAGAAGCTGATGCGCATGGAGGAGGAACTGCACAAGCGCGTGATCGGCCAGCACCCCGCGATCGAGGTCATCTCCAAGGCGATCCGCCGCTCGCGCGCGGGGCTGAAGGACCCCAAGCGGCCCACCGGCTCGTTCATCTTCCTCGGCCCCTCCGGCGTGGGCAAGACCGAGCTCGCGCGCACGCTCGCGGAGTTCCTGTTCGGCGACGAGGACTCGATGGTGCGCATCGATATGTCTGAGTACATGGAGAAGCACGCCGTCTCGCGCCTGGTCGGCTCGCCCCCCGGATACATCGGCTACGACGAGGGCGGGCAGCTCACCGAGGCTGTGCGACGCAAGCCCTACTGCGTGCTGCTGCTCGACGAGATCGAGAAGGCCCACCCCGACGTCTTCAACATCTTGCTGCAGATCCTCGAGGACGGGCGGCTCACCGACGCGCAGGGGCGCACCGTGGACTTCCGCCACGCGATCGTAATCATGACCTCCAACATCGGCGCCGCCGAGATCGCGCGCAACACGCCGCTGGGCTTCGCGGTCTCCGACGACGAGACGGGCATCACCTACGACGACATGAAGAACCGCATCATGGGCGAGCTCAAGAAGGTGTTCCGGCCCGAGTTCCTCAACCGCATCGACGACGTGATCGTCTTCCACAAGCTGCAGCGGGAGGAAATCAAGCAGATCGTCGAGCTGCTGCTGCTGCGCATCCGCGAGACGATGGCCGAACGCGAGCTGCAGCTCGAGCTGACAGACCCCGCCAAGGAACTGCTAGTCGAGAAGGGCTGGGACCCCGCGATGGGCGCCCGTCCGCTGCGCCGCGCGATCCAGCGCTACATCGAGGACCCGCTCGCGGACTTCGTGCTGCGCGAGCAGGTCGTGCCTGGCGCCACCGTCGTGGTCAACCCCGCCGCTGAAGGCGAGGACGGCGAGGTGCGCCTCACGATCGTCAAGCCCAAGAAGCAGAAGACCCCCGTCGCCGTCGGCGCCGAAGGGGCCGCGGGGGAGTTGCCCGCCGGGGATGACGATGGCCTCCCTGATGGGGTTGGCGACGGCGAGGGGGAGACGCACCCCGCCGAGCCCGACGGGCCCGTGGACGCCGCGGACGACTGAGAGGGTGGCGCAGTCGGCCGGAGGCCGGCTGGCCGAAACGGGGACCGATTAGGGTGACACTCGCTCCGCTCGCATCCCCGAATCGGCCAGCGCCAAAGGCGCGTGTCTCCCGGCTTCGGTCGGGTCCCTCTTCCTCGATCGGCCCGGGCCCCTCGCTTTTTGATGAGAGCCGTCCCCGCCGCGCCGTAGTCTGCGAGGGTGCCTCGCGCCCCCTCCGTCCACGTCTGCTCTGAGTGCGGCTTCTCCTCAGCCAAGTGGCACGGGCAGTGCCCCGGCTGTGGGGCGTGGAACACGCTTGTGGAGGAGCTTCCCCGGGGCGGTGACGCCCGCTCCCGGCAGTCTGGAGATCGGCCAGCTCCGCGTCCGCTGGCGGAGGTCGGCGCGGCGCCCGTGGCGCGCCTGCCCACGGGCATTAGCGAGCTTGACCGGGTGCTTGGCGGGGGCCTAGTGCCCGGTTCGCTGGTGCTGCTCGGTGGGGCGCCGGGGATCGGCAAGTCGACGCTCACCAACATGGTGCTCGGGCACCTCGCGGGGTTGGGCCACCGCACGCTGTACGTCTCCGCCGAGGAGTCCCCCGAGCAGGTGCGGTTGCGCGCAGAGCGTCTCGGCCCCGGCGCGCTGGCGGTGCCGATCGTTGCAGAGACCGACCTCGACGCGGTGCTCGACGTGCTTGGCTCGCACGCTCCGGAGGTGTGCGTGATCGACTCCGTGCAGACGCTCCACGCGGCCGAGCTCTCCTCCGCGCCCGGGTCGGTAGGCCAGGTGCGCGAGGTCGCGGTGCGCGTGATGGAGCTTGCCAAGGCGCGCGGCATTGCGACGATCCTTGTGGGGCACGTCACCAAGGATGGCGCGCTCGCAGGCCCACGGGTGCTCGAGCACGTGGTGGACTGTGTGCTCCAGTTCGAAGGCGAGCGCGAGCGCCCCTACCGCGAGCTGCGCGCGCTGAAGAACCGTTTCGGCTCTACCAACGAGACGGGGCTGTTCGAGATGCGCCAGGGCGGGCTGGTGGAGGTGCTGGATGCTTCCGCGCGCTTCGTGGCGCAGGCCACGCGCGCTCCCGGCAGCGTGATGCTGGCTGCGATGGAGGGATCGCGGCCGCTGCTCGTCGAGGTCCAGGCGCTGGTGGCGCCCTCAGAGCTCGAGCAGCCCCGGCGGGTCGCTTCGGGCCTCGACCGCAACCGCCTCGCGCTGGTGCTCGCGATCCTCGCTCGCCACGGCCGCATGGGGACCGGCGGGGCCGACGTGTTCGTCAACGTGGTTGGAGGCGTGCGAGTAGACGAGCCCGGGGTTGACCTCGCCGTCGCCCTCGCGGTCGCCTCGGCGAGCCGGGGTGTGCCGGCGACCGGCCTCTCCGGCGCGAGTCGAGGAGCCCACCCACCCGTCCCCTGCGCGTGCTTCGGGGAGCTTGGCCTGACGGGCGAGCTGCGCTGGGTCGGCCACCCCGAGCGCCGTCTGCAGGAGGCCGCTCGCCATGGGCTAACCGAAGTCGTGGCCCCCACGGGCAGTGGGTCGGGGGCGTGCGAGGTCGGCACGCTGCGCGAGGCGCTAGCCCGGGTACTGCCGCGGGAGTCGCGCCACCCAGCGAGGGTGGCGGCGTAGCGTCGGTCGTCTCCGGGTTCCGCCAGACAGGATTTGTGGAGTTTAGTTTGGAGCGGGTGGACCTGCGGTGGGCTCGCGAGTGTGTTCCACCCTCAGGAACCCGGGTGGGGAGGCGCTAAATCCCTTGTAAATGCCGTAAAATATCCTCCCGTGGCTCCACGATCCGGCGAAGATTTCGATACCGAAGCTCGCCCGGAGCCCGGCTTGGTGAAGGCGCTGGAGATGGTGGCGCCGGGAACGGCGCTGCGGGAGGGAATGGAGAACATCCTCCACGCCCGCACCGGGGGGCTGATCGTGATTGGCGAGCCCGAGGAGCTCAGCTTCCTGTTCTCGGGCGGCATCAAGCTCGACATCGACTACTCGCCGGCGCTGCTCTACCAGGTGGCGAAGATGGACGGGGCAATCATCCTCAACGCCAACTCCACCAAGATCGCGCTGGCCAACGTCCAGCTGATGCCGGACCCCACGATCCTCACGCTCGAGACCGGCACCCGCCACCGCACCGCGGAGCGCATCTCCAAGCAGACCGAGGCGCTCGTAATCGCGATCTCCCAGCGCCGCGAGGTGGTCTCGCTGTACGTGGACGGCACCAAGTGCATCCTGCAGGACATCCCGGTGGTGCTCGCCAAGGCCAACCAGGCGCTCGCGACGCTCGAGAAGTACCGCACCCGCCTCGACCAGGTCTCCACGCGGCTCACCGCCCTGGAGTTCGAGGGCGGGGTCACCCTGCACGACGTGCTCACGGTCCTCCAGCGCGCGGAGCTCGTTACGCGCATGGCCGTGGAGATCGAGCGCTACATCGTCGAGCTCGGCACCGAGGGGCGCCTGATCGAGATGCAGCTCGAGGAGACGATGGTCGGCACCGCCTCAGAAAAGGCGACGCTCGTGCAAGACTACCTGGCCAGCTACTCCGACGAGGCGTTCGCCTCGTCGCTGGAGGAGATGGGGCGGCTCGGCCACCAGGACCTGCTCGACTTCGGGCGCCTGGCGGAGCTGCTCGAATACGACCGCAAGCTCAACACGCTTGACTACCCCGTCTCGCCACGCGGCTACCGCACCCTGGGGCGCATCCCCCGTCTGCCGAAGCTGGTGGTGAGCGAGATCATCAAGGAGTTCGGAGGCCTCGACGAGTTGTTGGCGGCCACCGACGCCGAGCTAGAGGCGATTGAGGGGGTGGGGGAGATACGCGCCAAGGACATCCGCGAGGGCCTTCGGCGTTTGCAGGAGATCAACCTCGTGGACCGCTACCTGCAGACGTGAGCTGGAGCTCGGTGGCTTTCAGCTTGCGCTCTGACGTCAAGACCGCCGCGCGGCGGACCCACTAAAAGGAGAGAACCATTCCCATTCCCCAGGCAATCGAAGCAGAGCCGATCGAGGACCTCCAGATCGTCACCGAATGCGAGTGCATCGAGTTCGAGTTGGGCGACCACGTGGTCTACCCCCACCACGGTGCGGGCAAGGTCCTCAAGAAGGAGGAGATGGAGGTGCTGGGCGAATGCCGCGAGTACCTCACGATCAAGATCCTCCACAACGACATGACGGTCAAGGTCCCCACCGAAAACGCCGGCCTCGCCGGCCTGCGCCGGGTGATCGACGAGGAGACCGTCAAGAAGGTGCTGGACGTGCTCCAGGACGAAGTCTCCGACATGCCCAAGAACTGGAACCGCCGGTTCAAGCACAACCGCGACAAGATCAAGACCGGCGACATCTACGAGCTCGCCGAGGTTGTGCGCAACCTCGCGCTGCGCGAGTCCGAAAAGGGGCTCTCCACCGGCGAGAAGCAGATGTTCACGCGCGCCAAGAAGATCCTCGCCTCGGAGTTGATGTACGCGCTCGACAAGGACGAGGACGAGGCCGAAGAGTACCTCGACGACCTGCTCGCCAACTCGGCTTCCTCCCGGCTGGCGCTGGCCGAGTAGCAGGGCTTGGCGGTCGCGCTGATCGTAGCCGCCGGTCGCGGCGAGCGCCTGGGGGCGGACGGTCCCAAGGCGCTCGCCGCGCTCGCCGGGCGTTCGTTGGTGCAGTGGAGCGTCGACGCCCTTCGTGCTGTACCGGCGATCGAGCGGATCGTGGTGGCGCTGCCGGTGGGTGTGAGCGCGCCCGAGGGTACGGTTGGGGTCCGCGGGGGCGCGGTGCGCTCGGAGTCCGTGCGCCTCGCGCTGGCCGCGGCGAGGTCGGGGGACCCGGTGCTTGTGCACGACGCCGCGCGTCCTCTGCTCACGCCGCAGCTCGCCGAGCGGGTGCTCGCGGCGGCACTCGGGGAGGGGGTCGACGCGGCGATCGCGGCCGCTCCGGTGACCGACACCGTCAAGCGGGTCGGCGCGGGCGGCGCCGTTCTGGAGACGCTCGACCGCGCGGGCCTTTGGGCGGTGCAGACTCCGCAGGTCTTTCGGCGTGCCGCGCTGAAGCAGGCGCTTGACGTGTCGGCGGAGGTGCTGGCGCAGGCGACCGACGACGCCTGGCTCGTGGAGCGCGTGGGCGGCCGGGTCGTTGTGGTGGATTCGCCCCGCGAGAACCTCAAGGTGACCACCCCGCTGGACCTCGCGCTGGCGGAGTTGCTACTCGGTCGCGGCGGGGTCTGAGCCGACCGCTGCACCCGCCCAAGCGCTTCCTGCTTGAATCGCGCCCTGTGCTCACCGACTACCACCTCCACCTGCGTCCTGATGACCTTGAAGCCACCGCGGCCGCGTACTTCACACCGGCCAACGTGGAGCGCTACCGCGAGGTCGCTCGCGAGCGCGGGATCGCGGAGCTTGGGGTCTCCGAGCACATCCACCGCTTCCGCCAGGCGCTCGAGGTTTGGCAGCACCCGTTTTGGGAGGAGCAGGCAATCGACGACCTCGACGACTACTGCCGGTTCGTACGCGAGGAGACGGACCTGCGGCTGGGGCTCGAGGCGGACTTCGTGCCGGGCGCGGAGGACCGGACGGCGAATCTGCTCGAGGCGCGCGACTTCGACTACGTGGTGGGCTCGGTGCACTTCCTGCGCGACGCCGCGGTCGACCAGGAGGAGTACGACGTGTGGACCGGGGGCCGCTCCGCGGAGCAGATCTGGCGGCGCTACTTCGAGACGCTGGGGGAGGCCGCGCGCAGCGGCCTGTTCGACATCCTCGCGCACCCCGACCTCGTGAAGGTGTGGGGCCCGGACCGCCCGCGGCCCGATGGGGACCTGCGCCGCTACTACGAGCTCGCGCTCGAGGGCATTGCGGAGTCGGGGGTCGCTGTCGAGGTCTCCACCGCGGGGCTGCGCAAGCGCGCACAGGAGGTCTATCCGGCGCCGGCGTTCCTTCAGATGTGCGTGGAAGCCGGTGCGCCAGTTGCGCTCTCCTCAGACGCTCACCGCCCGGAGGATGTGGGCGCGAACTACGACCAGGCACTTGAGCTCTTGGAGCAGCTTGGCGTCGGCGAACTGTGCGTGTTCGAGCACCGCGCGCGGCGCCTGGAGCGAATCGAATCCCACCCACCCGTCGTCCGATGAGCCTCTGCGGGATCGGCTACGACTGCCACCGCCTCGTCGTCGGCCGCCGGCTGATCCTCGGGGGCGTAGAGATCCCCCACGAGCTCGGCCTCGAGGGCCACTCCGACGCGGACGTGTTGACCCACGCGGTGATCGACGCGCTGCTCGGGGCCGCGGGCCTTGGCGACATCGGCGAGCACTTCCCCGACACGGATGAGCGCTACCGCGACGCCGACTCGCTGGTGTTGCTGGAAACAGTGCTCACGACCGTGATCGCGGCGGGCCTCGAAGTGGTGAACGTCGACTGCACGGTGGTACTGGAAGCACCCCGGCTTGCTCCCCACCGGCAGGCGATCCGCGAGCGCCTCGCTCGGGTGCTGGGTCTGTCGCCCACGCGGGTCAACGTGAAGGCCACCACCGGCGAGGGTATGGGTTTTATCGGACGTGGCGAGGGCGTCGCAGCGTTGGCGGTGGCCAGCTTGCGCAACCGCTAGGACGCCCGCTGAGCTGTGCTGGCCGATCTTTGATCGGTCGGCGTCCTCGATCGCTCGTGTGCCAAGCACACCTCGCTCACCGTGTCCTTGCCTCGCTTGCTCAGCGAACGTCCTAGGAAGTTAGTGTCTACAACCATGCGCCAGATCCACCTACACGACACCCGCACTGGAGAGGTGCTGCCGCTGCGCCCGCGTGACCCTGGCCGGGTTGGGATATACGCATGTGGCCCTACTGTGTACAGCCGCATCCACATCGGCAACGCGCGGCCCTTTGTGATCTTCAGTCTGCTGGCGCGCTTCTTGGCGCATGAGGGACATGACGTAAAGCTCGTGGTGAACGTCACCGACGTCAACGACAAGATCTACGACGCGGCTCGCGCCGCCGGCGTGCCGAGCGAGCAGCTCGCGCGGGAGATGACGGCGGCGTACATCGCCGACACTGACGCTCTGGAGCTGGGCCGCCCGAACGAGGAGCCCTTGGCCTCTGAGACGATGGGTCCGATCGTCGCCTACATCGAGGCTCTGATCGAGCGGGACCACGCCTACGAGAGTGGCGGCGACGTGTTCTTTCGTGTGCGCTCCGACCCCGATTACGGCTCGCTCTCCCACCGCCGCCTGGAGGATATGGACCAGGGCGAGCCCGTGGAGGGCTCGGACCGCAAGCAGGACCCGCTTGACTTCGCTTTGTGGAAGGCTCACAAGGAGGGCGAGGACACCTTCTGGCCGTCGCCCTGGGGTCCGGGACGACCGGGCTGGCACATCGAGTGCTCGGCGATGGCGGAGTCCAGCCTGGATGTCGGCTTCGACATCCACGGGGGTGGCTCAGATCTACTGTTCCCCCACCACGAGAACGAGGCCGCTCAGACCCGCGCTGCCCGTGGCAGGGAGTTGGCGCGGATTTGGATGCACAACGGCATGATCCAGTTCACCGGGGAGAAGATGGCCAAGTCCGTGGGCAACATCGCCCCGTTGCACGAGGTCGTGGAACGGTACGGACGCGACGCTGTCGTCATGTACCTCGTTTCCGGGCACTACCGTCAGCCCTTGGCGTTTTCAGAGGCGGCGCTCGAGCAGGCGACGGCCAACGTCAGCCGCATTCGAGAGGCGGGACGCCGGCTCTCCCCAGGCGATTCGGACGGTGCTCTTGATGAGCTGCGCGACCGCTTCTTCGAGGCCCTTGCCAACGACTTCAACACGCCCGAAGCGCTTGCCTACCTCAACGAATGGCTTCGCGAGGCGACGCACTCCGCGATCGAGATCAAAGGTGACGCCCACCTGCGCGAGATGCTCGGTGTCTTGGGGTTGGAGAGCTTGTTGAGCGCGCCCGCTGAAGCGCCAGCCGACGTGGAGGCCCTGGCGGCCCAGCGTGAGCGGGCACGGGCGGAGCGCGACTTTCAAGCTGCCGACCGCCTGCGTGACGAGATCGCCGCCGCCGGCTGGGAGGTCCGCGACGGGCCCGCCGGCTTCGAGTTGCTGCCACGGTGATCCTCTACGGCCGCAACCCCGTGCGGGAGGCGCTTCGCGGTCGCCGGGCGCACACGGTCGGTGAGGTGTGGGTCTCCGGGGGCGCCACCCGCGAGCCGTGGCTTGAGGGGGTGGCGGTCCGCAAGGCTACGGTGGAGGAGATCGAGGGGCGCTGCGGCTCAGCAGCCCACCAGGGGGTCTGCGCAGAGGCCGGCGGCTACCCCTACGTATCCGCCGATGAGCTGCTCGGCGAGCCGGACCCGCTGATCGTGGCGCTCGACCAGGTGCAGGACCCTCAGAACCTCGGCTCGATCTGCCGCACCGCGGAGTGCGCGGGGGCCACAGGGGTCGTGATTCCCGAACGGCGCGCCGCCGAGGTCACGCCCGCGGTCTGCAAGGCCTCCGCGGGCGCGGTCGAGCACCTGCGGGTGGCGCGGGTACGCAACCTCGCCGACTTCCTCGGCGCGGCGCAGAAGGCGGGGTGTTGGAGCTATGGGGCAAGCGCCGACGCCACGGTGCCCTACGACCGCCCCGACTACCGTGGCGGGGTGGTGCTGGTGCTCGGCAGCGAGGGTCACGGTCTGCGCCCGCGGGTGGCGGGGACGTGCGATCAGCTTGTCTCGCTGCCGCTGCTGGGGCAGGTCGAGTCGCTGGGGGTGTCCGCGGCGGCGGCGGCGCTCCTGTACGAGATCTTGCAAAGTCGCAGCCGTGCCCTTGACAACGCTCCCTGACTGTGCGAACCTCGCGTCCGTAACGCTTAACCTAAGCTTGACCCTAGTCGATTTCACATAGCTTTGGCGCCAGGGGAGGAGTGCGCCACTGAGCGATCCGGGCTGCTCGCAGTCCGAGAAAGGACCTGCTCGTGGCACGTATCTCCAGTAACCCTCACTCTGAGGTCAAGGTCGATGACGGTTTTCTGATCGCCCTGGCCAAGCAGGGAGACCGCACCGCGTACGAGCGGCTGGTGCGCCGCTACCACGGCTTCGTGCGTCTGAAGGCCTCCTCCTACTTTCTCGCCGGGGGGGACTCTGACGACCTCATCCAGGAGGGCCTCGTTGGCCTCTACAAGGCGATCCGCGACTTTCGCACCGACCGCGAGTCGAGCTTCCGCAACTTCGCCGAGCTGTGCATCACCCGCCAGATCATCACCGCGGTGAAGACCGCGACCCGCAACAAGCACACCCCCCTGAACCAGTACGTCTCGTTCTCCTCGACGCCCGCCGCAAGCGGCGAAGACGCCCCCACGCTCGACCAGATGCTCCCCGGCCCCTCCGTGCACGACCCCGCCAACCAGGTGATCTCCTCCGAGGAGCTGCGCTCGCTGGTGGGCTGCCTCTCCACGGCCCTCTCAGAGCTCGAGAGCCGTGTGCTCTCGCTCTACCTGGACGGCTGCTCCTACGAGCAGGTCGGCGCGCGGCTTGCCTGCGACACGAAGACCGTGGACAATGCCCTGCAGCGGGTCAAGCGCAAGGTCGGCGCGCACCTGCGGTCGCGCGCGGTCGCGGCGTAGCGGCTGAGGTCGGGCCCCGGGGGCCAGCTCGCCCCCTCCGTGGGACTGCGGTCGTCCCGGTACCGAGATCGCTCCGCAGACCGAGGCTGACCCCGGAACGACCGAGACCGCCACCGTAGGGACGGCCTCGGCGTGACCCGGTGCGCGGGCTCGCTACCGGCGGTGGTGTTCTCTGTGAGGAGGCGCTTCCCGTTCGCCTTCGCCGGTGCGTTCTTCGCCTTCCCGTTCCCCTTCGGAGGGCGACGTGGACCCTTCCGCGGGCCCCGAGGAGTTGCTCGGGGCTTCCGGCATCAGCGTCCCTGCCGGCGCCGGGTTCACCTGGATCGTGAACGGCTGGCTCACCGCACCCCCGTTGTCGGGGCCGCCGGGGATGTGGACGCGGAAGACGTCGGTCCCGGTGCTGTACACCTGGTAGGGGATCGAGAACGTCGATTCCGGGGTGAGCGTGCTCACCTGCACGACGTGGAATTCATGGGTTGTGGGGCTCTGGCGCTCCAGGTAGATCACGTGGCCCGGTCGGCTCGGGGTCGGGGCGACGCTGCCGGTGAACGTGAGCGTCTGTCCCTCCAGGACCGTGGTGGCGGACACCTCGGCGGTGAGCACGTACCTGACTCCCTCGTACAGCACGGCCGACCTGCTGATCACCAGCAACGCAGGGCACGCCGCACCCGGTGGGCACGGTGGGGCGCCACTGGACTTGACCCGGTAGAAGGTGCTGTTGACCGGCGTCTGCGGCGGGAACGTGTACGCGCCGGTGCTGGTGGTTGCGACCTGGGCGACCTGCACCCACCCGCGCTGGTGGACCGTGCGCGCTTCCAGGGTGACCGTGCCGGTCTCGCCCGCAAGCACGCCGCCGATCGTCACCGACTGCCCGTAGACGATCGGGTCCGCCGAGGCGTTGATCGTCAGCGCTGGGTTCTGAGTCTGGGAAATCTCGTAGGTGAGCACGTCCGAGGGGCTGGCGACGTTGCGTCCCTGGCTGCGCACCAGCACACGGAGATTGGCGTCGCCGGGGACGATGAAGGTGTGGGTGATGGAGTAACCGCCCCCCGCTTCCACGACCCCTGAGTCGATCCGGTGCCATTCGTTACCGGTGAGCGCGTTCTGGCGCTGCAGCACCACCCGCGCCCCGACGTCCGCCGGAGTGACGGTGCCGGTGAACGTGACCCGGTTGGCGACGCCCGTGAGGATCTGGGTGCCTTCCGGCGGCCCGTTCAGTGTCACCTGAGCGGCGACCCGCACCCCCCTGTCGGCACTCTCGACTCCGTGGGAGCGCACGTGCCAGAGGCGATTGGTTTCAACCACCCCGCCGGCGTTCTGGAACTGGTAGTAGCCCTGCGCGTCAGTGGTGGTGCTCTCTACGTAGCTGAACCCCGGAGTCCCCGGGATGTACTGGAAGAGCTGCACGACCTGACCGGCCGCGTTCACGCGGCGGCGGCACACCAGCCGACCGAAGATCGTGACCGGTTCGCCCACCGTGATCCGCCGGGGAGCGACCACCATGCCGACGCGGCAGCGGCCGCCAGGACTCGGATGTCTGAACGCGGACGCCTCCGTTGCGAGCAGTGCAAGCGACATGACCGCCGACGCGACTGCAACTGCGCACGCTGCCGTGATGCTCCTTTTCAAGCGCATGTGTGTTCCTCCTCAGTGCAGGGTTGGGTGATGTCGGCCGGGGCTTCCCGCCACGCCCCGGGCTTTCTCGTACGGCTCTCTTTACCTCGCCCTAATAACCCGGTCGGTCGGCGATCGTTGCGGTGCGTGGTGGTCGGGTTTGGCACTGGCCGTCCTCGGCGTGTTGCGGGAGCCGCGCGAGGTTTTGTGAGGAGCGCGTGATGTTTGCGGGGGAGTCGTGTCTCTATAGGGCGTCCATAAGGACCAACAGATCGCGCGAGGATTCCGCTCCCGGAACCTGCGATGGTGCTCCATCCTTCCGTCGGCAGATCCGGTCTCGTGCAAAAGCGCCCCTCCCCACGGGGCGGGACATAGCTTCGGGGCGGCCCATCCTGGCGGGCCGCCCCGAGCTGTCCGTGGCCGCGGCCTCTACGAGCCTGCGAGAGGGCCTCTGACGGGGAGGAAAAAGTTCGGATGAGTCGCGTGGGTGGAGGTTCGACCCACGCCTTTTCGTCCAGTTGCGTGAAGTCTTAAGGTGGTTCGTGTCTAACGTGTCGTAAGGATGGTTGGGCGCTCGGCCGTCGCGGGGTCCGCCAGGGACCCCGGGCCACCACGGCGCCCGTACAAGCGATGAGCCCAGGAATCCCCACCCGCCTGCTGGCGACCCAGTCGGATGAGCGGCTGCTCGCGCTCGTGCGCGAGGGGCACGAGCGTGCGTTCGAGGCGCTTGTGCAGCGTTACCGCAGGCCGCTGTTGAGCTACTGCCGGCGCCTGCTCCCCGAGGCCCGCACCGAGGACGTCGTTCAACTCGCGCTGCTGAAGACGTGGATCGCCGTGCGGGAGGGCGCGGAGGTCCGTGACCTCAAAGCGTGGCTGTACCGGGTGGTCCACAACACCGCCGCCAACGTCGTACGCGACGCCGCGCACGACGGCGAGCCGCTCGCGGACCCGGCCGACCGGCTCGGCTCCTCGGCGGCCGGGGAGTCCGGCCTCGACCTCGGACTGACCACGCGGGAGGCGCTCGCCGAGGTTGCGGCGCTGCCCCCGCTGCAGCGCGAGGTGATCGTGCGCACCGCCGTCGCGGGGCACAGCCACGAGCAGGTCGCCAGCGACCTCGGCATCAGCCACGGCGCGGTCCGTGGGCTGCTGTACAGGGCGCGTACGACGTTGCGCACGGCAGTCACCGCGCTCACCCCGCCCCCGCTGCTCAGCTGGATGGCTGGTCGAGCCGACCAGGGCGGGCCCGCGCCTGAACGGGTTGCCGAGCTCGCTGGGGGTGGCGTGACGGTGGGATTCGGCGGGTTGCTGTTGAAGGGCGGAGTCGTGGCGCTCACCGCCGGCACGGTGCTCACCGGTGCGGCGGTCGTCCATCTGAGTGGGTCCACGCACCACCGCGAGCGGCACGGGCAAAGCGTGGTGAGCGTCTCCGGAGGTGCGGGCGTCGGGGGCTCCTCCCCGGCGCCGGCCGGCGTGGGGCTCGAGCAAAACGAGTCCGCGTCCGCCGGTTCGTCCTCGCACCGCGTGGCCCGTAGGAGTGGGCTTGGGCACGGTGGCGCGTCCGGCACCGCCCTTCAAACCCCCCGCGCGGGCCGCTCCGTCGCGGTGAGCGCCCCCCGAGGTGGCGGGCGGGCGGGGACTCCCGCGCAGCCGCGTGGCGGCTCAGGTCCAGGTGCGCCGCGGTCCGAAGTGACAGTGCAGAGCTCGACGCCCAGCAGCCTCGGCCAGGGTAGTCCGGGTAGTGGGTCGGGGCAGAGCGGGGACTCGGGGCAGAGTGGAGGATCGGGCGCGGGGCAGACCGGCGAACCCGTGGGCTCGGCCGCGGGCAGCGGCTCCGGTAGCGGGGCGGGAGGGAGTGGTTCCCCGCCGCAGGGCTCCGGGGAAGGGAGCGGGGCCGCCCCCGGCGGCGGTCAGTCCGGCTCGGGTTCTGGCTCCGGCTCGGGCGGGGCGGAAGGCTCCTCCGGCAGCCAGGGCGCTTCGAGCGGCTCGGAATCCTCGAGCGACTCGGAATCTTCGAGTGGATCTGAACCTTCAGGCGGCTCGAGCGGTGAACAGTCGGGCTCGCTGGTTGGGACCGTTGTGCACGAAGTCGGCAACGTCCTCGAACACCTGCTGCACTGAGGTCGCTCAGGGGACGCGGACCGCGAAACGCCCGACGAGCAGGCCGGGTTCTTCTTCTTCGCTGGGGAGGTTGGTTTCCTTGAAGGTGACGGTTCCGCGGGTGGCGCCGGCGGTCAACGGGGGGCCGTATAGGCCGATGTTCATGCTCACGGTCTGGCCTGCGGCGATGTCGCTGTCGGTGAAGTGGTAGGCGTTGACCTGTGGGGGCATGTTTGGCTCGTGCCACTGGAACAGGTACTTGCTGCGAGCGTGGGTGATGGCCACACGCGAGGTGAAGCTGACGGTGATCTCGTACCCGCCCCGGGTGGCGTGGAGGAGCCGGACCCGCAGGGGTGCCGCGACCTGCGCGCTCGTGTACACGGTTCGCTTCGGAGGCACGTAGCCGACCGGCACCTTCAGGGTCGGCGTGCACGCGTCCGCTCCGCCGATCCAGCTGCGCGAGGTCAGGTGACAGGTCGTGCCGTCGCGGTAGTGCAGGGCGGTGATCGGGCCGTCGACCGGCACCACGTCGTTGGTTCCGCCGTCGGTGAAGTCGAACAGCTGCTTCGGGGCGGCCTTCGTGACGATCAGGTACGCGCCCTCAGGGCCGACCGTGGGGACGGTGTGAGACTGGCCGGCGAGCACGTAGGTGACGCTCGACGCGTCGGGGCCGAGCAGCCCGTAGTAGAGGTTGCGCTCGTCGCCCTGCGGGCAGATCGTCGGTGCGCCCGCACGTTCCGCCGGCGAGCTCGTGGCAGGTACGCAGCCTCCGTGGGCGTAGCGGCCCACGAACCCCCACCCGCTGGCGGGCTCGTCGCCCACCGCCACGTTGGTGAAGAGCCGGCGGTTCGCGTCGAGCGTCGCGCAGTTGTAGAACGGGGCGAACGTCGACGCGCCCAGTTCGTGGAAGAGCCCGTCGTCATGAAACGCGCCGTCCTGCCCGAGCGCGCCGAGGCGGCCGTCGACCAGACGGCCGACCTGGATGCAGCCAACGCCGCGGGTCGTGCTGAACACACGCATGCCCCACGCCGGTCCCCCGACCGGGTCCGGCGTGGAGATCGCCAGCAGCCGCACCGTCCCCCGTGTGAGCTCCCCGAGCCCCGAGCGCGAAGAGTGGGAGTACCCCGGGGGCTGACCCGCGGGTGCGCCAAACCGGATCACACCGCCCGCCGCGAGCGCCCCGGCTGCCACCGCCAGAAGCAGCGGGACGACGAGCACGAGCGGACGGACGCGCACGCGCCGTCGGGGACGCGCAGGCACCGCGGCAAGCGGGGACTCCTCCGTGAGGATCCGCAGCCACAGCTCCTCACGCGCCGAGCTGTCGACGCCCAGCTGCCGCGCCGGGTCGGCGGCGGCGAGTCGCGCCACCAAGTCATCTGTCCTGGGCCTCACAGCGGTGACCTCGCTTCCTGGGGGATCTCGATCAAGCTCGTCTCCTCGCTCGCAAGCGCACGCGCGAGCCTGCGCCGGGCGCGGTGCACGCGCACCGCGAACGCGCCGGTGCTGCAGCCCATCGTGGTAGCCGCGTCACGGTGGTCGAGCCCCTCCCACGCGACGAGCCTCAGCGCCTCGCGGTCGCGCTCTCCCAGCGCCGCCAGCGCGGCGGCGAGTCGCGGATCGTGTGCGCCGAGCTCACCGGCCTCGCTCACCGGACGTTCGGTGTGCAGACGCCGCCGCAGCGCCTCGCGGCGGGCGCTGCCGCGCAGCTGGTTCGCCGCTACTCGCCGCGCAATCCCGTACAACCACGGCAGCGGCTCACCCTCGAGCTCCGCATACCGTCGCCACGCGACCAGGAACGTCTCCGAGACGACATCCTGCACGGCCTCCGGTGCGACGCGGCGAGCCGCGTATGCGTACACGGCCTCGTAGCAGCCTCGGAACACACGCTCGAACCGCTCGCGCTCATGTTCGTCGTTCACATCACGTCATTGTCCGCCACCCGGCCCGACCTTACACCGTCGAGCAGTCCGGCCCCGGACGCTGGATCACCATGGCTGGTGTCCGTCTATTACGAGAAGAGTTCTTGGCCGACGAACCCTCCGGACTGCACGCCAGGCGGGCAGGCGAAGATCGCGCTCGAGGTGTGCAGGGTGTGCCTGTTGAGCGCGTCGGAGGCTGCCAGGCGCCGTTGGAGCGGGATGAACTGCCGCACCGGGTTGCGCTGGAACGTGATGAAGAAGACGCCCGCGTCGATCTCGCCACTGCCCGGTTCGGTGGCTTCGCAGTAGGAGTAGCCGCGCCGCAGGATGCGCTGGCCGTCGTTGTGCTGCGGGTTGGCGAGGCGGATGTGCGCGTTGGTGGGGATCGCCAGTTCGCCGTCGCTGTCGGTAGCGTTGAGATCCACCGGGTCATACTCGCTCGTCTCGCCGAGTGGCGCGCCGCTGAGCTTCTCGCGACCGATCGTCCGCTGCTGCCCTTCGAGGCTCGTGGTGTCCCACACGTCGAAGAGGATCCTGATGCGCCTGGCGATCAGATAGCTCCCGCCGGTCATCCACCCCGGCCCGTCCCGGTCCTGGACCCACACGAAGTCGTTCATGGCACCTGTGTCCTCGGCGCGAATGTTGTCGGTCCCATCCTTGAAGCCCATCAGGTTCCTGGGAGTGCTCTGCACCCGGCTTGTGCTCGAGGTGCGCCCGAAACCAAGCTGCGACCAGCGGAGGGTCGCCGCGCCACTGGCGATCCGCTCGAAGAGATGCACCGCATGGAAGGCGACCTGGGGATCATCGGCACACGCCTGAACGCAGAGATCACCTCCCGAGCGCCCAGGTTCAAGGCTGTCGCCCTGGAACTGCGGAAGCACGCTCAGCAACGCCGGCCTGCGGCCGGCCAGACCAAACCTGCCAGCGCCCGGGGACCCAAACAGGCTCGGGCCGAACCCGACCGTGACCGTCAGGCGCGCAGGACCAAGACCCACCGCCTCACCGGGGTCCACCGGCGGCTTGCCCAGTTCTTGAACCCCAGGCTGGTACGGCCTGCCAGCGGTCAGCGCGACCGCCGCCGCCGTCCACTGCTCAAGGATTTCCCGAAGGTCTTCGACCGCTTCGCTGGTGACATCGAACGCCGCGAAGTGCAGATAGTCTTGGGCCGCAGTCGCAATCCCCGCCTGATGAGCGCCGTAGAACGGCACGATCTGCTCTGAGGTCTCCGAGGAAGCGCTCCCGCTCGTCGTCGCCGAACCCTTCGTCAGGACATGGTCCAAGCCCGCCCCGGCCCCGAATGCCACCGCGCCGGATAGCACCCCCCGGCGGGTGATCCCTCTCCCTGGCTGGTCAGGCGCTGAATCCTCTGGAGTAGTCAAGCGATTTCCAGATCATAACGTCGAATGACCATCCAGTTCACGCCAGCCACACGTCCTCACGATCTCCGTCTATCCACTGTCCCGCAACGATGAAGTATTCTTGACCTGGCACAAGAAATGCCACGCTCTCGTGACACATTGGGCAAAGTGGTGGGTTATCAAACGAAAAGCGGCCTCCGTAGGGACAGGGCTTCATTGCCACCTCGACCTTTTTGCGCTCTTCGTCGCTAAGTCTCCAGGGGTGCTTGCCGGCGACAATCTGTATGTATGTCGAGTTGTACGAGCCCCATGTAACCACCGTCTCGTCCTTGTCAGAATACATGTAGCCTAGGTTGCTAAACCCAGCATGAAAACGTTCGTAGCTGAACTCGCGCCCACAGTGTGGACAGGCAGCTAGATGCTTCGTAGGTGTATGCATAGTCGGATCGATCAATATCGCACCAATCACTTCACGTTGCCCCGCAGTGATTGGCAATAGCCCTTCATTGTGCTATGGAGTATCACGGGGCATCATTTCAACGATTACGGGGGCCGAAGTGGCTCGTATATATGGGTGATCTGGATAATACTCAATGTGGAGATGGTTACCGACCATCGCCGGTGCAGCCGTAAGTCGAGTAAGGTTTTCCGCGAGGGACGCGCGGGATGCTGGGTCTCCAATGATATCAACACCTTCTCCGTTGCGAACGATTTCTAAACCCGGTTGACCATCACTTCTAACATCAATCACCCTTGCCACCCCTACATAGAGCGGTGGCGTCGCTTTTGGCGTCAGCCGCAGGCTGCTCTCGTTAGGCTCAAGGAGACAAGCGCCAAGAGCATCCAGCCCGTCAGCGTTACCTATAAAGGTCATGCTATTGTCGGCAGCGAACAGCAACGTAAGCTCCATATCAGTCATGGCATATCCCCCGATAGTACCGTCTCGGGATCGATCGGAATATGGATATTGCTCACGGTATTTCCATTAATTTGTGTCTCAAGATTCAGGTGCAGGCCATTTTGCGCCACATGAGAATCACTGGGATTTACATCGAGTCGGCCGATTCGCGCAATTGTATTTCCGTCATCATCCGTCTCCATTCCTCTAAACTGATAGTTGAGACCATTGCCTGTTGTCTCCATCACGCCTTCGGGGCCAGCGTGATCGACAGCCCGCTCGACTGCCTCATCCATCGTCAACGTGTCCTCACCCGCGTCAGCGACGGCTGCCTCCTCGTCTCCAGGCGTTAGTGCTGCGGCGACGATACCAACGCCCGCGCCGGCTTGGTAGGCGCTGGACGAAAAGTCGGGTTGGCCGATCCCGAGGGCGCCGCGTACGGCGGTGGTAGCTCCGCCGGTGAAGGAGTCGACAGCGGCGACGAATGCGGTCGCTGCGTCTTCGATAGCGCCGTAGCCGGTGGGGTCGATGTAGTCGATCGGGTCGCTGTCGGCGTACTGGTAGAGGTTGATGCCGCTGCCGGCCATACCGAGGGGGTCTTGGCTTGTGAATCTGGCGGTGGTGGGGTTGTAGTAGCGGGCGCCGTTGTATTGCAGACCGGCTTCGTCTTCGAGCCCGGTGTACTGGTAGGGGTTGGTGCTCGTGGCGCCGCTCGTGGTGGTGGCGCCGAATGGGTCGTAGGTGTATTCGGTCGTGGGTTCGCCGCTGCTGGGGGCGAGCGCGAGAGTGCTTCCCTGCTCGTCGGTGAGATAGGAGTCCGTCCCGGCGCTGGTGGTGCGTGCGAAGTGTTCGTCGAGCCCTGGGCCGTTGAGGAGCTGGGCGGTGCTGGCGCCGGTGGTTTCGCTGACGGCGTTTTCGCCGTCGTAGAGGTAGCTGGTTTCGGTGCCGTTGAGGGTCTTGCTGGTGCGTCGCCCGAAGGGGTCGTACGCGAAGCTCCAGGTGTTTGAGCCCTGGGTGATGCCGGTGAGCTGGTCGCGGTCGTTGTAGGTGTAGCTGCTGGTGGCGTTGTTGGTGAGGTTCCCGTCGGTGTCGTAGGTGAGGGTGTGGCCTTCCAGGCTGGTGAGCTCGTTCGCAGCGTTGTAGGTGGCTTCGCCGAGTGTTTCGGGGAGGTTGGTTCGTGCGAGGCTGCCGGAGAGTGTGCTGAGGCGCCCGAGGGCGTCGCGGCCGTACTGCAGGTCTCCGATCTGCGCGCCGCCGGGCTTCTGGTAGTCGATCCCGGTCAGCTGGGAGGCGGCGTTGTAGGAGTAGTTCTCGAGGTCGCCGTCGGGGAGCGTTGTCTGTGTGGTCCTGCCGTCGGGGTCGTACGCGAAGGAGGCGTCTCCGTGGGGTGTTTCGATGCCGGTGAGCTGTCCGTCGTTGTTGTAGGCGTAGCTGGCGGCGGTTTCCCCGCCGATGTGCATGCTGGTGCGCTGCCCGTCGGGGTTGTAGGCGTAGCCGACGGTGCCGTTGGGTCCTGTTTCGCCGGTCAGGCGGTGGTCTGCGTCGTAGCTCATCGTGTAGGTCCCGGCGCGGGAGTCATCGACGGAGGTGAGGTTTCCTTCCAGGCCGTACCCGTAGTTGATGGTGCTCGTCGGCGAGCCGCCTTCGACTGCTCCGAAGGAGGCTGATGTCAGCCTGTTGAGCGGGTCGTAGGTGTAGCTGGTGGTCTGGCCTTTGGGGTCGGTCACGCTCGTCAGCCGGCCCACTTCGTCGTAGGTGTAGCTCGTTGTATGGCTGAGCGCGTCGGTCAAGGAGGTGAGCTCGTCCAGGTTGTTGTAGGTAGCGGTCTGTGTGTGTCCGCGTGGGTCGGTGACGGTTGTGAGGTTGCCGTCGTTGTCGTAGGTGTAGCTGGTTTTCTCGCCGGCGGGGTTCGTTTCGCTTGTGAGCTCGTTGTCTTGGTCGTAGGCGAGCTCGGTTGTGTTGCCTTCGGGGTCGGTGATGCTGGTGGGCAGACCTGCGCTGTTGTAGGTGATGTATGTTTCGTGGCCGAGTGGGTCGGTGCTCTTGGTCTGCTCGCCTCGTTCGTAGGCGAAGTGGCTGGTGTTACCCTCGGGGTCGGTGACGGAGGTCAGTTCGCCTTCGGTGTCGTAGCCGAGGGTGCTTTGGCGTCCCATCGGGTCGGTGACGGTGGTGAGGTTCCCGTTGCCGTCATAGGCGTATGTCGTGGTCTGTCCCAGCGGGTCGGTCATGCTTGTGGGCTCGGAGAAGCTGTTGTACGCGAGGGTCGTGGCGAGCGCGGCGGGTGATTCGGCTTCCTGCGTGGCCGATCGGCGTGTGATCCCTCTCTCCGACTGGTCAAGCGCTGAATCCTCTGGAGCAGTCAAGCGATTCCAGATCATAACGCTACCCCTTCGCGAGAGGTACCGCCCTGTAAGACCTCAACTACTTGTTTACTCCGCTGAACCCAGTCGGGATCAGCTTCGTAGAATGCATCCCCTATATCCCGTCTGATGACAGCCAAACTCGAAAAGCTTTTTGTCAAGCTCATCTAGCCTCATCGGTCCTTCCGTCTTCCACTCGACCTGGCCATGTGATGGCGTTATCACCGCATCGTATAGGTCGTCGCGCACATGGGTGATCCTGATTGTCCTAGGAGGTTGGGTCTAAGCGATCTCAAGGACCCGTGCTATGCCAATAGTTTTTCCTCTGCGAGCGCGAACTCAGATCCAACGGGTAGCATCGATATGGCCAAGTCTGCGACGTCGCGCGCAAATTCAAGCGTCCCTTCAGCTGAACCACTGGGCACGATCTCCCGCTCGAGCCTAAGCTCGACAAGATCGATAATCACGTCGTCATCGTCACCCTGTTCAACACGACACAACGGACGATAGCCGTCGACGACCGGTCTTGTTCGTCTTCCTGATCGCTAGAGAGCAGATCGATCCCAACTCTTAGCCGTAGTCCCATGTTCCTGCTTACAGTCATATCATCTACCTCCACTGGGACGGCTGTGGATTGTTGCCTCTGCGGTACGAATGTCATCAGGAGTTCTCGGTTACCCAACGCCGGAATCGACTGATCATCGCTGGCAGCGCCGTGGCGTCTCCCACCGCGTTGAAGACGCGCTCCTCCTCGTTCTTCCAAATGCGCATCCAGCGGTCCCCGTTCTCGTGCTCCTCTAGTGGCAACGACGCCGCCTGCAATGCAGTATCTGTGACGTCGATACGGAGGTCCCATCCGGGGTTGTCTAGTGTGTCAATCTTGACGCCGTAATCGTGCTCCCAGACGCCGTTAGTTTGAGCGGTATACCATTCCGCAAGCCAACACAGATCCCCCGTCTCGTCACTCATGGTATCTCTTCCTGGTTAGGCGGTCGTACCCCGCCAGGTGTGTTCGGATCATGGACATGCGGTGTGGCGACGCGTTCGCCCGTTACCTTGTTGAAGTGCCCCTTTCCAGTGCCATCATATCGGCTCGTCGGTCGGAAATCCTCAGGGTCACGTGGATCGGCTGGCCCGTAGGTGGTGTATTTATTGACGGCGCCCGACTCGTCCCGAGTGAAAGTACGTAAAGCTCCCATCCAGTCCCTCCTCCGCCACATCAGCTGCGGCTGCCTCCTCGTCGCCGGGTGTAAGTGTGGCTGCGAGGATACCAGCGTCGGCGCCGCCCTCGTAGGCACTGGACGAAAAGTCGGGTTGGCCGATGTTGAGCGCGCCGCGTATTTCGGTGGTGATGCCGCCGGATACGGTATCGCCGAAGCCGGTGATGGCGTTGCCTGCTTCTTCCCAGACGCTTTCGAGGCCGAGTGGGTCGATGTAGTCGATCGGGTCGCTGTCGGCGTACTGGTAGAGGTTGATGCCGCTGCCGGCCATGCCGGTGGGGTCTTGGCTTGTGAACTGGGTGGTCGCGGGGTTGTAGTAGCGGGCGTGGTCGTCGAGGAGGCCGGTGCTGTCGTTTTCGTAGCCGGCGTACTGGTAGGGGTTGGTGCTTGTTTCGCCGGTGGTGGTGGGGGCGCCAAAGGGCTGGTAGGTGTATTCGGTGGTGGGTTCGCCGCTGCTGTTGGCGAGCGCGATGGTGCTGTTCTGCTCGTTGGTGAGGTAGGAGTTGGTGGCGGCGCTGGTGGTGCGTGCGAAGTGTTCGTCGAGCCCTGGGCCGTTGAGGAGCTGGGCGGTGCTGGCGCCGGTGGTTTCGCTGACGGCGTTTTCGCCGTCGTAGAGGTAGCTGGTTTCGGTGCCGTTGAGGGTCTTGCTGGTGCGTCGCCCGAAGGGGTCGTACGCGAAGCTCCAGGTGTTTGAGCCCTGGGTGATGCCGGTGAGCTGGTCGCGGTCGTTGTAGGTGTAGCTGCTGGTGGCGTTGTTGGTGAGGTTCCCGTCGGTGTCGTAGGTGAGGGTGTGGCCTTCCAGGCTGGTGAGCTCGTTCGCAGCGTTGTAGGTGGCTTCGCCGAGTGTTTCGGGGAGGTTGGTTCGTGCGAGGCTGCCGGAGAGTGTGCTGAGGCGCCCGAGGGCGTCGCGGCCGTACTGCAGGTCTCCGATCTGCGCGCCGCCGGGCTTCTGGTAGTCGATCCCGGTCAGCTGGGAGGCGGCGTTGTAGGAGTAGTTCTCGAGGTCGCCGTCGGGGAGCGTTGTCTGTGTGGTCCTGCCGTCGGGGTCGTACGCGAAGGAGGCGTCTCCGTGGGGTGTTTCGATGCCGGTGAGCTGTCCGTCGTTGTTGTAGGCGTAGCTGGCGGCGGTTTCCCCGCCGATGTGCATGCTGGTGCGCTGCCCGTCGGGGTTGTAGGCGTAGCCGACGGTGCCGTTGGGTCCTGTTTCGCCGGTCAGGCGGTGGTCTGCGTCGTAGCTCATCGTGTAGGTCCCGGCGCGGGAGTCATCGACGGAGGTGAGGTTTCCTTCCAGGCCGTACCCGTAGTTGATGGTGCTCGTCGGCGAGCCGCCTTCGACTGCTCCGAAGGAGGCTGATGTCAGCCTGTTGAGCGGGTCGTAGGTGTAGCTGGTGGTCTGGCCTTTGGGGTCGGTCACGCTCGTCAGCCGGCCCACTTCGTCGTAGGTGTAGCTCGTTGTATGGCTGAGCGCGTCGGTCAAGGAGGTGAGCTCGTCCAGGTTGTTGTAGGTAGCGGTCTGTGTGTGTCCGCGTGGGTCGGTGACGGTTGTGAGGTTGCCGTCGTTGTCGTAGGTGTAGCTGGTTTTCTCGCCGGCGGGGTTCGTTTCGCTTGTGAGCTCGTTGTCTTGGTCGTAGGCGAGCTCGGTTGTGTTGCCTTCGGGGTCGGTGATGCTGGTGGGCAGACCTGCGCTGTTGTAGGTGATGTATGTTTCGTGGCCGAGTGGGTCGGTGCTCTTGGTCTGCTCGCCTCGTTCGTAGGCGAAGTGGCTGGTGTTACCCTCGGGGTCGGTGACGGAGGTCAGTTCGCCTTCGGTGTCGTAGCCGAGGGTGCTTTGGCGTCCCATCGGGTCGGTGACGGTGGTGAGGTTCCCGTTGCCGTCATAGGCGTATGTCGTGGTCTGTCCCAGCGGGTCGGTCATGCTTGTGGGCTCGGAGAAGCTGTTGTACGCGAGGGTCGTGGCGAGCGCGGCGGGTGATTCGGCTTCCTGCGTGGCCGATGTCACGTTTCCGAGTTCGTCGTAGGTAAGGGCGGTGGTACCCATCGACCCGGATTTCCCTTCTCCGGATTCACCGTAGGCATGGGTTTTGTCTCCTTCGTAGATTCTTGTGATGTTGCCGTTACTGTCACGCCTGTAGTTGCGCTGCTCGGCCAGTGTGCCTCCGCCCGACAGGCCCCCGCGAATGGTTTCCGATACGGGCCACCAGGTTTCTCGTTCGAACGCGACGGTGCGTGATCCGGTTGGCGTTTCCACGTAGACGTAGGGGTATTTAAGGCAATGCGGGTATTCGCAGCCAGCCCATTCGCCGCTACGCTCAAACCTATATTCATCGTGGCCGCCGAGGGTCTGTTTGGTCACCATGCCTTCGTAGTATTCGTTTGAGATGAGGACGTTGCCGCGTGCGTCGGTGACGGTCGTCATGTCGTTTTCGGAGTTGTAGGCGTAGCGCGTGACGCGACCGAGGGGGTCGGTGATTTTCACAAGCAGGCCGGCGGAGTTGTATTCGTATTTGACGGTCTGGCCGGCGCTGTCGACGGCTTGGGTGATGCGGTTGGAGCCGTCGTAGCTGAGGTCGATCCAGTGCCCGTGCGGTGTGCGGATCTGCACGATCGGGCCGTTGTCGCCTCCTTCGCGCACGAGCGTGATGCGGTTGCCGTTGCGGTCTTCGATTGCCTGCAGCGGCGCGTACACTCCGAAGATGAACTTCATGCCGTCGCGTCTGCGTAGGATCCACCCATCGTCCGCGGCGCTCCATGCTAGGGTCGCACCCTCCCACGGCCCCGGCGTTTTGACGGTTTTATACACCGCTTCGACATAGCCCGATCCCGAGGAGGTCCTGAGGAGCTTGATGGTGCCGCCGTTGGGTAGCACGAGTTCTGCCGATTTGTAGTTTTCGGTCGACCAGAGGTGCATTTCAAACGCGTTGGTGGTCCCGATCCCGAAGCTGTGGGAGGTGTTATCGCGTGGGCGGTAGGTGCGGGTCAATGCGATCGGCATCAGGGAGTCGGGGACCTGCAGGTCGGTGTGTTCGTAGACGAACAGGCCGCTCGCGAGGTCCACGGGGTCCCCGGCGTTCGCGCTCGCGCCGCTCACCGGCCCACTGGCGGGCGGTTCGCCGGTCGCGGAGATCATCGCACCGGTGAATTCCCAGACCCGTACGTCGGGGTCGGGGATCACCTGCTTGCCGTTCGCGCTGATGCTGCCCTTGCCGTAGATGTACCAGCCCTTGTCGCCCGGATCGTAGTTCCAGAAGTCCACGCGCTGCCCGGCCGGCAGGTGCCCCCAGTTGGGGTAGATGATCTGCGCGCCCTTACTCAGGTACGCGCGACCCGGCTGCACCGTGAAGTACGTCGGGATGCCGCTGATGAACGGCGGGAGCGGGAACGGCGGGCGATCCAGCGGGATCGCTGTGAGGTTCAGGTTGCGCACGAGCGCGCCGCTAGCGGACCGCACAACGGTGCCCGCGGGCAGACGGACTTCCAGGCCCGGGATCCTGGGGTTGGTCAGGGTCGTTTCGTGCTTGACCGGCTCCTGGATCTTGGTGTTGCCGGCGGGGTCGAGCGGCGTCATCCAGATCGTGTACCCCAGCGGGGTCGTCTTGTCCTTCACGAGTTCCACCCCGACCGTGAACTGCCCGTAGCGCTCACCCGCGTGGTCGGCGCTTTCCCCGTCGATGATCAGCTCCTGGTGTCCGGCCGGCAGTCGGTTGAGCAGAAAGCGCCCCGTGCTATCGGTCCTCGTGCTCACGCTCGTGCCCTGCAGCGAGAGCGTGACGTTCGCCAGCGGCATCCCGTCGACCGCGAGCGCCTGCCCGCTGAGCGCAGTCGTGGCGCCGTGCTTCTGCAGCGCGGAGAGACTCGCCCACGGCGAGGGACTCTGGCCGCTCAACCAATCGTCGTCGCGGCGGTTGACCGCGGTCGGGTCCCACGCCGCGGGCTGGCTCGGCGTGAAGTCCCTCACAGCCGCCGGGAGACCCGCAGTGCCTGCCGTCGCGGAAGCAACGCCGGCCGGACTGGCCCCCGCGGGTGCTGAAGAGCCATGCCCGGAGCCCACAGCTACGCTTCGGTGCTCGTGACGCGGCCGGTGCCGAGCGCTACGCCCCCGATGGGTCCCGTGCGTGCGGCGGGGATGTGCGCTGTGTGCGCGAGGGCGAGTGCCGTGGGCCTTGCGGCGGAGGTGGCTAGCGCGCCTGGCTTTGTGCTTCGCCCAAGGTGCTACCCGGAGCTTGGGGGGTGCGCTGCTGGGGAGTGTGGCGATCCCGCTGCCGGTCGGAGTCTGTTCGCTCGCGCCGGCCGGGGTCTGCGCGGTTGCGCTAGCTGGGGTCTGTGGCTGCGGGTCTGCCGGTGGCTTCGCGGGCGCCTGGCCGGTGCTCACCGGCTGGGACGGGATACCTCCCGGGAGACGACGGACGTGGGGCGTGAAGTCGCCTTTGCTGCTCGCTGATTTTCCGCTTACGGTGACGGTCACGTGGCCGGTGCTCGCACCCGAGGGGACGGTCACGATCAGGTCCGTCGCGCTGGCCTGGCTCACCGTCGCGCTCGTCCCGTCGAAGCGGACTTCATCGTGGGAGGCTTCCGGGTCAAACCCGGTGCCCGTGATATCGACTGTGGAGCCGGCTGGGGCGTGCTCGGGTGTGAGCGCGAGTACCGCGAGCGTGCTCGCGCTGTAGCGTTCGATCGAGAGGAGGTTCCCGTCAGGGTCCCATTCGTAGACCGCGGCACCTTTGCTCGGGTCATCGACGATCGACAGGCGCCCAGCGTGGTCGTAGAGGTAGCGGATCCCCGACCCGGAGCTCGCGGTGATCGACGCGGACGCCGGCGAGGTCTCGCTCAGCGACCCTTCGCCGTTGGTAGCTGTGACCGTGACCCGCAGCGTGCTCGAGATGTCTTCTTCGCCGGGTGTGTAGCTCGAGGAGGTGGCACCGGTGATGTTCGCGCATTCCCCGCCGGAGGAGTTGCAGCGCTTCCACTGGTAGGCGAAGGAGATCGGCAGCGAGCCACTCCATTCCCCCGGGTCGGCGTTGAGCGTCGCACCGGCATGGGGGCTCCCGCTGACCGCAGGGAGGGAGATGTTGGCGAGCGTATCAGCCGCGATGACTGCGCTCGCGCTTGAGGACCCCGAGGTGCCGCCCGCGCCGTTGCTGGCGGTCACGACCACCCGCACGGTACTCCCGATATCCCCGCTGGCGAGCGTGTAGGTGGAGCTCGTGGCGCCTTCTATGTTCGTGCAGGCTTCGCCCGCGGTGTTGCAGCGCCGCCATTGGTAGGCGTAGGTGATGGGTGCCGCACCCGACCACGAGCCCGTGCTCGCGCTGAGCGTCCGGCCGGCGACCCCGGTACCCGATACCACGGGCGACCCGGTGAGCGACGGCGCGGTGTTTTCGACGCTCACCACGGCCGTTTCGGTGGTATAGGTGTTTCCCGCGTTATCGACGATCACCGCGCGCAACTTGTATTCGCCGTTTTCGAGGCCGCTGGTGCTCACATCGCACCCGTATAGGACCCCAACGACCGGCAGGGTCTGCGGCAGGCAGGGTTCCTCCCATGTTTCGCTGCCGGTCGGGGCGAGCTGCAGCGTCCAGCTCGCGACACCCGACCCCGGGTCTTCGGCGTAACCCTGGACTTCGAAGTCGCCGCTGATACTGGCCGGAAGCAAGCCCAGCGACCCTGTCGGCGGAGTATTATCGACCACCGCGGAGACCGCCGGGGTTGTCCTGGTGCTCCCTTCATCGCTGGTGATCAGCGCACGCAACTGGTAAGCGCCGTCCGCGAGCGTGGTCGTATCGAGCGCGCACCCGTACGTCGACCCGCTCAACGGTACGGTCTGCACAGCGCACGCGCTACTCCACGAGTTCGTCCCCGCCGGGGCGACCTGCAGCGCCCAGCTCGCGACACCCGTACCGGTCGATGTCGCGGTCCCTTCCATCTCGACCGTTTTCGCGAAGAACGACCCAACAGCGTCCAACGACCCACTGAGCGCCGCGTTATCGATATGCATCCCCACCGTCGATGTGAGATACGTATTCCCCGCCCTGTCGCTAATCAACGCCCGCAACTTGTAGGCCCCGTCAGACCAATGCGCCGTTTCCACGATGCAACCATATTCATCGCCGCTGACCAGTGTGCTCTGCGCCGCGCACGCGCTCGCCCATTCGCTCGAGCCTTCGGGCGCGATCTGAAGCTGCCACGACGCCACACCCGACCCGCTGTCGCTCGCGGTACCCATGACCGTCGGGAAACCACCCACTCCGCCCGACGGGGGTGCGGTGACCGACCCCGTGGGCGGCGTGTTATCCACGAACACCTCCATCGTTGGTGTCGTCAACGTTTCCGGAGGGCTCGAGCCGCCGCTCAGCTTTGCTCGCAACAGGTAGCCCCCGTCGGAGTAGCCGCCCGCTGCCGTATCCCACAAGCATTCAAACACTCCCCCCAAACCAGGCGTCAGCGACCCGCACAACACTTCCCACGAGCCGCCTTCCGGCGCGACTTCGACGCTCACCCCCGCAAACGGGCCGCTGAGACCCCCTTCGCCGCTGCCAGCAACATCGACCGTCCCCGACACATCAGGCGGTAGCGTGCTGAGCGACCCCCTCAAGCTACGCGGAATCCAGTCCACCGTCACGCTTTTTTCAACCTTGACGCTCGAAAGATCGGTTTCCTCGACGATCGTGAAAGTGCCACTCGCGAACACGACCGACCCGCCTTCATCTTCCCACGACCCATACGCACCCTGGCCAGGAACCCCACCGTCGAAGAACTTCAATTCGCCCGCGAACGCCACCACCCGCCCATTATTCGTAAAGTTCACATAAACTTCCCCTTCTCCGCTGCCCGCCGCTTTCTCGAAGACACCCGTGTTGAGGATCGACGGTGTTGCGCCAGTCCCGGTCGTGTTCAGGTGACCGCTGTTGAGCGTGGCTGTCCCTTCGTTGACAAGCTCGCGCTGTTCCGCGAGCAAAGCACCACTGCCCAAGGTCGCCGATGCCCCCGACAGCACAACGGTCGAACCCGACCCTGACATCGTGCCGCCGGTCCACGATAGCGACCCGGACACGTTGAGCGTACCGGCACCGGTCAGCGTCCCACCGGTCTGTGTGAAACCGCCGATCGTCGCGGTCTTGCCGCCTTCGATACTAAGCGTACCTGAGGAGAGCGTGACGGTTGCACCCGACCCGTGGAAGCTGTCCCCGACAACGCTCGCACCGGTCAGCGAGATAGCGCCTTCGAGCACACTGTCATCGGCGAGCGTCGTCGTGCCCTGACGAAATTCGAGTAGACCCGTGTGCTGGCTGACCGTCCCTTCATTTTCAAAGTTCACCTCGACTTCTGTTTCCCCGCTGCCCGCGGACTTTTCGAACGTGCCCGTGTTGAGAATCGACGGGGTGCCCCCCGTCGTTGGGGAGAACCGGAAACCGTCCCAGCTATACGCCGGGTCGGTCTTGAGCACACCCGAGTTCCTGATCTGTGCACCTTCGGACATATTCACCATCCCACTCCCGAGCGTGGTCGTCCCTTCATTGACAAGCTCACGCCCCGCGAGATACCCCCCACCCGTCAACGACCCCGACGCTCCCGACAACACGACGGTTGAGCCTGTCCCTGACATCGTGCCGCCGGTCCACGATAGCGACCCGGACACGTTGAGCGTACCGGCACCGGTCAGCGTCCCACCGGTCTGTGTGAAACCGCCGATCGTCGCGGTCTTGCCGCCTTCGATACTAAGCGTACCTGAGGAGAGCGTGACGGTTGCACCCGACCCGTGGAAGCTGTCCCCGACAACGCTCGCACCGGTCAGCGAGATAGCGCCTTCGAGCACACTGTCATCGGCGAGCGTCGTCGTGCCCTGACGAAATTCGAGTAGACCCGTGTGCTGGCTGACCGTCCCTTCATTTTCAAAGTTCACCTCGACTTCTGTTTCCCCGCTGCCCGCGGACTTTTCGAACGTGCCCGTGTTGAGAATCGACGGGGTGCCCCCCGTCGTTGGGGAGAACCGGAAACCGTCCCAGCTATACGCCGGGTCGGTCTTGAGCACACCCGAGTTCCTGATCTGTGCACCTTCGGACATATTCACCATCCCACTCCCGAGCGTGGTCGTCCCTTCATTGACAAGCTCACGCCCCGCGAGATACCCCCCACCCGTCAACGACCCCGACGCTCCCGACAACACGACGGTTGAGCCTGTCCCTGACATCGTGCCCCCGGTCCACGACAGCGACCCGGACACGTTGAGCGTACCGGCACCGGTCAGCGTCCCACCGGTCTGTGTGAAACCGCCGATCGTCGCGGTCTTGCCGCCTTCGATACTAAGCGTACCTGAGGAGAGCGTGACGGTTGCACCCGACCCGTGGAAGCTGTCCCCGACAACGCTCGCACCGGTCAGCGAGATAGCGCCTTCGAGCACACTGTCATCGGCGAGCGTCGTCGTGCCCTGACGAAATTCGAGTAGACCCGTGTGCTGGCTGACCGTCCCTTCATTTTCAAAGTTCACCTCGACTTCTGTTTCCCCGCTGCCCGCGGACTTTTCGAACGTGCCCGTGTTGAGAATCGACGGGGTGCCCCCCGTCGTTGGGGAGAACCGGAAACCGTCCCAGCTATACGCCGGGTCGGTCTTGAGCACACCCGAGTTCCTGATCTGTGCACCTTCGGACATATTCACCATCCCACTCCCGAGCGTGGTCGTCCCTTCATTGACAAGCTCACGCCCCGCGAGATACCCCCCACCCGTCAACGACCCCGACGCTCCCGACAACACGACGGTTGAGCCTGTCCCTGACATCGTGCCCCCGGTCCACGACAGCGACCCGGACACGTTGAGCGTACCAGCACCGGTCAACGTCCCGTAGCTGAGCGTGACAGGTACTCGCGGTCGAGTTGCTCAATTCGCTCGTGAGCTCCAGCGAGCCGCCCGAGATGACGAGTGTGCCTTCGTCGAGAAGGACACCGGTTTGGTTGGTGCCGCTGGTCACCTGGACGGTCACTCCCGATGCGATGCACGCGACGTCAGTAGCACCGGGCACGCTGCCCGTCGACCAGTTGCCGGGGGTCTGCCACGTCCCTTCACTCGCTCCCGTCCACAAGTCCGTGCAGCTGGGACCCGCCACTGCGCTATCAGGCAACACGGCAAGCACCACCGATGCTACCGCCACCACGACGCCGAAGACGAGACGACCGTACGAACGACCACCCTTGCTATGCCGAGGCCAAGTCAGCATGACCACGCTCCCTTTCCGTTCGGTCGTCCGTCATCCATTGCCGTGTTCGGTCGAGCGGGAGCAGCCAAAGCCAAACCCATCGATAGCTGCGCTCCCACAAGATGAGTCGAATCCATACTCTAAAAGCCCGGATAAGATCGTGTCAATAGAATTATACGGTTTTCCCCGCACTTTGCGAGATTTTTAGTCCACGAGACCGCTGTCTGCGGCGTAGCGACATGCCTGAGCACCAACACATCCACAGCTTTCGACGAGACGCGCTCGAACCACCCGATCCACTCCCAGCAGCTATACGCGCTGCTCGCCAGCTTGGCGGCCCGTCCTCTCCAGTGGTTGATGCTCATGTGAGGCTCACCGCTGCGAAGGTCAGGCGTGGCCCCGTATCGCGCATGAGGTCCTCGGGGGTGACCGCAGCGGCGGACGCTTCGACTGCCAGTGCCGCAACGACCGCACCGTTGGAGTCTCTTATCGGGGCAACGATCGAGAGCGGCGTCTCAGAGCCGACGGCCGGGATCGAACCGGCGACATCCGCTTTACAAGAGCGGTGCTCTACCAGCTGAGCTACGTCGGCGTGGCCTCGCATCGTACCGCCGCGGCAGTCTCGTCCTCTCCGGCTGGGTGCCGGCGCTGTCGCTGGGGGTCACCGCGGCGCGAGCGGATTGAGCTGGTGGGCCTGCGCCGCGGCGTGGAGGTCGAGGTCGTAGACGAACACGGCGCCGAGGTCCTCGCGCAGGGTGAGCGCGGTGGCGAGGTGGATCGCGTCCATCGCTCGCAGCGGTGGGGTGTGGGCGTCGGTCGCGAGCTCGAGGATCTCGGGGGAGAGCGGGACCAGGTTGATCCGCTCGAGCGCCGCACGGGCAAGCCGCAGTACGTCGCGGCCGCCGAGGCGTCTTGCGGTGCAGAGCGCCTCGACGCGGATCAGCTCGCTGGCGACCTGCACGGGCCAGTCGGCCAGTGCCGCGCGGAAGGCGGCTGTCTCGCGCTCGGCCTTGAACAGCTTCACGAGCGCGGAGGTGTCGAGGTAGGCGGCGCTCACTCGCCGCGGACCCACCGCAGCGCGTCAGACGCCGGCGCGCCGCCCGCGGGGTCTGGCTCGCCCGGCGGCGGGTCTAGTTCCAGCAGGCTGCCCCGGGCGGGTCTCGCGCCGTAGTGCTCGGCGAGTCGGGCCTGCAGTTGGGACTCCGAGTCGGCGCTGGCCAGCACTGCCCAGGCGCCGCGCAGTGTGAGGGCACGGACCTGCGCCGCCGCCGAGCGTGTCTCGGCGGGGTCGAGCAGCGGCTCGGTGAGAGCCAGCGCGCGCTCCACCTCCGGGTCGCGTGTAACGCCGAGGCGTGGATGACGGGAGGCCATGGCCAGATGGTAGCACCCTGGTGTAGCACTCCTCCACACACTCACCGCGGTCCTTCCTGATCGAGGTACCAGTGCCGCCCGGCGCTTGCCAGCCAGCCATCCTCGCCGACGGGGGTGAGGTGGAAGCGGCTGATCGTGCGCTGGCCGCCGACCTGGTCGGTGTAGAGCAACTCGACCGAGATCGTCTGGCGCTGGTCGGCGGCGTCGGCGATCGGTGTGTGGGCGTCCTCGGTGGGGTCGCGCAGCGCGCCCTGCCACAGGCCGACGTCGCCGGCGGGGATGTACAGGTCGCGCGTCAGGCGGCGGAAATCCTCCTCGGCGGCGTGGTCGACCCGCGAGGTCTGCAGGCCCGCGTGTGCGGACCACCCCTGCAGCACGCCGATCCCGGCGCCGACGTTGCGCAGGCTCATCGCCAGGTAGACGGTGCCCTCGACGTGCTCGGCGACCGCGTGGCCGCCCGGCACGCGCACCCAGTGGCTGTCAACGAACATGATCTTCTGCAGCGGGTCGTCGAGGCGCGACTGCACGAGCACCGGCCGGCGCTGCTCCTGCAGCGCGAGCTCGGCGATGCGCGCGGAGCGGTTGGCGGAGCGCACCGAGGCGAACGTGGCGATCGCCAGCACCAGCGTTCCGGCGGCGGTGGCGAGCGAGGCGACGGTCGGCCAGTCGAGGGCCGCCAGAGCGGTCATGGCCCACATCAAAGCGCAGTCCGCGAGGGCGTGGGCTCGCGGGGGAGCGCAGTGCGACCCCGGCCGGCACATGTGCCGGCCGAACAGCAGACTCCCGTCCTGGGTGCTGTAGCGCTAAGCCTGCAGGTCGACCACAAGCGGGATCCCGGTGTCGAACCAGTAGCGGTGGAGCTCCTTGATCTTCGCCCGCGTCGGCAGTCCGCGCAGATGCAGGTCGCACTCGCCGTAGTCGAACAGGGTGACCGTCTCGCACAGCGCCTCTCGTGCCTGCTCCAGCTCGGCCGGCTCTGTCAGCTCCCGCGCGACGCCCGCGAACGTCCCGCCGCGGATCCGCAGGCGCACGCTCGGGTTCGCCCGGATGTTCCACAGCCACCCCGCGGCGGCCGACGGGCGGGTCATCGCCAGTGTGGGGGGCCGGAGCTGAACGAGGTACGCCCTGTTGCCACTGCGGATCACACGGATGCACTTGCGCCGCGTCTTGCCGGTCTTGCGCCCGGTCGTCGTGATCACACCGTACCCAGAGGGCGGTCGCACCAAGAAGAACGGCAGCATCGCCGCACTCAGGATGCGGCCGTCCTTGGCCGAGCGGATGATGCGCGCGTGCTTGGACGCGTGCTTGGTTGCCACGTCGCGCACGTACGCGTCACGCTTGTGGTCCTCGTCCGGCCGTGTCGCGGGGATGCTCGTGGCTTCACTCATCTAGGCTCGCCTCCAGGTGGTTCGGGGTCGCGGCTCGCGGTTCGTTCTCTTGTGGTCTTGTACAACGTATAATACAATGTCTTATAGCACGTCTAATTAGAAATGTCCAGGTCCACCAACGACGCGCACCGCACCTAGGAATGCCCAGGTCCACCAACGACACGCACCGCACCAGGCTGCTCCAGGCAGCCCAGACGCTGCTGCGCGAACGCGACTACGACAACATCACCGCGCGCGAGCTCGTCGCCGCTTCGAACACCAACCTCGGGTCGATCGGCTACCACTTCGGCTCCAAGGAAGCGCTGCTCAACGAGGCCCTCGGGCTCGCCCTGGAGGAGTGGGCCGAGGCGGTCGGTCGCGCAACCCGCAGTGACACCGGGGCGGGGCTCCCCGAACTGATGTTCAACTCCCTGCGCGTCGCGCTCGACGAGTACGACTCGATCCGCCCGTACCACCGCGCCTTCATCGAGGCGCTCGCGCGCAGCGCGCGCTCGCCGGCGCTGCGCCAACAACTCGCCGCGCACTACAACCGCCAGCGAGACCGGCTCGCCGGGTGGCTCACCGAGTCGCTCGGCGACGACGCGCTCGAGTCACACGAAGCCCGACACATTGCCTCGCTGATGCTCGGCACCATCGACGGCCTGTTCATCCAGTCCTTCATCGACGCAGACGACGTCCCCACCAGCAGCGAGCTCATGGGCGCCGGCGGCAACGCTTTCGCCGGCGCCCGCAACCAACCCCGCCCGACGATGCCACAGCCGTAAACCCCTACGGCGCTCTAGGATGTGCGCGATGTCCTCGCCACAGACCTCGCTGAGCGGCGACCGTGGGATGTTCGGATCGGTCGAGACGGTCGGCGCCGCGGGGGTGTTCGGTCAGGTCATGGGCCTGGTCGCCGTCACGTTGGGCTTCTTCACGCTGGGCGCGTACCTCGGCCGCGAAATGGTGGGTGGCCTGTCGATCGTCTGCTTCATCGTGGGCTTCGTGTGCATCGTCGGGCTGAACTTCGCGCGCCGCTCGGAGGCGCTCGCGATCACGCTGCTGTTCGTCGCCGGCCTGGCGCTCGGGCTGGGGATGGGCGGGGTGCTGGACTACTACGCCGAAACCACTCCGGATGCTGTCTGGCAGGCGGCCGCCGCGACCGCCTTGTTCGTGGCCGGGCTAGGCAGCGTCGGCTACTCGATCCGCCGGGACCTCTCCGGTGGCTACCGGCTGCTGTTCGTGCTGCTGCTCGCCCTGATCGTGTTTGGCTTCATCGGGCTGCTGGTCTCGATCCCCTCCGCCAGCCTCATCTACGCGATCGCCGGCCTGGGCATCTTCGGGGGGTACACCGTGCTGGACTTCAACCGCATGCGTCGCGCGGGCATGGCCGAAACGGTGCCGCTCGCGGCCGGCATCTTCCTGGACGTCCTCAACATCTTCCTGTTCTTCCTGCGGATCTTCGGGGGTCGGAGCTGAGCGGCTCGCCGCCGGCTGCGACGCGCTCCCTCCGCCCAGCTCCAGCCTGAAGGGGAACGTTACACGTGGCGGAGGGGCTCTCGGCATCCGAGGTGGGCAAGGAGATCGGCGAGCACCAGCACGCACACGCGGCTGAGACTCCGCCGAAGGACCGCCGCGACCGGCTGCTGACGGTCACCGAGGCGCTGCTGCTCTCGCTGGTGGCTGTGCTCGCTGCGTACTCCGGCTACGCCGCGGCCAAGTGGGGCACCTACTCGTCGGTGTCGCTGGCCTCGGCGTCGGCGGCGCGCACCAAGGCCAACCGCGCCGACCTCGAAGCGCTGCAGATCCGCACGCTGGACTCGGTGTCGTTCAACGCGTGGTTCAGCGCGTTCACGGCCGGCAATGCCAATGCGGAACGCCTGGCAGAGAAGCGCCTGCGTCCGGGCTACCGCCCCGCCTTCTACGCGTGGCTGGCGACCGACCCCGCGCACAACCCCCACGCGCCACCCGGCCCCTCCTACATGCCGCAGTACGTGATCCCCCAGGAACGCGCCGCGAACGCCGAGGACGCCAAGGCGGACGCCAGCTTCGCGCAGGGCACCACCGCGGGGGCGACCGGCGACAAGTACGTGCGCGACACGGTGTTCCTGGCCACGGTGCTGTTCCTGGTCGGCATCAGCGGCCACTTCCCGTTGCGCCAGGCGCGCTACGGCCTGATCGGGGTCGGCGCGCTGATCCTCGTGTTCGCGGTCGTGCAGCTGCTCGGCCTGCGGGCTCCGCCCTGAGGGTCGCCGCTCTGCTGGTCTCGCCCGGGCGAGCGACCGCTGGGTTTCACCGCTCGCCACCGACGGATGGGTGCCCCCCAGGGGGGTGCCGTGATCGACTCGACCGTTGCGGGACTACACGGGCACGACGCGCTTCTCCGTGCGTAGCTGCGACTCCGCCAGCCACTCGCGCAGCGCCTCGTGCATCGCCTGCACGCCGACGATCGGAGCCGGTGGCTCGCTCCACTCGGCTGGCACGACGGCAAACGGCCTGGTCTGCGGCCCGCCGAGACCGCCGTGGGAGCCCATGAACTCCTCGAACGGGGCCACCTCGTCGGTGCTCGGGTCGTACATGCAGTTGACGAGTACGTCGGGGCAGTGGGGGAAGCGGTCGTGGCGGCGCAGGTGGTCGGCCGCCGTGGCGCCGAAGTGCGCGAGCGGGTCCTCGCCCTCGACGGCGTCGTCGCTCAGGCGCCGCCGCCCGGCCCCGCCGATCGCCAGCGCTCCGTGCGCCTCGGAGCGCACCATCACGAACCCGACCCCGGGGTGGGCCGCCAGGGTGTCCACCAGCCGCGGGTGTCTCGCAGCGAGCTGCTCGAGCGTGAGCCGCTCGGCGCTGCCCGGCAGGTAGACGAGCGCGAGGCCGCCCGAGACCATCACCACCGCCTCGTCTCGCTCGTTCCCCTCCTCGCTTTCGTCCACCCCCCGGCGAACGCTGCGCTGCGCGAGGGCCTCGCGGTTCGGCCCCAGCGCGACGGTGCCCTCGACCGACCTGCTGCTGGTGGCACGCGCCAGCATCCGTCCCTGAACGCTCGGCTCCTGGCGCGCTTCGGCCAGCACGGCGCCCACGTCGCCCCACGCCTCGTCGACCGCCGCCGGCGTATACACCTCCCCCTGCTCCAACGCCCCGCGCACGACCTCCTGAAGCGTCTCGCCGTAGCGCTGGCGGAAGGGCCTGCCCTGGGTCTGGCCATGGTCGGAGAGCACCACCAGGTGGTAGGGGCGCGGCGACTGGGCCGTCGCGCGCTCCAGGCGGGCGAGCTGGCGATCGTGGCGCCCCAGCACCGCCAGCGCGTCGGACGCGCGGATGCCCGAGTGGTGGGCCACCTCGTCGTAGCCCACGAAGGTCGCGTAGCTGACCGGCACGCCCTCGACGATGTCGGCCATCAGCAGCGCCGTCACCAGGTCGCGCATCACCACGGCGATCGTCGCCCGGATCAGCGGGTACGCGCCTTTCCTGTCGACGTGCTCCTCGCCGCTGCGACGCTGGCGGCGGGCCGCCCGGTGCTCGTACGCGACGTCGGCGAGCGACAGCACGATCGTGCGCATGAACCCGTAGGGGTCGGAGAAGTAGGCGAACAGGTCTCCCGCCTTCGAGCGACCGCGATCGCGGATCACGCTCATCGTCGCCGTGCAGCGCGGCGCGTCGCCGGAGAACATGTTCCCGCGACTCGTCCCCGCGGCCGCCAGCAGCCCCGCGCCGGTTGATCTGCGACGCTCGATCTCGGCCGCGTCGGCGGGATGGTTGGAGACCACCGTGCGCCCGGACTCCTTCTCGTACCAGCGGAAGGCGGGCATGTCCCAGTTGCTGCCGAGCAGCAGCCCGGCCTGGCTGGCTCCCGTCTGCGAGGAGAGATCGCACTCCCAGCTCTGCAGGCGGTGGCTGCCATCGGCGAGCCACCGCGCGATCGTGGGTGTGTGCCCTTCGCGGATCGCGTCGCGCAGGACCCCCTCGCCCAGCCCGTCGATCTCGAACAGGATCACCCCCGGGACCTCGGTGTCGCTGTGGCGGCGCGTGCGTCGCACCCTGCGCCTGACCACGCTCAGGTGGCGGGCGTCCCCGTCGACGTCGAGCAGGGGCGCCACCACCATCGAGACGAGGGCCAGGCCGAACGCGATCGCCAGGTCGGCCCAGAACGACGGTGTCTTGCCGTCCACGACGTGGAACGCGAGCGCCACCATGCCGGCGCTGAGCACGAGCGAGCCGAGCCCGAACGTGACGATCGTGAGCGGCAGCGCGATGCGTGTGACGAGCGGCCACAGCACGGCGTTGAGGACCGCCATCACGGCGGCGACGAGCACGGCGGCACGCAGGGAGAGCGATTCGTGGTTTGGCAGCAGCGCCGTCAGCACGACCAGGGCCAGCGCCTGCACCCCGAGCATGACCACGGCCCTGACACCGAACCCCACCAATCGCCGCCAGCGGCTCAAGCGTTGCTGGGTTGCGCGCTCACCGATCGCTGAGGGCATCTCGTTCCTACCGTTCGTGATGGTCGATGGCGCCGGTCGCCGCCCGTCGGGGTGGGCAGGGCCGCAGACCGTATCGTTTTCCGCGGCTGCCGCCGCGCCTGTTCGCCGAGCACTTCGCGAGTCTGACCCCGAGCGTCGCGGCGCGACCTGTCTCCAGGTCAGGCGACCGGCCTTTCGCGAAGCGACCCATAAGATCAGACGCATGGCGACTCACCAGGCGCTCGCGTCCGCGCGCGGACGGATCCACCCGACCCGCCTGCTGATCGGCGCGCTGGTTCTCCTCGTGCTTGGCGCCGCCGCGACGCTGGCCGGCTGGGACCTGACCGGCTGGGTCAAACACATCTGGAACATCATCACGAGCATCCCGCTGGGCGACGTGTTCGCGGCGGTGGCGCTGCTCACCCTGCAGACGACCGCGACCGCGTACGCCTGGTACTCGATCCTCCGCTACGGCTACCCCAACTCCGAGGTCCGCTGGATCCAGATCCTGGCGTGCTACGCGGCGGCGGTCGCGCTGAACTCGGTGCTACCTGCGAACCTCGGCACGTGGGTGATGCTGCTGATGTTCACCACGATCGTCGTGGCCGCCACGTTTGCCGGCGTGCTGGCTGGGATGGCGGTCGAGAAGATCTTCTTCACCCTGATCGGCACGTTCTGTTACGTGTACCTCTTTCTGACGGTCGGCGGGTCGTTCTCACTCCAGCTGGGTTTCCTGGCCGAACACCCGTGGGCCACCGCGATCCTGCTCGTCGGTCTCGCCACGCTGCTGTTCCTCGTGGCTCGGGTGCTGCGCCAGCGTGTCAAACAGTGGTGGGCCCAGGCGAAGGTGGGTGGGCAGATCCTCGTCCACCGCCGTGCCTTCCTCGGGCGCGTCGTGCTTCCCGAGGCGGTCAGCTGGGTAGCGATGCTGGGGGTGATCGCCGTGTTCCTCTCCGCCTACCACATCCCCGTCAGCTTTCACATCCTCATGCGGGTCGTGGCCGGCAACTCGATCGCGAACGTCAGTTCGGTGACGCCGGGCGGCGCGGGCGTTGTGCAGGGCTTCAACGTGCTCTCGCTGAAGGGCATCACCAGCGCCTCCAACGCGACCGCCTACTCGGTGGCCCAGCAGCTCGTGACCACGGCCTGGGGCATCCTCTTTGCGATCGTGGTGCTCGTCCGAGCGTTCGGGTGGTCCGGCGGCCGGACGCTCGTCACGGAGTCCTACGGCCAGGCGCGTGAGAAGCAGGCTGAGCGCTCAGCGGCGCGCAAGGCCAAGGGCCGGGCCGGCGCGTCCAGCGGTCCCAGTTGATCTCACCCGACCGCCGACGCGGGGCACGGAGGCCCCACGCACACGGCCGTGGTTGGCGTGTCCACACGCGTGGACGATCCCAAAAGATCCCGACAGTCCGTGCGGCTTCACTGGTCAACTCAGCCACACGCTACACGCGATGACCTCGCGCGGCGAGTCACAGCATTAGCGGGCGCACTGGACACGGAGGCCTAGGACAGGATCGCCCGGACGCAGGCACTTTTACCCATAGGTCGACTTTGGGGAGGATTCGGTATGGTGGCGATCCAAGAGCCGGTCCTGGAAGGCGCTCCTTGCCGGGATGGCCCCAAGAGAGCGAATGATTGGGTCGGCAAGTGGACACGCCGTTAAGCGACATCGACTGGTCCCGGTGGAGTCTCTTCGGAGTGGGGTTGTTGATGGTTGGTGCCGCCGTCGCGGATCGCCACGTTGACCAAGCCGTCGCCGCCTCGTTGATCTCCGCTGGCGCGGCACTGACCGCGGCTGCGCTGATCTTCCCTCGTCTTCGAAGCTTCGACCTCGGGATCTTCAAAGCGGAGCTCGGGCCGGACGCGGTCGCGTCTCGGAACCTTCGGACCGATGCCTGGAGGCTCCAGCGATTCGCGTGGCTGGTGTGCGGCGACGCCACGAACGCCCGCGATCTTGTCGAGGAGGCCCTCGCCGAAACCCGCGCCTGCAGGGTGTCTCCCGGTGAGCGGGGCGTCTACACGCTGAAATCCCTCGTCGCGCTGCTGGAAAACGCCCGCGAGCACGCGTGGCTACGACCGCCTCCCGCGACCCGCAAGCCCCGTGTCCGCCTGGCGGATGACGTGGCCTCAGAGGACTGCCGGCCAACGATGGAAGCGCTGGCCGCGCTCCCGGTCCGGGTGCGCGTAGCCTACCTGCTGCACTGCTCGTGGCTGCTCTCGCTCGAGGAAGTCGTCAAGATCGTCGCCCAGACTCCGAGTGAAGTCAGTGAGGCCGTCGCCCGGGGCCGCGAGGCTCTGGAGGGGACGCAGTGACCGACTCAGAGCAGGACGCTCGCAGTCGCGCGCGGATCGAGGCGGCTGCCGACGCGATGCCCGAGACGCCAGTGCGCTGGGGACGGGTGGCCGTGCTGGCGCGCCGCAAGGCGCTGCTCGGCGCTCTCGCCGCACTCACGCTAGGAGCTGTAGTCGCCGTGCTGCTCGTCTTCGGAGGCGCAGTCGGCATTGCGACTTTGCATCCCGAGGAGGGATCCCCGATCCCACTCCCCTTCGTGGGAGTGTCGGTGCCCAACGTCATCGACATGACCGAAGCGCAGGCAAAGGAAACGCTCACAGATGCCGGGTTGAAGGGCGTGGCGGCTGACATCTGCCGCCAACCCACCTGTCTCGTGCGCTATACACACCCCGAACGAGGGCGCAACGTCCTGTCGGGGGCAGTTGTAAAACTCCATCTGACCAGGCCGGGCGGGTCTGTGAACTACTCCGCGGCGTCGATCACGCTTTCGCTTTCAGCGGCCGAAGTAATCGCCAATGGCAGTGCCACGACTGTTGCGACTGCGCATGTGTACGACAGGTATGGGCACTCGCTCGCCCTTCAGAGGGTCGTATTCTCGCCTAGCGACAAAAGTGTCCATGTTGGCAGCGAGTCCGAACGCAGCCCGGGCGTCTACTCCGCCACGATCACGAGCTCCAAGAGTCCCGAGACGGTGATCGTCACCGCCGAGGATGGGCTGATCGCCAATACAGCTCACTTCGAGCAGGTCTCGGGCGAAGAAGTCGCCGCGTCAATCGTACCCATGCTGGTGCATCCCGAAATAGTTGCCAATAGCGTCTCACAGACGCCCGTGACAGCCACGGTATTGAGCAAGGATGGGAAGCCCCTCCGCGGTCAGGTTGTTACATTCTCGCCCAGTGACGAAGGGGTCCGAGTTGGGCATGTGCTCGAACGGGCCCCGGGCGTCTACGCCGCAACGATCACGAGCTCTGTGACCGCCGAGAAGGTGAGTATCGTCGTGCGGGACGGAAAGCTCACCAGTATGCTCATCCTCAGGCAGATCCCCGGCGCTGCGGCGTCCATCGAACTTTTTCCTTCCTCGAACGAAATACTCGCAAATGGCGTTTCCACGGATGCCGTGAAAGCCAAGGTGTTCGACGAAAACAAAAACCCAGTCGCACATCAGACCGTCCTACTCCTTTCTAAGCCTGGTGGCGCTGTCGAGGAAACGACCGAAAGTGAATACGGTGTATACACCGCCACGATCACGAGCTCCAAGCACCCTGGAACTGTTACGATCACGGCGAAAGACGGTGAAATAACCAATCACATCACTATCACGGAGACCGAACTCGAACCCGAAGAAGGCGGCAGTACCACTGGGTAGACAGGCGCATCCGCGGCGAAGCCTCCGAAAGCCGTACGCGTGCACTGCGAACCCACGGCGCAGGAGAATCTCGTGCGGGTGATCGCGGGCTTCAACGTCGGCGTGCTCGCGGTGGCGATCGGTCTCGTCCTCGGCAGGCTCGCGAAGACGCCGATCGAACAGTTGTGGCCGGGCCACTGGTGGGCACTGCGGACCCAGGCGCCGGGACTGGTACAGACCGCCGCGCAGAGTACGAGCGCGGTTGTGCGCTCGCTCGGGCGCGAACTCGAGAACTACGTGTACGTCGCGGGTCCTCGCTCGCCGCTGTGGCAGGCCGAGAACGGGCACCTGGCAGCCGACGACGGCCCGCACGAACACAAGCCGAGCTCCGGCCCCTGCGCCGAGGACGGCGGCCCCGAAGCTCGCGAGCGCGAAGGCGAACGTGAAGGGATCGGGCCGACCCGGCCGCACGACGCGGCCCGGTGAGAGAGCCCGTGCAAAGCGCAACCCTGCGACCAGTTCTTCTGCGGAGCTCCATCCGCCGGCTGGCTCAGACGGCGGTGATAGTGTCGCTTGTATCTTGCGCTTAGTCGCTCGCCTCATTGCGGTGGTCGTCGTGCTCTTTGCGCTGAATGCCCCCGCCGGCTCGGCTGTCGCCTCGTCGACGAAGGTCGACTTCGGGGACATCTCCCATAAGGGCCTGAAGAGTCTGGGGCCGGCCTCGACGGGGCTGAAGCTTTCGCTCGAGCTGGGGATGGTCGCCAACCAGCAGGGCATCGCAAACGCCGTGAAGGCGGCGAGCAATCCCTCCTCGTCGACTTACGGCCAGTATCTCTCGCTGTCGACGCTGCAGAAGAAATATGGCGCGTCGTCGTCGCGACGCAACGCGGTCGTCGGCGCTTTCAAGTCCTACGGCGTGACGGCGACCGTTGACGTGACGCACCTGCGGGTCGGCGCGACGATCAGCATCAAGAACGCGCAGAAGCTGTTTGGTACGAAGTGGGATCTTTATGCGACCGGCCAGCCGAATCAGGCCGTGGCGCTTCCGGTCGATACACCGAAGCTGGGCTTGGGTTTGAAGGGCAACGTCGACACGGTGTCGGGCCTGGGGCTCTATGTCACCCAGCGTGCGTCCGCCAGCTCCTCTGTGTCCGGCGCCCAGGGCCTGACGGCATCGGTTGCGGGCGGGACACCCACCCGTACCGGAACGATCGGCCCGGGTTGCGCCACCATGACGTACCCTGCGGCCGTATTCTCGAGCGCCGGCCTGTTCCCGAACCAGATCCTCAGCGCTTACGGGATCGCCCAACTACAGGCCGGCGGCTTGCAGGGCCAGGGCTCGCGCATCGCCATCCTCGGCGAAGCGCCGACGCCGGTCAACGATGTCACGGCGTACCGCAACTGCTTCGGTTTCCCTGGGACCGCGTTGCAGATCCACGGCGGCTCAAACATCGCCCCCATCCTCGAGAGCTCGCTGGATGCGATGACGGTGGCGATGGTGGCGCCAAAGCTTTCGCGGCTAGACCTGTGGGTGAAGGCGCTCGGGAAGGCCAACCCTCAGGGCGCCCTCGAACTGCTGGCCCAGCCCCTGCAGGCGACGAAGAACGGCACCCCACTCCCAAACGTGATCTCGATCTCTTACGGCGTGTGCGAGGCGAGCGTCGCGCCGTATACCGCGGCCCGCACCCTGTTCGAGCGCCAGGCAGCAGCGACGGCCGCGCTGGGGATCACGATCGTCGTCGCAGCAGGCGACAGCGGCTCGTCCTCGTGCGCGCACGGGGTGCCCTCCTCCCAGCTCAACAGCTTCGACAAGCAGAAGTCGGCGTCCTGGCCAGCGACCTCGCCGTGGGTGCTCGCTGTCGGCGGGACTAATCTGACCCTCACGCCGGCTAACACGATCGAATCCTCAGGCGTGTGGAACGACACGGCGTACCCGCCGCCATACCAGCAGACCGCCGCGGGTGGCGGCGGCGTAAGCACCTTCGAAAAGCGTCCGTGGTGGCAGCCGGCGATCCCATCGCAAAAGACCTACCGAATGGTTCCCGACGTCGCCGCGTTCGCGGACCCGAGCCCCGGTTACGCCATCATCTGCTCGCCGGAAGTGCAGGGCTGTGGCCCCTCACCCGGCCAGACGATGTCGTTCGTCGGCGGCACGAGCGCCGCCACACCGCTCGTCGCGGGCATGATCGCCCTGTGGGACCAGCAGGCCAAGCAGTCCGGCCTACCCAACCCCGGGTTCGTCCCGCCGCTGCTGTACTCGATCGCCCAGCACGCACCCGGATCGTTCCTGGACATCACCACCGGGGGCAACGCCGTCTTCGGCGGAGTGTCGTGTTGCACAGCGACCCCCGGGTTCGACCTCGCATCCGGGCTCGGCTCGCCGCTCGCCGCCCAAATCGCCCAGCACCTGCATCACTGAAGCCCCCGACACAGTCACAACCGCTGCGACATGGCCTACGCCTGTGCCGTCCCCGCGGACCTCCACCGCGATCTCGATGAGCTCACGGAGCTGCGCCGTTCGCTCGGCGCGCAGCAGACCACCCCACCCGCTCGAAATGCCCGCTGATCTGGGGCAGTAGATGTTCAATATGACGCTGGCGCGTTGCCTCATATGCCTCAATCGGTGAGTTACCATGTCAGATGTGGAGCAGCTCACGTCTGCCAACGAGGAGGCGATCCGGGCTTGGGACGGGCCGCTGTTTGACGCGTTCGTCCGTTTTCGCCATCTCATGACTACGGGGCTCGGCGCGCACGGCGAGGAGGCCCTGCGCCTTGTTCCGCCACGTGCCGGCGAGCGCGTGCTAGACATCGGCTGCGGCTTCGGTGACACGAGCCAGCGGATAGCGGGTCTCGTCGGGCCGACGGGGGAGGTTCTTGGCGTCGATGCCGCGCCGCGGTTCATCGAGACCGCGAAGCACGAGGCCGCGCAAGCCGGCATCGACAACGTGCGCTTCGAGGTGGCCGACATCGAGAACACGGCCTTCGGCGAGCGCTTCGAGCTTGCGTTCTCGCGGATGGGGACGATGTTTTTCGCCAATCCGGTCGCGGCGCTGCGCAACGTGCGTGAGGCGCTGCGCGGGAATGGCAGGCTCGTCATGGTCGTCTGGCGGGCAAAGGTCGAGAACGACTGGCTCTATCGTGCCCAGACGATCACCGAGCGGTTCGTCACCAAGCCCGAGGAGTACGACGAGCCGACCTGCGGCCCGGGGCCATTCTCGATGGCCAACGCCGACACGACGAGCGGGATCCTACTGAGCGCCGGCTTCCACAACGTTGCGCTGCGACGCTGTGACATGCCGATCACGATTGGCTCCGACCTCGAGGAGGCCGTGGAGCTCGTCATGAGCATTGGACCCGCCGGAGAGATCCTGCGTCTTGCGGGCGAGCGAGCGGCTCACCTCCACGAGCCGGTCGCAGATGCGTTGCGCAAAGGCTTGGCCGAATGGGACGGACCCGACGGGGTCACGGCCCCAGCGTCGACATGGATCGTCACGGCGGACGTGTCGTCTTAAGCTGGCGCTGGGAGTGCACGCAACTCAATGCCGCCGCGAGGCGACTCTCGACACGGCCGTTCTCCGGTCGCTGACGTGGCGGCGCGCGTTCGGGTCAGCTCATCCTGAGAGCGCGATCGTGAAGCTGTCGCTGATTGGGGCCTGCACGGTGCCGCCCGGCGATCCGGGCTTTGGCACAGCGTTGTAGATGCCTTCGATCGCGTCTTTGGTGACTGTCAGCGTGAGGTAGCCGAAGTCGACCTGGTTGTAGGCGTTGAGGATGACACCGAGTTCTTCGTCCTGCCATTCGGGTGGCGGCGGCTGACCGTTGACCTTGCCCATGTGGTGCAGGTTGTGGTAGCCGCCGGCTCCCGCGACGATGTAGGTGATCGGTTTGTCCTCGTACTGGCGCGTGAAGCGCTGGTAGTTGTGGACGTGTCCGTTGAGGACGAGGTCGGCGGCGCGGTTCGCCTGCGCGAAGGCTGCGTCGAGGATCGCGCCGATGTTCGGGCTGGAGCCGTGGAACTGGTCGGCGGAGTAGACGGGATGGTGAGCGGCAACGATCAGCGCCCTGTCCGTCGGAGCCGCGGCGACCTCCTCGGCGACCCACGCGACCTGCTCGGCGTCGACCTCGCCGTGCTCGGGGACGTTCGTGTAGAGCCCGACGATCGTTGCGAGCGGTGTCGTGAGGGTCCAGTAGACGTTCGGCTGGGTCATGGCCTCGCGCGGGGACTCGGCGGCCTCGGGCGTGTGCGTGCCGGCCGGTGCGCAGAAGTTCTTGACGAAGCCTTCGAGCGAGCTCTGCTCCGGTGGGTCTTCGGTGTCTCCTACGGGTGTCACGGCGCCGTCGTGGTTGCCAGGGATCGCGAAGATCGGCGCGGGGTAGTGCATGTAGGGCTCGTAGAACTGTTCGTAGTAGAGCGCGCGCTGCCCGTAGAAGTAGACGACGTCGCCGAGGTGGTAGAAGAACGACGGCGCCGGGTCGAGCGCCGCGAAGTCGCGCTCCATCGCCGCGGCGACATTCTCCTGAAATTCGGGCTGCTTGATCCCGCCGCTGTCTCCGACGGCGTGGAAGACGAGCTTGCCGGCCTGCTCGATCGCCGTGACCGCAGCAGCGCCGAGGACCTCGGAGAGATCGAGGCGGTAGGGAGAGTCGCCCTGCGGTTCTGGGAGTGGGAGGGCGTTCTCGCGGTGCTCTGCGCGAGTTCCCCCACGCAACTGGTGCTGGGCGGAGGCGCGAGGGAGGTGGAAGCGGGGGGTGGGCATGGACATATTCTGACGGAGGGAATCGAAGTGTGCAACTCGAATCACGCCTTTGTAACAACCGCTTTCCCGATCCGAACCCCTTTCCCGATCGGGTGGTAAGGCGACAACCGCGTCACGGAGCGAGCCTCACGAACCTGCCTCGGCCAGCCGGTGGGCGGGCGGCCCGGCGCTGCCGAGGGAGCAGGGTTACAGCAGCCCGACCTGACGGAGGATCGACACAGAGTCTGAGTAAACGTCCTTGCGCTTGACCTTGCCGTCCTCGAACGGGATCACGTCCATGCCCTCCCACTCGATGCGCTTGCCCGACGGCTCGGCCACGATCTCACCGCGGCTGAGCGGCTTGACGTGGGTCGCGCTGGCGGTCCACTCCTGCACCACCAGGTCCTCGCGCACATAGAGCCTGCGTGTCTGGAACTCGATGTCGGGCCACGACTCGAAGATGCCGGCGATATGCGCGAGCGCCTCCGCGCCCTCGGCCCGCTCGCCGGCGGTGTGGTTCTCGAACACCATGTCGGGCGCGTGCATCGAGGCGATCCGGTCCACGTCGTGTGCGTTCCAGGCGTTGTTATAGGCAGCGATCGTCTCTTGCAACTGCTCGATTGCGCTGGTCATGTCCACTCCATCGGTTTGTAGTCGCTTGATCGCGGCGCGGAGGCGATGAGCACGCTCACGGGCTCATCGCCATTATCGCGGACCGTACGCTGAGAGCTTCGCGGTCCGGACCGACCCGGACTCTTCCCGCCGCCGGGCGCCGGCGCGCCGTAGCTCACCCCGCAACCGACGGCTCGATGTTCTGGTTGACGCGGAAGGTGTTCGCCGGGTCGTAGGTCGCCTTGGCGGCGGCGAGGCGGTCGTAGTTCTCGCGGTAGCTCGCGCGCACGCGCTCGTGTCCCTCGTCCATCATCATGTTCACGTACGCCCCGCCGGCTGAGTGGGGGTGTGTGGCCTCCCAGTAGTCGACGGTCCAGTCACGGATCGCGCTGGCGTTGGCGGGGTCGGGGTCCACGCCGACGATCACCTCGGCCCAGTTGCAGTCGCGGTAGGCGAACGGCGTGTCCGCGGCCCCGACGTCGTGCACGGCCCCGTCGATCGGGTAGAGGTGCATGGTCGAGTGCAGCGTTGGGAGCTTCTCTGCGAACGCGGTGTGCTGCTCGATCGCCGCGTCCGGGAGCTCGCGGACGAAGTCCGCGCGCCAGTACCACTGCAGGCCCGGGACGTAGAGGCCGTCGAAGAGGCTCTGCAGCGTGGGGAATGGCATCGGCCCCACTCCGTGCAGGAGCGGCGTTCCGAGCGCCTGCACGGGCGCGAGCAGCTCGGCGGCCGCCTCCGACTCGCCGGTGTAACACCACACCACGCCGCACACTTTGCGCAGGTGCAGCTCGGCGGGGAAGAGATCCGCGGGGGGTACCGTCATGATCGCGAAGAACCCGTTCAGCTCGCGGGGTGCGGCGGGTAGGAACTCACGGTAGAACCGCATCACCTCGGCTGTCTGCTCCAGTGGCCACAGCGTCGGTCCGGCGATCACGGTGGAGACGGGGTGCGCTCGGAAGTTGAACGACGTGACAACGCCGAAGTTGCCGCCGCCGCCGCGCAGCGCCCAGAAGAGCTCTGGGTTCTCCTCGGTGCTTGCGCGGGCCTGCGTGCCGTCGGCGAGGACGACGTCGGCCTCGAGCAGGTTGTCGATCGTGAGCCCGTGCTTGCGCGAGAGGTGGCCGAGACCGCCCCCCAAAGTGAGGCCGCCGACACCAGTAGACGCGACGATCCCCGACGGCGTGGCCAGGCCGGCCTCGTGCGTCGCGGCATCGACCTGTGCCCACGTGCAGCCGCCGCCGACGCGAACGGTGCGCGCGGACGGATCGACCTCGATGGCCTGCATGAGGGAGAGGTCGAGGACGACACCGTCGTCGCAGACCCCCAGCCCGCCGCCGTTGTGGCCCCCGCCGCGAACGGCCAGCAGCAGGTCGTGGCGGCGCGCGAAGGAGATCGTCTCGGCCACGTCCGCGGCGCCGGCGCAGCGGGCGATCAGCGCAGGTCGGCGGTCGATCATCGCGTTGTAGACCGCGCGCGCCTGGTCGTAGCCCGGGTCGGCGGGACCGACCAGCTCGCCCGCGAATTTTGCCCCGAGCTCTGCTCGTGCTGCCTGTGACACGTCGGTAGTGCTCATACGGCCTCCCTTTTCGTTCTACTCGCTGGCGCCCGAGAACTGGGCTCCCGATCGCATGTGCAGTCGGCCTGGGAACGCTCCACCTCGACTCGCTCCCGATCGCACCGACGACGGTACCCGGGTCAGCGCTCGCTGTCATGACCTGGATTGACACAGTTCGCCGACTCCCTAGCATGGCCCATCGGAGAGCGATAATCAGATCTGACTAGCGCCCTGTCTGTGCAACAGCTTCCAGGCCCACTACGACTCCCGCCGTCCTCTCCGTTCGTCGGACGCTCTGCGGAGCTCGCGGCGCTGCGGGCGCTCGTTCCACGCGAGGCCGGGGAGCGTGGTCGGCTCGCGCTGCTGGGCGGCGAGGCCGGATCGGGCAAGAGCCGCCTTGTGCGGGAGTTGGTACAGGCGCTCGCCGCCGAAGGAGTGCTTGTGTTGTACGGCGCATGCGACGCCGTTGTGCACACGCCCTACCGTCCCTTCGCCGAGGCGCTCGACCAACTCGTTCGCAGCACCGACCCCGAAGTGCTCCGTGCGGACCTCGGCGTCACGGGCGGGGAGCTGGCTCGGCTCGTTCCCGACCTGCCCGCTCGCGTCGGTGGGCTGCCGGCGCCCGTCGCCGCCGATCCTGACACCGAGCGCCACCGCCTACACACCGCCGTGAGCGACGTGCTTGCAGGCGCTGCCCGCCGCCAGCCGCTGCTGCTCGTGCTCGAGGACGGGCACTGGGCCGACGCGTCCACGCTCGTGCTCCTGCGCCACCTCGCCCGGGCGAGCAGCGAGGCCCGTATGCTCGTGCTCGCGACCTTCCGAGATACCGAGGCCGACATCCCGGAGGCGCTTGCAGACGTGCTTGCCGACCTGCGCCGCTCAGAGCACGTCGTGCGCTTGCGCCTGAGCGGCCTCAGCAAGGAGGAGGTCGAGGAGTTCGTGCGCCGCGCCGGCAGTGCCGAGATCGATCCCGCCGAGCCCGAGCTCTCCAGCGCGCTGCGCGATCTCACCGAGGGCAACGCCTTCCTGCTCTGCGAGCTCTGGCAGGCGCTCGTCGAGACGGACGCGTTTGCGATCGAGGACGGCACCCTCCGGTTGACCGCACCGCTGCGAGAGATCGCGACGCCTCAGAGTGTCCGGGAGGTCGTCAACCAGCGCATCGGCAGGCTCGATCCGGCGAGCAGAGACCTGCTGGAGCTGGCCGCTGTTGCCGGCCCCGAGTTCGAGCTCGACGTCCTGCGCCGCGCGGCGCCCGCCGAGCTCGAGCGGATCGGCGCGCTGGAACCGGCGATGCGCAGTGGGTTGATCGAGGAGTTGGCGTTCCCCGCGCTGGCGTACCGCTTCACGCACGAGCTCGTGCGCCGCGCGCTGTACGACCGGCTGAGCGTCCTGCGCCGCGCCGAGCTGCACCTGCGCATCGCCGAGGCGCTGGAGAGTGTCGAGGGGTCGCGGCAGGGACGCCGGCTCGCGGGCCTGGCACATCACTTTGCGGCGGCGGCGCCGATCGGCGGAGCGGCCCGAGCGGTGCACTACAACCTCCTCGCCGCGGACGCGGCGTCGAGGGCGCTGGCCTACGACGAGGCAACCGACCGCCTGCGTACGGCCCTGGAGATGGGGGTGGCGGACGAGCGCCGGCGCGCCGAGGTTCTGCTCGACCTGGGCACGGCGCTGTTCCGCGCCGGCCGCTCACTCGACTCGCTGCAGGCCTTCCGCCGCGCGGGCGAGATCGCACGGGACCTCGAGGAGGGAGAGCTGCTCGCCCGCGCGGCGATCGGGTTCGAGACGACCTGCTGGCGGCCGGGACTCACCGACGAGGGCGCTCGCGAGCTCCTCCAGGAAGCCTCGGCCGTGCTCGCGCCGACGGACTCCACGCTCCGCATTGGCCTGCTGGCGAGCCTCGCACGCGCGCTGGAGTACGAGGGCGACTCGGACCGGGCCGCCCTCGCGCGCGCGGAGGCGATCGAGATGGCACGCCGGATCGACGATCGGCCGGGGCTGGCGACGGCGCTCATGGGGGTCTACTGGGCGAGCGCGCGCACGGGCTTCCCGGAGGTCCTCCAGATGCTCGGCGAAGCCCGCGAGCTCGCCGAAACGATGGGCGACGTCGAGGGCCAGGCGGAAGCTACGCAGTGGCGGTTCTGCGTGCGGATGGCGCTTGGCGAGATCGCGCCCGCGCGCGAGGAGCTTGCGCGCGCCCTCGACATGGCGCGGCACACGCGCCAGCCCTTCATCCTCCACGTCGCCGAGCACTTCCGCTCGGCGCTGGCGCTGCTTCAGGGCGAGCTCGCGGAGGCCGAGACGGCCGCGGAGCGCTCACGCGAGTGGGGCCGGCTGCTCGTCGGCCGCGACGCCTCGGGGGTCTACGGCATCCAGATGTTCGGGGTGCGGCGCGAGCAGGGCCGCCTCGCCGAGCTCGCCCCGGTGATGCGCGTCCTGGCAGCGGGCGACCGCGAAGGCGGAGCGTGGCGGCCGGGCCTCGTGGCGATGCTCGCCGAGCTCGCCATGGAGGAGCAGGTCCGCCGCGAGCTCGACCGCGTGCAGGCCGAGGGACTCGAGCCGCTGCGCGAGGGGCTGTGGCTCGCCTCGCTCACCTACCTCGCCGATGCCGCAGGCGCCATCGCACACGAGGGGGTCGCCGCGCTCGTCTACCCGGCGCTCGCGCCACTCGGCGGCACGAACGTCATGATCGGCCACGGTGTCGCCTGCTACGGCGCCGCCGACCGCTACTTGGGAATGCTCGCGGCGACGCTTGGCGACGTCGACGGCGCCACCCACCACTTCGAGGTGGCTCTGCAGCTCAATCGGCAGCTCGGCGCGAGCACGTGGCTCGCGCACACCGCCTACGAGTACGGACGCCTGCTGGTTGGCTGGGGAGACACCAAGCGCGGGGAGCCATTGCTCGTCGAAGCCGCCGCTCTCGCCGAGACCGTGGGGCTACCCACGTTGCTCGCACGCGTTCGGGCTCTGGCGCCGGCTTCGAGCGCGCCGCTGCCGGACGGCCTCTCCGGCCGCGAGCTCGAGGTGCTTCGGCTGGTGGCCCGCGGCCTCTCGAACCGTGAAATCGGGGCCACGCTGTTCATCAGCGAGCACACCGCCGCGAACCACGTGCGCAGCATTCTCCGCAAGACCGCGTGTGCGAATCGTACCGAGGCGACGGCGTACGCCTACCGGCGCGGCCTTGCGCAGGACTGAGCGAGCGGTAGCATCCTCCCCATGCCGATGTACGTGATCGAGCGCGCGTTCGCCGAACAGCTCGACCTCACGAGCGACGACGTCAAGCTGATCGAGGAGGTCAATGCCGACGAGGGCGTGCGCTGGCTGTTCTCGTTCCTCAGCGCCGACCGGCGTCGCGCCTACTGCCTCTACGAGGCTCCCTCGCCCGACATGATCGTCGCCGCCGCCAGGCGCGTCGGCATCCCCGCCGACTCGGTGGTCGAGGTCAACCGCATCTCCGCGGACATGTACGCCTAGCAGGCACCCTGGTTGCACGATGGGCTCCTCGCGCACCTCTTCACCACGCGAAGTGGACTCGCACTCTCAGGCTGACGCCCCGCGGGGGGGTTAGCCTTGGCTGGGACGGCCCGCTGCTCGGCCTGCGGTGAGGTCAACGACGCCGCGCAGCGCTTCTGCGGTCACTGCGGGGCTGCCCTCACCCAGACGTGTGCGGCGTGCGGCGAGGACAATCCGCCGGGCTTTCGCTTCTGTGGAGCGTGCGGCACCGCATGCGACGCCGGGGGCTCGTCGTCCTCGGGCTCCACCGAGCGCGTCGATGGGGAGCGGCGATGGGTGACCGTCATGTTCGCCGATCTGTCGGGGTTCACGGCGCTGTCGGAGCGCACCGACCCAGAGGAGATCCGGTCGATGGTCGACCGCTGCACGAGCGAGATGGGGGTGGTCGTCGAGCGGTTCGGCGGCACCGTGGACAAGATCGTCGGCGACGCGCTGATGGCGGTGTTCGGAGCGCCGGTCGCCCACGAGGACGACTCTGAGCGGGCGGTGCGCGCGGCCCTGGAGATCCAGCGCCGCGCGTCCGAGGAGGCCGCGCTCTTCGGCGGACTCCGCGTCCGTATCGGCGTCAACACGGGAGAGGTCATCTTCGCTCCAGTGGGCCCGGATGGCCGGCGGGAGCTCACGGTGATGGGGGACGCGGTCAACACCGCCGCAAGGTTGCAGGCTGCCGCTCCGCCCGAGGGAGTGCTGCTCGGCGAGGCGACCCACGCCGCCTGCGCGCACGCGATCGCGTGCGAGGCGATGGAGACGGTCATCGCGAAGGGCAAGGAGGCGCCGCTGCGTGTGTGGCTCGCTCGTGGAGTCACGTCGGCTCCGGCGGACCGTCCGCTCTCCGCGGCGCCGTTCATCGGCCGGGACGCGGAGCTCGAGCTGCTGACGCGGGCGTGGGTGCGAACCTCGGGCGAGCTCCACCCGCAGCTCGTCACGCTGGTGGGTCCTCCGGGGATCGGCAAGACGCGGTTGACGCGGGAGTTCGCCGCGCGAGTGCAGGCAAGCGGGGGACGGACCCTGCACGGCCGCCCGCTCCCGTATGGAGAACCGGCCGCGTACTGGGCGTTTGGAGCGATCGTCAGGGAGGCGTGTGGAATCTTCGCGACCGACTCGGCTGACGAGGCCGCTCGCAAGCTCGGCGAGCGCACGGCGTCGCTGCTGCCGTCCTCCGAAGCGCACGAGGTGGCGACCCGTCTCTCGATCCTCGCCCGCCTCGCCGAGGACACGGTCGAGGACCGGCATGCTCTGTTTGCCGCCGCCCAGCGCTTCCTCGAGGTGCTGGCCCGCGAGCAGCCCACGCTGGTGGTGCTCGAGGATCTGCACTGGGCCGACGACAGCCTCGTAGAGCTCGTCGAGGCGCTCTCGGTACGCCTTGCGGGAGTGCCGCTGCTCCTGCTCGCGATCGCCCGGTCGGAGTTCCTCGACGCACGACCGACCTGGGCGCGGCTTCCGACCAACGTCACCGTGCAGGTTCAGGCTCTCACCGATTCCTGCGCGCACGAGCTGGTGCGCCAACTGCTGGCCCGCGCGGTCGACCAGGAGGCGCTCGCCAGGCGCGTGGACGAGGCGGCGGGCGGTAACCCGCTGTTCATCGAGGAACTGGTCGCGTGGCTTTCGGAGGGCGGCGCCGCGGGTGCCGGCGGGCTCCCGGCAAACCTCAAGGCGATCATCGCTGCGCGGGTCGACCAGCTCTCTGCGCCCGAGCGGCAGGTGATCCTCGACGCGTCCGTGGTCGGCGACTTCTTCTGGTTGGGCAGCCTGCAGGCGCTCGGCGGCGACGGCTCCCTCGCGGATACGTTGCAGTCGCTCGAGCGCCGCGACCTGATCCGCCGCAGCCCGTCATCGCGGATCGCCGGCGACCAGGAGCTGATCTTCAAGCACGGGCTGGTCCGCGAGGTCGCCTACGCGACCTTGCCCAAGACCGCCCGCCGCGAGCGCCACGCGGTGGTTGCCCGCTTCGTCGAGCACGCGGCGGGAGACCCGACCGCCTACGCGGCGATCCTCGCTCACCACTGGCGCGAGGCTGGCGAGGGCGCCAGCGCCGCCGACTACCTGCTCATCGCGGCAGACCAGGCCGGCAGGGGCTGGGCGTCGCGCGAGGCCGTCGAGCTGTGCAACCAGGCGCTCGAGCTGATCCCGGAGAGCGATGGGGCTCGCTGCCGGCGGGCACGGCTGCGCCGGGCCATCGCGGTGCAGGCGGAATGGCACGCAAGCTTCGACGTCGCATCAAGGGATCAGTCGAAGTCTGCGGGGGAGACGTCGCCGCCGATCTCGTAGATCCCCGTGACCTTGTGGTCGCCGAGGAGCTCGGCGTGCTCCCGTATGAGCTCCGTGCTGGGCGAGGAGTAGACGCAGAAGGACTTCAGCTGACCGTCCTCGTCCATGACTATGTGACTGTGCTCCCACACGATCTGGGAGAACTGCCGATCCTCCGTCAGGATGCGCTTCGAGAGCTGGCCCTTCGCCGCCAACTCCTCCTCCTGCATCGAATCCCAGACCCTCTCGATCATGTAGCGGGGCATGTCTCCTCCTGGCGGCTCGACGTCGATCCTCAATGCTACCGCTTGCGATGCGGTCGCTTTGACTCTTGAAGCACGCCCGTACCGCGGACGCACGCTCGTACCGCGCCCAAGCACCGAAGCGGGTCCACTTCATGAATCGCCCACATCCCCGGCGTAGGAATCGCCCACCCCCTCGGCGTAGCGATCCCGCGCGTACGGAGCGTGTCACGAGTTGGTCGCGTGCTCGTCACTCTCGCGGACGTCGGCCCTGGTGAGGACGACTGGCGTACGGGCGCCTAGCATGTCGGGGCGCATGTCCACGAACCGACATGTCTCTACGAACCCCCCACCGAGCTCCTCGCGGTCAGGCGGGGCTCTGGAGACGATCGTGCAGGCGCGGGACCTGCGCCGTCGCTACGGCGAGGGCGAGGCGGCGGTGGACGCGCTGGCCGGGGTGACGGTGGACTTCCCGACCGGGCGCTTCGCGGCGATCATGGGCCCGTCGGGGTCGGGCAAGTCGACGCTGATGCACCTCCTCGCGGGTCTCGACCACCCGACCTCGGGGACGGTCAGCGTCGGCGGCGTGGAGCTGACCGAGCTGGACGACCGCGCGCTGACGCAGCTGCGCCGCGACCGCATCGGCTTCATCTTCCAGACGTTCAACCTGTTGCCGGTGCTCAGCGCCGAGGAGAACATCCTGCTGCCGCTGTCGATCGCCGGGCGCGAGGTCGACCGCGAGTGGTTCGACCGGCTCGTCGACACGGTCGGCATCCGCGACCGGCTCGGCCACCGCCCCGCGGAGCTCTCCGGCGGCCAGCAGCAGCGCGTGGCGGTGGCGCGCGCGCTGATCTCGCGCCCCGCGGTCGTGTTCGCCGACGAGCCCTCGGGCAACCTCGACTCGAAGTCCTCCGGCGACGTCCTGGCGCTGCTGCGCCACGCGGTCGACGACTTCGGCCAGACGGTCGTGATGGTCACCCACGACGCCCACGCGGCGTCGTTCGCCGACCGCCTGCTGGTGCTGGCCGACGGCGGGCTCGTGCACGACGGCGAGGCGGCGAGCGCCGAGCAGGCGCTCGACCTGATGAAGGCCGTGGGCTGATGCTCAAGCTGGTGCTGCGCGGCTTCGTGCAGCGCAAGCTGCGCGTGCTGCTGACGGCCGTCGCGATCGCGCTCGGCGTGGCGCTGATGGCCGGCACCTACATCCTTACCGACACGATCAACCATGCTTTCGCGGAAGTCTTCGACACGGCCTACGCCAACAAGGCGGTGGTCGTCACCGAAAAGGAAACGCTCGGCGGCTCCCAGGTCTCGGTGCTGAGCGAAGCGACGCTCGCTCGTGTGCGGTCGGTGCCCGGCGTGGCGGCGGCCTCGGGCAGCATCTCCAGCCAGGCGGCGCTGCTCACCACAAGCGGCAAGCGGCTCACCAGCGGCGGTGCGCCGGGGCGCGTCGATGCCGAGCAGCCGCCGCGCTTCGAGGCGTTCACCGCGGCGCAGGGCCATCTGCCGCGTGCCGCTGAGGAGGTCGCGATCGACCAGGCGAGCGCCAAGCGCAACCACCTGCGGCTCGGCCAGCAGATCGTGATCGCGGGCCGCTCGCCCGCGCGCCGCTACACGATCGCCGGCATCGCGAAGTTCGCGGGCAGCGAATCCTTCGGCGGCACGACCGTCGCGCTCCTGATCCCCAGCCAGGCACAGTACGTCGCGGGCGAACCGGGCGCATACGACAGCATCAACGTCGCCGCCAGCCCCGGCATCGCGCCCGAGGAACTCGCCGTCCGCGTCCGCGCCGCCCTGCCGGCGATGCTGAAGGTACGCACCGGGGCCGAAGAAGCCACCAACCAGACCTCCGAACTCGAAGAAAAACTCGGCTTCCTGCGCACCTTCCTGTTGATCTTCGCCTACGTCGCACTCGTCGTCGGCGCGTTCATCATCTTCAACACCATCTCGATCACCGTCGCCCAGCGCACGCGCGAGTTCGGTCTGCTGCGCACGCTCGGCGCCTCGCGCGGGCAGCTCATGCGCGCGGTCGTCGAGGAAGGGCTGCTGCTGGGTGTCGTGGGAGCGGTGATCGGGCTGTTCGGCGGGATCGGCCTGGCGCCGGCGCTCGACGGGTTGTTCAAGGCGTTCGGCGCCGACTTGCCGGACAACGGCACGGTGCTGGAGGCGCGCACCGTGATTGTCTCGCTCAGCGTGGGTATCGTCGTCACGGTGCTCGCGGGTTTCTTCCCGGCGCTGCGGGCTACGCGCGTGCCGCCGATCGCGGCGATGCGCGAGGGCGTGCAGATCCCGCCCCGGCCGCTGCCGACCCGGCGGACGCTGGTCGTGCGCTTCGTGGTCGGGCTGGTGGTGATCGTCGCGCTCGGGGCGCTCTCGGGCGGACATGTCGTGTTCCCGGTGCTGGCGATCGCGTGGTGCCTGCGTGCGGCCAGGCTGTGGGCGCGGCTGCGGCGCGAGGGCGAGCGCCCGCCGCGTCACTATCGCGTGGTGCCGGCGCTCGCCGGCGCGATCGGCTGGCTGGTGAGCTGGCGCGGGATTACCGCGCGCCTCGCGCGCGAGAACTCGGTGCGCCAGCCCGGCCGCACGCTCGTGACCGCACTCGCGCTGACTGTCGGGCTGGGGCTGGTCGCCTTCATCTCGGTGCTCGCCGCCGGTACCAACGCCACGATCGACCGCGCGGTCAGCCGCTCCTTTGCCGGCAACCTGATTGTGCAGAACTCCGAGAGCGGGCAGGGTCTCCCGGCGGCGGTGGCGCCGGCACTTAGGACGATCCACGGCGTGGGGGTGGTCACTGCGATCGCCTTCACGCAGGGCAGGGTGCGCGACCTCGCGCAACCGGGCGCGCCGGTGATCGACGAAGAAAGTCGCGTGACCGCGATCGAACCTGAATCGTTCGGGAGGATGTACAAGATTGAATGGGAACACGGCTCGGCGGCGACGCTCGCGGCGCTGGGGCAGGCGGGCACGATCGTCTCGAAGAAGTTCGCGAGCGCCCACCACCTGCGCGTGGGGCAGCGCCTGTCGGTGCTGACGCCCTCCAGGCACAGGGTGACGTTGACGATCGCGGGCGTCGTGAAGGAAGAAGTGATCGGCCTGCTCTCCAACCTCACGATCTCGCGCTCGCTGGCGCGCGCGGCGTTTGGGCAGCGCGAAGACGGGGTGAACTTCGTCGCCTACGCCCCCGGCGCGGACGGCGCCGCGGTGAGTAGCGCCATCGACACGCTGCTGCGCCACAGCTTCCCGCAGACTCACGCCGAGACCGCGGCGCAGTACACCGGCGAACAGAACAGCAAAGTCAACAAGCTCCTGCTGCTCGTCTACGTACTCCTCGCGCTGTCGGTGGTCGTGTCGCTGTTCGGCATCGTCAACACGCTCGTGCTCTCGATCTACGAGCGCACCCGCGAGCTGGGGATGATGCGCGCGATCGGTACCTCTCGCCGTCAGATCCGCCAGCTGATCCGCTACGAGTCGCTGATCACCGCGCTGATCGGTGGTGTCCTCGGGCTGGTGATCGGGGTGGTGGGTGCGGTCCTCGTCACCACCTTCGCGCTGTCGGGCTCGGGCTACGTGCTCTCGATCCCGGTGCTCACGCTGATCGTGCTGCTGATCGCCGCCGCGCTCGCCGGCCTGCTCGCCGCACAGGCCCCCGCGCGGCGCGCCGCGCGCCTTGACGTGCTGAGCGCGCTCGCGAGCGAGTAGGCGAGTTTCGCGCGGCTCCGCGCACGCGGTCGAGAGCGCGCGTCTCCGTTGCCTTCCGCGGGGACGGACGGGTGTTGAGCTCACCGGGCGGGCGGGACCCGTCCAGCCTGTGCATCGGTCCGCGACCGCGAGGTAACGGCTACGCGGTGGCGTCCGGTTCGCGTGTGGCGAGCTGGACGATCGGGATCGTCCGGTTCGCTCTCGCCGCTTCTCGGCGGTACGTCGCGTAGGGCGCGAAGACGCGGTCGGCGAGCGCCCAGAGCCTGTCGCGCTCGGCTTCGTCACTGACGACCGTTGCTCGCATCGGGACACCGCCGAATGTGACGTCGGGGTGGGCCCGAAGGTTGTGAAACCACGCCGGGTGTCGCGTGTCCCCGGCCCTCGATGCGACGATCGTGACCCTGTCTTCGTCGTGGAAGTAGATGACCGCGTTGCGTCGCGTCGCGCCGCTCTTCGCGCCCCGGGTCTCGAGCAGGGCGGTGGGGATGACGAGGCCCAGTCCGAAGCGGCCCCGGGTCGCCCGCATCAGATGCGGATCGACCTTCCACACGACCTTGGCGGAGATGAACCTTCCCAGGCGAGTGGCCGAAAACGAGGCGTATGCGCGGCTGAGCGAGCTGCGCGGGCGGTGTGGGTTGACATACCTGAGCTGAGGAGGCATCGCGAGATTCGCTGGCCGGTCAGTGTGTATCGGGCGGGGCGGGACCGGCGTAGATCACGAGGACGACGACACGATCGTCAGGCCCGCGCTTGTAGCGCACACGTGCACCACCGTCGACCTCGTACTCCCAAAAGCCCTTGAGCCTGCCCTTCAGTTGGTGGTGGCGGTTGGTCTGCATCGGAGGGAAGGGGTTGTCGGCCAGCTCGATGTAGCAGCGGCGCATCGGCCCGGGACGGTTCTGGCACAGCTTGTTCCAGTCGCGATAGACGGTGCAGTAAACCTTATGGTGGCCGGCGTAGCGCCCCTTCGGCGCGTGAACCTCTCGGGTCACGCCTGGGCCGCCCGGACCTGCCCCTCCGAGGGTGGCAGAACCTCGACGATCCCATCCAGATCGATCGGCGCCAGCAGGGCCCGCAGCACGTCTGGCTGCCCATAGACCCCCGCGGTCGACTCCCACGCACGCAGGTTGCCCTCCAGGTGCGACAACGTGCCCCGCTGGGCGGCGTCGAACGTGTCGGCCACGAGCTCGCGAGCGAACTCTCCGATCTCATCGCTCGAGAACGCGGCGAGCCACGGGTATCCGGTCTGCATTGACCACTGGGACGGCGGCACCTCGCGATGCTCCCTGTAGATCGCCAGGAAGCGAGCCGTCTCGCTGACCTGCGCCTGCAACCACCGCTGGAAATCCGCGACACCCTTGGTCTGGATTACCAGTAGCTCGCCATCGGAGTCAAGCACTTCCTGAGGTGCGTCCTTTGCCCGATCCAGCAGCGTCCGATAGTCGCGCTGAATCTCGGTTGGACCCCACGGCGCGTCAGCCGTGCGACCCGACGCACGGTTGCGCATAGCCGATCCCGCGATCTGCTTTCCCGCGCTTGTACGAACCATTCTCGAGCTCCTTTCTACATAGTTTTCTATGTAGAGGCTATCATGGCTTGGTGTGGTACCCGGCGGCCGCGCGGGACTACCCAAGTCGCCAAGTCGCCAAGTCGCGCATTGCGATCCCCGCCTCAAGCACAATGCACCCATCCGCCCCGACTGCGAACATACGTTCGTGCGCTGGAGCAACCTGACCCACGACGCGGACCGATCGGAGATCGGCCAGCAGCGGCGCCTGCCGGGCTACCGGGAGGAGGCGGTGGTGCGGCGCTTCGAGGCGCCAGAGGCGCTTGACATGCGCTTCTACGAGGTGTGGGCGCGTTCGGTGCTCAACCGTGTGCCGGGGCGCTCGCGGATGCCGTTTCGCTGGACGCTCAACCCCTACAGGGGTTGCAGCCACGCGTGCGTGTACTGCTTTGCGCGCTCGACGCACACGTACCTCGGCTTCGACGCGGGGCGGGACTTCGAGCGGAAGATCGTGGTCAAGGTGAACGCCCCGGAGGTCCTGCGCGCGGAGCTCGCGCGCCCGTCGTGGCGGGGGGAGCACGTGGCGCTCGGCACCAACACCGACCCCTACCAGTGGGTGGAGGGCCGCTACCGGCTGATGGAGGGCATCTGGGAGGCGCTGCGCGATGCGGCCGGTGGGGCGGGCAATCCCTGTTCTGTGCTGACCAAGTCGCCGCTGCTGCTGCGGGACCTGGGGTTGATGTGCGAGATCGCGCAGCGGACGACGATCAGCGCGAGCCTGTCGATCCCCACGCTCGACGAGCGGGCGTGGCGTGCGACCGAGCCGCACACCCCCCACCCACGTGCGCGCCTGGAGGCGGTGGCGGAGCTGAACCGCGCGGGCATCCCGACGGGGGTGCTGATCGCGCCACTGATGCCGGGGATCAACGACGCCCCCCACCAGCTCGAGCCGCTGCTGCAGGGCGCGCTCGACGCGGGCGCGCAGAGTCTCGGGGGAGTGGCGCTGCACCTGCGCGGCGAGGTGCGGGGCGTCTTCATGCAGTGGCTGCAGACGCGGCGCCCCGAGCTGGTGGAGCGCTACGAGGAGCTGTACCGCCGCGGCGCCTACGCCCCCCGCGAGGAGCGCGAGCGCCTGGCGGGACTGGTGCGCCGGCGGGGTGCGGGTGGCGCGGGCGGACGCTGGAGGGGGCTACCCTCAGCGCCGAGCGCCCCGTCGAGCGAGCCGCGCGTTTCCCAGGAGCGCCTGTTCTGAGCAGACCAGTTGCCTCCAGCGAGGTAGGGTGAAGAGGGCATGGCAACCTGGGACGACGTGCGCCGAATCGCGCAAGCGCTGCCGGAGACCAGCGAACGGATCTCGCGCGGGTTGTGCCAGTGGCGGGTGAAGGACAAGCTGTTCGTGTGGGAGCGCCCGCTTCGTCAAAGGGAAGTCGAGGCCCTTGGAGAGGACGCCCCGGACGGGCCGATTCTGGGTGCACGAGTGGAGCACCTGGGGGCAAAGGAGGCGCTGCTCGCCGACGACCCACAGGTCTTCTTGACCACCCCGCACTTCGATGGCTACCCCGCGATCCTCGTGCGCCTGGATCGCATAGCTACCGCGGACCTCCACGAAGTGGCCGTAGAGGCGTGGCTCGCCCGTGCGCCGAAGCCGTTGGCTCGGGCCTACGTCGAGGAGTCCCTGTAAAGGTTTCAGGTCGGCGCGCCCGAGCGGACGCGAGCGCTCTCGCTCAGCCAGTCGCCGCGAGGTGCTCGGCGCGGCCGTGACCGTTGGTGGAGACCAGGTGGGAGTAGTCCGGGACCTCGGCACGGTCGTCGGCGTTCATGCGGCGCTCGAGCTCGCCCAGCACCACCCCGAACAGCAGGTGGCGCCACGTCGACTGCGCCAGTGCCCGCGGGTTGGCGAATGCCGCGGGTAGTTCCTCACGCGCGGGGTGCGTGCGGTCGGTTAGCGCCACGAGCGGCCACGCGGCGAAGTTCTCCGCCAGCCCAGCCGCCGGCCCTCGCGCCCACGAGGGCAGCGGCGTGTGGGGGGCGACGTTGGCGTACACCGCTCCGAACAGGGCCCCGTTCTGCAAGTGCAGGATCCACCCCACGAGAGGCCACGCCCGACCCCGGGTGACCGCCTTACCCAGCAGTTCCACGTCGTCGAAGCCCGTGCCGAACACGCGCTTGTCCAGCGGCGCCTGCGCTGCCCACACGCCCGCCGCGAGCGCGCCGGCGAGGGCCCCGCGAATCGTCCTTGCACGGTCGATCGGCATCGCCTCCCACTGTAACGGCCCGCGCGCCTGCGGGTATCCAGCTTATGAGCAGCGACAGGCATGAGCATCTGGAGCGCTTTCGCGCGCGCGCCCTCGAGCGCAGCGTGAACCCCGTCCTCTACTGGGCGGTCCGGCTCGTGCTGGTGCCTGCCTTCCTCGTGTACTTCCGCCTGCGGCGCATCGGCTCCGCGCACCTCCCGCGCTCCGGGCCGCTGCTGCTCGCCGCCAACCACCGCAGCTTTCTGGACCCCTTCGTGATCGGGACCCTCACTCGCCGCCCCGTCTACTACATGGCCAAGCGAGAGCTCTTCCGCAACCCCTGGCAGGCGCGGCTACTGAGCGCCCTCGGCGCCTTTCCGATCGACCGCGGCCGCGGCGACGAGGACGCGATCGCCACCGCTCGCGAGATCCTCGCCCGGGGCGACTGCGTGGTGATCTTCCCCGAGGGCACCCGTGTGCGCCCCGGTCCCCTCGGCGCTGCCCGCCGCGGCGTCGGGCGTCTGGCGCTTGAAACCGGCGCGCCCGTGGTGCCGGTCGCGGTGATCGGCACCGAGGACGTGCGCCGCGGCTGGCTGGTGCGCCCCCGCCGAGTCTCCATCCGCTGTGGGGCCCCGCTGCGCTTCCCCGCCGTGTCGACGAGCCCGTCGCCCGCGGTGGCGGCCGCTGTGACCGAGCGCATCTGGGCGCGTGTCTCCCTGCAGTGGGAGTGGCTGGGGGGTGCGCCCTTCGTCCGCCACGAGCCCGCGCGGGCTCGCTCCAGCGAGCTGGACCGGGAGGCCCGTGTCGCCTGAGTGCGCCACGGCCGGGAGGCTGGCGGCGCGGAGGTAGGGTGCAATGAGTGGCCGAGCACACGACCGAGAAAGAGGAGCCCGGCCGAAGCGGGGAGACACTCGCCTCCGACCGAAGCCGGGAGACACGCGCCTCCGGCGCGAATCCCCGTTTCGACCAGCATCCCCCTTTCGGCCAGCCGCCGTCCGGCCGACTGCGCCACCCTGGGGCGAAGACAGACGGGCTCGGCCCACCGGTCTCCGACCGGCTGCGCGACTCTGTGGGTACGAAGCCGAAGGTCCAGCTCGACGAGGAGTTCTCGGAGCTGTACCGCACCCACCTGCGCGACGTCTACAGCTACGCGTACTACCGCGTGGGCAACCACCACGACGCGGAGGACCTGACAGAGCAGACCTTCCTGCAGGCCTACCGCCACTTCGAGCGCGCCCAGCGCGAGTCTCGGGGGCGTCCCCTGCGGCCGTGGCTGATCCGGATCGCGCACAACCTCGCCGCGAACCTCTACCGCGACCGCTCGCGCCGCCCGACCTCCTCGATCGAGGACACCACTGTGCTGAGCGCACCCCACACCACCGAGGACCTGGTGGAGGACCGCGACGAGCTGAGCCGCGTGCTCGCGGGGGTGCGCCTGCTGCCGGAGGACCGTCGCGAGGCGCTGATCATGCGCTTCGCCCTGGGCATGGACAACCGCGAGATCGCCCGTGCGCTCGGGCGCTCCGACGGCGCCACGAAGGTGCTCCTGCACCGCGCGATCAAGCAGCTGGAGGGGCTCGTCGCGGAGGCCCCCGAGGGGGACGGGGATGAGACGATGAGAAAAGTCTCATGAACGGCGCCGCGCCCAACCTGGAGAGCCTGCTGCGACGCGCACTCGCCCCCGTCGAGCCGCCCGCCGACCTGATGGGGAGGATGGAGGAGACCCTCATGAACCTCACTGAGCTCGCCGCCGAGGAGCTGGAGGGGTGGGAGCTATCCGCGATGCGCGATCCCCGCAACTGGGCGCGACCCGCGGCAGCGGTCGTCGTGGGCGGCGCGGCCGGTCTGGCGCTCGTGGCGCTGCGCGCGCGCCGTCGGGGCCGGCTCGGGCCCGCCGGCGAGACCGCCGCTCCGCCGCAGCGGCCCGACACGCACTGAACTATTCTGGTATTCGGTTAAGTTCATCCGACGGAAGTGGTCGACTCGGATGCGCCAGCCGCGGACACCCTGATCTGCGGCGCTGGCACCAGTCAATGTCGATGTCCAACGTAGCCCGCTACAAGCGCTCCGCGGAGGCCGCCTCGGCCATTTTGCGGATGCTCGCCGACGAGGAGCTCATGCAACTCGTGGGCGAGGACGACTCGGCGGCTTTCGCGATCGTCTACGAGCGCCACACCGAGGCGGCGTGTGCGCTCGCCTTCCGCATGTGTGGCCGGCGGGCGATCGCCGAAGACGTGGTCCAGGAGGCGTTCCTCTCGCTGTGGCGCGGCGCTGCGAGCTACGACCCCCTGCGTGGGAGCGTGCGCACGTGGGTGCTGGGGATCGTCCACCACCGCGCGATCGACGCGTTGCGCCGGGGGGTGGTCCAGGACCGCGGCCGGGTCTCCGACGAGGGCATCGACGAGCAGCTCGAGGCGGCGGAGCGCACCGACCAGGAGGTCGGTCGCCGCGATGAAGCGCGCGAGGTCCGCGCCGCGCTCGAGGACCTGCCGCCCGAGCAGAGTCGCGTGATCGAGCTCGCCTACTACGGTGGGCTCACCCACTCCGAGATCGCCGCGATGCTCGACACTCCGGTGGGAACAATCAAGGGCCGGATGCGTCTTGGGTTACAGAAGATGCGCACGCAACTCCTGGCCGAAGGGGCGCTTTCGTGAGCTCGCGCGCGCACGAGCTGGACTGTGAACGGCTTCCGGAGTGCGCGGCCTACGTGCTGGGGGCGCTCGACGAGCCTGAGGCCGAGGTCCTCCGCGTGCACCTGGTCGAGTGCCCGGCCTGCCGGACGGAGGTTGCCCACCTGCAACTCGTGGTCAACCTGCTCGCCCTCGGCGTGCCGCGTGTCGGGGTCCCCGAGAGCCTGCGCGCCCGGATCGTGGGCACCGCGCACGCCGAGGCCGACCTGCGTGGCGCCGCCGGGCGTCAGGCCGCGGGGCGTGGTGTAGCAGGGCGTGAGGCTGCCGGGCGTGAGGCTGGCGAGACGGCTCCCGCGCGGGTGCGCGGGCCTTCGGCACTCAGGCGGCTCGTCCCGGCGCTGGCAGGCGCCCTTGCGGTGGGTGTGGGGCTGTTGATCGGGGCGCTCGCGTTCAAAGGCGAACCGAGTGAGCGGACCCAGGTGATCCCCGCGGCCGTGGTCGCCCCCGGCTACCACGCCACGGCGGAGCTGCGCAAAGTGGGCTCGCACCTGGAGCTGGTCGTGGTAGGGATGCCTGCCCCGCCGCCCGGGCGCATCTACGAGGTGTGGCTCGAGCACGGCACCGCCGCGCCTGCACCCACCGACGTGCTGTTCTCGGTCACCCGGGCCGGCGACGGTTCGGTCGTCGTGCCCGGCAACCTGCGCGGGGTCAGCAAAGTCACTCGTCACCGACGAGCCCCTCGGGGGCAGCCTCAAACCGACGCGCACGCCGGTGATCGTCGGCTCCATCTGATTCCAAGGGTTCACGACACAGATCGCCGCGGAGCGGGAGCACCGGACCGTCAGATCATTTGTCGTGGACCCCAAGCGACGGGCGAGATACGCTCTCCCCGCCCATGGCCACCTGCTACCGCCACCCCTCGCGCGAGACCGCGGTCTCCTGCTCCTCCTGCGGGCGGCCGATCTGTCCCGACTGCATGACGCCCACCCAGGTGGGGATGCGCTGCCCCGAGTGCGGCTCCCAGCGCACCCGGGTCGTGCGGATGCGGGACATGGCCGCCGTGCCCCGCGTGACCTACGCGCTGATCGCCGTCAACGTGGCTGCGTTCCTGACCGAGAAAGGCCAGTTCACCATCGGCGGCTCGGGCATCTACGGCACCGTTGTCAACGAAGGCGTGCTCTACCGCGCAGGGATCTCCGAAGGGCACCAGTACTACCGCCTGGTGAGCAGCGCGTTCCTGCACGTCGACCTGCTGCACATCGGCTTCAACATGTACCTGCTGTACCTGCTCGGCATGATGCTTGAGCCCGCGATCGGCTCGGTGCGGTTCGCCGCGATCTACTTCACCGCGCTGCTCTGCGGCTCCTGCGGCGCGCTGGTGGCCACTGGCGCCCCCAGCCTCGGAGCCTCCGGGGCGGTCTTCGGTCTGATGGGCGCCGCCGCGGTGGAGCTGCGTGCGCGGGGGCTCTCCGTGATGCGCTCTGGCATCGGGTTTCTGATCGTCTTCAACCTGCTGTTCAGCTTCACCGTCCCCAACATCTCCGTCGGCGCGCACATCGGCGGGCTGATCGGCGGCGCGCTGGCCGGCCTCTCCTTCCGCCTCACCGAAGGTCGTCGCTCGCTCGTGCTCGGGCTCGCCGCCTGCCTCGCGCTGTCCGCAGTGGCAGTCGTGGGCTCGCTCGCCGCCGCTCAGTCAACCGCGGCCGGTATCGTCTGACGCAGTGGCGCTGCTTGCGGATACCGAGATCGAGCGACGCCTCGCGGGCAGTGGGTGGACCCGCGAGGGGAACGCGATCGTGCGCGAGTGGGCGCTGGCCGATTTCGCCGCCGCGCTCGCCTTCGTCAACCGCGTCGCCGCGCTCGCCGAGGTCGCCAACCACCACCCCGACATTCTTTTGCACGGCTGGAACCGGGTCCGCCTGGAGCTCTCCACCCACTCCCAGGGCGGGCTCACCGAGGCCGACTTCGCGCTCGCCCGGGAGATCGACGGGCTTGGCTGAGTGCTTCGCCCGGAGCCGCCTAGCCGACTGCTGCCCCTGCTACGGTTGGGTCGTCGGCCGCCGATGAACGACGAAGACGAACCTCACCGAAGTAGCGGCGCCCAAGGGCTGGTCCTGGTGGGGACGACGGGCGCGGTCCCGCACGGTCGGGCGTGACTGGGCTGAAGCTGATCCTCGCGGCCCTTCTGGTCGCCGTCAACGCGTTCTTCGTGATCGCCGAGTACGCCCTCGTACGCTCGCGCCGCGCGCGCCTGGAGATGATGCGCGAGGAGGGCCAGCGCGGTGCGGCGCTCGCCCTCGGCCAGCACGAGCGCATCAACGAGTACATCTCCGCAGTGCAGCTCGGCGTCACGATGACCTCGATCGCGATCGGCGCCCTGGCCACCCCGACGCTTGCCCACGCGCTCCAGGACGCCTTCGGCGGCGGGCTCTCCCACGACGTCACCGTGGTGCTCGCCGTAGTGCTCGCCTACGCCGTCGTGATCTTCGTGCAGCTCATCTTCGGCGAGATGGTCCCCAAGTTCTACGCGATCGACCGCGCCGAGTCCGTCGCCCGCCGCGTCGCGCGGCCGCTGCAGGGCTTCTCCGTGCTCTTCCGTCCCCTGATCCGCGTCGTCACCGCGATCTCCGCGCGCCTGCTGCGGCTCTTCGGGGTCGACATGAGCCGCGAACCCGGGGGCGGCTCCCCCGACGAGCTCAAGCGCCTGATCGCCGAGTCGCACGCCGGCGGGCACCTCGACACCGGGGAGGCCGGGATGCTCACCGGCGTCTTTCACCTCCACGAGCAGGAGGCCCGCCAGGTGATGACCCCGAGCCCCGCCGTCGTCACCATCGACGTGTCCCGGGACGTCGAGACCGCGCTGCGGCTCTGCATCTCCTCCGGGCACACCCGGCTCGTGGTCACCGAAGGCGAGGACCGCGACCGCGTGCGCGGGCTCGTGCACGCCTCTGACCTCGCTCGGCGGCTGATGGACGACGGACCCAGCGGCTCGCTGCGGGAGGTCGTGCACGACGCGCCGATCGTGCCCGAGACCAAGCCGCTCGACGACCTCCTCGCCGACCTGCAGCGACAGCGCACGTCCCTTGCGGTGGTTGTCGACGAGTACGGCCGCGTCGCCGGGATCGTGACCGTCGAGGACATCATCGAGGAGGTCGTCGGGGAGATCGCCGACGAGACTGACCCCGCCGCCGGCGAGGTGCGCCGGCTACCCGATGGGGACCTGTTCGTGCGCGGCCACGTCGCCGTCACCGACCTCACCGACTACGGTGTGCCCCTGCCGGTGGACTCCGACGCCTACAACTCCGTCGGCGGCCTCGTGTTCGCCGAGCTCGGGCGCCTGCCCCGTCGTGGGGATACCGTCACCGCCGGCCCCTTCTCGATTCGCGTGGAGTCCGTGCGCGAGAACCGCATCGAGGCCGTGCGCATCCGCGAGCGCCGCTCTCCGCCGCCGCGAGAGGTCGAGCGGCGGGAGGCCAACGGCTCATAAGACCCCAAGCACACGTCCGGCCCGCGGGGGAGCGGGCCGGAGCGTGTGCACTGGGAGGAGGCGGGTGTGCGTTGCGAACTGTGTCGCGCTTGTAAGTATCTACTTCCTTGATGAAGCAAACCTAAAAGTAGGGAGCACTCAAAGAAAATTCTTACGCAAAGTGGGCTCAGTATTTGTGGAAGCCCCGCCCGCTCTTGCGCCCCAGCGCGCCCTCGCTGACCAGCTGCTCGATGCGCTCCGGCACCCGCTCCCCGAGCGTCTCTCCGATCGCTTTGGACACGTCGAGGCCCACCAGGTCTAGCAGCGCGAGTGGCCCCATCGGGTGGCCCGCCCCCAGCTTCATGCACGTGTCCACGTCCGCCGGCTCCATACCGGTCTCTTCCACCAAGCGCACTGCGCTGAAGAGGTAGGGGAACAGCAGGCGGTTGACCACGAACCCGGGCACGTCGGGGACGACCACGGGGGTCTTCTCGAACGTCTCGCACAGCGCCTGCGCTCGCTCTCGGGTCGCCTCGGTGGCCGCGGTGGGAAACGCCAGCTCCACCAGCTTCATGCGCGCCACCGGGTTGAACACGTGCAGCCCCACGAAGCGCTCCGGGACGCCGGAGGCTGCCGCCAGCTGCTCGATCGACAGCGAGGAGGTGGTGCTAGCCAGCACTGTGTTCGCGCCGACCACCTCGAGCAGTTCAGCGTGCACCCGCTCCTTGACCGCGTAGTCCTCTACCACCGCCTCCACCACGAACGTCGCCCCGCTCAGCGCCTGCGGCTCGGTCACGACCTGCACGTGCTCGGGGTCGATCTCCACGGCCAGGCGCGCCAGGGTCTGGTCGACGGAGGTCTGGGCGCGCTCCGCGGAGCTGACCGAGCGGGCCAGCAGCAGGACGGGGCCGTGGTGCGCAGCAGTTGCGGCGAGGCCGGACGCGATCGCTCCCGAGCCGACGATTGCCAGGTGCTCGTTCATGCGCGCGCGTCCCGTGCCGCGAGGCGGAACGCGACCGCTCCTGAGCCGACGGCTGCCAGGCGCTGCTCGTTCATGTGTGCTGCTCCACGGTGGCTGCTCCTTCTGTAGTGGTGGCCCCCACCCGCCCCCGGATCAGGGGGACAAGAATTGGTTGACTGACCAGTCAATCTAGGCGTGTCACGCGGTAGAGTATGTGTTGGAGGCGCTGCGCGGCACCGCCGTCAACCCCGCTACTACGGAGGACTTCACCATGAGAAAGCCAGAGGGCCGCGAGGTCGTCATCGTCGAGGCCGTGCGCACCCCGATCGGGCGCGGCCACAAGGAGAAGGGTTACTACAAGGACACCCACCCCAACGCGCTGCTCGGCAAGTGCTACACCGAGGTCATCGCCCGTGCCGGCATCGACGCGGCCGAGGTCGAAGACGTCGTCGCCGGCTGCGTGCAGCAGTTCGGCGAGCAGGCCTTCAACATCGCCCGCAACGCCTGGCTGCAGGAGGGCTTGCCGATCGAGACGCCCGGTACCACCGTGGACCGCCAGTGCGGCTCCGCCCAGCAGGCCGTGAACTTCTCCGCCGCGCTGATCGCCGCCGGCGTGCACGACACGATGATCGGCGGCGGCGTCGAGCACATGGGCCACCTGCCCTTCGCCGCGGGTATGCAGACCCAGCAGGAGTTCGGCTTCGCCTTCACGCCTGAGCTGATGGCCAAGCACAACATCGTCGGCCAGGGCCTCGGCGCGGAGATGATCGCCGACCAGTGGGAGATCCCGCGCTCGGAGCTCGACGAGCTCGCGGTGCGCTCGCACCGACTCGCCCACCAGGCGACCGAGGAGGGTCGCTTCGAGCGCGAGATCGTGCCTTTCCAGGTCAACGGCGACACGTTTGTCACCGACCAGGGCATCCGCCCCGACACAACGCTTGAGGCGCTCGCCAACCTGAAGCCCGCGTTCAAGCCCGACGGCAAGATCACCGCCGGCAACTCCTCGCAGATCTCCGACGGCGCCGCCGCCGTGCTGCTGATGTCGGCGGAGAAGGCCGCCTCGCTCGGCCTGCGCGCCCGCGCGCGGATCGTCGACCAGACGACCGTCGGCTGCGACCCCGTGAAAATGCTCGAGGGCCCGATCCCCGCGACCGCGAAGATCCTCGAGCGCAACGGGCTCTCGATCGACGACATCGACCTGTTCGAGATCAACGAGGCGTTCGCCCCCGTCGTGGCCGCTTGGCGGCGCGAGCACTCCCCCGACATGGACCGCGTCAACGTCAACGGCGGCGCGATGGCGCTCGGGCACCCGCTCGGCTCCACCGGCGCGCGGCTCATCACCACGCTGCTGCACGAGCTCGAGCGCTCCGACAAGGAGCTCGGCTTCGTCACCATGTGCTGCGGCGGCGGGCTTGGGACCGGGACGCTGATCCAGCGCGTCTAGGTGTGGGGGCTCCCGCCGGTCCAGTTCACGGCCACCGGTGGGAGCGCCAGCACGAACCCCCACGTGGCCGCGTCGGTTTCCCCCGTCGCCGGTAGGCCGTGAGCGGTCTGGACCTGCTTGACGTTCGCCGCTGTCTGCGCTTCGAAGATCCCCGTCGTCGGCTCGCCCGGGTACGCGCTCGCGAGGTGCTCCTGCAGCCACAGTACCTGGTCGGACTTCGCGCCTTCGCGCAGCAGCGGTGAGGTGAGCTCCGGCTGGGGCACGGTGAGGGTCGTGTTCAGCGCTGCCGCCAGTGCCGTCCACCCCGCCGCGGTGCTTTCCTGCCAGTCCCAGAACGACTCCCCTGCCGCTCCGTACGCGCTTGCCAGCGAGCGGAACGCGACGATTTCCGTGGGGCTCACGCCCCCGTAGGTCTGACCGAGCGGCAGGATCGGGCGGCCGTAGACGAGGTTCTGTTCGAACGTGTTCACGTACACGCTCGCCACCGACGTGCCGATGTCGTGCCAGTACATCTGCGGCACGTTGAACTGCGCACCGTTCGGACCCAAGAAGACCGAGTAGGGGAACGAGGGGTGGTAGGAGACGTACGGGAACGACGCCAGCCCCACCGGGTACGCGGGGCCGACCTTCGCGCGCAGCGTTTCGACGTACGTTTGCGCCGCCCCGTAGAGCCCTTCGTACTGGGACTCCGCGTCGATAACCAGGCAGTCCGCGCCTTCGGCCACCGCCCGCGCGCCGAGTTCCGCCTCACCCACGGGGTTCGTCCCGTACACGTACTGCCACGCGCACACGTGCAAGCCCTGCGCGTGCACTTCTTCCACGAGCTGTTTGCTGAACTGGCTCCAGTAGTTGCTCGAGCCGTCGGAGCTCTTGACGAACAGCGTGGTGACCCCCGCCGCGTGCGCCCGCGCCGCGATCGCCGCGACGGAGCCACCGTCGGAGGCGCTCAGGTACCAGATCCACTGGCCCTGGCCCGCGAACGCCGTCCCGGCGGCTGTGGTCGCGGTGGTGCTCACCGGCGCCGGTGCCGGCGGGGGAGGCGGGGGCGCGGGCGGGTGCAGCGCGTGGGTCACCACCTTGATCGGCCCGTACGTGTTCGAGCGGCGCTCCCCGCCCAGCTTCACCGCGATCTCCCCCGAGTGCGCGCTGTCGGGCACGGTCACCACCAGGCCCTCCTTCGACTGGTGCAGGTGCGCGCTCGGGGAGTTGCTCGCGATGCGCGCGTCCCACGAGTGCGGGAACGCCACCGTCTGGCCGCTCTTCAGGCCCCGCCCCTGTAGCAGCAGCGTGCCGTGCGTGGAGACTTCATGGGGCTGGGTGGAGCAGTTGCTCGCCGGCACGCACTGCGCGGCCGTGATCGCCACCGCCGGCTGCGGGGGGGCCTTCGTCCTCTTGGGCGCGGGCTTCTTTGAGGTGCTCGGCGCGGGCTGCTTGGACTTTCCTGTCGCGGTGCCCGGCGCCTTGCCTCCGCTCTGCGTGCCCTTCCCCGGGGTTCCCGGCGTGCCCGGCGGGGCGGTGCCCCCCGAGACTTCGGCGGCCCCTGCCCCCGCGGGGGTCAGGAGTAACAGCGCGAGTGCTGCTGCTACCGCCGTGAACGTCGTCGATCGCTTGTTGGCAGGAGTGCTTTCCATGCGAGGGGCCGGGCGGACGCCGGACGTTACCGACTTTGGGGTTCGCAACCGAACCGCGGGACGGAAGTTGCGGGGGTGGGCCGTGTGGGCGATGCTTTCAGGCGCCCACGGAGTCCCAGCGGAAGCCCGTCGCGGAGGGCGTCGGGGGGAGCGGGCTGCGAGGCAGGCCCGCCGGCGGCTCGGGCAGGTTGAAGCCGCTCGGCGCCACGTCGTTGGGGGCGTCGGCGTGGAACAGCGAGGCGAGGTACTGGATCTGCCCGCGGCCGACCCCCAGCTCGAACTGGCCGCCGCCGTAGTTGCCGATGCCCCGCGCCGCGCAGTAGTCGAAGGCGTCCGCGAGGTTGCGCAAGCCCCCCAGGCGCGAGGGCTTGATGTTGACCATCCGCGGCGGGTACGGCAGCGCTTCGATGTCGGCCACCGAGTGGATCGGGGCGTCCCACGAGAAGCGCTCGCGGTGGGCCGCCAGCACCGCGTCGGTCTCCGGGGTGAGCGCGGGGTCCTCGATCCACGCCTCGGGCAGCGCCTCCACGACCCGCTGGTAGAGCTCCGGGTCGGCGGGCTGGTCCACGATCGAACCGGAGTAGTACGCCTTGAAGTCCACCGACTCGACCGCCCCCGTCGCTGCGAGCTGCGCGAGCAGCCGCTCGTCCCACGAGGTGGTCGGGTCGAGCTTGAAGCGCAGCCCCGGGTCAAGGTGCAGGCGCCGGCGCAGCGGCTCCAAGGTGGGCGGCTCGCCCAGGCGCAGGGAGACCACGAAGCGCACCGGCGCCGGCCTGCGGTCGAGTACGGCGTGCAGCGTTGTCCCCGCCTGGCGCAGCGCGAGGTCGAGCGCCGCCGACTCGTACGCCCACAGCCGGTAACGCCGCGAGACCTCCCGCTGGGGGGGCTGGGGGAAGAGCTCGAGCTCCCGCAGGCGCTCCGCGAAGGAGGCCACCGTGAAGCGGCCCACCAGCGGCAGCGTCGGCCCGTTGGCGTGGAAGTCTGCGAGCAGGGCCGTGTGGTCCTCCGCGTCGTAGGTGACATCCTCCCCGAGCCCCTCCTCGCCTCTGCCCCGCAGGCGGATCACGGTCGAGGCGCGCTCGAACTCGCTCGACACTCGCGCGCTCAGCAGCTCGAGCCCGTAGCCCTCGACCTCAACCTCGAGGTCCGCGAGTAGCTCCCAGGTGGTCATTGGGGATCGTCCACGTGTGTTGGTGGCTGCACCCCGGGTGCGGGCGCGCTGGCCGAAACGGGGATGCTGGCCGAACGGGGGATGCTCGCCGCAGGCGAGTGTCTCCCCGCTTCGGTCGAAGGCGAGTGTCCCCCGGCTTCGGTCCTCCTACCCGGCGTCGGCGCGTCGTGCGTGGCTCCACGCGCCCTCACCGTGCACCCCCGGTCGTCCCACCCTGGGCGCCCTCAGCCTCCAACCGCGCCACGAGGTCCTCCAGGCGCAGCTCCTCCAGGGCGCCGCCGACCGCCTCCAGCTCCCCGGCGCACCGCTCGATCAGTCCCTTGCCCTCGCGCACCAGCTCCAGCGTCTCGCCGAGGCTCGCTTCGCCGGTGTCGAGGCGGTGGATGATCTCCTCCACGCGCGCCACGTTCGTCTCGTAGCTCTGCTCGACCTCGGTCACGACTCCTCCTCGATCCGCGCGCCGAGCGTCCCGTCCGCGAAGCGCAGGCGCACCTCGGCCTGGGTGCGTGCCCGGGCGGCGGTGGAGAGCGGCTCGCCCGTGGGGCCCTGCACGAGCGCGTAGCCCCGCTCCAGGGTCCGCTGGGGGTCGTGTGCGGCGAGCGCCAGCGCGAGGCGCTCGAGCTCTCGGGGGCCGCGGCGGCGGCAGTGGCCGACGGCGGCGTCGGTCTGGCGCGCCAACACCTCCGCGCGGCGGTGCGTGAGCGTTCGCTCGCTCGCCACCCGCCGGCGCCCGGCGGCGCGGATCTCGCGCAGCTGCTGGTGCAGGCGCCGGCGCTGGCGCGCCACCTGCTCCGCGGGGGCGCGGGAGAGCGCCGCCAGCGTGCGCGCCCGGCCGAGCACCGCGCGGCGGCCGTGGTCCTGGAGGCGCGCCGCGGTGCGCCCCAGGTGGACGCGGGCGCGGACGCAGTCCACTCCCACCGCCTCCTCCGCGGCGTGGGTCGGGGTCGAGCAGCTCACCGCCGCCACGTCGTCGAGCAGCGTGCGGTCGGTGTGGTGGCCCACGGAGGCGATCACCGGCACCCCCAGGAGCGCCACCGTGCGGCACAGCGTCTCGTCGCAGAAGCACAGGAGGTCGGCCAGCGAACCGCCGCCGCGGGCCACGACCACCACGTCCACCCCGCCCACCGCGGCGAGGTCCTGCAGGGCGCGCGTGATCGCCGGGGCGGCGTGGCGGTCCTGCACGGGGGCGAAGCCCCACACCACGCGGCCCGCCCAGCCGCGACGGCGCAGGCCGGCGAGCACGTCGCCGCGCGCCTTGCCCCCCTCGCCCGTCACCACTCCGATGGTGTGTGGCAGCTGCGGCCGCGGCAGGCGCCGCTGGAGCTCCAGTAGGCCCTCGGCGGCGAGCGTCTTGCGCAGGCGCTCGATCCGCGCGAGCAGGTCCCCCTCGCCCGCGACGCGCAGGTCGCTGACATGGAAGGAGAAGCTTGGGGAGGCGCTTGCGCTGCCCGGGTAGTAGTCGCAGCCGCCTGCCACCACCACCTGCACCCCCTCTCGCACTGTGGTACCCGCGCGGTGCACCATCGTCTCCCAGTCCTCGCGCCACGCTGCGCACGGGATCGCGCCGTGGGTGTCGCGCAGCTCGAAGTACACCCGTGCGCGGGAGGGGCGCAGGTCGGCGAGCTCGCCCACGAGCTGCACCCGCGCAAACGCGCGCAGCCGGGCGCGCAGCGCCGCCGCGTACTCCCCGACCCCGAACGGGCCCGCCAGTGCGCTGCCGGAGATACCCTCCGGGCGGGGGCTGGGCGGCGCGAGGGTGTCGTCGCGGGGCACTGTCAGCTCTCCGCGTCTGTGCTCGCGGTTGGCGCCGCGGGCGTGAGCGTGTGGTTGCTGGACTCGAGCATCAAGCCCAGCATAGATAGCCGCTAGGATCGATTTTCCGATGGCCCGCGCCCGCTCCCGTAAGCGTCGTCCCGCCGGCGCCGGGAAGGCTCGCGCCTCGACTCCTCCGCCCGCCTCGGCTCAGGTCGCTTCGACTCGACAGGTTGCGCCCGCGAAGGCTCGCGGTGGTCCGCGTCAGTCACCTACTGCGCCCACGTACGGAGAGCGGCCCCCCGCGCCTTGGCACCCGCTGCCGCTGTCGGAGGTGTTGATCCTCGCCGGCGCGGTGGGCGCTGCGATCGGGTTTGCCAAGTCGCGTCACGGCTTCTCCGACGGTGGCCCCGCGGTGCTCGCGGGCATCGGCGCGGTGGCGCTCGGCACGATCGAGGTGACCGTGCGCGAGCACCGCTCCGGCTACCGCTCGCACACGGTGATGCTCTCATTGATCCCCGTGCTCCTCTTCACCACGGCGGTCGTGTTCGGGCTCTCTGCGGTCACCTCGGTGCCGCGTCTGCTGTTCGTGGGCGTGCTCGCGATCGACCTCGCCCTGTTCGCGCTGCTCTTCAAAGTGCTCCGCGCCCGCTTCCTCGACGCGCGCCATGCGCGGGTGCTCAGGGGAGGGTGATTGGCGGAGGTCTGGGGTGAGCGCGCGGGTGCTCAGGGAAGGGTGAGCGGCGCGGGGATGTCCTCCCACGGCTGCGCGCCCACGGTCGTCGGTTCCGCAACCGTACGGGTGCCCCCGACGTCGTAGTCGATCCGTTTGTCGCTGCCCATGATCAACACGGGGTCGCCGCACATCTCGAGCAGCCGCGAGTACGTACGTGCGCCCACGTGCTCAGCCAGCTCCCGCGGGGTCGGATCCAGCGGGCCGTCCGCGTCGGAGTCGATGTCCGAGGTGAAGACGATCGAGCGCTGTTCCTCGTAGCGCGCGTTGACGATCAGGTACAGCTGCTCCAGCACCCACTCCGTGGGGCGTGCCACGCGGAGATCCTCCACGTGCAGCAACTCCACTTCGGCGAGTGCCCTGATCACGTCGCCACCCTTCTCGCGGCTGTCCGAGTCGAACGTAGCCCTGATGCGATTCAGCAACGCGACGGCGTTGAAGCTGAGCACGGAGTGGCGGGCGTTGGCGGCGCTCGCCGCGACCATGTACCCCAGCGTTGTCTTGCCTGTGCCCGTATGGCCCATCAGCCACAGGCTCCGACCCTCTGCGAGGTTGGTGGTGATGTCGGCGCAGAAGCGCTTGACTTTGCTGACCGAGCCCGCGTTCAGGGGATCACGGGCGAGCTGGGTGAGCGGGTGGCGATCCCACGAGAGGTCGGTGTACCGGCGCGGCACCCGGTCGCGCAGGCGGCGGGCGCGGGCGTTCGCCACGCGCTGGGCCCGGCACGCGCAGTCGAAGGCGGTATTCGTCTGTTCGTCGATCCGAAAGCCACTGCCGTCGCAGGCGTCGAACGGACAGCGCGAGAGGCTCTCGTGCGGTCGGTGACGGGATTGCAGCATCGGGCGGGCGGAGATGCCCTCAGTTAAGCAAGCGCTCCGGCGCCACGGAGGGCAGAACGTGCATCTTCCAGTCTTTTTCGCCGGTCTCCCCGCGCGTCTCTCCGACCAGCCCCAGGCGCTCCAGGCGCGCGATCTCGCGTTCGCCCTCTACCCGCGCGGGGTGGCTCGGCGGCAGGTCCGCGATCAGCCTTACGATCCGTTCGCGCAGCTGCAGCGCGAAGTGGGGGGTGGAGGCGCCCATCAGCTGGCGCACGTCCTCGACGCTCACCTCGCGTTCGCGCGTTCGCTCCAGGCGGTTTGGGTCCTCGGCTTGGCTCACGGGGTGGTTGGGGTTGCGGTAGGTTCGGCGGTTGACGTCGGGGTCGAAGGTTCGGCGGTCGAAGTCGGGGCAGTGGTCGCAGGGGTCGTAGGCGCGGCGGCCGTTGCGGCGGAGTCTGAGGAGCCTTGGGGGGTGATCTCGAGCATCGTGTCCAGTTCGGCTTGCACCGTAGCCGCGATTGCCCCCCCATCGCCGATCAGCCAGCCGTGATTGTAGGTGCCGCGCACCGCAGGGTATTCTGACCCCGGCGCGGCGTCGTAGGCGGGCTGGATGTCGCTCAGGAATTCCCTCAGCGCGGGGGGGACCTGGTCGGGGCGTTCCAGCAGCAGCAGCGGTGCGTAGTCCCCGCTCGCCGACAGCGGCGCCGCGGCGGGCGCATCGAGTGGGCGAGAGGCGTTGGCGAACGCCAGGCCGTGGCCGGGTTGGTCGATGCCCCAGCCGAAGGCTCCGTCGGAGAAGCGGGCCGCGGCGATTGCGTTCTCGGCGGGGTCTTCGCCGCTGGAGCCCGGCCCGCCGGAGCCGACCGCGCCCGACCCGGGGTAGATCCGCCGCACGGGGCCGTAGCGCCTGAGCTCGACCAGCACCGCGCGGCTCACCGCCGTGGGGGGACCCACCACGTAGATGGCGGGGCGGCGCAGGCGCGCGAGCGCTCTCCCCGTCGCGGGCGGGACGCCCGCGACGTCCACGGGCAGGATCGGGGCGCCGGACTCCGCCGCGAGGCCCGCGGCGGGCATCGCCAGCGCCGGTGGCCCTTCCGCGCCGACCACGATCACCCGGTGCGGAGGGCCCCCGTGGATCGTCCCCACCAGGCGCTCGACTCCGTCCGCCAGCACGTCCGGTGTGGATCCGCGCAGCGTGCGGGTCCTGTAGCCCGGGAGGGCCACGGAGGCCCCGACCTCGATCACCTGGGCGCCTTCGAGCAGCGCAGCGCCCGTGGGCTTCAGGGCCGCCAGCGCCTGCGCGGAGAGGGCCGGCAGGGTGTTGCCTTCGCTGTAGAGCAGCGGGGCGCGCAGGGGAGCGCTCGCCAGTGCCGACGCCGCCAGCGCGGCCGGCCAGTTGCGATCGTTCACGAGCACCACCGCCTGGGGGCGCGTCGCCGGGGTTAGTCCCGGGTTTGTCGCCAGCGCCACTCCTGCCGCGTCCGCGACGGGGTTCACGCCACCGAGCCGCGTCGTGTTCCTGGTGGCGAGTCCGCTGGCCGCGAGCTGGCCGCTTTCGGCCACCGTCGTGACCGCCGCTCCGCGGCCCTGGCCTTCGGCTGGCAGCGACTTGCCGCACCCCGCGAGCGCCGTTCCGAGCAGCAGCACGAGCAGCGTGGCGGCTGGCCGGGGCGGGGGGAGGGCACGCCGGAGACACTATCTACGGGGGCGGTCGCCGGCGGCTCATCCAGCTTCGGTGAGCCGATTGGCGCGCGAGGGCCGTGAGCGCGATAGCCCCGTATTTCCTCGCAAAGTGCGGGAAAGACCTTGCAGCGTCTGCAACCGTCCTTGCGCTTTGCTAGGGTTCCGCCGCGAACGCCGAATCCATGGCCAGATGTCATGGAACGGGGGACCCAGGTTGTTGGGGCGAATCCCACGGTGAAACCGTGAGAAGCGCAGGCTCTTTTAGCGCTAGCCCGTCAGCTAACCCCGCAGGCCAACGAAAGAGGAAGTTGTTTTGCGGGTACGAGCCCTCGGCTCAACGCTATTCGGCTTGGCGATTCTGAGCGCGGCCCCCACGGCGGCCCTGGCTCACGGCACGGCCAAAGTCTCCGGGGGCACCTCCGCCGCCTCCTCGACCTCTTCTTCTTCCTCCTCCTCCGCGCCTGCGCCGACGGGGGCGAGCGGGCCTCAGGTCAATGGGGGCGCCCCCACCACGACGGGCGCGTCCCCGACGCAGCCGCACGCCCCGATCACCGCGCGCTCCGCGAGCCTCGTCTACAAGGGCCCGGTGTACGAGAAGACCCCCACCGGCGAAGTCATCCCCTACACGCCCCCGCCGCCGGCCGGCCAGACCAACGGCGCCACCGGCGGCAGCTCCGTGGAGCTCACGGGGTCCACCAAGCCCGAGCTGCTCGTCCCCGGCGTCACCGCGCGCTACGTGAACGGGCTCGCCGCGGCGCCCATGTCCGCGCCCCCGGCGGTACAGGAAATCATCTGGGCGGGCAACCAGCTCATCGGCCTGCCCTACATCTACGGCGGCGGCCACGCCTCCTTCATCTCCCCCGGGTACGACTGCTCCGGCACCGTCTCCTTCGCGCTGCACGGGGCGTCCCTGATCTCCACCCCGATGGACTCCTCGGAATTCATGGGCTGGGGCGAACACGGCGTCGGGCAGTGGGTCACCGTCTTCACCAACCCCGAACACGCCTACATGACCGTCGCCGGCCTGCGCCTGGACACCAGCCCGGTCGACGACCCCTCCAACGAGGAGGGCCCCCGCTGGCGCCCGCTGCGCCCCGAAAACCACGGCTTCCTCAAGCGCCACCCCGTCGGGCTGTAGGTCTGACGCCCGGATGGCGGCGCATAGCTGCGTCCCGGTCGCTCGTGTGCTTGAGCACACTTCGCTCCCTGCGTCCTTGCTCTGCTTGCCCTCCGGGCGTCAGACGGGCGTGTCGTCGCGAAGACAGGTGTGCCCGTCGCGAATCCGCCGGTAGGCTACGCTTGAGCCTGCCCCGTATGTCCACGAGCAGAGGATCAGGAGGAACGCAATGGCCGGCTTGACCGGGCGCATGTCAACTGTGGTGAAGGCGAAGGTCTCGAAGCTCCTGGACAAAGCCGAAGACCCCGCGGAGACGCTCGACTACAGCTACCAGAAGCAGGTCGAACAGCTGCAGAACGTCAAGAAGGGCATCGCCGACGTCGTCACCGCGAAGAAGCGCCTGCAGATGCAGGAGACCACCCTCCAGCAGCAGGTCGTCAAGCTCGACACGCAGGCCCGCCAGGCGCTCTCCGGCGGCCAGGAGGATCTCGCGCGCCAGGCGCTGGAGCGCAAGAACGTCGTGCAGACCGAGCTGCAGTCGCTCGACACCCAGGTCGCCGAACTGGAGGACCAGCAGACGAAACTGGTCGACTCCGAGCAGAAGCTGCGCGCGAAGATCGAAGCGTTCCGCACCAAGAAGGAGGTCATCAAGGCGCAGTACTCCGCCGCCGACGCCCAGGTGCGGATCTCCGAAGCCGCGACCGGCGTGGGCGAGCAGATGGCCGACGTCGGCCTCGCGATGCAGCGCGCGGTGGACAAGACCGAAAACATGAAGGCCCGTGCCAACGCCGTCACCGAGCTGGAAGCGGCGGGGACCTTCGACGACATCACCGAGCTGGGCTCCGGCGAAGACGACATTGACCGCCAGCTCAAGCAGCTCTCCTCCTCCTCCGCGGTGGACGACGACCTCGCCAAGCTGAAGGCGGAAGTCGGCGCGCCCGCCGCCGCGGGCCAGATCCCCGCGGCGAGTGAGGCGGCCGGCGGAGCAGGCGGGCCAGCCACCGCCGAGGCGCAGGACGCCCCCGCGGCGCCGGCCGAGGGTGGCCAGGCATGATCGTGCGCATCTCCGGCGAGGACCAGTACCGCCTGGACTCAACCGACGACGGGCGCCTGAACGAGCTCGACAACGCGGTCGTCACCGCGGTCGAGGCCGACGACGAACCGCGCTTCCGCAGGGCCTACGACGAGCTGCTCGCCTTCGTACGCACCCACGGCACCCCGCTCGCCGACGACGAGCTGGAGGGCTCCGACCTGATCCTCCCGCCGCCCGACATCTCGCTCACCGAGGCCCAGAGCGAGTTCACGGGCGCGGGGCTCATACCGGACTGAGACGGCGGACTCGACGAGCTTCGCGCTCGGTCGCTGGATCTTCTATGGGAGTGGGCGTGGTGGAGGCTGGCCGTGCATTCGCAGGTGGGCGAGTCGGTAGACGGTGGGGCGCTGCGAGCTTCGGGGGTGGTGGCGGACGCCGAATGCTAGGAATGCGAGGACGGGGTGCTCATTGGGCTCGAACTTGAGCATGAAGATCATGCCGAAACGGCCGATGGGCGGAGGGAGATAGACCTTCGCGCAGTCGGGTAGGTTCGTGTGGTCGTGACCGTGCTCGGCCACGCGGCGTAGCTGCTCGATCGGGACGCCCTTCTGTTCGTATTCCCGACGAGCTGCCTCTGCGGTTTCGCGCCCTGCCGGGGTGGCGCGGGTGAGATCTTCCTCCCAGGCATCGGGATCGAAGTACGCCCTGGCGCGTGGCGCTCTTTTCGGTGCCGGTCTACGGCTCGTCATCGGGGGGGAGCATGTGCGGTTCGTGCTCGCACCAGAACGCCTCGGACTGCTCAGGCGTCGGATCGAGCAGCCCGGCCCGCTCCCGGATCGCCTCCGCGGAGGTGTCCGGCACGAGCGTCAGCTCCCCGGTGGGCCGGCGCTCGGTGATGACGTAGCGGCCAATGACCGCCCCGCTCAGCACGACGTGCGCTTGCTCACTCATGGCCCCATGATGGCAGGTGATCCGGCCCTTTACAGCGAAGTCCGGGTTCTACACCGTCGCTTCGTGCTCCCACGCGCTCCTCGCGCCCCATCGGGCACAGGCCGCTCAGATCGGGATCCCCCACAGCGGAAACCACCGCTCCAGTTCGGGCTCCATCGGCAGTTCGGTGCCCATCTGCGCCTTGAGCTGCAGCTCGCGCTCGGTCGAGCGCTCCTGAGCGCCTCCGGCGGGCACGAACGGGTACCAGAAGCCGCGCTTGTAGTTGTAGATGAAGTAGACCCGGCGCTTCTTTTCGTCGGCGAACGCGAACACCGCGCAGAGCAGCCGCTCGCCGTGGCCGCCCATCTCGATCGAGCTGGACACCGCGTTGATGCCCACCGCGAGGTCTTCCACGCTGGGGGTGCCTTCGGGGTTGCGCAGCACCATCCAGCGGTAGCCGTACTCGTCGTCTTTGCTCTGCACCTGCGTGCCGCTCTCGCCGCCGGTCGCCCTGACGACCTCTTCCATTTCGCGCATCGTCGCCTCGAACTCGCTGTTCTCCAGTTTCTGGAAGACGATCGCCGCTGTGCCCGCGGGGTCGATCTGGTGCTCGGCCTGGAGGGTGATGTAGGCGGTGGTGATCGCGAACAGGTGGTCCGGCGCGGGGCCCTTGACCTGGTGGCGACCCGTGAGAGCGTCGAGCAGGCCCACGGCTACGCGGTGCCCTGCAACTGGGACTCCAGCCGCTCCAGCGCCGCCAGGCGCTGCTCCAGCGGCGGGTGGTCGGCGAAGATGTTCATCAGCGACTTCTTCGCGCGGGCGGGCACGATGAAGAAGGCACTCATCCCTTCCACGGTGCGCAGGTCCTGGCCCGGGATCCGTTCCATCGTGCCGCTGATCTTCAGCAGCGCCGAGGCCAGCGCCGAGGGGCGCCCCGTGAGCACCGCCGAGCCGCGGTCCGCAGCGAACTCCCGGTAGCGCGAGAGCGCGCGCAGCAGCAGGAAGGAGATCGCGTACACCGCCGCGGCCACCATGATCACGATGATCACGTCCTCCTCGCCTTCGTTGCGGCCACGGCCGTACCCTCCGCCGAAGCCGCCGCCGAAGAAGAAGCCGAACTGCACGATGATCGAGGCCACCGTCGCGAAGAAGCTCGCGAGCGTCATCACCATCACGTCGCGGTTGATCACGTGGGTCAACTCGTGTGCCATCACCCCTTCGAGCTCTGCTGGGGAGAGCATCTGCAGGATCCCCCGCGTCGCGCACACCGTGGCCTTCTTCTGGGAGCGACCCATCGCGAACGCGTTGGGCATCTGATTCTCCATCACGCACACGCGTGGCTTCGGGAGGTCCGCCTGCACGCACAGCCGCTCGATGATCCCGTGCAGCTCTGGCTCATCCGCGGGCGAGACCTCCTTCACGCGCATCATCCCCATCGCGATCTTGTCCGAGGTGAACAGCTGCAGGCCGAGCAGCGCGAACGCGACCACGAGGATCGTCACGCCGCCGGCTCCCACCGCGATCAGCACGCCGACCAGCACCGCGTAGACGAGGCCCAGCAGGAACAGCGTCAGCAGCATCCGGGCCTGCAGGCCCGTGTCTTTGCCGAACGCCTTGCGTCCCTGCCTGTGGGTGGTGGCAGCCATCTGGAGTGATTGTCGCAGACGGGGCTTGCGATTCCCTAAAGTCCTCGCGGTGATCACCCCCTACAGAGATCCCACCCCGGCCGCATTCGGGCCCCGCGTCGGCCGCTCGGGAACGGGCCGCTCGGCAACGCCCGGAGGGGGGGCCCCGTGAAACCGACCTTCGACGTGCTCGGCCTCTCGATCAAGAGCTTCGGGGTGGTCTTCGCGCTCGGCTTCCTCGCCTGCGGGCTGCTCGTGGCGCGGCGGTTGCGCGAGCTCGACAAGCCGGTGGACTGGGCCTACGAGATCGTCTTCGCCGCGCTCGTCGGGGGACTCATCGGGGCCCGCGGGTACTTCGTGATCCAGAACTACGGCGAAGTCAAGCACCACCTCGCCAGCTCCGTCTTCTCCGGCTCCGGGCTAGTCTGGTACGGGGGCGCGATCGGGGGCGCCATTGGGGTGCTCGGCTGGATGCGCTGGCGCGATCAGTTGCAGCTGATCATGCTCGACATGTGCGCCACCGCGCTCGCCCTCGGCTACGCGATCGGGCGCATCGGCTGCCAGGTCTCCGGCGACGGCGACTACGGGATCCGCTCCTCGCTGCCCTGGGCGATGGGCTACCCCCACGGCACCGTCCCCACCCCCCCGGGGGTCACCGTGCAGCCGACCCCGATCTACGAGACCGTCACGATGGGCCTCGTCGCCTTTCTACTGTGGCACCTGCGCGACCGCGTGCGCCCGGGGGTCGTGTTCGCGCTGTACTGCCTGCTCTCCGGCCTGGAGCGCTTTCTCGTGGAGTTCATCCGCCGCAACAAGGAGGTGCTCGTCGGCCTCACCGCGCCGCAACTGGAGAGCGTCCTGTTGATGATCGTCGGCGCCGTGTGGCTCGCGCTGATGATGCGCGGGCGCGGCCTCGCCGGGCTGCGGCCGGGGGGGCCTGGGACCCCGCGGCCTGCGACGGCGTGAGGCGGCCCTGCCTCGGTCACGACCTGGAAACGTCTAAGCCGATCTGCTCGGCTAGTCTGCTGAGCAGATGCTTCGGCTTGACGTAAACCGCAGTCCATCTGTAGGATCAACAGGACGGGAAATGAGAGAGGTGCTTCGCGTTCAGGGCAGCTCAGCCCTCCTTTGCCAATTGTCTGCAACACTCTAGAACCCTCGCCATCCGTCATTATCGCGCCTAAAGCGCCCAACTCGATCGGTCCGATACAGCCCCCGGCACCCGATGACATTACTAGCTCAGCCAACCACCGATACCGCCGTATGGCCCTCTGATAGCGGCGTCAATGCGTACGGCCACTTCGAGGTAGGCGGCTGCGACGCGATCGAGCTTGTGCGCGAGTTCGGGAGCCCTGCTTATGTCGTCTCCGAGGAAGACATAAGGGCGCGAGCGCGGGAGTATGTCGATGCTTTCAAGCACGCTGGACACACCAACTGCGATGTTCTCTTCGCCTCCAAGGCTTTCCCCTGTTTGGCGGCCTATCGGATCTTCGTCGAAGAGGATCTCTCCTGCGATGCTGCGTCAGCCGGAGAGCTCTTCCTTGCGCTGAGGGGAGGGATGGATCCCCGGCGTATCTGCCTGCACGGCAACGCGAAGACAAGCGAAGAACTTCGCTATGCCATAGATAAGGGCGTTGGCTACATAGTCGTGGACTCCTTCGATGAGATCGAGCGTCTGGCGGGCCTAGTGGTCGGCCGACAGGACGTCCTGGTCCGGGTGACGCCCGACATCCGGCCAACCACGCACACGTCGATCTCCACTGGACAGGCTGACTCGAAGTTCGGCTTCGGCATGGCTGATGCGCGCAGGGCCATAGCGCAGATCGAAGGCTTGAGCCAGCTGCGCCTCAGGGGCCTGCACGTCCACATCGGGTCTCAGGTGATGGATCTGCAACCGTTCGAGTACGCGGTGAAAGCCATCGCGCCACTCGGCGACTTCGAGGTCTACAACCTGGGCGGCGGTCTCGGGGTGGCCTATACGGAGAGCGAAGATCCGCCTTCCATTCAGGCGTACGTAGACCAAAAGGTACGGGCGGTTCGCAAGTGTCTAGGCCCAGACAAGCGCATCCTGATCGAGCCAGGGCGATCGCTCGTCGCCAACGCAGGCGTCACGCTCTACTCCATCGTCTCCGTTAAGAAAAACGTCTCAACCTACGTGGCTGTCGACGGCGGAATGTCCGACAACCTGCGACCAATGCTCTACAAGGCGCCTTACGAAGCGGTGATCGCGGATCGCGTCGATGCTCCAGCGAACGTCGCTTGCCGTCTCGTCGGCAAGCACTGCGAGTCCGGCGACGTGCTCGTTAAGGAAGCCCGTCTCAATGATCCCGGGGTGGGCGATGTCGTTATGACTCCGGTGACGGGCGCCTATGGGCACGCGATGGCGAACAACTACAACGCTATGCTCCGGCCACCCGTGATCTTCTGCAAGGACGGAAGTGCCAAGGTAGTTGTGCGTCGCGAGAGTCTCGAGGATCTCGCGGCTCGTGACGTCGTTTAGGATCGGCCTGCTCGGCCACGGCACCGTGGGCGGGGCGTTCGCGACGATGCTGGACGAGCGCGCCGACGAGATCGAGCGGTTCAACGGCCGCCGGCCGGCGATCGCGGGCGTGCTGACGCGCACGCGGGGCGAGTTCGCGCAGATCCTCCCCGAGGCGGACATCGTGGTCGAGGTGATGGGGGGGATCGAACCGGCGCGGGAGTACGTGCTGGCGGCGATGCGCGCCGGCAGGGACGTGGTGAGCGCGAACAAGCAGCTGCTCTCCCAGCACGGCGAGGAGCTGTTCGAGGTCGCCCGCGAGCACGACGTGCGGCTGCGCTTCGAGGCCGCGGTGGCCGGCGCGGTGCCCGTGGTGCGACTGCTCGAGGAGTCGCTCGCCGCGACGCCGATCGAACGCATCCACGGGATCGTCAACGGCACGACCAACTACATCCTCAGCGAGATGGCCCGCGGCAGCACCTACGCGCAGGCGCTCGCCGAGGCGCAACGCCGCGGCTACGCCGAGGCCGACCCGAGCGACGATGTGAGCGGCCGCGACGCGGCAGCGAAGATGGCGATCCTCGCGCGCCTGGCGTTCGGTGCCCCCGTGAGCATCGAGGACGTGCGCTACGAGGGCATCGAGCATCTGCAGGCCGACGACCTGCGCTCCGCGCGCGAGATGGGCCTCGGCCTGAAGCTGATCGGCACCGCCGAGCGCCGCGAGGGCGGGCTCTCGGTACGGGTGCACCCGGTGCTCCTCTACGCCGGGCACCCGCTGTCCTCGGTGTCCGGCCCGTTCAACGCGGTGACCGTCGAATCCGAGACGATCACCGAGATCACGATGTCCGGCCCGGGCGCCGGGGGTCGGCAGACCGCGAGCGCCGTGCTGGGCGACGTGGTGAGCGTGATGACCGGCGGCGCACGACCGCCCGCCCCGCCGCTGCCCGTGCCACTGCTGCAAGACGTGGAGAGCGCGTTCTACCTGCACCTCGAAGTCGCCGACCGCCCCGGCGTGCTCGGCGCGGTCGCACAGGTACTCGGCGAGCAGGGCGCCTCAATCAAGTCGGTGCTGCAGCGGCGCGTCGGCGAGGAGACCGTGCCGCTGACGATGGTGCTGCACCCGCTGCTGGAGTCGCGCCTGCGCGAGGCGCTGGAGCGCCTGGGCGAGCTCGACCTCGTGCGCGCGCCGCCGCGTGCCATCAGGGTGATAGAAGAGGAGTTCGGATGACCTGTGCCTGCCTGATCGAGCGCTACCGCGAGCACCTGCCGTTCGCGCCGGAGGACCCGGTGGTGAGCCTCTGCGAGGGCGGCACGCCACTGCTGCACTCACCCGTGCTCTCCGAGCGGGTCGGCGCGGAGGTGTACCTGAAGCTCGAGGGCGGCAACCCGACGGGCTCCTTCAAGGACCGGGGCATGACCTGCGCGGTGTCCGCCGCGGTGCGCGAAGGCTCCAAGGCGGTGATCTGCGCCTCGACGGGCAACACGGCGGCGAGCGCCGCGGCGTACGCCGCGCGGGCGGGCCTGACGTGCGCGGTGATCGTCCCGGACGGCAAGATCGCGGTGGGCAAGCTCGCGCAGACGCTGATCCACGGCGCGCGGGTGATCGCGCTGTCGGGCAACTTCGACAGAGGGCTGGAGCTCGTGCGCGAGCTCGTGGAGCGCCACCCCATAACGCTCGTGAACTCGGTCAACGAATACCGCATCGAAGGCCAGAAGACCGCGGCGTTCGAGCTCGTGGAGGCGCTCGACGGCGGCCCCGACCTGCTCTGCATCCCGGTGGGCAACGCCGGCAACGTGACCTCCTACTGGCGCGGCTTCACCGAGATGGGGGCCTCCCCCCGCCTCTTCGGCTTCCAGGCCGAGGGCGCGGCGCCGCTCGTGCTGGGCCACCCGGTGGAGCACCCCGAGACGGTGGCGAGCGCGATCCGGATCGGCAACCCCGTGCGGTGGGAGGACGCGATGGACGCGATGACCGCCTCGCGCGGCGCGATCCGCGCGGTCTCCGACGAGGAGATCCTCGCGGCCTACCGGCTGACGGCGGCCCGGGAGGGGATCTTCTGCGAGCCGGCCTCGGCGGCGTCGGTGGCGGGCCTGCTCAAGTACGGCGCCGACGGGGCCGCCCGCGTGGTATGCGTGATGACCGGCCGCGGCCTGAAGGACCAGCAGACTGCCCTCGACAACTCCAACGGTCGTGTGATCCCGTGCGCAGCGGAAACGGTGGCGCTGGAAGAGGCGGTCCTGGGTGATCCGTAGGCGAGCCCGCCGGCGAGCGGGAGCGCTGACCCGGTGGGCGGCGGACGGCGCGGGGTCGAGGGAGTGATCCGCCGCCGCGTGGTGCGCGCGCCGGCCTCCTCGGCGAACCTCGGACCGGGATTCGACTGCATGGCGGCGGCGCTGGCGCTGCACGTGGAGCTGGAGGTCGAGGAGACGGGGACGTTCACGGTCGAGACCAGCCTGCCGCTGCCGCGGGGACGGGAGAACCTCTGCGTGCGGGCCTTCGAGCGCCTGCACCCCGCCGACGGGTTCACGTTCCGCATCCGTTCGGACATCCCGCTCGCGGGCGGCCTGGGCTCGAGCTCGGCGGCGCTCGTGGCGGGGCTGATGGCGGCCGACCACGTCTTCGAGCTGGACGCGCCGCTGCTGGACCTCGCCGCGGAGCTCGAGGGCCACCCCGACAACGTCGCGGCGGCGCTGCACGGCGGCTTTGTGGTGTGCGCCGACGGGGAGGCCGTGCGCTTCGGCGCGCCCACGGGTCTGGAGGCGCTGGCGGTGGTCCCCCACGACGCCGTGCGCACCCACGCCGCCCGCGCGGCGCTGCCCGCGGAGGTGCCGCTCACCGAGGCGGTCTTCAACGTGGCCCACGGCGCGCTGCTGACGCTGGGCCTCGCCCGCGGCGACTGGGACCTCGTCGCGCGCGGACTGCACGACCGCCTGCACCAGGCCCGCCGCGCGCACCTCTTCCCGCGCTCCTACGAGCTGGCTCTCCGCGCGCGGGAGCTGGGCGCCCTGGGTGCGACGATCTCCGGGGCGGGCCCCACGGTGCTGGTGTGGTGCTTCTACGAGCAGACCGGCGCCGTGGTCGACGCGCTGCGCGGGGAGCTCGCGGGCTGGGCGGATCTGCTGCGGGTCCCGTTCGAGCCGCAGGGGGCTTACGTCAGGGAGCTGTAGGGAGCTGCGCGTCTACTCGCGCATGATCTCGTCGTAGTGACGGATGAACATGCCGGTCCAGCAGACGATGATGATCAGTGCTGCCACCCGTAGGGGTGCGCCCAGGGCGAGGGCGCCAGCGATCACGACGCTGATCAGCAGGGACGCGGCGACGTCGTAGCGGTCGAGGATGTCGAAGCCGGTCACGATGCGATCCTAGCTATGAAGACAAAGAGCGTCAAGGGACCGAGGGTCATTCCTACAAGAAAGCCGTATCCCAGCCCCTCGTTGATCCGTCGCGCCAGGGTGTCGGGCCTGCTTGGGATGAACAGTGCGATGGCTGCGGGCAGCCCCGAGAAGAAGGCTGCGCCAGCCCCCAGTACGCCACCCCACGCAAGCAGGCCGTTGACCACGGCAGTGCCCAGTGGGGGGTTGGCCTCGCGAAGACCCGAATGACGCCGACAGCAGACATGTCTGGCACCGTACGAATCGCCGGCGACGAAACGCTTGGGCGGATGCCCGTTTGCCCCTATTTCCGGGGCCATCCACTCACAAACCTGGCGCGTTTGGGTGCTTGCGTGTCGCCGTCTGGTTCCTACCCGAGCCCTGCCAGCCGCCCCCGCGCGTCCTCGAACCCCGGCAGCCGCTCGAGCAGCTCGGCGGCGAGCGCGAGGTAGTCGGCGCCGAGGTCGGGGCGGTGGTCGAGGATCGAGACTGCCCGCTCGGCCGATTCGGCGTACGCGATCGAGGAGCGCACCACCGTGTCGAGCACCCGCTCCCCGAGCTGCTCGCGCAGCGAGGCGAGCGCCTCGCGGGAGTGCACGGTGCGCATGTCCGCGAGGTTCAGCAGCACGCCGAGCAGCTCGAGCTCGGGGTTGAGCGTGTCGCGCGCGAGCTCGATCAACTCCAGCGCCTGTTGGACCCCCTGCAGCGCGAAGTACTGGGCCTCGGCGGTGATCAGCGCGTAGTCGGCGGCGACGAGCGCGTTGACGGTGAGCAGGCCGAGCGAGGGTGGGCAGTCGATCAGGACGAGCTCGTAGGCGTCCGCCGGCAGCTTGGCGAGCGCGCGCCGCAGCGTCAGCTCGCGTCCCAGCCGGCCGCCGAGGGAGAGCTCGGCCTCGGCGAGGTTGAGGTTGGCGGGCACCACGTCCTCGTGGATCGCCTCCGCCGCGGTGGCGCGCCCGCTCAGCACGTCCCCGACGGTGGGCTGTGCGTCGGGGGGCACGTCGAAGTAGTCCGACAGGTTGCCCTGCGGGTCGAGGTCCACCGCGAGCGTGCGCACCCCCGCGCGCCGCAGGGCGTCCGCGAGCGTGCGCACCGCGGTGGTCTTGCCCGTGCCCCCCTTCTGGGAGAGGACCGCGATCGTCTGGGCCATGGCGCGATACTATCCCGGCATGGAGGGGACGCAGGACTCACCCACCCCGGAGGAGACTGGGCCCGAGGACGGCTTGGGGCCGGCCGCGGTGCCCCACGCGACGCTCGACGCGGCCGCGCAGTTCGAGTACCACTCGGAGTTCGACTGGGACACCGAGCACGGCGAGGGGGAGTGGTCGATTCGCTGCTACGACGTGCACAAGCGCCTCGGCGGCCTGCCCGTGCTGGCCGGGCTCAACGTGGCGATCCCAGACAACACGATCACGACTGTGCTCGGCCCCTCGGGGACGGGCAAGAGCGTGCTGATCAAACACCTGATCGGCCTGATGTTCCCCGACTCCGGGGACGTCGTCGTGAAGGGCAAGTCGGTGCCGAGCCTCGCGATGCCCGAGCTGCTGGAACTGCGCCGCAGGATCGGGGTGCTCTTCCAGGACGGCGCCCTGTTCGGGTCGATGTCGCTGTTCGACAATGTCGCCTTCCCGCTGCGCCAGCACACGGATATGTCGGAGGCGCAGATCGGCAAACTGGTCCGCGAGCGCGTGAGCGACGTGGGGCTGACGGAGGCGATCGACTACTTCCCCAACCAGCTCTCCGGGGGCATGCGCAAGCGCGCGGGGTTCGCCCGGGCGCTGGTGATGAAACCGGACATCGTCATCTTCGACGAGCCCGACTCGGGCCTCGACCCCGTGCGCACGGCGCTGCTGTGCGAACTGATCAAAGAGATGCACGGCCAGCACGGGGGCACGTACATCGTCGTCACCCACGACATCGCCTCCGCGCGGCGCATCGGCGAATACATCGCGCTGCTGTGGCGCGGGCGGATCGTGGAGGCCGGCGACGCGCAGAAGATGTTCTCCTCGGAAAACCCCTTCGTGCGCCAGTTCCTCAGCGGCTCCGCCGAGGGGCCGTTGGGGATGGACTGAGCTGGGGGAGGGTAGGCCCGGGGCGGGCGGGACTGATTCTTTGGGGTGGCCAGGAGGGGGCCTGCCCCCTCCTGTTGAGTGTCCCCTCCCAACCAGTGCGGGGCTGAGCGCGGGCCGGCGGAGCCGGCCCTAGTGTTGAACTGACACGCGAGTGGATTGACGATTTTTTTTGAGATCGTCCGCGTGGGCCGCGACTCCGGCGTGGGTCGGTGTGCGCGAGGCTTCCGTGCCTCGCGTCCGCGGGCGGTGGCTCAGCTGCTGCGGGCCCATTCAGTACGGTTCCGTACGGTTCCGTACTGATTTTGCTACCGTGTGGCGATGGCGACGATCAAAGCTGAGGAGGTCCGGATCCCCCGCCGGGTGCGGGAGGCGGTGGCCCAGCATGAAAAGGTCGTAGTCGTCAACCGCGAGCGGCCCGCCTACGTGATCGTCCATCCCGACGATCACGGGCAGACGCCGCCTTCGCCGCGTCGCGGACGGGTCCTGCGGGAAGCGCTCTCCCTGCTGGCGCAGGCTGCGCCGCCCGATCCGGCCTTCGCCGAGGACATGGAGGCGGTGCTCGACACTGTCGGGCCGGCGCCGGGCGATCCGTGGGTACGGTCCTAGACACCACGGTCTTCATCGATCTCGATCGAGCCCTGCGCGGACTGCCCGCTGCGCGGGCCATGACAGAGGTCGCCCAGCGCTTGGAGTCGCAACTCGGCGAGAACGAGGAGGTGGGGATCGCTGCGATCACAGCCTCGGAGTTATTACACGGGGTACACAGGGCCACAGAGGAGCATCGTGGCCGGCGCGAGGCGTTTGTGGAGGGTGTGCTCACAGCGTTCCCGGCGCTCTCCTTCGATCTTCTCGTGGCGCGGGTCCATGCGAGGCTCTGGGCTGGGCTGGCCTCGACTGGGGCCGAGGTCGGTGCCCACGACCGGCTTGTCGCAGCCACCGCCATGTCCGCGGGATGGCGGGTCGCAACCGCCAACGTCCGCCATTTCAACCGCGTCCCTGGACTGGACGTCATGGTCGTCCAAATGACCTGATGGGAGGCTTCTTCATCCCCGCCCGTGGGCTGGGCGGTGAAGCGGTTGGCAACACCTTGTAAGTAGCGACCTCGTATGCGAACATACGTTCGCCCATGGTCGTGTGTGTCCACCTCCCCCGCTTCGAGCTGACCGTCGCCGCCGGTGGCGCGGAGGCGCTGGCGGGGCGGGCGCTGGCGATCGCCCCTGCGCCGGGATCCGAGGCACGGGTGGGGGAGGTCTCGGGGGCCGCGGAGGCGTTTGGAGTCGTGCGGGGTATGGTCCTGGGGGAGGCGCTCGCGCGCTGCCCGGAGCTGCGTCTGGTGGCAGGCGACCCGCTCGGCGTGGCGCAGGAGTGGGAGCGCGCGGCGCGGGCGCTGGAGGGGATCGGCGCCGCCCCGGAGCTCGCGCGGGCGGGCCTCGCGTACTTCGAGTCCGACGGCCTGCGCGGGCTGCACGGGGGAGATGAGGGGGTGATCGCCGCCGCGCGCCGTGCGCTGGGGCGACCGAAGCCGGATGACACGCGCCTCCGACGCTGGCCGATTCGGGGATGCGAGCGGAGCGAGTGTCTCCCTGATCGGTCCCCGTTTCGGTCAGCGCGGGTGGGCGCGGGCCCGACACGCTTCTGCGCGCTGGCCGCGGCGCTGGAGGTCCGCTCCCGCCGCGCACGGCTCGTCGTCCCCCCGAGCGCACAGGCCGGCTCCCGCCCGCCGACTGGTGCTCGTCTTCCTGGTTCCCATCCGCAGGCCGGCGCTCGCCGGCAGGCTCGTTCCCTTGCGCAGGTCGACCCACGCGCGCAGGCCCGTCGCTACCTCGCCTCCCGTCCGGTGGCGCTGCTGAGCTACCGCGCGGAGACCGCCGCGCTGGTGGAGCCCCTGACCCGGCTCGGAATCGACACGCTGGGCGAGCTCGCGGCGCTGGGCCGCGACGCGGTGGCCGACCGCTTCGGGGCGCCCGGCGCGCTCGCCCGGCGCCTGGCCCGCGGCGAGGACGACCCGCTGCGCACGCGCTCCGTCGAGGAGCGCCTGGAGGAGTCGCTCGAGCTGTGGGAGGCCGGCTCCGGGCTAGCCTTGGAGCGCGTCCTCGGCGTGCTCGTGGACCGCCTGCTGGCACGCCCGGAGCGGAGCGGGCGGACGCTGCGGACGCTGACACTCTCCGCGCGGCTGGTCGAGGGCGGCACGTGGCGCGAGCGGGTGGCGCTCCGCGAAGCGCTCTCCGACCCGCAGCGCATGCGCCTGGCGCTGGCCCCGCGCCTGGCGCTGCTGCCCGCGCCCGCCGCGGCGCTGCGCCTCGCCGCTGAGTGCTTCGGCCCGCCGGAGGGAGCGCAGGGCGTGCTGCTGGAGAGCGGTCGTGGGGTGCGCCGTGCACGCCTGCGGGAGGCCGTGGGTCAGGTGCGCGCGGCGGCCGGGCCGGAGGCCGCGCTGCGCGCCCTGTGCGTCGAACCCGACTCGCGCGTGCCCGAGCGGCGGGTCGTGCTGACCCCCTTTCCAGGATGAGAGCCCACGCTCTCAACCTGCCACGCCCCGCGCGTGTGCAGATGGGCGTCGGCGGGAGGCCCCGTACGGTGGACGGCCGGCGGATCGAGCAGGTGCGGGAGTCGTGGCTGGTGGAGGACCGCTGGTGGACCGGCCGGCCGCTGCGCCGCCGCTACTGGGAGGTTGTGAGCGCGCGCGGGCGCAACCTCGTGGTCTTCCACGACCTCAGCTCCGGCGAGTGGTTCGCCCAGGCGGGCTGAGGGGTGGGCGAAGTGCGCGAGATCGACGGAGGTGGCTCCTACACCGAGCTGCACTGCCACTCCGCCTACTCCTTCCTGGACGGGACCTCGCTGCCCGAGGAGCTGGCGCGGCGGGCGGGGGAGCTGGGCTACGCCGCACTGGCGCTCACCGACCACAACTCCGTCTCCGGCTCGATGGAGCTCGCCCAGGCCGCCGCGGCGTGCGGGGTACGCGCGATCCACGGCGCCGAGCTCGACCTCGCCGACGGGCGCCACCTCACCTTGCTGGTGCGCGACGCGCGCGGCTGGCGCAACCTCTGCAGGCTGCTGACCCGCGCGCACGCCCACACTCGCGAGGGGCCCGGCCGCGAGCGCGGCGAGCCAGCGGTGAGCCTGGAGGCGGTGTGCGAGCACAGCGAGGGGCTGGTGTGTCTCACCGGCTGCGCCGACCACGGCGTGCACGACGAGCCCACCGCGCGGCGGCTGCTCGACGCGTTCAGCCCGTGCGGCCTGCGCGTGGAGCTCCAGCGCCCCTACGCCCGCCACGACCGCGCGCGCAACCGCGCCCTGGAGGCGCTCGCCCGGCGCCTCGGCGTGGCCTGCGTGGCCACCGGCGACGTGCACGCCCACGCGCGCTCGCGCGCGGAGCTGCAGGACGCCTTCGTGGCGCTGCGCCACCGCACCACGCTCGACGCCTCCGAGCCGCTGCGGCGGGGCAACCACAGCCATGTGCTGAGCGCCCCCGCGGCGATGGCCGCCCGCTTCTCCGAGCACCCCGGGGCGGTGCGCGAGACGCTGCGCCTGGCCGAGGAGCTGCGCTTCGACCTGACGAGGGACCTCGGCTACCGCTACCCCGGATCCGAGGACCCCGGCGCGGTGCGCTGCCTCGCCGAGCTGTGCGGCGCGCGGTTGAACGAGCGCTACGGTGCCCACACCCCAGCCGCCCGCGGGGGGCGGTCAGGCAGGCGGGGCAGTGGCCGGGGTGGCGTAGGGGCCGGCCGGCGAGCCGGCGGGGCCGGCGGGGCTGTGGGGAGCGCCGCCTTCCACGAGGCCGCGGCGCGCCTGGAGGAGGAGCTGCGCATCATCGACGCGTTGGGGCTCGCCGGCTTCTTCCTGCTGCACCACGAGCTGCTCGAGCTCGCCCGCGAGGTCGCCGTGGAAGTGCGCGGGCCGGACTCCGCCCGGGCGCTGCTCGCCCCCGGGCGCGGACGGGGCTCGTCGGTCTCCTCGATCGTCTGCTACCTCACCGGCCTCTCGCACATCGACCCTATCTCCAACCGCCTGCTGCTCGGGCGCTTCTTGCACACCGGCCTCGAATCTCTGCCCGACATCGACCTCGACTTCCCACGCGACATCCGCGAGGTGCTGATCCCCCGTGTGCACGAGCGCTACGGCCGCGAACGCGCCGCGCTCGTGGCGGCCTTCCCGACCTTCCGTGCTCGCGGCGCGATCCGCGAGCTGGGTAAGGTGCTCGGCCTGCCTCCCGGGGAGATCGAGCGCGTGGCCCGCGCGGCCGACAACTACCGCGGCGCCGCCGAGCACGACATCCCGGCCGCCTCCCCCCGCTGGGCGTGGCTCGCGCGCCTCGCTGCGGAGGCGTACGGCCTGCCCCGCCACCTCTCCCAGCACTCCGGCGGGATGGTGCTCGCCACCCGGCCGCTGATCGACTGCTGCCCCGTCGTCCCCGCCGCGATGGAAGGCCGCCAGATGGTGCAGTGGGACAAGGACTCCTGTGCCGACGCGGGCTTCCTGAAGATCGACCTGCTCGGGCTGGGGATGCTCTCCGCGGTGGAAGGCTGCGTCGAGCTCGTCGCCCGCGCCCGCGGTGAGCGCCTGGACCTCTCGCGCATCCCCTTCGACGACCCCGACACCTTCCGGGCGGTCCGCCGCGCGGACACCGTCGGGGTCTTCCAGATCGAGAGCCGCGCCCAGATGCAGTCGCTGCGGCGCACGCTCCCCGAGAGTCTCGACGACCTCACGGTGCAGGTCGCGATCGTGCGTCCCGGGCCGATCCAGGGCGGTGCGATCAACCCCTACATCGAGCACCGCCGGCGCCTGCGTGCCGACCCCTCCTACGAGGTTCCCTACCCCCACCCCTCCCTGCGCGGCGTGCTGCAGAGCACGCTCGGCACGATCATCTTCCAGGACCAGGTCATGGAGGTCGCCCAGGCGTTCGCCGGCTTCTCCCCCCGCGAGGCCGACGGGCTGCGCCGCGCGATGAGCCGCAAGCGCTCCTACGAGGCGCTGCAGAGCCACCGCGAGCGCTTCCTCGACGGCGCCCGCCGGCACGTGGGCGCGGACCCCGCCACCGCGCAGCGCGTGTGGGAGATGGTCGAGGGCTTCGCCGGCTTCGGCTTCCCCAAGGCTCACGGCGCCGCCTTCGGGCTGCTCGCCTACCAGTCCACGTGGCTGCGCGTCCACTACGGCCCCGAGTTCCTCTGCGCGCTGCTCAACGAGCAGCCGATGGGCTTCTACGCACCCGACACCCTGCTGCACGAGGCCGAGAGCCGCGGCGTGCCCGTGCTCGGGCTCGACGTCAACGCCTCCGGGGTGGAGTGCACCGTGGAGAGAGGGCAGGACCCCACCCTGGCGGCCGGCGCGGGGGAGGCTGTTGGTGCGGGGCAGGTGGTCGGAGCAGGGCGGTCGGCTGGCGTGGGGGAGGTGAGCCTGGGCGTACGCCTCGGCCTCGGCTACATCAAGGACGTCCGCGCGGAGGAGGTTCGCGAGCTGGTCGCTGAGCGCGAGCGCGGTGGTCCCTTCCGCGATCTGGGGGAGCTGGCGGCGCGCTGCGGCGCGGGGCGGCCGACGCTGGAGCAGCTTGCGTGGTCGGGGGCCTGCGATGGCCTCGTGGACGACGGTGGGACTTCCTCCAAGGGCGCACGTCGACGCCTCGCCCTCTGGCAGCTCGGGATCGCCGCCCCCGGCCGCGCGGCCGGAGGCGAGGGCACTCAGCTCGCGCTGCCACTGGAGCTCCCCGAGGCGCCCCGCCTGCGCCCCCTCAGCCGTTGGCAGCGCCTGATCGCCGACTACGCCACCGCCGGCGTCACCGTCGGTGACCACGTGATGGCCGCGCTGCGCCCGCGGCTCACCGCGCACCTGCTCGCCACCTCGCCCCAGCTCGCCCGCCTGCCCCAGGGCTCCGCGGTGAGCGTCGCCGGCCTCGTGATCGCCCGCCAGCGGCCGGGGACCGCGAAGGGCACGATGTTCCTGCTGTTCGAGGACGAGTGGGGCCACGTCAACCTGATTGTCCCCCGCACCGTGTACGAGCGTCACCGCCCGCTGGCTCGCGCTGAGCCGCTGCTGCTCGCCCGTGGCCGGCTGGAGCGCACCGCGGTGGAGCGCCTCGCGGGCCTGGAGGAGATTCCCCCGGTCGTCAACGTGGTCGTGCGCGAGCTCGCCGCGCTGGAGCGCCACCTGGCCCCTGCGCCCGGAGAGGAGGCTCCCGCGCAGGCGCAGGTACACCACCTCCCCGGCGCTGTCGCGGAGGGCGCTGCGCAGACGGGCCGCGATGCGGCAGAGGACGGCGCCGAGGTGGGCGCCGGCATGCGCGCCGTCGCCCCGCCCGTGCAGAGCTTCGCCGCGGGGCGGCGGCGGTAGGGGCTCGTCTGGAGGCCGAGAGGGGCGCGACGATCGGAGCCGTTCCGACCCGCTAGGCTCCTCCCAACGTGAACTACCGCAAGCTCGGCACCAGCGACTTGGAGGTCTCGGAGATCAGCCTCGGCTCGTGGCTGACGTACTCCGGCGGGGTGGAGCGCGAGCAGGCCGAGGCGTGCGTGCGCGCCGCGTTCGAGGCGGGCATCAACTTCTTCGACACGGCCAACGTCTATGGGCGTGGCGCGGCGGAGACGCTGCTGGGGGAGGTGCTCTCCGGCTACGAGCGCTCCTCCTACGTGCTCGCGACGAAGGTGTACTTCTCGATGTCCGACACCGACCGGGGGCTCTCCGCGGCGCAGATCCACAAGCAGATCGACGCTTCCCTGGCGCGCCTGCGCACCGACCACGTGGACCTCTACCAGTGCCACCGCTACGACGAGCAGACACCCTTGGAGGAGACGATGGAGGCGCTCACCGAAGTGGTGCAGGCCGGCAAGGCACGGTACATCGGCTTCAGCGAGTGGCCCGCGCAGCGGATCGCCGAGTCGCTGGAGCTGCCCGACGTGGAGCGGTGGGTCTCGAGCCAGCCGCAGTACTCGATGATCTGGCGTACGCCCGAGGCGGAGGTGATCCCGCTGTGCGAACGCGAGGGCATCTCCCAGATCGTGTGGTCCCCGCTCGCCCAGGGGGTGCTCACCGGCAAGTACCGGCCCGGGCAGGCGCCGCCCGCTGACTCACGCGCGGCGAGCGAGGACATGAGTGCCTTCATGGACCGCCTGCTCGACGATCGCGTGCTGCAGGCCGCGCAGCGCCTCGTGCCGGTCGCCGAGAGCGCTGGGCTCTCGATGGTCGAGCTTGCGCTCGCCTGGGTGCTCCGTCAGCCGAACGTCGCCTCGGCGATCGTCGGCGCCAGCCGCCCCGAGCAGGTCCACACCAACGCTGCGGCCTCCGGCGTGACGCTCGACGCCCAGACCCTCGCCGCGGTGGACGAGGCTCTGGGCGACGTCATCGTGCGCTGACCTACCTCCCCGGGCTTTCCAGGGCGGGCGGGTGACGCCGACTCGCGGATGCCGACTTGCGGACCGACGCGCACGGCGGCGGCCGGGTTGGTGATCTGCGGGGGCGGGGTGGTGCGTAGGAACCTTGCCAAACCGGACCGCTGGCCCGGGGACCGCGAGCAAGCCGACATCCACACACATACTGAGGTGAACAATGGGACTGGATAATCCTCTGCACATAGCGTTCTTGCTGTTGCTCCTCCTGCTCGTGTTCGGCGCCAAGCGCCTGCCCGAGATGGGCCGCTCGCTGGGTGAGGGGCTGCGAGGTTTCAAGAGTGCGCTGGGCGGCGAGTCCGTGGCTTCTGCGGTCGCCGCGCAGGTGGGGACCCCGGCGCAGGTTGCGACCCCGGCGCAGGTTGCGACCCCCGTCGCGCGGTTGACGACGCCAGCTGCCCAGGTCGCGACGCCCGTCGCGCAGGTGGCAGCGCCCGTCGCGCAAGACCCAACGCCGACCGCGCAGGAGCAGAACCTGCGATGAGTTGCAGGCTGGCGGCGTGTCTGCCCGCGAGGCGCCGGTGAAGGTGCCGCGGTGAAAGTGCCGCTGTCCAGGGCGCACGGGTCCCGCGCTTCGGCGAAGGGCTCCGCCAGGCCGCACAAGCTCGCCGACGAGGAGCTGATGACCCTCGTGCAGGCGGGCGACGCGGACGCGTTCGAGGTCGTCTACGACCGCCACTGTGACGCCGCCTTCTCGCTTGCGTACCGCATGTGCGGCAGGCGCGCGACCGCCGAGGACGTTCTGCAGGAGACGTTCCTCGCGCTGTGGCGCACCGGCGCGCGGTACGACCGCACCCGCGGGAGCGTGCGCAACTGGATCCTGCGGATCGTGCACAACCGCGCGGTCGACGCGCTGCGCCGCGGCGGGGTCCGCGATCGGCACCGCTTCTACGAAGAGGGGGCCGTCGAGCGCGTGGCGGGTCCTGAGGACACCGAGGCGCAGGTCCTTGGCTGGGAGCGCGCCCACGAGGTCCGGAGCGCCCTGGACGGCCTGCCCAAAGAGCAGAGCCGCGTGCTCGAGCTGGCGTACTTCGGCGGGTTCACCCACACCGAGATCGCCTCGATGCTGGAGATGCCCGTCGGTACGGTCAAGGGTCGGATGCGCTTGGGGCTCGCCAAGCTGCGCCTCACACTGGTCGCCAAGGAGGGGATGCCCCAATGAGCGAAACGCACGACTTCGACGCGCACGACTCACAGAGCCCCGCTGAGCGCTGTTGCGGCGATGCCGCCGTCTACCTGCTGGGCCTACTCGATGAGCCACACAGCAGAGCGTTCCTCGAGCACGCCCGGTCGTGCGCGCTGTGCAGCGACGATCTTGCCGCGCTGGCGCCGGCGGTCGACAGCCTTCCCACCACGGTGGCGCAGGTATCCGCGCCGGCGCACGCCAAGCGGCGGGTGATGGCAGTCGTGCGCAGCGAGGCCGCTCAGCGGGCGACGCACTCCTCCTCTCCCCGGCCAGGCGTGGCCCGCAGGCGACTTGTCCTGCGCCGCCCTGCGCTGGCGCTCGCCGGTGCGGGACTGCTGGCGGCGGGCGTCGCGATCGGCGGGCTGGCCACGCCCTTCGGCGGCGGGTCTGCCCCGGGGGGTGGCTCCGCGGCGCGAGTGCAGAGCGCAGAGGTCACGCTCCGCGGCGCCAGCGCGGCGCTGCACCAGAGCGCTGGACACACTTGGCTCACAGTCTCGAACATGCCCGAGCCTTCCTCCGGGCACGTGTACGAGGTCTGGGTGAAGGGCCCCGGGCACGCACTGCCGCAGCCGACCAACAGCCTGTTCGCTCCCACCTCCTCCGGCGCTGCGACGGTTGTCGTGCCCGACAGCGGTGGAGCGAACGAGGTGTTGGTCACTCAGGAGCCGGCCGGCGGCACCCAGGTGCCGACCGGTCCCGCGGTGATCGTCGCGCGCCTGAGCTGAGAGGGTCGCCCGGGCGATTCTGCCCAAGACACCACAACGTGGCTTCCACACCCAGGACCGCTCGACAGGGACGTCCACCCCGCTCGACAGGGATTCACCCTCAGCTCGGGCCGGGCATGTGGGCGTCCACCCTCAGTTCGGGCCGGGCATGTGGGCGTCCACCCTCAGCTCAGCTCGGGCCGAGCAGGCCAAAGAGAAAGCCGCCCCCGGGCGGCTTTCTCTCTGCGGGGCTTGGGGGCTGTGTGCTGCTTGGCTTCAGGAGACGATGAACCCGGTGCCCTTCACCGCGGCGAGCACCTTGCTGGCGGTGTACGGCGTGTCGAACGGGCCGTCGGGGGCGATCGCGTTGCCGGCGGGTTCGTTCAGGAGTCCGATCACGCTGGCGTGGCGAGCCTCGACGGTGAGGATCGACAGGGCGGCCTTCACGTAGGCCGCGGCCTTGATGTTCAGGGCCTGTCCCGAGTAGGCGTGCACCCCCGTGTTCTCGAGCACCTGGGAGGTGGTCATGAACATCGCGGGACTCGTGTTGGCGCCTTTGAAGTCGAACTTTGGTTCCTTGACCGCCTGCGTCCCGAGGTGGCTCTTGAGGAATTCGACGTGCGCGTTCTCATCTCTGGTGACGACCTTCAGGAACGCGGCTGTCTGAGAGCTCAGAGACATGTTCGCGGCGCTCGCGCCGTTGTAGAACGCGGCCTCGAGGTACTCGAGCGTCAGCGCGTAGTTGAGGATTCCGACGTCGCCCTTCCCGAAGCTCGCGGGGGGGCGCCCCGTGCCGGCGGCCAGCGCGGGTGTGGCGAGGGCGCTCAACACCGCCCCGCCGCTCAGGGCGCCCGCGCCCGCGAGTGCGGTCTTGCGTAGAAAGCCGAGACGGGCATCCCCGTGCCCGAGCGCGTCTACGGCCTCGGCGTGGGCTTCTGCAACCGCGCCGTCGACGTCGATCTCCTGCAGGTTGATCTGGCTGGACATGATCGTGCAACTCCCTTGTCGTGTGTGTGTTTTTGTGACAGCGACTGGTTGCGGCAGCGGTCGTTGCTCCGCTCGCGCCGTCTGTGACATGCCCGGTTACTTCGCGCCAGACGGTTTGACAGATCAGTTGCCCCCAGCCGGCCGCCCTCGCCGGCGCTTGGTCACGATCTTTTGCGCTCGAAGCGATCCTGGCGGCCACCCGCGTGGGCATCGTCACACCGCGCCAGCTGCGCGCAAACCGCCGCTACGCGATCCTGGCGTGCGGCGCGGTGGCGGCCCTCCTACCCGGTGACGCGATCACCCTGCTGCTCGAGACGGTGCCGCTGTACGTCCTCTTCGAGACGAGCGTGCTGCTCGCCTCGATCTTTGACAGGCGTGCGAGCTCAGTCTCGTGACGTCGGCGCAAACATCGGCTCGACACCGAGGGCGCGTGCCTGGTCGACGCTGATGATCTCGCGTCCCAACGGAAACAGCGAGACCGGGATGAGCTTGAAGTTCGCAAGGCCGAGTGGGATCCCGACGATCGTCAGACACAGCAGCACTCCAGACACGAGGTGCGCGATCGCCAGCCACCAGCCGCAGAGCACGAACCAGAGGACGTTGCCGATACCCGACGCCAGGCCGGCGTCGGCTCGCTTGACGACCGTTTTGCCGAACGGCCAGAGGGCGAAGATCGCGATGCGCAGCGACGCGATGCCGAACGGGATCGTGACGATCAGGATGAAGCAGATCAGCGCGGCCAGCGTGTACCCGATGGCGAACCACAGGCCAGCCAGCACGAACCAGATGATGTTGAGCAACAGTCGCACGTTTCTCGGGACTCCCAGGTCGCTTGATTGAGCACGTTGCCGTCAGGCCGCGGGGTCCGTCACCGCTGCCGATCTACGCATTATGGGGTAGCGTGGAGCAGGCACCCGCTAGTATGCGTGTATGAAGCGCACAACGCTATCGCTCCCTGACGATCTCGCCCAGGCCCTTACGCGTGAGGCGCGCCGCCGCTCGACATCCGCCTCCGCGATCGCCCGTGACGCGCTCGCGCAGCATCTCCACCTGGTTCCCGGGGAGGCGCGCCCGCTGCCCTTCGCCGCGCTCGGACACAGCGGCCACCGCACGACTGCCCGGGACATGGAGCAGCTGCTTGCGCGCGAGTGGGATGAGCCTCCTCGCGATCGTTGACGCCGGGCCGCTCTACGCGGCAGCCGACGCCGACGACCGCGACCACGCCGTCTCGCTGGCGACACTCTCCCGACCCGATCTGCGTCTCGTCGTCGCTGCCCTCGCCATCGCCGAGGCCACCTACTTCGTTGGGCGACGCCTCGGTCCAGTGGCCGAGCAGGCGTTCCTGAGCGGACTCGGCACGCTGGACGTAGAGGGACCCACAAGTGAGGACCTCGCGCGCATGGCGGAGCTCGTCAAGCAGTACGAGGACTTTCCGCTGGGCGGTACCGACGCCTCGGTCATCGCGCTCGCCGAGCGACTCGACGCCTCACTCATCATCACGCTCGACCGCCGCCACTTTGCGACCGTCAAGCCACGCCACCGTGACTCGTTTGACCTGCTGCCTGAGACGGCTGCAAGGTTCGGTTCCGCGCCGATCGGCCCGATCAGTGTCAGTCGACCTTCACCGCGCTCACGTCGACAAGGATCTTGACCCTGGACACGCCGCGTAGATACATCCGCGGGCGTCCAGATCGTCCATTCTGTGCGGGTTTGCGGACGTACCGGACGCATAGGACGATCTGACTTTTGTCAGGCTTTTGTCACGCGGCCGAGGGTGTGTTCGAGGGCGGCATGCACAAAACGTATTGTTTCGATACGCTTCGCGGGGCGGGCGTTTCGTATCATTACGATACGATTCGTGTCCCATGCCCGGAAGATCTTTCACGACGCTGCTTGACCACGCTCAGCGGCAGTACGGCTATCTGACGCCCGAAGACGCACGGAAGCTGGGCGTCGACCCCACGCAGCTGCGTCTGATGGCGGCTCGCCACACGCTCGAGCATCTGGGCCACGGCTTGTACCGGATGCCGATGGTGCCGGCCACGCAGCTCGACGCCTACATGGAGGCGATCTTGTGGACCGGCCGGCGGGGCGTGCTCAGCCACGAGACGGCTCTGGATCTGTACGAGCTCTGCGACGTGAACCCGAGCGCCATCCACCTCACCGTGCCGAGCGGCTTCCGGACCCGCAAGAGAGTCCCGGAGATCTACCGGCTGCACCGGTTCGATCTGGACCCTGGCGAAGTCGGCAGTCACGAGGGCATCCCCATCGTGACTCCGGAGCGAGCCATCGTGGGCGGCATCGAGCAGGCGCTCGGCTGGCAGCTCATCGACCAAGCCATCGTAACCGCGCGCGCTCGTGGGCTCATCACCCAGCCGACCGCGGAGCGGTTGGCCGCGCTGCGGCATCGACCGCAGGCAGCCCGCGGTGCCTAACGTCGCCAAGAGGCTGCCGGGCGACGTCAGCCATCTGCAGCGGCTCATCGGCAGCCATGCCGTCGAGCGAGGCATGCCGCCGGCGCGGTTGCAGCGGTGGCTGAACGCGATGATCGTCACCGCCGTGCTCGACCGGGTTCGCGATGAGGAGGGAGAGCCCATCTTCTTGCTCAAGGGCGGCGTGGCGATGGAGCTGCGCCTACAGCTGCGAGCCCGTGCCACCAACGACTACGACGCCGCGTTCCGTGCGCGGGCCGAGGAGGTCATCGACCGCCTCGACGAGGCGTTGGCTCAGCCCTGGAATAACTTCAAACTGACCCGCGACATGCCTGAGGTCATCACCAACACGAACGCGGCGCGGGTCCGGCTGCGGCTGAGCTACAGGGGTCGCAGCTGGGGCAGCGTCCAGCTGGAGATGGCGCCGGTGGAGGGCGAGATGGGACGAGAGCTCGACCGCGTCAAGGCCGCGTCGCTGGTCTCGCTGCAGGTACCTCTGCCAGATGAGGCCAACTGCGTTTCTCTGCGTTACCAGGTCGCTCAAAAGCTCCACGCTTGCACCGAGGTCTTCGAGGAAGGACGCGAGAACGATCGGTTCCGCGACGTCATGGACATCCTCTTGGTCGAAGATTTGCTGCATGACATCGGGCTGGTCCGCGTGCGCGAAGCCTGCATCGACATCTTCAACGTGCGCAACAAACATGCCTGGCCCCCGACCGTGACGGTGTACGACAGCTGGCGCGCGCCGTTCGCCGAACTGGCTCGCGAGAACGGCTTCACACCCGAAGACGTCGACGAAGCGGCCGAGGCTCTGGCCGCACTCATAGCCGCAATCGGGCCTGAGCGCGACCAGAGCGAAGATATGCAGCCCCCTACCCCTCCTTCACCGCGCTCACGTCGACAAGGATCTTGACCTTGTCGCTGACGACGACGTTGCCCGAGCCGAGTGCGGCGTTGAAGCGCATCTCGAAGTCTGAACGGTTGATCTGGCCGGTTGCGGAGACGCCTACGCGGGTGTTGCCCTGGTGGTCCTCCGGCTCGATGCCCTCCAGCGTTCCCTTCAGTGTGACCGGGCGGGTGATGCCGTGGATGCTCAGGTCGCCGTCGATTTCGAACTCGTCCTCGCCGGCGGGGCGGATTGCGGTGGAGCGGAAGCCGATCTCGGGGTACTTGTCGACCTCGAAGAAGTCCGCTGAACGGAGGTGTGTGTCGCGCTGGGGCTCGCGGGTGTTGACGCTAGCCGTCTTGACGGTGCCGTAGGCGGACGCTCCGTCGGGGCTGACCTCGAGGGTGCCCTCGAACTCGGTGAACTGGCCCTTGACGGTGGCGATGCCGAGGTGTTTGACCTGGAACTCGACACTCGAGTGGACCGGGTCGACCTTCCAGGTGCCGGCGGGCAGGGGGGTTGTGGTAGTTGTGGCGGGGGTGGTGGTTGTGGACTCTGCGGACACGGGGGACTCCTTTTCAGGTAGTTGTGCGCACAACCATATCAGAGGATAGGTGCGTGTGCAACGGCTTCGTCGAACCGACGCGCCCGGAGTCCGTGGGGCGGGGGGAGTCTCGGCGCGGCCGGGGCGGGGGGAGCATCACTGCGGCCGGGGCGGGGGAGCCTCAGCGTAGCTGCACGACCAGCGCCTGCGTGGCGAGCCCGAAGGGGCCGCGCTTGTCGTGCAGGGTGCTCTGTGCCCACGCGATGCCGCCGGGGTGCAGCAGGGTGCGGGCGTCGAGGCCGATCCACTCTCCCTCGGGGCGGCGGTTCAGCGTGACGGTGAGGTCGGCGTTGATGAACACGTACTCGTCGAACGGCAGGATCGCGGCGATGCCGTTGCCGAAGTCGGCCGCCGCCATCGTGTAGACGAGCGGGGAGGGAGTCTCGCCCGGGAGCACCGGGCGGCACAGGCGCATCCACACGCCGGCCGCGCCGACGGGGGCGTTGGTGCTCGAGACGCCGACGTCGGGGAGCTGGCCCTTCAGCGGGCGGCCGTGCAGGAAGCGCATCTCGATCGCGCTCGCCGCGAAGCTCTTGATCTCCACCTCGTCGGGGGCGAAGTGCACTGCGTGGGCCTGCTCGGGGCCGGGGAGGCGGGAGGGTTCGCTCTCCGCCACGGCCCGGACTGCGAGCGCGGGCAGCTCCTCGGGCGCGGGCAGGATGCGCAGCGCGTGGGCGCGGCAGACGAGCTCTTCGCCCGCGTACAGGTCGGCCTCGAGCTCCTGCACGCGCCGGCCGGGGCGCAGGACGCGGGTGCTGAGGCGCAGCGGGGCCAGCGGGATCGGGCGCAGGAAGGAGAAGCTCAGGCGCGCGAACGGCAGCTCGGCCTCGGGCTCCATCCGCTCGAACGCTCTCGCGATCAACGTCGCCGGCGCTCCCCCGTGCAGCGCCCGCGGGTCCCACGGCCCGCGCGCGTGCTCGGTCGGCGTGAAGCGGCCCTCGCCGTCGGGGAGGAAGACGCTCTCGGCGCCGGCGTCTACCCCCGCATCCGATCGTCCGTCGGGCTCTGCCCCCGCGGCGATCTCCTCGGCCTCTGCCGCCTCTGTGCTCTTGGTCATCGAGCCAGGATGCTATTGGCTGCCGGCTGTGGTCGCCGGTGGGGGCTCAAGTCGGCAGCCGTGCGACGAAGTCCGTCAGCTTGCGGGGGTCGCGCAGCGGGGCGCCGTGGCCGAAGCAGGCGAGTGCCGGTTCCAGGGCGGCGAGGCGCCGCGCGGACTCGCGGTTGCGGGCTGGGTCGGGGGTGAAGAGGTCCGGGGGCGTGTTCAGGCCAGGGATGCCGGTGATGAAGTTCATGTTGCCGAGCACGTCGCCGACGATCAGCACGCGGTCGGACTCGCGCCAGTAGGAGACGTGGCCGACGGAGTGCCCGGGGGTCTCCAGCACCTTGAAGCCGGCGACCTCGTCGCCCTCGTGCAGGGCGCGCGCCACGGGGTGCGGCGGCCCGGTCCAGAAGCGCTCCTGCACGCGGTTCAGCCACGCGGGGGCCTTGGGGTTTTTGATCGCTCCGGGGGTCTCCACCGCGGGGACGTCGGCCTCGCCGCACCACAGTGGGATGCCCAGGCGCTCGCAGACCGCGTGGCTCGAGCCCTGGTGGTCGGGGTGGGCGTGGGTGAGCGCGTGGGCGCTCACCGTGCGGCCCTCGAGCTGGCGCAGGATGCGCCGCTCGGCCTGGCGGGTGGCGGCGTCGATCAGCACGCCCCCCGCGAGGTACACGTTGATCGCGTTGCGCGGGCGGCCGCTCAACTGGTAGAGGCCCTCGGCGAGCTGCTTCATTGCGTCCCCCTGTCGTGTTTCATGAGCGCTGCTCCCACGAGAAGCCGCGCACGGCGAAGTACAGTCCAAATACGCCCCACAGGGCGATCACCGCGAGCCCGTCCAGATTATCGCTCAGGCTCGAACCCGTGACCATCGCGCTGAAGAGCCCGTCGATCAGCGGCTTCAGCGGCAGCGCTTCGGCGATCGTGCGCACGAAGCCGGGGGCGCTCGCCGAGTCGAACGCGTAGAAGGAGACCGCCACGACCGGCAGGAACACGGCGTTGACGTACGCGGCCGTGGACTCGAAGTTGGGGATCACGTGCGCGAAGGCGACGCCGAGCGCGGCGAAGCAGACGACGCCGGCGAGCACGAACACGACCAGCGAGCCCCACTGCTGCGGCCAGCCGATCCCGAAGAAGACGCGCCCGGCGAGCACGACGATCGCGATCTGCAGTGCCGTGTTGGTCACTGCGTTGGCTGCGACGCCGCCGAAGTAGGAGCCGGTCGGCAGCGGCGTGCCGCGGATGCGCTTGAGCACGCCGCGCTCGCGCAGGAAGACGATGTTGTAGGCCAGCGCGGTGAACGTGGTTGACATGACGCTCATTCCGGCGATCATCGGCACGAGCTTGTCGAGCTGGTGCTGGTTGCCGCTGAGCGCCGCCCCGGCGCCGGCGAGGATCACCAGCGGCAGCACGAAGTTGAAGAACGCGGCGCTCGGGTTGCGCCAGAACATGCGCCGCTCCAGGCGGTACTGGCGCCAGGAGAGGACGATGGCCTCAGACATCTGCGGTCAGCTCCAGATAGACGTCCTCCAGCGATGGCCGCCCGACGGTGAGCTCCTCCAGGCGCTCGCCGCGCGCCATCGCCTCCGTGGTGAGCGTGTGCAGCAGGCCGGTGGGGTCGTCGGTCTCGTGCTCGACCACCTCGCCCTGGGTGTCGCGGTAGGCAACGCGGTAGTGCGCCGCCCCGACGCCCAGCTCGCGAGGCGGCCCGATCGCGAGCACGCGGCCCTCCTTGACGATCGCCACGCGATCGGCGAGCGCCTGCGCCTCGTCCAGGTAGTGGGTGGTCAGCAGGATCGTCTTGCCCAGGGCCCGCAGCGAGCGCACGGTCTCCCACGCCGCGCGGCGCGCCTCGGGGTCGAAGCCCGTCGTGGGCTCGTCGAGGAAGATCAGCTCGGGGTCGCCGACGAGCGCCAGCGCGAAGTCCAGGCGCCGCAGCTGGCCGCCGGAGAGCTTGCGGCTGCGCACGTCGGCCTTCTCCTGCAGGCCCGCCAGCTCCAGCACCTCCCCGACATCGCGCGGGTGCGGGTAGAAGCTCGCCCAGTGACGCAGCGCCTCGCGCGGGGTGACATGGCTGTATATCCCGCCGGACTGCAGCACGATCCCGATGCGCCGGCGCAGGTCGATCGCGCGGCGCGCGGGGTCGTACCCGAGCACCGACACCTCCCCGCTAGTACGCGCGCGGTAGCCCTCGAGGATCTCGACGGTGGTCGTCTTGCCGGCGCCGTTGGGCCCGAGCAGGCCGAACACCTCGCCCCGCCGCACCTCGATGTCGATTCCGCGCACCGCCTCGTACTCGCCGTAGCGCTTGCGCAGGTCGTGCACCTCGATTGCGGGGCCGCTGTCGTTCACGGCACAATCATCGCAGGGACGTGACTGTGGCAGGACGCATACCAATGTGACCGTTGTGTGTCAAGTACGTGCATACATAGATACAATTGCTGTATGGCTCTTGATCCTGACTCCAATACATGCGAGGGTGCGCGATGGTGAAACGGACGACGATCAACCTCGACACGGAGCTGGTCGCTCAGGCCCGCGAGGCGCTGCAGGCCAAGAACACGACGGACACCGTGCACACCGCGCTGCGCGAGGTTGTCCGCCGCGATCGCCTGCGGCGGCTGGCGGAATGGGACTTCGGCGGCATGACTCTCGACGATCTCCGGGAGATGCGGCGCCCGCGCACGGAGACGCGGGAGTGGGGCAAGTGGGGCGACGGCCTCGACATCCTGGAGCTCTTGCGATCCTCGAAGAAGACCGAACCATCCGCCAAGAAGGCCAGGCCCTCCGCCAAGGCCAAGCCCTCCGCCGGCAAGAGCGCGGCCAAGCGGGGTCATGCAGCAGCTGGCTGACACCAGCGCGTGGCACATCTCTCGCCGCCGACCCGATCTGTGGGCCTCGTTCAGTGAGAGGATGATCGCTGGACTCATCAGTACCTGCGCGATGGTTTCGCTGGAGCTGCTGGCGAGCGCTCGCAATGGGTCCGAGTTCGACGAGCGCGGGGCGCAGCTGGATGAGCTTCCCCAATGTCCGATCTTGGAGTCGCAGTGGAGTCGGGCGATTGAGGTCTACCGCGAGCTGGCCCACCAGGGCGGCACGCACCGGCGCAGCGTCGGTCACGGGGACCTGCTGATCGCCGCCGCCGCGGAGACGGCCGGGGTGGAGCTGCTGCACTACGACGAGGACTTCGACCGCATCGCCGCGATCACCGGCCAGCCCGCGAGCTGGATCGTCCCGCGCGGCACCCTCTGAGCGGCCGTCGCTCACGGCTCACTCATCGCAGGAGTCCGGTGAGCGCAGGCCAAGAAAGAAGGCCGGGGGCGGAACCGTTCCATAGACGCGGGGCACGGAGGCCCCGCGCGTTTGCGCCAGGTGGCGACACTCACTCGCGCGGACGATCCCTCCCCAAAACCTTATGGACCACCCCGCGTGTGGGCCGCAGGCCGGGCGCGCGGGTCCTACCAGTGCACCCCGCGCGTGAGCGTGGCCATCGCGATCTGCTCGAACGAGGCGCGCTCTTCGGCGTCCTGCTGGCCGCGGGAGGCGGCGGAGTCGGGGAACACGCGGTAGGCGAGGTGCAGGATGCGGTCGACGGCCTTGGGGGAGAGGGCGTAGAGGACCTCGCCCACGGTGCCCAGGCGCGTGCCCATGTGCTTGGGGTGGGTGCGCAGCGCCTCGCAGATCATGTCGGCGGCCTCGTCGGGGGTGATCGCGGGGAAGGCGTCGTACATCTTCGTGGGGGCGATCATCGGCGTGCGCACGAGCGGCATGTGGATCGTGGTGAACGTCACACCGTCGCCCACCGTCTCGGAGGCCACGACGCGGGTGAAGGCGTCGAGGGCGGCCTTCGATGCGACGTACGCGGAGAACCGGGGAGGGTTGGTCTGCACGCCGATCGATGAGATGTTCACGATATGCCCGCTGCCGCGCTCGCGCATGTGGGGCAGCAGGCCGAGGATCAGGCGGATCGCGCCGAAGTAGTTGAGCTGCATCGTGCGTTCGAAGTCGTGGAAGCGGTCGTAGCTGAGCGCGATCGAGCGGCGGATCGAGCGCCCGGCGTTGTTGACGAGCATCTCGACGTTGCGGTGGTCGGCGAGCACGCGCTCGACGAGCCCGTCGACGGACTCCATCTCGGACATGTCCGCGGCGTACACGAACGCGGTCCCCCCGGCGGCGACGATCTCCGCGCGCAGCTCCTCCAGGCGCTCGACGTTGCGCGCGACGAGCAGCGGCACGCCCCCGGCGGCGGCGACCTTCAGCGCGGTCGCACGCCCGATCCCCGAGGAGGCCCCGGTGATCAGCACGCGCCGGCCCTCGACCGCCTGCTCCAGGGTGCGGTCGCGGCTCAGGTTGGGGTCCATCTCGCGCTCCCAGTAGTCCCACAGGCGCCCGGCGTACGTGTGCAGCTCGGGCGGCTGCTCCAGCCCCGTGCCGGCGAGCGCGAGCTGCGTGGCGCGGCTATCGAAGCGCGGCACGAGCTCCATGTGGGCGATTACCTCCTCGGGGATGCCGAGGTCGCCGAGGACCAGCCGCCCGATCTGGCGCCACGGCGGCAGCGCCGCCGCGAGCTGTAGCGGCCACGTCGGCACCGCGCGCGTGAGGCGGCGGTCGAGCGTGACCGCGATCCGCGGCGCGTGGGCGGCGACGGCGAGCTCGTTGATCAGCTCGTCCACGCGCTGGGGCCGGGGGTCGGTGAGGTGAAACGCGCTGCCGTCGAGGTCGGGCTGGTGGATCAGATGCTCCATCGCGGCGGCGACCCAATCGACCGGCACGATGTTCGTGCGGCCGAAGTCCACGCCGACGAGCGGCGCCCATTCCGGCACCAACCGCCTTAGCCGCTGGATCGCCTTGAAGAAGTAGTACGGCCCGTCGACCTTGTCCATCTCCCCGGTGCGCGAGTCCCCGACGACGATCGCCGGCCGGTACACCCGCCACGGCACGAACGGCTGCTCGCGCACGATCCGCTCGGCCTCGAACTTCGTGCGGTGATAGGGCGATGGCAGCTTCTGGCCCTCGTCGAACATATCCTCGGTGTACGTCCCCCGATATGCGCCGGCGACGGCGATCGAGGAGACGTGGTGCAGGCACCCCACCTCCAGCGAACGCGCGAGCTCGATCGCGTGCGTGGTCCCGCCGACGTTCGCCGCGGTGTTGCGCTCCGCGGGCGCGGTCATGTCGTAGACGGCGGCCAGGTGGACGAAGTGCTCGACGTGCCCGCGCAGCTCTGCGACCTGCTCCTCGTCGAGCCCGAGCAGCGGCCGGCGCAGGTCGCCGTGCACGGGCACGACGCGCTTAGCTACCCCCTGCCCCGCGCTCGCGCGCCAACTGTCGGTCAGCTCCTCCAGGCGCCCCTGCGACTGCTCGCGCACGAGCACATACACCTTGCCCTGGCGATTGGCGAGCAGCCGCTCCATGAAGTGGCGCCCGATGAAGCCGGTCGCGCCGGTTACGAAGTAGGCCATTCAGCGAGCATAGCCCGGTACAGCCCGCGTCGCTTCACGCCGCGACGAAGCGCAGATGCTCGACGTCGGCCTCCCGGGCCTGCCCGGCAAGCTCCTCATCCGGTGTCAATACCGTGCGCAGTGCGTCCAGGACATTGACCCGGGCCTCTGCACGCGTACGGCCCTGGCTGAGTGCCCCAGGCACCTCCAGCACACGAGCGACGATCCAGCCGTCCTCATCGGGCTCGTCAAATGCGATCGTGAAGTCAACGGACGCTGCCATGCCCAGATCCTAGCGCGGCGTGCGCGCTCCACCAGGGCAGCCGAGAGCCGCCCGCGTACTAGGGGGACTTGACAACACCGTCGTGAGTGTCTATAGTGGCCTCGTCACCCACCCATGACCGGTTGGGCGACATAAGGTTTCGAACATAGGACCGGGTTGGGTCTGGCCGCTCTGTGGCCGGCCTTTCAAAGCAGCACTGGCAGGGTTGTTTGCCAGGGAGAGGGACCCGGTCATTTCGATGAGGGAGTTGTTTTCGCGTGAGTTTGAGAGGGATCGACGTGACAGGAGTTCCTGCCACCCATTTGGGTGGCGTACCTAGATGCGCCAGCTTGGCGCTGTCGCATCTCTCTCTCTCTCTCTCTCTCTCTTCAGTCTCTAGCCTAACCGCTGGGACCCCTCATCGGGCGCGTTCGCGCCGTCTCGCAGTGTCCCCCGCGCGGGGTGGGTCACTCGCGCGCGCGTGTAAGGTCCGCGCGGGGTGTGACCGCCGGAGCGCGTCGGGGTCTCGCGGTGTGCGCTCGGCTTTCTGTGCTTCTGCCGTCGCGGGTCGTATGCCCGTGGCGGTCCTGTGCTGCCCGTGTGCGGGCGGGTGTGGTGTGTGTCTCTCCGGGAGGGGATCGAACTGATGAGTCTTCGTGTCCGTATCGCGCGTGTGGTCGTGCTGGCCGGCGTGTTGTGTCTGCTGCCGGTCGTGTTGCCGGTGGTGGCCAGCGCCGAATCGTGTCCGAACGAACAGCTCAGGTCCGAACAGGGCGATCTGCGCCTGCCCGATTGCCGGGCGTTCGAGATGGTCACACCGGCGAACAAGGCGGACAACAGCACGATCGCCTTAGGCTCGCTGCCCACCGGGGTGTATGCCTTTCCGGATGGGGATCACGTCTTCTACGGGAGTGTGTTGCCGTTGCCGGGCGCCAAGAACGGTGGCTTTCAGGAGGCGTTGGGCGAGCGGACACCATCGGGGTGGACATCGATCTCGATAACGCAACCGTCGGAGGGCGCCGGCGAACCGGTCGGTGATTATAACGTAAGCCGCTACTCCGGCAACAACTTCGCCGAGATGGCGTTTACCAGCGATTTTTCAGCTGCGTTCGCCAATGTTGGGTTCGACAGCGATCCGCTGGACCAGGATGGTGGGGAGAACGATGTCTATCGAATGGATCTCACCAGCGGTTCGTGGTCGCTGGCGGCGCTCCCGCAGAACGGCCCGCTCACCGAACACATGAACCCATTTATCGGAGCAGAAGCACGCTCAGAGGAAGGAACTTTTCTCGCCGGCGCCTCGGCGGACGGCAGTCATGTTCTCTTCGCGACCATGGACAATTTATCTGTCGCCTCGGGGACCCTGAGCGGACCGCATGACTCTGCAATGCTATATGACCGGACGGGTGGCAACACGTACCAGGTTGGGATTCTGCCAACCGGTGCCGCAACACCGCCGAATTGCGAAGTCGGGATCGGCAATTCCGCCATCTATGAACCGAGATACAGCTATGGCGCACTTTCTCCAGATGGCTCAAACGTTGTCTTCAGTATAGTGGGTTGCCCGGACGTCGGAGTGTACCTGCGCGAGAATGATGAAAAGACCGTCCAACTCGGCGGAGACGGAGTAGATTATGCCGGTAGGAGTGCTGATGGGTTGAAGGTGTTCACGGAGTATGAAAGTGGTGGGGGTATCTCCGAGTACGATGTGGCGACGGGGGAAACGACGACTATTGGCCAAGGGTATTTCCTGGCGTCTTCGGCCGATGGTTCTCGTGTTTACTATTGGATACCGCCTGGCCCCAACGGAGGTCTTTATCTGTGGGAAGACGGCATCACTAAGGTGATCCAGGCCGGTGAAGGATTCGCCAATGAAGTGCAGGTATATAGGAGTGTCAACCAGACGGAAGTCGCTGTCGCCACGCCAGATGGCTCCAGGCTTCTCTTTCTCGATCGGGCCGACCTCACTGGATACAACAGCACTCCCAGCTCGGTCTGTGCCGCATACAGCAATAGCTCCGGCGAGCAGGGTGGATTGCTTCAATATTGTGATGAGGCTTATGTGTACGATGCAGCAACGGGTTCGATTACGTGCGTATCGTGCAATCCGAGCGGAGCGCCGCCGCAGGGTGAGGCAGGTATGGGGGGGCCGGTGGTGGCCGATACCACCCAGGTCCCAGCCCATTCGGAGGGCGAGATCTCGCCTGACGGGTCGCGTGTCTTCTTTGAAACGAGCGAAGCGCTCGTGCCGCAGGACACGAATGGGTTGCCCGATGTCTATGAGTGGGAGGCCGATGGCGAAGGCTCCTGCCACAGCAGGAGCCAGGATGATGGCTGCATCTATCTGATCTCCTCTGGGCAGGGCACGTACGGTTCTCGTCTCGGCGGAGCCAGCAGCGAAGGCGGCGACGTGTTCATTGTCACGACGGATCATCTGGCGCCGCAGGACGACGAAGATTCCATACAGATCTACGACGCGCGTGTCGATGGCGGCTTTCCGTACGCACCACCGTCAAGTGGTTGTGACAGCGGCCAGTGTCAGGGGCCGCAGACTCCCGCGCCGAACTTCGGACTGCCCGCGAGCGCGACGTTCGTGGGACTGGGCAATCCCGTTCCGGCTGCGCCGGTGGTCAGCGCGAAGCCGAGTGCGAAGCCCAAGAGGAAATCAAAGCCCGGGAAGGGGTCGAAGGCGAGGAGGAAGCCGAGGGCGAGGAAGACCGCCAGGCGGACGGCTGGGACCAACGGCGAGCGCAAGGGGAGGAAATAGTGGTGCGGCATATCTGCAATCGTTTGCTGCTGGGCGGCTCGTTGCTTGCGGTGGCGCTGATGGGCATGGTGGGCGCTTCGCCCGCGTTTGCGTCGTTTGGCTTTCGCTCGAGCATTGGACAGTATGCGCCGTCTGTCGTGGTCAGCAACTCGGCCGATCCCGGCAACCCGGTCGTCGCCAACCCGAACGATCTGGACACGCAGGCGGGCTCGCATCCCTTTGACATGACGACGAGCTTCAGGCTGAATCTCAATGCCGAAGACAAGATCGCGGGTGAACAGTTTGCAAAGGACATCAGCGTGAACCTCCCGGCGGGGTTCGCGGGGAGCATCACGTCGGTCCCCCGGTGCCCGATGTACGATCTCATGAATCCCGACGTGGGCTGTCCGACGAGCTCGCAAGTGGGCGTGGCGGAGGTGTTCTTCGCAGACGACGGTCAACTAGGCGTAGAAATCAATGAAGGGCCATATCAGGCTTTCTCGCTGGTCCCTGTTTACAACATGGTTCCTTCGGATGGCGGCACGGCGGAGCTTTCCTTCCCCGTGCTCCTAGTCGCTCAGCCGGTCATCGTGACGGATCGAACAGATGGCGACTATGGTCTGACAGCGCAGACGACAGATATCTCCCAGTTCTTGCCGTTCGCTGGTTTGACCATCACGTTATGGGGTGTGCCGGCCGATTCGCGTCATGACGCTGAACGCTTCATGCCCACGGCGGGCGCGGCGGGTTGCCTCCTCTGCTTTTTTCACCATCCGGGTGGTCCGCACGGCGAACCGCTTTCTGACAGCGCGCCCGAAACGGCGTATTTGACGAACCCGACGAAGTGCGGTCCGGCGGATGAATACGACGCTACGCTCGTCGGTGACAGCTGGGACAATCCTGGGCCGTTCGAACCGTTTGATGGTCGGCCTGTTCTGGGCGGCCCTGACTGGGTGACGGACACTCTTCCCATGTATCCGGGGGGCGTGACGGGGTGCGATAAATTGACGTTCAGCCCCACGCTGTCGGTGAGTCCGGATACGAGCAAGGCTGATTCCCCGTCGGGGTATTCGATCGCCCTGAAGGTCCCGCAGAGCATCGCTCCGGGGGATTTCGCGACACCGGCGCTCGAGAACGCAGTCGCGACATTGCCGCAGGGTTTGGCGATCTCCCCGGGCGCCGCGGACGGGCTGCAGGCCTGCACGGACAACGGCTCTGAACCGCCGGGTAGTCCCGGGAACGAGATCGGGTTTGGCTCCGACGCGGAACCGACGTGCCCAAATGCCTCTCAGGTCGGCACGGTCACGGTCAACACTCCGCTGCTGCCCGAACCCTTGCTGGGACAGGTCTATTTGAGTGCCGATCACTCCGGTGACGACTATGCTGTGTTCTTCGTGATCCGCGGCGAGGGACTGCTCGTCAAGCTCAGATCTACGGTCGTCGCGAACCCTGTGACTGGTCAGCTTACGGCGAGCTTTCTCGATAACCCCGAGCTCCCGTTCAGCGAATTCACGCTGCACTTCTACGGGGGTCCCAGAGCCGTGTTCGTCAACCCGGCGACGTGCGGGCCCGCTACGACCACGACGGATCTGACGCCGTGGGCGTCCGGTCCCGGCGGCATCGGTGATGCGACGCCGTCGAGCACGTTCGACGTGAGCTTCAACGGGGAAGGGTCGGCGTGTCCGTCCCCGCAGCCGTTCGCGCCGTCGTTCACGGCGGGCACGACGAGCATCCAGGCGGGGGGGTTCAGTCCGTTTACGGCGACGTTCACCCGTCCCGATGAAGACCAGGAGGTCAATCACGTCCAGGTGACGGCGCCGCCCGGGCTGCTCGGGACGCTCGCGAACGTGCCGCTGTGCCCGGAACCACAGGCGTCGGAAGGGACGTGCCCCGCGGAGTCGCAGATCGGGCACACGATCGTCGGTGTCGGCTCCGGCGCGGCACCGCTCTATCTCCCCATACCCGGTCAGCCGCCGAACCCGGTGTATGTGACTGGCCCGTACCGGGGCGCACCGTTCGGCCTGACGTTCGTCGTGCCGGCGATCGCAGGACCGTACAACCTCGGCACGGTCGTCGTGCGTGCCGCGGTCAACGTCAACCCGACGACGGCGCAGCTGACGGTCACGAGCGATCCGCTGCCGACGATCATCGACGGCATCCCGGTGCAGGTCAAGAACGTGCAGGTCGTGATCGACCGTCCGGACTTCGTGTTCAACCCGACGAACTGCGAACCGATGTCGGTCGCCGGGTCGGTGACGAGCCTGCAGGGATCGACCGCGACGCTCTCCTCACCGTTCCAGGTCACTGGGTGCGGGGATCTCGGGTTCAAACCGGAATTCAGTGTCTCGGCCTCGGGGCATACCTCGCGGGCTGACGGTGCCAGCCTCGACGCGCGGCTGAGCTTCCCGAAGGGCGCGCTGGGGAGGGAGGCGAACATCGCGCAGGTCAAGGTGGAATTGCCCAAGAAGCTCCCTTCGCGGTTGACGACGTTGCAGAAGGCGTGCAAGGCTGCGGTCTTCGAAGCGGACGCGTCGAGTTGCCCCGCGGCGTCGGACATCGGGATCGTGAAGGCGAGCACGCCGGCGCTGCCGGTCGGGTTGACGGGCCCGGTGTACTTCGTCTCGCACGGCGGCGAAGCGTTCCCGAGCCTCGTGATCGTCCTGCAGGGCGATGGTGTCCGCGTCGACCTGACGGCCGCTACGTTCATCAGTAAATCGGGGATCACGAGCTCGACGTTCAAGACCGTCCCGGATGTGCCGGTCAGCTCATTCGAGCTGTACCTGCCGGAGGGTCCGGACTCCGCCCTGGCGGCGAACGGGAACCTCTGCAAGGCGAGCCTGGTGATCCCGACGACGTTCACCGCGCAGAACGGCCTGGTGCTGCACCAATCCACGCCGATCGCGGTCACGGGGTGCCCGAAGGGCAAGACGGCAGCCAGGGCGAGCAGGGCTCGGAGGGCCAGGGCGGCTCGCCATGAGCACACGAGCACCAGAGGACGGCCCGATCAGGCCAGCCAGCAGAACACGCCGAACAGGAGGGGCAACCGATGAGCGCTCACGACACAGTCCGCAGGCTCACGCTCACCGCTCTCGCGACGTTCGGCGTACTCGCTACGGGGCTCGTACTGGCCGTCACGCCGGGCGCGGCGCTTGTGGGCTACTCGAACACGCCGAGCTCGGTGTTCGGCGAACCCGGGTCGGGCAACGGACAGTTCTCGACCCCGCTAGGGGTTGCGGTCGACGATTCAAGCGGCGACGTTTACGTCGTCGATACTGACAACGATCGTGTGGAGAGGTTCAACGGGGAAGGCGCCTATATATCCCAGTTCGATGGCAGTGAAACGCCGGCGGGCTCGTTCAAGCCGCAGTGGATCGCGGTGGATAACTCGACTGATGCGGCCAAAGGCGATGTGTACGTCACCGACGCCGGCCACAACGTGATCGACGTGTTCGACTCGAGCGGCAAATACGTCTCGCAGATAGTAGGCACGCCGTCCTCCTTCGCCCATGAACTGATTGGTGTCGCGGTCGACGGATCGGGGAATGTCTGGGCCTACGAGGCTTATGGCACCGTTGACGAGTTCAGTGACACCGGCACCTTCCTGAGCCAGTTCAACCAGACACACGACTCCGAGGGCAAGGGCTTCGCTGTCGACTCCAGCGGCAATGTTTATCTGCTGCTCGGACTCGTTCACAAGTACACTTCCAATGGCACATTGCTTGCCGAATGGGGACCCTTCTTCGGTGACGCGCTTGCGGTGAACGAGTCGACGAGCAATGTCTTTCTCGCCACGCCAGAAGGCATCGATGAGTTCGGGCCTGGTGGCGAACCCTACGGTATGCCCGTGGAGGTATTTGGTTCAGGCAGGATATCGGACTCTCGCGCCATGGCGGTGAACGACACTACCGGGACTCTGTATGCTCAGGAAGCTGGGACGGTCGCGGTCTTCAAGTCCACGCTGCTGCCCGATGTGAGCATCGGCGCTCCAGGCAAAGTAGGACGTGTGAGCGCGACTCTCGAAGGGGTCGTGAACCCCGACGGTGAGGAAGTCACGAGCTGTCATTTCGAATACGGGACGAGCACGTCTTACAGGCAGACCGTTCCGTGCTCGCCTGCTCCGGGCTCCGGTTCTAGCCCGGTGCCGGTCAGCGCCGAATTCAACGGCCTGACCCTGGAAACAACCTACCATTATCGTCTCGCAGCGGGAAACGCCAATGGCACTCATGTCGGTTTCGACTCGACGTTCACGACCCGGGATGCTGTGGAAGGTCTGTTGACCACCCCCGCTACGGGAGTCCAGAGCACCAGCACGGCATTGAACGGCTCGCTGGAACCGAACGGCTTCGACACGCACTACTGGTTCGAATACGGTCCGAGCCTGTCATATGGGTCCTCGACACCCCACGAGGACGCTGGTGAAGCGAGCGAAGCGAAGCCTGTGAGCGCAACCGTCACCGGCATGGAGCCGAACAGCACGTATCACTACCGGCTCGTCGGGGAAAACGGCTTCGGTGTCACATACGGGTCCGATGAAACGCTCACGACCAAAGCGATCGTCCCTGCGTTCACTCAGCAGTTGCCGGTCAGCAACATCACGCGCACGGCGGCGACGGTGATGGCGAAGCTCATCCCGGAGAACCTCCCCACGACCTACCGCGTCGTGTACGGTTCGACGAGCTCCTACGGTCGGCATACGGCGGAATTCACGGCGGGGGCGGGTATTGCTGAAGAAGCCGTGTTCGCGGTCTTCGAAGGGCTGGTGCCCGCCACGACCTACCACTACGCGTTCGTCGCGACCAACGGTGCCGGTACCATCACAGGCCCGGAAGAGACGTTCACGACTGCCCCTCCGGCTCCGCCGACCGCGACGACGGGTGGCGCGTCGAACATCACGCTGACCAGCGCGACGGTCTCGGGCACGATCAACCCGGAAGGTCTTGCAACCTCCTACGAGCTTGATCTCGGGGCGGATACGTCGTACGGGACGAGCATCTACGGCGAAGTGGAATCGGGCACCGAAGACGTCAACATAGAAGTGGGCCTCGAGGATCTCGCGCCGGGTACGACCTACCACTACCGGATCGTCGCGATCAACAGCGACGGCAGGACCTACGGCGCGGATCAGACGTTCACGACGCCCGGCTACTCCAACCCGATCGTGCTGCCCGCTGCGCTGCCGTTGTTGCAGACGCCGGCGATCGCGTTCCCGACCGAAACGAACACGACGACGGTCAAACCGAAGGCGTTGACGGGGGCGCAGCGCCTCGCGAAGGCGCTGGCGACGTGCAGGCGGAAGAAGTCAAAGAGGCGCTTGGCTTGTGAAGCGAAGGCCCGCAGGCGATACGGCGCTGCGAAGAAGACGAAGAAGGGATAGCGGGGTCGCTGGTATGGGTTCTGCTCGCTGCGTCTTGTGTCCACATTTTCACCAACTCAACTCGACAATATGCGTGCGTAGCGCTGGGCGCCGGCACGTTTGACTCCCTGAAGGAGAGATAACTGATGTTCTCAGTAATACGTAAGCATTTCACGCCAAGCACGGCGATCGCTTTTGTTGCTCTGGTCTTTGCGATGACCGGTGGCGCTTTCGCGATGACCGGCGGCGGTGGTCGCTCCGCGGCTAGGCCCACGGTCTCAGGGACCAGGCGCACGGTCTCGAGGACGGTGGCCAACGCGGCCAAGAGCAAGAGCTCCAAGACCAAGGCGGGTGCCAGGGGCCCCGCTGGTCCCAGGGGCGCAGCCGGAGTGCCGGGGCCAGCGGGGGCCACGGGGCCGGCGGGAGCCACCGGATCGGCCGGGCCCCAGGGCCCCCAGGGCCCGCAGGGTCCCCAGGGACCGAAGGGCGAAACCGGCACGACCGGGCCCGCGGGCACCAACGGCACCACGGGCTTCACCGCTACGCTCCCCAGCGGAGCGACCGAGACGGGCGCGTGGGACGTCGACGTCACCTCTAGCGCAGACGGAGTTCCGTGGGCCACGATCTCCTTCCCGATCCCGCTGGTCTCTGCTCCGGCGTTCACCTTGTCCACCAATTACATTGAATCTCGTGGATCGTCCACGGCGCAATGCTCGGGCAGCGCCGCCGAACCGAAGGCCGCGCCAGGCAACCTGTGCGTGTACGCAGCCGAAGACGATGCACATCAAACCAAACCCATCGGCGGATCTGCGATCCAGAATCCCGACTGGAGTGGAGTCGTAGAACATGAACGGTTTCAAGCCGGAAGGACTGGAGTGGTGTTCGCTTTCAATGGAGGGGAAGAAGCGTTTGGCTCCTGGGCGGTCACCGCGGAATAGGCCGATCCGACCGGTATGCAGGCGTGTGAGCATCATGGATGGGGCCGGTGGTGGCGGTCTTTGCCGCCGGCCCCTCTCCCCGCGGTAAGGAGAATGCGAGTAAGCCACTGATGACGAGTCGAAATCTCTTGGACGATGCGCATGTCGCTCGGGCTGACGTGGACCGCGGCGGCGGGCGCAGCGGCGTGGCGGAGATCCAGCGTTCGCGGATGATCGCGGCGCTGGTCGAGGTCACGCGCGAACAGGGCGTGGGTGGGGTCACAGTGTCCGACGTCGTGGCCCGCTCGGGCGTCTCCCGGCGCACGTTCTACGAGCTGTTCGCGGATCGCGACGATTGCTTCCTCGCGGCGTTCGACATGGCGGTGGAGCAGGCGGCTGAGCGCGTGCTCCCGGCGTATGAGGCGCCGGGCGCGTGGCGGGAGCGGATCAGGGCCGCCCTGCAAGCGCTGCTGGAGTTCCTGGAGGATGAGCCGGGGATGGGCGCGCTGTGCGTGGTGGACGCGCTCGGCGCCGGCCCGAAGGCGATCGAGCGCCGCGCGCAGGTCGTGAATGCGCTGATCGGCGCGGTCCACGAGGGTCGGCACGAGGTGAGGGGCAGCGCGCGTCCGACGCGGATGACCGCCGAGGGCGTCGTCGGCGCGGTCCTGGCGGTCCTACACGCGCGGCTGACGGGCAGCGTCGGAAATGCGTTGCGCGAGGGCGGCCCGTCGATGGTGGGCCTGCTGGCCCCGCTGATGGGGATGATCGTGCTCCCCTATCAGGGCCAGGCCGCCGCGGCGCGCGAGACCTCGCGGCCCGCCCCGCGCCGCCGCCACGCGGCGCACACTCGCGGCGACCCTTTGCGCGACCTCGATATGCGCCTGACGTACCGCACGGTCCGCGTGCTACTCGCGATCGCATCCCACGCGGGGGCGAGCAACCGCCAGGTGGCGGACGCCTCCGGGGTCGCCGACCAGGGCCAGATCTCGAAGCTGCTCGCGCGCCTCGAGCACCTCGGGTTGATCCACAACACCGGCGCGGGCCCAACGCGCGGGGAGCCGAACATCTGGAGCCTCACCTCGAAGGGCGAGGAGGTGGAGCACACGATCAGACAACAAACGACGTCCGCCGGCGCCTGAGCGTACCGTCTCTGGTAGATGTCTCGGCGCGCACCCGGCGCCCATCCGCGATGGCTTTCGTCGGCGTCCTCTTTGGATGCCGCGTCGTGGGTCGCTGCCCGGGGACTTGACAACACCGTCGAGAGTGTCTATAGTGGCCTCGTCACCCACCCATGACCGGGTTGGGCGATACAGGGTTTCGAACATAGGACCGGGTTGGGTCTGGCTGCTCTGTGGCCGGCCTTTCGCAGGAGGATGTACTGGCAGGGTTGTTTGCCAGGGAGAGGGGCCCGGTCATTTCGATGAGGGAGTTGGTTTTCACGTGAGTTTGAGAGGGATGACCGTGACAGGAGTTCCTGGCACCCTTAGGGGTGGCGTACCTAGATGCGCCAGCTTGACGCTGTCGCATCTCTCTCTCTCTCTCTCTCTCTTCGTCTAGCGGTCTAACCGCTGGAGCACCTCATCGGGCGCATTTGCGCCGTCTTGTCGTCGCCCCCGCGGGGGGTTGGGTGTCTGACGCGCGCGTCAGGCGTGATTCCCGGGGGGTAGTGGGATTCCGCGGCGAGCCGCGTCCTGCGGCGCGTCCTATCCAGCGCTCCGCGGCGAGTCCCACCGAGGCGGGCGCTCGCCTTGTCCTGCCGCCCCGCTGGGCGTGTCGTTATGCAACAGGCGGGGGGGTTCTAGTCCCGTCCGATCTCGAGGAAGGGATGGTGTCGTGAGCATTCGCAGACTGGTATTGACGACGCTGGCTTCGCTGTGCGCGCTGGCCGGTCCGATGCTGTTGTGGAGCACCCCCGCTTTGGCCGTGCGGGGGCGTGTCTTCGAAAAGTCGTTCGGCAAGCCCGGTTCGGGTGCCGGTGAATTCTCCGAACCATCTGGTGTCGCCGTGAACGACACGACACACGACATCTACGTCGTCGACAAGGGCAACGACCGCGTCGAGGTCTTCAGCCCGACCGGCGCCTACAGGGGTCAGTTCAACGGTAGCGGCACCTTCGAAGTGGAAGTGGGAGGGAAAGAGAAAGTGGAAACGGGCGCGGCCGCCCCGACCGGCGCGTTCTCCGGGCCCGAAGGCATCGCGGTCGACAACTCCTGCCAGCTGCACAAGCCGCTGCCGCTGACCGAAGTAACGGAACCCACCTGCAAAGAATCCGACCCCTCCAACGGCGACGTGTATGTCGTGGACGGGGGCCACAACGTCATCGACAAGTTCAGCCCGAGCGGCGCCTACCTAGGACAGCTGACCGGCGGCGAATGGATCGGGGTCGCGGTCGACCAGAACGGGGTCGTGTGGGCTGGTCAGGGTCATGAAATCGACAGCTTCAACGACGCCCTGACAAATGAATTCCTCTCAAGCCGAGAACCACAGGTGGCGTTCGGCTCGATGCAGCGCAACTTCTTTGCCGTCGACTCCGAAGACCACCTGTATATCAATAACTTTTTTGAAGGAGTGAATAAGCTTACCAGCTCGGGAGGAGTGCTCAAAAAAGAAATAGGCATCACGGAAGCGAGCACGGCGACCGGCGTTGCGGTCGATCTGTCGAGCAACGACGTTTATATCGACAACGAAAGCACGGTCGGGGTCTTCGACCCCAGCGGTTCGCCGGTTGGACGCTTTGGCTCTCCGCAGCTGACCAGCGGGACCGGTATCGGCATCGACTCGGGGAGCGGCCCCTCCGCTGGGAACGTGTACGTCGCGGACTCCGCTGCCGACGAGGTTCACATCTTCATCCCCGAACCGCCCTCGCCGCCGGCGATCCCGATACGCGACCTCTTCGCGAGCAACGTCGCCTCGGCATCGGCGGGCCTGAACGCGCAGGTCAACCCCGACGGCACGGACACGACCTACTACTTCCAGTACGGCACGGTCAGTTGCACGGCCAGTCCCTCCTCGTGCACCGACGCGCCCGCAGCGCCCGGTGCGGACATCGGCGAAGGCTTCGGCGACCAGAGCGCCGGCCTGCACCTGCAGGGCCTGCTGCCGAGCACCACCTACTACTACCGCGTCGTGGCTCACAACGCGTTGGGCACCACTGCAAGCCCTGACGACACGTTCACCACGCAGTCGAGCGGCAGCGAGTTCGCATTGCCCGACGGGCGCGAGTGGGAACTGGTCTCGCCGCCGAACAAGTATGGCGCCGGGATCGAGCCGATGGCCTATGGGGGCGAGCCGATCCAGGCAGCTGAAGCGGGCGGGGCATTCACGTATGCTGCGAACGCGCCGATCGTCGCCGATCCGGCGGGCAACAGGGCGCCGCAGTTCGCACAGATCCTCTCCACGCGCGGCGCGGGTGGCTGGACCTCGCAGGACATCGCGACCCCCTACAGCGCGCTGGCACGAATCCCCGGCTCGCGCAACACCGAATACGATCTGTTCTCGGGGAATCTCTCCACTGCGCTCGTCCAACCGGAAGGCGAAGGGCCGCTGCCGCCTCTGCAAGAAGGCGCGGAAAAGACGATCTATCTGCGCAGCAACAGCGAATGCCAGGCGACGCCCACCGAAGCGACATCCCCGACATGTTATTTGCCTCTGGTCACCGCAGCGAATGTTCCGCCGGGCAGGCACTTTGGTGAAATCGCCAACGGTAACGTCATCAGCTTCGACGATGCGACGCCCGACCTCAGCCACATCGTCCTCAGCTCTCCGGAAGCACTGACCTCGAATTTCGAAGAATCACACAAAGAAGAAAGTCTCTACGAGTGGGCGGGGGGCAGCCTGCAGCTGGTCAGTGTGCTGCCGCCGAACAAGCAGGGCGAAGAAAAGCCCGCGGCCGAAAGCGAAGAGGCATCCAGCCTCGGCGATCGAAACGAAGTCGTCAGGAACGCAATATCGAACGACGGCTCGCGTATCGTGTGGGAAGCAGGTAATCATCTCTACCTGCGGGACATGAGCCAGGAGCAGACGATCCAGCTCGACGTGCCTCAGCCGGGCGCGGAAGACGAACTGGCGAGCCCGGAACCGGTGTTCCAGGGGGCCAGCAGCAACGGATCGAGGATCTTCTTCACCGACCAACAGCGGCTGACGACTGACTCCAATGCTAAAAACCGCGAACCCGATCTGTACATGTTTGAAGTGACGAGCGTTGGTGGCGAACCACTGAAGGGCGAACTGACGGATCTGACGAAAGACACCAATCCGAATGAAAGCGCCAATGTGCAGGGTGCTGTTCTGGGCTTCAGCGAAGACGGCTCATGGGTGTATTTCGTGGCTGAGGGGGTTCTCGGAGACGGCGTTGCACACGGCGCAACCCCGGGGAACTGCGAACTCAATGGTGTCCTAGGCGAAGGAGCGTGCAACCTGTACATGTGGCATGACGGCGTGACGAGCCTGATCGCCGTCCTCGCAGGGCGGGACGCGCCCGACTGGGCAGCGGCGTCACCGAATAATCTCGGTGACCTGAACGCGCGGGTGTCGCCCAACGGGCGCTATCTGGCGTTCATGTCCGAGCGGCCGCTGACGGGCTATGACAACCTTGACATCAACAGCGAAGCACCCGACGAGGAGGTGTATCTCTTTGACTCGGCAACCGGCCGGATGGTGTGTGCGTCGTGCAACCCCACAGGTGCTCGGCCGGAAGGGGTGTTGAACGTATTCTCGCCACGACTGCTCATCGACGAATCCCTGTCGTTGCAAGGCCTCTGGCTGGCTGGCAGCGTCCCCGGTTGGACAGATATAGAAGCCGGCTACGCCCTGCACCAGTCGCGCTACCTCTCAAACGAAGGCCGGTTGTTCTTCGATGGCGCAGACGCGCTCGTCCCTGCCGACGTGAACCACAAAGAGGACGTCTATGAGTACGAGCCCGAAGGCAAACGCTGCAACAGTTCGACGCAGAGCGCGAGCGAGGTTTTCAAGCGAGAAGGGAAAGCGGGGGAAGAAACGGCGGGTTGCGTCGCGCTGATCTCCTCCGGAACCTCGAGCCAGGAATCGGCGTTCCTGGAAGCGAGCGGGATGGGTCCGGGCGGCGAAGAAGGCGAAGAAGTCTTCTTCATGACGACCTCACCGCTGGTGGCCCAGGACACCGACAGCGCGTACGACGTCTATGACGCGCACATCTGCTCGGAGATCTCGCCGTGTCCCGCGTCGGGGGCGAGCGTGCCCCCGGCGTGCAGCGACGCGGACTCGTGCAGAGCGGCCCCCATCCCCCAGCCCACCCTCTTCGGAGCGCCATCCAGCGAGACGTTCTCCGGCGCGGGCAACGTCACGCCCACGCCCACGACGAGAGTGAAACCGAAGGCGAAGCCGTTGACCCGGGCGCAGAGGCTCGCCAAGGCGCTCAAAGCGTGCAGGCGGAGCAAATCAAAGAAAATGTTGGCCACGTGCGAAAGGCGGGCCCGAAAAAGATACGGTCCGATGTCCAGCGCGAAGAGGTCGCATGGCAAGGGGGTAAGTCGATGACTGTCAAGACCCGCACGATCCTGGTGCTTGGTGTCCTGTCGCTGCTGGCGTTTGTGTCCGCGTCGCCGGCATTCGCGGCAGAACGGGCGTGGTGGCAGCTGTCGTCGAGCACCAGGCCCACGTACCTGCAACCTGGCCAGGAAGCCACGATCGTGGTGCAGGCGACAGATCTTGGCGACACGGCGGTGAACGGAAGCGCAAGCCCGGTGACGATCACGGACAAGCTGCCGTCGAACGTCAGGGCCACCGCGGTATCCGCGCGCTCCAGCTCGAATTACGGTGGCAGCGAGCGGGGCGAAGTATCGTGTTCTTTGCGCGAATCGGGCTCTGAAGCGAGTTGTAACTGGGCGGGACCAGAACCCCTCCAGCCCTACGAACAGATCGAAGTTGTCATTGGCGTGAAAGTAGAAACTGCCGAATCGGGTGCCAGCAATGAGGTATCGATAGCGGGAGGCCAAGCCTATAGCTGCAATAAGGTTGAAGGCACGGGCAGGTTCCTCACCCCCTTTTGCGAGGTGATGGGCGCATACGCAGGCCAGGGGGAAGCATCGCCCCCCGGTACCGGGAACTTCGAAGGCGAATTCGGGAGCGCCGTGCCCGGGCTGTCATTGAAGCGACCGGTTACAGTTGCAGGTGGGCCCACGCCGTTCGGCGTCGAAGAGTACGGGCTCGCGCTGGAAAACGACGGCGGCTCGCCCGACACGCAGGCGGGCTCCCACCCCTTTCAGTTCACGACTACGCTTGGGTTCAACCAGACCGCCTTGGCGAGCAAGCCGCCCGCCCTACCGAAGGATCTGCACTTCGATCTGCCGCCTGGCCTGATCGGCAATCCGACGGTCCTGCCGCAATGCACCGAAGCGGCGTTCTCAACTCTGGCGGGAGCAAACGCCAACCTATGTCCGGACGATACGGCGATAGGTGTCGCGTCGATCACGGCAGAAGTTACCGCTTTCAGTGAATTTAGCAATGAACCGCTAACATATGCGGTACCGATCTTCAATCTGGTCCCGGCGCCCGGAGAGCCGGCGCGGTTCGGCTTCGAGATCGAAAGGGTCCCGGTGCTCATCGACACGTCGGTCCGCACCGGCGGCGACTACGGGATCGTCGCAAGTGTCCACAACATCACCGAGGTCAGCAACTTCATCTCCCAGCGCGTGACGTTCTGGGGCGTGCCGGGCGACCCGCGGCATGACCGCTCGCGTGGCTGGAGTTGCCTCGCCGGTGGACGCTGGGTCGGCGAACTGCCGCCGTGCACCGCGCTCGGGGAGACCCAGCCCCCACCGTTCCTGACGTTGCCGACGTCGTGTACGGGCCCGTTGGAAACGTCGGTGCAAGCCGACTCGTGGAAGGACCCGACGCCACTGCCGCCGTTCTCGGCGAGCGAACCGATGGAGAGCCTCGATGGCTGTAACCGGTTGCCGTTCGGCGCTGAAATCAGCGTTGCGCCGGATGTGCAGTCGGCGAGCACACCGACGGGCCTCGCGGTCAAGGTGCACGTGCCCCAGCAGGCGAGCCTCAACCCGGCGGGCCTCGCGGACGCGGACGTGCGGGATACGACGGTGACGTTGCCCGAAGGCGTCGCGTTGAACCCCGCGGGCGCGGACGGCCTGGAAGCGTGCTCGAACGCGGAGATCGGCTACCTTCCGGGCGAAAGCGAACCCCCGGGCAGGCTGCGCTTCACCTCGGGTCTGCCGGCGCCGAGAGAAGCCGCGCCGGAACCGTTCTGCCCGGATGCGTCGAAGATCGGGACCGCGAGCATCAAGCTGCCGCTCCTCACGAACCCGCTCGTCGGCTCGGTGTACCTGGCGGCCCAGAACGCCAACCCGTTCGGGTCGCTCGTGGCGATGTACATCGTCGCCGAAGAACCCATGTCGGGTGTGCTGGTCAAGCTCCCGGGCGAAGTCTCGCTCAACGGAGCGACGGGCCAGATCACCTCGACGTTCTTGAATACCCCGCAGGCGCCGGCAGAAGAAATCGAACTGCACTTCTTCGGCGGGGAACGCGCGCCACTCGCAACCCCTGCGCGCTGCGGGACCTACACCACGAATGCGTCGATCACGCCGTGGTCGGGCAACGCGCCGGTGAACCCGACCTCGAGCTTCGAGATCACGTCGGGTCCGAACGGGAGCTCGTGCCCGAGTCCGCTTCCGTTCACCCCGTCGCTGACGGCGGGGATGACGAGTATCCAGGCGGGTGGGTTCAGCCCGTTCGTGATGACGATGAGCCGTGAAGATGGTAGTCAGAACCTGCAGTCGATCCAGCTGCGGATGCCGTTGGGGCTCTCGGGGACGCTCTCGAGCGTGAAGCTGTGCGGCGAAGAACAGGCTGATGCTGGGACGTGTGGCCCGGAAAGCTTGATCGGGGAAACGATCGTCAGTGTCGGCCTGGGCGGCGACCCGTTCAGCGTGACGGGTGGGAAGGTGTACATCACCGGCCCCTACCGGGGCGCCCCGTTCGGGCTGTCGATCGTGAACCCCGCGAAGGCTGGCCCGTACAACCTTGGCCAGGTAGTGGTGCGGGCGAAGATCGAAGTGAATCCGGAAACCGCGGCGCTCACGATCACGACCGATGATGAAGGCCCGTACAAGATCCCGACGATCATCGACGGGATACCTCTGGAGATCAAGCATGTGAACGTGGATATCAACCGGCCGGGGTTCACGTTCAACGCGACCAACTGCAACCCGCTGCAGATCACCGGGGACCTCCTGAGCACCGAAGGCGCCACGTCCACGCTACAGGTGCCCTACCAGGTCACCAACTGCGCCGTGTTGGCGTTCAAGCCAAAGCTGGAAGCGTCCACGTCGGGGAAGACCTCCAGGACTGACGGCGCGAGCTTGCACGTCAAGCTAGGCTACCCCGCGGGGCCGTATGACGCGAACATTGCGCGGGTCAAAGTCGAACTCCCCAAGGCGCTGCCCTCAAGGCTGACGACGCTGCAGAAGGCGTGCACCGCCCAGGTCTTCGAAGTCAACCCAGCCGCCTGTCCGGCGGCGTCGATTGTGGGTCACGCGACCGCGATAACCCCGGAGCTCCCGGTCCCGTTGACGGGCCCGGCGTACTTCGTCAGCCACGGCGGGGAAGCGTTCCCGAGCCTGATCATCGTCCTGCAGGGGTATGGCGTGACGGTGCATCTGGTGGGTTCGACGTTCATCAACGAAAAGACGGGGGTCACGAGCAGCACGTTCAAGACGGTCCCCGACGCCCCGGTCGGCAGCTTCGAACTGACGCTCCCCGAGGGCCCGTACTCGGCGTTGGGGGCGAACCGGGATCTGTGTAAGACGAAGCTGTCGATGCCGACCGAATTCGTCGGGCAGAACGGCGCGCTGATCAAGACGACTACGAAGATCGCGATCACCGGGTGCGGCAAGGTCAAGAAGGTCTCCCATAAGCACGCGAAGCGCAAAGCGAAGCGGGCGGCGAAGAGAAAAGCGGGAAAGAGGCGGTAAGTCGGTGCCGTCAGCGATTCGCGTCAGTCCGGGCAAGGCCGAGACCGCGGTCGACGTGGACCGCGGCGGCGGCCGTAGCGGTGTGGCGGAGATCCAGCGTGCGCGGATGATCGCGGCGTTGATCGAGGTCGCGCGGGAGCGCGGGGTGGGCGGTGTGACGGTTGCGCGTATCGTGGCGCGCTCGGGTGTCTCGCGGCGTACGTTCTATGAGTTGTTCGCGGATCGCGATGCTTGCTTTCTCGCGGCGTTCGATATGGCGGTGGAGCAGGCTGCGCAGCGTGTGCTGCCGGCGTACGGGGCGCCGGGTGCGTGGCGGGAGCGGATCAGGGCGGGTCTGGGCGCGCTGTTGGAGTTCTTGGAGGATGAGCCGGGGATGGGCGCGCTGTGTGTCGTGGATGCCCTCGGTGCGGGCCCGCGGGCGATCGAGCGTCGCGCGGAGGTCGTGGACGCGCTGATCGGCGCAGTTCATGAGGGCCGGCATGAGGTGAGGGGCAGCGCGCGTCCGGCGCGGATGACCGCGGAGGGCGTCGTCGGCGCGGTTCTCGCGGTCCTGCACGCGCGGCTGACGGGCAGCGTCGGGAATGCGTCGCGCGCGGGCGGCAATGGAGGCGTGTCGCGCGGGGGCGGCTCTGCGCGGGGCAGGTCGCGTGGCGAGGACTCCTCCTCGCGCGAGGGGACGCCTTCGATGGTCGCGCTGCTCGCCCCGCTGATGGGGATGATCGTGCTCCCCTATCAGGGCCAGGCCGCCGCGGCGCGCGAGGCGTCGCGGCCCTCCCCGCGCCGGTCTCCCACGGCGCACACCCGCGGCGACCCGCTGCGCGACCTCGATATGCGCCTGACGTACCGCACGGTGCGGGTGCTGCTAGCGATCGCGGGGCACCCGGGGGCGAGCAACCGCCAGGTCGCCGACGCCTCCGGAGTTGTCGACCAGGGCCAGATCTCGAAGCTGCTTGCGCGCCTCGAGCACCTCGGATTGATCCACAACACCGGCGCGGGCCCGACGCGCGGGGAGCCGAACGTCTGGAGCCTCACGGCGAGAGGCGAGGAGGTGGAGCGCACGATCCGCCAGCAGACCACGCCCGCGAGGGGTGAGTAACAGGCCGTCGTGCCCAGCAGGCTGCGTCCGTTTGGTGTCGGCCGGCAGACCTGCGCCCGCGGAGTGGTGGCACGGTGCCGCCGCCGAGCTGGCGGCTATCCACCTCCCACGAGCAGTGTGCGCACGGGGTACTGGGCGATCGTGGCATCAGCCGTCAAGATCGGCACGTCGAGCAGCCTGGCCTGCGCGACGAGCAGCCGGTCGAAGGGGTCGCCGTGCAGCGGCTCCAGCGCGGCGACCGCGAGCGCGTGGCTGTGCTCGATCGGCACCGCGACGGCGCCGATCGCGCGCATCCGGCTGGGGACGTAGCGCTGCGGCGGCTCCGGCAGCGGCAGCCGTCCCAGCGCATACTTGATCGCGATCTCCCACGAGCTCGCCGCCGAGAGAAGCTGCTCGGTGTGGGGATCTTCGAGGAGCGCGAGGTGCTCGCCGAGGCGTTTGCGCGCGGTGTGCAGCCACAGGAAGACGTGGGTGTCGAGGAGCAGCTTCACCGCCCGAACGCGTCGAGCAGCTCGTCGGGCAGCGGCGCGTCGAAGTCCTCGGGGACGACGAAGCGCCCTTCGTCCATTCCGAACTGCCTGGGCGCCGGGCTCGGCGGGGGGCCGAGGGTGGCGACCGCCTCGCCGCGGCGTGTGATGACGACCTCCTCGCCGGCGGCCACGTCTTCGAGCAGCCGCGATAGATGTGTCTTGGCCTCGTGTACTCCAACAGACTTAGTCATGGAACTTAGTCTAGCACGGGAGGCGCCTGGAAAGTTTGCGCGGCTTGGTGCGGGTCGGCTCGAAGCCGGTTAAGGCGCAAGTAGACGGGTGCGCAATGATCGTCGTACGCAGGTGTCTGCGTCGAAGGCCACGACCAAAGGTTAGAGCGACTCCGAACTGCCACGGCGTCTGCGCTTCAACATTCTGACGTCGCAGCCCCGACGATCGAGACAACGAGCGTCACGATCGCAGCGGGAAGCGTATTCGTCCGCCCGAGCGGCAAAAGATCGGCTGGATGCAGCCGATCATCGTGGAAGCGGCGGAAACGTGGCCGGCGGTCATCGCGGGCCTCATCTCCGGTTTGGGGGCGGCGGTGATCATCGCGTTCGTGACGCTGAAAGTCACGAGGAAACAGCGGGAGAACGACACGACGCTGGCGCAGCAGCAGCGGGGCGCGGACGCGGAGCGGACGCAGAAACAGCTCGGGCGCGACCGCGACATGCGGGACCTTCAGTATCTGCGTGGGACGCTTCCCAGCCGATCGCGGAACACGCCATCGGCTGGGAAGCCTTCACATCGCTGCACTTCGAGCTTGATCAGGCCGAGAATCGTGAGTTCGAGGAGTGGAGAGAGGCCATCCGGCGGCCGGTGGATCAGGTCGGAGAGACGGCGGAAAGGTTCCGACGAGACAAGGCGCGTGCTAGTGATCCTGCTCGGCCCGGAGGCAGAGGTATCCCAGTGGCTCGGCGAGCTGGCCGACGACGGTAGCGCTCTGATTCACATCGCCCGGGAACGCGTGGAAGCCAAACGGACGAGGCCAGAGATCAGGGCGGCTATCGACGACATCTGGACGAAGTACGGGTTCGATCAGGCGCGGTTCATCGAACACGCCAACAAAGATCACGGGCCCTCGGACCTCTCGCCGGTTCAGAAGCGAGTAGCGCTTGCGGGCTCTCTCGTCTTTGGTCTCGCCGGTCACGTGCTCGGCCACGACGCCGTGCGAACCGAGGTAAGACTTCACCGAGGCCAGCACCAGCTTGTCACCGCGGGCACCCACGAGGTCGACCTCGTAGCCGTGCCTTCACCGGCGAGCACACCGTCGACGAACAAGGGTTCCTCGCCGAGATAGTCGAGACGAGGGAACGCTCGGCGCAGCAGGTGATGCGCAGCGCCTCGTCATGGTCACGAAGCTTAGCGTTCCCCAACGCCTGACTACGCCGTGCTCGGTGCTGGTTAGACGGACAGCAAGAGCGTGTCCCGCGGCTAGAAGGGCCCTGCCCGCCGCATCGAGCGAGATCTGCACCACTGCCTGCTGGTCGCCATCCACCGCGACGCGCCGATGTCCGGCACGTACGGAGTGCCGAGCGCTGTGCGGCCTGCCGATGGCTTCGAGCGCTAGGGCAAGCGCGCACGCCGATGTCGGCCGTCCGAAGCAATCGATCGTCACCGCCGCCGTATCGCCGCGAACGTGTTTCGATACGACGACCGTATTCACCGGGGTGGGCGCCGGCGGCGGCGCGACGTTGGTGCCGACGGTCACCAGACCGTCTTCGTCGACCGCGACGCACTGATGAGACGAAGCGCAGGAGACCGCACTGAAGCCCTTGGATTCGTCATCGAGGTGCTCCGTCATCCAGCGGGCGCCTGATAGCGGGTTGCCGACGGACATTTCGGGTCCGCTGACCGCTACGCACTCGGTGGCCGCCGGACACGCGAGTGTCCCGGCTGGGATGGGCATGAGGACAGGCGTTCCTGGGCGAGCGGGGTCGAACGTCAGAGCGCGGCCGCCGTCGTCGCGTGCAGTGCACTGCACCGCACTCACACAGACGACGCCTACCAAGCGTGAGGTGTTGCATTCGAAACGGCAATAGTTGCCGACCTCCTTCCACGCTGTATCCACTATCGTCGCGGCCTGCGCACCGTTGTTCACGGGATCGAATGTGACCTCCCCTCCGAGCGAGCGCCCACCGCAGCACGCGGATGGCCCGGGCGCCTGTTTGACAAGTCCTACGGCTGTGCACTGTGCCCTGGCCGGGCATGAGAGCCCGCCAGCCCACTCCACACCGAAGAGAACGGAGTGCGACGCTCCGGGCGCGCTTGGATCGAACGTGAGCGATTCGTCGGGCGCGGTCGGCAATTCAGCCAGATTGAGCGGTTCTGCGAGCGCCGTGCATTGAGTGACAGCCGGACATGACACTGACCACAGCGGGGGATCGGTAAGCGTGACGACCAGTGGTGATCCAGGGTCGAGCGGGTTGAACGTCACCTCTTGGCCATGCACACCGGACGTTTCGTGTGCCATGCCAACAGCTACGCATACACTCACGGCGGGGCACGCGATGTCCGACATCCACCCTTCGTCTCTTACGAGCGATGGATTGATCACCGATGTTGTCCTACTAATCGGATCAGTTGGGTCGAACGTCACCTCGCCGCCGCGCTCCTCGAGTGCGGTGCACTGAGCTTCCGATGGGCAGGCCACGGCTTGCAGTCGGCCATTGGCTCGCACTTCGTCGACCACAGTTCCAGATGTGGAGGCCCCGGTAGCCGTGATCAGCGGATCGAAGGTCACCGGCTGTCCCGCGAGTGCCGTACACTGATTCGAGGCGGGGCATGCTACACCAGTCAGTTCGGAGAGTGTTTCCTCGTGTTCCGCGAGCGCGGAGTGTACGTTGCCAATGATCGTGACGGTCGGGTTGAGAGGGTCAAAGGTGATCGGCTCATCGATCTGGCCGACGACCGTGCACTGGTGTTCGTTCACGCACGCTATTGCCACGAGCGATCTTTCGGCAACGACAGTGGTACTCGACAGGATATTCCCGGTAAGCGGATTGAACGTGGTGACGCCACCGGCTCCTGAATTGTTCCGCTGCACTTCTTCAACGGTGGTGCACTGCATCGACGTAGGGCACGCTATAGGGCGATTGCCAGAATGGACGCCCGTTCCAAGGGTGATCCGGGCGAGCACGACACCGGTCACTGGATCGAAGGTCACGGCGCCTTCGTTGTCGGTCGCCGTACACTGAGTTGCTGACGCACAAGCAAGGCCGGCAACCGTATGTTCGCCCGGCTCAAGGGCGGTCGACCTGCTAGGTGCCGGATGCTGTGGATTAAACGTCACGGCATTATTGTGATCATCGACACCTGTGCACAGTTGGGTCGTCGGGCATGCAAGCCATATGAGATAACCGCTGGTGTCGACGGTGACGGGCGCCGAGTGCCCCGGAGAGGTCGGATCGAACGTGACCTCACGCCCATTGCTGTCGATGACACTGCACTGTGTCGTGCTTGGACAGGCAAGCTCACCTCCGCCCCCCAACGCGAGTGGCGACGTCATCGGGACCAGCGTCGGCATCCCTGGATCGGTGGGGTCAAATGTTGCGACGTCACCACCCCCGTCGACAACAGTGCATTGATCTAGCGTCGGACAGGCCACCTCGCTGACCAACGGGGAGGGCCCTTGCCCATCGTGCGGCGCTATCTCGACCGGTTCAGTCCATGAGAACGATGCGCTAGCTGGACCCGCCACACCGAGGACGAGCAGCGTCATCAGCGTGCCGCGGGCCAGTGCTGTCGTTGCACACTGGCGACCTAGCCTATACACCCGAGCTGTCGCGCGCAAAACGCCGTCCCCTTCCCCCCGCTCAATGACAGAATGTGAGCACAAAACAGATGCCCACGGCAGAAGTTGCGCATGTCCCACAAAGCGAACGGCAATTGCTATCAGAAGCCGTTCTAACAGTACGGATCGTAGCAAACTCGCGTGCTCACGCTCCGAGCTGAGCGGCAGCCAACGAGCTTGCGCGATGAGCCGGATGTCCCGGCTGTCGCCCCGGTCCCGGGAACATTTCCGGGCGGGTGCTACGGGACGCGACGCGCTTCGTGGGACTCGAAAACCATCTGCTTGCAGGCTCTCGGTCGGCCAGGGGCCGTCCCCGTTCGTCGTCCCGGTCGCGGTTCCGGTTACGGACCGGTCCCTGCAGGGCGCTGGGCGCTGACACCCCGCGCGACGCGGAACTCCGCGGCGACCTCGCGTGTAGCCGCCTCGGCTCCGAGCGGAAATACATGAAGCGCATCTACGCGCGAGATACTGGCAAGGCCGGCCGCCAGTTCGCGCGCTAGGTCGATGCCGCCGCCGCGACTGATCTGCGCCACGGCTCGCTGAGGAATCGCGACCCCCGGTAGCGCGCAGGCGCGCTCTGCCATGTGCGCGCTGCGGAGCAGCGCGACGCTTGCGTAGAACCGCACGCCCGCGAGGGTGTCCTCGGCGGCCGAGAGGAACGCTTCGAGGCGCCTGAGGTCGAAGATCATCTGCGACTGCACGAACGTTGCTCCAGCGGCGATCTTGCGCCGCAGGAGCCGCAACTCCCGGTCGACGTCCTCGGCGAAGGGATTGACGACCGCCCCGACCGCCAGCGGGTGCGGGGCGCTCCATGCCGACGCGCTCGCAATGAGCTGCGTGGCGGTCATGTCGGCCACATGTTCGATGCCAGGCACCGGATCGCCCTGCATGCAGAGGACCGCCTCAGCGCCGAGCGCCGCCGCGCCCACGACCTGGGACTGCAGGGCAAGCCGGTTGCGATCGCGGCAGGAAACGTGGACGATTGTCCCCACGCCCTGCTCCCGCGCGAGCGCTACCGCAGCCAGCGGCGACATCCGCGGCTGGCCGGCGTGATTGTCGGTCAACCCGACGACGTCGACGGTGTCGGCCAGAACAGCGATCCGGTCGCTGACGCGCGCGCCATCGGCCTCGGTCGGCAGCGAGATCTCCGCGGACGTCAGGGCGGTCAGCGACACGACCGCTTAGCCTAGCCCGTCGGTCCGTCAGGCCGACCCACGCCTCGTTAGAGGATCGGCTATCAGGACACTCGCTTTGCCCGGCAGGGCGCGCATCGTTACCCCGGTCGACAGCTTCCCCGTTTCGCGCGGAAAGCAGGCGCCGCCCGTGTAGCCAGCGAGGCGCCTGAGTTGGACGACCACCAGCCACGCTGAGCGCACGAACAGTGCTGCTTCGGCTGGGCGAGGCGGAAGCACGAGGAGCGGCGCCTCGGCGTGCCGGTGACGTTCATTGACCACGAACGGAGGATGGGAGGCTCCGCATTCCGCGACAAGGAGCAGTCCGGGCGTATTCGCATGCTCCCGTGAAACCGAAAGTCGGAAGATTGATCTGTCCGAGGGCGCTGGCTCGGATCTGTCGATTCGTCGCGCCTGGGAGCGACTCCGCGTAGCTGCCAGGATTACGTTGTGCAGTTGCTCTTGGATCAGGCGCCTCCGCAGCTCTCAGTCAATGTGCCGTGGCGTGAGTTGTACGTGGGCGGCGCATTTGGTCAGCGTGAGCTGGCCGACGACAGCGACATGCGCCGGGCGGCGAAGGAGCGCGGCCTTGACCTTGGGCTGGGCCAAGACGGCCTCGAGCGCCTGGATCAGCTCGGGGCGCCCCAGCCCGGCCCGACCGGAGATTGCCTCGATCCGGTATGAGGCGATCCAGACGCTGGCCCGCAGCTCACGACCCTCGACATGAGGTGAGGTTAGCCGTACGCGGCGCTGGCTCGTTGGAGGGTTTCACGCGCACATGAGGACCCGCGCCGTAGCTGGCTTACGGCGAGCGACGATCTGGTTGATCGCCGTCCTGGTCGCCGCCGCGTGCTTTACGGTGGTCCTGCCCGTCATGAGTGCGCGTTCCTCGCCGCGCCCGCATGTCCACAGCTTGCATTCCCATCGGCAGCGCTCCCGCCCCCCGCGTCTGTGTGCGCACCGGTCGCGCGGCCGAGGCCGCCGCGGGCGGCGCGAGTCCCGGGCGCCGTGCCCCCCGAGCGCTCGGACCGGTGCGGCCAGCTCGGTCACGACCACTTCCGCGATCATCGCGGGCCGGGTCAAGCCGAATGCGAGCACGTCCTACTTCTTCAGCTACGGGACCACCGCTCGCTACGGCTCTCGCAGCGCCTCTAGGCACGCGGGCAGGCGGCCGAAGGTATTCGCGACGTCAGTGACGCTCGCCGGCCTGCGACCGTACACGAGGTACCACTTCCGGATCATCGCGACCAACTGCGGGGGCTGCCGCACGGGCACCACCCACGGCGCGGACCACACGTTCACGACGGCCGCCCCGGCGCCCCAGCCGCCGCCCCAGCCGCCGCTCCCCGCGCTGCTCCCGGCAGCTCCCCTTGGAAGCACCGGCCCGGCGACCACGATCACCCAGATCTCGGCGACGGTCACCGGCACGGTGGTGGCCAACGGGCTTCCCACCACGTGGCACTTCGAATACGGGCCGACGAGCGCCTACGTCTCTGAAACGCCACCGCAGTCGGACGCCGTCGGTACGACCAATGTTTCCGCGTCGCTGACGGGCCTGGCCGACGCCCAAACTTACCACTACCGTCTGGTGGCCACCAACAGCCTCGGCACCTCCTACGGCGCCGACCAGACGTTCACGACGCAGACGCCGACGAGCACCCAGCAGGAAGACGCCGACCACGCCATCGCCGCCTACGCGGCGATGCAGCAGTACTTCTACGCCCCGAACGTCTACCCGGGTGACACCAGCAGCCTGTACGCCGAAGACTACCCCCAGAGCGAAGGCGGAAACCGCTACTCCTACCTGTGGCCGTTCTCGCGGGCGCTGGTCGGCACCATCACCCTGGCCGGGATCCCCCCGAGCGTCGACGGCGGCCTCGACTATCAGGCCGACGTCAACGATCGCCTGACCGGGCTCTCCCACTATTGGGACGGCGCGGCCAATCCGCCGGGATACGACTCCTATGTGACCGCGCCGTTCGGCGGCGGCGGCGACAAGTACTACGACGACCAGGCGTGGGTCGGGCTGGCGCTGGCCCAGGACTACCGCCTCACCCAGAACGCCAGCGCCCTGAGCGACGCGGAGAACGTCTTCTCGTTCGTGTACCCGGGCGGCTGGGACGGCAACTCCGGCGAATTCGACCCAGGCGGCACGTTCTGGGTCCAGCAGGGAGCGGGTTTGGGTTTGACCAACCACGAACGCACGACCACGTCGAACGCGCCCAACGCCGAGCTCGGGTTCCGTCTTGAGCAACTCGATCCCAGCGACCAGGCCACCTACGAAACCGGGTCGATGATGATGTACGGCTGGGTCAACCATTACCTGTACAACGTCGACAGCAATCCCACCGACCCCAACGCGCCGAATCCCAACTACGAACCGAGCAAGCCTGCTCTCGTCTTCGACAAAGTGACCGAAGGGCGGGTCGGAAAGACGCTGTGGACCTACAACCAGGGGGCGATGATCGCCGCCAACGTGACCGCCTACCAGGACACGGGCGAAACCGACTACTTGATGAATGCGGAAGCGCTCGCGAACGCATCCCTCGACTACTTCACCGAGGCGAACTACCTCGACACCCAGCCGGCAGCGTTCGTCGCCATCTACTTCCGCGGCCTGCTGGTCCTCTACGCGGCGACTGGCGACAGCACCTTGCAGGCGAAGATCCTCCAGGCCGCCCAGACCTACGCCGACGACGCCTGGAACAACTACCGCAACGGCCAGAACCTCTTCCACCTGCCGTCGTCGCCCGGCTCCTCCTACCGCCTGCTCGACCAGGGCGCCCTGCTTGAGCTCTACGCGGCACTCGCCTGGGAACCGAGCGACTACGACATGCTCCCGTAGGAGCTCATGCCCCCATCGCGAGGACTCGGGTGGCAGCCACAGCTCCCCCCGGCGCCCGCGGGGTCTCAAGGTGAATAGGCCGACTGTGCGTTCTTCCTCGTGCCCGGCACGACCGCATGGGCAGCGGCACGCTGTGGTACGCCAGGCGCCACGGCCGCCCACCTCCGCGGTTATCGGCCCTGGTTATTCTCACGCGCGCTCGGCCACCACAACCGTATTGACGTGTCGAGCTGCGTTCGCGGTCTCAGCACGGAGCTTGGCCGCCATCGCGCTGCAACAGGGCCACAGACTCTCCCGTTCGACATCCCGACCCGCGATGAGCCGTGTAGCGGAGTCCGTCTGGAACGAAGCAGCGGCGGCGAAACGGCTGGAGTTGCGCATCGACATAAAAGCAGTTGAGCTGCGGACCCGGCGCGGCGCACCTGCGTCTCGTCTCGAGCAGGCGCCTCGTCTCAGGCCGAGGACGTGCCTGCTCTTGGAGAATTGCGAGACCGCGACCGTCTGGCCTGCGAGCCCCTGCTTCTGGCGCGGCGCAGGTGTCTCCGGAGCGTCGCTGCTGTCGCTCGCTCGATCTGACCGTGCCGCATCGACCCGAGCTGGCACCGCGGGCTCCGGTGCGAGAGCGCCGAGATGATACCGCCGGCCACGCGACGCACCTCAAGGCGTCCCCGTGGTGGGGTGGCCGAGCTACTGCTCCTCGGCGTCTGAGCGCTTGAACCCGCAGATTCAGGCGGTCGGCCGGGTCTTCGTCCGCCTTGGGCGGGTCGAACCGGCCTGATCGATGATATTTTGGCTGCGGATCGCGGTCTCAGCATGTGCGGCCGTGGCTGCACCGTAACGGCCGATTGGAGTGGAGATGGCCAAGCTGATCTATGCGGCGATTGCCTCGCTTGACGGGTACGTCGAGGACGAGGAGGGCAGGTTCGACTGGGCGGCGCCGGATGACGAGGTGCATGCGTTCGTCAACGATCTCGAGCGGCCGATCGGCACCTACCTATACGGGCGCCGGATGTACGAGACGATGGTGTTCTGGGAGACCGTGAGCACCGAGGCCGATGAGCCGGCAGTGTTCTGGGACTATGCTGGGATCTGGCGGGCAGCTGAGAAGATCGTGTACTCCCGGGCGCTTCAGACGGTATCCAGCGCGAGGACGCGGATCGAGCGCGAGTTCGATCGAGACGCCGTCCGGCGGCTCAAGCAGTCCTCGGGGGCCGACATCACAGTCGGGGGTGCCGAGCTCGCTGGCCACGCAATCGGCGCGGGGCTCCTCGACGAGTGCCATCTGTTCTTGTGCCCGATCGTGGTGGGAGGCGGCAAGCGCGCCCTGCCAGACAACGTTCGCGCGCAACTCGAACTTCTCGATGAGCGCCGGTTCCGAAACGGCGTCGTTCACCTCCACTACCGCGTAAGCGTCTGACCGAGCCGGCAACGCGACGCCAGGCAAAGACCTGCTCTAGCGATCGCGCGAGCATCTGGTTGGCTCGCCGCAGCGACCCGCTCAGCGCGGAAAGCAGGGGCCCACTCGTAGCCAACGAGACGCCTGAGTGGACGAGTTGCGATAGCGCTAGGTCGCCCGCTGAGATGCGACGCGAATCTCTCCGCTCGTCCCTGTCACGGTCTCGAATCTCGGGAACGATCCGCTCCCATTAGCGACCTCGCCGTGCCGATGGGACGAGCGGTGCCCGGCTGGCCTGGATCGTAGCATCGGCGCAACTTGGGGCGCCAACGAGCGTCGGAGGGTGCTTCCAGGGGGGCGCTGCCAATCGAAGGCCACGACCTCGACTTCTCCTCAGAGGAGCAGCATCAGCGGGCGCTGTCTGCGCACCTCCTTTCGGCAGGAGCAGGAGCGAGCCGAGGGGTCCTGGCAGACCGTTGGTGGTCGTCCAGAGCGCGAGCGAGCGGTTGCGGCGCGTACACTCTCGCAATTGCGCGGGAGCGGCAGCGAGCGACCTTGCGTTAGAGGCTGACGGCACGCAGGCGATTGGGTCCACCGATGACTTCGGGCAGTCGGCGAGGTCTATGAGAGATAGTCCTACGTTTCAGCTAAAGGGAGATGATATGGCGGTGAAGATGCCGGTGACGGAGCTACACGCTGGTTTCAGCAGCGAGGGGGCGACCCCGACGGGTTGGGCGGAGGGTCGCCGGCACATCGATGAGGCGGAGGTGTTCTGGATCTCGACGGTGCGTCCCGATGGACGCCCGCACGTCACGCCGCTGTTGGCCGTGTGGCACGACGACGCGATGTACTTTTGCACGGGTCCGGAGGAGCGCAAGGCAAAGAACCTCCGGCAGAACCCATACTGCATTCTCACCACGGGCCAGAACGGACTCGATGGTCTCGATGTCGTGGTCGAAGGACACGCCGTCGAGGTTGGTGACGGATCGGAGCTCGGACTCATCGCCAATGCCTACGAGTCGAAGTACGGGGTGCGCTTCACAGCACCCGAGGGCACATGGTTCGGTCTCAGCGACGCGATCCGGCGCGGTGAGGCGCTCGTCTATCGAGTCGCGCCCACGATGATTCTCGGCTTCGGCAAGGGTGAGCAGTTCAGCCAGACGCGATGGCGCTTTGCTTGAGTGGGCGAGGGCAGGAGCGACCGCGTACCGCGCTCGACGAAACCGAGAGTGTCGCCAAGGATGAATGTCGCCAGTGCCCTGGGTGACCTCGATCAGCGGTCACAGAGCAGTCGGCAGCACAGCGGTGGTCCCCAGCGCGACGAGAATCGCGAAGGCGGCGAGGGGAGCTCCGCGGCGCGAGAAGGACACGAGCGACGGTTGCGCGTTCACCTGTCGCGCGGCACGCCACCACAGGAACGCCGAGAGAGACCGCCACGCTTGCGCAATGGACGAGGACCACGTCGGAGGCGCGGCGTGGCAATCGCTCCGACTTTCGCCTGGCGCAAGCGGGCGTGTGCCGATTCTCAATCGGTGCGCTCGGTCGTCGTCCAACTCAGGCGTCTCGTTGGCTACGCTGGGGGCGCCTGCTTCGAGCGGGTGTCGGACACAACCCCACTCTATGTGCTCATGGAGAGCCGGATGCGGGGGACTCGCAAGTCCGGTTCGGAGGGCGGCGGCGAGGAAACCACCGGCTGAAAAGCCGGCACCGGCGCCTCGCCGCCGACCCCGCGTCTCGCGGGTGCTCGTCTATACATCTCCTATCGCGCGAAGAGAGAAGTGATGAACCAGCGTGATTCACTTGTTACAAAGATTGAGATGTGATTCGTGTTCGCAATCGCTGACGGCCCAGGTGTTTGCAGTTAGCAAGCGTTCTCATGGATTGCCAGGACTTCTGAGCGAGGAATGTCGGAGACACGACCACTCTTCTTCTGAATGACGACGACGCCCGAGTCGGTCAAGCGGTACTGAGTGACGCAAAGCGACGAGCTCCCGCGGACCACCACCTTCGTGTTGCTCCCTGCGCTGCTTCATCTGACATCTCCGTGATCTCTGCGACGCTTTCGACATTCCCCAATACACGCACGCGCGACGACGGATTGAAGTGGTCGACGAGCATCTCAAGGTCAACCCAAGCGTCCTTGTTGAGCAATAGTGGCCCAATTTCGACACGTGATTGCGCTGGCGAGTCGCTGGAGTCGCTGGAGGACTCCCTTCCGGATACTATTCTGATGGAGGGACGCAAAGTGGCAGGATGTACGGACTGTCGGAGTTGGTTCGCTTGGGCGCCTATATAGGGCGCGTGGGTGTTGCTTCGCTGGGGCCTATATAGGGGCGTGAAAGTGGTTCGTCTGCCGCCTGTACAGGGGCGTGAAAGTGGGGGTTCGTCTGCCGCCCATATAGAGCCATCGAAGTGTGTCACGTCCCGGCCCCCGCACCCCCGCGGCCCTCGCCCTCCGCGAAGCGCGCGGCGCCGCGGATCGCGTCCTCGAACACGTCGGGGCCGGCCCGGGCCTCCAGCGCGAGGCCGTCGGGGAGGAAGGTTCCCAATCCGTGGATCGCGGCGCTGCGGTCGGCGAGCATCGTGCGCTGGGGGAATCGCGCCAGGCCCTCCGCGAGCTCCAGCGCCCGCTCGAGATGGCCGCCCGGTGCGACGAGCTCGTTTACGAGACCCATCTCGTGGGCCTCGGTGGCGTCCAGGATGCGCCCGGTGAGGATCAGGTCGAGCGCCCGTCCGAGGCCGACCACACGGGGCAGGCGCTGGGTGCCTCCGTCGATCAGCGGCACCCCCCAGCGGCGCTCGGGGAAGCCGAGGCGGGAGTCCTCGGTAGCGATCCGCAGGTCGCACCACAGCGCGAGCTCCAACCCGCCGGCGAGCGCGAAGCCGGAGATCGCGGCGACCGTCGGCTTGGACGGCGTCAGGCGAGTGAAGCCCATCGGCCCCTCCGGCGCGGCGAGGCGCTCGCCGAAGGTCTCCAGCGCCTTCAGGTCGGCGCCCGCGCAGAACGCGACCCCGCCGGCCCCGGTGAGCACCAGCACGCGCGCCTCCTCGTCGGCCTCGAAGCGCAGGTACGCCTCGTGCAGCGCCGCGGCGGTGGGACCGTCCACGGCGTTGCGCCGCTCGGGGCGGTCGATCGTGAGCAGCGCGGCGGCCCCGCGGCGCTCGTAGCGGACGGTCGGGGCGCTGTCGCTCACGTCGGAGTGGGGCCGCGCTCGCTCACGGGGGCCGCCACGCGGGACACCTCGGCGGCGCTACCAGCCGCCGCGCCAGCGGGGGTCGCCGGCGTGCGAGCGCTGCGCCGCGACGCGGGCGTCTTTGCGCTTTTCCAGGTGCCGCTGGAGCAGGCTCGCCAGCAGCACGAAGGTGGGGAAGAAGACGATCAAGATGAACCCGGCGATGGTCACGACCTTGTCGTTGGTCGCGCCGTAGAAGCCACGCCCGTCGTTTTCCGCGAACGCCGCGGGGGCGAGCACGAGCAGCAGCAAAGCGCAGTAGGAGAGGCTTGCGAGCAGTCGACGCATCAGGGTCCGAATGCTATCGGAGGGTGCGGCCTCGCGACACGCTGCGGTCCGATCGGGCTGCGCGCGAGGGCGCGACCGCCGACCGCCAAGCAGCCGGCCTCCGGGCCGGCCCCATCAAGACCTGCCCCGCCTACCATGCGAGCCGTGGCCGTACTGATTGCATCCGACCTGCACAAGGACATCGCGGGCAAACCGCTGCTGCGCGGGGTGTCGTTCAAGCTCGAGCGCCGCGAGCGCATGACGATCGCCGGGCGCAACGGCGCAGGCAAGACGACACTGCTGCGGATGCTCGCCGGCGAGCAGTCCGTCGACCGCGGCGAGCTGAGCTTCGCGAAGGGCGCGCGCGTCGCCCTGCACGACCAGCGCCCGCCGCGGGAGCGGGGGGTGGCGCTGCGCGAGTACGTGCTCTCGGGCTGCACGCAGGAGCTGGCCGCGGAGGCGGAGCTTGCCCTGCTGGAGCGCTTGATGGCGGGAGAGGGCGCCGAGGGGAAGGGCCCCGCCGACCAGACGACCGAGGCGACGCTCGAACGGTACGCCCGCGCGCAGGCGCGCCTGGAGGCGCTGGGGGGCTACCTGTGGCGCGACCGCGCGACGGTGATGACGCGCGGCCTGGGCTTCGCGCAGGACGACCTGGAACGCCCGCTCGACACCTTCTCCGGGGGCCAGCTGACGCGCGCCTCGCTAGCCCGAGCGCTCGCGACCGGCGCGGAGCTGCTGCTGCTGGACGAGCCCACCAACCACCTCGACATCGAGTCGCTGGAGTGGCTCGAGCAGACACTCACGGGCCTCGACGCCGCGGTGGCGCTGGTCGCGCACGACCGCTGGTTCCTGGAGGCCGTCGGCACCTCCGTCCTGGAGCTCGAGGCCGGCCGCTCGCGCTTCTTCCCCGGCACGTGGCACCAGTGGCGCCGCGAGCAGGCCGCCCGCGAGATCGCGCAGGGCAAGGCGATCGACAAGCAGCAGGCCGAGATCGCGCGGATGGAGCGCTTCATCGAGCGCTTCCGCTACAAGGCCACGAAGGCGCGCCAGGCGCAGTCGCGGGTGAAGAAGCTCGCGAAGATCGAGCGCCTCGAGCGCGACCCGCGCGACGGGCAGGGCCTGGAGTTCGCGTTCAAGCCGCCCGAGCGCTCGGGGAGGGTGATCTTCGAGCTGCTCGACGCGCGCGTGGAGGTGGGGGACGAACCGCTCGTCCTACTTGAGCACGCGGAGCTGTGGTTGGAGCGCGGGGAGCACGTTTCGCTGGTGGGCCCCAACGGGAGCGGCAAGACCACGCTGATCGAGACGCTCGCCGAGCGCCGAGCGCTGGCCGCGGGGCGCCTCAGCCGCGGGCACAACGTGCAGGTCGGCTACCTCTCCCAGCACGCCGACGAGCTCGGCGCGGGCGGGCCGCCGGGGCAGAGCGTGTTGGAGGCCGCGCAGCGGGCGACAGGGCTGACCCCGAACAAGGCGCGCGCGCTGCTCGGCGGCTTCCTGTTCTCCGGCGAGGAGGCCGAAAAACCGCTGGCCGGCCTCTCCGGGGGGGAGCGCCGCAGACTCTCCCTGGCGGTGCTGGTCTCATCCGGCGCCAACGTGCTGATCCTCGACGAGCCGACCAACCACCTCGACATCGAGAGCCGCGAGGCGCTCGAGGACGCGCTGCGCGCCTTCCAGGGCGCGGTGCTGCTCGTCTCCCACGACCGCGCGCTGCTCGACGCGGTCGGCACTCGCACGGTGGCGGTCGAGGGCCGCTCGCTGCGCAGCTACACCGGGGGCTGGCCCGAGTACGTGCGCGTGCGCGAAGAGCGCCGTGCGGCGGGAGAGGCGCTGGACGGATCGGACAGCCCCCCCAACGGCGCCCACGCGAGCACGCCTGTGGCTGTGCCGGCCGTGCCGAAGGAGCCCAAGGCCAAGCCCAAGCCCAAGCCGAAGGGACCCTCCAAGAACCGCCTGACTGACCAGCAAAGGGCCGAGCGCGCGATCGAAGAGACCGAGGCCGCGTTGCGCGAGGTCGAGGACGCGTTGGCCGACCCCGCCGCGTGGGCCACCAAGTACGAGGCCGCCAAGTCCGAGGCCCGCCACACGGCAGCGCGCCGCGCGGTGGAGGCCGCCTACGCGCGCCTGGAAGCGCTGGTGGGGTAGTACGCCGCCAGCGCCGGCGGAGTGGGTTGCAGCGCAACTAGACTGGGCCTGTGGACGACCGCCTGAAGACCGCGCGCAACATGGGGATCCTGCTGGTGCTCGCGGCTGCGGTGGCGTTCCTGCCGGGGGGCCACCGTGCGGCATACACCGTCAGTACCGTGCTCGGGGTGGCGTTTGGCGTGGGGTTCGCGTACGCCGGGTTGCGGTTCTACCTCGGGCGCCGCGTCGACATATATAGCCTCGGTGACAACCGCCGCGCGCTGCTCTACGGGGCCATCGGGGTCGGCGTCGTGACGCTCGCCGCCAAGGTGCGGATGTGGAAAACGGACTTCGGGGAGCTGGTGTGGTTCGTGCTGCTCGCGCTCGTGGTGTACACGCTGTTCGCGCTCTACCGCTACTCGCGCACCTATTGACCGCGATCCAGCGCCAGCACGCGACGATTCCGGCCCCGTCGGCCCTCCTCCCGACCTGGCGACGCCCATGACCGCGACTCTCGCCGAGCAACGCCGCGGCCTACCCGACCAGCCGGGCGTGTACCTGTTTCGGGACGCGAAGGGCCGGGTGGTGTACGTCGGCAAGGCCAAGTCGGTCCGCAAGCGGGTCGCCTCGCACTTCGCCAAGGCCGATGTCCCCTCCAGCCCCGGCCACGCGGAGATGGTCGGGAGCGTCGAGCACATCGAGTTCGTCGTCGTCGCCTCCGAGGCCGAGGCGCTGCTCGCCGAGCAGAGCTTCATCAAGCAGTACCGGCCCCGCTTCAACATCCGCCTGCGCGACGACAAGTCCTACCCGTTCATCGCCGTCTCACTCGACGAGGACTACCCGCGGGTGTACTTCACCCGCGAGCGCCACCGCCCCGGGCGCGCGTACTTCGGGCCGTACTCCAACGCCAAGCGGGTGCGCTCCACGCTGGACCTACTCACCAAGGTGTTCCTGTTCCGCTCCTGCACCGGCCCGGAGCCCGGGCGGCGCAGCGGCAACCCGTGCCTGGACTACTACATCAAGCGTTGCGAGGCCCCCTGCGTCGGGTACGTCTCCCGCGAGGGCTACCGCGCGAACATCGACCGGGTGATCGACTTCCTCTCCGGGCGCTACCGCGTGATCGAGCGCGACCTGGAGGCACGGATGCGCGCCGCCGCCGCTGCGCAGGAGTACGAGCAGGCGACCCTGGAGCGCAACCGGCTGCGCGCCGTGCGCTCGCTGCTGGAGCGCCAGCGGGTCGCCAACGAGTCCGTGGGCACGCTCGACGCGGTTGCGGTCGCGCTCGACGGGACGGAGGCCAACGCGCAGGTCTTCCAGGTGCGCGACGGGGTGCTCTCCGACCGCCAGTCCTTCTACTTGTCGAACGAGGCCGAGCGCGACGTGGCGGAGGTGGCGGAGGAGTTCATGCTCCAGTTCTACGCCGGGCACTCCTCGATCCCCGCGCAGATCGTCGTGCAGCGCGAGCTCGTGCAGCGGGCGCCCGCCGCGGGCGGGGCGGGGGCCAGGTCCGGCGGCAGTGGGGGAGGCGCGCGCAACGGCTCGGCGGGCCCGGAGGCGCTCGCCGAGGCGCTCGCCAGCCGCCGCGGCGGCCCCGTGGAGTTGCGCGCCGCCGAGCGCGGGGACAAGCGCCGCATCCTCGAGCTCGCCGAGCGCAACGCGCGGCTGGCGCTCGACCAGGAGCACCTGCGCGCCGAGCGCCGCCGCCAGAGCCGCGTGGAGGCGCTGGAGGGGTTGCAGCGTGCGCTCGGCCTCGACGTGCCGCCGGTGCGCATCGAGTGCTTCGACATCTCCAACCTCGGCGGCACCCACACCGTCGCCGCGATGGTCGTGCTGGAGGGCGGTGCGCCCAAGAAAGCTGACTACCGCCGCTTTAAGATCCGCTTGCTGGGGGAGGGCGAGTCCGACGACTACGCCGCGATGGCCGAGGTGCTCGGCCGGCGCTTCGCCCAGTGGGAGCGCCAGGCCGACCTCTCCCCGCACGACCCCGCCTACGACGCGAGCTTCGCGGCGCTGCCCAACGTCGTCGTGATCGACGGCGGCCGCGGCCAGCTCGCCGCCGGCCTGGGGCCGCTGCGCGGCTTCCGCGAGCGCGGTGTGGCGGTGATCTCGCTCGCCAAGCGCATCGAGGAGGTGTTCCTCCCCGGCCGCCGCGCGCCGCTGGTGCTCGACCACCACACCCCCGAGTTGCAGCTGCTCCAGCGCGCCCGCGACGAGGCGCACCGCTTCGCAATCACCCACCACCGCACCCGCCGTGACCGCGCGCTGACCGCCTCGCTGCTGGACGAGCTGCCCGGCGTCGGCCCCGCGCGCAAGCGCGCCCTGCTCGCCCACTTCGGCTCACCCGACGCGGTGGTGGCGGCCTCCCGCGAGGAGCTGCAGGCGGTGCCCGGGCTGCCGGCGAAGGTGGCCCGCGAACTGCACGCGCATTTGAACCGCGCCGGGTAGTCCGCCAAAAGCGGCACAATCAACCTGTGTCCGTGTACAGGCCCCTGCGAACCTCCCAGCGCACACCTGAGAAGCCGGCGTTGGCGACGAGCCTCAAGGAGCTCGCGGTGATCACCGGGTTCTCCGGCGCGGGCAAGTCGACCGCGATGAACGTGTTCGAGGACGCGGGGTACTTCTGCGTGGACAACCTCCCCCCGGAGATGATCCGCTCGCTGGTGGACCTATTCGTGCACGAAGGCTCCAAGGTGGAGCGCGCGGCGGTCGTCTCCGACGTGCGCGGAGGCGTGTACTTCGAGGCGCTGCAGGCCGTCGTCGACGACCTCGAGTCGCTCGGCCTCGACCACCACGTGCTGTTCCTGGAGGCCGCCGAGCAGACGCTCGTGAACCGCTACAAGGAGACCCGTCGCCGCCACCCGCTCGCCCCCGACGGCTCCGTGGCCGCCGGCGTGGCCGCCGAGCGGGCGCTGCTGGAGCCGCTGCGCAACCGCGCCGACGTGGTGATCGACACGACCGGCATGTCCGCGGCGATGCTGCGCGGCAAGATCGCCGACGAGCTGCTCCCGGGCCGCGCCACCGGCCGCCTCGCGCTGACGTTCATGAGCTTCGGCTTCAAGCACGGCCCCCCGCGTGAGGAGGATCTCGCGTTCGACGTGCGCTTCCTGCCGAACCCCTTCTACGTGCCCGAGCTGCGGGAGCTGACCGGCGAGGACCCGCGCGTGGTCGGGTACGTCGGGCGCGACGGGCGCCTGACCGAGCTCTACGAGCGGCTGTACGCGCTGCTCGACTTCCTGCTGCCCCAGTACGTCGCCGAGGGTCGCGCACACCTCGTGGTCGCCGTCGGCTGCACCGGCGGGCGGCACCGCTCCGTGGCGATCGCCGAGGGGCTCGCGGCGCGCTACCGCGACCGCGAGGACCTGAGCGTCGCGGTCTCCCACCGCGACATCGACAAGCGCTCGCGCGACGCCTGATACGTCAAACTGCCGCCGATGATCGACCACATGGGTGTCGAGGTGAGCGCGCTCGAGCGCTCCGCCGCCTTCTACGACGCGGTTTTCTTCGCGATCGGCGTGCGCCGCGTGCACGAAGGTGAGCACGCGATCGCCTACGGCGTGACCGCCCCCGCCTTCTGGATCGCGACCCGCGGCCGGCCCCCCGCGCCGGGCTACGGGCACGTCGCCTTCCGCGCCGCGGGGCGCGTCGCAGTGGACCACGCCTACGCTGCGGGCCTCGCTGCCGGGGGGCGCGGGGATGGCGAGCCGGGGTTGAGGACGCAGTACGGCCCGCTGTACTACGCCGCGTACCTGCTCGACCCCGACGGTTTGCGCGTGGAGATCGTCGCCAACTCTCGCTGAGCGACGCCGTCCGATAGCCTTTCCTTGTTCGCCGGGTCATCGGAAGCGGAGCTCCCGAGGTCCGGCATCGTTCGTTTTGGACACCATCGCTCGTTGTATGTGTCTGTGCCCCAGAGGAGGCTGTGAAGAGTGCCCGTACGTGTAGGCATCAACGGATTCGGCCGCATCGGCCGCAACGTGTTCCGTGCCGCCAAGGCGCGTGCGGACGTAGACGCGATCGAGTGGGTCGCGGTCAACGACCTCACCGACGCGCGCACGCTCGCGCACCTCTTGAAGTACGACTCGATCAATGGCCCCTACCCGGGCGAGGTGCGGGCGCTCGAGAGCGCGATCGAGGTGGACGGACACGAGCTGCGGGTGCTCGCCGAGACCAATCCCGCGAAGCTGCCGTGGAAGGAGCTCGGGGTGGACGTGGTGATCGAGTCGACCGGACGCTTCACCGACCGCGCCCACGCGGCGATCCACCTGGAGCGCGGGGCCCGCAAGGTGATCATCTCCGCCCCCGCCGACGACCCCGACGTGACCGTGGTGCCGGGAGTCAACTTCGAGACCGCCTACGACCCCGCCGTGCACCACGTGATCTCGAACGCCTCCTGCACCACCAACTGCCTGGCGCCGGTGGCGAAGGTGGTCAACGACACGGTCGGCATCCGCCACGGGCTGATGACCACGATCCACGCCTACACCGCCGACCAGCGTCTGCAGGACATGCCCCACAAGGACCTGCGCCGGGCGCGCGCCGCCGCGATCAACCTGATTCCCGCCTCCACCGGCGCCGCCAAGGCGATCGGCCTCGTGATTCCCGCGCTGCAGGGCCGCCTGCACGGCTTCGCCGTGCGCGCTCCGGTGCCGACCGGCTCGGTTGTCGACCTGACCGTCGAGTGCGAGCGCGCCACGAGCGTCGAGGAGGTCAACGCCGCCCTCAAGGCGGCCTCCGAGAACGGGTCGCTGCAGGGCATCATGGCCTACACCGAGGACCCGCTCGTCTCCTCCGACATCGTTGGCTCCCCCTACTCCTCGATTGTCGACTCCCAGCTGACCGCGGTCGTGGACGCTACGATGCTCAAGGTCGTGGCCTGGTACGACAACGAGTGGGGCTACTCCAACCGGCTCGTGGACCTCGCGCAGAGGGTCCTCTAGGGCGGATCGGTCGGGGGGCCGTGAGAAGCATCGACGATCTCGACGTGGGCGGGCGGCGCGTGCTGGTGCGTGTGGACTTCAACGCCCCGCTCACCACTGGCCCCGGCGGGGAGGTCGAGCTCGCCGACGACACCCGCATCCGCGGGTCGCTGCCAAGCATCGAAGAGCTGCGCTCCAAGGGCGCGCGGCTAGTGCTGGTCTCGCACCTCGGCCGGCCCGAGGGCGAGGTCGTGCCGGAGCTGTCGATGGCGCCGGTCGCGGCGCGCCTGAGCGAGCTGAGCGGGGCGCCGGTCGCGCTCGCGCCGGCGGTGGTCGGCGAGGAGGTGCGAGCGCTCACCGAGCAGCTGCGCGACGGGGAGCTGCTGCTGCTGGAGAACGTACGCTTCGAGGCGGGCGAGACCGCCAACGACCCGGCGTTCGCCCGCGCGCTGGCGGACCTCGCCGACGTGTACGTCAACGACGCCTTTGGTGTCGCTCACCGCGCCCACGCCTCCACCGAGGGCGTCGCCCACCTGCTCCCCTCCGCCGCCGGGCGGCTGCTCGAAGGCGAGGTCCGGACGCTCACCGGCATCCTCGAGCACCCCGCCCGCCCGTTCGTCGCGATCGTGGGCGGCTCGAAGGTGGCCGACAAGATCGCCGTGATCGACCGCTTCCTGCAGGTCGCCGACGTAGTGGCGATCGGCGGCGCGATGTGCTTCCCGTTCCTCTGCGCGCAGGGGCACTCCGTGGGGAAGTCGTTGTGCGGCGACGAGGACGTCGAGCACGCGCGCCACCTGCTCGCGCGGGCGAGCGACACGCACGCCCCGCAGCCCGGCCGCGCGCGCCTGCTCGTGCCGAGCGACCTCGTGCTCGGCGACCGTCTCGCCGACGACGCGCGGCACCGGGCGCTCGACGGCGTGGAGGTACCGGCGGGGTGGATGGGCCTCGACATCGGCCCCGGCACGGTGGAGCGCTACGGGCGCGAGATCGCACGCGCGGGCACCGTCTTCTGGAACGGCCCGATGGGCGCCTTCGAGTACGCGCCGTTCGCCTCCGGCACGCGCGCGGTCGCCGAGGCGATGGCGCGCGCGGCGGGCCTGATGGTCGTCGGCGGTGGCGACTCGGCCTCCGCGCTTGCCCACTTCGGCCTGGAGCACTCCGTCGATCACCTCTCCACCGGAGGGGGCGCGACGCTCGAGCTGGTCGAGGGCCGCACGCTGCCCGGCGTCCACGCCCTGGAAGGCGCCTGCGTCTCGTGAGCACCCGGATCCCCCTTGTCGCCGGCAACTGGAAGATGTACAAGACCGAGGCGCAGGCCGAGCAGTACATCCAGGCGCTGCTACCCCGGGTGGCGGCCGTCAGCGGCGTGGACGTCGCCATTTGCGTGCCCTTCACCGACCTGCGTGCGATGGTCGACTCCGCGCGCGGCTCGCGCGTGGAGGTGTACGCCCAGAACTGCCACCACGAGCCCGAGGGCGCCTTCACCGGCGAGGTGTCCCCGCCGATGCTCGTCGAGACCGGGGCCCACGGCGTAGTGCTCGGCCACTCCGAGCGGCGCGAGCTGTTTGGCGAGACCGACCGCGCGCTCGCGCTGAAGCTGCCCGCCGTGCTCGCCGCGGGTCTGCGGCCGATCCTATGCGTGGGGGAGACCGAGGTGGAGCGCGCCGCCGGTGACACCGAGCGCAAGCTGCGCCAGCAGATCCGCGAGGACCTCGCCGGGCTTGCGGACGAGCAGTTGCCCGAGGTTGCGGTCGCCTACGAGCCGATCTGGGCGATCGGCACCGGGCAGACCGCCACCCCTGAGCAGGCCCAGGACGCCGTTGCCTTTATCCGCGCGCTCGTCGCCGACCGCGCCGGCCCCGGGGCGGGGGCGCGCGTGCGAGTCCTCTACGGCGGCTCCGTCAACCCCGAGAACGCCTCCGCGCTGCTCGCCCTGCCTGATGTGGACGGGGCGCTCGTGGGGGGCGCCTCACTGGAGGCGGACTCGTTCGCTCAGATCGTGCAGGCCGCCACGTGACAGAGTCTCCCTTGCCGTGCGTCTGCCTCGTCGTGCTGGACGGCTGGGGTCTGGCCGAGCCCGGCCCTGGCAATGCGGTCTCGCTCGCCCGCACCCCCGTGTTCGATGAGCTGTGGGCAACCTACCCGCACACCACACTCACCGCCTCCGGGCGCGCTGTCGGGCTGCCCGAGGGGCAGATGGGCAACTCCGAGGTCGGTCACCTCAACCTTGGCGCCGGCTCGGTTGTCCGTCAAGACCTGACGCGCATCAACGATGCCGTTCTCGACGGCGTGCTCTCCGAGAACGCTGCAATCAACCACGCGCTCACCTGCTCAGAGCGCGTCCACCTGATCGGGCTCGTCTCCGACGGTGGCGTGCACTCCAGCCTCGGGCACCTCCAGGCTCTCATCGAGCTCGCCGGGCGCCTCTCCGTCAGCGACCTCGTCGTCCACTGCTTCACAGACGGCCGCGACACCCCGCCGGAATCGGGCGTCGAGCACGTTGGGCTGGTGGAGCGCTGGTGCCACGAGCTCTGGCCGCCCGACCGAAGCGGGGAGACACTCGCCTCCGGCGAGCATCCCCCGTTCGGCGAGCATCCCCGTTTCGGCCAGCGCGGGCGCGCGCGGGTGGCCTCCGTCGTCGGCCGTTGGTACGCGATGGACCGTGACCACCGTTGGGAGCGTATCCAGGCCGCCTACGACCTGCTCGTACACGGCCGCGCGGCCCACCACGCGCAAACTGGGGTGGAGGCTGTGCAGCAGGCCTACGCACGCGGCGAGACCGACGAGTTCATCGCCCCCACCTTGGTTGGGGCCGAGGGCCTGATCCGCCCCTGGGACTCCGTGCTCTGCTTCAACTTCCGCCCCGACCGCGTCCGCGAGCTCAGCCGCGCGCTGGCCGAGCCGGGATTTGGAGACCCGTCTGCCCACGGGAGCCCGCCCACTCAGGGGAGCCCGTCTGACCACAGAAGCCCTCCCGCCCACGGAAGCTCGCCCGCCGACGAGGCGCTGCCAGGCTGGGAGGGCCGCGGCGGCATTCAACCGGTCGAGCAGTACACCACCCTCACCGAGTACGAGACTGGCTGGCCCTACCCAGTCGCCTTTCCACCCTTCCGCCCCGCCGTCACGCTCGCCTCCGTGCTTGCCGCCGCGCACGCGCCGCAGCTGCACGTCGCGGAGACCGAGAAGTACGCACACGTGACCTACTTCTTCAACGGCGGCGAGGAAGCCCCCTACGAGCGCGAGCGGCGCCGGCTCGCCCCCTCGCCGCGCGACGTGCCCACCTACGACCTCGCCCCTGAGATGTCCGCCCGCGCCGTCGCCGACCTGTTCCTCGAGTCCTGGCGCGACCACCGCGAGGGCGGATTTCGGTTTGCCGTTCTCAACTTCGCCAACCCTGACATGGTCGGCCACACCGGTGTAATCCCCGCCGCTGTGCGCGCCTGCGAGGCCGTGGACGCCTGCCTCGGCGAGGTCGTGCGCGCGGTGCTCGACGCCGGCGGCGCCTGCCTCATCACGGCCGACCACGGCAACGCCGAGCACCTGCTCGAACCCGATGGCTCCCCCCACACCGCGCACACCTCCAACCCCGTGCCGCTGATCGTCACCCTGCACGGGCTGGAGCTGCTGGCGGAGGAGGGTATCCTCGCCGACGTTGCGCCCACCGTTCTGGAGCTGCTCGGCCTTCCCCAGCCGCGTGAGATGTCAGGGCGCTCGCTGATCCTCGGGTGGGAGGGGAGCCGATGATCTTATTGGTTCGTTTGGGCGCTTATAGGCGTGTTGGTCTCGCTTCAGTCGTGCGCCTATGTCGAGCCTCTGTAGCGAGCTAAAGATGGTTGAAAGGAGTTGAGGCACATGGCGATCAAGACCAATGCACCGACGGAGACCAGCGCCGCCCCCGGGGCGAGTCGCGGGAGGCGGCGCGGGGCGAAACTGCTCGGGCTCGCCTTCGTCGGGGCCGGCCTCAACCACTTCGCGATGCCCCGCCCCTACCGCCGGATCGTGCCCCCAGGCCTCGGCGACTGGGTGGACTCCGGCACCGTCGTCACGCTCAGCGGGGTCGCTGAGATCGCGGGTGGGCTCGGCGTGCTGGCGCCCCGCACCCGGCGCCTGGCAGGTCTTTGGCTGATCGCGCTGCTCGCCGCCGTGTTCCCCGCCAACCTCCACATGGCCCGCAACCCCCAGGAGTTCCGCCGTATTCCCCGCTGGGCGCTGTACGCGCGGCTGCCCCTCCAGCCGCTGTTGGCGCGGTGGGTCTGGCGGGCCACGCGGGTGGGCGGGCCTCGATCTTAGGGCCCCGCGCTGCTATGTTCGGGTGAGTAGAGAGAGGGCCGCGTCATGTCCGCATCGACCGCTATGGCAACAGCGACAGCCATCGAGACCGCCTCCACCGTGCCGTGTGTAGCCACCGCGGAGGAGCAGGCGCTCAGCGAGGGAGAGCTTCGCGCGTGGCGTGGCCTCAAGCGGGCCCACGCGTCCCTGGCCAAACGTGTCGACGCCGAGCTCGAGCGCACTCACGGGCTGCCCCTCAGCACCTACGAGGTTCTCCACCACCTCGTCGAGTCCCCCGGCGGGCGCATGCGCATGTGCGATCTGGCCGAGCAGGCCCAGCTCTCGCGCAGCGGGCTCACGCGTCTGGCCGACCGGCTCGAACGGGAGGGGTTGCTGGAGCGCTGCTCCTGCGAACACGACGCCCGTGGTGCCTACGCCTGCCTCACCGACCTGGGCCGCGCCCGGTTGCGGGCCGCCCGCGGCACCCACCTCGCCGTCGTGCGCGAGCAGTTCCTCTCCCGCTTCTCCGAGGACGAGCTCGGCGCGTTGGCCGAGATCTGGGAGCGCATCGCTCCCTGCACCGGTGGCTGCCGCGCCGCCGGAGGCTAGCTCCCGTCGGCCGTCCCAGCCGCGCGTTGGTGGCGCAGGGACTCCTCCGCCGCCTGCCGGGCGCGTTGGTGGCGTCGGTGGCGCAGGTGCAGCGTGAACCCTCCTCCGAGCGCCACCACGACCGCCACGAGGCCGTAGATCCCGAACGTCGTGATCGCGTTGCTCGCCGACTGACCCACGTAGTAGGCGATCAGCCCCACGGCCGTCGCCCAGCAGATCCCCCCGAGCGCGTTCCACAGGAAGAACGTGCGCCACCGCATGTGGTTGGCGCCCGCCAGCCACGAGGCCCACGTGCGCAGGCCGAGGATGAAGCGGCCGAAGAACACCGCCTTCGGGCCGTGCCGCACGAAGAACGGCTCCCCCATCTCTAGCACCGCCAGCCTCTGGCGTGCGAAGGGGCCCGGCTTTTCCAGCAGCCACCGGCCACCCTTGCGGCCGATCTGGTAGCCGACGTTGTCACCCACGATCGCCGCCAGCGCAGCCACCGCGATCACCAGCTCGATGTGGAGCTTGCCCTGGCTCGCGAGTACCCCACTCACGACCACAGCCGTCTCGCCCGGCAAGGGGACACCGCCCGACTCCGCTGCCACCAGCAGGAACAGGATCGGGTAGCCCCAGACTTCGACCAGGTGGCCGACGTCGATCAGCGAGGCGAGCACGGTGGCCTCAGCTGGCCCGCCCGCGAGGGGACCGGCGGGGCGGTGTGACTGTGGACGCTGGGGCAGCGAGGGTGGGCGAGGCAGTCATGGTGTCACTCTAGGATGCCGCGGTGGCCGCGCTCACGATCGAAGCCCGAGACGGCGCGTCCCTCGCCCGCGCGGGGACGCTGCACACGGCCCGCGGGGACGTGCGCACGCCCGCGTTTGTGCCGCTCGCCACGAAGGCCACCGTCAAAGGCCTGCTGGCCGAGGAGGTCGCCGCGCTTGGCTACGACATGGTGCTCGGCAATACCTTCCACCTGCTGCTCTCCCCCGGCCCCGAGCTGATCGAGCGCCTCGGGGGCCTTGGCCCCTTCATGGGCTGGGAGCGGCCGACGATCACCGACTCCGGGGGCTTTCAGGTCTTCTCGATGGGCCACGGCACCGTCGCCGACGAGATCAAGGCCCGCCCCTCCGGGTCCAGACCTCGTCCCTCCGGGTCCAGATCCCGCCCCCCCGGCGGCGAGACCGGGGCGATCCTCGCGATCGAGGAGGAGGGGGTGCGCTTCCGCTCCTACGTGGACGGGCGCGAGCGGTTCCTCTCGCCCGAGGGCTCGATGGCTGTGCAGGCCGCGCTGCGCTCGGACGTGGCGCTCGTGTTCGACGAGTGCACACCTTTCCACGTCGATCGCGACTACACCGAGCGCTCCACCGAGCGCACCCACCGGTGGTTGGCGCGCTGCCTGGCCTGGCACGCCGAGCACGGGCCCACCCTTGCGGCCGGGTACGGGCCCCCGGACAAGGTGGCCGAGCATGGCTCCCCGGGTGGGAGGGCCGAGTCCGGCCCTCCGCGTAGGGGGGCAGAGCGGGGTCCGGGGGGCCAGCTGGTGTACGGGATCGTGCAGGGCGGCGTATATGAGGACCTGCGCCGCGCCTCCGCGCAGGTCGTCGCCGACAGCGGCTGCGACGGGGTCGCCATCGGCGGCTCGCTGGGGGCGGAGAAGGCGCAGATGTACGAGGTGGTCGGCTACGCCACTCGCGAGCTCGGCGGGGCCCGCGAGACTCTGCCTCGCCACCTCCTGGGGATCGGCGAGGTGGATGACCTGATCGCCGGGGTGGAGCTCGGGATCGACACCTTCGACTGCGCGATGCCGACCCGCCTCGGTCGCCACGGCACCGCGCTCGTCCCCGACCCCGCGGGCCGCTGGCGCCTCGATCTCGTCAAGGGCCGCTGGCGCGAGTCCGAGGAGCCTCTCATGGAGGGCTGCCCCTGCCCCGCGTGCGCGCGTGGCCTCTCGCGCGCCTACCTCTCCTACCTCGCCCGCGCCGGCGAGCTCACCGCGCAACGCCTGCTCACCCTCCACAACCTCACCTTCCTCGCCCGCCTGATGGCCGACCTGCGCGGCGCGCTCCTCGCCGGACGCCTCCCCGAGGTCACCGCCGCGCTGCGGGCCGGTGCGGCGCCGGGGGAGGCCGCGCGAGCGTTCCATCCCAAGTGACTCGTACTCTCCCGGTCGGCCTTCCGGTGTGGTGTAACTGGTCAGCATGGGTACCCGTTACGTATCAGGTGCCGGTTCGAGTCCGGCCGCCGGAGCCGTGTTTGAAGGCGACGGTTGAGGTTGCTAGCCTGCCGGGTATGTGACGGGTATCCGGCCCGCAAGGGCAGTGCCTTACCGAAAGGCCCGCGCAAGCGGGCCTTTCGCCTGCTATTTGGTGTTTTCGCGGACCAGTTCCTGCAGCGCAAGCGAGGTGTGTTCCACGTCGGAGTAGACGACGTTGCGCAGCGTGATCTTGGTGGGGGTGGGCGCTGTGGCGACGATCAGCGCAACGACCACGACCACGAGCAGCAGCAGGGCGAAGAGCGTGGCGAACAGGCGCCGTCCGCGGGAGTGCCCGCTCCGGGAAGCCGCCACGATCGGTTCCACGCGAGCGGGAGCCGGCCCGGGCCGCGGCTGACGCACTGCGACCGCGCCACCACGGGAGGGTGTGCGGCCGTGACCGGCCCCGGCGCCCGCGGACGAGCGTGCCGCCCCGGCCGCTCCCGCGCTCGCGGCGAGCAGCGAGGTCGCCGCGGTGGCGTGAGGAGTGCGTGCGCCGCCGGGCTCGGCGGGCGCGATGCCCCGCTGGGCGTCGCTCATAGCGCGACCCATCTCGCGCGCCGAGCGGTAGCGCTCGCGGGGGTCGAGCGCGAGCGCGATCGCCACCGCGTCCGCCAGCTCGGGGCCTACGGCTGCCACGAGGGTGTCGAGCATCGGGGGCTCCTCGCGCTGCTGCTTGAGTGCGAGCTCGGTGAGCGAGGCGGCTTCGTAAGGGAGGCGCCCGGAGATCAGCTGGTAGGTGACGACCCCGAGCGCGTAGAGGTCCGCGGGGGGCCCCGCTTCCTCGCCGCGCGCCTGCTCGGGGGCGAGGTAGGCGGCGGTGCCGAGCACGGAACCCACCTGGGTGATGCTCGACTGCTCGGTGGCCTTGGCGATCCCGAAGTCCGCGAGCTTCACCTCGCCCTCGCGCGAGCGCAGCAGGTTGCCGGGCTTGACGTCGCGGTGTACCACCCCGTGGCGGTGTGCGTAGTACAGGCCCTCGCACGCCTGCTCGATGATCAAGGCGGCCTCGTCCACCTCGACCCACCCCTCGTCGCGCAGGATCTCAGCGCAGGAGCGGCCCTCGATGTACTCCATCACGATGAAGTGCTGGCCGGTGCGCTCGTCGAGGCCGGAGTCGAATACCTGCACGATGTTGGGGTGCACGAGGCGCGCCGCGGCCTGCGCCTCGCGCTGGAAGCGCGAGACGAACGTGGGGTCCTCCGCGAGGTGCTCGGCGAGCAGCTTCACCGCGACCTGCCGCTCCAGGCGCTGGTCGAAGGCGAGGTGCACGGTGGACATGCCCCCGTAACCCAGCCGGCCCTCCAGGCGGTAGCGCCCCGCGATCTGCACGGAGCTCACTGTCCTCGACCCCCGCCTTCGGGGTGGTCCGCCGAGCGTGGGAGGGACCCCGCGAGCTGCACAGCGCTCACTGTCCGCCCCCGCTGCCCGAGTCTCCTCCGGCGCCCGTGCCCCCGCTGCCGGTGCCTCCACTGGCGCCGCCGCCGTTCTTGGCTTCTTCCCCGGAGCCGCTGCCGGCGCCACTCTGTCCGCTGCCGCCGGCGCCGCTTTCCCCGGCCTGGCCTTCGCCGTTGCCCACCCCCGGCGCGGTGCCGCCTTCGGTGCCGGACGGCGTGGTGGCGCCCGGCGTGGTGCTGGCTCCGGTGCCGGTGGTGGAGGTAGGTTCGCCGGTGGTCTGTGTTTCGGTCGTGGCGGTGGGGGGCGCGGTAGTCTTGGTCGTGGACTTTGCGGTCGAGGTCGATTCGCCCGTGGTGGTCTGCGCGAGCGGCTGGGTGCAGAGCGCCAGGGCGCGTTCGTGCAGGTGGGAGATGCCTTCTTCGAGTCGCGCACGCAACCCCGCGTCGACGGAGTTGGGCAGGGCGTGGTAGTCGCTTTCGGTCGTGCGGAGCGCGGCTTCGGTGCTCGTGCAGTCGCCGTCGCCCACCTTCGCGGCCGCTTCGACCGCCTGGAAGTCGCGCAGCAGAGGGCCGGCGTCCTCGGCGGGGATGAGACCGGCGCCGGAGCTCCCGCAGGAGACGAGCACCGCGGTGAGGACGCCGAGCAGGGCTGCGGAGAGTAGGCGAAGCGACCAGCGCACGGTCACTGACCGTACTCCAGCCGCTCGGCGAGCGAGTCGGGCAGGCGGGCGGCACGGATCGAGGCGGCGGCCCCGGCGATGTCGTAGGGGGTGCGCCGGTAGGAGGCGGTCCACCCGTCGAGGTCGAGCTCGAGCCACGCCGCGCGGGGGTCCCCGTCGCGCGGCTGCCCGACGGAGCCGGGGTTCAGCAGCCACTCGCCGTCGGCGAGGTCGAGCACGGTCCCCTCGCGGCGGGTCCCACCGGAGGTGAGCTCGCCGGCGAGGCGCGCGAAGGAGAGGGCGACGTGGGAGTGGCCGATCAGGCAGACTCGCTCGGGTTGGTGGTCGAGGCAGAGCTCGGCCAGCAGCGCGGAGAGCACGTACTCCCACACGGGGTCGCGGGGGCTGGCGTGGTAGAGCCCCACGGGCCCCTCGCGCCCCTGGGGGCGCAGGCCGGCGAGGAACGAGCGGCTGGTGGAGGCGAGCACCTCCTGGGTCCACTGCACCGAGAGGCCGGCGCCGCGGGAGAAGTCCGACAACGGCAGCTGCCCGAGCACCGCGAGGTCGTGGTTGCCGGCGAGGCACACCGCGGCGTGTGCGCGGGCGAGCTCCACGCAGGCGTCGGGGTCGCCCCCGTAGCCCACGAGGTCCCCGAGGCACCACAGCTCGGCGGCGTCGCTCGCGGCGACGGCCTCGAGCACCGCCTCAAAGGCGTGCCGGTTACCGTGGATGTCGGAAACGATCGCGACCTTCATCGTTGCAGAGTAGGAGCCCCGCGGCCCACGTGCCGGCACACCCGTGGCCGAGGTGCAAGCGCGCGTGCAGGGCCGGCACTGCGGTGAGGCGGTTCGGCCCCCGTGGGGACCCCGGTGTGGGCGCGCAACGCTGGCGTGGTGAGGGCCGTCGCGGAGGCGCACCCGATCTCGGGGTTCCCGGACGGGCTGCCCCGGTGCTCCTCGGCTCTCCTCACCGCCGCCCTACTCGGGCAGGTTCTTGATGTCCTCGCGGGTGCGCCACTTGGAGTAGTTGTCCTCCATCGCGTCGATCAGCTCGCGCATGAAGCGCGGGGAGAGGTTCACACGGGAGACGACCACGCCGGGGACCTCTTCGGCCTCGACCTCGTGGTCGACGCGCGCGAAGGTCACCGTGAACTCGTAGTCGGAGTGGCTGACGTTGGCGAAGTTGGCGTACACGCCCCCCATGATCTCGGGGGAGAGGTGGATGTTGATGTGGCGCTCAGCGCCTGAGTCGTGGTCGTTCATAGGCCAGGCCTTCCTGCCGGGGGGGAGGTCGGGAGGGGGGCCTGCCCCCTTCCCGCTGAGGATGGAGGGGGGCCTGCCCCCCTCCCGCTACGCTCGGCGCCTGAGTCGTGGTCGTTCACAGGGCTAGTATCGCAACCTGTGCGCGTGACCGTACTTGGGGAGGCCCGCGTGAGGGTGCCCTTTGCCGACGACGTGGCCCACTACCGCAAGCTGCTCTCCCGCTACGTGCAGCTGGAGCTGGTGGAGGTGCGCGACGCGCAGGCCCTCGCGCGGCGGGTCCCACAGGGGGCGTTCGTCTCGCTGCTGGCGGCCGAGGGGAGGGCGTACGACAGCGTGCAGTTCAGCGCCTTCCTGGAGGAGCGCCGCCGGGAGGGGGCGGAGGTCGCGTTCGTGGTCGGTGGCCCCCGCGGGGCGCCCCCGCTGGAGCGGGTCGACCACCGTCTGTCGCTGGGTGCGTGGACGCTGCCCCACCAGCTCGCGTGGGTGGTCCTGTTGGAGCAGGTCTACCGGGCGCATAAGATCCTTGCGGGTGAGCCCTACCACTACTGAGATGGACGCCAATGCCAAACCCCTCGGGAATGGACCCCGGACGCCGTTGGAGGGTCTGCGGGAGGCGGTGCTCGCGGCGGCGGCGGGGATGTCGGGTGCCTCCGGTGGCCCGGAGGGAGTGACGCTCGAACGCCCCCCGAGGGTGGAGTTCGGCGACTACTCGACCAACGCCGCGCTGTTGCTGGCCCCCAGCGTAGGCGCCCCGCCGCGCGAGGTGGCGCAAGGGCTGGGGGCGGAGCTGCGCGAGCGGGTCGGCGGGGACCTCGAGCGCTTCGAGGTGGCGGGACCGGGCTTCGTGAACCTGTTCCTCGGGGACGACTGGCACCGGCGGGCGCTGGTGGCGGTGCTGGAGGCCGGCGAGCGCTTCGGTGCCGGGGGGACGGCGCGAAGCGAGCGGGTCCTCGTGGAGTTCGTGAGCGCGAACCCGACGGGACCGATGCACGTGGGCCACGCGCGCAACGCGGCCTACGGCGATGCCCTCGCGCGGGTGCTGGCGCTGCACGGGCACGAGGTGACGCGGGAGTTCTACGTCAACGACGCGGGCTCCCAGGTGCGCAAGCTGGGCGAGTCGATTCGCGCGCTGGCCCGGGGGCAGGAGGTACCCGAGGAGGGGTACCACGGCGACTACGTGAAGCGGCTCGCGACGAGCTTGGCGGACGCTGCCTCGCGGGACCCGGCGGAGGTCGGGCAGGCTGCTGTGAACGTGATGGTGAGCGAGATGCAGAGGTCCCTGCAGGCCTTCGGGGTCAAGGCCTTCAACCACTGGCAATACGAGAGCGAGCTCCACAAGGGCACCCCGAGCCGGGTGCAGCGAACGCTCGAGCGGCTGGAGGAGCGAGGGCACACGTACCGCAGCGAGGGGGCGGTGTGGCTGCGCACGACCACGTACGGGGACGACAAGGACCGGGTGGTGGTGCGCGCGAGCGGGGAGCACACGTACTTCGCCTCGGACATCGCCTACCACGAGGACAAGCGCGAGCGGGGGTACGAGCGCCAGGTGGACATCTGGGGCGCAGACCACCACGGGTACGTCGCGAGGATGAAGGCGGCGTACGAGGCGCTGGGCGCCGACCCGAGCCACCTGGAGATGGTGATCATGCAGCTCGTGCACCTCGTGCGCGGAGGGGAGCGCGCGCAGATGTCAAAGCGGGCGGGGGAGTTCGTGACACTGGAGGAGCTCGTGGAGGAGATCGGGGTGGACGCGGCGCGGTGGTTCCTGCTGTCGCGCTCGCACGACACGACGATCGACCTCGACCTCGACCTCGCGCGTAAGGAGTCCAACGAGAACCCCGTGTACTACGTGCAGTACGCGCACGCACGGATCGCCTCGGTGCTGGCGAAGGCGGGCGAGACGCGTGTCGCGGAGGTGCTCGCAGAGGTGGCGGCGGCAGCCGGGGCAGACAACGCAGCGGGGGGGTTGTGGGAGAGCCCGGGTGGGGAGTCGCTGCATCCCTCCGAGCGGGCGCTCGTAAAGCGGCTGCTGGCGTTCCCGGGCGAGGTGTGGGAGGCGGCGCAACGCCGGGCGCCCCACAGGATCGCGGCGTACGCGCTGGAGGCGGCGCAGGACTTCACGGCGTTCTACCGCGACTGCCGCGTGGTGGGCGTGGAGTCGGCGGCGCAGGAGTCGCAGCGGATCGCGCTGTGCGTTGCGGCGCAGCGCACGATCGCCCGCTGCCTGGAGGACCTGCTGGGGGTCGGCGCGCCGCAGGAGATGTAGAGAGTGGGGCCGGGGGAGCCGAGCCGAGCCGAGGTGCGGTAGAGAGGGCCGCGGGAGCCAAGCCGAGGCGGGGCGCGGTAGAGGTAGTGGGAGAGGTCGCCGGCGCGGGGGCTGGGCCACGTAGGTCCGTGGGGCTTCGACCCGCCCAGCGCGCTCAGTCGAAGCGCGCCATGTCGGCCTCAAGGCGCGCGGCGTCGGCGGGAGACAGCGTGAGGGGGGGCGCGTCCCCCACGATGCCAGCCCGGGCGCGACGGCGCCAGCGGGGCAGGAGCAGCGCGAGGAGGGCGAGCAGCGCGAGCACGACGCAGGGGGGGACGACGTAGACGGCGAGGTCGAACCCGTGGGCGGGGGGGAGGGCGAGGACCGTGGGGCCGTACTGGACGACGAGCGCACGCTTGATCTGCGTCTCGGTGCGCCCGAGGACGATGAGTTGCTCGATGAAGGCACGCTCACGCGAGGCCTGCGGGGACTGGGCGACGAGCAGGGGGATTTTGCAGGTGACGCACATCACCTGGCCTTCGATGGCGGGCAGCGTGGTGCGGGGCGCCACCGGCTCAGCGGCGGGCAGCGTCGTGCGGGGCGCCACTGGCCCGGCGGCAAGCGCGGGTGAGGCGCAGACAGCGTGGAGCGCCGCGGCGAGCACGAGCAGCACAAGCGCATGGAGGACCGAGTGGTTGGGTTTGGGGCTCGTCCGCGAGGGTGAGTAGGGCACTGGGGTGGTGCGCCCGGGGCCTCCTACCCCGGGGCCACGCACAGTGCGCTGGCTCGGGCGAAGGACGAGGCGCTCTCGCGGGTGGGAGGGCACGGGCGAAGGTATGAGCTCACGCGCTCGGCACGCACGCTCACGCGCTCGGCGAGCCCCAATTCGTGGACGCGCGCGAGGGCTCACGCGCTCTCCGCGAGCCGCAGGGCACGGGCGAGAAACGGCGGTTCGACCTCGCCGCGGGAGATGGCGATGACGTGTCCGGAGGGGTCGATGAGGAAGCTCTCGGGCAGCTGGGCGGTGCCGAAGGCGGAGCGGCCGTATTCGCCCGAGCCGTCGACGAGGTTCGGGAAGGTGAGGTGGTAGCGGTGCATGAAGGCGAGCGAGTCGGAGGTGATGTCCTCGTAGGTGATCCCAAGGACGGTGCCGCGGTGGCGGACGAGCTCGCGCTGGAGGCGCTCGAGCGCGGGGGCCTCGACCTGACACCCCGTGCACCACGAGGCCCAGAAGTTGAGGACAACGACGTGGCCGCGGTAGGAAGCAAGGGAGCCATTGCCCCCGCCGAGGAGTGCGGGCAGAGCGTGGGTGGCTTCGGGCGCGAGCGGCTGTTGGCCTTCGGCGAGCGCCTGGTCGAGGGTGCGGCTGGGTCCCTGGTGGGTGACCCCGTAGAGAAGCAGCCCGAGCAGGGCGGCACCGAGGAGAGTCGCGAGGGCGGGTCCGAGCAGTCGTCTCATGGGCACTAGGAAGGTTAGATGCAGGGCAGCCCGGACGATGCATTGCTGGAGCCGCGCTCGGTCCCAATACGACGCAGCCCCGACGTGAGGGCGTAAGATCACTGCGAGTGCGGTGGTAGCTCAGTTGGTAGAGCACAAGCTTCCCAAGCTTGGGGTCGCGAGTTCGAATCTCGTCCGCCGCTTTCGCCGCACAGGGCCGATTCTCGCTCTGTGACAGGGGATTCGGGGGTGTAGCGGGCGGCGCGGCGTGGGGACGAACGCGGGCGTCTGCGGGCAAGAAGGTCACGAATCTGCTGCCCCCCTGCTGCCACGGGATTCGACTGCCGCGGGGTTATGGGGCGAAGCTCAGGGACCGTCCCGCGCCCTCCCCGTACGCCTCGTTGGGCAGCTCGCGTCGCTGGGAGCCCCCGTTGGCTTCGCGGTGGCAGCCGAGCGGCGCTGCAGGCAACCCAGAGATCGGCTGGTCGACCAGGCTGGCCTTGGGCTTCCGAGGGTCTGCGCGAGGCGTGAGACAACTCGCAGGGGGGAAGAGGCTGCGCTTCTCGACAGGCGGGCCATGAGCAAAAGAAAGCGACATCCAGAAGTCCAGGTCTTGACGGTTCGGGAGGCAGCGGCCTTGATGGGCGTACACGAGCGCGCGTTGCGTCGCTACATAGCGTTGGGCCTGCTCGGCTATCGCAGACTGCCCGGCGGCCACTACCGCATCCCGGAAGAGGCGATCGTCGCTCTCTCGGGCGAGAGCGACGACGCCGGCAGGCGTGCTCGTCGACGAGTTCCAACGGCTCAACCGTCGTCGCCCAATGCTCAACGTGCAGACAGCCAGGCGAGTGGCCCGCGCTCTCGCCGTCCGCGCCTGGGAGACGAGGGCGCGGCCGTTCCCTACGACCTCTCCCCCGAGGCTCTTGCGGCGCTGCGTGCCCGAATGAGGGAGATCGATGGCTAAACCCTGGAAGAAGCGCGAACGGTGGCCGCACGTCGCCAAGAGCGGCGCCAGAACCTACTTCGTCGGCTTCTACGACCATGAAGGCGCGGAGCGCACGCGCTCCTTCCCGACGGCGAAGGCGGCCCGCGAGTGGATGGACGACTACATCACGGCCGAGCGTCGCGGCCGCGACAGCCTGCGTCGCTTCCTGCTCGACCTCGACGCGCAGGAGGCCAACAGTACGGCAGAGACACGGACGATCGGGGAGGTCATCCAGCTCTACTTCGCGTTCAACGCTCCGGAGATGGAGGAAGGCCTGGCGACCTCGACATTCCACACCTACACGTGGTCGGCGAAACGGCACCTGCTCGGACACGCGGGCACGGTCAAAGGCAGAAGGCTCGCGCCGGCGAAGTACGCCGTGAAGCTGGCCGCGGAGCCCGCGGAGCTCTTCAACCACGCCGCCACGCCGCGCGCGCTACGTGAGGCGATGAGGCGCGAAGGGGTCGGGCAATCCGCGCGCGCCCACGCGTGGCGAGTCCTCTCGGCCGTGCTCTCGTGGGCGGCGCATTCGGACCTGGTGCCCGAGATCCAGACCAACGGCTGCCTGCTGGCCAACGAGAAGGTCGGCAACCGGCGGAAGTCCTCGGGCGGGAGATCTGAACGCAGAACGATCAGGCGCCGCGGGGAGGAAATCCGCAGCTGGGCGCTCTCCCCGATGGCCGTCGAGCTGATCCGCGCGGACATGCTCGCGCGCGCCGAGGGGGCCCGCAGACCGCTCATCGCCTACCGCGACGCGACGCTGGTCTCGATCCAGTTCGGACTTGGGCTGCGAAACCAGGAGGTCTACGGCATCCGCTGGTCCGCGCTGGAGCGCGAGCGGGCCCACATCGTCGATGTCTTGAGCTGGGACCAGCTGGACGAATGGGGCAAGACGGAGCACGCCACCGGCCGCTCGCCCAGGATCCCTGCGCTCCTGCGGGAAGACCTGACATGGTGGAGGGCGCGTCTGCGTGAGCGTGGGTACTCGACCCGTGGAGTCGACTTCGTCATCCCCGGCGACCTGGCTGGCGAGGAACACGGCATTCGCGACCCGAAGACCGGTGCCTGCCACATGAGTAGCAACCAGGCCAAGAAGTGGGGGCCACGGTACATGACGCCTGCCGTCAATTCGGTGGCCGAGGGCCGCGACGAGTATGCCGGTCTGCGTGGTGCAACGCCATACGCGCTCAGACGCGGCGGGATCTCGATGCGGCTCCGCAGTGAAGACGCCCAGTCCGTCGCCGAGCAGTGCGGGACGAGCCTCGAAATGCTCTCCCAGCATTACAGTTACGAGATCGACGACTTCGGTCATCTCGGCCCGCAGTCGGTCGATGAGCAGTGGCGCAAGGCGCGGGCCGCAATTCGAACATTGCTTGGCGAGGACGCGAGGCAGCCTCTGAAGGCTGTCGCGTAGACGCAACGCTGTGATCGGGTGTGGGCAGCGGCGGTACGCTGTAGGCCCACAACGGCCGTGTGGAGGTGCGCCTATGGGTGAGCTGGTGTTGGAGGGGGTGTGGAAGGGCTATTCGCATGGTGGGCAGTGGACGGGGGTGTTGGAGGATGTCTCGTTGGGGGTCGTCCCGGGGGAGGTTGTGGCGGTCGTCGGGTCGCGGCTTGTTGGCAAGACGACGCTGCTGAAGATCGCGGCGGGTCTGGAGAGTCCCGACAGGGGGAGTGTGTCGCTGGGCGGCCAGGCGTTGCCAGGCGTGCGAGATCGGTCCCGGAGTCGGCTGTTGGGGCGGGAGATCGTGTGACTCGACCGCGAGGGCCCGGGGTTGAAGGTGGAGGCCTCGAAGTTCGTCGGGTGGTCCCTGGCCTTGCACGGCTGCGGACGCCGCCAGGCCGAGCGGGAGGCGGCGCAGGCGCTCGAGTGGGTCGGGGCGCGGGAGTGCGCGGGTCGCCGGTGGGCGATCTGTCGGATTGGCAGCGGGTGCTGGTCGGGCTCGCGCGGGCGTTCGCCGGCAACCCGTGGGTTGTGGTCATCGACGATCTGCTGGACGGGCTCGGGGGACGTGCGACCGAAGAGGCTGCCGATCTGCTGCGCACTCTGGTGGAGGGTTCCGACCCTCGGTGCGGGGTGCTGATGAGTGTCTCGGAGATCGATGCGGCTCTGTTCGCCGACCAGGTGCTCGCGCTCACGCGCAAGGGCACGCTGAAGCTGATGTCCGGCCGGCTCACGAGCGAGGGTGAGGTTATCCCCTTCCCAGAACGCGCTGGGAGCCAGGGTCACGTGGCGTAGGCTGCGCGTAGGTGCTCGAACTACGCGATCTAGTCAAGCATTACCAGGTGGGTGGCGGCGACCCCGTCCGTGCGGTTGACGGCGTCTCGATGACGGTCGCGGCGGGCGAGTTCGTCGCGCTGTACGGCCCGTCCGGCTCGGGCAAGACGACGCTGCTCGAGTTGATCGCGGGGCTCAAAGACCCCGACAGTGGCTCGGTCCTGGTGAATGGCCGTGATGTCTTTGCGATGTCGCGCAAGGAGGGCCACCAGTACCGCCTGCACCAGCTCGGGATCGTGGGGCAGCCGCACAACCTGATCCCCGGGGCGAGGGCGGTTCAGAATGCATCTCTGAAGCTCCTGCTCGCCAACGTACGCAGGGCGCAGCCCGCGATCGAACCGCTGCTCGGGAAGCTGGGGCTCGGCGAGCGGATGCAGCATCGCACCGAGCAGCTCTCGATGGGCGAGCGCCAGCGCGTGCTGATCGCCCTGGCGCTGTCCACCGACCCCGAGCTCGTGCTCGCCGACGAGCCGACCGGGAGCCTCGACACGCAGCGCACCCGGGAGGTGCTGGGGCTGCTGCGCGATCTCTGCCACGAGCGCAACATGGCGCTCCTGCTCGCCACGCACGACCCGCAGGCCGCAGCGTTCGCCGACCAGGTGCACGAACTACGCGACGGGCGCCTGACGGAGTACAGGCCGGATCACACGCCGGTCCTCGTCGGGCTGCCGCCCGAGGGAGAGTGACGATGGCGGGGATCAACCTCTCGGGCATCCGCTACATCTACGAAGCGCGGTTTGAAGCGAGAGCCGTGCTCGTCCAGGAGGTCTTCGCGATCCTCGGGATCGCCGTCGGCGTGGCGCTGCTGTTCGCCTCCCAGGTCTCGAGCGCCAGCCTCACGCGCTCGGTGGCGCAGCTCAACAGCCAGCTTGTCGGCAGCGCTCAGGTGCAGCTCGATGCCAGGGGACCCGAAGGCTTCCGGGAACGGTTGCTGGGAGAAGTCCGGCGTCTGCCTGGTGTGCAGGTCGTCCTGTCGGTGTTCGAGCGGCAGCTGAACGTGATCGGCCCGGGCGGCGAACGGTCGGTCGATCTGATCGGGGTGGACCACCACTCGGTGCGTGCGAGCGGGCCTCTGCTGCGGCGCTTCTCCGCGAAGCAGCTCTCCGCCCAGCAGGCGATCGCGTTGCCGGCTCCGCTGGCGCGCGAAATAGGTGCCGGCCCACTGGTGCCGGTCAAGCTGCAGATCGGCGCAGACTTCGTGGAAACGTTGGTCGGCGCCACGCTTCAGGAAGCCGACATCGGCGGGCTGGTCCACAGCCCGGTCGCGGTGACGTCGATCGGCTACGCGCAGCGCCTGGCCGGCGCGCAGGGCCAGATCAGCAGGATCTTCGTACGCTACGACCCGGCGCGCGCAAAAGAAGTGCGTGCGGCGCTTGCGCGGCTCGCCGCAGCGTGGAACGTGAACCTTGTGCCGGGCCAGTTCGATTCGCGGTTGTTCGCAGTCGCCGTGGCTCCGGAGAGCGAAAGCGAGGCGTTGTTCTCCGGGATCAGCGCCTTGGTCGGCTTCATGTTCGCGCTCAACGCGATGCTCGTGACCGTCCCGTCGCGGCGCAAGCTGATCGAAGACGTCCGTCCGCACGGCGCGACCCGCTGGGATACCGTCAAGATCCTGCTGTTCGACGCGGCCGTGATCGGTGTGCTGGCGTGCATCCTGGGGCTGGTGCTCGGGGACGTTCTCTCGACCGCTGTCTTCCACACCACTCCGGGCTATCTCGCGGTCGCGTTCCCAGTCGGGAACAACCGGATCGTGACCTGGCAGAACATCGCTCTCGCCGTTGCGGCCGGGATGGCAGCGGCGGTCGTCGGAGTGCTCTGGCCCGTCCGTGAGATTCTCGCCCGCCCGTTGCAGCCACCGCCAGACTCGGTGGATCGTCGGCGAGTCTGGATCGCGGTGCGGCTGGTCATCGGGGTCCTGTGCATCGCGCTCACTACCGTCACCTTGATCTGGGACACCAGGGCGGCGCTCATCGGGAACATCGCCCTTGTGGTCGCGCTTGTCGTCCTGATGCCGCTGCTGTTCGACGTGCTCGTGAGCCTCTTCAAGCAGATGGCGAACGTCCTCGACGGGATAGGCTCGGCGCTTGCGGTCACCGAGTTGCAGACACCGCAGACGCGGGTGCGCTCGTTGGCGATAGCCGCGACGGCGGCCGTCGCGGTCTTTGGGGTGGTCGAGTTCCAGGGCATACAGGCGAACCTTGAAAGGGGCCTCGACTCCGCATCGCGCGATATGGATTCCGCTGCCGACATATGGGTGCTTCCAGGGGGGAAGACAAGCGTCCAGCCGACAACGCCGTTCACGGCTGTGAACACTGCCGCCCTGAGTGGCTTGCCGGGAGTCAGTCGCGTCAGTGTGTTCCGAGGCAGCTTTCTGGATTGGGGGGATCGTCGCCTTTGGGTGCTCGCGCCCGCCAGCGGCATCGAACATCTTATTCCGACTAGCCAGATTACAAGCGGCAGTCCCGGTCTCGCCTCACAACGAATACGCCAGGGCGGTTGGGCCGTGCTCTCACAGGCGCTTGCCGCGGAACACCACCTGCACGTCGGCCAGGCATTCACGCTCCCCTCACCGCGGCCGCTGACGCTGCGCGTCGCCGCCCTGACGACGAACCTCGGATGGCCACCGGGCGCGCTCATGCTCAACGCGGGCACATATGCGCGGGCCTGGGCAAGCGACGATCCGACCGCATACGCGATCCGGGTCACAGACGGAGCCCAGGTCGCTACGGTGCGCAACCGCGTACGGCGCGCACTGGCTGCTGTGCCTGGCCTCGCGGTGGAAACGTCCGAAGAACGCGACCGGCGTCGCTACGCCATCGCGGCCCAGGGTCTCTCACGGCTGACGCAGATCAGGGTGCTTGTGCTGATCGCAGCGATACTCGCCGTGATCGGAGCGATGGGCGCGATGATCTGGCAGCGCCGCGACCTGATCGCATTCATCAAGTGCCACGGCTATGAAGAGGCCGTGCTGTGGCGATGGCTCGTATGCGAAGCAGCGGTCCTGCTCGCGGTGGGTTGCTCGATCGGGGCGGTCTTCGGACTATATGCGCAGCTGCTGGGGAGCCATTTCCTGGCGACCGTGACCGGCTTCCCGATCGTGTTTAACATCGAAGGTCTTGCTGCGATCTCGAGCTTTGGGCTAGTCAGTGTCATCGCTGTTGCGGCCGTTGCTCTGCCAGGCTATTTCGTGGTTCGTGTCCCCCCGAACACAACCAGCCCCGCGTACTAGACCGTGATAGACAAGTTTCAACGACAACACGCATAACCCAGCCCCGCTTTCGCCTCGTCAGCTCTGGGCGCTGATGGTCTCCGCGACGCGGGAGCTGTGGTGGGGCCTGCCCGCGGTCGCCCACGAGGTGCATCGCTGGCGTGACCTGGCCGGCGAGATTCCCGATGCGGCGATCCGTGAGGACGCGTTGAGTGCGCTCACCGCGCAGCGCGGACACATCGATGGCGCCGCCCTGTTCTCGATCCTTCCCCGCGCCCGCAATCCGAACCTCCTGCGCTTGCTCGTCGCGTACGAGGTCATCTGGGACTTCCTCGACAACGTCAACGAGCGCGATGCCGCCGCTGGTTTGGCAAACGGTCGCCAGCTTCACCTTGCGCTTATCGACGCGCTCGATCCAGCCCGTCCGATCTCCGACTATTACAAGTACAGCCCATGGCATGACGACAGCGGTTATCTACGCACCCTCGTCACGGTTTGCCGGGCAAACTGTGCACGTTTGCCGTCCTATGAGCGCGTTCGCCGGTCCGCGATCCGAGAGGCGACCCGTGGTCAGGTTTGCGCGATCCACCACGATCCCGATGCGCTGAGTCGAGACGCTACGCTCGAAGCCTGGGTCGCCGAAGAGTTCCCATCGGGACACAAGGAGCTGTGGTTCGAGCTCACTGCCGCAGCCAGTACCGACCTCACCATTTTCGCGCTGCTCGCCCTCGCCAGCGAACGGACATGCACTGACGATCAGATCGCACAGACGTCACGAGCCTATTTCCCATGGGCCTCGACCCTGACAGCGATGCTCGACAGTTATGTCGATCAGCATGAGGACATCGATAATGGCGATCACAGCTATATGGCTCACTATCCAACGCTGGACATGGCGATCCGCCGCATCTGCCTGTTCATGCGACGATGCTTGCGAGAAACCGCCTTGCTGGACAACAGCGAGAAGCACGACGTGATCGTGGCCTGCATGTTCGCCATGTACCTGTCCAAGAACAGCGCGCTGATCCCACCGATGCGTGTGGCGACAAAGCACATCATACGGTCCGGTGGGTCGCTGACTCGTGTCCTGCACCCAATTCTAAGGCTGTGGCGAACCGTCTACGGTCTGCGCTCAGCGTAGATCACCCGCGGTAGGCTCTCGCCACTCGCCACTGCAGGCGTTGTCCGAGGACAAGCATCGCGCCGGAGCTCCCCCCACCAACGCGATCCTCGTAGCCACACCGGAGGACGACCCTCGTGCGCGAGCACCACGCGTGGATCTCGGTAGGGGCCTCAGGCGGCCTACTTTGGTTCGCTGAGGAACGCTTTTCTTTTCTCCGAGAACGTTTTTGGTTGCTTGAGAAACGGATCTCTGGACATGTGCCCACCCTGGCGTAAACATCGCGAGCGATGAGAGATGACTGGTGCGACTGTGGCCACGGGGAAAGCTTCGCGCTGCCCTGGCGCGCGAGGCGGGGGTACCCCGATGCACCCTTCCTGGGGGTGGGGGGGCAGCGCCGTGAGGAGCGGCGCTGCCCCTTCCGGGGTGGGAGCAATGTCTAAGCCACTGGATCCTGAGAACCCCGGCAAGTTTTCCTCCTCGCTGGTCGCCGGCCTGTCAATGCTCGCGTGCTTCACCGCCAGGCACTCCGTGCGTGGGATCGCTGACATGGCCGAGGAGCTCGATTTGGGACGGTCAACCACGCACCGCTATGCGACCACGTTGGTGACGCTCGGCTACCTCGAGCAGGGGCCCTCGCGCAAGTACCGGCTGTCCTCGCGCGTCTGCGATGTCGGGCTCTCGCTGCTCGACTCGATGGTGGTCCGCCGGGTCGCCCGCGAGCACCTGAAGGAGCTGCGGGCCCGGACCGGGCGGACCGCGAGTCTGGGGATCCTCGGGGGGACCGAGGTTACTTACATCGACCGCTGGCTGGGGTCGCGCCGAGGGCAGTACGCGATCGACGCAGGAATCGGGCTGGGCATGCGCCTGCCCGTCCATTGTTCCGCTGCGGGTAAGGCGCTCCTGGCGCGCCTGCCCGAGGCGGAGCAGCGGGAGCTGATCGCCAAACTGCGTTTGACCAAGCGCGGGCCCAAGTCGATCACCACCAAGACCGCCCTGCGCGTGGAGCTCGAGCGGGTCGTAGCGGACGGCGGGTTGGCGGTGGAGGACGAGGAGATGCTCGCCGACCGGCGAGCGCTTGCGGCAGTAGTCGTGGGCGAGGAGGGCGTTGCGGTTGCGGCCGTGGAGCTGGCAGTCCCCGCGCAGGCGTACGCCCGCGAGCGGTTGGTGAAGGAACTCGGCCCCAAGGTGGTCGATACGGCTCGGCGGATCGTCTCGGCTCTAAAATGACTGAGCGGCGACTCTTCCTAACAAATCGTAGCCTTTTTGTAGTTAGAAACACGCCTTGCGCTCGGCCATTGCGGTTGGCTAGCGTTGGCTGGCAGGGTAAACCCGTGTGTATCACGAGGCGATCTGCTAGCCGCACCGTGAGTTCGTGTGCGGGCTCAGAAGACTGCGAGATCACGCAACCACAACCAACTGGGAGGCAACGATGAGAGGGGAATCGCCGTATAGTGGAGGACTGCGACGCAAATTGCACCTCGATCCTCTCCTTGGCGTTCTTATGGTTGCGCTCCTGTGGGGCTGTGGGATGAGTGTGTCTGCGGCTTCGGCGACGGTCCCGAGCACCGCGATTCGCTATACGTATACCCCGGCCAGCCAGTTGAGCGCGGTGATCAAACCGGAAGCCGAATATGCGCTCTACACGTGGGATGCGGCCGGCAATCTGTCGTCGGTCGCGAAGAAATCGTCGACGACACTGTCGATCATTCAGCTTGAACCGAGCAAGGGCGCGGTCGGGGAAACGGTCGATATTTGGGGTACGGGGTTCTCGAGCACACCGTCCAACGATACGGTGAAGTTCCACGGGACCGCGGCGACGGTGAGCGCTGCGAGCACCTATGAGCTGGCTGTGAAAGTCCCGTCGGGGGCGACGACGGGTACCGTTACGGTGCAGACGACGACCGAAGGGCCGGTGACGAGCTCGCAGACGTTCACGGTCACGAGTGCGGTTGGGGCGCCGACGATTACGTCTCTGTCGACGTCGGTGGTGGAAGCGGGCTCGACGGTCACGGTGTCGGGCACGAACTTCGAACCGACGGCTGGGGATGATGTTGTGCGGGTCAATCAGACGGATGCGGAAGTTGTGTCGGCGTCGAGTACGTCGATCAAATTCAAGGTGCCATCTGTGACGGGCGGGGGGCATGTCGTGGTCATGACGCCCCAGGGGTTGGCGACTGGCCCTGATCTGTACATTCCACCCGAAGGTATCGCTACCTCAAAGGTAGGTGCGACTGAACAGATCCCGTCAGGTAAATCAGTGACGATCAAACTTTCTACTGCTGAAACTGTGGGGCTCGTCCTCTTCGAAGCGACCGCGGGCCAGCATCTCGCGGTTGTTGCCTCGGAAGACACGATCCATTCTGGGAGGATATCGATTTTCAGCCCTCAAGATGTGGAACTCGCTAACAGTGGGGAGGGTCTCAGTGAAAGCGAAGCGAGCGTTGATCGCCTGATCGCACCGACTACGGGAATGTATACCGTTCTAGTTAAACCTGAAAGCACCTATACGGGCAGCGTGACTCTGTCTACTGTACCCGCTGTCTCAGGGGTGATTACGCCGACGGCTGAAGGCGCTACACAGGCGGTGTCGATCACGGTGCCGTACGAGCAGGGCGCCTACACGGTAGCTGGCGTGGAAGGCGAGGAAGTGTCGTTGAAGGTGAGCGAATTCGCGTCGTTCTCGAAATCGGTGTATCTCACGTGGTTCAACCCCGAAGGTAAGTGGATGGGAGAAAAGGGGTTTACTGGGAACGGGTTCATGGAAACTGTGAGGTTTCCCACTACGGGGGTGTACACGCTTGTCGTCAACCCGAACGGGGTGAACACGGGCTCGCTGAAGCTGACTGCGTATAACGCGACGGCTGTGATGGGCTCGATCACGCCCAGTAGTGGTGGGGAATCGAAAACGGTGACGACGACTGTGCCTGGGCAGAGTGCGAACATCACCTTCTCTGGCAGCTCTGGGGAAGAAATCTCTTTGATTCTATCAGAATCTACGTTCCAAAGCGGCAAAGTCTCCGTCCAGACGTCAGAAGGCGCGACCGTTGCCGAATCGACGTTCGGCACATCTGGAACGATGGTCAAAGAAACTGGAGCCTTCACCCTGCCAAAAACGGGTACCTATACAGTCCACATTAGCGCATGGAGAAATGAAGAAGAAACCGGCAGCGTCAAGCTGACCGCGTACAAGGTGAGCGAAGTAACTGGGTCGCTCTCGCCCAGCACAAGCGGCATGTCAGAAAATGTATCTTTGCTGACTCCGGGTCAAAAAGCCAAGTATTCAGTGTCGGGCACCGCAGGCGAGGAAGTATCGTTGAAGGTGAGCGAATTCGCGTCGTTCTCGAAATCGGTGTACCTCACGTGGTTCAACCCCGAAGGCACGCGGATGGGGGAATCGGGGTTCACTGGAAACGGGTTTATGGAAGCCGTGAAGTTTCCGACAACCGGTACGTACACGCTTGTTGTGAACCCTTACGGCTTGAATACCGGTTCATTGAAACTGACTGCGTATAACGCGACGGCGGTGACTGGCTCGATCACACCCACCACGGGCGGGGAATCTAAAACCGTTACTACCACGGTGCCTGGGCAGAGTGCGAACATCACCTTCTCTGGCAGCTCTGGGGAAGAAATCTCTTTGGTTCTATCAGAATCTACGTTCCAAAGCGGCAAAGTCTCCGTCCAGACGTCAGAAGGCGCGACCGTTGCCGAATCGACGTTCGGCACATCTGGAACGATGGTCAGAGAAACCGGAGCCTTCACCCTGCCAAAAACAGGCACCTATACGATCCACATTAGCGCATGGAGAAATGGGGAAGAAACCGGCAGCGTCAAGCTGACTGCGTACAAGGTGAGCGAAGTAACTGGGTCGCTCTCGCCCAGCACAAGCGGCATGTCGGAAAAAGTATCTTTGCTGACTCCGGGCCAGAAAGCCAAGTATTCAGTGTCGGGCACCGCAGGCGAGGAAGTATCGTTGAAGGTGAGCGAATTCGCGTCGTTCTCGAAATCGGTGTACCTCACGTGGTTCAACCCCGAAGGTAAATCGATGAAGGAAGCTGGGTATACTGGGAATGGGTTCATGGAATCCCTGGTGTTGCCCGCGACAGGGACGTACACGCTGGTCGTCAACCCGTATGGGTTGAACACCGGCTCGCTCAAACTTACTGCATATTCGGCGGTGACGGGATCGATCACACCTACCAGTGGTGGGGAATCCAAGACGGTCACCACGAACGGGCCTGGCCAGAACGCGAAAATAACGTTCTCGGGGAAATCAAGTGAAGAAGTGTCGGTGGTGCTCTCGGAATCGACGATCAAATCAGGGCATGTCGCGATCGAGAATCCCGAAGGATCGGTGGTCGGTGAAGAAAAGAGCTTCGGGTCAAGCGGCGAAACGACAGTTGGGCCGGTGTCATTGTCGAGCACGGGCACGTATACGATCTTCATCAAGCCAGAAGGCGAATACAGTGGGTCGGTCAAGCTGACCGCCTACGTCGGCAAACCTCCGCACGGCATGGTGGTGCGGCGCGGATCGAGCGGCGCGAGGTCTGGCGCGGCTGCGGCGGGGGTCGCGCCAGCTGGGGGCGCATTGAGCGTCGCAGCGTTCACGGCGCTGCCGGCTGCGACGACCGGCGCGCTCGTGCGCCTGCCGGACGGGGGCACCCTCGACGCGCTTGATGATCACTCCGGTTGGGCCCAGACGAAGGTGGTTGCGGTTGTCGGGAGGCGCGAGCAGGACACCAGTAGGGGCGCGGGCAGCGGTGTGCGCCGGCGGGTCGTGGCCGTCCCAGGCTCCGCCGGGCGCTCCAAGCCCGGCGCTCAGGACATGGTGGCGGACGGGTCGCCAGGGATCGCGTTGCCGCGGACGCTGAGATCGTTCCGTGCGGCTGGCTCAGGCTCCTGGTCGCCGCGGCCGGGTGTCGCGGGCGGTGGGTGGAGTACCGGAGCCCCACCGAGCCCGTGGGCGAACCTGGCGGCACTCGAGCCGGCGGTGGGGAGCGCGACCGCGCTGGCTGGGCAGGCGTTGAAGCTCAACGGCCTGCCGCTTGCGGGTATGCATGTCGCGGTCATGGATACCTACGCAGGCGCTGTGACGGACGCAAGCGGTCGGTTTCTGCTCACGGGGCTGCCCGCTGGGCACCAGGTGCTGATCGTCGAGGGCGGCGAGATCGCAGGGCGACGCTACGGCACGTTCGCGATCGGGGTCCAGATCGCTGCGGACAAGGAGACCACGCTCGACGCGCCGATCTGGATGACGCCACTGGACCCAGCTGGTAATCGGGCGCTCGCTTCGCCGACCACGCGGGAAACGAGGATCACCACGCCGCAGATCCCTGGCCTTGAAGTCCGGCTGCCGGCGGGGACGGTGATCCACGATGCCCGGGGGCGCGTCGTGCGCAGCCTTAACATCACGGCGATCCCGGTCGACCGGCCGCCGTTTTTGTTGCCGTTCTTCTCCGAAGTCCCGCTCTACTTCACGGTCCAGCCCGGCCGGGCGTACTTGAGCAAGGGCGCGCAAATCATCTACCCCAACTACACGCATCTGCGGCCCGGTACACGCGTGGACTTCTGGAACTACGACGCGACTGGCCGCGGCTGGTACATCTACGGGCAGGGGACGGTCACGCCGAATGGCAAGCAGGTGGTCCCCGACCCCGGTGTACGGGTCTGGGAATTCACGGGGGCGATGATCACGAGCACACCCAAACCGCCGAAAGAAGCGCCGACGCCCGAAGGTCTGGAAGGGACCACCAATGCTGGTGGTGGTGGCCCCGGAACGGGAGTCGGAGGTAGCACCGGGGGAGGGACTGGGAGTGGTCCTAGCAACGGAGGAGATCCAGTTAATCTGCACACCGGCTTGCTTGTTTACCACAAGCGCGATCTTGTTATCCCAGATACTATTCCGATCGTGATCGAACGGACCTATCGGCCAGGTGACTCAAACTCCTATAGCTTTGGTGTGGGGACAACCAGCCTCTATGATATGCGCCTGTGGTCCGAAAACAACTACCACGAAGCATATCTGGTGCTCCCCAGCGGCGGCAAGATCCTCTACAAACGCTTCACTGCTGGGGAAGGCTATGTCGAAGCGGAATACAAGGCGACGGAAACCCCGGGCGTCTTCTACGGGTCGATCCTCAAGTGGGACCCATCCGAGCCCGGGTGGGAACTGACGCTGACGAACGGTACGACCTACGTGTTCGGAGAGCTCGCGCCGCTGGAGGCGATCCGCGACAAGCAGGGGCAGCAGCTCACGATCACCCGCTCGGAAGGCCAGCATGGGAACATCACCAAGATCACCTCCCCGCACGGCCGATGGGTGACCCTCACCTACGACACCTCCAATCGCATCAAAGAAATCAAAGACAACAGTGGACGCACCCTGAAATACGCCTACAACAGTTCCGGGCTGCTGGAAAGCGCGACCGACCCTGCGGAACGGACGACCAAATACGAATACAACGCTGAAGGCGACATGACCTCGGTCACGGACCCACGGGGCAACAAGTACCTGGAAACCACGTACAGCAGCGGCCTGGTCTCCAAACAGACCCTCGCCAACGGCGGGACCTACGAATTCAGCTACACCATGGGCAGCGGCAAAGTTGAAAGCGTGATCGCCACCGAACCAAAAGGCAACAAGCGCAAGATCACATTTAACACCGAAGGATACCCGACTAGCGAAACGGCCGGTCTCGGTAGCTCAGTCGAACAGACAATGACCTTCGAACGCCAGATGGGCACCGGGATTCTGCTCTCCAGCACGGACGCGCGCTCGCGCAAGACTACCTACGAATACAACAACTACGGCGACGTGACCGCCGTCACCCGACTCGCAGGGACCTCGTCTGCGCAGACGTACAAATACGCCTACGAACCAGGCACGAACAAGTTGACCAAAGCGACCGACCCCCTCGGCCATGCAACCACCTACGAATACAACGTTCAGGGAGAGTTGGCCGCGACCAAGGACGCGCTCGGGCATACCACCCGCTACGAATACAACAGCGACGGGCAGCCGACGATCATCACCAACCCGCTCGGCAAGAAAACGACGATCACCTACGAAGACGGCGCCCTGACCGCCCTGACCGACCCGCTCGGCCGGACCACCAAACAGTTCGTCGACGCCGCGGGCCGGGTCCTCGCGACCACGCTGCCAGGAGGGCAGCGCACGACCTACGAATACAACAACGACAACCAGGTCACGAAGATGACCGACCCGGCCGGGAACGCGACCTCCTACGAATACGACGCGGATGGGAACCTTACAACGATCACCGACCCCCTGAAACACAAGAGCAGTTACTCCTACACCAAAATGGACCTGCTGGAAAGCGAAACTGATCCGCTTGAAAAGAAAATTACAGCGGTGTACGACACCAACGGCAACCTGGTCGAACTCACCGACCGTCGCGGCAGGGTCGACAAGTTCACCTACGATGCACTGAACCGCCTCACTGAAGCGAAGTACGGTGTCTCCGGCGAAACGGCGGAAAGCACGGTCAAATATGAATACGACAACGGCAACCGACTCACGAAGGTCGTAGACAGCGCGAGCGGCACGTATACCCCTGAATACGACGAACTTAACCGCCTGAAGTCGCTCGACACACCTCAGGGCACGGTCAAATACGAATACGATGAAGCGAACAGAAGGACCAGCATGACCGTACCTGGCCAGGAAGCGCTCAAATATACCTATGACGAAGCAAACCGACTAAAAGAACTCAAACGCGGCACACAGGCCGTCTCCTTCGCCTACAACGAAGACAACTTGCCGACCAACACGAGGCTGCCCGACGGCATCGAAGAGCAGTACGGCTACGACGAAGCAAATGAGCTCACGTCGATCGCCTACAAAAAAGGCTCGACCACGCTCGGCGAACTGGACTACAGCTACAATCTTGACGGCCGCAAGGAAGCCATGTGGGGCAGCTACGCCCGCACCGCGCTCCCAGAAGCGTTCAGCTCGGCGAAATACAATGCGGACAACGAGCAGACCGAACGGGGAAGCAAAAAATTCAGCTACGACGCCAATGGCAATCTCACATCCGACGGCACCAACGAATACACATGGAACGCGCGCAATCAGCTCGCCAGCATCACCGGCGGGACCAAAGCCAGCTTCGGCTACAGCCCCTTCGGGCAACGCACCACCCGCACGCTCAATGGCACCACGACCGAACTCCTCTACGACGGCCCGAACGTCGTCCAGGAAATCCAGTCCGGCAAAGTCACAGCCAACATGCTCACCGGCGTACTGCCGAGCAAGGTGTTCGCTCGCACCACGAGCAAAGCCACCGAAAACCTGCTCACCGACCAGCTCGGCAGCACGATCGCTCTGGCTAACAGCAGTGGAAGCGTCGAAACCACCTACACATACGACCCCTTCGGCACCACCACTAAAGAAGGCACCGCAAGCGAAAACACCATGCAATACGCCGGCCAGGAAAACGACGGCGACGGCCTCTACTACGACCGTGCCCGCTACTACAGCCCAGCCGCCGCCCGCTTCATTAGTCAAGACCCCCTAGGCCAAGCCGAGGGATCAAATCTGTACAAGTATACTGGCGACGACCCGGTGAACGCGACCGATCTGCTGGGCACAAAATCAGAAGAATACAACTCTCTGGAAACGGCACCAAGGAAACTATGTGAAGCAGAACAAAAAATCTATGAAGACAGTAGTGAAGAAGCTGCCGGATCGTGTGCACCAGCCGAAGTCCCGAGGAGTGTCGAAACAGCGCTTTGTGAATTGGGATCAGTATTCGTCCCAACTCCGGGCGGTCCTGTGACAACCATTATAGGGGGCAAGGTGCTCCAAGGAGTTTGCCAAAAGGCTTTTCCTCCGGAACATCAAGAAGAAGGTTCCGGGAACCAAGAAAAAAACAAGGGCCCTGGGCTTCGATAACGCGGCTATCTGTCTACTCATACTCCTACCGCAAATAGATGGCGTTCGCTGTCGCGCGACGCAGTAGCAACTCCAACGCTTTCTGCTCTATTAGAGCTGGAACGGGATGGCCGATACCGATAGCTTCAAGTTCGATTTCGGCCGGGCCGGTGATGAAACCAAAGGTGTCGCGGTAGATGTGAGCACGGATCGCTCCAGTGCGGAGCAACCGCGTTTCGTTGAGCTTCGTTAGGTAACCATGGCTGACCCCAGGCAATGGGTACGGCACAGTCGTGATCGTGAATGGCCCGATTTGCCTTCGCCCTTTACGTTCGCGATTGATCTTTCTATGGAGGGCTTTGAGGATACGGACGAAGCATGCTCGGCCGCGGGTACTATGGGACTCCGTCTGGTTGAGGGCGACAATGGCTGGCGTCGGCCACACTTCTACGACAGATTGCACAATCTTGCCGTAAAAGGTGCTCCCAGCGGAGAATTCTGGTGAGGAGATCTTTGCGATCCGGGGGGCATGGTTGATGCCACCACGGCAGCGAATGTATTCCAGGTCGTATCGATCCGGCCTGGAGGCTTCTGTTTCGCTCCCAGTGCTAGTGAACTGTGGCAGATCGCCACTTTGCAGATTGACGGCGTGCGCGTACGCTACGGCTCGTGCCTTGGTTATCGGCCCCGACGTTGGTGGGGTCAAGCCGACACCCGAAGCGGCGATGTGACCACATCCGACAAGCAGACCGGCGGCGAGCAGGATAGCGCTCAACCCTGCTCCAAGCCGAAGCAGACAACTGCTCATGCGGTTAGTATCGGCATCGGGCGCCGCTCACTAAAGCCGTGCAAGCGGCCAATCCTCATGCATCGTTTGACGAACTGCATGGACGGACGGGGTAGCATGTGCTATCAATCACCCATGCTGCGTTGGGCGGGCTGGGGCTGGCATGTAGTGGCGTGGGTGATCGTGGGCGCCAGTGGCTGGGTAACGCATCAGTTCGGGGTGGTGCCGGGCCTTGTCTTTCTGGTTGTGTGTGCGATTGCGGCACAGGTGGTGTACCGTGCTTCGCGGTGACCGCTGTGCGGTGCATTGTGTGGAGGTAGGTTGAGAGCTCAGGGCGATCATACGAGCGAGCGGGCCGCGGGTCGGAGCGGACGAGGGAGTACGCGCCGCGAGGTGATTAGGGGTGCGGCTCTGGTGGGAGTCGGCGTCGGGGTCGATCACATCCTGACCAAACCGTCGCATGGGACGCGCGCCGCCCAACCGGCAGGCGGACCGCCTGTCGAGGTGGTGCCGTTCTTCGGATCTCATCAGGCCGGGGTCGCCACGCCTGCGCAGGACTACCTGCACTTCGCAGCGTTCGATGTCACGAGTGACGCAGCCGATGACTTGCGGAGTGTTCTTGAACAGTGGACGGCCGCTGCCGCATGGCTGACAACCGGGGAGCCTTACCAACCTGTCGCTCAGGCGGCGGATGAACCGCCGGTCGATACAGGGGAGGCGATCGGCCTGGGACCATCGCGATTGACAATCACGATCGGCGTAGGCCCGAGCCTGTTCGGCTCGGATGGCACCAACCGGTTCGGCCTCGCGCATCTGAGGCCAGCGGAGCTGCAGCCGCTCCCGTCGTTTCAAGGCGAGGACCTTGACCCGGAAAGTTCGGGCGGGGATCTGTGCGTGCAGGCGTGCGCGGATGACCCCCAGGTCGCGTTTCACGCGATCCATGTCCTCTCGCGGATAGCGAGCAGCGCGGCGACACTACGCTACACCCAGCAGGGTTTCGGGCGGACCTCCTCCACCAGTCGCTCCCAGGGCACCCCAAGGAACCTGCTGGGCTTCAAGGACGGCACCGACGACATCCGCGCGGAGGAGACCGGCGCGATGAACGACTTCGTGTGGGTCCAGCCCGGCGACGGGCCGGAGTGGATGACGGGCGGGACCTATCTCATCGTACGGCGCATCAAGATCCTCTTCGACGTATGGGACACCACCACCCTCGAAGACCAGCAGCGAGTGATTGGCCGCGAGAAGCTCAGCGGCGCCCCGCTGGGCAGCCGAAGCGAGTACGACTCTGTCGATCTTCAGGCGACGGGCCCAAACGGCGAACTGCTGATCCCCGCCGACGCGCACATTCGCCTCGCCAGCCCCCAGAACAACAATGGGCAGCGCATCCTACGGCGCGGCTACTCCTACAGCGAAGCCGTGGAACCCGGCAGCGGCGAGATCGACGCGGGCCTCTTCTTCATCGCCTTCCAACGCAGCCCCAGCCGGCAGTTCATCCCCCTGCAACGACACCTGGCGGCCTCCGACGCGCTCAACCGACACACCCTGCATACCTCGAGCGCGACCTTCGCCTGCCCGCCCGGAGCGCGACCCGGCGGGTTCATCGGCGAAGAGCTCTTTGCGTGAATGGGCGGGGCATATCGTCCTCGAGGCACACGCGAGGTTTCGCGCCTCTGGGAAAGTCTCAAGCGCGGTGTGCTGCTGCTCGATAGTGAGGTGTGGAGCACGATCGAGACACGCCGCCGGTGGCGTGGTGGGCGGCTCAGCGGGTCCGTCTGGCGGTGCTGCTGGCGTGCCTGGGTGGGGCGATCCTCCTGCTGTTGGGCACGAGGACCAGCCTCCTGGGCGCCGTCGGGATTGGCGGTGGCGGGAGCGCTCAGGGAGCATCGACGTGGTGTGTTCCCCACGGGTTGCCCGCGACGGCCGGCGCCGATGTCGGCGAACTGATCGCACTGCGCGCTGGCCTGTTAGCGGTGTTCGGGAGCTCCGGCGGCCGCCGGTATGCCGCGGGTATCGTGGCTCCCGAAGACGTGTGGTCGGATGACTCGCCGCAGCGGCTGTGCGCCTCGCGCTTGGCGGATGGGCTGTGGCCGGCGGGGTACGGGATGCGGTGGTGGACACGGGACTACAACGTCGCCGTCCCCTTTCTGCCAATGTCGTGTGAGACGCTCGTGACCGCGTTATTACTGAGTTCTTGGGGCGAGATGGAGCACGACACGATGTTGGATTCAGAGAGCGATGGGCGCGCCGCGCCGCGGGGGGTCCCCGGCCCCGAGTTGGTCGACCGGCCGGTGCGGCGGCGGTTTTCGGCTGAGTACAAGCTTCAGATCCTGCGCGAGGCTGACGGGTGCTCGGCGCCGGGTGAGGTCGGCGTGTTGTTGCGTCGTGAGGGCCTTTATTCGTCGTTGTTGAGCGAGTGGCGTAAGCAGCGCGACGCGGGGTCTCTGCAGGCGCTCTCACGTCCGCGGGGGCGCAAGCCGCCGAACCCGTTGGAGGCGGAGAACGCGAAGCTGCGCAAGCGTGCCGAGCGCGCTGAGGGGGAGCTGGAGAAGGCGCGCAAGGTGATCGAGGTGCAGGGAAACGTCTCCGCGCTGCTGGGCGAGTTGCTCGAGCCCAGGGGCGCGACTCCGAACGGGAGCACCGAGCGATGATCGAGCAGACTGTTGAGGAGCTCTCCCTGATCGTCGGGACCCGCCCAGCGTGCCGTGCGCTGGGCGGGTCCCGGCGACGATCTACCGCCGCAGGCGTCCACCGGGGAGCCCAGGCCGGCCCGGCCGCGGGCCGTCCCGGCGCGGGCGCTGTCAGAGCTCGAGCGCCAGGCCGTCCTGGACGTGTTGCACTCCGAGCGGTTCGTGGATTGCTCGCCCGCGCAGGCCTGGGCGACATTGCTCGATGAGGGTCGTTATCTCGCGTCCGAGCGCACGTTCTACCGGCTGCTCGCGGCCCGTCACGGTGGCGTGCGTGAGCGCCGCAAGCAGCTCGCGCACCCGGCCTACGCCAAGCCGGAACTGCTCGCGGAGCGCCCGAACGAGCTGTGGTCGTGGGATATCTCGAAGCTGAAGGGCCCGGCGAAGTGGACGTACTTCTACCTGTATGTGATCCTCGACGTGTTCAGCTGCTACGCCGTCGGCTGGACCGTCCAGCACCGCGAGAACGCACAGATCGCCAAGGCGCTGATCGGCCAAGCCGCAGAGCAGCAAAAGATCGCACGCGAGCAGCTGACCGTGCACGCCGATCGCGGGCCAGCGATGACCAGCAAGCCAGTCGCGTTCCTCCTCGCCGACCTCGGCGTGCTGCGGTCGCATAACCGGCCCTACACCTCGACAGATAACCCCTTCTCCGAGGCACACTTCAAGACGCTGAAGTACCGCCCCGAGTTCCCTGACCGCTTCCAGAACATCGAACACGCCCGCGCGTTCTGCCGTACGTTCTTCGACTGGTACAACCACCAGCACCGCCACTCCGGGATCGGCCTGATGACCCCCGCCGCTATCCACCACGGCCACGCAAAGGCGCTCCACGCCGAACGTCAGCGCGTCCTGCGAGCCGCCTACGCGACGACACCCGAGCGATTTGTCCGCCGGCCACCCCGGCCACCAGCGCTACCAACCGCCGTCTGGATCAACAAACCGCCCACAGAGGAGGTTGCACACTAAATTCAACGACCAAGTGTCTCAAACGACTTGACAGGCTCCGGCCGACGCCCTCATGTTCCCCGGAGTGCGCCAGGCGCGCGAGTTCTTCGAGGAGGCCGCGAGCACGGACTGCCATCGCGCGGGCGCGCAGCGGCCGGCGCTCTCGCCGCCGCAGGCGCGCAACCTGACCTGGGTCAATCCCGACGGCCCCGAGCAGGAGGACGTGTTCCTGCTGCGCGGACGGCGCGTCTACCGCGTCAGCGCCGTGTGATCTGACCTCGGTTTAGCGGAGTCGTGTTTCTGGAATCCTCCGGTGTTTAGCGAGGAGGAAGCAATGCCGAGTAGGTATCCAGTCGAGGTGCGCAAGCAGGTGGTGGAGCTCGCCCGCTCCGGCACACGGGTCGCGCAGCTGGCCGAGACGTTCGGGATGAGCGAGGCCGTGATCTATGGCTGGCTGAAGCAGGAGCGCATCAACCGCGGTGAGGCGCCAGGGTTGAGCACTGAGGGGCAGATGGAGCTCGCAGCTGCGAAGAGGCGGATTCGCCAGCTCGAGACCGAACTGGCGGTCTCCAGGAAGGTCAACGAGGTGTTTCTGGAGCAGAACCTGCCCCCAAAAGCCTCTTCCCGGTGATCGCTTCCCTGACCGGGCAGGGCTTCGATGTGCAGCGGGCCTGTCTGATGCTCGGCGTGTCGGTCTCGGGCTACTACGACTGGAAGGTGCGCCCGCCGTCCCCTCGGACACTCAGACATGCCTGGCTTGCCGGTGAGATCGCGCAAGTCCACAAGGACTCTGGCGGCACCTACGGCACGCTGCGCGTTACCGCCGAGCTCAGATACGGCCGCGGTATCAACGTCGGCAAGGGCCAGGTGCACCTGCTCATGAGACGCCTGGGGATCTACGGGCTACCGAAACGCCGGCTGCCCCGGGGCGCGAGGATCGGCAAGGCCAGCTCGCTGGATCTCGTGCGCAGGCGCTTCAGCGCCGAGGGCCCTGACCGGCTGTGGATGACCGACATCACCGAGCACCCCACGAGGGAGGGCAAGATCTACTGCTGTGCGGTGATTGACGCGTTCTCACGCATGGTCGTTGGCTGGTCGATCGATAGCCGCCAGACCGGGCTCTTGGTCACCAACGCGCTCGGCATGGCGTTGAGCAGGAGAGCGCCAAGGGAGGGCGGAATCATCCACTCCGACCAGGGGGTGCAGCTTGGGCTCAACTGGTCGTCGCAACACCTTGATTGTGGAGGTGTGTATGGGCAGGCCAGCGGGATGGATGAAGGAGTTGACGGGCAGGGCGCCGACGGCACCACTGCCGGTAGCGCCCCCGGGTGTCCTCACAGATCCGCGAGACCGTCGACTTCGACGCGATCGGCTCCTCGAAGACCTCCTCCAACGCAGCCTCCACATCCCGTGTCGAGAGGCCCCGCAGGAAACCGCTGATCACCAGCGACTCCAAAGCGTGAGTGCAGGCGACGCCCTTGCCCAGGATCCGGCTCTCGAACCCGAGCCTCTTCGCGTCACGAATCCTCGGGCGCTCCAGGCGCATCGCCCCACTCGTCGTCTTCACCGTCTTTGGCTCATAGCCGTTGCGGTGACTGACCGTCTCCCCGGCGCGCTCATACCGGCCGCGGCCGAGGAACCCGGTGACCTCATCCTCCAGCGCCTGCTGCAGAATCAGCCGGGCACCCAGCCTGCCGACCGTCTCGATCGGATCCTCCTCGCCGCCAACACCGGCCAACACCTCATCCAGTTCAGAGCGGAACCTCTCGCTCGGGGCTACCTTCTCCATGCGGGCGTACCTCCATCGCTTGGTCTTCTCAGGACAAAGCGGAGGCTACGCCCGCAACCTCAAATCCCCCGGCTCATGAGACGCGACCCGTACGATTGGGGTAGTCCACAGTCGCTCGTCGGCTACACGACGAGAACTGGATCGGCAGACGCATGCCTGGAGTTGTCGGGTGGCTGGTAGAGCAGCGAGAACTACCCGCTGTTCGATCCCAAGGAGGATCCCATGATGTTCCGCTGTTCTCGATTCTGCTGGGCGGCGTCGCTCACCCGCGACCCTGCCCGGCTTCCACGCCGGCCGTCCGCCTCGCAACAAGGGGATGCGCTATCCGGCGGACCCGCCGACAGTGGAGGAGATCATCGCCGTGATGCGCCATGCGGGCGATAATCGCCACGGCTGGCGGTTGCATGCGTTGATTGTTGTGCTCTGGCGTGGTGGGCTGCGCATCCAGGAGGCGCTCGCGCTGGCCGAGCCCGACCTTGATCCGCGGCGTGGATCGCTGCTCGTGTGCCACGGCAAGGGCGGCCGCCGCCGCGAGATCGGGATGGACGCCTGGGGATGGGAACAGCTGCGCCCCTGGCTGACCTCCTGTCGCGATCTGCCTGTCGGGCCACTGTTCTGCGTCATCGACGGTCCGACCCGTGGACGCCCATGGTCGAGTGCTGCCGTGCGCGTCGAGCTTCGTCGGCTCGCCAGCCAGGCATGGGGTGCGACGCCGGTTCGCGCCACACCAGCTACGTCATGCCCACGCCCTGGAGCTCGCGCGGGAGGGCGTACCGCTGAACATCATCCAACGCCAGCTCGGCCATGCCAACCTGGGAACGACATCGATCTACCTCCAAGGCATCGATACCGAGGAGATCATCGCCGCCGTCCACACAAGACGGGCACCGATGATGTCCGCCACCGCCGGCCTACGCCTCTGAGGCTGCGACCCCGAAAGGGCGGGAGCCCCTGAGCGCTCCCGCCCGAGGGCCGGAGTCTGAGGCGCGGTGAGGCGTACGCTTCCGCCTCGCCCTGCGCGAGCGAGCATTTGCTGGCCGTCGTCAACGCGCTCGACGGTCGCCCTGAACCGGCCGAGCGGTCGCCCGCGTGCCACGCCTCACGGCGACGGGGCGCAGCCAGATCCCAGTCGCCGGATCTCGCGTGTCACCTCTGGGTCGTGACGAAGGTCCTCGATCGACGGTCTGCCCCAGAACCAGTAGCCGTTGTAGACACTGTGGATGATGAGTCCCGGCTTGAGCACGAGGGTATGCGGGATCATGAGGTTAAGTCGCCATCAGCCGTACTCGCGATGAACCTGGTCGGTGGTCGGGCCGTTGGGGTTCTCAGCGTCTCTCCCTCCGTCAGCTTGCCATCGGTGGTCCCGCGCCGACCACCTTGGACGCTGCCGTGACCTCGCCGCGGAGTGCCTTCAGCGCACCAACGTAGATCTCCGAGAACGTCGGGAACGGCTGGATCGTGTCCGTCAGAACGCCGAGTGGGACCTGGGCGCGGATCGCGAGCGTGGCCTGCTGCAGCCACTCGCCCGCCTCGGGGCCGAGCGCGTAAGCGCCCGTGAGCCGCTCGCCATCGCTGAGCAGCGTCAGGAAGCCGTTGCTGTCGGGATAGGCGCGCGTGTAGGTCGCGGTCTTCGCCACCTCCGACAGCGGGACCATGGCGCTGAAGCGCCCGGCGGAAGCGCCCACCGCCGCGGCTTGCGGGTCGGTGTAGACGACCCGGGGAACGGCCTCGTAGTTGGCCTTTCGCGGCTCGCCGAGGATGTTCGCGGCGACCACCTCGCCCTCGTACTTGCCGACGTGGGTAAGCGGCCACCGCCCGTTTACGTCGCCGATCGCCCACACGTTCGCCGCCGCCCGCAGGTGCGCATCGACTGGAACTCCGTGCGCGTCGGCCTCGACACCGACGGTCTCCAGGCCCAGCCCAAGCACCCGCGGACGCCGGCCAGTGGCGACGAGCAGCTTCTCACCGCGCAGCTCGCGCCCGTCGTCGATCTCGACGACGTAGTCCTCGCCCTCGCGTCGTGCCGCGCTCGCGTTCGCGGACAGGACGAGCTCGATGCCCTCACTGCGCAGAACCTGGCCGAGCGCCTCACCGAGCGGCGCGGGCTCCCGCCCGAGCACGTGCTCGGCCATATCGATCACCGCCACCTCGCCGCCGAGCCGACGCACGGCCTGCGCCATCTCCACGCCGACCGGGCCGCCACCGAGGATCAGCAGACGGCGGGGAACGGCCTTCATGGACGTCACCTCACGGTTGCTCCAAACGCCGTCCAGATCGCGCAAGCCAGGCACGGGCGGCACGACCGGATCGGCACCGTTCGCGAGAACCACGTGGTCCGCGGTGTGACGCACACCGTCGACCTCCACGACCCCAGGGCCCGCGAGCCGCCCGCTGCCGCGCAGCAGCTCGATGCCCCGATCGGCAAGGAAGCGCTCCTGGCCGGCGTCGGAGTAGTCGGAGACCATGAAGTCACGCCAGGCGAGCGCCGCCTCGACATCCACTTCCGCGGTCGCGGCGGCCTCGCGCGCCCCATGGACCGCCTCGCCCGGCCGCAGCAGCGTCTTCGAGGGAATGCAGGCCCAGTAGGAGCACTCCCCTCCTACGAGCTCGCGCTCCACGACCGCCACCCGCAGACCCCCCTCCGCCAGCGCACTCGCACAGTGCTCGCCCGGGGAGCCGCCACCGAGCACGATCACGTCATAGTCGCTGCTCATGTCGGCAGCTCCTCACCGGCGCGCTCGCGCACCATGTAGAGCGCATACCAGTCCCGCCAGTCCGGGTCCGCCTGGCCGGTTCGCTCCTCGTGCTCGCCGTGCGCCGCGGCCGCCCGCCTGAGCGCGTCCGCGAGATCTTCCACGGACTCGTATGTCGTGGCCATCAGCCTCTCCTCTCAGCGACCCGGCAGACGCGTGGTGATCTCCTGGAGCAGCCAGCCGTTGCCATCCGGATCGCTGAACGTCGCGAAGGAGCCGTAGGTGCCGCGGTCGGGCGCCGGCCCAGACTCACGCCCGGCCTCGTGGAAGCGAGCACCCGGGGCCGCCTCGTGGAACACCTCGCTCACCTCCACGCCGTGGGCGAGCAGCTCCTCACGCGCAGCTTCGATGTCGGGGACGGCCAGGTACAGGCTCTGGGCCGAGCCGGACGCGCCCGACGCGATGTTCGTGCCAAATTGGATCGAGCACGCGGAGCCCGGAGGCGTGAACTGAACCAAACGGAGGCTCACGCCGCGCGCAACGTCGGCGTCGAGCCTCCAACCGAGGCCTCCGTAGAACTCCTTCGCCCGGTCGACGTCCGAGACCGGCAAGACCACGACCTCGAGCCTGAACTCCCCGGTGTTCACCGGCGGGGTACCGGCCACGCTTTCGCTACTCACCTCGACACTGCTCATATCGCCTCCATCGGTTGACGTCGCCGCAACGCGGCACCGTATTCGCACCGCACCGCACCGCACAGCGCGAGGGCGGCGACGGCGAGGAGGCCGAGGCTGTGAGTGCGCTGCGAAAGGGCTATCGGCACGAACTCCCTTTCCTGGTCGCCCCCAGGGCCGTTCTTCGACCGAGGACGCTCCCGTCGGGTGGCCCATACTCTCCACCTCATCCCAGCAGATGTCAAGGCTCTCCCGGGCGGGCACGTGGCGAGTCCGGGGCGCTCGCGAGCGAACCCGCTCGGCGGCCGCGTCGCCAGGCACCCGCACGACCCTGGATCGATGCCAGAAACCGAACCCGACCCGCAGGTGCCAACATGAGCAGCATGACCATGAGTGGTCAGCTTCCGGACCCTCGCCTCAGGAAGGTCTACCGCCTGGAGGTGACCCTCGGTGAACCACTGGATCTCGGCGAGGTCGCGCAGGGCCACCGACGGATCGTGCCCCAGACCGGCGGGACGTTCACCGGTCCGGAGATCAGCGGCAAGCTGCTCCCGGGCGCCAGCGCGGACTGGCAGATCGTTTTGCCGGATGGCACTTCATTCGCGGACATCCGCTACACGCTGCAAACCGACGACGGCGATCTGCTCTACGTCCAGTCGCGGGGAATCCGCCACGGTAGCGCCGAGGTGCTCGCCCGGCTCGGGCGCGGAGAGGACGTCGACGCAAGCGAGTACACATTCCGCACCTCTACCCAGATCGAGACGGCGGCTCCCCAGCTCGACTGGCTGAACGAGGGCGTGTTCATCAGCGTCGGCGCCCGCCAGGCCGACGGCGTGATCTACGAGACCTACCTCGTCGAGTGATCCCGCCGCCTGAGCACGACGAGGAGCGGGTCGCGATCATCACCGGCGCCTCGCAGGGCATCGGCGCAGGTCTCGCGAGGGCTTACCGTGAGCACGGGTATGCGGTGATCGCGGCTGCTCGATCGATCGGGACTTCGGAGGACCCCGGCATCGTGACAGTCGAGGGCGACATCGCCGACCCTGACACGGCGCAGCGCATCGTGCAGGCGGCTGTCGAGCACTTCGGCCGCATAGACACTCTCGTCAACAACGCGGGGATCTACATCGGTAAGCCCTTCACGGACTACACCCTCGAGGACTTCAACGCCCTGATCGCCGTCAACGTGGCTGGCTTCTTTCACATGACGACGCGCGCGGTCAAACAGATGCTCGACCAGGGCCGTGGGCACGTGGTCAATGTCTCAACGTCACTCGTCGAGCAGCCGGACAGCAGCAGACCAGCCGCGCTGCAAACGCTGACCAAGGGCGGCCTGGTCGCGGTCACCCGGTCGCTCGCGATCGAGTACGCCTCACGCGGCCTACGGGTAAATGCCGTTTCGCTCGGCGTCATCAAAACGCCGCTACACGACGAGAGCTCCTACGCGGGGATGGGCGTGTTGCACCCCATCGGCCGAGTCGGCGAGATCGAGGACGTGGTCGGTGGAGTCCTATATCTCGAGTCGGCGCCCTTCGTGACCGGCGAGATCCTGCACATCGACGGCGGCCAAAGCGCAGGACACTGACCGTGAGGATACAGTCTTGCAGCGACACCCGACTGCGCTCCTCAGAACGGAAAGGCGGTGCCGGCGCCAACGCCCGAGCAGCGACCGAGGATCGGACCAGAGCACGCACAGGCGCGATGCGCGATGCAACGATTTCGAGCCGGTGAAGGCCGGCGGGATTGAACAGTCGGGTCGACTCGAGGTGGGCGGCGACCTTCACGACCTCGTAGTCGGCCCTACAGAGGCACGGTCATTGACCGGTGGGGCCTGATCGTTCCCGGCCCTGGTCGGAGGCACCTCTTCGGTCGGGCCCTTCGCCCGGATGGGCTTGACGACGCTGACCATCGCTCATCGCTTCACTCCCACCTCAGTCCCCTCGGTGTAGCGAATCGTTTCTCCTTCGACTGGACTCACCAGGAACTGCTCGCGCTCGCCGCGATCCCAGGCCTCGCGCAGCCCTGGTGCGCCCAGATCGAAGTCGGGGCGCAGGTTACGCATGACCTCGCGTAAGTCACGGTGCAGCTCTTCGACCGTCGGGCGCCCCCAGTACCAGTAGCCATTGTAGATCGCGGAGATCTCTAGCCCCAGGGGCGAGCACGAACGTGTGCGGGACCATCGGGTTGTGGACGGGGTCCGTGTACTCGACGATGTCGAGATCGTTCCTCACCGTTCGCTCCGGGTCAGAGAGGAACGGGAACTGCGCGCCGACGCTATCGCGGAACTCATTGATCTCGAGCTGGTTCTCCATCGAGATCAGGCCACGCGCGTATACCCGACCCGGAAGTCGAGGTATGCATCGACCAGATAGTGGAGGAAACGGTGCTCCTTCGGATCAAACCCGCCGCGTGAGAGGTGGAGCACCATCGGGTTCGAGCCACAAGAGGGCCGTCGATTCGTGACTGTTTTGCCCGCGTCCGCCTGCACGTCGCCAAGAACGGCGCCAAGTCCTACTTCGTGGGCTTCTACGACCACGAGGGCTCGCAGCGCACGCGCTCCTTCCCGGCCGCGAGGGTGGCCCGTGACTGGATGGAGGATTCTTTCTGGCGCCCGCGGTTGACTAGACTTAACGTGGACCCGAAGGCTCCGATGGCGCCCGGGATACCACTGGTCCACCCCCGTGCCGCGGACCGGGGGGCCGGACCGTGGACCACCGGGCGCGATTGGACGGGACGGCGGCCATCGTCGTCGTCACTCCTCAACCATAGACAGGAGCAGATCATGCGCAGCGACATCACCCCCGGCGGCACCTTCCCGGACTACGAGTTGCCCGACCATGAGAACTTTACTCGAAAGCTCAGCGAGATCCAGGGCGACGAACCCCTGATCCTCACGCTCGCGCGCGGACACTACTGCCCCAAGGAGCACCAGCAGCACCTCGAACTCGCCGCCAACTACCCCAAGATCGCAGTGGCTTACACGAAGATAGCCACCATCTCGACCGACACCCATCACGCGAGCCAGGAGTTCCGCGCGTCGATCGGCGCCCAGTGGCCCTTCCTCTCCGACCCGGAGCGGACCGTCCAGAAGGACCTCGAAATCCAGGAGTACACCGACCCCGAGCACGACCCGATGATCCCCCACACCCTCGTGCTCAAGTCTGGGCTGGTCATCCACAGCATCTACAACGGCTACTGGTTCTGGGGACGCCCCTCCTTCGCGGATCTCTCGCACGACCTACGGACCGTGACCCGCGAGATCCGCCCCGACTGGGATCTAAGCAAGCCCGGGCTGCGCGAAGCGTGGGATGCGAGCGACTACTCGCCATTTCACGGATGGAACAGGCGCTCCCCTCAGTCGGTGCCGTCGTCTTACAATTCTTAACACCGCGAGATCCCGCGCCTGTCCCCGTGCGGTCGGCTCGCTCGTGCTCATGGTTCGGCGTGATGCGTTGCGGTGAAGACACCGTGTGAGCCGGACTCGCTGGCTTCGTCCCAGAGCACGACCGCATCGCCGTTGCGGTCGATACCGGCCGGCGGTGGGTGGGCGGAGACTTCGCCTTCGGCTACGAGGTGCGCGGTCCCGAGACCACCCGTGCTGCCGCTCACCGCGACGATGCTCGACATACCGGCGGATCCCGACTGCCGAGGCACCCCCACGATCAGGTAGTCGCCTGACGTGTTGGCCACGAGCATCGGTGGTTCGGGTGCTTCCAGGCCACGCACGACGCTGGGTCGCGTCAGGTGGGTGCCTGTGGAGGGCAGCGTCGAGGTTTCCAGCCGGTTGCCGAGGAAGCGGCCACCGCGTGGCCCACACTCAGGCGCAGCCGTAATGAGTGCCTAAGGGGCGGGTTTAGAAGGGGCTGGATTGGTATCGGTGCTCGATGGTTTGGCGGGTGTGCTCGTCGGCGTGGTTGGCGGAGGGGGTGTGGTGACTGTCGTCGTCTTGGGGGGTGCGGTGACGGTCGTCGTCGGTGCCGTTACCGTCGTCTGATGGGTGACGGTCGTGGCCGGCGCGACGGTCGTAGTGTGCCCGATGCTAAGCGACTGATTGGTGATGGTCGATGTGGTCTTGGAAGCACCTTTGGACGCCAGCAGGATGACCACCACGATCAGCGCGATTACCAGTACCGCGCCGCCGGCGATCGCAAGCCCGTGGCCGCCGGAGCGCCCGTCCCCGGGAGACGGGGCTCCGCCACCCTGCGACGGCTCGGTGGGATCCTGGCCAGGATACGGAGCGCCACGGGATGCAGGCGGAGTCCCGCCGGAAGGTGGCGGATCACCATGGCCCCCGCCTGAGGGCGGAGTGTCGCCTGGTGGCGGATGGCCCGGCTGGTTATAGCCGTCAGTCATCGCTCGCTCCTTTCATGGGTGAGATTGCGAACACTGCAACTCAGGCTACCGCGTGGCTGCCACAGACGAGACGACCGCTGCTCGTGTGCGCCGTTGGGCTGCACATCAGCGCGATCGACGATCTCATGCCACGCGCTCCCGGAGCGTCAGCCAACGGCTCGGCTAAGATCCCGATAGTCTGTTGCTTGGCGCGTGTAGCTCTGAGCGTGTATCCGGCCGATAGGAGGATGCATGATGGAGAAGGACTCATGACCGAGAGCGCGGGTCAAGCTCCCGCGGAGGTCGCGCCGAGCACAAGCGCGGGATCGGATCTCGCGGCGGGAGTCCTGCCGCTCGTGCCTCGCACGCATCATCTGCTCATGCTGGAGTTCGGCGACCGTAAGGACTTTGATGATCCGCGCTTGGAGTGGCGCAGGCTCTTTTCCGAGCTGCTGGGCACGTTCATGCTGGTGTTGGTCGCCGCGGGCGGGGGAATCCTGCACGGCAAGGGTCAGATCAGCCTTTCGGCAGCCGTCGTCGCGCCGGGGCTGATGGTCCTGGGGATCATCCTCTTCATGGGCGCGATCTCCGGCGCCCATCTGAACCCCGCGGTTTCGCTCGCGTTCGCGCTGCGCGGAGACTTCCCGTGGAAGCGCGTCCCGGGCTACATCATCATCCAGCTGGTCGGCGCGACGCTGGCGTGTCTGTTCCTTTACGCGGTGTTTGGCAATGTCCAGCACCTCGGCGCGACTCTGCCTGGTCCGGGGTATGCGAACTGGCAGGCGCTGCTGATGGAGATCGCTCTCACAGCGGTATTGGTCAGCGTCATCCTCGGAACTGCCTCGGCCGCACAGAACGTCGGGGCCATCGCCGCGCTTGGTGTCGGCGGGTACATAGCCCTCGCTGGCCTCTGGTCGGCGCCCGTGAGCGGCACGTCGATGAACCCGGCTAGGTCCTTCGGCCCAGCCCTGGTGAGCGGTGACTTCTCAAATTATTGGGTGTATGTCGCGGGTCCAATCGCCGGTGCGCTGATTGCGGTCGGCTGCGCGTCTGTGCTGCGCGGTAGGGGCGGTGACGCGATCGCCCGCGCGGCGGGCTCGGGTGTTCTCGACGAGGGGAGTCTCGCCGCTAAACAGCGCCTTTCACAGGCCATCGACAGCGGCGAGATCGTGCCCCCCGGCATCGCCGACATTGACACACGAAGGAGCGACCCGTGAGCGACGTGCTCGCAAGCTGGAACGATGGCGCCACCAAGCAGGCCATCGTTGACTTTGTCACATCGGCGACAGAGCCGGGCCCGGGGTTCGTGGCGGTAGCGGACCGGATCGCCACGTTCGACAACGACGGCACGTTGTGGGTGGAGCAGCCACTGCCGCCGCAGTTCGACTTCGTGTTCCGCAAGTGGGCGGAGGAGATCAAGCAGGACCCGTCGCTGGCCGGCAAGCAGCCGTATAAGGCGATCATCGAGAAAGACCCGACATTCTTCGCAGGCTTGGCTATCCAAGACCCGAAGGCAGTGGAACCGCTGCTAACGGCGTTTGCTCGTTCGTGGGCGGGAACCGCACCGGAGGAGTTCGATGCGCAGGTGCGCGAATGGCTCAAGACCGTCAAGCAGCCGAAGCTCGGCGTGCCGTACATCGAGCTTGTCTACAAGCCGATGCTCGAGCTGCTCGACCTCCTCAAGGCGAACAAGTTCCGGGTGTTCGTGTGCTCCGGTGGTGGCCGGGACTTCATGCGCGTGTTCGCCGAGGAGACCTGGGGGATCTATAAGGAGAATGTGATCGGCACCGCCGCTGCGTACAGCTACACCAACGGGAGGATCGTGCGTGCTGAACAAGTACCTCGGGAGCCTCGATGTCGGTCCGGGTAAGCCTGAGCACATCTTCGCTCAGACCGGCCGGCTCCCCGTGTTCGCGGGCGGGAACGCTGACGTGGACATCGAGATGCTGAGCGCGGCGAAATTCGCAGTGCTCGTCAACCATGACGATGAGGCGCGCGAGTTCGCCTACACCAACGGTGCCAAGCAGTCGCTGACCAAGGCGAAGGAGCTTGGCTGGACCGTCGCGAGCATGAAGAACGACTGGACCACCGTCTTCTAGAGAGGGCAAATCTCATGAGCGAGTTGACCGCAGTCGACATCCTGATCAACCCAGACGACGCCACGATCAAGCGCGCCCGTGAGGTCAACGCCCGGATGCTCAAGAGCATGCCCGAGGGGTGGGTTCTGGACGACACCCACCAGCCGCACATCACGACGCTCCAGCAGTATGTGCGTACCGCAGACCTCGACCGGGTCTATGAGGCCGTCGAGAAGACGGTGGCGGATACCGATATGGCGTCGCTCTCCTACGAGGTCACCAACATCACGCACGCCGACTGGGGCTTCCCCGGCTATGGGCCCACCGTGCTCCAAGTACAGGTCAGCCCGAAGGTGCTCGACTTCCAGGCCAAGCTCGTCGCCTCGGTCTTACCCTTCGTCGAGTCAGGAGGCACCGCTGAGGCGTTGTGGCCGACCCCGGCGAAGAGATCAGCCCAACCATCATCGACTGGGTCGAGAAGTACGTGCCCGCCCAAATCGGCGCAGGCAACTATTTCCCCCACCTCACAGTCGGCGTAGCTAAGTTCGACGACCTGAAGGTAATTGAGGCCGAACCATTCGACGCGTTCACGGTGCACGCCGCAGGCGTCGCCGTCTACCACCTCGGCAACAACGGAACCGCCCGCGCACTGCTCAAGGATTGGCCGCTCGCGAACCACTGAGTGGCGCTGCGACGACCCTCGCGCCGACGTACCGCTATCGCATCGCCACGAGTGCAGGCGTTGCGCAATGTTCAACTGACGCTAGTATACACCTCGTTCGGGAGTGTCGCCCACGCCGTGGCTGGGAGTCCGTGGTCACCAGGGGGGCTGCGCGCGTGCCGCGGGGACAACCGTGCCGAGCAGGCCGCGCACGGTCGCGGCGAGGATGGTCAGGTGGTCGAAGTAGTCGCGCCACACCACGATCTGTCCCTCGTGAACGTCGAAGCGCCCGCAGACCCAGAACTGGACGCGCAGCCGGCCCCACTTCAGCACGTCGGTGCGCTCCGTCAGAACGGATGATCCGTCCGCGGTGATTGCGTGCACGTAGACCTCGAACCCGGTGTCCGCCCGGTTCAGTGTTGCAAACAGCCTGCGCACACGCTCACGGCCGTGCACGGTCGGCAGCCCCTTGTTTTCGTACGCCACGTTCACCGCGAGGAGTGCTGCCGCGCCGTCGGTATCCGCAGCGCGAAGACGGTCCAAGAAGCGCTCCACCACCGCCACCGAATCGGCTGCTCGCCGCTCGTGCTGTCCCTGCGCGGCGTCGCTCGCGATCTCCGTCATGCCTGCAAGCATACGACGGGTTCGGTTGCCACAACGGGGCTGATGCACCATCCACTCATAGCCACATGCGGCCATCGGGTCTATGAGGTTGTCGGGTCTGGCGCTGTAGTGATGCCCGCGAACATGGTCGAGACCGTCTCGTCGGTCACGACGCGAAGTGAACGAGCGCCAAGGCGGCCGCGGCAAGGGCGAAGGCGACGACGCCGTAGGCAAGGATCCGTGGCAGAGCGGAAGCGGGCAGCGACTGAGCCAGGCGGAGGGCTTGCTCGTTGCGCTGCCAGTGGCGGTAGCTCCCGTATGACATGAAGGCGCCGAGCGCGATGAGCGGCAGCGCCACGATCAGTTGCGCGCCAGCAACGCCGACCTTGACGAACTGAGCGACGGCAAGTCCTCCCGCGATCAACGCGAGCGCTGTACGATTCCACGCCAGGTAGGTGCGCTCATTGGCAAACGTGAAGCGCGGATCTGGATCGCTCCCTACCTCGCCTGCACCGTCCGGTCGCCCGCCGGCACCACTACTGGCGCCTTGCGCCACCGGCACATCAGCTGGGTCAGCGGCAGAGGGCAAGACGCGGCATCCCTCGATTGTCGGCTAACCGTCGATGATGGCGTCGGTCACCGCGTCGATGCCGGCGAGCCTCGCGGCCAACTCGTCGGCCAGCCCGTAGCGGGCGGCCAGCGCGAAGGGCGCTGTGTAGCTGACATTCGTCTGGTTCCCGTCGGACCAGATCAGCACCTTGAGCGGCAAGTCCAGTGCCGCTAGCGGCACTGCGACCATGACCGGCGTTCCCGCCTGCGGGCTCCCGAACATGACGACTTTGGTGTCCCGCAGGTCCAGCCCGACATCGCTCGCCTCGCCGCTGTGATCGATCACGGCGAACACCTTCATCCCCCTCGCTGCCACCACTGCCGAAAGGCGAGCCACCGTCTCCCCGACCGAGGATGAGCTTATCTTCGTGATCACCCCACCACCACCCTGCGCGAACGTGCCATCGGCTGGTCCGTGCTCAAAGCGTTGGTTGGACATCTTGACTCCTTGAGAGAGTGGGGGAGACGCGAGAACACATCGTAGGCTGAAGCGAGCGTCTGTGCAGGGCACCGCACGCGACAGCTGGACACGGAGATCGAGTCCCGTGGGGCAGATCGAGCACCGGCACGCGTCGCGGTCCGGGCCTGGCATAGTGCCCACCGGCCTCCGGAAGGCGGGCGCGCCAGCTCCGGCCGACCGTTCTGTGCGCCTGGCGGTATCCTTGGCTGCGCTTCAGGCCGCTCTGAGGATGGCGGAGGCGTTGAGGCGCACGTAGTCCAGTGGTAGGCGCACTCCCGCCACGACAGCGGCGGCGAACGGCTCCCTGCGCTCCTCGGGCAGCCGCGCGAGGTGCGCTGCAAGGATCGAGGTGCGCACGAACGCGTCCACATCCGACGGGTACGTTGGGCGCTCCTCCAACCAGCACCGGATCTCGGTGAAGCCCGCCTCACGCAGACGCCGCTCCGTCTCCTGAGGCCCCGCGAAAGCCCAGGGAGACCACTCGATGAGCTCCGGATGGGCGTCGCTGGCGACTGCGTCGATGACCTCGCGGACGCGATCGATGTTGCCCTCGCCTCCGCACTGGACCTCGAGTACGCCGCCCGGCCGCAGCGCCCGGGCCAGTCGCGCCCAGAGGGAATCGTGGTCGGTGACCCAGTGCAGCGTTGCCGTCGAGACGATCGCATCGACCGGCTCGTCCAGATCGAGGTCGAGCGCGTCCTGGCACCACACTTCCGCGCGGTCGCCAAGCCGCTGGCGTGCGAGCGCCACCATGTCCACTGAGGCGTCCACGGCCAGCACGCGGCCTCGTGGCACGAGTGCCGCCAGCGTCTCCGTGACACGCCCGGTGCCGCAGCCGACGTCCAGCACCGTTGCGTCCTGCGCGATGCCCTCGAGCCGTGCGAGGACCTCCGAGGCCCACGCCTGCTGTGGTTCGCTCGACCGGTCGTACGTGAGTGCGTCCCAGGTGGTGCCCACCGCAGCAGTTAGGCTACCGGCCGGGAGCTTGGTCGCCGCCGCAGCGATGACGAGTGCTCCCACGAGTGCGCCCACGCGAGCGCTTGTGCGGCTGGGTGCGTGCGGTGTGCTCGATGCGTAGCGTCTCGTTGTCGGTCACTTCGCGGGCTCCGTCGGCTCGCCGTACTGGTCGTGGAGGTTCCACCACTTGTAGGGCGGACTCTGCGGGTAGCCCTCGGGCGAGCTCTCCCACTCCTCCTGGCGGCCGAGCGCGGTCAGGTCGAGGTAACTCCAGGTGCTGCCCATTGCTTCGTCGCCGCGCTGGTCGACGAAGTAGGTGCGGAAGATCTCCTCGGCGTCGCGGACGAAGGCGTTGGTGCCGTGCCATTCGTCCACGCCGAAGTCCGAGTCGAAGTCGTCCGTGAGCGTGTACCAGGGGATCTCCCACCCCATCCGCGCCTTCCAGCGCACGATGTCCGCCTGCGGCGCGCGCGAGACAAACGCGAGCGTGGTGTCGCGGGCGTTCAGATGAGCGAGGTGAGCGACCTGGTCGGCCAGGAACGAGCAGCCGTAGCAGCCGTGCTCGGGCCAGCCGGTTACGCCTGGCTCGAAGAAGAAACGGTAGACGATCAGCTGACGGCGACCCTCGAACAGATCGAGCAGGTTCGCCGGGCCATCCGGGCCCTCGAAGGCGTACTGCTTCTCCACGGCCATCCTCGGCATCCGGCGGCGCTCGGCGGCCAGCGCATCGCGGGCGCGGGTCAGCTCCTTCTCCTTCACCAGCAGTTCCTCGCGCGCGGCCTCCCACTCTTGCCGCGAGACGATCGGTGGGGTGTTCATTGCGGCACGTCCTCCTTCAGGTACTACGTCGATTACCTCGAACAGGCCCTCTCGGGATCGCGGCTGCTCCCGCTCTTGCTGTTGGAGTCTAGAGGCCGGTGGTTGCGCTAGCTTGCGTGTAGGTCCAGCGAGGTGCGCGTGATCGCCGCCTCGATCTGACTATCTTGTCCGGACGTCACTGCGCTCACGCAGCTCTCCAGAAAGGTCGCGTCCCATGCATCCGTTTCGCAGCGCAATCGAGACAGGCGAGACCGACCGCGTGCTCGAGCTGTTCTCGCCAGAGGTTGTGTTCAATAGCCCCGTCGTGTTTCGCCCCTACCACGGACGCGAGGCGCTCGGTGTGATCCTCCGCGCCGTCCTGCGTGTGTTCGAGGACTTCCGCTACGAACGCGAAATTGGTGCGGAGGGTGCCAGTGACCACGCGCTGCTGTTCAGGGCGCGCGTGGGGGACCGCGAGCTGCACGGGTGCGACTTCCTGCACACCGGCCCGGACGGGCTGATCGACGAGTTGACCGTGATGGTCCGGCCGCGCTCGGCGCTGCTCGCCCTCGCAGAGGCGATGCAGGCCGAGGTGCTCGCGGTCCAACGCGAGCTGGGTGTGGAGGCGCTCGCGTGAGCGAGGCTGTTCAGCGGTGTCCGAAGGAGATCGGTACGCCGGCCAGGCGATCGAACGCGATGTCGGCTACGTGTTCGGTGGCGGTATCGGAACCCCAGAGCTTTGATGGTCCGACCCGATCGTCGGTGTGGTTGCGAGGGTCTTCGGTGACGAGCTCGGCGGTGAGCTCGAGGTTGGCGAAGATCCGCACCTCGCTGGTCTGGCTCAGACCGTCACTCGCGGTGTCCCAGGCCGCCTTCCACAGGTGAGGGTTGTAGTCCGGGGGTCCGACCTCGCCGCCGGGAGAGCTGCTCGACACCTCGCCGTAGGCCTGATGCTCGGCGGCGATTGCCTGGGTTTGAGTGAGGGGGTTCAGAGTGAGTGTGAGGGTGCTCGTCGGCTTGGCGGTCGTCGTGTAGGCGCACGCGTCGGTCGGTGCGGCCTGAGACACCTGGCCGAGCACCGCCTGGACTTCTGCGGCTGTGAACAGTGAGCAGGCCGCCGGGAGTGGGCTGACGGCGTGAACGGCGCCGGACTCGAGGGCCTTCCTTCCGAGAGCGTGCAGCGAGGGTCCAAGCGGCACGGAGTACAACGAGGTGTCGCCGCTCGGTGACCACTGCAGTGTCGATCCAGTGCCTTGTTCGACGCTCACCCCGTTGGTGTCCCACGACTTCTGGTGCGTAGCCTCGAGGTTGGGTCCGGTGTCCAGTTCCACCGTCTCTTCGCGGCCGTCTGTGGCCCGCAGGGGTTGGCCGATCAGCGCCACCCAGCCGTCGGAGGAGAGTTGGAAGCTCGCCCCTGCGCCTTCGCACCCGTCGGGGCCCGAGCACCCCAGGTAGCGCCCCAGTACGGCTCGGCCGGTCAGCGCATCGAAGACGTCGAGGTAAACAGAGGCTCCGTCGAGGTACACGAAGCTCACGAAATGGCCTGCCGCGAGAAAATCTTCGAAGGAGAAGGACGGCTCGGCACTCACCAGTCGATGCACGCTTCCGGTCGCGGGCACGCACGCGTACAGCTGCGCTCCCCCGTGCGTCGACCACAGCACCACTCCCGACGTGTGCAGGTGGACGCGCCCGCGTGGCGCGCACCGAGCGTGAGTCGCGAGCGCCGTCGCACCGCCGCCGCGTCGCCCCGCTGCGACACCGTTGCCGGCCGAGAACCCCACCGCCAGCACTCCCAACAACGTGCACACAACAAGACGCGCGTGCCGCGCACGCGAGGCGCGCTGGGCTCGCCAGGCGCGCCTTCGGGCGACACGCCGCACCAGTTGAGGCCTCAATACGGGCAGCCCAGCGTCCAGCGCTTCAGGCTGCCGGCCGAGGACGGAGCGCGGCTGGTGAAGCGCAGCGTGAGCTTGTTGTACACGCGCAGGCCGGCCTTGCAGGTGCGCGGATCGTTGGCCTTCACGGCGACCGGGTAGCGGACGAACTTGCCGCTGGCGCAGTTGGGGGTGCAGGTGTTGGTCTCCAGCGTGCCGGTGGCCCGGGCGCTGGCGCCCCCGAAGCTCGACCAGCGCAGCCCGTTGAGGACGGTGTTGCCGTCCGCACAGGTGAGGGTCAGCGTCTTGGGACGGCTGGTGGCCTTGACGCAGTTGGTGATCTTGACGGCGGACGTCGCGGAGGCGCTCGTGGTGGTGGATGTCGCGGAGGCGCTTGCACCGACCGCTGCGACCAGGGTCACCGCCAGCATTCCGCTTGCGAGAATATGTCTATTGAAGAGGCGCATCTCGCAATGATCGCACAGATACGCGAACTGGGCGACGCTGAAGTGCTCTTGTGCTCGCTCCCTCTCCCACCGATCAGATCCCCCGGGATCTCCGATCGGGCAGCACGCCCCTATCGGGATAGGCCCTTACACCCTGAACGCCCCGGCGGCCGCGAGTCGCGCCACCGCGGCGCCGGCGACGTGCACTGCGGTTTCGGCGTCCTCGCTGCGCTCGGCGGCGAAGTTGCTGTCGAGCGTGAGCGTGGCGAAGCCGTGCGTGAACGACCACACGGCGAGGACACCGCCCCACACCTCCTCCTCGCTCGCCTCGCCGAGGGTCTCACGAACGACTCCGAACAGGATCTCGGCCGCGGCCTGGCGGGCCGTTGCCACTGCCGGGTCCTCGGGGCGGTAGAGCTCGGGCCTGAACATCACCTCGAAGTGCGCGCGGTGCTCGAGCGCGAAGCGAACGTAGGCGATCCCGCACTGCATGAGCTCGCCGCCACTGTCGTCGAGCGCCTTGCGCATGGCGGCGGCGAGCAGCGTGTAGCCCTCGGCGGCGAGGGCCGTCAGGACACCGGCCTTGTCGCCGAAGTGGTGTGCGGGCGCAGCGTGCGAGACGCCGGCACGCCGGGCGACCTCGCGCAGGCTCAGCGCTGCCGGGCCGTTGGCCGCAATCGCAGTCAGGGCGCCGTCGAGCACGGCGCGGCGCAGGTCCCCGTGGTGGTAGCGCCCTTTCGGCAGCGCCGGTGTGGCCACGCCCGGAGGGTACCGCGGCGTCTAGACGTTGACAAGATCCCGCCCGACCCCTAAACTAGACGCTGCCAAGATTGATCCCGAGGAGGCAAGCGTGTCGCAGCGGTCTGGAGGGTGCGCGTCGGAGCGGTTTGGGCGGTCCACGTCGCAGGGGTTGGGACGATCCACGTCGCAGCGGTTTGGACGGTCGTTGATGGGGGCGGGTGCGCTCGCGCGGTTCGCTTACGGCGCGGGGGCGCTGTTCGCGCCCGACGCGATGTGTGCATACGGGCTCGCCCCGGACACCCGCGGCCACGCCGACGGCCGGATGGACTTCCGCGGGTTCGGGGGCCTGCACGTCAGCATCGCCGTGCTCACGCTGCGAGCGGCCCTCCAGAACCGCAACACCCGACTCCTGCTCGGGCTGAGTCTCGGCTGCGAGCTCTCGGACCTGACCGCGACGCTGCTGGAGCTCCGCGCCCACGGCAGAGCCGACCCCACCGTGCGCGCCAGCCTGCTCCTCGCGACTGTCGGCCTGGCCACCTGGACCACCGCGCTACGGGCTCTCTGACTCAGACGCCCGTCTCGGCAGCAACCTCGCCGGCGGCGACGGCCTCGGCGAGTCGCTGGTGGTCGCGCTCGTTCTGGTCGGCGTACGCGGTGGAGAAGCGGGCGATCGCGCGGTCGAACGTCACGCCGGCGCCGAGGTAGGCGGCGATCGCGAGGCGGTCGCCCGAGCGGGCGTGGGCACGGGCCAGGGACCACCCGCACGCCCGCGTGTACGCGTGCAGACCCGGCTCGCTCAGCGTCGAAAGGTCGGCGGAGGCCTTCCAGTCCCACAGCTGGCGCACGTAGAAGTCGTGTTCGGAGCCGTCCAACCCGACGCTGCGCTGCCAGCCGAGGAAGACGTCGCTCGCGGCCTGGGAGATGCGCTGGCCGCGCACCACCCGCTCGCCGTGGTTGGCGAACTCGCTCGCGCCGAGGTACGGCTCGAGCACCGAGGGCTGCGCCTCCTTGGCCTGCAGCACGAGCGGATCCTGCCCGTCGCGGCCGACGAGCAGGAACACCCACGCGCGGGTGCCGACGCTGCCGACGCCGACCACCTTGCGCGCCATGTCGACGAACCGGTGCGTTCGAAACAGGTACTCCCGGTCGGCGTCGAGGCTCGCGGCGTACTGGTCCAGCACCCTCTGCACGAACGCCGACTGCTCGCGCGCGTCGACCGGACCGACAAGCTCGCGGATCGGGACGAGCAGCGACGGGACGTGCCGGAAGCACAACGTGCCCTCGACGCGCTCGGTCAACTTCTGCACCGCCCGCAGGCTCGTCTTACGACGCGCCCTGGCGAACGGTCGCGAGAACTCGATGCGCCCCCTGCCCTTCAGTCTCCCGCCGAAGCGCTCGACCAGTTCGCTGGCCGTCAGGCGCTCGTACCAGACCTCGAGGTGGCTGCGGCCCGCGAAGTCGCGCACTGCCTCGCGGTACTCGCGCACGCACTCCTCGACGATCCACCGACGGCTGTCCGCGGGGAGACCCACGTCGCGCCCGGCGATCTCGGCGCTGGCCGCCATCCGCTTGACGTCCCACTCCCACGGGCCGGGAAGCGTCTCGTCGAAGTCGTTCGGGCTGAACACGACCCGGCGGTCGGGGGTCGCAAACCCGCCGAAGTTGGAGATGTGGGCGTCCCCGCAGGCCTGCACGACGATGCCCGAGTCTGGCGTCGCCGCGAGGTCGCCCGCCATCACGGCCGCCGCGCCGCGGTAGAACGTGAACGGCGAGACCAACATCCGCCCGTAGCGGATCGGCACGAGCTCCTGCACGCGGGTGACCGCCTGGGCTTCGAGCACCGCGACGGGATCGGGCCGGTCCGGCGCCGGCGCCCACTCGCCGTGAGCCGACCGCGGTGTGCGGCGGCGGGCCGTCCGACCACGCTCCGCGGACTCTCCGGACTGCAGCCGTGCGTAGCCCGAGGAGCCTTCAGCGGTCTTGGTCGGGGAGTGTTCAGGGGACATGCTGGGGGGTGCTCTGCGGACCAGGTGGGGGACGTTCAGCGAACATGTTGGGGGGTGCTCCGCGGACCCGGCAGGGGACGTTCAGCGGAACTGGCGGGGGCGCTCCCCAGGCACGGTGGGAGGAACGCTCAGCTGTCACGGTTGAGCTCCTTCGCGACGTCCACCACCGACGTGCGTTGGTAGAAGTCGACGGCGACGATCGCGCCCTTGAACCCGCGCTCCTTCAGGCAGCGCTCGAGGCGTCCACGTAGGAACGGCGCCCGGCCGATGGTTGCGTTCAAGGTGGGGCTCGGCGGGAACGGGGGGATCCAGTCGTTGATTAGCAGCAGCGGACTGTCCGCTTCGCCCCGGTAGCGCCTGCAGCTCAGCTGATCGGGCCGTGTGGCTCCGAGCGGGGTGTCCTGGATGAACGAGAACGCGGGCATGTACCACGCCGGTGACCCGCCCTGGTCGCCCTGCTCCTCGGCGAACACCACCAGCCGCTGCCCGCGGGCGATCAGCTCTCCCAGGGTCGGCATCGGCGCCTGGCGGTCGAGCGTGGCGACGTAGTGGGTGAGCCCCGTCCGCTCGAACGCCTGCTCGATGGTCGTTGGAGGCACGTAGTCCTCGACGACCACGACCACCACCTGGTCGGGGTGCCGCTTCAGGAAGTCCCCGATCACCTCCAGTTCCCGGTTCAGCGGCTCGGCTCCGAGCTCGCACAGGGTGTGGCACAGGTAGGGCTCGGGTGGGCCGTTCAGCGTCCCCACCCCCACGCGGCCGGCGACCTGGTCGGCGACGCGCAGGGCGCGCGCGGGGACCTGCGTGGCGACCTTGTTGCGGTCAGAGCCCTCCGCGCTCAGGTCGGTTCGTACCCGGCCCGTTGCCGGGTCGTACACCCCGAAGTGCACATCGAGCAGCAGCGCCCGGATGCCGTCGTCGAGCTGGCGCCCGATGCCGTAGGTCTGATTTGCGAAGTGCCAGCCCGGCTCCGCGGAGGCCGCGAACGAGTTGTGCGTGCCGGCGAACACGACTTCGTCCAGGTGCCGCCCGCACAGCGCCGCGGCGCCCTCGCAGCTCGGGCTGCCCCCCGCCCCGCCGCCGGACCCCGCCCTGCCGCCGGACCCCGCCTCGCCGTGACCGTTCGACCCCGAGCAGCCGGCGAGCAGGCAGGCCGCCAGTCCGACGGCGGCGAGGGCCACGAGCGCAGCCGCAGTCCGACCCGCACGCCTGAACCCCGTGTGTCCACCACCCGTGTACCCGCGACCCGTGTGTCGGGTCGCGCGCGCCGTACGCCCGCGCCCCCACTCAGATGTCCCGCCGGTGTGCCCCACGACCCTTGGAGTCTACGTCTGCGTCGTGGGACTCTGGCCTGGTCGTGGGGGTCCATGTCTGCGTCCTCGGAGTCTGGGTCTGCGTCGTCGGTCTACCTCTGCCGTCGGTACGCCTGCCTGCGTCCTCGTCTCCCTCTGGGTATCGGTCTACGTCTGCGTCGCGGCGCTCCTCTGCTGAGCGATCCACGAGCGAATCGCACGGGAGTGGGTGAGGACCGTCCCGTCGGGCAGCTTCAGCGCCGGCAGCTTCGTCGCTCCGGTCGCCTCGCGCAGCTCCTCCCGCGAGCCTTTGCGCAGGAAGGGGATCGGGTTGCCGTGGGCGGCAACCACCTTGTCGTACTCGACGCCCGCCGCGCGAAGCGCCTCCTGCACGCGACGACACGGGTGCAACCGCGGGCCGCCGTCGTCGCCGTGGCAGACGTACAGCGTAGGGGTCTCGGCCATCTTCCACCTCCGGTTCGTGAGCTCGCGGCGAGTCTAGTCGCGGGGGTGGCGGGGCGCCCGCCGGCTCACTGCCGGGCGGGACCGGCAGCCGCGTCGAGCTCTGCCAGGCGCCGCTGCAGCAGACGCCGCTCGGCGTCGTCGTGGGTCAGCGCCTCCGCGCGGCGGTGCGCCTCGCGGGCCTCCTCGGTGCGGCCGACGCGGCGCAGCAGCTCAGCGCGCGTCGCGTGCAGGTAGCGGTAGTCCTGGAGGGGACGGTCCCGCAGAGCGAGGCGCTCCACGATTTCGAGGCCCGCCTCGGGGCACTGCGCCTCGGCGACCGCGACGGCCCTGCTCAGCTCGACCACCGGGGAGTCGGCGAGGCGGGCGAGCTCGCCGTACAGGGCGGCGATCTGGGGCCAGTCGCGCGGCTCGGCGGCGTGCAGGGACGCCACCGCCGCCTGCAGGGTGTAGACCCCGGCTGCCCCTGCCCCTGCCCCTGCCCCTGCACCTGCACCTACACCTGCTCCTGCTCCTGCCTCTGCCCCTGCCCCGTGGGCCTCGCTCGTCCGTCGCCCGCCCAGCGCGAGCGCCCGGTCGAGCGCCGCGCGCCCGGCGGCGATCTGCGCGGTGTCCCAGAGCGCGCGGTCCTGGTCGGCGAGCAGTACGACCTCGCAGTCCGGTGGGGGGGTGAACCGCGCCGCGCGGCGGGCGTCGTGCAGCAGCATCAGGGCCTGCAGGCCGTGCACCTCCGGCTCGTCGGGCATCAGCTCGGTGAGCGCCCGCCCGAGCGCCAGCGCCTCGGCCGTGAGCTCGCCGCGGGTCGCGGGGGCCGTGTACCCCTCGTTGAAGATCAGGTACACGACCGCCAACACGGCCGCGAGGCGGTCGGGCAGCAGGTGGTCGGGCGGCACCCGGAACGGGATCCCGGCGGCCCGGATCTTGCGCTTCGCCCGCACCAGCCGCTGGGCCGCAGTCGGCTCGGAGACCAGGAACGCGCGCGCGATCTCAGCGGTGCTCAGGCCGCCGAGCGCGCGCAGCGTGAGCGCGACCTGCGCGTCGGTGGCGAGCGCCGGGTGGCAGCACGTGAAGAGCAGCTCCAGGCGCTCGTCTGGGAACGTCGCGGCGTCCTGCGCGTCCGTGGGGCCCCCCGCGTACGCCGCATCCCCCCCCGTGTCTGCCCCGTCCACGACGTCCCCCGCCACGTCGACCGTCGCCCACGCCCCCTCGGTCGCCGCGAGCAGGCGGGTCTTCGCGGCCAGCGTGCGCTCGCGGCGTACGCGGTCGATCGCCCGGTTGCGCGCCGTCGTCACCAGCCACGCGGTGGGGTTGGCGGGGGGCCCGTCACGCGGCCACCGCTCGGCGGCGCGCGCAAACGCCTCCTGCGTGGCCTCTTCGGCGAGGTCCACGTCGCCGAGGAAGCCCACCATCGCGGCGAGCACACGGCCCCACTGCTCGCGAAACGTCCGCTCGAGGATCGCTACCCCTCCACGAGGGGCCGCACCTCGACCGCGCCGCCCATGCGCGCTGCCGGGATCCGCGCGGCCAGCTCGATCGCCACGTCGAGGTCGTCGGCCTCGTAGAACAGGTACCCGCCGATCGCCTCCTTGAGCTCGGCGAACGGGCCGTCGGTCGTCAGCGTCCGGCCGTCTGCGACCCGCACGGTGGTCGCCGTCTCGGGGGGCTGCATCCGCACGCCCGGGGTGACGCCGGGGGTTCCGTTGAGCGCACGGTACGCGGCGTACACCGCGCCCTTCTCCTCGTCGGTGAGGCGCTCCCACTCCTGCGACGGCGGCGTCGGGGTCGTGCCCTGGTGGATCATCAACATGTACTTCACTTGCTTCCTCCTTCTCGGTCTCGTACGGTCGTGTATCAGACGAACGGGCCGCGACGACATCGACAGGTCGCCTGAGGGACCTCAGGTTCTGCTTCGGGATCGTCCACGTGTCGGGGTGGCTCACCGGGCGTGCGCGCGCGAGGGCGTCCCTGCCTCGCGGCCTCGGCCAGCGTGTCAGCGGCCGGTCCTGAGCCCTACCCTGGTTGACGTGCACCGACGCGCCGGCACAGCCCTTTGCGTCTCGGGTGGCGGCGGTCTCGTGGGCTGGCGCCGTACGCCGCCGCCTGCGCGCTGCGCGCCGACGCGGGGCACGACGCACCGCGCGCTCGCGCCCGGTGCGGTACTCACACGCGCGGACGATCCCCCCCTGCAACCGACCCTCTCTGCCTCCCGCTTGGGCCGTCAGGCGGTGCGCGGGTGAGCTCGCTTTCGGCTGCTCGGGTCAAGCAGCTGACGCTGGCGGCGTGCATCCTCGGGTCGTCCATCGCACTGCTCGACGGCACCGTCGTCAACGTGGCGCTGCCCACGATTCAGCGGGGCCTCGGCGGTGGGCTCGCGGGCCAGCAGTGGATCTCCAACGCCTACCTGCTGACGCTCGGCTCGCTGATCCTCGTCGGCGGCTCGCTCGGGGACCTGTTTGGGGAGCGGCGCGTCTTTGCGCTCGGCGTCGGCGGCTTCGGCGCGGCCTCGCTGCTCTGCGCGCTCGCGCCCACGATCGGGTTTCTGATCGCCTTCCGTGCGCTGCAGGGCGTCGCGGGCGCGCTGCTGATCCCGAGCTCGCTCGCGGTCATCGTGGCGACGTTCGCCGAGTCTGAGCGCGGCGCTGCGATCGGCTCCTGGACTGCGTTCGGATCGGTTGCCACAGCGCTCGGCCCGCTCGGCGGGGGGGTGCTGCTGGGGATCGCCTCGTGGCGCTGGATCTTCCTGATCAACCTGCCCTTCGTCGTCGTCTGCGTGGGGTTGATCCTCGCGGTGCTTCCGCGCGACGCGCCGGCCCGCGGCGGCCCGCGCGTGGACTACCTCGGCGCGCTGCTCTGCGCGCTGGGTCTCGGGGGACCCGTGTTCGCGCTGATCGAGCAGCCGCGCCTGGGCTGGTCGAGCCCGGCGGTCTGGGGGCCGCTGCTCGCCGGCGTGGCGCTGTTCGTAGCGTTTCTCGTGCACGAGTCGCGCGCCCGCGACCCCATGCTGCCGCTGAGCCTCTTCGCGCGGCGCAACTTCGCGGTCGGCAACGTCGAGACGTTCTCGATGTACGCGGGGCTCGCGGTGCTGTTCTTCTTCCTCGTGCTCTTCCTCCAGCAGGTCGCCGGCTACACGCCGCTTCAGTCCGGCCTGGCGACGCTGCCCGTGACGTTGGTGATGCTGGCGCTCTCGCGCCGTTTTGGGGGCTTGGCGGACCGCTTCGGGCCGCGCCTGTTCATGGGGCTCGGCCCCGTGCTCGCCGGCGTGGGGTTGCTCGCGCTGCTGCGCGTGGGTGTCGACGTGGACTACCTCACGGAGGTCCTGCCCGCGCTGCTGCTGTTCTCGCTGGGGCTCTCGCTCACGGTGGCGCCCCTGACCGCGGCGGTTCTCGCGGGCGTGGAGGAGCGCCAGGCGGGCATCGCCTCGGGCGTCAACAACGCGGTCGCGCGCGTGGCGGGGCTGCTCGGCATCGCGGCGCTCGGCGCCGTCGTCGCGGTCCAGTTCGGCGCGACCCTCGACCGCCACCTGGCCGGGGTGCCGCTCTCCCCGTCTGCCCGCGCGGCCGTCGCGCAGGCCAGGCGGCTGACGCTCGGGCGCCCCTCCGTTGCGGGGGTCCCGCCCGCCCAGGCGCTCGCGGTCGTGCGCGCCGCCGACGCCGCCTCGCTCGAGAGCTTCCACGTTGGCGTCGGGATCGCTGGGGGTCTTGTCCTGCTCGGCGGGTTCATCGGTGCCGTGGGGATCCAGAACCCGCGCCGTGTTGTGCTTGCCGAGGAGTGCCCGGGCGGTCCCCTTGTGGGCGCGAGCCCCGACGCGGCGGGCTGCCACGAGGGGGCGCTCGCCTCGGGGGGTGAGGGGTCGCTGGCCTGAGCCTCTTCGGTGGTTGGGGTGCCAGGTCGAACACGGCCCTTGGTCGTGTCATCCTGGGGTGCGTGCCCGCTCCCTCTCCCACGCGCCGCGCCGCCGCGGCTGACGCGCCGGCGCTCGCGCAGATGCTTGCGCGGGCGTTCCTCGACGACCCGGTGGCCGCCTGGTCGTGTCGGCCGGACGCTCTGCGCTCACGCGTGCTCGAGCGCTTCAACGCGGCTCGTCTGCGCCACCTGCTCCCCGAGCACGAGGTGTGGACCACGTCCGAGCTCGCCACCGCCGCGCTGTGGGCGCCGCCGGCGCGCTGGCGGACGACGCTGCGCCAGGACGCCGAGCTCGCGCGCTGCCTGTTGCACCCCCGCCTGCTCGTCCGTGCGCCGCTGATCGCTCGCGGGCTCGTGGGACTCGAGCGCCGCCACCCGCCTCACCCGCCGCACTGGTACCTCGCGGTGCTCGGCACCGACCCCTCCGCCCAGGGGCAGGGTCTCGGCTCGGCTGTGCTTCAGCCTGTGCTGGCGCAGTGCGACGCCGACGGCTTGGGGGCCTACCTCGAGTCCTCCAAGGAGCGCAACATCGACTTCTACGCCCGTCACGGCTTCCGCGTCACTGCTGAGCTGCGCCTACCGCGCGGCCCGCGCATGTGGGCCATGTGGCGCGAGGCACGCGCCTGAGGCCAGGTCCCGCGGCGGGTTCAGAGGGCTAGCTCTCGCGGGCTGGGGGAGGGTGGTCGTTGCTGCTATCGGCGCCCTACGTAGCGGACGTGGCCTTCGTCATCGACCTCGGTCACTTCGAACGGGTACGACTCGCCGTTGGCCACCGCAGTACATGTGAAAACGATTTCTTTTTTTTGGATGACCTCGGCCGGGCACGTCACCGTTGAGTCGAGATGCCTCTGGCTGCTGATCGACTGCTTGATCGCCTGCTCAACTTTCGCGATGTTGAGAGTGGCCAGCGGTTCCTGGTTCTGATACTCGACGTGACCCTTACTATTCGTCTCAATTACCGAGACTGGGTACGTTCCCACGTTGAGGCTGGCTGTGCAAATAAAGGCAAATCCCGCCTTCTGGGGCACCTTGGACGGACAGCGCACCGTTGCATAGAGGTGATGCTGGGCCAGAATCGACGCGGCGACGGCGTGCTCGACCGTGAGGGTCCTCATCGTGGACGCGCTTTTCCCGCACCCTGCGAGGGAGGGGGCGACCAGGACGACCGTGGCGAGGCCAAACATGCGGGTGCGTCGCAAGTGGCAACTGTACCCGATGGCTCGGCTGAACGCCGTTTTCGCCGGAAGGGCTTACCGTCCTCCCGCGGTTTGTACATCTCGTCGCCTTTTCGCCCCGGGCTTGAAAGTCTCGATTCAGGTCTCACGTCGCACGTGATTCGGGTCGAAGTGCTTGGGGTCCCTCGCTCTGGTGACCGGCTTGCGTGGGAGCAGTTAGGCCTCCCGGTCGGCTTCGCAGGGTATTCATGTTGAAGGCACTCATCCACCGCTCGATCCCCGCCGCGTTGGCGGTTGTGCTCTTCACGGCCGGTGGCGTGCTGGCTGCAACGTACTATCTGAGTAACTCCAAAAAACAAAACAGCTCGCCTGTGCGCATCGCGCTCACGGGTGGCGCGGGCGGCACGGGCGGCGTGAGATCCGACGGCCGGCTCCGCGGTGCCGCGGACCCGCGAGGTCCGCGCGGGCCCGCGGGTCCGGCGGGTCCGGCGGGTCCGGCGGGCCCGGAAGGACCGGAAGGCAGGGAAGGACTCCGAGGCGCAACAGGCGCTCCGGGCGCCAAGGGCGCAGCGAGCCCGGAGGGTAAGGAAGGGCCGCAGGGAGCGCCGGGTCCTGAAGGCAAGGGAGCACCCGGGGGCGGCGATCCGGACGTGACGAACCGTAGAGGCGGACCAGGCACCGGGGGTACCCGAGGGGAACCGGGCGCGGAAGGCCGGGTCGGGCTGCGAGGGGCAACCGGCGCGGAAGGCAAGGCGGGCCCCGCCGGCGAAGCGGGCGCCAAAGGCGAAGCTGGTATTTCGGGGCCGGAAGGCCGTGAAGGGCCACGAGGCGAAGCGGGCGCGACGGGTGTCGCAGGCGAAACGGGCGCGACGGGTCTGGAAGGCAAGCAAGGACCCGCAGGCGTCGTAGGGCCGGAAGGCAAAGAAGGCAAGGAAGGACCCGCAGGGGCGGTCGGCCTGGAAGGCAAAGCGGGCAAAGAAGGACCGCGAGGCGCGACGGGCGCCAAAGGCGAAGCGGGTCCTGAAGGCAAAGAAGGGAAGGAAGGCAAGCCAGGACCGAAAGGCGCGGAAGGCACGGAAGGCAAAGCGGGGCCCAAAGGCGAAGCGGGCGCGGCGGGTGTCAAAGGCGAAGCGGGCGCGGCGGGTGTCAAAGGCGAAGCGGGCGCGACGGGCACGGAAGGCAAAGCAGGGCCGCGAGGCGAACCCGGCTTCAAAGGCGAAACCGGCGCGGAAGGTCCGCAGGGGAAAGAAGGGAAGGAAGGGCCCCAAGGCAAAGAAGGACCGCAAGGCGCGGCGGGTGTCAAAGGCGAAACTGGCGCGCAGGGTCCGGAAGGCAAGGAAGGGTCGCGGGGGCCGGAAGGCGCGGTGGGTGCTACGGGGCCGGTGGGTCCTCAGGGCGTGATGGGTGTGACGGGTGAAACGGGTGCGCAGGGTCCTGAAGGTAAAGAAGGTAGGGAAGGGCTGCGGGGGCCGGAAGGCGCGGTGGGTGCTACGGGGCCGGTGGGTCCTCAGGGCGTGATGGGTGTGACGGGTGAAACGGGTGCGCAGGGTCCTGAAGGTAAAGAAGGTAGGGAAGGGCTGCGGGGGCCGGAAGGCGCGGTGGGTGCTACGGGGCCGGTGGGTCCTCAGGGCGTGATGGGTGTGACGGGTGAAACGGGCGCGCAGGGTCCTGAAGGTAAAGAAGGTAGGGAAGGGCTGCGGGGGCCGGAAGGCGCGGTGGGTGCTACGGGGCCGGTGGGTCCTCAGGGCGTGATGGGTGTGACGGGTGAAACGGGTGCGCAAGGTCCGCAAGGCGAAGTGGGGCCGCAGGGCGAACATGGTGTCAAAGGCGAAGTAGGCCCGGAAGGCAAAGAAGGCCCCCAGGGTAAAGAAGGCAAAGAAGGCCCCAAAGGCGCGACCGGCGCGGAAGGCAAAGAAGGCAAAGAAGGAAAAGAAGGCAAAACCGGTGCGACGGGTGCGGCGGGCGCGAAAGGCGAAAAAGGCGAAGCGGGCGCGAAAGGCGCTGAAGGGAAAGAAGGGAAAGAAGGCAAAACGGGTGCGACAGGCGCGGCGGGCACCAAAGGCGAAAAAGGCGAAAAAGGCGAAGCCGGCGCGAAAGGCGCGGAAGGCAAAGAAGGCAAAGAAGGAAAAGAAGGCAAAACCGGTGCGACGGGTGCGGCGGGCGCGAAAGGCGAAAAAGGCGAAGCGGGCGCGAAAGGCGCTGAAGGGAAAGAAGGGAAAGAAGGCAAAACGGGTGCGACAGGCGCGGCGGGCACCAAAGGCGAAAAAGGCGAAAAAGGCGAAGCCGGGGCCAAAGGCGAAAAAGGCGCGAGCTTTGTCGCCGGGGAATACGGGGGGTTGACCGAACGCGCGCAGAACACCGAATTTGAACCGTCCGCCGCCGAACCGGTGCAGGTCATGCTGACCGTGTCCTGCAAAACAACGACGGAAACCGCCGTACAGGTGCAGGTCGGCGGCACCGTGATCGCTGAAGACGTGACTAGCGCGGCGGCCACCGGGACGACGAAGGTCGTCCTCACGTTCATCGTCCCTCCGGGGAAGAAGTGGAAGGTGGCGACCAACGCTGGCATCACCCTCATCAGGTCGAGCTACCTGACCCTCTGAGCGTGCGCTTCGGTGCTTCGGGGTTGCTACTGGGTGGGTGGACCCCTCCTCGCAGGTGCTTCGGCGGCGCAGCAACGCAGAGCAGGCTTCCCGGGCGCAGTGGGCCTCCGCCGCCCACACCGGTCGCCGCGAGGCGTCCCGCCGCGTTTTAGGGGAGAATCCCGCCATGCGCGTAACCGCGAAGGCCGACTACGCCGTGCGGGCCGCCGTGGAGCTGGCGGCCAGCGACTCCGACGCTCCCCGCAAGGTCGACGAGGTCGCCCAGGCCCAGGGCATCCCCCTCTCGTTCCTGGAGAACATCCTCACCCAGCTGCGCAGCGCCGGGATCGTGCGCAGCCAGCGCGGGCCCGAGGGGGGCTACTGGCTGGCCCACCCCGCCACCGAGGTGACGCTCGCGGACGTGATCCGCGCGGTCGAAGGGCCCCTCGTGGGGGTCCGCGGCCAGCGCCCCGAGGAGGTCGCCTACGGCGGCTCGGCGGAGTCCCTCCAGCAGGTGTGGGTCGCGCTGCGCGCCAACCTCCGCAAGGTTCTCGAGCGCGTGACCGTCGCCGATGTCGCCGCCGGGAAGCTCCCCAAGGAGGTTCTCGCCCTCACGCGCGAGGAGGACGCCTGGCAGACCAGGTAGGGCGAGGGGCATCCAAGCCGCGAAGATCTGTCCTCCTCGGGCTTCGTTCCGGTAAACTGAAGGGTCTTCGCAGAGGGGTGTTCCCTGCTGCGTGTGCCGCGAGCGGCGTCCGGGATCGCCGCTTCGGATCCATTCATCCCTACTCAAGACCTGTCTTAGAACGGAAAAGGAGCTCCTTCGATGTCAGCCACTCCCGTTGCCGATCCCACCGAGGCTGCCGAGGCCGCGGTCGAGGCGATCACCAGCGCGGCCAACCGGGAGGCCTCCTTCTCGATGGCCCTCAACCAGGACCAGAAGGACGTGCGCGAGTGGGTGCACGGGTTCGCCGCCGACGTCATCCGGCCCGCGGCCCACGAGTGGGACGAGAAGGAGTCCACTCCCTGGCCGATCATCCAGGAGGCCGCCAAGATCGGCCTCTACGGCTTCGAAGGGCTCGCCCAGTTCTTCGCCGACCCGGCGGGCCTCACCCTGCCAATCGTCAACGAGGAGCTCTTCTGGGGCGACGCCGGCATCGGCATGGCGATCATGGGTACCTCGCTCGCGGTCGCCGCGATCTTCGGCCAGGGCTCTGGCGAGCAGATCGGGGAGTGGATCCCCCGCTGCTTCGGCTCCGTTGAGGACGTCAAGGTCGCGGCCTTCTGCTCCTCGGAGCCCAACGCGGGCTCGGACGTCTCCGCGATCCGCACGAGCGCGAAGTTCGACGAGGCCGCCGGCGAGTGGGTGCTCAACGGCCAGAAGGCGTGGGCCACCAACGGGGGCATCTCCGACGTGCACGTCGTGATCGCCACCGTCGACCGCGAGCTCGGCTCGCGCGGCCACGCCGCCTTCGTCGTGCCGATGAGCGAAACGAAGGGCATCTCCCAGGGCGCCAAGGTCTCCAAGCACGGCCTGCGCGCCTCGCACACCGCCGACGTCTACCTCGACGACTGCCGCGTCCCCGCCGGCTACGTGCTCGGCGGCAAGGAGAAGCTCGACGAACGCCTCGCGCGCGTGCGCGAGGGCAAGCGAGCCAAGTCGCAGGCGGCGATGCAGACCTTCGAGTCATCGCGCCCCACCGTTGGTTCCCAGGCGCTGGGCATCGCCCGCGCTGCCTACGAGTACGCGCTGGAGTACGCCAAGGAGCGCGAGCAGTTCGGCAAGAAGATCATCGAGAACCAGGCGATCGCCTTCACGCTCGCCCGCATGAAGCTCGAGATCGACGCCGCCCGCCTGCTCGTCTGGCGCGCCTCGTGGATGGGCCGCAACCAGGTGCCGTTCGAGAACGCCGAGGGTTCGATGTCCAAGTGGAAGGCGGGTGAGGTGGCCGTCTGGGTGACCGAGCGCGCGATGCAGATCCTCGGCGGCAACGGCTACGCCCGCGAGTTCCCCGTCGAGCGCTGGCACCGTGACGCCAAGATCTACGACATCTTCGAGGGTACCGCGGAGATCCAGCAGCTGGTGGTCTCGCGGGCGATCTCGGGGATGCACATTCGGTAGGTCCTCACCCCGTCCCAAGCCGTCGGTAGGCTGCCCATGCGTGCCTCTGGCATGGCACTGGGGGGTCGTCTAATGGCAAGATGCACGACTGTCCATCGGTTGAGATACGGGTTCGAATCCCGTCCCCCCAGCTCGAGGGGTCTCCTGCGCGATCCGATATAGTCGCCAGTGGACAGTCGTGCGTCACACGGCCCTTGGGCCAACAGTGACGAATCGGCTCGAAGGCCCGCCCCGAACCGCAAGGCTTGAGCGGGCCTTCGGTCTGTCAGCGGCGCGCTTCGCCGATCATGTCCTCAAGCGACCGTCTCTGATTGCCCCCGCTGTCCATGTTCTCCGGCGCGAGCCACGCCTCGAACCCTCGCCGGATCGCCGGCCACTCATCGTCGGTGATCGCGTACCAGGCGGTGTCGCGGTTGCGGCCCTTGACCACCTGGTGCTTGCGGAAGACGCCCTCGAAGGTGAACCCGAAGCGCTCTGCGGCCCGCCGCGAAGCGGCGTTGAGCGCGTTGCACTTCCACTCCAGGCGGCGGTACCCCAGGTCATCAAAGGCATGGCGCGCCAGCAGGTAGATCGCCTCGGTGGCGGCTGTTGTGCGCTGTAGTGGCACGCCGAACCAGATGTGGCCGATCTCGATGACGCCGAGCTCCGGTGTGATACGCAGGTAGGCGGCGAGACCGAGGGGCCGCTCGTCGGCGAGACGCACCAGCGTGAAATAGAGCGCGTCCTCTGCTGTCTCGGCCCACGCCAACGTCTGACGCAGGTGATCGGGGTTCTCATAGGGGCCGTCGGGCAGATAGGTCCAGATCGCGGGGTTGCCGTCGGGCAAGTGGGAGATGGAGAACAGCGGCACTGCGTCGCTCTCAGCGTTGACCGGGCGAACCAGGATGTGGGAGCCGGATAGCGACACACGCGTCGGCCGTGGGACCGGCTTCCAGTCCAGCTCCTCGCCAAGCGGCAGGTCAGCGGGTACGCTCATCCGAGGCTCACTGTGGTGTCACGGCACGCGTGCGTGGGCAGTGAAGAGCGTGAGGGCGGCGACTGTTCGACCCGCGCGCGAGTCGTCCTGCGCGGCGGCGAGCATCCCCTCGACGCCCTCATGCCCCTGTGCGCGCAGGTCGTCCGCCAGAAGCGGCAGATCGATGATGACGTCTGGGTAGAAGTCCCGGACCAGCAGCACCTCGGCCTGGACCGTGACGTCCGTGAGCCCGGCATCGACGAGCAGACCCGCTAGTTCGCGCCCGATCCAAGGGTTTCGGATCTGCGCCTCGGCGGCGGCCAGCATCGCACGCACGAGCTCACGCGGGCGACCCGTGCTCACCAGCGTGCCCCAGTCCGGCTCGTTGACGAGCACGACACCGCTCGACCGCGTGACTCGCGCGAGCTCGCCTACCGCGCGCGTGGGGTTCTCCAAGTGCTGGAGCGTGCGCTCGGTGCGCGCGGCATCGAACGTGCCGGCATCGAAGGGCAGCTCGTGGGCGTCGCCGGTGACGAACGTGACCGGGCCGTCCTCTGCTTCGCAGCGTGAGTGGGCGCGCTCCAAAAGCGCGGTGCTGGAGTCCAGGCCGATGACCTCTCCGTGCGGGCCCACAAGACGTGACAGCGCACGAGCGTCATCGCCCAGCCCGCACCCGACTTCGATTGCGCGCGCACCCGGGCGCAGACCGAGCAACTGCATCCGCTCCCGCTTACCCGCTGCGACGGATTCGAGGCCGTTCACATGGCTCAGGTAGTCCGCATAGGACTCCGCGTCGCCGGCTGCGTCCACGTCTCGGAAGCCGGTTTCCAGGCGGCTCATCGCCGATCTTTCTTCGCAGCCCCCGGCACCCCACCAAGATACCCGGCGCCTACGCTTCCGGCGAGCGTACGTACCGCGCCCTGTGTTGCTGGTGCTCATAGCCGGTGGCCCTCCAGAATGCCATCGCGCTCGCCTCGTCGTCGGCGACGATCGCGGTGAGCCTGACCGCGCCCCGCTCGTGCAGGTGCCGCTCGCCCTCCCTGAGCAGCCTCGTCGCGAGCCCCTCGCGCCGATGCTCTGGCGAGACGGCCAGCCGGTAGAAGCTCCCACGCCAGCCGTCCCACGCGGCGATCAGCGAACCAACCAGGATGCCGTCGAGCTCGGCGATCAGCAGCGCCTGGGGGTCGGCGGCCAGCAGCCGGGCCAGCCCGTCGGGAGAGTCGCTGACGCTCGGCAGACTGCCTGCCACTACCCACAGGTCGAGCACGGCCGCGATGTCCTCCTCGGTGGCATTGCGGATCGTCCAGTGACTGTGGACGTGCTGCTCGCTCATGGCAGGGCTGCCCGCGCAATGACAGCCCAAACGCGGTGTGGCACCGCGAGCGGGTCCTCGGCGAAGTGCTCGTGAAGCATCGCCGTCAGCTCCTGCGAGCAGGCCCGCACGCCCTCGGCGTCCAGCGTGCCGGCGATCGGTGCGCTCGCGCGCACGCGGCCGACCCACGCCTCATGCGAGTAGGGCACTGCCACGTCGAAGGAGAACGTCTCGATCCCGGTGAAGCCCGCGGTCTGCAGGTCAACGAGCCACTGTGGGTACAGCCCGGCGCGATCCGCGAACGGCCACGTCGGGGTGTAGCGCAGGATGATCTTCTCTGTCGCCGCCACCACGTTGCCCGGGATCGGGAGCCAATCGAAGTGCGCGATCACCACGCTGCCGCCGCTAACGAGCAGCCGCGCGACCTCGCGCGCGGCAGCGGGCCGGTCGAACCAGTGCCAGCACTGCCCTGCGCTGACGACATCGAACCCGCTGTCGGGCAGGCCGGTCGCCTCCGCCGGCCCCTCGACATAGGCGATCTGCACACCGGCCTCGCGGTCCAGTCGTCTGGCCTGCTCCAGCAGCGGTGCGGCGATGTCGACACCCGTGACCTCGCACCCACGCTGCGCGAACAGTCGCGCGAGGCTCCCCGTCCCGGTGCCGAGGTCCACGACACGTGCGCTCGCGCGCACGACACCCATCGCGGCCAGGCGATCGAGCAGCTCGGGCGGGAACCCCGCACGGTGGCGGGCGTAGTCGACCGCGGTGCGAGCAAAATCGGGCGAGCAGTCGGTCAAGTGTGCATCTTACGGGGAGATCGCCGTGCACGCCATCGGCGCTCGGAGACCGGCGGGTGGACGCGTTCAGCCTGTCGCTGGATCGCGGACGAAATGGCTTCATGGATCCCGGACGAAACGGCTTCATCGACGGGTCGCCGATCCCGCAAGACCCGTGGTCAGTCCTCGGCGCGGAAGCTGCGTCCGATCTCCTGGCCGGTGGCGAAGTAGTGGCGGAAGACGTAGAGCAGGGGACTCCAGTGTTGGGGGTCGACGTGGTTGGTTGCGGGCTTGACGATGCTCGTGAGCGCGTGCACTCGCTGGACGTGAGCCTCGACGATCCGGAAGTACGCGCCGTCGGGACGGGTCGCGGGCTCGTGGATCGCTGTGACCTTCGCCTCGAGCTGCAGCGGACACTCCGCGATGCGGGGTGGCTTGACGGTCTCGGCCGCCATCGGGGTCAGGCCGGCGGCCCGGAACTTATGCGGCTCGAAGCGGAACGTGTCGGCTTTGTGGGGCGCCGGAGGGTTGCGGCCGGTCAGGGGGGCCAGGGCCTCGACCTCCTCGACGAGGTTCGGCCCAGGAAGGTTGATCACGCACTCGCGCTCACGCTGCAGGTTGGCAAGGGTGTGTGCCGTGCTCTCCCAGCCCATCACGATCGTGTAGCCGAGCGCCCAGGCCGAGGACATCGGCCCGATGTTGGGCGTCCCCTCAGCGTTCATCGTGGTGACGAGCGCCACCGGCGTGCCGAAGTAGAGGATGCTCGGCCAGATTCCCTGGTGCTCCCCGGCGGGATGTGTCGGAGGCGTCTCGGTGTCTCCGTTGCCGGGCTGCATGTCCGGGAGCCTCACGCGTGTCGTTTCGCTACGCGCCGAAATGTGCGCGAGTTACGATGGGTCCTACCGGCATGGATGACGCGACAGACATCACCGACGTCGCCGCCCTGCTGGCCGACAGCTCGCGTTCCACGATGCTGCAGGCCCTCATGGATCAGCGTGCGCGCACCGCCGGCGAGCTCGCTCGCCTGGCCAAGATCGCCCCGTCCACCGCCAGCCAGCATCTTGCCCGTCTGAGCGACGGCCGGCTGGTCGCCGTCGACGCGCAGGGCCGACACCGGTACTACCGGCTTGCGAATCGCCAGGTCGCTGTCCTGCTGGAGAGCATGATGGCGTTCGCGCCTGCGTCGCTCCCAACACGGCCACGGCACGTCGGGTTCGACCTGCGCTTTGCCCGCACCTGCTACGACCACCTTGCCGGGACGATCGCGACGGCGCTCTATGACCGGTTGCAAGCCGATGGCACATTGAGCGTCACCTCCGATGGGATCACGCTCACCTCCGCGGGAGATCGGCGCCTGCGGTCGCTTGGCATCGACACCGAGACCCTGCGGGCGGGGCGTCGACCACTTGCACGCGCCTGTCTTGACTGGACCGAGCGCCGCCACCATCTCGCCGGCGGGCTCGGAGCCGGCCTCCTGGCCACCTTCCGCGCTCACAGCTGGGTCACCCCCCGCAATGCGCCCCGCGCGCTGCGCGTCACCACGGCTGGACGCCAGGCACTCGCGGGCCATTTCGACATCGACGTGAGCGCCCTCGCGGACCTACCGTGACCAATCCACCTACTGTTCCTCAGCCATGACCAACGACCTATGGGCTGCCGTCGATGACTATGTCGCCAATCACCTGCTCGCGCAGGACCCGGTGCTCGACGCTGCGCTCGCCGCCAGCGACGCCGCTGGTCTTCCCCGCGCTTCCATCACCCCAGCCCAGGGCAAGTTGCTCGAACTTCTCGCACGAGTCAGCGGCGCCCGCAGCATCCTCGAGCTGGGCACGCTCGGCGGCTACAGCACCATATGGCTCGCCCGCGCGCTGCCCCAAGGCGGTCGGCTCGTGACGCTCGAGCTCGACCCCCGCAACGCAGAGGTCGCCAGCGCGAACATCGCCAACGCCAACCTCGCCGAGCGCGTGCAGATTCGTATTGGGCCCGCGGGGGAGACGCTGCCCGAGCTGCACGCCGAAGGGGCTGGGCCATTCGATGTCATCTTCATCGATGCGGACAAGCGGAACAACCCGCTCTACCTGCAGTGGTCACTGAATCTCTCTCGTCCGGGCACGCTGATCATTGCCGACAACGTCGTGCGTGGCGGAGCGATTCTCGACCCGGACGCAGACGACCCGCGGCTCGGCAACGGGGGCGTACAGGGCGTGCGTCGCTTCTACGAGCTGCTCGCTGCGGAGCCCCGCGTGAGCGCGACCGCGATCCAGACCGTCACCGCCAAGGGCCACGACGGCTTCGTGCTCGCACTCGTCTCCAACCCGGGCGACTGTCGATGACGCAGCGCTCGCGTTCGCGCTGGGACGAGGTGTCGGTCGCTTACCAAGACCGGGTGGTTCGTGACATGGTCCCTGGCCAAGACCACGGTCGTCGTAGCTCATCACGTGAGGCTTGCTGGACATAGAGTCCGGCTAGGCATCCTCGCTAGTCAAGCCTGGACATCGCTAGTCAGCCCCTTCGCCAAAAGCAGATCGGAGAGGCGAGCGTGCTGGCCGGAGTCCGCTCCGATGATGCCCTCGATCCAGCGAAGGACCGCGGCGGCGTCGATCGGCGTGCCCCAGGCGACCATTTCTTTGATGTCCACCCAGTCCTTGGGGCGGTCGAAGATCGCCTTGCACACGATCAGATGCTCAGGGGAGAGGATTGGAATCTGCACCGGGCCGAAGTCGACCTGGCGCGAACGCTTTGCCATGTCTTCGTGGAGATCGAGGGTGGCGAAGAAGAGATCGAGGTACGACCCGTCCCAGTCGAGCCTGGCCTGACCATCGCGCGCGATTACCGCTCGGTCGGCTTGGGAGACGGTCACGCCCAGATGGGTGAGTGACCCGAGCACCGGTTCCGCATCCTCGGGGGGGAGGGTCACGTTGAGGTCGATGTCCGTCGTGGCACGGGGGTTGCGATACCAGGCCAGTGCCACCGCGCCGCCGAACTGGTGGGTGACCCTCATAGAGTCGAGCATCTCGTGCACCGCCACGATCCTGGCGGCCAGCCCGTCCAGTTCCCCGGGGCTGCTCATCCGTGGTGCATACCGGCAGCCTCGCGGCGGTCGTCGACGAGCTTGCGCAACACCGGGAAGGCCAGGGGCTCGAACGGTCTGGCGGGCTGGCCGCGGGTGACGGCGTCGGCGAAGCCCAGCAGGTCGATGAGCGCTGCCCCGGGGTTCTTCTGCCTGGCCGCCGGCGCCTGTCCCAGGGTGAGGGCCATCCGGCGCGAGGACTCTACGAACCGGTTCGCCGCGTCGCCGGTCTCCGGCTCTGCGCCGGTCCCGCTCTGAGCCCTGGCGGCTTTTCCCGTGACGGCCACTACGCCTGCCACTATAGGTGGCGGTCCCGTAGGGTCCAAGTAGGCAAAGCTCGGGTGACTACCAAGCCTGGGGGGTGCCGCAGTGCGGACATCCCACGGTGGTGGTCACCGATGCCGCGAACAGGTAGCCGCACTCGCAGGCGTATGTCGCGAGGTCGGTCGGGCCGCCCGCCTCGCGCACCCGCTGCGCGGCGATGTCGGCCTCGTGCATGGCGGCGGAGGGCTCAGGCGTGGTGCTGTCGGCCTCCGGCGCGGTGGCGAGGGGCTCCGGCGCGGGGTCGGGCCGGTGCGCACCCCGGATGCGGCGGGTGCGGCGCCGTTCGCCGAGCTGATGTCGAAGGCTTGGTCTCATACCTCTCTGTACATAAGGACCCTTGACACCTCCCAAGGTTTCGCCGTCCACCGGCGATTCCCTGGCGGGCATTTGAGATACTGGCGCGATGGACCCCGCTCGCAAGCGCACGGTGCGGCTCGTGGTGGCGCTCAGCGCCGCGGTGCTGCTGGCGAGCGCCTTGATCTACACCAGCTTCACGGCCGCCAGCCCTGCGCTCACCCCCAGCCAGCTGCTGCGCGAGGCGCAGCCCGGCCGCAGCTACCAGCTGACCGGGACGGTCGTGACCGGCTCCGTGCACCACGAAGGGCCGGTGCTCCGCTTCAGGGTCGCCGACCGCGCCAACGGCGCCGATGCGGTCCCGGTCGCCTACACCGGGATCGTCCCCGACCCCTTCAAAGAAGGGCGCGAGATCATCGTCACCGTGCAGAAGGACGGCACCAGCTACACAGGCGAAGCGAACTCCCTGATCACCAAGTGCCCTTCCAAGTACACGGTCGCGCCGCCCTCCGAGAAGCAGAACGCCTGAGTGTTCCTTCCGCCCCGCACCGCCGCCTGGGAGGGCGCCCCGGCGCCGACGGCCTCCCTCGGGTGGATAGCCCTGGTGGGGGTCGGCGTTGATGGCTTCGGGCGAGCGGGTGGCGCTGGGTGGGGGTCGGCGTTGATGGCTTCGGGCGAGCGGGTGGCAGTAGGTTGGTGCGGCTGATGGCGCTCCTCGGACACGTCTGCCTGGTGCTCGCGCTGATCGTGTGCGTGTACGGCATCGCGGTCTCGATCTACGGGGCACGCAGCGGCCGGGCGGAGTTCTCGCTCGCGGGCCGCCGCTCGGTGTACGCGCTCGCCGGCCTGCTGACCCTCGGGATGGTCGTGCTCGAGATCGCGTTCCTCAGCAACGACTTCGCCTTCAACACGGTCGCCGACACCTCCAGCCGCACCACCCCGCTGCTCTACCGCGCCGCGGCGGTGTGGTCCTCCCAGGAAGGCTCGCTGCTGCTGTGGGCCTGGCTGCTCTCGCTGTGGTCGAGCCTCGTGCTGTTCCTCACACGCAATCGCCTGCGCGAGGTCGCCTCCTATGCGACCGCAATCCTGCTCGGTTTCGGCGGGTTCTTCGTCTCGCTGATGGTGTTCTACGCGAACCCCTTCACCACGACCACCCCCGCCCCTCCCGAAGGGGAGGGCCTCGACCCGCTGCTGCGGTTCCCCACGATGGTGATCCACCCTCCGATGCTCTACTCGGGGTACACCCTCTGTACGGTGCCGTTCGCCTTCGCGATGGGTGCCCTGATCGCGCGTAAGGTGGACGGGGAGTGGATCGCGGTGGTGCGCCGCTTCGCGCTGGCTGCGTGGCTGTTCCTCGGCATCGGCATCCTGCTCGGCGCCTCCTGGTCCTTCTCGGAGCTCGGCTGGGGGGGCTACTGGGGTTGGGACGCCGTCGAGAACGCCTCGCTGCTGCCCTGGTTGACGGGCACCGCGTTCCTGCACTCGCTGATGATCCAGGAGCGCCGCGGGATGCTCAAGGTGTGGAACGTCTCGCTGCCGCTGGCCACGGGGACGCTCGCGATCATGGGCACGTTCATGGTGCGCAGCGGGATCCTCGACTCGATCCACGCCTTCGGCGGTGCCACCCTCGGCGTCCCCTTCCTCGTGTTGATCGCCGCGATGATCGTGGGCTCGATCTACCTGGTGGTCTCGCGCCGCGAGCAGCTCGCCAGCACCCACCGCCTGGACTCGCTGCTCTCGCGCGAGGCGATCTTCCTGTTCAACAACCTCGTGCTCGTCGGCCTCGCCTTCGTGATCTTCTGGGGGACGTGGTTCCCCAAGATCTCCGAAGCGCTCACCGGCCAGTCCGCCTCTGTGGGGGGGCCGTGGTTCGACCGCTACACCGTCCCGCTGGCGCTGATCCTCGTGCTGCTCTCCGGTATCGGGCCGGTGATCGCCTGGCGTCGCGCCAGCCCCAGGGGGGTGCTCCGCAACCTCGCGGTGCCCTTCGCCGCGGCGCTCCTTACGCTCGCGGCACTGCTCGCGGCCGGCGTCACGCAAAAGCCCACGGCGCTGGCGATGTTCTGCTGCGCAGCGTTCGCGCTCGGCTCCGTCGCGCAGGATCTCTGGCGCGGCACGCGTGTGCGCCGCGGCGCCTCGGGCGAGGCACCCCCGGTGGCGCTGCTGAGCCTGATCCGGCGCAACCGCCGGCGCTACGGCGGCTACATCGTGCACGTTGGGATGGCCGTGCTGTTCGTCGGGGTTGCCGCCTCCTCCTCCTTCCAGCACGTCTCCCAGCTGAGCCTCTCCCCGGGGCAGTCCGTGCGCGTGGGTTCTTACACCGTGCGCTACGTGCGTCCCACTGCGACCCTCACCCCGCGCTACGACCCCACCCACACGGGGTCCACGGCGAACTTCGGTGCGGTGCTGCGGGTCACCCGGGACGGGCACTACGTCACCACGCTGCGCCCCTCCGAGGACTTCTACGAATCCCAGGAAGAATCACAGGGCTCGGTGGGACACCTGATCGGTGGTCAGTCCGTTAGCAACATCGGCATCAGTGCGAGCCTCACGCGCGATGTGTGGAGCGCGATCCAGCCCGAAATCGAAACCCCGCGGCTGAAACGCATCATCGAAGTCGGCAACAAGACGATCCCCTTCTCGCGCCCCGACGAGGGCCTGTTCGTGATCGACTTCCTCGCCCACGAATACCTCAAGCACCCGCCCCCCGCGCAGTTTCGCCTGCTCGTCTCGCCGCTGATCATGTGGATCTGGCTCGGTGGGCTGATCGTCTTCGGCGGGGGCCTGCTCGCGCTCTCGCCCGCTCCCGGTGCCCTGCGCCGCCGCGTCGCCCGGCCGGCAACCCTCGAGCTTGCCCGCGAAGTCAAGTACCGCGAGCTGCGCGACTTGGAGCTCGACCTCGCCACCGGCAAGCTCTCCCGGGAGGACTACCTGGCCACCAACGCCACCCTGCGCGCGGAGGCCCTGGAGATCCTCAACCGGCTCGAGCCGGAGCCGCTACCAGGGCTTGGTCAGCAGCAGGATGGTGTTACCGACGAACAGGAGCGCGAAGAAGACAGTCCAGCGGTTGAGGTTGCGCTCCACGAGTGAGCCGCCCCCCAACGGGCCCTGGCCGCTGCCCACGCCGAAGGCGCCGGAGAGCCCTGAGTCTTTCCCGGAGTGCATCAGCACGAGGAAGATCAGGCCCACCGCGATGAACACCTGCAGGATCGAGAGCAATGCTTCCATGGGACTAAGGGTACAGGTTGAGAGAGCCTACGCTCACGCCACCCGCGCGCCCAACCCGGGGCAGACGATCAGACGGTACTGCCCTCGCGGCTAGTGGGTTCCCTGGCAACGTTTGCCGGTTTCCGTAACCAGGGGTGATGGTGTTGGCGGCGAAGTCCTTGTGTCGAGATTTGCTACTCGACCGGGAGGGGCTATGGCCGCCAGGGTGCAGTTGCGGGAGATCACCAGCGATGAGGGCAACCGGCTGCTTCGGATCGTGCGGCGCACGTCTGGATCGGTCGTGACGTGGCGTCGCGCGCAGATCGTGTTGCTCTCGGCTCAGGGCATGTCCCCACCGAAGATCAGCGAGGTCGTGTTCACCGACCCGGACACGGTCAGGGACGTCATCCACAACTTCAACCGGGACGGGTTCGACGCGCTCTACCCGCACTACCGCGGAGGGCGGCCGCAGACGTTCACGCTGCCCAAGCGCCAGAAGATCAAGCGGATCGCGCTGAGCGACCCCCAGGATCTCGGCCAGCCGTTCGCGACTTGGAGTCTGTCCAAGCTCGCGGACTACCTGGTCGCCGAGGGGGTGGTCACGGACATCTCCCACGAGGGGCTGCGTCAGCTCCTGCGCGAGGAGAACGTCCGGTTTCAAGCCGTGAGGACGTGGAAGCGCTCCACCGACCCGCGTTTCGCGGCAAAGCGCGACCGGATCGTCGAGCTCTACGAGTTAGCGGAGGCAGGCGAGGCGATCGTGATCTGTCTCGATGAGTTCGGGCCGCTGAACCTGCAACCCCAGCCCGGCGGCAAGGGCTGGGCGCCCCGCGCGAAGCCGAAGCGGATACGCGCGACCTACAAACGGCCACACGGCGTCAGACACCTGATCTCCGGCTACGACATCAGTGCTGACCGGCTCTACGGGCACATCAAGAAGCGCAAGACACGGACCGAGTTCCTCGAGTTCTGCCGCTATATCCGCTCGCTCTATCCCGTCGCGATCCGGCTGCACTTCATCCTCGACAACTTCAGCCCCCACCACGGCCGCGAGATGCGCGAGTGGGCCGCCGCCAACAACGTCGAGCTCGCCTACACCCCGCACTACGCCTCCTGGCTGAACAGAATCGAGGCGCAGTTCCGAGCACTGCGGTACTTCACGCTCGCCGGCACCGACCACCCCGACCACGCCACCCAAGCCCGCCTCATCCGCCGATACATCCACTGGCGCAACCGCAACACCAACAACCCCAGGCTAAAACGACTCATCAACACGGCAAACGTTGCCTGACACTCCACTAGCCTCTTCGAGGCTCTTACGGGCACGGGACGGTCGCCGTCGTGGTACTCGTGGTGCCATCTTCGTAGGTGAATTCGGTCGCGAACGGAAAGCCGCCGGCGGGGCAGTGGGAGGGCAGCAGAACCGTGTTGGGGCTCTCCCTGCGGAAGCGTGCGCCTCCGACGGTCATGGAGAAGGAGACCGTCGAGGCGTTCGGCTCGTAGGGGATCGAGGGGATTGCGGGGACCGACATCACGAGCTTTTCGCCGTAGGGGGGACGATCGGGGAGCACCGTGGCGGTGATCACTACCCGCTCATCGAGCGGCGTGTAACCCTGGCCGAGGATCTCGATCGTCGGATTGAGGCCCTGCGGCGGGCCGAGGAACGCCCACACCTTGGCTTCCTCGCTTTCGACGCCCGCGCCCGCGTGCACGTCTGCAAGGGCGTGTCCGGTGCCGATCAGCGATCGCGCTGGGCAGCCACTCGCGCCGCGCGCCTGCAGCCGCGCCCTCGTGCAGCTGCTGAGGTGGGGTATGTTCATGCTCAGCCCCGGGGGAAGCTGCACGACCGCCCTGCGCACCGGGGAGGGCACTCCGAGTTCTCCGCCCGTGAAGCGGACCTCGAAGGTGAAGGCCGCCTTCGCACCGAGCCGGTCCGGGGAGAACGACGGCTTGATCGCGGCGACCGTTTCCGACCCAGTGGCCTGCGCCACGACGGGGATCGAGAGTCCCGCCGCGAACGCCGTGCACGCCGCGAGCGCGAGGGCCGCCCGGCTACCGATCGAGGGAGCGCGCATGCTCTGCGTTTACCCATGCGGGCAGGGGATGGCGCCCGTGACCGTGTTGGTGGTGCCGTCGGCGAAGGCGATCTGCGTCTTGTAGGGGAAGCCGCCGGAGGGGCACTTCTTGGGGACGACGATCCCCTTCACGTGGACCAACTTGCGCTTGCCGCCCACGGTCTCGAAGTAGGCGGCGTTGGGCGCGCCGAGCGTGATGAAGATGCTCTTCGCCGTTGCGGGCGAGGCTCCGGGCAGCGTTTCGATGATCGGCACCTTGAAGGCGAAGCCGAGCCCGTAGGGCTTGGGCTCCTGGACGATCTGCGCCTTGAGCACGAGCTGAATCGAGACCGGCGAGGAGGCGTTGAGGAAGGCCACCAGCACGAGGTGTCCGTCTTCGTTGGGGCCGCGGTAGAAGTTGAGCGTGAATGGCTCTTCGCGTCGTTCTTGGCCCAGTTCGTACTCGCCCACGCCGCCCCCGAAGCCGGCTTTGGAGTCCTTTGGGCAGACGGCCGGATTCAAGGTGGCTTCGAGCTTGGCGGGGTCGCAGGTGCCCACGCCCTGGACGTCCACCGTGAGGCCCGCCGGTCCCATCACGGTGGTTTCCACGATCGGCGAGGGCAGCGCCCCCGTGGTCGTGCCGATCGTCGCGGTCCCGTGGACGTTGGTGGGGGCGCCCAGCTTGTCTGGGGAAAAGGCCGCAGTGACTTCCAAGGTCTCCGCCGCCCAAGCTGCCGCGGCGGCGGTGAGGCACACGCACACCACCGCGGCCGCCACGAGCGCTCTGGATCTGGACATGTTGAACACCTCTCCTCGCTCCTTGTGCTTCGACTGCGAGCCCTGACCGTACTCGTTCGCAGCTTCGGCTGCAACCAAGTGTTGTGTATGGGGTGCACTGCGTAGCCTCAATCTCCCAAACCCCCGACCGGACGGAACGGAGCGCTGGTGCGGCCTCGCTCGGAGAGTTCGACGTCCGCACGGAACAGGGCGCTGGTGCCGGCCTCGCTTCGGGAGCTCCACGTCCGCACGGAATAGGCGCTGGTGCCGGCCTCGCTTGGTCTGGGCTCCGCTCGGCCGTTCGAGCCCTGCGTTTCTGCAACGGATCCTGCGCAGGATCCGTAATTCGGCCATCGAAAGAGACTTTGCCTGGGGGTCTGTACTGTGCGGCCGCTCCCGCCGATATGGGAGATATCGTCCTGAACAGCCTCCATCACCGCGGACAGGTTTGCGGGCTGGATTACAAATCCTTTACCGCGAGGTGCTTGGCTGCCGATATGAACCTCAGCCAGTGTGGCTGGCGTCGCGCGAGCGGCCTGGCCCTTGGCATGCGTATGCGACCCGACGACCATCTAAGAACACCGCGGGGAGGCCGCGGATGAGCGCCCCGCGGGCCCCGCGCCGGTGGGCGCGCCGCGCCGTGCTCTCCGTACTGGCCGGCGGCGGCCTCACGGCCGGCCTGGGCGGGCCGGGCGCGGCGCTCGGCGCCGAAGCGCCCACGAGCACCGCCGGGACTGGCGAAGCCGCCACGCCGCCAGTCACGACGACCAGTCCCCAGACGCCGGCCCCGGCGCAGGAAGGGGCCGGGTCGTCCGCCGAACCCTCCACCACGACCTCCACCGCCCCCGCGTCGACGGGCGCCCCGGCGGGATCCTCCGGCACCTCCACCGCTCCGGCGGGCACCTCGACGACTCCCGCGGAAGCCCCAAGCGCGGCACCGACGGTGGTGGTGCAGCGCACCCAGCAGGTCACCGCGGGCAGGCGCACCGCCGCCAGCGTCACCAAGGGCGGCTCCGGTGCGGGCGGGCAGGGCGGCGCCGCCAAGCCCGCCGGTGAAGGCGCTGCGAAGAACGGGCCCACCACGGTGCCCCCGGGAACCCCCAACGGCGTCGCGCCGGCCCCGCAGGCCGCGGGCGGCGAAGCAGCGGGGCTCGCGGCGCTGTTCACCGACTCGGCCGTGTCCGCGCAGGCGCTCGACTTCTTCCGCATCCCCCTGTTCCTGCTCCCGATCTACAAAGCGGCCGCCTTCCAGTACGACGTCCCCTGGCAGGTGCTCGCGGCGGTCAACGAAGTCGAGACCGACTACGGTACCGACCTCTCGGTCTCCACCGCAGGAGCGGTCGGGTGGATGCAGTTCATGCCCTCGACGTGGCTGCGCTACGGGGTGGACGCCACCGAAGCGGGCTACGCCGACCCGGCCAACCCGGTGGATGCGATCTTCGCGGCCGCGCGCTACCTGCACGCGGCGGGCGCCTCCCACAACCTCGACGCGGCGGTCCTCGCCTACAACCACTCTCAGGAATACGTGGAATCGGTGCTGCTGCGTGCGCGCCTGATCGCCAGCTTCCCGCGCTCGGTGATTGGGACGCTCACCGGCCTCGTGGACGGACGCGCGCCCACCGCCGGTGCGCATCTGGCACCGGGCTCGAGTGGTTTCGGAGTGGCTCTCGGGGCCGGCGCACCCGCAGAAGGCGCCGCGGCCGGCACGGGAGCTGGATCCTCACCCTCGACCCCGTCCTCGAGCGGCTCCTCGAGCGCCACCGCGGGTGCGGTGCCCCTGAGCACTGCGCCCACCCCCGCGAGCGCGGCGACGGCGCCCACTCCCGGTGCGGCGACGGCGCCCACGCCTGCGGACGCGGCCGCGAACGCAGGGGCCGGCACCCCATCCGCAACCTCCCCCACGGGGACGGCCGCTGGGACCGCCGCGGCGGGCGGCGCCACCCACGCGGGGAGCGGAGCGTCTGGCGCCGCGGCCACTCAGGGCTTCAAGCCACCGCCCCCGCCGCAGGTGACCGCACGGCGCGCCGAAGCTGCCGCGAACGCGCCCGCGAAGCCCTCGCAGCTGGTCGAGCTGCTCGGCGCTCCCAACGCTCCCGTGAGGGCGGTGGAGAACGGTCGCATCGAGCACCTCGGGCACTCCCACTCGCTCGGGCGCTACCTGGTGCTGCGCGACGTCTACGGGGACGTGTTCACGTACGCCGGCCTCGGGGCCATCGCCCCCCGCTACCGCCCCACGGTCCCCACGGTCGAGCACCGCGTCACGACGTCGCAGGACCCCGCGCCGACGCAGCCCGCAACCGCGGGCCACCAGTCGCCACTGACACTCAAGGTCAGGCACCACGTTGCACCCGTGCCGCTGCCGGGCGGGCGGGCGGGTCTCCCAGTCGAAACCGAAGGCGAAACGGTGCCTGCGGGGATGGGCCGGGTGCGCCTGTACGCACACCCCGGCAACCCGCTCGCGCGCGTCGCCGCGGCCAGCGCGGCGAAGTCCGCGAGCACGGGCAACGGTCGCTGGCTGCCGCTGCGGACCGGCTCGATCGTCTCCGAGGGCACGGTGCTCGGCCGCCTCGCCACGCCGGTGGGCGCGAGCGCGGGGCAGTTGCGCTTCGCGGTGCGCCCGGCGGGAGACAGCGGCACGATCGACCCGCAGCCGCTGCTGGCGAACTGGAGGCAGCTCGGCGCGGCGCTGCACCCCAAGGGCTCGAAGGGCACGAGCGCGCTGCTCGGCGCGACCGCGGGGGATGCGCTTGAGATGTCGAAGGGGGAACTGGAGCTGGCGGTGCTGTCAGACCCGGGGATCCAGCTCGACGCGTGCGGTCGCCGGGACGTAGCCTCAGGTGCGGTCGACGGGCGAGTGCTGGCGGTGCTGGAGTTCCTCTCCCGCAGCGGCTTGCAGCCGACTGTGGCGGCACTGCGGTGCCCGCGGGGCGGAGTCTCCCCGTCGGGCCTGAGCGTCGCCCCCGGCGCGGAGGCCGCCGCGGTGCGGGCGGCCCACGACCGCGGTACGGCGGTGGAGATCACCGCGATCAACGGGGTCCCGATCGCCGGCCACCAGGGCAAGGGGTCGGTTACCAACGCGGCGATCCGCACGCTGCTGACCCTCAGCGGGCGGTTCGTGCCGCACCACATCGTGAGCCTGATGAAGTACCCGGAAGCTCCGGCCACGCAGGCGGTGCCCTCCGCGTGGGGTCACATCTACATCGACTTCCTCCCGCGGCCGGCAAGCGCCCACACCGCGAGCGCCCGGGCGGCGACGGTCTCGCCGTTGACGGTGATGGGCAACCTGAACCAGGCGCAGTGGAGCCAGCTGATCGGGCGCATCGCGGCGCTGCCGAAGCCGACGGTCGCCGCGGGGCCGAACTCGACGGCGATTCGTGACCCGCAGGCCGCGCCCACCAACCGCGAACTGGGCGCCCACGGCTAGGCCGCGCCGCGGGCGCCTCGTTCTCACTCTTGCTGCCGACTGGCGACGCTTAGCCGGTCGTGCCGCCACCGGCGGCGCCGGGGCTTGCTTTGGGCCGCAGACCGGCGAGCAGCGTGCTCCTGCACTTCGCCTCGGCCACTTTGAACTGGGTGCTGCCGGTGTTGAGTCCTTTGGTGTCGAAGACCGGGCCTTTACCCGAGGTGTTGGGTTCGCCCACGTTGATCCCGTTCTGACGCAGGCACGCGGCGAAGTGGACGAGCACTTCGTGGAAGCGCGGGCTGGTGAAGGCGTGCGGGGCCCTGTTGAAGTGGCCGCTGGCCGGGAAGTTCGCGCCGCAGGCTTTGAGCGCTTCCGCGTACTGCGCGCGCGTCACGCCCTTGGGCAGCTGCGGTCCGCCGCCGAGGAAGCCGCCGGCGCCGGGGGTGCGCGGCGGGAGGGTGATGCCCTTCTTAGCCAGGCACGCGCGCATCGCGGTGAAGCGCAGCGTCCGAGCGGGAGAGCCCGGTCCACCGCCCGGTGTGGTGGGGGTGGAGGACGTACCGCCGGCGGTGCTTGAGGAGGTCGTGCCGGTCGTCGTCGTGCCGGTCGCGGCTGCGTTGGCGGTGGTCTGAGTCGAGGTGCTTGAAGAGCCGCCGCACGCCGCCAGCCCGGTACAGGCGAGTAGGGCGATCGTCAGTGCGGCGACGGCCTGTGTACGGCCTTTGATGCTGATGTGAGGCATGGAGCTCCTTTGTCGAAGGACATCAAGATACGGCAATCACCCACCGAACAGAGCCGGTCCACCGGAGCCCGCGCTCCCGCTCGCGCCGCTGCCTGCGCCGCGGCCGCCTGCGCCCCCAAACAGCGAGGCGAGGCCCCCGCCACCGCTGGCGCCGACACTGATGGATTCGGCGCTGACGGCGCCGTCCGACCCTTTGGTGCCGCGAACGACGACGGTTTCGCCGGGGTGGATGCCGTGGAGATCGGCTTTGACGGTCTTGGTGATCGAGGAGGCGGGGGAGGTGGTGACCTTGACGGTGTTGCCTTCGGCGTTGGTCACGTACAGCGTGCTCCCGCTGACGTAGGAGACTTCGCCGATGGTGGCGCCGCCCCCGAGGCCGCCGAGGCGCCCCGCGAAGCCCCCACCCCCTGCGACGCCTCCGCCTCCAGTGGAGCCGCTGCCCGTCCCGCCGCCGCTGGCGCCGCTGCCGGTCGTGGTCGAGCCGGCGCCGGCGGCACCGCGTAGAGCCGCGAATCGGGAGGCGAGGCCGGAGGCGCCACCGGCGTTGGAGGAGGAGGTCTGTCCCTTCTCGACGAGCACGCCGCCGATGAAGCCGCAGGCGAGCAGGAGCACGCCGAGTAGCGCCAGTGGCACCGGTGCGAGCAGACGCCGGCGCGGGCGGGGAGGCAGCTCGTCCAGGGGCTCCTCCGCCCACTGGTCCTCTTCCTCTTGGATGGCGGTCTGTGTGTCGGGCATGACGGGCTCCTCTACGGGGTGGGGGGGTGCGACGCGGTGCTCCTCGTTGGGGGTGGGGACGATCGGGGGCTCCCCACTGGAGGCGGACGCGATCACGTGCTCCTCTCCGAGGGCCGGGACGGTCGGGTACTCCTCGGGGGAAAGGTGTGGGGGCTGGTCACTCAAAGCGCAAAGCCTCGATCGGTCGCAGGCGCGCGGCGCGCCCGGCGGGGTAGGTGCCGAAGAAGAGGCCGGTGAGGACGGCGGCGCCGAAGGCGAGGAAGATGGAGTAGGTGGCGATCGCGGGGTGCACGCCGGCGATTTCGAACTGGGAGCCGAGCACGCCGAGCAGCACGCCGGTGAGGCCGCCGATCAGCGAGACGAGCACGGCCTCGGTGAGGAACTGGGTGAGGATGTCCGAGCGGCGCGCGCCGACGGCCTTACGAATGCCGATCTCGCGGGTGCGCTCGGTGACGGAGACAAGCATGATGTTCATCACGCCGATGCCGCCGACGAGCAGCGAGATCGCGGCGACCTCGCCGAGCAGGGTGGTGAAGACCGAGGTGGTGGAGGAGGTGGTTTCCAGCAGCGAGCCCTGGTTGATGACCTGAAAGCCGGGTTCGGCGGTGTCCTTGACGCGGTGGCGCTGCTCGAGGATCTGCGTGACCTCGGCTTCGGCAGCGGAGAGCGCGGACTCTGAGGTGGCCTCGACGGTGATCGAGTCGATCGGGCCGTAGCCCGAGAGAGAGTCCTGCACGGTGGAGATCGGGGCGACCACGAGTTCGTCGAGGTTGGAGACGCCGTTGGAGCCCTTGGCGGCTAGCACCCCGACCACCTCGAAGTTGACGCCGTTGGCGCGCATCGTCTGCCCGACGGGGTCCTGCCCTCCGAACAGCTCTTCGGCGACGGTCTGCCCGATCACGGCCACGCGCGCGTGGTGGGCGACGTCGGCGGCGGTGAAGGCGGCGCCTTCCTGGACGTGGTAGCCGTGGGCACCGAGGTAAGAGGGGGTAGTGCCGACGAAGGTGCCGGGCTCGTAGGAGGTGCCGTCGAAGACGAGCGTGACGCCGGTAGCGTTGACGACGGGCGAGGCGCTCTTGACGTCGGGCGCTTCGGAGCGGTTCTGCAGCGCGGCGGCGTCCTGCTTGGTCAGCGAGACAGCGCTTGAGGAGGAGCCGCCAAAGCGCGCGCCGCCGCGGATCGCGCCGGACTCGACGAGCAGCACGTTGGTGCCGAGGCTCTCGATGCGTTCCTCGACAGCTTTGGAAGAGCCGTTGCCGACGGCGATCAGGATGATGACCGAGGCGACGCCGATCGTCATGCCGAGAATCGTCAGCCCGGAGCGGAGCTTGTTGGCGACGATCCCGCCCCAGGCGATGCGCAGCGTCTCGACGCCGATCATGGCCGGGTCTCGGGGGTGGGTGGGCGCTTGTGTGGGTACGGCTGCCAGCCATGTGGGGAGGCGGCGATGATGGCCGGGCCTCGGGGGCGGCGCGGCTGCGGGCGGCGTAGGGCGGGCGCGATCATGGCCGGGCCTCGACGGGGGCCGCAAGGTGCGCGGACTTCAGTTGGTGGGAGGCGGGCGGGGGGTCGTGGACGCCGAGCAGGCGGCGGTCTTCGACGATCTGCCCGTCTGAGAGGCGCACGACGCGCTTGGTCTGCGCGGCGACGTCGGGCTCGTGAGTGATCAGCACGACGGTGCGTCCTTCGAGGTTGAGACCCGCGAAGATCGCGAGCACGTCCTCGGTTGAGTGGGAGTCGAGGTTGCCGGTCGGCTCGTCGGCGAGGATCAGCGAGGGGTTGGTGACGATCGCGCGGGCAACGGCGACGCGCTGCTGCTGGCCGCCGGAGAGCTCGGAGGGGAGATGGTGCAGGCGAGGGGCCATGCCGACGGAGGCCAGCGCGCGTTCGGCGCGGCGGCGGCGCTCGGCGCGGTGCAGGCCGGCGTAGGCAAGCGGCAGTTCGACGTTGGCGAGCGCGGGGGTGCGCGCCACGAGGTTGAACGACTGGAAGACGAAGCCGAGCTTGCGGTTGCGCAGGTCGGAGAGCTCGTCCTCGTCGAGGTGGTGGGCGTCGGTGCCGTCGATCAGGTAGCGCCCCTCAGTGGGGATGTCGAGGCAGCCGAGGATGTTCATGAGCGTGCTCTTGCCGCTGCCGGAGGAGCCCATGACGGCGACGAAGTCGCCGCGCTCGATGCGCAGCGAGACGCCGCGCAACGCGGGCACGCGGATCGGCCCGAGGCGGTAGGTCTTGGAGACGTCGCGGACGTCGATGACGGGGTGGGGCGAACGGCGGCGGCTGTCGCCCCTCCCACCCCGGACGGCGAGTGGAGCGCGTGCCACCATCGGCTGGGCGCGGGGGCGCGTGCGTGCATCGGGTGTGCCCGCGCGTCGTCGCCTATGGGGTCGAAAAAGGTGTCCCATCAACCGGCTATATGGGGTCGTGGAGGGTGTCGCATCAACTGCCTATATAGGGTCGAAAAAGATGTCTCATCAACCGGGTATATGGGGTGGCGGTGGTGTCGCATCCACCGGGGTATATGGGGTCGAAAAAATGTCCATCAACCCCCCCTGAAGCCGCCCCCACCGCCGCCGAAGAACGCAGCGCCGCCGCCCCCACCGAGGCCGCCAGCGGCGCCACCGAGCGCGCCGGTGCGGCTGCCCAACCGTGAGAGGAGGCTCGAAGTGGTGCTGGAGGCGCGCGCGACGGGCAGCACGATCTGTTCGCCGGCGGAGAGGCCGGAGAGGATGATCGTGGAGCTGTCGCCGGCGAGTCCGGTGACGACGCGGCGGCGGGTCTCGGTGCCGTCGTGCACGACGGTGACGGTGTCGGCGGAGATCGCGGTGGTGGGCACGTTGACGCCTTCGGCCTGCTTGACGACGACTTCGGCGGTGGCGGACATCCCCGGTTTCAGCCCAGAGGCGAGCTGGTCGAGCTGGAAGGTGACGTCGTAGCTGACGACGCCGGAGGAGGAGGTGGGGAGCGTGGCGACGGAGAGGACGTGCGCGGCGAGCTTGAGGCCTTCGAGCGCTTCGATCGTGACGGTAGCGGGCTGGCCGTCGCGGACGTTGATGACTTCGGACTCGGAAAGGGGCACCACGAGCTGCATCGAGGAGAGGTCGCTGAGCACGGCGAAGGACGAGCTCGAGGAGCCCGAGCCTGAACCTGAACCTGAGCTTGAGGAACCGGAGCCGGAGGCCGCGGAAGCCGCCCCGAAGGCCGACGCGGCAGAGGAGGACCCCGAGCCGGAGGAGCCTGAGCCGGAGCTGGTGGAGCCCTTGGTGGTGCCGCTCGCGGTGACGGCTTCGCCGACCTCCCCGGAGAGCGAGACGATGGTGCCGGTGGCGGGGGCGAAGAGCTTGGTGTCCGAGAGCGCCTGTTCGGCGCTCTGCACAGTGAGGCGGTCGCTCTTGACGGCGGCGCGGGCGGAGGCGATGTTGGCTTCGCGGGCGGCGGTCGAGAGGGTGGCTTTGGTGGCGGAGGAGCTTTCGTGGCTGCCGCCGGTGGAGGAGCTGCCGGTGCCCGAGGCGCCTGAGGCCGATTCCGAGGGCGTGGTCTGCGCGCGCGGTTTCGTGCGTTTGTCGTGGGCGGGGGTTGTAGGGGAGTTGGGGGCGGTGTGCGCGGGAGCGGTGGTGGGGCCAGTGGTGGCGGGTGTGGGGGTTGTTGTCGTGGGGGTGGTGGGTGTGGGCGCGGTCGTCGTGGGCGCGGGAGTGGCTGTGGTGGTGGTGGGGGTGGCGCCGCCGGGGGGGCTGTAGGAGACGTCCTCGCGATCGACGAAGGCGGCTGAGGCGGTGGGGACGACCGAGGCGGCGGAGGCGGTGGCCCGGCCGGAGCCGGAGCCGGTGGAGGAGTCCGAGCTGGAGGCGCCTTCCCCGTCGGTTTCTTCCTCCTGGACGAGCGAGGCTTCAGCGGACTGCAGAGAGGCCCGGGCCTGTTCGAGGGTGACTTCGGCGGTGTCGGGGTTCAGTTCGGCGAGCAGCTGACCCTCGGTGACGTGGGCGCCCTGCGAAACAAAGATCTGAGTGACGACGCCGGAGGTCTTGAAGCCGAGGTCGAGCTGCGTGGCGGCCTGGATGTTCCCGGAGCCGGAGACGGTGGACTGGACGACCCCCTGGCCGACGGTGATGGTGCGCCCCGTAGAGGCGGTGCTGCCCGAGGCGGGCCCGACGACGAGCACGGCGGCGACGACGGCGCCGACGCAGAGCGCGCCGAGGAGAAAGGTGGGCCACGGCCTGGTGGAGCGTACGGGCACGTCTCGATCATGGGGCGGAGCCATAAAGGGTGCGTAAGAAGGTTCGGGGCGCCCGGCGCGTGCCCTGCCGGCGTCGCCCCGCGCGTGCCCTGCCGACCGATGCCCTAACGTATCGAGGGCGTTGCCCGAGCAAGTGTTGCACCTATCGATGCTGCTGCGCAGCCCACTGCTGGATCGCACGGGGGAGCGGCTGGGGAGAGTGGAGGACGTGATCGTGCGCCTCGCCGACGGGGGGTACCCGCCGGTGACGGGGCTGAAGGCGCGGATCGGCGGCCGGGAGCTGTTCGTGCCGGTGGACAAGGTGGCGACGCTCGAGGCCAGAGCAGCGAAGCTGGCGGGCCAGAAACTGAACCTGGGGCGCTTCGAGCGGCGCGTGGGGGAGGTGCTGCTGCGCCAGGACGTGCTGGGGCGCAAGCTCGTGAACGTAGAGGCGGACCCGCCGCGGCTCGTGAGCGCGCACGAGATCGAGCTGGCGTGCATCGAGGGGTGGTGGCGGCTGGTGGGGGTGGACCCCTCCTTCCGCGCGCAGTTGCGCCGGGCGCTGCCGCGGGCGCTGAGAGGAGCGGTGGGGGACCGGCCGTTCCTGGACTGGACCGACCTGGAGCCGTTCGTCGGGCACGTGCCCACCGCGCGCCTGCGCTTCTCCCACCGCAAGCTCGCGAACCTGCACCCCGCGGAGATCGCCGACCTGGTCGAGGCGGCCTCGCACGACGAGGGCGAGGAGCTGATCGAGGCGGTCGGCCAGGACAGGGAGCTCGAGGCGGACGTGTTTGAGGAGCTCGACGAGCACCACCAGCTCGAGTTCATCTCCGAGCGCCCGGACGCGCAGGTGGCGGCGGTGGTTGCGCGGATGGCGGCGGACGACGCGGCAGACCTGATCGGCGAGATCGACCAGGAGCGCAGGGGGCGGATCCTGGCGCTGCTACCGCCGGCGGGGCGCAGGCGGATCGAAACGCTGATGGGCTACAACCCGGCGACGGCCGGGGGGATGATGAGCCCGGACTTCATCGACCTCCCGGAGGAGGCGACGGTGCAGGACGCGCTGGCGAGGGTGCGCGCGAGTGCGATCGCGCCGGGGGCACTGAGCACCGTCTACGTGCACGACACAACGGGCGCGCTGAGCGGCGCGGCGACGATCGTGGCGCTGCTGCGCGCCGACCCGCAGGCGCCCCTGGCGAAGGTGGCGGAGGAGGAGCCGGAGTCGGTGCACACCGACGCGGACCTGCCCGAGGTGGCGCGCACGATGACCGACTACAACCTCGCGGCGCTCCCGGTCGTGGACGAGCAGCAGCACGTGGTGGGCGTGATCACGGTGGACGACGTCCTGGAGCTGACGCTGCCGGCGGGCTGGCGGCGGCGCTTCGGGCTGGTGCGCGACTAGGTCGGGGGAGGGCAGGCTCGGGTGGGTGGGCATTGAAACCCCCTCCCGTTTGAAGAGCTTCCGGCGCGGGCGACGCCGCGACCTTGCGCAGAGCGGTCAGGAGAGTTGCCTTGGGTCGCATCCGCGCAGGTCGGTGAGGCCGCCAGGGTGGTGGGCGCGGGGCCTCCGTGCCCCGCGTCGGAGGACGGCGAGCTCCAGTGGGTGGGCGGGCCACCAAACAGTGCACGGCGTCTTGCGCAGAGCGCGCAGGCGGGTCGGCCGGTGCTACCCTGAGCCCCTGAACGAGCCCGTAGAAACGATGCGCGGAAAGGAGGCTGGGATGGATCGAGAACAGCCACGAAGTACCCAGCCGCAGGCGCGCACGTCGGGCTCGTCCTCGCAGGTTTAGCAGCCTCCTCGGGACCACCGCCTCGGTTCGCGCCGATCGTCGGCGGACGCCGGTTGCCGGGCGTCCGTTCGCTGGCCCTCGCTCGTGGAGCGACGGCGCACGTGCAGTCCCCAGCAGTCCCGACGCGCAGAAAGGAGGTGAACCGAGATGGCCGAGAACCCGACGACGCTGGACGACGAGCAGGCGCGGGCGGATGCGCAAGTGGCGGTCCCGCCGCCCGGGTCCGGCGTGCCCGAGGCCACCGGGTCCGGCGCGCCTGAGGTCCCCGGGTCCAGCCCGCCCGAGTCCCTTGCGCAGACGCGTCAGGAGGGCGTGCCGCCCGTCCTCGACGAGGCACACATCGGCGACATCCGCGGGGCGCTGGGGACGATCAGGATGGGCGACACGGGCGCGCGCCACGGGTGGCGCTCGCGGGCGATGGCGCTGCTGGCGATCATGGGCCCGGGGCTGATCGTGATGGTGGGCGACAACGACGCGGGCGGCGTCTCCACGTACGCGCAGGCAGGACAGAACTACGGGACGAGCCTGCTGTGGGTGTTGGTGCTGCTGATCCCCGTGCTGATCGTCAACCAGGAGATGGTGATCCGCCTCGGCGCCGTCACGGGGGTTGGCCACGCGCGGCTGATCAACGAGCGGTTCGGGCGTTTCTGGGGGTGGTTCTCGGTCGGGGACCTGTTCATCCTCAACTTCCTGACGATCGTGACGGAGTTCATCGGGGTGAGCCTCGCGCTGGGGTACTTCGGGGTGAGCAAGTTCCTCGCGGTGCCCGCGGCGGCGGTGACGCTCGTGGCGATCACCGCGACCGGCAGCTTCCGCAGCTGGGAGCGGTTCATGTACGTGTTCGTGGTCGCCAACTTCCTTGTGATCCCGCTGCTTGTGCTGGTGCATCCCGACTTCGCGACGATCGCGCACGACACGGTGACGCCGTCGATCCAGGGCGGCGCGAGCTCGACGGCGGTGCTGCTGATCATCGCGATCGTCGGCACGACGGTGGCGCCGTGGCAGCTGTTCTTCCAGCAGTCCAACATCATCGACAAGCGCATCACGCCGCGGTGGATCAACTACGAGCGCGCCGACACGGTGATCGGGGCGTTCGTGGTGGTGCTCGGCGCGGGGGCGCTCCTGTCGGTGGCGGCGTTCGCGTTTGCGGGCACCCCCGCGGCGGGTAACTTTGCCGACGCGGGCGCGGTGGCCACCGCGCTGCGCACCTACGTGGGCCCCGCGGCGGGGGCGTGCTTCGCGGTGGTGCTGCTGAACGCCTCGCTGATCGGCGCGGCGGCGGTGACGCTCGCGACGAGCTACGCGTTCGGGGACGTGTTCGGCGCGAGCCACTCGCTGCACCGCGGCATCAGGGACGCGAAGCTGTTCTACGCGACGTTCACGCTGATGGTGTGCGCGGCGGCCGGCATTGTGCTGCTGCCGGGCGCTCCGTTGGGGTTGATCACGACCGGGGTGCAGGCGCTCGCGGGCGTGCTGCTGCCGAGCGCGACGGTGTTCCTGCTGCTGCTCTGCAACGACCGCGCGGTGCTCGGCCCGTGGGTCAACGCGCCGTGGCTGAACGCGGTGGCGGCGGTCATCATCGGGGTGCTCGTGGAGCTCTCGCTGGTGCTGGTCGCGAGCACGGCGTTCCCGACGGTGAACGTCACCCACCTGTTCGAGTACCTGTCGGTCGCACTCGTGGCGGGCCTCGCCGCGATGGGCGCCTACGTCCTGCTGCGCCGCGTCCCCGCAGGCGCGGCGGCGGGGGTGGCGGAGGAGGAGGCCACGCTCTCCAAGGAGCGCCGCCACGCCTGGACGATGCCCCCGCTGGCGCTGCTGGAGCGCCCCGTGTGGTCGCCGGGCCGCCGCGCGACGATGCTGCTGCTGCGCGGCTACCTCGTGGTGGCGGTGGCGCTGCTGGTCGTCAAGACCGTGCAGCTCGGGCACTAATCCCCCGCGAGGCTCGTGGGGACCGGCAGACCGCGGGGCGGGGGGTCGTCGAACAGTAGGCGGGGGACGGTCACCGGTTCGAGGCCCCGCCGGCGCAGGCCACGGACGATCGCGGGCAGCGCGGCGAGCGTCTCGGAGCGGTCGCCGCCGCCGTCGTGCATGAGGATAATCGCGCCGGGGTGGGCGCCGGCGAGCGCGCGCTGCACGATCGCGGCGGTTCCGGGGAGGGTGTAGTCGGAGGTGTCATCGGACCACAGCACCATCAGCAGGTGTAGGGCGCGCAGCTCCTTGAAGGTGGTGGCGTCGAACGAGCCGTAGGGCGGGCGGAAGAGGCGCGGAGTGGGGCCGCCGAGCAGCTGGATGCGGAGCATTTGTTCGAAGAGCTCTTCGTGCTGGGCGTGGGCGGAGAGGAGCGCCATCATCGGGTGGGTCTCGGTGTGGTCGCCCACGACGTCCCCGGAGCGCAGCTCGGCGAGCGTGCCGGCTGAGAAGTAGCGCTCCTCCTCGCCGATCGCGAAGAACGTGGCGTGGACGTGGAGCGAGTTCAGCACGTGCACGAACTGGAGGGTGTAGGGGCCGGGGCCGTCGTCGAAGGTGAGCGCGAGCTTGTGCCCGCGGTGGCCCCCTTCGGTGACGGCGGGGGTGTAGGAAAGGACGCGGTTGACCGCCGCTTCTTCGGCACTCCGCTGCCGCGCGGCCCGCTGGGCGGGAGTCAACGGCAGGGCGACCGTCCGGCGCGCGACTCGGCGAGCGGTGGGGCGGCGGGTCCCGCCGCGGGAGTGCGCGGCGCCGAGCGCGAGCACGAGCAGCACCGCCACCGCAAGCGCCGCGCCGACGCGGCGGCGGCGGTACCGGACGCGTGTGTAGCTTGGCGGGGTGGGGGAGGCCACCGGCCACTTTGTAGCGTAAACGTGGTGGGTGCGTCGAGTGCGGAAAGATCCGATCGTCAGCACATCCGGAAGCCGCTGGCGTCCCCGCTCCAACCCCATGTGCCTGGCGCTGCCCGTGCTCGGACGCTGCTGGGACGGAGCTCAGCCGCTGAGGGCCGCGTGCGAACGCATCCTGTCTATGTTGAGTTGCGGTGCTGCCCTTCTGGCTCTCCATCGGCCTGCTCTCGCTCACCCAGGGCGCGCTCGTGGCGTTCCCCGGCACGCTCTCGCTCCCGTGGGTGGCCCGGCGGCGCAGCCGCCTGTGGGCCGCGGTCCCCCCGCTCTCGGTGATCGGTTTCGTGTTCGTCGCCCGCGCCGCGGAGCAGGCGAGCGCGCAGAGCCTCACCTACCTGGCGCTTGTGGCGGTGCCGCCCCTCGCGGCGCTTGCGCTGGGGTGGCTGGGGTGGGGCGCGCGGCCCGCGTTCGCGCTCCTGGTGCCCGCGCTGTTCGCGCTCGCGTGGGCCGACCGCACGGGGCTCGCGGGGCAGGCGGCGGCGCTCGCGCTCTCCGCGCTCTCCTGCGTGGCTCTGGGGGTGCTGCTCGCCGCGGTGACCCCGCCGCGGTGGCTGGCGGCGGGGATCGTGTTGATGGCGTGTGCGGACACTGCGCTGGTGGCCTCCGAACTGCTGCAGCACCCCAACAACGTGCTCCTCGCCGCCCACCCCGCGGCGGGCCTGCCGCGCCTGCAGGCAGCGCTCCTCGGCTCGGGCGCGATGGGCTACGGGGACCTGTTCGTCGCCGGCGTGTTCGGGGGCCTGCTCGCGCGCGGGTGGCCTGCCGACTCCGCCGACCCGGGTTCCGCGCGCTCCGGTGGGTGGCCCGCCGACTCTGGCGGCGCGCGCGCCCGTCAGCTTCGCGGGGCGGTGCTCGTCGCGTGCCTCGCGGTGGCCTTCGACCTGCTGTTCTTCACCGTCAACGAGCTGCCCGCGACGGTTCCGGTGGCGTCGGCGTTGGTCCTGGTGGGACTCTGGCACCGGCGAGTGGGGAGGGCCCCGGCGCCAGCCGGCGCAGTACCAGGAGGCCCATGAGCGCCGCGAGCAGGCACGTCACCGCGCCCAGGCCGAGGCCCGCGCGGGCGCCGGCCTGTGCCATCACGTAGCCCACCACCGGTCCTCCGATCGGGGTGGAGCCCTGGAAGGCGACGAACCACAGTGACATCACGCGGCCGCGCATCGTGGGCTCCGCCGCCAGCTGCAGGGTCGAGTTGCCAGTGGCCATGAACGAGATGCTGCCCCACCCTGCTGCGGCCAGCGCGAGCAGCTCCACGGGGAGGCTCTGGGCCAGTGCCGCCAGCCCCAACACCACCCCGAACCCCGCCGCCGCGAGGACCAGGGGCGCGAGTCCCGTGCGCCCGCGCGCCGCCACCACCAGACCGCCGCCCACGGCTCCCACGCCCATCGCGGCGGTCATGAAGCCATAGCCGGCTGCTCCCACGTGCAGTCCCTCGCGCGCCATCACCGGCAGCGAGACCTGGAACTCGTACGCCAGGCACCCCACGAGCGCCATCATCGCCAGCGGCGTGGCCAGCGTGGGTGTGCGCCTGACGTAGCGCAGCCCTTCGCGCAGCTGCCCGGGGGCGCGGCCCATGGGCGGGGTGGGGCGCAACGCGGCGTGGTCGAGGGTCGCCAGCGAGTACACCACCGGCGCGAAGCTCGCGGCGTTCAGCAGGAAGCACACCCCCGTGCCGACGGTTGCGATCAGCACGCCGCCCACAGCCGGGCCGACGGTGCGCGCCACGTTCACCAGCACCGAGTTGAGGCTGACCGCGTTGCGCAGGTGCTCTTCGCCGACCATCTCCAGCATGAACGACTGCCGGGCGGGGTTCTCGAAGGCGTTGTTGAGTCCGAGCCCCAGCGCCAGCGCCCCGATCTGCCACAGCCGTACCGCGCCGGTGACCGTCAGCACCCCCAGCACCGCCGCCTGCACCCCCATCAGGCTCTGCAGCGCCACCATCAGCCGGCGCTTGTCCACCCTGTCGGCCACCACCCCCCCGTAGGGGCCGAGTAGCAGCACCGGCAGCGTCTGCAGCGCGACGATCACCCCCAGCTTTGTGGCCGATCCGGTGATCGTGAGCACCAGCCACGACTGGGCGGCCATCTGCATCCACGTCCCCACCAGCGACACCGCCTGACCGGCTATGTAGCGCCGGTAGTTGGGCACCGCGAGCGCCGCGAACGTGGTGCTCCCCACGCCGTTGCCGCGCCGTCCGTGCCCCACGCCGCCGCCGCGCCCCGGGCCGCTCTCGCGCCCCCCGCGCTCCTCTTCGGATGGTGCTCGCTCGGTGTCTGCGGTCCCCCCGATGGCACCCTCCTTGGGCGGTGGCTGTTGGTTGAAGACGCTCTGCCTTCACCTTACCGCGTGACAGTCCTCCCGAACCGTGCCTCCGCCCCTGCACCCTCCGTGGGTTTGAGCTACGAACGCCGCTGCCGTAGCGAAGCGGAGGCTATCCCTCTTACCGTCTCCGCACCCGGCTCGGGGGGGTCCGCGCTGCGGCTCCGTACCGGCTGTCGAGGAGGCGGGGTCTGATTTGGGACCGCCGTCCAGTGTGCCCGCGGCGTGCGCGCGCGAGGATGGCCACTCCGAACCTACGAGGAGGGCCACAGCGATGCACGGACACCCAGGATCCGTTGAGCGCAAGATCCGCATCTGGATCGCCCAACAGGAACGCAACCGGCGAGACGAGGGTGAGCTCAGCTTGCGCGACGCGCGCGGCGAGGCGCCCGTGGCGGGGCAGCGGCTCGGGGGCCCGGGGCCCAGGCCTTCCCGGATGTCCTCGTAGGCGCGCCCGGGCGCAGCAGACGGGCCGGCCGTGCGAGAATGTTCGTGTGATCGGCTTGTGGCTCCTCGAGGGCACGCGATGAGAGCGCGGGGAACCACATGAGCGGCGTCCGGGTGGGTGGGAACGACGTCGTTGTCGCAGATGGGCCACGGTTGGGAGGCCTGGCGGCGGCGGGTGTCGGTCTCGGCCTCGTCGCAGGCACGCTCGCGCAGTCGCTGTCCGACAGCTACGGCGAGGATGAGAGCAGTCCGCTGCGCGTCACAGCGCACGCCACCGTGCCGTTTCTCGTCATCGCCAGCACGCTGGCAGATCGCGGGGGCGCCAACGCCGCGGTGGCCTTCCGTGGTGGGTTCCTCGGTGCCCACCTGGTCCACCTACGCCAGATCGCGCGACTGGTTGGCGCTCACGGCACCCACGAGCGACTGATCCAAGTAGAGCTCGCGGGCGGCACCCTGCTCTATGCGATGGTCGCGCTGCAGGCGGTGCTCCTCACACGCCCAGCACAGGCAAAGGTTGGTCTCCGCAAGGCGACCCGCCTGACCAGGCGAATCGATACGCGGTTGCTGCTGGTCTACTGCCTCGCAACCACCTCGGGCCTGGTCCGTCACCGCCGTCCGCTGCCCGTCTACGCGACCCTCGCCGCGCTCCTGGCCGGCGCACTGACTTCCCGCAAACGGTGTCCTTGACACGCCTGTCCGTGCCGGCCCGGTAGATCCACCGCGACGGCGACGATGCGGGCGGAGGGATTCGAACCCCCAAGGGCTTGCGCCCACCGGCTCCTAAGTTCTGCCATTCCGCCGCCGACCCCTGTAGAGTAAGGCTTGTTCAAGCGGTTTTGAAGCCGCTCGTCCAGTTGCTTTATGCGATTTGGGAACACGTAGGGAACACGGCGCTCCCTTACGGAACTCCCGCAGACGACATCGCCAGGGGTGCAGCGCCCGGCGAGGAGGGGTCGAATGAGCTCGCAGGACACGGTCCGCCCGACGGGCCATCTGCAGGTCAAGGGCAAGCGCGGCAACCGCGCCTTCTATGCGCTTGTGCGCGACGCGGAGGGGCGCCGGCAGCGGAGGCTCGGCCCGGCGTGGGTCAAGGACTCGGGCAAACGCACCGCGCGGGGCGCCGTGAAGTGGGTGGCACGTGACGGGATCAAGCCCGAGGGGTACCTGACGCCCACTGAGGCGGAGGACATGCTGCGCGACATGCTCACCGCCGCCCCGAGACGCCCGGCCAAGCGCGCGCGGTCGTCCACCACGGCGATGACTTTGCGCGAGGCGTGCGACCACTGGCTGCGCTGGGCCGAGAGCGACAGCGAGGTGAAGCGCTCGACGCTGGGCGACTACGGCAACGTGTGCGATCGGATCTGTCGCGACCTCGGGGCGCAGACACGGGTGTCGGCGATCACAACGAAGCGACTGGAGGAGTGGATCGAGGGCTTCCAGGCGGAGCGGAGGATCTCCGCGGCCGAGGCCAGGAAGCGGCGCGCGGCGGGGGTCGAGGTGAAGCGCCTGGCCGACGGCACACACCTGCAGCTCACGTCCGCCAGCTCGCGCACCAAGCGCAAGTACCTGGTCAACCTCAACGGGGTGATGAAGCGGGCGATGAAGCTCGGGGCGATCACGAGCAACCCGGTCGCGCTGGTGGACCGCCCGGGGCGGGTGCGCAAGCACCGGACGCTGGCGACCACCCAGTTCCTGCGACCCGCCCAGGTCCACGCGCTCGTGCGAGCCGCGGCCGAGAGCAACAGACAGGACGCGGCGATGTTCATGGTCGCGGCGTTCTGCGGCCTGCGCCTCGGCGAGCTGCTCGAGCTGCGCTGGCGCGCGATCGACTTCTCGGGCTCAGCGGTTCATGTGGAGTCCAGCTACGTGCGCAACGCCAAGGGCACCCCGAAGTCGGGGGCGGGGCGCACGGTGCCGATGGCGGCGGAGGTCGCGCAGGCGCTCACCGAGCTGCTGCAGGCGGGGCCGGCAAGGTCCGAGGCGGACCTGGTGTTCGTCGGCGGCCAGGGTCGCCACGTCGACGGCAACGCGCTGCGCAAGCGCTACTACGCCGCATTGGAGCGCGCGGGCCTCAGGCGCATCAGAATTCACGATCTGAGGCATACTTTCGGAACGGTCTGCGCCGCGAAGGGCATCCCGCAGACGACGATCAAGGAGTGGATGGGCCACTCGGACCTGGCGACGACCGAGATCTACACGGCGTTCTACCCCCAGGAGGCCGACGCGGCGAGGATCTCGGCGGCGTTCGCCGAGGAGCCGGGCGTGCAGCTCGCCGGGGTTGGCGGTTAGAACCCGACCCGTCGCTCGCCCAGCGCCCGCTCCAGATCGCCGCGGATGAACTTCAGGTGTCGTCCGATCTTGACGTGCGGCAGCTCTCCGCGCTTGGCGTAGGCATAGACCGAAGACCGCGGAATCCCTAGCAGGGTCGCGGCCTGCTCGGCGTCGAGCAGGGGCTCGCGCAGAATCTCGGGGCCTGGTTCGGGCATCTCTAGCTATGCAAAAATAGCACAACAAACTATAAATAACGAATAATGGGCTGCGCGCCAAGCACGATGCTCCATCTCGACTGTAGATGTCAGTTTCCGCCACTTTTGTATAAAGAAGCGTTTTCGCTATTATATCCAGAATGATCGGTGGAGACGTCGTATGGATGGCACGCCGGCGCGCCGGGCTCACACAGCGAGAGCTGGGACGCCGCCTCGGCGTGCCGGCGTCGACGATCGCGCGCTGGGAGTCCGGCGAGCACGCCCCGTCGATGGACGGGGTGCAGGCGCTCGCGCGGGCATGCGAGCTGGAGCTCGTGGCCGGCCTCGCCAATGGCGATGCCTCCTACGCCCGCGACGTGGCCGCGCGGCTGCGGCTGACCCCCACCGAGCGCGTGCGGAGCCTCGCCGCCCGCGATGCCGCCGATCCGCTCGCAGTCGCCGCGGCCTTGGCGCATCACGAGGTGCGCTACGTGCTGATCGGCGATGCGGCCGGCGCCGTACACGGCTGGCCGATCACGCTCGCCCGCGGCGAGTACCTGCTGGTCGCCGACGAAGGCCCTCGTAACCTCGAGCGCCTGCACGCCGCCGTGGAGGCTCTGGATGGCGGGCCGCACGAGGTCGAGGACCCCTTCGCCGGCCAGGACGTCACGCTCCGCTGGCCGCTGCGCGCCGGCGGGTCGCTGGCGCTCGCCACGCGCCTGGGCGGCACGCGCGGCTACCGCGACCTGCAGCGCGCCGCCAGGCCGGTGGCGCTCGATCAGTCCGTGACGACGGTCGCCTCGCTGCGTGACCTCATCCGCATCGCCGACGCCAGCCCCCTGGAGGAGCGTCGCGTGTTCCTGCCCGCGCTGTGGGCAACGCTGGAGCAAACCGAGCGCCTGCGGGCACAGGCGCAAGCGGCATGAGCGACGCGGAGCCGACTGAGGCGGACCGCCAGGGCGTCCTGGAGATCCTGGAGCGCCACGGGGTGCGCTACGTGGTGATCGGCGGGGCAGCGGCCGAGGCGCGCGGCTGGCGCGGGCGCAGCCTCGACATCGATGTGGTCCCCGCCCCGGATGAGAGCAACCTCGACCGCCTCGCGGTTGCGCTGAACGAGCTCGATGCGCGTCTCGCGGTCGGCGCCGGTGAGCCCGACGGCGTGACCGTGCCGGGTGGCTTCGACGCCCGTCTACTCACCACCAACACCGTGTGGAATCTCCTCACGTCGTACGGGCCGCTGGACCTCACCTTCAAGCCGGCCGGGACGGACGGCTACGAGGACTTGATGAGGCAGGCCACCCGCGAGCAGGTGCCCGGGAGCGACCTGCAGGTCCCCGTCGCTGCCGGAGCGGACATCATCCGCAGCAAGGCGGCTGCCGGACGGCCGAAGGATCTCGCGGTGCTGCCCCAGCTTCGCGAAGACCTCGCACCCGGCACCGGCCACATGTAGCGGATCGGGCTACCGCTCACTGCGACTGCGCACGCTTCACGCTTCGCGCTTCGCGCGCGAGCTGGCTGAGCATCTTTGGCGAGCTTCAAGGCCGATCCTGTGCACTCGCCTCCGCGTCGAGCCGTCACTTCGACGGCCCAGTCGACTCTCACGATGGCGGACGATCTGCCAGACTTGCGCGGGCCTATGGGATCACTCCACTCGTCGGCCCCACCCATGGCCGCCGTCTGTCGTTTGGCGACCACTATGGGAGCCGTGCAGGAGGTGGGAGACGCCCAGTGACGAGCATCGATTTGACCCGCAACCGCTCGGCAGCGGAGATCGTGCGCTCCACGCTGAGCCTGTACGGCGCCTACCCGTGGTTGTTTTTGTTCCTGGCCTTCGTGGTGATGGCGCCATGGGATCTGGCCAAGCTGGCGGTAACTGGCATCGGCCCGCTCGGCGATGCCCGTCATGTCGGTTTCCTGGAGCGGGAATCGCTCGGCCTGCTCGATCTGCTGCTCATCAGCCCGTTGATCTCAGCCATGCACGTGCACGCCGTGGTTGCGATCCGTGATGCGCAACGTCCCCGATTGGGCGCTGTGGCATCAAAAGGCTTGCGGGTGCTTCCCGTCGTCGGGGTGGCTGCGCTCATCGCCGGCGTCGGTGTGGAGATCGGCTTCTTCGCGCTTGTGATCCCTGGCATCGTGCTCTGGATTCGCCTGTCCGTGGTCCCGCAGGCGGCGGCGATAGAGCGCAACGGGGTACGAGAGGCATTGCGAAGGAGCTGGCGATTGACACGCGATCACGGATCGCACATCTTTGGCCTGCTCATCGTCTTCGGGATACTGGGTGTGGGAGTGGCATTCGGTGTGCGTGCGCTCGATCCCGGGGCCAGCACGAGCGCCGGCAACGTGGCGCTCGGAATCGCGGTGAACACGATCATCGCCTCGTTCATCGCACTGGCGACCGCGCTCCTCTACTTCGACCTGCTCTCCCGCTGGGAGCCAACACGGGCTGTTCACCCAGCCGTGAGCCCGTCGAGTCTCCCCGCCGACGGGTTCGAAGAGTAGGATGCCGCGGTTGAGTACACCCGTCTTTCTGCTCCTCGCTGGTGCCCGCAGACGCTGTGCGTGCTCTCGATGAGCCGCTCATTCAGCGTTGGGGCGGTCCTGCGTCGCACGTTCGGCATCTACGTCGCCCAGGCGCCGCTGCTGCTGACCACCACGTTTCTGGTTGCGGGTGTTATCGCGCTCGACCAGGCGCTATCGGAACCATCCCCGGTGTTGGCGATTGCGGCGGTCGTGATCGATCTCCTCGCGCTCGGGCTGTTCGTGTGCCTCGTCGTGCTGATGGCGGCCGACGTATGGGACGGCGGGACTCGCCGCAACACGGGTGAGCTGTTGCGCGGGGCATGGTCGACGCTCGGTGGGCTGCTGCTAGCTGGGTTCGTGGCGGGCGTGGCGGTCACGTTGGTGACGTCGATCGGGTCGACGATCGTCCTCGTCGTGATCCTCGGGATTCTGTTCGGCTCAGGTGTTGGCGTGGCGGCGGTGCTTTTCGGGGTGCTGCTCGTTCCGGTCCTGGTGCTCGTCCCGGAGCTGTTCCTGCTCACGGTGTGGTCGGTTGTTGTGGCAGTCGCCGTGCTGGAGCGCCCTGGGGGTCTGCGTGCGCTTGGCCGCAGCCGCGCCCTGGTAAGGGGCAACGGCTGGCGGGTGCTCACACTGATCCTCACGCTGACACTCCCGTTGACCGTGATCGTCAGCGTTGTCGACCGGATCGCTCACACCACAGGCGGCGGGACCGCCATCGCCCTCAGGCTGCTCCTCGCGACGGTGCTGGCGCCAATCCCCGTACTGGTGGCCACCGCGTTGTACTTCGAGCTGCGCCGGGCTGAGCCGACCACGGCGCCCGGCGACCCAGCTCTATCGGGCGCCTTCTCACCCGGCGTGGAATACCCATGAAGCTGACTGGTAGCTGTGCCCACGCGACAGGTCACACGAGAGGGTGGGTGCTCGTTGCCGTTCTCGCGCTCACGCTTCTCAATGGCTGCTCGTCGGACACCCACACTCTGAGTGTTTCGGGGAACCGGTCCGACGTCATCGCTCGCCACGTGTCGGGCTCCTGTGCGCGGGAGTTGTTCGCTCCTCGGGCGTGGCCCAAGCCGCTTGGGGCTCCTTTGCCGGCCGGTGTCCGGTCGAGCTTCGCGGTCTTTCGCAGGGCGACGCTGCCCGGCGATGCACCACCGAAGGGCCTGCTGGCGAGTGAGCTGTACAACAACTACGAGCTTGCGTCCTACTACCCGGCGTATGTGCGCCGGTTGCCAGGGCCTGCGGGCCGTCACTCCTTTGTCGTTCCAGCCTTCGCGCAGGTCAACGGGCCGCAAGAGGCATGTCTCCCGTTGCACGTCGATCGAGCGGTGTTGCGAGCCCAGCAGCGCAGGCGTGCCGCGGAGCTCCTCTACTGCTTCATCGAGGTTCCCGAAAGAAAGGGCTTGTCGCTTGGGTGCGAGCCGTTCGCCGCGATCGGACAAAGCGAGAATGTGTTCAGCGCGAGCGATTTCCTGCGTCAGCCACTGGTAGAACTCGTGCCCGACGGAGTGGCCGCGGTACGGGTTACCTACCGCGGTCGTACTCCGATCGTGGTGGCCGTCAGCGAAAATGCATTTGCCTTCACGCCGCCATTCTGCCCGCCCCGTCTGGCCGCCGGGCTCCGTCGGCTTCAAGAGCGTGTTGTGACCGGCAATCCGTCGCGGTACAACAGGGCGCTCATACAGACCGATCCCACGAAGATCGAATGGCTCAACCGTGCCGGCGGCCTGACCAGGGTGATCGAGCCGCCTACGAGAAAGAGCCTTGAAGCGACCTCGGTGGGTGCCATCCGCGCGCCAATAGGAGGCTGACATCGATATTCCCTCGGAACCGGGCAGCGTGAACCTCTCGGTTGGTATCGACCTTGCGGCGCAGAACAAGAACACCGCGGCGTGTGTGATCGAGTGGCGTCCGGGCCGGGCGACGGCGCGAGCACCGATCGTTGGGCCAGAGGGCGAAGATCTCGATTGGCTCGTGAGGCTGTGTACCCCGGCCCATGCGGTCGGCATTGATGCCCCGTTCGGCTGGCCTGACCATGCGGTACAGGCGCTCACGTCATGGGCGCGCGGCGAGCGCTGGCCGGAGGTCAGCAAGGATGAGCTGAGGTATCGCGTCACCGACCGAATGGTGCGCGAGGCGACCGGGCTCCCGCCGCTCAGCGTGTCCTCCGACCGCATCGCGGTAGCGGCTTGGCGTTGCGCTCGCCTACTGGACCTGCTGCGCACGAGTGAGCGCGCCGTGGACCGGACGGGGAGGGACGGCGTCTTCGAGGTCTATCCGGGCGCCGCGCTGACGCGCTGGGGCCTCGACCGGAAGGGGTATAAGGCGAGCGGCAACGCGGCCGCCAAGCAGCGACAGCGCCAGGCGCGCGATGCCCTGGTCGCCGAGCTCGCGCGTCGCGCCTCCTGGCTCGATCTGTCCGCGGTCACGGAAGCGTGTGTTGACAGCGACGATGCGCTCGATGCCTTGCTCGCGTCACTGGTAGCGCACGCAGGCCACATCGGTCGTACCGTCGTGCCCCCGGCCGACGACGAGGCGTTGCTCCTACGAATCTCACGCGAGGGCTGGATCCACCTGCCGGACACGAGTCTTCAACCGATGATGTGACTCGTGGTCGATTGCTTCCCAAGCCTCAGGGCCGGTGAAAGTGGATCGTGACTCGCATGTGCTCGAGTATTTCGATCGGCATAGCCGGCCCAACGGGGCCCTCCGACGTGGTCGCGACCACCCACGCGCCGGGGATGCGCCGCGCCACCACCGGGCCGCCTGAGCTGGACGCCTGGAAGATCCCTGGGTGCCCGCCAAACGGCTTCATGCCTGGCAGGGGCGGCGGCGCGGCACTTGGGCGCGACGCGTCGAGCAGGACCGCTGCGGTGACGTACTCTCCCACCCTGTGGATGTAGACGGTGTCGGCGCACGACACCAACGCGCGACCGAGCAGCCGATGGACGGGCCTGATCGCCGCGGCCACGGCGCCTTCCCACGCCACGGTTCCCAGCCGCAGGTGGGGTGCGTCGAGCCGGCATATGCCCTTTGGCTGGCTCTGAGGGTGCGCCCATGTCGTGCGGGGCAAGCGAGACGTCAGCGGAACACCGGGCTTGGACTGCGTGGGGATCGTCTCGCCGTTGGCGGCAAACGGCGTCACTTCCGGGCAGTGCATTGGGAAGGCCGGCTTGAACGGGTATTCGGGCGCCTGCAGCGAGGCTGCGCGAAGGCCGTCTGGAAGCGCGGCGTTCGTGGTGGTCGGGACGGGCGTGCCGCCTCCGATGGAAACGGAGGCCACGTCACCCCGGGTGAGCAGGAAGACGAATGCGCCTTCTTCATGGCTGTCGCCGCATTCCTCGGCGAAGATCGGTCCCGTTGAGGTTGGCGGTGCCGGACACGCCCGGCTGCTGCTGACCGAGTTAGCCCTGACGATCCGGGTGACGGTTTGCATGCACCAGCCGGCGTCTCCAGCGTCGAGAACTGGGACCAAAGAGACTTCGCCGCCGGGCGTGGCACGCCAGTGATACGCGTCCAGTGGTTCGGGGCTGGCCATGGCGCCGAGCCCAACGGAATACGGGCTGGCGACCAGCACGCCGAAGATCGCCAGCATCAGCCCAGCGGTTCGAGTCACGTAGAAACCATAGTCGACGCGCAGCGCGAATCATCCGTTGCGAGCGTAACCGGCGTCGCTGTGGAGGCTCAACGCGGGAGAACGGCGTATCTGAAATGCACGTTCCCGTCGTGGCCAGCGCTGGTACGATGCCACCCTCGGCTCCCAAAAAGCTGTATCTGGACGAAGGTCCCCTCACCGATATGCTCGTCGCCTACTCGCCACATAATGAGGCAGGCAGGCCCGTCTTGTTTGAACGGAAGACGGAGCCCGTTTACAACTAGAATCCACGAAAAGGGAAGGTCCTCCGGGTCCCAGCCGGAACACTCAAAGGTGACCTCATCGCCTGGATGAACGGTGATATCTGGCGGGAGAATCCCATCTCGGGCAACACGGCCGAACGAATCGCGCACAAACTCTATCCGGGGGAAGTGTTTGTCCGCAGCGTTAGCATCCGTCTCAAAGAGAGCGACCTTGTTCCTGATCTCGCCTGTCATACCCTGTATAAGCCGCTGCTCGAAATCAACGAGGGCGCGTGAATGCATTGGGGCATTGCGAAAATCCTCAAGGCGATTCATGTAGGTTTCGAACGTCTTCTTGTCTCCCAGGCAACGCTGGAAGAGCACCCAGTTTTTCTTGATAATCGGAGCGAGGTCGGTGAAATCCGCGAAGTAGATGAGCCGCTGATCAACAATGGCGCCGTCGCGCTTCTTTGCCTCGTCGCCTTGGCGCTCACACCATTTCTGGATTCGCTCGGGCGTGCCGCACTCGTTGATCCACCCATGACCGAACTTCTCAGCGAGGACTTGGGTGATCAGATCGCGTAACACCACCTCAAGATTGTTGATCGCTTCCGCTGGTTCCATACGGTCAAAACTACCAGACGCACCAGTCGTCGATAGTGGCCGAATGGAAGACGACAAAGATGCAGACGCTCATCCGGCGACGCTGGTGATGGCCGGCCCCCGTTTGTCGGTCCGCCACGTGTGAGAGTGTGGGTGGGTGGTGACGCTGGGAGGGTAGCGGGCGTGGCGGTCGGTGGGGTGGTTGTGGTCGTGCCGGTGGGCGTGTGGGCAACCCCGCAGGGGTTGTCCAAGCGCTGTGGTCAGCTTGCTGTCCACAGCGCGTCATGTCCACCGGCAGGAGCTGGTGGGTGCGCTTCGGCGAACGCGGTGGGGGTCTGCATCCCGAGCGCGGAGTGTGGCCGGCGCTGGTTGTAATCCTCGCGCCAGTCACCGATCACCACGCGTGCCTCGGCTAGGCAGGAGAGCTCCTCGACATTGAGCAGCTCGTCACGCGCCCGGGAGTGGAAGGACTCGACGTATGGGTTCTGCCACGGTGAGCCCGGCTCGATGTACGCGGTTCCCGTCCCGCTCAGCACACACCAGTCGCTGAGCGCGTGCGCTGTCATCTCCGGCCCGTTGTCGCACCGCAGGTACTCCGGGGCACGGCGCTCGACGACCAGACGTTCCAGCTCGCTCACGACCCGGTCGGCGTCGATGTTGCGCTCCACCAGCATCAGCAGCGCCTCGCGGGTGAACTCGTCGACCACGTTGAGCAGCTTCAACGCCCGCCCGTCAGCCGTCTGGTCGAACTGAAAATCGAAGGCCCACACCTGGTTCGGCCGCTCAGCACGCAGCCTCTTGGCGGGGACTGTCGAGTCCCCGAGGCGCCGGCGCTTACGAGCCCGTTGTGGCACCCGCAGCCCCTCCTCGCGCCACAAACGCTGCACCCGCTTGCGGTTTACCTCCCAGCCCTCCTGGCGCAAGCGATGGTGCGCACGGCGGTACCCCCACCGCGGGCGCTCCGCCGAGAACCCGCGCAGCTCAGCGCGCAACGCCGCGTCATCCTCAGCCCGCTTGGGCTCGTAGCGCTCCGTCGAGCGATGCTGACCGACCACCCGGCACGCCCAGCGCTCGCTGACACCGAGACGGTCGCAGAGCATCGCGACCGCCCGGCGCCGACGGGCTGGGCCTACCAGTTTCCCCGGGAAATCTCCTTCAGCGCCACGACTTCCAGCTCCTTGTCCGCCACGATCCGCTTGAGCGTCGCGTTCTCACGCTCAAGCTCCTTCAGCCGCTTCGCGTCAACGGCCTTCATCCCGCCGTACTGGTTGCGCCAGCGGTGATAGGTCTGCTCGCTGACCCGGAGCTCCTTCGCCGCCTCCGGGATCGTCTTGCCCTCGCCGAGCATCCGCTCGGCCTCCCGCAACTTGCGGACGATCTGCTCCGGTGTATGCCTGCGTCGCTTCATCAGAGTTCCTTCCTCGCCCATCATCATGGACGCAAGAAACTCTCACAAGCATCGACCAAACTCAGGGGGTCAGGCCAGTAAGCCTCAGGCCGAAGACCTGACTCGCCAGCGCCGGGGGCTCGAGCGGCAGGCCAGACCCGGGTCGCCGAGCGGGTGCGTCGCTGCGTCATAGAAGTGGAGTTCGTGCGCGGTCAGGCGACCTCGAATCTCACCCTGCTTGGCAAGCAAGGCCTTCCTGCCCGCCCGCCGCATCGAAACGGCCACAGGCCGGTCCGGATTCTCGTTGATGGCCTTGATGAGGTGCATGTCCTGCTCCGCGAGGGCGCTACCGAAGACGACGAGCGGCGAGCTGCAGTTGGTCAGCCGATCGAGCGCGTAAGAGAGGTAGTCATTGTTGTCGATGGCCCGCAACTTCTCACGGTGGGAGCCCTCCGAGATCAGGAGCGGGCGGCCCTGGGGATCGCCTTTGATTGGCTGGCCGAATTGATCAAGGATCGTTGCGTCGGTGCGGGTGAGCTTCCGGGTCCTACCACTCCCGTCCACGACCAGATGCATGGCGCCGTGGAGGAAGTAGACGGTTTGCGGTCAGGATAGATCGATGTGCGCTCGAGGCTGAATTCGTTGTTGCTGTGAGGTCCGTATGACCAAAAGAGATCAACGAGGTGGCCGAAATCTTCGTAGAATCCCATTCCCCAGTAGACCAGGAGGTCGTAACTCGTGGTGAAAATCGCGTCGTGCTCCTCCATGGTCTCCTTGATCGTCTCCAACGTGATGTCCGGCACCTCGGGACGGGTAATGTGGACAGCACGCACGGCGGCGCCAAGGGCGGCCTGTGCGCTCTGGTATCGCTTCACCGCAGGGTGGGGGTCGAACCCAAGCGCAGTCATTGAGCGGATCGTCGTATGGAGGTTCGCGAGGACAACCTCAAAGTTCTCGGTGCCGAACTCCTCGAAAAGGGCGAGGTCTCCGTGGTCGAGCTTCCCATGCCGACTACCTACCTTGGCCTTCTCGAAGAGCGACCCGTAGGCAAAGTCTTTCCAGACGTTTACGCTGAGGCCGTTGCCAAGCAGAAGGGCCTTCCACTCTACCTCGCCCTCGACATCCTCCCAGGCAGGCAGAGAACCGTCGATGGGATGCGTTCCGGTCATGGATTCTGTCCTAGTGTAGGCCGCTTCGACGAAGGGATGGCCGTAAACCAGGTACAAACAGCCCACCGCAACTTCGGGTGCTGCAAGGCGTCCCAGGCAGTCGACGCTCCCACCTATCCTCGAACCATGTGCGGCCGCTACACGAACACTGCGGGCGTGGAAGAACTCAACGCCCGTCTACGTATCCCGATCCAAACGACGGAGGGCACGCGCCGCTACAACATTGCACCGACCGAACGGGTCCTCGCGGTCGTGGCCCCGCACGGCGAGCCCGAAGCGCGTCTGCTGCGTTGGGGCCTGATCCCGCCGTGGGCGAGCGACCTCAAGGGCGGCGCGAAGCTGATCAACGCGCGCGTGGAGACGGTGGCGCAGAGATCCCCGTTCCGCGCGTTGATCCCGAAGGCGTCGCGGCGGGCGCTGCAGGTCGCAGACGGGTACTTCGAGTAGTTGGCGCCGGAGCACCAGCGCCGTGGCGAGCCGCGCCAGCCCTTCTACTTCCAGGTGGACGGGGGCGAGACGTTCGCGTTCGCGGCGCTGTGGACGCCGGCGAAGGTCGCCGGCGAGTGGATCCACAGCGTCACGCTGCTCACCTGCGAGGCGAGCAACCCGGTGGCGGCGTCGATCCACGACGGCATGCCGGTGATCCTCGCCGACGAGGAGGTACGGCGAGCTTGGCTTGACCCAACGCTCGACGCCCTGTCGCTCTGCTAGCCGCTGCCGGCCGGGCGACTCACGGCGCGGCCCGCGAACCCGGCGCTCAACTGCCCCGACCCTGACGCGGAGGGACCAGAGCTGCTCGTGGCGCCGTAGTCGTGGTGCACGCCGCGCTGGTAGGCGACTGCGAGGAGGATGGCGCCGGCGGTGTGCGACGCTCTCAACCCGACGGCGCGAGAAGAGTCTCGAGTGCGGCGGGAGTGCGGGCGAGCGCGTCGGCTCCGGCGGTGAGCAGCTCCGCTTCTGAGCCGATGCCCCAGAGGATGCCGATGGCACGGATGTCGTGCTCGTGGGCGGCGGCGATGTCGTGCTTGCGATCGCCAATCATGACCGGCCGAGCGCCGGGCGAGAGCGCCTGCATCGCGCGTCCGACGGTCACGGCCTTGCGCTCGTTCTCGCTGTCAAGCTCGGGGCCGATCACCGCCGCGAAGAACCCGCGCAGGTGCAGAGCGTCGAGCAGAGGCTCGGCCAGCGCACGCGGCTTGGAGGTGGCGACGACCAGCGGCAGACGCTCCGCGAGCACGTCGATCGCGCGGATGCCGGGGAAGACGGTCGTCTCGCGGGCCGCCAGCTCGCGGTAGCGCACGCGATAGGAGTCGACGCAAGGCTGAACGAGCGACTCCTCGCCCACCAGCGCACGAAACGTGCGGTGCAAGGGAGGGCCGAGATACTGGTGCAGCTCACGCTCCGGCCGCGCCGCCAGCCCGTGTGACGTGAGCGCGTGGTTGACGCCGCGCGCGAATGGCAGGCGCGAGTCAACGAGAACGCCATCGAGGTCGAACAGCACAGCGTCGTGATCAGCCATTCGGCAGATCATTACCACTCGCCAGCTGGGCGCCTCCCCGATGAGGACGGTGCCCGCTCGCGCGCCCGCTCGCTGTGGGGTGGGATGCCCTCTACTACTTTGAGATCGTCCGCGCGACGAAGTGCCGCGACCAGGCGCACGGGCGCGGGCCCTCCATGGCCCCGCGTCAACGCGAAGAGCGCCGCCCAAGGCAAACAGCAAGTCACGGTCGATTGTCCGCCGCTCCCCGACCAGGCTTCGCCTGGTCGGGGGCCCCGATCGCGGCGGAGCGCAGTCCCCCGGCCCCCGTCGGCGGGGTAGGGTGGCACACCCTGTCAACCCACGAGGGGTGTGACAGGGTGTGCAGCGGGGGCCGGGCCGGGGGCCGGCCGACTGCTCGATCGACGGAGGGAGTCTCGCGGCTGTCCGCGCGCCTGCTCGGCAGTCGCAGCCCGCTCACCCGATCGAACGCCCCGCCGTCGCGATCCTCCCGCGCTGGCGCCACTGATCCACGCCGCACCCGAGCGCTCGACCCGCGCGCTCTGCCACACGACGCTCACCACGGTGCCCCCGCCAAGCGCCCCCGAGCACCGCCCGGCTCTCGCCCACGCCTCCCACGACGCGCCCGCGCGCGCCCCAGCTCCCCTCCAACCGCGCCTCCAGCGCCCCCACGGCCAGGCCAACCCGCCGCTCTGCGTCGCTGCGCTCCGCCTCACGGCACACAGTTGCACCTCTATTCCGGTACCGGAATAGTGGTGCATATCCCGGGTGTGCAGCTATGCCGGGTTGCTCGCTGAGAGAGCGGTGAATCGGCAGTCCGTGGGGCCGGATTCGGGGTGGCTGCCCCGGCATAGTTGCGGGCTTTTTGGTCAGGCTTTGGCTCTTTCAGCTCAAGGAGAGGAGCCATTATGGTTGTGTCCCGTCTCGAGGTCGATGAGGCGGCTGAAGCCGTCGTTGTCGGATACCGCAACTATGAGCTCTCGGAGCGTCGTCTCGGTGAGCTGACGGTCACCAATGCCTGTTATTTGGTTCGCTAGTTCCTGGCGTGGCGGGCGGCGACTGGGCGTCCGGCGCTTGAGCAGCTGGGTGCTGGCGAGCTTTGCGAGTACGTCGTTCATGAGGCCGGTCGGCTCCGTCACGGCTCGGTGCGACAGAGGGTTTCGGTTCTGCGGACGTTCACCCGGTTCTTGTTCGCGACTGGGGTCACGAGCTTGGATCTGAGTTGTTGTGTGCCGTCGGTGTCCGGGATCCGCTTCGACGGGCTCCCGAAGGCGCTCGACGAAGAGGTCGTGCAGGCGTTGCTGGCCAGCTGTGCGCTGGAGCGCCCGGTCGGCCGGCGGGACTACGCGATCTTGCTGTTGATGGCCCGCCTGGGTTTGCGGGCGGTCGAGATCGCGCGCATGGAGCTGGGCGACATCGACTGGCGGGCGGGGGTGATCGAGGTGAAGGGGAAGGGGGGCCGAAGGGATTCGCTGCTGCTTCCGGGCGATGTCGGTCGGGCGCTGGCTGACTATCTCGCGCTGGCTAGGCGTCCTGGCTCGTGCCGATCGGTGTTTTTGCGGGCGGCAGGCGCGCCGGTCGGGATGTCACGAAACGCCGTTGTGTATGTGCCGCGCACGGCGTGTGCTCGAGCTGGGATCCCGGTGGTCGGCGGGCACCGGCTGCGCCATACGGCCGCAACGCGGCTGCTTCGTGGCGGCGCGAGCCTGCGCGAGGTGGGCGAGGTGCTGCGCCAGAGCGACCAGATGACGACTTCTACCTACGCCAAGGTCGACGAGCGGTCCCTGAGCGCGGCCGTGCGGCCGTGGCCGGCGAGGTGAGCGCGATGAGCAGCCTCCAAGACCATTTTGATCGCTACCTCTCGGTGCGCCGTGCGCTTGGCTACCAGCTGCAGGAGACCGGTCGTGTCCTGCCGGGTTTCGTGCGCTACGCGCAGTCCAGGGGCGAGACGACGGTACGCACGCAGACGGCGATCGTATGGGCCGACGGCGCGTGCAGCGAGAGCCAGCGCCGCGTGCGGCTCTCGATGGTGCGTGGCTTTGCCTGCTACCTGGCGGCGTTCGATACCACGACCGAGATCCCCCCACGCCGCCTGGGACCCAGCCCGGTGCGGTCGATACCGCACATCTACTCCGAGGAGGAGATCGCCCGGTTGATGGGTCTCGCCTCAGCGCTTTCTCCCGCGCCGTTCGGAGCGACGATGGCGACTCTGATCGGGCTGATGGCGAGCACCGGCCTGCGCCCGGGTGAGACCCGGCGGCTTGACCGCCAGCACGTGGACCTCACCGGCGCGCAGCTCACGGTGTGGCACTCCAAGTCCGGGCGCAGCCGCCGGCTCCCTCTGCATCCCAGCACGGTCCAGGCGCTGGCCGACTACTCGCTCCTGCGAGACCGTTCCTACCCCCATCCCCGCAACGAGGCGTTCTTCCTCGGCTCAAGGGGCGCCCGTCTGAGGAGCGCCGCCATGAGCAAAGCGTTCCGGCAGCTACGCCGAAGGGCATCGATCGCCACTACCCACGGGCGCCGGGCGGTGCTCGGCGACCTGCGCCACACCTTCGCCGTGACCACATTGCTGTCCTGGCACCAGGCGGGGGTGGACGTTCAGCGCCAGCTACCTGTGCTCTCAACCTACATGGGGCACATCAACCCCGGTAACACCTACTGGTACCTGGAAGCCACACCCGAGCTGATGGCGCTCGTCGCAGAACGCCTCGAACGCTCACAGGAGGTCGGACGATGACGGCGCTCGCCCCCGTACTCCAAGCCTTCTTCACCCAGCACCTGGCCCAGCGCCGGGTGAGCCCCCACACCGTCGCGTCCTACCGGGACACCTTCCGGCTGCTGTTGCGCTTCACTCAGGCACGCACCGGCAAAACACCGGCCACCCTCCAGCTCGCCGACCTCGACGCCGACCTCGTCAGCGCCTTCCTCGATCATCTCGAGACAGACCGCCACAACGGCATCGAGACCCGCAACCTGAGACTGACCGCGATCCACTCGATGTTCTCCTACGCCGCGATGCGCTGCCCCGAGCAGGCCGAGCTCATCAGACGGGTGCTCGCGATCCCGTCCAAGCGCCCGAACGTCACGATCGTGAGCTTCCTCGCGCCCGCCGAGACCGCCGCGCTGCTCGGCGCCCCCAACCGCAGCACCGCGATCGGGCGGCGCGACCACGCCCTATTACTGACCGCCATCCAGACGGGCCTGCGGGTCTCCGAGCTCACCGCGCTGCGCTGTCGTGACATCACATTCGCCACCGGCGCCAACGTCTACACAATCGGCAAGGGACGCCGCGAGCGCCACACCCCGCTCACACCAGCCACAGCCAAGCTACTTCGAGCGTGGCTACACGAACGCCGAGTCGAACCGGAGAACCCCGTGTTCGCCACACGCAGCGGCGGGCACCTCAGCACCGACGCCGTCGAGGACCTCCTCGACAAGCACACGGCCGCGGCCACCGCCGTCTGCCCATCACTGGCTACCAAGCGAGTGACACCGCACACCCTGCGCCACACCTGCGCAATGAACCTCCTCACCGCCGGGGTCGACCTGGCCACCATCGCGCTGTTCCTCGGCCACGCCAACACAAGGGCGACCGAGATCTACCTCCACGCCGACCTCGCGCTCAAGGAACGAGCACTCGCAAGGATCGCCCCGACGCCCGCAGCCGCACACCGCTACCGCCCCCCAGACAAACTACTCACCTTCCTGGAGAGCCTATAACTATGCCGGGCCCAAGACCGTCAAAAGCTCCACCCAGCCCCGAAATCACGGTCCAACCCGGCATAGCTGCACACCCGGGATAGGCACCAAAGAGTGCTTGCTTTGCTATTTTGCTCTGAGTTGTCTACGGCTGAGCAGCAGATCCTGACCGTCCCCCAGGTCGCCGAGGAGCTCCAGGTGACCGCTCAGACGATCCGTAACTGGATCGACAGCGGCGCGCTGCCCGCGGCGAAGATCGGCCGTGCCTTCCGGATACGACGCGAGCACGTGGACGCGCTGCTCGCACGCGCCCAAGCCGACAGCAGCTCGCTGGCGACACGCCGCGACCTCTGGGCGCCGGAGACCCTGGGGTTGCCCCACCGTCGGCGCGGAGCCGAGCGTCCAGCCTCGGTGTGGGACGACACGCGCGCCCCGACACTGCCGTCCAAGCGCTCCTGAGCAACCCGGACACGTGCCTGCGACAGGAGCCCTTGTCGGGTGGGCTCAGGCTGAGCGGCGTGCGCGGGTGCGTGGCCGTCGGCCGCTCGCCCCGTCTTCGCGCTCGACCGCCTCTGCAAGCTCGGCGGCGGCGGCGGCGAGCTCGTCGTAGGCGCGGGCGACATCGAGCATGTTCTGTCCGGTCGCGGTGGTGTTCAACTGCCGGACAGCTTCGTCGAAGCGCCGCCAGAGGCCCTCGGGTCCGCGGCGCCCGGTGCCGGGCTGCAGCTCGTACGGCGGTCGGGGGTCGGCGGCGCGATGGGGCGGCCAGTCAAAGCCGGCAGCGTCAGCGGCCCGACAGGCGCGGGCCTCCTCGCTCGCGGCCTGGGCGAGACCGGCCAGGCGGGTGTTGAAGCCATGGTCGGGGGGCGCCATGCGATGCGCCTCAAGCGCCTTACGCCAGCCATCGAGCGCGTCCCTGAAGTCGCTGAGCACAAGCTCCTCGCTGCTAGTGCTGCTTGTTGTGTTCATTTGGTCATCGTAGCGGCTGGCAGGCAAGACTCAGGAAGTCTGGTTGGGATGTTCGAGCTCGGCGCGCTGCTGCGTGGTGAATGGACCGCCGTTGCTCTGCTCAAGTGCCGTGATCTCCTCGTCGATCGCCTTGAGGCCCAGGTCGTAGGCGAGGGCGCGTGCGCGGTCGCGTCGTGTGATCTGTGGATCGGCGACCTGGGCTCTCGCAGCGCGCAGCTCCTCGCGGCGTGAGTAGGCTCGCAGCAGGCAGTGTGCAACCGACGGTGTGCTCGCCGGCTGGTTGGCCGTCGGCTGTGGCGGACCGAGCCGGCCGACCTGCTCGAGGTACGCGCGGTCCTTGGCGCGGTCGGCGGTGCGCTTTGAGTGCTCCACGTCGACGAGGCTGGCGACGGCCACCTTGATCGTCGTCGCGGCGACGCGGCGCTGCTCAGCACCGGCGATCAGCTGTGTGTAGCCCTCCGGGAAGCCGCTGGGCGCGAGCGTCAGGTCGAGCTTGCCATGTGCGGTGCGCAGGTTCCACACCGTGGCCTGTGCAAGCACGCCCGCGGTGAAGTAATCGGGCGGGAGCGACACTGCCTTCTCGGGATGCGCGGGATCGACCTCCAGGCGGCACTCCAGACGGTTGAGCACGTCAGCGAGCCGCTTGAGGTTCTGCTGCGCCCGATCGGGCGTGACATCAATGTCCTCGGTCTCGTAACGCTGTCCGTGGCTCTGCAGTGCGGCGCCGCCGATGACCACGAACCGCACGCCCCCCTCGTGCAGCGCGCGGAGCAGGGTCTCGCGCCCGCGATCTATCGGGTCTGCTTGGTCAGCCATTCCTCTGCGCGAGCGCGCCGTGTCCGAAGGCTTGGGGGCTCGCTCTGCATAGAACTCGGGACGCGGGCTATGAGCTGCAGCGTTGCGTCGAACGCAAGCGCGAACCGTCGGCTGTATGGCGCGGGATCGGTGAGCGCGATGCGCAACAGATCGACGAGCCCTGCCACCTCTATGGTTGTTCCATCGACCGTGACCTCGACTGCGGCACGCGCGAGGTCGGAGAAGCCATAGGTGCCGGGGGGCGCGGCAATGAGGCGTACACGCTCGGGTGCCGTTGCCGCAGCGAGGACGGTCTCCTCGGCAAGCCTGCGATCCTGGGGGTGCACGACGAGATCGAGCGTTCCCTCATCGCTGAGGATCAACGGCCAGCCGTGGAGCGCCCCGGCTGTCTCTCCTACCACGATCGCGCGCAGGCCAACGGCCCCGAGGAGTCCCAGCGCGGCCACGCGATCGAAGCGATCGTGAGTCAGGTGCCTGACCCGCTCCGTCGGTTCGCGCCCGAGCTGCTCGTAGATCAAGGATGTCCACGAGCCCTCATCTGCCGTGGCGAGCCCGAATGTCAGATCAAGCTTGCACGCTGCCACCACGTCCTGCACCGTTTGGAACTTGGGCTCGGTGGCGCCGCTCTCCCACCTCGCCACCGTCACCTGCGAGGTGCCGAGACGCCCGCCCAGCTCTTGCTGAGTGAGGCCCGCTCGTCGGCGGGCGATGACGATGATGTCGCGCGCACGCATCATGCCAGCATAACAGAACTGATGTACACGGCAAAGAAGTGCATCTCTGCTGCCTGGAGGGCGCGGCGCCGCACCGGAACCGCCCGCCCGGGCGCGCGGCACACTTGTGGGCATCTGGGGAACACGGTTTGGGAACACGAGGCCAAAATGACCTCTCCAAACTCAGCCTTCAAACCCGAGAAAAGCCAATAACCAAGCGAAATGCGGGCGGAGGGATTCGAACCCCCAAGGGCTTGCGCCCACCGGCTCCTAAGGCCGGCGTGTCTGCCAGTTCCACCACGCCCGCGCTGCGTCCGCGCCGCACTGGAGACCGTGCTCGCGCACGGGGACCGCAGGAGATTGTATGGTGCTCTGTACCATGCTCGACCCTTTGGCCGCGACTGCGCAGACCGACGTCGTCATCACGCACCCCAACCGCGACAAGCCGGTCGTGCGCGCCACACGCGCCACGGTGATCGTGCTGCTGCTCGCGAGCGCCGCGCTCGTGCTAACGATCACCTTTGGCGGCCTGGAAACCCTCGAAGGGGCCGGGCCGGTCGCGATCCAGCTGTTCTTCGTCCTCGTCTACCTGCTGCTCGCCTTCTACGCGGGTCGCTGGAACCGTGGTGTGCTGCCGGTCGCCGCCGCGCTTGCGGTGCTGCTCGGCACCTTCGCCCTCGTGGCTGCTCCCGGGTGGTTCGACCGCGACAAGACCGGCTTCGCCCAGCCCCCCCTTGGTGCCGGTCTGCTCGGCCTCCTTACGCTGCTCGTGATCCCGGTGCAGGCCCTCCTCGTGGTCTTCGCGATGCGCGGCTTCTCCCAGGGGTGGAACGTGGAGCGCGAGGTGCGCCGCCCCCCGCCCCGCGGCGGGGACTACGGCGACGCCGCTCCCCACCCCGCGTGAGCCTGGAGGCTGAGCCGCCTCTATATTGAAGACACCGCGTGCGGCGGTGGCGGAACGGTAGACGCGGGGCCCTCAAAAGGCCCTGTCCGCGAGGGCGTGTGGGTTCGAATCCCACCCGCCGCACCACTCGTTTCGGTGTTTTAGGGTCGCCGAGCCCGTGCTGCGTCCTGGAGACCTGCGCCGCAGGCCTCTGAGGGGTCGCCACCGCACGACTCGCGGGGTTGGGGGTCGAGTCGCCTGTGCCTACCTCTGTACGGCACTCGATGGGTGGTGGGACACGACGTTCGATCGAGGTCGCTCGCCAGCTGCTGATCACCACTTGAGCTTCTCTCATGACCATCGGCGCGCTTGACGTTTCTCTCGTGTTTGAGCAGTGGTCTTTCTGTAGGCAACTCAAGAGTATGGGCTCATGCGAAGCACTGGAGACCGCGAGCTGGACGAACAGTTGGTGCGGTTTGGCGAGAACATGCGCCACGCGCGGAGGGAGGCGGAGCTCTCCCAGATTGACCTCTCCCACCGCGCCAGCCTCGATCGCGCGGCCGTCAGCTTCCTCGAGCGCGCCGAGCGCGCTCCCGACCTCTCGACGATCGTGCGCGTCGCCGGCGCAGTTGGTGTTAAGCCAGCGGCGCTGCTGCGGGGTATCGGTCCCGCCGACTGCCCTGCGCGGGGGCCGCGGAGCTCCGGCGAGGAGCTCTCGCCCGCGGCCCGCTTCGGCGTCAACTTACGCTGGGCGCGCGAACGTGCCGGCATCTCCCAGGAAGCGCTCGCCAACGACGCCCGCGTCGACCGCGCCGCGATCTCCGTCTTCGAGCGCGGCAAGCGCAACCCCAACCTCCGCACCCTCTTGCGGCTCGCCCGCGCACTGGAGCTGCCCCCCGGGGTCCTGCTGCGCGGCGTTGAGCCTGCCGTCGCCTACCGTCCCGCGCTGCTGGGCGCCACCGCGCGCGGTCCCACCCCGCGCTAGGCGCCACCGCGCGCCGGCTACCCCGCGTCAGGCGCGACCCACCACCTGACCTGACCTGACCTGCTCTGGGCGCCCGCTGCGCGCCGTCTGCTGCGCGCCCGTCCTACCCCCCGCCGGGCGCGGTCTCGCGCGAGACCTCCCAGCCGGCGTTGATCGGGTTGAGGAAGTACGGGGGCTCGTCCACCGCGAGGCGTTCGTCGTATTTGTAGTCCTTGACGTAGCCGCTGCCGCCGACGATCCCCACGATGCCGCGGAAGCGCTGGGCGATCGCTCCGTAGACGTTGAGTTCGCCGAGGCCTACGCCGCATTCGTAGTTGTCCACGGCGAACGAGTGGTTGGTCGAGAGGATCGCGGCGTAGATCCAGGGGCTTTTCAGCGATTCTTCGCCGTTGCTGGCTTTGCTGCAGTCGTTGCTGGAGACCGGGCCGGTGAGCGGGTGGTAGATGCGCACGTAGCGGCCGGCGATCAGGCCGAGGGTGGCGGTGCCGCTCGGTTCGGTTCCGAGTTTGCCCGCGACGCTGGTCGGGTAGATATTGCCGTTGATCGTCACGTTTTCTTCGCCGGCGATCGTCAGCGGCTTGCTGTAGGTGCCCTTGACGTACACGTCGCCGCAGTGGGTTTCTTTTTCGACCTCAGTGGTGTCGTCGGTTTCCGTCGGGGAGTCTTTGAAGGTGTAGTTGCACGGTTCGCTCGAGTTCGTGCTCGCGCGGACGTACACGAGGCCGTTTTCCGGCCACGGTTCCACTTTGGTTTCGTTTTTCGAGTTGGTCACAGTCATCGTGTTTTCGGTGCCGTTGAGCACGATGTGCGTGGAGCCCACGAATTCCTCTCCCCCTTCTTTGACGTACGTCCCGAGGCTCGTATCGCCTTCGGGGGTGAGCAGTTCGGGGCCGACCGTGGGTTCTTTGCCGTTGGAGTTGTAGAAGACCCCTTCCGAGCCGCCGCAGGTGGAGTAGACGCCGTAGTTCATCTGGATCGTGTCGGGGGGGTTGTGCCCTTTGCGCCCAAAGTACGCTTTGCCGCAGATGTCGGTCGCGTCGTCGGTGTGCATCGGGCCTTCGACCGTGTCGCCGTCCGCGAACACAATCGTCACGCATTCATTCTCGACTTTCAGCGACACCCGCTTGGGGTAGTAGTTTTCGCACGTCGCGGGTCCCCCGTACAGGTTGGGGTCGCCGTCTTCGTACTGGGTGAAGTAGATGAAGTTGAGGAAGCCCACCACGTGGAAGGTGGCCACGATCGAGCGGGTCGCGTAGCCCGAGGTCCCCGCTTTGCCGGCGGTGCCGATCGACTCGATGCGGAAGGTGTTCGCGTTCGAGCCCGAGGACTGGATCATGCTCGCGAATGGACTCGACGTGCTGCACGCTTTGGTCCCTTCCGGGGCCGTGCTCGCCACGAGCAGCTTGATTTCATAGTGCTCGTTAGCTTCCTGGGGCACCGTATTGGCGGGCGAGGAGCACGTCTGCCAGTAGTCGGGGTTGGCCTGCAGGTGGTACTCGAACTCCTGGACGCCCGCGAGCGCGGCGTAGTATGCCTGCTTCTGCAGGTTGTCCCTGTGGGATAGGTCGATGTCCCCGTTGGCGGCATCGAAAGCGGCGGCCACCAGCAGCGAGCAGACGAGCATCACGCCCAGCGCGACGAACATCGTGAAGCCGTCCTGGGCGGCAAGTCGGCCGCGGGCCCGGGTGGTGAGTCGGCCGCGGACCCGCGTGGGTCGACCGACGGCCTGTGCGACGAGTAGGCCGTGGGTCTGCGCGGCGAGTCGGCGGGCCTGTGCGGCGAGTTGGCCGTGGACCTGTGCGGCAAGTCGGCGGTGAGCACGAAGCGGGCGGGTCTTGTGTGTGGATTTCATTGGCATGGCGCGTCCACGTCTTTTTCGTTGGAGATGGGTACGGTGAAGGAGAGCGTCACCTGCGTCTGCTCGCCGGCGCTCACGCCTTTGCCCTGGGCTCCGATCGCGGTCGTGCCCTCGTTGGGTCCGGCGCTGAAGGTGACCAGCACCGAGGCGGCGGTCGGTGCGGTTTTTTCGGTGAGCGGCACTTCGAGCGGTTTGGTGCTGAGCGTGCTCAGCCCCGTGGTGGCGCTTTCGGTCGATTCGCTGGTGTAGGCGTAGTACTGAAAGATCGGGACCTTTTTGCCGCCCGTTTCGGTCTGGGTCACGTTGCGCGCGAGCTGCACGCCGGTGGAGGGGCTGGCCGTCGAGGAGTATTCGAAATTGGGCCAGCTGATTTCTTTGATGGCCGGGTACGTGTAGTCCGTCAGCGTTTCGGTGGCTTTGTTCCACACGATTTTCTGCTCGTTGAACTGGCTTTTCGGGATCACGGCTTCTTCGCTGTAGGCGTTGACGAACCGCAGTTCGCTTTCGCCGCTGTTCGTCAAGATTGGGGCGAAGCCGTTGGTGACGCAGGCCGAGTGCAGCGCGTCGACGATCTTGGTCATCGCGAGCCGTCCCTGCTGGGTGGCCTGGGCGTAGTTGGTCAGGCGCGACGTCTGGTCGGAGGTGATGTTGAGGATCGCGAACAGCGCGAAGCAGACCACGATGGCCGTGATCATCGCGACCAGCAGTTCGATCAGGCTGAAGCCGCGCTCGTCGGCGAGGCTGAGTCGGCGCGGGCGTGTGTCGCCACTGGTGCGCGCGGGGTGGACGGGGCGTGCGAGGCGGCCGAGCCACGCGGGGTGGGCGGTACGTGCGGGGACCGGGGGGGCGGTTGGGCGCCCCTCGCGGACGGTTGGGACGGCGGGGTGGGAGCGGTTGGTCAGCATGTGTCGGTCAGCTGTCCTTTTTTCACCTTCACCTTGTGGTGGCCGCTGTCTTCGTATTCCCCTTCTGGTTCGCTAATGAAGATTTCGAGCGTGGGCCCAGCTACTGTTTCGTTCGCGTATTCCGTTGTGTAGGTCTTTTGGGCTTCTTTGTCCCAGAGGCACAACTTGAACGGCTGTGCGCTTCCGACGACCTTGCCGAATGGCTGGTAGGGAGCTTCCAGGTGCCCAGGTTTGGTCCCTGTGGTCGTGTCCTGGGTATGGATCGTGCTGAAGGAGGAGGCGTTGTCCGGAGTTTTTGAAGAGGCGCACACGTTGTCGGTGATCTTGACTGGGCGACTTTTGCTTTCAAGATTGCCGTGGCTGGCCTTCGTGCCTTCGTAGGCGTCGAGCGTCACTTCGGAGGTCGGAACTTTGACCGTGGGGTCCCCGCCGGGCGTCAAGGAGACGCTCGGGACCGCGCTTTCGGGGAATTCGCTTTCGTCAGCGACGTGCGGGTCGTTTGCAGGGCAGTCCCCCGCGTACACCGTCCAGGCTCCTTCGTAGGGGAAGAGGTCGCCCGAGGGGTAGTAGACGGTGCTGATCGGGGTGGTGGCTGTGGCCGCGTACGATTTGCCGGGGGTGGCTTCGATTTCGCCGGGCAGCGCGTCGTATTCGCCTTCTTTGCCGAAGGAACCGAACCGCGTGCTGCCGAGCTCGAAGTTGGGCGAGGGTTCCAGCTTGGCGTTGCTCGCGACGAACGTGTCGCCCGTGGCCGCTTCGCCTTTGTGGGTGAATTCGGCGGTGATCGCCGCTCCCTGGTTGAGCGTCACCGGAACCTGGGTGGTGAGGTTCGGGACGACCAGCAGTTCGGGGAAATCCTTCCTGATGGCGCCCGTTGGGGTGACATCGCCGATCTTGAAGGCTTCCACGTTGACCCTGGTGGCGGGGATCCCGCCGAAGATCACGCAGCCCGCTTCGCCGGTGGTGGATTCCGCTTCGCCGGCCTTCACGGTCGCGCCGGCAACCGGTTTTTCGGGGACCAGGCCGTTGGTCACGTCGACTTCCAGGCCCGAGCCGTCCGGGGGCGTGATGATGCTGTACTGTTCGAGCGCCTGCGCGCCGCTGGCGAGCTGCTGCGGCCAGGTGATCCTGGTGTGGATCTGCAGGTAGTTGCCGGCCGCGTTGGAGTGTTCTTTGCCGGTGGCGCTGCAGCTGGCGTTCTGGTTGGCGTCCTGGACCCACCTGTCGCTCTGGCTGATCGTGTACGTCTCTCCGCCGATCGTCTGTTTGTAGACGTGGGCGGATTCCTCGATCGCGTCGAGCGTGGCGGCCGAGTCGCTGCGCAGCGACTCCTGGGACTGCGCGGCGAGCAGCGCCGCCTGGTCGTGGAAGCGCTCGCTGGCGGTCGCGTCGGTGGCGACGGTGAGGCCGTTGAAGGTCGCGATCGCGATGAACCCCACCATCAGCGCGCTAACCATCACTTCGATCAGCGTGAGGCCCTCCTCGCCCGCGAGGCCCTGAAGGCGGGCACGGGTTCGCTCGCGCTGTCCACTCGGCGCTCGCCACCGGAGGAGGAGGTTAGTGTCGATCATCACAATTGCCGTTAGCTCGTCTGGCCTCCTCTCGACAGGGGTCGCCGCGAGCTTTAGCCCTTCGTCGCTGGCTCGTCGTCGGTCGTACGGGCGTCCGTTCGTCACCGCTCGTCCTCCTACGTGCGGGGCGCGCGCAGGCGCAGGGGCGCGCAGGGCCGCAGGAGGCCGGGCTGCGCGTGTCGAGCCGCGTCGGGAGGTTCGGAGAGAGCGCTTTGCGCCGGCCGGTGCGCGTAGGGGGCGTGGCCAGGCGTGGGTAGGAGCGCGAAGGCTTGCGCCGTGCCGTGCGGGACCCGTTGAGAGCGCTCTCGGGATCCCCGGAGCGCGCTGGAACTCCTACAATGCTGCTCCGCACGGGAGACTGGTGTAACGGTAACATGGGGGTCTCCAAAACCCCTGCTCGAGGTTCGATTCCTCGGTCTCCCGCTCCAGCAGATCTGGGCGGATGCGGGCCAAACTCCTAATTTTGCGGCCTTTCTGGCGGGCGCGATCTGCCCCACCGAGACCCGCCAAAACCCGCCGAGACGTGCAGAAAGTGCAACCAAAAGTGCAACCAGAGGCCGCAGCCGCGAGGGCATCGCCGAACTGCTCTGGCAGGCGGAGACCACGGGTAGAGGAAGAGTTCGCCTGAGGCCTTGCTTTTTGCCCGGGAGGGGGCCGCGACACGGATTGCCACCGGAGCCGCGGTGGCCTCTAAGATCCCGCGGGTGGAGCGTGAGGAGCTGAAGGCATTGCAGGCGCCGCTGAAGGACCGGTACAGGACGCAGCCGGGCGCGGCGCTCCTCACGCTGTCCGCGACGGGCGAGCTCGGAGAGGGCGTCTCGTGCTCGGTTCGAACCGGGCACGCGGTCGCGCAGGCCGGGCTTCACCCAGCGTCGGGCGGCGACGGCTCACTGCTGTGCTCCGGGGACATGCTTCTGGAGGCGCTCGTCGCGTGCGCCGGGGTCACGCTGAGGGCGGTCGCGACCTCACTGGGGATCTCCGTGGCCTCCGGGCACGTCCGTGCCGAGGGGGACCTGGACTTCCGCGGCACCCTCGGCGTGGACCGCGACGCGCCCGTGGGCTTCTCAGCGATCCGCCTCTCTTTCGAGCTCGAGACCGACGCTGAGGAGGAGGAGCTCGCTACGCTCCGCAAGCTCACCGAGCGCTACTGCGTCGTCTACCAGACCCTCGCCGCCACCCCCGCCCTCTCCACGGCCTTCACGACCGCGTAGCCGGCGAGGCCACCGGAGCAGACTTGAGCGGACCCGGCTCAAGACGCCGCTAGATGCAGTCCGAGCGTACCCCTGATCAACGCACGCTCAGGTGTCGTCCTGGGCCGGAGCCCGAGCAGAGAGGCTTGGCGCGCTCGCTATCGCTATTGGCAACCGGCACAGGCTTTATAGGACCGCACCAGACCGAGGTCCCGGGAGTGTCGTTTGAACTCCATAGACGTGTTCGGGTGAAGCTTTACGTCATCTAGGTCAGCGCGTCCTGTGCTCTTGCTGACGCTCTTATGTAGCTGGTGGGCAGGGCACGGTGGCGAGGGCTGTTGAGTGACTGCCGTCGTTGAACGCGAAGTTGGCGGAAAACCGGAACCCTCCGTGTGGGCAGGTGTTGGGGAGAGGGATGCCCTTTGGTTCGTACTCGATGATGCGGCCGTGGATGTGTTCGTGGTAGCGCAGGTGCAGTGGTCCGAGCGTTGAGTGGAACTGCACGACGGCGGCGTCGGGTGCCCCTGGGAGGGTCGGTATGAGCGGGATGTTCATGTCCAGGTGTCCGCCGAATGGTTCTGTGGCGGGGAGTACCAGGCCGGGGAACACGATCTGTTCGCTGATGGGTGTTTCGGCGTTTACGGCGATGAGTAGCCCGAGGTGCCCGGCGTGGTTTGTGGTCCTCACGATGGTTACTCGCCCGGTCTCGTGGACGATCGTGGGGCCGATCGGGATCTCCGCGAGCGCGTTGCCGTATCCCATAAGTGAGTTTACTGGGCATCCTTCTGGCCCGGAGGTTTCGAGGGTGTTTGTGGAGCATGTTGCGAGGCCGAGTTCGCTGAGCGCGAACCCGAGACCCAGTGGATAGCTGATTTCTACCCCGGTCAGGGGTGGTGGCACCTTGTTGGCGGGTGCGGCGATCCGAAAACTGAAGCTGATGGTGGTGCTTTGGCCGAGCCGCTCGGGGGTGAACTTGGCATTGAGTGTCACTGACTGTGCCGCTGACGCGGTACCGCACGCGCTGACGCAGAGCATAACGGTCGCCATGAGGAGGAAGGCTGGGCGGACAGCTCGGTTTCGCTTCACTTTCGGGTCGCTTCAGTAGGAGAGCGACCCGGTTGTCTGTACGACGAGGGCGTAGGTTCGGCGGTCGAAGGTGCCGTAGAGCCCTGCGTGTCCGTACGCGTGTGCGTAGCGGCCGGTGCCTCCAGTGACCACCATTGTGCCGGCGAAGCTTTCGTAGATGCCGGAGCCGCGAGGGGTAGCTGTGCCGCGCCCGTCAATGGTGCCGCCGTCGGTGTAGATCGTGAAGTTGGCGGTGAAGGTGGCACCGAGGTTGCAGTGGGCGCGCATACTGCCGGGGAGGGTCCCCTGGGCTGAGCCTTCCTCGAGCAGCTGCGAGCCGGAGTGCCTGATGTAGCGCAGTTTGGCGGTGTCGGTGGCCTTGATGACTCGTGCCGTGTGGACCTTGGGTGTGCTGCTGTCGGGAGAGGCGGCACTGATGGGGACTGCGTGGGCGACGGTCGCGAGCAGCAGGCCCCCCGCGACGAATGCTGTTGCTCGTGCGATGGCCACTACCCTCTCCTCAGCGCCGCCGGTTCTGTCGCTCTTGGGCGGGGGGATTGTGCCTCTTGTGTCGGGAGGGTCGTGAGTAGGTCATTGAGATCGCACGTGCCACGCAGAATCGATTCGCTAGTAGAATCTTACATGATTGTAGTCTCGGCTGGGCTGTCCGAGATCGACCCGATGATGGTCGGTGCGAGGGCCGGTCACCGGCCGCCGAAGCGGCGGCGGCGGTCGTTGAACTCGGCCAGCGACTCCTTGAGCGCCTGTCGCGTGAAGTCTGGCCAGAGCTCGTCCCGGAACACCAGCTCCGAGTAGGCGGCCTGCCATAGCAGGTAGTTCGACAGCCGCTGCTCACCGCCGGTGCGGATGATGACGTCGGGGTCGTGCATCTCCGGCGCGTACAGGCAGAGGCGAAACTCCTCTTCTCCGCCGCCAGTGAACCGACGTGCGGCGTCCAGGATCTCCGCTCGCGAGCCGTAGTTGAAGGCGATGAACAGCTGCAGGCGTTGGTTGTTCGCGGTGAGCGTCTCCGCACTGCGCATCTGCTTGACCAGGTCGCCGGGTACTTCCTCCAGGCGTCCGATGAAGCGCATACGGACCCCTTCCCGGTGAAGCTCGGGGGTCTCCTGGGCGATGCGCTGGGCGAGCATTGCGATCAGACCTCGAACCTCCTCTGCGGGTCGCGACCAGTTCTCCGTCGAGAACGAGTACATGGTTAGCTGCTCGATGCCGAGCTCCACCGCGTCGCGCAGGCGCATCTTCAAGGTGTCAGCACCGGCTTCGTGGCCGTCGTTGACCGGTACGCCGCGGGAGCGTGCCCAACGGCCGTTGCCGTCGGCGATGATCGCGACGTAGCGCGCGATCTGGCGAACCGGATCATCGTCTGCTTCTGCCGCGTCGACGTGCATCAGCGGACGGATCGGCGGCGGATCGTGCTGCGGGCTCGCTTGGCGGTCCGCCAGGTACGCATGACTGCGAGCGTCGGAGTGATGAGCGGCTCGAGCTCCCGGCGAACCTTGCGGGTCACGGGCCGGGCGAAGTCGCTGTCGGCTGTTGGGGCAGAGATGTAGTAGGCGGCGACACCGACGAGCGTCATCGCGTGGTGCGCGCCGTTGGGTAGCGCGCCGGCGTGCTCGACCGCGCGTCGTGCTGCGCCGGCGAGGTCCCTGGCGAGGAGGTCGTGATCCTGGTAGTAGTAGCGGAGGTAGCTGACCTGCCCGGCCTGCGCGTCGCGCTGGTAGTCGACGAGGCTGTCAAGCATCGTGCTCAGGGCACAGATTGACAGGTAGGTCGTGTCGAGCCCGGCGGCGTGGGCGGGTGTGGTGCGCTCGTCGGCCGCGGCGGCGATCAGCGCGTGGACGGCGAGTACCGAGGACGCGGCGCCGGCGAGGAACTCTTGCCACCCAAGCGGGATGTTCTGCGCCTCGCTTCTCGCCCACTGTTCGAGCTGTGGGGTCCCGAGCGCTGGGACGGCGTGCGCGCGGATCTGCGCCTCCGCGCATCGTCTCGCGGCTCCCCTCGCGGCGAGGGAGATCGCGGCCGTGGATGGCAGTCTGGCCAGTGCTCTCCGCACGACGCCGACGAGCTCTTCGAGGTAGCCACTGTCGTCTGCGGGCCGGGAGGTGTAGTAGTCGCTCGTGGGCTCCGAGTCGAGGGTGATCGCGTCCGCGAGCGCCTGGTGGAGGTTGCGTCCGTCGCCGAGGGGGTCAGCTGTTGGCTGCTCGGTCAGCCTGTCGAGGTAGTCGAACATGATCTCGTAGGCCACGATCGCTTCGACGACGGTTTTGCGGTGCTCTTGTGGTGGGAGTGTCGCGAGTGTCGCGGCGACCTCGGCGTTGAAGCGCTCCTCGCGTAGCTTCTCGAGCGCAAGCGCTTGGAGGGTGTGGTCCTCGATCGCGTGGGCGCGCTGCTCCCATCGTTTGAGCTGTGCGCTGACGAGCGGCGCGACGGTCGGCCAGAAGCGGACGTTCGCGAGAGCCAAGGCCACACCGGCTCGTGCGAGGAGCCAGCGATCACCAAAGGCAGACATGGCTCTGGTCGGTCTTAGCCGCCCGCTGGTCGCTCGTGTTCGCGCGGCGCCTTGCGGGGTGGAGGTTTGTGCTTGCTACTCATTCAGGGCAAGCGTCGCAGGTACGCGCGAGGCGAACCAGCCGGGGAGGGACACGATCAAGAGCACTGCGGCGATCACGAGCAGAGGTATCTCGATCGGGCGTCCACCTGTGGCTACTCCCGCGACCGGGAAGCCGGTCACGTGCTTGAGGTACCCGTCGATCACGACCTGACCATAGACGCCTGCCACTGCGCCGGCCAAGCATCCCGCGCTGAGCATCAGCGCGGATTCGGCGAACAGCACGAGCTTGATCTGCCGGCGGGGTGCGCCTTCGAGTCGTAGTTCGGCGAGCGAGCGTCGTCGCTGCCAGATACTCGACCCGAGTGCCGCGGCCATCGCGAGGATCGCCGCGGCGACGAGCAGCGTCGATATCTCGCCGAGCTGTCCAAGTCCTTCGGCGGCGATGGCGTCGAATCGGTTTGCCCTGGTACGCGCGGTGACTGCTTCCAGACCGCTCTGTGGGCCCAGTGCGAGCGTGATCTCACGTAGCGCACGCCCGATGGGTGTGCCTGGTGTGAGGTTGATGCCAAGAGCTGTAGGTGCGGCGGTCGCCCAGAACCGAGCGTAGTCGTTGATGTTCATGAGCACCACGCCCGACGTCCAGCCAAAGTTGGTCGTCGTTGCTGCGAGCTTGAACTTGATTGTGCCGGTGGCGGTCGGCAGGCTGAGTGATCCCCCCGGTCCGACGTGCTGTGCTTCGGCGATCTGCTTGGAGGCGGCGATCCAGCCTCTCTGTCGCAGACGGGCCTCGGTGGTGACAGGGTCGCCCTGGACTATCTGGCTCGTGAGCAATCCGAGGTTCGCGTTGGGTGGGCGTGCGATCAGCCATACGCGCCGGTCGCCCATTGTCACGAACTCGCTCTGAAAGGCATGAACGCCTGCAACTCCAGGTATCTGGCTGATGCGGGACACGTAGTGGTCGGGTGAGAAGCTGTTGGCTGCCGCTGTGTCCTTTGGGTTCAGCACCCAGATGTCAGCATCGGCGACATACGCGCCGGCGAAGTTGTGTAGCCCGCGGAGTAGATCATCGCGGGCGCCGCCAAGCGCGACGCTGCCAAAGAGCGCTACCGCTCCGGTCGCGGCGAGTGCCAGCGAGCGCAGTGTCGTGGCCTTCAGCGATGAGAGCGCCAGTGGCAGGACCGTGAGCTTTGGATTGCTGGATGCGACCGCGCCGCAGACGCGCAGGACGATCCCCAGCACCAGGGGAACCGCGAGCATGGTCGCCAGTGCGAGCAGGACGCACGCGGCGAGTGCCGCGCCCGGCACCAAGGCGAAGAGGGTGCTGGCGAGCAGCACAAGGCCGGTCACGAGGCTCGCCAGCCATCGGCGGATGCCTGGCGGTACACCGTCGACGCTCTCGCTTTCGGAGAAGACAGCGTCTATGGGGCGTCCGCGGCGCAGGTCCTGCAGTGGGACCAGCGAGGCGAGGCACATGGCCAGCATCCCTCCCCCGAGCGAGAGCAGGACAGGCTTTGCGCCGATCACAGTGCTCGTGCCCAGCATGAACGCCTGGGCTAGATACCCAGGGGAGGACTGGCGGAAGAACCCGATCGACAGGGCGTAGCCTCCGAGCAGCCCCGCCAAGGACGCGGCAGCCCCGAGGCACAGGGCCTGGAAGAGCACCATCTGTACGATCGCGGCGCGCGTGGCGCCATCGAGCCGCAGATCGGCGATCGCTTCGCGTCGCTCTGGGACGGTCAGCAGCATCGCGTTGAACGCGAACAAAAACCCGATCAGCGCGCTCAGACCAGCGAACAACTCGCTCGCCTGGTTACTCGGCTGCAGCGCCTGGCGCAGCACCGAGATGTCCTGGTTCGCCGGGGCGACCGTGATCCTGCCAGCTGCCAGGGTCTGTAGCTCACGTTCGACGCTCGCCCTGTGTCCGGGCTCACTCTCGACGAAGATCCGTGTCACGCGGCCCGGCAGCCCGGCGAGCTGCTGCAGCCGGGTGAGCGGCATGACCGCCACCTCGGCATCGGCGAGCGCCCCCGCCGTTTCGTGGCCCAGCACAGCCGACACCTTCAACGGGATAGCCCGTCCGCGTAGCTCCAGACGGACCTCGACAGGGCTGGTCGGGTCGTACACCGGCAGCCCCAGCGCGCCGGCGCTCGTCTGGCTCAGCCCGATCCCACCCGGCGACAGCGCCCCAAGCGGCAGGGTATGCGCCAATCCGTCCAGCAGAGCGAGGCCAACATTCGTTCCAGCGACGTCGACCGTCGCTTGACGACCGTTGGGAGCCCGGACGGTCGCGACTTGTTCCAGCAGCGGCGCGGCCTGCGCGACCCCTGGAAGGCGTTCCACGCGGGCGAGGAGGTGTTCGTCAAAACCATCAGGGCCACGGGCGTGCAACTGTAGGTCGGCGGGGCCGATGACCGTGTGGACTACATCGCTCGCGGAGCTCGTGATGCTGCTGTTGGCGACCGTGACCGCGAACACAAGCGCGACGGCGACGGCTACCCCGATACCGGCGAGCAGCTCCTGCATCGCGTGTACCCGCAGCCGCCTGCTGTAGAAGTAGAGGAGCGCGCGTGTCTGCATGAGACCGTGCCGCGTAGATCGCTCGGAGTCCTGCAAGACACCTCACCCCTGCGCAGGCACGGATTGCGCCCGCGCGTGGAGAGAGTCGCGTACGTCTGCGTCGGGACTGCCATCGGTGAGCTTACCGTCGCGCAGTGTCGTGCAACGGTCGGCGATGGCGGCCGCCTCCCGGTCATGAGTGACGAGCAGCACCCGCGCGCCGCGCTCATGCGCGACCGAGCGCAGCAGCTGCACGATCTCCCTGCTGCGTGCACTGTCGAGGTTCCCCGTCGGCTCGTCCGCGAGGATAAGGCTCGGCTCCCCCGCGAGCGCGCGGGCGATTGCGACGCGCTGGCGCTCTCCACCGGAGAGCTTCTCGGGGGTGTGCTCGAGGCGGTCAGCGAGCCCTACTCGCTCGAGCCAGGGGATCGCGCGAGCCTGGGCCTCGCGCATCCCGACCCCGCTGATGAGCAGCTTGCGTGCGGCGTTCTCGATCGCCGGGACCCGGGGCATGAGATGGAAGTTCTGGAAGACGAATCCGACCTCCCTGAGCAGGTACTCGCTTGCCTGACCTTCAGACATCGAGGGTATGTCGCGCCCCTGGTAGCGGATCGCGCCCGCATCGGGCTTCAACAGCGCGGCGATCAACAGCAGCAGCGTTGTCTTGCCCGAGCCGCTGGGGCCGAGCAGCGCGACCATCTCCCCGGGCGCGATCGTGAGGCTCACACCATCGACAGCGCGGACCTCCTCTCCCGCCCCGTGGTAGTGCTTGACGACGCCGTCGAGCTCAAGCAACGCTGCTCGCTCCTCGTGCCTGCCGGTGACGCGCGAGCTCGGTCACCGGCGCGAGCTCGGGGGTCAGCTCGCCGTGCAGTTTGCCGTTTCGCAGCGAGAGCACACGGTCGGCGCCGAGCAGTCCGGTGCCGTCCCCGGCGCTTGCCAGGATCGCGATGCCGTCGTCGGCGAGCGAACGCAGCAGCCTCAGGATGTGGTCGCGCTCGAGCGGGTCAAGGCCGATCGTCGGCTCATCGACCACCAGCAGGCGTGGGTCGGAGGTCAACGCCCGAGCGACTGCCACCCGAACCGTTTCCTCGACCTTCAACTCGGTTGCCGTCTGCGGGGCGCACCCTGTGGCCTCGACGCGCTCCAACGCCTTCCGGGCGCGGGTCAGCGCGGTAGATTGCGGGACCCTGCGCGCGAATTGGCTCGCCATCAGCTGGTCGATGACCGTGGGTCCCCTGTAGAGCAGGAACCCCCTACGGCAGTAGCTGATCCCGCCGCCGAGCATCTCCCCGCCACGCGCGGCCAGGTCACGGCCATCGAAGCGCACCACGCCCTCGCTGGGTGTTTCCACCCCGGTCGCGATCCGCAGGAGCGTCGAGCGGCCGGACTGCCGCTCGCCCAACACCACGACCATCTCGCCCGGGTCGATCACGAGCGACAGATCGTCGAGCGCGACACACGAGCCGCGGCTGTAGCTCTTGCCTACCTGCTCAAGTTCGAGGAGGCTCATCGCGAGCGACGCCTCTAGCGCGGGCTTCGAATCTGGCGAGGGTGCCCCGCAGAAACGAGAGCATCCCCCCGGCGGCGATACGCTGCTGATCGGCGACGAGCTCATCGATCAGCTCATCGCGAGTGCTGGCCACGGCCCCGGCCGGCCGGTCTCCAACCTGCCCCGCCCCTTTGAGATACTGGCGCTCGAAGCGGCCGAGGACACGCAGCGCCCCCCTGGGATCGTGGGCGAAGACAGCCAGCTGCCGCACCCAGAGCTCCTGGCGTCTGCGCTCGATGTCCACCTGCTCCACGAGCCACTCTTCATAGCGCTGGACCCCCAACTGGGTGGCCTGGTATTCCGGCTTGGGCTGACGATCCGTCCCGCCCCCGGGGATAGCCGCGATCAGCCCCCGCGCCTTCAGCACGTCGAGCGCCGCGTAGATGTGCGACGAGCTGCTGACGGGATGGACATCCCCATACACGCGCTGGTAGCGGTGGTAGTACTCCATGCCGTAGCTCGGGCGTTCGATCACGAGGCCGAGGAGCACCCAGTAGACCGGTGAGGTCATCGCCCGGCTGGGCGCCTTCTTTTCCGGCTTGGCAGCCATTGAATGATGCAGCTTACTGGAAGTTCGCCCCTGCCGAAAGGGCTATTTCTTTCTCGGCCGGACACTTCCAAACTTTGAACCCTCAAAGGATGCCTAGAAAAGACGCGCGCTGGGTCCCATGATGTCCGCGATGGCGTACAGGGACACGCAATGAACGGCACGGCTTGGGGCTCGGTGAGCCAGCCTCGACTGTGCGTAGCGGCTACGGGCGGCGTGAGCGAAGGTCAGGGCGCCGTCCGGGTCTGCGACGGGTGCTACCCGCTCAGGCACCCGGGAAGGGGAGACGATCTAGGTCGGCGGCAGCCTTGCACCGTCGCGCTCGCCTGGGTCGCTGACCGTGTCCCGGGGCGAGTCGAACCTCCCTGCCGACCTGGGCGGCAGCGTTCGACTCGCCCACGCGCCATCACGAGTCGTGGACCTCACGGCGGTGAACAAAAGATGGCCATTGGGCGCTAGGCCGGCGGTGACGATGCGAGGCAAGGGCCAGGCTGACGCCGAGCGATCGATGAGCGTCCCATCGAGGCCGTCAGAGAGCACGGCGGCACGGCCCTCCGAGGGAGGGCACGACCGCGCGGCCACAGACGACGCGCCCCCGCCTGTTGTGGCCTCACGACAGTGCCACCGGCGCTTGACGTCTGACCTGCGCCGTCCCGACCGTGATTACCCGGTAGTGGCGCCTACGGTTGCGGGGCAAGCAGAGGGACCACTGCTCCCCACGCGTGAGCGGCGGTGCAGCGGCCTTCCAAGCTTGGCGTTACCCCGCGCCAAGACGCAGAAACCCACGCGGGCGCCTAGCGCGCCCCCTTTCGCTGGGCGCCCGCGCGATCTATGCACTCTCAGTGAGGCGCAGCCTGACCACCCCGGTGGGGAATCGGCTCGACGTCCAGATAGGCAACCCCACTGGCACCGTGCCTGACATCACAGATCGACGCTCGAGTGATGTCTAAGCCGCTGGGTCCTGAGCAGCCTGGGCCGCCCGACTGTTGCCGGGGTGGTCGTGGACCGCGTCAGCACCCGTGGGGGATCCTTTAGAAGAGCTTGATGCTAGAGCTCGAGAAGGAGCTGGTACTGGCGGTGTTCCCGAAGACGTCTTTGACGGAAGAGCTCAGCGTACCGGTCACGACCCCGGGGCCGCCCGCGGTCAGGTTGCCGCTGGGGTCGGTCACTTTCGTCACTGTGAGGGTGACCTTGGTGGCGCTGACCGCAGTGCTGGCCGTCACGACCGCCGCGGTGCCGCCGCTCTTGCTGTAGCGCGTGCTCGCGGTATCGCCGGTGCTCCACGGCGTGGAGCCCCCGATGCCGCTGACTGCGATGGTCGTCGCTGCCGACGTTGCGCCGGTGTAGGTCAGCGTCACGCTGCTGGGGACGCTCGAGGCGGCGATCGGGTCGTTGAAGGTCAGTGTGAGGACGTCGCCGACCTGTGGCAGGCCGGCGGTGCTGCCGGGGGTGGTGTCGGTGATCGCGGTGAGAGTTGGTTTGGTCGTGTTGACCTTGACGGTCGCCGGCGCTGTGGTGGTCGAGTTGCCGGCCTTGTCGGAGACCGTGTACTCGTACTCGTAGCAGTGACCGGTGCTGACTGTGCTGTCGGTGAAGGGCGAGGAAAGCCCCGTGGAGCCGATCGCGGTGAAGGCAGCGAAAGCGCTGCAGGCGTCGCTGGAGGGGGTATAGGTGCCGGTGGCGCGCTTGAGCTGGCCGGTCGCGGCGTTCAAACCCGAGCCGGCGTCGGTGGCGCTGAAGCTCACAGCCACCGCTCCGTTGGCGTCCGCCGGCACGCTCACGGTGGCCGTTGGGGCGGTTTTGTCGACCTGCACGGTGGTGGACAGGGTGGCTGTGTTGCCGACGCGGTCGGTGCCCGTCAGCGTGTAGAGGTAGCAGCCGGCGGCGAGCCCACTCTGGGTGGGGTTGCCGGTGATCGTCGCCGGGACGCCGTAGGCGCTGCAGGAGCCGTTCGCGAGCGTACCCGTCGCGCGGGTGAGCACGGAGGAGAGCAGGCCCGAGCCGGTGTCCGCGGTGTAGTCGGTGCGGGTGCCGATCGTGAAGCTGCCCGAGTTGTTGTAGCTGGTCGAGCCGGCGCCGGTGGCGGCCACGCTGTTGACGCTCAGCGCACCGCCTGTCGGGGCGGTGCTGTCGGCGATCAGCGCATAGTCCGCGCTGGCCGAGCTCGCGCCCGCGTTGCTGGTTGCGAGCACCGTGGGGCCGCTCGGCGGCTGGGTGGCCGCGGCGCCGAAGGAGTAGGCCATCTGACCGCCGTTCTGGCTGCCGGTGAAGCCGTAGCCGCTCAACGAGCTGAACAGATAGCCGGCGATGCCCGTATCGGGGTCGCTGGAGAAGGCGGTCACGGTGAACGCTCCGCCTGTCGACGGCCTGAAGTAGAGTGCGTTGGTGGAGTTCTTGTAGTAAGTGTTCTGCGACTGGCCGCTGAAGCTGAGCTGCGGTGCGGTCGGGACGCTCGTGTCCACGAGCACGGTGGTGGTGAGGCTGGCCTGGTTGCCCACGTTGTCGACGCCGGTGAGCGTGTAGCGGTAGCAGCCGGTCGGCTCGCTCTGGGAGGGGCTCCCGGCGAGCACCGTGGCCGGCCCGTAGGCGCCGCAGACGTTGCCGGAGAGTGGGGCGGAGGAGACCGTGAGCGTGCTCGAGCGCAGCCCCGACTGACTCGGTGACTGTGTCTCGGTGTAGTCGCTGCGCGCGATCGCAAAGCTCCCGGTGGTGTTGTAGCTGGAGGTTGCCGTGGAGCCAGCTGCCATGCCGTTGACGCTCAGCGCGCCGCCGCTCGGCGCGGTCGTGTCGGGAACCACTTCGAAGCTGGAGCTCGAGCTGAGGCCGGCGTTGTTGGTCACGGTGACCGACTGCGCGCCGGACGCGCTCGCACCCGCGCCCGACCACGCGTAGCTGCTCTGGAAGGGGGTTGCGGTCAGCGTGCCACCGCCGCTGCTGTAGCCGCTCAGCGAGGGGAAGACGATGTTCTTGATGCTCGACAGCGGGTCGCTGGTGGCGGCGCTGACGGTGAAGCCGCCCGCGTTCCCGCTCTGCGGATTGGTGTAGACGGTGCTGCCGGCGATCAGCGTCTCGCCGCTCGCCCCGGAGAGCGTCAGCGCCGGTTTTGACGGCGGCGCCTGGGTGACGGTCAGCGTGTGCGTGGTCCTGGCGATCGCTCCGGTGCTGTCGGTCGTCTCCAGGCCGACCACGTAGGTGCCCGGCCCTTCAAAGGCATGGGCGAGCGTCGGGCTTGTGCCGGTGTCGGTTTCGTACTTGCCGCTGCCGTTCAGGTCCCACTTGTAGTCGGTGATCGTGCCCTGCGAGTCGGTCGAGCCGGAGGCGTTGAACGTCACGCTCTGGCCGGTCACAGCCGGCGAGGGGTTGACCGTGAACGAGGGCGCCTGCGCGGTGTCGACGTCGCTGGAGTGGTAGTGCTCGAAGATCGTGGTCGAGCTGAGGGGCTGGTTGTAGATCGCCAGTTCGTCCAGCTCGCCTCCCCCGAACAGCGAGTTGCCGTCGCGTGAGAACAGGTACAACGTGGAGTTCGCGAATGCCCCCTGCCCCGTTTCGGCGCTTTCCTGCTGGTAGCTGACGGGCTGACCGTCGACGTAGGGCGTGATCTCGCTGCCCGCCGCCGCGGTCGTGTCGATTACGATCGCGTAGTGGTGCCAGACCCCGGCGCTGGGGCGGGTGAAGAAGATGCTGTTGCGGTTGGAGGTGTCGCCGATCCCGACGCCGAACGTGCCGCCGTACTCGCCCGCGTTGGGGTCGATCAGGAAGCCACCTGGGTTTTCGTTGAAGTTCGGAGTGAACTCCATCGCAAGCGCGTCGTTGTTGGCGTACTGGTTCCATTTCAACCAGAATTCCACCGTCAACTGGCTCGTGCCGGACAGGTTCAGCGGGATCGAGCCCGAGTTGCTGGAGCCGTTGAAGCCGACCGCAGTGCTCTTCTGGACCGCGCCCGGCAAACCGAATGTGCCGCCGGCGATCGTGCCCGTCGAGAGCCCCCGGCTGTCGAGGATCGTGGGGCCCTGTGCTTCGTCGAGCTTGTAGTAGTCGATCAGCCCCGGTGTGCCGAGCACGGCTTCGGAGTAGTCGGCGGCCGCCTGTTCGAGCACGGTGACGGTGATCGTGGTCTGCGTGCTGAGGCCTTCGTTGTCGGTGACCTCCACCCCGACTGTATGAGTGCCTGGCGTCTTGAAGCTCGTGGTCACCGTCGGCGTGGTGCCGGTGTCGGTTCCGTACTTGCCTTCTTCGCCGCTCAGATCCCACTTGTAGTCGGTGATCGTGCCCTGGTCGGTCGATTCGCCGGCGTTCAGCGTCACCGTCTGTCCCACCAGCGCCGTGGCCGGCGAGGCCTTCAGCTTGGCCACCGGTGGCAGGTTGCCCACCGTCAGGGAATGCGTGACGCTCGCGCTGGCGCCATCGCTGTCGATCACGCGCAGCCCGATGTTCTCGGTGCCCGCGGTCGGGAAGCTGGTTGTCAGTTCGGGGGTGCCGGTGTGGGTTTCGTATTTGCCGCTGCCGTTCAGGTCCCACTGGTATTCGACGATATGCCCTTCCGGAGCGCTCGAGCCGGACGCGTTCAACGTCACGCTCTGCCCGGGACGCACCGGGTTTGCGGAGATCGTGAACACCGCACTCGGCGCCTTGACAGTCCCGTAGGCGTTGAAGTGTTCGAAGATCGTCCCGGCGCTGAGCGGCTGGTCGTAGATCGCAAGCTGATCCAGCTCGCCTGCTCCGAACAGCGAGCTGCCGTCACGCGAGCTCAGGTAGAGCGTGGAGTTCGCGAAGGCGCCCTGGCCGGTGTCGCTGCCCTGCTGCTGGAAGCTGACGGACTGTCCGTCGACGTAGGGCGTGATCTCGCTGCCCGCCGCCGCGGTCGTGTCGATGACGATCGCGTAGTGATGCCACACACCGGCGCTGGGGCGCGTGAAGAAGATGCTGTTGCGGTCCGAGCCACTGCCGATCCCGACGCCGAAAGTGCCTCCGTCCTGGTCGGCGTCTGGGTCGATCAGGAAGCCGCCGGAGTTTTCGTTGAAGTTGGGGGTGAACTCCATCGCGAGCGCGTCGTTGTCGGTGTACTGGTTCCATTTCAGCCAGAATTCCACCGTCAGCTGGCTCGTGCCTGACAAGTTCAGCGGGATCGCGCCCGAGTCGCTCGAGCCGTTGAAGCCGATCGCGGTCGTGGGGTCTTCGCGCACCGCTCCGGGCAGGCCGAACGTGCCTCCGGTGATTGTGCCGTTGCTCGTGCCCCTGCTGTCGAAGATCGTCGGTCCGGCCGGTTCGCCGAGCTTGTAGTAGTCGATCAGACCGGGGGTGTCTTCGACCTCTTCTTCGTAGCCGCTGATCCCGTGGGCGAGAACCGTGACCTGGACTGTGGCCGTGCCCGTGAGGCCTTCGCTGTCGGTCACCTGCACCCCGACCGTATGCAATCCAACCGTCTTGAAGGAGGTGCTCACCGTCGGCGTGGTGCCCGTGTTGGTTTCGTATTTGCCGCTGCCTTCCAGGTCCCACTTGTAGTTGGTGATCGTGCCCTGGTCGGTCGATTCGCTTGCGTTCAGCGTCACCGTCTGGCCGGTGAGGGCGAGCGTCGGCGAGGCGGTCAGATGGGCGACCGGTGGAAAGTTTCCAACCGAGATCTGCTGGGTGGTGTCATCGATGGCGCCGTCGCTGTCGGTGACCTGCAGGCCGACCGTGTAGGTGCCGGTGGCTGCGAAGCTGGTGGTGATCGTCGGCTTGGTGCCGGCGTCGGTTTCGTATTTGCCGTTGCCCTTGAGGTCCCACTTGTAGTCGGTGATCGTGCCGTCTGCGTAGTGGGACCCCGCTGCGTTCAGCGTCACTGTCTGGCTGACGCGGGGAGGGTTGGGCGAGGCTGTGAATGACGCGACCGGGCGCGGCTCGGGTCCGTTGGAATCGAGGTGTTCCTGGATTGTTTCCGCGCTCAGTTCGCCGCTGTAGATCGCCAGGTCGTCGAGCGAGCCGCTTCCGAACAGCGAGTTCCCGTCGCGTGAGAACAGGTACAGCGTCGAGCTCGCGAACGCGCCTGCGCTTGTGGTGCTGCTTTCCGCCTGGTAGCTGACCGGCTGCCCGTCCACGTAGGGGGTGATCTCGCTGGCGGCGGGCGCGTTTGCGTTCAACACGAGCGCGTAGTGGTGCCACACGCCGGCGCTCGGACGGGCGAAGTAGACCGCGTCGTGAGAGGATCCCGTGCCGATGCCGACCGCGAACGTGCCGCCGTACTGGCCGGCGTCTGGATCGACGATGAAGCCGCCCGAGTTTTGGTTGTAGTTCGGGGTGAACTCCATCGCGAGCGCGTCGTTGTTGCCGTAGGCGTCCCACTTCAGCCAGAACTCGACGGTGATCGCGCTCTGGCCGGAGAGGTTCATCGGGATTTCGCCGTAGGAGCCCGCCTCGCCCTCGAAGGGGTCGCCGTCGCCGGAGAAGTTGACAGCGGTGTCGGGGTCGCCGTTGACTGCGCCGGGCACGCCGAAGGTCGCCCCGCCGAGCGTGCCGGGATCATTGCCCTTGCTGTCGAGGACCGTCGGGCCTTTGGCTTCGTCGAGCTGGTAGTAGTGCAGCAGGCCCGGGGTCGCCATGACCGCGTCGGAGTAGCGGCTCACACCGTGGCTGAGGACCGTCACCGAGATCGTGGCGGTCGCGGTCGAGCCTTTGCTGTCGGTGACCTCGACGCCCACCGTGTCGACGCCGGGCGTCGAGAAGGCCTTGGTGATCGTCGGCGTGGTGCCGGTGTCGGTTTCGTATTTGCCGCTGCCGGTGAGGTCCCACTTGTAGTCGGTGATCGTGCCGCCGCTGTCGGTGGAGCCCGCGGCGCTGAAGGTGTCGGTCTGGTTGGCCCCCACGGGGTTCATCGAGGCCGCGATGACGGCGTTGGCAGTGTTGGCCACGTTGACGGTGCGCTCGGTCGTTTCCTGCTGGCCCTTGCTGTCGGTCACCTTGAGGATCACGTCGTAGGTGCCGGGCTGTGTGAAGGTGTGCGTGAGGGTCGGCGTGGTGCCGGTGTCGGTTGCGAACGTGCCCTTGCCTTCGAGGTCCCACTTGTAGTCGGTGATCGTCGCGTCGGGGTCCTTGGAGGCCGACGCGTTGAGGGTGACGGGTTCCCCGATGAACACCGTGCTCGGAGTGGCCGTGAACGAGGGCCACGGTGGCTGGGGGGTGCCTGGCGCTTCGGCCTTGATGTCGCTCGCCGGCGTGGCCGCGACGGCGCCCATTTCGGCGAGGACGTTGTAGGTGGCCTGATCGATCACAGGATCTACGTCGAACGCGAAGGCCCACTCCATCGTGCCGGTGGCGAACACGAGCGCGCCACTTGGAGCGCGGTACTCGGCGGCGCTGACTTCCGCCGCCTCCCCCGGAGGCGGCGTCGAAGCGCGCGCGCGTCCGGCGTCCTGGATGAAGGAGTCATCGGGGTTGGCGACGTTCGTCAGCGTGACGCGCTTTACCCCGGCTGGCTCCTGGGCGAGGTAGCTGGCCTGGGTCGGGACCTGGTCCCACTCCCAGCCAACGATCTGCTCGGGCAGCGTGGTGGAACTGCTCGCAGAGATCCCAGTGTTGCGCCACACCCGGCTGGATGCGTATTCACCGTTGGCGTTGCCCGCCGGGATGCTCAGTTTGAAGGATTCGCCGTCGTTGTCGCCGATGTACATGACCCCGAACAGCGAGCTCTCGGGTTCGTTCGGACCGATTCGCCCTCCCGGCGGGGCGTTGGGATCGCCGGCCGGGGCGCCCGGATCGCGACGGGTCGTGGTCGCGTCTTCGGGCCGGATTTCCCCGTTGGGTCCGGTCGCGGCGGGATCGTTGGGGGTGGCGCCCGCGTTCCCGTCGGCAGAGCCCTGGATCGTCTTGTAGCAGACGAGCGTACGGTAGTTGTTTTCGTAGCGCGTCTGCCAGTAGGCGGTGTTGGCGCTCAGCGAGAGAATGCTCACACCTGCTTCGCGCGCCGCCTTGAAGTTTTTGAAGGTGGCCGCCGACCAGTACTCGCTGTGACCCGAGATCAGGTCGACCTTGTGACCCAGCAGCGAGCTGCCGTTGGCGGCGGTCTGGACGTCGTCGGTGTAACTGACGTTGTAACCCTGCTCCTCCAGCCACTCGACCGTAAGGGCGTCGGGGCCGAAGAAGTGGTTCATTTCATTATCGCCTTCGGCCTGCGGGCGGTCGAAGGAGACCGCCACCGCGCGGGGATCGCCGGCGACGGTGTTGGCGCCGCCGCACGCGTCGTAGTAGAGCGACTTGCAGCCCCACGTGTTGTACGCCTCGTAGTCGGCGCTCGGCAGTACGTAGAGGACTTCCGAGGAGACCTTTTCGTTGCGCACGGGGAAGACCACGTAGTTCTCGATGTCGCCGTCCGCGACGTCTGTGAAGACGGCCTCGTAGATCCCGGAGATCGGCAGTGTGCTGCCGGGGATCGTGTACGTCACGTTCCAGTTCGAGCAGCTCAGTTCGCCGGTCGTCGTGTTCTCGGGGTTGCACTGAAAGGAGTTGTTGACCTGGACGTTGTTCGCGCCCGCGGTGGGGATCAGGCGAGCGCCGTCGCCGCCGTAGTAGCCGATCCGGTAGACCGCGATGTTGACGCTTGTCCCGGGGAAGGAGGGCTCGTCGGTGCCGATCTTGAGCGGAATGTTTTCACCGAGCTCGTAGTCGGTCTGGGGCGTGAACCCACCGATTTCATCGCTGTAGTTTTCGATCGCCGACTTGTTGGCAGTGGTGCCTTCGCCCATGCAGTTGTTCTCGTTGACGATCGGGTTCGCGTTGGGGCACGAGACCGCGGCGAGCGCGGGTCTGGCGCCCCACAGCGCGAGTGCGGCGATCGCGGCGAGCAGGGGGGCGAGCAGGCCGAGAACGGCCCGCGACTGTTGGTGTGGCGGCGTGTCTTTCGCGAGCATTCGATGAGACAACGCGCGAGCTCCGGCTATCTTTTGCGCGGACTTCTGTGCGATCTTTTGTGTAGGGCCTCTGCGCGGCCGCGGTTCGGTTGGCCATACCCGCAGGCGGGTGGCCGCGGATATTCGTGGCACTGCTAGGCGATCAGGGCGCCTTGACCTGGAGGCTGCTCGTTGGCCTGGAAACTGCCGGCTACGTCTCAAGCACCGCGGCTGGCACGATCGCGCGGTGTGACCGTCGCTGAGGCCGCTTGACCTGGATCTCGCGCGCCGCGAAGTAGGAGCCGACCACGAACACCAGCACGCACACCTGGGCGACGATGCCCTCCCACGTGGCGTATACCCCCAGCCAGATGTTCCACGAGAGCGGCACACGGAAGCTGGTCGGCGTGGTCGCAACCCAGCCGATGCCCTGCAGGTTGTGCACGGTCGTACCGACCATCACCGCGAGCACCAGCGCGATCAGCACACCGGTGATGATCAGCATGCGCTTGAACGGCAGCTTGCGCTGCAGCTTGAACGTCACCCCGCCCACGATCAGCGTCCCGCCCAGGCCGATGCCGGCTCCGAGCAGGGTGGTCGAGGTGCCCGCGCTGGTCTGCAGTGCCTGCAGGAAGAGCACCGTCTCTAAACCCTCGCGGTAGACGCTCGAGAGACCGAGCAGCACGAAGCCGAGCGCCTGGCCGGAGATGAAGCCAAGCCGATCCCAACGCTCGATTGCCTTGCGCCGGCGGTTGAAGCGCGAGATCCACTCGCTCCAGTAGACACGATGAAAGAACCAGTTGGTGACCAGCAGCAGAACTGCGATGGCGATCAGTCCGGTGACGGCCTGCAACTCCAGTCCGCCGTTGCTCAGCAGGTGCAGAAGCATCTGCGCGATCACCCAGGTGAGCGCGGTGGCGCCCAGTCCGGCCAACGCACCGAGCAGCACGGGGCGCCGCAGATGGCGCTTGGCGCCGACGAACGAAGCGGTGATTGCCGCGAGGATTAGCACCGCCTCCAAACCCTCCCGGAACACGATGATCGCGGCATCGATGACGATCGTGGTATGGCTGATCTTCACTTCCGCAAGCGATTCCGCGACAAGGCCCATCTCCGAGTCCGCCGCGCTGCTCGCGCGCCTGACAGCGGCCACGGGTGCGCCATCGGCGAGCCGTTCGACCAGCGCCGGGTGGCTCGCGCTTCCCAGCAGAAGCCCGCCTGTGACCTTGGCGTCAAGTGAGGGATCCTGGAGTTCAACACGCTCGCCCGGCCCCGCCGCGTAGAGGGCGAAGGCGCGCAGCGCGTCGAAGCGGGCTTCCTGGCTTCGCCCGGCCGCCGCGGCGCTTGCGACTTGGTCCAGCGCGGTCGCGATTGCGCGGTAGGGCTGCGCGGGCGGCCTGGGGGGGCGCAGCATCGCGTCGAGCTCGGCTCGCGCGCGCGCGCTCCAGGCGCTGACTTCGAGCGTCAGCGGCCAGGGCTGAAAGCGTGTGGTGGTGGCCTGCAGTTCGCCGGTGAGACGATCCAGTGCCTGGATTGCGCGTGCTGTGCGGGTGGGGTTGCGCGCGCGCAGGAGCGCCGCGGACGCGAGCACCTGTCGCTGGACGCCCTGCGCCAGGACGCGGGTCACCGCCGCCAACGCGAGGTCGTGGGTGGGGTCGGCGTTGGCGTAGCGCAGTGGCAGGACCGTGAGCAGCAAGTCCAGTCCCTGCGCTTGGCTGGCCGTGATCCCCGCGGAGGAAGGGCTCTGCGCGTCATTCTGGGCGTCGACGGCCGTCAGTTTCGCGCTGCCTGCGGATGCTGGATTCAAGGCGCTGGCGATGCTTGGCGATATCGCCAGCACGGCCAGGCATATGCAAAGCAGGCCCGCGACGGGCCGCGCCGCGAGCGCGCTCACGCACCACCGTCGCCGTGCGGGGCGCCGCTTGAGAGTCGGACGCATGCTACTGCCTCATGACACGAATTAGGGTACCCTAAGCGCGATTTTCCACAGTATGTCCATCCAACGATCCAACGCATCAGGGGGCGTCGGCTTGCAAGCCCGCTCCGCGGCGCGCAAACGGGGCCCGAGCCGCGCCGCGCTCACGCTGGCGCTGGTGGCCACGCTCGGGCTCGCGGGGTGCGCAGGCGGCGACCCGAGCGGCGGTGCGTCGCTCAAGTTCACCCTGACCCAGCTGGGATGCACGCCGGGCCAGGCGTCGGCGCCCGCCGGGCCGGTGACCATCTCGGTCACCAACGGCGGCGATCCCAAGGTGACCGAGCTCGAGGTCCAGAACACGAGCGGGATCGTGCTCGGCGAGCGCGAGAATCTCTTCCCAGGTCTCTCGGGCACCTTCTCGCTCGATCTGGAGCCCGGCTCCTACATCCTCAACTGCCCCGACGGCGACGTGACGCAGGGCAAACTGACGGTGACCGGCAAGCCTTTCAAGGAGCACGGCCCCGCCGAGGGCCTGCTCAGGACAGCCGTGCTCCAGTACCGCACCTACGTGGAGGGGCAGACGAGCCAACTGCTGGAAGGCACACGCAGGTTCGTCGCTGCGATCGAGCAGGGCAACATCGCCGAAGCGAAGCTCCTGTTCGGGCCCACGCGCATCCACTACGAGGCGATCGAGCCGGTCGCGGAGAGCTTTGTCGGCCTGGATTCCGCGATCGACGCACGGATCGACTCCCCGACCGTCGATGGGGACTACGCGAAGTGGACCGGCTTTCACCGCATCGAGATGCTGATGTGGGCCAAGCACACCCTCCACGGCGCCACCCACTTCGCCGACCTGCTGCTGGGCGACGTACAGACGCTCAACCAGAAGGTGCCCACGCTGCCGCTCTCGGCCCTGCAGTTGGTCAACGGCTCAGTGGGTCTGCTCAACGAGATCGTCAACACCAAGATCACCGGCGAAGAGGACCGCTACTCGCACACCGACCTCTCCGACTTCCAGGGCAACCTAGTCGGTGCGCGCAAGGCGTTCGAATACGTGCGACCGGCGATGGAACGCATCGGGGAGTCCTCGCTAGCGGCCACGATTGCCCAGGAGTTCCAGGCCGTCCAACTCGAGCTTGACAAGTACCGCCGCAACACACCGCTCGGCTTCGCGCTCTACGGGGCGCTGACCGAGGAAGACAAGGTGAAGATCGCCCAGCAGGTCGGCAACGCGGCCCAATCGCTCTCCGCTGTGGCCCTCAAGCTCGCGCTGACGCACTGACGGCTGCCTCGTTCTCGGGCTCGATGGCGCTCGTTATCCTGAAGCTGCTCGAGCGCACGGTGGTGCGCTGGTGCAGGATGCTCCTACTTGCTCGCCGACCGGTAAGGGCAGAGGTAACGGTCGACGATGAACCCCCTCGGTGACCCCTTATAGAAGGACCTCATATGACGAACGCGTTTACGATCGAAGCCTATGGCCTGACAAAGCGCTTCGGCGCAACCGTCGCGCTCGACGGGATCGACCTGGAGGTGCCGGCGGGTGCGATCCTCGGCGTCCTCGGACCGAACGGTGCGGGTAAGACCACGGCGGTCCGTATCCTGACAACCCTCGCGCTCCCAGACAGCGGCTCAGCGCGTGTCGCCGGCCACGACGTGCTCAGCGAAGCGGCAGACGTGCAGCGCAACATCGGCGTCACAGCCCAGGACGCCACGCTCGACGAGGTCCTGACCGGCCGCGAGAACCTCGTGATGATCGGACGCCTGAGCGGCCTGCGCCGCGCCGAGGCGCGGGGGCGAGCGACCGCGCTGCTCGCCCAGTTCGATCTCACCGATGCCGCCGACCGCATCCTCAAGGAGTACTCGGGCGGGATGCGCCGGCGCCTTGACCTCGCCGCCGGGCTCGTGACGCGACCGCCGGTGCTGTTCCTCGACGAGCCGACAACCGGTCTCGACCCCACGAGCAGGGTGCGGATGTGGGATGTGATCCGAGTGCTCGTCGCCGACGGCGTGACGCTGTTGCTCACGACGCAGTACCTCGACGAGGCCGACGAGCTTGCCGACCGGATCGTGGTGATCGACCACGGTCGCGTGATCGCCGGCGGCACCGCGGCCGAGTTGAAGACGCAGGTCGGCGGAGCGCGCCTGGAGCTTACGCTCAGCGAGGCCGATCCCTCCGCGTCTGCCGCGCTCGGTCCGTTCGTCGCCGGTCCTGTGCACGTAAGCCACGACGGGCGCCGCCTGCGCGCGCCCGTCCACAGTGGCGCCGGACTGGCGAGCACAGTCGTGCGTGCGCTCGACGAGGCGGGGATCACCGTCGATGACGTAGAGGTCCATCAGCCATCGCTCGATGACGTGTTCTTCGCGCTCACCGGCGGTCCGCCCGAGGAAGCCGAGGACCGTGCCGAGGCCGAACCGTCCGACTCAGACCTGGAGGTTGCCCGCCCGTGAGCCCCACCACCACCACATCCGCTCCCGTCACACCCACCTCCACCACGACCGCTCCCCTCGCGCCGCTCTCAAGACCGTCGAAGCCCCACGGCCTGGCGCAAAAGCTCCGCGACGTCGTCGTGCTCACCGGACGCAACCTCGTGCACATCAAACGCGAGCCGCTGCAGCTCTCGGACGTCACCGTCCAGCCGGTGCTGTTCACGCTGCTGTTCGTCTACGTGTTCGGCGCCGGGGTCGTGCTGCCTGGCGGCGGCAGCTACAAGGACTTCGCGATCGCCGGTCTGCTCGCGATGAACCTCACCACCTCGGCGATGGGGACCGCGGTCGGGCTGAGTACGGACCTGGGCAGCGGCGTGATCGACCGCTTCAGGACCCTCCCGATGTGGCGACCGGCCGTGCTCGTCGGGCGCTCGCTCGCCGACGTCGCGACCGCCGCCATCTGCGCCGCGTTCGTCGGCCTGACCGGTCTGCTCATCGGCTGGCGGCCCGACGCGGGCGCGGCGTCGATCGCCGCTGGCTTCGGCATCTTCCTGCTGTTCAGCTATGGCCTCTCGTGGGGCTGTGCCTGCCTCGGCATGGTGAGCAAGAGCCCCGAGTCGGCGCAGGGGATCGGCCTCGTGATCCTGTTCCCCCTGGCGATCGTCTCCAACGCCCTGGTTCCCACCGAGCGCATGCCCGTGGTACTGCAGACCATTGCCAACTGGAACCCCGTGAGCGCGGTGACCACCGCCTGCCGGCAGCTCTTCGGGAACCCCAATCCATCAGCGAGCATCCACGCCTGGCCGATGCAGCACCCGATCCTCGCCTCGCTGCTGTGGTCAGTCGTGCTCGTGGCGATCTTCGCCCCGTTGGCCAGCAGCCTGTACCGACGCCGCACCACCAGCTGAGCGTGAGTCACTGTGCGGAGCGATCGGAGCCCGGAGCCTGTGCGGAGGGGTCGGACTGAGGAGGCGGCTCAGTCCCTGCTGCCGCGCGGTGCGACCCAGGCGCTCGCAAACGACAGTGGGTATGATCCGAGCGACTCGCAATGATGTCAATGTGGCAATCCGACGATGATGGTCAAATCAATCAGAGGAGAGTTCCATGTTCAAGACCCTGGCTAGGCCGGCGCCCTTAGTCGTTGTGATCCCGCTCGTCGCGATGGCGCTGGCAGGATGTGGCGAATCGGCGGAAGAAAAGGCGACCGCGCAGGTGTGCTCGTCGACCAAGGAAATCCGCGCGCAGCTCTCCAAGCTGTCTGACCTGTCGCTCTCCTCCAGGGCGCTCGAAGAAATCAAAGACGCCGCCGGAGTGCTGAAAAAAGAAGCCGGCAAGATCAAGGAATCCGTGCCGAACCTCCCGTCGGCGCGCAAGGGTGAAGTGGAAGCCGCGCAGAAGGTCCTCCAGACCGAGCTCATCGCGGCCGCGACGACCCTGGCGTCCACAGTCAAATCCTCAGGAGACGCGGAAGCCGTGCTCAAGCAGTCCGAGCCTCAGGTCAAGGCTGCGGTCGCCGGGCTTGCCGCGAGCTACAAGCAGGCATATGAAGCTCTCAAATGCTCGTAGCGGCGTTCCAAGGGTGCTCCTACGCTGACTCGGGTCTGGTGGCGCGCGGCTCCCGCGGCGGGTCCTCGCCCTCCGCGGCGAGCTGCAGCTGCCACCAGCTCACGTCGTGCCACGCGCCGTGCTTGAAGCCGATTCGCCGGTAGACCCCAACGGGCTCGAAGTCGAGCGCTCGGTGCAGGCCGATGCTCGCCTCGTTGGGGAGCGTGATCCCCGCGCACGCCACCCGCAGGCCCTGCTCGCGCAACCGCCGCAGGAGCTCGCCGTACAGCCGCCGCCCCACACCGCAGCGATGGTGGGAGGGCGCGACGTACACCGTCACGTCTGCGGCCCATCGGTACGCCGCCCGCGCCCGGTGGCGCGAGCTGTGCGCGAAGCCTACGATCCGCCCGTCCTCTTCGAGCACGAGCCACGGGTGCGTCGTCGCCGTCTCCTGGATGCGCCGCTGGAACTCCTCTACGGTGGGGACCCGCTTCTCGAAGGAGACCGCTGTGTCGCGCACGTACGGACCGTAGATCGCAAGGCACCCCGCCGCGTCGCGCTCGCCGAGCGCGTCGCGCACCTTGGAGTCTGTCCCCGCTTCGCCGTTCACGCGGGGGCACGTTAGCGGTCATGTCCGCGGGCCTCGCGAACGCAGCGGCAGCCACTTGGTTCGCTCGCCGAGTGGTGGCCTCGCGAGCGCACGGCCCGGGCGGATTGCCGTTTGACAAGAAACGGCAATCGAGCTACGTTGAGTTGACATAACCGAGGTCGCAGCAGCTTGCGGCGGCCTTGTGTTTCTGATGGACCCGCGCCTGAGGGAGGCACTTGATGACTGTTCGGTTCCGTTCCCACCTTCGTCTCGTCGGGGGCCGGCCGGCGCTCGCGACGGCGCTCTGGACCCGGCTAGCGCTCGTGATGGCGCTCTGCGCCCTGTTGGGCGCTCTGCTCGCCGCCCCCGCGGGTGCGCACCGCCCGCTGCCCCTGGCACCGCGGCCGCTCCCGCAGAGCACCTCCTACCTGGCGCTCGGGGACTCGCTGGCGTTCGGCTACTCGCAGGCGAAGTTCGACGAACTGCTCCCGACCGTGCCCCCCGCCGACTTCGAAACCGGCTACGTCAACGACTTCGCGAACGTGCTCAAACTGTTCGACCCGCGCCTGCAGCTCGTCAACGACGGCTGCCCGGGGGAGACGACCGAATCGTTCATCCACGGCCCCTGCGCCTACGTCGACCCCGACGGCTTCACGTTGCACCACCCCTACGCCGGCGGGCCGGCCTCCTCGCAGCTCTCCGACGCGCTCGCCTACCTCGGCGCGCACCCCGGGAGCGTCAACCCCGTCACGATCGACATCGGCGCCAACGACGCACTCGGCCTGATCGAGAGCTGCAAAGAGGAACCCGCCTGCGTCGCCGCGGGCGTCCCGGCGACGTTCGCGCACATCGGCGGCAACCTCGCGCTGATCCTCGGCGAGCTGCGCGCCGCCGCTCCGCACGCGCAGATCATCGTGCTCGGCCTCTACAACCCCTTCGGGGAAACGCTCCCCGGCGGTGACGCGCTCACCGCGAAGCTCAACGAAGTCGAGGCCGGTGTCGCGGCCTCCGTGGGCGCCCGCTTCGCCGACCCGCTGCCGTTCTTCAACCCGCCCGGGGCGCTCGAAGCGCCGACGATCTGCCTGCTGACCAACATGTGCACGCCGCTCGTGGACATCCACCCGACCGACCTCGGCTACCGGGTGCTCGGCGAGCTGGTGCTGCAGCAGTACGTGCTTGGCCTGCCGCCGTTGCAGCGCGGACCGTGGGACGCCGTCCACGTCGGGCCGCGCAGCCTGCCATGACGTACTCCTGGACGCCGTCCACCTCGGGCCCGCAGCCTGCCGTGAGGGGGCCGCGCAGGGCGGGTTGAATCACGCCGCCGCGCGGTGACGCGCGGCGGCGGTCTCTTCGAGGATGCGCAGCATCGCCGAGACGGCGGGGGTGAGACGAGTACTCGCGCCGAGACGCCCCGGCAACGCTGCGATCACGCTCCGCACCGGTGGGCTGGGGGAGAGGGCTCGCACGACGACGTCCTCGCGGACGACCGAGAGCGCGAGCTCGGGGATCAGCGCGACGCCCACCCCTGCGGCCACGAGTCCCTGCACGGTCTGGTAGTCGTCGCTCTCGAACGCGACGTTCGGCTCGAACCCCGCCGCGTGGCAGCTGCGCACCACGTGGCGCGCGCAGGGGCTCGACTGCGAGGTCTGCACCCACGCCTCCCCGCGCAGCTCTCCAAGGCGCAGCGTGCGCTTCCCGGCCAGCCGGTGCCCGCGGGGGAGTGCGAGGTACAGCGGGTCCTCGAGCAGCTCCACCCGCTTCAGGTCCGCCTCGGCCTCGCCGAACTCGAACAGCAGTGCGAGGTCGAACTCACCCGCGCGCAGGCGCGGGGCGATCTCCTCGGGCTCGCCCTCCGCGAGCGTCAGCTCCACCTCGGGGTAGGAGGCGCGGAAGGCCGCGATTGCGACCGGCATCAGCGTCGCGCCAGCGGTGGGGAACGAGGCCATTCGCAGCTGTCCTCCGCGCAGGCCCGCGAGCGCGGCGAGCTCCTCCTCGGCGGCTGCCAGGCGCGTGAGGATTCCCTCGGCGTGCTCCACCAGGGTGCGGCCCGCGCCTGTGAGCCGCACTCCGCGGGAGCCGCGTTCCAGCAGGGTCATCCCCGTCTCCGCCTCCAGCGCCGCGATCTGCTGTGAGACCGCCGACTGGGTGTAAGAGAGCGCGTCGGCCGCCGCCGAGAACGAGCCCCGCTCGGCGACCTCCCTGAGAACTCGTAGGCGGGCCACGTTGAGCATAAGCACAGCTTATCGTATTTATTACAAGGATTACTGGAGGTGATGGCAGGAAAGTGTCACGCTGTGGGCAACTGAACCGCTGAACTGAAGCTGAGACCAAGACTTCAACGCACGACCCCCAACGACCCCCAAACGACACCGACCCCCATCCGAAGCCGACCCACACCCACACCCCCGAAACCGACTCACACCGAAACAAGACAGGAGCCAAGCCATGTCCGCCACCAAGATGATCGTCTCCTACGACGGCACCAACAACGAGGACGACGCGATCGCCCTCGGCCGTCTCTTCGCACAGGCCGGCGCCGAGGTGGCGCTCGCGTACGTGCGCCACACCCACGAGCCCGAGCCCGACCGCGAGGTGCTCGCCCAGAACGAGGCTGAGGAGCTGCTCTCGCGCGGCGGCGAGCTGCTCGGAATGCCCGACGTGGCCTGCTACGTGGTCTCCGACCGCTCCACCCCCGAGGGGCTGCGCGCGCTCGCCGAGTCGGAGGGGGCGCAGGCGATCGTGTTCTGCTCGGACTCCCACACCGCACCCAACCACGTGACTGTCGGCAACTCCGCGCAGCGCCTGCTCGACGGGGGCCGCTTCGCGATCGCGATCGCCTCCGCGGGCCTCGCTGAGCGTGCCGACGGCCTGCAGCGGATCGCCGTCACCGAGGACCCCACCGACCCCTCCGCGCAGAGCACCGCCGCGGCGCTTGCGCAGGGGCTCGGCGCGAGCGTGACCCCCGCGGCCCCCGGCCACGGCGCCGATCTGCTCGTGCTCGGCTCCCGTCCCGAGGCCGGGCCCGGCCAGGTCGCCCTCTCCGCGGCCGCGCTCAAACTGATCGAGGACGACGCCTCCGCGGTGCTGGTCGTGCCCCGTGGTGTCGCGCTCGACTTCCAGGCAGTCCCCGCGCTGGCCGAAACGGGGATGTGAGCCGAAGGCGAGTGTCCCCCGGCTTCGGTCGGCGCGTAGTCCCACCGCTGGCGCAGGCGGGCGGCCGTAGCCGGGTCGCTCGCCTGCGCCGCGCTCTGGCCCGGGAGCGGACCCCGACGCTAACCGTCACCGGCGCGGCGTTTGCGCCCACCGAGGGGGACGCGCCTGCTGTGACGCACACGCAGGTAGTGCCCCCACGCCACCGCGAAGTCGAGCCCGCCGCCCACGAGGTGGCCCACCGGGCCGGTCCACCACCACCGCTCGGCTCGCCGCAGCGCTCGCATCGGGCCGCACGGTATCGTGGCGCCCTAGCCGATGCCCAGCGCCCTGACGACGACAGTCACGCAGCTGCCCGAGTCGCGCGTGCGCGTGCAGGTGCAGGTGCCCCCCGCCGAGCTCGAGCAGCGCCTCGAGGGCAAGGCGCGCGAGCTCGGCCGCCGCCTGAAGCTCCCCGGCTTTCGCCGTGGCAAGGTGCCCCCGCCACTGGTGATCCGCCGGCTCGGCCGCGAGGCCGTGTTGGAGGAGGCAGTACGCGACACGCTGAGCGCGTGGTACGTCGACGCGCTCGAGCACACCGGCATCGTCCCCGTGGGCGACCCCGACGTGGACCTTGGGGAGCTGCCCCCCCACGGCGAGGCCCTGGAGTTCTCGTTCGAGATCGGGGTGCTGCCGCAGGCCACGCTCGGGGAGTACCGCGGCCTCGAGGTCGGCCGCGCCGAGCCGGTGGTCGAGGAGGAGCGCGTGCAGAGCGAACTCGACGCGGTGCGCGAGCGCCTCGCGCGCCTGGAGACCGTGGAGCGCCCCGCGCAGGCCGGGGACTTCGTGGTGCTCGACTACGAGGGCGCGCTTGTGGGGGCCGACGGCGAGCGCGAGCCCTTCGCGGGCGGAGAGGGGCGCGACCAGCTAGTGGAGCTGGGGTCGGGCAGCCTGATCGAGGGCTTCGAGCAGGGGCTCGAAGGGGCCGCCGCGGGGGAGCGTCGCACCCTGGAGTTGACCTTCCCTGCTGACTACCCCCGCGCGGAGCTGGCCGGGCGCGAGGCCGCCTTCGAGGTGACCGTCAAGGAGGTCAAGCGCAAGGAGCTCCCCGCCGTGGACGACGACCTCGCGGTGGACACCGGCTTCGACACCCTGGAGGAGCTGCGCGAGGACATCCGCCGGCGCCTGCGCGAGGCCGAGGAGAGCCGCATCGCCGCCGACTTCCGCGAGGCCGCGCTCGACGCGGCCGTAGAGCGCGCGCAGGTGCAGGTGCCGCCCGCGCTGATCGAGGCGCGCGCGAGAGAGATGTGGGAGCGCGTGCTGCGCGCGCTCGCCCACCGCGGCCTCTCGCGCGAGACCTACCTGGAGCTCTCCGGGCGCACCGAGGCCGAGTTTCTCGCCGACTCCGCCCCCGACGCCGAGCGGGGGCTGCGCCGCGAGGCGGTGCTCACCGCGGTGGTCGCCGCCGAGGGCATCGACCCCGGTGAGGAGGAGCTCCTGGAGGCGCTACGCCCCGCCGCCGAGCGCGAGGAGCTCTCCCCGCAGGAGCTCCTTCGGCGGCTGGGCGACGCGGGGCGCCTGGAGGAGGTCCGCGAGGACTTGGCCGCACGGCGCGCGATGGAGCTGATCGCCGCCGAGGCGCGGCCGATCCCGCTCGAGGCCGCGCGGGCGCGCGAGCAGCTGTGGACGCCCGAGCGGGAGCGCACCGAGCGCGAGCGGGAGGAGCAGGTGCACGAGGCGCAGGAGCACACGCGCGAGGACGCGCAGGGAGTCGGCGGACTGTGGACGCCGGAGCGGTAGCGTTAGCCTCTAAGGTAAGGCCCGGAAGGAATCCAGCCGGTCAGGCGAAACAGAAGCGAGGACGATGAGCCCACTTGTACCGATGGTCGTCGAGCAGACCTCTCGCGGAGAGCGCGCGTTCGACATCTACTCCCGGCTGCTCAACGAGCGCATCATCTTCCTCGGCACCCCCGTGGACGACCAGATCGCCAACCTCGTGGTCGCCCAGCTCTTGCACCTAGAGTCCGAGGACCCCGAGAAGGACGTCTCGATCTACGTCAACACGCCCGGCGGCTCGGTGTACGCGGGGCTGGCGATCTACGACACGATGCAGTTCATCAAGCCCGACGTGCAGACCATCTGCGTGGGCATCGCGATGTCGATGGGCGCGCTGCTGCTCGCGGGTGGCGCGAAAGGCAAGCGCATGGCGCTACCCAACGCGAAGATCCTGATCCACCAGGTCTCCTCGAGCTTCCAGGGCCAGGCCACCGACATCGAGATCCACGCCAAAGAGATCATCGACGTGCGCCACCGGCTGGACGAGATCATCGCCAAGCACACCGGCAAAGAGCTCGACCAGGTGCGCACGGACACCGAGCGCGACTACTTCATGAGCTCCGAGGAGGCCCGCGAGTACGGGATCATAGATCGCGTTATCTCCGAGCACTAGGAGAGCCGCTGAGCGGCGCGAGGCTTTGTCCTCGGTCGCTCGCGTGCTGAGCACGCCACGCTTCCTGCGTCCGTGCCTCGCTTGCTCAGCGACCTCCTAGAAGGTTTCGCAAGTTTCGCAAGGGATATCGTGTTCCCCGCAGGAGAGGAGAGCGACAACCATGGCCAGACCCACCGATTCCAACGAGCAGCTTCTCTGCAGCTTCTGCGGCAAGTCCCAGCGGCAGGTCAAGAAGCTGATCGCCGGGCCCGGGGTCTACATCTGCGACGAGTGCATCGACCTCTGCAACGAGATCATCGACGAGGAGCTCGCGCCCACGCCGATGTTCGACCTCGAGAAACTCCCCAAGCCGCGGGAGATCTACGACGTGCTCGACGAGTACGTGATCGGCCAGGAGACCTCCAAGCGCACGCTCTCCGTCGCGGTCTACAACCACTACAAGCGCGTGCAGATGATGCAGACCGGCGAGTCGGAGGTCGAGCTGCAGAAGTCCAACATCCTGCTGCTCGGCCCGACCGGCTGCGGCAAGACGCTACTCGCGCAGACGCTCGCGCGGATCCTCAACGTCCCCTTCGCGATCGCCGACGCCACCGCGCTGACCGAGGCGGGGTACGTGGGCGAGGACGTCGAGAACATCCTCCTGAAGCTGATCCAGGCCGCCGACTACGACGTCAAGAAGGCCGAAACGGGGATCATCTACATCGACGAGGTCGACAAGATCGCCCGCAAGGCCGACAACCCCTCGATCACGCGCGACGTCTCCGGCGAGGGTGTCCAGCAGGCGCTCTTGAAGATCCTCGAGGGCTCCCAGGCCTCGGTGCCCCCGCAGGGCGGGCGCAAGCACCCCCACCAGGAGTTCCTGACGATTGACACCACCAACGTGCTGTTCATCTGCGGCGGGGCGTTCGCGAACCTCGACAAGCTGATCGAGCGGCGCATCGGCTCCAACGGCGTCGGCTTCGCCGCCCCGATGCAGACGCGCGCCGACCGCGACACAGGTGAGATATTCGAGCGGTGCCTGCCCGAGGACCTGATCGAGTACGGGCTGATCCCCGAGTTCATCGGCCGCCTGCCGGTGATGAGCGCCGTGCACCAGCTCTCCCGCGACGACCTCGTCTCGATCCTCGTCGAGCCGCGCAACGCGCTGGTGAAGCAGTTCCAACGTTTCTTCTCCTTCGACGGCATCGAGCTCGTCTTCGCCGAGGACTCGCTCACCGCGGTCGCCGAGCGCGCCCTGGAGCGCAACACCGGGGCGCGCGGGCTGCGCTCGATCATCGAGGAGATCCTGCTCGAGGTCCAGTTCGAGCTCCCCTCCCGCGAGGACGTCAAGAAGTGCGTCGTCACCAAGGAGACCGTCGAGCAGGGCCGCACCCCCACGCTCGTCACCGAGGCCGCCCCCGAGGTCCGCGAGAAAGCCCGCCCGCGGCGCCTGCGCGAGGAGTCGGCGTAGCGCTCGCCGGTCGGCGCGGGGCCCCCGGCCGGGCCGTGACTCTCCCCGCGCCGCTACCATCCACGGCCGTGTCCGAGCCGAGGGGTCGCTAGCCATGCACGACGAGTTCCGCGTCCAGGCGCACACCAAGTCGCCGGGCGCTCTGATCGAGTCGCTGAAGGACGTGCAGGACGGTGGCTCCTCGCCGCGTGTGGCCGTCACGCACGAGGGGGACCACGTGTTTCTCTACGCCGACTCGCTCCCCGCAGCCGAACAGGCGGGCGAGGTCGTGCGCCGCGCGCTGCAGGCCGGCAACCTCGCGGGGGACGTCTCCGTGTCGCGGTGGCACCCGGTGGAGGAGCGCTGGGAGGACGCCTCCGCCCCGCTGCCCGCGACCGACGCTGAGCGAGCGACCGAGCACGCCCGGTTGGAGCAGACGGAGACCGAAGAGTCGTTGCGCGCGGGCGAACCGGAGTGGGAGGTTTACGTGACCCTTCCCACCCACCACGACGCGCGCGCCTTCGCAAAGCGCCTGCGAGAGGAGGGCATCCCGGTCAACCAGCGCTGGCGCCACCTGCTGGTGGGAGCCAACGACGAGGACGACGCGCAAGCACTCGCGGCGCGCATTCGCACCGAGGCCCCGCCGGGCAGCGAGATCGTCCCGCAGGGCAACGGCCTCGAGGACTGGGGCCTGCTTCACCCCTACGCCTACCTCGGCGGCCTCGGCAACTGAGGAGGTGCTTGTCCAGGCCGCACACGTGCGGCCTGACCGGTGGCGCATGCGCCACCGGTGGACGGGCCGCATGCGGCCCGTCCCGGGGAGGTACATGTACCTCCCCGCGGCCGGCACATGTGCCGGCCGGGGCCAGGCCACATGTGGCCTGGCCCGGAACCGCGCATGCGCGGTTCCGTCCAGACGATCAGACGATCGCGCCTGATCGTCGATCGGTCGGTGCCTGCACCGACTGGAACCCACACGTACACTCACGCTTCCCATGAGCGAGCGTTGGCGCGAGCTTGAGAGCAGGACGCGGTTCGAACCCGCGGAGGTCGAGCCGCGCGTGACCGAGCGGTGGCTGACCAGCGGGCTGTTTCACCCCGAGCCCGAGGGGGACGCGCAGGAGAACTACTCGATCGCGATCCCGCCGCCGAACGTCACCGGCTCGCTGCACATGGGCCACGCGCTCAACGGCTCCGTGCAGGACGTGCTGATCCGCTACCACCGCCAGGCCGGGCGGCGGACGAAGTGGATCCTCGGCACCGACCACGCGGGCATCGCTACGCAGGCGGTCGTCGAGAAGGCGCTGCGGGCCGAGGGCACGAGCCGTCAGGAGCTCGGGCGCGAGGAGTTCGTGCGCCGCGCGTGGGAGTGGCGTGAGCACTACGGGCACACGATCGTCGAGCAGTTCAAGCGCCTCGGGGCTTCGTGCGACTACTCCGAAGAGCGCTTCACGCTCGACGAGGACTACCACCGCGCGGTGGTCGAGGTGTTCGTGGCGCTCTACGAGCAGGGCCTCATCTACCGCGACCGCTACATCGTCAACTGGGACCCCGGCTCGCGCTCGGCGATCTCCGACCTGGAGGTCGAGGAGCGCCGCGAGACGGACACGCTGTACTCGATCCGCTACGACGTGGACGGCGGGGGTTCGGTGACGATCGCAACGGTACGCCCCGAGACGATGTTGGGGGACACCGCGGTGGCGGTCCACCCCGACGACGAGCGCTACCGCGAGCTGGTCGGGCGCACGGCGGTGCTGCCGTTGGTGGGGCGCCACCTGCCGATCGTCGCCGACGAGTACGTCAAGCGGGACTTCGGCACGGGCCTCCTGAAGGTCACCCCCGCGCACGACCCCGCCGACTTCGAGATCGGCCAGCGCCACGAGCTCGACCAGGTCTCGGTGATCGGCGAGGACGGGCGCCTGACCTCCGAGGCGGGGGAGCGCTTCGCGGGGCTCACCGTGATGGACGCACGCACGGCGGTGGTGGCCGCGCTGCGGGCCGAGGGCCGCCTCGTCGCCGAGGAGCCCTACGAGCACGACGTTCCCTACTCGCACCGTTCCGGGGAGCGCATCGAGCCGCTGATCTCGCTGCAGTGGTTCATGCGCATGGACGCCCTCGCGGCGCCCGCGATCGAGGCGGTGCGCGACGGACGCGTGCGGATCGTGCCGGAGAACCACCGGCGCGTGTACCTGGACTGGATGGAGTCGATCCGCCCCTGGTGTCTCTCCCGGCAGCTGTGGTGGGGGCACCGGCTGCCGGTGTACTACTGCGAGCTCTGCGGGCACGTCCACGTCGCGCCCGTCGCGCCCGAGCGCTGCGAGGCCTGCGGCGGCCCACCGCGCCAGGACGAGGACGTGCTCGACACGTGGTTCTCCTCGGCGCTGTGGCCGTTCGCCACGCTGGGGTGGCCCGTGCAGACCGCGGCCCTGCGCGCGTTCTACCCCACCGCGGTGCTCTCGACCGCGCGAGACATCCTGTTCCTGTGGGTCGCGCGGATGATCATGATGGGCCTGCGCTTCACCGGGGAGGTTCCCTTCTCCGAGGTCTACATCCACTCGGTGATCCAGGCGCCGGACGGACGGCGCATGTCGAAGTCGCTGGGCACTGGCATCGACCCGCTGGACGAGATCGCCCACCACGGCGCGGACGCGGTGCGCTTCGGCCTGCTGGCGATGTCCTCCTCCCAGGACGTGCGCTACTCCGCGGAGAAGGTGCGCCAGGGGCAGGCGCTCGCGAACAAGCTGTTCAACGCCGCGCGCTTTGCGCTGCTGCGCATCGCCGGCCTCGGCGCCGGGCGCGTGGGCCTGCCGGGGATCGACCTGGAGGCGCTCGTGGCTCGGGAGTGGGACCCGGGGCCGGCGGGGAGCAGGTCCGGACCGATCGAGGACCGCTGGATCCTCTCGCGCTTGCAGCAGGTCAAGGCGGACACCGCAGCGCGGATCACGGACTACGACTTCTCCCACGCGGCGCTCGGGCTGTACGACTTCGTGTACGGGGAGCTGTGCGACTGGTACCTGGAGATCGTCAAGCCGCGGTTGGCGGGCGGGGCGCCCGGAGGCAGCGGTGCGGAGGACCCGCTGCCGGGGAGCGGTAGGGGGGACTCGTTGCTGGGGAGTGATGAGGGGGACTCGTTGCCAGAGAGTGGTGAGGGGGGCTCGCTCCCGGAGGGCGGCGGAGGAGGCCAACTCCCAGGGCACAGCGAGGAGCAGGAGGCGCTTGCGGCGACGCTGCTGCACGTGTTGCGCGAGACGGTTGCGCTCGCCCACCCGGTGATCCCGTTCGTGACTGAGGAGCTGTGGTCCTTTCTCGACGGTTCGGGCACGCTGCTCGCAGGCTCACCCTACCCGCGGGCCGACGAGACGCTGCTCGACCCCGAGGTCGAGATCGAGATGGAGCGGGTCCTCGAGGCGGTCACGCTTGTGCGGGGCTGGCGGGACTCCGTGAACGCGCCGCCCGGGAGAGTCGTGTCCGCCCGTCTCAACGCCCAGGGGTACGAGTCCACCGCGGCGATCCTCGCCGCTCTGGCGTACCTCGACCTCTCGAAGTCCGGGGAGTCCGGGGGTGCTGAGCCGGTGGCGTCGATCTCGGTGCCCTGTGGAACCGTCGAGGTGCTCTCCGAGGAGGGTCTCGACCTCGCGGCGGCCGCCCGGCGCCGGGCGGCGGCGCGGGAGAAGCTCGACAGCGAGCTCGCCCGTGTGCAGGCGAAGCTCGCCAACGCGAGCTTTGTGGAGCGGGCGCCCGCGGAGGTCGTCGAGGGCGAGCGCGCCAAGCTCGCTCGCCTGCAGGCCGAACTGGCGGCGCTGTGAGCTCGCGGCACGGCGACGGCCCTGGCGGTAGTAGGCGCGGCGAGGGTGCCGGCAGCGGCAGGCACGGCGCCACGGAGACCTCCACCGGTGGCGCACCCGGCGGGCAGCCCTGGAGTGGTGAGCGCGCAGAGCGCCACCTGCGCTCGCTGGAGCTGTTCGGGATGCGCTTCGGCCTGGACCGCGTGCGGCGGATGATGACCGCGCTGGACTCGCCGCAGCGGCGCTTTCACACGGTGCACGTGGTGGGCACCAACGGGAAGACCTCGACCACACGAATGGCCGCGGCGATCCTCGAGCGCCACGGGCTGCGCACCGGCGCCTACCTCTCGCCACACCTGGTGGCTTACTCCGAACGGGTGCAGGTGGGCGAGCGCGACCTCTCCGGCCCGGCCTTCGCGGCTGCGGTCGCGCGGGCGGCGTGGGCGGCGGAGCGCGTGAACCGTACACTGGCCGCTGACGACCACGTGACCCAGTTCGAGCTGCTCACCGCCGCGGCGTTCTGGGCGTTGGCGGAGGAGGGGGTCGAGGTGGCGGTGGTGGAGGCCGGTCTCGGAGGCCGCTACGACGCGACCGCGGTGGTCGAGTCGGCGGTGACGGTGCTCACCACCGTCGGTCTCGAGCACACTCGCTGGCTGGGCCCCACGGTGCGGGACATCGCGGCGGAGAAGCTGGCGGTGCTGCGCCCCGGCTCGACGCTCGCGCTCGGTGCGGACCTCCACCCCGACGCGCTCGCTCTCGCCCGCGCCACGGCGGCGGAGCGGGAGGCGCGCCTCGTGCAGGTGTCCGCCGAGGAGGTTGCGGCGGCGCCGCTGGTTGCCTTCCAACGGCGCAACTTCGCCCTCGCGCGGGTGGCCGCCGAGGCCTACCTGGCGGGCGTGGGGATCGCGTTGGACGAGGGCGCGGTGCGCTCGGCGGCGCGGGAGACCGTGGTGCGGGGACGCGTCCAGGTCGTGGCGCAGGACCCTCTGACGGTGCTCGACGGGGCGCACAACCCCGACGCGGCGCGGGCGTTGGCGGAGTCGCTGAGGGAGGTCGTCAAGGGCCCCTTGGCTCTGGTCATGGGCGTCCTCGAGGACAAGGACGCGGCGTCCATGCTCGCGACGCTGCTGCCGTTGAGCACACGGGCGTGGTTCACCGCTCCCCCGAGCAGCCGCGCGCTCTCGCCGGCGGCGTTGCAGTCGCTGGCGCGCCAACTCGGCTTCGAGGCGGCTGAGTGCGAGCCCAACCCGCGGCGGGCGCTGGAGCTCGCGCAGGCGTGGGCGCGCGCGCAGCCGGGGACGGCGGTCCTGGCGACGGGCTCGATCTACCTGGTGGGTGACCTACTGGCTGAGCTTGCTGAGCGGGATGCCGAGCGTGACGGCGCCACCCGGGAGGCTGCCGGGGGGGACCGGGGCGACGCGGCCAGGGGGGGCGCTGCCGGGGACGCGGCGAAGGGGAGGCGCGCGTGAACGACGACGGCCCGTCGGTGCTCGCGATGGTCGGCGCGGTTGCGTTGATCGTGGCGCTCGTGATCCTCGTGTTCTTCGCGGCCGGGTACGGGTTCGGCCGGTTGTTCCTGTGAGTCGCGGTGGCGCGTCCTAGCGGATCGTTGACAAAGACCGTGCAAAAAGGCGACTTCCTCCGTGGGAGCGTCTAAACTCGGCTCCCAAATGAGCCCGCAGGAAGCCCCGTGAGGCAGTCGATGCCGCCGCTTGCGTACTTCGGAATCGAAAGCCACGCGTTCAGCATGGTGGTGGACCTGCTGATCGTGTGCGGGGTGGTTCTGTACGTGGCCCTGATCTACTGGACCTACGCGGACGCGCGGCGGCGGATCGTGGACCCGATGCTGATCGGTTGCGCGACGGGGGCGTCGCTGATCCCGTTCGTGGGCACCGTCGTGTACATCATCCTGCGCCCGCCGGAGTACCTGGAGGACGTGCAGGAGCGCGAACTGGAGGTGCAGGCGGCGGAACTGCGCCTGCGCCAGCTCGACCACGGGCTGTGCCCGCACTGCGACTACCCGATCGAGCGGGAGTTCGTCCGCTGTCCGAGCTGCCTGCGCAAGCTCAAGGAGCGGTGCGGGAGCTGCTCCAAGCCGCTGGACAGGGCGTGGACGATCTGCCCGTACTGCGAGACAGACGTGCCCCCGGAAGCCTCTTCGCGGCGGCGCACCCGGCGGCGTGGCAGCACGGCGGAGGCGCCGCCGCTCGAGAGTGAGGAGCTGAAGGTGAGCGCCCTCGATGACGGTCGCACCGCGGGGGCGGCGCCCGAGCCGGCTTCTCGGCCCCCTGGCTCCGGGGCCGGCCGCGCGGCGATTGGGCGTCCGCTGCCGAGCACCGGGCGCACCGAAGAGCTCATCTGACTTTGCCCGCAGGCCGCGCGGACCGACCTTTGCCTGCAGGCCGGGCGCACCGAAGAGCTCATCCAACCTCTGCCCGCGAACCGGCCACCGACGCACCGGAGAGGTCACTAACCTCTCCCACCGCAAGCCGGACGCAACTAAGAGCCCAAACGACCTCGACTGCAAAGGAACCCATGGACCGTACGCTGATCCTTGTCAAGCCGGACGCCTTCGCCCGCTCGCTGACGGGGGAGATCATCGCTCGCTTCGAGCGCAAGGGGTTGCGCGTTGTGGCGCTGCGCCACATGACTATGGAGCGGGAGCTGGCCGAGCGGCACTACGCCGAGCACTCGGAGCGGCCTTTCTTTGGGGAGCTTGTGGAGTTCATCACTTCGGGGCCGCTGGTGGCGATGGTGCTCGAGGGAGTCGATGCCGTGAAGGCCGCGCGGCAGGTGATCGGGGCGACCAACCCGCTGGAGGCGGCTCCTGGGTCGATCCGCGGGGACTTTGCTACCGAGACGGGTCAGAACATGGTGCACGGGTCGGACTCTCCGGAGTCCGCGGCTCGCGAGAGCGCCCTTTTCTTTCCTGGTCTTTGAGGGGAGGGGGCCAAGCCCCCTCCCCTCGCCCTCCCCCCTGTGGGAGGGGGGCGGCCCCCTCCCACGCCCTCCCCCCATCTCGTTACTGGAGGACTCAGTCGTTGTACGGGCGCGAGTCGCCGTTTGCGGTCGGCCCGCCGGCCCCCGACCGTGGGTTCACCGCACCGGCCGCGGCGCCTGGCTTGGGGGGTCGAGCGTCTGTGGAATGAGCGCGAGTCCTTCAGCGCCGGCAGCCGCGTGGAGGCGGCGGTCCCAGGTGGCGAGGAGGAGATCGTTCGGGGGAAGCATGAGGGCCGCGGCGAGATGCAGGGCGTCCAGGCTGCGCAGCTCGCGGTCGATCGCGAGCTTGGCGGCGTCTTCGACCAGACGCTGGTCCACCTCGATCACGCCGAACGCGGGCCACTCCTCGCGCACGGTCTTGGTGGCTGCTCGGCCTGCGCTCAGGCCAACGGCGCGGACGGTCTCCACGAAGCCGACACGACACATGAACCAGCCGTCGGCGCGGCCCATTGCGTCGTGGACGATGTCACTGTCGGGCTCAGCGACATAGCGCTTGACCAGCGCGCTCGCGTCGAGGTAGAGGTTCAGCGCTCGGCTTCCCGCTCGGCCAGCACCAGCGCCGATGCGCTGCGATTGCTCTTCACGAGTCGTGGCGCCCGCTTTGGCCGCGCACGCGTGGGTGCAACCAGCCGCCCCTGGGCCACCAGCTCGCGCAGGCGATCGTCCCTAGTCGAGGCACCGGCCGGGACAATGTCGGCTAGCGGCTGACCGCGGAGGGTCACGCGTACCTGCTGGCCGCGAGCGACCGCTCGCAGCGTCTGGCTCAGCGTCGTCTTCAACTCGCGGACTCCGATCTCGCGCATGTGGCCACCTTATCAGCTATGAGGCCACAAGGGCAATAGCCGAGCACCCGACGCGAGAGTCGGCATACGGCGTGGACGCGAGGCGCGTTGCTGCTTCCCGTCCGCGAGGAGCCTCGAGGCTTCTTAGGTTAGGGCTGGTCAGCGACGTCGGGTAAGGCGGACGCTCTGCTTGTCTATGTGTGAAGGAGTCGGCGAAGTCTCCATCACGGTCAGCGACGCGCCCAAACGCCCGTGAGCAGCCTTCAGTAGGGACCGGCCGGCAGCGTTGAGCTTGAGCTCGATTATGGCGGTCGTGTCGGGCGCGACGGCGAACTTCGAGATCGCGATGATCTCGGTCTTGCCGGGATGTCGCTTCTTACGGGGTCGTGTCTTGGTGGCTAGCCTGAGGCTGCCGGCGCATTTGACTGTGCCCCTGCAGGACAGTTTGACGGCTGCCCGGCCGTTCCTTTGGACAGTGATCGCGGGGCTGACGAGTGACACACTTGCGAACGGCGCTGTCGTTTTCTTGGGAGCTGTCGTGATCCCCGGTGCCATCAGCCGAGCCCCTGATTCGTCTTCTATCGTTTTCTCGGGAGATGGGGTCATTCCCGCTGCCATCAGCCAAGTCCCCGATTCGTCTTGGTAGCGCCCGAGCGCTGCACACGTTCCCAGTGCAGGACAGGCCACCAGTTCGAGGTTGGCTCGGTCGCCAGTTTGGCCGTGAGACGTTGTGGGCGGCGCTGTGATCTCGCTCGCCTGACCCCATTTCCCACTCGTCTCGGTCACCGCCATTGCTTGTGGATTGCCAGAGCTGTCTCTATATTCGCCGATCGCCACGCACGATTCCAATTCAGAACATGCCACATACCGCAGGTGGGCACCCGGCTGGCTTGCTGCGTTGGGCGGGGGAGCGATCTCTCTGGCCTGGCCCCACACACCGTCCGAGGCACCGGCCACCACCGCGTTGGTGAACGACGATTCGGTCTCGTCATAGCCAACTGCGAAGCACTGCCCGGACCCGGGACACCCAACGGAGTACAAGGTGGTCAATTTGGCCAGCGGGTCGGGCGGCGGGGCGATGGGGCTCGCCTCACCCCATTCTCCGTTGGTCTCACTTACGCCGAAAGCCACTGAGGCAAGGCCATCCGCGACGCATGGCCCCGACGCCGGGCACGCAACAGAGTAAAGGCGAGCAGCGCCTTCGAGTTCCGGTGTGGACTTGATTTCACTGGCAGGCGCCCAGGTCCCGTTTGACTCGCTCACGCCCATCGCACGCTGTTGATGCGAGGTGTCGGTATAGGAGCCCACGGTGACGCACGGCCCTGAAACCTGGCATACCAGAGGGGCCAGTTCAACTACATATTCCGGTGCGTCATTCGCCGGCAGTGCGATCCCCTGCGGTTGACCCCACACCCCACCAGACTCAATCACCCCCACTAGCTCGGTAGCCCCTGGCGAGGCCGTTCCGATCGCGACGCACGAGCCTGGCGCACGGCAAGCGATCGACCGCAGAGCAACACCGGGGATCTCGATCGCCTGGCCCCACACGCCGTCTGACTCGCTCACCGCCATCGCGTCCGCGCCGTCGTATTCGCCAATCGCAACGCACGAGCCGGCTGCAGGACACGCAACTGAATCGAGCCTAGCTTCGACGCGGAGCGCCGGGCTTGACGGCGGCACGATCTCAGACGCCTGGTTCCAGACCCCGTCGGATTCGCTCACCACCATCGCATCACTTCCGGATACTTCGCCGGAGGCATAGGCGCCCACCGCAACGCATGACCCCGACGGGGGACACGCAAGAGAGGAAAGCTGCCCAAACATGTAGGTCCCGCCCCGCGGCGGCGGGAGACGGAACGGTCCAAGGAACGCATTGGCCGGCAACGCCACGCCGGTTGACGGACCCGCGGGGAGAGACGCTGCGCCGGCCACTCCCACGAACGCGATGGCCGCAAGCACGGCACCCACAAGGCTCGCCAGGACAGCCACTCTAGGAGTACGGCTCCAACCGCGCGTCCGAGTCAGGCTCGCACACCTCGCCCCGACTCGACACGCACGCCGGTAGCCAGCCATGTCCCGAATGATTCCATCTGAGCGATTGCGACTACTCGATCGTCCCATTGACAAGCTAACGCGCCGCCAACGCGGAAGTTGCGACGAACCCTCTCGCCGCAGAGCGCGCGTGGCACCGCCCGCCGCCCGCCACGGTCATCCATTGCGCCAGCCACCTACATGCCCGTGGCTCCAACGGCAGACAAGCTATATTGTCTAAGCGGGATCGGCGAGCCAGCCTGCAAGCATGGAGCTCCACAAGTTCCTCGGATGAGGTGGCGATGACCCGACACACAGACAACGAGATCGAGCAGGCCGCACGACGATGCGAGCAGCTTGCCGGCACGTTGGACCCGACGATCTCCGAGGTCGAGCGCACCGACGACCTTCGCGAGATCGCCGCAGCCGCCGAGGCGGTGCGTGCCGACGACGCCCGCCTGAGGGAGGCGGTCATCTTCGCACGGGCGCGCGGCCGGTCGTGGAACCACATCGCCCTGGCCCTCGGAGTGTCCCGACAGGCGGCGAGGCAGCGGTTCGCCGGCAAGGCGCACGTCTGACAGGTGTCTGCCGAGCCGCCTTCATCGCTGATCCTCGCCTCCGCCTCGCCCCAGCGTCGGGCGATCCTCGAGCGGCTGGGCGTCGCCTTCACCGTACGCCCCGCGGATGTCGCGGAGCTAGAGGAGGGAGACCCGGCGCGGGTGGCGGTGGAGAATGCGCTGCGCAAGGCGCGTGCGGTGCAAGCGCGGGTGTGCGTGGACGCATCTGGTACGGAGGCGCCCGGCGCGCCGGTGTTGGGCGTGGACACGCTGGTGGCGCTGGAAGGCAGGATCTACGGCAAGCCGCGGGACAAGCACCACGCGCGTGAGACGCTGCGCGCCCTGAGCGGCGCCACGCACCGGGTGCTGAGCGGCGTGGCGCTCCTGAACGAAGGCGAGGAGCGCACGGCACTGGCCGCCACAGAGGTAGTCTTCCGCCCACTGGACGAGGGATTGATCGATTGGTACGTAGACACCGGCGAGTGGCGCGAACGAGCGGGCGGCTACGCGATCCAGGGCGCGGGGGCGGCGCTCGTCTGCGAGATACGAGGCGACTACGAGAACGTGGTGGGGCTCCCAGTGGCAACACTGCTAGACCTCTGCCCCCAGCTACTCGACGTGAGAGCCGACTCGTGACACGAGATTATGGGGGGAGGGTGTGGGAGGGGGTACACCCCCTCCCACAGGGGGGAGGTAGGGAGGGGGGCTTAGCCCCCCTCCCGAGACGCCTTTTGCCCTGCAAATAAGCTGGCAGGCGTTCCAAGCGCAGAGGGGCGTCCGCTAGACTGCGGGCGGACGCGCCGCCGATCCGTCGGGTCGGGCTCCCTCGATCGATACATGGGCATCTTCAGCTACCTGACAGGGTTCGGCGGCCGCGACATGGCGGTCGATCTGGGCACCGCAAACACGCTCGTATACGTGAGAGGGCGGGGGATCGTGCTCTCCGAGCCGAGCGTCGTGGCGATCGACTCGCGCACCGGCGAGGTGCACGCGGTGGGCATCGAGGCGAAGCGGATGCTGGGGCGCACGCCGGGCACGATCCAGGCGATCCGCCCGCTGAAGGACGGGGTGATCGCGGACTTCGACGTGACCGAGGAGATGCTGCGCCACTTCATCCAGAAGGTGCACCAGAGCCGCTTCGCGCACCCGCGCGTGGTGGTGTGCGTGCCCTCCGGAGTGACCGGCGTGGAGAAGCGCGCCGTGGAGGAGGCGTGCCTGTCAGCGGGCGCGCGCACGGCGTACCTGATCGAGGAGCCGATGGCGGCGGCGATCGGGGCTGGCCTGCCGGTGGGGGAGCCGACGGGCTCGATGGTGGTGGACATCGGTGGAGGGACCTCCGAGGTGGCGGTGATCTCGCTGGGGGGCATCGTCGTCTCGCAGTCGATCCGCGTGGGCGGGGACGAGATGGACGAGGCGATCATCAACTACGCCAAGAAGGAGTACAAGCTCCTGATCGGCCAGCAGACCGCCGAGGAGCTGAAGCTCGAGATCGGCTCGGCGTGTGCGATGCCCGAGGAGCTGCAGGCGGAGATCCGCGGGCGCGACATGGTCTCGGGGCTGCCCAAGACCGTGGTGCTCACGAGCGAGGAGATCCGCCAAGCGCTCGAGGAACCGGTGGTGCAGATCGTGGACGCGGTCAAGGAGACGCTCGACCGCACCCCGCCGGAGCTGGCCTCGGACATCATGGACCGCGGGATCATGCTCGCGGGCGGCGGCTCGCTGTTGCAGGGCCTCGACGAGCGTCTGCGCGAGGAGACGCAGATGCCCGCGCACCTCGCGGAGTCCCCGCTGACGTGCGTGGCCGTGGGCTCGGGCCGCTCGCTGGAGGAGTTCGAGGCGATCCACCGCTCGAACCGCAACTCGCGCAACCGCCGCCGGCGTTAGTGGTGGCGCGGCGGAACGCACGGCGCGCAGTGCGCGTACGCTGTAGGAACGTGTGTCGCGCCGCCTATTTCGAGACCCGTTCTGACAAAGCTCTGGAAGGTTTCCGCCTGTGTACGACAAGACGGCCCGGCGGCGGCGAGCGGTGCTCGTCGTCCTCGTGGCGCTTTCCCTGATCCTGCTGACCGCCTACTTCGGGGAGTCCCCGAACGGGCGTCTGCACGCCGTGCAGCGCGGCTTCCTGACTGTGGTCTCGCCGATCCAGGAGGGTGCGAATGCGGCGCTGAAGCCGGTGCGCAACCTGTTCGGGTGGTTCGGGAGCGCGGCGAACGCCAAAAGCGAACGCGACCAGTTGCGTAAGCAGAACGCCCGGCTGCGCGCGGAGCTGATCGCACGCGAAGACGACGAACGCGGCTACCACCACCTGCTGCAGCTCTACCACCTCGACGGGGGTATGCACCTTTCCGACTACCGTCCGGTGGCGGCGTCGGTGTTCGCGCAGTCCCCGAACTTGTGGTACACGACGGTGGACATCGACAAAGGGACCTCGGCGGGGGTGCAGGTCAACGACCCGGTGATCGACGGGGAAGGCCTCGTGGGCAAGGTCACGCTGGCGGCGTCCGACAGCGCCCAGGTGAGCCTCATCACCGACAGCTCGGTGGCGGTCTCGGCGATGATCAGCAGCACGGGCGCGCCCGGGATGGTCTACCCGAAGGTCGGAGAACCGAACACGCTGCTGATGGAGTACCTACCGGCGAACACCCCGGTGAGTGTGGGCGACTACGTGGTCACCTCAGGCACGATCTCGAGCCACGGCGCCTCGCTGTTCCCACGGGGCCTAGCGATCGGACAGGTGAGCGCGGTGAGCGAAGAAGCGCCGTACAAGACGGTGGAAGTCAGTCCGCTGGCGAACCTGCACGGTCTGGAAACGGTGCAGGTGCTGACCGACACGCAGGGCTCGGCGCCGGCACAGGCGAGCAGCGTGGCGGCGGCACTGCCCCCGGGCCAGTCCTCGGAACCCGCGGGTGCGTCCGTGGAAGGCCAGCTGGCCTCGACGGGGGGCGGGGGATGAGCAGGACGCACGAGATACGCGAGATACGCGCGCTTGGCCCCCATAGTGAGGTGGGCTGGCAGACGGCTGTGGGGGTGAGCGGCCGATGAGCGCCGGCACTCCATCCGGCGCGCTCCTCGCGCGTGTGGCAGCGCTCGCGGTGGTTGTGGTGTTCCTGCAGACGGGCATCGTCTCGGAGCTGCCGATCCTCGGGGTGGCAATCGACCTGACCCCGCTGGTAGTGGCCTTCGTGGGCCTACAGTCCGGCGCGGTGGCGGGAGCGGTAACGGGTTTCGCGATCGGGCTGCTGGTGGACCTCACGCTGGTGCAGACCCTCGGTCTGACCTCGCTGATCTTCACGGTGATCGGCTACGGGGCAGGCCGCCTGCGCGAGCTGCGCGACCCGCAGGCGGCGCTGACCCCGCTGCTGGTCGGGGCGGCCGCGGCGGCGGCCTCGGCGGTGGGGTACTCGGTGATGGAGTTCATGCTCGGAGTGGACGCGCCGGTGAGCTTCGAGCTACTGCGTCAGATTGTGGTCGGGGTGGTGCTCGACACGCTGGTGGCGCTGCCGGTGTGGATCGTGGTGCGCCGCTGGCTGCAGCCGACTCTCCCCGACGACCCGCGGCGCCGTCGCCGTCGCGCCTACACGACGGGCGGTCTGAGCCCCTTGTCCCGCGCATGAGCCCACAGGCACGCATGGCGGCGCTGGATCGGCGTCCTCGATCACTCACCGATCGGAGATCGGCCAGCAAAGCACACTTCGCTCACTGCGTCCTTGTCCAGCTTGCCCTGCGTGTCTGTGGGGGAGTGGTCGAGAGGCAACCAGCATGAGCTCGCTCGAACGGGTGCGCACCCCCGAGCCACGCGTGCCGCCGCCGGGCTCCTCGCAGCTGGGCCTGCGGGTCGCGGTGCTGGGTGGGGTGGCGCTCGTCATGTTCGGGATCATCTTCTTCCGCCTCTGGTACTTGCAGATCCTGACCGGTGAACAGTACGTCGCGCAGGCCGAAAAGAACACGCGGCGCGAGCTGACCATCGCCGCCCCACGCGGGCAGATCGTCGGCCGCGAAGGCAGCGTGCTGGTCACCAGCAAACGCACCAACGCCGTGCAGATCGTCCCCTGGGAGCTGCCCCCGGCAGGCCGCCGGCGCCGGGAGCTCTACCGGCGGCTGGGCAGGCTGCTCGAGATGCGTCCCCGGACGATCGTGGAAATCCAGGAAAAGGGCGAAAAAGAAGTGCCCTACGCCCCCGTGACGATCAAGACCAACGCCGGCCGCGGCGTGTTGACGGTGCTGGGGGAGCGCCAGAACGACTACCCGGGCGTGACCCAGGAACAGATCTCGGTGCGCGACTACCCCTACGAAGACATGGCCGCGCAGGTGTTCGGCTACGTCAGCCAGGTCACCAAGGAAGAGGAGGAACCGCACAACCCCCAGCACGCCAACTTCAAGGGCGTCAAGGCTGGGACGATCGTCGGTCAGCAGGGCCTCGAGTACCAGTACGACCGCTACCTGCGGGGCACCCCCGGGGCGCAGCAGGTTGAGATCAATTCCGAAAACCGCGTGCAGCCGACGAAACTGCCCGAGATCAAGCCGCGCGCCGGCTACACGCTGAAGCTGACGCTCGACCTGCCTCTCCAGCGGGAGGGCGAAATCGCGCTGCGCAAGGGCATGGAACTCGCTCACGCTCTCGGCAACCCAGGCAACGGGGGGGCGTTCCTGGCGATGGAACCGCGCAGCGGGGCGATCCTTGCAACTGGGTCCTACCCGAGCTTCAATCCCAACAGCTTCACCAAAGCGCTCTCCGAACGGGAACTGGACGAAATCGAGCAGGTCGGGGACGGCGCCAAGAGCGGCGAGCCCGAACCGGTTCCGCTGCTCGACCGCGCGACCGAAGGCGCCTACCCGACAGGCTCGACGTTCAAGCCGATCACCGCGATTGGGAGCCTCGAAGCGGGGGTTCTGGACCCGAGCGCATCGCTCGGAGGCGGCAATTGCATCACTGTCGGCGCAGAGCAGTTCTGCAACGCGGGCAAAGTTGACTACGGTGCGCTGGGACTGGTGGAAGCGCTCAAGGTCTCCTCGGACACCTACTTCTTCGAAGTCGGCGAGATGGACAACAGCCACGGCCCGGTGATCCAGCACATGGCTCACGAACTTGGGATCGGTCGTCCCACGGGGATCGACCTCCCCGGCGAACGCGAAGGCACCCTCCCAAGTCCGAAGTGGCTGGAAGGCCGCGACGCATTGGAAGCCAGGTGCACACGCAAGAATCACGGACGCCCGTGCGGGATAGTGGCCGAACCCGACGAGCAGTGGACCGTCGGGCACAACATGGACCTCGCGGTCGGCCAGGGCGACCTGCAGACCGACCCGCTGCAGATGGCGGTCGCCTACTCCACGCTCGCCAACGCGTTCATGAACGACGGCGAAGGGTGGGTCCCGACGCCACACCTGGGGGAGGCGATCGAAAGCCCCGGTGGGGGGCTCGTGCAAACGCTGAAGTTCCCCCCACGGCGCAAGGTGAGGCTCAACCCGTCCAACGTGGACCTCGTGATGGAAGGCATCCACGACGCGACCTCCGAGCCGGGTGGCACCTCCCAGGACGTGTGGTCGGGCTGGAACCAGGCGAAGTACCCCGTTTACGGCAAGACCGGCACGGCCGAACGCCCGCCCTACGTCGAACAGGCGTGGTACATGTGCATCCTGCCCGACGCCGGTCGGCCGATCGTGATCGCGGTGACCGTCGAACAGGGCGGCTTCGGCGACCAGGCGGCCGCCCCGGTGGCGCGGCTGATCGCCTCGAAGTGGTTCAACCAGCCGCTGAAGCTGATGAGCGGATCGAACCCGGACCACTGATGGCGCCGCTGAGCTCGATCGCCGCCCTTTCCTCCCTTGCCGGCGGAGCGTCCGAGCAGACGCACGTTGCCGCCGAACCCGCAATGCTGAACGGCCCGTGCCCGCTCCGCTGAGCCCGATCACAGCCCCCGAGGCCGACCGCCGCGCGCAAGGCGGTCTGCCGGAGCCCCGCCGGGGCCCGCGGCTGATGCTGGACCCGCTACTGACGCTGACGGTGCTCGGCCTGGGGGTCTGCTCGGTGGTCGTCCTCGGGTGGGTCACCTCCGAAGCGGTGCGCGGCCAGCCGCACTACTACTCCGAGCGCCAGGCGGTCTACCTGGCGATCGGCCTGGCGGGGATGGTGGCGCTGGCGCGGATCGACTACGCGCGCCTGCGCCACTACAAAGTCGCGATCTACGTGGCGCTGATCCTGAGCATCCTGGCGGTGCTGGGGGCCGGGCACTCGACCCAGGGGTCGGTGCGGGAGATCAGCTTTCCGCTGTTCTCCTTCCAGGCCTCCGAGCTCGGCAAGGTGCTGCTGATCCTCGCGCTCTCGGCGCTCGTCGTGGACCGCTCGCGCCAGCTGCACGAACACCAGACCACCGCGCGGGTGATGCTCGCGGCGCTGGTGCCCGCGATGTTCGTGATCGCCCAGCCCGACCTCGGCTCGGGCCTCGTTTACATCACGATCGCGCTGACGCTGCTGTTCGTCGCGGGGGTCCCGTGGAGCCACGTGGCGGGGCTGCTGGGGCTGGGCGCGACGGCGATCGTGCTCGTGCTGGTGCTCGCCCCGGCGGCCGGGGTTCAGGTGCTGACTGGCCACCAGGTCGAACGCCTGACGGCCTTCGTGAACCCCTCCTCCAACCCGCAGGGCGAAGGCTACCAGCAGCTGGAGTCGAAGATCGCGATCGGCTCGGGGCAGCGCACGGGCAGCGGTGCGAACAGCACCCAGATCAAGGGCGAATTCGTGCCCGAGGACAGCACCGACTTCGTCTTCGCGGCGGTCGGCGAGCGCTACGGCTTCGTCGGCGCGGCGCTCGTGCTCTCGCTGTACGCGCTGCTGATCTGGCGCACGCTGCGGATCCTGACGATGTCCAAGGATCTGTTCGGGGCGCTGGTTGCCGGGGGCGTCGTGGCTATGCTTATGTTTCAGGTGTTCGTCAACGTGGGCGTGGCCGTAGACATCATGCCCGTCACCGGCGTCACGCTGCCGCTCATAAGCTATGGCGGCTCGTCGGTGATCGCAACGCTGCTGGCCGTGGGCCTGCTGCAGTCGATCTACGTTCAGGCGCGCGCCACCGAGGCTTTGAAGGGCCGCGTGTTGCGGCCCTAGCTCGAGAAGACGGACGACACAATGCTCACCGAGAACCCCAAACCGCCCGCCTGCACGACTCTCGTGCCGCGCGGCGCCTGCGCTGGCGCCGCGGTGGGGCCGCCGCCCGATCGCCTCGCGATCTGGCGTTCCGTCCGCCGCGCGGGGGACGCTCCACTGTGCGCCCGGCCCTCCGGGCCGGCCGAGGAGCAGGCCACGTGGGGCTCGGTCCAAACCGATACCGAAAGATTGGGTCACCTTGAAAAAGCAAGTACTTGTCAGCGTCGACCGCGCGGAGACGCGCGTGGCGCTCATGGAGGCGACCGGCAAGCCGGCCGCCGCAGGCACTCCCTCCGGCGGGCGGCGCAGGCGCGGGAGCGCCCCCCCGCCGGGCGCCGGCTACCGCATCGCTGAGCTCTACCTCGAGCGCCGCGGGGCGCGGTCGATCGTCGGCAACATCTACAAGGGCAAGGTCGACAACGTGCTGCCGGGCCTGGAGGCGGCGTTCGTGGACATCGGCCTAGAGAAGAACGGCTTCCTGCACGTCGACGAGATCGTGCTCCCGGGCGTGGAGGTCTCGCGGCGCGGCCGTGGCTCCGGGCAGAAGATCTCAGAGCTCTTGAAGCCCGGTCAGGAGGTCGTGGTGCAGGTCATCAAGGACCCCCTGAAGACGAAGGGGGCGCGCCTCTCGATGGAGCTCGCGATCGCCGGACGCTACATGGTCTACCAGCCGACCGGCGAGGGTGTGGGCGTCTCGCGGCGCCTGGAGGACCGCGAGCGTGAGCGCCTGCGCAAGCAGACCGCAAAGCTCGACCTCGGTGGCGGTGGGGCGATCGTGCGCACCGCGGCGCACGGGGCCAAGCGCGAGGACTTCGAGCGGGAGCTGCTCTACCTGCACAAGCTCCACGAGGTGCTGGTCAAGCGCGTGCAGGACACCGTGGCGCCGGAGATGGTCTTCCAGGAGGCGGACCTCTCGGTGCGGGTCGTGCGCGACATCTTCTCCGAACACTTCGAGCGCGCGATCGTCGACGACGAGCAGCAGTACCGCCGGCTGGTCTCGTTCTTCACGCGCACCGCGCCGGAGCTCGTGGAGCGGGTCGAGCTGTGGCAGGAGGAGCGCCCGCTGTTCGAGGTCTACGGGGTCGAGCAGGCGATCGCGGGGGTGATGTCCCCCCGCGTGGACCTCCCCAGCGGGGGCTACCTGATGATCGACTACGCCGAGGCGCTGACGGTGATCGACGTGAACTCCGGCTCCTTCATCGGCCGTGGGCGCGCCGCGGGCCTGGAGGAGACGATCACGCGCACGAACCTCGAGGCCGCGGAGGCGGTGGTCGACCAGCTGCGCCTGCGCGACATCGGCGGGATCATCGTGATCGACTTCATCGACATGGCGCGCGCGCGCAACCGCGACGCGGTGATGAAGACGCTGCGCAAGTCCCTCGATGAGGACCGCACGAAGACGTTCACGGCGGAGATCTCCAAGCTCGGCCTGGTGGAGATGACCCGCCAGAACGTCACCGAGGGAGTGCGGGAGATTATGAGTCGCCCCTGCCCGACGTGCGACGGGGACGGGGTGATCCGCTCGGAGGAGACGATCGCGATCGCGTTCGAGCGCCGCCTGCGGGAGATCGTCGCGGAGAGCCCGGACGCGGAGGCGTTCCTGGTGCAGATCAACCCGCGGGTGACGGCGCAGTTCACCGGCCAGCACTCGCGCGTGCTGCACGCGCTGGAGCACGACACGGGCCGCTCCTTCCACTTCGAGGGCTCCGAAGGGCTCGCGCTCGACCACTTCGCGATCACCTTCCAGGGGACCCGCGAGGAGGTCGAGGAGCGCGCGCTGCCGTTCCACGCCGGCGACGAGGTGCTGGTCGAGATCGTGGAGCCGCACATGTACGACGTGGACGACGCGGTGGCGAAGATCGACGGCTACATCATCTCGATCGCCGGCGCCTCCCCCCACGTGGGCGAGAAGCGGATGGTGCGCATCGAGCAGGTGGGGCGTACCGCGGCGAGCGCGCTGCTACTCGACGAGCACGGCGAGGTGGTGCGGCCCGCGCCCCGGCCGGCGGCCCCACCGGCGAGGCGCCGCGCTCCGCGCAAACCGCGCTCGGCCGTCAGGCCCAAACCACCGGACGCCGTGCCCGAGCCGGTACAAACGCAGACGCAGACGCCGGACGTCGAGCCGCAGGCAAGCCCCACCGAACTTCAGCCGGTCCTCGCGGGGCGCCCGGCGGGCGAGCCCTCGACGAACGGCGCGTCCGAGCGCTCAGAGCCGCCGGTGGAGGTCGGCGAGGAGGATGCCGTACAATCCAAACCTCGGCGCCGAGGCCGCAGGGGCGGACGGCGCCGTTCGGCTGCCAAGGCAGAGACGAGCTCGGAGTAAGGCGAGGGAACGTGTACGCAATCGTGAAGACAGGCGGCAAGCAGTACCGCGTCGAGCGCGGCCAGTACCTGCTGGTCGAGCGCCTCCCCGAGGAGGTGGGCGCGAGCGTGGCGCTGCAGCCGCTGATGTACCGCTCCGAGGAGACGGTCTTCGACGCCAAGGGCCTCGAGCAGGTGCACGTCACCGCGAAGATCCTCGCCCACGAGCGCGGCGAGAAGCTGCGCGTCGTGAAGTTCAAGCCCAAGCGGGGCTACAAACGGCGCACCGGCCACCGCCAGGAGCTGACCCGGATCGAAGTCACGGAGATCGGCCTGGGGGCCGCGACCGGGGCCCGCAAAGCCGCGCAACCGGCTGCGGCCGAGCACCACCCCGAGTCAACTGCGGAGGCTTCAGCGGCGCCTGCCCAGCCAGCGGCGGCCCGCAAACCCGCGAAACCGGCCAAGGCCGCGAAGGAGGACAGCGAGGATGGCGCATAAGAAGGGCCTCGGCTCCAGCCGCAACGGCCGCGACTCCAACGCCAAACGCCTGGGTGTGAAGACCTTTGCGGGCCAGTCGGTCACCGGCGGGGAGATCATCGTGCGCCAGCGCGGCACCCGTTTCAAGCCGGGCGACGGCGTGGGTATCGGCAAGGACGACACGCTGTACGCCCGCGCGGCGGGCACCGTGCAGTTCAACACGGGCCGCCGTGGCCGCGTGGTGAGCGTGGCGCCGGACCCCCAGGCGTAGGGGCCGGTTCCCGAGAGGGGCGGGCGTCCCGTTCGAGTTCCTGCCGCCGCTTCGCAGTGCCGGCGCGCCGTGGCCGCGCTGGGCACGCGGGATTGCGCAGCGCGGGGCGGGGCGCTCCGCGTGTCAGGATGAGGTGATGCTTCACGACCGCGCGCGCATCCACGTGCAGGGAGGCGCCGGCGGGGACGGCTGCGCGAGCTTCCGCCGCGAAGCGCACGTGCCGCGCGGCGGGCCAGACGGGGGCGACGGTGCGCGCGGGGGGAACGTGGTGCTGGTGTGCGACGACTCGCTGCGCGACCTGCAGTCCTTCACGCGCCGCAGCCACTTTCGCGCCTCACCCGGGGGTCGGGGAGAGGGAGCGCTGCGCCACGGTGCGGACGGGCAGGTGCTCCTGTTGCGGGTCCCGCCCGGCACCGAGGCGGTGGGAGCGGACGGAGACCTGGAGGGTCGCCGCTGGGAGCTGCTGCGCCACGGCCAGCGCGTGCAGCTCGCGCACGGCGGGGCCGGTGGGCGTGGCAACAAGCGCTTCGCGACGCCCACCCGCCAGGCGCCGCACTTCGCCGAGCGCGGGCTGCCCGGCGAGGCGGGGTGGTTGGAGCTGCGCCTGCGACTGCTCGCGGACGTGGGCCTGGTGGGCCTGCCGAACGCCGGTAAGTCCTCGCTGCTGGCGCGCCTCACGCGCGCCGCGCCGAAGGTGGCGGCCTACCCGTTCACGACGCTGGAGCCGGTGCTCGGGGTGCTCGAATCCGACGAGCGCCAGCTCGTGGTGGCTGACATCCCGGGCCTGATCGAGGGCGCCTCCGAGGGCGCCGGTCTCGGCCACGAGTTCCTCGCGCACGTGGAGCGCACCCGCCTGCTGGTGCACGTGCTCGACCTCGCCCCCGAGCTCACCGCGGAGGAGAGCGCCGACGCCGTGGCCAACCACGCCACGATCGAGCGGGAGCTCGCCGCCCACGACCCCCGCCTCGCGCGCCTGCCGCGGGTGCTGGCGCTCTCCAAGGCCGACCTCGTGCCTCCCGCCCGCGCGCGCGAGGCGGTGGCGCAGTGGTCTGAGCGTCTCGGCCCCGCCGTCCCCGTGCTGGCGACCTCCGCTGCCACCGGCGTGGGCCTGTCCGAGCTCGCGGGTGAGCTCTTGCGCCTGGTGCCCGTCGCGGCCGCCCCGGTCGAGGAGCCGCACGCCGCGCGGGTCGCCGCCTCGCGCCCCGAGGAGGAGCTGGCCGAGCACATGGTCTTCCGCCCGGCACCCCGCGCGGGCATCACCGTCGAGCGCGTCGGCCCCGGCGCCTTCACGGTGCGCGGCCGGCCGGTCGAGCGGCTGCTGGCCCGCTTTGACGTGGCCAACGAGGAGGCCGCGGCCCACGTTGAGGGCCGCCTGCGCCGCCTCGGGGTGCTGCGCGCGCTGGAGGCGGAGGGCTTCCAGCCGGGCGACGAGCTTCGGATCGCCGGGGTGGCGCTGGAGCTGGACTCCGCGGAGTAACGGCTACCTACGAACGTGCTACAATTGTCGCATGGCAGTCGAGGTGGCGTCGAGGGAGCTTCGCAACAACGTGGCCGGTCTGCTGCGGCGTGTGCAGGCGGGGGAGCAGGTGGTTCTCACCACGCGCGGCAAGCCTGTCGCGTCGTTGGTGGCGCTCGAGCCGACGCGACGGCGGTGGCTGCCGCGTGCGGAGCTCGTCCGACGGCTGGCGCTCGTCCGCGCTGACCCGGGGCTGCGCGAGGATCTGGCTCGGCTGGCGGGGGAGACCACCGACGAGCTCGGTCCACTCGTGTGAGTGAGGCCACTCGCGGTCTGCTCGACACGAGCGTCTTCATCGCCGCAGAGGTCCAGCGGCCGCTCGAGGCCCAGCTGCTACCCGAGGAGCTCGCGGTTTCGGCGGTCACGGTCGCCGAGCTGCACGTGGGTGTGCTGGCTGCCACGGAGCTCGACACTCGCGCCCGTCGCCTTGCGACGCTGGAGTCGCTCGCCGGCATCGAGGTGCTCGTGATCGACGAGGCTGTGGCAGCCTCGTGGGCACTGCTGCGCGTGCACCTTGCCACAGCTGAGCGACGCTTGAACGTCAACGATCTGTGGGTCGCCGCCACTGCGCTGGCGCACCGGATACCGGTTGTGACTCAAGACGACGACTTCGGCCCGGTCGAGGGAGTCGGTGGGCTGGAGGTCGTGCGTGTGTAGCTCCTGCGCTCTGCTGGTAGCGCCCGAGACCCAGTTCGCGCTGCTCAGCCGCTGTGGGCTCTCGGCCCGGAGGTCCGCGGTCCGTGCACGACGCCCGGTCTCGCGCTGCGAACGCCGCTGCGGCCGGAGGCCGCCATCAAAACTGCCTCTGTCACCCTCGTACTTGACAAGCGTGCGTGTCTGTGTAAACTAAGCAGACACCTAGCCCCTATATAATCCAAGAAGGAGACACGCTGTATGTCCTCTGTACCGGCGACGCGGGACTTTGCCCACGGGGTCCCCGCTCTGGAGCATGACCCTGCGGAGGCCCTGACCCCGACGCGGTGGCGCGACCCCAAGCGCTACGCGTGGCTGCTCGGGCTGATCGTGCCGACGCTGCCGTTCCTCTCCTACGGCCTGGTGCAGGCGACCGGGCTGGGCCTCTTCTGGTTCTACGGGCCGCTGCTCGTGTTTGGCCTCTTCCCGCTGCTTGACTTGCTGATCGGCACCGACGCGGCCAACCCCCCCGACAGGGTGCTCAAGCGGTTGGAACAGGACCGCTACTACCGCTGGTGCACGTACGCCTTCCTGCCGCTCCAGTACGCCGGGCTGGTGTTCGCGTGCTGGCTGTGGTCGAGCGGGGGCCTCTCGACGCTCGACGCGCTCGGGCTGACGCTGACCGTGGGGGTGGTGAGCGGCATCGCGATCAACACCGCCCACGAGCTCGGGCACAAGCGCGCGAGCATGGAGCGGTGGCTGAGCCGCGTCGCGCTCGCGCAGAGCTCCTACGGGCACTTCTTCATCGAGCACAACCGCGGCCACCACGTGCGCGTGGCCACGCCGGAGGACCCCGCGTCCGCGCGGCTGGGGGAGAGCTTCTGGGCGTTCCTGCCCCGCACCGTGGTGGGCTCCCTGCGCTCGGCGTGGGGGCTCGAGCGTACGCGCCTCGCGCGCGCCGGCCGCTCGCCGTGGACGCTGCGCAACGACGTCCTCGGGGCGTGGGCGATGACCGTGGTCCTGTTCGCGGCGCTCGTGGTCGCGTTCGGCCCGGTGGTGTTGCCCTACCTGCTGCTCCAGGCGGTTCTGGGCTTCTGCCTGCTGGAGGTCGTCAACTACCTCGAGCACTACGGCCTGCTGCGCGGCCGGCGCGAGGACGGGCGCTACGAGCGCACGCAGCCGGAGCACTCCTGGAATTCCAACAACGTCGCCTCCAACGTGCTGCTCTACCACCTGCAGCGCCACTCCGACCACCACGCCAACCCGGTTCGCCGCTACCAGGCGCTGCGCCACGTGGACGCTGCGCCACAGCTGCCGACGGGGTACGCGGGGATGATCCTGCTCGCGACGGTGCCGCCGCTGTGGCGCAGGGTGATGGACCGGCGGCTGCTGACGCACTACGGGGGGGACGTGGCCCGCGCCAACATCGCCCCGCGCCGGCGTTCCCACGTGCTCGCGCGGTACGGGGCGAGCACGTGAGCCGGCGCGGCCGAGGCCTGGGTGCGCCTGCCGCACGGGCTGCTCGTGTGCTCGCGCACTACGGAGCGACCCCGTGAGCCGCTGGCGCTGTCCGGGCTGTGGCTACCTCTACGACGAGGCCCGCGGCCACCCGCACGAGGGCTTCCCCGCGGGCACCCCCTGGAGCAAGGTGCCCGACGACTGGACCTGCCCGGACTGCGGGGTGTGCGACAAGGTGGACTTCGAGGAGGCCGAGTGAGCGCGCGTACGCCGTACGCGGTCGCGGCCCGGGAACTGCTGCGCGAGACACTCTTCGACGCTGCGCGCCACGAGCTCGAGCAGCGGGCGTGGAGCGAGGTCACGATGGCGGACGTGGCGCGCGCGGCGGGTGTGAGCCGCCAGACGCTCTACAAGGAGTTCGGCTCGCGCGATGAGTTCGCGCAGGCGTTCGTGCTGCGTGAGGCGGAGCGCTTCATCGGCGCGGTGGAGGGCGCATTGGATGCCCACGTGGACGATCCCCGCGAGGCGCTCACCGCGGCCTTTGGACTGTTCCTCACCGCGGCTGGAGCCGACCCGCTGATCCGCGCCGCGCTCGTCGGCGCCGGGGAGATGCTGCCGTTCGTGACCACCCAGGGTCAGACGCTGGTGGAGGGCGCGGCCGCACGCCTCTGCGCGGCGATCCGCGCGCGCTGGCCCCAGGCCGCCCACCACGACGCGGCGCTGCTCGCGGAGTGCTTGGTGCGCCTGGCGATCTCCTACGCCACCCTTCCCTCCGACCCCGCGGGCATGACCGCCTCCTCGATCACCGAGCTGCTCGGGCCGTTCATCGACCGGGCGCTCCAGCGGGACGTCGGCTCCGCCGCGGAGGTCGGCCGCGCCTCGGACGTCGGCTCCACCGCGGACGTCAGCCGCGCAACTGTGCTCGCTTGACCTTCCCGCTCGCGGTCTTGGGCAGCTCGTCGACGAACTCCACGATGCGAGGGTACTTGTAGGGCGCGGTTTCGCGCTTGACGTGCTCCTGCAGCTCGCGCGCCAGCGCGGGGGAGGGGGCGTAGGGGCCGTCGCGCAACACCACCACCGCGCGCACCACCGCCCCGCGCTCCTGGTCGGGGGCAGCGACCGCTGCGGCCTCGGCGACCGCCGGGTGGGCGACCAGCGCGGACTCAACCTCGAACGGCCCGATGCGGTAGCCGGCGGAGACGATCACGTCGTCGGTGCGCCCTTCGAAGTAGAGGTAGCCCTCCTCGTCTTCGCGCACACGGTCGCCGGTGCGCCACGGGCCCTGCGCGCAGCGGTCTTCGATACGCCAGCGCTCTCCCGCTTCGTGCCGTACGCCCTCGCCAAGGTACCCGAGGAAGAACGTGGGTACGCTCGCGGGGTCTGCGACCAGTTCGCCATCCTCGACGCTGAGCCGCACGCCGGGCAGCGCGCGCCCCATCGATCCGGGGCGGGGCTCCTCGCCCACCGAAGCCGGGTGACACTCGCCTGCGACCGAAGCCGGGTGACACTCGCCTGCGGCTCGCATCCCCGGTTCGGCCAGCATCCCCGGTTTGGCCAGCATCCCCGTGAGCTGCCCGGTCTCGGTCTGCCCGTACCCGTCGCGGATGTAGAGACCAGTAGCCTCATGCCACGTGTGCAGCACCGCGGGGTTGAGTGCCTCCCCCGCGGCGACCACCCCGCGCAGGTCGGGCAGCGGTGCGAGCGTGGCGCGCTTGGCGATCACGCGGTACTCGGTGGGGGCCTGGCACAGCACGTTCACGTGCTCACGCGCCAGAACCTCCAGGCGCTCCGCCGGGTCGAAGCGCGCGTCGTGCAGTAGCGCGGCGGCGCCCGACAGCCACGGGGCGATGAAGACGTTCCGCGCCGACTTCGACCACCCCGAGGCGGCGGTGCACCACACCAGCTCGCCGGCGTGCGCCCCCAGCCAGTGGGTGGCCTGCAAGCGCTGGCCCGCCAGGTAGCGCTGGCCGTGGAGCACCGCCTTGGGCTCCCCGGCGGTGCCGGAGGTGAACGTGATCAGGCAGGGGTCCTCCTCGGCGAGGTCCACGGCCGGGGCCGGTGGGGCTTCGAAAAGGGACTCGTCCGGCACTAGCGCCACCTCGGTATCGCTGTTCCCTCCCAGCGCAGCCTCCAGCTCGACCCGGTTGCGCTCGTCGGCGAGCACCAGTCGCGGGCGGGCGACGGCGAGGCGCAGGCGCAGGTCCTTGGCGCGCAGCTGCTCAGTGCACGACAGCACCACGGCGCCGAGGCGAAAGCAGGCGCACATGCTCAGCACCCACTCGGGGCGATTGCCGATCAGTGTCATCACCACGTCCCCGCGCCCCACCCCGCGGCGGGCGAGCGCGCCCGCGAGGCGGGCGCTGCGCGCGGAAACCTCGCCGAAGCTCCACTCGCGGCGGCGGCCGTCGTGGGCGAGCTCCAGCAGCGCGAGCTGGTCGGGGGGCAGGCGGTCGAGTACGTCCCGAGCGAAGTTCACGCCGGTATTCTCCCTGTACACGCCGACCCCCGACACCTGGAGCGCCCGAGACATGGCTGTAGCCCCCTCGCCGTACACGGAGCAGACCGACGAGCAGAAGGCGATCACCGAGATGGTGCGCCAGTTCGCCGACGAGCAGATCATCCCCAACGCCGAGCACTACGACCACGAGGACTCCTTCCCCGAGCCGATCGTGGAGCAGATGAAGGAGCTGGGTCTGTTCGGGGTGACGATCCCGGAGGAGTACGGGGGGATGGGGCTGGACCTGACGACCTACGCGATGATCGTCGAGGAGCTCTCGCGCGGATGGATCTCGATCTCGGGCGTGGTCAACACGCACTTCATCGGCTCCTACCTGCTGGGGAAGTTCGGCAACGAGGAGCAGCGCCAGCGCTACCTGCCGCGAATGGCCACGGGCGAGATCCGGGCGGCGTTCTCGCTCTCGGAGCCGGAGCTGGGCTCCGACGTGCAGGCGATCAAGACCTCGGGCAAGAAGGGGGAGGACGGTAAGTACGAGATCAACGGCCAGAAGATGTGGGTCACCAACGGGCTGCTCTCGACGCTGGTGTTCACGCTCGTGAAGACCGACCCGGACGCCGAGCCGCGCCACCGCGGGATGACCTGCTTCATCTGTGAGAAAGAGCCCGGCGTGGAACAGAACACCGGCGAGTACGCGGGCCTGACGGTGCCGCCGAAGATCAAAAAGATGGGCTACAAGGGCGTCGAGTCCACCGAGCTGGTGTTCGACGGGTACCGGTGCCCGGCCGAGAACGTGCTTGGTGGTGAGGCCGCGGGCCTGAACAAGGGCTTCGTGCAGATGATGGACGCGCTGGAGGTCGGCCGCGTGAACGTGGCGGCGCGCGGGGTGGGGATCGCGCAGCGGGCGCTGGAGCTGGCGCTGAAATACGCCCAGGAGCGCAAGACGTTCGGCAAGCCGATCGCCGAGCACCAGGCGATCCAGTTCAAGCTCGCCGACATGGGGACGCAGGTCGACGCTGCGCGCCTGCTGACGCTGCGCGCTGCGCGCCTGAAGGACGCGGGTGCGCGCTCGGACCTCGAGGCGGGCATGGCGAAGCTGTTCGCCTCCGAGGCGGGGCGCTTCTGCGTGGAGGAGTCCCTGCGCATCCACGGCGGCTACGGGTACTCCAAGGAGTACGAGATCGAGCGCCTCTACCGCGACGCGCCGCTGCTGCTGATCGGCGAGGGCACCTCGGAGATCCAGCGGATGGTGATCGGGCGCAAGCTGCTGCAGCGCCACCGGCTGTAGGCGGGCGGCCCCACGGCAACCCGAGGGGCGGGCGGGCTCCGCGGCGACCCGCGCGCCGTGTTTGCGACGGGGCGTCCGCGGGCAGAATTGGCGGGCAGTGTGAGCGTGACGCGCAGGGGTCTCCCTGTAGGCTATGCGCGAGCGGGAGCGGCGGACAGGAGGAGCTGTGGCAGACGACGCCAAGGAGCTGATCGAGGTTGCGGTGCGCAGGTTCATCCGCGAGGTGCCGGCCCTTGGGCCGATCAAGTTGGTGGTGGGCGTGGAACTACGGGGACGCGGCGACGTGCAGCACTTCCGCCTGGAGATGCCGGACGTCAAGGTGACGAAGGGCCCGGCGGCGGACGGGCGCATGCGCGTGGACATGCGCCGGGAGTTCTTCAACGTGATGGCGCGCGAAGCGAAGGTAGCGGACTGGATCGAGGCGTTCACCTACGGCCAGGCGAAGGCGTCGGGCCCGGAGCAGTTCATAAGACTGATCGTGAACGTCGTGGAGCGCCAGCAGGAACGCGAGCGCACCCCCCGCGCGCGTCAGCGCTGAGCGGTGCCTGCCGCCAGGTATGAAGTACGCGTGTAGACGGTCGAACGCGTCTAGACGGCCGAGGGGCAAGCGAGGCAAGGACGCAAGGAGCGAAGTGTGCTTTGCACACGAGCGACTGAGGACGCAGCATCGCGCCGCCTATCGGCCGTCTAGTGATAAGAGATGATCTGGTCGGCCAGAAAGGCCAGCGAGGCGACCAGGAAGAAGCACATGACGATGAGGGAAAGATTTTCGTTCATACCACTCTCCCCGTAGGATAGTGCACCGCGCGGTCAGGCGAGCAGAGCGCCGTCATCATATAGCTTGATGATCTTGACGGCGCCGGACGGAGCCGCGTCGAGGCAGAGGCGGCAGAGCACGCACTCGTCGAGGTTGCCCTCCACGAGCTCCAGCGCCCCGCCCTCGCCCTGGGCGAAGATGTCCACGGGGCACGCCTCCGCAAGCTTGCGGGCAAGGGCCGCGTCGGCTGCCGCGGCGTCGTCGACCTCGACGGCGATGAAGGTGCCGTCGGCCCTCACGAGGGGCTCCCTGCGCCCGCACCGCTGCCGGCACGCTCTGCGATCTTCGCGCGGATCAGCCCCGGGATCTCCTCGATGCGCTCGGCCACGGTGATCCCGGCGGCGGCGAGGCGGGCGATCTTCTCCGAGGCGGTGTCCTCCTTGCCTTCGACGATGGTGCCGGCGTGGCCGAAGGACATGCCCGGCATCTCGTCCATGAAGCGGCCGGCCATGAAGGCGACGACGGGCAGCCGTGAGTTGTGCTCGGTGACCCACCGCGCGAGCTCGGCCTCCATGCGCCCGCCGGGCTCGGTGTAGATCACGATGCCCTGCGTCTGCGGGTCGGCCTCGAACAACGGCATCAGCTCGGCGTAGGTGGAGCCGATGATGGCGTCGCCGCCGATCGACACGGCGGTGGACTGCCCGAGGCCGGCGGCAGAGAGGGTGGAGGACATCTCGGTGGTCATGCCGCCGGAGCGGGAAATCACGCCGACGGGGCCGGGGGTGTAGGCCTGAGCGGCGTTTTTCGCGGGGCCGCCGATGCCGCCCATCTTGACGACGTCGGGGACGATCACCCCGAGGCAGTTGGGCCCGATGATGCGCGCGCCGCGCAGGGCGGCGAGCTCGACCATCTGGGCGACGTCACCGCGGGGGATGCGCTCGGTGACGATCACGACGAGGCGGATCCCGTTCTCGACGGCCTCGAACACGGCGTCCTTCGTGAACGCCGGGGGCACCGTCACGACGGACCCGTAGATCGGCGCGCCGTGGTGGGCCACCGCCTGGGCGACGGTGTCGAACACGGGCACGCCGTGCACCTCACGCCCGAGCCGCCCGGGGGTGACCCCGCCGACGACCTTCGCGCCGGCGCCGTAGTCGAGGCACTCGCGCGTCAGGTTGACGGCCTCGCGCCCGGTGATCCCCTGCACGATGAACGTGGTGTCGGCGTCGATCAGGATGCTCATGGCAGTGAGGGGGGGTTAGGGGGGGGATCGTCCGCGCGGCGTGGCACCGCACCGGGGTGGTGCGCGCGGGGCTTCCTACCCCGCGGCGACGCGAAGTGCCTCTTTCTATCGTGATCGCCCCAGCGTGGGTGCGCAGGGCAAGCTGGGCAAGGACGCAGTGAGCGAAGTGTGCTCTGCACACGAGCGATCGAGGACGCCGATCCAGCGCCGCCATGCGTGCTCATGCTGCCCCCTGGATCTTCTCGACCGCTCGCCGCGCGGCCTCGTTCAGCGACACGGAGCGGTCGGCGTAGTCGACGCCGTACCGCTGGAGGATCTTGAAGCCCTCCTCCTCCCACGCGCCGGGGATGCGGAAGATCGCGATCTTCTCGGCGGGGTTGTACCCGAGCTCCAGGCACGCTTTGATGACCCCGCGCGCGACGATGTCCACGCGCGTGTTGGAGACGATCGACATCATCACCGCGATCTTGTCCACGCCGGGCTTCTGCAACACCAGCTTGGCCAGGCCGCAGGCCTTCGCGACGGAGGGGTTGCCGCCGATCTCGCAGTAGTTGGCGGGGTGCCCCCCATGGGCGCGCACGGCGTCGAACAGCGTCAGCGAGCCGCCGCCGGCGCCGATCACGAGGCCGAGGTTGCCGTCGAACTCGGTTACGTTGCCGGCGACCCCGCGGTGGTCCTGCGCGTCGACGGCCTCGCCGGCGAGCTCGAACGGCGTCGCCTCGCGCGCCTGGCGGGTCTCCTCCTCGCCGACGCCGAGCTCCGCGAGCAGCTGCTTGTGCCGGCCGCGCGCCTCGTTCTCCATGTCCATGTGGGCGTCGAGCGCGATGAACGAGCCGTCGGCGAGCCGCCCGAGCGGGTTGATCTCGGCGAGCACCATGTCGTTCTCGACGAACAGCCGCGCGAGCCGGGTCACGATCGGCACGAGCCGGTTCAGCGCGGAGCCGGTGACGCCTGAGGCGGCGACGGCCTCCTTGGCCTGGAAGTCAGAGAGCGGCAGGATGTTCGAGAAGTGCCGCCGCCCGACCTTCTCGGGCTGCTCCTCGGCGACCTGCTCGATGTCGATGCCCCCGACGGGCGAGAAGATCATCACGGGCTGCTTGCGGATGCCGTCCCACACGACTCCGGCGTAGTACTCCTGCTCGACCTCTGCCCTCGGGTCGACCAGCACCCCGCGCGGCATGTGCCCGCCTATCTCCAGCGCAAGGATGTCGCGCGCATGAGCTTCGGCTTCCTCAGGAGTGTCGGCGAACTTGACCCCCCCGGCCTTCATGCGCCCCCCGGTGAGCACCTGCGACTTGATGACCGTGGGCCCCCCGATGCGCCGCGCGATCGCGCCGGCCTCCGCAGGGTCGGTCGTGAAGCCGTAATCGGTGACGGGGATGCCGGCGCGCTTGACAATCTCGCGCGCCTCGAACTCGAAGAAGCGCATAGCGGCGCGGAAGCCTATACGGTCGCGGGGCCGGCACGCAACGCGCCGGCGCCAGGCGTTGCATTGGACCAAGCGATGCGAGTAAATGCCCCCCGCCTTGAAGCGTACGTACGCTGGGAGTACAATTGAGCTATGAAGGTCCCCGAGAGCAAGACGCACCGCTGGAACATGCGCGTAGCCGAGGATGTCGACGCCATCGTACGATTGGCCGCCGAGCAGACCGACCAGCAGCTGACCGACTTTGTCGTCCAAGCGGCACGGGTAGTTGCCGAGGACACTCTCGCCGACCGCCGTGTGTTTCGTCTCGACGAGGCTGCCTGGGGTGAGTTCGTCGAGATCCTGGATCGCCCCGCCCGGACAGTTCCCGAGCTCGCCCGCCTGCTGTCGTCCGCCAGTGTGTTCGACGACTAGCTCGTGGGCTTGCGCAAGCCCGTAGCTCTAGAGGCGCGACATCGCGCCGAGAACTTCCGGTGCGGAGTGCTATCGCTCGATGACTGGCTGCGCAAGCACGCCCTTCAGAGCCACCGCAGCGGGGGCTCGCGCGTGTTCGTCACGACCGACACGGATCCAGACGTCGTCGGCTACTACGCGCTCGCGGCCGGTGCCGTGATGCCGCGCGAAGCGCCAGCGCGGCTCGTGCGGGGCCTGGCAGCCAACCAACCAGTTCCCGTCGTCCTGCTGGGTCGCCTGGCCATCGATGTTCGCTATCAGGGCCAGCATCTCGGGCGCTCCTTACTGCTCGACGCGATAACACGCGTCCTGCAGGCTGGCGAACTGATTGGGATCCGCGCCTTGCTTGTGCACGCCGTCGACGAGAGCGCCCGGGCGTGGTACGCGCAGTTCGGCTTTGAACGCTCGCCGACGCACCCGCTGCACCTGATCCTCCTGATCAAGGATCTGCGTGCGACCGTTGGGCAGCTTGGGCTGTAGAGATTGACCACCTACACCGCCGCCGGCTCGAATCCGTACGCCTCCGCCAGCTCGGGGTCCTTGTGCGCGAGCATTTCCGCGAGCTTGACCATCACCTGGCACTGCTTCCAGGTGGCGTCGTCCTGCATCTTGCCGTCGATCATGTGCACGCCGCGACCGTCGGGGATCGCTTCGATCACCTTTTTGGCGAACGCGACCTCGGCCGGTTCGGGGGAGAAGACGCGCTTGGCGATCGCGATCTGCGCGGGGTGCAGCGACCAGGCGCCGACGCAGCCGAGCAGGAACGCGGCGCGGAACTGGGTTTCGCAGCCCTCCTGGTCCCTGATGTCGCCGTAGGGGCCGTAGAAGGGCAGCGCGCCGACGGCGGTGCAGGCGTCGACCATGCGGGCGATCGAGTAGTGCCAGGGGTCCTGCTGGTAGGAGGGGCGTGGGGCGTCGGGGTGCTCGGGGTCGGGGTCGGCGATCGTGCGGTACCCGGGGTGCCCGCCGCCGACGCGCGTGGTCTTCATCCGCCGCGAGGCCGCGAGGTCGGCGGGGCCGAAGCTCATCCCCTGGATGCGCGGCGAGGCGGCGGCGATCTCCTCGAGGTTGGCCACGCCGAGGTGGGTCTCCAGCACGCAGTGCACGAGGATCGGGCGCGTGAGGCCTGCTTTGGCCTCCAGCTGGGCGAGCAGGCGGTCGGCGTAGTGGATGTCCCACGGGCCCTCGACCTTCGGGATCATTACGACCTCGATCTTCTCGCCGATCTCGCCGACGATCTGCGTGATGTCGTCGAGGAAGTACGGGGAGGCGAGCTCGTTGACGCGCGTCCACAGCGCGGTGTCGCCGAGGTCCATCTCCCTGCCGACCTTGATCAGGCCTGCGCGGGCGGACTCCTTGCGGTCCAGCGGCACGGCGTCCTCGAGGTTGCCGAGCAGGATGTCAACGGTGGGGGCGATGTCGGGCACCTTGGCCACCATCTTCTCGTTCGAGAAGTCCAGGAAGTGGATCATCCGGGAGGGCTTGAAGGGGATCTCACGCGCCGGCTCGGGGGCGTCGATCGCGAGGGGCTTGAAGAAGTCGCGGGGATTGCGCAAGTGGGTTCTCCTGAGTTTCGTTCTCTCGATGGTCCTACCCTGAACGGTACCTGCTCGGCGTCGCCCAATAGAGTTGCCGAGGCCACACACCACCGAGCGAGCACGTAAGGGAGACCATCGAGACCCATGAGCGAGACCGCTACCGCACCCAGCGAGACCTCCACCTTCGAGACCGACCAGGCCGCCCGCGAGGCGAGCGGCGCCCATCCCTACGGCCGCTACCTCGAGGAGTTCGAGGTCGGAGACGTCTACAGGCACTGGCCGGCGAAGACTGTTACCGAGGGCGACCACCACCTCTTCTGCCTAGTCACGATGAACCACCACCCGCTGCACATCAACGACGTGTACGCGGCCAAATCCCAGCAGGGGCGCAACGTGGTGGTGGGGTCGATGGTGTACTCGCTGGCGCTGGGGATGTCGGTCAGCGACGTGAGCGGCAAGGCGATCGCCAACCTCGCCACCGACGAGCTCAAGCACCCCGCGCCGGTCTTCCACGGCGACACGCTGTTCTGCGAGTCGGAGGTGCTGGAGAAGCGCGAGTCGCAGTCCAAGCCCGACCGCGGCACCGTCAGGGTCCACACCCGCGTGCTCAACCAGGACGGGGTGCTCGTCGCCGAGTTCAAGCGTCTGGTGCTGGTCCCGCGAAAGAACCCGGGCCAGTGACGCGATAGGCTGCCGTGATGGAAACCACAGCCATCCCAGACGCCCCCACCGAAAACAAGCGCCTGCTGGAGTGGGTCGAGGAGGTCGCGTCCCTGACCGAACCGCAGGCGATCCACTGGTGCGACGGATCCGCCGAGGAGTACAACAGCCTCTGCGCCCAGCTGGTGCAGGCGGGCACCTTCCGCCGGCTCTCCGACGCCAAGCGCCCGAGCTCCTACCTGGCCTTCTCCGACCCCGGCGACGTAGCGCGCGTGGAGGACCGCACGTTCATCTGCTCCGCCACCGAGGAGGAGGCTGGTCCCACCAACAACTGGCGCGACCCGGACGAGATGCGCGAAGCGCTCGCCGAGCTGTTCGCCGGTTCGATGCAGGGCCGCACGCTGTACGTGGTGCCCTTCTCGATGGGGCCGCTGGGCTCGGACAAGAGCCACATCGGCGTGCAGCTCACCGACTCCGCTTACGTGGCGGTAAGCATGCGGATCATGACGCGCATGGGCCAGCGGACGCTCGACGTGCTCGGCGACGACGGACGCTTCGTGCCCTGTCTGCACTCCGTCGGCATGCCGCTCGGCGAAGGCGAGACGGACGTGCCGTGGCCGTGCAACGCGGAGAACAAGTACATCGTGCACTACCCCGAGACGCGCGAGATCTGGTCCTACGGCTCCGGCTACGGGGGCAACGCGCTGCTGGGCAAGAAGTGCTTCGCGCTGCGCATCGCCTCGGTGATGGCCCGCGACGAGGGCTGGATGGCCGAGCACATGCTGATTCTCAAGCTGACCTCCCCCGAGGGCGAGGTCAAGTACATCACCGGGGCCTTCCCCTCGGCCTGCGGCAAGACCAACCTGGCGATGCTGATCCCGACGCTCGAGGGGTGGACGGTGGAGACGATCGGCGACGACATCGCCTGGATGAAGTTCGGCGCGGACGGCCGCCTCTACGCGATCAACCCCGAGGCGGGCTTCTTCGGCGTGGCGCCGGGGACGGGCGAGCACACCAACCCCAACGCGATCCGCACGATCGAGCACGACTCGATCTTCACCAACTGCGCGCTCACCGACGACGGCGACGTGTGGTGGGAGGGCATGACCAAGGAGCCCCCCGCGCACCTGACCGACTGGCACGGCAACGACTGGACGCCGGCCGCGGGCACACCCGCGGCGCACCCCAACGCGCGCTTCACGACGCCCGCGGCGCAGGACCCCGCGATCGCCCCGGAGTGGGAGGACCCGGCCGGCGTGCCGATCGACGCGATGCTCTTCGGCGGGCGGCGCTCGACGGTCGTGCCGCTGGTGACTGAGGCGCTCGACTGGGAGCACGGCGTGTTCATGGGCTCGGTGATGAGCTCCGAGAAGACCGCGGCGGCGGCCGGCACCGTGGGCGAACTGCGCTTCGACCCGTTCGCGATGCTGCCGTTCTGCGGCTACAACATGGCCGACTACTTCGCCCACTGGCTCGAGATCGGCCGCACCCCGGGCGCGAAGCTGCCGAAGATCTTCTACGTCAACTGGTTCCGCAAGGACGAGTCGGGCCGCTTCCTGTGGCCGGGCTTCGGCGAGAACTCGCGCGTGCTCTCGTGGGTGTTCGCGCGCTGCGCGGGCCACGGCGCCGCCCGGGAGACCCCGATCGGCCTGGTGCCGCCTGTGGGAGTGGAGGGCATCGACACCAGGGGTGTGGATGTCTCCGAAGCGGACATCGCCGAGCTATTGCGCGTGGACGTCGAGGAATGGCGCGCCCAGCTGCCCCACTTCCACGAGCACTACGGCAAGTTCGAGCGGCTGCCGGCCGAGCTGCACGCGCAGCTCGAGGCGTTGGAAAAGCGCCTGAGCTAGTCGTGAGAGTGGGACTCGCCGGCTGCTGCCGGCGGGCGGGACTCCTCGGCGAGCGAGGTGATCGTCAGCGTGCCGCGGGCGGCCTGCTCGAGGACTTCGGTGGCCTCCTCCAGCGAGCGGGCGTACAGCTCGACGAGCAGGTGCACGATGATCCGGGCGTCGTCCTCGTGCTTGTGGAAGCGCACGTGGGTGAAGAACTCCCTGACGCCGTGGTCGCCGAAGGCGGCGTAGGAGAGCGCGTCGCCGGCCTCCGGCCCCGAGCAGGTCTCGACGTCTTCGGCGTCCACCGTCACGGTGCACGACGCGACCCACGGTGTTCCCGCGATCATCCGTTCCCAGCGGTCCTCGATCGGCTCGACGCGGCCGTTGTTGAAGCCCAGATGGGGCTGATCGTGCATGCAGTCCAGGCACTGCACCACGGCCTCCTGCAGCTCGTCCACGACTTCCGATCGCTCGCCGGTGTCGGGGTCGATCTTATGGATGCCCTCGTAATGGACCTGGACCTCCAGATCCTGCGACCAGCACCGGTAGCAACGCAGCCAACTGCGCGCGGTGGTCTCCGAGGCGGAACTCTCCATATGCCCATTGTATGCGCCGGGCGGCGGTAGTCGGGCGACGGGAGCGCTTCGATGGCTGGGGCGCGGCCGTAGGCGAGCCTGACGGTGGGAGCTTCGGCGCCGGGGTATGGCGCATATACGACGCACGACGGGGCGCCCGTGGGCGCCCCGTCGTGCGTCTGTGGTTGTCGTCTGGCGTGCTAGGGCCTGCGGTGGTGCGGGCGCTTGCCCTTGACCGTCAGCGGGTAGGTCTGCACGGTGGGAGCTCCGCCGAGCGATGACTGGTAGGTCAGGGTCGCGGTGAGATGGATCGTCTTGCCCCTCTTCAGCTGTGCCTTGAGCTTGCTTGAGAGGGTGACCGTCAGCGTCAGCGGCACGCCCGCCGTACCACTGGCGGATGCCTCGCCGACCAGGGTCGTCGACGGCAGGCACCTGCGTTTGATCTTGACCTGCCCGGCCTTGCACCGCTTGGCCCTGGCGTCTGTGGCCGAGACGCTGGCGATCGATGCCGTCGGCACTTTCACGACCAGCGTTCCGGTGCCCGGCTGGGTCGGGATGAACGTGATCGAGACCGTTCCGCCGGCACTTCCCACGATGCTCCCGATCGTGAAGCCGCTGTCGGGCGCCGGCGGAGGCGGCGGAGGAGGAGGAGGCGGCGGCGGGGGCGTCGTTGGCTTCTTCACGCAGGGCGTCGTCGTGGTGCGTTCGAAGCCGGGTGGGCAGGGTGGGATGCCTTCCGCGCTTTCTTTGATGATCTCCGTCAGCTTGGAGTCGAGTGATTTGGTGCCTTCTTCGGCGACGATGGCCTGACCGCCCGTTGCGGCGGCCCAGTATTCCCAGTAGTGGATGTAGTTGAATTCTTCCAACTCGCCCGTATGGAAGTAGTCAACCATCGCCAGCGGCTTTTCTTCTTCGCGTAGTCTCTGCAGGGTTTTGTGGAACTCCAGGGATTCCCCTTCTTTCCACTGCGTTTCCGGAATGCCGAATTTGCCGGTCGGTTCTTCACCTGTTTCGAACGGGTTCTCCAGCCAGAGTGCCGGCGGTATGCCTTCGTTGACGTTGGGTGTGTGCGGGACGTTGTCTGCGATCAGGACGATCTCGTGCCTGGCGCCGGGGCGCCATTTGACCTGCGGGTTGGTCGCGGTCTCCCACAGGGCGCGACCGTATGCTTCCGGACCGTCGCCGCCGCTGTGCGCCACCTCACTGCCGGACAGTTCGTTGATCGCCTTTTCGACTTCTTCCTCATTCGAGGTCAACGGCTGCCACAGGCGCCACGGCTTTTCGGGGTTTTCTTCGTATTCCTTTTCTGTCAGTTTTTCCGTCAGGAAAGTTGCCAGAGGCTGGCTGAAGTATCCGGGGATGTCTTCGACATCCGCGACGCCGAACTCGGCGTTGGGAAGTCCGGCCTCGGTATTGGCGACGAGCGTCTTGATTTCTTCTTTCGCTTCGTTGAGCACGCTTTCCATCGAGCCGCTCGTGTCGAAGATGAACATGACGTCGGTTTTTTCGGGCGCCGCTGCGCTTGCACGCGCGGCCGACACCGCCAGCGAGATCGCCAGCGCGAGCGCCGACGCCCCGATCAGGGCGAGGAGCCTTCCTCGCCAGCCGACAACCAAGCTATGCATGCCTCTGCTCATCTCGTCCATGCCTCCAGTCTCTGGGTCGTGGGTCTGGCTGCGGTGCCTCTGTGTGGGTCTCCCGCTACTTGTGGTGGTGCGACTGCTTGCCCTTGACCGTCAAGTGGTAAGTCGTCACGGTGGCGGTTCCCCCGAGCGATGACTTGTAGGTCAGGGTCGCGAGCAGGTGGACAGTCTTGCCCTTCTTCAGCAGCGCCTTGATCTTGCTGGACAGGTAAACCGTCAGTTTCAGCGGGACGCCCGCCGTGCCGCTGGCGGAGGACTTGCCGGCCGTGGTCGTGGACGGAAGGCACTTGCCTTTGATCTTTACCTGGCCCTTCTTGCACTTCTTGGACTTTGCATCCACAGCCGATGCGCTGGCGATCGACGCCGTAGGCACCGTCACCACCAGGGTCGCCTCGCCCGACTGGGTCGGGACGAACGTGATCGTTACCGTGCCGTTGGAGTTCCCCACGATGCTCTGGATCGTGTAGCCGCTGTTGGGGGTTGGGGGCGGCGCGGGCGGCGAGAAGGGGGCGGGCGGGTGGTCCGCCGCGTAGAGGGCTGCGTAGTTCAGGGATTCCAGGAAGACCTGCGTTCCGGTGCCGGGGTTGTAGGCGTAGGCGATGTCGGCGTTGCCGCCGCCGGTGCCGACGATCACGCCGCCGGCGGTGTACGGGACCGGGGTGACAGCCGCTCCACCCCAGTTGGCGCCCCCGTTGCTGCTGTAATCGAGCACCGTCTTGCCGTCTTCCCAGAGGGCGTACACGCCGGTGCTGGAGTCCTCGGACATGTCGAGCGAATCGACGCCATCGAGAACTTCGCCGGTCACGTTGGCCAGTTCGACCGGAGCACCGAATTCGCCCCCGGTGGACGTAGCATCGAACGGGCGGTAGTCGAGGGTGTACTGCGAGCCGGCCCCGTCGATGCCGTCACCTTCCTCCTCGAGCACGCCGATCCCATCGGTGCCTCCCTGCGCCAGCACCGGCGCCTCGGCGGAGCAGGCGAGCACCCCATACCCCGGCAAGCCCTTGGCGTTGAGCGTGCCCGCGGCGTTGGAGGTTCCGTCCACCTTGCCGACGGAGACGCCGTAGCCGGTGCCTTCTTGGTTGAGGCACCCCGGGAGGGCTTCGGGTGGGCCACCGAAGTTGTCCCCGACGCCGACCACGACGTCGGTGCCTGCGGCTGCGGGCGGGGGCGCCGGCTCGGCGGCGATCTCCGGTCCGGCGGTGTCGAGCGCCTTCCTCGGAAACAGGTTGGGGTTGGGCGGGGTGGCCTGGTTGCTGTTGGGTTCCGAGATCGCGGGAGATGCGGCTATGAGCGAGGTGTCACCGAAATAATCGCCGTAGTCGTCCAGCAGGGCAACGTCGGTGCTGCTGAGCGCAACGGCGTTGCCGGCGACGTAATAGAGGTCAACGGGGCTGATCGGCTCGCCTCCGTTCTGCAGGCCCTGTCCTTTCGACAGGAACCCAGTGCCGCCCGCTGGTGAGATCCACGCGATGCTGCCTTCGTTTCCGGTCTTGCCGATGACCGCCACCTCTCCGCCCGGCAGGACCACGAGCCCCCCGGGGCCCGGGAAGTTGTCGCCTGTGAAGTGCGAGTCTTCGAGCAGCACCGGTGTGCCACCCTCGCAGGCGGTTGCGCCTGCCGGCAGGATGCACAGGTCCACAGCGGACTTGACCGGATCGGCCCAGGCGACGTAGGTCGTCTGGGCCGACGGGTCGAATGCGATCAACGGCGGTCCCCCATTGTCCGGGGCGTCGAGCGCGATCGGTGCGGCTGACGCCGCCGAAGCCGCAAGCGCCGCGGCCCCCACCACGACGAGACTGGTGAGCGAAATCGCCAGTGCTCCGAGCAGCGCCGCGCGATGAAGCGCCGGGCGCAAGAATCCGTTCTCAACCGTTGGCGCCTGCCAGTGGATGCGAGACATGCTTCCCCCGTCTGTTCGTGGCCGCGCGCCCGCCTCCGCTCCGAGGACGCTTAGTGCGGCCGAGTCTACCAGCGACTCTGGTCGTACTTCGCCGCTACGCGACGCCCGCGCGCAGCGTGGCCTCGAAGTCGGTCTTCGGGATCGGCCCGACGCAAGGGGAGGTCGCACCCGCTGCGCGGTAGCGCTCGATCCCGGTGCGTATCGCGGTGTCATCCCCGACCGCGGTGAGCTCGTTGAGGAAGCGTTCTGAGATCGCGGCCTGCATCGCGTCTACATCCCCTGCTGCGGCGTCGAACGCCTCGATCTCCGCGCCGAAGCCGGAGCGTTCGAGCATCGCGCGGTAGAAGGGCAGGCCGAAGTAGGGCAGCAGGTCTTTGCGCATCGCCGCGTACGGCTCGGCGGGGTCGTTCACCACCGCGGCGGGCACCGCGGGGACCACGTCGAAGCCCTCCAGCGTCTTGCCGGCGCGTTCGCGGCCCTTGGTCACCTCGGGGATGACCACGTCGCGGATGTACTCGGGGCAGCACAGCCACAGGATCACGCCGTCGGCGATCTCGCCCGCGAGCCTGAGCATCGCAGGGGAGAGGGCGGCGACGTAGATCGGCAGCTCGGGGCGCGGGTCGATGCCGAAGAGGTGAAAACCGGTGCGCCACTTCTCGCCGGCGGGTGGGTCCTCGCCGCGCAGGATCGCGCGCACGATCCCCGCGTACTCGCGCATCTCGGCCGCCGGGCGGTCGATCGTCTGCCCGTGCCAACCCTCGACCACGGGGCGGTGCGAGACCCCCAATCCGAGCGTTAGGCGTCCCCCGGAGATCGTGTCGATCGTGGCCGCCGTCTGGGCCATCGTGGCCGGGGTGCGGGTGTAGATCGGCACGACCCCGGTGCCCACCCTGATGCTGCTCGTCGCGCCGGCATACGCGGTCAGCACCGTCAGCGACTCCCACCCGGCGATATGGGTCACATACACCGTCTCGTAGCCGAGCGACTCGGCGAGCTTCACGCGCTCGATCGCGCCCTTGATGGAGCGGGTCGGGGAGATGAAGCAGCCGGTGCCCACGCGCGGAGCATATATGTCCCCGCCTGGATCGCCCTACCCACCCTCTATCGGACGTCAACGCTTTAGGAGGACATATACGAGGCTCATAGCGAACCCGATCTGCCCGAACGCCAGCGCCGTGCCGAGGTTGACCGCGCCGAGAGCCCCCGCCAGGGCGGCGGCTGCCACGAACGCTCCGAGCACTATCAGCAGGTCGCGCGCCATCTCAGCCCGACATCTTGCCTGCGAGAGCGGCCACGAGCGCCGCCTCGTCCAGGGCGGGGTCCTGCTCTGCCAACCACCGCTCCGCCGCGCGCCGACCGCCGAGCGCGCGCAACCCTTGCTGGCCGTGCTCGACGATGAAGTCGGTCAGCGCCCCCGCGCGCCGTGCGCGCAGGCGCCGGGTGGGGACGTCGATGCTTGCGCGGTGGGCGTCGACCGCCTGCACGAGCTCCTCGATTCCGCTCGGGGGGGGCAGCGAGGAGACCGCGAGCACCTGGGTGGAGCGCCTGCCCATCGAGCGCAACGCGGCGCTCAAGTCGCGCCGGGCGCTTGTCGCGGGCTGGCCGGTGTCAGCCTTGGTCACGACCAGCACGTCGGGTATCTCCATGATCCCCGACTTCAGGAACTGCAGCGTGTCGCCGCTGCCCGGCTGCACGACCACCGCGACCGTGTCGGCGACCTCCGCCACCTCGGTCTCCGCCTGGCCCACGCCCACGGTCTCGACCACGACTACGTCGAAGGCGGCCGCCAGCGCCTGCGCCGCCGCGCGCGTCCCCCACGCAAGGCCACCGAGCCGCTCCCCTGCCGCGGTCGAGCGGATGAACACTCCCTGGTCTGCCGGGTCGAACTCGATCCGCGCGCGGTCCCCGAGCAGCGAGCCTCCCGAGCGGCGCGAGCTGGGATCGACCGCGAGCATCGCCACCGTGCGGCTCTCCCCGCCGGTCTCGCGGCGGCTTTTCTCGCCGGTCTCGCTGCCTGTCTCACCGCGGGTCTCGCCCTTCGCCTTGCGGGCGGTGCCCCGCCACGTGCCCAGCAGGGCGGAGAGCAGCGTCGACTTCCCGGCCCCCGGGGGGCCGGTGACACCGATTATGTGTCCCTGCGCCTCGCCCCCCAGCGCCGCGGGGGACACCTCGCGCAGCAGCGCCTTTGCCTGCTCGCGGTCGGCCGATGTGGTGCTCTCCAGGAGGTTGAGCGTGGCGGGGGCCGCGCCCAGGTCGCGCTCGCGCAGCCGTCTCCCGAGCTCCGCGCCGTCGGTCACGGCGTCGGGGCTCTCGGGGCGCGGGACCTCGGTTGTGGCCCGCCTACGTGGAGGCGCGCCGGTGAGGAGTCCGACGGGGGGCGACAGGTCACGGCTTGGATGGTCGCCTACACCGCGGCGACGGCGCCGTTGCGCTCGCCCACCAGTTCGACGATGTCGCCGATGATGCGCGTGAGATCGAAGTCCTTCGGCGTGTACACCGCGGCGACGCCGGCCTGCTTGAGCGGGGCGACGTCCTGCTCGGGGATGATCCCGCCGACGACCACCGGCGCGGCGACACCGGCCTCGCGCAGCGCGTCGACCACCGCGGGGATCAGCTCGCGGTGCGATCCGGAGAGAATCGACAGGCCGATCACGTGCACGCCCTCCTGCAGCGCTGAGGCCGCGATCTGGGCGGGGGTCAGGCGGATCCCTTCGTAGACGACGTCCATGCCGGCGTCGCGCGCGCGCACCGCGATCTGCTCGGCGCCGTTGGAGTGGCCGTCGAGGCCGGGCTTGCCGACGAGGATCTTCGGGCGCCGGCCGAGCCGCTCGGTGAGCGTGGCGACCTGCTCGCGCAGCTCCGCGAGCTCCCGGGCGCTTGCGCCGTGGTCGGGGCTGCCGTTGGCGTTGCGCCCGTCGTCCTCCGGGACGGCGCTCGCCTCGCCCACGCCGGTCGGGGCGCGGTAGCTGCCGAACACCTCGCGCAGCGTCGCCGCCCACTCGCCGGTCGTGGCGCCCGCGCGCGCGGCGATGATCGTCGGGATCATCAGGTTCTCCTCGGCATCCCTCGCGACCCGCGCGAGCTCGGCGAGCGCGGCGTCCACCGCCTGCTGGTCGCGCGCTGCGCGCCACTGGCGCACCGCCTCGATCTGCTCGGCCTCGACCTTCGGGTCCACGACGAGAATGCCGCCCTCGGCGTCCGCGGTCAGCGGGGACTCCTCGCTCTCGGCGAAGCGGTTCTGGCCGACGACCGTCTGCTCGCTGGACTCGATCCGGCGCAACCGCTCACGATGGGAGTCCACCAGCGCCCCCTTCATGTACGAGACGGCCTCGACCGCGCCGCCGTGCTCGGCGACGACCGCCATCTCCGCGCGCGCGCCCTCCAGCAGCTCCTCGACGAGGCCCTCCATCACCTTCGAGCCCTCGAAGATGTCGGGGTACTCGAGGATGTCGGTCTCGTACGCGAGCACCTGCTGGATGCGCAGCGACCACTGCTGATCCCACGGGCGCGGCAGTCCCAGCGCCTCGTTCCACGCCGGCAGCTGGATTGCGCGGGCGCGGGCGTCGCGGCCGATCGTCACCGCGAGCGCCTCCAGCACGATCCGCTGCACGTTGTTCTCCGGCTGTGCCTCGGTCAGGCCTAGCGAGTTGACCTGCACGCCGTAGCGCAGCCGCAGCAGCCTCGGGTCCTCGACGCCGTAGCGCTTGCGGCCGAACTCCTCCCACAGGATCCCCATCGCGCGCAGCTTCGCGTGCTCCTCGACGAAGCGCACGCCCGCGTTCACGAAGAACGAGATCCTGCCGAAGACCTCTGCGATACGAGTGGGTCCGCCCTGCGAACGCCCCGCAGAACCCGGCCCTCCGGGCAGGGTTCCCATCCTTTCCTGTACCGCATCGAGGACCGCGATCGCATTGCTCATCGCGTACGCGATCTCCTGTACGGGGGTGGCGCCCGCCTCCTGCAGGTGGTAGGAGCAGATGTTGATCGGGTTCCACTTCGGCACGTGCTCGACGGTGTACGCGATCGTGTCTGCGATCAGGCGCATCGACGGCGCCGGCGGGAAGGCGTACGTGCCGCGCGCGAGGAACTCCTTGATGATGTCGTTCTGCGTCGTTCCCTGTAGCCGCTCCTGGGGGACGCCCTCGGCCTCGGCGGCGACGATGTACAGCGCCAGCAGCCACGCCGCGGTTGCGTTGATCGTCATCGACGTGTTCATCTCGTCGAGCGGTATCCCCTGCATCAGCGCTTCCATGTCGCCGCGATGGGACACCGGCACGCCGACCTTGCCGACCTCCCCCCGCGCGAGCTCGTCGTCGGGGTCATACCCGGTCTGCGTGGGCAGGTCGAAGGCCACCGACAGCCCCGTCTGGCCCTTTTCGAGATTGCGCCGGTACAGCTCGTTGGACGCCTTCGCGGTCGAGTGGCCCGCATATGTGCGCATCATCCACGGGCGGTCACGCTCGGATAGGCGGTGGGGATGGTCTCTGGCCATATCCGCAATTGTAAGGCCGCGCCCGGGGCTTTATCCTGCGGCCTGATGACCGAGACGATCGAGCTTCCGCGCACGGGTGGCCCAAGCAGCGGGCTGGGGGGCGCCTGGCGGGTGATCGTGCGCAACGACGACCACAACACCTTCGACCACGTTGCGCGCACTCTCGCGCGCTTCATCCCCGGTGTATCGCTCGAGCAGGGCCACCAATACGCCAACCAGATCCACAACAGTGGACAGGCAGTCGTCTACAACGGCCACCGCGAGACCGCGGAGCACTACTGGGAGCAGCTCAAGGGCGCGGGGCTGACGATGGCGCCATTGGAGCGCTGCTGACCACCTTTGTGCCCTTCCTCAATTCGTAATACCCATGGGTATTACATGGTGGTAAGCTCTGCAAATGCGAGTAACCAGCAAGGGCCAGGTGACGATTCCTCGGGCAGTCCGCGAGCGGCTCGGGATCGAGCCGGGCAGTGAGGTTGACTTCCAGATCGACGATCATGGGGCGCGCCTGGTGCGCGGCCGGACGAGTGGGGGAAAGGATCTGGTCGAGCGGATGCTGGGACGTGGAACGGTGGCGATGAGCACCGACGAGATCATGGCGCTCACTCGTGGCGGGGACTGAGCCCGCACCTGGCGGAACGCTCGTCGACGCCAACGTCCTGCTCGACCTCTTCACCTGCGACCCAACATGGATGGAATGGTCGAGGGGTGCGTTGGCAGAGGCGTTCGATACGGGCGCGGTGATCGTCAACCCGATCATCTACGCCGAGGTCTCGGTCGGCTTCGAGCGCATCGAGGACCTGGAGGACGCCTTGCCCGAGCAACTGAGACGGGAGGCTCTGCCGTGGCAGGCCGCCTTCTTGGCGGGGAAGTGCTTTCGCGAGTATCGGCGCCGAGGCGGTGCGAGGCGCTCGCCGCTCCCGGACTTCTACATCGGGGCGCACGCCGCGGTGAGTGGTCGGACGTTGCTGACTCGCGACTCGACTCGCTACAGGGATCTATTTCCCATGCTTGCTCTAATCAGCCCGTGAAAGTCAGGCCCGGCGCAAGCTCAGACGTGCTGCACGCGCGAGCCTGAGACGGGGCGGGCGGGCGACCCATTCCCCCCGTTGCCCTCGGGCTCCGGCGGCTCTGGCGTGATCCAGGCGGTCTCCTCGGAGACGGCGCCGGAGGCGGTGAGGTCCCACCAGCCGTAGAGCACGGGGACCTGGTACCAGGAGGAGTGGCGCACGCGGAAGTCGATCATCTCCGGGCCTTCCCAGTAGCGCAGCCAGTCGGCGTACTCGGCGAAGCGGGCGAGCTGCTGGAAGCGGTAGCGGTCGTCGCGCGAGCGGTAGACCGCGTAGGAGCTCGCGCGGTAGCGCAGCGCCACCGCGGCGATCTCGTTGAGCGCGACCTCGAAGCCCTCGGCGCGAAAGCCGGTCGCGTACCAGGGGACGATCACGGTGCCGTTGCCCTGACCGGCCATCTCAGCCACCCACCTCCGCGTGGATCGCACCGGGTCCGTCGGAGGTCTTGCCGAGCCCCTCGGACTCGGCGCCGACAAGAATGGAGATCTTCCCGAGGTGCTTGTTTTCGCGCATCAGCTGGTGCGCTTCGGCGACGCCCTCGAAGCCGAGCGTGCGCCACAGCACGGGGCGGATCTGGCCGCTCTCGATCAGCTCGTTGGCCTTCATGCACTCGTACGCGTTGGCGAAGTGGGAGCCGAGGATCTCCTTCTGGCGCATCCACAGGTAGGCGACGTTGAAGTCGAGGTCCAGGCCCGTGGTGCCGGCGCAGATCACGACTTTGCCGAACGTCTTGGCGGTGAACACTGAGGTCGGGAACGTCGCTTTGCCGACGTGCTCGAAGACGATGTCGGGGGCGTCGCCGAGGAGCTGTTTGACGCGCTTGGCGAAGTCGCGCGAGACGCCGAAGCGGGCCTTCTCCTCCTCGGCGGTCTCGCCCCCTTTGCGCATCATCCCGGCGAACTCGCCCCGGTCGATGTAATCCACGGCGCCGAGGCGCTTGACGAGCGCACCCTTCTCCTCGGAGGAGACGACGCCCACGCAGTTGGCGCCCGCCGCGGCGCAGAGCTGCACGGCGAACACGCCGAGGCCGCCGGCTGCGCCCCAGATCAGGACGTTCTGGCCGGCCTGCAGCTTGCAGCGGGTGATCAGCATCCGGTAGGCGGTGAAGTACACGAGGCCGTAGGAGGCGGCCTCCTCCCAGGTCAGCGCGGTCGGCTTGGGGAGCAGCTGCTGGGCCTGGACCTTGGTGAACTGCGCGAACGAGCCCCACGTCGTCTCGTAGCCCCAGATCTTCTGCGAGGGCGCGGCCATCGGGTCGAGGCCGTGGACCTCGAGGTCCTCGTATGAGGCCTGGTTGCAGTGCACGACGACCTCGTCGCCGGGCTTCCAGCGGGTCACACCGGCGCCGACCTTCCACACGACCCCAGAGGCGTCGGAGCCGCCGATGTGGTGGCCGAACTCGGGGTGGTCGCCGTAGCGCATCACCGACACCGGCTCGCCGAGTGCCGCCCACACGTTGTTGTAGTTGACCCCGGCGGCCATCACGCGCACGATCACCTCGAACGCGCCGGGCTCGGGAACCTCGATCTCCTCCAGCTGGAAGGCGTCCTTCGGCTCGCCGTAGCGCTCCTCGCGGATCACCCACGCGGCCATCGTCTTGGGCAGCTCGCCGGGCTCGGCGTCCACCTCGGTTATCTGCTGCAGGTCGATTGCCATAGCGCAATCCTATCTGTACGGCCCCTCGCGCGCTACGCTCCTACCGTGCCTGAGCCCCAGCCACCGGAGGAGTCCCAGCAGGGCCCGAACATCATCATGCCCCCGGAGGAGTTCGCGGGCAAATGGGCCAACGCAGCGTCGATCGCCCGCACCCCGCACGAGTTCACGCTGGACTTCCTGCGCATCGGCCCGCAGGGGCAGCAGGGGATCGTTGTCTCGCGCGTCTCCTTCTCGCCGCTGCTCGCCAGTCAGCTCGTTGACCTTTTGAATGAGCAGTGGCAGGCTTACACTCAGGAATCGGGAGTTCCGACCGAAGACAATGGAGATGACTGAACGCAATCCGTTCGAGGACGCCCGCAAGCCGCCGGTGCGCGCCAAAGCGACTGTGCGGGGACCGAACGTCACCAACACCTTCGATACGCCCCCTCGGCCCGACGCGCTCAGGGTTCAGAAGGCTGCGATCCGCAAGCACCTGCACGAGCGCCGGCCCGACGAGCGGCGCCCCGGCGCCTCCTGACAGGCGGCCTCAGGGCGCGAACGGCAGCTCGCAGAGCTGGGCGAAGGCGCCACGCTCGCCGACCGCGATGGTGTCGCCCGGCGCGGCCTCGCGGCGGACGAGCGCCAGGCCGATCGTTCCCAGTCGGGGGGAGTGCACGACGCTCGCCAGATGCCCCACGGGGCGCTCTCCCAGTCGCAGCTCCTCGCCGCTCGCCACCGGTAGGGCGGGCTCGGCCGCCGATTGGGCGGGCTCGATCAGGCGCAGGCCGCGCAGATGGCGATTCGGCTTGCCCCTGTAATACAGCCGCGCGACGGTCTCCTGGCCGACATAACATCCCTTCGTGAAGCTCACCGCGCGCTCATTGAGGCCGGCCTCCTGGGGGATCGTGCTCTCGTCGATGTCCACTCCGTAGCGGGGCCGTCCGCGCTCGACGCGCACGATCTCCGCGGCCGCCTCGCTGACGGGGATCGCGCCGGCGTCGATCAGGGCCGCGCGCACGGCGTCGCCATATGGGGTCTCGAAGAGCACATCCACGCCGTCGGCGGTCGCGATCAGCCGTACGGGTGCGCCGCCGATCTCTGCAAGCACGTGGGTGTGCTCAATGGGCGAGGGAATATCGGCGCCGGTCGGGGACCCCTCTGTGTCGTGTGTTCTTTTTCGACCGCATAAGGCACTTATAGGGTCGGCGACGAACGCACTGGCATCAGGCCCGGTCAGCGAGAGCAGACCGCACTCCAAGGTGCGCTTGTGCAGTTCGACCTCATAGCCGATCTTGTAGCGGCGGATCATGTCGAACAGCGCCTGCAGCGCCACGCGCTCGGTGTCGAGCAGCAATTCGGTTGGAGGTCTGTCCGGATCGGCGCCGACCGCGAGGATGCGAAGGTCGCCGAGCATCTTGCCCTTGTTGGTCAGGAAGGCCGCATACCGCCCCTCGCCGGGGCGCAGGTCGGCGAGCTCGTTCGTGACCTGCCCGTTGAGGAACTCCACTGCGCCGGAGCCGGTCAGTGCGAGCTTGCCCCGCTCGGAGTGGTCCACGAGCCCGCAGCGCTCGGTCAGCGCCTCGTACTCGGCGCGCAATGTATCGGTGGCGGCCATAGGTCGAGGATATCCCGCGCTCCCGGTAGGCTTCTGGGCATGGGTCTGGCCGACATCTTCCAGCAGACCGTGGACTCGCTGCCCGACGATTGGACCGATCTGGAGCTCGACCTGCGGATCGCGGACGAGTCGCGCTACGTCGAAGCGGCAGTGTACCTCGTCACGTGCAACGCGAGCCCGTACTCCAAATACGACTGGCACTGGCATCTGCTCGTCGCCCACCGCTTCGGCCACGCCGCTTCGGCGCCGACCGTGCACGGCACCCTGGCGCTGCTCGACGCCGCCGGCATCGAGGGGGAGTTCGCGGTGCGCGAGGTGCGGGTGGGGCGCGCGGAGGTCACGCAGATGTGGGGCCGCCCCTACTCGGCGCGCGAAGAGTTTCGCCGCCTGCGCGCGCTGTAATCAGCTCTCGCCGACGGGAGCCAGCGCGCACCGACGCCTGGCGGGTCGGCAATGACCCACGCGGCAGTCCCGCGCGGCGGTGGCTCAGCTCGCGGCGCCGACCTCGTCGCCGCGGTGCAGGCGCCGCGACCCCCGCGGGTCGAGCGCGATCACGGTCGCGTTGGGGACAGGGTCGCCAAGCGCCTCACGGTCTTTGCTGCGCTGGAAGAGCGCGATGCGGATCACCCCGCCGTGGCAGACCACCAGCGCGGGCGCCTCGGCCCGCTTGATGTCGTGGAACGCGGACGCCACACGGACGGCCTGCTGCGCGAAGGACTCCCCGCCGGGGAACGCAAACGTCGGATCGCCGTGGCGGAAGCGCCCGAAGCCCTCGGGGTCCTCGGCCTGCACCTCGGCGAACGAGCGGTCGGTCCACTCGCCCGAGTCGGTCTCCATCAACCGCGCGTCCTCGCGCGGAGTCAGCCCAACGCGCCGCGCGACGGTGTCCGCCGTTTCGCGGGCGCGCAGCAGCGGGCTGCACCACAGCGCGGCGAACTCGTAGGGGACGGCCTGCTCGGCCAGCGTCTGCGCCTGGGCGCGCCCGGTCGCATCGAGCGGCACGGGACCCTGGCCCTGGAAGCGGCCCTCGGCGTTGTACGCGGTCTGGCCGTGGCGAGCCAGATAGATGCGGGGCGGTTGGGCCACGCGCCCAGGATAGGGGCTTCTGTCTACGCCTCAGTCCCGTGCATGGGCTAGGACTGTGCGGCTTGAGCCCCCGCAGGAGCCGGTGGCTCGGGCTTGGGCTCGGTCTTGCGCAAGTACAGAAATGCGTACAAGCAGGCGGCGACCGTGGCGCCGAGCACTGGCCCGGCGTACCACACCCAGCCGTTGGACCAGTGGTCGCCGACGAGCTGCGGCCCAAACGCGCGTGAGGGGTTCATCGCGGCCCCGGTGAACGGGCCTCCGAAGAGCACGTCGATCGAGATCGTCAGGCCGATTGCCAGCCCGGCGACGGCGTTGAACGGCCCGCGCGTATCCACCGCCGCGCCGAACACGACGAACACGAGGAAGAACGTGAAGATCGCCTCGAGCAGGAAGCCGGAGCTCGCATCGACACCGTGGCCGAGCGCGGGTACGCCGAGCTTGACCGCTTCAGTCGTCGCCCGCGGCAGTAGCTCCTTGACGAACAGCGCCGCCAGCGCCGCGCCGCCGAACTGCGCGACCCAGTAGACGCCAGCGAGCGTGGGCTTGATCTTGCGGGTTATCAGGAAGCCGAACGTGATCGCCGGGTTGAAGTGCCCGCCGGAGATGTGCCCGAGCGCGCAGACCATCACCCCGATCGCGAGCCCGTTGGCGATCGCTACGCCGATCAGGGTCGGATCGGAGACCGCCCCGGAGGCCGCAGCCGCACCGGCGCCGATGAACGTGAGCGTGAACGCGCCGACCATCTCGGCCACGGCGCGACGGAGGGTATCTTCGGACATGGTGGAAAAGCTACGAGTCGCGTCGGACGGATTTGGTCGCGGGCGCGGGGGTGTCGCCAATTGCACAGGTGCCGTGCACGCGCGAAGAGTGGGCTCCTCTCGTGCCCGGCGGGACGGTCCCAAGCGCATACACTCGGGAGGATGCGCCGCCGGGTCACCTTCTCGCGCAACCTGACGCTGTCGCTGTCGCGGACGTGCCGGTGTTACTGCAAGTACTGCGCGTTCGCGACGCATCGGGCGCATCTGTACGCGCCGGAGGAGGTCCTCGAGATCCTCGACGGCGCCGCCAAGCGGCAGGTCAAGGAGCTGCTGGTGCTGACCGGCGAGCGCCCCGAGGTCAACCCCGAGGTCGCCGCGCTGCTGCGCGAGTACGGCCACGAGGACTTCACGGCGTACGTGGTGTGGGCGTGCGAGCGGGCGCTCGAGCGGGGCCTGTTGCCGCACACGAACCTCGGTGTGCTCTCTCGGGAGGACCTGGGGCGGCTGCGTGAGGTGACCGCCTCGCAGGGGCTGATGCTGGAGTCGATCTCCGAGCGGCTGATGGAGACCGTGCACGCCGGCTCGCCCACCAAGCACCCGGCGCGACGCCTGGAGACGATCCGCGCGGCGGGCGAGCTGCGGATCCCGTTCACCTCGGGGATCCTGGTCGGTATCGGCGAGAGCGAGGAGGAGCGGGTCGCCTCGCTGGAGGCGCTCGCGGCCGTTCATGCCGAGTACGGGCACATCCAGGAGGTGATCCTGCAGAACTTCGTGCCCCACCAGCGCTACTACGGGCAAGAGCCGGCGCAGATCGCCGAGGAGGCCGCGCGTCTGTACTGGCGCACGGGAGTGGGGGGGACCCACGCCGATGAGGTCTCCGCCCACCCCGGTGAGGGCTCCACGGGCTCTGGGGCGGACGACCCCGACGGCGACCCCGCCCGCCTGCATCCCCAGCTGCCGCTGCCCGAGTGGGCGTGTCCGGTGAGCATCGAGGATATGAAGCGGCTGATCGCCGAGACGCGGCGGCTGATGCCTGACGTGGGCATCCAGGTCCCTCCGAACCTCGCGGAGTGGTGGCCGGAGCTGGTGGCCGCGGGTGCGACCGACCTCGGCGGGCTCTCCGCGAACGGCGACCACATCTCCCCGGAGCACCCGTTCCCCTCACCCCACCAGGTGCGCAAGGAGCTGCAGCGCGACGGCTACGCGCTGACCGAGCGGCTCTGCGTCTACTCGCGCTACATCGCCCCCGAGTGGATCGCACGGGGCGTGATGGACACGATTAAGGTCAAGTACTGGAGCTTCATCCCCCGGCGCGGGTCCGGCCGCACCGACCCGGCCGCGAGCGGGGCCCCGCCGATCCGCCCCGATCTGGTGGCCGGCGCGACCGAGCGCGCGCGCGAGGGCCTCGCGCTGAGCGCAGCGGAGCTGACGGCGATGTTCGCCGAGACGCGGCCGGAGGCGATCGAGGAGCTGCGCCAGGCCGCGGACGAGCTGCGCGCGGAGCTCGCGGGGGAGACGGTGACGTTCGTGGTGAACCGCAACATCAACGTCTCAAACGTCTGCACGGTGGGGTGCGCGTTCTGCGGCTTCGGCCAGGGCAAGCGCTCCCCCGACGCGTACGAGCACGACGAGCGGGAGTTTGCGCGCCGGGTGTGCGAGGCGGTGGCGTACGGCGCCACGGAGCTGTGCATCCAGTCGGGCATCCACCCCGATTGGAGCCTGGAGGACTACCTCGGGTGGCTGCGCTTCGCCAAGCGCACTGCCGCCGCCGAGGGGGTGGACATCCACCTGCACGCGTACAGCCCGATGGAGATCGCGCACATGTGCGACATCTCGGGGCAGCCGCCGAGCGAGGTCTTCGCGCGCCTGCGCGACGCGGGCCTCGGCTCGACGCCGGGGACGGCCGCGGAGGTGCTGCACGACGGGGTGCGCGAACGGATCAGCCCGAACAAGCTGCCGGTCGCGCGGTGGGTGCAGATCATCGAAGCCTCCCACGCGGCCGGGCTGCGCTCCACGGCGACGGTCATGTTCGGGCACATCGAGGAGCCGTGGGAGCTCGCCGAGCACATGCGCGTGGTGCGCGAACTGCAGGAGCGCACCGGGGGGATCACCGAGTTCGTGCCGCTCTCGTTCATCCCCTTCCAGACGCTGCTGGGGCGCACGCACGGCGTGGAGGAGATCTCGCGCGAGGAGAACCTCAAGCACACCGCAGTCTTCCGCCTCGCGCTCGGGCGCACCATCGCGAGCCTGCAGGCGAGCTGGGTGAAGATGGGGCTCGACGCCGCCACGGAGTCGCTGCGCTGGGGCGTAAACGACCTGGGGGGGACGTTGATGGAGGAGTCGATCAGCCGCCTGGCCGGCTCCTACCACGGCACCAAGCTCGACCCCGAGCAGTTGGTGGCCGCCGCGCACGAGGCCGGGCGCCCGGCGGCGGAGCGCACCACGCTGTACGAGATCCGGCGGCGGTATGATCTGGCGGTGGCGGCCGTATGAACATGAGCGACGATCGGGATTACGACGCAGCGATCGTGGGCGCGAGCCTCGCCGGCTGCACCGCGGCGATCCTCCTCGCTCGCGCGGGCGCACGCGTGGCGCTTGTGGAGCAGCGCCCGGACCCCGCGGCCTACAAGCGGGTCTGCTCGCACTTCATCCAGTCGTCCGCCCTGCCGACGCTGGAGCGCCTGGGCCTGGTCGGGCCGATGGAAGCCGCGGGAGCGCTACGCGCCCGTGCGCGCATCTGGAGTCGCTGGGGCTGGATCGAGCCACCCACCGCGAGCAGGGTGCCCGCGGGCATCAACCTCCGCCGGGAGCTGCTCGACCCGATGATCCGCCGGATGGCCGGCGAGATGCCGGGCGTCGAGCTGATGCTCGGCCGCACCGCGGACGCGCTCGTGCGCGAGGGCGGCGTGGTCCGCGGCGTCGAGGTACGCGAGAAGAGTGGCGCCACCACGCGGCTGCGCGCGCGGCTGACGGTCGGCGCCGACGGGCGCGACTCCCGCGTGGCCGAGCTGGCCGGCGTGCGCACCCGCACGAAACCCCACGAGCGGATCGCCTACGGCGCCTACTTCGAGGGGCCCTCGCCCGCGGGCGCTCCCGACGGCTCGGCGTGGTTTCTCGACCCCGACTGGGCGGCGGCCTTTCCAACCGACAGCGGCCTGACGTTCTACGCGGCGATGCCCACCAAGGAGCGCCTGCCGGAGTTCCGCCGCGACCCCACCGAGGCGCTCACGGCGATGATCGCCGCGCTCCCTGATGCGCCGCCGATCCTCAACTCCCGGATCGTCGACTCGCCGGTCGGCAGGATCGACATGACCAACGTGATCCACGCGCCCACCGCCCCCGGCCTGGCGCTGGTCGGCGACGCCGCGCTGGCAACCGATCCGCTGTGGGGCGTGGGCTGCGGCTGGGCCTTCCAGTCCTCGGAGTGGCTCGCCGACAGCATCGCCCCGGCGCTGGCCGCTCCCGGACGAGCGGAGGGCGCCGAGTCCCTGGAGCAGGGTCTGGAGCGCTACCGTCGCCGCCACACCCGGGCGCTGCGCGGCCACTCCTTCCTGATCCACGACTACGCCGGCGGCAGGAAGCTGAGCCCGGTGGAGCGGCTGCTGTTCTCGGCGGGAGCTCGCGACGAGCGTCTGGGGCCGACCTTCGAAGCGTTCGGGACCCGCAACATCGGGCCCGCGCGGGCGATGGCCACGATGCTGCCGCGAGCCGCGCTGGTCAACGCGCGCCACGCGCTCTCGCAGCGCAGACGTCAGCCGTCGCGGCGCGTCGATCTCGAGCGCGCGTAGCCGCCGCCTAGCGGAACAGGTCTTCGTCCAGCGGGCGTAGCAGCACGGCTGCGCCGGGGCCGTCCTCCTCGGTGGTGAAACGCTCCAGCCCATTGAGGATCACAACGGGCTCGCGGGAGTCCTTGGCGCGCGCAAGGTCGGCGGTGGCCGCGATCGCGTCGGCGACGGCGAGCCAGGTGGCGCGCAACTGCAGACCGGCGCTGTCGGTGCGCCCGCGCCAGTCGTCGAGTGGCTGCAGGCCGGCGCAGCCGATCGCGACGTCGCACTGCCCGTGGCGCCAGGCACGGCCGAAGCTGTCGGTGATCAGCACGGCCACGCGCGCCCCGGTCAGTTCGCGCAGTCTCGCGCGCAGGCGCCGCGCCGAGGCGTCGGGGTCGCGGGGCAGCACGATCAGGGCGTCGGCACTGGCTGCGTTGGAGGCATCGACCCCGGCGTTGGCGCAGACGAAACCGTGGTGTGTGCGGCAGATCAGCACCCCGCCCGCGGCGCGCAGGATCTCCTGCGACTGGTCCAGGACGACCTGTACGGCCCGTGCGTCCTTGCCCTGCTCAATGGCGAGCCTGTGCGCCTGCGTGGAGGGTTCGACGTCCGCGAGTGCCACGACGTCGCCCTCGGCCTTGGAGACGACCTTGTGGGCGATCGCCAAAACCTGCCCGTCGCACAGTTCGATGCCGGGGACCCCCGCGATCAGTGCTGCCAGGTCGTCCCCGGCACCTACCTCAGGTAGATCGCTCAGCGCGCCGGCGGATATCACCACTGCAAGAGCATCAGCCCGACGGTCACGCCGGGGCCGATCGTGACCGCGAGCCCGCGCTCGCCCGGCTGAGGGCGGTGGCGCTCGATCGTCTCGTGGAGCACGTAGAAGATCGAGGGGGTGCCGACGTTGCCGTGGTTGGCGAGCGCGTCCCAGCTCGTCGCGGTCTGCTCGTCGGAGAGCTCCAGGGCGCTCTGGATGTTCTCGATGATGCGCCGCCCTCCCGGGTGGACCATCCAGTGGTCGATCTCCGCGTGCTCGACGCCGTGCTCGCGCAGGAAGCGCTCGGCCACGCCGGGCAGCCCGGCGCCGGCGAGGTCAGGCAGCTCGCGCACAAGGTGCAGGTAGCTGTCCTGCTCGGAGCACTCGAGGCTCACGGCTGCGAGCGTGCCGCCGAGCTGGTGGACTCGGGTGGCGAGGATCGTCGGCCCGTCGGCGCCGGGGTCGGCGGAGAGCACCGCGGCGGCGCAGCCGTCCCCGAAGATCGCGGAGCCGACCGTCTTGGCCCGGGGGTCCTCCTCACCGGCGCGTGTGAGGATCGAGCTCATGCTCTCCGCCGCCACGATCAGGCAGTCGCGCCCGGGGTGCTGGTGCAGCGTCCCCGCAGCCACCCGCATCAGCGGCACCGCGCTCGCGCAGGCGACTCCGGTGATGTGGTACTTGTCGGTCGTGGGGTCCAGCTCGTAGTGGTCCACGAGCCGGTGGGCGATCGTGGGCAGGCCGAGCGAGTAGAGGCTCGAGCTGAGGACGGTGCCGATCCTTGCCGGGTCGAGCCCGAGCGCGTCCACGGCGCGTACCGAGTGGCGCAGCAGCCGCTCCTCGACCGCCGCGGTGCGCCCTTGGAGGGTGCGCGCGAGGAAGTCGTCGTCCAGATCGAGGTGGCGCTGCTTGACGCCGCAGCGCGCGAAGATGCCTTCGGCGAACTCGTCACCGCGCAGGCCCAGCCGGTCGAGGACCTGGTCCTGGGAGAGGACGCGCTCGCCGTCGGAGACCGTGAGCCCGGAGATCCGCGGGCCGGTCGCGAGCGTGCATCCGTCCGCCGGTCGGTCTACCGTCGCCGTGCGGGTGGCCGTGTGTACGGCCGTGGTGTCGATCGCGTTCAAGCGCTGGGCCCTGGATTGGGAGTGGACGTTAGTGTTGTGTTACGCCACGTTGAGAATCACAACACGACAACAGAATATCGTGAGAACCGGCGAGCCATGCCGCAGTTGCGCAGAGTGCACGCCGAGGTGCAGCGCGACTGACGACGACCGACGGTGACCGACGACCCCCAAAAAAGGAGTGGAGAAGCATAATGAAGCTGATCGGAGCAGGTATGCCCCGCACGGGCACCCTCACGCAGAAACTGGCGCTCGAGCAGCTCGGCTTCGGCCCCTGTTATCACTGGGTCAACGTGCTCGCCGACCTCGACCAGGTCGAGCTGTGGAACCGCGCGCTGGACGGCGAGGGCCCGTGGGAGGAGGTGTTCGCCGGCTACGAGGCGACCGCGGACTGGCCTGGTGGCTACTTCTACAAGGAGCTGTGCGAGGTCTACCCCGACGCCAAGGTGCTGCTCAGCACGCGCAAGCCCGAGTCGTGGGAGCCGAGCTTCCGCGAAACGATCGTCGGCCTCAGCCACGGCGAGGAGCTGATGCGCCTGCTCGCGAGCGCCCGGGGTGAGATAGACCCCCGCTGGCGGCGCTACCTCGACCTCGTCGAGCGCATGTTCTGGGGCCCCGAGGGCTCGTTCGCCGACGGCTGGGCCGAGCCGGCGCAGCTGATCGAGCAGTTCGAGCGCCACAACGAGCAGGTCAAGCGCACGGTCCCGCCCGAGCGGCTGCTCGTCTGGCACGTGGGCGAAGGGTGGGAGCCGCTGTGCGAGTTCCTCGAAGTCGAGGTCCCCGCCGAGCCGCTGCCGCACGAGAACGACCGCGAGACGTTCTTCGACCGCGTCATCGGCGGCGCGATCGGCGCGCTGCACGAGTGGTACGAGAGCAAGGCCGCCGTCACGGGCTGAGAGGGCGCCGCCGCCGGAGCCTCATGCCGCGCGCGGTGAGTGTCGCCGCGTGCTGAGTACCGTCCTGGTGCGTCGCGCCCCGCTCTGAGGCTCGCCCTGCAGGCGTTCGCGCAGCACGTCGAGGTCCGCGCCGGTGTCGATGTCTAGCAGCAGCGAGGCTGGGCGCTCCACCCGGATTGCGACCCCGGCCTCGCGCGCAAGCTGGAGGTGGCGCTCGCAGCTGCCGGGCCCGAAGGAGGGGGGGATCGCGTCTGGCGGGGTGAGCAGCAGCCCGTTGGTGCCCGTGCCGTGGCGGTCGGGGACGATCACGACCTCACGCGCCTCGGGCCGCTCGGCCTCCAGCAGCGCGGCAACCTCGGCCGGGTCGAGCGCCGGGCAGTCCCCGGGGACGCACAGCACCCGCTCGAAGCCCTCCGCCGCGGCGCGCTCGATGCCCTGCGCAACAGCGGCGCTCTGGCTCTCCTCAGCAGCGTCCGGAACGACGAGCGCCCCGAGGTAGCGCGCCGCCGCGGCGACCGACTCCTCGCAGGTGACGACGAGCGTGCGCTCGATCTCCACACAGTCGCGCAAAGCGCTCAGCACGTCCCCGACCATCGCGCGCGCGAGGTCGCGCCGCAGCGGGTCGGCGACGCTCGCCCCAAGGCGCTGCTTGGCGTCGGAGAACCGCTTGACGGGGAGGATCGCGGCGGTGCGCATCGTGCTTTGAAGATACGACAGCGCAGCCGCGGCCAGGGCCACGAACCCTCAGTCGACCGAGCCGGCGGGGACGACCCACTCGCACGGCTGGCCGGTGGCGGCGGCGATCAGGTCGAAGTCCGCGTCGTAGTGCAGGACGGTGAGGCCGCGGGCCTCGGCCGCGGCGGCGACGAGCAGGTCGGGCAGCTTGCGCCCGCGCTGGTTCCTGGCCGCGAGCAGCCGTTGCGTCTGCCGTGCGCGACGCACGTGCTCGGCGGAGGTCTCCAGCAGCTCGAAGACGTCGACGGCGTCGGCCAGGCGGTCCCACTCGGCGGCGTTGCGGGCCGAGAAGCCGATCTCCAGATCGGAGATTCCGGCCCGGGCGAGCTCGCCCCGCTGCGCGCGGGGTTCGACAGCCTCCCGCACCGCCCGCTCGCGCAGGCGCGTGAGAGCGCTCGTGTCGAGCAGGTGCGTCAGCGCCATGCCTGCTCGCGCGGTGTGAGATCGGCGTGGGCGAGTGCGTCCAACCGATCCCTCACCGCGGCGCCACGATCGCCGGCGGCCAGCCGCAGCGCGCGGTTGACCGTCTCCTTGATCGTGCCGGCGCCGAGCTGGGCCCGCGCGTGCAGCAGAGCCTGCTCGTCGATGTCCACCAGGTGCTTGGCCATGGCCGGGCAGTATATACCATCCAGCGGAGATATATACCCGCACGGTGCAGCCAGCGCCGCCGATGGCCTCTTTGGAGGCGGTTGGGTGTCCTGCAAGAGGTGCATGCCGAACACCGTACGCCGCGCTTGAGACGGTACGCTCGCTCGGCCCCGCAGGCGACAGGCGCCCTACTCCCAGAGCGCGTCCGGCAGGCCCGTGAGGCGGATGCCCGCGTGGACCTTGTAGCGGGCGTTGACCGCGATTAAAAGCGCCGTGAGCGACTCGGTGGTGCGCGCCATCTCGAGGCGCCCGCAGTCAACGCAGCGCAGCCCGGCGATCCGCTCGATCAGCGCGGCGGCAGCGCACTTGTCAGCGCGGGAGTCCCCGCACACCAGGACGTCCTCCGCGAGCTCGTGGTGAAGGTCGGACAGCGAGGCCGCAGCGACGGTGTGCAGGGCGGAGACCACGCGCACCCCGTCGGGCGCCATCTCCTGGGCCTGCTGGGCGGCGGAGCCCTGCCAGACGCCCAGCATCCGCGTGGCCTTGCCGCTCACCGCGGCCGCCAGCGGCACGCTCGCGTCGATCAGCAGCTGCCCGGCGCGCAGCGCACCCTTCAGGTTGGTGAGCATCTCCGACTGATTGCGAAACGGAACGCTCAGGATCACCGTCTCGGCCTGCGCGACCGCCTCCGCGTTGTCGAAACCCGCGAACGAGCCATCCGGGACCGCGGTCCGCGCACGCTCCACGGTCTCCATCGCCCGCTCCGCGGAGCGCGAGCCGATCGCGATCGGAACACCTGCACGCCCGAGCCGTAGGGCGAGCCCGAACCCGAGCGAGCCGGAGGCGCCGATGATGCAGACGGGAGCGGGGGCGGGGGCGGGCACGCCGGCCCGAGTATAAGAGTGCACCGGGGCGGGCTTGAAAGGAGGAGGCTCCGCCCCCCAAGGGGGCTCCGCCGAGCGGCGTTCGTATGGCGAGACGAGGCGGGTTCAAAAGGCCGACGCGGGGCCGACAAGCAGTCGCGTGGGACCATCTCAGTCGCGTGGGACGGACCTCAGCCGCGTGGGCCAATCCTCACCCCGCGAGCGAGTCCGCGAATGCGAGTACCTGATCGGCGACATGTGCGCGGGATGTGGCGTCGGACATAAGGGTGTCGAGATCGAGCGTCGGAAGGCCCGGCACGGGCTCGTCGGCGACGAGCCCATCGAGCAGCTCGCCGTAGAAGCCGGCCACTCCAGCCGCGTTGCAATCCAAGGCGGCGAACGCCATGAACGAGGCCGTCGGGCCCTTCAGGACGGCCCCGCCGACGATCGGGCTGACGGCGACCACCGGCGCGGCGGCCTCGGCGAGCGCCTCGCGGAGGCCCGGCACCGCCAGGATCGGGCCGATCGAGGCGACCGGGTTCGAGGGCCCAATGACGATCGCGCGCGCAGCGCCGATCGCCTCCAGCGCCGCGGGGCTGGGAGCAGCCTGCTCTGCTCCCCGGAACTCCAATCCCTCCACGATCCCAGCGGCCTGCAAACGGATCATGAAGTCCTGGAACGAGCACCACCCGGCGGTTGATTGGACCCAGGTCCGCACGGGATCGTCGCTGGCGGGCAGCACCGCCGTGCGCACCCCGATCGCCTCGTTCAGCCGCGCCAGCGCCGCAGTCGGCGTGAGGCCCTCGGCGAGCAATCGCGCGCGCTCGACACACCAAGCGATATCGCGGTCGCCGAGGTTGAACCAAACATCGACATCGAGCGCCCGCAGGCCGTCCATCACATTGAACGTGTCGCCCTCGAGGCCCCATCCGCGCGTGTCGATCAGGTCGGCCAGCCAGAAAGAGATCAGATCCGGGTCGGGGGAGACGTAAGCCCCATAGATCTCGATGTCATCGCCCGGGTTGGCGATCACCGCCAAGCGCTCGGGCCCCACGACGTCTCGCATCCCCCGAGCAAGCTTCGCGCCGCCGGTGCCCCCGGCGAGGATCACGACCTCTGCTTCCACGGCGCGAGTATAGGAGCGCCCCTCCGTAGGTGCCGCCCGCCCGTAGATGGGGGCCGGCTGAGGGGTGTTGACCTCACGCTCAGCATAGGTTTGTTACTGGGGGCTTGACAATTTGGCGGCCAGCGGTTATGTTGTTCTGGCCTTGCCCCAATCATGGGTTGCGGGCATACATAGGATCGGGTTTGGGCCTTGGCTCTGTTGGCCGGCTCTAGCGCAATCAGGGGAACCTTGGGAGAGGGGACCGGGTCGTTTCGATGAGGGAGTTGGTTTTCGCGTGAGTTCGAGAGGGATGACCGTGACAGGAGTTCCTGGCACCCGTAAGGGTGGGGTATCTAGATGCGCCAGCTTGGCGCTGTCGCATCTCTCTCTCTCTCTCTCTCTCTCTTCGGCTTCTCGGCTAGGCCGTAGAGCTCCTCATCGGGCGCGTTTGCGCCGTCTTGTCGTCGCCCCCGCGGGGGTAGGGTCTCCCGCGCGCGCGGGGAGGCGGGGGTGATCGAGGTGGCTTCCCGTAGTCGTGGTGCGTCCGGTGGCGAGCCAGATCCCGGTGGGCGTCGCACTCGCCGCGGTCCCGCCCGCACTCGCTCGGCCCCGATCGGCCAGTCTCATCGCTCCCCGGGCGCGGTGAACGGCCGGGGCGACGTGGTGCAACTGCAGCGCGCGCGGATCGTCTCGGCGATGGTCGAGGTCGTCGCCGAGCGCGGCGTCGCGCGCGCCACGGTCGCGCATGTGGTGACGCGCGCGGGGGTCTCGCGGCGCACGTTCTACGACCTCTTCGACGATCGCGAGGATTGCTTCGTCGCCGCGCTCGACCTCGCCGTGGAGCGCGCCGCCGCGCGGGTGGCCCCCGCGTTCGGGGAGGGCGGGAGCTGGATCGAGCGGATGCGGATGGGATTGCGCGCGCTGCTCGAGCTCCTCGACGACGAGCCAAGCCTGGGGCGCCTGGGGATCGTCGATGCGCTCGGCGCGGGACCGATCGCGCTCGAACGCCGAGCGCGCGTGGTGGGCACCCTGATCGAAGCCGTCGACAAGGGGCGCCGCGAGCCCCGGGCCGCGGGGCGGCTCACAAGGTTGACGGCGGAGGGGATCGTCGGCGCGGTCCTCGCGGTCCTGCACGCGCGCCTGACCGAGTGCGATCCGCGGCCGACGATCGGCCTGCTGGGCCCGTTGATGGGAATGATCGTGCTGCCCTATCACGGCCGGGCAGCGGCAGAGCGCGAGGCCACACGGCCCACCCCGAAACGCCGGCCCGCCACGTCCCCCGCGATCGACCCGCTGTGGGATCTGGAGATACGCCTCACCTACCGCACCGTGCGAGTGCTAGCCGCGATCGCCTCCGCCCCGGGCGCAAGCAACCGGCAGGTCTCGGACATTGCAGGCGTCGCCGACCAGGGCCAGATCTCGAAGCTGCTCGCGCGCCTGGAGCACCTCGGGTTGATCGTGAACAACGGTGAGGGCCACGCCAAAGGTGAGCCGAACGCCTGGCAGCTAACCCCAAAGGGCCACGCGGTCGAGCGGACGATCAGCCGCGAGACCATGCGGGCGCCGGGTAGGAAAGAGGCCGCGTGATGCGCCGCGACACACATCTTTCCCCCGCGCCCGTGCGCGGATTGTCATCCACACGACGCGAGGGGCACCTCCCTCCGCTATCCGAGGAGGAGATGGCTTCATGAGCATTCGCAGGCTGATAATGACGGTCCTCTGCGCGGCGGCGGGTGTCGTGGTGTGCGTGGGGCTGGTGTCGCCGGCGCTCGCCTCGGCTGAAGAAGCCTGCCCGAACGCGGCGCTGCGCGTCGGTCCGTCGGCGAACCTCCCCGACTGTCGCGCCTATGAGCTGGTCACGCCGATGATCAAGGGTGACAACAGCATCATCCCCGACGTGTATGGCTTCTCTGATGGGGAACACGTCTGGTACCTGAGCGAGCTGCCGCTGCCGGGCGCTCAGACCGGTGGTGCTGAGTCGGTGCTCAGCACGCGCACGGCGTCGGGCTGGGTGAACACCGCGCTCGCTCCGCCGGACGGCCCGGGCGAACCGCTCGGGGTCTCGGAGGGCGAAAACATCCTCAGGTCCTCTAACGATGATAACTCGATTGCCACCGTGGTCTTCGACAGCGATCTCTCCGCCGCGTTCGTGAACTCCGGGTTTGACGCCAGTCCGCTGGATCAGGACCCCGAGGCGATCAATGTGGTTCGAATCGACCTCCCTAGTGGGGAAGCTTCGTTGGCGGCGCTTCCCGATACCGGGCCTCTGCTGCCGAGCTATGACTATGCTTTCGGTGAATCGGAAAAAGAACGCTTCTTATACGCTGGTCAGTTTATCGCTGGTGCATCGGCTGACGCGAGCCACGTTCTCTTCCAGACCGACGCTCGTCTGCCGACGGCGCCGGGCACTCCGGTCGATACTCTTAATTCTCCTTTTGACGAGTTGTATGATACGACTGGAGGTCACACCTATCTGGTGGGCGTGCTTCCCAACGGGAGCCTTCCCTCATGCGGCGCTGTGCTCGGCAATGGAGCGATAAGCGCAATCGCGTACCCCGAATACATTGAAGGCGCGGTCTCGCCGGATGGGTCGAACGTCGTCTTCAAGGCGTGGCCTTGTGGTGGAGAATTGTATCTGCGTGAGAACGATTCTTCTGCCGATGCGAGGACCGTCCCCCTGGTGGGGAGATTCTACGCCGGCAGGAGCGCTGACGGCTCCAAGATCTTCACGGACGCGGGCGGCGAGGAAGGGGAATCTCGCCTAATAGAGGGGGGGGGAGTCTTTGAGTACGACGTCGCCAGCGGCGAAACCACGACGATCAACCCAGAAGGAGCGTTCGTCGCTTCGTCGGCCGACGGCTCTCGTGTCTACTACGAGGCGCCCGACGGCCTCTATCTCTGGGAAGATGGCGCCAGCAGGTTGATCGCCCGCGAAGGCTTCTCCCCCGAAATAGAAGCAGGCGATAATAGAAACCTTGCCGCGGTTGCTACTCCCGACGGTTCGAGGCTCCTGTTCCTGGACTCGGCCAACCTTGTTGGATACGACAGCTACGGCGCGGATGAGGCGTATGTCTATGACGCTGGGACCGGTTCGATCACGTGCGTGTCGTGCAACCCGAGTGGAGCGCCGCCGACGGGCGGCACCGAACTCTACACGCCCGGGTTCTTCGCTAACGATGGTATGCCGCATTACTCGGAGAGCGAGATCTCGTCCGACGGCTCGCGTGTGTTCTTCACGACGTCCAATGCCCTGGTGCCACAGGACACGAATGGCCTCGATGATGTGTACGAGTGGGAGAATGGCCGTATCTATCTGATCTCCTCGGGTCAGGGGACGGTCGGTTCGACTTTTGTCGGTGCGAGCAGCAACGGCAGCGATGTGTTCATCAAGACGACCGATGATCTGGCGCCGCAGGACATCGAGAACTCAACGGAGATCTACGATGCGCGGGTCGATGGCGGGTTCCCGTACACCCCGCCGTCGAGTGGTTGTGACAGCGGGCAGTGTCAGGGTCCGCAGACTCCGGCGCCGGCGGTGTTCGGCGCGCCCGCGAGTGCGACGTTCGTCGGCCTGGGCAATCCGCCTCAGCCCGCGGCCGTGCCCGTCGCGAAGGCGAAGCGGCCCAAGCCCAAGAAGCACAAGCAGAAGGCCCGCGCTGGGAAGCGTGGCAAGGGCGCGAAGCGCGGGCGAAACGGCAAAACGGGTGGAGGGAGGCGATGATGGCGTGCTCATCTGATCGCGTGCGACTGGGTTGCGCGCTACTGGTATCGGTCGCGGTCGCGTTGGCGGCGGCGTCGCCCGCATCGGCGTCGTTCGGCTTCGTGAGCTCTGGAGCGAACGCTGCGTCGGTCACTGTCAGCAATTCCGCTGATCCGAGCGACCCGGTCGTGGCGAACCCGAACGATCTGGACACCCAGGCCGGCTCGCATCCCTTTGACATGACGACGAGCTTCAAGTTCAACCTCGAATCCCAAGAAATGCCCGGTCCGCCGTCCGAGCACCCGATGGCGGGCGAAGTGTACGTGAAGGACATCAGCGTGAACCTGCCCACGGGTTTGTCGGGCAGCATCGTGTCGGTCCCGCAATGCCCGATGTACGATCTCACAGAATACGGGCCCGGCTGTCCGACGAGCTCTCAGATCGGCGTCGCAAGGCTGTATTTCGATGTGACTGGCTCTGGATTTGGTGAATATTTCGACGATGAAGGGAGCGTCTCTCCCGTGTACAACATGGTTCCCTCCGACAATGGCACGGCCGAGCTCGCGTTCCCAGTCGTGAACGTCGTGCAGCCGATCATCGTGACGGCACGCACCGACGGCGACTACGGGCTGACCGCGCAGACGACGAATATCTCGCAGGTGTTGCCGTTCGATGGCCTGACGATCACGTTGTGGGGGGTTCCCGCGGACCCACGCCACGACCCCGAACGCTTCCTACCAGAAAACGGCACCCCCTGCGCCTGCTTTGAGCGTCACCCCAACGGGGCGGTCGACAGTGCGCCGTTGACGGCGTACCTGACGAATCCGACGAAGTGCAGCGGCCCGTTGAACGCGACGTTCATCGGCGACAGCTGGCTCAATCCGGGCCTGTTCGACCCCGAAGACAGCAGGCCCGATCTGAGCGCCCCGAACTGGGATGTGGTGAGCACGCCGATGTACCCGGATGGGATCACGGGCTGCGATAAGTTACGGTTCAATCCATCGCTGACGGTGACACCGGATACGACGAAGGCGGACTCCCCGACCGGGTATTCGATTCATCTGCATGTTCCGCAGAGCATCGCTCCGGGGGATCTTGCGTCTCCGGCGCTCGAGAACGCTGTGGCGACGCTGCCGCAGGGCCTGGCGATCTCGCCGGGCGCCGCAGACGGGTTGCAGGCATGCACGGATGATGCCTCCGAACCGTCGGGTAGCCCGGGCAACGAGATCGGGTTGACGAACGCCGAATCGAACACGTTCTCCGATCACGAAGTGGAGTGCCCCAACGCCTCGCAGGTCGGGACCGTCGAAGTGCTCACGCCGCTGTTGCCGAATGCGCTGGTGGGCCAGGTGTTCTTGAGCGCGGATCACTCGGGGGATACGTACGCGGTGTTCTTCGTGCTCCGCGGCGATGGGTTGCTGGTGAAGTTGAAGTCCACGGTGTTCGCGAACCCTGTGACGGGCCAGTTGACCGCGACGTTCTCCCACAACCCGGAGCTGCCGTTCAGCGATTTCACCGTGCACTTCTATGGCGGCCCCAGGGCGGTGTTCGTCAACCCGCAGGAGTGCGGTCCGGCGACGACGACGACCGATCTGACGCCGTGGTCGGCGGGACCGGGCGGCACCGGCGATGCCACCCCGTCGAGTACGTTCGACGTGAGCTTCGACGGGGAAGGAGCGCCGTGCCCGTTCCCGCAGCCGTTCGCGCCGTCGTTCACGGCGGGCACGTCGAGTATCCAGGCGGGCGGGTTCAGCCCGTTCAGCACGACGTTCACCAGGCCCGATGAAGACCAGATCGCCGATCACGTGCAGGTCACGGCACCGCCGGGGCTGCTGGGGACCCTCGCGAACGTCACGCTGTGCCCCGAACCACAGGCCTCCCAAGGCGACTGCCCGGCGTCCTCTGAGATCGGGCACACGATCGTCGGTGTCGGCTCCGGCGCCGCCCCGTTGTATCTCCCGATCCCTGGGCAGCCGCCGAACCCGGTGTATGTGACCGGCCCGTATAAGGGCGCCCCGTTCGGCCTGACGTTCGTCGTCCCCGCGATCGCCGGACCGTACAACCTCGGCACGGTCGTGGTCCGCGCGACGGTCAACGTCAACCCGACAACGGCGCAGCTGACGGTCACGAGCGACCCGTTGCCGACGATCATCGATGGCATACCGGTCCAGGTCAAGGTGGTCAACGTCGTGATCGACCGCGAACACTTCATCTTCAACCCGACGAACTGCAGTCCGCTGTCGATCGGCGGCTCGATGACCAGCCGCCAGGGCTCCACAGCGACGTTCTCCGCTCCGTTTCAGGTAACGGGCTGCGGGGACCTCGCGTTCAAACCCCAGTTCAGCGTCTCGACCTCGGGGCACACCTCGAGGGCTGACGGTGCGAGCATCGACGCGAAGCTGAGCTACCCGCCGGACTCGCTGGGTACCGAGGCGAACATCGCGCAGGTCAAGGTGGAACTCCCCAAGAAGCTCCCCTCGCGGCTGACGACGCTACAGAAGGCGTGCCCCGCCGCGGTCTTCGAAACGGACGCCTCCAACTGCCCCGCCGCATCGGATATCGGGGTCGTGAAGGCGAGCACGCCGGCGCTGCCGGTCGGGTTGAGCGGCCCGGTGTACTTCGTCTCGCACGGCGGGGAAGCGTTCCCGAGCCTCGTGATCGTTCTCCAAGGGGATGGTGTCCGCGTCGATCTGACGGCGGCGACGTTCATCAGCAAGGCGGGGATCACGAGCAGCACGTTCAAGACGATCCCCGACGTCCCGGTCAACTCGTTCGAGCTGTATCTGCCGCAGGGCCCCGATTCGGCGCTCGCGGCGGGCGGGGATCTCTGCAAGGCGACCCTGGTGATGCCGACGACGTTCACCGCGCAGAACGGCATGGTGCTGCGCCAGTCCACGCCGATCGCGGTCACCGGGTGCTCAAAGGCCAAGACGGCAGCCAGGGCGAGGGGGGCCCGAAACGCCAGGGTGGCCGCTCGCCATGAGAGAGGGCGGGCCGACCGTGCCGGCCGACAGCAAACGCCGAACGGGAGGGACGACCGATGAGCGCTCATGACACGATCCGCAGGCTCACGCTCACCGCGCTCGCGACGCTTGGCGTGGTGGGCGCGGGGCTGGTGGTGGAGGTGGCACCCAGCACGGCGTTCCTGGGCTACCTGAACACGCCGAGCTCGCAGTTCGGCGAACCCGGGTCGGGCAACGGGCAGCTCTCGGGCCCTGAAGGGATGGCGGTCGACGATTCGACCGGCGACGTCTATGTCGTGGATACGGGCAACGAACGTGTGGAGGAGTTCAGTGCGGAAGGCGCCTATATATCGCAGTTCAACGGCAGTGAAACACCGGTGGGTTCGTTCTCCAATCTGGGGGGCGTAGCGGTGGATGACTCCATGGACGCGGCCAAAGGTGATGTATATGTGATCGATCAGGGTCACAATGTGATCGACGTGTTCGATTCGAGCGGCAAGTACCTGTCGCAGATCGTCGGTACACCCTCCTCATTCGCCAGCGAACCGCACCGGGTGGCGGTCGACGGGTCGGGGAACGTTTGGGTATACGAACAGAACGGCAACGTGGATGAGTTCAGCGATACCGGGAGCTTCCTGGGCCAGTTCGACACAGGCGCAACCGGAAGCTATGGCCTAGCGGTCGGCTCGAACGGCGATATCTATCTGGTTCTCGACCAAGATGAATCTGTCGGAAAGTATACTTCCACCGGGACGATGCTCGTCCAATGGCCCGGTTCCGAAGGCAGGGCGCTCGCAGTGAACGAGTCGACCAACAACGTGTTCCTCGCCACGAAGCGCAACGGACTCATTGAAGAGCTTGGTCCATTCGGGGAACCGTATGGGGAACCCCTGCTTGAATTCGGTTTGGGCACTATCGAACGCTCTTTCGGGATCGCCGTGAACGACACGACCGGTACTCTCTACGCGTCGCAGCCCAAAGCGGACAAGGTCGCGGTCTTCAAGGCGCTGGTGTTCCCCGACGCGACCACCGGAGCGGCGAGCGAAGCGAAGGCGACGAGCGTAAAGCTCGAAGGCATCGTCAATCCCAGCGGCGAACCGGTCACCAGCTGCCAGTTCGAATACGGGAAGACCGCCGAATACGGTCAGAGCATGCCGTGCTCGCCGGCGCCCGGCGGCGGCTCGAGCCCCGTGAGCGTAAGCGCGCAGATCGCGGGTCTTGAACCGAACACCACCTACCACTACCGTGTGGCGGCCACGAACGCCAGCGCGACGCGTTACGGGGCCGACAGGACGGTCGCCACCGAAGCGATCCCTCCCGTGGTCGGTGCGGCGTCGCTGGTGTCCAGCGCGCGTACCGAAGCGACGCTCGCCGTGGTGCTCAACCCCGAGAACAGCGAAACGACCTACGAATTCGTGTTCGGCGAAACCAGCAACTACGGCGAGCACAGCTACAGCGTCGACGCCGGTTCCGGTCTCGGGGAAGAGCACGTCGAGGCGATCGGGCTCACCGGGCTCACGCCGAGCACGACCTACCATTACGCGCTCAGGGCGAGCAACCAGGCCGGCACGGTGACCGGCCCGGATCAGACGTTCACGACGGCGCCCGCGACTCCCCCGGCGGTCACTACCGGCGGCGCGTCGAACATCACCCTGACGAACGCGACGGTCGCCGCAACGATCGAAGCGCAGGGCCTCGAAACGTCGTATGCGCTCGAACTCGGGCCGGACACGTCGTACGGCACGAGCATCTACGGGGAAGCGGGGTATGCCGTGGAACCCGTGGGCGTGAGCGTCAACCTGCAGGATCTCACGCCCGGCACAACCTACCACTACCGGTTCGTGGCGATTAACAGCGAAGGCAGGGTCTACGGTGCCGACCAGACGTTTACGACGCCGCCGTACTCCAGCCCGATCGTGCAACCCCCGACCGTACCGCTGCTCGCGGTCCCGGCGATCGCGTTCCCGACCGAAACCGAACCGACCCAGAAAACCGCCAAGAAGAAGAGCGGCAAGAAGGGCAAATCGGGCAAGCATCACCGCAAGGGCGCCAAGAAGACCAAGCATAAGGCGGGCCACGAGCGCGGAAAGAGCTAGCGAGTCGATCGAGCGCCCCACGGCCGCTCAGGCGGACTTCTCGGGCGACTCCTGGACCACCGGCTCGAGCGGGGCGACCGCGACATCGGTGCGCGCGAAGTTATCGCCCTTGAAGAGTAGGGCCTCTCCGCTTGTCGCTGACAGCGCGTAGGCGAAGCAGTCTCCGAAGTTGAGCGCGGTGGGGTGGCGGCCCTTGCCGAAGCGCCGCCATGCCGATCGCGCCTGCTCCACCTGGTCTGCGTCCACCGGGACGACCTGCACGCTCGCGCGATGCAGCAGGAGATCCAGCTCTCGGCCGGCGGCCTCGCCTTTTCGGGCCTCGGTGAGCAGGGCGCACTCCAGCAGGTTGCCCGCCGAGATCAACCTGCGCGGGTCACGCTCGATTGCGAGCGTGAACATCTGGCGCTCGGGCTCGTCGAAGAGGATGGCGATGACCGCCGAGCTGTCGAGCACCATCAGCTCGGCAGGCCGTGCTCGTCGTAGCCGAGGATCTCATCGTCGGATCGTGTGTCCAGCAGCGGCAGGGCGGCACAGCGCAGAGCGATCCGATCGAGCTCGTCGGCCAGTTGCCGCGCTGGGCGCCCCGCGCGCAGCCGATCCAGGCGTTCGCTCACGGCGACCTCCACGGCCTGCGTGATCGTCTCGCCCGTGGACTGCGCGAGCTCGCGCACGAGGCTGTCGGTATGAGGGTCCTTGATGTTCAGCGACACAGGAAGAATAAGGATAGCAGGGAAGATTCTTGATCGCCAGCTCACCGGTTCTCGAAGGTATCGCCCAGCCGGGCCTGGCCCTGTGGCTCTAGCGCGTGCCATATCCGTCAGCAAATGACGGAATATCCTCCAGCAGTGGTGCGCATTGGACCTCTACTGAGGAGTTGACCTCACGTTCGATGGGAGTTTGCTGTTGGGGGCTTGACAATTTGGCGGGGAGCGGTTATGTTGTTCTGGCCTAGCGCTCAATCATGGGTTGCGGGCATACATAGGATCGGGTTTGGGCCTTGGCTCTGTTGGCCGGCTCTAGCGCAATCAGGGGAACCTTGGGAGAGGGGACCGGGTCGTTTCGATGAGGGATGGTTTTCGCGTGAGTTTGAGAGGGATGACCGTGACAGGAGTTCCTGGCACCTGTAAGGGTGGGGTATCTAGATGCGCCAGCTTGGCGCTGTCGCATCTCTCTCTCTCTCTCTCTCTCTTCGGCTTCTCGGCTAAGCCGTAGAGCTCCTCATCGGGCGCGTTTGCGTCGTGTTGTCGTCGTCCCCGCGGGGGTTGGGTCTCTCGCGCGCGTGGGGAGGCGGGGGTGATCGAGGTGGCTTCGCGCAGCCGTGGTGCGGCCGGTGGGGAGTCGGGTTCCGGTGGTGGTCGTGCTCGCCGCGGGCCGGCGCGCGCTCGCTCGGCTCGGGTCGAGCGGCCCCCGGTGGCCTCGGGCGTGGCGAATGGTCGCGGTGATGTGGTGCAGTTGCAGCGCGCGCGGATCGTCTCGGCGATGGTCGAGGTCGTCGCCGAGCGCGGTGTCGCGCGTGCCACCGTCGGGCATGTCGTGGCGCGTTCGGGGGTTTCGCGGCGCACGTTCTATGAGCTCTTCGATGACCGTGAGGATTGCTTCGTCGCTGCGTTCGACCAGGCGGTGGAGCGGGCGGCCGCGCGTGTGGCCCCCGCGTTCAGCGAAGGCAGCGGTTGGCTCGAGCGGATCCGGATGGGACTGCGCGCATCGCTGGAGTTCCTCGACGACGAGCCCGCGATGGGGCGGCTCGGGATCGTCGACGCGCTCGGCGCCGGGCCTGTCGCGCTCGAGCATCGCTCGCGCGTGGTGGGGATCCTGATCGACGCCGTCGACCGGGGGCGTCGTGAGCCGAAGGCCTCGGGGCGCCTGACGCGGTTGACGGCGGAGGGGATCGTCGGCGCGGTTCTGGCGGTCCTGCACGCGCGGCTAACGGAGTCCGAGCTCGCGCCGACGATCGGTCTGCTGGGTCCGCTGGTGGGGCTGATCGCGCTGCCCTACCAGGGTCGGGCTGTGGCCGAGCGCGAGGCCGCGCGGCCCATCCCGCGGCGTAGGCCCGCGACACCGCCCGCCGCCGACCCGCTGCGGGATCTGGAGATGCGTCTCACCTACCGCACCGTGCGGGTGCTCGTCGCAATCGCCTGCGCTGCGGGTGCGAGCAACCGCGAGGTCTCCGACGCCGCGGGCGTCGTCGACCAGGGGCAGATGTCGAAGCTGCTCGCGCGCCTGGAGCACCTTGGGTTGATTGTGAATCTGGGGGAGGGTCACGCCAAAGGCGAGCCGAACGCGTGGCAGCTGACCCCCAGGGGCAGCAAGGTCGAGCAGACCATCAGCCGCCAGACCGACACCCGCGTGGTCACCGAACGAGCGTCGAACCCGGGTCGGGGCTCGGTATGAACACTGCGATCAGAAAGGCCGCGTGATGAGTCGAGCATTGGCAGGGAACCTATCTTCCGGGCTGGGCCGGGTTCGACTCGGGCTCATACACCGACTCGGGTACATGGTCGCGCTGTGCCTTGCCGCCGGCGTGGCATCGCTCGGCGCCCCAGCGCCCGCCTCTGCCGAAGGGTGCGCGAACGTGGCGTTCCGTACGGGGCCCTCAGCGCACCTACCCGACTGCCGCGCCTATGAGATGGTGAGTCCGCCGTTCAAGAACGGGGGTTATGTGCAGACTTTGGCCCAGAGCCCTGATGGTTCTTCGGTGTTGTTGCATGCGAGCTCGGCGTTCGCGGGAATCGAAGGCTTCTCGGACTTCCTGCCCAGCGGCGCGGCGGCTTTTTACGCCACGCAGCGCACGGCCTCCGGCTGGGTGGCGGTGGCGACCGAGCCCCCGGCGTCGGAATATCAGGCCTACCAGCAGGACGGTTTTTCGAGTTTCTTCGGTGTGGCCGGCGATGCGCGCACGACGTTCTGGTTGGATCGGGGGCCGGGGAGGCCAGGCAACTCGATCGATATCTACAGGCGCGAAGCCAACGGCCCGCTCGTCGACGTCGGGCCTGCGCTGCCGCCGACGGCGCCCTCGAGCCTGGAAACCAACTTACTCGGCAAGGAAGCTGCTTTGCTGGGCGTCGCTGTATCGCCGGATGGGTCGCATGTGTTTTTCACCCTGGGAGGCAACGAACCCAACCTGGGGCGATTCTCGGGGGGATTCTACTGGCCGTTTGACCAGAGCCAGGAAAGGTTCGCGAGTCTCTACGAGTACGCGGGCGTCGGGAACACCACGCCGATGCTCGTGGGGGTCGACAACGAAGGTCACCAGATCAGCCAGTGCGGGACGGCCCTTGGCCAGGGAGGAGAAAGTCCCTTCGCTGGTTTTGGGGGCGCGCCCGCGAGCTCGGACAACGCTATTTCGCACGATGGTGAAGTGGTGTTCTTCACGGCGTATCCGCCGAATCACGGGTGTTCTGAGTCACCGCTACCGATCACTGAGCTGTTCGCGCGGATCGGCAATGGTACGCCGGGGGCGCACACAGTGGCGATCTCCGAGCCCTCAGTCGAAGACTGCTCGGAATGCGACACCGAAGCCGGGGTGCTGGCCCGCCCGACCTTCCTTGGCGCCTCCGAAGATGGGTCGAAGGTATTCTTCCTCACGAATCAGCCGCTGCTGGGGGGCGATGCGAGCAGGAACATCTACGAGTACGACCTCGACGCGCCTGTGGGGCAGCGGGTGGTGCGGGTCTCCGGCGGGGATGGGACCGTGTCCGATCCGGTGGCGGAAGTGGTTGGTACTCCGCAGGTGTCCGAGGATGGCTCCCATGTGTATTTCATCGCGCGGGGTGTGCTGACGAAAAAAACGAACGTGTTCGGTCAGTCCGCACAGGCGGGTGCGAACAATCTGTACGTGTTCGAACGTGACGCCGCAGCGCCGGCTGGACGCACGGCGTTCATCGCGACGCTCTCTGCCGACTCACCGGAAAGCCTGTGGACGGCCGGCGGTAGCGGAGCGAGCACAGGAGCGAACCTTACGCCCGATGGTCGTTTCCTGCTGTTCACGAGCCGTACCGATCTGACGCCGGATGATACGAGTGCCGAACAGCAGCTGTTCGAGTACGACTCGCTGACGGGGGCGCTCGTGCGTGTGTCGGTGGGCCAGGACGGCTTCAACGACGACGGTAACGCGACGGTGGGGGACGGCAAGGCCGAAATCGTGAGCCCCCATTACGAAGGGGAAGACATCTACGACGAGTACGCGAGTCTTAGGTCGATGTCGGCCAACGGCTCGTATGTCTTCTTTCAGAGCCCCGTCGGTCTGACGCCGGAAGCGTTCAACGACAAGATCGTCAGCGCGGAAGGTGAGCAGACGTACGTGATGAACGTGTACGAGGATCACGACGGCGTGGTGAGCCTGATCTCCGACGGGCGGGATATCACGACCTTGCGCGACGAAGGCACGAAATCCAACGTAAAACTGCTCGGCACCGATGAATCGGGTGAAGACGTGTTTTTTGAGACTGCCGATCAGCTCGTGGCGCAGGACACTGACGATAACAACGATGTATATGACGCTCGTGTCGACGGTGGTTTTCCTGCGCCACCCCAGCCTGCGGGCTGCTTGGGCGAAGCGTGTCAGGGTCAGTTGAGCGGCGCGCCGACGCTGCTTTCGCCGGGGAGCGAATTCCAGGCCGGGGGCAATCCGCCGCTGGCCACCCAAGCGACCGCGGCGAAGCCGAAGGCGAAGGCGAAGAAAGGCGCCAAGAAGAAGGGAAAGAAGAAGCGCAAGGGCCCGCGCGCGAAGCGTAGGGGCAGGAAGGCGAATACGACGCGGAGGGGCGGGCGATGAGGGTTTCAGCTGGATGGCGTCTTGGCGGTGCGCGCGCGTGTCTTAGCGGAGCGCTCGTGGCGGGTCTCTGCTGTGCGGCGGGCATCTTTGCGGCTTCCGCGGGAGCGGTGGTCGCGAGTCCCGGTTTCACGATCAGCGTGGTGTCGGGTCCGACGATCTTCTCCGTCGAACACGACGGGCTATCAGAAGGCAACCCTCCGGATGATTACACGGTGCGGGTCATGAATTCCGGCAACGAGCCGACGAACGGCGAACCGATCACGATCGCCGATACGCTGCCGGCGGGTGTGACGCTGCGCTCGATCAGCGGCGGTGTAAGGATCCCGTCGTGTGATGAAGTTGCCGTGACGTGCACCTATAATGGGGTTCTGAAGCCGGGTGAACTGCTGTATATAGTGGTGCGGGTGTCCGTGACGCCGGGCACCGTGGGTCCGGTGACGGACTCGGCGACGGTGTCCGGAGGCGGCGTGGCGTCCGTGGTGACGAACGTGACGACTGCGCTCGGGTCGGCCGCGAGCTCGCTGGCGGAGCCGTTCGGTTTGGCGTATCTGAGTCAGCAGGTCACCGGCCTGAATGGTCTCACCGACAACCAGGCCGGGGATCATCCGCTCGCGCAGACGCTGTCGTTCTCGCTGAACACCATCGACAGACGCGCCACCGGCAACTATGCCGCCGCGGGTGGGATCGATGGGTCGCCCGCCAAGTTGAAGGATGTCGTCGCCGATCTGCCGCCGGGATTCCTCGGAGATCCCGATGCGGTGGAAAGGTGCCCACAGTACGATATATCAGTTGAAGCCTGCCCCCCGAGCACCCAGATCGGGGTCGCGCGCATCGTGATTTTTGGTCGCAGCACTACCGAAGAAGGTGGCACCCTGGTCCCGATTTATAATGTGGTGCCGGACAAGGGTTATGCGGCGGAGTTCGTGATCTCGGTGTTGGGCAACATTCCCGCGCCGCTGTATGTCAAGTTCGGTCCGGAAACGAATTACGCTGTGCAGGTCATCTCGGAAGGGATCCCTGGGGTTGCCGAACCGATCGATGTGATCGTGACGTTCTTCGGGACGCCGGTGACGAACTTGGATGTGTTCAACAAACTGCCGACGTCGGACTCGGGTGCGGCGCCGGTCGCGTTCTTGGATAATCCGACGCGGTGTGGGAGCGAACCGTCGGAGACGACGATCAGCGCGGATTCGTGGGAGAACCCGGGGCGCTGGCTGCCCAACGGGTCTCCGGATTTGAGTGACCCGGCGTGGATGAAATACCAGACGACGATGTTCCCCTCGCTTGTCGGCTGCGAATCGTTGCAGTTCGACCCGGCGGTCTCGGTGGCTCCGGAAACGACGCAGGCGGACGAGCCGGCGGGCGTCTCGGTCGATTTGAAGGTGCCGCAGGCGCCGCAGCAGGCGCCGGCGCTGACGACACCTGATTTGAAGGACACGACGGTCACGCTGCCGGAGGGCATGTCGCTCTCGCCGTCGGCCGGGGACGGCCTTGAAGGGTGCTCGGAAGCGCAGTTCGCGGCCGGCTCCTCCGAAGCCGCGTCGTGCCCGAACGGGTCGCAGATCGGGAGCGCGAACGCGACCACGGCGCTGTTGAATGAACCATTGGAAGGCCAGATCTACCTTGGGGACCCGGCGTGTGACCCGTGCACGAACGCGGATGCTTCGGATGGCAACATGTTCCGGCTGCTGTTGCAGTTGCGGGGGCAGGGTGTGACGATCAAGACCGAAGGCCGGATCTACGCGAATACGACGACGGGGCAGCTGACGACGAAGTTCACCAATCTCCCGCAGGCGCCGATCAACGAAGTGCAGCTGCATTTCAACAGCGGGCTGCGTGCGGGCCTGGCGACGCCGCAGACATGTGGGACGGCTACGACGACCACTGATTTCACGCCGTGGAGTACTCCGGTCACAGCGGATGCGACACCGTCTTCCTCTTTCCAGGTGGATTGGGATGGGCATGGCGGGGCGTGCCCGGCGGTGATGCCGTTCGCGCCGTCGTTCAGCGCTGGTACGTCGAACCCGAACGCGGGGCAGTTCAGCCCGCTGACGCTGACGTTCTCGCGCGGGGACCGTGAACAGGACCTCTCGGGGATCCAGGTGCATACGCCTCCGGGGTTGCTGGGGATGCTCTCAAGCGTGCCGTTGTGCGGGCAGCCGCAGGCGAGCCTGGGGACCTGCCCGGCGTCCTCGCAGATCGGGAAAATGACTGTCGCGGCGGGTCCGGGGTCGCACCCCTTCTACCAGCAGGGGCAGATCTATCTGACGGGACCGTACGATGGCGCACCGTTCGGGTTGAGCATCGTTGTGCCGACCGTCGCGGGCCCGTTCAACCTGGGGAACGTCGTGGTGCGCGCGCAGATCGAGGTGAACCCGGAAACGACCGCGCTGACGGTCACCAGCGAACCGCTGCCGCGAATCCTCGACGGGATCCCGTTGCGGCTGCGCACGGCGAATGTCACGATCGACCGTCCTGGGTTCATCTTCAATCCGACTAACTGCGCGCAGCAGTCGATCTCGGCGACGATCTCCGCTGCGCAGGGCGCCCAGACGCAGGTCTCAACACCGTTCGCGGTCTCCGGCTGCGCTGGGCTGTCGTTCCATCCGACGTTCGACGTGTCGACCTCGGGGCGGACTTCGCGCCAGAACGGTGCGAGCCTCGACGCGAAGCTGCTCTACCCCACCGGTGCGCAGTCCGCGATCGCGAAAGTCAAGGTGGAACTCCCCAAACAGCTCCCCTCCCGGCTGACGACGCTGCAGAAGGCGTGTCCTGAGGCGGTGTTCGTGGCGAACCCCGCGAGCTGCCCGACAGCGGCGATCGTGGGTATCGCGAAGGCCGTCACGCCGGTGATGCCGGTCCCGTTGAGCGGCCCGGCGTACTTCGTCTCGCACGGCGGTGAAGCGTTCCCGAACCTCGTCGTCGTGCTCCAGGGTTATGGCGTGCGGATCAACCTGCTGGGGGATACGTTCATCAACAAGCAGGGGATCACGAGCTCGACGTTCACGAACGTGCCCGACGTGCCGGTCACGAGCTTCGAGCTGATCCTGCCCGAGGGCGCCCACTCCGCGCTCGCCGCGAACGGAGACCTATGCAAGGAGAAACTCCAGATGCCCGTCACCTTCACCGCCCAGGACGGCGCGCAGATCAAGGAAAACGCCAAAGTCCACGTCACCGGCTGCCCCACCACGGCAAAGAAGGCGTCCCGAACGCACAAGAAGAAGGCGCGTAAGGCAGACAGGGTGCGAACGGGACACAGCCGAGCGGAGCACAGCGACAGGAGGGCAGCACGATGAGGTCTCCCAGGATGATCCCGGTCACGCTCGCCATGCTCACCGCCGCCATGTTCACGGCTGCGCCCGCAGACGCGGCACACTTTGTGCGCCCGCACCGCTTCTCATTCGTGGCGACCGGCCAGATCGGCGGGGGGGACACCGGCGTAGCTGTAGACCAGGCGACAGGCGATGTGTACATCACGAGCCAGTACGGCGGTGGTGGCGCGGTGGTGAGCAAGTTCAGCGCGTCGGGTGTACCCGAAAGCTTCAATTCTCCTCATCTTTCCCCCTCCGGAAGTCCGATTGGTGTGGCCGTCGACAACTCGGGTGGCCCGTCCGAGGGCGATGTGTATGTCACCCAGGCGACCGAAGGCCGTGTGCTCAAGCTCGAAGCATCGGGCGGAGAGGCTGCGGGCTTCACCCCGATCAGCGCGAGCTCGATCCCCCCGGGCGATCCGGGCTCCGAAGGGTTACTCGCGACCGGTGTGGCAGTGGATCCCGCCAACGGCGATGTCGTCGTCGCGGACTTTGAGAGTGGCGAGGTCGACATCTTCAGCGAATCGGGTGTTTTCGTCTCGCAGTTCAAAGGTGAAGAATCTGGGCCCTTCGGAGTCGCGGTCGGCTCAGGAAGCACCATCTTCACCGGTGGCGGAAGAGGAGTGCAGGAGTGGAGTCCCTCCGACAAATACTCGACTCCCACTACGATCGACCCGAGCAACAGCTTCACGGTCGCCGTCGATCTCGCCACGGGCAATGTCCTCGCCGATGAAGAAAGCAAAATCGCTGAATACGACTCCTTGGGCAACCCGCTGTTGCGGTTCGATGCGGGCGAATCCTTGGGATCCTGGGGTGTGGGGGTCGATGAAAAGACCAACACCGTCTACGTGACCGAAAAAGGCGGTAGCGAACAGGTGAACGTCTACGGGCCGCCGATCATGCTCGCCGACGTGGTCACCGGGACGCTGGCGACGGGTGTTACGAGCACCACGGCGAGCGTGAGCGGGAACGTGAACCCCTCAGAAACGACAGTCACCGAATGTCGCTTCGAATACGGGCCGAGCACCTCCTACGGCACGACGAGCCCCTGCTCGGCGCTCCCGCCGCTCACGGGGAACGCCCCGATCCCGGAGGCCGCGAATCTCGTCGGGCTGCAGCCGAACACGACCTACCACTACCGTCTGGTGGCGGTCGGTGCCAACGGGCCGAGCTACGGCGAAGACGAGACGTTCGAAACGCCACCGGCGACGCCGGCGCTCGACAACCAGTCGATCTCGGCGCTGACGCAGACCACGGTGACCCTGAACGCGAGCATCAACCCGAACAACCAGGAAACGACTTACCAATTCGAATTCGGGACCAGCACCGGCTACGGGACGACGCTGCCCTCACCCGCCGCCGGCATCGGCTCCGGGTACGGCGATGTCGTCGTCGGCCAGCAGCTCTCCGGTCTGAACCCCGGCACGACCTACCACTTCCGCGTCACCGCGACGAACGCGACCGGGACATCGACCGGGACCGACCAGACGTTCACCACCCCGCCGCCGACACCGCCGATCGTCAGCACCGGCGCCGCGAGCGGGATCTCCTCCAGCGCGGCGATGATCTCCGGCAGCGTCGACCCGCAGGGAGTGCAGAGCACCTACGAATTCGACCTTGGAGTCGACACCGGCTACGGCACGCGGATCTTCGGCGAAGCCGGGTCCGGCACCGAACCACGGTCCTTCAGCGTGAGCCTCGACGAACTGACACCGAACACGACCTATCACTACCGACTGGTCGCCGCGAACTCGTTCGGGACCTCCTACGGGCCCGATGAGACGTTCACCACGCCGGTGGTCCCTGGGGCGCTGCTCAGCGGCCCGGCGGGCGCCCCGCTGATTCCGGCGCCGCCGTTCCCCGAACAGGCCACGACGGCCACGTCCACGGCCCAGTACGCAACCGCGGCGCAGACAAGCGCGACCGCGGCGAAGGTAAGCAGATCCAAGAGGGCGGGGGCCGGCAGGTTGGCGAGGCGGCATGGAAAGCGCGGCAGCGAGGCCCGTAGATCTGTCCGTACCGGTCATGTTCACGACAATGGGAGGGGTGGACGATGAGCGTCCGCAGAGCGGTATCCGCAGGTGTCCTGACGCTCATAGTGCTTGGTGGGGCGGCGGTGTTCTCCGTGGCCCCGGCGCTCGCTGCGTTGTCGCTGAGCTCGACCTTTGGCAGCGCGACCTCTGCGGTGGTGGATCCCGAACCGCTCTCGGAACCGGAGAATATCGCTGTCAACGAGTCGAGCGGGGACCTGTATGTGATTGACAGGGGTAATGGACGTGTGGAGAAGTTCAACGAAGGGGGCGAATATCTGGCGCAGTTCAACGGGAGCGCCACCGCGGCAAAATCGTTTGCGTTCGAACGGCCCGAGGGGGTCGATCCGGACCCTTCGGGGATCGCGGTGGACAGTTCGACGAGTGGGTCTGACGCGTCGGCGGGCGATGTGTACGTTCTCGATTCCGGTCATGATGTGATCGATAAGTTCACCGCCGCGGGGGTCCTCCTCTCTGAAATAAAATGCGCGGCGGGGCTCGAACTGAGGGGTGTGGCGGTCGATCAGTCGGGTGATCTCTGGGTCGACGAAGGCACTCCAGCAAGCGCCGTGGTTCGCAAGTTCAACGATGCCGAACCGAACGTGGAAATCGCTCAGCTGCCCGGTAGCGCAGGAGAGCTCAATTATGGGCTCGCTGTCGATGCGAGCGGGGATTATTACTCGGGGAACGGGAAGTACGCGCCTGAAGGCGCGTTTGAGGGGGATATACAGGGCGGTACTCTCGGCGCAATGGCGGTTGATCCGGTGAGCGGTTTGTTGTACACATTTGAAACGGGTCGTCAATTTTCCCCATCTAATCCAACTACGGATTCTTTGGATGTGTGGAACACCTCTGGCATGGTGCCCGGGGGGAAGTCGGTCCCGGTGTTGCTCGAAGAATCGCACTTCGTGGGAACAGTCGGACCCAACGGTGAAGTGGCCCCGGGTGGCTACGGTATCGCTGTCAACGGGCTGGCCGGCAAGATCTATGTGACCGACACGGAAGACAGCGATGTCGTTGTTCTCGGCTTCGCTGTCGTGCCGGGTGTGACCGCGAGCGAATCGGACGTGCTGGCGACCTCGGCGACGTTCAGCGGGACGGTCAACCCGGAGGGGCACGAAGTGAGCTCGCTGGAGTTTGAATACGGCACGAGCACTAGCTATGGCTCCACGGCTGTGCTGAATGCGGCGCAGGTCGGGTCCGGCACGAGCTCGGTGTCGGTCACCGCGAACGTCACCGGGCTGCTCCCTGACACGCTCTATTACTACAGGCTGGTCGCGACCAACGAAAACGGGACGAGCAGCACCGCGACCAGGGAGCTCCGTACCCAGTTGGTGGCGGTGAGCGTGAACGACAAGCCGGCGTTCGCCTCGGAAATCGGCCAGTTCACGGCGACGCTGAACGGGACGATCAATCCCGGTGGCGCGGTGGCCAGCTACCACTTCCTGTACGGCCCGACGAGCGCCTACGGGTTGAGCATCCCCATCCCGGAAGACTTCACGCCGGTCAACTACGCCGACGACGCGGTCAGTGAGCAGATCGCTGGGCTGCAGCCGGGGACGACCTACCACTTCGCGTTGCAGGCGACCAACGGCGGCGGCACCGCAGCTGGCCCGGACGAGACGTTCACCACGCTCCCGGTCCCCACGCCGCTTGTGAGCACCGGTGGCGCGAGCGCGGTGACGCGCGGCGAAGCGCTGTTGAGCGGCGCGATTGACCCCCAGGGCTGGGAAACCGGGTACCGCTTCGAATACGGGACCACCACCGCGTACGGGTCAAGCTGGCCGTCGGTGAACGTCAGCCTGGGAGCGTTCCAGGGCGCCCAGCCGGTGTCGGTCACTGTGCTGAACCTCCTGCCGGGCACGACCTACCACTACCGCCTCGTCGCGAGCAACCCGGGTGGGATGAGCTACGGCCCGGACATGACGTTCACGACCGAAGAATACCCCGTGTCAGTGATCCAGCCGACGCCGCTGTTGACCGCGTCGCTCGGTTTCTACAACCCCGAAACCGCGAAGAGCAAGACCACCAAGAAGCCGAAGGGCAAGAGGGCCAAGGGGAAGCACAAGAAGCACAAGCGCGAGGCGCGCCCCAGGGGCAAGAAGAAGCACTGACTCCTCTCATCAGATTCACGTCGGGGCGACCGCGACGTCGGTGCGCGCGAAGTCCTCGCCCTTGAAGAGCAGGGCCTCTCCGCTCATCGCTGACAGCGCATAGGCGAAGCAGTCTCCGAAGTTGAGCGCGGCGGGGTGGCGGCCCTTACCGAAGCGCCGCCATGCCGCTCGTGCCAGCTCCACCTGGTCCGCGTCCACGGGGACGGTCTGCACGCCCGCGCGGTGCAGCAGGAGATCGAGCTCCCGGCCGGCTGCTTCGCCCCGTCGGGCCTCGGTGAGTAGCGCGCACTCCAGCAGGTTGCCCGCCGATATCAACCTGCGCGGGTCACGCTCGATCGCGAGCGTGAACATCTGGCGCTCGGGCTCGTCGAAGAGGATGGCGATGACCGCCGAGCTGTCGAGCACCATCAGCGCGGCAGGCCGTGCTCGTCGTAGCCGAGGATCTCGTCGTCGGATCGCGTGTCCAGCAGCGGCAGCGCGGCACAGCGCAGAGCGATCCGATCGAGCTCATCGGCCAATTGTCGCGATGGGCGCCCCGCGCGCAGCCGATCCAGGCGTTCGCTCACGGCGACCTCGACGGCCTGCGTGATCGTCTCGCCCGTGGACTGCGCCAGCTCGCGCACCAGGCGGTCGGTCTGAGGGTCCTTGATGTTCAACGACATAGGAAGAATAATGATAGCAAGGAAGATTCTTTATCACGGCGATGCCCTCGGGGCGTTGCCGTCGACGGACTGCTGTCATGGTTACATCATGATGCAGAGGCTGACGATCGGAGCTGAGCCGGAGCTTGTCGAACGAGTCAAGCGCCGCGCGGCCGAATGCGGTGTTTCAGTCGCCCAGTTCGTGCGCGAAGCGTTGGAGCGCGAGCTGGCGCCCGCTTCCGACGCTACCCTTAGCCGCTGAACATGAGGCTCGAGGGAAAGATCGCATTGGTGACGGGGGGTGCCTCCGGGATTGGGGCTGCCACCGCACGACGGCTCGCCGCCGAGGGCGCGCGTGTGGCCGTCGGGGATATCAACGAGGCGGGCGCCCGTGAGGTGGCCGGGGAGCTCGACGGGCTCGGTCTGCGGATGGACGTCACCGACATCGACTCGATCGCCGCCGCGGTGGCCGCCGCGGGCGAGCAGCTTGGGTCGATCGATGTGCTCGTCAACAACGCCGGCACCGACCTGTTCTCGTTCTTCACCAAGTCCGACCCCGGGCTGTGGGACTTCGTGCTCGGGATCAACCTGCGCGGGGTGCTCGCCGTCACTCACGCCGTGCTCCCCGGGATGCAGGAGCGGTCCTCCGGGGCGATCGTCAATGTCGCCTCCGAGGCCGGGCGTGTCGGCTCCCCGGGCTCAGCCGTGTACTCCGCCGCGAAGGCCGGCGTGATCGGCTTCACGAAGGCGATCGCCCGCGAGGCTGCGCGCTACCGCGTGCGGGTCAATGCGGTCGCGCCCGGGCCGATTGAGACTCCCCTGTTCGACGCTGCCGCGAAGGTGTACGGCGAGATCGGGGAACGCCTCCAGCGGAACATGATCGACTCCACCCAGCTGCGCCGCGCCGGCCAGCCCGAGGAGGTCGCCGCCGCGATCGCTTTCCTCGCCTGCGACGACGCCTCGTACATCACCGGTGAGACCCTCGGGGTGAGCGGCGGGCTCTCGATGTGGTGAGCGCTCCCTTGCGCACACCCCCCAACTGCGCCCACTACGGCGCTGCGCTCACTGGGTCGGCCAGCGCTATAGGACATCGCAAACAACGCCGATCCTGGCCCCCCTTGTGGGGGCCCTTATCCAAAATCCTTTCACCCGCGGGGGGCGGCGAGCGACATGGATGATCTGCCCGACGCGGTGAGGATCAGGGAGGTCGGGCCGCGCGACGGGTTTCAGAACGAGCCCGAGACGATCCCCACCGAGCGCAAGATCGAGCTGATCGACGCGCTCGCTCGGACCGGGCTGCGGCGATTGGAGGTCACGAGCTTCGTGCGGCCCGACGTGATCCCCCAGCTCGCCGACGCCGCCGCTGTGCTGGAGGCGATCGATCCGCCCGCCGGGGTCTCGGTGAGTGTGCTGATCCCCAACGAACGCGGCCTCGAGCTCGCGTTGCGCCACCGCCTCCGCTTTCACGAGATCAACGTGATCGTCTCCGCCTCGGAGACCCACAACCGCAAGAACGTCAACCGCTCGATCGCGGAGTCGCTCGCCGGCCTGGAGGGCGTGCTCGCGCGCGCCCGGGCCGCCGGCCTGCGCTGCGAGGCGGTGCTCTCCACCTGCTTTGGGTGCCCCTACGAGGGCCACGTTCCCCCCGTCCGCGTGCTCGACATCGCCGCGCGCCTGCGCGACTTCGGGGCGCAGGAGATCGGCTTCGGGGACACCACCGGCATGGCCAACCCCGTTCAGGTGCGCGCCCTCTTCGCCCTCGCACGCGAGCAGCTGGATGATGTCGAGCTCACTGCGCACTTCCACAACACGCGCGGGCAGGGCCTCGCCAATGTGCTCGCCGCGCTCGAGGTGGGAATCGACAGTTTCGAGTCCTCCTTCGGCGAGCTCGGCGGCTGCCCCGTACCGGCAGGGGCCACCGGCAACATCGCCACCGAGGACCTCGTCTCGATGCTGCACGAGATGGGTGTGCAGACGGGGATCGATCTCCCTGCGCTGCTTGATTGTGCGCGGCGCGTTCAGGAGATCCTCGGTCGGCCGCTGGGGAGCCACACGTTGGTGGCTGGACCCGTCGACTGGCGTTCTTAGCCGGCCAGGGCCTCCGCCGGCTCCTGGGCTTCGCGCGCGCTCTCGCGCATCGCGGCCACGCAGTACTCCTGCACCGCGACCTCCAGCTCGAGCGTCGCCGCGAGCGCGGGGCGGGCTGAGGCGTCGATCACTCGCTTGGCCCGGCCGACCGCTACGTGCGAGTTGGCGAGCAGCTCTTCGACGAGTGTCTCGACGGCCTGCGCTAGCTCCTCGGGTGCGACGACGCGGTTGACCAGGCCAATCCGCTCGGCCTCGGTCGCGTCGATCGTCCGCGCGGTCATGATCAGCTCCTTGGCGCGGCCGAGGCCGACGACCGCCGGCAGCCGGCTGGAGCCGCCGACGTCGGGGATGATCCCGAATTTGACCTCCGGCAGGCCGAGCTGGGCGTCGCTCGAGGCGATCCGCAGGTCGCAGCCGAGCGCGACCTCCAGGGCGCCGCCGACGCACGTGCGGTGGATCTGGCAGACGACCGGCTTGGCCATCTCTTCGCAGAGGTTGGCGCACTCCAGGAACGTCTCGCGGAAGTGGCGCAGCCGGCCGGGTGTGCCCGCTGAGGCGCCCAGCTCGACCAGGTCGACGCCGGCCGAGAACACCGGCCCCTCGCCGCGCAGCACCACGCAGTGGACCGACTCCTCGGCGGCGGCCTCGCGCAGCGCCTGGGCGAGCGCGCGCAGCAGCTCCTGGCTCATCGCGTTGCGCTTCTCGGGGCGGTTCAGCACGACGTGGCGGACGGCGCCGCGGTCTTCGGTGGTCACGATGCTCATGGCGTTGCCCTCTCTTCGTTTTTTGGTCTTTGGCTCAGGTCGCGTACCGGGGAGGGGGTTTCAATGCCCACCCACCCGGGCCTGCCCTCCCCCGACCTAGCTCAGGTCGAGCACCGGCGTCGGCGGCTCGATCGCCTCGTCGTGGCCCTCGCGCGGCATGATCGCGGTGCCGACGGCGAAGAACTCGATCGTGTGGCTGCCCCACCCGTGGCTCTTCTCCTGGAGGTCCACGCCGACGATCCCCTCGGCGCCGATCGTCTGCGCCTCGCTCTGCATCCGCTCCATCGCGAGCTCGCGCGCGTCGTACAGCGCCTGGGTGAAGTTCGCGAGCTCGACGTTGCGTCCCGTCTGGGCCATCGACTGGAGCATCCCGCGGTGGGCGACGTGGTAGACGCAGCTACCCATCACCATCCCCACCGGGCGGTGCCCGGTGCGCAGCAGCGTCCAGAAGTCCTGGCCTGACAGATCGCTCGTGAACGGCCGGCCGTTGGGGGCGCGGTGCATGACCCCTTCGCGGTGCTTGACCGCGGTGCCGATCGCGATGAACTCCGCCATGTCCTGGCCCCACTCGTAGCGGCCGATGTCCAGGCGCACCCCTACGACCCCGTCTGCGCCGAGCTGGTCGGCCTCCTCCTCCATGCGCGTCATCGCGAGCTGGCGCGCTCCGTACATCGCCTCGGAGAGCACCTTCAGCTCCTGGCTTTTCTTCCACCCCGCCATCTGGATGCCGATGTGGTAGATCGAGCTGCCCACCACCAGTCCCACCGGGTCGAAGCCGGCCTGCTTGATCAGCAGGAACTCGTTGACACTCAGGTCGGAGGTGAAAAGCCCCGCGCGGTTCTGCTGCAGGCGCGCGCGGCCCGCCTCGGGGACTCCCTCCAGGGAGGTCGGGTCGTAGCTGGTCTCCTGCTCGCTGCTGCTCATCGGTGGCGGGCTCCTTCGTTGGGGTGGCGGGTCGCGTGTCTTGGGGTTGGTGGTCTGTTCAGGTGGTGAGGTCGCGGTTGTTTCGGGGACGGATGGGTCTGCTCAGGTCGTCAGGTCGATGGTCGTCTCGGGGGGGTAGATGGTGGCCTCCTCGGACTGGCGGATCGCCGTGCCGATCGCATTGAAGGTCACCATCAGCCCGTTGCGCGTGCGGCTGTTCATCCCTCCCTGCAGTGTGTGGGGCACCGCGCGGTGGCCGATCCGCACGCCGACGACTCCGGAGGCGCCGAGCGCGGTCGCCTGCGCGTTCAGCTCCGCCATGACAGTCTCGCGCGCGTTGTAGAACGCCTGCGTGAACTCCCGCAGCTCGAAGTTTTCCATCGCGCCCACGGTCAGCATCCCCCCGGAGGCGAACCCCGGGCCGAAGGCGTAGCCCGTGAAGAACACCGAGCTCCACGCGACGATCCCGAGCGGCTCGAAGCCGGCCCGCACGAGCTTGGAGAAATCGGCCACCGACAGCTCCGTGAGCACCGGACGTGAGCGCCCGTGTTGGCCGCTCTCGGACGTTCGCTCGCCGCGGCTCACCGCGGTGCCGAAGACCGTGTGTTCGAGCGTGACCGACCCCGACCCCGTTTCCAGGTTGCTTTCACCGGCGCGCGTCTCCACTTCCACGACGGCGTCGGCGCCGACGTGCTGGGCCTCCTCGGCCAGCCGTCCGAGCGCCCGCGAGCGCACCTCGTTGAGCGCCTGCGAGAGCGTGTCGAGCTCGAACATGTACGTGCCGCCGAAGGGGTCGTAGCCCTGGCCCCACGAGCTCTGGTAGCCCATCTGGTAGATCGAGCTGCCCATCACCTGCGACAGCGGTCGCAGCCCGAGCTGGTGGCAGAGCGCCCACCCGTTGATCGACAGGTCCGATGTGAACAGGCCGCCGTGCTCGCGCAGCTCACTCAGGCGCCGCTCGGCGGCGACGGTGATCCCGCCCCGTTCGATGCGCTCCTGCGAGAGCTCCTGCTCGCGCTCTTCGGCGAGCGACTCGGGCGGCTCCTGTGGATCGGCTTCGCGTGCGGTCACGCTCACCCCAGCAGACGCTCGAGCGCCGTACGTGCCTCGCCGCTGCGCTCCGCCTCCGCGCGCAGATCGCTCGTCAGGGCGGCCACCCAGACGCTGGGGTCGAGCGGCTCGCGCTTGATCGAGATGCCGCCGACCTGGCGCTCGCGGAAGCCTTCGACGCGATCCCCGGCGACATCGAGCTGGTAGCAGTTCCCGCCGAGCTCCACGCGCAGGCGCTTGACGCGCTTCTCGCCGCGCCCCAGCAGGCCGCCGCCGTGGCGCTCCACGTGGGCGAACCCGGGCAGCGACTGCTCGAGCTTGCTGGCCAGCACCTCGACGGAGATCTGAAGATCGGTTCCGTCCGCGCGCAGGCCGGCCGCGGAGAGGTCGAAGTCCTGGTCGGTGGGCACGTCTGCAAGCGTACTCCGGCGGTGGGGTGGGGCGTCGCAGCCCCACCCCACCGCCCTGCTTTTCGGAGGGTCAGTGCAGTAGGTCCAGCGTATTGTTGGAGTCGTTTACGAACAGCACCCCCTGGTTGTGGGGTGCCACGGTGAGCCCGAACAGCCCGCCTGCTTCCGCCCCAGTGTCGAAGGGCTGGAACTCCGCGCCAACGGGGGTCGTCTCGACGAGGTTCCCATCGTTGGCGTTGGCGGTGAGGATGTCGCCGTTGGGGGCGATCGTCAGCCCAAGCGGGTTGTTCAGGTAGCCGCCGGTGGCGACCGTGGTCGCGCCTTCGCCGAGCGGCGTCTGGCGGTACAGCGCGTCGGGGACTTCGGCAATCCGGTTGCCCTGGGTGTCGGCCACGTACAGCGTGTCTTCTTCGCCGAGTCCCACTCCGGTGGGACCAACCACGAGCGCCGCCGGGTCGGTGCGCTCGGGGAAGCCTTCGGCGATCGTTTCGATGCCCACCACCCGCAGCCCGGGTCGCGTGTGGTCGCCGAAGTCGTTTCCGAAGTGAGCGCCCACGTGCTCACCGAAGCTGTTTCCGAAGTGGCCGCCCATGTGTTCGCCGACACGTACGCGGATGCGTACGACGGTTCCCCCGTCGGTGGGTGTTTCGCCAGAGGCGACCGTACCGTTCAGGACGTTGGTCACGAACAGTGTCGCGCTGTCGCCCTGCGCGACCGAGGTCATGTCCCACGGGCCGTTGATCGGGGGCCCGGAGATCGTCTGCACCACGTGGCCTGCGCTGTCGAGCACGATCAGGCAGCCCGCCTGGGCGGTGGCCGCCTGGCCGTTGCTGGTGGGCAGGCTCCCCACCACCACGAACCCGTCCGGCAGCAACGCCAACGCGGTCGTCAGCCCCACCCCTCCGGGGCACGGGCCGGGCAGCGTCGAGGGGTCGATCGTGGCGAACAGCGAGAGGCTCCCCGCGGGGCTGATCTGCACGATCGTGGTGCCCGTGCCCTGGAGGTTTTCTTCGTCGTTGAAGTTGCTGACCAGGGTGTCCCCGCGCACGAGCGCGCCTTCGCTCTGGGGGACCGTGACGATCCCGTAGGGGTTCACGTCCCCGTTGGCCGGCACGGTGCTGCCGAGTGAGGTGAGCGTGTGGAACTGCCCGATGAACGGGTGGTCGAACGCCGAGGCGGCCCCCGGCGTGAACGCCGCGCACGCGAGCGCGGCCGCAATCGTGGTTGACAGGCGCCTTCGGGTGAACATGGCAACGTCTCCTCTGTTCGGGGCTTTACATAACGGGGACTCCACCGCGGCGCGAATTCTTCCCGGTAGGCTCCCGCTCCCTGAACGAAAAAGACGAGTGGAGGTCAGGATGGCGCAGCAGATCGAGAGAGTGGGCGTGCTCGGAGCCGGGCAGATGGGCCACGGCATCGCGCAGGTCGCCGCGCAGTCCGGCTACGAGGTCGCGCTGCGCGAGGTCGACGAGCCCACGCTCGCAAAGGGGCTTGGCAAGATCGAGAAGCAGCTCGCGCGCGCGGTCGAGCGGGGTAAGAGCACCCAGGAGGACGCCGACGCGGTGCGCGGGCGCATCCACGGGACCGTGCACTACCGCGACCTGGCGGAGTGCGACCTCGTGATCGAGGCGATCACCGAGAGCCTTCCGCTGAAGCTCGAGATGTGGCGGGAGCTCGACGAGATCGTCAAGCCCGAGGCGGTGTTCGCGACCAACACCTCCTCGCTGGCGGTCGTTGACCAGGCTGCCTGCACCGCTCGCGGATCGCAGTTCGTGGGGTTGCACTACTTCAACCCCGCCCAGGTCATGAAGCTGGTCGAGGTCGTGCGCTGCGTGACCACCTCGGGGGAGACGCTCGAGACCGCCCTGCAGTTCGTGCGCTCCGAGGGCAAACTCGCGATCCCCACGCGCGACAAAGCCGGGTTCATCGTCAACCGCCTGCTCGTCCCCTACATGCTCGACGCGATGCGTGCCCTGGAAGAGCAGGTCGGCTCGGTGCACGAGATCGACGAGGCGATGCGCGCCGGCGCCGGGCACCCGATGGGCCCGCTGACGCTCGCGGACTTCGTCGGCCTCGACACGCTCGGCGCGATCTGCGACGTGCTCTTCGAGGAGTTCGCCGAACGGCGCTTCGCGTGCCCGCCGATGCTGCGCAAGATGCTCGCGGCGGGCTGGCACGGGCGCAAGTCGGGAACGGGCTTCTACGACTACTCGGGGGACGAGCCGCGGCCGAACCCGGCGCTGTAGGTAGGCACTGAGCGACGCCGCCGGCCAGGAGGGCTAACCTTTCAGGCATGGGCGACCTGTCGAGCCTGCGTGTCGCGGACGACGAGCGCGAGCAGCTGATCGATGAGCTGCGCGAGCACGCGGGCGCGGGGCGGCTCACCTCCGAGGAGCTCGAGGAGCGCGTCGGCCAGGCCTACAGTGCCTCCACGCGCGCGGACGTCGACGCGCTGCGGGCCGACCTGCCGGTCAGCTCGACCTCGGTCAAGCTCGCGCTGGTCAAGCGCAAGTCGCACCTGCGTCGCCGCCTGGGGCAGGAGGCGGGCGGCGCGGTCGGCGTGTCGCTGCTGGCCGTGGGCGTCTGGTTTCTCACCGGCACCCACCACCAGACCGACTTCTGGCCCGGGTGGGTGATCGGCGTGACGATGCTGCCGGTGGTGCGCGACGCCTGGCGCCTGTTCGGGCCGGCCTCGGACCTCCAGCTCGTCGAAGCGCGCCAGCAGGCGCGCCACGAACGCAACCTCGCGCGCGGCCGGCGGCGCCACCACCGGTACAGGGGACTGCCGCGTCCGTGAGCGAGGGACTCCCCCCTTGCGGAGGGCGCCCGCGTTGCAGTAGAGGGCTCCCGCGTCCGTGAGTGCCCTGCCCGGCGCGAGGAAGCGCGCCCTCGCAGGCGGCCCCGAGCGCCACCACGAGAAGGCGAAGGAGCAGGGCAAGCTGCCGGTGCGAGAGCGCGTGGCCTGGCTGCTCGACCCCGACTCGTTCGCCGAGGAGGCGCTGCTCGCCAACTGGCAGGAGGACGGCCTCGGCGCCGACGGGGTGGTCACGGGCCTGGGGCGGATCGACGGGCGCCCGGTTGCGCTGATGGCCAACGACCCGACCGTGAAGGCGGGCTCGTGGGGCCCCAAGACGGTGGAGAAGATCCTGCGCGTGCAGGAACGGGCCCTGCAGCTGCGGATCCCGATGATCTACCTCGTGGACTCCGCGGGGGCGCGCATCACCGATCAGGTGCAGATGTTCCCCGGCCGGCGGGGGGCGGGGCGGATCTTTTACAACCAGGTGCAGCTCTCTGGCCTCGTACCGCAGGTGTGCGTGCTCTTTGGGCCCTCCGCTGCCGGCGGCGCCTACATACCCGCGTTCTGCGACCTCGTGATCATGCGCGACGGCAACGCCTCGATGTACCTCGGCTCGCCGCGGATGGCGCAGATGGTGATCGGGGAGAACGTGACCCTCGAGGAGATGGGCGGCGCGCGGATGCATACGGGTGTGAGCGGCTGCGGGCACCTGCTCGTGGGCAGCGACGAGGAGGGCCTCGACGCGGCGGTGCGCTACCTCTCCTACCTGCCGAATGATTGGGAATCCCACCCGCCCACGCAGGACCCGCCCGTCGCCGGGTCTGCAGGTGGTGAGGCCGACTCCTCCGCTGGACCCTCGGGCTCCTCCTCCAACGCCAGCCTCGCCGCGGGGCGTTCCGCAGCCTCGTTCGCCCCGGCCTCACAGACCCCGCTCGGCGAGCTGATCCCGGCTGATGAGAACAAGCCATTCGACATGTTGCTGCTGCTCGACGCGCTGGTGGACGGGGGCTCGTTCATGGAGATCCACGCGCGCTGGGCGAAGGAGCTGATCGTCGGCTTCGCGCGCCTGGAGGGCCAGCCGGTGGGGATCGTCGCCAACCAGCCGCGGGTCAAGGGCGGTGTGCTGTTCGGCGACTCCGCCGACAAGGCCGCGCGGTTCATCTGGACGTGCAACGCCTTCAACGTCCCGCTGCTGTTCCTCGCCGACGTCCCCGGCTTCATGATCGGCACTCAGGTCGAGCGCCAGGGCATCATCCGCCACGGCGCGAAGATGATCAGTGCGGTCTCCGAAGCGACCGTCCCGAAGATCTCGGTCGTGGTGCGCAAGGCGTACGGCGCGGGTCTCTACGCGATGGCCGGTCCCGCCTTCGACCCCGACTGCTGCCTGGCGCTGCCGAGTGCCTCGATCGCGGTGATGGGCCCCCAGGCGGCGATCAATGCGGTCTACTACAACCAGCTGCAGGCGCTCGAGGACGAGACGGAGCGCGCTGCCGAGACCGAGCGGTTGCGCGCTGAGTACGCCGCGGACATCGACATCCTGCACCTCGCCTCAGAGCTGGTCGTGGACGCAGTCATCCAGCCCGACGAGTTGCGCGCCGAGCTGATCCGCCGCTTCGCTTTGGCGGCCGGGCGCTGCCGGGAGTGGCCGACGAAGCGCAACCCGATCACTCCGGTCTGACCTCCGCGGGCTGTGCGTCGATGAGCGCGAGAACACCGCGGTACAGCACGAGATCTGTCGCCCGTCTGTCGATGTGAGCTCGGAGATCTGCAAAGCGCTCGAGTCGACGCCAGATCTGACAGACTTCCCTTCGTAGGGGGTGACGGACAGGGGAGGATCGGGGACAGTGGAGGCACGATCAGTGGGGACCGTGAAGCTCGGGCCGGCAGGCCCTCCACGGTCTGCGCCAGCCCTCGCGGTGAACGCTCGCCGTGTGCTGCGGGTTCAGACGCTGGGCTCGTGGCCGCTGCTGCTCGCGGCCGCGCTGTTGGCGCTGGCCGTCGGAACAGCGGTGCACGAGAGCTTTCCCGGTAGGCGCTCCGGAGGCGCCACACGCGTGCGAGCCCACCGCTTTTCGCATGCCGGCCTCCAGAGTCTCCCCGCAGCTGCTCAGGGGCCTGTGTCAGCAGCGCTGGGGCACGACGACCCGGCGTATCACGTAACGGCCCTGCAGGCCCTCAACCCCGCGCAGCATCTGCGCGCCGGCTTCTCGCGCGGTGGCGTCACGGTCGCCTCCGGCAGGGCGCGGCTCGGCATGAGGCTCTCCGCGTACGGCTATGCAAGCGCGCCCCAGCCGGTGGGGTCTGCCCCGCCGCGCGCCGGCGCCAACCGTGTCAGCTACGCGCACGGAGCGCTCACGGAGTGGTATGCGAATGGCCCGTTGGGGATCGAGCAGGGCTTTGACGTCGCGGCTCGCCCCCGGGCCGCCGCCGGGCCGCTGACGCTCTCGCTGGCTCTCTCCGGCAACCTCGCCGCACGACTGTGGGACGGCTCGGTGCTGCTCACCGGCCGGGGCGCCGCGCTTCGCTACAGCGGCCTGGTCGCCACCGACGCGCGCGGGCGCGTGCTGCGCTCCTGGTTGCAGCTCGCCCACGGGCATGTGCTGATCCGCGTCGATGACCGCGGCGCCGCGTACCCGTTGCGGATCGACCCGTTGATCCAGCAGGGCGAAAAGCTCACCGGCGCGGGCGAAATCGCAAGCGGCCGGTTCGGCTACAGCGTGGCGCTGTCAGCAGATGGCGACACTGCGTTGATCGGCGCGCGCTACGCCATTCGGAACAACAATGAAGCCGGGGGGGCGTGGATATTCACGCGCTCGGGGTCCACCTGGACCCAGCAGGGCGGAAAGCTCAACGGCACGGGCCACGCCGGAGAAACCCTGTTCGACCACATCGGAGAAGGCGAATTCGGGCACAGTGTCGCCCTCTCCGCCGACGGCAACACCGCACTGATTGGCGGGCCGGGCGACAACGGCGGCGCGACCAACGAAGGCGGCGTGGGCGCGGTGTGGGTGTTCGCGCGCTCGGGGTCCACCTGGACCCAGCAGGGCGAAAAGCTCACCGGCACGGGCGAGATCGGAAAAGGCGCATTCGGCGAGAGCGTCGTGCTATCCGCCGACGGCAACACGGCGCTGATCGGCGGGTTGGCCGACAACGGCGGCGCGGGCGCGGCGTGGGTGTTCGCGCGCTCGGGGTCCACCTGGAGCCAGCAGGGCGAAAAGCTCGTCGGGGACTGCACCGGGGGCTGCGCCGACGAGGGCACGGGCGAGACCGGAGAAGGCGAATTCGGCTCCAGCGTGGCGCTGTCCGAAAACGGCGACACCGCGCTGATTGGCGGGTTGGCCGACAACGGCGGCGCGGGCGCGGCGTGGGTGTTCGCGCGCTCGGGGTCCACCTGGAGCCAGCAGGGCGAAACGCTCGTCGGCGACTGCACCGGCGGCTGCGCCAACGAGGGCACCGGCGAGACCGGACAAGGCAAGTTCGGCACGGTGGTCGCGCTCTCCGCCGACGGCGACACCGCGATGGTCGGCGGGCCTGCCGACAACGGCGGGGCGGGCGCGGCGTGGGTGTTCGCGCGCTCGGGCTCCACCTGGAGCCAGGAAGGCGAAAAGCTCGTCGGTGACTGTACCGCCAGCTGCGCCAATGAGGGCACCGGCGAGGTCGGAGAAGGCAAGTTCGCCACCAGCGTTGCGCTCGCCGAAGATGGCGACACCGCGATGATCGGCGGTCCTGCCGACAACAGCGGCGTGGGTGCGGTGTGGGTGTTCACACGCTCGGCCGGGGCGTGGAGTCAGCAGGGGCAGAAGCTCACGGGCGGGGGCGAGAGCGGAGAAGGCGAATTCGGCTACAGCGTGGCGCTGTCCGAAGACGGCGACACGGCGCTGATCGGCGGGCCCGAGGACGACACCGCCACCGGTGGGGTGTGGGCGTTTACGCGCTCGGCCGGGGCGTGGAGTCAGCAGGGGCAGAAGCTCACCGGCGGCGAAGAGGGCAACAGCCAGTTCGGCGTATACGTTGCGCTCTCCGCCGACGGCAACACGGCGCTGATCGGCGGCCCCGGCGACAATGACGACGCCGGCGCGGCATGGGTGTTCACGCGCTCGGGCGGGGTGTGGAGCCAGCAGGGGCCGAAGCTCACCGGCAGGGGCGAGACCAGCGAAGACGGGTTCGGCGTGAGCGTGGCGCTGTCGGCCGACGGCAACACGGCGCTGATCGGCGCTCCGGGCGACAATGGCGGCCTATTCGGCAAGGGCGCGGCGTGGGTGTTCACCCGCTCGGACGGCATCTGGACTCAGCAGGGCGAAAAGCTCGTCGGGGACTGCACCAGCGGCTGCGCCAACGAGGGCACGGGCGAGATCTACAACGCCTGGTTCGGCTACAACGTCGCGCTGTCGGCCGACGGCAACACCGCGCTGATCGGCGGCTTCCGCGACAACGACTGGTACGGGGCCGCCTGGGTGTTCTCGCGCTCGGGCTCCACCTGGGCCCAGCAGGGCGAAAAGCTGGTCGGCGACTGCACCGGCGGCTGCGCCCACGAGGGCACCGGCGAGACCGGAGAGGGCATGTTCGGCACAATGGTCGCGCTGTCGGCCGACGGCAACACGGCGTTGATCGGCGCCTGGAACGACGACAACGAACACCCCGGCAACGATCACTACAGCGGCGAGGGCGCGGCGTGGGTGTTCACGCGCTCGGACGGCGCCTGGGCCCAGCAGGGCGAAAAGCTGGTCGGCGACTGCACCGGCAGCTGCGCCCACGAGGGCACCGGCGAGACCGGAGAGGGCAAGTTCGCCACCAGTGTCGCGCTCTCCGGAGATGGCGACACCGCGATGGTCGGCGGCTGGGACGACGACAACAGCAAGGGCGCGGCGTGGGTGTTCACGCGCTCGGACGGTGTCTGGACCCAGCAGGGCGAAAAGCTGGTCGGCGACTGCACCGGCAGCTGCGCCAACGAGGGCACGGGCGAGACCGGGGAAGGCAGGTTCGGCGTAACCGTGGCGCTGTCCGCCGACGGCGACACGGCGCTGATCGGCGGGCTCAACAACAACGGCACCAGGGGCGCGGCGTGGCTGTTCACGCGCTCGGGCTCCACCTGGACTCAGCAGGGCGAAAAGTTCACCGGTGGGGGAGAGGCCGGAGAAGGCGAATTCGGCACAAACGTCGCGCTCTCCGCCGACGGTGACACGGGGATGATCGGCGCTTGGCGCGACAACGGGTGCAGGGGCGCGGCGTGGGTGTTCGTCGACCCGCCCACCCCAACCACGGGCGCGGCGACGGGCGTCGGCGAAGGCGGAGCGACGCTCAACGGAACCCTCGGTGCCGGAGGCTCGAGCACGGCGTACTTCCAGTACGGGACGAGCACGGCCTACGGAGCCTCCACTGCCACCCAGCCCATTGGCCCCTCCAGCAGCCCGAGTCCGCTCGCCGCCGCCATCGGCGGGCTTGCGCCGGGAACGACCTACCACTTCCGGCTGGTCGCGGAAAACTCCGGCGGAGTGGTCTACGGCGCCGACCAGACGTTGACGACTGAAGCCCGAGGCGTGGTTTCCACGACCGAATCGACTACCACCACGCCGACCCAAACCACCTCCACCTCGCCATCGGTACCGAGCGAGACGCCCCTGCCTTCTCCTGCGGTGCAGGACGCAAGCCAATCCACGACGAGATGGCGCGAGGGCAATCAGCTCGCCCGCATCAGTCGAGCAAAGACACCGACCGGCACGACCTTCTCGTTTCAGCTCAACGAGCAGGCCGCTGTGACTTTCAGCTTCACCCAAAGCGTCAGCGGCCGCAAGGCAGGCGGCAAGTGCGTCACGCAGACCGAGAAGAATCGCCGCAAGCCCGCCTGCACGCGCATCGTGACGGCGGGCACGCTCACCTTCACAGGCCACAGTGCCACCAACGAGGTGGCGTTCCAGGGACGCATCTCGCCCGTAAACAGGCTCAAGCCAGGGAGCTACGCGCTTGTGATTACGGCCACCAACTCTGCCGGAGCGCGCTCTGCGCCGAAGTCGCTGAGCTTTACGATCGTGAAGTAACACTCGGTGGACGAGCACGCCCCGTGATCGCCCACCCGCTTCTGCGTGCGCCGGCGACCTCAGGTGACTGCGGGCGGTTCGAACGCGGATGGACCGGAGGTTCCCGCCGCGCGCGTCTGCTCGTCCTGGAAGGGCGGGTAGGTCTCGGTCAGCAGGTAGAGGTAGGAGTCGCTGCGCGCCATGTAGGAGTTTGCCAGCACCATCACGTCGAACAGTCCGCGTGGCATCTTCCCGATCACAAGGATCACGACCCAGGCGGCGACAGCGCCGATTTTGAGCAGCAGTTCCATCACATAGCGCAGGATCATGATCGGGATTGCGAGGATGATGCGAAATAGCGTCTTCAGGCGGCTGTAGTGCTCCAGGGGGCCGGCGAACTCCAGGCGCACCGGGTAGGCGGGATCGTCGGAGCCGCCGAAGGCGGGGTAGGGGTCGCACAGCAGCGAGGCGTACGCGGTGACCCTCGTGACGAAGCGGGTGTACCCCGCGACGAAGTCGTACAGTCCCTGCGGGTAGCGCGCGGTGAAGACGATCGCGAACCACGCGATCAGGATCGCGACGTCCGCCACGATCGCGTACAGGGCAAGCCAGATCGCGACCGGGATGGCGAGGATCAGGCGGAAGAAAGTCGTCAGGCGGTTGCGCCGCTCGACATAGTCGGCTTCGAACGTGACGGGATACGGCACGGATGCTCCCCTTTCGTGATTGCTTGCAGACCCCTCCGAGCGCCGCTTGAGCGCTTTGCAACGATCTTACGGTCTGCGGCGGCGGCGCCTACGCGGACACATCCGCTAGCGTTGCGCCGATGGATGCCGCCGACCTCGCCTTCGCCGGAATCGCGCGCCAGGCGGAGCTGATCGCCTCCGGGGAGCTGACGGCTCGCGATCTGCTGGAGGTGTACCTGGAGCGCATCGAGCGCCTGGACGGGAAGCTGAACGCGTTTCGCGTGGTCTTCCGGGAGCGGGCACGGATGGAGGCCGACCAGGCCGACGCGCGCCGCGCCGCTGGGGATCGACGGCCGCTGCTGGGGGTGCCGATTGCGGTGAAGGACGAATTCGACGTGGCGGGGGAGCTGAGCACGTTCGGCACGAACGCCTACGGCGAGCCCGCGCGCGAGGACTCGGAGATCGTGCGCCGCGCACGCGCGGCGGGGGCCGTGCTGATCGGCAAGACCCACATGCCCGAGCTGGGCGCCTTCCCCTGGACGGAGTCCCCCACGTGGGGGGTGACGCGCAATCCGTGGAGTTCGGAGCACAGCCCCGGTGGTTCGAGCGGCGGCAGCGCGGCGGCTGTAGCCGCCGGCCTGGTGGGCGCGGCGTTCGCGGGCGACGGCGGGGGCTCGATCCGCTTTCCGGCCGCCTACTGCGGCCTGTTCGGGTTGAAGACCCAGCGCGGGCGGGTGCCGCTGGCGCCGCACGTGGGCGCGTGGCACGGCCTGGTCGTCAACGGCGTGCTGGCGCGCTCGGTGCGCGACACCGCGCTGTTCTACGACGCGATCGCCGACGGCCCGCCGGACCCCGACGCGCCGGTGGTGCCCCCGAGCTCGTTCCTGGGCGCGCTCGAACAGACGGGAGCGCAGATAACGGGCGGGTCTGCATCGTCGTCGGGCGGCGCGCGGCCGCTACGGATCGCGGTGTCGAGCAGGTTGCCGCCTTCGCCGCTGACGAAGCTGCACCGGGAGAACCGCGAGGCGCTGGAGGAGACGGTGGCGCTGCTGTGGAGGCTCGGGCACGAGGTGAGCGAGCGAGAGGTGGACCACGGCCCGCTGGCGCCGGCACCGGAGTTCACCGCGATCTACCTGCGCTCCATCCACGAGGAGGCCGCCACGTTCGCTCACCCCGAGCGCTTGGAACGCCGCATTCGTGCGCTCGCCCGCCTCGGGGGCGTGCTGCCGCCGGGCGCGGTCGACTGGGCGCTGAGGCGCAAAGCGGCGTACGCCGCGCGGCTGAACGAGCCGCTGACCGACCACGACGTGCTGCTGACGCCCGTGACCCCGGCACCGGCGCCGAGGATCGGCGCCCGCGAGGGCCGGGGGTGGCTGAGGACGACGGTCGAGGCGTCCGCGACTGTGCCCTACGCCGCGTGCTGGAACTTCACCGGCCAGCCCGCGTGCTCGGTGCCCGCCGGGTTCGCAGCCGACGGCCTGCCCCGCGCGGTGCAGCTCGTAGGGCGCCCGAACGACGAGGCGACGCTGCTCTCGCTCGCTGGGCAGCTTGAGGCCGAGCGCCCCTGGGCGCAGCACCGCCCGCCCGAGTTCTCGTGAGCGACGCTCACGCTCGCCACGCCGAAGCGCCGCAGGTGGAGCCGTTGCGGGTGGAGGCGCCGGCCGAGGAGCTGCTGGAGGTGGCGGTCGAGGCTGCGAGGAGCGCGGGCGCGCTGCTGGCCGAGCGCGTGCGCCACGGCGCCGAGCGGCAGGTGAGTAGCAAGAGCACCCCCACCGACCTGGTGAGCGAGGCCGACCTCGCTTCCGAGCGCGCGATCCGCGAGCTGCTGGCCGCGCGTCGCCCCGGTGACGGCTTCTTAGGGGAGGAGGGCGACCATGTGGAGGGCACGAGCGGGCTCAGCTGGATCGTCGACCCGCTCGACGGGACCGTCAACTTCCTGTTTGGCATCCCCCAGTGGTGTGTCAGCGTCGCCGTGCGCGATCGGGACGGCGTGCTCGCCGGCGCCGTATACGACCCCAACCGCGAGGAGCTGTTCAGCGCCACCCGGCACGGCCGTGCCACGCTCGTCGGGCCGCGAGGGACGGTTGAGCTGGGGGAGGGCCGGCCGGCGAGCCCCGGCGGTGAGGAGCTCGCCACCGCGATGGTCGCGACCGGACTCGCCTACGACGCTCGCGTGCGCGCCGCGCAGGGGCGCGTGCTCGACCGGCTGGTCTCCCGCGTGCGCGACATCCGCCGCTTCGGCAGCGCCGCGCTTGACCTCACCTGGACAGCCGCTGGGCGCTACGACGCGTACTTCGAGCGTACGGTCAAGCAGTGGGACATCGCCGCCGGCGCGCTCATCTGCGAACGCGCGGGCCTGCGTGTGCTCGAGCTGTCCGAGCACGAGGACCTTCCGTGGGGCATCCTCGTCGCCCCGCCGGCGCTGTGCGAGCCGCTGCTGGAGCTGGTGGGTTAACGAAGCGGAGTAGTGCCTAGCAAGCCGCGAAGTGGGCCGAGACGAACGAAACCCCGGCGGTTTGGCCTGCCCCAAGGGGGCTGCACAGGGACCGTTCCGGGGTCTTCGTCTCCTACGGTACTGCTTGTCGGCCTCGCGTCGGCCTTTTGAACCTGCCCCGTCTCGCCACACGAACGCCGCTCGGCGGAGCCCCCTTGGGGGGCGGAGCTTCCTCACGGTGGACGGTTGTACGCTCTGCCAAGATGTGGGCGTGGCTGCTGAGGCGAGCACTGTGACGCGCCAGCCGAGCCTGCCCCCCGGCACGCGGCTGCCGCGCCTGGCGCAGTCCGCCCTGTGGGCGGTCTACCCGGGGGCGCTCTCGCGCTACTGCAAGCGGCGCTACGGCCCCACGTTCACGTTGCGCCCGCTGGGCATCGGCGACGTGGTCGTGGTGACGCAGCCGGAGGCGATCAGAGAAGTGTTCACCGGCGACCGCGAGGTGCTCCGCGCGGGGGAGGCCAACGCGGTGATGGGCCCGATCGTGGGCCGCAACTCGCTGCTCACGCTCGACGGCGAGCGCCACATCCGCCACCGGCGGCTGGTGAGCCCGTCGTTCCACGGCGAGGCCGTGCGCGCCTACGGCGAGCGGGTCGCGGAGATCGCCGCGGCGGAGGTCGACCGCTGGCCGGTGGGGCGCGAGTTCCCGATCCGCCCGCGGATGCAGGCGATCACGCTGGAGGTGATCCTGCGCACCGTGGTCGGCGTCAGCGACGAGCGGCGCCTCGCACGCCTGCGGACGCTGCTGCGTCGCATCACGCAGGTCGGCGTCGTGGAGATGTGGATCGTGTGGGCCTACCCGCACCTGATCGACCACCCGGCGGTGCGACGCCTCTCCACGTTGCGGCTGATGCCCGAGGTGGACCGGCTGCTCTACGAGGAGATCGCCGCCCACCGTGCGAGCCCCACGGGCCGCGAGGATGTGCTGTCGCTGCTACTTGCCGCGCGCGACGAGGACGGGCAGGGCCTCTCCGACGAGGATCTGCGTGACCACCTGATCACGCTGCTGGTTGCTGGCCACGAGACGACGACGACGGCGCTGGCGTGGTGCTTTGAGCGGCTGCTGCGCCACCCCGCCGCGTACGCCCGCCTGCAGCGTGAGCTGGAGGAAGGGCAGGAGGAGCGTTACCTGGAGGCGGTGCTCAACGAGACGCTGCGCGTGCGCCCGGTGATCGACGCGGTGTGGCGCAAGCTCTCCGCGCCGGTCGAAGTCGCCGGCCACCTGCTGCCGGCGGGGGCGACGGTGATGCCCTCGATCGAAATCGTGCAGCACTCCGGCGCGTTCGCGGACGCGAGCGCGTTCCGCCCGGAGCGCTTCCTGGAGGGCAGCCCGCCGCAGTACACGTTCATCCCGTTCGGCGGCGGCGCGCGCCGTTGCGTGGGGGCGAGCTTCGCAATGATGGAGATGCGCGCGATCGTGCGCACGGTGCTCGAGCGGGTCTCGCTGCGGGCCCCGAGCGCCCGCTCCGAGCGGGTGAAGGTGCACCACATCACGCTGGTGCCCGCGCGCGGCGGACGTGTGATCGTCACCGGCCGGCGCGGGGCGCCGCGCGCGGAGACGCCCGGGGCGCGCCGTCCGGCGCTCGCCTACGGGAGCTGAGCTCACACCGCCTGGCGGGCGGTGAGGCCCCCACCGTCCGGGCGGTGAGGCCGCCCACCACCGTCCGGGCGGTGAGGCCGGTAGGGTGGGTCGCTGCTCGACACGACCGCTCGCGGGCGGTCGGGCAGTGCAGCCGAGGGGTGGTCGGGCAGCGCTGAGGGCCACTGACCGTCCGCAATCCGACCGGGAGGATCTGCCGCAATGGACTTCGAGAACATCGGCTACGAGGTCGCCGACCGCGTGCTGACGATCACGCTCAACCGGCCCGACCGCCTGAACGCATTCACCGAAGGGATGGGCGCCGAACTGATCGAGGCGTTTGAGCGCGCCGACCGCGACGACGACGTTCGCGTCGTCATCGTCACCGGGGCGGGGCGGGGCTTCTGCGCCGGCATGGACCTCGGTGAGGGCGGTGCCACCTTCGACTACGGCGAGCGCCCGGAGGGCGAGGTCCCCCGCGACGGGGGCGGCCGGGTGGTGCTGCGGATCTTCGAGTCCGTCAAGCCGGTGATCGCGGCGATCAACGGGCCGGCGGTCGGCGTCGGCATCACGATGACGCTGCCGATGGACATCCGCCTGGCGGCCGAGGGGGCGCGCATCGGCTTCGTCTTCACGCGCCGGGGCATCGTGCCCGAGGCGTGCTCGAGCTGGTTCCTGCCGCGCCTCGTGGGGATCAGCCAGGCGATGGAGTGGGTCGCGAGCGGGCGGGTGTTCACCGCGCAGGAGGCGCTCGCCGGCGGCCTCGTGCGCAGCGTGCACCCCGAGGGCGAGCTGCTCGACGTGGCGCGCGCCCTGGCGCAGGAGATCGCCGAGCACACCGCGCCGGTGTCGGTGGCGCTCGCGCGGCGGCTGCTGTGGAGCGGGCTGGGCGCGGCGCATCCGATGGAGGCCCACCGCGCCGACTCGCGCGCGATGTTCGCGCGCGGTCGCTCCGCCGACGCGCGCGAGGGGGTCACCTCATTCCTCGAGAAGCGCCCGCCGCAGTTCCCCGACCGGGTGAGCGACGGCCTGCCCGAGCTGTTCCCGGGGCGGGTCGAGCCGACGTACTCGGAGGGCTCGTCCTAGTCGCACCTCCTCAGCGCGGTAGACGGGATGCCACTGGCAGATCGTCAGGCCGCCGCGCGACCCGCGCTCTGTGCGAGTGGTTCGCCCAAGGGACACTGGACCTGTCGCCGCCGTTCACGAGCGGCTGCAGCACGCGGTTGGCGAGCAGCCCGAGGCAGCCGAGGTTCGCGAACCCGGGGCCCTGACTGAGCGCGCTCAGGCCCGGTATGTGCAGCCGCGGGTGTAGGCCCTCCAGCTCCAGGCACCGCCCGATCGCGACCTCCGTGTCTGGCGGACGCCCCCACACCGGTCCGGCCTGGCGCTCGATCTCAGTCCGCAGCGCGGGGGAGAAGAGGCCACGCAGCTGCTCCACCAGGTCGAAGCCGGTGCAATTGACGAGGTAGTCGTGCCGGGCGCTCGTGAGGCCCTCCGCTGCGTCGTAGTCGACGTACACGCTGTCGTTGTCGTCTCCGTTGCCATCCGCGCGCGCCCCGACGTGCACCACGCGACCGGTGACGAAGCGGCAGCGGTCGTCGTAGGCGATGCTCGCCAGCGTCCCCGGGTCGAACACGCCGCGGTCGCAGTGCTTGACGAAGTCGCGGCGAGTCCGCAGGTCGAGCGCGCTCCACGCGACCTCATCGGGATCTGAGAAGACGCGGTTCTCGAGGAAGCTCTCGCCGCGGCTCAGCGGCAGCATCGGTGTGTAGACCGTCATCCGCGCCGCCGGGCGCAAGGCGCGCAGGAAGGCGACCGCGCTGAGCGCGCTCTCGCCGCCGCCGACGATCGCGATGTCGCAGCTGCGCTCGACGGGGATGCGCGCCAGCTCGCTGCGCCTGCTGTCGCAGTGGAAGATCCGCGCGGCGGCAGCGGCGTCGTGAGGGAGGGCGCGATGGACGCCCGGGCCGGTGAGCACCAGCGCGTCACACTCGTACTGGCGCCGGCTCACAGGCTCCGAGCTCCTGCGACCCGCGGGCCCCGACGTCGCCGATCCGTCTGGTGCTGTCCGGTACCCCTCGGTCTTCGCGTGGGCTGACGGCTCCATCACCTCCACCGTCCAGCGTTCTGTCTGCTCGGGGAGCGACACCTGAGTGACGCGGCCGCGCACGATCGTCACTCCCGCGGTGGCCTGTGAGAGGACCCACGTGAGGTACCGACCGTAGTCGCGGTGCTGCACAGCTGGCGAGCCCGCGTTCACCCAGCGTGCGTACTCGCCTTTGCCGATCATGTACTGCTGCCACGTGAACGGCATCATCGCGCGGTCAACCGCCTCGCCGAGCTCGCCGAACGCCCTGCTGCTCTGGTAGGGGAAGCCGATGTCCTTGATCGGCGGGATCGCCAACGGCTCCTCGCCCGAAGTCATCCCATTGCGCCCCAACCACGATGCGGCCAGCTCGGTCGCCTCGACGATCGTCAGCGTGAACGGCCCGGCGCCGAGGGTGTTGAGTGCGTGGATCTTCGCCGCGAGTGCGGTCGCCTTGGCGCCCGCGCCGACGACGAGCAGGTTGGCGTGGGCGCCCACGCCGCAACGGGTCTCAGCGTTGTCCCCGGGGCGAGCATCGGGTTCCTCCCCGCGGTGAGCGTCGGCGGCGTCCACGCCGCGGTGCGCCTCGGTGCTCACGCCGCGGCGAGCGTCGGCGCGTTGGCCATCCCGGACGTGCGGCGCTTGACGATCACCGGCGCCTGGTCGCCGGGAGCGAAAGCCACGGAGCTCCTCCTCGCCCGCTGTGAACCGGTGGAGGGCGCCGCCCCGAGCTCGACCTCCTGGAGGACCGTCTGCATCACCAGCTTCATCTCCAACTGGGCGAACGCCGCGGCAACGCAGCGGCGCACGCCGCTGCCGAACGGGAGCCACGTGTAGTTCTCCGGCGGGGCTTTGAGGAAGCGCTCGGGCTGGAAAGCGAAGGGGTGCGGATAGATGTCCTCGCGATGGTGGACCAGGTAGATGCACGGCGCGACCGTCGTGCCCGCGGGAATCTCGTATCCGCCCAGGTGCATTGGCTCGACCAGGCCGCGCATCACCAGCGGGACCGCCGGGCACAGGCGCAGGATCTCTTTGACGACCGCATCCACGTAGGTCTCCTCCGCGCCCGCGAGCACCTCCTCGTGTAGGCGGGCCAGCTTCTCGGGGTGGCGCAGCAGGCGCTCGAAGGCCCACGACAGCGAGGTCGCGGTCGGCCCGTCGGAGAGCAGCGTGATCAGTTCGTCGCGCAGCTCCTGGTCGGTCATCGGCGTGCCGTTCTCATCGTAGGCCTGCTCGAGCAGCGACAGGATGCCTTCGTCCTGCAGACGGCCAGGGGTGCGTCGGCGGCGGCGCACCTCTTCGAGCAGCGCTGTCTCCACGGGCGCGAGCACCTCCCGAAAGTGCGCGTTGCGCGCCAGCCAGCGCGAGCCGAACGTGGCGAGCAGCGTCAGGCGCGAGGAGTCGTTGAGCCAGTCCGTCAGGCGCCCCAGCAGCACGCGCAGGCGCTTCATCTGCGCGCCCTCGGTGCTGCCGAAGGTTGCGCGCATGACCACCTCGTTGCTGATCACCTGCATCCGTGGCCACAGCGCGAACGGCTCGCCCACCGGCCAGCGCGCGATCTCCGTGCGCGCGACCTCGACCATCATCTCCCCGTAGGCACGCATCCGCTCGCCGTGGAAGGAGGGCAGCAGGAAGCGCCGGTGGGTCATGTGCTCGGGCTCGTCGAGGAGCATCACCGAGCGCGGCCCGAGCAGCGGCCCGAGCAGCGCGTTGGCCTCGCCTGCGCCGGCGCGCACGAGCTCCGGGCTGATCGTGAGCACCTTCCCCACGTCCTCGGGGTCACTCAGAAACACCCACGGGCGACCGTGGCGGATGCGCAGCGTGAAGGTGTCCCCGTAGCGCCTGCGGGCACTCGTCATGAACGGCAGTGGGCGCAGCGCCCAGCCGACCGCCTGCATGGCGCTGGGCATGTGGGGGCCGGGGGGGAGTGGGGAGCCATGGGGCGGCGCCCCGCGACCGTCGACGCTCGGGAGCGAGCTCAGCTTGGTGTTCATGTCTCTCTCTTTTAGAGCTTTCCGCCAGGTGTTATCAGTTCTCGATTTTTGTCTCTCACTCTTTCCTAGTTACCTGCTGATGTCTCTCTTTTCTTAGTTCCTTGCGTGTGTCTCTCGCCGCCTCTGTCCCGCTTGCCTAAGCCATTTTGCGGGCTGCGGCAGCGCATCGAAGCTGGCGCTCTATTGGGCCTTGTACCGATGTGATCGGAGTTACGATATCTGGTACGCTCAACATAGCGGACTCGACGGGGAACGCACTCGGGCCAAGCGGCGAGGTAGGGGGTCAGGCGTTCGGCCTGACGTGAGCACCAGTACCTTAATCGGTGAAAGGGGCGGCCTTAAACGCCGTTGATCCGGGTTCGAGCCCCGGCTGGTGCATGGCACACGACCACTTTTCCCTGCGTGACCACCAATCTCTTCGACTACTTTGAAGAAGCCCCGGCGCGCGAGGAAGCGCCCGCCCGGTGGGCCGCACGGGCGCCGCGGCGCCCGCAGGCGCACTTTGACCTGAAGCTCGTGCCGCGTGTCGAGGCGTGGCGGGAGGACCGCGACTCGCTACGCGCGCTCGAGCGCCTCGAACGCGAGCCGTGGGTGGACACCGTGGTGCGCGAGGAGGGCGGGGTGCGCCTGCGCCTCGACGACGGTTGGATAGAGACAGCGGGAGCCGCCCTGGAGGCCGGCGGCAGCGCCGAGGCGACGCTCTCGGACCTCGTGCGGGGAGAGCGCTTCTCGGTGCAGTTCTGGGACGCCAACGCGACCAAGGCGCTGCACCTCGGCCATCTGCGCAACCTCGCGATCGGCAACGCGCTCGCCGCGGCGCTCGCGCAGGGGGGCGGGCAGGTCGAACGGCGCTCGCTGATCTCCGACGCGGGGCGCTCGATGGGCGAGGCGATGGCCGGCGTGATGGCCTCCGGCCGCCACGCGTACTCCTGGCCCGACGGCGACGAGAAGAGCGACCACTTCGTCGGCCTCTGCTACGCGGACTACGTGGCGGCTTCCGGCTCGTTCACCGGGGCGGAGATCGAGTACCCCGAAGACTCGATGACGCGCGAGGTGGCGCTGCGCGGGGACGCCGCCGACGAGCTGCTCAAGCGCGTGATGGGCGGCGAACTGGAGGCGCTCGAGCTCTGGTACAAGACCCGCGCGTGGGTCATCGCCGGCCAGCGCAAGACGCTCGCGCGGCTCGGGGTGGCCTTCGACCGGGTCTTCTTCGAGTCGGACTTCCTCGGGGACGCCGCCGAGCTGACCGCTGCCGGCCTGCGCGACGGGCGCCTGCGCCGGCGCGAGGACGGCGTCGTGATCTACGCGACCGGCCTGCAGGACTTCGAGGAGTTCCCGCTCGTGCGGGCCGACGGCCTGCCCACCCAGCACATGCGCTCGCTGGCGTACTGGATGGCGGCCCCCGAGCTGGAGGGCACTACCTCGATGCAGGTCTGCGGCACCGAGTGGGTCTCGCACGTCACCTGCCGGCGCAAGCTGATGGACGAGCTGCTGCCGGCTAGCAACGGTGGCCTGGGCGGGTCGAGTGAGGCAGGTTGCCCGGGCGGGGCGGGCGAGCCGAACGGGCGGGCTCCCATGCACCCCACGCGGGACATCTTCAACGGGATGGTCTCCCGCCAGAAGCGCGCGCTGGCCTCATCCGAGGGGGCGCTGCTGATCGACGAGCTGCTCGAGTGGCTCGACGCGCGGATCGAAGAGTCCCCCGAGCGCCGGGCGGCGCGCCACGGGCACCCCTCCCCGGAACGGATCGCTGCCCAGATCGCGCTCGGGTACTTCCTCTCCTTCCCGGTCGCCCCGCCGATTGACTTCGACCCCGACGTGCTGTTGCGAGACGGCGAGAGCCTCGGGTGGGACCTGGTTCGGGCGCGTGCCCGCCACAGCGACGTCGCCTCGAACGGCGGCAGACCGAAGCCGGGTGACACGCGCCTTCGGCGCGAGTCCCCGTTTCGGCCAGCGGAGGACCCCGACTACCGCTTCGCCGTCGTCCAGTCGGAGCTCTACCGGCGCTACCTGCGCCTCGCGGTGCAGCGCTTCGACGTCGGCCCGCTCGCGCTCTACCTCAAGCACCTCGCGCTCTGGTACGAGGAGCGCCCGCGCTCCGAACCGGTCGAGCGGGTCGTGCAGACGCTGCTTGACCGCTCTGCACGGGGCCTCGGGCTGGAGGCGGTGCGGTGAAGGCGCTTGAACAGACGCCGGAGTCGACGCCGCTGACGCTGGGCACGAGGCCCGGCGCGCACGCGCCCGGTGCGGAACCCACACACGTGGACGATCCCCGGTGACCACGCTGCTGGTCGACAACTACGACTCGTACACGTACAACGTCTTCCACCTGCTCGCGGCCGTCTCCGGTGAGGAGCCGATCGTGATCCACAACGACATGGTCTCCTGGCGGGCGCTCTCGCGCTGGGACTTCGACGCGATCGTGCTCTCGCCCGGCCCCGGCCGCCCCGACCGCTGGCACGACTTCGGTGTCTGCTCGGACATCCTGCGCTCCTCGGAAATCCCGGTACTCGGGGTCTGCCTCGGCCACCAGGGTCTCGGGCGCGTGCTCTCCGGCCTCGTCGGGACCGCTCCCGCCGCGATGCACGGGCGCCTGAGCCAGGTCCAGCACCTCGGCTGCGGGCTCTTCGAGGGCATCCCCCAGGATTTCTCGGTCGTGCGCTACCACTCGCTCGCGGTCACCGGTCCGCTCGAGCCCGAAGGCCGCGTGACCGCCTGGACCCACGACGGGGTGGTGATGGGCATCGAACACTGCCAGCCGCCCGCTGTGGGGTGTGCAGTTTCACCCCGAGTCGGTCGCGACCGAGCACGGTCGCCGTCTGGTCGAGAACTTCTACGCTCTGGCGCGCCGCCACTCCGCTACGCGCACGCCTCGGCCGAGCAGGGCGGTGGCGCCGCCACCGCGACGCTCTACCCGCCCGCACGCTGGCGCCGAGGCCGAGTCTCGCGTGCAGCTGCGCGTGCGCTCGCTGGCGGGCGAGCCCTCGACCGAGCTGCTCTTCGAACGGCTCTTCGGTGACGCCGCCTACGCGTTCTGGCTCGACTCCGCCGACGCGCCGACGCGCCTGGCGCAGTGCTCCTACCTCGGCACCTCCGCGGGCCCTGAGCGGCGGGTGCTCGAGTACGACGTCGAGAAGGGGCGGGTGACGGTGCACGGGGCCGGCGGGCGCACGTTCGAGTACGCGTCGATCTTCGACGTGCTGGGCCGCGAACTCTCCGCGCGGGCGGTCGAGGCCCCCGCGGAGCTGGCGCGCGGTCTGCTTGGCGGCTTCGTCGGCTACCTCGGCTACGAGTGCAAGGCTGACTGCGGCTCCCCCAACGTGCACCGCTCGGACGTGCCGGACGCCGTGCTGCTATTCGCCAACCGCGTCGTCGCGGTCGACCACACCCGGCAGTGCACGCACCTGCTCGCACTCGGCGACGACGGGGACGCAGAGCGGTGGTTGGACGAGGCCGAGGGGGTTGTGCGGGAGATACTTGCGGCGCCTCTATATACCTCCTCGGAGCAGCCCGCGCGGGCCGGCGCCCCGGGCGCGGGGGAGGGTGGGGATCCAGTCACCTTCCGCTGCGGACGCGGACGCGAGCAGTACCTCGCCGACATCGCCCGCTGCCAGGTGGCACTCACCGCTGGGGAGTCCTACGAGGTCTGCCTGACCGACCAGCTCTCGACTGCCGCGAGCCCGGAGCCGTTCGCCCTCTACCGCCTGCTGCGACGCCGCAACCCCGCTCCGTTCGCCGCCTTTCTGCGGCTCGGCGACGTCGCGGTGCTCAGCTCCTCGCCGGAGCGCTTCCTCTCGGTCGACCGCGCTCGTCGCGTCGAGGCCCGCCCGATCAAGGGGACCGCCGCGCGCGCGGCGGACCCCGGCCTCGACGAGGCGCTGCGCGCTGAGCTCTTGCACGACGAGAAGACGTTTGCCGAGCACCTGATGATCGTCGACCTGTTGCGCAACGACCTCGGGCGCGTTTGCGAGGTGGACTCGCGTCCGCGTGCCGGAGTACATGGTCGTCGAGTCCTACCCGACGGTCCACCAGCTGATCTCGACCGTCACCGGGGTGCTCGAACCCGAGCGCACGCCGGTGGACTGCGTGCGCGCCTGCTTCCCCGGCGGCTCGATGACCGGCGCGCCGAAGCTGCGCACGATGGGCATCATCGACGACATCGAGCGGGTCGCCCGCGGCGTCTACTCGGGCGCACTCGGCTACTTCGGGCTCGACGGCTCCGTCGACCTCTCGATCGTCATCCGCACCGTCGTGCTGCGGCCGGGCGCCACCACGATCGGCGCGGGCGGGGCGATCGTGATGCAGTCCGACCCCGCGGAGGAGTTCGACGAGCTCCTGCTCAAGGCGCGTGCGCCGATGGCCGCCATCGCGCAGGCCGTGACGGGCCGCGACGGGCCCGACGCGTTCACCGTCGAGCTCGAGCCCTCACCGGATGGCGGCGGCGGCGTGAGTGGCCCGGCCCCCGACGCCGCTCCGTCGTGGGCGCTGACCGTGTCCTCACAAGCGCTCCGAGACCCACCGGGGCTGAGCTGGCGCGTGCGCGCCCGCAACCCACGAGGACGTCCCGACGGTGGTTGAGGCCGTGCAGGACTGTTGCGTGAGCTCGGCGGCACGCCGCCTCCCACGCCTGCGATGCAGGCCGCCGCGCGAGCGCTGCTCGACAGCCCCCAGGCCGGGGCGCTCCTCGTAATGGAGGCCGACGGCACGCTGGCCGACGCGGAGGACAACCGCGCGATCGTCGGCGTGCTCGGCGTGAGCTGGCAGACCGCGATTCACATACCGGGCCGCTACGCGCTGATCCAGGACCTGTGGGTGCACCCTCTCTGGCGCGGGAGGGCGATCGGCCGTGAACTGCTGAGCGAGCGCTGTTCACGCTCGCGCACGAGCAGGGGATCATGCGGGTCGAGGTCGGGCTGCCGCGGGAGCGCTTTGCGGGCCTCGCGGCGACGGAGGCGTTCTACCTCGGCGCAACGGCTTCGCGCCGCTTGGCGCGCGGATGCGGCGGGGGTTGCCGTGAGCGAGCTCCTGCTGATCGAGCAGCGCCCCGGCCACCACGACGAGGCGCCCTGGGTGCTCGAAGGCGGACGCCGGCTGCCCGGCCACGACGACAACCGGCGGCTCGTGGAGCTGCGGCGTGGGCTGCTGCGCCACGCGGGGCGTGCGCGCCGTCGGTGCGGACGCCACGGACGAGGAGGTCGAGCTGACCCTCAGCAGACTGCACGAGCCCGGTTACCTGCGAGGCGCTCAGGCGGGTCCGCTCGGACGAGCCGGTGGTGCTCCCTGAGCTTGCGCCGCCTGGCCTGCCGCCCGACATCCCGGTGCGGGCGGGCCTCGTCGCTGCGGCCCACGAGGCTGTGCGCACGGGGATCACGGCGGCCCAGCGCCTCGCGGGCGGTGCGCGCTTTACCTACGCGCTCTGCCGCCCACCGGGCCACCACGCCGGCCCGGGCTGGCTCGCCGGCTACTGCTACCTCAACACCGCTGCGGCGGCCGTTTGGACGTTGCGCGCGAGTGGCGTGGGGCCGGTCGGGTTGCTCGACCTCGACCTGCACTACCCCAACGGCACCGCCGCGATCCTTGCCTCGGCTGAGGACGTGTACCTGCACTCGCTGCACGCCTGGCCGGTGACGAACGTCCCGTCGCTCACGGTGCACCCGCGCTCCGAGCGCGAACAGGTGGTCGAGTTCGCGACCTCCCCCGATCTCGAGGAGTACCTCGACGCGGTGGCCGCCTCGCTCGACTCGCTCGCGCAGAGGACCTCTGCGCTCGTTCTGTCGCTCGGCTTTGACACGGTTGCGGGTGACCCGCATGGTTCATGGAGCCTTCCGCCGGCGCTCTTCGGGCGCGATCGGCCGCCTGCTCGCGGACTCGCGGCTGCCGGTCTGTGTGATCCAGGAGGGTGGCTACGCGCTTGACACGCTTGCGGCGTGCAGCGACGCGTTTGCGACTGGGCTGCTCGAGGGATGCGGTGCGGGGGCGGTTGCCGGGGTGGGTGTGGGTGCCTGTGCAGATGTGAGTGTCGGTGTGAGTGCCAGCACGGAGGCCGGTGCCGGCGCGGTTGGGTCCACTCGGAGTGGGCGTCGTCCGCGGGCGCTTGTGGGAGGCTCCTCGGAGAGGTGGCCGGGGTGAACGGCCTCGACCCCTTCCGTCACCGCCTTGACGAGCTCGACGACGAGATCGCACGGGCGCTCGGCGAGCGCTTTGCGATCTGCCGGGAGATCGCGCTCTACAAGCGGGCGCACGAGATCCCGATGATGCAGCCGCACCGTGTCGACGCGGTGCGGGCGCGCTACCTCGCTCGCGGCGCCGAGGTCGAGCTGCCCTCGGACTTCACGGCCGACCTCTTCGAGCTGCTGATCGGCGCTACCTGCCGGATGGAGGACGAACTGATCGGTACGCCCTCCAGAGCGCGGGAGGGGCGCTGAACGTGGTGCGCCCGACCTTCATCACACTTGGACCGTCGGGCACCTGTCACGAGAACGCCCTGCTCCACTACCTGGAGTTCCAGGGTCTCACGTCTTACGAGGTAGTGCTGGTCGAAGACCTCCTGGGGGCGATCGGCCGGGTCCGCGAACAGCCCTCCACGTTCCTCGTGCAGTGCTCCGCGCACGTGCAGGTCCACCTCGTCACCGAGCGCTTTCACGAGGAGGTGTTCGTGGTCGACACGTTCATCTACCCGACCAAGGCGCTGTCGCTGCTCGTCCGCCGCGACGTCGTCGCTCCCGCGAGCCTCGGGATCGTCTCGGCGACCCGCGGCTACCTCGACCTGGCGCGCTTTCAGACAGTGGTGGACGAGCCCTCCAAGCCCGTCGTCGCTCGCCACCTGCTGGCAGGCGCCTACGACGCCGGACTCACCCACGTCCACCACGCCGAGGAACACCCCGACGTGCTGCGCGTCGAGGAGTACTACGGCCCGGTCGACACGACGTGGGTCGTCTACGGGCCGCGCAAGCGCTTCCGCGGCGCCGTCATCGGGCAGCGCGTCCCGTGGCTGTTCACACATCACTGACAAACCGCAACCGATTGGATGGACAACATGGAGCTTCTCCCCGATAGACACGACCGCGGCCTTCGGGCGCCCTTGGCTCTCGCCGTCTGCCTCCTGATGGCCGCGGCCATCGCCCTGTCCTCCTGCGGGTCCTCCTCCTCGGGACCCCCGCTCAACGGCACCGGCTACCCCAACGTCAACCTGTCTAACACTCGCGACGTGGGCGGTCCGATCAACCGGGCAACGGTCTCGCAGCTTCACGTTGCCTGGAGTCTGCCGCTCACCGCGAAGAGCCTGTACGGCAGCTACTCCTCCACCCCGATCATCGCGGACGGCGTCATCTACTCACAGGACCTGGCGTCCAACGTGCAGGCGATCAACGAGCAGACGGGCAAGGTGATATGGACGAAAACCTTCGAATCGCCCGACCAGGGGCCGAACGGCCTTGTCGTAGCGGGGGGGCGTGTGTACGGCGCGACTGCGACCTCGGCGTTTGCGCTGGAAGAGAAGACGGGCAAGCAGCTCTGGTCAGTCTCGCTCGTGCGCAACGCCAACGAGGGCATCGACATGGCTCCCGGCTACTACAACGGCATCGTCTACGTGGCGACGGTCCCCGGGAATAACACCACGTTCTACGGCGGCAGTGCCGTCGGCATCCTGTGGGCTCTGGAAGGGGCGAGCGGCAGGAAGTTGTGGCACTTCGACACGGCGCCCGAAAACCTGTGGTCCTCTGCACACGCCAACATCAACGCCGGCGGCGGGGTGTGGTACACGCCCGCGTTCGACGAACAGGGCTTCATGTACTTCGGGACCGGCAACCCGTCGCCCTTCCCCGGTGCGCCCGGGTTTCCGTGGGGATCGAGCAGGCCCGGTCCGAACCTGTACACCGACTCGCTTATCAAGATGAACGCCGCTACCGGCAAGCTGCAGTGGTACTACCAGGTCACGCCTCACGACCTGTACGACCGCGACGTCGAGGCGCCCCCGATTCTCCTGACCGTGAACGGCAAGCAGGTGGTGCTGACGGCGGGCAAGGCCGGGTTCGTGCTGGCGTTCGAACGCCAGACCGGGAAGTTGCTGTGGAAGCGCTCCGTCGGCATCCACAACGGTCACGACAACGACAACCTCTACGCGCTCAAACACGAATACTCCAAGCTGAAACTCCCGGAGACGGTCTACCCCGGTCTGCTGGGCGGTGTGATCGCGCCGATGTCCACGAACGGCTCGACGGTCTTCGTGCCCGTTGTCAACATCCCCATCAAGTACTCCAAGGAAGGCACGGTCACGGGGGAAGGCCCGCCCTTCGGCGGTGAACTGGTCGCGCTGAACGTGGCCACCGGCGCCGTGGAGTGGACCCAGAAACTGCCCGGCCCGGCCTTCGGGGCAACCACGGTCGTCAACGAACTCGTGTTCGCGACCGACTTCAACGGCACGCTGTACGCCTACGAAGCCAGCACCGGCCACCTCGTGTGGGAGACCCAGCTTCCGGATCGCACCAACACCGGCGTCGTGGTCTCGGGCGAAACGTTGCTCGTGCCCGCCGGTGTGCCAGCTGAATCCGCTCAGACCCCGAAGTTGGTGGCTTATCGAATCGGTTAGCCGGGTGCCGCTCTCAGGCCGGTGGGAAAGTTCAGGTCTGTGACCCACGGTTCGAAAGTCAAGTGCTGGCTGGGTTTCTGCTCGTCGGATGCCACCACGCCCGCCTCGCTGGATGAGGGTTGCTCCCGCGCAAGCGCCTCTCACGACGGCCCGTTCTACTCTGGCGCGGGCGCGTCACTCGCTCCACCACACGTCGTCGTCCTCGGCGGCCGCCTGCTCGATCTGTTCGAGGGTGATGTCGGTCCGCCGATCGTCGACCATCGTCTGCAGTGCCCCGCCGATCGTCGGCGCCCACACCCGTCGTACCACCGTCACTCGTCCGAACTCGTCGTCGAACTGCTTCCACTCCAACTCGACCGGCGGCACGCGTGAGGGAGGCGCGTCGGCGGGCACTGGCGCACCCCACCCGTACAGCGTGATCTGAGCCTGCCAGCCGTGCGGACACAGCTCGCCCATCACCGCCAGGGCCTGCCACTGGTCGGACACCGGCGTGGGCTCGCGGTAGCGCCGGCGCAGGTACCTGAAGATCAGCACGCACGCCACCGCCATCACGGCAATCGCGGACACGATTACGACCGTTTCGTACCCGGGCGCGTAGGTACTGCCCCCGCGGTAGCTGGCCACCACGAACCCAGCGTGTGCGGCGCTCACGGCACCCGCCTCGATCCTCCCGATCCGGGCCGAGGAAGCAGATGCCATCCGCTCTCTCTCATCGCCCCTTCACAGTAGCCGTCCGGCGCACGCTGGGCGGCACATTCGGGCGCGATAAGCCAACGTTTTGGCCGATAGTGGATGGACACCACTCGACCTGAAGGGTGGGCGAGTACCTGCGGCGGCGGTCGGTGCTCCTCGCACAACGTCGCCCGTGGGTCGGTGAACCGCGACCACCGTGATCAGTCGCGCGCCTGTCTCGGGTAACGCCTCAACCGAGGCCGTGCGGGAGCTCGATCTTGGTGACGTGCAGCGCCTGCAGGAAAGCTATCCGCGCGGCGAGGCTAGGGCCGTAGCGGACGAGGACCCAAGCGGGCCCGACACGGCGGGCCACCGTGGAGGGGATGAACACGTCCCAGTAGGTCTGCTCCCTGCCGGCCAGTTGTGCGGTGTGGCGCAGGGCCTGCAGGGCCCGGGCGCGTCCCACTCGCTCGGTGACCTCGGCAAGCTCACGAGCTTGTGCAGTGCGACTGAGCGACGGGAAGCGGAGGTGGACCTCACGTTGCACCGGCGGGATCTCGACCGTGCCCGGGTGCCCCGGGAGGGGAATCGCGCCCCACAGCACCGCCGGGGGGCTCCCAGGCGAGGAGGCGTTGAGCAGGATCGCCGTCTCGTAGCTGGCCCCGCCCTGAGAGACCCACTCGTACAGGCACGAGAGCCAGCCAGGAGTGGTGATCGAGGGGTCGGGGGCGATCTTCCTCGACACCAAGCCGAAGAGCGCGCGCGCACCCGCCAGCGAGGAGCTCGCCGCGCAGCGCCCCTGGGCCGGAGGCGCCTGCGGCCACTGCCAGTAGCTGTTGGGAAGCCGGAACGTCGGGGACTTGCTGACCGGGATCGGACGGCCGGAGGCGTCGAGCAGGGTCTCGGTCAGCGCGGGGCCCTGCCGCGCCCACTCGTGGCTCAGGAGGGTCTGCGGGCTGAGCCCGGGGGGGAGCACCGAGCCGCGTGAGCCCGGGGGGCGGTAGAAGACGGTCTGCTTCGCGCCGGGGGGCAGCCCGGGCGCAGACTCTGCCTTGAAGGTTCCGAGGTGCGCCACCCGCACCGCGGCGACGCCGGGGCCGGTGAAGAGCGCGTCGATCTCGCCTTCCGGCCCGACCTTTTCCTCGGCGTTGAAGCTTTCTCCGCCACCGTAAACGGGGTAGGCAGCGGTCGGCAGCGGACCGTTGCAGTCCTGTCCGCTGACGACCCTCACGCACACCCCGACGGTGCCGGCTTCCAGCGATGGTGTGACTCCCATCAGCGCCGGCTGACCACCCTCGAATGCGCGCCCGCGTACGAGCGTCAGCTTCTGCGGGCCGCCCGGCGGCGGTTCGCCAGGCGCCCCCGAGTTGCCGCCGCCACCGCCACCCAACAGCGCCGCGAGGGCCGCGATCGCGAGAGCCCCGGCGCCGAGCGCGATGCCCGCCGCGCGCCTGCGACGCCGGCGATGACGTAGTCGTGCCTCTTCGATCACCCCGTTCTCGATCTCGACCGGGGGGGACGGTGTCGTAGGAGGCGGTTGGAGGGTCACGGGCACGCGGGTGCTCCCTTCACATTGATGAGCATGGTGCTAGAATGAATAGCACAATGCTCGAGAGCATCGACCGCTCGGACCCCACGCCCCTGCACGACCAGGTCGCCGCGCAGATCCGTCGCGCGATCGCCGACGGCGAGGCCAAGCCCGGGGAGCGACTGCCCCCCGCCCGCGATCTTGCGGCGGTCATGGCGGTCAACACCAACACGGTGCTGCGCGCACTGCGCACACTGCGCGAGGAGGGCCTGTTGGAGTTTCGCCGCGGGCTTGGCGTGCGCGTCAGCGGCACCCCGCAGCGCGGCGCTGTGATCGCGCGAGCGCGCGAGCTCGTCGGCTTCGCGCGCCAGCAGGGCTACCAGCCCGAGGAGCTGATCTCGATCATCCAGGGTCTGCGCTGAAGCGCGTCAGTCGCTGAGGTGCTCGCTGTCGGCCTCGCCGTACACCGAGTTGGCCGACTCCTCGTCGGGCCCCGCGTCTTGCAGGATGCGGTCCGGAGTGTGCTGGTCGCCGTGCGAGGCGTGTTCGATGAGATCCTGCTCGGCGAGCTCGAAGCCCTCGGCCTCGCCGCCTCCGGCCTCCTCCACGGCCCGGCGCTCCTCGCGGTGGCGCTCGGTGGGGTCCATCAGCGGCTCGGCGGGCGGGTCGTCCATGGGCCAACTGTACTCGCTTGCGTCGGCAGCAGGCCTGTGGCGTCTACGCCCCAGCCCGACGGCGCCGTTGGCGTGGGCTGGCTCGCCGCGCTGGAAGGACCGCCGCTTTGACTTGGGGATCGTCCACGTGTGTGGGTGCTCTCCCGGGCGTGGTGCGCGCGGGGCCTCCGTGCCCCGCGGCGGCGCTCAGGACCCGATCACCAGCGCCACGACGAGCAGCGCCAACAGGTGGAACGTCTGGTCGACCGCGATCGACACCGCCAGGTTTTCCTTCGGGTCCAGCCGCTTGACGCGCTTCATGTAGGCGTGCAGCAGCCGGCCGTCGTCCTGGATGAGGTGGGGGAGGAAGATCGCCGGGACGACCCACACCAGTTCCACGCCGAGTTCGACCGCCACCAGCGCCGGAACGAAGCAGACCGTGTAGATGGTGACGTGGGTGAACAGCGCCCGGCGCGCCTCGCCTGCCCCCCACGCGAGGCCCCCGCGCTTGTGGAGGGCCTGCCAGTCGGTCTGCAGCAGGTAGTCGCCGACCAGGTGGGAGACCACGAACAGCGTAAAGACTTCGACCCAGGTCACTGCGCAGAGCCTATCCGCCTACCCGGCCGCTGTCCTCCCGTGCCGGCGGCTCCGCCCGCACGCCCGCCGTGGGGCGGCCGTCCCGCCTGCACGTCTTCCCGCAGCGTGGGTCGGCCCGCTCGGCACGCCTTCCCGCAGGGCCGGGCAGTAGGCTGGCGCGGTGAGCGCCGTACCCCACGGAGACCCGGGGAGTCCGTTTCCGCCGATCGCCGACTACGGCTTCCTGTCGGACTGCGAGACGTGCGCGCTGATCGCCCCGAGCGGCAACGTCGAGTGGATGTGCCTGCCGCGGTTCGACTCGCCGTCGGTGTTCGGGGCGATGCTCGACCGCGACGCCGGCGGCTTTCGGCTGGGGCCGGCCGGCGTGACCGTGCCCGGCGCGGTGCGCTACCTGCCGGGCACGCTCGTGCTCGAGACCTCCTGGGAGACGCGCACCGGGTGGGTGGTCGTGCGCGACGTGCTGTGCATCGGGCCGTGGTACCACCAGGAGGAGCGCTCGCGCACCCACCGCCGTTCGCCGACCGACTACGACGCCGACCACGTGCTGCTGCGCACGGCGTTCTGCGTGCAGGGGTGGGCCGAGATCCACCTCGACTGCGAACCGGTCTTCGACTACGGCGGCCTCGCGGCCGAGTGGGCCTACACCGGCCCGGGCTACTCCGAGGCGACCGCCGGCTCGGAGGGCATGGAGCTCAAACTGCGCCTGGTCACCGACATGAACCTCGGCTTCGAGGGGCCGCGCGCCCGCGCGCGCACGATCCTGCACGAGGGGGAGTCCGTGTTCGCTGCGCTGGGGTGGTCCGAGCACCCGCTCCCGACCACCTACGCGGAGGCCAACGAGCGGCTCGTGCGCACCGCCCACCACTGGCAGGAGTGGCTCAAGCAGGGCACCTTCCCCGACCACCCCTGGCGCACCTTTCTGCAGCGCTCCGCGCTGACGCTCAAGGGGCTGAGCTACGCGCCCACCGGGGCGATGGTCGCGGCGGCCACCACCTCGCTGCCGGAGACCGTCGGCGGCGAACGCAACTGGGACTACCGCTACACGTGGATCCGCGACTCGACGTTCATGCTGTGGGCGCTCTACACGCTCGGCTTCGACTGGGAGGCCAACGACTTCTTCTACTTCGTCGCGGACCTCGCCGAGGCCGAGGAGGGGGAGCTGCAGATCATGTACGGGATCGGCGGGGAGTCCCGCCTGGACGAGCACGAGCTCGACCACCTCTCCGGCTACGGCGGAGCGCGGCCGGTGCGCATCGGCAACGGGGCCTACCGCCAGCGCCAGCACGACGTATGGGGCGCCGTGCTCGACTCGATCTACCTGCACACCCGCTCGCGCGACCAGCTGCCCGACCGGCTGTGGCCGATCATCAAGCGCCAGGTCGCCGGGGCGCTCGAGCACTGGCGCGAGCCCGACCGCGGGATCTGGGAGGTCCGCGGCGAGCCCCAGCACTTCACCTCCTCGAAGCTGATGTGCTGGGTGGCCGCCGACCGCGGGGCGCGCCTCGCGCAGCTGCGCGACGACTCCGAGTGGGCCGAGCGCTGGCACGCCGCGGCTGCGGAGATCCACGCCGACATCTGTGAGCACGGGGTCGACGGGCGCGGCGCCTTCACTCAGCACTACGACACGACCGCGCTTGACGCCTCGCTGCTGCTCGCGCCGCTCGTGCGCTTCCTGCCGCCCGACGACCCGCGCATCGTCGCGACCGTCCTCGCGATCGCCGACGAGCTCACCGAGGACGGACTGGTGCTGCGCTACCGCGTGGGGGAGACCGACGACGGGCTCACCGGCGAGGAGGGCTCGTTTACGATCTGCTCCTTCTGGCTGGTCTCCGCGCTCTCTGAGATCGGCGAGCTGGCTCGCGCCCGGGCGCTGTGCGAGAAGCTCATCTCCCACGCCTCCGCGCTGGGGCTCTACGCGGAGGAGATCGACCCGCGCACCGGCCGGCACCTCGGCAACTTCCCGCAGGCCTTCACGCACCTGGCGCTCATCAACGCGGTCATGCACGTGATCCGCGCCGAGCGCGGGGAGCCGGATCCGGCCTCAGCGATCGCTACTGTGCGCCGATGAACCCGTATGGCGGCGCTGGATCGGCGTCCTCCCTCGCTCGTGTGCTGGCCGAAACGGGGATGCGAGCGAAGCGAGTGTCTCCCGGCTTCGGCACACTTCGCTCGGTGCGTCCTTGTCCAGCTTGCCCTACGGGCCCATCGGGGCGTAGTTGGGAGCGACACGCGCAAATAAGCACCCGTGGACGGACGCGCTACGCGCCGGCGCTGGGTAGGAGGCCCAGCGCGCACGCGCCCGGGGCGGTCCTGACACACGTGGACGATCCCCAATGACCACCCGTTCGACTTACCTGCGTCTGGAGGTCATCTCCGGCAACGGGACGGGGGACACGCTCGTTGTCGAGGACGAGCTCGTCATCGGGCGTCACGCCGAGGGGCCTGGCCGCCTCTCCGAGGACGAGGAGATCTCGCGCCGGCACGCGCGCCTCTCGCGCGAGGCCACCGGGGACTATGCGATCGAGGATCTTGGCTCTTCCAACGGCACGTTCGTCAACGGCCTGCGCATCCAGAGTCCTGTTCTCCTGTCGCTCGGCGACTCGATCGAGGTTGGGGCCACGACGCTGGTCGTCAGGGGCATCGTGCAGCCCGAGCCTGAGCCTGTGGCGCCCGACGCGGGCGGACACGCTGCCGCTCGCGCCGCGCCCACCGTGTTCGCTCGGGTTCCCGTCGCCCAGGACGCCGCTGAGCCGGTTGGCCAGGCTCCTCCGCCGCCGCTCAGACTGGAGATCGATTTCGATGCGCGCGAGACGCGGATCGCCCTTGGGGAGGGTGGGGAGACGGTGCGTCTGATCTTTGTCGACGGGGTCTGGCGGGTCGGCACCTAGACTGGCTTGCCGAGCGCCGCCGACCAGCCGAAGCGGGTCATGTCGGTCGCGGGGGCCAGCGCGCCGGGCCTTGCTCCGCGGCGGACGAACACGATCGGCGCCGGGGCCGCGCGGGCGATCGCTCGGCGGGTCTCTCCGAGGCCCTCCTTGCGCCACCGCTCGGAGAGGCCGACCACGAGCAGCCCCGCCTCTGCCGTCGCGGCGAGGATGCCCTCGCGGCCCGGCTCGGCCAGGACCGGCTCGGCCGTCACCCCCGCGAACTGCTGCACGACCAGTGCGGCGTTGGCCAGCAGGCCGCTGGCGTCGCGGCCGTCCTCCTGGCGTCCGGCCGAGCCGAGCAGCCGCAGCGGCGCCCCGCTGGCGGCGGCGATCCAGCTCGCGAGCTCCAGCGCCGCCCAGTCGTGGTCGGCGCCTCCGAAGGGCACCGTCACCGAGCGGTCAGGGCCGGGACTGACCGGCGTGCTCTCGCGCGCCACGAGGACGGCGACGTCGCACTTTGCCTCGTTCAGCACAGTGCCGACCTCCTCGCGCGGCACGCCGTCGCCGAGCATCGGGCGGCGGCCGTCGATCAGCACCAGGTCGACCTCCTCGCTGCGGCACAGCCTTGTGATGTCGCGGCCGGGGTCGGCCGACGTCAGCGCCACGGCGCGCACGTCCACGCCGTCGTCGATCAGCTCCGCGCGCCTTTGCTGGAGCTGCTCGCTTGCCTCGCTCACCTGGCGCGCCTCGGTCTGCAGCCCGCCGCGCACCGCTGCGCCGCGCGGTGGCCTGATCAGACGGGCGAGGATCAGCTCGCGGCGCGGCTCCGAGCGTGCCAGCGGCTCGGCGAGCGCCAGCAACTGCTCGAGCGCCGCCGCGCTCTGGGGTGCCACCAGGATCGAGTGCTCGGGGGCGGCGCCCGGCTGCACCGGGGCTGCGCGTGGGCCGGCGGTCATGAGCTCCTGCTCGGGCTCCTCGCCGTACGCGTTGTTGGGGTCGAGCACCCTGATCAGCGGGCCGGCCATGAACGTCGTCAGGAGCGCCATGATCACGAGCGCCGTGAACAGCGCCTGCGAGATCGCCCCGGTGCTGAGCGCGAGGTTGAGCACGATCAGCTCGGTCAGGCCGCGTGTGTTCATCAGCGCGCCGAGCACGGCCGACTGGCGCCACGGCAGGCGGATCACGCGGGCCGCGATCAGCGTTCCGCCGTACTTGCCGACGATCGCCAGCGCGCACAGGCCGAGCGTGATCGCCACCAGCTGACCGCTGCCGAGCAGCTCGACGTTCGTGCGCAGGCCTGTATACGCGAAGAACAGCGGCAGCAGCAGCGTCAGGACGAAATCCTCCACGCGCTGCGTGACGTCTTCGCTGAGGCCCGCGTGCCGGGGCATCGCGAGCCCCATCACGAACGCGCCGAAGATCACCGCGATCCCGATCGTCTCGGTGGTGATCGCGGACAGCAGCACGCCGGCGAAGATCACTGTTATCCACGTGCCGGGTATGTGCCCGGCCTCGTCGTACGCGACCGCCGCCCGCGCCATGACCGGGCGCACCGCGAATGCCATGACGAGGCAGAACACCGCGGCCCAGCCGATCGTTTCGAGCACCACCACGCCGCTGCCCGCGCCCGCCACCGCTGTCGCCAGCGCGATCAGGAACCACGCCGACACGTCGTCGACGGCCGCCGCCGACAGCGCCAGCGTTCCCAGCGGCCGCTTGATCATCCGCCGCTCGGAGATGATCCGCGCGAGCACCGGGAATGCGGTGATCGACATCGACACCGCGACGAACAGGGCGAACGCCGCGAAGCGGATGTCCGGAGCGAGCAGGGTGTACAGCGGCAGCGCCACCAACAGGCCCAGCATCAATGGCACGAGCAGCGCTGTATTCGAGACGGCGAGCGTCATCCGGGCGCGGCCGCGGAGCTGCCCGAGATCGACCTCCAGCCCGATCAAGAACATGTAGAAGACCAGGCCCAGGTTCGCTGCCACGCCTATATAGGGGACGATGTCCGAGGCGAAGATCTGCGACTGCAGGTGGGGGGCGAGCGCACCGAACAGGGTCGGGCCGAGCAGGATCCCTGCGAGCACCTCGCCCATCACCCGTGGCTGGCGGATCCTCGGCATCAGGCTTCCGCACAGGCGGGCGAACAGCATCACGATCACGACCGCGATGAAGAACGCAACCACGGTGTTTTCCGCGGTGCGCTGCTTGGTCGCCGAGAGGTGTTCCGGCTCCGCCGCCGCGGTTGGGCTGGCCGCCGGGGTTGTGGTTGGGCTGGCCGTGGCTGCGCCTGGAGCCGGGGTTGCAGTTGCGCTGGGCGTAGTGCCCGCTCGCGCGGCGGCGGCGCCGGCTGCTGTGCGTGGGGTCCCGGCTATGGGGATCGTCCGCCCTCGCAGCGCCGGGGGGAGCTTGGGTGCGGGCGCTGTGGTTGTTACCGGTGGCGTGAGCATCAGGTCCAGCGCGCGGCCCGCCGCCGTGCCGGCCACCGTACGCCTGCCCCCGTGCTCGCAGGTGACCGCGCCGGCGAGGAGGCCTACCTTGTAGGTCAGGGTGCCCCGCGGCTTTTTCGAGGTCACCACCTTGACCTTGGAGCCCGACTCCGTGAGCTTCATCTTGCTGCCGAGGCACGCCGAGCTCGGAGCGAACTGGTATTCGCCTTCCACGGACCCGGGGGCGAGTGGTTTGGGAGCTCCCGGTTCGGGGGGATCGCGCTTGAGCTCGGCGCTCACCGGCAGCCCGCCGAGCGTGCCCGCGAGCACGCCGTTGACGACGCGGGCGTTGATCTGGGCGGTGTGGCCCCGTACGCAGTGCACCGCCCCGCTGAGGCGCCCGTTCACCCACTTCAGCGCGCCGCTCAGCGTGGACTCGGTATTGGAGATCGTTACGAACCGGCCCGACTGCGCCAGTTCGACCTTCGCCCCGAGGCACGTGGTCGCGGTCGAGACGTCGTAGCCCCCCGCGATCTGCTTCTGGGCGTGCTTGTCGGCGCCCGAGGTGAACACGAAGATGGCCACGCCGGCGGTCACCAGCGCCAGCACCGCGTAGTGGACTGCCAGGCGACCGACCCCGACCGAAGCCGGCATCTCGGTGTCGCTCGGCTCACTCCCCCTGTTGCTCATGCCGCGGCCCGAGTCTACTGGCGGGCCGGACGGCGCGGGTTGTCCGTGTCTGACATCTGGCGTATGCCTACGGCGCCAACATGGCGCCTACATGCGCCTATATATATGGCGCGGGGCCGGCGGGGTCTGACGTTGGGCGCGGGTTGCCGGCCTCTGACATATCATTCATGTCTTCCCGGCAAGCGAGGCGGTGGTCTGATGCGAGCAACACACACGCGTTCCCGGCGGCCGATCGTGGTCGCGGCACTGGTGGCGATGTTGACGGTGGGTGCCACGGCGACGATGACGGCGAGCGCCGCGGCGCCGGCGGTGCCTCCCCCGATCAACGACAACTACCTCGAATCGCTGAACCTCAACAAGCCGGGCAGCCCGCTCAACCAGACGGAAACCCTGAGCGACACGCGCAACACGGCGGGGGCGACGGTGCAGTCGGACATCCTCAGCCCGCACCCCGGCCCGCCGGAGCTGACGGGCTGCAACGGCGTCACCGAGGGCAAGACGATCTGGTACGACTTCTACCCCAACGCCAACGGGCTGGTGCGGATCCGCACCTCGGCGGCCTTCGGCACGGTCATGGCGGTCATGCCGTACAACCCCAAGACGCTGGTGCCCGAAAACGGCGAACGCAACTGTGCGGTCAACCAGCCCACGGCCGCCGGCGAACTGTTCGACAAAGTGCAGGCCGGCAGGCCGTACACGATCCAGATCGGCGGCGTTGAAGAAGCCGGAGGCACCCTCCAGTTCCTGTTCGACTACCTCGTCGAACTCAAGCGCCTGCAGGCCGAAGCGACGCTTGCCGCGCAGCCGCTGTCCTCCGGGGTGCGCGTTGTGAGCCTTGCCGTCGTCGCCCCCCGCAAGGCCCGCGTCGAAGTGCGCTGCACGCGCGGCTGCCGCCCCCAGGCCACGACCGCGCGGACCGTCCGCTTCCCCCGCCTGGGCGGCGCGGTGCTGCCGGACGGCTCCGCTCTGAAGATCTACGTGACCGCCCACAACGCGATCGGCGCCTACATCGAATACCGGATCGGCCACGCGAGCTTCACCAAGATCCAGCGCTGCCTGAAGCCGGGCTCGAAGAAGCCCGTGCGCTGCGAATGACCGCCACCGCTCGCGGGCGCGTAGCAATCTTGGCGCTGATCGTCGTGCTGGCATTCGGCGCGGCCTTCGCGGTACGCAGCGCGACCGCCGGGGGCACGTCGGCGCCGGCGGCGCCCACGCCGCTCGTGCTGCCCTCGACCTCCGTGCCCGCCTCCGGTGTCGCGTTGCCCGTGGTGGCGCTCCCGGCGCTGCACCAGCCGCCGCGCCCGGCCGCTCCCGCGCCGAGCGCCCCCAGCCCCACGCCGGCGACTCCGACACCCGCCGCGCCCTCCACGCCGGCGCCCGCCACGCCGGCCGCGCCGCCGAGCGGCGGTGGCAGCGGCAAAGGCCCGGTGCTCGTAGGCTAGTGTCGAGCAGCGCGTGACCCCCCGTAGACCAGCCAGGGCTCGTAGAGAAATAAGTTCGCACCTGTGTCCCCGCTACGCCTGCCCCTCGGACGGTTCCGAGTCGCGGCGTCGTCTTTTTCCGACGGCTCCTGAACGGCCGGTGATCTGATGGACGCCCCCCACAGCTCCACGGTCGTCGCGGGCTACCGCATCGACGGCACGCTCGGGGAGGGCGGCATGGGCACCGTCTACCGCGCCACGCAGCTCTCGCTTGAGCGCGTGGTGGCGCTCAAGGTGCTGACCGCGGAGCTCTCCGCCGACCCCGCCTTCCGCGAGCGCTTCCGGCGCGAGGGGCTGCTGCAGGCTGCGCTCGACCACCCCCACATCGTCACCGTTTTCGAGGCCGGCGAGGCCGATGGCAGGCTGTTCCTCGCGATGCGCATGGTCGAGGGACCGACGCTCAAGGACCTGATCGTGCGTCGCCAGCTCGACGACCGGCGGGCGCTGCGCCTGCTCACGCAGGTGGCTGAGGCGCTCGATGCGGCGCACGCCAAAGGGCTCATCCACCGCGACGTCAAGCCTCAGAACGTGCTCGTCGGCGCCGGCGACCACGCCTACCTGGCGGACTTCGGGTTGACCAAGGGGCACGACGACGCGGGGATGACCGAGACCGGGCAGTTCGTTGGCACGATCGACTACATCTCCCCCGAGCAGGCCCGCGGGGAACTGGCCACGGCGCGCTCGGACGTGTACGCCCTCACGGCGGTGCTCTGCGAGTGCCTCACCGGCCAGGTTCCGTTCGTGCGGGCGACCGAAGAGCGGGTTCTGCTCGCGCACCTCTCTGAACCTCCCCCGCGTCTCTCGGAGGTGCGCGCGGACCTGCCTATCGCGATGGACGATGTCATCGCGCGGGGGATGGCGAAGGCCCCCGAGGACCGCCCGGCGTCGGCCGGGGAGCTGATGCTGGAGGCGCGGCGGGCGCTCGGCGCCGCGCCGGATGCCTCGTCCTCTGCCTCCGCGGATACACGCGTGCGGCCCGCCGCCGGGACCCCGACGCGGGGGCCGCGTTCGGCTGCGCCGGGCGGCCCCGGGGCGACCCGCCTCGCCGGTGCCGCCGCGGGGGCCGCGGGGGCGAAGGGAGCCTCCGCCCGCGAGTCGGCCGCAGCGCCGCCCCTTGCCGGCACGCGCGTCTCAACGGGCGCCGGCCGTGGGATATTCCTGCCGATGGCGCTCGCTGCGGCGGTGCTCGCGGCCGTCGTCGGATTCCTGCTCGGCGGCGGCTCGGGCGGCTCCAGCGAAACCTTCAGCGACTCGGCCTCCTCGGGCTACCTCGAGCTCTCCTTCCCCTCCAGTTGGCAGCGGGTCGCGAGCGCGCCCGCGATCCCGGGGCTCGCGTTCTCGCAGCCGCTCGCGCTGGCTCCGAGCTCCTCAGCCGCCGGTGGCTCTCCTCAGCGCTTGGTCGCCGGCGAGGTGTCCGCGTCGGGGCCCTCGCTGCTGCCCGCCGGGTTCACCGCGGCTCTGGCCGGGGCGCTGCCCCGAGCTGAACCGGTGCAACTTGGGACTCTGCAGGCCTACCGCTACAGCGGGCTGTCCGTGCACGGCCTCGCCGGGCCGCTGACGCTCTACGCGATACCCACCGCGGGCGGCGTGGCCACCGTTGCGTGCCTGTCGTCGTCGTCGTCCTCCTCCTCCTCCTCCTCCTCCTCCTCCTCCTCCTCCTTGGCGCAGTGCGCCCAGATCGCAGCTACGCTGAAGCTGAACGGGACCACCGCGTTTGGGCTGGCCCCCAGCCCGCAGTACGCCGCCGCGCTGGGGCGTACCTTCGGCGCCTTGCGCGCTGCCACCGCCGCGGGCACGGCCCGCCTGCATGCCGCATCGAGCGCTGCGGCACAGGCCGCTGCGGCTGCCCAGCTCGCTTCAGCCTACAGCTCGGCGGGGAGCGCGCTCGGGCGGCTGACCGTGACTCCCGAGGTGCGCGCTGTCAACGCGAGCCTCGCCGCTGCGCTGGCGGCCATCGGTCGCGACTACGCCGCGCTGGCCGCGGCTGCGCGAGCCGGAGACGAAGCCGCCTACACGCAGGCGCAGCGCACGCTCGGCGCTGACCGCGTCCGTGCTGCGGGCGCACTTGCCGCTTTGGGCCAGGCCGGTTACGCCGTTTCGGGTTGAGCGGTTGGCGTTGATCCCGGGGGGGTCGTTTCGGGCTGAGCGGCCGGCGTTGATCCCGGGCTGTCCGTCTCGGGCTGGGCGGCCGGGGGGGACCCTGGGCCGTAGGTTTCGGGCTGGGGGGCCGTCGAAGTCCCCTGGCTCTCCGTCTTGGGCCTGCCCCCGTCGTTCGCGAGCGCCCATAGCACCGTGTGTGCCCGCCGGCCGCGCAGCTCGATCTCTTCGACGTACACGAGGTCCTCGGGCGGCACCGTGAGCGAGTCCTTCGTGGTCCCCGACAGCAGCAGCTGGTGGGGCGTCCCCTTGGTGTACTGCTCGATCCGGGCGGCCACGTTCGTCGCGTCGCCGACGGCGGTGTACTCGACGCGGCGCTCGGAGCCGACGTTGCCCGACATCACGCGGCCCGAGTTCAGGCCGATGCCCATGCGAAACCCCGTACTCAGCTCCTGCGAGCGCAGCCACTCGTTGAAGCGCGCCAGTCGCACGGTGAGCATTTCACGGGCGCTGGAGAGCGCGCGGTCGGCGTGGTCGTCCTGGGCGATCGGCGCTCCGAACACGGCCATGATCCCGTCGCCCATGTAGGCGACCAGCGTGCCCCCGTGGTCGAGGATCGCGTCGCTCATCTCGCTGAGGTAGTGGTTGAGCACTTCGATCACGCGGTCGGGGGTCAGCGTTTCCGCAAACGTCGTGAAGCCGCGCAGGTCGGTGAACATCACGGTTCCCTCGCGCTGCACTCCGCCGAGGCGCAGGCCCGCGTCGGTGCTTGCCAGGACCTCGTCGACGACGTTCTCGGGCACGAACCGCGAGAACAGGTCGCGCACCCGCTCGCGCTCGAAGGCGACTGTGACGAGCTGCACCGACAGCGCCCCGGCCGCGCTGAGGATCAGGGCCCCGAGCGGGTACACGAACGAGACGACGCGCCCGTTGTTGAAAGCGATCTGCACGGCGACCGTGAACACCACCGCGAGCGCGAGCGCCAGCGCGACCGTTGCGATGGAGCCGAAGCGCAGCGTGGCCAGCGGCGTGGCGCAGCCCAGCAGCACGATCAGCGCGAGGTCCAGCCACGCCGCGGAGGAGCGCAGCGGCAGGCCCCGCAGCACCGTCTCGATCGCGCTCGCCTGGACCTCTGCGCCCGGCATCTTGGGGGCGGTTGACGTCGGGTGGACGTCCTGCAGCGACGGTGCCGAGGGGCCGACGACCACGATCTTGTTGCGGAAGAAGCCCCTCGGTACGTGGCCTAGATAGACGGTCGAGAACGACTTTTTGGGGAGCGTTCCTTCCGGGCCGTAGTAGTCGATCCAGGCGGCGCCTCCTTCGAACTCGCGTGGGTTCACTCGCCGTCCGTCGGCGACTTCGGCGCCCACCACCGCAAACGTCTTGAGCCCTCCGACCGAGTAGTTGACACGGCGCAGCACGCCGCCCGGGTCGGGGGGCAGCTGAGCGTTGGCGGGCCGCGAGCCCACGCTGTGCAACAGCGCGGTGCCGTGGGTGCTGCCGAGGAACTCGGTGTTCCCGTCCGCTTCGGTTTCGGTCGTGGCCATCACGGTGCGCCCTTCGGCGTTGTTCAGCGCTTCGAGGAGGGGGATCTCGTCGCTTTCGGCGGTCGGCTCGCTGAGCTGCACGTCGTAGGCGATCACCCTGGGGTGGTCGCGGGCGATGTTTTCGATCACCTTCGCGTCCGCCTTGCGCGGGAACGGCCACCGCAGCTTCAGTTCGTCGAAGGTCGTCGAGTCGATCTCGACCAGCACGACGTTCGCAGGTGGTCGCTGCTTTCCTCGGATCGAGAAGCGAGTGTTGACGGTGCTCAGTTCCAGCGAGCGCAGCAGGTTGGTCTCGTAGGCGATGACCCCCAAGCCGGTGGCGCCCACCGCCACGATCGCCAGCAGCACCAGCCGCAGCCGCCGCGTGCGGGACTGTCCGGCTCGCCTCTGCTTGCGCTTCACCCGTTCACCTGAGATCCCGTCGAACGCTACCCGAGTCTCCGGTCGCCGGCCATTCGTCTCCACCCATGCCATTCGCCCGCCCCGGACCAATGCGTTCGCCCGGTGGCGGCGGGCGTGGGGCTGCGTTACGCTGGCCGTCGTGATCGAGGACCCCTCGCGCTTCGTCTTGCCGCAGGAGCACACGCTCGCCGACCGCTACACCGTGCTGGCGCCGATCTCCCACGGCGCGATGGGCGCCGTCTACCGCGCGCGCGACACGAGCACCGGCGCGGCGGTGGCGGTCAAGCACGTCACCAACACGCGCCACGCCGAGCGCTTCGAGGTCGAGGCGCAGCTGCTCTCGCTGCTCGACCACCCGCGGGTGGTCGAGGTCCTCGACCACTTCGCCGACGAGCGCGGGCAGTACCTGGTGATGGAGCTCGTCGAGGGCACCGACCTGCACGCGCTGCTCGAGCGCGACGGCGCCCCTGGTTTGGGGCTCGACAAGGCGGTCGAGTACGCCCGCCAGAGCTGCGAGGCGCTGGAGTACGTGCACGACCAGCAGATCGTCCACCGCGACGTCAAGCCGCACAACCTGATCCTCGGCGCGCACGGCGTCGTGCTGGTCGACTTCGGGATCGCCCGGCTGCTCAAAGACGAGGAAGAAGACGAGGGCACGATGGGGGTCGGCACGCCGCGCTACATGGCGCCCGAGGTGTTCGCCGGGGGCTCGGTGTCCCCGCGCTCGGACGTCTTCAGCCTCGCCGCGACGCTGTGGACGCTGCTCGTGGGCAAGCCTCCGGTGTACGCCGGTCCGACCAAACTGCTCGAGCTGGTCCCCGACGTTCCCGTGGAGATCGCCGAGGCGGTGCAGGCGGGCCTCGAGATGATCCCCGAGCGGCGGGTCGCCTCGATCGCGGCCTTCTCCCGCGCGCTCGGCGGCCACGCCCAGTCCTCCACGGGCGGATCGCTCACGCTCTCGGTCGAGGGACCCGCCGCCCGCCGCAGCCTGATTGAGGGGATCGTGCGCACCGCTGCCGGCGTATTCGGGGCGGCCGCCTCCTCGATCGCGCTGACCGACGCCAACACCGGCGAGCTCGTCTACCAGTCGGCGTGGGGGGCGGGGGGGCGTGAGATCGTGGGCGTGCGGCTGCCCCCCAGGCAGGGCCTCGCCGGCAGCGTCGTGGAGAGCGGGCAGCCCGTTGCGGTGAGCGACTGCCGCACCGACCCCCGCTTCGCGGCGCGCATCGCGGCCGGCACCGGCCACGTCCCCTACACGATGCTGGTCGTCCCGCTGCTGCGCGGCGGGCGCCCGATCGGAGTGCTCTCCCTCTTGGATCGCCGCGACGGCGGCCACTACGGGCCCGACGACGCCGAGCGCGCGGCGCTGTTCGCCGAGCTCGCCGTCTCCGCGATCGAAGCGGCCGGGGAGGCGATGCCCTCCCTCGGTGCGCGCCGGCCGCGGGTCAGCCCCGTTTAGCCTCCTCTGTGCGGCACGGGCTGCCCCTTCGCGGAGCAGGACCCGAGGCGTGCGGAGAACTCGAGGCCCACAAGCTAACGTTTGGACGTGCTCCTATCTAACATCTGGTCGCCAACCTGTTTGCCTCCTCGACACGGCGCACCGGCATTCTGACCCGTCCCCTTCTGGGCTCTAGCGACGCGATGAGGCTGGGGCGTCGGCGCTACTGATCTGCCAGCGAACCCCTGGACCAAACTCAAGGACGACACCCGCGGGGCTGATCACTTCCCAATAAGGTGGATCGCTCTCGCTCTCGACCGCCGTGGGCTTGATATCCAGCGTCGAGCCATCCGACAACTTGCAGCGCAACTCCCCAGACTCCTCATCGATCTCGGCGGCCTCGATTGAGCGTCCGGTCAGTTGATCGGGGTCTGACGGCGACCACTCGGCATCCTGGGTCGCCAGGCGCCATAGGTCTCCCTTCGAGTCCCGAACCTCGACATGGAGCACGTCCGGATAGGCGACGCGCGCGGCGACGATCGGCCCGCGCATCGCGCGCAGCACGCTTGAGGGGGAGGCGTCTAGGGCTACGACCGTCGCCATGAGTCTGTCCATTCTTGCAGCCAGGCCAGCAACTCTCCATAGCTCATATGCTCGCGCACGCCGCTTGACTCCTTCTCCGCGTGTAGATCCTGGCTCGCTTCATAGCGCTCGATCGCAGACAGGCCCGCCTCCTTGCAGGCCTGGCGGAACTGTTTGATATCGCGCTTTCGCGTCATCGCCCAGCGACTTGTCGCGCGCTACGAGCCATGCTGACACGACCCTCCATCCAGGGGTAGACTCCGGCGGCGAATTGGGTGTGCCCCGGACGAGGATCGATCGCGTCCTCGTCCGGGGGCTTCTGAGGCAAGACGTCGCTGGTTTTGGAGACCGCGCGTTCCGTGCCTCATTCCTTTTCAAGCTCAGAGTGCTGGCTCACATATGGTCGTTGGAGAGCGCGCGGTAACGATGCCCGTTCTTGAGGATCATGTGCCGCTCGCCCACCGCCGCAGGGCCTGACGGATCGCACTGAGATCGGCGTGGATGTTGTAGTCGGCGAGGATCTCTTGGATCTCACCAGGAGACAGTTCTGCGCCTTCGGCCTGTCTGACGATCGTCAGGATGTTCGCCGAGATGTTTTGCTGGCGCTGCTCCGGCGCGCTCGCGGCAAGTTGCTCCACGCCCTCCTTCGTCCCGGGAGGGCCGATCTCTGCGAACTGCAGCATCCGCAGCGCCTGCGCTAGGAGCTGTTCTTGAATCTCGAGTTTCGCCTTCTCTGCACCGAGCCACACCGACGTGGCGCAAGCGTCGGGCCGACGGCCGAGTGTTCAGACGAGCGTATCGAGCAGGTCACGGAGCTCGTCGTTCATCGGGGGTGGCGCGGCAGCGTCCTCACAGCACGGCGGCTTGTCTTGGCGTCGACGGCCAACGATGGCAAGGCCTGGCAGCGCCTTGGCGAGTGACGCCGCGGGGTTGTTCTCGGGCGTGTGCTGATCGAGGGCGACGATCACGACGCGCGCATCATCCGGGTATGCGGTGTACATGCGCCAGGCGTTCGCGAGGTGGCGCGCGCACAGCGGGTAATCACCTCCGTCGGTCGCGGCGAGCTTGTAGCCGCCGGCAACGCATCCGCGTCCACCAATCTCGTCACAGGCCGCCTCGTAGCTGGCTCGCTCGGTTCGGCTCATCTGCTGGGCCACCGCGTCGCGCACCTGCGGTGTGCGGAGGACTTCGAAGGCCATCAGGCCGGTTCAAGTTCCCCGCGTGCGAGCTGCTCCAGGCCCTCCTTGAGCGCGGGGCTGCGGCGTGCCTCGCGATCATCCAGATAGTCGACGAGCGCCGCAAGCCACTCGCGGTTCTGGCCGCGCTCGCGCAGCTCCTGCAGCGCCCGGCTCACGCTCCGCAGGCTCTCCGGCTCGATCTCCACCGGGCTTGAGCCCTTGATCGCGTGCAACGCGCCGCGTGCTATCCACGAGCGCACGGTCGGCTCAGAGACAGCGAGCCGTCGCGCGGCATGCGCGACCGGCACACCAGGGGCATGTCCGACGCCCTCAAGCGTGTGGTGAGCTTCTTGCATGGCCTGGATCGCCGCATCCCGACGACCGCTCTTCAGCGCGTCGCGGGCATCCTCGAGCGCGATCAATGCCATCGTCACGTGCTGTGCGTCCCGCTTGCCCATGCGCCCAAGCTATCACCCTGACCTTCGATAATCAAGCCCAATATCGAAAGCATGGCACTCCAAAGCTGCGCATCGACCTCCACGAGCACCTGGATCCGTTCGCCCAACCAGCCGTGCCGCGGCCTACGTCGTGGACGACGCGCTCGGGAGCGCGTCAAGCGCCTTCTTGAGGTCGTCCACCGACTGAAAGTCCAGCCCCAGCCGATGATCGACGAAATGGGTCAGCCCCGTTTAATAGTGCTTTGTTAGGTTTGGGGTAGGAGTTCGGCTTGGTGGTGGCGAATCCTCGTGTGTTCGTGGTTATCGACGCGAGGAGGCATCATGGCTGTGATGACGGTGGATGCGGATGCTCCGATCGTGGTGAAGAAGCGGCTGGAGGTGTTCGCTGGCGAGGTGCTCGCGGAGGCGATGAACCGGCCGGTGCAGCGGGTCAACGGCTCCTTGTATCTGCGGGGGCTCTTGGAGCAGGGTCCTCGTAAGTCGCTTGAGCCGATGGTCGAGCGGCTGGGTGGTGACGCTGACTATCAGTCGTTGCAGCAGTTTGTGGCCGACAGTCCGTGGGATCCGGCGCTGGTGGTCAAGGCGGTGGCTGAGCGGGTGGCGTGCGAGGTCGACGTTGAGGCGTGGGTGCTGGATGACACTGGGTTTCCGAAGGACGGCAAGGACTCGCCGGGTGTCAAGCGCCAGGTACTCGGGGACATTGGGGAAGACGGGTAACTGTCAGATCGGGGTGTCGGTGCACGCCGTCGGAGCGCGAGGGACGGTGCCGCTGGGGTGGGCGCTGTATCTGCCGGAGGACTGGTGTGCCGATCCGGAACGGCGGCGCAAGGCGAAGATCCCGGATGAGGTCGCCTTCAACACCAAGCCTGAGCTCGGGGTAGAGCTGCTCGAGCAAGCGGCTGGCTGGGATGTTCCGAAGGCGCCGGTGCTCGGCGATCATGCCTACGGGGAGAACACCTGGCTGCGGGACCGTCTCGATCAGGCCGGGTGTGAGTACGTATTGTCGGTCGGGCCAACCACCAGGGTGTTCGCGCAAGGGACCGTGTTCGCGGTGCCTCCCAAGAAGCCCACGGCGACGCGCGGCCCGGTCAGACCGCGGCCAGACCGCAAGCCTGAGCCGATCGGTGAGTTGATCAGCCGGCTCGGAACAGATGCCGCTCAAATGGTCACCTTCCGTAACGACTCCGAGGGAGAGCCGGTCACCTCCAGGTTCGTCTTCGCGCGCGTTCACGCCGCACACGGCTGGCGCGATGATCAGCGCTGGACCGGGTGGCGCGAGGACTCTGAGGTGCCTCCGCGGGAGGAGTGGCTGATCGCCGAGTGGCCCGAGGAGCACGACGGGCCGACCGACTATTGGATCTCAAACCTGCCCGCCGACACCGAGCCCGAGCGGCTCGCTCGGCTGGCACACATGCGCTGGAAGATGGAGCTCGACTACAAACAACTCAAGGGCGAGCTCGGACTCGACCACTACGAGGGCCGCTCATACCTCGGCTGGTACCACCACACAGCGCTGGTGACCGCCGCCCACGGGTTCCTCACGCTCGAGCGGCTTCACCCTTTTCACCCACGGCCGGCCTGACACTCCCCAAGACCGTGCTGCTATTGCAGCCGATCTTCAAGTGCTGGACCGGCCGCTGCCAAACCTGTCAACAGCTAGTCGATCTCGCCCGGCTACCGCTCCCACTCACCAAACAAGACGAGCGAACCTAACAAAGCACTATTAATCGGGCCCCGCGCCAGATACGACTGGCCGGTGAACAGGGTGATCGTCTTGCGGCGGATGAAGTCGCGGACGGTTACGACGCCGCGCTTGACGTGTGTGAGCGTTCCGTCGCACTGATTTTTCACGCTCCAGACGGTCCCGCGCACCGTTGCCGCGCTGTCCTGTCCGCGGGCGGTGAAGTGCCCATGCCCGCTGGAGTTGAGCTGGCCGAGCACCTTGCTGCTCAGATGGCTGCTTGCGATCCGGGCCCGCTTGCCGAGCGTTGTGCATACCTGCCTGGCGTTGAAGTTGTTGATGATGTCCAGTTCGGTCAGGCCTTTCTGCCTGCGCCCCTGCAGCAACTTGAAGATCCCGGCGCCGAAGTCGCCGGACTGCAGCTTGCCCTTCGGGGACGCGGTGGTGGCCGTGGTGATCCCCACAACGCCGTGAGTCGTTTCGAGGATCGACCCGACCGGGATCTGACGCGCTTCGGTCAGGGGCACGAACGCCCGCCCCTTCGTGAGCGCCTCGACCGCCTGCGCCTCAAGCCCGAACGGCGAGAAGGGGGAGACCGATGCTGCCGACGCCAGCGTGGCGCCAGGCGGCAGCGCGACGAAGACGGTCCCCGACACCGGTATCACGTTGACGGTCTTGCCGAGCACCGGCGGTGGAAGCGCCGCCAGCGTCGCGTTGAAGCCGAGCACGCCCGATTTGGGTTCCGGGCCCGCGGGGGCTGGGGGGTTGGGGCTATTTGGCGAGGGGCCAGGCGGCCCGGTCGGGTTCGTCGGTCCGGTGGGCGCGCTCGGCTGCACCGTTGTGAACGGCTGGTCTCCGCTGCTCACGCCCCCGGGCCCCGCGGTGTTGGTGGCGAGCACGTTGAAGTGGTAGGTCTTGCCGGGTTCGAGTCCGGTGATCGTGAGGGTCAGCGGCTGTGGACCGGGGGTGGCGCCGATGTTCACTGGGGTTGTCTTCTGGCCGTAGCTTGTGGTCGGTCCGTACTCGATCGTGTAGGTGGTGTCGGCGCCGTTTGGGTTGATCGTGAAGCCGATCTTGGCTGTCGTTTCGGTGACGGAGAGGACGGTGACGTTCGATACCGCTGGCGGCCCGGCGATGTTGGCGTTGCTGGTGGCGGTCGCTTTGGCGCCTCCCACGTCGTTGATCGTGACGGTGGTCGTGTACTGGCCGGCGGTGGCGTAGGTGTGTGAGCCTTTGACTTCGAAGCCTCCGCCGGTCGCGGCGCTGACCGTCCCCGCTGTGCTCGCTGTGCCGTCGCCCCAGTTGATGCTCGCGGTGTACTCCGACACGACCCCGTTGGGGTCGGCGTCGGTGAACGTCGCCACCGTGGCGCTGAGTTTCACGCCCGCGGTCCCACTCACGGATTTGCCGGTCGCGCTCAGCGGGGCGTCGGATTCGGTGGTGAACGACTGGTCTCCGCCGCTCACGCCTTTCGGTTCAACCGAGTTGGTGGCTACCACGTTGAAGTGGTAGGTCTTGCCGGGTTGGAGTCCGGTGAGCGTCTGTGTCAGCGACTGGGGGCCAGGGGTGGCTCCGATTTCCACTAGGGTTGTCTTTTGGCCGTAGCTTGTGGTCGGTCCGTATTCGATCGTGTAGGTGGTGTCGGCGCCGTTTGGGTTGATCGTGAAGCCGATCTTGGCTGTCGTTTCGGTGACGGAGAGGACCTTCTCGTTCGTGACGATCGGCGGCCCCACGACGTTTGCGCTGCTGGTGGCGGTCGCTTTGGCGCCTCCCACGTCGTCGATCGTGACGCTGGTCGTATACGTGCCGGCGGCAGCGTAGGTGTGCGAGCCTGTCACTTCGAAGCCTCCGCCGGCTGCGGCGCTGACTGTCCCCGTTGTGCTCGCCGTGCCGTCACCCCAGGTGATCGTGGCGGTGTAATCCGACGCGGCGCCCGCCGGGTTGGTGTGGGTGAAGGTCGCCACCTTGGCTTTGACGGCCACGCCCGTGGTGGCGCTCACGGGCACCCCGGTCGCGATCAGTGGGGCGTCCTGGACCTTGACATCGAATGGGCGGGTTTCGGGGAAGCCGTCGCTGTTCGTGTAGGTGAAGCTCGCGTGGTAGATGCCCTCGTTGACGTAGGTGTGGGTGCCGGTGAGCTGCCCCGTGTTGGGGGCGACTTTGCCCGCTGAGGGCGCCGTGCCGTCTCCCCAGTTGATCGTGGGCGTGGTTCCTTCGCGCGGTGAGGCGGTGCCGACCACCTCGGAGAACTGCTGCCCCTCGATTGGCTGGAACAGCTCGTAGGCGCCGATGTCGCAGCCGGTGCCCTGCGGCCTGGTGATGTCCCGCTGGTCGGTCCCGCTGCAGCCCGGGGCGCCCGAGGGGATCGCGTCCACCGCAGGACTGGTCGCTTCCAGCGCGAGCGTGTCCGTGTTGCCGCCGTTGTCCTGCAGGCCGTCCGAGAGGAACCCGGGTTCGGTGTTCTTGAGGTCCCCAGTACCGGCGAAGGCGCAGTCGGCCCCGCTCTGGAGGTTGTGGCCGAGCGAGGAGATGCCGCTGTCTCCGCAGTTCGACGGTACGAGTTCCTCAGTGAGCGGGTCTTCGACAGTGTTGTCCGCGACGATCGAGTTCTCGACGGAGATCGTGCCCTCGCTGGCCAGCAGGCCCCCGCCTTCGGCGCTGCGGGTGCCGCCGTCGTTGTCGGCGATCGTCGAGTTAACGATCGAGGTTGTGTTGCTCGGGTCGTTCCAGCTGAAGATGCCGCCGCCGAGCGCGGCGCTGTTGCCGGCGATCGTCGAGTCGACGACGGTCAGCTTCCCGGCGGCTTCGGTCACCGGGTTGGGGCCGACGTTCTGGATCCCGCCCGAGTCGCCGCCGGCCCCGTCGGGCTGGTTGGTGCTGTAGTTGTTCTCCACCAGCGAGTGCGTCAGGGTGAGCGTGCCCCCGTCGTTTGAGATGCCGGCGCCCGAGCCTTCTTCGGCCGTTCCGTTCGTGATGTCGTCTTCGTTCAGCGTGAGCGTGGCCTCGTTGAGGATGTCGCCGCCGAAGTAGCCGTTGGTGGCGTTGGCGTGGCCGAATACCATCGACAGGCCCGAGATGGTCACGGTCGGGACGATTTTGTTGCGGGGATCCGGCTCGACGAAGAAGACGCGGCTCGCCGTCTCGGAGTCCGACTCTTGGAAGATGTTCACCGCGCGCGCGCCGGCGCCGACGAGCGAGACGCTTTTGTAGATCGTCAGCGGGCCGTTGGAGAGGTAGTAGTAGGCGACGCCTTCGGGGGCGGGCACGTCGATCGTGTCGGGCGGGTTGGGTGTTTCGGGGAGGTTGTTCTCGTAGGCGATGAGCTGCCGCAGCGAGCAGGTGCCGGATGCGGGGAGTTCACAGATCCCGGTGAGGTCTTCGGTCGTCCCCACCTTGTAGGTCGCCGCTCCGGCCGACGCGGCCAGCGCGCCCGTGGCCGCCAACGCGAGGAGCATCGCGGCGGAGGCGATCGCCGCCGAGCGCAGGCGCAGATGCAGCAGTGGGCGAATGTCGAGATCCTATCGCCGAGCTCAGGGGCGTGGGCCCCGAGCCAGGTAGGACTGGCCGGTGAACAGGGTGATCGTCTTGCGGCGGATGAAGTCGCGGACGGTGACGACGCCGCGCGTGACGTGCGTGAGCGTTCCGTCGCACTGGTTTTTCACGCCCCACACCGTCCCGCGTACGGTCGCCGCGCTGTCCTGCCCGCGCGCGGTGAAGTTCCCATGCCCGCTGGCACGGAGCTGGCCGAGCACCTTGCTGCTCAGATGCTTGCTAGCGATCCGGGCCTTCTTGCCGAGCGTGGTGCAGACCTGATTGGCTTTGAAGTTATTGATGATGTCCAGTTCGGTCAGGCCTTTCTGCTTGCGTTTCTGCAGCAGCTTGAAGATCCCGGAGCCGAAGTCGCCGGACTGCAGCTTGCCCTTCTTGGATGCGGTCGTGGCCGTGGTGATCCCCGCCACGCCATGGGTCGCTTCGAGGATCGACCCGACCGGGATCTGACGCGCCTCGGTCAGCGGCACGAACGACTGCCCCTTGGTGAGCGCCTCGACCGCCTGCGCCTCCGCCGAGAACGACGAGAACGGCGACGCCGACGCCGCTGAGGCCAATGCGTACCCGGGCGGCAGCTCGATATAGACGATCCCCGACACCGGTGTGACGTTGACGTTCTTGCCGAGCACCGGGGGGGGCGGGGGTGGGTCGGCCGGCGTCACCACGGTCTGATTGGCGCCGATCGCGCTGCCCGCGCTGTTCGTGGCCACGGCGCGCACGTTGTACGTGACGTTCGGCAGCAGCCCCGTCACCGTCGCGGTGACCGTATGGTTGGCGAAATCCGGGCCCACCGTCTGATTGGGCGTCACGGAGCCGTATGTGACCGCCGCCGCGCTCGCGCCGGGGAGGACCGGCCCGTATTCGAAGTGCACGGTCGTCGCCAGCCCCTGTGGGTTGACCGTCGTCATGAACGCCGCGCTGGTGGTCGTTATCACGGTCGGCGGCGAGGTCGCGACCACCGTCGGCGGCGCGGGGGAGGGGGGTGCTGGCGGTATGAAGCCAGAGGCCACATTGGCGGTGCTCGTGGCAGTTGCGGTGGCGCCCTGGACGTCGGTGATCGTGACGCTGGTCGTGTAGGTACCACCGTTGGCGTACGTGTGCGAGCCGCTTACGGCGAAGCCCCCGCCGCTCGCGCCGACCGTTCCCGCTGTGGTGGAGGTGCCGTCGCCCCAGTCGATCGTCGCCGTGTAGTCCGAGGCCACGGTGTCCGGGACGGCCTCGGTGAACGTCGCCACCGTGCCGTTGAACTGCGCGTCCGCGGTCGCGCTCACGGGCACCCCGGTGGCCTGGAACGTGGATGGGGCAAGTTCGAACGCACCGATGTCACAGGCGGAGCCCTGGGGGCGGGTGACGCCGCGCTGGTCGAGGTTGTCGCAGAGCAACGAGACGCTCTTGGGAATTGCGTCCACCGCGGGGCTGGTTGGTTCCAGGGCAAAGGTGTTCGTGCTGCCACCGTTGTTCTGCGGTGTGGAGGAGCTGAAATCTGGAGAGGTGTTCTGCAGATCCCCGGTGGACGTGAAGCCGCAGTCGGTCCCGCTCTCGAGGTCGTAGCCGAGGGGGGAGACGATCGTCGCCGGACTAGTGGCCGAGCAGTTCGCCTCGGTCGGGGCGCTGCCGTCGGTTGTGTTGGTGTTGAAGGCGACGATCGAGCCATCCACTGCGATCGTCCCGTCGTCGGCGGTGAGCCCTGCGCCCGCTACCGGAGAGCACTCGATGCATTCCTCGCTGTTGTAGGCGATCGTCGAGTCGATGATCGAGGCTCCGTTTTCGTCGGGCTCCAGATCTTCGGTCGTGCTGACGATGCCGGCACCCACGTTTGCGCTGTTCTCCGCGACGGTCGAGTCCTCGACGGCCAGGACCGCCTTCTTGCCGGCACACTCGCCTTCGCAACCGGCATAGCCGTAGTTCAGGATTCCACCCGCCTCTGCGTAGCCGGTGCTGCTGGTGTTGCCCGAGACGAGGGAGCGTTCGACCACCAGCGTGCCACCGTCGTTGGCGACCCCTCCGCCCGCAGACGCGGTGCCTTTTGTGATCCAATCTTCGCTGAGGAGCAGTAGCCCCTTGTTGCGGATGTCACCGCCGAAGTCGCCGTCGGTTTCGTTGGAGTCGGTATTGGCGATCCCGTCTACGATTTCGAGCCCGAAGATGCCTATGGAGCTTTCCCCGGGACTCTGGGTCTCGAACACTCGCTCTCGTTCCGGGTAGGCGTTCACGGGCATTTCCACGATCGTGGTACGAGCCCCCGCACCCAGGATCACGAGCGACTGGGTGATCGTAAGCGTGCCTTCGTTCAGTTTGTACGTGCCGCTCGGGACGACGATGACGTCGGGGGGGCTCGGTGCTTCCGGGAGCCCGTTCTCGTATTCGATCAGCTGCCGCAGCGAGCAGGTGCCGGAGGCGGGCTCTGGGCACTTTTCGCCGCTGGGCGTGTCGCCGGTCGTCCCCACCGTGTAGGTCGCTGCCTGGGCCGAGGAGGCCAGCCCGGCCGCGCCCAGCGAGAGGAGCACCGCGGACACGATCGCCGCCGCGCAGAGGCGCGAACGCGGGCCGATCCATCCCCCCCGTTGAGAACTTGGCACAGGACAATTGAATCAGAGTGGGGTATCGGGCGCGACGTACGATCGTCCGCGCCGGACAAAGTGGCATCCTGTAGGCCATGAGCGAGGCAGAAGGGGGCGGCGAGCCCGATCCGCTGATCGGCCAGAGCGTCGGGTCATACAAGGTCGAGGCGCTGCTGGGCATCGGTGGGATGGGCCGCGTCTACCGGGCGATCGGCTCCGATGGCGAACCGGTCGCGCTGAAGCTGGTGCGCAGCGATATCGCCGAAGACGGCATCTTTCGCAAGCGCTTCGAGCGCGAGGCGCGGATCGCCCAGCAGGTCAAGAACCCGCATGTGGTCCCGGTGCTCGACACCGGGGAGCATGAGGGCGTGCCGTACCTCTCCCAGCGCTTCATCGAAGGCGGGTCGCTGGAGGAGAAGCTCAAGCAGGGGGGGCCGCTCGACGTGCCCACGGCGCTCCAGATCTGCGCCCAGGTCGCGGACGGGCTCGACGCGCTGTTCGCCGGCGGGATGGTGCATCGCGACGTCAAGCCCGCCAATGTCCTATTGGATATGCAGGGCACCGCGCTGATCACCGACTTCGGCCTGGCCAAGGACAATCAGGGCACCAACCTCACCCGGCCCGGCCAGGCGCTCGGCTCGATGGACTACATGTCCCCCGAGCAGATCCGCGGCGAGGACGTCACCGCCGCGACCGACGTATATGCCCTCGGCTGCGTCATGTGCGAGTGCCTCAGCGGGACCCCGCCGTTCGCCGATCGCAAGGGTATGCGCGTGCTCTGGGCTCAGCTTCAGGACGAGCCGCCGGACCCCACGACCGGCCTGGCCGATGTGGCCCCAGCGCTCGGCCCGGCGATCCTACGCGCCTTGGAGAAGGACATCGCCAAGCGCCCCCAGAGCGCGGGCGAGTATGCGCGGCTGCTGTACGAGGCGGCCGGGTTGGCGCCGCCGGTGGGCTCGAAGAGCGGCTGAGCGGGTCAATCAGAGTCACCCGTGTCGGTGCTCTCCCCCTCGGTGTCCGTGCCCTCATCCCGCGAGTCGGCGGTTTGGGAGTCCGGTGGCCGTTCGGGTTCATCTCCGGGATCGAGATCGGGCTCGCCGCGCAGCGCACGGATGGCCTCGTCAGGTACCTGACGTCGGGGCTCAGTGTCCCGTAGACCCCGTCGACCGGATCGCCGTCGCCGAGAACAGTCTTCATGGCGCGACCACACCCGAGCCATCCTGCGCCTGGATCGCAGTGATCGCCACCGTATTGACGATGTCCGTGACCGAGCACCCCCGGCTGAGGTCGTTGACCGGCCGGCGAAGACCCTGAAGCACGGGCCCGATCGCCACCGCCCCGGAGGAGCGCTGGACCGCCTTGTAGGCAACGTTGCCGGTGTCGAGGTCGGGGAAGATGAAGACCGAGGCGCTGCCCGCGACCTCGCTGTCGGGTAGCTTCAACTTGGCCACAGAGGCGTCGACCGCCGCGTCGTACTGGATCGGACCATCGACCTTGAGGTCGCCCCGTAGGCGCCGGACGGTCTCTGCGGCCTCGCGCACCAGGTCCACCTGCGCGCCCTTGGCCGAGTCGCCGGTGGCGTAGGAGAGCATCGCGACCCGCGGGGGAATGCCGAACGCCGCCGCCGTGTCCGCGGAGGAGATCGCGATGTCCGCGAGTTGGGCGCTGTCGGGCTTGGGGTTGACCGCGCAGTCGCCGTAGACCAGCACACGGTCGGCGAGGCACATGAAGAAGACGCTTGAGACGACCGAGACGCCGGGACGGGACTTGATGAACTCAAAGGCGGGTCGGATCGTGTCTCCGGTCGTGTGGGCGGCGCCGGAGACCATCCCGTCCACATCGCCGAGGTGGACCATCATCGTGCCGAAGTAGGTGGGGTCGCCGAGCTGGTCGTAGGCGAGCTCCTCGGTCACGCCCTTGTGCTTGCGCAGCTCGTGGTAGACCGAGCCGTAGCGCTCGCGCTCGGGCGAGCTCAGAGGGTCCACGATCTCGGCGCCGTCGAGGTCCAGGCCGAGCGCGGCGGCGCGGGCGCGCACCGCGTCGGGGTCGCCCAGCACCGTCAACGCGACCACCCCGCGGCGCAGCAGGATGTCGGCGGCCCGCAGCACGCGCTCGTCCTCGCCCTCGGGCAGCACGATGTGCCGGCGCGCCCCCTTCGCCCGCTCGATCAGCTCGTACTCGAACATCGTCGGCGTCATCCGTGTGGGGCGCTCGACCATGAAGCGCAGATGCAGCTCGACCTTGTCGACGCTGCGTTCGAAGAGACCGAGCGCGGAGGCGATCCGGCGCTCGTTCTCCGCCCGCAGCACCGGCCTCACGCTTGAGATGGCGGCTGCGGCGACGTGCGTGCGGGCGTCGGTCTCGAACACTGGGAAGGGCGAGGTCTCGAGCAGCCCCCGCACGGTCGGGGTGAGCGGGTAGCCGCCGCTCAGCAGCAGCCCGGAGACCGCGGGGAAGGAGGGGGAGAGTGTCGAGGCGAGGCAGGCGACGATGATGTCCGAGCGATCGGCGGGCACGACCACGAGGGTGCCCTCGACGAGGTCCTCGATGAAGTGCTCGACGCTCATCGCCGCGACTCGCACCTCGCGCACGTCGCGGTCGAGCTGGCCGTCGACGGCCACCACCGGGCGGGCGCCGAGGGCGGCCTGCACCTCTCCGACGCTCGGGTGGTCGAGCTCGGCCTGCTCGGGCATCACGTAGACCCACTCCTGGCCGGTGTGCGGCGCGAGCCGGCGCTCGACCTCGTCCACGGCGTCGGGGGTGACGCGGTTGACGATCACCCCGAACAGCACACAGTCCTTGCGCTGCAGCTCCTCGCGCGCGAGCTGGACCTCCTCGACGACGTCAGCGCTCGCCGCCCCGTTGACGACCACCAGCACCGGGCAGCCGAGCTGGTTGGCGAGGTTGGCGTTCAGGTCGAAGTCGAGCGCGGGGGTGGAGCCGACGAAGTCGGTGCCCTCGCAGACGACGAAGTCGCAGCGGCGCTCGAGCTCGCGGTAGGCGGTGAGGACCCGCTTCTCGATCTCCCCGTGCTCGCCGTGGGCGATCAGCCCCGTCACCTCCTCGGCGGTGGGACCGTGCAGCTCTGCGTAGTCGAACTGCAGCTGGTAACGGTGGCGCATCAGTTCGATCTGCGGGTCCGGCTCGCTCGCGCTGCGGATCACGGGACGGAAGAACCCGATGCGCTGCAGGCGCGCGGAGAGCATCTCGACGAAGCCGAGGGACACGACGGACTTGCCGCTGTAGGGGCCCATCGCCGTGATGTAGATGCTTTTCGCCATTTGCCTTCAGGGGACAATATGGGTTCTCACCGGACGACGGCGAACACGTGGTGTTCTCCAAGTACCCCTTTGAAGCGGTGTTCGCCGCGCTCCTCGAAGCGGAAGGAGGGGTCGGTCTCGGTGTACTCCTTGAGCGTCGAGGAGACGACGATCTCGCCGCCGTGCGCGCAGCCGGCGATGCGGGCGCCGAGCACGACGTTGCGCCCGTAGAACTCCTCTTCTCCCATGATCACAAAGCCGGTGTGCAGGCCGACGCGCAGCCGCAGCGGGCGCTCGCTGCCCGGGATCGTGCGCTCGCCGAGGGAGCCCTGCAGGTCGAGCGCGCAGCGCAGCGCCGCGTGGGCGCTGTCGAACGCGACCATGAAGCCGTCGTCGTGGGACTTCGCCACCGTGCCTCCGTGGTGAAGGACGAGCTGCTCGACGATCGCGCGGTGGTCGCGCAGCAGCTCCTCGGCGCGCTCGGCCCCCAGCTCCTCGCGGATCGCCGCGGCGTCCTCGAGGTCGCAGAAGAGCAGCGTCAGGGCCCCGTCGGGGGAGCTCATCGCGCCGAGCTCTACGTCCAGCTCGGGCTGCGCCTCGCCCAGCGCCGAGGCGATCACGTCGATCGATGTCATCGCTCCTATGTCCAACCCGATCCTCCGATCTCCCGCCCGTGGCGCAGGGCAAGCATAGCCCCAGCCGGCAGATCGACGTCAGGCGGCGGTGTGGGATAGATTCCCGAGCCTGTCGAGGATTTCAGCGACGACGGCGGATGAAGGAGCGAGCGTGGCGGATAACAGCAAGCAGAGGCAGCGCGTCGTCGTCACCGGCCTGGGGGCGATCACCAGCCAGGGCAACTCCCTGGAGGCGTTCTGGGACGGGGTGAGCAACGGTCGCGTGGCGATCCGCAACGTGAAGCACATGCCGATGGACGGCTATCGCACCAAGCTGGGGGGCGAGGTGGAGGACCCGGCCGCGCCCGAGCACAGCTACCTGAACCCCGACGGGTTCCACGACCGCGCGATCGACTTCACGCTCAAGGCGGCGGAGGAGGCGATAGCCAACTGCGGCGTGGAGGTGGGGACGATCCCCGCCGAGCGGTGGGGCGTCGTGATCGGCACGTGCAACGCCGGCCTACTCGCCGGGGAGGAGTGGTACAGGCGGCGCAAACAGGGCGACGCGCCCGACCCCAGGCTCGTGCTGCTGGTGGAGCCGCAGGCGATGGCGGAGTCCCTCAGCGGGGCCTTCGGCCTGCGCGGGCCCGTGCTGTCGGTCGACACCGCGTGCGCTGCGAGCGCCAACGCGATCGGGTACGCCGGCGAGCTGATCCGCAGCGGCCAGGCCGACGCGGTGCTGACCGGCGGCGCCGACGCCTTCTCGGACATCCTCTACGCCGGGTTCAACTCGCTGGAGTCGCTATCGCCGGAGCCGGCAGCTCCGTACTCGCGCGACCGCAAAGGGCTCTCGCTCGGCGAGGGCAGCGGCATGTTGGTGTTGATGCGCGAGGATCTCGCGCGCGAGCACGGGGCCCCTGTGCTGGCCGAGATCCTGGGGTACGGCCTCTCGGCCGACGGCTACCACCCAACCGCGCCGCATCCCGAAGGCCGCGGCGCCGCGCGCGCGATCCGCACGGCGCTGACCCAGGGCGGGGTGTCGCCGGAGGAGGTCAAGTACGTCAACAGCCACGGCACCGGCACTCCCAAGAACGACACCGCAGAGACCGCCGCGACGAAGGTCGGCCTCGGCGAGGAGGCCGCGCGGGGCGCCGCCGTGAGCTCCACCAAGTCGATGATCGGGCATCTGCTGGGGGGCGCCGGGGCGATCGAGGCGATCTCGACCGTGATGACGCTCGAGCACCAGTTGGCGCCACCGACCGCCGGCTACACCGAGCCGGACCCCGAGTGTGATCTCGACTACATCACCGAGGGCCCGCGGGCGATGGAGATCGACGTCGCCGTGTCGAACAACTTCGCGTTCGGCGGCGCCAACGCCTCGATCGTCTTCGCCCGCGCGGGCGCGCGGACGCAGGGGCCGCCTCAACCGCAGCTCGATCGCGTCGTGATCACGGGGTTGGGCGCCCTCACCCCCGCCGGCACCGACGTGGAGGCGTTGTGGGAGGCGTACAGCGCCGGCCGCGTGTGCACGAGCGCCGAGGACGGGATGCAGCTCGGTCGGGTCGACTTCTCCGCCGGCGACTTCCTCAGCCCCAAGGAGCGAAAGCGCGTCGACCGTCTCGGGCTGTTCTCGATCATCGCCTCGCGCCTGGCGCTCACCGACGCGGGCCTCGAGCTCAGCGACGAGAACCGCACCAGGGTGGGCGCGATCCTCGGCACGGGCGTGGGCCCGATGGAAAGCATGGAGGACTTCTCGGTCGGCGTGATCGAGGAAGGCCCCGGCGGCGCCAACCCCGCGGTCTTCCCGAACACGGTCTACAACGCCGCCGGCGGGCAGGTCGCGATCAAGGTCGGGGCGCTCGGGTCGGCCTCGACGGTCACCGTCGGGCACGCGGCCGGCGCGGCCTCGCTGTGCTACGGCTGCGACCTCGCTACCACCGACCACGTCGACGCGGTGCTGTGCCTCGGCGCGGACTCGCTGACCGACACGGTGATCACGGCATATCGCGAGCTCGGAGTTCTCGCCGGCGCCTCCCCGAACGGCTCAGGTGCACACGGCATGGCGCTCGCGGAGGCCGGTGTCGCGGTGCTGGTCGAGCGCCTGGGCGCCGCCCGCGGGCGGGGCGCGCGCATTCGCGGCGAGGTGCTCGGCTACGCGATCACATCCGACGCAAGCGGCGTCGGCCGCGTGGACCCCGACGGCGAGGGCCTCGAGCGCGCGATGCGCCTGGCGCTGGAGCGCGCCGGTGTGCTGGCGCAGGAGCTCGCCGCAGTGTGGGCGTCGCGGTGCGGTCTCGCGGTTGCCGACGAGGCCGAGGCGAAGGCGATCGAGCGCGTCGCGGGCGCCGATGTGAAGGTCAACGCCCCCAAGCTGCTGCTCGGCGAGCCGATGGGTGCGGGCGCCTCATTGAGTGTCGCGCTGGCGATAGCGGCGTGGGAGCACGAGACGGACGTCGGCCCGGTGCTGATCAACAGCACATCGCTGGGCGGGACGAACGTGGCGATCGTGCTCGGGCCCTACTCCGATTAGCGAGCACCGACCAAAGCGCGGCGCTGCCGTAGCGTTACACGGGGTTGCAGCCACCTACGACCCGGCGGGCTCAGGCGATGATCGGGGCCCTCAAGCGGAGATCGCGGCGGTGTCCGACTGCTCCGCGGAGAGCGCCTGCGCCGTCCACGGCAGCACCATCCCCGCGTACTTCCACTTGCTCGTCTCGATCGCCAAGATCATCACCAGGTCGCCGGCCTTGACCCGCCCCGTGGTCCAGGCGTAGTCCACCGCAAGCGGAACAGCCGCGGACCCCGTGGCCCCCACCAGCGAGAGGTTCTCGAAAATCTTGTCCTCGAGCGCGAGCCACTCGGGCGTCAGCAGGCCGGCCTCGCGCAGCTCGTCGGTCATGTAGCCGGCGTTGCCCTCGGGGATCACACAGAGGTCGATCGCCTCGGCCGCGACGCCGCAGCGCGCGAGCGTGTCGGACAGCCCTTCGGTGAGCACGAAGGGGGTGTGGCGCCCGCTTTCGACCACGTCGACCTTGAGCTCGATCAGTCGCTTGGCGGACAGCTGCTCGGCGATCGGCGCGTGCGTACCGCCGCCGATCACCTGCATCCCCGCCTTGCGGTCCGAACCAACACTGCGGATCGCCGAGCCGAGGATGCCGGCGCCCTCGCGGTCCTCGCCGCGCAGCACCATCGCCCCGGCGCCGTCGCCGAAGTTGTAGATCCCCAGCCGGTCGCGCATGCGCACCTTGCCGGGGTCCTTCCCGAGGAAGACCGGCACAGTCAGGGGTGAGATCGCCTCGCTGCCGACCACGAGCGCCGTGTCGAAGTCGCCGCGCTCGAGGTAGAGCCGCGCAAGGTCGAGCGCCTCGACGGACCCGGCGCAGCCGGAGCGGATGTCGATTGCGGCGCACTTGCCCAAGCCGAGGTGCTCCTGCACGAGCGTCGCGGTCGGCGGCAGGTGGTACTCGGGACTGGCGGTGGAGACGACCAGCAGATCAACCTCCCCCGGCTCGACCTCGGCGCGTGCGAGCGCCTGGCGGGCGGCAGCGGCGCCCATCTGCGAGTTGGTCTCCGACTGCTCGCCGGTGTGCAGGTCCGCGACCCAGTGGCGCGTTTTGACCTGGATGCCCTCGAGCACGTCCTCGGGCAGCCCGCCGGCCACACGCTCGAGCTGCTCGTTGGTGATCGGCTCTCCGGGGAGGTGCCCGCCGGTTGCGAGCAGGACGGCGCTGCGCATACGGGCCTCCTCAGCCATCCTTCAGGAAGCGGTAGCCGCCGGCGTGGAAGACGAGCGGCGCCACCTCGTGGTTGAAGTCGAGCGCGAGCACCTCGCCGATGAAGATCATGTGGTCGCCCGCCTCGTGGCTCGTGTGCAGGGCGCAGTCGAGGTAGCCGACGGCTCCGTCGAGGACCGGTGAGCCGCTCGCCGCCGTGTGGTGGGCGACGTCGCCGAACGCGTCACGCCCGCGCGGACGGTCCTTGGAGGCGAAGTAGCGCGACAGCGGCTCCTGCTCGGCCCCGAGGATGTTGACGGCGAACACGCCGTTCTCGAGGATCTCCTCGGCGCCCTCGGAGAACGCCTTCACGCACACGAGCACGAGCGGCGGGTCGAGCGAGACGGAGGAGAAGGCGTTGGCGGTCATCCCGTAGGGGTGTGCCTCCCCGCGGGTGGTGACGATCGTGACGCCGGTCGCGAAGGCGCCAAGCGCCCCGCGAAAGTCGGCGCTGGCGAAGCCAGGCGTGGCGCTTGCCCCCTGCGTCGCGCCAGCGGGCAATCAAGCGTCCTCGTCGAGGGAGCGCAGCCGGGCGCGGACGACCTGGTCGAAGTCCGCGGTCATGCCCAGCGACTGCGCCACGAGGTCGCGAAAGACGTCGCGGTCCATCGCGAGCAGGGTTGTGGGCTCCGTGGCGCGCACGGTGGCCGCCCGCGGCGTGCCGCGCATGATCGCGACCTCGCCGAAGAAGTGCCCGCGCCCGAGCGTCGCGACCTTGCGCAAGCCGGCGTCGTCCTGCTTCTCCACGTCGACCGAGCCGTCCACGACGATGAAGAACTTGTCGGCGGGGCCCCCCTGGCGCACGACGATCTCGTCCGCCTGCACTTTGACGGTCTGGAGCTCCTCGGCGACACTGTCGACTCGCTGGATCGGCAGGTCGGCGAACACGGAGTAGGCCCGCTCGCGCGAGAAGTCCGCGCCGAACTGGCCCGCCTGGCTCTTGCCGCCGGTGCCGGTGTTGTCGATGAACTGCAGCTCCGTGGGGACGATGCGGAAGAACGAGATCGACATCGTCGCCCCCGGCGAGAGGTCCGGGAACTTCTGGCCGAACAAGTCGGCGACCCGCGCGATCGTTTCGCCGTTGAGGACCACGGCGCACTCGCCCGAGCCCTGGACGCCGCGCGTCTGGCGCAGGTCCTCGGCGTACTCGTCGATCGCGAAGGAGACGACCGGGTTCTGCTCCAGGTGCCGCGCGGTGGTCGTCCCCGGCCGCGTCCAGAAGTACAGCGTGGGGCCGTCGTTCACGTAGAGGAACGTGGAGGCGTGCGGCACCCCGCTGGGAGACGCGGTGGCGAGGGTGAGCGTGTTCTGGGACGAGAGGTACTCGACCACGTGCGTCGGAACGTCGACGGCGGCCTGCTCAGGGGTCATTGCGTCTCCTTCGTTTCAGTGTCCGAGGCCACGGCCGGACTCTATCGAAGCTCAGGGCTCGTCGTCGGTCGCAGCTCAGGGGTACGTCGTGGGAGGATCACGGCTCGTCGTCGAGGAAGATCTCGCGCAGCTCGCCGGTGTCCACGTCGTAGATGAACCCGCGGACGTTGAGGGGGTGCGGCAGGAACGGGCAGTGAAGGACGCGATGGATCGACTGCCGCACGTCCTCCTCGAGGTGGGGGAACGACTCGATCGCGAACGCCGGCGTCATGCCGGTCTCCTGCAGCAGCTCGGCGCGGAAGCCGTCGTCGGTGAGGGTCAACATGCCGCACCGGGTGTGGTGGATGAGCATCACAGCGCGCGTGCCGAGTCGCCGCTGGGAGATCGTCAGCGAGCGGAGCACGTCGTCGGTGACCACTCCGCCCGCGTTGCGCAGGATGTGCGCCTCACCGACGCGCAGGCCCAGCATCGCGTACACGTCGAGGCGACAGTCCATGCACGTCACGACAGCCAGGTGCAGGGTGGGTTCGGCGCCGAGACCATCCGCGGGCTGCGAGTCCGCGAAGGCCCGGTTGTTGGCCAGGAGCCTGTCGATCGCGCTCATGGACGTCACTGCTCCACCGCGACAAACCGTCGGTGGGCCTTCAGCCCCGGGCCGCCGAGCGCGAACGCCGTCGCCCGGTTGCGCAGAGCGCACAACAGCGGGTTCCGCAAGGCGCCGACGCGCGCGATCCGCGCGGACTGCCGGACGATTGGGGTCGTGCGACGGATACGCATCTGCTCGTAGGATCTCAGAGCCGCCACGAGGTCGTCTGCTCCGCGCAGGCAGCGTGCGAGCGCCGCCGCGTCCTCGAGCACCTGGCAGGCGCCCTGGCTGAGGTTGGTCGTCATCGGGTGCGCGGCGTCGCCCAGCAGCGTGACCCGCCCGACACCCCAGGAGGAGAGCGGAGCGCGGTCGTAGATCTGCAGCCGCGCGATGTCCTCCGGCGGGGTCGCCGCGATCGCCGCGACGAGCGGCTCCTGCCAGCCGGCGAAGCGCTCCAGCAGCGTGCCGCGGCCCGCGCGGGAGAGGGGGCCGTCCTCCGGGCCGTAGAGGACCACAGCCCAGAACAGCCGCTCGCCGCCGACGCGGTGCAGGATCGCCCGCGAGCCGGGCCCGAACAGCACGCGCTCGTCGCGGGGCGGCAGCGGACAGCCCTCGTCGGAGACCAGGCTCTGCCACTGCGTGTAGCCGGCGTAGCGCGGCGGGTGCTCGCCGTGCAGCTGCGCGCGGATCGTTGAGCGCAGGCCGTCGGCCGCGATCAGCAGCGACCCGCGCTCCTCGTGGCCGTCGGCAAACGTGAGCCGCACGCCCGCGCCGTCCTGCTCGAACCCGGTGCAGCGGGCGCCGAGCCGGATCCGGTCGGGGCCGACCGCCTCGACCAGTAGCGCCTGGAGATCCTGTCGGCTGACGCCGACGTCGACGAGGCCGTTCTCGCGTGCGATCTCGCCGACGGGCCAGGTGGCCAGCAGCCGGCCGCTGTGAGTGCGGTACTCGGTGACGTCCAGCGGCGCGCCGATCGCCTGGACCTGGTCGTAGAGGCCGAGCCGCTGGAGCGCGCGCGCGGCGTTGGTCCAGATGTGAAAGCCGCCGCCCAACTGGATCTTGCGGACGTCGTCGGCCTGCTCGAAGACGAGGGCGTCGATGCCCTGGCTGACGAGTGCGTAGGCGGTGGCGAGCCCGCCGATGCCGCCGCCGACGATCAGCGCTCGGTCGCCTGCCACGATCGCTCCTGGCTCAAAACGAGTAGTCCATTTCCTTGGGGTGCTGCCGCGCGAAACCGATGCGGAAGCCCATGGTGAGCCCACCGTCGCGCAGGAGGCAGGCGACCGGATTGTGCAGCCGGCTGGCACGCGCCATCGACCAGGACATCGACGCGAATTTCGTTGTACGGGGGATCCGCTCCGCCTCGTAGTCGCGCAGCCCGGCGACTGGGTCGTCTGCTCGATCGGCGAGGCAGCGGGCGAGCACCAGCGAATCCTCGATCGCCTGGTTGGCGCCCTGGCCGAGGGCGTTGGTCATCGCGTGGGCCGCATCGCCGGCAAGCGTCACGCGCCCCACGCCCCAGTGCTTCGACGGCGGCCGGTCGTACATGTCGGCGCGCGCGATCGCCGCGTCGTCGGTCGTCTGAACGATCGTCTCTACCGGAGTGGCCCAGCCGCGGAAGCGCTCGAGCACTGCCTGCTTGCGCGGGCCCTCAGCCTGCTCGCCCCCCGCGGCGGCTGCAAACGTCCCCTCCCAGTAGACCTCCTCGGCGCCGATGCGGTAGAAGAGGAAGCGCGCTCCGCGACCCCAGAGGACTCGGAAGAGGCCGACGGGAACAACGTCAGTGTCCACACGCGCGACTGCCTGCCAGCTGACGTACCCGGCGTAACGCGGAGCGGTGGCGCCGGGCAAAGCGGTGCGTAGGACAGAGCGCAGGCCGTCCGCCCCAATCAGAACGTCACCTTGCTCCTCGCGGCCACTCGCCAGGTGGACCCGCACGCCGTCGCCGTCCTGATCGAAGCCGACACAGGTCTCCCCGAACTGAACGTCCCCGTCGCCGACGGCGTCGAGCAGGACCTGGTGCAGCGCGGGGCGGCGCACGCCGAACGTCGGCGAGCCGACCCGCTGTTCGATGTCGCGCACCGACCAGCCATACATCAACCGGCCCCCAGCCGTGCGGAACTCGGCGCGGGCGACGACCGCCGCGGGGCCGGCCAGCTCGAGCAGGCGATCGCCGACCCCGATCCGCTGCAAGCCGCGCATCCCGTTGTGCCACGTGTGGATGCAGCCGCCTACCTGGATCTCCTCCGCGGCGCCGGCACGCTCGAGGACCAGCACGTCGACGCCGCGCTGGCGCAGTGCGATCGCGCTGGTCAGCCCGGCGATCCCTGCCCCGGCGAGCACGGCGCGCATCTCAGACGGCTCGCACGGCCAGCGCCACGTTCTGCCCCTCAAGGCCCCGGGCGAGTGCAAGCGCGCTGCGGACGGGCGCATCGCGCGCAGCGCTGATGATCCAGTCGGACTCGCCACAGCGCGGGTCGGGCGAGGCCAGGTTGAGCGTCGGCGGCACCTGCCCGTGGTGGACAGCCAGAGCGGCCACGGCTAGGTTCAGCGCGCCGGCGCCAGCGCCGAGGTGCCCGGTCGCGGGCTTTACGCTCGATACCGCCGGGCCCCCGCCGTCGCCGAAGACCGCACGCAGCGCCTGCCCCTCGGACGCGTCCCCGCGCCGCGTGCCGGACCCGTGTGTGGCGACAAAGTCGACCCCATCGGCCAGCTCGCCCGCCACGCGCAGCGCGGAACCGATCGCGTGGGCCAGCGCGCGACCCTCCGGTTCAGGCGTGAGCAACCGATCGACGTCGCTCGCGTCGCCGGAGCCAACGATCTCCGCGTAGAGACGCGCACCGCGAGCCTGTGCGGCAGCGAGCGTCTCCAGCACGACGAACGCGCCGCCCTCGCCCATCACCGTCCCGTCGCGGTCACGGTCGAACGGCCGGCAGGCCCCGGCCCCAAGCGCGTTGGAGGCGGTGGTCAGACCGAGCGAGTCGATCTTCGCCATGTTCCACCAGCAGACCGGCGCGTCCGCGCCTCCCGCCAGCGCGACGTCGGCCTCGCCCCGGCGAATCGAGGAAGCTGCGCGCCCGATCGCGGTGAGCCCCGCCTCGGCGGTCCCCGAGAAGTAGGTGTTGGGGCCACGCAGCCCAAAGGCCTCGGAGAGGTAGAACAGCGAAGCGCCCTGGATGCCCTCGATGAAGAACAGAGGGTGCACCGCGGAGGGGGCCAGCGTGCCGAACTTGCGCATGTCGACACGGCCGCCGTCGCCGCGCACCTCAACGGCGATCTCCTCGAAGTGCTCGGGCTTGGAGATCTCCTTGCCAGAAGCGGTGAACAGCGCCGCGCGGCCCTCGGGGTCCTCGCCGACCTCAAGCCCGCTGTCGCGCATCGCGAGCGCCGCGGCGACCGCGGCGAGCATGTCGTAGCGGGTCATCGTGCGCAGCGCACGACGGCTGACGAACTCCTTCGGCGCGAGGTCGAGGATCTCCGCGCCGACCTGAGTGCGCAGCGAGGAGGCGTCGTAGCCGGCGATCGGCCCAACAGCGGAGCGGCCGGCGACTAGCCCCTGCCACGTCTCGTCCGTACCGACACCGAGCGGCGTCAACAGGCCGAGGCCGGTGATGACAACGCGATGCCCCTCAGCGCTCACGGATCGTCCCCAAGTTGGCATTTAAGGGGTGGGTCAGGGGGGATCGTCCACGTGTGTGAGTGAGGCCGCCGGGCGCGTGCGCGCTGGGCCTCCTACCCAGCGTCAACGGTCGGCACGCCCGACCACGGAAGCTCATCGCGGCACCAGGCGCAGCTTGCGCGCACGTGTCACGACGCGCCCGTCGACAGAGGCCTCGCCGCTGAGCACCGCCTCCGAGTCGCCGGGCGAGGAGAGCTTGACCGTCAGAAGCAGCTGGTCGCCAGGCTGGACGAAGTGGCGAAACGCGACGCGGTCGGCTCCGGCGAGGCGCCAGGGCCGCCCCGTCTCGGCCTCCAGCAGGTGGGCGGCCAGCGCGCCGAGGCTGCCGAGGATCAGGACCCCAGGCAGTACCGGGAAGCGCGGGAAGTGGGTGTCGAAGATCGCAAGCGTGTTGGGCACGTTGCGAAGTGCCGTGGCGGACTCGCCGGGCTCGACGGTGAGGATCCGGTCGAGTGTGCTCCAGCGGCTCATCGGACGCCCCCGGCGGCGCGAGGGAGTGGGCGAACGGCGCGGCTCATGGGGCGTCCCGCAGCTCGGGTCGGCAGACCACTAAAGCCCCGTTGGTGCCGCCGAACGCAAACGCGTTGGTCATTGCGACATCGATCTGCGCCGTCCGCGCCTCGTTGGGGACGTAGTCGAGGTCAAGCTCGGGGTCGGGGTGGTCGAGGTTGATGGTGGGGGAGACGACTCCGTCGCGGATCGCCCCGAGCGCGGCGAGCAGGTTGAGTGCCCCCGCCGCGCAGGTCGTGTGGCCGGTCATCGACTTCGGCGAGGTGACGAGGACACGCTGTGCGTGGTCGCCCAACGCGCGCTTGATGGCAACTGTCTCGGAGATGTCGCCGGCGGGGGTGCCGGTGCCGTGCGCGACGACGTAGTCGACGTCCTCAGCTGTGAAACCGGACTCGCCCAAGGCGCGCGTCATCGCGATCACCGCGCCACCCCCGTCGGGCGGGGGGTCGGTCATGCGGTAAGCGTTGAGGGACGAGCCGTAGCCTGCGATCTCGGCGTGGATCGTGGCACCGCGGGCGCGTGCGGAGTCGAGATCCTCCAGGGCCATCATGACGGCGCCCTCGCCGAGGACGAAGCCGGTGCGGTCGCGGTCGAACGGCCGCGAGGCGTGCACGGGGTCGTCGTTGTAGTCCTTGGTGAGCGCCCCGAGCAGCGTGAAGCCGAGCACGTCCACCCAGGAGGTGAGCGCGTCGTAGCCGCCGGCGAGCATCAGGCGCGCCTCGCCGTCCTGGATGCGGCGAAACGCCTCCCCGAGCGCGTGGGAGGAGGCGGTGCAGGCGGTGCTGACGCCGATCATCGGCCCCCGCGCGTCGGCGAAGCGCGCGAGCTCGGCGCTGGCGACGTTCTGGCTGATGACGACCGTGCGCGAGGGGGGCGAGCGGTAGAGGGCGTGGCCGTCGCTTTCGCGGCGCGTGTAGAAGATGTCGGAGAACTCCTGCAGCTCGGGCCGCGCGACGCTGCCGCCCATCGAGATGCCGCACTCGTAGGGGTCGTAGGTGCCGGCGGGTACGGCAGCGGACCGCACCGCCTCGACGCCCGCCGCGAGGCCGAACGCGGCGCCGCGGTGCAGGCGGCGCATCAGGTGGCGGTCGGGGAGCTGGGCGGGGTCGAAGTCATCGACCATGCCGGCGATGCGCACCGGGTAGGTGCTCGCGTCGAAGGTCGTGATCGGCCCGACGCCGGAGCGGCCGGCCTTCAGCGACGCCCAGGTGCTCGGAGCGTCGCGGCCGACCGGGGTGACGGCACCGATGCCCGTGATGGCGACGCGGCGCATCAGTCCCCCACGACCTGGGTCAGCAGCTCCTGCGGCCCCCAGGTGTCCTCGAGGTCGGCCAGCGTGTCCACAGTGGTCCCAGTGAACCCGACGCGGCGCATCACTCGCCCCCGGCCCGGGTCAGCAGCTCCTGCAGCCGCCGGGTGTCCTCGAGGTCGGCGAGCGTGTCCGCGTCGATCAGCGCGCACATCACGTCCTGCGCCTCGAGCACCGTCTGGCCCTCGACGCTCACGTGCCCCGAGACGACCGCGGTCTCGGTGCCGAACGAGCCGACCTCGCCGACCATCTCCAGCACGTCACCCGGCCGGACGGCCCCGTGCCAGTCGACCGAGCCGATCGAGAGCAGCGCCGCGCGCTTGGCGCGCTCGGTGGAGATCATGATCAGCCAGGTCGCCGCCTGGCAGAGCGCCTCGAGCACGAACGGGGGAGGCATCACCAGCTCCCCGCCGTCGTCCTCCTCCCAAAAGTCCTCGCTCAGCGACGTGAGCTTACGTGCCCTGACGGACTTGGACGGCTCGTAGGAGTCGACGCGATCGATCAGGTGAAAGCGCACCGAGGGCCTTAGCCAGAGGCGCCGTCGGCACGTGAGGAGACCATCTCGACGAGGTTTTGGACCGTGAACAGGGTCATCACCTCGTCCGCCTTCAACTTGCCCGCGAGGTCCGCCGGATCGGTCTGGGGCATCACCTTGTGGAGCTGTTGAGCGCCGGTCTCGCTAATGACCTCGTTCTCGTCGGAGAACTCATCGTCGGGGATGCCACCCTGGATGTAGTCCCCGAGGTCCGACGCCTCGATCTTGACACCGGTGCTCTTCTCGATCCGAAACAGGATGTCAAGCAGGTCGATCGACTCGGCGCCGAGCTCCTCCATCAGGGTCGCCTCGGGTGTCACCTCGTCGTCGTCAAGCGCAAGCGCCTCGACCACCGCTTCCTTCACTGCACTGTCGACGTCCGCCATGTCCACGCTCCTGTGTCGCTGGTTTGTCGCGATACTAGATGATGGCCCGCGGGACCGGCAGGTAGGTCGCCGCCGGCGCCTCGGAGCGCTCAGAGCGCCCCACATCCGTGGAGACTCCGCCGCGACCGTCAGCACGCCCCGAGGCACTCAGAGTGGCTTGCCGATGCCCACCTGCGCGGAGACGCCGCCGTCGACCGTCAGGAGCGCGCCGGTCATGTGGCTGGAGTCCGGTCCTGCCAGGAACACGGCCGTGCGCGCGACCTCCTCGACGGTCGCGAAGCGCTTCATCGGGATCTGCTTGGAGATGCCCTTGCCGCCGTCCTTGTCCATCAGCCCCGCGACCATGTCCGTCGGCGCGAAGCCGGGGAGCACGGCGTTCGCGCGGATGCCGAAGCGGGCGAGCTCGACCGCGCAGCAGCGCGTGAAGGCGTTGATGGCGCCCTTGGAGGCCGCGTAGTTGGACTCGCCCGTCCAGCCGCGCTCGCCCATCACTGAGGAGATGTTGACGATCGCGCCCTCGCGCTGGGACATGAAGGGCGCGAGCGAGGCCTTGGTGCAGTTGAACGTGCCCCCGAAGTTGACTCGCATCACGTCGAGCCACTCCCCGGGGTCCATGTTGTAGATCAGGGCGTCCTTGGAGATGCCGGCGTTGTTGACGAGGATGTGGATGCCGCCGAGCTGCGCGACGGTCTCGGCCACGACCGCCTCGGCCTGCGCGTACTCCGAGACGTCACCGCCGACGGCCGCAGCCCGCCCGCCCGCCTCGCCGATCGCCTGCACCACCTCCTGCGCCTGCACCTCGCCCGAGCGGTAGTTCACCGCCACCGCGGCGCCTTCGGCGGCGAGCACTTCGGCGATCGAGCGGCCGATGCCGCGCGAACCGCCGGTCACCAGCGCGACGCGATCCTTGAGCTTGGGCTCAGGCATGGCGGCCATCCTACGACACCTTCAAGCACGGCGAGTCTCGGGTGGGTAATGTCCCCGGCGATGAGCAAGGTCGCCTTTCTCTATCCAGGGCAGGGCTCGCACCGCGTCGGGATGGGAGCCGAAATCCTCGAGGCGCATCCCGAGGTGATGGAGGGCTGCTTCAAGGCGGCGCAGGACGCCTCGGGGCTGGACATCCGCACGCTCTGCCTGGAGGGACCGATGGAGGAGCTGACGCGCACGGAGGTCGCCCAGCCCGCCCTGTTCGCTGTCTCGATGGCGATGACCGAGCTGGCCCGCCAGGCTGGGGTGCAGGCGGACTACGTCGCCGGGCACAGCCTCGGCGAGTACACCGCGGCGGTCGCCGCCGGATGCCTGAGCGCCGCCGACGGGATCGTGCTCGTGTCCGAGCGCGGCCGGCGTATGGAAGAGATCCAGTCCCAGCGCCCCGGTGCGATGGGGGCGGTCATCGGTCTGCCCGCGGAGCAGGTGAGCGAGCTGTGCGAGACCGCGCGCGCCGCAGGGATTGTTGCTCCGGCGAATCTCAACACCCCGACGCAGATCGTCGTCTCGGGCGAGGAGGACGCCGTCGAAAAGCTGCTCGAGCTCGCCAAAGAGGCCGGCGCGGAAAAGGCGATCCGTCTGCGGGCCGGAGCGGCGTTCCACAGCGAGCTGATGGAGCCGGTCCAGCGCGCCCTGGCCGAGACGATGGGGGGCCTCGAGTGGCAGGACCCGAACCCGCCGCTGGTGTCGAACGCGTCCGCGACAGTGGTGGACAGCGCAGACGGGGTCCGCGAGGCGCTCACGGCGCAGATCACGAGCCCGGTGCTGTGGGCCGACTGCGTGCGCACGCTGCTCGACGCCGGCGTGACGTCGTTTCTCGAGCTGGGCTCGGGGCGCGTGCTGGGCGGCCTCGTGCGCCAGATCGAACCGGAGGCCGAGGTGCTCTCGGCCGACTCGCCCAAGAAGCTCGCAAAGTTCCTCGAGCGCGCCGACGCTTAAAGCTCCTCATGCCGCACCCTAATCTTGACAGGGGCGCTTGATGGCGGCGCCCGCCGGCGACTCCTACGACGTCGTCGTGATCGGCGCCGGCCTCGGCGGCCTGTCGGCCGCGGCGTGCCTGGCGAAGGCCGGGCGCAAGGTGGCGCTGGTCGAGCGCGAAGACGGGCCGGGCGGCAACGCGCGCGCGTTCCGCCGCGGGCCCTACACGTTCGACCCGGCGATCCACGTCACCGCCCAGGGGTTCAACATCGAGTTCCTCGACTTCTACCTGGCCGCGCTGGGCATCGCCGGAGAGGTCGAGCTGCTGCGCGCGGAGGACTGCTTTGGCTGCGACATCGGCGGTGAGCGCTGGACGCTGCCGGTGGGAGTGGAGGCGCTGAAGAGCTACCTCGCCGAGCAGTTCCCGCACGAGGCGGACGGGGTGACGCGCTTCGTGGAGACGTGCGCGCAGAGCACCCGCGAGTCGCAGGCCCCGCCGTCGCGCGTCGGCCTGAGCGATCTCGACGCGGTCAAGGCGCAGCTGCCGATGCTGTTCAAGTACCGCCGTGCCACGCTCGCCGACGTGCTCGACGAACACATGCGGGACCCGCTCGCGAAGGCGGTGTGTGGCGCGCAGTGGCCCTACCTCGGGCTGCCGCCGGGGCGTACGGCGTTCATGGCATACAGCGGCGCGTTGATGGCGCTCCTCGATCCAGGCCCGTTGTACGTGCGGGGCAGCTTCCAGAGCCTCGCCGACGCGCTGGCGAAGTGCGTCGAGGAGAACGGAGGCGAGGTCCTGCTGTCGAGGACCGCGTCGGCGATCGAGCTCGCCGACGGACGCGTGGCCGGCGTGGAGCTCGACGGCGCCGAGCGGCTCGCCGCCGAGGTGGTGGTGTCCAACGCCGATGCGCGCCAGACGTTCGAGCAGCTGCTGCCGGTGGAGGCCCTGCCGGAGCGCTTCCGCCGGCGCCTGGGGAGGATGCGGCCGTCGGTCTCGGCGTTCGTGCTGTTCTCGGCCGCCAGGCTCGACCCGGCGGCGCACGGCCTCTCGCACGAGCACTTCGTGTACCCGAGCGCTGACTACGACGCCAGCTTCGAAGGCGTCCTGGAGGGACGGCTCGGGGGCACGTGGTTCAGCGTGCCGACGATGCACGACCCCGCGCTGGCGCCCGAGGGCGAGCACGTGATCGTCTTCAGCAGCCTGATGGCCTACGACGTCGGCGAGCCGTGGGAGCAGGCCAAGCCGCGCTACACGGAGCTGATGCTCCAAGCCGCCGAGCGAACGCTGCCCGGTTATCGCGAGGCGCTCACGTTCGCCGACAGCGCGACCCCCGAGACCTTCCAGCGCTACACGCTGGCCGAGCAGGGCGCGGCGTACGGGTGGGAGAACACACCCGACCAGACGGTCCCCAAGCGTCTGGACTACCGCACGCCGATCGAGGGGCTGTTCCTCGCCGGCCACTGGACTCACCCCGGCACCGGCAGCATCCGCTGCCTGCTCTCGGGAGCCCAGACGGCGGCGGCGATCGAGGGTCGCGAGCACCCCGTCGAGCTGCTGGGCTCGCTGGCCGGCGGCGCCTAACGGTCGTCCATGGGCGTTCCGCCGGAAACCTCTCGGGGGATCTCAGTACCGGAGCGGGTTCTCGGGCCGCGCCCCGGGTGCGGGGTTTGTGGGGGCTCATTCGCGGGGCGGGGGAGGGGACGGTCGTGATCGTCGAACCCAACACTGCCGTGCCGATGCGCGACGGGGTGCTGTTGCGCGCCGACGTCTATCGCCCCGAGGGTGGCGCGCAGGTCCCAGCGGTGCTCGGCCGCACCCCCTACGACCGCGCGTTCGGTCCGACACTCCCGGCGATCCTCGACCCCGAGCGCACCGTCGAGGCGGGGATCGCGCTCGTCTCGATGGACGTACGCGGCCGACACGGCTCCGACGGGGAGTTTCATCCGTTCCGCGCCGAGCGCGCCGACGGGTACGACTCGGTCGAGTGGGTCGCTGCCCAGGAGTGGTGCAGCGGCGCGGTGGCGATGGCTGGACGCTCCTATGCGGCGGCCACCCAGTGGCTGGCGGCTGCCGCGCAGCCGCCGCATCTGCGCGCGATTGCTCCGATTGCGATCGGCAGTAACTACTTCGACGGGTGGGTCTACCAGGGCGGCGCGTTCCAGCTCGGCTTCAACCTCTTCTGGGTGCAGATCATGGCCGGACGCGGCAAGCGCGTGCGGATGGAGGAGCAGTACAGGCACCTGCCGCTGGCGAGCGCCCCGCTGCTCGAGCAGTGCCCGAGCGGGCACTTCTACCGCGAGTGGCTCGAACATTCAGCCCTCGACGACTACTGGCGCGCGCTGTCGATCGACGCAGGCTACGGAGACGTGCGCGTGCCGGCCTTCAACGTCGGCGGCTGGTATGACATCTTCCTCGGCGGCACGCTCGAGAACTTCACGCGGATGCGCGCCGAAGGCGGCAGCGAGCTGGCCCGCACGCACACCCGGCTGCTGGTCGGCCCGTGGGCGCACGGCAGCACTTACGGCGCCTATCCGGACCACTCCTTCAAGGCGTTCGCCCCGCACGACGGTATCGACTTGCTGAGCGCGCAGCTGGAGTTCCTCTCCGGAGCGCTCCGCGAGCGCGAACCCGACGAGCACGAACCCGAGGCGCCCGAGTCGCCGGTGCGAATCTTCGTGATGGGCGAGAACGTCTGGCGCGACGAGGCGGACTGGCCGCTGCGCCGGGCGGTGCCGCAGCGCTGGTTCCTGCGCTCCGAGGGTGAGGCGGGGCAGGCGGGGGGGACGCTTTCCGAGCGAGCACCCGACGCCGAGCCGCCCGACAGCTACGTCTACGACCCGGCCGACCCGGCCCCGACGGTCGGCGGACCGACCTCACTGCCGGCGGCGTTCATGCGCACCAACTCGGGCCCCATGGACCAGCGCGTCGTCGAGCAGCGCGAGGACGTGCTCGTGTACACCTCGGCCGCGCTCGAACGCCCGCTGGAGGTCACCGGGCCGCTGACGGTCGTGTTGTACGCGGCGAGCAGCGCACCCGACACGGACTTCCTCGCCAAGCTCTCCGACGTGGACCCGGACGGGTTCTCGCGCATCCTCGCCGAGGGCATCGTCCGCGCCCGCTACCGCGACGGGTACGAGCGGCCGGTCGCGATCGAGCCCGAACGGGTCTACCGGTACACGATCGACCTGGTCGCGACCAGCAATCTGTTCCTCGCCGGTCACCGCGTGCGCCTGGCCATCACGAGCAGCTCCTTCCCGCGCTTCGATCGCAATCCGAACACTGGGCGAACGCTTGGCGAGGACGGGCCAGGGGACCTGCGCTCGGCGACGCAGCGCGTGCTCCACGACTGCGACCACGCCTCGCACGTCGTGCTGCCGGTCGTGCCGCGCGGCTAACCTCGCGGCGGAGCCCCATCTGGTAGCTTCGCCGACATGCCCAGGGTAGTCGTGGTCGGGGCCGGGATCGGGGGTCTTGCAACCTCGATCGCCCTGCGCTCCACCGAGCACGAGCTCGTCGTGCTGGAGCGTGCCGCCGACCTGGCCAAGGTCGAGCTCGGAGCTGGGATCACGTTGTGGCCCAACGCGATGGCGATTCTCGACAGGCTCGGCATCGGCGCCGAGGTTCGCCGGCGTGGGGCCGTCTTGAGCTGCTTCGAGCAGCGCAACGCGCGCGGGCGGCTCCTCTCGCGCTGGCCGCTGGAGGAGATGGCGCGCCGCCTCGGCGCTCCCGTTTGCGGGATCAACCGACCCGACCTCCACAGCGCGCTGGTGGGCGGCGGGGGAGAGTCGGTCAGGACCGGCTGCAACGTCGAGGGCTTCGAGCAGACGAACGGCACCGTCCGCGTCTCGCTCGCGGAGGGTGCAAGCGAGTCGGGGGATGTGCTGATCGGCGCCGACGGGATCGAGTCGACGATTCGCACGCAGCTGCTCGGCGCGCAGGAGCCGCGGCACTCGGGTCTGACGATGTGGCGCGCGAACGTGCCCTACGACGAGGCGATCGCTCCGTCGGTGGACTTCATCGCGTGGTGGGGCTCCGGAGCCAAGTTCGTCATCTTCCGCTCCGGGCCCGAGCGCCTGAGCTGGGAGGGCATCGTCACGAGCGAGCCCGGTCGCCAGGACGCACCTGGTCAGACCAGGCAGGCGGTGCACGAGCGGTTCGCCGGCTTCGCCGATCCGGTCCACCGGGTGATCGACGCCACCAGCGAGCAGGCGATCTTCCGTACCGACGTCTTCGACCGCCCACCGGACGAGCAGTGGGGCCGGGGGCGCGTGACGCTGCTGGGCGACGCCGCCCACCCGATGACGTTCGCTGTCGGGCAGGGGGCGGCGCAGGCGCTCGAGGACGCCCTGGCGATCGGCCGCGTGCTTGGTCGGGACGGCGGCGATCTCGAGGCAGCGCTGCGCGAGTACGAGCGACCGCGGATCGCCCGCGCGGCTCATTTTCAGACGATGGCGTGGCGGCTGGCGCGCGCCGGGGCGCTCGAAAGTCGCCCGGCCCAGGCGCTGCGGAACACCGCCTTCACGCTCTCTGCGCCGATCGGGTGGCGGATGCAGGTCAAAGACATGGCGCTGCCGACGTGAGCGCACCGCGCGCGGCCTTGACTCCGGGCTGGCCATGCAAAGAAGATGCGGGCGGAGCGAGGGCGACCGGGAGAAAGCCTTACGCTGTGAGCCTCGCGCCGACCTACCCAAGCCGAAGTAAGGAGAAATGATGGACGCTCGCTCGGCATCCCAGTTCGAGCTCAAGTCGATCCGCGCCCCCAAGTCGCACTACGACGTGGCGGTCCTCGGTGGCGGCTTGGCGGGTTTGACCTTTGCACTGCACATGAAGCGCCTGCGGCCGGAGACCTCGATCCTGATCGCCGAGAAGCGCCCCGATCCGGCGCCGGACGCGGCCTTCAAGGTTGGCGAGTCGACCGTCGAGGTCGGCGCGTACTTCTTCCGCGAGAAGTGCGGGATGGACGATCACCTCGAGCAGGAGCATCTGCGCAAGGCGGGCCTGCGCTACTTCTTCCCCGCCGGCGAGAACACCGACATCGCTCGTCGCGTCGAGTACGTCACGCCTGACAACTACTGGAACCACCAGATCGACCGCGGGCGCTTCGAGAACGAGGCTTTCGACCGTACCCTGAAGCTCGGCGTGGACGCGTTCCGCGGTCTGCGCGTGAACGAGGTCGAGCTGGGCGCGGATGGGCACAGGCTCAAGCTGGAACACAACAGCGGGGGGGAGGTCGAGGTCACCGCGCGGTGGGTCGTCGACGCGAGCGGGCGCGCCAACATCCTGCGGCGCAAGCTCGAGTTGCAGGCTGACACCGGCCACCACATCAACGCCTCGTGGTTCCGGCTCGCCAACGGTTTCGATATCGAGTCCCTGAGCGACGACGAGGAGTGGATCAACCGCGTGGACGAGCGTGGCTTCCGGGCGCTCGCCACCGTCCACCTCGTCGACGCCGGCTACTGGGTGTGGCTGATCCCGCTCGGGTCCGGCGCTCACAGCATTGGCGTGTGCGCGGATCCGCGCTTTCACCCGTTCGAGCGGATCAACGACTTCGACCGCCTGCTCGACTGGTTCAAAGAGCACGAGCCACAGCTTGGCGCTGCGATCGAGGCTCGCCGCGACGAGGTGCTGGACTTCCTCGTGATCGAGGACTTCTCCTACGCCTCGACGCAGGTGTTCTCGGATGAGCGCTGGACGCTCGTGGGGGAGGCTGCCGGGTTCATCGACGCCTTCTACTCGCCGGGCTCCGACTTCATCGCCTACACGAACACGTTCAGCGCCGACCTGATCCAGCGCGACCTCGACGGCGAGGACATCGAAGAGCGCGCAGAGTTCTATAACTTCTTCTTCTTCAGGTTGTTTGAACCAACGATCAATCTCTACAAGGACCAGTACCAGCTGTTCGGCAACGCCCAGGTGATGCTGGCCAAGCTGATGTACGACAACACCGCCTACTTCTGTACGCTGGCCTTCCTGTTCCTGCACGACAAGATGACCGACCTCGACGAGCTCGGGCTCGTCGTCGACCAGTTCGAGACCATCATCCCGCTGCTCGGTCGCATCCAGGACTTCTGCAGGGAATGGCACCAGATCGATCAGCGCAAGTTCGAGGGTGTGTCGGTGTTCACCAAGCAGTTCGAGGCGATGGTCGGCCGCCAGCGGGACCTCACCGTCCCGTTCAGCGGCGAGGAGTTCCGCCAGCGGGCGCTCGAGAACATCAAGCTCCTGAAGGCGATGGGGGTCTACATCTTCCATCTGGGTGCACAGCACCTGCCCGACCCTCCGGACCCGAACAGGCCGATCGAGGCGCTCGCAATCAGCCTGAGCCCCGAGCGGTGGGAGGAGGACGGGCTGTTCGCCGAGGACGGGATGACGCTTGCCCAGGCGCGCGAGCTGCTCCCCGGCGTCGAGGAGTTCGACCTCCAGGCACAGGGCGCGGCACTGACGGTCAGCTGACCGTGCGAGTCCTCTCGTCATCGGGGCCGGGATCGGCGGGGCTTGGGGCCGTAGCGCTGCGCGGAGCCGCTGTCGAGACGGCTGTCTCGGGCGCGGCTCCAAGATGTGAACCACAACTGCTGAGCAACCGTCAAACAGACCAGAACCGGAGGTACGCAGGTGCCCATCGACCAACTCCCCGCCGTCGCCCCTGACTTCACCCTCGACCACATCCTCGGGCACTCTGTCTCGCTGAGCGACTACCGCGGCAAGCGCGTGGTAGTGGTGTTCGGTGGCCGCGAGAGCGCCGAGCAGATCAAGCAGGGGATCAGCAAGATCCGCCAGACCCACGGCCCGGACGAAGTCGTCATCGTCGGCGTGTCCGATCTGCGTGCCGCGCCGCGAGCGGCGCGGATCCTGGTCAAGAGCCAGCTCAAGAAAGCCTTCGAGGAGGCGGTCAAGAGCCAGGAAGCCGACCTTCGAGCGGCGGGCAAGGATCCAGGGCCGGATGCGGCCAAGGACGTGGTCATGCTGATGGATTGGCCCGGCTCCGTCGTCGACGAGTACGGGTTGAGCGACGTCGACAAAGAGGCCGCGGCCGTCGTCGTCGACGGGGGCGGCCAGGTGCTCGGTTCGGGAACCGGTGCGCAACTCGGCGAGGAGGTGCTCGCGGTACTCTCCGCGTGATCGTCGAGCCCGTTCCAACACCTGCAAGGAGACAAGATGACTGAGCGTACGGCCTCGGTGCCGGAGATGAAGGCGTTCCGCGTGCCCCAGGACCGCTACGACGTGGCGATCCTCGGCGGCGGATTGGCGGGGCTGTCGCTGGCCAACCAGCTGATGCTGGCGCGGCCGCAGACCAAGGTGCTGGTGACCGACAAGCGGGCCGAGCCGGCGCCGGAGTCGGCGTTCAAGGTCGGGGAGTCGAGCGTCGAGGTCGGCGCCTACTACTACCGCAACAAGGTCGGCATGGCCGAGCACCTCGAGCAGGAGCACATCCGCAAGCTGGGCCTGCGGTTCTTCCTGCCCGCGGGCGACAACAGCGACATCACCCGCCGCGTCGAGTTCTCGACGCCACCCACCCACAGCGAATCCGCGGTTCGTCGGCGAGTCTTCACCCACCAGATCGATCGCGGCGTCTTCGAGAACGCGCTGTTCGATCGAGCGCTGTCGCGGGGGGCGGACGCGTTCCGTGGCTGGCGGGTCGAGGACGTGGAGATCGATCCTTCATCGGAGCACAAGGTGACGTTGAGTTGTGAGGGTGAGAGGAAGGAGGTCTCTGCGCGCTGGGTCGTTGACGCGACCGGGCGGTTCAACCTGCTGCGGCGCAAGCTCGGACTGCAGACGGAGACCGGTCATCACGTCAACGCCGTCTGGTTCCGGCTGAAGGGCGGGATGGACTACGAGGACTGGACCGACGACGAGGAGTGGAAGGCGCAGGGCTGGGAGCCCGGCGTGCGCAAGGACGCCACGTCCCACCTGATCGGCGAGGGGTACTGGGTGTGGCTGATCCGGCTCAAGCCCGGACCGATCAGCATCGGCCTGGTGGCGGATCCGCGCTTTCACCCGTTCGAGGAGATCAACGAGTTCCCGAAGCTGTTCGAGTGGCTGCGCGAGCACGAGCCCCAGCTGTACAAAGCGCTCGAGGGCCGTCTGGATGAGGTCCAGGACTTCCTCGTGGTCGAGGACTTCTCCTACGCCTCATCGCAGGTCTACTCGATGGACCGCTGGTGCCTGGCGGGTGAGGCCGCCTGCTTCATCGATCCGCTCTACTCGCCGGGGTCGGACTTCATCGCCTACCTGAACAGCTTCGGGGGCGATCTGATCCAGCGCGACCTCGACGGCGAGGACATCGAGGAGCGGCTGGACTTCTACAACTTCTTCTTCGGCCAGCTGTTCGAGCCCGGGTTGTGGCTGTACCGGGACCAGTACCAGTGCTTCGGCAACCCGCAGGTGATGATGTGCAAGTTCCTGAACGACAACATCGCCTACTTCTCGACGCTGGCCTTCCTGTTCCTGCACGACAAGATGACCCAGCTCGACGATCTCGGTGAGGTGATGGAGGTGTTCGACACCTTCGTCCCGCTGCTCCAGCGGGTGCAGGAGCTGTTCAAGGACTGGAACCAGATCGATCACCGCAAGTTCGAGGGTGTTGGCGTCCAGTCGACGGACTTCCAGCCGTTCCTGACCGCCTACCACGAGCTGGGAGAAGACTTCGACCTGGACACGATGGTCGAGCGGGCGAAGAAGAAGGTTGAGATCCTGCAGGCGCTGGCGGTGTGGTACTTCCACATGGCCGCGAAGCACCTACCCGACCCGCCCGACCCCTCGCGGGCGATCAACCCGCAGGTGATCAGTCTCGACCCGAAGAAGTGGGAGGAGGAGGGGCTGTTCGACGAGAACGGGGTCACGCTGGCGCAGGCGCTCGAGCTGATTCCCGGGATCGAGGAGTTCGACCTGGAGGCGCGCGGCGCGGTGCTCGTGGGGTGACGGTCGCGGCGATCTGGGTGTAGCAGCGGGACCCTCTCACCTCAACGACCGACCTCAACGACCCGCCAACCGTCGGGGTACCCACCCGGGCCGGGGATCTCTCAGACGGTAGCGTCGTCGGACCGTCGCCGATCCCGACTGGGGCCGCTCAGGAGGCCACGCTGGGGCTGGAGATCGGGCTGGTGCTGTCGTAGGCCTGGCCCTTTTCGTTGCACCAGCCCAGGCCGACCTCCCAGGCTACTTTGGGGTCGATCGTGGCCAGCGCCAGCGTGCTCTTGTAGAGCGGGAGGACCGACTTGGCACCCGGTGGCGCCATGTACATGACCCGGTCGACGTCGACCTCGGAGGCGGGCGGGTCCTTGACGATCTGAAAGACCCCCATCATCCCGTTGTCCTCGTGGAAGTCGACGTGGCAGTGGAACACGGACTTCCCAGTAAAATCGATCGGATGGATGCGGATTGTAACCGAGCCACCGGCGGGTATGTTCACCGTGTCCTGCCAGTCGATCCAGTTCAGAGGCCGGCCGTCGATCGCGATCACCTGGAACGGGTTGGTGTGGATGTGGAAGTTGTGCCACTCGTCGTTCACTGACGTGTCCGGGCTCTTGATCGTCCACTGCTCGACGGAGTTCAGCGCCATCGTGATGTCGACCCGATTGGGGTCGAACAGTTTCCCGTTCAGGGGGAACGTTGGCCCGTGGGCGGGCGAGGTCGACTTCACCCTGGCCATCACGATCGTGCGGTAGACGTCGACGTGAGCGTGGCGCAAGTCGAGCGGGTTGCCGATCGGCCCAGTTGGCAGCGGCACGTTCTCCGGGGTCCCCGAGGAGATGACGTTCACCAGGGCATGGAAGCCGAAGTTCCGGCCGTGTTCGGGCACGCCGCCGAAGGGATCGAAGCAGCCCTTGAAGCAGGGCTGAAACGGGATCGAGTTCAGCGTGTAGCTGCCGGGGGGCTCGCCCCGCACGAGCACCTCCACACGCTCTCCCGGGCCCATTAGGATCTGCTTTTCGGGGCGCATGTAGCGCAGTGTCTGTCCGTCGTACGCGAGCACCTCGAAGGTCACGCCCGGCAGGGCCAGTTTCACGAACCGCTCGCCGGTGGCGTTCACGATCCGCCACCGCTGCAGTTCCCCCGGGCGGATGTGCAGGGTTGGCTGGTAGACCCCGTTGACCAGCAGCTCGGACGGACCGGGACTGGGCGGTGCGTGGACGACCTGACCCGGCTTCACGCCGGGGATCGGAAGCGGTTTGCCGCCCGGCGGGGTGGGCTTGCCACCGTGGATGATGATCAGCCGCTGCGGGATGTTGGGCAGGACGTTGTCGAGCCCGCCCTCGACGATGATCCCGCCGAGCATCCCCGCGGTCGTCTCCGCATCCACGAGCGGGTGGTAGTGGGGGTGGTACCAGTCCGTCCCGGTCGACTGGTCGAGCGGGATCTGGTAGGTGTAGTGGAACTGCTGGAGCGGGTCGACGCTCACGAAGATGTTGTCGCTGTGGCCTTCCGGGCTGACGTGCAGGCCGTGAACGTGCAGGTTGGTCGGCAGCGGCAGCTTGTTGACGAGGTTCACGTGTACGACGTCGCCGCGGCAGATCACGAGCGTCGGTCCCGGCGTGCTGCCGTCGTACTCCATCCCCTGGTAGGTGTGGTGGTTGACGTTGATCGTGTACGTCGTCGCGGTGAGGGTCGTGTTCAGCACGCCGTCGTGGCTGACGATCATCGGAGGCTCGGGGAACCCGTCTTTGATCCAGCCCGAGAAGTGTGCGTCGCAGTACGGGTTTGCTCGCGCCGTCTTGCTCGAGCCGCCGGCCAGCAGCAGGATCGCGGCCAGGGCCACGATCACCGCGACGCCGGCGCCCGCGCCGATCAACGGTCCTCGCCGCCTGCGCGAGGGTTGCTCCTCGACAACTCCCTGCGGTGGCTGGGCGACGGACCGCGGTCCGGGTGCGCTACGCAGGACCGTCGTCTGAACCGCGGGGATCGGGCCAGCGTCTGCCGGCCGCGCGGCCTCGATCGGGCGGACCCTGGTCACGTCGGGCAGCGCGATCTCGATTCTCAGCTCGGTCGCGCCGACGCGCACCGCAGCGCTCTCGGTGAGCGTCACCTTGCCCGCGATGCGCGTCCCATCCACGAACGTTCCGTTCTGAGAGCCGAGATCTTCGAGCTCGACACCCTGCGGCACGGGACGCGCGGCGGCGTGCCGACGTGACGCCTCGGGATCGTTGATCGCGACGTCGCCTTCGCGGCCGATGATGAGCTCGCGATCGATCTCGACGCTGTCCCCGGGTCCGGGTCCTGTGATCGATCGCAGGCCGGTCATCGCAGGGCCTGAAGGAAGCTGTCTTCGGTGTGGCTCATCGAGCCGGCTACTCCTCGCTCAGTCCGATGCGTTCGTGCAACCGGCGCAGCGGCCCGGGAGCCCACCAGTTGCGCTCGCCGAGCAGTGCCATCAGCGAGGGCACGAGCAGTGCACGGACGATCGTCGCGTCGATCAGCACCGCGACCGCGATGCCGACTCCGACCTCCTTGATGAACACGATCGAAGAGGTCGCGAAGGCGCCGATCGCGACGCAGAACAGGACCGCGGCCTGAGTCACGATCCGGCCGGTACGCTCGAGGCCGATTGCGACCGACTCCTTGTTCGGGTGGCCGGCGTCGCGAGCCTCCTTGATCCGTGTCAGCAGGAACACGGTGTAATCGCTGGAAAGGCCGAATGCGATCGCGAAGATCAGGATCGGCTGGGAGATGTCGATCGCGTGCAGGCTCTGAAAGCCGAGCGGGCCCTGCAGGTGCCCGTCCTGGAAGATCAGGACGAGCACCCCGAATGCGGCGCTCAGCGACAGGAAGGTCATCAGCAGCGACTTGAGCGGGAGGACCACCGAGCCGGTCATCAGGAACAGGACGATGAAGGTGAGCACGCAGAGGATGAGCGCCACCACCGGGAGCAGACCGAAGATCGTCGCCCGCTGATCGAGGTACTGCGCGGTGGCTCCGCCGACCTCGATCGTCGGGCCGCGGTGAGCACGGATGTCCTTGACCAGGCTGATAGTCGTGGCCGCCAGCGGGCGCTGTGCGGGCAGGACCGCAAACGTCCAGTAACCGCCGGCCAGCGCGCTCGGCGGGCCGCCCGCCGGCAGCGCGCCCGGCAGCCCGCGCACCTGTGCGGCGAGCGCGGTGACCTGTGCTCCGGCACTCGGGGGCGCCTTCACCAGCGCCGTGATCTGTGAAGAGGCGTCCGTGGAGTAGTCGCTCAGCAGCGTGTCGTCGACCGTGCGCGCGGAGAGTCCCTTCGGCACCCCGCTCGCGTCTACACCGATGAACTTGATCCCCGTGAACGGGAGGCCCAGGACGAGCAGCACGACCACGCAGACGGTCGCGATCGGCACCGGCCGCCGCATCACCGCCTGCGCGAGCCGGTACCACGGCCCCTCCTGCTGCTGGGAGGCTGTCCGCTGTCGGGCGCGCTGCCAGCGCGCCGGCGCGAGCGAGTTGATCCGCGGTCCCAGCACGGCGAGCAGTGCCGGCAGCGCCAGGAGTGCGACGCTCACCGCGACCAGTGCCGTGATCGCGCCGCCGAGTCCCATCGAGACCATGAACGGCATCGGGATGATGCACAGCGTCGCGATCGCGAGCGCCACGGTGACGGCGCTGTAGGAGATCGTGCGCCCTGCCGTGTGGATCGCGCGGTGCAGCGCCTCGCGTTCGGCGCCGCGGGGGTCAGCCGCCCCCGCCTCGCGTGGTGGTCCGCCGTCGGGAGGCGGGGACGCACTGTCGCTCGGCGGGGGCAACCCGTCGAGCCCGAGCTTCGCCCGCTCCTCGCGGTAGCGGGAGACCACGAACAGGCTGTAGTCGATCGCGAGCCCCAGACCGAGGCCGATGACGACGTTCAGCGCGAACTGCGAGAGCGGCAGCAGCGAGTTGACGATGCGCAGGATCAGGAAGGTGCTCATCACCGTGATGCCGCCGACGAACAGCGGCATCAGCGCCGCCACGACACCCCGAAAGACGAACAGCGAGAGGATGAAGAGGATCGGGAACGCCAGCCCCTCGGCCTTGCCGAGGTCCTTGCCGACCTCGCTGCCCAGCTGCTCGCTGGCGACCGCGGGCCCGCCGAGCAGCACCGTCGGCGGGCGCTGCACGCGTTCCAGGAGCCGTTCGGCGGCTTCGGAGGCGCCGTTGTCCGAGACGTTCTTGAAGAACGCCGCCACGTATGTCGAGCGCCCGTCGCGTGCCACGAACGAGCGGCTGCCGGTGGCGTAGTACGTGAGCGTTCGCGTCACCGTGGGGTCCTGGCGGAGCTCGGCGGCGACGTGTGCGACCAGCGCGCGGGAGCCCGGCGCGCCCACGCCTCCCGGCGGGGTGACGAGCGCGATCACCTGGGCCCCCGGCCGTTCGCCGGTCGCTTCGCCGATCCGCTTTTCCGCGACCACGCTCTGGGAAGAGTGGTCGTTGAACGGGTTGTTGGCGTGCAGCATCCCGGCGACCGGCGCGCCGAGCGCGACTGCGATCACGAAGAAGACCCCGATGCCAGCCAAGATCCGACCGGGGTGCCGATCGGAGAGGCCGGCGAGCCTGCTCAGCAGGCCGGGCCTCTCGGGGGGCGTCGCCGGGGGTCTCTGGTCGGAGGCGACCTCGCGCACGCGCGTGGCCCCGGGGTCGACGTTGCGGACCGCCGTCGCCTCGGGGACGACTTTTCGGATCACCGTCTTCTCAGGGTCGCGCTCGTCGGTCATGGTCGTGCCCCCGGTCTCGATCGGGCCGTCATCGCTCCGCGGCCCCACGTACGTTTACTCGGAGTGAGGTCTTCGACACCTCAGTGTCCGCCTTCTCCGGCGTAGAGCATATGCCGCTGGCGGATGAGCAGGAAGGCGACCAGGCACCCGACTGCCGCGACGATCGCGGCGAGCACGAAGATCGTGCGCAGGCCGCTCGCGTAGCTCAGCTGCGCCACGGCGAGGAGACCGGGCTGAAACGAGGCGGGCGAGCGGTGCAAGAGCTCCGGCGTGCCGCCGGTCGAGATCGCGTTGGCGGCGGTGTGCGCGAGCGACGCCAGCGGCGAGCCGGCGAGCGCTGTGTGCACTTCGGTGCGAACCTGACGCTGCAGCAGCGTCCCGGCAACGGCGATGCCGGCTGCCGTCCCGGCCTCCCGGAAGGTGCTGTTCATCCCCGAGGCCATCCCGCCGCGCCAAGGGGGGACGACCGACACCGCCGTGGAGGCGAGCGTCGGGTTCATCAGGCCGAGCCCGATCCCGGTGAGGACCAGGCCGGGGAGGATCGCCGTCCACGTCGAGCTCGAGCTGACCGCGGTCATCGAGAACACTCCAGCGGAGACCAGCGCGAGGCCGAGCGGGAGCACGACCCTGGGGCTGACCGATCCGCTCATGCGCCCGGCGAGCGGCGCGAACAGCAGCGCTGCCCCGCTGAACACGAGCATCCGCAGGCCTGTGCCCACGGCGGAGTAGCCGAGGATCGACTGCAGCCAGGTGGTCAGGAAGAAGATCAGCGCGAGCACCGAGAAGCACACGGCGAAGGCCGACACGGAGGAGCCGACGAAGGTCGGGTTGCGAAACAAGCTCAGATCGAACATCGGGAACTTGCGCCGCCGCTCGACCGCAACGAAGGCGGTGAAGAGGATCGCCGAGGCGGCGAAGCAGCCCAGGATCAGCGCGCTCGTCCAGCCCTCGTCGTTGCCGCGGATCGTCGCGAAAACCGCCAGGAACATCGCGCCGGAGAAGGTGAAGAGGCCAGGCCAGTCGACCTTCGTCGGCGGGCCGGGAAGGTTGACCACCTTGCGCTGGAGGATCATGAAGGCCACGATCGCGATCGGCACGTTGACATAAAAGATCGCCTGCCAGCCGATGCCCTGTACGAGCAGGCCGCCCACGATCGGACCGAGGGCGACCGAGAGGCCGCTGACGGCTCCGTACAGTCCGAACGCCACAGCGCGCTCGCCGGCGGGGAACTCCTGCACGATCAGCGCCAGCGCGCAGGCGAACATCGTCGCCCCGCCGATGCCCTGCACGCCGCGGGCGAAGTCGAGCACGGTCGCGTTCGGGGCCTGGGCGCAGACTACGGAGGCGATCGTGAAGACGATCAGCCCGATGGTCAGTACGCGCTTGCGTCCGTAGATGTCCGCCATCATGCCGGCGGTCAGCAGCACCGAGCACAGCATCAGCGCGTAGGCGTCGACGATCCACTGCAACTGGGGGAAGCTCGGGCGCAGCGCCCCGGAGATCGTGGGCAGCGCCACGGCCACGATCGTGACGTCGAGCAGCAGCATGAAGACCGTGATCAGCACCACCGCGAGCGTCCACCACTTGCGCGTCCCGGACTCCGCGGTGAGCAGCCTCGAGCGCTGGCTGAGCACCTCCCGCACGCCGCTGACCTGGGGCGCCACGATGCGCGCGGCGGCGCCGGCGAACACCGGTGAGGTGAGCTCGATCGTCGCCTCGCCGATCTGGATGCGGTCGCCCGGGGCGAGCGTCGTGTGCGCGAGGATGCGCTCGCCGTCGACGTACGTGCCGTTGGAGGAGTGCAGGTCGTCGATCGCCGCCACGCCATCGCGCACGGTCACCTTCGCGTGCAGCCGCGAGACCTCGCTGTCGAGCACCTGCAGGTCGCACTCCGGCTCGCGCCCGATCGTGGCGTTGCCGCCGATCAACGCAGCCGTACTGCCGGCTCCCGGTCCGCTGAGGATCCGCAGCTCGCCCTCGCTCGGCGGCTGCACGCTTCTCACCCTCGTGAGCTGGGGACCGCCGAGCGGCTGTGCCGGCGCGGCGTCGCCTCCGATCGGACTCTCGCTCACCGCGAGCCTCCCTCGACGATCTGCCAGGCCCCCTCCTGCAGGCGCAGGCGGATAGACGGCCCCTCTCCGAGCGCGACCTCGGCCTCGGCGTGCTCCAGATCGACCCTCAAGCGGAGCTCGAGCGGCGGGGGCGGGGGAGGAGGCGGTGGCGGTGGTGCCGGCGCGGGCGCGGGTGGAGTGGGCGCGGTGGGTGGGGGTGTCGGTGGCAGGGGTGCGGGTGTCGGTGGCAGGGGTGCGGGTGGTGTGGGTGCGGGTGGGGGTGTCGGCGGCAGAGGCGCGGGTGTCGGTGGCAGGGGTGCGGGTGGTGTGGGTGCGGGTGGGGGTGTCGGCGGCAGAGGCGCGGGTGGTGTGGGTGGTGTGGGTGCCGGTGGGGCGGGCGGTGCGGGTGGGGGTGTCGGTGGGGTGGGCGCGGGCGGTGGCGAGGGTGGCGGTGCGGGCGCAGGCGCGCGAATCGCGGCCGGCACATCGGTGACCGCTGTCGCTGCGCGCACGTCGACCTCTGGTGGGGCCGGCGCCGGCAGTGCGCGCACCACGAGCTTGGTCGTTCCCAGCTCGATCGTGTCGCCGAGGGAGAGGACGGTCGGCTCCCTCAGGCGCGTGCCGTTGACGTACGTCCCGTTGGTGGACGAGAGGTCCTCGAGCACGTACCCGCCGGCCGCCCGGCGGGTGATCTCGGCGTGGTGGCGTGAGAGCTCGGGATCGTTGGCGAGCTGCCCGGGGCCCTCGGTCTGGCGACCGAAGACGAGCCGCTCCTCGACGCCGATCGCGGTCCCGGCCGCGTTGCCCGCCGTCGCCTCCAGCTGCAGACCGGCGCCCGGCGGCGCGCTCGCCCCCGCTGCGCTCACGGCCTCACGGCCTTGCGGTCTGCGCCGTCTCGCCGGCGAGGAAGTGCTCGACGAAGTCGGTCGTCACGTCGCCGGAGCGGAACTGCTCGTCGGCGAGCACGCGGCGGTGGAAGGGAATCGTGGTCTTCACCCCGCGCCCCTCGATCTGGAACTCCGACAGTGCGCGGTCCATCCGCTCGATCGCCTCCAGGCGGGTGGGCGCCCACACGATCAGCTTGGCGATCAGCGAGTCATAGAAAGGGGCGATGTTCCAGCCCGGGTAGCAGTGGGAGTCCACGCGCGTCCACGGCCCGCCGGGCGGGACGTACACGTCCAGACGGCCGGCGGCCGGCGCGAAGTCCCTGTCGGGGTCCTCGGCGTTCACACGGCACTCGATCGCGTGGCCGCGCAGCACGACGTCCTCCTGGGAGACCGACAGTGGCTCGCCGGCGGCGACGCGGATCTGCTCCTGGATCAGGTCGACGGACGTGACCATCTCGCTCACCGGGTGCTCGACCTGGATGCGGGCGTTCATCTCCATGAAGGAGAGGTTGCCCTCGTGGTCGAGCAGGAACTCCATCGTGCCGGCGCCGGTGTAGCCGACCGCCAGGGCGCCGGCGACGGCGCGCTCGCCGATGTCCCGGCGCTGCTCGTCGGAGAGGTGGATCGAGGGCGCCTCCTCGATTAGCTTCTGGTGGCGGCGCTGCACCGAGCAGTCGCGTTCGAAGAAGTACACGCCGTGACCGTGGTTGTCGCAGACAAGCTGCACCTCTGTGTGGCGGGGGGCGTCGAGGTAGCGCTCGATGTAGACGGCGCTGTCCTTGAACACGGCCTGTGCGGTTGCGCGCGTCGTCTGGTAGAGGCGCGCGAGGTCCTCGGCGCGGCGCACGACGTTCATGCCCCGCCCGCCGCCGCCCGCGACCGCCTTGATGATCACCGGGTAGCCGATCCCGTCTGCGATCTCCTGTGCCTCCTCCGCCGTCTGCACGGGCTCGATCGTGCCGGGCAGGAGCGGCAGGCCGGCCTTCTGCATCAGGTCGCGTGCGATCGCCTTGTCGCCCACCTTCTCCATCACCTCCGGGCGGGGCCCGATGAACGTGATCCCGTTGTCGGAGCAGATCTCGGCGAAGAAGGGGTCCTCGGAGAGAAACCCGTAACCCGGGTGGATCGCGTCGGCGCCGGTCTTCTGCGCGGCGCCGATCACGTTGGGGATGTGCAGGTAGCTCTTACCGGGGTGGTGGGGCCCGACGTGCACGGCCTCGTCGGCGAAGCGCACGACCGCAGACTCGGCGTCCGCGGTCGAGTAGATCGCGACCGACTTGATGCCGAGCTCGCGGCAGGCGCGCGCCACGCGCAGCGCGATCTCACCCCGGTTGGCGATCAGGACCTTCTCGAACACAGGATCAGTCCCCTGGCTCGAGGTACATCAGCACCTGCTCGAACTCGACCCACTCGCCGTTCTCGGCGACGATCTCGGCGACCTTGCCGCCCTCGCCGGCCGCCACCTCGTTCATCATCTTCATCGCCTCGACGATGCAGACGGTCTGGCCGGGCTCGACGCTTGAGCCGACCTCCACGAACGGCTTGGCGCCCGGCTGTGCGGCGCCGTAGAAGGTCCCCACCAGGGGCGCCAGCACCGGCACCCTGTTGTCTGCCTCGAGATCGCCGATCGTAAAGACGCCCGAGGCCATGCGCGCGCCGGGGGCGATGCTCATGCCAGGACCCGCGCCGGTGGCGACAGGACCGCTTGGTGGCGGCGGCGCAGGCGGCGCCCCGGGCACACCCTGCGCCGCCGGCGGCGACCCGCGCTCGATCTGGATCTTGTAGTCGCCGGCGGCGACGGCGAAGCGCTGCACGGTGGAGCCCTCGAGCCGCTTGATCAGGTCGCGGGCCTCGGCCCAGACTGACTCGATCAGCTCGCGGTCGGGGGTGGCCTGGGTGTTGTCGTTGTCGCTCATGTCTCCCCTGTGATTGGCGGAAGTGTGGGCTGGCGCCCGGGGGTACCGAACTTGCGAAAGCGCTCGTAGCGCTGGGCGATCAGTTCGTCGGCGCTCAGCGGCAGCAGTTCGCCGAGGCTGGCCACGATCGCGGCCTTGAGGTTCGCGCCGGCGGCCGGCGGGTCGGTCTGCGCGCCGCCCTCGGGCTCGGGCACGATCGCGTCCATCACCCCCAGGCGCAGCAGCTCGGGGCTCGTGATGCGCAGCGCCTTGGCCGCGCGCGGAGCGGCGGTGGCGTCCTTGAAGAGGATCGTCGAGCAGCCCTCGGGGCTGATCACCGAGTAGTAGGCGTTCTCCATCATCAGCACCCGGTCGGCCGCGGCGAGCGCGAGCGCGCCGCCGCTGCCTCCCTCTCCGGTGACAGCGGTCACGAGCGGCACCGGCAGGCGCGACATCAGCGCGATCGATTCGGCGATCGCGTTCGACTGGCCCCGCTCCTCGGCTCCCAGGCCCGGGTAGGCCCCGGGCGTGTCGACGACGCTCACCAGCGGCAGGCCGAAACGGGCCGCGTAGCGCATCAGCCGCATGCTCTTGCGGTAGCCCTCGGGCTCGGGCATCCCGAAGTTGTGCTCCACCAGCTCGCTCGTGGTGTGGCCCTTCTGCTGCCCGATCACCATCACCGTCAGCGCGCCCAGGCGCGCGAGGCCCGCGACGATCGCGTGGTCCTCCTCGAACAGCCGGTCGCCGTGGAGCTCCTGGAAGCCGTCGAACACGAAGCCGACGAGGTCGAGGAAGCGCGGCCGGTCGATGTGGCGGGCGAGCTGGACGATCTCCCAGGGATCGCGTGCCGGCAGCTGCTCGGGATCGACGATCGCCGTCGCCCCCTCGGTGGCCGGCAGGCGCTCCTGTTGTGTCGCCGTGTCCTCGCCGCGGGCGGCCTGCGCCTGGGAGTGGAGCTCAAGCAGGTTGCGGATCGTGCGCCGCAGGCTTTCGCGCGGCTCGACCAGGTCGAGCATCCCGTGCTCGAGCAGGAACCCGGCGGTCTGGAACCCGTCGGGCAGCTTCTGGCGGATCGTCTGCTCGATCACCGAGGGCCCGGCGAAGCCGATGTGCGCGTCGGGCTCAGCTATCAGGATGTCGCCGAGCGTCGCGTAGGAAGCGCTGACGCCGCCGTAGGTGGGGTCGGTGAGCAGCGAGATGAACAGCACGCCCTCCTCGGCGAGGCGCGCCATCGCCTGAGAGGTCTTGACCATCTGCATCAGCGACACGCACCCCTCCTGCATGCGCGCGCCGCCGGAGGCCGAGATCACCAGCAGCGGCGTGTGTGTCTGGAGCGCCAGCTCGGCTGCGCGCGTGATCGACTCGCCGACCGCGCCGCCCATGGAGCCGCCGATGAACGAGAAGTCGATGCCCGCCACGACGATCGGCAGACCGTCGATCGTGCCGGTGCCGTGCAGTGCGCCCGTCTTGGTCTCGCTCTTCTTCTGCGCCTGCGCGATCCGCTCGACGTAAGGCTTGGAGTCCGCGAAGGAGAGTGCGTCGAGGATCTCGAGGTCTCCACTCAGCTCCTCGAAGCTGCCCTCGTCCAGCAGCTGGCCCAGGCGCTCACGGATGCGCAGCCGGAAGTGGTGGTTGCAGTCGGGGCAGACGCCGAGGTTGCGGCGCAGGCGCTTGTGGTAGACGAACGCTGCGCACGAGGGGCAGCGAAACCACTCCACCACGTCCGCGCGGCTGGCTGTCGCAACCTCAGCCAAGGAGGTCTTCCGTGGCCAGACGGCGGTCGTCGGCGTGCATGCGCCGGTACTCTGCCAGTGACGCGCTCAGGGCGGCGTCGACCTCCTCGCGCGTGGGTGGCTGCTCGGCTGGTTCGCCGCTCTGCGCCTGCAGGAAGGCGATCAGGTTGACCGTGCGTCCCTGCGAGTCGCTGAGCGGCACCTCGCGCGCGAGCTCGAGCGCACGCTGCCACTCCTCGCGCTGGATCTCGGCCTTGAGGATCCCGCGCAGAGGGTAGACCTCGAGCCCCGGCACGTCGTCGAGCGCGCGCAGGCGCCCAAACGCCGCCACCGCCTCGTCGAGGCGGCCGACCTCGAGGCTGAGCTCGGCCACGTCGAGCGCGGCCATGAAGTCCTCAGGCTCGGCCTCGGCGATGCGCTGGGCCTGGGCCAACGCCTCCTCGTAGTGGCCAAGCGTCCGGTACATGTCGACCAGGCTGATCGCCGCGGTGGAGGCGCCGCGCATGCTCTGCGCCGCCTGACTGAGGTAGCCCACAGCCTCCTCCTCGCGACCGGTCGCGGCCGAGGTGTGGCCGAGGTGGCTGAGCGCCACCTGGTCGGCGGGGTTGAGCTCGACGGCCCGGCGAAAGGCGTCGCCCGCCTCGTCCATGCGGCCCTCGGTCGCGAGCGCCTCGCCCAGGTAGTGCCAGGCTTCGGCGTGCTCGGGAGCGAGCTCGGTGGCGCGCCGTAGCTGCTCGGTGGCGTCCTCGGCGTCGAGCTCCACGCCGGCGCGCCCGGCGAGCACCAGCAGCTCGACGTCCTGCGGTGCGGCGGCGAGACCGGCGAGGGCGGTCTCACGGCTCTGACGGTACTCGCCGGCCTGGAGGTGGGCGTCGGCCCGTTGCGCGGCGTCTGAGCTCATCGGCCCCTCCACGTCCTTGCGGGCTGGCTCGTGCGGCCTCGAAGGTTGAGGGTCGCTGGTCGCGTGGGGTCTGCGCTCATCGGTCCCTCACGGCGTTCGTGCGCATCGAACCCTGCACGTCATCGCGTGCGCCGTCCACGTCCTCACGCCTTGGATCCGGTCCAGCGCCAGTTGGTGAGCTCGGGCGGGTCGTCGCCGAACTCGCGGGCGTAGCTGCGGTAGGCGGCGAGCTGCTCGCGGTACTTCGCGACCGCCGCCTGCGCGCCGCCGATGTCGCGCACGGCGAACGCGCCCGACATGCCGCCGATGTTGTCGGAGATGGCCACATCGACGCGGCTCAGCCCCTCGATCGCCAACTGGTAGCGGTCGACGCCGTTCATCGCCAGCAGGTCGAAGGGGGTGGTGGTGGTGCCCTCCTCGGCGTAGCCGCGCACGTGGAAGCGCTCCTGCTGGGGGCGGCGGTGGATCAGCTGGTGGACCGCCGAGGGGTAGCCGTGGAAGTTGAAGATCACCGGACGGTCGGTGGTGAACAGCTCGCCGAACGCGGCCGCCGACATCGCGTCGGGGTGCTTGCCCGGCGCCGCCAGAGCGAACAGGTTGGTGACGTTGACGAAGCGCACCTTCAGGTCCGGCACGTCCTCTTTGAGCAGGCTCGCGGCCGCCAGCAGCTCGATCGTCGGGATCGTGCCGCAGCTGGCGAGCACCAGGTCGGGCTCGCCGTCGTCGTCTGAGCTCGCCCACTTCCACGCCGACGCTCCGGCGCGGACGTGCTCGCGGGCCTCCTCCATCGAGAGCCACTGCGGCAGCGGCAGCTTGGAGCCGATCACGAGGTTGATGCAGCCCGTCGCCTGCAGGCAGTGGTCCATCGTGGCCAGCAGCGTGTTGGCGTCCGGCGGCACGTACACCCGCGCGTGCTCCTCGCGGCGGTTGAGCATCGAGTTGATGAAGCCCGGCATCTGGTGGGAGTAGCCGTTGTGGTCCTGGCGCCAGCCCTCGGAGGTGAGCAGGTAGTTCAGCGACGCCACCGGCTCGCGCCAGGGCGCCTCCTCGCGGGACATCTTCAGGAACTTGCCGTACTGGTTGACCATCCCGTCGACGATCGGGATGAACGCCTCGTAGCAGGGGAAGATCCCGTGGCGGCCGGTGAGCACGTAGCCCTGCAGCCAACCCTGGCAGTTGTGCTCGGAGAGGACCTCCATGATGCGCCCGTCGGGCTTGTAGTCGGGGCTGACCTCGGGGTCGACCGGCCACTCGTAGGCGTGGTTCTCGACCTCGAACAGCGCTCCGAGCCGGTTGGAGGCGACCTCGTCGGGGCACACAACGCGGAAGTTGGCCTGCTCGCGGTTGAGCACGAAGACCTGGCCAAGGTATCCGCCAAGCGCTCCGAGCGAGCTCTCGGTTGTGCCGCCCGGCTCATCGAGCGCGACGGCGTGAGCATTCAGCTCTGGAAGCTGCAGCGCGACGCGCATGCGTCCACCGTTGACGTGGGGGTTGGCGCCCATGCGCCGCTCGCCGGTCGGACACATCGCGGCGATCTCCGGGGCCGGCCCGCCGTCCTCGCCGAACAGCTCCTCGGGGCCGTAGGAGCGCAGCCAGTCCTCCAGCGCCTGCAGGTGCTCAGGGTTGCTGCGGGCCTGCATCGCGGGCACCTGGTGAGCCTTGGAGGTGCCCTCCACGCGGATGCCGTCGAGCTCGCGGATGCCGGTCCAGCCCTTGGGCGAGCGCACGATCAGCATCGGCCAGATCGGCCGTTCCGGCCGGCGCCCTTCGCGGGCGGCGCCCTGCAGCTCACGGATCTCGCCGTAGGCGGTGTCGAGCGCGGCGGCCAGCTCGCCGTCGAGGTCCTCGCCCTGAACGATCAGGGGGTGCCAGCCGTAGCCCTCGAACAGCTTGGTGAGCTCGGTGTCGCTCATCGAGCTGAAGATCGTCGGGTTGGCGATCTTGTAGCCGTTGAGGTGCAGCATCGGGAGCACCGCGCCGGAGGTCGCAGGGTCGAGGAACTTGTTGGAGTGCCACGCGCCCGCCGTCGGCCCGGTCTCCGCCTCGCCGTCGCCGACGATGCAGGCCACGATCAGGTCGGGGTTGTCGAACGCGGCGCCGAATGCGGTCGCCAGCGCGTAGCCCAACTCACCGCCCTCGTGGATCGTGCCGGGCACGATCGGGGCGATGTGGCTGGGAAAGCCGCCGGGCCAGGAGAACAGGCGTACGAGCTTGGCAAGGCCCTCACGATTGCGACCCATCTCGGGCTTGACGTCTTCCAAGCACCCGTCGATCCACAGGTTGGCGAGGTTCGCCGGCGCGCCGTGGCCCGGGCCGGTCACCAGCAGGACGCTGGCGTCGTTGTCGAGGATCAGACGGTTCAGACCCGCGTACATCAGGTTGATGCCGGGCACCGTTCCCCAGTGGCCGAGCAGGCGGTGCTTGACGTGCTCGGGCTTCAGCGGTTCCTCCAGCAGGTGGTTGTCCTGCAGGTAGATCATCGCCACCGCGATGTAGTTGGCTGCGCGTCGGTAAAACGCGAGCTTCTCCGAGATGGGCGACAGAGTTTGGGTAGACAACTTCCCCCCGTTCGGGCGTTGGGCTTGGCGCGAGCGGCAGGGACTATAGCGATGAAGCTCGCCACAGGCTCGACGGTGCGAGTGGCCGTCCAGAGCGTGTTCGAGCAGGCGTGCCGATCGTTTCAAAACTCCTTCTCAGGCCAGGGGCCCACGTCAGCGAACCCTCAGTTGGGGCGTCGTGGCCTACGGCGTAGCCGCCGCCGTCGTGGGTTGAACAACAGCATCCTGCGCTTGTGTCGACGCTCTTTGTCCCGCGCGCGCTCGCGGTCCTCGCTCAGGCCGACTTCGAGGAACACCAGGAGCACCGCTCCGCCCAAACCGGCCGACAGCAGGACGATCGTGAGGACCTGGCCCGTGACTCCTCCGACGAGCACGGCGCACACGCCGCCGGCGAGGACGAGCGCGGCGGCCGACCCAAACGCCAGGATGCGAGAGCGGGGGGCCACAGCACAAAGGTACCGCCGAGCGAGCGTCCCGTCTCAAGCGCTGAGTAACTTCGACGCGATCTGAAATCGAGCAGCTCGTGAAGCCGGCGGGTGGCTCAAGGAACGCGGCATGAGGAGGCGAATCCGATGCAGGGAGAGCCCGACAGGCAGGAGCCCGAGAGCATGATGTGGGTGGTCGAACGAGCGATCGTCCTACAGATCCTCAGGGACGATCATGAGGAGCACTGGCCTCGGGAGGAGCTGGCGGAGGAGATCGCGGATTTCGAGCCGGAGGTGCTCGACGAGGCGCTCGAGCGCCTGGAACGCGACGGCGTGCTCCATCGGCAGGGCGACACCGTGTGGGCTGCGCGTGCGGCGCAGCGCCTCGATGAGCTGGAGCTGATCAGCATCTGAGCAGGCTGCTGGCAGCCTCCGCGCGGGTCTCCACCGATGACGGCCGAGCTCGGGTGGCGGCACCTCACCCGCCTGCGGGCGGCGATCGTTGGCGCGGCGCCTCAGGCACGCTTGGTGCCGCGACGGTGCTCGACCCCGTCGTCGTGCGCGATCAGGATGTCGCTCACGAGGCTCGGGGCGAACAGGCCGTGCTCGACGACGCCGGGGGTGCCGGACAGCCTGGTGGAGAGGCGCCTGGGATCGTCGATTGCTCCAAGGTAGTCGGCGATCAGGTTGCCGTCAGGGCTCGGGGGCACGTCGCGCAGCCGCGCGGGGGAGATCGCAGCGAGCGTCGAGTGCGCTCCGAAGCGCAGGATCTCCACGGGCACCGGTGCGGAGAGCTCGGGGACGGCCTTCTCCGCGGAGGCGATCACAACGAAGCGCCGGGCGGCCGCGGCGACGATCTTCTCGCGGGTGTGTGCGGCGCCCCCGCCCTTGATCAGCCAGCCGCGCGGGTCGATCTCGTCGGCTCCGTCGATCGCGATGTCCAGCGTGCCGAGCTCGTCGAGCTCCACGACGGTGAAGCCGAGGTCCCGAGCGGCGTGGGCGGTCGCGGGGGAGGTCGCTACGCAGCGCAGCCCGTGCAGGCCGCGGGCGGCGAGCGCGGGCAGCAGGTGGGCGACGGTCGATCCGGTGCCCAGTCCCACGTGCGTGTCCGCAGTGACCAACTCCGCTGCGGCGCAGGCGGCGGCGCGCTTCTGGGATTCCACCACTCAGGAGCCTGCGGCGAGGGGGGCGGCGGAGTCGGGCTCGAGCGAAGCGCTGGAGTGAGCGCCGGCCGTGGGTTCCTCGCCGCGCAGGAAGCGCCAGACGGCCATGCCGGCGAGCAGGGTCATCATCACCGCGCTGCTCACGCACCATGGGCAGATCGCGTGGATCGAGAAGAGCTCGCGCGAGGTGAGGTAGAGCGAGAAGCCGAAGCCCATCACAGTGAAGGCCAGCGTCGCCAGCCGCGTGGACTCGCTCTCGGGAGCGAGCAGGGAGGCGAGGATCACGATGTAGCCGATCAGCCCGATGAGCGCGACGGGCACGCCTGCGAGCTTCGAGTAGATCGAGTGCTGCACCGTCTCGCAGCCACCCCCCTTCAGACACAGGATCGGGCCGCCGGCGTAGTGGACGTAGGTGAGGTAGCTGGCCACACCGAGGCCGACGGTGGCGACCCCGATCATTACGAGCCGGACGATGCGCGTGCTCACGCCGAGCTCCCAGTGCTGCTCAGGACCCCCCCGGGCAGGGGCGTGCACCCTGCGATCCTACGGGGACAGGCCTTGAGGGTTGGCCCGGGCGCCTCCGCGCCTGCCGCCTTGACGGATCGCTGTATGTGGGGTTCGGCGGGCATGCTGGCTCGCTCGCACTCAGCTCAGTAGTTTGTTGATCGCCGTTTCGAACGACCCGGGTTCGGTGAACGATTCGGGTTTGAACTGCTGCAGCGTCCCCCCGCGCTTGCCGAGCAGGAAGGAGGGGGTGCCGGTGAAGCCCTCCTGGGCGACGGTCTGTTCGTCGCGTTTGATCTGTTCGGCGAGAGCGGGGTCGTTGCGGGCGGCGCTCCAGTCGGGGAGGTTCAGCCCGGGCACCTGCTGGGCGAGACCCTGCAGGTAGCTTTCGGTGACGTAGCCGCTGTCCTCTTCGCCCTGCTCGTGGTAGAAGAGCTCGATGTAGTACCACCCGAGGTTCTGCTTGCCCGCGGCGAGCGCCGCGACCTGCTGCGTCCGGAATGTTTCTGGTTCGTGGGTGGCGGTGTCCATCGAGTGGTATTCGATCTTCATCTTCCCGGCGCGCACGTACTTCTGCATCAGGGTGGGCAGGGCGCCGAGTGTGAACTCCTTGCAGATCGGGCACTCGAGGTCGCCGAAGTACTGCATGGTCACGGGAGCGTTGGGGTTGCCGATGATGTTGCCCGACTGGGGGACGCCTCCGATCAGCGAGGTCACCGCGGCGACTTCCGGGTTTTTCGAGCCGCCCCCGACGAGGCCCGATTTTTTGCCCCCGCTGGTGGCGAGGAGGATCACGACTACGATCACGACCACGACGCCGATCACGCCGCCGAGCTGGATCATGCGCCTGCGTCGCGCGGCCTGGGCCGCGGAGGCCTCGAGTGCCTTGCGTTCGGCGCGCGCCTGCTCGCGCTTCTCCTTGCGGGTTAGGTCGGGGTCGGTGCTCGAAGTGGGCGTCATGGATCAACTTTTACCGGTTCTAGATCAAGTTTGCTTAAGGCCGCTCTTCGAAGGGGGCCTGTCAAGGGGGCCTGCCCACGGCCGACCCGCCCGGCATCGCGCTGCGAGGAGCGCCACACTGTGGAGATAGAAACACGCCTCCGTAGCTCAGCTGGATAGAGCGTCGGATTTCTAATCCGAGGGTCGCAGGTTCGAGTCCTGCCGGGGGCTTGCAGGAAAAACCCCGCGAGCGCAGGGTTTAGACGGCCTGTCCGAGCAGACGATCAGAGCTGGGACGTGTCAGCTCGCCTCATGTGCCTTCGACCCGAGCAACTCTTCGAGATAGAAGCGCGTCTTCGGCGGAGGCTCCCGAAGCGGGTACATGTGCTTGAGCAGGTTGATCGCCTCCTGCGCGCTGTGCAGGTCGCACTCCCGCAGTAGGGTCTCGATGTCCTCGTCGTCCTCGCCGAAGCGCATCGCCATGAGCTTCATGGCCAAGAGGTATCTGGCCGAGGCCGTTGTGACTTCGATCCCGTGGAGGTCGGCGACTGGGCGGGGGTGCTCGTCAGGGCCCGGCATGTAGCCCTTGGCCGCGTCGTTCAACCAGTCCTCGGGCAGTCCGAGCTCGTCGGCCACCGTTGCGGCGGCGGCGTAGATCGCGCTCTTCGGCTCGAACACCGCGTCGATGTCCTTCGTGACCCGCCGCGTCGAGTAGGCGAGTGCCATGGCGGCGCCACCGACGATGAAGATCTGCCCACGCACGCCCCGGCGCGTGAGCTCGTCGCTCAGCGCTTGGAGCGCCTCCAGGATCTTGGTCTGAGTGAAGTGGCGCTCAGGCACGGTCGAACACCTCCCGCGCCATAAACACCCCGTGGCGGGCCATGACGGCGGGCGTGTGGGCCAATACGTAGGCGTGGAAGGCGGGGCGGCTTGCGACGAACCACCAGGGCTCGACGAACCTGTCCGGCTCGTCGACCCACGCTGGCGCAGGGAGCTTGCCCTCGGCTGCAAACAACTCTGCGACGCCCGCGAGCGCCGCATCGAAGCGCGCATCGCCGGTAGGCGGAGGCTTCTCTCGGAGCAGCGCGGTACGCCCGGGGCGCGAGGAGGCCCTGAAGTCGTCCGCGAACCCGAACAGCAGCCGCAGCGCGTCGCGCTCTCGACCGTGCTCCAGGTCCACCCCGATCGCCTGCCCGAGCTCGGCCAGCGATGCCGCCCCTCGGCGCACCCGGGGGCGGGCGAGCACCTCAATGTCGTGTTCGCACGCCCCGAGCAGCCGCTGCAACGTTGCGAGGTTCGGGGCCCGGGCGCCCGACTCGTATGCCGCGACCGCCGGCTGTGCGGTGCGTGCGCGAGTGGCGAGCTCGAGCTGCGTGAGGCCGGCAGCCAGGCGCGCGCTCCGGATCATCGTCGCGACCTCCATCGCCTGAGCAGTATATACGTTTAGGTATAGACTTCTTGGGACGGTGCCAGCCGGGATCAACCAGCAGAGCGCCAGAGCACTCAACCGCGAGGGCGTGAGCCGCCACGGGTACCCTTTTGACGCCAAGCGCCGCGCCGGCAACCCTGTGCCTCGGCGCCGACGCCGACCCTCCTAGGGGCGGCTCACGCCTCGATACAGGGCGGTTCGTGGGCGTACTGCGGCGGGATTGGGACCCCGCTGACGACAACCGGCGAGGAAGGGGTGCCGCGCAGGTCGAGGCTCGCGAGTTCGGGGGGACTGAGCGGGACCTCTTTGCATTCCTCAGACCTTCCGCCGCCGGGGAGCGAGCCGGTGACGACATTGACCACGGTGCTCTGCTGTGCCCAGGCGAGCTCATTGCCGCTCAGCGCCAGGCTGGTGGGGCTCGCCGAGCCTGAGAAGACCACGACCGTCCTCGTCGCGTTGGTCAGCAGGTTCCTCACGATGATCGTGCTCTCGGGGTTACCGGCGTCGGCGGACAGGAACGCCACCCGGCCGTCGGACAGCACGGCGTCGCTCCCGAGGTGGGTTTCGTGACCGACTGTTGACCCGGCTCTCGCCCACCACCATCCCTTGATCTCAGCGGGCTGTGCGACGTGGGCCAGCTGCCCGGGGGAGGCCCCACAACATCCGGCTGAGACGAGCACGTCGCCGTAGTCGTCGACCTGGATGCCCGAGACGCCGCGGCCAAGGACGCCGGTGGTCCGCGGCGGCCTGATCTGGTTGACCAGGGCGCCTGTCGCGGTGTCCCAGACGCGAACGAGTAGCTGCGCCTCGGCGGTGGGGTGTGGCGCAGTCCGTCGGTAGGCGAGTGCGAGGTACTTCCCGGACGCCGCCATGAAGTCGAGGGTGCCCGGCATGGGTGCAAGGACGTGCCAGCGGTGCGATCGCAGGTCGATGTCGAGCACCTCGCCGAACGGTGCTGCCCGGCGCGCAAGGCAGCCGTGTGGCAGCGCGGCGTACAGGTGGTCCCCCGCAATGGCGTACTGCGCTGAGCCGGCGCCAGGTGTGAGGCTCGTCGAACCCGGGTTGCAGTTGCCCAGCAGCGGCAGTTCGTGCAACCGCCCCCCGATCCGGCCGGCGAGCACTCCTGAGGGGCGCGCGAGCGCCCACCAGTCCTGGCCGAACCAGGTCAAGTCGACGAGGTTGTCCCAGTTGGGGGGGTCGGGCGGGCCGAGCACAGTCGACTTGCCCGGCGAGGTCAGCGTGATCCCGTCAGAGCTCTCCCAGACCAAGCCGGGGTCGGTGATGAGCGGCCCTGCGCTCAGGCCGGGAGCGTCGACGTTCGAGCTGCCTGTAGGGGGCACGGCGGACGCGGCGACCGGCCCGGCGAGCACCGACACAGAGACCACGAGTGCCACGAGGGCCGCGTGAGCGCGGCGCACAGGTCGCGGGCCCCTGCCGCCTCTGCGCCGTCGTGCGATCCACGCTGGGAGGGTGACGTCGTGACTGGCCTGCAGCTCAACCGACCGCATCGCTCCAGTCTGACGCAAGGGCGCGGGGGGTGGCGCGGTTGCGGCGCGGTCGCCGGCTCGCCCGCGTAGGGCAGGGCAGGACCGGCGCACAGCTATGTTGGGTGCAAGCTCACCGTCCGCTCAACCAAGGAGGCTCCCGTGTCCCGCTTCACCACCGTAAACCTGTTGGACGTCGAGGACTCCGTCGCCGGGCGCGCACCCGGGATCGAGGGTCGGTTCGCTCGCAAGCACCTGGACTCGCGTGACCTCGGGATCAGCCGCTTCTCCTACACGGCGAACGTGCGCAGTCCGATGGCGCACAGCCACCGCGAGCAGGAGGAGGCGTACGTGATCGTCGCCGGGTCCGGAAGGGTGCTGCTCGACGACGAGGTTCACGAGTTGCGCCAGTGGGACGTCCTGCGCGTGGCGCCCGAGGTCGTACGCGCGTTCGAGGCAGGCCCCGACGGACTGGACATTATCGCTGTCGGCGGTCCCAGGCCCGAGGATGGCGACGGCGTCATGGGCGCTGCTGCGTGGCCCGACGCGCAGTAGCCTCGGCGGGACGGACCGCCTCGGGCCACGGGGTCCCGCTCGCTACCCCTGCTGCGCGGTGGGGCGAATCAGGATCTCGTTGACGGAGACGTGCGGAGGCTGGGAGACCGCGTAGAGGACCCCACGGGCGATGTCCTCGGCCTCCAGGGGGTCTGTGGGGCGGTTCTCGAAGAACGGGGTGTCGGTCATCCCGGGCTCGACCACGGTGACACGGACACCGCTGCCGTGGAGGTCCTGGCGGGCGGCCTCGCCCATCGCGGTGACCGCGTGCTTGGTGCACGAGTACAGCGAGCCGGGGATCACGCGTCGGCCGGCGACGCTCGAGGTCAGCAGGAGGTGCCCGCGGGACTCTGTGAGCGCGGGTACCGTCGCGCGCACGGTCAGCGCCGCGCCGTACACGTTGGTCAGGACCATCTCGCGCCAGTGCTCGGGCGTGTCGTTGAGGAACCCCCGCGGGCCGCCGAAGCCGGCGTTGGCGAGCGCCACGTCGATGCGGCCGTACGCCTCCAGCGCGGCTGCCGCCATGCGCTGCTGGTCGGCCCACTCCGTCACGTCGCAGACGACGGGCAGCGCCCGCTCGGGGCCGCCGAGCTGCGCCGCGAGCTCCCGCAGCCGCTCGCCCGAGCGCGCGGCGAGCACCAGCCGGTAGCCCTCACGCGCCGCGAGGCGGGCCGTCGCCGCGCCGATCCCGGTCGAGGCGCCGGTGATCAGGAAGACGGGCTCGTCGTGGGAGGGGGTCGGGGTCACTGGGCGGGGGTTTGCGTGAGGCGCAACGGAGATCGGCGAGGACGTCCCTGGTCGCTCCTGGTCGCGGTCCGGGCCTCGGAGATTCTACGCGGGTTGCTCCACCCTTGCGGTCCGGCGAGGCGGCCGGCGTAGGACCATCGATTTGCCGTAGGATTCAGTACCGCAGGACTCAACGGGTCACCAAAATCGACACGAGGAGGAGAGCATGATCTTCGTCACGACGTACAAAATAAAGCCGTTCCTCAGCAAGGACGAGACCAGGGAGCTGATGGGCGTCTTCGCCAAAGCCGGTGCCGGGCCTGGCGTCAAGGCTCACTACGTGGCTGCCGACGGAAGCCGCGGCGTGGTGGTCGCCGAGAACGACGACCTGGAGCCGTCGTACCGCAACCTGCTGAACTACACGCAGTGGGTCGAGTACGACACCAAGGTGATGCTGGCGGTCGAGCAGGCCGTGCCGCACATCATGGACTCGCTCGGTTGAGGTAGCTGCACCCCGCGCGGGTGCGCACAACGAACGCCCATCCTGACCCCCCCTGGGGGGTCCTCATAAAAACAAGCTCCACTGCCCCCAAACGGCGACCCGCCCCGTGGCCATCTACGCTCCAGGCGCATGCGAACGGTCGTCATCAAGCTGGGCTCGTCCATCGTTGCCGGCGAGGACGGGGAGCTGCGCGAGGAGGTGCTCGGGCGCGTCTGCGACACCGTCGCCGCGCTGCACGCCGCCGGTGATGAGTGTGTGGTCGTCTCCTCGGGGGCGATCGCGCGCGGGGTGCGGACGATGGGGTTGCCCACCCGCCCAACCACCATCCCAGAGCTTCAGGCAGCTTCGGCGGTGGGACAGGGCAAGGTGTACCGCGTCTACGACGAGCTGCTGCGCGCGCGCGGGGTGACCTCCGCGCAGGTGCTGCTCACCGCCGGGGACGTGTCCGGGCGCGCCCAATACCTGAACGCCCGCCACACCCTGCGCCAGCTGCTCGACTGGCGCGTGGTGCCCGTCGCCAACGAGAACGACACCACTGCGACCGACGAGATCTCCTTCGGGGACAACGACTTCCTCGCCGCTCACCTCGCGGTGCTCGTGGCCGCGCAGCTGCTCGTGCTGCTGACCGACACCGACGGCCTGCACACGGCAGACCCGCGCCGCGACCCGGACGCGCGGCTGGTCCGCGACGTGCACGACCTGGCCGAGCTGCGAGCGCTTGAGATCGGGGACTCCACCTCGCCGCTGGGCTCCGGGGGGATGCGCTCGAAGGTGCTCGCCGCTGAGGTCGCGGGCGCCGCGGGGATCCCCGCGGTGATCTGCTCGGGCGTGCGCGCGGGGGCGCTGGAGGCCGCGCTCGCGGGGGAGCCTGAGGGCACCCGCTTTCACCCTGGCGCCACCCGCCACTCCTCGTTCAAGCTGTGGCTGCGCTACGCCAAGCCCGCTCGCGGCACGCTCCTGGTCGACGAGGGCGCGGCCCGCGCGCTGCGCGAGCGTGGCACGAGCCTGTTGCCGGTCGGCGTCGTCGAGGTGCGCGGCGCCTTCGACGCCGGCGACGCCGTGGAGATCGCCGACCCCCACGGCACGGTCCTGGCGAAGGGCCTCTGCAACTACACCGCCGCGGAGCTGCGCCGCGCGCGAGGCCTGCAGTCCGAGGCCGTGCGCGAGATCCTCCCGCACGCCAGCGAGGAGGCCGTGCACCGCGACCAGCTGGTGCTGGCGTAGGTGGTGCCGTCCTCTGCGCCCCACGCAGTGGCCGCGGTGGGCTCGCGCGCGCGGCCCCGGGAGGGGTGTGGTGATTAACTTTTTGGACCCTATATATAGGGCTTGAAAAGATCGATTTAGACCCCCACAGGGGGGGTCGGGCGCGGCGTGCGTTGCGCGCACCCGCGCGGGGCGCCGGTACCCTTAGACGATGGCCACCGCTGCGACCGCCGTATCTATCCCCGAGCTCTGCGCTGCCGCGCGTCGCGCGGCCCGGCAGCTCGCCGCGGTGGAGACCTCCGTCAAGGACGCCGCGCTGGGCGTCCTCGCGGACGCGCTGCACGAGCGCACCCCGGAGATCCTCGCGGCCAACGAGCTCGACCTGCAGGCCGGGCGGGAGGCAGAGATCGGGGACGCGCTGCTCGACCGTCTCGCGCTGGACCCGGGGCGGATCGCCTCGATCGCGGCCGCTGTGCGGCAGATCGCCGCGCTGCCCGACCCAGTGGGGGAGGTCATCGACGGCCGGCGGCTGCCCAACGGGCTGGACGTGCGCAAGGTGCGCGTGCCGCTCGGGGTGATCGCCGTGGTCTACGAGGCGCGCCCCAACGTCACGGTGGACGCCGCCGCGCTGTGCCTGAAGGCGGGCAACGCGGTGGTGCTGCGCGGCTCCTCCACGGCAGCGCACTCCAACGCGGTGCTCGCCGCGGTCGTCTCCGAGGCCGCGCTCGCCGCGGGGCTGCCCGCCGGCTGCGTGAGCCCCGTCGCGGGCGGCGGGCGCGAGGAGCTCTCCGAGCTCGCGACGCAGACGGACACCGTCGACCTGATCATCCCGCGTGGGGGGGAGGGGCTGAAGGCGGCGCTCAAAGCCGTCGCCACGGTGCCCGTGATCTACGCCGCCTCAGGCAACTGCCACGTCTACGTCGACGCCTCCGCGGACCTCGACGCCGCGCAGCGGGTCGTGCTCAACGCCAAGGTGCAGCGCCCTGGGGTGTGCAACGCCGCGGAGACGCTGCTCGTGCACCGCGACGCCGCGGGCGCGTTCGTCCCGCGCATGGTGCGCGCGCTCCACGACGCCGGCGTGCTCGTGCGCGGGGACGAGCGGGTGCTTGCGCTCGCTGTGAGCGACAGCGGCACACGTGCGCCGAGCAACGGGGTCGGGAGGCAGACGGGTGTTGTGGGCGGTGGCGAAGGTGCCGTGGGCGCCGGTACCACCGGGAGAGCACGGACAGGCGCCGGAGCGCGGCTGGAGCCCGCCACCGAGGAGGACTGGGCCACCGAGTACCTCGCGCTGACGCTCGCCGTCCGCGTGGTGGACTCCCTGGAGGAGGCCGTCGCTCACATCGGCCGCTATGGCTCTGGACACTCCGAGGCGATCCTCACCCGCGACACCGCCGCCGCGCGCGCCTTTCAGCTCGGCGTGGACGCCGCGTGCGTGTACGTCAACGCCTCCACCCGCTTCACCGACGGGGGCGAGTTCGGGATGGGCGCGGAGATCGGCAACTCCACCCAGAAGCTCCACGCCCGCGGCCCCATCGGCCTGCGCGAGCTGTGCACCTTCAAGTACCTCATCGAGGGCGACGGGCACGTCCGCGCCTGAGCGCTCTGTGGACCGCCTCGACCACGCGTTGGCGCCCGGTGCCGGGACGCCCTCGGGTCCTCTCCACCGGGCGCCGCCCCCCGGTGCCGAGGAGTCCTGCGCGCGCCTTGGCGTGCTCGGCGGCACCTTCAACCCGCCGCACCGCGGGCACCTCGCGCTCGCGCGCCACGCCCGGAGGGAGCTCGGCCTGGAGCGCGTGCTGCTGATGCCCGCCCGCCTCTCCCCGGGCAAGCCGGTCGAGGATGAACCGAATCCCGCCCACCCGGAGCATCGTCTGGAGATGTGCCGCCTGGCGGCGGCCGACGTCGAGGGGGTCGAGGTGTGTGCTCTGGAGCTCGAGCGGGACGGCTCGTCGTACACAGTGGATACGCTGAGGGCTCTCCATGCTGCGCACCTCGACGCCGACCTCACGTTCATCTTGGGTGCCGACGTCGCGGCTACCCTGCCCGCCTGGCACGAATCTGGCGAGCTGCCCGCGCTCGCGCGCTTCGCGGTCGCGCTGCGGGTGGGTGGGCCTCCAATCACCGAGCCCCAGCCGACGGGCTTTCCACTCGCTCCCCTGCACATGCCGATGATCGAGGTCTCCTCGTCCCTCGTGCGCGAGCGCGTGCGCCGCGGCCTGCCGGTTGAGGAGCTGGTCGGGCCCGGCGTTGCGTCCTACATCGCCGCCCACGGCCTCTACCGCACCGCGGCAGCCGCGACCGGAGCCGTCACGTGAGTCCCACCGCCCAAGCCCAAGTCCCCTCCACCGAGCTGGCGCGCGAGATCGCCCGGTTCGCACTGGACAAGAAGGCCCATGACGTGCTCGAGCTCGACATGCGCGGGCTGGTCGGCTACACCGACTACTTCGTGATCTGCTCGGGCAACACCGACCGCCAGGTGAAGGCGCTCCACGACGCGATCCACGCGGGCGTCAAGCACGAGCACGGCGTGCTACCCCGCCGCGTGGAAGGCGTCGGTGGTGCGCAGTGGGTCCTGATGGACTACCTCGACGTGGTGGTGCACCTCTTCACCCCCGCCACGCGCGAGTTCTACCGTCTCGAGCAGCTCTGGGGGGAGGCTCCGACGCGCGCGGTGGACGAGGAGCCGGCGTGACCGAGGAGCCGGCGTGACCGAGGAGCCGGCGTGACCGCGGCGATCCAGGCGACCGACCTCCTCAAGACGTACCCCGGTGACGTACGCGCGCTCGATGGCCTCGGCCTCGAGGTGCAGGCCGGGACGATCTTTGGGCTGCTGGGCCCCAACGGGGCGGGCAAGTCGACCACCGTGAAGATCCTCACCACGCTGACCCGGCCCGACTCGGGGTCCGCCGCGGTGGCCGGTGTGGACGTGCTGCGCGAGCCCGACCGCGTACGCCGCGCGATCGGTGTGGTCGCTCAGCGCTCCGGCGTGGACCCCGAAGCGACCGGCCGCGAGAACCTCACGCTCGCCGGACAGCTCTACGGAATGGGCGGTGTGACGCTGACCGAGCAGGTGGACGCGCTGCTGGAGCGCTTCGGCCTCGCCGACGCCGGTGGGCGCCTCGCGCGCACGTACTCCGGTGGGATGCAGCGCAAGCTCGACGTCGCCATGGGCCTCGTCCACCGCCCGCAGGTGCTGTTCCTCGACGAGCCCACCACCGGCCTCGACCCCGAGGCGCGCGCGGACATGTGGCAGGAGATCTCCCACCTCGCCGCCGAGGAGGGCCTCACGATCCTGCTCACCACCCACTACCTCGAGGAGGCCGACCGGCTCGCGCGGCGCCTGGCGATCGTGGACCGCGGGCGGGTCGTGGCCTCGGGCACGCCCGAGGAGCTCAAGGGTCAGCTGCGCGGCGACGCCGTCCACATCGAGCTCGCCGAGGCGCCCGTTTCAGCCCCGGCGGGCTCGCACGCCGTGTCCCCGCAGGACTCCGCCCCACCCAACGGCCGCGCGACCGAGCTGCTCGCCGGCGTGGAGGGTCTGCGTGAGATCGTCCTCGACGGCCGCTCGCTGCGTGCCCGCGCAGACGCCGGCGCCGTCGCGCTGCCCGCCGCGCTCGCCGCCCTGGAGGGCGCCGGCATCGCGGTCGCCTCCGCAACCGTCGCCCGGCCCTCGCTCGACGACGTCTACCTGCGCCACACCGGGCGCGCCTTCGGCGGGACGGACGAGCCCCGATGAGCTCGAGCGCCTTCGCGCCCCCCTGGCACATGACCCAGCGCAAGCTGCGCGCGCTGCTGCGCCAGCCGTGGTACCTCGCGCTCACGCTCGTGCAGCCGATCATCTGGCTGCTGCTGTTCGGCGCGCTGTTCAGGCGGATCATCGAAATACCCGGCTTCCACGGTGGCTCCTACATCGACTTCCTCACCCCCGGGATCGTCGTGATGACCGCGCTGTTCTCCTCCGGGTGGAACGGGATGGGGATGCTCAACGACCTCGAACGTGGCGTGCTCGACCGCTTCCTCGTCTCGCCCGTGCGGCGCTGGCCGCTGATCGCCGGGCCCCTGATCCAGGTCTCGATCGTGGTCGCGATCCAGTCGCTCATCGTCGTCGCCCTCGGCCTGCTCGTCGGCGCCACCTTCCCGGGAGGGATCCGCGGGGTGCTCGTGCTGGTTGCCGTCTCGGTGCTGCTCGGGACCGCCCTCGCCGGGATCTCCAACGGCATCGCGTTGCTCGCCCGCCGCGAGGAGACGCTGATCGCCGCGGTCAACTTCATCGTGCTGCCCCTCACCTTCCTATCCGCGACGTTCATGCAGGAAAATCTGATCCCCGCGTGGATCCGTGAAATCGCCCGTTTCAACCCGGTCAACTGGGCCGTCCAGGCTGGGCGCTCCGCGCTCTCCGCCTCCCCGGACTGGGGTCTCGTGGCCTCGCGCAGCGTCTACCTGCTCGCGCTCACGGTCGTCTGCGGGTGGTTCGCCACGCGCGCGTTTCGCTCCTACCAGCGCTCCATCTGAGCCGGCGTCACGCCGCGCCGCGCGGGGGTCGCCGCTGGCGCCTCCTCCCGGTGGCAACGGCGGCAGGCGCCGCCGAGCGGTGTACCTCTAACCTGCCTCTCATGAGTGCCGCTCTCGCCTCCGGAACACCATGCGAGCGCCTCTCGTGAGCGCCGCGAAGCTGGCCCCCGTGACGCTGCGCGACGAGCAGGCGCCGCTGGAGGCCACGTTCCTGCCCGGCGCCGGGCAGCTGTGCTGCTCGCTGCTTCACCGCGGCGAGGAGCTGCTGACGCAGAACGCAGGCGTGGCCGCCTACGTCGAGCGCGGCAAGACGATGGGCATCCCGCTGCTCTACCCCTGGGCCAACCGGCTCGCCGGCTTCGACTACACGGTCGCCGGGCGCACCGTGGCGGTCCCTCACGATCCCGCCCGGGTGGCGCTCGACGGCAACGACCTGCCGATCCACGGGGTGGTCGGCGGGCGGCTTCAGTGGGAGCTGCTGCGCGAGCCTACCTCCGGCGCGCAGTCGCTCACGGCGACGCTGCACTGGAGCGAGGAGGCGCAGCCTGAGCTGTTCGAGGTGTTCCCCTTCCGCCACGACCTTCGCTACGAGGCCCGCCTCGCCGCCGGACGGCTCGAGATCGAGGTGACGGTGGACGCGTGCGGTGAGGACTCCGTGCCGGTGGCCTTCGGCTTTCACCCCTACCTCTCCCCGCCGGGCGTGCCGCGCGAGCGCTGGCTGGTCGAGCTGCCCGCGATGCGGCGCCTGGCGCTCGACGAGCGCCAGATCCCGACCGGCCCCGAGCGGACGCTCCCCGGCGAGACCTTCGAGCTCGCGCAGCGCGGGTTCGACGACGGGTTTGACTCCCTCGCCCAGCCCGCCCGCTTTGCGCTCACCGCCGGTGGACGCCGCGTGGAGCTCGAGCTCCTCGAGGGCTACCCCTGCGCGCAGGTGTTCGCTCCGCCCGCCCGGCAGCTGCTCTGCTTCGAGCCGATGACCGCCCCCGCCAACGCCCTGCGCAGCGGCGCCGGCCTGCGTCTGCTGGGTCCCGGCGAGCGCTACCGCGCCACCTTCGCGGTGACCGTGCGGGACGTCTGAGGACGCGCCGGCCGTCCCTCGCCGGACGGGGGGCTGAGGACCAGCTCCCGGGGCTCGGTCGAGCCGGCACGGGCGCACGCCGGGTCCCGGGCGTCGCCTGAGTGGTGGGCTATTATGTGTAATGGCAATCAACTTTAGGGTCTTTACCTGGGTGGCTGCTCTGCGGCGAGGCGGCTCGCCGAGGCGCCGGTCGCGGCGCAAGCGCAAACCAACCAGCGCGGACTGAAAGGAAGCGAACGCATGACTCTGCAGCTCGGCGACACAGCCCCCGACTTCGAGGCGGACACCACCGAGGGCCGCATCAAATTCCACGACTGGATCGGCGACTCGTGGGCGGTGCTGTTCTCCCACCCGAAGGACTTCACTCCGGTCTGCACGACCGAGCTCGGCTACATGGCGAAGATCAAGCCCGAGTTCGACCGTCGCGGCGTGAAGATCATCGGCCTGTCGGTCGACCAGACGGGCAAGCACGCGCAGTGGGCGAGCGACATCGAGGAGACCCAGGGCACCGCGCCCAACTACCCGATCATCGGCGACGGGGACTTCAACGTCTCGAAGCTGTACGGGATGCTGCCCGCGGCGACCTCGGGCGACTCCGACGTACGGACTCCGGCCGACAACCAGACGGTGCGCAACGTGTTCGTGATCGGCCCCGACAAGAAGGTCAAGCTGATCCTCGTCTACCCGATGACGACCGGCCGCAACTTCGACGAGGTGCTGCGGGTGATCGACTCGCTGCAGCTGACGGCCGGCCACAAGGTGGCGACGCCGGTCAACTGGCAGCCGGGGGAGGACGTCATCATCGCGGGGTCGGTCTCCGACGAGGAGGCTAAAGCGACCTACCCGAACGGCTGGCGGACGCCCAAGCCCTACATCCGGATCGTGCCCCAGCCGCAGTGAGCGCCGTGGCCGCGGGTGTGCTCCTCAGGTGCACTCCTGGGGCCGGCCGCAACGTGCCGCACGCCCAGATCAAGCGCGCGCCCGCGACCGGGCCTCACAATGGCCGACTTGCAGGCACTTTGCCCGATGCGGATGAGAGGACTCGAACCTCCACCGGATTGCTCCGACACGGACCTGAACCGTGCCCCCGGTCTCCAGATACGTCCAGGGGCGTCCAGATCGTCCGTTTTGTTGGGTTTCGCGGACGCATGGGACGCATCGGACGATATGACTGTTGCCAAACTGTTGCCACGGGAGAGGTTAGATGTGCTAAGTTTTATGGCGAAAAAACTTGGCGATGTAGTGGATCGATATGCCCAACCCAGCACGAACGAGAGACGCAGCACCCAGCGCAGCCAGTCTTGTACGCCACCGTGTAGAGGAGGGTGGCGGGCGCTTCTGGAAGCACGATGACTTCAAGGATCTGCCGCCTGCGGCGGTAGCGACAACGCTCTCCAGGCTGGCGGGCGAGGGAGTCCTGCGACGGACGAGCAAGGGTGTCTACTACCGCCCCGTACCGACCATGTTCGGGCTGAGCGTCGCTGGGGCCAGCGCGGCCGCTGCTCATACGCTCAGAGCTCCGCTACACCCGGCTGGCTTGACCGCCGCGAACGTGCTCGGCCTGAGCACCCAGAATCCTGGTCTTCCCGAGTACGCGACAACGGCGCCGAGTGCCCCGAGCGCGCTGCGGCGCGCTGTCGTCCATGCCGGTCGTCCCTCGCAGCGGGCAGGGCTTTCGGCGGAGGATGGCGCGATCCTCGAGACCTTGCGCGAGCGCGCGCGCTCAAGCGATCTGCCACCCAACGAGACGGCCAAGCGGCTGCTGCGATTGCTCGCTGAGGATGAGCGCTTCAGTAGGCTCGCCAAGGCAGCACTGGCCGAGCCGCCGCGGGTACGAGCGATGCTCGGAGCGCTGGGCCAGGAGCTAGACGTGCCGCCCAGGCAACTCAAGCCGCTCCGCGAGAGCCTCAACTCGCTCAGCCGTTTTGACTTCGGCCAACTCGTCGGCCTGCGGCACGCCCGGGAGTGGCAGGCGAAGTGAGGCTGTTCGAACACGCAGAGTTCGAGCAGGCCATGGTGCGTGCGGCCGAGCATTTCGATGTCAGCGAGCAATTCATCGAGAAGGACTACTACGTCACGGAGATCCTACGAATCGTCGCGCAGCAACTCCCCGACCAAGTGATGTTCAAGGGCGGCACCAGCCTGTCGAAGGGCTGGGGGCTGATCAATCGCTTTTCAGAGGACATCGATCTGTTCGTCGACCCCCGGAAGTTCGAGTCCCGCCCAGGCAAGAACCGCGTCGACCGGATCCTCAAGCAGCTCGCGCGAGCAGTGAGTGAGCATCCAGCCCTGACGTGGCGTCGCGACGAGGGCAGCACGATCGGCGGACTGGGTCGAGAAGATCACTTCGGATACGACACCAAGTTCGCTGTTCTGCCCGGGGTTCCCTCGATGGTGCGGCTCGAGCCAGGCGTGCAGAGCGGGACGTTCCCGAGCGAGATCGTCCCGATCACCTCCTTTGTCGCCCAGTTCCTTCACGAGCGCGGCCAGGCCGAGATGGCGGACGACCTGGGCGGATTCGAGATGGCGCTCCTGCATTACCGGCGCACATTCGTCGAGAAGCTGTTCGCCCTCCACGGCAAGGTCGTCCGGCTGCTTGATGAAGATCATCCCCTTGCGCGGGACGCACGCCACTACTCGGATCTACACGCTCTCGCGGGCACGCACGAGGTCCGGGTGATGCTCGCCACACCCGAGTACGACGAGATCCGCCGCGACTACGACCGCAAGAGCCGCGAGTTCTTCCCCAAGAGCCACCGGCCGCCGCCTGGGCTCTCGTTTGCGGCAAGCCCCGCGCTCTTCCCCGACGCGGAGCTGCGCGCCCGGCTTGTCGGTGACTATGACACGCAGTGCCGATTGCTGTTCTCAAACAGCGACTATCCAAGCTTCGAGGACGTGCTCGCCCGGTTCGAGGAGATCCGCGAGTTGCTGTAGCGGGTGGCCGATTCCGGGCGTGGGCGCCAGCGATGCACTCGCGGTTGTCCGACATGATGATCTGCTCCGCACTCCCGGTTCGCTCGCTTTCAAGGAAGATGAACGACGATGTTCCTCTCCCCCTGTTCGCTGGCGCCGTCTTAGCTTGTGTTTCAGCTCTCTGACGGGGCGCTTGTCCTCGCGGCGACGGATCTGACGAATCACGTCGCGTGTACGCACCTGACACAGCAGCGGCTCGCCGTCGCGCGCAGGGAGCGTGGCAGGCCGAGGCCGATGCGCGATCCGCACGCGGAGCTGATTCGAGCTCGGGGGGACAGGCACGAGCGCGAGCAGCTCGAGAGACTGAGCGCCGAATGCGGCGGCCACGTCGATCTCTCGGGCGAGGCCGTGCCACGGTCATATGAGGATCTGAGCAGAGCAGCCGCCGACGCGGTCGAGGCGATGCGTGAAGGCACCCCGCTGATCTATCAGGGGCAGCTCTTCGACGGCCGATGGCAAGGGCGACCTGACTTCATGCGTCGGCTTGCGCGGCGGTCCTCGCTGGGCGAGCACATGTACGAGGTTCTCGACACGAAGCTGTCGCGGCAGGTCAAGCCCCAGGTCGTTCATCAGCTGAGCCTCTACAACCGCCTGGTCGGGCTGGTCCAGGGCGTTGAGCCCGCCGTGGCTCACGTCATGCTCGGGGACGGCTCGACTGCGCCGATCGATCTGGGCCGCTATGCGGCCCTGCACCGCTACCTCACGCGGCGTCTAGAGCACATCGTGACGCAACCGGCGATGACGACCTACCCGGAGCCGGTCGCCCACTGTGCGATCTGCGCTCTCGCCGACGAGTGCCGTGCCAAGCGGGTCGCCGACGACCATCTGAGTCTGGTTGCAGGTGCGAGAACCGAACAGCGCGAGCGTCTCATTGAGATGGGACTGCCAACGGTCCTCGCTCTGGCCGAGGCGTCGGGGGAGTTCGATGCCGGGCCACTCGGCGCCGGACGTTTCACGACGCTGCACCGCCAGGCGGCACTGCAGGTGAGCTCCCGCGAGAGCGGGCTGCCGACCCATCGCCATCTCGAGCCCGCGCGAGCGGCCGGGTACGCGTTGCTACCGAACCCTTCGCCTGGCGATGTCTTCTTCGACCTGGAGGGTGATCCGTATGTCGGCGAGGACGGGCTGGAGTACCTGTGGGGCTGGTGGTGCGCGGAGTCCGGCTACGAGTGTGTTTGGGCACACGACGAGGACGCCGAGAAGGTTGCCATCGAGTACTTCGTCGATCGTCTCCGGGAGCTGCGGCAAGACCATCCGGACCTGCACGTGTTCCACTATGCGCCGCACGAGCGCTCGAAGCTTCGCTCGTTGGCCGCGAAGTACGCGACGCGTGAGGAGGAGGTCGACGAGCTACTGCGTGCGGAGGTGCTGGTCGACCTGTATGCGGTGGTCCGACAGGCCCTGCAGGTGGGCGAGGAGAGCTACTCGCTGAAGAAGCTTGAGCGCCACCACGACTTCGTCCGCCTGGAGAAGCGCGTACGCGAGGGGGGCGGTTCGCTTGTGGCCTACGAGGCGTGGATCGACAGCGGCGAGCAGGAGCTGCTGGAGGCTATCCGCGCCTACAACGACGAGGACTGCCGCTCGACGCAATCGCTGCGCGACTGGCTGCAGAGCCGCATGAGAGTTGAGGCTGCCGAGCAGTTCGGTGTGGATTTCGAGGAGGAGTACCACGATCCCGAGGTGGAGGAGGTCCACGGACCGCCCGAGTGGGTGGCGGGGGTCGAAGAGCTGATCGATCGGCTGACGGTGCGGCCGCCGGACGACGGCGAGCTGAGTACGGTGGAGGTACAGGAGCGTCAGCTGCTGTCTCACCTGCTGCTTTATCACCGCCGCGAGGGGAAGCCCGCGTGGTGGCGGCATTTCGACCTGCGCGGAAAGCCGCTGTCAGAGCTGATCGAGGACCGCAACGCGCTGGGCGGCTTGGTTCGCGAGGAGCACGCGCCGCCCATTCCGTTCAAGCGCTCGCTCGACTACACGTTCTCCTTTCCGGCGCAGGAGTTCCGCTTGGATCTCGGTGATGCTGAGGATCCGACGACCGGCGAGAGCTACACGGTCGTCCACGTAGGCGAGGACCGCGTTGTGCTTCGCCGCTCCAGGACTAGGCAGCCCCCTGCGCCCGTGGCACTAACCGGCGGATCGCCGATCAACGTAACCGTCCTGCGGGAGGCGCTGATGGATCTCTCCGAGTCGTTTCTCGCCGAAGACAGCCGCTTTCTGGCTGCCCGGAGTCTTCTGCGCGGCGAGGCGCCGCGCCTGGCATCCGGCAAGATGGGAGAGGACATCGAGCAGCTAGTCTCCGCGGCTCTGGGCCTCGACCATTCGGTGCTTCCTGTGCAGGGCCCGCCGGGGACCGGCAAGACGTTCCGGGGGGCGCGAATGATATTGGCGGCGCTGGCGGAGGGCCTGCGCGTGGGCGTGAGCGCGCCCAGCCACGCCGCTATCCACAACCTCCTCTACGAGGTTGAGAAGTGTGCGCGGGAGCACGGGCAGATCGTCTCGGGTATCTACAAGGGGCCCGGCTATGAGAGCCCGCACGGCTTGATCGAGACCACCGACGACAACGGCGACGTTTCGTCAGACCACACGCTCGTTGCCGGCACCGCCTGGCTATTCGCGCGGCCCGAGCATCGTGAGGCGTTCGACCTGATCTTCATCGATGAGGCCGGTCAGTTCGCACTAGCGAGTGCCGCGGCGGTGGCACTCGCGACAAAGAGCATGGTCCTGATGGGCGATCCTCAACAGCTGCCGCAAGTGAACCAGGCCCAACATCCCGGTGGCTCCGGCGCTTCGGTGCTCGGCCACCTGCTCGCAGGCTCCAACACCCTGGCGACCCGGCAGGGGGTGCTGCTGACCGAGACCTGGCGAATGCACCCCGACGTCTGCGCGTTCGTGTCCGAGCGAAGCTACGACTCGCGGCTACGGTCCCGGGCACAATGCGCGCAGCGCATGCTCGACGCGCCGACAGGAGCGATCAGCGGCGTCGGCTTGCGAACGCTGGCCGTAGCGCACGAGCGCCGCAGCCAGTCCAGCCCCGAGGAGGCCGACGCAATCGCAGGGGCATGCCGCGACCTGCTCACGGGAGCGACGGTGACGGACGCCGACGCGACGACGCGTCCGCTGCGCTCGGAGGACATCCTAGTCGTGGCTCCCTACAACATGGCGGTGCGCTGCATCCGTGAGCGTGTCCCCGCGGGAGTCCGCGTCGGGACGGTCGACCGGTTTCAGGGACAGCAGGCGCCGGTGGTCTTCTACGCCATGTCCTGCTCAGCGGGGGAGGACGCGCCGCGCGGCATCGACTTCCTCTTCGACCCACACCGCCTTAACGTGGCTATCTCCCGCGCCGAGTGTCTGGCGGTCCTCGTTTACAGTGCTCGATTGCTCGACGCCGACAGTCCAACTCTTTGTGCGATGGAGATGCTCGACGGCGTGTGCAGATTCGTTGAGATTGCCACACCAATCAGTCAGTCGACGTAGGGCTTGCTCTTGTTCGAAAGCTCCACTCGCGCAAGTCGTCGAGGGGCGAGCAGTACCCATCGAGGCGGTTTCAGAAGCGTGAACAGTGCCGATCGGGTACCTTTCTCCGTCACTCATGCACGAAGGTGGGCGAAAGGTGCTCCATCTGGCCGATGTTCACTTGGATCGCCCGTTCATCGGACTGTCCGTGACGGACGCGAGAGAGCGCAGAAACGAGCTGCGAGACGCACTGGATCGCGCTCTCGTGCTTGCAGCCGAGCGGGGTGTCTCAGCCATCACGGTCGGGGGAGACCTCTGGGAGGATGAGCATGTAACGCCGGATACCTGCAAATGGGTTGCAGATCGCTTCGCGCGCGCAGGTGTCCCGGTCGTGCTGATCGCCGGAAACCACGATCCGCTGCGTGCTGGCGGCCCCTACAGCCGAGTCGAGTGGCCCGAGAACGTTCACCTGTTCCCGGCGGATGCGAACGTCCACGAGTATCGCTTGGGGTCGTTGAGCTTGTGGGGCGTCTCGTGGGGCGCGGTCCCGCTGCACGCGAGATGGCTGGAGAACGTCCGCGTGCCGGAGGACGGGCGCAACCATGTTCTGATGCTGCACGGGACCGCCGGCGGGGCGGCCTTCCAAGATGGGGCTCATTGTCCATTCACGGGGGATGCGGTTCGCGCGGCCGGTTTCGAGCTCTGTCTCGCCGGCCACCTGCACAGCGGCGGCATGCGCGACGGCATCGTCCTCTACCCAGGCTCGCCGGAGCCGCTTGCGTGGGATGAGACCGGACGGCACTCCGTAGCAGTGGTCGAGCTGTTTCCCGGGGGGCAGCCGAGCGTTGATCTCGTGGACTTCAACCACCGACGCTACGCCGTCCGCAACGTCGACTGCGAGGGCGCGCGCTCGAGCGCCGACGTCGAACGGGCGCTAGACGATGCGGTCGCGGACGCGACGACGGAGTTCGGCGAGGGGCTGTGCCTGCGCGCGTTGCTGCAAGGGCGCGTAGAGGTGGGTTGTGAGATCGACCTCAACGCGCTGCGCACACGCTCGGGAGGTCTGTTGATGCTCGAGCTACGCGACGACACGCGGCCCGCATTCGACCTAGACGCGCTGGCCGATGGCCACACGGCGCTGGCGACCTTCGTGCGGGACATGAACGCCAGGCTCGACGCATCCGAGCCGCAGGAGCGTGAACCGCTCGAGCTGGCGCTCGAGCTCGGGCTGCGCGCGATGCACGGAGACCCACTCGGCCATGCGAGTTGACAAGCTCAAAATCCGTGGCTACCGACGCCTACACGGCACCTTCATGTTCTCCAGCGGGCTGACGCTCGTCAGCGGCCCGAACGAGGCGGGAAAGTCGACGCTCCACGACGCTCTGATCCGCTCGATGTTCGGATTCTCGCCCGACGAGCGCCGTCACCGCGACGGCTCCTCTCCGAGCGCTGACTGTAGGCCCTGGGCGGGAGGCCAGTTCGGCCTGACATTGCGCGCATGTGACCCCGACGACCGCGCAGTGCTGGCGGTTTGGGACTTCGAGACCGGCGCTGTGGAGCTGCAGGACGCCGACACCGGCGAGTCGTTGCTGCGCGAGCAGCCCAGGCAGCGCGCCGACTATGAGATCGGCACGAGGCTCGCGGGCATCGCGCGCGACGAGTTCATGCAGGTGTGTTGCCTGCACCAGCAGGCGCTGACGACGGTCCGCCCGAGCGAGAGCCTACGGGTCGCACTGCAGCATGCGGTCGAGGCTGTCCCTGGAGAGGACGGCGGTGTCTCTGCGGCAGACGACCGCCTCAGGCGGCTGCTCGCGGGGATCGGAGTCAACGCAGGTCATTACGGGAACCTCGCGGGTGGCGAGTTGCAGCGTCTGCTTGATCGCGAGCGCGCGCTTGGGGAGCAGCTCGACACAGCACGCGAGCAGCGGCGAGCGCTGGATGCGCTCGTCAGCGAGCTCGACAGTGCGCGTGCCGAGCGCGAGACGCTCGAGGCACGCCGGCTCGCGCTTCAGCGGGCCACGCTCCACGCTTCCGTCATTCGCCTCGAGCAGCGCCAGCGGCGCGCCGCGGAGCTGAGGGCAGCCGAAGCCCAGCGCGCATCCAGCTTCCCGGCGCTGACCCGGGAGCTGATCGGCCGTGAGCAGGAGCTGCGTGCGCAGCTCGAGAACATCACGGGACGCGAACGGCTGCTGGCTGGCGTGGTCGAACAGGGAGCGCCTGAAGTCGCCCAGTGCCGGCGCGATCGGGCCGAACTGGAGACCCGGGTGCGAGCGCTTCAGGGTCACGCCAAGGTCGATCTCGGCGTGGAGGGCCAGGTCCGCGAGCTGCTCGCTGGCATCCGGGCTCACGAGCAAGATCGGGCGCCCGAGGAGGCGGCGCAGCCTCCGCAGGCCGACCCGTCGCTGGCCGAGTACCGCCGGCGTCGGGGCGAGCTGTCTGCCGCGCCGCCTGAGCGTTCGTGGAACAGGCCGCTGCTCGTTGCGGCGGCGGTGCTGGCCGCCGCTGGCGCGGTCGGAGGAGCCCTCGTGAGCCCCGCGGTGCTGGCCTTGGTGGTCGCCGCTCTAGTCGTGGTCGCCGCGGCGCGGGCAGGCGGGCAGGCACTGGCCGATGCTCCGTTGTCCTTCGGTGGCCGCTCGATCGAGGAGCTGGACGCCGCGTGCGCGGCCGAGGACCAGACGTTCGCGGCATATGAGGCGACCCGTCTGGCCGAGCAGCAGGTACGCAGCGGTGCTGAGCAGCGCCGTCGGGATCTCGAACAGCGTCTCGCAGCGGCCACGGAGGGCCTGCTCGCGGGGCGCGGCCCGGAAGAGCTGATCGAGCGTGCGGAACGGTATCTGCACGAATGCGAAGGCTCGAGGGCACACCCGGAGGCTGTCGCCCAGAGCGGCCAGGCGGCGCTGCGGCTGCAGGAGCTGGAGGAGCCCGAGCGTCGGCTGCACGCGCTCAGCGAGGAGCGAGCACGCCCGGACCGCGAGCTGTGGGAGCTGTATCGGGTCGCGGGTATCCACGCCGAGGACCACGTTGCCGCGGCTGTCGAGTTCCAGGATCTGGCGGCTCAAGCCCGAGCAGAGGAATCCGTCTCGCGCGACGCCGAGGGCGCGGCAGCGGCGCTTTCGGAGCTGCTGCAAGGCGAGACCATAGAGCAGCTGGCAGAGGAGCTGGTGGGTGTTCGAGCGAGCCTTGCCGAGCACGAGCGCGCCCACGGTGAGATTGCGATCGAGGTGCTTGGCGATGATGAGAGCGAGCTGGCCGGAGCGCTGGCCGACGCGGAGGCTGCGTTGCGCGACTGTGACGTGGACCTCGCCGGGAAGCAGACAGTGATCGAGCAGCGCGAGCAGTCGCTGCTCGTGCCATCCGATCTCGAGGTCGAACTCGCCGGCGTCCAGGAGCGTCGGCACCGGCTCGACCTGTTTCGGGACGCCGCCCGCGTCGCGCGCGAGGGTCTACGCGACGCGGCCCAGCAGACCCATCGCCGTGTCGCTCCATATCTCAACGATGCGCTGCGTCGTGAGCTGCCGCGGATAACGCGCGGGCGCTACCGCGATGGAGCAGTCGACGAGGATCTCGCGATCAAGCTCTACACGCCCGAGTCGGGTCGGCTCGTCAGCATCGAGCAGCTTTCACGAGGCACACGCGATCAGGTCGCACTCGTTCAGCGCCTGGAGATCGCGCGGCTTCTAGACCCGACGGCGGGACGGACCCCGCTGCTGCTCGACGATCCCTTGGCACACTTCGACCCCCGCCGTGTCGAGCTGGGGATCGAGATGATCTTCGAGGTGGCGGAGCGCCGCCAGGTGGTGCTGTTCAGCGAGAGCCCGGAAGTCGCCTCGCTCATCGAAACGGCGGGAGGGGACTGCGCGCTGATCGAGCTTGCGGACCCTGTCGAGGACGAGGTCGGGGTTTAGAGGCAACATGTGCAAGGGGGCGGGGTGGAGGTAGTTGTGATCCTCGGGATCATCGGAGGGGTCGGCTGGTGGCTGCTTCGCCGCCGCTCGGCTTCTGCCGACCCGCGGAGCACGCCCCTGCCCTCCCCACAGCGGGCGGCGCTGATGCCTTCCAGTCCGGTGCGGGCAGGCTCACGTCGCGGCGCAGGAGCGCCGGCGCAGTGGTACGCGCTGGGGCACGCTGTCGAGCTCGCCGGGCTGCGACTCGCCGGCGGGCTATATGTCGGCGAGAGCCTGGAGGCGATCACCTCGTTTCGTGGCCCCGACCCGTCGCTGATCAATCCACGGCTACCAGTCAACTTGCGCCGCCCGGACCTGTCCGGGCAGGCGATGGGTTACTGGCCGTCGTACACGGCGATCACTCCGGCGGCCCGCGGCGCGTACCTGCGCTGGTTGGCCGGCGGCAGGCCGGGCGGCGCGTACATCGGCTACGTCTTCCTGTACTTCTACGGCATCGAGCGCCGCGTGATCCTTGACGCTCAGCACGACGAGCAGGCACGAGCGGAAGTCCCGGCGCTCCTAGTCGAGGTCGAGCGCCTACTCGGCCTGTACGAGGGAAATAACTCGTTTCGCGGCTACGCCAGCGACTTCCTGGCGATGTCGCACGTCGCCGCCCTGTCGAAGCGCGTATCCGGGCTCGAGCCGCCTGGTCTGCGCCAAGGCTGGGAGCTGCCGCTGGAGGTGAAGCTCGCGGTGGGCGCATTCGCAATGGACGGCGAGCCGATCCCCGGGCGCTGGGCATTGGCATGGGCGCTGAACAGCCCGGATGTCCATCTTCGCACCCCGGCGCGGCGCTGCGAGCGGGAGTTCGCGGAGATGTTCCTCTCGCGCTACAAGGCGAGATACGGCGAGGGGGCGCGGCTTTCGCCCGGACGGACCCCGCTGCAGCTGCGCTACAGGCCCGCGTCGGCTTCATTTGGCGGTCCGGTCGAGCTTGACTGCGGCGGCCTGCCGGATGTGTCTCGCCAGCCCAAGCTAACGCGCGAACTCGCGGCGATCGTCGATGAGGTGACCGATCAGCTCGACGCGTATAGCCGTTACGTCGGGCGCCACAACGAGACTAGCTCACCGCGAGCGGTGGCGCTGCTGCCTCCGGAGCTTGCGGCGGGCCGTGCGCCAGCGGTGCTCCAGACGCTCGTCGCGGACGTCACGGCGACTCCGAACATATTTCCAACCGAGCGCGTGGCTGGGCTGCTCGGGTCCGCGCCTGGCAAGCTGGCCAAGGCGGATGCGGCCTCGGTTTCGGCGTTGTTGGCAGCTCAGGGTGTGGCGCTCGAGCCGGATGTGCGCCACGGGACGATCAACTTCTCGCGTCACGCAAGCGTGGTGCTGTGGCGCGACACAGCCGCCGCAGCGGCACCCAGCGAGGGGTTCGCGGCGGCGACGGTGCTACTTCACCTCGGCGTGACGATATCGGGGGGCGACGGGGAGATCAGCGCGGTCGAGGAGCGCGAGCTCGAGGCGCCGCTCGCGCATGCATTCGAACTCGCACCTGCCGAGCGGCGGCGTCTCGGCGCGCATCTTGCATGGCTACTGAAGGAGCGCCCCGGCATCGCTGGTGTGAAGGCGCGAATTGCACCGATACCAGACGCTCAGCGCAGGATGATCGCACACTATCTGCTCGCGGTCGCGGCGGCAGACGGGGTCATCACCGCGGGCGAGGTCGACAGCCTGCGTCGCTTGTACGGGCTGCTCGGGCTAAAGAGCGAGTCGGTGCACAGCGACCTGCACGGATTCGCCGCGGCGGGCCCTGTACCGGTGATCGCGGCTGACCGAGACCCAGGCGACTTCGCCCTGCCGTCGCCGTATGCGCTCGATCCGCTGCGCCTCGAGCAGGTGCTGAGCTCGACACGTGAGGTCTCGGAGGTGCTCACCGGCGTGTTCGCAGATGATCGTGCCGACGCCGGAGAGCAACTCCCGGCGCAAGACGCCGAGGCCGAGCCCTCAGACCCGGCGGGCCTCGATCGCGCGCACGCAGCGCTGGTTCGCCGGCTCGCGGCGCAACAGTCGTGGTCACGCGGCGAGTTCGATGCGCTCGCGGATGAGCTCGGGCTGTTTCCGGCGGGCGCGATCGAGACGGTCAACGAGGCAGCCTTCGAGCTGACGGACGGACCCCTGCTCGAGAACGGGGACCCGATCGAGCTCGACGGCCACGTGTTGAAGGCGATGCTGGCATGACGGGGACGGAGATCCGCCCTCGCGATCGCGACGCGATCCTCCAGTCGCTGGCCGCGGGCGTCGTCCCGAGGCGAGGACAGCAGTACATCCAGGTCGGGCGCGCACCGGAGGTGAGGGCCGTGATCGCGGATCTCGACCGGATCATCGACGGCGGCAGTGCTGTCAGGTTCGTGATCGGCGAGTACGGATCGGGCAAGAGCTTCTTCCTGCAGCTCGCGAAGTCGGTGGCGCTGGAGAAGGGCCTGGTGACGATGCATGCCGACCTGACGCCAGACCGGCGTCTCCAGGCAACGGGTGGGCAGGCGCGCATGCTCTATGCCGAGCTGGCCCGTAACCTGGCGACGCGGACGACGCCCGAGGGCGGAGCGCTGCCGTCGGTCGTCGAGCGCTTCGTCGCGAGCGCTCAGCAGGAGGCGGCGGGTAACGGGGGATCGACCCAGGCGGTGATCGATGGTCGACTGGAGCGGCTCACGGAAATGGTCGGGGGCTACGACTTCGCAGCGGTGCTCGCTGCCTACTGGCGCGGGCATGAGGAAGGTGACGTCGCGCTGAGCAGCGCGGCGGTGCGCTGGCTGCGCGGCGAATACAGCACCAAAACGGACGCGCGCAGCGATCTCGGCGTGCGCGGGATCATCGACGACGCGAACATCTACGACCACCTGAAGCTGATGGCGAGATTCGTGGTGTCGGCGGGCTACCAGGGGCTCGTGGTGTTCCTTGATGAGATGGTGAACCTCTACAAGCTGGCGAACACCACTGCGCGACGCGGGAACTACGAGCAGCTGCTGCGGATCGTCAACGACTGCCTGCAGGGCGGCGTCGAGCACGTGGGCTTCCTGATGGGAGGGACGCCGGAGTTCCTTACCGACACGCGTCGCGGCCTGTACAGCTACGAGGCGCTGCAGAGTCGCTTGGCCGAGAACTCGTTCGCGTCGCGGGATCTGCCTGACTTCTCCGGCCCGGTGATCCGGTTGGCGAACCTGACTCCGGAGGAGCTCTACGTGCTGCTGCAGAAGCTTCGCGACGTGCAGGCCGGCGGCGTGCGGGAGCAGTGGCTTGTGCCCGATGAGGCGCTGAGCGATTTCATGGCTCGCTCCGCGGCGCGGCTCGGCGACGGCTACTTCCGCACCCCGCGCACCACGATCAAGGCCTTCGTGCAGTTGCTCGCGGTGCTCGACCAGAACCCGCAGGCGGACTGGCGCGCATTGATCGGCTCCGCGGAAGTCGAGCCCGATCGTGGCGGCGAGGAGGATCTCGTCCCGCCCGAAGGCGATGGTGGCGACGGAGAGCTGGCGAGCTTCCGGCTGTGAGTGATCCGGTTACGCAGTCCTCGGCGTTCGAGCTGCTCGCCGAGCCGGTCAGACGTTGGGCTTGGAAGCAAGGATGGCAGGCGTTGCGCGACATCCAGGAGCGCGCAATACCGCCGATCATGGCGGGCCGCAGCGTCGTGCTCGCCTCCGCGACGGCGTCGGGCAAGACTGAGGCAGCCTTCTTGCCCCTGCTGTCTCGCGCGGCGCGCGGTGCGGGGCTGCGGGTCCTTTGCGTGTCGCCGTTGAAGGCGCTGATCAACGACCAAGCCCGCCGCTTGGACTCCTTGGCAGAGGCGGTGGGCCTCGAGGTCACGCCGTGGCACGGCGACGTGGCGGCCTCCCAGAAGCGCAGGTTGCGAACTGACCCATCGGGAATCCTTCTGATCACGCCGGAGTCCCTTGAGGCGATGTTCGTGACTCGGGGCAGCGAGGTGCCGGCCCTATTCGAGGGCCTCGACTACGTGGTCGTGGACGAGCTGCACTCATTCATCGCGACCGAGCGGGGCAGTCAACTGCAGTCGCTGCTGCGGCGCGTCGAGCTGGCGATTGGACGCGAGCTGCCGCGCGTCGGGTTGTCGGCGACACTTGGCGACATCGCGTTGGCCGCGAGCTTCCTCTGCGCGGGTAACAGTACGGGAGCGGAGGTAGTGGAGTCGCATGCCACGAGGCGCGAGGTCCGCATCCAGATTCGCGGGTATGTCGAACCTGAGCAGCCCAAGGACCCCGCTGAGCTTGAGCAGACCGATCTCGCCCGCGACCTCTACACGGTGACAAGCGGTGGCACGCACATCGTGTTCGCCAACAGGCGCGCGGACGTCGAGCTCTTCGTCAATCTGCTGAAGCGTCGCGCCGAGAGCGAGCACACCCCGGACACCTTCTGGGCACATCACGGGAGTCTCGCGAAGGACGTGCGCGAGGAGGCCGAGGAGGCGCTGCGCGGGTCGCAGCCCGCGACGGTCGTCGCCACGACGACACTGGAGCTGGGTATCGACGTCGGTAGCGTCGACACGATCGTCCAGCTCGGAGCTCCACCGAGCGTCGCTTCGATGCGCCAGCGGCTGGGCCGCTCGGGACGGCGACCCGGCGACCCATCAGTGCTGCGCATGCTCGTGGAGGAGCCGATCATCGAAAGCGAGGTCGCGCCGCATGACGAGCTGCGTGAGTCGCTGGTGCAGTCGGTGGCGATGGTCGAGCTTCTGATCGAAGGCTTCAACGAGGCACCGCGGGAAGGTGCGCTGCACCTCTCGACCCTGGTCCAACAGGTGTTGTCGCTGTGCGCGCAGCGAGGAGGCTTTCGCGCCGACGACGCGTGGCGTGCCCTGTGTGGGAGCGGCCCGTTCAGCAACGTCGCGGCGGAGCTGTTCGCGAGCCTGCTGCGTGACCTGGCCGCACAAGAAGTGCTCGTGCAAACCCACGACGGGACGATCGTGCTGGGGCACGTGGGCGAGCGGCTGGTGAATCACTACGACTTCTACAGCGCGTTTCTGAGTTTCGAAGAGTACCGGCTCGTGGTCGGGCCGCGGACGCTCGGAACGCTGCCGATCTCACGGCCGCTGTCCGCTGATGATCTGCTGCTGTTCGCGGGACGGCGCTGGCGGGTAATCGAGGTGCGCGACAACGATCGGGTGATTGAGCTCGAGCCCGCACCGGCAGGCCGCGCGCCGAGCTTTACCGGCGCTGCGGCGCTACTCGACGACGCAGTACGCGTCCGGATGCGCGCGGTCTACGAGTCCAATGCCGAGGGCGCCTATCTGGACCGCGGCGCTCGAGAGCTGTTGGCAGCTGCCCGTCGCGCCTATCGCCGCCTTGGGCTCACAGAGCGCGTCGTCCTCGCGTCGGGCACAGGAGCAGTTCTGTTCCCATGGTGCGGAGACGGGATCCTCGACACGATCGCGCTATTGCTGCGCCACGAGGGCTTCCACGGCGCCGCCAGAGACGGTGTGTCGGTGACAGTGCCACTTGGGACTCCGGGGGACGTACTGGGCGCGCTGCGTAACGTTGCGGAGGGTCCGCCCACTGCGATCGAGTTGGCACGCGAGGTCGCCAACAAGCAGGTGGAGAAGCATCACGACCTGCTCGGCGAGGAATTGCTCAGTGCGGACTATGCGTCGAGCAGCCTTGACCTGCCTGGAGCGCTCGCAACGATCGCCGGGATGCTCGCAGCTGAACCTCTCTGACTGTAAGAGCGAAGCGGCAATTCAGCCATCTCAGGGGCGCGCGAGGTCTCCAGCACTCGGTCATCCCTCGATCGTGGCTGCGGAGGTTGTTTGGAGTGGGCACGCTTCCACTGACAGTCTCCGTCAAACCCGGTCCGGCTCACACGGTGAGACTCCTCCCCAACGCGTGGCAGCCTCAGGCCTGACCCCCTGATCTGAGATGGCTTGCTCGTGTGACTGCTTGCTCGGTTGCGTGTGCGCCGCGGGTTGGGTTGTGGTGGCGCTCGAGGTGGCCGTAGTAGTGGCTGGTGGTAGCGAGGTCGCGGTGTCCGAGTTGTCGCTGTACGTAGAGCAGCGCGTTGTCGGCGGCTAGCCATGCGGCTGCTGCGGTGTGTCGGAGCGAGTGCAGTGGCATGTGGCGCAGCGCGGCGTCTTGGAGTGCGTGGGCGTGCCATTTCCCGACGGTCCAGCGGTCAGGTGGCGGGAGTGTTTGGCTGCCCGTCGTGCGCGCGGCGTGTTCTCGGCGGGTTGGGCGTGGCGCGATGAACAGGGGGCTGGCATCGTCTGCTTCTGGGTGTGTGTGTTGGCGTTCTGAGAGGTGGTTTTGTAGGCGGTGTGTGAGCGCGGGGCCGATCTCGATCGCTCTGGGGCGTCGGGACTTCGTGGAGCCGATTGTGCCATCCTGTTTGAGGGCGCCGGCGATGGTGACCCATCCGCCGGTGGTGTCGAGTTCGAGGTCGCTGGGGCGTATTGCGAGTGCCTCGCTTATCCGTGCACCGGTGCCGATGAGCAGCGCGGCGAGCGGTTGGTACTCGGCGCCACAGGAGTCGAGATAGACGGGTATCTCGTGCAGGCGCAGGTAGTCACGCTCGGCGTGCGTCCGCGGGAACCGCGGTACCCCGAAGGCTGGGTTTGTCGCGATCAGGCCGTCCTTGACGGCGTCGTTTAGGCAGACCGTGAGCGTTGTGAGCGTGTTGTTGACGGTCTTACCCGCGAGATCGCCTGCCTGCACACGCTCGGCGAGCTCCTCGAAAAGACCACGGACGTGCCCGGTCTCGACTGCTGCGAGGCGAGTCTGACCGAGTGCTGGTAGCAGGCGCGTGCGAGCATCGGCGGCGTATGCCGCGACTGATGCGGGCGCCAAGTGATGCTGGCGGCGCTGCAGCCATCGCTCCCAGTATTCGGCGAAGGTCTCTTGGGTGTAGCTGGCCTCCCCGCGCGCGACCTGTTCGACGATGTGCCGCTTGGCGTCGATGGCGGCTTTTTGGCTGAGGAACCCGCGGCGCGTGATCTGCGAGCCATCGCGCCCCCGCGTCTTGAAATACCAGCGGGCTCCGTCTCGCGTGAGGTACCGGTAGACCCCCCGACCCTCCGGCGCCTCGTCTGCGCGCCGCTCCTTCACCGGGACGCTATGCATCCGCGAGTTAAACGATCGCGCGTCGACCTCGCGCGCGAACCGCCGGCCGCGCTGACGGCCCGACGCATCGCGCCAGCGCACGACCCAGCCTCGCCGGTCGACCTGGACGCTCACCGCGATCCCGCGAGGATTGGGGCACCAGTGGAGCAAGAGCTGGCGGTTGACGGCCGCTGGCATTGCTGGTCGAGGCTCGATCGCGGAGCTTGGCCGATGTGCATGGTTCTCATATGAGAACATTATGCACATCAAAAGGCAACTGAAGGGCGACCGGTAAACGCGACTCATAGTCGCGTTTACCGTGCTATCATCTGTAGAAGCAGCCAATGCGGATGAGAGGACTCGAACCTCCACCGGATTGCTCCGACACGGACCTGAACCGTGCGCGTCTACCAATTCCGCCACATCCGCGCGGTGGGATGCCGAAGATATCGCACGGCCGTCCGATGAGCTGGCAGCTCTGCCCTGGCGGGGTACGTACTGGCTCGCTTTGCTAGCCTCGGGCATCGCTCCTCGCATATGCCGCCATCGTCTAGAGGACTAGGACGCCGCCCTCTCACGGCGGTAACACGGGTTCGAATCCCGTTGGCGGTACTTTAGGAAACCGCACCAGAATTGGCGATTCGCGAGGTTTGGGGCGATGCCAGGGTGCCGCGAGGGTACCATGTGTCCCGCGAGTCAAGGCGCTCGCTGAATGTGCGTCCCGCAGTCTGGGAGGCGGGTTTCTGACCGGGGATACGCGCCAGGCTGCACTGCCTGCCCGGCGTTCAGGAGACGTGGTCGCTGAGTAGTCGAAGGCTAGGCCCGCCGCAGGCGCAGGTCCATGGCGCCGGTCGCAGTGATTGTGCTGGCTGCGTTCGTCGTGCTCGTTGCGCTCGTCGTGTTGCCGGCTGCCGAGTCTTTTGCAAGCCGTTCTAAGGCCCGGTAATGCTCGGTGGGAGGAGGTCGCCAATCGTCTGTCGGCCGATCTCGTTACGATCGTTCCATCGCTGTCAATGACACAGTACCGACGATGCGCCCGACGCGTGGTCCCATTTTCCAGTCAATCAAGCTCCCCAAATCTGATCTATCAGGACCCTGAGCGTCCGTCGAAAAGGTCTCGTGGGGCGAGTGGGAGACGCGCCTCGACTTCTTGGCGTCAACCCATGAACCTTTGCGGACAGTACCAGGGGGGCTCTCGCCGCGATCGCGGGTGCCGGAGCCTCGCTGGGGGTGTGACGCGAGTGCGCTACAGCGACCATCATGTAGTCCAACTGAAAAATATGACCGACTAGGCGGAATAAGATGGCTTCACAAGATAAGACGCGCTCGACAGCCCCGCGGCTTCGTCCGGGTCCCAATGGATTGCCGCGCGGACAGGTTTCGGAGATCCAGCGCAGCCGGATGCTCACGGCCGCGGTGGAAGCAGTTGAGGAAGTCGGTTATGCCCGGCTGACCGTCGCCCAGGTGATCGCTCGTGCGCGGGTCTCCCGCAAGACGTTCTACGACCTCTTCGAAGATCGCGAGGATTGCTTCCTCGCAGCCTTCAACCAGGCCGTCGACCAGTTGAGCACGCTCGTCACCGAGGCCTACGAGCGAGAGGCGAACTGGCGCGAGGGCATGCGCGCCGGCCTGCTCGCGCTGCTGCGGTTCATGGACGACGAGCCCGGACTCGCCCGGATCTGCATCGTCGAGGCGCTGGCGGCGGGCCCCCGCGTGCTCAAACGTCGCACTCAGATCCTGACCCAGGTCAAGAAGGTCGTCGACCAGGGCCGCTCGAGCACCGGCGCCCGTGTCGCTCGTGCGACCGAGGAATCGCCCGAGGTCACCGCCGAAGGCGTCGTGGGCGCGGTCTTCGCCGTCCTGCACACCCGGCTGCTCGCCCGCAGCCACGAACCCTTCACCGCCCTGCTGGGGCCGCTGATGAGCATGCTCGTGCTGCCCTACCTCGGCGCTCGCGCCGCCAGTAGCGAGCTCACCCGCAAGCCGCCCGTCCTGCCGAGGCGCAGGCGCTCCGCGCGGCGCACCACCAAAGATCCGCTGGAGGGTCTCGACATGCGCCTGACCTACCGCACCGTGCGCGTGCTCACCTTCGTCGGCGAGCACCCGGGGGCCAGCAACCGCGAGATCGCCGAAGGCGCGGGCATCGCCGACCAGGGTCAGATCTCCAAGCTCCTCACCCGGTTGGAGCGCCTGCAGCTCGTGCGCAACCTGGGGGAAGGCCAGATCAAGGGGGCCTCCAACGAGTGGTACCTCACCGACCGCGGCGGCCAAGTCGAGCGCGCCACCAGGCCACGGTGAGCGCCCCTAAAGGCTACCGTGGGGGGCGATGGCAAAGGGGACAGGCACATCCGGCGCGGACGTCGCGCGTGAGGCGCCGGACCTGAGGGACTCTGCCCGGGAGCCGCCCCTCTCGAAAGGGGCTGCGCGTGAGGCGCCGGACCCGCGGGACAGTGTGCGTGAGGTGCCCGACTCGAAGGCGGCCGCGCGGGAAGCGCCGGACCCGTGGGACCCCGCTCAGTTGGCGGCGCTCGTCCACGAGGTGGCAGAGCTGCGCGAGGCGGCCGAGGCGAAGGACCTGCTGATCGCTGCCAGCGCCGCCTTCGACGCCTCGCTCGACCCGTTGCAGACGATGCACACCGTCACCGGCACCGCCGTGCCGCAGCTCGCCGACCTGTGTGTCATCGACCTCGTCCGCGAGGATGGAACGATCGGTGACACCGTGGCCGCCGCCGTCGAGGGGCGACTCACACGCCGCTTGGAGGAGCTGCGCGCCCGCGAGCCGCTCGACATCGCCGGCTCGCACCCCGTCGCCCGTGCGCTGCGCTCCGCCGAGCCGGTGTCGGTGTACGACCTCACCGACCCCGCCACGCTGCAGCAGGCCGCCCAGAGCGAGGAGCACCTGCGCTTCATGCGCAACGCCGGCTACCGCTCCGGGGTGGTCGTCAAGCTGATCGCCCGCGGGCGCGTGCTGGGCGCGCTCTCCTTCCTGCGCACCGACGCCGGACGCGCCCTGCACCCCAACCACCTACCGCTGATGCGGGATCTCGCAGGTCGCGCCGCGATGGCGCTCGACAACGCGAACCTTTACGCCGAACGCGCCCACGTCGCGCACACCCTGCAGCGCAGCTTGCTCCCCGACGCCCTGCCCGAGGTGCCCGGCGTGCAGCTCGCCTCCGCCTACCACCCCGTCGGGGAGGGCGCCGAGGTGGGCGGGGACTTCTACGACGTCTTCCAGGTACCCTCGGGGTGCTGGCTGGTCGTCGGCGACGTCTGTGGCAAGGGCACCGAGGCGGCGGCGGTGACCGCGCTGGTGCGCCACTCGATCCGCGCGCTCGCGCTCCACCAGGACAGCCCCGCCCAGGTGCTGCGCTCAGTCAACGACGCGATGCTCAGCCACGAGCTTGCCTGGCGCTTCGCCACTGTGATCCTCGCCCGCCTGGACCTCTCCCGCCCCGGCCCGGTGCACGCGACGATCGCAAGCGCCGGGCACCCCCCACCGGTGCTGCTCGGTGCCGACGGCCGCACGTGCTGTCCCGAGGTCTCCGGCACGATGCTCGGCGTGCTCCGCGAGGCCAGCTCCCGCGACGTGGGCGTCACGCTCGAGCCCGGCGCCAGCGTGGTGCTCTACACCGACGGGCTCACCGACGCCGGAGCTCCACGCAGGGTCCTCGCCCCCGAGGAGCTCTGCGCCCACCTCGCCCGCGGTGGCCCCGCCGAGCCCCGCGCGCTGGTGGCGCGCCTGGAGGAGCTCGCCGGCGCCCGCAGCGGCGGGCGGCTGCGCGATGACATCGCGATCGTCGCCGCCCGCGTGGACCCATGAGTCCGCCGTGCGTAGACCCGTAGCGTAGACCCGTAGTCCCACGCCGCCACGGCTGTCCCGCTTGGCGGTTCGCGTCGGAGCAGAGGGAGAGGTGCTCGCACGTCTACTGCTCTGGCGACTGCTGGGCTTGGGGGCCACGCTGCTGGGTGTGGCGGTGCTCGCGTGGCTGCTCCACGGCGGCCTCGGAGCGGCGCTGCGGGGCGCCCCGGCGGCGCCCAGCGCGCTCACGTCGCGAGAGCCGCGTCCACTGGGAGGGTCGCACCCGCTCGGAGGGCCGCATCCGCTGGGAAGGCCGCGTCCGTCGCTCCATTCGGGGGGCCCGCGGCTCCCAAGAGGGCTACGCTCGCCGGAGGGCCCGCATCCTCGGGGAGGGGTGCCTCCGTCGGGAGGCTGGCCGGTCGCCTCGGCCGTGGAGGGGCTCGCCGCGCTCACGCTCACGCCCGCTGCGCTGCTCCTCGGTTTGCGGGCACGGGCGCGCCGTCGGCGGCGGTACGTGCGTCTCACGGTGCAGGCGTACCGCGCCGACCGCACGAGCGTGGAGGGGGTCGTGTCGATGTACGAGGCGCTGCACAAGCGCCTGCAGCAGCGGTGGTGGCGGCGCCTGCACGCCGGCCAGCCCTCGGTGGCGTTGGAGGTGCACCACGTGCACGCCCCCGACGGGACCGCGAGCGCGGTGCTCGCCGTCAGCTGTCCGGCGGGTTTGGAGAGGGTCGTGGAGGCGGCCGTGCGCAGCGCGTACCCCAACAGCCGCTTGGCGCCGCCCGGTGAGGCTTTCGGCCCCGGGCTGACCCCCGCCCGGACCCTCACGCTGGTGCGTCTGAAGAAGCACGCGGGCTTCATCAAGCGCGTCAAGCAGCTGGACCGGTGGGAGCTCGCGCGCGAGCCCCCGGTGGACAGGCTGCTCAACGTGATGGGGGCGTGCGGGCAGGACGCGTTCGTGCAGCTCGCGCTGACCCCCGCGCCGGCGACGTTCGAACGGTACGCCAAGTGGCGGTACAAGCGCCACGAGGACCACCTGAGTCGCGAGCGCCGCGAGCACGTGTTCGTGCGCGACCGCTCCCACGTGGAGGAGGCCGAGCTGCGCGGCGGCCTGGAGGTGCAGCACCGCCCGCTGTACTTCGCGGACCTGCGCGTGGCGGGTCCGACGCGGCAGACGTGCGAGCGGATTGCCTCGGAGCTGCGCGCGGAGGGCGCGGAGAACCGCCTGGTCGAGCGCGGGACCACAGTGCGCCACGGCCTGTGCGGCTTCTACGCCAGGCGCGTGGCGCGCGGGGAGGGCAACCCCGTGGCACCGGTGCGCAAGGGGGTGTACGCGTCCACCGAGCTTGCCGCGGTGTGGCACCTGCCTTCGGTGGAGTACGCCGCCGTGCCGGTCGCCCGCGGCGCGCTGCCCTGGGCCCCCGCGCCCCCCGCGATCCTGCGCCCTCGCACCGGGGCGGGGCTGCTGCGTGACGCGCTCGGGCCGGTCTCCCTCCACCCCGAGGTGCGCCGCCAGAACACCGCCGTCCCGGGCGCGGTGGACCAGGGCAAGTCGAGCTACCTGGCGGCGACCGTCGCGGAGGACCTGCGTCGTGAGCGAACCGCGGTGGTCGTGCTCGACCCCAAGGGCGACGCCGCGGAGGCCGCGGTGAGCCTCGTGCCGCCCGAGCGCACGTGCACGCTACTGGACTTCGCGCACCCCACGTGCGGCTTCAACCCGCTCGCCGTGGAGGCCCCGGCGGACACGATCGCCGACTACGTGGTGGGGGCGCTGAAGCAACTTTTCAGCGATGCAGACATCAGGGCCTCCTCGGACCGGTACCTGCGCAACGCGATCATCGCCGTGCTCGCCCACGACCCCCGCAGCACCCTGTGGGACGCCGCGCGGCTGCTGTCCGTCGGCGAGGAGGGCTACGCCTACCGCGCCCGCGTCGGCGCGCACGTGCGGACGCTGCCACAGTACCGGGAGATCGCGCAGTTCTTCACGGCCGAGCTCGCCGCGCAGCTAGCGGACTCGCGCAGCACGACCACGGCCAAGCTCGACGCCCCGGTGAACAAGCTCGCCCGCTTGCTGAACTCCCCCTCGATCAAGCGGGTGCTGCTCAACGAATCCCTCGCGGTGGATCTCGATCGCGTCGTGGCCGGCCACGAGGTGCTCGTCGTCAAGGGCGCGATGGGGAGCATGGGCGCGGGCAACACCTCCGTGCTGATGCAGCTGCTAGTGGGGATGCTCGACGCCGCGCTGGCCCGCCAGCAGGACACCGTCCCCGCCGAGCAGCGGGTGGCGGTGGCGCTGAAGGTCGACGAGGCCCCGCTCGTGCTCAACCGCGGCTTCGCCGAGACGCTCGCGCTGAAGCGCTCCGCGGGACTGGAGACCGTGGCGTGCTGGCAGACCGACGCGCAGTGGACCGACCGCGAGGTGCGCGAGCAGCTCGACGCGCTGTTCGCGCACCGCGTGTACTTCGCGACCGCCTCCGCGCGCGACGCCCGCGCGGCAGCCAGCCTGATGATGGCCGAGTACTCGGACACGGTGCGCCCCGAAGTGGCCGGCCTCGCCCCCCTCGCGCGCCCCGACGCGCGCCTGCACCTGCCCCGCCACCACGCGATCGTCAGCTGGTGCACCCCCGAGGGTCGCCAGGCACCGTTCGTCGCACAGACCGTTCCCCTGCACGTGGACCCCGAGCGCCTCGCGCTGCACGCCGCCCGACAGGCCGAGCGCGGCGGGCGGCACCTCGCGGACCTCAGCCAGCCGCACTGGGAGCGAGCGGAGAGGGACCGGCGCGAAGCACGTCAGGAGCCACGCCGCGAGGGAGAAGGGAGGGAGTACGAGCCGGTCGCCCACTCGGCGCTGCCCGAGAGCGCCGCGGAGAGCTACGCCGAGCTAGTCGACCTCGACGCCGCGCACCGCCTGCGGTGGGCGCGGGCCGTTGCGGCGCCCGGAGCGTTCGATCCCGACTCTCTGGACCTGGAGATCCTCGCGTTCGTCGCCACCGCGCGCCACGTGCTCACCACGCAGATCCACCGCCGGTTCAACCCCCAGCGGGCGCTCACCACCACCCAGCGGCGCCTGAAGCGCCTCTCCGACGCCGCGCTCGTGGAGCGCTTCCAGTTCCACCGCCGCGACGGGGGCGGCGCGCCGATGTGCTACGTGATCGCCCCACGAGGGCTCGAGCTGCTGGTGGCCCACGGGCGCCTCGGCGACGCCGCCCACCGTGAGGTTGAGGCACGCGACCCCTCTCCCAAATCCTCCTCTCCACCCGCACCTGCCGCGCCCCGGTCGTCGTCACCCGCCGCGGGCGAAGACCGCCAGTTGCGCCAGGCCCGCCACGACGTGCACGTCACCGGGTGGACGCTCGCGCTCGAGCAAGCTCTCGGAGGGTCGGCGCTGAAGTGGCGGGGACCCGAGGAATCGACGCTCTCCCCGCCGCTGCGCTCGACTCCCGCCGGGCGTGTGGCGATCGGCCCTGCCGACCTGCGCCTGCCCGGCGGGCGCACCCCCCACGACTTCCTGCGCACCGACTCGGCCGGCGTGCGCGTGGAGGTGGAGCGCTTCGAAACCGTGCGCCCCGACGCGAGCGTCGAGCTGCCGCCGGGGCCGGGCGAGCGTGGCGGCGCGCCGGCCGTGGGGTCCCAGGCGGGCGCCGTCGAGGGCGGTGGAGCCGCCGGCGTGTGCCTGCTGGTCGAGCTCGATGACCGCCTCGCCTCGACTCGCGCCCACGCCTCCGCCGCGGCCAAGCTCGAGCGCTACGATCACCTGCTCGCCGGCTGGTCGGTGTGCGCGCCCCGCTTCGCTGGCCGACCCAGCCCTTCGGGTTGTGTGCCCCCGATCGGTCGCGGCGCTCCGCGGCCCGTGGTCGTGTTCCTCTGCCGCGACCGGCCCCGAGCGCGGGAGTGCGCCCGCCGGGCCGACCACGTGCTGAGCGCGTGCCGTGCGTACGCCGGCGAACACCCCCGCGACTGGGAGTACCCCGGACGCGCCGCTGTCGTGTTCGTCTCCGAGCGCGACGTCCACGAGGGGCAGCTGCTCGCCTACGGAGTCCCCCTCCTGCCCCCCGCGGTGCGCACCGCCGACGCGGGCAGCGACCCCCGCGCCGGCGAGGCCACAGTCGCGGAGCGAGAGCTCCTGCTCGGGCAGCGCCCGCGGTAGAGCCGAGCTGGGGCCGGTTTGCGCTGACTGCGGCTGACGTCGGCGTTCGTCAATCGCCTGGTGGGCATGCTGCGTCGAGGAGTGTGGGCGAGGCCTACCCACCGTGGCGCGAAAAGACGCGTGCAGTCGCTCCCTGCGGATGTGCCTTTGCCCCTCCCCTAGATGCAGTCGCCGTGGCCCGCTCGCGCTCGCTCATGCAGTTGGCCGGCTGCTTGGCATGTCCCCGACTGCACGCCCGGGGCGCCAAGAGTGGCTCTGTTGAGCGGGACTGCGCCGCGTCTGCGTGGGCGACTGCGCCGCTGCGCCAGCAGCGAGGCTGTGCGCGCCGCCGCTGACCTCACACAGCGCTAGGATCGCGGCCCCCCGAATCCCTTCACCCAGGCCGCACAGCACTCTCCAACTCCGCACCGCCCGCCCTCGGCCGGGTGCATCGACCGCAGATCGCGCTTGCTGGTGTGCGGCTCGATGTAGACCGCGCCGCTGAGGTCTCCGGCCCCCCGCTCCCACGCCGTTGGGTCTGCGTGCGCCCCAGTCTGTGCCTCCAGGTCTACGCCGCCCTAGCACGGAGGCCCGAGGACCCGTTCGCGCCAACTTTGACTGGCGCGGCGCACACGACGTGAGTCCCGAGATCCCTTAAGGGGATCTCGCTCGCTGGCTCAGCTCGCACGCGTCGCTCGCGCCGCTTGACGGCCGCCCGCAGGCGCCCTACAAAGCCGCTCCCCCGACCACCGACGGCGGCCCCCCGCGGCCAGGAGACGCGCCATGACACCGACCACACTCCCCGAGCACCCCGCTCGCCCCTCACGAGCTCACGCTCACCGGGCAACCCGCTCGCCGACCCGATCCGCCCGCCAGGCGCGCGGACTCGCGAACACTCGCGGACCGCTCGCCCGCTACACCGACGCCGAGGGGCGCCTGCGGGAGGTCCTCGCGCGGCCCGGGCACGCCGGCAGCGTGCTGGTCGTCGACCGCGACGCGGCCACGCTCGGCGACCGGCGGCTCGTGGCGCACCTCGCCGCCGACGAGCCCGTCGAGAACGCGGGCGTCGTGTGCCGCGACTACCTGCGCGACCCCCGTGGTCGTCGGTGCCGGCCGGTTACCCCCGAGGATCTCCTCGCGGCCCCCTTCTCCGAGGGAGGCGCGCGGGAGAACTCCGAGCTTGGCTCGGCTCCGCCGCCGGAGATGGTGGAGCTGCTCGACCGGCACGGCTGGGTCCACCGGCTGGAGGCGTTCGACGCCGGCATGTCGATCCCACAGCTGCGCTGGCGCCGGCTGGCGGGTGGGAGCGAGCTCGGCGAGAGCCGCGACCGATCGGAGTCCGACCGATCTGAGCTCGGCCGCCAGCCCGAGCGTGTGCGCGACGTCGTGGGTTGCCTGGAAAGCTACGAGCCCGTCCGCACCCTCACCGCGCAGGCGCTGGCGCTCCACAGCGAGGACCCCGCGGTCTCCGTCGCGGTGCTCCGGTCCGAGCTGCAGCGCCTCGACGCGAGTCGCATCGTGCTCAACCGGGGGTTGCGCAGGGCGGTGCTGGTCGCGATCCGCACCCGGGGGCTCAGCCTCAGCGAGATCGCTTTCCGCTGCGGGCGGGTCAAGCGCGACGGCAAGGGCCGCGCCAGCGGCGAGACCAGCTGGCTCGCCCGCCGTGTCGGCATCTCGCCCGAGGGCGGTGGCGGCGAGCCGACCCCCTGGATCCACAGCGAAGTGCTCGCCGTGATCGCGCGCCTCGGACTCGGCGTGAGCCCGCACGAGGTGGAACTTTGAGGGCCCCGGGTTGGCACTCTCCGGAATCGCCAAAGAGCACGCCCGGACGGACACGCAGACCTCTGACGCCGGGTAGGAAGCCCGGCGCGCGCGCCCCCGGAAGGGTCCCGACACACGTGGACGATCCCCAATGACACCTCCCCGCGGGTTGCAGCCTCCGGATGGGCTTGGCGGCGAGGACAGTGCCGAGGATCGACCGCCGGTGCTCGTGGTGGAGCACGACCCTGAGGTCGGAGGTCCGCTCGTCGAGCAGCTCGTGGCCGACGGGTACCGGGCGCGGCTGGCGCGCACCGCGGAGCACGCAAGGGTCCTGGCGCACACCCTACGGCCGAGCGTTGCGCTGCTCGGCGATCTGGAGTCACCGCACGCTGCGCTCAAGCTGCTGGCAGAGATCCGCGGCGGCGGCTCGGCCGCGCCCGCCCGCGCGGAGCGTCCCTGGCCCGCCGAGCTGCCCGTGATCGTGGTCGGCTCCCGCTCGCAGGAGCCCGACCTGCTGCGGGCCTTTGAGGCCGGCACCGATGATTTCATCGCGCGCCCCGCCAGTTACCTGGAGTTGCGGGCACGCCTGCGTGCCCTGCTTCTCCGAGCGGCCGCGCGCCGCGCGGGGAGCCGCGGCTTCGAACGCGTTGCGGTGGGGCCGCTGGAGATCGACCCCCGTGCTCACGTCGTAACTCTCCACGGGCACCCGCTGCCGCTGCGGCGCCTGGAGTACGAGCTGCTCCTGCACCTCGCCCGCGAGCCAAAGCGCGTGTTCGCCAAGGAGGATCTGCTGCGCGCCGTGTGGGGCTACCCCACCTCCGTCTGCACCCGCACCCTCGACAGCCACGCCAGCCGCCTGCGCCGCAAGCTTTGCGCGGAGAGCGGCGAGCGGTGGGTGGTCAACGTGCGCGGCGTCGGGTACCGCCTCATCTGAGCTTCTGAGCTGCGCATCTCGCCGGCCTGCGTGGTCGGCGGGCTCGTGCAGCGCCCATGCCACACCCACGACGGCGAGCCCCCGGGCTCGCCGTCGCTCGTTAACCCGCGCTCGGCTCTGGCTGGGCGCTCAAGTGAAAGGAGGGGACCCATGTCCTCGTCGCACGAAGCAACCCTCAACCGGGAAACCGACCCGCTGGCCCCGCTGGAGCACCTCGTGCAGTGGTTGGTGGGAGCGACCGTCCACGTCGCCCTCGGCGTGCTCCTCGGTCTGCTCGCGTCGCGCGTGATGCGCCACCGGCACCTCCACTGGAGCTGGGCGGCAGGTGCGTTCGCGCTCGTCCTGCTCGCCCGCGCCGTGCTCGCGGGCTCCGCCGCGACGCTCGGCGTCGCTGCGCTCGGCGCCGCCGTTCGCGGGCGGCGTTGGCACGGCGAAGACCTGCAGGCCGGCGCCGACCTCGCGGAGATCGCAGCGGGCCGCACGACCCCGCTCGACGGACTGCGCGGCGGCGCGCGGGCGGTGCGTTCGTGGCTGCAGAGCGGTCCGTCCGCCGGCTGGGCTGCCGCACTGTGGGCGCGGTGGAGCACGCGCTGGGCCGTAGCCCTGCCTGCGCCGTGGGGCAGTCGCCGCGAGGACCGTCGCGGCGGGCACGTTTGCACACCCTCGACCGAGTCGCCCTCCCCTCCGCGCGGCCGCGAGCGCAGTGAGCGGTGGTTCCGCGGCGATGAGCTGACCGTCGGCACCGACCGCCGCGCCCGGGCGGTCTCGATCGAGCTCGGCGGCGCCTCTGGCAGCGGCAGCGGCGGCACCCACACGCTGGTGGCCGGTGCCACTGGTTCCGGCAAGACCGTCACCCAGACGTGGATCGCGACGCGGGCGATCGCGCACGGGCTGGCGGCGGTCGTGGTCGACCCGAAGGGCGACCGGTGGATGCGCGAGCAGGTGAGCCGCGCCGCGCTCGGCGCTGGCAGACGCTTCATCGTGTGGGGCCCGGGGGCGCCGGCGGTGTACAACCCGTACGCTCGCGGCTCGGAGACCGAGATCGCCGACAAGGCGCTCGCGGGGGAGCGCTTCACCGAGCCCCACTACCAGCGCCAGGCGCAGCGCTACCTCGGGCATGCGGTCCGCGCGTTGCGGGCCGCGGGGCGCGAGGTGAGCCTTGCGGGCCTCGTGGAGGCGCTCGACCCCGTGGGGTTGGAGCTGCTCGCGCGAGACCTGGAGGCGGAGCAGGGGCGGGCGGTACACGCCTACCTGGACTCGCTCACCCCCCGGCAGCGCAGCGACCTGACGGGGGTGCGCGACCGCCTGGCGATCCTGGTGGAGTCCGACGTCGGTCCGTGCCTCGACCCCGCCACGGCGGGCGCTGAGTGTTGCGATCTGCTGGAGGCTGTGCGTGAGGGGGCGGTGGTCTACTTCAGCCTCCAGGCTGACAGCCGACCGCTGCTCGCGCAGATGGTGGGGTCCGCGATCGTGCAGGACCTGCAGACGGTGGTCTCCGCACTGCAGGAGCGCCCGGCACGGTGCCTGGTGATGATCGACGAGTTCTCCGCGATCGCCGCGGAGCACGTGGCGCGGCTCTTTGCTCGCGCGCGCTCGGCGGGGATCTGCCTGCTGTTGGGCACGCAGGAGCTCTCCGACCTGCGTCTGCCCGGCCACGAGACCCTGCTGGAGCAGGTGCTCGGCAACCTCACGAGCGTAGTCGCCCACCGCCAGGCGGTCCCCGAGTCGGCCGAGCTGATTGCCCGCCTGGCGGGCAGCAGGGGGGCGTGGCGCACCTCTGTGAGCAGCGACGGCCGAAGCACCCGCACGCGGGTGAGCGAGCACCTCATCAGCCCCGAGGAAGTGATGAGCCTCCCCCGGGGCCACGCCGCAGTAATCCGGCTCAGTAGCCCGCGCTCCGCGACGCTCGCGCGGATGCACTCGCCCGAGCGGGACCGCTGAGTACGTCACACGACGCCGGTCCGATCCCACCTCGGCGCACGGCTGTCCGCCTGCGCCGAGGTCTCAGAACCTGCCCAACCCATATCGACAAGGAGGACCATCGATGGTCTCTACATGCACCAACACCAAGTGCACCGACACCAAGCACAACCACGACACCTCCCAGCCCCCCGAGCGCATCGCGCTCGTCCGCTGGGCGGCGGGCCTCGGCGCGGTCACCGCGGAGGCCGTGGCCGAGCACCTGGGCGTTAGCGTTGCCTCGGCGCGAGGGCGGCTGGCGGCGGCGGAGGGCGAGCGGCTACTCGAGCGCCACCGTCCGCTGACGGGTCGGCCCGCGCTGTACACGGTCACGCGCGCCGGTCTGCGAGCGGCCGGGGTGCGCGGCCTCGACCCGTGCCGCGTGAGTGCCTCGAACGCGCTGCACTTGATCGAATGCGCCCGCGTGGCGGCGGCTCTGGGGCGCTGCTACCCAGACCACCGGGTGCAGGGCGAGCGGGAGCTGCGCAGCGAGGAGCACGAGTGTCGCCGCGCGCTCGCCAGCGCCGAGCTCGGCCGCGGCGCTCAAGGCGACCGATTGGGGGCACACAGCCCCGAGGGCTGGGTCGGCCAGCCACACCACCGTCCCGACCTCGTGCTGTGGCCGATTGACCCCGCCGCCGGTCTGCCGGTGGCGGTGGAGGTGGAGCTGACGATCAAGGCGCCGGAGCGCTTGGCGGCGATCTGCCTGGCGTGGGCGCGAGCGCGCTGCGTGGCTGGAGCGCTGTACCTCGCCTCGCCCGAGGTGGAGCGCGCCGTGCAGCGCGCGATCGACCGGGCACACGCCCACGAGCGGGTGGTGGTCGTCCCGCTCGAGGCGCTGCCGCGCGGGGGGAGGCCGCTGGATTGACCGGGCTGGCGGCCCGGTCTCGCTGCGTTTGCGCAGCCTGCCGAGGACGGTGCGCCTGGGTGGCTGAGTGCGGAGCGGCTACGTACCGGGCCTGCTGCGGGCCCGAGCGAGCGTACCGTCCCAAGCAGTGAGTAGCTTCCCTGGCGGGGCAGTGGTGAACAGCAAAGGAGACACTCATGTCGTATGCGAGCATCAACCGCGTCGTGCTGATCGGCCGTCTCACGCGGGACCCCGAGCTGCGCGAGCTGCCCTCGGGCCAGAGTGTGTGCAACCTGAGGATCGCGTGTAACGGGATCCGGCGGGACGAAGGCGAGTACCGCGAGCGGCCCCACTACTTCGACGTCGGCGCCTTCGCCGGGCTGGCGGAGAACGTGGCCCGCTACATGCGCAAGGGCAGCCTGGTGGCGATCGACGGGCGTCTGGAGTGGCGCGAGTGGGAGACCGCGGAGCAACAGAAGCGCCAGTCGGTCAGCGTGGTGGCCGAGAACGTCCAGTTCCTGGATCGGCGCGGCGGCGAGCGCGGCGAGGACGGCTCGGTAGACGAGCCGGGCGGCGGTGAGGACGAGCGGGAGCTCGTCGGGGCCGGCGCCGGTGCCGGCGAGGTCGACCTGGTTTTCTAGAGACCGCCAGCCGTCTGGCGATCACGCGTGCAACTGCGGGGCGTCGGTTTCCGACGCCCCGCAGGCGGCCGTGGGTCGCTTTTTGTGTTTAAGGGCCAGTTGGCCGTCAAGGGAAATGCCATAGACTGCCCCGCCGCAAGCCGTCCCCATGCAAGGAGCCCTACAGGTGCCTGTCAACAGCCAAGCGGTAGGTAAGACCTACGAGCCCACGCTCTACGCGGTGGGCCGCGAGAAGATCAAGGAGTATGCCCGGGCGGTGGGCGAGACGAACCCCGTGCACCTCGACGTGGAGGCGGCCCGCGCGGCGGGCTACGCCGACGTGGTCGCGCCGCCGATGTTCGCCGTCGTCTACTGCGCGCCCTCAATGGGGCCGCCGATCTTCGATCCCGAGATCGAGATGAACTTCGCGATGATGGTCCACGGTGGCCAGGAGTTCGTGTGGGGCTCGCCGGTGGTGGCGGGCGACGAGATCACCACCACCGCGTCCGTCAAGGACATCTCAGAACGCGACGGCCGCGGCTACTACGTGTTCGAGTCCGTCTCCACCAACCAGCGCGGCGAGCAGGTCTCGCGCGGCACGTGGACCAACATCGTTCGAGGAGTGTGAGCAGATGGCCGAGCTGACAGTGGGAGCGCAGATACCCGAGGTGCGGGTCACGCCCGACAAGTACCTCACCGCCCGCTACGCGGGCGCCTCGGGCGACTTCAACCCGATCCACATCGACGAGGAGTTCGCCCGTGCCGTGGGCCTGCCGGGACGTATCCTGCACGGGCTGTGGACGATGGCTCAGGTGGCCCGCGCGCAGACCGAGGCGGCGGGCGGCCCCGAGCATTTGCGGCGCCTCTCGGTGCAGTTCCGCGGCATGGGGGTTCCCGAGCAGGAGGTCGTCGTCACGGGCACGGTGCGCGAGGCGCAGGACGGCCGCGTGGTGGTCGACACGGTCGCCGTGCAGGGCGACAAGGAGATCATCCGCAACGCCGAGGCCGAGCTCGAGATATAGCGCGTCCCGGTAGCGCGATTGGCCTGCCATGTGCCCGCGGAGCATGGGCGAGACGCAGACGGGGTCCCGGGCGAGGTCCCTTGCCGACCCGGGGGGACCCTAGAATCAAAGGCATGCTCACAGCCAGACAGGAGCTGATCCTGTGCAAGGTGGTGGATGGCTACCAGCGGACCGGCCAGCCGGTGGCTTCGAAGGTGATCGCGGCCGATCCGGCGCTCGACTGCGGCGCCTCCACGATCCGCAACGAGCTCGCGCTGCTCGAGGAGCACGGCCTGCTCGCCCACCCGCACACCTCCGCGGGGCGCGTGCCCACGGACGCCGGCCAGCGCTACGTGGTGGACAGGATGCTCACCTCCGGCGAGGGTCTGCTGCCTGTTCCGCACGTGGAGCTCGCACTGACCCGCCAGGAGGTGGAGGAGGCGATGCGCGCGACGACGGAGACGCTTTCGCAGGTCACCGACCTGCTGGCGGTGGTCTCCGCGCCCTCGACGAGCACCGCGACGATCCGCCGTATCGAGGTGCTGGCGCTGCAGTCGCGGGTCGTGGTGGCGGTCGTCATCACCTCCACGGGGGAGGTCTCCAAGGTGTTCGCGACCTTCGAGGACCAGGTCGACGCGGGTCTCGTGGCGTGGGCGGGGGAGTACCTCAACGACCGCCTCGTGGGTCTCGGCCTGGGCGCGCGGATGATTCACCAGCGCCTCGCGGACCCGACGCTGCGCGCGATGGAGCGGGCCTTCCTCGACCGCCTGCTCCCTGCCTTCGGCGATCTCGCCGCGGAGTCCGAGCACGTGCTCTACCTCGACGGCACGGCGCGACTCTTCTCCGAGGCGCAGCTGCGGGACGTCGGGCAGATCAACGAGCTGATGGAGCTCCTGGAGCGGCGGGTGGCGCTGCTCAGCGTGCTGCGCACGGCGCTCTCCGAGCCGGGCGTGTACGTGCGCATCGGCCACGAGAACGAGATCCCGGCGATGCGCTCCCTGGCGATGGTGGCCACCGGGTACGGCGTGGCCCAACGCCGGCTGGGAATCGTCTCGGTGATCGGCCCCGTGCGGATGAACTACGCCTACGCGATCCCCGCCGTGCGGGAGGTGGCCCACGAGCTCTCGCGCTTCGTCGAAGAGACGTATGCGGAGAGCTGACAAGCGCCGATTCCGCGAGCCAAACGCGGAAGATGCGGCTGAGGGCCTATCCCTCGTGGGTCGCACGCCTGGATACGGCCGATGGCCTTCGCGGGGCTTTGTCCTCGGCCTCGGCGTGGGCCCACCACGCCTTCGGCCTTGCGTTCGCGCCTCGCTCGACCCTCGACCGCCCCAGCCGCACGCCCCAATTCGGGATAGGCCCTAAGGTGAGGCGAGGATGAGCCGCGCCTCCCTGCCACGCGATCCCTACGAGGTCCTCGGCCTCGCGCGCGAGGCCTCCGAGCAGGAGGTCAAGAAATCCTTCCGGCGCCTCGCGCGGGAGCTGCACCCGGACGTCAACGCGCACGACCCCCAGGCGGAGGAGAAGTTCAAGGAGGCCGCGGAGGCGTACGAGATCCTCTCCGACCCACAGCGGCGCGCGACCTATGACCGCTACGGTCACGAGGGCCTGCGCTCAGGCGGCTACGCCCCCAACTTCGACGCGTTCGGCTCGATCGGCGACCTATTCGACGCCTTCTTCGGCGGCTCGAGCCCCTTCGGGGGCCGCTCCGCCGGCTCCGCGCAGGGAGGCGACGTCGCGGTCGCCCTGGAGATCGACCTGCGCCAAGCCGCCCGGGGCACGAACGAAGAGATCGCCTACGAGGCGGTCGATCGCTGCGAGCACTGCCACGGCAACGGCGCGGAGCCGGGCACCCCGATCGAGACGTGCGCGCGGTGTGGTGGCGCCGGCCAGCTGCAGGCGGTGACGCGCACGCCCTTCGGCCAGATGATGCGCACAGTGATCTGCGACACCTGCCACGGCGACGGTCGCACCGCCAAGCAGCCCTGCGGAGAGTGCCGCGGCCGGGGCCGTCGCGCGGGGAAGCGCACGCTCACGGTGGACGTGCCCGCGGGGATCGCAGATGGACAGCGCATCCGCCTCTCCGGCAAGGGCCACGCGGGCGAGGCGGGCGCGCCCGCGGGTGATCTCTACGTGCTCGTTCGGGTGCGCGCCGATGAGCATTTCGTGCGCGAAGGCGACGACCTGATCACCGCCCTGGACGTGTCCGCGCCATTGGCGGCGGTGGGGGCGACGCTCGACGTGCCGACGCTCGACGGCACTACCTCGATCCGGATAACCCCCGGCACCCAGCCGGGCGAGGTGCTCACCGTGCGCGGTCAGGGGATGCCGAGCCTGCGCAACGGCAAGCGGGGCAGTCTGCGTGTTGTGGTCAACGTGGTGGTCCCCCGGCGCCTGAGCTCCGAGCAGCGCGAGCTTTTTGAGCGCCTGCACGACACCTTGACCGGGGAGAACCTGCGCACCGAGGAATCGATGCTCTCCAAGTTGCGCCGTGCACTGCGCCATCAGGCGGCGTGATGTTCCGCGCCCGGGGCTACCCGCCGGCGTGATTCGGCTCGCGGTTCGCGTTCGCCGCGAGGACGCGGAGCTGGTACTAGCGGAGCTTCTGGAGCTGGCGCCCTCGGGTGTGGAGGAGACGGAGGTGGGGGAGGGCGTTATCGAGTACGCGGTCTACGGGAGCCCGGGTGAGCTGCCGGAGCTGCCGGACCTGCGTGCGGCTGTGGGGGATGCGCTGGTTGAGATCGCCACCAGCGATCTGCCGGACGATTGGTCGGAGCGCTGGAAGCGCTTTCACCGCCCGGTGCTGATCGAGGCGCCCGTGTTGGTGTCCGGGGCCGCGCCTGAACCCTCATCTCGCTCTGAGCGCGAGGCGCCATCGCCCGGTACTGCGCGCCTTCCTCTGCCCGGACTGCACGTGCGCCCGCCATGGGAGCCGCCGAGCGATCGTCCTGACGTGCGGGAGATCGTGATCGATCCCGCACAGGCGTTCGGAACCGGGGCCCACGCCACCACCCGGCTATGTCTTGAATTGCTGCTCGAGGTCGCACTCCGCGACGATTCGCGCGGTCCCTTGCTAGACATTGGCACTGGCTCAGGCGTGCTTGCGATCGCTGCTGCCCACCTGGGCTTCGCGCCCGTGGTTGGCCTCGACAACGATCCCGAGAGCGTCGATGCGGCCCGCGCCAACGCGCTTGTCAATGGGGTTGAGATGGCAGTGCGCCTCTTCGACCTGCGCGCGGAGTCATTGCCGTGGGCCGGCGGTGCTGGGTCCTCGCGCCGGAGCGCCGCCCCGCCATCGCGGTTGGCCGGCGATATTCCCCCGGTGGTGATGGCCAACCTATTGCGCCCGCTCCTATTGGACCTCGCTCGCCTGATGCCCGCCGCCCCGCGTCATCTGCTGGCGTGTGGCCTTCTTGTGCATGAGGTTGATGAGGTGGTCCAGGCGTTCGAGGCTCTTGGTCTGCGCGAGTGGGAGCGTCGCCATAGGGGGGAGTGGGCGGCGGTGTGGTTGAGGGGGTAGAGCGCTTCAGCTCAACGTGGCTCATGGCCCTCCTGGAGACTTGGCGGACGCGAAGACGACGGCGAGAACGTATAAGAGCGCGATGAACGGACCGGCGACAGATAGAGCCGTCCGAAGCGGCGCGAAACGACGTCGACGGATAGCGAATATCAAGCCGACGATTACGAATAGAATGGGCAGCGCAAAGATGCCCTCGAGCAACCCGCCACCGCTTACGGTATCTGGGAAGTTCACAACGTGCAGCGAGTGCAGCGCGGTGCAGTAGCTGCTGAAATGCCAGCCTGTGTCGTCTTGGGGGTTGGTGTCGCAACGCACCTGTGTCACCACGAACGCAAGGAGCGAGCCAAGTGCCACGAAGAAGAGCGCCCCCGCGCCAATCGCTAGGAGATCCGAGCGGGACGGTGGCTGGGCGATATCTTGGGGCTCCATCTGATCGGAGTCTCGAAGGTCACCGTCCGATCTATGGAAGGTCATACGACCGCTATTTACTGTCCTGCGTAGTAACGTGGCAGCAGCTCGTATAGACAACATCAATATCGAATGCCATGCAGGTTGCGGCACATCCCTTTGAAGTGTCTCAGGTCTTCGACCTCGTTACCTAGTTCGTCCTCTAAAAGTGTCCGCCCGATAACGCCAAAATCTCTCCCCATGTGTCCGCGAGTCCAGGGCGGTATCTAAGGCGGGAATTGACTTGAATCTAGCGTATTCTAAGCCACCGCCGAGGTATTCACAGTTGACCTCCGCCGTGGTCGCATCAGGTCCTTTCCAGCTATCGAAACCAGTGTTCCTCGATGGTTTGATTACTTCGATCTTTGCGCATCCGGTTTCGCTAAGCTACCCCGGAACGGCGGCCTCTATTTTTTCAAATTCATTCTTCTCTCTCTTAATAATAAACACCACTACGGCAATGCTCACTATTGCCAATAAGCTCGCATATATGATCACCGATCTTTGCCTAAAACTCATATCTGTTTCCCCAAGATCCTATTCTTTGTGAATGCTCTCCTACATACTGTAGAGGCGATCCAGATGGGCCGTCTGTGTTCTCATTGGCAATGCGCGAGCGCCCCGGCGTAGAAGTCGAGATAGCTCCCCCAATGGCTGTTCCAGTAGGCCGCTTCGTGCCCACCGGGCCAAACATGAAAAACGACGTCGAGTCCTTTGGACTGAAGGGTATGGGCGAATGTCGTATCCGCCAATCTGAAGGGGTCTTCGCTGCCGACGTCGATCCATAGCCGCGCTCCGGGATATGGGTCGGGGCCTTCCATGGCTGCCTGGATGACATTGTGGCGGGCAAAGTCTTCGGCGTTGTCGAATGCCCCGGCTGCCGATTCCCCGCCGTTCAGCCATAGGGCCGGCGAGTCGCCACCGACGGCGCAGAAGCGCCCCGGATTCAGCCGGGCGAGGTCATAGGCGCCGAAGCCGCCCATCGACAATCCGCCGATGGCGATACGACGCGGATCGGCGCCCAGCAGGCGGACGGCCCGTGGAATCACCTCATCCATCACGTAGTTGCCCCACGCCCCATCGGCGCGGTCGTGCCAGTAGGAGTCTTCGCTCCCGTCGGGAAAGACGACATCCGGCGCCCGCGATCCCAGCTGCGCAAGAGCGGCGAAGAACTGGCCGGTCAGGTTGGAGTCCTCATTCTCCCCCTTCCCGTGCAGGAAGATGAGCAGCGGTCGCCCAGCATTGGAGCCTCCCGCCGGGGTTACCGCCGCCTCGGTCAATGTCTGATGCACGAGCGAGCTGTTGATCGTAAAATGGGTTACCCGCGCACCGTGCGTGTCCACCCCGCGCAGCGCCGACGCGAGCACGGCGGAGAGGCCGGCAATGAAGATCGCCAGCGCAAGCAGTGCCACTGCGCGCCGTCTTCGATGACGACGATGATGAGTACGACGCCGTCTTACCGGCTCAGTCTGGATAGCGTTTACCATGAAGATTATGACACATTACAGGAAACTTACTTGGTTCGTTTTCGTCTAATAGCGCGTCCATTAGCACTGTACGGCCTACGACACACAGCTTGCCTGGGACAGGCTTGGAACTCAGTACATTATTTCGGGTTGCGAGCGATGGGAATCTGGCATAGTCCAAAAAGCCGCTCACATATTCGCAATCAAGTGTAGCCGTAGTCGCCCCAGGGCCAGCCCACCTTACAAAACCCGTATTATGCGAGGGTCTTATAATTTCAATCTTTGCGCATCCATTTTGGCTAAGCCACCCTGGAACGGCGGCCTCTATTTTTTCAAATTCATTCTTCTCATTCTTAATAATCAATATCACCACGGCAATACTCACTATCGCCAATAAGCTCGCGTATATGATTGCCGACCTTTGTCTAAAACTCATATCTATTCTTCGAGATTCTTGCTCTTTGTAAAATTAACCCTCACGTAATCGATCGATAGCCCCTTATGTTCGGCGTGGTATTCGGCGATCTCTCGCGTAATCGACTCGACCTTAGGTTCACTATGCTGTGCCACCATTACTTCGTTGTGATTGAACCCGACAACTATCTGCGTGTGGTCAAAGACTTTCGAGGACCCTATCTTATCAAAGAGGAGATCACCCGGCTTCAGGATGTGTACCATCGCGTCCGGAAAGCCTGTCTGTGGAATTTGTTTTCCGAGATCCGTATCTATGAGGAGATGATTCCAGAGATCTTGGGATCTTACAAAGGCTGACGAAAACTCGAACGAAGGTATGGGGCCTGGCTTTGCAATACGCGCAAATCTTTTATTGCGAATAGAATACCAAGGGTAATCACCTTCATTTCCATTTTCAAAATTGTAAGTATATTGAACACCACCCGCAAAGAGTGCCTGGCTTGCGAAGTTTGTACAATCTCCGCCATGTCCATAAAAATCGTCGTAGGCTGGGTTATAGCCTCGGTACCATCTGAGAGCGTATGCAGCCGCAGCATCTCCGTTGTAGGTTCCACAGGCGACGGTAGTGCCCGGGCAGACTTGTGTAGCTGCCGCATGGGCATGTGGACCTAGCTTGCCTCTGGTCACGTCCGTAATCGCTTCTTCCCCGGGCGGGGGCGGCAAGGGCGTCGGTTCGCTGCTGCCTTCGGTCGGTACGATCTCGATGTGGGGTCGGCCCCATATGATCGCGATGCCGGGACCGGCTTCGCCTTCCCCACCACCGGTCCATACGACGACCATTTCGCCGGAGCCTGGAGTTGGCGAGCCCGTGTCTTCTGTTTTGGAGTGTGTGATCTGAGTCAAACCGCTGCCATCGGTGTTGATCTGGTAGACATTTCTGACAGTAGGTTTGAGGGGTGCTTCCAGTTCTTCGTAGCCGGTCGTCGATTTGCTGTACGGCGGGATACCGAGGAAGACGATTGCGCTGCTATCCGTTGTGAATTGCGGCATGTCAGTTTCGGTGAGTTCGCCGAGGTCCAAGCGTTTGGCTTCGGTGCCATCGGCATTGGCAATATAGAGACCCCAGGATTCGGCGGTCGATTCCCTGCCGATATATGCCAAGTGGCTGCCGTCGGGGGAGTAGGCCGGCGCCTCGGAGTATGTGGTGCCCGTTTCTACGGGGACTGGTTCGGTCGCGTTGGAGCCGTCGGCCTTGATCCGGTAGAGGTGGGTGGTCGTTGTGCCTTCGCTTTCGATGATCCGCGTGTAGGTGATCGAGGTTCCGTTGGGTGACCATGTCGGCTGGCTGCCGTTGCCCGGGAGAAACCTGGCCTGGCTGCCATCGTAGTTCATGAGGGCGATTTTACCGTCGATGTTGACATCTTCGGGCCCCCCGCTCGGGGCACTCGGGCATAGTTGTTCTTCCACGCATCTATGGGAGGAGCTCCCAGGTGGCAGAACTTCGGCAGCGATCATCTCCCCAGTGGGCGAGATGCTGGGGTGGTGGAAGTGGCAGGCGCTGGCGCCGGCTTCGCTGTCGACCGTTTCGCAGTTGGTGAGCTCGTGCGATTCGCCGCCTTCGACACTCGCGGTGAAGATCGCGTTGGCGGTGGTGTAAAGGATCTTTTCGCTGCTGGAAGGGGTCATTTCGCTGATGATCGGGCTTAATTGGGAGGCGCTGGACGCACGGCCGGACTCGTTCTGCGCGGTCACGATGACCCGCAGGCGGTGCCCGCCGTCGTCGGAGGCGACGTTGTAGGTCTGCTGAACGCCTTCGGATATGTCTTCGCATCCGCCACCGCTCACTTCGCAGCGCTGCCATTGGTAGGCGAGAGCCTCCCGGAGTGGCGTCGAGGCGATGTTCTGCCAGCTGCCGCCGTCCGTCGTGATCTGCGCGCCGGGAGCGGCAATGCCCAGCAGGGTGATGCTTGGCAGCGTGAGATCGACCGGTGCCGCGACGGCCGCAACGGTTGTGGTTGCGGATGACGTCGCCGTGCTCGATCCCGCCGCGTTGGTTGCGGTGACCCGGACCTTCAGGGTGTTGCCAACATCGCCTTCTTCGGCTTCGTATGTGGTGTCGATCGCTCCCGGCACTTCAGAGCATTCGCCTTCTGGGGAGCAGCTGAACCACTGGTAGGCGTACGTGAGCGGCGTGCTCCCCGACCAAGTCCCGTGGCTCGCGGTCAGGGCCTGCAGGTCCTTGGCTTCACCCGAGATCGAGGGCAGAGAGGTGTTCGCCGGGGTACTGGCGGCTGTGATCGTCCCCGAGGCGGCGGAGGTCGCAGTGGTGCTGGCGCCCTGGTTGGCGGCGGTGACACGAACGCGCAATGTGTCCCCGTCGTCGCTCGAGCTGGTCGTGTAGGTCGATGATGTCGCACCGCTGATATTGGTGCAGGCTTCGCCACTCGAATTGCAGGTCTGCCATTGGTAGGCGTAGCTGAGCGTACCGCCGCCGCCGTGCCAGGTGCCAAGGTGGGCGGTCAGAAGCGAACCCGCGGTCAATTCGCCGGTGATGGTGGGCGCGGTGTCGTTGGTGGGCGACACTTCGACCACGTGAGTGTAGACATCCACAGTGTCCGATTCGACAACGGCCGCTTCGTCGGCCCGCCAGGCGGTGCCCGTCAGGACGATCTCGATTTCGTGTCCGAGGTCTTCGCTGGTCAATGTGTATTTGGGACTGCTCCCGCTCGCAAGAACGGTGTTCGGCGCTTCGGGCTCGTTGACCAGGAGGAATTCGTAGCTGGTGGTGATCGGCAGTTCGGGGGAGCTCGAGAACGTGCCGCCAGCGGTGATCGTCTGGCCGACTGCGGTGGCCCCGGTGTACTTTTCGCTTGGGTGGAATGTGCCGCTGTAGGACATGCCTGTCACTTTTACGGCATCGGTGCTGAGCCCCGTTTCGCTGGTTGCGCTCCCTGTTACGTTGGTCGCGGTTTCCACGAGGTTCAGCTTGTAGCCGACGTCGGCGGCGCGCGGGGTATAGAGGAGGTTGGTGGCGCCGGGAATCGTAGTGCAGGTGGGGTCGCAACGCTGCCATTCGTAGGTGATGGTCGGGTCGCCCGTCCAGGTCCCCGGCGTGGGGTGGATCGAGTGGTAGACCGGGAACTCAGGTTCGCCCCAGCTTTCCAGGAACAGCGGGAAGCGCGGCGCTTCGACGTTCGTCGGCGCAGCCGGTTCTGCCACCACGCCGGTGGGTTCGCTGGTGCTGGAGACGCTGCCCGCGGCGTTGGTTGCCGATACGACGACCCGCAGCTTATGGCCGATGTCGCTCCGGGTCGCGGTGTAGGTCGCGCCGGTGGCTTCTTTGATTTCGACGCATTCGCCGCCCGATGAGTTGCAGCGCTTCCATTGGTAGGTGTAGTGGATGACCGGGCTGCCACTCCAGGTGCCCGAGGTAGCCGTGAGAATGAGGCCGTCCTGCGCGGTGCCGGAGATCGTCGGTGTAGCCGTGTTCGATGGGAGCGTCGCGGCTGCGAGGACGGCCGTGGCGGGCGAGGCGGCGCTTGCTTCGGCGCTTTCGTCGGGGCTCCTGGTGCTCACGAGCACCCGCACGGTCGATCCGGCGTCCGTCGCCGGCGGGGTGTAGGCGCTTTCGTAGCCGAAAGACAACGCTTCGGGGATGTTGACGCAGGCTTCCCCGCTCGCGTTACACAGTTGCCACTGGTCGGTGTAGGCCGGTCCGGAGAGGGGGGTGAGGACGCCTGTGTTGCCGAACCAGGAGCCGCCGGTCGATTTCAACTGGTTGCCGACGACCGCTTCGCCGGTGACAGCGGGGAGCGTTGTGTCGACCGGGGGGATCGCGACGACGGCGCTCGTCCTTTCTTCCGACCGAGCGGTCGTTGAGCCGTAGGTGTTGGTCGCAGTGACTTCGACGGTGAGCTGCAGTCCATCGAGTTCGGCGGTGGGTTCGATGGTCGCTCCCGTGGCGCCCGTGATTTCGTTGCATTTGGTGTAGCCAACCTTGCATGACAGCCATTGGTAGCTGTAGCTCGTCGGTTCGCCGTGCCATTCACCGTGGTGCGCGGTCAGCGTTTCCCCGTCCTTGGCGACGCCGCTGATCGTCGGCGCAACGATACTCCCGGGAGCGCTGTCTTCGGGATACACGTATTGGGAACGGGCGTATTCGGTGACGGAGCCTGCCGCGTTCGTGGCTTTGACTTTGACGCGGATGTTTTTGCCGCCCGTGGGTACGGTGTATGTCGAGCTGGTCGCCCCAGAGATCGCTTCGCAGCTGCCGCTGACGCAGCCTTCCCACTGGTATGCGTAGGAGATCGGCCGGCTCCCGAGCCATGTACCCGAGTGCACGGTGATCGTGTCGCCTGCCCCGAAGCCGATGTCACTGGCTGTCATATACGGCGAGGAGACGTTGAACGGCGCGTGATTCTGAACGGTCCACCACGTGGGAGAGGATACCTTCGTATCCGTGCCGTAGGAGTTGGTATAGACGACTGTTACCCTGCTCTCGCTCCCGATGTCGCTGCTGCTCGACACGTAGGTGGAGCTGGTCGCGCCGCTGATTTCCACGCAAGATCCTCCGCTGCTGTTACAGCGTTCCCACTGGTAGGATTTGCTGATCGGCCCGGCGCCGAGCGCCGCGACGTCGCCTGCCGTGAGCGTTTCGCCGACGTAGAACGATTCGTGGTCTACCACTGGGGTCTGCCCGACCGGTGGCCCAAAGGCGACGACGGCTGTCGCTTCCGAGGCAACCGTCGTGCTGCCGTACGGGTTGGTCGCCGTGACCGCGAGTCGCAGCGTGGAGCCCACGTCCGCTTCTCCGAGGGTGTAGTTCCTTCCGGTCGCGCCGGAGATGTTGGTGCAGCTTGCCCCTGCTTCGTTGCAGCGCTCCCACTGGTCTGTGAAGCTGATCGGTTCGCGGCTCAGCCAGGAGCCTTCTGTGTTTTGAGACAGTTCCTGACCGTCGTAGGCGGACCCCGCGACGCTCGGCGCGATCAGGGAGACCGGTGGTTCTTCGGGAAGCGGTGCAGCCGGTTTTTCCACGACGCCATAGAGCCACGCGTCTGCATTGACTTCACCAACGGTGTTTTTGGCTGTGACGACGGCTCGCACGGTGGAGCCGAGGTCGGCTGAGGTCAACGTGTACGTGCTGGCGGTCGCCCCAGAGATGTCGGCGCAGTCTTCGTATTCGGTGTTGCACCGCTGCCAGAGGTAGCTGTAGGAGATCGGTTCTGTGCCCGCCCAGGTACCCCGTTCGGCGGTCAGGAGTTCCCCTTCGATCGGGGGCCCGGACACCCACGGTTCTTCGACGACTTCCGGCTCGGTGGGCGCTGGGGCGATCAAGGACGTTGCTTCGGAGAGCACGTCCGCTTCGCCCCAAAGGCTCGTGGCGGTGACCAGCACGCGCAGAGTGTGCCCGACGTCGCCGCTCCCCGGCGTGTAGGTGGAACTGACGGCACCGGTGATCACAGTGCATTCGTGCCCGGAGGCGTTACAGCGCTCCCACTGGTGGCCGTAGCTGATGGACCCCGGAGCGACCGTCCAGATCCCCGGTTCGGCGGTCAGCGTTGCCCCGGCGTGCGCCGCGCCCGTGATCGTCGGCAGCGAGACGTCGATTAGCGTGGCGGCGCTGACCGGTTCGGTCGGGCTCGAGACCCCAACAGAGCTCTTGCCTTCCGCGGTCGCGGTCACGAGCACCCTGATCGTCGCTCCCAGGTCGCTTCCCGCGAGCGTGTAGGAGCCCGAGGTGGCGCCCGTGATCGCGCTGCATTCCGCCCCGCCGGCATCACAGCTCTGCCACTGGTAGGCGTAGCTGAGGGTGCCCGAGGCAGACCATGCCCCGGTGCTCGCGGTCAGCGTCTGGCCTTCCTGGCTGGTTCCCGAGATGGCTGGCGCTTCGCCGATCGTGGGACTCGACGTCGCGGCGATCGGCTGTGTCGCCATTGAGGTTGCCGGCAGAGAGCCGTTTGCATCCGTGGCGGTGACCACGACTCGCAGCGCCGCACCCACCGATGCTTCCCCCGGCGTGTAGGTCGAGCCGGTCGCGCCGGAGATGCCTTCGCAGTTCGCGCCGTACTCGTCGCACTGCTGCCACTGGTATGCGTAGCTGATCGATCCGCTGCCCGACCAGCTTCCCGGTGCCGCGGTCAGCGTGTGGCCCTGCTGGCGGGTGCCTGTGATCGTCGGGGGCGCCGTGTTCGCGAGCGTGAATTCGGCGCCGATGAGCGGTGTGGGCGCAGAGTGGGCGCTGACCGAGCCCAGTTCGTTGCTCGCCCCGACCACCAGCCGCAGCGTTTTGCCGACATCGCCCGCGACAGGTTCGTACTCCAGGCCGGTCGCCCCTGTGATGTCGGCGCAGGATTCGCCCGCAGAGTTGCAGCGCTCCCACTGATAGCTGAATTCAGGTTCGGTTCCTCCCCACTCTCCAAGGTCCCCGTAGAGCGTCTGCCCGACGTCTGGAATGCCTTCGACCGAGGGCGCTTCGAGCTCGACCGGCGGCCCGGGTTCGACTTCCGCAGAGGCCGCCGAGGTCGCTTCCGCCGAACCGCCCGGGTTGGTTGCCGTGACCACCACACGCAAAGTCGTTTCCAGATCCCCGGAGGAGAGGGTGTAAGTGCTGGCGGTAGCCCCTTCGATGTCCTCGCAGTCCGCGCCGTATGCATCGCAGCTCTGCCACTGATAGGCGTAGGTGATCGGCGTCGCGCCGGACCAGACGCCCGGGTCCGCTGTCAGCGTCCGCCCGTCCTCCAGGGTGCCTTCGATGCTCGGCGAGGTCGTGTTCGCGACTTTGTAGGTGTTCTCCCCACGCTCAAAATGTTCGAGGATGGTGCCGGAGCTGAGCGCCGTTTCGTAGAGCGCGAGGTCCTGCATCGAGCCCGCGCCGAACAGGGTGCTCGCGTCGCGCGACATCCAGTACAGGGTCGAGTTGGCGAAGCTCCCTGCGCCCGTGCCGGACTCGGTCTTGGTGTAGGAGACCGCGTAGCCGTCCACGTACGGCGTGATCTGCGTTTCCGCGGGCGCTTCGGTGTTGAGCACGAATGCGTAGTAGTGCCAGGCGCCCGCGGAGGGCCGTTCGAAGTAGACCGTGTTGCGCGAGGAGCCCTCTCCGAGCGAGACCGCGAAGTCCGTGCCCGGTGTGGCGTCCGGGTCGACCAGGAACCCGCCCGCGTATTCGTTGAAGTTCGGCGTGAGCTCCAATGCCAGGTGGTCGTCTTCGCCGTAGGAGCTCCACTTCATCCAGAAATCGATCGTCAATTTGTGAGTACCCGAGAGGTCCACGCCCGCGTGCGCTGCGCCCGAGGAGCCGTTGAACGACGCGGAGGTCGAGGAGTCATCGACCAGGCCGCCCGGTTCGCCCAGCGAGACGCTGCCCGCGAGTGAGGCGTTGGCGCCGCCCACCAGGTCGGCGAATGAGGAGCCCGAGGACTCGTCCATCGGCCAGAAGTGCGAGATGTCCGGCGTCTCCTCGACCGCCTGCTCGTACTGCCCGAGCGCGGCGCCGACCGTGACGGTGTGGCTGACCGTCCCGGTCACGCCGAAGCTGTCTTTCACGCGCAGATCGACCGTGTAAGTGCCTGGTGTGGAGAAAGTGTGCGAGAGCGTCGCGGAGCTGCCACCATCGGTGGAGTAGCTTTTGCTCCCGTTGAAATCCCAGGCGTAGTCGGTGATCGAACCGAGCTCAGAGGTGGAGGCCGACGCGTCGAAGTGCACCGGCACCCCGGCGGTCGCGACTACCGGCGTGGAGGTGAATGACGCTTCCGGGCCGCCCTCGCCGAGCTCGTAGTGTTCGCCGATCGTGCTCGAGCTGAGCGTCGTGTCGTACAGCGCGAGGTCCTGCATCGACCCCGCGCCGAACAGGGTGCTCGCGTCGCGCGACATCCAGTACAGCATCGCTTTGGCGAAGTCCCCCGCTCCGGTGCCTTCGGCGCTCTTGGTGTAGGAGACCGCGCGCCCGTCCAGGTACGGAGTGATCTCATCCGCGCCGCTCGCCGTGGTATTGAACGTGAACGCGTAGTAGTGCCAATGTTCGGCGCTCGGCCTGGCGAAGAAGGCGTTGTTACGCGAGCCGTCCTGACCGAGGCCGACTCCGAACTGTTCGGTGCCCGACGCGTCGGGGTCGATCAGGAACCCGCCTGGGTATTCGTTGAAGTTCGGTGTGAGCTCCATCGCCAGGTGGTCGTCTTCGGCGAACGCTTTCCACTTCATCCAGAACTCGACCGTGAGCTGGTGGGTGCTCGACAGGTCCACTTCCGCGCGCGCGGCGCCCGAGGAGCCGTTGAAGGCGGCTGAGGTGGAGGAGTCCTCGACGAGCCCTCCGGGTTCCCCGAGCGTGACACCGCCGAGAACTTCCGCGTTGGCACCACCGACCAGGTCCGCGAACGAGGACCCCGAAGACTCGTCCATCGGCCAGAAGTGCGTGACGCCAGCGGTCTCCTCGACCGTCTGCGCGTAGTGCCCCAGTTCGGCACCGACCGTGATCGTGTGGCTGACGGTGGCCGTCTCGCCGAAGCTGTCTTTCACGCGCAGGTCGACTGTGTAGGTGCCGGGTGTGGAGAAGGTGTGCGAGAGCGTCGCGGAGCTGCCGTTGTCGGTGGAGTAGCTTTTGCTCCCGTTGAAGTCCCAGGCGTAGTCGGTGAGCGAGCCGCCCGGCGAGGAGGAGCCCGAGGCGTCGAGTCGCACCGGCACCCCGGCGCTCGCGACTGCCGGCGCCGAGGTGAACGACGCTTTCGGGCCGCCGACCCCGAGCTCGTAGTGTTCGCCGATCGTGCTCGAGCTGAGCGTCGTGTCGTACAGCGCCAGGTCCTGCATCGACCCCGCGCCGAACAGGGTGCTCGCGTCGCGCGACATCCAGAACAGGGTCGAGTTGGCGAAGCTCCCCGCGCCCGTGCCCGACTCGGTCTTCGTGTAAGAGACCGCGTGGCCGTCCACGTACGGGGTGATCTGCGTTTCCGCGGGCGCTTCGGTGTTGAGCACGAATGCGTAGTAGTGCCATACGCCCGCGGAGGGCCGTTCGAAGTAGGCTGTGTTGCGCGAAGCGCCTTCTCCAATCGAGACGGCGAAATCGGTGCCCGGGCTGGCGTCCGGGTCGACCAGGAACCCACCGGCGTAGTCGTTGAAGTTCGGCGTGAACTCCAATGCCAGCCTGTCGTCTTCGGCGAACGAGCTCCACTTCATCCAGAGCTCGACCGTCAGCTCGTGCGTGCCGGATAGGTTCACGCTCGCTCGCGCCGCCCCCGAGGAGCCGTTGAATAGCGCCGAGGTCGAGGAGTCCCCGACCAGGCCGCCGGGTTCCCCCAAAGTCACGCCGCCGAGGACTTCGGCGTTCGCGCCGCCGACCGCGTCCGCAAATGACGTCGCACCCCCGGATTCGCCCATCGGCCAGAAGTGCGCAAGTCCCGTGGTGCTTTCAACCGCGTGCTCGTATGTTTCGGCCCGCGCGGTCTGCGCGGCCCCCAGGAGGAAGAGCAGCCCCAGCAGTAACGCGACAGAGCCCCGGCTTCCAGGGATCTGGGTCGGCGTTCTCAAGGAGAGCAGCATTCTCAAGGACGGAACGTAGACAGGCATATGGCGCCGTGTCAATAGATTTCAACGAGTCTTTACGCACCGAACGCGCACTTTCCGTCTTTTTGTTCGAATACTCAGGCGGGGTCCGCCACCTCGGTGACCGCGCGCGCCATCGCCCGGTAGACAAGGTCGATCGCGGGCCGAACACCATCGTCACCCTGCTGCAACAAAGCGGCAGCGGCAGCAAGCGCGGAGCCGATCGTCTCGAGCGCCTCCCCGACGTCCCCGGGCTCGGGGTCGCGGCAGGCCGCGCAGGCCATTTCGAGCATTGCGAGCGCTTGGAGGGGCGCGCCGGCGAAGAGCGCGGGCCCGGTGAGGCTGCCGTAGCCGTAAACCCGCGCGAGGCGCCCGGAGAGCGTGATCGTCGGCCCGCGGCGCGGAGGCGTGACGGGCGGCAGCCCGCGGCCGTCGAAGAGCCCGGCGACGGTCTCGCCGAGCAGCCCGCGGGTGGCGCGCTCGTCAAGGCCGGCGTGGGCGGCGACGCGCAGCGCCAGGTAGAGGCCGCTCTGGGGGCGCCCGTAGGGGGGGTCTGTGGCGAACACGATCCGCTCGGCCGGCACCCGCGCGAGAAGCTCGATGACGTCGAGCGCGAAGAAGCAGGAGGTGTCGTAGAGCACCCCGGGGTGATCGGCCAGCATCGAGGTGAGGATCCCCTGGTCGCAGATCGCGCCGTGGGCGAGGATCAGCACGACCGAGGGGTGGCGCAGCGCGAGCTCGGCCAGCCCCTCGGCGATCGGGGGCAGCCCGCGCCCGGCGTGGATCAGGATCGGAACACCCGCCTCAGCGGCAACCCCGAAGATCCCCTCGAGCTCGCGGCCGTCGAACGCGAACCCCTGAGCGCGGGGGTGAAGCTTGATCCCGCGTGCGCCCGCGGCGAGACAGCGTTCGGCCTCCGCGACGGGCCCGTCGAAGGGGTCCAGGCGGCAGAAGGGGATCAGCCGGCCCTCGCTTTCGCCCGCCCAGGCGAGCACCCGGTCGTTGGGCACCCGGTAGGCCGGACTGCGGTCGGGGTCGTGCAGCGGAAACACGCACGCCCGCCGCGCCCCGGCGTCGTCGAGCTGCTCAAGCAGCTCGGGAAGGCTCAGCGAGCGCCCATCCTCGTCGAGCCCAAGATGCGTGTGGGCGTCGAGCACCTCGGCGCCAGCGGGTAGCAGGCGTGCGGCTTCGGCGAGAAACGGCGCGAGCGCATCGGCGTAGAGCGAGGCGTCCATGGCGGGCACCCTATTGGGTTGGCTCACCCAAAGCGTAGGACTGCCGCCACGAGCTTGTGGTGCCAGCCCTCGTGCGCTGTCCCGAGGCTCGTCGTGAGCAGCACGCGCTCGGGTTCGTCTAGTCCGAGGTCTGCCCATCCGTAGATGCCCTCAGGCATCCGGAGGGTCTTCGGCCCGAGGTCGAAGTCGGTCACCGGCAGACTCCAGGCCTGTCCACCATATCCGAAGAGCGCGCGGGGGCTGCCTGAGTGTGCGTGGGTCCGGGGTCCGTGGCCGAAGCGCAGGAGCGCGGGCTCGATTAGGGCGAGCGAGGTCTTCAGACCCTTGGCGGCGACCGTCTCAGGCACCGCGCGTCCGCGGTTGACGAACAGCGGGGATCCCCTGGCGGCCACCTTGAGCAGCAACTCGAGCGCTTGGCCGCGGTTCGCGGGGCCCTCGAGCTTCCACGGTGCGTCGGCGATCACCACGTTCTCCGGTTGCGCCGGGTCGCTTCCCGGGCCACGGTGCGCAAACGACACGACGTCGAGCAGCCGCGGCGTGCGTCCGCCGAGCCAGCACTCCCTGTCGGAGAGCGCTCCGTTCCCGCGTGGGGAGATCGGCCGCACGAACCGGCCGTCGAGGAGCGAGACGCCCGCCACGCAGCGTCCGCCCGTCTTGCGCGAGTTCGCCACCACCAGGATTCGCTCGTGGGACATCCCGACCCTTACTCCGTCGAGCGACGGCAACCGGGACAGCGTCGGCCAGCGGCCCTAGGTGTCGCCGGTGCCCAGCAGCTACAGGTGGACGATCTGCAGTTCGTCCCAGTGTCGGGCCAGGTACTCGAGCGCCAGACGGCGGTGGCAGTGCTCGGGCGTCGCCTCTGAGCAGAGCAGTGCGGTGGGCGTCAAGAACAGGCCGGGGTCGAGGCGACGCTCGACCTGGCGCTCGCGCAGGAGTGCAAGGAACCGCTCTTCGTACTCTGTCCAGGGCATCGCACCCTGGCGCTTGTATGCCTTGAGCAGCTCCTCGGTGGGGGTGAGCAGCGGCTCGTGGGCGTACTCGGCGCCGAGGAGCTCCCGCAGGAAGTACGGCAGGTCGCGCGCCTTCGCGAAGCCCGCCAGCTGCGAGGAGGTGTTGCGGCGCACGTCCAGGAGCCGCTGTACGCCGCTGTGCCTCAGGCGACCGAAGAAGTGCTCAGCGGTCGTCTGCGTGAAACCGATGCTGTAGATCTCCATGGCAGAGGCTCCTCGAACAGGGTGTCCAGACGCACAAAGCCGCTCTCCAGCTCCAGACGGCCGTCCCCGCGTATGTGCAGTACGCGCGTGCCCTCCTCGAAGAGCACGCGCGCGACGAGCAGTCGGCGGTGGCAGTGCGCGGGGTTCTCCTCGGCGCACAGTACCGCGACCCGCAGCGCCTCGATCTTACGCCGCAGCCGCTCGAGACCCCGAGCGAACGCCCCGGAGCTCGCCACCGCGTCGTAGCGCACGTGGCCACCTGCGTCGTAGAGGCGCTCGTCGTCCGGTCGCCCGCCGAGCTCGCGCCCAAGGAAGACGTACTGCACACCGACTCGTTCCAGCGCATCGACGAGCGGCTGACGGTCGAACCACGGCGTGTAGCGCGAGGCCGGCCAGGAGCGCACGTCGGCGATGCCCTGAACCTCGTGTGTGCGCAGCAACGCCAGGAAGTGCTCCAGGTCGTGGTTGGAGTGCCCAACCGTCAGCAGTGTGGCCGGCTCAGCCACTGGGTGCCGCCTGTGCCACCTGCCGCTGCCAGGCAGGATCCCCCAAGAGGCGGTCTAGCGCAGCGATGCACCCCTCGACGTCGTCGCAGCGCAACTGGTGCACGCCAGGGTGAGTCCGCAGGATGTCCTCGACCAGCGGCGCTCTCGTCCCCAACGCGCTCCAGAGCGCGATCACCGGCCGTCCTTCGCACAGCGCGAACGCAAGCTCCGCCCCCGCGTCCGGACTGGCTGAGGAGACGTGCACGATGCACGCATCCGCCAACCGAAGCGCCTGTAGCCGCAGCTCAGACCGTTCGCTCCTCGCTGCCAGCACTGGCCAACCGCGTCGTCGGCACGTCTCTTGCACGCCGTTCTCGAGCCGCTCGCCGTGAGGCAGCGAAACGTACACCCACGCACCCTCATGTGGTTCCCTCTCGCAAGCTGTGGTTGGAGTGTGGGTCGACATGGTGACAGTCTCAGTACGACAGAAGTCTGCCATCCTCCCCGGACGGAGCGCAACCAAGCACGCCCGCCTGGTCCCCCGCCTGACAGCGGTCCAGTGCGGCGGTAACCTGCCCGCACGATGCGCTTCGCGGTGAAGTTCCTCGGTTGCAAGGTGTCCCATGCGGATGCGATGCTCGCCCGCCGGGCGCTGCTGGAGGCGGGACACGAGGAGGCGCCGGAGGCAGAGGCGGGGGTGCACGTGATCAACACGTGCTGCATCACGGGCGAGGCGGAGGCGAAGTCGCGCCAGTCGGTGCGCCGCTCGCTGAAGAGCGCGCGCGAGGTGTACGTGGGGGGCTGCGCGGTGAACCTGCGCGCAGCGCAGTTCGCGGAGATCGACCCGGCGGTGAGGCCGTTCACGGGCACCGCGGAGGAGGTCGCGCAGGCGATGGCGCAGGCGCAGGGGGGGTGCGTGGACCTCGAGCACGAGCCCCTGGTGGGCCGCACACGAGAGCAGCGCCTGGAGGGTCGACCGATTAGGGAGACACTCGCTGCGCTCGCATCCCCGAATCGGCCAGCGGCGGCGCGCACCCGCGGCTTCGTGAAGGTGCAGGACGGGTGCGACTGTCACTGCGCGTACTGCATCATCCCGACGGTGAGGGGAGGCGCGCGCTCGCGAGCGGCCTCGGCGGTGGTGCAGGAGGTGAGGGCGCGTGTGCGCCAGGGCCAGCCGGAGGTCGTGATGACGGGGATCAGCGTGGGGGACTACCGCGACCCGGAGGAGGGCCTGGAGTTGGGCGAGTTGATGGTGCGGGCTGCGCAGGTGGAGGGCGTGGAGCGTGTGCGGCTCTCGTCGGTGAGGTGATCCACGTACGCGACTCGCTCGTCGAGGCGCTACGGGAGGAGCCGAAGGTGTGCCCGCACCTGCACGTGCCGATGCAGTCCGGCGACGACGAGGTGCTGGAGGCGATGGGGCGCCACTACACGGCTGAGGAGTACGTGGAGACGATCAGGGCGCTGCGGGAGGCAGTGCCCGAGGTCAACGTGACGACCGACGTCATCGTCGGTTTCCCCAACGAGGACGAGGCGGCGTTCGAGCGGACGCTCGGGCTGGTGCGGGAGGCGGGGATCAGCAGGGTGCACGCGTTCTCCTACTCGCCGCGCCCGGGCACGGTCGCGGAGGCGCTCGGCGACAGGGTCCCGCCGCAGGAGAAGAAGCGCCGCTCGCGCGAGCTGAGGGGCCTCTCGGAGGTGCGCTCGCGCCACCATCGCACGGCGAAGGTGGGCGGCACCGAGCGGGTGCTGGTGGACAAGGTGGCGCAGACGCAGTGTGCGGGGTACACAGCCGACTACACCCGCTGCTACCTGCCGGCGGGTGCGGCACGGGCGGGCGAGGTGGTGGAGGTGAGCGTGGGGGAGCTGTACGCGGACGGCCTGTGTGTGACGCCGGTGTGAACTGACTCGGGACGAGCACACCGATGCCAGAGACGCAGCTATCCTTGGCGCACACGTGACCGTTGCGGAGCAGCTCAAAGGCGACTTGACCACCGCGATGAAGGCGGGCGAGAAAGAGCGCGTGGGCGCGCTGAGGTTGGTGCTCTCGGAGCTGCAGAAGGACGCCAAGGAGGGTGGGGGTGATGAGCTGGCGGTGCTGCGCCGCGAGCGCAAGCGCCGGCTCGAGGCAGCGGAGGCCTACCGCGAGGGCGGCCGGGAGGACCTGGCGGGCACCGAGCAGGCCGAAGCGGAGCTGATCGCGGGCTATCTCCCGGCAGAGCTGCCCGAAGCCGAGCTGAAGGAGATCGTAGAGCGGGCGGTGCGCGAGAGCGGAGCGGAGTCGGTCAGAGACATGGGCCGCGCGATGGGAGTGGCGATGACCGCGGTGGACGGCCGCGCGGACGGCAAGCGGGTCTCGGGTCTGGTGCGGGCGGCGCTTGGCGGATGAGACGCGCCGCGAGGTCTGGCGCCCTCGGCTCGCGACTGAGCTCGCGGGCGGGGAGGCAGCTGCGCGGATGAGGACCCAGATCGAGCTGCCGGGTGACGTGGCGGCGGAGCTGGCGGGAAGCCAGGACGCGGTGCTGCGGGCGTTGGAGGGCCACCTGGAGTGCAGGGTGTTCCTGCGTGGCAACCTGCTGACGCTGGACGGCTCGGAGGGTGAGATGCGGGCGGGGGAGAGGGTCGTGCGGGAGCTGACGGACCTGATCGAGCGCGGGCACGAGGTCGGCCCGGGGACGATCGCGGCGGTGACGGGCGCGCTGGACGCGCACGCAAGCCCGGCGAAGGTGCTGGAGGACGTAGTGTGGCGCCACCGCTCGCTGCGGGTGGCCCCCAAGACGGTCAACCAGAAGCGCTACGTGGACTGCATCCGTAGACGCACGATCACCTTCGGCGTGGGCCCGGCCGGCACGGGCAAGACGTTCCTGGCGGTGGCGATGGCGGCGGCGGCGCTGTCGCGCAACGAGGTCAACCGGATCATCCTGACGCGCCCCGCGGTGGAGGCGGGCGAGCGGCTGGGCTTCCTGCCGGGGGACCTGATGGCGAAGGTGGACCCGTACCTGCGCCCGCTGTTCGACGCGCTGCACGACATGCTCGACCCCGAGAAGGTAACCCAGCACCTTGAGCGCGGGGTGATCGAGATCGCCCCGCTGGCGTTCATGCGCGGCCGGACGCTGAACGACTCGTTCGTGATCCTTGACGAGGCGCAGAACACGACGCCGGAGCAGATGAAGATGTTCCTCACCCGCCTGGGGTTCGGCTCGCGGATGGTGGTGACGGGGGACGTCACCCAGATGGACCTGCCGCCCGAGCAGCGCTCGGGCCTGATCGCGGTGGGGGAGGTGCTGGGCGCGGTCGAGGGCATCGAGTTCGTGCGCTTCGGCGGCGAGGACGTGGTCCGCCACAAGCTGGTGCAGCGGATCGTCGAGGCGTACGACGAGCACTCTCAGCGGGGCGCCCCGGAGCTCCGCCCGGCGGGACGCCGCAGCGCGTAGTGCGAGCCGCCAAAGGTCGGGACGTGCAGGAGGTCTTTTCTTCTTTAAGGGGGACCCCCCGAGGGGGTCCTGTGCGGGGTCGGTTGGTGTGGAACGCGGACGGTCAGCTCGGGACGGCCGGCCGGCGACGGAGGACGGCAGCGTGGTGAGCGGGGAGGAGGCCGGCGGCAGCGCGATCGAGGTGGAGGTCCTCGGGACGGGGGCGCTGGGCGAGCGGGCACCGGCGCACGAGAGTGTGCGCCGCCTGTGCGTTCTGGCGGCCGCGGCGGCCGGCGTGGGGGAGGGGCATGTGGCGATCGAGTTCGTCGACGCCGGGCGCATTGCCGAGCTGAACGCGGAGCACAGGGGCAAGAGCGCTCCCACGGATGTGCTGTCGTTCCCGATCGATGGGGCTGCGCCCATGAAGGGAGCCGCACGCGAGCTGGGGGACGTGGTGATCTGCGCGGAGCACACCGAGGACCTGCACGAGGCGATCGTCCACGGGGTGCTGCACCTGGTGGGGATGGATCACGAGACCGACGCGGGGGAGATGGGGGCAGTGCAGGCAGAGCTGCTGCGGTGGGAGAGCCTGCCGAGCGCCGGGGCGTCTGGGCTGCGCTCGTGACCCGCGCGGGCTTCGTCGCGCTGGCGGGGCGCCCGAACGTGGGCAAGTCGACGCTCGTCAACGCGATCGTGGGGGAGAAGGTGGCGATCACGGCCGACCGCGCGCAGACGACGCGGCGCCCGATCCGCGGAGTGCGCACCGAGGGAGAGTGCCAGCTCGTGGTGGTGGACCTACCGGGGGTGCAGCGCCCACGGGATGCGCTCACGGCGCGCATGGCGCGACGGGTGCGCGAGGAACTGGAGGGCGCGGATGCGGCGCTGGTCGTGCTCAACGGTGAGCAGGGGGTGGGCCCAGGGGACCGCTTCATCGCGCGCGCGCTAGTCGAGTCGATGACTCGCTCGACTCCGGTGACTGTGGCAGTCAACAAGGTGGACCAGCTGAGCCGCGCGAGGACGTTGGAGGCGCTGCGTGCTGCGGCGGGGCTGGAGCTCGACGGAGAGGTGTTCCCGATCTCAGCTCGTACGGGGGAGGGGGTGGGAGAGCTGGTCGCGCACCTAGCCGCGCTGATGCCCGAGGGTCCCTTCCTGTTCGCGGCGGACGAGCACTCCGATCAGTCGCCGCAGCTACTGGCGGCGGAGCTGATCCGGGAGGCCGCGATCAGACGCACCTTCCAGGAGCTGCCCCACGCCCTGGAGGTGGTGGTAGAGGAGTGGACCGATCGCAGAGCGGCCGACCGATCGCAGGGCGACCGAAGCCGGGAGACATCCGCCTTCGACCGAAGCCGGGAGACACGCGCCTTCGGCGCTGGCCGATTTGGGGATGCGAGCGGAGCGAGTGTCTCCCCAATCGGTCCCCATTTCGGCCAGCATCCCCCGTTCGACCAGCATCCCCGTTTCGGCCAGCGCGGGGAGGAGGTGCGGGTCAGGGCGCTGATCTGGGTAGAGAGCGCCTCTCAGAAGGGCATCGTGGTCGGGGCCCAGGGACAGATGATCAGGGCGATCGGAAGCGCCGCCCGTCGGGAGCTCCAGCGGGAGCTCGGCTGCCGGGTGCGCCTGGACCTCTCGGTGCGGGTGCGCCGGGGCTGGAGGGGAGACGATGGCCTACTCGATCGGCTGGGAATCACGTAGGCTTTGTCAAGCCGCAGGTGGCAAGCCGCAACACCAATCTACGTAGAACTTGTCAAGCCACTGGCAGCCGAATCAGAGCGCCTGCGTTTGCGACGTGCTCCTCAGGTACGGGTCTAGGGTTGTGCGTAGGGGCCATTCGTGAAGTGGGCCAACGAGAACGAAGGTGTTGATGTTAGGGTTCATAGCCGGAGCATAAATGTCAATCAGTTCGTACCGTTCGTCAAGGCGCTCCACAAAAGCGCAGTTTGGTGTATGTTATGTAACACGCCGTACGGTGGGGGAAACGGAGTCGTACGGTGGGGTTAAGCCTACGAGAACGAGCACTAGGTCGCCGAGGAGCCTTGGGGGATAGATGTCCGCGAAGATCGCAGTTCTGGGACTGGTCATCGAGGAGCCTGGCCCGGCTCACCGGCTGACGGCAAAGCTCCGCCAACGCCTCTCCTCGGCGGGGTTCGTGGATTCCAACGTCTACTCGGCGCTGACGCGCTTGGAGCGGGACGGGCTCGTGCGGACGATCGGAGAGGATCAGGCTGAGGAGCCAGTACGGGAAGCGCCGCCCTCCCGGATGCTCCTCGCGAGCACGCGCCGCAGCTCTGCGAGGCCCCAGGCGGCAGCCGCCGCCCTGCAGCGAGCCGGCGCGGGCCAGCAACGGCCGGGCGTAAGCCAGCAGCGGGCCGCAGCGGTCGCGTGGCGCTCCCCGGCGCGGCGCTCGCCGGGCTCGCGGGCGGACTCGCGCTCCTTCGAAGCGACCCCGGCGGGGGTCAGGCACTTCGAGAAGTGGCTGCTCAGCTCCTCCACGGCGCCCCCCCTGCGCGATGAGCTGCACATGAAGGTGGCGCTCTGCCAGCCCCACAACCTTCCCCGCCTGGTCGAGTTGGTGTACGGACAGGAGCTCGTCTGCCTGGCGCGCGTGCAGGAGCTCAAGCGCTCCTTCGAGCGCGCCCGCCCGCCCGCGCCGGACCGGTGGTCGGGGCTAGTGCTGGTGCACATCCGAGACGCCGAGCTCTCCTTCTGGGATGCGCGGCTAACGTGGCTGCAGGGTGTGCGGGAGTCCCTGGAAGGGATGCACTCCGAATACGAGCGCGCGACCAGGGGACGCATGAGGAGCTAAGGGCACTCTCAATTGGTTCGCACACCCGGATACGGCCGATGATCTTACCCCTCCGGGACCCGTCACAGCGGGCTCGACGTGGGCCCACCACGCCTTCGGGTGGGCGGGCGCGAATCTCACGCCTCGCTCGACCCTCGACCGCCCCACCGATCGAAGGTTGGCCAGCACGCCCCAATCGAGAGAGGCCCTGACCGTGGGCCCTCTGCTCTCGCTCAAAGCCCTCAGCAAGAGCTACTGGCGCGGGGACTCGGAGGTCAGGGTGCTCAGTGACGTGACGCTCGACGTGCGGGCGGGCGAATTCACGGCCGTGTGGGGTACGCGTGGCTCGGGCAAGACGACCCTGCTGAAGCTCGCGGCTCGCCTGGAGACGCCGGACGGCGGCGTGGTGCGCTTCAACGGCCTCGACCTCGCGAGCTTCTCGGCGGCCCAGCACGCGCGGCTGATGCTGGAGCGGATTGGCTGGGTGCGGCGCACCGGGCCGAAGAGCGATCTGCGGATGCTCGACTACGTGGCGCTCCCGCTGCTGGTCGAGCACAGCCGTCGTCAGGCGTACGCGCGCGCAGGGGAGGCGCTCGAGCGAGTGGGGGTTGCCGCGCACGCCCGCCAGCGGTGGGAGAGCCTGTGCGACGGCGAGCGCGCGCTGGTGGGGATCGCCCACGGGATCGCGCGGGCGCCGCAGCTGCTGCTGGTGGACGATCCCACCGCCAACCTCGACGTCCTCGAACGCGAGCGGGTCACAGAGCTGTTGCGCGCGCTCGCGGATGAGGAAGGGGTCGCGGTGCTGATGGCCGTCCCGGACCTGCCGGCGGCGATGCGCGCCCACGAGGTCCTCTCCCTTGGGGCGGGGCGGCTGGCGAGGACCTCCGAGCCGCCGCAGCCGCCGGCCGAGGAGACCGAGCCCGGACCGGGCAAGGTGGTCCACCTGCACGGCAGGCAGTCTTCGGTGTGATGCTCCAGTGGCGCGAGGCGAGCGCACCTGCTGTCCCGAGCTACGAGCTCGACGGCGTCCTCCTGTGCCAGCTCGCAACCGAGTCTGAGTCTCGCCGCGGTTCGCGCTCCCGTGCCCACGACCTGCGCGATGCTTGAGCTGCGCGAACTGGTCAAGCACTACCGGCTCGGGGAAGACGAGCCAGTGCGAGCCGTGGACGGGGTGGCGATGTCGGTTGCCGCGGGCGAGCTGGTGGCGCTGTACGGGCCTAGCGGCTCGGGCAAGACGACGCTGCTGATGCTGATCGCCGCGCTGCTGCGACCCGACAGCGGGAAGGTGTTCGTGGGGGAGCGTGAGGTGTCGGCGCTCTCAGAGCAGGAGGCTGCCCACTACAGGCTGCGGGAGCTCGGGTTCGTGCGCCAGACGGTCAACCTGGTTCCGGGTGTAAGCGCGCTGGACAACGCCGCGCTGAAGCTGCTGGGGACCGACCTCAGCCCCCGCGAGGCGCACCGCCGCGTGAGCCCGCTGCTGGAGCAGCTGGGGCTCGGCGAGCGCCTACGCCACCGAGCGGAGCAGCTCTCGATGGGCGAGCGCCAGCGGGTGATGATCGCGCGGGCGCTCTCCACCGACCCCACGTTGGTGCTCGCCGACGAGCCCACGGGCAGCCTCGACTCGCGGCGCAGCCGCGAGGTGCTCGAGTTGCTGACCGGCATCTGCCGCGAGCGCAAGGTGGCGACGGTGCTCGTCACCCACGACCCACAGGCGGCGGGGTACGCGGACAGCGTGTTCGCGCTGCGTGATGGCCGGCTGGTCGAACACGAGTCCGAGCCGGCGCTCACCGGATGAGGCTGCGCAACGTCGCTCTGCTCTACCGGGTGCGCTTGCGCGCGAGGCTTGCGCAGGAGTTGTTCGCGGTGCTGGGAATTGCGGTGGGGGTGGCGCTGCTGTTCTCCTCCCAGATCGCCAGCTCGAGCCTGGACGGGTCGGCGCAGCAGATCGTCAGCGGAGTCGTCGGCAGCATGCGTCTGCAACTGGTGGCGCGGGGTCCCGAAGGGTTCGACCAGCGGCTGCTCGGCAAGGTGCTGCGCCTGCCGGGGGTGCGCGCGGCCATGCCGGTACTGCAGGAGCAGGCGAATCTGATCGGGCCGCAGGGACAGGAGCCTGTGGAGCTGCTTGCCACCAGCCCGCGGTTTGCCCACCTCGGTGGACCGTTGCTGCGTCGCTTCACAGCGCAGCAACTCGCTCACCAGCAGGCGCTCGCGCTGCCGCTGTCGGTCGCGCAGGTGCTCGGCATCTCCTCGCTGGAATCCGCAACGTTGCAGCTGAACGGCCGCACCGAGCGGGTCTTCGTCGGCGCGGTGCTGTTCGAACGCGATCTCGGCCAGCTTGCCCACAGCTTCGCGGCGATCGCCCCAATCGCCTACGCCCAGCAGTTGACCGGCATGCAGGGACGTCTCACCAACATCTTCGTAGAGCCCTACCGCGGCCGCGACCGTGAAGTCCAGAGCGGCCTGGAACGCATCGCCGCCGGACGCCTCAACGTCCAACCGGCCGACTTCGAAGCCACGCTCTTCAGTCAGGCGGCAACGCCGGCGAACCAGTCGGTGGCGCTGTTCTCGGCGATCAGCGCGCTGGTTGGGTTCCTGTTCGCCTTCAACGCGTTGATGCTCACCGCCCCTCAGCGACGCAGCCTCGTCGAAGACCTGAAGCTAGATGGGTACTCGCGCCGGATGATCCTCAAGGTGCTGCTGTTCGACGCGCTCGCGCTCGGTGTCGCCGCTTCGCTGCTCGGGCTCGCGCTCGGTGATCTGCTCTCGCTGGTGCTCTTCCGATCGAATCCGGGCTATCTCTCGTTCGGGTTCCCATTCGGCGCGCAGCGCTTCATCGCCTCCCAGAGCGTTGCGCTCGCGGTCGGTGAGGGCGTGCTGGCGGCGTTCGTCGGTGTGCTGTTTCCGCTGCGACGGGAGATCGGCTCGGGACTCTCGCTGCGAGCTTCTTCCGAAGGCGCGCGGCGAGGGGTGACGCGGAGGATGTTGCTTGGAGGTCTGGGCTGTCTGGCGATCGCAACCGCCATCCTGCTGGCGGCGCCCCAGGCGGCGATTCTCGGAATCGTGAGCCTTCTCGCTGCACTGCTGGCGCTGCTGCCGTGGCTGGTCTGTGGCCTGGTCCTTGCGTTCGAGCGCCTGCAGAGCGCGCTGGGAGGCACAGCCCGGTATCTGGCGGTGATCGAGCTGAGGTCCAATGCCAACTGGGGTCGCTCGCTGGCGATCGCCGCGACCGGTGCCACGGCCGTGTTCGGCAGTGTGGCGATACAGGGTGCCCGCGCGAATCTCCAGCACGGACTGGACAACAGCTCCCGGGACCTGGCCGGTACCGGTGAAGTGTGGGTCACGGCGGCTGGTACGCAGAACGTGCTCGCCACCACGCCGTTTCGCCCGTGGGCTGCGGAGAAGCTCGCGCGCCTGCCGGACGTGCGGTCGGTGGGCCTCGCACGCGGGAGCTTCATCGACTTTGGGCGACGTCGGGTGTGGGTGATCGCCCCGCCGAGCTCGATCGCGCACCCGATTCCCCCGAGCCAACTGGTGACGAGCGACCTGGCGCTCGCGACCGCACGGCTGCGCCACGGGGGTTGGGCGGTGGTCTCGCAGACGATCGCCACCGAACGCCACCTGGGGATCGGTGGGGCGTTCACGCTCCCCGCGCCGCGCCCGACGGTCCTGCGGGTGGCTGCGCTGAGCACCAACTTGGGGTGGGCACCCGGTGCGATCGTGATGAACTCGAGCGACTACGCTCGCGCGTGGGCGAGCGGGGAGGTGAGCGCGTACCGCATCACGCTCAGAGGAGGGGTATCGCCTGAAGCGGGACGCCGGGAGATCCAACTGGCGCTGGGCGCCGAGTCGGGACTCACGGTGGAAACCAGCCAGCAGCGTGAACGGCTCCAGCGGGCCACGAGTCGGCAGGGACTTGCGCGTCTCGCGCAGATCTCCACGCTAGTGCTGATCGCTGCGATCCTTGCGATGGCTCTCGCGATGGGGGCGCTGATCTGGCAGCGGCGGCCGTTGTTGGCGGACATGAAGGTGGACGGCTTCAGCGAGGGCGTCCTGTGGCGCTCGCTGCTCGTCGAGAGCGCGCTGCTGCTCGGGGCGGGGTGTTCGGTCGGCGCTGTGTTTGGGTTGTGCGGCCAACTGCTGTTGAGCCACGCGCTCGCGGTCGTGACGGGCTTCCCCGTCGTGCTGTCGATCGGCGCTCTGGTTGCCCTCGGCAGCTTCCTGCTGGTGACGACGGTCGCCGTGGTGATCCTCGCGGTGCCGGGGTACCTGGCGGCACGCGTGCGTGCTGCGATCGTCCTGCAGGAGTGAGAGCGTATCCCCAGAGTACGGAGACGCACCATGGGCGAAGCTACGCAAGACTATGCAAATCTACCGGTTCGTCCTCTAATCTTGAGATCTCGATTTCTGGCAAGTTCTCAAATCCGCTGCCACTCTGTCCCAGGCAGCTGTGGGCGCTCCTCTCGGCTGCACTGCGCGAGCTGTTGTGGGGTCTGCGCGCAGTGTCGCGGGAGCTGGAGCCCTGGCGCACGCGCGCCGCGGCGATCCCCGACGCGGCGATTCGCACCGACGCTCTGAGCGCGCTCGCTCACAAGCGCACCCACGCCGACGGGGCGGCGCTGTTCTGGATCCTGCCGCGCGCGCGCAAACCGCACCTGCTGAGGCTGCTCGTCGACTACCAGATCGCGTGGGACTTCCTGGACGAGGTCAGCGAGCGAGGAGCGAGGGCGAGCGAGGTGAACGGCGACCGCCTCTACACGGCGCTGATCGACGCTCTGAACGTAGGCGGGGCGGTGAGCGCGTACTACGACCCGCGCTCGTGGAGCGACGACGGTGGGTACCTGGCGGCGCTCGTGGACTCCTGCCGCGCCGGCTGCGAACGACTGCCGAGGTACGAGGAGGTGCGCCCGATGCTCCACCGCGAGACGAGGCGTGCGCTCGTGTTGGGCGTCAATCACGATCGCGATCCCGCAGGGCGCGACAGGAGGCTAAAGGGGTGGGCCGAGCGGGAGTACGCAAGACAGCAGGAGGAGGCCAGCTGGTTCGAGTTGACGAGCGCGGCGAGCGCGTCGCTGACGGTGCACGCGATCCTCGCACTGGCTGCAGAATCCCGCTTCGAGCAGGGCGAGGTGGAGAGTGCCTACTCCGCCTACTTCCCGTGGATCTCGGCACTGGGCACGATGCTCGACAGCTACGTCGACCGCGCGCAAGACGTGGCGGAGGGCAACCATCGCTACATCGACCACTACCCCACAGGTGCGGCCGGTCTGCGTCGCGTGGGAGAGCTTGTGGATCGATCGGCCCGAGAGGCGCGCGGCTTGCGAGACGGCTACCGGCATGCGGTGATCGTCGCCTGCATGGTCGCGATGTACCTCTCTAAGGACAGCGCCCGCGCGCCCTCGATGCGGGTTAGCACACGTGGGCTCGTGCGGGAGGGGGGAGCCCTGTCGGTACTGCTGCTCCCCGCCCTGCGGATGTGGCGCATCGCCTACGAGCAGCGCTCTGCGTGACCGTCCCGGCGTGCGGGCCGAGGACAGGCTCGTGGGTTCCTCGCGAGAGATGACTGCAGCGTGTGGTCGGGCCTGGGTGGGCACCCGTCCAGGTGTGGCCGGGCCTGGGTCGGCGCCAGCGCACCGGCCCCTGCTGCATCATTCTTTTCACTTGTGCATTGAGTACCATGTAAGGGATGAGCGATCATGCGTTTGCAATGCGGGGCAGAAATGTCAGCCCATGGGTCATGGCCCTTCGGCGAGGGGGAGAGAAGCAGTGTCGTGCGCGACACGCGGCCGAGGGTGCCAGGGGTGGCGTGGATTGCTCCCGAAGCGTTCCACCGCGGGTCGGGCGCCGTGTGCGGCGCTCGACCCGCATCCCGTGCAGCAGCCGGCTTCCGGCTCTCCCAAGACGGGGCCGGACCTGCCCCCAGGAGGAGCTTTGCCCGTGAGTAAACAGCCGCAGAGGTCGCTCGAGCGCAACGGGGCGAGTCGCGGGGGCGGAGAGCCGATCGACGAGGAGGGGCGTCGCGGAAGGTTCTCCTCCTCGTTGCAGGCGGGCCTCGCGATCCTCAACTGCTTCAGCGCCCAACAGCCCGTGCTCGGCATCGCCAAGCTCGCTGATGAGCTGAACATGAGCCGCTCGACCACCCACCGCTACGCCTCTACGCTGGTCGCGCTCGGCTACCTCGAGCAGGACCAGGCTCGCCGCTACCGCCTGGCTCCCCGGGTCGCCGACATGGGCATGTCGGTGCTGGACTCGATGGCGCTGCGCGGCAAGGCCCGCGCGCACCTGCGCGAGCTGCGCGAGCAGACAGGCCGCACGGCCTCGCTGGCAGTGCTCGACGGCGACCAGGTTCGCTACGTGGACCGGCTGCGCGGCTGGCGGCGCGGGCAGCACGCCGTCGACCTCGACCTCGGGGCGGGGGCACGCCTGCCGGCGCCCTGCACCGCGATGGGTAAGGTGTTGCTTGCGAACCTACCCGAACCGGAGCGCGAGCAGGTGGTCTCCGGCCTGAAGTTGACGCGGCAGGGTCCCAACAGCATCACCAGCAAGCGGGCGCTGCGTGCGGAGCTCGAGCAGGTGCGGGCGGAGGGCGTGGCGCTCGGCGACGAGGAGCTCGGTCCCGGAGTACGGACGATCGCCGCGCCCGTGATCGGCCCCGACGGCGAGGTGGTGGCTGCCGTCGGCATCCCAGTCCCCACCGACGCGTTCTCAGTCCAGGAGCTCCGCAAGGCCCTGGGCCCCCCGGTGACGGCCGCCGCCAAGCGCATCTCCGCTGAGCTGCGCGTCTGAGACGCAGCGCAGGTCCCCGACCGCGCCGGTTGCAATGCGGTAGCGTCGACTGTCGTCATCGGCTCTAGCGTATGCTCGCCGGGCTCGCAGTGGACGCGGTGCCCACCTTCACACCCCTCTATGCCGGCCCGTCCCGGCGAGTGGGGCGGCGCGACTCAGCCGGTCAGCGATCTCTTCGACCGCGGCGAGGTCGAGCTCGGCCTTGAAGGCGAAGGGGACTCTCACCACGTCGAGGCCCTCGCGGCGCAGGCGGGCGAGTTGGTTCTGCTGCGAGCGTGCGCGCTCGTGGACCGCGTGCGCGGCGCGCACCGCCGAGCGCCTCACGGTGCTCTCGCCGGCGTTCCCCTCACCAGCGCTCCCGCTCACGCTAGCCGTTCGGGCGCCGGTCGACCCTGCGGACGCCTCGCCTCGCGGTGCCCCGTCGGGCGGCGCCCCACCAAGCCACGCACCGTTCAACGCAGCGATGCGCTCCAGCTCGCCGCTCTCGAAGCGGCGCGGCAGGGTGCCGTTGACCACCACCCCGTCGAGCTCCCGGCCCAGATCCCGGCGCAGGCCCTCGCGCAGCTCCAGCGTCTCGGTGACCGCCATCTCGGTGGCGTGCGCCACCGCGAGGTACGCGGAGCGCGCGGGGTCCTCCAGGAGCTCGCGTACCTGTCCCGACTGCCGCGCGATTGGCCCCACACGTGCGATTGCCGAGAAGGTCCGCGGCGAGCGCAGCATCGCCAGCGCGTGACCCGTGGCGGGGGCGTCGAGGACCACGAGGTCGTAGTCCGCTGCACGCCCGGCCCGGTGCCCGTCCCGAGAGCCGCGGTCGTGCGGGCGGCGGCCCTGGGCGAGCTCCCACACCTTGATCATGCTGAGCATCTCCCGCGCTCCTGGGGCAGCGGCGATCAGGTACTGGAAGCTCGAGCTCGAGGTGAGCACGCGGGCCGGCACGCGACCACCGATCGCCCGCAGCCACTCGGCGAGCACGCGGTCGCGGTCGATCGACAGACTCCACAGCAGCCCCTCGCGCAGCTCAGTCTCCACCCCGTGGCGCGGGGGGATGGAGTTCCCGCCCACCCCCTGGCCGAGCAGCGCGGCGAGGCGGCTCGCGCTGGCGGTGCCACCCACAGCCTCCGGGCCGGTCACCTCCACCACGATCGTCCGCAACCCCTGGCGCGCTGCGAGTAGACCCAGCGCGGCGGACACAGTGGTCTTGCCGACGCCCCCCTTGCCGGTGACCACGATCAGCTTGCGCTCCAGCGGTGCCGCCACGCCTCCATGATGACGTCGGGACTGGCGCGAGGACTGAACCAACCCAAGCGCCGCCTACAATCCCGTGGGTGAGCGCCCCCGTTACACATAAGATCGACGTCCTCTACGACGAGCGCGGCCTGGTGCCCTGCGTGGTGCAGGACTGGGGCACCGGGGAGGTGCTGATGCTGGCGTACATGAACGAGGAGGCGTTGGCGCGCACGCGGGACACGGGGGAGCTGCACCTCTGGAGCCGCTCCCGCGGGGAGCTTTGGCACAAGGGGTCCACCAGCGGCAACACCCAGGCGGTGCGCGCGCTGCGCGTGGATTGCGACGGAGACACGGTGCTCGCACTCGTGGAGCCCGCAGGGCCCGCGTGCCACACGGGGGAGCGCACCTGCTTTCACCGGGGCGAGCGGCTGCAGGGCGGCCAGCAGCCGCTCGCGCCCCACGAGACGCTCCCTGCCCTCGAGCGCACCCTCGCCGAGCGTGCCCGGGAGCGCCCCGCGGGCTCCTACACCGTTGCGCTGCTCGAGGACCCGCCGCGGATCGGCGAGAAGGTGCGCGAGGAGGCCGAGGAGGTCGCGCGCGCCGCGCGGGAGGAGTCCGACGAGCGCGTCGACGAAGAGGCCGCCGACGTGCTGTACCACCTGCTCGTGTTGCTCCACAGCCGCGGCCGCGCTCTCGCCGACGCCGAGCGGGTGCTCGATGCCCGTCGCCGCTGAGCGCCCCGCGCGCGTCCACGCCGCGGACCTCGAGATCGAGCCGACGCTCGAGCGCGCGCGGGAGCTCGCGCGTGAGTACAACCTGATCCCCCTGCGCCACACCTTCATCGCTGACTGCGAGACCCCCGTCTCCGCGTTCCTCAAGCTCCGCGGGCTCGCCCCCGAGGAGCCTGCGTTCCTGCTGGAGTCCGCCGAACAGGGCCAGCGAATGGGCCGCTACTCGTTCATTGGCATCCGCCCCCGCGCGGTGGTCCGCTGGTCGCTGGGTGACCCCGGTGACCCCTACGCGTACGCCGCAGCTGCGCTGGCCCCCTACCGCCAGGCGCCGCTGCCCGAGCTGCCGCACTTCGCCGGGGGCGCCGTCGGCTTCTTCGGCTACGACCTAGTGCGCGCCGTCGAGCCGCTCGGGGAGCCCAACCCGGACCCGCTCGGCCTGCCCGACATGGCGCTGATGCTCTCCGACGTGGTCGTGGTGTTCGACCACCTCATGCACACGCTCACCGTGCTCGCACACGCGTACGTCGAGAGGGACGGCGAGGGGACGGGCGTCGAGGGGGAGGACTTCGAGCGCGCCTACGCGCGAGCGAGCGCCACGATCGCGCAGGTGCGCGCCGCGCTGGACGGCCCGCTCCCTCAGGAGGCTGCGCGTTCGCGGCCACGCGAGCACCGCCCGCCGGTGTTCGAGCCCGAAATGGAGCGCTTGCAGTTCGAAGCGATGGTGGCGCGCATCATCGAGTACGTGTACGCGGGCGACGCCTTCCAGGTCGTGCCCTCTCAGCGGTGGTCAGCGCCGATCGAGCAGGACGCCTTCTCGGTGTACCGCGGCCTGCGCGCGGTCAACCCCAGCCCCTATATGTACTTCCTGGACTTCGGCGACTTCCAGGTCGCCGGTGCGAGCCCCGAGCCGCTGCTGACGGTGACCGGCCGCACCGTCTCCACCTGCCCGATCGCCGGCACCCGTCCGCGTGGGGCGAGCGCCGAGGAGGACCGCCGGATCGCGCAGGAGCTGCTCGCCGACGAGAAGGAGCGCGCTGAGCACGTGATGCTCGTGGACCTTGGGCGCAACGACCTCGGCCGCGTGTGCGAGTTCGGCAGCGTGGAGGTGCAGACGTTCATGGCGGTGGAGACGTACTCCCACGTCATGCACATCGTCTCTACCGTCGACGGTCGCCTGCGCGAGGGGATCACTCCGATGGACGCCCTGCGCTCGGTGCTGCCAGCCGGCACCCTTTCGGGTGCCCCGAAGGTGCGCGCGATGCAGATCATCGACGAGCTTGAGTCCGTCAAGCGCGGCGGCTACGGCGGCGCGATCGGCTACCTCTCCTACACCGGGGACCTGGACACGTGCATTCACATTCGCACCTTCGTCGTCAAGGACGGCCGCGCCTACGTGCAGGCCGGCGGCGGCACCGTCGCCGACGCCAAGCCCGCGTACGAGTACGAGGAGTCCCTCGCCAAGGCCCGCGCGGTGATGCGCGCCGTCGAGCTAGCCGCGGCCCAGCCGAACTGGCCATGAGGGCGCATGGCGGCGCTGCCATGAGCGCGCATGGCGGCGCTGGACCGAAGCCGGGTGACACGCGCCTTCGGCGCTGGCCGATTTGGGGATGCGAGCGAAGCGAGTGTCTCCCCAATCGGTCCCCGTTTCGGCCAGCGTCCTCGATCGGTCGTGTGCCAAGCACACTTCCCTCACTGCGTCCTGGGTGGGCGGGATCTAATCCATCTGCGCGCTCATGGTGGTGTGAGTCCAACGGGGCGAGAGTCCGCCCAGGAGTCAAGACATGCGCGTGCTGATGATCGACAACTACGACTCGTTCACCTACAACCTCGTGCAGTACCTGGGCGAGCTGGGGGCGCAGGTGGACACGGTGCGCAACGACCGCGCCACCGTGGAGGAGCTGCTCGCGGGGGGCTACGAGCGCTGCGTCGTCTCCCCGGGGCCGTGCACTCCCAACGAGGCCGGGATCTCCCTGGAGGTCGTGCGCCGGATGCCCGAGGCCGGCGTCCCCACGCTCGGGGTGTGCCTCGGCCACCAGGCCATGGCGCAGGCGTTCGGGGGGAGCGTCAGCCTGCTGTCCCCGGTGCACGGCAAGGCAACCACGATCGAGCACGACGGCCGCACGATCTTCCGGGGGCTCTCCTGTCCGCTGGAGGTGGGGCGCTACCACTCGCTGGTGGTGGACCCGGAGCTGCCCGACTGCCTGGAGGCCTCCGCGCACGGCGGGGGCGTGCTGATGGCCCTGCGCCACCGGGAGCTGCCGGCGGAGGGTGTGCAGTTCCACCCCGAGTCGGTGCTCACCGACGAGGGCAAGGTGTTGTTGAAGAACTTCCTCGCCTGATGCCCAACCCGATCCTCACGCGCGCCATCGACACGCTCGCCTCGCGCGAGGACCTCTCCGAGCAGCAGGCCGCGGAGGTGCTCGCGGAGATCATGCGCGGCGAGGTCTCCGAGACCCAGATCGCGGGCTTCCTGATCGCGCTGCGCACCAAGGGGGAGACGGTGCAGGAGCTCGCCGGGCTGGCGCGAACGATGCGCGAGCTCGCCGCTCACGTGTCCACCAGGCGCGAGGACCTGCTCGACACCGCCGGCACCGGCGGGGGGCGGCGGACCTTCAACGTCTCCACCACCGCTGCGCTGATCGCCGCCGGCGCGGGCTGCGCGGTGGCCAAGCACGGTAACCGCTCCGCCACTGGGCCCTCGGGCTCGGCCGACCTGCTGGAGGCGCTCGGCGCCCGCATCGACCTCGACCCCGACGGCGTGGCGGGCTGCATCGAGGAGGCCGGCTTCGGCTTCATGTTCGCCCCCGCCCACCACCGGGCCACCCGCTTCGTGGTGCCGGTGCGCCGCGAGCTCGCGGTGCGTACGGCCTTCAACCTGCTCGGCCCGCTCACCAACCCCGCCGGGGCCACCCGCCAGCTGATCGGGGTCTCCGAACCCCGCTTCCTGGAGGTTGTCGCCGGGGCGCTCGCGCTGCTCGGGGCGACGCGCGCACTGGTGGTCTCCGGTGAGGACGGGCTCGACGAGGTCTCGAGCTGCGCTCCCACCCACGTCGTGGAGGTCAACGGCCCCGACCTCCGCCGGTACACGGTCAGCCCCGAGGAGCTCGGGATCGTGCCAGGCGCTCCGTCGGACCCCGCGCTGCAGGGAGGCACGCCAGCCGAGAACGCTGCCGTCACCCGCGCCATCCTCCAGGGCGAGGACGGAGTGGGCGGAGTGGATGGGGCGGACGGGGTGGGCGGGCCTCGAACCGACCTCGCCCTCGTCAACGCTGGCGCCGCCATCTACGCCGCCGGGGCCGTCCCCACACTCGCCGAGGGGGTGCAGGCCGCCCGCGCCGCGCTCGCCGACGGGGCCGCCGCCAGGGCGTTGGAGGGCTACGTGCAGGCCACTCTCCGGCACGCCCCGGCCGAGGTGGCCCCGTGAACGCGACCTGCGTTCGGAGCTCCTCGAGCGCGTGCGACCAGCGCAGCGGCGCGGAGGCGATCCGGTGAGCGCCACTGGCTCCCCCAGCGGTTCCGTCGGGGTAGGCGTACCGACCGTGCTGGAGCGCATCCTCGCCTCCACACGAGAGGAGGTCGTCCGGCGCAAGCGCGATGCGCCCCTGGAGAAGCTGGTGCCTCAGCGGGGGGACGACCGGGAGCAGGTCGCCACGCCCCCCCGCGAGGGCTGCTTCCGCGAGGCCCTCACGGGTCCTGGCATCGCAGTGATCGCCGAGTTCAAGCGACGCTCCCCCTCCGCCGGGCCGCTGCGAGAGCGCCCGGAGGTGCGCGAGCTCGTGAGTGCTTACGCCCGCGGCGGGGCCGCCGCCGTGTCGATCCTCACCGAGGGCCCCCACTTCGACGGCTCCCTGGAGGATCTGCGCGTGGCCCGGGCCGCGTGCGTGCTGCCGGTGCTGCGCAAGGACTTCATCATCGACCCTTACCAGCTGCAAGAGGCCCGCGCGGCCGGGGCGGACGCGGTGCTGCTGATCGTGGCGGCGCTGGACCAGCCCACGCTGCGCTCTCTGCACGACGCGGCTCGTGAGCTGGGCCTCGATGCGCTCGTCGAGGTGCACGACCGCCCGGAGCTGCACCGCGCCTTGGAGCTGGGGGCCGAGCTGATCGGGATCAACAACCGCGATCTGCGCGACTTCACGGTAGACGTCGAGCGCACGTTCGCGCTGCTCGGCGAGATCCCCGACGGGGTCGCGGTGGTCTCGGAGTCGGGGATCGCCGGCCGCGAGCAGCTGCGGCGCCTGGAGCAGCGGGGAGTGCGAGGGGTGCTGGTGGGCGAGACGCTGATGCGCGCCCCCGACCCTGAGGCCGCGTTGCGGGAGCTGTTGTCGCTCGCCCCCGATGCTAAGGAGGCCGTGAGACGGAGCAGTGCGGAGTCCTTCTAGACTGCCAAGCTCAACCGCTCCGAAGCTCAACCGCTCCGAGCCCGGCGCTGTGCCATCCGGCCGAAGGGTCTGGAGGTTTAGCGACACCAGGGCTGCCCTTTAGATCGCCTTCATCGCGACCGCTCATCCTGTGCTCATGATGACCGCGCTTCCCACACTCATACCGACCGCTCTTCTCACGATCGCCTCCTCGCCTACGATCGCCTGCTCACCCACCACCACCTCGCGATGAAACGCCTCTACGCCATCCCCTTCCTCTCCGCCCTCGTCGGGGGCGGCGTCGTGGTTGCCGTGATCGCCGCCGCCGGCGGCCTCGGCTCCACGCAGAAGACCATCACCCAGGTCCAGGCTGCCGCGCCGGTGGCCTCCACCACCACCCCCTCCTCCAAGGCGGGTGACTTCAAGGAGCTCACACCCAACGCCCACGAAATCTACGAGCGCACCGCACCCTCGGTGGCCTACGTGACCTCCACGATCGTGCGCCAGAGCGAATCGCCCTTCGGCTTCGGCGAATCCCAGCAGCAGGGCATCGCCACGGGCTCCGGGTTCGTGATCAACTCCAACGGCACCATCCTCACCAACTGGCACGTGGTCGAGAATGCCGTAAAGGTCACCGTCAGCTTCGAACACGGCAAGACCGTCGAAGCGCGCGTGGTCGGCAAAAACCCCTCCCAGGACCTCGCGGTGCTGCGCATCCCCACCGAAGGGCTCACCCTGCACGCGCTCACGCTCGGCAACTCCTCCGCCGTCGAGGTCGGCGAACCGGTGCTCGCGATCGGCAACCCCTTCGGGCTCAGCCGCACGCTCACCACCGGCGTGATCTCCGCGCTGCAGCGCCAGATCACCGCCCCCAACGGCTTCACGATCGACAACGTCCTGCAGACCGACGCTCCGATCAACCCCGGCAACTCCGGCGGTCCGCTGCTCAACGCCACGGGTGAAGTGATCGGCATCAACTCCCAGATCGAGACCGGCGGCAGCGGCGATGGCAACGTCGGCATCGGCTTCGCGGTGCCGATCGACACCGCCAAGTCCGAGTTGCCCGAACTCGAGAAAGGCGGCACGATCCGCGGCGCCTACCTCGGCGTCTCCACGATCACCGTCGACGGGTCGCTCTCCAGCCTGAACCTGCCCACCAAGAGCGGCGCGATGGTCGAGAAAGTCGAAGCCGGCACCGCCGCCGCCAAGGCTGGCATCCACGCCGGCAACATCGAAGCGAAGATCAACGGCAACGAAATCTCCGTCGGTGGGGACATCATCGTGGGGGTCGACGGCAAGCCGGTCACGAGCTCCGAAGACCTCGCCGAAGTGATCGGCAACAAGAAGCCCGGCGACTCCATCACGCTCGAACTGTGGCGCGCGTCGGGCAGCGGCGGCTACACCAAGAAGACCCTCACGGTCACGCTCGGCGAGCGCCCCAACTCGATCCCCAACCCCTCCACGCCGGAATAGCTGAGGACCGTCTCGTTGCGCTAGGCACCAGGTTGGCTAGAGAGCAGATTGCTGACTCCTCGAAGCGCCCGCGCAGCGGGCGCTTCCTCGTCAAGGGCCCGGCCGCCCGCTACCGTGGGCCTATGTCTGACGCCGTCCCCCGAGTCAAGGTCTGTGGTATCACCCGCCTTGCCGACGCCGAGCTCGCGGTGGAGCTCGGGGCGTGGGCGGTGGGCCTGATCTTCTACGAGGGCTCCCCCCGCGCGTGCTCCGCCGAGGAGGCGCTGCGCATCGCCACCGCTCTGCGCCGCCGGGTGGAGGTGTGCGGGGTGTTCGTCAACGCTCCGCTGGACGACGTCGTCCAGACCGCCGACGAGCTCGGGTTGACGATGCTGCAGCTGCACGGCGACGAGGGGCCTGCGTACTGCGCGGAGGCGGGGCACCGCACGGGCGCGCGGGTCATCAAGGCGGTGCAGGTGGCCTCAGTCGGGGAGGTGCGCGACGTGGAGCGCTTCCACACCGACTTTCACCTGCTCGACGCGCGCTCCTCCACACCCGGCAAGCAGCAGCTGCGCGGAGGGACCGGTGAGGCGTTCGACTGGAGCCTGCTCGCCGTGCGACGCTCGGGTGTGCCGCTGATCCTGAGCGGGGGCCTCGGGCCGGAGAACGCCGCCGAGGCGATCCTCGCGGCCACCCGTCAGGGACACCGCGCGAGGCCGTTCGCTCTGGACACGGCCTCCGGCACCGAGGCCGCGCCTGGCCAGAAGGACCCCGAACGCCTGCGGGCATTCTTCGCCGCGGTGCAGGGGCCCGCGACGGTGGGTATCCCCGCGTGAGGGCGGCCTGGTCCATGCACTGCGCCCCCTTCCCGCGCTGCGAACGCCGCTCACGGCAGCCCGCAAGGTTGGACGCCAGGACCGTGCACCACGCCCTACCCCCTCGCTGCGAACGCCGCTCGCTGGAGCCCGCGAGGGCGGAAGCCCATCCAAACTCCACCACCCCCCGGTAACCTCGCCCGCGTGAGCACCATCGAGCACCGCTTTGGACGGTACGGGGGGCAGTACGTCCCCGAGACGCTGATGCCCGCGCTTGCGGAGCTCGAGCAGGCGTGGGTGGCCGCCCGGGCGGACCCGGGCTACCGGTCGGAGCTCGACGGCCTGCTGCGCGACTTCGCGGGGCGCCCCACCCCGCTGTACTGCGCGGGGCGGCTCTCCGAGCGACTGGGGCGGCTGGTGTACCTCAAGCGCGAGGACCTCAACCACACGGGCTCGCACAAGCTCAACAACGCGCTCGGCCAGGCGCTGTTGGCACGGCGGATGGGCAAGCGGCGGATCATCGCGGAGACCGGCGCGGGCCAGCACGGGGTGGCGACCGCCACGGTCTGCGCGCTGCTGGACCTGGAGTGCGAGATCTACATGGGCGCCGAGGACACGCGCCGCCAGCGCCCCAACGTGCAGCGCATGGAGCTGCTGGGTGCCACCGTGCACGAGGTGGACGCGGGTGCGCGCACGCTCAAGGAGGCCACCTCCGCGGCGATCCGCGACTGGGTGACCAACGTGGCGGACACCCACTACGTGATCGGCTCCGTGGTGGGCCCCGCGCCCTACCCCGCGCTGGTGCGCGATCTGCAGCGAGTGATCGGCGACGAGGCCCGGGCACAGCTGCTGGAGCGCGAGGGGCGCCTCCCCACGCGCGTAATCGCGTGCGTGGGCGGGGGCTCCAACGCGCTGGGCGTCTTCACCGCGTTCCTCGACGACGCCCACGTGCAGCTGATCGGGGTGGAGGCCGGGGGGAGGGGATCGACACTCCGCGCCACGGCGCCCCGCTCACCGTGGGTGGCCGCGCGGGGGTGTTGCACGGCGCGCTCTCGGCGGTGCTGCAGGACGAGGAGGGCCAGATCGTCGAGGCGCACTCGGTCTCCGCGGGCCTCGACTACCCCGGCACCGGCCCGCAGCACGCGCACCTGCGCGACTGCGGCCGCGCGCGCTACGTGGCCGTCACCGACCGCGACGCGCTCGCCGCCTTCGGAGAGCTCGCCCGCACGGAGGGCATCATCCCCGCTCTGGAGACCGCGCACGCGCTCGCGTGGACGCTCGCACAGCCCGATGGGGACCTCGACCTCGTGTGCCTCTCCGGGCGCGGGGACAAGGACCTGGCCGAGGTTCTTGCGCGGTCATGAGCGCGGCTGACCCCCTGGGGGAGGAGTTGGGAGGAGCTTCCGCCCTGCCGGGCTCCAGCGAGCGGCGTTCGCAGCGTGGAAACCCCGCGTCCGGCACGGACCGCGGCTCTGCCGCTTCAGGTGGCGCTGGGCGCGAGGGGCGTTCGCAGCGCGGTGACGGCGGGTCCGGCACGGACCGCCTCTCCGCGGCGTTCGCAGGCGCGGCACGCGAGGGGCGTGCGGCGGCGCTGATGCCCTACCTGATGGGCGGCTACCCCACGCTCGCCGACTCCGTGCGCATCGGCGAGGCGTGCGTGCAGGCCGGCGCCGACGTCCTCGAGCTCGGCGTGCCCTACTCCGACCCGCTCGCCGACGGACCCGTGATCCACGCGGCCGCGACCCGTGCGCTCGCCGCGGGGGCCTCGCTCGCCGGGGTGCTGGAGGTCGCGCGTGCGCTCGCCCCGGCGGTGCCGGTCGTGTTGATGTGTTACGCGAACATGGTGCTCGCGCCCGGCGCCGGTGCTTTCGTGGAGCGTCTCGCGCGCACGGGGGCGTGTGGGCTGATCGTGCCCGACCTGCCCTTTGAGGAGGCCGGTGAGGTGCTCGCCGCGTGTGACGCGCACGGCCTCGCGCTCGTGCCGCTCGTCGCGCCCACCACCCCGCCGGCGCGCCTCGCGCAGATCGGGTCCCGCGCGCGGGGGTTCCTGTACACCGTCTCGGTCGTCGGCACCACCGGGGAGCGCGCGGCGCTCGCGGAGAGCTTCGCCGAGGTGGTCGCCCGTGCGCGGGCCGCCACCTCCGTGCCGGTCGCACTCGGCTTCGGGATCTCCACGCCCGCGCAGGCTCGCCAGGCGGCCGACGCGGGGGCCGACGGGGTGATCGTGGGCAGCCGCCTCGTGCGCGCCGCGGGGGAGTCCGCCGATCCCGCTGGGGCGGTCGGGGCGCTCGTCGCCGAGTTGGCCGCGGGGTTGGAGTCCTGACCGGCCAGGAGCGTCTACCCGTGCAACCCGCCCGCGCGGCCGGTAGGATGCGCGAGCGATGGGATTGATCCTGACCGTCACCGCCGGCCTCGTTGTGTGGATTGTGCTGTGGGCGCTGGGCGCCAAGGGGTTCGACGCGTTCATGCTCGCCGCGGCCATCATGCTCGTCGGCGCCTGTGTGCGGATCCTCTCCGGCTACCTGCCCGGCCGCCGCCGCAGCGGCGCCTGAGCCTGCCGGTGCGTGCGCGCTGGCTCCGTCTCGACTCGTTCGGGTCCCGCGTCCGCGCACGCGCCCTCGTGCCGCTCGCGGCGGTGCTGCTAGCGCTGCTGGCGCTCCCTGCCCTCAGCGGCTGTGGCGGGGTTGGGGTGTCCACTGCCTCCACCACCCCCGGCAACGAGCTGACCGTCTACTCCAGCCTCCCGCTCGAGGGTCCCTCCGCCTCTGCCTCCCAGCAGATCATCGACGGTGAGAAGCTCGCTCTCGCCCAGGCCGGCGGGCGCGTGGGGCGCTTCAGGATCGACTACGCCTCGCTCGACGACGCCAACCCCAAGACCGGCGAAGCGGACCCGGGGATCACCGCCACGTACGCTCGCGTCGCCGCCCAGGACACCTCCACGATCGCCTACCTCGGCGACCTCGACTCGGCCGCGTCCGCCGTCTCGCTGCCGCTGACCAACGCCGCGGGGATCCTCCAGGTGAGCCCAGGGAGCCCCTACGAGGGGCTGACCTCCTCGCTCGACGCCGGCCAGGACGAGCCCTACCGCTTCTACCTCACCGGGCAGCGCACCTTCGGCCGCCTGGTGCCCGGCGACCAGGTGCAGGCCGCGGCCCAGGTGAGGCTGGCGCGCGCGCTGCACCTGCGGCGGGTGTACGTGCTCGAGGACCAGGACCCTCTCAACCTGCCGCTTGCGGAGCTGTTCGCCGAAGACGCCCGGCGCGCCGGCCTTGCCGTCGTCGGCGAAGAACAGCTCGACACCGAAGGCACCACGGAATTCTCCAGCGTGGTCCAGAAGGTGCTCGAAAGTGGCGCCCGCGCGGTGTTCTTCAGCGGCGCGCCGGGCTCCGGAACCGTTGCGCTGTGGCAGCAGCTGCACGGGGCCGACTCGCACCTGCGCCTGCTCGGCACCTCCGCGCTCGCCGAACCGGCCTTCGCCGCGCAGCTCGGCTCCGCCGCGGCCCACACGTACCTGGCCACCCCGCTGCTGCCCCTCTCGCTGTACCCTGCCCCGGCCCAGCAGGTCCTGGCGGCCTACCAGCGGCGCTTTCACCAGGCGCCCGGGTCCTACGCGCTGTACGGGTACGAGGCAATGAGCGTCGTGTTGCTCACGATCCGTCGAGCCGGGCGCCACGGCGACGACCGCGCCGCCGTGATCCACCAGTTCTTCGCGATCCGCGACCGCGACTCGGTGCTGGGACGCTACTCGGTGCTCGCCGACGGCGACACCACGCTTTCGCGCTACGCCGTCGACCGCGTCGAGGGGGGGCGGCTGGTGTTCTACCGGACCTTTCAGCTGCCGCCCGCGGACTGACCGAGCGCGGCGCTCAGTGCTTCGTCCAGGTGGGCGTAGCGGAACTCGTAACCTAGGACTAGGGGCTTGACGGGCAGCACGCGCGCTCCTGTAGTTACGACCTGTGCCATCTCGCCGTAGAGCGCTCGCAGCGCCACGCCTGGCACCGGTAGCAGCGCGGGGCGGTGTAGCGCGTGGCCGAGCGCCCGTGAGAGCTCGCGGTTGGTGACCGGCTCGGGGGCCGTCCCGTTGATCGGGCCCGACCACCGCTCGTCGGCGAGTGCGGTGGACACGATGCCGACGAGGTCCTCCACGTGTACCCACGACACGTACTGACGCCCGCCCGCGACCGGGCCGCCCAGCCCGAGGCGGAAGGGGGGCAGCATCTTCGCGAGCGCCCCCCCGCGGCGGTCGAGCACCACGCCGGTGCGCACCTGCACCGTGCGCACCCCGAGCTCCTGCGCCGCGCGCGCCTGCGCCTCCCACGCGACGCACACCTCCCCCAGGAACTCGTGCCCCGGGGGCGCCTCCTCGTCCAGCGGCTCCTCTCCGTGCGCACCGTAGTAGCCGACCGCCGAGGCGCTCACCAGGACCTTCGGTCTGCCCTCGCTGCACTCCCGTAGCCCCTCCACGAGGTGGCGCGTGCCGATCACGCGGCTCTCGCGGATCGCCCGCTTCGCGCTCGCCGTCCACCGCTGGGCGACGTTCTCTCCTGCGAGGTGCACCACCGCGTCGCGTCCCTCCAGTGCCTGCGCCGGCGCCCGTTCGTTCAGCAGGTCCCAGGCCACCGCCTGCACGCCGCGCCCTGCTCCGGCCTGCACGCCGTGCTCTGCTCCTCCCTGCGCGCCGCGCCCATCTGCCGCCTGCACGCCGAGCGTCGCCTCCGCCCGGGCGGGGTCGCGCGTGAGCACCGTGACCTCGGCGCCGTCGGCCAGCAACCGCGCGACGAGCGTGGTCCCGATCAGACCCGTCGCGCCGGTGACGGTGACCCGCATGACCTCACGCCGCGGTGGGCGTGCTGGTGGCCGTGTCGCCCTGCGCGAATCCGACCTCCTGGCCCGCGAGCGCCATGCCGCTGGCGCGCGCCTGGTCGGCCACTGCCGCGGCCACCGCGGGGGCGACGTCGCGGTTGAAGACGGAGGGGATGATGTAGTCCTCGCGCAACTCCTCCTCGGGGACGATCGCCGCGATCGCGCGGGCGGCGGCCATCTTCATCTCCTCAGTGATCGCGCGGGCGCGCACGTCCAGCGCGCCGCGGAAGATCCCTGGGAAGCACAGCACGTTGTTGATCTGGTTGGGGTAGTCCGAGCGGCCGGTTGCCATGATGCGCACGTACGGCGCGGCTTCCTCGGGGACGACCTCGGGGTTGGGGTTGGCCATCGCGAACACCATCGCGTTCTCGCTCATCCGCGCGAGCGCCTCCGCCGGCAGCGCCCGCGCGCCGGAGACCCCGATCAGCAGGTCGGCGCCCTCGATCACGTCCGCGGGGGCGCCCGCGCGGCACTCGGGGTTGGTGACCTCCGCGAACCACCGCTTCACGGGGTTCATCGTCCCGTCGAGGTAGTCCTCGCGGCGCACGTGCAGCGCCCCCCGCGAGTCGGCACCGACGATGTTGGTGACGCCCGCCTCGCGCAGGATCTTCGTCACCGCGATCCCCGCGGCGCCGAGGCCGATGACCAGCACGCGCAGGTCCTCCAGGCGGTGGCCGGTGAGCTTCACCGCGTTCAGCAGCGCCGCCATCACCACGACCGCGGTGCCGTGCTGGTCGTCGTGGAAGACCGGGATCTCGAGCTCCTCCTTGAGGCGCTCCTCGATCTCGAAGCACCGCGGCGCGGAGATGTCCTCGAGGTTGATCCCCCCGAACCCTGGGGCGATCAGCTTCACGGCGCGCACGATCTCGTCGGGGTCCTTCGTGTCGAGGCAGATCGGGAACGCGTCGACGCCGGCGAACTCCTTGAACAGGCACGCCTTGCCCTCCATCACCGGCATCGCCGCCGCGGGGCCGATGTCGCCGAGCCCGAGCACCGCGGTGCCGTCGGAGACGACCGCCACGGTGTTGCGCTTGATCGTGTACTGGGCCGCCTTGTCAGGGTCGTCGCGGATCGCGATGCACACCCGCGCGACGCCCGGGGTGTAGACCATCGAGAGGTCGTCGCGCGTCTTCAGCTGGTGCTTGTTGTGCTGCTCGATCTTGCCGCCCACGTGCAGCAGGAACGTGCGGTCAGTGGTGTCTACCACCTCCACGCCCGCGACCGCCTCGATCGCTGTCAGGATGCGGCCCCAGTGTTCGCGGTTGGCGGCGTCCACCACGATGTCGCGCACACTGCCCTCCGCGTCCACCTCCACGGGGTCCACCGCCACCACGACCCCGCCCTGCTCGCCGATCCCCGCCGTCACGGACCCCAGCAGGGCGCCCTGGGCGTCATCCAGCTTCACGCGGATCGTGAGGCGGTACTGCGCGCTGGGGGTGACGTTCACGTGTGTCGGCTCCTGTCCGGTCGAGGGGCAGCCATCTTATGGCGTCGTCCTGGTGCCGCGCGCGCCCGCCGTGCTGCGCGTGGGCCCTCCCGGGAGGAACGTGCGTCTGGGGCGGTCGAGGGTCGAGTGAGGCGATGGATCGGAGCCCGCCCACCCGAAGGCTTGGTGGGTCCAACCGGTGACGGGTTCCGGAGGGATGAAGCCTCACGAAGGCAATCGGCCGCATTCAGGTGTGCGGGCCTGCCGGGAGAGGCCCTAAAGTGCTCCGTCGTGGCCACACGCGCGACAGCCCCCTCGGCCCCTGCGGCGGAGGCTGGACGGCGCCTCTTCCTGATCGACGGGCCCTCGCTCGTCTACCGCGCCTTCTTCGCGCTGCCCGAGTCGATCGCGACCTCCACGGGGGTGCCCACCAACGCGATCTTCGGGTTCGCCTCGATGCTCGTCAAGATCGTCACCGAGTACGGCGTCTGCCCCACGGTCGTCGCGTGGGACGCCGGCACCTCCGGGCGCACGGAGCTGTTTCCCGAGTACAAGGCCCAGCGCCGCTCGCGCCCGGACCTGCTCAAGCAGCAGTGGCCCGCGATGGAACCGCTGGTGGAGGCGTTCGGCTACAGCAACGTGAAGGTCGAGGGGTACGAGGCCGACGACGTGATCGCCTCGCTCGCCGCGCGCGCGCTCGCCGCCGACCCCCCGGTCCCGGTGACGATCGTGACCGGTGACCGCGACGTCTTCCAGTTGATCGACGAGGGCGGCCTCATCGAGGTGATGGCCACCGCACGGGGCATCACCGACACCAAGGTCTACGACCGCCAGGCGGTGCTCGACCGCTACGGCATCCCCCCGGAGCTGATCCCCGACTTCTACGGCCTGAAGGGTGACACCTCCGACAACATCCCCGGGGTGCCGGGGATCGGTGACAAGACCGCCTCCGACCTGATCCAGCGCTACGGCCCCCTGGAGGAGGTGCTCGCCCACATCCCCGACATCTCTGGCGCGAAGCGCAAACAGAACCTGCGCGAGCACGCTGAGGACGCTCGGGTCTCCAAGCGCCTAGCGACCGTCGACCGCGCCGTCGCGCTCGACCTCGACCCCACCGCCGAGGCCGCCCGCGAGCCCGACCGCTCGCGGCTGCGCGAGGTCTTCCGCGAGTACGAGCTGCGCGACCCCCTGCGCCGCCTGGAAGAGGCGCTCGGCGAGGGGCAGCAGGCGGTGCCCGCCGGCCCGACGGAGGTGCGGCTCTCCGGGCGCGTGCGCGCAGGGGCGGTCGCGGACATCCCCGCGCTTGCCGCCGCCGCTGTCGGTCCGGAGCCGCCGGAGCTGTGTCTCTCCGTGCGGCCCCCCGAGACGCCAGAGGGCGTGTTGTTCGCGGAGGGCGCCGGCTGGCGCTTTGCGGTCACGCTCGCTCAGGGGGGCGGTGGCGCGAGCATCGCGGCCGCGAAGGGCGCGAAGGCTGCGAAGGGCGCGAGGGGGGCCGGCGCGGCGGGCGCCGTGCTTCCCGAGGTCCTCTGCGGTGACTGCGAGGGTCCTGAGGAGGTGTCCGCCGTCTGCGGGGAGCTGCCTGTGGTCGTACACGACGCGAAGGCCCTCGGGCTCGTGCCGCCGGGCCTCATCCACGACACGATGCTCGGCGCCTACCTGCTGGAGCCCGCGCGGCGCGGGTACCCCTTCGCAGAGCTCTGCGAGGAGCGCGGCCTGGCAGCCGACGTGCTGGCCGAAACGGGGATTCCGGCCGCAGGCCGGTGTCTCCCGGCTTCGGTCCCTGCGGCCGGCGAGGCGCTGCTCGTGGGGGCGCTCGCGGCGTGGCAGCGCGAGCAGATCGCAGAGCGGGGTCTGGAGGGGTTGATGCGCGACATTGAGCTGCCGCTCGTGGGGGTGCTACGGGCGATGGAGCTCGCCGGGGTGCGCCTCAACGTGCCCCGCCTGCAGGAGGTCTCCACGCGCGTGCGCGAGGAGATCGCCGAGCTCGAACAGGAAATCTTCGCGCTCGCCGACGAGGAGTTCCTGATCGCCTCCCCCCAGCAGCTCGGGGAGATCCTGTTCGAGAAGCTCGGCCTCTCGCGCAAGCGGCGCGGCAAGATCGGCTACTCGACCGACGCGCGCGTGCTCCAGGCGATCCGCTCCGAGCATGTGATCGTGCCCAAGATCGAGCGCTGGCGCGAGCTCTCGACGCTGATCAAGACCTACTTCGACGTGCTCCCCGGCCAGGCCGACGAGCGCTCGCGAATCCATACGACCTTCCTGCAGGCGGTCGCCCAGACGGGGCGCCTCTCCTCGACCAACCCCAACATGCAGAACGTCCCGATCCGCACTGCGCTGGGCCGCGAGATCCGCGGCTGCTTCGAGGCCGAGGAGGGCCGCGTGCTGATCTCCGCGGACTACTCCCAGATCGAGCTGCGTGTGCTCGCCCACGCCGCCGAGGAGCCGGTGCTGAAGGAGATCTTCGCGCGCTCCGAAGACGTCCACACCGCTACGGCCTCGCAGGTCTTCGGCGTCCCCCCGGAGCAGATCGACCCCGGGATGCGCGCGAAGTCCAAGATGATCAACTACGGCATCGTCTACGGTCTCTCCGACTACGGCCTCGCCGACCGCCTCAACATCCCCCGTGAGGAGGCCCGGGAGTTCATCGACGCCTACCTCGCCCGCTTCCCGCGTGTCGCGCAGTTCATGGCCGACACCATCGAGCGCGCCAAGGAGGAGGGGCACGTCACAACCCTTTGGGGCCGTCGTCGCCAGATTCCCGAGCTGCGCGCGCGCAACTTCCAGGTGCGCTCCCTTGGCGAGCGCTTGGCGGTCAACACGGTCGTGCAGGGCACCGCGGCCGACATCATCAAGCTCGCGATGGTCCGCTGCCACGGAGCGCTCGCTACGAGCGGCCTGACGTGCCGCCTGATCCTCACGATCCACGACGAGCTGCTCTTCGAAGCGGACCCCGGGGAGGTCCCCGCCGCGCGCGAGCTGATCAAGCGCGAGATGGTCGGGGTCTGGGCGCTCGAGCCTCCGATGGCAGTCGAGGTCGGGGTCGGCCACAACTGGCTGGAGGCGAAGTGAGCCGCGGGCTGGCCGTGCTGCTGGCGGCGGGCGCGGGGGTGCTCGTGGGGATGCAGGCTCCGATCAACGCGCGTCTGGGACGCTCGGTGGGCAGCATCCAGGCGGCGAGCCTGTCGTTCATCGTCGGCACAGTCGCGCTCGTGACGATCGCCGCCCTCTCCCGCGGTAGCCTCTCCTTCGGGGACCTCAGCCGCCCCCCCTGGTGGGCGTTCGTCGGCGGTCTCCTCGGGGCGACGTACGTGACCGTCGCAATCCTCACCGTGCGCACCCTCGGCGCCAGCGGCCTCACCGCGGCGGTGATCACCGGCCAGCTCGCCATCTCGGTCGCGATCGACCGCTTCGGCCTGCTGGGGATCGCCCGCCAGCCGATCGGCCTGCAGCGGATCGTCGGGCTCGTGCTGCTCGTCGCCGGGGTCGCGCTGGTTGTGCGCAAGTAGAGGCCCAGCCGCCCGGGGACTTTGCCAGGGCGCGGCACGATCGACTGAGCTGGGTCCTCCCGGCGCTCAACGTAACGCGGCACGATCGACCGAGCCTCCCGACTCTCAGCGCACCGCGGCGTACGCCTCCGCGAGCAGGCGCACACCCTGCTCGAGTGCCGGCTCGGAGAGGTTGCCGTAGCCGAGCACCAGACCGGGCGGTCCGCCCGCGGCGAAGCGGTGCCAGGCGAGGCCCTCGGCGCCCACTCCGCGCTCGGCGGCGGCCTGAAGCAGTGCGGGCTCGTCGGCCTCCTCGGGCAGCAGCACCGTCTCGAACAACCCGGCGGCCGCGCCGCTCGCGCTAGCCTGCGGCAGCCACCGGGCGAGCGCGGCGAGCAGGGCCTCGCGGCGGCGCTGGTAGAGGGTGCGCATGCGCCGCACGTGCCGGTCGAGCTCGCCGCGGGCGATGAAGTCGCGCAGCGCGAGCTGTCCCACGACCTCCGAACCGCCGTCCTCGACGGCCTTGGTGGTGGAGAGCTCCCACGCCAGCCACGAGGGGGTGAGCATCCAGCCGAGGCGCATTCCGGGCGCGAGGCGCTTGCTGGCCGAGCCGATGTATAGGACCCGCTCGGGGGCGAGCCCCTGCAGGGCGCCGACCGCCACGCGGTCGTAGCGGAACTCGGCGTCGAAGTCGTCCTCGACGATCAGCCGCTCCTCGCTCTCGGCCCACTCGACCAGCTCGGCCCGGCGGGCGGGGCTGAGCACCGCCCCGGTGGGGAACTGGTGCGCGGGGGTTACCACGACCACGGCGGCGTCGCTGCGTGCGAGCTCTCTCACCCGCAGCCCCTCCCCGTCGACGGGTACGGGCACCACCGCGAGGCCCGACTGCTCGGCGATCAGCCGGTGTACATGCCAGCCGGGGTCCTCCAACGCGACGGCATCCACGCCGTGGCCGCGCAGCACGCGGCAGGCGAGCGAGAAGCCCTGCATGAAGCCGGTGCAGAGCGTCATGTGCTCGGTGTCGGCCGCGGTGCCGCGGACGCGGCCGAGGTAGTCGGCGAGCGCTTCGCGCAGCCCGGGGTGCCCACGTGGGTCGCCGTAGCCGAGCGCGTCGAGCGGCGACTCGCGCAGCGCCGCGCGCAGCGAGCGCAGCCAGCGGTCGCGGGGAAAGCCCGCGAGGTCGGGCAGGCCGGGGTGGAAGTGGTAGGGGAAGGTGGGCAGCAGCGAGCGGGCGCGCGCGCGGGGGGTGGAGGCCCGCACCGCGGTGCTCACCCGCACGGGCGCCCCCTGGCTGGTGGTGAGATAGCCCTCGGCGGCCAACTGGCTGTACGCCTCGCTCACCACGCCGCGCGAGACCCCAAGCTCGGCTGCCAGACCGCGCGTCGAGGGCAGCGCCGCACCCGGCGGCAGGCGCCCCGCGCGAATCGCCTCTCGGATGCCGCCGATGAGCTGCTCTCCCAGCGACAGCTCGCCTCCGCGGTCGAGCTCCACCAGCAGCTCAGGGCCGTCGTGGCCTCTGGGTTGCGCGAGCCGGCCCTGTGCCTCCCAGGCACGCCCGGGCCCCCCGGGTTGGGTGCGCCGGCCCTGTCCGTCCCAGATACGCCCGGGCCCACCCCCGAGCCAGTCGTGCCAATCCTGGTCGCTTTCGGGTCGTGGGGGGAGATGTCTCTTTACACCTGCCATATCAGCAACTGGTCTTGTACGGGGTGGCATAACTGGAACTTTACCGTAGGCCAGTTGCTATATAGCGTGAACTCAAACAAAACCTCGACCCGGAGGACACCATGAGCCAGATCACCGTTGTGGGAGGCGGACTTGCAGGGCTGACAGCCGCGGTCGCATGTGCTGAGGGCGGCGCGAAGGTGCGCCTGCTGGAGGCGCACGACACGCTCGGCGGACGAGCGCGCAGCGCCGACGGGCCGTACAAAGCAAACCTTGGCCCGCACGCCCTCTACAGCGACGGCCCGTTGTGGGGCTGGCTGGCGGAGCGCAACCTGCTGCCCGCCCACGTCCGCCCGCCGCTCGGCGGCGCGCGCTTTCGCTGGCAGGGCTCGGTACAGCGCACCCCGCCGCTGGGCACGATCCCGGCGGTCCTGCGTCTGCGCGGCCGCCAGGCGCCGGTCGAGCGCGACTTCCGCAGCTGGGCTACGAGCCACACCGACGAGCGCACCGCCGCGATGCTCTCCTGCGCCGCGGGCGTCTACACCTTCCACCACGACCCCGGCGAGCTCTCCGCGGCGTTCGTGTGGGAGCGCACCGTGCGCCTGTTCCTCTCCACACCGCCGCCGAACACGGTGGTCCGCTACGCCACCGGCGGCTGGAGCGGGTTGGTCGCCCCGCTGGAGCGCCGCGTGCGCGAACTGGGTGTTGAGGTGCAGACCGGCCACCGTGTGGAGACGCTGCCCGAGCCGCCGGTGATCCTCGCCACCGAGCTCGCGCAGGCGAGCGAGCTGCTGGGGGGCGAGCCGCTGAGCGGACTGAGTGGGCGCACGGTGTGCCTCGACGTGGGCCTCTCGCGCCGTCGCGGCGACCCGTGGATCGTCTCCGACATGGACGAGGCGGGCTGGATCGGGCGCTACTCCTCCTCCGATCGCGAGATCGCCCCGGCGGGCCACGAGCTGATCCAGACGCAGATGCCGATCCGCCCCGGCGAGAGCGCTGACCAGGCGGGCGCGCGGCTGGAGCGGCTGATCGACCAGTCGGTTACGGAGTGGCGCACGCGCGAGACGTGGCGCCGCCGCCAGGTGATGGACGCCCGCTCCGGCGCGCTCGACCTCCCCGGCAGCACCTGGCAGGATCGGCCGGCCATCGACCGCGGCGAGGGCGTCTACCTCGCCGGCGACATGGTCGCCGCCCCCGGCCTGCTCGCCGAAGTCTCCTGGGCCAGTGGCATCGAGGCCAGCCGACTCGCGCTGCGGGCCGTGGAGGCCGCGCGCCCGCGGCTGCGCAAGGTGGCGTGACAGCGGCTCGCCCCTCCGCGCACCCGCGGCCTGAGCGCAGACTGCCGGCGGCGGTCTTCAACGCGCGCATCACCGCCCGCCTGACGCCGCCGGGAGCGAGGGAGGTCGTCGATGCACCGCGCAGCGGCTCGCTCGCCGAGGTGCGCGGCTGCAAGCGCTCGTTGCTGGTCACCTACCGCCGCGACGGAACCCCGGTCCCCACACCAGTGTGGGCGGCGGAGGCGGGCGGTCAACTCTACGTTCGCACTGACCGCACCGCCGGCAAGGTCAAGCGGCTGCGCAACGACCCACGCCTGCTCGTGGCCCCCTGCACGGTGCGCGGCAGGCCGCTCGGTGCGCCACTGGAGGCGACCGCCAGGATGCTCGCACTCGAGGAGGAGCCGTTGGCCGAGCGGACGCTCGCGGCCCGCTACGGGCTCGGCCGCGCGATCTTCGAGTGGGCGATGGACGTGCTGCGCGTGGACATGGGCTACCTGGAGATCACGCCCGGGGGGTGGGGAGATCCGCCGACCTGAGCTCAAGCAGTCGCGGCTGCCGCGGCCCTCCGGCCGGGGACAGGGCGCCCCGTGCGCGGCTCGACGAACGAGGCGGGCGCGATCCGTCCGTAGTGCTCGAACGCCCAGGCGCACACGCGCGGATCCTCCAGGGCGCGGGCGAGGGCGGTGACCGCGCGCGAAGGGGTCAGACGCCCGACGGCGCGCTGGGTAAAGAGCAGCGAGCGAAACTTCCACGCGTGCGCGTCAGAGAACGCGCCGTAGCGAGCCAGCGCCCGCTCGCGGGTGCAGGAGCCGGCGAGCACCGCGCGCAGCTCTCGGCCGCAGGCGCACCCGAAGTACAGCGCGGTGCGGATGCCCTCCGCGGTGAGCGGCAGGCAGTGGCCCGCAGAGTCGCCCGCGAAGAACACGCCGTCCTCGACCGCGGGGCGCAGCTCGTGGGGGATCCAGTTGCCCTGGTAGCCGCTCTCGCCCAGGCCGAGCTCGCGGGCGAGGCGCACCGTGGGCTCGCGCACGTGGTGGGCGGGCCAGAAGGAGCCGACGCCCACGCGCATCTCCTCCGCCGCGGGGAAGCTCCAGGAGTAGCCCGAGCGGATGTAACGGGGGTCGATCCACAGCTCCATCTCCTCGCCGGAGCCCTGCGGGTGCACCTCCAGGCCTCGCGAGAGCCGTGCGCGCGGGGGCTGGATCGCGGCGGTGCGCGAGAGCACCCGGCGCCAGCCGAGCGCGTCGACGATCAGCGGCGCGCGCAGCTCCCCGCGGTCGGTGCGCACCGCGAAGCCCTCGCGGGACTCGACGGTGGCGGTCTCGAAGACGGTGCCCTCCGTGCGCGCCTGCTCCCACAGCAGCGCGCAGAGCCCGCGGTAGTCGAAAGTCGAAAACGTCCACGGGAGCCTCCAGCGGGAGCGCCGCCAAGGGGTGTGCACTACGAGCTCGCCGAAGGTCTGCAGCAGCGTGGAGCGCAGCCCGAGCGCGTCGAGCCACGTGGTGGGGACGGCGCACGCAGAGGTCTGGCGCTCGCCGATCTCGTAGCGGTCGATCATGAGCACCCGCGCGCCGGAGCCCGCGAGCTCCCGGGCGACCGCGAGGCCCGCGAAGGAGGCTCCACAGACGAGCACGTCGCAGTCGCGCTCCAGGCGGGTACGCGCCGCCCCCCGCTTGGTCGCTCGCACAGGCACGCTCGTCATGATACGAGCGCGTACGAGCACGGCGCGGCGCGGCTCATCCGGTGGTGGACGGGCGCCGATGTCTACACGGAGCGCGGCATGACGGCCGCCCCCCGGCGAGGCGGTGGGTACTCCTGTCCAGACCGAGCGCGGCACGACGGGCGCCCCCTGGCGAGGCGGGAGCACTCATCTCCACGACGCTGCGCTAGGCTTCGGACGGTGCAAGCGCTGATCGAGAAACCCGAAGCTCGGGTCGTCGAGGGGTCCGGCGGACTCCTGCTCGAAGTCGAAGGGCAGATCGTCCCCAACTACGACGCCACGATGCAGCCCTTCGAGGAGGGCGAGGTCGTGACCGGCCGGGTGGTGCGCATCGACAAGGACGAGGTCCTCGTGGACATCGGCTACAAGTCCGAGGGCGTGATCCCCTCCGGGGAGCTGTCGATCCGCAAGTCGGTTGACCCCCGCGAGGAGGTACAGCTCGGCGAGGAGGTCGACGCGATCGTCCTCACCAAGGAGGACCAGGACGGCCGCCTGATCATGTCCAAGAAGCGCGCCCGCTTTGAGAAAGCGTGGCGGCGCATCGAGGCCGCCGCGGAGTCGGGGCAGCCGGTCGAGGGCAACGTGATCGAGGTCGTCAAGGGCGGCCTGATCATCGACCTCGGCGTGCGCGGCTTCCTGCCCGCCTCGCTGGTGGACATCCGCCGCGTCCCGAACCTCGACGAATACATGGGCACGAAGATCGAGACGAAGGTGATCGAGCTCAACCGCTCGCGCAACAACGTGGTGCTCTCGCGCCGTGCGGTGCTCGAGGAAGAGCGCAAGGAGGTGCGCCAGCAGATCCTCGACCGCCTGCAGCCGGGCCTCGTGGTCGAAGGGCAGATCTCGAACATCGTGGACTTCGGCGCGTTCGTGGACCTCGACGGGATCGACGGCCTGATCCACATCTCCGAGCTGTCGTGGTCGCACGTCAACCATCCCTCTGAGATCCTCAACATCGGCGACACCGTGCAGGTCAAGGTGCTCGACATCGACCGCGACCGCCAGCGCATCTCGCTGGGCCTCAAGCAGACCCAGGAAGACCCGTGGCAGCGGATCGTGGACACGTACAACGTCGGCGACGAGTTGGAGGGCACGGTCACGAAGGTCGTCACGTTCGGGGCGTTCGTGGAGATCCTCGACGGCGTGGAGGGTCTCGTGCACATCTCCGAGCTGGCCGTCCACCACGTGGAAAGCCCGCGCGAGGTGGTCCACCCGGGCGACGAGATCCGGGTGAAGATCCTCGAGATCGACTCCGAGCGCCGGCGCCTGTCGCTGTCGGCCAAGCGGGTCGAGGACCAAATCCTGCCGCTGCCGCGCGCGGACGCCCCTGCGGTGCCGCCTGCCGCCGCTGACGCACCGGCGCCCGAGGACGCTACGCCCGAGGCCGCCGAGGCGCCGGCGTCCGCCACCGCCATCGAGGCCGTGGAGCCCGGGGCCGCAGCTGAGACTCCGGCGCCCGAGGCTGGTACCGCGGAGGCCGGCGCGCTCGAGGCCGCGGGTGAGGCGCCTGCCCCCGAGGCCGGCGCTGTGGAGGAGGTGCCTACCGCAGAGACCGAGGTCGGCCACGTCGGAGTCGAGGCGGTGCACGCGCCCGAGCCTGCGAGTGAGGCCCCCGAGACCGGTACCGTGGAGGATGTGCCCGTCGGGGAGGCCGCCGCTGAGGTCGCTCCTGAGGTTTCGTCTTCCGAGTCCGAGCCGGCGTCGACGGAGCCTGAGGTTGCGGGTGAGGCTCCCGAGGCCGGTGTGGTGGAGGAGGTGCCCGCCGCAGAGGCCGAGGAGCCACCCGCCGAGGAGCCGACGGCTGAGGCCGAGCCCGCAGCTGAGGCCCCGGCGTCCGAGCCCGAACCGACGCCGGCGCAGCCCGAAGCCGCGGCCGCGACCCCGGCCTCCGAGCCGGAGCCGGAGCCCGAGCCCGAGCCAGAACCGGTGCCGGCGGCGGTCGACACCCCCCAGGACTGACCCGCCGCGGCCGTGCAGGCGCCGCCGGGGGTCCCACTCGTCGGGCTGACCGGTGGGATGGGGGCCGGCAAGTCGACCGCGCTGGCGGCCCTGGAGCGCCTGGGGGCGGCGACGCTCTCGACGGACGCGGTCGTGCACGAGCTGTACGCGGGCGACGAGCGCCTACGCGCAGCGGTGGTGGAGCGGTGGGGCGCGGAGGTGGCACCGGGCGGGGTGGTGGACCGCGCGGCGGTCGCGCGACGGGCGTTCGCGGACGAGGGGGAGCGCCGCTGGCTGGAGGCCCTGACGTGGCCGCTGGTGGGCGAGCGGGTGGGGGAGTGGCTCACGCAGGCGCGCACGCGGCGGCCGGCGCCGCGGGCGGCGGTGGTGGAGGTTCCGCTGCTGTTCGAGGCTGGGATGGAGGGGCTGTACGACGCGACGCTGGCGGTCGTGGCCCCGGAGGAGCTGCGCCGCGAACGAGCCGCCGCCCGGGGCCACGAGCTGCAGGGGGAGCGCACGGCGCGACAGCTCGCCCAGGAGGAGAAGGCGCGACGCGCTACGTTCACAGTGCGCAACGAGGGCAGCGAGCAGGAGTTGGAGAGGAAGCTGTCGGAGGTACTTGAGAAGCTGAAGCGATGAGCAGCCCCACCGTCGTCAGAGTGAACACGCGCGTGCACCGCCCACCGGGCCGGCGCAGACGGGTGCTGCGGACGGTGGTGGCCCTGGCAGTGGGGGTGGGGCTGATCGCGGTGGTCGCCCCGCGTCTGGAGCACGCGGTGCACGAACTGGCGCTGCCGCTGCGAGACGCGAGCACGATCCGCGAACAGGCCGCGCAGAAGCACCTCGACCCGGCGCTGATCGCGGGAGTGATTTACGCTGAGACCAAGTTCGACCCGCGCCCCTCCCCGGCGGGCGCGGAGGGCTTGATGCAGATCCTCCCGAGCACGGCGGAGTACCTCGCCCACCTCTCGGGCGGGGTTGCCTTCCAGACGGCCGACCTGGCGAGCCCGGCGGTCAACATCGCGTACGGAAGCTACTACCTGCGGTACCTGCTGGCACACTACGAAGGCAACGAGTGGGAGGCGGTGGCGGCGTACAACGCGGGCCTGACGAACGTCGACGAGTGGGTCGCCAACGCGCGCGCACACGGAACCGAGCTGACGGTTGAAGCGATCCCGTTCCCCCAGACCCGCGAATACGTGCGCCGGGTGCTGAACGCCCAGCAGGCCTACCGGGCGACGTACCCGAGCCAGTTGGGGATCAGTCAGCGAAGGTAGTTTTTTGATGAGGGCCGCCCCGAGGCGGCCCCAGCGGCGTTCGCAGTGGCGACCCGGGCGGTGTGCAAAAAGCCGGGGCGAGCCGGGCGGGCGCAGAGCCTGAGGTGTGGGGCAGTGCCCGGGGCGGCACAGCCCGCGGCGGGGCGCGCCGGCGGGCGCTACGGTGGGGAGGCTCACGACCATGCCCGAGTTCCGACTGGACACAGCCTTCACCCCGACCGCGGACCAGCCCAAGGCGATCGCCGGGCTCGCGGAAGGCGTGCGGGCCGGTGAGCGCTTCCAGACGCTGTTGGGCGCGACGGGCACCGGCAAGACGATGACGATGGCGGGCGTGATCGAGGCGGTGCAGCGCCCGGCGCTCGTGATCGCGCACAACAAGACGCTCGCGGCGCAGTTGTGCAACGAGTTCCGCACGTTCTTCCCCGACAACGCGGTCGAGTACTTCGTCTCGTATTACGACTACTACCAGCCCGAGGCGTACGTCCCCAGCCGCGACCTGTACATCGAGAAGGACTCGGCGATCAACCAGGAGGTGGACCGCCTGCGCCACGCGGCGACGGCGGCGGTGTTCGCGCGCCGGGACGTGATCGTGGTGGCGTCGGTGTCCTGCATCTACGGCCTCGGCTCGCCGGAGGTCTACGAGATGAACATGCAGATCCTGCGCCGCGGCGAGGAGGTGGACCGCGACGCGCTGCTGCGCAAACTGGTGGCGATCCAGTACACCCGCAACGACACGGTGCTCGCGCGGGGCACGTTCCGCGTGCGGGGGGAGACGCTCGAGATCTTCCCCGCCTACGCGGAGACCGCGTACCGCGCGACGCTGTTCGGCGACGAAGTGGAGCGCCTGCAGCACTTCGACCCGCTCACCGGGGAGCTGATCGAGGAGGACCTCGAGCACGTGGCGATCTGGCCGGCGACCCACTACAACGTCAGGGAGGGCTCGATCGAAAAGGCGGTCGCGGACATCGGCGCCGAGCTGAACGAGCGCTGCACGCAGCTGGAGAGCGAAGGGAAGCTGCTGGAGAGCCACCGCCTGCGCCAGCGCACGCAGTACGACATGGAGATGTTGCGCGAGATGGGGTTCTGCTCGGGGATCGAGAACTACTCGCGGATCCTCGACGGCCGTGGCCCGGGCGACCGCCCGTACTGCTTGATCGACTACTTCCCGAAGGACTTCGTGTGCTTCGTCGACGAGTCCCACCAGACGGTGCCGCAGCTGGGGGGGATGTACGAGGGCGACCGCTCGCGCAAGCAGACGCTCGTGGACTACGGCTTCCGCCTGCCGAGCGCGATGGACAACCGCCCCCAGCGCTTCGAGGAGTTCCTTCAGATCACCCCGCAGCTGCTGTTCGTCTCCGCGACCCCGGGGGAGTTCGAGCGCACCCGGGCGGGCCGGGTGGTCGAGCAGATCGTGCGCCCGACGGGGGTCGTGGACCCGGAGGTGCAGGTGCGCGCGACGCGCAACCAGATCGACGACCTGATGAACGAGATCCGCGCGCGCGTGGACGTGCAGGAGCGGGTGCTGGTCACGACGCTGACGAAGAAGATGAGCGAGGACCTCACTCAGTACCTGCTGGAGATGGGCTTCAAGGTGCGCTACCTGCACTCTGAGATCGACACGCTCGAGCGCATCCAGATCATCCGCGACCTGCGCCTCGGCGAGTACGACGTGCTGGTGGGCGTCAACCTGCTGCGCGAGGGCCTCGACCTGCCCGAGGTCTCGCTGGTCGCGATCCTCGACGCCGACAAGGAGGGCTTCCTGCGCGGGGAGACCTCGCTGATCCAGACGATCGGCCGCGCGGCGCGCAACGTCAACGGCAAGGTGCTGATGTACGCCGACAAGGAGACGAGGGCGATGAAGGCGGCGCTCGAGGAGACCGACCGCCGCCGCGCGATCCAGGTCGCGTACAACGAGCAGCACGGCATCACCGCCGCGTCGATCGTCAAGGGCGTCTCGGACATCGCAGAGTTCCTGCAGGGCGACTCCAAGGTCCCCCGCGGGCGCCGTCAGCGACGCAGCGGCGCACGGGGGCGCACAAAGGCGAAGGAGATGCCCACGCACGAGCTCGAGCGCCTCGCGGTGGAGCTCGAGGAGGAGATGCTCGCCGCGGCGGAGGAGTTGCGCTTCGAGTACGCCGCGCAGCTGCGCGACGAGATCCGCGAGCTGCGGCGCGACCTGCGCGAGGCTCTGGCCGAGGAAGCGCCGCCGCAGGAGGACACGCCGGCGCACGAGGAGGAGACGCGGGCGCCCGAGGAGGAGCCATCCGAGGCGCCCGCGTAGCGGCAGAACGGCGCGAGCCGTCCGCTACGCTTGCGCAGTGCAAAGGGAGCGCGAGAACAGCGAGCGTCACGACATCCCCGGTGCGCGGCGGGAACACGACCCGGCGATCGTGGACGCGCATCTGCAAGCGCTCGCCGCGGAGGCGCAGGCGCTCGCCCGGGCAAGCGCCGCGCTGCACGATCGCGTGCGTGCGGTGGAGGGCGAGCTGAACGCTCTGACCCTCAGCTTGAGGGCCGGCGCAGAGGAATCGGAGGCCCCCAGGGCCGAGGAGCGGCCCGAGGCGGTGCCGCCGGCCTCGGTCTCCGCAGCCGAGCAGGAGCACGAGGCGCCACCCACCGCTCCGGCCACGGCCGAGGTGGCCCCCGCCCCCCCGGCCGCCGCGGGGGCAGGGGAGCAGAGGCGCAGTGACCTCGACAGCGCGCGGCTGGTCGCACTCAACATGGCCCTCAGCGGCGAGTCGCGCGAGCGGGTCGACCGCCGCCTGGCCGACAGCTTCGAGCTCGCCGACCGCGCGAAACTGCTCGACGAGGTGTACGCCGCGGTCGAGGGCTGAGCCCCCGCCACACCAGGGGTCGCATCCATCTACAATGCGCGCTCAACCAACCAGGTCGACGCGCCTGTAGCTCAGTGGTCAACGGCAACCTACGGGGTGCCAAAGAGCAGCGGCCTTTCAAGCCGCAGGTCGGGGGTTCGATTCCCCCCAGGCGCACTTCAGAAAGGCCCTGCTCACGCGAGGCTTTTCTGTGCCCACGACCCGATGGGGAGGGCCGGGAACGGTGGGGTGGTAAGGAAAGTGGTAAGGCGCCGCCGATCCGAGGGTAGGGCGGACGACCTTGGGGCGCAGTGGCTCGCGCCAGCCCCGGCGCTGATTGGCCCGTGCTCCTCGATCCAGTTGCGGGCAGCCGCCGCGGCAGCTATGCTGCTCGTATTGCTCCCCGCCGTCCGGCCTCACGGCTGCACTGGCGGGGAAACTTTTTTATGGCCGAGGGTTCGACACGGGTTGCGGTCTTCATCGACTGGCAGAACGTCTATAAGGCCGCCCGCGAGGCGTTCGGGCTCGGACAGCTCCCAAACGAGCGCGGCAACTTCAGCCCCTTCAAGTTAGCCCGTGTCCTCGCCGCCGGGCACGGCCGTGGGAGCGCTGGAGAACTCTTGCGCGTCGAGGTCCACCGCGGCCTGCCAAGCTCCTCGCGGGACCCGGTGGGCTACGGCGCGAACCGGCGCCAGGCAACGGCATGGGTCAAGGAGGGCGGCTCCATCGTTGTCCCGCGCCTGCGGCCCTTGCGCTACCCGTCGCCCCATGCGAAGGATCGGGCGCCCGTCGAGAAGGGCATCGACGTACAGCTCGCGCTCGCGGTCGCCGAGGCTATCCTCACGGACGCCGCCGACGTGGCGGTGCTGTTCACGCACGACACCGATCTGCTGCCGGCCGTTGAGATGGTCGCGCGCCTGAAGGGACCTCGGCGGATCGAGACGGCCTCGTGGAGCAGCGGCAAGTTCGCCCAACGCCTGCGCGAGATACCTGGCGTCCATCACCATCGGATCAGCGGGAAGGTGTTCGCGTTGGTCGAGGAGCCGGTGAACTACGCGCATCGTCCGGCGTAGCATCAATGCCGCTGGCTTCGTCTATGCCAAGCATCTCGGAGGGCGACACTCACAACGCTTTCCGCAAGGGAGAGTCCATACGCTGCAATGCGCGGCTGCTACCCTACCGGTTAGACGGCTTCTCAAACCAAGCGCACGACGGCCTTCAGAGGAAGGTGCGGGTGAGCCCCAGCCGATGGCTGCGGCAGCCCGAAACGCAAGCGAGCGGTGAGAGAGCCACCACCACTGGCTTACGTCCGCGTTGACGGCAGCCGGATGGGGGAGCCGATCTCCTATGCGAGTTGGCCCCTCCTTTTAGGGCCGACCCGCCGCCCCGCCCAGAAGTGGCGGCAATGACATAAGGAGATTCAAGTGGCTCCCACCAAGACACCCCCAGAGTTCATAGAGCGCGGAATCAAGCGGCTCGCCGACATCGAAGAGCTGCCGCGTGCCGCCAGCACCCGCGCGCTCGCTCGTCAGATCCAGCGAGTCGGAGGTCAAGATGGTCACTCGCTCGCCGCGCCCGACGAGAAGCAGGCGTTCATGCTTGCGCGCCCGCTCTTGCACCCGACGACGATGGGCGTCCAATTCAACGCACCCCAGCTGCGTCACCTGCAGGCCGGCACGCTCGGAATCGTCTACGGCCATGTGATTCTCACCCGGATCGTCCCGTGGCTGCTCAACAGCCGAGTGCGTCCCAGGTTGGCAATCCCGCGGGCCAACCGGACTGGCCGCGTGCCGATCCCGTGGGGACCCGCCGATCTCGGGGTCGATCCCGATCGACACGACCGCCTGCTGCTGCGATCATCGGGACTCCCCGAGCTGGCCGCTGGCGCGCAGGAGACGGCTGCGCACATTGAGGTCATGCAGAAAGATCTTGCGGACACGATCGGCCGTGAGGGCATCGAGGAGCCCTTGCTGCTGGTCCCGATGCGCTTGGCGCTCGATAATGGGGACGCCCCGAACCCCCTCGTCATGGCCGCAGTGGATGGCGGCAGCAGGACCACGATCGCGCAGGGATTCCTGGCGGATGTGATCGACGCCATGCTCGACCACGAGCACACGCGATACACGCCACGCCGCCGAAAAGGCTTGGAAGAACTCGGGCTTCATCTGCGTGGCCGGCTGCCTGGGTTGCTATCCGACGACCAGACAGCAGAGCGAGACGTTCGTGACGAGCTTCAGCGGCTCCTCGGTGAGCCTGCGAAGACCCTGATCGCCAGTCGCCTCTACAGGGGGCAGCGAACGCTGTACGCACCCGCGATCGTGGTCGTCTCGTTCGAGCCCAGCGGCAGCGGTACGATCCTCGACGCCGCCCAGCAGCTCATCGGGAACACTCACAAGCGAGGGCCGTTGCAGTGGGAGGCATCCGCTCGTGACATCGACACGCGGGATCAGGTGCTGCGGTCCCTGTACGACGCTCGGATGATCTCCGAGGCCGAGCTTTATCTTCTCGGGCCTCGATTCGAGGAGGCCCACCTGCGGTTCGCGCAGCCAGCCAGCCCCGACTATCGTGTCGGCGAGCTGATCAGGCTCTTCCACGGCGTCGGCACTCGCGCCGACGAAGCCCGCCGGCTGCTCAAGGACGTTTTGCGTTCGGGAAAGCTGAGCCCCTTGCAACGCGCCGGTGTCATTTCCGCCGCAATAGACGAGCAGCTGCGGGATGCTAGTCCTAGCCACCGAGACACCGTCGAAACCGCTTTGAAGGACCTACTCAGCCACAACCCCCTCAATGGGCGCGATGGCACCTCGTTCCCGAGCCGTGATGTCCGTGTCGAGGATCTGCTCGCCGAATCGGCGCAGGAACTGTCAGCAGATGTCGACCATATCGGTCCCGCACGCTTGGAGCTGGCGGCCAAGGGCGGAGTCGCCCTGGTGCTGCTGGGTGCGCTCGATCGTCCGTACAACGCGCAGATAGACGAACGTCCTTCCGCAGTTGTGACCCGCATGTTGAAGACGCAGTTTGGTCATCAGCTCCTAGGCGAGGCGATTACGACCCTGAGGGCCGGCGCGACCGCGTTTGCCAAGCTTGAGCCGACAACCCATGAGCCGGTCGGGCACCTGGCGAACGGCGCAGAGATCCCGATGGACGGCGAGAATCTGCGCGCGCTGTTCCCGACAGCGAAAGCGGCCGTGACTGGTGCGGCGGCGACCGAAGAGGAACTGGTTCAGCGGATGCGGGACCACCTCGTCGACGTGTCTGGTGCGCTTGATGAGCTGGAGAAGGTGCCGGCCGTCGGTCAACGGGGTATCGATCCTCGGCACGTTCAGACGATTCGACAAGCTCTCAATGACCTTACCGATCGGGTCGGCTACCTGGTAGGCAAGCACCGCGAGCACTACGGCAACTTGGAGCGCGGAGAGGCCGCATGACTGGCCTTCTCACAGAAGCCACGAGCCCGGCGGGCGCCGAGCCAGAACCGGAGCCGGAGGCGGACTGGGCTGGACTCCTTTCGAGCGCGCCAGCGCCGACACCGGTTGCAGCGCAGCGCTACATCGAAGGACCGATCGCGCAGAGCTTCTCGCGTCCGCACCTGTACCTCGGCGACGATGGCGAGGAATACGTCGTGAAGCTGCCACGTCCTGGTCAACGCCGCGCGCTCGCGTCTGATCAAGTCGTCGGACGTGCCGGGCAGCTTCTCGACGCACCGGTCGGCCAGGTTGTGGCGATTGGCGTCGACCCAGAACTTCTCCCCGAAGGCGAGGACGAATCCGCAGCCGGCGTAGCTCACGGGTGTAAGCGCATATCCAACATCCTTGATGGTGCGAACGCGAACATCGACGCCAATCGGGGCCGCATGGCGAAGCTCGCCGTCCTGTACACTTGGACACGCGGGTCGGACCACCAGTTGATTTGGGAGCAGGCCGAACCGGCGCCACTCGTCCACTCCGTCGACCACGGTCATTTTTTGCCGCCATCAAATGACTGGCAGGCCACGTCGCTGAATGTCGAGCCCATGCCGATGGTGCTCGATCTATGGTTTACGAACCAGGGCATCAAGAGCGAGGACTGCTCGGAAGCCATCGCCGCCCTGCACGCTGTGACCCGGGAACAGGTCGCGGAGGTTGTACGCTCAGCACGTATGGAATGGGAGATCTCCGACGATGATCGGCAGGCCCTGTGTGGCTACCTTTGGAGCCGACGAGCTGCGACGCTGAGCCTCGTTGGAGCCGTGTGACGGTGGCGCAGGTCATCTACTACTCGCTGATCCAGGTAGTGCCCGACATCGCGCGAGGCGAGCGCATGAACGTAGGAGTCGTCGCGTGGGATGAAGGCCGGCGCGAGGGGGCGGTTCGGTTCGCGCATCAACGTCAGCGACTGCGAGCCTTCGGGGTAGCGGACCCGACGTTCCTCGTCCGGTTCGAGAAGTGGCTCGTGGATGCGCTCGCGGTGAAGGGGCCCCGTCTCTTTTCCGTATCAGGTCAGCCTGGCGATGGGTGGTCGCTCGACCAGATGCGCCATGCCGCCGCAGAGTGGGGCGGCATGATCCAGTTCAACGATCCGCACCCGGCGCGTAGCGAAAGTGCCGCGCAGCTCGCGCAGGATGTCTATGAGCGCGTCGTGCGCCTGCAGTCCCCGCGCCTGCACAGCGAGGTTGATCGTCAGATGATCCGTCGGTCTGTGGCGCGCTCCCTCCGGGGCGTTTTGAATCAGCGGTACGGCGATAACGCGCCGCTTGCCGTTTACGTCAAACGGGAGGTCGGAGGAGACGTTGACTCGCATGTCTTTGATGTGGTCCTCGTCAACCACACCACGCGGAGCGTGATGATCACGCCGAACCTGGCCGACCGGAGGACTATGCAGGTTCGGCGGGATCTGGACGCCGCGGCGTGGTCGATTCAGGACGTGCATATCAAGAACCCCGACATCTCGTTCGCCGTCGTTCGGGACAAGCGGTCCCGTCGTGGCATTCTGGACCGCGTCGACGCTCTGGCCCGGCACCTGCCCGTTACCGCGATCGAGCGGCCCGAGCTTCCTGCTTGGGCGGTGCAAGAGGCCGAGCGGGCACGACACCAGGTCGGCTCGTGAGCGAACGCACCTGCTTGACACTGCCCTGCCTCCGAGAGCGCAAGCGTATCCCGCGGCGCCGCGGACCCTTGGGGCGGACGACGAGCAGCAGTCCCGAGTTGAACACCAACGCCGTGCTTGCTTTCGACATATTCCTACGACGTCGAGGCTTCCTCGGCGTCGATCGCGGTGGCCAGCTCGCCCAGGGTTACGCCGAGCGCCGTTGCGACGGCGCGGACGGTCGCCCATGCGGGAGCGCTCTTTGCCGACTCCATGCGGCTGACCGTGCCGAATGTCGTGCCTGCGCGGCTGGCAAGCTCTTCTTGCGTCAGGCCGCGCTCTTCGCGTAGGCGGCGGACGGCTCGCCCGAGGGCGGGATCGGTTGGGAGTCTTGGCGGCATTGGGGCGGAGCCTCGCACGCGCAGGCGCCCAGGTCCATGCGTTTGACTCCATACGAGTAAGCGGTTATGCTGCTCGCCATCCCTACAAGATGCGGGGCGCGCCACCAGTAGCAGCCGCCCCGCGTGGCACCGAGAGCGGTAACTCCCGGCGCGTCAGACACCCTAGCCGACCAGGACGGGTGCCTCCTCGCTAGAAGCCTCTCCCGGAGCCTCCAATCACAAGGAGGAACCGAAGATGACCGATGAGCAGCAGGAGCAGCAGGGCTGGAAGGTCGAACGCGCGATCGTCCTACAGGTGCTCCGCGACGACCACCCGGAGCGGTGGACACGAGCGGAACTGGAGGCCGAGGTCTTCGACTTCGCCCCTTTGATCGTCAACCAAGCGCTGACGCGGCTGGAGGCCGAGGGCGTCGTGATTCTCGACGGTGAGGGCGTCGAAGCGTCGCGGTGCGCGCGGTGCCTGGATGCGCTTGAGCTGGTGTCGATCTGATGCCCGGCGAGAGCAGGGTCCGCATCGCGGGGCTCGTGGATCTTCTGTGTGAGATGGTTGCTCGTGAGTTCGCGGTCACGGGGCGCTACGGGCCGCTCGTGGCGGGGTTCCGGGAGCGGGAGGAGTTCGAGATGCAGCGCGTGATCGGTTCAGGCGATCGACGTGACGCTGCGCGCGCGCGGCGGAACATTGGGCGGCTCGCGTCGTTTATGAAGGCGGCAGGTGTGGAGGAGGGCTACTTGGTCATGGTCACGATCCCCGCGGAGGCGGTGGCGCTCGTGCGCTTGGGCTTGCTCGGCGAGCTGGGCGACGCGGCGGGGAATATCCACGACGCGATCGGACGCAAGGGCTATGACGAACGGGCCGCGTGGTACGCGGAGCCGTTGAAGCGGCAGGATGCTACGCGGGTGCTGCTGGATCGCGTTGGCTGGGAGAACGTCGAGAGGCCCCGGCTGGTGACGATCTACCTCGATGTGCGCGAGCACCGCGAGGCGTTGGTGCGCGCCTTGCGCAACGAGCGCGACAGCCAGATCGGACGGGCCGAAGACCCGGATATCCCGGACGGGATACGAGCGACCGCCGAAGGCAGCCGGGCGCTGCTGGAGAAGCTGCTCGCCGCGATAGGCGGCGAGCGGGTCTGCGTGGCGCCCGGGACGTTGCTGGACACTCGCCACGGGGAGCGCAGGCTGACTCCCGAGGAGTTCGAGCAGCACTTCGGCCACCTTCCCACCGACGGCGAGGGTTGAGGAGTGGCCAGCGTTGCAGTCCGAACCGCGACAGCGGCGAGCGATGCCCATTGTCTCCGTGCTCGCGTTCGCGTGGTCGTCGTGAGGCTCCCTCCTGTCGAGCTAAGAGAACAGCTCGCCGCTGCCCGCCGGGCTGGCATGAGCTTCGATGAGGCGTGGCCGGGTGCGCTCAAGGCCGCTGTGAACGCTTCTCAGTGGGAGCGTGCGGAGTGGCTGGAAGTGCTCTCGGGCATGGTCGAGGCGTGGCGCGCAGGATGGGAGCGCCAGCCTGCCACAAGGCCGGAGCAAGCATTGGCCGCGCTTGTGATGCCCGGCGGGGAGCCGCTGCCCGAGCGGGCGTGCGAGCATTGTGACGGGGAGATACCGCCAGAGCGCGGTACGCGCAGCGCGCCAGCGCGGTTCTGCTCGGATCTCTGCCGGCGACGGGCCAATGACCTCCGCGAAAGAGAGCGAGCGGCTGCGTAGTGGTTCATGCGACCGCAAATGACCGGCGCGTGCGGGTGTTGGGTGTCCGGCTGGGGGTGTTCGTTTTGGGGTGGGGGGTGTTCGTCTCGGGTGTTCGTTTGGGTGTTCGTTTATAAGGCGAACACCGAGACGGACACCCTGCTGCCCGCTCGCGGGCGGGATTTGGCTCTGCGCCTGGCATTGAGGAAGGGGGTCCCCGCCTCTCCGCTTCGCTCCTACCCGGGGACCCCCTTCCTCGACCCACCACATCACAGATGTTTTGGTGGGGCCAGGCGCAGAGCGTGGGAGGGGGGCGAGCGGGCAGCAGGGTGGAAGTGGAGAACAACGAGAAGGAGGGCTGGGAGGAGTCGGCCGGTAGAGGTCGGATGGGGAGGACGGACGTGGGTCGTCGGCGCGGGTGTGTTTGGTAGCGGGCTGAGGGGCAGGTTGCGGTGCCGAAGGGATGGCATGACGTGGCGGATGGCGGTTGGTGAGCTGGGGCCGCAGGAGCGGGTCGGGCGGGCAAGTCGGCTGTCATCGAGGTCGGCCAACGGCTCATTGGGAGCGTCAGGGCATTGCGAGTCGTGGGTGTCTCCTTGTTCGCTGGTGAAAGTCAGCCGGCGGCGGCGCGCCGGGATGGGGGTAGCAGGTCGCTCCCCCGCTGTAAAGCAAGTTCAAGTCCCCGCCTGCGGCGGGGCACTGCCGTCACTTGCGAACTTGCTTGACAGCTCCTCCACGACCTGCAAAGGCCGCACTCAGTTGGGCAGGTGCCCAACTGGCTCAAAGGAGCCCAAACCCTTTGGAGGAGCCGTGATCCGCCGCTCACCGATACGTGATCTCTCTACCTGCTGCTGGTTTCGCCGCCGACGAGCCGCCGTCCTGAGAGCAGAGCGCTCGGGGAATTCGCTTGCTTGGCGGGGCCGTTGCTCGGCTTCCATGCAGAGAGTCGATGCGAGTCCCCGGAGACAGGCGAGCATGAGCGCGGGCGCCCTTGAGCTGCAAGTCCCCGATGCGTTCGTGCAGGCAATCGCCGAGCGCGTCGCGGGCCTGCTCGCCGAGAACCTTTCGGGGGCCAGCCAGTCCGAGCCGTGGATCGGCGTGGAGCAGGCCGCAGAGCACCTTGCCTGCCCGACGAGCCGCATCTACGACTTGGTGAGCCAGCGGCGGCTTACGCCACGCCGCGACGGCCGCAGGCTTCTGTTCAAGCGCTCGCACCTCGACGCGGCGATCGAGGCCATGTCGTGAGCACCGTAATCCCGATCCAGCACAACGAAAGGAGACGAACCAGATGGCTGCTCGACGCGAGAAGACGAGGACCCCGGGCATCTACAAGCGCGGGAGCCGCTACTGCTTTCAGTACGAAGTGGAGGGCAGGCAGCGATGGGAGAGCGCCCGCACGTTGGATGAGGCGCGGCGCGCGAAGGCAGCCCGCACGGCCGACATAGCCCGCGGCGAGTTCGAGGAGCGCTCCCGGGTGATGCTGCACGAGTACGCCCGCGAGTGGGTCGATCGCTACCAGGGCCGCGGCCGGCGCGGGTTCCGCGACCACACCCGTGAGGAATACCGGCGCCAGCTCGAACAGTACGTGTTCCAGTTCTTCCCGGCGGGTGCGCGACTGACCGAGGTCAACCCGTCGAAGGTCGCGGGGTTCGTCGCGTGGCTGTGCGATCCCGCCAAGCAGGGCAGGATGCTCTCGGACGGCACGATCCGCAACATCGTCAAGCCGCTGCGGGCGTGCTTGGCGACCGCTGTACGGGAGGGCCTGATCCGCTCCAACCCCGCGCGGGACGTGGACCTGCCGCACCGGCCGACCGCCGAGGACTCCGAGGACGAGGAGGTCCACGCGATGAGCCGCGAAGAGTTGGCGACCTTCCTCGACCTATGTCCGGAGCAGTGGCACGTGTTCTTCTGGTTCCTGGCCGCAACCGGCCTGCGGATCAGCGAGGCCGTGGCACTCCAATGGCGCCACCTACAGCTCGACGGCTCCTGTCCGCACGCCAAGGTCCGCCGGGCGCTCGTGAAGGGGCACATGGGACCGCCCAAGAGTCGCTATGGTCGCCGGGAGGTCCCGCTGGATCATGCGCTGGTCTTGGCGCTCCGCGACCGCCACAAGGCGACGGAGTGGCCCGGTGCCGAGGACCCCGTGTTCCCGGCGTCGAACGGGGCGTGTCTGGACGCGGAGAACCTGCGCCGCCGGGTGCTGAAGCCGATCCGGGGGGAGGCGTGCCTGCTGTGGCTCGGATTCCACGCCTTCCGCCACACCTGCGCGACGATGCTGTTCGCCGAGGGCCGCAACGCGGTACAGGTGCAGCGGTGGCTCGGCCACCACTCCGCGGCGTTCACGCTCGCGCGCTACGTCCACCTGCTCGACGGCGACCTCGGCGAGCCGCTGGCCATCCAGGGTGGTAAGGGGGTGGTAAGGAGCCCCACGCCATTCGACGCCACAGCGGTACATGAGCTGGAGGCGAATCTCCAGCAATAGAGCCAATCGATGGACTCCGCGACACTGCGCGACACTGCCGGGGGGTTCTTTCAAGCCGCAGGTCGGGGGTTCGATTCCCCCCAGGCGCACCTCAGAAAAGGACCTGCTAAGGCAGGGCTTTTTGTTCTCACAGGGCGGCAGAGTGACCGCCGATGGCCCGGAGTGCTCTCGCCCACCGCGTGCATGGGCACGCCACGCCCTATGCGACGCCGAGCCGGCTCGGTCGTCACCCGGTGCGTGAGATGCGCCGTCTCGCGCACGCATAGCCTCAAGCCGAAGCGCTGCTCTCGGCCACGCTGCCGCCACCATCAAGCTCCTCGACCCCGGCGGAGATCGCGTGGCTCAAAGGCGCCCCGAAGCTGACAGACAGAAGCGCGCCGCCCCCGGGCACGTTGGCGGCCCGCGCGTAGCCGTGGTGTGCTTCGGCGGCCTGGCGCACGATCGCCAGGCCGAGGCCGGAGCCGGGGAGGCGGCGGGCGTCGGCGGCGCGGTAGAAGCGCTCGAACACGTGGGGCAGGTCGGCCTCTCCGAAACCGGGGCCGTGGTCGCGGACGGTGAGCACGCCGTCGCGCAGCTGCACCTCGACCAGCCCGTCCGGGGGGCTCCAGCGGCGCGCGTTGTCGAGCAGGTTCGAGACCGCGCGGTTGAGGCGCTCGGGCTCCGCTCTGACGAGCGTGGGCTGCAGGTCGATGTGGAAGCGCAGCTCACCGCGCCGGCGCGTGCGCGCCACCGCCTCGTGGACGATCTCGTCCAGGCGCACCTCCTCGCGGGCGGCCTCGCCGCGGGTGCCCCGCGCGAGCTCGACCACGTCGCTTACCAGCGCCGTGAGCTCGTCGAGCTCGTCGATGACGTCGCGGCGCAGGCCCTCGCGGTCCTCGGGGGAGAGACGGTCGGCGTCCTGCAGGGTCTGGACGTTCGCTCGCAGCGAGGCGATCGGGGTGCGCAGCTCGTGGCTGGCGTCGGCGATCAGGTGGCGCTGCGCCTCCACCGAGCGCTCGAGCGCGTCGAGCGTCGCGTTGAAGGAACCCGCCAGCCGCGCGAGCTCGTCGCGGCCCGTGACCTCCAGGCGTTGGGAGAGGTCGAGGTTGCCGGCGAGCGTCTCCGCGCGGCCGGTGAAGCGCGCGATCGGGGCGAGCGCGGTACGCGCGACCAGCGCCCCCAGCAACGCTGCGATCGCGATGCCCGCGACCCCCACGATCAGGAGGATCAGCAGGATGTGGCTCAGCTCGTGGTCGACCTCGGTGAGCGGCCGCGCGATCAGCACCGCGCCCAGCGAGCCGCCGCCGACCGTGAGCACGCGCAGGTGGGTTCCCTTGACCGTCCGGTCGCTCAGCGCCCGGCCGTGCCCGCTGGCCGCGATCGCCCTGTCGGTGGCGGTCGGCGCGATCGACGGGGAGGAGCTCTGGCCGCCGGGCACCCGCACCGCGCCGGTCGGGGAGATGAACTCCACGTAGCCCGACGCTCCGCCGAAGCGCGCCGGCTGGACGGCCCGCGGAAACCCGGGGCGGTTGGCGCCGGCGCCTGCGAAGAACCCTGGCTCACGGTCGAAGCGGTTCTCGCTTCCAGCGCCCCCCGGGGGTGTGCCCGGCGGCCGGGGGGACGGCGCCGAGACGAGCTCCTGCGCGCGGGCGCTCAGGGATTTGTCGATCTGCCCGCGCAGGTCAGCGCGCACCGCGAGGTACAGGCCGACCGCGGCGCCCACCACCGCCACCGCGACCGCGAGGCCCGCCGCCGCGGCGATGCGCGCGCGCAGCGTCACGGCTCGCGCAGGACGTAGCCGACACCGCGCACCGTGTGTATCAGCCCCGGCGCGCCGAGGTCCTCGAGCTTGCGGCGCAGGTAGCCGACGTACACCCGCAGCGAGTTCGAGGCCGCGCCGAAGTCGTAGCCCCACACGCGGTCGTAGATCACGCTGTGCGTGAGCACGCGTCGGGGGTTGCGCATCAGCAGCTCCAGCAGCTGGTACTCGGTGCGCGTCAGCTCGGCGAACCGCTCGCCCACCACCGCCCCGTGGCGGGCGCCGTCGAGTCGCAGCTCCCCGAAGGACAGCGAGCCGGGGTCCCCCTCGGAGCCCGAGCGGCGCAGCAGCGCCCGCAGGCGCGCCTTCAGCTCGTTCACGTCGAACGGCTTGACCAGGTAGTCATCCGCGCCCGCGTCGAGGCCGTCGATGCGGTCGGCGACCGCCTCGCGCGCGGTGAGCATCAGGATCGGCACGCGGTTGCCCAGCAGGCGCAGGCGGCGGCACACCTCCAGGCCGTCCATCCCCGGCATCCCGATGTCGAGCACGACCGCGTCGGGCACCGCCGCCGCGACCGCCTCGAGCGCCTGCGCGCCGTCCTCGGCGCTCTGCACCTCGTAGCCGCCGAGCGTCAGCGTGCGGCGCAGGGCCTCGCGTAGCGCGCGGTCGTCGTCTACCACGAGGATCCTCACGGCCCGATTGTGCCACCGGCCCGGACCCGCCGCGGGGGACTCCTACGTTTGCCTTACACGGTCCGTACTTCGCTTTAGGGGTCCCACCCGATCATCGCCCTGCCGCCACACACGCCCGCCTGCGTCCTCCAGCCGTCTCTACGACAGGGAGGCCGCGGCGGGGCCCACAGCGAGGAGCCCCGCGACGGGGCCCACGACAGCGAGGAGCCCACCGTGTCAGACCAAGCGCTTGCACTCCCCACCCACCCGGCCCTCGCGGACTCCGCGCGCGAGCGGCTGCGAGCGCTTCTGCGTGGCCGACCCGCCGACCCGCCGTGGTCGCGCCCCGCGCTGCTCGGCGTCGCGCTGCTCGCCGCCGTGCTGATGCTGTGGGGCCTCACCGTGAACGGCTACGCGAACACCTACTACGCCTCGGCGGTGTACGCGGACAGCCACAGCTGGTCGGCGTTCCTCTACAACGCGCTCGACCTCAGCCGCTACGTCTCGATCGACAAGACGCCGCTGTCGATCTGGATGATGGCGCTGTCCGCCAGGGTCTTCGGCTTCTCGAGCTTCGCGATGCTGCTGCCCGACGCGCTCTGCGGAGTCGCCTCCGTGGTGGTGCTCCACGACACCGTGCGCCGCACCCTCGGCCCGCGTGCGGCGATCCTCGCGGCGCTGATGCTCGCGCTCACGCCCGTGACGGTGCTGATGAGCCGCTTCAACAACCCCGACGCGCTGCTCGTGCTGCTGCTCGTGTGCTCCGCGTGGGCGACGGTGCGCGCGATCGAGACCGGGCGCACCCGTCACTTGCTGCTCGCCGGCCTGCTCGTGGGGCTCGCCTTCAACACGAAGATGCTCCAGGCGTACCTTGTGCTCCCCGCGCTCGCTGTCGCCTACCTCTACGCCGGCCCCGGCCGCGTGCGGCGCCGCCTCGTACAGCTTGTTGGCGCCGGCGCCCTCACGTTCGCGGTGAGCGCCGCGTGGGTGGGCGCGATGATGCTGGTGCCCGCCGCGCAGCGGCCGTACGTCGGCGACACCCTCCACAACTCCTGGTGGGAACTGGTCTTCGAAGCCAACGGCCTCAACCGCGTGGGCTCGAGCGGTGTCGGCGGCGTCGGCGGGCCGGGGGGCTTCGGCGGCGGCCAGGGCGTGCTGCGGCTCCTCGACGCGCAGGGCGGCGGGCAGATCGCGTGGCTGCTGCCGCTCGCCGCGCTCGGCCTGCTCGTCGGCCTGTGGGTGCGTCGGCGCGCCCCCCGCACCGACCCGGCCCGCGCTACGTACGTGCTGTGGGGTCTGTGGGCGCTCGTGCACGTGGCCGTCTTCAGCCTGGCGCTGACCCTCTTCCACCCCTACTACACGAGCGCGCTCGCGCCCGCCGTCGCGGTGCTCGCCGCCGGGGGCCTGCTCGCGCTGTGGGACCGCGTCCGCGTCTCCCGGCTCGCCGCCGCCACGCTCGCGCTCGCCCTCGTCGCGACGGCGCTACTCTCGAGCACGCTGCTCGACCGCACGCCCTCGTTCGTGCCGTGGCTGCGGTGGCTCGTGCCCGCGGTGGCGTTCGGCTGCGCGGCGGCGATCCTTGTGTGGCGCGCTCGTCCGCTCGCGCTCGTGCTCCCGCTCGCGCTCGCGGCGGTGCTCGCCGGCCCGGTGGCGTACTCGCTGGCCACGGTGGGGCGGAGCGTCGGCGGTGGCAACCCCAAGGCTGGGCCGGCCGCGGTTGAAAGCGGTCTCGGCGGGGTTCCCGGAGGGGGCGGTGGTGCCCTCGCCGGCGGCTTCCCCGGCGCCGGCGCTCCGCGCCCGTTCGGTGGTGCGCGGGGCGTGGCCTCCTCACGGCCACCCGGCGGCCTTGGACTCCCGCGTGTGACGACCGGCGGCGGTGCGGCGGGTGCCGGTGGGTTCGGCCGTGTGGCAGGCGCAGGTGGGCCGGGCGGCGCCGGGCAGGTCAGCAAGCGGTTGGTCGCCTACCTCGAGGCCCACCGCGACGGGGCGAAGTACCTCGTTGCGGCGGACGGCTCGATGACCGCGGCGCCGCTAATCCTCGCCACGCACCAGCTCGTGGTCACCGTCGGCGGCTTCTCCGGGCAGGACCCCGCGCCCACCGCCACCCAGCTCGAGCAGCTGGTCTCCTCCGGGCAGCTTCGCTACGTCTACGGCTTCGGCGGCGCGTCTTCAGCGGGCGGCCCGCCCGGTGGTGGACTCCCCGGCGGTGGCGCTCCCGCAGGTGGTGGGACTCCCGGCGGCGGCCTGCCCAGCGCCCCCGGCGGTCTGGGGGGCTCGGCCTCGGGCGCGCGGGCCCTGCAGACGTGGGTGACCGCCCATTGCAAGGCGGTCAGCGGGTACTCCGGCCTCGAGCAGTGCTCCGCCGCATGACCCCCGCTCGACGGCAGGTGCGCAGCGCGCAGGGGGTCGTCTCCGTGTATCTACGCTCAATCCGCCGACGTGGGGTAGGAGGCCCCACGCGCACCCGCGTGGTGGCTGTACGAACACGCGTGGACGATCCCAAAAGAACCCCTGTCCCGATCGCCTCCGCGCGTTAGGATCGACCCGTGCTCGCCCTCACCGCAGCTCCCGGCGCGCCCGCGAACGTGAGCCTGCGCGAGGTGCCCGACCCCGTACCGCTGCCCTCCGAGGCGCTCGTGCGCGTGCGCGCGTTCTCGCTCAACCGCGGCGAGTCGCGGCGGCTCGCCGAGATGGCCGACGGGGAGCTCACCGGCTGGGACATCGCGGGGGTGCTCGAGGCCCCGGCGGCCGACGGCTCCGGTCCCCCGAAGGGCGCGCGGGTCGTCGGTCTGGTCGGGCGCGGGGCGTGGGCGCAGCTCGCCGCCGTGCCCACGGAGACGCTCTGCGAGCTGCCCTCCGGGGTCTCCGACGTGCAGGCCGCCGCGCTGCCCGTCGCCGGGCTCACCGCGCTGAAGGCGCTCGACATCGCCGGCTCTGTGCTCGGTCGGCGGGTGCTCGTCACCGGCGCCTCCGGTGGGGTGGGGCGCTTCGCGGTGCAGCTCGCCCGGCTCGCCGGCGCCCACGTCAGCGCGGTGTCCTCGAGCGCCGAGCGCGCCCGCGGGCTGCGCGAGCTCGGCGCCGACGAGGTCCTCCACTCGCTGGAGCCCGGCGGCGAGGAGTTCGACGCGATCGTCGAGGCCGTCGGCGGGGAGACACTCGGGGCCGCGCTGCAGCGCGTCGCGCCGGGTGGGACGGTTGTCTCCTTCGCCTCCTCGGACCCCGCGCCCACCTCCTTCCCCACGCGCGCGCTCTTCGGCCGCGCCCCCGGTGCGCGGCTCTACGGGCTCCTGCTGTTCGCCGAGCTCGCCCGCGGGCGCTCCGGCTCGCGGGACCTCGGCCGGCTCGCCGGGCTCGTCGCCGCCGGGAGGCTCGACTGCTCGGTGGACCACGAGGCCAGCTGGCACGAGGCTGCGGAGGCGATCGCCGCGTTGATGGAGCGCCGCATCGCGGGTAAGGCCGTCCTGTTTGTCGACTGAGGTGCGCTGCCGGCGAATCAGGGAGACTCGACTTCCAGGCGGTGGCCAACCGCGCCCGCAATCGATCGGAGGTCCTCTGGGTCGGAGCTGATCACGACGTCGTGCCGGCGCAGGGCTCCCTCGACGACGGCCGCGTCTACGACATCTCTGGCCCCGGCGCGTGCTGCCAGTACTCCGACAAGGCGAGCTCGGCCGTTGTCGAGAGCCTCGACGTTGCATCCGACGAGCAACTTCGCCAACAGCGCCTGTCGCGGGCCGCCGCGCCATCCTTGTGCGACGACCGGCGCGGGGGCGGTCGGCACCTCTCGCTGTTCCAGCAGCGCTCGATGGCGGGCCCACATGCGGCGCTCGCCGCGATCGGCGGCGATGAGGGCGCCGGTGTCATAGGTGACCGCCATGTGTACCTTCGTCACGCGGCTCGCCGCTTGCCCGCCGCTGTGCGTCGGCTGCGCTCGATCGCCTCCTTCGCCCACTTCTCGGCATCCGCAAGCTCCTCATCGGTGAAGCTTCCGAGCTCTTGCTCGACCTCAGCCACCGCGCTGAGGCCCGCGCGAATCATGAGCTCCTTACGCGCCGTAGTGGTCAACCAAGCGCTGTAGGTCACGCCGTCACGCGCTGCCTCGGTCAGTATCTGAGCATCGAGGTCGGGGGGCACCGAGATCGACCGCTTTCTCCTGACAGCCATCGTCTGATGGTAGCACAGCGGTAAGACAAAATGTCGCCTGCTGCCTCGACCAGCCACCTCGATCTGCGCTAGGGTGCCCCGCGTGGGCGAGCGCACGAGCTACACCCCCGGAACCTTCTGCTGGGCCGACCTGTCGAGCACCGACCAGCCGGCCGCGAAGGCGTTCTACAGCGGCCTGTTCGGGTGGGAGGCTGAGGACTCACCGGTGGGCGACGGGGTGTACTACTCGATGATGCACCTCGACGGCAAGCGGGTCGCGGCGATCGCGCCGCAGCCACAGCAGCAGCGCGAAGCGGGGGTGCCGCAGCAGTGGCAGTCCTACGTCTCGGTGGAGAGCGCCGACGCGAGCGCGGAGCGCGCGAAGGAGCTCGGCGCGAGCGTGCACGCGGGCCCCTTCGACGTGATGGACGTGGGGCGCATGGCCGTGATCCGCGACCCCCAGGGCGCCCACTTCATGGTGTGGGAGCCCCGGGCGTACATCGGCGCGCAGCTCGTCAACGCCCCCGGGGCGCTCGTGTGGAACGAGCTCAACTCCCCCGACCTGGACGCCTCCAGCGCCTTCTACGGCGGCCTCTTCGGCTGGACCGTCGCCCCGTTCGAGGGTGGCCCCGGCCCGTACCTGTCGATCAAGAACGGGGAGGCCAACGCCGGCGGCATCCGGCCGCTGACCCCGCCGGGGGCGCCCCCCCACTGGCTGGTGTACTTCGGGGTGCAGGACCTCGACGACGCGCTCGTCAAGGTGGCGGAGCTCGGCGGGACCGTGCACGCCGGCCCGATCGACATCCAGGTCGCGAAGATCGCGATCGTCTCAGACCCGCAGGGCGCGATCTTCGCGGTCTACGCGGGCGAGCTCGAGCCGTAGGGTAGGCCGGCGCCGGCGCGCGCGGGTGCTCCGGGCGCTGGAGGGCGGGCAAGGGGGCGGCGTCACCTCGTCGCGCGGCGCACCGTGCGGCTGCCGCGGCGGCACGACCAAACCATCCCAAGCCGTCCGTATCCTCGCCTGCCACAATGAGCCCGTGGCCACTCAAGCATCCCGAGCACGCCCGCTCGCCGCACCGCTGCCGGACGATCCCTCGCTCCCGCTTTACAGGCTGGACGCGGGGACGTACGAGCGACTGGTGCAGGCTGGCGCACTGGATGGCATCGACGTGGAACTGCGCGAGGGGCTGCTTGTCGATCGGGGGCGCAGCCGCGATCCGATCCACAGGCTGGATATCGAGACCTACGACCGGATGGTGGAGACCGGTGTGCTCGCACACGAGCCGGTCGAGCTGCTCGACGGGCTGCTGGTCGAGATGAGCCCGCAGGGCGACAGCCACATAAGGGCGATCGTGTTGCTGACGCGCCACTTCAGGATGGCGCAGGCGTGGCTGATGGTGCAGTTGCCGCTGGACGCCAGGCCGCGCTCCAAGCCCGAGCCCGACCTCGCGCTCGTGCGCGACGGGCCGCGGCCCGACTGGCGCAGCCCGGGCGCGGCCCTGCTGACGATCGAGATCGCGGTGACCTCGCACCGGAAGGATCGCGGCAAGAAGCTCGAGATATACGCGCAGGCTGGCGTGCCCACCTACTGGCTGGTCGACATCCCCGGTCGTGCGATCGAAGTGCGCACCGACCCGGGACCCGACGGCTACGGCCGCTGCGCGGTGTACGTGCCCGGCGACACGGTCCCCTCGCCCGCGGAAGGCGTGCCCGACCTCGATGTCGCGTGGCTGTTCGCGGGCCTGGAGGAGTGAGGCCCGGCGGGCGGGGCGCCGACCCCGGTGGGCGCGGACCAGAACGTCTGTTCGCCCTCGTATGATGTACCAGGCATGCCCTCGAGCAACCAGATCGTCGTCAGCGGCGCGCGTGAGCACAACCTCAAAGACGTATCCCTGACGCTGCCGCGCGACGCGCTGGTCGTCATCACGGGCCTGTCGGGCTCGGGCAAGTCGAGCCTCGCGTTCGACACGATCTACGCGGAGGGACAGCGCCGCTACGTGGAGTCGCTGTCGGCGTACGCGCGGCAGTTCCTGGGGCAGATGGACAAGCCCGACGTGGACTCGATCGAGGGGCTCTCGCCGGCGATCTCGATCGACCAGAAGACCACCTCGCGCAACCCGCGCTCGACCGTGGGCACCGTCACCGAGATCTACGACTACCTGCGCCTGCTGTGGGCGCGCGTCGGCAAGCCCCACTGCCCGAAGTGCGGGCGGCCGATCACCGGCCAGTCGGCGGAGCAGATCATCGACCAGGTGATGGAGCTGCCCGAGGGCACGCGCTTCATGGTCGCGGCCCCGGTCGTGCGCGGGCGCAAGGGCGAGTACGGAAAGCTGCTGGAGGAGCTGCGCGCGGACGGCTTCGCGCGCGTGCGGATCGACGACCGCGTGCGCCACCTCGAGGAAGCGATCGTGCTCGACAAGCGCTACAAGCACGACATCTCGGTGATCGTCGACCGCCTCACGATGCGCCACGACGTGCGCAAGCGCCTGGCGGACTCGATCGAGACCGCGGTGCGCCTGGCGGACGGGCTGGTGGAGGTGGAGGCGATGGGCTCCGCCCCTTCGGGCTCCGCCGCTGGGTCGCGTGCCACGCAGAGCGGGCCGGGTGCGGCGTCTCCGGATGGCGAGAGCCCCGCAGCCGTGGGCGATATCGCAGCGCGCACCCGCGGTGGTGGCCGGGGGAGGGAGGCGACGGAGACGGGCGGGCGCCACGCGACCGGCGCGCTCGGAGCGCGCGCGGCGAGCGCGCAGATCGTCCCAGGAGAGGTGCCCTCCCAGGGGACGGTGTTCACGTTCTCCGAGCGCTTCGCGTGTCCCGAGCACGGACCGTCGCTGGTCGAGCTGGAGCCGCGGATCTTCTCGTTCAACTCTCCCCACGGGGCGTGCGAGCGCTGCCACGGGTTGGGTGCGCAGATGGAGATCGACCCGGAGCTGCTCGTGCCCGACCCGACGGTGCCGGTGAGCGAAGGCGCGATCGCGCCGTGGAGCGGGGCGGCCGCGTTCTCCAACTACTACGAGCAGGTCGCCGAGGCGATCGCCGAGAGCTACGGCGTCGACCTCGACGCGCCGTGGGAGAAGCTTCCGCAAGAGCACCAGGACCTGTTCCTGCACGGCACCGGCGAGCCGCTGGCGATCACCTACCGCAACCGCTTCGGCCGGCGGCGCTCGTACTCGACGCGCTTCGCCGGGCTGATCGCCAACCTCGAAAAGCGCTACCGCGAAACCGAGTCCGAGGGGGTCAAGGAGAAACTCGAGGAGTACATGTCGCTGCGCGACTGCCCGGTGTGCGGGGGCGCGCGGCTGCGCGCGGAGTCCCGCGCGGTGCTCGTGGGGGGGACGCGGATCGAGGACTTCTGCGCGCTCTCCGCGCGGCGCGCGCTTGAGTGGCTGGAGCAGGTGGAGCTCTCGGAGACCGACCGCCACGTGGCGCGGCTGATCGTGCGCGAGATCGGCGAGCGGCTGCAGTTCCTGGAGAACGTGGGGATCGGGTACCTCTCGATGGACCGCGCCTCCGCCACGCTCTCCGGTGGAGAGGCGCAGCGCATCCGCCTGGCCACCCAGATCGGCAGCTCGCTGGTCGGCGTGCTGTACATCCTCGATGAGCCCTCGATTGGCCTGCACCAGCGCGACAACTCGAAGCTGATCGCGACGCTCGAGCGCCTGCGCGACCTCGGCAACACGGTGATCGTGGTCGAGCACGACGAGCAGACGATGCGCGCCGCGGACCACCTCGTGGACCTCGGCCCGGGCGCGGGGGAGCACGGCGGGCGGATCGTCGCGCAAGGCACCGCCGCGCAGGTGCAGCGCGTGAAGGACTCGCTCACCGGGCAGTACCTCGCGGGCACTCGCACCGTCGCGGTCCCCACCAAGCGGCGCACACCCACGGGTTATGTGAAGGTTGAAGGGGCCTCGCAGCACAACCTCCGCGACGTCGACGCGAGCTTCCCGCTGGGAGCGCTGACGTGCGTGACGGGGGTGTCGGGCTCGGGCAAGAGCACGCTCGTCAACGAGATCCTCTACAAGGCGGTGGCCGCGCGCCTGCACCGCGCCCGCTCGCGGCCCGGCGCGCACCGCGCGATACGCGGCCTGGAGCAGCTCGACAAGATCATCGCCGTGGACCAGTCGCCGATCGGGCGCACCCCGCGCTCGAACCCCGCGACGTACACGGGCCTGTTCGACGTGATCCGCGACCTCTTCTCAAAGACCCAGGAGGCCCGCGCACGCGGGTACAAGCCGGGGCGCTTCTCGTTCAACGTGAAGGGCGGGCGTTGCGAGGTGTGCAAGGGCGACGGGCAGATCAAGATCGAGATGCACTTCCTCCCCGACGTGTACGTGCCTTGCGAGCAGTGCCACGGCAAGCGCTACAACCGCGAGACGCTGGAGGTGCGCTTCAAGGGCAAGAGCATCGCGGACGTGCTCGACATGCCGGTGGAGGAGGCGGTGCAGTTCTTCGAGCACATCCCCAAGGTGCGCCGGCGCCTGGAGACCCTGAACGCGGTGGGCCTCGGCTACGTGCGCCTCGGCCAGCCCGCCACGACGCTCTCGGGCGGGGAGGCCCAGCGGGTGAAGCTCGCCACCGAGCTCTCCAAGGTGGCGACGGGCCGCACCCTGTACATCCTCGACGAGCCCACCACGGGTCTGCACTTCGCCGACGTGCAACGCCTGCTGGAGGTGCTGCAGCGCCTCGTGGACGCGGGCAACAGCGTGGTGGTGATCGAGCACAACCTCGACGTGATCAAGTGCGCGGACCGCCTGATCGACATGGGCCCCGAGGGCGGTGAGGAGGGTGGCCTCGTGGTCGCGGCGGGCACGCCCGAGGAGGTCGCCGCGGAGCCGGCCTCGCACACGGGTCAGTTCCTCGCGCAGCTGCTGGTCGACCCCAAGCGATCGGTTGCGGCGGGCGCCTCCCCCAACGGCAAGCCGCGCACCGGGGCGAAGAAGCAAACCCCCACCCCCACGGCCGGCCAGGGATCGGCCGGCAGACGCCGCTCGCGGGCGAAGGCCGTCGCGTAGGTCGATCGTGCCGAGCGCGCCCGGTCCACTCCACAGATACTGCGCTGCGCAACTCGCTCTGAGTCGCTGTGTTTGTGAGCAGCGAGCCGGGTGTGCCCGGCGAGCCGCGCGCGCGCCCGGTGTTGTAGGTTGCGTAACAAGCGGGGGAGAGGTTGTGAGATGGGCTTGGCAGCGCTGAGGCGCAGGGCATCGACAGTCGTAGCGCTTGCGGGCGCGATCGCGCTGGCGCTCACCCCAGGGGCGCGCGCGGCGCCACTGGAAGGCATCCACAAGATCCAGCACGTGATCGTGATCATGCAGGAGAACCGCTCCTTCGACTCCTACTTCGGCACCTATCCGGGCGCCAACGGGATCCCCGCGGGCGTGTGCGTACCCGACCCGCTCAACGGCGGCTGCGTGGCGCCCTTCCACGATCCGGACAACACGAACTTCGGTGGGCCGCACGGGCACAGCGCCTTTCTCGCGGACCTCGACGGGGGCAAGATGGACGGCTTCGTGGGAGAGGCTGAGAAAGGCACCGCGTGCAAAACCACCGAACCCGTCTGCAGCCCCTGCAAAGAAGAAGGCTCGAGCACCACACAGTGCATCGACTCGATGGGCTACCACGACGCCCGCGAGCTCCCCAACTACTGGACGTACGCGCAGAACTTCGTCCTCCAGGACGCCATGTTCGAGCCGGTCTCCTCCTGGAGCTGGCCCGACCACCTGGCGCTCGTCTCCGGGTGGTCGGCGACGTGCAAGGAATGGACCAACCCGCTGTCGTGCTTCACCAGCCTCGAAGGGCCGCCGGCCCCGGAAGCCAAGGAAGGCAAACCGAACCCCTACACCGGCACCGAAGCGATCTCGCTGCCGTGGACCGACGTCACCTACCTGTTGCACAAGCACAACGTCAGCTGGGGCTACTACATCTTCGATGGCGACGAGCCCGACTGCGAGGACAACGAAGCGATGACCTGCGCTCCCGTGCCGCAGGAACCCAAAACCCCCGGTATCTGGAACCCGCTGGTCAACTTCCTCGACGTCAAGGAAGACGGGCAGCTCGAAAACGTGCAGTCGATCGCCAACTTCTACACCGCGGTGCAGCAGACGAGCGAATGCGCCCTGCCGAGCGTCTCCTGGGTCGTCCCCAACAGCAAGGTCTCTGAACATCCTCCTGCGCTGATCTCGACCGGCCAGGCGTACGTGACCACCCTGATCAACTCGATCATGCGCAGCCCCTGCTGGGACTCGAGCGCGATCTTCCTCTCGTGGGACGACTGGGGCGGGTTCTACGACCACGTCGCGCCGCCGGTGATCGACAACGAGGGCTACGGCTTTCGCGTTCCCGGCCTGACCATCAGCCCGTACGCGCGTGCCGGCTACATCGACCACCAGCAGCTCAGCCACGACGCCTACCTGAAGTTCATCGAGGACGACTTCCTCGAAGGTCAGCGCCTGAACCCCAAGACCGACGGGCGGCCCGACTCCCGCAAAGACGTGCGCGAAGAAGCGCCCGGGCTCGGCAACCTGGAAACCGACTTCGACTTCAACCAGCCGCCGCGCCCGCCGCTGATCCTTCCCCCCGAACCCGCGCCGGGACCGGCCTCCTGCCCGCCCGGATTGGTTCCGCCGGTGGGACCGGGACCGCCGGAATCACCCTGCTTGCCGGGGCCTGCGCCCCCGCCTGCGCCCGCGCCCGCGCCGACGCCGCCGGCCAGCTCGCCCCCGGCGGCCCCGGCTGTGCTGCCGATGGTCCTGCAACTAACGGCCGCGGTCGCGCCGCGTCAGGACCTGCGCCTGAACCGTGGCCGCGTCTATCTGATGATCGGCTGCAACGTAGCCTGCTCGCTCTACGCGCACGGGCACCTGAACCTGCGCCACGGCCGTGGACACCTGCGGCTGGGCAGCGTTCGCACCTCGCTCGCGGCCCATCGGACCGCGCGCATCACGCTGTCGCTGTCGCACCGCAACCTGAGCGCCGTACGCTCGGCGTTGCGCAAGCACCAGTCGGTCAAGGCCTCGATCGACGTAGAAGCCACCGGGACAGAAGGCGTGCGGCGCGGCTACTTCGTGAGCGTGGTGCTCACCTGGCGTTGACGCCCCTCCCGGCAGGTTGCTAGGAGCTCGGTTCGTAAGGCTTGGGTTCGGCCGCTTCGATTGGTTTTTCGGCCGCTCGGCGCTCCCGCTTCTCCGCTTCGCCAACTTCCTGAATCACACCAGGTCCAGCTGCCTGTTCGGCTTCCAGCAGGGCCTTGCGTTCCCTCCCGCGAGCCGCGGCCGGCGCCCCGCCGCGGCTCCTCGGCCGGACTGTCGTCCCGCCCGCGCTCTGCAGGCAGCTGGAGCCTTCTGCGCATTTGATGGGCGCTCCGGTGGTGTCGAAGCAGGCGTAGATGGTGTAGACGGGGTTCACGACGCTGCCTCCGTGCGCGGCGGTCATCATCTGCTGCCCCACGAATGACGGCGGTGCGTCTGCCTTGTAGCAGCCGTCGGATTTCGCGCTCACGTCGTAGACGACGGACGTGAGCAGAAACGGTTCGGCCCCCGGCAGCGCGTTGAGCGCCGTCAGCGTGCAGGTCCAATCGTCGCCCGGTCCCTGGCTCCTGCCGGCGTGCCGGTCGCAGAACGTGCGGAGCCTCAGTTTGGCCCCCTTGGCAACAGTACGGCCCAGCTCCCGCTGCTGAAGTACCGTGAGCTTGTCGAAAACGGAGGAGATCGAGGCCTCGAGCCGCGCTTGTGTGACTGTCACCGGCCCCAGGCTCGTGCCAGCCCCGAGCACGACGATCAACACCGCTGCGGCGAGCACCGCGCGCACCGGCGCGACCCAGCCGGGCCGACGAGCGACCGGCGGACCGGCGAAGTCCCGTCTGCGGAGGATCAGCCACGACGCGCCCACGCACCCCACCACCCACAGGACGCACACGCAGTTGCCGACGACCACGGCGCTGTAGAACCGGGGAGCGCTCAGCAGCCCGTGCCAGTCGTTGAATGCCGAGGCGACCAGGAGCGTGTGGACCCAGCTTCCGCTGCCGATCAGTTCCAGCAACTGCATCGCCAGGCCGACGACCACCGGTCCGAGCACCCCCACGATGCCGTTGCGGCTCGCAACTGAGAAGAGCAGCGCCAAGCTTGTGAACGCCAGCATCGATGGCACCCCCAGCAGCCAGCTCGCGAGCACCAGCCACAGGGCTTCGCCGGAGGAGAGCACGTTTCCGCCGAGGCCGACGAGCGGCTGATCGCCGGTGAACAGGAGGCCGGCGAGGAGGCTCGACAGCGCGAGCAGCGCGACGAGTGCCAGCGCGAGCGCCATGGCGGCGAGCACCTTTCCCGCGAACACGTCTTTACGGGAGCGAGAGCGGGTGAGGACGGTCTTCCACGTCCCGTAGCGGTCCTCGGAGGAGAACAGGTCGCCGGCGAGCACGCCTGCCAGCACTGGGAACCCCAGGTAGCCGCAGAAGCCCAATACCACCAGCGAGACGGCGTAGCCGGAGGCGTGGACCCAAACGCCGAGCAGTGTGTCCGCCGGGAGTCCGCTCTGCAGGCTCAAGATCGCGCCAAACGCCAGTGGGCCGAGTGCGCAGACGAGCGCCAGCACCCGGGTCGAGAGCTGAGCAAGGAGCTTGCGCCGCTCGGCTCGGTAGACGTTCAGCATTGGTCGGTGAGCGCGAAGAACATCGACTCGAGCGGGCTCATCGACAACTCCAGGCGCCGGACAGCCACGTCTGCCCGGCCGAGCGCGAGCACGAAGGGGTCCAGCGCACCGCTGTCGGCTTGCAGCGTGAGCTCGCCGGCTGGCGAGCGCTCAGCGCGTACGCCCCGCTGCCCGTCGGCGAGCTCGAGCGCGCGAGCGTCGTCGCTCGTGGCGATCCGGTAGGCCGAGGGCGGGGCCTCGGCCAGCATCCGCGCTGCGGTCCCCTCCCACACCACACGACCCCGGCTGAGCACGCTGAAGCTGTCGCACACCCCCTCGACCTCCTCGATCTGGTGGCTGCTCAGCAGTACGGCGACGCCGCTCTGCGACAGCGCGCGCACCAGCCCAGCGATGAAGCGGACCCCCGCCGGGTCGAGCGCGGACGTCGGCTCGTCCAGGAGCAGCAGCCGCGGCGCGCGCATCAGCGCCGCGGCGATGCCCAGACGCTGGCGCATTCCGGATGAGTAGCCGCCCACCCGATCCCCGGCTCGCCCTGCCAGCTCCACCTGCTCGAGCGCATCGTCGATGCGCGCCCGTGCGCCCGCGCCGTCCAGCTCCGCCAGAACCTCCAGGTTGGCGCGTCCAGACAGGTACGGGTAGAAGGCCGGCTCCTCGACAAACCCCGAGACGCCATCCAAAGCAAGCGGGTCCGAGCGGTCGAGCACCCGGCCGAAGAGCTCGATCGTTCCCTGATCTGCGGCCACCAATCCGAGCAGCATTCGCAGCAGCGTTGTCTTGCCGGCGCCGTTGGGACCGAGCAAGCCCCGCACCTCGCCCTCCTCGAGAGCCAGGTCAACCCGGTCGACCGCGCACGTCCTCTCAAACCGCTTGGTCAAGCTGCTCGCAGTCACCACAGCCATGCCGAGCGCCAATAGTAGAGCGTCCGTGGACGGCGGCACGCAGCTTCCGACGTCGCAGGCCCCGGCCCGTGCACCCCCTGTCGGGCGACGGCCTCGCCTCTATACGAAGACGGGCGAGACGGTCGCCGGATTCGGCGGCAGCGTCCCCCCGCGAGCGCGCCGGCAAGCTAGCGTTCACCCCTATGGAGGTCGCACAAGCGAGCGAGCTGGCCCGCCACGCGAGGCTGTGGGTCCAGAAGTGGCGGTGGTACGAGCGCAACACGCTGCCGTGGAACCGCGCGCGGATCCACTGGGAGCTGATGCGTCGCGGGGCGTTCGCGCGGTGGCCGGTGCACGGCAACGTGCTGGAGGCGTTGCGCGAGGGCCGGCTGGAGGTGGGGGAGGGGGTGCTGTGGGAGCCCAACGTGTGGATCACCGCCCCCGGTCGCGCGCGCGTGCGGATCGGCGCGGGGACGTTCCTCAACCAGGGCGTGATGGTGGCTGCGCAGGAGCTCGTGGAGATCGGGGAGCACTGCATGGTGGCCAACGGCTGCTTCGTCTCCGACGCCTCCCACCGCTACGATGACCCCGAGCGCCCGGTGCCGTGGCAGGGCTTCCAGAGCAAGGGGCCCACGCGCATCGGGGACAACTGCTGGCTCGGCGCGAATGTCGTGGTGAGCAGCGGGGTGAGCGTCGGCGAGCGCTGCGTGGTTGGCGCCAACAGCGTGGTGACCCGCGACGTCGAGCCCTTCTCGGTGGTGGCCGGCGCGCCCGCGCGGTTGCTGCAGAGGATCGAGTACCACGGTCCGGAGGGCCCGCGAATCGCGGACCCTGACGAGCGCCGCGGCTGAGCTGCGGCCACCGAGCTGGATTCGCCACCCCCGCCGCCAGCTCAAGAATTGTCATCTGTGAGTCCAGCGCAACCGACTCTGATGTAGGGTCACGGCATTATAAACATGGACCGGCGCTGAAGTCTGGCCGGCAGGGGAGGTCGTATGCAGAAAAAGCCATGGCGCGGGCGACGGCCCGCGGTGTTCGTCGTATGCGTGGTGGCCGCGTTTGTGGCGACGGCGACCGTGTTGAGCGTCAGCGTGGCGGCCACCAATGTCGGCACGGCGAACAGCAGCAAGGTGAAGACCAAGCCGAAGAGCGAGGGCTTGACGAAGGCCGAAGTGATCAGCCTGATCAAGCGATACTCAACGTCGGGCTCCACCGGCGCGACCGGCCCCGTGGGCACGAGCGGACCGGCCGGTACGAGTGGGTCTGCCGGCGCAAAAGGCGAAACCGGCACCAAAGGCGAAACTGGCACTAAAGGCGAAACCGGCGAAAAAGGCGAAAATGGAGCGAAGGGGGCGCCCGGGGAAAACGGAGCCGTTGCCGGCTACTCGGCCAGCCAGCCCCTCACCGGTCCCGAGGAAGGCGTGATGTTCACGAACGGCACCGCTGCCTCGCCGACCACGGTGCTGACCAAGGCGCTGCCTGCCGGCAGCTACCTCGCCTCGGCCAAGGTCCAGGTCACGATCGTCGCGACAGACCCGGGCGGAGAGGGTGCCGTGGACTGCTCGCTGGCCGACGTCCCGGGCAGTGGGAGCCCGGTGGCGGACGTGTCAGGCTTCGTCTCGGGCACCACGGCGCTGATCCCCGTCGCCAATCTGTACGTGGCGGAGACCACACTGCCGATGGAGGTGGCGGTCAGCTCCACCAGTCCCAGCGAGCTCGCGGTCAGTTGCTGGGTCAACCTGGGCGACGGCGGCGAAAACGGGACACCGGGTACGTTCGCCTCGGAAGCTGCCGAGGCACAGATCCAAGCGGTGCAGACCACCAGTAACAGCTGAGGCTGAGCTGAGGCTGAGGTCGTCTCCCCGCGCGTCGGCACGACGCGGCGCGCGGGGGGAGCGTCACGTCACCTCCCGCGCCGCCGTGGTGGCGCGGGAGAAACCTTCACCGCTCACTCCGCTGAGGCGCTCTCGTAGGGGGGTTGCACCCGCCATACCTACTGCAGTAGGATGAGAACCATGGGTATCCGATCGGTCTCGGTCCTCCTCGTCGGCGCAGCGCTCGCAGTGGCGCCGTCGGCCGCGAGCGCCGAGTCGGCAGACGTGGCCACAACGCAGGCTCTCGCCCGCGCCACCAACACGCTCGTGCGCGCCTCGGAGCCCGATATCGCCAAGGCGCTGGCGAACGTCAAGAGCTTCGCGAACCAGACCGTCGCTCAGTGTCCCCACGTAGCCGCGGACTCACCGCAGGACCACGACTCCGAACAGCTCGACAATGAGGTCGCGGGGGCGCTGACGACCGTGGGGTACCGCACCGCCGCCGCACCGATCGCGACCTTCGCCCACGCGGTCAAGGGCCTGCACTGGAGCAACGGCCGGCTTACACGCGCGGTGAGGACCTTCGCGACCAAGCTCGTGGGGCTCTCCACGCTGGCGGTCCCGAGCCTGTGCGGCGACATCGGGGCGTGGGTCTCGGGTGGCTACACGACGCTCCCCGCGAGCACTGTCCAGTTCGACCAGCGCTACTCCGAAGTGGACCCCGAAGCCGAAGAATCTCCTCTGATCATCAAGCTCGCCACGCCTTACGGCACCCCGAGCGACGTCCCCGTGCTCCATCGCGTCGAACGCTTCGAAGCCCAGCTCGCCGAAGCCGAAGCCAACGGGGTCGAATACTACGTCCACCTCATGAACTCGATCGAACTGAAGCAGTGAGGCTGGACGCGCCTCCCGCGTAGCACCCAGCCTTCCGCCTCCCTCGCGATCCTCGACCGCTCCAGCCCGCTCCAGCTGGGTGCACGGATCGTCCCTCAGCTCAGCAGCGCGCGCAACTCGGTGAGCTCGGCGGGGTCGATCTTGTAGGTGTGCTCGGGGCCGGGGTAGCGCCGCGCGCGGACGTCCTCGGCGTAGGCGGCGACACCGGCGTTCATCTCCTCCTGGAGGTTGGCGTAGCGCTTGACAAAGCGCGGCCCGAGGCCGTCGCGGATGCCGAGCAGGTCGTGGAAGACGAGCACCTGCCCGTCGGTGGCGGGGCCGGCGCCGATGCCGATCACGGGGATCTCCATGCGGCCCATCAACTCCTCGGTGACCGCGGCGGGGATCGCCTCGAAGACGAGTGCGAAACAGCCGGCCTCCTGCAGGGCGAGCGCCTGCGCGCCGATCCGCGCAGCGGCCTGCGCGGATCGCCCCTGCGCCTTCCAGCCGCCGAGCGCCGTGGAGGTCTGGGGGGTCAGCCCAACGTGGCCCATCACAGGGATGCCGGCGCCCACGATCGCGCGAGCGCGAGCCAGAGACGCGGGGCCGCCGCCCTCGAGCTTGACGGTGTCGCAGCCGGCCTCCTGGACCATTCGCACAGCGGTCGTGATGGCCTGCTCGTCAGAGACCTCGTAGGAGCCGAACGGCAGGTCGCCGATCAACAGCGGAGTTCTGAGGCCGCGCCGCGCGGCGGCGGCGAGCACGAGCATGTCCTCTAGGCGCACGGGGGTGGTGGCGCTGTAGCCGAGCACGGTGGTGGCGGCCGAGTCCCCGACGAGCACGAGGTCCACGCCGGCCGCCTCGGCGGCGCGGGCGGAGGGGTAGTCGTAGGCGGTGACCATCACGATCGGGTCGCCAAGACGCTTCTTCTCCGCCAGCAACGGCAGGGTCATCGGCAGGCGGCCGGGATCGTGGGGGATCTTGACGTTGGGCTGGCTGGACATGGCTGGTGAGTCCTCTCTGACGGGGTTGGCGCCCTTGCCTGGCCGGTGCCGGCGGAACTGCCGACGCCCCCGGGCATGTCGCGGGACCTCTCCTCAGGCGCGCACCTCTTGCGCACCGTCCAAGACGGACCTGTCGCTGAGTAGGGTCGCCACCGCGTCGTCGACGGTGATGATGCTGTTGGTCTGCGCCTCCACGTGGACCACGCGGGGCTCGTAGTGCTCCATCTCCGCGCGGTCGTACTGGCCGTAGGAGATCACGATGATGGTGTCGCCGCGGTGCACGAGGCGCGCGGCGGCGCCGTTGACCTTCATCGCCCCCGAGCCGCGCTCGCCGGGGATCGTGTAGGTCTCGAAGCGCGCGCCGTTGTCGATGTCCACCACGTGCACCTGCTCGTACTCGAGGATGTCCGCGGCCTCGAGCAGGTCCGGGTCGATCGTGATCGACCCGACGTAGTGCAGGTCGCAGTCGGTCACCGTGGCGCGGTGGATCTTGGACTTGAGCATCACGCGCTGCATGTCGCGGCCGCCTTTCCCGAAGGTCGAGTGGACTGCAAAGCGGGTTCGAGCGTCGCGTTGTCGATCAGCCGCACCTGGCCGACGCGCGCGGCGAGCAGCAGCAGGGCCGGCCGGTCGAGCTTGGCGAGCGCCTCCAGGGTGTCGGGGTCCACGAGCTCGACGTAGTCGGCGCGCACCCCGGCCGCGGCCAGCGTGGCGTGGGCGGCACCGAGCAACACCTCGGGCGAGCGCTCTCCCCCAACGGCCAGTGCGGCGGCGGCGCGCAGCGCGGTGGCCAGCGCCCGCGCGCGCTCGCGGGCGCGGGGGTCGAGCAGCGCGTTACGGCTGGAGAGCGCCAGCCCGTCGGCCTCGCGCACGGTGGGCAGCGCCTCGACCTGCACCGGCAGGTTCAGGTCGGCGAGCAGGCGGCGGATCACGACGACCTGCTGGGCGTCCTTCTGGCCGAGGTAGAGAGTGTCGGGCATCGTTATGCACACGAGCTTCGTGACCACCGTCGTGACTCCCCGAAAGTGAGAGGCCCCGCGCGCGGCGCCCTCCAAACGGTCGGTCAGCCCAAGCACTTCCACCGCGGTGGCGAACCCCGGCGGGTAGACCTCTTCGACCGACGGCGCGAACAGCAGGTCCGCGCCGGCTTCCGCAGCAAGCCCCGCGTCGCGCAGCTCCGAGCGCGGATAGTGCTCCAGGTCGGAGCGCTCGTCGAACTGGGCGGGGTTGACGAACAGCGAGACCACGACCGTGCCGCACTGCTCCCGCGCACGGCGGATCAGCGACAGGTGCCCCTCGTGCAGCGCCCCCATCGTGGGCACGAGCCCAATCGTCGAGCCCGCGCGCCGGGCCGGCGCGAGCGCGGCTCGCAGCTCCCCGACGGTGCGCAACGTCCTCATCGCGGGACGCGCCCCCCGGTACAGGTCGGTACCGGCTCCCCGGTACAAACGCCCAATGCCTGCAGCGCTCTCACGTCGCCACCAGCCCCCCCGAAGTCCCGCGCCGGAGACCCCAACACGCAGGCCCCTCGTGAAGCGCTTGCCCCCGACCAACGCGATCGACCATCGCGATCTGGCGGGCTGAAGTTGGGTTGCTCATGGCTTTCGGTCCAGTCCCTGCGGATACCGGCGCGATAAGAGATGGCTCTTGCACTGCGGGTCCGTCCCGAGCGATCTCGGTGACGGCCTGTGAGAAATGATACAGGGGCTCGGGTGGCCTGTGGGGGCGGAGCGGCGCAGTGTGCGCACCTGCACAGAGGGGATGGTGAGCCGCGCGGCGGCCAAGTCCTTCGTTCCCAGCGAGGGGATACGATCCCGCCTGATGTCTTCCGAGGAGAGCCAACTGCCGGGCTCGGCCGCGGAGCGGCGCGAGGCCCTCAAGGAGGTGTTCGAGCAGGCCCAGGGGTGCGTGCGCTGCTCGGAGCTCGCGGCAACTCGCAAGACGGTCGTGTTCGGGGCGGGTAACGCGGACGCCGACCTGATGTTCGTGGGGGAGGCACCGGGGGCGAGTGAGGACGAGCAGGGGCTGCCGTTCGTGGGCGCCGCGGGCAAACTGCTCGAGAAGCTGCTGGGGGAGATCGGGATGGCGCGCGCGGAGGTGTTCATCGCGAATGTCCTCAAGTGCCGGCCCCCTGGCAACCGGGACCCACAACCGGCGGAGATCGAGAACTGCCGCGAGTATCTGTACCGCCAGGTCGAGCTGATCCAGCCGCGGGTGATATGCACGCTGGGGAACTTCTCCACGAAGCTACTGCGCGAGGACCCGACGGGGATTACGCGCCTACACGGGCACCCGGAGGTGCTGGCGGTGGGCCGCCGGGCGGTGCGGCTATACCCGATCTTCCACCCCGCCGCGGCGCTCTACACCCCGCGGATGCTGGAAACCTTGCGTGAGGACTTCAAGCGGCTGCCCGAGTTGCTCGCGCTGCCTGCGCCCGAGCAGCCGCAGTGGCTGGAGGTGCCGGAGGTGGCCGAGGAACTCGAGGAGCCCCCAGACGCTGCGGGGTCTAGTGCGGCCGCAGAGCCGGTGGCGGAGGCCGATCAACTTGGCCTTTTCTGAGCTGGGCGCGGCGGCATCCCACCTGCAGCCTCGGGTGGTGGAGCGTCGCTAAAGCTGCGGAGGCGGGCTGCCGATAGTGGACAAACCTCCTCCTCCCAAGCAGTGCGACCGGCCCACGAACCCCTCTCCCGTGGGCCGGTCGTCGTTAAGGGGTCCTGGGGTTCTCGAGCAAGATCCCTCAAAGATTCTTCAAGACAAGATTCGGCTTGTGGGCTTGCGCTCCCTGCCAAAAGTTGGTATTGTCGATCTACTTTATGAGGTATAGGCCGCCGCGGGTCGAACCCGTGGTCCTGTCAAGGAGCCGGTCTTCCGGCGAGGATGTCTTCCGAAACCATGCAGATCGACGTTCATCAGCACATCTGGACCACCCCGCTGCTCGATGCCCTGGCCGCTCGCCGGACGCTCCCGTTCGTCCGGCGCTCCCATGGCCTCACGTTGTTGCATGCAGCGGGTGAGCAGCCCTATGTGATCGACCCGGAGGCGGAATCGCCCGCGCGTCGAGCGAGCCTCGTGGATGGCGACGGCCTCGATCTCGCGCTGGTGGCGCTCTCGAGCGCGATCGGCGTCGAGGCGCTGCCGCGCGAGCAGGTCGACGAGCTGATCGAGGCCCACCTCGAGGGCGCGCTGGCGCTGCCCGACGGATTTGCCGCGTGGGGGCCGATCGCGCTCGACGGGCCGGACCCCGATGACGTCGACCGACTGCTCGCGCGCGGCTGCATCGGGGTCTGCCTACCCGCGGGAGCGCTTGCTGGCCCGGATGCTCTCGCACTCGTCTCACCGCTGCTCGCGCGGGTGGCGGAGCGCAGGGCACCGGTGTTCGTCCACCCCGGTCCCGGACTGGGCTGGCGTCCCTCCGAGGCGACGCTCAGCGAGCCGTTGTGGTGGCGTCCGCTGACCGATTATGTAGCGCAGGTGCAGGCGGCGTGGCTGACGTTCGCGACGCTCGGACGGCGCGAGCATCCGCGGCTGCGGGTCGTGTTCGCGATGCTCGCAGGCGGCGCGCCGCTGCTCAGCGAGCGGCTCGCGGCACGCGGCGGCCCGGCGGTGGACCTGCACGATCCACTGACCTTCTACGACACCTCCAGCTACGGCCCGGCCGCCGTGGAGGCGATGGCTCGCCGTGTGGGCGGGGAGCAGCTGGTGTACGGCTCGGACCGCCCCGTCGTCGAGCCGACCCCCACCGGCCGCGAGGCGCTGCTCGCCGAGAACGCCGCCCAGCTGCTGGGGCGCGCATCTTCGATCCGGGCGGGGGTGGCGGTGTGAGCGCCCGCCCCAAACGGCTCGTGTGGTTCACCCCGGCGCCCAGCTCGCCGCCCGCGACCCGCCCGCCCCTGAGCCTTGCGGTCGAGCGGTTCGAGCGGCTGCTAGCAGCGCCGGAGCCGGCGCCTCTTGCCGACGGCTCGGATCTGCGGTTGGGCCCCGAGCAGCTCGAACGCTTCGCCGCCGCGCTCGCCGCCGACCCGGCCCGTTGGCGCCACCTGATCCGCCACGAGCGCGACACGCGCGTATACGAGCAGATCTTCAGCGACGAGCGCGTCAACGCCTGGCTGATCTGCTGGAGCGACAACCAGGACACGGGCTTTCACGACCACGACGAGTCCGCGGGCGGCATCGCCGTGATCGCCGGCCGCGTGCGCGAGGAGCGCCTCGTGATGGGTTCCCCTCCGCTGGTACGCAAGCTCTCAGCGGGGGCGTGCTTCAACGTTCCCGCGAGCGCGATCCACCGCGTCCTGCACGCCGGCACAGAGCCCGCGGTCACGATCCACGCGTACTCCCCGCCACTCACGCGCATGGGCGCCTACCGGGTCGGACCCGATGGCGGGCTCGAGCGCCAGGCGCTCTCCTACGAGCAGGAGCTGCGCGCCGCGTAGGGCTCGCCACGATAGGTGGCGGATCAAAGGCCGCGTCCAGGCCGGCAGATAGGGAGTGTCGGTCGAGTGGGACATGCCTCCCGGAGGCCCAGCAATAAAGTCTCTCGCGTGTTCGTGCGCGAAACTGCGGCCCCAGAGGAGACCGAGGCGCTGGGCGCTGAGCTCGCTGCGGAGTTGCTCGCGGGAGACGTGGTGCTGGTGCGCGGTGAGCTGGGTGCGGGCAAGACCACGCTGGTGCGCGGAGCCGCGCGGGCGCTGGGCGTGACCGACCCGGTGACCAGCCCCACGTTCGGGATCGGGCACCGCTACCGCGGCTCGCAAGTGACTGTGGCCCACCTCGACCTCTACCGGCTGGCGGGGCTGGGGCAGGAGGATCCGGGCCTGCTGGAAGACTACGTGGGGCCACAGAGCGTCGCGTTCGTGGAGTGGCCCGAGGAGGGCAGCCCGGAGCTGGGGGAGGCACGTATGCGGGTGACGCTTACCCACTGTGGCGGGGACCGTCGGCGGATCGAGGTGTGGGCACGGTGATGGTCGTCCTCGGCTTCGACACCGCCACGCCCGCCACCGTCGTGGGCCTGCGGCTCGCCGATGGGACCACGCTGCAGGCGCGCGATGACCCCCTTGCTGGGGGCCGTCCCGGGCACGCCACGCACCTGCTGCCGCTGGCGAGCGAGCTGCTTGCGCAGGCCGGTCTGCAGTGGGCGCAGCTCGAACGGATCGCCGTGGGCGTAGGGCCGGGCACGTTCACGGGCCTGCGCATCGGGGTCGCCACGGCGCGCGGTCTGGCGCAGTCGTTGGGGGTCGAGGTGGCGGGCGTCTCCACCCTGCGGGTCCTCGCCGAGGCCGCCCTGCGGGCATCGGATGTGGAGTGGCCGCAGCCGCAGCCGCAGGCGGGCAGCGGGGCACCGGTGTCCAAACGCGGTGTGCTCGCAGCGGTGGACGCCCGTCGCGGGGAGGCGTTCGTCGCGGTCTATGCCGGCGGGAAGGAGGTGGCAGCTCCGCGCGCGCTGCGCCCCGAGGAACTGGGCAGTCTTCCCCTGGGCTCGGAGGGTCTCGAGTGGCTGGCGGTGGGGGACGGGGCGGTACGCTTTCGGGCATATGTGGAAGCGCTCGGAGTCGCGGTCGCGGAGGACTCCTCGCCGCTGCACAGAGTCGACGCTGGGGTGCTGTGCGAGCTCGCACTCGACGCGCCCGCCGGCGCCCCGGAGGCGGTGTTGCCCGACTATCGACGCATCCCCGACGCGGAGATCGCCTTGGAGAGGAGCGCCGGTGCGTGAGCCTGAGCCAGGCGCACGGTCCGTCGCGCAAGGTGCAGCAGAGGGCACCCTGAGGTGAGCGCTCAATACGTCGCCGAGGTCGCCTCCGGACGGCCGCCGCTGGAGATCCGGCGCCTGGCGTACTCCGACCTGCCGCAGGTGATCGGGGTCGAGCGCCGCGCGTTCCCCACGCCGTGGTCGTTGGCGATGTTCGTGCTGGAGCTTTCCAAGTCCTCGGGTATCTGTCTCGCCGCGGTGCTTGGCACCGAGCACGAGCGGCGGCTCGTGGGGTACCTGATCTGCTCGCGCTACGAGACTGTGTGGCACGTGATGAACGTGGCGGTCGCCCCCGAGCACCGCCGCGAGGGGGTGGCCTCGGCGCTGCTCAGCGAGCTGTACGCGCGCGTGGGTGACGAGCAGGCGCGGTACACCCTGGAGGTGCGCCGCTCCAACGACGTCGCGATCCGTCTCTACGAACGGGAGGGCTTCCGCGCGGCCGGACTGCGCCGGCGCTACTACCAGGACAACGGCGAGGACGCGCTGGTGATGTGGCGCACGCCCGCCACGCTCGCTGGGTCCTTCGAGGACGTGCCCAACCCCGGCTTTGTATGAGCCTGACCGTTCTCGCGCTGGAGACAAGCTGCGACGACACCTGCGCGGCAGTTCTCGACGGGGAGGGGCGGGTGCGCTCCAACGTGATCTCCTCCCAGGAGGTCCACAACCGCTTCGGAGGCGTGGTCCCGGAGATCGCCTCCCGCCACCACCTGGAGCTGGTCAATCTCGTGGTGGCCCACGCACTCGAGCGCGCAGGGGCGAGCCTGGACGACGTCGACCTGGTTGCTGCTACGCAGGGCCCAGGGCTGGTGGGGGCACTGCTGGTGGGCCTCACCACCGCCAAGGCGCTGGCCGCCGCGCGGGAGCTGCCGTTTGCCGCGGTGGACCACCTCCAGGGTCACGTGGCCGCGAACTTCATCGTCGATGGAGACGGCCCGTTCGAGCCCCCCTTCGTGTGCCTGATCGCAAGCGGCGGCCACACATTGCTGGCACACGTGCGCGAGCACGAGGGCTTCGAGGTGCTGGGGAGCACGCTCGACGACGCCGCGGGCGAGGCGTTCGACAAGGGCGCCCGGATGCTCGGGCTCGGCTACCCCGGCGGGCCGGCGCTCGAACGCCTCGCGGCGAGCGGCGACCTCGAGGCGTTCCCGTTCCCCGCCGGCGGACCTCGGCCGGGGCTCGGCACCGCCCGCCAGGCGTTCGCCAACAGCCTCGACTTCTCCTTCGCGGGCCTGAAGACCTCGCTGCTCTACAAGGTGCGCGAGCTCTCCGAGGTCGAGCTCGCCGCGCGCGCGGCGGACCTCGCGGCCTCCTACCAGGCGGCCATCATCGAGCGCCTTGTGGAACGGGCCGAGCGGGCGCTGCAGCGGACCGGCCTGGAGCGTCTGGCGGTCGGCGGCGGGGTGGCCGCCAACGGCGCGCTGCGCCGCCGACTCGGCGAGCTGGGCGCGAGCGTGCACGTGCCCGAGCGCGTGCTGTGCACCGACAACGCCGCGATGATCGCCAGCGCCGCGCGCTTCGCCGAGCAGAGGCCATACCCGCGCTACCTCGACCTCGACGCGTACGCGACCGGGGAACGAGCAGACGGGACCTCGCCCCCGCGGCGGCCGTAGTGAGGCGGCTGCGCAGGGCGCCTCTATAGTCACGGACGATGGCCTATGGACAGTTGACCGAAGCCGGGGGACACGCGCCTTCGGCGCACATACCCGTTTCGGCCAACACCGCGGAGATCGAGCGCGCTCACGGGGAGGTCCCCGGCGAACGGCTCTCGCTGGGGGTCGCCGCGCGCCTCTCGCGCTACCTGCAGGTGCTCACCCAGGCCCGCAAGATGGGCAAGGAGACAATCTCCTCCCAGGAGCTCTCCGACTACACCCACGTCAACTCCACGCAGATCCGCCGCGACCTGTCGGGCTTCGGCAAGTTCGGCAAGCGCGGGGTCGGCTACAACGTGGAGTCGCTCGTCTCGCAGATCCGCAAGATCCTGCGCACCGCCGGTCAGCACAACATCGCGCTGTTTGGCGCCGGGCACCTCGGCAAGGCGATCGCCTCCTCGGACATCTTCGCCGACCACGGTTTCCGCGTGGTGGCGATCTTCGACGTGGACACCTCCAAGGTGGGCACCACGGTGGGCAACAAGGTCGTGCGCCACACCCGCGACCTACGCCAGATGGTGGAGGACGAGGACATCGTCGTCGGAGTCCTCGCGGTCCCCGGCGGCGTCGCCCAGGAGCTCGCCGACGAGCTCGTGGAGGCGGGGGTGAAGATCATCTTCAACTACTCCGAGTCGCTGCTGCTCGTGCCCCCCGAGGTCACCGTCCACACCTCGAGCCCCGCGGTGGACCTGCTGTACGCGCTGTACTTCTACCTGACCTAACCTGATCTGAACCGCGCATGAACAGCTTGGACCTCGACCGGGCGGTGGAGACCTTCGCGCAGGCGGTGGACGGCACCGTCGGCTTGGAGGAGGAGTTCTCACTGCTGCACCCCTCGACACTGGAGATGGTGCCCCGCTTCGAAGCGCTCCGCGACGCCGCCCGCACGAGCGACCCGCTGCTCCACGAGCACATCACCGGCGAGCTGATCTCCGGCGAGATCGAGATCGTCTCCGGCCCCGGCGCGGACTTCCACGACGCGCTCGCCCGCCAGCGCGAGCACCGCCGCAGGCTGTTCGCGCTCGCCGAGGAGAACGGCGTGGCGCTGGGGGCCACCGGGACCCACCCGTGGGCGGACTACCGCGAGCAGCGGATCATCGACACCGAGCACTACCGCCGCGTGGAGGAGGGTCTGAAGTACGTGGCGTGGCGCAACAACACGTTCTCCATGCACGTCCACGTCGGTGTGCGCGACGCCAACCGCGCGGTGCTCGTGTGCGACCGGCTGCGCGGCGTGCTGCCGCTGCTGCTGGCGGTGTCCGCCAACTCCCCCTACCTCGACGGCCGCGACTCGGGGCTGCACTCCGCGCGCACCCAGAGTTTCACCCGCAGCTTCCCGCGCTGCGGGGTGCCCGACCCCTTCGGCGGGTGGCAGGCCTACCGCGAGTACATCGAGATGCTCGTGCGCACCCGCTCGATCGTGGAGTTCACGCAGGTGTGGTGGTCGGTGCGCCCCCACTTCGCCTTCGGCACCGTGGAGGTCCGCATCTGCGACGCCCAGGCGACCGCAGCCGAGTCCGAGGCGCTGGCCGCGCTGATCGTGGCGTGCGTGGCCCAGGCCGCCCGCGACGTCGACGAGGGCGTCCCGTTCGCCGACCCGACGCCGCGAGTGGTCGAGGAGAACGTGTGGCGCGCGATCCGCTTCGGCCTCGACGGCCGGCTGATCGACCTGGAGCGCGTCGAGGAGTACCCCGCGCGCGAGGCGGTCGAGCGCCTCGCGGAGTGGACGGCGCCGGTGCGCGGGGAGCTCGGCATCGAGCTTGCCTTCCCCGAGCGCAACGGCGCCCAGCGCCAGCGCACGATGATCGAGGCGGGCGCCGACCGCCGGGAGGTCTTCGCGGCGTCGGTGGCGGAGACCAGACAAACCTACGCACGGGAGGTGGCCGTATGAGTACACAGGAGGCCCCGCAGAGCGGAACCGGGTTGGAGCAGCCGAGCGAGGAGGAGCTGCGCGCTGCCTACGAATCCGAACTGAGCCGCCTCACGAGCGCCGACATGGTGCTCCAGGCGACCGTCTCACTGCTCAACATCGGCGCCCGCCGCCTCGGACTCGTTGGGGGGCCGGAGGGAGCAGGTGCCCAGCAGTTCCCGGAGCGGGACCTCGAGCAGGTGCGCGATGCGATCGACGCCGTCCGCGGCCTGATGCCCGTGATCGAGCGCCGCGCCCCGCAGGAAGCGCGCGCCCTGCGCGAGGCTCTCTCCCAGCTGCAGATGGCCTACGCCCGCGAGGCCCAGGCGGGCGCACCAACCCAGGCCCCGCCCGGCGAGCCGGACCCGCCCGCCGACGCCCCGGGCGCGGGTGGCCCCCAGGCCGCTCCGGCGGGGCGGCCTCCCGCTGGCCAGACCGGCGGCAAGCCCGGACCCGGGCCTGCAGAGTCAAGCGGCCGACTGTGGGTGCCGGGGCGTTGAGTGCACCGCCAGGATCTTTTGAGATCGTCCGCGCGGGTGGGTACGCCCACGCCGCGTCTGTGCGCTGGGCCTCCGTGCCCAGCGTCGGCGCGCCGGTGGCTGAGAACGGCTTTCAAAAAGACCGGCACGCCTGGATGCGCCCCTGAGACGCGGCGCTGGATCGCCACGTGCCGGCTTGCCCGTGCTACCAGCACGGGCTTCACCGACCGAAGCCGGGAGACACTCGCCTTCGGCTCGCATCCCCGTTTCGGCTAGCGTCGCCCAGCTTGGTTCAGGGACGCCCCAGACGCACCGCCTATTTTGAAAGACGTTCCAACGGGGCGGCGTCCGTGCAGCCCCGCGGCGTGAACGCCCTCCGCCGCACGGCACGATAGACTGCCCCCCGCTTTTCCGCCGGGTAGGCGCTCAGCAGAGCGGCCCGGGCGGGACGGTGGACAACAGTGCGCGCGATCCTCGCGCGGCACGCCAACTGACCGCGGAGGATTTCTTGAGCAGCTTCCTGACGAACCACGGGGTCGTCGTCGCCCTCGTCTGCGCCGCATGCGCTGTCGTGTACGGCCTTCTGACCACGCGCGCCCTGCTCGCGCTCTCGCCGGGCAACGAGAAGATGCAGAGCATCTCGGGCGCCGTCCAGCAGGGCGCACGCGCCTACCTGAACCGCCAGTACACGACGATCGCCGTCGTCGGCGTCGTGCTGTTCGTCGCGCTGATCTTCATCCAGAACATCGCGGTGGCGTGCGGCTTTGCGATCGGCGGCCTGCTGTCCGGCTCGACCGGGTACATCGGAATGAACGTCTCGGTCCGCTCGAACGCCCGCGTCGCGGAGGCCGCGCGCGGCGGCGTCACGCCCGCGCTGCGGGTCGCCTTTCGGGGCGGCGCGATCACCGGCTTGCTGGTCGTCGGACTGGCGTTGATCGGAGTGGCGGGCTACTACGGCGCGCTGACCTCGTTCTTCAACGACAGCCCGAAGACGGCGGTCGACGCCTTGATCGGCCTCGGCTTCGGCGGATCGCTGATCTCGGTCTTCGCGCGTCTCGGTGGCGGCATCTTCACGAAGGCCGCCGACGTCGGCGCCGACCTCGTGGGCAAGGTCGAGGCTGGTATACCCGAGGACGACCCGCGCAACCCCGCGACGATCGCCGACAACGTCGGTGACAACGTGGGCGACTGCGCCGGCATGGCCGCTGACCTGTTCGAGACTTACGCGGTCACGGCGGTTGCGGTGATCCTGCTGGGTGTGCTCACGTTCAACCAGTCCACCCAGGTGGCGCTGTACCCGTTGGTGATCGGCGGCGCGGCGATCATCGCCTCGATCATCGGCACGTTCGCGGTGCGCACCACGACCGGCAACGTCGAGCGCGCGCTGTTGCAGGGGCTGATCGTCTCGGGCGTGCTCGCGGCGGCGGCGTTCGCGCCGATCACCTACTGGCTGATGCGCAACCTGACCTTCCTGAACGGCTCGGAAGGCGCCCCCAAATGGAGCCACCTGTACCTGTGCTCGCTGATCGGCATCGCCGTGACGGCGCTGCTGTTCGGAATAACCGAATACTACACCTCGACGCGCTTCTCCCCGGTGAAGAAGACCGCGAAAGCGTCGATCACCGGCCACGCGACGAACATCATCCAGGGCTTTGGCTCGGGCCTGCAGGCCACGGCGCTGCCGGCGCTCGTGATCGTGCTCGGCATCCTCGGCGCGTGGAAGCTCGCGGGCGGGGGCGTCCACGGCATCTACGGCATTGGCGTCGCGGTCATGGGCCTGCTCTCGCTGACGGGGCTGATCGTCGCGCTCGACGCGTTCGGCCCGATCACCGACAACGCGGGCGGCATCGCGGAGATGGCCGACCTGCCGGAGGACGTGCGCAAGGTCACCGACCGCCTCGACGCGGTCGGGAACACGACGAAGGCGGTCACCAAGGGGTACGCGATCGGCTCCGCGGTGCTGGCGGCCGTCGTGCTGTTCGCCGGGTTCCAGAAAGAACTCGAAAACAAGCTCGAACACACGATCTCCTTCGGCATCAACGAACCGCCGGTGCTGATCGGGCTGCTCCTCGGCGGGCTGATGGTCTGCCTGTTCGCCTCGCTCTCGATCGAGGCCGTCGGCCGCGCCGGCGGCGCGGTCGTGGAGGAGGTGCGCCGCCAGTTCCGCGAGCACCCCGGGATCATGGACTACTCCGAAGAGCCCGACTACGCGACCTGCGTGGACATCGTCACCCGCACCGCCCAGCGCGAGATGATCCTGCCCTCGCTGCTGCCGATCGGGCTGACCCTGATCGTCGGGTTGATCGACCGCCAGGCACTCGGCGGCCTGCTGATCGGGGTGATCGTGGTGGGCTTCTTCTTTGCGGTACTGATGACCGCCGGCGGCGGCGCGTGGGACAACGCCAAGAAGCTGATCGAGGACGGCGCGTTCGGCGGCAAGGGCTCCGACGCGCACGCCGCCTCGGTCACCGGCGACACCGTCGGGGACCCCTTCAAGGACACCGCTGGCCCCGCGATCAACCCGATGATCAAGGTCGCCAACATCGTCGCGATCCTGATCATCCCGCTGATCACCTGAGCGGAGGACCCGGAGCGGGCCCGCGGCCTGAGCGGGCCCGCTCTCCGGCGGCGCACCCCGGAAGCCATAACCTCAGACGCAGATGCAGATGACTGGACGCCGCCTCCACCGCTCGGCCACCGTCGCGCTCTCCACGCTGATGGTCCTGCTCGGCGTGGCGCTCGTGGTGGAGGCGCTCGCCGGGCAAGGGGGTCTGCTCTCCGCGCGCACGCTGCTCGGCCTGCTGTTCGTGGCGGCGGGCGTCGGGCGGTTGTACGTGGAGCGCCGCAGGGGCCGGCGGGCGTGAGCACGTCCCCGGCCGATGGGCTTCCGCCCTGGGAGGGGTTCGAGCCCGCGGCTCCCGAGGGGCCGGCGCGCGAGCGGATCGCCGCGGAGCTCTCCGCGTGGTCGATGGCGACGCTCAGCCGCACGATCGGCTCCCCGATCCTTTTCGGCATCGTTTATACGTCGCTGGCGAGCGCCGTCTTCTTCTCGCTCGGGGTCGTCGTCAACCACGCGCTCGGGCTCACCCCGCTCGTCTTCCTGCTCGCCGCGGCGATGTTCGGGCTGACCGCGCTGACCTACGTCGAGGGCTCCTCGCTGCACCAGGAGCCCGGCGGCTCCACCGTGTTCGCCCGCTACGCCTTCAACGAGCTCGTCTCGTTCGTGGCCGGGTGGGCGATCCTCCTCGACTACATCATCCTGATCGCGGTCTGCGCCTACTCCGCGACGCAGTACCTCAAGGTCTTCTGGGCGCCGCTGGGCAACCGCAACGAGGCGTTCGTGCTCGCCCTGGCGATCATCGCCTTCGTCGTGCTCTCCAACATCCGCGGTCTCTCCTCCCGCCGCGCGCTGCGCATCGGCGTGCTCGTCGTCGGGGCGCTCGCGCTCGAGCTGTTTGTGATCGCGCTCGGCCTCGTCCTCTACTTCAACCCCCACACCGTCACTGCGTCGATCCACCTGGGGAGCGCTCCCACCTGGTCCGGCGTGATCTTCGCGCTCACCATCACCACGATGGCGTTCACCTCGGTCGAGTACGCCTCCGGGCTCGCCGGGGAGGTGCGGGCCAGCCGCCGCGCGCTGCGCCGGCTGCTGGCGAGCGGCATCGTGATCCTGGTCGTCGCCTACGTCGGCATCGGGCTCGTCGCCGTCACCGCCTTCCCGATTCACGGCACCCACACCGCCCTCGGCCAGCGCTACCTGGACGACCCCGTGATCGGGATAGTCAGCCGCCTGCGCCCCCACGCGCTCGAGCAGACGCTGCGCTACGCGATGGGCGCCGTCGTCGCCGTCACCCTGATCGCCGCCGCCAACTCCGCGATGCTCGGACTCTCGCGGCTGGCCTACTCGCTCTCCACCAACCGCCAGATCCCCTCCGGTCTCGGGCGCCTGCACCCCCGGCGCTCCACCCCCTACGTGCTGATCGTCCTCGCCGGCCTGCTCGCCGCCGTGCTCGTGGTGCCCGAGAACCTCGACTTCCTCGTCGGGATCTACGCGTTCGGCGCCGTGCTCTCCTTTACGATCGCCCACCTCTCGGTGGTGCGTCTGCGCTACCGCGAGCCCCACGGCCGCCGGCCGTTCCGCGTCCCCCTCTCGGTGCGCTTCCGCGGGGGGGACCTGCCCGTGCTCGCCGTGCTCGGGGCGCTGTTCTCCGCCGCCGGGTGGGTCGCGCTGATGGTCGTCCACCACGCCGCCCGCTACGTCGGCCTGGGGTGGATGGCCGCCGGCCTCGTGCTCTACCTGCTCTATCGCCGCCTCGACGAAAGCTCCCCCCTGCAGCGTGTCACCGTCGCGCCCGAGATGCTCCGCCCCGAGCAGCCCCGTGAACGGGACTACGGCTCGATTCTCGTGCCCGTCCAGGGTGGCGCGCTCGACGACGACATGGTGCAGACCGCCGCCCTGCTCGTCGCCGGCGAGCCGACCGACGAGGCTGCCGTCGACACCGCCACGATCGAGGCCGTGTGGATCTTCGAGATCCCCCTGGCCCTAACGCTCGACGCGCGCCTGCCCGAGGAGCACATCCGCCGCGCCCGCCGCGCGCTCGCCCGCGCCAAGGCCGTCGGCGAGGAGTACACCGGCGTGCACGTCGCCACCGCCACCGTCCGTGCCCGGGCTGCCGGCCACGCGATCGTCGAGGAGGCCCGCCGCCGGGGGGTGGAGGCGATCGTGCTCGGCGCCGCCGAGCCCTCCCGCGTGCGCGGCGGCGCTCGCCTCGGCGGCCGTGGGGGGCCGCTGGAGAGCTTCGCCGGGGATCTCATCCGCTACGTCGTCGCCCGGGCCCCCTGCCGGGTGATCGTTACCGCTCCTCCTACCCGCGAGGCGCCCTCCGTCGATGGTCCTCCGCCACAACCCGCCGGTGCCGGCATCGTCTAATGTGCGACCCATGTTCGTCTTGATCGTGGGCGCCGGACGTGTCGGCTCGGCCGTCGCCAAGTCTGCGCTGGCAGCCGGCCACGAGGTCTCGGTGCTCGACGAGGACCCCCTCTCCCACGAGCGCCTCAACGCCGGGCAGCCCACCTCCTGGGAGGACGCCGGCGGGCTGTTCACGATCGGCACCGCCCTGGAGGTCGACGCGCTCGTGCAGGCCGGCGTGGAGCGCGCCGACGTGTTCATCGCCTCCACCAACGGCGACAACACCAACCTGATCATCGCCCAGATCGCCCAGAAGCGCTTCGCCGTGCCCAAGGTGCTCGCCCGCGTGATGGACCCCGCGCGCGCAGGGTGGTACGGCGAGCAGGGTCTGCACACGATCTCCCCCACCCAGCACGCCATCGAGATGTTCGAGCGCGCCCTCACCGTCGAGCACGTCGGCTAGCTGCTCTGCCCTGATGGACGACCGGGTTCCCACGCTTCACGACGAGCACGGCGGCGCGCCCACCGGCGGGAAGCTCTGCGCGCGGGGCCGCGGAGGGGTGGACTAGCCCGTGTACGCGATCATCGTCGGAGCCGGCAAGGTCGGGCGCAACCTCGCCCGCGAGCTGATCGCCAAGGGGCAGGAGATCACGCTGATCGAGTCCGCCCGCCCCCGCTACCTCTCGATCGAGGAGGAGTTCGAGCACGCCGCCCAGTACGGCGACGCCACCGAGCTGTGGGTGCTCGAGCGCGCCGGCATCCAGCGCGCGGACCTCGTGATCGCCGTCACCGGGGACGACGAGGACAACATGCTCGTCTGCCAGGTCGCCAAGGAGAAGTACCTCTGCGACCGCATCATCGCCCGCGTCAACAACCCCCGCAACCACGAGCACTTCAAGCTGCTCGGGATCCAGCCCGCCGTCTCGGCCACCGACCTGATCCTGCGCCTGATCGAGCACGAGGTGCCCCGCTACGGCCTCGTGCACCTGCTCGCCCTCGAAGAGGAGCGTCTGGAGATCATCGAGCTGGAGGTCTCTGCCGGTGCGCCCGCCGTCGGCGAGCGCGTCGTGGACATCCACCTCCCCGAAGGCTCGCTGATCATCTCCGTGCTGCGCGGTGGCTCGGGTTTCGTCCCCAAGGCCGACACCGTGATCGAGGCTGGCGACGAGGTTCTGCTCGTGCTCGACCCCGGCCTGGAGGACGCGATCACCGGGTTCTTCGCGGCCAACGGGGCCCAGTCGCAGGGGTAGGGCTCCGCAGGACCATCCTCTATCCTCTGGCGTTCCGGTCCGGGATGGTGTAATTGGTAACACGCGTGCCTCTGGAGCACGAATTTGGGGTTCGAGTCCCTGTCCCGGAGTTCGCTTGCGCCCCGTATTGACGGGGCGCTTTGCGTTTCAGGGGGTTGCTCGGGCCAGGATTTGGGCCAGTTGTGTGATCGCAGCCTGGGCGGGTGCCCCGGAGCGGGGTATCGTGAGCGCGTGCTTGACGATGCGTTGATAGCTGAGGCTGGCCGTCGGTTGTCAGAGGCGGCGCCACCGAGTTCGCGGGTGATCCTGTTCGGTTCGGCCGCGCGCGGGGAGTTGACGCGGGATAGCGATCTGGATTTCTTGGTGATCGAGCCGGAGGTCGAGAATCCCGCCTTGGAGTCGGTGCGGCTGCGTAGGGTGCTAGGCGATCTGGTGCTCGCCGCGGATGTGATCGTTGCGAGTGAACACCGGGTGCAAGAGTGGCGTGATGTGCGAGGGAGCCTGATCCACGCGGCGCTGGCCGAGGGCAGGGAGCTGGCGGCTTAATGGCCAGCAAGCAGGATCTTGCAGAGCAGCTTCTTCGTCGCGCTGACACGGACGCGGCCGGGGCCAGGGCGATGCTCCCGATCAACGAAGTGGCGGATGTGCTCGTCTGCTTTCACGCCCAGCAGGCAGTCGAGAAGGCGCTCAAGGCCGTGCTTGCTGCGCGCGGCGTGGAGTTTCCATTCATTCATGACATCAGTGGTCTGGCCAAACTGTGCGGGGAAGCGGGCGCGCCGCTACCGGGAGAGATGGATGGTGCAGACCTGCTGACCCCCTACGCCGCTGGTCTGCGCTATGACGATGACACGGTGCACGCCGTCGAGCGTGAGACGGCGTCGAGGTTGGCGACCGCCGCGGTCCAGTGGGCGCGGGGCCTGGTTGAGGAGGCTGGGGGTGGACAGAAGTCCTCAACCGAGCCCGAAGCCGTCGACGGTGGCTGACAGGCGAAGGCCGTCCCTGAAGTGTCCGAGGGGTGCGTCGTAGGGCACTGCAGTGGGCTCAAACGCCAGCTCCATCATCATGGCCGTAGGCGGGTCGCGTGAAACCTCAAACGGCCGTGGTCCGGAGGCTGGGCTGCCTCCAGGCCACTCCGCGACGCTCCGGCTACGCCCGGACCGCCTCCGGTGAGCCCACGCAGCACAGGCCTCCATACAAGAGAGGGTTGTCGGCTACGCCACCGGGCGAGTCTTCCGCAAGTATATACCCACAAAGTCCACAATGCAGCTATACTTGATTGCATGGAGTATACCGAAGACCGCGAGCCGCTTCTGAACGTGCGTGAAACCGCCGAGCGGCTGGGCGTCCATGAGAATACGGTCCGTAACTGGGCGCGCTCTGGAGTGCTCCCGACGGCCCGAGTACCTGGCTCACGGTTCCATCGCTTCTATGCCCGGGATGTCGAGCGCTTGCGGGAAGACAGGGGCAAGACGGTCTCTTCCCGTGAGAAGGAACTCCGAACGATCGGTCCCGAGCTCGTGGACGCGTCTCAACTGGTCCAGTGGGCGGCGACACGTGACGCGCAGGCAAGATTTCCAGAGCTCGTGCGCCGGTTGCTTGCGGCCACCCCTGGGATCACGAATGTCTCGGCACGCGCGGGCGACGGGGTGGCACTGTCGGGGTGGGATGGCAGAGCCGACTCTGCCGCCACCGCGTTTCTGCCAGCGGGCTCCCTGCGGTTCGAGTTCGGGGTCGACAGCAAACCCAAAGCTAAGGCGGAAGAAGAGTATGACAAGCGACGCAAGGAGCCAAATGCTTCCGACTTGACCTTTGTCTTTATGACACCGAGGCGATGGCGCGATGGGGCATCCTGGGCGGAGGAGAAGGCCGGATTGGGTCACTTCGCCGGCGTGCGCGTTCTTGATGCTGACGACCTTGAGGGCTGGCTGACGGAGACCCCGGCAGTCCATCAGTGGATTTCGGAGCAGCTTGGGCGTCGTCCGAAGGATGCTCAAACGTTGGAGCAGTGGTGGGAGCAATTTCAATCTCGGACCAAGCCGGCTCTGCCCACCAACCTTTTTGTTACCGGGCGTGACAGCGAGGTCGGCTCGCTGAAAGAGTTTCTGACCGGACCTCCTGGGACGCTGGCGGTGCAGACAGGTTCACGTGATGAGGCCATCGCGTTTGTGGCCGCGACGCTCGCCGACGCCGATGCCAACGATGTGAGCCCATCGGTGATTGTTCGCTCCGCCGCGGTTTGGGACCGCATGCTGGCTCATCCGGGTCGAGCTACCTTGATCCCGCTGTTTGACGCCCCGGATCTGACAGCCGCGCGCGACCGCGGCCGCCATGTCATTTCACCGCTAGGGCGCGACGAAGTCGTGATCGGCAATCCGCTGCCCTTGCCTCGACCGGATCGACTCGGCGCTACCCGGGCCTTCGAGGACACCGGGAAGACGCATGATCAGGCTTATCACCTATCTGCGCTCGCGCGCCGCAGTATGCCTGCACTAGTACGAATGCTGGCAAGGGATCACGCTTTTGCGCAGCCAGCTTGGGGCGAGCCTGCCAGTGCAGCCATCTTCGCCCCCCTCATACTCATCGGCAGCTGGACCGACAGCGAGGGGGATCGTGAGTTCGCCGCCGCCATGACAGGCGAGTCATGGCCCGTGATCGAGCGTGCGCTGCTCCACGCGACGCACACCAACGATCCGCCTTTTGTGCGAAGCGGCAATCAGTGGCATCTGGCGTCGAGCGAGGAGGCGTATCTCGTCCTCGGACACACTCTGACGCACAGTGATCTCGCCCAGTGGCACAAGCTGGTTGTCGAGCTGATCTCGGAGACTGACCCAGTCCTCGACTTGCCTGCCGATGAGCGACCGATGGCTGGCATACACGGCGTCCGTCGCAAGCACTCCTCCGTACTTCGCCGCGGAGTCGCAGAAGGAATCGCCCTAATTGGATCCCACGAGGACGAGCGCATGAGCGACACCAACACGGCTGCCGAGCACGCGAGTTCGGTCGTCCGGGAGATTCTACGTCTCGCTAACGCCGACACGTCGGGGCGAAGCTGGTGGGCACTTTCCGATGTCTTGCCACTACTCGCAGAGGCGGCGCCGTATGCCTTCCTCGACGCGGTTCATGAAGATCTGGCTGAAACGAGTCCTGTGCTGCAGACAATGTTTCAGGATCGAGACAAAGACTCGTTGTTCGGCACCTCGTCGCCCCACTCCGGACTCCTGTGGGCACTTGAGACGCTTTGTTGGTCTGAGGATCACATCCTCGACGCCGCTCGGGCACTCGCGCGGCTTCGATCCGTCGACCCGGGTGGACGTCTTTCGAATCGGCCGCTAGAGAGCCTTTGCTCGGTTCTCGTCGGATGGATTCGGCACACCAGTGCGTCTCTCGACCTCAAAAAGAAGGTCATCACGGCGATCGCAGACGAGTCGGGTGACAATGGGTGGGCTCTTGTAACGGGACTGTGGCCCAGCCAAATGACGGCCGCGATGCCACCGCACGCTCCGAGGTTTCGTGACTGGAGCCCCGACGATAGAGCCGTTCTTGTGTCGGAGTGGCTCGACTACATCCACTACCTCACACAAAGCGCAGTTGACCTTGCCGGCGAGGATTCCGATCGGTGGGCCGAGCTCGTGGCGCGACTAAGCCCGCTGCCGCCGAAAGACCGCGAGACGATGATTTCCGCATTCGCCGAGTACGTATCGGGCAGGACGTTCGAGGTGCAGGATCGCCTCAACCTTTGGGAGAGGCTTCGCGAGGAGATCGGAAGGCACCGACAGTTCTCCGAGGCTGACTGGTCGATGGACGACGACACTCTAAGAAGACTCGAAGCCATCGCCGAGGAACTTGAACCGCGTGAAACCACAGAGCGCTTCGGGTATCTCTTCGATTGGCACCCCTCGCTACCCAACGTTGATCGGAGAGACTTCGCGGCCTACGAAAAAGAGCTGTTTGAGCTGCGTAAGGCTGCCGTTCAAACCACACTCGACGCTTCCGGAATCAATGGGATCAGAGATCTCGCGGGACGAAGCAAGGCAGCGGGGCATCTTGGGTGGGTGGTCGGGAGCGTGGCGCCGAATGACGTTGATAGCGAGCTGCTCACCTGGCTCGACTCGGAAGACAAGAACGTGCAAGGCGTCGCGGTGAGCTGGGCGAACTACCACCTGAGGGGCGACAATGGCAGCGCTTGGCTCGAGCAGATGCTCAAGAGGGCCGAGGTCGCTCAGGGCGAGCGCCGAGTGGCGCTCGCCCTATCTGCACCTCCGACTGCCGCAATGTGGCAGGTCATTGAGGAAGCGGACGACGATCTCGCCAATCGCTACTGGTCAAAGGCGCATCCCTTGGGGGTGCCACCGACCGACGCTGAGCGCGCCGTCCGGTCCCTTCTTCACCACAAGCGTCCCTGGGCAGCCGTGGACATTCTCGCCGGCTCCCTGCATCACCCCGAAAAAGACTCCTCAACCGTCGTGGCTCCTGATCTAGTGCGTGAAGTTCTTGATACGGCACTATCAGCCGATCCACGCGAAACACAGATCCAGTCGCTGGGGTACGAGCTTGGAGTTATCGTCGATGATCTTGAGACGCGCGGGGTCGATACTGGCGTGCTCGCACGATACGAGTTTGCGTTCTTCCAGCTTCTTGAGCATCACCGAGCTCCGCGCGCGCTCTTCGCGGCGCTCGCAGATGAGCCGGCGTTGTTCGTGGAGCTCGTTAGTCGGGTCTATCGCAGCGAGCATCAGCCAGACCGCAAACTCGACCAGCAGGAAGCGGCATCTGCGCATCATGCTTGGTGGGTGCTACGTCATTGGGACCGCATCCCAGGACGCCGTGAGGACGGGACCGTCGACGGTCCACATCTAACGAGATGGACGCGGGCAGCACGCCTTGAGTTCGCCGATTCTGGTCGAACTGAGATCGGTGACGAGCTGATTGGCCAGGTGCTCGCTTACAGCCCCATAGGGGCCGATGAAGCCTGGCCGGCTGAGGCTGTTCGCGAGATCGTGGAGGCGACGGGTAGCCAGGCTCTCGAGTCAGGCATCCACACAGGCGTCGTGAACAACGACGGCGTAACGACCCGCGGCGTCTTCGACGGAGGGGACCTTGAGCGCAACAAAGCGGCGCGCTATCGGGAGTGGTCGAAGCAAGTCGCTTCTGGTTCGCCCCGCACCGGTAGATTGCTACGCCGACTGGCCGAAGGTTACGAGCGGGACGCGCGCCGTCACGACGACGAGGCCGCCACCCGGTCGGACAGCGAATGACAGACACCTTCGACTCGGTACCCTGCGCGAAGATGAGCGAGGGGCGGCAGAGTCGCTTCGGCGACGCAGGAATCATGCGGTGGGCCGAGGTTGAACCAGAGGTCGACGACTGGGCGGAAGTCGTCGGCGAGTTTGCCCACGATGATGCTGCCGGATGGCTATTCCGAGGCCAGTCAAACATCAAGTGGGGCCTGGATACGAGCCTTCAACGCGCCTTCAAGAAGGCCAACATCACGTCGTCGGTGGAAGGCATTCACGTCGAGAACTCCTCAATAGGCTTCTTCAAGGACCGTTCCCGGCTCTACCTGCCCGCGACGCCCGCTGAGAGCGATCTCCTGGGGTGGCTCGCACTGATGCAGCATTACGGGGCTCCGACGAGGCTTCAGGACTGGACACAATCCCCCTTCGTTGCCGCCTACTTCGCCTATCGCGAGGATGAGAAAGCAGACGCGGCACTCTGGGCTATCCAGTCGTACTACTGCCGCAACGCCGTCACCCCGGGAACGATTGGTCTGCCCTGGGACCATCTCGGGATCTTCAAGGAATCAGAGAGCGACACGGATGCCGGAGAGCCTGAGGTCATCGTCCAGTCGCTCCTAGCGACGCAGGCAGAACACGAGAACGAAATATTGCGTGAGGCGATTCGCGGCGAAAATGGGTGGCCTCTGCCGATACTCCCTTTCAACGTGGATGCGCGCATGGCGGCCCAGCAAGCCGCGTTCCTGGTCTCGACGAGCTTCGACTTCCGCATCGACGCGCTCAAGGACAAGGCTCTCTGGCCGAAACAGGCAGAGCCCCACCCGTGGGAAGTGGACATGGCGCCCCGTATCGGCGTTACGCGTCTTGACGAGCCCCACCGGCTCATCAAGCGCATCCGGCTCCCTTACGCTTGGCGCGAGCGAGCCCTGCATAGCCTCAAGCGGATGGGCATAACCGAGGCCACCATGTTCCCCGGAGTTGACGGTGCTGGACGCGCGACCGGAGACCAGATAGCCGCCCGCGACATCGACCTGCGGGACTACCTCAACATCAATATCTGAGCCATCTCCCCAATTACGGGCGGCGGTCCAGATGCCGTTCGTGATCGCTTTGAGTCGCTTCGCTCTCGTCTGGGTGGAGTGGACGCGCTTCGACGGACACGGGGGCCGAGCGCAGCGGACGTGCGAAGCGGACGAACGTGGCCGTTCTTGATGGCGCGCGATTTCATTTCCGATGAAATGTGCGGCGAGTGTCGAGTGTGGTGTGTCGGCGCCCGCGGCGAGCTCGCGGAGCTGGAGGGCTGGGGGGTCGGATAGGACGACTTGGACTCGTTGGCTCATCGTGTTCGTTCCTGTGCTGGTGGGTTGACGACCCGGTTGATCGCGCGGACGATCCCCGATATCCGGCTGGTGCGGCTGGGCGCGAGCGAGCGGTGGAAGTTCGTGCCGTAGTCGCGGTCGGCCAGCTCGGGGTGCGCGAGCGACGGTGTTTGGGCGTGGCTGCGGCGCATGTTCTGGGCGAGCCGCTGGATGCGGTCGGTGTCGTGCCCTTCGGCGCCGAGGTCGTCGCGGGCGATGAACCAGTCGGTGCCGTGGCGGGCGCGGGTTGCCTCGACGTAGGCGGTCTCCTTGCTGGTTTGCCAGCCGCCGGTGAGCACGACGGAGCGCTCTACGGTAGCGCCCTGCTGGCGGTAGACGTGCTGCGCATAGGCGAGTCTCAGCGAGTCGAGCTGCTCGCCGGCGAGCTGGACTCTGCGGTGTGACCCGTCGAGCGTGACGGTCACGCCCTGGTCGTGGATGGCGCTGACCTGCCCGCGGGTGCCGTTCTCGACCCGTGGCTGCTCCGGCGGGCGGTGCTGCGTGGTGAACGCGATGAGGTCGCCTTCGCGTACGCCGTAGTGGACGCCGGGTAGCGGGATCTCGTGGTGTCCGAGTTCGCCTCGTTGTGTGCGTAGGTGTTGGGCGCGGGCGTTGAGCCGGTCGATCTCCGTGTTCGCCGCGTCGGCGATCAACGCGACCTCGCGGATATCGCGCCCGTTCGTGAGCGTGGCCCATGTTTGTACGGCTTGCTCTGCTGCCTGGTCGCGGGTGTCTGAGAGGTGTAGCTGGCCGCGTGAGGCGTAGTGCGCCATCGCGCGCTCTGGTTCTCCTGCGCGTAGTGCTTGCCATGCGCGCTGGTCGGCGGGGTCCTTGGTCCGGTGGATGTCTGCGAGCTCGGCGCTGGGTGCGTGGCCGGTGAGCCGGTCGAACATGCCGCCGGGGCCGATCGAGGGGAGCTGCTTGCCGTCGCCGACAGCGATCAGCTTCGCCCCGGAGCGCTCCACCAGCCCGGTCAGCGCGTCGAGGCGCTTGTGGTCGACCATCCCCGCCTCGTCCAGGATTACTGTTGTGTCCCTGCCGACGTGGATGGCCCCCGTGTTCGCGCGGGCTACCAGCGAGTCCAGAGTGAGTGTCTGCCCGGCGAGCGCAGGGCTGTCCGCGCCGAGCCGCTCTGCGGTGGACCCGGACACCGCGACCCCGATCGTCTCCCGCCCGGCGTACTGCTCCGCACGGGCGGCGGCGTCGATCACCACACCCTTGCCGGTCCCCGCCGGCCCGACGAGGACCGCGGCGCGCTCAGGACCAGTGAGGACTGCGAGCGCGTGGTGTTGCTCGGGGCTGAGCGGTCCGCCGATGCGCTCGGCTGCCTCACGCGCAGCGTTATCGCGTGCGACGTGGCCGACGTCTCGGCCTGCGGGTTGGGCGAGCTGTGCGGTGCGGCGCTCGATCGCCTGCTCCTGCGCGCGAACCGCGAGGGTGGTCATGCGTCCGCCCTCCAGCGTGAGCACGCGCCGGTCGCGGACCATCTCCCGGGCGACGGCAAGCGCCTGATCCGGCGCCATCTCCCCGGCGGCCTGCTCCAGCACGATCGCGCGCAGGTCGCGCTCCTGGAAGACGGCGTGCTGCTCGGTCAGCTTCGCCTCGACACGATCCTCGATCGCGCGCTCGGCCGTTGGCCGCTCGGATGCACCGATCAGTCGCACCGCCTCATTCGGGCCGAATCCGTGATCGCGAGCGGTCTGTGTCCACACTCGTTGTAGGTCAGAGCGTGTGGTCAGCTCCTTGGACCGGCGGTTCTCGAGCGCGAGGTTACGAAGCTCGCCGCGTTCGGGTGCCCGGCCGTAGCGGGCACGAAAGCGCTCCGCGGCGCGTGCGACCTCACGGGAGCGACCGGAGAACGCCTGGCAAAGCTCGTGGGGGACACCGGCGATCTCGAAGTACCGGCCACCCTTGCCCGTGCCGTGTTCGATCGCGTACCCCTCTCGCACGAGCTCGTCGGCGAGCGCGGAGCGGTAGAACGCGCCCATCTCCCGTGCTGAGCGGAAGATCGGCCGCGACGCGACCGCCACAATCCGGTCGTCCTCGCGGACAGCGCCGGTGATCACGACATGACTGTGCAGCTGCGGGTCTGGGGCCTGAGCGCCCTGGACTCCGCGGGCGGTGGTGTGTCGGTACTCGGTGGCGATCACGTCCTTGGCGTGCTCTTCAACGACCTGGCCGCTGTAGCGTCGGCGCACGACCGGGACCTGCTCCCGTAGATAGAGGACCGTCTGCTCGACCGCCCTGGCGTGGGCCTGCTCGATCTGCTCGCGCTGCCAGGGATCGCCGAGCGCCCATACGGTCGAGACGGACTTCGGTGCGCTGAACGTCACGTCGATCCCGCCGCCCCGTCCGCCGCCGGCGCCCTCCGGGCGAAGCCACCGGCCCGTGCCAGGATGACGGCCCTCCATCAGCGCGATGAAGTCCGCGCCGTCCACCGGCTCGCTGGTCCGGACCCCGAGCCTCTCCAGGGTCTCGGCATCGGCCAGCCAGCGGCCGGGGGCCTGCGCCATCTCCCCATCGGGGGTCAGGTAGTAGTCCCCGCGCTCGGGCTCCACGGTCTTGCTCTCCAGGTAGCGCGCGTACCCGCCGCCTCGGGACGCACCTATGCTTGCCGCCGTCATCATATGGGTGATGACCCTCAGCGCGCCGAACCGGCCACGCAATTAGGTTGGCGCGGAAGTTGGGGTTCGCTGGTAGCCGCCGTGACGTAGGTCAGCCTCCTCTTCGAGTAGCTCATTGGCCCAGATGTGTGCGGGCTTAAACCACTGTCGGAGGAGGCTGGATGCAGAGGATGACGGACGTGACTACGACTGTCCACGCGGGCGAGCCCGCGTGGACAGTCGGCATCGATCTGGGGCGCCGCGCGGCGCACGAAGCGGTGTTGCGGGCACCGGACGGGACCGATCGGCGGCTCCGGTTCACTCATTCGCGCGATGGCATCGACGGGTTCCTCGGGGAGCTTGCCGGGCTTGAGGGTCGCGTCCTGGTGATCATCGAGCCGACAGCTACGCGCTGGCAGGCACTCGCGGAGGAGCTTTCCGGAAAGGGCCTTGAGGTGCGCCAGGTTCACGCGGCGACCGTCGCGAAGCTGCGCGGCGCGCGGGACATCACGGGCGCCAAGTCCGACCGTGTCGATGCCCGCACCCTCGCTGGCGCCGTTGACTACTCCCATCTCGTGCGGCCCGACGCGCCGACGGTGGCGTGCGCGCACGCGCTGTGTCTCGAGCGGCTGCGGCTGCGCCGCGAGCGCCGCCGGCTTCGCGGCGCGGTCAAGACTTGCCTGGACACGATCTGGCCCGAGTTTCTGCAGACCTTCCGTGGCGGCGAGCGAGGCGTCACAGCCCGCGCCGTGATCGCTGTCACCGGCGGAGACCCCGCACGCGCAACCAGGCTCGGCGCGCAAGAGCTTGAGCGTCGAGTCCGGGCAGCCGCACCCGGCCGCCATATCGGGCACAACAAGATCAAGCAGCTGATCGAGAAGACCAGCCGCCCGGTCGGCTACCGTGCTGCCAGAGCCGCCTACGCCGCCAGGCTGCAGCGGCTGATGCGGCGCCGCGCGCTCGTCGAACACCAGCTTGAAGCGCTCGAGGAAGAGCTCTTGCAGCTCTACCCCCGACTGCCCGGAGCGCAACGCCTGGACAGCCTGCCGGGTCTGAGAGAACTCGACCGGGCGCTTCTTCTCGCCGCCGCGGGCGACGTCCGCAGGCTGCGCTCGGCCCGCGCGCTCGGCAAGCTCGGCGGCTGCGCACCAATCGCAAGGGACTCCGGGCAAAGCACCCCGAAACGCAAGATCTCCGAGCGCTGCCGCTACCAGCTGCGCGACGCTGCCTTTCACGCCGCCAGACACATCGTCAAAGCGTGCCCTGCCTTCCAGGCGCTTTACCGCGCACTGCGCCAAAGGCTCACCGCCAGACAAGCCGTGATCGCGTGCGCGAACCGGCTGCTGCGCGTGATCTGGCGCATGGTCAACAGCGACCTCGACTACAACCCCGCGAAGATCGCCCCTGCCCTGAACCGATAGCCCACACCCAGCCACGGCTGTCCTCTCACGACACACCCGAGCGCAAGCCCGCATCCGCAATTTCGAGCCCTCGAGCTCGCGCCCGCAACAAGGGCCCCTGCGCACGCCAAAGACCGCTAAGGCCCCTGGCCACCAAGGCCGCAAGCGCACCTAATCAGGCCACGGCGTGCCATCTCACCGCTCCCAGCAACCAGCAACGAGCACACAGCCAGCAGCACCCCGACAACCGCGCCAACAGCACGGACGAACACCCCTGCCAGCACAAAACTTGACAAAACGCCAAAGGCCAGTTCGCACAGCGCTCGCTGTGCCACGGCACAGCCGTGCATGTTCGGATGAAAAGTCAAGGGCTTGGGCCGTGATTTTCTTTGGAGGTATCGGCCGGTGGGACGCCTGGGGTGGTGGGGGAGCCGGGGTCAAGGCCGGCCGTAGGCCGCCCGGTAGGGCTTGGCCTTGACGCCGGCGGCGGTGGCGCTTTGTGCGGCAGATAATGGGGATTGGCCGCCCATCGGGCGGCCTTGGGTGCGGCGCTTTGATCGTTGGCCCACCTGTGTGCGCGGGAGCGTTGCCGCCCCCGCCTTGGGCGCTGGCCGGGTCGTGGGTGGCACGGTGATCGCACAGCGCCCGGAGGGCTGTGCATCTGGTCTATACGGCCGTTCTGTTGCGTCGGGGCCTGCTCGTGGCGCAGGGAGACGCGTCGACGGCAGGGCCGTCGCGTCGGGTGCTGTGGGGTGCGATGATGTGTGGTGGTGCGGGTGACTGACGTGAGCGAAGCGCAGGCGTCAGGGGCTTGTGGCCTGCCGCGCGGCTTTGCCCTTCGAGGGCCTATTAGAAGATGCGCGCCCCGGTGTCGCGCCCGCACCCTCTTTCTTCGGTGCTGCCGCGCGCCAGTCAGCGACCAGGCGCCGGTAGGCAAGCTCTGCCTGGGCTTGCAGCTCACGCTCCGCCGCGCGTTGCCCTGTGGTCGGGGAAACGGTCAGCCCGTCGTGACGGCGTGGCAGGTGTGACGCACCGGCGGTCAGTTCCAGCCGCCGTGTCTTCTGGCGCGTCAGCGATGGGCGCGCGAACGCGTAGTCCTCGTCCTTGCTGAGCAGCTGCCAGCACAGCACCACGAGCTTGCGCGCGACAGCGACAGCTGCGACCTGGGCGCCGCGGCGGGCACGGACGCGCTCACCGAACGCTCTGAGCGGGCCGGGGCTGCGGATCGCGATCCATGCCGCCTCGACCAGCATCGAGCGGGCCTGCGCGTTGCCGCGCTTTGAGATGTGCCCATAACGCGCGGGCTCTGAGCCAGACTGGCGGACCTTCGGGTCCAACCCCAGGTAGGCGACGAGCTGGCCAGCGCTCGGGAAGCGGGAGATGTCCCCGACGGCCGCGATCACCGCCGCCGGGATCGTCAACAGCCTGCACAGCCCCGGCCACGCGAGAGCCTGCTCTGCGATCTTCTGGTCGAGCTGGGCGATCTCGCCGTTGAGGAAGTCGATCTGGCGCAGGCAACCCTGCACCGTCTCGGCCTCCTCCTCGGGGAGCTGCTGCTCTGAAAGCCAGACGCGGCCCTTGCGGCCGAACAGGTCGCTCACAGGCGGGCGGCCGAGCAGACAGCGCATCACGACACCGTGCACCTGGTTCTTGGTTCGGGTGCGCGCCCGCACCAGCGCCGCGCGGCGAGCGACACGCCGGCGCAACGCGAGCGTTGCCTCGTCCGGCACCCACACCTCGCTGAGCATCCCTGAGGAGAGCAGCCGCGCGAGCATCGCCGCGTCGAAACGATCGGACTTCACCCGCGCGTGCGAGATCGCACGCGTCTGCGCCGCATCAGAAACCACGACACGGCCAACGTTGCTTTCTCGCAAGATCCTCGCGATCGCCATCACGCTGCCGCTCGCGTCCAGCGCGACTTGGTCCTCGCTGCCGAGACCCGCCGCGAACTCCCTGATCGCCTCCGGAGTGCTCGCGATCCGCCCGACCTGCGAGACCTTGCCGCCCTCGGCGACCGCGACCTCGCAGAACTCCAGGTGAACATCAACACCGAAATACCGCAATTTTCGCTCCCTTCCACGACATCGAACTCAGAACTGGAAGGCGCGGCGGGCAAGCGACAAATACGGATTCGAGCTCTCAGCCCAACCAGGCGAGTCGCAGGGGCGGCCATATAGTCATTGACGGGCTCGCAGCCCAAATGCACGACGGCCTGCCCCACCATTGCGTCTTCCCACAAGGCCCCTGTCCTAGTCAAACGACCCTACGAACACGACCGGACAACAGCCTCGGCGGTATTACATACCCGTAGTCTGTACGGGCTTTTTGTCGTGCCGAGGTGCGCGTGGTGGCGCAGCCAGACGCGTCGATCGTCGGGGTCGCGTCGAGCGCTTCGTGGTGGGATGATTCCTTGGTGGTGCGGGCGACTGACCGAGCGAAGCGCAGGTGTCAGGGGCTTGTGGCCTGCCGCGCAGCTTTGCCCTTCGAGGGCCTTTGAGATGCGCGCCCCTATGTCGCGCCCGCACCCGTTCTTCGCGCAATCTCTTGGCCGGTCAGTGCAGGTTGGGGTCTGTAACCGCGATGGCCCCAATATCCCCACGTACGGCAGTCACCTTTGCGGACCGGAAGCAGAGCGCGCCCACCCTCGCCCTCAGCGTCGAGCAGGCGTGCGAAGCGCTGGGCGTGTCGTGGGACACATGGCGCGCGCATATCGAGCCCGATGTGCGCCTTGTGCGCCTCGGGCGCCGCAAGCTGATCCCGGTCAGCGAGCTGCAGGCTTGGCTTGACCGGCACGCCGAAAGCGTCGGAGTGGGGGAGTAGGGTGTCGGGCATCTGCAAAGCGCCCCCGCGCCGTTGTCGCGGCCGGGGGCATGGCACAGGAGGTTCAGCTCCCATGCAATCGGCACCGTACACCGCGGCATCGTCTGGAGGTGATTGCTGATGGCCACCGGAGTGCGTCAACGCCACGGCAACGGCTGCAACGGCAAGGGCCGCTGCGACTGCCCGTGGCGAGCGGAGGTCTACAGCAAGCGCGACGGCTGCAAGCTGCGCAAGACGTTCCCGACGCAGGCGGCGGCGAAGGCGTGGCGGGCGGACAAGCTCGCCGCGGCGAACAAGGGCAAGCTCCGTGCACCCACGTCCATGACCGTGCGGCAGGCGGCCGAGGCGTTCATGGCCGGCGCCCGCGACGGCTCTATCCCGACGGCATCGGGCACCCGCTACAAGCCCGCGACGCTCCGGGGCTACAGGGTCGGGCTCGACAAACGCCTACTGCCAGCGCTGGGCGACATGCGCCTGTCGGATGTCGAGCGCCGTGACGTGCAGGAGCTCGCCAACCGGCTGACTAGCGAAGGGCTGAGCGCGAGCACAGTGCAGAACACGCTCGACCCGCTGCGCGTGATCTACCGGCGTGCGATCCGCGACGAAGAGGTCACGGCCGACCCGACCGAGCGGCTTGAGCTACGCCGGCCCGACGGTCGGCGCGAGCGGATCGCCGACCCCGCCGAGGCGGCGGCGCTCATTGCTGCCATCCCCGATGGCGAGCGGGCGCTGTGGGCGTGCGCGTTCTACGCCGGCTTGCGGCGTGGGGAGCTGCGTGCGCTGCGCAGTGGCGACGTCCACCTGTCGGCCCGTGTGATCCACGTCTCGCGGGGGTGGGATGCGATCGAGCGCGAGCAGGCGGTGAAGAGTGCCGCGGGCAACCGTCGGGTGCCGATTCTCGACCCGCTCGCGCTTGAGCTGGCCGCGCATCAGACACGCACCGGCCGCTCGGGCGACGCGCTGGTTTTCGGCAGGACCGCTACCGACCCGTTCAACCCGGAAACGGTGCGTAGAAACTCGCTCGCGGCGTGGGAGGCCGAGAACGAGCGCAGGCTTGTCGACGCTGGGGACGGGGCAGACGGTGAGCTGTTGTCGCCGATCACGCTGCACGAGGCGCGGCATACGTGCGCGTCGCTGATGATCGCTGCGGGCGTCAATGCGAAGGCGCTGAGCGTCGTCATGGGGCACTCCACGATCGCGATGACCTTCGATACGTACGGGCACCTGATGCCTGGTGGCCTGGACGAGGCGGCGGCGACGACGAATGCCTATCTGGCGAAGCTGCGCGACCGGCCGCCGCTGCGGCTTGTCGCCTGAGCCTGGCGCGGGCCCCGATCGGCGCGGACGCGTGAGCGTAAGCTGTGGCGATGGCCGACGAACTGAGTCCGGATGCCGCCCGCGCCTGGTTGGCGGATCGGATGGGGCGGATGGTCACGGCGACCCTCGCAGAGGGCGCCCGGCTTGTTACCAGCGACCGAGGACCGCTGCGCACGTACGGGGACGGCTACCGCGTGGGTGAGGTCGCTTTCGTGGGGTTCGATAACCCCAAGCTGTCGATCGTGTACGAGCTGCGATATGACGACCCGGACGTCGATCGCCTCGTTGCGATCGCCAACGGCGTGGCCGAGGTCGCATTCCGGTGTGACGACGAAGATCGGCCGCCGCGGGTCTGGAACGCCGCCGACTTCGCGTAGGAAACCTCGGGCCAATCTTGGGCCAGTCGTGCACCGATTCGGCCGGACTCCGCCGGACTCCGCCGGGATGAGAGATCTGGCGTTTCCCCTGCACTGAAGCCATATTTGGCTCTGGCAAAGGGATCGCGGCGGCGGCTGCCCACAGTTCGAGTCCCTGTCCCGGAGTAGCAAGAAACGGCTTGGATAAGCCAGATACGACGGCAAGACACCCGGCTTGTGGCGGAACTCGTGGCAGTCTCGACGGCCCCGAGCCGGGGGCCAGCTTGTCGTCGGCTCAGCCGAGCGCAAGCAGACGCGGTAGTTCGCGCAGCGATCGCAGCACTTCGGCGCCGGCCGTGCGCAGGGCTGTCTCGTCGCTGTCGGCGACGTAGCCGATCGCGCGCATACCGGCCGATACGGCGGCCGTGAAGCCGAAGGGTGTCCTCCACGACGACGCAGCGGGACGGCTTGGCGCCATCGTGGAGGGCGGTGGTCGTGTCCGTCGTGCTCAGCTCAGCCATGCAGATAGCTCCTTGAGAGTGTCGGGGATCACGTAGTAGTAGGCCCACAAGCCCTGTCGCTCGGAGTCCACGATCCCGGCGTCGCGGAGCTTCTTCAGGTGGTGGGAGAGCGTGGACTGAGAGATGTCGAACAGGGGCACGAGCTCGCAGACGCAGACCTTCCCGGCGTGCTTGCGCAGCACGTCCGCGAGCTGAAGGCGGATCGGGTCGCCGAGGGCCTTGGCGACCTCAGCCATGCGCAGCGCATGGTCGCGCTGAACGTCGGGGTAGACGACCGGCTCGCAACAGCGCTCACCGGCCGCTCGCTTCTGCTTTGGGGCCAGCTCCAAATCGACAGGCATCAATCTACTTATATCAATAAGACCCATATCTGTCGATGTAATACGATCCGCGCAGTGAAGCTCTTGGTGTTCGCCTGATGGAGCGTCCCAACCTCGCCCGGCGCGCGCTCATGGAGGCGATCGGCACGTTCGCGCTCGTGACCGCGGGGTGTGGAGCGATCATCACCAACACAACACACGCCGGCTCGATCGGCGGTGTCGGTGTGAGCCTGACCTTCGGCCTGGTAATCATGGTGATGATCTACGCGGGCGGGCATCTCTCCGGCGCTCACTACAACCCGAGCGTCACAATTGCGTTCACCCTGGCCCGGCACTTCCCGATCCGCGACGCGCTGGTCTACATCGCAGCGCAGCTCATCGGGGCGACCGCGGCGGCTCTCCTGCTGCTCGCCGCGTGGACGAGCAAGCCCGCGCACCTTGGTGCAACGCTCCCGAGCGTGAGCGGCGCGACCGCCCTGGGCTATGAGATTGTCCTGACGGCGTTCTTGATGTTCGTCATCACCGCCGTTGCGACCGATACTCGTGCGGTCGGTGCCGCCGCCGCTATCGCAATCGGTGGGACCGTGGGACTCGATGCGCTGTTCGGCGGTCCGATCACCGGCGCTTCGATGAACCCGGCGCGCTCCTTCGGCCCCGCGTTGGCCTCTGGTACTTGGAGCAGCTTCTGGGTCTACGTCATCGGCCCGCTGATCGGCGCCGCGATCGGCGTGTTTGTCTACGAGCTCGTGCGCGGCCCCAAGTCGCTCGTTTCCACCGCTACCGAATCGACTGAGGGGGTGGCCGTCGATGGCAAGCGTCCTGTTCGTCTGCCTGCATAACGCCGGGCGCTCGCAGATGAGCCAAGCGCTGTTCGAGTGCGCTGCCGCCGGACGACACACGGCCCTATCCGCTGGCACCACCCCCGCCGAGCACGTCCACCCCGAGGTCATAGAGGCAATGCAAGAGCTAGGCATCGACCTATCGGGCCAGCGTCCTGGGCTCCTCACGCGCGAGCTTTCAGAGCAAGCGGATATCGTCGTGACAATGGGCTGCGGCGATGAGTGCCCCTACATTCCCGGCAAGCGCTACATCGAATGGGACCTGCCCGATCCGAAGGGCCGTTCGATGAATGAGGTTCGCGCGATCCGCGATGACATCGCCCGCCGCATCGACTCGCTGCTCGCCGATGAGACTCTGAAGTGAGCGCCCCCCAAGCCGCTGCGCTGCCGCGAGCTTGTGTGTCGCTGCGCACCATCGCGTGGGAGTGGGGCCGGATCGGGTGTATCGGGTTCGGTGGCCCGCCAGCGCACGTCGCGCTGTTCCGCGAGCTGTGCGTAACAGGACGGGAATGGCTTGCCGAGGATCAGTTCGAGCGGGCAATCGCGGCGACCAACATCCTGCCCGGACCGGCATCCACGCAGCTTGCGATCTACTGTGCCTGGCGGCTGCGTGGCCCCAAGGGAGCAGTCGTCGGGGGCCTTGGCTTCATCGTGCCCGGCCTCGTGATGATCCTGGTGCTGTCTGTGCTGTTCCTCGCGGGTTCGCCGCCCGCATGGATACGGGGTGCCGGGATGGGAGCCGGCGCCGCCGTTGCCGCTGTCGCGGTCAGGGCCGGGCTGGGGGTTGCCGTTCCGATCTGGCGACGCACCACGTACGCTCAGCGGCCCCGTGTCCTCCTCTACGCGCTCGCCGCGGGGATCGTGGCGGCCACGACTGGCCCGTGGCTCGTGCTTGTCCTGCTGGCGTGCGGCGCGATCGAGCTGGCATGGCAGCGCCAGCTTGCCCGAGGTGGTGTGAGCTTTCACGCTTGGCCGCTGCTCGCGGTGGTCGCAGAGCCGGGCGGGACGGGTGCGCTTGTGTGGACGGCGTTGAAGGTCGGGGCGCTCGCGTTTGGCGGAGGGTTCGTGATCGTTCCGCTGATGCAATCCGACGCCGTAGGCACCTACCACTGGATAACCCACGGTCAGTTCCTAAACGCCGTCGCGCTCGGGCAGGTCACGCCGGGGCCGCTCACGCAGACCGTTGCGGCTGTTGGCTACGCCGCAGGCGGGTTTCCCGCGGCGCTCTTGGCGGCGTTCGTCGCGTTCCTGCCGTCGTTCTCTTTCATCCTGTTTGGTGCAGCGCGCTTCGAGCGGCTGCTGCTCAATGAGCGAGTGACCGCATTTCTCGCCGGGGCGGCCCCCGCGGCGGCTGGCGCGATCATCGGCTCGGCGATCCCGCTCGCCGGTGCGCTGAGCGAGACGTGGCAATACGTCGTGCTCGTCACTGCGGCCGTCGCCTTGCTTGCGCTGCGTCGCAGCATCGTCCTTACGTTGCTGGCCGCCGGCTCGGTAGGTGCCGTCGTCGCGCTGCTCGGTGCTCCAATCCCACGCTAGACGGCCCGGTCAAGGGTCACTAGTAGTTCTGCACCGTGCCGGTCTGCGCGTAGGCCATGGCGGCGGCCCGGTTGGCGCAGCCCTTCAGCTCGATCACGCGGCCCTCGCGCATCGTGACGACGACGTAGGCAATGCCCTGATCCTGCGCTCGTCCTACTCCCCGCCCACCAAACGTTCAAGGCCAGAGCAGGACGATCGCGCTGGCACACTCCTGGGTGTGCTCAGGCTCTTTGGTGCCTGCGCGGTCACGTTCATGGTCCTGATGCCCGACGCTGGTCGCCAGCGGCAAAGTGGTCTTCAAGTCCGCGGGCAGCGCGTCGCTGCGGCTGCGCCTGACACCAGCCGGCAAGCGTCTGCTCCAGACAAAGCGGCGTGTGAAGCTCACGGCGAGGGGCACGTTCACCCCGACAGTGGGCAGCAGCGTGACCGCGGTCCGGACGTTCGCACTCAGTCGGTGAGACCCTGAGCGAGCGTCCCGGTCGAGGACCGGAGCTTGCCTATCGCTGGCGATCTGGCCATGGCCTACACACGCTTCGAGTCCCTGTCCCGGAGTAAGGGTGGATGGCGATCGGGTCATCTCGGGCATGAGGTCCCCTCCGGCCCGGTGCTGGCGGGCCGGAGGGGACTAACATTGGACTATTGGTGCGAGCACCCGATCGGGCGCTCCGAGATGCTCTACGAGCCGAACGGCTGGCCGTTACCGGGGCCTCCCGTGCTCCACGGCTGCCACGGCGACCTGGGACCGCCGGGGGGATTCCACCACGGCAGGAGGTAGGCGCGGTAGGTGTTGACCCCGGCGGGGAACTCGGCGTTGAATATGAGGTTGCCCTGCGGGTCGAACTCCGAGAAGTACGGTAGTGATCCCCAGCCCACGAACAGATCTCCGTCGGCGGTGGTCTGGGCGTTGCCCTGTGATGCCGCCGACAGCCCCTCGGGCTGGTTGTCGGAGGAGAGCAGCGTGGCGACGTGCGTCCACGGATTCAACCTCACCGTGACGGCACGGCTGTAGGGGAGCAGCGGCGTGCCGGAGGACTCGTTGTCGAAGAACGTGTACACCCCGTTGCCCAACGGCTGGGGATCGTGCTGCCAGGCGAAGATCTCGCCCGCGCTGTCGAGCACCTGTCCTGGGGCCGCCTGGAGGGTGAAGCTCGAGTCCTTGCCGCCGAGCTGCCAGACGATGTTCCCCGTACGTGGGTCCACCTCGTAGGTCGTCCAGGTGTTGCGGGCGTCGATCAGCAGGTCGCCATTGGTGTCGACCTTCACGGCGTTGATGTGAAACCAATCCCACGGGGTGCTCGGCGACGCCGGCAGCGGCTGCTCGCTCTGGTTGAAGGGAACGTGGTCCTCGCTGTTCCACTGGAACAACACCTGGCCCGTGGCGATGTCGATCTCCTGCACGACGCCGTTGATCACGGTCTGGTTGGGTGGGCCGCCGATCGAGGTGAGGTTGGCGGTGGTTGTGGTGTAGGAGAGGATCAGCGCCGTGTTCCACGGAGTGATGAGGAACTCGTGCCCGTCCGCGCTGAGCCCGTTGCCGGCATTGACCGTGGCGATCTGCTGGTAGTGGTCGTTGTAGATGTAGTCGGTGCCGCTCGAGAGGCCGCCCAGCCCGGTGCCCTGCCACCACGTGAGGACGGGCTGGCCGTTGTAGGTCTGAGCGCGGAAGTCGCTCGCCTCCTCGCCGGCGGGGACCGCTTTGAACCAGACGACGTTGCCCTGCTGGTTGAGGATCTCGGGACCGTTGGCATACGTGCTCGCATCGCCGAACGGAGAGATGAAGATGTCGCCGCCGCCAAGGTTGGGCTGTGAGGTGAGAATCGTGACCGGGGGCGGCGCCGTGGGCGTTGCCGCCTCGGCCACGCCGCTCGGAGCGCTGGCGGCTGCGCCGAGGACGACGGCGGCGCTGAGGGCCAACTGACGCCATCGCCGCCAACCGGCCCGGTGTGCAGTGGAAGGGGTGATTCGGGGCATGGAACTTCCTCCTTGCAATAGATAGGGCTTGGTCAATGGGTGGGGCTTTGTGATGAGGGGTCGTGGACCGCTCGGGCCGGCCCGCGGTGAGCACCTTAGGACATAAACCTCATAAAGTCAACAGAAAAAGTGATCTTTTCGTGAAACCTTGTGGTTACAGGCGATCGAGCCGTCGATGCTTCGGTGGCGGGACGTCTCGGATCGTCAGACGGCGGGGTTGAGGCGCCTACGCCGCGGCCTGCGCTGACCAGTCGCGGTAGAGGGCGTGGTAGCGGCCCTCGGCGGCGATCAGCTCGTCGTGTGTGCCCTGCTCGACGATGCGGCCGTGCTCGAGCACGACGATTCGCCCGGCGCGACGGATTGTGGAGAGGCGGTGGGCGATCACGATCGCGGTGCGGCCCGCCAGGAGGCGGCGCAGGCCGGCCTCGATGCGGCCCTCGGTGTGGAGGTCCACGTTGGAGGTCGCCTCGTCGAGGATCAGGATGCGCGGGTCGGCGATCAGCGCGCGCGCGAAGGCGATTAGCTGGCGCTGGCCCGCGGAGAGCTGCGCGCCGCGCTCGCCGACCTCCGTGTCGTAGCCGCGTGGCAGCGCCGCGATGAACTCGTCGGCGCCCACGGCGTGCGCGGCCTCGCGGATCTGTTCGGGCGTGGCGTCGGGGAGCCCGAAGGCGATGTTCTCGGCGACGGTGCCGCTGAACAGGAACGCCTCCTGGGGGACGATCCCCATCTGCGAGCGCAGCGAGTGGGCGGTCACCTCGCGCAGGTCGTGTCCGTCCACCAGCACCCTGCCTGCGGTCGGGTCGTAGAAGCGCGCGACGAGCTTCGCCATCGTGGACTTGCCGGCGCCGGTGGCGCCGACCAGCGCGACGGTCTGGCCCGGGGGGACGTGGAGATCGATGTGGTCCAGCGCCAATACCTCCGCCGGCGCTGCGCCGTTGCCGCTAGGGATCCCAGTCATTGGGGGAGTTGTGGCGCCGTCGCCGTTTGAAGTTGTATCTGCCGCGACGCCGCCCGGACTCCCCGATGCCGTCACGGCTGTGGTGCGGTCGCCCTTGGGGCTTGCGGTTGCCAGAGGACCGAAGCCGGGAGACACGCGCCTCCGGCGCGAATCCCCGTTTCGGCCAGCGGCGCCGTCGTTGCCGGGACCGGTCGCGGTAGCGGCCTTCCGCCGCCGCCGTGGGTTGTAGGCGAAGGAGACCTCCTCGAAGCACACGTCGCCGCGAATCGCCCCGAGTGCTGGTGCGCCGGGGCGGTCCTCCAGTGTGGGTGGCGTGTCGAGCAGCTGGAAGATCTTCTCCAGCGCGGCCATGCCGGACTGGTAGGTGGTGTAGAGCTGCGAGAGCTGCTGGATCGGTTCGAACAGAAATGAGAGCGTCGCAACGAACGCGACGACTGTGCCGGCGGTGATGTGCCCGGCGATCGCCTGGTAGCCGCCGTACAGCACGATCAGCGCGAGCGCGACCCCGGAGAGCATTTCCACGGCGGGGAAGTAGGCGGCGTTGAGCCGCACGGTCACCATGTTGGCGTCGCAGTTGTCGCGGTTGTACTCGGCGAAGCGCGCCTCGTGGCGGTGCTCCTGCCCGAAGGAGCGCACGACGCGGATGCCCGAAAGCGTCTCCTGCAGGTAAGCGGTGATCGCCCCGATCGTCTCGCGGGTGCGACGGAACGCGCCCGCCGACACCAGCCGAAACCAGATCGACAGGCCGGCGACGAACGGCACGATGCAGAACGTCAACAGCGCCAGCCCGGGGTCGAGGTAGAGCAGCACGGCGATCGCTCCCACCAGCGTTAGGCCGGCCTGCACGAGCGTCACCACCGAGTCGGTCACGAGGCTTTCCAGCGCCTCCACGTCGTTGGTGATGCGCGAGATCAGCACCCCTGCGGGGCGGCTCTCATAGAAGCCGATCGGCTGGCGCTGCAGGTGGGTGAAGATGCGGATGCGCAGGTCCGCGAGCGCGCGCTGGCCGACGAGGCCGACGAGGTAGGTCTGCACGTAGGTCATCCCCCACACCACCAGCGCGGAGAGGAGGAACGCGAGCACGACGAGCACGAGCGTGTGCGTGTCGTGGCGCTCGATCCCTTCGTCGATCGCGACCTTGGCGAGCAGCGGCGGCGCCAGCGAGGCGGCGGTGCCGACGATCAGCGCCGTGAGCATCGCCGCGACGCGCAGCCGGTAGGGGCGCAGCAGCTCGAGCAGGCCACGAAGATTGCGCGCGCGGCTTTCCTTGCTCGCGCGCTCCCCGTCCCACTGCTGCCCACCGCGTCCAAAGCCCGGGCCGAGGCCGCGCCGGGCAGCGTTGGCGCCGCCACGACCGCCGCCCATCCCGCCGCCTCCGAATCCGCCGGGCGGGCTCACAGCGCCACTCCCCGATCTCGCTCGTGGGTCTCCTTGGTGAGGAACACGTGCTCGGGCAGGCTCTTCTCCACGATCTCGCGGTAGAGCTCGGACTCCTCCAGCAGTTCCTCGTGGTCGCCCTTGGCGACGATCCGCCCGCCGTCCAGCACGACGATCTCGTCCGCCAGCGCGATCGTCGAGAGGCGGTGGGCGATCACGAACGTCGTGCGTCCCGCCATCGCCTCGGCGAGCGCGAGCTTGATGCTCTGCTCGGTGGAGGCGTCCACCGAGGAGGTGGCGTCGTCGAGCACTAGCACCCGCGGGTTGGCCAGCAGCGCGCGGGCGATTGCGATGCGCTGGCGCTGGCCGCCGGAGACAGTGAGGCCGCGCTCGCCGATCTGGGTCTCATAGCCCTGGGGCAGGCGGGCGACGAAGTCGTGCGCCTGGGCGCGGCGGGCGGCCGCTTCGATCTCCTCGATCGGGGCCTCGGGGCGGGCGTAAGCGATGTTTTCGGCGACGGAGGCCGAGAACAGGAAGGGATCGTCGCTGACCACCGCTACGGCGCCGCGCAGCGAGCGCAGGCTCACCTCGCGGACGTCCGCTCCGTCGAGCAGGACGCTCCCCACGGCCGGGTCGTACAACCGCGAGATCAGCGCCACGAGGCTCGTCTTGCCCGAGCCTGTCGCTCCCACCAGCGCGACGGTCTGCCCTGCCGGCACATCGAGGTCGATGTCGTGCAGCACCGCCCGCGCTCTCTGTGACGCGGGCGCATGCGCTGCCGAGGAGCCGATGCCAGCCAGCTCGTCGTGGGGATCCTCATAGCGCAGCGTGACGCCCCGCAGCTGCACGTGGCCGTTGCCGGCGGGCAGCGGGGGGGCGCCGGGGGGCTCGGCGAGGCGGGGCTCGCGGTCGAGCACCTGGAAGATGCGCGCGCCCGAGGCGGTGGCGCGCTGGGCGAGGTTGAGCGTCACGCCGAGCGAGCGCATCGGGCTGATCAGCATGTTCAGGTAGAGGTAGAACTCGGTGAACTGGCCGAGCGTCAGGTGGGCATGGATCACCGACTCGCCCCCGAGCAGCAGCACCGCGGCGAGGCCGAGCTGGGGCAGGAAGCCGATCACGGGGTTGTAAGTGGCTTCCAGGCGGGTGGTGACCATCGCCTGCTCGAACACTCGTCCGGAGCTGAGCTGGAAGCGCTGCAGCTGGCGGGGCTCGCGGGCGAACGCCTTGACGACCCGCACCCCGGTGATGTTCTCCTCGGCGTCGGCGGTGAGCTCGCCGATGCGCTGCTGCACCTCCTGGATCGCGGGCCGCGCGCGGCGGCCGTAGCGGTAGGAGATGACCACGACGAACGGCACCGGCGCCAGCGCGATCAGGCCCAGCCCGGGGTTGACCACGATCATCACGATTCCGGCGAGCACGATCGTGAGGATCGACTGCAGGATGAACACGAGCCCGTAGCCGAGGAAGAAGCGAACGGCCTGGAGGTCCACGGTGGCGCGCGACATCAGCTGGCCGGTCTGCTGGTGGTCGAAGAAGCCGAGCTCCAGGCGCTGCAGGTGGCCGTAGATCCGCTCGCGCAGGTCGTATTCGACGTCCAGCGATACCCGCCCGGCGACCATCCGCCGCCAGTACATGGCGCCCCAACGCACGAGCACCACGGCGAGGATCACCAGCGCAAGCGTCAGCAGCGTGTGGCGATCGTGTGCGCGCAGCGCCTCCTCGTGTTGCTGGGTGTGGTGGGCGCCGTTGTTGATCGCTTCCACGGCGCGCCCGGTGAGGGCGGGGAGCGCGACGGTCATCACCATCGCGAGGCTGGCGAGGATCCAGGAGACGGTCAGCCCGCGCCGGTAGGGGCGCAGGAAGCCGAGCAGTCGGTAGAGGGTCGCCATAGTTGCTTAGTCAACCATTATTGCAGGGTCCACTACTCTGCGCTCGTGTCCCCAGATCCGAGCACCTCGACGCTCCGCGGGCGGCCGGCGGCCGGGCTGTGCGACAGCTGCGCCTTCCAGCGCGTGGTGCCCAACACGCGGGGCTCGGTCTTCTCGCTGTGCAACCGCTCGCGCGAGGACCCTGCATATCCGCGCTACCCCCGCCTGCCGGTGCGCGACTGCCCGGGGTACGAGCGCCGAGAGTGACAGCACGCGAGGTGTACGCCGCGCCGGCGCCCACGGGCTACGCACACGAGGCTACCCGGCACCGACCCCGACCCCGACGCCGACGGGCTCCCGCGCGGGGGTCTCGGCGGCCGGCGCGGCGGAGCTGACGAAGTCGCGGCTGCGCACCAGCACGAAGGCGCACACCGCGCCGACGAAGGCAACCGCGGCGGCGATCGCGAGGATCGTGGTGAAGGCTTCGGTGAAGCCGACGCGGTAGGCGTGCTCCAGGGCGGCTTGGGGTACGGGGGGGAGGGCGTGGAGGACCTTGCCGACTTCGCCGGACTGCAGCAGCGTCGAGAGATGCCCGTGGGCCGCGCTCTGGACGGCGCGCCCCTGCCCGCTCGAGGTAAGGCGGGCGTCGACGGTGTGGCTGACCTCGTGGGCGAAGATCGCGCCGAGACCGGCGATCCCGGTGACGAGGCCCACCTGACGGAAGGTGCTGTTGATGCCCGACGCCATCCCGCTGCGCGAGTAGTGCACGACGCCGATCGCGGTCGAGGCGAGCGGCGGGTTGATCATGCCGATGCCGGCGCCCGCGAGCACGAAGCCGGGGATCAGCACGGTCCATCCGGAGGTGGCGTCCACCGCGGTCATCGCCAGCAGCCCTCCGCTCACCAGCAACAGGCCCCCGCCGAGCAGCAGGCGCACCGGCACGCGCACGGTCAGCCGCCCGGCGATCGGGGCGACGATGAAGGAGAGCACCGTGATCGGCAGGAAGCGCAGGCCGGCCTGCAGAGCGCCGTAGCCGAGCACGTCCTGGATGTACAGGGTGAGGTAGAGGAACATCGCGAAGATCGAGCTGGCGAGGGCGAACGCCACGATGTTGGCCCCCGTGAAGGCGGGACGGCGGAAGAGGGTGAGGTCGAGCATCGGTCGCGCCTGACGGAGCTCGGCGATCAGGAACGCCGCGAGCAGCAGCACGGAGATGGTCAGCAGGGCGACGATCTTGGTCGAGCCCCAGCCGGCTTCGTTGCCCTGCTCCAGCGCGTAGACGAGCAGGAACAGCGACCCGGAGAAGGTCACCAGGCCGAGCCAGTCCACGCCCGTTGCGTTGGGGTCGCGCGACTCTGTTACGCGCATAAGGGTGAGCACGACCGCGGCCACGCCGATTGGGACGTTCACGAAAAAGATCCACTGCCAGCCGATGCCGGTCGTGATGACTCCGCCGACGATCGGCCCGACGGCGACGGCGGCGCCGGTGACGGCACCAAAGACACCGAAGGCGATCCCGCGGTCGCGGCCCTGGAAGGCCTGGGCGATCAGCGCGAGCGAGGTGGCGAACATCATCGCCCCGCCGACCCCCTGCACGGCACGCGCGAGGTTGAGCATCAGCGGCGAGTCGGAGAGCCCGCAGACGGCGGACGAGCAGGTGAACACCACGAGGCCGGCCGTGAACACGCGCCGGCGGCCGACCAGGTCGGCGAGTGCTCCCGCCGTCAGCAGGAAGGCGGCGAGCGTCAGCGCGTAGGCGTTGACGACCCACTGCAGGTCGGCGAAGGAGGAGTGCAGTTCGCGCTGGATCGAGGGCAGCGCGACGTTCACGACGGTGATGTCGAGCAGCAGCATGAAGATCGCGATCGACACCGCGATCAGGGTCCACCACTTGCGCTCCATTTCTGGGCCTCCTTACTCGCGAGTCGGACTGCCGGTCCCACTCAATGTAGGAGGCCGGCGCGAATGCCGGCTGACCGGGCTCTGCCGCTGACCGGTAGGTGGAGCTTGGAGTGGGCTGCATGGGTCGCGTCGGGCGCGGCGACTCGTGCCGTGGACCTCCTGCCGGTGTGGAGCCTGCAGCCGGTGCGGCTACTGTGGTGGCTTGCCGTCGCGGCAGGCCCGAAGCTCCAGCGATGGCCACCGCGCGCATGACTTCGCCCGACACAAACCGCACGCATCCGACCCTGATCCTCGTCGTGCTCTCGCTCGCCGGGCTGGCCTACGCGATGCTGAGCTCGTCGGTGATCCCGGCGCTGCCGACGATGCAGCGCGCGCTGCACACGAGCGAGACGGGGATCGCGTGGCTGCTGACCGCCTACCTGCTCTCCGCCTCGGTTGGCACCGCGATCATCGGTCGTCTCGGCGACATGCACGGCAAGGAGCGTCTGCTGCTGTGGACGCTCGTGATCCTCGCGGGGGGCACGCTGCTCGCGGCGGTGTCGAGCTCGCTGGCGGTGCTGATCGTGGCGCGCTTCATCCAGGGCGCCAGCGGTGGGATCTTCCCGCTGGCGTTCGGGATCGTCCGCGACGAGTTCCCGCACGAGAAGGTCGCGGGGAGTATCGGCCTGCTCTCCGCGATCCTGGGGGTCGGCGCGGGCGTGGGCATCGTGCTCTCGGGCGTGATCGTCGAGCATCTCAACTACCACTGGCTCTTCTGGATCCCGCTTGTCGCGGTGCTGCTCGCCGCGGTCGCGACCTGGCGCTTCATCCCCGAGTCGCCGATTCGCGTTCCCGGGCGGATCAACTGGCTGGCAGGGGCGCTGATGACGATCGGCATCTCGCTGGTGCTGCTGGCGATCAGCGAGACGACGACGTGGGGCTGGGGATCGGCGCGGACGCTCGGCCTGATCCTGGTCGGGCTCGCCTTCTCGGCTGCCTGGATCGCTGTGGAGGTGCGCAGCGACAATCCGCTGATCGACATGACGATGATGCGGGTGCGGGGCGTGTGGACGACCAACCTCGCGGCGTTCCTGCTGGGAGCGGGCATGTACGCCTCGTTCATCGTCTTCCCCCAGTTCGCGCAGCTGCCGACGAGCACCGGTTTCGGGTTCGGCGCGTCGGTGGTCGTCTCCGGCCTGTACCTGCTGCCCTCGACGGTCGGGATGACGATCCTCGGCATGTTCGCCGGTCGGATCTCCGCGCGCTTCGGCTCACGTGCCGCGCTGTTGACGGGCACGGCCTTCACCACTGCCTCGTTTGCGCTGCTCGCCGTGGCCCACAGTCATCCCTACGACCTGCTGCTCGCCGCGGCCCTGCTCGGAGTTGGGATCGGTCTCGCTTTTGCGGCCCTCGGCAACCTGATCGTGCAGGCGGTCTCCAACCACCAGACCGGGGTGGCCAGCGGCATGAACACCGTCATGCGGACGCTCGGAGGCGCGCTCGGCGGCCAGCTCTCCGCGACGTTCATCGCCGCCAACATGGCGCACGGACTGCCGACGGTGACGGGCTTCACCGAGACGTTCGCGATGGCCACCGGCTTCCTGATCGTGGCCTTCCTGGCTGGGCTGCTGGTGCCGAAGGTGCAGACGCAGACGCAGAGTGAAGAGATGGCGACGGATACCGCGCACGGCGAGGCCACTGCCGCCGCGCTCGAAACCGTGTAGGTCAGGCGGGGAGCGCCTCGGCCGGCGCGTGGCCGAGCTCGCGCAGTTTGCGCCGCACCCGCGCGCGCGTCTGGCAGAGCTCGTCCTTGAGCTTCGCCAGCTCGGCGGAGCGGTGCTCGACCAGCTCCAGCTGGCGGTCGATGTGGCCGAGCGCCTCCTTGAGCAACTCTCGGCGGCGCTCGGGGTGGACGTCCTCGCGCTGCAACTGGGCGCGCACGGCGGCGCGGGCCTCCTCGGCGGAGAGCAGAGTCTTGAGCTCCTCGAGGGAGACCCCGAGCAGGTTCTTCAGGCGCATCACCTCGCGCAGGCGCTCGACCTCGGCCTCGGTGTAGGTGCGGTGTCCTCCGGAGGGCCGTGTGGGCGCCTCGGGGAGCAGTTCTATCTCCTCGTAGTAGCGGATCGTGCGCGGCGTGGTGCCGACAAGCCGCGCGACGTCGCCGATGCGTAGGGGGGCGCTCACGACCGCGCCCCAGCCGTGGCCAGCTGCTCTCCGGCCCGCTCGGCCTCCTGAACGTGGCGGGGGCGCAGCAGGCAGACCCCGGCGCCCACCAGCGAGGTGGCCGCGAGCACCCACAGGGCGACGTGCATGTTGTCGATGAACGGCGCGAGCTTCTGTGGGGAGAGGCCTTTGGCCAGGCCGGAGAAGACGGCGAACAGCGTGGATTTGGGGACCGCGGAGGTGACGATCGCGAGCACGAACGCGATCGAGAGCACGGCGCCGGTGTTCTGCAGCAGGGTGCGCGCGCCGGCAGCGATGCCGCGGCGATCGGCGGGCACGGTGCCCATCATCGCGGCGGTGTTGGGGCTGTTGAACATGCCGGAACCCACTCCGACTGTGAGCAGCCACAGGGTGCTCTGCCAGTAGGGGGTGTCGACCTGCAGCGTCGTCATCGCGGCGAGGCCCGCGGCACTGACGAGCATCCCCAGCGCCGCGAGGCCGCGGGAGCCGTGGCGGTCGGCGTATATGCCGGCCAGGGGGGAGGAGACGAGCATCCCCACGGCGAGCGGGATCAGCTTGATGCCGGCGTCGATCGGGGTGTTGCCCTGGGCGCCCTGGAAGTAGAAGACGAACAGGAACATCAGCGCGAAGCGGGCCAGCCCGTTGATGAAGGCGGCGGCGGTGGCGGCCGCGAACAGGCGGTTCTTGAACAGCGTGAGGTCGAGCATCGGGGCGCGCGAGCGGTTCTCGATCGCCACCCACGTCGGCAGCAGTACCGCCGCCGTGGCCAGGCCGGCAATCACGATCGTGTCGTTCCAGCCGCTGAGCCCGCCGCGCGAGACGCCGAGCACGAGGCCGGTGAGACCGAGCACGAAGGTGACGTTGCCGAGCACGTCGTAGCCGCGCACCTGGTCGGGCTTTGCGAGCTCGCGCAGGATCAGTGCGCCCCACGCAGCCCCGGCAAGGCTGAGCGGGACGTTGAACCAGAAGACCCAGTGCCAGGAGATCGCGACCAGCGCCCCGCCGAGCACCGGCCCGATCGCGAGGCCGCACGCGGCGACCATCGTGTTGGTCCCCATCGCGAGGCCGAGCTCGTCATGGGGGAAGGCGTCGGTGACCAGCGCGGCCGCGTTGGCGAACAGGAAGGCCGAGCCGATTCCCTGCAGCACGCGCCACACGATCAGCATGTTGGCGTCGGGGGCGAAGCCGGCCCCGAGGGAAGCGAACGCGAACACGAGAAAGCCGCCGATGTACGCCTTCTTGCGCCCGAACAGGTCCGACAGCCGACCGGCCATCAGCACGAGCACGGTGGCGGCGATCAGGTAGGCGAGGATCACCCACACCAGCGCCAGCAGGCTGGCGTGCAGCGAGCGCTCGAGGTCGGGCAGCGCGATGATCAGCGTCCCCGAGTTGGTCGCGGCCAGCAGCATCCCGAGGCTGGTACAGGAGAGCGCCCACCACTTGTAGTTCTCGTGGCCGGCGGCGACGCCCATGCGGGGCTTGGTTGAAACTGACGTGAACGTAAGGATCAGGATAGCAGGCGGGCAGGGTGCTAGAACGGGTCGCATGAGCGATGCCGAGGTCGTCAAGTCCGAGCAGCAGTGGCGCGAGCAGCTGACGCCCGAGCAGTACGAGATCCTGCGCCGGGCGGGCACCGAGGCGCCGTTCACGGGGGAGTACGTCTACAACAAGGACTCGGGCATGTACCGCTGCGCGGGCTGCGGGGCGGACCTGTTCGCCTCGGACACCAAGTTCGAGTCGGGCACCGGCTGGCCCTCCTTCACCGAGCCCGCCCTCGCGGCCGCTGTGGAGTTGCGGGCGGACAACTCGCTGTTCATGCGCCGCACGGAGGTGCGCTGCCGCAGCTGCGGGGGGCACCTCGGCCACGTCTTCGACGACGGCCCCGGGCCCGAGGGGCAGCGTTACTGCATCAACTCCGCCGCGCTCGCCTTCGCGCCCGGTGACGGGCCCGCCGGGGACGCCGAGTCGGATGGCGGAGACTCGGGGTCGGGCGGTGGGGACCCTGAGTCGGGTAGCGCCCTGCCCGGGCCGGGCATCGCCGAGCAGTAGCCTTTTCGCGCATGATGATCATGCAGGACCGCTCCCAGCGGCTCTCCGAACCGCTGCACTGGGGACGGCGCGAGCGGACGGTCGTCGCCGTGCTGCTCACGTGCGTCGCGCTGGCCGTGGTCGGCCTCGGCGCCTTCGCCCTGACGAGCGGCGCGCCCGCGCGTCGGGACTGCATCGAAGTGACGTTCGCCTCCACGCTCGGCGGCGCCGTTGAGCACGCCTGCGGCGCGCAGGCCCGCGCTGTGTGCGCCTCGCCGGGCGCGTTTAGGGGCATCGCCGAAGAGCTGCGCGCCGCCTGCCGGCGGGCCGGCTTTCCGTACGATCCTCGTCGCTGAGGGTCTGTCGGTAGGTCCGTTACGTTCGGCTGCACTCGGCGGGCGCGGGTGTGTAAGCGTCCTCCGCGTGCCTCTCTGCCGCGCAGGTGGACCTCCCTGAGGCCGTCTCGACAAATGTCGAAAGACCTCCCCGAAGTGTTGGCCACCCTGTCCCTACCGGCTCGCCTGCAAGCCGGATTTCATAACGGAACTGAAACAGGTGCCCTCGCCCGTGGGCGGGTCGGCGCCGTCACAAGACCCGACAACGACAGGGGAACGGAGGCACATGACCTGGCTGGCATACCCAAGTTGGCTCAACGCAGGTGACAACGCGTGGCAGATGACCGCGGCCACATTCGTGGGGCTGATGAGCCTGCCGGGCCTGGCGGTCCTGTACGGCGGCGTCATGCAGAAGCGCTGGTCGGTGAACAGCATGATGCTCACGTTCGTCGCATTCTGTGTGACGCTGATCGTCTGGTGCCTGTGGGCGTTCAAGATGGGCTTCGGCAATCCGATCGCACACAGCGGCGGGGGCATCTTCGGGACGAAAGGGTTCCTGGGCACTGCCCTGGGTGAACCGGGCTCCGTGCTCAGCCACGTTGGCGAGGAGGGCCGGGCGTCGATCCCGTCGATCACGACGGGGCCGGACTTCCACTTCCCGACCGCCTCGCTCGTGTACTTCCAGTTCGTGTTCGCAGCGATCACCCCGATCCTGGCGCTCGGCTCGGTGCTCGGGCGGGTCAACTTCAAGGCGTGGATCCCGTACGTGGTGCTGTGGATCACGTTCGTGTACGCGGTCAACGCGTTCCTGCTGTGGGGCGGCGGCTACTTCGCGGCGCACGGCGCGTTGGACTACTCCGGTGGTTACGTGATCCACCTCTCCGCGGGCATCTCAGGGTTCGTGTTCGCCGCGGTGATCGGTCCACGACTACAGCGAGACCGAGAGATCGACGCGCCCAACAACCTGTTGATGGTTGCCTGCGGCGCGGGGTTGCTGTGGCTGGGGTGGAACGGCTTCAACGGTGGGGACTCCTACTACGCCGGCGCCGACGCCTCCGCGGCTGTGATCAACACCAACCTCTGCACCGCCGTGGCGATGATGGTGTGGATCGCGTGGGACTACATCTTCCGCGACAAGCCCTCCATGCTGGGGGCGGTCAACGGGATGATCACGGGCCTGGTCGGGATCACACCCGCCGCCGGGTTCGTCAACGGCTGGGGCGCCATCATCATCGGCGTCGTGGACGCGACGATCGTGTGGTTCGCGATCCGCTACCTCTCGCGAGCGCCCATGTTCCGCCACGTAGACGACACCCTGGGGGTGATCTACACGCACGGTATCGCCGGTCTGTTCGGGGGCCTGTTGGTCGGGCTGCTGGCCGACCCGGCGATCGTCGAGTACCCGGGCAAGTTCGGGACCAACACCCCCAACCTCCCGGGTGTCTCGGGGCTGTTCATCAGCGGCAGTTGGACGCTGCTGCGCTGGCAGGCCGAGGCAGCCCTATGGGTGATCGTGTACACCGCGGTCGTCACGTTCATCATCCTCAAGCTGGTGGGGATCTTCCTGCCGCTGCGTCTCTCCGACGAGGAACTGGAGATCGGCGACCACGCGATCCACGGCAACGAGGTCTACCCCTCGGACATTCCGACCCTTGGGGGGCCGCACCCGCCGGCGTGGCAGCCGGCTCCGCAACCCGCGGTGGGGACCGCGACGTAGGCACGGACGCCAACCACGGGAGGCGCGCCATCCTCTGGGCCCGCTCTCCTCTTACGCGATGGAACTGCGGCCTCGCCTTCTGGCGGGGCCGCAGTGCGTCCCTGACGATGTTTCCCAGACATGCGTGTCTGGCCTCAGGGCTCAGGCTTTGTTCTCAGCCACTGGTCGCCAGCCCCACGGGGCAGGCGACGCCGGTGCCCCCGAGGCCACAGTAGCCGCCGGGGTTCTTCGCCAGGTACTGCTGGTGGTATGCCTCCGCGTAAAAGAACGGGTGCGCGGGGGGGCCCTCGGCCAGCTCGGTGGTGATGGCCCCGTGGCCCGCCGCGGTGAGCACCTGCTGGTAGGCCGCGAGCGACGCTTCGGCCTGCCGGCGCTGTGAGTCGCCCTCCCAGAGGATCGCGGAGCGGTACTGGGTGCCGGCATCGTTGCCCTGGCGCATTCCCTGGGTGGGGTCGTGGCCCTCCCAGAAGAGTCGCAGCACCTCCTCGAAGGTGGTGGCGGCGGTGTCGAACGCGACCAGCACGACCTCCGCGTGGCCGGTGCGCCCCGAGCAGACCTCCTCGTAGGTGGGGTGCGGGGTGTAGCCCCCTGCGTAGCCCACCGCTGTGGTGTACACCCCCGGGGCCTGCCAGAAGAGCCGCTCGGCGCCCCAGAAGCAGCCCATCCCGAAGACGGCCTGCTCGACCCCCTCCGGGAAGGGCGGCTGCAGCGGTGTACCCAACACCTCGTGGCGCGCCGGCACGGGCAGCTCCTGCGCGCGGCCTGGGAGGGCGGCGGCGGGATCGATCATGTGGGTCTTGCGCTGGCCGAAGAGCATCTGCCCAGGCTAGCCGATACCAGGCCCTCGCCCGTCCCGCGCTTTGCGCCCTCGGATGCTCGTCAGGCTAGATGTTGCGTAGCAGCGAGTTTGTTGGGACCCGAGCGCTCAAGCCCGCGCGCGGTCGCACCGAAGAGACGAGCAGATGCTCGACTCGCATCCTTTGCGACTCTCCCGCGGTGCGCTGACGCGGCTGCACAGCACGCGCCCGTCGGCGGTGTGGGCCGCAGCACTTCTGTACATCTGTCGCGGCCTGACCTGCCTCGCGGCGGTAGCCTTTCCCGTGAGCGCTCGCGAGCCCGTGCGCCTGAACCTCGCCGTCGGGGTGCTCGCCTGCTTGCTCGGCGTCGGCCTGTGGACCTTCGCCCGCAACGCGCCCGCTCGCTTGATGCAGCTGCTGATGGCGCTGAGTGCGGTGACGGTGAGCGTGATGGTCGCCAACGCCCACACCCCCGGGGGCGTGATGCTGGCCGCGTTCGCCTACCCCTGGACCGCGATGTACGTGGCCCACTTCTTTTCGCGCCGCGCGGTGCTAGCGCAGTCGCTGCTGATCTCCGTGGGCTTCGCGGCCGGTCTCGTCGTGGGGGGTCTGCCTGGCATGACGATCGTGTGGGTGGTCGTGACTGGCACCGTGTGGTCCACCGGCTTGGTGCTCGCCAACCTCAGCGAAAGCCTGCGCCGGCGGGCTGCGACCGACCCGCTCACCGGCCTGCTCAACCGCAGCGGCTTTCTCACTCTCGCCGCGCGCGAGCACGCGATCGCCGAACGCACCTGCGCTCCCCTGACCCTCGCGATGCTCGACCTCAATGGCTTCAAGCAGGTCAACGACCGCCTCGGGCACGCCGCGGGAGACCGGCTCCTGGCGGACCTGGGGAGGAGGTGGCAGGAGGTCTTGCGCGCCGGGGACGTCCTGGCACGCCACGGGGGGGACGAGTTCGTGCTGCTGCTCCCCGCCACCTCCCCGCGCGAGGCCGAGGGCGTGCTTGAACGCCTCCGCGCGGAGGGACTCCCCGTGCGCTGGTCGGTGGGGGTCAGCGAGTGGCTGCCCGGGGAGGACCTCGACGCCTGCCTGGCCCGCGCGGACCGCAGTCTCTACCGCGTTAAGCAGTCCGTCGAGCGCGCCCCGGCAGCGGTGGAGGGCCGGCGCGTGGGGTCTGTGCTGCCCTCGATGTAGCCCCGGCGGCGTGCGGGGTCTGTGCTGAGCACACACAGTTACTGGTGTGCCGAGTCCGTGCCGAGCGCCACGTAGCTCCCGACCATCCCTCCCGTCGGGTTTCCAATTGGACAAACGCGGGTTTGGGTTTGGTCCATTCGGGCAACCTAACCCCGAGGAGCATCCCTCCCTCATTCCCTCCCAGACCGGCCCGCTCCCGAGCGGGCCGGTCGCTTGCAGGCCCCTGCTACCGCGGCGAGGTCAGGCCGAGCCACTGCTCAAGCGGCGCAGGCTCCCCCAGGTGGAAGCCCTGCGCGTAGTCCACGCCCAGCTCCCGCAGCGTGGCGAGCGTGGCCGCGTCGCCCACGAACTCCCCGATTGTGCGCTTGCCGAGGCCCCGCGCGAGCTCGACCACCGCGCCGATCACGAGCCGGTCGGTGGGGTCGGACGTGCAGTTGCGCACGAACTCCCCGTCGATCTTGATGAAGTCGAAGGGGAGGTGCTTGAGGTAGTAGAAGGAGCCGAAGCCCGCCCCGAAGTCGTCCAGCGCGAAGCGGCACCCCAGCTCGCCGAGGCGCTCCGCGAAGGCGCGCGCTGCGGTGATGTTGCCGATCGCGGTGGTCTCGGTGACCTCGAAGATCAGCTGGGTGGCGTGCACCCCCGCGGCGCGCAGCTCACGGCCGATGTGCGCGGCGAGCTGGGAGTCCCCGAGCGAGTGCGCGGAGAGGTTGAGCTCGACCGTCGGCCGGCGGCCCTGGGCGCGGTGCTCGCCGAGCGAGCGGATCGCACGGGTCACCACCCAGCGGTCGATCTCGCGGATCAGCCCGAAGCGCTCGGCGATCGGCAGGAAGCTCCCGGGCGGGATCACTTCGCCGTGGGCGTCCACCATCCGCACGAGTAGCTCGTGCTGGGTGGTGCGCCCGGTGGCGGTCTCGACGACCGGCTGGGCGTACAGCACGAGCCGGTCCTCGTCGAGCGCGGCGCGGATGCGCTCGACCCACTGCAGACGGGCCTCGATGCGCGCCTGCCCGCGGCTGGTCCCGCCGTAGGTCTCCGAGCGGTCGCGGCCGGCCTCCTTGGCGTCGTACATCGCGAGGTCGGCGTTGATCAGCGCCTCCTCCGCGCTGACGGGCTGCGCCCCCTCCAGCGGCGCGAGGCCGATCGAGGCAGTGGTGGGCCGCTCCGGCCCGCCGGGCCCGCGCGCGGCGTGCTCGCGGCGGACGACCCCCAGCAGCAGTTGGGCGAGGCGCTCGGCCTCGGCGCGGTCCCCCACGGGGGTGAGAACCGCGAACTCGTCGCCTCCGAGGCGCGCCAGCGTGTCGGACTCGCGCAGGCGCGAGGCCAGGGCGCCCGCGACGCGCCCGATCAGCTCGTCCCCCGCGGAGTGCCCGAGCGTGTCGTTGACCCCCTTGAAGTCGTCGAGGTCCACCACTAGCACCGCGCCCGCGTGGCCGTAGCGCTCACCCCGCGCGAGGTGCTCCTCCAGGCGGCGCTCGAACGCGCGGCGGTTGAGCAGGCCGGTGAGGGGGTCGTGGTCGGCGAGGTACTGCAGTTCGGACTCGTAGCGCCGGCGGTCCCGCGCGAGCGCCTGCTCGGCCAGTTCCCGCTCGGCCAGGCGGCGTGCGACGAGCGCCTGCGCGTAGCGCTCCCGCCGCCGGGCCTGCACACCGAACGTGCCGACGAGCAGCGTCCCGAGCAGCCCCACGAGCAGGATCGTGACCGCCGGCGAGAGGTCGGGGGAGGGTTCCCCGACCGTCAGCGTCCAGGTGCGGCCGGCCACCGCCAGCTGCGTGGCGGTCGGGTGCTGCGGGGCCCCCTGGGAGACCAGCCGCGCACGGCCGTCGGTGAGCACGAAGGCGGTGCCCGCCGGGGCCGCCCGTCGCAGTGCGGGCCCCAGCAGAGCAAAGGAGTAGCCGATCGACACGAACCCGCGCAGGGCTCGCAGCCGCTGCGTGGCGGTGCGCAGGGGCAGGGCGGAGGGCCGGAAGACCGGCACGTACAGCACCGTGCCCGCCTGGCCGTTCATCAGGCGCACGGGCGGCGTCGCGCGGGGCCGCCCAGAGCGGGCCGCGGCTAGCAGCGTGGCCAGGCGCGTGCGCTCGGTGCCGACGTCGAGGCCGACTGTGGAGGGTCCCCTGCTGCGGCGGGCGGTGTCGAGCACCACGTAGTAGTTCGCCTGTGGCGGCGCCGGGCGCAGAGCGCCCCCCGGGGTGCGCAGCTCGATCGGGCCGTGGCGGCGTTCAAAACCGGCGCGCTGGGCGGCCCCCACCGCGACCATGAGCCCCACGCCGTTGATCCCCGGTTCCCGCTGCAGTCCGCCGGCGACCGCCGCGAAGATCGCCGCGTGCGCACTCCAGTCCGCCCCCAGACTCGCCGCGAGGTCGCTCGTGCGCCGGATCGTGGCACCCACCGTGTCGAGCGCCTGCGCACGGATGTCCGCGGAGAGGCTCGCGCGTCGTGCCTGCGCGCTGCTGCGGGCCTGCCGGTCGGCGGCGAACGCGCCCGCAAGGGCCAGCGCGGCCACGCACACGGTGACGAGGGCCGGCACGGAGCGCCGAAGCGGGTGCTCGCCGGGAGTGTTCAGAGGGGATCGTCCGCGTGGGTCGGGTGCTCCCCGGGCGGGTGGGCGCTGGCCGAAACGGGGGCGCTGGCCGAAACGGGGACCGATTGGGGAGACACTCGCTCCGCTCGCATCCCCAAATCGGCCAGCGCCGGAGGCGCGTGTCTCCCGGCTTCGGTCCTCCGTGCTCCGCGTCGGCGGCGGGGGCGGCAGCGTCGGTGGCCTGGGCGTGCTCCGCCTCGGCGGCGGGGGCGGGAGCCGTCGTTGCCCGGGCGTGCTCCGCGGTGATTCGGGAGTGCCTCTCGGCGCGGGCGTGCCCACCGGCGGGCGGGGCGTGGTCGGCGGTTGCCCGGCCGCCCCGTCGGCGGGCGGCAGGGAGCGTCGGAGCGGCTGCTCGCTGTCGCTCTCCCCGGGCACGGTGAAGTATCGGCGCAGGCGGGACAAAACTGAATATCGAAAGGCACGGAGCTTGGTGCCCGCATAACCTCCGTCCATCCCCACCCGGCGCCCTCAAACCTGCTAGGAAGTCGGCGATGGCGACGGGCACGCAGGAGAACGCAACGGCGGTGGCTAACGGCGCGGCGCGTGGACGCACGGCCGGCGGGTGGCGCGTGGTGGCCGCGTACGGCGCGGTGGCGGCGGCCACCCAGATGCTGTGGCTCACCTACGCGGCGATCACCACGGGCACGGCCCACCGCTACGGGGTGTCGGTCGGCGCGGTGGGGTGGCTGGCGGAGATCTTCCCGCTGCTTTACGTGGCGCTCGCGATCCCAGCGGGCGCGTTGCTGGACCGCTGGTTTCGCCCCAGCCTCGCGCTCGGCGGCGCACTGGTGGCGGCGGGCGGGCTGGTGCGTCTCGGGGGGCTCTCGTTCGCGTGGGCGCTGGCGGGGCAGGTGCTGGTCGCGGTGGCTCAGCCGGTGGTGATGAGCGCGGTGGCGAAGCTGCCAGGCGAATACCTGCCCGTGGGCGAGCGGGCGCTGGGCATCTCGCTCGCCTCGGCGGCAGGCTTCGTGGGGATGTTGGTGGCGCTGCTGGCAGGTCCGCTCCTCGGGGCGGCCCACCTGGAGCTGCTTCTGGAGGTACAGGCCGCAGTGGCGGTGCTCGCGGCGGGCGCCCTGGCGCTCGCGCTACGCCGTCCCGGGAGCGGGGCGGGGGAGCGCACGGCGATCGAGGGCGGGGTCGCACGGGCGCTGTGGGCGCGCCCGGAGGTGCGCGTGCTCTCGGGCCTCGCGTTCCTCGGTTTCGGGGTGTTCGTGGCGCTGTCCACGTGGCTGCAGACGCTGCTGCAGCCCGCGGGGGTCTCGGAAACGGCCGCGGGGGCGCTGCTGGTGGGGATGATCGTGGCGGGAGTGGTTGGCTGTGCGGCGCTGCCCGCCCCGATCGCGCGCCACGGGGCCGAGCGGGGGTTCATGGCGGCGGTGATTGCGGTGGGCTGCGCGGGCTCCGTCGCGCTCGCGTTCGTTCCGGGGATGGCGGGCCGCGCGGTGGTGATGGTGGTGATGGGGGCGCTGCTGCTCCCCGCGCTGCCGGTGATCATGACTGTCGCCGAGCGGCTTGCGGGGCCGGCGGCCGGCACGGCGGGAGCGATTGTGTGGATGGCGGGCAACGCCGGGGGCCTCGTGGTGGCACTGCTCGTGCAGGCGCTCGTCCACCACCCCACGGCGGCGTTCCTGGCGATGGCCGCCACGGTCCTCTGCGCGGCCCCGCTGGCTGCGCGGATGGTCTCGCTGCGCGGGCTCCCGGACGGCGCGCCCGAAGGGGCGGGGCTGGAGGAATTCGCCGCCCCGGGAGCGCTTGCAGCGGCCGGTTCCGAAGGGGCCTCGGCCGGGTAGGTTCAGCTCACGCAGGCTCCTCGGCGAGCCAGTCCAGCACCTCTGAGGGGTTGCGGTGCGGAGGGAAGACGGGGTAGAACACCTTCGCGATCCGCTGTCCCCGCGCGATGAAAGTCAGGCGCCGGTAGAACCGCGCCCCGGCCGCCTGGAAGGTGGGCAGCCCCAGCGCGCTGGCCAGCCGCAGGTCGGGGTCGGAGAGCAGCGGGTAGGGGATGTGCTCGCGCCCCGCGAACTCGCGCTGCTCGGAGTGCGGCTGGGTGCTCAGGCCGAGCACCGAGGCACCGTAGGCCGCGAGCTCGAGGACGTGGTCGCGGAAGGCGCAGCTCTGGGGTGTGCAGCCGCGCGCGCCTGGGATCTCGTCCCAGCCCGCGGGCAGCGGCTCCCCTGGCACACCCGTGCGGGGGTATACGTAGACCACCGTCAACCGGTCGGTGGCCGCGCTCAGGTCGAGCTGCCCGCCGTGCGTAGAGCTCAGGAGCACCGCCGGCACCTCCCGTCCCGGCAGGTGATCCGCGGCCCCATCGTCCGTTGGGACGGCCAGGTCGCCGGGTTGGTTCCGGTAGCTCTCGATCATCGCCGTGATTCTTCCAAAGGACCGCTGCTTTTTGCTTTCTGGAGCCCACGCAGGCGTTCGGTTCATAACGACGAGTGTGAGCAGAGTGAATCTTTGGGCGCATCGGATCAGTGGAATGCAACCTTGAGCGTCTCCGCCTGCGCTCGGCGCGCGTTATTCAGCCGTGCTGCCCCGGCGGTGCCGCGAAGGTCCTTGTGCGATTCGCCGGTGCTGCCGACCTTCGTCCTACCTGGCGGCGCTGCAGAGGCTCACGTCCTACCCCCCGGTGCTGCCGAAGCCCCCGCGGCTGTCCGGGTCGGGGTCGTGCACGCTCCACTGTGCTCGGTCGGTGCGCACGAACACGCCCTGTGCGATGCGGCTGCCGGCCGGGATGTGAGTCGGCGCGGGCGTGAAGTTCAGCAGCTGCAGCCGCAACTCGTCGGCAGGGCCGCGGTAGTCCTCGTCGATGACGCCCACGGCGTGCGGCTGGAGCACCCCGAACCGGCGCGGCGTCGAGGAGCGCAGGCACACCAGCAGGCACCACCCGGGCGGCGTGGCGAAAACCAACCCGGTCCCCACCAGGGCGATCTCCCCAGGGGCAAGGTCCACTGGTTCGGCGGTGCACAGGTCAAAGCCGCTGGAGCCCGCGGTGGCGTAGTGCGGCTGCTGCGCAGAGTCGTGCAGGCGGAGGATCGGCACATCCATGGGCTGCTCCCGGTCGGCAGGGCACAAGAGCGCGACGGCTCGGGCTGGAGCCTACCGTCGGGAAGAGACCAACGGCGAGCGCTGCCGTCCGCCGCTGGACCGGGTCTGGGTCCACTGAGGACCGACGCCGGCGCAGGTCGGCGCCGGGCGCGCGCGGTACCGCCGCGCTACTGACCTTCCCCGCCGTCGGTCCCCGGTCGCCGTGGAGAGCGCTCGGCTCCGCCGGGCCCCGAGCGCCGAGCGACGCTGGCCAGCCGGTAGCGCCGTATCCGAGGCCCCCGACCGGGGGCCTCGAGCGACTCCTCGGGCAACAGCAGAAACCGTCGTGGGGTGCTGGGCATCGGGTTGGAGAGCGAACGGTTCATGCGAGGATATTGGCGCACGGCGCCCTTTGCGCCTTTGGACTGCGGTCCAAAATGTGCGAGCTGTGGGTGCCCTGGATGGTCTGTGCCGCTGGGTGAGCAGCTGCGTAGCCGGCGGAGGCGCCGTCTTGGAACGGTCAATCGAGATCGAACGCGGCCCGGATTGCGTGACCGAGAGCCTGCTCTTGGCGGTCGAGCAGCATACCGATCTGCGCTCCCACGGCGTCCGTGGGGATCGTGGTGACGTTGTCGCAGCTCACAACCGAAGGGCCGCTGAGGCCGTTCGCCGCGTCGAGGAGCACCTCGGTCGAGAGGCCGCGGATGGTCGTGGTGATCGGTGCGACGGTCACCGTCGTAAGGTGCGGGCGTACGAGCTCGCGGGTGAGGATCAGCACCGGCCGGGCCTTGTCTAGGTGCGCGACGTGAATCGGCCGCATCAGGCAAGCGCGGAGGGCAGGCCGGCGGCGTGCTCGGCCAGCCCGGCAAGCTCCGGATCCGGACCGGTGCGGGCCAGGATCTGGGCATCGCGCGCGGCGACCGCGCGCCGGCGCTCGTGCTCGAGCGCCTTGGTGACAACCGCCGCCCGGCTGCGTCCGGCGCCGGAGTCGACGAGCCCATCAACGAAGTCGACGAGATCGTCTGGAAGCCGAACAGCGATCTGCTTGCTCATCCCATTATGGTAGCAAAATGGTAGACAGTCACCACGATCCGGCGTCCTGCGGTCTCGGGCCGGGGCCCGGGCGTGGCGGGCCAGTAGAGACCTCGCGAAACCCCACGATTTGCGGGGCTTTCTTGAGAGCGGATGATGGGACTCGAACCCACGACCTTCTGCATGGCAAGCAGACGCTCTAGCCAACTGAGCTACATCCGCACGAGGTCAGAACTATAGACACCTCGGGGGAATGGCTGTGCGCGAGCGCCGGGCGTCGCCGCACAACTCAGAGCCCGTGCCAGGTGAGCCGCAGCCCCCGCAGGTCTCGGTCTCGCTGAGGCGCTCATCGCGGGACCATCTCACTGGTAACGAGGCCGCGCTAAGCGGTGATCTCACGACGCACCAGGGGCGATACCGCACTGCCGGCGTGGCAGGGGGTGCAAGGTCGCCTTCACACGCACACCACGTAGCGCCCGCCGTCGCCGCGTGCCACCGCGCCGCTCAGCTCCAGCTGCGCGAGTGCGAGCAGCGTCTCCTGGGTTCCCGCGCCCTGCGCGGCGAGTCGGGTCACGGTGTCGCAGCCGGCGCCCACCTGCTCCAGCACCGCCCGTAGGCGGGGCTCCATCTCGAGCACGCGGGGTTGGATCGCGGGGCGTGCCCCGGCGGCGCGGCGCTCACCCACTCCGTAGAGCGCGTCCAGCGCGTCCTGGGGGTCGCGCACCAGCAGCGCCCCCTCTCTGAGCAGCCGGTGGGGGCCACGCGCGGCGGGGGCGCTCACCCTGCCGGGAACCGCCGCGACGATCACGCCCGTGGCCTCGGCGAGGCGCGCGTGCAGCAGTTCAGATGGGTGCTCTGTCGCCTCCACCACGATCACAAGGCGCGCCAGCGCCGCCACGATCCGCGCGCGCGCGACGTGGCACCAGGGGCCCGGCGCGCAGCCGCACGGAAGCTCCGCCAGCGCGCAGCCCTCTGCGGCGATGCGCCGATGCAACGCGCGCCAACTCGCGGGGTGGGCCACGTCCACGCCGCCCGCCGTCACAGTCAGCGTGGGCGCGCCTGCGTGCAGCGCCCCGAGGTGCGCAGCCGCGGGGATGCCATCGGCGAGACCACTCACGACGGTGATCCCGCTCGCTGCCAGCCCCTGTGCGAGGCCGTGCGCGACCTCCATGCCGTAGTCGCTCGCCCTGCGGGTTCCCACGATCGCCACGGTCGGCTGCGCCAGCAACTCCTCCAGGCGCACCACGGAGCCCGCGACGTGCAGCACTCGTGGCGAGCCGTCCACTGGCGCGAGTGCGCGAGGGTAGCCGGGGTCGTGCCGGCAGATCCGCCGCACGCCAGGAGTTAGAGGCAGCTGCGAGCGTTCGAACTGTGCGTAGCGCGCCAGCAGTGACTCTCGCCACTTGCCGCCGAGCGCCCGCACGAGCTCCTCGTCGGCGAGCCCTAGCAGTCGCAACAGGCGCTCGGGGTCGCGCCGGTGGTACGCAAGCCGCCCGCTCAACGCTCCCAGCAGCCAGGCGTGGCGCAGACACGCGAGGCAGGCGCCCTCACGCGGGGACTCCGCCGCTCCGCCAGAAGAGACTCCGCTCACGCCACTCGCCGGCGCGACGCGCCGGCCTCCGGACGCAGCGAGAGGGCGAGCGAGACGTCCTGCTCGCGGGTGTGCGCGCTGCCCTCCAGGTCGGCCGCGGTGCGCGCGACGCGCAGCACGCGGGCGATGCCGCGCGCGCTCATCGTGCCTCGTTCCTGGGCGCCGCGCAGTAGCTGGGCCGCGCCCTCGCTCAGCGCCACGTGGCGACGCAGCAGGCGAGCGTCCATGTGGGCGTTGGCGCTTACCCCCTCCTCGCGCAGGCGCGCCTCCTGGCGTTCGCGGGCGTGCACCACCCGCTCGCGGGCCTGCGCGGAGGTGACGGCGGGTGCGGTGTTCGGAGTGCGGCCACCGGGGGCGGGCAGGGTTGCAGCGGACCGGCTTCCGCCCCGCTGGCCGCAACGGGGATGCTGGTCGAAACGGGGACCGATTGGGGAGACACTCGCTCCGCTCGCATCCCCAAATCGGCCAGCGCCGGAGGCGCGTGTCTCCCGGCTTCGGTCACCGCCGGGCCAACGACCGCCCGTTTGACTCCCGCTGGACCAACCCACGCCGGACCACGTCCGCTCGGGCCCCCCGGAGCCTTGGCGAGGCCCACAGGGCCGATCGAGGTGGGCGACGAGGTCGATGCGGTCGAGCAGCGGCCCGCTGAGGCGGCGGCGGTGGCGGGCGAGGTCGGCTTCGGTGCACCGGCACCGCTCCCCGTCGCCGAGGTAGCCGCAGGGGCAGGGGTTGGTGGCGGCGACGAGCGCGAAGCACGCGGGGTACACCGCGGAGTGCCGCGCACGCACGATCGCTACACGCCCGTCCTCCAGCGGCTGGCGCAGCGCCTCCAGGGTGGGGCGCGCGAACTCGGAGAGCTCGTCTAAAAACAACACGCCGCGGTGGGCGAGCACCACCTCGCCGACCCACCCGCGCCGCGCGCCGCCCACCAGGCCGGCGGTGGTGATCGAGTGGTGGGGGGCGCGGAAAGGGCGGCGGCGGATCAGCTCCCCGTCCTGCAGACGCCCGGTGATCGAGTGGATGCGCGTCACCTCGGTCGCCTCGGAGCGGCTCAGCGGCGGCAGGATCGTGGGCAGGCGCTGCGCGAGCATCGTCTTGCCGGTCCCCGGCGGGCCGCTCAGCAGCAGGTTGTGGGCGCCCGCCGCGGCCAGCGTGAGAGCTTCGATCGCGTGCGGCTGGCCGCGCACGTCGGCGAGCTCGAGGCTCCCACGCCCACCCGCCTCCTCGCTGGCGGAGCGCGAGCCGCCGGCGTCGTCTCCCTGCTCGACCGGCGCGGGCAGCGGATCGCCAGCCCCACCCCCAAGCACGCGCACGGCGCTGGAGAGGCGCTGGGCGACCACGACCTGAAGGTCCTCCACGAGCGCCGCCTCGCGTGCACGCGCGCCCGCGAGCACCAGCGTGGAGAGGCCCTCCTCCTGCGCGGCCTGCGCGATCGCGAGGGTGCCGTGGCAGGGGCGCACCTCGCCGTCGAGCGAGAGCTCTCCGAAGAGGGCGTGGGTCTCCAGACGCTCCCCCGGGATCTGACCGGAGGCGGCGAGGACCGCGCAGGCGAGCGCGAGGTCGAGGCCGGGGCCAACCTTGGGGACGTCGCCGGGGGCGAGGTTCGCGGTGATGCGCCGCTCGGGGAACTCGTAGCCGCAGTTGAGGATCGCCGCGCGCACTCGGTCGCGCGCCTCGCGCACCGCGGCGTCGGCGAGGCCGACGATCGTGAACGCGGGCAACCCCGCGCGGATATCCACCTCGACGGCCACCGGCTGGGTCTCGAGCCCCTCGATCGTGAACGTACGTGCCCGCGCAAGCATGTGGTCTCCTTCGTGTCGGACGGTGTGGTCAGGGTCGCCATCAGACGGCTGTCCGCACGTTAGGCCGCACTTGGGACGGTACGCTCGCTCGGCCCAGTTTGCGCAACGCTTTCCGTTGCGCTAGGATACGGCTCATGCCCGTGAGCACCGCCGAGAAGGTCACGGCCCTGAGTCACGACTTCCGCTCCCAGCGCCGTCTGGCCGAGCTGATGGAGGTCAGTCCCGCGCAGGTCACACGCTGGCGCCGCGGGCAGGGGATCGACGAGGTCAACGCCCAACGAGTGGACCTGCTGGAGATGGTCATGTCGAGCCTGCTGAGGCTGTACCCGCCCGAGGCGGCGGAGCTGTGGCTGCACGGCCTCAACCCGCACCTCGGCGACCGCAGGCCGATCGACCTCGTGCGCGCTGGGCGCTCCCGCGAGCTGCTCGACGCGATCGCGCAGGAGCGCGCGGGCAGCTACGCGTGAGAACGTTTTTCGAAACAGGCGGTGCATCCGGGGTGTTCCTGGACCAAGCTGGGCGACGCTGTCCGAAACGGGGATGCTGGCCGAAACGGGGATTCGCGCCGGAGGCGCGTGTCTCCCGGCTTCGGTCGAAGGCGAGTGTCTCCCGGCTTCGGTTGGTGAAGCCCGTGCTGGTGGCACGGGCAAGCCGGCACGTGGCGATCCAGCGCCCTGGTGACGGGTGCCGGAGGGCTGTCCGGGCGTGCCGATCGTTTCGAAACACGTTCTAAACCTCTGGCGGGTGCTGCCGTGGCGCGCACAGGCGCCGCCGCGGGAGTCCGGGGGGGCGCTGTGGTTCCCACGCGGGCTGCAGGGCCTCGGCCGTCACGACAACCCGGACCGCTACGGCTGTCTGTACGTCTCCGAGGCGGCGGTCGCCGCGACCGCGGAGGCGCTGGCGCCGTTCCGCGGGGCGGGTGCGCTCACACCGGGGGTGCTCCTGCGCGGCGGCCTTCCGCTTGCGCTCGCGCGGCTGGAGCTCGCCGAGGACGCGGGCACGGTGGACCTCGACGACCCCCGCGTGCTGGCCGGCCGCGGCCTGCACCCCTCCCGCGTCGCCACCCGCAGACGCGCGGTCACGCAAGCGTACGCGGCGCGGGTGTTCGATGAGGTTCCCCTCGCGCTCGGCCTGCGCTGGTGGTCGACGCTGGAGGCGAGCCTGATCAACCTCACGCTCTTCGATCGCGCCGCGCCGCACCTGAAGCTCGCCGAGGTGGAGCCGCTTGCGCTGGATCACCCCGCTGTCCTGGAGGCCACGGAGCTGCTAGGGCTCGCCTCCCGATGATGAGAGCGGGAGACCCGCGGAGGGGCCGGGTCTCCAAGCGGGGCTCCTCGCAAGGGACGTGGTGCGCCGTGCTCCACGTGTGACCGGGTTCGCTCCTACAACCCGTCAGGGTGCCGCACGACGAACCCCGCGGTGGAGGCCATTGAGTCCGACCAGCGCGAGCCGTCTTCGGCGAGCGCGACGGTGTCAAAGCGACGGCCGTCGATCGTCATCCAGGCGTGTTCGGCGTCGGCGTAGATCGTGATGTAGCGCCCGGGGCCAGGTTCGCCGTAGGACTCGAGACCCGTGGAGTCCTCCGGTGAGGAGAGCAGGCCACCGCCGTGCAGCGCGTAGGAGACCGAGCCCGAGCAGTCGTAGCCTTCGGAGATGAACGAGCCGTGGCCCCCGCCGTAGACGTAGGGGCGGGTGGCGATTTCGTCGGCGGCGGCGATCACCCGCGCGACGACGCCTTCGCCTGCGGTGGAGGAGGTTTCCCCCGGCGAGGAGCCCCCACCGGCGGTGGAGGAGGAGCCCCCGCCGCCGCTGCTGCCGGCGAGCGCCCAGCGCGGCGGGTGCAGTTCGGGCAGGCCGGAGAGCCCGAGCGCGCTCCAGGTGGCGGGGCCGACGACCCCGTCCACGGCGAGGCCGTGGGCTTCCTGGAAGTTGCGCACGGCGGCCTCGGTTTCGGGGCCGAATTCGCCGTCCGCGGAGACGTGGAGTCCTTCCTGCAGGCGGCGGACCGCGCCGCTGCGCGAGAGGTGCCCGGTGGGGCGTGCGCCGCCGGCTGTGGAGTCAGTCCCGCCGAGGAGGTCTCCGTGCTGGGCGATCTCCGAGCGACCGCCGCCGCCGGCGTGGTGGACCGGCTGGGGCAGCGCCGAAGGGGGAGGGGTGAGCTCGGGGAGGCCGTGGAGGCCGAGCGCGTGCCAGGTGGCGGGTCCGGCGACGCCGTCGACGGTGAGGCCCGCGTGGGCCTGAAGGCTGCGCAGGGCGGCCTCGGTGTGGGGCCCGAATTCGCCGTCCACGGCAACGTGCAGAGCGGCCTGGAGGCGTCGCACGGCGTGCGTTTCGGCTTCCGTGGCCACCTGTTCGGCGTGGGCGCGGGCTTCCGCGGCGACATTTTCAGCGTGCGCGACTTCGACTTCAGCGGGTGTCGGAGCGGCCGTAGCGCCCCCGGCTTCGCCCGCGCCCTGGCCCGCGGTGGCACCCCCCGAGGCGCCGCTCTGCGCTTCCTCCGCGCCAGTCGCTGCTTCGCTGCCGCCGGCCCCTTCGCCCGTCTCGCCCCCAGCGCCTTCCGCGGGCCCGGAGGTCCCGCCTGAGCCTTCGAGCTCGACCGGGGCCCGGACTCCGCCGGGGACTTCGGGTTCGGGGGGGAGGGCGGCCCCGCCGGTCGCGCCGGAACCAGCTCCTTCGCTGGCGCCCGTCCCCGCGCTGGAGGCGCCACCGGCGAGCGAGTCCGAGCTCGCGCCGGTCGCACCCGAACCGGCGTTCGGAGCGACGCCGCCGGCTTCGCTCGCTTCGGCTCCCGCCACCCCGGCGCTCGCCCCGGCCTCACCGGAGCTGGCGGCGGTGGAGGCGAGCGCGGTTTCGCTCACCTCTCCGGGCGCGGGTTCGCGGACTTCGCCGTCGAGGTCGCGCAGCACGGCGGACCCGGAGAGCACTGGGGGGGCGTGGACGGCGAGCGCGTGGGCGGTGGCGGGGCCGACGACGCCGTCGACGGCGAGCCCGCGGGAGGCCTGGAAGCGGCGCACAGCAGCCGCGGTGCGGGGGCCGTAGACGCCGTCGGCGCGGATCTCGAGCGCGAGCTGCAGCAGGCGCACCTGGCGGCCTTCCGAGCCGGCGGAGAGCACGAGGTGGTGCGTGGTGGTGGTGACGGCCGGTTCCGGCTCCGCGGGCGCGGCGCCGGCGAGCGAGGTCCCCCCGGACTCCAGCAGCATGGAGGCGGGCGCGGCGGTCAGCGCGACGAGCGCCCCAAGCGAGAGGCGCCGGGCGCGCGAGGAGGTGGGCACGAAGCGCAGCTGCGCGGCGCGGCGCCGTGCACGGGAGCGCCCAAGGGAGAGCTCCCAGGGCTCGTGTGCGGCGAGGTCGCGGGCTTCGCGGCGGGCGTCGAGCAGTGCGACGAGCGAGACCGGCGAGACGGTGGCGAGCGTCGCGCGGCCGCGGCCGGCTGAGCGGCCAGTGGTCCTGCGGCGGCGGGCACGCGAGCGTGCAAGCGAAGCCTCCCAGGGCTCGAGGGTGGCAAGGTCACGGGCGTATCCCGACATGCGCAGACGTCCTTTCTGACTGGCGTGGGCGCCTACGGGGTTAGCTGTCGGGCTCGCGCATTGCGCTACGCCACAAACGGTGGCGATTCGCCCCCGCAGCCCGGAAGGGCTGCACTGGGTCCCCCGCTCCCCCTCCTCGTAAGGAGAGAGACTCGGCACGAACGAGGGCACCGTACCAGGTATCGGTGCAAGATGCATCACATGGGAAGGAGTGCAACGCTTCTTGCCGACGGCGCCCACTACGCGCCGCCGCGCGAGGCGGCGAGAGGGCTGCTCCCGGAGACGATCTCCACCGCGGAGTCGACCCGCGCTCGACGGTGGTCCCCGGGATCGGCGAAAGGCCCCGAGAGCGAGGGTACACTGGCATCGAGATGGAGGACGCCCCGAGCCCAGTGGATCGACCGGCGGTGGACCCCGCTGAAGGGGACCCTACGCCCCCTCGCGGGCGGATGGACCGCCGGGCGGTGCTGCCGCTGGTCGCGGTGCTGGTGCTCGCAGCGGTCATTGCGGTGCTGCTGCAGAGCACGGGCAAAAACTCCCAGCCGCTGGCCGCGGGTGTGCACAGCACGCACTCGGCGACCTTCCAGGGCAACGAACTCTCCCCCCCCAAGCAGGCCCCGCCGCTGGCGCTGCGCAACTACCTGGGCGAACGGGTGAACATAAGCAGCTACCGCGGGAAGGCCGTGCTGGTGACGTTCCTGTACACGCACTGCCCCGACGTGTGCCCGCTGATCGCGGCGAACCTGCGGGTGGCGCAGAACGAGATGGGCGCGACGACGGCGGCGAAGGTGCAGGTCATCGCGGTGTCGGTGGACCCTCGCGGGGACACCCCGCAGACGGTGGCAGAGTTCCTGAAGCTGCACGGGATGACGGGGCGCATGAAGTACCTGATCGGCTCCCCGAAGGAACTGGGGAAGGTGTGGCAGGCGTGGGGCGTGGGCTCCGAACGCGACGCCCAGCAGCCGGACATCGTCAACCACTCGGCGCTGGTGTACGGGATCGACGCGTCGGGCAAGATGCGGACGCTGTACATCGGCGGCACGTGGAACCCCAGCGAAATCGCCCACGACGTCCCGCTGCTCGCCGCCCAGTAGACAGTAGAACCGGGACGGAACCGCGCAGGGCACGGAGTCGCCGATGCGGCGGGTGTCCGGGAGGGGTATTTGGAGATCGTCCACGCGAGTGTGTGCGGTATCGACGCGGGTGGGCGCGGGGCCTCCGTGCCCCGCGTCGGCGGCCTGGACTACGGCATCCTGTGGGGTTCTGTCCGCAACCCATCGGGGGCGACCATGAGAACGCTCATCGTCACAGCCATAGCCGCACTCGCCATCGCTGCACCAGCCGGCGCACACTCCGCCACGACCAGTGCCACCACCTGCCGGCATGACACGCCTGCGGTCATCGGTGGTGAGCACAAGTGCCTCGGCCCAGGCGAGTATTGCGCAACCCGCTACGAGCGCCAGTACGAACGCTACGGCTATGAATGCAGCCGGCAGTACGACCCGCCGAGGCTCAGACGCCGGTAGAACGACAAAGCACCCCGCGAGGAGCCCTCAGGGCGAGAGCGTCACCACGGCCGCGGAGTCAGGCGGCATCCCCACGGTGAGCGACCCCGCGCGGCCGGACACCCGGGGCAGCGTCGAGGGCAGGGTGAATGTCCCCTCGGGCGCGACGGCGTGGCCCCCGAGGAGCACCCCGGAGGTGGCCGCGGGGGAGCGGGCCGTCAGACGCAGGACACTCCCGCCGCCGAGGCTCCGCGGCACGCGCAGGTGCACCGCAAGCGGCGAGGAGCCGGGCGGGTCGTAGTCGACGAGCACGAGGCGCAGCTGCCCGTCGGGGCCGCGCACCGCGCTCGCGCTCAGCTCCCCCGGGGCGGCGCCCGCCACGGCGGCGGTCAGTGGACGGCCTCCCACGAGGACCCGCGCGGCGAGCAGCGCGTACCACTCCGGCGCCGCCTGCAGCGCGCCGGCCCCGAGCGCGGCGGGGGTGGGGGCGAACAACGCGCTGTAGGCGTCGGACTTGTCGATCAGGTCGTGGAAGTTCAACCCCACGACCCCCGCGCTCGCCGCGCGCGCGGCGTAGTCGAGCGCCCACAGCGCCGAGGCAAAGGTGTTCGAGACTCCGGACTGCCCTTCGCAGGAGATGTTGTTGGTCTCGTCCATCCGCAGCGCCAGCCCGTGCGCGCGGGCGATCCCCACCGCTTTGCCGAGCATGTCGCTCTCCGCGCGGCGCACGTTGGGGCTCAGCAGTTCCGAGACGGTGGGCCGGTACCCGCAGCTGGAGAGCGGGTAGTAGTGGTCGGTGAGCAGCGCCGGGCGCAACGACGGCGAGGAGGCGACGGTGCGCAGCCAGCTGAGGCCGGCGACCCCCGTGGAGGGGTCGGGCCCGGCGATCGGCGTCCCCGGTGTCGCCGCCGCGATCGCCGCCCGGTACGCGCGCGCTTGGGGTGCGTAGGCGACGATGCCCCACCCCGGCCCGCGCAGGTGCTTGCGCACTAACAGGTCGGGCTCGTTGCCGATCTCGATCCCCGCGAGGTTCGAGCCCAGCAGTCGGTGCGCCGCTGCGGCCTCGAGCGCCGCCGCCGCAGGGTCGTAGTGGCCAAGATTCACGGTCAGCAGCACCCGCCACCCGGTCTCCCGCGCGAGCGCGGCCAGGCCAGTGAGGTCCGCTTCGTCGATTGCGACTCTCGCCCACCCCGGCTGTGCCGCGCCGTTTGCGACCCACGCGGCCTGTTCGTCGGCGGAGATTCCCCCGAAGCGCATCAACCCGGGCCCGAGCGAGCGCAGGAGCGCCACCAGGTCCCCCCGCGCTGCGTACCCCGCGATCGCGGGCAGGCTGCGCACCTCGAAAGAGAGCCCCAGGAAGTCCGCGGGCACGGCGGGCCCCTCCGGCCGCGCGGCGACGCTGATGCTCACGGGCGTCCCCCGCGGGAACGCAGGAGATCGCCTACCTGCCGCGGTCCCCGCGGAGTGCGCACCGGGGGGATCGCCCGCGCGTGGGTAGGCGGGCACCCGGTGAACGGGATGGGCGAGTCCCGATCTCGCCGCTGTCTGCGCCGAGGAAGTGCCGCGGGGGGCCTGCCCGGCGGATGAGACCACCCGCGAGACCACGACCGCAACGGCCAGCGCGAGCCCCACCGACACCGCGAGCCCCCGCAGCGCGTGGCCGGTGATCCCGTGCATCGGGCTTCTCGGATGGCCAGCGCGTTTCATCGAACAACACTCTGGCACGGATGTGGAGGGCCGTCAGAGAGCGCAGTCTGCCACGAGCGGGGGCCGAAACGGGGCGGGCTCAGACGACGTGCACCGCAAGGGTGCGGCCGATCGCTGAGGCGATGCGACGCAGATCGCGTGGGTCGCTTGTGACGATCAGATCTTCGCGGGCTAGCGCGGTGACCACGACCGCGGCGTCGACCAGGTCACGTCCGTCGGCCGCCGCAAGGGCCTCGCCGGCCGAGCGCGCCTGCTGCTCGGTGAACGGCTCGACGCGACAGCCGCGCAACAGCCGCGACAACTGTGCCTGCGGGCCACCTCGCCAAACTTGGCCCAACACAACAGTCGGGAGCGTCGGGCGCAGCTCTCGCGCGAGCAGACGCCGGTGCAGAGCCCACACCGAGGAGGAGCCACGTTCCACCGCGATCAGGGCGCCTGCGTCGTAGGTGACGCCGTTCACGCCGCGCGGTGGCGCTCACGCCCGCCGCCGATCGACGCGGCGTCGAGTACCGCATCCGCTGCGGCCAACTGGTCCTCGGAGAGCGGCCCATGTTCGGCTTCCCATTCGGCGACTCCCACCAGGCCGTCCTCGACGGCCAGAGCGTTCACGGAGGCCTGGTTCAACCAGGCCGACAGGCTGATGCCTCGGCGCTCGGCTGCCTGCTTAGCGGCTTCGAGTACCGGTGCCTCAAGTGCGATAGACAACTTCTGAACGGGCACCCCACAATGGTAGCACCTGGTTCCTACCTCCTAGCCGATCGCCGTATAGGGGCCACTTCCTCTTGTTCCGACCTGCCTGAGTGCTCCCAACGAACGCCGACCCGCCTGGTGTTCTCCGACGAACGAGATGGCCTCAGCCGGAGTGTGTGCACCGCGTGTGGGCTCGCCGGCGCGCTCTGGGGCGTCATCCACGACCATTGGGGCCGTGCCCCCGCGGTTTTTCTCCCGCCCGCCCGCTCATGTGCTGCGCCCGCTCTACCCTGCCTCCCTCACGTCCCGCGCGCTCAAGCGCACTCCACTACGTCCGAGGCGCTACTGCGAACTGCCTCTCCTCCTCCCCGCGCTTCTCCCCCTCCTGCTGCTCGCGGCGGTCCTCGCGTGCACGGGGTGCGGGGGTGGGGGTTCCTCCTCGCGGGTTGCGCTGCTGCGGGCCTGTCCCGGTGCGGTTGGGGCTGTGTGTCCCTACACCGGCGTGCGCGCTCTCGGTCGGCGCGGGGCGGGGGTGCTTCGCTGTCCCGAGGCGCTTGCCTTCGCGCCCGACGGCGAGCTTTACGTTGCCGACCAGTTCTCCCACGTCGTGCAGCGCTTCTCTCCCTCGGGGCGCTTTCTCGGGCAGTGGGGCTCCTTTGGCTCGGGGCCCGGGCAGTTTGGGGCCGTCGACGGGCTTGCGGTCGACGCCGCGGGGGAGGTGTATGTGCTCGACTCCACGCACGCGCGCGTCGAGCGCTTTACCGCCTCGGGGCGTCTGCTTGGCGAATGGGGGCGGCCCGGCCGTGCGCTCGGGGAGTTTGACTTCGGTCCCGGCTTTGGGCCGGACAAGCCGCCGGGTGGGGGGCTTGCCGTGGGTGGGGGGTTTGTCTACGTCTCGGACTCCGCCGCCAACCGCATCGTGCGCTTTCGTCTTGACGGCTCGGACCCGGTGCTCTGGGGGTGGCCCGGCTCCGCGCCCGGGCGCTTCTCCTCCCCGCGCGGACTCGCCGTCGCCGGGGGCGTCGTCTACGTCGCCGACGAGGGCAACCACCGCGTGCAGGCGCTCTCGCTGGCTGGGCGGCCGCTGTACGCCGAGGGCTCCTTCGGCACCGGGCCCGGGCAGTTCGTCAACCCCTTCGGCGTCGCCGTCCACGGTGGGCGCGTCTACGTGGTCGACGACAACAACAACCGGCTCGTCGTGCTCACCCGCGACCTGCGCTACGTGGAAGAGTGGTCGGGCGACGGCCCCTTTCACCTCTCCTACATCCGCGCCGCCGCCGTCTCGCCCTCGGGGCGCGTGTTTGTCGCGGACACCGGCCACGAACGGGTCGTCGCCTTCGACCCCTTCGGCCGCGGGCTGCTGGCCTTCGGCACGCCCGGCACCGCGCCCGGGCAGTTCGTCGCCCCGCTGGGGGTCGCTGTCGACGCCGCGGGGAGTCTCTTCGTGGTCGAGACCTACGGCTCGCGCAGTCCCATCTACCGCTTCGACTCCTCCCTGCGCTTTCTCGGAGAGTGGCAGCGGGGCGGGGGCGCCATCATCGGCAGCCACTGGTTCGGACCCACCGCCGCGGCCGTCGCTCCCGACGGGTCGGTGTGGGTCACCGACCCCCGTAACGGCCTCGTGCGCCACCTCTCCTCCGACGGGGCCTTCCTCGGCGCGCTCGGCGTGCCCGCCGCGCCCGGCTCCCCGGTCGCGGCGCCCGGCGCGGGCGCGGGCGCCTACGCGAGTGGGAGTACCAGCGTCGGCGGGGGGAGCGGCGGGGAAGGGAGCACCAGCGGTGGGGCGGGCGGCGCCGACGCTCTCCTGGAACCGCTCGGGGTCGCGCTCGCTCCCTCCGGCGCGGTGGTCTACGTCGCCGACACCGGCGCCGGGCGCATCGTGCGCTTCACCCCCTCCGGGCAGCCCCTGGGCGCCTTCGGCTCGGTCGCGCTCGTGCGCCCCGTCGCGCTCGCCGTCGGCCCCGGCGGGGTGGTGTACGTCGCCGACGCCCGCCTACGTCGCGTCTTCGAGCTCTCCCCAGCCGGCGCGCTGCTCGCCTCCTGGGGGGGCGCCGGCTCCGCGCCCGGGCGCTTCCTCGAACCGGCCGGGCTGGCCGTTGACTCCGCGGGGCACGTGTTCGTCTCCGACCGCCGCGCCGCGCGCGTGCAGGAGTTCTCCTCGCGCGGGCGCCTGCTCGCTGCGTGGGGCGCTCCGGGTGGCGGACCCGGTGAGCTCAGCGCCCCCTCTGGTCTCGCCGTGGACTGCCGCGGCGACGTGCTGGTGGCCGACACCGCGAACAACCGCGTGCTCCTCTTTGCCGGCGCTGCCTCGCGCGGGGTGTGCGCGCCGGCGAGCCGCGCTCCGCTGGGGGAGTAGGGCGTCAAGGCCCGCCGCTCCGGTGCCGATAGTTCGAGTATGTCCGCCTCACAGCGCAACCCGCTGGAGGGCCTCTCGGTGGGCGAGATCGCCCTCACGGTGCTCCGTACCCTCCCCGCCGCCTCGGCGCTCGTGTTCGACCGCGACCTGCGCTACGTGCTCGCCGGCGGGCACGCCCTGGAGCACGAGGGCCTCGACGCCGCCGAGCTCGAGGGGATGCCCGCCGAGGAGGTGCTCGTCGGGGAGCGGTGGGGCACCTACGAGCCGCTCTACCGCTCCGCGTTGAACGGGGAGACCCGCTCGCTGGAGGTCTGGTCCTCCGACGACACCCGCTGCTACCAGGTTGAGGTCGGGCCGCTGCGTGGCGCGGCCGGGGAGATTGTGGGCGGCGTGGCGGTCTCGCGCGACATCACTCCCCGCAAGCACGCCGAGGAGGCACGCCGCCACGCGCAGGAGCGCTTCGAGCTCGTCTTCGAGCAGGCCCCCATCGGGATGGCGCTGCTCACCCCCGAGGGCCGCTGGGTGCGCGTCAACCCCGCGCTGCTGACGATCACCGGGTACACCTCCGAGGAGCTGCTCGCGAAGTCGCTGGAGGAGATCACCCACCCCGACGACCTCTCGGCCGACCTCGAGTACGTACGGCGCCTGCTCGCGGGGGAGATCACCCACTACGAGATGGAGCGCCGCTACTTCCACGCCCGCGGGCACGTGATCTCCACCGTGCTCTCCGTCTCGGTGATGCGCGACCGCCAGGGCCGCCCGCAGCACTTCATCGCTCAGATCCAGGACATCACCGAGCGCAAGCTGATCGAGGAGCGCCTGCGCCACCTCGCCGAGCACGACTCGCTCACCGGCCTTCACAACCGCCGCCTGCTGGAGCGTCAGCTGGCGATGCAGGTCGCTCGCTGCCGGCGCTACGGCGAGCAGGCCGCGCTGCTGGTACTCGACCTCGACGGCTTCAAGGCTGTCAACGACGCCTACGGCCACAAGGTCGGTGACGAGCTGCTCACGGCGGTCGCCCGCGAGCTCCAACACCGCCTGCGCGGCACCGACCTGGTTGCGCGCCACGGCGGTGACGAGTTCGCGGTGCTGCTCCCCGGCACCTCCGCGGAGGCCGCGCGCAAGGTCTCCACCGTCCTCGCCGACGCGGTCGCCGGGTGCTCGGTGGAAGCCGACGGCGGGCGCGTCTCGGTCACCGCCTCTGTGGGCATCGCCGCGATCGACCAGGACGCCCCGGGCGGCGAGGCGGTCCTGATGGAGGCCGACCGCGCGATGTACGCGGCGAAGGACCGCCCGCGGGTGCACACCTCGCGGGGTTGAGCGGGGGTTCGCCCGGGCACAGCTCGAGGGCTGCACCGTGGTGAGACGTGACGCGTGCCTCGCGGCCTACGACGTGCCGGCGCTCTGGTGAGGCCGCGGGGTGGACGGTCGACGCCCCCAGCGAAAGTAGCTCGCCGAGCCGAGGGCGTTCAGGCACACCAGTCGCCACAGCAGCTTGCTGCCCCGCACCTGATCGGCCGGGCGACGCTGGATGTCGCGCTCCGCTGCTGCCACCACCCCAAGCGAAACCGCGATGAGCCCAGCGATCCAGAGCTCCTTGGCGGGCGAGTACTCTGTGAACTGCTTCTTCGGCGACACGCCCACATCCTACGAGGTGTCGCGACGAGATCACCGTTCAGCGCCACGCCACGCCCTGTCCACACGTCCTGAGGAGAGCACGATGTCCACGTCGCCCGCAGACTTCAACGCCCAGATCATCGAGGAGTTCCACGCCAACGAAGGACGCGTTGGGGGCATGTTCGAGGGTCTGCCGCTGTTGCTGTTGCACCACACCGGTGCGAAGTCCGGCAAGCGTCGTGTCAACCCGCTCGCCTTCCAGGCCGATGACGGGCGCTACGTGATCTTCGCCTCGAAGGCCGGGGCGCCGACCAATCCCGGCTGGTACCACAACCTCAAGGCCCACCCCTCCGTCGCGATCGAGGTCGGGACCGACACGATCGACGTCCTTGCCAGCGAGGCGACCGGCGCGGAACGCGAGCGCCTCTTCCGCACACAGGCCGAGCGTGTCCCGCAGTTCGCCGACTACGAGGCGAAAGCCGGGCGCGTCATCCCGGTGATGGTCCTGACACCTGTCAACACCAGCTGAGCTGCTTGGCACTCGCTCTCACGCCAGCTTGCGGCCGTAGCCGTTGACGTACTGACTGGGCTGCCATTCGTCGAGGAACTTGCGCGCAGCTTCCCTGCCTGATTCGAGCAGCCACTGCCGCTGCGCTGGGGTCAGGTCGAAGTCGGTCGTTCCGATGTCCCCCGCGGAGACGGTGCACGTCCGCACGTAGGTCGAGCTGGACACCCAGTGCTTGTCCCACGCGTCGGTGGCGGTGTGGAAGATGTCGACGCCCATCTGCACGGGCCAGCCGAAGGCGCGTACGATTTTTTCGAGGCTCCCGCCGACGCCCTTGCCGCCGATCAGCTTGAAGCCGAAGGTCGGCCGCTTGGGGTCGTGGTCTTCCACGTCGAAGATCCACACCGGGAAGTTCGACAGCACACCCCCGTCGACGATCGTCGAGGGCAGGCCCGTTTCCACGTGGATCAGTTCGACGGGCTGGAAGAAGTAGGGGATCGACATGCTCATGCGCACGGCGTCGGCGACCGCGAAGGCCTGCGGGTCGATCGGACCCGAGTGCTTGTCGAGCCGGTAGTTGGACAGGGAGCCGGGCAGCACGAGCATTTCCCGGCGGGTGATGTCGGTGGCGATCAGCTTGAGCGTGCGGCCGCTGCTTTCAACGTCGCCGAAGGTCTTCCCTTCGGTCTGCTTGCGAAACCACTCGAGGAAGACCTTGCCGTGGGCGAGGCCGTGGTGCAGGACGAGGTTGATCGCGCCGCCCAGCAGCTCCCCGCCGGGGCCCCAGTCCTCGAACTGGGTGAAGTCCGTTGCCGCGACGAGCTTGGCGGTGTCCGCGATGCTGTTGCCGCAGGCGAGGTACGCGGCGATGATCGCGCCCGCGCTGGTCCCGGCCAGCTGCACCCACTTGTCCACGTAGTTGTCCGGGTGCCGTTCAGCGTCGGCGAACTCCTCGAGCGCCCCGGCGAGCGCGATCCCCTTGACCCCGCCGCCCTGGAAGACGCCGTCCGCTTCGTGGGTCACGTACGCCGATCCCGTGGCTCGTCCGCCCGGCCGCCCTTAGTGGTCTTGCAGCCGGTATTCATGATGCTGGAACTATACTGGTCTCACTGCAGGAGGGCGGTGCGGTCGCGCAGTACCAGCAAGCGGTGCGCGAGCCGGTCTCGCTGATCGCTACGTTCTTCTGCGGGGCGTCGATCAGCGTTGAGTGCGCTGCAGCCAACGCTCCAGTAGCGGGTCGACGATGACGGGGCGCCCGTCGACGCGCGCAACGTCGCCGGCGTAGACGAGGGCTTGGGCTGCCTGCTGGGCGGCACTCTTGTCCAGCTCGAACGCGAGCAGCGTCGTTTTGCTGTACAGGCTCTGTGGGCCGTTCGCCAGCGCGGCCAGCACGCGGCGCTGGGCGGGGGCGGAGCCGAGATCCAGCCAGGTGCGCTCGAAGCGCTCTCTGGTCTCACGGTCCACCGCGTCGAGCGCCTCCTGGTAGGTCTCCTCGTCGGCGGTCTGTCCCCGGTCGGTGTGCTCCCAGAGATGATGGGCGAGCAGCATCGCCCGCTGCGGATGTCCACGCGCCAGGTCGAGCAGCAACTCGAGTGCCGCTCCGGGGTCGCGACCGCTCAGGTCAAAGCGCGCTCCGATGTACTCGGCGAGATCGCCGTCGTGCAGCGGACCGACCGAGATTGGCCGTGCCTGGTCGAACAGCGGCCTACCCTTGCGATTGAACAACTCGTCCAACATTCCGGGCTCGGAGCCGGCGAACACATAGCTGGCCTCGTCGCGGTGCAACTGGATCTTGCTGCGCAGCAGACCGTCCAGCCCGTCGTCGATGCGCAGGAAGTCCTGGAACTCGTCGAACGCGACGAGGGTGCGGCTTGCGGACTTGGCGAAGATGCGCTTCGGCAGGTCCAGCAGATCGGCGAGACGCTGGTTGTCGAGCTCGCGGATGTACTCGGCCTGCACTGCCACCCCGCCGGCCCGCGCCTTCACCGTGGTGCGCCACGACCGCGTGAGCGCCGAGACGGTGCGCCGGAGGGGGCCGGCGAGTCGCGCCAGGTACGCCTCCTCGATACGGCGAGCGGCCTCTCCGCGAGTCACGCAGCGGTAGAAGTCGACATGGACGGTGTGCAGTCCAGCCCGGTCGGCCTCGGCAAGCAGGCGTAGAATGATCGACGTCTTGCCGTAGCGCCGGGGCGCGGAGAGCCTCGTGTTATGCCCACCTTCGGCGAGCGCGAGCAGCCTGCGGGTCTCCTCGTCGCGGTCGATCAGGGCATCCGGGGGCAGCGGATCGTCGTAGACGAACGGGTTGAGCTCCTCGACCATCGGTACAGTAAACACTATACCAAGCGGTATAGCAAATACTATACCAACGGGGCCAGCCAGCGCTCGGGCGCGGTCACTCGCTGGGCCCCCCAGCAAGCGTGGGCGGCGCCGCGGAACAACTCGCCGGCGGTGACGAAGGTCACGCATGACGTGACCCCGGATGCGCGGGACGACGGCGTGGGGCAGCGTGTCTCGCATCGGCCTGGAGACCTCTACGCATCCTCGGCCCTCCCTTCGGCATCTCGGCTACCGAGCTCTTCGGCCCGCACGGAGAGTGCGGTCGGGCGGATACCCATGCTCTCCGCGAGCGCGAGCAGCAGTTCGAAGTCCGGGTCGAGCTGCCCGTCTTCCAGAGCCGCGACGCGTGCCGGGGCCACGCCCGAGGCGGCGGCCAGATCGTGGGCGCTGAGGCCGTGCTGCTCGCGCACCTCTCGAATTGCTCTGCCGAGGAGGATGAGATACTGGGTGGAAGACAAGTGTCAGCAAGACTATACCCCAAAGATGACTCAACGATTCTCCCTCGAGACGCGTAGCCAGCCGCCGATGCCACCTCAGAGGAAATCCAAACCGCGCAGCCCATACCTTGCGGCGCTCGGGCAAGCGATCGAGCTTTTCATCGCTGAGAACGCGCACATGACCCACGAAACCGTCGCGATGGATAGCGGCCTGACCGTCAAACAGGTCGGCGATCTGGTACGAGGTCAGGGCAACCCGACGTACACGACGGTCCTGAAGCTCTGTCGGGGGCTGCACGTCCGCCCCAGTGAGCTGATGGCGCGCGCTGATCGGCTGCTGGACAAGCGCTTGGGAAGCTAGCCCCACACGCCTTGAAGGCGACGACCGGAATCGAACCGGTGTAGACGGCTTTGCAGTGCGCCGGAAACGGCTGCTCTCCGCTTACCTATGCGGTTCTCGGGGACCTCCGGTGACCTCAGGTGCCCTCAAAAATGCTTGTGCTGGGAGAGTTTTGGGAGAGTGGGGGAGTTCGAACGGGGTTCAGGGGACTGTCACGGCGTGACGGTGGGATCTATGTGACCGTGGCGATTTGTCCATAGTCCTTCGAGTGGGATCGCGGCGAGGCGGTCGCCGAAAGACACGGTGTTCGCGCCCGTGTAGAGCACTACGCCGGCCTTGAAGCGCTCGCCGAGCGCGTCGCGCACGCGCGTCAGGCCACGGAAGTCCGAGGGGCCAACGGACGCGGCTGACTTTGCCTCGATGCCGATCACTGTGCCGTCGCGGCGCTCCATGATCACATCGACCTCGCGGCCGTCCTTGTCGCGGTAGTGGAAAAGCCTCACTGGCTCCTCCTGCCATCCGGCTTGACGTAGCAACTCCATAACGACGAAGGTCTCGAGCAGCTGACCCATCGCCGCGTGATCGTGCGCGAGGCCACGCTCGTTGACGCCGAGAAGATGGGCGAGTAGGCCGGTGTCGCTCACGTACGCCTTCGGGCTCTTCACGATCCGGCTGAGGTGATTGCTGTGCCATGGCGCGATCCGGCGGATGAGGAACAGCGTCTCGAGGAGATCGGTGTGCGAACGAAGCGTTGTCGCGGGAAGGCCAAGGTCGCGGCTCAACCCGCCGTAGTTGAGCAACGACCCTGAGACTGCCGCGAGCGCTCCCAGCAACCGCCCGACGTTCGCTCGGTCGTGCACTTGGGCGATGCTCGAGAGATCGCGCTGCAGGATCGTCTCGACGTAGCTCTCAAAGAAAAGCATTCGACGGCGCCCGCTGCGCGCGCGAGCTTCGGGATAGCCCCCGGCGAGCAGCATCGGGATCACGGGCCTGCGTCCCACTGGCGCGCCTGTCAGGCGCGGATGCTCGCCTGCGAAGAGCATCTCGATGAACCGCTCGCGCACCCCGCGCAGCTCTCCTTGGGTAAACGGCCAGAGCCGGTAATACTCAGCCCGACCGGTCAGTGCATCCGCGATTCTCGGAGCCGTCAGGATATTCGCCGATCCTGTGAGCAGAAACTGCCCAGGGCGCGTGTCGAGGTCGACGCGCTGCTTGATCGCGAGCAGCACATCAGGTACCCGTTGGATCTCGTCGATCACGACCGGTGTCGTGAGATCGGCGATGAACCCGGTGGGGTCTCGCTGCGCCGCGTTCCTCGTCGCGCGATCGTCCAGCGTCAAGCTTCCGGCGGGGTGCTCGTGCCTCGCGATCTCTCCCACCAATGTGCTCTTGCCGACCTGGCGAGCGCCGAGTACGACAACCACCCGCGTGTCGGTCAGCGCCTCGACTATATACGGGCGAACATGGCGGTCGAGGAAGTGCGCGTCCACTGGACGATCGTACCGTGTGGTCCGGCCGATCGACGGAATAGTCCCCGGCTGATCGACGGAAAGCGATCAGTCTGATCGACGCCATCAAACCCGCGCGGACTGCGAGAGGACTGGGAACGACCGATGGCTCAGGGTGCCGTTCATGTCCTCGCGCGCGAGCTTGCACAGGTCGAGGCTAGGCGCTCCTGCTGTCATGGCGCAATCGGGGCCGCTCAAAGAGCGGGATCTCCAGCGCGTTGCGGATTGCCGGTGCTGCGCCCGCGAAGTGTTTGGCGGTCTCGACGAGTTGTGCGGGGCTTGCGCCGGGTTGGCGCAGCCATCGGCGCAGCGCTTCCCATGCGATATCGCTGCCTTGGAGATGGCGGGTCCGGATGATGTCGACGAGTGAGCGTTCGGGGGAGTAGATGCCCAGCGGCGTGCGCGCGTCAACGTCGAACGTTTCGCGCCCCAGATCGAACGTCTGGGGGTCGAACTGGTGCAAGCGACAGGGAACCTTCAGGGCTGGGCGGGTCTTCCCGCGCGGGATCGCGACGTCGATCCCAGCCGGGATCGAGTCGATGAGCTCGTTGCGCGCGAGCGCAGCGGCCTGATCAAAAGGTGCCGATTTGCAGGGCTTTTCCAAGGCGACGACCGGAATCGAACCGGTGTAAACGGCTTTGCAGTGCGTCGGAAAGCGGTGCTTTCCGCATACCTAAGCGGTTTTCGGCGACCTCAGGTGCTCTCAGATGCCCCCAAAAAACGCTCGATTGGGGAGAGTTTGGGGAGAACCACCCTCACATGCTGCCCAAAGGGCCCTCAACCTTATTTCGGCCCGCGCGCGAGCGAGCTGGCGCTCACGATCAAACGCCTGCAGCGCGGCCCGATCTCCGGCGAGGACGCCCTGGCGACGGCCAGGATCTGAGATCTCGCTCACCACGCGGGCGTAGGCGCTCACGCGCCGCCCCAACGCGCGAAGACATAGCCCCACAAGTCCTGCCCGCGAGGGTGGTGGCCAGGAGGATCGGGGACAATGCTTGCCGTGCGGATCGCCGATCCGCGCTCGGTGCCGGGCCGAATACATCCGGCCGATCAAATGCGCCTCTCGACCACTCAGCCCGCCAGCCTGCTGCGCTTGTTCCTCTCCAGCGGCGATGACGTGCTGGACCTGCGAAGGCTCGTCCACCGAACGGTCGAGGAGGCGATCAACCCGGTGCTGAGAGCGAGAGGCATCCCTGTCAGATTGGACCTCGACGGCTGGGATCGCACGGCCGCCCACCGCGTGCCGCCGGGGGAGACCGTCAACACGGAATTCGTCGCTCGCGCGTGCGCAGCGCATCTGGTGCTCGGGCTGCTCCACGAGAAGCTCGGTGACGGTACCCGCGAGGAGCTTGAGGCCGTGCTCGCCAAGGAGGACGTGGAGCTGTCGGTGATCTGGTGCGTGGAGCGGGCCGGCGAGTGGCCGCAGACCCCCGCCGGGCGCTGGCTCGGCGAACGTCAGGAGAAGATACTCGCCGACCGCGCCGGCGCACTGGACGGCGAGGGCCCGGCGGTCGCGATCTTCAGGGTGCTACTCGACGCGGCGCTGGGCGCCGCCGGACTCGATCGCAAGGAGCTCGTGCATGAGCGGCGCTGAGCTGCCGATCCTGATCGACGCGCGACTGCGCGCGGTGCTTCTGTGGGAGGAACCGTGGCTGTGGTCGCCCGACGGCGGCGCCGAGCAGTGGCTTCAGGTGCTCCGCCTAGAATTCACGCGCGTCGAGGCCCTCGACGCGGAGGACCCGGTGTCGCTGGCCTCTCACCTCGCGCGGGCCGGCATGCTCGAGGACGCAACGACGGCGCAGTCGTTGAGAGCGCAACTGGAGGCGATCGGCGAGACCGGTCAGCTGCTGGCGGGCCTTATCTCTTTGTGGCTCGATCTCGATGGCCCTGTTCGCACCGTCACGACGCTCGACAAGATCCGGGAGCTGATCGACCGGCTCGAGGACGAGGACCTGCGCGCGCGCCTGCTGCTGCGCATCAGCGCCTTCGCCCGTCGCCGAGCCTTGGAGGACCGCGCCCGCGACGCGCTCGTGGCGATGATCGCGATCACCGACACGAGCACCCGCCTCGGCGTCGTCGCCCGCCGTGCGGCGGTCGCGCAGGGCGTAGATGTGCCCGGGTTCAACCCTTGGTCGGCGACCGATACGCCGGAGGATCCGCTGCTCAGCCTGTCGTGGGTGCGCTCAAACGCGCTCGACGCCGCGGCGGCGCTGTCCGCCGAGCGTCTGGAGCACGAGCTCAGAGGAGTCTGGGACTCGAGTTTCCACATCGGGCGAACGAAGCTCGACGATCTGCTCGCGACACTCGCGCAGGCTGAATGGTGCGGCGTGGTCGAACTCCAGCGTACGATCGCCCAGCTCGCCTCCTCGCACATGCTGCTGGTCGGCAACGAGCCGCCGCCGCGCACCCGCTGGGCGCTGAAGGCATGGGCGACCAGTGGTCCCGGCAAGCAGGTGGTCGCGGCGGTCAACGCCGCGGAGGACAAGCTGGATGCTGCTGGTGCCGCCGAGCTGCTCTCAGAAGTGCGAGAGGAAGGTCTCGCGCCCCGCGACGCCTACATACAGGTCGCGGCCGCGGTGTGGGATCTGCTCGACGACAACGGTGCCCGTGACTTGTTGGGGATGCTCGTGGCTTCGCTGCCGGCTCCCCAGACCCCGCAGATCGGGGGCCTCGTTGCGAACCTCCTGTGGCGCTCACCCGAGGACTGGGCGAACGCCTTCGCGGCAGCCGACGGGGCGGTGCGCAGCGCGATGCTCGAGCCACTGGACCCCCAGCACATCGATGCGATGCCAGCCGGGTTGCGCGAGTTGGTGATCGTGCACCGTCGCGAGTACGCTGAGGAGGGGCCGCTGGACGTGGCGCTCGCGATCGTCACAGGGGAGGATCTCGTTGCACGGCCCAAGCTCTCGCCTCCCGACGCTGCCGAGCTGCTCAGCTGGCGAAAGGACGCCCTCGGCGCCGACGAGATCGCCATGCTCGTTGACGCCGTGGCCGGCGCCGTGCGCACGACCCTGCAAAAGGCGGCGGATGGCTCGTGGGACATGGGCGACGGGCAGACGCATCTCCTGGGAGACCTCGCCTCTCACCTGCCGAGCCGCCGCGAGGACGTGATCGAGCTGCTGCTCGAGGTCTGCCGCAGCGAGCATGCCGCGGCTGCCTGGCAATTCGGTGCGCTCGAGGCTCTATTGCTGTTGCGCGACGCCGGACATCTCGACGAGCGGAACCTGGATCGCGTTCGCGGTCTCGACATCTCACCGGGCCGGGCTCTATTCGGAGACGACATCGGCGCCTCGCTGCTACATGCCGCGCAGCTCCGCGTCCTCGCGAACAGCCTGTGCGGAGACGACATCGCGTGGCTTGCGACCTGCGCCCGGGGCCCGGATGCCCAGTGCCGCCTCGTAGCGATCGCGGCGCTCGCAGACATCGGCAACCTGGGCATCCCCGCAGTCCAGTGGACGCTCGTCAGCGGCATGTTCGACCCGAGCGACGAGGTGGCCGCGAGAGCGATCAACGGCTACACGCTCGCCGAGGGCGCGAGCAACGACGCGAACGCGGTCGTGCGAGCGCGCCTGGTTACTCTCTACGAGAGCGCCACACGGAGGCTGCGCCGACAGGTGGTGATCGCCGCTAAGCGCCGTCGCGAGCTGGAGCTGCGGGAGCTCCTCGCGGCGGCTGCAAGCGACCGAGCATGGACCGTCCGCCGCGAAGCGGCCGACGGCCTTTGACGCCGCTGTCCGCAGCACGCTCACACCAGTCGACGGCAGACGTAATGCCGCCTAGCGCGCTGGGCGAGAGCATGGCTGGCTCCGCGAGGCTTCTCCTCGCGGAACCAGTTTGAGAGGGAGCTAAATCCACCCCTTGCGCCGACCGGTCATTAGCAGCCGGCCCAGCGCGGCGAATGCGAGAATCATCTGCAGTAGCCACTGCCATCGATCCATTGGCTTCTCCTTTCGCTGACGGTTTGCGTGTGATCGCGACGATGGCACGCGATGCGTCGAATGTCTGGCGCAACGGCGAACATGCGAGATGTTGACGGGCTCAATGTCATCCAAGGCAGATTTGTTCGCCGTTCGCAGGCCGAGCATCGATGATCTCGTGGCAATCACACGCGCTGCCGGGCGGGATCGAACGACGAGGCGCACGATCCGTCACTGGGTCCAGCGGGGCTTGGTGGATGGCCCGGTACGGTTGGGCCGCGATCCTCGCTACCCCTTGCGCACCATCGGACAGGTCGACACGCTCGCGCGCCTACCGATCCGGACGCACGGGATCGAATTGGTCCGCTTCGCGTTGTTCATCGAGACCGACAGTGTTCCGGTGGAGGATGCCATCGGCATCGCTGTGGCACGCATCGATGCCCTGCGGGCGAGCGTTTCCGCCTCCCGCGAGCAGGCGGCCCGCGATCCCGAGCTTCTGCGCGCCGAGGTCAAGCGCGCCGCCCGGCTGCGAGTGGGCAAATCCGTCCTCCCACGGGAGGTGCGGATGTCGCTCGACGAACGCGAACAGGCACTCGCGCAGCTTGTCGGGCTGGGGCTCGGAGTGCAGCTCGCTGGCGTGCCGCCGGGGATGTCCGCGATCGAGCGGGCGCTCGGGCTGCGCAGCGGGCCCGGCGGCGCCAGCCGCGAGACGCCGCTCGCCCTCAGAGAGAAGGACCTCGCCGCGATCGACCCCGAGGCCATGTACGAGGCCGTCCGTACCGCCACCCCGATCCGCGCGCGGATCGCACGTAACCTCGTCGAGCTGCTCTGCCTATGGTTCCCGGCGCTCGTCCCAAGTCTGCTCATGACCCCGAACACGACCGAGCCGAAGTTCCTGCAGGTCGTTCAGGCCGCGGGCGACGCGCTAGATCCCGACGTGTACCTCGCCACGTTCGCCGGGCTGCTCGCCAGGCAAGCGCCACTCCCAGATGAGCAGTTGCTCGCCATCGAGACGGCTCTGCAGCCGGCCGCCGCGATGGTCGAAATGCTCGCCACTCAGCCACATGGTGACCTCAACGGCGTGCTCTCGAGACTAAGACCGCTCCAGCGGCTAAAGCTCGAATCGATCACCCTCACCGCGCGTCAACGAGTGCAGTGATTCCGGAGCGGACCCTGATTTGCGGCGGGCGTGGTTCGCATGTGGCCGCAGCTGATGGCTCGTGGCGTGACGTGGCAAGCTGGACGAACGGAGAGATCGCGATGAATGAGAGGCGAGCCCGACGTGCTGCAGATCGTTACCAAGATGTATTTCCGAGAGGGTGCGTCCCTGCACTCCACCGTCCACCGGGAGACGCTCTACACCAATCGGTTCTTCCTGCCGCTGGGCGTGGTCGTCCAGCTACCCGTCGGCGAACTCGCCCCGTCTACCGGGATGATGCCGGTATCGACCGTGACGGTGTCAGTCACCGAGCACCTAGAGGCCGAGCACCCAGACGGCCGGTCGTCCGCAATCATTGCGACAGGCGGGACTGAGCTCGTAGACGCCCTGGCGGACGTGCTCTCTTTCGGGCTCAACGCCGTCTTCAGCCGCGACCACGACCTCGCCAGGAGCTTGGTCCCGAACTCCCTTGAAGGATCCAGCCGCTCGTCCGCGTCGAAGCTGTTCCGTCATACGTTCGACCCACACCGCTTCGTCCCGGACGCGGAACTCGAAGAACTCCGACGATTCATGTCCCAGCTAGTGGCATTGAAGCGGAGTCATTTCGAGGCGGCCATGCGCGCCATCAGACGCATCGTCCACGCGACACAGCACGCGGTCGATGACCCGACCCTCGCTTACGTCGACCTCGTTGCGGCCCTTGAGTCACTCAGCGAGGGTGCAAGCGTCCCGGAGCCGACCTGGGATCAGATGGACGGCCGTAAGCGCAAACTGATCGACACGGCACTTGAGGGCGCGGACGCAGGCCTAAGCGAGCGCCTTCGGGAGGCCGTCATGGAAGGCGACCGGCTTGGTGCCAAGAGCAGGTTTGTGGCCTTCGTGATGGACAGCGTGTCGCCCAACTACTTCAGGACCGAGGCCATAGACACGGTGCGGGCCATCCGGGGTGCTGATCTTGAGGGTGCCGTGAAGCTCGCCTACGACATCAGGTCGCGCAACGTGCACGTGCTCGAGGATTTGCCGCCAGAGGCGTGGGTACTCGGCGACCGCGCTGACACGGTGATGCCCCCAGCCAAGGGGATCATGCTCAGCCACGAGGGGCTCGCACGTCTGGCGCGGCACGTTGTCAAGAGCTATGTCGACCGGGCGCCCGCCGAGACCGATCTGACCTTCGACTGGCGGGCCAGTCTTCCGGGGAGAATCCAAATGCGGCTCGCGCCCCAGTATTGGGTCTGGCAAGCCGAGGGCTTCGGCCACAAGTCCGTCTCCCGGTATTTCTCGGGCTTTGTAGGACACCTGGTCGACGCCCTCGCCGGGCGCACCGAGTGCGTGACGAACATGCAATCAGTGCTCGAGCGGATCGAGCAGCAATTGCCCGGGATCGCGGACGGGCCGGATAAGGCGCTCATGTTGGCGATCTATGCGTTGTGGCATAGCGTTCTCGCGCCGAGCGAGCATCGGCCGCAGGCGGCCAAGTTTCTCGCCAAGCATGGACGTCTCCTGCAGCGGCTCGAAGCGGCTTCATTTGTCGTAGGGCTCCTGACGGACCAGATGCCGGACTGGACTGATGATCAACTGCATACGTTGGCGACCCAGCGTCGGACAGAGCGAGAAAAACGCGGTCACCTTGAGCTACCGGTCGGCTTCGACGCCGCTCAGCAAGTCGTGGCTGCCGAGCGGTTGACGGAGGCTGGACGGGCCGACGAGGGGCGGCACTTGGCGGGCTTCGCTGTCGAGGAGATGCCGGGCTACGAGCCACTCATCGCGTGGGAGGCCGCGCTGCAGGGCGGACCGGCATCCGCGCTTGACCTGCGCGCGCTGGTCCTGCAGACCGAGCCTGGCGCCGAAGAGCTGGAGGAGACAACGTCGGACGCCCAGGAGCCAGGAGGCTCCGCCTGATCTAAAAGGGGAGCGCCAGGAGCTAGCTATGCCGTTTCGCTCGCTCGGCTGTGCGCTCTGCACCGAGCTCGGCGAGACGTCCGCGAAAATCGCGGCATGCTTCGTGCTCCTGCACTGTGATTACGAACGAGGGCACCTGCCCATAACGTGCCCGCGCGTTGTACGCGAGTTGCTCTGCGGCTCGCATCCAGGCTCTATCGTGCCAGGAGCAAAGCGCCACGAACACATCAGGGTCTCGCCACCACTTCCGTGTGCGACCCCAGTCCTCAATGTGAGCCCAGGGCCACACCCCGAGAGCCCGAAGGAGTTGGCGGCCTTGGCTCAGATAGCGCCGCCCGCCGCGCGATTCGCCTCCTACCGTCCCGCCCCGGTGCGGAATAGGCAACTGATGGTCGGTCAGATCAAGTGTTGACGCGAGATCGACGAGCGGCCGACCCGAGATATCGTGCTCGGCCGCCACCTCGATAGCTCTGGCGGGTCGTCCGTAGTTCCGCAGACGTTCGTTCGGGGAAAGAACCATGAGGTCCGTGAACGGACCTTTGAGGATGTAATCGCGGGCCGCTGGCTCCTTGACGCCCGCGCCCTTGAGCACATCGTCGAGCACCGCGTCAGCTGGTCGGCTTGTTGGTTGCGCCAGCCCAGGCGCCTTCGTCCACGGCAGCGAACAGGGCAGAACACGCCACGTGAGGGAACCGGGAGGAATGAGCTGACCGATCAACGTCTCGAGCTCGACGCTGGGAGCCGGGAGCTCGGGCAGACCGGACAGATCGGGGCGCACAGGCGGCCGCGAAGTGTCCTTTGAATCGGTCGGGCGCTGCGTCACGATTCCGAGTGTGCCTGATCAGACCCGAGAACTGCTCGCCCTACTTGACGGTCCGAGCGCGGAACGCTTCGCGCGGCGATTGCTTTGGACTGTCGTCTTGCGACGCCTCCTTGCGGCCATGCTGCCTACCGCGATCATTCTGTTGCACTTCCTCGCATAGAGGTACGACCATCTGCCGTTGAAGGTCCGCGACTTGCCTCGGGGTCAGCACCCCACGGCCACACGTCGTTTCTCGCAAGTAGCGTCGGCGACGGCAACGGATGGCTCGGCACGTCCGGATGAAGCAAAAGCTCTTGGTTCGACGGATGGCTTAGCATCGCCCAATTCAGCCGGGTGGCCAACTCGATCGTTCCATCAACGCGGCCGTCGGGCGAGCTCGTCCAAGGATGGGAGAGCACCAAGGCCTGGGTAGGCGATGTCGGTAGATACAGCTGCTCGGCCGTCGCGACGCCGAACCCGAGGGAGTCTCCTGACGGGTTGATGTGGACAAATGGATGCTCCCCCGTGAACAGGCACGGCGAGTCAAATCGTGCCAGCGTCCACGTCCGCATATCAATTATTTCGGCGATCTCCTGAACGGAGGAGAGCATCGACTGCAGGAGCATCGCGTTCGTTGGTTGGATCTCGATGTACTCGTCGCTGTTCGCCATCATCTCTCGCAGTTCGGCCGAGGGCTCTTGACCGGTGATCTCGCGCAGTCGCTCGTCTGAGTAGTTGGAGGCTCCCAGGCGAAGCAGCAGACGGTTGACCTCGACCATCGACTCGGCCAGTCCTTCTCGGGCGGCGCGGCCGCGCGATAGTTGAGCGGACATGAACATCGCTAGTGCCTCTCGATCGGAGCGGCTCAAGGGAAATCGGTGCTCGCGTGTGGCCTCTAGCGCAGGCGCCGCCTCGGCGTCGATGTACTCGGCCAAGACGCGCTCAACACCGAACTCCTTCAGCCCCTCCGCCGTCTTTATCGTGTTCCAATCGCGTTGGGAGAACGCGTCGCGGACGTTGCGAATACCGCCCTCGCCCGACCTCTTATTCAGGACGCGAACCTGGAAAGCCTTGCCCTCGCGGCGCGCGAACCCGCGTTGGTAGGTTTGCGCCACGAAGTGATGCTTGCGTGGGTCTGACACGTCGTCACGATATGCGGCGCTGCGGTCTCGCGTGGTCACGACAGGTCGCGGATCACGAGCCTTGACGCACTTCAGCCGAACTTGCCGCCGATCGAAAACAGGTAAGAGTACGGAGTTATCGTCTTACGCGGGAGGGCAGCGACGCCGGCGCTCGTTGCGAACGCGGAGAGGAGAACCCCTACCGGTTCGCCGGCCACCCCTCGCCAACGAGCGGCAGAAGTTCTCGATCCGCCACACCGAAGCGGTCACGCATCGCGTCCACGAGGCTCGCCGAGTCCTCGATCTGTCCATCAACTACTACGAGCAGTTCAAGCGCCTCGGCGACCAACTCGCCTCCGAGCGCTGCAGCGAACGCCAGCTCCGCTCAATCCTCGACGAGCTCTACCCGAGTGGCACGAGCGATTCGGTGAGCGGTCGCACACGCAAATCGCGGCAGCAGACGAAGGACCGCATCGCCGAGTTGTTCATGCGCGGCGAGACGCAGGGCAACGCGCCCGGCTCCAAGTGGGCCGCCGTGAACGCGATCGTGGAGTACGGCGACTGGCTGCTTCCGCTGCGCTCGAGCGGCCAGCGCTTCGCCCGTGCGCTGGACGATGGACCCGAGAAGACCCGCGCGCTGCAGCTCGTCGCAGCCGCGTGAAAGGGTATGGCCCGGCGGGCGTTCGGGCTCGCCGGGGCATGCCAAACCGACCGATGGACGCCACCCGCGTACTCCCTACTATTGATGGTCAAGGAGCTGGCCCGGGCGGTTGATTCCTTCCAAGGAGCGTTTTGCAATGGCTACCCGAACTGACAACGAGATCCGCGAGCTGAGCCCGGAGGAGTGGGATCAGCGAGTAGATGAACAGGCACGCAAGCGCCTGGGCATGAGCGGCGAGGAGTTCGAGCGGCGTCTGAACGCGGGCGAGATCGACATTGACGATAGCCCCGACGTGACGCGCGTTGCGATGATGCTCCCGCTCCATGCCACGCACAAGTAAGACACCTGTCGAGACCGTCGAGCACTACCGCGGCAAGACGATGCGGTTGCTGTCCTGCGTGACCAGCGTCCACGTCGTCAGTGCCTACCGCCTCTCGGACGCACCACACGAGCTCGAACTTGCTGACACGGCGAAGATGCGCGGTGGTCCTCTCGATCGACGAATGTGCGATCGGCACGAGTTGGCGAAATGCTAAGCGTCATCAGACAGACGAGGGTGGCGCCGCCTCATGAACTCTCCGAACATCGGAGCCGTGTAGGCATACACACCGTGATCGTCGCGGTAGGTCAGGTTGTCGGCGATCAGGCGCGTTAGGCTTTGTGCCAGCGCACCCGTTGAGCGACCCGTCGCAGTATCCAGATCGGCCTTGGTGAATCGCTCACCGCCTAGCGAAGCGGCGACACGAAGCGTTCCTTGATCGGCCTGTCGTGCGTCGCGATATCGGGGCTCGAAGAACTCATCGTCGAGACTGCTCTGAATCGCGCGTCGCTCGCGCGTGTAAAGCTCGTCGCTGATCGTGTGCTCGCCGTGGAGGTCGGCTGCGTCCCATAGGGCCTCCCCGAACCACTGGATGAAGTACGGGTAGCCATCCACATCGTGCGCCACCCGTTCGGCAACGCCCTCGTCGTAGGTGATCTCGCTGGGCGGTTCCACAAGCGCCTGTGCTGCGGCGCTGAGCGTCGCGGGCGGCGCGGCTTGCAGGGGCAGGTTCTCGATCGTCTCGGCGCGGAACAATCGCTCCGCATTGCTTCGTGCCGCGTGGATATTGGCGGTTAGAGGCGGCAGACCGCAAAGCACGAGCATGACCGGCAGAGGGGGCTCGTCCTGATCCTGGACAGCGACGATGGCAGACAGAAGGGCGCCGAGAGGGAACTGGTGCTTGGCCGGGCGGTCGTAGACGCTGTGCGCCTCGTCAAAGAGCAGCGCGACTCCGCGGTTCTGCGCGCGCGCCAAACTGCCCACCTCGGCAAGCGCGACGCGAAGTCGGTCCTCGAGCACCGACTTCGGCGGCTCCGAAGTCCCCGGACGAATCGCGATTGTTACGTCCTCGGCGATCTGAAGCTCAATCCGTCCGATCGCCTGCAGCGCAGCGCTGGCACTCTTCTTGAGCTTGGCCTTGAGGCTGAGCGCCTCGACCGTTTCTTGTAGGTAGCCGGCGAGCGCCGTCGCGAAGTCGCTCTCCTCACACAGCCTCGCGCTCCAGTCGCGGCGAACGACTACCCAGTCGCGCCGTCGTGCGATGCGCTCGTACTCCTTGAGCAGCACCGTCTTACCGACGCCGCGCAGACCGGTGATCCGCACGTTGCGTCGCTTCTCCGGATAGTCGTCAAGCAGTCGTTCGAAGCGTCGGACCTCCCCAGCACGACCAGCGAGATAGGGGGGACGCGTGCCGACTCCGGGGCTGTAGGGATTCTTCGCCACACGGCAAAGATAGCAAAGCTCACAGACGATCACAGAACTCTGTGAGGTTCTGTGAATTCAGATCATGTTCTGTAAAAATCGGTAAACGGCTCTCTTGGGGAGACCGCCGAGTTCGACGCACCCGGCAGTAAAACACCTGCAAATCGCGACACAACAGGAACTGGTTGTCTCGCTCTGCTGTCAACGGCCTTTCCAGAACCAGCCTCAAAGACTTCGGATCGCGTGTACAAAATCCCTGCAAATCACGATAAAATTGAGGAGCTGCAGACGGCTTTTGGGGAGAGTCCTGGGGAGACAGACGTATGTCTGCACACTTGGAGACCCAAGAAAGTGCCTATTTGCAGTGCTTTCTGGAAGGCGACGACCGGAATCGAACCGGTGTAGACGGCTTTGCAGTGCGTCGGAACACGGTGCTCTCAGCTTACCTAAGCGGCTTTCGGCGCCCTCAAGTGCTCTCAGGTGCCCTCAAAAAACGCTCGTGCTGGGAGAGTTTTGGGAGAGTTGTCGAGTGAGCCTGAGTAATCATCTGCGACCAGCTTACCCCCTGGCCGAACGACGCCTCTCAACCAGTTCCAGCGGATAGCTCAGAGGACGTGTCGGCGCGCGCGTCGGGACGCTCAGGTGCAGGTCGGCGGCGATGCGATGCAGAGCGTTGAGAGCTGGGCCAGCCGATGCGGGAGCCGGCTTGCCCGGCCATTCTCGCATCCCCCTTCGGGGGCTGCGGCCGGGGCTGCGACCGGCTCCGCATCGGGCGGGGCCACCCATCCAAAGGAGGGCGGCAATGTCCGCTGGACTCACAGCCTCAGACTCGATGTTCTCTGTCCGCGTTACCCCGTGGCACGGTCTTGGGGCCGTGCTGGATCGGCCACCGGCGAGTGTCGCGGAGGCGATCGAGGCGGCGGGCCTCGGTTGGAGCGTCGTCAAGAAGCCGCTCGTGATCGACCGTGGCCCGGACTGGCAGCTCGACGTGCTGCGCTACAAGAAAGTGCGCGGCTACTACGCCACCGTCCGGCAGGACACCGACGACGAGCTCGGCGTCGTCGGCGAGCGCTACCGCATCGTGCAGAACCACGAAGCATTTGCGTTTGTCGACCAGCTCCTCGGGAGCGCGATCCACTTCGAGACCGCCGGGAGCCTGCACGGCGGCCGGCGCGTATGGGTCCTCGCGACGCTCCCCGAGCACGTCGAGGTCGGCGGCGATGCCGTGCGGCCCTATGTGCTCCTGATGAACAGCCACGACGGCTCAACCGCCGTGGTCGCCGCGACGACGCCGATCCGCGTGGTCTGCCAGAACACGCTCAATTGGGGTCTCAGGGACGCGAAGCAGAAGTTCTCGATCCGGCACACCGAAGCGGTCACGCAGCGCGTCCACGAGGCCCGCCGAGTGCTGGACCTCTCAATCAACTACTACCAGCAGTTCAAGCGCTACGGCGATCAGCTCGCCTCCGAGCGCTGCACCGAGCGTCAGCTTCGCAAAGTGCTGGACGAGCTCTACCCCAACGGCGACGGCGACAGGGCGAGCGGTCGTACCCGTCGCTCGCGCCAGCAGACCAAGGACCGCATCGCCGAGCTGTTCTTCAGGGGCGAGACGCAGGGCAACGCGCCCGGCTCCAAGTGGGCCGCGGTCAACGCGATCATCGAGTACGGCGACTGGATACGCCCGATCCGCGAGGGCACCGAGCGCTTCGGCCGCGCGCTGGACGACTCCACCGAGAAGACCCGCGCGCTGCAGCTCGTCGCTGCCGCCTGAGACGCCAGAGCCCGGCGAGCAGACGCGCTCGCCGGGCTCATCAAGCGAGGCTCCAACGCTCGCGCCAGGGGGAGGGATCGCGAGCGTCTTGTCTTGGCCTATCGGTGTTTGGCCGCGTGCCGGAGCAACGTGCTTGTGACGGCGGGGTCGTGATCGAGCTGCGCGCTCACGCGGATAGTGGCGTGCGCGGCCGTCCGAGGCCCGAGTCTGAAGCTGACGGTCAGGCGCCCGTGCTTGAGCGTGAGTGTCCTAGCGCACGAGGCGACCGTGCGACGGCCGAGCCGTCCGGTGAAGGCGACGCGCACCCGGCCGCTCGCCGGCCCGCTGATATGCACGACCAGCTCCCGTCCGTACAGCGTCTCGCTCACACGGATCGCTGCTTTCGGAGGCGGAGGCCCGGTAGAGCTTCCGGGGCCGGTGCTGCCTGGGCCTGAAGTACCCGGCGACCCGCCCGAACTGCTGGCGGGCACGTTGACGATCGTGTGCGCGGCGTTCGCCGAGTTGCTGTTGCCTGCGGCGTTGGTCAGCCAAACGGCGATGTTCCAGCTCCCAGGGCCGGGCACCGTAACCGCCACCGGGCCGCTTGGGGGTGCCGGGGTTGCTGGACCGCAGGAGCCAGCCCCGGTCGCTGGGCAGACTTGGTAGGTCGCTTCGGTGATCGGCGCGACCTGTTCGCTGGGCTCATCCCAAGTCGTCGTGAAGGTCGAGCCGCCCGGCTGCGTGGCGCTTGCTGCAAGGCCGGTAGGCGGCGGCGGCGGGTTGTTATCAATCGCGATCTGCTCGGAGGCGACGGTCGATTCGTTGCCGGCGGCGTCTGTTGCCACGAACGTGAGAGCGTGGGTGCCGTCTGTGAGGCTCGATGTTGCCAGCGTCAAAGTCTGTGGGCCGGTCGAGAGTGGGCATGGCTGCGGGAAAGTAAAGTTGCACGCCACGCTATAGGTCGCCACAGCATGTCCGTCGGCCGCGAGGGTGATGCTCTGTACGCCGCCCCCTATGTCCTGCGCCGAGACTGTGGCTACTTCGGTTCCCTTGTGAAAGCCTCCGTATGCTCCGGGCGCCCAAAGGGCGCCCGAGGGTGCGCTAAGTGTCGGCGGCGTCGGATCACTTATCGTTATGGTCGCGCCGTACATCGCCGCCCAAACGGAATGCTCTGTAGCGCCAGTGACACACGTCTGTTCCGAGGGGGCTTGGCAGACAACGCCAAACGTCAACTGATGGGCGGCAAGCCCGGTAACGATACCGGGTTCGCCTCCTTGGCCCGGTGGGCCGCCGAGGAGGCAGCCCACGTTGGGAAACGTCACGGTGCAAGTTTCGCCACCGACAATGCTCCCGTCCGCGCGTAGTGCTGGCGACCAAGTATTGTTGGTGTCGTCTTCGTGGCCGAGGTATCGTTCGTAATTAATGGCCGCGATGGTCGTTCCGTCCGGAGCGGTGAACGTCCACCCTGCGCTCGTGCCTGGCGGGGCTCCGCTAGCAAGGCCGAGGGCATCGGTGGTGGATAGTCCGCCCTCTTGATCTACCTTGCCGCCTGTTCCTCCGGGACTGCGATATGGGCATGTGGCGTGCTCGGCGTAGTGCGAAGGTTGGGAGGTATCCGTTGTGCTCCAGCTCCATGAGTTGTTGACCGCTTCGGGAGCGTTGTTGCAGGCGCTTACTTCATAGGTGCTGCTCGCGCTTGCACGCATCGGAAAGACGCCAAGTAGGGCGAGCAAGCCGATGAACACGATGCGTTTGTGCATCATCGAGCACCCCTAACCGTGGCGCTCTTGGATGGTGCTATGTGGGCGACTTGCAGCGTGATCCAAGGGCTTGTGCGTTCGATGTCGTAGGGGTCGGCGTACCGTACCGAGACCTCTAGTACGCCTGCCGCGGGAATGGTAATCGTGCTCAGTGGACCGTCGATCGTTCGCAGGATGCTCAGATGCCGAGAGTGACCTCGGCGTCCGAGGTAGCGCACCTGGGTCTGAGCTTCGCTCGGGCGCCCGGTCAAGATGAGAGTGGTGCGGCCCTTGACGCGCTTGAGTCGCGCGCGTGGTCGCGAGAAGGGAGCGATGAGGTTCATGGTTCCTGATGGTGCCACGGCTTGCGGAGGGACTGCTGGACTGGGGTTGGACGCCGGTTTGGTGCTTGGCTCGGCAGCTTCGCCTTCGGCTACGAGTTGGCCGAGCCCAGCGTTGCTGAACGTTTGAGCGATGTCGAGTACGCCAGCGTGCGCGTTCGTCACGTATTCCTCGGCTGCTTGCGGCGAGAGTTCGGGCTTGTAGGACATAAGAGCGTCCAGTGCAGACGCCGCGATGACCGACGAGTCGCTTGATCCCTGCCAGTAGTTGTAGTCGGCTTCGCCGCTGCTCGGATCGGCCGCGTCGAGGTCGCATCCGGGGGCGATCAGGCGCAGCCCTTCGCCGCGGTTGGAGAAAGAGCAGAGCGCGCCACCCTGGGTGTCCGCTGCCCCAACAGAAAGGACCGACGGGTACGCGGCTGGATAGTCAAGCGGGCCGCCGTCGTCATTGCCGGCCGCAGCCACCACGGCCACCCCGTAGTTGTTTGCCTCCTGCAAGGCGTTGGTGATTGCTTCGTAGTCCTGATTGGAGGGAACGACGGAACTACCAAGTGAAAGGTTAATCACCCTAATGTGGTACTTCTGCTCAAGCTGTAGGCAGGTCGTGATCCCGTCGGTGTAGTAGCTAAACGGGAACGTTGTTTGCCCTGGCTCAAGGATGCGGACGGAGACGATCTGGATTGATTGTGGGGCGGTGCCGACCATGCCCCAACCGTTCTCGGGGGCACCGGCGATCATTGCGAGCAGGGTTCCGTGTGAGGTTGGCGATACGTCGTTGCCGGTGCCGCCGTCGATGGCCGTTCGGTCCACGACGACGCTTTCGGTGTCGGGGTTGAGGTTGACGCCCGTGTCTACGAGGCAGAGTCCCGCGGGTTGGGCGGGTCGTGGAACGGTGGGAAGGAATGTTCCGTCGTCTGCTACGGCCTCCGCTGTGGGGATGGTCTCGGCTCGGCTGAGCCCTGGGACGGCGCACGCAAGGAGCAGCGCGAGCGCTGTGATGCTCGCGTGTCGCCAGAGCTGTGCGACGAGTCGTGTTCTCCTAGCCTGTCGTGACATCGACCACCTTGCTATACCCGCTTGAGAACGGGAAGCCTGCTTGGCCTGCTGGTACGGTGGCGCGGAACGGGAAGCGTCCGATGCCGCCCTCGAACTGGTAGACGACCTCGAAGTGCCCGTCGGCGTCTGTCCGCGGCGTGCGGAAGGGCTCCCACTGGCCGCGATAATGCACGAGCAGATCAACGATCGTGCCCTGCCGTGGAACTGGCCCGAGCACTTGCCCGGTGAGCACGATCGTTCCGTTCGAGCTTGTCTGGCGCGGTGCGATTGTGAGCTGCACGCCGGCAGCGACGGACTCCGTGATCTCGCTCGTGGTCGTGTAGTTCGTGTCGGCCGAGAACGCACGGTAGGCAACCTTCACGAGACGCGATGGTCCGACCGGCACGCGCACGAGGAATGTTCCATCCGCCCTCGTCCTTGCGTGAGCGATGACTTGCAGGGCGCTACTGCCCGCGGTCTCTTGGAGTACGTCCAGCTCTGCGGCGACGATCGGGTGGCCGTGGCTATCGAGCACTCGGCCAGGGATCGTAAGCGCGCGGTGTGCGAACGAGCGCGAAATCGCGTGGCGGACACCGAGGCGTATCGTCGCGGACTCGCTCGCGCTGGTGCCGTTCGGGGTGCCGACACCGACCACGATCGGCGTTGCCTTCGCTGTGGCAGCGCCCGCGCTCGTGCCGGGGCCGGGCAGCGCTCCGAGTGTGCCCTGCTCGGATAGAACGGTGCTCGTCGCGACGCTCACGGCGGAGGTCGTCCCGTCGCTGTCGCTCGCGCTGACTATCACCCGGAGGGTGTGCCCGATGTCTGCCGGGCTCGGGGTGTAGCTGGCGTTTTGGGCGCTGGCGATCGACTGGCAGTTGTTCCCCTCGCTGTCGCACTGCTCCCATTGATAGGCGTAGGTCACGGCCCCGGCGCCGCTGGGCGCGGTCCAGCTCCCCGGATGCGTCGCGAGTTCCGAGCCGACAAGGATCTCGCCTGGAACGAGGATCGTCGGGAGCGACGTGTTCGCTGGCGCGTTTTCGCTGACGATCGTTCCAAGAGGACTGCTTGCGACGTTCCCGGCGGCGTCGGTGACACTCAGGTTCACCGCGTAGCTGTCATTTTTCAGCGACGAGGTATTCACCGCGAACCCGCTCACGACCTGTGTAAGCGGGCAGGCGTTCCACGACTGATACGAGCACTGCGCGGAGAAATCGAACGTGTGGGTATAAGGCGTACCGCCGCTCTGCGGGGTGAGCGTCAGAACGGCCGAGCGGACACCGCTATCGGCGTCGGTGCCGGTGAAACCGATCGTCTGAGAGCCCGTTACGGTCCCTTTCGTTGCTGCTGCGCTCGCGAGCGTCCCGGAGACGGCACTGATCGCTGGCCGGGTGTTATCTGAGAGCGTCAGGGTGATGTTGCTCAGCGCCGGGACACTCTCGGAGTCGGCGAAATCGCATGTGGGGGAGCTGAGGTCCGTGCTGCAGTTGACGTAGGACTCGAAGTCGCGGGCGCCTTCGGGCAGCGTCCAGCTATCGTCTGCGATGTAGTCACTCCCGGTGCCATAGGGCAGCTCTACTCCGCCCGGAAGGCCCTGACCGTCCGACGAGAAGCCGAGAAACGCATCATCGCCAGTCACCGAGGACGCGATCACCTTCGCCGAAATCGAGTCGATCGTCACGTCCGGTGCGCTTGCGGGCACGTTCAGCGCGAGCGTGACTTGACTTCCGCTATGCCCGTTCTCAGTCACTAGGCCCGGCGATTCGTTTGAGGACACGTAGTCGCCGAGCGCACCACCGGCTGAGCAGTTGTTGGTCAACACTGTCACCGCGTTCGTGTCGGATGCGGCTACGACATACCATCCGGGCGAGACCGCCTCGGCACCGGGCGAGCACTGGTACATAGGGTATGTGCCGGCGCTGGCGGGTGAAACGAGAATGAGTGCGAGCGCCCCAGCGAGAAGCGTTGTGACTACCGCGTGTGTGAAGCCACGCATTGCGGGTGTCTTAGTACGTGGTGACATCGACCGCCCCGCTTTCTCCGCGGATGAATGGGAATGAGGCTTGCCCGCCGAGCACTTCTGCGCGGAATGGGAAGTTTCCGATGCCGCCCTCGAATTGGTAGACGACGCGGAAATGGCCGCTGGAATCGGTGCGAGGGTCGCGGAATGGCTCCCATCGGCCGCGGTAGTGGACAAGTAGCTCAACGACGACGCCCTGAGCGGGCACCGGGCCGAGCACCTGGCCGGTGAGCACGATCGTCCCGTTGGAACTGGCATGTTGCGGTGCGATTTCAAGCTGCACGCCCGCGCGCACGAGCTCGGTGATCTTCGCCTGCATCGTGTAGTTTGTGTCGGCGGAGAACGCGCGGTAGGCGACCTCGACGAGCCGCGATGGCGCGGCCCCGAGCCGCACGAGGAAGGACCCATTGGCGCGGGTCTTGGCGTGCGCGATCAGCCGCAACGAGCCGCCGTCGATGGTTTGTTGCAGGATGTCGAGTCTCGCCGCGCCGATCGGATGGCCGTTGCTGTCGAGCAAGCGGCCGGTGAGCTTGAATGCGCGACGAGAGAACGGCCGCGTGATCGTGTGGCGAACACCGAGCCGGATCACTGCTGTCTCGCTCGCGCCGCTGCCGTTCGGGGTGCCCTGCCCGATGATCGCGCTGCCGCTGCCGGGGCGGGTTCCCGGCCCGTTGGGTGCTCCGAGTGTGCCTTGCGAGTAGAGGACTACGTTCGTCGGAGTGCTCGTGGCGGCGGCGAGCCCGTCGTTGTCGCTCGCGTTGACGGTCAGGCGGAGCGTGTGCCCGACATCGGCAGCGGTCGGGGTGTACGTCGCGTTCTGAGCGCCGGCGATCGTCTGACAGTTGTTGCCTTCGGCGTTGCAGCTTTCCCACTGATACCCGTAGGCGACCGTTCCGGCGCCTGTCGGCGCTGTCCAGGTGCCGGGGTGTGTCGATAGCGTCGCTTCGGTGAAGACTTGGCTCGGCGCGAGGATCGTCGGCGGCGAACTGGCGGCTGGCGCGTTCTTCGTGGTGATTGTGCTGTCGTAGACCACGCTTGAGTTCTGCGCGGCGTCCTCGACCGTGACCTTCAACGTGTGCTGACCGTCAGCTACCGAGGCCGTGTTGATCGGGATGTCCACGGACTCGCTCGGCCGGCATGGCTGGCTGTAGTCGAACATCAGCGCGCCACCGCTGTTGCCGACCGGACTGCACTTCCCGCCGTTGCTATCAGGGGTGCCCGAGTACAGCGATTTGCCATCGATTTGCGCCGTGACCAAGTAGACACCCGGCCCGCTTGGGTCGCTCGCCGTGAGCGTGAGTTCCTGCACGCCGCGAGCGTTCGCGCTGAGCAGCGTTCCGCCGATCCCGCTTGCGCTGGGCGTCGCGGTGCTGTTGAGCAGGAAGTTGGCCCACCACACCCGCACAAGCGACCATGCGCCTTCGCTGCCGCCTTCGCTACAAGCGGCTCCGGCGCCCCCCCCGCAGCCAGCACCGATGTAGAAGTTGCCACCGCGACCTCCGGGAAGGCCGAGCACGCCACCAAAGTCGTAGGACCCGTTCGCGCATGGCGGCAGACCGGAGGCGCATTGAAAGATGACGTTTGAGCCGTTGTAGGCAAATTCGGGGCTGTACGCGACTGCTGTGCCCGAAGCGTCGTAGCCGCGGCCGTCGGCGTACATGCTCACGTCGACCTGGCCGCCCGCGAGCGTTGATCCGCTGGGCGGCGTGTATTGCAGGTTCTCCCCCGCCCCGACTGGCGCCGCGGCGTCCATGCTGAGTATCGCCAGCATCGGATTCCCCGGCCCACACCCGATGCTGTTGTTCGAGCCGTAGCCTGGGCTGCCCGTCGTGAAGCTCGACCAGCCTTCGCTCGGGGCCGCCGAGAGGTTCGGGTTCTTGCAGGAGACCTCCATCCAATTCCCAGCGAACGCCGGGGTCGCGCCGCCTGTGCAGCTCGCGATGCTCGCCAGCAGCAGCGCAAGCGCGAGCAGCAGCGAGGCCCTGCCGCGCGCTGCGTTGTAGTGCTTGTTCATCGTCGCTTCCATTCGGTCAGGCCCCCTTCCGATAAGGGGCTCTCGTGTTATTGACTGTGTAGGTTCGGGGTGTCTGTTGGGCCTGTGTGGGTTTGGCAGGCCGGCTGCGATGTAGCGGAGCCCGTAGGGCGTAGCGGATTCGCAGCCGCGTGGTGGCGTCCGGGGCCCTCGTGAGGGTGTGGGCGACGGCGGGATGACTCGGTTATTGACTGGCCGCAAGTGCCTTCTCGCGGATTCGTCTCCCGCCGCCGCTCACGGACGCCGTCGTGACTTCATAGAAGCCTGGACATCACTCGACACAGTTCTGTCCGGCGGCCTCCACATCACCCAGCTAAACCCGAGAGATGAGGAGAATTCATGATCGCAGCAGGCGTGGACACACACAAAGACGAGCACGTCGCCGTAGCTCTTGACGGGCTTGGACAGGTCCTCGGCGAGCTCGCGGTGCCGGCCAGCCAGGCCGGCTACCAGCAGCTCACGACATGGCTGGAGGGCCTCGGTGAGGATCCGCGGGCCGGGGTCGAGGGCACCGGCAGCTATGGCGCGGCGCTGACCGAACACCTGCAGAACATGGGTATACCGGTGTTCGAGGTTGAGCGTCCGCGGCGGCGTGATCGTCGTAGCGGCAAGTCGGACTCGATCGACGCGCTCCTGGCAGCCAAGAGAGTGCTCGCTGGTGATGGCCTGTCGACGCCGAGAAGATCAGGCGAGCGCAGAGCACTGCAAACGCTCCTCAGCGCCTACCAGTCGTGCGTAGGTGAGCGCACCCGGCTCTACAACCAGCTGCACGCACTACACGCCACCGCGCCGGCCGCGCTTCGCGAACGCGTCGGGCGGGGCGGTGGAGCCACCCTCGCCCGGCGTCTGACCCGGATGCGCAACCAGCCAGACGCGAGCGTGCAGGAGACGACGATCCTCGCGGTACTGCGTGATCTTGCGCGTCGCATCAAAGCCACGAGCGAGACCGTCGATCGCTACAAGAGCGAGATCACGGATCTCGTCCGCGTATTGCACCCGACGCTGCTCGAGCAGCCAGGAGTCGGGCCGATCACCGCCGCGAAGCTCCTGACATGCGACGCCGCGCGCTTCAAGAACGAGGCCGCGTTCGCACGCACCAACGGCACCGCGCCGATCCCGGCCTCATCCGGCCAGACCATCCGCCACAGGCTCAACCGCGGAGGCGACCGCCAAGTCAACGCCGCGATCCACATGATCGCCCTCAGCCGCTCAATACACCACCCCGAAACACAGACATATCTCGCCCGCAGAACCAGCGAGGGAAAGACCAAACGCGAAGCCATGCGAGCCCTCAAGCGCCACCTCTCACGAACCCTCTACAAGCAACTCGTCCACCAGCCCTTGACTTCATAGAAGCATCCGTGAGAAGCGCAAAACGGACAACGAATTGCTCTGGCTCATGGGCTGAACTGTCCTCCGCCGCCGCTAGACGCCGCACGCGCAGGTGCCGGCGGGGGGGTCGAGCTCGATTCGTGCGGTACCCCGAGGTAGGCAAAGCCGCCCGGTTCGCGCTGCGTGCCCGGCTGCCTGGAGGTGTCCTTGGGCGCATTCGCGATCGTGCGCCGGATGGGGCGGGAGTGCGTCTGGCGTCGCACGGTCGAGACCGCGCGGTGCCTGGGCTGTGCGACTCCCGGCAGGATTGGCGCTGATACTGGCCGCGAGGGCGTCACGCTCGCTCGTGATGCCCGAGCTGTCGAGGGCGGCGCTCTGTGCGGATGATCGCGTGGCTCGTGGTCGAGGACGTGCGTGGCGCCGATCGTGCCTGCGATCACAGCGACGGTCGCGACAGTGGCGGCCACCTTGGCGGCTGCGCCGCCGCCGGCGAGGATCGCTGCGGCGCGTTCGCGCACGCCACCGGACCCGAACGGCAAGCCGTCCGGCGCTAGACGATGCTGGAGCGTCCTGAGCCGCGCGTCGAGCCGCGCGAACCACCCCAGGCGGTGCATGAAGGCAGGGACGGGGAGCAAGATCACGGCCTGGCCCTGGAAGCGGCGTCGTAGCCGCCCGGCGTTCGTGCTGTGCTCGGCGCGGCAGCTCGCGCAGCTCTCAAGGTGCGCGAACGCGCGCTTGGCAAGCTCCTCGCTCGTGCTCTCCCCGGCCTGTAGTGCGCGGATCGTCGTGGCGCGGTAGCCGCACAACCGTCCGGTGTCGTAGAGGAGTTGAAAGTGCTTGCGCTTCTTCTCGGATGACCGTTCGGCGTTGTGAACCGCGTTGCTTTCAACATTGAGAACCTTCGCGATCGAGCGGTACTTCATTCCCTCCGCCATCAACCAGAAGACCCGTTGCTCAAGCGGGCTCAGCTCCGTCAGGAACTCGGCGACGACCAGCCGGTCCTCACGGATCAGCGCGGAGCGCTCGGTGCTGTCGTGGCCTGCCAGCTCGGGCACATCGAACGTCGGGCTGCTTTCGGCAAGGATCTCCGCGCGGTTGCCCTCGTCGCGGTGGAAGTTCAGCGCGCGATACTTCAGGCCGGATCGCAGCGCGTCGCGAAGATGCTTTTCGGTGGCGAACCGGCGTTGCAGCAGCACCACTACGGTGTCTTGGTAGATGTCCTCAAGCTCTTGGTCGGTGAGGCCCTTGCACTCGGCGAAGCCGCGAGCGATACGCAGCTCGGCGCGCTGCCATTTCCCGAGGACTTCCCCGACGTACTCGGGCGCGAGTCCAGGGCCGGTGCCGGGTGCCGGAACCGTCGCAACCGAACCTCGTGATCCGTTGCGCCGTTTGCCTGCCGTTCGCCGTGCTCGAACTGCCATGTCATCTCTCCGGGTCAACCGTGACCATTGCTGCCCTTCGCTCCTTGCGATACAGAACGATTCCGAGCACCGATTTTACTTGCAATCTTCGTTGCAAGCGACGGTTCGGCGTTCGGAGTCCTGGGCGCCGAAACGAATCCATGCTCTCGTGGTTGCGGAGCGCGGTCATCTGTGCGGCACCGCGACGGTCTCAAGGACGGCTGCGCACAGCAGCAGGCCGCCGATCACGGCGAACAGCGCGAGTCCTTCTCGGATGGTCAGGGGTTCGCGGCGTTGCATCAGCCATGCGCTCGCGCCGAGTGCGAGCGCCGCCCACTCGAAAGGGACCTGCGGGATGAACGCCAGCAGCGGGGAGCCGTAGGCGCCGAGCGCCGCACCGACTGGCAGGACGTTCGCGGTGAGCCAGGCCGCCACAAGAGTGTCCGTGATCTGCCGAGTAAGACGGCGACGGTGTGCTCCCATGACACCCAACAGCAGGGGCCATGCCGCGAGCGGGAGATTGTGCGCCACCAGCATCAGGACGTGTCCGATGTTCGGAGGTGGGTTCTGTTGCGGGTTCAGGCTTGCGCCGAGCGCATGGCGAACCGGGCCGTCCACTTTCGCCACGTCGATCGCCAAGAGCGCTGCGGGGATCAGCGTCAGGACCCACGTCGCGCCATACGCTGCCAGCCACGCACGCCGCAGCTCGCCCAGCCGCCCGTGGCCGGCGTGTCGGGGTGTGGTGGGACTGGCGGAGAGGGGATATTCCTTTTGCGTGTATTCACGAGTGCTGCCGTCTCTTTGGGTGCGGGTGTTGGTGGCTCTCATTGGTCAGCAACCGGCCGATCAAGTTCGTCAAGCAAGCCGCGAAAGCAGCCGCGAGTGCTGCCCGACTCCGTCTTAGGCGAGGACCCGAACTCCGAGCTGCCGCGCAGACCAGCGAGTGTGTGTCCTGCGGGTGAGCTATGTTGCGGAACCGTGCGTACTCCGATGCGATACGTGATCCTGTTTGCCGTCGTGGGTGCGTTTGCTGGGCTAGCGCTGGCGGCCGTCGAGTGGGGCAAACACGGCGCGACGGCGGGCCTTGCAACCGCGGCTGGTGCGCTCTGCGGTGCGGTCGGGCTCGTGTTGGCCCGCTGGACATGGAGACGCATCCAGGGCGACTCGACTTGATCTGCTCGCGGTCCTCCGCGCCACAAGCACGTCGTTCCGAGCACTTCCGCTAGGACTGGGGCAGCCACGATTCGATCACGTATCCCTGCTGGACGTGGGCGAGCTTGGCGAGCGTGACGTGATAGGCGGCTTCTAGCCCTTGATATTCGCTGCTGCCGCCGGTCTGCTCGCGCGTGACGATCACCCACGTCCCAGGCTGAGAGAGGTCGGGGGCGACGCTGACGATTTGCCCGGTGTTGTAGATGTGCCCGCGTGCGATCGTCGTATCCGCCTGGCTTGAGGCGGCGGCTTGGCGCTCGGCGAGGCGGGCCGCTCCGACGGACATCGCGGCGAGCTGCCTTTGATCGCCGGTGAGCGTGCGGTAAGTCCAGTTGACATAGAGCCGTGCGAACGCTTCGAGCGCCTTCACGGGCGTCGGCTGCACATCGGCGGGACCTTGCGCCTGGGAGGACGGCGGTGGGGGTGCCGGCGGCTCGCCGGTGTTCTGCGGCGAAGTGGACGCCGTTTCGGTTCTCGCGCTCGGCGCGTCGGGGTTGGTGCAGCCCGAGAGCGCCACGACGGCGGACAGGACGACGAGCACAAGGAGGGTTCGCAGGACGTGGCGGCTCATAGGCCGGGCGGGTGTCGGACGGTCCAGGTCGACCAGTCGGGGACGGTGGGGTAGACGCGCCACTTCGGGCCGGGCTTGCCGGAGTTGGGGCCGGTGTCCCATTCGGGGGCTTCAACGGTGTCGAAGCGCAATCCGCCGACGAACATGAAGGCGTGCGCGGCGTTGGCATAGATCGAGACGTACCGGCCGGGGCCGGGTTCGCCGTAGCTCTCAAGTTCGCCTGAGTCCTCGGCGTATTCGCCGAATACGCCGCCGGCGTGCAGGACGTAGGAGACCGCGGATGAGCAGTCATACGCGGGTGCCAGCGTGTCGAGCGATACGCCGTGCGCGCCGCCGTAGGCGTAGCTCGCGTTGAATAGGCGGTTGCCGGCCGCGACCATCCGCTTGACCGCGCGGGGCGCGCTTGCGCCTGCGGCAGCGAGGCCACTCGGGAGGATCTTCGTCTGCGTTCCCGGCGTCAGTGGCAGCGGGACACTCCCGGCGCCTTCCACGGCCGGGCAAGACGCGCCGCTTTCTCCGCCGCTGGTGGCTTCGTGGGATTCGGGGAGCGCCGCGAGCGTACCGGCGGCACCCGTCGCGGGCGCGAGATTTATCCGCACCGCGGTCTTCGTGATCCCGAGCGGACGGGCGGCTTCCCACCACACGTCCAGCCGGTAGGGCTGGCCGTTGGCGATGAACTGGCCGGGGCCTTGACCGTAGCCGGTGTCGCGCTTTGCCAGCAGGCTTTCGTGGCCTTCGTGCGCGACCCGCAGCGTTGTGAGATAGGGGAGATGGTCGAGCGCGTCGGCATCTTGGAAGGTGAAGCCCCCGCCACTGTTGGCGGGATTGCTGTCAAGCACCGACAGCTCGGCGAAGGAGTCCGGGTGGGAGGGGAGATAGGACTCGCCGGGGTTGGGGATCGACCCGTAGTCCCCAGCACTGTCACCCGGTTCGCCGTAGGCCGTCGCGCCGACTTCATACCAGCGGCCCGGCGCCAGTTCCAGCGGCGCGGCGTAGAGGCCAGCGGCGAGCGGGCCGCCGCCAGCGGGCACGTTGACCACACCACCCCCGGCGCTGCAGGCGCCTTCGGCTGCCTGGGAGAACAAGCCCACGACGCCGGCTGCGACGATCACCGGCAGCATCACGACCGTCAGTACGCAGAGCACGAGGACCGTCTGCACCTGACGGTTTTTCAGGAGCGCTATCGCGATGCGGGCCTGCATCACGCCGCTAGCTCCAGCTCGACGGCGACGGCTTCCTGCCACTCGTCGTTGACGAGCAGCCGCATCGCGGGCCAGCCCTTTTTCTGTGTCTCGCGCAGGGCGCGTTGGCGTATGTGCTCGTCGCGCGCGGGGTCGGAGCTCGCGATCCAATACTCCATCGAGGCGACACCGATCTGCAAGGTGCCCTGTCCGCGGGAGCCGTTCATCAGGTAGGCGGTGGAGAATTGGCCGCGGACTGTCGTCAGGGTCGAGATCGCGTCGATCGCCTCCCCGGTGAGGTTCAGGGTGCCCTTGACGTAGGCCAGCTCGCGGGCCTCTTGGCGCAGGAACAGCCGCATCGCGGCGTTCGCCAAGAGCGCGCGGCCGTGCTCGTTATCGAAGTCTGAGAGCTGTTGGCTGATGGCGATGAGCCACAGCGCGTAATGGCGCGATCGGCGGCAGAACTCGTTGAACCACCGGCCCGTCGACGGCCGCTCGATCAGCTTCCACGCCTCGTCGATGACCAAGAAGCTCTTGCCTGCCCAGGCGTGCCGGGGGCTTTCTCCGGCGAGGTGTCGTTGGCGGGTGCGCTCGATGCGGCTCTTGACGTGCTCGCAGATCACGAACAGCGCCGCCGCGGCCTTCGCATCGGGGATCGAGCGGGTGTCGAAGACGACGAGCGGCGCGTCCTTGGGGATCGTCGTGGGACGGTCGGTGAGATAGGCGTAGGGGCCGTCGCCGATGTAGTTGTTCAACCTCATCGAGAGGTTGCGCAGGCTCTCGGCGATCCCGACCGACCCCTCGCCGCGCTCCTGCTGGTAGCGGCGCTCAAGCTCCTCCTGCAACAGCAGCTCCCTGGGTTCCTCGCCGGTCAGCGCGCACCGCGCGTACACCTCCGCTATCGCGAGGCCGAGGAGATTCGCCTCAAGGTCTGTGAGGCCGTAGCTGTCGCGGCCGGCGTGATGCTCGCCCAGCAACAGCGCGTGGAGCGCGAGGAGGTAGTCGATCTTCTCGGCGCCGACGTGGGCGGGGTCCTCTACGTCCCACGAGTTGATCGCGTGCGCGCCGGCGCCGACTTGGAGGGAGGCGCCGCCGGGGATCAGGCTGCAGAGGAAGTCGAAGTGTCCGGCGCGGTCGATGATGAACCCGCTCGCGCCCTGCGCGAGCGCGCGGACGAGGAGGATGATCGCGGCCATCGTCTTCCCGGCCCCCGACATGCCGTTGATGAGCAGCAGATGGTTCGGGTGCAACGGGTCGAAGGGGTCCAGCCGCTCCAAGGTGCGGCCGGGCAGCGCGTACCCAAGCGGGATGCCGGTCGGGCTCCCGCAGCTCGTCCCACAGAGGGGGAAGGTGTCGCCGACGTTGCGGCTGACGTACTTGCGCCGCCGCCGCGCTACGTCGCGGCCGAGCGGGAGCGTTGACTGCCACAAGCGGGCTTGGGCGAACAGGCCGTGTTGGACCCGTGCGTCGCAGGCCATCGTGATCTCCCTCGCGGTCGCCTGGCAGAGCTCCTTCAGCGCCTCGGGGTCGGGGTCGGGGCCGGGCTCTTGCAGCGAGCAGTAGACGCTCACGCGGTAGATGCCCGCGCCGGCGCTCGTCGCGAGCTCGTCGTTTAGCTCGGCGGCCTCCTCCTCCTGCACCCGCGCGTCCGGGTCCAAGGGTCGGCCGCGTTGCTCGACGCCACGGTTTACGCCGTGGATGCGCTTGTAGCGGCGCTTTTGCGCCATCCGCTCGCGGTAGCGCTCGGTCGCCTGAACATGCACGCTCAGCACGAATGGCCGCGGGGCCTGCATCATGTGAAGCAGCCATCCGAGCCACGTCTGCTCAGGTGCGAGAGAGACGTAGAAGACCTCCTCCAAGGTCTCGCCGAGTGCTAGGTGACTGCGCTCGGCGAGACTGACCGGCGCGGTGCAGATCGCCTCGGCGAGCGCCTGCGCCCGCCTTGCCGTCTCGCGGGCGTCCTCGCCGGGGGTGAGCGGCGCGATGACCTCCGGGGACATGAAGCTCGCCGGCAGTCCGCCCCCAAGAGCGGTGTCGGGGTCGAAGCGGCGGTGCAGCAGATCGAGCATCTCCACGCCCGTGAGCAGACGGCCGGGGACGCCCATCGCCTCCAGGTCTGAGCGGACGCCTTCGCAGTGGCGCAGCGACTCCCGCGCGGCGCGCTCGTGCGCCTGCGCCTTGACCCGCAGCGCCCGACGCGAGACCGTTGGGAGCGGCAGGACGCGCACGGTGGGCTGCCACGGGCAGAGGACGAGGTAGCGAAGATCAAGCGGCGCGACCGTGAGCGCGTGCGTGCGGATCGACTGCTCCTGGGCGATTCCCAGCCGGCGGATCGCCTGCGCTCGCTCGCTCTCACCGATGTCCTCGGCGCTACCGGCGGCCTGCTCGCAGCGGTGAGTCTCCTCGGCGAGAACGTCGTCCATCGCCAGCGGTGTGCCCTGAACGTAGAGCTGAAGCGCCTGGCGGTCGGGTAGCCGCGCTGCTACTTGCCCGAACGCCTGGGAGACGCGCTCCCCCTCGGTCTGGTCGAGCACAAGGGGGTTGACGGTCCCGACCTCAAGCGCGCGAACGTAGGTGCCGTCCTCGGCGACTATGAGCCCGTCGGGCTCGATCGCGGCGAGACCGAGCAGGTCCCCGGCGGTCGCGTGACGTCCCATCAGCCCCAGCGCTCCTCGGAGAGCAGCCCATCCAGCGCAGGGTCTTCCCGCGCTTGGCGGCTGTGCTGGTTTGGCTCCTCAGTCCATGCGAGCACGAGCAGCCCACGCGCGCGAGGCCGATCCGGTGAGGCGCCCGGCAGCAGGTGGCGAGACCAGCGCCAGCGCCAGCACTCGCGCAAGAGCACCCCGAGCTGCAGCCCGCCGCTCTCTGAGACGTAGGTCAGCGCGGCCGGCAGGCCGATCACGAACACACAGAGCGTGATCGCTGGCTTCGTCGGCAGCCCCGAGACGTGGATGAGCGCGAGGACCGTGAGACTGCCCGCGATCAGCACGGCCCACTGCTTGATCGTGAACACGACCAGCTTGGGTGCCTCATCCAGCGAGCGGAACGTGCGATGGATCACCGCCCACCCCCTCGCGGCCTGCGCTTGCGCCGCGGCGCTTGGCTCCCCTTCGCCGCCGGCGGCGGCGAAGGCGTTGCCTTCGGCGGCTTCTGCGCCCGGGGCTTGCTAGCGGGCCGCGCCGGCGCGGCGCTCGTTTCGCGACCGGCGCTGCTCGTCACCTTGCGTCCGGGGTGCGCCGCGCCCGCCTTGCTCTGCGCTGCGCTCGCGCCCTTCGGCGGCGCCCCAGCGGGGGAAGCTGGCGCAGGCTTGGCGCGCGGCGTCACCCGTGAGGGAGTGCCCTGAGCGGTGCGGGGTCGCGCTGGCACGGGCACAGGTCCGCCTTGGCGACCCTGGCCCTTGCCGGTTCCGGCCGCTACGCGCGCCGGGGTTTTCCCCGTCGCGTTGCTCGCCCGTGCGCCCGCCTGGCCGCGAGTACCCGTGCGGGCCACCGTCGCGCGCGCCGAGGCCCGCGCGCTGCGGCGCGAGCCGCCCGCCATCGCCGCCCTAGCATCGCGCGGCGCGCTGGCGATGATCGTCCCAGCCCGCGAGAGCCGTTCGCGGACCCCGCCCCGCGCCGGCGCCTTGGAGCCACGACGAGCGGCCAGACCGCCCGCGGCTATGCCGCCGAGCGCGCCCGCACCCGCCGCGGCCGGTGCCATGCCGGTGCGCCTGGCTGCGCCGGCCAACCCTCTACGCGCCGCCCCGAGTGGCCCGCCCGCCGGGGTACCCAGCGCCCCAGCAGCACGACCCGCGCTGCGTCCCAGCGACGGGATTCCCTCAAGCCCGACGCTGCGCAGCCGCGCGTGCGCGGCGCGCATCCGCTCCGCTCCGGGCATCGTGGCCTGCCCCTGAGACCCACCCCCGCCGCCGCTTGCCCGCAGGCTCGCGCCACCGAGGACGTTACGCAGCTCCCCGAGCAGCATCAAAGGGAGCTTCACCGCGATCACGAACGTGATGAGCCCCGCAAACGCCGCCTCGATATGCCCGCCGATGCCAGCCGCACCGCCGCTGACGCTCGTCGCGTCCAACGTCAGCGCGCCCGCGACAGCGAACAGCATCGTCCACCCGAGCGGGACGAGCACGACCGCCATCAGCGCGTGCCCCCACACTCTCATCAGATGCGAGAGCTCGGGGATAGGCCACAGAGCGATGAACAGCGGCCCCGCGCAGAACGCCAGCGCCAACACGTCGGTAAGCGCCACCTTCGACGCGAACAGGCCAGCCGCGAACGCCACCCCGACGATCACCAAGAACGCGCCGAACACGCCGCCCGCGCCGAGAAGCAAAGCGCCGCCGAACAGGACCGTGACGATGCTCGCCAAGCCGTTCGCGACGACCGGCCACCCGAGGATCGCGTGCGTCAAGGTGTTCGTCGCGGCGACCACCTGCTCGACCAGCCAGCGGTAGATCACGAGCACGAACGTCGCCCACGCGCAGCGCGCGATGCCCGTCGCCGGGTGCGCGGCGCCCGTCAGGCCCATCATCCAGTAGCGCAGCGTGCAGACCGTCAGGGAGACGGGCATCAGCGACATGCCGAGATAGGTCATGTCGCCCTCCAGTTCGCTTACGTGCCCCCACCGCGCGGGGTCGGGCAACGCGACCAAGTGCTGAATCAGCGCGACGGTGCCGTGCTTGAGGAACCCAGGGACCAGCGCGCCCGCCAGGGCGGAGAAGAACCCCTTGGCTATCGCTTCGATGATGCTGTGCAGCGACGGCAGTTCAATCCCGAGGAACGCCAACGGCACGAGCTGGCCGCCGCCCGTCGCGGCGCAGGCGGCCGGTGCGAGCACGAGCAGCGCGCAGAGCGAACTCGTCACCGTGGCCGCCAACAGCCATGTCCCTCGGCGAAGCGTCATCGCAGCACCCGCGCCCGTTACGCGACGATTCCGCTGATTGACGCGAGGATCGCCAGGCCCACAATCGTCTTGATCGCGACGTCATGCGCGCGGGAGTGCCCGGCCATGAACATGATCCCGACGACCGCGATCACGAGGCTCATCGCAGTGCCGCCGAGCCACACCAGGCTTCCCTTCAGCTTTTCAACGAAGTTCTGAACCCCGCTGATCGCTGTCCCGTGAAATGCGCCCGCCGCGTTCAGCGCGTCCAGGTGCCCTACCGAGAGAGCCCCGAGAAGCGCCACCGCCACGAGCAAGGTGAGCAGTGCGAATACGACGAGCCGCCGGCTATGCGCAGGAGCTCTCCATCTCAGTGTGAGCGCCATCATTGGCCTCACCTCCTTGTGTGTTGGGTTGACAAACCTCATGGCGAGAACAGGCCCCCCGACTGCTGTTCAGCCACAGGCGGCGGTGGCGCGGCAGGCTCGCTCGCCTGGACCGGGACGCCCGCTGCGGCTGGCGTCGGTGCCACCGGCGCGCTCGCCGCTGGCGCCGGCGTTCTCACGACGGGACGCACGGCCCTCGCCCGCGCTGGCGCGTGCGCGCGGGGCCGTGGCAGGACCGTCCGCCGCCGTGCAATGGTGGGCCGCGCTATCTCGCGGCGACGCGGCGCCGGACGCTCGACCGGGGTGCGACGGGCGGGCTCGGTGCGCGCGATTGGTGCTCGCGCGGTCAGCCGCGAGCTGGTCCGGTGAGCCGGCGCGGGGCGCTGGCCGGCGAGTGCCCCGAAGATGCCGAGCAGCACCCATAGCCCGATCGCGAAAGCCGCGCACCCGGCGAGCCACGGGTGCGCAGCCAGCCGCCCACGGACGCCGCCCCGCCCGCCTATACGAGCACGACGGGTGCGTCGTGCTGGCCGCCACCGGCCGGTGCGCCCCGCGAAAACGTCGTCAACATGCACAACGAACTCATCCGCAGTGAGTCCGTCGAACAGATCCTCCTCGGAGGTCTCCTCAGAGAACTCCCCGCCATCCACCTCAACGGCCGGGTCTGGCTCGACAGGCGCCTCGCGCGCCTCGCTGTCCTCCCACACCGGCTCGGACGGTGCCGGCGCGCGCGGCGCGGGCGGCGTGTCGAAGTCCAGTCGTGCGCGCCCGGCCAGGCCGGGCTTGCGCCGCCGCCGCGCAACGCTCGCCGCATCAATCGGCTCGCGCTCACGCTCAACATCCGCAGGCGCAGACGCCGCCTCCGATGTCGGCAGAGGCTCGGCTGGTCCCGGCGTCGGCTCGACCGGCGTGCCCTCGTCGGTAGCGCTGGCGTTGCCGGGAGCGGCGACGTGGAGCGTGACCATGCCGTTGCGCGCGAGCGCGCTACCGGCCGCTGGCTCCTGAGAGACGACGAGGCCAAGCAGTGAGGGGTCACACCCGAATGACCGCTCAAGGCCCGGGCGAAGCCCGGCGCGGCGTACCGCCTGCGCGGCATCCCCGGCACGCTGGCCGGTGTAGTCGCCGACGACCTGGCGGCCGTTGGCGCTTGCTCGACGGCCGCTGGCGGGACTCTTGAGTGCCGTGGTCTCGTTACCCATCAGGGTTATTGACTGTGTAGGTTCGGGGTGTCTGTTGGGCCTGTGTGGGTTTGGCAGGCCGGCTGCGATGTAGCGGAGCCCGTAGGGCGTAGCGGATTCGCAGCCGCGTGGTGGCGTCCGGGGCCCTCGTGAGGGTGTGGGCGACGGCGGGATGACTCGGTTATTGACTGGCCGCAAGTGCCTTCTCGCGGATTCGTCTCCCGCCGCCGCTCACGGACGCCGTCGTGACTTCATAGAAGCCTGGACATCACTCGACACAGTTCTGTCCGGCGGCCTCCACATCACCCAGCTAAACCCGAGAGATGAGGAGAATTCATGATCGCAGCAGGCGTGGACACACACAAAGACGAGCACGTCGCCGTAGCTCTTGACGGGCTTGGACAGGTCCTCGGCGAGCTCGCGGTGCCGGCCAGCCAGGCCGGCTACCAGCAGCTCACGACATGGCTGGAGGGCCTCGGTGAGGATCCGCGGGCCGGGGTCGAGGGCACCGGCAGCTATGGCGCGGCGCTGACCGAACACCTGCAGAACATGGGTATACCGGTGTTCGAGGTTGAGCGTCCGCGGCGGCGTGATCGTCGTAGCGGCAAGTCGGACTCGATCGACGCGCTCCTGGCAGCCAAGAGAGTGCTCGCTGGTGATGGCCTGTCGACGCCGAGAAGATCAGGCGAGCGCAGAGCACTGCAAACGCTCCTCAGCGCCTACCAGTCGTGCGTAGGTGAGCGCACCCGGCTCTACAACCAGCTGCACGCACTACACGCCACCGCGCCGGCCGCGCTTCGCGAACGCGTCGGGCGGGGCGGTGGAGCCACCCTCGCCCGGCGTCTGACCCGGATGCGCAACCAGCCAGACGCGAGCGTGCAGGAGACGACGATCCTCGCGGTACTGCGTGATCTTGCGCGTCGCATCAAAGCCACGAGCGAGACCGTCGATCGCTACAAGAGCGAGATCACGGATCTCGTCCGCGTATTGCACCCGACGCTGCTCGAGCAGCCAGGAGTCGGGCCGATCACCGCCGCGAAGCTCCTGACATGCGACGCCGCGCGCTTCAAGAACGAGGCCGCGTTCGCACGCACCAACGGCACCGCGCCGATCCCGGCCTCATCCGGCCAGACCATCCGCCACAGGCTCAACCGCGGAGGCGACCGCCAAGTCAACGCCGCGATCCACATGATCGCCCTCAGCCGCTCAATACACCACCCCGAAACACAGACATATCTCGCCCGCAGAACCAGCGAGGGAAAGACCAAACGCGAAGCCATGCGAGCCCTCAAGCGCCACCTCTCACGAACCCTCTACAAGCAACTCGTCCACCAGCCCTTGACTTCATAGAAGCATCCGTGAGCGGCCCAAAACGGCCAACGACTTTCAGGGAGGCCCGCTTTAGCGGCGTCTCGTGCGGGCGAAAAGGGCGCGCGCCCGAGCATCCCGCTCGCACGCCGGCCGCCCCGCTTTTTGGCTCTGGCGCTTGGCTTCCAGCAGCTCGACATAGCGCGCAAAGCGCGGGTCCTCGAACCATCTAGGGGTCTTGACGATCGCGGGCGGCAGATCGCGATACAGCAGAAATCCGTGTCCGCGGGCGACCTGGCGCAGCCACGGCGAGGGTCCGGCCTTCTCCCTGGCGACGTTCAGCGTGTGCCGCGAGAGGCCGGTCGAGGCCGAGGCGTTCGCGACGGGCTCCTCCCCAAGCAGCTCGGTCAGATACCCCGCGCTCGTCGGGTCCGCCAACGGCGGGAGGAACACCTGCGCGGTCGACGCGGCGCAGATCGCGTCGCGCGCGGCGCGGCCGTAGCGATGGTCAATCTGCGCGATCGACTGCCATAGCGTTGCGATCACGATGCCGTGATCCCCGCACTGCGAAAGCCAAGAGGGGAGATTCCTGAGCGGAGCCGTGTTCGCGATCTCGTCAAAGAGACAGAACAGCCTCGGGTCAAGCGCGCCGGTGCGGCGTGCCTTGACGATCGCGGCCTGATAGACCGCGCTGACCAACGCGAGGATGACCGGGCGCAGCACCTCTTGGTCGTGCTCGGCCGCGACGACGTAGATCGTGTTCGCCTGCCCGTCAAGGAACTGCTCCGGTGTCAAGTCTTCGCGCGCCGTCGCGGCGACCTGCGGGTAGCGGTAGGCGCGCAGCAAGTTCAACGCGCTCATAACGGTCGTCTCGCGGTTGCGCTCGTCGCGGCGGGTGATGCCCTCTAGCTGGTCGGCTGCGGCATGGGCGCCGACGTTCTTGAGCGCGGCGACCGGAGCATGAAAGTCGCGCGCGTCGAGCCAGCGCACAAGCTCGCTCATGCTCGCGCCGGTCAGCGTCGCGGCGTGCAACAAAGGGGCGAGCATCGACGCTGCCTCCTTGTCCCAAAACTCGTTCGCCGCGTTCGCTTGATCGGGGTGAGCGGCCGACGCCAGCGCCTCGCCGGTACGGATCGCGCCGCTCCAGGTGCGCGCCGGCACCAACGGGCTGAACCCCGCGCTCGGCTTCTCGCCGAAGGGGTCATACACCCACACTCGTCCCACGCCGCGCCGGTACGGCGCGGTCGCCGCATAAACGTCGAGCTTCGTGGAGAGCACGAGCGCCGGCCCGTCATGGTCAAGCAGCCACGGCACGACATACCCGGTCGACTTGCCGACCCTTGGCGGCGCGACGATCATCGGCTGCACCTCAAGCTCCGCCGCGAGCATCCGCGGCGGGACACGCCCGATCATCCCGAGATACGGGCGCCCCGATGTCGGCGCCGCCACCCACAGCCGCCGCGTGTCCGACGGCAGCGCCCACGTCCGAGGGCGCACCCAGCCGCGCTCCACCGCATGACGCGCGAGGGTCCGCTGCCCCTTCCCAAGCGGCGAGCCCGCACGCCAACCCCGCACGAGCCGGTACACCCGCACAGCCGTGGAGACCGCGACGCACACGGTCACGAAGGCGACTACGAGATACGCGCCGGCGCCAGGCGCGGAGCCGCGCTCGACCCCACTCGGGAACGCCGACGCGGGCGAGCCCCAGCCGCCCGCAACCAACAGATGCCACATCGCGCGCGCGCTATCCCCAACCGGCAGGCGCATCGGGCCGCGCAGTTCAACCAAGCACGCGGCCTCGGTCCATAGCCACGCGAAGACCCCACTGACCAAGCCAGCGAGCAGCAGCACACCCGCGGTGCAGAGCACCAGGCGCGTCACGGGCCGCCGGCCGACGGCGTGAATCCTCACCGGGCACCCCTGTGGAGGATCGGGCCTCTGAGCTCGTTCTCGAGCGCAGAGGCCGACACGGCTGACTGGCGAGGGCTCATCAGGGGTTATTGACCGTGAGCGACCCGAAACGGCCAACGACTTTCACGACCGCTCGCAATCTCCGCGTTTTCGTGTCCCAAACGGGCCTTTCGCGGGCCTGACGGCGCCCTCGTTCGGGCCTTCTTGAAAACTCGTTGGCCGTTTTCGCCGAGTTGCGGTCAATAACCCCGTGGGCCGCGCGGCACCTGCCGGCGGCCAGACCCAACAAAGCGATGCGCCACGACACCAAGCACACGGGAATCCAGACCAGCTCACGGCGGTCCTACTGCCGCGCTTGTTCAGGCAGTTCTCGTGGATCGGTGGAGCGTCGTTACTTGCCTCATTTTCGCCGCCGCCGGCTTAGCGCTTCAACCCCCCACAAGGGGGGGTTCCCCTGCGCCCCTACGGGGCTCCGGTTCCGCGCGCCGGTCGGCGGCGTTTTGGGCTGCGCAACTAGCACCACCAACCATCGAAGGAGAACAGCAATGAGCAAGCGATTCAGCATCAACACCATCACCGTCATCGGAGGTCTCACCAAGGACCCCGAGCTCAGGGCGATCGGCGACGGCGGCAGCGTTTGCAAGCTGCGTCTGGCCGTGGACGGCATGGCACGAGGCGGCGAGACGGGGTACGTCGACGTGGACGTCTTCGGCAAGCCCGGCGAAGCGTCCGCCGAGCATCTGCGCAAGGGCCGCGAGGTCGCCGTCAAGGGCCGGCTGCAGTGGCGCGAGTGGGAGCCCGAAGGCTCCACGAGCAAGCGCCAGGCGCACCACATCGTCGCCGATCAGGTCCAGTTCCTCGGCGGCAAGGGCAACGGCGAGCAGTCCTCGGAGGGCTCGGGCGCCGAGGCCAGCGAGCCGGCGGAGCCGATCGCGGCCTAGCCACTCCGGGTCGAGCCCGGCCGCGCCCCACACCAGGGGCGCGGCCACCAGGGCTCCAACGGGAGACGCGAGTGATGAGCCAGGCGCTTCTCATCGACCACATCCTCTCCGGGCTGCGCGCACGCGACGCGCGCCTTCGCGCGCTATGGCAGATGAACCCTGCTCAGCGGGTCGCGGCGATGCGCCGCGGGGAGCTGACCCTTGAGCAGTGCTCGGCCTGGGCCGCGCGCCACCCCGAGCAAGTACCTCTGCTCAACGGCGAGTTCGAGTACATCGCACGCCTCACACCCGAGGCGTGCGAGTGAGCACCAACCCGCCAGATCCCGCACGGGAGCTTTGCTCCTACCTTCGCGTGCTCGCCACCGACGCGGCGCCGGGCCAGTTCTTCGACGTGCGCTGGAGCACCACTGACGGGATGTATCAACGATTCATCGCCGCCGATCGCGTCGAGCACGCCGCGAGCCTCATCACCCGCATGGCGTGGAGGACCGACGTGTACGTTGGTGTCGCGCTGCGCGACACCCGCCACGGCGGCAAGGACGCGATCAGCGGCTCGCGACTGCTCTACATCGAGTGCGATAACCCCGAAGCCCAAGCGCTGCTTGAGAGCTTCACCCTCGCGCCGTCGATGATCGTCGCCTCCGGCACACCGGGGCACCTGCACGTCTACTGGTCCCTGCGGGAGCCCGCGAGCGGCCCGCAGGTGGAGAGCGCTAACCGCCGGCTCGCGCTCGCGCTCGCAGGAGACCCGGTGTCTGTGGACATCGCACGGATTCTCCGCCCGCCCTCCTCACGCAACCATAAGCACAACCCCCCGCTGGCCGTGCGGCTGCTGCGACTCGACCCGCACATTCGCCACGAGCTCTCCGAGCTGACCGCGATCCTCCCGGCAGACCCGCAACCCGTCGCTGCACCGGCTAGGCGTGCGGGCCCGCGGCGCGCGGGCCGCACCGCCGTTGACCGTGCGCTACTCGCGATTCCCGCTGCCGAGTACGTCCGCGTCCTCGCGCATCGCGAGCCCAACCGTGCCGGGAAGGTGCTCTGCCCGTTCCACGAGGAGCAGACGCCGAGCTTGCAGCTCTACCCCGATGGCACGTTCTACTGCTACGGGCGCCACAGCAAGCACCGCCCGTGCGCCAAGGGCGGCACAGTCTTCGACTTCGCCGCCGCCATGTGGGGCCTCGCCACCAAGGACGAGGACTTCCTAGAGCTCCGCCGCCGCCTCGCAGACCTATTCGCACTCGCCCCAACCGGGAGGCCCTGATGGCACCGACCCCACATACAGACAGCGAGCGTGTTCTCGATGAGGCGCGCACCCTCAAGGACATGGCCGAGCGGGTGCTAGCCAACGGCCCGGAGCCGGCATACGCCACCGAGAAGCTACGCCGCGCGCACGCCGCGAGCGTCCGTGCGCTCATCCACGGCCTGCAGACCGACCCGCAGGAACTCATCGACACGATCGCGAAAGAGAGAGCGCAGAGGACGATCCGCCAACGTAAGGCGCGTTGGCGGTGGGGAAGCTGCCCCCGCTGCGACGCCGATGCGTGGATCGTCACACCGGACGCTGACAGAGCGGTTTGCTCACGAGGATGCGACAACGCTCGACAGCTATGGGATTTGCTAGAGACCCAGTATCGGTGGGAGCGCGAGTACGCCGAAAGGTTCGGTGCGCAGCACGACTTTCACAGTTTCGATGATCGTGGACGACCCGGCGCCAGGGAGGCGTCCCGACAGTGATACGCCGCCGTGTCGCCCACCATAGCTGTCGGGCGCTGCCGCTCGCGCTTGGCGCCGCGCTGCTGCTCGCGGGCTGCGGGCCGCTGCCCGCCGGGGAAGACCCGGCTGCGAGCTGGCCGGCGCCTGCCTCCAATCATGGGTGTGTCGAGCATGACGGCCTACCGGACGCGCGGTGTACGCCGGGCGCGATCCGCGCCCGTGTCACGCTGACGGCAATCTGCTCCTACGGGTACAGCCGCCGGGTGCGGCCCCCGGAGAGCTACACCGAGGCGCTGAAGCTCGCGCAGATTCGCGCCTACCACCTTCCCGGTCGGGTGCGTGAATACGAGGAGGATCATCTTGTGCCCCTCTCGATCGGCGGGGCACCGAGGAATCCCGCGAACCTGTGGCCCGAGCCACGCTACGGCCCGAACAACGCCGGCGAGAAGGACGAGCTTGAGACGTGGGCGGCGCGGATGGCGTGCGCCGGGCGGATACCGCTCGCGCGGCTTCAGCACGAGATGGCGCACGACTGGATCGCGCTCTACCGCGCCGCCGGCGGCGAGCGCGTCCTGCGTCTCTATCCTCCCGGCGGATAGTTCTCGTGCCGACAGGCGTCGGCGACACCAACGCCAGCCACGGGCCTAGCACTCCGCCGATCCGTGTCCAAGGGCCAGTGATCGTTGCCGTCGAAGGGGTCCGTGCTCGGCAAGCAGCTCGTCCTCGTCAGATCGTCTTCCCGCGCTTCGCGATCGGGCACCGCTCCGCGGCTTGGCCTTATGTGCGCCTCCGCTTCGCTACGGCGCGGCCGAGGCCCTGCGGGCTGCCCAGCCGATCGTCTCGCCTGGTGCAAGAAGACGATCTACCAGGAGGAGCAATGCCCCACCGCGCAAGCGTAACCGACGACGGACACCGCCATGTACCTGTTGAACATCGCCCCGGCTACTTCGAGTGCGACCTCTGTGGCCGCCGTTGGATTCACCGCTCGGTCCTGCCGGACGGCACTCCCACCCCAGAGGACATCGACTGGCTCCATCACGCAAACGGCCTCGCCGCTAGGCGGCCGAGCCGTCGTCCGCGCGCGCTACGGTTCACTGACCGTGAGCGACCGGCGCAGGATTACCCTCGATATCAAGCTCGACGGCCGCGAAGCCGAGAGCGAGACGACGTGCTCGTGGGTTGGCCCCTACATTCTCGGGATCGTGACCGTGCTGCCCGAGCCCGGTCTCGCCTTGGAGGTCAACTCGACATTCGTCGGGCACGAGGGCGTCCCGACGTGTGCGACGCACTTGACGCTCGGCCCTGTCGGGCACGCTCCGTTCATCGTGACCGCCGAGCACGAGCACACGAGCCTCGACCCAACGATCCGGGCGCGGGAGTGCGCCTACGAGCACGCCCAGGCGGTCCTTGAGGCGTTGAAGGGCCTCGGCTATCACGTCGGCGTCGATGTCGGCGACAGCGCCTTCGTGGAGCTGGAGCGCGTTGAGCGCTAGCGCCGGTCGGCCAGCAGTTCCTTCCTGACGATTCGGGGATCTTCGGTTGCGGGTGTCCGCCCCTCCCTGATGTTCGCACGCCGCGGCGTGCGGGTTGGTCGGGGAGCGGCCCCGCACCGGGCGGGGTCCACGTCCTGAAAGGAACCGCGATGGCACTCCCGAGCGCTTGGCCCTCCCAGCAGCACGCCGCCTACGCCGGTATCGGCTCGCGCCGCACCCCGCCAGACATGCTCGACCTGATGCGTCGCGTCGGCGCGGTCCTCGCTGCCTCGGGCTGGGTGCTGCGTACCGGCATGGCGGGCGGCGCCGACCAGGCGTTCTACCGTGGCGCGAGCGCACACGGAGCGCTTGAGCTGTACCTGCCCTGGCCCTCGTTCGAGGCCAACGCCCGGATTGCCGGCGGCGCCGAGCAGTTCGTCCTCTCCCAGCCGACCGAGGCCGCGCACGAGCTGGCCGCGCGGTTTCACCCGGCATGGTCGCGGCTCTCACGCGCCGTGCGCTCGCTGCACGCCCGCAACGCTCATCAGGTGCTCGGCCCCGACCTGGCGAGCCCGGCGCGCTTTGTGTTGTGTTGGACGCCGAATGGCAGCCTCGACGGGCAGGGCCGCGGGGTCGGCGGGACCGGCCAGGCACTTCGTATCGCCCACGAGCACGCCATCCCGGTCTTCAACCTCGCCCGGCCCGAGCACGCCGAGCGCGTCCTGCGCTGCTGCGCCGATGGCTGAGCGTCGCATCGCGCCAACACGGCAGTTGCCGTGGTCGGGCGTGGTCGCCCGTTGCGGGAGCGACCCTCCCGATTGTCGCACGCTGCGCGTGCGTGCTGGTCGGGATCGGCTCCCGCAACGGGTGGGAGCCACTTGTGAAAAGGAGAGCCAGATGGCTACCACCACGACACAGAACGCCAGCAACGGCCACGCCAGCAACGGCAGTGGTCGTGTGGAGCTGCGCGAGATCCCGCTCTCGCGGATCGTCGTACCCGAGGGGTTCAACCCGCGCGGCGAGGTCGCCCACGACGCGGAGCTGGAAGCGATGGCGGAGACGATGCGCCAGCGCGGATGCCTGCAGCCAGTACGGGTCCGCGCGAGCGGAGGAGGTGAGTACGTCCTGATCGCCGGTGAGCGGCGCTACCACGCCGCCGCGATAGCCGCCCTCACGCAGATCCCGGCCACGGTGCTGCCCGCCGGTGCGGGAGACGAGGCCGAGCAGCTCGATCTCCTCACGGACGCGATGATCGAGAACGAGGTCCGCTGCGACTTGGACCCGCTGCGGCGCGCGATGGGTTTCCAGGCGATGATCGACTTGGGCCTGAACGTCCGTGGTGTCGCTGAACGCCTCGGCGGGAAGGCCAAGCGCAGCTCCCGTGAGAAGCGCATCCGCGAGCACCTGGCGATCCTCACGCTCCCGGAGGACGTACGCAAACTCGTCGCCGAGGAGAAGGTCCCGATGCTCGCGGTCAAGGCGCTCTCTGAGCTCGCCGCGATCCACGAGGAGCTGCCGGCCTACGCGGTCGCGGCCGTGCTCGACGTCGACGAGTACAGCGAGCCCTACACCTGGCTGGAGGTCGCCGAAGGCGCGTTCGATGTCGCGTACACACGCTGCGAGACCCTTCCGGCCGGGTTGTTCCTGTCATCGGAGAGCTACCCACTGGGCACGTTCGAGCTGGGCGAGAAGGCGAGCAAGGGCTTGGCCGCCTATCAGAAGCTCGTCGGACGGGAGATGGCCGAGGTGCGGTTCACCTCCGAGCGCATCGAGCGGGCTCGCGTGCTCGGCGCTGCACACCAGACCGGGTACGGGACGTTGATCGTCGGCCAGGACGTTGCAACGGTACTGGTCGAGGACTGCATCGCCGAAGCTCTCAAGGACGCGCGCGCGCAGGCACGTCACCAGCGCGAGGTCGAGAAGGAACGCCGCGCCGATGGGGCCAGCGACACCGATGGGGCCAGCGACACCGCCGGCGTCGGCAATGAGGGCGATGGGTCGCAGGGGGCCGAGGACGGCGAGTCCACCGAGCAGGACGCCGAGGCGCAGCGTCAGGCCGAACGGGAGAAGCACGAGGAGGCGATCCGCTTCAACCTCGACCTCGGGTTGTTCGCGTTCAAGTACCTCCCGAAGATCAAGGCCGACGAGCGGGTGCTGCGCATCCTCTCCTCCGTCGATTTGGTGCGCTCGCTGCGGGAGATCGCCTCGCGCGGAGCGCGCCTGTGCCTGCATGGCTGGGTGACTCAGACCCCGCAGCGCAACGAGAAGGTGAAGACGACGTACTTGGAGACCTTCGACGCGGAGGCCCGCGCCGCTGGTTTTCTGGAGGGCGCCGCGAGCGCCGGTGACATCGCGGGCAGGACGCTCACGCTGATCGCGCTCGCGTCCCTCGCCAACGAGCAGGACACGGTTGCGTTCTCGCGCCAGAGCCACTACGAGCTGACTTTCGGTGGGCCGTGGGCAGCGCAGGCCGAGCGGGACCTGAACGCGATCGTCCGCGAGCGCACCAACGAGGGCCAGTTCCCGGCACTCGACGCGATCCTCTCCGAGCGGATCGCCAAGGATGAGCAGGCAGTCGCTCGCGAGCAGGAGATCGCCAGCGCGAGCGCTCGGCTGCAGGACGTGAATGGTCGTCTCTCCGAGCTGGATGAGAAGGAGCTCGACCAGGCGCTCAGCGATGCCGTACTCGCGTGGGGCGAGTATCACCCCAAGACGCGGGAGCTGCGCACGCAGATCGACACGGTGCGCGAGCAGCGCGCCGCCGCGCAGGCAGGCGAGCAGGCCGAGGTCGCCGCCTGACGGGTCACACGGGGGCTGCGGCGCGGGATCGCCTCCTGCGCCGCAGTCACCCTCGCAGCACAGGGCGCTTGGAGTTTCACACGAGCCGGAAAGGGTGAATAGCCCCCCGGTTCGAGCGCCTTGCTTGTCGTCTCCGCGGCCGGGTTCGAGCCCACCCCTTAAGGCCAGCAGACCGGCGCTGGCGGCACGTCAAGCGCTGCGCTTCGCATCGCCTGGCGGCGATCCCTGACGGGACAGCGCTTGACGTGCCTTGCCGGCCCGCTTTGGCCGGGGCGTGCTCAACCCCGACCGACAGGAGCAAACAGTGAACAGCTACGCAAGGCGATCGAACGGTCTACTCGTCCCGGCGCATGTGAATCTCGGAGCGCCGCGCGTTGTGCATTGCAAGCGCGAGCGCCACCACGCTTACATCGGGCGCAACCCGAAGTGGATGGCGCCCTCGAAGTGGGGCAACCCGTTCGTCGTCGGCGAACATGGCGCGCGCGGCGAGTGCATCGCGCTCTATGAGAACTGGCTGCGCCAGAACGAGGCGCTGATCGCGGCGCTCGATGAGCTGCGCGGGCTCGTGCTCGGGTGCTGGTGCGCGCCGCGCGCGTGCCACGGCGACCTGCTGTTGCGGCTCGCGAATGCGACTCTCGCGCAGCGGGAGCGCTGGCTTGCGCTCGCGGCGTGAGTGCAGATTGAGCCCGTGCGGCGCTCGCGTGCTCTCCCGATGGTGGCACGCCCCGAGGGGGCGTGCTCGGGAGGTCGCACAGCGCCCGCCGCCGGGGCGGGCCGCCGACATAGGAGGACAGAACGATGGGCTGGACCGGAGGAGAACTGCGTAAGCCGTTCACAGCACTCGCCGCGATCGAGTTCGATCTCGGCGAGGACTTCGCGCGACGAGTGATCGACACCGCGCTCTACGGCCGCGTCGTGTACGCCGCCGTCCGCTCACGCGACGGGCAAGCAGTGTTCGGGCTCGTGTTGTTGACCGAGCGGCGCGAAGGGCTGCTCTACACCAAGTCCATCGGTGAGGACGAGGGGCCGGTCGAGGACCGCTGCCCCGCTCGTATCCTCGACCGGCTCACGCCGCCGAGTAACGAGTACGCGGGCCAGTGGCGCGAGCGCTGCCGCGCGCGCCTGGCGAAGCCCAGGCCGCGTCCCGGGCAGACGGTGATCTTCAGGGAGCGCGTGAAGTTCACCAACGGTGACGAGCTGCGCACGCTGACCTTCGAGGGCGGCTCACGCTTTCGCTCGTCCGCTGGCCGTGTCTACCACATCCGTTCATGGCGAGAGCGCGCCTACACGCTGCGCGGTGCAGCGAAGGTGTCAACTCGGGCGCGGGCCGTGAAAAGGTGACACCACTGCCCGCGCCGGCGCCCGAGGATTGGACGTTCTTTCTCGGTACGCACGAAGTTGGTTGGCTCCAGTGCGGTGTCGGGCCGCTGTTCGTCTCGCACAGGCGCCTGAAGCGGCGAGCGCGGCTGCCGCGCGCAACGGCACCGTGGGCGCTTGACTCCGGCGGGTTTACTGAGCTGCGCCTGCACGGAGGCTGGCAGACGAGCGTCGATGAGTACCTTGAAGCAACGCGACGCTACGCACAGGAGGTAGGCGGGTTGCAGTTCGCGTTTTCGATGGACTGGATGTGTGAGCCCGCGATCCTCAAACGCACAGGACTCACCATCCACGAGCATCAACGCAGAACCGTCGCTAACTTCGCCGAGCTGCGCGGTCGCGCGCCCGATCTACCGTTCGCGCCGGTCCTGCAGGGCTGGCGTATCTCAGACTATGTGCGCTGCGCCGCGTTGTACCGCGCCTGGGGTTTTGACCTCACCCGAGAGCCAAGGGTCGGCGTCGGCTCGATCTGCACCCGTCAAGGCACCCCCGAAGTCGAGAAGATTCTCTACGCGCTCGCCGCCGGCGGTCTCGCACTCCACGCCTTCGGTGTCAAGCATCGCGGTCTACCCGGTTGCGCCGGTGCGCTGGTCTCCGCGGACTCGACCGCCTGGTCACTACAGGCACGCTATGACGCACCGCTACCCGCCTGCCGGCACCAGCGATGCTCGAACTGCATCAGGTACGCGGTGCGCTGGCGAGACCGACTGCTCTCCCAGCTCGACACAGACCCGACACACACGCCGTTTCGTCGGGCCAGGCACCCACATTCAAGCAGGCCACGGGCCTGCTGATGGGGGGCGCCTACTCACCCCGACGAGAAGGAGCGCCGCTATGAACAACGCTGGCCGCACATTGCAGATCACTTATACCGGCGAGCCGGTAAGAGTGAACCCGAAGCGGATCACCGAGAAGATGTCCGTGCCGGACCTCGGCTGGAGTGACACCCGGCCAGGCAACGAAGCCGTTACCCTTTTCACAGAAGCCGAAGCGGCGGGAGCGCTGGTAGTTCCCAAGGGTATCACCATTGACTGTTATTCCCGCGACACCGATGAAGCGCACGACTTCATGCTCGTGGCCTATCCCGCCGGTGGGAGGGGCGCCGGTATCACCGACGGTTGGTTTGACGTCGAACTGCTCACCGAACGTGACGGCACTCGTTCGCATAACGATCGGGCCGTGGTGCGGGAGGCGTTGGAAGTCATGGCCGCGAAGATCGACGCGACGCTGAACGGCGAGTAACAGAGGATCGGGGCTCTGGCGAGTTCACCACAGGTTCTCTCCAGTCGGGCTTGAGCGCACCCCTTAAGGCCAGCAGACCGGCTCTGGCGGCGCGTAAAGCCCTGCGCTTCGCGTCGCCTGCGGCGATCCCTGGCGGGACAGGGCTTGACCCGCCTTGCCGGCCTGCTTTGGCCGGGGCGTGCTCAACCCCGACCAACAGGAGAGAACAATGAGCTCAGCCATACGCAGTAACGACCCGACCTCACGGCAGCTTCAATTCGTCCGCTCGCTTGCCGAACAGACCGGCACGAGTTTCACCCCTCCCAAGACGCGCGCGCAAGCGAGTAGTGAAATCAAGCGGCTGCTGGCGCTGAAGGAGGCCGGTCACGTCGAGCTGGCGATCAGGCCGAGCGACATCGAGGCGGAGCCCAGCGAGAGCGAGTTCGTGTACGCGACCGGCGTTCAGCCAGGCGAGGTCGTCGGCTTCGGCTCGGCTGCGAGCTGGCGCAAGGCGGCACCCGAGCAGGCAGTCCCGCCGGCCGCGCCGCAGGTGGGGCAGCTCACGGAGCTGGGGCGCTACAGCGTCAGTGGCGGGGAGCGCGTCCTGTATGGGCAGCGCATCAAAGGGAGCGTGAGGATCACCGACCGACCCGCAACGGGCGCAGGGCGCGCGTATCTCGTTGAGCGCGAACTGGAGCAGGACGGCTACTCGGCGTTGAAGGCGCTCGTTGCTGACTACATCGAGCAGGCACGGGATCTGGACGCGATCCCGATGGCGAGCAGCATCGTTCGCCGCGAGCTTCAGCAGGCCGCGGCGTAATGCCAGGGCCGCCGACGTAGAGGGGTCTGGTCGGCGGGCCGTCGCCCTCTACAGGTTGGCACGCCTACGGGCGTGCCGTCGGTCGGGCTCAACGGCCCACCGCCAAGGGCCGTCCCTGTAACTCATTCAGAGAAAGGTAGGTCCCTCATGGGTATCGCAGAGTCGAGCACGCTTACAGCACCCGAGCAGAACAGTGAAGCCGGCGGGCACATCGTCATTGCTCACACCAACGAGGAGGGAACGCTTGTCAGCGGGACCTCGCGCGGTGATGGTTCCCGTGACGCGCTGCGCGCCTCGGGCTTTCGCTGGTCGCGCAATCTCGGCGTTTGGTACATGCGCCAAAGCCGCGGGTTCGCTCCGCGTCACGAGCGGATCGACACGCTCGCCGCTGCCCTGCGGACGGCCGGTTTTACCGTCACAGTGGACATCGAGCAGTACGACCCGGCCAGCACCTTCCAGGCGCGGCAAGACGCCAGCGATGAACGCGCTGACGCGCACGCCGAGCGCGCGACGAAGGAGCGCGAGCGCTACGGTGCGCGCCGCGAGGCCGCAAACGCGATCGTGGCGATGATCCCGATGGGGCAGCCGATCCTCGTCGGCCACCACTCCGAGCGCCGCCATCGCCGCGACCTTGATCGCCATGACCGCAACATGCGCAAGGCGATCGAGCACAGCCACAACGCCGACCGGGCGGCCGGGCGCTCGGACTCAGTACGCGCGCAGGCAGAGGCCCGCGAGAGCCCGGTCGTGATGGGCCGCAAGGTCGCCCGCCTTCAGGCCGAGCAGCGCCAGCTCGAAAGGCGCCGCGCGAGCGCCGCCGGCGAATACGCCGAGCGGCTGCGCGCTCGCCAGCACGTCATCGAAGAAGACGTTGCGTTTCTGCAGGAGGCGATCGAGTGCAGCGGCGCGCGTGTCTACACCCGCGCCGACATCCAGAAGGGCGACCTCGTGCAGCTCCGCGGCCGGGCGTGGCAGCTCGTCGTCAAAGCCAACGCGAAGACGGTCGCGGTCAAGACGCCCTACTCGTGGACGGACAAGTACCCCTACCACGAGATCACCGGCCATCGCCGCCCGGCCAATGAGCCGCAGGCGGGCGCTGACGCCTAGATCGTGCATCCGCCGGGTCTCGCCGGCGGGCCTTGCCCTGCCGAGTTTCGCACGCTGCGCGTGCGCGGCACGGGGCAAAGGCCCGCACTCGGCGGGCTCACAACAACGTTACGAAGGGAGTGCCATGAATATCCCCAGCGACGGACACAAAAGAGATAATGACCCGCTGGCGGCGCCGAGGAGTGTCGCCGTTGGGATACATGAACATCTGTGCGAGGAGGCAGCCGAAGCGCCGAGGCCAGCAGTGCAGCGTGGCCGCCCAGGCCCACACCGCGACCGTCGCGAGGCCCTAGCGTCCGCGCGTCATCACGCCTTCGAGATGCTGCTCGCACTCGTTAACGCAGGCGAGGCTACTCAGGCGTGCGACGTCGGCCGTCCGTGGGCGCTCGCGCGAGAGTGGGCCGCGACGAGCGGCGCTAGCAACCTGCGCGATTGGGAGCGCATCACCTCCGCTATCTCGCCCGCGGCAGGCCGCGAGGACCAGCCGACCGTCGAGGGCGAAACTGGCCGGGTCGTCGTGGCAGACCTGCGGACGCCCGGCACGATCGACGTTGGCCTGTTGCGCGAGCAGCGCGATTGGCTGTTGAGTCTCGCTAACGCCGCCTCGCCTGCCGAGGTCGCGCAGCTCGTCAAGGTGAACCCGGGGCATCTCGACGGGCTCGTGAACTTGCTCGACTCGATGCTCGACAGCGCCGAGGGATACCCGATACCCAGCGTAGGTCTCGGGCGACCCGCGGCCGGCGGCGTTGCAGGCTGCGCCGCTCGCGCTTGCTGACGCTCTCGCATCGGGGCGCTGCAGGCGAGAGGGCCGGGCGGGCCGTGCCCCTCCCGATTCTCGCACGCTGCGCGTGCGCGGGAGTCAGGGCAACGGCCCGCGCCCTGCGGGCCAGAACCCGTGAAAGGAAGGTCGGCGATGACTGTCACCGCTACATCCGATCCACCCGTCTGTGACGCCCCGGCGTGCGAGCGCGCGCCATGCCTCGGACGGTACGTTGAGCGCGAAACACAGGATGTTCGTGAACTCGTTGGCCTCGCGCGGCCGGACGGGAGCACGTTCGTCGTTGACCGTCTTGCGCGCACCGCAGGCGACGGTCGCGTGGTCGCGCGCATCGCGGCGAGCGAGCCGCCCGAGAACGCCGCCATGATCGCCGAGATGTACCTCGCGGACGAGACGCGGCGGGGCCGCTGCCGTCTGCTCAGCGCAGACGACCTCGCCCGGACGCGGCCCGCGTCCTCGCCGGCGAGCATCGCGAGCACAGTCCTCGAACACGCGCCGCTGCTCGATGGCGAGGGCTACTGCTTTCGCATTCGTGAGCTCACGACCGGCCGCTCCGTGCCCGAGCTGCGCTGGGCACGCTCGCGCCTCCACGACGAGCAAGAGCCGCCCGAGCCCGTGACGCTGCGCGATGTCGTCGCGCGCTTGGAAGACTACGAGCCGGCGCGGGCGCTCACGATCGAGACACTTGCGGCTTACCGCGAGGACCCAAGCTGCTCCACCTGCACGCTCGACGGGGAGCTGCAGCGCCTGCAGGCGAGCACCATTGTTCTGAATCGTGGGTTGCGCGAAGCTGTCCGTGGTGCTGTCAAGTTTCGCGGCCTGAGCATGAGCGAGATCGCGCTGCGCTGCGGGCGCACCAAGCGCGACCGTGCTGGGCGCGTCAGCGGCGAGACGAGCTGGCTCGCCCGCCGCATCGGCCAGGTCCCCGAGAGCGGCGAGCAGCACCCCTCGCCCTGGGTGCAGAACGACGTCCTCGCGCTCATCGCGCGCGACGGGCTGCGCGTCTGCCCGTGCGAGGTGGAACTGTAAGCCGCGCTGGCTATTGGATCAGGTTGACCGGCATCCCGTGGCTTGCGGCGTTGCGCGCGAGCGGGCCGTCCAATGTCCATAACTCAGCGTCCAGCTCGCGCGCGAGCGCGACGTAAGCCGCGTCGTAGGCGCTACGCCGCTGCAGCTCGATCGCTACGCCGATCACCGCGGCACCGTCACCGAGGGGGTGATAGGCGATCGGCATGGCCTCAAGCTCGGCCCACAGCGCCGGAAGATCACTCTGCTCGATTTCGCCCATGCTCGTCTTGCGCGTCAGGACGTTCGCGGCCTCATACCGCGCGAGCGCTGGCGCGTGCAGCTCGACACCCTCGCGCGCCCAGCGCTCGATGCACTGCTCGACCGCCTCGCTCTCAGGCTCGCGCGCGACGAGCGCGACGAGCGCGTTCGCGTCGATGACGACTCGCACCGCAGCCGTGCCGCTCAGGACGTTCGCCGCTCAAGCTCTGCGCGGCTTTCGCGGACGGCCTCGACCGCTCCGCGACCGGGCTTCATCCGCGCCCGCAATGCGCGCAGGCGAGCGAGCGTCGCAAGCGTGCTCTCCGCGTCTGGCCCTGCGGGCAGGTGCTCGCGCAGGATGCGCTCGGCGGCGCTGTTCACGTCCTCGTGATGGCGTGCCGCGTCCTCGCTCAACCGCTCGAACGTCTCAGGGCCAAGGTCTACTTGTCGGGGCATCGTCGCCATCGCACGACAGAGTTTACCGCCGCCTCCCCGCCACTACCAGGGAGCGTGGTGGTGCGGGCGGCGACAAGGGGGCGCGCATCTAAACGGCCTCGAAGGCCAAGCCGCGCGGCAGGCCAAGCCCCTGACGCCTGCACTTCGGGTCAGTCAGTCGCCCGCACCACCGCAGAGTCTTCCACAGGCGCGTCTCGACTGCTGGCTTCGCCGCAGCCAGCACGGCCAGCCGCTTCGCGGTCGGCCTTGGCAGACCTTTGATTCATCCCGCGTGGGGCCGTCGCCCTCTCCAGCGTCGCACGCCCGCCGGGCGTGCGGAGGTTCGGCACGGCGACCCCGCGCGGGGCGGGGCGCACCCGACCAAGGAAGGGAGCCGTGTCGTATGAGCGCGAACGCGATCGACACCACGACACCCGAGGTAGTCACGAACTGTCTCGGCGAGTCCCGACCCGTCAAGTCCTCATGGCCTGACGGAAGTTACGCCTGCCCGTTCTGCGAGGCCCCGGTCTCACCCTCTCATCGCGAGCGGCCTTGTCCGAACCCGATGTGCGAGGCCAACCCGTACACGAAGCCGGAGGAGATCCTGCGCCGGCGCGAGCAGCAAGCCGAGCACGAGCGTGAAGCCGCGCGACGCAAAGCGCAGGCGGAGCACATGAGCGCCTACGCTCGCACCTGGCGCGAGCGGCAGGCAGCCGAGGTCGCCGCTGCCCGCGACGCTGGCTATTGCACCACCTGTTTCGTGCGCTCCGGGCACCGTCGGCGCATCCGACATCGCACGTCCGACTACCACGAGCAGCGGGATCGCTGAGCCCGCCGCCTGCTCGCTGCCGCCGCCAGCTCATCCGCTGACGGGATCGCCTTCGGGCTGGCTCACGCCCGGCCCCGGCAAGCCGTCCGCCCGCCCATTTGCAGCCCGCTACCTGCCGACGCGACGGTCCTCCTTACGCCCTGTGCTCTCGTCGAGGCTCAGGTTGTGCCCGCCACGGCTTCGCTGCCCCAATACGAAAGCCCGCCACATCATCATCAAAATTATGCCGCCACCGAGCGACACGACGCAGAGGAAGGCGTACCACAGTGAGCCTCCGAACCACACATAGGCCACCATTACGCCGATGGTTGTCGCCGCGATGCAGAGGACCGTCCAAACCTTGTCGAAACCAATGATCCCTGAACTCTACTCCACTTTCCCCCCGCAAACGCCACTCGACCGACCGCCCCGCCGTCAATTTGGTCGGACTTTCCGGGTTCCATTCGCTGCGGAGGAAGGTGTCTATCAACTTCCGCGTGACTCGCACGACGCTGGCGCTGACCACCAACGCACGCCGGCGGGCAGTTCGCTGACGCTTCACTGACCCACTCGACTCGAAGGTCTTCGCCGTGGGCTCGCGCCCAGCCCAGCAACCTTCGGCTGGGCGAACACGAGGGGGTCTCACGATCGGCTGGCACACGACCGAACACGAACGGCTGAGTAGCGCGCGCGGGCTTCGCCCGCTGTGACCGAGCCTCCCTGCGTTCGGCTCTCTGATCGACCCCGGCGCTGCACGCCTACGGCCTACGGGCCTGCTCGCGTTGCGGCGTTCGAGCCGCTGTCCAGCCACGGCGCTGCGGGGCCACCCTCCCCGATGGTCGCACGCTCCGCGTGCGGGGGTCGGGGTAGGCCCCGCGCTGGGCGGGGCTGTTCGACCCGAAAGGACGGTGCCCTGATGGGGCACTCCGGGCGTGAAAGGAGAAGATGATGCAGACCTACAAGACACAGAGGTGCAATTCGCACTGGGTGTCCCAGTCGCGTGTGCTCCACAGCAGCCGAGGCCACCGTGGCTGGCATCCGTGGTCGCTACATCTAATGCGGAACCGCAGCCGTCACGGCGGTGTCGAGCGCCGCGGATGGACGCTGTTCGTCAGCGTCGGCGGTTATCGCTTCGAGGTCGGAACGCGATGAAGATGGGCGCCGCCCCGCTCGCCTCGCCGACCCCAAAGGTCCGGCGGCCGTAGCCCGGCTCGCCGCTCGCTGACGCTCACCGGCACGCTCGGCGGCTGGTCCTCGCGCGGGCTCGCGCCCGGCCAACGACGGCCTGCGGCCGGCGAACACGCGGGCGCCGCGTGCTGCCGTTGGAGCCGCGGCCCCGGCTCTACGGCAACTGCGAGATACCGATGCGCGGGCTTCGCCCGCTGTGACCGAGCCCCCCTGCGGTCGGCTCTCTGATCGAACCCGGTGCTGCACGCCTACGGCCTACGGGTCTGCTCGCTGGACTGCTGGCTTCGCCGCAGCCAGCACGGCCACCGCTTCGCGGCGGCCTTCGCAGACCCTTCGGCCTGCGCGTCTTCGCCTTCGGCTTCGCCGCGCCCGGCGTACAGCACCACGTCCGAACAGACTAGATGCACTGTGAGTGTGTGCACAGCAATTGCTGTGTCGTGAAGGTGCGTTCAGCGACTGCGTTGTAGTTGACGTTCCCCACGTTGGGAACGTCGGGTCTGGTGTTCAGGCTGGCCCCGGTGGCGATGGACGTGACCCCCATATGCACTGGCCCTGCGCTTGGCGTGGGTGCTCTTGTCCCGATCTGTCCGTCTGTTGCTGCCGGTCCCGGCCTGGCCTCCGCTTGTGGCCTGATCAGAAGCCTGTCCGCCCCGTTGTGTGGGGCGTGACTCATCACAGTCTTGCCCTTCGCGGTTCCGATGCCCAGGCCGAGCACCGACAGACAAACCCCCAGGAACAGGAGGTCGTATTTCATGCTGGCAGACCAGGCCGACCATGTGCTCGGCATCGACACGCATCGCGACTCGCACTCCGCGGCGATCCTCGCCGCGGACACGGCGGTCGTGCAGGGACAGATCACGGTCGCCGCGAACGAGCGTGGCTACAGGCGACTCTTGCGCTTCGCGCGGGAGAGGGCCCCCGGGCGCCGTGCGTGGGCCGTCGAGGGAACGGGCAGCTATGGCGCGGGACTGACGGTGTTCCTTCAGCGGGAGGGCGAGCTGGTGCTCGAGGTCGACCGTCCTCGCCGCCCGGCGCGCCGTGACCGTGCCAAGTCTGATGAGCTCGACGCGATCCGTGCAGCGCGCGAAGCGCTCACACGCGAGCATCTCGCGCGGCCCCGCCAGCGGGGAGAGCGCGAGGCACTGCGTGTGCTGTTGGCCACCCGCGACAGCGCGGTGCGCTCCAAGCGAGCGGCGATCACGCTGATGAAGGGACTGCTCGTCTCAGCAGCACCAGCCCTGCGCGAAGGGCTGCGTTCTCTGTCCACAAACGAGCAGCTCACGCGCTGTGCTCGGCTGCGCATCAGCCCAACACAAGACAGCGAACAGCGCGCGACGACGATCGCGATCCGCGCGAGCGCCCGACGAGCGCTCGCGCTTGCAGAGGAAGCACAGGAACTGGAAGCGGAGATCAAGCCAATCGTCACCGACCTCGCGCCGTGGCTGCTGGTCGAGATGGGTGTCGGCGCGATCGTCGCAGCACAGATCCTCTGCGCCTACTCCCACCACGGACGCATCCGCTCCGAGGCCGCCTTCGCTTCACTCGCCGGAGTAGCTCCGATCCCCGCGTCCTCAGGACAAACCGTGCGCCACCGCCTAAACCGCTCAGGCGACCGACAACTCAACCGAGCCCTACACACGATCGTGCTCTGCCGCATGCGCGACGACGCCCGCACACGCGCCTACGCCGCCCGCAGACAAGCCGAAGGACGCAGCACCCGAGAGATCAAGCGATGCCTCAAGCGCTACACCGCACGCCACCTCTACCGACTACTCCAAGCCTCACCGCCAAATCCCGCAAATAGCGAAACTTGACAAACATAGAAGCATCGGCTGTGCCCTGGCTGTGCGATGACTTTGCAATTCGTTGTCCGTTTTGGGCCGCTCACGGTCAATAACCCATGTGATGACCGCAGCCAGCATCGCCGCCGGGAAAGGCGGGGGGTACGCCCGGTATCTGGAGGGCAAGACGATCGCGCCCGAGCGCGGCGACTACTACCTCAGCCCCGAGGGCGAGCCGACGCAGGCGCCGGGCCAGTGGCTCGCGACGCCAGACACGCTCGCCCGGCTCGGGATCGAGGGCGCAAGGGTGGACGGTCCTGAGTTCATCGCGCTCATGGAGGGACGCCACCCACGCACCGGCGAATGGCTCAGACGCGAGGGCTCTAATGGCCGACGTGGCGGCGGGATCGACCTGACCTTCTCAGCCCCCAAGTCGGTGTCCGTGGTGTGGGCGCTCGGCGACGAGCACGAGCGCCGCGAGATCGAGGCCGCGCACGCCGCCGCCGTGACCGACGCGATGGCTCATCTGACCGAGACGGTGCCGACCGTGCGCCGACGCTACAACGGCCAAGTGGTCGAGGAGCACGCCGTCGACCTCGTTGCCGCGGAGTACCGGCACACCACCGCGAGGGGCGTCATGGAGGGCGACGCGCCCGACCCGCAACTCCACAGCCATGTCGTCATCACGAGCGCGATCCGCGAGGACGGCCGGCTCGTCGCTGTCGCCTCCAGACCGATCTTCCGCTCCGCACGCGAGGTCGGCGCGTACTACCGCTCCGCGCTCGCGCACGAGCTCGCCGAGCGCGGCTACAAGATCGAACGCGGCACCGGCAAGGAAGGCCGCTACTTCGAGATCGAGGGCGTGCCACGCGGCATGTTGGACGCCTTCTCCCAGCGCAGCCGCGAGGTCGCCAGGGCCGCCGAGCGGTTCCGCGCGAAGTGGGGCCGGGCGCCGGAGCGCGGGGAGCTGCGCCAGCTCAAGTTGGAGAACCGCAAGGCGAAGGTGCTCGTCACGAAGGCCGACCTGCAGCTCGTGTGGAACGAGACCGCCGCGCGCTTCGAGGCCCCGACCGAGCGCAGCCCGAGTGAGGCTGAGCGCGTTCTCGAGAATCGCCGGCCACTTGCCGATCGCGTTGAGGAGCGACTGACCGAGCGCGCCGCGACGTTCGAGCCCCGCGAGCTGCGTGCCGTCCTCTTGGAGCAGTCCGTCGGCGACCTCTCGCCACACGAAGCGCTCGCGTTCTCAAAGACGATGATCGCCGAGCGGCGTGTCCTGCCACTGGAGGGCGGACTGATGACGACCTTGACGGTTCGCGCGCGTGAGGAGGCGATCGAGCGACGGTTCACCGTGCTCGCGCATGGCGCCGGCCGGGACGTGGGGGAGAGCGCTCGCACGATCGCCAGCGACGAGCTCGCCGAGCGAATCGGCGGCCGGCTCACAGGCGAGCAGGCCAACGCGCTGCAGATCATCACCGGCGCCGAGCGCGGCGCGATCCTTGTCGGCCCAGCCGGGACCGGCAAGGGCGTGGTGATCGACGCTGCCGCAAGGGCCGAGCAGTACACCGGACATCGCACGCTGGGGATCGCGGTGTCGGGGTCCACCGCGCAGAGGCTCGGACAGGACAGTCCGGCACTGGCCGGACAGACCCTCACGCTGGACGCGCTCGTGTCCCGCGTCGAGCGGGGGCAGCTCGACATCGACCACGCTACGACGGTCTACTTCGATGAGGCCGGGATGGCGGACACCGACCGCCTGGACCGGCTCACGGATGTCGTGGAGCGCACCGGGTCAAAGCTCGTCGCGATCGGCGACGCGGCGCAGCTCCCCTCGATCGGCGCCGGCGGCATGTTCGAGCGGCTGACCCGTCTCGCGCCGAGCGCGGAACTATCAAACATCCGCCGCACACTCGACCCGGCCGAACAGCGCGCATGGGCAGACCTCCGCGCCGGCCGCTCGGACAGGGCGATGGCGCACTACCACTCCCGCGGGCAACTTCACATGGCAGACACTCGCGACGAGGCAGTCGAGCAGGCCGCCCGCGCGTGGGCGAAGCTCACCGAACGCCACGACCCCAGCGAGGTCGCGCTGATATCGGACGCCTCAAACCAGGAGATCCACCGCCTGAACGCCCGCGCCCAGCACTTCCGCGCACAGCGCGGCGAACTAGGCGAGACAGAAGTCCCGGTGCCAGGCGTCCACTACGGCGTCCGCGCCGGCGACCGGGTAGCGCTCATCGACCAGCACCACGAGCCCGGCCAAGAACGCATCGAGAACGGCAGTCGCGGCCAGGTGCTCGACATCACCCCCGGCGGCGGCGTCCTTGTCGAGTTCGATGTCACCGCGCGCAAGCGCACATTCGCCGGGGACGACCTCGCCCGCCTGCGGTTGGGCTACGCGCAGCACATCCACCGCGCGCAGGGCGCGACCGTCACCCGCACGCTCGTCGTGACCGGCGGATGGCAGACAAGCAAGGAGCCCGCCTACGTCGAGGCGTCCCGCGCCCGCCATGGCACCAACTGGTTCGTCTCCCGCCAAGACCTCGGCATCGAAGGACAAGACACCGACCGCATCGCTCGCCTTGCCGAGCAGATGCGTCACAGCCACGCACAGACACCTTCGCTCGCGCACCCCGAGCTGCCCGACATGGAATACGGCACGGGCTACCGGCCGACGCTCGCACCGAGCCGCCAACGGCCAATCCCAGGACTCGCGCGCGCCATCCACCGCATCGTCCAACAACCAGACCGCGGTCAGGAGCGAACACGATGAGCCGCAAGATCCAGATAGTCCTATCCGACCCCCAAGCCGACCAGCTCGCAGAGCTCGCCGCCAACACCGGCGAACGGCAGGCCACGCTCGCCGGGCTCTTTGTCCGCACCGGCATCGCACAAGCAGCCAAGGACGGCAAGGTCCGCCAGCTCCGACAAGCACCCATAATCGTCGGCGGCGGCGGGGATCGCGCGCGCTGGCTTGAGCCCTACGGCGGCGACCCGACATGGCGCCAAGAAATGTGGGGCCAGATCGTCGCGCTACACGGCCGCTACCCCCGCGCCCTGGCGAACCTCAAAGACGACTGGTGGACCGACGAGCAGCACACCGAGATGCTTTGCGCGCTAGCGACCTGGCGCTCAGAGCTCGACGACGCCGGCGTGGACCCACGCGACGAGCTCGCCTTCCAAACCCAGCTCAACGACTACGCCCACACCCTCCGCCAAGAGGGCGGCGGCGTCACGAAGACCTGGACACCCGGAGCGCCGCCCGACGAGTGGGCACCGGAGTAACCCGCGAGTCAGCGCTCAGTGGGTTGGGCTCAGCGGCGACGCCGCGTATCAGTACGAGGACACGGTACGCCCGCGCGAGCACGGGCGTGGACGCCGTTCTCGAAGGTGAAAGCGGCAGCGAACGGGAAGCCCCCATGAGGGCACCGTGGCGGGAGCTGGATGCCGCGCGGGTGGTACGGGATGTAGCGACCCTGGCTGTATTCCCAATACGTGATGCGTTCGGGGCCGAGGGTCGTTGCGAACTTCGCCAGGATCGCGTCGGGCGCTCCGGGCAACGTCGGCACCAGCGGCACGCTTGTGGCGAGGTCGCCACCGAACGGTGCATCCGCGGGAAGTACGACGCCATGAAAGACCAGTTCCGCGGAGACGGGCGTGTCTGCCTCGGCGTAGAAGAGAAGCCCAAGGTGTCCGTGCTGCAACGGCGCCATGAAGGTCGTCAGCCGTACTCCCTCGTACACGGTGTCAGGGCCAAAAGGAACCTCAACAAGACCGGCGCCGTAGCCCATGACGGAGGTTGAGGGGCAGCCGGGAGGCCCATCCATTTCGAGGATTGCGGCTCGGCAGGTGGAGAGGCCGAGGCCGCTGGTGCCGATGCCGAGGTCCGATGGATAGCGCAGTTCCATGACACGAAGCGGGCTGGGTGTTTCGTGGTAGGCGATCGAGAAAGCGAACTTGATGGTCGTGCCGGCGCCCAACCGCTCGGGGCGAAGGCTGGCCTTGAGCGTGACCGAGGGCGTGCCAGCCGCCGAGGCGGGCAGGCAGACGACGCAGGCGAGGACGGCCAGGATGGTCCATCGTCCCGTGCTCGGCGTCGGCCGAATGGTCATCAGTACGAGAGCTTCCCCGTGGTCTGGACCACCAAGGCGTCGTTGGCGCGACGGTTGACGGTGCCGTAGAGGCCGCCGCTGCCGTGGGCATGTGTGTAGCGGCCGGTGCCGTGGCTCACGGTGAGCGTCCCGCCGAAGCTGGAGTACGTGCCGGTGGAGTGCAGCCGGGCAGAGCCGTGGCCGGTGATCGACCCGCCGCCGCGCGGGTAGAAGACGAAGGTGCCTGTGACCGACGCGCCGACCGTGAAGCGGACGTGGACCTTGCCGGGGAGCGCCCCGGTGGCGGGGCCTTCCTCTTCGAGGACTTCGCCTGCGGTGTTGACGAGGCGCAGGTGCGCTTCGTCGGTCACGTTGAGCGTGCGTGCGGCCCTCGCGCGCACCGATGATGCGTCAGCCGCGCCCACGCACGCGAGCCCGGCCAGGCCCAACAGGGCGGCTACGAACAGGGATCGCCATGCGGGCAAGTTTGCGGTCTTGGGATATGTCCACATGCAGGAAACCTATAGGATGGTGGCGTTCAGAGTATGGGTCGTCCCTGGCCTTCGTGCCAAAGCCGAGTTGCGCTCCCCAAACCGTGCCGCCACCGCTCCAGGCATTCCGCGAATCAGAAACACGGCTGGCAGACCCCGGCCGCAGCATGTAGGCTGCAATCTCTGAGGATCGTCTAGTTCGAGTCCGTGGCGCAAGAGAAGAAGAAGCCGCAGTTGGGTAAGCGCTCGCCGCTGCGGGCGGCGGTGGTCGCCGTGCTGCTCGAAGGGCCGGGCTACGGCTACGAAATCGCTAACCGTCTGAAGTTGCGGCTGGGGCCGAGCTGGCGCATCTACGCCAAACACCTCTACCCGCTGCTCAAAGAGCTTGAGGAGGCCGGGCTCGTGCGGTCTGAAGAGATGCCGGGCGACTCGAAGGCGCGTCGCAGAGCCTCCAAAAATGACCGGACGGTTTACTTCCCGACGCCCGCGGCGTTGGAGGCGCGTGATGGGTGGATGGAGGCGCCCATCTTGATGACGCTGGTTCGCGCAGACATTCAGGCGCACCTTGCGTTCTCGCGCGAAGAGGAGGCGCCAACGGTCTTGAAGCTGCTGGACCGGTATGAGGAAGACCTGATCGCGGACCTGGAGGCCAACGCCGCTGTGGATGTTCCGCCCGTCTCGTGGCTGGGGCTGGTGATGAGCCAGGTTCGCGCCTCGGTGTCGAAACGGCTGGACGCCGAGAAAGCCTGGGTCGAGGAGTTGCGCCAGGACATCGAAGAGTTCGTCGCGCGGTCGCAATGAGCGCTGGCGGGATGTCGCTGCTCTCCTTCAGGAACGTTTCCAAGAGCATCCCGGACGGTTCGCGGACGGTGCCCGTGCTGGCCGACGTGTCGTTCGAGATCGACCCCGGCGAACACGTCGGGCTGTGGGGTGTGCGACGGTCGGGGAAGTCCACGTTGCTGCGTCTGGCGGCAGGCGTTGAGCTGCCGGATGCCGGGGAGATCGTCTTCGACGGCGAGGACATCGCCGCGATGTCGATGGACGAGCAGGCGAAGCAGCGTCGGCGTGGCGGGATCGCGCTCGCGTTGGGCGAGTGGAGCCCGACGGTGCGCCGCCCGGTGGTTGAGCACGTCGCGCTTCCGCTGGTGGGCTGTGGCCTGAGCTTCCGCGACGCCGAAGCTGCGGCCCGACCGATGCTCCGGCGCGTCGGCGCCGAGGAGGTTCAGGACTGGATGACCGATCGCTTGGACTTGGCCGAGCGTATCCGTGTCGAGCTGGCGCGCGCGCTCGTACGCGAGCCTCGCCTGCTGCTTGTGGACGAGCCGGCGATCCTGACGAGCCCCAGCGAGGCCCGCGACTTGTATGCGCTGCTGCGTTCCCTCGGCCGTGACCGCCAGCTCGCGGTCGTGATCGCCTCCGCGCAGGCCGCCGCCATCGAAGGTGCGCCGCGTGTCTTGACGATTAAGAACGGCCGGGTGCGCTCCTCGGATTCGCGGCGGAAGGTGCTGGCGTTCCGGCGGGCCGGCGCGGCGCCTCCGGCCTCGTGACCCTGGAGCTGCGCGGGGTGGTCAAGCACTACCGCGCCGGAGCCGAGCCAGTCCGGGCGGTCGATGGCGTGTCGCTCACCGTTGCGCCGGGCGAGTTCGCGGCCGTGTACGGCCCGTCGGGCTCGGGCAAGACGACGCTCCTGCTCTTGGCGGCGGGGCTGATGACCCCGGACGCCGGCACGGTCCACTTCGACGGGTGTGACATCTCGTCGCTTGCGCCGCGGGAGCGCGCGCAGTACCGCCGCCGCGACGTGGGCTTCGTCTTCCAGTCCTTCCACCTGATGCCCGGCGGCTCCGCGCTCGAGAACGCGGCGCTGAAGCTGATCGCCGAGGGCATGAGCATGGACCAAGCGGAACGCGCCGCTCGTCCCTGGCTTCAGCGCGTCGGCCTGGGGGAGCGCTGCGACCATCGGACCGCGCAGCTCTCGATGGGGGAGCGCCAGCGTGTCGCCATCGCGCGGGCGCTCGCCAACGAGCCGCGGCTCCTACTCACTGACGAGCCGACCGGCAACCTGGACTCCAAGCGCAGCCGGGAAACGCTCGGGCTGCTGCGGGACATCTGCCACGATCGCGCGATCCCGGCGGTGATCGTCACCCACGATTCTCAGGCCACGGCGTTCGTGGATAGCGTCTACACGCTGCGCGACGGCCACATCGAAGACGGCCTGAACGCCGAGCTGGTCGCGCTCGCCAAATGAGCGCGCGCTCCCTGCATCCGAGGATCGGCGGTCTGAACGTGAGCGCCCTGGTGCGTATGTATCGCATCCGGCTACGGGATCACGCGATGCAAGAGCTACTGGCGGGCAGCGGGATCGCGGTCGGGGTGGCGCTGGTCTTCGGCGTGCTGGTCGCCAACACGTCAGCGACGGGCTCTGCCCGCGAAGTGCTGAACGCCGTGATCGGCTCCGCGCAGCTCCAGCTCGCAGCGCGCTCAGAAGAGGGCTTCAGCGAACAGCTCGCCGAACGGGCAAGCAGACTGAACGGAGTCCACGATTCCGCCTACCTGCTACGCACCAACGGCGTCATCGTCGGGCCGAGCGGTCGTCAGTCGATCCAGTTGGTCGGCGTAACGGCCGGCCTGCTGGGCTTCGGGGGCGCCGCCACCCAAGACCTCGGCGCCGGCGAGGCCGTCCTCTCCGGCGGCATCGGGCTTCCCTCGGTGGTGGGCGAAGCCATCGGCGCGAAAACAGGCAGCGTCGTCACGCTGCTGACCGACGGGCGGGTCCATCGCGTGCTGGTGCGGGCGGTGTTGAACAGCGGCGCGATCGGGGCACTCGCGCAAAGCGGTCTCGCGGTGGCGCAGTTGCGGCGAGCGCAGACGCTCGCCGGGGAGCCCGGACGGGTTACGCAGGTCTTGATCGGCACCTATCCCGGAGCGCAGCAACGGGTGGCCGGGGAGCTTCGGCGCCTCGCCGCCGGGCGAGTGGAAGTCGAGCCGGCGGACAACGAATGGCGGCTGCTCAGCGAGACCGCCAAGCCGACGAGCCAGTCCACGCGGCTGTTCGCCGGGATCAGCGTCATGGTCGGGTTCCTCTTGGCGTTGAACGCGATGCTCCTGACCGTGCCCGAGCGGCGCCGGCTGATTGCCGAGATGGTCTCGGTGGGCTTCGATTCGCGGCAGGTGAGGACGATGCTGGCCTGCGAGGCCACGGCGCTCGGCCTGGTCGCGTCGCTCGTCGGCGTCGCGCTCGGTGAGGTGCTGGCGCACACCATCTTCGCGCAGTCGCCGATCTACCTGGAGGTCGCGTTCCCCGTCAGCGAACACCAGGCAGTCCACTGGACGACGGTGGCGATCGCCGTCGGATGCGGCGTCGCCGCGGCGCTCGCGGCCACGATCTCGCCCGTCCTCGATCTCCGCTCCGGCGCGTCGGTCGATGCCGTGCTGCACGCGCCGGGCGATCCGGGGCAGAGCATCCGCGCCAGTACCGCTCGCAGGCTCGGGTACGTCGGCGTTCTCATCATCCTCGCCACGACGATCGGCGTTGTTGCTGACCCTGGCCTGACAGTCTTCGGCGGGATCGCGCTAGCGGTCGCCGCGGTCGCCCTGATCCCGCTCGCCTTCACCACGGTCACGCGCCTGTTGAAGCCCCTCAGCAAGCGGATCGCGGGCAGCATGTTGTCGGTCGCGGTGATCGAAACCGAGGCGACGGTCACGCGCTCGGTCGCGCTCGCCGCCGTCGCGGCGCTGGCGATCTACGGGGCGGTGGCGATCGAGGGCGCACGAACCGACCTGATCCGCGGGCTGGACACGGCGACAGTGCAGTTCTTTGGGACCGCCGACCTGTGGATCACGCCAGGCACGAACGATCTGACCACCACCAGCTTCGCCGCCGATCACCTGTCCGCGCTGGTCGCGCGGGTGCCGGGGGTCGCGTCGGTGCGCACCTACCAGGGGGGCCTGCTCGATGACGGCCCCCGGCGTCTGTGGATTCGCGCCCGGTCGCCGGATGCCCCGTGGATGCTCCAGGCGAGCCAGATGGTGCGAGGCGAACTGCGCCAGGCCACCGAACGCTTGCGTCGTGGCGGCTGGGCGGCGGTGCCCGAAGGCTTCGCCAGCGAACACCACCTGCACGTCGGCAGCTCGTTCACGCTGCCGGCCCCGGCAGGGCCGGCGCCGCTGCGCGTGGCCGCGATCACGACGAACGTCGGATGGCCGCCGGGCGGCATCACGCTCAACTCCGCCGACTACCGGCGCTACTGGCAGACCATCAACCCGGCGGCACTGGAAGTCACCCTCAAGCCTGGCGTCACCCCGGCCGGCGGGCGCCGCGCCGTCGCGCTGGCGCTCGCGTCAACGGGCCTTCGCGTCCAGACGACCCACGAACGAGTAGGGCAGTTCGAGCACAACCTCCGCGAGGGCCTGCGCAGCCTCGCCGACATCTCTACGTTGCTGTTGCTCATGGCCGCGCTCTCGCTCGCCGCCGCGCTCAGCACGGCGATCTGGCAGCGGCGCAACCGGCTCGCGGCGCTCAAAACGCAGGGCTTCGACCGCTGGCAGCTCTGGCGCTCGCTGCTGCTGGAGAGTGCCATCGTGCTCGGCATCGGCGCCGCCGACGGCGCGATCCTCGGCATCTACGGACACGCCCTCGCAAACCGCTGGCTGCGGATCGCCACCGGCTTCCCCGCGCCCTTCTCACCCGAGGTGGCTCAGGTATTCGTCGCGCTCCTGCTCGTCGCGGGGATCGCCCTTGCCGTCGTCGCCCTGCCCGGCTACAAGGCGGCGACCGTCCCTGCGGCCACCAGCTTTCAAGAATGACGCACGCGATCCGCGCGCCAAGCTATCCGCTGTGCGGGCTTCGACCCTTGATCGAGCAACCCTCGCACGGACCTTCCTCCTCGCCGCACAACGCTACTGGATTGCGGTCTTCCCTTCGGCCCGCCACGAGATTCGGCGCTGGCGACGCCGAGCCACCACGATCGCCGACCCCGCCCTTCGCACTCTCGCGCTGGAAACTTTGGAAACGAAGTGGGGCAACCTTGAGGGTGCCGCCGCGTTCGCCGTTTTCGTCCCCTCCGCAGAGCGCCTGACCGTCACGCGCGCCGCGCTCGCGTGGCAGGCCATCTACGACTTCGCCGACACGCTCGTTGAGCAGCCGTGCCGTGACCGCGTAGCGAACGCCCGCGACCTCCACTCCTCCCTGCTCGTCGCAGTGACACCCGGCGCACCACACGAGCACTACTACGCGCACCACCTCCACCACGACGACTGCGGCTACATGGCAGCATTGGTCGATGCCTCACGCTCGGCGCTCCTCGCCCTCCCGCGCTACGGGACGGTGTGCGACCTCGTTCAGCGCGACGCTCACCGAATCGTCGAGTACCAGGCCCTCATCACCCGGCCGTGCGAATTCGCCGCGTGGGCGTCGGCCGCCACACCACCTGACACCAACCTCCGCTGGTGGGAGGTGGGCGCCGCGTGCGGGTCCTCAATGGGCATCTTCGCGCTCATCGCCGCCGCCGCCGATCCCACTCTCAGCCGGCAGGAGGCCACGGAAATCGAGCACGCCTACTTCCCGTGGATCGGCTCCCTGCACACGCTCCTCGACAGCCTGGTCGATCGCCCTGAAGACCTGCTCACCGGGCAGCACAGCCTCGTGGGGCACTACGGCTCACCCGAGGCGGCAGCCGAGCGAATGCGTGCCCTCGCGCTGGAGGCCGCGCGCCAGGCCCGAGCGCTCCCTGACGGAGCGAGCCACGCGCTCATCCTGGCCGGCATGTCGAGCCTGTACCTCGCCTCGCGCGCTGCCTCCACGTCGCACGCACGCCCGGCCAGAGACAGCATCATCGACGCCATCGGCGGCCTCGGGATGCCGGCCATGATCGTCCTCGGCGTCCGCCACGCCACGCGCCATCGGTCCCACAGCGCGCCGGCGCGGCACCTGTGAATCTCGATCGAGGCTGTCTGCCGCCATCAATCGTCCGGGTTGAGACTATGCCCATCCCGGCCTTGCCGCCGAGCGCGACGGTCGGCAGTATCGGGTCGGCGATGACCACGCACTGCGTCCAACGGGCCGGCGAACGCGACCGGCTGACAGGCAAACCACCCCTTCAACCTGTACCGAAGGGGGCGGCCCTCAATACTCAGGGCGAGGGAAGCCACGGCCGCGTGCTTGGCCGTCGTGTGTTCCAAGGACAAAACGGCGGCGGGCTGGACAGAGGCTCCACAGTCCGACTCGCCGCCGGCTGCGAGCTCCCGCCCGTGCCACTCGCACGTCGAGGACGCACAACAAGCGGGGGCTACCGGGCCGGGCTGGGCCTTCCTGCCCGGCCCGCGTTCTTCGAGGGACAGGCAAGGGAATCGGGCGCTGCCCTGGCGTGCGACCGGGAGAGAGCGTGGGTGCCCTCTGTAGAGAGTGGGCAGCGGGGCACCCACGCCTCCCGGCAATGAACACGCAGCTCACCGTACCCCCCAGCTTCGTCTCCTACCTTCGCGGCAGCCTGTTCGGAGAGTGGGGATACGCGGCCGAGCAGCTATCCAGCCTGGCGCTTGAGTTTGGCGGCAATGCACCGGACGGCGCCTACCTCGCGCCGCTGCACACGTTCTTCACCACCTACGCACTCCTCGCCGAGATCGGCCTGAAAGAGAACGCCGTGCAGGGCGATGTCGTCGTCAACCTCAGCATCGGCGGAACGTATGTCGTCAAGGGACTGAAGGACGAGCACCGCATATTGATGGAACAACTCGATGAGATGCCGAAGAAGACGCGAAAGGCGATGCGCGACGCCGCCTCGGCCAAGGTCGCTGAGTTCGGGGAGTTCGTGAAAGCAGTTGAAGAGCAAGTCGACGGCCTGAACCGCCGCCCGGAGAGAGCCGCCACGACTCATCCGCCCTCCCGACCGCCGCTGCGGGCCAAGCCGTCACGAGTTGGCCGATCCCGACACTAGCGTGGCGCGTTGAGCACGGACACCGACAAGCACAACCCGTACACGCAGTGGCACATGGCGCGAGCCTTCCGCCTGGGCTGGGAAGCTGCCGATGACGGTCTGGATGAGCGCCAAGCGCAGGAGCGCGCCGAGCGCTCAAGGCTCAACCAGATGACGACGCGCGCTTGGTGGCGCGGTTTCCGTACGCAGCGTGGCGAATACTACTGAGGTGCGCATGGAGCAGTTGGAAGCGGTGGTGCTCAGCAGCCGTGGCGAGTTGGCCAGGGCGGCGCTCCGTACGGGGCCGATCTTGGTTGTCGCGCTGCGCCTCGGTGTCGGCGCATGGGAGCCGTTGTACGGCATCGTCGGTCCCTGGCGCGTGGAGCTGCCGCGTGAGTTCTGCTGGACCATCGAAGCTATCGGCGCGCTCGAAGCGGCCGCGTTGACACGGTAATGGTGGCCCGGCAACCCGCGCGGCCATCCGACTACGCCGACCGATCCACGGCGAGGCTTGCAATCGGCGCGCTCGAACAGGACCGGCTATGAGCGTCGGCGAACGCGGTGGCGCCAAGGCGCGGGGAGAGCTGCGCGCCACGATTGTCGCGCGACTGCGAGCGCGCCGGCCCGAGATCGTCCAGGCTATCCACGCGCGCATTCTGGAGGCGGTGCCCGACTCGACGGACGGCCGAGACCCGGCGTATCGGGCAGGGCTACTGGCTGCGGTGAGCGCGGTCCTCGACTTCGGCTTGGAAGCGATCGAGCAAGACTCGACGTGGCCGAGGTCGATCCCTCCAGAGGCGGGCGTCCAGGCGCGTCGCGCAGCCCGCGCGGGCGTGGAGCCCGGCACGGTGATACGCCGCTACGTCGCCGGGCACGGCCGGCTCGGTGAGTTCATCGCGGACGAGGCCGAACGCGCCGGCCTCTCAGGCGACGGAACCGCGCTGCACGACCTTCGCAGGACGCAAGAGACGCTACTGGAACGTCTGATCGCTGCGATCGAACGAGAACACGTCGAGGAGCGCGAGCGGATGACCCGTCTACCCGACCAACACCGGACGAAGATCGTGCAGAGGCTACTCGCCGAGAAGCCCGTCGAGTTCGCCGAACTGGCCGAGCTGGGTTACGACCTACATGCGTCCTGGCACCTCGGCGTGATAGCCACAGGGACCGGGATTCAGGATGCTCTCGGGCGCGTGAAGGCTCGTCTTGGTTGCGAAGTCTTGCCAGCTCCATGCGACGACGGAACGATATGGGCCTGGCTCGGTGCCTCACGGAAGCTGGAGGTCCCTGATGTCGAGCGCTTGTTGTCGGTCGGCAGAGCTACCGATATGTCGCTAGCGATCGGCGGGCTCGGAAGGGGGCTTGATGGATGGCGCCAAACGCACCGGGAAGCCAGGGGAGCGCTGCTGCTGGCACGGCGCAGATCGGAGAGGGTTGTGCGGTATGCCGATAGGCCGCTATTGGCAGCCGCGTTGGAGAATGACACGGTGGCGACGTGGCTCAAGGAGTTCCTGTCACCGCTTTGTAGCCGTCCTGATAGTGGGCATCTGCTTGAGACGCTACGGGCTTACATAGACGCTGAATGCAACAAGTCCTCAGCGGCGTCCGCTCTGGAAGTCCGCGGACACACCGTTGGGAGCCGCCTACGCAAAACGGAGAAGCTGCTCGACCGTCCGCTCCACACATGCCTCGGGGAGCTGGACGTTGCGCTCCGCTTGGCGGAACTCGCCGCTGACGACGAATCGAACACCGAACCGACCAATGTGGTCGGTATGACCGACCACATTGGTCGCCCACAGCCTCGTCGTAGCCTGATAAGAAGTTAGAACTGTTCAGCCACAATCGTCGAACTGCCAATCGCCAACGAGCAATGGAGGAAGAATGAGGAGTCGCATGTCGGTACGCAATCGTCGCAAGGCCCCCTTGGCCTGCCTGCTTATCTTCGCGGGTGGACTGCTGGGATCGGTCTTGCCGCAGGTCGCATTCGCGGGGGAAACAACAGATACCGTGTGTCCGCAAGAAGCTGGTCACTATGCTTGTGCGGCAATGGCTCCGGCTCCGGGTGCCAGGCCAAAACTCAGCCCGAATCTCGAAGGCGGTGGTGAATTGAAAGGACTCGATCCGACGAACCTCCGTGAAGCATACAAGCTGCCTGAAACGGGCGGATCTGGTCAAACCGTGGCGATAGTCGACGCCTTCAATGATCCTAACGCGGAATCAGACTTGAAAGTGTACCGGGAACACTATGGCCTCCCCAAATGCACTGAAGGAAATGGGTGCTTTAAGAAGATTAATCAAAAAGGGGAAACCAAAAACTACCCGACAAATGAATACGGTTGGAGCCTAGAGATATCCCTGGATTTGGATATGGTCTCGGCGACATGCCAAGAATGTCATATTCTGTTGGTCGAGGCCGAAAGCAACTCGTTTAAAAACCTGGACGAAGCGGAGTCCGAGGCAGCCTCCTACAAAGGCACAACGGAGGTCAGCAATAGCTGGGGGGCTGCTGAGCGCTCCGAAGATACTTCAGAAAATGCTTACTTCAATCATCCAGGTATACCGACCACGTTCTCTGCTGGCGACTATGGCTATGGCGTCGAGTATCCGGCGTCCTCCCCGTATGTTATAGCCGTCGGGGGTACCACTCTCAAAAAAGCGGAAAACTCGCGTGGTTGGTCAGAGACCGTCTGGAGTGGAACTGGCAGCGGTTGCAGCGCCTATGAGACCAAGCCAGCATGGCAGACCGACAAAGGCTGCACGCACCGCACCAACAACGATGTCGCCGCGGATGCTTCTGGAGAATCACCCGTGTCCGTCTATGATTCATACGAATACCCAGGCTGGGAAAATGTATGGGGTACGAGCGCAGCATCGCCGATGGTCTCGGGCGTTGAGGCACACGCGAGTGAACATACACGAGCATTGGGCGCCGAAGCCTTCTATCAGGACACAAGTGCTCTGTTCGACGTCACGTCTGGCAGCAATGGTACGTGTACTGAAGAATACTTGTGCCACGGTGAGGTCGGCTACGACGGACCCACTGGCCTTGGAACACCTGATGGGATTCCTCACGTCATAGGTTGGTCGATCGAGCCGACGCCGCTCGAACCGAGCGCGACCGAAAGCACGATGACCGGCGTATCTTGCACGTCATCGACCTTCTGCATGGCTGTGGCGAACTATGCAAAGCCAGGACGTGCTCACGCCGCATACGCAGAGCAGTGGAATGGAACAGCTTGGTCTATCAAGGGACTTCCCGATCCAAGTGGCGCTACAGCCTCGTGGATGGAAGGCATATCGTGTGCATCAAGCACTTCCTGCTTTGGTGTCGGCTCATACAAGAACAGCTCTGGCACCAGAGTTACCCTCACAGAGAAGTGGAACGGCTCAGAATGGTTGCTCCAGTCCTCGCCAAATCCATCGGGTGCGAAAGAAAGTGAACTCAATTCAGTATCATGCACTTCCGCCTCTGCCTGCACGGCGGTGGGGCAGTACCTCAATAGCTCAAGCGTGTGGGACACACTGGCTGAGCGGTGGAATGGTACTGAATGGTCGATTCAGACGACCCAGAATGTGTCTGGGGCAGTGATTACCCACATGCACAGCGTCTCGTGCACGTCGTCTACATCATGTGTTGCTGCAACAGACGAGCAGAGCAGTAGCGGCACATTGTCAGCTCTTGTTGAGCGGTGGAATGGAACCGAATGGACCACCGAAAAAGTCGTGACGCCGACGGGCTCGCAGTTGACGTTCCTAACAAGTATCTCATGCACGTCCACGACAGCATGTGAGTCTGTCGGCTACTACAAGAACAGCTCGGGTACAGCGGTCACTCTGGCTGAGCGGTGGAATGGCACCGAATGGTCGGTCCAAAACACTCCGCTTGAATCAAACGCGACGGAAAGTTTGTTGCGTGGTGTGTCCTGCACATCGAGTACCGCCTGCGTTGCAGTCGCTACCTATGGGAGCACTACACGCGCGGAGGGAACTTACCCCATTCGCTGGAACGGCACAGAATGGTCTAAGACGGGGTTCCCGAACCCAGAAAGCTCACCTGTTACCTGGGCATACGGTGTGTCGTGCAACTCGTCTACTTCGTGCACTGCTGTCGGGGGATACGAGAACCCTAGTGGCACCGATGTGACGCTGGTGGAGGCTTACTTCTAGTAACTCGGCCCTGCCGATTAGGCCCCAAGGGCTGTTCGCAGCCCTTGGGGCCTTTCCTTTGCCTGCGGCCAACGTCGGACTACCGCCGCATCGCCGGTCTACTAGACTGTTCGGACACCCAATGCCCGAACACAAGCAGCCCACCGAGCAAAAGGCCCGACACGAGGTCTCTTCCCGCCTTCAGGTCGTCTTGTCGCGGCGGCACCTATCCAGGCTAGTTGACTTCACATCGCCCCAGGTTTTCGCATTTGCCGCTTACTTGCTGCTTGGTATTTTCACCATAGGCTGGCACGCGATAAGCCATTTTCAGAATGTATGTGCGTGCGAGGGAATAGAGGACCCCGCGTCGTATATGTGGGCATTGACTTGGTGGCCCCACGCGCTCGCGCACGGCCTTAACCCGTTTGTCACGCACTTCCTCTGGTCCCCGACCGGCGTCAATGTGGCACAGGGTGCAATGATACCCACGGCGGCGATTGTTATGGCCCCACTTACTGAGATAAGCGGGCCGATCGTATCGTACAACGTGCTTTCGATTGCAAGCCCTGTATTGGCTGCCTTTACCGGCTATCTACTCTGCCGACGCCTGGTGCGCCGCGAGTTCCCTGCCTTTGTTGGTGGTTATCTATTCGGGTTCAGCTCCTATCAGTTCGCGCAGCTTACTACACATCTTAATCTTACTCTTACCTTCCTGATTCCCCTCTTTGTACTTATACCCCTGCGTCGTATCGACCGGGAGATTTCTAAGCGAGTCTATCTAGCGTCGATGGCATTGTTGTTTGTACTTCAGGCTGGCCTTTCGACAGAATTGCTAGCTGAGTGTGTCGGGTTGGGTGGGCTGCTATTGATATCAGCTCGATTCCTTGCATCTGCACAACGGCGTCCGCACATTAGTAAATTGATTATGGAAACGTTCGGAGCGGGCCTGATCGCATTGGTGGTTGGTGCTCCTTTTTTCTACTATGCCTTGGTTAGTGGCGGGTTTCCAGAAGGGGCTAATACATTCTCTGACACATATGCACTAGATATTCTCAATCCGCTATTTCCCACGCGAGCAACGTGGCTAGGACATCAAGACTTCCTAGCCTTGAGCAGTACCTACACAGGTGGTGGTGTCGTGGGCACGGACGGCTATCTCAGCATACCGCTAATAGCCGCTTTCCTAGTGTGGGCTTTGGGAGTTGGACGTCGAAGCGCACTCGCGCGTCTATTGACGATTGTTGCAAGTGTGAGCCTTATTGCCGCCCTTGGGTCCCACTTGTTTGTCGCTGGTAATGAGACGGTGCCTTTGCCATTTGATCTGGTTAGGCACCTTCCCATCTTTAATGACATACTACCCGAGCGCATAATGGTATTCACCACACTGGCAGTCTCGATTGGTGTGGCTGCCTGGCTTGCTATACCTACAGGTAAAGTTTTGTGGCGGTGGATAACGGTTCTGCTTGGAATCGTTATGATTTTCCCTAACCTTACTACCGAACTATATGGTGGCGTGCCTCGGAATCCGCCCTTTTTCTCGACGGCTATGTATCGACACTATATTACCCGTGGTGAGACGATACTGGTGTTGCCCTACGCTTATAACGATCTTTCGATGCTCTGGCAGGCCGAGACGGGCTTCTACTTCTACATGCCCGAGGGTTATACATCGCAAGTAATTCCGACCCCCTTCCGCGAACAGGCAATTGTGGATCAATTGCTTGCAAACATGCCCCCATCGCGCCCGGCGCTCGAATCGTTCGTCCGCAGTCATTACGTCGGCCATATTGTTGTGGACACGGCCGATGTTGGAGGGTTCGTCCCCGGCAAACATGGTGCTGCGCAAAGCCCTTGGCCGCGCTTCCTTTCAAGCGCGGGTCTACAGGGTCGGCAGCTCGGCGGAGTTTTGCTCTATACTGTCCCCCATGCTTGGTTTACGCCCCGTCGTTGAGTCTGGAGCAGTCTGGGGCTGGCGCCGCCGCGAGGGGTTGGGTAGGTTCGCCGTCCTTCTCGTCGTCTTTGCAATCGTGAGCGCGCTAATGCCCGCTGAGCGCGCGATGGGCTCTTGGAACTGGTCCTCGCCCACTTTGATTGATAGCCAGGCGCCGACAGCTAAACTTTCCAGCGTGTCATGCTCCTCCGCTGGATTTTGTGCGGCCGTTGACACTCTTGGCAACGTATTGACCTCAACCCATCCACAAAGCGGCACCGGAGCATGGAGCGTATCGTTCTTGGGCGAAAGGGCACTTTTGGGTGTGTCGTGCCCGTTGTCGTCGCTTTGCGTTGCGGGTGGGGAAAGTGAGGTAGTGGCCTCCGCTGATCCACTTGGCGGGGCGGTCACCTGGGCTGAGGAGGCTGGATACGACTTTCCTCCCGAACTTTTTAGGAAAGGCGAGGAACTGATTGGCCCGCTGGCGAGCATATCCTGTACGTCGGCATCACTGTGTGTTGCCAGCCTTGACTCTAATGATGAATTTAATGAGCTGGCAATGTCGGTCAATCCGCTGGGAGGTCAGACCGCGTGGACATTGGTGAACCATGTGGTGGGCACCAGGAACGTGCGACCTCCTTATGACGGTGACCCGATCACGGGCGTATCGTGTGTGTATTCGACGCTCTGTGTTGCGGTCGATGCTGCCGGTAATGTAATGACTTCGACCGAACCGGGTAACGTGGAAGGCGTGTGGATGATCTTCCCGGTGGACACTAATTCCTTGCGAGGCGTGACTTGTCCATCGACTTCGCTGTGTGTCGCAGTAGATAGCGCCGGGAACGTAGTTACTTCGATGAATCCCACCGGCGGTAGTTCGGCGTGGACCAGCACTCCCGTGGACGCCGGAATCGCTCTGAGCGGCGTTTCTTGTGTTTCGCAATCGCTATGTGTAGCGGTTGATTCCACGGGCGATGTGCTGACCTCAACGGAACCTGCCGGTGGCGCAGGGAGTTGGACTATCGCCAGCGTGGATGGAGGGCACGCTTTTACCAGCGTGTCATGCACGCCTGACGGTCTATGTGGCGCTGTTGATGATGCCGGCTACGCCGTGATGGCGACGGCGCCGTCTCAGGCGGTAGACAAGCAGGCCGAAGTGACTAACGTGTCACCAGGTGTCTCCCTGCCGATATCTTCTTATAGCCTTTCGTCTAGCACTTACAAACTTTTGGGCATTAAGGTGGAACACGGTGGTCAGATTGTGCTTAAGCTCAAGACATCAGGCGCCGGATCATTTGATGTCTTGGGCACAACGACCGTCAGCGGGATAGCAGCTCGGTCGTATTACATGCCCAAAAACAAGAACAGGAGTTTGATTACCTATGGGATGGGTGTTGCCTCCACACCCGAAGCGCGGGTCGTCACGGTGAGAATCGCGCCGAGCAAGCTGGCACTCGACGCATTGAAGCGCTGGCGCACGCTGCGCGTAGTGCTCGACCTGGCATTCCATCCACAGCGTGGCTCATCGGTCGTGACGAGCAGGACCGTGGCAGTGCGCTATAGAAAACGCCTGCGTAGTATCAGCAAGCCGAAGCGACGCTGAAATTGGGCGGGTCGGGGCTTTCCCCGATCGTGGCCTACAAGACGGCTCCCCACGCAAGCCGGCGGCGGTCAAACTCTGTCCTTCGGAAACGCGATCCGTCAGCTACGCATCGAGCGCGGCCGTTTCTCAGGAAGCGCTCGCGCTCGTATGTGGGGTGGACCGCACTTACGTCTCGGGCGTCGAGCGGGGCGAGCGAAACCCAAAGCCTCGCATCGGTTATCAAGATCGCACGAGCCCTGCAAGTCCAGCCGTCGACTATTCACGCACGCGCGGAGGAGGATCAGCCCGTAGGTGCTTTCAGCGCCGTCAGATGCCGCGGTGGCTCGGCCCCTTCGTCCTGACGCGCCGGGCCGTCGGGGGCCAGCGGGGGCATGTGGCCCTCGGCGAAGATAGGGCCAGGCTGGCTGCTCAAGCGATGCCCGAGCGCTCCAGAAGAGAGCCCGTGGGCAAATCCGTTGTCCGTTTTGGGCCGCTCACGGTCAATAACCACGTGGGAACCGATCTACATGCTCGACCGGGCAGCGCAACGACCATCCGTGAGGTCCCCGGATCACGGGGGGCAGCCGCTTCGCGGCTGCTTACGGCGGACGAACTCGCCGCTCGTCTAGGAGTCCAGCCATCGTGGGTTAGCAAGGCAGCGCGGGCGAATCGCATCCCGCATGTCCGCGTGGGCCGCTATCGACGTTTCCGGTGGCCGGATATCGAAGCATGGCTAGAGAGCCAGCGGTCGGACGCATGACTACGCCGTCTCAGGTCTCCCATAAGATGCCGCATACACATAGGGAGTGCCCTCGGGGTTCCAGCCCCGAGGGCACTCGGAACAGCAGTCGAGCAGCGCTAGAACCGCCGCTCGGCTCCGGCATCAGGAGGTGTAGTCCCGATGCAAGCTCAAAAAACGCATGTGCTCGTCAAGGTCGAGCTCTCCAAGACCTGTAAGGGCAGGCCACGCTCCAAGCCCGTTTGGGTCATGCGCTTCGTCCTTCCGTCGGGCAAGGACTCGCGCAAGGTGCTCGGCCCTGCTTGGACGAAGAAGGGCCGTCCGCCGCACGGATACCTGACCGAAGGCGAAGCAGTCGAGAAGGCGCAGACGTTCGCGGCATCGCACGCGACGGAGGCGCCGAGCACTCGCCACACGTTCCGTGTCGCCCTGGATCGGTTTGTCCGCTACTCCAAGGAGGAGAAGGGGCTGCGCGGCTCGACCCTGCACGAGTACGAAAGGATCGGCGAGCGGCTGGCCCAACGACCCTGGCGGTCTGACTCGACGTGGGCCGATCGCGTGCTCGACACCTTCAGCGAGGACGATCTGATCGCCATTCGCCGGGAGCTCGTCGCGGCCGGGCGCAGCGCCGACACGCTCAACCACAATCGCCGCGTCGTCCGAGGCATCTTCGGGACGCACCCGACGAGCCCGGCTCTCGCATGGGAGTGGATGGCGCCGAAGGTCGAGAGCGAGGGCAAGCTGCGCTTCTACACACCCGAGCAGGTCGAGCGGTTGATCGCTGAGGCGTCCACCACGGACGACGAGGCGATCTACACCGTGGCGACGGAGGAGGGAGCGCGGATGAGCGAACTCCGCGCGTTGAAGGTCTCCGACGTCGACTTCGCCGTCGGCGTGGTGCGGCTGGAGGACGGCTACACCACCCACGGCGGATTCGCGGGCAACAAGGGCCGACGCACCCGGTCGGTGCCGATGAGCGCGAACACGCGACGGGTGCTCTGGCCTCTGTGCGAGGGCAAGGAAGGCGACGAGCTGGTCTTTCAGCGCCGCTCCAGGCCCGGCGAGCCGATCTGCAGCAGCGACCTCTATCGGCGCTTCGTCCGGGCGGCCGAGCGAGCTGGCCTGCCCAGGCTGTCCTTCCACGAGCTGCGCCATACGTTCGGGACGCAGGCGATCCGCATGTTCAAGATCCACGAGGTTCAGCGGATGATGGGCCACCGCCACATCACCACGACCGAACGCTATCTGCACTACGCGCCCGATGCAGACGCCTCGGCGAAGCTCACGGAGCTGTGGGGCGACCGCGGCGCCCGCGCCGGCGACGCTCCGCCTACGAGCGCGCCGACGAACGTGATCCCGCTGCACCGCGCCGCCTGAAGCCTCAAGAGGGGCGCTCAGCGAGGGGGCGGGCCGCATGGCTCGCCCCCTTTTTCTTACCCGCCAGCACCCCCGTTCTGGGAGAGTTTTGGGAGAGTAGGCCGTTTTTGGGAGCCTTGGCGCCGCCGCTGGGACACCAAAAAGCGCTGTTTTGCAGGCTCTTTGCATGAAGGCGACGACCGGAATCGAACCGGTGTAGACGGCTTTGCAGGCCGCTGCGTAGCCACTCCGCCACGTCGCCAAGAGGGAGCCACAAGCGTATCGAGTGGGCGTGCCCGCCGGGTGGGGCGGCGGCCCTTCGGGATCGCGCGTGCGTCTGGCCCGCTGGGTCGGCGAGGCACCTTAGTGTGGGCGGCCTCCTGGCCTGACCCCCTGAGTTTGGTCCGATGCTTGTGAGAGTTTCTTGCGTCCATGATGATGGGCGAGGAAGGAACTCTGATGAAGCGACGCAGGCATACACCGGAGCAGATCGTCCGCAAGTTGCGGGAGGCCGAGCGGATGCTCGGCGAGGGCAAGACGATCCCGGAGGCGGCGAAGGAGCTCCGGGTCAGCGAGCAGACCTATCACCGCTGGCGCAACCAGTACGGCGGGATGAAGGCCGTTGACGCGAAGCGGCTGAAGGAGCTTGAGCGTGAGAACGCGACGCTCAAGCGGATCGTGGCGGACAAGGAGCTGGAAGTCGTGGCGCTGAAGGAGATTTCCCGGGGAAACTGGTAGGCCCAGCCCGTCGGCGCCGGGCGGTCGCGATGCTCTGCGACCGTCTCGGTGTCAGCGAGCGCTGGGCGTGCCGGGTGGTCGGTCAGCATCGCTCGACGGAGCGCTACGAGCCCAAGCGGGCTGAGGATGACGCGGCGTTGCGCGCTGAGCTGCGCGGGTTCTCGGCGGAGCGCCCGCGGTGGGGGTACCGCCGTGCGCACCATCGCTTGCGCCAGGAGGGCTGGGAGGTAAACCGCAAGCGGGTGCAGCGTTTGTGGCGCGAGGAGGGGCTGCGGGTGCCACAACGGGCTCGTAAGCGCCGGCGCCTCGGGGACTCGACAGTCCCCGCCAAGAGGCTGCGTGCTGAGCGGCCGAACCAGGTGTGGGCCTTCGATTTTCAGTTCGACCAGACGGCTGACGGGCGGGCGTTGAAGCTGCTCAACGTGGTCGACGAGTTCACCCGCGAGGCGCTGCTGATGCTGGTGGAGCGCAACATCGACGCCGACCGGGTCGTGAGCGAGCTGGAACGTCTGGTCGTCGAGCGCCGTGCCCCGGAGTACCTGCGGTGCGACAACGGGCCGGAGATGACAGCGCACGCGCTCAGCGACTGGTGTGTGCTGAGCGGGACGGGAACCGCGTACATCGAGCCGGGCTCACCGTGGCAGAACCCATACGTCGAGTCCTTCCACTCCCGGGCGCGTGACGAGCTGCTCAATGTCGAGGAGCTCTCCTGCCTAGCCGAGGCACGCGTGGTGATCGGTGACTGGCGCGAGGATTACAACCAGCGCCGGCCACACTCCGCGCTCGGGATGCAGACCCCCACCGCGTTCGCCGAAGCGCACCCACCAGCTCCTGCCGGTGGACATGACGCGCTGTGGACAGCAAGCTGACCACAGCGCTTGGACAACCCCTGCGGGGTTGCCCACACGCCCACCGGCACGACCACAACCACCCCACCGACCGCCACGCCCGCTACCCTCCCAGCGTCACCACCCACCCACACTCTCACACGTGGCGGACCGACAAACGGGGGCCGGCCACCCCGGGATGTGCCGACAGGTGTGGCTCATCTGGCCTCCATCTTTCGGGCACGGTAGACGATGTCTGCGGGGATGCGTCCTTGTGTGAGTCTGCCGTGGTGTGCGCGGTCGGTGTTGTAGAAGCGCAGGTAGGTATCGAGCTCGCGTTTGAGCCCTGTGTAGCGGGGATAGAGGTAGCGCGCGAAAGCGGGTCGCCAGCACTCGTCGAGGATCGTCTTGTGTAGCGCCTCGACGTTCCCGTTGGTCTGCGGCCTGCCGGCGTGGATGCGGGTGTGGCGCGCCTTCAGCGCCTGGAGTGTCGTGGTGAAGTCGCCCTTGAACTCGTTGCCGTTGTCGCTGAGCATCCGCTGCAGTTGCCAGCCTGCGGCCTTCAGCTCCCGTGCGACGCATCTGGCGAGGACGCTGGTTTGTCGGGCGGTTGGGTTGCCTTGCTTGCAGATCACGAGCTCCGCCCAGGCGTAGGAGGAAGCGATGTCGATCGCGGTGAGCTGCCAGATCGCGCCCTCGGTGCCTCTGAGTCTGCCGACGTAGAAGCAGTCGATCCCGACCAGCTCACCGGGCCGCGAGACGTCGATGTGGCGCTCTGGCTCTGGGTTTCTGGGTGGCTCGTAGGGCGCTGCGTAGCCCGCGATCAGCCCGAGGCGCTTGGCGCGGGTGTTCAGGCCGTGGCGGCAGAGCACCTTCCACACCCCGTTCGGGGAGACGATGATCCCGCCCCACTTCTCTCTGGCGAGCTCCGAGGCGACGCGCCTGGGGCCAAGGCCGGGATGGGCGATCGAGAACGAAACGATCCGCTCCTCGATCATCTTCGGTAGCGCGTTGGGCATCTGCGGACGCCGGCGCTCCCGGGGCCTGAGCATCTCCAGGCCGTGCCGGTCGACCTGGCGCTTCCAGTGGTAGTAGGTGGAGCGGTGCACCCCGAACGTGCGGCACGCTGCCGAGATGTTCGTCCTCGCTGCCTCCGCGAAAAGCTGCTGGCGGTAGCCGAACAGCACGTCATCCTTGGTCATCAGGCTCAACCTCTCTCTTCACTTGGCGGTGAAGGAGGCAGCCTGAGCCGAGGCACGGACGGGTTCCCCGGCCGGGGAACCCGTCCAAACCTCAAAAACCTATAGAGCCCCCAACTGTCGGGAGCACACGGAGACAGCCCACCTTAGTGGGCGGTTGGCGGGGCGTTATGAACTTCTTCCTCTTCCGTTAGCCGGGCTTTCGCACATTGTTAGCGGTCGCACAGCAACCCCCTCGATCATCGTCTCATCCCCACGAACCGGAGGTGACCCATGAGGCGACTATTTCTACCCATGCTGCTGGCAAGCTTCGCCGGAGCAGTTGCTGCGGGCGCGGTGGTGCTGCTTCTCGGTGGCGGGGCTTCAGGCGCGATACCGAGTGCGCGCACGACGACGGCGCTGGTGCGCCGGGGCGCCTCCACTGCCGGTACCCGCCGGGAGGTGGCCTCGACGACGCCCACCGCCACGCAGATCTACCGCCAGGACGCCCCCGGCGTGGTGTCGATCAAGGCGGTCACCGCCGAAGGTGAGGACGAGGGCACCGGCATCGTCCTGAACGAAAAAGGCCTGATCCTCACGAACGATCACGTGGTCAAGGGCGCGAGGAGCATCACGATCGACGCCAGCGGGTCCTCGAACACGACTCGCGGCGCGACGCTCGTCGGCGAAGAAGCCAATAAGGATCTGGCATTGATCCGTGTCGACCCGTCGGGTCTCGGCCTCAAAGCGCTGACGCTCGCGAGCTCGAGCTCGGTGCAGGTCGGCGACACCGTGTACGCGATCGGCACCCCGTACGGCCTCGAAGAGACCTTCACCAAAGGCATCGTGTCGGCCCTCGGCCGCGAAATCTCAGCCCCCGACGGCGCCAAGATCACCGGCGCGATCCAGACCGACGCGGCACTCAACCCCGGCAACTCGGGTGGGCCGCTGCTCAACGAACAGGGCGAAGTGATCGGCGTTGACTCGCAGATCGCCAGCGACGCGGCGAGCGTCGACGGCTCGCAGCCGGGGAGTACGGGCGTGGGCTTCGCGATCGCCTCCGACACGGTTGTCTCGGCGGTGCGCACGATCGAAGCCGGCAAGGGCGTCACCTACGCCTCGGCGACCGGCCAGAGCCAGGCCGAAGGCGGCTTCGGGGCGCAGTCGCCTGAGGAAGGACGCTCGCCTTACGGCGCACAGAGTCCGTATGGCGAAGCGGAATCGCAGAGCTCCGCAGGCGGCGAAGAAGCCGGCGAATCAAGCGCCGGTGGCGTGGAAGGCGCGGGCGAAGCGGCGTCGTCGGGCGAATCCGGAGCGGTGGTCGGTGGGGGAGGGCGCGTGGTGATCGTGCCGTGACCGCAGAGCCCGCGGTCCGTGGATGCGGGCTGCGCCGATCGGCTACTGCCCGTTGATACGCTTGCGGTCGATCCCAGGGCGATTAGCTCAGCTGGGAGAGCGCCGTCTCGACAAGGCGGAGGTCACTGGTTCGAGCCCAGTATCGCCCATCCGAGGAAATCCCTGCTAGCGCGGGGGTTTTCTCGTTAAGAGGAGGGTACCGGTGGAACGCTCCGAAGCCGGTTTTCCCACATTCTTCCCACATAAGCCACAAATCCCCGAGAGCCGAGGCCCACAGGGGGACGGACTGCGAGGTTGGTCCTACCCGCTGCGCCCGGCGTCGCATTGCGCGTCGAGCGGGTCGTGACGCTCCACACGTAGCGGCGGTCGCTGAGTCAGGCCGGGGGGCCGATCAGGCGCTCGGGTGTTCCGATGTTGCGCAGGAACTCGGCCTCGGTGGCGTTGCGCGGCTTCTCGCGTCGCGGCGGCCCGAAGCGTGCGAGAACCTGTGCGCTCTTGGCGCGTAGCTGGGGCGCTTCGCGGCGCCACTGCTCGAAGGAGATCGTTTGCGTCTTCATGGTCTCTTCGGAGGGTACTCGTTGCGGAGAGCTTCCCGGGCGATTGCGTGTAGTTCGCCGCTGTCTGGCGGAGAGCCGCCTGCCTTGAGGTCATCGGCGAGCTCGCGCATGACTTTCAGGATGGTGCCCACGCGGCGGTTGGACGCGCGGGCATCGAGATCGTTGGCTTCTGTGTCGGATAGGCCGGCGAGGAGCGCTAGCGCCTGCTGCGCGGGGGTTTCGTGGCCGGTGCCCATCCAATATAGAGTTGAATTAACCTCGTCGAGTGTGCCTGCGCCGCCGCCTGGCATGAACCGCAAGCGGTCCTTGGGTCCGCGCCCTTGGATAACCTCTTCGTAGTAACGGAGCAGATAAAAGTCGCTCTTTCCCTCCACCATCACAGCTTCTGGCGCCGGATCGACTGCGGACGGAGCATAGTCAAGCACATCCAAGATAGGCTAAAAATAATGCGACTGATGAGGATGGTGCGCAGCAAAGCGATGGTATGGTGTAATGCTTATGTCGGTTCGCTTAGCGGTGAAATCGATGGATACGGGCTGTTCTCCCAGACCCACATTCGCGACGATCGATGTGCGGCCGAGCCACGCCGGTTCTATAAGATAATGACTGTGGGTGGTGTAGACAATAATACCCTTAGTTGATAGGTCGACAAAGCTCTCAAGGAGGGTACGCTGGGCCGTCGGATGAAGATTTGACGCTGGCTCGTCAAAGAGATAAAGCATATTTCTATCGGTCTCTTTGCGTTTCCCGCGATAAGTAGTGAGCATAAGGTATACAAAGAACCACCGAAAGCCTAGTGATCTGTCGGCGATCGCAAACAAGCCATCTGTATCTTTCAATGCCAAATTTAACCCATATGCCCTTTGGTGTCTCGGATTGCTCATCCTGTCCAATATCAATGATCACACGCTTATCGTCAAGCGGTTTATCCCTAAAAATTTTGTCCCAAGAAGCCACAACTGTGCTGGTTACGTGCCTACTAGCCTCAAGGAAAACTTGACGAAGATTGTCTTTATCGGATGTTTTCTCGGAGCGAAACCGCTCAACGATATGGGTTTGAACATCGAGATTTTTTCCAAGAGCATCGAGCAGATCTTGAAATAGCGCTCGATAGAAGCGATTGGGCTCGGTCTCGTCGGCGTGTGGCTCAATGTAAAACTTATCGGGAAAGTCGAAAAGAAAGTGAGGGAAATACCAGATTGGTGGAAGTCGTGTTTTGAAAAAGAGCAAGATTGCTTTTCGGCGACCGGATTCACTGTCATCCGATAATGAGCGTTCCACGTGGCCAGACTTTACGAATCCGGACCCTTGGATCCCACTCCACATGCCACCGTCATTTTCATGTTTACTATCTTTGTATTGGTAATAATCGGTGATTACTAGCTCGCGCGCGAGGTCCTATCAGGCGATATCCGTCGATCTGGGCTAGATGCTCCCGCACCGCCTCGACGTCAGCGTCGTCAAGTTCGATGCCACAACGAATATTAATGCGCTCGTTAAAGTTGGCGCGCTCAGCGATTGGGATGACAGACTGGTGATCGAGCGGCTTCAGACCTCCGAGCTGCTTCGGGCGAATCTCGTCTTCGCCAGCGCCTCGGAAGAAGTCGATGGCTTCGAGGATTGTCGTCTTGCCGCTCTCGTTTAGTCCGACGAGAGTATGGACGCGTGCGCTTGAACCAGATGGCGCCAAGTCAAGGCGTGCTTGTTGCACACCCTTAAAAGTTCTCGAATTCGAAGTACGTGTACCGCATTGTGGGTCGAAGTCTAGCCGTTCTTGGCTGAGGCTACAGTCTCGATACTTAGACCGTTTGGGGCATCGCATTTGCTGGCGGGATGTGGAGGCGTGTCACGTGGCACCTTATAGGGCGATGACGTCTGCAAGGCTACATCGACGGGGGAAATCTCCTGGACTTCCATGACGACCACGACACCGGCTCGCGCGAGCGTGCTATCGGTGGGTGACGAGCATCCCGAGGTTGCAGATGACTTCGGGATGCTCGCGCTGGATGAGCATGGTCACTGCGTAGGCAGCTTCGTCTTGGGCTCCGAGATCATGGCGCAGGCTGAGCGTTCGCGGCGATCACGCGCTATGTGAGCCGCGGAAGGCGGGGATCGTCGTTGGTAGCCGCCATGGCGGTCGCTGCCGCTCGTGCGGGTGGCGCTACAGGACAAGACTCGCTGACGACCGCCAGCCGGAGGGCCCATGAACGTCAAGATCAACGACCTCGTCTTCGAACGTCCATCAAGTGTCTGCGCTCTGCGGTCGCTCAGGCCGCCGCGAGGATCGGCTGGAGTTCGTCAGCGGCGAGGTGCTCGGTCGGTAGGCTCAGCGTAAGCTGTCCCTCCCGTTCGAGGGTGTGGCGTACGTTGAGGAGCGTGATGCCGATGACGGCGCCGGACTCGTCGTAGTGGATCGAGTGGCCGTCAGGCGTCTCCAGGCCGCGTGCGGCGGGGCGTGGCTCGCCGACGTTGAGGTAGAGCACGTCGCCGCGCTCGTCGTAGTGGTGGTGGTCGAAGGGGATGCCGGCGATGGTAATGGTCATTGCTTGTAGCCTCGCGGTGGGTTGTTCTGGACCAAGGCGGTCACGACCCACGCTGGCTCGTCGTTGAAGTCTACGACGACTCTGAGCCAGCGCCGAGGATCGAGGTCGCGGCGGTAGAAGTGCTCGCGTCCTGGGATGGGGTCCTGGATGCGGTGGTCGGGATGGGCGACTGTGCCGAGGATGAGATCGACCTCGTCCATGAGCTCGGGGCGGCCGAGGGCAAGGTGCTGGCGGGTGCCGGCGTCGAAGACGACGAGGCGACCGTCGGGATCGGTGGTGCTGGGGGCGTCGTTGGACACGGACGGAAGTTACGATCTGCGCCAGACGACAGCGCGGCGGGCGAGCGCTCCCCGCCCCGGAATGGCGTCCGCAAGCCGGGCCGCGCTCCCCATCGTTGCCCACATTCTTCCCACAAACGACGCCGAACTACCCGCGAGCGGCATTGAGGCGCCAGCCCAAAACCCGCATAAACACTAGGTTTCGGCCACATAGCCCGACGTAGCTCACGCCCCAGGTCGAATCGACAAGGCGGAGGTCACTGGTTCGAGCCCAGTATCGCCCATCGTAGAAGCGCCTGGAAATCATGTGTGTTTGGGTCCGAGAAGTGGTTTCGGGGTTCCAATATGGTTCCGTTCGTCTCGCAGGCAGGCGGTCACAGGCTCAGATCCTGTTGTCTCCCCAGTCTGCAAAGGGCCATGCAAATGCAGGGTCCGGTGAGAGGGATGACGGGTAGGGAGCGACGCCCGGTATTCTTCTCGTGTCCTATTGGTAACGGCGTTAGTGGCCTCTTTCCACGGCTTCTCGCCGAGACGGTTAGCTTTTGACTGCGGCAGAATGGGGGCCGGATGTGGCGCGAACTCGCGGAGAACCAGACGTTCTGGAGCACGGTGGCGGCCGCGAGCACCGCACTTCTCATCGCGGTCGTCCTCGAGGGTCGCACGGGCCGAGAACTTCTGGACCAGCAGTCAAGGGAGGCGAACACTGCGCGGCAGGAAGCGCTCTCCGCGCATGAGCAAGAATGGACCGACTGGCAGGCCAAGTGGAAGCTCCACGAAGAAAACGGAGGACCAGATCCAGGGCCGCCGCCAAGTCTCGTAAAACCAGTCCCCCCTGAAGATCCCGCGGGCCTGAAGCGTGTCCTTGCCACCGGCAACCGACTGGCCGCTCTTCTTTTGGCATTGTGGGCTCTGGCTGGAGCGATCGTAGGCTCGCTCGTCTTGGTATCTCCAGCTGAGTACCCCGGGGATCTAGTGGCTGGGGTTGGAATCGTGGTCACCCTCGTTCTCGTTGCCGGGGGCGTCGGCGCCCTGTTGTACGCGACGACCGCACGCATCACCAGGGGCTGATCCCCTCTGAGGAAGGGAGAGCGGCGAGCCACACACTCCAGCAATCGCCCGACACGAGCGGCGTAGTCATGCTCGCTGCTGCGCAAGATGGCGCCGGTGTTCCCGACGAGGCCTGGCACGCGTATCTGTTGACACTGCTCGCGGACCCCTTGGGCCTCAACCTGCGCAACTCGAACTCTCACGGCCTGCACGGCCGGGTCGGGCCGGTTGCTGGACGTGGCACCAGCACTCACCCCGCATAGGGCGCTAACGCGAGCGCCGCGGAACGGCGACGGTTGTGATAGAAGTTGCGTACTCCCGGCAACGGACGCGGCGATCTCGCCGCCTCCCGCCCCGGCTGAACGACAAGGAGGTGCTCATGAACATGGGTGCTGTGCAGGAACCGCCGGAGTTGACGGCGGAGGAGATGGTCGCGTTGCGCGATCAGCAGGTCGCCGAGAAGTTCGAAGCGGCGGACCTGTGGGACAGCGAAGCGGGGGCTCTCAACAGGCCTCGCCTGCATCGCGCGATGTACTCGCTCATCGGTAGGGCGGACGTTTCGGACACGTCCGAGCGCACGAGCAACGCCGTCATACGCGGCACGCTCGTCCGCTCCATCATGTCCGACGTGCCGGCCATCGGCAGCGACGAGTACAAGGCCCTCGACGTGATCGGCCAGATGGTGGCCAAGGAGATCACCGACAGGGTGTGGCGCGAGGTCAAGCCCTACCAGGAGAGCGGCATCGCGGCGCTCGCCCGCGCGGAGGGCAAGATCCTCGTCAAGACCGAGATCTCGGTCGACGACGAGCCTGTCCCGGCGTGCTACATCACCAGCGACCCGGAATGCATCCGTCAGGACTTCCGCGGTCCGCTGCGCGACAAGGTGCGCAAGGAGTCCGAGCGCTACGCGCTCAACATGGCCCGCGTGTCCAAGGTGCTGCCCAAGCAAGCCGAGTCGATCCGCAAGGAAGTCTCCAAGGACATGAAGGCCGCCGAGAACCTCACGAAGTCGCTCCTCGCCCTGGAGGCGGGGAACGAGAACGGCGAGTAGCCCCGGCGCGCTAGACGATGACGTTCAACGGGGGCTCCGTGCCCCCGTTGGCGTCCTCGGTGGAGCCCTCTATGACCCCTCCCAAGCCCATGACCGAGAAGTCCAGCCGCGTGTACGCAGCCCTGCTCGCTCGCGGCGAGCAGGGCATCACCCGCGAGGACTTCGACGCCACCACGATCGACGGAGGCCCCCCGATCAGGAGCCTCACGGCCGAGATCACCCGGCTCCGCCAGGAGCAGAACCAGCCCATCGTCTTCGACAAACGCGGCGGCTTCTGGCACCTTACGACCCCGGAGAAGGCCGCGAAACGCCCTCGTCGCCGGCGTGCGAAAAGAGGTCCGAAGGAGCGCCCGTACACCCCGCGCTCGCGGGTCGAGGAGCTGAAGGAGCGAGCCAAGACAGAGCCAGGCGAGTACGCCAAGTGGCTCGCCAAGCGCAAAAGCGTGGTGAACTTCGCGCGCAGCGTGGCGCAGATCGAGCCGATGATCTTCTGGAAGCACGCACCCGACGACGAGATCAGCGACGTGATGGGGGAGCTGCTCGACGCCTACGAGGCCGTGACCCGTGCGCTCGCCGCCGCCGAGGTCCGACTCGACGACGAGAAGATGAAGGAGACCATCGCGAACATGATCGAGAACACGAAGGGCCGCACCGAGCACGAGATGGCCGCCGCGAAAAAACTCGCGGCCCGGAAGCGTGCCAAGGCGGACATCAGCTACCTGCGGTAGCCGTGCCGCGGCCGCGGCACAGAGCTGCTGATGACCGGAGGTAGGCTCAAACCATGCACACAGCGAGCTTTCACTAGCCCAACGACCTTCGCGAAGCTGCCCACCGGCGAGGCTGTGGTCGTCTCATGCCCGGTCGCCCGACACGGGGCGATCATAGGCTCGGCGCCGCCGCTTGGCTCAATTCGGCCGCGTAGGGTGACCCAATGCCGACGGGAGACACCGCCGTGGCCGAAGCCGCGACCTCGGCGACCGGGTGCTCGACAGGATCAGGCCTGAGGATGTCGAGGATCTGATGCGCGCGATGAGCAAGGCGGGCGTGGGGGCAAAGTCGGTGCGCAACTACATCGGAACGCTGTCGGCGATCTTCCGGTTCGCGATGCATCCGCGGCGGAAATGGGCGACCTCGAATCCGTGCGAGGCGATTGACCTGCCGCTGGCGAGGACGAGCGCGGAGATTCGTTTCCTGACGACCACCGAGGTCGATGTGCTCTCGAAGGCTGCGGTGGCGGGCGAGCATCAGGCCCTTGATCGTGCGCTGTATGTGTTTGCGGCGATGACCGGGCTGCGGCAGGGCGAGCTAATCGCGCTGCGTTGGCAGGACGTAGACGGGGAGGCACGGCGGGTCCGGGTGCGCCGTAGCCATGTGCTCGGCGAGTTCGACACGCCGAAGAGCCGGCGCTCAGAGCGGAGCGTCCCGCTGAGTCGCCGGGTCGCGAGCGAGCTTGACGGCTGGCGCTCGGAGACTCGGTGGGGGAGCCCGGACGACCTCGTGTTCGCTGAGCCCGCGTCTGGCGAGGTGCTGCGTCGCGGCGCGCTGATGCGTCGATACCGGAGGGCGCTGAAGGCGGCGGGCGTCGCGCCGGGTCATCGCTTCCACGATCTACGGCACACGTTCGGAACCGCGATGGCCGCGGCTGGAGTGCCGATGCGCACGCTGCAGAAGTGGATGGGCCATCGCGACCTGGCGACGACGCAACGCTACGCGGACTATGCGCCGAACGAGCGCGAGGTCGAGATGGTCGATCGCGCGTTTGGAGACGTTGACGGTGCGTAGGCGCTCGCACGCGGCCGGATCATGCTCGCGTCTGCTGTCGCCGGTCGGCTTGGAATCATCGGCGCGGTGACCAAAGATCGGACTCGACGACGCGAACTGGCTCGTGACGTGCAGATCATCGTTGAGCGGTCAAGCACTCATCCGGTGGAATACGCAATCGTGCTGCTGGTCGAGCGCGATCGCGCGTGGCACACGGTGCGCACCTTCGACAATGCGCACGCATCCGAGGAGCACCATGAGCACCGATACGTGGGGTCGGATAAGCAGCCTCCAATCGTCTCGCATGGGCCGCCGAACGACGCGATGCACGCAGCAGAGATCAAGCTATTGACGAGCTGGAGCGATATCGTACGTAGCTGGGAATCAACACGATGAGCGCTATCGATAAGAAGACAGACGAGCTGTTCTTGGCCGCCACGCTGAGCGACGACAGTCTCGGCTACCCGGACGATGTCGCGTTCGTTCCTGGCGACCAAGACTGGGCTGATGAGGTCGTGTATCGCAACCTAGCCGATGAGTGCCGCGCCACCGTCGTCGTGGACGATGAGACCGAGCTGATGTTGATCCCGTTCCCGCGCAGCATCGTAGATCGGCTGCGTGGGTGCGTTCGTGTGCGCGTCACGCACAGGCCACACGGGCACATCGCCGCTTACGCGACATCGAGCAAGCTGGGGCGTCATCCGGTGCGCGAGATGCGCGATCTCGCGCACGCGTACGCGACAACACGACTCGTTGGTGGTCGGACGGACGACGCCGATGAGCGCGCACATTGAGCGCATCTACGGCCGACTGTCGCTGACGAGAAGCTGAACTCGGGAACCAGGCACGAGCGGCTCGCGACGCTCGGGGGGGTCTGAAGGGGTCCCTGTAGGTGAGCCAGGGTTTATGCGTGGTCTGGTTGGTGTTGGTTGTTCTCTTTCGTTGCGTACTGGTGGGCGTGAGCCCACCGAGTGCTGAGTGTGGCCGGTAGGTGTTGTACTGGATGCGCCAGTCCTCGATGATGACTCTCGCCTCGGTGAGGCAGGCGAACTCTTCGATGTTGAGCAGCTCGTCGCGGAGGCGGCCGTTGAAGGACTCCACGAATGGGTTCTCCCACGGGCTGCCGGGCTCGATGTACGCGGTCTGAGTGCCCGCCAGGCGGCAGTAGTCCCGCAGCGTCCACGCGATCATCTCCGGGCCATTATCAGCCCGGAGATACTTTGGGGTACCTCGCCGTTTGACGAGTTGCTCGATGACCGCGATGACGTTCTCGGCGGTACAGGTCCGGTCGACGCGGATCGCGAGTGCCTCGCGGGTGTACTCATCGACGATATTGCAGAGCTTGATACGGCGGCGGTCAGAGGTCTCATCGAACTGGAAGTCCACGGCCCATACCTCGTTGGGCCTGGTCGCTCTCAACCGAGCTGCCTGCCCATTGCTCGCCCGGCGGCGCTTGCGGGCCCTCACGGGCCGTCTGAGGCCCTCCTGGCGCCAGACCCTTCTGGTGCGCTTGCGGTTGACCGTCCAGCCTTCCCGCAGCAGGATCTCGTGATCGTGTTCATCCTTCCATCCCATCACGGGAAACACGACCACGCGTCCAGCCTGGATCACTCCATGGGGACCCCGTCACCGCGCCGCGGGGGGCGGCATGAGCGAGGAGGACGCGATGCGGGTGGCGGTCGAAGAGCAGCACGCCTCCCGTCGCGCTGAGGTCTGGGCACAAGTTCGAGCCCGGTTATCGGTATGGGTCCACAGCCAGTATCGGGTCCCGAGGGTCCCTTGCGGCTGAGAATAGCGCTTCGCCACAACAAAGCCCGCGACCGTCTGCGAAAACCGTGACCACGCCATCTGCTGTAGGCGCTGTGGCTAGAATGGGTTGGCTACCCGGTTCTCGACCAGCTTTCGCTGAACGAGGGTCACGAGATCGCTAATCGCGCGAAGGCCTTTGAGGTCGGTTCGGGTTATCACGATGATGTCTCGGCCCTCCCGCTGCGCTGCGGCGACGATGAAATGTGCAGCAGTCAGGGAATGCTGCTGACCAGTGATGCCCTCTAGCGCCAGCAGGACTCCAAATGAGCAGCCCTTAAGTCGTAGCTTCGTGTCAAACCAAGCGACCTCCATGGATCCGACGCGCGAGCGCCAGTTCTTACACTCGATCAGCAGGATTTGTGGAAACCCAAACAGACCGTTGCGGTGCCCTTTGTTGAATGCGGCGACATCGATCTCCTGCGCCCCGAATGCATCCTTGTTGTTTCTTGTAGTTAGCAGCACGCCTGGAATCGCTCCAAATACGTCTTGCGCGAGCTGCTCAAGTGCCGCGCCGCGGCGTGCGCGGTCGTCACCGGCCTCATCAATGGCGGCGAGGCTTGCGGTGATTTGGCTGTCTAGGCGCCTTGCCACTTCGCTGGCTCAAACACCGTGGACCCTTGCGGCACGCAAGCGCTGCACCAGCTCCGCGAACGGAACCGCTCGTAGGCTCATCAGCAGGTCGTGGATTGAAGTAGCGAGTACCTGCGTCGATCGAACCGACTCATCGATCAGAGCTGCATCTCCGCCGCCGTAAGCCAATAGGGCCCACCGGCCGCCTGTGGCCGCGAGGTAGTGGCTCACTTGATCGACTGCGCGGATGATCTGGTCGCGCCGCTCGAGTGTTCGCTTAACCTCGATCACGAACGGGTTGCCAACGATGGCAGCAAGCTCGGGGTCCCATATGCCGAGGTCAAACCGCGCCGCCGGCGTCCCCTCAACAACTACGATCCCTAGGGTCCGAAATGCGTCTGTCAAGATCTGCACCAAGTCTTGCTCCCGAGGTGTCTTACCCAAGGCCTCTAGACGGTTAAGGAACTCGTCGGCCGCTGAGCCGAGGATGGTCCCTGTGGGCGGCGATGGCGTGGGCCTCTGGCGAACTGGTCCTACCCCTTCGGGCGCTGTTTTGGGAGTCTCCCGCCCCGGACGTCTTATGCGTCTGGGCTTCGTCGACGTCGTCTGCCGTAGGTTGATGGTGAGCTGTTCGACAGCGAAGGTGAGGGCTACGGTGTCGGCTGTATCTCCGCGCACGACGACGTGCTCCTCCAACTGGACAGGGAGGGGCGTGCCTCGTGCGACGAGGGCAATCGCGGGCTTCTTCATCGCCGCAGCCATTCCAAGCTCGAATGCGACGCTCGTGGTGTCCGCGCCCTCAGCGAGCACGCCCACAACAAGATCGCACGCTTGCAGCGCCTTGTGGACGACCGTCAGGACGGTCTCGCGCGTGGGCGCGAAGTCCTCCGGGAATACCGCGGTGACGCCAGCCTGCTCAAGTGCTCGCACTACGAGCCGCGTATCAACCCCGGTTGGCGCCGCTACAAAGCAGCGGAGGCCGCTCGCGGCGGGCTCTGGGACTACCGTGGGACTGAGGGCGGCGATATTCGCAACTGGCATCACGGACGCGATCGTTCCGCTTGCGTCACTTGCGACCAGCATCGCGACAACGGTGCCATCACCGTCGCTCAAGACGGCGGCGCCCGAGAGACTTGGGCCAGCTTGTGCGGGCGAAGTCAACGCCAGCGTTACTCGTTCGGCGCCCATAGTCCTGCCGAGAACGCCGCTCAGCCAAATTGCATCGTGATAGCCTCTGGCGAATCCATGAACGCTCACAGCTGTGCCATCTAGTTGTGATCGTTGTGCCAAAGGCGCTCCGGTCAGCCCAGAAGCGGGGGCTGTCAAGCGAAGGAGTGCGAAATCGGCTTCAGCGGCTAGGCTGTCGGGCTGGGACCATCCCTCGTACAGGATCTCAGCTGAGTACTCGCCGCCAGCTAGCGGTAGATCAATGCGGATGTGGTCGCCAGGCCCTGATGCTCCGGCGCCAGTCACGACGTGAGCGCATGTCACAAGGTGTTGATGGTCGACAGCGAACGCTGAGCCAATGATTTCGCCTGAGGTGCTCAGAACTCGCGCTAGCCATGCACGATTCTTCATCTCATCAGGTAGCCCCGTGGCCATGGCTGCGACGGTAGTTCATCCCACCCGATCTTGCGGTCCCATCGGCGGTCCGCCTGCTCGGTGTTGGGTTGCTTGATGCGAACGTACCCGGCGTTCGTGCGCAATCGACGGCTTGGAGGCCCGAAGGGGAGAGGAGGCCGTAGTGGCCCAGCTCCCGGCCACGCGGTTGTGACGCTGCCACCTTCCTGGCGCAGTTCTCGGCTGTAGTTGCTGAGTTGCGCGTGGAACGCCAGCTCGTGTCGCGGGTCGTCTGCGGCTTGGTCGATCCAGTCGCGCCAGACCATCAGGGGCGCAAAGGGTCTCGACATGGGCCGTGTCCTCCCACCAGCCCTCTCGTAGGTGGGCCAACTCGCGGGGGTAGCGGCCGTAAAGCGCGACGATCGACCACATCCGGGAGCGCCATTCGGGGTCGCCGAGGTAGGGCTCAAGCCAGGGTGCGCGCCGATCAGTTGTGGGTGGGCGCGGCAACCCTGAGGTGTATCTATAGGTGTACACCGCCTGCTATGATCGGGACCGTGAGTCCACGTATCGATGAGGTCCTTCCCACCCGAGAGGCCCGGGCAAAGTTGCCCTCGCTTCTCGCCGGCTTCCGCGCGCGCGGCGCTAATGCCGATCCGGTGGTGATCGGCGCGCACCGGCGCCCCGAGGCCGTCGTGCTCTCCTACGAGCGCTATCTGGCGATGTTGAGCGGCCGCGAGCGCGTCAAGGCCATCCTGGCCGACCGCCGAGCGGCAGGACTCGGCATGAGCGAGGAAGAGGCGATGCGGGTAGCCATCCAAGAGCAGCACGCCTCCCGTCACTGAGTGCCACGCATCGTCCTGGACTGCAACGTCTTCGTCTCGGCGCTGCTCTCGCCAATGGGCAGCCCGGCGCAGATCCTCGATCAGTGGGCCGACGGGAACTTTGATCTGGTCGTCAGCCCTCTGCTGCTGGCCGAGCTGGAGAGGGTCCTGAGCCGACCAAAGTTCCACGCATCGATCGACAGCGTCCATATAGATGCGCTCCTGACGGGTTTGGTCGAAGACGCCGTGTTGGTCGAGGATCCCTCCCCCCGGCTGGGTCTGACTCCCGATCCCGGCGACGACTATCTCGTGGCGCTCGCTCAGAAGGCCGACGCGCAGTGCATTGTCTCGGGCGACGCCCACCTCACCCAACTTGGGGATGTGGACCCGCCCGTGCTCACGCCACGCGAGTTCCTCGAAGGCCGGAGGTAATCGGCGTGGCTCGTGGGTGCCCCGTCCGTGGTACTTCCCGTGGTACTGCTGCTAACGCTCGCTTCCCTGGCTCTACTACTGGGCCGAACCGCTGGCCGACGGGAACACGTGATCTTCTTTTGGTGGCTCTCAGTCGTCATATTTCTTGTGCTTGCAACTGAAAGCGCAGTCTTCTCAGCATCCGCAGATCGTCCGTTGAGAAATGAGAGTCGCTTGCTCGCTGGCGAAATCAATATCGGCAATAAATCTGTGCAAATGCACAGTTCACATCGTAGCAACGAGCCAATAAGTGATGTCAGCTTGCTGCGGGTCAAGTTGTGGCCGATGGGCATCGATATCACCGAGCACCTACTGACGTTTCGACGGGATACGTATGCCCTCGGTCAGTTGTTGCACCAAGGCTCTCGTGCCAGATCCTCCCTCAAAAACCTCCTACGACTTTCCTCGCGATCGCGAGGATGGGGAGTCCTCGTCTGATGGTGTTGTCACGAGATCAAGGTGGCGCGAGCGGCAAAGGTGGATAGCTACCATCGTGAAAGCAACGTTCTGTCGCTATTAAAGCCATTTGAAACGGACCCCCCGCCAGGGGAAGCCATACAGCCAAACGCCATCATGGTCGCACCATTCAAGGCAGGGAGGGGGCAGCAGCGCAGGTGGGTATCTCGTGAGGCTCTTTCTAACCAGCTTCCACAAGGCTCCAATAGTACGTGGATGCGTGACAACGTGCTAGCCCCTTTTACCGTGCGTCTAGACGGTCGAACACGGTTTGATTTGATGCAGCCCCAGCCATTTCAAGATATGGAGGTCCCACCGCAACATCATCTGGCTGCACTCTTTATGGACGATACCCTTCGGCAACGCGTGCTCCAAAGGGTTGGAGAGCAGCTTGGTAAGAGCCATTTTTCTTGTCGGCAAACAACCTAGAGACCCAAGACGAGCGCGAGCGCTTCATCGACAGTGCTCAGCTCATCCGGACCGAGGCGTCCCGCCGAGCGTCCAAGGCGCTGGGGATCCACGACAGTCGTCTGCTCGACAAGGATGCGCGTGTGAGTGCCATCGAGGGTGATCCCCGGCCGAAAGCTCGCCGGTTGCGCACTCGTCGAGGTCGGCGAGACGAGGACGGTGCTCAGCGTCAGGAACTCGTCGGCTTGAACGACCACCGCGTAGCGCGCGCCTCGCTGCTCCCTACCGCGCGTCCCTCGCGGCGTAGGCAGGCGAAATATCTCGCCACGCACCACCTCAGTCAGTGGGCTCCGGCGCCAGTTCCGCCATCTGCTCGCGGATCGCTCGCATCTCCGCTCGATCGTCCTCATCACCTGCGAGCCGTCTAACCTCAGCTGCAATGGCGGAGCGAGCCCGACGCCTTGCCGCAGTCTCGCGCAGCGCAGTACGCACCGCCTCGGAGTCGCTCAGTCCGTCATTGCGGATGATGCTGAGCGCTGCGGCCGAGCTGTCGTCCAAGCGCACATGAAGAGAGCGGCTCAAGCGACCTAGCGTAGCACAAAACATGCTACGCAAAGGGTGATTCGGTTTTTCGGTCGATCACCACGGCTGGCACCGCCATCAGCGCATGGTTTGCGCGCCGAGAAGTTTCACCCATCCGGGGGAGCTCCTGCCAACGCAGGGGTTTTCTCGGACAGCCCGAGCGCGAGCGATCGAGCCTGTTGCTGGGAGACCACGGTCGCTCTCAGGCTGCCGGCTCGGGTCGGTATGTGCCAAAGCTCCATGTGTGCCCGTCGATGTCGCGCGTCGAGTACTCACGCGAGCCGTATGGCGTGTCCTCGATCTCGCGCGTAATCTCGGCACCTGCTGCCTTGGCGCGCTCGTAGTGGGCATCCGCGTCTTCTACGGCGACGTAGACTCCCTGATCGCCAGGATCCCCCTGCCCGAACATGATCGTGCCTGCGCCGAGTGACATCTCAGCGTGCCGAATTACGCCTTGATCGTCGCGGTGGACGGCGCGCTGCTGAAACCCAAACGTATGGGTGAGCCACTCCAGCGCAACATCGGCGTCGGCAAAACGCATGAAAGGGAAGATATTTGATGTCTGGTCGGCCATCTCGTGCTCCTCGGTTGGATTGCCTGGGACTTTAGGATGTGGCCGGGCTGGCGTCTTGAGCAGGGCGGAATTGCTCAGTGAGACAGCGGGTCTCGCGGCGGCTTGACGCCTATCAGGAGTGCCATCTCGAGCCACTTCCAGTAGCAGTCGACGTCATCGAAGTCGAGCGCGCGCAACCACTCGAGCTGGGTGTGCACATCGAGTAGGCGGTCAGATGGGTCCTCGTCCGCGATCGGCTCGCCGATCGCCGTAAAGAACGCCAGGTGCAGGCGGAGGGTCGGCGATGCCACGTGCTCGAAGTTCGCGAACACGCCGCCGGGCTGCAGCAAGTCGAAGACCTCGCCATAGAGCGAGCGCTTGCGGTCGTGCTCGAGATGGTGGATGGCGAACGAAGAGATGACGGCGTCGAAGCACCCGAGCGCGGGAAGCGGCTCGGCGAGATCGTGCTGGACGAGCTCGACGCGCTCATCGCCGGCGAACCGCGTGCGCGCCGCGGCGAGCATGACTTCGGAGAAGTCAACGCCAACGCCAACGATCTCGGGACGACCGCGCTTGAGAAGCGCGAGCAGGCGGCCGTCTCCCGTCCCGAGATCGAGGACACGATGAGCGTCCTCGGGGATGTGCTCGAACAGGACGCTCTCTCCCTCGGCGCGGTGAGGGAACCCATCCGCCCGGTCGAGATAGCAAAGGACACGCTCGGGGATGGTCCACTCGCTGGGGGGCACCCTTGCATTATCCGCCCTCGCGCCCCTCAGACATGCGCTGTCGGGTACGCGATTGGGCGGGGTACGCAGGGCGGCCCGCTCCACGCCCAAGATCGGCGAGACTACACGGAGGCGATGAGAGCGAGTGTCGTGCGATGAGGAGAGCGAGCGTGGTGCGATGAGCGAGTGGGCCGCGCAGGGAAAGGGAACCCACCCACCCCGCAAACCGCACGCCCGCGAGCTGTTCGCGCCGCTGCCGCGCCAGTACGATCGCGTGGCGACGCTGCTCAGCTTCGGCCAGGACCCGAGGTGGCGGCGGGCGATGGTGGCCGCGGTGAACGCGGCGCCGGGGGAGCGCGTGCTCGACGTGGCGACCGGCACGGGGCTGGTCGCCCAGGAGCTCGTGCGCCGCTACGGGTGCTCGGTGGTGGGCCTCGACCAGAGCCCGGAGATGCTGGGGGGCGCGCGGGCGCGGCTGGCGCGCGACTCCGCGCTCGCGGCGCGGGTGACGCTCGTGGAGGGCGAGGCCGAGCATCTGCCGTTCGCCGACGAAGAGTTCGACCACCTCACGTTCACGTACCTGCTGCGCTATGTCGAGGACCCCGCCGCGACGCTCGCTGAGCTCGCGCGGGTCGTGCGACCCGGGGGCCGGATCGCGATGCTTGAGTTCGGGGTGCCCCCCAACCCGGCGTGGCGCGCCGCGTGGAGGCTGTACACGCACGTGGGTCTGCCGACGCTCGGATGCCTCGCCTCGCGCGAGTGGGCGCACACGGGGCGGTTCCTGGCGCACAGCATCCCCGACTTCTATGAGCGCCACCCGCTTGAGGAGATCGTCGCCATGTGGCGGGCCGCGGGGATCGAGGCCGTCTACGCCCGCCGCATGAGCCTCGGCGGCGGCGTGGTGGTGTGGGGTACGCGGGGGCCGGGCGGTACGGGCCACGCGGGAGCCGCGGGAGGCGGGTGAGGAGGTGGCCTCGCCTCCGCTCGACCGGCCCGCGTTCTACGCGCTGCGCCCGGGCGGGTGGCGGGATCTCGTGACGCTGCTGCATCCCCCTTACACCGCGTGGAACCTCGCCAACGTCGCGATCGGGGCGGCGGTCGCCCCGCACCTGTACGGCTACCGGCTGGCGGCCACGCTTGGCGCGTTCCTGCTCGGCGTGGGCGTCTGCGCGCACGTCCTGGACGAGCTCAACGGCCGGCCGCTCGGCACTCAGCTCTCGACGCGTACGCTGGTGGCGATGGCTGCGCTCTCGCTCGCGGGCGCGGTGGCGATCGGGGTCGTGGGGGCCGTGAATGTCTCGCCCACACTGGTGCCGTTCGTCGCCGCTGGGACGTTCATCGTGCTCGCCTACAACCTTGAGTGGTTCGGTGGGCGCTTTCACACCGCGTTCTGGCTGGCAGCCTCGTGGGGCGCCTTCCCGGCGCTGACCGGCTATTGGGTCAACGAGCAGCAGTTGCGCGCGCCCGTCGTCCTCGCGGCGGGGGCGTGCTTCACGCTGACTCTCGTCCAGCGACGCCTCAGCACACCGGTGCGTGAGCTGCGCCGGCGCACCGTGTCGCTCAGCGGCGAGCAGCGTCTCGCGGACGGTTCGACCGTGGCGCTCGACGCCGCGCGCCTGGCCGCACCGATGGAGGGCGCGCTGGGGGCGTGCGCGCTGGCGATGGTGCTGCTCGCCTCGGGCCTCGTGGCGGCGCGGTTGTGACGGGTCCCCTGCTAGCCGTCCCCAATGTCTCTGAGGGCCGTGACCCTGCGGCGGTCGACGCGATCGCCGCGGCCTTCACCGCGAGTGGGCAGGCGCGGCTGCTGGACACTCACAGCGACCCCGACCACCACCGCGCGGTACTCACGCTTGCGGGTCGCCCGGGGTCGCTGGCGAACGCGCTGGCGGCGGGCGCGGCGGAGGCGGTGCGGCGCATCGACGTCGGGGAGGGCGCCGACGGTGAGCACCCCCACGTGGGCACGGTAGACGTGGTGCCGATCGTGTACCTGGACCCCGCGGCGCGCGGCGCCGCGTGCGCGGAGGCGCTGGTGGCCGCCGAGCTGATCGGGGGGCTGGGGGTCCCGGTGTTCCTGTACGGCGAACTGGCCGACGGGCGGACCCGGGCGGAGCTGCGCCGCGGCGGCGTGGAAGGTCTTGCAGAGCGGATGCGCACCAGCGAGCTGCGACCCGACTTTGGCCCCCACGCTATGCACCCCACCGCGGGCGCCACGCTCGTGGCGGCGCGCCCGCCGCTGGTGGCGTTCAACCTCGAGCTGGCGCCCCCCGCGACCGTGGAGGGCGCGCGCCGGATCGCGGGCCTGATCCGCGAGGGCGGTGCCGAGGGCCTCCCGGGCGTGCGGGCGATCGGGGTGGCGCTGCGTCGGAAGTCAACCGCGGGGTGCGCAACTGCGCAGGTCTCGGTGAACGTCGAGCGCCCCGCGGAGGTGCCCCTGGGCAGAGTGGTCGAGGCGGTGGGCAGGCACGCCGAGGTGGCGTGCGCGGAGCTCGTGGGCCTGGCGCCCGCGGTGGCGTGGGAGGGCTTCCCGGAGGACCTGCCGGTGCCCGGCTTCGACCCCGCGCGCCACGTGATCGAGAACGCGCTGCTCGACTGGGAGCGCGGGGGTCCGCGCGACGGCGCGCGCACCGGCCCGAGAACGCACTAGGCTTAGCGGGATGGCCCAGACCAAGCGCAAGACCAAGCACCGTGGCAACGCGGCGGGGATGGTGGAGTCCCGCGGGCGCACCGGCCGGCGTCCGACCGCCGCGGAGCGCAGCGGGAGCGCCCGAGAGAAGGCGAAGGCCAAGGAGCAGCGCCTGAACAGGTACGACCGCCCGCCCACGTGGCGGGGTGCGTTCTACCGCGCGGCGGTCGCGGCGGTGGTGCTGCTACTGGTCGGCATCATCCTGCTCAAGAACTCCAGCGAGGCGATCGCGCTGTTCCCGATCGTGCTCGCGCTGTACGTGCCGGTCAGCTACTACACCGACGCGTGGATGTACAAACGCCGGATGCGCCAGAAAGCTAAGGCGGGGAGCGCGGTGAAGTGAGGTGAGACGGCCGTGAGTGCGGTGGACGTGCGGATGTTCACAGTGGGGCCGGTGCAGGAGAACGCGTATATCGTGAGCGCCGGCCGCGAGAGCGGACAGGCGGTGGTGGTCGACCCGGGGGAAGAGTCAGAGCGGCTGTTGGCGGCGGCGGACGCTCTGGGAGTGCAGGTGGAGGCGGTGCTCGTCACCCACTGCCACTTCGACCACATCGGCGCCGTGGCCCCGATGGCGCGCGAGACGGGCGCGCCGGTGTACTGCCCGGAGATCGAGCGCCCGCTGCTGAGCGACATCATGACGTGGGTACCCCCGGGGTTCGGCCCGTTCGAGAGTTGGGAGCCCGAGCACACCGTCAAAGGTGGCGAGCGCCTCACGCTGGCAGGCCTGGAGATCGAGGTGGTGTCCACCCCCGGTCACAGCCCGGGGCACGTGACGTATGCGATCACCCCGGCCCCTGCAGCCCCGGCCGAGGCGCCATCCGCCCAGGCACCCGCCGCGGAGCCCGCGGGCGAGGTCCCGGCGCTGCTCTCCGGCGACGTGCTCTTCCAGGGCAGCGTCGGGCGGGTGGATCTCCCGGGGGGCGACTGGAGCGTGCTGGAGCGCTCGATCGCCACGCTCTTCGAGCGGTTCCCGGCCGAGACAGTCGTCTACCCCGGCCATATGGGTGTCACAACGCTGGGCCGCGAGCTCCAGACCAACCCGTTCCTCGCGGAGCTCCGCACCGCGGCGAGCGCAGCCGCGAGTTGAGCGCCCCGCAGATCAGGGCGCCAAGGGGCACCCATGACGTGCTGCCCGAGCAGGCCCCCGCGCGGGCGCGCGTGGAGGAGGCCGCGCGCAGGGTGCTCGAGGGCGCGGGCTACGAGCGGATCGAGACCCCGACGTTCGAGTCCACCGAGCTGTTCGCTCGCGGTGTGGGCGCATCGACGGACATCGTGCAGAAGGAGATGTACACCTTCGAGGACGGCAGCGGTCGCTCGCTGACGCTGCGCCCCGAGGGCACCGCGCCGGTGTGCAGGGCGTACGTGGAGCACGGGATGCACAAGCGGCGCCAGCCGGTGAAGCTGTGGTACACGTCGAGCTTCTTCCGCTACGAGCGCGCCCAGGCGGGCCGTCAGCGCCAGTTCTGGCAGGTCGGCGCGGAGGCGCTCGGCTCCGAGGAGCCCGCGGTGGACGCCGAGTCGATCGTGCTACTCGCGCGGCTGCTGGAGGAGCTCGGTGTGGCGGAGGTCCGCCTGCGCCTGTCGAGCCTCGGCGGCCGCGAGGCTCGCGCGGAGTACCGCGAGCGCCTGCAGGCCCACCTGCGCTCCAACGAGGCCGAGCTCGCCGAGGAGGTGCGCGAGCGGATCGACCTGAACCCCCTGCGCGCGTTCGACTCCGAACACCCAGGCACCCGCGTGGTGATGGCGAGCGCGCCCCGCCTGCTCGAGCACCTGAACCCCGAGGACGCGGCCCACTTCTCGGAGGTCCGCGCCCTGCTCGACGAGGCCGGGGTCGCCTACGAGGTCGACCCGACGCTCGTGCGCGGCCTCGACTACTACACGCGCACGGTCTTCGAGCTGACCTCCGAGAAGCTCGGCGCGCAGAGCGGCGTGGGCGGCGGCGGGCGCTACGACGGCCTGGTGGCCGAGCTCGGCGGCCCCCCGACTCCGGGGATGGGGTGGGCGGCGGGGATCGAGCGAATCCTCTTGGCAGGCCAGGCGCCGACGGCGGGGACTGCGGCGATCGACCTATATATAGCCTTTGAAAAGGATTTGGATGAGGACCCCCCAAGGGGGGTCGGGAGCGGCGTTCGTGTGGGGGCCGGCCCGCCCGAGGGCGGGCCGGCTGCGGCGGCTAGTGCACGTCCCACGGAGCAGGAACCGGGGGATCGCAGGGGCACAGAAGGGGCATCCATCGATCGCGGTAGAACCGAGCGGAGCGCCCCCGCCAGGGTTGCGTTCAGGGTTCTGCACGAAGCGCGCAGCGCGGGCCTGACGGCGCAGATGGAGCTGGGTGGCCGCTCACTGAAGAACCAGCTCGCCCACGCGGCCCGCCTCGGCGCGCGCTACGTCGCGATCGTCGGCGCAACTGCGGGGGAGACCACCCTGAAGGACACGCAGGCCCGCACCGAGCAGGCGATCTCGACGGAGACCGTGGTGCACACGGTCCTGCGCGGTCTACACGATCTTTGAGCCGCCCCGAGGCTCCGTCGCCGCCTCGCAACGTCCAAGCCCCAACTTGGGGCTCAACTCGCGCGGTGGGAATGCCGAAGTTGGGAGGGATGGCCCAGTTGTCGCGTCCATTTCAGATTGCCCTGATCGCGCTCGGGGTGCTCGTGCTCGCGTGGTTCGCCGTGCTGCACCGTCCCGGCGGGTCGTCCACGAGCTCCTCACCCCCGAGCGTCTCTGCCTCGGCCAGGTCTTCGGCTCACTCCTCCGGCTCCGCCTCGCACGCCTCGGGCGCCGCGAAATCGAGCTCGGTCTACCACGGCTCGGTGCCCGGCCTCGAAGGGCTGACGCGGGATGTCCACCGGGCACACGGCGCCGCTGCCGAGGTCGAAAGCAACGGCCGCGAGGTCCAGAGCAAGGCCGTGGAGGGGACCGGGGAAGCGGCTAGCGGGGGGACGCCCGCCGCGACGTCGCATTCCACAGCGGGCGCTCACGCCGGCGCCGGCGCGGGCTCGTCGGCAGGTACGTCGGCCTCCGCTGCCGCCGGGTCTCGTGCCCAGAGACACACTTCCAGTGGCGCCGCCACGACCGCGACGGCCGCGCTCACGCTGCACCACCTCACCGAAGCGCTGCATCTGAACGTCGTTGTCGACTTGGTCGAAGCGGTCGATCCCGGGCTGGGGCTGAAGGCGAAGGTCGCGCACGCGGAAGACACCCTCGTCGCCAGGATGAAGTCCGATCTGCAGCCCACCTCGCCGGCGACGATCGCCGCCGAGCTACACCAAGGCAAGATCGTGCTGCTGCTCTTCCTCGACCCCCACTCCTACGACGACGACGCCACAGCGATCGACACCACCGAAGTCGCCTACAAGCTCCGCCACCACGTCACGGCGCACCTCGCGCTTGCCGGCCAGGTCAACTCGTTCGGCTCGATCACGCGCAATATCCAGGTCTATCAGACCCCCACGCTGCTGATCATCAACCCCAAGCTGCAGGTCACCACGCTTACCGGGCTCACCGACGGCTTCTCGATCGAACAGGCTGTCAACGAAGCGCGCAAGTAAACCTGGTCGAGCAGAGCCGTGGCGGGGTGAGGGTGAGCCGGCGCCCGTTGTGACCCCGCGCATCGCCGGTCGGTGTCCCGCTTAAGCGGGAAGAGGCAACTAAACTCGACCCATGCTTGCCGGGGCGCTTGCCGACCACCTGGAGCGCCCGCTCGGGCGCGGACACACACCCGCGGACTCCTTCACCGGCGCGGCAGGCGGGGCCGCCTGCGGGGACCTCGTGCGCGTCTCGCTCGCGCTCGACCCCACCTCGCCCGAGGGGCTCGTCGTGGACGCCGGCTTCGACGCCACTGGCTGCGGGGCGGCGCTCGCCGCCGGCTCCGCCACGGTCGCACTCGTGCGCGGCGCGCCGCTGCTGGACGCCGCGCGTGTGGGGGCCGAGGAGATCGCCGCCGAGCTCGGGGGGCTCTCGCCCGCCAAGCGCCATGCCGCCGAGCTCGCCGCCGACGCGCTGCACCGCGCGCTCGGGGGGGCCGCCCGCGCCCGCGCCGCGCTCGCTCCGTGCGCCGAGCGCGCGCTGGTGGCGATGAGCGGCGGCGTGGACTCCTCCGTCGCCGCGCTGCTCACCGCGCGCTCCGGTGCGGAGGTCGTCTGCGTGACACTCGAGTTGTGGTCCGACCCCGAGAACGACGCCGAGCGCTCCTGCTGCTCCGCGCAGGCCGTCCGTGGCGCTCGCGCGCTCGCGCACGCACAGGGGCTGGCGCACCTCTCGATTGACCTGCGGGAGGAGTTCCGCGCCGGGGTGGTCGAGGGCTGGTTGGAGGGCTACGCGCAGGGGGTCACGCCCAACCCCTGTATCCGCTGCAACGGCTCGGTGCGCCTCGACGCGATGCTCGAGCTCGCCACGCGGCTGGGTGCCACGCACCTGGTCACCGGCCACTACGCGCGCGTGCTCGACGGCCCCGTCCCCCTGCTGCGGATGGCGCGCCACACGCTCAAGGACCAGAGCTACGCGCTCGCCGGGCTCGACCCGTCCTCGCTCGCGCGGCTGCGCTTCCCGTTGGGGGACATAACCAAGGACAAGGTTCGCGAGATCGCCGAGCGGGAGGGGCTGTCCGTCGCGCACAAGCCCGACTCGCAGGACCTCTGCTTCCTCGCGGGAACGGACCTGCAGCGTTTCATCGCGCGCCACGGGGACCTCGCGCCCGCTCCCGGAAGCATCCTCGACGCCGACGGCGCCCGCCTGGGCACCCATCGCGGCGCGCACGCCTACACCGTCGGCCAGCGCCACGGCCTCGGCCTGCGCGGCGGACACGAGCCGCTGTTCGTGCTGGGCACCGACCCCGTCGCCAACACCGTCACGGTCGGCCCCCGCGCGGCGCTGATGACCGGCGCCGTCGCCGTGCGTGACGTGACGCTGCGCCGCTCCGGCGCGACGGTCGACGGCGTGCGTGTGCGCTCCCACGGGCGCCTGCACCCCTGCCGTCTCGCGGCCGACCCCGGCCCCGGCCGCCACGAGGGCGTCGAGGTGCAGCTGCAGGAGCCGATCACCCGCGCCGCGCCAGGGCAGATCGCATGTCTCTACGAGAGCGATGTGATCGTGGGCTACGGCACGGTTGCCTGACGCTGCCGATGGCCGGCGCATAGCTGCGTCCTCGATCGCTCGCCGATCGGAGATCGACGGGATCTCCGATCGGCCAGCAAAGCACACTTCGCTCACTGCGTCCTTGCTCTGCTTGACCCTCGGCACCGTCAGCAGGAAGTATCGAGTCGATGGGCCTTAAGATCACCCGCATGACCTCGGACGAGATCCGCGAGCGGTACCTGGCCTTCTTCGAGGAGCGCGGGCATCGGCGGCTGGCATCGGCCTCGCTCGTGCCGCCCCCCGAGGACCGCTCGGTGCTGCTCACAACCGCGGGGATGCAGCCGCTGAAGCCGTACTTCCTCGGGCGCGAGGCGCCGCCCGCGCCGACGCTCACCAGCTGCCAGAAGTGCTTCCGCACGCCCGACATCGAGAAGGTCGGCTCGACGCTGCGCCACCTGACGTTCTTCGAGATGCTCGGCAACTTCTCGATCGGGGCGTACTTCAAGCAGGGCGCGATCGAGCTCGCGTGGGAGCTCTCGCGGGAGCTCTTCGGTTTCCGCGGCGAGGACCTCTGGGTGACCGTGTTCGAGGGCGACGAGGCGCTCGGGCTGGGGCCCGACGAGGAGGCGATCGAGCTGTGGGAGGCCGTCGGCGTGCCCCGCGAGCGGATCGTCGGCTGTCCGCGCTCGGAGAACTTCTGGGAAGCGGGGCCGGTCGGGCCGTCGGGGCCGTGCTCTGAGCTCTACCTCGACCGCGGCCTTGACTTCGGCACGGCCGAGGACCTCCCCGGCGGGGAGAACGAGCGCTTCCTGGAGTTCTGGAACCTCGTCTTCATGCAGTACAACCAGGAGCCGCACGACAACCTGAGCGAGCTGCCGACGCGCAACATCGACACCGGCCTGGGGCTGAACCGCATGGCCGCGATTCTCCAGGGTAAGGAGTCCGTGTTCGAGACCGACCAGTTCCAGCCGCTGCTCGACCTCGGCCAGGAGCTCTCTGGACGACGGTACGGTGAGGAGCACCACACCGACCGCGCGCTGCGGATCCTCGCCGACCACACGCGCGGCATGTCGTTCATGGTCGCCGACGGCGTCGTGCCCTCCAACGAAGACCGCGGCTACGTGCTGCGGCGTGTGATGCGCCGCGCGATCCAGCAGGGCCGCGCGCTCGGCATGGAGAGCGGCTTCCTCGTGCGCTACTCCGCCGTGGTGCGCGAGCTGATGGGCTCCGCCTACCCCGAATTGATACAGCAGCGCGAGGCGATCGAGAAGTGGCTCGCCTCCGAGGAGGAGTCCTTCGGGCGCACGCTTGAGCAGGGTACGCGGCTGCTCGAGGATCTGATCGCCCGCGCCGTGGACGCTGGTGCCGAGGGAATTGCTGCGGCCGATGCCTTCGAGCTGCACGACACCTACGGCTTCCCCTTCGATCTGACGCGGGAACTGGTCGCCGAGCGCGGCCTCGGCGTCGATGCCGCCGGCTTCGAGCAGCTGATGGATGGCCAGCGCGCCCGGGCCCGTGCGGCTGCCGGCGCAGGGGGGCACGACGGGGAGGACCCCCGCGAGGTTGCGCGGGAACTGGCCGCCGCCGCGGGCTTTCAGACGCGCTTCACCGGTTACGAGACCGAGACGCAGCGCACCACGGTCGGCGCCGTGCAGGCGGTTGGCGTGAACGGTTCGAGCGACTCTGGCGTTGCGGACGCAGGCGCGGGGAGCGGGGCGGGCGTCGGGAGCGGGGCGGGCGCGGCGAACGGGCAGCGCTACCTCCTGAAGCTCGCCGAGTCCCCCTTCTACCCCGCCGGCGGCGGCCAGGTCTCAGACGTCGGCACGCTCGAGTGCGAGCACGGCGACTGCCGCGCACGTGTGGAGGGCGTCTTCCGTCTCGGCGACGACCAGGCGCTCGCGGTGGTGCTCGAGCGGGGGACGCTCGATTCCGACGAGCCCGTGCTCGCGCGCGTGGACCACGCCGCCCGTCACGCCACCGAGTGCAACCACACCGCCACCCACCTCCTGCACGCCGCGCTGCGCGAGCGCCTCGGTGCCCACGTGCGCCAGGCCGGCTCCTACGTCGGCCCCGACAAGCTGCGCTTCGACTTCAGCCACTCCCAGGCGCTCACCGCCGAGGAGCTGCGCGACGTCGAGGACCGCGTGAACGCCTGGATTCTCGCCAACGACCCGGTGCGCCCGATCACCACGACCCTGGACGAGGCCCGCCGGCTGGGCGCGATGGCGCTGTTCGGGGAGAAGTACGGGGACGTCGTGCGCATGGTGCAGATCGGCGAGGGCGAGTACCTCACGCGAGCTCTGCGGGGGCACCCACGTGCGCTCCACAGCTGAGATTGGCCTGTTCCACATTCAGAGCGAGACCTCCAGCGCCGCCAACGTGCGGCGCATCGAGGCGCTCACCGGCCCGACGGCGGTCGATCTGTTGCGCGCACACGACCGCTGGCTCGCGGAGATCGCAACGACGCTGCGCACCCGTCCGGAGGGCGCGCCCGAGGCCGTGCGCGAACGAGAGCTCGAGCGCCGGCGGCTGGAGAAGGAGCTCAAGGAGCTTCGCAATGGCGGCGCGGGTTCGAGTGGGGACGGACCCGGCGTCGATCTCGACGCGCTCGCCGCGCAGGCCACCGAGGTCGCGGGCGCGCGCGTGCTGAGCGCCACCGTCGACGCCCCCGACCCGAAGGCCCTGCCGGAGCTAGTGGATCGCCTGAAGGGCAGGCTGCCCGACGCCGCGATCGTGCTCGGCGGTGCGCTGGACGGGCGCGTGCACCTGATCGTCGGCGTCGCCCCCTCGCTGGTCGCCCGCGGCGTCAAGGCCGGCGCCGTCGTCAAGGCCGCGGCTGCGGTCGTCGGTGGCGGGGGAGGGGGCCGCGACACGCTGGCCCAGGCCGGTGGGCGCGATCCGCAGAAGCTGGGGGAGGCGCTCGACGCGGCCCGGGCAGCGATCGAGGCCGCGCTTGCGGCGAGCCCATCGGCGGAGAGAGCCCCTGCGGAGAGCCCGCCCGCGGAGGGCGCACCCGCGAATTGATGCGTGTGCTGGGCCTCGACTACGGCAGCGCCCGCTGCGGCTGCGCGGTGGCCGATCCGACGGGGACGCTCGTCACCCCGATCGAGGCGGTCCCCCGCCCGGCGACCCGCCGCGGGATGGACGCACTGGCCGCGCTCGTCGCCGAGCGCGAGGTGCAGCGCGTGGTCGTCGGCCTGCCGCTCTCGCTCAGCGGAGAGGACACCGAGCAGACCCGCGAGGCCCGTGAGTTCGCCGCCCGGCTCGCACGCCGACTGAGTGGGGAGGTGGGGGAGGGGGTGTCCGTGGAGCTGCACGACGAGCGCTTCACCACGCGCCTGGCGCAGCGCGTCGAGGGCGCCGCGACGCCCGAGGACTCCCGCGCCGCCGCGGTGATGTTGGAGTCATGGCTGTCAAGGTGAGGCGTCGCCGTGTGGTGGCGCTCGCCGCGGTCGCGGTAGTCGCCGTGGTGGGCGCGTTCGCGCTGGCCCGGGCGCTGCCCGGCTCCAAACCAGCGCCGCCCCCGCCTGCGCCGCCGGCGATCGTGAGGATCACGATCCCCGAGGGCGAGACGCGCGCGCAGATCGCCCTGATCGCCAAGGAAAAGGGGCTGACGGGCATCTACCTGGAAGCGGCCTACCGGGCCGCGACCGGAAGCAGGGCGCTGCTCAATCCCGTGCGCTACGGGGCGCCGCGGGACACGACTGACCTCGAAGGCTTCCTGTTCCCCGCGACCTACGAACTGTACGCGGGCGTCGACGCCAGCTACCTGGTGTCCGAGCAGCTGCAAGCGTTCAAGGAACGCTTCGGCCCGCGCCTGTTCGCCCGGGCGCGCGCGCTTCACATAACCCCCTACCAGCTGCTGACCGTCGCCTCGATGGTCGAGCGCGAGGCGGTGCTCCCCGGCGACCGGCCGAAGATCGCCGCGGTCATCTACAACCGGCTGCGCCTGGGGATGCCACTGGGGATCGACGCCACGATCTACTACGCGGTCGAGCAGCAGCTGAAGATCCCCACCTACACCGGCGAACTGACCGAGGCCCAGCTGCACATCGACTCCCCCTACAACACGCGCACGCACACCGGCCTGCCCCCGACCCCGATCTCCAACCCCGGCATGGCCTCGATCGAAGCGGCCGCCCACCCCGCCCACGTCTCCTACCTGTACTACGTCGCGGGCGCGGACGGCTGCGGCGAGCAGGTGTTCTCGAACACCGCGGCCGAATTCGAAGCCAACGTCGCGGCCTACCAGGCGGCGGTGCAGCGGGGCGGCGGTCACCCCCCGACTTGCAAGAGGTCCCACAAGTGATGCGCCTCGGCACGTTGGCGCCCGCGCACGGAGGCACCCACGTCCGCGCGCGCTGGAGGCGGTGATGCCACGCCTCGGCGTGCTGGGCTGGCCCGTGGCGCACAGCCGCTCGCCGGCGATGCACACCGCGGCGCTGCGGGAGCTGGGCCTGGCGGAGTGGAGCTACCAGCGGCTGCCGGTGCCGCCAGAGCTCTTCGGGGAGACCGTGCGCGCGCTCCGCGGCGCCGGCTTCGCGGGGGCGAACGTGACGATCCCGCACAAGGAGGCGGCGCTCGCGCTTGCCGACACGGCGAGCCCGGCCGCGCGGGAGATCGGGGCGGCGAACACGCTCACCTTCGACGCCGCCGGGGGCGTTGCCGCGGAGAACACCGACGCCCCGGGGCTGATCGCCGCGATGGAGCGCGCGGGGCGCTCCCCGCGGGGCCTCACCGCGATGGTGCTCGGCGCGGGGGGCAGCGCGCGCGCAGTGGTGTGGGCGCTGCGCGCGGGGGGCGCGCGCGAGGTGTCGGTGTGGAATCGCACGGCAGAGCGCGCGGTGCAGCTCGGACGGTCGATGGGGGTTCGTACAGTCGCGCTGCCCGAAAGGGCCGACATTCTGATCAACTGCACTTCGGTGGGCCTAGTACGACCGGCTAGCGATGTGGAGAGCGGCCTCAACCTGCTGGGTGTAACGCACGATCTGATCGGTGAGTCCTCCTATGTCATCGATCTGGTCTACACAGAAGGCAGCACGCCACTGCTCGACGCTGCCCGCGAGCGGGGAGTGTCGACCCTCGACGGCCTGGAGATCCTCGTCGCCCAGGGCGCGATCAGCCTCGAACTGTGGACCGGGCGCCTCGCCCCGATCGAGGTCATGCAGCGCGCGGCACGGGGGCAGGACGGCTAGCGACTCAGTTGCGCGACGGCGCCTGTGCACTGTGTCGACTCCCGAGTGTCGTAGCCGATGTGGGCTTGCCGGCCTGTCGGCGAGTCTGAGGTCGTGGTCGCTATGGGGGCGCGTTGGCCTGCGCAATGACTCGCCTGGAGTGCCACGGCTTGTGTGGCTTGCCGGCCGAGGTGGGGGGCCGCTTCACGCCAGCCGAGTTACGGAGTCGTTGAGGAGCGCGGCGTCACGAGAGCTGCGGTCAGGAAGGGAGACGGGGCGCGTTGGGCTGCGCAATGACTCGCCCGGAGGGCCGCGGTTTGTGCGGCTTGCCGGCCGAGGTGGGTGGCTCCTTCACGCCAGCCGTGTTACGGAGTCGTTGACGAGCGCGGCGTCACAAGGGCCGCGGCAACCGAAGGATGTCCTGTGAGCGCGTACCCCTCCGAGGACGGCACCGACTTGAGTGAGATCTTCGGCGTGGAGGAGCAGCCCGCGGTGGTTGTGACGCTGCCTGAGCGCGAGCCGCAGGAGCCCGCGCCGGAGGCCCCCAGGGCGGCCGGCAGACCCGGCGAGACCCCTGGCGAGGGCCGGGTGGGGATCACCTCGCCGACGCGCCGCGGCTCCTCCTCGCGCTTCCTGACGGACGTGATCGTGGAGATGGGCCTTGTGGCACGCGCGCGTGTGGACGAGGCGATCGCGGCCTCGCGCAGTTCGGGCACGACGCCCGAGCGGGTGTTGGTCGAAGAAGGGGCACTCTCCAACGACGGCCTCGCGCGGGCGCTCGCGGAGCGCTACGGCCTCGACCACCTCGACCTCGGCGTCTTCCACGTGGACATGGGCGCCGCGAACCTCGTGACGACTGCGGCGGCGAAGCGCTACCAGGCGGTGCCGGTGGCCTACGTGGACAAGCGCACGCTGCTGGTTGCGATGACCGATCCCTCCAACGTGCTGGCGGTCGACGACATCGCGATCATGACTGGCTACGAGGTGCGCGTGGCGGTCGCCGCGCCGGAGGACATCGTCGCGCTGATCTCGCGCTTGGACCGCCTGGAGGACGCAGTCGCGGGCACCGCGGAGCTCACCGAGCAGGAGGAAGCCCACGAGGTCGTCGACCTGCACGAGACCGACGACGACGCGCCGGTCATCAAGCTCGTCAACCAGATCGTCGCGCAGGCGGTCGAACAGCACGCCTCCGACATTCACATAACGCCCGACGGCAAGGAGACGCGGGTGCGCTTCCGCGTGGACGGGGTGCTCTCAGATGTCACCACTGTGCCCAAACGGATGGGGCCGGGGGTCGTCTCGCGCGTGAAGATCATGTCCGAACTGGACATCTCCGAGCGCCGACTGCCCCAGGACGGCCGCGTCGGGCTGACCGTCGACGGGCGCCACGTCGACCTGCGCGTCGTGACGCTGCCGAGCGTGCACGGCGAGTCGATCGTGATGCGCATCCTCGACAAGGACTCCGTGGTGATGAAGCTCGAGAAGCTCGGCATGGGCGATGAAGACCGTGAGCGCTTCGAGCACGCCTTCCACCAGACCCACGGCGCGGTACTCGTCACGGGCCCCACCGGCTCGGGCAAGTCGACCTCGCTGTACGCGGCGCTGCAGGAACTGAACACGCCGGAGAAGAACATCATCACCGTCGAGGACCCAGTCGAGTACCAGGTCGAGGGCATCACCCAGGTGCAGGTCTCCCCGAAGGCCGGCCTGACCTTCGCGACGGGCCTGCGCGCGATGGTACGTGCCGACCCCGACGTGATCATGGTCGGTGAGATTCGCGACCACGAGACCGCGCAGATCGCGGTGGAGTCGGCGCTGACGGGGCACCTCGTGCTCTCCACGCTGCACACCAACGACGCGCCGTCCGCGATCACGCGCCTGATCGAGATGGGCATCGAGCCGTTCCTGGTTGCCTCCGCCCTGGACTGTGTGCTCGCGCAGCGGCTCGTGCGCACGCTCTGTTCGCACTGCAAGCAGCGCACGATCGTCTCCGCCGAGGTGCTGCGCCAGAACGGCTACAAGGCGCTCGTCGACCTGGAGGCGTACGAGCCCAAGGGCTGCCGGCGCTGTGGTGGCTCGGGCTACCGGGGCCGCGCGGGGATCTACGAGGTGATGAGCGTCACCCCCGAGATCCGCCGCTTGGCGCTCGAGCGCCGGTCCTCCGAGGAGCTGTGCGACGTGGCGGTCCAGCAGGGGATGCGCCGGCTGCGCGACGACGGCCTGGAGAAGGTCCGCCAGGGCCGTACCTCCATAGCCGAGCTCTCGCGCGTGCTGGGCTCCTAGGACGCCGCTGAGCGGCGCGCTGCGGCGTCCTCGATCGGTCGTGTGCTGGAGCACACTTCCCTCACTGCGTCCTGGCATCGCTTGCTCATCGACGCCCTAGGAGGGGCTTTTGCAAGATCCCTTGCAGAGTGAGAGATGGCTCGTATTTCCGTCCACTGTGCCGCCGGCAGCCGCGAAATGGAGCGCCGGAGGTCGATGGGCAGGGCGATGGGAATTGACTTCGCAGACCTGCTGATGGAGGTCGTCTCCCGGCGCGCCTCGGACCTGCACCTCTCCGCGGGGGCGCACCCGACGATCCGCGTGCGCGGGCGCCTCACGCCGCTGGAGGAGTACCAGAAGCTCTCCGGCACGGACACCCGCGAGATCGTCTACTCGATCCTCACCGGCGACCAGCGCCAGCGCCTGGAGACCGACTGGCAGCTGGACTTCGCCTACTCGGTGCCCGGCCACGCACGCTTCCGCGTGAACGCGTACTACCAGCGCGGCGCGATCGGCGCGGCCTTCCGCCTGATCCCGGTCGACCTGACCTCGATCGACGAGCTCGGCCTGCCGGCGACGGTGCACGAGTTCACGCGCAAGCCGCGCGGGTTCGTGTTGGTCACGGGCCCGACGGGGTCGGGCAAGTCGACCTCGCTGGCGGGGATGATCGACGAGATCAACCAGTCCCGCGACGAGCACATCATGACGATCGAGGACCCGATCGAGTTCCTGCACCCGCACAAGCGCTGCCTGGTCAACCAGCGCGAGCTGGGCGCGGACGCGCAGAGCTTCTCCGCCGCGCTGAAGGCAGCGCTGCGCCAGGACCCCGACGTGATCCTCGTCGGCGAGATGCGCGACCTGGAGACGATCTCCACCGCGCTGACCGCCGCGGAGACCGGCCACCTAGTGTTCGCGACGCTGCACACGCAGGACACCGCGCAGACGATCGACCGCGTGATCGACGTGTTCCCGCCCCACCAGCAGGGGCAGGTGCGGGTGCAGCTGTCGGTCTGTCTGCAGGGGATCGTGACCCAGCAGCTGATCCCGACGGCGGACGGCTCGGGCCGGGCGGTCGCGTGCGAGGTGCTGGTGCCCACGCCCGCGGTGCGTAACCTGATCCGCGAGGGCAAGACCCACCAGATCTACTCGACGCTGCAGACCGGCACGGCTCACGGGATGCAGACGATGGACGCCTCGCTGGCGACACTCGTGCGCCAAAACACGATCTCCCAGAAAATGGCCGAATCCCGTTCGTCCACCCCCGAAGAGCTGCGGCGCCTGCTGGGCGCCGGCTCGCTGGCGGCGTAACGTGAGCACCTACGTCTTCAAGGCGATGGACCTCGCCGGCGTGAAGGCGCGCGGGGAAGTCGACGCCGACTCCAAGCAGGCGGTCTCCGACCAGCTGAAGGGGCGCGGGCTGATCGTTCTGGAGATCGCCGACAAGCACGCCTCCAGGGAGATCCAGTTCGAGTTCATGAAGAGCGTGAAGGCGGCCGACCTGGCGGTCTTCTCCCGCCAGCTCTCGACGATGATCACCTCGGGCATGAGCATCCTGCGCGCGCTGTACGTGCTGGAGGACCAGACGGAGAACAAGTTCCTCAAGGAAACGATCGTGGCGGTGCGCAAGGACGTCGAGGCGGGCCTGCCGCTGAGCGACTCGCTGGAGCGCCACCCGAAGGTGTTCAACCCCCTGTTCGTCGCGATGACGCGCGCGGGGGAGACCGGCGGCGTGCTCGAGGGCGGGCTGCTGCGCGTGGCCGACCAGTTGGAGAAGGACGCCTCGCTGCGCCGCCAGATCAAAGCGGCGATGATCTACCCGACGTTGGTGCTCGTCTTCGCGGTCGCGGTGATGATGGCGCTGGTCGCCTTCCTCGTACCGGTGTTCGAGGCCGTCTTCAAGGAATTCGGCGGGGAACTGCCGAAGATCACCCAGGTCTCTGTGTTCCTCTCGCACATGGTGATCGGCTACTGGTGGCTGATGTTCGCCTCGGCCGGCGGGCTGGCGGTGCTGTTCATCAAGTGGAAGGGCAGCACATGGGGCCGGCCGCAGTGGGACCGCTTCCGCCTGCGCGTCCCGATGAAGATCGGGACGATCGTGCAGGAGGTGGCGATCGCCCGCTGGTCGCGCACCCTGGCCTCGCTGACCGCCGCGGGCGTGCCGCTATTGCAGGCGCTTGAGATCACCGGCAAAACCGGCGGCAACATCGCAGTGGAGGAGGCGATGGACGGAGTGATCGCCTCGGTCAAGCGCGGCGGCACGATCGCCGCCCCGCTCGGACAGGCCTCGATCTTCCCGACAATGGTCGCGCACATGGTCGGCGTCGGCGAGGAAACGGGCGCCCTGGACGCAATGCTCGACAAGGTCGCGGATTTCTACGAGGACCGTGTAGACGCCTCGGTGAAGGCGCTCACCTCGATCATGGAGCCGATCATGATCATCGTGATCGGCAGTATCGTCGGCTTCATCGTGATCTCGATGTACATGCCGCTGTTCACGGTGTACCAGCACATCGAATAGTCTCCCGACGCGTATAGCCTTTGCCTGGCGGCGCCCTCGATCGCTCGTGTACCGAAGCCGGGAGACACTCGCTTCGCTCGCATCCCCGTTTCGACCAGCACACTTCGCTCACTGCGTCCTTGCCAGTCTCGACTCTACACGCCGGGAGCGGGAGCTACCGATCTGGGGCGACCAGCAGGCGTCCGGCGCGCACCGAAAGCGAGACGCGTCCGTCGAGCAGCTCCAAGAGCTCGCCACCAACAAGCTCCCGGCGCCAGCCATGCAGAGTACGAATGTCCGGCTCGGTAGCGTCTGAGCGCGCGGCGGCGACGATCGCCTGCAGGTCAGAGCGCGCGGCGATCAGCTCGTAGGCGAGGTCGGATTCGCGCGCGCGGGCGCGCACCAAGGCTTCGCAGAGAGCGACCAGAGGAGCGTCCGCGGGGTCGGGCGGTGTGTGGCGCGGGGGGCGGTCGAGCGGCGTGTGCGGGCGGTCGGCGCCGCTGCGCACAACGTCGAGCAGTTCCGCGCCGCGGCGGCGCAGGCCGCCCTGGGAGAAGCCGCGGATCTGCTCCAGGTCGCGTAGGGTAGAGGGGCGGCGCTTGGCCAGCTCGATCAGCGCGGCGTCGCCGAGCACGCTCTGAACGGTGCGGTCCTGTGCCGCAGCGGTGCGCTCGCGCCAGGAGACAAGCTCGCGCGCGATCGCCTGCGCGGCCGCGCTCAGGTTGCGGATGCGAGGAAGCCGGGCGAAGATCTCATCCTCGTGGCGATCGTCGGAGACCTGCTCCAGTGCGCGGCACTCCTCGCGCGCCCATAAGAGGCGCCCGGAGGCGGAGAGCCGCCGCTGCAGCTCGGAGGCGAGCTCCAGGAGGTGAACCACGTCCTCGCGCGCGTAGGCGAGCTGCTCGCGCGTGAGCGGCCGAGCGTCCCAGCGGGTGAAGGAGGCGCTCTTGGCGAGACGGACCCCAAGCAGCTCGGAGAGCAGAGTCTCGTAGGAGGTCTGCGCGGCCAGGCCCGCGAAGCCGGCTGCGATCTGCGTGTCGAAGATGTTGCAGATCGGGGTATTGAAGCGTCGGCGCAGGAGCGCGATGTCCTGGCGGCCGGAGTGGACGACCACCTCAACAGCGGGGTCGGCCAGCACGTCCGCCAGCGGCGCGCCGTCGAGGGAGTCGTGCAGCGGGTCGACGAGCTCGATGCGCAGGCCGGCGGTGTGGTCGGGGACCGCGAGCTGGATGAGGCAGAGCAGGGTGCGGTAGCGCCCCTCGCCCATGAACTCGGTGTCGAGCGCGAGGTGCCCGGAGCGCCGCGCCTGCGCGGCGATCTCCGCGAGCACGTCCGAATCGTCGCTCAAGGGTGTCGCTCCTCGCCGAGGCTCGTGGCGGCCGGGAGGCGCAGCTGAAAGCGGGCCCCGCCCGGGTGGGTGGGTCCCGATCCACCGGCGTCGAGCAACTCGAGCGCTCCGCCCATGCGAACGGCGAGCTCCCGGCCGATCGCGAGGCCGAGGCCGAAGCCGGAGCGCCCGCCCGTGGAGGAGCCGCGCTGGAAGCGCTCGAAGATCAGAGAGCGCTCGGAGGGCGCGACCCCGGGGCCGCGGTCGCGGACGGTGAGCGAGGCATAGGGCCCATGGAGCGCGGACTCTAGCTCGATGCTCGAATCCGCCGGGGCGACGCGCAGCGCGTTGTCGAGCAGGATGCGAACGATGCGCGCGACGGCGCCAGGGTCTCCCTGCGCCCAGCAGGGCTCGGGCGGGGGCGGCGCGTGGATCGCCACGTGGCGCCGGGTGGCGTCGAGCTCCAGCTCGGCGGCCACCGCGCGGCAGAGCTCGCCTAGCTCGAGCGGCTCGCTGCGTAGGGTGACCTCGGCGTCCAGGCGGGAGAGGTCGAGCAGGTCGGAGGCCAGACGGGAGAGTGTGTGGGTCTGCTCGCGCGCGCGCGAAGTGCGCTCGCGCGCGTCGTCGAGGTCGAGCTGCGCGGGGTCGAGGTCGTCCTCGAGCAGCTCGAGCATCCCGTCGAGCGAGGCCAGGGGGGTGCGCAGCTCGTGCGAGGCGGTCGCGACGAACGCCTGCCGGGCGGCCTCCTGGCCGCGCAGGCGCGACTGCATACGCGCGAATGCGCGCGTGAGCTCGCCGACCTCGTCGAGGCTGCGGTCCTCGGGCAGCGGGTCGGCCTCCGGCCCGCGGCGCTCGAGCTCGCGGGTGGCGTCGCGCAGCCGCTCCAGGCGCCGCAGCAAGGTGGTCGCGATGCCGATGCCGAGCAGCAGCGCGACGAGCAGGCCGGCCGCGGCGGCCTCGGCGAAGGCGGTCCGTACGACGTGCACGGCGGAGGCGACGTAGTCGAGGCGCCGGCTCAGCGCGACGACGTAGCGCCGGCCGGCGATCTTGAGCGGCTCAGCCACCACCAACTCGTCGCCGACGAGGGTGTGGACGGGCGTACGGGTGCGCAGCGCGAGGCGCACCTGGCCGTAGTAGTCGGGCACGTTGAGGCTGCTGCTCGGGGTTGCGTACAGCACGTCGAGCGCGCTGTCGAGGATCGCCACCTCGGCGTCCGAGCGCCGCCGCAGCGCATCGACGGCGACTCGCACTTCCCCTTCGGAGGGCAGCCCCGTCGCGGGGTCGATGCGGATCTCGGCGAGCTCCGGGCGCGAAGCCCCGAGCGCCGCTTTGACGGTCGCTTCGCCGTCTTCGCGCAGCCGCTGCTCCAGCGGCGAGAGCAGCGCGAGCGCCGCCACCGCCAGCGTCACGACCGAGCTCAAGAGCATCGCGGCGAGCAGCCGCGGGCGCAGCCCCAGCAGTTGGGGAGGCAGTGCGAAGCCCCGCGCGCGCGACCCCATCACTGCTCGGCGAAGCGGTAGCCGGCCCCCCGCACGGTCAGGATCAGTCGCGGCTCCTCGGGGTGCTCCTCGAGCTTCTCGCGCAGGTGGCGGATGTGGACGTCGATCGCGCGGGGGTCGCGGTAGGCGGAGTCCCCCCAGATCGCGCGCAGGAGCTCCTGGCGGTTGAGCAGGCGACCCGGTTCGGACATCAAGCGCGCGAGCAGCTCGAACTCGGAGAAGGTCAGGCGCACGGGCTGCCCTTGCGAGGTCACCTCCCGCCGGCCGCGGTCGAGCGCGACAGACCCGACGCTCAGCACCTCACGCCCCAGCGCGCGCGGCCCAGAGCGGCGCAGTACGGCGCGCACACGGCTGCGCAACTCGGCAAGCCCAAATGGCTTGGTTACATAATCATCCGCGCCGGCCTCCAACCCCTGCACCGCGTCGGCCTCGGTATCCAGCGCGGTGAGCATGATGATCGGGACCACGTTGCGCTGCTCGCGCAGTGTGCGGCAGACCTCATAGCCGTTGGGCCCCGCGCCGAGCGCAACGTCGAGCAGGACGACATCGAACTGCTCGGCGCCCGCGCGCTCGATCGCCGCGGCCCCGGTGCCGACCGCCTCGACGGTATGCCCCTCCCGCGAGAACGAGCGCGTCAGTGTCTCACGCAGCGTCTCCTCATCGTCGACGACGAGGATCTTCAGCGAGGGTGGTGCCTCGATGGTGTTCATTTGGGATCGTCCGCGTGTGTCGGGAGGGCAACGGGCGCGGGTGCGCCGGACGTCCTTGTCCGGCGTCGGTGCGTCGCGTGTCTTCCAAGCGTGCTCACAGCCATCACGCTACACGTCAAGGCAGCCGACATAACCTCATGGACCTCTCCGTACCGGCTCCACAACAGGGAAGGATGAGTGTTTGGGCAGCCGCCACAACATCCCAGTGCGCGGCATCCCGGCGGCCTTCGAGACGTCGGTTCCGTGCGCAACCACCCAGCGGGCCGGCGCGGAGCAGTCGGGGTCGGTGGGGGGCGAGTGTGGCCCGCAGCCGCCGTCGATGAAGGCGTAGCGAACCTTCCCGTCCGCGGCGAGCGCGCGCAGGCGGGCTACGGAGGTGAAGACGCGGCCATTGAGCGTCGTCAGCACGAGGATCGGGCGGGCGTCGCGCACGACCAGTTCGCCCATCTTTGTGCCGGAGTCGAACGCGGCCTCGTAGTAGGCGGAGCCCTGATGGGCGCGCAGATAGGCGGAGAGCGGCTGAAGCTCGCCCGGGTGCAGCACGCCGAGGCGGTTGGTGTCGGATACGTTTTCGCGCACGACACGCAGCGAGGACCACAACGGGATCGCGAGCAGGCAGACGAGTGCGAGCGCCAATACGCCGTCGCGCAGTACGTTGCCGGGGGGGCGGCCGATCCAGGCGAGTGCGAGCGCCCCGATCGCCCCAATCGCGGTGATCCACCACACGGCGGTCGTGCCGAACAGCAGCCGCTCGGCATATATGGCGACCGCGAGCAGCGTCACGCTCAACGCGAGCAGTTGCGCGAGGCTGCGTCGTTCGGTCGCCCAAGCGACGCCGATCCCCAGTGTGGCGGCGACGGCGGGCGTGAAGCCTTCGGTGTAGCGGGGGTGCAGGCGGCCCATGTTGCTGAACAGCAGGATCCCGGTGAGCAGCCAGAGCATCAGGCCGGCAGCCAATGCGAGCTTCAGGCGGGAGTCTGCTGACTCAGCCACCGCGTCCCCGCCGCCCGACGCATCCACCGTGCCCGCTTCGGCCCCGCCGCTTTCCGGTCCGTCACGCGGCGCCGTCAGATTATCGACAGGTCGCCGCTCCCACAGCAGCGACCCGAGCACGGCGCCCCCCAACAGCAGGGCAGCGAGCACCTCCAGGCCGAGCCGCTCGCCCGAGAGCGGGCCGATGCGGGCGAGTAGGCGAGTGGGGGAGGAGGGAACGATCGGGATCGCATCGCGCTCGGCCTGTGTGGCCTCGGGGTAACGGCGTCCTGGCTGGAAGGCCGCCTGGACGCCTTCGGTGGCCTTGCCCTCCAACCGTTCCAGGCCGTTGAAGACGAACGCGGCATCCCAGGCGCTGCCGTTGGTCGAGCCGTACGCCCAGGGCCGGTCATGCGCGGGGTAGAGCAGCGTGGCGCTCAGCCACGCGAGCGCGACCGCGACATACACAACGCCCGCCAGCGCGAGCTGCCCCACTCTCCGGCGCCTGCTGCCGGGCAATCCAAGCCAGGCGAGCAACGCGATCCCCGGCAGTGCGACGAGCGACTCCAGCAGCTTGACGTCGAACGCCACGCCGAGCGTGGCGGCGGCCCCCAACAGCCAGACGGTGTGCCCCGTCATCGTGGCGCGCACCGCGAGCACGAGCGCGAGCACCGTCAACGCCATCATCACCGCGTCCATCGTGTCGCTGCGCGCGGTGATCACCTCGATCGGCAAGACCGCCAACGCCAATGCGGAGGCGAGCCCGGCGCGCGGGCCAAAGACCGGCATGACCCCCGCGAAGAGGAGCGGCACCGCGAGCGTGCCCGCGAGCGCCTCGGGCAGCTTCAACGTCGTCGAGCCGAAGCCAAAGAGCTTGACGCTGGCGACCTGCAGCCAAAGATCGACCGGAGGCTTGTCGATCGCGACCACCCCCGACGGCTCGACCGCCCCGAAGAAGAAGTTATGCCACGAGAGCCCCATGCTTCTCACGGCGGCGTCGTAGAAGGGGTCGCTGACGACCTGCCCAAGGTGCGCGAAGCGCAATACCGCAGCGAGCAGCGTGACCGCGGCGAGCGCGACCCAGACGACTGCCCGATTGGATGTTCGGCTGGCGATGGCGCTATTCTCGCCGTTCGATGCCCAAGCATGGTGAGCCCGAAGCGTGTATGCCCTGCCGGGGCGCCGGCAAGGTGATCTCCAACCTCGGCGGGGAGTCCCGCCAGGTGCCTTGTCCCTGGTGTCAGGGCGATGGCGTCCGCCATACCGGCATCGATGCCCAGGCCGCATGGCTGGAGGGCGACGCAGCGGGCAGCGGCGGCGGGGAGGCCCCAGGGCCGGCCGCCGACGTGGTCGCTTAGAACCGGTTTCAAAAAGATCGGCACGCCCGGATGCGCCCCTGTACACGGCGCTGGACGCCACGGTCCGTCTTGCCCGTGCTACCAGCACGGGCTTCACCGACCGAAGCCGGGAGACACTCGCCTTCGGTTCGCATCCCCGTTTCGGCCAGCGTCGCCCAGCTTGGTCCAGGAACGCCCCGGACGCACCGCCTATTTTGAAACCGGCTCTTAGGGCCTGGCCGATAGGCTGCCGAACCGAAGGATCGCCGCGCACGCCGATCGTGCCCGTCCGGATCACGCGCCTATGTGTCCAAGGGCACTTGCGCGGCTCAAGCGCGGTATATGCCTGCCGATGCTGAGCCCAACAAGAGCCAGCCAGAGGTGTCAGGGCAGAGCATCCACAAAAGGTGCGTAGCAAAGCCGGCGACCCTCACAGGCCGATCGAGAATCGACCCGCGGGGGGCGTATCGCCATTAGGGCGATGGGACCAAGGGGCTGGCGCCCTATACCCGGATCCAGGAGGATTCAAATGTTTTATCGACTGCGCCAGCGCACCCAGGATGAGGGCGGTTTTACCCTCATCGAATTGCTGGTCGTTATTCTTATCATCGGCATCCTGTCCGCGATCGCGATTCCTGCTTTCCTGAGTCAGAAGAGCAAGGCCAACGACGCGGGCGCCAAGACCCAGGTCGGGACGCTGCAGACGTCGATGGAGACCTACTCGACCGAAAACAGCGGCAGCTACGAAGGCGCCACGCTCGCGAAGCTGGAAGCGATCGAGCCCACGCTGAAAGAAAAAACGCAGTCGACTCCGGCGGTCGGGACCGTAGCCAAGGAAGAATACGAAGTCTCCTCGACCTCGGTCGCCAGCGGCGACAAATTCACGTTGAAGAACGTCGCCGGCGTAATCAGCCGCACCTGCTTGCCTGTGGGCAAGGGCGGCTGCACCGCGGCCGGCACCTGGTAGAGGCGACCCGCTCGACCCGATCGAGCGACGCTTCCTCAGCATTTCATCGGGGGCGGCCTACGGGCCGCCCCCTTTGTATGTGTCGCCAGGCGCCTCGCGGCCGCGCCAACACTGCGCGAGCCTCCCCTCAAGCGATTCCGCCCGGGCGCCGATCATCCTCTCATGGAGGCAACCTTCGCCGGCGTGATGGGCGCCCTCTTCGGCTCGTTCCTGAACGTCGTCGCCTACCGCCTGCCCCGGCGCGAATCGCTCGTCAAGCCCCGCTCGCGCTGCCCCTCCTGCGGGGCGCAGATAAGGCCGTACGACAACGTGCCGATCCTCTCGTGGCTGTTGCTGCGGGGCCACTGCCGCAACTGCTCGGCGCGCATCTCCCCCCGCTACCCATTGGTGGAGGCCGCCACCGCATTACTGTGCGCCGGCGCGGTGCTGAGCAACGACACGGCGGCTGGGATCGCGCTCTCGGTGGTGCTCATCCTATTGCTGGTGCCCGCGGCATTGATCGACCTCGAGCACCGCATCATCCCGAATACGCTGACGGGCGCCGGGGCGTTGCTCGCGCTCGGATTGGGGACCGCTCTCGATCCCAGCGGCGAGCCGACACGGCTGATCGCCGGGGCCGCCGCCGGCGGCTTCCTGCTGATCGCGGCGCTGGCCTATCCCGGGGGGATGGGGATGGGGGACGTCAAGCTCGCGGGGGTGATGGGGCTCTTCCTTGGGACCGCGGTCGCGCCCGCGATCCTGATCGCGCTGCTCTCGGGTGTGCTGGTCGGCGCGGTGATCGCCGCCCGCAAGGGAGCCCGCACAGCACGGAAGACAGCGGTGCCCTTCGGCCCCTTCCTCGCATTCGGGGGGATCGTCGCGGTCTTCGTGGGTCAGCCGATCGTCAGCTGGTACTCCCAGACCTTCATCCACTGAGAACGCCCGTGAGCCCTCTAGCACGATCTTTCTCGACCGGCCGCGGCTCTGGACAAATTGGCAATCGAGCCGATTACCTATACAGCGATGCGGGGAGCAGGTCGATGATAGATCGCAAAGCTCCGATACCCACGGGCCGAGGTGCCTGAGGGTTAGCGCCTATAAAACCGGATTGTAGGAGGATGAAAATGTCGTTTCGACCCCACAGGTGCACCCAGGATGAGGGTGGTTTCACGCTCATCGAATTGCTGGTCGTCATCCTCATCATCGGCATCCTGTCCGCGATCGCGATCCCCGCATTCCTGAGCCAGAAGAGCAAGGCCAACGATGCGGCGGCCAAGACCCAGGTCGGGACGCTGGAGACGTCGATGGAGACCTACTCGACCGAAAACAGCGGCAGCTACGTAGGCGCTACGCTCGTGAAGCTGGAAGCGATCGAGCCTTCGCTGAAAGATCACTCCGGGGCGACCCCGGCGGTCCTCAAAGCCGAAAAAGAAGAATACGAAGTGGAATCTGTCAGCGCCAGCGGCGACAAATTCAAATACCTCAACAAAGGTGGCGAAGCCAAACGCACCTGTTTGCCTGTAAGCAAAGGCGGCTGCACCGCGGGCGGCACCTGGTAGGAGCTACCCGATCGCTAACCGATGGTTGAGCCAATCGTTTCCTGTCAGACCGTGACCACCTTCAGAGCTGTGTGTGCCTGAGCGATTCGGCTGTAGTCGTCGTCCTGGGTGACGACTGGCAGTCCACGCTCGATTGCGGTCGCGGCGATCAATGCGTCGGTGAGCTTGATGGTTCGGTGAATGTTGGCGCGGCGGCAGTCGGACACGAGTTGCGCCCAGCCGACCATCGTTGCCTCGCTGATCGGTATTGGGTCGGCGGCTCTGGCGAGAGCGAGGGTGTCGGCGCGGCGTATTCTTGCGGCGTCGTCAGCGGCGGCCAGCACGCCGAGCTGGAGCTCGCCGATCGTTACGACGGACACGGCCACGTGTGGCGGAAGCTCTCCCAGAGGCCGTCCGGTCTCTCGCGCGATGAACACCGAGGTGTCCAGCAGACCGTTGTCGGGTACGCTCAAAGCTCCCCGAGCGTCTGGCCCGCGAGTTCGTCCAGCTCGTGTCGAAGGGCGGGATCGGCGGCGCGGTCGGCAAGCTGCGTGCGCAACCGCGGTCCAGAGAGCCAGCGCGCGCGGCGTTCGTGGGGCACGATGTCGGCGACTGGCTCGCCGTGCACGGTGAGGATCACGCGCTCGCCCGCTCGGACGGCGTCGATTACCTGGCCTGTGTGGTTGCGTAGATCTCGCACCCCGACGTTCATGTGCGACAGCGTAGCACATGATGTTGGCGCACTGCTCGTGCTGCCTGGCTGTCGCTTGCTCTTTGGTGGCTCAAGCGATCCCACAGGAACGCCGATCAGGGTCTCATGCAGGCGACAGATGCCGACCTCCCATCGCTGGATCTGACGGCGAACCCCCCGATAGCACGATTCCCGGCCTCATGGGGTGCATCTGGACGAAAAGGCAGTCGCCTCAATTGCCCCTATAGCGATCGGCTCAAGGGGTCGATGACGGGTCGTGAAGCTCAATCGCGGCGCGAAGCGCTCCCGCTCAACAACGCGTAGGCGAACGCAGCTCAATCCCTTCCAATGCCCAATCTCAGCGCACTGACCAACCTCCGCCTCCCGATCGGCGGCAATCGCGGCGCGGATATTGTCGGCCTCGATATCCAGCCCGGGTATGTCGCCGCCGTGAAGGCGCATGTCAACGGCGGGATCGTCGTCGAGCAGGCGGCCGGCGCTCCGTTGCCGCCCGATACGGTCCGCGAGGGCGAGGTGTATGACGAGGGTGCGCTCGGCGAGGCGCTGCAGGAGCTCTTCAAGGACGGACGACTCGGCAAGCGCGTGCGGGTCGGCCTCGCAAATCAGCGCACCGTATTGCGCATGTTGGAACTGCCTCCGGTGACCGATCGCAAGGAGCTCGCCGCTGCGGTGCGCTTCCAGGCCGAGGATCAGGTCCCCATGCCGCTCGCGAGCGCGGTGCTCGACTTCCACTCGCTGGGGGTGTTCGACACTCCCACCGGGCCGCGCCAGCGGGTGATCGTGGTGGCGGCACAGCGCGAGATGGTCGAGCGCCTGTTGCGCGCCGTGCGCCATGCCGGATTGCGGCCCGAAGGCGTCGATCTCTCCGCATTTGCGTTGATTCGCTCTCTATATCGCCCCGGCAGTGCGCAGGCTGTCGCGCACGGCGAGAACGGTGAGGACGCCGCCGCAGAGCAGCAGCTCGAGCGCGTGCTCTATCTGAATGTCGGTGGGCTCACGAACATGGCGATCGCCGAGGGGACGCTGTGCCGCTTCACCCGCGTAGTCGGCGGTGGCCTCGAGGCGATGGCGAGCGAGATCGCCGAGCGGCGCGGAATCCCGCTAGTCGACGCCCGCGCCCTGCTGGCCGCGTTCGAGCTGAATAAGCCTCCCGTCGAAATGCTTCTTCCCACCCCGGCTCCGAGCGCTCTCGAGCCCCCCGCGTCCGACGCCGACAAGTCGGAGATCGATCACCAGTCGCAGGATCTCGAGGAGGGCTCGACCCCGCCGGAGGCCGAGCGGGTCGAGACTTGGGCGCTCGCCCAGGGCGCCGGCGCGGAGCCGCAGGAGACCGCCGCGCCCGCACCGGCCAAGCCCGACCGAGCGCAGAGCGACCGAGCGAAGAGCGGCCAGCAACGGTCGGCCGCCGAGCAGAGAGCCGACACCGACGCCGAGGTGCGGATGGTGCTCGAGAACGGCATCCGCGAGATCGTCGGCGAGGTGCGCAACTCGCTCGACTTCCACCGCTCCCAGGAGGGCGGCGGTGAGGTGCAGAGCGTCGTGCTGAGCGGCCCGGCGTTGGAGCTGAACGGCTTCCCCGAGGCGCTCGAAACCGATCTTGGGATCGCCGTGCGCCGCGAGGCCGTGCATTTCGCCACCGGCGGGGCATCCGATCCCGCCCACCCAATCTCCGCTCACCGTCTGGCGATCGCCACCGGGCTCGCCACCGAGGAGGCGTCCCGATGAGGGCCGTCAACCTGATCCCCTCCGAGCAGCGCTCCGGGGGCACCGTCGGGTCCCGCTCGCAGGGCGCCGCGTTCGCCGTGCTCGCACTGCTCGCGGGTATCGCGGTGCTCGTGTTCATGTACGGGAGCGCCCACCATCAGGTCTCCAACCACCACGCCGAAGCGGCCACGCTCACCACCGAGGCGCAGCAGATGCAGACGCAGGCATCCCAGCTCGCCTCCTACACGAGCTTCGTGGCGATGCGCGAACAGCGCCTGCAGGCGATTGCATCGCTGGTCGGCTCCCGCTTCGACTGGGCTGCGGCGATGGGCGAACTGAGCCGCGTGCTGCCGCCCTTTGTCTCAATCAGCTCGCTGCAGGGAACGGTCGGCGCCACGACCGGCACCGCTGGCGCCAAAGCCCCCTCCTCTGTCACCGCCACCACCACGGCCTCTGCTTCGAGTGCCGTCAGCTCCGCGACGCCTCCCGGCACTGTCCCCACCTTCACGCTCAGCGGGTGCGCCACCAGCCAGGCGGCGGTCGCGGACACGCTCGTGCGCCTGCGCCTGATCAGCGGCGTCAGCAATGTCACTCTGCTCAGCTCCACCGCGTCAACCAGCAGCGGCGGCGGCGACGGCACGTGCGCCGCCGGCGATCCTCTCTTCTCGGTGCAGGTGAGCTTCGAAGGGCTGCCCACGCCGCCGAGCTCGAGCGTCAGCCAGCTCGAGTCGACCGCGTCCACGTCGTCAGCCAAGGGCGGGCAGCGCCCGGTGTCGAACCTCGCCACGGGAGCGAAGCGATGACCACCCGCGACCGCCTTGTGCTGATCGGCGTGATCGTGCTCGTCGCGCTCGCCGGCGGCTACCTGCTCGTCGTCTCTCCCGAGCGCAAGCAGGCCGCCCAGGCGGAGACCCAGGTGCAGAGCGCGCAGCAGCAACTCGAAAGCGCCAGGACCGCGGCCGCCGGCGCGAAAGCAGCCGAGCAGCGCTACGACGCCGCCTACAACTCCGTCGTGAGCCTCGGCAAGGCGGTACCGCCCGCCACCGAAGTGCCCTCGCTGATCTACGAGCTCGACGTGGCCTCCGACCAGCGCAACGTCGACTTCGCCTCGATCTCCAGCAGCACCAGTGGCTCCGCCCCCAGCTCCGCCGCGTCCAGCTCGACTGCCGGCGCCGCCGGGGCCTCCGCCGCACCCGCGGGCTTCACGCAGATGCCGTTCACGTTTGTCTTCAAAGGGAGCTACGAGGGGCTCGCCCACCTGCTCGCACAGGTCGACAGCTTCGTCCAGCGCACCACCACCGGAGAGCTGCGGGTGAGCGGGCGCCTGCTCACGATCCAGGGCGCCGACATCACGATCGAAAGCTCAGGCAGTACGGCCGCGGGTGGCGCCAAGTACAACCCCTTCGCCCCGCCGCTCACCGCGACGATCACCGCGACCGCCTACGTGCTGCCCGCCTCCCAGGGGCTGACCGGCGGCGCCACGCCGATCCTCCCGGGCTCCACCGGCTCCGCCTCCACGTCCTCCAGCGCTACGACCCCCGCCGTCATCAGGGTGACGCCATGAACGAGATCCTCCAGTCGTTGAAGTCGGACCTGCTCGACCGGCGGATGCTGCCGATCGTGGTGTTGCTCGTCGCCGCTGTGGCGGGCGCGGTCGCCTACACGGTGCTCGCGGGCAGCGGATCGAGCACCCCCGCGGCGGCCGCCGTCGGCTCGGTTACTCCCCCCACCCAGGGCCCCGCGCTAGCCGTGCAGCAGGCCGCCGCGAATCCCAACGGCGCGCTCGCCGAGACGACCGACGGAGCGCGCTACCAGCACAGTCCGGGCAAGCACGACCCGTTCACCCCGCTCCCCGGAGCGGTCAAACAGGAAAAGGTGGTCACCACGAGCACGTCCTCCTCGACCTCCACCTCCGCTTCGGAAAGCAAATCGAGCGCCTCGACCGGCGGGAGCTCAACGACATCCACCCAGCCGACCCAGCCGACCAAGCCGGCCACGCCCACGAAGAAGCCCAAGCCCAAACCGGCCTACGTCGTGAACCTGCAGTTCGGGCAGCTGCCCACCACCCCCGTCCCGGGAGAAACCGTCCAGCTGGCCCCCTACGAACTGCGCGCGCGCAAGCAACTGCCCTCCGCGAGCGATCCCAAGATCATCTTCACCGGCGTCCACGGGAGCCCCTTCGAGGCGATCTTCGCGCTCACCTCCGAAGTGATCCCCAAGGGCGAAGGGGTCTGCCTGCCCAGCACGTCGCAGTGCGAATCCATCGAACTCGCGCCGGGCAAGAGCGAGCAGCTCGAATACCTCGAACCGACCGGGCAGACCGTCGTCTACGAACTGAAGGTCATCAGCATCGCCAGGCCCGAAGGCGCCTCTGCAGCGCGGATCGCGCGCCGGCGCCACCACCACCATCATCACCACGGTTAGGCCCCTAGCGGTGGGTCGCCGCGTGGGTGCTCGCCGCCATCACCGGTAGGCCGCTGCCTCTCGCACGGCGGACGCACCCACCGCGGACGCGGGGGCACGGAGGCCCCAGCGCGCACGCGCTCGGCGCTCGTGCCTACTCACGCGGACGATCCCCCCAAATACCCCTCACGGCTCTGCGGAAGCCGGCGGTTCTGCCGCACGCCATAAGCTAGGGGCGCAATGAGCCTCCGCCTGACAACCGCCGGGGAGTCCCACGGCCCCGGCCTCACCGCGATCGTCGAGGGATTGCCCGCGGGTCTTGAACTGCGTCAGGAGGACCTCGACGCCGACCTCGCCCGCCGCCAGCTCGGCCACGGCCGCGGGGGGCGTATGAAGATCGAGCGCGACGCTGCGGTTGTTACCGGCGGGGTGCGCCACGGCCGCACGCTCGGCGGGCCCGTCGCGCTGCAGGTCGCCAACCGCGACTACGCCAACTGGGAGGAGCGCATGAACCCCTGGCCGGTCGCCGAGGAGATCCCCGAGGTCCACCTGCCCCGGCCCGGGCACGCCGACCTCGTGGGGACGTGGAAGTACGGGCAGACCGACGTGCGCAACATCCTCGAGCGCGCCTCCGCCCGCGAGACCGCCGCGCGCGTAGCCGGCGGGGCGCTCGCCAAGGCATTTCTGCGCGCGCTCGGCGTCGAGGTCCGCTCGCACGTCGTGCAGATCGCCTCCGTGCACGCCCCCGCGCGCGAGCGGCCCCTGCGCGTCGAGGACTTCGTCGCGGTGGACGACTCCCCGGTGCGCTGTCTGGACGCCGATGCCTCGCGTGCGATGGTCGCCGAGATCGACACGCTGCGCCGGGCCAACGAGTCGCTCGGCGGGGTCTTCGAGGTGCAGGCGTTCGGGTTGACGCCCGGCCTCGGCTCGCACGTCTCCTGGGAGGAGCGCCTCAGCGGGCGCCTCGCGCAGGCGATCCTCTCGATCCACGCGCTCAAGGGGGTCTCCGTCGGCGACGGCTTCGACCTCGCCGGGGTTCCGGGCTCCCACGCCCACGACGAGATCTTCTACTCGGCCGAGCGGGGGTACTTCCGCGAGACCAACCACTCCGGGGGCCTGGAGGGCGGGATGAGCACCGGCGAGCCGCTCGTCGTGCGCGGCGCAATGAAGCCGCTGCCGACGCTCACCAAGCCGCTTCGCTCCGTGGACATCGCCACGCACGAGCCGGCCGAGGCGCTGCGCGAGCGCACCGACTCCTGCACCGTCCCCGCCGCCGGGGTCGTCGGCGAGGCAATGGTCGCGCTCGTGCTCGCCGGCGCCTACCGCCAGAAGTTCGGGGGTGACCACATCGACGACGTGCGCGCGGCGCTGCGCGCCTACGAGGAGCGGATCGATTGGCGCCGCTAGCGTCCGGGCCGGGCGGCACGGCCGCGTGGTCCCCGGCGTCTGCGCTCCCGCGCCGGGCGCTTGTCTTCATCGGCTTCATGGGCGCCGGCAAGTCCACCGCCGCCGCCGAAGTCGCCCGCGCGCTCGGCGGGGAGGTGCTCGACACCGATCGGCTGCTGGAGGCGCGCCTCGGGCATCCGCTCGCGCGCGAGTTCGAGCTCCACGGCGAGGCCGCCTTCCGCGCGCACGAGCAGGAGCTCGTCTGCGAGCTGCTCGCCCAGGCCGGCCCAGGCGTCGTGGTCGCGCTCGGCGGGGGGGCGGTGCTCTCCGAGCGGGTGCGCGAGGCGTTGGTTGCGCACGTGACGGTGCTGCTCGAGATCGAGCCCGCGCTCGCCTGGGAGCGTGTGAGGTCAGGGGCCGGGCAGCGACCGCTGGCGCGCGACTCCGAGGCGTTCGCAGCGCTGCACGCCGAGCGCCGGGGGCTGTACGAGGGGCTCGCCGACGCGATCCTGCCGGCCGAGCGGCCCGGCGTCGCCGTGCGCGCGCTGCCCGCGCTGCGGGTGCTCGCCTCCGCGCCGGCGAAGGCCGTGCGGCTGCTGTGGGCGGCCGCCGCGTCCGGGGAGTACCCGGTGCTCGTCGGACGCGGACTGCTCGAAAGGGCTGACCGGCCCGAGGGCTGGCCGCTCGACCGCGCGGCCTCGCGGCCCTTCTGTGTCACCGACGAGTCCGTCGGTGCGCTCTACGAGCAGCGGCTCGGGGCGCTCGCCGCGTCCGTGTCGATCCCCCCGGGGGAGTCCCACAAGACGCTCGCCACCGCCGAGCGCGTGTGGCACGAGCTGGCGCGCGCGCGCATGACCCGCGCCGACCACCTGATCGCGCTCGGCGGCGGGGTCGTCGGCGACCTCGCGGGCTTCTGCGCAGCCACCTACCAGCGCGGGGTGCCCGTCGTGCAGGTGCCCACCACGCTCGTGGCCCAGGTGGACTCCGCCTACGGCGGCAAGACCGGCGTGGACCTCCCCGAGGCGAAGAACTACGTCGGCGCCTACCACCAGCCGGCCGCCGTGGTGGTGGACCCCGACACGCTGGGCACGCTGCCCGCGGCCGAGCTGCACGCCGGGTGGGTCGAGGTGCTGAAGACCGCGCTGCTCGCGGGAGGCGAGCTGTGGGAGCGCGTCGCCGCGGAACGCCCCCCTCCAGAGCAGCGAGGCCGCCGCGCTCGTCGTGGACGAGCGCACGATCCTCGCCTGCGCGCGTTTCAAGCTCGCGGTCGTCGCCGAGGACGAGCGCGACGGCGGCCGCCGCCAGGTTCTCAACCTCGGGCACACCGTCGGCCACGCGATCGAGACCGCCACCGGCTACGCCCGCTACCGCCACGGCGAGGCCGTCGGCCTCGGTCTGCTCGCCGCGCTGCGGCTCTCCGGCAGGGAGGAGCTACGCGCCCAGGTGCTCGAGCTGCTGCTCGCCCGCCGGCTCCCCGTGACCCTCCGGGGAGCCTCCCTCGACGCCGTCGTGGCGGCCGTCGCGCACGACAAGAAGCGCCTCTCCGGCTCGACCCCGTTCGTGCTGCTCGACGCTCCCGGCGCCGTTCGCGTCGGCTGCGAGGTGCCCGAGGCGCAGCTGCGCGCCGCCGTCGCCGAGCTCGCCTGAGCGTGTGGCCCCCGCGCGCTCGGCGGTGAGCAGTGCGACGAGCAGGAACGGCAGCACCCACGGCAGGTACGACCACGTCCAGTAGTTCGCGGCGAGCTGCACGCCGAGCAGCAGGGCGCCGGCGAGCGCGCTCATGCGGACGAGGTCCTCGCGGGCGGACGGGTCGGCGCGCAGGCGCAGGATGGCGGCGAGCAGGGCGGCAATCACTCCCGCCTGCACGAACGGCTGCAGCCACCCCACGCCAAACGTGTACCAGGGGGCGTAGAAGGAGCCGCGCTGGAACTGAAAGCTCATCGCCCTGACCATCGCCGTGATGGCGCCCGGGCCGCCGAGCGCGACCAGCACGCCCGCCAGCGCCGCCGACAGCGCCACGGGCGCGATCCACGAGCGGGCCAGCTCGCGGCGGCGGTAGGGAACCCAGATCGCCACCAGCACCAGCGGCACGAGCTTGACCCACGCGCCCACCGCCAGCAGCAGCAGCGACGTGGCGGCCCGGGTGCGCAGCGCGAGCATCCACGCCAGGCACGCCGCCAGCAGCAGATCGTTCGAGCCGCCGGAGGCCGCCAGCAGTACGGGCGGAAAGGCGAACCACGCGAGCGTCGTGCGCAGCTGGCGCTCGACGCGCTGCTCCCCGCCGCTCGCGGCGAGCTCCCGGCTGCCGGCGACCCGGTACAGCGCCGCGCCGGCCAGCAGGCTTGCGGCCATCGCGACCGCCAGCGAGCCGGTCAGGTCGCTGAACGCGTTGCTCACGGGCAGCCACAGCGCCCCGGGGATGTAGAGGAGGTAGTTCAGCAGGGGGTACGTGTCGCCGTGCAGCGCGAGGGTGATGTGGCCGTAGGGGAGCACGCCGTGGAGCAGCTCGGTCGCGCCCTGCATTGAGGCGGCGGCCACGTCGGTGTAGCCGCTGGAGGTGAGCGTGATCATCGCGAACGCGAGCACCGTCGCCGCCACGATCAGGCGCAGCAGCGCGACACGCCGCCGCGGCTCCCACCCGGCGCACAGCCGGTTCAGCAGCGGCGTGCTCGGCGCCGCGCCGGCGGGACCGTCGGCGCGCGGGCCGAGGGCGGGGACACCCCCTCGCGGGTCGACGTCGGGGTCAGCGGGTCGCGGGCGGGCGTCGGGGCCAGCGGCGCGCAGGCCGACGAGGAAGCATCTGACCGTCAGGTAGCCGAGCGCGAGGTACGCACAGACGACGCTCGCGCCGGCCAGCCGCGCGTTGATCAGCGGCACGGTGACGGTCAGGCTCGCGAGCACGAGTACGTCGAGGTTGCGCACGCGCCGCAGCGGCAGCACGAGCGTCGCAAGCAGGAACAGGCAGCTGAAGAGCGCGAGCACCCACGGCGAGTTGGCCAGCGCGGCCCCCGACGCGGGCGCCCCGGCGACGTGTTCCTCGGTGGAGACCACTTCGCCGTGCTCGCCCACCGCCGCGTCCAGCACGACGTGCGGACCGTCGAAGAACGTGACGCGCTGGAGCGTCGAGTCCAGCGGGATCACGCGGGCGCGTGTGGTCGGGTTGTGTGCGAGGAACTCCCGAACCCCTCGGTTGGCACGCGCTGCCGCGATCGCCGACTTGGCGGGCAGGCGGTAGTGCACCATGGTCTGCTGGTGCAGCGCCCACAGGCCGACCGTGCCCAGCACGAACGCGGCTGCGACCGCACAGAGGCCCCGGCGGGTGAGCGTCGCGCGCGAGCTCACGGCTGGAGGCCCGCGGTGGGCTTGTCGGGAGCTCGAGCGCCGCGCAGCGCGCGGCCGTGCGCAGCCGGCGTCATGTGTGAGTATCGACACCCGCGCAGAACTGCATTAGCCGCGCCCGCTCCAGGTACGCTCTGCTCTGAATGAGCGACATCTCCTACCGCATCGTGGTCATGCACGGGGTCAACCTCGACATGCTGGGTCGCCGCGACCCGGCGCACTACGGCACGCTCACCCTCCCGGAGCTCGAACTGCGCGTGGAGCAGTTCGCCGCCGAGCTGGGGCTGCGGGCGCGCTTCTTCCAGACCAACGCCGAGGTCGAGCTCGTCGAGCGCTTGCACCGCGTACGCGAGGAGGCCGATGGGATCATCCTCAACCCCGGTGCCTGGACCCACTACGCGTGGGCGCTCCACGACGCGCTGGAGATAGCCGCCCTGCCAACCGTCGAGGTTCACCTCTCCGATATCAAGGCCCGCGAGCCCTGGCGGCGGGTCTCGGTGATCGAGGACCTCTGCGTCGCCTCCGTCTCCGGACAGGGCGTCGAGGGGTACCGCGTAGCGCTCGAGCGGCTGCGCGCCGTGCTCGAAGGCGCCGCGTGAGCGACCCGGCCGAGGTACAGCGCACACAGCGCGTCGCCGTGCTCCTGCTCGAGCGCGAGGTCGATCTGCTGCTCGTCACGCACCCCGTCAACCTGCGCTACCTCACCGGCTTCACCGGCACCAACGGCCTCGCCTTGATCGCTGCTGGAGAGGGCTCACACCGCTTCTTCACCGACTTCCGCTACGAAACCCAGTCGGCCGCGCAGATGCCCGTCCTGTTCGAGCGGCGCATCGTCCCCGTGGACCTGCTGGAGGCGGCCGCCGGGGAGCTTGCGCCGGCCGGCGAGGATGGAGAAGAAGGCACGGGGGACGCCTCGACGCTTGCTGCCCCGCCGGCGGGAGGCTGCCTCGGCTTCGAAGAGGGCGTCCTCACGGTCAAGCAGCACCTACGCCTTCGCGAGCTCCTGCCGGAGTCCTGGGAGCTCGTCCCCAGCGGGGGTCTCGTCGAGGAGCTGCGCGAAGTCAAGGAGGCGCCAGAGATCGCGCGCATCCGCGCCGCCGCGGAGCTCGCCGACGAGGCGCTGCGCGGCGTCCTCGAAGGAGGGCTCGTCGGGCGCACCGAGCGGGAGGTCGCGATCGAACTGGAGCTGCGTATGCGCCGCCTCGGCGCCGCCGGCCCGAGCTTCCCCTCGATCGTCGCCGCCGGCGCCCACTCTGCTCTGCCGCACGCCGAGCCGCGCGACGCGCAGATCCCGCGCGATACGCTCGTCACGATCGACTGGGGCGCCCTTCTCGATGGCTACTGCTCGGACTGCACCCGCACCTACGCCACCGGCGAGCGGCTCCCCGACGAGGCGCGCGCCGTCTACGAGTTGGTGCTCGCGGCCCAGCTGGCCGGCCTTGCCGCGGTGCGCGCGGGACCGAACGGCAAAGAGATCGACGCCGTCGCCCGTGAGGTGATCGAGGCCGCCGGCCACGGCGAGCACTTCGGCCACGGCCTCGGCCACGGAGTGGGCCTCGAGGTCCACGAGGCCCCCCGCCTCTCGCGCACTGCGGGTGAGCAGCCGCTGCGCGCCGGGTCTGTGGTGACCGTTGAGCCGGGCGTCTACATCCCCGGCCGCTTCGGCGTGCGCATCGAGGATCTTGTTGTCGTCACCGACGATGGCTTCGTCGTGCTCACCGGGCTGCCGAAGGAGCTAACCGTCGTCTCGTGAGGGCACCGCGCCGTGCCACGCCTGGTCATCGCGGATTGCGCTCCAGTCAACGAGGCGCTGCAGATCGATGAGCGCCAAGCGCTGACGCTCGCGCTCGCGGCTTTCCTCGGCGCACCTTGAGTCCTCCTGGCACGCCGTATGGTGGCTCTACCCTCCGTCGGGTAGGGTGGTGCAGGTGCCTTTCGCCGGCAACATCTTGACGGGCATCGGCAAGTCTTTGTTCCGCGGGCGGCGCCCTGCGCCCATTGCTGTGGATCTCACGCCGTAGCCGCCGCGGCGCACGCGCTTGCGGCGCTGAACGCGCGGATCCCGACGCCGCGGCCGATCGCGGCGGCGAGCGCGCGGAAGATGCTGTTCACCGAACCCGACCGCGTCTCCTCGGAGCTGCTGGACCACCTGCGCGACGCCAACCGTGACCCCGATCAGACGCGGGTGCTGCTCAGCCTGGCCGAGCACGTTGAGAGCTTCGCCGGGCTGGAACGAAAGCCCGAGGGCGTGCCGGTGTGCATCATCTGGGGCAAGGACAACAAGGTTCTGAAGGCCGGCGACGGCACCAAGCTCGGCGCCGCGCTTCAGCCCGACCGCGAAGTCCTCATACCGGACGCCGGGCACCTCGTGATCCTTGAGCGCCCCGAGGAGGTCGCCGCCGCAATCGACGCCTTCCTCGCCGAGCATTCCGGGTTGCCTGTCGTAGCTACATGACGGCACTCTAAATCCGGCGTTGTTACGGGCGAGAGGTTCGCGTTGATCCAGCTGGCCACCCGTCCGTCTCCTCGGGCCCACTTTCGGAACGGTCGCCCACAGTGCCGGCGACGCGCGCTTCCGCTTGCGAGCACGCAAGTCCCCTCCGCTCGGGCTTTTGCCTGGGACGACCTTTGAGCGCGTCGACCGAGGGCACGCCCGCTTGCGCCGGACGAGGCGGAAGCAGGCGCCTGACCGCGGCACAGACCCCGCCTTCGTCCCTTGCGGTAGCGGCCGTGGCGCCGGGCTGGGCTGCTGCAACCCCTTGGCGAAGGAGAAGGCTGATCGCTTCAACCTGAAGGTGCAGTTCGCGTTCCGGAGGAGGTATCCGCGGAGGCTCGATCGGGCGGTCTTAAGCTTTCCGCTCGCTGGCGAAGCGGCAGCCGGTGGACGCGACGCAGTCGCCGCCGACCTCGGGCGGAAGTCAGCGCGCTGTACGGTCAGAAGCGCCTCTGAGGCCTCAACGTGCGGCTCCCGAGCCGACCGCACCGCTATCTTCACCCCTTCATGAACTCGATCTGTCCAGCTGCTTCAGCCGCTCGATCGCCGCTCTGACGTGCGTTAGATATCGCTTGACCGCCGTCTGCACGGACGGCTCCGCTGCGTGGTCGGGAAGCGCACGTAGCAGGTTCAGCCGGCTGTTGGCCACCCACGCTGAGAGGTCGGGCTCGTTCAACCACCGCCCCTCCGTTCTCCATGTGCGGCTGATCATGCGCGGCCAGTCCTCGATGCTGCTGGCGTAGGGATTGGGTGGACAGAGCCGGTTCTTGTCCGCGTCGTCGTCCCGGTGAGCCTCGACGAAGCCGACGATGGCTGCGTTGAAACACGGCGAGAGGTGCCGTACCGGCTGGAGCACGATCCGACTGGGCTGGAAGATCGGCGTGGCGGGGGCGTCGCTCAGGCCGAGCGCGGTGCAGTCCACGTGCAGGACGTCGGGGCCGGTTGGGGTCTCTCCGCGCTCGAGCACGATGCGATCGGCCTCGATTCGCCGCACCCGGCCGAGCCTGACGACGTCTGCGATCTGGCGCAGGGCCGCCAGCTCGCGGGCGCTGAGCATCGTGCCGCGGTACATCCTTGCCGGCCACGCGGGGTCGATGCGCGCCAATCGCCCCGAGGCCTCGAGCCGCTCGAAGAGGTCCTCGACGTTCGCCGCCTGGGCACCGGCCTCGGCGTCCAGAGCGTTCCCCTCCATGATCGCGCTGACCTGCTCCAGTGGCTGAAAGTGGCGGCGGTCATAGAACCACGCGTCGCGGGGCCGGATCCAACGAATCCGATCCGGCTGCACGTCGTTGTCCAGAAGCCACATGCACGCGTCCACAGCCGTCTTGCCGGACCCGAGGACCGCGTAGGAGCAGTCCGCTTGCGCCGCCGCCGGCAGATCGTTGATGGGGACGAGCCGAACGCCAGGCGCCACCTGAAACGGGACGGCGTGGGTCGCCGGGATCGACCCCTCCAGGTATCGCGCATCGACGACTCTGCGGCGGACAGCGACATCGTGAACATCTCCGGTGCTCAGGTCTCTGACCTGCTCGCCGTTGCTCCCGGCACCAAGGTGCTCGTGGCGGGTGAGCACGCGGCACCGGCCACTCTCCGTGAGCCACTCGGCCGCCTTGGCGAAGTGCTCGCGGACCTCCTCGCCGGTCGCCCGCTCGTAGTATCCGGCGTTCTTGCCGACCTCGTCGATGCGATCCTCGCCGAGCGCCAGCGAGCTCACGCCGTAGTAAGCGGAGGGGGTATGCAGGCGAACGAACGGATACGTGTCCACCCAGTGACCTCCGGGGGCAGGGCGACGGTCGATCACCGTCACCTCGACATCGGCCTCGGCCACCAGCGCGTCGGCGAAGGCTAGGCCGCTCGCGCCTGCCCCTACAACCAGATAGTCCATGTTGATGCGCATGTTCTTTCCCCTTGGTTGTGCGCTGAGAGCGCGGTCCTTCTATTTGGTCGGGACCGAAAATAGCCGAGATTGCGTGTCGTGGGGAAAGTGCGTGGCGCGCAGGTCATGGCGATCCGACCCGAACACCGCGAAGGACGCGCGTGGCCCCCTGCTTCGCCTCTGCGAGGAGCAGTCGCACTCGTGATTGACCTCGCCGCTCCCTTGGACGAGCCTCAGCCATCTCGGCGTCGCATCGTGCGTTGCCGGTCACGGATAGCGAAGCAGGAGCGCCTGCGCGGCCCTGGGCGCTCCTGCTGTGCTCACGGGTGCGTTTAGAGCCGGAGCCCGGCGCTGGCGACGGCGTGCGCCGGCCGTCGGTCGACGAATTCGAAGGTATCCTCGTTCGATCCGGTGCCCAGCGCGACCACGGGTGAGCCGGACGACTCACCAGGGGTTAGGCCACCGGGTCGGCACCCTTCGCGTCGCGCCCGCTACGCCCGGATGCCCCGTCCACTCGCGCGGATGATCCCCACGGTTCACGAGACCGTAGATCGTGCGCTGTGGTTCCCGTCAGAGCGCACTGGGCCCGGCTCCGGTGTCTCAACGCCCGAAGGGGCCGGTCGCTTCGTCCTTCTCCACGGTGAGCCTCTCGAACGCCTTGAGGAGGCCGTGCGTTTTCGCCGGCGCTTGGGCCTCAACGGGCGTCGGCGGACCGGCGCAGTCTTCGAGTGCGGGCGGGGAGAGCGGCGGACCCGCATCGGCCGCCTGTCGGCCAGCTTCTTCGCTGAGACGGGCGAGTTCCCCTTCGTCGAAGCCTTCGTCGTCTTCCTTGAAGATCTCCTTCGCCCTCGCCAGATCCTCCTCCTCTACGAGTATGTCGCGTCCGCTGCCGAACGCAGCCCGCGCACCTCCCGCGCCACGCATACAGGGAATGCCCGCGTCCGACAGGCGGGCGAGAAGAAGGCTCTGCTCGACCGGGCTGCTTGCCGTTGTCAGGACCCTGAGCATCTGCGAAAGAGTAGCGGGCGGAGATGTTGGTATAGGATCGAACGATGGAACGCCTGCAACGGCATTGGCGGAGTGTGAGCGCAATCGGCGCGGCGATGGGGATCATCGTGTCTAGGCAAAAGCGGGCCCATCGGGACAGAGGCGGTGTCGAGTGGTACTCGTCGCGCGAGGAAACCGGGGCAGGTCCGACTTGGCGGCCATGCGGCGCGAGGTGCCTAGGTGTAGTTCCTAGCAACGTTCGTCAGTCGTGAGCCGGGGGGCTTGTGACTGAGGGCGCCGTGTGGTCTTGAGAAGTTGTAGTGCTTCAGCCAGGGTTGTAGTGCTGCGGTGCGCTCTGCGCTTGTCTGAAAGACGCGTCCGTAAGCCCACTCGCGTTGCAGGGTTTGGATGAAGCGCTCCGCCTTGCCGTTGGTGCGTGGGCGGTCAGGACGCGTGCGTAGATGGCGCAGCTGCAGCTCGCGGCAGGCCGCGGCGTGGACGTGTGAGACATAGGGAGAGCCGTTGTCGGTCATGACGCGCTGCACGCTGATGCCGTGGCTGGCGAAGAACTCAAGGGCGCGTCGCAGAAACGCAACGGCGGTGAGCGCTTTCTCGTCGGTGAGGACCTCGGCGTAGGCCAGGCGGCTGTGATCGTCAATCGCGATGTGCACGAACTCCCAGCCGGCCAGACTGACTTTCTTGCCATCGCGACGTGTGTTGGCCTGCCCGCGGCGATCACCCGTGACGCGGTGCCCGGGTTTCAGGATCCGTCCGAGCTTCTTGATGTCGATGTGGATCAGCTCTCCTGGGCGTCGTCGCTTGTAGCGGTTAGGAGGCTCAAGCGGATCCAATCGCGAGCGCTTTCCAAGCCCAACACGCTTGAGTACGGCCGAGACAGTCGAGAGCGCCATCCGCAGCGCCGTCGCGATCTGCGCGGCAGTCATACGCAGCCGCCGCAGGCGGACGATCTCCCGGACACGATCGGGCGGCGTTCTGTGCGGTATGCACTTCGGTGCCGAGGACCGATCGAGCAAGCCCTGAGCGCCCTCGACTCGCCAGCGCGCCATCCAGCGACGCGCCGTACGGTCGGTGATTCCGGCGGCCTCGGCCGCCTCCATCACCGACCAGCCTCCCTCGATGCGCTCAACCAGCAACCGCCTGCTCTTCGGACAGGTACGGGCGTTAGCGTGCAGCTTCATCCGGTGTCCTCCTTGGGACTGGTGGCTTAGACACCAATCAGCCTCCAAGGAGGCCCGGATGACTAACCGGACGAACCTACTCAGGAACTACACCTAGGTCGGCCGTGGACCCGGCAACCGCTAGCCTTCGCGAGGGCGTACCTCACCGACGATTTCTCGTCGATTCGGTGGTCTTGGTTCACATGACACCAACCACATGCCACATGTCCATGTCTCTCGATGGCTTCGTCGCCGGCCCCGATCAGAGCTGCGACAACCCGCTCGGCGTCGGCGGCCTGGAGCTCCACCACTGGCACCTGGACGAGCCCTTCCATGAAGCCGACGCCCGCGTGCGCGACGAGCTCATGACGCCCTGCGGAGCGTACGTGATGGGCCGCAACATGTTTGGCCCGGTTCGGGGCCCGTGGGACGTGAACTGGCGCTGGTGGTGGGGCGACGAGCCGCCCTATCACGGCGGAGAGGTGCAAGACGCGGAGTCCTGGAACGGCTCGAGCTGGACGCCCCAGAGCGTACCCTTGCCGAGCGGCGCGCAGGGAGAAGTCCTGCTGACGGGTGTCTCCTGCAGCTCGGCGAGCACCTGCGTCGCGGTCGGCTGGTACTGGGGCAGCTCCGGCGAGGTCGCGTTCGCGGCGAGCAGCTCGGGGGCTTCGCCTCCGCCCCCGCCACCTCCGCCACCGTGTGCCGCTGGGGTGTGCGCCGTGGCGCCGACTTTCGGTCCGCAGAGCGGTGGTACACCGATCACGATCACCGGTGGACCATTCGTGTCTGGGAGCGGCTACGGCTACATGGTCTGCTTCAAGAGGGTCGGTTCGTATGGGGGGGTCTGTACGAGTGCGACTGTGGTCAACGGGACCACACTTCGCGCGACCACTCCACCGAGACCCGTCTGAGGCGGTCACCGGCGACGATCCGCCAGACACGCGAGTGACGGCGATTCCGGGTGTTCACCATGTCCATGCCCGGGCGATCTGCCCGCATTCGCGCGGGGCACGATCGCGGCAGTGCCGTCGAATCGCCAGGGGAACGCAAAGCTATCTCTCGGCCAGCGAAGTGACGGCCGCAATTGCGCTCGCACAGGCCGAATCGGTCGATCGCTTCGACACGGCCGTCCGCAGACGAAACTCGTCAGCAGCAGCACTCCAACGAGCCGTGATCTACGCCTACGCCGGCGCGCTGCTCCCAGCCCTGCAACGGGAGAACACAGCATCGGCCGTGGCGGACTGCACGCTCGCCGCAGCCCGTCTCACCGCGCACGTGACCAGTCACGAGCTGCTCGGCGACTACCGGCGCCTGTCCCGCCGCTCCCGCCCGGGCTCCGTGCGTTCCAGGCCCGCGAACACATCCCGAGCCTGACGAAGCTGCTGCGACCCAGCCTTCAAAAACTGATAGGCGGCAGTCAGGCGCAGCTCCTCGCCCCCGCTCTACCCCTCGCTGGCTTCGAACGGATCGCGGACGAAACGACACTCGGTGGCGTCCTACAAATCCTGTCCGCACTCCGGCGCCAACACGCGATCGCCACCGGGGCCGCCGCATCAAAGCTCGCGGGCGACATCGCCTCCCTCGGCGCGCCAACATCACCGGCCCTCATGCAGCAGTTCAACCACGACCTGCAGCTAGTACAGCCAGCCTACCGTCCGTTGATCACCGGAGCCGTAACCGCCCTACAAGACGCCGCCACACACGCGACCCTCCACCTGAGTCCAGGCTGAGCGACCGCCCGCCCGGGCCGTGGCGGTGGAGAATCGTGACGCCTTCGATGAGCGCTTCGGACGAGGACGAGCACCGAGGCACAAGAACGCGTGCACCTCCGCATGGCGCCTCGCGAGCAGGTGTCTCGTCGTCGTTGCGGGCGCGCTTCAGATTCGTCCATCTCAGCAGTCTGCTCCGAGCTCAGCGGGACGCTCGCATTCGCAGGGGCGAAGCGGGAATGCTGCGAATCTCAAGGATGTCGGGCCCGTAACGGAACAGGGTTTGGCGGCCTTCAAGGTCTTTACCCACCTTAAGATGCCATCGTCAGTGGCCCCCTGCGCGTGTTCGCGAGGTCTGCTTGTTGGTGCCACGCCGGCTTGGCCAGATGCATCTGTACGACGCCTATGCGCCGCTCGGCGAAGCCGGCCTCGCAGTAGGCGAGGTACATTCGCCACAGCCGTCGAAAGCGTTCGTCGTAGCCGATGTCGCGCAGGCGTGTGGCCGCGGCCTCGAAGTTGGCTCGCCAGCGCATGAGCGTCTCGGCGTAGTGCGGTGTGAGATCCCTGAGGGCGACGGTCCGCATGTCGGTGCGCCGCGCGAGGCAGCGCGCGATCACCTCGAGCGAGGGCAGGCAGCCGTCGGGGAAGATGTGCGTGCGAATGAAGCTCCGTGAGGCCTTCTCGACCGCGTAGGCCCGGTCGTCGACGACGATCGTCTGAAGCAGCATCCTGCCATCGTTGGCGAGAAGGTTCGAGCAGCGCGCAAAGAACGTGTCGAAATCACGCCACCCGACCGCCTCGATCATCTCGATCGAGACGAGCTTCTCGTAGCGCCCGCGGAGGTCGCGGTAGTCCTCGCACAGCACCGCGACTCGGTCGGCGACCCCGGCCGCCTGCACGCGTGCACGGGCATACTCGTACTGCTCGCGCGAGATCGTGGTGGTCGTGACCCGACAGCCCCGCGTGCTCGCGGCGTGCACGGCGAAGCTGCCCCATCCCGTTCCGATCTCGATCACGTGATCCTCGGACCGCAGGTCGAGCTCCTGACACACCAGCTCGAGCTTGGCGGTCGAAGCCTCCGCGAGCGTCATCCCTCGGCGCGGGAAGTACGCGGAGGAGTACATCATCGTCTCGTCGAGCATCAACTCGAAGAACTCGTTCCCGAGGTCGTAGTGGGCTGCGATGGCATGGCGGCTGCGCGCGCGGGTGTTGCGAGCGCGGATTCCACGCGCAGCCTGGAGCGGAACCCGCGCCGGGGCGAGGCGACGACGCCACTCGTCGAGGGTTGGGGCGTTGCGTGCCGCGACGCGCACCACGGCGGTCAGATCGGGGGACTCCCACAGTCCCCCCATGTAGGCCTCGGCCATCCCGCGACTGCCGTGCAGCAGCATCGACCAGAACTGGGGCGAGCGAACCTCGACCGTCGCCCGCGGGCTGCCGTGCCCCAGCACGAGCCGCTGCTGCTCCTCGACGATTGTCAGCTGGCCCGAGCGCAGACGGCTCAGCAGGCCAAGCACGATGCGCCGCGCGAGGCGCTGCATGATCGTCATGCCGACACCTCGGGACGGGGGTGCGACGGTATGCCCTTGAGTCTCAGCGCGAGCGCGTGGCCATAGATGAGCGCGAGCACGCGCAGCGTCGCTGCCGGGTAGCGCGCCGTGACCCGGGCCAGACCGCCGCGGGTCAGGGGCGAACGGCTCAGTGCAAGCGTTGCGTCGAAGGCACGCCGTCCCTGCTCGTGGCTCTCGATGTGGACCGACAGTGTCGCGCCGGGCGTGGCGACACGCCAGCGGTAGCGCTGCTCCATCCCATGAACGGGGACACATGCAGCTGCTTCGTGAAGCTGGCGGCCAGCACCGGACCCTCGCCGGCTCGCCCGAGCACGTAGGCGTGACGCTCACCCCACGGCGTGCTGGTCACCTCCGCCACCACCGCGTCGAGCTGCCCTTGGGGGGTGAAGCAGTAGTAGAAGCTGACCGGGTTGAAGCAGTGCCCGAACGTGCGCGGCTGCGTGAGCAGACGGATCGGGCCCGTGGGCACCCTGCCCGTCCGCTGCCCGACCTGCATGCGCACCGCATCTGCAAGCGAAATGGAGGGATCGCCGAGGTAGTCGGCCCGACGGAAACGCACCAGGCCGGGGCGGACAGCCAGGAGCCGGCCGGCGAGTAGGCCATCGAGCTCCCCCAGGTCGAGGTACAAGAGCGCCAAGCGGTGGCGAAACTCGTGAGAGCGCACAGCAAAGCGACGGTGACGGATCGTGCCCTCGTAGATCGCGCTGGCCGTCATCTGACCACCGGCTGGGCGCGCCGCGCGCCGAGCTCGCGCACTACCCGCAGCGCGCTGCGGACGCCGTCCTCGTGGAAGCCCCATCCCCAGTAGGCGCCACAGTAGTGCGTGCGATTGCGGGCGCTGATCTCGTGGTGGCGAGCCTGCGCGGCGACCCCCGCAGGGGTGTAGACGGGATGCGCGTACTGCATCGTGCGGATGATCTTCTCCGGGTCGATCGCGGCCGTGCGGTTGAGCGTGACGCAGAACTCGTGGTCGGCGCGCAGCGACTGCAGGCGGTTCATGTGATACGTCACCGTGCAGCGTCCCTCCAGACTCTCGCCGAGATGGTAGTTCCAGCTCGCCCATGCGCGCCGGCGCCGCGGGAGCAGCGAGCGGTCGGTGTGGAGCACCGCCTCGTTGCGCTGATAGGGGATCGCCCCAAGCAGCTCGCGCTCGCGCTCGCTGGGATCGCCCAGCAGCGCAAGGGCCTGGTCGGAGTGTGTCGCCAGCACGACCGCGTCGAAGCGCTCCGGCTCATGGCCACGCGATGACACCGCGACATGGTCCGGATGACGATAGACCCCCGTCACCGGCGTCGAGAGCCGCAGGCGCTCGCGCCAGGGCCGTGTGAGCGCCTGCACGTAGTTGCGCGACCCGCCGGTGATCGTCCGCCAGCGGGGGCGTCCGCGGAATCCGAGCATCCCGTGGTTGTCAAAGAACTCGATCAAGAAGCGCGCCGGAAAGGACCACATCCGCACCGGATCCGAAGACCACACCGCCGACGCCTGAGGCACGATCAGTCGCTCCACGAACGCGCGCGAATAACGCCGCCTGGCCAGCCACTCGCCCAGCGACGGGTCCTCCTCGGAGGCAAGCAGCCGACGGGCGTCCCGGTTGAAGCGGACCAGGTCCGCGATCATCCGCTGAAAGGAGGGCTTGACCATGTTGCCGCGGCTAGCAAAGAGGCCGTTCGGCGAGGCGCCGCTGTACTCGAAGTCGACCCCGTCGCTCACCCCGAAGCTCATCCGGGACGGCTGAGTCGGCACGGCAAGCTCGCTGAGCAGGCGTTCGAACAGCGGATAGTTGCGATCGTTGAAGACGATGAAACCCGTGTCGAGGTCGTATACCCCGGTTTCGGTTTCGACAGGCACCGTGTTGGCATGCCCCCCGGCCCGCTCACCGGCCTCGAACAGGACCAACTCGTGCTCGGCGTGCAGCATGTGCGCACATACGAGCCCAGAGACTCCTCCACCGACGATCGCGATCCTCATCTTGTGCTATTCGCATCATGCCACGCCTCGGATCACCCGCCCCCAGGCGAGGCCGCTCGCCTCGCACCTCGACCGGGCCCGCGTGGTTGAGAGGTGCTAACTCGGTGGCGGGACACTCCTATCCTCGGCAAGCGCTTGGCGCAACGTGGCTTCGAACGGGGCGGGTTCTACATCGAAGAGTCCGCGGGCGGAGTCGTCGGTGACGACCGTTTCGGTGCTGAGCCCCTCGATCAGCGGTCGCGCGACGCCGGCGTCGACCGGGGTGACGAGACCGATCCAGAGCGACGACAGCCACGGCGTTATGAACGGCACCGGGATCTTCAGCCGCGGGCGCTTGCCGAGGGCGAGCGCCATCACGTCGAGCATCTCACCGTAAGTGAGCACGTCCGGGCCGCCGATCTGCAGCTCGCGGCCGGTCGAGGCCTCGACGTGAGGCGCCCGCGAGAGATAGCTCAGCACGTCGTCGATTCCGATCGGCTGGGTCCTGGTCGCGAGCCAGGCGGGAGCGATCATCGCGGGCAGGCGCTCGACCAGGTAGCGGAGCGTGCGATAGGACTCGCTTTCGCTTCCCACGACCATCCCGGCACGGAAGTAGGTCAGCGGCGGGCCGTGTGCCTCGAGTGCTCTGGCGGTCTCGCGGCGACTGCGCAGGTGCTCCGAACCGGGGTGATCGCCGAGGCCACCAAGGTATATGACACGGCCAACGCCCTCCTGCTTGGCCATTCGTGCGAATCCCTCGGCGGCCCGGCGCTCGCGCTCTGCAAAGTGGGAGGCGTCGCCGCCCCGCCCCATCGAGTGCACGAGGTAGTAGGCGACATCGACGCCGCGGCCCGCGCCCGCGAGCGAGTCGGGACGGAGAACGTCGCCCACGTGAACCTCGAAGCCCGCATCGACGAGCGCGCGGGCACGAACACTGTTGCGGTTGCGGACCAGACAGCGCACCGCATCGCCGTGTTGGCACAGGCAGCGGGCAAGACGTCCGCCGATGAAGCCGCTGGCGCCGGTGACAAGGACTTGCACTGAGTACCAACCTAGCGAGGGGGGCGAGCCGACACGGCGAGCTCATGAGTCATGCTCACTGTGTGGGACGGGCGGCATGCAACTCACTGATCGACACGATCCTCGACCGCACCGTCGTCGCGGGCTATACGAACGCGGGTTATCGCATCCGCAGGGGCATGTGGAACCCCAACGACCTGCAGCCGATGGACGGGAAGGTCGTGCTCGTAACTGGGGCGACCTCAGGGCTCGGCCTGGCCGCCGCCGAGGGCTTCGCGCGCCTCGGCGCAGCCGTCCACCTGCTCGCCCGCAGCAACGAGCGCGGCCAGCGTGCACGCGCGGAGATCCTCGCGCGGACAGGCAACAGCGATATCCAGGTCAGCGTCTGCGACCTCAGTGACCTCAAGGCCGTGCGGCAGTTCGCCGAGCGCTTCAGCGGCAGGGCGGCACGCCTCGACGTGCTCGTCAACAACGCAGGCGCGATGCTCGGCGAGCGGACGCTCTCGGCCGATGGCATCGAGCTGACCTTCGCGACCAACGTCCTCGGACCATTCCTATTGACGGACCTGCTGATCGGGCTGCTCGAGAAGAGCGCGCCCGCACGCATCGTCAACGTCTCCTCAGGCGGGATGTACACGCAGAGGATCAACGTCGAGGGCCTGCAGAGCGCACACGAGAAGTTCGACGGTCCGACCGTCTACGCGCGCACCAAGCGCGCCCAGGTGATCCTGACCGAGCTCTGGGCGAAGCGGCTGAAGGGCAGCGGCGTAATCGTTCACGCGATGCATCCTGGCTGGGTGGACACCCCGGGTCTTAAGTCCTCGCTACCGCGCTTTTACGGTGCGACAAAATGGCTGCTGCGCACGCCGCTCCAGGGCGCCGACACGATCGTCTGGCTCGGTGCCGCTCCCGAGGCCGCGCGCAGCTCCGGCGGCTTCTGGCATGACCGTCGACGGCGCCCGACCCACCGTGTGCCCTGGACCAAGGAGAGCCCCAAGGACCGTGAGCGGCTTTGGACCGAATGCGAGCGACTCAGCAACCCGCACGACACCCCGCCCGTGGCCCCGACCAACTCGAAACCACAAGGAGAGCCCGATGGCCCGTTATAACGCAAGCGTCTACAGCCCGCGTCCCCCCGGCGAGGTGTTCGCCTACCTCAGCGACTTCTCGACCACCGCGGAGTGGGATCCGGGCGTCGTCGAAGCGGAGCACCTCGGCAATATGCCGGTCGGCGAGGGAAGCGAGTTCCGGGTCGTGGCCACCTTCCTTCACCGAAAGACACCGCTCACCTATCGCATCATCGAGTACGACCCGCCTAATGCGGTCACATTCCGCGGCGAGAACTCGACTGTCGTCTCACTCGACCGGATCACCTTCGAGCCGTCCGACGGGGGCACACGAATCACCTACGACGCGGACCTCGCGTTGAAAGGGCCGTTCAAGGTCGCCGACCCGCTGCTCGGACTCGCTTTCAAACGGGTCGGCGATCGTGCCCTCGCAGGTCTGCGCAAGACGACCGGAACCAAACAGCCCGTCTCGTGAGGCGGGCCCAAATGCTTGAGCGCAGACACCGCCGGCTCAAGCTGCCGAGCGGGCGTTTGAGTTCTACTCCAGGCACCCTCAAAGCGATCACGGCCCAGTAAAAAGCCCACAGGGCCACTCGTAGGGGCCTCGCCGAGTCACGTGCGTTGACCGTCGACGCACTCGCTCTTGTGCGCGAGCGAGCACGTCGCCGTCAAACCTCAGACTGCTGAGTGGACGAACTCGGAGCGTATGCGTCCTGGGCTTGCAGGACGCCTGCTTCCGCACTGCGGAGCAGGAGCGCGGGTTCGATGCCAGTCCGCGGCCGGACCTCCTCCTTTCCGCTCGTCTGCTGAAAGGTGTCTAGGACGTACAGACCCGATCGGACGGGATCGCATACGCGCCGAGCAAGTGGCGGTATCCTGGAAGGATGGCTGCACGCAAGATCAATCTGACGCTGGACGAGGAGCTAGTCCGGCGAGCCCGTGAGCAAGACTTGGGAGAGGGCACCAAGAGCGACGCCCAGGTGGTCGAGGATGCGCTCTCGGTCTTCTTGGGCCTTCGTGCCCTCGACGACGCCCGCGCCCAAGGTACTTTGGGGCCGGATGCCGCCGACGAGCTAGCGGTGGCCGAGGTGCGCGAGGCCCGGCGAGCGCACAGCCGCGCTTGATTCGTGCCGTCGTAGATCCGAGCGTCCTTGTATCGGCGTTCATCGGCGATCCCGAGGCCGGACCGGGTCGTCTCGTCACAGCATGGCGGGACCGCCGATTCGTGCTCGTTGTATCCCCGCTGCTACTTGACGAGCTGGCAGACGTACTCGGACGACCCAAGTTCGAACGCTGGTCATCACAGGGTCGGGCGCGTGCATATATCGAGGCGCTTCGTGCTCGCAGCGAGCTTCGCTTGGACGCTCCCTCGGCCCAACCTATCGAGGTGCGCGATCCCGACGACCACTATCTCGTCTCGCTTAGCCGAGAGGCTGAGGCGGACTATCTGGTGTCAGTCGATCGTGATTTGCTCGATGCCGAGCTAGACCTGCCGGTCGTCGACCCCGCGATGTTCGTGGCTGGATTGCACGATCCCATCGAGGGCGAGCACTTCTTCACCGGCAGGACTTAGAAGGTCTTTCAAAATGACTGGAGGCGTCGCCAGCAGAGGATTGAGCAGGCGAGTGTGAGGAACGCGGTGTGGATGTCGGGGTCGCGCTCGTAGCGGATCCGTAGGCGCCGGAAGTTGTGTAGGTGAGCAAAGCCGCGCTCCACGACCCAGCGGTGGCGGCCGAGGCCAGAGCCGTGCGCTTTGCCACGGCGGGCGATGACGGGTGTGATCCCGAGAGCTCGCAGCAGCCGACGGTGCTTGTTGTGGTCATAGCCTCGGTCGGCGAGCAGCCGGTCGGGCTTCTGACGTGGGCGACCAACCTTCCCTTTGACCGGCCGCCGGTAGAGGTCTTCGATCAGCGGCAGTAGTTGGGTGACATCGTTGCGGTGCCCGCCAGTGAGGGAGATCGCCAGCGGGATGCCGCTGGCATCGACAAGCAAATGGTGCTTTGAGCCAGTGCGGGCACGGTCTACCGGGGATGGCCCCGTCAGGAGCCCCCCAAAAGGGCACGGATATGACTGGCGTCAACCGAGGAGCGTGACCAGTCGATCTTCCCCGCGGCGTTCAGCTTCACCAGGAGCTTCTGGTGAAGCGCGTCCCACACACCGGCCTTCTGCCAGGTGCGCAGCCGCCGCCAGCACGTCACCCCGGACCCATAGCCGTACTCGCGCGGCAGGTCCTCCCAGGCGATCCCTGTGTGCAGCACGTGCAAGATCCCGTTGAGCGCCAGTCGATCATCGATCGCCTTGCGGCCCGGATAACGACGACGACGCTCACGCACCGGGATCAACGACTCGATCTCCCGCCACAGCTCATCACTGATCTCGAATCGAGAGGGCACCTCCACAACCTCCAATCCTCGGGGACACACCCCACAGATTCAAGACCCAGACCCCAACCCCTTCATTTTGAAAGACCTTCTCAGGCCGGACGCGAGCTGCGTCTTTACTACCAGGGCGCGATTGACCACCCTACGGGAGTGACGATCACTGGCGCGCTCGATGGTGCTGCCATCGAGATATCAGGGATCACGCAGCGGATGGTGAAAGGCGCCGACAGTTCAGTGATCGTGCGCAGCGATCAAGGAACGTTTACCGCTGTTGCCGATCCCAATGCGCCTGCGGAGGCGCACTCAGCGGCGCTCAGGCTCTATATGGAGCGTCGGCCGCCCGGTGGCTGGCAAACGGAAGTCGAGCGCTCCGTTTTCGAGGATGGCGAGTGGCGATATGACGTGTTGGTGACGAACGATCGGGTCTCGGCCACGGTCGAGCTGAGGGTGAGCGATGCGGTGGCGAAGACTTGGACTGGCGGAGCGCATACGCCTCCCTCGGATCAGATGGTCGCCGAGCATGTAGCGGCGATGCTGCGAGGCGCTGACTGGTCGGCGACACAGCAGCGTGAGCTCCATCCGACAACTGTGCTCGGCGGACGACTGCGGCGTTAGCCAACCGGAAGGACCCCAAGTCATGGAGCGCGTGAACATCACGATCGGGCCGCTGAGCTTCGATCATGCGGACTACGACACCGAGAACGACGTGCTCTACCTGCACGTAGGCGAGCCCCAGGTGGGCGAGGGCGAGGAGACACCAGAGGGACACGTCGTGCGCTACGCGCCCGGCACAAGCCGGATCGTCGGCCTAACGGTGCTCGGTGCGCGACACTGAGCCGCCCTGGGTTCCACGGAGACCGTTTTTGTAGGTTCCCTACGTTCATTGCGTGAGTGTGGTTGCCCGGTTTTTCGCAGCGTATAGTTCCTCGATCTCCTGGGGTGGCCGGTCGTCGAGAGATTCGTGCAGGCGGGTGTCGTTGAACCAGGCGACGTACCTGACGATCGCGAGCTCGAGCTGGCTTCGGCTCGTCCAGGTGCGGTCTGAGATGAGCTCGGTCTTGAAGGTGTCGACGAAGCTCTCGGCGGCTGCGTTGTCGTAGGCGTCGCCGACCGTGCCGATCGAGGCGAGCACATCGTGGTCGTCGAGGAGCTGTGTGTAGTCGAACGACGTGTATTGCTTGGGCTCAACCGGTCGTCGCAACACCTTGATTGTGGAGGTGTGTATGGGCAGGCCAGCGGGATGGATGAAGGAGTTGACGGGCAGGGCGCCGATGAAGTCGCCGGGGAAGCCGTCGCTGCGTCGAGACGTGGAGCGGCTGTTTTGGCGTGAGATCGCCGAGGGCTTGAGTAGTGAGGACGCTGCGTTGGCTGTCGGTGCGTCCCAGGCGGCTGGCAGCCGGTGGTTCAGGGAACGTGGCGGGATGCCAACGTTCATGCTCGACCCAATCTCAGGCCGGTACTTGTCGTTTCGGGAGCGCGAGGAGATCGCGATGTTGAAGGCGCAGGGTGCTGGTGTTCGGGAGATCGCCCGCCGGTTGGGGCGCTCTCCGTCGACGATCTCGCGGGAGCTGCGCCGAAATGCGGCTACTCGCGGCGGGAAGCTCGACTATCGCGCGTCGGTCGCGCAATGGAAGTCAGAGCTGGTGGCACGCCGTCCGAAGACCGCGAAGCTCGCCGCGAATGAGCAGTTGCGCGAGTACGTGCAGGAGCGGCTCTCCGGCCAGGTCCGCCGGCCTGACGGGACGGCGGTACCGGGACCCGCGGCGGTGCCCTGGAAGGGTCGGAACAAGCCTCATCGCCAGGACCGCAGGTGGGCAACGGCGTGGAGCCCGGAGCAGATCTCCAACCGGCTGAAGATCGACTTCCCCCATGATGAGTCGATGCGAATCTCGCACGAGGCGATCTACCAAGCGCTCTACGTGCAGGGCCGCGGCGCGCTGCGGCGGGAACTCACAGCCTGCTTGCGGACCGGCAGGGCGCTGCGGGTTCCCAGAGCCCGCGTGCGTGGACGTGGCAAGGGCTTTGTCACTGAGCAGGTCATGATCAGCGAGCGTCCCGCCGAGGCCGAGGACAGAGCCATACCTGGCCACTGGGAGGGCGATCTCATCCTCGGCGCGGACCGCACCGCGATTGGAACGCTAGTGGAGCGCAGCACCCGGTTCACGATGTTGCTTCACCTACCGCCGATGCCCGGCCACGGCAGCCCAAGGGTGAAGAACGGACCGCCGCTCGCCGGTCGCGGCGCCGAAGCTGTGCGCGACGCAGTCACAAAGCAGATCACGACGCTGCCCGAGCAGCTGCGCCGCTCGCTCACCTGGGACCAGGGCGCTGAGATGTCACAACACACACAGCTCAAGATCGCAACCGGGCTTCACATTTATTTCTGTGACCCTCAAAGCCCCTGGCAACGAGGCACGAACGAGAACACCAACGGCCTGCTCCGCCAATACTTCCCCAGAGGAACAAACCTCGCCAGACACACCGCCGAGGAGCTCGACGCCGTCGCCACCACGCTCAACAGCAGACCACGCAAGACCCTCGGCTGGCGCACACCCGCCGAAGCGCTCGACGAACATCTACGATCCCCCCAAACGCAAACCGTTGCGACGACCGATTGAATCCACCTTGACTGCCGGCGTCCGAGTGTGCGACGAGCGAGACGTCTGCTCCGGGGGCTCGCCGGTGCAAAGCCATTCTGAGGGCGTCCAAGACGAGATCGGTGCGCATGTGGCTAGCGAACTGCCAGCCGACGATCATCCGGCTGTAGGCGTCGATCACGAAGCTGAAGAACACCAGGCCCTCCCAGCAGCGCAGGTACGTGAAGTCCGCGAACCACTTCTCATCCGGCCGGGACGCGGTGAAGTCGCGGTTGACCCTGTCCGGGCTGCGCAGCGCCGTCGGGTCGGCCTTGGTTGTCCGCCACGGCTTGCCGCGCCGCTTGGCGCCCTGCATGCCGTTCTGGCGCATCAGACGTTCCACCCGGCTGCGGCCGACCTGCTCGCCCTCACGCAGAAGCGCCTTCCACATCCGCCTGGACCCGTAGGCGCAGTAGTTCGCGGCGTGCAGCTCTTCGATCACGCCGAGCAGCCGCTCATCCTCGACCGCCCGTGCCGAGCGCTCTCCGGTCGCCCGCTGATAGTAGGCGGACGCCGACACGCCCAGGGTCTCGCAGATCGGCTCGACCCCGAAGCGCTCGCGATGCTCCTCGATAAACGCGCTCACTTCGGACGGTGTGGATCGAGCTCGCCCGCGAAAAACACGCTGGCGGCCTTCAGGATCTCGTTCGCTCGGCGCAGTTGCGCAACCTCACGACGCAAGGATTTGATCTCCTCGCGCTCCTGGCTGCTCAGGACGTCTTTGCGCCGGCCCTCATCTGCTTCGGTCTGCCGGACATGTTTGCGAAGCGTCTCGCTCTCGATCCCGAGGTCCTTCGCAACGTGCGCAATGGGACGCCCAGACTCGAACACCAGACGCGTCCCGCGGTCCAGCAACTCCTTTGAATACTTCCTCGCATGTGCCATGAGCCGAGACTTCTCCCTCCGCCAGGCAAACCCTGGCCTCGAAGTCTCCGTCAAACACAGGATGGCTCACACATCCCTGGAGCGCGACGGGCACCTCACGGTGCCCGAGACGGTTCAAACGACCGCCGACGCTCTCGCGCCTGCGCACGCTGCGGTCTGACGCTCCTGATTGAGCGCTATCGTAATCCGGCCACGACATGGGTTGGGCCACCACCGAACCACATCGAGAGTTGGCTCAGAAAGGGTTGATCCACCATCGTCAGCACCAACCAGTTCCGCAATGGCAGCCACATAGAGGTCGAGGGGACGGTCTTCAAGATCGTGGAGTTCCAGCACGTGAAGCCCGGCAAGGGGGGGGCGTTCGTGCGCACCAAGCTCCGACGGGCATCCGACGGTGCGGTGATCGATCGGACGTTCAGGGCGGGGGAGAAGTTTCGCCCTGTGCGCACGGAGGCTCGGCGGATGCAGTTCCTGTACGCCGATGGGACCGATGCGCACTTCATGGACACGGAGTCCTATGAGCAGCTGGCCGTGCCCGAGGGGAGCGTGAGCGAGGCGCTGCGCTGGACGAAGCCCTCCAGCGAGGTGGACGTGCTGTTCATCGACGATCGACCCGCGGACGTGCAGCTGCCGAGCGCCGTGGATCTCGAGGTCACCGAGACCGAACCGGGCCTGCGCGGAGACACCGCCTCGGGCGGGGGCACCAAGCCGGCGACGCTCGAGACGGGCGCCACGATCCACGTGCCGCTGTTCGTGAACGTCGGCGAGCGGGTGCGGGTGGACACCCGCTCGGGCGAGTATGTCTCACGTGCCTGAGCCCCACCCGGAGGGGGCCGGTCCCCACCGCGGGGAAGCTGGGTCGTGCCGGGTGGCGGCCAGGCTCCACCCGTCGGGCGCGGGGCTCCCCCCGGCGGGCGGTTAGCGTGCGCCGCTCCGAGCAGCGGCAGGCGGCGGTGTTCGCGCTCTACCAGCACGATCTGACGGGCCGGGAGCTCGCGCTGCCGCCAGGGGCGTCGCTGTTCACGCGCGCGCTCGCGCACGCCGCTGCAGACCGGGCGCCGGAGTTGGATGAGGTGATCGATCGCCACGCGCACGGATGGTCGGTGGAGCGCATCCAGCCGCTGGAGCGCTCGATCCTGCGGGTGGCCCTGATCGAGATCCTGCACCCCGACGCGGCTCCCGGCGAGACCCCAATCCCTCCGGAGGGGGCGATCGAGGAGGCGGTGGCGAGCGCGAAGACGTTCTGTGGGGCGGACGCCCCGGCGTTCGTCAACGGGGTGCTGGCTGCGGTGTTGCGCGAGGTGCGGGAGAATGCCCCGATCCCATGACCGACGCGACGGACTCCCTCGACGATTTGATCGCACGCCTGGAACGCGCAGCCGAGCAGCTGCGCTCGGGCGAGCTCTCCGCGGACGCGGCCGCGACGCTGGTGGACGAGTGCGCGGCGCTGGCTAACCAGGCGGGGGCGGAGCTCGAGCGCCGCTCGCGCGCAGAGCCGTTCGCGCCGCCGCCCGGCCAGGACTCGCTGCTGTAGTGGCGACCGTGAGCGCACACGAGTCCACAGGCCCGCAGGGTGGGGATGAGATGCCCACCCACCCGGGAGAACCGGACCCGCAGCCCGGCGACTCGGTCTCCACGCCGTCCCCGGGGCCCCCGTCCGAGGCGGCCTACCCGGAGCACCTGCGGGTCGAGGTGGAGCGCTACCTGGAGCGGATGTGCTTCTCCGAGGAGCAGCTCACGGCCGGCCTGGACGAGGCGATGCGCTACTCGCTGTTGGCGGGGGGCAAGCGGATCCGCCCGGTACTGGCGCTGGCCACCGCGCGCGCGGTGGGCCTGCCGCGCCAGGAGGCGCTGCCGCTCGCGGGAGCGATCGAGCTGATCCACACCTACTCGCTGATCCACGACGACCTGCCCGCGATGGACGACGACGCGCTGCGCCGGGGCCAGCCAACGTGCCACGTGACGTTCGGGGAGGACGTGGCGATCCTCGCGGGGGACGGGCTGTACGCCGAAGCGTTCCGCCACCTGCTGAGCAACCCGCGCTCCGCGCCGGAGAGAGTGCTCGCGGCGGCGGCCGAGCTCGCGGCGGCGACCGGGGCTGGTGGCATGGTCGGGGGCCAGTACGCGGACGTTCGCGACACCGCGCCGCGGGGGCCAGCGGGGCTGCGGCGCCTGCACGAGCTGAAGACGGGCCGGCTGATCGGCGCGTCGGTGGTGTGCGTGCTGAGGTTGGCCGGGGTGGACGGACCTGCGACAATGGCGTTCAACCGCTTCGCGGCGGAGCTGGGCGTGTTGTTTCAGATCGTCGACGACATCCTCGACGTGACCGGGACGGAGGACGCGCTCGGCAAGCCGCGGGGCAGCGACGAGCGGCACGGCAAGCGCACCTACGTGAGCGAGTTCGGAATCGACCAAGCGAAGGATCTCGCCGGAGAGTCCCACCGGCTGGCGCGCGCCGCACTGGCGGAGGCCGCTAGCGCGGGCGTGGAGGCACCGCGCGACACCGTGGAGCTCGAGCAGATCACCGACTTCATCTACACCCGCACCTCGTAAACCACGCCCACCTCGTGAAGACCCCCACCTCGTGAACATCCCCACCTCGTGAACACCCGCACCTCATGAGTGACGATCCGATCCTCTCCCGCATTGAGGGGCCGCAGGACCTCCACGGGCTCTCTGAGGAGGAGCTGCAGCGCCTCGCGCAGGAGGTGCGCGAGCACATCATCGACACGGTGGGGGAGATCGGGGGGCACTTCGGCGCGAACCTCGGGACGTGCGAGCTCGCGGTGGCGCTGCACTCGCTGCTCGATTCACCCCGCGACAAGATCCTGTGGGACGTCGGCCACCAGGCGTACCCCCACAAGGTTCTCACGGGCCGCCGCGACCGCCTGCACACGATCCGCCAATACGGCGGCCTCGCGCCGTTCTGTTCGATCGCGGAGTCTCCGCACGACATCATGGGCGCCGGACACGCCTCGACCTCGGTGGGGTACGCGGTGGGGCTCAGGGAGGGCATGCGACGCCTCGACCGTCGCGACCCCGGCAAGGTGGTGGCGGTGATCGGCGACGGGGCGATGACCGGTGGGGTCGCGTTCGAGGCGATCGGGCAGGCCGGCGGGTTGGGGACGCCGATGGTGGTGGTGCTCAACGACAACGGCATGTCGATCGCCCCCAACGTCGGGGCGCTCTCGCGCTACTTCAACCGGGTGCGGCTGAACCCGAAGCTGTGGCACGCCCGCGAGGGCGTCGAGGGCGGCCTGGCGCGCCTGCCAGGCGGGATCGGCGCGGCGTTCGAGCGCCTCGGCCCGCAGCTGAAGGAGTCGCTGAAGGCGTTCTGGGCGCCCGGGCTGTGGTGGGAGGAGCTCGACTGGGCCTACATGGGGGTGATCGACGGTCACGACGTACGCGCGCTGCGCAAGGCGCTGCGCGAGGCGCTGGCGGCGGACCGGCCGGTGGTGGTGCACATCGCGACGGTCAAGGGCAAGGGCTTCGCCCCCGCGGAGGACGGGGGGTTGGAGGGAATGGAGAAGTGGCACGCGGCCAAGCCGAAGTCGATCCTCAACGGGTCCCCGACCGCTCCCGTGAAGGTTGCCGGCGGGGTGCAGCGCAGCGCGGCGCCCGCGCCGCAGTACACGCGGGTCTTCGGGGAGGCCCTGGTGCGCGAGTGCGAACGGGACCCCCGGGTGGTGGGGATCACCGCGGCGATGAACTCCGGGACGGGCCTGAACATCTTGCAGAAGGCGCTGCCCGAGCGCTACTTCGACGTCGGCATCGCCGAGCAGCAGGCGATCCTGTTCGCGGCCGGCCTGGCGCTTGAGGGCTGCAAGCCGGTGGCGGCGATCTACTCGACCTTCCTGCAGCGCGCATACGACCAGATCGTGCACGACGTGTGCCTGCAGCGGCTGAACGTTGTGTTCGCGATGGACCGCGCAGGACTCGTGGGCGACGACGGTCCCACCCACCACGGGGCGTTCGACATCGCCTACCTGCGCTGCCTACCGAACATCGTGCTAATGGCGCCCCGCGACGAGGCGATGCTCGTCCACATGCTGCACACCGCGCTGGTGTACGACTGGGGCCCGATCGCACTGCGCTACCCGCGCGGGGAGGGCATGGGCGTGCCCCTGCCCTCGCAGCCGCAGGCGATCCCGATCGGCACTGGGGAGATCCTGCGCGAGGCGGGCGCCGGGCGCCTCTCCCCCGACGGCCCGTCCGTCGCGAGCCCAACCGCCGCCGGTGAGCCCACCGATGGCCCGCTCCACTCGTCCACTCCCCTCGCGCGTGTGGGCACACGGGTGGCGCTGATCGGCTACGGCAGCGGCGTCGGCAAGGCGCTGGAGGCCGCGGCGCTACTGGAGGAGCGCGGTCTGGGCGTTACGGTCGCGGACGCGCGCTTCGCCAAGCCGATCGACGCGGGCCTGATGGCGCAGCTCGCCGCCGAGCACGACCTGTTGGTGACCGTCGAGGAGGGCGTGCTCGCGGGCGGCTTCGGCACGGCGGTGTGGGAGACCCTCAACGAGACTGGGATCGCGGGCGCGGGCGGCGTCCGGATCATGCGAGTCGGCCTGCCAGACCGCTACGTGACCCACGGCAAGCCCGCTCTACTGCACGAGGAGGTCGGCTTCACCGGCAAGCGTATCGCGGAGCGCATCGAGGCGGCGATCCTCGACCGCGACCCCGCTGCGGTAGGCGCGTAGGACAAGGCCGGCCCGGTCGAGACCACCTCTGTGCGCACTCGCACACACAAAGGTGAGTGGAGTGGGCATTATGACTTCAGACCCGAAGTACAGCAGCATCCCTCCTCCCTCGAAACGGCCCGTCTCCCCAGGCGGGCCGTTTCATTTAAGCCGCATCATTGTGTGGGGGGCTGAGGCTGATACGGGCCGGCGGGCGTGAGCGGATACCGTTCCCGGCAGTGTTCAAGCAGCGGATCGACACCCTTCTGGCCGAGCGCGGCGTGTTCGCCTCGCGCAGCCGCGCCGCGGCGTCGGTGATGGCCGGGGAGGTGCGCATCGGGTCCGCGGGTCGGCGCGCGGAGAAGCCGGGGGAGATGGTCCCCGCGGATGCGCTCTTGAGTGTGGACGAGCGACCGCGGTATGTGTCGCGCGGGGGGATCAAGTTGGAGAATGCCCTGCGCCGTACAGGGATCGCCGTGGCGGGGCGCAGCGCGCTGGACGTGGGGGCATCGACGGGGGGGTTCACCGATTGCCTGCTCCAGCACGGGGCCGCGGAGGTGCTCGCGGTGGACGTGGGTTATGGAGAGCTCGACTACGGCTTGCGCACCGACTCTCGTGTGTGGGTGCTCGAGCGCACCAATGCTCGCTCCCTGACCCCCGCGATGGTGGCTGCCACGATGGCTGGGGGTCCGCTGGGGCGCTCTGGGGTGGAGCGGGCCACCGACCTCGCGGTGGTGGACGTCTCGTTCATCTCCCTGACCAAGGTCCTTCCTGCGGTGCTCACCTGTCTGGCGGAGCCCTTTGACGTGCTCGCGCTCGTCAAGCCCCAGTTCGAGGCTCCGAGGGAGCTGATCGGCAAAGGCGGAGTAGTGCGCGATCCCGCCGTCCGCCGCGCGGCGCTCGTGAGCGTCGGACTCGCGGCCATGGAGATCGAGAGCACCCCCGTCCAGGACGGCTCGCCCCCCGGTCCGCCTGCGGTCCTCGGCTTCTGCTCATCCGGCCTCCCCGGGCCCAAGGGCAATTGCGAGACCTTCGTATGGCTTGCCGAGCCTGGGCGTGCTGGTGGCGCTCGGGGCGCCGAGGAGATCGAGCACATGGCCCTCCGGGAGGAGCCTTGATGGCGCCATCTCGCGACCACCGTCCACTCTGGCACGTGTCCTGACCGTGGCGGACCACGCACATATCCGCGCGCGCCCGGAGGGCGCTCATCAAAAAAAGGGGGATGGTCTCCAACCCTCGGCGAAGCGTGTCGCGGTGCTGACGCACATGCGCATCGAGGAAACCCGCGAGGCGATGAAGCGGCTGATCGAGATGGCGGGGGAGGCGGACGTCACGTTGTGCTTCAACCCGGAGGAGACCGCCAAGCACGGCCTCGAGGCGGGGCCGGGCGTGGAGGTGGACGCGCAGATCGGCACCGAGGAGCAGCTGTGCGTGGTGCTGGGCGGCGATGGCACGATCCTGCGCGCGCTGCGGCTCTACGCGGGCACCAAGGTGCCGGTGTTCGCGATCAACTTCGGGGAGATCGGGTTCCTCGCCACGGTCGAGCCGCAGGAGATGCAGGAGGGTATCGCCCGCGCGTTCGGCGGCCACTTCGAGTTGCTGCACCTGCCCGGGATCGCGCTGCAGACCCCCGCCGGCGGGGTGGAGACCGCGATCAACGACATCGCGATTCACCGCCGCGTGGGCGAGCGCGTCGCCGAGCTCGCCTACACGCTCGACAGCGAGGAGGTCGGCTCGGTGCGCTGCGACGGGCTCGTGCTCGCCACCCCCGCGGGCTCCACTGGCTACAACCTCGCCAATGGCGGCCCTGTGATGGCGTGGGGGGTGGAGGGGTTCGTGGTCTCCTTCATCGCCCCCCACTCGCTCACCGCGCGCGCGCTCGTCGCCGCTCCGGGGGACCCGATCACGATCCACAACCGCTCGCGCGAGGCGCTCGACGTCTCCGTCGACGGGCGCCCCGTCTGTGACCTCGCCCCCGACGCGCGCATCCGCGCGCGGTTCGTGGACGAGGTCGGCACGATCGCCCAGCTGCCGGGCTCCTCCTTCTACCGGCGGCTGCGCGAGAAGTTCGGGCGCCTCGCCCGCTGAGATCCGGGGCCGGCTCAGGCCGCGCGCTGAGCGGGGTGCGCGTCGCCAGTGCGCTGCAGCGAGTCCACGAAGCCGTCGAGCTGCTCGCGTGAGAAGCGCCGCTGCCCGCCCGGCGTGCGGTAGCAGTCCAGGTGGCCGGCATCCGCCCAGCGGCGGATCGTGGCCAGCGAGACACCCAGGTAGCGCGCCGCCTGGGAGCTCGTGAAGACGAGCTGGCTGTCGTGGTGGACGGGGGGGTTGGGTGCGAAGGGCATCAGGGTGTGTCCTCTCGATCTGGGAGCGCGTCCGGGTGCGCCTCTATGCGACGTGTTTCGGCCCGATGGCCCCTGAAGTTGAGCGCGGTGCACCTTTGTGGACGTTTGGTCCAGCGATCCCGTGGAGGTCTGCCCCAGAAGTCCTGCGTATGCAAGAAATCGTGCACAAGGTTGCCAATCGTTTATCCAACCTGCACAATTCGTATGGTCCTGGTACTATCCTCCGTAAACCTACTCAAGTCGAGTAGGTGCGGTTGTCCTGGAGAGGGTAGGTGCCTGGGGCCGTAGGCCCCCCTGCGGTCCCCACCGGTCCGAGCGAAGGAGCAGACGATGGGTTGGAAATAAGCCGGCTGCTACCAACGATCAAGAAGCTGTTTGAGAGGTCGCCAGGTTTTTGGCCTCTGCCCGGTAGGCGCCTGTACTCGGCGTCTACCGGTGTTTAAGAGGGTGTCGTAGGGAGGTGTTCCTGGAGAGGGACCGCAGAGGGAGGGGTCCTGCTGGCTGACCCCTTACGGAGGGGACCGTGTCAGTAGGCCGTCTGCCGAGACGCCTACTGAGAGACCGGCTGAGCGATCGCCCGCGCGCGCCGCTCGAACGCAAGCTCCGCCTCGAAGTCCACCTCGTCCCCGCGCGCGAAGAGCGCCGGACCTTCGCGTTCGAGCATCGCGATGAACTTGCCGACCAGCTCCGCGTCGAACTGGCGCCCCGCCATCCGGCGCAGCTCCGCGAGCGCGTCCTGGGCGGTCATCGGCGAGCGGTAGGAGTCGCGCGAGGTCATCGTGTCGTACGCGCTGCAGATCGCGAGGATGCGTGAGAGCAGCGGGATCTCGTTGCCGATCAGGCCCGCCGGGTAGCCGCTGCCGTCGACGTGCTCGTGGTGGTAGAGGATCGCGTCCGCGATCGGGCCGTAGCCGTCGAGGCGTCCGACCAGCGTCGCCCCGTCCTGGGGGTGGCGGCGGATCTGCGCCCAGTCCTCGTCGGAGAGCACCTCCGCCTTGAGGATGCGGTCGGGCAGCGCGAACTTGCCGATGTCGTGCAGCAGCCCCGCGGTGTGCGCGACGTCCTGTTCGGACTCGTCGCAGCCCGCCTCGCGCGCCAGCGCCCGCGCGAAGCGGGCCACCGCCGCTGCGTGGCGGGCGGTCATGCGGTCGCGCAGGGCGAGCGTCTCGACAAGCGTCACCAGCACACCGAGCTGCAGCGAGGCGAGGTGCATCGAGCGCGCCTCCAACTGGTCGGCACGGTCCTCTGAGCGCAGCAGCGCGACCGCGAGGTACTGGAAGATCAAGATCACGAGCACGAGCCCCAGCAGCACCGGGTAGCCGAAGTTCGTGTACGCGACCGCGACCAGCGCCGCGAGCGCTCCCACGGCGACCTGGCCGGGCAGCATCGGCATCAGCAGGTAGCGGATCTGGTCGACCAGGCCGCGGCCGCTGAAAACCCGTTGGTGCGCAGCGATCATCGCGAAGTTGAGCAGGTTCGTGCCGATGAACACGCCGAACACGATCAGCGCGAATTCGACGCTGTGGCTCGCCTGGGCGTTGGCGGGATCGTGCACGTCCAGCAGCGAGCGCGCCAGCAGGCCGCCCGCGACCGGGAAGACCGAGTAGGTAGCCAGGTTGTTGATCCAGCGCGCGCGAGAGAGCCCGCGGACCCGTGCGTCGACGACCACGACCACGATCCCGATCGCCATCGCCGGCAGCGGCCCGAGCAGGGTCATCGCGAGGACGAGCGCCACGAACGCCGCCGAGAGGTTCTGGTTGCGTACCGTCACCGCCAGCCGGTCGCCGCCCACGCCCAGCAGCAGGAGCAGCAGGAACAGTTCGACGGGGTGCCATTCGTCGGGACGCGAGCACAGGACCCCCGCGGTCAGCGCGCCCGCGAGCAGGAGGCACTCAAAGGCGGTGTACAGGTGCGTGCGACGAATGTGACTCATGGGTGCCAGGGGGAGGAGTCCTTCTAGTGCCAGGGCAGAGCTCTGTCGTTCTTAACGACCCACGTCGAGTGGTACTTGAGGACCCTCCGGTTGGGGAAACGAGTCCACTAGCGGTCCCCCGTTCGAGGTGGGAGGAGCGGCCTCAGCGCTCACCGCGGACTCCGTCGCCTCCGCGGGGCGCTCGAGCTGGAAGTTCGAGTGCGCGATCCGCACGAACAGGCCGGTGATCGCCGTCGCCGCCACGCCCGCGACCAGCATCGCCACGCGGGGCGAGCTGAGCGCGGTGATCGCGCCGCCGAGCGCGAAGCCGATCGCCGGGCAGAGCGAGCCGATCGATTCCACGGCGCTCATCAGGCGGCCGTGCAGCGCCTTCGGCGTGAGCTGTTGCACCGCGCTGATCAGCGACGGCCACTGGGCGCCGTTGCCGGCGCCGCCCACCAGCGCCGCCGCACAGGCGACCGCAAGCGTGGGGGCGACGGCGAAGCCGAGGTAGGCGAGGCCGACGAGCAGCGTGCCTACTACGAGCATCGGCCCGAGCGGCCGGCGCACCGCGCGGGCGAACACGATGCTGCCGAGCACCATGCCGATGCCCCACACGTCCACCAGGAGGCCGAAGCCCCTGTCGCCCACGGCGAGGGTCTGCTTGGCGTAGAGCACCTCAACCGGCTCGACCGAGGCGAAGAAGACGACCGCCACCGCCTCGATCACCAGCAGGCTGCGCAGGCGGGGCATTTCGTTCAGGTACCGCCACGCGGCGAGCAGTCGTGCGCGCACCGACGTCCCGTCGGCGTCCTCCGCGTTCGGGCGCACGCTGTAGAGGAGCGCCGCGCACGCCACGAACGTCGCCGCGTTGATCAGCAGCGCCGTGGGCGCCCCCGCCGTTTCGACGACCAGGCCGACGACCAACGGAACCACAGCGAGGGTGCCGGTGAACGCGAAGTTGAACGCCGCGTTGACCTTGCGCTGAGCAACCTCCACCTCCACCTCTCCCTCCACGTCGACCTCCTCGGCTGCCACGCGAGCCCCCGTGGCGCGCAGCAGTGCGCTCGCGGTCAGCGCCGCCGTGCCGTCGATCGCGACCAGGACAAGTAGGCCCGGCAGCCAGAAGTGCGACAGCAGCGCCGCGAGCCCGAGGGCGGCGAGCGCCTCCACGAGGTACAGCCGGCTGAGGCCGCCGCGACCCTCGAAGAGTTCGGTGGAGGCCACGAGCGCCGGCGCGAGCAGCGCAGGCAACCCGCGTGCTGCGACGAACATGCCCGCCACCGCCAGCGCGGAGTGGGTGTGGTCGTAGATGCCCAGCGAGAGCGCGAAGTACCCGAACCACGTCCCCAGCTGGTTGACGGTGTAGGCGAAGAGGATCCGGCGCAGCCTGGGGGAGGGTGGCAACGCGAACACGCCGCCACGCTAACGCCTGACCGGGACGAGACACGATCGTCTGGACGGTTTGGTCGATTTCGTGCAACGCCCTACGCCACACGGGACTCGGGAGTGGCGTGCAGGGCGTGGGCCTTGCAGCGCCTTGTATGAGAGCCAGAGGGAGGCGCTGGCCGAAACGGGATGCTGGTCGAAACGGGGACCGATTGGGGAGACACTCGCTTCGCTCGCATCCCCAAATCGGCCAGCGCCGCCGGCGCGTGTCTCCCGGCTTCGGTCAGAGGCAGTGTCTCCCGGCTTCGGTCAGACCGGAGCGCTCAAATGGCCGGTGAGGCCACGTCCCGCCCGCCGCAATTCGCGGTGAGACCGAGCGCGATCACCGGCAGGCTCGGGTAGCGGATGCCGAGCGTCTGCATCAGCGACTCCGCTGAGACCTCACCCAGGTCGCCGGCGAGCATCACGACGCTGGAGGAGGGTGCCTGCTCGAGCACCTCCCACGCCGCGCCCGCCTCGCCGATCTGGGTGTCCGCCGGCAGCGCCTCGCTCAGGTCGTGGCGCACGGCCGCCCGCTGGTCGGGGTCGGCGCCCGCCACCAGGATGCGCGAGGGTCGCTCGGCGTCTGTGCGCGAGCGCCGCCTTGCCGTGAGGGTCGCGGGGCTCATCTCATATAGCTCGTGTCGATCAGTTCGGCCTCGCCGACGATCCCCAGCTCGGCCTCCCCAGGCGCCGCGAGGCGCGCGAGCGCCGACAGCGCCAGGAACGCGACCGCCGCGATCGTCAGCCAGATGAACACGACGCCAACGACGGTCATCGCTGCTCACCCCGGCTCGTCTGCTGTGTCATCCGTGACGTACGCATGTGGTCCTCGACTTTTCTCTGCGGCCCTCACCGGCTCAGGGCATCTCCGGAGGGGCGTTTGAATAAAACAATGCACACGACATGGTGCACGCCCCGCGGGTGTTTGTCTGCCGTCCAGAGGGTGCCGATCGTGTCGTCCCAAAGGTGCCGATCTCTGTCGTCCCCGGGGGACCACGTGTGACCCTTAGACGACATGTCCAACCGGGTCGATATGTTTTGACCAGCCTGTCTGAGCCGCGAATTCGTGGCCGGACAACGTGCGCCGCCCGCGCGTCGCTACCGCCCCCGAGGCCGCTACGGTGTGCGGGATGGAGAACGGCACCCCCGGCGTCGACCGCCCGATCGAGGTGATAATCGCCGACGACCACAGCGTAGTGCGCGACGGCATCCGCGCCGTGCTCGAGCGCGAGGTGGAGGAGTTCCGGGTGGTCGCCGAGGCCGCCGACGTGCCCGCCACGATCCGCGAAGTACGCGCCCACAAGCCCGACCTGCTCACGCTCGACCTCACGATGCCCGGGGGCTCGAGCCTCGCGGCGCTGCCACAGTGCTTCGTCGCGCACCCCACGCTCGCCGTCGCGATCCTCACGATGCGCGAGGACCCCGAGTACGCCCGCCAGGCGCTCCGAGCGGGCGCGCGCAGCTACGTCTTGAAGGAGGCCGAGCCCGCAGAGCTGCTGCAGGCCTTCCGCCTCGCGGTCGCCGGCGGCAACTACCTGCACCCCCGACTTGGCGCGCTGATGGCCACCGGTGGGGAATCCGCGCAGGAGGGGCCGGCGCTCTCAGAGCGCGAGCGCGAGGTCGTGCGGTTGATCGCGATGGGCCACACCAACCCGCAGATCGCCGAGCAGTTGCACGTCGCCGAGCGCACCGTCAAGACGTACCGCGCGCGCGCAATCGAGAAGCTGGGGTTCTCCTCGCGCGCCGAGATCACGGCGTACGCGCGGCGCCTGGGCCTGGTGGACTAGCACGCCCGCTGGCCGGCGCGCTGCGGCGTCCTCGATCGCTCATGTGCCAAGCACATTTCGCTCACTGCGTCCTTGCATCGCTTGCCCAGCGAACGCGCTAGCTGGTTAGTGTCTGGTCCGTCGGCCGGCTACGCCGTCGGGCGCCCCGCCAGCGGGACGGTGAGGCGCACCGTGGTGCCCGCGCCTCCCTCCCCGCACCCGCCCGCCCCGACCTGGAGCTCGCCACCCACCAGCTCCGCGCGCTCGCGCATCCCCGACATGCCAAAGCCGCCCTCCAGGCCGTCGCCGCGGGGGCCGAGGCTCGCGCCGTCCGCAGGCAGCCCACGGCCGTCGTCGGCGACGCTCACACGGACCGTGGAACCGTCTCCGGAGCGCGTCACGCTCACCACCGCGCGCGTCGCCTGCGCGTGGCGGGAGACGTTCGTCAGCGCCTCCTGCACCACGCGGTAGATCGTGCTCTCCAGCTCCGCGTCGAGCCGCTCGTGCTCGTGGGCAGGGTCGAGGTCGAGCTCCGTCTGCACGTCCAGGCCGTCGATCGCCTGCGCGCGGCGCGCCAGCGCCTGGAGCGCCGGCACCAGGCCGAGGTCGTCGAGCGCCGCGGGGCGCAGCTCGGTGATCAGGTGGCGCAGCCCTTCGATCTCGCGGCCGAGGCCCTCGAGCACCTCGTCCACGGCCGCGTCGAGCGCCCGAGCGCCCTCGTCGTCGGTGGCAGCTCCGACCACGCTTTGCGCGACAGCGCCATGTGGACCGTGTGCCAGTGCCCCCGAGTGAGCGACCTTGGAGCGGTCGCGCTCGTCGCGAGCGGTGGCCAGCTGTAGGCGCAGCGCGCCAAGTCCCTGCACCGTCTCGTCGTGGATCTCCCGCGCCCAGCGCGTACGCTCCCGCTCGCGCGCCTCCATGCCGTAGCGCAGCCGCTCGATCTCCACCGAGCGCTCCGCCGCCAGGCGCTGCGCGACGCTCGTCGCAAACGCTTTGAGCGCCTGCTTGTCAGGGCCGCGGAAGCCGCCGTCGCGCCGCAGCGCGATCACCAGACCGCCCCCGTGGCCCTCCATCGAGAGCGGCTCGACCAGCGCCGCGCGTGCCTCGAGGCCGAGCTCGTGCAGCCACGCCGCGTCGGAACCCCGCGGGCGGTCGAGCGCGAGCGGCTCCCCCCTGCGGTACAGCCCCCCCAGCGCGGAGCCCTCGACCGGCATGATGCGCAGCCGCGGCGTGCCCTCGCCGGAGGCCGCCGCGACTCGCAGCTCGCCGCGCTCCTCGATGACCATCAGCAGCGTGCTCGCGTCGAGCAGCGCCAGGCCGCGGTCGGCCATCAGGCGCAGCAGCCAGAGCTCAGAGCCGGAGAGCATCCGGGAAAGCTAGCTGGTCGCCCCGGTTGGCCGCGGCGCGCGCGCCGCAGAGCAACGCGAGGGCGCTCATGCCCTCCCGCCACGGGGCAAGGCCAACCGCGAAGCGCAGCGAGCGGCGCTCCCCACCGGCCTCCAACTTGAGCGCGCGCAGCCGACCGAGCATCCGCCGGGCGACGATCTCCCCGCGCGACCCGTCCGCGCCGGGCAGCACGACCAGCAGCTCGCCCTCCGCCGAGCGCCCGACGCGATCGAAGCGGCGCAGCTCGCAGCGCAGCGCGAGCTCGACGTAGGCGGCGAGGAGCTCGGCGAGCAGAGGACCATGCGTGCGCTGCACGTCGTGCAGGTCCTCGATGTCCAGTAGCAGACAGCTCAGCGGCGTACCGTGGCGCCCCGCGCGGAGAACCTCCTCCTCCAGCCGTTCGCGCAGCGCGGAAGCCGAGAGGTAGTCGAACGGCCCCAGCAGATGGTCGGGGTCGTCAGAGTCAGAGGCAGCCATGCCGGAAGGAGGGTCGGAGAGGGTCACCGTCGTGGTCACCCCAAACAACGCAACTCTAGGGGTTGCGCGTCCGCCGATGAACCCGAGCGCCCCGCCTGCGGTCCGAGCGGGTGGCAAGCGGGTGGTGGGTCGGGGGGATCGTCCGCGTGTGTCGGTGGGGGCCACCACGGCCGTGTGCGCGGGCTTCCGTGCCCCGCGGCGCCGCGCGCGAGCGATCCGTCGGTGTCCGCTGATACACCTGCGGGCGTGATATACGAGCTGCGCGTCGAGAACCTGCTGCTGATCGAGCGCGCCGAGCTGCGCCTCGCGGACGGGCTGAACGTGCTTACGGGGGAGACTGGCGCCGGCAAGACCGTGCTCGCGCACGCCCTGGACCTGCTGCTCGGCGGGCGCGCCCGGGCGGGAATCGTGCGGCCCGGCGCCGCCGAGGCGTACGTCGAGGGGGTCTTCGCGTTGCCCAGTGCGCTGGAGGGCGAGCGCGGCGAGCTGCTCCCTGCCGACGCCGAGGAGGTCGTGCTCGCGCGGCGCGTCGGCGCCGACGGGCGCACCCGCGCCCAGATCAACGGCCGCACCGCCGCCGTCGCGGACCTGCGCCGCCTCGGCACGGAGCTGCTCACGTTCTACGGCCAGCACGAGCACCGCAAGTTGACGCTCGCCGCCGCACAGCTGGAGATTCTCGACGGCTACTGTGGACCCGAGCAGGTTGCCCGCCGCGCCGCCTGCGCCGCCGCCCACCGCGAGGTGCGCGAGCTGCGCGAGCGCGCGGAGCAGCTGCGCGAGCTGGAGGACGCGCGCGAGCGGGAGCTCGACCTGCTCGAACACGAGCTCGCTGAGATCGAGCAGGCCGCACCGCAGGAGGGGGAGTCCGAGCGGCTGCGCACCGAGCGCGAGCGCCTGCGCCAGCTCGACGCCCTGCTCGCCGCCGCGGGCTCCGCGGCCGAAGCGTTCGCTGGTGGGCAGGGCTCCGAAGCGCACGACGCGCCCGGCGCCGCTGCGCTGAGCGCCCAGGCGACCGCAAGCCTGGAGGGCGTCGCCGGCGTAGACCCTCAGCTCGACGCACTCGCCGAGCGCGCCCGAGCGCTGGCGATCGAGGCCGGCGACCTCGCCGGGGAGCTGCGGGGCTACGGCGAGCGGCTGTTGGCCGAAACGGGGATGCTGGCCGAAGGCCAGTGTCTCCCGGCTTCGGTCGAAGCCGCGGGGGCGCTGGTCGATTCGGGGATGCGAGCGAAGGGAGTGTCTCCCGAATCGGTCGGAGGGGCGGCCGGCGGACTCCAGGCCGTCGAAGAGCGGCTCGCGGCGCTTGAGCGGCTGCTGCGCAAGCACGGCCCCACGGTTGCCGCCGTGTGGGAGCACGCCGAGCGGGCGTGCGCCCGCCGTGAGGAGCTGCAGGGAGCCGCCGAGGCGCTCGAGGAGACCACGGCACGCCTACAGACCGCCGAGGAGACGCTGCAGGAGCGCGTCGAGGTCCTGCGCGCGGCGCGCGTGCAGGCAGCCCCGCGCCTGGCCGAGGCGGTCCGCGAGCAGCTCACCGCACTGGCGATGCCCGACGCGACCTTCGCCGTGCAGCTGACCAAGCGCGAGCCCGGTCCGAGCGGCGGCGACGCGGTGGAGCTCGAGATCGCGCCCAACCCTGGCGTCGCCGCGGGCCCGCTGCGCGAGATCGCCTCCGGTGGGGAGCTGTCGCGAGTGATGCTTGCGCTGAGCACCGTCAGCGCTGAGGGCGGGGGGGCCGCCGGCCCTAACTCCAATTCCAGACCCACGCTGGTGTTCGACGAGGTCGACGCCGGAATCGGAGGCCACACCGCGCGCACTGTGGGCGAACGCCTGCGCGACCTCGCCGGGACCCGCCAGGTGATCTGCATTACACACCACCCCCAGATCGCCTCGCTCGCCACTCGCCACTTCTCCGTGGTCAAGGAGTCCGCCGAGGGCCAGACGCGCACCAGCGTGGAGCAGCTCGCCGAGCCAGAGGTGCTCTCCGAGCTCGTGCGGATGCTGGGCGCCCCCGACCGCGACGCGGCCGCTCGCCGCCACGCCCGCGAGCTGCGGCGGGCGGCGTGAGAAACATTTCGACCCTTTGGGCAAGTCGGAGACAATCCTTCCAAAACACTTGCAATGGTCGTAACCTTATACCGTCATGCGTTGACAGCCCTAAATCAGAGTTTTTAGTTGCGTTGCGATCAGTGGCACGATCAGTGGCATTGAGTAGGGGCTTGCAGCGAAGACAAGGCAACCAACGACCAGTTAGGCAAAGCACATCAAGATGGGCTACGGCGTCAGCTCGCGGGCGTCCAACCGACCCTTCGGCGCCCGCAGAGACCCCGAGAGCGTGGATTCTCCTCTCCCCACGCGTGTAGTTCCTCGGGGTCGCTGCGCGGGGGGCCGGCCTACCAGACCGGCTCCCCGCCAGCAGCATCATCCAGCAGCCCGAGCGACCGATATCTCGCCCGGATGTATGTCGAAGTCACGCTGCTGCGGAGGCTTCTTCGCAGACGAACACGCCGCCGCCTTCCGCTTTGGGTGCGCTGCCGTCTTCGCAGAGCGTTTCCGAGGTGCCCGCTGACGATAGGTGTTCGCCGGCTCCCGCTTCGCCGGATTCCCCGGCTTCTTCGCTGCTTTCGCCGCTTTCCCCGCCTTCCCCGCCTTCCCCTGCGGGCCGCTTGGCCGGGTGCTTGGGGTGATGCCCGCTCTTCGAGTGGGTGCGGGACCTGCCGCCCTTGCCGTGTGACCTACTCGTGCTCCCCGAGTCGGTGCAGGAGTGCTCGCCGTGCCCGGCGCGGCCGGCGGCCGAGTGCGTGCACGCCGCCCCACGCGCCCTCTGCGCCGGTACGTCCGCCTGTGCTGAGAAGGCCAACGCGAGCGCGAGCACGACGGCCGTGAGGACGGCCGCGAGAGCTCCTGCTCGGGTTGAGGTGGCGGCGGTCATGGTCGGTCTTCTTCGTCACCGGGCGCTTGGGACCGGAGCGTACGGGGCACGCCTGGACGAGGTGGCGAGCCGGGTGGGGCGTGCGCGAGCGGGTGCGCGGGGTTCCGGGGGCGCGGCGACTAGACTCCCCTGGCAGGTGATGAACCGCTCCGCGCCCGACCGCCACGCCGACCCGCCGCCCAAGACCCGGTTCATCTTCATCACCGGCGGCGTGGTCTCCTCGCTGGGGAAGGGCATCGCTGCGGCGTCGATCGGGCGGCTGCTCGTCGCGCGGGGGCTGACGGTGGGGTTGCAGAAGTTCGACCCCTACATCAACGTCGATCCGGGCACCATGTCGCCCTACCAGCACGGGGAGGTGTTCGTCACCGAGGACGGCGCCGAGACCGACCTGGACCTCGGGCACTACGAGCGCTTCACCGACGCCAACACCTCGCGCGCCTCGAATGTCACCGCGGGGGGCATCTACGACACGGTGATCCGCCGCGAGCGGCGCGGGGACTACCTCGGGGGCACCGTCCAGGTGGTGCCGCACATCACCGACGAGATCAAGCAGCGCATCGCGCTGATCGCACAGTCCTCCGACGTGGACTTCGTGATCACCGAGATCGGTGGCACCGTCGGGGACATCGAGTCGCTGCCGTTCCTGGAGGCGATCCGCCAGTTCCCCGTCGACGTGGGGCGGCGGCGCTGCATGTTCATCCACCTCACCCTCGTCCCCTACATCGGCCACGCCGGCGAGCTGAAGACCAAGCCCACCCAGCACTCCGTCAACGAGCTGCGCGGTATCGGGATCGCGCCCGACATGCTGATGTGCCGCTCGGAGGGCTCGCTCTCGCAGGAGATCCGCAAGAAGATCGCGCTGTTTGCGAGCCTACCCCCGTCCGCGATCGTCTCCGCGTGCGACGTCGACAACATCTACAAGGTCCCGCTCACCTTCCGCGAGCAGGGCGTCGACGACTTCATCCTCGAGCACTTCGGCGTCGCCGCTCCCGCGCCCGACCTCTCCGCTTGGCAGGAGCCGATCGAGCGCGCCGAGCGGGCCGGTGGGGGAGCGGGTGGGCGCACGGGTGGGGCTGGCGACACGGTTCGCATCGCGATCGTCGGCAAGTACGTGCAACTCGAGGACGCTTACCTCTCTGTCTCGGAGGCGCTGCGCCACGCCGCCGCGCTGCAGGACGCGCGCGTGGAGATCGAGTGGGTGGACTCCGAACGGCTGGAGGGTGCCGGGTCCGGGGAGCTGGAGGGGGCTGGCGGGGCCGGGCGGCGCGACGGCGCGGAGGAGCGCGAGCGCACGCGGGAGCTCCTTGCCGGTGCCGACGGCATCCTGATCCCGGGCGGCTTCGGGGGGCGCGGGATCGAGGGCAAGATCGCCGCCGCTCGGATCGCCCGCGAGCAGCGCATCCCCTACTTGGGGATCTGTCTCGGGATGCAGGTCGCCGTCGCGGAGTTCGCGCGCCACGTCGCCGGCATGGAGGGCGCCAACTCGACCGAGTTCGACCTCGAGACCCCCTTCCCCGTGATCGACCTGCTGCCCGAGCAGAAGGAGGTCGCGGACCTCGGCGGCACGATGCGCCTGGGGGCCGACCCGATCAAGCTCCACGACGGCTCCCGCGCGCGGGCCGTCTACGGCGAGGCTGTCATCTACGAGCGCCACCGCCACCGCTACGAGGTCAACAACCTGCTGCGCCGCCAGCTTCAGAACGCCGGCCTCGGCATCGCGGGCACCTCCCCCGACGAGCGCCTCGTCGAGGTCATCGAGCTGCCCGGCGGGGAGGGTGGGCATCCGTTCTTCCTCGCCTCCCAGTTCCACCCCGAGTTCAAGTCCCGCCCCGAGCGACCCGCGCCGCTCTTCCGCGAGTTCGTCGCCGCCGCCCTGGCTCGCGGTACGGGCTGGAACGGTGAAGGTGGAGCCGTGGGCGCCTCCCGGGCGCCCTCGGAGCAGAGCGAGGGCTCTCCCGACGAGGCCGAGGCGTCCGCCGCCGGCTCCGCGTCCGGGGCGGGCTCCCGCGCGCTGTCCGACAGCCGGTGAACGCCCCAGTGCGTGGCGGCCCGCCCGACGAGCTCGAGCGCCGGTACCTGTCCGACACCTTCGCCGCGCTCTGCCGCATCGAGAGCCCCTCCGGGCGCGAGCGCGCTTGCGCGGAGTGGATCGCCGCGGAGCTGCGCGCGCTCGGACTCGAGGTGCATGAAGACGACGCGGCCGCCGCCGCCGGCTCGGACTGCGGCAACCTGCTCGCGCGCCTGCCCGGCGGCGCGCCCACCGGCGGCGGAGATAGCGCTCCCCCCGGCGGTCCGGCACCGCTCGCCAGCGGGGAGGCGGGCGGTGGGGCGCGCGCGGGCGATGGGAGCGGCCTGCAGGGTGGGCGGCCTTGGCTGCTGCTCTGCGCGCACATGGACACCGTGCCCCTCCAGGCACCTGTGGAGCCCGTGGTGTCCGATGGCTTCTGGGAGAACGCCAACGAGGGGATCCTCGGAGCTGACAACAAGGCCGCCGTCGCGGTGCTGCTCACCCTCGCGCGCCGCGCGCGCCGAGAAGGGTTGGAGGGGGTCGGCCTGCCCGTAGACCTCGAGCTGCTCTTCACCGTCGGGGAGGAGCGCTCGCTCGCGGGCGCCCGCGCGTTCGACGTGACGCGCCTGCGCAGCCGCCTCGGCTACGTCTTCGACCACTCCTCGCCAGTCGGTGAGGTGATCCTCTCCTCGCCCACCCACCACCGCCTGGAAGCTGTCTTTCACGGTCTCGCCGCCCACGCCGGCGTGCGCCCCGAGCAGGGCCGCTCCGCGATCCTTGCCGCCGCGCGCGCCGTCGCCGACATGCGCCTTGGGCGCGTGGACGGCGAGACGACCGCCAACGTCGGCACGATCGCCGGGGGCTCGGCCATCAACGTCATCCCCGAGCGTTGCTCGCTCGTGGCCGAGGTCCGCTCGCTGCGCGAGGAGCGCGCCGAGGAGATCCTGGCTGAGCTCTTGGACTGCGTGCACGAGGCCGCCAACCTCCCCGAGTGCGAATGCGACGTCGACGTGACCGTTGAGCGGACCTTCCGGGGTTACCGCACCGCTCCCTCGACCACCGCGGTGCGCGCCGCCGAGCGGGCGTTGCGCGCCTGTGGCTACGAGCCGGTGCGGATCGCGAGCGGCGGGGCCTCCGACGCCAACGCGCTGATCGCCGCAGGCCTGCCGGTGGTCAACCTCGCCAACGGCACCGAGCGCAACCACGAGCCCGGCGAGCGTGTCTCGGTCGCCGCGCTGGAGGCCACGCTCGAAGTCGCGCTCGCCCTGCCTGACGCGGTCGCCGCCGTCACTCAGGAGTAGCCCGCCGAGGGCGGCGGGGCCTTGAGACGGATGTGCCGGCGGGCTTGCGGGTCGGATCCCGATGGCTCGATCGTGGGCGCGGAGCTCGCGACGCCCTGCGTTTCGCGAGTTCACCGGTCTGCTCGCAGGAGTAGCTGCGCCGAGGGCGAAGCAGGGCGCAGTGACCGCGCCCCCGTCCACCGCGCCCCCGTCCACCGCGCCCCCGTCCACCGCACTCCCGCCGCCGCGGGGCACGACGCCCCGCGCGCACCACCCTGGGGCCGAACCCACACACGCGGATGAGCCCCAAAAAAACCCCACGGCTTCTCCCCCCGCTGGGGACGATCTTGCGGCGCTCTCGCTCGACTTTCTCGCCTATCTGGAGCTCGAGCGAGGGCTCTCTCGCAACACGCTCGAGGCGTACCGCGCCGACCTGCTCCAGCTCGGGGCCTTCCTGGACCGCCGCGGTGTGCGCGCGCTCGATGCCAGCCACGGCGACCTCGCCGCGTTCCTCTCCGAGCTCGCCTCCGGCACCGCCGAGCGGCCCGCCGTCGCGCCCGCCACGCTGCAGCGCAAGGCCGCCTGCCTGCGCTCCTTCTACCGCCACCTCCGTCGCGAGGGGTTGCTCGCCCACGACCCCACCGCCGAGCTGCGCGGGCCCCCGCGGCTGCAGCGCCTGCCCTCGGTGCTCACCCGCGAGGAGGTCGCGCTGTTGCTGCGCCAGCCCGCCGGCTCGGGGCCGCTCGTGCTGCGCGACCGCGCGCTGCTGGAGGTCCTCTACGCCTGTGGGCTGCGCGCCTCGGAGACCGTTGTTCTGGCGCTCGGCGACGTCGACCTCGACGAGGGGCTACTGCGCGCGCGCGGCAAGGGCTCCAAGGAGCGCATCGTCCCCGTCGGGCGCATCGCCGTCGCTGCGCTGCGCGCCTGGTGTGAGCGCGGGCGCCCTGTGCTGCTAGCCAGCGGCGGAGGTGCTCTCGCCGCCTCCACGACGCTCTTTCTCAACCACCGCGGGCGGCCGCTCACCCGCCAGGGCCTCTACAAGATCGTCCAGGGTCACGCGCGCAGCGCCGGCCTCGACGAGCGCATGTCCCCCCACACGCTGCGCCACACCTTCGCCACCCACCTGCTGGCCGGCGGCTGCGACCTTCGCTCGCTGCAGGACATGCTCGGTCACGCCGACCTCGCCACGACTCAAATCTACACCCACCTCTCCGCCGAGCGGCTCAAGGACGTGTACTTCGCCGCGCACCCGCGCGCGCAGCGGTGACGTTTCCTGCCCGCCGGTGTGGTGCCGGCCTCGGTGTGGCGGGACTTGTGGAGTTAAAAATGGGGCCTATATAGGCCCCACATAGGGAGTAGGAGAACAACCCTATATAGGCCTCATAGAGGACGTTGGGGAAGCGGTCCCGCGAGGACATAAGCTGGCGACTTGCCCGAGCTCCCCGAGGTCGAGACGATCCGCCGCCAACTCGCCCCCCTTGTCGAGGGTCGACGCCTGGCGCGCGTGGAGATCCTGGACCCCCGCTGGTCGCGCCCGCTCGCGCCCGAGGAGCTGGCCGACGCGCTCGTGGGGCGGCGCGTCGAGCGCCTGCAGCGACGCGGCAAGTACCTCGTCTGGCGCCTCTCCGATGAGGTTTTCCTCGTCCAGCACCTGCGGATGACCGGGGCGGTCCTCTGCGAGCCCCGGCCCGAGCCGCCCCACGTGAGTGCGCGGATCGAGTTGGGGGGACGGCGCGGTGGCGGTGGCCCTCGCCGCCGGCGTCTTGTAATCGTCGATCCGCGCCGCTTCGGCACCGGCGAACTGCTGCTCGGCGAGGTGGCGCTTGAGGAGTTCTTCGCCGCCCGCCTCGGGCTGGAGCCGCTGGACGAGCGGTTCACCGCCGCTCACCTGCGGGCGCTCGCGCGGGGTCGCACCGCCCCGGTCAAGGCGTTCCTGCTCGACCAGCGTCGCGTCGCGGGTGTCGGCAACATCTACGCCGACGAGGCGCTCTTCCGCGCGGGCGTCCACCCGCTGCGTCCCGCCGGACGGCTCACCGGCGCGCAGTACGCTCGCCTGCGCGAGACCGTGATCGAGGTTCTGCTCGACGGCATCGACGCGCGCGGGGCCACGATCGACGACTTCCGCCACGTCGACGGGGTGCGCGGCTCCTTCCAGGACCGCTTCCTCGTACACCGCCGCGCCGGGGAGCCCTGCCCGCGGTGCGGGCGCACGATCGTGAAGCTGGTCGTGGGCGGGCGCGGCACCTACGTCTGCGAGCGCTGCCAGCCCCGGCCGCGGGGGGCGAACCGGCACCGTTGAGCGGGCAGGCGCTGAGGGGGGCGCTCTGAGGGGGCGCTGAGGGTCCGAGCGGCGAGCGTCTCCGCAGGGACCGGCAGGGCGGGCTCAGGCCGCTGGCTGAAACGGGGATGCTGGCCGAAGGCCAGTGTCTACCGGCTTCAGCAGTTCTTCCAACCGGCCGCTCTCCACGGCCGCCCGCGTCTCGTCGAAGCTGCCCACGAGCTGGTCGCCGACCACCACCTGGGGGAAGGTCATCATGCCCGTCCTCTGTGCCAGTTCGACGCGTCCCTCGGGGTCCTTGGAGAGGTTCACCTCGGAGAACTCCAGGCCGCGGGACTTCAACAGCCCCTTGACACGGGCGCAGTAGCTACAGGGATCGGTCGTGTAAACAGTTATACGGCTCATTACTTCATAAAGTATAGCTGGACGCTGGAGGCCAAACCGACCCACACCACTGCAGCCTTGCAACGCTCGACCTTCGCCTGCCGCCGACTCAGGGACGACGGCTCTCCTCGTCGGTTGCCGGCCGCCGACGCCGACCCTACACTCGCCCCCTATGGCCGGGCCGGTCAAGACAGAGGCGGTGGTGCTGCGCTCGATGCGCTACGGGGAGGCGGACCGCATCCTGCACGTCTACACCCCCCACCGCGGGCGGGTGAGCGCGATCGCCAAGGGGGTGCGGCGCACGCGCAGCCGCTTCGGGGGGCGCCTGGAGCCGTTCTTCCGCCTGCGCCTGGAGCTGCACGAGGGGCGCGGGGAGCTGCTGACGGTCACCGGCGCGCACACTGTGGATGGGCACCCCCGCCTGCGCGAAAACGCTCACGCGCTCGACTCGGCCGCCCGTGCCTGCGACGCCGTGGGGCGCCTGTTCGAGACCGAGGAGCCCCACCCCGGCGTGTTCAACCTGCTCTGCCGCGAGCTCGCGCTGCTGGACGCGCAGGCGGCGGGCGCGGGATCTGCCGGACCGCCTGCGCCGGACGGAAGGCCGCCCGGCGGCGCCTCCCGTGCGGGGGGACTGCAGTTCCGCCTGAAGCTGCTGCACGCCGCGGGCCTCGCCCCGCGCCTGGGCGCCTGCGCGTGCGGGGAGGCCGAGCACCTGGTCGGCTTCTCCGGCCGGGAGGGGGGCGTGGTCTGCGGCGCGTGCTGGCCGATCTTCGATCGGTCGGCTTCGTTCCCGCTCGGCGAGGACGCCCACGGCTTCATGGTGCAGGCCCTCGCCCAGGCTCTCGCCGAGGCCCCCTCGGCCTCCGAGCAGACGCTCGGCCAGGTCGAGCGCGCGATCTCCGAGACGCTCGAGCACCACGCCCACCTACGGCTGCGGCCCCTGGCCGGCCGGGCTTCGGTCGGACGCGCCGGTTGACCGAGGCTGGCCGTTGCGTGCCGGGGTGTGCCGGCCCTCGCGAAGTCCTGTCTGTATCGTGACGGCCGTGGACGAGGGCCTGCCGATCGCCTACCAGCTGCTCGACGCCGGCGTACCCGTGCTGGCGTCCGACGGCACCCAGGTCGGGACCGTGACGAGCGTGCTGGCGGCCCCCGAGAAGGACGTCTTCCACGGGCTGTTGATCAAGACCACCGGCCACACCGTCCACTTCGTCGAGGCGGCGGACGTCGCGTCGATCCACGAACACGGCGTTGACCTGCGGATCGACACGGCCGCGGTAATGGGCCTCCCCGGGCCCGAGCACGCGGCGCCGGTGTTCCACGAGGACCCTGGCGACCAGGGGCGCTGGCACCACTGGGTCCACCGCCTCAGCGGGCACGGCGACTGGAACCGCGAGCGCTGAGAGCGACGTCCCCGCCAGCGGCTGGGTTCTGCGCGGTGGGAGCGACCGAGCGACGACCCTGTGGATGGGCTCGCCGGGGCCGTGTGTCGTCGCCGGGCGGTGCCACAATCGAAGGCATGAGTGTCGCGGCGCATGAGAGCACGGTGGCTGAGGGCACGGTGGCGGCGGCCTTCGCGGCACGCCGGGCGGAGCTCGAGGAGCTGACGCTCTCACCGCGCGCGGCGCGCTCCTACCCGGCACGACGTGCGCGTGAGGAGGAGGACTGCTCGCTACGGACCCCTTTCCAGCGCGACCGCGACAGGATCGTCCACTGCAAGGCGTTCCGCCGCCTGAAGCACAAGACGCAGGTATTCGTGGCGCCGCAGGGAGACCACTACCGCACGCGGCTCACCCACACGCTGGAGGTGACCGGGATCTCGCGCACGGTGGCGCGGGCGCTCGGGCTCAACGAGGACCTGACCGAGGCGATCGGGCTCGGCCACGACCTCGGACACCCGCCCTTCGGGCACATCGGCGAGGAGGTGCTCGACGCCTGCCTGCGCGAGCGCTTCGGCGGGGGCTTTCGCCACTACGAGCACTCCTTGCGGGTGGTCGAGCGCTTGGAGCGCGACGGACAGGGCCTCAACCTCACCGAGCAGGTGCGTGACGGCATCGCGCGGCACTCCAGCCGCGCGCCGGAGCCCGCTACGCAGGAGGGGCGGATCGTGCGGGTGATGGACCGCGTGGCGTACATCAACCACGACATCGACGACGCCGTGCGCGCGGGCCTGCTGGACGAGCGGGACCTCCCCGCCGAGCCGCTGGCGGTGCTGGGGCGCACGGGCTCGGCGCGGATCGACGCGCTGGTGCACGACATGGTGGAGCGCTCCGCGCGCGCCGGGGAGATCGTCCAGAGCGAGGAGGCCGCGCGCGCGATGGGGGCGCTGCGGGAGTTCATGTTCGAGCGGGTGTACCTCGGCCTGGAGGTGCGCGCCGAGCGCGAGCGCATCGAGGCGGTGGTGCGGAGGCTGTTCGAGCACTACGTCGAGCACCCCGAGCAGATGCCCGGGTCGCCCACCCTCGGGTCGGCGAGTAGCTCCCCGCGCGGGGTAGCCGGCGGCGGTGTGACCGGGGGCGAGGGCGGGGTCGAGTTGGAGCGGAAGGTCGAGGACGCAGAGGCGGACGTAGAGGCCGACCTCGCCCAGCGCGTGACCGACTACCTGGCCGGGATGACCGACCGGTACTGCATCAGGGTGTACACCGAGCTCCAGGTGCCCCGCGCGTTCGCGGGCTGATGGCTGCGCCCCCGCGAAGGCGCGCCGCGAGTGCCGCGGGCGGGCGCCCGCGAGCGAGTGCCGGTCGAGTGCCGGTGCAGCGGGCTGCGCGCAGCGAGTGCGAGCGGCTAGCGTAACCCTGTGGCCCGCTACACACAGACGTCCAAGGACCGCGTGCGCGACGCGGTGGACTTCGTGGAGCTGGTCTCCGCCCGTACCGACCTGCGCCGCGCAGGCCCAAGCGCCTACGAGGGTCTGTGCCCCTTCCACGACGAGCGCACCCCCTCCTTCGGGATCAACCCTGCCAGCAAGGTGTACTACTGCTTCGGCTGTCAGGCGAAGGGGGACGTGTTCACGTTCGTGCAGGAGACCGAGGGGGTGGACTTCAAAGAGGCGCTCGAGCTGCTGGCCGATCGCTGCGGGGTGGAGCTCGAGCGCGACGCGGAGGACCCCCGCGAAGCGGAGCGCCGCCGCCGCCGCGAGCGCCTGGGGGAGCTGCTGGCGCGCACGAGCGCCTACTACGAGCGCTGCCTGTGGGAGTCCAAAGAGGCCCAGCGCGCACGGGAGTACCTGGAGGGTCGCGGCCTGCACGAGGAGACGCTGCGGGCGTTCCACGTGGGCTACGCCCCGAGCGCGTGGGACAAGGTGCTGGTGGCCTCCCGGCGGGGCGGCTTCACCGAGCAGGAGCTGTACGCGACCGGCCTGGCGCAGCGCTCGGCCAGCGAGCGGGGGCGCGTGTACGACCGCTTCCGCGCGCGCATCATGTTCCCGCTGGCCGACACCCGCGGCCGCGTGCTGGGCTTCGGCGCGCGCGCGCTGCGCGAGGAGCAGAAACCGAAGTACCTGAACACCTCGGACAACGACGTCTACCACAAGGGCCGCCACCTCTACGGAGCGGACCTCGCCCGCGCGCACGCGGCGCGCGCGGGGCGGACGATCCTCTGCGAGGGCTACACCGACGTGATCGCGATGCACCAGGCGGGGATGCCGAACACAGTGGGCCTGATGGGTACGGCGCTGACAGCCGAGCAGGTCGGAGAGCTAGCGCGGATGGCGCCGACGGTGCTGCTCGCGCTCGACGCGGACACCGCGGGCCAGGAGGCGATGCTGCGCGCGGCCCAGCTCGCCGCGCGCCGGCGCCTGGAGCTGCGCGTGGTGAGCCTCCCCGGCGGGTGGGACCCGGCGGAGCTGATCCAGCGCGAGGGGCCGGCGGGGATCGCGGCGGCGGTCGAGGAGTCCCAGCCGTTCGTGCGCTTCCGCGTGGAGCGCGTGCTGGCCGCAGGCGACCACGGGAGCCCCGAGGGCCGCGACCGCATGGTCGAAGAGCTGCGCCCGGTCTTCGCGACGCTGCCCCCGAGCGCGATGCGGATGGAGCTCACGCGCCTGGTGGCCGGGCGCCTGGAGCTGCCCGAGAGCCTCGCGGAGCGGCTGCTCTCGGCGCCGGCTAGCACCGCAGGGCAGGCGGGCAGCGAGAGGACCCGAGCAGGCACCCGCTCACCCGACGGAGCCGATGCGCGCGCACCCCGGAGGGGAGAGGATGGGATGGGGGCCCCCGCCCGGAGGGCGGGGCCTGGAGCGGCGTTCGCAGTGGGGGACCTGGCGCGGCGTGCAGAGACCGAGCGGACGTTCCTGGCGCTGTGCATCGCCTCCCCGGCGGAGGGCGAGCGAGCACTGGCGGAGCTCGACCCCGAGGAGCACTTCACCAGCGAGCGGCTGCGCCGCGCGGCGGTGCACCTGCGCGCGGGGAGCCTGACCGAGCCAGTGGAGGGCATCGCCGAAGAGGACCCTGAGCTGACGGGCGTGCTCGCCGAGCTCGTCGTGCAGGCCGGCCGCCTGCCTGCCACCGCCGCTCCGGCGATGTTGGAGGTGCAACGCATGCAGCTCGACCTAGCGCGTCTGGACCGCCGCATCCTCAGCGCGCGAGCGCAGGGCAGCGGCGAGGTCAGCGACCTGGCGCGCCGGCGAGCCGACGTGAAGCGCGCGTTCGAGCAGGCGTACGAGCGGGCGCTGGCGGAGACCGGGGGGTAGGGAGGACGCGCGTCGGTCCCTCATCGACCCCGCTTACGACCGCGGCTGAAACACAGAGGCAGCGGGCGAGGTGTCGCAGGCGATAGGCTGAGAGACAGCTTCTGAGGAGGGGTCGATGTACGAACCAATTTTGCTTCGCGATCGCCAGCGTCCCGCGCAGATCGTGCTGGGCGGCGTCGTGCCCGCGGTCGCCGGCGGGGTGGCCGGTGTGCTGGTCGGAGTCTCCAGCGGCGCCTACTGGGCGTTCGGCGCGCTCGCCGCTGCGGGCGCCGTCGTGGCCGGCTTCGAGCACCAGGACGGGTGGGGCGGGGCCGACCGCGGTCTGGTGGCCGGCTTGATCTACGGGATCGCCCTGCTCGTGGTGCATGCGGTCCTCGGCACCCACGCGAAGGTCTCGCTCGGCAGCTTTCCACCGCTGCTCGCGGTCGTCACCGCGATCGCCGGCATGTTGCTGAGCGCCCTCGGTGGACGGATCGCCCGTCTGCGGCGGGAGCACCGGACCCCGCCCGCTGAGACTGAATGAGGTCGGCTCGGCCTGATTCGCCGGCCGAGCCAAGCCCAACCGCCGGCTCACCGAGATCGACTGAAGGTCCGGCCTGGGAGACTCGCCGGGCTCCGTCCGTCGCGCACCGAGGCTGAGTGAAGCCCGGCCTGGCTCAACGCGCCGGGCCACAATTGGCCCGGGCTCCGGTTATGTCAACTGCCGGACCTTGGCAGAAGCCTGCCGAGCGAGCGCCGCGCGGTGGCGCTTGGCGCCTCCCAGCAGCGCGGCGTCCAGCTGCGCGCGCTTGAACAGCCAGTGCACGTCGGCCTCCCAGGTGAACCCGATCCCGCCGTGCATCTGGATCGCCCCGGCGGTGACCGACGGGCCGCCTTCGGCCGCGGCGGCAGCAGCGAGCGCCGCTGCCTCGGGGAGCAACTGCGGGTCGGCGTCGGCGGCCCACGCCGCGTAGTAAGCGGTCGAGCGCGCGCTCTCGGTGTGCAGCAGCATCTCCGCGCAGCGGTGCGCGACGGCCTGAAAGGACCCGACGGGGACCCCGAACTGGTGGCGCTCCTTGACGTAGGCGAGCGTCATGTCGAGCGCGCGCTGGCAGACGCCCACGAGCTCGGCGGCGAGCGCCGCGCGGATCCGGTCGGCGGCGCCGGGGCCGAGGGGCTCGCCGTCCCCCGCGACGGTCGCGAAGCGCCGGGTGGGGTCGATCGAGACGAGCTCGCCGGTCTCGGGCGAGGCGAGCAGTTGAGCCTCGTCGCCGTCGAGCACGAGCACGACCGCCGCGCCGGCGGCGTCGGCTGCCAGCTCGCGCGTACCGATCCCAGCTGTCAGCTCCCCCGAGGCGAGCCCCGGCAGCCAGCGGGCCCGCTGCTCGTCGGTGCCCGCGGCCTGGATCGCCGCTGCGGCTGTAGCCGTGGAGAGGAAGGGTGTCGCCGCGCATGCGTACCCGAGCTCCTCGAGCAGCACAGCCAGCTCGACCGCGCCGAGTCCCTGGCCGCCGTGCTCCGCGGCGACGGCGATGCCCGGCCAGCCGAGCCCGACCAGCTCGCTCCACAGCGCGGCGTCGTACGCGGCGGCCTCGGCCGCCTCACGCACCTTGGCGAACGGCGAGCGCGCGGCGAGCAGCTCGCGGGCGACGTCCTTGATCTCACGCTGCTCGGAAGTGAGGTCGAAATCCACAGCGGCTCCTTAAGGGCCCACAACAAAATATCTGACGGTCCGGTGCGGCCGACCGATCGCAGATCATAGGGATCTCCGATCGGCCAGCGGCGGTCTGCGCCACCCGCGATGCTCGCCGTGCCACCAGCACGGCTGCACTCGCGTGCGTCGCATCCCATCCACGAATCGACCACCCCGATCCCGCCATCTCTTTTGCTGTGAACCCTAACGCGACTTGGGAAGGCCGAGCACACGCTCGGCGACGATGTTCTTGAGCACCTCGGTGGTGCCCCCCTCGATCGAGTTGCCGCGGGCCCGCAGCAGCTCGTACGCCCACGGGTCCTCGGCGCGCAGCGCGCGGGGGCCGAGCAGCTCGGCGGCGAGCTGCGTGAGCCGCTGGTTGGTGTCCGACCACATCCACTTGGTCAGCGACCCCTCCGGGCCGGGCTGGCCGTACTTCTCGATCGCAGTCAGGCCCCGGTAGGCCGTGAGCCGCACGATCTCGGTGCGCAGGTGCAGCTCGCCGAGGCGGTCCGCGACGACAGGGTCCTCGAGCAGGCCTTCGCGGGCGGCCTCCTCGATCAAGCGGTCGAGGAGCTGGCGCAGGCGGACCTGCAGGAAGAACCCCAAGCCGGCGCGCTCGTTCATCAGCGTCGTGAGCGCCACCTTCCAGCCGTTGCCCTCGCCCCCGAGCACGTTCTCGTGCGGCACGCGCGCGCCGTCGAGGAACAGCTCGTTGAACTCGGGCTCGCCGGTGATCTGGCGCAGCGGGCGGATCTGCACGCCCTCCTGCTCCATGTCCATCAGGAAGTAGGTGAGCCCCTTGTGCTTGGGCGCCTCGGGGTCCGAGCGCGCGACCAACATGCACCACTTCGAGTACTGCGCTGCGCTGGTCCACACCTTCTGGCCGGTGAGCACCCACTCGTCTCCGTCGCGCACGGCGCGCGTCTTCAGGCTGGCGAGGTCCGAGCCGGCGTCGGGCTCGGAGAAGCCCTGGCACCAGATCTCATCCGCGGTCAGGATCGGCGAGAGGTAGCGCTCCTTCTGCTGCTCGGTGCCCCACGTCATGATCGTCGGACCGGCAAGCAGCAGACCGAGCACGTTGGCCGGCAGGGGAGCGCCGGAGCGCCCCAGCTCCTCGAAGAAGATCGCCGACTCGGTCAACGTCGCCCCGCGCCCGCCGTACTCGCGCGGCCAGTGCACGGCAGCCCAGCCGCCCTCGGCAAGCCGCCGCTGGAAGTCGCGCCGCCACGCGTACCGGCGGTCTTCGTCGCCGTCCGGCTCCTCGCCCGGGTCGTTCGCGCCAAACCACGCGCGCAGCTCATCGCGGAACGCGATCTCTTGCTCACTGAAGGTCAAGTCCATGGTTGCACTCCTCCACGGTTGGCCGCACTTTGCGCGGCCGGCCCGTTGTCCTCGATCGTGCAGGCTATCTCACCCGAACGGCCGGCTAGACTCGCTTGCATGACGACACGCGAAAAGGCTCGCAAGCTGCTGGACGAGTTGCCCGAGTCTGAGCTCGAGCCCGTGCTCGAATTCATCGCCTCGCGCGGGGGGGAGGACCCGGTGATTGCGGCGTTCCGCGAGGCACCTGAGGATGACGAGCCGTTCACCGCAGAGGATGAAGCGGCAGTCAGGGAGGCCGACGAAGATATCGCCGCTGGCCGCACCGTCTCGCACGCAGAGATGCTCCGCAAATACGGATGAGCGGTGAAGGTCCCTGGACCGTCCGCTATGCCAAGCGTGCCGAAAAGGACATCGCGCGACTGGACCCTCCCCTCCGCAAGCGGGTCCTGGCGGCGCTTGGAAACCTCGCCGAGAACCCCAACGACGGGTCGCTGCGCAAGCTCAAGGGTCGCCCCGAATCGCGCCTGCGCGTAGGCGACTGGCGTGTCCTGCTCGAACTCGACCCGGCCGTGCGCACGATCGTCGTCAAGCGTGTACTGCCACGCGGACGCGTCTACGACCGGTGAGGATATTCTTCCAAGGTAGGCCCGATCTGGGGTAACTCAATTGGCAGAGTGCTCGGCTGTTAACCGAGATGTTGTGGGTTCGAGTCCCACCCCCAGAGCCTCATCGAAAGCTAGCCGCTCCACTAGCGCGGCTGCCGTATCCGCGGAGTCGTGGGTAGCCCACCACGCCGCAAGCTCCCGCGCGCGGGAGCGGATCGAGGGGTCAGAAAGGGCGCGCTCCACGGCGAGGCGCAGAGGCCGGGGGGCGATGAAGCGGCGGGGGAGGCGCACTCCGGCGCCGGCCCAGTCGAGGCGGGCGGCGTTCTCGCTCATGTCGCCTAGGACGGGGCAGGCGACCACCGCGCAGCCGCAGGAGAGCGCTCGTGCGAGGGTGCCGTGGCCGGCGTGGCAGACGACGACGTCGCAGAGGGGCATGGTGCGCGCGTAGGAGAGCCACTCCACCACGCGGGCGTTCGCGGGGACCGGCAGCGGCGCCGGGGGGAGGCGGCGGTTCCAGGTGGCGAGCACGCGCACCGGTGCGTCGGCGAGACCTCGCAGTGCGGCGCGCAGCAGGCGGTGCTCGGGGTCCTGGGCGGTCGAGGGGGCGATCAGGACCAGGGGGCCGTCACCCGGCGGGAGCTCGACGTCCGCGGTCGGGGGCTCCCAGATCAGCGGCCCGACCACATGCGTGTGGGCGGGCCAGACGCGGGGGTACTCGAGCTGGGGGAAGGTCCCAACCAGTGCGAGCTCGCGGCTCGTCCCGCCGTGGACGTGGGCTAGCGGCGGCAGACCGAGGCGCGTACGGACGGCGTTGAGGTCCCTGCGGCCCCGCTCCAGGCCGTGCTCCACGGGCCGCGTGGCGCGCCGCCAGAAGGCGCGGCCGAGCGCGCTGCGCGGCAGCCGGGCGCCGATCGAGTAGATCGGGGCGCCATCGGGGGGGTGGGGGTGCACGTGGGGGATCAAGGTCGCCCAGGGGATGCTCTGAAGCTCGGCGGCGAGGGCGGGGGCGAGCGTGAGGATGTCGGCAACCACGACCTCAGGCTCGAGCTCGCGCACGAGCGGGAGCGTGTCGCGCGTGGCGTGCACGACCGCCTCGTAGAAGTCCAGCGGCGGAGCGCCCGGCCCCCCGTTGGGGAAGACGTGGTACTCGGGGGCGGGAGCGAAGCGCAGGCCCTCGGCCTCCACGGGCTCGCGCCAGCGCGTCCAGGTCTGCAGCGTGACGTCGTGCCCGCGCGCGGCCAGGCCGCGTCCGAGCGCGATCATCGGGAAGGCGTGGCCCGGGTCCCCGAAGGCGCCCAGGAGAACACGCCGGGCGCTCACGCCGCGGCGAGCTCCGCCACCAGGCGCAGCTGCGTGAGGCGGTCCTCGGCGGTGAAGGCGAGCGGGGTGATCCCCAGCGTGCCCACGCCGGCGTCGCGGTAGACCGCGAGGCGCTCGCGCACCACGTCCGCCGGGCCGCAGAGGGAGACGGTGTCGATCAGCTTGTCGGGGACCGCCGCCATCGCCTCCTCGCGCTTGCCTTCGAGGTAGAGGTCCTGGATCGTTTTCGCCTCCGCCTCGAAGCCGTAGCGCTGCACGAGGTTGTTGTAGAAGTTCTGCTTGCGCGAGCCCATGCCGCCGACGTAGAGCGCGATGAACGGCCGCATCGCGTTGCGCGCGCCCTCGAGGTCGTCGGTGATGAACACGTTGGCCGTGGGCGCGATATCGAAGCCCTCCAGGGAGCGCCCCGAGCGGGCGGCGCCCTCCTCCAGCAGGGGGCGCAGCTCGGAGACGTGCTCGGGGGAGAACAGCGTGGGGATCCACCCGTCCGCGATCTCGCCCGCGAGCGCGGTGTTCTTCGGGCCGATCGCCGCGAGGTAGATCGGGATGCGCTCCTGCACGGTGCCGATCGTGAGCTTCAGCGCCTTGCCGGGGCCGTCGGGGAGCGGGAGCTCCAGGGTCTCGCCGTGGAAGTCCACACGCTCGCGCGCCAGCGCCATGCGAACCACGGCGACGTACTCGCGCGTGCGCTGCAGCTGGCGGGCGAAGCGCTGCCCGTGCCACCCCTCGGCGACCTGCGGGCCGGAGGAGCCGATCCCGAGGATCATGCGCCCGCCGGAGAGCTGGTCGATCGTGGCGGCTGTCATCGCGGTCATCGCCGCCGAGCGGCCCGGCATCTGCAGGATCCCTGAGCCGAGGCGAATCTTCGAGGTCTGTCCCGCGAGCCACCCGAGTACCGTGGCGGCGTCCGAGCCGTACGCCTCCGCGGTCCACACCGAGTCGTAGCCGAGCCGCTCCGCCTCCTGGACGATGTGCAGCTGGTCCTCCGAGGTGAGGCCGAGGCCCCAGTAGCCGATGTGAACGCCGAGCTTCATGCGCAAGTTTCCTTTCAGCGGAAGGGAATGCGTTGCCAAGCGCGAGCCCATCTCCTACGCTTGGGGCGCGCCCGTCCGGAGCCATCGCGGCCGCCGACGAGTCACAGACTATGCCAACCGCCCGCTCTCGCAACGCCCACCCGATCGAGGAGCTGCGCCTCGCAGTCGAGTGCCTGCCGCTCCAGACCCGCGAGGCGATGCTCGAAGGGGTGCTCGTAAGCCCCCGCATCATCGTCGGCGCCTACACCGACCGCGAGGGCGGCGTGTGTCCGATGCTCGCAGCGCACCGCCGCGGCGGGCGCACCAACTTCCTCTCCTTCGCCCGCTCCTGGGATCGCTTCACGCACGCTCGGCGCCGCCGCCGGGCCACACGGCACGAGCTCGCGGTGCTCGTCGGCCTCCTGCGCGCGAGCCTGATGGACGAGGAGTCGTGCGACCTCGCCCGCGCGATCGACGAGCACACCGAGCTGCTCGCGCGCCACCGGCGCGCACGCACCGCCGATCCAACCGGCGAGATCGTCGCCCGCCGCCTGCGCGCCCCGCGCTGGCTGGGGCGCCGCCGCGAGCGCGTCTCGGCGTAGACACAGATCCTGGCTCGCTCAGCCGGCGCCAGAGCGTCTAAAGCGCCGTTTCGAAGGGCGGCTGGCCTGAGGCTCCCCGACACGACACGTATCGCCGACGCGTATGGACGCGCTAGAACATGTCCCCGGGCCGAATGAACATCATCTCCGGGACGATGCACGCGGGGGAGACCCGGAGCAGGTAGCGCACCGCCTCGGCGATGTCCTCGGGACGGATCATCTCCTCCGCCTTGACCTGGCCCTTGACGTAGTCGGTCATCGGGGTGTCCACGAAGGCGGGGCACAGCGCGGTGGACTTGATGCCCTGCTGGCCGAGCTCGATGTGCATCGAGCGCGTCCAACCGACCACTCCGTGCTTGGTGGCCGAGTACACCGAAGTCCACGCCGCCCCACGCTTGCCGGCGATCGAGGCGGTGTTGACGACCAACGCGCCCTGGTGCTCGGCCCCGGCGGCCTGCAGGAGCTCCAGGCACTCCCGGTAGAAGATCACGATTGCCCGCAGGTTGATGTCGAGCTGCATGTCAAGGCGCTTTGTCTGGATGTCTCCAACGGGCGCCCCGATCCCGACGCCCGCGTTGTTGACGAGCACATCGAGGCGCCCGTAGCGCTCACGGTGCGCCGCCACAACCTTCTGGATCTCCTGCTCGTGGGAGACATCCGCGGGGACCCCGTGTACCTCAAGGCCCTCTCCGGCGAGCTCCGCCACCGCGCCCTCAAGCTTCTCCGGCCTGCGGGCGACCATCGTCACCGCATGTCCCTCCTGTCCCAACACCCGCGCGATCGCCAGCCCGATCCCGCTCGAAGCCCCCGTAACGATCGCCGCTCGCTCAGCCATAGATCCGCTCCGTCCTTGTGGTCGTTGACAGGCGCAATCAAACCATCCTCGGCTCGTGTCCGCATCCCGGGCGCCAGTCGCGACTTTCCCATCCGGCAGACACCTCGCGTTCCGGGGGTGGATCGCCTCCGCGGCCGCGGAGATCGCTGGTAGCGTCTGCGCACCGCGCGCCACCCGCGCGGGGCGGGCCCGTAGCTCAGCTGGTTAGAGCTGGCGACTCATAATCGCTAGGTCGCAGGTTCGAGTCCTGCCGGGCCCACTGAACTTGTCTGTGCGCAAACCCACCGGGCGCGCCGACCCGGTAGGTGGGCAGGACTTCGCGGCGGTTGTCGACGTGCAGGCCGGCGATGAGGATGCGCAGCAGGACCTTGGTTCGGTCGGTGTCGCCCGTGGCGATGACGTGGGCGAGCTGGTCGGCGACGGCGTGGAGCGCGGCCGTGCCGGGCGTTGTAGGCGCCTCTGCGGCGAGTTCGCGGCGAGTGCTTGGTCTTAGGCTTGGAGGGCGTCCAGGCGCGTGTCGAGCGCGGATAGCCGCTGCTTGAAGCGCGCGGGATCGAGGGCATGATCCTTCGGCGCTACGGGCCGGGCGGGCGTTGGCGCACTCGTCCGGCCACACTGGATTGTCGATTGGCGGCCAGAGCAGAGCAGGACCCGCGCCAGATCTCAAGACCCTTCCCGAAAGCAACGGGTTCAGCGGCAAGCCCTCTCCGGTCGGAGATTGTCTGGCAAGCTGCCAGCAGTGCCGAACCGCGCCACAGCCGACCCCGGTGGCGCACGATGAGGCCCGCGTCCGGCCGTACGGACTTGGGGTCATCGGCAAACACGGACGTCATCGGCAGGCGTACGCCCGACGCTGGCGAAAGACCAGGGACAGGCTGTGCGATAGTTCCGTGCGCGCTTTGATCGGCCGTTCTTCTCGCGTAATGAGCTCACCCCTAAGAATCCCGCCTCGCTATGTGCCCGGACTGCTGGCGCTCGCCAACGCGAAGGACGAGACGTTCGCAGAGCTACGGGCAGCGCTTCAGCAGGTGCCGCAGCTCCTAACGACGGAGCGACTCGCGGAACACGTCCGTAACGAAGTGCCTGTGCTCTCTGACGAGGCCATCGACACCCTTGAAGCCCTCTTGTCTCTCATAACACTGCTGCCCGAGGATGGCGAGGGAGCGGCAGATCTCTCGCGCGACGTGACGCAGTCAAGAGACCTCGACCTCGCCGACCCGGCCCGAGAAGCCCTTGCCGACCGTTTGCCGCCTTTGTTGGTGCTGGAATCGCTGTCGTTGGCCGCGCGCGCCTCTGACCTCATCACCGAGTACGACCGGGTCTTTCACGATGCACGAATCCTCAATGATCTGCGCCCGGTATTCGGGCCGAATCCAAATGACGGCCCCAAGGCTGCTCTATTGGTTGCCACGCTCAAGATCGACTACCACGTCGCGGGCGGTCCGCTTGATTCCACATACTTCGCGCTCGACTACAGCGACTTGCTGCGCTTGCGGGACGTAGTCGATCGCGCCCTTGCCAAGCACGCAAGCCTAAGAAGATCGGTGGAGAAAATGAACCTTCCGTACTGGGAATACCAGGAACCGCCTGATGCCACACGTGATTGAGGTCCCAGCCCGGGAACACAGAAAGGCGGTCTGGCGGACGAACGACTGCCTCGTCGAGCGTCGTCGGCCTTCAGAGTGGCACAGCCACACAGCCGTGCGGAGACATGGCGGCTCTCGTTACGGATCGTGGCGCGAAGTCAACGCCCTGTCCACACTACCGGCGATCTCCTATCAGATCTCCTATCAGAGCAGACGCTCGGTACTCGAAGATTTGTTCGAGGATCTCGCGGATCGTTGGGAGACTGAGACTGCGCTTGAGTCGGTCGTGACGAGGAAGGCGACCCATCCCGCGTACCAGCGAATTATCGGTATGGGGGCGCCAGCCATACCGTTGATTCTGCGACGACTGGAGCGCGAGCCTCGACAGTGGTTCTGGGCGCTTACAGCCATTACCGGAGAGGATCCAGCACATGGCGAGACGACAGCCGAGGGAGCGAGCAGGGCGTGGCTTCGGTGGGGACGCGAGCGTGGGTTGTAGTTGACTGATCGGGCGACCATTGAGTCGTGGATCCCGAGGCTGACCGACGCCGACTACCGCATCACAAGCCCCCAGGATCCCCGTTACAACTGCTTCGCATGGGCGGCGCGCGACGATACTCGTGTGTGGTCTCCAACGATGCTCGGCAGCGGCGTCTACTGGCCGCCTGGGATACCTGCGCTGCCGAGCATGTCCGGAGTGATCGACGCCTACGTTCAGACCGGGTATGAGGTTTGCGACTCTCCTGCAGTCGAGGAGGGCTGCGAGAAGATCGCCATATTTGCTGATTCCGCCGGAGAACCACGTCATGCCGCCAGGCAACTCCCGTCCGGAGGGTGGACCAGCAAGCTCGGGGATCATGTCGATATTGAGCACGCAGAGGTCGATGTCGTCGGAGGAGAGCTGTACGGCGAGCCGATCGTCTACATGCGGCGCCCAGCCGCCGCAGAGAAATGAGCCCGTCGGCAGGATAGGCCCTTCCAGCCGCACCAGCAGCGGCCTCAAGCCCGAGATAGGCGTACGTCCAGGCTGGGTGAGTCGATGCCCACCGCTGGTCCTGCCATCAGCGCGTGGTTTGCGCACAGCCAAGTTTCGCCCATTCCACAAAGGAATGCAAACGTCGTCCAGACCTCCCAGTCCTGGGCGTTACTTCGATGGCCGGCTGACAGGTGAGGCCAGCGCGCTGAAACCGCTCAGGCCACGCGGCTCGTTGCGCAGATCTCGAACGAACAGCTCTTGTGCCGCATCATTGATGTCGTCGTAGTCCTGCCACGTCAGCGTTCGTAGGAAGTGCCGAACCGAGGCATACGCACACATTGCTTCAGAGTCGATGATCCAGCCGTCAACCGAGCCAGCCGTGAAGTGTGACTGCAACGCGAATGCGCTCTCCGCTGCCTCGTAGTCCTCTTCGGAGGCATCATGTGGCAATTCATCAAGGGGGCTGGCTCTGGGTCCCCACACGTCGCACCACGGTGATAGCACATAGCCGAAGCAGCGGTCCTCCGCGAACGCACTGTCTGAGAATCCAACCTCGAACACCTCGCCACCGTCGATCGCCCACTCGTCCGCCCGGTCTGGGAACAGCAGCGCCTTATCGAGGCTGACCAGATCCTCTGAGATTCCAGGCCAGGCATGCCATAGCAGCAACGCGGGAGCCTGTGCTTGCACGAAGACGGTGAAGTCGGCATCGCGGTCGGGTATGGAGTCGCTTTCCCCCGGTGCGCTCATCGCTTTCGCGATCTTTGCTTGGATGGGCGATGCCTCGTCGGTCGGGCTGAACTGTCGGTCAAACCAAGCTTTCACGTGCTTGTTCGCGAACGCGAGATATGTCGGCAGGCCAATATCTCGAGCGTACGCGGCGAAGCGGCGCGCAATCCCGTTGCAACGCACATCCGGCCGTACCCAGAACGACTTGAGCACGAGGATCCAGGGACATGATTGGTCATCGGACCAGAAATAGGCTGGACCTGCGGCAAGTGCTCCGTACTGGTACTCCTCGTCGCTCAGGAGATACTCCGAATGCCGGTAGCCGACTCGCAGCGAGCACGAGCCAAGAACGCGCCCGGCTGACGTTGTCGCGTTGATCACCACAAGTCCGGGCTCGTGGGCGAACCGCTTTATGCCAATACGTCCCTCGGGAGACTTCCGTCCATAGTTCCACGGGAACCACCGGTCGCCCTCATTGCAGCGGACTAGCTCGAAGTTCATCCCTGAGACTTCCTCCTCGATCGGTGGTCCTGCCGAGGGTGATCATTGCTCTGAAGCTCGCCGGTTGAGCAGCAGTCGAGATCGATGAGACCAGTACGCTGGTCGGGCGTGCGGATCTCCACCGGAGCCTTGAGGAGGCGCTCCAGCATCGTCTTGGCGCGAGGCTTGGTGATCTCTCCCCGCCAGGCCATCTCGTGCAGTGCTGAGCTCGCCTCCGTCACCATGAGTGGTGGTGCGAGGAGCTTGTGCCCGCGGAGGCTGGCGAAGCCCACCGGCGTATGGCACGCGGCAACCGCCACCGACGCGTCAACAACCAGGATCTTCGTCAATGACCGCTGCGTGAGCGATGGAGCGCGGCGACCCAATTGAGCGCCGGGGTGCTGTCATCCCCGACGCGCCAGGCCTCGGGCAGCTCGGACATAGGGTGCAGCTCGTCCTCGATCACACGCAGGTCACGGTCATCGATCGCGTGTCGGGCACCGACGCGTCGCGCCGGCAGGCGCCCCGACCGAATCCACCGGCGGACAGTCTCGGGGTTCCTACCCAGCCGATCGGCAGCCTCAGCGACAGTCAACATGCGGGAGATGGTACGCCAAGCCCCGGACCCCAGGGTCCGAGACCGAGCAGCATATGGCGATCAGGAGCGGCCCGCCATGACCAACCCCGCCCACGTCGACGCTTCGGCCGATTCAGCGGCCCGCCAGCACGTACGGTCCCCTCGCCACCCGCACGAATCGCGGCAAGGAACCCGAGACATTGGATGCCAAAGCGCCCTTGACGGAACTCCGCGCCACCGCCTCTCCCAGCATCGCTTCGACCGCCGCATGGACCTCCCGAGCCCGCATCGGCCCCCCGGCTACCCAAGACCTGGACCAAAGCATCAACCACCGACCCCGGCCGTCGACATCGAAGCCGCTGGCTGGCAACCACCCGCGGCTGCACTCCACCGGCCCGAACCACCCCTAGCTTCTCGGTCAGACAGCCCAACGACCCCTGTAGATCGTGGTTCGATAGAACTCCGATTAGGCCCATTCGCGGATGCCCTGCAAATCACACGGTGCCGGGCGGCCTGGATGAGTCGAGGACCGCGACCGATGCCTGCCTGGCGAAGCTCTGGGGGAGCAAGGCGACGCTCCGGCTCGTGGCGTAGAGTCAGGCGCTGTGTCGTTCGCTGCTACGGCGGAAGCCGCATTCACAGCGCCCCCCGATTCATGGCACGCAGCAAATGTCAGCCGGACGCAAGCAATAGTCAACTGCCGGGCTCACTACCTGATCGCCCAGCAACGAGAACGGCAGCACCGAGCGCTGGGCATACCGGCGACGATCATCGCCGCCGCTGTAGCGGCGTTCACGTTCTCCGCCCCTAAGGGCGCGTTGGTGACCGTGCTCGGTATCGGGGCGACAGTTGGTGCGGTGCTGGTGGGCCTCCAGACGTTCCTTGCTCCGTCCGACGCCGCTCGCAACCATCGCGCCGCGGGCGCAGAGTACGGCGCGATCCGTCGAAGCTTCGATCTTGCCATCGCGCAGGGCGACGGACCCCACATCCTGAGTGCGCTGGAAACGCTCTATCCCGAACTAAACCGGCTTGCGTTGGCAAGCCCGGTGATCCCAGACCGCTACTACAAAAGGGCGTATCGGGAGATCAAGGCTGAGCCCAACATCGGCCGGGGCGAACCGTTTGGGCAGCCTCCCGGGCGATGAGCGGCCTGCGGTGTTTCTCGTTTGACGGGCGCGGCGCCCGGGTAGCCTCCTGGGAGGTTCCGGGGCGTGCGGGTCGAAGAACGGAGCGAACTGGTATGCGGGGCATGAGAAGGGGGACACCTTGACGGTGAGCCGCACGGGCTCGCGGGTGAGACGCGAGGAGTCCAGTCGTGAGCTGGCCACGCGCGAGGGAGGTGGTCACGCTCGGGCGAGGCGCACGCCGCCGGCTGAGCCCGACCCTCCGCGCCGGACGGCCCCGCAGGCCCGGCCGGCCCCGCCGGCACCGACGGCACGGCCCAAGGAGGAGGTCGTGGCACGCCTGTTCGAGGCGTTCGGCCGCCGCGACCTGGAGAGCACGCTCGAACTGGTGCACCCCGAGGTTGTCTTCGAACCGATGACTGCGGCGGTCACGCGGGCGGGCGAGCCCTACCGCGGGCACGAGGGCATCCGCCGCTACGCGCAGGACGTCGAGTCACACTGGGAGGTGTTGACCGTCCACCCCGCCCAGATCCGCGCCGCTGGTTGCGCGGTGGTGGCGCTTGGCCTGGTCAGCGGGCGAGGTCCGGGGGGGTCCTTCCAGGACGCGCCGACCACGTGGGTCGTGAAGTTCAGGGATGGCCTGGTGGCGCACGCCCAGATCTTCTCCGATGCGCGCAACGTGGTGAACGCGCTGGCCGAAACGGGGATTCGGGCCGAAGGCCCGTGTCCCCCGGCTTCGGCCGAAACGGGGACCGATTAGGGAGACACTCGCTGCGCTCGCATCCCCGAATCGGCCAGCCCCGAAGGCCCGTGTCACCCGGCTTCGGCCGGCGAGGACGCCTGAGCAGGAGCGTCTGAACGAGGACGCTCAAGCAAGCGCCTGGGCGGCGAACGCCGAAGACGCCGCGGACCCCGCCGCCCTGGGGATTACCCTCAAAGGGTGCACAGACGCGAGCGGCTCGCCGTGATCGACCTCGGCTCGAACTCGTTTCGGCTCGTGGTGTTCTCCGCGGCGGACGGGTGGTGGCAGCGCACCGACGAGATCTACCAGGCGGTGCGCATCGGCGAAGGGATGGCGGCGACCGGCCGGCTGGGGGAGGAGCCGATCGAGCGGGCGCTGGCGGCACTCGACGTGTTCGACCACTTCTGCCGGGCGGCGGGGCTCTTGGACCAGCCCGCCCAGTCCGCGGCGCCGGCGCCACCTACCGCGCTCACCCCGAGCGCTCGCACGGACCCCACCGCGTCCGAGGGGGCGGTCGACGCGGTCGCGACGAGCGCGATCCGCGATGCGGAGAACGCGCCGGCCTTCTTGGCGCAGGCGCGAGCACGGACGAGCCTGCCGATCCGCGTGTTGAGCCGCGAGGAGGAGTCGCGGTACGGCTACCTGGCGGCGGTGAACTCGACCACACTGACCGACGGCTGCGTGCTGGACCTCGGCGGCGGCTCGCTGCAGCTCGTGCAGGTGCGCGAGCGGCTCGCGCGCGAGGTGGGCTCGTGGCGGGTGGGGGCGGTGCGGATGACCGAGCACTTCCTGCCAAACGGGGGCCCGGCGAAGCCCCGTCAGGTGCAGGCGCTGCGCGAGCACGTTGCACAGGAGCTCGCGAGCGCCCCGTGGTTGTCGAAGACGGGCCGGCGGCTGGTGGGGATTGGGGGGACGGTGCGCAGCCTCGCGACGGTGGCCCAGCGCGCCGAGGGACTGCCCACGAACGGCGTGCAGGGGGCAACCGTGACGCGCGAGGCGCTGGAGGAGATCGTGGAGCGTCTGGCGGCACTGCCGACGGCGGAGCGCGCGAGCGTGCCCGGGGTCAAGCCGGCGCGCGCGGACCTGATCCTGGCGGGGGCGGTGGTCGTGGAGGGGGCGATGCGGGCGGGCGGCTTCGAGCAGCTGGAGGTCACCGAGGCGGGCCTGCGCGAGGGCGTGTTTTTCGAGCGTCTCCTGGCCGGGAGCGAGCTTCCGCTGTTCGAGGACGTGCGCCGGGCCTCGGTGGAGAACCTCGCGGCGCGCTATGGGGTGGACCGGGCCCACACCCGCCACGTGGCCACGCTCGCGCTCGGGATGTTCGACCAGCTCGCGCGAATGGGCCTGCACGCCGGCGACGAGCGCGAGCGAGAGCTGCTGTGGGCGGCGTGCACGCTGCACGACATCGGGATGTCGGTGGCCTACGACGACCACCACAAGCACTCGCGCTACCTGATCCTCAACGCGGGCCTGCCGGGGTACTCCCCGAGGGAGGTGGCGATCGTCGCGCAGGCGGCGCGCTACCACCGCAAGGGCTTGCCCGAGCCGGGTCCGCTTGCGGCGTTGTTCGGTGAGGGCGACGCGGCGTGCCTGGACCGCTGCGCGGTGCTGCTGCGTCTCGCCGAGGACCTGGAGCGCTCGCGCGACCAGCTGGTGCGCGACACGGTCCTCAGCGCCCGCAACGGCGAGGTGCGCCTGCGGCTGGTGGCCGAGGGCGGCGCGGCGGTCCCGCGGTGGGCGGCGGCCCGGGAGTGCGAGCTGTTCGCGCGCGCGTTCGACCGCGGGCTGTCAGTGGTGGCGTAGCCCTCAGCCGGCGGCCGCCAACCGCCGCTCGGCCCCGGCGCAGTCGTACAGCGCGAGGCTGTAGATCGAGTAGCGCGGGAAGTGCAGCCAGACTTCAGAGTGGATGTAGCGGCAGGCACGGATTACCGCGTGGGTGGCGAGGTTGCCGCCGCGGCTGGAGTAGGCGCCACCGAGCACGACGTAGCGCGCTTCGTGGCGGGCCACGAGCCGCGCGAGGCCGGGGCCGTCGAGCGCTGGGTCGGTTCCGGAGTAGCCCCCGACCGCGCCGGCGCGCCAGCCGAGCAGGATCATCGAGGCGGCGGTGTTGGAAGAGACGGTCAGCACTTCCCAGCGGTGGGTGGGGTGGTGGGCGTCGATGTAGCGCAGCAGGTCGCGGTCGACCTTGACGTCGTGCGCGGTGATCCCGTAGGGCCCCAGCGAGCCGGCGACGCGCGGTCCGGCGGCGGGGAAGGTCCCCTCGACCGGGACCGACCAGGTGGTGGTCGCAAACGCCGTAGGAGCGACGAGCAGCACGGCGAGCACGAGCACCATCGCGGGGGCCGCGAGGCGACGCACGGCCAGCAGCGCCAGCACGCCGGCGGCGGTGGCGGCGATCAGCACCGGCGGCAGCCAGTGGGCGTAGTGTTCGCGGCGCAGCAGCACGAGCTGCACGGCGACGGTCGCCGCAACGGCGAGCGGCAGCAGCACGACGCGCCAGTCGCGCCCGCGGCCGAAGCGCGCGAAGGCGACCGCGCCGGCGCCGATCATCGCGGCGGCCCCGGGGCCGAGGGCGGAGACGTAGTAGGGGTGCACGATGCCCTTGGAGAAGTCCAGGATGAACGCCTCCGCCAGGAACCAGCCGCCGAACACGAACAGCCCCGCGGTGCGCGGGTCGCGCCGGATGCGCTCGAGCGGTCGGGGGGCGGCCGGGGAGTGGGCCCCGTCCGCCGGACCCGCGGCGCCGGCCGCGTGCGCGGCGAGCAGACCGTCCGTCGGCGCTCCGTCGGCTGTGGCGCCCGGGGCGCCGGCGAGCTCCGGGCCGTCGTGTGCGGCGGTGGGCGGGGGCTCCACCGGGCCGCGGCTCCCCCGAGCCGGCCAGAGGACCGACAGGGCCACGGCGAGCAGCCCGAGCAGCGCGAACGGCAGCATCCACCCGCCCTGGCCGCCGAGGCCGGAGTGGAAGAGGCGCATCGCTCCGACCGGGCCGCCGAAGGGGATGGGGTTGGCGTGGTGGCCGTCGGGCAGGATCGGGTTGGGGAGGACTTTCGGCGCGGCTTTGCGTTTGGCGGTGAGGTCCGTGCGCACGCGGGCGGGGAAGGGCGCGACGGCGCCGAGGCGGATGAAGATCTCACCGGGGCCCCCGACCTGCCCTTCCACGCGGCCGAGGCCGTTGTAGCCGAAGGTCAGGTTGAGCTCGGTGTTGTTCGTGGAGCCCCCTACGTAGGGGCGCTGGGAGGCTGGGGTCTCTTCGACCAGCGCGGTCCACGAGAGGGAGACCGCGGCGAGCACCACCCCGGCGGCGAGCAGCCGCGGCACCCGGCGCAGCAGCCCCCCCGGCGCGCAGAGCAGGTAGCCGAGCGCGATCCCGGGGACGACGAGGTAGGCGGCGAGGGTCTTGGCGTTGAACGCGAGCCCCACCAGCGCGGCGGCGGCGAGCAGCGAGGGCCAGCCCCCAGTACGGATGGCACGCAGCGCGGCGCCGCAGGCGAGGATCAGGAGCAGGATCAGGAAGGGGTCCACGCCGTTCTCGCGGGAGACCGCGACGTAGGAGGGGAAGACCGCGAGGGCGAGCGCGCTGGCGAGCGCGGCGAACTGCCCGAAGGGCCGGCGCAGGGCGGCGTACAGCGCGGCCACCCCGAGCACCCCGATGACGGCCTCGGGGAGCAGCAGGCTGAGGGGGGAGAAGCCGAACAGCCGGGCGCTTGCGACCTGCACCCACAGCGAGAGGGGGGGCTTGTCAACGGTGACGAGCCCCCCCGGGTCGAAGGAGGCAAACAGGAAGTTGTGCCAGGAGCCGAGCATCGACCGGACGGCGGCGGCGTAGAAGACGTTGGCGTAACCGTTCTGGGAGAGCCGCTCGGTGCCGAGCACCGCGGAGAGCGCGAGCACCGGAGCGAGCGCCACCCACCCGAGCGCCGAGCGCAGGTCCGGCGTGGGGATCGTGCGCCGCGGGCTCGGCGCGGGCGCCGGCGCCGCCGAGGCAGTCGGAGCGTCCGAGGAAGCGAAGCCCCGCTCGTCTGCGGGCAGCTCGGAAGCGGCGGGCTCGGGGACCTCGGGGGCGGGTGTCTTGGGGGGCGAGGTGCTCATCGGGGCGTCTGTGGGGGGCGCGGCGGAGCCTCGCCCGCGCGAGGAAAGCAAAGCGGAAACCGTGCTAAGAGAGCATTAAGACGTAAGAGCGCGGTAAGAGCGTTGCGGGTGGGACCTTGCAAAGGTCCACGATCCGGCTGTGCCGGACCGCCGACCCGCGGGCACCCCGTGGGCGCACTGCCAGGACCCGTCGGCCCCGCGCCTCACCGCTGAAGCGCGTCGAGCAGCCGGTCGAGGTCCCGCTCGTCGTTCCACGCCCCCACGGACGCTCGCAGCCAGGGGCGCCCGGGGATGTCGCGCAGGACCACCCCCTGCTCGGCCAGGTGCTCGCGCTCGGCGAGGGGGTCGGGGCTGGAGAAGGTCACGAGGGTGCCGTGGTGGCCGTCGAGAGCAGACTCGCCCGACTCGGAGGCGGTCGCAGGGTACCCCCGCCCGGTCCGGCGCCCGACGACCCCGCGCCCATACGCGGTCTGGCGCCCAACGACCTCGCGCCCGTGCGCGGCAAGCCGCTCGGCGAGCTCCGCGGCGAGCAGCCGGGCGCGCTCCTGCAGGCGCGCCCAACCGGCGCGCTCGAGCACCTGGAAGGCGCCCAGCGCGCAGGCGACGGTCTCGGCGCTGAGCGAGAGCGTGTCGAAGCGCCGCGCGTCAGCGTGCAGTCCGGCGTCGAGTCCCGCGCCGGGGTCGGCGAGGTTGGCGTAGCCGCGGCGCGCGACGGCGAGTCGCTCGCGCAGCTCCGGGGCGACGTAGAGCAGGCCGGTCCCGTCGGGGCCGCACAGCCACTTCTGGCCCGCGCCGGCGTAGGCTGCGCAGCGCAGCGCACGCACGTCGGTGGGGACGGCGCCGACGCCCTGAGCGCCGTCGAGCAGCACGGGGACTCCCGTGTCGGCGAGCTCCGCGGTGGGGGCGAGGCGCCCGGTCATCCAGCTCACGTGCGAGACGGCCACAAGCCGAGTGCGGGGGCCGACGGCGGCGGGCAGCTCAGACCACGGCGCCGTGCGAACCGCCACGCCGCGCTCCTCGCGCTCGGCGGCGAGCGCCCCGAGCAGGCCGGGGTGCTCCTCGTCGCTTGTGAGGATCTCCTCGCCGCGAGCAAGCTGCAGGCCGCCGAGCACCACCGCAAGGCCCTCGGTGGTGCAGGTGGTGAGCGCGAGGTCCTCAGAGGCGCACCCGAGCAGCGAGGCGTAGGCGGCCCGCAGCGAGCGGTTCAACTCGCCACGGCGCTCGAAGTGGCGGCCCGCGCGGCCTTCCTCGGCCTCCCGTTGCAGCTCTTTGGCAGCGGCCTGCACGGCCGCGCGGGGCAGCGGGCCGTCGGTGCCCGCGTTGAGGTACGCGAGGTGGCGCAGGACGGGAAACCGCTTGCGCAGTGCGCGGGCGGCGGAGGGGCTCAGCGCCCGCGGAGCGGCGGAAGGGCTCGGGGTCCGCGGAGTGGTGGCAGCGTCCGCCGGCGAGCTCAGGGCGGCCGATCGGAGAGCGGCCGGCGGGGAGGGGGCGTTCACGGGTACGGAGGATAGGGGCACAGCAAAAGATCTAACTGGGTGTGAACCCGAACCGCGCGGATGCGTGCGGCCTGACATACTGAGGTTTCGCGATATCCGAATCACTCGGAACGAGTCGAAGAAATGGCAGGCTTCCGTGCCAGGCAGCCGCGGGAGCGCAGGGACGAACGGTGGAGCGGGCGATGCGCGAAGTGGGGTGGGAGCGGGACGGAGCGAGGGGAGCACCACGGTGAGTGGCGGGGACCCACTCAGTCCTTCAGACCGTGTGCCCCCGGGCGGTCGCGAGACCCCGCTGTGGACACCAACCCTGCAGCAACGCGAGCACGCGAGCATGACCCGCTTCATGCACTGGGTGGGCGAGCGCGAGGGCCGGGAGCTCGAGGAGTACGAGCAGCTACGGCAGTGGTCGGTGCAGGAGCTGGAGCGCTTCTGGGCCGCGATCTGGGAGTTCTGCGGCGTACGGGCGTCGCGCCCCTACGAGCGGGTGTTGTCCTCACGGCAGATGCCGGGCGCGCGGTGGTTCGAGGGAGCGGAGCTCAACTACGCGGAGAACATGCTGGCGCGGGGTCGTGAGGGCGGGCCGGGCGGACCGGGTGGGCGGGATCCCAGCCAAATCGCGGTGCTCCACACCTCCGAGCTGCGCCCCCTGCGCGAGCTGACGTGGGGCGAGCTCTCCGCGCAGGTGGCCGCGGTGGCCGGCGGGCTGCGCTCGCTGGGCGTGAGGCGGGGCGACCGGGTGGTCGCGTACCTGCCGAACATCCCCGAGACGCTCGTCGCGTTCCTGGCGACGGCGAGCGTGGGTGCGATCTGGTCGAGCGCAGCGCCGGAGTTCGGGGCGCGCAGCGTGGCCGACCGCTTCGGGCAGATCGAGCCGAAGGTGCTGCTGGCGGTGGACGGCTACCGCCACGGCGGCAAGGACTTCGACCGTCGCGCCGTCGTCGGGGAGATCCTCGCCGAGCTGCCGACCGTGCGCCACACGGTGCTCGTGCCCTACCTGGAGCAGACCGCGTCCGAGGTGCCCGCGGCCTGGCCGGGCGGCCTCACGTGGGCCGAGCTGTGCGAGCGCGGCGCGAGCGAGCGCGAGGCGGGCGAACCGACCTACGAGCAGGTGCCCTTCGAACACCCCCTGTGGGTGCTGTACTCCTCGGGCACGACGGGCCTGCCGAAGGCGATCGTGCACGGCCACGGCGGGGTGCTCGTGGAGCAGCTCAAGAAGAGCTACCTGCACCTCGATCTGCACGCGGGCGACCGCATGTTCTGGTTCACCACGACCGGGTGGATGATGTGGAACTTCCTGATCGGCTGCCTGTTCACAGACGCGGCGGTGGTGCTCTACGACGGCAGCCCGGCCCACCCCGACCCGGGCGTGATGTGGGAGCTGGCACAGCGCACCGGGATGACGTGCATGGGCCTCAGCGCGGGCCTGCTGAGCGCCTGCGAGAAGGCGGGCGTGCGCCCGGGCGAGCAGTACGACCTGAGCGCGCTGCGCGCCATCGGCTCGACCGGCTCGCCCCTGGCGCCGGAGAGCTTCGCGTGGGTGTACGAGCAGGTCAAGCCGGACGTGTGGCTGTTCTCGACGAGCGGCGGCACGGACGTGTGCACGGCGTTCGTCGGGGGCTGCCCGCTGCTGGGAGTGTACGAAGGCGAGCTGCAGTGCCGCGTGTTGGGGTGCGCGGTGGAGGCGTGGGATGAGCAGGGCCACAGCCTCACCGACGAGGTAGGCGAGCTGGTGCTGACCGAGCCGTTGCCCTCGATGCCGCTTTTTTTCTGGGGAGACCCCGACGGAGAGCGGCTGCGCGAGAGCTACTTCTCGATGTACCCCGGGGTGTGGCGCCACGGCGACTGGATCAGGATCACCCCGCGCGGCGGCGCGGTGATCTACGGCCGCTCGGACGCGACGATCAACCGCCAGGGGGTGCGGATGGGCACGAGCGAGATCTACCGCGCGGCGAGCGCGGTGGAGGAGGTCGTGGACGCGCTCGTGGTGGACATACCGAGCGGGCGCGGAACCGACGCCCACCAACCCGAGCTGCAGATGTGGCTGTTCGTGGTGCTGAGCCCCGGGGCGAAGTTGGACGAGGCGAGGGCGGCAGCGATCAAGCGGCGCATCCGCGAGGACTGCTCGCCGCGGCACGTGCCGGACAGGGTGCTGCAGATCGAGGAGGTGCCGCGCACGCTCTCGGGCAAGGCGCTCGAGGTGCCGGTGAAGCGGATCCTGATGGGAGCCGAGCCGGGGGAGACCGCGAGCGTCGACTCGCTCGCGAACCCGGCCGCGCTCGACTACTTCGTGCGCCTCGCGCAGACGCTGCGCTAAGTGGTGCGCCGCGAGCCACATGCGCGCCAGGTCGGCGAGCGCCGCGAGCGCTCCACCCGAAGATCCGAGCCGCCGCGGGAGGAGTCCGCGCCACTGACGTCGAACAAGGGGGCCGTGAAGCGAACAGCCGTAGCCCCGACGGTCGAGGTGCCCCTCAACGGCAAGGCCGGCGAGCACCAGAGCCTCTCAAAGTACATCCAGACGCGCTTTGAGCAGTGCTCGCGATCCCAGAAGGACGTGGCGCAGTACATCGTGGACCACCTTGACGAGGCGGCCTTCCAGACCGCAGAGGAGCTCGCCCGGCGCGCGAACACGTCGAGCTCGACGGTGGTGCGCTTCTCCCAGGCGCTCGGCTTCGAGGGCTTCCCGGAGCTGCAGGCCGCGGCGCGCGAGGAGTACCGGCGCGTTCATTCGGGTCCCCCCCCGGCCGCCGGCGGCGGCAGCTCGACGCCGCTGTTCTCGCTCGACCAGACCGAGTTCGAGGCGGCGCTGGCGGCCGACCACCTGAACGTCGAGGAGACCGCGCGCAAGGTCTCCCGCGAGTCGGTGGACGCGCTGATCGACGCCGTGGTGAGCGCCGAGAAGGTGCTCGTGGCGGGCACCGACCAGATGGCGTTCTTCGCCAGCTACCTGCGCCACCTGCTGATGCTGCTCGACCTGCGCGTGGACGTCGTCGCGAGCCCCTCCCAGGAGGCGCTCAGCCGGCTGGGGCGGATCGACGAAGGGACGCTCGTGATCGGCCTCTCCGCGGGCCGCCCGCACCCGCTGGTGGTGCGCGCGATGAAGCTCGCGCGCCACCGCAAGGCACGCACGGCGGCGGTCACCGACGCGACCCTCTCGGAGGTCGCGAAGCTCGCGCAGATCAAGCTGTACTACTCCTCCAACAGCCCCGCGTACGTGCGCTCCCACGCGGCGCTGCTGAGCCTCATCCAAGCGCTGGCCTACGGCGTGTACTCGCGCGACAGCGCCTCCTACGAAGACCGCATCAAGGCGTTCCGCCTGAAGTAGGTGGTCTTGGGGGCCCTTGCCACATGTGGCAAGGGCAGGAGGGCCGCATGCGGCCCTCCTTGGGACGGCCACATGTGGCCGTCCCCGGGTCGGCACATGTGCCGACCCGCCGGTGGGCGCATGCGCCCACCGGAACAGCCTCCCCGTCAAAGGTGCACACGCGACCCGGATAGACTGCACCCCATGCGCGACGAGGCGACGTTCACGGTCAAGGCCGGGCTGGCGGAGATGCTCAAGGGCGGGGTGATCATGGACGTGGTCACCCCCGAGCAGGCGAAGGTCGCCGAGGACGCCGGCGCCGCGGCGGTGATGGCGCTCGAGCGGGTGCCCGCGGACATCCGCCGCGACGGGGGGGTGGCGCGGATGTCCGATCCGGAGATGATCGCGGGCATCCAGGAGGCGGTGAGCATCCCGGTGATGGCCAAGGCGCGCATCGGCCACTTCGTGGAGGCGCAGGTGCTCGAAGCGCTGGACGTGGACTACGTGGACGAGTCGGAGGTGCTGACGCCCGCGGACGAGGCCAACCACATCGACAAGTGGGCGTTCAAGGTGCCGTTCGTATGCGGCGCCACGAACCTCGGCGAGGCGCTGCGCCGGATCGGCGAGGGCGCGGCGATGATCCGCTCCAAGGGCGAGGCGGGCACCGGGGACATCGTCGAGGCGGTGCGCCACATGCGCCTGATCACGGGCGAGCTGCGCCGGCTGGCCGTCCTGCAGGAGAGCGAGCTCGCCACGGCCGCCAAGGCCCACGGCGCGCCGCTCGAGCTCGTGCGCCGCGTCGCCGCGGAGGGGCGCCTGCCGGTCGTGCTGTTCTGCGCGGGCGGTATCGCGACGCCCGCGGACGCTGCGCTGATGATGGCGCTCGGCGCCGAAGGGGTGTTCGTCGGCTCGGGCATCTTCAAGTCCGAGGACCCCCCCGGCCGCGCGCGCGCGATCGTGGAGGCCACCACGCACTGGCAGGACCCCGCGCGCGTGGCCGCCGCCTCGCGCGGCCTCGGCACCGCGATGGCGAGCCTGGAGAGCTCCAAGCTTCAGGGCGAGCAGCTGCTGGCGTCCCGGGGTTGGTAAGCGCCCGGACGCTCGGAGCGGGTGCAGTGGGAGACGACGGCGCGCCGCTGGTGGGGGTGCTCGCGCTGCAGGGCAGCTTCGAGGCGCACGCGCGAATGCTGCGCGGGCTGGGGGCCACGGTGCGCGAGGTGCGGGTGCCCGCTGACCTCGTGGGCCTCGACGGTCTCGTGATCCCCGGGGGGGAGTCCACGACGATGACGTTGGGAATCGAGCGCGAGGGCCTGGCCGAGCCGCTGCGCGAGCTGTGCGCCCCGCCGCCGGGGGGCCGGGGGGTGCCCGTGCTCGGGTCGTGCGCGGGGCTCGTCATGCTCGACCGCGAGCACCTGGGGCTGATGGACCTGCGCGCACGACGCAACGCGTTCGGCCGTCAGACCCGCAGCTTCGAGGCGGACGTGCAGATGCGGGGGATCTCGGACCCGCCCGCTCCGTCGGTATCGGACCCGCCCGCCCGTCCGCTGCGCGGAGTCTTCATCCGCGCACCATGGATCGAGGAGCACGGCCCTGGGGTGGAGATCCTCGCGGAGGTGGACGGCCACCCCGTCGCGGCCCGCGAGGGCGAGCGCCTGGCCGTCGCGTTCCATGCGGAGCTCACCCCGGACGACCGCGTACACCGGCTGTTCCTGGAGGCCGTCCGGCGCCGTCGGGCGCGGGACCTGGGGACTCTGCGGGCCAGTACGCAGTAGCCACCGCTGAGCCCTCAGCACAAGGGGGCTTGACATCAGATTGCGAGTGTGCTTATAATGGCCGTTGTCACGTGGCTTGGGTGCTGCGGGCAACACATAGGGTCTGGTTTGGGTCAAGCCGTCTTGTGGTTGACATCAAGCGCTCGCAGGATGTTTGCTTGGGAGAGGGGCTTGGTCAGAGCGATGAGGGAGATGTCTTAGCGTGGTTTCTGGAGGGAGATACGTGCCGTTCGCGTGCACCGCTTTGGGCGGGCGTGTCACTAGATGCGTCAGCTGCCTGACGCATCTCTCTCTCTCTCTCTCTCTTGTTCGAGCCGGCTAGCCGCTAGCGCAAGCTTTTTCGCGCTGCGCCGCCGCCCGGTCTCCCCGCTCGCGGGGGTTGGGTCTCGCCCGGCCTCGGGCTGTGTAAGACGTACGGTATCCAAGGCCGGGGCTGTTCGAGACCAGCGCGATCTGGAGCAGGACCGAAACCGCGGTCAACAAGGTACGTCCCGGCGGCGAGCCTCGCACGCGTTGGCCTGTGCTGCGACTGGCGGCGTAGCTGGGACACACCGCGCGTGGGGGGTGGCATGATGCCCGCGCGGGCGAGATCGCGTGCGCGCGCGCGGCGTGACGTGCCGGCGGCGCAGGTTGCGGAGATTCAGCGTTCGCGGTTGATGGCGGGCGCGGTCGGCGCGATTGAGGAGTATGGGTGTGCGCGTACGACGGTTGCGCATATCACGGCTCGTTCGCGGGTTTCGCGGCGGACGTTCTACGAGTTGTTTGAGAACCGCGAGGCGTGCTTGATCGCGCTGCTTGAGGATTTCGTCGTCGGGGCGCTTGAGGAGGAGATCGCGGGGGCGGGCTTGGAGGGTCTTGCGTGGCGTGAGCGTGTGCGGGGCGGCCTGTGGGTGATTCTCTGTTTCTTTGAGCGTGAGCCGACGTTGGCGCGGGTTGCTGTGGTGCAGGCAGTGCAGGGCGGCCCGCGGGTATTGGCGTATCGCGAGCGGGTCCTCGCGCGGCTGGTCGCCGTGCTCGATGAGGGCCGTCTGGAGGGCTCTTCGCGGGCAGGTGACTGCACTCCCCTGACGGCTGAGGGTCTGGTGGGTGCGGCGTTCAGCATTCTTTACGCGCGTCTGGCTCGCAACGAGCCCGGGTCTCCGACGGAGTTGCTCGGCGAATTGATGGGCTTGATTGTGCTGCCGTACCTGGGAGTCGCGGTGGCGCGCCGCGAGCGCAAGCGTCCCGTGCCTGCCCCGCCGGCGGAGTTCGCCGGGCGAGCGTCGGGTAGGCGGGCGGCGGTCGAGCTCGACCCGCTTGGGGACGTTCCGATGCGTCTGACTTACCGTACCGCGCGGGTGTTGGGCGGTATCGCCTCACAGCCGGGCGCTAGCAACCGGATGGTCTCTGAGCACGCTGGGGTCGCGGACCAGGGCCAGGTCTCGAAGTTGCTCGCGCGGCTCAAACGCCTGGGGCTGATCCAGAACACCGGTGGCGGCTATGTCAGGGGCGAGCCGAACGCGTGGGAGCTGACGCCTGTGGGCCGCGAGGTCGCACAGCGCATCGGCGCCGGCGTCCACGGCCAGGAGCGGGCGGCTTGATGCGTTCCTCGGCCTCAACCAACTCAACTCGACAACACACGTGCGTAGCGCTGGGCGCCGGCACGTTCGACTCTCAGCAGAGAAGGAGATGACGATGTTCTCAGCAATACGCACCCACCTCAGCTACGCCAACGTGGCCGCCACGATGGCCCTGGTCTTCGCCCTCACCGGCGGCGCCTTCGCCGCGACCAGCCACCCCGGCGGCGGCTCGGCAGGCTCCAAAGCAAGCGCCTCAGTCACGCCAGTGGCAAGTACCGCCAAGAAGAAAGCGGCGCCCAAATCCACGCGCGGACCCGCCGGGCCCAAGGGCGCTACCGGCCCGACAGGGCCGGCCGGTCCGGCCGGAGCGACAGGCCCCGCCGGCGGAACTGGTCCGCAGGGTCCTCAAGGTAGTGCGGGTAACAACGGCAGCAACGGTGAAAAGGGCGAACCGGGCACCAGCGTCACCAGCGAAAAAGTCAAGAAGGGCGAAGCCATGTGCGAAAAAGAAGGCGGTTCGAAGTTCACCTCCGCCAGCGGCACCACCTCTGCCTGCAACGGCAAGGAAGGTTCGCCTTGGACTGCTGGTGGCACGCTGCCTCCTGAAAAGACTGAGACCGGCGCCTGGTCATACGGGGAAATATCGAAGACTGCGGCCGGTGGGGGGAAGCTCGTAGTACCGGTTGCTTCGTTCGCAATCCCGTTGGCCAACCCTTTGAGCGGTGCGGGCTGTGGAGAAGAACCAGCGACAAGGACAGAACCATGCCAGGTCCACTTCATCAACCCATCGGGCAAAGAAGTCATCTTCATCTACGGAACGACCGAACGAGAAGAAGAAATAGAGCCGTCGGTCGTCGGCGCGTGCCTGGGGTCTGTCGAAACCCCTACCGCGGCGCCCGGCAACCTCTGTGTGTACGCTCGTAAGGTATACGAATCAAGCACTGACTCCGGACGCATCGCAAGTCCCGCCAAGGGACTGGGCGCTGGCACTACCGGAGCCCTCGAGAGCTTCAACATCGAAGGTCAGTTTGGGGAAGGCTTCGGAACTTGGGCGGTGACGGCCCCCGCCGCGTAAACAATCAGAGCCGGGAGTCCGGGTGGCACCGCTGTTGTCCGGGCTCTGGCTCATACCAAGGTACTTCACACGAACTGATCATTTGCATCCTCCATGAGAAAGGCACGATAGTGAAATCCACAGCGCACGACGCGAATTCCGCTTCCTCGCCGAAGGCCGGTTTCTTCGCGACGCTCCGTGGTCTGTTCCATGCTCGAGGGAGTGGTGTGCCCATCGTTGCTTTGCTACTTGGCGTCATGGGTTCGCTTGTGTTTGCCGGTGTGCCCGCGCAGGCGGCGGTGGCGCATAGGTATCTTTCGCGGCTGACGGGGGTACCGGGTGGTTCGTTCGGTGCCAATGTGTGTGGTGTGGTGGTTGATCCTGTGACTCAGGATGTTTATGTCGCTGATCCCGAAAATGACGCGATCGACATTTTCGAACCCTCAGGCGCCGGCGTCTATGCTTATAAGTCTCAGATCAGCGGGACGAGCATCCCCACAGGCCCGTTTGGCGTCAGGGAATTCCCCGAGGAGCCCTGCTCGGTCGCGGTCAGTGGCGTGACTGGTGATGTGTACGTCACGGGTAAAGCGCCAGAAGACCTTAGTATTCCAAACGGTCCTGACGAATGGGTCTATATTTTCAACGCGATGGGCAACTGGATCAAGACGATCGATGGTTCGGGTACGCCCAAAGAAGGCGGCACGCCTCAGGGAGGGTTCGGTAGCGGCGGATATGTGGCTAACGTGGCTGTCAATCAGTCAAGTGGCGAAGTCAATGTCGCCAGCAATCGTTATGGTCTTGTCGATCGCTTCAATTCGGCGAACGAATATCAGTCCCAGTTTACCGCGCCTGAACCCGAGTGGTTGGCTACGGACTCCAGCGGTGATACTTATGATTACAGCAGGGGGGGTGTCTATGAGTTCAACTCGTCTGGAAGCCAGATCGCCCAGATCACTGTGCCCCAAAGTGAAGAGAACAGCATTGCGGTCGACTCCGCGGGAGACGTGTATGTCACTCATGAAGGAAACCTTCGCACAACGAGCAAAGAAGATGGGTTGGCGCTCCCTGTCGAAGAGTTTGGTCCTGCGGGTGAATTGGAGGGGGAAACGCGTGGTACCCCGGGTGGTCCTTTCAGCAAACCCCAGAGCGCCACGGTCAACTCTAGCGGGGATCTCTTCGTCGTTGACCGCAACTCCTTCGGCTATTTTGGTTCCCCCGGTGTCGTGGACATCTTCGGCGCGGGCTTCGTCGTGCCCGGTACGACTGCTCAGGCGCCGTCCAGCACGAGTCCGACCACCGCCGCGGTGGGTGGCAGCGTCAACCCGGCGGGTGTCCAGGTCACCTCGTGCGAGTTTGAATACGGCACCAGCACCTCCTATGGTCAGAGCGTGCCCTGCGAACAGACCGTCGGTAATGGCACGAGCCCGGTGGCGGTCACCGCGACCCTGAGCCCCCTGCAGCCGGACACGACCTATCACTATCGTCTGAATGCCGTCAACGCGAACGGTGATGCTTATGAAGCGGGCACCAACGATGAGGTCTTCACGACGCCCGGGGTCCCGAAGATCGATAGCGAGTCCGCGGAAGTCAAGTCGAGCGAAAAAGCGGGGCAGACGCACGCGACGCTGACGGCACAGGTCACCCCCAACGGTCGCGAAACGACTTACCACTTCGAATACGGCGAAACGGAGTCTTACGGGTCGAGTGTCCCGATTCCCGACGGTGTTATCGCGGCTGGTTTTGCCGAAGAAGGCGTCAGCGTTGAACTGAGTGGTTTGAGGGTTGGCACGACCTATCACTATAGGATCGTCGCGAGCAACGAATACGGCACGGTCCCCGGTCCCGACCACGAATTTACGACGGTCGCGGCCACGCTGATCGAAGGGTCGTCGGTTTCCAAAGTGGCGGCCACGAGCGTAACGTTCAACGCGCAGGTCGATCCGCTGGGCACCGACACGCGCGCCTACGTCCAGTACGGCACTGTGAGCTGCGCGAGCAGTCCTGCGTCCTGCACCGATACGCCCGAAGTGGATATCGGCTCCGCGGAAGGCTACCAGGCCCTGGGCGCTCATGTGCAAGATCTCACGTCCTCCACCACTTACTACTACCGCGTGATCGCCACCAACGCACTAGGGACCGTCGAAGGCGAATATAATGAAAAGGGTGAAGAAATCGTGTACACGTTCACAACGCAGCTTCCGGGCAGCACGCTCGTGCTGCCCGATGATCGTCAATGGGAGATGGTTTCTCCGCCGGACAAGCACGGTGCGGTGATCGCGCCGATCGGTGAAGAAGGCGTGATCGAGGCCGCGGCCAGTGGCGGGGCGTTCACGTATGTGACGGGGTCTCCGATCGAATCAAACCCTCGTGGGTACACGAACTTTGGGCAGGTGCTCTCCACGCGCGGTAATACCGCGTGGTCTTCGCAGGATCCCGCGCTGCGTCACGATACCGGGACCGGTGTCCCATTTGGCACCGGAACTGAATATCGGGCCTTCTCGCTTGATCTGTCGCTTGCGCTTGTGCAGCCGGAGGGCGAATTCACGCCGCTGACGGGCGAAGAAGCATCTCCCGAAGCCAGCGAAGATACGCCGTATCTGCGTGCTGACTTCACCTGTCAGGCGACGCCCGCGACGTGCTACACACCGCTGGTAACGGAAGCAAATGTGCCGCCGGGCACCAAGTTCGGCGAAACGGGACATAACACGTCGACCGAAGAAGGCCCCGTGCGATTCATCGGCGCCACGCCGGACCTGAGTCATGTGCTGCTGACGTCAGTTCCCGTTAACAATCACGTCAAAGCCCCCGCCCTGATCGAAGGAGCCCCTGAATATAGCCTCTACGAGTGGGCGAATGGGCGGTTGCAGCTCGTCAACATATTGCCCGCCGGCGAAGGCGGGGTCCCGGTGGCTGATGTCCAGCTGGGCGCTGATTTTGGACTCTTGGCCAATGGAGCTGAAACGCGCAACGCGATCTCAGAAGATGGTTCGCGTGTGATCTGGTCGCATGCAGTAAGTAACGGTGCTGCTCTGTACATGCGCGATATGGCTACTGGGGAAACGGTGCGTCTCGATCTCCCCGAAGCGCAGTGCCTGAAAGAAGTCACGTGCGGCAGCGAACCCGCCGATCCGGAGTTCGACATGGCCAGCAGCGACGGGTCGACGGTTTTCTTCACCGATACGCAGCACCTGACCGCGAGCTCCCGCGGGAGTTTCACCAAACCGGACCTCTACGCGTGCGAGATGGTGGAAGTGCAAGAAGCCGGTCAGCAGAAGCTGAAGTGTGATCTGAGCGATCTGACGACCGACAGCAACCCCGATGGCGCACGCGCCGATGTCCAGGGCGCGGTGTTGGCCGCGAGCGAAGACGGATCCCACGTCTACTTCGTCGCAAACGGTGTGCTCGGTGATGGCGCCGAAGCGGGCGCGAGCCAGGGGGACTGCGGTGACGCACAGATCCCCAGCGAAGCGCAGATGTGCAACCTCTACGCCGAGCATTATGATGGTAGTGTGTGGGAAGCACCGCGGTTCATCGCCGCGCTGTCGGGCGCTGACAGTCCTGACTGGAAGTACAGTCATCTGGACCAGCATACGTCGCGGTCCTCGCCGGATGGTCGCTACCTGGCGTTCATGTCGCAGCGGTCGCTGACGGGCTATGACAACACCGATGTCGATGAAGCGGGCGGTAAACATGCTGATGAGGAGCTCTTCCTCTATGACGCCCTGACGGGCAAGCTGGTGTGTGCGTCGTGTAATCCGACGGGTGCGCGACCGGTGGGCCAGGAATACGGTGGCGATATTCACGAAACGATGCCGCTCGCCGGCGGCAGCAGGGTGTGGAGCGAAACCACCTGGTTGTCTGCTGACGTGCCGGGCTGGACGATGTTCGAACTCAGTCAGGGCATCCATCAGCCGCGTTATCTTTCTGACAGTGGACGTCTGTTCTTCAATAGTCGTGAAGCGCTGGTTCCGCAGGATGTCAACGGTACGTGGGATGTGTATGAGTATGAGCCTCCGGGGATCGGTACTTGCACGACGAGCAGTACGACGTTTGGTGCTCGCTCGGGGGGTTGCGTCGGCTTGATCTCTTCGGGTGAATCCAGTGAAGAAACTGCGTTCCTTGATGCTTCGGAAACGGGTGGTGACGTGTTTTTCCTGACGGCCTCGCAATTGGTTTCGCAGGACTTCGATCACAGCCTGGACGTGTATGATGCGCATGAATGCACGAGTTCCTCGGCGTGTTTCCCGACGCCTGCTGAAGTGCTGCCTGCGTGTACGACTGAAGCGTCGTGCAAACGGGCTCCGGAACCACAGCCCTTGATTTATGGTGCCCCGGCGAGTGCGACGTTCAGTGGTCCCGGCAACATCGCCCCGCTACCCGCGGCTCCTGTTACGAAGCCGAAGGCGAGGCCGTTGACGCGCGCTCAAAAACTCGTCGACGCCCTGAAGGCGTGCAGGAAGCGACCGAAGCAGAAGCGTACGGTGTGCGAAGGGCGGGCCAGGAAGGACCATGGCCCCGCGCATAAAGCGAAGAAGGCCGGCAACGGCGGGAGGGCAGGCCGATGACTGTCAAGACACGTACGCTCATAGCTCTCAGCGTTGTGCTCAGCATCCTCGCTTTCTCGATATCCTGCGCCTCCGCTGCTGAGCCGTGGTGGCACATCACGTCGGGGTCGGCTCCGGTGGTCCTTCCCTCCGAAGGCAAGGGTCAGATCGTGTTGACAGCGCAGAATCTCGGTGACGCCGACGCGGACGGCGCCATCACACCGGTGCGGATCGCGGACACGCTCCCGGCCGGGCTGCGGGCGACGGGTATCGGCGCCGCGTACGAGGGCGAAGAAGTCGAAGATGGGTCGAACGCTGCGAAGTTTGGTTCGGTGAAGTGTGTGCTTGCGACGCTGAGCTGTGAATTCGCGGGTGTCGTCCCATCATATGTGACGATCCAGATCGTCGTCTCGGTTGAGGTGCTGCCGGACGCGGAATCCGGCGAAGTCAACCAGGCCGGTGTCACTGGTGGTGGTGCGCGCGGCGCGTCGGTATCGCGTCCGCTTACGATCGGTGAAACAGAACCGTCGTTTGGTGTCGAAGACTACGAAATGAGCCTCGAAGAAGAAGGCGGTGCCGTTGATACGCAGGCGGGCTCGCACCCGTTTCAGCTCACGACGACGCTGGCGCTCGACCAGTCCGCCGAACCGGCGCACCCGCCAGCGCTGGTGAAGGATCTGCACTTCGACACGCCTCCTGGGCTGGTGGGGAACCCAACGGTGTTCCCGCAGTGCTCGGAAGCCTTGTTCCTGCACCAGAACGCGAACCGTTTCAGCGACGAATGTCCCGCGAACACGGCGATCGGTGTCGCCGCGATAACGGTGTTGGTCCCTAATCTCGCCAACAACCCGCTTCATTTCGTGGTGCCGTTGTTCAACATCGTGCCCGAGGTTGGTGAGCCGGCGCGATTCGGGTTTTATTACACTCGCGTCCCAGTGTATCTCGACACCTCCGTACTGACCGGTGATGGTTATGCTGTGCGTGTCAGCGTCGATAACATCACGCAGGCCGTGACTTTTATCTCCAGTCGTGTGACGCTCTGGGGTATCCCGGGAGCAGCCAGCCATGATAATTCTCGTGGCTGGAGCTGCATCGATGACGGGGATTTCTACGAACCGGTATCGATGCGGCCCTGCACCCCGCTTGGGGAAACGCATCCCGCTCCGTTCCTGGTGTCGCCGACGTCGTGCACGGGACCGTTGCAGACGAGCGTGGAAGCGGACTCGTGGCGAGAAGAGGGTGTGTTCCAGGACTTCCCGCAGAATCCGGTTGATCCTTTGCCCGCGCTTGATGGTTGCAACGAGTTGCCGTTCAAGCCGGAAGTCAGGGTCGCGCCCGATGTGCAGGAAGCGAGCAAGCCGAGCGGGTTGAAGGTAGACGTGCACGTCCCGCAATCCGTGGATCTCGACGCTGAAGGGTTGTCTGCGTCTGATGTGAATAACATCACGGTCGCGTTGCCTGCGGGTGTCGCTATCGATCCTTCCGCTGGGGATGGTTTGGAAACGTGTTCTGAGGGCTTGGTCGGCTATCTCCCGGGGGAAAGCCATCCGCCGGGCGAACTGCGTTTCACGCCGCGTGTTCCGGGTGGTATCGATGCGTTGCAGGCCGGCGAAGAGGGGCCGTTGGAACCCGGTATCAATTTCTGTGTGAACGCGTCGAAGATCGGCGAAGTCACGATCCGTACGCCCGATTTGCCGAACCCGCTGAAGGGCTTTGTGTACTTGGCGGCGCAGGAATCGAACCCGTTCGGTTCGCTGATGGCGATGTATGTCGTCGCGGAAGACCCGGTGTCGGGGTCGGTGGTCAAGCTCGCGGGCGAAGTGCAGCTGTGCAAGGCGGCGGGTGAAGTTATCGATGGTTATGCCTGCCAGGTGCTGGGGCAGATCGTAGCCACTTTTGCCAACAACCCGCAGTTGCCGTTCGAAGACGCCGAACTGCATTTCTTCGGAGGGGAACGCGCACCGCTGGCGAACCCGTCGCGCTGCGGCGCCTACACGACGAGCGCGACGCTTGTGCCGTGGTCGGGTAATGAACCAGTCGAGGCGTCCTCAACGTTCGACATCGCGAGCGGCCCCAACGGCGGCCCATGTCCCGGTCAGAGCTTGCCTTTCAGTCCGTCGTTGACTGGTGGTGGGCTGAGTGTCAACGCGGGTTGGTTCTCGCCGTTCACCGCGACGATGTCCCGCTCCTCCGGCGAACAGAACCTGCAGTCGCTCGAAGTGCATCTGCCCCCGGGATTGTCGGCGATCCTCTCCAACGTGGAACTGTGCCCCGAACCGCAGGCCAATCAGGGCGCGTGCGGACCGAACAGCCTGATCGGCGAAACGACCGTCGCTGTGGGTGTCGGTGGTGAGCCGTTCACGGTCAGCGGCGGAAAGTTCTACCTGACCGGCCCCTACAACGGCACGAGCGGGTGCACGGTTGGCACCTCCGGGTGCGCGCCGTTCGGGATCACGTTCGAGGTCCCAGCGAAGGCCGGCCCGTTCGATCTCGCGAAAACGGCTCACAACCATCCCGCGTGCGACTGCGTGCTCGTCAGGGGCAAGATCGAAATCAACCCGCTCACGTCCGCAGTCACGATCACGTCAAACCCCCCGGGTACCCCCGATGCGATCCCGACGAGCATCGAAGGCATCCCTCTCGAAATCCAGCATGTCAACGCGATCACGACCCGCGCGGACTTCCAGTTCAACCCGACGAACTGCAACAGGATGGAAGTCACCGGGACGATCCACTCGAGCGAAGGCGGGACGGATACGATCGGTGTGCCGTTCCAGGTCACGAACTGCGCATACCTGAAGTTTGCTCCCAAACTCTCGGTCTCGACGTCCGCGAAGACCAGCAGAGCGAACGGCGAGAGCCTCGCAGTAAAACTGACCTATCCAAACGCACCGTTCGGCTCCCAGGCGAACATCGCCAGGGTCAAAGTTGAACTTCCCAAGCAGCTTCCCTCCCGGCTTACGACGCTGCAGAAGGCGTGCACCAGCGCACAGTTCGATGCTGACCCCGCGGGGTGCCCGCCCGGTTCGATCGTGGGGCACGGGAAGGCGATCACCCCGCTGATCCCCGTCCCCCTGGAAGGCCCCGCGTACTTCGTCAGCCACGGCGGGGAAGCATTCCCATCGCTCGTGATCGTGCTGCAGGGCTACGGCGTGACGATCGACCTGGTCGGGACGACGTTCATCAACAAGGCTGGGATCACGAGCAGCACATTCAAGACGGTCCCCGACCAGCCCGTCGGCAGCTTCGAACTGACCTTTCCCCAAGGCCCGGACTCCGCCCTCGCCGCGCACGGCGACCTCTGCAAGACCAAGCTGACGATGCCAACCGAATTCCTCGCGCAGAACGGCGCCGAAATCCACCAGGCCACAAAGATCACCGTCACCGGCTGCCCCAAGACCAAGAAGGCCAAGCACCACAAGAAAACAACCCACAAGAAGAAGCCCAAGCAGCACAAACGCTGACACGCAACCCCGGCGCGGGCGAGTCGGCTTTCAATCCTGCTCGGGTATGCCTTCTGCCGCCGACCCCGTCGCTGACCCCTGTCCAGGTTCAGGATGCTCGACGATGGCCCGAGCCCACTCAACGGCTGCAGCAGCCCACGCAAGGGCTTTGTCGCGGTCGAGACGAGCCGCCGGACTGGCGTCATAGCGCAACCTGACTGCGAACACCGACAGACGACCCACTTCGGATAAACCCTCCGGGACGTCGATCCCGCTGTTCTTGCAAAGCCGGAGCAGCCCGTTCAAGTCGTGCGAGTATGGAAACTCGACACCTTTGAATGCGAGCACGGCCTTGATGGCCTTCTCGATGGCTTGCTGAGCGTGGAAGCCGATCCCGGCGTCCGTCACCCCTTGGATCGGCAGTAGCGACCTTGCCACGAGCTCATCATCGGCTGCCAGGCTCAGCAGCTCGCGAGCGACATCCGCGGAGTTGGGCATCACGCCGCCAGCGCGCGACCCTCTGCCAACGCCGCGTGGATCACGGTGCCGTACACATCGCCCCAAGTCTCGGCTTCGTCCTCGCTGACCAGCACAACGTCGGCGAAGACGTCCAGATCGTCCAGTGTGCAGCGCAGTCGATACGTCTCCTCGACCACGTCCTTCACCGACGGCTCGATCACGAGGAAATCGAGGTCGCTGTGCTTGCCTGCCTCTCCCCGGGCGTGCGAACCGAACAGGATCACCCGGGTTCCCGGCGGCGCGGCCTCCAGTATGCGGCGACCTGCCTCCTGTATCACGGTCTCATCGAACACTCCCTGGATTTTACTCACGCCCCGGCGAGGGCGAGCGGCCCGCCGTCTACGGCCAGTCAATCCGCCGGGATAGCTCCATCGGCCCGAGATCGATCAGCCCGCTGCGCTGCAGCTCGCGGTACTCCCCGGCGGAGAGGGCGAGCCAGTGGATGGTCCGCTCGGTGGGATCGACGATCAGCACCTCGTCGACGTGATGGGCGGCGTAGAACGGGAGCTTCTTCCAGCTCTCCTCGCCCCTGCGAGACGATCTCGACGACGAGCGCCGCGGTCGGGAACCACAGCTCACGTCGGCAGGCCATATCGTAGCCGCCGCAGAGGGGCGGGCGGGCACCGGCGGGCCGGATCGAAAGTGGGGGCTTGACATCAGATTGCGAGTGTGCTTATAATGGCCGTTGTCACGTGGTGTTGGTTGCCGCGGGGCGAACATAGGGTCTGGTTTGGGTCATGCCGTCTTGTGGTTGACGTCAAGCGCGCTCGCAGGGTGTTTGTTTGGGAGAGGGGCTTGGTCAGAGCGATGAGGGAGATGTTTTAGCGTGGTTTCTGGAGGGAGATACGTGCCGTTCGCGTGCACCGCTTTGGGCGGGCGTGTCACTAGATGCGTCAGCTGCCTGACGCATTCTCTCTCTCTCTCTCTCTCTTGTTCGAGCCGGCTAGCCGCTAGCGCCAGCTTTTTCGCGTCGCGGCGCCGCCCCGATTCCCCGCTCGCGGGGGTTGGGTCTCGCCCGGCCTCGGACTGTGTAGGACGTAGGGCAACCAGGGCCGGGGCTGTTCGAGACCAGCGCGATCTAGAGCAGGACCGAAACCGCGGTCAGCAAAGGACGTCCCGGCGGCGAGCCTCGCATGCGTTGGTCTGTGCTGCGACTGGCGGCGTAGCTGGGACACACCGCGCGTGGGGGGTGGCGTGATGTCCACGCGGGCGATATCGCGTGTGCATAGGAAGTCCCGGCGGCGAGCCTCGCACGCGTTGGCCTGTGCTGCGACTGGCGGCGTAGCTGGGACACACCGCGCGTGGGGGGTGGCATGATGCCCACGCGGGCGAGATCGCGTACGGGCGCCCGGCGTGCCGAGCAGGCGTCCGCGCGGTCCTCGCGGCCGGACGTGCCGGCGGCGCAGGTCGCGGAGATTCAGCGTTCGAGGTTGATGGCGGGCGCGGTCGGCGCGATCGAGGAGTATGGGTGTGCGCGTACGACGGTTGCGCACATCACGGCTCGTTCGCGGGTTTCGCGGCGGACGTTCTACGAGCTGTTCGAGAACCGCGAAGCGTGCTTGATCGCGCTGCTCGAGGAGTTCGTCGTCGGAGCCCTCGAAGAAGAGATCGCGGCGGCGGGCCTGGAGGGTCTCGTGTGGCGTGAGCGTGTGCGGGATGGCCTGTGGGTGATTCTCTGTTTCTTTGAGCGTGAGCCGACGTTGGCGCGGGTTGCTGTGGTGCAGGCAGTGCAGGGCGGCCCGCGGGTTTTGGCGTATCGCGAGCGGGTCCTCGCGCGACTGGTCGCTGTGCTCGATGAGGGTCGTCTGGAGGGCTCTTCGCGGGCGGGCGATTGCACTCCTCTGACGGCTGAGGGTTTGGTGGGTGCGGCGTTCAGCATTCTTTACGCGCGTCTGGCTCGCAACGAGCCCGGGTCTCCGACTGAGTTGCTCGGCGAGTTGATGGGCTTGATTGTTCTGCCCTATCTGGGAGTCGCTGCGGCGCGGCGTGAGCGCAAGCGTCCCGTGCCCGCCCCGTCGGTCGAGCTCGCCGGGGGAGCGTCGGGTAGGCGGGCGGCGGTTGAGCTCGACCCGCTGGGTGATGTTCCGATGCGTCTGACTTACCGTACTGCGCGGGTGTTGGGCGGTATCGCTTCGCAGCCGGGTGCTAGTAACCGGGTGGTCTCTGAGCACGCTGGGGTCGCGGACCAGGGTCAGGTCTCGAAGTTGCTCGCGCGGCTCAAACGCTTGGGGCTGATTCAGAACACCGGTGGTGGCTATGTCAGGGGCGAGCCGAACGCGTGGGAGCTGACGCCCGTGGGCCGCGAGGTCGCGCAGCGCATCGGCGCCGGCGTCCACGGCCAGGAGCGGGCGGCTTGATGCGTTCCTCGGCCTCAACCAACTCAACTCGACAACACACGTGCGTAGCGCTGGGCGCCGGCACGTTCGACTCTCAGCAGAGAAGGAGATGACGATGTTCTCAGCAATACGCACACACCTCAGCTACGCCAACGTGGCCGCCACGATGGCCCTGGTCTTCGCCCTCACCGGCGGCGCCTTCGCCGCGACCAGCCACCCCGGCGGCAGCTCAACTGGCTTCAAAGCGAGCGCTTCGGTCACGCCGATAGCTAGCGCCGCCAAGAAGAAGTCCAAAGCCCCCGCTCGTGGGCCCGCCGGCCCCAGGGGCGCGACGGGACCGGCTGGTCCCGCGGGAGCCAAAGGCGAAACCGGACAGGCCGGCGGCACCGGGCCGCAGGGGAATGCCGGCACCAATGGCAGCAACGGTGAAAACGGCAAAGAAGGCACGCCCGGCAAAGAAGGCAAAGCCGGCGCCAGTGTGGCGAGCACCGAATTCTCGGGTGAAAAAGAAGGAAAATGCAAAGAAGGCGGCTCGGAATTTAAGGCCGGGACTAGAACGACCTACGCCTGCAACGGCAAAGAAGGCTCTCCTTGGACCGCCGGTGGCACGCTGCCTCCCGAAAAGACTGAGACAGGCGTGTGGGCGTTTGGGCCGATAGGGGAAGCATCGATCCCGGTAACGTTCGGCGAGCACATACTGTTTGTACCGGTGGCGTCCTTTGTGATTCCATTGGAAAAATCCCCGGAAGCCCATTACATCAATGGGAATGGTGAAGAAGTCACAGAAGCGGGGCTTGTTCCGAACACGGGGGCGTGCAAAGCAGGGACGACTACGAACCCGACCGCTGAACCCGGCAATCTATGTGTGTATGCCAATGGTGGACTGGAGATGGAATTTCTCATTAGCAAAACTGGTAGGACTGGGGCGATCGCGTCTTTTGCTGTCACAGGTAATTATGGGGAAGGCTCGGGTACCTGGGCCGTTACCGCTCCTAGGGAAGCGTAAGACTAGGCTCCCCGGGGGGGCATTTCTCCCCGGGGAGCCGTGTAAACGACACATCACACGAACTGCTGATCACATACTACACCACGAGAAAGGCACAACAGTGAAACCCATAGAGCGCAGCGCGAAGTCCGCTTTCATGCCGAAGACAGGTTTCTTCTCGGCGCTCCGTGGTCTGCTTCACGCTCAAGGGAGTGGTGCGCCTGTTGCCGCCTTGCTACTTGGCCTAGTCGGTTCGCTTGTGTTCGTCAGCACCCCAGCGCAGGCCGCGGTCGCGCATAAATATATATCCCAGTTCACGGGGGCGCCTGCCGGTTCTTTCAGTGGCGGTGCGTGTGGTGTCACGGTCGATCCGGCGACTCAGGATGTCTATGTCGTCGACCCCGGAAGTAACGCGATCGATATCTTTGAACCTTCGGGCGCTGGCGCCTACACCTATAAGTCCCAGATCAGCGGCTTGAGTATCCCCGGGGGCTCCTTCGATGCGCAATATATCTGCAGTGTCGCGGTCAGCGACGTGACCGGCGATGTGTATCTCGCCTCGGAAGATCCGAACGCAGAACCGAACCATCATAAAGTCGTCTACGTTTTTAATCATTTGGGCGGCTATATCGAAACAATGAACGGCTCGGGTACGCCTGTAGGAAGTCTCGGTGAAGGTAGCAGTTATGAGAGCGTGGTCGTCGATCAGTCAAACGGCGATGTCTATGACGCTACCGACTTCCAATCTGAAGTCGACGTGTTCAGCTCGGCGAACAAATACCTGTCTACGTTTTCTGGCCCCGAATGGTTGGCCGCGATCTCCAGCGGTGATATCTACGGTTACGAATCCGGCACTATCTATAAGTTCACCCCGTCAGGAAGCCTGATCACTGAAATCAGCGTTCAAGGAGGTGGGCGTGGTAGCGGTATCGCGGTCGATTCCGCCGGGGATGTTTATCTCACGAACAATGGTGTTGTCGAAGAGTTCGGTCCCTCGGGTGAATTGGAGGGACAGACACGGGCCGCTCCGGGTGGCTCCCTCGTGAGCGCCGCGGTCAACTCCAGCGAAGACCTGATCGTAGCCGACGACAGCTCCCTCGGTGTCGTGGATATCCTTGGTCCGGGCATCGTCGTGCCCGGCGCGACCGTGCAGGCGCCCTCCAATGTGGGGTCTACTACGGCCGTACTAAACGGCAGTGTCAACCCTGCTGGTGTCCAGGTTACCTCGTGTGGGCTTGAATATGGCACCAGCACCTCCTACGGTCAGAGCGTTCCCTGCGAACAGACTCCCGCGGAAATAGGTTCGGGCACGAGCCCCGTGAAAGTCACCGCTGCCCTGAAAGGTCTTCAGCCAAACACGACCTACTACTACCATCTCAATGCCGCTGACGCCAACGGTAATGCCGACGAAGCGGGCGTCAACGATGAAGTCGTCACGACGCCCGGGATCCCCAAGATCGATAGCGAGTCCGCGGAAGTCAAGTCGACTGAAAAGGCGGGGCAGACGCACGCGACGTTGACGGCGCAGGTCACCCCCGACGGTCGTGAAACGACCTACCTCTTCGAATACGGCGAAACGGAATCTTATGGGTCGAGCACTCCTCCTGGCGATCTCGGCTCCGGGGAGGCGCCTGTGCCGGGAACGGCCGAATTGAGTGGTCTGAAGGTCGATACGACTTACCACTACAGGGTGCTCGCGAGCAACGAATGCGAAGTGGGCAAAACCTGCACTGCTTATGGCCCCGACCAGACGTTCACGACTGTCGCGGCCGCGTTTGTCGAAGAGTCTGTCTCGGATGTCGCGGCTACGAGCGCGACGCTGAACGCCAAGGTCAACCCGCTGGGCACAGACACAAGCGCCTACATCCAGTACGGCACCGCGAACTGCGCGGCCACCCCCACATCTTGCACCGATGCGCCAGTCCCGCCCGGGACGGACGTCGGCTCCGCGGAAGTCTACCAGGCTCTGCGTAGTATTCATCTGCAGAACTTCGTGCCCGACACCGTCTACTACTACCGGGTGATAGCCACGAACGCGCTGGGGACCGTCGAAGGCGAACGCAACGAAAAGGGTGAAGAAGTCGTGCACACCTTTACGACCCAGCTCTCCGGCAGCGCGTTTGCTTTGCCTGATGGTCGTCAGTGGGAGATGGTTTCTCCGTCGGATAAGCACGGTGCGTTGATCGAGGGGTTCAGTGAACCTGGGCTGTTCCAGGCTTCCGCGGACGGTGACGCGTTTACGTTTTGGACGGATCTACCGACTGAATCGGAACCGCTGGGCAACGGGACGAATGTGCAGGTCCTCTCCATGCGCGGTGGCTCGTCTTGGTCTTCTCAGGATATCGCGACGCCTCACGATGCCGCGACAGGTGTCACGATCGGCAATGGATTTGAATATGCATTCTTTTCATCTGATTTGTCGCGAGCTTTGGTTCAGTCCCAGGGTGAATTCACTCCGCTTTCGTCTGAAGCGACGGAACAGACTCCCTACGTGCGCGCGGACTTCACCTGTCAGGCGATGCCCGCCACGTGCTACACCCCGCTAGTCACGGAAGCGAACGTGCCGCCCGGCACCAAGTTCGGAGAAATCAGCGATAGCACCGGGGTCGAGACAAGCAATGTGAAATTCCTCGATGCTTCTCCTGACCTCAGCCATATTCTTCTGAGTTCTGAGTTGGTGCGATCCAACGGACTAATACCCTCTCTCATCGAAGGAGCCCCCGAAGGGAGTCTCTACGAGTGGGCGGGCGGGCAACTGCAGCTCGTCAACGTGCTGCCTGAGAGCGAAGGCGGGACCCCGGTGGCAAATGCCAGCATAGGCTTCGCGAGGAACGTGATCTCCAACGACGGCTCGCGCGTCGTATGGTCTACCAAAAGCTACCTATATATGCGTGACATGGTAAGGAAGGAAACGGTGCGGATCGGTGGGGCCGAAGCATTGTTCGTCGGGGCCAGCAGCGATGACTCCAAGGTCTTCTTCAAGCAGGGAGGAAAAACGGATGAAGCGGGGGACCTTTACGTGTTTGAAGTGACCAGTGGTGCAAGTGAATCGCTGGCGGGTAAGGTGACGCGCCTGACTGAAGGCGCGGAAGTGCAGGGAATGGTGCTTGGCGCCAGCGAAGACGGCTCGTATGTGTATTTCGTGGCGCAGGGGGTTCTCGGCGACGGCGCCGAACACGGAGCGGTCCCGGGGAGCTGTGAAGGTGAAGGGATGTGCAATCTCTATGTGGATCATTACAACGGTAGCGCGTGGGAAGCGCCGAGCTTCATCGCTGCCCTCTCGGGTGAAGACGGTGAGGACTGGGCTGCACTTGCTAGGGATACTTCTCGGTCGTCGCCGGATGGTCGCTATCTGGAGTTCATGTCGCTGCGGTCATTGACGGGGTATGACAATCGCGATGTCAACAGTGGCGAACCTGACGAGGAGGTGTATCTTTATGACGCCCTCACCGGTAAGCTTGTGTGTGCTTCGTGCAATCCGACGGGTGCGCAGCCGGTAGGTGAAGAAAATGGCCCGGCTTACCTTGGGAAGCTCTTTGATGGGGCTAGTGTGTGGCCACCAGGGAGGTGGCTCGCGGCGAACGTCCCGGCGTGGACGGCGTATGAGTACACGAGTAATCGTGCTGTTTACCAGCCGCGTTATTTGTCGGACAGTGGCCGGTTGTTCTTCAACAGTCACGATGCGCTCGTGCCTCAGGATGTGAACGGTACGTGGGATGTGTATGAGTATGAGCCGCCGGGTATCGGGGGCTGCACCAAGGAAAATGCGACGTTCAGCGAACGATCGGGTGGCTGTGTTGACCTGATCTCCTCGGGGGAATCCGCTCAAGAATCAGGCTTCCTCGACGCATCAGAAAGCGGCGGTGACGTGTTCTTCCTGACTGCTTCACGCTTGGTGCGGCAGGACTACGATAACAATTATGATGTCTATGATGCGCGTGAATGCACGACAGAATCGTCGTGCTTCCCGACTCCCGCCGAAGTGCCGCTGCCGTGCGCGACCGAAGCCTCCTGCAAACCCGCCCCCACGCCTCAGCCCACGCTTTACGCTCCGCCCGCAAGCGCCACTTTCAGCGGCCCCGGTAATCTCGCGCCACCCCCGCCACCTGTATCGGCAGGGGTTACGAAGACAAGAACAGTGAAGTGCCCCAAAGGGAAGAAGTTGAGCCACGGCAAATGCGTCAAGGCGAAAGCAAAGAGGAAAACAAAGGCCAAGAAGTCGGCGAAGGGGAGAAAGTAACAATGTTCAAGCGATCCACATATACTCTCTTGGCAGTTATCCCGGTCGCGTTGTTCGCGCTCGTGGGAGTCAGTGCCGCGCCGGCGGCTGCCGCGGTGCCGTGGTGGCATTTGAACTCGGGGTCGGCTCCGACGAACCTTCCGCCCGAAGGCGAGGGTCAGATCGTATTGACCGCGCAGAACCTCGGTGACGTGGACGCGAACGGTGGCATCACGCCGGTGCGTATTACCGACACCCTCCCACAAGGGCTGAAAGCAACCGCGATCGCCGGTGAAGCCAAAGAGGGATCTGGTGGCAATAGCATCGGTTCGGTGAATTGCTCGCTGGTGACGCTCAGCTGTGAATTCGCGGGGGTCCTCCCACCCTATATGTCGATCCAGGTTGTCATCTCGGTCGAGGTGCGGCCGGGTGCGGAATCGGGCGAAGTCAACCACGCGGGTGTATCCGGTGGTGGCGCGCTGGGCGTCTCGGTGGCCCGCCCGATCGTAGTGAGCGAAGCACCGACGCCCTTCGGTGTCGAAGCCTACGAACTGACCCCCGAAGAAGCCGATGGCGCCGTCGATACCCAGGCGGGCTCGCACCCGTTTCAGCTGACAACGACGCTCGACCTGAACCAGACCTCTGTACCGAGTGAACCGCCGGCGCTCGCGAAGGACTTGAACTTCAAGCTCCCGCCGGGCTTGGTCGGTAACCCGACGGTGTTCCCGCAGTGCTCGGAAACACTGTTCTTGCACAACTTCGGGAACCATGGATGGGATGAATGTCCGGCAAAAACGGCGGTGGGGGTCGCTGCGGTAAGCGTCCTTGTTCCGAACCTCGGAAAGAACAATCTTTTTCACTTTGTCGTGCCGTTGTTCAACCTTGTACCATTGATCGGGGAGCCGGCCCGGTTCGGTTTCTACTTCGAACGCACCCCAGTATTCCTCGATACCTCTGTGCGTAGCGGTTCCGATTACGGTGTCACGGTCAGCGTCGATAACATCACGCAGACCGTGACGTTCGTTTCGAGCAGCGTGACGCTCTGGGGTGTCCCCGGCGACCCGCGCCACGATAACTCTCGCGGCTGGAGCTGCATCGACGACGAAGAGTTCTACAACAGTGTTGAAAACGAAGGAACTCTGCCTCCTTGCACCCGTCTCGGTGAAGAGCATCCCCCACCCTTCCTGATGTTGCCGACGTCGTGTACGGGCCCGTTGCAGACGACCGTGGAAGCGGATTCCTGGATGCAAGAGGGTGTGTTCACCTCGGCCCTGCCGAGCGAATCGCTGCCCGCGCTGGATGGTTGCAACGACCTGCCGTTCAAGCCGGAAGTCAGGGTGGCACCCGATGTTCAGGAAGCGAGCAAGCCCAGCGGCTTGAGGGTTGACGTGCACGTCCCGCAGGCCGTGGACCTGGACTCTGAAGGGCTGTCTGCGTCGGATGTGAAGAACATCGTGGTTGCGTTGCCGGCGGGTGTCGCGATCAATCCTTCCAGTGGGGATGGTTTGGAAGCCTGTTCTGAGGGCCTCGTCGGCTACCTTCCCGGCGAAAGCAAACCGCCGGGCGAACTGCGATTCACGCCGCGTGTCCCGGGCGGTATCGACGCGCTGCAGGCCGGCGAAGAGGGGCCGTTGGAACCCGGCATCAATTTCTGTACGAACGCGTCGAAGATCGGCGAAGTCACGATCCACTCACCCGATTTGCCGAACCCACTGACAGGCTTTGTGTACCTGGCGGCGCAGGAATCCAACCCGTTTGGTTCGTTGCTCGCGATGTATCTCGTCGCCGAAGATCCTACGGCCGGTGTGCTGGCGAAGCTCGCGGGCGAAGTGCAGCTGTGCAAGAGCGCGGGTGAAGTGATCGCCGGTCAGACCTGCCAGGCGCTGGGGCAGATCGTATCGACTTTTGCAAACAGTCCACAGGTGCCGTTCGAAGACGCCGAACTGCATTTCTTCGGTGGGGAACGCGCGCCGCTGGCGAACCCGTCGCGTTGCGGCGCCTATACGACGAACGCGTCGTTCGCGCCGTGGTCCGGTAACGAGCCGAGCGATGTCAGCTCGACGTTTGATATCACGAGTGGCCCGAAGACCTTGAGCGAACCGGGCGGTAGCCCGTGTCCTGGTGCGAGTCTGCCGTTCAGCCCGTCGTTGACGGGTGGTGCGCTGAGCGTCAACGCGGGCTGGTTCTCGCCGTTCACGCTGACGATGACCCGCCAAGACGGCGAACAGAACCTGCAGTCCGTGGAAGCGCATCTGCCTCCGGGCCTGTCGGGGATCCTCTCGAACGTCGAACTGTGCCCCGAACCGCAGGCCAACCAGGGCGCCTGCGGCCCGGACAGTCTCGTGGGAGAAACCACGGTTGCCGTGGGGGTGGGCGGCACTCCCTACACCGTCAAGGGCGGGAAGTTCTATCTCACCGGCCCGTATAACGGCAGTGGTAGCTGCACGGTTGGAACGTCCGGGTGTGCGCCGTTCGGGTTGACGTTCGAGGTCCCGGCGAAGGCCGGCCCGTTCGACCTCGCGAAAACGGTTCACAACCATCCTGCGTGTGACTGTGTGCTCGTGCGGGGCAAGATCGAAGTCAACCCGATCACCTCCGCGATCACGATCACATCAGACCCCCCGGGTACCCCCGATGCGATCCCGACGAGCATCGAAGGCATCCCCCTTGAAATCCAGCACGTCAACGCGATCACGACCCGCAACGACTTCCAGTTCAACCCGACGAATTGCTCGAAGATGGAAGTCACCGGGACGATCCACTCAAGCGAAAACACCACCGACACGATCGGCGTGCCGTTCCAGGTCACGAACTGCGCGTACCTGAAGTTCGCTCCGAAACTCTCGGTCTCGACCTCTGCGAAGACGAGCAGGGCGAGCGGTGAGAGCCTCGCGGTGAAGCTCACCTACCCGGTTGCGCCGTTCGGCTCCCAGGCGAACATCGCCAAGGTCAAAGTTGAACTCCCCAAGCAGCTGCCCTCTAGGCTCACGACGCTGCAGAAGGCGTGTACCAGCGCACAGTTCGATGCCGACCCCGCGGGGTGCCCGCCCGGGTCGATCGTGGGGCGCGGGAAGGCGATCACCCCGTTGATCCCCGTCCCCCTGGAAGGCCCCGCGTACTTCGTCAGCCACGGCGGGGAAGCATTCCCATCGCTCGTGATCGTGCTGCAGGGCTACGGCGTGACGATCGACCTGGTCGGGACGACATTCATCGACAAGGCTGGGATCACGAGCAGCACATTCAAGACGGTCCCCGATCAGCCAGTGGGCAGCTTCGAACTGACCTTTCCCGAGGGCCAGTATTCCGCCCTCGCCGCGCACGGAAACCTCTGCAAGACGAAGCTCACGATGCCAACCGAGTTCGTCGCGCAGAACGGCGCGGAAATCCACGAGGCCACGAAGATCGCGGTCACCGGCTGCCCGAAGAGCAAGAAGGCCAAGCACCACAAGAAAGCGACACGCAAGAAAGCGACACATAAGAAGAAGCCCAAGCGCTGACGCAGCCCCGGGGATCGCTGAGGGTGGAGATTCTCGCGGTGCTCGACGGCCATTCGGTGGGGCGGAGGTCCCGCGGGGGCGCCCCATGCGCAGCTCACCGTAGACGACCGAGTGCACCGGCTGTTTCTGGAGGCTGTCCGGTGTCCGCGGGCGCGGGGATCGGGGGCTCTTCGAGCAGGTCGAGCACAAGGTTGATCGCGTCGCGGATCTCCCCTGCGAGCAGGCCCTCGTCGTCGAGCCGGCTGGCTTCCTCGAATGGCCACGCGCGGGCAACGTGCAGCGACGGGCGCAGGTGCGCGGCGCGGCGCCCGAGCGTGCGCAGGAAGGCCTCCAGGCGGGCTTTGTCGCGGGCGGAGGCGTAGCGGCGGCGCAGCATCCACGGCCACAGCTCTGTGAGGATCGTGTCGGGCGGGTGGGCGCCGACCTGTTTGAAATCCTCGCCCTGCCAGCGGTGCACGTAGGTCGCGGCGTCGAGACGGCACGTGAGGTACACGCGGGTGCGGGCGGGAGCGTTGCGGAAGCCGAGCTGTGGCTGGGGCTCCACGCGCCAGGGTCCGGAGGTGGCGTCGAGCTCGCCGAGGCGTGTGGCGAGCCCGGAGCTGTAGAGGTGATCGGCCTGGCGCTTGAGCTCACCGGGCCACATGTGCAGCAGCAGTTCCTGTCCGTCGAAGTCCAGTGCGGCGCGCTGCACGGTGACGGCGCCGAGCGCCGTATCCAGGCGCACGTGCGCGAGCCCGATGCGCTCGGGGGCGAGGCCGGTGGCTTCGCGCAGCAGCGCGCGCAGGCGCCACTTGCGCCGCACGGGGTCCTCGCCGACGCGCCGCAGCGAGCCGAACGGGAGCAGGTGCGCGAAGTCCTGGTGGGCGTAGGCGAGCATGTCCTGCACGAGCGCGCGCTCGACGGGGGCCAGGACGCCGAGCTCGACCAGCCGCCACCACGACTCCAGCAGGTCGTGCCAGCGCAGCACGCACGTGCGCCGCTGCGCGAAGCGCGCGCTGCCGAGGTTGAGCTCCCCGACGCGGTGGCCGTTGCGCCGCGCCCAGCGGGTGCAGACCTTGCTCTCCAGCAGTACGACGAGCTCGGGGTCGAAGCGCAGGACGCCGTCGAAGCGCTGCCCGCGGCTCGTGTCGCGGACCTCGCCGTCGGGCTCGGCCGCTTCGTTGTCGGGGGTCAGGAAGACCGAGACCAGTCGCCCACGCTTGACCTCCCCGCCGGAGGCGCTCTCCTCGGAGGCGTCGACGATGTGGGTGGCCTGCATGTCCACGGTGCAGTCGGGCAGCTCGCTCTGCGAGGGCTCGCCGATCGCTCGCAGCAGTGTCTCCCGCGCGAACGGCACCAGCCGCAACACGATCATCGCGGCGCGCGTGAGCTGGTCCTCGTGCGTGCGCCCGAGATCCTTATAGGGATCGAAGACGTTCAGATGCGGGTTGGCGGTGGCGCTGTCCACGGCCCTCTCCCGGTTTGATGCGACCCCATATGACCCTCGCTTCCAGCCCTGCCGACCATGCAGATCCTGTACGAACGATCAGCGAACTGTCATAGACTTTAGCGCACGTTCTCGTTCCCGGGCATCTGAGGCCCGTCCGGGCGAGATCGATTCTGCGCAGCGCTACGTGGCCGCGAACCGCGCGATCCCGTCGTGCTCGTGTTCGACCGCGCGGCCGTCTTGCAGCAGCAGGTCGATGTGGCCGAGGACCTCGGAGATCGTCAGGTAGGCCTGCGTTACGGCGACGTTGCCCCACATCTCGCAGGCGAGCTCGTAGGCGGTACGGGGCCGTTCGGCGATCAGCCGGCGGATGCGCTCCGCGCGCCGCTCGTGCAGGCGCAGGCGCTCGTCGATCAGTGCGGCGTGGTCGGTGATTGGGACGCCGTGGCCGGAGAGCACGAGCTCCACGTCCATCGCGCGGGTCTTGCGCAGGGAGTCGATGTAGGTGAGCAGTGCCTGCGGGCGGGGTCCCTCGTAGTCGCCCTCCGCCTCCAGCGGCCTCGCGATCAAAGGGTTGGAGGAGATGTGTGAGAGCAGGTGGTCGCCGGCAATCAGCAGCGAACGCTGCTCGTCCCAGAAGAGGGTGTCCGAGGGGCTGTGCCCGGGCCGGTGCAGGACCGTGAGGGTGTGGTCGCGCAGCTCCAGGGCCTCACCCGGGGCGAGCGGGCGGTCCACCTCGACCGTGCACCCCCACGCGCGAAAGCTCGCCGAGACGGCCCGTAGGGCGGTGACGACGTCGGTGGGGACCCCGTGGCGGAGCATGATGCGCGCGGCGAAGCGGTCGTCGAGCTCGGCGTCGGTGCGGAAGTCGCGCAGGCGGTGGTCGAGGCCCTGCAGGGCGGCGACTTGCGCGCCGGAGCGCCGTGCGAGGATCGCCGCGAGGCCGAAGTGGTCGATGTGCTGGTGGGTGATGACCAGCAGCTCCAGGTCCTCGATCGCGTGCCCCCGCGCTGCCAGCGCCTGTTCGAGCTCATCCAGCGCCTTGGCGGAGTTCGGCCCCGAGTCGATCAGCGTGAGTGGCTCGTCCTCGATCAGGTACGCGTTGACGCGTCCGACCGCGAACGGCGTGGGAACCGCCAGGCGGTGGATGCCCTCCTGCGCGGCCCGCTCCAGAGCGGCGGCCTCGTCCGCTGCGCCCCGCTTGGCCGCTTTCGCGGTGGCGCGGGCACCACGTTTCGCGCCGGCCGCGCCGCGGGCTGGCTTGGCGGTGGACTTGGCTGGCTTGGCGGTGGCTGCGGCCGGCCTGGTAGTGGTGGCTGGCTCCGCGTCGGGCTTGGCCACCTTGCGAGGGCTCACGAGCGGATCAGCCCCAGCACCTCGTCGCGGCGGCGCTCCATGTCCTCCTGGGAGCGCAGCGACTCCAGGCAGAGGCGCAGCAGCGGCTCGGTGTTGGAGGGCCGCACGTTGAAGTGCCACTCCTCGTAGTCGACCGAGATCCCGTCGAGGCGGCTCTGCTCGGCGTCGGCGTACCGCGCGGCGATCTCCTCCATCTTGGCCTGCTGGTCTGAGACCTCGGTGTTGATCTCCCCCGAGATGAAGTACCGCTCGCGGTAGGGCGCCAGCAGCTCGGACATGCGCCGGGCGGTGCGCGAGAGGTGCTCGAGGATCAGCAGCGCCGGCAGCGTGCCGGAGTCCGCGCAGTAGAAGTCGCGGAAGTAGTAGTGCCCGGAGACCTCCCCGCCGAACAGCGAGCCCTCCTCACGCATCCGGGTCTTGAAGAACGCGTGGCCCACGCGGTTCACATAAGCCGTGCCCCCGGCCCGAGTGACCGTGTCGGGCACCGCTCGTGAGGCGCGCACGTCGTAGAGGATCGCCTCGCCGGGGTGCTTGCCCAGCAGCGACTCCGCCAGCAGCGCAGTGAGGAAGTCGCCGTCCACGAAGCGCCCGGTGTCGTCGATGAAGAAGCAGCGGTCGGCGTCCCCGTCCCACGCGATCCCGAGGTCCGCGCCGGTCTCGAGCACCTTGTCGATCACGAACTGCCGGTTCTCCGGCAGCAGCGGGTTGGGCTCGTGGTCGGGGAAGCTGCCGTCCGGGGTCCAGTAGGTCTCGGTCAAGTCGAGCCCCAGGCGCTCCAGCAGCGGACCGACCATTGGGCTGGCCATCCCGTTGCCGCCGTCCACCACGACCTTCAGCGGCGCCTCCGCGGAGCGGATCGTCTCCGGGTCGATGAAGCGCAGCGCGGCCTCTCGGAACTCCGCGGCGACGTCCACCTCCTCAACCGATCCACGCTCTCCCCCCGGCGCCTCCAGTCCCGCCTCGCACAGCCGGCGGATGTCCTGGATGCCGCTGTCCCCCGAGAGCGCGAGCGCCCCCTCGCGCACGAGCTTGGCGCCGGTGTACGCCTTCGGATTGTGCGAGGCCGTGCACATCAGTCCGCCATCGAGGCCGCGCGAGCCGACGAGGTAGTAGAGCATCTCGGTCCCCACCTGCCCCGCGTCGAGCACGTGCACGCCCTCGGCGACGAGGCCCTCCCGGTAGCGCCCCGCGAGCTCGGGCGCCGTCAGGCGCATGTCGCGCCCCAGTCCCACGCGCAGCTCGTCGGTGGGCTTGCTTTCGAGATCGGAGAGCACCCGTGCGAACGCGCGGCCGATCAGCTCGGCGGTGTCGCCGTCGAGCTGCTCGCCGTACAGGCCGCGGATGTCGTAGGCCTTGAAGATGTCTGGGGAGAGAGCGTCCACGCGCTTCGCATCCTAAGGGTCTCTCGCGGTGGGCGCGTGCGGCTGGGGCGGTCGAGTGTCGAGTGAGGCACGGACGCAAGGGCGAAGGCTTGGTGGGCCCAAGTCGAGCCCGAGGACAAAGCCTCACGAAGGCAATCGGGCGCATCCAGACGTGCGTGCCTGCCGGGAGAGGCCCTAAGCTCTAGGCCATGTCAGGGCACTCCAAGTGGTCGAGCATCAAGCACAAGAAGGCTGTCGTGGACTCCCGCCGGGGGGCCGCGTTCACGAAGCTGGCGCGGGCTGTCACGGTCGCCGCGCGTGAGGGCGGGGGGGACCCGGACTCCAACGCGGCTCTGGAGAACGCGATCCGCAAGGCCAAGGCAGCGTCGATGCCGAAGGACAACATCGAGCGCGCGATCGCCAAGGGCACCGGCGAGGGCGGTGACGCGGACGCGCTGGAGACCGTCGTCTACGAGGGCTACGGCCCCGCCGGCGTGGCGCTGCTGGTCGAGACCGTCACCGACAACCGCAACCGCACCGGCCCGGACGTGCGCAACCTCTTCACCAAATACGGCGGCTCTCTCGGTGAGCCGGGCTCGGTGGCGTACCTGTTCGACAAGAAGGGCGTGATCGTGGTGGACGCCTCGCGCTACACCGAGGACGACCTGCTCGTCGCCGTCGAGGCCGGCGCGGAGGACCTCTCCGAGGACGAGGACGTCTTCGAGGTCATCACCGCGCTCGGCGACTTCACCGCGGTGCGCCGCGCGCTCGAGGAGGCCGGGATCGAGCTGGAGAGCGCCGAGCTCACCTACCGGCCTTCGAGCCTCGTGCCGATCCAGCACGAGGGCCAGGTCGTGAAGCTGATGAAGCTGATCGACTCCCTTGAAGAGAACGACGACGTCTCCGCGGTACACGCCAACTTCGATGCCCCCGCCGAGCTGCTGGCGCGGGTAGTTGGATAGTCCGCCCACCCACCGCACCGCGTCGAACATCCTGCGCCCGATGAGCGCCCTTGCCGGGCGCGCCACGAGTTGCCGCCGGGTAGGAGGCCCGGCGCGCACGCGCCCGGTGGCGCCACCGACACACGTGGACGATCCCCAATGAACCAGACGGACCTGCCACCCGTCGTGATCCTCTGCGGCGGGCGCGGCACACGCCTGCGCGAGCGCACCCGGGAGATCCCCAAGCCGCTCGTGGAGATCGGCGGGCGGCCGATCGTCCAGCACGTGATCGAGCTGTACGCCGCCCAGGGATTTCGCCACTTCCTGCTCGCCACCGGCTACCGCGGTGAGCTGATCGAGCGCTTCGTTGCGGCCTGTCACTGGCCGGAGGGAGTGCAGGTGCAGTGCGTGGACACCGGCCTCGACACCCCTACGGGTGGTCGTCTCAAGCTTTTAGTGGACGCCCACGCGGACGGCCAGGGGGCTGGACTTGAACTTTTCGGACCCCGTGTCGTGGAGGGTGAGCTTGAACTTTCGGGACCCCTTACCGGGGGGGATGGGCGTGAACTTCTTGGACCCCACACCGCGCGTGACGCGCGTGCGTGTGCGAAATGGGGTTCGCTCTGCGTCACCTACGCCGACGGGCTCGCCGACATCGACTTCGCGCAGCTGCTCGCCTACCACGAGGGCCACGGCGCGCTCGCCACGATGACCGTCGTGCGCCCCGAGTTGCCCTTCGGAGTGGCGGAGCTCGACGGGCCCGACGGCCGTGTGCTCGGCTTCCACGAGAAGCCTCGCTCAGAGCACTGGATCAACGGCGGCTTCTTCTGCTTGCGCACCGGCGCGCTCGAGTACCTAGCCCACGACTCGGTACTCGAGCGCGAGCCGCTGCGGCGCCTCGCCGCCGACGGCCAACTGCGCGCGTACCGCCACGATGGCTTCTGGGAGTGCATGGACACCTACAAGGACGCCGTCGCGCTGAATGACCTGTGGGCGTCGGGCGCCGCGCCCTGGGTCCGCTGAGCAGGCGTCCGACCGCCCGCGCAGAATCACTGCCTGTGATCGTCCTCGGCATCGACCCCGGTCTCGCCAACGCCGGCTACGGCGTGGTCGCCCGCCGCGGCCGGCGGCTGGCCGCGCTCGACGGGGGCGTGATCGACACGCCTGCCGGCCTCGCCTTGGAGGCGCGCCTGGCGAGGGTGCACGGGCGGGTGCTGGAGCTGCTCGACGAGCACGCCTGCACCGCGATGGCCTTGGAGCAGCTGTACTTCGGCCAGAACGTGCAGACCGCCTTCGCAGTCGGGCACGCGCGCGGAGTCACGATGCTTGCCGCCGGGGAGCGCGGGGTGCCGTGCTTCTCCTATACGCCTCAGCGCGTGAAGTCCTCCGTCTGTGGCAACGGCCGCGCGGCGAAGGACCAGGTGGCGCGGATGGTGCAGACGCTGCTGAGCCTGCCAGAGCTGCCCCGGCCCGACCACGCCTCCGACGCGCTGGCGGTGGCGCTCTGCCACCTGAACGCCGCGCCGCTCGCGTTCGCCGTCGCCGAAGCGGAGGGGGTGGGGGCGCGGTGATCGTGTCTTCTTTTGCGTGCCCTATAACGAGCTTTGAAGGGCGCGCATGATCGCGCTGCTGCGAGGTGAGGTCGCGGTGCGCCGCGCAGACCACATCGTGGTCCTCTGCGGCGGGATCGGCCACCGTGCGGCCGTCTCTGCGGAGACGCTGCGCCACGTACCCCCCGTGGGGGGCGAGACGACGCTGCACACTCACCTGATCGTGCGCGACGACGCCCTGGCGCTGTACGGCTTTCACTCCGAGCCCGAGCGCGACCTCTTCCTGATGCTGCTCTCCGTGCAGGCCGTCGGTCCCAAGGTCGCGCTTGCGGTGCTCTCCGCCGGAACCCCCCGCGAGCTGCTCGCCACGCTCGCCGCCGGCGACGCCGCACGCCTGCAGGCGGTGCCCGGGATCGGCAAGCGCACGGCGGAGCGGATCATCGTCGAGCTGCGCGAGAAGGTCGGGGTCGTGGCCGACCTTGATGTGAGCGCCGGGGTCGGGACAGCCGGCGGCGCGATCAAAGCCCGCCGCGTCGAGAGCCCGCGCACGCTTGCCCGCGACGGGCTACTGGAGCTCGGCTACTCCCACAGCGAGGCCGAGGCACTGCTCGACGGCGCCGAGGGCGCGAGCGCCGAGGAGCTGCTCTCCCAAGCGTTGCGCACCGCGCGGGCGGGGTGAGCGGGGAGCCGTGACGTGACTCGCATCCAGACCCCCCACCTGGACGAGCACGACGAGCTCGAGGAGGAGCTCGAGCTCTCGCTGCGCCCGCGGCGGCTGAGCGAGTTCGTCGGCCAGTCCGCCCTGCGCGAGCAGCTCGCGGTCGCGATTGAGGCCGCGGCCGCGCGGGGGGAGGCGCTCGACCACCTGCTGCTCGCCGGCCCCCCGGGCCTCGGCAAGACCTCGCTTGCGCAGATCGTCGCTGGGGAGCTCGGGGTGCCATTCGTGCAGACCGCGGGGCCGGCCCTGGAGCGAAAGGGAGACATCGCGGCGTTCCTCACCGCCCTGGAGCCGCGCTCGGTGTTCTTCGTGGACGAGATTCACCGCCTACCGCGCACGCTGGAGGAGACGTTCTACCCGGCGATGGAGGACCGCCGCCTGCCGATCACCGTCGGACAGGGCGCCGGGGCGCGCGTCGTGACGCTCGACCTGCCCCCGTTCACGCTCGTCGGAGCGACCACTCGCACCGGCTTGCTCACCACGCCGCTGCGCGACCGCTTCGGCATCCAGGCGCGCCTGGAGCCCTACGCGAGCGAGGAGCTCGTGGCGATCGTCCGGCGCTCCGCCGGGATCCTCGAGATTCCCCTGGAGGAGGGCGGCGCGCAGGCGATCGCTGCGCGCAGCCGCGGCACCCCGCGCGTGGCCAACCGCCTGCTGCGGCGCGTACGCGACTACGCGGAGGTACGCATGGAGGGCGTCCTCACCGCCGACGCCGCGCGCGCGGCACTCGAGCTGCTGGAGGTCGACGAGCGGGGCCTCGACCGCCTGGACCGCGCGATCCTACGCGCCGTCTGCGAGAAGTTCGACGGCGGCCCCGTCGGCCTCTCGACGCTCGCGGTCGCGGTGGGTGAGGAGCAGGACACGCTGGAGGACGTCTACGAGCCCCACCTGCTGCGCGAGGGGCTGCTCAAGCGCACCCCGCGGGGCCGCGCCGCCACCCCCGCGGCGTTCGCGCACCTCGGCCTGGAGGTCCCCGACGGTCTTGGGCAGGCCGGGCGCGCGAGTGGGCGGGCGGGCACGGCCGGGAGCGCCGGGCCGGCTCTCTTCTGAGGTCTCCCCGATGCCCTCCTTGAAGCGGGGTCTACGCTTGGGCGCCTCCCCCAAGGCGGGGCCCGCCGTGCCTTGCCTGCCAGGGCGGGGCTCCGCTTGGTGCCCTCCCACCCGGGCGGGACCTCCACTTGGCGCCTTCCCTACTCTTAGTAGAGCCCCCGCCCATGACACATCCCTTCATCTGCCCCAACTGCGGCCACCGCTACAGCGAGCTGGACCGCAACCTCGGCTTCACCCGCCAACCCAAGGGCTGCTCGAGGTGCGGCTTCGCGTTCCTCTTCGAACTGCTCGACGACTACTACCCGGCTCCGGACGCCGCGTTCTTCGTCTGCGACCGCGAGGGGCGCGTGATTGGCTGCGGCAAGAACTCCTTCGCGCTCACCGGTCTCGAGGAGGAAGCGGTGATCGGCCGGCCCGTCGCGCAGGCGCTCGGCCTGGAGTTCTCCAACGGAGACGACCCGGTGGGGACGGTCCTCGAGTGGGGGGTGCGCGCGCTGGGCAAGCCGGTGCGCGTCAACGGCGACCGCGACATGCCCGCGACCGCCCGCGCGGACATGTTCCCCGCGTACGACGACGAGGGCGGACTGTTGCTCGTGCTCACTCCCGACAGGTAGTCTTCAGTGGTGACCACCGAGCCTCCAACCCGGCCTCGCGTTTCCACTGGTGGGATCGACAGGCCGCCCTTAGGGCTGCTCCCATGGCCGCCGCACGGGTCCTCCGCCGCTCGAGACTGCCCGGCTGCGCTACCGGCGAGGCGGCGCGTCGGCGCGGCTAGCCTCTATCTGAGATGAGCGACCGTCGCCGCAACTCCCTGGTCTTGCTGCTGGTCGCCGCGCTGCTGGCGGTCTCGGCGGTCGTGATCGCGACCAAGCCGACCCGCCTGGGCCTCGACCTGAAGGGCGGGGTGTCGCTCGTCTACAAGGGCATCCCGACCGCCCAGGCGAAGGTCAACTCCGAAACGCTCAACCGCACGATCGCCATCATGCGCAAGCGCGTCGACCAGCTCGGTGTCGCCCAGCCGGAAATCCAGACCACCGGCCGCAACGAAATCGACGTCTCGCTGCCGGCGGTGAGCAGCGCCAAGCGCGCCCAGGAACAGGTCGGCAAGGTCGCCCAGCTCAACTTCTACGACTGGGAGCCGAACGTGATCGGCCCCTCGGGCACGACGGAACCGAGTAACCGCGCCGCCACCGGCGGTGCCGAACCGGCCTCAGTCCGTGCCGGCCTGACGGAGTACCAGGCGGTCCTACGCGCCGCCAAACGCCCGGCGATCATCCGCCGCAACGACACAACGCTCGAAAAAGGGTGCACGCCGGCGCAGGTCAACGGTTGCATCTACGGCTCGTGGTACCTGCTCGACACCAAGCACGAAAAGGTTCTCTGCCCCGGCAACAAGCCGATCTGCGGCCCGGTGGACACGGAAGCGGAGCTCTACTCCGACGGCTACAAACCGCCCGCCGACGCGAAGGTGAAGGCCGTGCGCGTGAACCCGGGCACGGTGCTCGTCGAGGCGCACCCCGAAGAATTCAGCGGCAAAATCAACAAGCCCGAACCGAACAGCTTCTACGTGCTCAACGACAACCCGGTGTTGAGCGGCGAAGACATCAACAACCCCCAGCAGGGCTTCCAGAACGAAGGCTCCGGCTCGGGCCTGCCGGACGTGAACTTCGACTTCTCCTCACACGGGGCCAAGGTCTTCGAACGTGTCACCAAGGAAATCGCCGAACGCGGCCAGGACGCCCAGCTGCCGGGCGTCACCAAGGCCAACGCGCTGCAGCACTTCGCGATCGTGCTCGACGAACAGGTGATCACGGCACCCTCGGTCGACTACACGCAGTACCCGACCGGCATCGACGCGAGCAACGGCTCGGAGATCACTGGCGGCTTCACGCTCACCTCCGCGCAGAACCTCGCCGACGAGCTGCAGTCCGGCGCGCTGCCGATCAAGCTGGAACTGATCGCTAAATCGCTGGTCTCCGCGACGCTCGGCAAACAGGCGTTGAGCCAGGGCCTGCTCGCGATGCTGGCCGGCCTGTTGATCGTGTGCCTGTTTCTGCTGACCTTCTACCGCGTGCTGGGGATGGTCGCGATCGCGGGCCTTGCGATCTACAGCGTCTACTACTTCGCGCTGATCAAGGCGATCCCGATCGTCATGACGCTGCCGGGCATCGCCGGCCTGATCCTCACGATCGGCATCGCCGCGGATGCCAACATCGTGATCTTCGAGCGCGTCAAGGAGGAGATCCGCGCTGGGCGCTCGATCCCGGCGGGTATCGCCGCCGGCTACAAGCGCGGGTTCGCGGCGATCGTCGACGCCAACGTGGTGACGTTCATGACCGCGTTCATCCTGTTCGCGCTGGCCACCGCCGAAGTCCAGGGTTTCGCGTTCACGCTCGGCATCGGCACGCTGCTCTCGCTGTTCACCGCGGTGCTCGCCACGCAGGCCGTGCTCGGCTCGATGGGCCGCTCGCGCCTGGTGGGGCACCCCGCGATGCTCGGCGCCGCCCGCCGGCGGGCGGCGCTGCGCTTCGACTTCATGGGCGCCTCGAAGTGGTTCTTCTCGCTGTCGGGCACGATCCTGTTGATCGGGGCGCTCGCGATCGGCGCCAAAGGGGTGAACTTCGGGATCGACTTCAAGTCCGGCACCCGCATCGAGACGGGGTTCGTCAAGCCGGCCTCCGAGGAACAGATCCGCACGGTGCTGCGCGCGGACAAACTCGGAGACGCCCAGGTGCAGAAGCTCACCGGCGACAAGAACATCGGCGGCTCGGGCTACCAGATCTCGCTCAAGCACCTCACGCCGATCGAGGTGGTGTCGGTCGAGGAAACGCTCAACAAGGCGTACACGCTGCGACCCGGGTCGACCTCGGACACCTCGATCGGGCCGACGTTCGGGCAGTCGGTGGCCAACAGCGCGGTGCTCGCGATCATCGCCTCGCTGATCGTGATCTCTGCGTACATCGCGCTGCGCTTCGAGTGGAAGTACGCGGTGCCGGTGCTGATCGCGCTGATGCACGACCTGCTGATCACCTCGGGCGTGTACGCGCTCACCGGCCGCGAAGTGACGACCTCGACGGTCGCGGCACTGCTGACGATCCTGGGGTACTCGCTGTACGACACGATCATTGTGTTCGACCGTGTGCGCGAGAACGTGCCGCGAATGCCGCGCGCGGCGTTCTCGCAGATCGTCAACCGCTCGATGTCCGAGGTGATCACACGCTCGCTGGCCACCAGCTTCTGCACGCTGCTGCCGGTGCTCGCGCTGCTGCTGTTCGGCGGGGAAACGCTGAAGGACTTCGCGTTCGCGCTGATGGTCGGGATCGCCTCGGGGGCGTACTCCTCGATCTTCATCGCCTCGCCGGTGCTGACCCACTGGAAGGAACGCGAGGGCTCCTACCGCAACCGCCGCGCGCGTCTGGTGCGCGACCTCGGCTACGTGCCGGCGTACGCCACCGCGCTCGACGGCACGCCGATCGACGTGGAGCCGGTGCGCAAGCCACGCAAGGAGCGCTCGGGTGCCGCGAGCTGGAGCGCCGGGGCGCTCGGCAACCGGACTCCCGCTCCGGCAGGAGCCGGAGACGAGGTCTCCCAGGAAGAGTTCGACAAGATGGTGCGCGACCTCGACATCGAGCGAGACGGCGAGCAGGCTCTCACCGGCCCCGCCGGCAGCTCTGCGATCGGTCGCCGTGGCGCCAGGGGCAACGGCAGGCGCGGTCGGGCCGGCCGCGTGGGTGGGCCTCCACCGTCGTCGGGCGCCCCCACCGGCACGGCGCCCCCACCCCCCAGGACAGGTGCCTCGAAGGCAGCCCCCGCTGCGGCGCCCGCGCAGCCGCGGCCCTCGCAGGCGCCGCAGGACCCCGCGGCCGATCTGACCCCCGAGGACCTGGTGCTCAAGGAACAGCCCAAGCGCCAGAAGCGTCCGCGCAACCGACGCCACGGGAGGGCACGGTGATGCTCAGAGTGCAAGCTCACCACTTTGTGCCCGCCCGCGCCCGCTCCGGCGTCGCGCCGACCCGCCGGCCCGGCCGGATGAATCCCCGCGCCCACGGACGGGGTCGCTGATGGGACTTCTCGGCTGGGTGATGATGGGTCTCGCGCTGTGGCACTACACGATCTTCCTGCCGGACCGCTTCTGGGGCGGGATCGTGGGTGCCCTCGTCGGCGCGCTGGTTGGCGCGATCGTGGTCGGCATGGTGATCTCCAGCGTCAAAGGCACAGGCTTGGTGCCCGGGGAAAAGGCGACGGACGTCGCCGTGGTGCTCTACGCGGTGCCCGGTGCGCTGCTCGGGATCGCGGCGGTCTACTTCGAGGGTCTGCGCCGCGAACAGGCCGGCCGACAGTCGGTCAGCGCGCCCGCCTGAGAACGTGTTTTGAAATAGGCGGTGCGACTGGGGCGTTCCTGGACCAAGCTGGGCGACGCGGGGCGGCGAAGCGCATGCTGGTGGCACGTGCGAGCCGTTCCGTGGCGATCCAGCGCAGGTCCAGGGGCGCATCCAGGCGTGCCGGTCTTTTCGAAACACGTTCCGACAACCTTCCGTCCAGACCCATCCGTAGGGTGGATCTGGAATGGCTGCCGACCCACCCCGCCGCTTCGAGATCGCGCCGTGCCCTGAGCCGCAGGTCCGCGAGCTCGCTCACGAGCTTGGGGTAAGCGAGGCGCTGGCCCAGGTGCTGGTGCGCCGCGGCTTCGCGGAGCTCGAGCACGCGCGGGCGTTCTTAGCCGCCGAGGAGGAGCACCCGACGGCCGCATTCAGGGGCATCGAGGTGGCGCTCGCGACGATCCACGCCCACGCGCGCGCCGGCACTCGGATCACCGTGCACGGCGACTACGACGTGGACGGGATCTGCTCCACGGCGGTGCTCGTGCGCGCGCTGGGAGCGCTGGGAGCGGACGTGGACTGGTACCTGCCCGATCGGGCGAGCGACGGCTACGGGCTGAACGCACGCACGGTGCAGCGCCTGGCGGCGCGCGGCACGCGCCTGCTGCTTACCGCGGACTGCGGAATCACGGCTGTCGAGGAGGTGCACCTCGCGCAGAGCCTGGGGGTGGAGGTCGTGGTCAGCGACCACCACGCCCGGCGCGCAGACGGGACGCTGCCGCAGGCACCGATCGTGCACCCCGCGGTGTGCGGGTACCCCTGTCCGGACCTGTGCGCGACCGCTGTCGCCTACAAGCTGGCCCTCGGCCTGTGGGAGGACCCGGACGGCGCGAGTGCCGCGACCCCGGCCCCGCGAGGATCGACTCCCCTCAGTACGGGCGAGAACCACCAAGCCCCGCGCTTGCGCTACGACCCGCGCGAGGACCTCGACCTGGTGGCGCTGGCGAGCATCGCGGATGTCGTGCCGCTGCTGGGCGAGAACCGCGCCCTGGTGCGCCGCGGACTGCGGGCGCTGGCGGGCACCGCCAAGCCGGGTCTACGCGCGCTGCTGGCGGTGGCGCGGTCCTCCGCAGGCGAGGTCAACGAGCGCACGGTGGCCTTCGCGCTCGCGCCGCGGTTGAACGCGGCGGGGCGGATGTACCGCGCGGACGCGGGCCTCGAGCTGGTACTGACCGAGGACCCGGCGCGCGCGCAGACGATCGCGGCGGAGCTCGACCGCGCCAACCACGAGCGCCGACACGTCGAGCAGCGGATTCTGTTCGACGCCGAGCGCCAGGTGGCCGCGGCCGGGGAGCGAGCGGGGTACGTGCTCGCCGGCGAGGGGTGGCACCCGGGGGTGATCGGGATCGTCGCCTCGCGCCTGGCCGAGCGCCACCACCGCCCGTTCGTGCTGGTTGCGCTGGAGGGCGAGCGGGGCCGCGGGTCGGGCCGCAGCATCGCGGGCTTCGACTTGCTCGGCGCGCTGGACTCCTGCGCGGGGCACCTGGCGCGCCACGGCGGCCACGAAGCGGCCGCGGGCCTGGAGATCGAGCGCGGGAGACTGGAAGGATTTGGAGAGGCGTTCGCAGCACACACCGAGCGTGTCTTGAGCGAGGAGGCGAGGGTCGTGAGCGAGCGCGTGGACGCCGTCGTAGCAGGGGGAGAGCTGGGGATGGAGCTCGCGGAGGAGCTGCGGGCGCTGGCGCCGTTCGGGTGCGCGAACCCCGCGGTCTCGCTGCTGGTGCGGGGCGCGCGCTTCGCCGAGCGCCGGGCGATGGGGGAGGGTAGGCACGTGCGCTTTACGGTGCTCGCGGACGGCGTGCGCGCCCGCGCAGTGGCGTTCGGCGGCGGTGCGAGCCTGCCGGTGAGCGACGGCAAGCCGGCGGACGCAACGTTCGCCCTGGAGGTCAACGAGTGGGGCGGCGTGAGCGAACCGCGCCTGGTGCTGCGCCACGCCCAACCCGCGCAGGCGCAGGTCGAGGCGCAGGCGCCCGCCTCGGCGGACACCCAGCCCGGGGAGCTCGATCGGCCCGCGAGCCCCTCTGCGACGGATCGGGAGGAGCTGGTCCTCTTCGCGTAGGGCCGCGCTGCTGCTTCGACCGGAGCCGGGAGACACTCGCCTGCGGCTCGCATCCCCGGTCCGGCCAGCATCCCACCGATCCGCGGTCGCAACCGGCACCGGATGTTCAGCCCTGTCTCGGTGGCTCCAGGTTCAACTCGCCCAGTCGCTGCCCTACCCTTTAGTCATGAGCGCGCAGGAGCCGAAGAGCCCGGTCAAGGAGCTGACCGCCGATCCGCCGCTGGCGGAGGCGCCGGCACCAGCACCGGCGGCGGAGCACGCGCAGCCGAACCGATCGGATGCCAACAGCTCAGAGGCCTGGGTCGGCCAGCACCTGGGCGAGCTCGAGCGGCGACTGCTAGGCGACCTGTTCGCGATCGTCTCCGAGCACGCGGCGGACTCCGCCGTCCACGTCGACCGCGCACGGGTGGAGGAGGCGTTCGTGTTCGCCTGCGAGCACCACGCCGCGCAGCGGCGCAAGTCGGGCGAGGAGTTCATCGTGCACCCGGTCGGGGTGGCGAGAATCTGCGCGGGGATGCGCCTGGACACCGAGACGTTGTGCGCGGCGCTGCTGCACGACACGGTGGAGGACACCTCGGCCTCGATCGAGGAGGTGCGCGAGCGCTTCGGCGAGGAGATCGCCAACGTGGTGGACGGCGTCACGAAGCTGACCGGCATCACGTTCCACTCGCGCGATGAGGCGCAGGCGGAGAACTACCGCAAGATGATGGTCGCGATGGCCACCGACGTGCGGGTCATCCTGATCAAGCTCGCCGACCGGCTGCACAACATGCGCACGATCGAGGCGATGCCCAAGCAGAAGCAGGTCGACAAGGCGCGCGAGACGCTTGAGATCTACGCGCCGATCGCGCACCGCCTGGGGATCCACGCGATCAAGTGGGAGCTCGAGGACCTCGCGTTCGCGACGCTGCACCCCCGCAAGTACCAGGAGATCAAGGGCCTCGTGGCCCAGCAGCGCGACGACCGCGAGCGCTACGTGAGCGAGGCCGGCGAGTACCTGACGGGCGAGCTGCGCCAGGTGGGGATCGAAGCGCAGATCGCGGGCCGCGCCAAGCACTTCTACTCGATCTACTCGAAGATGACCAAGAAGGGCAAGGAGTTCAACGAGATCTACGACCTCACCGCGATGCGCGTGATCGTGGACTCCGTGAAGGACTGCTACGGCACCGTGGGGGTGATTCACTCGCTGTGGAAGCCGCTGCCGGGCCGCTTCAAGGACTTCATCGCGATGCCCAAGTTCAACATGTACCAGTCGCTGCACACGACGGTGATCGGGCCGGAGGGGCGCCCGCTTGAGATCCAGATCCGCACCGACGAGATGCACGAAATGGCGGAGTTCGGGGTGGCGGCGCACTGGATGTACAAGCAGCGCCGGGGCACAGGACCCGCCCACCCCGGGCAGGCGGGTGGACAGCCGGCGGGCGGGCCTTCGACCCCTGCCGACGGCGCACCGTCCGCCCGTGGCGCGGGGGGCCGCGAGGCGGCCTCCACGTGGCCGGAGGACGCAAAGCTGAAGTGGCTGCGCTCGATGCTCGACTGGCAGCAGGACGCCTCCGATCCGCAGGAGTTCATGGAGAGCCTGAAGATCGACCTGTTCGAGGACGAGGTGTACGTGTTCACCCCCAAGGGCGAGGTCAAGTCGCTCGCGGCGGGCGCAACGCCGCTGGACTTCGCCTACGAGGTGCACACCGAGATCGGCCACCGCTGCGTGGGGGCACGTGTGAACGGCAAGATCGTGCCGCTGCACTACGAGTTGCGCAGCGGGGACATCGTGGAGATCCTCACCGCCAAGCGCGAGCGTGGCCCCTCGCGGGACTGGCTGGCGATGGTCAAGACCACACGCGCGCGCAACAAGATCAGGGCGTGGTTCAAAGCGGAGAGCCGCCAGGACACCGAGCACACCGGCCGCGAGGTGCTCCAAGAGCACCTCAAGAAACAGGGCCTGCCGGCCCAGCGGATCACCGGCTCGGCGCTGCTGGCCGACGTGATCCGCGAGATGGGCTTCCGCAAGGCCGACGACTTCTACATCGCGCTGGGCGCCGCGAAGGTCTCGCCGAAGATCGTGGTCAACAAGGTGATGCAGCGCCTCAAGCGGGGCGAGGCCGCCGACGGCGGGGCCACCGCGGCGAGCGACCTGCTGCGCGTGGGGCGCTCCCCGCGCCGTCCGACGCGCTCCTCGGGCCAGTACGGGATCCAGGTCGAGGGCGTGGAGGACGTGATGCTGCGCCTGGCGAAGTGCTGCCGGCCGGTGCCGGGGGACCCGATCGTCGGCTACATCTCCCTCGGGCGGGGCATCACGATCCACCGCGAGGACTGCCCGAACGCCACGGTGCTGCGCAAGAACCCCGAACGCTTCACCCACGTCTACTGGGAGGGCGAGCAGTCAAGCGCGTTCGTCGTGGAAATCCAGATCGACGCGTGGGACCGCCACCGGTTGCTGGAGGACCTCTCGCGCGTGTTCTCGGAGTCGGGCGCGAACATCGTCGAAGCGCGGTGCCTGTCGAACCCGCCGATGGTCAAGAACCGCTTCGTAGTGGAGGTGGCCGACACGCACTCTTTGAAGGGCGCGATCAACCGCCTGCGCAACACGGAGTCGGTGTTCGACGCCTACCGAGTGACTCCCGGCGCCGCCGGATAGGTTCAGGCGACGACGTTGAGCGCCCGGGGCATGATCGAGTAGCGCGCCTCGGCGACGTCGCCGAGGTAGTCGCCGTCTACCTGCAGCGGCAGCGGGCGATCGTCGGCGCTGCGGACGGTCAGCTCGGTGGCGGGGGAGAGGGCTGTGATCTGGCGGTGGCGGGAGAGGCGCGCGCGGCGGGAGAAGGCGCGCCAGGCGATGAATGGCATGTCGATCGGCCGGGCGCGGCGCAGGACGCTCGTGGAGAGCGTGCCGGAGTCGAGCACCGCGTCGTCGGCGATCTCGATGGGGCGGTTGCGGAAGTAGGTGAAGGGGGAGCCGTTCTGGACGATCGCCGTGACCCCGGGGTACTGCTCTCCGCCGATGTCCATGCTGAGGCGCGGCGGGCGCACCAGGTAGCGGCGGGCGAACGTCCCGACGGCAACCCATGTGAAGAACCAGGGCCCCAGACGGGCCTTCAGCCGCGGCCGGGCGTCCACGCGTTGCACGACCGAGGCGTCGAGGCCGAGGCCGGAGGCGAACGTGAAGCAGCGCCCGTTGACGACGCCGAGATCGACCCGGTGCACGCGCCAGTCGTCGGCCATGCCCAGCAGGTGCTCGGTCGCGTCGACGAGGTCCCCGGGGATGCCGAGCATCTTGCCGAACACGTTGGCCGAGCCGCCGGGCAGGCAGGTCAGCGGGGTGGGGGAGCCGAGCAGGCCGTTGGCGGCCTCATTGACGGTGCCGTCCCCGCCGAAGGCGACGACCACGTCGTAGCCCTCCTGGGCGGCCTCGCGGCAGAGCTCGGTGGCGTGCCCGCGGGCCTCGGTGTCGACGGCGTCGACCTCGAAGCGGCCCTGCAGCGCATGCACGACCAGGTGGCGCAGGCCGTCGGAGACGGTGGAGGCGTAGGGGTTGACGATGATCAACATGCGCTTCTTGACGGCCGGCGAGGCGAGGTCGAAGTCCTCCTCGCTCTGCCCTGGCTGCTGCGTCTGCGCGATCATCCGCTCGCGCCCGCTCTCGTCGCGCTCCGGCAGGGTTCTCGTAGGGTCGTGCACGGGGGTGCTCACAGACCTGCGTACACCGCGCGCGCGCAAGCGTTACCAGGGCAGGCGGGCTAATGCCGTTCCGCCTCGCATCCGATATACTGCCCAGCAGCAGTACACATCAAGAGGGGTGGAGGGACTGGCCCGACGAAGCCCCGGCAACCACCGCGTCCCAACGCGGAAGGTGCCAATTCCAGACAGATGTGTGGCGGGCTTCACGTCTTACGCCACACGGGAAAAGGCGAAGACGACGAAAGGAGCCCGAGGTGGCTGCCAGGAACCTGAAGTGTCGAGAGTGCAAGGCGGAGTACCCGCTGGAGGCGCTGTACGTGTGTGAGCGGTGCTTCGGCCCGCTGGAGGTCGGCTACGACCACAGCCGCCTGGTCGACGGCGGCGTGCAGGAGCTGCGCCGCCGTATCCAGGGGGGCCCGCAGAACATCTGGCGCTACGCAGACTTCCTGCCCCTCGCAGGCGGACCCCCGGGCCCCTCCGGGCGGCTCGCCTCGCGCACGGGGCTGCCGGCCGGCTGTACCCCACTGGTTCGCGCCGATCGCCTCGCGCAGCGTCTGGGGCTGGGGGAGGTGTGGGTCAAGAACGATGCGGCCAACCCCACCCACTCCTTCAAGGATCGCGTTGTCGCGGTCGCGGCGGCCCGAGCCCGCGAGCTCGGCTACCAGACGATCGCGTGCGCCTCGACCGGGAACTTGGCCAACTCCGTGGCGGCGCACGGAGCGGCGATGGGCCTCGACTCCTACGTGTTCATCCCCGCGGACCTGGAGGAGCAGAAGGTGCTGGCGACAGGCGTCTACGGGACCCGCCTGGTCGCGGTCAAAGGCAACTACGACGACGTCAACCGCCTCTGCACCGAGCTCTCGGCCGAGCGCGAGTGGGCGTTCGTGAACATCAACCTGCGCCCCTACTACGCCGAGGGTTCAAAGACCCTCGCGTTCGAGATCGCCGAGCAGCTCGGTTTCGAGCTGCCCGACCGCTGCGTGGTGCCGATCGCCTCGGGCTCGCTGTTCACAAAGATCGCCAAAGGCTTCGCGGAGTGGCGCCAGCTCGGCCTGGTGAGCGGCGAGCTGCCGCGCATGAGCGGCGCCCAGGCCGAGGGCTGCGCCCCGGTGGCGAGCGCGTACGCGGCCGGCCAGGAGGTGTGCAGGCCGGTGAAGCCCAACACGATCGCCAAGTCTCTGGCGATCGGCAACCCCGCGGACGGCCCCTACGCCCTGGAGGAGGCGCGCTCGAGCGGCGGTTCGATCGACGCGGTCAGCGACGAGGAGATCCGCGAGGGCATCGAGCTGCTCGCCCAGACCACCGGCATCTTCACGGAGACCGCCGGCGGCGTAACCACAGCGGTCCTGGCAAAGCTCGCCAAGCGCGGAGAGATCGACCCCTCCGAGCGCGTGGTGCTTGTCATAACGGGCGAGGGCCTGAAGACACTGGACGCAGTGCGGGGTCGGTTCGAGACCCACACGATCGCACCGAGCGTGGAGGAGTTCGAGACCAAGGTGGAGCCCCACTTCCAGACGGCCACAAGGGACGTGGCGCTGGCGAGCAGCAGCAGCGGGAGGGGCTGAGGCCGGTGTCGGTGACGGTGAAGATCCCCACGCAGCTGCGAGCCGCTGCCGAGGGGGCCACCGAGGCGCAACTCGAAGGCGAGACCGTACAAGAGGTGCTGGACGGCCTGTTCGACCGCTTCGGAGAGCTACGCGAGCGGATCTCCGACGGGGACGGCTCGCTGCGGCGCTTCGTGAACGTCTACCTGAGCGGCGAGGACATCCGCTTCCTGGACGGCCTGCAGACGCCAGTGGCCGACGGCGCCGAGCTGACGATCTTGCCGGCTGTGGCCGGAGGCTAGGGCACCGTAGGCCGGCGCGCTACGGCGTCCTCGGTCGCTCGTGTGCCGAGCACACTTCGCTCCCTGCGTCCTTGTATCGCTTGGCCTACGGTGCCCTAGCAGGCTTGCGCCGCTAGCGTGGGTGCGCGTCATGTGTGGGCCAGCGGCCGTTCAGCGCGCGCTGGCGGAGTGGACTGCCGCGGGAGCACTGTGCACGGGTGCAGTGGGTATCGAGGAGCCGCTGACCCCGATCGTGGAGACAAGCCCGGCGGCGCACATGGCGGCAAGCGTCAAAGCGCGCATACGACGAGGCGTAAGCCACCCCATGTGATGGGTCTGAAGCCAGGTCCGAAACCCGCTGGCGGCCGAAGCCGCCGCCATAGCGCAACCAACACACACCCCCACATCGTAGGCGAAAGCGACGAAATTAAAAAAGGGAGGGGGTGGGGGGCGACGGGGGAGGGGGAGGGCCAGCCCTCCCCCTCCCCCGTCAGGAGGAGTCGGAAGTCATGGCGGGGGTAGCCGACCCATCGCCCACCTCCACCCGGCGTTCAAGCCGCCGCCGAAGCTCCGCCCCGCGGCCGGCAGAAACCGCCCGAGCAGCCCGCTTGTCGCTGAGCGGAACCCCATGCAGACGAGCGAAGTCGAGCAGCTCCTGGCGCTCCTCGGCCTCCCGAGCGGTGCGCAGAAACAGCCAGCAGAAGAGGCCGATCGTCAAAAAGCTCTCCTCGATCATCATGATCGCCCCAGCAAGGTTCTGATCAGCAAGCGGGGAGATGTGGTGCAGCGAGTCCGAGTGCAGGTAGTAGGGATAGAACACGGTGCCAGACCAAAGAAAGATGTTGCCAAGCGCGGTCCCGGCAAGTCGCACAGCGACGATATAGAGCAGCTTCCCGAGGTTCCCAAACCAGGCGGGCATCGGCAACGGCCCGAACAGGCACATCCACATGTTGATCCCGAAGCCAAGGAACATCGTGTGCTCGAGCGCATGCACCCAAGAATTTTCAAGCGCCGCCTGGTAGAAGACCGGCAGGTGCCACGCGTAAAGGTCGATCGTCCACAGGGGGAACGCGATCAGTGGATTGGCGAGCACCCGCAGGCGGTCGAAGAAGCGGATCTTGAGGATCGGCGCGATCAGCGGGGCGGTGAGTCCGAGCACGATCAAAAGCGCCGCGACGTCCCCCAGCAGCAGGTGCTCGATCATGTGCACGTACAGCAGTTCCTGGCTGGCTTTCCCAAGCGAGGTCAGCGCGGCGCCGATCACGACGAACCCCGAGTAGAAGCAAACCTGCCGCCAGCCCGGCACGGGGCGCCCGCCCAGCGCAAGCGTGCGCACGCGCCGCGCGTAGAGCAGGCCGAGGATCATCAGCGGCCCGAGCTGGATGGCGGCAAGCAGCTCGGTTGAGACCGCGAGCGGAGGCGGAGGGATCACAACTTCTCAGCCTATACACGCCCGGCGCGGCAAGCCCCAACCGGGGCGCCAGAGCGGCAGGGTCCAGCCGTGGGCGAGCGTGGTAGCTTTACGGGATGGCCGTGTTCGCGTGCCTCTACCACTGGTACACCTCTGCGATGTACGTCGCGCCCGTGCTCGCCGTGGGCGGCTGGGGCTGGTGGAGCACCAAGCGGATCGGCAAGGGTCAGGACAAGCGCCAGGCGTAGAGCAGCGCAGCCACTGAGGTGGCGAGGTTGAGGCTCGAGACGCCTTCGCGCATCGGCAAACGGACCAAAGCATCGGCCCGACCCAAGAGCTCCTCGGAGAGCCCTTGGCGCTCGCTGCCGAAGGCGAGGATCGCGCGAGCGGGGAGTTGATCGGGACGCAGATCCTCACCGTCAGGGTCAACAGCGACCAGCGGGCGAGTGTCCTCGCCGGCCGCGCCCGTCCCGGCGCCCGCCAGCTCTCGCCGCGCACTGCCAAGCCCCGCCAGCGCGTCCTCGCCGAGTCGCGCGACAGGCAGCGCGTAGTGCAGGCCGGCGGAGCCGCGCAGCGCGGCGGGGTCCCACGGGTCGTGGATACCGGTGGTGAGCACGCCCGCGATGTCAGCGGCGGCCGCGACGCGCACACACGCGCCGAGGTTCCCCAGGTTGCGAGGTTGCTCGAGCAGCACAATCGGCGCGGGACGGGTATCGACGAGCAGCGCCGCGACATCGACGCGGCGACGCCGAGCGATGGCGATCACGCCGGTAGAAGGAGCCTGCGGGGCGAGGGCCGCAAACACCTCGGGAGAGACGGCCTGAGCGTCGGCAAAGATGCCCTCCGCGACGTCGGGCGCAAGCGCCTGCGCAAGTGTGCGCACCTGCTCGGGCTCGGTGACGATCACGCACTGCACCTGTGCACCGAAGCGGAGCGCGTGCTTGAGCGCGTGCAGGCCTTCGAGCACAGCCAGTTCGGGGTCGCGGCGGGCGTCGTTGAAGACCCCTCTCAGGCCGGTTGTCGAGACTCGCGAACGGGCATCGGGCGGGGATTGCACGCAGCTATCTTCTCAGGGCTCTGCGTGGGCGGGGACAAGGCGGTGTCGGGTCGAGCTCGATGTCGCACTCACGCTCATCGGGGAGGACTTGGACAACGATGCCTCTACTCGCCACCCGGCTTGAAGGTGCGGCTCGATCGAGACGGGACGGGCTCGACGCGAGCGGGCACTGATGTGACTGCCGGCAGTCGATTGACCATCCTATGGACTAGGGCTAGCTAAGCAATGCTAGGATTGGCGAGTGGCCCGCGTGGGAATGCATGACGCTAAGACACACCTCTCCAAACTCGTGGAACGCGCCGAAGCCGGTGAGGATGTAGTCATCCAGCGCAACGGCAAGCCGGCAGTGCGACTGGTGCCTGTCGTGGAGGAGCCTCGCTCGCTGGCGTCGGCGCGTGGCGCGTGGCGCGGCCGCGTGCACATGGCCGATGACTTCGACGAGCTTCCCGAGGACATCGCCGAGGCGTTCGGCGCCCGGTGAGGCTGCTGGCCGATACCCACGCCGCGCTGTGGCTGCTCGACGAAGACAAACGACTGAGCACGCACGCCGACGAGTTGCTCACTGACGCCACGAACGAGGTGTTGCTGAGCGCGGCCGTGGTGTGGGAGGTCGCGATCAGGTCGCGTCTCATGAGCCGGGGGATTTGAGGTTGCGGGCGTAGCCTCCGCTTTGTCCTGACAAGACCAAGCGATGGAGGTACGCCCGCATGGAGAAGGTAGCCCCGAGCGAGAGGTTTCGCTCAGAACTGGATGAGGTGCTGGCCGGTGTCGGCGAGGAGCAAGACCCGATTGAGACGGTCGGGCGGCTGGGAGCGCGGCTGATCCTGCAGCAGGTGCTCGAGGACGAGGTCACGGAGTTCCTCGGCCGCCGGCGGTATGAGCGTGTTGAGGAGACGGTCAGCCACCGCAATGGACACGAACCGCGGACGGTCAAGACGACGAGCGGCTCGGTGGCGTTGGAGCGTCCGCGGGTGCGCAACGCGAGCAAGCTGGGGTTCGAGAGCAGGGTGCTCGGCAAGGGCGTCACGCGAACGCACGCGCTGGAGTCGCTCGTGATCAGCTCGTTCTTGCGGGGACTGTCCACCCGTGATGTGGAGGCCGCGCTCCAGGAAGTCTTCGAGGAGTCGATTGCGTCGAAGGCGACGGTGTCCAGGATCTGTGAGGACACCCGGGAGCGATACCGCCAGTGGTGCCGGCGGCGCTTGGAGCAGCACGACATCGTCTACTGCTTCTTGGATGCGATCTATCTGAAGCTGCATCCCGACGACACGCCGGCGGAGGGCGTGCTGGTGTGCTGGGGCGTCACGCTGGAGGGCCGCAAGGTTCTCCTCGGATTGGCTCTGGGGAGCCGTGAGAGCTATGACAGCTGGCTCGCCTTCGGCCGGGACATGATCGCCCGCGGCCTCAGGGCGCCGGCGCTCGTGATCGCCGACGGAGCACCCGGGATCTGGAAGGCGATGCGGGAGCTCTGGCCCGGAGCACTGGAGCAGCGCTGCACCGTCCACGCACTTCGGAACGTCACCGGAAAGCTGCCCGAGCGCCACCACCAAGAGGTCAAGGCGCGCTGGTGGAAAGCATTCGACGAGGCGCGCTCCCCGGGCGAGGCGACCCATGAGCTACGGGGCATCATCGCCGACTACAAGACGGCTTACCCCTCGGCGATGGCCGTCATCGAAACGGACCTGCCAGCGCTCGTCACCCACCTACAGTTCCCGTCCGCCCACCGCAAGCGAATCAGGACCACGAATCTCCTCGAGCGAACATTCGTGGAGGTCCGCCGGCGAACCAAGGTCATCGGCCGGTTCCCCGGCGAGACTTCCGCCCTCTCGCTGATCTGGGCGGTGCTGGAGCTCTCCTCCCGCGGCTGGCGCGGCGTGAAGATGAACCCCAAGACCGTCGCCGAGATCGAGCGCCTACGCCGCCAACTACGCGACACCAAGACCGCTCCACCAACCACGACGAACACCGAGGAGGTGATCGCCGCATAACATCCCCCTCAAGCGGAGCCTGCCCCGAACAAATTCACCCGGGAAATGAGACGCGACCCGCGATTCAAGCGATCGCTCGGGAAGCTCGACGCGCCCAACGGGTTCGCGAGGGAGCTGTTGGATGGAGGAGCCGTACCCCTGCCCATCAGCATCGACCATGCACGGGCAGTACGTACGCTGCCGTGGCATCACCGCGACCCGTTCGACCGCCTGCTGGTCGCCCAGGCAACCCTTGAGGACGCGGTCATCGTCTCGCATGACGAGAAGCTGCGCCCCTACGGCGTGCAGGTCGAGTGGTAGCACGCGCGAGCACGCGCGCGGCGCACTTCCCGCGGCGATTCGCTCCTGCCACGCGCGGACTGGACAACTCCCCTACGGGACTCTGATCTTAAAGGTCCCCACCGGGATCCTGGCGGTGTCTTCTTCGGCCTGTATGGGCGGTCCGGTGGTGTAGTCAAGGGTCACGCTGCCGGTGGTGATCCCGGGCGCTAGGCGAGGGCCGAAGCGGTTTCGGTCGAGGGTCTTGGTGAGAGTCTGCCCGGCGGCGATGTTCCGGCCCTGCGGGATCAGACCGCTGTTACGGGCGCTTGCGCCTTCGTCGATCGGCCCCGCTGCGTACGCCTCTGGAGCCGTCCCCGGTTCGTGCCACTCCAGCTGATACTCACCGCGCAGGTTCGAGATCGCCACCCGCGAGGTGAAGCGCACGCGGATCGCCCACCGGCCTTCGGCGTCATGGGTGAGCGTCGCGTGAATCGGCGTCGCCAGCTGCGCGTGCGTCGGCACGCCTACCTGGACCCAGCCGAACGGCTCCGGCAGCGGCGGAGCACAGGCCCGCGGACCGTAGATCCACCGTTCGGCGGTCACCAGTTGGCAGGTGCCCCCGTCGCGGTAGTGGATCGCGGTGATCGGGCTGTAGACGGGGACGTCGTCGGACGTGTAAAGCCCCGCGCGTTCGCGCTGCCCGGCCGCGCCGGAGTACCGGTGGGTCGTTCCTGGCGTGACGATCAGATAGGCGCCGTCGGGCCCGACGGTCATAACGGTGTGGCTCTTGCCGCCGGCCGAGTAGGTGAGGCCGGTGGCGTCGGGGCCCAGCATCCCGTAGTAAAGGTTGCGCTCGTCCGCGAGCGGGCACGTGCTGAGCGCCGCGCGGTGGGACGGTGCGTAGGTGCCGGGAGGCTCGCAGTGCACCCCCGGCGCCGCGCTCGCGGCCTGGCTCTTGATCGTGACGCTGTCGAAGATCCGGCCGCGGCCGTCCACGAACGAGCAGTTGAGCCGTTCGACGTTCGTGCTCAGCGGGAGTTCGTGCGCGCGGCCGTCGTTGCCGAACGCGCCGTCCTGGCCGAGCGCGACGAGCCTGCCGTCGAGCAGACGACCGACCTGCAGGCAGCCGACGCCCCGCGTCGTGCTCAGCACGCGCATTCCCCACGGGAGCCCGCCGTGCGGGTCCGGCACGGAGAGCGGCAGCAGGCGCACGGTCCCCGGCGCGATCCTGCCGAGACCGGCGCGCGGGTTGGCGAACACCGGCACGGATGTCGCGGGCGCTCCAAAGGAGATGAGCCCACTCGCAAGAGCGACCGCGGCCCCGGCGAACACGAGCCCCAGCAGCATCGCCGGCACCGCGTGCCAGCGCGAGGTGCGCAGTTCGGACCAGCGCTGGCGCGTCCTGATGTGCGCCTTACCCGGCTCGCCCACCCGGCCGGGTGCGGTCTCGTGTTGAAGTCGCGCGGCATCGACGAGCGCGCGACGTAGCTCAGGCATACCCAGATCGCTCATGCGGTCTCCTTTAGCCGCGCCCTGAGCGCCCTCAGGCCGCGGCTGACGCGCTGACGGACAAGGCTCTGCGAGCAAGCCAGGTTCGCGGCGAGCTCGACATAGTCGAGCTCGTGCAGCACCCGCCCATCGACGGCGAGCCGCTGGTCCTCCGGCAGCGACTCGAGCAACTGCAACGCATCGCGTGACGCGCGGCTCGCGACCTCCTCGACCCGCTCGAGCGCCTCGTCGGTAAGCATCTGCGGCGCCACCTGCATGCGTCGGCGGGCCTGATCTTCCACCCGGCCGCGCCTCCACGTGTCGGCGAGCTCGTGACGCGCGATCCCGAACAGCCATCCCCGCGCGCTCCCGGACTCAGCTCGAAACGCGGCAGCGGATTCGAGCGCCGCCGCGAAGACCTCCGCCGTGAGATCCGCGGCGATATCCGCCCGACCGGTGGCGCGCCAGAAGAACCCAAGGATCTGCGCCTCAAACCGTTCGTAGAAGACCCCGAACGCCTCGGGATCGCTCGCGGTGAGCACCAGCAGTTCAGCGTCATCGGCCTGGGAGTAATCGGGATGCCTCATCAGGGGGGATTCTCGCGGAGCGAGATTCTGTGACAACCGCAAGACCCCGTGACCCGGTGAACCGAGACCTCGACGATCCGCCCTGTCGGTCAGACGGCGGTGAGAACGGCGGCGGGAGAGCCGCCTACCGCAGAATCCCGCACGGTTGCTCAGGATTCCACGACGCGCCCGGCAAGATTCGAACTTGCGGCCTCTCGCTCCGGAGGCGTCGGTGACCGAGGGGCGATATTGGGCATTTCCCCGCTTGAATGCTGGGGATTCGCCCAAATGGTGCTTCGGGCGCGAGCGGGCGAATAGCCCCGTTTTACGGGCGATTTCAGGGGCTTTGGGCGTATGCGCCCATTCCGATCGGGCACCATGTCCCGACCTCCCGCATGAGGCGGGGAGCGCGCCGGATCGCTCAAGCCGCGGCTTCGTGGACCTCAATGGCGGCGTGGCGCTTGCCACTGCGGGGCTGGGACTTGATGCGCACGTCGATGTATACGTCGAGGGCCTCGGCGACGTCGGCGATGGTCCCGAGGTTGGGAACGGTGCCTTTGCCGGCGAGCAGTCGGGAGACGACGGGCCGCTTGACGCCGAGGCGTCGCGCCACCTCGGCCTTGGTCATCTGCTTAGAAGGTCTTTCAAAATGAAGGGGTTGGGGTTTGGGTCTTGAATCTGTGGGGTGTGTCCCCGAGGATTGGAGGTTGTGGAGGTGCCCTCTCGATTCGAGATCAGTGATGAGCTGTGGCGGGAGATCGAGTCGTTGATCCCGGTGCGTGAGCGTCGTCGTCGTTATCCGGGCCGCAAGGCGATCGATGATCGACTGGCGCTCAACGGGATCTTGCACGTGCTGCACACAGGGATCGCCTGGGAGGACCTGCCGCGCGAGTACGGCTATGGGTCCGGGGTGACGTGCTGGCGGCGGCTGCGCACCTGGCAGAAGGCCGGTGTGTGGGACGCGCTTCACCAGAAGCTCCTGGTGAAGCTGAACGCCGCGGGGAAGATCGACTGGTCACGCTCCTCGGTTGACGCCAGTCATATCCGTGCCCTTTTGGGGGGCTCCTGACGGGGCCATCCCCGGTAGACCGTGCCCGCACTGGCTCAAAGCACCATTTGCTTGTCGATGCCAGCGGCATCCCGCTGGCGATCTCCCTCACTGGCGGGCACCGCAACGATGTCACCCAACTACTGCCGCTGATCGAAGACCTCTACCGGCGGCCGGTCAAAGGGAAGGTTGGTCGCCCACGTCAGAAGCCCGACCGGCTGCTCGCCGACCGAGGCTATGACCACAACAAGCACCGTCGGCTGCTGCGAGCTCTCGGGATCACACCCGTCATCGCCCGCCGTGGCAAAGCGCACGGTTCTGGCCTCGGCCGCCACCGCTGGGTCGTGGAGCGCGGCTTTGCTCACCTACACAACTTCCGGCGCCTACGGATCCGCTACGAGCGCGACCCCGACATCCACACCGCGTTCCTCACACTCGCCTGCTCAATCCTCTGCTGGCGACGCCTCCAGTCATTTTGAAAGACCTTCTTAGCCTCGCGGATGTCCTCCAACTGCTTGAGAAGCTTGGCCGATGCGACGAGCTTCGCGAGGTCGCGCTCGAAGGACGCGCGCTCCTCCTCGGTTGCGTAGGTCTTGCCGAGGAAGTCGGCGAAGAAGGCACTCTGATCGGTCTGCTTCATCGTCGTCTCCTTACGGGTTTCCCTTAGCGTAGCATGAAAGCTACGCAAGACGGGCACCGGGCTCAACTGCGCGGCTGCGGCCACCACTCCGGCCAAGTCTTGAGTTGGGCGACGCGGCGGGTCGCCAGATAGTCCTCCCGGCAGCGGTCGATCATTCTGTATACGCGTTGAGGCATCTCGGTGCGGTCAGGCTTGGTGCCGCCGCCGAGCAGCACAACCGCCGGGCCGCGGGGGAGCGCCTTACGGTCGAGCAGGCAAAACAGACGGTAGAGGACACGGTTGTGCTCGTCGCGCGCCTCGAAGATGCCGCTCATGTCCACGTCGCCCTTCTTGGCCGGCTTATGCATCAGCCGCCACCGCTTGGTGCCGGTCGGGAACTCCAAAGGCCCCATCTGCACGACCGCGAGAACGGTCAGCAGCAGCTCACGTCGCGGCTGATCCGGGACCTCGGCTCCGCCGAGGTATTCGAGCGCCGGGCGCTTCCCGGCGGCCGTCTCGTACACGGCGACGTGCCATCTCTTGCTCGTAGGACGAGAGGACGCGGACGTGCTCGGGTTCATGCGCTGATCTGCATGCCGATCACTCCACAATCCTACGCGGCAGACCCGACGTTATGGCATTGGCGAACCGAACTATTGACTCAGCCCCGCATCTCAAATAGTCTTGTCGCAAGACGAGAAGTCCGATCGGCCATGAGCGACCCAGAACCCCCTAGACGACCCACGCCACCGGAGCCTCCGACCGAGGTTTTCGATGGACCAATTACTCCCAAGCTGCAGTGGTGGCAGCGCCGCTGGGGTGCGGCCACCATCGGAGTCATCTGTATGCTCGTGGGGATCGGCATTGGTGCGGCATCCTCTTCCAAAACCTCCAAGCCTTCAGGCCCCACCCCGGAGCAATTGGTTGCTCAAGCTGAAGCAACCAAGGCTCGAATACATCACGGAGAAGTCGAAAAGTCTGCGACTGAACGGGCTCGTGTAGCTACCGAAAGGAGGGAAGCGGCGGAAAGGGCTGCTGAAGCGAAGGCATCGGCACGTAAAGCGCTAGAAGAAGCGGCTCAAAAACACCGCGAAGAACAGAAGGAAAAGGAAGAAGCTGCTGGCAAACTTGAACACGAGACAAAAGAATTTACAGGTAGTGCTACCGAGAACCTGGGAACAGTGAATATTGAAACGGAATCACTGCTTACCTGGACTTGCGAAGGATGTCACGAATCGAATTTTATCATCAACAGTAGCTCCGGTCCGTCGAGTGTTTTAGTTAACTCCCTGAACGAAACAAGCGGGCATACTGTTATCGACGAGGGTACATATAAGGATTTTGACGTCGAGGGTGAAGGCCCCTGGGCAGTCAAGATCATCCCAAACGGATGAGCCGTGCGGTGGTTCCTTTCTCGACTGTGGTCGCAACGGTCGCGAGGGCCTGGAGGAGCTGCTCGCCAGACTCGCCCTGTAGCGCCGTCTAGGCCCGAGGGGCCGGTCGATCTGCCTTCGTTGGATGACCTGCGCACCTCACTCGCACAGGCATCGGTACCAAGGCAGCGCGTCGGATCGAACGGATCGCGAGCAGCGATCCGTTCGAGTTGAGCGACACCCGGTTGGACACCGAGTTGGCGTCGGTTGCCGGTGAAGAGGAGTCCGCCGATGAGGACAAGAAGAGGTGAGGGTACCCGGCGCCGGTAAGGCCGTGATCGACCCGGAGGTGGACCTCGCCGCTCCGGGCAGCGACCTTGACGTTGTAGTCCGGCACCTCAGTCATGCCCTCGCGGTGCTGCCGACGATGCCTGCTCGCGGCTATCGCCTCTTCGGGCGCACGAAGGTGTCCATACGCGGGATTTCGGTCACGCGCCCGGCAAGATTCGAACTTGCGACCTCTCGCTCCGGAGGCACCGGGAGGCGACGGGCCAATTTGGGCGTTTCGCCGCTTGAACGCTGGGGATTCGCCTCGTCACCGCCTCGGGCGCGAGCGGGCGAATAGCCCCGGTTTACGGGCGATTTCCGGGGCTTTGGGCGTATGCGCCCATTCCGATTGAGCGACTTCCCCTCACCATCGTGAGGCAAGAGGTCGCACGCGGCGTGCCCGGGACCGGCTGCGGCGGACTCGGTCGAGCGCAGTCGCGAACAGCGGCAGCGATTTCGAGGGTTTTGACACGGCTGCCAAGACCGGGCGCCACGTCCGCGGACTCTTGCATGAGGCGGAGAGCGCGTCAGGCCGCTCAGGCCACCGCTTCGTGGACCTCAATGGCGGCGTGGCGCTTGCCGCTGCGAGGCTGGGGCTTGATGCGCACGTCGATGTAGACGTCGAGGGCCTCGGCGACATCGGCGATGGTTCCGAGGTTGGGGACGGTGCCCTTGCCTGTTAGCAGTCGGGAGACGACGGGTCGCTTGACGCCGAGGCGTCGTGCCACCTCGGCCTTGGTCATCTGCTTGGCCTCGCGGATGTCCTCCAACTGCTTGAGAAGCTTGGCGGAGGCGATGAGCTTCGCGAGGTCGCGCTCGAAGGACGTGCGCTCCTCTTCGCCGGCGTAGGTCTTGCCAAGGAAGTCAGCGAAGACGGCACTCTGATCGGTCTGCTTCATCGTTATCTCCTTGCGGGTCTCCCAGAGCGTAGCATGGAGGCTACGCAAGATGGAACATCGGGATCATCGCCGCCCGACCTTGTCCCGCCCGTAGCTGGCCGGCAAGCTCTGCTCCAGAGCTTCGTCGGGTCGGGTGCGTATCATCGACTTGTGCTTACGGTTGCCAAGGCAGCACAGCGGGTGGGCCGGAGTCCCGGGACGGTCCGTCGGTGGATACGCGAGGGCCGGCTGCAGGCTGAGACGGTAGGTGGGCAGCACCTGATCGATCCAGGCGCCGTCGATGAGGTGCGGGACGAGATGTATCCGATGCTGCCCCTGCCGCCTGAGTGGCAGAAACTGGAGGATGGGTCGCCGGCACCGAATTGGGTCGCGGCTGTAGCGTTGTCGCGGCTCGGGCGTTGAAGCTCGTCATCGACGCCAGCGTCGCGGTTGCCGCTGCCTCGAATCCGGTCGGCTTCGAGCGTTTCCGGCGATTTGAGCTGGTGGCGCCTCCGCTCTTGTGGATCGAGGCCGTATCCAGTCTGCACGCGATGGTTTGGCGGGGCGAGTTGCGTCGTGAGCAGGCCCAGCCGGTGCGCGATCGGGTGCTTTCGGCGCCTGTGCGGCGTCGGGAGCCGGATGGGCTCGCGCAGGAGGCGTGGGCGGTCGCTGACGAGCTCGGCTGGGCGAAGACCTACGACGCCAACTACGTTGCACTGGCGCGCATGCTCCGTTGCCGGCTCGTCACGCTGGATGCGCGTATGCGTCGTGGCACGGAGCGCTTGGGCTTCGTGGTTGGTCCGACCGAGCTGGGTGAAAGTCCTCCGTCTGATCGGCGCCGATAAGACGGCTACCATGAAGCGTGTGAGCAGCCTCATCGATATCAGTCCTGGCGAACGCGAGCAGATCCGTCTGGACTTCTACCGCGCGCACCGCGCGCAGGCCGGTTTCTCCTCGGTTGCTGTGCGGCGCGACCCTGAGCGGCGAGACGCCTGGTTCCTTGATGTCGGAGCGACCGGGCCGGTCGATGTTCCGTCCAGCTATCGCGGGCTCACGGTCCGAGTCAAGCAAGCGCACGGCGCGATCAACGCCGTGGCCCGCCTCGACCAAGTCGTCTGAAGCTGGCGCCGCGGCCTGTCAGCGTCGGTCCCGGCGACCGCATCTACCCGGGCGGCCTGAACCGCTACGGGCAACTGCATGAGGTCGGCTCCTACGGCGCGCCGGTCATGCGCGCCGACGGAAGCGGTCCGCTGATGCTGACTGCCGCGCACGTCGTGGGAAGCCTCTCCGCTGCGTATCCCCTTGGTCAGCGCGAAGTGCTCCTCGGCACCGGCGTGGGCGCCGCGTCCTCGGGAGACCCCCGGATCGGCGATGTCGTCGACAGCCACCCCGCCGAGCCGTGCGAGGAGGTACGACTCGACGCCAGCCTCGTGCTCGTTGACGGCCATGTGACGCTCGGGCACGTCGTCCGCGAGACGGTCATCTCCGGGCGTGCGCGAAACCTCGAAGGGCACGACGATCTCGTCACCGTCTTCAAGCGCGGGATCAACACTCCCGGCCTGACCCAGGGCCTGCTGGACCCTACGCCGGAGTCCTTGAAGGTCGTGCTCCCGCAGACCGGTGGACCGCCGATCGTCCGAGACTACCTGCGCGGCTGGTTCGTCTACGGCGACGGCCAACCCTTCGCGCGCCCCGGCGACTCCGGGTCGATCGTTGTCGACGCCGACGATTGCGTCGTCGCCATGATCGTCGCGCTGCGAACCGGGCCCCAGCGCGAACCCCAAGCCGAGGACCCGGCGTTCGTCATCCCCATCCTCGACATCCTCGACGGGCTGGCGGTTCGCCTCGCTGGGCCTGACCGGGCTGTGTGTTGGCGTGAGGCGGCGCGCCAGAGCCCGCGATGGTGCCCTGTAGGAGACATCCAGATCGTGACGCTTACGCAGGAAAGCGTCACGATCTGACGAAGCCCACACCGGGTAGACAACCAACATGCCTGCAAGTAGGTTTGGTCCTCCGGTAGCAACTGCGGAGGGCCTTGGAATCGAACCAATCTCCGTCTCTCAACGGGTCACCGGGGTAAAGGCCCGGCCTAGAACACCACCCTGGAGTGCCCTCCGAGCAGTTGCAGCTTGAGGACGTTAGAGGCAGGGGAGGATGTCTTTTTGCGTCCTCCCCTGTGCCCCACAACGCCCCAGATCGGGCGAGCAGCACCGGGCGGATGCGTGGCGTACCCGGATTTTGCGGGAAAGCATTGGTCACGACTGAAGAATCCCTGCAAATCGCATAGGTTTCTTGCGCTAGCATATGGCTCGGACGGATTTCGGAAGAGAGCTATGGCCACACAATCCATTTCCCCGCTCTACACGGCAGCCAAGCTGCTTCGGACCGTCGCTGACGTGGGCCTTTCGGCGGCGAAGGCCGTCGCTGTGCGTACGGACGCAATGCTGCGCGAGCAAGTCGGTCGCCCTCGACCCACCGTCATCGACGCGGGCAGATCCAAACTGAGCGACGCTCGGGCGCCGCTAGTCATCCACGTTACGGACGAGCAAGCAAGACAAATATCGGAGTTCACCCGCTCGGGTCGATAAAACAGTCCGCATGCCCGAGATTCAGGGTAGGCTGGACGCCCTTACCGTAGATCCCAAGAAGTATGCGCCTCTCAAGCGGTTCTGCTGCGGGAAACGTGGCCGCAGGCCCGAAGGGGAAGTGCACACGATCGTCCGGGAATACTGCTCGGGCAAGCGCAAAGGCACCTTTCGCGTGACGCTGGAGCAACCAGACGGAGGGCTAGTTGGTGTAGCAGCGTTCCACCCCGGAGCGTTCGACAACCCCCAGCTCCAGCAACTCAACAGCTTCCCGTACATCTCCGTCATCGGCGTCAGCGAGCACTACCGAAGCAAATACAAGAACGGTGCGCGCCTCGGCGACGCGGTTCTCTTGGATGCGCTGCGCGAGATCAACCGGCGCTGGCCTGGGACCCCAGACGTTTTCGCACTGGTGGACCCCAACAACCAGGACAGCCTCAACCTCTTCGAGCGCAACTGCTTCGTAGAAGTGATCCCTGCCGCCCCCAACGCTCCGGAGGCCGACGCCGTGTTTGGTCGCAAGGGAAGCCCGGTGCCGTAGCCTGACCCACTACCCGTGCACCACGACTGATGGGGCGCTGTGCGCCTGGGCAGTTGGGATCAGGTGGTACTGCACGACGTAGCCGAGGCTCTCTGCGTAGCGATCGACGGTCGATATCTTCGCGTCGGCCGCGGTGGTCTCCAGGCGCGCGACGAAGGACTGCGAGGTCTCCATCGCCGCGGCGACAGCGGTCTGCGAGCGCCGCTGCTCCTCGCGCTGTCCGGCCAGGGCACGCAGCAACTCGCGGCGCCGGCGAGCCGCATCCAGCAACCGCGGGAACTCGGGGTTGCGCGCCGTGCGCTTGCCGATCATCTTGTCCAGGAAATCGCGCTCGGGCATGAACCTTGCCTGCTTTCTGAGTGGCATCGATACCTACAGCGGTATCTCTTTCTGGAGATAGGCTAGCACGTCTCAACCGTGCAACGGACGCCCGCCGCGCGTGATGCGCTTCTGATCCCCCCGCCGCCGCCAATCCACCAGACGCCGCTCAATCGTTGACCGGTGTGTCTTCTGCGTCTTCTTGTTGAATCCGTCCAGCGCCAGCAGGATCTGCCCGCGGCTGCCTTCCTCCGCGAACCGGATGCAGTGCATCATTTGCCCATGGCACCTGACGACCTGATCCCAGAGCAAGATCGGAAGCTCTACCTTGGCCTCCTCGAAGACATGTATCGACGCATCGAGCAGGCCCGCACCTTCCTGCAGCCTGGACCGAAGCAGCCAGCACTCGAAAGCGCGGCACTCCAGCTCAGAATCGTGATCGAGTTGATCGTGATGGCATCCCTCGTGACCAACCGCGCGAAGGTAGAAGAGATCACGACTGCGCTCGCCGACAAGAGTGTCGATGCGGCTCGGAAGCTCGCGCGAAATGCCAACCCCGACTACTGGCCGAAAGCGAACCGTGCCCACGACGAGCCCGGCAAGTTGCGACAGCTACGCCCAATCGAAGGCGCGCTGACGGAGGACCGCTGGAACCGAGAATGGGGGATGCTCAGCGACCTGCTGCACGCAAGAAATCCGTTTGCGCCTCACCTCGATGTCCCCGCCGCCCACGCCAAGGTGGAGCGGCTAACAGACGAACTCATCACCCTCCTCACGCACCATGTCTTGAAGCTCGCCGACGAGAAGGGTCTACTTATCGGCCAAATCGATCCCGTGGGAAAGGTCAGCGTCGTAGAATTTGTGCCCGCGGGAAGCGCTCAAGCCGTCGCCGCTGTGGGCAACCGGAAAGAACGCCGAGCGGCGGCGCGCGCAAAGGGGAGGAAGAAGTAGGCAGGCAGGTGGCCGATCGATGCTGCGGGCGTGTGTGTAGGCGGACGGGACAGCCGATCCGGATGCGATGCTTGAAACAGTGCCGTTCCCGCTCGCAAGCACTGGCCCAAGCACCGTCGAGTGGATCGCCAGCCTGCTCGCAGTCGGAGGCTTTCCGATTCTCGGCACCTACTTCTCCGACCGACGGAAAATCCATCACGAGCGCGGCCTGAAGGCCGCCGACAGTCTGTCCGCGCACATCGAAGAGGTGCAGGTTGCGCTTGAGAGTCTTGCTGACAACGCAGCGTCGTTGCGGCAACGGTACCTGTCCCTCGCTGCGACGAGACCTGAGGAGATGTGGCCGCTGATCCACGCAGCGGAAGACTCTTTCCAGAAGGCTCGCGGCGCCGTCGCACGACTCGGCATCCAGCCACACGCCGACGACGTGCTCGTGAAAACCGCCGAGGCCGCCGCGAAAGCCCATCACGCAGCCGTCAAGGCAGTCCGCAGCCACCAGTTGAAAGCTGACATGGCCCGCCACAGCGGACAACAGGAACCCATCGACGGCGAGGCCCCCGGCGTTGTGATCGAGTCGATCGAGGATGGCTACGCGGCGACGCGCAGGTACGAGGAGCTTGCGCGTAAGGCGATCAAGAAGCTGCTGGGCTAGAGGTCGAGCGAACCAGTTTAGGTGAGGCTTTTTCCCATCGGGGATCGCTCAGCGTGCGCGACCCGAGCTGTGGTCGGGCGTATCACGGCTGGATGTGCGGGTCAGCCAGCGTGTCGGCGAGAGGGCGGAGCGTAGCCGTAGGGGGTTGCGGCTTGGCGCCCAGCCGCGATCGAGGCGCTCCGGGTATGTGAGAGACGGGGTCTGGGCGCGACTGTTGCACATCTTCTGCGCCAAGCTCGTGATCCTCCTGGCGTCCTGTCCTTCCTCGCCGAGGTCCTCGCGTGCGATGAACCAGGTGGTGCCGTGCCGGGCGCGAGTTGCCTCGACGTAGGCGGTCTCCTTGCTGGTTTGCCAGCCGCCGGTGAGCACAACGGAGCGCTCGACGGTGGCGCCCTGCTGGCGGTAGACGTGCTGGGCATATGCCAGCCTCAGCGACTCCAGATCCTCTCCGGCAAGCTGCACCCGACGTTGTGATCCGTCGAGCGTGACGGTCACGCCCTGGTCGTAGACGGCGCTGACCTGTCCGCGGGTACCATTCTCGACTCCCGGCTGCCCGTTCGGACAGTGCTGCGCGGTGAACGCGATGAGGTCGCCTGCCCGTAGCCCGTAGTGGACGCCGGGGAGTGAGATCTCGGGATGGCCGAGTTCGCCGCGTTGTGCGCGCAGGTGTTGGGCGCGGGCGTTGAGCCTGTCAATCTCCTGGTTGGATGCGTCGGCGATCAGCGCGACCTCGCGGATATCGCGGCCTTCCGTGAGCGAGGCCCATGTTTGTACGGCTTGCTCCGCGGCCTGCTCGCGGGTGTCGGAGAGGTGTAGCTGGCCGCGTGAGGCGTAGTGCGCCATCGCGCGCTCGGGTTCCCCGGCGCGTAGCGCTTGCCACGCGCGCTGGTCGGCGGGGCCCTTGGTGCGGTGGATGTCAGCGAGTTCGGCGGCGGGCGTATGATCGGTGAGCCGGTCGAACATGCCTCCGGGGCCGATCGAAGGGAGTTGCTTGCCGTCGCCCACGGCGACCAGCTTCGCCCCGGAGCGCTCCACGAGCGCGGTCAGCTCATCGAGGCGCTCGTGATCGACCATCCCTGCCTCGTCGAGGATGACCGTGGTGTCGCGCCTTACGTGGATGGTCCCCGTGTTCGCGCGGGCGACCAGCGAGTCGAGGGTGAGTGTCTGCCCGGAGAGTGCGGGGCTGTCGGCGCCGAGGCGCTCGGCGGTGGAGCCTGAGACGGCGACACCGATCGTCTCCCGCCCCGCGTATTGCTCCGCGTGTGCGGCGGCGTCGATCACCACTCCCTTGCCGGTGCCGGCGGGGCCAACGAGGACCGCGGCACGCTCGGGTCCGGTGAGGACTTCGAGCGCGTGGTGTTGCTCGGCGCTGAGTGGCCCGCCGATCCGCTCGGCGACCTCACGAGCGCCGTGTTCGCGGGCGATCGCGCCAACGTCCCGGCTTGCGGGCTGGGCGAGCTGGGCGGCGCGGCGTTCGATCGCCTGCTCCTGAGCGCGCACCGCCAGCGTCGTCATCCGCCCGCCCTCCAAGGTCAGCACCCGCCGATCGCGGATCATCCCTTGCGCGACGGCGAGTGCCTGATCCGGCGCCAGCTCCCCGGCGGCCTGCTCCAGCACGACCGCGCGCAGGTCGCGCTCCTCGAACACGGCGTGTTGCTCGATCAGCTTCGCCTCGACCCGATCCTCGATCGCGCGCCCGGTGGCAGGGCGCTCCGATGTGCCGACCAGCCGCACGGCCTCATCCGGCCCGAACCCGTGATCGCGCCCGGTCTGCGTCCACACTCGTTGGAGGTCCGAGCGTGTGGTCAGCGTCTTCGCTCGGCGGTTCTCAAGCGCGAGGTTGCGAAGCTCACCACGCTCAGGTGCGCGGCCGTAGCGGGCACGGAAGCGCTCCGCCGCGTGGGCGACCTCGCGGGAGCGCCCGGAGAACGCGTCGCACAGCTCCCTGGGGACACCGGCGATCTCGAAGTAGCGGCCGTCCTTGCCGGTGCCCTGCTCGATCGCGTACCCCTCCCGCACCAGCTCCTCGGCGAGCGCGGCGCGATAGAACGCTCCCAGCTCCCGTGCGCTGCGGAAGATCGGCCGCGACGCGACCGCCACGATCCGGTCGTCCTCACGAACGGCGCCGCTGATGACGACGTGGCTGTGCAGCTGCGGGTCCGGGGCTTGGGCGCCGGAGACTCCGCGGGCGGTGGTGTGCCGGTACTCGGTGGCGATCACGTCCTTGGCGTGCTCTTCGACGACCTGGCCGCTGTAGCGGCGGCGCACGACGGGCACCTGCTCTCGCAGGCGGTTGATCGTCTGCTCGACCGCCCTGGCGTGTGCGCTCTCGATCTGCTCGCGCTGCCACGGGTCCCCGAGCGCCCACACCGTCGAGACGGACTTCGGCGCGCTGAACGTCACATCGATCCCGCCGCCACGGCCGCCGCCGGCGCCCTCCGGCCGCAGCCAACGGCCGGTGCCGGGGTGGCGGCCCTCCATCAGCGCGATGAAATCCGCGCCATCCACCGGCCCGCCGGCCTGGACCCCCAACCTCTCCAAGGTCTCAGCGTCGGCCAGCCACCTGCCAGGGGCCTGCGTAAGCTCGCCGTCCGGGGTCAGGTAGTAGTCCCCGCGCTCGGGCTCCACGGTCTTGTTCTCCAGGTAGCACGCGTACCCGCCGCCCTTGGCGGCACCGATGCTGGCTGCGGTCATCACGTGGGTTATTGACTGTGTAGGTTCGGGGTGTCTGTTGGGCCTGTGTGGGTTTGGCAGGCCGGCTGCGATGTAGCGGAGCCCGTAGGGCGTAGCGGATTCGCAGCCGCGTGGTGGCGTCCGGGGCCCTCGTGAGGGTGTGGGCGACGGCGGGATGACTCGGTTATTGACTGGCCGCAAGTGCCTTCTCGCGGATTCGTCTCCCGCCGCCGCTCACGGACGCCGTCGTGACTTCATAGAAGCCTGGACATCACTCGACACAGTTCTGTCCGGCGGCCTCCACATCACCCAGCTAAACCCGAGAGATGAGGAGAATTCATGATCGCAGCAGGCGTGGACACACACAAAGACGAGCACGTCGCCGTAGCTCTTGACGGGCTTGGACAGGTCCTCGGCGAGCTCGCGGTGCCGGCCAGCCAGGCCGGCTACCAGCAGCTCACGACATGGCTGGAGGGCCTCGGTGAGGATCCGCGGGCCGGGGTCGAGGGCACCGGCAGCTATGGCGCGGCGCTGACCGAACACCTGCAGAACATGGGTATACCGGTGTTCGAGGTTGAGCGTCCGCGGCGGCGTGATCGTCGTAGCGGCAAGTCGGACTCGATCGACGCGCTCCTGGCAGCCAAGAGAGTGCTCGCTGGTGATGGCCTGTCGACGCCGAGAAGATCAGGCGAGCGCAGAGCACTGCAAACGCTCCTCAGCGCCTACCAGTCGTGCGTAGGTGAGCGCACCCGGCTCTACAACCAGCTGCACGCACTACACGCCACCGCGCCGGCCGCGCTTCGCGAACGCGTCGGGCGGGGCGGTGGAGCCACCCTCGCCCGGCGTCTGACCCGGATGCGCAACCAGCCAGACGCGAGCGTGCAGGAGACGACGATCCTCGCGGTACTGCGTGATCTTGCGCGTCGCATCAAAGCCACGAGCGAGACCGTCGATCGCTACAAGAGCGAGATCACGGATCTCGTCCGCGTATTGCACCCGACGCTGCTCGAGCAGCCAGGAGTCGGGCCGATCACCGCCGCGAAGCTCCTGACATGCGACGCCGCGCGCTTCAAGAACGAGGCCGCGTTCGCACGCACCAACGGCACCGCGCCGATCCCGGCCTCATCCGGCCAGACCATCCGCCACAGGCTCAACCGCGGAGGCGACCGCCAAGTCAACGCCGCGATCCACATGATCGCCCTCAGCCGCTCAATACACCACCCCGAAACACAGACATATCTCGCCCGCAGAACCAGCGAGGGAAAGACCAAACGCGAAGCCATGCGAGCCCTCAAGCGCCACCTCTCACGAACCCTCTACAAGCAACTCGTCCACCAGCCCTTGACTTCATAGAAGCATCCGCGAGCGGCCCGAAACGGCCAACGAATTAGGTTGGCGGTGGCGCCCAGCGGGTCTACCGCGACCTCGGAGCCGAAACGCCGGTGAGCGTCTGGAGGAGGAGATCCCCGCCAAGTGGCTGCGCGAGGTCGAACGCATCTTCGCCGAGAGCCAGATGCCGATGCCGGCCCCGACGAGGCGCTCCACGACGAGAGATGGGCGCGGCAGCATCTAACGACTAGGGTCTCCGTGTGGGCTTGCACTCCGCGTGCAGCCCTTCGGCTGGGCGACACCGGTCTCCATCATCACGACCAATGCGCGCAGTCAGACACCAACGACTTCGTAGCGTGCGCGGGCTTCGCCCGCTGTGAACGCGCCGACCTGCGGTCGACGCTCGGATCGACCCCTGGTGCTGTCGCGCCTGGTTCGGCCTACGGTCTGCTCGAGCCCTACGGCGGCAACCCCGACTGGCGGCAAGAGATGTGGGGCGCGATCGTCGCGCTACACGGCCGTTACCCTCGCGCCCTCGCCAACCTCAAAGACGAATGGTGGACCGACGACGCTCACACCGAGACCCTCTGCGCACTCGCCGTCTGGCGCACAGAAATCGACGACGCCGGCGCCGACCCACGCGAAGAGTTGGCTTTCCAGACCCAGCTCTCCGACTACGCCCACGCACTCCGCCAAGAAGGACGTGGCGTTACGAAGGCATGGAGCCCTGGGGCACCGCCCGGTGAGTGGGCTGGTGGATAGCCTCACGGAGGGCCCCGCCCCGAGCGACTCTGCGATGTAGGTCAGGCGCGCATTCGCCCGCCAACGCTCATCTGCGTCAGAGCTGGTTTCCTTCCCCTTTCGCCGGGGAAGAGGTGGGAGTGAGCCATCCTGTGTTTGACGGAGACTTCGAGGCCAGGGTTTGCCTGGCGGAGGGAGAAGTCTCGGCTCATGGCACATGCGAGGAAGTATTCAAAGGAGTTGCTGGACCGCGGGACGCGTCTGGTGTTCGAGTCTGGGCGTCCCATTGCGCACGTTGCGAAGGACCTCGGGATCGAGAGCGAGACGCTTCGCAAACATGTCCGGCAGACCGAAGCAGATGAGGGCCGGCGCAAAGACGTCCTGAGCAGCCAGGAGCGCGAGGAGATCAAATCCTTGCGTCGTGAGGTTGCGCAACTGCGCCGAGCGAACGAGATCCTGAAGGCCGCCAGCGTGTTTTTCGCGGGCGAGCTCGATCCACACCGTCCGAAGTGAGCGCGTTTATCGAGGAGCATCGCGAGCGCTTCGGGGTCGAGCCGATCTGCGAGACCCTGGGCGTGTCGGCGTCCGCCTACTATCAGCGGGCGACCGGAGAGCGCTCGGCACGGGCGGTCGAGGATGAGCGGCTGCTCGGCGTGATCGAAGAGCTGCACGCCGCGAACTACTGCGCCTACGGGTCCAGGCGGATGTGGAAGGCGCTTCTGCGTGAGGGCGAGCAGGTCGGCCGCAGCCGGGTGGAACGTCTGATGCGCCAGAACGGCATGCAGGGCGCCAAGCGGCGCGGCAAGCCGTGGCGGACAACCAAGGCCGACCCGACGGCGCTGCGCAGCCCGGACAGGGTCAACCGCGACTTCACCGCGTCCCGGCCGGATGAGAAGTGGTTCGCGGACTTCACGTACCTGCGCTGCTGGGAGGGCCTGGTGTTCTTCAGCTTCGTGATCGACGCCTACAGCCGGATGATCGTCGGCTGGCAGTTCGCTAGCCACATGCGCACCGATCTCGTCTTGGACGCCCTCAGAATGGCTTTGCACCGGCGAGCCCCCGGAGCAGACGTCTCGCTCGTCGCACACTCGGACGCCGGCAGCCAAGGTGGATTCAATCGGTCGTCGCAACGGTTTGCGTTTGGGGGGATCGTAGATGTTCGTCGAGCGCTTCGGCGGGTGTGCGCCAGCCGAGGGTCTTGCGTGGTCTGCTGTTGAGCGTGGTGGCGACGGCGTCGAGCTCCTCGGCGGTGTGTCTGGCGAGGTTTGTTCCTCTGGGGAAGTATTGGCGGAGCAGGCCGTTGGTGTTCTCGTTCGTGCCTCGTTGCCAGGGGCTTTGAGGGTCACAGAAATAAATGTGAAGCCCGGTTGCGATCTTGAGCTGTGTGTGTTGTGACATCTCAGCGCCCTGGTCCCAGGTGAGCGAGCGGCGCAGCTGCTCGGGCAGCGTCGTGATCTGCTTTGTGACTGCGTCGCGCACAGCTTCGGCGCCGCGACCGGCGAGCGGCGGTCCGTTCTTCACCCTTGGGCTGCCGTGGCCGGGCATCGGCGGTAGGTGAAGCAACATCGTGAACCGGGTGCTGCGCTCCACTAGTGCAGTGTTCCGGAAGTGGCTTGCTTTTGTAGGCTAGTTTTGGTACGTTTGGTTGGTGGCGCGTGCTGCTGGTGTGATTGAGCTGTCGGAGGGTGAGGAGCAGGAGCTCCGTGGGTGGTTGCGTCGGCCGTCGGTGCCGCAACAGCAGGCGACGCGCGCGCGGATCGTTTTGCGTGCTGCTGAGGGCGCTACTAACACGCAGATTGCCGCTGAGACGCACGTTTCGTTGCCGACGGTGGGGTTGTGGCGACGGAATTTCTGTGATCGCCGGCTGGATGGGCTGGCTGATGCTCCGCGCTCGGGACGCCCGCGCGAGATCGATGATGATGAGGTCCAGCGCGTTCTCGCCAAGACGTTGGAGACCCCGCCGGATGGCAGCACGCACTGGAGCGTTCGTCGGCTGGCCGCAGCGACCGGGATCTCTGCGTCGACGGTGCACAGGATCTGGCGCGATCACAAGCTCAAACCGCACCAGGTCCGCTCGTTCAAGTTCTCCAAAGACCCCCAGCTCGCGGAGAAGATCGTCGATGTCGTCGGGCTGTACATGGACCCGCCGAAAGGCGCGCTGGTGCTGTGCATCGACGAGAAGACCCAGATCCAAGCCTTGGACCGGACACAGCCAACTTTGCCGATCAAGCCGGGCCGATCCGCCCGGATGACGCACGACTACAAGCGCAACGGCACGACCAGTCTTTACGCCGCGCTGGAGGTCGCGACCGGCGAGGTCACCGGGGCGTGCTACCCCAAACACCGCCACCAAGAGTTCCTCGCGTTCTTGAACACCCTCGTGCGTGCTTACCCCCGCCGTCCCCTGCACGTCGTGCTGGATAACTCCTCCACGCACAGCACCCCAGAGGTCGAGCGCTGGCTAGCTCGCCACAAGCGCGTGCACTTCCATTTCACCCCCACGAGCGCGTCGTGGATGAACATGATCGAGATCTGGTTCTCGATCCTCACAAACCAGCAAGTCCGCCGCGGCGTCTACCACGACGTCCCCGAGCTGATCGCAGCAATCGACTACTTCATCGAAAACTACAACGACCGCGCCAAACCCTTCATCTGGACCAAAACCCCCGAGCACATCATCACCAAAGCCACCAAACAACAAGCCACTTCAGGAACACCGCACTAGCGTTCCAATCGCGGTGCGGTCCGCGCCGAGGATGAGATCGCCCTCCCAGTGGCCAGGTATGGCTCTGTCCTCGGCCTCGGCGGGACGCTCGCTGATCATGACCTGCTCAGTGACAAAGCCCTTGCCACGTCCACGCACGCGGGCTCTGGGAACCCGCAGCGCCCTGCCGGTCCGCAAGCAGGCTGTGAGTTCCCGCCGCAGCGCGCCGCGGCCCTGCACGTAGAGCGCTTGGTAGATCGCCTCGTGCGAGATTCGCATCGACTCATCATGGGGGAAGTCGATCTTCAGCCGGTTGGAGATCTGCTCCGGGCTCCACGCCGTTGCCCACCTGCGGTCCTGGCGATGAGGCTTGTTCCGACCCTTCCAGGGCACCGCCGCGGGTCCCGGTACCGCCGTCCCGTCAGGCCGGCGGACCTGGCCGGAGAGCCGCTCCTGCACGTACTCGCGCAACTGCTCATTCGCGGCGAGCTTCGCGGTCTTCGGACGGCGTGCCACCAGCTCTGACTTCCATTGCGCGACCGACGCGCGATAGTCGAGCTTCCCGCCGCGAGTAGCCGCATTTCGGCGCAGCTCCCGCGAGATCGTCGACGGAGAGCGCCCCAACCGGCGGGCGATCTCCCGAACACCAGCACCCTGCGCCTTCAACATCGCGATCTCCTCGCGCTCCCGAAACGACAAGTACCGGCCTGAGATTGGGTCGAGCATGAACGTTGGCATCCCGCCACGTTCCCTGAACCACCGGCTGCCAGCCGCCTGGGACGCACCGACAGCCAACGCAGCGTCCTCACTACTCAAGCCCTCGGCGATCTCACGCCAAAACAGCCGCTCCACGTCTCGACGCAGCGACGGCTTCCCCGGCGACTTCATCGGCGCCCTGCCCGTCAACTCCTTCATCCATCCCGCTGGCCTGCCCATACACACCTCCACAATCAAGGTGTTGCGACGACCGGTTGAGCCCAAGCAATACACGTCGTTCGACTACACACAGCTCCTCGACGACCACGATGTGCTCGCCTCGATCGGCACGGTCGGCGACGCCTACGACAACGCAGCCGCCGAGAGCTTCGTCGACACCTTCAAGACCGAGCTCATCTCAGACCGCACCTGGACGAGCCGAAGCCAGCTCGAGCTCGCGATCGTCAGGTACGTCGCCTGGTTCAACGACACCCGCCTGCACGAATCTCTCGACGACCGGCCACCCCAGGAGATCGAGGAACTATACGCTGCGAAAAACCGGGCAACCACACTCACGCAATGAACGTAGGGAACCTACAAAAACGGTCTCCGTGGAACCCAGGGCGGCTCAGAGTGCCCGCAGGCCTGTATCCGTCCGCTGGCGGCGCTCTCCGTCGCACGTCCCAGCTTGTCATCGCCTACAACCGGTGCCAGGCGTGGCGCGGATGCCTCGCGCGCGCGGTGGTGGCGATGGTGTACGTCGCCATCACCGGCGCACCGTACGCTTCGTAGACGGAGTTCACGAGCGTGGGTTCCACGCCGCAGTTGATGCAGAAGCCGTGCTGAGACCAGCCGATCGCACGCGCGATCACATCGTCGGCGTAGATGATCCCGGCGGCGTCGTGGCCGTAGTAGTCATACGCCGCGTCCCATGCCGCGTCGTCGAGCTCATACCCGGCGCCGTCGATCGAGAGTAGATGCGCCGCGGCCATGATCGCGTCGAAGTCGTCGTAGATCGAAGGGTGCGTAGCGGTCATGTGGTCATAGGTCGCCGGGCGACGTCCGTAGAGGTAGGAGTCGCTCACGAGATCCCACGTTGTCACAGGGCCGTTCGTCACGTTGAACTGCATCGGCCCACCGCAGCAACCGGCGAAGTTCAACCCGTGGTAGGTGGTGGGGGCAGTCGAGAACGCGGACTCCTGATCGTGGATCGAGGCGATCAACAGCCAGTTGACGCCGAACGTGCTCTGCGCGACCGAGTAGATCCGGTAGAACCCTTCCATCCAGCGCGTCGGTATCTCCGTTTCGGTCCCGTCGACCAAGCGCGCCGCCTTCGCGCTCTGCTGCGCACTTGATGGGCGCGCGACGATGGCGGAGCGTGAGTGTTCCCCGTGCTGGGTGCCTCTCGCGGCGCTCGAGGAGCTCAGGCGGGACTCAGCCGATGTCTCCCGGCCATCCGTCGCGCCAGCAGGCACGCTCGCGGATGCCGACGCGCTGGGGACCGGGGTCGCTGCCCTCACCAGCACCGCCGGCGGGGCAGCCTGGGGCACGGGGGGCGTGATGCGGCCTACCACGCCGGTGAGCACTGCCACCAGCACACCCACGCTGAGCGCGCCGAGCCCTAGCGCCAACAACCACCGCCCCCGTTCCGAGGGGGGGCTCGGCACGTGGGCGCTACCCAAAGCGCGCTTTGTGTGTAGCTACCGGGCTGACTATCGTGAAACTGAGCGATTTGGGGCTCGCGTGCTGACCGGCGGCGTTTGTCGCTGTGATGACGAGCATGTAGCGGCCCGGCTTGAGCTTCTTCGAATGCGGGATGCGGCCCTCGAAGACGACCCTGTTCGTGCCGCTGTGGCCCGCGAAGGAGAGGACGCCCGCGACTGCGCTGCGCTTGCACGCCTCGCGGCCGGCGTTCCTCGAGGTCTTGGCAACACACTTGTCGCCCACCATGCGGCCGATCGAGCGCTGGACGAAGCTGAAGCTCACCGTGGCCTGCTCGTTGAGCGCGACAGAGAATGTGATCCCGACCGGCCGCTTTCCGATGTCGCGCAAGATCCAGGCCGACTGATCGGCGGCAGCGATCGTCGGCGCCGCGGGCGTGGGGGTCGGCACCGCGGGTGTGGGGGTCAGCGCCGCCTGCGTCACAGACGCAGATGCGATTGTGACCATCCCGGAAGCACTCGTCGCGTTACCCAGCACGTCGGCGCTGTGGAGCGTCACTTCGTAGGTGCCCGCGGCGGTGTAGGTGTGGGTGACGCTCGTGCCACCCATGAAGGCACCGTCGCCGAAGCTCCAGCTCGTTTCCCCAAGGACGGACCACACGTCGAGCGGCGCGACCGAGAAAGTGAGGGGCTGTCCGACCGTGCCCGTGGCCGGGATCGAGACATCATTCAAGCGCGGCCCGGCGGCGGCGTAGCCCGCACCTTGGATGCCGTGTTCGCCGGCCCAGACCGCAACCGCGTCACCCTGCCCGTCGAAAACGACCTGCGGTCCGCCCCCGTGGCCGATATCGACAGGAGCTTGCCATGCGTCACCTGCAGGCTTGAACGCAGCCTGCACGGTGCCGTCTTCCCCATCCCAGACCGCGAGAGCGTTGCCCTGCCCATCGAAAGCAACCTGGGGAGAGGCCGCACCTTCCCCCGAGATATTGACGGGAGCCTGCCAAGATCCTCCCGCCGGCTTGAACGCAGTCTGGATGACGGGGTTGCCAAATGCCCAGGCCCACACCGCGATCGCATCGCCTTGCGCGTCGACGGCGATTCCTGGATCTCCCGCTTCTTTGGGCTGGTCGAGCTCGTCGGCTGCTCCGACAATGTTGACAGGGGGCTGCCAGGCGCCACCTGCAGACATGTACGCAGCCCGCACAGTGCGGGGGGAGAGAAACCCATGCGACCAGCTGTCCCACACCGCGACGGCATCGCCCTGCCCGTCGAAAGCGACATGAGGTTCTCCGGCCAGGCCGGGAGCAGAGACCGTGACGGGAGTCTGCCAGAGACCGCCCGCCGGCATAAGCGCGGACTCCAGAACCCATTCGTCGATATCGCCACCGTCGTAACCCCGCCACAGCGCCAGCGCATCTCCTTGGCTGTCAAAGGCGATCTGTGGATCCTCGCCTACTTCAGTGACAGTGATGTTGACGGGAGCCCGCCAGGCACCGCCCGCTGGCATGAATGCCTCCTGCACGGCACCACCCCATGGGCCTCCCCGATTCCAGATCGCCATTGTGTTGCCCCGTTCGTCGAATGCGACTTGTGGATGTGCCGTACCGGGGATTTCTTCGGGGGAAAGGTAGACGGGGGGCTGCCAGGCTCCGCTCGCTGGCCTGTACGAAGCCTCGACAACGAACGTGAGGCCGTTGTACGCCTCCCACACCATGACCGCGTCGCCCTGCCCGTCGAAAGCTACACTCGGTTCGCACACGCTTTCGCCACACGAGCCGACGATCACGGGAGCCTGCCACGCGCCGCCGGCCTGCCTGAACGCAGCCTCCATCGATCCGTCGGCGCCTTCCTTGCGTTCCCAGACCACGACAGCGTCGCCCTGCTTGTCGAACGCGACACGTGGCCCGCCAGTATTCTGGACTTCTCCCGAAAGGCTGACGGGCGCAAGCCACGCAGGCAACGCGACTGCGGACTGGACCGCCGACAACGCGAGTAGGAACACTACACCGCCGATCAGAGCTAGTGGAGTGTCAGGCAACGTTTGCCGTGTTGATGAGTCGTTTTAGCCTGGGGTTGTTGGTGTTGCGGTTGCGCCAGTGGATGTATCGGCGGATGAGGCGGGCTTGGGTGGCGTGGTCGGGGTGGTCGGTGCCGGCGAGCGTGAAGTACCGCAGTGCTCGGAACTGCGCCTCGATTCTGTTCAGCCAGGAGGCGTAGTGCGGGGTGTAGGCGAGCTCGACGTTGTTGGCGGCGGCCCACTCGCGCATCTCGCGGCCGTGGTGGGGGCTGAAGTTGTCGAGGATGAAGTGCAGCCGGATCGCGACGGGATAGAGCGAGCGGATATAGCGGCAGAACTCGAGGAACTCGGTCCGTGTCTTGCGCTTCTTGATGTGCCCGTAGAGCCGGTCAGCACTGATGTCGTAGCCGGAGATCAGGTGTCTGACGCCGTGTGGCCGTTTGTAGGTCGCGCGTATCCGCTTCGGCTTCGCGCGGGGCGCCCAGCCCTTGCCGCCGGGCTGGGGTTGCAGGTTCAGCGGCCCGAACTCATCGAGACAGATCACGATCGCCTCGCCTGCCTCCGCTAACTCGTAGAGCTCGACGATCCGGTCGCGCTTTGCCGCGAAACGCGGGTCGGTGGAGCGCTTCCACGTCCTCACGGCTTGAAACCGGACGTTCTCCTCGCGCAGGAGCTGACGCAGCCCCTCGTGGGAGATGTCCGTGACCACCCCCTCGGCGACCAGGTAGTCCGCGAGCTTGGACAGACTCCAAGTCGCGAACGGCTGGCCGAGATCCTGGGGGTCGCTCAGCGCGATCCGCTTGATCTTCTGGCGCTTGGGCAGCGTGAACGTCTGCGGCCGCCCTCCGCGGTAGTGCGGGTAGAGCGCGTCGAACCCGTCCCGGTTGAAGTTGTGGATGACGTCCCTGACCGTGTCCGGGTCGGTGAACACGACCTCGCTGATCTTCGGTGGGGACATGCCCTGAGCCGAGAGCAACACGATCTGCGCGCGACGCCACGTCACGACCGATCCAGACGTGCGCCGCACGATCCGAAGCAGCCGGTTGCCCTCATCGCTGGTGATCTCCCGCAACTGCACCCTGGCGGCCATAGCCCCTCCCGGTCGAGTAGCAAATCTCGACACAAGGACTTCGCCGCCAACACCATCACCCCTGGTTACGGAAACCGGCAAACGTTGCCAGGGAACCCACTAGCCTGAGACGCATGTCTGCGATCATAGTAGTCGATCGCGCCGGATGGGCCGTCAACGTGGTGTCGAGTGAGCGCAACGAATAGTCTCCTGGTTGAGAAGTGGTCAGAGTTCACTTCGGCACTTGCCAATGGCCGCCTTGACCTGCGGACTACGCGTTTGAATCCCACTGGTGCTAGACAACAAGGTCGAGTCGGACGGCGGTATTTCGACACCAGCTTTGCGCAGACATGCCACGACCTTCGCAACTGCGTGACTGCGAAACGACTGGCGTTTAATCGACGTATAAGGCGACCTTAGTACCTGGCCGGGACGACCTTTCTTCACGACGACGCGCTTGCCAGCAGGCAGTGTCCGCTTCAACGCCCTGCTGTCGCTCTCCGGTGGTCGAGTCTCGTGCAAGGGAACTACGCCGGTACCACCGACGCTCGTATGGATAGGAGAGTCCATCAACAAGGCAGCACCAACTACAAGCCACACCGCGCCCAACGCAATAACTGGCATACGCCTTGGCGCCCCCTTTTCCGTTGCAATACCGACGAGCAATGCAGCGACACCGAATACCAACAGTGGCAGCCCGAAAGGCCCGAGGACAAGCACGGGTCCGGTACCGAACACCGCACCGACCGCCGCCAAAATCCACCAGCCGAACCGATCCACGACAAAATGCATACGCTCAGCCATGATAGCTGCGTCTAACCCCCTTCACTTTCGTACTCGCCATCTTGAAATACGCGGATTTCCAGCGTTGGCTGCCAGTGCTGGACGCAACCGTACACCGGAAGATTGAGACAGAAGTTCCCTTGTGCCCAGTTTGTAAAGCGATCGGACCCCTTTCCTCCCGACGCATTTTCCGGTCCGAGCAGTCCTAGGTATTCCCACCCTATATACCTCCCTTGCCCCCAAGCGTGATGTACACCAACGGATGTAATGACCTTATTATTCCAGCAGAATTCTATAGACATATAGAAGGCGGCCAGTACGTTCCCCGTCAGACCTTCGGCATTTACGTGCTCTTCTATCTTGCCGCACGCCGGGTGCTTGAGCACCCGCACCCGCGCAATGACGGCTCCCCCACTTTCTTCCCCACCGCTCTTACTCGCGCTTACTCCTTGCGATTCATGCGTGAGACACTGTCCGTCTTTCATGCACGCTTGCATTGCTTCTTCAAACACTTCGCGTTCACGCCCCGCTTCTTGCCCAGGCGCTTCGGCACCCACCCGTTCGGCGCCCTGCATGTTCCAAGGTGACGCCACGAAGCTGGCGGCGGTGCCGCTGGAGCCGTCTGGGAGGCCGGGCGGTGCAACCTCTTCGGTTTGCAGCGCCCTTCCGGTTTGCGGAACGTAGGAGGTCGCGCCCTCGGTGACCACGCCGGAGGCAAGTGACCTTTCGACACCGCCAGCGCCAAGCCAGGCAAATTTGGGCGGTTCTTTGCCGCCACTCGGCACCCCGAACTCGGTGCTGTTGTACTTAGACAAGAGTTCCGTTTCGCCCGTTTTATCCGTGATAGTGGCGACTACGTCGCCCTCGAGGTCGTGAAGTTGCAGGACCGGTATTTTTTCGGTTTTGCCTTCCCCTTCCTGCGTTGCCGTGAGCGTTCCGTCAATACCGGCGATGTTACGCGCCCATTTTGCGGTGTTTTCGCATTTTTCGCTTTTTTCGGCGCCTTCACATGTCCACGCGACGGCTTCACCTGAACCATCGTAGTGGGTGATGATTTTTTTGGCCCCGCTGATCGTTTCACGGACCCGTCCATCGGGATCCAGGTAGTAGTTGTTGGTCACGCCGTTCTGGGCCTGTGTCGCAACAGCATTGTCGACGTAGAAGGTACTTTCCAGCGCGTGGCCTTCGACATCGCCGCTGGGGAGCGTCGTGATGTTCCCCAGCGGGTCGTAGGCGATGCCGGTGTCGGTGAGGCGGTTCGCTTCGTCGTAGGTGTGTTCCTGGACGGTGCCGCCTTCGGTCGCGCATTCTTTTTTGCTGTTCGGTTCGCGCGTGGTCAGGCTCGTGCGGTTCGATTCTTCGTCGTATGCGTAGCTGCGTGTTTTACAGTATTCCCCAGCTGGTGTTTCCTGGGCTTCGGTCAGCCGACCAAGCGTATCATAAGTGTAATTCTCGCTCCCGAGCGTACTCGTGCGGCTCATCGCTTCGCCGCGTGCCGAGGGGACTTTCGTTTCGCTGAACCACACCCCTTCTTTTTCTGAGCAGCTCGTGGTCTTGGTGTATTCAATGTGCGTAGCTTCGCCCACCGAACTGTAGGTGTAATTCGCGCACATGCTGTTCGGGTAGACCTCGCTTGAAAGCATACCTTCGGTGTCGTACGAGGCCGTGAAGGTTCCCGCAGCCGAGTCCACCAGCTTCGTCAGCTGCTTGGTAGTTTCGTTATAGGTGTACTTCTGATTACTATTACCTTCATCGCTGCCGTCACTAATTTCTTCGAGCAAGCTATCATTGCCGGGTCCAGCATACTTAAATTTCGCGACATTGCCGTCAGCGTCGGTATAGGTTTCAAGTTGCCCGAGCGTGTTGTAAGCGCTCGCAATCGTCTTGGTTTTTTCTCCAACGGTGGTACTCTGCTTTTCAAGCAGTCCCGTTTTTTCGTTATATACGAGGGTGGCCTTTGGCAGCGCCTTGTCAGTGGTTTCGGTCGTCGCGGTGGATGTCTCTTCGCTGCTTTTCATCCGCCCGGCAGCGTCGTATTCGTCTTTTGTTGTACGCGTATGTTCCGGGAAGGTAACTGATTTCGGGAAGGTTTCGACGATCGTTTCCGGCTCGTCCCAAATATTGTAGGTAGTTGTCGTGACGGGCAGATTCGGAAGGCCAGTCGCTTCCGGCTGTTTAGCCGAAAGGGTATCGCACGTCAAGCCTGCCCATTCCGGGCGTTTCCCACAGGCCGTATATTCTTTGTTTTCTTCTTCACCGTAGTAGACGATCCTTGAATCATGCGCCGAATTTCCTCCGGAACCCTTTGGCCCACGTGTTTCCGTGACCTGACCATTTTCGTTGTAGAGGGTCGTGTGCGTTACTTTTGCCCCTTCCGACTCAGCCGCATCCGTCACCGATGTCGGCTCGCGCAGCTTCCAGCCAAGATTGTTCTGCCCGGAGTACGAGGTCACTGTGCTACGTGGTTCCACTTCTTCTTCTACGTCACCATTCGATTTAACGATCTCGGTCAGGCTTCGTGATTCTGTCATCAGATCGAATGTCTGATTGGCGAACGATTCTTTGTTCGGTCCTTCAGAGGGAACTTTCTCGTCATAAAAGAATCTGATGTGCTCACGCGCATAGGGCGCTTCCTTCTGTTCTTTGCCGGCCATATACTTCACCGCGTGTGCAGGGCCTTCCGTTGCGCACAGCCGCGTCCCCGGTTCCGCGCTTTCACGTTCTTCGTTGAATTCCGATTCTTTGCTGCACTTGGTCTTATATGTATTGAACGTGCTCAGCAGAGTCGCGACTTCCGCGGATTTTGCTGCACCTGCTTCCAGCGCCGTCGCACGGTCATCCGCCGACAGCGTCCGCACGACATCGTTGGTTTCGTTGTATTCCGTGGTGGCGATCGAGCCGTATTCGGAGTTGGTCGGTGTCGACACGTTGACGTTGCGGCCCTGTTCGTCCAGGTAGTAGATCGTCGCGCGGTTGTAGCTCGACCCAGCAGGCCAGCCCTGGGGCGAGTCGGGAGGGAAGATCGCGGTTGCTTCGACCGGCGTCTCTTCCGCCTTTTGCCCCCACTTCGCGACCTGGCTTTCAGTCATCGTAGGCACGCCTGCGCCCCCAAGGGGCACGTTGTAGTCGACGGTGGAGCCGGGCTGCGGCGCATACGATTCGCCTTCGCCGAGGGTGACCTTCGCGAGCTTGCCTGTGTTGTAGTCGGCAAGCCACACGTTGCCGTCAGGGCCCGCAGCGATCCCCCACGGCGCGCTTTCCGGGGGCTGTGCGTATTCGGTGATTTCTCCCGAAGTGGTGATCTTCCCGATCTTGTTGTCGCCCGGCAGGGCGAACCAGAGGTTGCCGTCTGGGCCCGCCGTGATCGTGCACGGATGGCCGGTCTTGGCCACGGCATATTCGGTGATTTGGCCCGACGTGGTGATCTTCCCGATCCTGCTGCTTTCCTCCTCCGTGAACCAGAGGTTGCCGTCGGGACCGGCGACGATTGAGAGTGGGCGGCTGTTTGCGGGCAGTGCGTATTCTTTGATTTCCCCAGCTGGGGTGATCCTTCCTATCTTGCTGGTGTAGTCGGCGGCGAACCACAGGTTGCCGTCGGGACCCAGGGTGATGCTGACCGGGGCGCTTTCCGCGGTCAGCAGGGAGTATTCTTTGATTACACCGGCTGTTGTGATCCTGCCGATCTTGTTCGAGTTGAAGTCCGTGAACCACAGCGCTTTTTCTTTTTCCGGCCCGGCGACGATCCCGTATGGCGCGCTGCTATGGGGGAGCGCGTATTCTTTGATTTCACCCGACGTAGTGATTCTGCCAATTTTGTCGCTGTCGTGGTCGGTGAACCACAAGGCGTTTTCTTTTTCCGGGCCCGGGGTGATCCCCGCCGGGGCGCTTTCCCAGCTCTCGGATGTGTGCGGCAGCGAGTATTCGCCTTCGACTTTGCCCCCTGTCGCCATCTTCCAGATTTTGCTCGTATCCCAGTCTGTTACCCAGACATTGCCGTCGGGGCCCGCTGCGACCTGTGGGTACCGGTCAACCGAGGGAGGGGCCGAGTATTCGGATTCGGTGGTTGCTGTGGCCAGCACTATCTTCCCGATCTCGCTGGTCAGGTAGTCTGTAAACCATAGATTGTTGTCAGGGCCCACGGTAATTTCGTTTGGATCGCTTCCCGCTGGCTGGGCGTATTCGGTGATCGTTCCGGAGGTCGTAACCTTCCCGACCTTGCTGGCCCCGGACTCGGTGAACCAGAGGTTGCCGTCCGAGCCCGCAGTAATATACAGCGGTTTACTTCCTTCGGGCAGCGAGTACTCGGTGGCCGTGCCCGACGTCGTGATCTTCCCAACCCAGCTCTTTTTTTCGGGTCCTTCGCCCTCGGTGAACCAGAGGTTCCCGTCGGGGCCCACGGTTATACCCGATGGCGCGCTTTCAAAGGGTAGGGCGTACTCCGTGATCGTGCCCGACGTCGTGATCTTCCCGATCCTGCCAAACCCCTTGTAGAAGCTGCGGAGCGTGAACCAAAGCGCGTTTTCCTTTTCCGGGCCTGCGGTGATTCCCCCCATGAAATAATACTTTTCGCCTTCGACCAAGGGTATGGCGTATTCTCCTTCAACTTTGCCCGACGGCGTCATCTTCACGATCTTGTATTCGGTTTCTCCGGTCGATTCAACAAACCATAGGTTGCCTTCCGGACCCACAGTGATCGCTGAAATTCCGTGTTCTCGTTTGTACTCGGTGATCGTACCCGACGTTGTGACCTTTCCGATCCCGCCGCCGAAGGTGAACCAAAGCGCTTTTTCTTTTTCGGGACCTGTAATAATCCTTCCTGCCCCACTATACCCTTCAGGCAGCGAGTATTCTGCTTCGATTTTGCCCGACGGCGTCATCTTCACGATTCCGTGAGACTCGGAATCCGTGAACCAAAGGTTCCCGTCCGGCCCCGCAGTAATCCCATCTGGCTTGCTTTCTTTAGCAAAAGCGTATTCGGCGCTTTCATACGCTTTGACCAGGTTGCTGGCCACAGTGTCAGCAGATACAGTCCCTCCGCCGTTCGTCGCACTCACCTGCGCGACCAGCGTATGTCCGACGTCGCTCGACACCGGCCTGTAGTTCTCGTTTGTCGCACCGGCGATCGTCGTGCATTCTTTGCCTTCGGAGTTGCAGTCCTCCCACTGGAAGGCATAGACGACCGGCTGGTTACTCCATGCGCCCTTTGTGACTCCTATCCGTACGCCCACTTTCAGCGTGCCCGACAGTTTCGGCGCTTCGGTGTTGCTCGGTAGTGCTCCGCCCCACAGGCCGGCCGACACGGGAGCTCTCGTCACCTTTAGCAGCCTCCCGGTGCCCGCATCGCCCGCGACCGTACCGTAGGTAAAAGCCCACGGCTCCTGCCCGGGCGGATCGAGCGCTGTGACATGCCCTTCGGCATCGTACCCATAAGTAATCTTCAACGCTGGAGAAATGCGCGGGTCCCACTCAGCGCGCAACCTGCCCTGTTTGTCGTAGGAGTATTCCGCGACCGGCACGGGGGTTTCGAGCATTTTTTTGGTAGCCGGGTTGTATCCTTCGTAGGAGATTTTGGCGAGACGGCCTTCGTATTCGCCCCATTCGGTTGGGCTTTCACCGATTTCGCTCTTTGTTTTGGTTGCGTATGTGAACTTCAACGCTCGACAGCCTGGTTCCATTTTTGGAGAGCACGAGATTTTGGCGGACATGGCGCCATGCTCTTCGGTAGGCCTGGTGACTTTTTTGCCCCCGACTTCAACCGTCTGGTAGAAATAGCTGACGGTGTCTGTGGCTACAGGACCTTCCTGCACGCTCGGCACCCAGACTGTGGCCGTGCTGCTCGGCACGAACTTTGTGGAAGTGCCCGCCGCAGGATCCTTCAGATAGTACGCGAGCTTTTCTTTTTTTTCATTTTCTTCGAGCGTCATCGTAAGATTCGAGTCGCCAGGCGGCGCTTCGAACTTCCCCGTCGGTTCCTGTTTGCTGTTGAGAACCGCCGCAAAGATCGTCTGCCCACCGTTACCACTGGTCACAAGCAGGCTATGGTCGACCATTTCGACAAGCGTCTCCTCGCTGCCCAGACTGAGACTCCACTGCGGCCCCAACAACGACGCTTCCGCGCCCGACGTTAGATCCTGCGAGCTGTACACCCGCGACACGGACAGCCCCGAACCAAGCGAAACGTCGCTGCCGCCCAGCGTAAAGTCCCCGGACTCCAAATCGACCGAGCCCGGCCCCAGGGGCACAGGCGTCGAATGGCGAATCGAGATCGTTTCTTCTTCCCGCCCTTCATTCCCGGCCCTGTCCTTGGCCACGATCACGATCGCGTGATGACCGGCGCCGAGTTCAGCACCTTTGATCTTGTATTTCGCGCTCGCGGTGCATTCACCTTTGGGCACCGAACACGTGCCTTCTGTGTTTTTCCCGGTTTCTTCTTCGCTTACGTCTTTGATCGACTTGCCGTCCACGAACAGTTCGGTCGACCCAATCCCCGAGCTCGCAACCGTCGAGCCCTGACCGTCCGTGGCGTACGTCGTCAGTTCGTAGGTTCTTTCACTGAGTTCATTGCCATAAGGCAACCCACTGGTGAAAACACTGTGCGGTTTAGAGCGATCGACTTTAACCGTCGCGACGCCTTCTGATTCAAGCGACTCCGTTTCGTGCGTCGCAGTGCCAAAAGCCTCTTCAGCCCTGTAGCGGATCTTGTCTTCGCCGTTGGGCAGATTAGGATTCAGCGTCCAGTATTCTTTCTGTTCCGGTTCGCACTGCACACCCTTGCACAGGTCGTCTTCCAGATAAGGGTGTTCCGACCCGGACACCACTTCCCATTTACCAGAGTTTTCGTATTCCAACCACGACTTAGCGACCCCTATGCCAGGATCTTTCGCTATGAACTGGATCGCTCCATCGTATTCACTCAGCCAATTGCTAGACCCGTAGAGGGCGTTCCTGCGTTTCTGTTTTTCCTTTTCTTTTTTGCCGTTTTCGACTTCGATTTCGAATTCTTCCGTGCTGCTGTTGTAGCTGGTGGTGGAATGCGTTTTTTCCGGCTCGGAGATGTAGACCGTGCCCGAGTCGATCGCGTCAGAGAACGAATATTTGCTCGTCGGTTTGTTGACCACGGACTGCTGGAAATGAACCGCGTTTTCTTTGTTCCCGGACGTCGGCACACATGATTCTTTGCCTTTGGGGCACAAAGGTTCCGGAAGCGGTTTCTTCGAGTATTCAACCGGGCCTTTAGCTTCGTTGGACAACAGCTCTTTTTCTTCGGTGACACCGTCTTCGTGCTGCAGTTCCACAATGCTTTCGATGTGGTCTTCCTTGTTACTCCCTTCCGTTTCGCCCTCGAACTCGTAGATTTTGGAGACCCCCCGGGTCTGATACACCCAAAAGCTAGATTCCCCTTCTTTGTATTCATGCACCCCATACGCCTTTAGTTTCCCGCCTTCTGTAGAGGAAGAGAAATTTGCGCTGGATTCTTTTTTCCCGTTGTTGGTGTAGAATTCCCAGTTCGAGCGCTTGGTGCCGTGTGCGTTTGATTCAGCGATTAACTGGGTGTCTTCGCCTTTGACTTCGGGGTCGACCTCGATCGGATACCGGTATTCCGCCGAGTGATCGGCGACGCTCAACACCAGCGTGTTCCCTGAGAGTGACATCGAAACCGGAACAGAGGTGCCCGCTGCGTCGTGCGCGCCTGGAGGCAGAACGGTCGCGATCACCGTGCCGTCCTCGACCACTTCCACGGCGCCCGACCCGTCCTTCGCCTGCACAAGACTCGCACCTTCGGGCATCCCCACCCGGAAGAAGAGCTGCTGCGGGCTTTCCACCGAACGCAGCAACGTATCGGCCTCGAACCCAGCCGTCGTTGGCTTCACGAGCGAATCCATATCGGTCTGCGTGTTGGCGTACAAAACACTCGAGCCGACGACGGAACCCGACCCGCCCAGCGGCGAACCCGACCCGCCAGCAACCGGCGTGAGCGAAACACCGATGCCCGGCAAACGTACCCCTTCGCTTAGCCGCTTCGGGATTTGCACTCCAACCGCCGGAGTCCTCGCTTCGAACACGCTCCCCACGTTGCGCAGACCCAGATTGACAGGCACCCGTTCGCCAGAAGACGTCTGAACCGCCATCGGCGCCATCGATTCGATCAACGCCTGCTTGCCGACACCGACATCCACCGACGCCGCGTTATCGCTCAGATAGCTCGTGATGCTCTGCCCCGAAGGAAGCTTCGGCGGCCCGCCGGCCGGTTCATCGACCAGCTCGGGGAAAGCTTCCCCAGCCACCTTGGCCGCCTGTTCTGCGTCGAGACCCTCAAACTCCGTACGGGATGCTTCGCGCTCGGCCACCGCTTCCGGGTTGCTCCGCATCGCTTCTTCCTGCATCTGAAGCTGTTCGCCTTCGGTCGGAGACCCCGGGGTTACCAACAGGCTTCCAAGCGACGACCCACCCGTCCCGCCCAGCACCGAGGTGCCTTCCGCGAACGCAACAGGCGAAGCGATCGCCAGCCCCGTCAGACATAACCCGATGCACACAGCCAGCGATCGTAGCGCTGCCTTCATCATTGCCATCCGCACAACGCTCATTCCCGCTCCTCTGGCCTAAATGTGCCTGTTGTTGACGTTTCTCTCACGACTCACCCCAGCGCCTCAGTGATGCGCCGCGCCGTGGTGGTCACCTTCGGGCCGAGCTCCTTCAGCAGCCGCTCACCGGCGTAGGAGCTGGCGGGAACCGCCAGCTCCACGGCCGCGACCGCGGCGCCCTCACCGTCCACGACCACGGCGGCGATCGCCCGCCGGCCAGCGAGCAGCTCCTCGTCCTCCACCGCGACCCCTCTCACGACGACCCGCTCAAGCTCCGCACGCAGCGCGGTCTTGGTCGTGAGCGACTTGTGGCCACGCTTGGTCAAGCGCAGCTTGACGATCAGCTCCCGCTGCTCCGCCTCGGGCAGGCTCGCCAGAAGCGCCTTACCCGCGGCGGAGCAATGGACGGGCAGGCGTGTACCCAGCCCGACGCCCGCATCAACCATGTACTGCCCTTGGCGCGACCCCCGCCAACGGTCGATGTAAGCAACCTCGGCCCCCCCAAGGACCCCCAAGCTCGCTGTCCGCCCCGTCTGAGCCCTCAGCTCCTTCAGATGCTCACGGGCGACCCGGCGGACCACCATCGAGTCAAGCAGCGAGAGCCCGATGTCACAGACACGCGAGGAGAGCCTGTACTTACGCGAAGCCCCCTGCTCAAGGTAGCCGAGTGTCACGAGCGTCATCGCGTAACGGTGCGTTGTGGAGCGTCCCAAATCGAGTGCCTTGGCCATGTCGGCGATCCCACGCACGGGATGCTCGGCGGTGAAGCACGTGAGCATCTCCAGGCCGGCGACCAGCGAGGAGGAAAACTTGCCGGGGCGCTCAGGGTCCAGTGGCTTGGACATCGCTCAGGGCCGGTCCGTGATGTCAGGCACGGTGCCAGCGGGGTTGGGGGTCGGAACGCGGGGTTGGTATCCCGCCGATAGCGTGGTGGCCAGGTCGGGTGTGGGCGAGTGTGCATCGATCGCGCGGGCGGCCCGCCGCCTCTCCTTCGGCGGGCGCCCGTGCGGACCCGAACCCCGAGGCACGCCAGCGCGACGCCGAGCTCTTGAGGCTCCCCTGTGTTGGGTGCAGGGTGATCAGGGGTACGTAGGCGAGGCGGGCGGGGGACTTGGAGTCCTCGCCATAGCCTTCGCAGAGTGTCCGGCGTCTTGCCACGCGCCCATCATGCGGTAGATCGAGCGTCCTGCCTAGTCAAACTTTGAAAGTTCAAATTTTGAGTAGCCGGCGGGAGAGGGAGACATCGCTGTCGTGGGGTTCCATCTTCGACTAAGCTGTATCGTTCAATGGAGGCATCGATGGCCGAGAAGAGCGCGAGGGGCGCCGCGGGGATGCGTTCGCCGGTCTACTGGACGCTGTTGGGGCTCGTGATCGATCGCCCCGGCCTGTACGGGTATCAGCTCTTGAAGCGCTTTGAATGGGAGTACGGCGCCATGTTGCCGATCAAGAGCGACTCGCATATCTACGAGGCGCTGGACGTGCTGCTGGGCAGAGGGCTGATCGAGGCGACCCCGGGGAAGGAGTTCGTCGAGTCTGGTGGGGAGCGTCAGCCCAAGCCGGTGTATCGGGCGATCGGCGCGGGTATGCTCGCCTATCAGGAGTGGCTTCGTACGCAGGTCGTCAAGGATCGCCGCCAGGCGGCTATGTTCGCGCGGCAGTTGGCTGTCTTGGCCCACCATCCTACGGTGGCACTGGAAATCATCGCGTGCTTGGAGCAGGCTTCCCTGGAAGAGGCCCGTCACGCCAAGGCTGGTCCCGCGGGGGGCACTCATTCGGACGAGTGGTCTGGGTTGGCGGACGAGTTGGAATCCCAGGAGAGCCGCCTGGTGTTGGACTCAAAGCTTGAGTTTGCCAACTATGCGCGGAGTAGATTCGAAGCGCTTCGCCGGCGGGAGGCTTGCGGCGATGGGCGTGCTGCTGGAGCTTGAGCACCTCAGCAAGTGCTGCGGCCGTGGGGTGGACAAGCGCACCGTGCTGCGCGATGTGTCGTTGGTGATCGAACCGGGGGAGCTGGTAGCGATCCGGGGTCCGCGGCGCTCCGGCAAGTCCTCGCTGCTGCGCATCGCCGCAGGTATCGAAGCTCCTGACTCGGGCGTGGTGCGTTTCGCCGGGCACGATTTGGCGAGCCTGGGCGACGTGCTGGGTGGCGGGATCGGCTACTGCCAGGGTTCGTTTCTTCCCGCCGAAGGGCGCCTCGTGTTCGACCAGCTCGTCGTCAGCCAGGTTGCTCGTGGGGTCTCGCCGCCGGTTGCGGCGTCGCGCGCCGAGAGCGCGCTTGCGCGCTGTGGGGTGGAGCAGTGCGCCAGGCTCAGGCCGAGGGAGTTGAACGGAGCCGAGGCGGTGCGTGTCTCGATCGCCCGGGCGCTCGTGCTTCGGCCGCGGCTGCTCGTGATTGATGAGCCGACCCTGGATGTCGATGTCCTCGCCCGCGATGAGATTCTTCTGCTGTTGCGTTCGCTCGCCGACGAAGGCATCGCGGTGTTGGCGAGTACCGGAACGGCGACGGGCCTCGCCGGGAGCGATCGTGCGCTGTCGCTGAGCAACGGCGAGCTGCACGGTCATCTCGCTCCCCGGCTCGCCGAGGTGCTTCCGTTGCGCTCTCCTGCCGCCCGGCAGGCAAGGGGATGAGTGAGCGCCACCCGGCCGGCGCGGGGCTGCTGGAGCTCAGGGGGGTCGTCAAGCATTACCGCGGCGCCGGGGAGGAGGTCTGTGCTGTCGACGGTGTGAACCTGCTGCTCGAACCCGGTGAGATGATCGCTCTGCTTGGCCCGAGCGGCTCGGGCAAGACGACGCTTTTGTTGTTGATCGCGGCGCTGCTGAAACCTGAGCAGGGCGTGATCCGCTATGCCGGACGCGACCTGTCCTCGTTTTCGGAGGACGAGGCGTGCGACTATCTGATGCGGAACGTCGGGTTCGTCTACCAGAGCTTCTATCTGCTGCCCCGCGTCTCGGCGCTGGAGAACGCCTCACTGAAGCTGCTGCTCGGCGGTGTCGGGATGCGTGCGGCCAAGGACCGCGCGGCCGAGTGGCTCGAGCGTGTCGGCCTCGGGGATCGCCTGGAGCGCACCCCAGGGGAGCTTTCTGGCGGTGAGCGCCAGCGCGTCGCGATCGCGCGAGCGCTCGCGAGCGAACCTCCGCTGATCCTCGCTGATGAGCCGACCGGGAACCTCGACAGCGCCCGCAGCCGCGAGATCGTCTCCTTGCTGGAGTCGATCGCGCACGAGCGCGGCGCCGGCGTGCTCCTCGTCACCCATGACGCCGAGGCGGCGGCCATCGCCGACCGGCATTGCACGCTGCGTGACGGCAAACTCATCGACGGCGACCACGACGACATCGAGGTGCAGGATCCTCGGACCCCGCACTCCGACTCCACGGCCGTGTCGGGCTGAGCACCGTGGCGAGCCCGGCGGAGTTCATGAAAGCGCGCGCGATGATGCGGCCCTACGCGCTTCTCTACCTCTACCGCACCCGCTTGCGGGTACACATCGCCCAGGAGGCACTCGCCGGTCTCGGTGTCGCAGTCGCTGTCGCGCTCGTGTTTGCAGCGACGGTCGCCAACGACAGCATCGCTGGCTCAGCAACCGAAGTCGTCCACGCGGTCATCGGCCCCGCGAGCCTGCAGCTGCGCGCACGCAGCAGCGACGGCTTCGGCGAACGCCTGCTCGCGCACGTGGAACGCCTCCCCGGGGTCAAGCAGGCCGCCCCGTTGCTCGAACAGACAGCAACGATCCGCAGCCAGGGCGGCCAGCGCGTAACGGTCGACCTCGCCGGCACCGACCTCAGCCTCCTGACGCTGGACGGTCTCGCCCACACCCTCCCGATCGCAACCCTGTCACCGGGCGAGATCGGACTCAGCAGAGCCACCGCAGAGGAACTCGGGGTCACCCACTTGGCCGCGCGCGCACCGAGAGTCTCGTTGGACCTGCGCGGCCACGACGATCATTTGAAGGTCGCCGCAGTGCTTGGACCGGAAGCCTTCGGGGCGCTCTCGCAGGCTAGGGTGGCGGTCATGCCGCTCAGGCGCCTGCAGCGGCTGGCCGGGCTGCCGGGGCGTATCACGCGCATCCTGATACAGCCCCAGCCCGGCCGTGAAGTCAGCGTCCGCGGAGAGCTTGAGAGGATCGCTCCCCGCGGGCTCACGGTCGCCCCAGCCGACCAGGACGTGGCGCTGCTGGCTCAGGCGTTGCACCCGAGCAATCAGGCAACCGGGTTCTTCGCCGCGATCAGCGCGCTACTCGGACTCTTGTTCGCGTTCAACGCGATGCTGCTCACCGTCCCCGAGCGACGCAAGGCGAACGCCGACCTGCGCCTCGTGGGCACCAGGCGCAGCGCGATCGCGCAGATGGTCGCCTTCCAGGCGCTCTGCCTGGGCGCCGTGGCTTCGCTCGCAGGGCTCCTCGGCGGCTACCTGCTCTCCAAGGGAGCGTTCCACCAGTCCTCGGGGTATCTAGCAGAGGCGTTTACGCTCGGTACGAGCAACGTCATCGGCCTGCGCCCGCTGCTGCTCTCTTTCGCGGGCGGGATTCTGGCCACGTGCCTGGCCTCTGTGGTACTGCTGCTCGACCTCCGCCCGGGCAAGGCACTTGACGCGGTGTATCTCGAGGACGACGAGCCAGGCAACGCGCTCAGCGGACGCGCCCAGCGATCGTTCGCGCTCGGCGCGAGCGGTCTCCTCGTGCTCACTACCGTGATGTTCGGGCTGCGGCCATCGCTCGCGCTTCTCGCGAGCGCCGTGCTCGCGTTCGCGACGGTTCTCACGGTCCCGCTGATGTTCGCCAGCGTCCTCCGCTTCGGCCAGATGTTGACGAACCGCAACCAGAAACTGACGATCCTGCCGGTGGCCCTCACCTCGCTGAAGGCCACGACACTGCGCTCGCTCGCGCTCGCCGCGACCGGTGCCGTCGCGCTCTTCGGGAGCGTCGCACTCGGCGGCTCCCGCAACGACCTGATCCGCGGAATCAAGGGTTTCTCCCACAGCTACGCAGCCGACGCGAACATCTGGGTCGCCAACCCCGCCGACAACCAGGCGACCGTCGAGTTCCAGCCAGACCACTACGCGAGCCACATCGCGCGGATACCGGGGGTCGCCAGGGTGCAGACCTTCCAGGGCAGCTTCCTCCAGCTGGGCGAGCGACGGGTGTGGATCATCGCTCGCCCACCGGGCGCCAACCAGAACGTCCTGAGAAGCCAGATCGTCGAAGGCAACACGACCAACGCGATCACGCGCCTCGGCGAAGGTGGCTGGATCGCCGTCTCCAAGCAGATCGCCGAAGAACACCACCTCACGGTCGGAGACACGCTCACCCTGCCGACCCCCACGGGTGATGCCAGCCTGAAGATCGCCGCGACGACGACGAACCTTGCGTGGAGCCCCGGTGTGATCTTCCTGAGCGCCGCCGACTACAGCCACCTCTGGGCCACCACAGCACCAACCGCGTTCGGTATCGATCTCACACCGGGCGCAAGCGTGCCACATGAGCGAGACGTAATCGCGCGTGCGCTGGGATCCGCGAGTGGCCTCGAAGTCTCGACCGCCCACGCGCTGGAAACGCGAATCAACACACTGACGAGCGAAGGGCTCAGCCGCCTCGGAGAGATATCGACACTTCTGCTGATCGCGGCGATCCTCGCGATGGCTGCTGCGCTGACATCGACGATCTGGCAGCGACGAAGGTCGCTGTCGGCGCTACGACTCTCAGGCGCAAAGCCACGCCGGCTGCGGCGGATACTGCTCGCCGAAGTCGTGCTGATGCTCGGCGCGGGCTGTGTGACCGGCACACTGGCGGGAATCTACGGGCAGGTCGTGATCGACGGCTATCTAAAACACGTGACCGGATTCCCGGTGGCAAGCATCGCCGCTGGCTGGCGCCCACTCGGAACCCTGACTATTGTGGCCCTCACGGTCATTCTGATCGTGACCATCCCAGGCTGGTTGGCCTCGCGCGTCTCCCCGGCGCTCGCGCTTGAGGAGTAGACACGGCCAACCCCGTTTGAGCACCACAAGTGCCCGCGACCGCCGATGGCACCCATGCTCGTTGAACAGCTACGCTCGAAGGCGGTGTCCACGCTCGGTGATCGTCGCCTCATGGTACGGGCGGGCGCCGCCCTCGTACTTGCGAACGCTCGCTACTGGACGACCGTAGCGCCACTCGTCCACGGACAGCTACGCCGCTGGGAGCGCTCCGCACAGAGGATCCGCGACCCGACCCTGCAATCCCTCGCCTTGGCGACGCTCCGCGAGGAGGGCTTCAACGCCGAGGTCGCGGCTACGCTCGCGACGCTCACACCCCGGGCACACCGCGCCCACGCAGTCGAAGCGATCATCGCCCTGGAGGTCCTATACGACTACCTCGACGGCCTGACCGAGACGCCGTCACATGACGCGCTACGCGACGGCCGTCAGCTGCTCACGGCGTTCACCGACGCCCTCACCCCGTCCGATGAAGGCAGCCGGGATTACTACCGCTACCACCCACAATCCAACGACGACGGCTACCTCGAAGAACTAGTCGCGACCGTCAGGAACGCGCTTGCAGCACTGCCTGCAGCGGATGCCGTCGCCGCGGTGGCGCAGCGCGCCGCCATGCGCTGTGCCGAGGCCGAGGTCCGCGCCCACGCCGTCCCCCGCACGGGGACCACCCAGCTTGAAGAGTGGGCCAAACGCGAGGCCGCGAACACTGCGCTTGAGTGGCGCGAGTATCTCGCGGGTTCAGCGTCCTCGGTGCTCGCCGTGCACGCACTGATCGCAGCCGCCGCCGACCAGCGCACCACACCCGAGCAGGCCGCAGCAATCGACACGGTCTACCTCTCGATCGCCGTGCTGAGCACAATGCTCGACAGTCTCATCGACTACGAGCACGACCTGGACACAGGCGAGCCAGGGTACATCCGCTACTACGAGGATCCCGATGTCCTCGCACGCAGGCTCACGAGTGTCACTCGCCACGCGGCGATCGGAGCCCACACTCTTCCCAACGGACCACACCACGTCATGACGCTCGCCGGCGTGGTGGCCTACTACACCTCGGCGCCGGCTGCCGTCAGCAACCATGTGCGGCCTGTCGCCACGCACCTTCAGCGAGAGCTCAAACCCCTCATCACCCCGACGCTGACAGTCATGCGAACGTGGCGGCTCGCGAAGCGACTACGCCGGCAACGGCACGGTAGATCGCCCACGAGAGACGGCGAGCTCCCGTGAGCGCTACGACCGCTGAAGACAGCCCGGATCCCAAGAGAGCACGGTACATTGCGATCATCACCGACGGCAACGGTCGCTGGGCCCGCGCCCACGGCCTGCCCGTCAACGAGGGCCACGACGCAGGCGCGGACACCCTCAAGGCACGTCTCCGCGACGCCGTGGAGCTCGGCATCCGCGAGCTGACCGTGTACTCGTTCTCGACCGAGAACTGGTCGCGTCCCGCCGGCGAGGTCCAAGGGCTGATCGAGATGCTCGCCCACCGCATCTCAAAAGAGACTCCCGAGCTACACCGCGAGGGCGTACGGATGCGCTTCATCGGCCGCCGCGAGAACATCCCCGAGGGCTTGGCGACGCAGATGGCCTGGGCCGAAGGCCTCACCGACGCGAACCGCACGATCACGCTGTTCGTCGCCTTCAACTACGGCGGACGCGCCGAGATCCTCGACGCTGCCACGCGCTTTGAAGGCAAGACCGAGGAGGAGTTCCGCCGCTGCCTATACGCCCCAGAGATGCACAACCCCGACCTGGTCATCCGCACCAGCGGCGAGTACCGCCTCTCCAACTACCTGCTCTGGCAGTCCGCCTACTCAGAGCTCGTCTTCCGCGAGGAGCTCTGGCCAGACTTCACGCGCGAGGCGCTCGAACAGTCCCTCGCCGAGTTCAGCGCACGGCGACGACGCTTCGGCGGGCGCTGAGCGACAGAGCCCCCGGAGCCAGCACAGCGAACCCCCGGGATATACTGCCTTGCTGAACAATTCGAGCCAGCTACAGCAACAGGCGACCCCAGCGGAGCAATGACCAAACCACCCACCGCGCGCACACGACAACACACGCCAGCCAAAGGCTTCGTGGCCACCAGCGGAGTACTCCTCCTCGCGACCCTCACCTGCGGGACGCTCGCCGCAACCGCCTCGTCCGCCTCACCCAACCACGCCGCGCGTATACAGGCCACTCACGCAGCGCGCACACTGAGCGCGACCGACACCGCCAAGCTGCACTACATCCCACCCGCCCACGGATCCCAGCTCGACGAGGAAGGCGCAGCCACCGGGACACTCCCCGGCAGGATGCAAGCCCACGTCGAAATCGGCCCCAACACCACCGGCAGCTTCACGATCTACGTCCGCGGCGGAGGGACGATCAAGGGCCACGGAACAGCCACCATGCACGGCTCCGGCATCTACGAAAGCTTCAGCGGAACACTCGTAGTCACCGAAGGCTCAGGCCGATACACACACGCCCACGGAAAGGCAGGGCTCTACGGCACATTCGACCGCAAGACCTACGCCCTGCTCGTACAGACAACCGGCCGGCTCGCCTATTGAAAGAACGGTGAGGTGCCGAAGAACAGCGCGCCGCGCCCACGACCTTCTGGTCGCTGCGCTGCTCTGCGCCCTCTTCCCCACGACTGCGCACGCGGCACACGTACGGCTATACGCGACACTCACCCCCGAGCGACTCGGCCACGACACCACGATCGGCTTCGGCTTCCAGATCACCACCCCCACCGGCCGGGTACCGCCCCTGACCAGGGTCGAAGTGCGTTACCCCAGCAACCTCGGGATCGCCCTCAGCGGCCTCGGCCTCGCCACCTGCACCACAAGCACACTCGAAGCACTCGGTCCAGCAGGCTGCCCCGCCGACTCGCACATGGGCTACGGCACCGCACTCGCGGAGATCCCCATCGGCCCTGAGATCGTCCACGAGACCACGCACATCACGCTCCTGCGCGCCCCCACACGCCACGGGCGACTCGCGCTCCTCTTCTACGCCGCCGGCGAAGTCCCCGTCTGGGCGCCGGTCACACTCCCCGGCCTCCTGCTCCCCGCCCCCTCACCATACGGCGGGCGCATCGACATCGACGTCCCGCTGATCCCCAGCCTCCCCGGAGCACCACCCGTCGCAGTCGTCAAGCTGCACTCCACGATCGGACCAGAGCACCTCACCTACTACGAACACCTCCGCCGCCGCGAGGTCGGCTACCACCCCAAGGGCATCCTCCTCCCCGACACCTGCCCCCACGGAGGCTTCCCATTCGCCGCCACCTTCACGTTTCGCAACGGCGGCCACGCCCACGCCTACACCACCGTGCCCTGCCCGAAGCCTTGAAGACGCGCAGTCGGTGAGCCGAACATACCCGCGACGAGACACGGCAGCTTCCGCTAGCTACTGCCGTCGCTGCTCGGCGAGCCACTCATCGAGCATCGGGCGCGTGAAGCGGATGTGCCTGCCGACTCGATGGCAGGGCAGGCGGCCCGTCCTCACGGCCTCGTAGACCCAGCTGGTCTTGACGTTCAGATACCAAGCCGCCCGCTCCGCTCTGCCTGCCGCCGCTCGCGCCCACCCGGAGCCGACGGCCAGCCCACGAACTCCGCGACCTCGGCCTCCTCGAACCCCGGCCCGTCACGATCCACCCAGCGGACTTCACGGGGCCGATCCGCGAGGCCAGCAAGGGCATGGCCTTCCAGCGAGACGGTCCCGCTATCCGGGCACGCGCCCTTCGAGGTTTGCGCCACGGGCGCGAGATGACGTCGATGGCACTCGGTGAGGCCGCCGGCGTGCATTTCACGTCGATCTACAAGATCGAGAACTGCGAGCGTCTCCCGACTTGGCCGATCCTGTGCGATATCGCGGACGGTCTCGGTCTGCCAGTGTCGCTGCTGATCGCCGAGGCCGAAGACGAGGCCAAACTCAGCGACGAGGAGGCCGCCGCGCGCTACATGGAGCTTTGGCCTCGGTCGCAGGCGCCGCGTCCGCGTGGACGCGCCCGACGCAGGGTGCGGGTTACTCCGGTGCCCACTCGTCGGGCGGTGCTCCGGGCGTCCACGTCTTCGTGACGCCGCCGCCCTCTTGGCGAAGGGCGTGGGCGTAGTCGTTGAGCTGGGTTTGGAAGGCAAGCTCGTCGCGTGGGTCCACGCCGGCGTCGTCGAGCTCTGAGCGCCAGGTCGCTAGCGCGCAAAGCATCTCGGTGTGCTGCTCGTCGGTCCACCAGTCGTCTTTGAGGTTCGCCAGGGCGCGGGGGTAGCGGCCGTGTAGCGCGACGACCTGGCCCCACATTTCTTGGCGCCATGTCGGGTCGCCGCCGTAGGGCTCAAGCCAGCGCGCGCGATCCCCGCCGCCGCCGACGATTACGGGTGCTTGTCGAAGCTGGCGGACCTTGCCGTCCTTGGCTGCTTGTGCGATGCCGGTGCGGACAAAGAGCCCGGCGAGCGTGGACTGTCGTTCGCCGGTGTTGGCGGCGAGCTCTGCGAGCTGGTCGGCTTGGGGGTCGGATAGGACTATCTGGATCTTGCGGCTCATCGTGCTCGCTCCTGACCGCGGTCTGGTGCTTGGACGATGCGGTGGATGGCGCGCGCGAGCCCTGGGATCGACCGCTGGCGACTCGGTGCGAGCGTCGGCCGGTAGCCCGTGCCGTATTGCATGTCGGGCAGCTCGGGGTGCGCGAGCGAAGGTGTCTGTGCGTGGCTGCGACGCATCTGCTCCGCAAGGCAACTGATGCGGTCGGTGTCCTGTCCTTCGATGCCGAGGTCTTGCCGGGAGACGAACCAGTTGGTGCCCTGCCGGGCGCGGGACGCCTCGACGTAGGCGGGCTCCTTGCTTGTCTGCCATCCGCCGGTCACAACCAGCGTGCGCGTGACGGTCGCGCCCTGCGCGCGGTGGATGTGCTGCGCGTAGCCCAACCGCAGGCGGGCGAGGTCGTCCCCGGCGAGTGTGCGCTTGCGCGCGGTGACATCGAACTCGACAAGGACGCCGCCGTCGGGGGTGATGTCGAGCACCTGGCCGCGACTGCCGTTCTCGATGCGTTCTTGGCCGGGTTCGTGGTGCTGGTCGATGAGCGCTACCCGGTCGCCGGTGCGGACGCCGTAGTGGACGCCTGGCACTTGGACCTCTGTCTCGCCTAGTTCGCCGCGCTGGGCGCGGAAGTGCTGGGCGCGGGCGTTCAGGCGGTGGATCTCCTGGTTTGAGGAGTCCGATATCAGCGCGACCTCGCTGGGGTCGTGTCGTTCGGTGAGCTTCGCCCACGCACGAGCGGCCTGCTCGACTGCCTCGTCGCGAGTGTCTGCCATGTGAAGTTGCCCGCGGGAGTGGTAGTGCGCCATCGCCCTGTCCGAGCGGCCGGCGCGGAGGTCCGCCCATGCGCGCTGTTCGGCCGGGTCGAGTGTGCGGCGAATGTTCGATAGCTCCGCGCTCGGCGCGAGACGGGTCAGCCGCTCGAACATGCCGCCGGCGCCGATCGAGGGGAGCTGCGCCGCGTCGCCGATCGCGACGAGCTTTGACCCGGTGCGCTCCACGACATCCGTGAGCCGGTCCAGGCGGTCGGTGTCCGCCATCCCGGCCTCATCGAAGTAGACCGTCGTAGCGTGGTCGATGTCGAGCTGCCCCCGCTCGACACGGGACACGAGCGCGTCCAACGTGAGGGTCCGTCCGGCCAGTGCCGGACTGTCCTGTCCGAGCCTCTGCGCGGTGGACCCCGACACCGCGATCCCCAGCGTGCGATGTCCGGTGTACTGCTCGGCCCTTGCGGCAGCGTCGATCACCACGCCCTTGCCGGTCCCGGCTGGGCCGACAAGGATCGCGCCGCGCTCGGCGCCGGTGATGATCTGCAGCGCGTTGGCCTGCTCGCCTGTGAGCCGGCCGCCGATTCGCTCGGCGAGCTCGTTGCTTGCGATCGTGCGAGCGCTCTCCCCCACGTCCCGGCCGGCGCCCTGCGCGAGCACGGTGAACCGTCGCTCGATCGCCTCCTCACGAGCGCGAACCGTCAAGGTCGTCATCAGTCCGCCCTCCAGTGGCAGGACACGCCGCTCGGCGATCATCGTCCCCGTGAACGCGAGCGCTTCCCTGGGTGAGAGGTCGCCGACGGACTGCTCCAAGAGGACGGCACGCAGCTCGCGGGGCTCGAACGTCGCGGCGCGCTCGGTCAGTCGCTCCTCAACGCGATCAGCAAGTGGCCGGCGATTCTCGAGAACGCGCTCAGCCTCACTCGGGCTGCGCTCGGTCGGGGCCTGGAAGCGCGCTGCGGTCTCGTTCCACACGAGCTGCAGGTCGGCCCCGCGCTCCGGCGCTCGGCCCCACTTCGCGCGGAATCGCTCGGCGGCCCTGGCGACCTCGCGGCTGCGCTGGGAGAAGGCGTCCAACATGCCGCGTGGCACGCCCTCGATCTCGAAGTAGCGACCTTCCTTGCCGGTGCCACGTTCGATCTTGTAGCCGCGCTCGGCGAGCTCGTGCGCGAGCGCGGAGCGGTAGTACGCGCCGACCTCCCGCGCAGAGCGAAAGACCGGCCGGGAGGCAACCGCGACCAGCCGGCCGTCATCGCGGATCGCGCTCGTGATGACGACGTGACTGTGGAGTTGCGGGTCGGGTGCGTCGCCCTCCATGACCCCCCTCGCGGTCGTGTGCCGGTACTCCGCGGCAACGAGGTCGACGGCGTGCTCCTCGACCACCTGGCCGTCGTAGCGGCGGCGCACGGTCGGGACCGTCTCGGTCAGATGAGCCATCGCGTCGGTCACGGCGGCGGCGTGCGCGGCCTCGATCTCCCGGCGCTCGTGCTCGTCGCCGAGCGCCCACACCACGGACACCGACTTGGGGGCTGAGAAGGTCAGGTCGATGCCGCTGCCACGGCCGCCGCCGGCGCCCTCGGGCCGCAGCCAGCCGCCCGTGCGTGGGTGGCGTCCCTCCATCAGCGCAATGAACTCAGGACCGTCCACGGTCGCGCCCTCGATCCCGAGCCGGGCGAGCGTGTCTGGCGTCGCGAGCCACCGGCCCGGCGCCTGCGTCGGCTCGCCCTCGGGGCTGAGGTAGTAGTCGCCGCGCTCGGGCCGGATCGTCTTGCCCTCCAGATAGCGGGCGTACCCCCCGCCCTTCCCGGCGGCGATGCTGGCTGCGGTCATCACGTGGGTTATTGACTGTGTAGGTTCGGGGTGTCTGTTGGGCCTGTGTGGGTTTGGCAGGCCGGCTGCGATGTAGCGGAGCCCGTAGGGCGTAGCGGATTCGCAGCCGCGTGGTGGCGTCCGGGGCCCTCGTGAGGGTGTGGGCGACGGCGGGATGACTCGGTTATTGACTGGCCGCAAGTGCCTTCTCGCGGATTCGTCTCCCGCCGCCGCTCACGGACGCCGTCGTGACTTCATAGAAGCCTGGACATCACTCGACACAGTTCTGTCCGGCGGCCTCCACATCACCCAGCTAAACCCGAGAGATGAGGAGAATTCATGATCGCAGCAGGCGTGGACACACACAAAGACGAGCACGTCGCCGTAGCTCTTGACGGGCTTGGACAGGTCCTCGGCGAGCTCGCGGTGCCGGCCAGCCAGGCCGGCTACCAGCAGCTCACGACATGGCTGGAGGGCCTCGGTGAGGATCCGCGGGCCGGGGTCGAGGGCACCGGCAGCTATGGCGCGGCGCTGACCGAACACCTGCAGAACATGGGTATACCGGTGTTCGAGGTTGAGCGTCCGCGGCGGCGTGATCGTCGTAGCGGCAAGTCGGACTCGATCGACGCGCTCCTGGCAGCCAAGAGAGTGCTCGCTGGTGATGGCCTGTCGACGCCGAGAAGATCAGGCGAGCGCAGAGCACTGCAAACGCTCCTCAGCGCCTACCAGTCGTGCGTAGGTGAGCGCACCCGGCTCTACAACCAGCTGCACGCACTACACGCCACCGCGCCGGCCGCGCTTCGCGAACGCGTCGGGCGGGGCGGTGGAGCCACCCTCGCCCGGCGTCTGACCCGGATGCGCAACCAGCCAGACGCGAGCGTGCAGGAGACGACGATCCTCGCGGTACTGCGTGATCTTGCGCGTCGCATCAAAGCCACGAGCGAGACCGTCGATCGCTACAAGAGCGAGATCACGGATCTCGTCCGCGTATTGCACCCGACGCTGCTCGAGCAGCCAGGAGTCGGGCCGATCACCGCCGCGAAGCTCCTGACATGCGACGCCGCGCGCTTCAAGAACGAGGCCGCGTTCGCACGCACCAACGGCACCGCGCCGATCCCGGCCTCATCCGGCCAGACCATCCGCCACAGGCTCAACCGCGGAGGCGACCGCCAAGTCAACGCCGCGATCCACATGATCGCCCTCAGCCGCTCAATACACCACCCCGAAACACAGACATATCTCGCCCGCAGAACCAGCGAGGGAAAGACCAAACGCGAAGCCATGCGAGCCCTCAAGCGCCACCTCTCACGAACCCTCTACAAGCAACTCGTCCACCAGCCCTTGACTTCATAGAAGCATCCGCGAGCGCGCTCAACCGGCCACCGACTTCGTCACACAGCGATCACACAGCGCTCGCACGGCCGTGCATCTTCGGATGAAAAGTCAAGGGTTTGCGCGAACATTTCTTCGGGATTGCTGAGGCGCTGATCCACGCTTGATGGTGCGCTCGGGCGGCACAGCGATCGCACAGCCGTGCATATGGTCTGTGCTGGCTTTTTTCTGTGCCGCTGGGCGTGTCGTGGCGCAGGGGCGAGCATCGGCGGCGGGGTAGCGCCGGGTGCTTCGGAGTGGAATGATTTGTCGTGGTGCGGGTGACTGACGTAGCGAAGCGCAGGCGTCAGGGGCTTGTGGCCTGCCGCGCGGCTTTGCCCTTCGAGGGCTTGTTGGATGCGCGCCCCGGTGTCGCACCCGCACCACCCTTCGGTGCTGTTGTGCGCCAATCGTCGATGAGGCGCCGGTAGGCGAGCTCGGCCTGCTGCTGCAGCTCGCGCTCGGCTGCGCGCTGGCTGCTGGTCGGGCTGACTGGTGGCCCGCCGTGGCGGCGAGCCAACGGCGGAGCGCCGGCCAGCAGTTCCAGCCGCCGTGTCTTCTGCCGCGTCAGCGATGGGCGCGCGAACGCGTAGTCCTGATCCTTTGTGAGTAGATGCCAGCAGAGCACGACGAGCTTGCGCGCGACAGCGACCGCTGCGATCTGCGCGCCGCGACGGGCGCGGACGCGCTCGCCGAACGCCTTCAGCGGGCCGGGGCTTCGGATCGAGATCCACGCGGCCTCGACCAGCATCGAGCGGGCCTGCGGATCCCCACGCTTTGAGATGTGCCCATAGCGCGCCGGCTCTGACCCGGACTGGCGGACCTTCGGGTCAAGGCCGAGATAGGCAACGAGCTGGCCGGCGGTGGGGAAGCGCGTGATGTCCCCGACCGCCGCGATCACCGCCGCCGCGGTGCCGACGTCGACGCCGGGGATCGTCAACAGCCGCTGGAACCCCGGGAACGCCAGCGCTTGCTGGGCGATCCGACGGTCCAGGTCCGTGATCTCGCCGCCGAGGAAGTCGATGTGGCGCAGACAGCTTGCGACGGTCTCCGCCTCCTCCTCGGGCAGCTGCTGCTCTGTGAGCCACACCCGGCCCTTCTTGCCGAACAGATCACTCACGGGCGGACGGCCGAGCAGGCAGCGTGCGAGCACCGCATGCACCTCATTCTTCACCCGCGTGCGTGCCCGCACCAGCCCCGCCCGCCGAGCAACACGCCGCCGCAAAGCGTCCACGGCGGCCCGGTCGCATTCTTGCCGTGCGTCCCCGCGGCGCGACGCGCCCACCGGGAGGGGGACCATGAGGTTCCTTGAACTACAGCTTCGCGCGCTTGAGCAGCTCCCAAGCAGGAACGCCGAGGCCAGACGCGACCTTCAGAAGGACGCCGAGCGTCACGTTGAACTCGCCACGCTCGATGGCGCTGAAGTAGCTCCGGTCGATCCCTGCCGTGAGTGCGAGGCGTTCCTGAGAGGTGCCCTGCTCCTCGCGGATGGCTCGCATGGCGTCGCCGAGCGCCATTTGAGCGGACGTTGGAGGTTTCCCCTTCGGCATCGTCTGGAGCGTCGCCGATTGACGTGCCAATATCCACGGAGTATCATTCCCATCACATACGTCAAAGTGCCCCCGCGCCGGTTGCACGGCCGGGGGCGTGGCACCGAGAGCGGATACTCCCGGCGCGCTGGACACCTTACCCGGTGCCCCCTCGCTGAAAGCCTCTCCCGGGGCCTCCAATCGAACGGAGGAACCGACCATGACCATCACCATCCCCGCCGAGCTTGTGTCGCCCATGCGCAGCGGCGCGTTCCTCGACCTGCACTACCAGGTCGAAGAAGCGGGCGCCCTTGTCGAACCCCGCGAGGGAGACGTTGGCGCAGGGGTCACGCGCGCCCTCGCCCGCGCCAACGGTGCCCGCGCGCTGCTCGACGTCACAGGCTGGGTCGAGCCCGAGGGCAGCGCCCGCGCGGTCGATGTGGACCCGCACGAGCACGAGGAGGCGCTGCTGGGAGCGCTCCATCTGCGTATCCACGCCGAATGGGCAGTGGAAGACGACGAGCTGGCGAGCGCCGAGCAACGCGCTACGGCGAAGGCCCGCGCCGGGCAGCTCGCGAACCTCTCGCAGCAGGTGAAAGAAGGTTTGGGCGTAATGCCCACCCATCGCCCGGACCCGCTGCAAGAGGACGGCACGCAGTATCTGGTCGTCCTACAGGTGCTCCGCGATGACCACCCGGAGCCGTGGACCCGCACAGAGCTCGACGGCAAGCTGCACGACGTGGACCGCGAGGCAATCGGCGTCGCCCTCGAATACCTGCGCGAACAGGGGGTCGTGCAGGTGAAGGGCGAACGGTTCTCCGCCAGCCCGTGCGCACGGCACCTCGACGCCCTCGGCTTCATCGGCATATGAGCGAGCCAAGGATGGCCCACGAACAAGGACTTGGGGCGTGCGATCTACCCGGACCGCCGAAGGAGGGCAGCATGACGGCTGACGCCAAGCTGGTCGCACTCGGGCGGGCTATCCGTCGCCTGCGCCAAGACCGGCACCTATCGATCGAGGCCCTCGCCCCCAAGGCCGGGGTGTCTGCGGGACACCTTGGCGTGATCGAGCGAGGCGCAGCAACCCCCGGCTGGAGACGCTGTACGCGCTCGCGGACGCCCTCTGCATCATGCCCTCTGAGCTTTTCCTTGCCGCCGAAGCGGAGGCAACGAACGGGGGTGAGGCGTGATGCCCGAGCGCGAGGGCGATGCCTACAGGGCCGAGCGCGCGCGGCTACTGAAGGCGTTCGGAGAACAACTGCGCACCCTGCGCAAGCGGCGGAATCTCGCGCAGGAACGCCTCGCGGAAGTCGCCAGCCTCCATCGCAACGAGATCGGTGTGCTTGAGCGGGGGCAGGGCGAGCCGGGTCTGCTCACGTTGTTGATCCTCGCCGACGCGCTGGAGGTCCCGCTGAGAGGGCTGACAGAGGTGGTGTCCCCGCCGAGAGAGCGCAGACCTGCGAGACATTCCAAGGGAGTACGCGGCCGTGGGGCGGTGCAGCGATGACGCGCCGGTATGGGGAGGAAACTGTGGAAATGACGACCGAAGGGAGCAAGTGATGGCACGGCCAGCAACGGGCCAGATAGTCGAGCGCGCGGACGCGACTGGAGCGATTCGCCGCTCCCTGCGTTTCCGCACCGGAGGCCGGCGCCACACGGTGCCGCTTGGTGTCGTCTCCCGCGCGGACGCGGAGCGGGAGCTTGCGTGCGTGATGGCGGACGTGGCGCGCGGCCTATGGAGACCGCCGACGGTTGTTGAGGCGCCCGTCGAGGTCGAGGTCCCGACATTCCACGAGTTCGCCGAGGATTGGTGGGTTCGCAATCAGGCGCAGCTCGCCGAGAACACGCGGGCGGACTACCGTTGGCGGCTGGAGTGCCACCTGCTGCCCGAGTTTGGCGAGCAGCGAATCGACCGGATCGACTTCAACGCGGTGGAGCGCTACATCGCCGGCAAGCTCGCCGGGGACAGGCCGCTCTCGGCGCGGTCGATCAACATGACGGTGACGCTGCTGGGGGCGATCCTCGAGCGCGCCGTGAAACGGAGGCTGATCGAGCACAACCCCGCCAAGGACAAAGATCTCCGCGTTAAGGAGCGCGAGCCCGTGCGGTCGTACCTGAGCGCCGCTGGGCAGATCGCGGCGCTGCTGGACGCGGCGGGCGAGCTTGACCGTGGCGCGGCATCGAACCGCCGGCACATCAAGCGGCGCGCGATGCTCGCCGTGCTCGTGTTCGCCGGCCTGCGGATCAACGAGCTGTGCGCTCTGCGCTGGCGTGACGTGGACCTCGCGGCCGGATGGCTGCACACGGGCTCCAAGACCGACGCGGGCCGAGACCGGGTCGTGAAGATCCGTGGCGCACTCAGGGATGAGCTGCTGACGCTCCGTGCGGGCCGCGGATCGATCGACCAGGACGCCTACGTGTTCGCCACCGGCCGCGGCGGGCGCATGAGCGATGACAACTTTCGCTCTCGCGTGCTCCGCGCGACTGTCAAGCGCGCGAACGAGAACTTGGAGCGCGCGGATTTGCCGCCGCTACCGGACAAGCTCACGCCGCACTCGCTGCGCCGGACCTTCTGCTCGCTGCTGTATGCGCTCGGCGAGGATCCCGGAACGGTCATGGACGAAATGGGCCACACCGACCCGGCGCTCGCGCTCAGGGTCTACCGCCAGTCGATGCGCCGCGGCGAGGACGAGAAGGCGCAGATGCGGGCGCTGGTCGAGGGCGGCGTTTGGGCGAATATGGGCGAACGGCGCGACGTAGAGCCTTCGGAGGCGGTCGAGTGGAGAGCCGCTTAACAAACGAATCCCGCACCATTGCAAGGGATTCAGCGACGCGCCCGGCAAGATTCGAACTTGCGACCTCTCGCTCCGGAGGCGAGCGCTCTATCCACTGAGCTACGGGCGCAGGAGGCCGTCGCAGACGGCGTAACTGCACCCGCGAAGCTTAGCGGCAGCGAGTAGGCCCCAACCGGCGCCCTGAGGTCGGTGGGTCCTGGCGCGAGCCGGGTGGGCGGGCTTCGGATCGGACGCGCCGCTACCGTTGCCGGCATGGAGATGTCCATGTTCTTCGCGGGAACCGGCGGGTCGGTGCCGAGTGCTCGGCGCGGGCTGCCCGCGGTGCTGGTGCGCCACGGGGGCGACAGGCTGCTGTTCGACTGCGGTGAGGGGACGCAGCGCCAGCTGCTGCGCTCGGTGGGGCTGGCGGATGTGGAGTGCGTGTTTATCACGCACTTCCATGCCGATCATTGGCTGGGGCTGCCCGGGATGCTGAAGTCCTTCGCGCTGCGCGACCGCGAGCAGCCGCTGAGCGTGTATGGGCCGGCGGGACTAAGGGAGTTGATGGCCCAGACGCGCTTCATATACGGCCGGCGACTGCCGTACGAGCTTGAGGTCGTTGAGCTCGAGCCCGCGCAGGCGGTCGAGCGCGAGGGCTACAGCGTGACGCCGGTCCCGGTGCAACACCGGACCCCCTCGGCGGTGGGGTACGCGCTCGTGGAGGATGCCCGTCCCGGGCAGCTCGACCCGGAGCTCGCGGAGCGGTTGGGGGTGCGGCCGGGGCCGGACTTCGGGCGGCTGGTGCGCGGTGAGACTGTGAACGGGGTTGCACCCGAGCAGGTGGTGGGCCCCGCGCGGGAGGGCCGCAAGGTGGTGATCTCCGGCGACACGGCGCCGTGCGAGGTGCTGGCGGTGGCGGCCCACCAGGCCGACGTGTTGGTGCACGAGGCGACGTTCGTCGAGGAGGAGGGCGAGCGGGCGCGCCAGACGGGCCACAGTACCGCGCACCAGGCGGCAGAGTTGGCGCGGGACGCGGAGGTGAGGATGCTCGTCCTCACCCATCTCTCGACGCGCTACTCCGGCGGGGAGGTCCAGAGCGAGGCCCGCGCGGTGTTCCCCGCCACGGAGGTCCCCAGGGACTTCGACACGGTCGAGATCCCATTCCCCGAGCGCGGGCCCGCGCGGCTGGTCCGCTGGTCCAACCGCCAGCAGACGGCGCCCGCGGGCGCCGGAATGGGTGGCGCGGAGGGCGCTGGCGAGCGCATGGAGGGCGAGGAGGCCGGCGGTGGGGCAGGGGTCCGCCGCACCCCGCAGGACACAGAGGCGGTCGCGTCCTCGATAATCCCATGAGCTTGTCTCATTGCACAGAACCGAGTGGCCGCCGCAGGAGCTCAACAACGTGAGCTCGCCCCCACTTGTTCGTGCTCCCGCCCGCCCCGCCGAGCTACTGCTGCGCGACGTCCACCTGTTCGATCCGCGCACCGGCCTGGATGCCCGCCACGATCTGTTGGTGCGCGGCGGCGTGATCGTGGAGGTGGGCGCACCGGGTACGCTCCCCGCGGAGGAGGAGGTGGAGGTGGTCGAGGGTGGCGGGCGGCTGCGCGCGGTGCCGGCCTTCGTGGACCCCCACGTACACCTGCGCAGCCCCGGCGAGGAGTACAAGGAGGACATCGAGAGCGGCACCCGCGCGGCCGCCGCGGGGGGGTACGGAGCGGTGGTGGCGATGCCCAACACGAAGCCGCCGACGGACTCTCCGGAGCGGCTGCGGGCCGTGCGGGAGACCGCCGCACAGCAGGCGCATGTGCCCGTCGGCTTCCTCCCGGCGCTCACCAAGGGCCTCAACGGGGAGCAGCTGACAGAGGTGGCTGCGCTGCGCGAGCACGGCGCGGTGGGCTTCACCGACGATGGGAACCCTGTCGCGAGCGCGGGGGTGCTGCGCGAAGCGCTCCAGGCGCAGCGCACGTGCGGCGGCGTAGTGGCGCTACACGAGGAGGACTGGACGCTCTCGCGCGGGGGCGCCATGCACGAGGGCGCCCTCAGCGCCGAGCTCGGCATCCCCGGCGTCCCGTGCGCGAGCGAGGCGAGCATGGTCGCGCGTGACGCGGTCCTCGCCGGGAGCGAGGGGGCGCGCGTGCACTTCCAGCACCTCAGCTGCACCGCCTCGGTGGATGCGCTCGCAGCGGCCAAGGCCCACGGCGTGAGGGTGAGCGCAGAGGCGACGCCGCACCACCTGCTGCTGACCGAGGAGGCCGTGCGCGGGGTGGACGCCCACCCGGATACCCGCGCGAAGATGAACCCTCCGCTCGCCACCGAGACGGATCGGCTGGCGCTGGTCGAGGGGCTGCGCACGGGCACGATCGAGTGCATCGCCACCGATCACGCTCCGCACGCCAGCGCGGAGAAGGCGCTTCCGTTCACGGAGGCCCCGATGGGCACGACCGGCCTGGAGACGGCGTTCGCGGCGCTGTACACCGAGCTGGTGCTGCCCGGCGTGCTCGGCCTCGGTGTCCTCGTCGAGCGGATGACCGCGGGCGCGGAGCTGTTCGAGCTGCCCGTCCCGACGATCGCGCAGGGCGAGGAGGCAAACATCACGCTCATCGATCTCGACGCCGAGTGGGTGGCAGGCGAGCACGGCTGGCAGAGCCGCTCGGAGAACTGCTGCTTCGCGGGCCGGCGTCTGCGCGGACGGGTGCTGATGACGGTGGCGGCGGGCGCGGTGGCCTACCGGGCCATGGCCGACGCGGCGGTGGCCGTATGAGGTGTGCCCAATGAGCTTGCTCTCCCGAGAGCGCGCCGCGCTGGTCGTGGTGGACGTGCAGGAAGCGTTCCGCCCGTACGCGTCCTTCGCAGGCGTGGCAGAGTCCTGCGCGAAGCTCGTGCAGGGAGCACGCATCCTGGGGCTCCCAACCCAGGTCAGCGAGCAGTACCCGAAGGGCCTCGGCCACACCGCGCCAGAGGTCGGCTTGGAGGAGGAGCCGCGCATCGAGAAGAGCGTTTTCTCAGCCGCGCGCGCGGAGGGCTTCGACCTCGAGGGCCGCGAGCAGGCGGTGGTGTGCGGGATCGAGACCCATGTGTGCGTGTTGCAGACCGTCCATGACCTGCTCGCACGCGGCGTCGAGGTGCACGTGCCGGCCGACGCGGTGGGTTCGCGCCACCAGATCGACTACGAGCGCGGCCTGGAGCGCATGGAGCGCGCGGGGGCGGTGGTGACCACGGTCGAGGCAGCCCTGTTCGAGCTGCTGGAGCGCGCGGGCACGCCCGAGTTCAAGGAAGTGCAGAGGCTCATCCTGTGACCCGCCCACCGGCGTATGTACTCCTGGAGGATGGAGCCCGCTTCGACGGCGAGGCGTGTGGGGCACAGGGCAGCGCCGTGGGCGAGGTGGTGTTCACGACGGGCATGTCGGGCTACCAGGAGTCGGTCAGCGACCCGTCGTTCGCCGGCCAGCTGATCACGTACACGTACCCGCACATAGGCAACTACGGCGTAAGTGCGGAGGCGATGGAGTCAGAACGCCCGTGGGCGCGCGGCACGATCATGCGCGAAGCGTGCGACCGCGAGGACGCCCCGGGCGCGGAGGGGGGGTGGCTGGCGTGGCTGACCGACTGCGGGGTGCCGGCGATCAGCGGCGTGGACACACGCGCGCTGGTGCGCCACATCCGCGAGGCGGGAGCGATGCGTGGCGGGATCTTCCCGGCCGACGTGGCCCCGGCCGACGCGCACACGCTGATCGAGGCCGAGCCGCGGATGGATGGACAGGATCTCGCGGCGACCGTGAGCCCCAGCGAGGTGAGCCACCACGGCGACGGGGAGGGCCCGCGGATCGCCGTGTTGGACACGGGGATCAAGGGCTCGATCGTGCGCAACCTCGTGGCGCGGGGAGCGCGGGTGGCGCTGCACCCGTGCGCGACCTCCGCGGCGGACCTGCTGGCGAGCGAACCGGACGCCATCCTCCTCGCCAACGGCCCCGGCGACCCGGCGGCGGTCGAGTACGTGACGCAGACCGTCCGCGAAGTGGTCGGGCGCAAGCCGGTGTGGGGGATCTGCCTCGGCCACCAGCTGCTGTGCAGGGCGGTGGGCCTGAAGACGTTCAAGCTGCCGTTCGGCCACCGCGGCGCCAACCACCCGGTGAAGGACCTGCAGACGGGCCGCGTGGAGATCACCTCCCAGAACCACGGCTTCGCGGTGGTGGGTCCGAGCGGGAAGGGCACGATCGAGGGCACCAAACCCGTCCGCTGGCAGACCGACTTCGGCGCGGCGCAGCTGACGCACGTGAACCTGTACGACCGCACCGTGGAGGGCCTGGAACTGCTGGACGTGCCGGGCGGCTCGGTGCAGTACCACCCCGAGGCGGGGCCCGGCCCGCACGACAGCGTGTACCTATTCGACCGCTTCCTGGAGCGCATCGTGGAGGCTGGAGCGTGAGGCATGCGCAGGGGAAGAGATTTGATGAGGACCCCCAAGGGGGGGTCCCAGCGGCGTTCGTAGCGCGGAACTGCTGGTCAGCCGCAACGCCCCCGCGCGGCGGCGCGAGCCGAGTGCGGGCGTGGAGGTTGGCGCCCAACGGAGCGGACGCGGAGCACTGATGCCCCGCCGCGAGGACATCCACAAGATCCTGATCCTCGGCTCGGGGCCGATCGTGATCGGGCAGGCTGCGGAGTTCGACTACTCCGGCGTGCAGGCGTGCAAGGTGCTGCGCGAGGAGGGGTACGAGGTGGTGCTCGCGAACTCCAACCCCGCGACGATCATGACCGACCCGGAGATGGCCGACGCCACGTACGTCGAGCCGCTGCTGCCCGGCCCGGTGGCGCAGGTAATCGAGCGCGAGCGCCCCGACGCGCTGCTGCCCACGCTGGGTGGACAGACGGCGCTGAACCTCGCCAAGGCGCTGCACGACGACGGAACGCTCGAGCGCTGCGGGGTGGAGTTGATCGGAGCGAACTACGAGGCGATCTCCTGCGCGGAGGACCGCGAGCTGTTCGGCGCAGCAATGGCGCAGGCGGGCCTGCGGATGCCAGCGAACGCTGTGGTCTCCAGCTGGGACGAGCAGGAGCAGCGCTTCGACGTCAAGCGAGGAGTGGGGCGCGCCCAAGGCGTGATGCACGAGGTCGGGCTGCCGTGCATCGTGCGACCCGCGTACACGCTTGGCGGACGCGGGGGCGGCGTGGCGCGCACCCCCGAGGAGTTCCGCACGACGGTCGCGCGGGGCCTCGAGGCCTCGCCGATCGGCCAGGTGCTGCTCGACCAGTCGGTGCTGGGTTGGGGGGAGTTCGAGCTGGAGGTGATGCGCGACCGCGCGGACAACGTGGTGATCGTGTGCTCGATCGAGAACGTCGACCCGATGGGCGTGCACACGGGCGACTCGGTGACGGTGGCCCCCCAGCAGACGCTCAGTGACCGCCTCTACCAGCGCTTGCGCGACCAGGCGATCGCAGTGATCCGCGCGGTGGGCGTGGAGACGGGCGGCTCGAACGTGCAGTTCGCGGTCAACCCGCAGACCGAGGAGGTGCTCGTGATCGAGATGAACCCCCGCGTCTCGCGCTCCTCCGCGCTGGCCTCCAAGGCGACGGGCTTCCCGATCGCGAAGATCGCCGCGCGCCTGGCGGTGGGGTACCTGCTGGAGGAGATCCCCAACGACATCACCCGCTCTACCCCAGCGAGCTTCGAGCCGGCGATCGACTACGTGGTCGTGAAGTGGCCGCGGTTCGCGTTCGAGAAGTTCCCCGGCGTGGACTCCACGCTCACCACGCACATGAAGTCGGTAGGCGAGGCGATGGCGATCGGGCGCACCTTCGGCCAGGCGTTCGCCAAGGCGCTGCGCTCGCGCGAGCTCGACAAGACCCCGCGCCTGGGCGAGACCAGCGAAGCCGAGCTGCTCGCAGGCCTCGCCACCCCCGCGCCGGAGCGCTTCGAAGTGATCCTCGAGCTGTTCCGCCGCGGCGTGGAGATCGAGGCGGTCCACGAGCTCACCGCGGTGGACCCGTGGTTCCTGCGCGAGCTGCACGCGCTCGCCCAGGACCCCGAGGCGCCGTTCGCTGGTGTGCGCACCTACAAGGCGGTGGACACGTGCGCGGCGGAGTTCCCCGCGAGCACCCCCTACTACTACTCGGCGTGGGAGCGCCCGCCGGCATCCTCGGCCCCGCCGGAGGGGAATTCCGCACCAGTGTCCGAACCGCGCGCGCCCGCCCACGAGGTGCAGCGCGGCGAGCGCCCCTCGGTGGTGATCCTCGGTGCCGGCCCCAACCGCATCGGCCAGGGCATCGAGTTCGACTACTGCTGCGTGCACGCTGCGCAGACGGTGCGCGAGTCCGGGCGCGACGCGGTGATGGTCAACTGCAACCCCGAGACCGTCTCCACCGACTACGACACCTCCGACCGGCTCTACTTCGAGCCGCTCACGCTCGAGGACGTGCTGGGCGTGGTCGAGGTCGAGCAGCCGGAGGGGGTGATCGTGCAGTTCGGTGGGCAGACGCCGCTGAAGCTTGCCGCCGGCCTCGCCGCCGCGGGCGTGCCGCTGCTCGGCACGAGCGTCGAGGCGATCGACCTCGCCGAGGACCGCGGGCGCTTCGGCGAGCTGCTCGGCCGCCTCGGCTACCAGGCGCCACCGTACGCCACCGCTCGCTCGATGGAGGAGGCCCTGCAGAGAGGCGAGGAGGTCGGCTACCCGCTGCTGGTGCGCCCCTCCTACGTGTTGGGGGGCCGCGCGATGGAGATCGTGTACTCGCGTGAGGGTCTCGCCGACTACCTGCGTCGTGAGCTACCCGCCGCGGGTGCGCCCGACGAACTCGCCCACAGCGCTCCCGGCACGTCGCCCTCCGCTGACGCCGCACCCTCTGCGACCACGCCGGACGCGACCCACGCTCATCAAAAAAACGGCACGACCATCTACCTCGACCGGTTCCTGGAGAACGCGATCGAGGTCGATGTCGACGCGCTGTGCGACGGGCGCGAGACGTGGGTCGGCGGCATCATGCAGCACGTCGAGGAGGCCGGTGTGCATTCCGGCGACTCGGCCTGCGTGCTGCCCCCGCACTCGCTGGGCGGGGCGATGCTCGAGCAGATCCGCGAGGCCACTCGCGAGCTCGCGCTGAGCATCGGGGTGGTGGGCCTGCTCAACGTGCAGTACGCGGTGGTGGACGGGCAGCTCTACGTGCTGGAGGCCAACCCCCGCGCCTCGCGCACCGTGCCGTTTGTCTCGAAGGCCGTCGGGCTACCGCTCGCAAAGCTCGCTTGCCGCGTGCAGCTGGGAGAGTCGATCGCCGAGCTGCACCTGCCCCGCGAGCGCGAAGGGCTCGGCTTCGGCGACCACGTCTCGGTCAAGGAGGCCGTGCTGCCGTTCGACCGCTTCGAGGGCGCGGACGCGGTGCTCGGCCCCGAGATGCGCTCCACCGGGGAGGTCATGGGCATCGCGCGCGACTTCCCCACGGCGTTCGCCAAGGCCCAGGCCGCCGCCGGCTGCCCCCTGCCGCTACGCGGCACCGCGTTTATCTCCGTCACCGACGCCGACAAGGCCGGCGCGTTCGCGATTGCCCAGTCGCTGCACGACAACGGCTTTCGCATCCTCGCCACGCGCGGCACCGCCGAGGCGATTGCGCGCATGGGGATCCCCGTGCAGCCACTCAACAAGGTCGGCGAGGGCTCCCCGCACGTGGTCGAGTGGATCGAGCGCGGCGACGTGGACCTCGTCGTCAATACCCCCACCGGCTCCGGCGCGCGCACCGACGGGCGGCTGATCCGCCGCGCCGCGGTGACCCGCGGTGTCCCCTGCCTGACGACGCTTGCCGCTGGCGTGTCCGCCGCGCGCGCGATCGCGAGCGCGCGCCAGAACGGCCCCCCGCCGGTGCTGTGCCTGCAGGAGCTCCACCGCGAGGGCGGCCCGACAGTGGGCGGCGGGTCCGCTGCGAAGGCGGGCGCCGCGCGGCGTGGCTCTGGTGCGGCAAAGGAGGCGTCTGAGTCGGCGCCGGTCCCGCCGCGGGGGGAGGGCTCGTCCGCGGCGAGCGCACCGGCCGCGCCGCGCGGGGGCGGGTCCGAGCGCCCCGGGGCCCCGGTGGCGTGAGCCGTCCCACGGCCCCCTTCGGCCGGCGCCTGCTGCGCGTCACCGGCAACGAGGAGGTGGGCGCCTACCGCGTGCTGCGCGTGGCCACCGGCGAGCAGGCGGACGAACCGCGCGGGAGTGGACGGGCAGAGGAATCCACCGCCCCCCGGCCGGCCGGGGGGCGAGCGCGTGGGTGGGCGCCCGCGCCCGGCCAGTTCGCGATGCTCGCCGCCGCGGAGCGGTGGGGGGGTGGGGCCGACGAGCGCCCCCACCTGCCCCGCGCCTTCTCCTACGCGCGCGTCACTGCGGAGGGCGAGGCACACTTCCTGCTCGAGGACGTCGGCCCCGGCACGCGCCGGCTGTGCGAGCTGCGCCCCGGCGAGCCGGTGTGGCTGCTCGGACCGCTCGGCGTCGGCTTCACGGCGCCCGCGGAGGGCCGCCGCGCGATCCTCGCGGGTGGTGGCGCGGGGATCGCCCCCCTTGCGATCTGGCAGGACGCGCTTGTAGATGGCGCTGCCCACCCGCCCTCCGTGCTGCTCGGCTTTCGCGACCGTCGCCACGCCGCGGGAGCCGCGCTGCTGCGCGACGCACAGGTGGCCACCGACGACGGCTCCGTAGGGCGCCACGGGCTCGTTACCGAGCTGCTCGCGTCCGAGGTGGCGCGCGCGCCCCACGCGACGGTGTACGCCTGCGGCCCCGCGCCGATGCTGGAGGCCGTGCGCGCGCTTTGCGCCGAGCGCTCCGTGCCCGCTCAGCTCGCCCTGGAGTCCGGGATGGCCTGCGGCTTCGGCGCGTGCTTCGGCTGCGTCGTGCCCCGCCGCGGCGGGGGCTACCTGCGCGTGTGCGTGGACGGCCCCGTGGTGGACGCTGCGCAGCTTGAGCACGTCGACGCCCACGCCGGGGCGCCCGCGTGAGCAGAAGCGCCGTCGGGGGCGGTCGAGGGCGTCCCGAGGGCGTCCGACCGTCCCAGCCGGGGCGGCCGGACGCCGGCTCGAGCATTTCCTTCTGCGGACTGGAGCTTGCCCACCCGGTGGTCAACGCCTCGGGCACCTTCGACGTGCCCGCCGCCCGCGCGGCCTTCGGGGAGGCGCTCGACGCCGAGTTCCCGTTCTCCGCGTTCGTGTCCAAGACCATCACGCTGAAGCCCCGCGACGGTAACCCGCCGCCGCGGTTGTGGGAGGCGCCAGCGGGTCTTATCAACTCGATTGGATTGCCCAACAAGGGCCTGGAGGGCTACCTGGAGCACGACCTCCCCGAGCTCGCGCGGCTGCCGGTGCCGCTGATCACCAACGTGATGGGGTCCACCGCCGGCGAGATCGCCACGCTGCTTGAGCGCTGCGAGGAGCGTCCCGAGATCGCGGCGCTCGAGCTGAACGTCTCCTGCCCCAACGTCGAGACCGGGCTCGACATCGGCGCCGAGCCGGCAACTCTGGAGGCTGTGGTGCGCGAGGTCCGCCCCCGCACCTCCAAGCCGCTGATCGTCAAGCTGACCCCCAACACCGCCGACGTGGCCGCCTGTGCGCTGGCTGCGCAGGCCGGCGGGGCGGATGCCGTGTCGCTGATCAACACGCTACGCGCCACCGCGCTCGCTCCAGGGATGCGTTCAGCTCCACGCGCGCCCTGGCTCGGGGGGGGCAGCGGCGGGCTCTCCGGCCCCGCGATCCGCGCGGTCGCGCTCGCCCAGGTCGCCGCCGTCGCAAGGGCCGTCACGATCCCCGTCGTGGGTATGGGGGGGGTGCAGAGTGCCGCCCACGCGCGGGACCTGCTCGACGTGGGCGCCACGCTCGTGGCGGTCGGCACTGAGAGCTTTCGCGACCCCGCGGCCGGCGGGCGTATCGCGCGGGCGCTCGCCGGGTGACTGGCTACACAGCCAGCGCGGCGGGGGACAAAAACCCCTGCAAACGCGCCTGCGCACCGTACACCAGCCTCCACATACTTAGACCTCTACTTGAGCTTTAGGTGAATTGGGACCCCGTGCCTTGATCGTCGGGCGCGGGTGTGTAGACTCGCCGCCCATGGCGATGGGGACGGGTACGACGCCCACCAAGCACTCGGCGGCGCCGGAGCGCTCACTGAACCAGCGGATGGACGCCCTCGCCAGGGCCAACCTGATTCGTACTGAACGCGCCCGCCTCAAGCGCGACCTGAAGGCGGGGCGGTACTCGATCCACACCCTCCTACTCAACCCTCCCGAGTACATCGAGACCGCGAAGGTGTTCGACATGATGCTCGCCGTCCCCAAGTACGGGCGCGTGAAGGTCAACAAGATCCTCGCCCACTGTCGCATCGCCCCCAGCAAGACCATCGGCGGACTCTCCGAGAGACAGCGCTCGGAGTTGGTGTCGCTGCTGCGCCGCTAGCTTGCGCCGCCCCGACTGCCGGCGGCGTGTGCTGTCCTCACCGATCGGATCCGTTCCACCGACGGCGGCACTAGGGTCCCGGGGATGGCGCGCGTTTTCGTAATCACCGGCCCCTCGGGTGTGGGCAAGGGCACACTCATCCGCGGCCTGATGGAGCGCCTGCCCCAGCTCGAGCTCTCCGTCTCTGCGACTACCCGCCCGGCCCGGCCCGGCGAGCAGGACGGGCGCGACTACCACTTCCTCGCCCCCGAGGAGTTCGAGCGGCGCGTGCAGGCAGGGGACTTCGTTGAGCACGCCGACTACGCGGGGCGCCGCTACGGGACGCTGCGCAGCGAGCTCGACGGGCGCGTGCGAGCCGGCGTGCCCGTCGTCCTGGAGATCGAGGTGCAGGGCGCCCGTCAGGTTCGCGCTGCAGCGCCTGAGGCGCTGCAGGTCTTCATCGCGCCGCCCTCCCTCGATGCGCTACGCACCCGCCTCATCGGGCGCGGAGCCGACGGCGCCGAGGAGGTAGAGCGGCGCCTGCGCGTGGCCGAGCAGGAGTTGCAGGCGCAGTCTGAGTTCGCCCACGTGGTCGTCAACGACCGCCTCGACGAGGCGCTCGAGGAGCTCGTCGCAGTCGTCGCGGCCGAGCTGGACGGGGGGTCAGCGGGGCCGCCTCCGCCGGGCCTCTACACTGGACGCTCAACCACGAAAGGCTGACCTCACTGTGATCTCCCCCCGCATCGACCGTCTACTGGAGAACGTCGACTCCAACTACGCCTCCGTCGTGGTGGCCGCCAAGCGCGCCCGCCAGATCAACAGCTACTACCACAACCTCGGCGAGGGCACGTTCGACGAGTTCCCACCCCCCATGATCGAGACCACCTCCAAGAACTACCTCACGATCGCCCTCGAGGAGGTAGCGCAAGGAAAGATCAAGTACCACTACCGCTAGGACGCCCGCTGGGACGGCGCCATGCTGCGTCCTCGGTCGCTCGTGTGCTGGCCGATCAGTCGATCGCATCTGATCGACGATCGGTACACTTCGCTCCCTGCGTCCTTGCCTGGCTTGCCCAGCGAACGTCCTAGGGGCTGAGTTCCGTATTGCGCTTGGCGCAACCTGTCGGCCAGGGCTTGCTGGTTTGAGTCCGACGCTCTAAAACCCGGGTATGTCCAGAATCCTGCTCGGAGTGAGCGGCGGGATCGCCGCGTACAAGGCGCTTGAGCTCGTGCGCCTGGCGACCGCCGCCGGTCACGCGGTGCGGGTCGTGCAGACCCCCGCCAGCTGCCGCTTCGTGGGCAGCGCCTCCTTCGCGGCGCTCACCGGGGCGCCCGTGCTCGTGGACGAGTTCGAGCGCGACCCCGCGCGCGGAGCGTTCCCCGGCCAACAGCCGCCCGCACACGAGCCGATCAGCCACCTGGAGCTCGTGCGCAACGCAGAGCTCTACCTGGTCGCGCCCGCCACGGCGAACACGATCGCCAAGCTCGCCGGGGGCCTTGCCGACAACCTCCTCTGCAGCGCCGCGCTCGCCGCTACGTGCCCGCTCGTGGTAGCCCCGGCGATGAACAACCACATGTACGAGCACCCCGCCGTGCAAGCCAACCTCCAGACGCTGCGCGCACGTGGCGTGCACGTCGTAGAGCCCGACCGCGGACGCCTGGCCTCCGAGGGCGAGGAGGGGGTGGGGCGCCTGCCCGACCCCGCGCGGCTGTTGGAGGTCTGCGAGGCGCTGCTCGCTGACGCCGCGCCTGCGCCTGCGGCGGGAGCGTGGCGCGGGCTGCGCGTGCTCGTTACCGCCGGCGGCACCCGCGAGCCGATCGACAGCGTGCGCTTCATCGGCAACGGCTCCTCTGGGCGCATGGGCCTCGCGCTCGCCCAGGCTGCCCACGCGCGCGGAGCCGAGGTGACGGTTGTGGCGGCCAACGTCTCGCTGTCGCCCCCCGCGGGCGTGGCCTGGCGGGAGGTCTCAACCGCCGCCGAGCTCGCCGCGGCCTGCGAGCGGGAGTTTCCCAGGTGTGACGTGCTGCTGATGGTCGCCGCGGTCGCAGACTTCCGCCCCGTCGAGCGCGCGAACGGGAAGCTCAAGAAGGCGGACCGCGAACGCCTGCGTCTGGAGCTCGAAGCGACCCCGGACGTGCTCCGCGCGCTCGCCGCGCACCGGCGGGCCGAGCAGACGCTTGTAGGGTTCGCTGCCGAGCACGGCGCGGGCGCGATCGACTACGGCCGCGGCAAGCTGCGGGACAAGGGCCTCGACGCCGTCGTGGTCAACGACATCTCCCGCTCCGACATCGGCATCGGGGCCCACGCCAACGAGGTCACGATCCTGACCGCCGTGGGCGAGGAGCACGTGCCGCGCGCCGCCAAGGAGCGGGTCGCCGAGGCGATCCTCGATGCGGTGGAACGCCTGCGGGCGCCCTGAGCGCTTTCTACAGTGGAGAGGACTATGGACAGCGTCTACGACCTCTACCGCCGCGGCTGTGAGCTGCTCCGTCACGGCGACTACCAGGCTGCGATCGTGCCGCTCACCAGCGCGCGTGAGCGGGAACCCGACAAGGCCTCGATCCGCGAGGCGCTCGGCCGCGCCCTGTTCCATGCGCAGCGCTACGAGGACGCCGCCGAGGAGTTCCGCGCGATCGCCACCCAGACGCCCACCAACGACTACGCGCTGTTCTGCCTCGGGCGCGCCATGCAGCAACTCGGCCGCCACGAGGAGGCCCGCCACCCGCTCGCGCTCGCCTGCTCGCTGCGTCCCGAGCGCCGCGACTACCGGGTCTACCGAGACCGCGCCCGTCGTGCCACTCACAGCTCGTAGACCGCCGATGCTATGCTCGCCCGACAGCTTTCGTGCCGGCCGAAGCCGGGGGACACTCGCCTTCGGCTCGCATCCCCGTTTCGGCCAGCGGACGCCGGCAGTCGGACCGAAAGTGGGCGGATCGCCCGCTTTTTTCATTTCTGGAGGGCATATGTCAACTTTGCAGAGGGAGATCGAAGAGCAGCTCGCCGCGTGCGAGCCCGACGTCGAGGTGCTGCTCGCCGAGGTGCTCGGCGGCGGGACCCTGCGGGTCTTTATCGATCACCCCGACGGCGTCACGCTCGCGCTCTGCGAGCGGGTCACGGTGGCGCTCGCTCAGCTGCGCGAGCGCTACACCCTGGAGGTCTCCTCCCCGGGCCCCGAGCGGCCGCTGACCAAGCCCGACCACTTCCGCCGCTTTGTCGGCCGCCGTGCGCGCGTACGCACCCGGGGGGACCAGCCCGTGCCGCCGACTCGCCAGCCCACGGGTGGGCGAGCGATGAGCCGGCGCAGTTACACCGGGGAGCTCGTGGGGGCCTCGGACACCGAGATCACGCTCGCCGCTGACGGCACGCTGGTCACGATCCCTTATGCGCAGATCCGCCGTTCCAACCTGGTGGAGGACTAGGCCCATGTCACGCGAGATCCTCGAAGCGATGCACGCGCTGGCCCGCGAGAAGGGTATCGAGCCCGAGAAGCTGATGGTCGCGCTAGAGGACGCCCTGCTCTCCGCCTACAAGAAGCAGCCCGGCTCGGCGAAGTACGCGCGCGTGGAAATGGACCGCGAGACCGCCGACTTCCGCGTGATCGAACTGATCATCCCCGAGCGCCTGGAGGCGCACTTGATTGTGGAGACGATCGACGAGGGCACCGTCGTGGACCCCGAGACCGGGGAGCTGCGCGAGCCCGAGGAGCCCGAAATCGACCCCGCCAAGTTCGAGCAGTACCGCGACCAGATCGGCGAACAGGACGTCACGCCCGACGACTTCGGCCGGATCGCGGCGCAGACAGCCAAGCAGGTGATCCTGCAGCGCATCCGCGAGGCCGAGCGGGACATGATGTTCGAGGAGTACCGCGACCGCGTGGGCGAGCTGATCACCGGCATCGTGCAGCAGTCGGATTCCCGCTACACGCTCGTGCAGCTGCGCGAGCGCGTTGAGGCGCTGCTGCCCAAGTCCGAGCAGGTCGACGGCGAGCGCTACGACCACTCGCAGCGCATCAAGGCCGTCATCAAGGAGGTCTCCCCCTCCACCAAGGGGCCCTCGATCATCGTCTCCCGGCGCGACCCCGAGCTGATCAAGAAGCTGTTCGAGCTCGAGGTCCCTGAGATCGCCGACGGCCTCGTGGAAATCGCCAACGTGGCGCGCGAGCCGGGCTACCGCTCGAAGATCGCGGTGGTCTCCCACGCCGACGGCGTGGACCCCGTCGGCGCCTGCGTCGGGCCGCGCGGCTCGCGCGTGCGGATGGTTGTCTCCGAGCTGCGCGGCGAGAAGATCGACATCATCCCCTTCAACGAAGAGCCCGCCCGCTTCGTCGCCAAGGCGCTCTCGCCCGCGCGCGTGCGCGAGGTGCTGGTCGACGACGAGGCCAAGCAGGCCACGGTGATAGTGCCCGACGACCAGCTCTCCCTCGCGATCGGCCGCGAAGGCCAAAACGCGCGGCTGGCCGCCCGTCTGACGGGCTGGCGCGTGGACATCCGCTCGGAGACCGAGTTCGCCGCCGAGGAGGCCGAGCACGGCTACGAGGAGGAGGAGGTCTCCGGCCGCTGCGCCGCGATCCTCTCAAACGGACGGCGCTGCCCCAACGCGGCCCTACCCGGCTCGCGCTACTGCGGCCTGGAGACCCACCAAGCCCTGGCGGGCATCACCGGCGACAGAGTGGCCGACCTCAACGGCGACGGCGCGGCGTCCGTCGAGGCTCCCCCGGCGCCCGCCGTGGAGGCCGTGCAGGGCGACGCCGTCGCCGAGGCCGCGCAGGAGGAGACCGCGGGCCAGGCCGCATCCGCGGTTGCGCCGCAACCCGCGACCGAAGTCGCTCCTGGAGTCCCGCAGGAGCTGCCCGCCGCCGAGGTCGAGAGCGCGGGGGGGCAAGCGCCATAGCGGGCCACGTGCCCCGACGCCGCTGCGTCGGCTGCGGGCGGATCGCGTCGAAGTCCGAGCTCGTGCGCCTCGCCGTCGCCGGTGCCGGTGACGGACGTCCCCGGCGTGCGGTGATCGACCTCGCCGGCACCCTGCCCGGTCGCGGCGCCTACCTCTGTTGTGCGGGCACCGCCGAACCGAAGCCGAATCCGGATTGCCTGCGGCTCGCCGAGCGCCGCCGGGGCATCGCGCGTACGCTGCGCTGCGCGGTGACCCTCGGCCCTGAGATCGTAGAATCAACCAAGAGGGTGGCGCAGCCGGTCGAAGGCCGGCTGGCCGAAACGGGGACCGATTAGGGTGACACTCGCTCCGCTCGCATCCCCGAATCGGCCAGCGCCGAAGGCGCGTGTCACTCGGCTTCGGTCGGGTCCGTCTACATTTCCAACCATCCGATGAGCAAGAAGCGCATACACGAGATCGCCAAGGAGCAGGGCGTCGCCAGCAAGACGTTGATCGAGCGGCTGCAGGCCGCCGGTGTCGAGGTCAAGACGGCGTCCTCCTCGGTCGAGGAGTCCCTCGCGCTGCGTGCGCTCGGAGGGGACGGCGCCTCCGCGCCGGCGGCCCCGGTCGCGACGGCTGTGGCCGAGCCGCCCGCGGTGAAGCGTCCCACTCCTCCGATCGTGGAGCGGCCGGCGCCGACACCTTCGCCGACGCCTACACCCAGACCCACACCTACACCCACACCCACACCCTCGCCGGCGCCCGTCGCGCGCACCGTGCCGCCCGCGGCGGCGGTCTCCGGTCCTGCGTCGCAGACGTCCACCGCGACCGCACCGCCGCCAACTGGGGAGCACCCTGCGCCCGCGCGACCCACCGCGCCGGCCGACCAGGCCGCCGCCCCCCCCGCGGGTGTGGTGCAGAGCGCCGGAGCACAGAACGCTGGGGTACCAAGCACCCCCGCCGAGCGGGTGCGCCCCACGCGCGACTCGCGCACCGGCGAGCGCGCGCCGGCGGGCGCCGGCCCCCCGGGGCGCCGGCGCGTGGTGATCGACTCGCAGGCGTCCCGCCGCCAGCAGGCGGGCCCTGCCAACCAGCCTCAGCGCCGCCCCCGCCGCGGGCGCCGGCGGCGCGGGACCTACGACGACACGATCGCCCCGATCGACAACACCGCCGCGATCCGCGACGCCAACCTCGTGCGCATCAACTCCGGCGCGACCGTCAAGGACGTCGCCGAGTACCTCGGCGTACCGGTGCCCGAGGTGATCAAGAAGCTGATGAGCCTGGGGGAGATGGCGACGCTCACCCAGACGCTCTCCGACGAGGCGATCCAGGTGCTCGCTGAGGAGTTCGGCAAGGAGATCGAGATCGTCCACGCCGCCGACGACGTGGAGCTCGAGCCGGTCTTCGAGGACGCCGAGGAGGACCTCGTCGAGCGCCCCCCGGTGGTGACCGTGATGGGCCACGTCGACCACGGCAAGACCTCGCTGCTGGACGCGATCCGCGAGACCGAGGTCGCCGCGGGGGAGGCGGGCGGCATCACGCAGCACATCGGCGCCTACCAGGCCAGCCACGCGGGCAAGCAGGTGACCTTCCTCGACACCCCCGGCCACGAGGCGTTCACCGCGATGCGCGCCCGCGGGGCGCGAGTGACCGACCTCGCGGTGATCGTCGTCGCGGCCGACGACGGGGTCAAGCCGCAGACCGAGGAGGCGATCGACCACGCCCGCGCGGCCGACGTACCGATCGTGGTGGCGGTCAACAAGGTCGACAAGGAGGGCGCCCAGCCCGAACGGGTGCGCACCGAAATGGCTCAGCGCGGACTGCAGCCCGCCGCGTGGGGCGGGGAGACCGAGTACGTGGACGTCTCCGCCAAGACCCGCCAGGGCCTCGACGAGTTGCTCGACACGATTCTCGTCGTCACCGACCTGGAGGAGCTGCGCGCTAACCGCGAGGCGGAGGCCTCGGGGACGGTGATCGAGTCGAAGCTCGATCCCGGTCGTGGTCCCGTGGTGAGCGTCCTGATCCAGCGTGGCACGCTGCACGTCGGCGACTCGCTGGTGGCGGGGGCGCACTTCGGGCGGGTGCGCGCGATGCACGACTTCACCGGCGCGCGCGTCAAGCGCGCCCAGCCCGGCGACCCGGTCGAGGTGCTCGGCTTCGACGGAGTCCCCGAGGCGGGCGAGCTCGTACGGGTCGTGGAGAACGAGCGCCGCGCGCGCCAGCTCGCGGGCGAACGGGCCAACCGCCTGAAGACCGAGGCCCTGGCCCGGCGCTCTGGGCGCAAGCTCTCGCTCGAGGACGTCTTCAAACTTGCGCGCGAGGGCGCGGTCAAGGAGCTCGGCCTCGTCATCAAGGCCGACGTCGCCGGGTCGCTGGAGGCGATCGAGGACGAGATCGCGAAGCTCCCGCAGGAGGAGGTGAAGGTCAACATCATCCACCGCGGGGTCGGCGGCATCAACGAGTCTGATGTGATGCTCGCCGCCGCCTCGGAGGGGCTGATCCTGGCCTTCAACGTACGCCCCGTCGGCGACGCCCGCCAGGTGGCCGAGCGCGAGGGCGTGGAGATCCGCTCCTACGCGGTGATCTACCGCGCGATCGAGGAGCTGCGCGCAGCGATGCAGGGCCTGCTGGAGCCCGAGGAGGTTGAGAGCACGCTCGGCCAGGCGCAGGTGCGCCAGCTCTTCCGCGCCTCGCGCATTGGGGTGATCGCGGGCTCCCACGTGACCGAGGGCAAGGTCACGCGCGGGGCGCGCGTGCGTGTGGTGCGCGAGGGCACCGTCATCTACGACACCACCGTCGCGAGCCTGCGCCGCTTCAACGAGGACGTGCGCGAGGTCGCCGCCGGGTTCGAGTGCGGGATCGTGCTGGCCAACTTCCAGGACCTCCGCGAGGGCGACGTGCTCGAGACCTACGAGACGCGCCAGGTAGAGCGGGAATTGGCCTGAGGCGGTCAATGGCCGGCGCTGGCCGATCGGGGGGCGCATATTGGTCGCCGATCGGTCGGTGTCCTCGGTCGCTCGTGTACCGATAGGAGATCAGATGCGATCTCCTGATCGGCCAGCACACTTCGCTCCCTGCGTACTGGCCATGCTTGACCCTCGACCGCCTCACAGTACGTCGGTGCTCGACAGGTGGGGAGAGTAGGATGGCTTCAGGCCGGATGCGCCGGGTCGATGAGGCGATCAGGCAAGTGATTGGAGAGGTGGTGGCAGGCGAGTTGAAGGACCCTCGAGTGGGATTCGTGACGGTTACCGATGTGCGGACCAGCGCCGACCTCAGCCATGCGCGCGTGTACGTAAGCGTGCTCGGCGACGAGCCTCGGCGCGAGGCGACGCTCGTGGGGCTGCGCAGCGCGCACGGCTACCTGCAGCGGCGCGTCGCCTCCGAGCTGCGCCTCAAGCGGACGCCCACGCTGGACTTCCTCTACGACGACACGACGGACCGCGCGATGCGCCTGGAGGAGTTGCTGGAGGAGGCGGAGACCGGGGCCGATGAGTCGGAGACCGGGGCCAAGCAAGCGGGGGCCGACGCCGATGGGTGAGAACGGCGCCGCGGCCGGGCTGGACACAGTGGAGACCCGCGCGCTCGTGTTGGAGCACATCCGCAGCGACCACAGCTTCGTGCTCGCCACACACGAAAACATGGACGGCGACGCGATCGGTTCGCTGATCGCGATGCACGGGCTGCTCACCGCGCTCGGCAAGGACTCGCTGATGTTCATCCCCGCCGGGGAGCTGCCGCTGCCCATCGAGTACCGCTTCTTCACCCTCGACAATGTGATCGAGGCGCCGCCGGCGGACATCGCGCAGCGCACCGTGGTGCTCCTGGACTGCGGCAACATCGATCGCAACTCCGCTGGCGTACTGCGCGACGGCGCGCACCTGTTGAACATCGACCACCACCACGACAACACCCGCTTTGGCACCCTCGACCACGTGGTGGCGGACGCCTCGTGCACCGCGGAGATCATCTGGGATCTGGCGCACGGGTTGGGGGTGGCGCCCACGCCAGCAGTTGCGGAGGCGCTGTACGTGGGCCTGGTCACGGACACCGGGCGCTTCATGTACGAGAACACCGGGCCTCGGGCGCACGTGATGGCGGCCGAGCTGATCGAAGCGGGGGTGGACGTGCAGGCCGTCTACCGCCGCCTTTACGAGGAGACCCCCTACGCCAAGCTCGCCCTGCTGGCCCTGGGGCTCGGCCAGGTGCGCCGCTTCGACGCCGGTGAGCTCACGCTGGCGTTCCTGAGCGCCGAGGACTTCCGCCGGGCCGAGGCCGAGGACAGCTACTCGGAGGGCATCGTCGACCACCTACGCGCGGTGCAGGGCACCAAGGTCGCGGCGCTCGTGCGTGAGCTCACCGCGGAGGAGCGCCGCGGCGAGCGCAAGGTCTCGTTGCGAGCCGTGGACGACGACGTGGACGTCTCGGCGATCGCACGCGCGCAGGGGGGAGGCGGGCACCGTCGCGCCGCGGGTTTCTCCACGACGCTCGCGCCGCAGGAGCTGATCGAGTTCATGCGCCGCGAGATCGCCGCGCAGTTACACCCCGCGCCGGCGCCCGCGTGAACGACGGCGGCTCGGCGCCCTAAGGCCGGGGGTTATGTGCACCCGGCCTCCCCTCGACTGCGTGCGATGGTCTGGCGTGTGATGGACGGCGTCCTGCTGATCGACAAGCCCGTGGGGTGCACCTCGCACGACGTGGTCGCCGCGGTGCGCCGCGCGCTGGGGGGGGTCAAGACGGGGCACGCGGGAACGCTCGACCCGTTCGCAAGCGGCTTGCTGCTGGTGCTGATCGGCAAAGCCACGCGCATCCAGGAGAAGCTGATGGGGCTCCCCAAGCGCTACGAGACCGTGGCGCGTCTCGGTGCCGTGTCGAGCACCGGAGACCCAGAGGGGGAGATCACGCAGACCGGCCGAATCCCACCTGATCCACCGCCTCTGCCGACAGGTGAGGTGCGCCAGCGGCCCCCGATCTACTCCGCGGTGAAGATCGGCGGCGAGCGCGCGTACAAGCGTGCGCGGCGCGGCGAGCACTTCGAGATGCCCGAGCGCCTCGTGACGGTCTACCGTTTCGAGCAGCTCTGGAGGCACGGTGATCCCGCCGACCCACGCGCGGGGTATCTGATCGAGTGCTCGGCCGGCACGTATGTGCGCTCGCTGATCGCCGACCTTGGCGACGCCTACTGCGTCGAGCTGCGGCGCACGGCGATTGGGCCGTTCGAGGTAGAGGACGCGGTGGCGCCTCCCCGCCGCGGCGAGCCGTGGGAGTCCTCTACGCCACTGTCCATCGAGTACGCGTTGGGCCGCGTGGAGTCGGCGCAGGCTCGGGAGTAGGCAAAGGGAAGCCCGCGAGCGTGAGGGCGGTTCGCCCGAGGGGCTGGCTGCAATACCCTTTCCGGCGGTGAAGGTCACCTGGCTACCAGAAGCGCAGCGCCGCGAGCGCCAGGTGGCGGTCGATCCCTCAGCGGGGGGAGGGCAGGCCCTCCCCCCGAGCCCCCTCCCACAATGCTGATCACCTGGCTACCGGATGTGCAGCGCCGCGAGCGCCAGGTGGCGGTCGATCCCTCAGCGGGGGGAGGGCAGGCCCTCCCCCCGAGCCCCCTCCCACAATGCTGATCACCTGGCTACCGGATGTGCAGCGCCGCGAGCGCCAGGTGGCGGTCGATCCCTCAGCGGGGGGAGGGCAGGCCCTCCCCCCGAGCCCCCTCCCACAATGCTGATCACCTGGCTACCGGATGTGCAGCGCCGCGAGCGCCAGGTGGCGGTCGGGACCTTCGACGGCGTGCACCTCGGCCACCGCGAGGTGATCCGCGGAGCCGACAGCGTGCTCACGTTCGAGCCCCACCCGGTCTCGGTGGTGGCACCCCAGCACGCGCCGAAGCTGCTCACGAAGCTCGACGTCAAGGCCGAGCTGATCGCCGCGCTGGGCGTACAGGAGCTGATCGTGATCCCCTTCGACGCCGCCTTCGCCGCGCGCAGCGCGCAGGAGTTCATCGACGAGGTGTTGGTCGGCACGCTGGGGGCGGTGCGGGTGTCGGTCGGCGAGAACTTCCGCTTCGGCAACCGCGCAAAGGGGGACACGCGGCTGCTGGCCGCGGACGGGCGCTTTCAGACGACAGTCCACCCGCTGCTGGAGGTCGATGGGGAGATCGTCTCCTCCAGCCACATCCGCGGTCTCATGCTCGCCGGCGAGGTCGACCAGGCGACGCGCTTCCTCGGCGCGCCCTTCCAGCTGCGAGGCGAGGTGGTGCGCGGCGACGAACGGGGGCGCACACTCGACTTCCCGACCGCGAACCTGGTCCCCGAGGAGGAGCTCGTGTGCCCCGGCCACGGCATCTACGCCTGCCTCGCCGCCGGGCACCCGGCCGCGGTCAACGTGGGGGTGCGCCCGACGTTCACCACTGGCCGCGGCGAGCTGATCGAGGCGTACCTGCTCGACTTCGACGGCGACCTGTACGGCAGCGAGCTGCGTATCGACTTCCTACGCCGCCTGCGCGGCGAGCGGCGCTTCGCCACTCCCGAGGCGTTGATCGAGCAGATGCACAACGACGTCGAGCTCACTCGCCAGGTCGTCGCCGAGCTTTGAGGCCCACGCCAGAGCACCCTGAGCGGCGCGCGGGACGCTCTTTGCTAGCGTGTGCGTCCGCCGATGACGATGACGACCGAGAGAAAGCGCGAGCTCACCGCCAAGTTCGGCGCGAGCGAGCGCGACACCGGGAACACGCGGGTGCAGGTGGCGCTCCTGACCGAGCGCATCAACCACCTCACCGAGCACCTGCGCGAGCAGAAGAAGGACCACCACTCACGTCGCGGCCTGCTGATGCTCGTCGGTCGCCGCCGGCGCTTCCTCGACTACCTGCAGCGCACCGACCTCGAGGGCTACCGCGCGCTCATCAAAGAGCTGGGTTTGCGCAAGTAAAGGGAGCGGCCCGGTGAGCGTTCTCGACCCAGGCACCGAGGTTCCGAGCTTCGGCCTCGCCACCGAAGGCGGCGAGCGCTTCACCGAGAAGGATCTGCACGGCGGGACGACGGTGCTCGTCTTCTACCCGTTCGCGTTCAGCCCCGTGTGCACCGACCAGCTGCAGCTGTACGAGCGGGAGCTCGACCAGATCACGGCGGACGGCGCCGCGATCTACGGCGTCTCGTGCGACAGCACGTGGGCGCAGAAAGCGTTCCGCGAAAAGCTCGGCGTGAGCATCCCGCAGCTCTCGGACTTCGAGCCCAAGGGTGCGGCGTGCGGCGCCTTTGGAGTACTCCACGAGGGCGGCTTCCCCCAGCGCGCGCTGGTGATCGTCGGCCCCGATGGGGTCGTGCGCTGGAGCTACCAGGCCCCCTCGCCCGCCGACCTTCCCGGCGTGCACATGATCCTCGGCGGCCTGAAGAACGTCTGAGGCGGTTGATGGCCGCTACGGTCGCGGCGCATAGGCGCTAAGCTCCGCTGGTTCGGAACAGAGATAAAAGAGACAAGAGCCGCCGACCGACGGGCGGACAGGAAGGCAGTGGATATGAGTAGCGACGCCGTGACGCGGGTCTCCGTGGAGATCGCAGGCAGCGAAATCTCGTTCGAGACCGGCAGGATGGCCAAGCAGGCCTCCGGCGCAGTGGTCGTCCGCCAGGGCGACACGATGGTCCTCGCGACAGCAACCGCGGGCAACCCCCGCGACGTGGACTTTCTCCCGCTCACCGTGGATGTGGAGGAGCGGATGTACGCGGCCGGGAAGATCCCCGGCTCCTTCTTTAAGCGCGAGGGGCGCTCGGGCGAGAAGGCGACGCTGACGGCGCGCATGATCGACCGCCCGCTGCGGCCGCTGTTCCCGAAGGGGTGGAACCGCGAGACCCAGCTGGTTGCGATCCCGCTCTCGGTGGACCACGTGCACCCGTACGACATCCTCGCGATGAACGGCGCCTCCGCGGCGCTGATGATCTCCGAGGTGCCGTTCGCCGGCCCCGTGGGGGCGGTGCGGATCGGTAAGGTCGACGGCAACTTCGTGGTCAACCCCAACGAGGCGCACCTGAGCGGCACGGATGAGGAGGTCTCCTCCGAACTTGATCTCGTGGTGGCCGGCTCGGAGGACGCGATCCTGATGGTGGAGGCGGGCGCGAACGAGATCTCCGAGGCGGAGATCCTCGACGCGTTGGACATCGCGCACTCGGAGATCAAGAAGATCTGCGCGCTGCAGCGCGAGCTCGCTCAGCGGGTGGGCCGCGAGAAGGTCGTGGTACAGCCCCCCGTCGCCGACGAGTCGCTGCTCGCGGCGATCCGCGGCTCGCATGGGAGCGCGCTCGACGCGGCCACCCAGGTGGTCGACAAGCTCGAGCGCCAGGAGGCCACGACCGAGGTCGAGCAGGCGATCCTCGAGCATTACGCCCCGGCGGCGCCCGAGGGCGCCGGCGAGGAGGCGCTGGTGCTCGCCCGTGAGCGGCGCGCCGCGGCACAGCTCGCGTTCGACAAGCTCGAGAAGGCGATCATCCGCGAGCGCATCGCGGTGCACAAGAAGCGCCCCGACGGCCGCGCCGAGGACGAGATCCGCGAGATCTCGATCGAAGTGGGCGTGACGCCAAGAACCCACGGCTCGGCGCTGTTCACGCGCGGGCAGACCCAGGCGCTGAGCGTCGCTGCGCTCGGCACGCTCAAGGAGGAGATGCGCCTCGACACGCTGGGGCTGCAGAGCAAAAAGTACGACTTCCACCACTACAACTTCCCGCCGTTCTCGGTGGGCGAGGCGGGCCGCATGGGACCCAAGCGCCGTGACATCGGCCACGGCGCGCTGGCCGAGCGGGCGCTCGTGCCGATGGTGCCGACGATCGAGGAGTTCCCCTACACGATCCGCGTGGTGTCGGACATCCTGGAGTCCAACGGCTCCTCCTCGATGGCCTCGGTGTGCGGCTCCTCGCTGTCGCTGATGGACGCGGGCGTGCCGCTCAAGCGCCCCGTCGCGGGGATCGCGATGGGTCTGATCAAGGAGGGCGAGCAGTACACGGTGCTGACCGACATCGCCGGTGTGGAGGACCACCTGGGAGACATGGACTTCAAGGTGGCTGGCACCGAGCGGGGCATCACCGCGCTGCAGATGGACATCAAGATCTCGGGCGTCACGTTCGAGATCCTGCGCGACGCGCTCACCCAGGCGCACAAGGCGCGCTCCTACATCCTCGGGCGGATGGCCGAGGTGATCGAGGGCCCGCGCTCGCAACTCAGCCAGTACGCCCCGCGCATCCAGACGATCCAGATCGACCCCTCGCAGATCGGCCTGCTGATCGGCAAGGGCGGGGAAACGATCAGGGGCCTCTCGGACGAGTTCGAATCCCAGATCGACGTCAACGACGAGGGCCAGGTGCTGATCTACTCGGCCAACGGCGAGCTCGCCGACGAGCTCGCGGAGCGCATCCGGATGATGATGAAGGAGGTCGAGGTCGGCGACGAGTTCGTGGGCAAGGTCGTCAAGACGACCACCTTCGGCGCGTTCGTCGAGCTGGCCAAGGGGACCGACGGCCTGCTGCACATCTCGAACGTCTCCCCGGGCGAGCGCATCGCGAGCGTCGAGGAGGTGCTCAACAAGGGCGACGAGATCAACGTGCGCGTGGTCGAGGTGGACCGCGAGCGTGGGCGCATCGGCCTGCGCCTCGCCGACGACCCGGAGATCGCGGGCAAGTCGGTCGAGGAGCTGGCGACCGTCGGCGCCGGAGGAGGCGGAGGCGGAGGACGCTCGTCGGGTCCCTCGCGCAACGGCCGTGAAGGTCGCAGCGGCGGCGGCGATCGTGACCGTGGTCGCAGCGAGCGCGGGGAGCGCGGCTCCGGCCGTCCCCGTCACGGCTCCGGGCGCGACCGCGACCGGTTCTGAGACCGCGAGAGGACGGGGCCGCTCGCAACGTCACTGTGCGCGGGGTGGGCGGGATCCGGATCCTCCCGCCAAGCTCCACGACCTTTGCGGCAGACCGCTATGAGTGAGACGTCCCACCGCATCACCACCTTGGACTGCGGCGTCCGGGTGGTGAGCGAATCGATGCCGGCGGTGCGCTCGGTCGCACTGGGGTTCTGGATCGGCGCGGGCTCGGCGCATGAGCGCGAGGAGCAGGCGGGGATCTCGCACCTGCTCGAGCACATGCTGTTCCGCGGCTCGGAGCGCTACGGCTCGGAGGAGATCGATCAGATCTTCGACGCGATGGGCGCGGAGTTGAACGCGGGCACCGACAAGGAGGCGACGTCGGTGTACACGCGCGTGCTCGATCGCCACCTGGAGCGCGCGTTCGACGTGATCGCCGACATGGTGTGGCGCCCCCGCATGGGGGAGCTCGAGGCCGAGCGCGAGGTCGTGCTCGAAGAGATCGCGATGTACGAGGACGACCCGCAGGACCGCGTGTTCGACGTGCTCGGCGAGGCGGTCTTCGGCGAGCACCCGCTCGGGCGCCCGGTGATCGGCCGCGCGGAGGTGGTAGGAGCGCTCACGCGCGAGCAGCTGCGGGGCTTCCACGCCGAGCGCTACGCCCCTGCGGACGTGGTGATCTCGGCCGCTGGGTCGGTCGACCACGACGCGTTGGTGGAGATGGCGCGAGGAGCGTGCCCGCAGGAGCCCTCCGCGCAGCTGGACGGCCCGCAGGGACTCCCCTCACCACAGGTGGACGGCCCGCAGGCGCCCTCCGCGCAGGCGAACGGCGAGAACGCCCCCGCAGCGCAAGACGGTGTGGGCGGGCCTCGGTTCGAACGGCGGGTGCGTTTCCTGAGCAAGGAGACCGAGCAGTACCACCTGTGCTTGGGCGGCCGCGGGATGGCGCACGACGACGAGCGCCGTTTCGCGCTGCGGGTGCTCGACAACGTGCTCGGCGGCGGTGCGTCCTCGCGCCTCTTTCAGGAGGTGCGCGAGCGCCGCGGTCTGGCGTACTCGGTGTTCTCGTTCTCGAACCTCTACTCCGCCACCGGCGAGGTGGGGCTGTACGTGGGCACCCGCCCGGAGAACCTCGCGGAGGCCCTGAAGGTGATCGCGGCCGAGCTCGAGCGCTTCGTGCGCGAACCGGCCGACGTGCAGGAGCTCGAGCGCTCGCGCGAGAACGCTAAGGGCCGCCTCGCGCTCTCGCTGGAGTCCACCGCGGCGCGCATGAACCGGCTGGGGGCGTCCGTGCTGAATGACCTGCCGATCCTCTCGGTGGAGGAGATCATCGCGCGAATCGACGCGGTCACGACCGACGAGCTGCGCGAGCTCGCGGCGGAGCTGTTCCGCGGGCAGGAGCTGTCGGTTGCGGCGATCGGCCCCGACGAGGGTGCGCTGCTCGGGGCATTGGCGCCGCTGGAGGCTGTGGCGGCGTGATTCGCGTGGCAGTCGCCGGTGCCGCAGGCCGTATGGGCGTGGCGGTGTGCGCCGCGGTGCAGGGCGCAGAGGACATGGAGCTCACAGGCCGAGCCGACCCCGTGCTGGGCACGACGCTCGCCGAGGTGCTGTCAGACGCCGACGTGGTCGTGGACTTCACGCAGCCCAACACCGCTCTGGAGAATGCGTTGGTCTGCGTGCGGGCCGGGGTGCACGCGGTGGTCGGCACGACCGGATTCGACCTGGAGGAGCTGGGGCGAGCGTGTGCCGCCGAGCGTGTCTCCGTGCAGGCGAACGTGCTGGTAGCACCGAACTTCGCGATCGGCGCGGTGCTGATGATGCGCTTCGCCGCGCAGGCCGCGTCGCACATGGCCAAGGCGGAGATCGTGGAGCTGCACCACGACCGCAAGCTCGACGCACCCAGCGGCACCGCAAAGCGCACCGCGCAGCTGATGGCGGCGGCGAGTGGTGGCCCGGAGCCGCCGATCCACTCGGTGCGCCTGCCCGGCCTGGTGGCCCACCAGGAGGTGATCCTCGGCGACCTCGGCCAGACGCTCACGATCCGTCACGACTCGATCGACCGCGAGTCGTTCATGCCCGGGGTGCTGTTGGCCGTCCGTCGGATCGCGGCGCTCGAGGAGCCGTTCACAGTGGGCCTCGAGAGCCTGCTGGCCGAAACGGGGATGCGCGCCGAAGGCGCGTGTCCCCCGGCTTCGGTCGATGAGGAGTGCCCACCCACCCCCGGTCAACCCGGTCGCTCTGCATGAGCCCCGGGGCGGACACGGACCGGCAGCGTGGAATAATGCCGCAGATGGCAGACCTGGGAACGATCCTGACGGCGATCGTGACGCCGTTCGACGCGCAGCTGCGCGTCGACGAGGAGGCGTTCGTGGCGCTGATGCACCACCTCGCCGCGCACGGCTCGGATGGTTTCGTGGTCGCCGCCACCACCGGCGAGGCCGCCACGCTCACCGACGACGAGCAGCTGGCGCTGATCGAGCTGGCGATCGCTGAGCGGCCGGCGGGCAAGACGGTGGTCGCCGGCGCCGGCACCAACGACACTCGTCACGCGGTCCTCTTGACCGAACGCGCGAGCGCGCTGGGCCCCGACGCGATCATCTCGGTGACGCCCTACTACAACCGCCCCAGCCCGCTGGGCCTCAAGCGCCACTACGAAGCCGTCGCTGCCGCCACCGACAAGCCGATCCTGCTCTACAACATTCCGAGCCGCACCGGCACGAACATCGGTCCCGAGCTGCTCGCAGAGCTGGCGCAGATCGAGCACATCGAGGGGGTCAAGCAGGCCAACGCAGACGAGCTACAGCTGATCGACGGGCTCGAGGTGTACGCCGGCGACGACAGCTCGTTTGCGCGCACGCTCGACATCGGCGGGGCGGGCGGCGTCTGCGTCTCGAGCCACGTCGTTGGCGAGGAGATGCGCCGGATGGTCGAGGAGCCGCAGCAGCGCACCGCGATCGACGCGTCGCTGCAGGACGTTTACAGCACGCTGTTCCTCACGTCGAGTCCCACCTGCACGAAGGCTGCGCTCAACCTGCTGGGCCACAACGTCGGCGGTGTGCGCCTGCCGATCGTGGAGGCCACTCCCGAGGAGCTCGAGGCGGTGCGGGCGATGCTCGTCCGCCACGGCCTGTTGGCGCCTGGCGAGGTCGCCGCGGCGGGCGAGGAGGCCACGGCCGGCGGGCTTGCGGGGGGCGGCGAGACCCCGAGGGCCGGCAGGATCTCCAGCTCGGCGGGCGAGGCTCACGCGCCCTCAGCACAGGCGCAGCACGCGTGAGCGCCTCGAAGCTGCGCGTCCTGCCGCTCGGCGGGCTGGGGGAGATCGGCAAGAACATGACCGTCGTGGAGTACGACGGGCGGATCGTCGTGGTGGACGTCGGCCTGCGCTTCCCGACGCCCGAGATGGTCGGCATCGACCTGGTGCTGCCCGACTTCTCCTACCTGCGCGAGCGCGCGCGGGACATCGAGGCGATCGTCGTCACGCACGGCCACGAGGACCACCTCGGGGCGCTCCCGTGGGTGCTGCGCGAGCTCTCCGCGCACGGCGAGCCCCCACCGGTGTACGGGGGGGCGCTGACGGTGGCGATGGCCCGCTCGAAGCTCGAGGAGCACAAGCTGCGCGACGTCGAGCTCTCCGACGTGGCGCCGGGGGAAGTGCTCGAGCTGGGGCCGTTCTCGATGGAGATGGTGCACATGACTCACTCGATCCCCGACTCCAGCGCCGTGGCGCTCGGCACGGATCTCGGCACGGTGCTGATAACCGGCGACTACAAGTTCGACCAGACGCCCGTGGACGGGCCGCCCGCGGACGTCTCGCGCTTGGCGGAACTGGGGCGCGAGGGGGTGCTGCTGCTGTGCGGGGACTCCACGAACGTGGACCGCCCCGGCTTCTCCCCGTCGGAGTCGGGGGTGGGTCGCCACCTGGAGGAGGTGTTCGCCCGTTGCGAGGGGCGGATCGTGGTGACGAGCTTCGCCTCGAACATCCACCGCGTGCAGCAGGTCGTCGACGCGGCCCAGGCGCTGGGGCGCAAGGTCTCGCTGGTGGGACGCTCGATGCGCAAGAACGTGGGCATCGGGCGGACGCTCGGACACATCGAGGTGCCCGAGGGGATGCTGGTGGGGACGCGCGAGATCGAAAACTTCCCGGACGAGCGGATCGTGATTATCTCCACCGGCTCCCAGGGCGAGCCGCTCTCCGCGCTGCGGCGGATGGCCTACCGCGATCACCCCCAGGTGCAGCTGCGCTCCGGGGACACGGTCGTGTTCTCCGCGACTCCGGTCCCGGGCAACGAGCGCGCGGTGAACGAGACGATCGACCGGCTCTACCACATCGGCTGCGACGTGGTGACCCCGGCCGACGCGCCCGTGCACGCCTCCGGCCACGGCTATGCCGAGGAGGTGAAGCTGATGCTGAACCTCGTGCAGCCGCGCTACGTGATGCCCTTCCACGGCGACTTCAAGCGCCTGCGCCTGCACAGCCAGCTCGCCGAGGCGGTGGGGATCGCCCCGGAGGACATCTTCCAGGGCGACAACGGCCTGCCGCTGGAACTCAACGGGAACGGGGCGCGCTTCGGCGAGCGCGAGCAGGCGGGGATGGTGTTCGTCGACGGGGTGGAGATCGGCGACATGGCCGACGTGGCGCTGCGCGACCGCAGAATGCTCTCCGCCGACGGGATCTTCATCGTGGTCGCCACGATCGCCGAGCAGGACGGCCGCTCGGTGGCCGACCCCGAGGTGATCTTCCGCGGCGTCCCGTTCCTGGATGAGGCGGGCAAGCTGGTCGAGGAGATCCGCAGCACAGTCGAGGAGTCCCTGCGCCGCGCCGCGGAGGAGGACCTGCACGAGGTTGACCTGATCCAGCAGGCTTTGCACGACGACCTAGCGCAACTGGTCTACGACCGGCTGCACCGTCGCCCAATGGTCCTTCCCGTCGTGGTGGAGGTCTGACCGGGGGGTAAGCGGCAGTCGCACGGTGAAACGTGCGCCGTGGGGGACTACGTCCTCCAAGACGACCGAGCCGCCGTGGGACTCGGCGACGGCGCGGACGATCGCGAGGCCGAGGCCGAAGGAGCCGCCCCGGTCACCGGCGCCGCGGACGAAGCGCTCGAAGAGAGTGGGGGCCAGCTCGACGGGCACGCCGGGGCCATCGTCCTCGACCACAAGTAGGGCGCCGGCTCCATCGGCTCCAACGGACACGCGGACCGCGGTCCCCGGCGGGGTGTGGCGCAACGCGTTCTCGATCAGGTTGAGCGTGAGGCGGAACAGCTCGTCGTGGTCGCCCTGCACGACAGCAGGGTGGGCGTCGATCGAGAGGTCGTGCTCGCCGGAGAGCGGCCCCAGCTCGGCGGCAGCGTCGAGCGCGACCCGAGCGAGGTCCACGGGCTCGTGTGCGACGTCGCGCGGGACGTCGGTGCGGGCGAGCAGCAGCAGGTCGGCGACGAGCCGGCGCATGCGCCGCGAGGAGCGCAGGGCCGAGCGCGCCGCGTCACCCTCGTCGCCGCGGAGCGATTCGGCGAGCAGCTCGAGGTTGGCGAGCACGGAGGTGAGCGGCGTGCGCAGCTCGTGGGAGGCGTCGGCGACGAAGCGGCGCTGACGGGCGAGCATCGCTTCGGTCTCGGCGTGGGCGTCGTCGAGCGAGTGCAGCATCCCCTGCAGCGTGCGGGCGAGCTCGGCGACCTCGTCGTCAGCCTCGGACTGGGGCATCGTCGCGGAGGAGTCGCGGGTACGGGCGATCTCAGCGGCGGTGGTGGTGAGCGTGGTGATCGGCTGCATCGCGCGGCGGGCGATCATGGCGCCGGCGAGCAGCGCGAGACCGGAGCCGGCAAGCGTGCCGAGCACGAGCAGCAGCTCGACGCGCGCGATCGTGCCCTGCACGTCGGAGAGGGGGCGGGCGTACTGGATCACCACGTCGCCGCCGATCGGCGGGGGGAGGGCCTTGAGGATCGATTCCACGCGGTAGCCGTCGATGTTCTCGTGGCCTTTGAGAGCCAATTCTCCGTGGGAGCCTGTGACGAGAGCGCGGCCGAGGTTGGGAGCGTCGGCGGTCTGGGCTACCACGTGTTCGTTGATGGGGGTGAGAACCTTGATGGCGGCGTGGTCGGGGGCGGCGGATTCGTCGAGGTTGGGCACGTTGATGGCGAATCCCTGGGTGTAGTTGCCGCTCACCCCGACCTGCAGCAGCCCGGCGAGGTCAACGGCGTCGGCGGAGACTTCGCGGTTGAAGTCCGAGCGGATGCGGTGCACGGTGAGCGAGCCGACGATCAGCGCGAAGGCGCAGAGGATCACGAACGTGAGCAGCGCCGAGACGCCGGCCAGGCGGGTGCGGATCGGCAGGCGGTCGAAGGCCGCCGAGATCCCAGAAAACAAACCGATCCCTCCTGAGCGTCTCATGACCAAGCTGGGCGACGCTGGCCGAAACGGGGATGCTGGCCGAAACGGGGATTCGGGCCGGAGGCCCGTGTCCCCCGGCTTCGGTCGAAGGCGAGTGTCTCCCGGCTTCGGTTGGCGAAGGGCGTACCGGGTAGGACGTCCGAGCCGTCACGTGGCGAGGAGCGCCGCGTCAGGAGGTGCTCAGGCACGTAGGACGTAGCCGGCTCCCCGGATCGTGTGCAACAGCCGAGGCTCGCCCTCTGCCTCGAGCTTGCGGCGGAGGTTCGAGACGAACACCTCGATGGTGTTGGTGGTGGAGAAGGGGTCGTACCCCCACACCTCGTCGAGCAGCCGCTGGCGGGATATGACGATCCGCTCGTTGCGCATCAGGTATTCAAGAAGTTCAAACTCGCGCTGGGTCAGGTCGATGGCCCGCTCGGCACGGGTGACCTCGTGGGTGTCGGCGTTCAGCGAGAGGTCGCCGACGCGCAGCGGTGCGGAGCCACGGGGAGGCCGGCGGCGCAGCAGCGCCCGCATCCGCGCGAGCAGCTCCTGGCGCTCGAAGGGCTTGACGAGGTAGTCGTCGGCGCCGACGTCGAGTCCCTCGACGCGCGACTCCAGCGCGTCGCGCGCAGTGAGGATCAGGATCGGCACGTCGTCCTGCTGGCGCAGGGTGAGCGCGACGTCGATGCCGTCGAGCCGGGGCAGCCCGAGGTCGAGGATCACGAGGTCGGGGACGAACGCGCGCGCCTGTTCAAGGCCCTGGACCCCGTCGGCGGCTGTGCGAACCTCGTAACCCTCCATGCGCAGCGAGCGCTGGAGCGCCTGGGCGATGTCCTCGTCGTCCTCGATCACAAGAACTCTGGGTGCACGGTCGAAGTCGTTCATACAGGCTCCTTGTAGCGATCTGCGCTAAAGCGATAGTAAGGCCTTGCGCACGATTGCCCCTGATCCGAGCTCCTCTATGTCTTCGTAACTCTGCTGGCGCGGGGGCGCCGGCAACGGTGGTCGGCAAGCCCGCACACGCGCGGGTGAACCTGGCGCGTAGAGGCGCAGCCCACGCGCGAAGAAGCTCCTGTGCCATTCGTAACTCTGCTGGCGCGGGGGCGCCGGCAACGGTGGCCAGCAAGCTCGCACACGCGCGGTGGACCGGGCGCGTGAATGCGCAGCTCACGCGAGAGCAGGTTCTCGGGCTCCGGCGTCGAAGTTGCGGGAGGATGGCAAGCACGCGAAAGCGCACCACGCGCAGGGCCCCGGCCGCTCGAAGAACGACGAGCAGACGGTCGAACCGACCGAAGGTCGCGGGCACACGGGCCAGAGGGTCGGGTCGCCGTAGCCGGGCCACACGCTGGCCACCGCCGTGGTGGCCGCCGCGCCTGCCTGAGCTCGACCAGCGTCAGCGGGATGTGCTCGCGCTCGCGCTGATCGCGGTGGGGGCGTACATGGGCTTCGTGCTGTACGGAAGCGCAGGCACCCAGGCCGGCGGCGGTGTGGGTCACGCCCTGGCGGTGGCGCTGGGCGTCGGCGTGGGCCGTGCACGGGTGCTCGCCCCGATCGCGCTGGTGGGGTGTGGGGCGGTGCTGCTGATGCGCCCGGTCCTCCCGGCGCTGCGCCCGCTGCGGGCGGGCAGCATGTGCCTGGGCTGCGCGGTGGTGCTGGCGCTCGCGGCGGGGACGCTGGGGGTGAGCGAAGGCCAGGGCGCGAGGGACGGCAGCGGCTCGCGGTGGTCGGCGCACTTCCTGCAGGCGCGCGGGGGCGCGACGGGGCAGGCGCTGTACACGGTGGCGCACCGACTGGTGCAGCAGGTGGGCGTGGACATCCTGGTCGTCTTCCTGTTCGTGGTCGGTCTGGTGCTGCTGACGGGCGCCTCGCTGGCGAGCGTGCTTCGCGCGACCGGCAGCGGCGTGGTGGACAGCACCAGGCGGCTGCACACACGCGTGGCGGAGCACCGCCCGGACCGCGCGCTGCGCGTCGTGGGCGAGGTGGGTGAGCCGGCAAGACCAACCGAACTTCCGCCCCACCCAATCGAGCAACTGCTCCCGCCGGAGCCCGAGCCGGGGAGGCTGGTGGTGAGGGCGACGCACGTTGAGGCCCCCTCCGTGGACGGGGAGGGGCTGCCGGAACCGCTAGACCCATGGGCGCCCGAAGGCTCGGAGGGCGAGGCCCAGGAGTACGCCCCCGGAGCGATGGAGGCAGGGGCAGGCGATACCGACGGCGACACGGTGGGGGAGGGTGCTGGTGAGCTGGCTGACGATGCCGATAGCGAGGCCGAGGAGGAGAGCATCGCGGGCGTCGCGGCGACGGACCCGGAGAACCTCACCCCGCAGGGCCGCTTGCGCGAAAGTGTGACGGACGACCCGAACTTCGTGTGGAAGCTGCCGCAGGCAAACAAAGTCCTCTCGCGCTCCACCGCCGAGCAGGCGCGCCCGGACACTGCCGGCCAAGAGCGTACGGCAGCGAGCCTCGTGGAGGCGCTCGGCCACTTCGGCGTGCAGGCGAAGGTGATCGGCACGGTGGCGGGGCCGCACATCACCCGCTACGAGCTGCGCCTCGCGCCGGGCACGAAGGTCGGCAAGGTGGCGCAGCTGAAGGATGACCTCGCGTACGCGCTGGCGGCGACGGACATCCGCATCCTCGCGCCGATCCCCGGCAAGCAGGCGGTGGGGGTGGAGGTCCCCAACGCGAAGCGGCGGATCGTGCGCCTCGGCGACGTCTTCCAGGAGCCCCCCGCGGACTGGTCGCCGCTGACGGTGTGGCTGGGCAAGGACGTGGCGGGCAAGGCGATCGGCGCGGACCTCGCAAAGATGCCCCACCTACTGGTGGCGGGCACGACGGGCGCGGGGAAGTCGGGCGCGATCAACGCGATGCTCGCGAGCGTGCTGCTGCGCGCGAGCCCCCACGAACTGCGCCTCGTGCTGGTGGACCCCAAGCAGGTGGAGCTCAACCACTACGAGTCGATCCCGCACCTGCTGACCCCCGTGATCACGAGCCCGCGGATGGCGGCCAACGCGCTGGCGAACCTCGTGCGCGAGATGGAGCAGCGGTACGGCACGATGTCGCTGGCGCGCACGCGCAGCCTGCCGGAGCTCAACCGCGTGCGCGAAGGCCGCGGGGAGCCGCCGCTGCCGTACATCCTGTGCGTGATCGACGAGCTCGCGGATCTGATGATGGTCGCACCGGCGGACGTGGAGGACTCGATCATCCGTCTCGCCCAGAAGGCCCGTGCGGTGGGCATCCACCTCGTGCTCGCGACGCAGAGCCCGCGGGTGGACGTGATCACGGGCATGATCAAGGCGAACGTGCCCTCGCGGATCGCGTTCGCGGTCTCCTCGCAGACCGACTCGCGCGTGATCCTCGACCAGAACGGCGCGGAGTCGCTGCTAGGCCAGGGCGACATGCTGTTCAGCCCGGTGGGCTCCTCGCGGTTGCAGCGCATCCAGGGGGCGTACGTGGACGAGCCGCAGATCGAGAAGCTGACCGACTTCTGGCGCAAGCAGGGCGAGCCGGAGCTGCGCGAGGAGCTGCTGGAGGAGGTCGAGCCGGCCGAGGGGGAGGGGGAGCCCACAGCGGAGGACTTCAGTCCCGACGAGGACCCGCTGCTGCGCGACGCGATCGCACTGGTGGCGGAGATGCAGACGGCGTCGACCTCGATGCTGCAGCGCCGCCTGCGCCTCGGCTACACGCGCGCGGGCCGCCTGATCGACATGCTGGAGCGCCGCGGCGTGATCTCCGGCTACGAGGGCTCCAAGCCCCGCCAGGTGCTGATCGGCGAGGGTGACGTGCCGCGAGTCCTCGCAGCGCTCGAGGAGCGCGCAGTCGCGGCGGAGAGGTCGGGGTCTTGATTTGGATGAAGACCCCCACAAGGGGGGTCTGGGAGGGCGTTCGTTGCGCGAAGGCCGGGCGTCGTGGGCGTCGCACCCGGGTACAGAGGCACTGTGGGTGGTGCGCAGCGTTCGTTGCGCGGAGCCGGGGTGTGCGGGCGTTGCACCCAGGAGCGGAGAGGCGTCCGCGCAAGCGCACGTGCGAGGAAGGCGCCAGGCCCGTCAGTCACTAGCCTTCTGAGCCCATGGCTGAGATTGGAGCAACCCTTTGCGGGGGGAGAGCAGGTTCTCCCCCCGAGCCCCCTCCCCGGACGAGGGGCCGGACTAGCCTCTGAAGCCGATGGCGGAGATCGGAGCAACACTTCGCGAGGCACGCATGCGCGCGCGGATCGACGTGTCGGAGATCGAGGCGCAGACGAAGATCCGCGCCAAGTACCTGCGGGCGCTTGAGAACGAAGAGTGGGACCTGCTGCCGGGCCCGACGTTCGTGAAGAGCTTCCTGCGCACCTACGCGCAGGCGCTGGGCCTCGACGGGCGGGCGCTGGTGGAGGAGTACAAGCTGCACTACGAGCACCCCGGGGAGGGGCCTGAGCCCGTCCAGCAGCCGGCCGCGTCCTCCCAGCGGTGGGCGCGCAGCCGCACCGCAGGAGGGGGGACCCGCCGCCGCGCCGGTGCGGGAGCCGGAGCCCCGCCGCGCAAGGGACCCTCGCGGGGCTACATCGCCGCGGTGAGCGCGGTGGCCGTGGTGATCGTGCTGCTGCTGTACGCACTGCTCTCGGGCGGTTCCAACCCGAGCCCGACGGCGAGCACCCCGACTGTCGCCGCCTCGCACGGCGGGGCGAGAAGGAGTCACTTCCCGCACAGAGGCACAGCGACGGTGAGCCCGACGACGGCGCTGGCATCGCTGAAGGTGGAGCCGACTGGGAGGGTGTACGTGTGCCTGCTCGGTGACGGCCGCCAGCGCATCCCGGGCCTGATCCTCACCCCGGAATCGACCCTCCCCACCTACCACGCGCGGCGCTTCGAAGTGACGCTCGGCAACGACGAAGTGACGCTGGTAGTGAACGGCACCCCGCACACGGTGCCGGCTTCCGCGCAGGCGATCGGGTACACGATCACGCGGACGGGGCTGCGCCCGCTGCCGTCCGCCGAACAGCCGACGTGCAAGTGAGTCTCCTCTGGCCGTTCGCTAGGCCGTTTGCGGAGGCGCCTGGTTCCGCGCAACGAACGCCGCTCCCGACCTCCCTTGTGGGGGTCTTGATTAAGGGAAAAACGAGGTGAGCAGGAGCGTGCGCGCGGGCATTGTGGTGACAGGCACGGAGGTGCTAACGGGTCGTGTCGCGGACCGCAACGGGCCGTGGCTCGCGGACCGTCTGGAGGAGCTTGGCGTGGACCTCGCGCACGTGGTGATAGTGGGCGACCGCCGTGCGGACCTGCTGGCGGTGCTGCGGTTCCTGGCGGGGGAGGGGCTCGACGTGGTGCTGAGCACCGGGGGCCTCGGCCCGACCGCGGACGACCTCACCGCGGAGGTCGTGGGTGAGTTTCAGGGCCGCCCTCCGGTGTGGGACGAGGCGCTCCACGCGCGCATCGAAGCGCGCGTCGCGCCGCTGGCCCGGCGGTGGCGCAACATCGACCCGGAGGCGCTGCGCGAGGGGACGCGCAAGCAGGCGACGGTCCCCGCGGGAGCGGTGGTGCTCGACCCGGTTGGCACTGCCCCGGGCCTCGTGGTGGCGCCCGCGGACGGTGCGTCCGGCCCGATGGTCGTGGTTCTCCCGGGCCCCCCGCGGGAGCTGCAGCCGATGTGGCGCCTGGCCGTCCAGAGCGACGCGCTGCGCGCCGTGCTCGCGGGCGCGACCGTCTACTGCCGGCGCACGCTGCGCCTGTTCGGGATGCCAGAGTCGGAGATCGCCCAGACGCTGCGCGTCGCTGCCGCGGAGGGCGTCGCGCTCGAGCACCTGGAGGTCACCACCTGCCTGAAACGGGGCGAGGTCGAGGTCGTGACCCGCTACGAGCCCCCCGCGCAGGACGCCTACGACGCGCTGGTGGCGGTAGTGCGCGCGCGCCACGCGGACACGCTGTTCTCCGAGGACGGCGCCACTGTGGACGAGCTCCTCGCGGCGTTGCTGCGGGGCGAGGGTGGGGGGGAGGCCCGCACGATCGCCACCGCGGAGTCCTGCACCGGCGGCCTGCTCGCCGCGCGCCTGACCGAGCTGCCGGGCGCTTCCGACTACGTGCGGGGCGCCGTCGTGACGTACTCCGACGACCTCAAGGTCGCCCTCGCGGGCGTCCCCGCGGAGCTGCTCGCACGCCACGGCGCGGTCTCCCCGGAGGTCGCCGCGGCGCTGGCCGAGGGCGCGCGTGAGCGCCTGGGGGCCGACGTGGGCGTGGGCGTCACCGGGGTCGCGGGCCCCGGCGGCGGTTCCCCCGAGAAGCCGGTGGGCCTCGTCTGCCTCGCCGTGGCCGGCCCCGGCGGGGCCTCCCTCGCGCGGGAGCTCACCCTCCCGGGCGGACGTGCGGACGTGCGCGATCGCGCTACCACCGTGGCGCTGCACCTGGTGCGCCGGGCGCTGGCGCCTCCCCCGGATCTGTGACCTACGACGCTACGGCTCCAGTAGCGCTTCGAGGTCGGCCCGGTCGACGGTCTTCTTCTCGTCTGCCACCTTCTTGAAGCGCGCGAAGGCTCTGTTGAGCGCATCTCCATCGACCTCGTGGCCCATTTCGCGGAGGACCTGGCGCAGACCGTGGCGGCCGGAGTGCTTGCCGAGGACGATCGAGTTGTTCCCCGTGACGCCCACCGAGGCGGCGTCGATGATCTCGTAGGTCGCGCGGTTCTTCAGCACACCGTCCTGGTGGATGCCGGCCTCGTGCAGGAACGCATTGCGACCCACGATCGCCTTGTTGGGAGGGACCGCGAATCCGGTCAGCTCTGAGACGAGGCGGCTGGTGGGAGTGATCTCGGTGGTGTCGACCCCAGTGTCGAGGCCGACCTCGGCGCCTCGCATGCGCAGTAGCATCACGAGCTCCTCGAGCGAGGCGTTGCCGGCTCGTTCGCCGATGCCGTTGACCGTGCAGTGCACCTGGCGCGCGCCCGCTAGCACGCCCGCCAGCGAGTTGGCGACGGCTAGTCCAAGGTCGTCGTGGCAGTGGACCGACAGCGTGACGCCGTGCAGCGCAGGGACGAGCTCGTAGAGCTTGTCGATCATCGCGCCGAACTCGTGCGGCATCGCGTAGCCGACGGTGTCGGGGAGGTCGACCGTGCTCGCGCCCTCCTCGATCGCGACCTCGATCAGTTCGGCGAGGTACTCGACGTCGGAGCGGGTCGTGTCCATCGGGGAGATTTCGACGTCCTCGGTGTAGCCGCGGGCGTGGGCGACCGCGGCGCGCACCTGGCCCTTGACGTCCTCGCGAGTGCTGTTCAGCTGGTACTCGATGTGGATGTCCGAGGACGACGTAACGATGTCGATGCGTGCCCGCTCGGCGTCCTTGAGCGCCTGCCACGCCGTGTCGATGTCGCGCTTCTCCGTGCGCGCCAGCGCACAGATCACGGGTCCCTCCACCTGCTGGGCGATCGTGCGCACGGCCTCGAAGTCGCCGTCGGAGGTCACCGGAAAGCCCGCCTCCATCACGTCCACACCGAGCCGCGCGAGCTGCCGGGCGATCGTGAGCTTCTCTTCGACGTTCAGGGCGATCCCCGGCGCCTGCTCGCCGTCGCGCAACGTGGTGTCGAAGATCAGCACCTGCTCGCGCTGGGTGTCCTGCGCCGCGTCACTGCTCGGCTGTGTGGAGTGAGCTTGCATTGGTGTCCAGAGTCGTAGAAAGAAACACTTCGGCAGAACCAGCCCGGCAAAGCGCTCACGCGTCCGACGGGAATCGAACCCGCATCGATGGCGCCTAGGGCCATTGCTCTTATGCGTCGGCCGCGGCAGTTGGAGATCAGAAGGCCGCGCGGCGTACAGCCACCAACAGTCTGGCTCAGACCAATCCCTTAGCTCAGCCCTACGTGTTGACTGAAGTAGCTGACATACTGAAGTTCCGGTCGCTTGAGGCTGTCGGCAATTTACCGTTAAGCTACGGACGCTTGTGGGGAGAAGTTTTTTTGTGTAGTTGGCTCCTGGGTATGTGGTACGCGGGCCGAATGGAGCACCCGGATGTGTAGGAATAGTCGATGTCCCAGAGCGCGTCAAGGAGGCTCCGAGGACTGCCGTCGGCAGGAGGCCGTCTGTTCGCTCGGCGGGACGCGAAACCGCTTGAGCAGGGGCCACAGCGGGCCTGGTCGTTCGGTGTGGGACCACGGACGTTTGACACACCGAGCGACAGAGGTCCTCACGAGTGTCTCCGACTCGCGCACCGGTGCCCGCGTGCGATCATCGCTCGCGGCCCGTCATGCAGACTCGCACCGACACCCACACCGACAGCGCCCGTTCAGACAGCGACACCTACGCGCCGCAGCGCATCGAGCGGCGCTGGCAGGCGGCGTGGGAGCAGTCCGACGTATTCACCACACCGAAGCTGGCGGCCGGAGAGCGGGGCTCCTACATCATGCCCGTGCCGCCGTTCACCTCCGGCGGCGCGCACATGGGCCACATCCGTTGCTACACGCTGATCGACACGTACGCGCGCTTCCGCCGCGCGTGCGGCGATCGGGTGCTGTTTGCGCTCGGCTTCGACTCGTTCGGTCTGCCCTCGGAGCTGGGGGCGATTCACAACAACGTGCCCCCCGGGCAGTGGGTGCTGCAGTGCGCGAGCAGGATGCGCGCGCAGTTCACGGCGATGGGCTACTCCTTCGACTGGGAGCGGACGTTTGTCTCCTGCGAACCGGACATCTACCGCTGGTCGCAGTGGCTGTTCCTCAAGCTGTTGGAGCGCGACCTCGTCTACCGCGACGAGGCGCGGGTCGACTGGTGCGGTTCGTGCAACACGGTGCTGGCGCGGCTGCAGGTCGAGGAGGGGCGCTGCTCGCGGTGCGGCAGTCCGGTGCGGTTGGTGACCCGCCGGCAGTGGTTCGTGCGGGTGAGTGCCTACCTGGACGAGAGCTACGAGACGCTCGGCAACCTGCGCGGGTGGGACAGGATGTCGCTCGGGGCCCTGCGTGCGGCGCTCGGCAGGGTCGAGGGCGTCGAACTGCAGGCGGTGGCGGCCGACGGGCAGACGCTGAGCGTCTTCACCCCGCACTCGCAGGGGATCGCCGAGGGAGTCTTCGTGGCGCTCTCGCCACGGCACCCCGAGCTCGACCGGTGGATCCCGGACGAGCGGGTCGAGCAGGAGCTCAGCGACCTGCGCAGCGGCGGGTGGCAGCGCTCCGAGCGCGAGGCGGACGCGGTGGTGGTGGTCGCACTGAGACGGCAGGTCTCGATCGCGGGTGTGCCGCGCGCCCTGCCGGTGATCGTCTCGCCGTCCGTCGACGCGCGCTTCGGGCCGACGGCGGTCCTCGGCATCCCCGCGCGCGAGCCGCTCGACCGCGCGATCGCCAGCAGGCTGGCGGGCGGCGGGGCGCCCTCGGTGTCCTCGAGGCCGTCGAGCGGCAGTGCGCCCCCAAGGTTGCGGGACGGCCGCCCGGCACAGCCGCGGCGAGCGGTGCGCTACGCCGGCGGGGACTTCCCGATCTCGCGCCAGCGAGCCTGGGGGGCGCCGATTCCGCTGATCCACTGCCCCGCCTGCGGGACGCTGCCGGTGGGGGTCGAGGACCTGCCGGTGAGGCTGCCGGAGAACCTGCAGATCACGGGCGCCGGCAACCCGCTGAGCGATCACCCGCACTTCACCACCTGCCGCTGCCCGGGCTGCGGCGGCGCCGCGCGGCGCGAGACAGACACGCTGGACTGCAACTTCGACGGGCTGTGGCTGTGGATCCCGCAGGGCGTCCCGCGCGAGGACCGCGCGCGGGAGCTGTTCACGCACGCGGAGCTGCGCAGCTGGCTGCCGGTGCACGCGGAGGTCTGGGGCGCAGATGGCGGCTTCTACCTGGCCAACGAGCGGACGCTGACGAAGATGCTGCGCGACGCCGGGGTCTTCGACTACCTCCCGGACGGCGAGCCCTACGTGCGCGCGGTGATGCACGAGATGGTGCGCGTCGAGGGGCGCAAGATGAGCAAGCACCTCGGCAACGTGGTCGACCCGGACGAGCTCGTCGAGCGAGTCGGGGCCGACACGGTGCGGCTGACGATGCTGCACGCGGCGGCGCCCCGCAACGGGATCGACTGGAACGAGCAGGCGCTCGACTACTGCCACCGCATCGTCCTGCGCCTGTGGCACTACGCGCGCCCGCGCCTGGAGGAGCTCGAGCCCACCGCCGAGAGCTCGATCGACACCTCCGACCGGCTGCGCCGGCAGCTGGCGAAGGGGTGCGACACGGCGATCCGGAAGGTGACGGAGGACCTCGACGCCTTCCAGATGCACAAGGCGGCACGCAACGTGATCATGCTGCTGAGCCGCCTCGAAGAGTACGAGCGGGCCGTGCTCGCCCTGCGGGGGTCGCTGGAGGAGGCCGACAGCGAGGCGCTTGGGGTCGCGCTGGTGCACCTCGTTCAGCTCAGTGCTCCGCTCTTGCCGCACCTCGCGGAGGAGTTGTGGGCGGCGGCTGGCCGTGCACCGTTCGTGTGCACCGCACCGTGGCCCGAACTGGTCCCGACTCGCTCTGCCCGCCCAGCCGGCACGCGGAGCGCCGGGAGCTGAGCCCGGGAACGGGGTCTTCAGCGAACCCCGCTCTCCAAGCTCTGTCGGACTGCCCTGCTGCCCGGTCACCCGGGTCGCGGTCCTGACGAAACCTCCTGAGCCCGGGGACAGGGCCTTCAGCCAGCCCGGTTCTCCAAGCCCAGTCGGATATCTCTGCTCCCCGGATTGCGTGGGGCGCAGACATGGGTTTCGCTCGCTAGCGGGCCCTGATCGCAGGCGCAGCTATCAATAAATCGCCTCGGCTGCCGTTTCTGTCTAGACCATTATCCGGCGGCCTATCTGTTATTAACTCTAATAATTCAAACCACTCAAACCTACCTCGAATAGTTCTTCTCCCTTCCAGGAGCTCTGCTGTTTTTTCCATGTTGGCTTCATCCGTGGCTTTGACGCCGAGAACCGTACAGGAGGCGGCCAAATCAGGTCCTTCTTTTTCTGATTTGCCATTACTGATTTTCCCCTCTATGGTTTTTTCGGTTTCAAACATTTCTTCTTGCCACGGAAGGTTCTTGGCTTCGACTTTTTCGAGTTTTTCGCAGTTTTTACCTGCGGTGCATTCATAGGTTGCTTTTTCGATTCTACTGTACTTCCCCGGGCCGATCGACCCTTCTTCCCTGACATAGCATCCAACTTCCACTGTGACCACCGATTCGTCCTTCAGCGTCACCGTGCCCTGGGAAATGGACTTCTCGGTCCCTTTGATTTCAGACCAGCCCCATTCGCCGGTGCCGGATGCTTCTTCGCACTCTTCGTGCGTGGCTTCGTATTTTGTGCCAGCTGCTCCTTTTTCGCATACCTGCCAAACGGGAGCCGCCGAGGCGGTCGCCGCCATGGCCATGCTCATGGAGAGCAGGGCCACGAGGCAGAGCCCCGCGATCTTCATGTACTTCATGATGTGCTGCTCCTTATCTAGAGGTTGTGGTTGATACGACTGCACGACCATACGCGGACCGAGTGGGGCAGGAGGGGACGTGGCTCCACATCCCAAGCGGCACGCCTGGAGTCAAGGAAAAACGTCTCCAGCTCGGGCTGAGACGCCCAATCGAAGCGTCGAGTTGCACGACTACGCTGGCGGTGCGAACCTCGCGAGCCCGGGAACGGGGTCTTCAGCGAACCCCGCTCTCCAAGCCCTGTCATCTGTGCTTCCCGGATCACCCGGGTCGCGGTCCTGACGAAACCTCCTGAGCTCGGGGGCAGGCCTTCAGCTAGCCCGGTCGCAAAGCCCAGTCGGGACTGCAACGTGTCTACAGACTCAGGCGCCTAAGGTAGACGTCTGGGCTGTGGCGGAGGCCCTAACACGCCTGAGCTGCCGCTCACGAATCCAGTAGAAGGCCCTAGATTACTACTGTAGACGTCTCTGGGTTCCACCCAGTTCTCTAACACTAAGAATCTGGATACAAAGATTCCGCTGAACTTGTTTTCTGTACTGACAACTATTCTTCCTTTTTCTGCGTGGCATTCGACCGTTTCTTTGACGCCAAGGACGCTGCAGCTCGCCTTCCAACCCGGTCCTTCTTTTTCTGATTTTGCGTGGGTCTGAGCGATCAGAACCGATTTTTCTGTTTCAAATGCTTCTTCTTCCCACGGCAGGTCCAGGGCTTCGACTTTCCCTTCGACTTTTTCGCAGTTTTCGCCTGCGCTGCAGGTGAACACGAATTTTTCGGTCTTGGAGAACTTGCCGGGCCCTGTGAAACCGGTCCCTTCGACGGAGCAAAGGATCTTGACCGTGCCGACGACCGGCACGCCGGTGATCTTCAGTCTCAGGGAGCCCACGATTGAGGACCGTTCAGTGTCGGTGGATTTTTCCGTGTTTTTGAGTTCTGCCCATCCCCATTCACCCGAGCTCGATGTGGTATCACATTCGTCGGTTGTATATTTTGTGCCTGCGGCACCTTTCGTGCATCCTTCCCAGACGGGTCCCGATGCCGAAGCGGTGGTCGCGATGGCCATGTTCATCAAGAACATGGCCACCAGGCAGGTTCCCGCAATCTTCACGTACTTCATATGTACTGCTCCTTTATTCGAGGTTTCATGTCCATACGACCGCACGACCATACGCGAGCCTTGGAGGCAGCTGGAGTGAGGTCGCCCAATGCCTGCTATGACGAGCCTGGGCTGGGAAGGAATGTCTCCGACTCGACGCGGAGACCTCGGTTCGTGCGCGACCGCAGGGCTGCGTGGACGTTTGTCGTGCGTGCGCGTGGTGGGGTGGCTCCGACACTTGCGCCACCTCTGCGTGGCTCCCACAGGCGCCTGAGCGGCCTTTGCGTGGGCGACCGGCACCTCGGGTGGGTGCTGCACAATCCCACGATGACCCGCGGCGCCGAGGCGAGGCTGTTTGTAGCAATCGACCTGCCGGCGGCTGTGCGGGCCGAGCTCGCGCGCTGGGCCCGCTCCGCCGCCTCCAGCGTGCGCGCCGCCTCCCGGGCCGCGTCGGACCCGGGCGCTCCGCCGCCGCGGGGTGCGCGGGCCGGCCGCCCTCCCGCCGCGCGAAGGTCCACCGCCGGCGGCCGCCTGCGGCTGCTCGAGCCCGATGCGCTCCACGTCACGCTCTGCTTCCTGGGCTCCCGGCCGGCGGGGGAGATCGGAGCCGTCGGGGAAGCGGTGACCGCCGGGTGCGCCGAGGCCCCGCCGATCGGGGAGCTCGCGGTGGGCGCCCCGCTGTGGCTGCCCCCGCGCAGGCCCCGTGCGTTGGCGGTCGAGTTGCACGACGACGCCGACGGCGCGCTGGAGGAGTTGCACGGCGCAGTGGCGGCGGCGCTCGCCGGTTTCCACGCCCTCGACCGGGCTCCGCGCACCGGCGGGCAGGGCGCCGCGCCCCGCGGCCGGCGCTTTCGCCCCCATGTGACCGTCGCTCGCCTGTCCGCCGCGGACGCTCCCCGCCTGCGCGGCCTCCCAGCCACGCCCCCGCTGTCGTTCGTCCCGGAGTCGGTGACGCTCTTCCGCTCGTGGCTCACACCCACCGAGGCCGTCTACGAGGGGCTCATCACTCACGCCCTCGCGACGGGCCGCTGATCGTGCTCCTCACCCACGGGGGCCAGCTAGTAACCCACGCTCACGTGGCCTTGTAGAACGTTTCGGCCCCGTCCACCCCTGCCCCGCAGAGCCTCTCCTCGGGCCGCTCCCCGATACGAACAACTGTTCTGTCCGGAGCGGTCTCTACGGTGTGCCGACCAATCTCGATTCGGAGGAGTCCACGATGCCCGCAAACACCGACCAGGAGAAGGCCGCCAAGGCCCGCGACGCCGCGCTGAAGGGCGCGCTCACCCAGATCGAGCGCGAGTTCGGCAAGGGCACCGTCATGCGCATGGGCGATGAGGGCGCGCAGGTGCGCGTCGCTGCGATTTCCACGGGCGCGCTCTCGCTCGATCTCGCGCTGGGGATCGGGGGGGTCCCGCGCGGGCGCATCGTTGAGGTCTTCGGCCCCGAGTCCTCGGGGAAGACCACGCTCATCTACCACGTCCTCGCCGAGGCCCAGAAGCTGGGGGGGGTGTGCGCGTTCATCGACGCCGAGCACTCGATGGACCCCATCTACGCCAGAGAGATCGGATGCGACATCGACGAGCTGCTCGTCTCCCAGCCCGACTACGGCGAGCAGGCGCTCGAGGTCGCCGACATGCTCGTGCGCTCCGGCGCCGTCGACGTCGTGGCGATCGACTCCGTCGCCGCGCTCACCCCGCGCGTGGAGCTGGAGGGTCAGATGGGCGACCAGACGGTCGGCTCGCAGGCGCGCATGATGTCCCAGGCGATGCGCAAGCTCGCGGGCAACCTCAACCGCACGCAGACGCTCTGCATCCTCACCAACCAGATCCGCGAAAAGGTCGGGGTCATGTTCGGCTCGCCGGAGACCCAGCCGGGCGGACGAGCGCTGAAGTTCTACGCCTCCCAACGCCTGGACATCCGGCGCATCGAGACGCTCAAGGACGGCACCGAGGCGGTTGGTAACCGCGTGCGCGTGAAGGTCGTCAAGAACAAGCTTGCCGCCCCCTTCCGCCAGGCCGAGTTTGACATCGAGTTCGGCCGCGGCATCTCCACCGCCGGCTGCCTGATCGACCTCGGCCTCGAGGACAACCTCGTCACCAAGTCCGGCTCGTTCTTCTCCTACGGCTCCGAGCGCCTTGGCCAGGGCCGCGGCGCCGCGAAGGCCTACCTGGTAGAGCACCCCGCGATGGCGAAGGAGATCCGCGAGAAGATCTTCGCCGCACGCGGCCTCTCGCCCGACGGACCGGCCGTGCCGCTGGAGGCGGTCGCCGCCGACGGCCCGACGTCCCCGGAGATCGCCGACTCTGCCACTGCGGGTACAGACGCCCCCCTCGTCACCACGCGGAAACCCCTGGACCGCGAGCCCGTAGCCGCCTGATCTCGTCTTGCGCTCGGCAGCGGCCGCCGGAGTGGATCGGCGGTCGTCCGGCGGCTATCTTGGGGGTCCATGCCGCGCTACCACGTGACCACCTTTGGCTGCCAGATGAACGAGCACGACTCCGAGCGGATGAAGGGGATGCTCGAGTCGCTCGGCTACCGTGAGGCGCCCGAGCGCGCGCAGGCCGACCTGATCCTCTTCAACACCTGCTCGATTCGCGAGTCCGCTGACAGCCGCTTCCTGGCACACCTCGGGGAAGCCAAGCGGCTGAAGCGCGAACAGCCCGAGCGGATCGTGGGCGTGGGAGGGTGCTGGGCGCAGTCGGTCAAGGAGGAGGTCTTCGAGCGCTTCCCGTTCGTCGACGTCGCGTTCGGCCCCGGGCAGGTGCACCGCCTCGCGGAGTTCCTCAACTCCGATTCGCTCACCGCCCAGGGGTACTTCGAGTTTGAGGGCTTCACCGGGCGCCTGCCCGCCCACCGCGAGCGCCCCTTCCAGGGGTGGGTGCAGATCAGCGTCGGGTGCAACTGCCGCTGCTCCTACTGCATCGTGCCCTCCACCCGCGGGCGCGAGGTCAGCCGCCCCTTCGAGGAGCTCGTCGAGGAGGTGCGCGGGATGGCGGCCGACGGAGTGCGCGAGGTCACGCTGCTCGGGCAGAACGTCAACTCCTACGGGCGCGACCTTCGGGCGGCGCCCACCTCCGCGGGCGGCGCCCGCGGAGCACCGGCAGGCAGTCGTCGGCCGCGCAGCTTCGCCGAATTGCTCCACGCACTCGACGCGGTGGACGGCGTCGAGCGCATCCGCTACACGAGCCCCCACCCCAAGGACATGCGCGAGGATGTGATCCGCGCCCACGCCGAGTTGCGTACTCTCTGCGAGCACGTACACCTGCCGCTGCAGTCCGGCTCCACCCGCATCCTCAAGGCGATGCGCCGCACCTACGACCGCGAGCGCTACCTCGACCGCGTCGCGCTGATCCGCGAGCACGTCCCCGACGTGGCGCTCACCACCGACATCATCGTAGGCTTCCCCGGGGAGACAGAGGAGGACTTCGAGCAGACGCTCTCGCTCGTCGAACAGGTCCGCTACGACGGCGCGTTCACGTTCGTGTTCTCGCCCCGTCGCGGCACCGAGGCCGCCGAGCTCACCGAAGGCCTCGTCCCGCACCCGGTGAAGGTGCAGCGCATGGAGCGCCTAGTCGAGGCCGTCCAGCGCCATGCCCGCGAGCGCGCGCAGCGCTTCGTCGGGCGCACCGTGGAGGTGCTCGTGGAGGGCCCATCCCGCACCGACCCGGAGCGGCTGCGCGGGCGCACCCGCCACAACAAGGTCGTCAACTTTGCCGGCCTCGCCGCGCCCGGTGAGATCACCCACGTGCGGATCGACTCAGCCACCAGCCAGACACTCGCCGGCGAGGAGCTGTTACCGAAGCCGGGAGACACTCGCCTTCGGCTCGCATCCCCGTTTCGGCCAGCCCGAGCGCTCTGAGGCTGAGATCGCCCAGCGGGCGCTGACGGCCCGGCAAGTCCGAGCTCCTCGATCGGCGATCCGACCACCGCTCGCGCGGCCGCCACGTCGCCCGACAAGCTGACCGCCGTTATTTCTTGGAGACCCCCGCGAACGCTTCGGCGATGACCGAGTGGCACTTCGTCACGGCGTCGTGGAACTGGGGTGTGTGCGTCGCCGGTCCTTCGATTTTCAGGAAGCCTTCCGCATTCGGTTCGGCCACCTGGGCGCCGTTGCTGCGTAGGCATTTCGCCACCGCTGCAGCCAGCAGACGGCGATGGGCCCTGCTGGCTTCGGCTCCGGGGGGCGTGCTCGTCGGCGTGGTGGTCGTCGGGGTCGTACTTTCGGAGGTCGTGGTCGTTGCTTCCGCCGTCGTTTTGGCAGCCGTCGGGGTCGACGCGCTGGAGGAGGACCCGCCGGAGGAGCTCCCGCACGCCGCCACACCGAGGCAGGCGAGCGCGGCGAGCACCAACGCGATCGTCAGCGGTCCGAGGTTCTTAGAGCTGATATGGGGCATGAGGCTCCTTCTAGCCCCCGCCGAGCACGGTGTGCAGGCACTTGGTCCAGGCCGCCTTGAACTGCGGGGTGTTCGTGTTGACTTTGTTCTTGCCTCCCAGTTCGTTGATCGGGGGCAGCTTGATTCCGTTGTGGCGCAAGCATTCGAACACAGCGACGAACTGCTTATGGGTGGTGATCGTCGGTTCGTGAGTCGTGCTCGTGGGCGTGGTGCTTGTCGGGGTCGTGGTTTCGGGGGTGGTGGTCGTGGGGGTTGCTTCCGCGGTCGTCTTCGCGGCTGTCGGGGTCGTACCCGAGGACGACCCCCCGGAGGAGCTTCCACACGCCGCCAGGCCGAGGCAGGCGAGCGCGGGGAGCACCAGCGCGATCGTCATCGCTCTGCGGTTCCTGGTATCGGTAGGGGGCATGAGGCTCCTTCGTGGGTCGTCGGTTTGCGCGCGGATTATCCACACCGCAACCAAACCTCTGGCGATCCTCGGCGCCCGTTGCGAGGGCTCGTCGATTGGAAGGCGCGTGCGCCCTACCGACAAATGCCCCGCCACCACCGGGTTGCTGACGGTTGGAGTGCTGCGAGAGGTACTGCCGGTGCGCTCGACTGCACTGCGCCGGCAGTGTTTCCGATCCCGTGGAGCGCGGCGGGCCGTCCCAACCGGGTGACGGCCCGCCGTCTCTCCGTTCGAGGCTCGCGCCAGGCGCGAACCTCGCCGTGGACTACTGGTTGGTGGGAGCTGCCCCCGGGGGTCCGCCGGAGTAGCTACCGGGGCTCGATCCCGATTCGGATTCCGAGCTCGAACCCGAACTCGATCCCGAGCCCATGTGCGGGCAGTGGTGACCGGAGGGCGTCGTCGTGTTCGGCGCCGGGGTCGTTTTGGACGGGGTGGACGGGGTGGACGGAGTGGTCGTCGTGCTCGGCGTCGACCGGGTCTGGGTCGTGCCCGTCGCCGTGCTCGATCCACTCGGAGCCGCGGCCGCGCCGGCGATGCCGGCCACCGCGCCTCCCGTTGCCAGCGCGCCCACCACGAGAACTGCCCTGATGGTGCTTGCCCTGCTCATGCGAACCTCCTGTGGTCGTGAGGGCTCTTCTGCTTACGCCGGCCATCATGCGAGCCGGCCCTAAGCAGACCGCAACGGGCTGCTAAACCCCGCCGAAGGAGTGTGTAGGAGTGCTCTTACCCCGGTGCGCGGCCCGGGAAACGGTCGGTCCGGGGCTCCTGCGCTCGAACGCCCGGGAGCTCGCGCGCCGGCTCCGGCTTGCGGCTCAGCGCTTCTCGCGCTGGCCCGCCGCGACCGTGTCGGCGAGCTTGTCCGCGCCCGTCACGCGGGTCACGCTTGCAGCGAGACCGGGGGCGATGCTCGCGAAGACCGCACCCGCTCGCAGCGGCAGGGGGGCGACGTCCACCTCGGTGCGGTTGCGCTCGATCGCATCTGCCACCGCGCGCGCCACGTCCCGCGGGCTGCGCGTGCCGACGCCCGGCGGGAGCGACGCGCCCGAGTCCGCGAACATGCCCGCGTCGCGGATGAAGCCGGGGGAGACCAGTGAGACGCCCACGCGCTGGGCGCGCAGGTCCGTGCGCAGCGCCAGCGCGAAGCCACGCAGACCGAACTTCGTCGCGTTGTACATGGCAGAGCGCGCCGAAGCCGCCTTGCCCGCCAGCGAGGAGACGAACACCAGGTGGCCGCCACCGCGGGCCGCCATCGCCGGCGCGAGCGCGCGCGCCATCACGATCGGGGCGCGCAGGTTCACGTCGAGCACCCGGTCGAGCTCTTCGAGGGAGAAGTCCTCGAGCAGCCCCGTCCCGGGCAGGCCGGCGTTCGCGACGAGGATGTCCACGTCGCCCGCTTCTCCCAGCAGGCCCTCGACCTCGGCACGGTCGGCCAAGTCGGCGGCCAGCACCTCGGCGTCGAGCTCAGCCGCCAGCTCCTGGAGCACCTCCGCGCGCCGGCCGGTCAGGATCAGACGCGCACCGCGCCCGTGCAGCTCGCGTGCGACAGCGTGGCCGATGCCGCCCGTGGCACCGGTGAGCAGCACGGTCGATCCCGGGATCTTCACAGCTGCAAGGCTACGTCAGTGGAGGTGTTCGCGCTTTTCGGCCCGACCGGTGTCGGCAAGACCGCGGTCGCAGTCGCGCTCGCCGAGCGGCTGTGGGCGGCCGGGGAGAACCCGGTGGCCGTGTCCGCGGACGCGCTGCAGGTGTACGCGGGCCTGGAGACGCTCACCGGCGTCGCCTCTACGGCCGAGCGCGCCCAGCTCGAGCACCGCCTCGTCTCCTTCCTGCCACTCGACGCGAGCTTCAGCGCCGGCCAGTACGCCGAGCTCGCGCACGCCGAGATCGACGGGCTGCTAGCCGTCGGGCGCCGCCCGATCGTCGTCGGCGGCACCGGGCTGTACCTGCGCGCCGCGCTCACCGAGCTGCGCTTGCGACCGCCACCCCCCGAGGGCGTGCGCGAGCGGCTGACCGCCGAGCTCGAACGCCACGGGCCGGAGGCCCTGCACGCCCGCCTCGCCCAGCGCGCCCCGTGGGCGGCCGAAGGCATCGACCCGGCGGACCGCCAGCGGATCGTCCGTGCGCTGGAGGCGCTCGAGGCCGGCGAGCTCGAGCCGCCCGAGGGCCCCTCGCAGCTGTGGACCGCGGAGGTGCGCCGCCCGACGCTACTTGTGGGGCTGACGATGGAGCGCGAGGCGCTCTACGAGCGGATCGACGCGCGCGTGCGGGGGATGCTCGACGCGGGGGTCCGCGAGGAGGTGCTGCGCGCGCACGCCGCCGGGGCCTCCGCGGGCGCGCGCCAGGCGCTGGGCTTCGAGGAGCTGCTCGCCGGCGACGTGGAGGCGTGGCAGCGCCGAACTCGCAACTACGCGCGCCGCCAGCTCACGTGGATGCGCAAGCTCGCCGGCGTCCACCTGGTCGACGTGACCGGCCGCGCGCCGGAGGAGGTCGCCCAGGAGATCGCGCTCGCCGCAGGCGGCGAGCCGTTCGCCGACGCCGTGTGAGGAGACAGCCCAGTCCAAGGCCAACACCATCCAGCGGCACCGTTCGCGCAGGTGCGGCGACTACACTCCGGGCGACTCATGACCGCCCACGAAGACACGCGGCCGCTGCGGTTCGAGAAGTGGCAGGCGCTCGGCAACGACTACCTGATCGTGGAGCGCGAGCAGCTGCCGCTCGAGCTCACCCCGCCGCGCGTGCGCAAGCTGTGCGCTCCGCACTTCGGCGTGGGCGCCGACGGGGTGCTGCTGCTCAGCCGCAGCGAGGACTCGCACCACGTCGCGCGCCTTCAGATCTACAACCCCGACGGGTCGCAGGCCGAGCTCTCGGGCAACGGCGCCCGCGAGGCCGTGCTGTACCTGCGCCGCCACGGGTGGACCGAGGAGGACGTGTTCTCGATCGAGACGGCCGCGGGACCGATCACCCCGACGATCCTCAGCTCCCACAGCTGCCGCATCGACATGGGCGCCGCGACGCTGACGTCGCCGAGCTTCCCGAGCGGCCCGCCCGACGGCCACGGCGAACTGAGCGCCGGCGGGCGCCGGTGGCGCTTCCAGCACGTCTCGATCGGCAACCCGCAGTGCGCGATCCACGTCGAGGACCTCGGCGCGCTGCTGGCGCTGGACCTGCCCGCCGTGGGCCCCGCGATCGAAGGCCACGAGCTGTTCCCCCACCGCACCAACGTGTCGTGGTACACGGAGACCGAACCGTGCCGGCTGCGCGCGCGGATCTTCGAGCGCGGGGTGGGGGAGACGCTCGCCTCGGGGACCGGGGCTACAGGCGCAGCAATCGCCAACCATCTGCGCGGTGGTCCTCTCGTAGGCCCACTTACCACGGTTGCTCTCGACGGCGGCGAGCTGCAGGTCGAGGTGGGGGAGGGTCTGCACATCAACCTGACCGGCTGGGCCAGGCCCGTGTTCGAGGGCCACCTCAGCGATGACCTACTCAAGGAGCTGCATGAGACCGAGTAAGCGCCTGGATCGCATACCGCCGTACCTCTTCGCCGAACTGGAGCGCAAGATCTCCGCGAAGAAGGCCGAAGGGGTCGATGTGATCAGCCTCGGCATCGGCGACCCCGACCGGCCGACGCCGGCGCTAGTGGTCGAGGCGATGCGCGAGGCCGTCACCGAGCCCGAGACCCATCAGTACCCGTCCAACCGCGGCCGTAAGGACTTCCGCGAGGCCGTCAGCGACTACTATGCGCGCCGCTTCGACGTGCGGGTGGACCCCGAGAGCGAGGTCATCCCCGCGATCGGCGCCAAGGAGGCGATCTTCAACCTCAACCTGGCGTTCCTGGACCCCGGTGACGCGGCGCTCGCGGCGGACCCCGGGTACCCCGTGTACACCGGCGGACCGCTGCTCGCAGGCGCCGACGCCGTCCCGCTGCCGCTCGTGCCCGAGCTGGGCTTCGTGCCCGACCTCGACGCGGTGGCCCCCGCGGACAGCGCGCGCGCGAAGGTGGTGTACCTCAACTACCCCAATAACCCGACTGGCGCGCTCGCCCCCGAGGGCTTCTTCGAGCGCGTCGTGGCGTTCGCCCGCGAACACGAGGTGCTCGTCGTGCACGACAACTCCTACTCGGAGATCGCCTACGAAGGTCACCGCCCGCCGTCGTTCCTGGCGACCCCCGGCGCGAAGGAGGTGGGGATCGAGGTGTACTCGCTCTCCAAGGGCTACAACATGACCGGCTGGCGGTGCGCGGCAGTGGTCGGAAACGCAGAGGCCGTCGAGACGTACTGGCGCCTGAAGACGAACATCGACTCCGGCCTGTTCGAGGCGGTGCAGCTCGCGGGCGTGGCGGCGCTCTCCCCGGACGCCGACACCGAGGTCGCCTCGATGAACGAGCTGTACCGGATGCGCCGCGACCTCGTGTGCGAGGCGCTCGCGAAGGCCGGCGTGCACGTGACCCCGCCGAAGGGCACGATCTACGTGTGGGCCCCCGTCCCCGCGGGCTTCGAGAGCTCCGTCGCGTACTGCGAGCACGTGCTCGAGCGCACCGCCGTCGTCATCTCCCCTGGCAGCGCGTACGGCCCCAGTGGCGAGGGGTGGTTTCGCATCTCCCTGACCACCCCGGACGACCGCTTGGCGGAGGCCGTCGAGCGGTTGGCCTCGATGACCTGAGTGCATTTGGGGGATCGTCCGCGCGGGTGAGTGTGCCTGCCGGGCGAGGTGGGCGCGGGGCCTCCGTGCCACGCGTCCGCGCGTTCAGCGGCCACCTCGCGCAGAGCCGAGGCGCCTACACTAAGGGTGAATGGATAGAACGTGGGAGTGAATGGATAGAGCAGCGCACCTGACAGCCCCCCGCGCGCGTCAGCGCGCGCTCTGCATCGCGGCGCTCCCGGACGGCGACGAAAGCAGCGTGCGGGAGCTCAAGGAGCTGCTACTCACCGCGGGGGTGGCGAGCGTGGGGGAGGTGGTGCAGCGCCGCGAGCAGCCCCATCCCAACACGTATCTCGGGCCGGGCAAGGTCGCGGAGGTCAAGCGCGCCGCGCAGGAGTGCGACGCGAACGTGGTCGCCTGCGACGACGAGCTCAGCCCGCGCCAGGAGCGCAACCTGGAGGCCGAGCTGGGCCTGCCCGTGGTCGATCGCACCACGGTGATCCTCGACATCTTCGCCGCGCACGCCGCCAGCGCGGAGGGCAAGCTCCAGGTCGAGCTCGCGCAGCTGGAGTACAACCTCGCGCGGATGCGCGGGTTGTGGAGCCACCTGGAGCGCCTCGGCGGCGGGATCGGCACGCGCGGACCGGGCGAGAGCCAGATCGAGACCGACCGCCGCCTCGCGCGTGACCGGATCGCGGCGCTGCGCCGGCGCCTGGAGCACGTGCGCAGCTCGCGCGCGACGGGGCGTGCCGAGCGCGAGCGCGCCGCGCTGCCGACGGTCGCGCTCGCGGGCTACACCAACGCGGGCAAGTCGACGCTACTGAACGCGCTCACGGCAGCCCACGGCCGCCGCGCGGGCACCGACGCGGGCCCCGAGGTCGAGGTGCGCGACCGCCTCTTCCACACGCTCGACCCGACGACCCGCACGATCCGCCTCGGCGGGCGCCCGCACCTGCTGACCGACACGGTGGGCTTCATCCGCAAGCTGCCCCATCAGCTCGTCGACGCTTTCGGGGCAACGCTCGAGGAGACGATCCGCGCGGACCTGCTGCTGCACGTGCTCGACGCCTCCGCGCCGGAGGAGGAGGGGGAGGCGATGCGCCGCGCGGTCGAGGGGGTGCTCGAGGAGATCGGCGCGGGCGCCAACCCGCGGGTGTTGGTCCTCAACAAGGTGGACCTGCTCGACGAGCCCGCGCGCCAAGAGCTGCGCCTGCGCCACCCCGACGCGGTGCTCGTCAGCGGCGAGAGGGGAGAGGGCTTGGAGAACCTGGTCGAGCGGATCGAGCGCGAACTGCGCCACACGCTGTGCCCGGTGGAGCTGCTGGTCCCGTACGCCAACGGCTCGAGCCTCGCGGAGCTGCACGAGCTCGCCGGTGACCTTGCCCGCCTCGACACCCCAGAGGGCGTACGCGTCCGAGCGCTCGTGCCGGCCCGTACGGCGGCGCGCTTCGCGCGGTTCGCGGTGGCTTAAAGACCTCGACCCGCCGGAGCGGGTCGGGTGCCGAGCGTTGGAGGAGCTACCTCCGAACGATTGTCAACCACGACCAACATATCAAGCCAGGCCGATACACGCGGTGGACGCTACCCACGAGCGCATGTCAAAGCGCGCTCTGCTCGGCCCGGCTCAGCGTTTTGGCGGTGGGCGGGAGACTCGAACTCCATCCGGAGAGCGACTCCGAATTCCCGATTGACAATCGTTCGCGCCGACCTCGACGCTACGCCCACCGTCACAGACCATTGTACTCAGCGGCTGGGACGGTACGCTCGCTCAGACCCCGGCGGCGCGGCGCGCACCGACGTGAGCCTCGTCCTCCAGCGCGTCATCGAGCAGCGAAAACTCGCCGGGGTCGATCCCCAGCGCGGTCGCGATCAGCCAATCGGCAAACCAGACGTTCTTCGGCAGCAGCGGCCCGTGCAGGTAGGTGCCGAGCACGTTGCCAAAACGCGCGCCCTCGAAGCCGCTGCGCCCGTCGTTGCCATAACCCTTGAGGACACGTCCAAGCGGTGCCTGGCTTGCGCCAAGGCGAGTGCGCCCGCCGTGATTCTCGAAGCCCGCGAGGATGCGGCCGCCTCCGCCCTCATCGAGCGAGACCTCGATCGCGACGTTGCCGATCAGCCGCGGACCGTCCTCGCGCACGGTGCGCACGTCCAGCAGCCCAACACCCGACAGCTCTTCGCCGGGGCCAAGCTCGTAGGAGCGCCCCAGGAGCTGGTAGCCGCCGCACACACCCAGGACCACAGCGCCCCGCGCGGCGGCGGCGTGCAGCGTGTCGGGCTTGGTAACGAGCAGGTCCTCCGCGCACAGCCGCTGGTCGCGGTCCTGCCCGCCGCCGAGGTAAAAGAGGTCGTGGGCGTCACCGTCCAGCGGCTCACCCAATCCGACGGGGGTCAGCTCGAAGCCGAGACCGCGCCAAGCGCAGCGGCGCTCGAGCACGAGCAGGTTGCCGCGGTCGGCGTAGATGTTCATCAGGTCGGGGTAAAGCGCGCAGACCCGCAAAGTGCTCATGACAGCGCGCTCCGCGTCTGGCCATCAGCGCTCAACAGCGCGCGCAGGGAGAGCATCGCGGTGTAGGTGGGAAGCGCATATAGAGGGGCCCCATCGGGTGGCGCGTTGGCCTGCGCGGCGGCGAGGGCGGCGGGAAGGTCGGGAAGTACGTGGAGGCGCTCGGGCTCGACGCCCGCGTACTTCAGGCGCACCGCGAGCTCGGCGGCGCGGGTGCCGCTGCAGGTGGCGCGCCGAACCCGCCCGGCGAGCAGCTCGAAGTCGGCGTCCCAGATCCAGGAGACGTCGCGCCCGTCGGCGATGTTGTCGTTGAGAACGCCGAGCAGGTCATGTTGTCCGGGCTCCAGGGCGAGCGTGCGCAGCACCTCGTTGGCGCCGGCAGGGTTCTTGACGAGCAGGATGCGCAGAGCGCGGGGGTGGGCGGGCGATCCGATCTGCACGATCTCCCCGCGGCCGAAGGCCGCCCGGCTGCTCTCCAATCCGGCAACGATGCTCCCGAGCGGGACCTCCAGCGCGTGGGTGAGCGCCGCAGCGGCGAGGGCGTTGTAGACGTTGTAGAGGCCGGGCAGAGGCAGCGCAACATCGGCTTCGCCGCCGGGGGTGTGAAGCGTGAAGCGCGCGGCATGAACTCCTTCCAGCCGCACATCTGTCGCGAAGACTGCCGGCGCCGGACGGGTCTGGCCGCAGGCGGGGCAGTGGTAGCGGCCGAGGTGGCCGAGGTAGATGGCGTCGAAGATGTAGGGGGCGCCGCAGTTGCGACAGTGCTTGGCGTCGGCGGCGTGTGCCATGCGGGGGAGCGCGAGCGAGTCGTCGGCGACCCCGAAGTACAGGACGCCCGACGCCCCAACACGCTCGCGGCCGAGGTCGGCGACCAAGGGGTCGTCGGCGTTGAGAACCAGGCGGGCGTCGCGGCCGGCGTCGTCGCGGACCACGTGCGCCCAGCGCTCGGCGATCGTCTCGAGCTCCCCGTAGCGGTCGAGCTGGTCGCGGGAGAGGTTGCCGAGCAGGATCGCCCGGGGGTGCAACTGCGTGGCGAGCCGGTCGAGCCAAAGCTCGTCCACCTCGAACAGCCCGAGCTCGCCGGCGATCGAATTACGCCCGTGGGACGCGGCGAGCAGCGTGGAGGCGATGCCCCCGGCCATGTTGGCCCCGGCGCGGTTATGGACGAGCTCCACACCATCCTGCGCGAGGATCGCGGCGGCCATCGCCGCGGTGGTCGTCTTACCGTTGGTGGCGGAGATCAAAACGCTGCCATGTCGCAGGCGCGCTCCGAGCAGGCTGATCGCACGGGGCTCCAGGCGCAGAAGCACCTTGCCGGGCGCCGAGGTGGCGCCGCCGCCGCGTCGCCGCGAGAGCGCGCCGGCGGCCCGCGCGAGCGCGAGCTTGGGACGCAGGCCCCGCGCGCCCGTGGGTACGAGCGGGCCGGCCATCAGGAACCGCGTGGGACAGGCGCGGGCTTCGAGAAGGGAGAGTCGGGGCGCTCACCGACGGGGACGAGCACTCGCACGGCTTCCGGCACGGCGCGCACACGCACTGGCAGCTCGCCGATGGGGTCGCCGTCGGCGTACATCGTGAACGGCCGGTCCGCGCTGACGGAGACTTCACGCGCGCGAAAGACGTGCACGCAGGGCTCGCGGACGTGCGTCCCGCTGAACACCTTCGGAAGGATCTTCCGCAGGAAGGTGAGCTTGCCGACGCTTTCGAGCACCACCACATCAAGCAGGCCGTCGTCGAGTAGCGCATCCGGCGCCGCGCGCATCCCGCCGCCGTAGGTCTTCGAGTTGCACGCTCCGATTGTGTAAGCGGTGAAGTTGTGGCACTCGCCGGGCGGGTTGAGCTCGAGCTCGAAGCGGGCGGGGCGCCAGGACCAGAGGGCACGCAGCGCCCCGTAGACGTACACGAAACCCCCGAGCCACGCGGGAGCTTCGTTGGCGAGGCGGTTCGCGTCGCTGTCGAAGCCGACCGAGGCAATCCCCACGAACGCCCGGCCGCCCGCGCCACCCGGCGCCCCGTCGACCTCACCGAGGTCGAGCGGCCGCGGCACTCCGTGTGCGATCACCGCACACGCTGCCACCGGATCCCGGGGTAGGCCGAGCACGCGCGCAAGGTCGTTGCCACGCCCGCCGGGCAGCACCCCGAGCAGCGCGCCGGGCACGCCGCGCAGCGCGTCGGCAACGGCGCCGGCGAGCCCGTCGCCGCCAAGCGTCACAGCAGTCTCACCGGCACGCGCGGCCTCGAGCGCCAGCTCGCGGGCATGGGGGAGATCGCGGGTGTCGGCGCGGCGCACCTCGAGCCCGTGCCCGCGCAGGGCATCGACCACGGCGGGCGCGACGCGCCCCGCGCGCCCACCGCCCGCGGCGGGGTTGACGATCAGGCGAACAGGAGCAGCCACCGCGCTAGCGTATTGAGTGCGCCCCGCCCCACCATGCGCGGTCGTGGCGCAGCGGGTCGCGAACCGCGGGTCGAGGGTGTGGCGATTATCCAGTGCAGAGCCCCGGATAAGAGTTCTTAAGATCGCGCGAAGAGCACGCAGTTGCCGGTGAGTTCGCATCTAAGCTGACGCGGTGCTCGCGCGATCACGCATTGTCCGAGCCGTCCGCACTTTCGGTCCGCTCGCCGCGGTCGTTCCGATCGCGCTCGGGCTGTCGGCGTGCGGGACGAGCCACGCGAACGCCTCGGCGAGGGCGAGCACGGACGCGGCCTCCACCTCCGCGGGCGGTGCGGGGGAAGCCTGCCGGAGGGTGAGCGCCCCGGTGCCGAAGGGCGCCCAGCACGTGCCGCCGCCCACGCACAGGCTGAACCCGGCGAAGCACTATGTGGTGGCGTTGACAACAAACTGCGGGAACATCGCAATCCAACTGGACGTGCAGCAGGCGCCGAAGACAACAGCCTCGTTCGCTTACCTGGTGCGACGGGACTTCTACAACGACCTCACCTTCCACCGGGTGGCGGCGAACTTCGTGATCCAGGGGGGAGACCCCAACGGTGACGGCTCGGGGGGACCGGGCTACACGATCGTGGAGCCCCCCCCGGCGAACCTGCGCTACACGCGCGGGACGGTGGCGATGGCGAAGACGGGCACCGACCCGGCGGGAGCGTCGGGAAGCCAGTTCTTCATCGTCACCGAGGAGGAAGCGGAACTGCCACCGCAGTACGCGCTGGTGGGAAGAGTGGTGGGGACGATGGCAGGGGTGAACGCGATCGCCAAGCTCCCGACGAGTCCGCCGCAGGACGGGGAGCCGATCCATCCGGTCGTGATCAGCCGGGCGAGCCTCTCGGAAAGCTGAGCCTGGGGGTCGGCTTGCGGCCGGGCGTGGCCCTGGCCTGAGCCAAACGGCCGCCAGCCGTCGTGCGGAGACCTGCTCAGCCGGGCGGCGCTCCGCGGGCGGCCTCACGAGCGCGGTCGCGCCGGCGGCGCCCGATCAGCGCGACGACGGCGAGCACTGCGATCACAAGGAACAGCCCGAGCAGGACGCCGGGGGCGAGGCCGAGGCCGCCGAAGGGAAGCGAGATCAGCTCGACCAACCCGAGGCCAAGGGCGAGCAGGACGATCACCAGCAGGACAATCAGGAGGATGCCGCGCACGCGCGCGAGGATGCCGGCGGAGGCGGGGGGGATCAGCAGTCCCATCGCGCGCAGCGCGAACATCTGCCGGCCGGAGGGGGGCTCCTGGCCGAGCCGCTGCACGGCCTCGCGCAGGTCGCCGGGGCGGCGCTCGGCGAGCGCGAGTGAGGCGTCGGCCATGCGCCGGATCTGCATGCGCTCCTGGGGGCGGGCGGCGGCGATCGCACGCTGGAAGTAGGCGCGGGCCTGGTCGGCGTCGAAGCGCTCGGCCGCGCGGGCGCCGAGGATCGAGAGGGCGGCCGACTTGAACTTGGTCTCGCCCTCGAGCTCCTCGTCGGTGCGCTGCTCGAGCGCCTGGATAGCCTCGGCTGCGCCGCGCTGTTCGATCCGTACCTGACGCTGCTTGGGGGGCATCGGTTGAGCATTCTACGGTCTGCGCGCAGGGGCGGTTGAGCGAGACCGAAAGCGTGCGCAGACGCCACCCAGGCGCTATGCTCGCAAGCGAGGAAACGGTCCGGTGCGTCCAACTCCGCAGATCAAGACGACTCGACCGATCAGAGATCGGCCAGCGGCGTGCGCGTGTGTGGTGCTGGCGTTGGCGCTGCCTGTCCTGCTGCCCGCCGCCGCGGCTGCAGCGAGCGAAGCGGGCAACCCGTTCGCGCCAGCCTCGCCGGCCGCTCCGTCGGCAGCGAAACAGGCAAACGGCGCGGGCAAGGCCGCCAGCACGTCTCCGACGTCGGCGCCAGGCGCAGGCAAGACGGCGACGCGGGCTGCGGGCGTGGGCAAGGTTTCGACAGCCACCACCCCGAAGGGCGCCATCCTCCCTTCGCAGGTGACGGCTGCGAAAACGACGACGACTGCGAGCACGAGCACGCAGGAATCGAGCTCGGGGACGAACACGTCGGAGATCCTGGCGCTGGTCGCGGGCGGCCTGCTGCTGGTGGGGATCGCGTACATGATCCTCCGCGACGCGCGCTCGGTGGCGCCGGTGACAGAGGGCTTGGCGACCGGCGGCACACGCAACCCGGAGGGACGTCTGCGCAAGCGCCGCGCGCAGGCGAAGGCGGCACGGCTCCAGCGCAAGCGCCACCGCAAGAGATAGGAACAGATCTCCGCGTTACTGGCGCGCCCTGACGCGCGTGGCGCTGCGACGTGCGCTGCGAACCCGCGCGGGTGATGCGGGCCGTCCACCCGCCGCGCCGCCGTGAGGTCCGCGACGGGGACCACGGCCGCCGAGCGGCGTACGCGGACGAGGGTGGGGGTGGGGACTCACCCGAGGGCCACCCGCCCCGCCGGGGAGCGCTTTGCTGCCTCCTTCGTCCTCGTTGGATTCGTCGGACGCGTAGAGCGGATGCGACGAGACCGCGGCGTCGGATCGGAAGGGGATCCAGAGCATCAGCGCAGCGATCGGGAGTTTGATCAGCCCGAACGCCAGGAGCACCAACCAGATCCACCCGTGCATCGATCCGATGCTACTACGGCACGGCGGCGTCGACCCCGAGACGGTGGGTGGGGCGTAGTGTCCGGGCGGTGAAGCGCACGATCTTCGAGGACGAGCACCGCGACTACCGGGAGTCGGTGCGACGGTTCCTCGCCGCCGAGGTTACTCCGCACCACGCAGAGTGGGAGCGCGAGGGTATCGTCCCACGGGAGCTCTTCGCGAAGGCAGCCGAGCGCGGGGTGCTCGCGATGGCGGTCCCGGAGGCCTACGGCGGGGCGGGCGTGGAGGACTTCCGTTTCAACCAGGTCGTGGTCGAGGAGGTGGCCTATGCGGGCGTCGCCGGCAGCGGCCTTGGGATCACGCTGCACAATGACATCTGCCTGCCGTACTTCCTGAGCTACTGCAACGAGGAGCAGCGCGCGCGCTGGCTGCCAGGCATCGCCGACGGTTCGGCGATCACGGCACTGGCGATGACCGAGCCGGGGATCGGCTCGGACCTCGCGTCGATGAGCACGAGCGCGCGTCGCGAGGACGGCCACTACGTCCTCAACGGGGTGAAGACGTTCATCACCAACGGCATCAACGCCGATCTGACGATCGTTGCGGTGAAGACCGACACCTCCGAGCGCCACCGGGGAATCTCGCTGCTGATCGTGGAACGAGGGATGGCGGGCTTCGAGCGCGGGCGCAACCTGGAGAAGGTCGGGATGCACGCGCAGGACACCGCGGAGCTGTTCTTCTCCGACGTGCGGGTGCCGGTGGAGAACCGGCTGGGCGAGGAGGGGAGGGGCTTTCACTATCTCGTCTCCAACCTTGCCCAGGAGCGGCTGTCGATCGCGATCGCCGGCGTGGCGGCGGCGCAGGCAGCGCTTGAGTGGACGCTAGATTATGTGAAGCAGCGCACCGCGTTCGGCCAGCCGGTGGGCGCCTTTCAGTCTGCGCGCTTCGCGCTGGCGGAGATGAAGACGGAGATCGAGATGGCGACGGTGTTCGTCGACCAGGCGGTGCTGGCGCTGGTGCGGGGAGAGCTGTCCGCGGAGGACGCGGCGATGGCGAAGTGGTGGTGCACCGAGCTCCAGGGCCGCGTGGTCGATCGCTGCGTGCAGCTGCACGGCGGCTACGGCTACATGCTCGAGTACCCGATCGCCCGCGCCTACGCCGACGCCCGCGTGACCCGCATCTACGGAGGCACCACGGAGATCATGAAGGAGATCGTCGGCCGCTCACTGGGGGTTTGAGGTCCCCGGGGGGAGCCCGCTGGCCGCGATCACGTGGTCGTCCCCAAATCCCCGACCACGGAGCTGCGGCGTCGTAGCGCGACGCGACCGCTTGGCGTGGCGCTACGCTGTGGGTGGCAGAACAACCGCGGCAGGGAGACCCTATGAGGATCGCGTTCGTAGTAGCTGGCTTGGCGGCAACCGTCCTGGTGGCCGGCGGGGTGATCGTGATGACGGCAGGAGCCGAAACGACCCCGACGCCACCGGCGAGCGCACCGGTGCGCACCGTGAGCGTACAGGGCGTCGCGAACGAGCCAATCGACTCGGCAGCGAGCGCCGAAGCGGCCACCACGGTCTATCGCCAGGCGATGGCCGCCGCGATCACCGACGGCCAGGCCAAGGCCCAGTTCCTCGCCGAAAAGGCAGGCGCCACGCTGGGGCAGGTGCACAGCATCGGCGAAGGCGGCGGCGACATCCAGTGCCCCGAAGGCGAGGAATACCAGGGCGCCCAGCCCGACTTCGGCTTCGCCATCGGGGAGGTGGTTGGGGTCGCGAGTCCGCCCGTGGCTGAGCGCCGGGCAACCCCGACCATCCACAAAGCTCCCGCCACGAAACCGCCCGCCAAGCATCACAGGCGGCACTCAGCGAAGAAGTCCGCGGCAGAACCCTGCACGCTCTCAACGCAGATCGCGTTGGTCTACGAACTCAGCTAAGACGAGTCGAGCGCTCCTCTGCCGGCATAGATATCGCATGACTGTGCGATGTGCGCAGCCACCGCCCCAGCAATAGTCACCCTGAGATTCAGCCCGAACCCGGGAGCCGATGCTACGGCAGGCGTAATCCGGCCTAGGAGAGGCCGATCGGCCACTAGGAAACGGCTCGGAATCCTGACGGATGCCTGTGCCAGCACAACCAACTGAGAGGAACTCGCAATGTCCGCTCAACCGAACATCGTTCTCGTCCATGGCGCATGGGCCGACGGCTCCTCTTGGGCCGGCGTCATCGAGCGTCTGCAGGCCGCTGGCTACAAGGTCACGGCGCCCCAGTTCCCGATCCTCTGTAGCCGACGATGTTGCCCGCCTGCGGCAGGTATTGGCGCTGCAAGAGGGTCCGACGGTCCTCGCTGGCCACTCTTACGGCGGTCACATCATTACCTCGCTCGGCACAGACGCGCCGAACGTCGTCGGCGTCGTCTACATCGCCGCCTTTGCGTTGAATGAGGGCGAGACGCTCGGAGGACTTGCCGAACCGGTTCGCCGAGCGCATGGGTGCGACCACCGTCGAGGTCCCGTCCAGCCATGTGGCGATGGTCTCCCACCCGGACCGGGCCGCCGCGCTGATCATCGACGCCGCGGTTTCGTGCGGGGACCGGGTCGTTGCGTAAGAAACAGAGTGGTGGTGCTCAGTGGTGAGGTGGTGAGCTAACACGTGCGAGGTACTATTACGTGCGTCATAGAACATGCCCCGCACGTCCGACGCCCATCAGAAGATGATCCAGAGTGCTGCGCTGTTGTTCAGCGAGCGCGGCGTCCAGGGCACCTCGTTCACTGATGTCCTCGCCCACAGCGGGGCGCCACGCGGGTCTATCTACCACCACTTCGGCGGTGGCAAGACCCAGCTCGTGGAGGAGGCGACCCGCTGGGCGGGCGAATTCACGATCGCGGGGGCCGTCGCTGCGGTCGAACGCAGCGATCCCGTTGCAGCAGTCGGCTCGTTCAGCAGGCACTGGTCGAAGGTCCTGCGAGCCAGCGACTTCAGCGGCGGCTGCCCTATAGCCTCGGCCGCGCTCGAAGGGTTGCACGAGCCGACCGCGCGGGACATCGCGGGAGAGGTTTTCGCCGACTGGCAGGAGGTGATCGCGGATGCACTGCTCAGACGCGGCATAGCGGCGGGGCGCGCCCGCTCGATCGCGACGCTTTTGCTAGCGTCGCTCGAGGGCGCGATCATTCTCTGCCGTGCGCAGCGGAGCCTGCGACCGCTGGAGTGTGTCTCGGACGAGCTGGAGCTGGTGATGGCCTCGGCGCTCGAGGCCGACCCGGCCAGCGTGGCGACCCCGGCCGTCGAGGAGTGAGGCAGGCCATGAAGCAGACGGTGTCCCGTCGTCATGTACTTCGTGGCAGGGATGCGCCACTCGCGGAGCTGAGCGTCGCGCTCGATCGGGTGCGCGGCGGCGCCGCCGGCGCGGTCATCCTCGTCGAAGGGGCCCCGGGGATGGGGAAGAGCCGTCTTCTCGACGAGGCGGCGAGGATGGCCCACCGGATGGATTTCGTGGTTGGTCGGGGTGGCGCTGAGCCCGGCGAGGGGGTTGAGTTGGCGCCCCTGATGGACGCCCTGTTCGGGGGTGATCCATCGCCGCTCGAGCCGGGTGCGCTCCGCGAGCTTCCCGCCGTGTCCGAGCAGCGCTACTGGTTGCTCCGGGAACTGCAGTCGCTTCTAGAGCGAGCCGCGCTCAGGCGGCCGATATTCCTGGCGCTCGACGACCTTCAGTGGGCCGACGCCGGCACCGCAGCCGCACTCCGGGTTCTGACCTCACGCCTGAACGGTCTGCCGATCGCGTGGGCCATCGCGCTACGGCCGCCGCAAGGCTCGTCTCGGATTTCGAGCACCGCCAGATATCTCGTTCGGGCAGGCGCCGAGAGGATCGTTCTCGCTCCTCTGGATCAGGCCGTGGTGGTGCAGATCGGGCGCGATCTCACGGGCGGCACCCCTGCTGACCCGTTGGTCGCCCTGATGGCGCGCGCGCAAGGAAGCCCATTCCTGCTGACAGAGCTGTTGACCGGGCTTCTCGACGAGGAACGGGTCCGGGTCAGGGACGGGGAGGCCCGCCTGACGGACAGCCGCCTGCCGGCCCGGGTCCACGCGAGCATGCGTGAGCGGCTCGGCAGCCTGTCGGACGCCGCTCGCGAGTCGGCCGTCCTCGCGGGATCGTTGGGGCGCACTTTCTCGTTTGGCGAGTTGGCGGCGATGCTCGAGCGACCTCCGTCTGCTGTCCTCGCACCGGTCGAACAGTTGATCGACTGCTCAATCCTTGTCGATCGTGACGGGGACCTGGGGTTCCGCCACGACATCACCCGCGATGCCGTCCGCGCGAGCGTGCCATCCTCGGTTCGACGTGCGCTGGACCGACAGGCCGTGGATGTGCTGCTCGAGAATGGGGCCCAGCCTGCGGACGTCGCCGCCCAGCTAGCCGAGAGCGCGGCCCCGGGCGATGAGGGGGCCGCCGCGACCCTCTCAAATGCGGCGCAAATCGTGGGCGCAAACGACCCAAGCGCCGGAGCGGACCTCAGTCGCCGGGCTCTGGAGCTTGTGCCGAGCACCTTTGCCGGGCGCGCCGAGATGGTAACCGAGACCGCGCTGCTTCTTCACGCCGCTGGACGCAGCGAGGAAGGGCGTGCGTTTGTCGACACCCACCTGCGGAGTGCGCTGCCTGCCGAAGATGAGGCGCGCGTGCTCCTGACCATCACGGGGATGTTCGCCCTTTCGCCCGACCTCCGAATCGATGCCGGTCGCCGGGCGTTGGCGCTCGAGGCTCTCTCGCCGACGGCGCGGGCACGCCATCACGCGGCGCTGTTTCACAACTTCTTGGTCGCAGGGCGATTCGACGAAGGGCGCGAGGTGCTGGACGAGACGCGGAAGGTAGTGCGGGCGAGCAACGACGGCGTCGCCGCGTTCAGCCTCCTGCTCGCCGAATCCGCGTTTGAATAGATCGACGGGAACTTCATGCGGTCAGTCGAGTTGACGCATGAGGCCGCGCGCTCGCCGGCCGCCGGGGAGGATCCGACGCGCGGGCGGCTCGGCCAGGAGATGCGATCTGAGGCACTCATGGTCGCTGAAAGGTTTGAGGAGTCGTTGGGGATGACCAACGAGGGCATCGCCGACGCGGAGCGTAGCCACCAGGGGTGGGCCCTGCACATGCTGGAGACCTGGCGAGGCAGGCAACTCTTTCAGCTCGGTCGACTCGACGACGCCGCGCCCGTCCTCGAAGGCCAACTGGGTCCAGAGGAAGAGGATCGCCTTGCCGGACTGCTCGACGCTGCCGGCATTGTCGCCCTGGGTCGCGTTGCCCTGCACCGCGGCGACGATGGTCAGCTGGAGAGGACGGCGGCGCTGGCGCGGACGATGGTCGGCGGCACGTCAACTCCGAGCGCCTCCAGCAAGGCGGCGAGCTTCCTGTCGAGCTCGACGCCGAAGCTCGCGAACTGATCGCTCGGCTGGTCGAACGAGAACCAGGCACTGCCTGCAGCGTCTTCCCAGATCGCGGTGCGCAGAGGCGCGTAGAGCATCGCCCGGGGGTCGCGTCTGAACATGCGCTCTGCGATCGTGTGGTTGCCCATCAGGTAGGCGACACAGTCGGCCGTGTCGCCAGCCAGCTGCATCACCGGGTGCATGTCGCCGCGGTAGTAGATGAGGAACCCGTGCGGGGCGCTGCTCTCGATCAGCTCGAGCATCTCATCCCACGACGCCCGGTTCCGCACGAGCTGCGCCACCTGGTCGGCAGGGACGTCCGGTACCGCGTCCTCGTAGTCGCGCTGGAAACCGCGCACGCTGGGGACCTGCACATTCAGGCGCCTGACGGTGAACTCAACGTCGTCGGTCGTGGTCGCGGTCATCGCAACCACGCTGCCCTCGTCACGAGATCACCGCGGGAAGACAGACCCATGGGCCATCTACTGTCTCGGGGACCTGGCTGAGTTCGGTGGTTGAATGATGATCACAGCCGACCATTGTGGCGCAGACTGCCAGCGAACCGGGCCGGCTGACATCGCATGAACGTGTCATACCTTCGGGCGTCGCGGTGGATCAGAGCTACTCAGACTGGGGACTTGTTTTTCGAGGCCGGGGAAGCGTCGTATGACCTGTTCGTCGTCCTGGAGGGCGAAGTGCAAGTCGTTTCGCGACCAGCGCGCGTGATTGCTCCTCCCGTTGCGCTTGGCGCTAAGGTCGGCGCATGGCCCTCACGCCGATCCTCATCGTCCAGGTCCCACGCGGCGGCGCCGTCAACAGGCAGCTCGAAGCGCACTCGCTTCCGAGCATAGAAAGCGGCAAGGTCGTAGTCGAGGCCGGCCCGACTGACGCCAAGGGAAACCTCGAGGCGTCCGCCGCCGGCCAGGTCGTGCTGTCGCTGCCATCACCGGAGGCGCTGGAGCAGGAGGCTGGCCAGGTTCGTCGCGTGATCGCCCACGCCGGTACAGGGATCCAGCCACTTGTCATCGAGGTGGAGGCCGCCGAGGAGCTACGCGAGAACGAGCTAGCCGCCCTGCTCGACGCAACACGCCACGCCTCACGTGCGGTGATCCTGCGCATCGTCCGCGACGCGTGAAGAGGTCCCGCTGGTCCTGATCCGTGCGGCGCAGTTCATGCCAGCGCCGCTTGAGGAGGTCCGCCCTGATAGGTCTTTGACGGCTACATTGGCCGCTTAGGATCGATGTCGCAGACTTGACCCGCACACGAAGGAGTGGCTATGACCGATGAGGGTGTCCTGAACAACATCGAGCGACTGGTGCAAGAGGAGCACACGCTTCTGGCCCAGAATGAGGAGTCTCGAGCGCCCGAGACGCACGAGCGCCTCGCGGCCGTCGAGGTCGAGCTCGACCGTTGCTGGGACCTGCTGCGCCAGCGCCGCGCTCGCCGTGAGTTTCATCAGAACCCCGACGATGCTTCGGTGCGCGATGAGGGAACGGTGGAGGGCTACCTGCAGTGACGACGCTCGCAGAAAACCCGCGAATGGCATGAGCACCAGGCAGCCCGTCGGCTCGGCGGAGCTTCCTCGTCCGCCCGCTTTGGCGCAGGTCGCGGCGGACGATCTGGAGATTCCCGAGCAGTTGAGCGGTCGCAGACTGCGATCGCGTTTGTTGTTCGGAGCCGGGTTGGTCCTCGTAATCGTCGCAATCGTGGTACTGCTTCCGGGGCTCGACGGCCTGCGCGCTCGCCTGTCGCATGCACAGCCCGGGTGGCTGCTGCTCGGGGCGGGGCTGAAGGTGCTCTCTGGCCTGGGGTATGTGGCGATCTTTCGGATGGTGTTCTGCAGGCGCATGAGCTGGCGTGTCAGCTATCAGATCGGGATGTCTGAGATGGGCGCGAACGCGCTCCTGCCGACCGGCGGCGCCGGTGGCCTGGCGCTTGGGGCCTGGGCGCTCAAACGGGGCGGGATGCCTACGGCTGAGATCGCGCGGCGCACCGCGGCCTTCTTCATGCTGACCAGCGTGGCGAACGTGGTCGGCGTGGTCGTCATCGGGCTCGGGCTCGCCGTGCGGGTGCTGCCAGGGGAGACGAACCTGGTGCTGACGCTCCTACCCGCCGCGATAGCCGCAGCCGCGATCGTTGGGTCGCTGCTCGCGGGACGCTCCTCCGAGGGCTTGCACCGGCGACTGGATCGCAATGAAACGAGCGGGTCCTCGCGCCGCTCCACGCTGGCGCTGAAGACCCTGGTGGCCGTCGCTGACGGCGTCAACGAGGCGGTTGCGCTGCTGCGCGAAGGCAACGCTTGGCTGATCGGCGGGATCCTCGCCTATCTCGTCTTCGACGTGATGATCCTGTGGGCGACGTTTCGCGCCTTCGGCGCCGCACCGCCGCCGGCGATCCTGGGGATGGCCTACCTGATCGGAGAGCTCGGCGGACTGATCCCCGTCCCCGGGGGGATCGGCGGCGTCGATGCCGGCCTCGTGGGAACGTTCGTGCTGTACAACGTGCCGATCACCGCCGCAGCCTCCGCGGTGATCGCGTATCGAGCGATCGCGCTGTGGGTCCCCGCGATCCTCGGTTCCGCCGCCTTCGTCTCGCTGCGGCGAACTCTACGCCGCGAGTCCGCGGAGATCGCCGTCTGCGCACCCCAGACAGAGATGGAGGTCATCGGGCTCGGGCGCGTCGTGATCGGACCGGCATCGACCGGTCCCACAGCTTAAACCGCGCGCCCCGACAGCCAGGACGCCGGAAGCGAGAGAACGGCACAGATGAAAGCGGCGGTCGTCTTCAGCGGCCTGGCTCGTACTCCCATTGCAGACACGGCCCGCTGCGGTCGCAATAGGGCTCGTTCGCTGACTGGCCACAGCGGCAGATGGCGGCACGGGTCTCCCTTTTCCCATCCAGTTCAAGGTCGCCCTCGAGCAGCAACGGCCCGCCCTCCGGTAGCCGGATGCGGGTCGGTACCGAAGGTCGCTCGGGCTCGCCCTCTCGCAGTGTGTAGTGCAGTGCGCCCGTGGGGCATCGCCGGATCACGGCCGCGAGCACCTCGGCCTCGGCCGCGTCAGGGGCAATCCACGGACGCTTCGCCGTATCGAAGACGGCCGGCATACCGCGCACGCATTCGGCAGCGTGAAGGCACCGCGCCGTGTCGTAGGTCACCTCAATGTGCTCGCCCTCGTAGCGCTTCACAAGCCGAACTGCCCCCTATAGGTGTCTGGAACCAGCGCCTCGAACTCCCGATGACGTTCGATGAATGCTTTGACGAACGGACAGAACGGCAGCACTGCGAGACCTCGTGCGCGGGCGTCTTCCAGAGCAAACCGGATCAGCCGGTCACCGAGTCCGCGACCCTGCAGGTGCTCATCGACCTCGGTGTGGACGAACGCGATCAGGCCGGGGCGTGCCCGATAGGCGGTGAAGCCAACTGAGCCATCCTGTGTTTGACGGAGACTTCGAGGCCAGGGTTTGCCTGGCGGAGGGAGAAGTCTCGGCTCATGGCACATGCGAGGAAGTATTCAAAGGAGTTGCTGGACCGCGGGACGCGTCTGGTGTTCGAGTCTGGGCGTCCCATTGCGCACGTTGCGAAGGACCTCGGGATCGAGAGCGAGACGCTTCGCAAACATGTCCGGCAGACCGAAGCAGATGAGGGCCGGCGCAAAGACGTCCTGAGCAGCCAGGAGCGCGAGGAGATCAAATCCTTGCGTCGTGAGGTTGCGCAACTGCGCCGAGCGAACGAGATCCTGAAGGCCGCCAGCGTGTTTTTCGCGGGCGAGCTCGATCCACACCGTCCGAAGTGAGCGCGTTTATCGAGGAGCATCGCGAGCGCTTCGGGGTCGAGCCGATCTGCGAGACCCTGGGCGTGTCGGCGTCCGCCTACTATCAGCGGGCGACCGGAGAGCGCTCGGCACGGGCGGTCGAGGATGAGCGGCTGCTCGGCGTGATCGAAGAGCTGCACGCCGCGAACTACTGCGCCTACGGGTCCAGGCGGATGTGGAAGGCGCTTCTGCGTGAGGGCGAGCAGGTCGGCCGCAGCCGGGTGGAACGTCTGATGCGCCAGAACGGCATGCAGGGCGCCAAGCGGCGCGGCAAGCCGTGGCGGACAACCAAGGCCGACCCGACGGCGCTGCGCAGCCCGGACAGGGTCAACCGCGACTTCACCGCGTCCCGGCCGGATGAGAAGTGGTTCGCGGACTTCACGTACCTGCGCTGCTGGGAGGGCCTGGTGTTCTTCAGCTTCGTGATCGACGCCTACAGCCGGATGATCGTCGGCTGGCAGTTCGCTAGCCACATGCGCACCGATCTCGTCTTGGACGCCCTCAGAATGGCTTTGCACCGGCGAGCCCCCGGAGCAGACGTCTCGCTCGTCGCACACTCGGACGCCGGCAGCCAACTTGGGCTCAACCGGTCGTCGCAACACCTTGATTGTGGAGGTGTGTATGGGCAGGCCAGCGGGATGGATGAAGGAGTTGACGGGCAGGGCGCCGATGAAGTCGCCGGGGAAGCCGTCGCTGCGTCGAGACGTGGAGCGGCTGTTTTGGCGTGAGATCGCCGAGGGCTTGAGTAGTGAGGACGCTGCGTTGGCTGTCGGTGCGTCCCAGGCGGCTGGCAGCCGGTGGTTCAGGGAACGTGGCGGGATGCCAACGTTCATGCTCGACCCAATCTCAGGCCGGTACTTGTCGTTTCGGGAGCGCGAGGAGATCGCGATGTTGAAGGCGCAGGGTGCTGGTGTTCGGGAGATCGCCCGCCGGTTGGGGCGCTCTCCGTCGACGATCTCGCGGGAGCTGCGCCGAAATGCGGCTACTCGCGGCGGGAAGCTCGACTATCGCGCGTCGGTCGCGCAATGGAAGTCAGAGCTGGTGGCACGCCGTCCGAAGACCGCGAAGCTCGCCGCGAATGAGCAGTTGCGCGAGTACGTGCAGGAGCGGCTCTCCGGCCAGGTCCGCCGGCCTGACGGGACGGCGGTACCGGGACCCGCGGCGGTGCCCTGGAAGGGTCGGAACAAGCCTCATCGCCAGGACCGCAGGTGGGCAACGGCGTGGAGCCCGGAGCAGATCTCCAACCGGCTGAAGATCGACTTCCCCCATGATGAGTCGATGCGAATCTCGCACGAGGCGATCTACCAAGCGCTCTACGTGCAGGGCCGCGGCGCGCTGCGGCGGGAACTCACAGCCTGCTTGCGGACCGGCAGGGCGCTGCGGGTTCCCAGAGCCCGCGTGCGTGGACGTGGCAAGGGCTTTGTCACTGAGCAGGTCATGATCAGCGAGCGTCCCGCCGAGGCCGAGGACAGAGCCATACCTGGCCACTGGGAGGGCGATCTCATCCTCGGCGCGGACCGCACCGCGATTGGAACGCTAGTGGAGCGCAGCACCCGGTTCACGATGTTGCTTCACCTACCGCCGATGCCCGGCCACGGCAGCCCAAGGGTGAAGAACGGACCGCCGCTCGCCGGTCGCGGCGCCGAAGCTGTGCGCGACGCAGTCACAAAGCAGATCACGACGCTGCCCGAGCAGCTGCGCCGCTCGCTCACCTGGGACCAGGGCGCTGAGATGTCACAACACACACAGCTCAAGATCGCAACCGGGCTTCACATTTATTTCTGTGACCCTCAAAGCCCCTGGCAACGAGGCACGAACGAGAACACCAACGGCCTGCTCCGCCAATACTTCCCCAGAGGAACAAACCTCGCCAGACACACCGCCGAGGAGCTCGACGCCGTCGCCACCACGCTCAACAGCAGACCACGCAAGACCCTCGGCTGGCGCACACCCGCCGAAGCGCTCGACGAACATCTACGATCCCCCCAAACGCAAACCGTTGCGACGACCGATTGAATCCACCCAATACACGTCGTTCGACTACACACAGCTCCTCGACGACCACGATGTGCTCGCCTCGATCGGCACGGTCGGCGACGCCTACGACAACGCAGCCGCCGAGAGCTTCGTCGACACCTTCAAGACCGAGCTCATCTCAGACCGCACCTGGACGAGCCGAAGCCAGCTCGAGCTCGCGATCGTCAGGTACGTCGCCTGGTTCAACGACACCCGCCTGCACGAATCTCTCGACGACCGGCCACCCCAGGAGATCGAGGAACTATACGCTGCGAAAAACCGGGCAACCACACTCACGCAATGAACGTAGGGAACCTACAAAAACGGTCTCCGTGGAACCCAGGGCGGCTCAAACCACCTCGCCGTCAATCGATAGCTCGTAGCGATCACGGTCAGGCGCATCAGCCACCTCGATACGCTCCGCCACAGCCATGCCCGGAACATTAGAACGCAAACGACCAGCACCGTCCGGAACCCGCGAAGCGAGGCTCTTGGAGACGCGCAAAGCCATGGCTACGACCTCCGCCGCTCGGCGGACTCCGTCGTGGTGACGCCGAGCTTGGCCAGGAAGCTACGGTAGTCGGTCTGCACCCACTCCTCGGCCAGCCGCCGGTCCTCGTCGTACCTGAAGGTGCCGATCACCTCCCACTCGAGGTGTTCGCCGGTGGGCTCGACGGGGCCGATGGGCGAGTAGGTGAACACGCCGGTGAGTCGCCGGAGAACGTGGTCCGCGCGGCGAGGAAGTTGCCGTCGGCGATGATCTGCTCGCGGACGATTCGCAGATCGCTGAAAGCCGCGCGCAGCGAGGCGAAGTAAGCACTGAGCTCGGCGAAGCCCAGGTTGCCGCCGGGCCCGTGGAAGACGTAGCCCTCCGCGAAGTAGGCGCGGAGCGCGGCTTCGTCCTCACAGGCGATCGCCTCGTCGCCGATGCGGATCAGATCACGGGCGAGCGGACTGTCAGAGATGAAGACCGGCATCTTTCCTCCTTGTTTCTAGGCTAGGGTGGCGTCGTAGTGCGTGCGACGGTTTCGGCGGTGACTGTTGTGTCCTGCGAGGTCAGCCAGTCATTGTCGGTGGCGCATCGTCGTGCGCTGTCGAGGAACCGTTCGATTGCTGCGGACTCGGTGCGCGCGGGCCAGAGGATCGACCACTCCGCCAGGATTTGTGGACCGACGATCTCGCGGGCGACGACGCCTGGTTGGGCCTGGGCGAGGTGGAAGGCGAACGAGGCGGGGATCAGGCCAATCTCGTGTGCCCCGAGGAGGCGTGCGAGCATTGCGTGGACGGGCGGCTTGGGGAAGGCACTGACGCGCGGCTGGAAGCCCGCCCGCTCGCAGCCCTCCATGATGCGGTCGTAGTAGGCCGGAGCGAGCTCGCGGGGGAACAGGAGGAGGGTCTCGTGCTCCAGGTCGGCGAGCGAGATGGAGCTCGGGTTGGCGAGGCGGTGGCGTTTGCCGAGCACCACCGCGAGCCGCTCGACGCGCAGGACTTCGGTGCGGATGCCCGTCATCGCCTCGGGGTGCAGGGCGAGCCCGACGTCAAGTTCCCCGGCTAGACCCTATGCCGTAGGTCGCCCTTTGGGTTGACCGCCGGGGTAGGCCGGACACTCCTCGCGGGGGTTTGTCTGGCCGGAGAATGGCTCCGGCTGACCCCAGAAAAATGAGGAGGTCCGGCCATGACCGGAATGGTGACTTATGCGGGGCTCGATGTCCATGCCCGCTCCACGCATGCTGCGGCGATTGACGTTTCGACGGGTGAGGTGCTGCGTGCGCGGTTCGGGCCGGGCGTCGGGGAGCCGGTCGCGTGGCTTTGGGTTTGCCCGGCCCGGTGCGTGCTTGCTATGAGGCCGGGCCGACTGGGTTTGGGCTCTATCGCGCTGCGAGCGCGGCCGGGGTGAGCGTGGAGGTGATCGCGCCGGGCAAGACGCCGAGGGGGCCCTCGGACCGGGTGAAGACCGACCGCAAGGACGCGGAGCTGCTCGCGCGGCTGCTGCTGGCCGGCTCGTTGACGAGTGTTGTGGTCCCGCCTGTCGAGGTCGAGGCCGCCCGCGAGCTGATGCGTGCCCACGATGCGTGCCGGCGTGATCTCATGACGGCTCGTCACCGGGTCTCGAAGATGCTGTTGCGCCACGGCCGGGTCTATCCCGAGTCCTCGACCTGGACCGTGGCTCACCGGCGCTGGCTCGCCCGTCAACAGTTCCAGGAGGCTGTCAGCGATCTGGTGTTCGCTGACCTGATCGCCTCCGTCGATGGCCTGACAGCGCGAAAGGCGGCGATCGCGGAGCGGCTCTCGCGCCTGGCAGAAGATGAGCAGTGGTGGCCGACCGTCGCGAGACTCCGCTGCTTCCGGGGCGTAGACACGCTGACGGCGTTCGCGGTTCACCTCGAGCTCGGCGGGGACTGGCAGCGCTTCGCGCGAGCGAACGCGCTGAGCGCGTGGCTCGGGCTGATCCCGTCCCTTCACCAGTCCGGCGAGTCATCGCACCAGGGGTCGATCACCAAGACGGGATCGGGCTTCGCTCGCCGGCTCTTGGTCGAGTCCGCCTGGCATTACGGGCGTCCCCCACGGATCGGGGTGACCCTCCAAAACCGTCAGCAAGGCCAGCCCGACCACGTCCTGCAGATCGCTAACCGCGCGCAGCACAGGCTGCACCATGTCTATCACCGCAGCGCGCCCGCGGCAAGCCACACAACGTGACCGTCGTCGCGTGCGCCCGCGAACTGGCGTGCTTCCTCTGGGCAGCAGCGACCGCCGACTGACCCTTACGGACAGCCCTACCGGTCGGGAGACCGGGGCGCCGGGCCAACAGCGGCCAGCACGCGCGATCGTTCTATGAGCAGCACCCCGAAAGGAGTGCCACGCTCGTTCCTAGACAGCGCACGCTGGCAGCACGAAACCGGGCCCTGGGGTACCCAACCCCCGCATCATCAGACTGGCAACGCCGACACCGAGCCCGGCGCCCCGCTCTCCCGACCACCCCAAAACCGCCCGCCACACGGACGCGATCAAACACGCCCACTTGACAAACGACCCGACATATCAGAACGCGTCCGGGGATCCCGGCGCTGAACAGCTCACTGGCGATGACCGTCATGTTCGGGTTGTCGTCCTCGACAGCCGCGAGGATCGCCCCGAGGGTCTCGAAGCTGGCCGGCGGGGGGTAGCCGAGGCGCACGTTTCCTGTGATGCCCGCGCCGGCAAGGCGGGTGCACTCAGCGGCGCGCTCGAGCGCGGCGAGCGCCAGCGGTGCCTCATCGAGCAGCACCCGACCGGCGGTGGTGAGCTTGACATCGCGGCTGCTGCGCACGAACAGCTCAGTGCCGAGGGTGCGCTCGAGCTTTGGATCTGGTTGCTCAGCGACGGCTGGGAGATGTAGAGGCGCACGGCGGCACGGCCGAAGTGCAGCTCCTCCGCGACGGCCAGGAAGTAGCGAAGCAGACGTGGCTCGAGGTCGATAGTCAAAGGCTATCGCTGGGCCGGGATACAGGTCTTGGACGGTCGTGTCGGTAGAAGTGGTGTAACGAGCACCGTGTAGGGCCGGGAGATTGTTCCGGCCACCGCGGTGTCCAGGCTCGTCGGTTCGACCAAGAGCCGATGAGAAGGGAGCACCACGATGGCCGAAGTGCAGAGGATGACTACTGCTGATGTCGTTGCCAAGGTGATGGCGGGCGAGCACGGTGATTTCGTGCGCGACGCGGTTGCGCTGGTGGCGCGTGAGCTGATGGAGGCGGAGATCAGCGCTGAGGTCGGCGCGCAGCGGGGGGAGGTCAGTAGCGAGCGGGTGACGCACCGCAACGGCTACCGGCCGAGGGGGTGGGAGACCAGGGTCGGGGAGATCGAGCTGTTGATCCCCAAGAAGCGTCAAGGGCCTGCGTATTTCCCGAGCTTCCTGGAGCCGAGAAGGCGCAGCGAGCAGGCGATCGTCGCGGTTGTCCTGGAGGCATACGTCAACGGCGTGAGTACCCGCAAGGTCGACCGGCTGGTCGAGCAGCTCGGGATCGCAGGGATGACCAAGGACCGCGTCTCGGCGCTCTGCCGGGCGCTCGATGAGCAGGTCAGGGTCTTCCGGGAGCGCCCTCTGGAAGGCGCCTACCCGTACCTGTGGCTCGACGCCAAGCACGTCAAGGTGCGCTCTGGTGGGCACGTGCGCTCCAAGGCGCTCGTGATCGCCTACGCCGTGCACGAGTCCGGTGTCCGGGAGGTGATCGGCCTGGACCTCGGCGAGATCGAGTCCGAGGCGTTCTGGGTCGAGTTCCTGCGCTCCCTGCGGGCCCGCGGCCTGCACGGTGTGCGCCTGGCCGTCTCTGACCACCACGAAGGGCTCAAGCACGCCATCGAGCGTGTCCTGTCGTGCCCGTGGCAGCGCTGCACCGTGCACTTCGTGCGCAACATGCACCAGCACTGCCGCCCATCGCAGCGTGGATTGGTCTCCGCGGCCCTGCGGGAGCTCTTCGCCGCCGAGGACGGCACTCAGGCGCGTGAGCGCATGGGGCAAGTGATCGAGCGCCTGGAGCCCGCCGTCCCGAAGGTCTGCCGGCTACTCGAGGACACCGAGGAAGACCTCCTCGCGTTCTACGCCTTCCCCCAAGCGCACTGGCCGAAGCTCAGGAGCACCAACCCCCTGGAGCGCGTCAACCGCGAGATCGGCCGCCGCTCAGACGTCGTCGGGATCTTCCCCAACGACACCTCCGTGATCCGCCTCGCCGGCGCCCTGCTCATCGAGCAGAACGACGAGTGGCTCATCAGCCGGCGCTACCTATCCGCCGAGAGCATGACCCCCCTCTACGCCGCGCAAGACGAGAACGACCACACCCACACACAGAACAGAGAGGAGGTAGTCGAGCTCAACGCCGCCTGAGCCGCACCAGCATCACCGACGAGCTGGCGTTACACCACTACCTACGACTTGACTTCTTGGACAACGACGAGCTTCGACTCTAGGTTCTGCCCACAACGCAACTTTCTACGAGAGGAGCACACCATGGCAAGCGGCATAACAGTGGGATCGAACGTCGAGATCGTTCGCGAGTACACCCAGCGGGTGTCCGCGATCCTGCACCAGGTCGGCGCCTACACACCGCCGTGGCTCTCCTAGCCCCGGCCCGACAACAGATCAAGGAGACAAGAACATGAGGATCATGGTATTTGGCAAAGGCAACGTCGGCGGCGGGCTCGCCGACTTGTGGGAGCGCGCAGGGCATCAGGTGACGCGGCTTGGCCGCGACGGCGGCAACGTCTCAGACGCCGACGTGGTGCTGGTAGCGGTCCCGGGCAGCTCGATCGCCGAGGCCCTCGACGCGCTTACCGGCGTCGAGGGCAAGACGGTGATCGACGCGACCAACCGGATCGGTGTGGACTCGCCCGAGGGATTCGCTTCCAACGCCGAGTTCGTGAAGTCCAGGACCAATGGGCCGACGGCGAAGTCGTTCAACATCAACTTCGCCTCACTGTATGGGCGTCTCGGCGACGCGCGCGTCAGGCCGAGCAACCTTTGGTGCGGCGACGAGGAGGCGCGCGAGGTCGTCGAGCAGCTCAACCGCGATGCCGGTTACGACCCGGTGTACACGGGGCCGCTTGAGAACGCCGCCAGCCAGGAGTCGATTATCGACGTGATCTTCGCGATCGGCGAGGGCCTGGGTCCATACGTGTATCGGTTCGCGCCGATCGAGCAGCTGTGAACGGAGGAGCAATGAAGGTCGATGGGTTGCATCACGTCACGGCCATCACCGCCGATATCGATACCAATCTCGAGTTCTACGGGCAGCTTCTGGGACTGCGCCTGGTGTGGCAGGGGGTAAACGCCGACGACCCTGACATGCGGCACATCGCCTACGGCGATGAGCGGGGCAGTCCGGGCAGCCTGGTGACGTTCTTCGACATGCCCGGCGTGATGCGCGGCCGTCCGGGCGCCGGTATGGTCCACCGGTTGCTTTTCCGGGTGGCCGGCGAGGAGGCGCTTGACTTCTGGGAGCGCCGCTTGGCTCGCGCCGGCGTACCGAGCGACCGGATGGCCGATCGCTTGGTGTTCTCGGACCCGGAGGGGCTGGGGCTGGAGCTGGTGATCGATGACGGCGAGGATGAGCCGCTCGTCGCGGACGCGCCCGACGTCGATGAGCGAGTCGCGATTCGCGGCATGCACGCAGTGCACGCATACAGCGCCGATCCGGCACGCAGCGCGCCGGTGCTCGGCGAGGTGCTCGGGATGGAACCCGACGGCGGTGGGCGCTGGCTGGCGTCGGGCGAGCGCCGCCACGGCCTCGTCGTCTACGACGCGGCGCCGGCCGAGGAAGGGATCATGGGCGCGGGCACGATGCACCACGTCGCGTTCACCATCCGCGACGGCGAACAGGAAGCCTGGCGGTCGCACCTCGCCGCGGCTGGGCTTCGGCCGACCCCCGTTCTGGATCGCAAGATGGCCAAGTCCGTGTACTTCCGCGAGCCCAGCGGCCTTCTGCTGGAGGTCGCCACCGATCAGCCGGGCTTCGTGTTCGAGGCCCCGGAGCACCTCGGCGAATCGCTGGTGCTGATCGGCGATCTCGAGCACCGCCGCGCCGAGCTCGAAGGACGCTTCCCCCTACTGCACAACCCGTGGACAAAAAAGCCGACGGCTGGAAGGAGCTACTCATGAACACCGAAACCACCCACAACACTGTCCCCTCTGTCGCGATCACTGGCGCCGGATGAGTAGAACATACTGTGCCGAGGTATTGTCACTCACCCCGACTCCAAGCGCCCAATCTGAATCCGGAGATCAGTCTGATGTCGGGACCGGTCGGCCCCTGCGGCAGGTAAAGGTCCTATTCATTGCCGAAAGGGTGGACGGTTTCTTCATCGAGCGGTTCACCGATCGCGGCGAGCACATGGGCGACACGCAGCACGACACGCTAGATGAAGCGATGCGCCACGCCTACTCCGAATACGACGCGATCTCCGATTGGAGATTTTGTCCCGATGACGCCGACCCGCTACAGGCACACATCGACAGAACAGGCCAGCTATGAGCGACCAGTCGGCTCTGTCGGGTCCCCTGAGCAAAGGAAAGGGCGATGCGCGCGTCGAGCGCCGTGCCCGGCAACAGGTCGGACCGAGTCCTTGGGAGCGAGGCGCCGCCGACCGCATCCACGACCGGGTGCACCCCGAAGCCTTCGCGCAACGCGTCCAGCGCGAGCTGGCAAGCCGCAGCGCGAGCGTGCTCGCAAAGAGACCATCGCGGCAATCACTCAGATCCCCCTCAACGAGCGCCTCATGAAGGAGCCAGCACCCCGCTTGATCGGCGACCGAACCACCGGCCGGGTTCTCGAGGCGAGCGACGCAGGCTGCCGGGTCCACCAGTGCCGGGCAGGTCAGCTATGACCCCTGCGCGTACCGGCACCACCAACCCGTGGCTTGCTGTTGTTGTCCTGTGCGTGGCCGAGTTCATGATCGTTCTCGACGCGACGATCGTCAACGTCGCGCTGCCGTCGATCCAGCGTGGCCTGCGCTTCAGCCCGTCGAGCCTGCAATGGGTGATCAACATGTACACGCTGATCTTCGGTGGTTTCATGCTGTTGGGCGGGCGCGCCGGGGACCTGATCGGGCGCAAGCGGGTGTTCGGTGCCGGGATCGTGCTGTTCTCCGGAGCGTCGCTGCTTAACGGCCTCGCCCAGTCATCCGGGATGCTCATAGCCGGCCGGGGGCTGCAAGGGCTGGGGGGTGCGCTGCTTGCACCGGCCGTCCTCTCGATCATCACAACGACCTTCAGCGACACGAAGGACCGTGCGAAGGCAATGGCGATTTGGAGCGCGATCGCCGCCGGCGGCGGGGCAGTGGGGCTGCTGCTGGGCGGGGTGCTGACCGATCTCGCGTCATGGCGATGGATCTTCTTCGTCAACGTGCCCGTCGGTGTAGCGCTCGCGGTCGCGACGGTGAGGTTCGTCCCCGACTCTCGATCGGAGCTGACCCACCGGACGTTCGATCTCCCAGGAGCGGTGTCCGTCACGGCCGGCCTATTGGTGCTCGTGTTCGGGATCGTCAAGTCGAACAGCTACGGATGGGGATCGCCCCGAACGATCGGTCTGCTGGCCGCGGGTGTCGTGCTGCTCGCCGGGTTCCTCGCGCTCGAGCGTCGCAGCCCGGCGCCGCTCATGCGGCTCAGCATCTTCCGCGTGCGGAGTCTCGCCGTCGCCGACCTCACGCTGCTGCTGATCTCAGCCGCCGTGTTTGGAACGTTCTTCTTCGTCTCGCTCTATCTCCAGCAGATCCTCGGATACCGGCCACTGAGCGCAGGCGCCGCGTTCCTGCCCTTCTCCGCAGGAATTGCTACGGGCGCCACAGTCGCGCGCAAGCTCGTCCCACGCGTGGGCGTTCGCGTCGTGCCCGTGATCGGACTCGCCCTCGCGACCGCCGGGATGGTTGTCCTCACCCAGGTTCCTGTGCATGGAGGCTATGCATCCAACCTTCTCCCGGGCCTCCTCCCGCTGGGTCTCGGCATGGGACTGACATTCGTGCCGATCACGCTGGCCGGCACCAGCGAGGTTGGCGGTGAAGACGCCGGCCTGGCATCAGGTCTGCTGAACACCGCCCAGCAGGTCGGAGGGTCAATCGGGTTGGCGATCCTCTCGACCCTCGCCGCAAGCCGGACTACGAGCCTCCTGCACGGCCCGCTGACCCCCGGCTCCGCTCCCGCGGCCCGAGTATCCGGCTTCCACGTCGCGTTCACCGCCGCCGCCATACTCCTCGGCGCGGCCTGGGCCGTCACGGCACTGCAGCTGAGAACCCGTCGCGTCCACGAGCCCAAACGTGTCGACGTGCCTCGGGATCTCGCCGCCCGAGCAATGGGATGCGCACAGTGTGCACCCGTTGCGATCATCAGCACAGGCGGACACAAGACCAGCACATCCGCCCGATGATCCCAGCACATCGCACCATCGTGATGAGAACGAAGTGCGGTGGATATCTGCTGCAGCTCGCTTACGCCGTCAGTGCCGCGATCAGACTCGACCGGGAACCCCAAACGGAGCGTCCCTCCCAAGCCAAACCACGCGCCACCTAGCCGCAGACATCCCGCCACGCAAAGCCCCAAGCAAGAAGGACATCATGGAGCACCCAGCCATCTCACCCGAGGAAGCCGCCGATCGCCTGGCGATCCGCGAGCTCATCGACGCCTATGCTCACTGCGCTGACACCCGCGACGCTGAGGGGCAAAAGTCGCTGTTCACCGAGGACACCCACTTCGCCGTCTACATGGACAGGAAGGGCTCCGAGCCCACGCAGGTACTCGACGACCGCGAGGCGCTGACGCCGGTCTTCGACGACCTCAACCGTTATCAGGCCACGATGCACTTCAACGGGCAGAGCACGATCGCGCTGGACGGCGACCGGGCAACCGGGGATAGCTACTGTATCGCCCACCACCTTTACACCGAAGACGATGAGCGCAAACTCATGGTCGCTCATCTTCGCTACGGCGACACGTTCGTCAAGATCGACGGTGCCTGGCTGTTTGCGGAGCGCAACCTCGACGTCGACTGGATCGAGACCCGCGCATCGCATCCCTAGCGTTCCCGGCGCATCGTCGGAGCGTAAGCTCGATCAAATGTCGCTGCGCTCGTCTGGACCCCGGCGCTCAGAATCCGTCGAGACCTATCTCCGTCAAACTCGCGCGGGCGCTGCACTGGCGCTGCTCGCCCTAGCGGCGGCGATAGCATCCGAACAGTTCGCTGAGCACCTCTGGGTGCGTCACCCGCTCCTTGCCGGCCTCGCGTCCAGCGCGATCGTTGTGATGCTGTCGGTGGCGGTCGTGAACGAGGCACTGGAGATCCGCAGGCGCCGACGCTGGAGGGTCCTCGCGCAGTACGTGATGCTCGAGCTGGTCCGCGATGCGCGCATGGTCTGGACGGCGGTGGTAGAGCTGGCTGGCCTGACGGCGGCCGACGCGAACCCGCCGGCGGCGATCGACGCAGCCGCCCTCGTGATGCGCGACACGCCGCGCCTGACCAAAGCCGTTCATGGCCTGGTCGCCGACGCTGATCGGCGTCGAGTCCTGCGAGACCACGTTGCGAGACTGGTGGTTCACAACGACGAGGTGCTGGGACGATGGGCCGCCGTGATGCTCAACGCCGAAGCCTACGCAGAGGTGGTCGACCGTCACGTGGAGCTCGCCGGAAGCCTCGCCTGGCTAGGAAGCCTGCTCGACCAATCCCAGCCGAGCGATGGGGACCAGCTGCGGTGGCACAGAGCTCGAAGCAACCCTGCTGTCCAGATCACAGGCGACATGGACGACGACCGCCTCTCCCAGAGGATCGTCGCGATCACCCAGCTCGCCGAGCAGCTAGACAGGGGAACACTCGACCTCGCCGTGAAGATCGTGCCGGTCGCATGGTGGGAAGCGCGTCTCGGCACGACCGCGCACGTAGGCGATGACATCCCCGAAGCAAACGGTCGCAGGCCAATCAGCCCCACACAGGGGCGCGTGTAAGCGCGATCCGATCGGCGGGACGCCGGGTCTGACTAGCGAATCGTGATGCGTTGCAACGATCAACTGATCAATGCCGGTCTGTCGCGCGTCGGGCAGTTCGAGGCGACGCGACTTGCCGGCTACCGGGTGTTCAACGCATGCATCGCGGCTTCGGGAAGCAGTATGTTTAGCGCTGCGATGACGTCATCGACACGGTCGCCGACAATGTCCTGCTCGCGTAGGCTCAGTCCAGCCGACTCCCGACTCGCCGGGATCCGCCGATGAGCGAGAACGACCTCCCGGCTCGTTCCGGCGGTCAAGGCTGCCACAGGAGTCGAGCGCGTCTACTTCCTGGCGTTGATGGAGCGAGCGGCCCACTTCCATCTCTGGCTCGTACCGAAGAAGAACGAGGGCCCACTTCGAGGAGTGGACTACCTGGCGCAGCGGCCCCCTCTTACGGCCTCGCACAGCGCGGCAGAAGCGATGTCGCGGAAGATCCGAGCTGAGTTCGAGCCGTCTTGAGGACGGCCACGATCTGGATACGCTGGTCCCTCGTATGACGTTTAACGCTGATGATTCTGTGGCGGTTCCGGTTCGGGTGCTTTCGAGTACTCAGCTGGCGCTGCTCGCCGAGCGCGGCGAGGAGCTCACGGCCGGGGTGGGCGAGAAGCTGTATGAGATCGGTGATGCGACCTACCCGTTCATTGCGATCCTCGAGGGTGAGGTGGCGGTGTTGGATGGCGCGGGGCATGAGATCGTGCGTCACGGCGCATCGGGCTTTCTTGGGGAGGTCAACCTTCTTAGCGGGCAGTCGGTGTTCGTCACCGCGGTCGTCACCCAGCCGTTGCGCTACATCGCCCTTCCGCGTGATGACCTGCGAGCGTTGCTGTTCGATGACCCGTCGCTCTCGGATCTGATCCTGGGCGCCTTGGTGGAGCGCCGCGAGCTACTTCAGCAGCGCCAAGGCATCGGACCAGAGATCATCGGCCCGCGCGACTTGCCCGACACACGCCGGCTGCTCGAGTTCGCGCGAGCCCAGCGGCTTCCCCACACCTGGGTCGATCCCACCGAGGCGACTGACGGTGCTGGCTCGGGGGCGGAGACCTCTGTGTCTGCGATGCCGCTAGTGCGTCTGCCTGGCGGCTTGGAGCTTCTAAACCCGAGTAACGGAGAGCTCTCGCGGGCGCTCGGCATCGGCAGGGAGCTCGCGCCGCGTGAGGAGGTCGATCTTCTGATCATCGGCGGCGGCCCCGCGGGACTCGGTGCGGCCGTGTACGGCGCTTCAGAGGGATTGGACACGCTGATCGTGGAGAGCAGGAGTATCGGTGGTCAGGCGGGCACGTCGCGCAGGATCGAGAACTACCTGGGCTTCCCCGCCGGGATCAGCGGCAACGAACTGCTCAGCCGCGCCGCCACCCAGGCGCGCAAGTTCGGCGCCCGCCTGGCCTCGCCCTACGGCGCCCGAGAGCTCCAGCCCGGGATCGAGCGCCATCTCGTGAGGCTCGAGGACGGCAACGAGATCGCTGCACGCGCGGTGCTGCTCACCACGGGCGCTGAATACCGGCGTCTGCCCGTGGCGGGGCTCGAGGAGTACGAGGGGGTGAGCGTGTTTTATGCCGCTGGGCCGCCGGAGGGTCAGCTCTGCACAGCCCAGCGCGTGGGAGTCATCGGCGGGGGTAACTCCGCGGCCCAGGCTGCTGTCTGGCTGGCGCGTGGGGGCGCGCTCGTCACGCTTCTGCACCGCCGCGGCGACCTACGGGAGACGATGTCGCAGTATCTGATCGACGAGCTCGACCGCTACGGGGTCGCCGTGCGTGATCGTTGCGAAATCGTCGGCCTGCAAGGAGAGCACGGGCGCTTGCACTCGGTCACGCTCGCCGACGGCGAGCAGTTGCCGTTCTCCTTCCTGTTCCTGTTCCTTGGCGCTAAGCCTTGCACCGAGTGGCTCGGCGAGGTGCTCGCGCGTAACGGCGACGGTTTCATCCTGACCGGCGCGGACGCTGGCGCCGAGGGCCTTCTCGAGACGAGCGTGCCGGGTGTCTACGCGGCTGGCGACGTGCGCGCTGGCTCGATCAAGCGCTGTGCGACCGCGGTCGGCGAGGGCGCTGCCGTGGTCCAGTTCGTCCACGAGCGCTTGGCCCGCGTGGCCGCTCAACCTGGTGTCCAAGCACCGCAGGCAGCCTCGTCGTGAACGCACGCCTCTGACCGTTGCGCCTCCACGAGAAAGGATGGGTCCGGCGGCGTGGGGACTTGGCCGTGGGGCGCAACGCAGGCCGCTAGCCGCACGCTTAATCTTGTCGTGTTGTTCGGCGAATACCACCGGCGGTTCCCCGACGTTCGGCGCCGGCACTTCGAGGGTTTCTGCAGTTGCTCGACGCCCACAGCAAGTTGCTCTTGCGTAATGATGGTAGGTGCCCGTGAGCCGGCGTAGGTCATCATCGCCGGGCTCGCCGTCGTTGGGGTCGGGTTGGACGCCGATGCGCGAGCCGGATTTCAGGAGGCTGTGGTCGGCCCAGTTCGTCAGCAACATCGGCTCGTGGATGCAGACGGTCGCTGCTCAGTGGGTGATGTTGTCGCTGACGACATCCGCTCTGTTGGTCAGTGCTATCTCGGCGGCCGCGAGCATCCCTGTGCTCTTGCTGGCCGTGCCGGCCGGGGCACTCGGCGACCTGGCGGACCGCAAGCGGTTGATCCTCGCGACGCAGCTGCTGATGCTGCTCGCGGCTGCCGCGCTCGCCGTGCTGTCGCTGGCGAGCGCGCTGACGCCGGCGATCCTGCTTGCGCTGCTGTTCGTTATCGGCTGTGGCACCGCGGCGAGCGCTCCGACGTGGCAGACGCTTCAGCCAGAGTTGGTGTCGGCTGCGAATCGATCGGATGCGATCGCGCTCGGGTCGGTCAATCAGAATCTCGCGCGTGCGATCGGACCGGCTCTTGGTGGTCTGCTGCTCGCGGCGACGAGCGCGGCGGCGCTCTTTGCGGTCAATGCTGTGTCGTTCGTGGCGGTGCTGGCGGCTGTGGCAGTCACCGCGATCCCCAAACGACGAGTCACGCTTCCGGTCGAGCATGCGCTGGACGCCGCCCGCGCCGGCGGACGCTTCGTCGCGAACTCGCCCACGCTGCTGGCGCTGATAGCTCGCGCGACGGTGTTCATCTTTCCCGCCGGAGCGACCTGGGCGCTGCTACCGCTGGTGGCTCGCCACAAGCTGGGCCTCGGCTCGATCGGCTACGGCCTGCTGCTCGGTTGCGTCGGCATCGGTGCCCTTGGCGCCGCGACGTTCGGACCGGCGCTGCGTAAGCGGGTGACCCCCCGCGTGTTGTACGCGTCGTCTGCTGTTGTGGTCGCCGCGACGGCGATCGTGCTTGCCTACTCGGACAGCGTGGTCCTCGACGCTGGGGCGCTTGTCGCCTCTGGTGCGGCTTGGATCAGCGGCATAGGGCTGCTCGCTGCGGCCTACCAGACGCAGATGCCGCCCTGGGTGAAGGCGCGAGGCATGTCCTATTACCTGGTCGCCTTCCAGGGCTCCAACGCCGTCGGGGGCCTGGCGTTCGGCACCGTGGCACAGGCGAGCAGCGTCTCAGACGCGTTCCTGGCCATATCGGCGTGTCTAATCGTGGGATCGCTTTTGACCTGGCGCCTGGCGCTGCCGCGAGCGGTATCTGCCGAAGTCGAGGCCTCGGAGCCGTGGTCCCTGCCGGATGTGGAGGACTCGGAGGCCGGTCCAGTCATGGTGACGGTCACGTGGGCCGTTCAGCCTGAGAGGCTGGACGATTTCCTGGTGCTCGCAGGGGAGCTGCGGCGATTGAGGCGACGTACCGGCGCGGGGTCCTGGCGTCTGTATCGCCAGGCGGAGGATCGATACGAGCTGCTCGAGACTTTCATCGTCGGCTCCTGGGCCGAACACGAACGCCAGCACGCCCGGATGTACCCCGCTGAGACGGCTGTGATCGATCGACTCGAGCAAACCCTGCTCTCGGACAGGCCGAGGCTGGTTCATCACTCGCTTGCCGTCAGGACCCGACATCGGATCATCGCAAATCACGATGGATAGAGATCACAGCCCAGGCACCATGAGCGACCCGGTCCTGATACTCGGAGCAACGGGCACACACGGAGGTGCGATCGCGCACGCGTTGCTCGCCAGCCAGTTTGCCGTCCACGCGTTCGTGCGCGACCCGAACACCGCCCGAGCGCAGGCACTCGCGGAGGCTGGTGCAAAGTTGGTAGTCGGTGACCTGGGCGACTAAACCTCTTTGGAGCATGCGTTCGGTGAGGTGCGGCGGTGTATGCGGTCACCACACCGTTTGCAAGCGAGGGCTACGGAATCGACGTGCCGGCGCTATGAGAGATATCCGAAGGTCCCATGGACCAGCTTCCTGGCTTGGGCGCGGGGTATCGGTTGGGGCTCGGGCTAGTTAGATCGGACCTGACTGGGCGCGCGTACATCTTCATCGCGCCGAGCCGCCGGGACGTCATTCTGGCTGACGATCCGAGCGTCTTGCAGCCGGGACGCTGTGAAGATCGCTGCGTGAGCGGCGGCGGCAGACCTGTCGAGTGGCCAGCCGTTCGCCGCGAGAAGGCTATGCGCCACCTCATGTTGTCCGAGCCGTGGGAGTGTGGCCCGCCGCAGTCCCCGGCGCCGCGTGCGACGCTGTTACGGCTCAATGCTCGGTGGGTAGCTACTGAAGAGCCACCGGCCGTTGACCCTGACGAGGGTTGTCTGACCGGGGATTCCGCTGGGACCGATCGCGGTGGCGTGTGCCCCGTGGATGCTGAGCTTCAGGTGGGCCATGACCTGAGCGACCTCTATACGCCATTCGCGGGACGTGAAGCCGGAGTCGTCGACCCCGGGGGTCTTGTGCCGCAGCACGTTTTGCAGGGCATCGAATGCGTGTCTGCATATGCCCTGGCCGCCCGCCGTGAACGAGTTGACGCCGCTGGCGGTCAGGCGAGAGCAGACAGCGCTGGCCGGGCCGAAGTACTCGGCGGTCAGGACGCTGCGGTAGACGGCTCGGATCTGGGGGCTGGAGCCGCTGGCGGCACTCGCTGTGGCGCCGCTCATTGCGACCGTTCCCAGGGCGATCGCAAATGCAGCCGTCGTCGCTCGGAAGCTCATCCTGGGCACACTCTACAGGCGGCTGGCGGCGCCTTGGCAGCAGCGGCGCAGCCCTTACCGACCGGCTGAGCCGGTCGGTCGTTTCGTGACCACGGGGTACGGACAGCTGTGAGTTTGCCGGTGCGGTAGGCCCAGGTGGTGGTCGCGCGCCCGGAGGCGCAGCAGGTCGGGTCGTTTGGTCCGTACCAGTACTCGGCGACGACGATCCGGCCGTTGACCCACTTGACCTTTCCCAGCAGCCTTCGTAGACGATGCGGCGGTAGAAGTGCGATAGGCACGCGAGACGCCGGGCCATGGTCGGGGGCACCGGTGGCTTGCCGCTCGGGAGCGCCTCGCGCACGTAGGCCTCGATGTCGCGAGCCACAACGCCTGAGGTCTCTATAGATTTACATAACATCTATTATCGGGCACTCGTTTTTCGAGTGCCAGACAAGGGATTCGGTTCTTGCGGTGTCCCGTCCATGTGAGGCGGGAATCCCGCTCATGTGCGACAGCTTCGTCCCGCTCATGTGAGACTGGCTCCTGTCGCTGCAAGGTCTTGGCTGTCCGCTTCTTGGATCCGTGAGGCCAGTCTCGGCGCTAAGTTTCGTCCCGGTTGCTCACAAAGCGTTTCGCGGTAGAGAGGAATTGACTGAAGCGAAGGCTTTCAGTGACGAAGACGTGACCTTGGTAGCGGGCCACGGCATCGATGCCTTCGAGTCTCCGGGCGGCCTGAGTATCGGTGTTAGTGAGCGCGTGTAGCGGCAATGAGCGTGTCAGCGCTAAGCGCAAGAGGCGGATGATGAGGGCGGCCTCGCGTTGGACGGATGGCGCGGGCGGCGCGAATCCGTCGAGACGCCGAGGTTGCGGATGGATGAGATCAATTGCGTCGGTGACTCGGGCGAGTCGTGTTTCGATCGCGCCCGCGTCTGCGGCTGGCCCTGCCCCCCAGGGTCCTTCGTGCGCCTGAAGTTGTTTCGGCGTAAACAGGTGGTTGGTGAGAAGGACGATGCGCCCTCCTGTCATGGCGGCGTAGTGCGCGCGGAGCGCTGAGGCGGCGGCGCCGCGCAGCAGGTAGCCGCCGAGCGCGACGCCTTCGTGGGTGTCGGTCGCCTGGTCTAGGCTCAGTCCGCCGAGCGTTGCGTCATCGAGGTCAGTCAGCACGCCGAGCGCGTACAGCGTTGCGGCCGCGGGATCGCTCCAGCGGCGGATGGCGGCGTCCTGGCTGGTGGTTGGGGTGGCGATCGTGAGCTGGTCTCGATCACCGAGGTCATGGATTTCTGGGGCGAGTCCGCGTAGAAGTAGGGCGCTGTGTGCTCCCATCGTGCGCGCATGTCGGTGGAGGTCATCCGGTGCCCACACGAGACCTTTCATGAACCGCTCGAGCGCGCTGCGTGTCACCGTCGGGTGCTTTGCGAGCCACCTTTCTGTCGCCCTGTGGGCATGCCACATGTGCGCGTCGATGTCGGCGAACACTGCTCGCGGGAAGGACAAGGCGGCGCTTGCACGGGCCAGCCACGGCGAGCCGCTGGGCCATCGCTCAGAGCTGGCATAGGTGAACGCTTCCGTTTGCCGGCCACGGACGGTGATCGAGACGCGGGTCCGCCGGCGAGCGTTCAGCGTCTGGTTGGTCGCGTTGCGCGCGCCGGCGGTATCGAAGATCAGCCATATCCGTCGAGCACCGGCGGTCCCAGCGAGCCCGACGATCTGCTCGACGGCGCTGGGCTTGAACAAGTCGGCTCGTACCAAGAGCACGTCGGAGATCCGCTCTGCAGCTAGCCAGCGTTGAACATCGCGCTCGATCGTGTGCGGTGATCTCGGCCAGCCGGGCGTCGATGGGCGCTTGCCTAGCGCATGCAGAACGTCGTGCGCGAGATGGCTCATCCCATTTCGCGGGGGCACGGGATGGCAGACGACGACACCATTGTCCGGGTCGTGCAGCCCAAGAAGTCTGGCCATCGTCCGCGGCTTGATGTCCGGGTTCAACACGGTATAGGCGGACGGCGGCCGGGTCATTCGGGCTGACCGAGAACCGTGGCGGCGATCGCCCGAGTGAGGGGTTCGCCCCGGGTTAGCAGTTGGGCGGCGGAGGCGGTGAACGCCGACCAGTGACGCAGGATCCCCCGGCAGCGTTCCTGGTTGACCGACAGCAGCAGCTCTGGCTCCGCGTCGCGACATCGCGTGGTAGTTGGGGAGCGTCTCGAGCACGGCGCGGTCGCCGAGCGGCTTGAAGAAGACGGGCTCGTGTACTCGGCTGTGGAGCATCGGCTCGCGGCGGATCGTCTCCCAGCAGCCGTTGCCGCCGGCGAGCACCATCGCAAAGCGCGTGCTGTGTGGGTCGTGCAGGTAGCGCAGGTATTCGGCGCACTCCCTGTTCAGGCGCTGAGCCTCGTCGAAGATCAGCACGAGTCCTCTGCCGTCAGGCTGGTCGACGAGCACGTCCTGCAGGTGGTAGGAGAGCTCGTGGCGGCTGCCGGTGGGAATCTCGCCGAGCAGTTGCAGCGCGATCGCGCGGGCGATTGACAGCATGGTGGGCTTGACCTGCACCTCGATCCAGACCACGCGGAGGTCTTGGCGGCCGCGCAGCAGCTCTTCGAGGGTGAACGTCTTGCCGGTGCCCGAGACGCCGGTGAGCGCGCCGAGCAGCCGGTTGGCAATGACGTAGTGCAGCGAGCGCTCGGATAGCAGCAGACCCTCGGTCTCAACGATCCCGACGCCGGGCGGGCTGGCGTGGTGACGCACGGGCGGGTCGAACACGCTGACGGCCATCGCTTACCTGCGCCTCTGTCCACGACGGTCGGCAAGCCCAAGCGCTTCCAGGACCTTCGCGCCGGCGTCCTCGACCTCGCGTACCTCGTCCTTGGAGACGCTGTTGGTGGCCTGCGGTGGGTGCGCAGCGATCATCGTTGACCAGCGCACGCGCGCGCGGTTCTTTGCCCGCCGTGCAATGCCCGCCGCCTCTCGCGCGGCCTGCGCGCGAGCATCGAGCACCCGCTGGCGCTGCGCGTCGGAGGCCTCGTCTTGGCGGATCGCTCGGCAGTGCCAATGCCCGTCGAGATATATCTCAAGCCAGCGCGCGTCGTGAGGCATGCGTCGCAGCTCGACCCTGCGCCCGACGGGATCTTGGAGCGCCTCGTCGGTGTACCAGCGGTTCTGGAACTTCACGCCGCGCGCCTCGACGACCCGGGTGCCCGGGCACTCGAGCAGGTAGCGGCGCAGATCCTGCTCGCTCGCGGCGCGCAGCGGCGTCCTGTCCTCCTCCCAGGACTGCGCGGGGGTGCGCCCGCCGAGCGCGGTGTGCTCGCGCTCGAAGTTGTAGGCGGCTACCCACTCGAGCAGCAGGGCGATGAACACCTCGACCGGCAGCGGCGCGACATCGGCCGGAACGTCGAGGGTGCCGTCCTCGCGCTTGGGCCCGTCGGTCCAGTAGGGCAGGCGACGGATCAGCTCGCGCGTCATCGTCTGGTGCCAGCGCTCGATCTTGCCGTTCAGCCACGGCGAGCGCCGGCGTAGCGGCACGGGGTTGAAGCCGAGGTCGAGCGCTGCAGAGCGGATCGCGCCGGCGAGGAACTCGAGACCGTTGTCGAAGCGGATGATCCACGGCTTTCCGTGCGCCGGCGTGAGCTCGGGACGCTCCCGGATCGCCTCGCCGAGCGCGGCGAGCACCACTCCACGGTGAGGTCTGACCGACACGGCGAGGCCCGCGATCGCGCGGGTCGATGGCTCCATAAAGCTCGTGATCCAGGGACGGACAGGCTTGGCCGCGCCCGGGAGGCAGACCAGCAGGTCGACGAGCTTGTGGTCAGCGATCAGGGCGTCGCCGCGGCCCCCCTCGCGGCGCTCAAGGCGCACCTGCGCGCTGCGGGCGCCCGGCAGGCCGCCCTGGACGTAGCGGCGCTCGAGCTCGTTCAGGTCGCGTTGAGCCGCGCGGTACCACGCCGTGCGCGACGGCACCTCGGCGCCTTCAGAGCGCAGGGCCTGCCACGCCCCACCGACGCTGCGCTCGTCAAAGACCGCGACCTCGTGCTTGCCTTGGAGCTGAAAGCCCGTGCGGGTGCCGGCGGGCACGCCGTCCTTGGCCCAACGGTACAGGCAGGCGCGCGAGCGGCCGAGCTCCTCAGTGGCCTGCGCGAGGTACCACGCGGGAACGACACCGAGCTCGGCGCGGAACTCTCGCATCTGGGCGACGATCGCCTCGGCGCGCTCACGGTCGGCGATGCGCTTCACGCTGTCACCCACACCGACGCCGGCGGCATCGCCAATGCGACTATCCGTACCCCGGCGAACTCAGGACCGAAGTGGTCCCTGGCTGCGTGCGCTTGCGCCAGCGCTTGCTCTTGCGCAGCCGGCATGAAGGCTTGTGGCTGTGAGGCGCTCGACTTCACCTCGTCCGCCTCCAGTCTCTCGGCGCGCTGCCAGAGCAGGTCGAGCGCGACGCCGTTCACGATCACCTCGCTACCGAGGAGTGTCCAACCGGGACGCGCGAAATGACGCAGGTAGGACGCGGCCATCGGCACCAGGAACGAGAGCAGCGCCTGGCGATGCACCGCAGCTAAGTGGGGCGGGAGCAGCCCGCGAGCGAACCCCTCGATCGCAGACGGATCGGTGATGTCTCTCGCGCAGAGCTCGGCGATCAGACGGTGGCAGAGCGAACCGCGGACGTCCGGCGCCCACACCAGTCCTGCGCGATCTAAGCGCGCGCGAGCGAGGGCCTCGTCCTTCTCAGCGGCCGGGGTCAATGGGAGACCCGCCAATCAACGCGCTGGGCTTTGTCATCATGCCCAATAGCTCGGGTCGCGTTGACTCCGCCGGTAGCGCTGCACCCGAAGTTGCTAGGCCGAGCGGCGGCGAGTGCGGCGCTGCTGAGAGCGAACTTGCGGCACGTGCGGCAGGAAGCGTTCGACCCGCCGAAGGTGCTCAAGCGCGCTCTCAAGACCGCCGGCGCCGCGCTCGTCGAACACCGCGCGCGCCTCGGCAAGGCGGTACTCCGCGAAATACCGAGCCGGGAGATCGAGCGCGTCGGCGATCATCGCAATTGTCGCCGGCGAGGGAAGATCGATCGCGTTGCACAGCCGGCTCAGATGGCCTGCGGAGAGCCCCGGCCCTGCGGATCACATGCTTGCGTGGCGCGCGCAAGCGCGCTCAAGCTCAGGCTGCGCTCGGCCTTCACGCTTGAGAGAGCCTGAGCGAACGGCATCTGTGTCTGCGGCGCAGGGTTCCGCCCGACGGGTCTTGTTGAGCTGCCAGACAAAGCCCTACCAGCATGGCAGTGGTTTCGGATGTCTTAGATTTCCGAACAAGTTTGACCGACAGTGAGATCTATCAGTCGCTCGCCAACGAGCTGCAGCGCTCGCTGCTTCAGGCTCTCGATGGGGACTCTGCCAGCGCACAGGAGCTGCATCACCTCCATCCGGCGGTCTCGGCCGCGACGCTCGCCAGAGCGCTCGCCCAGCTGGTCGAGCGTGGCTTGTTGCAGCGGCGGGCGGGAAAGCTCTCGCTGGCCTCTGAGCAGGTGCTCCAAGCCATTGAGCTTGCGGCCTCGGCCCCCGGAGGGCTTGCGACGCTGCGAGTGCTGGCCAATCCGCTCGCTCGCACGATCGTGGAGGAACTGCTCACCGGCCGGCGCCCGCGTCACGAACTCTCCTGGTTGGGCCCCGGGCCGCGTGTCAGCGAGATCCTCAGAGACCTCGAGCTGCTTGGCGCCGTCCGCCGCGACGGCGAGCTCGTGTTGCTGATCGAACCGGAAGTTCACCGTGCGATCCTCGATGTCGTCGACGAGGTCCTCGCAGTCGCGCATAGGCGCGAATACCTCAGCGCGCGTTCGCGGCTGCGCGCCCGCACGCGGGAAGTTTGAGACCGCAGCAAACGCCGTGCTCGATAGCTCGCCCGGGTGCTGTGCAGGGCGCCCTAGCAGCTGAGTCCTGGGACAGCGGGGTTGAGGTGGGCGATCATGTGGGGATGCGCTCGCTCGTCACGGAAGAGAGCTCCAAGGCGTTCGCGTTCGCGCTGATCCTCGCTGCGGTTGCCGCTTGGCTTGGGCCTTTGGGCCAGGCCGGCCTGTTCGGGCTCGGAGTCTTCGTACTTGCTGCGGTAGCGCTTGCCGGGCGCCAGGTGCCCTCGGATCGGATCAACGGACGCCGCGTGCGTGTGCTGTGGGGCTTGGACGGAACGCGTCCCGGCACGGTCGTGCGTTGGATCAATATGGAGCGTGGGAGGACGGCCGAGGTTCTGCTCGACGGGGAGGACAAGCCGATTCTTCTGCCGCTCGGCAGCTTGGAGTTCCCGTGGTATGAGCGACTGCGTCACTACCTGCCCGTGCGCATCAAGTGGCGCTCGGCTCCCGGCTAGCCTCGTGGCATACAGCTGGACGGGTCCCCGCGGGTGCGGTGGCGCAGCGCCTGAGCCTCTACGACGAGGCGGATTGTGCAGGGGGCGACGGTGTGGTGGTGCTCCTGGGAAGATGGCGAGGTGGAGCGTGTGCTTGGAATCGGTGGGCACTTCATGCGGGCCGCCGACCCGGTGGCGCTGGGCGCGTGGTATCGCGATTGTCTGGGCTTGGACGCCGATGAGAACGGCCTGTGGCGCCAGGTTGCCGGGCCGACGGTGTTCGCGACGTTCGAGTCCGAGACCGACTACTTCGGATCCCGTGCCCAGCAGGTGATGATCAATTTCCGGGTCCGCGATCTGGATGCGATGCTCACACAGCTGCGCGCGAAGGGAGCGGACGTGGCTGAAGAGACGCAGGACATGGAGGGTGTTGGCCGATTCGGCTGGGTCACCGATCCCGAGGGCAATCGGATCGAGCTGTGGCAGCCCGCCTGACCGCGTCTTCACGTAGGCGCTGATGTGCTGGTGGGCGAGGTCGCGCTGAAGTTGCTCGCTCGCCGCCCCCGCATGCCGACAGAATAGGGTCGTATCCGGTTTCTTGTTTCACGTCTCGGGTGGCAGTCCCAGCCTGCATCGGAGCCAGCCGAAGAACGCGAGCGCAGAGGCCGAGCCGAATGCAACTACGTGGGGGCGGACTCCTTCCCACAGCGCGAAGCCAACGACGTACGCGAAACGCCCAACGAAGAGGAGCGCAAGCAACACGAGGTGGCCAGTCACGAGCGCCATCGCGACACAGCCGACTCGGCCAATCGGGGCGGCCAGCCCTCTGCAGTGGTGAAAAAGGTCCGACATCACCAATTACCATGCAGAACCGGCCTGGAATATGGCAACCCTTTCGCAAGAGCAACTTGAGGCGTGCCTTGCCAGCGAGCCACCTCATCTGCTATGCGGCCGTATCGCGCAGAACGACCGCGAGTCAGGACCGATGAGCCTCCCGCCGGCGACGGACTGTAGATCGCAAAAGCCCTGCTCTCGGCTTATTTCTGGTCCATAACGGGAATTATGGACCACGCAAAGGAAGCGGGAAAACGGCGTCGAAAGCTGTGTAGATGCCCGCTCTCGCCACCGATCTGCAGTTGCTCGAGCGCCCCACGCAGCTCACTGATCTGAAAGCCGCTCGCCGCGAGCTCGCCGACAACCTGCTGGAGGCCGCGCGCGGCGAGCTTGAGTTCGAGTACCCGGAGACCGCTGGCGAGCTCGCCGCGGCGTTCCTGCGGCGTTATGACGACCGCCGCGCGACCCAAGGCGCCTATGCTCTTGACCTCGCCGACTGGTTCGTGTGGCTCGCCCGCGCCGGCACCGGCCCGCTTGAGGCGACGCTCGCGACGATCGAGAGCTACAAGCGCGAGCCGCTGCTCGACGGCAGTGCACCCGCGCCGTCGACGATGGCACGACGCTTGGCGTGCCTCTCTCACTTCTACCGTCGCGCCCAGTACGACGGGATGATCGCCCGCAACCCGGTCGAGTTCGCCGATCGCCCGAGCGTCCCTGAGCAGGCTGCGACCGCGGGGATCTCAAAGCAGCGCGCACGGCGACTGATCACTACCGCCCGCGCGGAGGGCCCGCGCGAACTGGCGCTCGTGCTGCTGCTGCTCGAGCTCGGCCTGCGGGTCTCTGAGGCCGTCGGTGCTGACATCGAGGACCTCGGCGAGCAGGGCCGCCACCGCGTGCTGAAACTGAAGGGCAAGGGCCAGAGCACGAAGGCGGCCGTCGCGCCGCTGAACGCGGCCGTGGCGCACGCCGTCGACAAAGCCAAGGGCGCGCGCACCAAAGGACCGCTGCTCGTGACCTCCACCGGGCGGCGTCTAACGCGCCAGCAGGCGGGCAAGCTGATCAAGCGGATGGGCGAGCAGATCGGCATCCCCGACCTTCACCCCCACGCCCTGCGCCACGGCTTCGTCACGCTGTCGCTCGACGAAGGAGCGTCGTTGCGGGATGTGCAGGACGCCGCGCGGCACGCCGATCCTCGCACGACCAGGCGTTATGACAAGAACCGGAACAGCCTCAACCGCCACCCCACCCACCGGCTGCTCGGCGCACTCGAACCGTAGGTAATTAGCGAGCTGGCCCGGCGATGGCTCATGAGGCCTCTGGCGGGTCGGTTGCGCGCACGATTCCGAGCAGTTCGCCCTCGGGCGTGGTGATGATCATGCTGCTCGCGCCGCTCCGCTTTAGCGAGCGCGCGAGCTCGCCCGCCTCGACATGCGGGCGTGCCGTCGACGGTCCGGGCTCCATCAGCCCCTCGGCCCTCGCCTCGGCGGCGGCGTCCTCGAGCGCCGAGCGGCGAATCCGGCCAAGCACGACGCTGTCTGCGAGCACGATCGCGAACCCGTAGGGACTCTCGGCGATGCGTCGCCTGATCTCGCCAGCGTGGTCGTCGAGCGCGCAGGTGGCGAGATCCTCGCGCAGGAACGAGCGTGCGGTTGGCCGGCTCGCCGCGGTGCCCGCCATCGGCAGCCCGTGCGCCATCCAGTCGACCTTGCTGAGCGCGTAGTCGTAGGCGTCAAAGCCGAGCTGCTCGAGCCGTACCGCCGCGCGTGGGCTCATGTCGCACAGCGCATCCCAGCAATAGACGACCACGGGTCGCGCACGGTCGAGCCGCCCGACGCTGTCAGCGTCCAGCTGCTTGAGCGGGATGTTGATCGCGCCCTCGATGTGCAGTTCCTCAAACTCATCCGCCGGGAGCACCTCGACGAGCTGCGCTCCCTCCTCGAGTAGCCGCCGCATGCCCTGAAGATCGACGGTGCGCGCCATCAGCCATCGGCCAGGCTGTCGAGAAGATCTCCGAACAACAAGCGAGCGGTGTCCGCGGCCTCCATGATCGGCAAGAGCTCGCCGTCGACGGCGTGGTCCTGCAGATAACGGGAGGCTGCGTCCTTGCTCGCGAACAGGTTGATGTGCGGGCACGAGCTCTGCGCCAGACAGCACCCCGCGCCGTGGGCGATGAGCGCAACCGCCCCGAAAGGCGTCCACGCCGGCGCACCGGCGGGATCGACGACGACACGCACGACGTCGGCGCGATCGGGCTCGCGCGCATAGACCTCCCCCGGCTGGTGCAGCATGTAGGGGATCCCGAGCGCGTCGATCGCGCACATCGCATTGAGCTCGCGCCCGCGCGTCCGGATCACCCGGTGGCGGCTCGGGCGCGCGGAGAACGGATAGGCCACGGCGACCCGCCCCTCCTCGTCGAGCTGGATCAGATCAAGCGCAACCAGCCGCGCCAGCGTCTGCCCAGCCGACGTCTCGACGGGCTGGCGACCGTCGCGGAAAGCCGCCAGCATGTCCCGGTAGCAGGAGCGTTGCGGGGCGGTCAGCTCGCGGGCGCGTGCGGCGAACGACCGGCCACCCAACTGCCCGATCCGGCGCTCGAGCTCGACGCTCATCGGCCTTCCGGACTGGCCAGCGCGGCGCGCAGCAACTCCTGCGGCGGCAGGCCCGACATCCCGCCCGCCGTTCGGTATAGACGACACTTCATGCCGTAGTCGGTGCGCGCCTGCGCGTCGGGTTCGACGTCGCGACCGTCGACGCGCACGCTTGGTGAGCCGAGGAATCGCTCGCGCCGCGCCGCCCGCTCGTCGGTGATCCTGCGCAATTCGACCTCAACATCGAGGCCTTCACTTTCGAGCAACTCGCGCAGCGCCGGCAGCAGCGCCTCGTGATTGGGGCAACCATCGAAGTAGAGGATCTGGACCCTCATCCGACAGAGCTCCCCTTCGGGGGCGGGCAGGCGCGACTGGGTCGTGCTCGCAGAGCCATGACCATCCCGATGAGCCCGGCGATCAACGCGAGCAGCCCGACGCTCGCGCCGAGGGCCGCAACCAGCGTCGCTCCCGTGAAGATCCCCGCGAGTGCCGGCACTCCAGCGCAGCACGCTACAGCCACCGCAGCGGGCACGAGCAGCACGCCGGCTTCACGCACGCTGCGCATCAGCCGCGCGCGCCGTCGACGCGCCGGCACGCAGCCACGTGCTCGGCATTCTCATGAAGCAGCCCGCGCGCAAGCTCCACGAGCTCCACTACCCGGTCGTCCGCCAGGCGGTAGTGGATCGTGCGGTGCTCGCGACGGCTGCCCACGAACCCACACCAGCGCAGGCACGCCAGGTGGTTTGAGACCTTCGGCTGGGACTCGCCGAGTAGCCGCGCCAGCTCGCCGACCGACCGCTCACCTTCGGCGAGCAACTCGAGGATCCCAAGCCGCGTGCGCTCCCCGAGCACCCGGAAATACTTCGCAAGCAGATCGGCCTCCCCCGGAGCTGCCGGCAGCCGAAATGGAGCGCTCGCCGTCACGGCGGTCATACCAGCCATCATACATCAGGACTATCTGATATGACGATGCCGCTAGACGGCGGCGGTACGCTCCTGGATATGGCGCGCCTCCTAGAGAGGATCCACAACCCGCAACCGCAGCTGTGGCTGTGACCCTGACTGCTGGTGCAGGCAAACCGCGCTCGGGCGAGCCGTGAAGTGGTGGCTCCCACCCGCGGTCGCCCCTCGTCACCGAAGCCGCGCTACCGCTGAGTGGAAGCGAAGCCAGGCGGCAAGGCTCGGAGCGCTGTAAGGGTTCGCTGGCCGGTTGAGTTCCGGGCGCGGTGGGAGTAGGTTTTTGCTCGTGCCTGGTTGACGTTGACCGCTCCCGTATGCGGCCTACCCTCGTCCACCGCCCTGTCGGTGCGTTAGCTCATGCCCGTAATGCACGACGACAGAGAGGACGAAGGAACATGGCCGAGATCAGACAGATCAAAGACGGTGAGGGCGAGACGGTCGCGACGCTCTGGGACGAGGACGCGCGCCTTGGCATCGACGGCGCACCGCTGCCCGCGCGCGGGCAGCGCAACATCGCGCGGATGCTCGACATCGCTGCCTGGCACGAGCGCCAGCTGTGCCTTGTGGCGCTCGAGAACGAGACGATCGTGGGGTTCGTCTGCGCGAGCCTCGGCGCCGGGACCGGCCTGCTGCCGGGGTTGCTCGGCGAGATCGACGCGTTCTACGTGACGCCCGACGCGCGCGGGCAGGGCACCAGCGGCGCGCTCGCGCGAGCCGTGATCGCGGAGCTTCGCGCGCGCGGCGCAAGAGTGATCCACAACCTCGTTTGTATCGAGGACGATGAGGCGCAGGCGTTCTGGCAGGCGCAGGGTTTCGAGCGCGACATGGCGTGCATGTCGCTGTACGAGAGGAGCTGAACGAGATGACGACTAGAAGTGAGAGCCCAGAGATCGAGCTGCTGCACCGCGCGTTCGAGGCGCTGCGCACCGGCGACTTCGGCGTCCTCGAGGAGGCGCTCGCCGAGGACGCAAGATGGCGGACGGTCGAGGACGGTGACACCAACTGCGCGGGGCGCAACACGATCATCGAGATCATGAGCCGCAGCCTCGGCGGGCGGCTGCGCGGGACGATCGACGAGACGATCCAGACCGGCTCGCGGGTGATCGTCGCGTTCCGCCCGGAGCGGCCAGCGGACACTGCGGGCCGCCCGTTGGACGACGGGATCGCCTACATGGTCGTCACGATCGAGGAGGGGAAGATCACCGAGTTGAAGGGATGCGTCGACCGCGCCGCCGCCGAGGAATACGTGCAGACCGGGCACACCCCGGCCGTTCCCGCCTCCGTTGGCGTGCAGCCGCCGGAGACGGTCGTTGAGCCCGCCGAGCGGCGCGTTAGCCGGCTCGTGCCGTTCGTCAAGGTCCCCGACGTTGAGCGCTCGATCGCCTTCTACCACAACCTCGGCTTCACACCCACGAGCATCTACCGATGGCACGAGCTCCTCGTATGGGCGGCGCTGGAGAGCGAGGGCGCGGAGATCATGTTCGAGCGCTCAGACGCGCCCGAGCCCGAACGCCAGGGCATCCTGTTCTACCTCTACTCGCACGACCTACAGGCGCTGCGCGAGCAGCTTCTCGCCGCCGGCATCCAGGCCGGCGAGATCGAAGACGGCAGCCCTGGTCCACGCCAAGAGATGCGCGTGATCGACCCCGACGGATACGAGCTGATGATCGCCCAGATCGAGTAGGTATCTCTCTGGCTGTCGCCCGCTCGTAAGACGAACCCCGGATCGGCGCGGTGCTCACCGGCGATCGTCCGAGCGGCCTGACGCCGATCGGCCGGATCATCGCGCGCGCGTGAAACTGACGTGACGCTCACCGAAGTGCGGCTGTCACGGCGTCGACCTGGTGGCTCTGGTGCCTGAGCAGCCCCGCCACCACCTGCTCCAGATTCCTCTGGCCATCGCAGAACCTGAAGCTGTCCGCCGGGGGCACGGTGTCGAGCTGCTCGTCGGTCAGCTCGGCCAAGACGCTGAGGGCATCCCGCGCAGCCGATAGGCGTTCGAGCAGCCCATCGAGATCGACGCTCTCCGCGGTGTAATCGCCGTCGTGCAGGGCCGGGTCGTGTTCACCTCCACCGTGGCCAGCAGGCCCGTGGCCGCGGGCGAGAAGCAAGCGCGGGATCCGATGACGCGCCTGCCTGCTCCCGGCGCGCGCTCTCGGCATCTGGCCGGCCGCGGCCTGTAGGAAGCCGGCGATCAGCTGGTAGCGGTCGGCCGTGTGCAGCGCGACCGCGGCGACGGTGCCGTCACCCATCTTCTCGCGACCGGGACACGGCACGCTCAAGGCGGCCGCGTCCCGTGCTGAGATGAGGCCGATCAGCTCGGAGATCTGCCCAACGGCCGTCTCGTGAAGTTGGCTGGCGCGCTCGCTCACGTCAGGACCGTCTTGGGCTTATCGCTGGTGGGCGGGGGGACCTCTGCTTCGCCGGCATGATCGGCGTGGTGGCCTTCGCGATCGACCTCGAACGCGTGTAGGCAGTGCTCAGAGCAGAAGTAGAACGTCTCGCCGGCGAACTCCTTGGTGATCGCCTTGGCGCGGTCGACCTTCATCCCGCACATCGGGTCCGTGGCACCTCGACGCGCGGTCAGCCAGAACAGGCCAGCGAAGATCGCCACACCGAGGAGGTTGAGGAACAGCTTGTAGTCGACGTGGATCGAACCGAAGATGTCGCCACGTGATGGCCTGGGCCCGGTGGGGATCAGTCCGAGCGCGCTGAAGATCCCGTCGACGATCAGCGCAGAGACGACCATCGTGACGAACATCAGCGCGACGATCCGCAGCGCGAAGCGCCTGCCGTAATACTTGCGGTAGATCGCGATGATCGGCAGCACGATCAGGTCGGCGAAAAGAAACGCGAGCACGCCGGCGAAGCTGATCCCACCCGACCACAGAACCGCAGCGAGCGGGACGTTGCCGACAGAGCACACGAACGACAGGACGGCGATGATCGGGCCGACGATCACGTTCTCGAGCGCGCCGATGAGGCCACCGGTGTGCCGCAAGAAAAGGCCGTTGAAGAAGCCGTTGCCGAGCTGCGCGATGAACCCGGCGAGGAAGAATCCGATCGTGATCTCCTTCCACAGCATCTGCCAGTCGCCACGGAAGTTGTGCGCGACGTCAGACCACGCCCGGACCGATGTAAGCCGCTCGCGCCAATTCAGCTCCTCGCTGGCCATGTGGTGCTGGTGACCGGTGTCCGCCTCCTGGGCGTGCTCCCGCGCCTGGGCCTCCAGACGCGGTGAGACGAACGCGCGCAGCAGCACCGCCATCAGCACGATCATCACGACCCCGCCCACGTACTCGGCCACGGTGAACTGCCAGCCGATGAGCACCCACAGCACCAGGCCGAGCTCCCACACGAGGTTCGTCGACGCGAACTGGAACGCGAGCGCCGTCGTTGCTGAGGCGCCCTTCTGAAACAGCGACTTGGCGATCGCGATCGCCGCGTAGGAACACGAGCTCGACGCGGCGCCGAGGCCAGTGGCCAGAGCAACAGGCTTGGGCCCCGAGCCGGACAGCGAGCGCTCGATCCGCTCGCGTGGCACCCACGCCTGCACGATCCCCGAGATCGCGAACCCGAGCACGAGCGCCCACCACACCTCCCACGCCATCAGGAACGAGTCCCGCAGGCCGTGCCAGATCACATCCAGAACGTCGGTCACCCGCCGACCGTATCATACCCATAGGGGGTACTGGTACTATGTTGGCCATGACACCTACGACCACGACCTCCCCCACCCGCGGCTATACCGCGACCAAGGACCAGCTGCTCGCCCGCCTGGGCCGGATCGAAGGCCAGGTCCGAGGGATCGAGCGGATGGTCCAAGACGACCGCTATTGCATCGACGTGCTCACCCAGATCTCCGCGGTCCAGGCCGCGCTCGACAAGGTCGCGCTCGGGCTGCTCGACGGGCACGCCCACACGTGCGTGATTGGGGCTGAGCCCGGCGAGCAGGACGCGCGGACTGCCGAGATGATGGCCGCCGTCGGGCGGCTGATGCGCCGCGGTTAGCGCTGTTACTACGACAAGCGCGTAGTAGGATGGTGTGATGTCGAGCAGCTCAAGCAGCGCTGGCAAGGGATTCGGCCCGCTCGAAGCGGAGGTGATGGACGTCCTGTGGGCGGCTGGGCGCTCGATGTCCGTGCGCGAGGTCGCTGCGCAACTGAACGACGGCCGCTCAGAGCCGCTGGCCTACACGACGGTGATGACCGTGTTGAGCCGTCTGGCGGAGAAGCACGTGCTCGACCGCCGCCACGAGGGACGCGGCTATCGCTATGAGCCGAGCGCCGCCGACCCTGCCGGGGTCGCGGTCAAGAACGTGATCCGCACCTACGGGGATGAGGCGATGGCGCACTTTGTGGCAGAGGCCCGCGCAGACCCGCAGACGCTGCGCCGCCTGCAGCGGCTGCTCGGTGAGCAGTAGTGCGCCTGGATAGCGCCAACCGCAGCTTCGCCGCGCTTGCTCTCTGCTCCCTGCTGCTCGGCGTCTACGTGCTCTGCGGCGTGATCGGGTGCGTGCTTTTGCCACTGATCTTCTCGCGCCTGTCAGATCATGGTCTTGGCGGGCTGGTCGGCCACGGCCAGGACCTGCTGCCCGCGCTCGCGTTCGTCCTGGTCGTCGGTGTAGGTCTCGCGCTCGGCGTGCGCTCGTTGCGTCGCGGGATCCTCGCCTCGCACGCCCTCGCCCGGCGTGTGCGCTCGCTCGTGCTCGAGCTGCCCGACGAGCTCGCCCAGGCCGCCGGCGCGGCGGGGCTGGCCGGACGGGTCGTGCTGGTCGACTGCGAGGAGTGGTTCTCCTTCGCCTACGGTGCGCTGGCCCCGCACGTGGCGGTCAGCCGCGGGCTGCTGGAAGGCGTCTCAGGCGAGGAGCTGCGAGCGGTGCTCGAGCACGAGCGCTACCACGTGCGCAACCTCGACCCGCTGAAGGTCCTGCTCGTCAGGGCGCTGCCGGCGACGTTCTTCTTCGTGCCCGCCCTCGCCGGGCTGCGGGCGCGGTATGTCGCCGGACGCGAGCTCGCCGCCGATCGCCGCGCCGTGCGCACGTGCGGCCGCGACCCGCTCGTAGCAGCGCTGTTGAAGGTGGTGCGCGGCCCAGCCTGGAGCGAGCTGCAGGCCGCCGCCGCGATCGGCGGCCAAGAGCTGCTCGAGCTCCGCGTCACGCAGCTGGAGACGGGCAGCGAGCCCAAGCTCGGCGCGATCACGCTCCGCACGATCGCCGTCTCCGTGCTCGGCGCCGCCGTGTTCGCGGGCGCGCTCATCGCCTCGATCGCCGGCCTCGGGGGCGCCTCCGCCCTCTCGCAGGCGACCGGCACCAGCATCAGCGCGACCGGTCTGCTGGGCGGCGCGATGTGCGTGATCCCGTTCGCGGTCGGCGGCTTCGCCGTGTATCGGTTGATCGCGTGGCGGGCGCGCGATCCCTTGACAGACCCAACTCCACATACTACGGTGACGTAGTAGCTACTACACGGTTGTCGTAGATTGAGCGTTAGGAGAAACCTCTGATGATGTCCGGAATCTGGCTGTTGGCGTGTCCGCTCGGAATGTTTGCGATGGGCGGCGTGGCCTGGGCCGCCCGGCGGCTGCCCGGACAACGCGCGCAGAGGTTGCGCGGCGTGGCGCAGCGAGCGACGTGTATGCCCGGCGGCTCGCCCAAGCCCACCATCGAGGAGGACACGAGCACGACGGCGTCGAGCAGCCATGTCTGAGCAGCCTGGCGTGCGCGGCGCTTCGTCCGCGCCTGGTGGGACGTGTGAGCACCCGTTCTTCTCGCGGGTCCTACACCCGCGCCTGACTGCCAAGGCGAAGGCAAGGGGCGAGGACGAGTACCGCCGGCGACTGCTCGAGGGGCTATCCGGTCGCGTGATCGAGCTCGGCGCCGGCGACGGCGCGAACTTCGCGCTCTACCCCACCTCGGTCGGCGAGGTCCTGGCGGTCGAGCCCGAGAACCACATGCGCGCTCGCGCCGAGCAGACCGCGCGCACGGCACCGGTGCCGATCCGGGTCGTGGCCGGGCTCGCCGATGCGCTGCCCGCCGAGGATGCTTCCTTTGACGCCGGGATCGCCTGCCTGGTGCTGTGCTCGGTCCCCGACCAGGCGGTCGCGCTGCGCGAGCTCTACCGCGTGATCCGCCCGGGCGGCGAGCTGCGCTTCTTCGAGCACGTCCGCGATGAGCGCCCGCTCCTGCGCGCGCTACAGGGCGTAGCTGACCCCGTCTGGTCGCGGCTCGGGGCGGGCTGCCATCTCAACCGCGAGACCCAGGACGCGATCGTGGCCGCGGGCTTTCAGATCGAGCGATCTGAGCGGCTTCGCTTCCGCATGGGCGCGGTCGAGTCGATTGCCGAGACCCACATCCTCGGCACCGCCCGGCGACCGTCGCCCTCCGCGGCGGCCTAGCGCCCAGCGCACCGGAGCGGTGCGAGGATGAGCACGATGCCGCCGTCTGCGTTCATCCCGAGCCCGTCAAGCAACGGCTTTCACCTCGGCCCGTTCTTCGTGCACGCGTACGGTCTTGCCTACGTCGTCGCGGTCATCGCCGCCGTCGCGATCGCCGTCCGGCGCTGGGAGGCCAAGGGCGGCAACCGCGAGCTGGTCTACGAGGTCGCGCTGTGGGGCTTCCCGGCCGGGATCATCGGCGGGCGCCTGTACTTCCTGGCGACGAGCTGGAACGAAGTCCCGCCGCACTGGTGGGGAGTCTTCGCGATCTGGAAGGGCGGCCTCGGCATCTGGGGCGGGATCGCGGCCGGCACCCTCGTCGGGCTGTGGATCCTGCGCCGCCGAGGCGCGAACATCCCCATCTTCATGGACGCCGCCGCGCCGGCGCTGCTCGTCGCCCAAGCGATCGGACGGATCGGCAACTACTTCAACCAGGAGCTGTTCGGCGGCCCGACCACGCTGCCCTGGGGTCTTGAGATCTCCCCCGCCCACCGCCCCGCCGGCTACGCGCAGTACGCGACGTTCCACCCCACCTTCCTGTACGAGCTGATCTGGAACCTGCTCCTGGCCGCTGCGCTGGTGTGGCTCGGCCGCCATCGACGGATCCGCGCGCCGGGCCTGTTCGCGCTCTACGTCGCCGGCTATTCGTTCGCGCGGATCGGCGAGGAGCTCCTGCGCGTCGACCCCGCGCACCACATCCTCGGCCTGCGGCTGAACTTCTACGTCGCGAGCATCCTCTGCGTCGCCGGGATCGCGTGGTTCATCCGCATCCAACGCGCCGGCCACAAGACCTCGCTCAGAAAGACCGCGCGCCGCGGGCGGACTACTCGCGCTTACCGGCTGCGGACACGCCTCGAAGACCGAACCAGGCGACACACAGGCTCAACGAGCCGGAGGCGCGACAGCGCTACTCGGCCGCGCCGAACAGCTGCCCGACCGCCGTCGGGACACCTAGCAGCAGTCGTCCCGCTGCTGAAAGGCGATCGGCGTGCAGTCGCCACAAATCTCCCCCGCCCACGCCTCGCGGCCCTCACGGACCGCAAGGCCAGCGATCGCCAATCCGCCGATCGGATCGACCCACCACCAGCCAAATCCCGCGTTGGCGAGGATGCTGAGGATCACCACGACCGCGCCAAGCGCACAGAGCCATGACTGCGCTGCGTCGCCCGCGGTCGCCGCCGACCCGAGCTGCGAGGCGACGCGGCCCTTCGCCCGAGCGAGCAGCGGCATCAACACGACCGCGCCAGCCGCGACTGCGACTCCGGGCCAGCTCGTCTCCGGGTGGGAGCCTCCGCTGAGCGTCAGGATCGCGTCGACGCTCACGTAGACCGCCAAGACCGCAAAGCAACCCGCGATCAGCTGCTGTGCCCGGCGCTCAGCCGTCGAGGAGCCGCTGCGGCTGCCCGTGTAGAGCCACAAGATTGTGCCCGCCGAGGCAAGCTCGATCAGCGAATCCAGGCCAAACGCAAACAACACGACCGAGCCCGCCAGCACCGCCGCGACGATCGCAACGCCAGCCTCGATGCTCATCCAGGCGATGCTCAGCAACGAGAGCGTCCTCGCGCGGCGGATCAGCCGCTGGCGAGTCCCGCCGCCGGGTGCAACGACCGGCAGGGACGTGGCTCGCGTGCTCACATCCACACCCCAACCGCGACGACCGGGCCGCGCATGAAGCGCCTCGCGCTGTCGAGCGCGAACGCGCACAATCGGAGCGGAAGTGCCATGAGGCCAGTCTAGGAGTCGCCCACGGCAACGACGCTCAGAAAGAACGACACTGCCCCCATGAACCACGAGCCGAGCCAATCGCACGAGACGATCACCTTCTACTCCAGGACAGCTGAGGATGCGCTGCTTCTACTGCGCGAGCGCCGATAAATCAGCGTCTGAGGAGCACATTCCCGCCCAGTTTCTCGGGAGCCGTCTGAAGACAAGACGCGTCTGCCGGGACTGCAATGCCCGGGCTGGCCGCGAGATCGACGATCTCCTCGCCGGATACTTGATGGTGAAGATGCCCAAGGCACTCGCGGATGTCCGCAGCGTCAAACACCAGGGCAAGGAGCCGTCGTTTGAGACCGACGCGATCGTCTCGGCCACGGGCGAGCGGGTGAGCGTGCGCTTCACGCCGCGCGGCCGCCAAGCACGCCGTTCAAACGGCGAGATCGTGCACGAGACGATCGAGATCAGCTACGGCTTCGCGTCCGACCTATGGGTGCGGTTCATCGCGAAGGTCGCACTCGGCTGCGCCGCGCTACTGCTCCCCGAGCAGTGGGTAGATGAACCCTTGGCTCGCGCTCTACGAAGCCTGCTCTGGCACGGACCGATCGAGCCGGCGATCTGGCCGGACGGGATCCCCGGCTGGCCGGGCGAGCTCGAGCCCGAGCATCCCGCGCGCCAGGCGCTGGGCGAGGACCGCCACATGGTCGGCCTGCGCGCCGATGACGGGGCGCCCGAAGCGGTTTCTGCCGTCGCGCTGCTGTTCGGCGGGCAGATCTCCTGCAGACTTCCGCTCCCGGGGCTACCAGTCCCCGGCTCGGGCCGGGTGTGGATCCTCGACTGGTGCCCGGGACCTCCTCCCCCGCCAGAGGACTACGACGCGGCGATCGGGCGCCTGCTCCGGGACCGTGGGTGGTCAGCCAGCCAGATCGATCGCCTGCGAGCGAGCTAACGCGCCGGCTTACGCGCGCGGATGATCGCCGCGCCGGCGTGCTCGTGAACGCGACGGGTCTCCCGTACCTCGACGTCCTCGAGCCCGGCGGCTTTGAGCGCCTGCTCGAACTCTTGGCGGGTGAGCGCACCGGCAATGCAACCGGTCCACTGCTGCATGTCCGCACGCGTGGCCGCGTCCATGTCCTCGTCGGCGATCACGTCGGAGATCGCGAACCGACCGCCGGGCCGCAGCACGCGCGCGGCCTCGGCGAGCACCTTCGGCTTGTCGCCGGAGAGGTTGACCACGCAGTTAGAGATCACGACGTCGACGCTCGCGTCGACGAGCGGCAGCTGCTCGAGGTACCCCTTTCGGAACTCGACGTTCTCGACGCCCGCTTCGGAGGCGTTACGACGGGCGAGCTCGAGCATCTCGTCGGTCATGTCGATCCCGATCGCGCGACCCGTCGGGCCGACCCGCCTGGCGCTGATCAGGACGTCGGCGCCGGCGCCCGAGCCGAGATCGAGCACGATCTCCCCCTCGTGCAGATCGGCGACGGCGGTCGGAACACCACAGCCGAGCGAGGCGCCAACGGCGGCCTCGGGGATCTCGGCGTCAGCCTCCTGCGCGTACAGGGACGCGCCGAAGGTCCCGGTCTCGTCGGCAGGACTGCAGCATCCTGCGTTCCCGGCGGCGGCCGCACGGGCGGCGGCAGCGTACTTCTCGCGGACCGTCTCCCGCAGCGCATCTTCGCTCACGGGCGGATCGGCGCCGGCGGCGCACCCGCACCCGGCGCCGTGGTGCTCGCCGCAGCACTCGGCCTTCTGCCCGGGCTCGCAGCAGCTCTCCTGCGCGGCGGGGGCGCAGCACTCGGTCTCTAGCTCAGCCATGCGGACAGCTCCTTGAGTGCGTCTGGGATGACGTAGTAGTAGGCCCAGAGGCCCTTGCGCTCGGAGTCGACGATCCCGGCGGCGCGGAGCTTCTTCAGGTGGTGGGAGAGCGTGGGCTGTGCGATGTCGAACAGAGGCACCAGCTCGCAGACGCAGACCTTGCCGGCGTGCTTGCGCAGAACGTCTACGAGCTGCAGGCGGATGGGGTCGCCGAGGGCCTTGGCGACCTCGGCCATCCGCAGGGCTTCTTCACGCTGGATGTCGGGGTAGACGACGGGCTCACAGCACGGAGCGCCGTTGGCGCGCTTCTGCTTGGGGGACAGCTCCAAATCGACGGGCATCAATCTACTTATATCAATAACACTCATATCTGTCGATGTAATACGATCCGGGCCATGAGCACCGGCGACGTTCCCATCGAGGAGGGCGCAGGCCAGCAGGCGATCCGCTACGTGCTTTTCGTCTGCAACCACAACGCCGGGCGCTCGCAGATGGCCCAAGCGTTCTTTGAGCGCTACGGCCCCGATGACGTGCGCGCCGAGTCCGCCGGCACCGACCCCGCCCGCGAGATATGGCCGCCCGTGGTCGAGGCAATGCGCGAGATCGGATTCGACCTCTCCAGGCGCAAGCCGAAGAAGCTGACGCTCGAGATGCAGCTCCACGCCGATTGGGCGATCACGATGGGTTGCGGCGACGCGTGCCCCTACGTGCCGACCATGGTGGAGGCATGGGACATACCCGACCCGGCCGGCAGGCCGATCGACGATGTGCGCGCGATCCGCGACGGAATTCAGGCGCACATCCGCGAGCTGATCGCCGTCCGTCTCGATGCGATCCGCGGCGATCGCACCGCCCACCAGCTGCGCCTCGCGCGGCTGCTGCCGATGCTGACCGAGGAGTTCGCCGACATCAAGCCAGCCGAGGAAATCCGGGCGTGCGCGGATGCCGTCCTCGCCACGTTCGACGGGGCGCGCGTGCGCTCGCACATAATGACCCTCGCGCACCGCCAGACCCGCGAGTGCCTACGCCGCGATACCTGCGACCTGATCGCTACGCCACAGGGCTCGTGAGCGATCAGCCTGACACGGCGGCCGTCATCACCGACATCCACGGCAACCTGCCGGCGCTACAAGCTGCGCTGGCGCGGATCGAGGAGCTCGGCATCGAGAGCGTGTTCTGCGGCGGGGATCTCGTCGGCTATGGCCCCCACCCCAACGAGGTCTGCGTGCTGATCGCCGAGCGCGAGATCCCGACGATCTACGGCAACTACGACTACGCGATCGCCCGCGACCTCGAGGACTGCGGCTGCGCGTACGTCACCGCCCACGATCGCGAGCTCGGCCAGCTATCGGTCGACTGGACTCTGGCGCACACCAGCCAGGGCTCCAAGGACTTCATGCGCGGCCTGCCTTTCGATCTGCACTTCCCCGTCGGCAACGTCGATGTGCACCTGGTCCACGGCTCCCCCCGGAAGGTGAACGAGTACCTGTTCGAGGACAAGCCGGCCAGGCTGTACGAACGACTAGCGGCCGCCGAGAGCGACCCGGTGCTGGTGTTCGGACACACGCACAAGCCGTGGGTGCACGAGTACGGCGGCGTGCTGTTCGTCAACTGCGGCTCGACCGGCAAGCCCAAGGACGGCGACCCGCGCGGCGCTTTCGCCATCATCCAGGCCGCCGCGAGCGGCGTCGAGGTGACGATCGAGCGCGTGGAGTACGACGCCGACGCGGTCGCCGCCGAGGTCCGCGAGGTAGGACTGCCGGGCGAGTTCGCCGACAAGCTCCTGGTCGCGGCATGACCGGTTCGCCGCCGCTCTCGCGCCGTCTGCTCGCCGAGCTGCTCGGCTCGGCGTTCCTCGCCGCGCTGGTGATCGGCTCAGGGATCGCGGCACAGACCCTCTCGCCGAACGACGACGGCCTGCAGCTATTCGAGAACGCCGCAGCCACGGCGGCGGGGCTGTTCACGATCATCCTTATGTTCGGCCCGGTCTCCGGCGGGCACTTCAACCCGGTCGTCTCGCTCGCCGACGCGAGCTTCGGCGGCATCGGGTGGCGCGACGCCCTCGCCTACATCCCAGCGCAGGTAGCCGGCTGCGTGCTCGGCGCCGTCGCCGCGAACGGCATGTTCGCCCTAGCCGCCATCAGCATCTCCACACACCACCGCGCCTCCCCCGCACACCTCTTCAGTGAGGTGATCGCGACCGCCGGCCTGCTTCTCGTGATCTTCTCGCTCGCACGCAGCAAACGCGCGAGCACCATCCCCGCCGCCGTCGGCGCCTACATCGGCGCCGCCTACTTCTTCACCAGCTCGGCCAGCTTCGCCAACCCCGCGATCAGCATCGGGCGCATGTTCTCCAACACCTTCGCCGGCATCGCGCCCGCGTCCGTGCCCGGCTACATCGTGGCGCAGCTCGTCGGCTGCGGTTGCGCGATCCTTCTCGTGAGGGCGCTCTACCCGGGCGTAACGCCAGCCGAGGCATCCGAGATCCTGATGCCTCACGACGACGGGCGACCAAGCGCCGACGGCTCGATCAGTCAGCCGATCCGGCGCTAGCGCGGCCGGACTTCCCGCCTGCCGCTGAGACAGCCATCTCGAACCCCGGTGTGAGACCGCTCCTACAGGCCCGCCGGATGCGACCGCCAGATCCGTTCCGGTCACACTCGGCGCGCAGCGCTGAGCGGGTGCGTGGGTAGAGATTCCACGACATGACCTGGAGGTCTCTCACGCGGTCTGAGAGACCCCGGGTAGCCCCACCCCACGCGCCCTCAATTCGACAGAGGCTTGGCTAAGAGCAACAGGCACCTCCGACGGTTGGGCAGTCTCAGATGAGTGGGACGCAACGGTCTCACATGAGTGGGACTCGCCTGTCTCAGATCGGCGGGACGCCGCACAGAGTGCGGCGTCTCATCCATATGAGACCGGAATCTCACTCATGTGAGACGGCTTTGTCTCATCCATGTGAGACTGGCCTCCGGCCGCGAAATCTCATCCATGTGAGACTGGCGGCGTTCGGCATCGAGCTAGATGCGCTACTCGGAGCCGTGCGGCTGACGCTGCGTGTCTAGCGGCTTCATGTCCCTGAGCAGCGTGCGCTGGTAGCGCAAGAGGCTCTTCGACCGGAGCCGCATCTGGGCGCTGAGCGCTTGCACTCGGCGACGGTGCACGTGTTTAAGGGCGCCCGCGAGGTTTGGCATCTGGATGCCCGCGCTGAGGCGGGTTTGCTCGATCGCGTCCTTGACCAGAAGGACGTTCGGGTTCTTCGTTAGCGGCGAGATCAAGCGCGGGTGATCGCTTCGCAGGGATTCGACGGCGTCGAGGATTTGCTCGCTGATCGGCCAAGGCGTGTTCGCCGTGGTGCTTTGGCCGAGGATCGCGAAGGTCTTGCCTTTGCCGTCGTGCGCGAAGTCGGTGATTGAGAGGGCGGCTATTCGCCTGACGCTGGCTGGCGTCTCGTGGAGCATGCAGATCGCCACGCTGCTGACTGGTCCGAGTTGCAGAGCGTGTTCTCTGAGGCCGGTGACTGCTTCGTCGGTGAGGTATTCGATTGGCCCAGTCGAGGCGAGATGGTCGATCGATGCTAGGCGGAGCTTGTGGGCAGGGTCGAGCTCGATCATGCCGGCGTCCTCGAGCGATCCGTAGAACGCTCGTAGCGCGGCGCGCCGCACGTGGATCGTCGCGCTCGAGTAGCGTCGGCCCTCCTCTGCGAGGAAGCGTTCGAGATCCGCTTTCTCCAGATGAACGAGGTCGAGCTCGTTTCGATCGGCCCAGGTCTCCAGGCGCTGCAGCGTGGTTTCGTAGATGCGTTGCGTGTTGGGGCTCTTGCTAGCGAGATGCGTTTGGAAGAGCGTGCTGTGGCCTATCGGCGGCCGCGTCATGGCCAGCGTGGCCGGCCCCCGTTTGTCGGTCCGCCACGTGTGAGAGTGTGGGTGGGTGGTGACGCTGGGAGGGTAGCGGGCGTGGCGGTCGGTGGGGTGGTTGTGGTCGTGCCGGTGGGCGTGTGGGCAACCCCGCAGGGGTTGTCCAAGCGCTGTGGTCAGCTTGCTGTCCACAGCGCGTCATGTCCACCGGCAGGAGCTGGTGGGTGCGCTTCGGCGAACGCGGTGGGGGTCTGCATCCCGAGCGCGGAGTGTGGCCGGCGCTGGTTGTAATCCTCGCGCCAGTCACCGATCACCACGCGTGCCTCGGCTAGGCAGGAGAGCTCCTCGACATTGAGCAGCTCGTCACGCGCCCGGGAGTGGAAGGACTCGACGTATGGGTTCTGCCACGGTGAGCCCGGCTCGATGTACGCGGTTCCCGTCCCGCTCAGCACACACCAGTCGCTGAGCGCGTGCGCTGTCATCTCCGGCCCGTTGTCGCACCGCAGGTACTCCGGGGCACGGCGCTCGACGACCAGACGTTCCAGCTCGCTCACGACCCGGTCGGCGTCGATGTTGCGCTCCACCAGCATCAGCAGCGCCTCGCGGGTGAACTCGTCGACCACGTTGAGCAGCTTCAACGCCCGCCCGTCAGCCGTCTGGTCGAACTGAAAATCGAAGGCCCACACCTGGTTCGGCCGCTCAGCACGCAGCCTCTTGGCGGGGACTGTCGAGTCCCCGAGGCGCCGGCGCTTACGAGCCCGTTGTGGCACCCGCAGCCCCTCCTCGCGCCACAAACGCTGCACCCGCTTGCGGTTTACCTCCCAGCCCTCCTGGCGCAAGCGATGGTGCGCACGGCGGTACCCCCACCGCGGGCGCTCCGCCGAGAACCCGCGCAGCTCAGCGCGCAACGCCGCGTCATCCTCAGCCCGCTTGGGCTCGTAGCGCTCCGTCGAGCGATGCTGACCGACCACCCGGCACGCCCAGCGCTCGCTGACACCGAGACGGTCGCAGAGCATCGCGACCGCCCGGCGCCGACGGGCTGGGCCTACCAGTTTCCCCGGGAAATCTCCTTCAGCGCCACGACTTCCAGCTCCTTGTCCGCCACGATCCGCTTGAGCGTCGCGTTCTCACGCTCAAGCTCCTTCAGCCGCTTCGCGTCAACGGCCTTCATCCCGCCGTACTGGTTGCGCCAGCGGTGATAGGTCTGCTCGCTGACCCGGAGCTCCTTCGCCGCCTCCGGGATCGTCTTGCCCTCGCCGAGCATCCGCTCGGCCTCCCGCAACTTGCGGACGATCTGCTCCGGTGTATGCCTGCGTCGCTTCATCAGAGTTCCTTCCTCGCCCATCATCATGGACGCAAGAAACTCTCACAAGCATCGGACCAAACTCAGGGGGTCAGGCCAGGGGCTGCGGGAACGAGATGTCCAGCGAGCCGGGTAGCGCAGCGAGCTTGACTTCGAGCTGCCGCGAGGGCGTCCGGGTCACTCTCCCCCGCGGGCCGCCGTGGCGGGCGAGCTGCATCTGAGTGAACAGATGCTGGCTGGGAGCGCATCCATGGCTTTGCTGATAGGCGCACTGGGCCCTGACTGCTGCCGCGGCAGCGCCTTGGAGGAGGTATCCCGCCGACGTAGACACCCTGCGAGGTCTGGACGATCTGGTCGAGCGTGATCGCCTCGAGTGTCGTGCGATCAAGCTCGGTGAGCAAGCTGAGCACATGCAGAGCAGCAGTGGGCGGGCTGCTGTAACGGCGGAACTCAATCGCCTGCGCGCTGGTGGGGCTGGCCACGATCGTCCTCTTGGCGACGAGCCGCTCGTTGATCTCGGATGCGAATCCGTGCTGGAGCAGCGCGCAGCGCGCGCCGAGGAGTCTCGCGTGGCGGTGGCGGGCAACCGGGTCCGTTGTGATGACGTCGAGGAAGCGCTCGACGGACTCGAGGTGCAGCTGACGCTGGGATGCGACGTAGGTGCTGGTCGACTTGAACGCGCTGTGCATGCGAGCGTCGACGTCGTTGAACTGCTGCACCGTGAATATGCGGGCAGCCGCGGCGCGTGCAACCCACGGAGAGGGCATCGGCCATGGCCTTGCGCGGGATCCGGTTCGGTTGCGGCCGGCTTGCGCTGTGCCGTTCAGCTTCAGCTGGTGTGCGGGGCGCGCTCTGAGGAGCTCGTCTGCAGCGCGTCGGCGGGATGCCTTATCGAAGATGAGCCAGGTGCTCGTTCCAGCGTCGCTGGCCAGCGACACGAGCTCGCGCAGTGGCGCAGCAGCGAACAGGTCGGCCCGCACCAGCAGCAGGTCGGTGATTTGCTCGGCCTCCAGCCAGATCTACCTGGCCAGCCGCCGATTCTCGGGCGCTTTCCGAGCGCGTGCAGCACGTCCAGCGGCAGGGAGCTGCTGCTCGGTCCTGGCGGCACGGGATGGCAGACGACAACGCCTTGGTCAGGGTTGTGCAGGCGAAGCAGCCGGGCCATCGTCTGCGGCGCGATGTCCGGATTCAGGATCGTCCGTGGTGTCAGCTCCGCACTCATTCGGGCTGGTGCAGCACGACGTCGGCGATCGCTCTGGTTAGTGTCCCTTCGGCCTGTCGCTCGAGGAGTTGGGCTGCTGAGGCCGTGAACGCTGACCAGTGGCGCAGGATGCCCTGGCAGCGCTGCTGGTCGATCCAGAGCAGCAACTCCGGGTCTACTTGCTCGTACATCGCGTGGTAGTTGGGCAGCATCTCGAGCAGCGCTCGGTCGCTGAGAGCCTTGAAGAACACGGGTTTGTGCACGCGGCTGTGGAGCATCGGCTCGCGGCGGATCGTCTCCCAGCAGCCGTTACCGCCGGCGAGCACCATCGCGAAGCTCGTGTTGTGGGGGTCGTGCAGGTAGCGCAGGTATTCCGCGCACTCGTTGTTCAGCCGTTGTGCCTCGTCGAAGACCACGACCAGCGGGGTTTCGCCGGCCTGGTCGACGAGTGCGTCCTGCAGGTGGTAGGAGAGCTCGTGACGACTACCGCGAGGCACCTCGCCGAGCAGCGCCAGCGCGAGCGCACGGGCGATCGAGAGCATCGTCGGTTTGACCTGCACCTCGATCCACACCACATGAACGTCGCCGCGGTCGCGCAGCAGGACCTCAAGAGCGAACGTCTTACCGGTCCCGGCGACGCCGGTGAGCGCGCCGAGCTGGCGGTGGGCGATCACGTACCGCAGCGCGTGCTCTGAGATCAGCAGGCCCTCGGTCTCGATGATCCCGACACCGGGAGGGTCGGCATGGTGGCGCACCGGTGGGCTGAAGGTGCTCGGCGCCATTCCTATTCCCGTCTTGCTCCGCGGCGGTGCTCGAGACCGAGCGCGGCGAGCAACATGCCGTCCTGGTCTTCGATCGCCTCGGCCTCCTCGCGGGAGATGCTGTTGGTGGGCTGAGGCGCGCGGGCGCTGATCATCGTCGACCAGCGCACCCGCGCACGATTCTTGGCCTGCCGGGCGATACCCGCGGCGCGGCGGGCAGCGTCAGCCCGCACGTCGAGCACTCGCTGGCGCTGCTCCTCGGAGGCCTCGTCGTGGCGCATCGCTCTGCATACCCACTCGCCGTCGTGGTAGATCTCAAGCCAGCGGTTGTCGTGGGGCATCAGGCGCAGCTCCACGCGCCGGTCGACGAGGTCCTGCAGCTCATCTTCGGTGTACCAGCGGTTTGAGAACCTCACGCCCCTCGCCTCAACGACGCGGGTGCCCGGGCACTCGAGCAGGTAGCGACGCAGGTCCTGCTCGCTGGCGGCCCGCAGCGGCGTCGGGTCGTCTTGCCATGCCTGCGCCGGGGTTCGCCCTAGAAGCGAGGCGTGTGGCCGGTCGAAGTTGTATTCGGCGACCCACTCCAACAGCAGCGCGATGAACACCTCGATCGCCACGGGTTGGATGTCGTCTGGGATGTCGAGAGAGCCGTTCTCGCGCTTGGGCCCGTCGGTCCAGTGGGGAAGCCGGCGGATCAGCTCGTTGGTCATCGTCTGATGCCAGCGCTCGATCTTGCCGTTCAGCCATGGCGATCGACGACGCAGCGGCACCGGCGTGAAGCCGAGATCAAGTGCAGCGCTGCGGATGGTCTTGGCCAGGAACTCGAGCCCGTTGTCGAAGCGCACGATCCATGGCTTGCCGTGCGCGGGTGTGAGCTCGGGGCGCTCGCGGATCGCTTCGCCGAGCGCGGCGAGCACGACACCCCTGTGCGGACGGACGGACACGGCGAGCCCCGCGATCGCGCGAGTCGATGGCTCCATGAAGCTCGTGATCCACGGCCTGGCAGGCTTGTGATTCCCGGGAAGCGCCACGAGCACATCGGCCAGCTTGTGATCGGCGATCAGCGCCTCTCCGCGGCGGCCCTCGCGGCGCTCGAGACGCAGTTGCGCGCGCCGCGCGTTCGGCAGCCCGCCCTTTGCGTAGCGCAGCTCGAGGGCGCTGAGGTCGCGGCTGGCAGCGCGATACCAGGTCGCGCGGGAGGGCAGTTCCTCGCCCTGCTTGGTCAGCGCTTCCCAGGCGCCCCCGACACCGTGCTCCTCGAACACCGCTGCCTTGTGTGCGTCGGCGAGGCAAAACGACTCGCGGGTGCCGGCTGGCACCCCGTCCTGGCCCAGCGGTACAGGCACGCGCGGGAGCGGCCCAGCTCAGCGCTGGCCTGTCTGAGATACCAGCTGGGCACATAGCCGAGGTCGGCTTGGAACCCGCGCATCTGCGCGACGATCGCCTCAGCGCGCTCGCGGTCTGCGATGCGCTTCACGCAGCAACCCAGAACCCGGCGTCAGCGACGGCGAGCGCCACGACACGAACCCCCTCAAACGCCCGCCCGTAGTGCGCTCTGGCGGCATGTGCCTGAGCGTGCGCCTGTGCGGCCGCGCGCTCGCGCCATGCGAGGGCCGTCGAGGCGCACGACTTCACCTCATCGGCCTGCAGGCACCCGGCGCGCTCCCACAGCAGATCGAGCGCCACCCCGCCGACGATCACCTCACTGCCGGCGAAGCGCCAGCCCGGCCGCGCGAAACGCGTCAGATAGGAGCCGGCCATCGGCACGAGGAACGACAGCAGAGCCTGATGGTGCACAGCAGCGAGGCCGTGGGGAAGCAACGCCCGTGCGTGAGGCTCGATCGCGTGCGGTTCGGTGATCTCGCGCGCGCAGAGCTCGGCGATCAGCTGGTGGCAGAGCGTGCCGCGTACCTCGGGCGCCCACACGAGGCTCGCCCGGTCCAGGGCAGCGCGATCCAGCTTGGTTTGTGTTGCCGCCCCCACTGCGAAGCGCCCCCCTTTGAGCTTATAGGAGAAGCAGAAACCTAACGATCCGCTCGAGTAGAGGCGTTGTGGGCGCGGCCTGCTAAGAGGCGCGACGGCGGGCGCGGCGGGTCGGGGGGCCCGAAGGGCGCGGCGTTCCGATGCTGGCCTCGAGCCGATGCAGATGGCGCAGTGCGGCGCGGAGACCGCCGGGGGCGCGCTCGTCGAACAGCGCCCGCGCCTCGGCCAGGCGGTACTCGGCGAAGTACCGGGGCGGCAAGTCAAGCGCTCTGGCGAGAATGGCGATCGTGGCCGCCGAGGGCGGGTCGAGCCCGTGGCAAAGGCGGCTGACGTGCGAGCCGGATAGACCCCGGCGGGCGGGGTCTATCGCCCGCGTGGCTTCGTTTACGTCGCGGTAGGACAGACCACGCTCGTGCTTGAGCTTCGACAGCGCCTCGGCGAACGGCGCATTGGTCTCGTGCTTGACCGTCACCGGCCGCTCCACGCACGAATGGGGCTTGGCATCTGGAAACGATAACGGTTCATCTGGTCGAAAAATCCGAGCAACTTGGCCGGTTACGCTACACCCCGGATGGGACAGCAATTCCACTCCTTGAGCGGGCTTTGTCCGGGGTGCGATGGATTCGGATTTCGGCGGATTCAGAAATGAGCCCCGGCCGGAAGCTCGCGCTGCTGCTTCACGACCCGGTCTGCCGCCAGCTCGTGCAGGGCGGCTACACCTCGGTGACGCAGGTCATCAACGCAGAAGCCGCCACCGCGGTCCCCAAGCCCAGCCGGGAGAGGATCGGCGACGCCCTGCGTCGTCTCGAGCTCGCCAGCGTGATCGAGACGCATAAGGCCGGGCAATGGACGCTCCAGGCGAGCGAGCTACGTAATGCGCTTGCTCTCGTGAGGGCGCTGCCCGGAGATACAGCCCTGCTGGAAATCTTGGCGCACCCGGTCGGCTGGAGCGTTGTCGCGCGTCTTGCGGTGCGCGACGAAAGTCGCAGCGAGCTGAACCGCTGCGGTGACGCCGCGCGTGTCTCCGAGCAGCTGAGGCACCTGCGCACGATTGGCGCCATCGTCGACGATCGACAGCTGCTCTCGCTGTGCCGAGCGCGCGCGGCACCTAGAGCTGCTCGACCTTCTGGACCGGATCGCCGGCAACCTGCACATGCGGGCCTTCCAGACCGCCAGCCGGCATCTGTTCGCACCAAGCGACCGCGGCTCCGAGGGAGCCTCTTATGCCCGGGCGGCCCGCACACCCAGGCCCAGTGAGAACGCGGCGGCGATCAAGGCCTACAACTACACGCGCGCCGCCTACATGCGTAGTCGCGCGCGTGCTGCCCGCTGAAAAGTCAGCAGCGGGCGAGAGATCTCGCGAGCAGGCGCACGTTCGACCCGACCCCTCGATCACAATCGTGTCGATGACGCCAGAGGAGCAGGTAAACGCTGTTGTGGCGGCGCTGTTGGCTGGGAAGCGCGACGATCCGTGGCCCGAGCATCTCCAACTGCGCGATGCGCTGGACGAGCTGACGCGATGGCTCAGCGATGACCATCAGTGGGGTGCGCCGCGATCGGCGTCGCACTGGCTGTCGCTGATCCGAGACGTTGTCAACGCACTCAGCGATCTCGGGCCATCGGCGCGGACCGAGATTGGCGTCGAGCGGGCCATCGCCGAGCTCGACAAGTGTGCAGTGGCGTTCGTGTCGAAGTCAGTGGTCAAGGACCCCCCCTTTCTGCCAATGTCGTGTGAGACGCTCGTGACCGCGTTATTACTGAGTTCTTGGGGCGAGAATGGAGCACGACACGATGTTGGATTCAGAGAGCGATGGGCGCGCCGCGCCGCGGGGGGTCCCCGGCCCCGAGTTGGTCGACCGGCCGGTGCGGCGGCGGTTTTCGGCTGAGTACAAGCTTCAGATCCTGCGCGAGGCTGACGGGTGCTCGGCGCCGGGTGAGGTCGGCGTGTTGTTGCGTCGTGAGGGCCTTTATTCGTCGTTGTTGAGCGAGTGGCGTAAGCAGCGCGACGCGGGGTCTCTGCAGGCGCTCTCACGTCCGCGGGGGCGCAAGCCGCCGAACCCGTTGGAGGCGGAGAACGCGAAGCTGCGCAAGCGTGCCGAGCGCGCTGAGGGGGAGCTGGAGAAGGCGCGCAAGGTGATCGAGGTGCAGGGAAACGTCTCCGCGCTGCTGGGCGAGTTGCTCGAGCCCAGGGGCGCGACTCCGAACGGGAGCACCGAGCGATGATCGAGCAGACTGTTGAGGAGCTCTCCCTGATCGTCGGGACCCGCCCAGCGTGCCGTGCGCTGGGCGGGTCCCGGCGACGATCTACCGCCGCAGGCGTCCACCGGAGCCCAGGCCGGCCCGGCCGCGGGCCGTCCCGGCGCGGGCGCTGTCAGAGCTCGAGCGCCAGGCCGTCCTGGACGTGTTGCACTCCGAGCGGTTCGTGGATTGCTCGCCCGCGCAGGCCTGGGCGACATTGCTCGATGAGGGTCGTTATCTCGCGTCCGAGCGCACGTTCTACCGGCTGCTCGCGGCCCGTCACGGTGGCGTGCGTGAGCGCCGCAAGCAGCTCGCGCACCCGGCCTACGCCAAGCCGGAACTGCTCGCGGAGCGCCCGAACGAGCTGTGGTCGTGGGATATCTCGAAGCTGAAGGGCCCGGCGAAGTGGACGTACTTCTACCTGTATGTGATCCTCGACGTGTTCAGCTGCTACGCCGTCGGCTGGACCGTCCAGCACCGCGAGAACGCACAGATCGCCAAGGCGCTGATCGGCCAAGCCGCAGAGCAGCAAAAGATCGCACGCGAGCAGCTGACCGTGCACGCCGATCGCGGGCCAGCGATGACCAGCAAGCCAGTCGCGTTCCTCCTCGCCGACCTCGGCGTGCTGCGGTCGCATAACCGGCCCTACACCTCGACAGATAACCCCTTCTCCGAGGCACACTTCAAGACGCTGAAGTACCGCCCCGAGTTCCCTGACCGCTTCCAGAACATCGAACACGCCCGCGCGTTCTGCCGTACGTTCTTCGACTGGTACAACCACCAGCACCGCCACTCCGGGATCGGCCTGATGACCCCCGCCGCTATCCACCACGGCCACGCAAAGGCGCTCCACGCCGAACGTCAGCGCGTCCTGCGAGCCGCCTACGCGACGACACCCGAGCGATTTGTCCGCCGGCCACCCCGGCCACCAGCGCTACCAACCGCCGTCTGGATCAACAAACCGCCCACAGAGGAGGTTGCACACTAAATTCAACGACCAAGTGTCTCAAACGACTTGACAGGCTCCGGCCGACTGGAAAGCGAGCGCTCCCAGCAAGAAGAGTGCGGGTGCCGCACCGGGGCGCGCACCAAACGCAGCGCGACAGGGAGCAGCCCCAAACCCTGTGCTTTAGCTCGCGGACCACCCGCACCAACACAACACTGCCACAGAAGGCGACAATCATGCAAATGTCCCTTGACTTTCATGCGTAGGAGCAACGGGCAGCGCTCTGGCGACACTCGCGGCGGCCGAGTGTCCCTCACCCATCAGGCCGGAAGCGTCGAACGCACGTTGCCGCGAAGTGGCACGGCTTGCGCAACCTGCTTGGATCGAAGAACGAGCACACAGCGAACGAGGAGGTAGGTGGAATGAACATAGAGTTCCTCTCAACTCTGGCGGTGATCGCGCCCGATCCGGCCGCCAGTCGCGAGCTCTACGTCGACAGGCTCGGGTTCCCGCTCGAGAGCCACGGCGACGATTATCCCCACAGCGAGCACATCGCCGGCTGCAAGTCCTTCGGCATCTGGCCGCTGTCCCAGGCAGCGGAGGCATGCTTCGGGACGTCGCAGTGGCCGACGGAGCGGCCGGTGCCGCAGGTCAGCATCGAGTTCGATGTCGCGGACGCCGCAGCGGTGACCCCGGCGGCACGGGAGCTGGAGCAGGTCGGCTACGAGTTGCTGCATCCACCCCGCGAGGAGCCGTGGGGTCAGACCGTAGCCAGGCTACAGTCACCGGAGGGCGCGATCATCGGCATCTCGTACGCCCCTGTGCTCCACGACCAGCACTGACTGAACGGAGGACAACCGGCCATCTGAGACTGGCCGATCCCACCCATTTGAGACGGACGAGCGGCGGCTTACCGGTCGCTGAGCAGTGTCAGATTTGGGAGGAGCCGGCGCGCATATTCGGCGAGCCTGCGGGGTTGGCTCCCAGGCGACCGACGACCTCCACGGGGTCCTGCTCTCGATCGACACCGGCCAGCACCTCATCCAACTCTTGGCGAAACCTCTCGCTCGGGGCTACCTTCCAGCCGCCAATGCCTGTGATGCGAACCCTGTGGCGGGATGGGCCGCAGACCACCGCGGCGGCTCCCGCTCCGTGGCTGTGTCGCGGGCTCGCATCGGCTTGGGGAGCTCCGACATCCCCTCTGGGCCGCCCCCGTTTCAGTCGTTGAGCATCCAGGCGATGAGGGGCGCCGGGACCGCCCATACGTCGCCGCTGGTGTCCAGCAGACCGCGAGTGGCCAGCACTCCTGCGCCGAGGGCTGCTCGGACTGTCAGTGCCTCTCGCTTCCAGCCGGAGTCGACGTACTTGCCCTCGAAGCCGAGCTTTCCAAGACGCGGGCCACAGAAGTCCACCTCCTTGCCGGAGGTCTTCTGGTACATGACATCACTGAAGTGCGCATACGTGCCGGGCTGCTCGCGCTCCATGCCGCGAAGCAGTTCGATGCCCAGCTGCTGCTCGCTGATCGCCGAGGCGTCGGCCTCGGAGATCCTTCCCTGACTGCGCATCGATGCGAGGCGCGCCATCAGAGGATCGATGAAGTAGTACTTGGTCTGGGCCGAGAGCTTCGGCGTGTTCCCGTCACGCTGGTGACAGGGCCATGCCAGGTAAGCGAAGACGAGATCCTGTAGCCGTGCCTTGGCGGTATGGGGGCTCTCGACGCCGATGTCTGCTCGCAGCGACTCGACTGCTAGCGGGCTGGTCAAACTTCGGGTCAGCCGGCCGAGCATAGCCTGCACCTGGGCTGCGGTGGTGCCGGCTCCTCGTACCGCCTCGCCGGCCGTCACGTCCCACAGCGCACGAACGAAGTCATCCTGGACATCCCCATGTGCCAGCTGGTCGCTGGCTGCGCGGGGAAAGCCGCCCACCCGCAGATAGAGCTCCCATGTGGACAGCAGCGTGTCCAGCCAGGGGAGCAGCTCCGTGAGGGCTGCGTCGACTTCGGGTGACATGAAATCGCGCGCCCTCACCGGGTCCGGCTGGGGAAGCCCGTCCAGGCCCATTGCTCGCGCGAACTGGCGAAAGCCCATCGGCAGCAGCAGACGGTCTGAGTGGCTTGTTCCCCCGAGCCGCCCGGCCAACTGCTTTTGGGCCTCGGCCAGGTCGCGCGCCGATGATCCCGTCAGGACCACGCAGTCCTCCCCGAACGCGGTGTTGTCGCGCAACCACTTGATGGCCTCGGGCCACGCGGGGACGCTGGTGATCTCGTCCAGAAACCAGTAGCGCGCTCCCTCCAACCCGCGCGTGAGCACCTCGCGCCCCGCGTTGACCAAGCGCTGCAGGTCTCCCCGGCCGAGCTCATCGCAGGCAAAGTGGATGATGGTGCGAGGCTGGACTCCACGCTGAATCAGCTGCGAGATCGCTCGCTTGGCCTCCAGGCTCTTGCCAACCCGGCGCGGACCGCGCAGTACATACAGGCCGTCGGGCGCGACATCGGACAGCGGCGAGGGCTTGTAGTCGAGAGTCGTCGCCGCCAGGGGACGCAGGTCGCGATCGTCGCGCTCCCACTGGGGGTCGCGCCACCACGCGTTGCCAGCCGCCAGGGCACGCGCCAACTGGCCTTCGTTCATGATCCCAAGCCTAACAGCTACGCAGAAAACCCATGGCTTTTCTGCAAACCATCTCAGATAAGCCGGGCATTATATGCGTCGAAAGGCCGAACGGCCAGCATTCCCAGGAGGCTGGACCCGATCCCGACCTGACGCCCCTCTGGCTCGCCGTCTCACTTGAATGAGACGCCACCGGTCTCACATGGGCGAGATTGGGCTGTCTCAGATCGGCGGGACGCCGCAGCACTCGCATGAGCACCCAACAAGTCGAGCTTCAGCCGCTGGAGCTGCTGGCGACTCCGCGCCAGCTCCTCGATGGGAAGGCCGCTCGTCGCGAGGTTGCCGACCGCCTGCTCGCCGTCGCTCGCGGCGATTAGCCGCTTGAGCATCCGCAGCTGCCCGGCAAGCTCGCCGCCCCGTTCCTTCGGGGTTATGACGACCAGGAGTCCACCCAAGAGGCCTATGCCAGCGATCTGGCGGACTGGTTTGTGTGGCTCGCACGGGCACGTGTGAATGCCTTCGACGCGACGCTCGCGAGCATCGAGAACCACTGGTTGCCCTGACCGTGTCGCGCCCCAGTCCAGCGAGCCAGTCGTCACCAAATAGCTCCAGGGTGCTCTCGCCAGGTCCTGCGCTCGCACGACGCGCCTCGGTGAGCGAGCAACTGCAAGAACTCTGCGAGAGCCAGCACATCGCCCAGGCAGCGGGGCATCGTGGCGCACCGCCATCATCTACCGTGAAGTCATGCCGCGCCAACCCGACGCCCGCAGCTACGGACGCGTCTTTGATGAGGTCGCCGAGGACTATGACCGTCATCGTCCGACCTACCCGGACGCACTCGTCGATCGGGCGTGCGAGGGCGCCGGCATCGGCCCCGGCGCCGCGGTGCTCGAGATCGGCTGCGGCACAGGACAGCTCACGCGCAGCCTGCTGGCCCGCGGGCTGCGGGTGACAGCCGTGGAGCCGGGCCAGCAACTAATCGCGCGGGCTCGCGATCAGTTGAACGGCGTCGGCGATGTGCAGTTCGTCAACGCGCGCCTGGAGGACGCCTCGCTGCCGCGCGCTCAGTACTCGGCTGTGTTCGCGGCGTCGGCGATCCATTGGATCGATCCGGATGTGAGCTGGCGCAAGGCGGCCGACGCGCTGGTGGACGGCGGGAGCCTTGCTCTGGTCTCGTACTTCGGGCTCGACGATCCCCGCAGCGCCGACGATCAGCAGGCGCTGCGTGCCGCTATGACGACGATCGCGCCCGAACTTGCCGCCGATTGGCCTACCTACCGCGACCTCGCCGGCACCCTCGCTGGCATTGCGGCCCGGCGCGAGAACCTCTCGGAGGTGTGGGCGTGGCTGGGGGGCTATGAGATCGCGTGCGGGTATGCGGCAGACCTCTTTGATGACGCGCAGGTCGTCGCGGTGCCGACCCAGTTGGAGCACACCGCTGACGAGCTCAACGCTCTGCTGGGCACCATGTCGTTCTGGGCAGGACTGTCCCCCCGACAGCGCGACGCTCTCGTCGCCGAAAACCAAACCTTCCACCAGCGGCTCGGACGGCCGATCCGCTCTAGCACAGTCGCCTGCCTGGTAGCGGCACGGCGCCAGCCCCGCACCTAACCAGCCGTCTCGGCGATCACGAGACGTACCGCTGGGCACGCTGCTGCGGCAGCAGACCTGGCCCGTGCGCTCCGAGCTGCTTGAGCGCCTCGTGGCCTACGGCCAAACGCACGGCGCGTGGGATGACGCTCGAGGATACGTCGAGCTGCGGCCGGATCCCAGCGGGATCTCCCAAGCGTGAAGCTAGACCGCGACTTTCGCTCAATGCGAACTGCGTGCCCGCGTTCTAAGCGCGTTCTACGCTCCGCCAGTGGTCTCCCGAGCCGTGTGAGAGACCTTCACAGCAGCTGTAGGCGCTCACGCTTGTTTCCAAACGGCGTTCGTCGACCGCCCTGCGCTTCCACTCTCGTCCAACTCGATAGCAGGTGCGCTCCGCTCTTTGCCTCGAAGCGACAGGCGGGTCGCGAGATCGTCGCAGCGTCTGGAAGCAAAGCGCTATTGGGCTGGCGTCCCGTCGACTTCAGCCGTCAGGCCTATGAACCTGTTTAGGGTGGTGCGCCGCCGAACCCCAGCTCGTTGCCGTCGGGGTCGCGGTAGAGCGCCTTGCGTACGCCGTTGGAGTACGTCTCGCGCTCGTCGGGCTCGAGCCCGCGGGCAGCAATCGCGGCTACGTGGGCATCGAGATCGTCGAGGAAGATCGTCACCATGAGCCGCCCTGGGTTCCACGGAGACCGTTTTTGTAGGTTCCCTACGTTCATTGCGTGAGTGTGGTTGCCCGGTTTTTCGCAGCGTATAGTTCCTCGATCTCCTGGGGTGGCCGGTCGTCGAGAGATTCGTGCAGGCGGGTGTCGTTGAACCAGGCGACGTACCTGACGATCGCGAGCTCGAGCTGGCTTCGGCTCGTCCAGGTGCGGTCTGAGATGAGCTCGGTCTTGAAGGTGTCGACGAAGCTCTCGGCGGCTGCGTTGTCGTAGGCGTCGCCGACCGTGCCGATCGAGGCGAGCACATCGTGGTCGTCGAGGAGCTGTGTGTAGTCGAACGACGTGTATTGGGTGGATTCAATCGGTCGTCGCAACGGTTTGCGTTTGGGGGGATCGTAGATGTTCGTCGAGCGCTTCGGCGGGTGTGCGCCAGCCGAGGGTCTTGCGTGGTCTGCTGTTGAGCGTGGTGGCGACGGCGTCGAGCTCCTCGGCGGTGTGTCTGGCGAGGTTTGTTCCTCTGGGGAAGTATTGGCGGAGCAGGCCGTTGGTGTTCTCGTTCGTGCCTCGTTGCCAGGGGCTTTGAGGGTCACAGAAATAAATGTGAAGCCCGGTTGCGATCTTGAGCTGTGTGTGTTGTGACATCTCAGCGCCCTGGTCCCAGGTGAGCGAGCGGCGCAGCTGCTCGGGCAGCGTCGTGATCTGCTTTGTGACTGCGTCGCGCACAGCTTCGGCGCCGCGACCGGCGAGCGGCGGTCCGTTCTTCACCCTTGGGCTGCCGTGGCCGGGCATCGGCGGTAGGTGAAGCAACATCGTGAACCGGGTGCTGCGCTCCACTAGCGTTCCAATCGCGGTGCGGTCCGCGCCGAGGATGAGATCGCCCTCCCAGTGGCCAGGTATGGCTCTGTCCTCGGCCTCGGCGGGACGCTCGCTGATCATGACCTGCTCAGTGACAAAGCCCTTGCCACGTCCACGCACGCGGGCTCTGGGAACCCGCAGCGCCCTGCCGGTCCGCAAGCAGGCTGTGAGTTCCCGCCGCAGCGCGCCGCGGCCCTGCACGTAGAGCGCTTGGTAGATCGCCTCGTGCGAGATTCGCATCGACTCATCATGGGGGAAGTCGATCTTCAGCCGGTTGGAGATCTGCTCCGGGCTCCACGCCGTTGCCCACCTGCGGTCCTGGCGATGAGGCTTGTTCCGACCCTTCCAGGGCACCGCCGCGGGTCCCGGTACCGCCGTCCCGTCAGGCCGGCGGACCTGGCCGGAGAGCCGCTCCTGCACGTACTCGCGCAACTGCTCATTCGCGGCGAGCTTCGCGGTCTTCGGACGGCGTGCCACCAGCTCTGACTTCCATTGCGCGACCGACGCGCGATAGTCGAGCTTCCCGCCGCGAGTAGCCGCATTTCGGCGCAGCTCCCGCGAGATCGTCGACGGAGAGCGCCCCAACCGGCGGGCGATCTCCCGAACACCAGCACCCTGCGCCTTCAACATCGCGATCTCCTCGCGCTCCCGAAACGACAAGTACCGGCCTGAGATTGGGTCGAGCATGAACGTTGGCATCCCGCCACGTTCCCTGAACCACCGGCTGCCAGCCGCCTGGGACGCACCGACAGCCAACGCAGCGTCCTCACTACTCAAGCCCTCGGCGATCTCACGCCAAAACAGCCGCTCCACGTCTCGACGCAGCGACGGCTTCCCCGGCGACTTCATCGGCGCCCTGCCCGTCAACTCCTTCATCCATCCCGCTGGCCTGCCCATACACACCTCCACAATCAAGGTGTTGCGACGACCGGTTGAGCCCAAGTTGGCTGCCGGCGTCCGAGTGTGCGACGAGCGAGACGTCTGCTCCGGGGGCTCGCCGGTGCAAAGCCATTCTGAGGGCGTCCAAGACGAGATCGGTGCGCATGTGGCTAGCGAACTGCCAGCCGACGATCATCCGGCTGTAGGCGTCGATCACGAAGCTGAAGAACACCAGGCCCTCCCAGCAGCGCAGGTACGTGAAGTCCGCGAACCACTTCTCATCCGGCCGGGACGCGGTGAAGTCGCGGTTGACCCTGTCCGGGCTGCGCAGCGCCGTCGGGTCGGCCTTGGTTGTCCGCCACGGCTTGCCGCGCCGCTTGGCGCCCTGCATGCCGTTCTGGCGCATCAGACGTTCCACCCGGCTGCGGCCGACCTGCTCGCCCTCACGCAGAAGCGCCTTCCACATCCGCCTGGACCCGTAGGCGCAGTAGTTCGCGGCGTGCAGCTCTTCGATCACGCCGAGCAGCCGCTCATCCTCGACCGCCCGTGCCGAGCGCTCTCCGGTCGCCCGCTGATAGTAGGCGGACGCCGACACGCCCAGGGTCTCGCAGATCGGCTCGACCCCGAAGCGCTCGCGATGCTCCTCGATAAACGCGCTCACTTCGGACGGTGTGGATCGAGCTCGCCCGCGAAAAACACGCTGGCGGCCTTCAGGATCTCGTTCGCTCGGCGCAGTTGCGCAACCTCACGACGCAAGGATTTGATCTCCTCGCGCTCCTGGCTGCTCAGGACGTCTTTGCGCCGGCCCTCATCTGCTTCGGTCTGCCGGACATGTTTGCGAAGCGTCTCGCTCTCGATCCCGAGGTCCTTCGCAACGTGCGCAATGGGACGCCCAGACTCGAACACCAGACGCGTCCCGCGGTCCAGCAACTCCTTTGAATACTTCCTCGCATGTGCCATGAGCCGAGACTTCTCCCTCCGCCAGGCAAACCCTGGCCTCGAAGTCTCCGTCAAACACAGGATGGCTCACCACGGAGTTGCCCGCGCCATTGGCGTGCTCCACGACGTAGACCGACCGGTCTTCGGCAAGCGTCCACACTGCCTCAGTGGCGTGGGGGAAGAACGTCGGCTCGCCGAGCAACCGCTCGTACCAGGGTCGGGCCGCTTGGAAATCCCGCACGCGCAGACCAGCGAAGAGATGCAACGACATCGCCGCGAGTCTAGGTCACGCCGTCATGCAGCGTCTCACGCAGAGGTGATGGGTTAGCCTAACTCAGGCTGTATCGTGGGCGCACGATGACGAGGCTCTGCTCGAACTGCAAAAAGACGACGCTGCAACAAAGTCCAGACCGTCTCGATGGTCCACCGTCGCCTCGACAACGCCATGATCACACCTCCACGCCCAGCTACGCGGGGCTTGCGCAACCGGCAGCTGACCGATGTTGTCTCAAATGATGAGACAACATCGCATGCGCGAGACCGGCTCATCTCGGATCGGTGAGACGCCGCACCCGGCGGCGCGCTTTACCTGACAACACGCGTGACATGAGCCTCGCGGCACCCGGCGCGCGACGGGCGAGGCGCAGCGCTGTACGATCTCCTCTCGCGACCAATGTCGCGTTGGGGGCGAGCAGTTCGCCTGCTCCCTTCGCCACTGCAGGTTCGCCGTCGGCAAGCGCCCCAGCGACCGCGAGCAGCCGCCATTCCCCTGGCACGCCCTTGAGCTCGTGGATACCGCGGTCGGCGAACTCGATCCTCGAGCCAACAACTAGGTCGCGCACCGCGCTGGACACAAGCACCTCGCCGGGTGCCGCCCGCGCGGCGACGCGCCCGCCGATGTGCACTGCCATGCCGCCGATGTCCCCGCCGATCACCTCGCACTCGCCGGTGTGCACGCCGGCGCGCATACCGATGCCGAGCGAGCCGACGTCCTCGCGGATCGCACACGCACATCGGATCGCTCGCGCGGGACCGTCGAACGTCGCCAGGAACCCGTCGCCGAGCGTCTTGACCTCGCGCCCGCGGAATGTCGCCAACTGGCGACGCACGAGCTCGTTGTGGCTGTCGAGCAGAGCACACCAACGGTCGTCGCCGAGCTCCGCAGCGCGCTCGGTCGAGCCGGCGATGTCAGTGAACAGCACGGTCGCCAGCACGCGGTCGGGCTCGGCGGCGTGTCGGGCGCCGGTGAGAAACTGCTCGACCTCGTCCACGACGGCGTCGCTGTCGCCGAGCCAAGGGACGTGATCATTCCCCGCCAGCTCGACGAAGCGCGCGCCGGGCACGTGGTCGGCGACATAACGCCCGAGTTCGACTGGAACCAAGTCGTCGGTGCGGTGCAGCACGAGTGTCGGCACGCCAATCAGCGGCAGGATGTGGGTGACATCGATCTCGGTGTTGAATTGCTGCAGCGCGGAGACCATTGCTGGGCTCGCCGCGGCGCGCTCAAACAAGCCGAGCATCCTCTGTATAGTCGAGTCCCCCGCGATGCTGGGCATGAACAGCGCGAGCGTCCTGCCTTCGCCCCAGTGGTTTTCGAGCGCATCGGTGAACTGCGCAAGCCTCTCGTAAAAGTCCTCGCGCAGCTCCCACAAGTAGTGGGGAGCCGGAATCAGCTTCGCGAACGACCCGAACATGATCAGCGCCGTCGTGCGCTCGGGATAGGTCGCGGCGAACAGCAGGCTCATAGGGCCGCCCTCGGAGAGCCCGAACAGCGCCGCCCGCCGCGACCCGACCGCGTCGAGCACCGCGCGGACATCCTCCATCCGCTCCTCCAGCGTAGCCACCTCGGAAACCGGATCGGACAGGCCGGTGCCGCGCTTGTCAAACAGAATCAACCGTGAGAACGAGGCCAGGCGGCGGAAGAAGGCGGCGGTTTCGGGTTCCGTCCAGTAGAGGTCCAGGTGCGAGACGAAGGCCGGGATGAACAAGAGATCCAGCGGCCCGTCGCCGATGACCTGGTAGGCGATGTTCACGTCGCCGTTGCGCGCGTAGCTGGTCTTGGGCTGGATCACGTCCGACGCCCCTCCGTAGTCTTGCGACTCAGGCTACCGCGCCCGTCCGGGGACGTTAGTGGTAGCGGTCGAAGTCGGCCGGCCAGGGCAGCGGGAACAGGTGCCGGTAGGGCCGCGCGTCCGCGATCACGTTGGCGAAGGACGGCCGGTGCGCCAACGCCCGGTAGTAGCGCGTCAGCTGCGGGTGCGTGCCCTCGCTCCACGGGTGAATCGCCAGCGCGTAGAACAGGCCCGGCGCAGCGGCGCAGTCGGCGATCGTGAACGTATCGCCGGCTAGGAACTCGTGCTGGGTGAGCTGCGTCTCGAGCATGCCGTAGACCATGTCGAGCCGGGCGCGGGCGCGGGCGACGGCGCGCTGGTCGAAGCGCTCCTCGATCGTGTCGAAGACGATCGCCTGGACGGCGTCGGAGATGTACTGGTCGCAGAGGCGGTCCCACTTGCGGGCTTCCAGCGACGGCACCAACTGCGCGCCGGCGACGTGCTCGATGATGATCGAGGTCTCGCCGATGATCTCCTCGCCGTCGCGTAGCACCGGGATCGACGCTGGCGGCCACAGCTCGGCCAGCTCTGCGCGGTCGAAGTCACGCTGCTCCTCGAGGACGTCGTAGGCCACGCCCTGCTCGTTGAGCGCGACCAGAACCTTCTGGCAGTAGAGCGCGAAGGGGTGCTCGTAGAGCGTGAGCATCGTCAGTCCTCTCCCCCACCGCCGTGCATCAGCGTGCGGATCTCCATACCCCAGCGCTGGGCGTCGGGCCAGCGCGCGGCTTGCTCCTCGGCACGTCCCGGGGTGGCGACGTCGATGATGCAGTAGCGAATCGAGATGCTCCTTGTGGTCGGGGGCGTTCACCCTGTGCGCAGCACGTCTATAGCAGCGATCCTAGAGCTCCGGTCAGCCATCGGTCTCAGATGGATGAGACGCCACCGGTCTCTAGGGCAGGTGGCGCACGAAATCGGCGACGGGTGCCCGCTCGGGCACATGTTGGTCCTGGCGAGGGCGGCCGAGGTGGAGTAGCCCAATTGGGGTCTCGAGGGCGTCGAGCTCGAGCAGCGCCCGGCCGGCAGGCGAGTCGAGGAGCGGCAGGGTCCGCCAGTAGCCGGCGAGCCCTGCCCCATGGGCGGCGAGTAGCACCAGATAGGCGGCGATCGCGCTCGCGAGCAGATCCTCCCTCTGCTGAGCGCTGTCACCCTCCGTGCAAACCGATGCGACAACAAGGGTGGGCGCGCGATCGAGCTTGCTCGCCGAACCGGGGGCGGCGTTCTCGGCGATCCCCTTGAGCCGCTCAACCGTGCTGGGGCCGAGCACCCGAAAGCGCCAAGGGTTGGTGAGATGGTGGTTCGGAGCCCAGCGGGCTAGCTCGAACAGCTGTTGCAGCAGCTCTGGCGCCACCGGCTCTGGGGCGAACACCTTGTGGGTGCGCCTTGTTCGGATTGCGTGCTCGAGCTCCATGCCTCAGCGAACGTAGCTGATCTCGGTGAGACGCCACACGCAGCTCAGTCTGCGGGCGAGCACCAGTTGAGCCCGGGGAAACGCGCGAAGTCGCGGTCGAAACTGATCCATTCGCAGCCAGACTCGATCGCGAGCGCTGCCAGGTACGCGTCGGCCGCCAGATCGCCGACGGCATCGACTCGCCGGCAGAGGTCGGCGAACAGCGTCCAGTGGCGGCGACCGGGAGCGACGATACGTGCGTTGGGCCTGCTGCGAAGACCGTCACAGAAGTTGAGGGCATCACCGAGAGGGGTCGGCGGGTTCAGTGCGCGGCGGTGTGTGGCGATGCGCACGAAGGAGCTGAGGATGAGCTCGGAGAGAGTCTCCCCTGTCGATGCAAAACTCAGTCCCGTACGGGAAGCTGCTGCACGGACCAGCGGTTGCCGTCCGGATCGCTGAAGAACACAAAGGAGCCCCAAGGAAACTCTTGGACCTCATCGACCTCCACCCCACGCTCGAGTAGTTCGTTCCGTGCCTGCTGGATGTCCGAGACAACCAGCTGCAGACCGGCGACCGACCCGGGAGGTGTGTCCACGATCCCCTTGCCGAGCGCGATCGAGCAGGCCGAACCGGGCGGGGTGAGCTGCACGAAGCGAAGCTCGTCACTGACGGTGTGATCATGGTCGGCGACGAACCCAACCATCTCTGTGTAGAACGCCTTTGCGCGGTCCACGTCCGAAACGGGCACTGCCACCAGCTCGAGCTTCCAATCCATAATGACGACCTCCTTGGACAACGGGGTACCTGTCCATAGGAGGGTACGACTACCCGTGGAAATAATGCCCTTGGTCGAGGTCTGCGATGAGTCCCGGCTGGGTGGGCTGCCATCCCAGCAGCTCGCGGGTGAGTGCGCTCGAGGCCGGGGCGTCGACCGCGAGGAAACCGGCCATCCAGGTCCTGGGAGGCGAGGGAGAGCGCGAGCTCGGAGGTGGCCCACCGCGTCTGCGGACCGCCACCGAAAGCGGCCACGGGCGCGTCCGAGCCATGCCCGTCCTGCTCGGTCGCCGCGCGCCCCTGTGCGAGCCCGAGGAGTCCGGATGCGATCAACAGCGGCCGGTCAGAGCCCCCGAGGGCTTCGCCGAGTGTCTCAACGGCGCGGCGATCGGCGGCGACGGGGCCCTGGAAGTCGCCCGAGAACGCTATGTCGTGCTTGAACGTCGCATCACTGCCGTAGCTAGAGTGACCACGTCGATCTCCGGGCTACCCGTTCGTCTTTAAGCTCGACCGTACACATTGGGTCGAATCTGACCCACGACTTCAGGAGTGACTATGACCGGCTCAACCACCCAGGGAATCAAGATCGTGCTGCATCCCGTGTCCGACCTGGCGGCGGCCAAGGCGGTGTACACCGCTCTGCTCGGTATCCCGCCGCAGGCCGACTCCTCCTACTACGTCGGTTTCGATACCGAGGGCCAGCACATCGGGCTGGTGCCGGGCGGTGGGCCGCAGGACATGACCTCGCCGGTGGCCTTCTGGCAGGTGCCGGACATCGAGGCGAAGCTGGCCGAGGTGACTGCCGCGGGTGCCACCGTGAAGGAACCCGCGCACGAGGTCGGTCCCGGCCGCACCGTGGCCACCTTCACAGACCCCGATGGCAACGTCCTCGGACTGCTTCAGGACCGCTGAGCGGGGCCCACCTGACAGTGCAAAGACGGTGAACATGGCCACGAGGACGGACACGCGGTCGCCCGCGCCGCACGCTGCCGACAGCCACGAGCTGATCCGAGTGCACGGCGCGCGCGTGAACAACCTCAAGGACGTGAACATCGAGATCCCCAAGCGCCGGCTGACGGTGTTCACCGGCGTCTCCGGCTCGGGCAAGAGCTCGCTGGTGTTCGGCACGATCGCCGCGGAGTCGCAGCGGCTGATCAACGAGACCTACAGCGCCTTCGTGCAGGGCTTCATGCCGACGCTGGCGCGGCCCGAGGTCGACGTGCTGGAGGGGCTGACGACCGCGATCGTCGTCGACCAGGAGCGGATGGGCGCCGACGCTCGCTCCACGGTCGGCACCGCGACCGACGTGGGCGCGATGCTCCGGATCCTCTTCAGCCGACTCGGAAAGCCGCATATCGGCTCGCCCAACGCGTACTCCTTCAACGTCCCCTCGGTCCGGGCGAGCGGCGCGATCACGGTCGAACGCGCCAACAAGAAGACCGTGCGAGCGACGTTCAACCGACTGGGCGGCATGTGTCCGCGCTGCGAGGGCCGGGGCTCTGTGAACGACATCGACCTGTCCCAGTTGTACGACGACACCAAGTCGCTCAATGAGGGCGCGCTCACGATCCCCGGCTACAGCATGGACGGCTGGTACGGCCGTATCTTCACCGGCTGCTGCTTCTTCGACCCGGACAAGCCGATCCGCAAGTTCACCAAGAAGGAGCTTGGCGACCTCCTCCACAAGGAGCCGACCAAGATCAAGGTCGAGGGCATCAACCTGACCTACGAGGGGCTGATCCCGAGGATCCAGAAGTCGATGCTGTCCAAGGACGTCGACTCGCTGCAGCCCCACGTCCGCGCCTTCGTGGAGCGGGCGGTCACGTTTGCCACCTGCCCCGAGTGCGATGGCACCCGGCTCAGCAAGGAGGCTCGGTCGTCGAAGATCAAGGGGATCAACATCGCCGACGCCTGCGCGATGCAGATCACCGACCTCGCCGAGTGGGTGCAGGGTCTGGACGAGCCCTCGGTCGCGCCGCTGCTCGAAGCGCTGCGGCAGAGTCTCGAGTCGTTCGTGGAGATCGGGCTGGGCTACCTCTCGCTCGAGCGGCCCTCTGGCACGCTGTCGGGCGGCGAGGCACAGCGGGTCAAGATGATCCGTCAGCTCGGGTCCTCGCTGACCGACGTCACCTACGTCTTCGACGAGCCGACGATCGGGCTGCACCCCCACGACATCCAGCAGATGAACGACTTGCTGGTGCAGCTGCGCGACAAGGGCAACACGGTGCTCGTCGTGGAGCACAAGCCGGAGACGATCGCGATCGCCGACCACGTCGTCGACCTTGGCCCGGGTGCCGGCACCGCCGGTGGCGAGGTGGTCTTCGAGGGCACCGTCGAGGGGTTGCGGGGCAGCGACACCATCACCGGCCGCCATCTCGACGACAGGGCCGCCCTCAAGGAGACTGTGCGCACGCCCTCGGGGGTGCTTGAGGTGCGCGGCGCCGACACCCACAACCTGCAGGACGTCGACGTCGACATCCCGCTCGGCGTGCTGGTGGTGGTGACCGGCGTGGCCGGGTCGGGAAAGAGCTCACTGGTCGGCGGCTCGATTATCAAGTCCCACCCGCCCCGGGACGGCGTGGTCTCGGTCGACCAGGCAGCGATCAAGGGCTCACGGCGCAGCAACCCGGCGACGTACACCGGGCTGCTCGACCCGATCCGCAGGGCGTTCGCGAAGGTCAACGGCGTGAAGCCGGCGCTGTTCAGCGCCAACTCCGAGGGCGCCTGCCCGACCTGCAACGGCGCCGGCGTCATCTACACCGACCTGGCGATGATGGCCGGCGTCGCCACCGTGTGCGAGGAGTGCGAGGGCAAGCGCTTCCAGGCCGAGGTCCTGACGTACACGTTCGGCGGCAAGGACATCAGCGAGGTGCTCGCGATGTCGGTGACCGAGGCCGAGGGGTTCTTCGGCGACGGCGAGGCGAGTACACCGGCTGCACACAAGATCCTGACCCGACTCGCCGACGTCGGGCTCGGCTACCTCAGCCTCGGCCAGCCGCTCACCACGCTCTCCGGCGGCGAGCGCCAGCGGCTCAAGCTGGCCACCCGGATGGCAGAGAAAGGCGAGGTCTACGTGCTCGACGAGCCGACCACCGGCCTGCACCTCGCCGACGTCGAGCAGCTGCTCAGCCTGCTCGACCGGCTCGTCGACTCCGGCAAGTCGGTGATCGTCATCGAGCACCACCAGGCGGTCATGGCGCACGCCGACTGGATCATCGACCTCGGCCCCGGCGCCGGCCACGACGGTGGCCGGATCGTCTTCGAGGGCACCCCCGCCGACCTCGTCGCCGAGCGCTCCACCCTCACCGGCGAGCACCTCTCGGCCTACGTCGACAGCTGACCGAGGCTCTCGCACGCCGTCCGCCGCGCGGCGCGCCGACCCACGGTTGGTTAGACGTGTTCGTGGATGACACAGCGAAAGCCGATGTGGCTGGTGCTGGTGTCAACCGCCTCGGGCTGTCTGGCGGCCGGGCGGTAGCGCAGGCAGTAGCTTGGAGCGCAGAGGTGCGAGCCGCCCTTGATGACGCGGCGTGGGATGCTCGCGCCAGGACGCCCAACGTCGTAGCTCCCATCTGGGGTCTCGACGCGCGGGTTCAGTGGCGGCTTGCAGCAGGCGCTGGGGATCGCCTCGGAGTCTGGGTCGCGGGCGGCGTAGTAGTCGGTTGTCCACTCCCAGACGTTGCCTGTGGCGTCGTAGAGTCCGAAGCCGTTTGCGGGGAAGAGCCCGACGGGCGATGTGCCACGCCACCCCTTCGCCCCGGTGTTGCGCCAGGGGAACTCACCCTGCCAGAAGTTCGCCATCAGCCAGCCACCCGGTCGCTCCTGGTTGCCCCAGGCGAAGACAGCACCGTCGAGTCGGCCGCGTGCTGCGTACTCCCACTCGGCCTCGCTCGGCAGTTGCTTGCCGGCCCACGTCGCGTACGCTTCGGCGTCTTGGAAGGCGACGTGGGTGACCGGATGATCGTCTCGCCCCGCGTTGTCGCTGTCCGGCCCCCAGGGTGCTCGCCAGCTCGCGCCGGGCACGTAGGCCCACCAGCGGCTCGGGTCCTGCAGCGGCACGGGGCCGGGCGTGGGATGAAAGACGACCGATCCCTCGCGCAGGAGTGGGGGATCGGCGTCGGGATACTGGGCGGGATCGGGGGGACGCTCGGCGAGGGTGAGGTACCCGGTCTCCTCGGTGAAGCGGGCGAACTGCGCGACCGTGACCGGTCCGCGGTCGATCGCGAAGTCGCTGACCTCCACCTCGCGGACCGGCGCCTCTTCGGGGTAGAAGTCGGCTGAGCCCATCCGGAAGCGCCCCGCCGGGATCTGGACCATGTCCTCGTGGCTCATCCCAACCGGATGGTAGAAGCTGAGGGTGCGGTGCTCTCACCCCGATCGGGTGATGCCTGCTCACCCCGTACGGGCGCAGGCTTCTCTGCTGTAGCTCTGCGTCTCACGAGCGCTCGAGCAGCAGGGCTCCGATGGTGCGCCACTGTTCTGTTGCCGGTCCGCCCCATTTTTTTCGGGATGGGCCTTCAGCTCGAGAGCCGAAGGAGAGTGAGTCCATGGCCAGGCCGTTCAAAGGCGTCGTCAATGTCGACGTGACGGAGTCGGTTCCGGATTGGGGTCCCTACACGCAGCCGATCGCGCCAGAGGGAACCCCAAGCGTTCTGTACATCGTCCTCGACGATGTCGGCTACTCCGCGATGGAGTGCTGCGGTGGCCTGATCGAGACCCCCAACATCAACCGCATCGCCGAGCGCGGGCTGTTGTACACGAACTTTCACACGACGGCGCTCTGCTCACCCACACGCTCGTGCCTGATGACCGGCCGCAACCACACCACCAACGGGATGGCGACGATCACCGAGGCCGCGTCGGGCTTCCCGAGCTCCAACGGCCACATCCCGTTCGAGTGCGGAACGATCGCGGAGGTCCTCGGCGAGCGGGGCTGGAACACCTACATGACCGGCAAGTGGCACCTGACCGCCGAGGACGAGATGAACATGGCGTCCGTCAAGCGCCAGTGGCCGATCGGCCGGGGGTTCGAGCGTTTCTACGGGTTCCTGGGCGCGGAGACCAACCAGTGGTATCCCGACCTCGTCTACGACAATCACCCGGTCGAGCAGCCCGCCTCGCCCGAGGAGGGCTACCACCTCACCACCGACCTCACCGACAGGGCGCTGGCGTTCATCCGCGACGCCAAGGCGGTCGCGCCGGAAAAGCCGTTCTTTCTGTACTTCTGCCCCGGCGCCTGTCACGCGCCGCACCATGTCCCGAAGGAGTGGGCGGACAAGTACAAGGGCAAGTTCGACATGGGCTATGAGGCCTACCGCGAGCTTGTTTTCGACCGCCAGAAAAAGGCGGGCATCGTCCCCGAGCACGCCGAGCTTTCGCCGATCAATCCGTACATCGGTCAGACGAGCGAGAGCGGCACGCCGTGGCCGGAGCTCGACACCGTTCGTCCCTGGGACTCCCTGTCTGAGGACGAGCAGCGCCTGTTCGCCCGCATGGCGGAGGTCTACGCCGGTTTCCTCAGCCACGCCGACAACGAGATCGGGCGCCTGCTCGACTATCTCGAGCAGAGCCATCAACTCGATAACACGCTGATCGTGCTCGTCTCCGACAACGGCGCCTCCGGCGAGGGGGGCCCGAACGGCTCGTTCAACGAGAACAAGATGTTCAACGGACTGCCCGACAGCACCGAGGACAACCTCGAGCACCTGGACGAGCTCGGCGGCCCCCGCACCTACAACCACTATCCGACCGGATGGGCGTGGGCCTTCAACACGCCGTTTAAGCTGTGGAAGCGCTACTCCAACTACGAGGGCGGCACCGCCGATCCGATGATCGTCTCGTGGCCCAAGCGGATCGAGCAGCGAGGCGTGTGCCGCCAGTACGTGCACGCGGTGGACATCGTCGCGACGATCTACGAGGGTCTCGGCATCGAGCCGCCGGAGGTCCTCAAGGGCTACACCCAGCACCCGCTGGAGGGCGTCAGCTTCGCTGCCACGTTCGCCGACCCCGAGGCGAAGACGGCCAAGCAGACGCAGTTCTACTCGATGGGAGGCACCCGCGCGATCTGGCATCAGGGCTGGAAGGCGGCCGCGCTCTCACCGGCCGCGCCGGACGCCTGGGCGGGTTACGCGACGCAACGCTGGGAGCTGTTCGACACCGAGCACGATCCCTGCGAGTGCCACGATCTCGCGGCGCAGCATCCGGAGAAGCTGCAGGAACTGATCGGTCTCTGGTGGGCGGAGGCGGGCCGCTGTGAAGCGTTGCCGCTGGAGAACCGCAACGCGATCGAGATTCTCACAACCGATCGCCCACAGCTCTCCAAACCGCGCAACCGCTACGTCTACTATCCCGGTTGCGCCGAGGTTCCGGAGTCCGTCGCGCCGAACCTCCGCGGCCGCTCGTACACGATCGCAGTCGAGGTCGAGATCGACACCGTAGAGGCCAGCGGCGTCCTGTTTGCCCATGGTTCGCGCTTCGGGGGTCATGCGCTGTACATCAAGGACCGCAAGCTCAAGTACGTCTACAACTGGGTCGGCGAGTTCGATCAGATCGTCGAGTCGAGCGAGCCTGTCCCCACCGGCCATGTCGTGCTGTCCGCCTCCTTCGAGATGCAGGAGGGCACGATGCCAGCCGAGGGAGCGCTCACCCTGCACATCCGCGACGCTCAGGTCGGCGAGGGCCAGATCAAGACCCAGCCGGGCAAGTTCGCGATCGGTGGCGAGGGACTGAACATCGGCAGGGACGGCGCGGAGCCGGTCACCGACGACTATCCGGGCGAGTCGCCCTGGCCGTTCGTCGGCGGCACGATCCTACGGGCGGCCGTGGACGTCAGCGGCGAACCATTCGTCGACCTCGCCAACGAGGCGCGGATGGCGTTTGCGCGAGACTGACCGAGAAAACGAGAACGGGCTTTCGGGGCTGCCAACCTCGAGCTGCTCGGGCTCGGCGGCGCGGCCGTGCAGGCCGCCGTAGCCGCAGCCCAGACCAAACGTCGATGCACGCTGTCCGATCTATACACGTAACCTGGACCGGAGCATGCCCAAGAAGAAGACCGACAATACGCTCGTAACGATCCCGATCAGCCACTACTGCGAGAAGGCGCGGTGGGCGCTGGAGCGCGCGGGCGTGGCGTATCGGGAGTGCGCTCATGTTCAGGCGTTCCATCGCGCCGCGACGCTGCGCGCCGGCGGTGGCCTGACCGTGCCCGTGCTCGTGTGTGCAGCGGGGGTCCTGGCCGACTCCGCAGACATCCTCACGTGGGCCGATACGCAGGCCCCGCAGGGCCGCGGGCTGTATCCGGAGGACCCCGAGCTGGCCGCCGAGGTGCGGCGACTCGAGGCCGACTTCAACGCACGTCTGGGTCCCGCATCGAGGTGTTGGATGTATCAGCAGCTACGCAGGCGCCGCGATCTCGCGCTCTCATACGGCTGCGCCGGTGTCCCGGCCTGGGAGCGGGCAAGCCTGCGCGTCGGCTACCCCGCGGTGCTGGCGATCGTCGCGCATGTCCTCGATGTCACGCCGGCCACGGCCGTCAGGGCCGAGGCCGAGGTGCGAGACACGTTCGACGCGGTCGGCGAGCGCCTGGCTGACGGTTGGCCCTACCTGTGCGGCGAGGAGTTCACCGCCGCCGACCTGACGTTCTCGGCGTTGGCCGCGCCGATGCTGATGCCGGCCGACTACGGGGTGGCGCTGCCGCGGCCGGAGGAGCTGCCCGCCTACGCCGCCGGGGTCGTGCGCGAACTGCGCGCCCACCCTGCCGGCGTCCATGCGCTGGCGATGTTCGACACCGAGCGACGCTAAAGCGAACCTCGTCTAGCAGACAGAACTGCTCAAGCAAATCGTTGCAAACGCCCCCAGACGACAGGAGCCGGCCATGCCTGATATGGTTCCGAATGAAACAATTGTCCAGGCTTGGGCTAGAAACTAAAGTTCTAGATTCGCCGGGCTTTTGATACGCCCCCCTCGGGGCGGGCGGTTGCCCAGTGGGTCGATTCTAGGCAGCGACAGGCGCATAGCGCACAGAAATGGTGAATAAATGCCTTCGGAGACCAACGAGTCGCACCGAGACGTAGATAAGGGCTTGGGCGCCCTTGTCTATGCGCCGCCAGTCGCCGCAGGCGTGGCGCGCGGACCGGCCGAGTGGCGCGACTGGTCGCCCTCCAGATCCCCCCTTGTCCGCCCCAGCCCAGCGATCACACTGGCGCTGATCGGAGGGCAGCGTCTGCTGCGTGAAGCCACCGCGAACCTGCTGACGGCGCAGGACGGGCTCAATGTGCTGGGGACGTTCGAGTCCGCCGCCAACTTCCTGGCCGCCGACGGGGCGAGCCCGCCGGCGGTGCTCCTGCTCGACTGCGACGGAGGCGATCCCGGCGATTGCCAGCGCGCCGTCGGCGCTCTGAGCTCGCCGCACGTGAAGTCCAGGATCGTGATGCTCTGCGGGGAGATCTGCGAGGAAGTGGTTCGCTGCGCGATTGCACACCGGGTCAGCGGAGTCCTTCTCAAGAGCTACTCGACAGAGGACATCCGGGCTGCGATCAGGTACACCGCCACCGGGCGCACCGTCATGCCGGCCGGCTGGCAGCGGGTGGTCACCCCGCACTCGGGAGCGCGAGGCGGGCTGAGCCCGCGTCATCGGCAAATACTCGCGCTGATCGCCCAGGGACGGCATAACGACGAGATCGCCAGGGATCTCAACCTCAGCCCAAACACGATCAAGTTCCACATCCGCGCCCTGTATGCGCGGATGGGAGTGCGAAATCGCGTCGAGGCCGCCAATCAGCATGCGCAGATGACCAGTGGCGGCGCTTGAGCCCAGGATCGCGATCGTCGGTGGAGCTGGAGCGCTCGCCACCGAGGCGCTCGCATGGATGCTCACGAAAAGCGGCAACCGCGTGGTGGGCGCCTACACGAGCTGCCGCGAGTTGGAGACGGGATCGCGCGCAGGCGAGCTGAACCTGCAGGCCGCGATCGTCTACACCGACGATCCTGAGGCCGGTCCGGAGGCGGTGGCCGAGATCAAGCGTGCGCATCCGGAGCTGAAGATCCTGCTGCTCTGCGAGGTCGCCACGCCGGCTGTGGTGCGCTGCGCGATCGACGAGCAGGCGGAGGGTGTCGTACTCACGTCCGACACGGTCGAGGAGATGACATTCGCCCTGCGCCACGTGCTCGAGGGCCGCGCGGTGATGCCCGTCGGCTGGCAGGCGGCGTCGCAGCAACCGGATGCCCCGCTCGCCGCGTTGAGTGCGCGCGAGCGCGAGGTTCTCGAGCTCCTCACCTCGGGGATGAGCAACAAGGAGATCGCCGCGCAGCTGACGATCTCCTCCAACACGGTCAAGTTTCATCTGCGCACGATCTACTCCAAGCTGGGCGTGCGCAACCGGGTGCAGGCGATGCAAGCCGTGGGCCGCAGGCAGGGAGAGGGCGCTGAAAGCTCGAATACGTCCGGTAGCGACGAGCCGGCAGCTCGGCCAGTTCAGCTCCACGGAAGCTGACTGCCCGCGACCCAGCCCCGGAGTTTCCCGCCTCAACAGTACGGATTCTCACATTGGTATGTCGCTTGGGGTAGTAGTTACCCACCCGTTTGACAGGGGGCAAAGACTACCCCACCTGATGATTGTGGCGGGCTCGCCGCACCCATAGTATCCGGCCCGCTGATAGGCCGTTGTAGGTCTGTCATGCGCCTGTCGTGTCGATTGGAAGGCAAATCTGTCCTGTCAATCGGAAGGCACTTAGTCCACTCTCACTCAAGGAGGAGGCCGCACACAAATGCGACCACAGAACAAAAGGAAAATGATCGCGGGACTCGCTTCCGCGGCAGGAGCGGCGGTGCTGGCCCTGGGCTCGCTCACGGCGGCAGGCGCCGTTGCCGCTCCCAACCCGGGCCCGGCAGGTGACGGCCCGCAGAGCGCCAACGTCCCGTATGTGGCGTGGGTGGGCGAGCACGTGCGCCTCGTGGCGTGCGACCCGGCCATCGAAACCAGTGAAGCCGGTGGCCAGCACGTCAACTTCCAGCTCGAGGACTGGTCCGGCCGCCCGGAAGCGGCCGAGCTGCCAGCCCCCGACGCCGGGTCCTCGGCGTTCTTCGCTCCGAGCGAAGGCAGCCCCCAGGCCTCGATCGGCGCCGGATGCGTGAAGATCGACTACAAGTCGCTGAATCCCGGCCTCGCCCGGATCAGGGCGGTCGTCACGAACGCAGCGGGATCGATCGTGTTCTCGCATCAGTTCCTGGTGATCTGGCTGACGGTCAACAAGCCGTCGCTGGCCGAGCTCCCCTACGGGGGCGACCCCTCGGGCAACGGCGAATTCGTGCCGTCGCCGTTCTCGGAACCCGAAACCAACGCGGACAAGGGTCTCGTTCAGGTCAAGGTGACGGGCAGCTTCCCGGTGGAACCGGGCTCGGCGCTGCACAACCTCCTCCCCGAAACGAGCTACGAACTGCCCGCAAGCTGGCCGACCCTGGCCGATACGCTGGCGACCAGCTCCGAAGAACTGGAACCGGAGGGCACCAACCCGGACCTGTGGGACATCCACGGAAGCCCGGAAGACAGCCTGAACACAAGCGTATTCGGACCGTACGATCCGCAGGCCCCCGAAACGCTCATCAGCAATGGCATTCTCAACGCTGACGACGCTCCAATGCCCGCCATTCGCATCGACGTGCACCTCGCGCCGAACGAAGGCGGCCTGGGCGGCGTGGGTCAGATCTCAGGCGCGGACAAGGCTGAAATCTACTCGGACAACCCCTACTACGGCGCGTACATCCCCGCCACCGATCGTCCTGTACCCCAGGCGTCCGGTGTCGACGGACCGAGCCCCGGCGGGGACTTCCCGGCGTTCCTGAACAAACACCCCGAACCGTATACGTTCTGGACGTCGGTTCACAGCAGCGGAGAACGCATCGCGGAATCGACGGGATGCCTGCAGCGCACCGAAGGCGAGGGCGCCAGCTACTACCAGACTCCGAGTGGGACGTTGAACGAAACGTTCTACACGGACGAGCGGGGCGAAGTGCTCGTGAAGTACACGCCGGGTGACGGGTTCTACCTGAACCACATCCCGGTGTTCGGTGGAGCCGCAGGCGAAAGCGAAGCAGGCAAGATCGTCAAGAACGCCGACGGTGGCTGCGACCTGAAAAACCTGTACGAAGGAATCATCGGCGAATCGTCGATCTCTGCCACGGCCGTGTATCCGTACCAGTCGGTCGATTACGGCGCGCAGAGCTCGGAAGCCCCGGTGGTCAAGAAAGTCAGGTCGCTGTGGGAAAAGGAATTCTTCGAGTTCCCGAAGGGCAACGGCGAAAACGAACAGAACATTCGGATCGTCGTCGCCAAGGCGCAGGACATCGATGGGCGTCCGATCGTCGGCGAGACCGTGTGCTTCCACGCACAGCAGGAAACCGGGCTCTACCAGTTCAGCAACCCCACGAACGGGAATGAACTGGAAGATCCGAGTGACTTGCTGGGCAAGGGGCACGAGGTCTACCTGGGCGGCAGCGAGGTGAGGGATCCTTCAGACGAAGGCTCCGATCACCTCTGCGTGACGACCAACGACCTGGGCCTCGCCGCGATCGAGCTGGTCAACAGCACGACCCCGTCGGTCGACCTGCTCGCCAGGTATGAAGGCGAGGAGATCTTCCGCGATCACGTGGTCGACTTCTCGACGAACATCGGCGCGAAAGAAAAGAAGGCAGCCGAAGAAAAAGCGGCCGAAGAAAAGGCTGCCGCAGAAGCAAAAGCAGCAGAAGAAAAGGCCGCCGAAAAGAAAGCCGCCGAAGAAAAAGCGGCCACCGAAGCAAAAGAAAAGGCCGCGAAGGAACTCAAGGCCGAAGAAGAACGCGTCAAACGGGAAGACGCCGCTGAAGAAGCCCGGATCAAGAGGGAAGCAGCGGCTGAAACAGCCCGGAACGAAAAGGAAAAGGCGAAAGAAGAATTCGAAAAACGAACCGCTGCGGAAATCACAGCGAACACCGAAAAACGCGCTACTGAAGAAAAAGCCGAAACGGCAAGGCGCGAAACAGAAGCAACGGAAGAAAAAGCCAGGCGCGCAGCAGAAGTGAAAGCGCACGAAGAAGAAGTGGCGAAACTGGCCGCCAAGCCGCTGGTGACTCCGCTCGCCGGAGGGCTCGACCCCAAGGTCAAGGGCAAGAAGGCGCATGCGGCCTCCAAGCACAAGAAGAAGGGCAAGAAGGGCAAGAAGTAAGACGGAGCGACAGTGAGTGCCGAGGGCCCGCTTGGTGCGGGCCCTCGGTCGTTAAGGGGTCAGTGACTCTGCGGACGGCCTCGGGTCGACGTTCCAGCGGGCGGCAGCCTGCGCGGCGGCGGAGGCGGTTGCTCGGCCGCCTGACGAACCCTCTCTCTGAAGGCGTGTTGCAGGTTGGCGTGGGTCTGGCGACGGTGGAGCGCGGGCAGCGAGTCGATCGCGAGCAGGCGCTTGCAGGCGAGGATCGAGGCGCTCCACTCCCCACACCAGTAGGCGGTGATCGAGTACTCGAACAGCATCCCCCACTCGTAGATCCAGGGAGCCACGAACAGGATGTCGTCTGGCGCCGGCAGCGGGCGCAGGTTCGCGGCCAGCCGCGTGAACTGGTGTGCCGCGTGGTGCAGACCGCGCTCGCGCAGGCCGACCGCGAGGTCGTGCACCGCCTCCAGGCGGGCGGGGCGCTGCTCCCAAGCTGTGAGGAAAGCGTCGACGGCCCCGGGCCAGTCGCCCAGCCGGGCGCTGAGGACACCGACCTGGTAGCGAGCGACGTACGCTTCCTCCGCCCAGCCGCCCAACTCCGCGCGGCGCCGGTAGTGCTCCAGCGCGAGCTCGAGCTTGGCGTGGTCGTCACTCTCGCTGCCGATGTCGCGGTAGGTCTGCGCAAGGTAGAACACCGCGCGAGCGTCGGTGGGGTCGCGCTCGAGCTCCGCCTCCAGCAGCTCGGCGTCGCGCTGCCAGCGACCGGTGCGCGACCCGCCGACCGACTGCACGTGGATCGCCATCCCCGCCAACCGCTCACAGGTGCGCTCCGCATCACTGGTGATGTACTCGTGGGTAGCTCCGATGTAGCGCCAGTCCAGGCGGCCGCTGACCAGCCGCTTGTTGTGAAACTCGACCTCCCCCGCGTGGCGGATCAGGTAGGAGTCGGCCGCCAGGCGATCGAGCGCGCCGGGGCTGACCTCGACCGTCCAGTCGGCGTCGAGGAGCAGGAGGTACTCCCCCCTGCCGCGGGCCAGCTTCATCAGCTCACTGCGGTTGTGGCCGAAGTCGATCCACCGGTGCTCGTGAAGCTCGCCGGGGATCCCCACGAGCGCTCGGCGAATCAGATCCTGCGTGCCGTCGGTGGACCCGGTGTCACAGATCACCCAGTGGTCGATCAGCTCACGGCACGAGTCGAAGCAGTGCTCCAAGGATGCGACCTCGTTCTTGACGATCATGCACAGACAGATTGACGGCCGGCCGGTGGTCATTGCGTACCGTGTATACTAATTCGCTGAACTAGCGTGCATATGCACCACGTACGTCAGACAAGTCTCAAAGTGTGTCGAAGCTTGTTCGGCGGCGGTCTGCTGGGCGTACTCGCACTGGGCACAACCACCGCCCCGGCCCACGCCGCCAGGGCTCGATCCGCAGGCCACTCCAAGACGAGGCCGAGGAGCAAGCCCATTTCGCGCGGCCCCGCTGGCCCTCGCGGTGCGACTGGCGCAGCCGGCGCCAACGGACTGAACGGCCTGAATGGCGTGGCCGGCGCCAGGGGTAACGAAGGGTTCCCCGGGGTCACAGGCGCGACCGGCGCCATCGGCGAAACCGGCGCGACCGGTGTGACCGGCGAAGTCGGCCCGACCGGCGCAACAGGGGCAACCGGCGCGACCGGCGCCAAAGGGCCCAGCGGTGGTGCTACTGGTGCTACCGGCGCAACCGGGCCCAGCGGTGGTGCTACGGGTGCTACCGGCGCGACTGGCGAACCCGGAATCATGGGACCCACAGGCGCAACTGGCGAACCCGGAATCGTGGGAGCCACAGGCGCGACCGGCGCTACGGGTCCGCAGGGAGCCACCGGAGCGACCGGCGCCACAGGTGAAGCTGGTGCGACCGGGGCCTCCGGTGTGACCGGCGCTACCGGCGCAGCTGGTAGCACCGGTGCGACCGGCGAAATCGGACCAACCGGCGCTACCGGTCCGCGGGGAGCCATCGGTGCAACTGGTGTGACCGGCGAAGCCGGACCTGCCGGCGAAACCGGACCTACTGGAGCAGCCGGCTCGCAGGGAGCGACTGGCGCTGCTGGCGTGACCGGGGCGACCGGACCTGCTGGAGCGACCGGCGCAACCGGCTCGCAGGGAGCCACGGTGAGCCGCCCTGGGTTCCACGGAGACCGTTTTTGTAGGTTCCCTACGTTCATTGCGTGAGTGTGGTTGCCCGGTTTTTCGCAGCGTATAGTTCCTCGATCTCCTGGGGTGGCCGGTCGTCGAGAGATTCGTGCAGGCGGGTGTCGTTGAACCAGGCGACGTACCTGACGATCGCGAGCTCGAGCTGGCTTCGGCTCGTCCAGGTGCGGTCTGAGATGAGCTCGGTCTTGAAGGTGTCGACGAAGCTCTCGGCGGCTGCGTTGTCGTAGGCGTCGCCGACCGTGCCGATCGAGGCGAGCACATCGTGGTCGTCGAGGAGCTGTGTGTAGTCGAACGACGTGTATTGGGTGGATTCAATCGGTCGTCGCAACGGTTTGCGTTTGGGGGGATCGTAGATGTTCGTCGAGCGCTTCGGCGGGTGTGCGCCAGCCGAGGGTCTTGCGTGGTCTGCTGTTGAGCGTGGTGGCGACGGCGTCGAGCTCCTCGGCGGTGTGTCTGGCGAGGTTTGTTCCTCTGGGGAAGTATTGGCGGAGCAGGCCGTTGGTGTTCTCGTTCGTGCCTCGTTGCCAGGGGCTTTGAGGGTCACAGAAATAAATGTGAAGCCCGGTTGCGATCTTGAGCTGTGTGTGTTGTGACATCTCAGCGCCCTGGTCCCAGGTGAGCGAGCGGCGCAGCTGCTCGGGCAGCGTCGTGATCTGCTTTGTGACTGCGTCGCGCACAGCTTCGGCGCCGCGACCGGCGAGCGGCGGTCCGTTCTTCACCCTTGGGCTGCCGTGGCCGGGCATCGGCGGTAGGTGAAGCAACATCGTGAACCGGGTGCTGCGCTCCACTAGCGTTCCAATCGCGGTGCGGTCCGCGCCGAGGATGAGATCGCCCTCCCAGTGGCCAGGTATGGCTCTGTCCTCGGCCTCGGCGGGACGCTCGCTGATCATGACCTGCTCAGTGACAAAGCCCTTGCCACGTCCACGCACGCGGGCTCTGGGAACCCGCAGCGCCCTGCCGGTCCGCAAGCAGGCTGTGAGTTCCCGCCGCAGCGCGCCGCGGCCCTGCACGTAGAGCGCTTGGTAGATCGCCTCGTGCGAGATTCGCATCGACTCATCATGGGGGAAGTCGATCTTCAGCCGGTTGGAGATCTGCTCCGGGCTCCACGCCGTTGCCCACCTGCGGTCCTGGCGATGAGGCTTGTTCCGACCCTTCCAGGGCACCGCCGCGGGTCCCGGTACCGCCGTCCCGTCAGGCCGGCGGACCTGGCCGGAGAGCCGCTCCTGCACGTACTCGCGCAACTGCTCATTCGCGGCGAGCTTCGCGGTCTTCGGACGGCGTGCCACCAGCTCTGACTTCCATTGCGCGACCGACGCGCGATAGTCGAGCTTCCCGCCGCGAGTAGCCGCATTTCGGCGCAGCTCCCGCGAGATCGTCGACGGAGAGCGCCCCAACCGGCGGGCGATCTCCCGAACACCAGCACCCTGCGCCTTCAACATCGCGATCTCCTCGCGCTCCCGAAACGACAAGTACCGGCCTGAGATTGGGTCGAGCATGAACGTTGGCATCCCGCCACGTTCCCTGAACCACCGGCTGCCAGCCGCCTGGGACGCACCGACAGCCAACGCAGCGTCCTCACTACTCAAGCCCTCGGCGATCTCACGCCAAAACAGCCGCTCCACGTCTCGACGCAGCGACGGCTTCCCCGGCGACTTCATCGGCGCCCTGCCCGTCAACTCCTTCATCCATCCCGCTGGCCTGCCCATACACACCTCCACAATCAAGGTGTTGCGACGACCGGTTGAGCCCAAGTTGGCTGCCGGCGTCCGAGTGTGCGACGAGCGAGACGTCTGCTCCGGGGGCTCGCCGGTGCAAAGCCATTCTGAGGGCGTCCAAGACGAGATCGGTGCGCATGTGGCTAGCGAACTGCCAGCCGACGATCATCCGGCTGTAGGCGTCGATCACGAAGCTGAAGAACACCAGGCCCTCCCAGCAGCGCAGGTACGTGAAGTCCGCGAACCACTTCTCATCCGGCCGGGACGCGGTGAAGTCGCGGTTGACCCTGTCCGGGCTGCGCAGCGCCGTCGGGTCGGCCTTGGTTGTCCGCCACGGCTTGCCGCGCCGCTTGGCGCCCTGCATGCCGTTCTGGCGCATCAGACGTTCCACCCGGCTGCGGCCGACCTGCTCGCCCTCACGCAGAAGCGCCTTCCACATCCGCCTGGACCCGTAGGCGCAGTAGTTCGCGGCGTGCAGCTCTTCGATCACGCCGAGCAGCCGCTCATCCTCGACCGCCCGTGCCGAGCGCTCTCCGGTCGCCCGCTGATAGTAGGCGGACGCCGACACGCCCAGGGTCTCGCAGATCGGCTCGACCCCGAAGCGCTCGCGATGCTCCTCGATAAACGCGCTCACTTCGGACGGTGTGGATCGAGCTCGCCCGCGAAAAACACGCTGGCGGCCTTCAGGATCTCGTTCGCTCGGCGCAGTTGCGCAACCTCACGACGCAAGGATTTGATCTCCTCGCGCTCCTGGCTGCTCAGGACGTCTTTGCGCCGGCCCTCATCTGCTTCGGTCTGCCGGACATGTTTGCGAAGCGTCTCGCTCTCGATCCCGAGGTCCTTCGCAACGTGCGCAATGGGACGCCCAGACTCGAACACCAGACGCGTCCCGCGGTCCAGCAACTCCTTTGAATACTTCCTCGCATGTGCCATGAGCCGAGACTTCTCCCTCCGCCAGGCAAACCCTGGCCTCGAAGTCTCCGTCAAACACAGGATGGCTCACGGGGGCGACTGGTGCTTCCGGTGCAACTGGGGCTACTGGTGTAGCTGGCGCCACCGGTGCAGCCGGACCAACGGGCGCGACTGGCCCAACAGGCGCCGGCCTGACAGAGGCGGGGACCGTCACGTCCGCAGGGGTTGCGGACACGCTGGTGGGTGAAACGCTCACCGTCGAACACACATCATCTACCGGCACGTACACACTGTCGGATGGAACAGGCGGAAAACTCACCGGGTGCGCCGTCGTGGTGACGGTCAACGCGACCGGAGTCGACGATACGGCCCAGGCGGTGACCGGCGAACACACGATCACGGTGATGACCTATGAAGACACGACCCCCACCGACAACCCGTTCTCGCTGATGGTCACCTGCCTGTAGGGAGGCTCCCTCCCTCCCTGCTCGCCTCCCCCCTACCCCCCAACCGCGCGCTCGTCCTCTCGGCGAAAGCCGACCTGCGCGGAGATGCGGTCGGCGGTGGAGATCAGGTGAGGACCAAGGTGCTCGACGAGGTGATCGAGGGAGATCGTCGAGCGGTGCGCGATCATGCTCACCGCTGCAAGCAGTTCCCCCGCGTGCGAGCGCACCGGGGCCGCAAGCTCCAACAGCTCCGGCGCGAGCTCTTCCTCGCCCGTGGCAAGGCCAGCTTCGTGGAGCTGGGCGAGCTCCCGACGCAGCGCGGCCCGGCTCACGATCGTGCGCGGTCCTCGCCGCGCCAGCTTGAGCTCCGCGATCAGATCGCGCTGCTCGGGCGCCGGAAGGTTTGCCAACAGCAGCTTGCCGATCGCCGTGCAGTGCGCCGGCAGGCGCGCGCCCTCGCCCAACCCGAGATCGACCGGGTGGAGCCCCCGGCGGCTGCCGCGGACGCAGTCCACGTACAGGACCTCGGGACCCTCCAGCACTGCAAGCGCGAGCGTGTGCGGAACCCGCCTGCCTAGCTCCTCCAGGTGCGGCTGCGCGTGCGTGCGCAGGCTCGTCGCGCTCAGCGTCGAGAGCCCCAGCCGGGTGACCCCCAACCCCAGCCGGTAGCGGCGGCGAGGGGCGCGCACCAGGTGGCCGAGCTCCGTCAGCGTGAGCGCGTAGCGGTGCGTGGTGGAGCGGCTCATCCCCAGCTCGTCGGCGAGCTCCGCGATCCCCCACACGGGACGCTCCGGGGTGAAGCACTCGAGGATCGCGAGGCCGCGCTCGAGCGACTGCGAGTAGCGCGACTCGAGCAGGTGGGGAACGGGCTCGCGCCACGCGCCGCCGGGGCTCTGAACGGCCGTCGCGCGAGGCGACCGGCCGCGCGCTGCCGGGGCCTTACTCCCGGGCGCTCCGGCACCCGCGCGTGGGCCGCGCGCCCCCGGCGACGCACGGCCCACGCCTCGGTCACGCAACCCGCTCACAACCGCGGCTGCGGCCCTCCCTCACCGCACCTCTCCTCGGGCGCCCACCCGACGCCGGGCCGGTCGAGCGCAGCTGCGTTTCCGTGGACCCTCACGCAACCGATCGTTGCGTAAACGGCACCTCCCAAGCACTCAGCGTGTTTTCATAAAACCAAAAAAGCGCAGACAAAAAGCTGCGTAAAGGGACGTCGCGGGAGTTGGTCACTGCCCGCTCGCGCCACACGAGCAGCACCGGCAAAAGCACTCGCCAGCGAACCACAGGCACGGGCGGGCGGAGCGTGCTCGCACACAGCTCCAGCGAACGCGAAAACACCTCACGTGTCGGCGTCAGCGTGGGCCCGACACTACTCGTCGCGCTGCGCGTACACCACGCGCCACACACGCAGCACGGGCAAAAGCACTCGCCAGCGAACCACAGGCACGGGCGGGCGGAGCGTGCTCGCACACAGCTCCAGCGAACGCGAAAACACCTCACGTGTCGGCGTCAGCGTGGGCCCGACACTACTCGTCGCGCTGCGCGTACACCACGCGCCACACACGCAGCACGGGCAAAAGCACTCTCGCCAGAGAGCCACACGCGCGAGCGAGGTGCAGTGTGCTCGCGCGCAGCTCCGGTGTGCGCACGGAGTCCTTCGAGAGGTACATCGCAACCATGCAGGCCACCAGCACTGTGTGCCGCGGGCCGTCGGGCAGAGCTCGCGCCCGCAGCGCCGCCTCGCGCACCAGGACTCCCAGGCGCTCCACCGCCTCCTCGGCGCAGGGGTAGTGCGCGATGTAGCTGTGCTCCCCATCCGCCGCGTCCTGCGCGGAGTCGGCGTAGCTGTCGAGCATCGTGCCCGCCAGCGAGATCCACGGCAGGTACGCGGTGTAGGTGTCGAGCACCCGACGCTCGTCCAGCCCTCCAGCGGCAGCCAGCGCGAGCAGCGCCAGCACCGTCAGCCAGCCGGAGGCCGCCGCGGTGGACTCGAACCACTCGAGATTCCCCCACTCGCGGGCCTCCCGCTGCGCCCACTCGCTGAGCGCCGCGTCGCGCGCAGCGGGGTCGGGCTCGTGGTTGAGGCCGAGCACTCGCGCGAGGGTCGCCGCCCGGATCGCCGGCGCACGCACGCGCTCGTAGGAGGGAAGTCGCGCGCAACGCCCGCGGCAGGCGTCGAGGAGCGCGCGCAGGTAGCCGCCGTCCTGGCGCCACGGGTGGTGGCGGTAGTACGCGGACACCGGCGCGCCCGGGTCCAGCGCCTCGGAGAGCGCCAGGTGCAACTGGATGCCGCTCGCCGTGCTCGCGTGCACGCCTCCTCCGCCGGCGCCGCCCCGGTACACCCCTCCCTCCCCGGCAGCGCCCGCGCGCGCACCTCCCCCGCTCGTGCCACCGTCGTGCACCTCTCCCTCCCCGGCAGCGCCCGCGGACACGCCTCTCTCACCGGCGCCGCCCGCGCGCGCACCTCCCCCGCTCGTGCCACCGTCGTGCACCTCTCCCTCCCCGGCAGCGCTCGCGCGCGCTGCCCGCTCGGACGCGCTGTCCAGGAAGTCCGCCATCACCTCGAAGGCAACGAGCAGGCGCAGCAGGTTCGGGCTGCGCGAGGCCGGAAGGGTCCAGAAGAGCGCGGCGCCGTCGGTGCTCGCGCGCTTGCGCGCGAGCGAGTCCAGCGCGGCGGTGCGCAGCGCCGCGTCCGGGATCCCCGCAGCCCGCGAGCGCCAGCAGCGGACCTCCCGCGCAACCTCCCTCAGACCCCAGACCAGCTCGCGCGTCGCAGCGCTAGGCAGCGCTGACAGTTGTCGGACGCACACGTACCGCAAGATAGCCCGGAAGCGCGAGGATCGCCACCCCGGCAGCGGACACCAGCGCGAAGCTCCAGAGCGCCGTCACGCCGCCCACCGAGAAGACGATTGGAAAGCCGGTGACGCTCGCCAGCGCGTGGCTCAAGAGCAGCTGGCCGTAGATCCCGAAGAGAGCCCCCAGCAGGCAGCCCGAGCCGAGCAGCAGCGCGCTCTCGCACAGGAGCGCCCGCCACAGCACCCCCCGCCGGTAGCCCTGACGCTTGATGTAGGCGAGCTGCGGGCGGCGCTGCCAGATCATCGAGCCCATCGCGCCCGCCATCGCGAGCACCGAGGCGATCAGCACGAGCGCGCCGATCTGCGTCAGGCGTGAGAGCGCCTGACGCGTGGTCGCGTAGTGGTGGCCGACCCACTGGGAGGCGGTCTGCACGAGCAGCCCCGTGTCCGGCCCCAGGGCGCGCTGGATCTCGGCGCGCACCACCCCCGGCGAGGCGCCGCGGTCGAGGCGGATCTGGAGGGCGCTCGCGTCAGCCGAGCCCCACGCGCGCGCGTAGTCCTCCGCGTTCAGGAGGATCGCGCCCGGAGGCCAGCCGAGGTTCGTGCTCAGCGCCGCGACCCGGAACACGGTGGGGCGAGGTGCGGGCAGGACGAAGCGCTCGCCGAGGCGCAGCTGGTGGGCGGCCGCCAGCGCCTGCGAGACGACCGCCCAGCCGCCCCCGCGCAGCGCGGCGGTGGCCTGCTGCAGGGAACCCCGCACGAGCTGGGTGGGCGGCACCGGGTGGGCCGCCCCACGCGGCGGCGCGAGCACCCAGACGCGGCGGTCCCCCCAGTCCAAGAAGCCGCCGCGGTACACCCCCACCGCGGCGACGCCCGGCAGGCGGGCCAGGTCTCGCGCCGGCGGGCCGCTGAAGGGGATCGTCGTGAACGCGTCAGCTTCCCCCTGGGGGCTCACCCAGACCGCCGCGTTCGCGCCAAGGTCCCGCACCGAGGCGTCCAGGCCGCGCTGCAGGTTGAGCCGCGCGCCCTCGACGGCGACGGAGCCGAACACGGCGACCGCGCCCGTCGCGGCGATCGCCAGCGAGCGCGTGCGGTTGGAGGGGGTGCCCAGTTCGATGAGCGCGAGGCGGGTCGAGGCCGCGTAGAGCGGGCGCTGGAGGCGCTCGAAGCCCACGAGAAGCGCGTCGAAGCAGAGCGGCAGCAGGAACAGCAGGGCCGCCACGAGTGAGACGGCGCCAAGGATCGCCGACTGCGGGCGCACGAACAGGACCGCCGTCGTGAACGCGAGGCAGCCGGCCCCGAGCGCCGCGCGCAGGGCCACCCGCATCTGCACTGCGCGCACCCGGGGTGCAGGGGTGCGCAGGCGCGCTCGCAGCACCCCGTAGAGCGGCGCCAGCACGCCCACGCACGCCGCCGCCAGCCCCGTCCCGGCAGCCAGCGCGACGGACTGCCAGCTCACGAGCCGCTGCGCCCCGACGGCGAACGCGAACGAGAGGTAGCCGGGGTTCGCGCGGAACACCGCGATCGAGAGCGCCTCGCCGAGCGCGAGGCCGAGCAGCGAGCCGAGTACGCCGAGCACGAGGGCGTCGAACAGCAGCACCTGCACGAGCATCGGGCGGGTCGCGCCCTGCCGGCGCAGGAGCGCCACCAGGCCGCGGCGCAGGTGCACGGTGACCAGCAGCGCGTTGAACGCGAACAGGAAGCCCACGAGCGCGGAGATCGCCGAGAACAGCTCCTCGGACTGGTCCGCCGGCGCTGCGGCCGTGTCGAACAGCTGCGCGTCGTGAGCGGCCGGCTCGAGGTTCGCCTGCGCCGCCGCCGCCGGCGCGGCGAGCTCGCGGCGCACCTCGCGCGCGCGCCCCGGCCGGGTGAGCACCAGGATGCGGGTCACGCGGCCGCGCAGCCCGGTCAGCGCCTGTGCGTAGGCCAGCGGCGCGAGCGCGACCGGGCTGTTGACGAGCGCGCCGACGTCACCAGCGTCCAGCGTGGCTCCCATCAGTACGGTGAGCCGGGAGGCGCCGAGCTCGAGGGTGACCGTCTGTAGCGAGTCAACCCCGATCGCACGCGCGAGGGGGGCGGGTAGCGCGATCATGCGCAGTGCCGCCAGCTGCGTGAGCGTGAAGTGCGCCAGCAGCCCACCGCCGAGGTGGAGGTAGCGGGGTTCGCCAGCGAGCAGGTCGACCGAGCGCTGGCCCAGCGGACCGAGGACGGTGGCGCGCTGCTCGAGCACCGGCTCCGCTCCCTGCACCCCGGGCAGCCGGCGCACCCGGCCCAGCAGCCGCTCGTCGAAGCCGTCCGGGGCGCGCGCCACCAGCTGCACACTCGCGCGGCCCACGACCCCGGCGGTCAACTGCTGGATCGAGCCGGCGAGGCTCGTGGAGGCGACCTGGGAGGCGAACAGCAGCGCCACGCCCACGGCGAGCCCCAGCACCGCGAGCAGCTCCTGGACGAGCACGAGCCGCGCGCGCAGGCGGGCACGGTAGATGTAGAGGAGCTCCCACGCAGCCAGCAGGCGCAGCTCCCCCACGCCTCACCCCCGGCGTGCGTCACGCAGGCTCGGAGGGCGCCCGTGCGGGAAGTCGATCACGACACCCGGCTCCTGAGCGCCCACGTCCGCGAGCACCGTCAGGCGCCCGCCCGCGAGCGAGAGGACGCGGTGTGAGCAGAGCGCCGCCTCGGGGTCGGAGACGGTCATCAGTACGCCCAGGCCGAGCTCCTCGGCGAGCGCGCGTACAAGCACCGACACCTCCTCGGTCTCGCGCGCCCCGAGGCCGTCGAGCAGGTCGTCGATCAGCAGCAGCCGCGGAGCGCCCGCGAGCGCCTGGGCGAGCTCCACGAGCACGCGCTCCCAGTCGGAGAGCTCGCCCCAGCGCCGCTCGGCGCAGTGCTCGACGCCCACCCGCTCGAGCGCGGCGAGCGCGAGCGAACGCACAGCGCGGCGGTGCGAGCGCCCGCCGAGCGTGAGCCGCAGCGCAACGTAGTCGAGCATCTGCACGCCGAGGCCGGGACCGAGGCGGCCAGCCCACCCGAGCTGCTCGCGCAGCACACGCGCGTGCGCGGGGTCCGAGAGGCCGCCGAGGTCGGTCCCCCCGAGGAGCACGCGACCCTCGTCTGGCGTCACCATGCCGGCGGCGAGTCGCAGCAGCGTAGTCTTGCCCTGCGAGCGCAGTGCGACCACCGAGACGACCTCTCCGGGGGCGACGTCGAGCCAGACGGATCGCAGCAGCCACCTGGCCAAGTCCCCGCGCCGGTAGCGCAGGCCGATGCCCTGAAGAGACAGGAGGGTCATTGGGGGGGATCGTCCACGTGTGTGGGGCGCCCACCGAGCGCGTGCGCGCTGGGCGTCGTGCCCAGCGGCGGCGCGTCCCGCCCCAACACCGGCTCGACGGCGAGCGTGCCAACACGCTCAGCGTCAACAACGCGCGCCGGATCGGCCGAGCGCGCCCGCACCGACTCGACGGGAACCCCACGCAGCGCTTCGTGGCGCCCCGGCTCCTCGACCGGTCTCGCGACAGCCTCGTACGCCGACTCGACAGCAACCTCGCCCAGCGCTTCGCGGCGCCCCGACTGCTCGACCTGCCTCGCAACGGCCTCACACCCCGGCTCGTCGGCAACCTCCCCCAACTCCTCCAGGCGCGCGCGGAGGCGCTCCAGGCGCTTGAACCGCGTGCCCCACAGCGCCGCTTCGTCGCGCAGAACCGCCCGGCGTGTCAGCGCCGACCACCGCTCCTGCGCGGTGGAGCGCTGGGGGGCGAGGAGCTCCGTCTCGGAGAGGCGCCCCTGGGCGGCCGCGAACATGCTCGCGCAGGCCCGTTCCTCGGCGCAGATTGCCTCGATCAGCCGCGGCAGGTCGGCAGAGGTGCAGAACTCGACCTTCGCGTGCAGCTCCTCGCGCAGGGCCGGGGCTGCGGCGGAGGAGGAGCACAGCCACGCGCGGAAGTGCTCGACGCCCAGCGGCGTCGCCTCGTAGCGGAGCTCGTCCGGCTCGTCCTCGTCTGCGACGACCCGCACGAGTCCCTGCCGGGCGAGGCGGTTCAACGCGTTGTGAGCAGTGGAGCGGGTGAACTGAGCGGAGCGGAAGCGTTCGACCAGGCGAGAGCCGAGCCGCGAAGCAGTGTCGGGCCGCTCGATCACGAGTCCCAGAACAGCCTCCCCGGCGGATAAGCCAACCAATCGCTTCCGTGGCATTTTCACAAGAGACCGTACACCAAAGCCCGGGCACGTAGTCACGTGGATCGAATGGTTTTACAAACTGGCCATTTGAGAGACAGGAACCAGGCAGAGCTTCGGTGAGGCCCAAACCGATTGTAGACGAATGTCTTCATCGTTTGGGTCTTCCCGGCCACCGGCGCGTGGCGACTGAAGGGCTCGCTAACCTCCGGCTCCTGAAGCCCGAACGCCCGCACACGCACACGCGACCCCCAACATCCCCCTCGCCACCCCCGCGCCCGCGTGCGCGCCGCTGGACTGCCCCTCGACGTAGACGCTGCGCAGCCGCAGGCGGTGGGGCTGGGCAACGGCGCAACCGTGGGCCACGGCCCGTGTTAAGGGGAGGCGTGCGCTCGGACCGTCCCACGGCCACCATCCCCACTGCGCTCACGGCGCTACTGTGCGCCCTCGTGTGCGCTTGCCTGGCGGCTGCGCCCGCCGGAGCGGCCCCCAACCTCGGGTGGAGCACGGTCAAAGTCGACGGCGTCGGCCTCACCGGGGTCTCCTGCACCTCGGAGACCCTCTGCCTGGCCGTTGACAAGGAAGGCCACGCGCTCCTCGCCACCAACCCGGGCAGCGGTGCCGGCGCGACGTGGAGCCAGCACGAAATCGACGGCAAGACCGCCCTCACCGGGGTTTCCTGCGCCTCCAACGCCCTCTGCGTGGCCGTCGACGGGGAAGGCCACGTGCTCACCAGCACCAACCCCACCGCCGGCGCGGGCGCGGGGTGGAGCCGTGTAGAAATCGGAGGCGCCCCGGCGTTCACCGGGGTCTCCTGCGCGTCGAGCACGCTGTGCGTGGCCGTGGACAAGGCCGGCGACGCATACGTCAGCACCAACCCCACCGCCGGTGCGGGCGCGGGGTGGAGCCGCGCGCCGATCGACTCCGGGAACGCGTTGAGCTCGGTCTCGTGTGCCTCCACGGCGCTGTGCGTGGCGGTCGACAACGCCGGCCAGGCGCTCGTGAGCCGCGAACCGGCCGGGGGCGCGTGGCACCCGAGCCCGATCGACCTGAGCCCAAACCTCGTCTCGGTCTCCTGTGCCCCAGCTCCCGCCAACCTCTGTGTGGCGGTCGACAGCGACGGGGACGCGCTGGCGAGCGGGGACCCGACCGCCGAAGCGCCCACGTGGAGCTGGACCCCGGCCTTCGCGCTCGCGCCCGGCGCGCCCACGGCCGTCTCGTGCGCTGCCGCCGGCCTCTGCGTGTCCGTGGGCAGCGGCGGAGGCGCCTACGCCAGCGATGACCCCACCGTGACGCCGCCCCTCTGGACCTTCTACGGCATCGACCCTGGCAGGCCGCTGTCGGGAGTCTCGTGCGTGGCCGAAGGGCTCTGCGCAGCCGTGGACAGCGCCGGCCAGGTGTTCGTCACGCGCGTCCCCCCGCCGACCGCCGCTACCGGCACGCCGACCGCGCTCAGCGAAACCGCGGCGAACGTCTCCGGCGCGGTGAACCCCGACGACGCGACGCTCACGAGCTGCGCCTTCGAATACGGCCCGAGCGAAGCGTACGGACAGAGCGCGCCCTGCGCGACTCCACTCCCGGCGGGTGGCGCCACGCAGGCGGTGAGCGCGACGCTGAGCCCCCTCGCTGTCGGCACGACCTACCACTACCGGCTGGTGGCGAGCAGCGCGAGTGGCACGTCGGTGGGCGCGGACATCACGTTCAAGACGCTCGCCCCCCCGCTTGTCCAGCCGCACCCCTCGATCAGCGGCATCCCCGCGCTCGGGCAGCGGCTCACGTGCAAGTCCGGCGTGAGCGGGAGCGGAAGTGCGAGCGCGACACTGAGCTACGCGTGGCTGCGCGACACGCACGCCGTCGCCGGCGCGAGCAACTCCACGTACACCGTCTCGAGCGCGGACGTGACCCACCACCTGCAGTGCCGCGTGACCGCGACCAACGCGGGCGGCAGCGCGAGCGCGACGAGCTCGTTCGTGACGGTGCCCGCTGGCGGCCTTGGAGCGATCTCGGAGACCCAGGTGGGTGCCCCGCGGGTCGCGGGCGCCACGGTGAGCGTGCCGCTGACGTGCTCGGCGCAGGCTGCGGGGAGCTGCACGATCACGCTGCGCCTCACCGTGGTCGAGACGCTCCACGGCACCCGCGTGGTGGCCGTGGCGGCGGCACGCGTTCGGCACGCGACGGTGACGGTCAGCACGAGCGCTGTGCACTTGAAACCGAGCCAGCAGCTGACGGTCAACCTCACCCTGAACGCCACGGGTAGGCGCCTGCTCGCGCATCTGCGGCAGGTGCCGGTGAGGCTCGCGGTGAGCGGCACGGTGGTGGGCGCGCTCAGCGCCACCCTGAAGAGCGCCACACTCACGTTGACCGGAGCCGGGAGACACTCGCCTCCGGCTCGCATCCCCGTTCCGGCCAGCGGGAGCAAGGCGTCCTCTCACAAGGCCTCGACCCACCACCGCCGGTGAACACCGCGCCCGACACTCTCCCCCACCCCTCCCGGCACATCGCCCGCGCCAGCGTCCTAGCACGGGTCGTCCCAGCACGGGTGTCGGTCGCGCGCGGAAGAGCGCGCCGAGCGGGTCCACGTCACATCGCCCACGCTGGCGTCCTCGCCGCGCTGGGGGTGTTGGTGTTCGCCACCCCGGCCCTGGGCTCTGGACTCACCTACCCGCGGACCACGCGCCACCCGAGCGCCAGCAAGGCCAGCGGGGGCGCTACCCCGGCGGGGGTGCTGGCGCCGACCCCGTACATGGGCTGGGATTCGTACTTCGCGTTCGGCTCCCACTACGACGAGGCGACCGTCCTTGAGCAGGCCAGCCAGCTCGTCACGCGCGGCCTGGTGCGGGCCGGCTACAACTACGTGTGGCTGGACGTGGGCTGGTGGCAGGGCCAGCGAAACGCGGCGGGGGAAATCGTCGTCAACCCCACCCAGTGGCCGCACGGGATGGCGTGGCTGACGAGCGTGCTGCACGCGGCGGGGCTGAGGGTGGGCCTGTACAGCGACGCGGGCACCAACGGCTGCGGCGGGAAGGGGCAGGGCAGCTACGGGCACTACCAGCAGGACGTCAACACGTTCGCGGCGTGGGGCTTCGACGCGGTCAAGGTGGACTACTGCGGGGGCATCGAACAGCGCCTGGAACCGGCGTCGGCCTACGGAGCGTTCCACGAAGCGATCGTGCACAACTCCAGCCACCGCCCGATGCTGCTGTCGGTATGCAACTTCCTGCAGCCGGGCCAGTACGAAAACGAAGTCCCGACGCTCGAAGGCTCGAACTTCGCCTCGTACACGTTCGGGCCGAGCGTGGGCAACAGCTGGCGCACGGACACCGACGTCGGCGTCCCGGGCGACGTGGAATTCACCGCGGTGCTGCGCAACCTCGACGCGGACGCCGCGCAGCCGCAGGCGGCAGGACCAGGCCACTGGAACGACCCCGACTACCTGGGCCCCGACCAGGGGATGACGGCCGCGCAGTTCCGCACACAGTTCAGCATGTGGGCGATGCTCGCGGCGCCGCTGATGATCAGCGAGGACCTCGTGTCGATGTCGAGCGCCACCCAGACCACCGTCTCCAACCGCGAAGCGATCGCAATCGACCAGGACCCCGCGGGCGTGCAGGCCCGGCTGCTCTCCTCGAACGGTTCGGGCGAGGTGTGGGTCAAGCCGCTCAGCAACGGCACCCGCGCGGTAGCACTGCTGAACCGCTCCGGGCAGACGACTGAGATCGCGACCACCGCCGCGGCCGTGGGGATGCCGAGGGGGGGCGGCTACGACGTGCGCAACGTGTGGACCGGCGCGGTCACCAGCACCACGGGCACAATCGCGGCGAGCGTGCCCGCAGACTCCACGGTGCTGCTGCGCGTCTCAACAGCAGCGCAGGCCCTACGCGCCAGCCCCAACCCCAAGCGCCGCGCCTGACGCCACCCAGCGTCCACCCACGTACAACCAACCGATTGAAAGACAGGGCCACCGCCCGACCCAGCCCTTCCAGGCTGTGTGCCCGCTGGATCGGCGCCCACCGTGCAGCGCCAGGGCGCCACACCAATCCACGCGGGACCCACCGACTGGGTGGGTCTCAACCGCTCCCCGCAGCGGCCAGCTCGTCGTCGCGGCGGTAGCCGAGGCGCGCGGAGATGCGGTCGGCGGTGGCGATCAGGTGGGGGCCGAGGTGGTCGATGAGGTCCTGCAGGGCGATCATCGAGCTGTGCGCCGCCATGTTGGCAACGGCGACAACCTCGCGCGAGTCCGAGCGGATCGGCGCGGCGATCGAGTGCAGGCCGGGCGTGAGCTCTTCGTCGTTGACCGCGAAGCCGTCCTCGCGGATACGGTCGAGCTCGATCTGCAGCAGCCGCTTGTTGGTGATCGTGTTGGGGGTGCGCCGCTCCAGGCGGATCTCCGAGAGCAGCTCGCGCCGCTCGCGGTCGGGGAGGTGTGCGAGCAGCAGCTTGCCCATCGCCGTGCAGTACACCGGCAGGCGCGAGCCGAGGGCGAGCCCCAGGTCGATCCGCTGCTGGGCACGGCGGTGGGAGCGAGAGCGTGCGATGTAGACGATCTCGGGGCCGTCGAGCACCGCGACGTTGATCGTGTACCCCGTTCGCCGGCGCAGTTCGTCCAGGTACGGTTGGGCGTGCTCGCGCAGGGAGGTGGAGTTCAACGCGGACATCCCGAGGTCGGTGACGTGCAGGCCGAGACGGTACTTGCGCGAGGCGCCCTGCTCCAGGTAGCCCAGCGCGACCAGAGTGATGACGTAGCGGTGCGTGGTCGAGCGGCTCATGCCGAGCGAGTCCGCGATCTCGGCGATCCCGAGCACGGGCTGGTCGGGTGTGAAGCAGGCGAGGATCGCCAGACCGCGCTCCAGCGACTGCGAGTAGCGCGGCTCGCGCAGACTCGGAACCGTCCACTCGTTCTCAGGCGGTAGTGTTCGAGGCACTGACTGTCTCCCTTCCGGTTGATGGAATGCTACCCGAGAACGGGGTAGCGGAAACAAAGCGAACCTTTGCCACCTCGCTGGAGGGGTGAGCCACCGGGTCGCGGGTGGGCGCTCAGCGCCCCGGCGCTGGAGTCGGTCACGTCGGCGTGGCAAGCCGTGCGCCCCGTCGCTGGGAGCCGGTCACTCAGGTGTGGCCAGCAGTGCGCCCCACGGCCGACGGGCGATCACAGGCGCGGCTGGCAGTGCCCCCCACCGCCGAGGAGCGATCACTCAGGTGTCGCAGCCGGTTCGGAGGCCGTCGGGGAGGAGTGCTGGTTGGCGTACACCCTGAGGTCCTGGAGTTCCTCGACCGCCTGGTAGTCTGCCAGCCCGCGGCGCTGGGCGGCGCGCAGCGCGTAGGGCAGCGGCGCGCGCAGCTCGTCCGGGATCGCGACTTCTTCGAGGGTCACCCACAGTTCCTCTTCCAGCGCGCTCGCCGCGCCCGCGGCGTTTTCGAGCTCGGCGCGCCCCGCGGGGGAGCTGTAGTCGTAGAGCTCGAATTCAGCGCCGGCCGGTTCGACCGCGATCGTGCCGGCGCTCCAGTTGGAGTAGAGCGCGAGCTTGCCGCGGGGGGTGCGCAGTGCGACGACGTGGCGGGGCGCTTCGGAGGCGTACGGTTCGGTGGCGAACTCGGTGACGTCCTCGTCGGTGGCGTGCAACACCCAGGGGCGCCCGGGAGCGCCGGGGTGGGCGCAGATCGCGGCGAGGTCGTGGCGGGCGACCAGGTGGCGGTAGCGGCTCTCCCGGCGCCACTGCGAGGAGCCGGTGGCGAGCGTGAGCAGCAGCGCGGCGACGTCCACCGAGGAGGTGAGCTGGTTGCGCCCCACCGCGGGCGCGGCGGTGGCGAGGCCGCGGAAGTCGCGCACGTAGAGCGGCACACGGATCGCCTCCTCGTAGGCGGAGGCGCCCTTGCCGCGCAGTCCGTGCGAGCCGCCGTACTCGCCGTGGTCGGAGGTGAAGAGCACCACCGTGTTGGCGTGCACGGCTGGCTGGGCGGCGAGCGCGGCGAGCACGGCGCCGACCTGCGCGTCGACGTAGCTTTGCAGCTGCAGGTACGTGTCCATCAGCCCCGTCCACGCCTGCAGCGCTTCGGCGCCCTCGAACGGGACGGGCCCGAAGGAGCGCGCGGCGGTGTCCTGTAGCGAGCGCTGCAGCCGCGGCTTGCGCTGGGCTTCGAGTGATTCGGGGGTCTCGTAGTTGGGAGGCAGCGCTTCAGCGAGACCCGGTGGCGAGCTCTCGGCCGGCACCTGGCTGGTGAAGCGGTACCACCACGCGATATCGTGCGGGTTGACGAACGAGACGGTCGCACACCACGGCTCGGCGCCCCCCTCTTCGCGCAGCCATTCGGCGAACTGCGCGGTGATCGCGGGGTCGACTTCGGTGCCCTGTCCGGGGGAGCCGTTGGGCGAGGGGTAGGTACCCCCCGAGAAGCCGTAGGGCTCGAGCGAAGCGTCGGGGTTGGGGTTCAGGTGCCACTTGCCCCACCACGTGGTGTGGTAGCCGAGCTCGCGTAGCAACGTCCCCCAGGTGGGAAAGCCCGGATCGAGGCGGCTGTCGCCCGTGATCAGGCAACCGGTCTGCTGGGAGTACAGGCCGGTCACGAGCGCGCTGCGCGAGGGAGTGCAGTCGTTGGCGGCGGTGTAGTGGCGTTCGAAGCTGACGGCCCCGGCGCGCAGCGCGGCCAGGTTCGGGGTGAGCGCGGCGGGCTGGACGGCGGGCGGCAGCCACACAGGCGTGCGCAACTGGTCGACGACGACCACGAGGATGTTCGGCGCCCTGCCGGCCCGCGGGCGTGAGCCCGAGCCCACTCGCCCAGTGCCCCCCTGCCTGCCAGGCCGCCCAGGCGCGCTTGCGCCTCCCACGCCCAGGGCGAGCGAGCCAGCGGCGAGCACCCCCTGCTTGAGGAAGGTACGACGATCGCTGGCGGCTCGCATGTCGGACGGGTCGGGGGGCACCGCTGAAACCTCGAACAACGCGCACTCGTACGCGATGCGCTGGGGGAGGCAATTTTAAGGATTTAGATCGGGGGTCGTCGAACTCGCGAGATTCCGTGCAGAGGGGCTTCGGTGGCGACCGATCGAAGATCAGCCAGTGCAGGCAGCGCCCGCCTACCGCGAGGACGGCCCGGCGCTCGGCACAGGTTCGGGGTTGCTCTCCGTTGGCGAAGAGGCGGGGGTGAAACCGGGCAGCTCGAGCTCCACGCGGGCGCCTCCAGCGAAGCTCTCCGACGCCGCCACCCGCCCACCGTGGGCCTCGGCGATGGCGCGCACGATCGCGAGGCCGAGGCCGGTGCCCCCGGAGGCACGGTCGCGAGCGGCGTCAGTACGGTGAAAGCGGTCGAACACCCGCTCGCGCTGCTCGACGGGGATCCCGGGACCGTCGTCCTGCACGACAAAGCGCACCCGCTCGCACCCCCGCCCCCCACCCTCGGGCCACTCGACGTCCGGACGTACCGGCCCGCCCTGACCCCGCCCGCCCGAGGACTCGGCGTTCTGGCGTGCCGGTTCGGACTCCCGACCCCGTCTGTCCTTGGACTCGGCGTTCTGGCGTGCCAGCCCGGACCCCCGACCCCGCCCGCCCGAGCACTCGACGTCCAGGCGCACGAGGCCAGGTCCTTGACCCGCCCGCTCCGTGTGGGCGATCGCGTTGGCCAGCAGGTTGCGCAGCGCCTGTGCGAGCCGGTCGGGGTCCGCGAGCAGCGTGCCCGCCGGCACCCCCCCCAGCTCGAAGCGCCGCGGTACCGAAGCCGGGAGACACTCGCCTCCGACCGAAGCCGGGGGACACTCGCCTTTGACCGAAGCCGGGTGACACGCGCCTTCGGCGCTGGCCGATTCGGGGATGCGAGCGGAGCGAGTGTCTCCCTGATCGGTCCCCGTTTCGGCCAGCATCCCCGGTTCGGCCAGCATCCCCGTTTCGACCAGCAGGGTGGTGCCGCTCCACAGCTGCTCGACGAACGGCTCCAGGGCGATCGGCTCCAGGCGCAGGAACTCCGTCTGCTCGGCCTTGGCGAGCACCAGGAGGTCGTCCACGAGGCGCGTGACGCGGGCGATCTCCGCCTGCACGAGGCGCTCCACGCGCCGCACCTCCTCACCGGAGGGCTCCTGCTGGGCGGCGAGCACCTCGAGCTGGCCGCGGATCACGGTCAGCGGCGTGCGCAGCTCGTGCGAGGCGTCCGCGACGAACGCGCGCTGGCCTGCGAACGCGTCGGCGAGGCGGTCGAGCATGTGGTTGAAGGCGTCCGCGAGCACCCGTACCTCCTGGCCCTCGCGCTCGACGTCGTGGATCCGCGGGTGCAGGTCGCCGGCGTCCACCTGCGCCGCCACCGCGGCCATCCGCCGCAGCGGGCGCGAGAAGCGCGCGCCGATCGCCAGCGAGGCGAGCAGCGCTCCGGCGAGCGTGAGCAGGCCCGCAAGGATGAACGCCCGCGCCACGCCCCGCTGGGCGTGGGCCACGCTCGCCAGCGACTCCCCCACGCCGATCGTCACGAGCTGCCCGGCGTGCGCTCGGCCACCGGGAACGAGCGCCTCCCGCTTGAGCACGCGAAGGGAGCCGACGTCCGGCAGGTTCAGGGTGGAGAACCCCACGCCCACGGTGAGCAGCCTGTGCGAGAGCCGGTTCTCCTGCTCCTGCACCGCGACGCTCTCCCCGTCGTCCGGCGTGGGGTTGCCGAACAGCTCCGGCGTGTTGGTGGCGGTCCCGGCGCCGGGGACCGTCGCGAACAGCAGCGTCGAGCTCGCGCCGAAGGGCCGGCCGCCGACGTAGTCGCGGGCGGCGGAGAGCGTCTGGCCGGGTGTGCGCGCACCCGAGGAGGCAAGCGCGTGCGCGAGCGCGCCGGCGTCGCCCGCGATCTCGCTGTCGATCTGCCGGTGCAGCTGGGTGCCGGTGCCGCGGTAGACCGCCACGAACGCGACCCCGGTGGAGAGCACCACCACCAGCGCCACCCATCCGGCCAGCCGCCAGCGCAGGCTGGCGGGGCGCACGGGCCTAGAGCGGGGTCGGGTGCGGGGGCTGGTGGAGCGCTCAGCCGGCACGGCCCAGGCGGTATCCCACCGCGCGCACGGTGTGGATCGGCGCCGGGCTGTCGGGGCGGCGCAGCTTGCGGCGCAGGTACCCGACGTACACGTCCACGATGTTCGTCGCCGGGTCGTGCTGGTAGCCCCACACCGCGCTCAGGATCCGCTCGCGCGAGAGTACCGTGCCGCGGTGGCGCCCCAGGTACACGAGCAGCTCGAACTCGGTCGTCGAGAGCAGCACCGGCTCCCCCGCCCGGCGCACCTTGCGGCTGAGGAGGTCCACCTCGATGTCCTCCACCCGCAGCGTGGTGGGCGCGCCCTGCGCGGCGCTGCGCAGCTGCGCGCGCACCCGCGCCAGCAGCTCCGCTAGCGAGAAGGGCTTGACCAGGTAGTCCACCGCGCCTCCGTCGAGACCCGCGACGCGGTCCTCCACCTCGCCTCTGGCGGTCAGCACGATCACCGGCAGCGTCGGCTTGGCGGCACGCAGCGCGGCGAGCACCTCCATGCCGCCGCGGCTGGGGAGCATCAGGTCGAGGACGACCGCGTCGAAGCTCTCCTGCAACGCGCGGCGCTCCCCCTCCGCCCCGTCGTGCTCGGCCCGGACCTCGAAGCCCTCAGCCTCCATCCCACGCCGCACGAAGTCGACGATCCCCGGCTCGTCCTCGACCAGCAGGATCGACGGTCGCACCGTTGCCTGCGGTAGGGCCACCTGCGCTCGGGGCTCCGTGGAACGCTGCACCCAGCCCAGGATAGGGGCCACCGGTATGGCGCCCGTCGTGGTGGTAGGGACTCTATGAGCTCTCTCATCGAGCGCCCACGCGGCTCTTGGCGGCCACGCCGACGCTGGCCGGATGCTCCCCCCTCGAGTTCTTACGTCGAGCACACGACCTCTTATGGAACTTCTCACCTGCCCTTTAGTTCGAGCTTGTGCAACGCGGGAACACTGAGTCGTAGCCTCGCCACCCGACCCCTCGCTCCGATGTCCGACCCTGACCACACACCCCGCTCCCGCGACGCCGCTCTGCGCCGGCTGGCCCGCGCCAACCGCTGGCTGCTCGCGGGCAGCGCGGCCCTCACCGGCGTGCTCACCGCAGTCGCCGCCTCCGCCTTCCCCGGCAGGACGCTCAAGACGACCGACGGCTCCGTCGCGGTCGCGGCCCAGCGGGCACGTGCCTCCCACCAGCAGGGTTCGGGGACCTCCACGAGCTCCTCGCCCGCACTGCAGCCCCCTGCGCAGGCTCCGCAGTCCACCACGCCCCAGGAAGTGGCGCCGACCCGGGAATCCACGCCCTCCGGGGAAGCCTCCTCCGCGACACCCTCCGGGGAAGCGTCGTCGGGAGCGCCAGCGCGGGAATCGACGCCCTCGCAGGAGGCCACACCCTCGCAGGAGGCGACCCCGAGCCAACAGGCGACGCCCTCCCAGAAAGCTGCGCCTACCCAAGCATCCTCCACCCCTTCCCAGGAATCGACCCCCGCACAGGAAAGCGGCACTGTCGTCTCCGGCGCATCGTGAGGGCTCCCGCACCATGCGCTGCGACCCGCACCAGCCCTCCACACCAGCCGCCGCGGCGGCGACGGCGCGCTGGGAGGCGCTCGGCACGAGCGTCGTGCTGCGCGTCCTCGACCCTCTCTGGCTGCCCCGCGCGAGTGCGATCCTCACGCGCGAGCTCGACGCGCTCGACCGCGCCTGTAGCCGCTTTCGCCCAGACTCCGACCTCTGCCGCGTGAACGCCCGTGCCGGTGGGCGGCCCGTGCCGGTCGCCCCGCTGCTGACCGAGGCGCTCCTGGTCGCCCTGCGCGCCGCGGAGTTGACCGACGGCGACGTCGACCCGACCGTCGGCGCCGCCCTGGTACTCGCCGGCTACGACCGCGACTGGCGGCTGCTGGAGCCGGCCCCCGACTTTCAGGCCGGCGGTGCGGAGTACGACTCGCGACCCGCTCCTCGGGTGAGCGCGGCGCTGCGCAGCGGCTACACGACGGTCGAGCTCGACACTACGCTTCACACCGTCCGCGTCCCCCGCGGCGTGGTGCTCGACCTCGGCGCCACCGCCAAAGCGTGGGCCGCTGACCGCGCCGCGCGCGCTGTGCACGCCGCGTGTGGCTGTGGGGTGCTCGTCGGCCTCGGCGGGGACCTCGCCACCGCCGGCGCCGCCCCCGCGGGCGGTTGGCGCATCCACGTCACCGACGACCACCGCGCCGGGCCCCTCGCACCGGGGCAGACGGTCACGATCGCCTCCGGCGGCCTCGCGACCTCCTCCACCGCCGTGCGCCGCTGGCGCCACGACGGTGCCACCGCGCACCACCTGATCGACCCCGCCGCCGGCGTCCCCGTGCGCGGACCCTGGCGCACCGCCAGCGTGGCCGCTGCCACCTGCGCCGACGCGAACACCGCCGCCACCGCCGCGCTTGTGCGCCAGGACCGTGCGCCCGCCTGGCTGGACCGGCTCGGACTGCCCGCGCGCCTTGTCGCCCACGACGGCGCCGTGCTCCGTCTCGGCGACTGGCCCGAGGACCCGGTGGCGCATCCCCGGCCCGTCCGGGCGCAGCGTGGAGCTTCAGCCAGCCCGGCTTCGACCCCCGTGCGGCGGCCGGGGTCCCCGCAGATGCGGGGCGCGTCCGCTCGGCACCCTCCGCGCTCTCCGGTCGGGTGAGCGGAGGTGACGCTTGGAGGACCACCTGACGAGCCGACGCGGGGCACGATGCCCCGCACGCACCCGCTCGGGGCAGTACCCACACACGTGGACGATCCCCTATGACTACCCCCCTCTCCCCCCTGGCCTCGGTCGGCCCGTCGTTCGCCTGGTACCTCACCCGGTCCACCGGCGCCGTCGCGCTGCTGCTCCTGACGCTCGCCGTCGCGCTCGGTGTCGTCGACGTGCAGCGCTGGTCCTCGCCGCGCTGGCCGCGCTTTGTAGTGGACGGCCTGCACCGCTTCGTCTCGCTGCTCGCACTCGTGTTCCTCGTGCTGCACATCCTCACCGCGGTGCTCGACACGTTCGCGCCGATCTCGCTGCTCGCGGCCTTCGTGCCGTTCGTGAGCCCCTACCGGCCCTTCTGGCTGGGGCTCGGCGCCGTCGCGTTCGACCTGCTGCTCGCCGTGATCCTCACGAGCCTGCTGCGCGTCCGCGTCGGGGCTCGCGTGTGGCGTGCTGCGCACTGGCTTGTCTACGCCTGCTGGCCTGTTGCGCTGCTGCACGCGCTCGGGACCGGCTCGGACGTCCGGTCGGCCTGGCTGCTCGTGCTGTCTGCCGTCTGTCTCGCAGTCGTCCTCACCGCTGTGCTCGTGCGCACGCTCGGCTCGTGGGCGGCGCCGGCGCGCGTACGTGGTCTCGCGCTCGGGGGTTGCGCCGCCTTCACCGTGGGCCTCCTGCTGTGGCTGCCCTCCGGGCCGCTCGGCTCCGGCTGGGCGCGGCGCTCTGGGACCCCCGCCTCGCTGTTGGGCCACTCCTCCGCGGCCCGCTCCTCCTCCCGCCCCGTGGTGAGCCCATGAGACGGCGGCGGCTGAGGCGAGCGAAGGATTCCCTGTGAGCGGTTACGGATCTCTCGCCAAGCGCTCCACCGGCCCCGACGGTCCACCGGCCGGGCTACCGCGGCTGCTTGCTGGGATCCCTGCCCGCGGGGCGCTGACGCTCGCTGACCACCTCGCCTTGCACGGGCCGCTTCCCTCGCTGTTGGGAAGCCCACCCTCCCGCGGCAGGCGCGGGTCCTCCGCGCTGCTCGACCTCGTCGAGGCGTCCGGCCTGCGCGGCCGAGGCGGGGCGGGCTTCCCCCTCGCCACCAAGCTGCGCGCCGTCGCCGGGGCCTCCCGCCCCCCCTTCGGCGGGCGGCCCGTCGTGGTCGTCAACGGCGCCGAGGGCGAGCCCGCGAGCGCCAAGGACCGCACGCTGCTGCGGTGCCTCCCCCACCTTGTGCTCGATGGCGCCCTGCTCGCCGCCGCCGCGGTCGGTGCGCACGAGGTTCTCCTCGGCGTCTGTGAGTCGGCCCCCGCCGCGCTCGACGCCTGTGCGCTCGCGCTCGCCGAACGTGGGGCTCCCCGCCGCGGGGAGCCTTCCGTCCAGTTGGTTGCGGTGCCCTCTCGGTACGTCGCCGGGCAGGAGTCCGCGCTCGTCTCCTTCCTCGGTGGCGGCTCCCCGCTGCCGACCTTCACCCCGCCGCGGCCCCCCGCCCGCGGGGTGCGCGGACGGCCCACGCTGGTCTCCAACGTCGAGACCCTCGCCCACCTCGCGCTGCTCACGCGGCACGGGTCGGACTGGTTTCGCGAGCTTGGGACCCCCGCGCAGCCCGGGTCCGCGCTCGTCACGCTCTCCGGGCCCGTCGCCTTCCCCGGTGTCTACGAGCTCGAGTACGGCTCCCCCCTTCTCGCCCTGCTCGACGCCGCCGGGGGCGCCACCGCGCCGCTGCGCGCCGTGCTGCTCGGCGGCTACGCCGGCACCTGGCTCGACGCCTCGCTGCTGCGCGGTGTCGCGCTCTCCGACGAGCACCTCGCGCCCCACGGCGCCACGCTCGGGGCCGGCGTCGTCGTGCTGCTCTCCGCCGACGCCTGTCCCGTCGCCGAGCTCGCCCGTCTCGTGCGCTGGCTCGCTTCGGAGTCCGCACGCCAGTGCGGGCCCTGCGTGTTCGGCCTCGACGCCCTCGCCTCCGTGTTCGAGCAGCTCGTGCTCGACGACGCGTCCGGAGGGCCGGCTTCCCAGCGGAGAGGCGTCCGTGGTCGGCGGGGCGCCTCGGGTGGAGCGGCCACTCTGGACGGACGGGGCGCCACGCAACGCCTTGCGAGCCTCGCCGCCCTCGTCAACGGTCGCGGTGCCTGCTCGCACCCCGACGGTGCCGCTCGCCTCGTCGCGAGCGCGCTCGACGTGTTCGCCGATGAGCTCGCTGCCCACGCTCACCACGGCCCCTGCGCCGCCTGTGCTCGGCCCTCCGAGCTACCCCGCCCCCGTGCCGGGGGTGGTGGCGGCACGGGTGACGGAGTCCACTCCTCCTCCAGCACCCGTGCTCCCGCGCGCCGCGTGCTGCAGGAGGCTGGGCGGGAGCGTGGGCGTCTCCCGACCCGCCTCGCGAGCCCCCCACGCCGATGAGCCACCGCCTGCGCGTCAACCCCATCGCCTGTGCCGCGCACGGGCTGTGCGCTGAGCTGCTGCCTGAGCGCATCTCGCTCGACGAGTGGGGCTACCCGCTGCTCGACGGCGGCCCCCTTCCCCCCGAGCTGCTCGCTCACGCTCGCCGCGCCGCCCTTGCCTGCCCCACCTTTGCGCTGCTCGTCGAGAGCGGCGAGGACTGAGCCAGCCTCGGAGGCCGCGACGGACCCGCCGCGCGCGAAAACCCGGCCGGTGAGCGGTCGCCGTTCCTTGGCGACCGCTCACCGGGGTCCTGCGGCCCTGACAGGGGCTCCTTCGACACCTGTGACTCCGGGGGCCGCTCGATCCTTCCCGACGCGCCGGCGTTGCGCGATTCTTCCCACGGCCGGCGGCGCCCTCCCGGTGCGCCCAGGTGGGCTTCGCTCAGCGAACGATCACTCTGCCGACCATCCCTTCGTGGATCGTGCAGCGGTAGTCGAACGTCCCCGCGTGCGTGAACCGCACCGTGAACGAGCCGTGTGCCTGCGTGCGTGAGCGGAAGCTGCCGCCGGTCACGTTGTGCTCGATGTCGCCGTCCTCCCACACCCACGTCACGCTTTCACCGGGGTTGACGGTGATCGTGCTCGGGTGGAACCGCAGCCCTTTGAGGACCACCTCGCGTGAGCTCGCGCCGCGCGCGCCGGCGCCACCCGCTCCCGCCTGGGCGAGCGGACTGAGGACCGCGGCCGCCGGCGCCGCGACTGCGGTCACCGCAAGCAGGGCGAACGCCGCGTGCATCTTCATCCTGCCCATGTCCGCACTCCCTTTTCTCCGACTCTCTCTGTCTTGTTGCGTGTTTTGCGTTGTGCCTCTGTGGTGTGTGCGTCTCGTGTGCGTGATCGGCGCCTGTGGGACATCCCTCCCAGTCGCTCAGTTGATCTCGCTCCCACTTGGCGCCAGCACGTACCACGGTGCGCCGAAGCTGTTGACACCCTGCCCCGTGGTTTCACCCGACTGCTGGTCGCTCACGTAGTAGTAGAGCGGGTGGCCCTTATAGGTGAGCTGCTTGGTCCCGTCCGCACGTGTGATCGTGCCCAAGTCCGCCGCCTGCGCGCCGCCTTCGGCCTTTGGGGCGCCGCTGGTGGTCACTGGCGGCCACACCTGCGCGCAGGCGCCCGAGCACGTGGAGGCTGCGCCGGTGTCAGCCGCGAACAGGTACACCGTCAGCCGCTTCGGGCCCGCCGCGAGCACCGTGCCGAGGCTCGTGTGTACGGTCGTCACCGCTGTCCCCGTGGCCGCTGAACTGCTGGAACTCGGCGTGGTGGCGGCCGCCTTCTGCGACGCGGACGTCGCGGCCGAGGAGTAGCCGCCCGCTTCGGTTTTGCTCGAGCTCGAGCCGCACCCCGCGAAGGCGAGCCCGACGGCTGCGAGGGTGGCTGCTGCAAACGTGGACGGGTGTCGCACCCTGACCTCCTGGGTCGTTGGTTGACGCTGCTTGCGTTGGCACTACTTCAACGTGGCGCTGCTTCACTCCTCCAGACTCCACCGTGGGCACAAACCTTTCACCACCTTGCGCACTGGCCGCTACAGTCGTGCCTGGTGCCTGCGCTCGATCCCCAGTCGCTGCCGCGCCACCTCGACCGTCTCTACCGCGCGGCGTGGGCGCTGTGCGGCTCGCCGCACGACGCCGAGGACCTCGTGCAGGAGACGTTCGCGCGCGTGCTCGCGCGTCCCCGGCGGCTGCGCGGCCACGACGAGCTCGCCTACCTAATGACGGTGCTGCGCAACACCTTCCTCACCGAACGTCGCACCGCCGCGCGTCGGCCGCGCACCGGGGGTGTGCCGCTCGAGGAGCTCGAACCGGTGGACCCGCGCACCGGGGCGCGCCCCGAGGAGGCCTTCCAGGCGAAGGAGGTTTTCGCCGTGATCGCGGCGCTGCCCGAGCGCTACCGCCTCGCGCTGGTCGCCGTGGACCTCGTAGGGCTCTCCTACCGCGAGGCCGCGGTTGCCCTCGAGACCCGGGAGGCGACGATCGCCACGCGCGTCTTCCGCGCCCGCGAGCAGGTCGCGCGCAGGCTCACGCCCGAGGGCGAGGACACGCCCGGCGAGGCACCCGCGCCCGAGGACGAGGACAGCCCCGGTGAGGCACCCGTGCTCGACGAGGAGGCCACGCCCGGTGAGGCACCCGAGCTCGAAGACGAGGCCACGCCCGGTGGGGAGCCTGCATCCGACGAGGAGCCCACGCCCGAAAACGCCGCGCCCGAGGCGGAGCCGGCCGCCGGCCTGGAGCCCGCCCCCGAGGATCGTTCAGCCGCGGCAGCGCGCGCCCAGCGGGAAGGTCGGCCCCCCCGGCGGCGTCTTACTCAACGAGGGCCCCTATGAGCCACAAGCCCGAGGACACCCACGCCGAGCTCGCCGCGCTCGCCGACGGCACGCTGCCGGCTGCGCGGAGTGAGCAGCTGCTCGCCCAGGTTGCCGACTCCCCCGACCTGGCCGCCGAGCTCGAGCGCCAGCGCCGCGCCGTGGCGATCGTGCGCTCGCTGGAGAGCGTCCAGGCGCCCCCCCTGCTGCGCCGCTCCATCGAGACGGCGACGGCCGGCGGGGAGGAGCCTGAGAGCACCGGCCCCCGCTCCACGCGCACCCGGCGGCGGCGCACGGTGCCTGCGCGACTGCAGGCGGGTGCCGCGGTGGCGCTGGCGGCGGTTGCAGTGGTGGCGGTGGTCCTGGCGCTGACGGGCGGCTCGGGCACCCCCACCGCCGTACCCACCCTGCTGCAGGCCTCGAGTGCGGGGGTGCGCCCCTCGACGCAGCCGCCGCCGCCGCAGAGCCGGCGCAACCCCAACCAGCTCGCGTCCTCCGCCGCGGGGATCGCCTTCCCCTACTGGGGCGACCGGTTCGGCTGGCAGACGGCCGGCGCCCGCACCGACACGGTTGCCGGGCGCACGGTCACCACGGTCTTCTACACCCACCGTGGCGCGGGGCGGGTCTGGTACTCGATCGTCTCCGGCGCCGCCCTGGCCGTTCCCGCCGGGAGTGCCACGATCGAGCGTCACGGTGTGAGCTTTCACGTCGTGCGGGCCGCCAACCCGACGGTCGTGACCTGGCGCGAAGCCGGCCACACCTGCATCCTCACCGCGCGGGCCGTCGGCGCCGGGACGCTGGTGCGCCTCGCAGCGTGGCAGCGAGCGTAGTCCACGGCATTTCCGATGGCGGCCCCTCGTGCAGTGGCAGCCTCCCCGCCGTAGGCTGCCGCCCACTGCTCTCATAGGCTGACCCCGGCCCGCCCGGCCCGCCGTAACCATTAGAGTTGGCGGCGTGGACGACGGCTACTTCCCACGTGGGCAGTCGACGCTGCGAGGGGTGCACGAAGAGCGGGCTGTGGGCCTCATGTACGGGCAGCGCGCGCTGTGCATCGGCGCGTTGAAGCCGCTCAACTACGTGGGGACCTCGCTGCACACACACAACAAGCTCAACCCCTTCCGGCGCATCACCCACACCGCCGCGATGTTCGAGACGGTCTTCTTCGGCTCCCGCGCCGAGGCCGACCGTGCGCTTGCGGCAACCCACCGCATGCACGAGCGCGTGGTCGGCTCGCTCCCCGAGGACGCGGGCCCCCACTACCCTGCCGGCACCCCCTACTCGGCGCTCGACCCCGAGCTGATGCTGTGGACGGTCGCCGTGATCGCTGATTCGGCGCAGTGGTTCTACGAGCACCTCGTCGGCCCCCTGGCCGACAGCGAGCGCGAAGCGCTGTGGCAGGACTACATCCGCTTCGCGGAGCTCTTCCGCGCTCCCCGCGAGAGTCTTCCGCCCACCTACCGGGAGTTCCGCGCGTGGTACGAGCGCCAGCTTGCGGGCCCCGACCTGTTCCTCACCGAGGAGGCCCGCTACATGGGTCACGCCTCGGCCTTCCAGATCCCCACGGCGCCCTCGCGGCTGCTCGCCAAGCGCGTCCACGACCTCGTGATGCTCGGCTCGCTGCCACCGCAGGTGCGGGATCTGTACGGCCTGCGCTACACCCCCGCGCACGCGGCAGGGTGCCGGGCGGCGCTCGCCGCGGCACGGCTCGTGCGTCCGTTGGTCCCCGACTCGCGGCTGCGGGGCTCCTGCGTACCCGAGTTCGAGGGAGTCGCCGCCGTCGAGCGGACCCGCATCGAACGCGGCCAGGCCACGCCGCAGATCGTCAGGGGCTGACGGGAGCTCAACCCTGATCCCCTCCGACCGACTTTCGCTCGCCTGAGGTCCGCGAGCCGAGAAGGGCGGGTGGTGCCCACTCGAGTCGCCGGGCCGCGCGCCAACCTCTGCCCGCCGGACGTCCGCGAGGCCGTTGGCAAGCCGCGCTGCACCGGTCGTCACCCACGAACCGACCACAGCGACAGACAATAGTCAGAAACATGCCTGCTAGGCGGGATGTCCAAGCTGTATGGTTTGTGCAGGTATGAGGAGAACGGTCTTCGAAATCCGAACGCTCCTTGTAACCGCGCTGGCCGCGCTCGTGCTCATCTGCTGCGCGTGCCTGCCGGCCACCGCCGGCGCCGCCCAAACGGTCAAGCTCCACGCCTCGCTCACGCCCGAGCAGCTCGGCGCGGGCACCACGATCGCGTTCGCGTTCACCGTCTCCACCACCACCGGCCACGTGCCCTCCCCCCTCACCGGCGTTGAACTGCTCTACCCGGCGAACCTCGGCCTCGCCACCAGCGGCCTCGGCCTCGCCACCTGCACCGCCACGATCCTCGAAGAACTCGGCCCCGAAGGCTGCCCCTCCGAGTCCCAGATGGGCTACGGCGCCGGACTCGTGGAGGTCCCCTTCGGCCCCGAGATCCTGCAGGAGACCGCAACCACCAAGGTCTTCATGGCCCAGCTCAACGAAGGGCACCTCGGGCTGGTCTTCTACGCCGTCGGCGTGACGCCCGTCGCGGCGCAGATCGTCTTCCCCGGGCTCGTGCTCCCCGCTTCAGACCCCTACGGCGGCAACCTCTCTACCACGATCCCGCTCGTCCCCACGCTCCCCGGAGCGCCCGACGCCGCCGTCGTCAAGCTCTCCACCACGATCGGCCCCGAGCACATCACCTACTACGAACGCGTCCGCGGCCGCTACCTCCCCTACCACCCCCGCGGCATCGTCCTGCCCCGCACCTGCCCCCCCGGCGGCTTCAGGTTCGCCGCCCGCTTCACCTTCCAGGACACGACCCATGCCAGCGCCCACACGACCGTGCTCTGCCCACGGCGACGGTGAAGCCGGGGGATCGGTCTCCCACCCCTCGGCAGCGGCCGCGGCCCACTGGCCGCCCCGCCCCGAGACCGAGACCAACTGCGCCCCGCCCGGCAGGAACCGCAGCCCCCCGCGCACTTCAAGTGTGTTGAATGTGCCCTCCCCCCGGCCACAGCACACAGAGGAGATGCGATGAGAGCGGTTCAGATCGTGGAGCTCAGCGGCCCCGCCGGCGCGCTGCGACTGCTCGACCTGCCCGAGCCCGAGAGCTCGTCGAATCCCCTGAGCCCGGAGGGCGGCGTCGTGATCGACGTGCACGCCGCCGGCGTCTCCTTCCCCGAGGTGCTCCAGACACGCGGTGAGTACCAGCTCAAACCGCCACTGCCGTTCATCCCAGGCAGCGAGGTCGCCGGGGTGGTGCGCAGCGCGCCCGCGGGGGACGAGCAGGGATCGGGCCTCCGGGCGCCCGCCGCGGGTGAGCGCGTGGCCGCGTTCTGCGCGCTCGGCGGCTTCGCCGAGGTCGCCGTCGCGCCCCCCTTCCTGACTTTCCCGCTGCCGGACGTGCTCGACTTCGCGCAGGGCGCAGCGCTGATCCTCAACTACCACACCGCCTTGTTCGCGCTCGCCCTGCGCGGGCGCCTGCGGGAGGGCGAGACCGTGCTCGTACACGGGGCAGCCGGCGGGGTCGGCACCGCGGCGCTGCAGGTCGCCGCCGGCCTCGGTGCGCGCACGATCGCGGTCGTCTCCTCCGACGCGAAGGAGCAGGTGGCGCGCGCGGCGGGCGCCGGTGAGGTGCTGCGCTCCGACGGGCCCTGGAGGGACGAGGCGAAGGCGCTCACCGGCGGTGGCGTGGACGTCGTGCTCGACCCCGTCGGCGGCGAGCGCTTCACCGACAGCCTGCGCTCGCTGCGCCCCGACGGGCGCCTCGTCGTGGTCGGGTTCACCGGCGGCTCGATCCCCGAGGTGCGTGTCAACCGGCTGCTGCTCGGCAACGTGGAGGTGGTCGGCGCCGGGTGGGGCGCCTACGCGCTCGCGCGCCCCGAGCTCTGCCGCGAGATCGGCGAGCGGCTCGACCGCTTGATCGACGCGGGCTTCGTGCGCCCGCTCGTCGGCGCGCGCTTCCCGCTGGAGCGCACCGCGGAGGCGCTGCAGGAGATCGACGAGCGGCGCGCCACTGGCAAGGTCGTCCTCGAGGTGCGGTGATGGACTTTGAGCACTCCCCCCGGGCATGCGAGCTGCTCGAGCGCCTGAGCGCGTTCCTCGAGCGCGAGGTGGCGCCCCGCGAGGAGCCCTACCACCGCGAGCTACTCGCCCGCGCCGATCCCTGGGTCGTGCACCCGGCGATCGAGGAGCTCAAGGCCAAGGCACGCGCGGAGGGCTTGTGGAACCTCTTCCTGCCCGGCGGCCCTGAGGTCGGCGGGCAGGTCCAGGGCGCGGGGCTTACGAACGTCGAGTACGCCCCGCTGGCAGAGCGCATGGGCCGCTCGCTGATCGCCTCCGAGGTGTGCAACTGCAACGCCCCGGACACTGGCAACATGGAGGTGCTGTTGCACTTCGGCTCCCCCGAGCAGCAGGAGCGCTGGTTGGAGCCGCTGCTCGCGGGGGAGATCCGCTCGGCGTTCTGCATGACCGAGCCCGACGTGGCCTCCTCGGACGCCACCAACATGCAGGCCACCGCGACGCTCGACGGCGAGGAGGTCGTGCTCAACGGGCGCAAGTGGTGGAGCACCGGCGTGGGACACCCACGCTGCAAGGTGGCGATCTTCATGGGGCTCACCGACCCCGCCGCCGACCGCTACCACCAGCACTCGATGGTGCTCGTCCCGCTCGAGACCCCCGGGGTGAAGGTCGAGCGGATGCTCTCCGCGATGGGCTTCGACGACGCTCCCGGCGGGCACGGCGAGGTCTCCTTCACCGACGTGCGCCTGCCCGCGAGCGCGATCGTCGGCGGGCCCGGCCAGGCGTTTGCGATCGCCCAGGCGCGCCTCGGCCCGGGGCGCGTGCACCACTGTATGCGCCTGATCGGCCTGGCTGAGCTGGCGCTGGAGCTCGCCTGTCGCCGCGCCACCGAGCGAGTCGCGTTCGGCAAGCCGCTGGCCAACCTCGGCGGCAACCGCGAGCGGATCGCCGACGCCCGCATCGCGATCGACCAGGCACGCCTGCACGTTCTGCACGCCGCCTGGCTGATTGACACCGCTTCGCCTCAGATGCTGGGGGCCGTCTCCCAGATCAAGGTCGCTGTGCCCAACATGGCCCAGCGAGTCGTGGACATGGCGATGCAGCTGCACGGCGGCGGTGGCCTCAGTGATGACTTCCCCCTGGGCGCCGCGTGGACCGTGGCCCGCGCGCTGCGCTTGGCCGACGGCCCCGACGAGGTTCACCGCGGCGTGATCGCACGGCTGGAGCTCGCGCGCTACGGGCAGGGGAAGTGGCGCTCGTAAGGCCTACGCCTCATCGTCGTCCTCATCGCCTTCCTCGTCCTCCACGTCTCCCCCACCCGATCCCCGCAACCAGCCCGCGAGCTCCTGACCGACGGAGTTGATCGACTCGCCGGCGTCTCTGAAGGCGTCGCGGAAGCGCTCGGAGTAGTGGGAGACGGCGTCGGAGCCCTCCGCGCGGGCGTCGACGGGTTCGTCGCGGGTCGGGTACTCGCCGGCGACGATCCGGTCGAACTCCCCCGAGCGCACCCACGCCATCAGCTCGTGCGTGCGCTTCACCGGCATCGGGTGGCTGAGGCCCAGGTCGATCAGCAGACGCGTGAGGCGCTCCAGGCCGCCGCCCTTCTCGGTGTAGTCGAGGCCCTGGCGCATGAACACGTCGAGGTCGAGCTCGTCGACCATCGCGCCGGCGGAGAGGCACATCAACGTCCGACACACCGTCAGCGGGTCGCGCGTGACGAGCGCCGCGGCGCGGTCGGCGCTCAACTCGGTGGCACGCTCCCACTCCATCAGCGCGGTGCGAATCGGGGCCAGCGGCAGCAGCAGCCGCGAGGTGCGCGTCAACAGCATCAGGATGTAGAGCGCCGTGCGGTACAGCTGGTGGTCGGCGAGGATGTGGGCGGCCTCGTGGGCGAACACCGCCCGGCGCTGGCCCACGTCAAGCAGGCTCACGAGCTCGGACTGCACCACCACGATCGGGCGCTTGGAGCCGATCGCCATCGCGTTCGGCGAGGGGTACTGGGTCAGGTACAGGTCGGGCACGTCGGCCATGTCGAGCGTGGCGTAGGCAATCGCGTGCTCGCGCCACACGTCTCCCAACTGCTCTTCGGAGAGCCGCACCGCGGAGCCCAGGTAGCTCTGGCGCAGCGCACGCTCGTAGCCCAGCTCGATCAGCTTGCGCACCACCGTGTCCAGGTACGGGATCGAGCTCAACGCCGCGGTGGCAGCGCGGTCCGCCGGGTGCTGGAACGCCCGGGGTGAGATGCCCGTCAGGCGGTGGCCCTCGACCGGCAGCATCTGGCCCGAGGGCTCCATGACCACAGAGTACCGGGCGGCGGTGCGATCGGCGCCAGGCTCGGTCCACTCCGGTTGATCGCCCCGGGGTCGTCGCTCGGTTCCGGCTCAGTCAGCTACAGCGGACCCCAGCGTCGGGCTCAGTCGGCGCCGGGGCGGTTGCTGTAAGGTCGCGGCCGTGAGCGGACCACTCGTCGCGGTGATCACGGGCGCCTCCAGCGGCATCGGGGAGGCGACGGCGCGGCGTCTGGCGCGCGAGCTGCCGACTGCGGGCGGGGCCGCCTCCGCGAACGGCAGTGCCGGGCACACAGCCGCGGGGGCCGGGTCACACCTGGTGCTGGTCGCGCGCCGCGAGGAGCGCCTGCGCGAGTTGGCGGCGACGCTGCCCGTGCCGTGCAGCTGCCTGGCGCTCGACTTGACCGACGAGGACGCGCCCGCGCGCGTCCTCGCACACGTGCAGGAACACTGCGGGGGGCGCCTGACGCTGCTCGTCAACAACGCCGGGGCTTCGTGGCGCGCGCGCTTCGCGGAGGGTGGGTACGCGAACGTGCGGCGCACGATGGAGCTCAACTTCGACGCGCCCGTGCGGCTGACCGAGGCGCTCTTGCCGTTGCTGCGCGCCTCGGCGCCGAGCGCGATCGTCAACGTATCGAGCACCGCCGCGCGCGTCGCCCGGCCCGGCACCGGCTCCTACTCGGCGAGCAAGTTCGCGCTCACCGGCTGGAGCGACGCGCTCTACGCCGAGGAGCACGCCCACGGCGTGCACGTGGGCATCGTGTTCCCCGGTTTCATCGCCACCGAGGGCTTCCCCGCCCGCGAGCTGACCGCGCGGAGGGCCACCGCGTGGACCGTCTCCACGCCCGACCGCGCGGCGGAGGCGATCCTCGATGCCGGCCTGCGCCGGCGACCCGAGCGCTACGTGCCCCGCGCCTACGCGCTCGCCGGCGCCGCGCGGCTGCTGCTGCCGGGGCTCGTGCGCCGCGCGCTGGGCAGCAGCGGCGCATCGGTCTTCACGACGAAGACCGGGGCCGAACACACGCCGGCCTCGTAGGGCTTGGCCGGCAGGCCGTCTCCACATCGGCGAGCGTACGTACCGCGTTATGGAGCCCTCGCGGCGCCTCCCGGTTCTTGAGCACCCACGCAAGGTCGGGGCGGACGGTCAACCCGGCCAGCCTGAGGCCGCGAAGCTTGGGCGATCGTGGTGGCGGTCCGATGAGTCGAACAGCAAGCGGCGCAGGTTTCTCGACCTTGCGCGCGAATAAGAAGCTCACCACTAGCCGTAACGACCGCATAACCCACTGGCCCGACGGGTAGCTCACTCTTGTAGGGACAGCAACTTCCGGGGAGGCCGACGGTCTCCAAGGGGAAAGCCTCCGCGTATACAAGGTGGAGGATAGCTGCCGCGAGACCACTCCAAGAGAATGATTGACAACGCAACTACTGTGCCCTATAATTCCGACTCCAGGCATCGGCATTCTAAGGACCGAGCCCCATAGGAAAGAACAAGCACCATGTCAGACGATAAGCCCCAGATCACCACACTAGACACTCTCGAGACCGCCGAGGGACCGGTGGCGAGCACCGTCGCGCTCGACCCCACCTACGAGGAGGCCCGTCCGGCGCCTCCCAGCCGCCCACGTCCGGTGGCGGCGGAGCCCGAAAGCTTCATCCCCGAGTCGGTCGACCAGCTGCTCGCGCACTCGCGGCGCTACCCCCTGCTCACGCCCGACCAGGAGATCGAACTGGCCCAGCGGATCGAGCGCGGGGACCTGCACGCCAAGGAACTGATGATCAACTCCAACCTCCGGCTGGTCGCCTCCAACGCGCGGCGCTACCAGAACCAGGGGCTGCCACTCGCCGACCTCGTGCAGGAGGGGATGCTCGGCCTGATCCGCGCCAGCGAGAAGTTCGACTGGCGCAAGGGCTTCCGCTTCTCCACCTACGCGACCCTGTGGATCCGCCAGGCGATCCAGCGGGGCCTGGAGAACTCCGGCCGCACGATCCGCCTGCCGGTGCACGTCGCCCAGCGCACCCGCAAGGTGGGCCGTGTGGAGCGCGAGCTCTCGGTACGCCTCGGGCGGGAGCCCACCACCGAGGAGATCGCGCTGGAGACGGGCCTTGAGATCGAGCAGGTTGAGGAAGTCCGCCACCAGCGCGCGGCGCTCGTGAGCCTCGACCAGCAGGTGGGTGAGGACGGCGACACCGCCCTCGGCGACCTGCTGCCCTCCGACCAGGAGCCGCCCGAGGAGACCGCGTATGAGAACGAGCGCGAGCGCCTCGTGCACCTCGCGATCTCGCAGCTCCCGGAAACCGAGCGCACAGTGCTGACCCTGCGCTTCGGCACCGGCCACGAGGCCCCGCAGACGCTGACCGCGATCGGCAAGCGCCTCGGGTTCTCCGCGGAGCGGGCCTCCCAGTTGGAGCAGCGCGCGCTGAAGAAGCTCGCCGAGTCGCCGGAGTTGGCCGCTTTGCGCGAGGCTGCCTGACCTGACGGCCGATGACCGGCGCGGCTCGGCGTCCTCGATCGCTCGTGTGCAAAGCACACTTCGCTCGCTGCGTCCTTGATCCGCTTGGTCCTCGGCCGTCAGGGGGCGTAATATGTTGAGTCGCATGTGGGATCGTGTCGTCCAATGGACGATCGCCGTAGGAGAACGGATTCTCGCCCCCATCGAGCGCTTCGTCGGGCGGCGCTCGCTGGTGGGCGATGCCCAGTTCTTCGCGCTCGAGCGTTTCCCCTGGGTGGCGCACATCGAGCGCAACTGGGAGGTGATCCGCGAGGAGCTGCAGCGGGTGCTGGAGGACCGCGAGGCGCTGCCCAACTTCCAGGACATCTCCAAGGACCAGGTCGAGATCACCGACGACGACCGCTGGAAGACGTTCTTCCTGTACGGGTACGGCTTCGAGGCAAAGCTCGGCGTGGAGATGTGCCCACGCACGGCAGCGCTGATGCGCGAGATCCCCGGGATGACCACGGCGATGTTCTCGATCCTCTCCCCCCGCAAGCACATCCTCGACCACCGCGGCCCCTACAAGGGCGTACTGCGCTACCACCTCGGCCTGATCGTCCCCCGCGACGCGACCGCGTGCCGGATCCGCGTCGGCGACGAGCTCCGCCACTGGGAGGCCGGCCACAGCATCGTCTTTGACGACACCTTCAACCACGAGGTCTGGAACGACACCGACGAGACCCGCGTGGTGCTATTCGTGGACGTACTGCGTCCTCTGCCCTTCCCGGAGTCCAAAATCAACGAGTTGATCGTCAAGGCGATCGGCTACTCGCCCTTCATCCGCGACGCCAAACGTAACCAAGAAGCCTGGGAACAGCGTTACCGTAACGCTCAGATGCTCGAAACGTCCAGCCCGGTGCCCTGAAGCAGTTCGTTTGCCCTGGCGTTGAGCACTGTGAACTCGCCCGTGAGGATCAACAGGCCCAGCGCGATCATCACGGCTCCGCCGACGCCCACGATCACAGGGAAGTGGCGCTTTACTACCGTAAGCGCGCCGGTCATCCGCTCGAACGCCAGCGCGATCGCCAGGAACGGGATCGCGAGGCCCGCGGAGTAGAAGGCGAGCAGCAGCGCCCCGTGCGCGGCGGAGCTCGAGACCGCCGCCTGGGTGAGGATCGCCCCGAGCGTGATGCTCGTGCAGGGAGTCCACGCGATCGCGAACGCCGCGCCCGCGAGCAGCGGACCCCCGCGGCCAGCCAGGCGCATCAGCCTCTCCGAGTGCCACTGGAAGTTGAGCGCGTCGACGAAGGGTGTGGCGAGAAACAGCACCCCCATCAGCAGGATCACCACTCCCCCGACAGTCCTTAGCGTCGAGATGTGGTCGTTCAGCAGCGAGCCCACCTGCGTGGCGGTGAGCCCCAGGAGGATGAAGATCAGCGAGAAGCTCGCGACGAACAGCAGGCTTGGCCCGAGCACCCGCCGCGCGCCCGCGCCCTGGATGTCCGCGGGGGCCACCCCGATCACGGTCGAGAGGTAGCCCGGCACGAGCGGTAGCACACAGGGCGAGAGGAACGACACGAGGCCCGCCGCGAGCGCCAGCGGGATGCCGACCCCCGTTGCGGTGTCGCTGGAGGAGATTGCAGCGAGGACCGCCGTAGCGTGGGTCACGTCCATTCGAGCGTCTCCTCGGGCCGGTCTGCATCCTGTTCCTCCTCTTTTGGCTGGTCTCCCAGCGCTGTTCGCAGCTGCGCTACTTCGCGCTCTAGGCGCGCCACCCGCTCCTCCAGGGCCTTCACGGCGAGGGTCGCGAGGCTCTCCGCGACGGCGGCTCCGCTCCCCTGATGGGCGGGCTGGCCGAGGGGCTGTGGCGGGGAGAACGGGGGCGGCGCGGCCAGTGGCTGGGCGGGTGCTGCGGTACTCGCAGCCTCGGAGTCCGCACCCTCGCCCCCCAGCAGCTGCATATAGCGCTCCTCCTTCTGCCCTGGTCGGCGCTCCAGAGCCGCCACCAGCTCACGGCCGATCAGCCGGTGCAGCGTCTCGTGCACCCCGCCGAGCTCGGCGAAGGCGTGCATCCGCTCCGTGCGCTGCTTGAGCTCCCCGGGAGTCTGAGGGCCACGCAGCAGCAGCACGCACATCACCGCGTGCTCATCCTCGGCCATCGGCAATGCTTCGGCGAGCAGGTGCCGGTACTTCGGCGCGCGGCTGCCCGCCCCACTGGCCAGCCGCGTATACCCCCGGCGCTCCAAGCGATGGAGCGCATCGCGGAGCACGACGTCGTCGTACTGCACCACCGGCTCGCGGTTGGTCGACTGGTTGCACGCCAGCCGCAGCGCATTGAGGCTCAGCGGGTAGGCATCCGGAGTCGTGCGCTGCTTTTCCATGAGGCAGCCCAGCACACGGATCTCGGTGGAAGAGAGGTTCATCGCCTTAACCCTAGTGAGCAGGGCGCGTAAGTACGACAACAACGCGCGCCGCCTCTCCACGGCAGCGACACGCCCGACGGAGCAGGGATTAGGGCCCACCCACCCGGGAGTCCATCCCCCCAAATCCCGAGTCGGCGGGTGGATACAGTCATCTGATGCGCAAGCGAGCACTGGCGGAGCGACGGTGAGCTTCCACGGCGAGGGCCGCGGCGGCGGCGACGGGAGATCGGGTGCCCGCCCACCCGGCGCCCGCAAGGAGCTCCGCCCCGAGGACATCCCCGACAAACCGGTCTCGTTGCGGCGCATCGGCCGCCTGTTCATCCCGTACCGCGTGCGCCTGTCGCTGCTGCTGGGGCTGATCGTCTTCGGCTCGATCCTGAGCGTCGCCTCGCCGTTCTTGCTGCGCGAAGCGCTCGACAAGGGCATCCTGGGGCACGACCTGGAACTACTCACGTGGATGGTCGCCGGCATGATCGCGCTGGCGATCATCAACGGCGTCATCAGCGTCGCACAGACGTGGATCTCCAACGAGGTCGGCCAGCGCGTGATGCACGACCTGCGCGCCGCGGTGTACGCGCACCTGCAGCGCATGTCGCTGGCGTTCTTCACGCGCACCCGCTCGGGGGAGGTGCAGGCGCGGATCGCCTACGACATCGGCGGGATCGACGACGTCGTGACGAGCACCGCGACCTCGACCGTCTCGACCGTCGCCACCGTGATCGCGACCGTTGTGGCGATGTTCGCGCTGAGCTGGCAGCTGACGGTGTTCTCGCTGGTGCTGCTGCCGTTCTTTGTGTGGCTGACGCGCCGCGTCGGCAACGAGCGCCGGCGCATCCAGTCGGTGCGCCAGGGGCGCCTCGCCGACATGTCCACGCTCGTCGAGGAGTCGCTGTCGGTGTCCGGCATCCTGCTCGGCAAAACGATGGGCCGCTCCGGCGAGCTCGTCGATCGCTTCTCGCGGGAGTCCTCCGAGCTCGCCAACCTGGAGGTGCGCGCGCGCATGGCCGGTCGCTGGCGGATGGCCTCGGTGCAGATGAGTTTCGCGATCATGCCCGCCGCTGTGTACTGGTTCGGCGGCTACAGCATCGCTCACGGCAACGACGCGCTGTCGGTTGGGACGATCGTGGCGTTCACGACGCTGCAGACCCGTCTGCTGTTCCCGATGCAGTCGCTGTTGTCGGTCGGCCTTGAAGTCCAGACCTCGCTGGCGCTGTTCGGGCGGATCTTCGAGTACCTCGACCTGCCCGTGGACATCGTCGAGCGACCTGGCGCCCGCGCACTTGGCGGGGAGCCACCGGGCGCGGCGGGCGTGGTCGGGGACGTCACGCTCGAAGACGTGTGGTTTCGCTACGACACCGACGCGCCGTGGACGCTGCAGGAGATCGACGCGGAGATCCCCGCCGGGACGCGCACCGCGCTGGTCGGCGAGACCGGCGCGGGCAAGACCACGCTCGCTTACCTCGTGGCGCGGCTGTACGAGCCCCAGCGCGGGCGCGTGGCGATCGACGGGGTGGACATTCGCGATGTGACACTCTCCTCGCTCGCGGCCACGGTGGGGCTGGTCTCCCAGGAGACCTACCTGTTCCACGCCTCGATCCGCGAGAACCTCCGCTTCGCCTGCCCCGACGCGAGTGACGGGCAGATCGAAGAGGCTGCGCGCGCCGCGCAGATCCACGAGCTGATCGCCTCGCTGCCCGAGGGCTACGACACCCCCGTCGGCGAGCGCGGGTACCGCTTCTCCGGCGGGGAGAAGCAGCGCATCGCGATCGCGCGCACGATCCTGCGCAACCCCCCGGTGCTGGTCCTCGACGAGGCCACCTCGGCGCTCGACACGGAGACCGAGCGCGCGGTGCAGCTCGCGCTGGACGACCTCTCTCGCGGCCGCACCACGATCGCGATCGCCCACCGCCTCTCAACCGTCCGCGACGCCGACCAGATCCTCGTGCTCGACAGCGGGCGCATCGTCGAGCGCGGCACTCACGATGAGCTGCTGGCGCTGGGCGGGCGCTACGCGGCGCTCACCGGGCGGGCCGAGACTGACTCGGCGGCGCTGGCGTGAGGGCCCCGCAGCCGGACGGCTGACCTCCGCGCAGCTGGCCGACACTGCCGCAGAAGGACGGCTGACCTTCGCGGCTGGCCAACCTCCGCGACGGGCGGCAGGCGCCTACGCCACGGCGTCGAGGTTGAGCCGGATGTAGTCGACGACCACCGGCTCCCCCAGCTCGGCGAGTACGGCGTCCATGAACGGCTCGCGCAGGTCCTCGGGCAGCTGCTGGTAGTGGGGGCCGAGCACGATCGAGGAGAGGAACTCGCGCGGGTGCTCGGGCTGCTGCGGGGCGGGCTGTAGCCAACACTCAGCCGATGAGAAGCCTGCGCGAAGCAGGCGCTCGCGGGTGGCCTCGGGGCCGGCGTAGTTCCAGGGCGCGCGCCAGCCGCGGAAGTGCTCGGCGTACGGTTCGCGCTCCAGGATCGCGTGGGCGACCCCGCGCAGCACGTCGATGTTGCCCTCCCCCCACACTGCGCCACCAGCCGCCCGCCGGGCACAAGCGCGGCGCGCAGCCGGCGGAAGAGAAGGTCGTGGTCGGCGATCCAGTGGAAGGTCGCGGTGGAGAGAATCGCGTCCACGGGTTCGTCTACCTCCAGCTCGAGCAGGTCCCCCTCCCGCACCTCCACGCGCTCCGGGCCGATCCCCGCGCCCGCGAGCCGCTCGCGCGCGGCCTGTGCCATCGAGGCGGAGGCGTCCACGGCGATCACCCGCCCCCGCGGCAGCCGCTCGAGCAGCGCCCCGGTGACGCGCCCCGAGCCGCAACCGGCGTCGATCACGGTCTCCCCGCCGTGCAGCTCCAGACGGTCGAGCACGGCACGCCCCAGCGCCTCCATCGGCGCGGAGATGCGGTCGTAGACGGCGCCGTCCCATTCGCGTACGGTCATGGCCTATGTATAACGCACGGCCCCGATGTCCCCACGTGCCCGACCAGGGCGGTGGTGGATGTAAAGAAAATCGGGCCTATTTCGCGCGCGGGCGCACGCGCGCGAAATAGGCCCCGAAAAGAAAGACAACAACACCGCGCAACAGGGTCCGACAAGAAGACCGGCGACACCCCACGTCGGGGTCCAAGAGAAAGATCGACAACGCAACATCAGGCCCGTGAACGTACGCCGTCGCGGGCGAGGAGCTCCAGGAGGACCTTCGAAAGCTGCCCCCCCTGCCACGCAAGCGGAGAACGCGCGGGCGGCCCGCCCTCCTCGACGGTGAGCGTGGCCCCGGGGATCGCCCGCGCGTAGCGTTCGGCCACGGCGAGCGGGTGCCCGGGATCGACCTCGTCGCGACTCGCAACGACGACGGTGGGCACAGCGAGGGCCCCCAGCTCGGCGAAATCCTCGAACGGCCGCGAGCGGGACACGACTTCCAGGGCGTCCGCGACGGCGAGCGGGTGCTGGTGGAGGGAGAGCCGCTGGCGGACGACCTGCTCGACGGTCTCCCGCCAAGCGGGGGGAACGGTGGAGAAGTCGTAGGCACGCACGAACCCGTCCACCCCGCCGGAACGCAGCGCGCGCGCGAGCTGGTCGCGGTCGCCTTCGGGGGCGTCAGGGGCGCCGGCGGGCATCGAGGGGTCGAAGGCCGGCGTCACGAGCCCGAGCCCAGCCACGCGCTCAGGGTGAGCGAGAGCGAAGCGCAGGATCGTATGCGCCCCCATTGAGGCCCCCGCGAACGCAGCGCGGGCGATCCCTAGAGAATCGAGCACGGCCTTGAGGTCTCGGGCGAGCCGCTCGTAGCCGTAGGCAGTCGGGTCCGGCGCCGGACCCGAGCGTCCGTGCCCACGGGCGTCGTAGGCGATGACACGGTGCCCGGAGCGCTCAAGCAGCCGGGAACCCATCACGACGTAGCGGCGGGTGGCGGTGAGACCGTGCAGGAGCACGATCGGCGGTCCCTCCCCGGCTTCCTCGCCGGCAAGGATGACCCCGTCGTCAGTACGGACGGTCAGCTCGCACGCCGCCATGCCCGCAGCCTGGTCAGGTACGCCTCGTCGGCCGACCAGGCTGGAAGCCCGAGGCGCCGTTTGAGTAGTCGGGCCACGAGGCGCAGCAGCTCTCCGACGAGCGGAATGAGCGTGAGTAGACCGGGGCTACGCATGCACCGCGGCAAGGTCCCGAACAAGCTCGGCCGAGCGCAAAGGCTCCTCCCAGAAGAAGAGGTGGCCAGCGTCGTCGAGGAGCTCAAGGTGGGCAGCGGGCAGGTGCCCCGCAAGCACGTGGGCATTCTGAACGGGGATCAGGTCGTCCGCGGTGCCGTGCACGATCAGCGTGGGCATCCCAAGCCCGGACAGGCGCGCGGAAGTGTCGTGCGCGGCGATGGCCTGCATCTGGGCCATGATTACTTCCCGGGCGACAGGCCGAGCGGATGCGCGGGCGAGGTATGCCTCGTAGAGGGAGGCGTCGTCACGAAAGCGGGGCGAGACGCAGATCTCCCAGCCGGTGCGCAGGGCAAGGGCGCGGTCCCCGGAGCGCAGCGACTCGACCAGCCGTAGGCCGACGGCCGGCGAGGCGAGCGAGGAGCCCGGCCCGCCACAGTAAGTGCAGCCAAGGGCGAGCGTACGAACCCGCTCCGGGTGCGCCAGCGCGAGCTCCTGGGCGACCATGCCGCCCATCGAGATGCCGAGCACGTGCGCGGAGTCGAGTGCAAGCGCGTCGAGCAGCCCGGCGGTGTCCCCGGCGAGGTCGGCAATCGTGAAGGGGGCATCCAGGCGGCTGCTCTCCCCCACGCCGCGGTGGTCGTAGACGATCACCTCGAAGTGCTCACGCAGAGCGGCCAAGAAGGGCTCCCCCCAGCTGAGCTGAGAGCCGCTCATGCCGATGATCGCCAGCAGCGGAGGCCCGGAGCCGGAGCGCTCGTAGGAGAGGACGACGTCGCCGACGCGCGCAAGGGGCATCTGAGGATGGTACCTGTCCGGTGGATCTTTGGAGATCGTCCGCGCGGCGCGGTAGGACCGTCAGGGCGGGTGTGCGCGGGGCTTCCGTGCCCCGCGGCCACGCGTTCCGCGATCCATCCGGGTCCCCCCGTACGATTCCGACGGTGGCACGATTCGCACGAGCGGCAGCTCTCGCACTGACCCTGACGATCGGGTCAGCGCTGGCGCCCGCGGCCGTGGCGGCGTCGAGCGAAGCCCCAGCGCCGCCGGCGAACGACGAAGTCGCAAACGCTCAGGCGATCCACTCGCTGCCGGCGACCCTGGAAGGAACCACGGTGGGGGCCACGACCGTGACGAGCGAACCGGGGTCGGGCTGCATCGTGAGCACGATGGCCTCGGTGTGGTACAGCCTGCACACCACGAACGCCGGGCGAGTCGCGGTCGAACTGGCGGCGGGAGGCTCGCTGGACGGCACAGTCGACGTGTACAAGGCGGTGCGCTCGCAGTTGGAGCCGGTGACCTGCGCGCGAACCGAAAAAGAAGGCAAGGCGTCGCTGTCGTTCAAGGCGAAGAAGAACACGCTTTACGACATCCGGGTGGCGGCGCTTCCGAACTCGCAGCTCGCCGGCTTCACGCTGAATGTCTTCCAGCCGACCCCCGCGGTGACCCCGCCCGGACCGCGGCTGCCCGCGGGCGGCGTGAGCGGACAGGTCGATCGCATCCAGAACAGCAACGCGGCGTACTCGGTCAGCCTGCACGCGGGGATCAGCTATCTCATCAACCTCGCCAACGAGACAAAAGGGGGATGCGTAAACGGCGCGCTGTACCCCCCGGGCACGAGCTCCTTCGAAGACGCCAGCGCGCGTTTCCGCGTGGACTGTGGCGGCTATAGGCTGTTCACCCCCGGCCCCGGCAAGGGCGGGCTCTACAGCTTCGAGGTCACGCCGAACCTCGAACGCAAGGGCGAGCAGCGCTTCCACCTGCAGGTCGCACCCGCGAACAGTACGCAGACGGCGCCGGGGGTGCCGCTGGGCAACTACGGGCGCGCCAGCGGGCGCCTGGAAGGCGCCGGCATCCAGGTGCTGCGTCTGTACCGGGTGGACGTGACCAGCCACTCCAACCTGACGCTGAGGCTGAGCGCGCCGCAGAGCGCCGAATTCAACCTGCAACTGCGCGAACAGAACGGCGGCGTGATCGCGTGCAGCTGCGAAGGCAGCGGCCCGCAGAGACTGCAGCAGCAGCTTCGCAAAGGCCGCTATTACGCGGTGGTGTCGGTGCGCAACCACACCTCCGGGAACTTCACCCTGACGCGCGAGTCGCGCACGATCACCCACACCAAGATCGCCTTCGGCGCCGCCCACGGAACTGCAGGCACGACGGTCCCGATCAAGGTCAGGGTCGCGCCGGGGGCCTCAGGCCCGGTGAAGGTCGAAGTGCAGCGCTTCGACCCGGTCTTCGGGTGGCAGTTCTACCGCGAGATCGAAGTGCAGGTCAGCGAAGGCACCGCGGAAATCCCATTCACGCCTCCGGCGGTGGGGAACTGGCGCGCGAACGCCTCCTACGCCGGCTCGCTCGTGGCGAGCCCGAGCGCGGTCGGGTATACGTACCTGCTCGTGAACTAGCGCAACCGCGGCCTGGACCTAGCGGTCGGAGACATTCGAGGCTTCCAGGCAGGCACCGAGCATGTGTCCTCGGGCGCCGATCCGGGGCTCGGCCGGTGGCCCATGCGATTGTCGCAGACCCGTGGCAGGGCGCGGGTAAGGTTCGCGACATTCGTGGCGAACCATCTATCCGGCGGGTCTCGACCGGTCAGCGCGAGCAGGTATCGACCGGCCCGCAGCAGCGGATCTCGCTCGGTGCCGTGGCGCGCTCGCCGGTTCTTGTGGGAGGGGCGGCGCTGCTGCTCATCGGCGCGCTCTCCCGGCCGCTGGTCTTCGCCGGCTCCTACTTCGGGGACGTCTGGCTGGAACACCTCTGGTTCCTGTGGCAGCAGAGCCTGGCGATCCGCGCCGACCACGTGCCCAGCCTGTTCGTCAACTACGCCTACGGGGTGTTCTACCCGCACTACGCCTTCTACGGCGGCACCCTCTACGCCTTGACCGGCACACTGTCGCTGCTGCTGGGCAACGCCCCGCTCGAAACCTACATCCTCACGTACCTGCTGGGCTTCGCCGCCGCGTACGGAGGGTGGTACTGGCTAGCGCGCATGGCTGGAGTAGGACGCTGGCGAGCTCACGCTCCCGGCGTCGTGTTCATCACGGCCTCCTACTACCTCACGTTGATCTACGAACGCGGCGACTGGCCGGAGCTCATCGGAGTCTCCATGATCCCGTTGATGGCCGCGTCCGGGCTGAGCGTTCTCCGCGCAGACCGGCTGCGCGCCTGGCCCGCGCTCGCGCTGACGGTCAGCAGCATCTTCTTCTTCGGCAGCCACAGCCTCACGATCGTGTGGGGCTCTACGACCATCGTCCTGGTCGGACTCGCGATCGTCCTCTGCGTGCCGCGGGCCCGTCGAGAGATCACGCGAGCGGGCGTGATCCGCGTGGCGGGCCTAGTCGTGCCCGCGGCGCTCCTCAGCGCCTGGTTTCTGCTGCCGGCGGCGGCCTACGAGTCGAGCACGCTCATCGCCACCGATTACCCGCACTGGCAACACGAGCTGCGGGAAACGATGTACCTGGTCTCGGTGAGGCACCTGTTCACGATCTCACGCGCTTCGGCGTCCACGCCCGGCACCGCGTTCGCGCTCTCCCTGCCCGTCCTGGTGATCGCCTGGGCGCTCGCGAGCCTCGTGATCTTCCTGCGGAGAGGTCTGCGGGACACGTGGACAAGGGTGCTCTTGATCTGCTCGGCCCTGACGGCCTTCCTGATCGTGCTGATGACGCACGCCGGGCTCATCCTCGCGCTGCCGCGGGCCTACGCCACGCTGCAGTTCAGCTACCGCCTGGAGAGCTACGTGCTGCTGGCTCTGAGCGGCACGGTCCTCGCGATCCTTGTCCTGGCCAAGAGCGGTGGCCGCGGGATGCGATTCTGGACATGGATGCTCGCCCCGATCCTGGCCGTGTCGGTGGTCGGCGCAGTCCAGCAGACGAACGCCTATCCCGTGATACCAGGTCGCAAGAGCATCTTTGGCCATCTGACCAGAGAAAAGCTGTCGGACTACATCGACGCTCGCCTCCCCGAGCTGGCCCCCACCAGCGGGCGGGCCCCGGAAGTCTCCTTCAATCCCGCCGCGGTGCACGACAACCACATCTCCGAGGTGGTGCACCTGGCGCCGGGACAGTTCGTCTACACGAACCTGCAGGGCCCCCCGAGTCTCGTACACGTCACGGGCGCCAAGATCGTGGGCATCTCTAACGAAGATTACGACGTGCTGGAAATCAACTCCGGCACACGTGCGGGGCCACCGAGCACCACGGAGGCAGGTGCGTCCTCGCCGACTGAGACGATCTCCCTGAGCCCAGCCGAGCCCCTCCCCGTGGTGCTGGGGCGCGTGCTCACACTCGCCGCGGCGTTGGCCCTGCTCCTGCAGTTCGTGGCGCTCGCGATCCGCCGCCGCGGGTCACGGAGGCCCCAGCGCACACCAGCGTGATGGTCCACCGCGCCGCTCAGACGGGCAGGGCGAGCTGATCCTCCGTAGGCGCCCCGGTCTCCTCCGGTCGACGCTCACGGGCACCGTCCCCGGCGAGGCCGGCGACGCGCACCCCTAGCAGCCGCACGGGCCGCGCGGGTGCGTACTCGCACAGCAGCCGCTGGGCGACGGCGTCGACGCGTTGCGGGTCGCGGGTGGCCTCGTCGAGGGTGCGCGCGCGGGTGACCGTGGTGAAGTCGTCGAGGCGCACCTTGATCCCGACGGTGCGCCCGCTGCGGCCGTGCGCGGCGAGGCTCGCGCAGAGCTCGTGGGACATCCGCTGCAGCTCCGTGCGCAGGAGGGCGTGGTCGTGGACGTCGCGGTCGAAGGTGCGCTCGCGCGACTCGGACACCACCTTGCGCGCTGCGCCCACCTCCCCGTCGTGCTCAAAGCGCGCGCGGCGGCCGAGCTCGCGGCCGAGGTTGGGGCCGAAGCGCTCCCTCAGAACTCGCTCGGGGGCCTCCGCGACCGCGGCGAGCGTGGTGAGCCCCAGCTCGGCCAAGCGCGCGACGGTCTTGGGACCAATGCCCGGCACGAGCCCCGGAGGCGAGCGGGCGAAGCGCGCGCACGCCTGCTCGCGGCTCAGCACCACGAAGCCCGCGGGCTTCTCCGCGTCGGAGGCGACCTTCGCGACGAGCTTGTTGGGCCCGATCCCCACCGAGCACGCGATCCCCGTCGCTTCCCGGATCTCCGCCACGAGCCGGCGCATCGCCGCGCGAGGAGAGAGCAGGCCGCTCACGTCGAGGTACGCCTCGTCGAGCCCCACGACCTCCACCCGCTCGACGGTCCCGCGCACGATCTCCATGACCCGCCGGGAGACCTCGCGGTACGCGGGGAAGTCGGGCGCCAGGAACACTGCCTGCGGGCACAGCCGCCGCGCGCGCGCCGCGGGCATTGCCGAGCCGACCCCGAAGCGCCGCGCCTCGTAGCTCGCGGTGGTCACGACCGCGCGCGGGCCGCTCCCAGCGACAACCACCGGCAGCCCCCGCAGCTCGGGCCGGCGCCCCAGCTCGATCGAGACGTAGAAGGCATCGCAGTCCACGTGGGCGGTGCGCAGCTCGGAGGAGTCAGCGGACACTTTCAAGCGAATCTAGCGCCCCCTGCGGCGGGCGTCTGCACCCCCAGCGCCCGTCGGATCACCCGTATGCGCTCGCCGATGGAACCTGTCTTGCACGTGGTGTAAAGAGCAACCCTGCTCGTAAGAGCGGTCCAGGGCTGTGGCGGGTCAGGTCTGCGCGACCAGCGCCCCCGGGCCGACCTCGTCGATCGACGCGTACCCGCTGAGCGCCATCGCGAGGTCGAGGTCGGCCAGGAAGGAGCGCAGCACCTCGACCACGCCCGTGGCACCGCCGACCGCGAGACCCCATATATAGGGACGGCCGAGCAGCACCGCGCGGGCGCCGAGGGCGAGCGCCTTCAGCGCGTCCGCTCCGGAGCGGATGCCGCTGTCGAAGAGCACCTCGCAGCGGCCCTCCACGGCCCCAACAACCTCGGGGAGGGCGTCGAGCGCTCCGACCGCGCCGTCAACCTGGCGCCCGCCGTGGTTTGAGACGAGCACGCCCTGCACGCCGTGCTCGACCGCAAGCCGGGCGTCGTCGGAGTGCAGAATGCCCTTCAGCACGATCGGCAGGTCGGTGCACTCGCGCAGGAACGCGAGGTCCTTCCAGGTGACCGCGGGGTTGGCGAACTGCCACGCCCAGTGGCCGATCGCGGCCTGCATGTTCTCCTCGGGCGGCGCGGGCAGAGCGGCGCGGAAGACGGGGTCCTCCAGGTAGTTGCGGTTGCCCTCGCCCCACAGGAACGGCAGGAAGCCGTTGGTCAGGTCCGCGGGGCGCCAGCCGAGCAGCCACGTGTCGAGCGTGAGTACGATCGCGCTGTAGCCGGCGCGCTCGGCGCGCTCCACGAAGCTGCGCGCGAGCTCGCGGTCGCGCGGCCAGTAGAGCTGATACCAGCGCGGCAGCTCCCCCGCGACCTGCGCGATCTGCTCAAGCGTGTGTGCGGCCGCGGTGCTCGCCACGAAGGGCACCCCCACCTCCGCGGCGGCGCGCGCCATCGCGAGCTCCCCCTCAGGGTGCGCGAGCGTCTGCACACCGATCGGGGCGAGCAGCACCGGCGCCGGCAGCGGCGTGCCGAGCACCGTGCGCGCGAGCGAGCGCTCGGAAACATCGCGCAGCATCCGGGGCCGCAAGCGCCAGTGGTCGAACGCCTCGCGGTTGGCGCGCATCGTCTCCCCCAGCCCCGCCCCGCCGGCGATGTAGCCGCGTGGGCCCTTGGCGAGCAGGTGGTAGGCGTCGCGCTCCAGCGCCCGCCAGTCCAGCGGCCGTGCCGGCCGCTGCCCGCCCAGCCCGCGCAGGTAGATCTCGTACTGGTAGTTGGCGTAGGGAACCTGCTCGCTCATCGTCGCGGCCTTTCCGTCGAGACACATCGACCCCGGCGAGAACCCTACCAGTCGCCTTCGACCTCGACCGGCAGGTTCTCTGCCACCCCGAGGAGGGCGTAGACTACGCTCGCATGTTCGAAATAAACCAAATTACGGGATCATCCAAAGATTGGAGCGCATGATGAAATCAACCAGCATGATGAGGTCCATCCAGATCGCTGGCCTCTGCCTCGTAGCCGTGCTCGCGATGGGCATGGTCGTGGTGGCGACCGCCTCGGCAGCGCCGGTTTGGGAACAGTGTACCGAAGGATCTACTACCACAAAATACGCAGAAGACCGTTGTATGGTAGCCGAAGCAGGCGGTAAATGGGGATGGAAGGCGATCTCCGCAGGCACCCCGGCCACGGTTCGTATCACGAGTAACACGTTGACGCTGAAGGACACCAAAACACCGGTCGGCACAGTCGAAGCTACATGCGTCGCCGAAGGAGAAGGAACGGCCGGCGGGAGCGTCGGAAAGATAAACAAACTCACCGTCAAAAGCTGCGCTGCCGGTAAAAACTGTGAAAAAGTTGAAAGCTCTGAAAGCAGAGACCTGCCGTGGGAAACGGAATTCTTTGAAACAGAAGGCAAAGTATTCCAAGCCGTAAAGGGCACCGGCGCCGGTGAACCGGGTTGGAGCGTAACATGCACCGTACTTGGTGTCCGAACAACTGACGAATGTAAGATTATTGCGGGAAGTGGGTGGGATAATGAAGACCACCCCAAGTTAGAACTAGTGCATAATGAATGGATAGGGGTAGACACGATTGAACCATTGCCAAGATGGGACTGCTCAGTGGGGGGAGAAGGATCGGGCGTAGCGGCGGGCAGCTTCTCTTTCTTACAGACGGGTAGGGGGCTTCGAATGTCTTAAGGCATTTGAGTTGGGTGGGGCCGGCGTGGTGCCGCCCCACCCGAGCTCAGCTCGACGCCCACATCTCCCCCACACCCTCGAACCCGAGCGTGCGCGCCGTCGCTTCGGTGAGGTCGTATTCGCGGCCTTCTACGTAGGGACCGCGGTCGATCACCCGCACCCGCACGGTGCGCCCCCCGTAGCGCAGGGTGACCGGCGTACCGCAGGGCAGGGTCTTGTTGGCGACGCCCATCGTGGAGCTCGTCAGTAAGCCACCGCAGGCGAGGCTGCCGCCGCCTCCGTACCAGGAGACCTCCGCGAGGTGGTAGACGTTCAGGGCGCCGACCGAGCGGTGCGCGGCGCGCAGGCCGGCGGCACCCGCGAAGCTCACCCGCAGGCGCTCGCTGCCGAGGCGGCGGGTCCGGCAATGCAGGCGGTAGCGCCCGAGGGGGCCGGTGCGCGTGCCAGCGAGCGTCTGCCAGCCGTGGCGTCCGCGAGCCTGCAGGCGGACGAGCAGCCCGGCCACCCCAAGCGGCTGAGCTCCGCTCGCGTCAGGATCGGCCAGCAGCGCACCTGCGACGCTCGCGGCGGCGCCGTCGAGCACGTTCAGCTTGGTGCGCCGCACGCTCAACGAGGTCGCGACGGGCGAGGCAGAGACAGGGACTTCGGCCGCTTCGATCCCGGCCGGGGACAGGGGCAACGCGGGCAGCGCAGGCGTCGGGGGTGCGTACATACAGTCCTCCTTGGTCACCGCCTACGGGGTTAGCTGTCGGGCTCACGCGTCGCCAAACGCACGAAGGGCGTGCGTCAGCGAGGCGTTACCGCCGCAGCAGCGGCGGATTCGCCCCATCCAGACCGCGTGGGGCAGTCCGGCAGTGGGTCCCCCGTTCGCCCCCAACGACGGCGGCGATTCGGCAGATTCAAAAGACCGGGGGAGGATAGAGGTCTCGCCAAGGGTCACTGTGCGCGCCATCACACACGGGCCGGCGCTGGCTGGACGATCCCAAGCGGGGCGGGCGATCTCGCCACGAGACGGTTTGCCGAAAATGTTTCCAGGCCCGCGCAACAGGCCCCCGGCAGCGCCGATCTGGCGCCGATCGGACGTGCAGAGGACTCCCCGAGCAGAGCTGCTGAGCGCACGGGTCGGGGCTCCAGGGGGCATCGAGGGACGAAAGATTCGCGCGTGGTCGTTGACGCGCCACCCCCGAGCAGCGACAATGAGGCGATGGCCAACTCCGACCGCCTCACAGGCCTCGACACGGCGTTCCTACACCTGGAGAACCACTCCACGGCGCACATGCACGTCGCGTCGGTGATGATCTTCGAGGGCGCCGCCCCGACGCCGCAGGAGCTCGTGGCCCACGTGGAGAGCCGCCTGCACCTGGTGCCGCGCTACCGCCAGCGGCTCGCGTACGTGCCGCTCGACCAGGGCCGGCCGGTGTGGACCGACGACCCGCACTTTAACCCCCACTACCACATCCGCCACACCGCGCTGCCGCGGCCCGGCGACGAGGCGGCGCTCAAGCGGCTCGCGGGGCGGCTCTTCTCCCAGCGCCTGGACCGCTCCAAGCCGCTGTGGGAGATCTGGCTGGTGGAGCGCATGGCAGGCCGGCGCTTCGCGCTGATCGCCAAGACCCACCACGCGCTGGTGGACGGGATCTCCGGGGTGGACATAACCACCGTGCTGTTCGACACCGCGCCCGAGCCGGCGACGACGCCGAGGCCGCCCGAGCCGTGGACCCCCCGGCCGCTGCCCGGCGCGGCGAAGCTGCTCGGCGAGGCGCTGCTGGAGCGCGCCACCGCGCCGGGGGAGATCGCGCGGGGGGCGCGGCGGATGGTGCGCGCGCCGCGCCGTGCCGTGGAGCAGCTGCGGGAGGGCCTCGCGAGCATCGGCGCTACCACGCTGGCGGGCATCAACGCGCCGGCGCCCCCCTCGCCGCTGAACGTCGACATCGGCCCGCACCGCCGATACACGTGGGTGGACGTGGACCTGGCGCTGTTCAAGGCGATCAAGGACTCCCTCGGGGGAACCCTCAACGACGTGGTGCTCGCCGCCGTCAGCCTCGCGCTCGGCCGGTGGCTGCGCGAACACGGCCAGGAGACCGAGGGGCTCGTGTTGAAGGCGATGGTGCCGGTCTCGGTGCGCGCCGTCGCGGATCGGGGGGCCCGCCCGCCCGCGCTGGGCAACCGCGTCGCCGCGATGTGGGCGCCGCTGCCGGTCGGCGTCGAGGACCCCGCGGAGTGCCTCGCGCAGATCGGCGCGGCGATGGAGGAGATCAAGCACTCCGGCCAGGCGGTCGGCGCCCAGACGCTCACCAACCTCGCAGGTTTCGCCCCGCCGACGATCCTCAGCCAGGCCGCGCGGCTGCAGGCCCGCCAGCGGTACTTCAACCTGGTTGTCACCAACGTGCCCGGGCCCCAGTTCCCGCTGTACTTGCTCGGTCGCCGCCTGCGCTCGCTCTACCCCGTGGTCCCGCTTGCGCGCCGCCAGGCGCTCGGGATCGCGGTGATGAGCTACAACGGCCACCTCGGCTTCGGCCTGCTCGCCGACTACGACGCGCTGGGCGACCTCGACGCGATCGCACTCGACCTCGAGCACGCGATCCGCCGGCTCGCGCGCGCCGCAGGGGTACGCACAGCGCGCGCCGGCGGTTCCTCCGAGAAGCGGGCCAACGGCGCCAAGAGCAAGACCGGCGGGCGCGCCCGCTCCGCCCGCCCGGCGAAGGCTCCCAGCCCGACGAGGACCAAGGCCCCTGCGAAAGCCGGCCGCACCAAAGCCGACGCTCGCAACGGGGCAGCCGGCGGACGCACCCGCCCCGCCGGCCGGCCCGCCGCCTAGCAAGTGCGCCTGGCCCTCTGCCAGATGAACGCCACCGTCGGCGACATCGCCGGCAACGCGCAGCGCATCCGGGCCGGTATCGACGCCGCGCGCGCGGCCGGCGCGGAGCTCGTGGCGTTCCCCGAGCTCGCCGTGACCGGGTACCCGCCGGAGGACCTGCTGCTGCGCGAGCACTTCCTCGACGACGCCCACGTCGCGCTGGAGGAGGTGGCGGCCCACACGGAGGAGATCGTCGCCGTCGTCGGGTTCCCGGAGCGAGCGCCCGGCAGGCACGAGGGAGCGCCGCGGGTCTACAACGCGGCGGCGGTGCTCGCAGAGGGGGCGGTGCGCACGGTCTATCGCAAGGTCCACCTCCCTAACTACGGCGTGTTCGACGAGCAGCGCTACTTCACGGCGGGACACGCGGGCGCGGTGACGGACGTGGGCAGGCACCCCGTGGGGCTGACGGTGTGCGAGGATCTGTGGCGGCCCGGAGCCCCCGCCGCCGAGGAGGCAAAGACGGGCGCGAAGCTGATCCTCAACGTCTCCGCCTCCCCGTACCACGCCGGTAAGGGTCTGGAGCGCGAGCGCCTGTTCGCGCAGCGCGCCCGCGAGCACGGCACCCACATAGCCTTCTGTGGGATGGTCGGAGGCCAGGACGAGCTGGTCTTCGACGGCCACTCGTTCGTCCTCGACCCCGCCGGCGAGACGGTCGCGCGCGCCGCGCAGTTCCAGGAGGAGCTGCTGGTATGCGAGCTCGACCTCGGGGCGGGCGTGGAGAGAGCGGGCGGCGGAGCGGCAGGCGGGCAGACAGACGGGCACCCAGTCCCTCCCGCGAGCGCCGCGCCGTCCACCGGAGCGCCGGGACAGCCGCCACCCACGCCCATCGCCCCCGAGGAGGCCGAGGTCTACGCTGCGCTGTGCCTGGGACTGCGTGACTACGTCGAGAAGAACGGCTTCAGTCACGTGGTGCTCGGCCTCTCCGGCGGGATCGACAGCGCACTCGTGGTCTGTCTCGCCGCGGACGCGCTCGGGCCGGAGCGGGTGAGCGCGGCGGTGATGCCATCGCCGTACTCGTCCCCAGACACCCAGGGCGACGCCCACGCGGTGGCCGCTGCGCTCGGGGTGCGCACCTACGAGCTGCCGATCGAGGCCGTGATGGACGCCTACACAACCACCATGCAAGCCGAGTTCGCTGGGCGCGCGGCGGACCTCACCGAGGAGAACCTGCAGGCGCGCATCCGTGGCAACCTGCTGATGGCGCTCTCCAACAAGTTCGGGTGGCTGGTGCTCACGACTGGCAACAAGTCGGAGATGTCGGTCGGGTACACCACGCTGTACGGCGACCTCGCGGGGGGGTTCGCAGTCATCAAGGACGTTCCCAAGACGCTCGTGTACAGGCTCTGTGAGTGGCGCAACTCCCCTCCTGGTGCGGCCGGAGGCCGCGCGGCCGCACCGATCCCCGCCTCGATCATGGAGCGCCCCCCCACCGCGGAGCTGCGCGAGAACCAGCGCGACGAGGACTCGCTGCCCCCGTACCCCCTACTCGATCGCATCCTGCACGGGTATATAGAGCGCGCCCAGGGGCGCGAGCAATTGATCGCCGAAGGACTGCCCGAAGCGGAGGTGGACCGCACGGTACGCCTCGTGGACGGCGCCGAGTACAAGCGCCGCCAGGCCCCCCCGGGCATCAAGGTCACCACTCGGGCGTTCGGCCGCGACCGGCGGATGCCGATCACCAACAGGTACCGAGGGTGAGGCGCAAGTGACGCCCGCCCGGGTGAGTGGGGTGGGTCGACTCCCAACCCGCGCCCTCCTGACAGTGAGGCGTACCCACCGCACAGCGCTCGCCGCAGCGGCGGTCGCCTGCGCGGTGGGGGTGAGCGCGTGCGGGAACACCTTGCAGGACCAGCCGGTGGCACCGAGCATCCTCGAGCCGGCGGTGCGACAGGAGCAGTTCCCGGTGTACTGGCTCGGAGGCACCTTTCAGGAACTCGGGATCACCCGCGTCGCGCTCGACCCGAGCGGGGCGTGGGAAATCCAGTACGGCAACTGCACGGTGGGCGGCGAGAACACGTGCGTGACCCCGCTCGAGGTCGTCACGTCGCCCGACAACAGCTTCCTCCCCGGAGGCGAAGCACCGCGGCGAGAAGTGCCCGTCCGCGGGGTGCGCGCCGTAGCGACAAGGGGCGGCAGGGCGCTCACGGTGGCGACGGGGGGCGTGGTGGTGGACGTCTACGCCAACAGCCCCAGGCTCGCGCGCGCGGCCGCCGCGGCGGTGGTCACGATCGGCACGCCCAACACCCCCGGCACGCCGCTGCCGAAGCCGCTGTCCAACACGGGCTACGGTGAAAAGCCGCTGCCATCCCAGCAGCCCACGGCCGCGCCGATGGGGTGGGCCTCAGTGCTGCACTGAGGCCGCCGGGAGTGGGCGCACGGCGATCGTCATGCGTGTCACCGCGCAGAGGTGGCCGTCGTCGTCGCTGAAGCGAACGTCCCAAACCCAGGTGGTGCGTCCCCGGTGCAGACGCACGGCGTGGGCGTGGACGGTGCCCGCGGTGACGGGGCGCAGGAAGCTCGTGCTGTTGGAGAGGCCCATCGAGACCGAGCCCTCGGGAAACACCGCAAGCCCCGTGGCCAGCGAGGCCATCGACTCGGCCATCGCGGCATACACGCCGCCGTGCACGAGGCCAAAGGGCTGCTTGAGCTCGCCGCGCACCCGCACCTCGCCGCGCACGTCGGTATCGGAGATCTCCAGCAACTCCAGGCCGTACAGGCGGTCGAACCCTTGCAGCGCCTCGTTGATCTGCTCCGCGCTGGGGGTGCTCATCGACGCGCCACGATAGCCTAAGAGGGTCGTGCCTGAATCCGAGAACACCACGTGAGCCGCCTGGACGACCTACCCCCCGACTTGCACGCGGTGCTCTCGCTGGTGCTGTGCCGGCAGAAGAGCTACGCCGAGGTGGGCGGGATGGTGGGCATTGAGGAGCGCGCAGTGCACGACCGCGCGCACGCCGCACTGGCGATGCTAGCCCCACGCCAGGCGCGCGAACTGAGCATCGCGCAGCGCGAGCAGGTGGGCGAGTACCTGCTCGGCCAGGATGACCCCCCGAGCAAGCGCGAGACCCGCGCGCGCCTAGAGAGCGAAGCGCCCGCAAGGGCGTGGGCGCAGGCGCTCGTCGCCGAGCTCGCCCCGCTGGCGAGCAGGCCGCTGCCCGAGATCCCCACGGCGGGTGAGCCGCCGGCAACGACCGAGGCCACGCGCAGCAGCTCGCGGCGGGGGGGCATGATCGTGCTGGGCGTGACCGCCGCGGTGGTGATCGCAGCGGTGGTGCTGATCGTGGGCGTCGGCGGCAGCGGCGGCAGCTCCAATCCAAGCTCGACCGTCGCCGCGAGCACGACGTCCGGGACGGCCTCGACGCCAGCGGCAAGCTCAACGCCGGCGTCAAGCTCAACACCCACAACGAGCACGAGCTCGACCTCGACGACCGGCTCAACTACGTCCAAGACTGCGGCCGGCGAACCCCGCATCGACGCGACGATCCCGCTCACCTCACCCAATCCGGCCGACAAGGGCCTGGGGATCGTGGAGGTGATCTCCCGCGGCAACGCGCGCGCCTTCCTGGTGGTCGCTGAACACCTGCCGCCGACGACCGGGTTCCGCTACGCCGCGTGGCTGTACAACTCCCCCACCGACGCCCTGCTGCTCGGTAGCGGCCCGAAAGTTGGCCCAAACGGCATCCTCAAGGCCGCCGGGGGTCTGCCAGCCAACGCAAGCCACTACAGCACGATCGTCCTCACCGAGGAGAGCAGCGAAAAGCCGGCCCGGCCCGGTCCGATCGTGCTCAGTGGGGCGTTCAAGGTCGGGTAGCGCACCGACGCGGAGCACGGAGGACCGATCGAAGATCGGCGACCAGCACGCACGACACCCGGGCGGCCCCACCCACCCGCGCGTACTGCAAGGATGGCTTGACAGCTGCTAGTTCTTTTTGCCCTTGCGGTGGGCCTTGTGGACCGTCTTTCTGGGGCAGCCCGTGACCTTCACCTTGGTCGTCTGGACCAGCCGCATGCCGTTCTGCGCCACGAATTCAGTGGGCATGGCTAGTCCTCCCTCGCAGAGGTTCCCGCTCGCGGCTAGGGCGGAGAACGGGCCCTCGGGGAGCGTCAACTGGAAGCTCGAGACCGGCACGTCGGGCACCGTGTCGAATGTCGATGTCGTGATGCCCTGCTTGGAGATGAACGTTTCGCCGTGGAGGTCCACGGTCACGTTGTCTCCCTGGAGCACAACGATTAGTTCGGGGAACTTCGCGCCCCCGTGCGAAACGAAGTACGCCGGGCCGCTCAACGTCACGGGCAGCAGCGGCGTCTTGGCGACGGCCGCGCCGACCCTGGAGTCGGCGGGACAGCCGGCGGGATTTTCCGCGAACGTCTTTTCCAGGCAGGCCTTCTGCAGCGTCTTCAGCCGGGACGGCAGCCGCTTGGGCAGCGCGACCTTGACCTTCGCGATGTTGGCCTGAGAGCCCACGGGGGCGGTGGGGTAGGTCACGGTCGCGGTCAGGCTCGCACCGTCCGCCCTGGAGGTGCGCCCGGAGGTCGAGACGGCGAATTTCGGCGCGAAGCCGAGAGTCTCGCAGTTGGCTGCCTGAAAGCGCGAGGAGACCGCCGCGCTCAGGCCTTCTGTCGAGGAGAGCGTGCCGGCGATGCTCTTCGGTTCGCAGCTGGTCGGGTTGAACGTGAATTCCGGCCGGTTGATCGTCACGTTGACCGTCTTGACCTGGATCGGGACACCCTCCAGGATCGTTGGCAGCGGTTCCGAGACCACAGTCAACGCCGCGGTGACCGGATCGATCTCGATCGCCGCCCTAACGACCACCGTGCCGAGGTTGAACGGTCCCGTGACCGCCGGCACCACGATCGACAGGCCGAACGACCCCCCACCGTACGGGTCGGTCAGAAAGACCTTCCCGCCGGTCACGTACAGCGGGTCCGGCCCCGGACCGGCCGAGACCGTCGTTTCCCCGATCTGGCTTTCCGCGCCGCACGTGCCCAGCGAGGCCTGCGGTTCGCCGCATAGCGGTACGTGCGCGAGCGTCCCCGACAGCCCCGGCGGCATCTGCATCGTGAGCCGGCCGAGCATCTGGTCGGCGTCTTCGCGGGAGAACGTCACGCTCAATGGGCTATACCCCCCAGCCTCATTGCTGTTCGTGCCCGCCACGAACGAGGGCGCGAACCGCGGCCCCTGGCAGCCCGTCACGGTGTATTCGCTGAACGGTTCGGCCGGAACCAGGCTGCTATACGACGTGAACTGCGCTTCGGTGCGCGCGACCCCGCACGTGCTCGGGTTCGCCAGCGGCGCCCGCGGCCCTCCGAAGAATTCGATCTCAAGATTGTTGAATGGCAGCTGCGGGTTTTCTTCGAACGTCGTCGTGACCTGCCCCGTGGACGTGTTCACCGACACTTTGCCCTTCAGCTTGATGATCACCCCCGGTCCTTCAGCTTCGAGATAGACCCCGAACAGATTCCCGTCTTCTGCGTCCGCGGGCGTGCACGCCGGCTGGCCTGGGCCGCCACACAGCGGCTGGGCAAGGTAGACGTGCCCTTCGAGTTCCTTCTCGAACGCGGGCGTGGAGATCCGCATCGTCCCGAGCTCCGACGCGTTCGGGCATTTGCCTTTCGTGGCGTGTTTATGCCCGTAGATATCGGCTTCTTCGGATTCCGGACCGGTCATGTTGATGCCTTCGGGGCCCGTTTCCTGGCAGGCCTGCAGCCCATTCGCCGCGGACGGTGATAGGACTGTGCCGGCCGGGAGCGTCACGACCGCCGTGCGCAGCTCGGATGTCCCCAATCCTTCGGGGAACTCGTTCTGCGGTACTTCGATGCCGACGTTGTAGCCGGTTGGCTCGGATGCCCGGGTCAGCGTCGGCTGAACCGAGAGCTTTGGGTTGAAGTCGAGGTCTTCGCAGCCGGTGAACGGGCCCATCTTCGCTGGTTCGGTGGTTACGAAGGCTGGGTTGCGCCACGAGTTGACTTCGAGGGTCGCTTCGAGCGGCGCAGACGTGCAGCGGGTCGGGTTCTCCAGGAAGGGGGCAGGGGGAATGCCAGCGGGAACGCTTGTGGCCGGTTCAGCCATTTCATTGAAACATGGCGTCATTCCGTGGGTGAAGCTCGCACGCTCGCAGACCTGCGCGCGCTGCGAGTCGTGGCTCGGGTCCGCTGGCACGCCCCACACGGTCAACGAATCGGCGTCGACTTCGTTGAACGCCTGGGTATCGGTCGCCGTCGCGCGCACGCCATAGTCGCCGGGGCGGACCGAGATGACGACGTTCGCCGTGATCGTATTCACGACGCTGAACCCGAAATCGGCCGTCTGGCCTGGCGCGCGGACCATGTTATAGACCGGCACCATGACTTCCTCGGGTTCCGTAGAACTCGGGTTGGTGTTTCCGAGATTGAGCTTGACCGTCGTCACGCCGATCTGCGACTCGACGGGACACCGGGGCAGCACGCCGGTCAGCGATTCCCCCAACTGACGCTGACTGCACGCCGGCACCGTTTCCGGTGTCCCGGCGAAACCGGTAGGGAGGTCCACCACGACGCTCCTAACATCCCCTTCAGGGCTGAGTTTATCGTTGGTAACGAACGAGAAGCTTGTCGTCACGTCAGCGTGGGCACCGGCCTGGGTGCTGGAGGTCGTAACACTGAAACTGCTCGGTTCGATCGTGAGTTCGGCGCGCGCGATTGAGGCAGACCACAACACCACGACTGACACAATGAGCAGGGCACGAACACGCGCTGCCATAGTATCGACAAACATCAGCGGTCACCCCTCTTCGTGCTTTTCACCGCTTTCGCGCCGTATCGCTTGCGCGCTTGCGTCTGACATGCGGCTCGCCTCTTCTTTGGCGCCTTCCGACACGCCTTCAACGCGTCGGCGAGCTTCTGCGCCCGCAACCTCGGTTTCACGACCGGCTTCGCCGTTATGTTCCCCGCCCCTGAAAACGTGGCGCTCAACGGCGTAGAGATCAACGGCGATGCGCTGGGGATCAGCCGGCAGGATTCGCCCGAACAGCGCACAGGCGCACCCGGCGCCGCGAAGCCGCCGTCGATGCGCGCATCGTAGAAATCTGGGAGATCGTCTGTATCCTGCGGCACCAGCCGCGCCGACGTCTCAAAGAATACGTTGCTGCCGTCCCTGCTCGCACCGAGCAGCACCGATGTGTTTTCGTCGTTGCCCGAACTGATCAGGTGCGTGCAGCCGTTGGCTTCACGACAGAAGACGCCGGGCGCTTCTTCGGTCCCTTCGGCCTCCCACTCATATATGTCCTGACCGCTCCCTTCCGTGCTGTTAGTGTCGCGCGCAACGAGCCGCTCAGTCGTCTGGAAGAACACACGCGACCCGTCTTCGGACATAGGCACAAACTTCGGCGAGTCGTCTCCCGTCTGGAGGACCGAACCACCTTCAGTTTCATTGTGGGTATATCCCGGTGGGGGTGTTGTTCCCGTCCCGCACGATACGCAGATCATGCTACCGTCGGCGTTGTCGTACCGGTACAACTCATTACGGCCTTCGCCCCTCTGTTCGCCGGCGACGTTTACGCTGGAGAAGAGATCAAATTCCCCGTTCGGCGTCGCGTAAGCCCCTTCACCCTGGTCGGTTGGATATGCCACGGCCGCGATGAACCGTATGGTGTTATTCACGGTATCGTAGCGGTAGAGATCCAATCCGCCCGGTTTTTCGAACGCGCTTCCCGTGAGCTTGTGTTCTGCCTTGAAGTACACTGCTGACCCATCCTCTGCGACGATAGGTTTGCTGTCGTCTTCTCCGACCGCGACTCCGCCTTCTGCCGTGCTGAACGGCGTGCCTTCTTCGCCGCGCGATATACGAGTAAGCTTCCGTGTGTCCGTGTTGTACTCGTAGAGCTCCACGTCCGACGCAAAGGGCGTGCTGCTCCCGGACGGACGGCAGGCGGTGTGATCGGGCGTCAACTCGCTTTCCGAGGTGAAGAAGACCTCCGAACCGTCTGCGGAGGCACCCACGTAGTCGGCGGACCAGGTTCCCTGATCGCACGGAATTTTGCCTTCAAGCTGCGGAGCTGATATTTCAACGGTTTCGCTGTCGTTCACGCGCATATACAGTCGGTGCGGATTATTTGGCGGTGGCCCGCCTTGTTCTTCGCCCGATGTGCATGCCGGGCCTTCCTCGTTGCCGGCTATGTACCCGCCAAGGGGGGCCGTGAAGAATATCTTCGATTGCGAGCCATCGCTCCATACCGTATCGTTCTCGTGCGGTCCCCCTGCCCCGTCAAGCCCGAGTCCGAGGACAGCCCCGCATTCGCTCTCCAACTTGCCTTCGGTCGTAACGTTGACAATGTGCAGTTCTTCGCCCGTCCAATCGTACAGATTGGGTACACCCGGTTCGGCGGCGCCGGCGTCGGCAGGCAGCAGACCGCTGCCCAGTGATGAGAGCACAACGTGGCTGAAGTCCGTGGAGGCTCCGACAAGACTCTCAACGTACCCGCGATTTCCACCTTCTACAGATGGCGTCGTTGCGACAGGCGTGTAGAAACCGCCAGGGGGGCCTACCTCAAAGGTCTGAGTCGGAGAGCGGCCTTCGCCCACGCCTGGCTGGCTGTACACTTCGACACCGACCTCCGTCAAGTCGGACGTGAAGATGGTTGGAGTAAAGTCCATTTCGCCGGCACCCGCAGGCTGTAGCGATGTCATTTCCCACCCCGAAGCGCCGCGCGAGAACACCGCGTTGGTCCCGCTGCTGCTTGGATTGTCCCCCAAGTACGCCTGGCTATGCAAAGCGAGCCTTTCGCCGTCTTCGGCGGGTATCGCTCGAAATTCGCCTCCGTTTGGGCTTAGTGCCTGCGTGGCACCCTTTTCAGCCGGCGTCACAAGCTCGTATACACGACAGTCCGGTAGGTATGTGGAGCCCTGTTCCACGCGACGCGCTTCATTTGGGCATCCCTCACTGGCCTGTGCGGTAGCCGCAGACGCCGCGCATGCCAGCACCAAGCCGACCACCGCCCCAAATCGTGCATTCATTGGGTCCATCTACTCCTTGTTTGGTTGGTCGATCTCGCCGACGTCGAATACGTCGGGTGAGACCGGCGTCACACCGGCCCCACCCTTTCAATCACTACAACCGGATACCCTTAGGTCAGGACACCCGGATTCCCGTGAATGGGGTTTCGTTCTCGGTGATTGTGAACGGGCCCCGTACTTCACCTGATTTTGCACCGCCGACTGAGCATTTGGCTTTTGGGGTTTTGGCGTCAAAAGCCCCGTTTACGGTATTGTTTGACGTGTTGTTTGTCATCGACGTGGTGCCTGGGCTTCCGGATTCGGATTCACAGACATCCGCTTTCTTGATGTTTTTGACTCTGCATTCTACCGACCAGCCCGGTTCTTTGCCGGCACCTGGAGTGACCGCTGTGATCACGTCTCTTACCAAACCGCTTTCTTCAGTCAGTTCGGTTTGCCACGGGAGGTTTCTTGCTTCGGCTTTTTCGAATTTTTCGCAGTTTTCACCCGCAACACATTTAATGCTGGCAGTCGGAATTTCGGTGATTCTATCGAATTTTCCGGGACCAGCATACCCTGTAGCAGTATCTGTACACTGGACTGCGACCGTGCCAGTCAGGAGCACATTAGTGTCTGCCAGTCGCAACGAACCGGCCAAAGTGACCTTCTCCGTGTTTTTGACTTCTTTCCACGTCGATCCTTCGAGTTGTTCCCAAACCGGTGCCGCCGAGGCCGCCGCCGCCGTAGCCATGGCCATTGCGGCCAAGGCCACGAGGCAGAGCCCCGCGATCTTGAAACGTTTCATCTCGTACATCTCCTTGACTTTGGGTCATTAGGGTTAGTAGTTGAGTATCGGCACCAAGGGTGCCCACTTAGACTTTTAGGACGCTCCGGTCCCGACCTTATTCTGATCTGCTTCGCGGTCTTCCTTGGAAGCCGTCGGGCGCAAAGCGCATATACGACCAAAAGCTCGAATATCAGACCGTGTGAATAATCCTACCAGAATGTCAATGATAATGCAAGGGAAATACCCTACCTAGAAGGTCGGATTTGAGCAGCGGAGATGTGTTCCCAGTCAGGGCCCCTCGAGGTGCTTTCCCGGCTCCCGGGAGCCACCGCGCGCGTCGCTCGTGGCCCACAGGAAGAGCCTCCGGTCGTGCGCCACAGGGGCCGGGCCAGATGGCGCCCCGGGCCTCTGCTGCGGGGCCCCGGGGTCGGTCCCAAACCCCTAAATAGCATGGCACTCTCTAGAGCGCTGATCTGGACTTGGACGCTTGGCGGCGCTGGCCGTCGGCGTCGGGGCGCTCCTCCTCAACCTACGTACGGCCCGCGCCGGTGCCCCCGCGCGCGGCGATCACACGCGGCGTTATCACTTCCACACGCGCTTGTCAAGCGACCCTAACCGGCGCCCGATTTCCCCGCGGGCAGAAATATAAAACTTTCCTAAATTCGCGGCCCGACGCCCCGACGCGGGGCACGGAAGCCCCGCGCGCACGACGCCCGGGCGGCCCACCCACCCACGCGGACGATCCCCAAAGACCCGCTCAGGGCAGGAGCTTGCCGGGGTTCATGATGCCCGCCGGGTCCCACCGCTCCTTCAACGCGCGCAGCGCCTCCACCCCCTGCTCGCCGACCTCGCCCGCGAGCCACGGGGCGTGGTCGCGGCCCACCGCGTGGTGGTGGGTGATCGTGCCGCCGTTCTGGGCGATCGCGTCGCTCGCGGCGCGCTTGACCGCCCGCCACTGCTCGAGCTCGTGGCTCTCGCGCTGGGCCGCCAGGAGCGTGAAGTAGAGCGACGCGCCCGTCTCGTAGAGGTGCGAGACGTGGCACCCCGCCACGCCCGGGGTGCCCTGGCCGCTCAGCGCGCCTTCGACCGCGTGGGTGGTCGCGCGGTACAGGCGCGGGAGGTTCGACCAGCGGGTCGCCGTCTCCAGGGTCTCGGCCATCACCCCGTGCGTCAGCAGCTCGTCGCGCAGGTACGGGGCCGCGAAGCGCTGGGCCTTCCACGCCTCCCCCGGCGAGCGGCCCACCGGAAGGCCGCCGTGGTCGCGGATCAGCTCGTGCGCGCGCCTGCGGCGGCGCTCCACGTTCTCGGGGGAGCCCTCGAAGCCGAGCACCGCCAGGCAGCCCGTGCTGTAGCCCCGCAGGCCGAGGTACGCCTGGCCTAGGCGACCCTTCAGGGCCCTCCCCCCCTCCGCGCCTGCGCTTGCCTGGGCGAGTGCCAGGCGTGTCTCCGACTCGTCGCTGAGCCGTGCGACCGCCGGCGCTGTGCGCTCCTGCGCCATCGCGCGCAGCGCCTCCACGCCCGCCTGGAAGTCCTCGAAGAAGACCCCCTCGTAGCGCTCGGCCTGCGGCGCCGGACGCACTCTCAGGTCGAGCTCGTGGATCACCCCCACCGTGCCCTCCGAGCCCACCACGAGGCGGCGCAGGTCTGGCCCCGCGGCACTTGCCGGGTGCGCCGGGAGCTGAATCTCCCCCGCTGGGGCGCTCAGGCGCAGGCCGAGGACGAGCTCTTCGAAGCGCCCGTAGCCCGTGGACGCCTGGCCGGCCGAGCGGGTCGCCGCGCAGCCGCCCACCGAGACGTGCTCGTAGGACTGTGGACGGTGGCCCGTCGTCAGGCCCTCTGCCGCTAGGTACCGCTCGAGCGCGGAGAGGCGCACTCCCGCCTGCACGGTCACGATCCGCGACTCGCGGTCCAGGCGCACGACCTCCCCGAGACCGCGCATGTCCAGAGCGATCACCGCGGCGTGCTCGCCGCGCAGGGGCGCCACTCCGCCGACCACGCTCGTGCCGCCCCCGAACGGCACCACCGCCACCGCGCGGCGCGCGCATACCTCCAGGACCGCGCGCAACTGCTCCGGGCGGGACGGGTACACCACCGCATCCGGCGCGCCCTCGGGTTCGCCCGCGCGCAGGCGCACTAGGTCGGGGTAGCCCTTGCCGGCCGCGTGGGACACGCGCTCTGAGTGGTCGTCGCGCACCCCCTCCTCGCCGAGCACTGCGCGCAGCTCGGCGCGGGCGCCCTCGGCCAGCGCCGTCGGCTCCAGCCGCACGCTCGCGAGCGCCACCGGCGCGCGCGGGCGAGCGCTCGGAGTGCCCTCGATCCCCACGGCCTCGCGCACGAGCTCGAGCGCGCGCGGCCCCAGCGCCGGCGGGCGGGCCGGGTCGCCCCATCCCCACCACCGCATCGGTGGAACCTCGGTCATCGGCTCCCCACCAACTCCTCACTCGCGGGAGCGCCCGGGGATAAGTAGGAACCGCTCGCCGGAAGAGCCACGAGAGCCGGGCGCACCAGGGGCTCAGCCAACGATCCGCTCCAGACCGTCGAGCGCCTCCTCGAGCGTCGCGCGCGCCGCGCGGCGTATGCGGCTTGCGCCAAGGTGGGGAAAGATGCCCTTGAGCGCCTGGCGCAGCTCGATCGTCACGTCCGTCGCCGTCCCGTTGGGCTGCAGGCGCAGCTCCGTCTCCGCGGCGCTCAACACACGGGCGAACGGGGTGCCCTCGATCTGCTGGGCCCACCGCAGCACGAGCGCGCGCTCGTCGGCGCGCACCTGGAAGTCGGCGCGCACCAGCCGGCCCCGCGGACTCGCGAGCACCTCCGTGAAGGCGTCCCGCTCGACCGCCTCCACACGCGCCACGCGCGGCCACCACCGGGGCAGGTGGTGGGGGTCGCTGAGCAGCTCCCACACGTCCCCCGCGGGCGCGGCCACGGTGCGGGTGCGCCGGGTGGTGGGCATTACTTGAACATCCCTCGGGGTACATGTTGCCATTGAGGTGGCCGGTCCGGGGATGGGATGCGACACACGTGAGCGCAGCCGTGCCAGTGGCACGGCGAGCACCGCGGGTGGTGCAGACCACCGCGGATGGCCGCCTCAACCTGCGATCTTGCGCAGGTCGCGCACCAGCAGCAGGTGGCGTAGGTTCGTGGTCACCGCGGCGAGGTTCTCGAGTGCCTCCAGCGCCTCCTTGCGCCGCTGGGGGTTGCGCGAGCGCAGCGCCGGGGCGAGGATCTGCTGCAGCAGGTTCGCCTCGCGGTCCGCGGAGGAGCGGAACGTTCTGAGGTTGCGGCCCCCGACGCCGTAGCGCGCCAGTTCGGCGACCGCGCGCACGATCTCCCGCTCGGTTTCGTCGTAGTACCGCGCGCCCCCGCGCTGCTCGCCGTGGACGACCCCGTACTCCTCGAGCTCGCGTACGAGCTTCGCGTCGGCGTGCGTCTCCTCGACCACTTCCTCTAGCGAGTACAGCGCGCCGGAGTCCCCGCGCACGGTGACGCTCGCACGCCGGGCCACGCGCGGCCCGCCCGCCCCGGCGCCGGCTTGGCCGGGGTGGCCGTCGCCGGGGTGGGCGGGGTTGTCATACCCTGGGGTCTCGCCGCTGCGGCCCGCCGCGAGCTCCTGGCGGATCACGCGCAGCGGCAGGAACTCGTCGCGCTGCATCCGCAGGATCGTGCGCAGGCGCGCCACGTCGCCCTGGGTGTAGAGGCGGTAGCCACCGGGGGTGCGGCGGGGGGTGAGGAGCTTCTGGTCCTCCAGGTACCGGATCTTGGAGATCGAGATGTCGGGGAACTCCTGCACGAGCGCCTTGCACACCGCGCCGATCGTGATTGACTTCGGACGCCCCGCAGGGAGGCCGGACTCGAGCTCGCCCACGTCGACGCCGGGGGCGGGAGCGGGGCCGCGGGGGGCGTTGCCGGGGGTGGTTGTCGGTGCGGAGGCCATCTCTCTCAGCGTCAGCGCGCGTGGAAGGTCAGCTTGTACTTGCCGATCTGCAGCTCGTCGCCGTCCTCGAGGCGGTGTGACTCGATCCGCTCGCGGTTGACGTACGTGCCGTTCAGTGAGCCGCAGTCGTCGATGTGCCACTGGTCGCCGCGGCCGATCAGCAGCGCGTGGTCTCGCGAGACGGTGACGTCGTCGAGAAACACGTCGGAGTCGGGCCGGCGGCCGACGCTCATCCGCTCGCCCGCGACCGGGAAGCTCTCCCCCACACGGCCGCCGCCGGCGCGAATCACGAGCGCCGGTCCGCGCGCGGTGACCTCGCCCAGCTCGACCGGCACGAGCTCCCCGCTCTCGTCGATGCGGTACGTCGCAGTTACTGGATCCCCGCCCGCCAACCCCCCGCCCGCCCCTTCGCTCGCTCCGATCCCGCCCGCCCCTTCGGCGGCCACGTCAACCGGGCCCTCGCCGCGTAGCGAGGCGCCGCAGTTCTGGCAGAAGTTCGCGCCCTCACTGCCTGCGTGACCACACTCGGGGCAGTTCACCGCCACCGGCTCCAGCCTCCCTCAAGCGCCCCGCGGCGTGTCGGGGCGACACTCGGAGGTGTCCACGGCGCGACCCACCGCTACGCCTCGTCAGTCGCGGGGCCGGTCTGCCGCCGCGCCAGGATCTCGGTGAGCTGCTCCACGTCCGCGCCGGTGATGATCTGCTCGCCGTTGCCGTGGCGCTGCTGCAGGCGGTTGACGAGCTCGGCGCGCAGGATGTCGATCTTGCCGTGCAGGATCCGCCGCCGGTAGGAGATGTCGGTCTCCTCGTCGGTGAGCTCGCGGATGAGGTCCTTCAGCTCTGCGTCCGAGAGCGAGCCGAGGTCGGGAAAGGTGTCCATGCGAGCTTGTGCTCCTCTCGGGTGTCTGTTCGCGCCGGGTTGCAGCGGCGCCGGTTGATCGCGACCACTATAGCCCAAACGTCAAGCTGAGCTTGAGAGTGCCCTGCCGTCGCGCACGTAGAGCGCCGAAGCGGCGAGCGAGAGCGCGAGACCGATGTACAGCAGCACCGCGCCGAGCCCTTCGAGGCCGACCATCGCGAAGAAGAACGCGCCCATCAGCGGCGCGACGGAGAGGCGCCCGGGCCAGTTGATGCGCAGCTCCACGCCGTGCGCGAGGCCGTAGCGCGCCAGGGCGAGCATCGTCAGCTCGCGCGCCACGAGCACCGCGAGCGCCCACCGGGGCAGCAGGTCGAAGTGCCAGCAGACCACGACCCCGGAGATCGCTAGCAGGCGGTCGGTGAGCGGATCCATCAGCGCCCCCAGGCGGCTGTACTGGCGGGTCACGCGGGCGGCGATCCCATCGGCGTAGTCGCCCCACCCGATCACCGCGAACAGCACCGCGGGCAGCGTGCCCACGCCGTTGGAGCTCGACAGCGCGAGCACCAGGAACACGGGGATCAGTGCGAGCCGCAGGAAGCCGATCGCGTTGGGGACCGTCCACGGCCGCAGCGGCTGGCCGGCGGCGGTCTGCGGCGGCGGGGGGCCTGAGCGGTCGAGGCCAACCAGACGGCGGACAGTCAGGGCAGGCTCTGGCACAGCTCGTCCACCGCCCGCAGCAGCACCTCGGGGTCGGCGTCCAGAGGCAGGCCGGGAGCGCTCTGGCGGCCGCGGCGCAGCTGCACCTCGACCTCGCCCGACTCCAGCGAGCGGCGCCCGACAGTGAGCCGCAGCGGGCAACCGAGCAGCTCGGCGTCGGCGAACTTCTCTCCCGTGCCCGTGTCGCGATCGTCGTAGAGCACCTCAACCCCGCCGGCGCGTAGCGTCTGGTACAGCCCGTCGGCCGCGTCGCGCTCTGGGGTGCCGGGCTTCCCGAGGGCCACCACGTGCACGGCGAACGGCGCCAGCGCGCGGGGCCAGGAGATGCCGTGCTCGTCGGCGTACTGCTCGACGGCGGCGGCGACGACGCGCGCGGGACCGATCCCGTAGGAGCCCATCCAGATCGGGCGCTCCTCGCCGTGCTCGTCGAGGTAGCGCGCCCCGAGCGGCTCGGAGTAGCGGGTCCCGAGCTTGAAGATGTTGGCGATCTCGATCGCTGGCTCGACCGTGAGCGGCTGCTCGCCGAGCGCGTAACCGCCGTCCACCTCGCGGATGTCCGGGTGCCGCAGTGCGACCTCGAGGTTCGCGGCGTAGCCCTCGGCGAGCGCCACGCGGTCCTCGCCGGCTGGACACGGTGCCATGTACTCGTGGGCGCCGAGGCCGCCCATCATCCCCACGTCGCCCTCGACGCGGTAGAAGCGCAGGCCGGTGCGCTCCATGATGCGGTCGTACGCCCCCACCTGCCGGTCGTAGTTGACGGCCAGCCCCGCGGCGTCGCGGTCGAACGTGTAGGCGTCCTTCATCACGAACTCGCGCGTGCGCAGCACCCCCGCGCGGGGGCGAGGCTCGTCGCGCTCCTTGACCTGGAAGTGGTAGAGCGCCAGCGGCAGGTCGCGGTAGGAGCGCACCGTCTGGGCGACGTGGAAAGTGACCGCCTCCTCGTGGGTCATCGCGAGCACGAGCTCCGAGCCCTTGCGGTCGGTGAGCTTGAAGAGCTCCTCGATCTCCAGGCGCCCGGTCTTGCGCCACGGCTCGGCGGGCTGCAGCACGGGCATCAGCATCTCCTGCGTGCCGATCGCGTCCATCTCCTCGCGGATGATGGCCACGACGCGCTGGTGCACGCGCCAACCGGCGGGCAACCAGGTCCACATGCCGGTGCCCATCTGCCGGACGAGCCCGGCACGCACCATCAGCTTGTGCGAGATCGCCTCCGCGTCGGCGGGGGCCTCTCTCTCGGTGGGCAGCAGGTACTCGGTGAGACGGGTCATCGCGGCCACATCCTACGGACCCCTACCCATTTGTGGATACCCAGTTCTGGACACCCCGTCCCGGATACCCGCGCTGGGCATCCACGACAGGGTCGGGCGTCCGCCTTTGATAGAACAGCGACCACCTACCGAGCGTCCCCGAAGAGAGAGAAGGAGCCCCCGATGGCCTACACAGTTCCGCCGCTCCCCTACGCCTACGACGCGCTGGAGCCGCACATCGACAAGCAGACGATGGAAATCCACCACGACAAGCACCACCAGGCGTACGTGGACAAGGTCAACGCCGCCCTGGCGGGTACCCCGCTGGAGAACACGCCGATCGAGGACGTGCTCAAAGACCTCAGCCAGGTACCCGAGGACAAGCGCACGGCTGTCAAAAACAACGGCGGCGGCCACTACAACCACACGCTCTTCTGGGAGTGCATGAGCGCCGACGGCGGCGGCGCCCCCGACGGCGCGCTGGCAGCGGCGATCGACGCGGCGTTCGGCTCGTTCGCGGACTTCCAGGCCAAGCTGAAGGAAACGGGCGTCAACCAGTTCGGCTCGGGGTGGTCGTGGCTCGTGCACGACGGTTCGGGCCTCGCGGTCGTGGGCAGCGCCAACCAGGACAACCCGATCTCGAACGGCAAGACGCCGCTGCTGGGCGTGGACGTGTGGGAGCACGCGTACTACCTGAAGTACCAGAACCGCCGCCCCGACTACCTCGACGCGTGGTGGAACACGGTGGACTGGGCGACGGTGGCGGAGCGCTTCACCGCCGCAGGCTGAGCGCAGCAACAGCGCAGTAGCGAGACGCGGGGCGGGTCGGCACGGCTGGCCCGCCCGCTAGGTCTGGCCGGCAAGGCGCCGTCAACCGCGACTGAAGCGCCGGCCGGCGACGGGTGAGACGGCCTCGTCGAGCCGAGCCGGCGCATCGGAGCGGCCGTTCCCCGCGGCCGGCACGAGCATCGACTCGAGCACAGCGTCGGCTGCCTCGTCGTTCTCGGCCGCGGCGGCCTCCAGCGCGGCGAGCCGCTCGGGGGTCATCTGCGTGTCGTCCTCGTTGGCGGCGAGCCACTCCCGTGCCTCGGCGGCGGCAGCCTCGTCGCGCTGGACGGTCTTGCCGGCGGCGTAGTAGCGGTCGATCTCCTTGAACAGCTCATCCACGAGCTGCTCAGTGGGGACCTTCTTCAGCGGCTCGCCCTTGGAGTAGATCATCCCCATGTCTTTGGCGCCGGTGATGCCGAAGTCGGCGTGGCGGGCCTCGCCGATGCCGTTGACCGCGCAGCCGAGCACAGAGACCTCGATCGGGTCCTCGTACGCTTCCAGGCGCCGCTCGACCTCTGCGACGACGGAGTCCATGTCGAACTGCAGGCGCCCGCAGGTGGGGCAGGCGATCAGATCGGGGCCGCGCTCGCGCAGCTTCAGCGCCTTCAGGATCTCCCAGGCGACCTTGACCTCCTCCTCGGCGTGGAAGGTCGACAGCGAGATGCGGATCGTGTCGCCGATGCCGTCGGCGAGCAGCGTCCCGAGGCCGACCGCGGACTTCAGCGAGCCCGCCCACTTCGTGCCGGCCTCCGTGACCCCGAGGTGCAGCGGGTAGGGGATCTTCTCGGCCAGCATACGGTTGGAGGCGATCGTGTTGGGCACGGAGGTGGACTTCATCGAGACCTTGAAGTCGTAGAAGTCCAGGGACTCCATCAGCGCGACGGTCTCCAGCGCCGCGGTGACGAGCGCCTCGACGGGGTTGTCGTACTCGAGCTGGCGCAGGTGCTTGGGCAGCGAACCCGAGTTGACACCGACGCGCAGCGGGGTGCCGTGCTGCTTGGCAAGCGCCGTCACCTCGGCCACCTTGTCGGGCCCACCGATGTTGCCGGGGTTCAGCCGCACGCAGTGAGCACCAGCCTCGATCGCCTTCAGCGCAAGCGTGTGGTTGAAGTGGATGTCGGCGATCACAGGGATCGGCGACTGGGCGACGATCGTCTTGAGCGCTTCGACGTCCTGCTCGCGAGGCACGGCGACGCGCACGACGTCCGCACCGGCGTCGGCAACCTTCAGGATCTGCTCCATGGTGGCGGGCAAGTTAGCGGTCTCCGTCTTGGTCATCGTCTGCACGGCGACGGGCGCGCCGCCGCCGATGGGGACCGGGCCGACGTGGATCTGGCGTGTGGAGGCCATAGGCTGATTCTACGATGCCAGACGTCTACTACACCGCCCGTGGCCCACTCGCGCGGATCGCCTCTCCCCTGGCGGCCCGCGCCCGCGGGCGCCGCCACGCGCGCTTCTTCGCGCAAACATGCCTGCCGGAGGGCGCGCGGGTACTGGACGTGGGCTGCGGCGCGCTCGGCCTGCGCGCCCTGGAGCCGACCCTGGACGTCACCGGCGTGGACCTGGCCGAGCGACCGGACTACCCGGGGCCGTTCGTGCGCGCGGACGCGACCACGGGGCTGCCGTTCGCAGACGGGGAGTTCGACCTCGCGTACTGCAGCAGCGTGATCGAGCACGTGCCGCCACCGCGTCGGGAGGTGTTCGCCGCAGAGCTGCGCCGGGTGGCCCGCGGCTGGTTCGTGCAGACGCCGGCATGGTCGTTCCCGATCGAGCCGCACGCGCTCCTGCCCGCAGCGCACTGGCTGCCCCCGCGCCTGCGGCGCCCCTACTGGCGTCTGGGGGCCGCCGGCGAGTGGGAGAAGATCGAACTGCTACGCCGCGGAGAGCTCGAAGCCTTGTTTGGACCCGCGCTGCCCGAGCGGTGGGGCCCGCTAGTCAAGAGCTGGGTCTGCGTCAGCCCCCCAAACGGCTGATGTCGTTGGAGACGCCATTGATGACGAGAAAGGCGAGCAGCACGATCCCGATCGAGCTGAAGCGCCACATCGCGGCGAGCGAGACCCGCCGGCCGCGGACCTTCTCGGCCACCGACCACAGCACGTGGCCGCCGTCGAGCGGCAGGAAGGGGAAGAGGTTGACGATCGCGAGCGCGAGCGAGACGAAGCCGAGGATCACGAGCGCGTAGCCGACTCCGGCGACGACGGCTTCCTGGGTCACCACGGTGATCCCCACGATGCTGCTGAATTCCTTGCGGACCTTCGCGGAGGTGAAGGCGTGGCCGATGTTGGTGAGCGTGTGGGCGGTGATGCCCCACATCTCGCCGAGGGCGGCCCCGGCGGCGGCGAGCGGACCGTAGTGCTTCACGGCGGCCCCGAAGTCGAAGCCGATCAGCATCCGGTGCAAGGCGGCGGAGTAGCGGGGGTAGACGGACAGCCGGACCACGTGTCCCGCACGCTTGACGGTGAGCTGCACGGGCGTGGCGGCGCGGCAGCCCGCACGCGGCGTCCCGACGCAACGGTGAGCGCCGATCGCCCGGATCGCGGACGTGACGGTCACTGCCCGCCCATCAATGGCGAGGATCCGGTCGCCGAGCGCGAGCGTGCCGTAGGCGGGCTCCTGCTTCTCGATCGCCGCCACCGTCGTGCTCGGCACGCGCGTGTGGATCGAGGGGTTGAGGTTTTCAAGCGTGGTTGCGCCGTCGAGGCTGCCGGAGAAGAGGATCGCCCAGAACAGCAGGAAGGCGATCAGCAGGTTCACGCCGGGGCCGGCCAGGATCACGACGATACGCTTCCACGGCGGCTGGTTGTAGTAGGCGCGCCGCGCGACGTCGGGCTCGAGGCCCTCGAGTTCCTGCGGGCTCATCCCGGTGATCTTCACGAACCCTCCCGCGGGGATCGCCCCGATCATGTATTCGGTCTCCCCCCTGCGCACCCCCACGAGCTTCGGGGGAAAGAACAGCGAGAAGCGCTCCACACGCATCCCGACGGCCTTGGCGACGGTGAAATGCCCGAGCTCGTGCAGGACGACGAGGGCGGCGATGCCCAGGATGGTCAGTATCCAGCTCATGCGTCTCAGTGTGGCAGGCGATGGCGATACTTCAGTCGGGTGGCACCCGCGAGGTGGGCCGGCTCGGGATCGGATCCTCCGCCTCCAGCCCTGTGCTCACCCCAGCGCGACGACGGCCTCGGCGGCGACGGCGCGCGCCTCGCGGTCGGCTTCGTAGAGCGACTCGAACGCACGCACCGGGGCGGCGGGAAGCGCGGCGAGCGTCCGCTCGATCACAGCGGGGATTCCGTTGAACGCAAGGCGCCCCTCCATGAAGGCGTGTACCGCGATCTCGTTGGCGGCGTTCAGCACGCACGGCGCCGTACCCCCCGCGCGCGCCGCCGCGCGCGCCAGCTCCAGGCAAGGAAACGCCTCGAGGTCAACGGCTTCGAACGTCAGCTCGCCGACGCTCACGAGGTCCAGCGGCTCGATCGGGAGCTCCACGCTCTCCCCCCCGTGCAGCGCGTAGGAGATCGCCACGCGCATGTCGCGCGGGCCGATGTGGGCGAGCATCGCGCCGTCGGCGAGCTGGATCAGGCCGTGGACGAGCGACTGCGGGTGGACGACCACGTCGAGGCGCTCGTAGGGGGTGCCGAACAGGTGGTGGGCCTCCATCAGCTCCAGGCCCTTGTTCATCAGCGTGGCCGAGCCGATCGTGTTCATGCTCCCCATCTCCCACGTCGGGTGCGTGAGCGCCTGCGCGACTGTCACCTCCTGCAGCTGCGCGCGTGTGCACCCGCGGAACGGCCCGCCGGAGGCGGTGATCGTGAGGCGCTCCACAGCCCCCGGGGGCTGGCCTGCGAGCAGCTGGTGCAGTGCGGTGTGCTCGGAGTCCACGGGCACGATCTGCGCGCCGGTCGCCTCGGCGAGCGCGGTCACGAGCTCGCCGCCGACGACCAGCGACTCCTTGTTGGCGAGCGCGAGGTCGATGCCCTCGCCGAGCGTCGCCACGGTCGGCCCGAGGCCGGCGGAGCCGACGAGCGCGTTGAGCACGAGCTCCGCGCCGGACTCCACGACCAGCCGCACGAGGCCCTCGGCCCCGCCGAGCACCTCCCCCCCGTCCCACGCCTGCGCAGCGCTCGCGGCGGCGGCGGGCTCGACCAGCGCGATCCGCTCCACCCCGTGGGCGCGAGCCTGCTCGATGAGGGCCTCCCAGGAGCGCTCGGCGGAGAGGCCGACCAGTTCGAGCTCCTCGCTGCGACCTACGATGTCCAGCGCCTGCGTGCCGATCGAGCCGGTGGAGCCGAGGATCAGCAGGCGCTTGGGCATCGGCACCGAGGGTAGTGGCGCGGGACGCACGCGGTGGGTGGGCGTCCCGCGGGAGCCGGGCACCCAGGAGGAGGGCTTCGCCTAAGGGCCCACGTCCCAATATCTGCCGGCCTGGATGCGGCCGACCGATCGGAGATCGACGGGATCTCCGATCGGCCAGCGGCGTCTGCGCCACCCGCGATGCTCGGCGTGCCACCAGCACGCCTGCGCTCGCGTGCGTCGCATCCCATCCACGGATCGACCGGGTGGGCGGGCTTTAATCCGCCATCTATTGTGACGAGGACCCGAAGCCGCCTAGTGCACATAAGCCAACCAGACGTAGTAGCCGACGACCGCCGTGAAGAGCACCCCGTCGAGACGGTCGAGCGCGCCGCCGTGGGCGCCGAACAGCCGCCCGGCGTCCTTGGCGCCGGCCTCGCGCTTGACGAACGACTCGAACAGGTCCCCGACGGGGCCAGCGACCGCGACGGCAGCGCCGAGCACCAGCGCGTGCGTGCCGGGCAGCCATTCCTGGTAGCGCCCGGCGAACCACACCGCGACGACCGCGCAGGTCATCCCGATCACCAGCCCCTCGACGGTCTTGTTGGGCGAGATCGAGGGCGCGAGCGGGCGCCGGCCGAAGAGGCGCCCCCCGAGGTAGGCGCCGGTGTCGCCGAGGAAGGTGCCGACCAGCACGTCGATGATGATGCCCTCACCGTGGGGCAGCTTGCGCAGCAGCACGGCGTGGGCGAAGGCGAGGCCGATCCAGAAGATCCCGAACAACGTGAGGACCATCCCGCCGACGCTGGGACGGCGCTGGGCGAGGGTCAGCGCGAACAGCAGGGGCAGCGCGGCGACCGTGGCGAGCAGCACCTGCGGGGGACCTCCGTAGAGCGCGGCGGCGAGCAGGCCGGCGAGTCCGATCAGCCCGGCGAGGCGCACCGGGTGGGCGCGCTCGTACATCGAGAAGAGCTCGTGCAGGCAGACTGCCCCGAGCGCGAACAGGCCGAGCGCGAACACGACCCCGCCCTCGATCACGATGAACAGCGCGAACGCGATCGCGGGGAGCGCGGCAAGCACGCGCGCGGCGAGGTCCGAGCGCTCGCGCCGCTGTCCGGTCCCGCCCGCCCGCGGGCCACCGGTGGGGGCGTGCAGACGGGAGCCGGCGGATCTGTGGGGGCCGGCGGGCATCGCCTCGCTTAGCGCCCGCCGAAGCGCCGCCGCCGGGCGCTGAACTCGGCGAGGGACTGCTCGAGGGCTTCACGGGTGAAGTCGGGCCAGAGCTCATCACGGAAGACGAGCTCTGAGTAGGCGGACTGCCAGAGCAGGTAGTTGGAGAGGCGCCGCTCACCGGAGGTGCGGATGATCAGGTCGGGGTCGTGCATCTCGGGCGCGTAGAGGCAGCGGCGGAGCTCCTCCTCGGTCGCGCCGCCCACCCCGGCTCCCGACGCCGCCCGCTCGGCCTGAAGGCGCACGGCGGCGTCGAGGATCTCCGCGCGCCCACCGTAGTTGAAGGCGACGAACAGCGTGATGGTCGTGTTGGCGTCGGTCAGCTCTTCGGCCCAGCGCATCTGCTCCACCAGCTCCTCGGGCACCCCCTCGCGGCGCCCGATGAAGCGCATCCGCACGCCCTCGGCGTGCAGCTCGGGGGTCTCGTGGGCGATGCGCCGGGAGAACATCTCGAACAGTCCCTGGATCTCGGCGGCTGGGCGCGACCAGTTCTCGGTGGAGAAGGAGTACACGGTGAGCTCCTTGACCCCGAGCTCCACACAGTCGCGCAGGCGGGCCTTCACGGCGTCGGCGCCGGCGTCGTGCCCCTCGTTCACCGACACGCCCCGGGCGCGCGCCCAACGGCCGTTGCCGTCGGTGATGATCGCGACGTACCGAGCCGTCGTGAGCCGCCCTGCCCGCTCGGCAGCCGTGGGGGACTCGGATGCCCCCGCCGGAGGCGCGTGGGGTTCGCCCTCATAACGGGAGGGGGTTTTGGTGCCCGCCCTCCCGGGCCTGCCCTCCCCCCGCCAAGGCTCGGCGCCCGCCATCAGACCTCGAGGATCTCCTCTTCCTTGGCCTTGAGCACAGTGTCGAGGTCGGCCACGCGGGCGTCGGTGAGCTTCTGCAGCTCGACCTCGGCGCGGTGCTCGTCGTCGGAACCGGTCTCGCCGGCCTCCTTGAGCTCGCGCAGGTCGTGCATCACGTCGCGGCGCACGTTGCGGACCTTGATGCGCCCCTCCTCGATCAGGTGGCGCACGACCTTGACCAGCTCGCGGCGGCGTTCCTCGGTGAGCTCGGGCACGGCGAGGCGCACGACGGAGCCGTCGTTGGAGGGGTTCAGGCCGACGTCGGACTCGTTGATGGCCTTCTCGATGAACTTGATCGAGGACTTGTCGTAGGGCTGCACGGTGAGCAGCCGCGCTTCGGGCGCGGAGATCGTCGCGAGCTGGTTCAGCGGGGTGGGGGCGCCGTAGTAGTCGACCACGACGCGCTCCAGCAGCGCCGGGCTCGCGCGGCCGGTGCGCACGGTGGCCAGTTCGTGCTGGGTGGCCTCGACGGACTTGGCCATCCGCGCGCGAGCGTCCTCGATCAGCTCGTCGATCATCTCAGCCACGAACGCCTCCCTCCTCCTCGCTCGCCGTTGTCGCCACCAGGGTGCCCACGCGCTCCCCAGAGATTATCCGCGGGAGAGCGTGCTCGTCGTCCATGTTGAACACGCGGAGCGGCATCCCGTTCTCCATGCACAGCGCCAGCGCCGTGGAGTCCATCACGCGCAGACGGCGCTCGAGCGCCTCCATGTGGGTGATCGCGGGGATGAACTGCGCGGAGGAGTCGAGCGCGGGGTCGGCCGTGTAGACGCCCTGGACGCCGTTCTTGGCCATCAGGATGATCTCGGCGTGGACCTCAGCGGCGCGCAGGGCGGCGGCGGTGTCGGTCGTGAAGAACGGGTTGCCGGTGCCGGCGGCGAAGATCACGACGCGCCCCTTCTCCAGGTGGCGCATCGCGCGGCGGCGGATGTAGGGCTCGGCGACCTCGGAGATCGCCAGCGCCGACTGCACACGGGTGTCGGTGCCGGTCTTCTCCAGGGCGTCCTGGAGCGGCAGCGCGTTGAGCACCGTGGCGAGCATCCCCATGTAGTCAGCGGTCGAGCGGTCCATCCCGGCGGCGGCGCCCTGCATCCCGCGGTAGATGTTGCCGGCGCCCACCACGATCGCAACCTGCACCCCCTGGTCGCGCACGGCGCTCACCTGCCGCGCAACGGCGGCCACGCGCTCGGGGTCGGTGCCGAAATCGAGCTCCCCCATCAGCGCCTCGCCGGAGAGCTTCAGAAGGATGCGTTTGAAGACAGGTGCCACGGTCGCAGAGAGCCTACAGTTTGGGTTGGGGCGCGTCCGCGCAGGTCGGCACCGCGACCGGGCGAGGGGTGCGCGGAGCATCCGTGCCCCGCGTCCGCGCCCGTGTGCCCGACCCCGCCGCCCCGTCGACTCGCGAGGCCACGGAGCCACCGGCCGTCGGTGTCACGAAGCCATGAGGCAAGGCCACCGGGGTGTAGAACGGCTTTCAAAAAGACCGGCACGCCCGGATACGCCCTTACCGATCAAAGATCGGCCAGCGGCGCTGGATCGCCACGTGCCGGCTTGCCCGTGCTACCAGCACGGGCTTCACCGACCGAAGCCGGGAGACACTCGCCTTCGGCTCGCATCCCCGTTTCGGCCAGCGTCGCCCAGCTTGGTCCAAGAACGTCCCGGCCGCACCGCCTATTTTGAAAGACGTTCTCACTGGCCCACCGCGAAGCGCACGAAGCGGCGAACGACCACGTTCTCGCCGGTCGTGGCAGTGAGCTCGTCGCGCAGCTGCTGGACCGTCTTGCCCTCGAACTTGGGGTTGTGCAGCTCCTGCTCGAGCAGCACGATCGTCTCGTACCACGCGTCGAGCTTGCCGGCGACGATCCGCTCGCGCACGTTCTCGGGCTTGTCGGCCGCCTCCTGCTCATAGATGCGGGCCTCGGCGTCGCGCCGCTCCGCGGGCACGTCCTCGCGGCTGACGTAGGCGACCGTGGGAGACGCGGCGATCTGCATCGCGACGTCGCGGGCGAAGCCGGTGAAGTCCTCGTTGGTGGCGACGAAGTCGGTGTTGCAGTCCACCTCGATCAGCACCCCAACCTTGGCGCCGGGGTGGATGTAAGCTTGCACCGTCCCCTCGGTCGCGGTGCGCTCGCCGAGGTCCTGGATCTTCTTGCCCTGGCGCAGGCGCAGGATCTCGATCGCCTTCTCGAGGTCCCCCGCGGCCTCGGTGAGAGCCTTCTTGCAGTCCATCATCCCCGCGCCGGTGCGGTCGCGCAGGGCCTTCACGTCCTTGGCGCCGATCTCGGTGGTGCTCATGTCGCGCTCGCCTCCTGTGCGCTGGCCTCTGTCTCCGCGCCCGCTCCGTCACCGTCCGCCTGGGGCTCGACGGCCGACGACAGGCTCTCAACATTCTCGGGGGCCGGCGTCGGCGGGTCGGACGGGACCGGCTCGGCCGCTGTGGCGGGCGCAGCGGGCGCAGGGCTCTCTGCCACCTGCTCGGAGGGCGCCTCGCTCGCGGGAGCCGCGGGACTTGCTGTCGTCGGCGCCGCCGGGGGCTCGGGCGCCCCCTGGGCCTGCCCGGGAGCAGCAGCGGGCGAAGCCTGCGGTGCGGGCGAAGCCTGCGGTGCGGGCGCGGTCTGCGCGGGGACCGCCGCGGGCGGAGCCTGCGGTGCGGCGGGCGCAGTCTCGCTCTGCGCCTGAGCGGGGCCCGTTGAAGGTGGAGCCTGCGGTGCGGCGGGCGTGGCCTCGGCTGCCGCGGCCGCCTGCTGCGCGGCGAGGCGTTCCTGGGCCTGCTGCGCGGCCTGTTCCTCGGCCTCGCGGCGGGCGGCGTCTTCCTCGGCTTCGCGGCGCGCGCGGGCCTCGGCCTCGACGCGGGCGCGCTCCTCGGCTTCCTGGCGGGCGCGTTCCTCCTCGGCGCGGAACACGTTGCGGCCCTCCGCGACGACGTCGCCGATCGCGCGGGTGATCAGCGAGCACGAGCGGATCGCGTCGTCGTTGCCGGGGATCACGAAGTCGATCCCGTCGGGGTCGCAGTTGGTGTCGACAAGGCCGATAATCGGGATCCGCAGCCGCTGGGCCTCGTGCACGGCGATCTCCTCGGTCTTGAGGTCGATCACGAACATCGCGTCGGGGACGCGCTGCATGTCTTTGACCCCGCCGAGGTTGGCGCGTAGCTTGAGCAGGTCGGCCTGGCGGGCCATCCGCTCGCGGGTCGGCAGCAGCGCGAGCTGCCCCTCGGCCTCGAAGCGTTCGAGGTCGTGCAGGCGGCGGATGCGGAGGTTGATGGTCTGGAAGTTGGTCAGCAGCCCGCCGAGCCACCGGTGGTTGACGTAGGGCATGCCGGCGGCCGTCGCGACGTCGCGGACGGTGTCGCGGGCCTGCTTCTTGGTGCCGACGAACAGCACAGTGCCGCCGCGGTGGGCGAGGGTGCCGGCAAACTCGCGGGCCTGCTCGAGCAGCACGGCGGTCTTGAGCAGGTCGATGATGTAGATGCCGGCGCGCTCGCCATGGATGAAGCGGCGCATCTTGGGGTTCCAGCGGCGCGTCTGGTGGCCGAAGTGGACGCCGGCCTCCAGCAGTTCCGCGATTCCTACTTGAGCCACGGTTGCTCCTTATGTATTCCTTGGGTGGGTTAGTGCTGCATCCGTATGGCGAGACGCGGACTCACAGGGAGATGACCGGCGCAGGCCGGTGTCCTGTGAGCAGGGCCGCGATCCGTGCTCCATACGGGTCGAGGGTGAGTTGACGGGTCAGGATACCCCAAACCCCACCTGTTCGACTGACGGCCGTCCGAGACCCAGTGGGAGAGAAGGAACCTCGCGCTCGGCGAAGGCGTCCCGGAGGATGCGCGGTCCGGAGGGAGCACCCTCAACCCTCGGCACGGCGCAGCGCGGCCGCGAGGTCTCCCGGCAGCGGTGAGTGCAGCTCCAGCGTCTCCCCTGTGAAGGGGTGCTCGAACGCGAGGCGGGCGGCGTGCAGGAACTGGCGCTCCAGGCCGAGCAGGCCGGGCGTTCCGTACTCGGGGTCTCCGGCGACAGGGTGGCCGATCGCCTGGAGGTGCACGCGGATCTGGTGAGTGCGCCCGGTGTCGAGCCGCACGCGCAGCAACGAGTACTCGGGCAGGGCGCGCTCGAGCGTGAAGCGAGTGCGCGCCTCGCGGGGAAAGTCCCCACCGACGGCCTTGCGGGTGCGAACCCGGGGGTCGCGTCCGATTGGGGCCTCGATCGTGCCGCTGCGCGCGGGGGGGCGCCCCTCCACCAGTGCGAGGTACTCGCGTTCGATGCCCCGCGCGGCGAGCGCGCGCTGCAGCAGCCGGTGGGCCTCCTCGGAGCGGGCGACGACGAGCAGACCGGAGGTCTCGCGGTCCAGGCGGTGCACGATCCCGGCGCGCTCCGGTTCCCCGCCGGCCGCGACACCGGCGAGCAGCTGGGAGAGCGTGCCCTCGCGGTGCCCGCGGGCGGGGTGCACGACGAGGCCGGCGGGCTTGTCGACGACAAGCAGGTGTGCGTCTTCGTAGACGATCCTGTATGGCATCCCACCCACCCCGGTCATCACGGGGCGCGCGAGCGGTCGCCCGCCGGGCGCTCGGCCACAAGCAGGAGCAGCAGGACCCCCAGCGTGATCGAGACGTCGGCGAGGTTGAAGGGGGGCCAGCCGAGGGGGAGCTTGACGAAGTCGGTGACCGACCCCTCGCGCAGACGGTCGATTATGTTCCCCAGCGCACCGCCGAGCAGCATTCCCGTGGGCAGCCAGATCCACGGCCGCGTGGCGTGGCGCGCGAAGTAGGCGAGCAACGCGAGCAGCGCAAGTCCGATGACGATCGTGACGGCGACGTGGTCGCCGGGCAGGAATCCGAACGCGACTCCGTGGTTGCGCGTGTCCACCAGCTCGATCCCGGGCAGCACCCGGCGTTCTTCGCCGGGGACGATCGCGTGCCGCACCGCGCTCTTGGAGAGCTGGTCGAGGGCGAGGACGACGAGGGCGACGAGCGTGACCCGGCTCCAGGGGGAGGCCCACAGCGACCGCACGGCGCTCGCGCCGGGTCGGAAGCCTGGCGAGGGCGAGGGGGCGGGACTCGCATCAGGCCGAGGGTCGCGGGGAGAAGTCAACCGCCGATGATGCCCTGCACGACGACGCTGTTGAGGAGCTCGAGCACGATGATCGCGATGATCGGGCTGAAGTCGAAGGCCCCCATGCCGGGGATGACGCGACGGAAGATCCGCAGGAACGGTTCGCAGACGTCGCGCAGGAAGCCGATCACGGCGTTGGAGACGCGCGAGTAGGGCGGGTGCACGCCGAAGGCGAAGAGCCACCCCACGACGATGTGGGCGAAGATCAGCAGGATGTAGACGTAGATCAGCGTCGAGATGTAGTTAGCGACTTCCGTGCGAGCACTGGCGAGCAGGAGCGTCATCGACTGTCCCCCCGCGGCGGCCGCCCACGCCGGCCGCCTGTCCCCCGACGCCGCAGCACGGCGTCGAGCGCGTCGCTGAACGCAGCGCGGACCCCCCCACGCTCCAGGGCGTCCACCCCGCGCGCGGTGAGCCCCCCCGGAGAGGAGACCTCGCGGCGCAGAGCGAGCGTGTCGTAGTCGCGGCGACGCAGCAGCTCCGCCGTGCCGGCGAGCGTCTGCACGACGAGCCGGGCGCCCTCGGCGGCCGGGATGCCGCGGCGCACGCCGGCGTCGATCTGGGCCTCGGCGACGAGTGCGACGTAGGCCGGCCCACAGGACATGAGACCCATCGCGACGTCCACGAGCGCGTCGTCGAGCACCACCAGGGAGCCGAGCTCGGCGAAGAGCTCGCGCACCTGCTGGTCGAAACGGGGACCGATTGGGGAGACACTCGCTACGCTCGCATCCCCAAATCGGCCAGCGCCGAAGGCGCGTGTCTCCCGGCTTCGGTCGAGGGCGCTGCCCCCGCCAAACGCCTCCCCAGCCGGCGCGTCGGGCGCGTCTCCGCCGAGGGCCTGCCCCGCTCGCTCCGGGTCGGCCGCCTGCACCACGGCCCCCTCGCGGACCTCGACCGGCAGCGAGGGCATGAAGCGGTAGACGGGCCGCTCGGGGTAGGCACGCTTTACCGCGTCGAGCGGGGTGGCGGCGAGGATCGAGGCGACCGCGCGCGCGTGGGGGGCGACCTCCTCGGCGACGCGGTCGAGCTGGGCGGGCTTGTGGCAGAGCACCACGAGCTCGGCGCGCTGGGCGACCTCGGCGTTGCTCGCGAGCGCCTCCCCCCCGGTCTCCTCGGCCAGCGCGGCCGCGCGGGCCGCGACCGGATCGAAGCACAGCACCGGCCGCCTCCACCCGCGGGCGAGCGCGCGCGCCATGTTGCCTGCTCCGATCAGTCCAACCTGCATAGCGCGCTTAGGCTATCGGGCATCCGGTCCGACAAACGCCAAGACCTCGAACGAACCGTCCTGACGAGGTCAGCTTTGGTTGAAGAAGCCCTTCTCGATTAGCCTGGCGCGCTCCTCGGCGGAGATCTCGACGTTGCGGGGCGTGAGCATGAAGACCTTGTCGGCGATCCGCTGCATCCCACCGTCGAGCGCGTAGGTGAGGCCGGAGGCGAAGTCGATCAACCGCTTGGCGAGATCGGTTTCGGTGCCCTGAAGGTTGAGGATCACCGGGATCGAGTCCTTGAAGCGGTCCGCGACCTGCTGGGCGTCGTTGAAGGACTTGGGGACCACGAGATGGACACGGACGTCGCCGTTGGCGCGGGCGCCGACGGAACGCAGGTTCGTCGTGGGAGCTCCCCCGGCTCGTCCGCGGGGTTCGTCCTCGGCGAAGATGTCGTCGACCTCGTCGCGGCGGCGCAGGCGCCGGACGTTGGGCCGCTCGCGGTAGTGATCCTCGAGTGCGGCCTCCTGGGGGGCCTCGTCCTCGTACTCGTCGTGGTACTCCTCGGCGAGGCCGAAGTACACGAGCGCACGGTGCCAGGAGTCGCGAAAGGCCATTAGGGGTCGTTGTTCGCTGAAACTACGATTTTCCCTGCATATCGTAGCCGTCTGTGGTTTGGATAGTCGGTCACGCGTAAAGCGCTGCGCCCAGCCTGACGATCGTCGAGCCCTCCTCGACCGCGACGGGGTAGTCCTGGGAGGTGCCCATCGAGAGCTCGCGCAGGTCATGGGCGTCGGCGAGCCCGCGCAGAGCGGCGAACCAGGGGCGGCTCGCCTCGGGTGTGGTGGCGAGCGGGGGCATGGTCATGAGGCCGACGACAGGGAACGGGGAGCGCTCGAGGTAGAGAGGGAGCTCCTCGGGGAGCACGCCGGCCTTGCCGGCCTCGCGGGCGACGTTGACCTGGACCAGCACCTCCAGACCCGGGCGGGCGACGTCGCGGTGGCGCTCCAGCGCCTGCAGGGCGGACTCGCTGGCGAGCGAGTGAATGAGGCTCACGTGGGGCACGACCAGCGGCACGCGGCGGCTCTGCATCTGGCCGATGAAGTGCCAGGTGAAAAGCTCGCCGTGGGCGTCGACCTTGGCCTGGAGATCCTGGGCGCGGTTCTCCCCCACGAGCCGCACACCGGCGCGGGCGAGCGTGGGCAGATCCTCCCGGGCGATGTACTTGGTGGCGGCGAGCACCTGCACGCCGTCGGGCTCCCCTCCGGCGCGGGCGGCGGCGAGGGCGATCCGCTCGCACGCAAGGGCAAGGTTCTCGCGCACGCGCTCGGCGCGGATGTCGGCGATCAGCGCAGCCATGCCACTCCCGCCTGGCGCCCGGCGAGGGGGCCTTCGCGGCGGTGGGAGAAGTAGCGCTCGTCGCAGATCGTGCACATCCCAACGTTCTCGATCCGCCGCACGCCAGCGGCGGCGAGGTGCTCACGGGCCAGGCCGGGGAGGTCGAGATTGCGCCCCTCGCCCCGCCGGGGGAGTCGCGACGGGTCAGCAAACGCGGCGTGGACCTCCTCGCCGACCTCGTAGCAGCACGGACCCGCGCTGGGTCCGATCACAGCGGCGATCTCCCCCTCGCCGCCAAGCTCGCGCAGCGCGCGCACCCCCTCCTCGAGCACTCCGGCGGCCAGCCCGCGCCAACCGGCATGGAGCGCCGCGACGGCGCCCTCGGACCCAAGGACCACGGGGAGGCAGTCTGCAACCAACACCGTCACGCCCACTCCGCGCAGCACGGTGGCGTGGCCGTCAGCGTCGATCGCCACGGCCTCCCCGCCGCTTCCGTCCTGGGCTTCCACCCGCTGTACGACGGTGCCGTGGACCTGGCGGCTGGCGCACAGCCACCGCAGCCCCAGCTCGCGACAGAGACGGTCACGTTCGCGGCGGCCGTGCTCGTGACCGGGACCGCGCGCTGTCGAGAGGTTGCCGTCGGTGCGCGTCGTGAACAGCGCGTGCCCGCCCCCGGGGAGCTCGAAGCGCAGCGGGGACCGTACCGGCGCAGTCTCCCTACTCGACCCCATCACGCTCCAGCGCCGCGGCGAGCTCCGCCTCGGGACCATCGGTCAGCTCGCCGTCCAGTCTCATACGCAGGGCGATCTCCAAGCGGTGTCCGACCTCCGGGCCCTGAGGCACCCCCGCGGCGAGCAGGTCGTCGCCGGTTATCACCAGGCGCACGTGACGAACCTCCTCCAGCCAGCGGCGCACTGCGGGCACGGCGGGCTCGCTCACCGCGCCGGCCAGCGCGACCCCCTCGGGCGGGACGGGTAGCACGAGGGCGCGCAGCTGCGAAGGAGTGGCGACGTGGGGCAGCTCCTCGACCAGGTGTGGCACGGCGACGGCCGCGGCGGCCACACGGTCGCGCTCTGAGGCGGGGAACTCGAGGCGGTCGAGCAGCGCGGCGATCTCAGGTTTGGGATGCCCACCCACCCTGTCATCCGCACGGAGCGCAAGCGGCAGGACGAGCGCCGTGAGCAGCTCCAGGTCGGGGCGGTCCACCTCAGCGCCGCCCGCCCGAGGGCCGTCCGCGGGCAGCAGCTCCAGGGCACGGCGCGCCAGGGGCGACTCGAAGCGCAGGCGGGGGTGCAGCGCCGCGAGCAGCCCGAGGCGCTCCAGCTCGGCGAGGGCGGCGAGCGGGTCGGGCTCGGCCAGCGCGAGGCGCAGCTCGGCGCCGACGCGCGCGCCGGAGACGGTCTGCAGGGCACCCTCCGCGACCGCGGCGTCTGCCAGTTGCGCGGTGTGCTCCTCCACCGTGAAGCCCAGACGGGCGCGGTAGCGCGCGAGGCGCCACAGGCGGGTGGGGTCGTCGAGGAAGCTCCGCTCGTGCAGCACGCGCAGACGCCCGGCGCGCAGGTCCTCCAGGGCGTGGGGCGCGGCGTGCAACTCCCCGGGGCGCTCGCCGTCGAGCACGAGGGCGAGCGCGTTGACGGTGAAGTCCCGCCGCAGTAGATCCTCCGCGAGCGGCGCAGGCTCGACCTCCGGCAGCGCCCCCGGCGCTGGGTAGCGCTCACGGCGGGCCGCGGCAACGTCGATCCGCCCGGCGTCCCACTCCACGATCGCCGTGCCGAAACGCTCGTGCTCGTTCGCACCAGCAGGGACGCCAAAGCTGCCGGCGAGCGCACCGGCGAGCAGCGCGGCAGAGTGGCCGTACGGGGACCCCCCATCCTCCACCACGACGTCCAGCTCGCGGGGGTGGCGGTCCAGCAGCAGGTCCCGTACGGCACCCCCCACCAGAAATGTACCGGGGGTGGCAACCGCCAACAGCTCACTCCCGCCCGGCTCCGCGTGCAGGCGCCCCAGCAGGTCGGCCGAGGGGGGCAGAGTGAACGCGTCCACCACCACACCCCCGCCCACGTCGTGGTCGGGGGGCGCTCCAGGGAGTCGGCCGCGGCCGGGTTCGCTCACCAGCGGCCCCTCACCTGGCACACACGCTCACCTGCGCACCGGGACGCCGGCGCGCTCCAGGTACTCCTTCGCCTCCCCGACGGTGTGGCGACCGTAGTGGAAGATCGACGCGCACAGCGCCGCGTCCGCGCCCGCGTGGAGGGCCTCGGCGAGGTGCGCCAGCTCGCCGGCGCCGCCAGAGGCGATCACGGGCACCCCCACGGCCTCGCTCACCGCGGCCGTCAGCCGCAGGTCGTAGCCGTCGGAGGTGCCGTCCCGGTCCATGCTCGTCAGCAGGATCTCGCCTGCGCCCCGGTCGGTCGCCTCGCGCGCCCACTCCACCACGTCGCGCCCGGTGGCGGTGCGCCCGCCCGCGACGTACGCCTCCCACGTGGCCTCCCCGCCGAGGTCCGCGCCCGCTCCGGAGCTCGCGCGGGCCCCGTTCGTGGGGCTCCCGTTCGTGGGTGCCGGGCGTACATGCGCCTTGGCGTCGACGGCGAGCACCACGCACTGCGCGCCGAACACCCGCGCCAGCTCGTCGATCAGCTCCGGCCGCGCGAGCGCCGCGGAGTTCACCGAGACCTTGTCCGCCCCGGCGTCCAGCACCGCCTGGGCGTCCTGCACCGAGCGGATGCCCCCGCCGATCGTGAACGGCACGAACACCTCGTCCGCGGTGCGCCGCGCGAGCTCGACGATCGTCTCGCGCCGCTCGTGGGTGGCGGTGATGTCAAGGAACACCAGCTCGTCGGCCCCTTCGCGGTCGTAGTGAGCCGCCAGCTCCACCGGGTCCCCGGCGTCGCGGATGTCCACGAATTCGACGCCCTTCACGACGCGGCCGCCGTCGACGTCGAGACAGGGGATCACGCGCTTGAGGTGCACGCGCTCACGGTAGCGGTCGGGCTCTCGCTCTTCAGGACTGGGGGCAGGTGAGCCAAGGAAGCCCCTGGTTCGTCGCGCGCCTGGGTGGGCAACCGAGGAGCCGCGGCACGTGCACTGCGCCCGGTCCCGCACAGCGAACGCCGCTGGGGCCGCCTCGGGGCGGCCTCATCCCAACAACTACTCCCCCAGGGCCGCGCGCGCCTGCGCCACGGTGAAGCGCCCCTCGTAGAGGGCCTTGCCGACGATCACCCCCGCGAGGCTCTCCTGCGCGAGCGCCGCCAGGCCCTCGAGGTCGGCGAGCGAGCCGATGCCACCCGAGTACACCACCCGCCCCGGTACCGCCCGCGCCACCGCGCGCACCTCCTCCAGGTCGGGGCCTTCGAGCATCCCGTCGCGGTCCACGTTGGTGTAGACGAGCTCCACTACCCCCCGCTCGTGCAGGCTCTTCACCACCTGCGCCGCGGTCGCCTCCGTGGTCTCGGTCCAGCCCGCCGTGGCCACGCGCCCGCCGCGCACGTCCACCGAGACCACCACACGTTCCGGGCCGTGCGCCGCCAGCGCGCGCTCCAGTAGGTCGGGGTCGGTGAACGCCGCGGTGCCTAGCACCACGCGCTCGACTCCCGCTCCGAGCGCCTCAGAGATCGCCTCCAGCGTGCGCAGCCCGCCGCCGAGCTGCGTCGGTACGCCCAGCTCGCCCGCGATGCGGCGCACGTGCTCCAGGTTCACCGGCTGCCCAGCGCGGGCGCCGTCGAGGTCCACCACGTGGAGATGATCAGCTCCTTCCTGCACCCACCGGCGCGCTGCTGACAGGGGGTCCTCGTCGTACACCTTCTTGGCGTCGAACTCCCCCTTCGTCAGGCGCACCGCGGCGCCGTCCATGATGTCGATCGCGGGGTAGAGGATCATGCGCGGCGGAGAGTGTCGTCCGTCACGACGGGGCACACAGCCCGGAGGGCTGGGTCGGTACCCGCGCGGCCGCCGCCGCGGCGCAGAGGCCCACGAAGTTGCCCAGCAGGCGCAGGCCGTGGGTCGAGGACTTCTCCACGTGTGACTGCGCCCCGTACACGTTGCCGGCGCCGACCACCGCGGGGAACGTCTCCCCGTACTGCGCCGTGGCGAGCACCACCTCGGGGTCCGTGGGGTGCGCCACGAAGGAGTGCACGTGGTAGAGGAACGTCGGGTCCGGCAGGCCCTCGCGCAGCGGGGAGTGGTGCCGCCAGCGGACCTCGCTCCAGCCGATGTGCGGAAGCTTCAGGTCTCCTGTCTCGAGCTTGCGAACCTCTCCCCGTAGGAGCCCGAGCCCCTTCGCCCCGCCATGCTCCTCGGAGCGCTCGAAGAGCAGCTGCATTCCCATACAAGACCCGAACAGCGGTGTCCCCGCCGCCAGCTCGCACAGCAGCCAATCGAGGCCAAGCTCGCGAATCACCTCCATCGCCGCCGGGAAGGCCCCGACGCCCGGGAGCAGCAGGCCGTCGGCCGCGCGCAGCTCCGCGTGGTCGCGGCTGACGAACGCCCGCCCACCGACGCGCTCCAGGGCCTTCTCCACCGAGCGGCGGTTACCCATCCCATAGTCCACGACCGCGATCCGCGGGGTCATCTCCGGCGCCTCGCTGCGTCCTCGGTTGCTCGTGTGCTGGCCGAAACGGGGATGCGAGCCGAAGGCGAGTGTCCCCCGGCTTCGGTCGAAACGGGGATGCGAGCAAAGCGAGTGTCTCCCGGCTTCGGTACACCACGCTCCCTGCGTTCTTGCGAGGCTTGGATCTGACCCCACGGAACGTATCTGGTCATCCGGTGAGCGTCCCCTTCGTGCTCGGCACTCCCGTCTCGGAGGGGTCGAGCGCGACCGCGGCGCGCAGCGCTCGCGCGAACGCCTTGAAGGCCGCCTCGATCTGGTGGTGCGCGTTGGTGCCCGCCTGCACCTGCAGGTGCAGCGTGAGCTTCGCGGCGGTGGCCACCGCGCGGAAGAACTCCTCGGTGAGCTCGTGCTCGAAGCCTCCGGTCGAGCCCGGCGGCAGAGCGGCCTCGAACAGCGTGAAGGGACGCCCCGAGATGTCGACGGCACAGCTCGCGCGCGCCTCGTCCATCGGCACCACGGCCGAGCCGTAGCGCGCGATACCCACGCGGTCGCCCAGCGCGGCGTCGAGCGCCCGGCCGAGCACAATCGCGGTGTCCTCGACGGTGTGGTGCGCGCCGGTCTGCAGGTCCCCGGTGACCCGCACATCGAGGTCCAGGCGCCCGTGGCGGGCGAGCAGGTCGAGCATGTGGTCGAGGAAGCCGACCCCCGTCGCCCGCGTGCCCGCGCCGGTGCCGTCGAGGGCGAGCGTCAGCGTGACGTCGGTCTCTCCCGTGCGGCGCTCGAGCGTGGCGGTGCGGGAGTGAGTGGTGCCGGGGCTCATCACGCCCCATTCTCCCCGAGTCGGGGCTCTGAGGGGGCGCCGGCGGTCGGGGAGTCCACGGCGAGCCCGCCCGCCGCCCGCGCCTCCATCGAGCGCGCGTGCCACTCGAAGCCCTCCGCGCGCGCGACGGGCGCGCCGGCAGCGGCGAGCTTGCGCACGGCGTCTCCGCCGACGGCGCCGAGCCGCACCTCCGCCTGGTGCCGGCGAAAGTGGCGCGGGGAGAGTCCCGAGGCGAAGCGCGCCGCGCCCGCGGTCGGCAGGATGTGGTTGGAGCCCGCCACGTAGTCCCCAAACGCGGTGCCCGCAGACGCGCCAACGAACACGCAGCCGGCGCGGCGCACCTGCGGGGCCAGCGCCTCGGGCTCGGCGCCGACGAGCTGGAGGTGCTCGGGGGCGTACTCGTTGGCGATCTCCACCGCGGCGCGCACGTCCGCGGTCTGCACCAGCACGCAGCGTGGCGCGTCCACGCCCGGACGAGCAGTCGCCGCCGACCCGCCGACCTCCGCCACCGCTCCAGTGGCCTCCGCCGCCGCCGAGGCGTCCTGCGCCGTCAGCCGCTGCACCTCAGCCGCGAGCGCGTCCAGTGTGTCGGCGGAGGGAGAGAGCGCGGCGACGAAGCTCCCCGCCCCGTGCTCGGCCTGGGCGAGCAGGTCGAGCGCCAGCAGCCGCGGGTCGGCGTCGGTGCCGAGCACCACCAGCAGGTCGGAGGGGCCCGCGAAGGAGTCGATGCCCACCACGTCGGAGAGCTTGCGCTTGGCTTCCTGCACGTACACGTTGCCGGGACCCACGACCACGTCCACGCGCTGCACCGTCTCGGTCCCGTAGGCCAGCGCGGCGACGGCCTGCGCGCCGCCCATCCGGTAGACCCGCTCCACCCCCAGCAGCCGGCAGGTGCCGAGAACCAGCGGGTCCACCTGCCCGTCGCGCCCGGGCGGAGAGCACACGACCACGTCCGCCACCCCGGCGGCGCGGGCGGTGACGACGCCCATCACCGCGGTGGAGGGGTACGGGGCGCGTCCCCCCGGCACGTACACCGCAGCGGAGTCGACCGGCAGCTCGCGCACGGTGACGGAGTGGCCCTGGGGCAGGTGTACGGACACGTCCTCCCCCACGCCCACCTGCGCGACCGCGGCGACGTTGGCGATCGCCACCTGCAGGCCCGCCACCACCTCCAGCGGCAGCCGCACGATCGCCTCGTCGAGCTCCTCCGCGGGGACCCGTAGCGGCCGCGGCGGCGCCCCGGCGAGGTCCAGTTCGCGGGTGTACTCGAGCACCGCCTCGTCTCCCTCGTGGGCGACCACCGAGAGGATCTGCGTGACCACGTCGCGCGCGTCGCCGGGCGGGGGAGCGAGCTTGCGCAGCCGCTCAGCCACCGCGGCGGGGCCGCTCAGCAGCCGCCCCCGGGCGTCGTAGCCGTCCGGCAGGGCGCGCGCGTCCAGGCGCTCAACCCGCACGCAACCGCTCCAGCAAGTCGTCGATCGCGGCCGCCTTGAGCTTGTGCGCGACGGGGTTGGCGATCAGGCGGGCGGTGCACTCGAAGAGCGACTCGCGCACCTCGAGGTCGTTCTCGCGCAGCGTGGTGCCGGTCGCGGTGAGGTCCACGATCGCCTCCACGAGCCCGGTCAGCGGGGCGAGCTCGACGGAGCCCTTGACCTCGACGATCTCCGCCTGGCGGCCGGTCTCCTCGAGGTGGCGCGCTGCCGTGAGGGGGTACTTGGTGGCGACGCGCATCACTCCGAGGCGGCGCAGCGCCTCCGCGGCGGGGTCGGGGTCGCCGGCGATCGACGCCAACACCATCGTGCAGCGGCCGTAGCCGAGGTCGAGCAGCTCGTACACCTCGCGACCGGTCACGGAGCGGCCCACCCCGCCGTCGCCACCGAGCGTGCGCTCGGCGAGCACGTCCTTGCCGGTGATCCCGAGGTCCGCGGCGCCGGCCTCCACGTAGGTCGGCACGTCGGAGGGGCGCATCGTGATCACGCCGATCTCCGCGAACAGCAGCCGGCGGTCGTTGGAGCGCAGCTCGGCCGTGTCCACCCCCAGGCGTGCCAGTAGCGCGACCGTGTCGCCGAAGAGGGCGCCGCGCGGCACGGCGAGTGTGAGGCCGCCCAGGGCGCTCACCGCCGACCCCCCGCTCGCCCCGAGCCTCGACCCCCCGCTCGAGCCGCGCAGCCCGCGAGCGCCACACCGAGCACAGCGGCGGGAGCGCGTGCCGCCACCACAGGGGTCGCGCCCCGCCCGCTCACCGCGTCAGCCCCGCTCCCCGACCGCGCTCCTCACCGGCGAGCGCGATGTGCAGGCGGTCGACGCCCAGCGCGAAGCCGACCGCGGGCAGCGAGCGCCCGTAGGACCCCAGCAGCTCGTCGTAGCGCCCGCCGCCGCCGAGGGGGGCGCCGAGCGCGGGGTCGTAGACCTCGAACACGGCGCCGGTGTAGTAGCCGAGCGAGCGCACGAGGCCAAGGTCGAAGATCACGCGCCCCGCCACGTCGGGGTCGAGCAGCGCGTACACCGCGCGCAGCCCCGCGACCGCGTCCGCCGCGGGGCCAGGGAGGCCCTCGAGCGCCTCGGGCCCGCCGCGGCGTTGGGGCACGTCGAGCAGGAGCTCCGCGTCCGGCGCCGGCAGCCCAGCCTCCTCGAGGCGGCGGGCGAGCCCCACGAAGTCCCTGCGCGCGAGCGCCTCCAGCAGGTCGGGGCGGACGGGCTCGCGCACCTGCAGGCCCGCCATCAGCGCGGGGAACAGCGAGGCGTCGCCGAGGCCCACGCGGTAGCCCTCGAGGCCGGTGGCGTCCAGCGCGCGGCAGAGCACCGTGAGCGCCTCGGCGGTGCCCTCGGGGGCGGGCGAGCCGAGCAGCTCGATGCCGGCCTGCAGCAGCTCGCGTGGCTGCCCCCGGGAGGGGAGCACCGCGCGGTAGCAGTGCGCGAAGTAGCAGAACCGCAGGGGCGGCGAGGCGTGCGGGTAGCGGGTGGCCACGAGGCGCGCGATCGGCACGGTCATGTCCGAGCGCAGCACGAGCAGCGCCCCGGTCTCGTCGAACAGGCGGTACACCGGCGGCGCGGAGGGGGAGGCGTCGCTCGCGCGGGCGAGTACCGCCTCGTACTCGAGCGCGGGGGTGTACACCTCACCGTAGCCGTGGCGGTCGAACACCCCGCGCAGCGCCTCGGTGAGGGCGCGCAGCTCGCGCATCTCGTCGGGCAGCACGTCGCGCGTGCCGGAGGGGATCGGGTGGATCATGAGCGACCCGTGAGGCTAGACGTGGACGACCGGCTGAGGCTCGACGGCGACGCGCTCGCAGGAGGCGCCGAGCTCGCGCAGGCGCTCGTCGATGCGCTCGTAGCCGCGGTCGATCTGGCGGACGTTGCCGATTTCCGAGCGCCCGTCGGCGCAGAGCGCGGCGAGCAGCATCGCCATCCCGGCGCGGATGTCGGGGGACTCGACGCGCTCCCCGCGCAGCCGCCGGGGGCCGGTGACGATCGCGCGGTGGGGGTCGCAGAGGACGATGTCGGCCCCCATCAGGATCAGTTTGTCGGTAAAGACGAGGCGGTTCTCGAACATCCACTCGTGCACGAGAATCGACCCCTCGGCCTGGGTGGCGAGCGCGAGCGCGATCGAGGTCAGGTCCGCGGGGAAGGCGGGCCAGGGACCGTCCTGGATCTTGCTCTTGTACTCCCCCACGTCGGCCTGCACCACCAGGCGCTGTCCGCCGGGCACGTACACGTCCTCGCCGCGCAGCTCGGTGCGCAGGCCGAGGCGTTCGAAGACGAGGCGAATCATGCGCAGGTCCGAGGGAACGGTGTCCCGGACCAGCAGCTCGCCCCCGGTGACGCCGGCGAGCGCGATGAACGAGCCGATCTCGATGTGGTCGGGGGCGATGCGGTGGGCACAGCCGTGCAGCGAGTCGCAGCCGTGGACGGTGAGCAGGTTGGAGCCGATGCCCTGGATGTCGGCGCCCATCTTGACGAGCAGGCGCGCGAGGTCCTGCACGTGAGGCTCGCAGGCGGCGTTGCCGATCACCGTCTGCCCGGGGGTAAGCGCGGCAGCCAGGAGCGCGTTCTCGGTGGCCATCACGGAGGGCTCGTCCATGAACACGTCGGTGGGCCGCAGCCCGCGGGGGGCGGTCAGCACGATGTCGCGCCCGCAGTCGGCACGAGCGCCCATCGCGCGGAAGGCGTCCAGGTGGGGGTCCAGGCGCCGGCGCCCGATCACGTCGCCCCCGGGCGGGGGCATCACGGCGCGCCCGAAGCGCGCGAGCAGCGGCCCGGCGAGCAGGAAGGAGGCGCGCAACTGCTCGGCGAGCTCAGGGGCGACCTCGACGCCGTCCACCCCGGCGGCGCACAGGGAGAGCTCGTTGGGCCCCAGCCAGCTCACGCGCACCCCGAGCTGCTCGAGGATCGCGACCATCGCCTCAACGTCGCGGATGCGCGGCACGTTGCGCACAACCACCTCGTCCTCGGTGAGGACGCAGGCAGCGAGCGCGGGCAGCGCCGCATTCTTGTTCCCGGCCGGGGTCAACGTGCCGGAGAGCGGGACGCCGCCGTCGATGACGAACTTCTCCATGGGCTTCGCGCGCGCCCGTCGGCCCAGGATCGAACCGCCGCCGCGTCTGCCGGCAAGGGTAACAGCCATGTGGATAGGGAGTTCGCCACACGGAGCCCGGGGACCTGCACGAACAGCGCGTCCGACCGGCGGGTTGGCTGGTGCGCGGTCGTTCGCGCACGGGGTCTCGGGACGTGCACGTTCGCCGGCCGCACACCTTGCGAGGCCCAGAGCAACGGCCAGATCTCCAGCAAGTCTGCAATTTCCGTTGCAGGTCCAAGGGGCCGATCTGGCTCAGTTGAGCCACATTCCCGCCCGGACCGACGAGGCGCACGTATGTTCGAGCAGGTCCGTCCGGAGGCCGCCGTATCTTACGAACACGTGTTCTGTTCAACTCGGACATCGACGCTCGCACAGCGCGCCCACAGGGCGCTCTCGCTGACCCGCGCGTTCCTCCTGCTCGAGGACGGCGACCCGGTCGACTGGGAGGTCGACCAGGAGGAGCTCGCGGCAACGACCAACGAGCCCGCGTGGGCTCACGCGCACCGCGCGCCACTGTGCAGACGACGGGCACCGCGGCGGGGGGGCCAGCCGGCGCCCTCGCCGCAGCCCTGTCTCTGCCCGATGCGGCAGTCTGAGCTGTGTGCCCGCCCGGTCGCAGGACATGGGGAGGCCAACGGCAGCGCTCAACGCGGCGCGAGAATCACGACGGGCAGCTCGCGAGTGGCGATCGACCGGTAGTGCTCGTAGCCGCTGTAGAGCTCCACGAGCCGCGGCCAGAGCTCGGTGATCTCCGCCTCGGTGGCGGCGCGGGCGCGGACCGGGTACGTGCGCCCACGGACGAGCGCATCGGCGTCGGGGTGGTCCTGCAGGTTGAACCACCACGCGGGTGGACGGGCGGACGCAGCGTTGGACGCAACGACGGCGAACCCGTCGCCGCTAGGGACGAAGAACACGGGCGCATCACGCCATTGGTCGGAGCGCCGGCCGAGGGTGCGTAGCACGAGGACGTCCGCCCCGAGCGCCCGCCCACCGAGCCGCCCTCCCGTGCGCCGCACGATCCAGGCATGCGCCTGCGTGGCGCGAGCGGTGCCGGGGCGGTGGGCGAGGTACGGGGTGAGACGGGCGTAGAAATCGGCCACACGGGACATGGGCGCAAGCCTACCAGCACGACGGACCGCCCCGAGGGGCGGCCCGTGTGGAAAGAACCGGCGGCGTCCTACTCTCCCAGGCCCTTGCGAGCCAAGTACCATCGGCGCTGAGGGGCTTAACTGCTCTGTTCGGAATGGGAAGAGGTGTTTCCCCCTCGCCAAGGCCACCGGAAAAAGGCGAGAGACCAGCCTCCCCGGTCCTTCAAAACTGCACAGCGCCACACGAGTACCACCTTGATCAAAAAATCCGTCAAGCCCTCGAACCATTAGTACCGGTCTCCTACGGGCGTTACCGCCCTTCCAGATCCGGCCTATCAACCTGGTGGTCTACCAGGGGTCTTACTCCCTCTAGGGGATGGGAGAACTCATCTTGAGGCCGGCTTCCCGCTTAGATGCTTTCAGCGGTTATCCGATCCACACGTAGCTAGCCTGCAATGCCCTTGGCAGGACAACAGATACACCAGAGGTGCGTTCATCCCGGTCCTCTCGTACTAGGGACAAATCCTCTCAATTCTCCAACGCCCACGGCAGATAGGGACCGACAGATTTGTTACCACAGCTCTCAAATCAAAGCCTGTGGGCCAGGTCATTTCTGCCTGACTCTGCATGTCGCCATGCAGCTCGGACTGTATCTTCAGGAGGCATCACTCTCCTGTTCGGCGTACAGTCTCTGAGGATTCCGGTCACTTCGACCGGCCTTTCCTGCTGATTGTCCGCACCGAACGCATTGTCACTGCCTCAACAAGGCGAGTAGCGTCGGATTCTCGGGTTTTCCAGCATATAGCCGAATTTATAGACAGCAACGGAATTTACTGTCTCACGACGTTCTGAACCCAGCTCGCGTACCGCTTTAATGGGCGAACAGCCCAACCCTTGGGAGCGACTCCACCCCCAGGATGCGACGAGCCGACATCGAGGTGCCAAACCGGGCCGTCGATGTGGACTCTTGGGCCCGATAAGCCTGTTATCCCCGGAGTACCTTTTATCCGTTGAGCGACGGCACTTCCACTTGCTACCGCCGGATCACTAAGACCTGCTTTCGCACCTGCTCGACCTGTCAGTCTCGCAGTCAAGCTCCCTTGCTACCTTTGCGCTCTACGCACGATTTCCAACCGTGCTGAGGGAACCTTTGTGCGCCTCCGTTACATTTTGGGAGGCGACCGCCCCAGTCAAACTACCCGCCTGGCAATGTCCAGCGCCCGGATTCACGGCACGCTGTTAGAAACCCAATACACCAAGGGTGGTATCTAAAGGTTGGCTCCACGCCGGCCGCAACCGGCGCTTCAAAGCCTCCCACCTATCCTGAGCGAGATGCACCGAATCCCAATACCAGGTTGTAGTAAAGGTTCACGGGGTCTTTCCGTCTAGCCGCGGGTACTCGGCATCTTCACCGAGACTGCAATTTCACCGAGCCCCTCGTTGAGACAGTGCTGAAGTCGTTACGCCATTCGTGCAGGTCGGAACTTACCCGACAAGGAATTTCGCTTGTGCTGTTACTTCCCAGGCCCTTGATATGCACTACCTGGGATTAACTGAGACTCGAAAGCCTCAGCGGGTCGATCATTTCTGTCGACCTCTGTATGTCGCCATACAGACCGGACCATATCTTGCCCACCAAAAATGGGCCCTGGCGTGTGGTCTCTGAGGGGTCAATCCGGACAACCGGACGACTTCCCTGCTGATTGTCCGCACCGGACGCATTGTCACTGCCGCACTCGCGGCGAGTAGCGCCGGATACTCGGATATTCCAGCATACAGCCAGGTTTTACTAAGGCAACGAATTCACGAAACCTTAGGACCGTTCCTCATGTTACTACTCGGGAAACTAACCTCCCGAGCGGCCCGCTCATTTCTGACGGACTCTCATGGTCGCCCATGAGTGCGGACTATATCATCCCACAACCGCTCTAGGTCGATGGGCTTGGCGTATAGTCTCTGAGGATTCCATCCATCCGATAGCGTCTCTTCCCACCTCGGTTCATCCGTTCCCGGAGAGCAAGAACCTGGTGGTAGTCATGGTCGCTCAGACCATCGGTCGAGAGAAGTCCAACTGCGCTTCTCCATAGCCGATAGTCCTCTGCCTTCTGTCCCACGATCGGAAACCGATCGAAGAAGGGCACGATCCGACTGGCAAGATCGGGAAGTCGATTGACCTCCCAATACCAGCCGCCGTTACCTGCCCTCCGCAGCGTTCCGCATCCCAGGGTCTCCCGAAAGAGATCCAGCGGCACACGGTCGTGCTGCGAGACGTTGAAGGCAGCTGAGAGCTTGAAGCTCCTCCGATAGTCGCCGCGTTTGCGACAGACGATCATGAAGCTTCCCTCTCCCAGCGCGAACCCGGACAAGAAGCTACCGAGCGAGGCCGGTATGGCCTCAATGAATGGCCTTTCCTGCTGATTGTCCGCACCCGACACATTGTCACTGTAGCGCACCGCTCAGACAGAACGATGCGTACGAGTAGCGCGGGATACACGGATATTCCAGCATATAGCCAAGTTTTACAACTACCTCGGTCAGCTGATAGTTACGGCCGCCGTTTACCGGGGCTTAGTTTCGCTGCTTCGGGACAAGCCCTAACAACTCCACGTAACCTTCCGGCACCGGGCAGGCGTCAGCCCCTATACGTCGTCTTTCGACTTTGCAGAGACCTGTGTTTTTGGTAAACAGTCGCTTCAGCCTATTCACTGCGGCCCCCTCGGGCTCCACTCGCGAAGAGCTTCACCCTACTGGGGCGCCCCTTATCCCGAAGTTACGGGGCAATTTTGCCGAGTTCCTTAACGAGGGTTATCTCGATCACCTTAGTATTCTCTACTTGCCCACCTGTGTCGGTTTTGGTACGGGCACGCACTCCCTCTCTAGAGGATTTTCTTGGAGGTATGGCGTCGGGGACTCGCCGGCTTAGAGCCAGCTGACATCGCACCTCAGGTTATGCAGCCCCGCATTTAACTAGGGCCACCCCTACATGCTTGTCCCAGGACAACCATCGCCTGGGTTCCCTTAGCCTTCCTCGTCTCCCCATCGGTCAATGGAAGCGACGTGGTACAGGAATATCAACCTGTTGGCCATCGACTACGCCTTTCGGCCTCGCCTTAGGTCCCGACTAACCCTTAGTAGACGAACTTTACTAAGGAATCCTTGGGCAATCGGTGGAGAGGATTCTCACCTCTCTTTCGTTACTCATGCCGGCATTCTCACTTCCCACGCCTCCACGGCTGGCTTACGCCGCCGCTTTGCTGGCGTGGGAACGCTCTCCTACCGCGCGATCGACCCGAAGGTCTCACGCACCCGCAGCTTCGGTGACTAGCTTGAGCCCCGTTACATTGTCCGCGCTCGAACACTTGACCAGTGAGCTGTTACGCACTCTTTCAAGGGTGGCTGCCTCTAAGCCAACCTCCTGGTTGTCTATGCACTCGAACATCGTTTCCCACTTAGCTAGCACTTTGGGACCTTAGCTGGCGGTCTGGGCTGTTTCCCTTTCGACGCTGAAGTTTATCCCCCAGCAACTGACTCCCGGAGTACACGTAATGGTCTTCGGAGTTTGCCTGAAGTCGGTAACCTGGTAGGGCCCCTAGTCCAAACAGTGCTCTACGGCCAAAACGCAATTTATCCGAGGCTATACCTAAATATATTTCGGAGAGAACCAGATATCACTGAGCTTGATTAGCCTTTCACTCCGACCCACAGGTCATCCGCCCAGTTTTCAACCTAGGTCGGTTCGGCCCTCCACGAGGTCTTACCCCCGCTTCAGCCTGCCCATGGGTAGCTCGCTCAGTTTCGGGTATACCGCCTACGACTATGTCGCCCTATTAGGACTCGCTTTCGCTACGGCTCCGCTCATCGCTTAACCTTGCCGCAGACGAGTAACTCGCCGGCTCGTTATGCAAAAAGCACGCGGTCACAGGACAAGCCTGCTCCCACCGCTTGTAGGCACGCGGTTTCAGGTACTATTTCACTCCCCTTCCGGGGTACTTTTCACCTTTCCCTCACGGTACTAGTCCGCTATCGGTCACCAAGGAGTACTTAGCCTTGGAGGGTGGTCCCCCCAGGTTCAGTCCGCGTTTCACGAGCACGGACTTACTCAGGAACGCTTGACGGAAGATCATGCAGTTTCGTCTACGGGACGGTTGCCCTCTATGGTGCGCGGTTCCACGCGCTTCGACTACCACATGATTTTGTAACTTCCGCCGAACCGGCCACGGCTCGGAACAAGCGCCCTACAACCCCCGCTACGCAACGCGTGGCCGCTTACACGCAGCAGGTTTGGGCTGATCCCCTTTCGCTCGCCACTACTCAGGGAGTCTCGGTTGATTTACTTTCCTCGGGGTACTGAGATGTTTCACTTCCCCCGCTTGTCCTCCACCGGCCTATGTGTTCAGCCGGGGATAACGCCGCATTACCAGCGCTGGGTTTCCCCATTCGGGCATCCACGGGTCAAAGGCTATTCAGCGCCTAACCGTGGCTTATCGCAGCCGTTCACGCCCTTCATCGACTCTTGGTGCCAAGGCATCCACCATGTGCCCTTACTATCTTGACGGTGATCAGACCGATCGTGATCCTCCGTACCCCTGAACAAGCAGGCACAGACGAGAATGATCGCGAGCGGCCCGGTGATACCCGTTTTTCAGCCGCCGCTTATCGATGGCGGCTGATGTGGCTTCTGTGCAGTTTTCAAGGACCGTGGAGAGGCTTACACCGGCCTGCGTTGGGCTAGTGCGGACGCGATCTCTGTATCGCGACTGCGCCTAACGCCGGGCGGGCGCCGGTCTCTCAAAGCTCAACAGCATGCTGGCGGGTTGGATGCCGCTCCGCCACAGGGCCCTCAGTAGGGGAGGACCCTCGATGGAGGAAACGGCGCGCCAGTCAGGTTCGGTCGACATGCTAGGCCCGGTCTGCTCTGTCGCCGCCCGAGCTCGTCCAAGACCCGAAGGTCTCGATGAGATCGAGCGGCCGCTAGGACCGGGGCACCTTAGTGCTCCCTAGAAAGGAGGTGATCCAGCCGCAGCTTCCGCTACGGCTACCTTGTTACGACTTCACCCCAGTCACGAGCCCCACCTTCGACGGCTCCCTCCCTTGCGGGTTAGGCCACCGGCTTCGGGTGTTGCTCACTCCCGTGGTGTGACGGGCGGTGTGTACAAGGCCCGGGAACGTATTCACCGCGGCAGTGCTGATCCGCGATTACTAGCAACTCCGCCTTCATGCAGGCGAGTTTCAGCCTGCAATCCGAACCGAGACGCGCTTTAAGGGATTCGCTCCACCTCGCGGTATCGCAACCCTCTGTACGCGCCAATGTAGCACGTGTGTAGCCCTGAACATAAGGGGCATGATGACTTGACGTCATCCCCACCTTCCTCCGGTTTGTCACCGGCAGTCTCGCATGAGTCCCCAACTAAATGCTGGCAACATGCGACGGGGGTTGCGCTCGTTGCGGGACTTAACCCAACATCTCACGACACGAGCTGACGACAGCCATGCACCACCTGTGAAAGTGCCCCGAAAGGAGGGTGTGTTTCCACACCTGTCACTCACATGTCAAGCCCAGGTAAGGTTCTTCGCGTCGCGTCGAATTAAACCACATGCTCCGCTGCTTGTGCGGGCCCCCGTCAATTCCTTTGAGTTTTAGCCTTGCGGCCGTACTCCCCAGGCGGGCAACTTAATGCGTTAGCTTCGACACGGGGGGAGTCGACACCCCCCACATCTAGTTGCCATCGTTTACAGCGTGGACTACCAGGGTATCTAATCCTGTTTGCTCCCCACGCTTTCGCGTCTCAGCGTCAGTCACGTCCCAGCGAGCTGCCTTCGCCATTGGTGTTCCTCCTGATATCTGCGCATTTCACCGCTACACCAGGAATTCCACTCGCCCCTTCCGGACTCTAGCTTGACAGTATCCACCGGCTTTCCAGGGTTGAGCCCTGGACTTTCACAGCAGACTTATCAAGCCGCCTACACGCTCTTTACGCCCAATAATTCCGGACAACGCTTGCACCCTACGTATTACCGCGGCTGCTGGCACGTAGTTAGCCGGTGCTTCTTGTGAAGGTACCGTCACTCCAGCCGGCTATTCACCGGCGAAGCTTCGTCCCAACTGAAAGGGGTTTACAACCCGAAAGCCTTCTTCCCCCACGCGGCGTTGCTGCGTCACGCTTTCGCGCATTGCGCAAGATTCCCCACTGCTGCCTCCCGTAGGAGTCTGGGCCGTGTCTCAGTCCCAGTGTGGCTGATCGTCCTCTCAGACCAGCTACCCATCGCAGCCTTGGTGAGCCGTTACCTCACCAACAAGCTAATGGGCCGCGGGCCCATCTCGATGCGGAGGCCGAAGCTTCCTTTCCCCTTGCGGGCACATCCGGTATTAGCCCGAGTTTCCTCGGGTTGTCCCGGTCATCGAGGCAGGTAACCCACGTGTTACTCACCCGTTCGCGGCTCTGCCCCAGGGCAAGCCCTGGTTCGTCGCTCCACTTGCATGTGTTAAGCACGCCGCCAGCGTTCGTCCTGAGCCAGGATCAAACTCTCCGTGAAGAACTTCACGAAAAGCTGTCACGGCTTGCCGAGCGCCGCCGATCGAAAGACCGGCCGGCGGCGACCGACGGTCCGGGGCCTATACACGTGGGCTCCGGAACCGCGACGGGGTACTGCTCCTACTTGACTCTTGGTCCGCCCCCGGAGGCACCGCGACGAGCCCGGCCGCAGAGCGGCCAACCCGGGGCACCGACCCGGCGACGGGTCGAACCTGGACGCACACCACGATCGATTCGATCGTCGGTGCGCATGCTGTTGAGTTTTCAAAGACCGCCGAGCCTCAAGGGGAGGACGTCCCCGGAGAAGACCGATCCGGACCTACGCCCGAGGGCGCTTGGGACCGGCGGAGCAGTATAGCGCTATTCGACGAGCAGGCGCAGGAAGCGCCGCCGGCCCACCCTAAGCACCGCGTCCCGCGCGTCCTCGCAGGCTACGTCGTAGTGGCCGGCGCCAAGCGGCGCCCCGTTCAGCGACACGCCGCCCTGGTCGATCAGGCGCCGGGCCTCCGAGCTCGACATGGCGTACGTGGCGGCGATCAGCCGAGGCAGGTGGATCGTCCCGTCGGCGCCGACCGTGACGTTCGCCTCCTCGACCTCCTGCGGCGTCTCGTGCCGGACGAAGACCCGGTCGAAGTCGTCCTCGGCCTGTACGGCCTGCGCCGGCGAGTGCAGCCAGCCCACCAACTCCCGCGCGAGCAGACGCTTCGCGTCGCGCGCCGACATCTCTCCCGCCGCCGGGGGTTCGCGGTGCAGCAGCAGCCTGTAGTACTCGCCCATCGCCTCATCTGGGAGGCTGAGCGTCTTGCCGTAGACCTCCCCGGGCGGATCGGTGATCCCGATCTGGTTTCCCAGCGACTTGGACATCTTCTGGCGTCCGTCGAGGCCCACGAGCAGCGGCATCGTCAGGATCGCCTGCCCGACCTCGCCGTAGGCTCGCTGGATGTCGCGACCGAGCAGCAGGTTGAACTTCTGGTCGGTGCCTCCGAGCTCCACGTCGGCGTGGATGGCGACCGAGTCGTAGCCCTGCAGCAGCGGGTACATCAGCTCGAGCATCGAGATCGGCTGCTGCGCCGCCCAGCGCGTGGCGAAGTCGTCGCGCGCCAGCAGTTGGGCCACAGTGGTCGTGCGCGTCAGCCCCAGCAGGTCGATCTTCGCCAGCCACTCGCTGTTGCGCCGGATCTCCAGCCGCTCCGCATCGAGAATCCGCAGCGCCTGCTCCTGAAAGGTCGCCGCGTTGGCCTCGATCTCCTGCGCCGAGAGCATTGGGCGCAGCGTCGAGCGCCCCGATGGGTCTCCGACACGAGCGGTGTAGTCGCCGATGATCAACACCACCACGTGACCCTCGTCCTGGAACTCGCGCAACTTGCCCAGGACGACAGCGTGACCGAGGTGGATGTCCGGGGCGGTGGGGTCGATCCCGAGCTTGACGCGCAGCGGGCGACCCTCCGCGCTCGCCTCGGCGAGCTTCTCCGCGAGCACACCCTCGGGCAGGCAGTCAACAGCATTTTTAAGGAGGGCGGCAAGCCGCCCAGGATCGGCGTTCGCTGCACGGGACCGGGCGGAGTGGCCGGCCGGGCGGGCGGGGATCTCATCATCCGGCTGGCCGAAACGGGGATGCTCGCCAAAGGCGAGTGTCTGCCGGCTTCGGTCGGGGGACTCCTCGTCGGGGGTGCTCGCCATGCGCGCGCTCATGCTAATAGACTCTCCCCCTCGTTTTGGAGTCCGCCACGCTGTCAGGCACAGCTCTCCCTGCAGGTACCCCCCCGCCCGCGGAACCCCGGAGCCGCTCGCGCCTGAAGAAGCTCCGCTTCCTGCTGATCTTCCTCGCGCTCGGGCTGCTCGGGCTGGTGTCGTTCGTGTTCGGCATGTTCATGGCCGTGGCCTCGGACCTGCCCCATCTGGAAGCGAAGTACCGCCAGACCAACGCGCACAACTCAGTGCTGCTGGACGACCGGGGCACGCAGATCGGGATGTTGAGCGACCGCGACCAGGTGCTGGTCACCCAGCGGCAGATCCCGCCGGTCGTGCGTGACGCGGTCATCTCGATCGAGGACAAGCGGTTCATGACCAACGAAGGTGTGGACCTGCGCTCGATCGCACGAGCGGCGGTGGCAGACGTGCTGCACGGGAGCGCGGTGCAGGGGGCGTCGACGATCGAGCAGCAGTTCGTCAAGAACGCGCTGGGCGAGCAGTCGCACCGCACGATCCTCGAGAAGCTGCGCGAGGCGGCGCTGGCCTTCCACCTCGCCCACCACTGGTCGAAGCTGAAGATCCTCACGGAGTACCTGAACACGATCTACTTCGGCAACGGGGCGTACGGCATCGAGGCGGCGGCGCAGACGTACTTCGGCCAGGAACCCGACCACCAGGGGTGCGGCCTGCCGGGCAACCCGCTGTGCGTGCAGGAGCTGCGCCCGTGGGAGGCGGCGCTGCTGGCGGGGATCATCCAGTCCCCCACGGACTACAACCCGGTGAGCGACCCCGCGGCGGCGCGCGAACGGCGCAACGTGGTGCTCGGGCAGATGTACCAGCAGGGGTACCTCGACCGCGCGCAGTACGAAGAAAGCACGATCCAGGCGCTGCCCGCCCCGCAGGACATCGCTCCCCCCGAGCAGCCGCTCGTGGACGGGGTCGACGCGGGCTACTTCGACGACTGGGTGGGCCAGCAGGTGGTGGCGCGCTACGGCGCCGAGCGAGCCTACTACGGTGGCCTGCAGGTCCACACCACCCTCGACCTGGGGCTGCAGCGTGCGGCCGAACAGGCGGTGGCGGGCTACCTGCCGGGCACCGAAGGCCCGACGGCGGCGCTCGTGGCGATCGAAAACGCCACGGGCAAGGTGCGCGCGATGGTGGGCGGGCGCAACTACGACGAAAGCCCCTTCAACCTCGCGACCGAGGGGGAGCGCCAACCGGGCTCCTCGTTCAAGGCGTTCGACCTCGCGGCGGCGCTGGAGGACGGCATCTCTCCCGACTCGGTGTGGGCCTCCAAGGAAAAGACCTTCCGGGTGCCTCACTCCTCGGAAGTGTTCACGGTGCACAACGACGAGAACGCGTACGCCGGCACGGACACGCTGACGGGCGCGACGGCGTACTCCGACAACTCGATCTACGCCGAAGTGGGCCTGCTCGTGGGAACCCACCGGATCGCGGCGGTGGCGCACCGCATGGGCATCACCACCCCGATCTCGACCAACCCGGCGATGACCATCGGGGGCCTGAAAACGGGGGTGACCCCGCTGGACATGGCCCACGCCTACGAGACGATCGCCCACGGCGGCGAGCGGGTGAGCGGCTCGCTGGCCGAACCGGGCGCCCCGGTGGGCATCGAAGCGGTGCAGGACGGCTCGCACGAACAGGTCGACCGCACCCGCCTGCACCGGGCGCTCCCGGAAGGGGTCGCGGCCACGGAGACCGAAATGCTGGAGACGGTGCTGGAGTACGGCACCGCGCGCTCGGCGGCGCTCGGCCAGTTCGCGGCCGGCAAGACCGGCACGACCTCCAACTACGGCGACGCGTGGTTCGTGGGGTGGGACCACCGCTACACCGTGGCAGTGTGGGTGGGCTTCCCCAACAGCCTTGTGCCGATGCTCACCGAGTTCGACGGGGGCCCCGTGTTGGGCGGCACGTTCCCGGCGCTGATCTGGCACAACTTCATGGTCTCTGCGATGCAGGTGGAACGCGAACGCGCCGCCGAAGAAGCGGCCAAGCGGGCGGCCGCCGCCGCCAAGAAGACGGGCGCGGGAACCGGCGCAGCCCCGGAAGGGGGCGGAGAAGCCAGCGGGACCCCCGCGCACACCACCTCTCCCACCCCGGCGGCGGAACCGTCCGCCGGTAGGGGCGCAGCCCCGAAGGGCCACACCGGCGAAGCGCCGGCGCCCGCGAGCGGTGGGAAGGGCGACGCAGCGGGGAGCACAGAAGGCTCCGAAGGCGCGCAGGCACCCGCGCCGAAAGGGGCGGGCGGGAGCGGCGCGGGTGGGAACGCAGGCGGGAACGGGGCGGGCGGGAACCCCAACAGTACGCCGCCCGCGGAAGCGCCCGCGCCGAGTGGGGCGGGCGGGGCGCCCAACCAGGCGCCGGCCCCCGCGGAAACCCCCGCGCCGAAAGTGAGCGGCGGCACCGGCGCCCCCACCGGCGGCGCGAGCCCAGGCGGCTGAGAGGGTCTTCCGGTCTCTCGCAGCCCAGCGGCTGAGCTTCGCCCGGGGACCGCACGCGAACGCGCCCACCAGCGCCCTCCCTCGGCAAGCCGCGGCCGCTGCGCTCGCGGAGGTCCGAGCTACGAACTCCCGATCAATCAAAACCTCCCTGAGCTTGTCTGGCGTCGAAGGGTGGTCGTCCGCGTGCTGGTGGCACGTGGGCGGACGCCGGGCGGCGTCAGGCGGGCTCAGGTCAACCCGGCCGGGGACGTGAGACGTGTGGGTTGCCGGCGAGGCAGAACCGCCACGGGAGCTCCGTCGCCTTGGTGATCCCGATGCGGGGGGCGGCCACCACCTCGTGGTCGGCTTGCAGCCACGACTCGCTCGGGGGGTGGATCGTGACCGGCCCACGGGTCAGGTCGCACTCGTTGTGCAGCAACTCGACGCCGAGCGCGACGGTCAGCTTGCCGGGGCCCGAGCACAGCTCCTCGCGGCGTTGCACGCCGCGGCGCTCGCGCATGCCGGCGATCCCGCGCAGCGGTTCCAGTGCCCGGATCAGCACGGCAGCGCCCACCCCGGACTCCTCGCAGACGGCGTTCAGAAGCGCGTGGATGCCGTAGGAGCGGTACACGTACGCGCGGCCGGGTCCGCCGAACAGCGTGCGAGTGCGAGGCGTAAGTCCGACGAACGCGTGGCACGCGGGCTCGCCCTCGTGGTAGGCCTCGGTCTCGACGATCACCCCGGCGGCCGCACGGTGCTCCACGACACAGCCGACCAGCGCGCGGGCGACCTCGAGCACCGGTTGAGCGTAGAACTCGACCGGCAGGGCACCCGGCGCGGGGGTGCGCGGACGGCGCACCGCGAAGCCGCCGGCGGTGAGAGCGCGGGGCGCGTCAACGGTGGCGACGGGCGTGCGGGTCACGTAGGCCACCCTCCGACCCCTCGGTCCACTCCCAGCGGCTTTTTGCAGGCGGGTTGCACGAGTCCTTGGCTACTCAATCCCAGGGGTTTGTGGGCTCCTCGGCGGGGGGTGCGCGAGCACGCCGCGGGCGAGCTGCAACTGCTCGCGCACGCGCTCGGACGCGGTGCCGCCCTCGGAGACCTTGCTCTCCAGCCACGAGCTCTGGGTGAGCAGCTCACAGGTCCTCCTCGGCGTGCTCGGCGAGCAGGGGGCTGTGCGCGGCGAGCTCGGCGGGGGTCAGCTCGGAGAGGTTGCGGCCGGCGTCCTCCGCGGTGCGCACGAGCCCAGCGACTACCCCGTGGGCCTCGCGGAAGGGCACTCCGTGGCGCACGAGCCAGTCGGCGACGTCGGTGGCGCCGAGCATCTCGTCGGCGGCCGCGGCGGCCATCCGCTCGCGCGAGAAGCGCACACCGCGCACCATCCCGAGGGCGGCGGTCAGCTCGAGCTCGAGCGTGTCGGCCGTGTCGAACAGGTGCTCCTTGTCCTCCTGGAGGTCCTTGTTGTACGTGAGCGCCAGCGCGTGCAGAACGCCCTGCAGGGCGGCGTAGTGCCCGACGACGCGGGGCGCCTTGGCGCGCAGCAGCTCGGCTGCGTCGGGGTTCTTCTTCTGAGGCATGATCGAGGAGCCCGCCGACCACGCGTCCGGCAGCTCGCAGAAGCCGACCTCCTGGCTCGACCACCACACGAGCTCTGCGCCGAGGCGCGAGAGGTGGGTCGCACACGTCGCGGCGGCGTGCAGGTAGTCGAGGGCGAAGTCGCGGTTGGAGACGCCGTCGACCGAGTTGGGCACCACGTCGTGGAAGCCCAACTGGCGGGCGAGCACGCGGCGGTCGGTGTCGAAGCTGACGCCGGCGAGCGCGCCCGAGCCGAGCGGCAGACGCCCGGCCTGGGTGAGCGCGAAGGCGAAGCGCTCGCGGTCGCGGGCGAGCATCCAGAAGTAGGCGAGCAGGTGGTGGGCGAGGTACACGGGCTGGGCCCGTTGCAGGTGCGTGTAGCCGGGCAGCGGCCAGTCGACGTGCTCCTCGGCGCGGTCCACCAGCGCGCCCATCAGCTCCCCCGCGGCGTCGTGGGCAGCGCGGGCGTGCTCGCGCACGTACATGGCGACGTCGGTGGCGACCTGGTCGTTGCGCGAGCGCGCGGTGTGCAGCTTGCCGCCGACGGGCCCCGCGAGCTCGGTCAGGCGCCGCTCGATCGCCATGTGGATGTCTTCGTCGTCCTGCTCGAAGACGAACGTCCCCCCCGCGAGCTCGGCCTCGACTTCTTCGAGACCCCCGATCAGGTTGTTGCGGTCCTCGACGGAGATGATCCCGCGCTCGGCGAGCATCCACGCGTGGGCGCGGGACTGCTCGATGTCGTGGGGCCACAGCCGCCGGTCGAAGTCCAGCGAGGCGTTCAGGCGCCGGAAGTCGGGGTGCTGGGGCTCGCGGAAGCGGGACACGTTGTTAGGAAAAGACCCTATATATAGAGGCAGGGGAGGGCCTGCCCGGGTGGGAGGGTCCCAAACAAGGCGGGGTGCTGGGGCTCGCGGAAGCGGGGCACGTTGTTGTCGTTACTAGAAGACCTTCGCGGCGTTGCGCCGGACGGACAGTAGCGGAGTTACCGCGCGGCAGTTCCGCGCTTCGAGCTGCCCGAAGCGGAGCGCCCGAACGGGCCACGAATCTCGGGCGGGGACACCCCCCGCGTGCCATACTCCAGGACCATCCCGATACCTTCAAGAAACCCTACGCCCCGAACGACTCGGGCAGGCGAGCTGGAAACACACCCTGCAGGGCGCGCTGGTGTGCGCAATAATCGGGCCATGTCTGAGTTGCTGGAACGCCCCCCCATCGGCCGCTTTCAGGCGCTGCCGCGGGGACCGCACTCGCTCACCCGCGCGCAGGTGGCGACCAACCAGCGTCAACGCCTGCTGGAGGGCATGGTCGAAGCGGTCGGAGCGAAGGGCTACGCGGCGATCGCGGTCTCGGATGTGATCAAGCGGGCGGGCGTCTCGCGGAAGGCCTTCTACGAGCACTTCACCAACAAGGAAGAGTGCTTCCTGGCCGCCTACGACGCGATCGCGGCCAACGCCCAGCGCGCGATCTCCGAGACGTTCCGCCACGCCGAAGACCTGCCGGACAGCATCGACGCGGCGCTCGAGGAACTCTTCGACATGGCAATCGAACGGCCCGACGCGCTGCGGCTGCTGACGGTGGAGATCGCCGCGGCGGGGCCGGCGGGGATCGGGCGCCGCGAACAGCTGGCGGCGGGTTACGAGGACCTCCTGCGCGAGACCTTAGGCCTGCCACCGGGCCCCGGCCCGATCCCCAACCCGGTGCTGCGCGGCGTCGTCGGGGGGCTGCTGCACGTCCTCTACGGGCACCTGCGTCGGGGTCAGCGCGTGCGGCTGCGCGGGCTCGTCCCCGCGCTGGCGCAGTGGACGAGCTCCTACTGGCCGGCGCCACCGTCGATCCTGAACCTGGTCGATCCGAGACCCGAGGATCTGCACCTCGACCTGTCGGGCGGGCGCGCCCCCGGCTCGCTCTCGCTCGGCGCAGCCGCCAACGACAGACGCCGCCTGCCACGCGGAGAGGCAGGGATGTCGCGCAGCTTCGTGGTGCACTCCCAGCGCGAGCGGATCCTCGACGCGGTCACCAACCTCACGGCGCGCAAGGGCTACGCCGCCCTGACGGTGGAGGGCATCGCGGCCGAGGCGTCGGTCTCGCTGGCGGCCTTCTACGAGCACTTCAGCGGCAAGGAGGACGCGTTCCTCGTGGCGTACGAGATCGGCCACGACAAAGCGCTCGCGCTGGTGGAGCACGCGTTTCGCTCCGAGCCGGACTGGCGCCTGGGCGTACGGGCGGGCATCGCGGCGCTGTTCCGCTTCCTGGCGGGAGAGCCGGCCTACACGCACATCTCGATGGTCGACGTGCTGGCGGCGACCGACCGCACGGCCGAACGCGCGCTCAAAGGCGTCGGCTCCTACTCGCGGATGCTGCTCCCGGGCCTCGACTACTCCTCCGACGGGGAGCGCCCGCCGGGCGTCACCGTGGAGGCGATCGCGGGTGGTCTGTACGAGCTGTGCCTGCACCACGTGCTGCAGGACCGCACGCACGAGCTCCCCGCAATGGTCCCGCGAGCGACCTACTTCGCGCTGGCGCCGTTCATCGGCGCCCAGGACGCGGGCACGATCGCGACGGCCCCGTAGGTTCTTACCGCCCCACGGCATCCCGCAGGACGTCAGCCACACAGCGCACCAGCACTCAGTCGGGGGAGGGCAGGTCCTCCCCCGAGGCCCCCTCCCGTCGGCAAGGCTCGGCTACCGCCCCACGGCATCCCGCAGGACGTCAGCCACACAGCGCACCTGCCACTCCTGCATGCCCACGAAGAACGGCAGCGCGATCGAGCGCGCCGCGACGTCCTCGCTGACCGGGAGCTCGCCCGGGCGGTGGCCGAAGCGCTCGCGGTAGAAGCGCATCAGGTGGATCGCCGGCAGGTAGGGCTTGCTCTGGATCCCCTCCGCCGCGAGCGCCCGTACCACCGTGTCACGGTCGACGCCGTGCGGTAGTTGCACCACGAACACGAACCACCCCCGCCTGCTCCCTTCCATGTCCGGGCACGGCAGCTCGAGGCTCCTGACGGACTGCAGCGCCTCCCGGTAGAGGCCCGCGACCCGCGCCCGCGCCGCCAGGAGCTCGTCCAGGCGTTCCAGCTGCACCAGCCCGAGGGCGCAGGCGATGTCCGAGAGGCGGTAGTTGAAGCCCAGGCGGTCGTGGTCCAGCCAGCCCCGCTGCGGGGAGCGCCCCTGGTTGCGCTCGGAGTCGATCCGCTCCTTGAGCGCCGCCTCGCCCAGCGTGACCATCCCGCCCTCGCCCGTGGTGATCTGCTTGTTCGCGTAGAACCCGAACACCGCCGGGTTGCCGCGGCCTCCCACGGGCCGTCCGTCCGGGTGGCGCGCCCCGAGCGCCTCGCACGCGTCCTCCACGATCGCGAGGCCGTGCTCGCGCGCGATCGCCTCCAGCGCGTCCATCTCCGCGGGGTAGCCGAAGATGTGCACCGGCAGGATCGCCCGTGTGCGCTCGCTCACCGCCGCCCTCACCGCTTCAGGGTCGAGGTTCAGCGTCATCGGGTCGATGTCCGCGAACACCGGGCGCGCGCCCTCGTACACCGCCGCGTTGGCCGAGGCCACGAACGAGAACGAGCTTGTGACCACCTCGTCCCCCGGCCCCACCCCCACCGCGCGCAGGGCCAGGTGCAGACCGGCGGTGCCACTCGACACCGCGCACGCCGCTGTGGCGCCCACCCGCTGCGCGAACGCCCGCTCGAACTCCTCCACGCGCGGCCCCAGAGAGAGCTGGCCGGAGCGCAGCACCTCCAGCACTGCCCGCTCCTCCGCTGCGCCCAGTGAGGGGCGCGCCAGCGGGATCATCTCGTCTTCGACCAGCGGGACCCTCTCCTTCTCGCTCACGGCAGACGCGCCGCCGGCTGCATCCCCGACTCCAGCGAGTCCACCAGCGCGTCCCACGAGGCCGCGATCAGGTTCTCCGAGACCCCAATCGCCCCCCACACCCGTCGGCCGTCCGAGGCGTCGATCAACACCCGCGTCACCGCGCCCGTGCCCTTGTCCTCGTCGAGGATCCGCACCTTGAAGTTCACCAGCTCGATGTCGCGCAGGTGCGGGTGGATCTCCCCGATCGCCTCCCGCAGCGCGCGGTCCAGCGCGTTCACCGGACCGTTGCCCTCCGCGGTGCGCACGTAGCGGCGCTCTCGCAGGCCATCCGGATCGGCGGTGGGGATCCAGATCTTGATCGTCGCCTCCGTCTCCACCGCCCCGTCGGCGCGCTGCTCCACGATCACCCGCCACGACTCCAGGCGGAACAGCGGCTCGTACTCTCCCGCCTCCCTGCGCATCAGCAGCTCGAACGAGCCATCCGCCGCCTCGAACTGAAAGCCGCGGTGCTCGAGCTCCTTGACCCGCTCGGTCGTGCGCCGCGCCGCCTCTCCGTCCAGCTCGATCCCCGCCTCCCGCGCCTTCTCCATCACCGTGGCCTTACCCGAGAGCTCGGAGACCAACACCTCGCGGCCATTGCCCACCAGCTCCGGGTCCACGTGCTCGAACGTCTGCGCGTCGGCGCTCACCCCCGCCGCGTGCATGCCCGCCTTGTGCGCAAACGCGTGCTTGCCCACGTACGGCTGCGCCGGGTTCGGCGCGCGGTTGAGCAGCTCGTCGACGAAGTGCGCGGTCTCGCGCAGGCGCGCGAGCTGCTCTGCCTCCAACACCTGCCGGCCCATCTTCAGCTGCAGGTCCGCGATGATCGTCACCAGGTTCGCGTTGCCCGTGCGCTCGCCGATTCCGTTGACAGTGCCCTGCACCTGGCTCGCGCCCGCCTCCACCGCCACCAGCGTGTTCGCGACCGCGCAGCCCGAGTCGTCGTGCGTGTGGATCCCGAGCGCGACCTCCGGCAGGGCCGCGTGGACGTCCGCGACCACCTCCCGCACGCCAGTCGGCAGCGAGCCGCCGTTGGTGTCGCACAGCACCACCCGCTCCGCCCCTGCCGCGGAGGCCGCGCGCACGCACTCCAGGGCGTACTCCCGGTCCAGCGCGAAGCCGTCGAAGAAGTGCTCGGCGTCGAGCAGCACTCGCTTGCCGGCGCCCACCAGGAACGCGATCGACTCCCCGATCATCGCCAGGTTCTCTTCGCGCGAGACGCGCAGCACCTTCTCGACGTGTAGCGGCGATGCCTTGCCCACGAGCGTGCACACCGGGGCGAAGCACTCGGCGAGCACCCGCAAGCCCTCGTCGGCTTCAGCGGCGCTGCCCCGCCGGCGGGTCATCCCGAACGCGACCACCTCTGCGCACGACAGGCTCTCGCGCTCAAGCAGCTCGAACAGCGCGCGCTCCTTTGGGTTCGAGGAGGGGAAGCCCGCCTCGATCAGCTCGACGCCGAGCTCGTCCAGCGCGTGCACCACGCGCAGCTTCTCCTCGGCCGTGAGGCTCAGCCCGCCGCCGCCCATGCCGTCGCGCAGGGTCGCGTCGTAGAGCTCGACCGGGGTTCCGGTCACCGCAGGTACTGGGTTCGAGGTGGTCGGGTCACGACGGGACCCCCGGCACAGACATCTCAGCCGCTCGCGGCGCTCTGTGATGGCGCGGCGGACGCCGGCGCGGGCGCCTCGCCCGCCGGAGTCTCGAGCGCCGGGGCGCTCACCACGTCGAGCCACTCCCGGTAGCGCACTGACCGTCCGTGGATCGCGTCGTCGAACGCCGCCTGCAGCACGCGCGTCACCTCGCCCGGCTCGCCCGTGCCGATCTTGTGGTTGTCGACCTCGCGCACTGGCACCAGCTCCGCGGCGGTCCCCGACATGAACACCTCTTCGGCGAGGTACATCTCCGCGCGCGCGACGTTGCGCTCGCAGACCTTGTAGCCGAGGTCCTGTGCAATCTGGATCAGCGAGCGACGCGTGATGCCGTCGAGGATCGAGTTGTGCTGTCCGGGCGTGGTGATCTCGCCGTCGCGCACGATGTAGACGTTCTCGCCGGTGCCCTCGCACACGTGGCCGTGGTCGTCGAGCAGGATCGCCTCTTCGTAGCCGGCCTTCACCGACTCGACCTTGGCGAGCACGTTGTTGAGGTACTGGCCGCTCGCCTTCGCGTGGGGTATCAGCGAGTCGGGGCTGATCCGCCGCCACGAGGAGGTCATCGCGCGCACGCCGTGGCGCGTCCCCTCCTCGCCGAGGTACGTCCCCCACTCCCAGCAGGCGATCGTCACGTCGACCGGGGCGTCCAGCGGATTCAGGCCCATCGTGCCGTAGCCGCGGTTGACGAGCGGGCGGATGTAGCAGGAGCGCAGCCCGTTGCGCGCCACGAGCTCGAGCGTAGCCGCGCGCAGCTCCGCGTCGGAGTAGGGCAGCGGCATGTAGTACAGCTCGGCGGAGCGGCGCAGCCGCTCGATGTGCTCGGCGTTGCGGAACACCGCCGGGCCGAGCTCGGTCTCGTAGCAGCGCATACTGTCGAACACGCCGGTGCCGTAGTGCAGGCCGTGCGTGAGTACGTGGACCTTGGCGTCCTCCCACGCGACGAAGTCTCCGTTCATCCAGATGAGGTCCGTGGGGTTCAAAGGCGCTGCGCTCCTTCGGTGTCGTCTTAGAGGTAGTAGAGCACCGCCCGCGTCGCATCCGCGGTGCTGGCTCCGCCCCCGAGGTCGGGGGTGCGCACGCCGTCGTCGAGCGCACGTTCGACGGCTGATTCTACCTCCAGCGCCTTCTCCTCAAGGTCGAGGCTGTTGCGCAGCATCAGCGCGGCCGACAGGAACATCGCCATCGGGTTGGCGATCCCCTCACCCGCGATGTCCGGCGCGGAGCCGTGCACCGGCTCGTACAGCCCCGGGGAGCGTGGCTCGCGGTCGCCCAGCGACGCGCTCGGGAGCATCCCGATCGAGCCGGTCAGCATCGCCGCCTCGTCGGAGAGGATGTCCCCGAACATGTTCTCGGTCAGCAGCACGTCGAAGTGGCGCGGGTTGGCGATCAGCTGCATCGCCGCGTTGTCCACGAGCATGTGCTCGAGCTCCACGTGCGGGTATTCGCGGTCCTGCACGCGCGTCACCACCTCCCGCCACAGCCGCGACGTTTCCAACACGTTCGCCTTGTCGACGCTCGTCACCTTGGCGTGCGCCGCGTTGAACGCCGTGCGAGCGACCCGTTCGATCTCCCTGACGTTGTAGGAGCACAGGTCGCTCGCCGCCTCAGCCGTGCGCGTCTTCTCGCCGAAGTAGATCCCCCCGGTTAGCTCGCGCACCACCAGCAGGTCGACGTCTTCGATCCGCTCGCGCCGCAGCGGCGAGGCGTCGTACAGCTGCGGCAGCGGGCGCACCGGGCGCACGTTCGCGTACAGCCCGAGGCCCCGGCGCAGCGCCAGCAGGCCCTGCTCAGGGCGCGGCGCCTGCGGGTCGGTGCTGTCCCACTTGGGCCCCCCGACCGCGCCCAGCAGCACCGCGTCCGCGCGCCGGCACGCGGCCAGCGTCTCCTCGGTCAGCGGCGCGCCGTAGGCGTCGATCGAGGCTCCACCGATCGGCCGTTCGTCGATCTCGAAGTCGCCGACCGCGTTGAGCACTTCGCGCGTGGCGGCCATGATCTCCGGCCCGATCCCATCGCCGGGGAGGACCGCTATGCACTTGTACATTTGAATCCTGGCTCCATCTGGGACCACCCTACCCCGGCTCTTGCAGCGCAGTCAGCCCTGGATGGGGCCTTGCAAGCAGTACATCAAGCAGTTACAGCAGTTACAGCGCTGTTGTAACAGGTCCCGGGCGCTGCCGGGCGCCCTCGTAGGCGATGATCGCATCCTCCTGGCCGAGCGTCACCGCGATGTCGTCGAGGCCGCCGAGCAGCCGGCGGCGCGTCTCGGGGTCGATCTCGAAGGAGACCGAGACCATCTCGCCCTGCCCGTCCGGGTAACGCACCTCCTGGGCCTGCAGATCGACCTGGCCCTCCCCGGCCGCGGCAAGCGCGTGGCAATGCTCCTCTGCAAGGACGACCGGCAGCAGCCCGATCTTCGTGCAGTTTGAGTAGAAGATGTCCGCGAACGAGGGCGCCACCAGCGCCTGGAAACCGTAGTCCTGCAGCCCCCACGGGGCGTGCTCGCGCGAGGAGCCGCAGCCGAAGTTCTCTCCGGCCACAAGGATCGGGTTGGCCGGCAGCTCCCAGCCAGGCTCCTTCGCCCAGTCGTAGAAGAGGAACTCCCCGAAGCCCGTCCGCTCCACGCGCTTGAGGAACTGCTTGGGCATGATCTGGTCGGTGTCCACGTTGGAGCGGTCGAGGTGGCTCACGGGGCCCGAGATCGTCTCTATTGCCTCCATCGTCAGCTCCAGTCCCTTATATCCGTGAAGTGCCCCTCGATCGCGGCAGCCGCCGCCATCTGCGGGGAGACCAGGTGCGTGCGCCCGCCGCGGCCCTGCCGGCCCTCGAAGTTGCGGTTGGACGTCGAGGCGCAGCGCTCCCCTGGGGCGAGGATGTCGGGGTTCATCCCCAGGCACATCGAGCAGCCCGCCACCCGCCAGTCGAAGCCCGCCTCGCGGAAGACCCGGTCGAGGCCCTCGGCCTCAGCCTGCGCCTTGACCTGCTGGGAGCCCGGCACCACCATCGCGCTCACGCTGTCCGCCACCCTGCGCCCGGCGACGACCTCGGCCGCGGCCCGAAGGTCGCCGATCCGCGAGTTCGTGCACGAGCCGATGAACACCCGGTCGACCGCGATCTCCTCGATCGGCGTGCCCGGCTCCAGCGCCATGTAGTGCAGTGCACGCTCGGCAGCCTCGCGCTCGGCCTCGCTGGAGAACGCCTCCGGCGCCGGCACGCGTCCGGTCACGTCGGTAACCATCGCCGGCGTCGTGCCCCACGTGACCTGCGGGGAGAGCGCCGCGGCGTCCACCGTGAGCTCGCTGTCGAAGCTCGCGCCCTCCTCGCTCGCCAGCTCGCTCCAGCGCGCGAAGGCTGCATCAAGCGCCGCGCCCTTCGGGGCACCCGGACGCTCACGTTCGGTGAACCACTTGAGCGTCGTCTCGTCCGGCGCGATCATCCCCGCCCGCCCGCCGCCCTCGATCGTCATGTTGCAGACCGTCATCCGCCCCTCCATCGAGAGGCCGTCGATCACCGGGCCCGCGTACTCGACGACGTGGCCGGTGGCGCCGCCCACGCCCATCTGGCCGATCGTGCCAAGGATCAGGTCCTTCGCCGTGACCCCGAAGCCCAGCTGCCCCTCGTAGCGGATGCGCATCGAGCGGGGGCGGTGCTGGACCATGCACTGCGTCGCCAGCACGTGCTCGACCTCGCTCGTGCCGATCCCGAACGCGAGCGCCCCGAACGCGCCGTGCGTGGCGGTGTGCGAGTCCCCGCAGACGATGGTCAGGCCCGGCTGTGTCACCCCGAGCTCCGGGCCGATCACGTGCACGATTCCCTGCCGGTCGGAGCCCAGCGAGTACACCGGCACCCCGAACTCCGCGCAGTTGCGCTCCAACGTCTGCACCTGCACCCGCGAGAGCTGTTCGGTGATCGCCGCCGCGTTCGGCGTGCCGTCCGTCGGCGTGTTGTGGTCGGCGGTCGCGAGCGTGCGGTCGGGGCGGCGCACCCTGCGGCCCGCCAGGCGCAGGCCGTCGAACGCCTGCGGGCTCGTCACCTCGTGTACGAGATGCAGGTCGATGTACAAGAGATTGGAGCCCGCCCCCCCACCTCGTGCGCCTCCCAGATCTTCTCGAGCATTGATTTCGCCATGGTCTTATTGTGCCGTCGCCGGTAGCCCGACCGCGTCCTCGGCGCGCTGCGCGCGGGCGAGCGCGACCGACAGCGCCCGCACATACGCGCGCGCGGCCGCCTCGATGATGTCCGTCGAGACACCCTGGCCCGCACCGGTGAAGCCGGCGACCTCGAGCACTACGGACACCTCGCCGAGCGCGTCCTGGCCCTCGGTGACCGCGCCGATGGTGAAGTCGCTGAGGATCGGCGCGATCCCGGTGGCGGCGTTGATCGCCTGGAAGACTGCGTCGATCGGGCCGTCGCCGGTGAACGAGCCGCTCGCCGATCCCCCCTCGGGCAGTGTGACTGTCACGCGCGCGTGCGGCGGGCGCAACGACGACGCCTCGACCTCGAAGGACTCAAGCGTGTAGCCGGGCACCTCCTCGCGCAACTCGTCGGTGACAAGCGCCTCCAGGTCCATGGCGGTGACCTGCTTCTTGCGGTCGGCGATCTCCTTGAAGCGCTTGAACGCCGTGTTCAGTGTCTGCCCGTCCAGCTCGAAGCCCATCTCCTCCAGCGCTTTGCTCAGCGCGTGGCGTCCGGAGTGCTTGCCCAGCACGATCGAGTTGCTGCGCAGGCCGACGGTGGTGGCGTCCATGATCTCGTAGGTGGTGCGCTCCTTGAGCACGCCATCCTGGTGGATGCCGGCCTCGTGCGCGAACGCGTTGCGGCCCACGATCGCCTTGTTCGGCTGCACCGCGTAGCCGGTCAGGCGCGAGACCAGCCGGCTCGTGCGCGCGATCTCGGTCGTGTCCACGCCCGTCCACAGCCCCAGGCTCGGCTCGCGCGTGCGCAGCAGCATCGCGATCTCCTCCAGCGACGCGTTGCCGGCGCGCTCGCCGATGCCGTTGACCGCGCACTCAACCTGGCGGCAGCCGGCTTCCAAGCCGGCCAGCGAGTTGGCCACGGCCAGTCCCAGATCGTCGTGGCAGTGCACCGACACGACCACGTCGGCCAGCCCCGGAACCAGGCGGTAGAGCTCCTCAAACATGGCGGCATACTCGCGTGGCATCGTGTAGCCGACGGTGTCGGGCACGTTGATCGTGGTGGCGCCCTCTTCCAGCGCGATCTGGATGACCTCGGCCATGTACTGCACGTCCGAGCGCGAACCGTCCTCGGGGGAGAACTCGACGTCGTCGGTGTACTCGCACGCCTGGGCGACGGCGGCGCGCACCTGGCCCTTGACGTCCTCGCGCGTGGTCTGCAGCTTGCGCTCTATGTGAATGTCGCTGGTGGCTATGAATGTGTGGATGCGCGGGCGCTCGGAGTCGCGCACGGCGTTCCACGCGGCCTCGATGTCCTGGCTCGACGTCCGCGCCAGCCCGCAGATGACGGGGCCTTCCACCTCGCGCGCGATCGCCTGCACGGACTCGAAGTCGCCGGGCGAGGTGATCGGGAAGCCGGCCTCGATGATGTCCACACCGAGGCGCGCCAGCTGCTGTGCGATCTCCAGCTTTTCCTGCCTGTTCAGAGAGATGCCCGGCGACTGCTCGCCGTCGCGCAGCGTCGTGTCGAAGACACGCACGCGCCTGCGCTCGTCTCGTACCGGTGTTGCCTGCTGCTGATCCATGTCGTTCAGTTCCCTTCTAGGTCTCGTTCGGACTTCCTCCGGCTGTGTTTGCGGCTACGCGGCCGCCACGCACTATTCCCCCCGAGGGGGGAGGAGGAGAAGTCGAATCGAGGCCTGCAACGACATGCTTCGCGCAGGGTAGCACCGCCGTGGCGCGATGCCAAGCAGTCAGGGAGTGAGGACGACCTTGCCCACGTTTCGCCGCTCAGTGATCATCCGCTGTGCCTCGCCTGCGTCCTCGAAGCTGAAGGCGCCCGCGACCACCGGCTTGATCGTGCCGTCGGCCATCAGCTCGCGCAGCGGCTCGATCCACGGCGAGAGCGTCTGGCGGTCCTTCCACAGGCTCAGCATGTTCAGGCCGATCACCGCCTTCGACTCGGAGATCTGCTTGATCATGTTGAAGCGCGGCATCCGCAGCACCGTGCCGAGCCCGGACACAAGGTTGCGCTTCTCGCCGGAGACGGCCGCCGAGGCGCCAAAGGCGACCAGTCGCCCACCGGGACGCAAGAGGTTGTAGCTGCGCCGCAGGCTCTTGCCGCCAACCGCATCCATGACGATGTCGAACGGCGGCACGCCCTGCTCCCAGCCGCTCTTGGTGTAGTCGAGCGCGTGGTCCACGCCGAGCTCGGAGATGCACGCGTGCTTGCCCGGTGAGGCCGTGCCGTAGACCTCCGCGCCGTAGCGCTTGGCGATCTGCGTCGCCGCGATCCCCACGCCGCCACCCGCCGAGTGGACGAGCACGCGCTCGCCCCGCTGCAGGTTGCCATAACCGATCAGTCCTGCCCACGCTGTCGCGTAGTTGACGGGGATCGCCGCCCCCTGCTCGAAGGTCAGCTCATCGGGGAGCGGCACGACGTCGCTCGCCGGCACCACCACCTGCGAGGCGTAGCCGCCGAATTTCGTGCCAGCCAGCACACGCTGTCCGGGCGTCAGGGGGTGGGCGGGATCCGATACCCCGTCGCCCAGCTCGAGGATCGTGCCCGCCACCTCATAGCCAATCACGCACGGGGGCTTGGGCGCGTCGGGATAGATCCCCATGCGCGCCATCACGTCGGCGAAGTTGATCCCCGCCGCAGCGACGTCGATCCGCACCTGGCCCTTGCCGAGCGGCGGGTCGGGCCGTTCGTGCGTCTGGAACACCTCGGGCCCCCCGTGCTTTGTGATCTCGACGACCCGCATCCCCGCGCCAGACTACCAACGCTGCGAGCGACGCGCCTGAGACGGCCGAGGGCCAAGCAGAGCAAGGACGCAGTGAGCGAAGTGTGCTTTTTTGCACACGAGCGATCGAGGACGCAGCTATGCGCCGGCCATCGGCCGTCTCAGGAGAGGACCACGGCCCAGCCCTCGAAGAAGCCCTCCGAGGCCACGATCTCCTGCACGACCTCGGCCGGTACCGCAGCGTCGGTCGTGACGACCATCGCCGCGAGACGCTGGTCCTCGCCGTCGGCGGGGGAGGGGTGGGCGGGCATCCCATCCCGGGTGTGCCCGACCGCCGCCGAGGAGATGTTGATGCCGTGGCTGCCGAAGATCGTCCCGACGCGGCCGATCATGCCCGGCAGGTCCGCGTAGCGGAAGACCGTCACGAACGGCTCGAGCTCGACCGTCAGGCGCCGGCCCTGAACCTCGACAAGGTGCGGCACGCGGTTGGGGCCGATCCCGGTGCCCGCGACCGCGACCCGGCGCTCGCCGGCGATCACCGTGACACGGATCAGCTCGTTGTAGTCCTGCGCCTCGGAGACCGTCTTCTCCTCGACGACGATCCCGCGCTCCTCGGCCATCGAGGGGGCGTTGACGAGGTTGACCTGCTCCTCCGTGCGTCCCTGCAGCGCGCCCTGGATCACCGCGAGCGTCAACAGGCGCGTGTCGAAGTCCGCGATGCGCCCCAGGAACGCCGCCTCAATGCGCTCCACCGAGCTGCCCTCGGCCAGCTCCATCGCCAGGCGCCCCAGTTGCCGCGCGAGCGGCAAGAACGGCCCCAGCACCTGCATGTCCTCCGCCCCGATCGAAGGGATGTTGACCGCGGTGGAGACCACCCCGCCGGTCAGCGCCGCGACGACCTGCTCAGCGCTCTGGTAGCCCGCGCGGTCCGTGGCCTCCGCCGTGGAGGCCCCCAGGTGGGGGGTGACAATCACGGTCGGGTAGCCGAACAGCGGGTGCTCGGTCGTCGGCTCGGAGGGGAACACGTCGAGCGCCGCCCCGCCGACCTTGCCGGAGTCCAGAGCATCCTTCAGCGCGTCTTCGTCGATCAGCCCACCGCGGGCGACGTTGAGGATGCGCACCCCGTCGCGCATCTGCGCGAACGCCTGCGCGTCGAGCCAGTTCTTCGTCTCCTCCGTCTTGGGGAGGTGGATCGTGAGGAAGTCCGCCTGCGCGTAGACCTCCTCGCTGTTGGCGGCCTTCTCGACCCCCAGCTCGCGGTAGCGCTCGGCGCTGACGAACGGGTCGAACGCGACGACGCGCATCTGAAAGCCACGCGCCCGCGCCGCGACGAGCTGCCCGATTCGCCCGAAGCCGACGATCCCGAGCGTCTTCTCGTACAGCTCCACGCCGGAGAACTTCGAGCGCTCCCACTTCCCGCCGGTGAGCGATACGTACGCCTGGGGGATGTTGCGCGCGAGCGCCAGCAGCAGCGCCATCGTGTGCTCCGCGGCCGTCACCACGTTCGACTGCGGCGCGTTGGCGACGATGATGCCGCGCTTGGTCGCTGCCTCCACGTCGACGTTGTCCACCCCAACACCCGCGCGGCCGATCGCTCGCAGACTGGTCGCCCGCTCGATCAGCTCCGCAGTCAGCTTCGTCGCCGAGCGGATCAGGATGCCGTGGTAGGCGCCGATGCGCTCCGCGAGCTCCTCATCGCTCCACTCGAGGCCAAGGTCCACATCGAAGTGCTCGCGCAGCAGAGCCACGCCCGAGTCGCCGATCTTCTCCTTCACCAGGACCTTCAGGCGCCCACCGTTCGCGTCGGCCGCAGTGGCGGTGCCCGTCGCGGCGCTCTCCACGGCGCTCATGACGACAGCCTTTCGACAGTCCACTCGATACAGGACGTAAGCGCCTGGACGTCGGAGGGCTCGACCGCGGGGAACATCCCGATTCGCAGCTGGTTGCGCCCCAGCTTGCGGTAGGGCTCGGTGTCCACGATCCCGTTAGCGCGCAGCGTCTTCGCCACGGCCGCGGCGTCTACCGCCTCCTCGAAATCGATCGTCCCCACGACCAGCGAGCGCTTCGCAGGGTCGGTCACGAACGGCGTCGTATAGGGGGTGCGCTCAGCCCACTTATAGAGGTGAGTAGACGACGCGGTCGTGCGCGACACGCACCAATCGAGGCCGCCACCGTCAAGCATCCACCGGACCTGATCCGCGAGCAGGAACAGCGTCGCCACTGCCGGCGTGTTGTAGGTCTGGTCTTTGAGCGAGTTCTCCAGGGCGGTGGAGAGCGAGAGGGACTGCGGGATCCAGCGGGGGTGGGCGGCTCCTGATCCTCCAGTGGCGCCCGCGAGCGTCGCGATCCGCTCCTGCGCCGCCGGGCTCAACAGCGCAACCCACAGCCCGCCGTCGCCGGCGAAGCTCTTCTGCGGCGCAAAGTAGTAGGCGTCGGCCTGAGCGACGTCCACCGGCAGACCACCCGCGCCCGAGGTCGCATCGATCAGCACGAGCGCCCCCCCTGCGCCTGCACCCGCGGGGCGCTGCACAGGGACCATCACGCCGGTGGAGGTCTCGTTATGTGCCCACGCGACCACATCGGCCCCGGTCTCTGCAACGTTGACCTGCGCGGGGTCGGGGGCGTCGCCAGGCTCGGCTGTGACGAGCACCGGCTCCTCCAGGAACGGCGCCTCACGCGCCACCTGTGCGAACTTCGAGGAGAACTCCCCATAGGTCAGGTGCAGCGAGCGGCGCTCGATCAACCCACACGCAGCGGCATCCCAGAACGCAGTAGCCCCACCATTGCCGAGCGCCACCTCGTAGCCCTCTGGCGCACCGAACAACTCGCGCAGACCCGCGCGGACCTCCCCGACGAGCGCCTTGACCGGCCGCTGCCGGTGGGAGGTGCCCATCAACGCCGCCCCCTCGGAGGCAAGGCGCGCAAGCGCCTCAGGACGGACCTTCGAGGGGCCACAGCCGAAGCGCCCGTCGGCAGGCTTCAGCTCGGCGGGGATCGTCAACTGCGTCTGCTCTGCACTGGTGCTCGTCATGGGCTTCCTCGCTTCGGCCTCGAAAGGTTATGGATCGGAGGTGCCCAGGCGCGCGGCGGTGCTGCGGATGTCGCTCCCCGGTGGTCTCTTCCACCTCGCTGCTGCGCCAGTCGCGACAGGGCGAGTGTAGCAATCCACTCACGCGCTCTATGCGACTCGGTAACTCGAGCTGGCGAGTACGAGCCACCAACATCGGCCGGCAAGCCCTCACCCGCCGTGGCAATCCACGCCCCCGGCGGCGCAGCTCATGCACCACCACCCCAGCAGCGCAACTCACGCACCCCGCCCCCGGCGGCGCCCGATCCGCAGCGACCAATCGGCCGTCAAAAAGAGGTCTGGATCCAATCCATGTGCGAGCGAAGCTCCTTGCCCACCGCTTCGATCTGCGTGTCGGCCTGCTCGGCGCGCATCCGCAGGAAGTTCTCCTGCCCAGCGCGGTTCTCAGCGATCCACTCACGCGCGAAGTCCCCGGACTGGATCTCGGAAAGGATCTTGCGCATCGAGGCGCGGGTCTCCTCGGTGATGACCCGCTTGCCGCGCGTGTAGTCGCCGTACTCCGCGGTGTTGGAGATCGAGTAGCGCATCCCCGCGAGGCCCTTCTCGTACATCAGGTCGACGATCAGCTTGACCTCGTGCAGGCACTCGAAGTAGGCCATCTCGGGGTCGTAGCCGGCGGCCACGAGCGTCTCGAAGCCGGCCTGGACGAGCTCGGAGACGCCGCCGCACAACACGGCCTGCTCACCGAACAGGTCGGTCTCGGTCTCGTCCTTGAAGGTCGTCTCGATCACGCCCCCGCGGGTGCAGCCGATGCCCTTCGCGTAGGCCAACGCCAGCTCGCGTGCCCGACCGGTGGCGTCCTGGGCGACCGCGATCAGCCCGGGGACCCCGGAGCCTTCGACGAACTGGCGGCGAACGAGGTGGCCGGGGCCCTTCGGCGCGACCATCGCCACGTCTACGCCGGGGGGCGGCGTGACCTCGCCGTAGTGGATCGAGAAGCCGTGCCCGAACAGCAGCATGTTGCCCTCGGCGATGCCGTCGGCGATGTCCGACTCCCACACCTGACGGTGCAGCTCGTCGGGGAGCAGGATCATCACCAGGTCCCCGCGGCTCGCGGCCTCAACGACGCTCAGCACCTCCAGGCCCTGCTCGCGCGCTTGCGCCACCGAGGGGGAGCTCTCACGCAGGCCGACGACGACCTGCACGCCGGAGTCCTTGAGGTTCAGCGCGTGGGCGTGGCCCTGGGAGCCGTAGCCGATGATCGCGACGGTCTTGCCGTCGAGCAGGGAGAGGTCTGCGTCGTCGTCGTAGAGCATGGGGCGGCAGGCTACCAGCGCCGAGCGCGTGGCGGGATGGTGGGAGTTTTTTTGAGATCATCCACGTGAGCCGTGCGGAGAATCGCGGCAGTGCACGCTCGGCCTCCGTGCCTCACGGCCGGGCATCAGGCGTCGGCCGGGGCAGAGGGCCGCTCAGGCACTCGCCGTCGCGACCAGCGTGCGGCCGGGGATCGCGAGCGTCCCGTCCGCAGCGGTGTACGGCTCCAGGCGCACCGCCAGCGACGAGCGAATCTGCTCAATCTCCTCCGCGGGCTGGGCGAGCACGAGGTCGTGCAGCTCGCGCGAGATGTCGAGCATCGTCTCCCAGAAGGCGTCGAAGCTCTCGTGGCGCTGCGCAACGTCGATCGCCTCGACGCGCGCCTCCGCAAAGCCCGCCTGCTCCAGCAAGCCGCGCACGCGCACTGGGGCACCAAGCGCGAATGGCCCCGGTGTGTGCTGGCCGATCTCCCATCGGTCGCGCCCGTCCGCGTCCGCGGGAGCCGGTGCCGGCGCGAGGCCCCGCTCGATCAGCTCGAGGCGCGGCACGAGCGCCCACGGGTTCACGTTCACCGCGTCCCAGACCGCGAGCGCTACGCACCCTCCGGGGCGTAGCACGCGCCGGGTCTCCGAGAGCGCCGCGCCGGGGTCGGCCATCAGCATGTAGCCCCAGCGGCACAGGACCGCATCCACGCTGGCCACCGGGAGGTCGATCCATTCGGCGTTCCACACCTGGAACTCGACGTTGGTCAGCTCGAGCTCCGCCGCACGTGCGCGGGCGCCGTCGAGCATTCCCTCGGCGTGGTCGGAGAGGATCACCCCGCCCGTGGGGGCCACCAGCTGGGCCGCCGTCAGGCCGGTCTCGCCGAGGCCCGCCGCGAGCTCCAGCACGCGCTGTCCCGGGTGGGGGTCGATCGCCTGCAACATCCACTGCGAGACCGGGGCCCCGAACTGGCGGATCGCCCGCTGGCGGCGCACCCACCCGGGAGCCGCATCTTCCCAGTGCTCGGCGCTTGCGATCCGGTGTTCCTCGGCGGGGTGCACGCCGTCGGGGTGGGAGCCCCACGCACCGTCCTCGCGTTTGGGGGCGTCCGCGCTCACACACGCTCCCAACGCGAGAGCTCCCTGCGCAGCAGCTTGCCCGAGGGCGTGCGCGGCAGCGGCCCCTCGACCAGCGCCACCCGCTTGGGGACCTTGTAGGAGGCCAGGCGCGCCGCGCAGTGCGTGCGCAGCGCATCCTCCCCCACGTCCGCCCCGGCGTGGAGCACGACCAGCGCGGTGACCGCCTCGCCCCAGCGCACGTCCGCACGACCGAGGACCGCCGCCTCGAGCACTCCGGGGCAGCCCTCGAGCACGGCCTCCACCTCGCTGGGTGCCACGTTCTCCCCCCCGCTGACGATCGTGTCGGCCTTGCGTCCGGTCACGTACAAGTTGCCCTCTGCATTCAACTTACCCAGATCTCCCGTGCGCAACCACCCATCTGCGTCGGCTGCCCCCCGCGCGACGGTCGGCCCGGCGACTTCGATCTCCCCATCGGGGGCGGTCCGCAGGCGGGTGCAGAAGAGCGGTGGGCCCGCGGTGGGGGCAAGGGGCGCAGCCGCCGGTGGGAAGAGGGACGGTCCCTTCGTGGCGGCGAGCGACGCCGGGGCGGAGGCGGATGGGTTCTCGATCGCTGCTGGCCGAAGCGGGGACCGATTAGGGCGACACTCGCTCCGCCGGACCGGGAGACACTCGCTTCGCTCGCATCCCCGAACCGGCCAGCATCCCCGAATCGGCCAGCCCAGGGGCGTGTCTCCCGGCTTCGGCGGGAGGGTGCTCACCTGCGAGCAGGCCTCGGTGAGCCCGTAGGTAAGGCTCACCGGGACCCCTGCACCACGGGCGCGCTCGAGCAGCGCCACGGGCACCGGGCCACCGCCGGTGAGCGCGCAGCGCAGGGCGGGCGGGCGCTCGAGGCCCGCGTCGAGCAACCGCGCCAGGGTGGTTGCGACGAGCGAAACAATCGTCACCTGTGGAAGATCGGTCTGCAGCGCCCTCAGCGTGAGCTCTGCATCGAAGCGCTCGTGTACCACCGCCGTGGTCGCGTAAATCGCGGAGCGCAGCAGGATCGAGAGCCCCCCCACGTGGGAGAGCGGCAGGTTGCACAGCCACCGCTCGCGGGAGGTTGGTTGAAAGAGATCCCCCTCACCCCGCCCACCCCGACTCGGCGGCCTGCGGCTGCCTGCGCCACCCCCTAGGAGTCCGAGCGCCACCGCCGAGCCGAGCGCGCTCCATAGGAAGTTGCCGTACGTCAGCTCCACCGGCTTGGGTGCCGAGGTGGTGCCCGAGGTGTGGATGACCGCGGCCACGGCGTCCAGGTCGTGGACGGCGCCCGCGGAAGTGGCTGGATCGAAGTACCGCCCACCCTCTGAACGCAGCGGCTCATCGACCACCACCGCCGCCCCGTCCACGATCGCGGCCCGCTCGCGCTCACCAAGACGCAGGTCCACGGGCACCGCGACCGCGCCCAGCAGCAGGCAGGCGTGCAGCGCGTACGCGAAGTCGAGCCCCGCCGGCAGCGCGAGCGCCACCCGCTCGCCCGGGCCACCCCCCCGCGCCGCGAGTTCTGCGGCGCCCGCCCGCGCGCGCTCGTGCAACTGCGCGTAGGAGCAGGCGCCCCGCGGGGTCTCCACCGCGATCGCCGCGGGCGCCGCCGCCGCGGCTCGTTGAAGCCAAGCTTCGACGACCATCGCCACAGGCTAGCCTTCGCGCATGCCAACCACGTGGACCCCCGCCGGCGAGTACACCGACATCCGCTACGAGAAGTCAACGCACCCCGAGGGGGCGATCGCGAAGATCACGATCGACCGTCCCGAGGTGCGCAACGCCTTCCGCCCGCTGACCGTGGTCGAGATCGGACGCGCGCTCACGCAGGCCCACGAGGATCTCGAGGTCGGGGCGATCGTGCTCACCGGGGAGGGCCCGCTAGCGTTCTGCTCCGGCGGGGACCAGCGCGTGCGCGGGGACTCCGGCTACCTGGCCGAGGACGACGCCGGTAATCCGGATCCCACCCGCCCGGGGCGCTTCCACGTGACCGACCTGCACGTGCAGATCCGCCGCCTGCCCAAGCCCGTCGTGGCGATGGTCGCCGGCTATGCGATCGGCGGCGGCCATGTGCTGCACCTCGTCTGCGACCTGACGATCGCCGCTGAGAACGCCCGCTTCGGGCAGGTCGGCCCGCGCGTGGGATCCTTCGACGGCGGCTACGGGGCAGGTCTGCTCGCGAACCTCGTGGGGCCCAAGAAGGCCAAGGAGATCTGGTTCCTCTGCCGCCAGTACACCGCCGCACAGGCGCTGGAGATGGGGCTCGTGAACACCGTCGTCCCCCTGGAGCGCCTGGAGGAGGAGACCGTCGCGTGGTGCCGGGAGATGCTCGCCCTCTCCCCCTTCGCGCTGCGCCTGCTGAAGGCCTCCTTCAACGCCGCCGAAGACGGCCTCGCCGGCATCCAGCAGCTCGCCCACGACGCCAACCTGCTCTTCTACGGCAGCGCCGAGGCCCAGGAGGGCCGCAACGCCTACCGCGAGAAGCGCACGCCGGACTTCTCGCAGTTCCCGAGGAGGGCGTAGGCGTGCGCTGCCCGCCGAAACGACTCGCCCACCGCCGCTCCCGGGAGGGTGCACTCCGGTTGCGAGGCGGTCGGTCCCTGGCGGTGGGTTCGTGAGCCGAGGGGCGTGACCGCCGTGCCCTCCTCCCCGCCGCCGCTTAGAGATCGGCCGGCAGACCGACCGGCGGCGCATGAGGTCCCCAGCGGGTCGAGCGCCGTTCACATCTGGGTGATGGCCGCGCGCGTGCGCACCCTGCCCGCCGCCGTCGCCCCGGTGCTCGTGGGCACCTCGCTGGCGCTGGGGGCTGGGCACTTCGACCCGCTCGCGTTCGTCGCTGCGCTGCTCGGCGCGATCTTCATCCAGGTCGGCACCAACTTGTCAAACGACTACTCCGACGCTCGCCGGGGGGCCGACACCGAGGACCGCCTCGGACCCGTGCGCGTCACCGCCGGGGGCCTCGTGCCGCCGCGCCAGGTGCTGCTCGCCACCTACATCACGTTCGGCCTGGCCGTGCTCTGCGGGGTCTACCTCGTCGCAGTCGCCGGGTGGGGGCTGATCGCGGTCGGCGCCGCCTCGATCCTCGCCGGCGTCCTCTACACCGGGGGACCCCGCCCATATGGCTATGAAGGGCTCGGGGAGCTGTTCGTGTTCCTCTTTTTCGGGATCGTAGCTGTCACCGGCTCCTACTACGTGCAGGTCCAACACCTCCCCTGGCAAGCGTTCGCGTGCGCCGTCCCCGTCGGCTTGCTGGCAAGCGCGATCCTCGTCGTCAACAACGTCCGCGACATCGACACCGACCGCCGCGCCGGCAAGCGCACGCTCGCGGTGCGCCTCGGGCGCGAGCGCACCCGCGCGCTCTACACCGCGATGCTTGCCATTGCCTTCCTGACCGCCCCCCTGCCGTGGCCACTCGGCTCGATGAGTGCCTGGCTGCTGCTCCCCTGGGCCACGGCCCCCCTGGCGCTCTCCTTGATCCGGGTCGTGCGCACCCGCGTGGACGGCCCCTCGCTGAACGGCGCCCTGGCGCGCACCGGCCTGCTGCAGTTGCTCTTCTGCCTGCTCTTCTCCGCGGGGATCCTCGCCGGCGGGGGGATCGGCTGAGCCTCCCGCGACTGAACCTGCGATGAGGACGATCCGGCTGAGTCCTCTCGACTGGGCCTCCCGCGATGAGGACGATCCGGCTGAGCCCCCTCGACTGGGCCTCCCGCGATGAGGATGGTGCTCACCGAGCGCGTGCTCGCGTTCACCCAGCCGTTGGAGACCTCTTATGGCACCGTGCGTGAGCGGGAACTGTTGACCGTCGCGCTGACCGACTCCGACGGGGTCACCGGATATGGGGAAGCCGCGCCGCTCGAGCCGTATGACGGCGTCTCCGTGGCGCGCGTGCGGCAAGCACTGGAGGCCTACCGGCCCGTACTCATGCAGTCCGAGGGCGCGACCGGCGTACAGCTGATCGACGCCTGCCGGCGCCTGGACGATCTCCCCGCGGCGCTCGCCGCGATCGACCTCGCGCTGTGGGATCGCGCGGGGCGTCGCGCGGAGAGGCCGGTGGCGGCACTGCTCACCAACGACCCCGCCACAGAGGTCGCGGTGAACGCGACCGTCGGCGCCACCGACCGCGCGAGCGCCGCCCGGCAGGCCGCGCGCGCGGCTCAGGCCGGGTACGGGTGCGTGAAGGTGAAGGTCGGCGTCGGGGATGACGCGGGGCGCGTGGCGGCAGTCCGCGCCGCGATCGGCCCCCACGTCGCGCTGCGGGTCGACGCCAACGGCGCGTGGGACGTCGAGGGCGCGGTGCGCGCGATCGAAGCGCTCGCCCCCGTGGGCCTCGAGCTCGTGGAGGAGCCCACGCACGGCCTGGAGGCGGTGCGCGCGGTGCGCGAGCGGGTGGCGACGCGGGTGGCGATCGACGAGACCGCCGCCGAGCACGGCGCGCTCGGCGCGGGCGTCGCCGACGCGGTCTGCCTGAAGATCTCCCGCTGCGGGGGCATCGCCGGCCTGCTCGCCGCCGCCGCACTCGTGCGCGCCTCCGGCGCCGAGGTCTACCTCGCCTCCACGTTCGACGGCCCGCTCGGCGTCGCCGCCGCGGTGCACGCCGCCGCCGCCCTGGCCTCGCGGGGGCCGCTGCCCGCGTGCGGCCTGGCGACGCTCAGCCTCTTCGACGGCCTCGAGGACCCGCTGCCCGCCCACGAAGGACGCATCGCGGTGCCCTCCGCGCCGGGGCTTGGGATCGATGTGACCTGATGGTCGAAAGCACTTCTCAGACCATATGTCGCTGGTGATCGAAAGAACTTTGCGGACCTATATAGCCGGTGATCTGAAGAACTTTTAAGGCCCTGTATAGGGTCGTTTCGCAAAGCATCGACACCCAGGCCACCTCTCAACCGAGCGCCCGAGCGACCGCCGCGGGGTTCTCCAGCAGCAGCCTGTGGCCGCCGGGCGCAACGAGGAGCACCCCATCCGCCAGCCGCTCGACCATCCGTCGGCCCAGAGCCAGGTACTTCGCGTCGCGCTCGCCCACCAGAACGGTGACGGGCATCGGCAGCTCGGCCAGCCGATCCCATAGCGGCGTCATCTCCCCCGTGCCGACGCCCCGCAGCACGGCGGCCAGGGCGTCTGGCCAGTTGCGACGCTGGTCTTCCCGCGCCAGTGCGCCCACCTCGGGGGGGTCCTCCGCGAACAGCGGCTGGGTGCGCCAGCGCTCGATGAACTCCTCGAACGGCGCGCGATCGAGCTCATCCGCGAGCGCGTGATCCGAACGTCGTCGCGCGTCCCGCTCAGCCCCGTCCTCGATCCCCGGATTGACGCCCACAAGCACAAGCCGCGCCACCCGCTCGGGGGCGGCGAGCGCGACGTGCAGCGCGATCCGTCCCCCCAACGAGTAGCCACACAGAACGAAGCGCTCGGGACTCGCAGCGAGCACGTGCCCGACGCAACCGGCGAACGTGATCGGCCGCGGGGCGTCCGCGGCCTCGCCGTGGCCAGGCAGATCCATCGCCAGCGGCCGGTAGCGTTCACGGTCCAGCAACTCCACCACGCCATCCCACGCGCGACGGGTGCCGCCGAAGCCGTGCAGCAGGACGATGTTCTCGGGCACCACCCGATCCTATGACTCCCGCCACCGACACATATCTCCTCCTGCGCGCGTTCGTGGACGAGCTCGCGCGCTGCGGATTGCGGGACGTATGCACCTCGCCGGGGTCGCGGAGCGCACCGCTCGTGCTGAGCCTCGCACGCGAGCTCCGGCTGCGCTGCCACTCACACATCGACGAGCGCTGCGCGGGTTTCTTCGCGCTGGGGCTCGCCAAGTCCTCGGGGCGACCGACCGCAGTGGCGTGCACCTCCGGTACCGCAGCCGCGGAGCTGCTGCCCGCCGTGATCGAGGCGCGCGAGGCGGGCGTGCCGCTGCTGATCCTCACGGCAGACCGGCCCCCGGAGCTGCGCGAGAACGGAGCCGGGCAGACGATCGATCAGATCAAGCTGTACGGGGGCGCCGCAAAGTGGTTCTTCGAGGTCGGCACGCACGAGGTCGGGGTGCACAAGACTGGAGTTCACGAGGTCGAGGCGCATGAGGTCGGCGTGCACGGTGTGGAGGGCGCGGAGGCAGGCGAAGCCGGCGTCGGAGAGGCGGGGCTGGCGCGGCTGCGTTGGATGCGCACGCTCGCCTGCCGCGCCTATTGGCGCGCACTCGAGGGCCGCCCCGGCGCGGTGCACCTCAACTTCCCGCTGCGCGAGCCGCTGGTGCGAAGCGAGGAGCAGCCTCTGCCCCACGACAGCACCGGGCGCCCCGACGGCCGACCGCTCGTGACCTGCACGCCCGCGCGCCCGACAGCGCCCGAGGACGCGCGCTCCCTCGCCGGTCCCGTGGCCGCCGCCCGCCGGGGGGTGGTGGTAGCCGGGCGCTACGAGCGCGACACCGCGCTCGGGGAGGCCGCGTCGGCGTTCTGCGCAGCGGCCGGCTGGCCGCTGCTGGCCGATCCGCTCTCGGGCGCGCGGCGCGGGGAGGCCGCGGTGGCGCACTACGACGCACTGCTGCGCCACGGCCCGTTCGCCACGGGTGTCAAGCCCGACATCGTGCTGCGCGTCGGCGACCTGCCCACGTCCAAGCCCCTGCGCGGATGGCTCGCGAGCATGTGCGACGTCCCACAGGCGGCGATCGAGCAGGAGGGCAGCTGGCAGGACCCCGACGCGACGCTCTGCCGCTACTTCACGCTGGAGCCCGCCGCGGCGTTGCGGCAGCTGGCGGACGCCGCGCCCGCGTCTGATCCCGATTGGCTTGCTAGCTGGCGCAGCGCGGACGAGCGCGCCGCCGAGGCGATCCTCGGAGTACTTGCCGCGGAGGGCCTCAGCGAGCCCGCGGTGGCCGCCGAGCTCGGCGTGCTGCTGCCCGAGCAGGCAACCTTGTTCGTGGCCTCATCGATGCCGGTGCGCGACATCGAGAGCTTCTGGCCGGCGCGCCCCGATCCCCCACGCGTGCTGTGCAACCGCGGCGCCAACGGGATCGACGGCACCGTCTCCAGCGCCTTCGGCGTCGCCGCCGACGGCCGCGGGCCGGTGGTGCTGCTGATCGGAGACGTCGCGCTCGCGCACGACATCGGCGGCCTGATCGCCGCGCGGCGCCTGAAGCTCGATCTCACGATCGTGCTGGTCGACAACGGCGGCGGAGGCATCTTCGACTTCCTGCCCGTCGCGCGCGACCCAATGGCGCGGGCCGGGAGCGACGAGGCAAAAACGCGCCTGTCGCTCAGGCGGGCCAGCGTGGGCGACACGGAACACGGGGGCCAGCAGTGGGAGGATGCCACAGTGCAGGAGGACATCTACACCCGCCACATCGCCACCCCCACAGGTCTCGACTTCGCCCAGGCGGCGCGGCTCTACGGCCTAGAGCACGAGGTGGTCGCAGACATCGTCGCCTTCCGCGCGGCGCTCGAGCGAGCGCTCACGCCGCGCCCCCACGGCTCTCGGATCGTCGAAGTGCGTACCGACCGCGCACGCAACGTGGCGCTCCACCGCCGCGCCTGGGAGGCTGTCGCCGGCGTGCTGGATGAGGGGGCCTGAGCTCCGCGGGAGCCGGGAACCGGACGTGCTCGCCTACCTCCTATGGCACCGCCCGGCGGACGAGATCGAGCGTGAGGCCTACGAGCGCGCCTGCGAGCGTTTCCACCGTTCGCTGCACCACTCCCCGCCGGTGGGCCTGCGCGGCTCGGCTGTGTTTCGGGTGGCCGATCCTCCGTGGCTGGCGTCCGCGCAGGGCAGCGCGTACGAGGACTGGTACCTAGTCGACGACTTCGCCGCCCTTGGGGTGCTCAACGAGGCGGCCGTCGCGCATGGCCACCGCAGCGTCCACGACGAGGTCGCGCGGCGCTTCGGCAAGGGTGCGGGCGGCCTGTACAGCCTGCTGGAGGGCCACGCCCACCTGGCGGACGCGTCTCAGGCCATATGGATCTCCCGCCCGCTGGGCAAGCCCCGGGGCGAGCTCGCCCAGTTGCTCGGCGATGGCATGGACCCCACGCACGCGAGCCTGTGGCGCCGAGCGCTGGTGTTCGGCCCGGCGCCCGAGTACTGCCTGCTGTCCCCCGAGCCCCCCAAGGGCGTCTCCCCCACGCGCCTGCCGGAGGGCTGGCGCGCCATGGTCTGCGAGCGGGAGATGATCTGGCTCGGTTGAGATCGTGACGGATGGAGAAGAGGCGATCCTGGGGACTGTATGAGGCGACACACCTCATAAGCCAGTCCGTGAGCGGTCACCTAACTTGCGTCTCAGTCCGGATCAGCGCGCAAGGAAATTGTACCGTGTACTAGGTCCAAAGCTGTACCGTGTAGACGGTACAAGTTATGGCCTACGGGGACGCTTCCTCCGCAGCCCGGTCAGCGAGCGGTGAGGCCCGCCGCAGCCACTCTCCGAAGAGCGGATCGACGATATACCAGCGGCCGTCCCGAAGATCGACCAGTCCACGCCCCTGCAGGCGCGTGAGCGCCGGGCGAACGCGCGAGTGACTGGAGAACCCATAGCGTGTCGCAGACGGGCGACTGGTGACGTGCTCGCCACCGCGGTCAGCCAGCAACTGCAGCGCGCGAACCTCGTTGACCTCTCCAACGTCCCCGCTCATCAGCACGTGCAGGACGGCGGCGAACTCGGATCGCTCGATGCTACGCACAAGCCGATCGTGCGCGTTGGTCACAGTCTCGAGCGTCATGTGCCGGCCGGCCGGCGTGGCCGCCCAGCACTCCCACGCCAGCTGCTGTGTACTGCGGGGGTGTGCGCCGGTGGCGCTGAGCAGGTAGCCCAGCGCGTCATCGTCCGCCGGACGGCGGGTCTCCTCGAACTGGAAGTCCAGGTACTCCAAGAAATCTGCCCGATCGATGGCCGGCAGCTGCATCTGCGCGGCCTCGCCGAAGAGGGGCTGGTGGGAGTCCTCGAGCATCATCTTCAGCGCATTGCGGATCGATCCCGTGAATAGCAGCGAGACATGGTTGGAGCCAGAGCTCATGAGCGCCGAGCGGATGATCGCCAGTGGATCGCCCGGGCAGTGGCGCAGCCGCTGAAACTCGTCGAAGACCACGACGAGGCGCTCGGATAGGGAGCGCAGGGCGAGGAGTTGGGCGTGCAGCGTCTCGGCATCCTGCGCCGGGTTGACCACAGCGCTCTTCACCGAGCCCTTGATGACCCTGATGTCGAAGCCGATCTCCTTCTCCAGCGCGCCGATCTGTCGCTGGGCGGCCCGTCGCAGACTTTTGACAGGGTGACTTAGCATCGCGTCGTGCACGCACCCGATGAACCCGGGGATGCTCACCACACGCTGCAGGTTGACCTTGACGACGTCGAACGGCGGCGCGCCCTCGCCGTGGCTCTTCGCCAGCTCGAGCGCCAGTTGGTTGGTGAACGTGGTCTTGCCCGTGTCGCGCGGCCCGAACAGCGCGACGTTGGTCTGTCCCTTCAGCGTCAGCGCAACCTGATTGGCAAACGCCTCCATGCCGACGATCTTCGATGGGTCGTCGAGCGGACGGTCCCAGATGAACGGGTTGAGCACAGCCGACACACCATTGATTGTACCACCTACCCGGTACAAATATGGACCGCCTACACGGTACAGTACGGGCAGCTACGCGCCGCTCAACGGGGCTCAGCCTGCGAGCAGCGGCAGCAGCGCGGCTAGCTTGACCTCGGTCTCCGCCAGCTCGGCGGAGGGGTCGGAGTCGCGCACGACGCCAACACCGGCGTAGCAGCGCGCGACACGCCCGCGCAAAAGCGCGCAGCGCAGCGCGACGCAGAACTCGCCGTCGCCGGTGGCGTCGGCCCAGCCGACGGGGCCGGCGTACCAGCCGCGGTCGAGACCCTCCAGGGCGGGGATCAGCGGGCGGGCGCGGGCGAGCGGCTCACCCCCGACCGCGGGCGTGGGGTGCATCAGCTCGAGCAGCTCGATCACGTCCAGGGGCTGGGCGAGCTGAGCGCGGATCGGGGTGCCGAGGTGCTGGATGTTGGCGACCTTCACGAGCGTCGGCTCGGCCGGGGCGGCGGTCCACAGGGCGTGGGGGCGCAGCGTGCGCTCGATGCGGCGGATCACGATCGCGTGCTCCTCGCGGTCCTTCTCGGAGTGCATGAGCTGTTCGCCGAGGTGGTCGTCCACGGCGGGGTCGGCGGAGCGACGCATCGAGCCTGCCAGCGCGAGTGCGCTGACGCGGTGCCCCTCGCGGCGCAGCAGCAGCTCGGGGGAGGCGCCGAGGAAGGCGCCGTCGCCGCGGCCGACGCAGAAGACGAAGCACGAGGGGAAGCCCTCGCGGAGCACCCCGAAGAGCGCAGCGGAGTCGTACTCGCGGGGCGCGTGGACGTGGACCTCGCGGGCGAGCACAACCTTCTCGAGCTCCCCTGCGCGGATCAGCTCGACGGCGCGGGCGACGGCGGCCTCGTAGTGCTCGGGTGGCATTGCGCTCGCGACCCGGTAACGCCCGGCGGGCGCGGGGTCGAGCAGCGCCAGCGGCGCCGCGCGCAGCTCGCCCACGCGGTCCTGCAGGCGGGCGAGCAGCTCCTCGGGGGTGTCGTCGGGGGCGGCGAGCGCGTGGAGCGTCAGGCGCACGTCCCCTCCGCGGCCGCCCCCAGAAGGGTGTGGTTCGCGGGTGAGCGCCACCTCGGGCACGATCAGGGAGGCCGGCTCGAAGCCCGCCCACGCGGGGTCCGCACCGCCCTGGGGGGCGAAGGCGAAGCCACCGACAGCGACCGGTCCACCGCGACCGAGGTCCTCGGGGGGATCGCTGACGGCGGCGGCCGCCAGGGAGCGCCAGCGATCAGCCACGGTGGCAAAGCGTTCGGGCCCAGTCGCAGTGAGCAGGGCGACCTCACCGAGCGCGGCCAGCGCACGGGCGCCGCGGTCGGGCTGCTCGAAGAGGAACCACGGCTCGCCGGGGCGGCGCGAGGCGCAGGCGACAGCACTCGGGTCTGCGCCGGCGGGCAGCGGGAGGGTCAGCGCGGCCAGCGTCGGCTGGCCGCTGCGACGGGCGCGCTTGACGGCGAGCTGCAGGCGGGCGCCGAGCCGCTCCAGGTCGCCCTCGCCTAATACAAAGGGACTTTCGCGCGTCCGCTGAGCGACGCTGCTCACGTCTCCGCGCGACCCCTGGAGATGGCGATCTCGCCGGTGCGCATCATCTCGATCAGCCCGAACGGCCGCACCATGCCCTCGAAGGCCTCGATCTTCTCGGTGGTGCCGGTGACCTCGACGATGACCGAGCGCTTGGTGACGTCCACCACCTTGGCGCGGAAGATCTCGGCGATCTGCATCAGCTCGCCGCGCTGGGGTCCGTCGGCGGCGACCTTGAACATCGCGAGCTCGCGCGAGACGGTGTCCCCGGGGTCGAGGTCACGGATCTTGAGGACGTTGATGAGCTTGTGCAGCTGCTTGGTCACCTGGTCGATCGGGTGCAGGGCGCCGTCGACGGTGAGCGTCACGCGTGAGACCCGCTCGTCGTCGGTGGGACCGACGGTGAGGGTGTCGATGTTGAAGCCGCGACGAGCAAACAAGCCGGCGATGCGGGTCAGCACGCCGGACTTGTTTTCCACCAGGATCGAGAGGACGTGCTTGCGCCCGGTGCGAAGGTTGCCGGAGGCTTCGAGCTCCTCGAGGCTGAGCGGCTCCTTGGTGGCGGGTTCACCCATTAGCGAATCTGGGGGAGGGCAGGCCCGGGAGGGTGGGCCTCCAAACCCCCTCCCCCTGTGGGGTGCTCTTGCGCGGGCCGGCAAAGCCGGCCCTAACGGCGGGGACAAAGGCTTGCTTCAGGAGTCGGAGATGCGCGAGACTAAGCAGCCTCATCCGACCATCTCCCGCGCAGCCTTGCCAGCAGGAATCATCGGATACGTATTCTCCTCGCGCGTGACGCGCACGTCCACGACCACGGGGCCGTCGGTGGCGATCGCGCGCTGGATGTCCTCGACAAGCGTGTGCTTGTCCTCAAAGCGCATCCCGGTGGCGCCGTAGGCCTCGGCGAGCTTGACGAAGTCGGGGAACGAACCCATGTCGACCTGGGAATAGCGGCCGTCCCAGAAGAGCTCCTGCCACTGGCGCACCATGCCGAGGTAGCCGTTGTTCATGATGAAGACCTTGATCGGGATGCGCTCCTGCGCGCAGGTGGCGAGCTCCTGGGCGTTCATCTGCACCGAGCCGTCCCCGGCGACGCAGCAGACCACCTGGTCGGGGCAGCCCACGGCGGCGCCCATCGCGGCGGGCAGCCCGAAGCCCATCGTCCCCAGGCCACCCGAGTTGATCCAGCGCCGGGGGGCAGGGAAGTCGTAGTACCGAGCGGTCCACATCTGGTGCTGGCCGACGTCGCTGCAGATGACCGCCTCGCCGCCGGTGGCCTCATACAGCGCCTGGATCATGTACTGCGGCTTGATCTCGGCGTCGGTGCTGTCCTCGTAGCCGAGCGGGTAGCGCTCGCGCCACCCTTCGATGCGCTCCCACCACTCCTCCAGGCGCGCGGGGTCGGGCCCCACCGCGCGGTACTCGACGGCGAGCTTGGCGAGCACGTTGCGGGCGTCGCCGACGATCGGGATGTGGGCGGGCACGTTCTTGGAGATCTCGGCGGGGTCGATGTCGATGTGGATGAACTTCGCGTGGGGGGCGAACTCGGAGAGCTTGCCGGTGATGCGGTCGTCGAAGCGCGCGCCGACGGCGCAGATCAGGTCGGCCTCGTCCATCGCGTAGTTGGCGGCGCGGGTGCCGTGCATCCCGAGCATCCCCAGCCACTGAGGGTGAGGAGCGGGGAACGCGCCGAGTCCCATCAGCGTGCAGGTGACGGGGAAGCGGTCGCAGCCGGCGAGCTCGACGAGCTCCTCGGAGGCGTTCGCGTTGACGACCCCCCCGCCGGCGTAGATCACGGGACGCTGCGCGGCGGCGAGCGCCTTGGCGGCCTGGCGGATCTGCTTTTGGTTGCCCTCCACGGTGGGCTGGTAGCCGGGCAGGCGCAGGTCACCGACAGGCTCGTAGGCGATCTCAGCGCGGGAGAGGTCCTGGGGGACGTCGACGAGCACGGGACCCGGGCGCCCGGAGGAGGCGATGTGGAAGGCCTCGTGAATCGCGCGGGGGATCTCCAGGGGGTGCTGGATCATGAAGGAGTGCTTGACGACGGGCATCGTGATGCCGATCGTGTCGGCCTCCTGGAAGCCGTCGGTGCCGAGCAGTTCGGTGCGGACCTGCCCGGTGATGAACACGACGGGCACGGAGTCCATCATCGCGTCGCAGATGGGGGTGACGAGGTTGGTGGCGCCAGGGCCGGAGGTGGCGAGCGAGACGCCGACTTTGCCAGTCGCCTTGGCGTAGCCCTCCGCGGCGTGGCCGCCGCCGGCCTCATGGCGCACAAGGATGTGGCGGATGCCAGCATCCACGAAGGCGTCGTAGGTGGGCAGGTTGGCGCCGCCGGGCAGGCCGAAGACGACCTCGACGCCCTCCGCCTTCAGAGATTCCATCAGCGCATCGACTGCGCGCATGTGTGCCAACCGCCTTTCCACTGCACTCGAACGAGCCAAAAAGGCAGTGTACCAACGGGTTAAGGCCCGCCCACTACGCCACTCCTAACGGTCGATGACCAAGCCAGGCAAGGACACAGGGAGCGAAGTGTCGAGCGACCGAGGACGCCGACTTGGCGCCGGTCAGCGGGTTAAGGCCCGCCCACTACGCCACTCCTAACGGTCGATGACCAAGCCAGGCAAGGACACAGGGAGCGAAGTGTGCTTGGCACACGAGCGACCGAGGACGCCGCCTGGCGCCGGTCAGCGGCCGCTAGGAGGAGCCGATGGCGATGCCGATCGCCAGGACTATGGCGCCGCCGACGGTGACCACCAGCAGCGAGGATCGCAGCGAGACCTCCAGGAAGCGCTTGCGCACCCAGGCGATCACGAACAGCTCGACGGCAACGACGACGCCGGCGACCACCAGGGCGGTGTGCACGTCGGAGATCAGGAACGGCAGCGTGTGGAACAGGCCGCCCAGCGCGGTCATCCCGCCGGTGATCCCGCCGCGCACCACAGGCGAGCCGCGGCCGGTGGTTTCGCCGGTGTCCGACAGCGCCTCCGACCAGCCCATGCTCACGCCCGCCCCCAGGGCGGTGGCGAGACCGACGACGAACGCGGTGTGCGAGTCCGAGGAGATCGCGGCGGCGAAGATCGGCGCGATCGAGGAGACGGTGCCGTCGATCAGCCCCACGAGCGCCGGCTGCACCACGCGCAGCAGGAAGTCCCGCTCGTCGACGAAGCCGGCCCGGTGCACGAAGCGGGCGATAAGGGGGTGGTGTGCGGCGGAGGCTGCGGGCGCGTCCATCCCCCGTTTATAGAGCCCGCGCCGGTTCGGGCTCCCTAATGGGCTGCCCTAACTGCGCGCGGCCTGCGAGGGCTGCCACGATTCGGGAGCGAGCACGGTCTCGGGGAAGTCGAGCTCCGTACCGCAGCGGGTGCAGAGGGTGTCGTAGATCTTGGTTACGCGCCCGCAGCGGGGGCACTGGCGGCGCAGCTCGTTGCTCTCGAAGCGGTAGAGGATCGCGGCGAACAGGCCGAAGAAGGGCACGATCCCGGAGATCAGGAACCACAGCAGGAAAGAGCTGCCCTTGACTCGACCGACGACGCCGCCAGCGAGCCCGAAGCCCAGGCAGATCACCACGTAGCCCATCGCGGGGCCTCCTACAGGAGCACTCGTATCGCCCAGACGACCGCGATGATCGCAAGCACGGCGATGACGGGGACGGCGAGGAAGGTGACGATGCCGATCACGATGTGCAGCAGCACCCACGCTGCCACAGCAAGGATCAGCACCGCAACGATCATCCGGCCCAACGAGCGCGAAGAGGAGGATGTGGTCGAAGTCTCGTTCATGAGATCAGCGTAGCTCAAATGACGGAGGCGGTCAGGCAGGAGCTCGCACCGAGCGGAGGTTCACACCAGGCGGGGGCTAACTCACAGCCCGAGCTGCTCGCGCACGAGCCGGGTGACGACGCCGCCGTCGGCGCGACCCTTGGTCTCGCGCATCACGTACCCGACGATCGGCCCAATGGCCTTGGCGCTGCCGGCACGTACGTTCTCCGCAGCCTCGGGGTGAGCGGCGAGCGCGGCGGCTACGACGGCGGCGAGCTCCGCGTCACCCCCGTCCATTGCCGCGAGACCCTCGGCCTCGACGACCGCAAGCGGATCGCCCCCGGCGGCGACAAGCCGATCGAGCACCTGGCGGCCGGCGCCGACGGAGATGCGCTTGGAAGTGACGAGGCCGACGAGCACCGCGAGTGCTTGGGGGGTGACACGCGAGGAGAGCGGATCACCGCCTACCCCACCACCCGCCTCACCAGCGGTGTCTGCGCCCGTCCCACCGGCGTCCGCGACCGCCTCCCCACCGGTGAGCCGCGCGAGCAGGTCGCCTGAGATCCAGTTGGCGAGCGCCTGCGCGGAGGGCGCAGGATCGGCGGGCGCGGCGAGGGCGGCCTCGAAGAAGTCGCCGAGCCCGCCGCGGAACGCGAGCAGCTGCGCGCTCTCCGCACTCAGTCCCAGCTCGCGCTCGAACCGCTCGGCCCGCGCGGCAGGCAGCTCGGTCATGTCCGCGTGGGCAGCGTCGAGCATCTGCTGGTCGATGGCAACGGGCACGAGGTCGGGCTCGGGGAAGTAGCGGTAGTCGTGCGCCTCCTCCTTGGAGCGCAGCGAGGTGATGGCGCCTGAGCCCGGGTCGAAGTGCAGCGTCTCCTGGACGACCTCCCCTCCACCGCGCAGGACCGCCTCCTGGCGAGCGAGCTCGGCGCGGATGCCGCGTTCGATAAAGCGGAAGGAGTTCATGTTCTTCAGCTCCGTCTTGACGCCGAGCTCCCCAGAGCCCACCGGGCGCAGCGAGACGTTGGCGTCACAGCGCAACGAGCCCTCCTCCATGTTCACGTCGGAGACCCCGAGCGCGCGCAGCGTGGTGCGCAGCAGCCGCAGCCACTCGCCGGCGGCCTCGGCGGAGCGCAGGTCCGGCTCGGTGACGATCTCCGCGAGGGGGGTGCCGCCGCGGTTGAAATCCACGACGGAGGCGTCGGAGCCGTGGATGCGCCCGGAGGCCCCGGCGTGCACGAGCTTGGCGGCGTCCTCCTCGAGGTGCACGCGGTGGATGCGCACCTCCCCCAAGCGCCCGCCGCGGCAGAGGGGCTCGTCGTACTGGGAGATCTGGTAGCCCTTGGGGAGGTCGGGGTAGAAGTAGTTCTTGCGGTGAAAGATCGAGCGGGGGGCGAGCTCGCAGCCGAGCGCGAGCCCGATCATCAGCCCGAAGTGCACGGCGCGCGCGTTGGCGACGGGCAGCGAGCCGGGCAGGCCGAGGCAGACGGGACAGGTGCGGGTGTTGGGGGGCTCCCCGAAGGAGAGCGCGCAGCCGCAGAACATCTTCGTGGCGGTCGCGAGCTGTACGTGGATCTCCAGGCCGATCACCGGCTCGTACTCGACGGCGCTCACGCCGACCCCCCGGCGCGCGCGCGCGTGCCGTCGAACCCGAGCGCCTGCTCCAGCGCGTAGGCGACGTTCAGCAGACCGTTCTCGCTGAATGCGGGGCCCGCGATCTGAAAGCCCACAGGCAGGTCCGCAGCACCCTCGCCGTCGCTTTCGGCACTGAGCCCGCAGGGGATCGAGATCGCCGGGATCCCCGCCAGCGACAGGGGCACCGTGAAGTAGTCGCTGAGGTACATCGACCACGGATCGCTCGCCCGCTCCCCCAACTCGAAGGCAACTGTCGCGGACGTGGGGGTGACGATGAAGTCAACCCTCTCGAAGGCCGCCCTGAAGTCCTCGGCGATCCGGGTCCGCACGCGCTGAGCGCGGCCGTAAAAGGCGTCGTAGTAGCCGGCGGAGAGGGCGTAGGTGCCGAGCATGATCCGCCGCTTGACCTCCGCTCCGAAACCGTCGTGGCGGGTTCGGGTGTAGAGGTCCAGCAAGTCGGTGGCACCCTCGGCTCGCTGCCCGTAGCGCACCCCGTCGAACCGGGCGAGGTTGGAGGACGCCTCGGCGGGGGCCAGGAGGTAGTAGGCGGAGAGGGCGTGCGGCGCGTGCGGCAGCTCGACCTCGACGAGCTCCGCGCCCAGACCCTCAGCTCGTGCGAGCGTCTCCTCGAAGCGGGCCCGCACGCTCGGCTGCACCGCGGCGCCGGCGGAGGCGCCCCCTCGACGCAACTCCCCGGGCACTCCCAGCCGCACGCCCCGCAGAGTCTCGGCGGTGGGCGTGGCGATCGGCTCCGGGAACGTCAGCGAGGTTGCGTCGCACTCGTCGCGACCGACCATGTGGCGCAGCAGCAGAGCGGCGTCGGTCACGTCGCGGGTGAGCGGCCCAGCCTGGTCCAGCGAGGAGGCGAACGCGATCATGCCGTAGCGCGAGACGGCGCCGTAGGTCGGTTTCAGGCCGACGATCCCGCAGAGCGCGGCAGGCTGGCGGATCGACCCCCCGGTGTCGGTGCCGAGTGCCCATGGGGCGAGGCCGGCGGCGACCGCTGCAGCGCTTCCCCCCGAGGACCCCCCGGGTACGCGCGCGGGGTCCCAGGGGTTCAGCGTGGGCCCGAAGGCTGAGTTCTCGGTGGAGGAGCCCATCGCGAACTCGTCCTGGTTGGTCTTCCCCAGCAGCGGTGCGCCGGCGCGGGCCAACCGCTCGACGACGGTCGCGGTGTACGGAGGGCGGTAGCCCTCGAGGATGCGCGAGCCCGACTGGGAGGGCACGCCGGCGGTACAGAACAGGTCCTTGACGGCGAGCGGCACTCCGCGCAGGGGCGCGCCGGGATCGGGGTCTGCGGGAACGCCGGGGGCGACCCACGTGAAGCAGTTCAGGCCGCCGGCCTCCGGCGCCCCCCCATACTCCACCGCGCGCTGGCGGTAGAGCGCGAACAGCTCCGACGCGGAGAGGTCGCCCGCGGCGAGCGCACGGACCGCCTGAGTCGCAGAGAGGCTGGTGGGGTCTGCCGAGGTCATCCGCTGAGACTCTGTTGCTTTGGGTCGCATCCGCGCAGGTGGGCACGGCCGCGACGCGGGTGGGCGCGGGGCTTCCTACCCCGCGGCGACGGGTTGTGTGCAAGCGTGGGCATAGCTACGCCTGGGGGCTGGGGACGAGGAAGCCGCCGTCGGCGACGGCGGGCGCGGAGGCGAGCGCGACCTCGCGCGGCAGGCAGGGCCTCGGCTCGTCGGGGCGCAGCCGGCCGGTGACCTCCACGACGTGCGTCGTGGGCGGCACCTCGTCGAGGTCGAGCTCCGCGAGCCGGGCGATGTGGTCGAGTACGCCGGAGAGCTCGCGCGCCATCGACTCGACCTCGCCGTCGTCGAGCTGAAGACGCGCCAAGCGCGCGACGTGCAGGACTTCCTCGCGGTTGATCACCGCGCGGATTCTATGCCGCGCGGCGCGAGAACCCGACGCCCGCTTCGCGCAGATCGACGACCGCGCCGTAGAGGATCGCAAGACACGCGAGGAACCCGAGGTAGAGGCCGAGCTGCGCCCCATAGGTGACCGACACCGACCCGAACGTGGCGGATACGTGCGGGTGGTCGAGGATGCGGTAGAGCACGAAGACCGCGCTCACGCTGGCGAGGGCGACGACAACCGCGCTCGGCGGGATCGGGGTGGGCAGCTCGCGCTGGGCCGCGGCCGCGACGACCAGCGCCACCGCGGCGAGGATCGTCGCCAACAGCAGCCAGCGCGTGTTGCTCAGGCTCTGCCACGCGTTGGCGCTCGAGGCGATGGTGACCGTCGGGCCGCCCGGCACGGTCCCGGAGGCGTTACCACCGAACCACTTGAAGAGGAACGTGGCGATGAACAGCGCGACCGCGCCGCCCGCGATCACCCACTGCCCGCGGCGCAGCTGTGCGAAGTCAAGCTCCACGACGGAGCGCGGCTACCCCGCCCCGGCCGGGGGCGCCGGGCGGGGCGGCGTGGCGTCGGGCGGGTACAGGCTGGTGCGTTCGTCGCGCATCGACTGCCAGCTGCCGACCACCACGGCGAGCGCTCCGATCAACGCGAGCCACGCGCCCGCGCACAGCTCGGTGGCGTGATCGGGGCGCTCGAGCAGGCGCACGACGGCGGCCACGGTCCCGGCGAACCCGAACAGCGTGCTCCACACCGCCGCCGCGACGGGGAGCGCGGTGGTGCGCTCGGTGACGGTCGCCACCACGAGCGCGAGCGCGCCGGCGGCAGCGAGGATCAGCAGCCCGACGGCCACCCCGAACGTGGCCCACGCGCTCAGCTTGCCCTGCGAGTTCTCGTACCAAGGCAGCGTCAACGCGACGATCAGGCAGATCGCTCCCGCCAAGGCGAGCAGCTCCCCCAATCGCAGGCGACGCAGGCTCATGTGCGCCACTGCATCCCGTCCGCCCCCGGCCTCATCGCACGATCTTCGCGCTCGGCCACGCCGCCGTCAACCCTCGATCCCGGCCTGGAGGCGGGCGGCGGCCAGGGTGTTGCGCAGCAGCAGCGCCACGGTCATCGGCCCCACGCCGCCGGGCACCGGCGTGATCGCCGAGGCGACCTCGCAGACGGCGGCGAAGTCCACGTCGCCGACCAGGCCGCTGGAGTTGCCGGCCTGCTCGGGGGTGAGCCGGTTCATGCCCACGTCGATCACCACCGCGCCCGGCTTGACGAACTCGCGACCGATCAGGCGCGGGCGCCCGACAGCGGCGATCAGGATGTCCGCGCGGGCGCACACCGCGGCGAGCTCGCGGGTGCGGGAGTGGCAGACGGTCACGGTGGCGTTGGCCTCGAGCAGAAGCTGGGCCATCGGCTTGCCGAACAGGTTCGAGCGCCCCACGACCACCGCCTCGGCACCCTCCAGCGGAGCTTCAACGCTCGCGAGCAGCTCCATCACCCCCAGGGGGGTGCAGGGTCGCAGGCCCGGTCGCCCGAGCGCGAGCAGGCCGGTGTTGATCGGGGTCAGGCCGTCGACGTCCTTGCCCGGGTCGATCAGACCGGTGAGCGCGGGGCCGTCGAGGTGAGCGGGCACCGGCAGCTGCAGCAGTACCCCGCTGACCGCGGGGTCGGCGTTCAGCTCGCCTAGCAGGCTCGCGACCTCCTCGTGGGTGGCCTCGGCGGGCAGGCGCCGGTCGAAGGGTGTCATCCCCACCTCCGCGCAGGCGCGCTGCTTGCCCCCCACGTACACCGTGGAGCCAGGGTCCTCGCCGACCAGCACGGTCGCCAGCCCCGGGGGGCGTCCCGTGCGCCCCTCGAACGCGCGCACCTCCTCGGCGACCTGCGCGCGCACACGCGCGGCGACCGTCTTGCCGTCGATGATCTGGGCGCCCACGGGGCGGATGCTATCTACGCGTGAGCGGGGTCAGCTCGGTGAGCAGCTTGCGTTCCGAGCCGTCGCCGGCGAACCGCACGACGATCACCCCGTCGGGCTCCACGCCGGTGACGACGCCCTCCCCGAAGGAGGCGTGCGTGACGTCCTCGCCGAGCCGGTAGGAGTCCGCGGCAGGGGCTCGCCCCGAGCGTCCGCTGGCCACAGACCGCCCGTGCCCCCCGGACGGGCGAGCGGCCTTAACGCCCGTGGCGGACGCCCAGCTGCCGGCTGAGGCCCAGCTCCCGGCGCGGGCGAGCGTGCGGTCGGGCAGCCCGTTGGGCGCGGTGGCGCCGTGTGGGGACCATCCGGCAGTGCCGCCCACCGCCAGTGCCTCCTCCTCCTCGCGGTCGGTCAGCTCGGCGGGCACCTCGGCGAGGAAGCGGCTCGGGAAGCCGTAGGTCTGCGAGCCGAACACCGCGCGCCGGCGCGCGCGGGTCAGGTAGAGCGTGCGCATCGCGCGCGTGACGCCCACGTAGAACAGGCGCCGCTCCTCCTCCAGGGCGCCTTCGTCGAGTGCGCGCGAGTGGGGGAACACGCCGTCCTCCATGCCCGCGATGAACACCACGGGGTACTCCAGACCCTTGGCGTTGTGCAGCGTCATCAGCGTCACGAGCCCCTCGTCCGCGCTGCGGGAGTCGGCGTCGGCGACGAGCGCGATCTGCTGCAGGAACACGCCGAGCGTGTCCTGCTGCGCCTCCGCGGTGGTGTCGAACTCGCGGCCGACTCCCACCAGCTCTTCCAGGTTCTCCAGGCGCCCCTGTGCCTCGATCGTGCGCTCGGCCTCGAGCGCTTCGACGTAGCCGGTCTGCGAGAGCACCGCCTCCAGCAGGTCGCCGACGGGGACCCGCTGCTCGACACGAGTGCGCAGCTCGTCCATCGTGTCCATGAAGCGTCGTAGCGCCTTCACCGCGGCGGCACCGAGCCCGGGGATCTCCTCGGGGGCGGACGCCGCCTCCCACACCGAGACGCCGACGGTCGCGGAGTACGCCACGATGCGCCCGAGCGAGGTCTGCCCGAGGCCGCGCCGAGGTGAATTGGCCACGCGCATGAAGCTGACCACGTCGAACGGGTTGGCCAACCACGAGAGGTACGCGATCGCGTCCTTGATCTCGGCGCGCTCGTAGAACTTCGTCCCGCCGATCACCTGGTAGGCGATCTCGTGGCGCACGAGCGTGTCCTCGAGCACGCGCGACATCGCGTTGGTTCGGTACAGCACCGCGATCTCCGTGCGCGAGGCGCCCTCGTCGACGAGCCGCTCGATCTCCCCCACCACGAAGCGCGCCTCGGCGTGCTCGTCGTCGAGCTCGCGGACGTGCAGCAGCTCGCCCGTACCCAGCTCGCTCCACAGGCGCTTGGCGATCCCACCGCGGTTGTTGGCGATCACCGCGTTTGCGGCCGACAGGATCGTCTCGGTGGAGCGGTAGTTCTGCTCGAGCTTGACCACGCGGGCGTCGGGGAAGTCGTCCTGGAAGTCGAGGATGTTGCGGATGTCGGCGTTGCGGAAGCTGTAGATCGACTGCGCGTCGTCGCCCACCACCGCGAGGTTGCGGTGGCCCTCGAGCCGCACGCGCTCCCCCCGCGCGGGCGCCTGGCGCCCACCGCCCACGAGCAGCTGCAGGAAGCGGTACTGCGCGTGGTTGGTGTCCTGGTACTCATCGACCAGGACGTGGCGGAAGCTCGAGGCGTAGCGCTCGCGGGCCTCCTCGAAGAGCTCCAGCAGGTTGACGGTGCGGAACAACAGGTCGTCGAAGTCCATCGCGTTCATCCGGTGCAGGTCGCGCTCGTAGAGGGTGTACACCTCGGCGACCATCTCCTCGAAGGCGGACCCGACGGCCTGGCCGTAGGCGGCGGCGTCGAGGAGCTTGTTCTTGGCGGAGGAGATCTGGTTGTGGATCGCGGCCGGGGTGTGGCGCTTGGGGTCGACACCGACGGCGTCCATGCACCGCTTGGTCAGCCGCCGCGCGTCGGCCTGGTCGTAGATCGTGAACTGGCGCGTGTACCCGAGCCGCTCCGCGTCGGCGCGCAGGATGCGCGCGCAGGCCGCGTGGAAGGTCATCAACCACATGCCGCGCGTGCCGTGGCCGAGCAGGCGCTCGACCCGCTCGCGCATCTCCTTGGCAGCCTTGTTGGTGAACGTGATCGCGAGGATCTCCCCCGCCTGCGCCTGATCGGTGTAGATTAGAAAGGCGACGCGGTGGGTGAGTACCCGCGTCTTGCCCGAGCCGGCCCCCGCGAGGATCAGCAGCGGCCCCTCCCCGTGCGTGACCGCCTCGCGCTGGGGCTCGTTGAGACCCTCCAGCAGCTCCTGGAGGTGCTCCGCGTGGGGGTTTTCGACCATCTTTGCAAGCATAGTTGCGCCCCCGGCCGGCCCGTTGGCGAATCCCAGTCGGCCCTCCTACGCCCAAGCCGCTCTCTTTGCCCCGCGATGCACTGTCCTACCCACCCCCTGCCTTCTGGACGACGATCCGGCCGCTCCCCGCCGACCCGCCTCGCCTAACGTTTGCGCCATGCCCCTGCTCGAAGAGGTCCGCGCAAGCTGCGCGCAGATCGCCGCGCGGGCGCAGTGGGTGCGGATCGACGCAGACGCCCTCGCCGGCGACACCCTTGCGGAGATCGCCGCGCCAGATCTCGCCGGGAAGTCGGCTGCGACCCTGGATCCGGTGCGCCACTACCTGGAGGGGGCCCCCGCGGACGTGGCGGACTACCTGCTGGCGCTCGACGCCGTCAACTTCGGCTCCGGGTGGTTCCCCACACTGCGCAAGCGGCTCGACGGCGGGCGTCCCGTGAGCGGGTACTTCACGGTGGCGTGGGCGCTCGCCGACCACGTACGCGCTGAGGGCCCGCCGACCGCAAAGTGGCTGCGCACGGTCGACACCCGCACGATCGCGCGGATCCTCGACCAGCCGCCCGACCACGAGCTGATGAGCCTCTACGCCCAGGCACTGCGCGAGCTGGGGCGCTTCCTCGGGGAGCGCCGCGCGCTGGACGTCGTGGCACAGTGCGGGGGCTCAGCCGAGCGGCTCGCCGAAGCACTGGCGAGCGGAATGGCGATGTTCGACGACCGCGGCTTTTACAAGCGCGCCCAGATCGTCCCCTCCGACCTCGCGCTCGCGGGCATCGCCGACTTCGCGGACCTCGACCGCCTGACGATCTTCGCCGACAACCTCGTCCCCCACGTGCTGCGCTGCGAGGGGGTGTTGCTCTACGAGGATTCCCTCGCGGCGCGCATCGATGCCGGCGAGCTACTCCCTCCCGGCGGCCCCGAGCGCGAGATCCGCGCCTGCGCATTGCACGCCTGCGAGCTGCTCTCCCGACGCACCGGGGTCCCCCCGCGGGTGCTCGACACGCGCCTATGGAACCGAGGCCAGGCGCCTGAGTACAAGGCGCGCCCTCGCCACCGCTGCCGGACGGTGTTCTACTAACCCCCCGCGGGGTTGCGACCCTTGACGGGCCGCAGCGGTTTGACGTCGGCCGGTGGCTGAGCCTCGCTGCCGGCGAGCTCGCCGACGGCGTGCTCGAGCGCGCCGATGCGGCTGGACAGCCCCTTGATCGCCTCGGCGATCGGGTCGGGGAGGTGGATCCAGTCGGCGTTGGGGCCCTCCGGGCGGCGGCCGTCCACGCGCACCGGGTGACCCGGGTTGCCGACCACCGTGGAGTTCGGCGGCACGTCGGTGATCACCACCGTGTTCGCGCCGATCTTCGCCCCGTGGCCGACCGTGATCGGCCCGAGCAGCTTCGCCCCCGAGCCGATCGTCACATTGTCCTGCACCGTCGGGTGACGCTTGCCGGTGGCGAAGCCCGTGCCCCCCAACGTCACCCCCTGGTAGAGCGTCACATCGTCGCCGATCGTCGCCGTCTCTCCCACGACGACCCCCGCGCCGTGGTCGATGAACAGGCCCTTGCCGATCTGCGCCGCCGGGTGGATCTCGATCCCCGTCAGTGTCCGCGTGACCATCGCCAACGAGCGCGGCACCAGCGGCACCCCCGCCTCGTGCAGCGCATGGGCCACCCGATGGGAGAGCAGCGCATGGATGCCCGGCCACGTCGCCACGATCTCCGCCGGCCCCACCCCACGCGCAGCGGGGTCGCGATCGCGCGCCGCCGCCACATCGCGGCGCAGCTCCTTGACGACCCCCGCGAACGTGCCCACTCCGAGCATCCCCCCAGGGTAGCGTCGGCAGGATTCCGGCCAGCAACCTTCGGGTTATGAGTTAGTTAGAGCCAGTTCGCATAGGCCGCGAATACCCTGTATTCAAGGCATTTTCGCTGAGTAGCTCGGGTTACGCAAAGCTGTTTGGGGAGGAACTTCGGGAGGAAATTCTGTCCGCCCCACGCGCTACGGTTCTTAGGTCCGTCCCCCCCTCGGACAGTCCCTGCAGACCCACGGAAGGACCCGTCATGGCAACCCGAATGCTCGATCCACGCGCCTCGATCAGCGGCCACGTGTGGCTGTACGAAGGCAAGCGCGGCAACACCTGGTGCGCCAAGTGGCGCGACCAGCAAGGCCAGCACGAGAAGCGTCTCGGTCCCGACTGGACGGGCAAGGGCTCGCCCCCCCAGGGCTTCCTTCGCGAACGAGAGGCTGAAGAACGCCTCGACGAACTCCTCGTCGACGCTCGACGCGGGCAGCTGCGACAGGAGCGCACCGGCTATACGTTCGCGGACATCGCTTGGGACTGGTTCGACCGGGGACCGTTCGAGCGTGACTGGTCGGCCAGCACGCAAGTCGACTACCGATCGGTCCTCGTCGTGCACCTGCTCCCCGAGTTCGGCCCCAAGCGCATAGAGACGATCACCGCCAAGCAGATCGAACAATGGCGCAACCGACTCGCCGAGGACGGCACGCGCACGCGAAAGACGGTCAACAAGATCGTCGCACAGGCGCACGCCATATTCCAGCACGCCGTCGAGCACTTCGGCTTGGTTCTCAACGTCGTTACGAAGATCAAGCGGCTGCGCGAGACCAACGACGTGGCACGCTTCGACTTCTACTCGCCCGAGGAGATCGACCTGCTCGTAGCCACCGCGGTCAAGGGCTCCCATCGCGACCCCAGCCGCCCAGCCGTAAGCGAGACCGAGCGCGCCCTGCGCGCTGAAGAGGACCAACAGGACGCCGCGATCTACCTGACGGCAGCTCTCGAGGGACTACGCCGCAGCGAACTGTTCGCGCTGCTTTGGGAGGACGTCGACTTCGAGCAGTCCTCGATCCGCGTCTACGAAGGCTACAGCGCCAAACAGACAGGCAAGCCGAAGTCCCGCAAGTCGCGCACCGTGCCGATGGTCGACAAGGTCGCTCATGCGCTGAAGGAGCTAAAGAAGCGCGGACACCACACCGCCAGAGGCGACCACGTCTTCGTAAGTCGCGAGGGCACCCTCCTCGACGGCTCCGCGCTGCGCCGACGCTACCTTTCCACTCTTGACGCCGCCGGCCTGCGACGACTGCGCTTCCACGACCTGCGCCACACCTTCGGCTCACTGGCGATCAACGTCGCCAGCATCATCCAGGTCCAGGCATGGATGGGTCACGCCGACATCCAAACCACAATGCGCTACCTGCACCACAAGAGCCGCGCCGACGACGCCAAACTGCTCTCAACGGCCTTCCGACCCAAGAAGCGCAAACCCGCCGCCAGGCGCTCGATAGCCGCCAAGAAGCGCGGCCCTCGCGTGCGCGCTGCGGCTTGATCGTCAGACGCGCGCCTGCAGCCCATCAGGTGCCAAGGTGAAGGTCGAGGGTCGAATCCCTTTCATCCGCTCTCTGCATTGCGGGGACCCACGCAGGACCGGCCTTGGTTTTCGGACGGCCCCTACAGGCCGTCGGTGAGCTTGGCGAGGGTCATTCCCAGCGCGTCGGCGATGCGCTTTGCGGTTGGGCTGCTCGGTGCGTGCCATCCGCGCTCGATCTCGCCGAGGTACTTCGCGTCCATGCGGGCGATCCGGTGTGAGACCTGCTCCAGCGTCTCGCCGCGCTGCCTCCGAGCCTCGCGGACAGCCGCGCCGAACTCCTGCGCGATCGGATCAGCGACGGTGCGGCGAGGCACCGGCTGGTGTGCTCTGGGGGAACATGACACCGGCAGGGACGTAACGCCGGACTGAACACTTGGCATGTTCCCCTTACTGATAGATTGCCGGCCATGATGCGCCCGTTCTCGGGCTACGCGACCCCTGTTGCACCTATCGCTTCGGTGCTTGCCGTACTCGCCACGCTGTTGATGCCTACGGTGGCGTTGGCCACGACTTTTAACTCCGCGCACGAACCCCCCGAGATCCCGAACTCGGGCGTACAGGCGCTTGAAGGAGGCTTTCCCGAATCCTTCACGGTGACTCTGAGCTTCACGCTCACGTGTCCCGGTCTAGTCGAGTTTTTAGGACCCAGCGGCGAATCGGTTCCCTACACCGTGGCGTTTTCGACGCCTCAAGGCACGACATCACTATCTTTGGAAAATGGCTGCGAAGGCACGTGGCGGAAGAACGACGCGCTCGGGTTGTTTGGTGAAGCTGAACTTACCCCACAGTCAGGCGATCTCCTGGAGGGCTACCCCGCCATCGGCCAACCACCCGTAGAAGCAATCAAACCGGCGTTGAGCTACAAACCCTCGCAGTCAGGACCATTTCTCTGGCAAGTGATCGGACCGACCGGGGATGTTGTCGCACAGGGTCCCGAGTACGGCAAAGTCAAGACCCCTGGACCACGCGAAATCGATGAGCGGAGCAACCTGGACGCCTTCATCAACGAATGTATCGACGGAAACCACGAACTTCACTCGAAGGAAAACGGCAACCTCTATTGCGTGATCGAAGAACCTGCGACCGCTTCATACGTGGCGCACCATTGGCCCGCGCCACCGCAACCCATAACCGCGAGCACAGCCCCGCGATGGGTGAAGGCGGCCGTAGTCAAGTATCTGCGCAGCAGTCCGAAGCATTTCACCGCGAAAGACTGCAAACAGCGGGGCACCGGCCGCTACAGGTGCCTAGTGACCTGGCACCTCGGATCGCGTACGTACGCCGGTTCCGTCGAAGTCGGCGGCGTCAGCACCTCCACGGGTGCCTTCCGCTACGGTCTTCGGGTGGTAGAAGTGAACCACGGCCGGCGCAGAACACTCAGCGTTGGCTATTAGCCTCGCTAACGACGCCGCACTCAGGGTGCTTTCCAACTGCGGGTTCGCCGGCGGCGAACAGCCGCACGATCCGCTTCGCGCCACGGCGGTCGGCCTTGACCCCGGTCCCTAGGCGGCCTCGGGATCGCGCCCGGCGCGATCTCACGTAGATCTGTACCGGGGGCCTTGCGACCCCAGAGCCGGCCGAGAGCGACTGCGCGGGTCAACATCCCCCCCTGAGGTCAGAAGGGCGCATCGCGGGTGCCCGGTGGGCCTTCGAGATCGGGGCCGTCTGAGGGTGACCGCCCGGGTCGCGCATTTTTCTCCCCGCGAAAAAGAAGCCGCTCTCCCCAGAGCCGGGCGGACCAAACTCGGCGCTCCGAAAGGCACGCGGAGGTCTAACGCCGAGCCCGAGGAGTCGGCAAGGCCAGCTTGCCCGTGAGCTCGGCTGAGAAGACATACTCGTAACGTTCAGCCTCGCGGATCAGCCGACGCATCTTGCGTAGCGCGGCTTCGACGGCCGGCTCACCCTGCCGATACGCCGCCGCGACCTCGATGGCGAGCTCGACGGCGGTCGGCTCGCGATGCAGCCTGTCGCGCAAGATCGACCGGGAGTTGCTGCGAACACGGGTGAGTTGAGCCTGGTCGTAGTCGATCGGCGGGATCGGGGGTTTGAGCGGGGTGGCCTCGAACCACGAGCGGATGAACTCTGCGACCGCGCTCAGAGTCATGCGCTGCTCGGCGTAGTAGCAGGAGCGAACCAGCATCAGGACGCGTTGCATCTGCTCGACGTCTGCGGCGGTTTCCCGCCGGCGCGGGCGTCCGACGGGATATTTGTCCGCATTTGCGCATGCTTCACCGCTCACGATGGACCCATGCAAGTACAACAAGCAGTCATACAAACAGCCTCATCGGTGATCGCGCTCCACATCCTCACGCTTCGGGCTCGGTATTTCGATGCCCTTCGGGGTCTGCTGCGTAGGCTTCGGCTCATGCTCGTCAGCCATCACCTGCGAGGGTAGCGGCGTGGGCCTCGTGACCCCGCACGAATTCCCGCTCCTCGAACGGCTCGACTGGGCGCAGCGCCGACTCGAACGACTGGAGGCGGCCGCTCAAGAATTCTTGGAGGACCAGACTGTGACCATCCGGTCGGAGTCGAACGCGCAAGCCACGGAGTACGTCGTATCCGTCGAGCAGGGCATCGACGTGATCCCTTTCGAGATCGGCCTCCGGGCCGGCGAAGTCGCGCACCACGCCCGAAGCGTCCTGGACTGGCTTGCTTGCAGCATCGGCAAGAACCCGGGCGACAGCACGACGTTCCCACTCTGGACGAAACCGCGCTTCAACGTTCACCGGAAGCCGATCAAGCCCGAACTGTCGGGCGGCCAGAGCGTCGTGGCCGCGGAATTTATCGAGCAAGTCCAGCCGTACGTACAATGGAGCAGCGACCCAACCGCCTCCCCGCTCCATTGGATCGACGAGCTGGACAAGATCGACAAGCACAAGCAGCTCGTTCCCGCAGCGTGCTCGGACGGTGGTCACTTCCGCGCGGTCACGGCCCCCTTCCACGGCATCGCGGAACCCGAATACTTTCGGAGCGAACTGAAGCCGCGCAGCAAACTTGCACGTATCGCCTTTAGCGAGCCGAACCCCAGCCTGCAGTTCGACTACGAGCCGTTCCCGTACGTAAGCGTCAACGGGATTGCGCCGAGCCTCGATGAACTCAATATCGCGGGCGAGTTGGGCTACGGGATCAAGGTCGTGCGGCGCATCGTGACCATTGCCGCGGAGGCGGGCCTGCTCCTGCGCTGAAAGGACGCGCGGGCGCCCTCAGCGCCCCTCTACCACCGCCCACACACGCCGATTCCGTAGGGCAGGCCAAAAGACCGCGATTTGCGGCTTTTGGGCTAGATACCTACAGTGAAGGGACATATGTGTGGAATGTCCGAGACAGCCACTCGCGTCATATGTGAGGGTGCCCCGAATACCTCAGGTGCGCGGCGCCAGCTCCACACCCATGACGTACCAAGGGGTCGTGTCGGTAGAAGTGGTGTAACGAGCACCGTGTAGGGCCGGGAGATTGTTCCGGCCACCGCGGTGTCCAGGCTCGTCGGTTCGACCAAGAGCCGATGAGAAGGGAGCACCACGATGGCCGAAGTGCAGAGGATGACTACTGCTGATGTCGTTGCCAAGGTGATGGCGGGCGAGCACGGTGATTTCGTGCGCGACGCGGTTGCGCTGGTGGCGCGTGAGCTGATGGAGGCGGAGATCAGCGCTGAGGTCGGCGCGCAGCGGGGGGAGGTCAGTAGCGAGCGGGTGACGCACCGCAACGGCTACCGGCCGAGGGGGTGGGAGACCAGGGTCGGGGAGATCGAGCTGTTGATCCCCAAGAAGCGTCAAGGGCCTGCGTATTTCCCGAGCTTCCTGGAGCCGAGAAGGCGCAGCGAGCAGGCGATCGTCGCGGTTGTCCTGGAGGCATACGTCAACGGCGTGAGTACCCGCAAGGTCGACCGGCTGGTCGAGCAGCTCGGGATCGCAGGGATGACCAAGGACCGCGTCTCGGCGCTCTGCCGGGCGCTCGATGAGCAGGTCAGGGTCTTCCGGGAGCGCCCTCTGGAAGGCGCCTACCCGTACCTGTGGCTCGACGCCAAGCACGTCAAGGTGCGCTCTGGTGGGCACGTGCGCTCCAAGGCGCTCGTGATCGCCTACGCCGTGCACGAGTCCGGTGTCCGGGAGGTGATCGGCCTGGACCTCGGCGAGATCGAGTCCGAGGCGTTCTGGGTCGAGTTCCTGCGCTCCCTGCGGGCCCGCGGCCTGCACGGTGTGCGCCTGGCCGTCTCTGACCACCACGAAGGGCTCAAGCACGCCATCGAGCGTGTCCTGTCGTGCCCGTGGCAGCGCTGCACCGTGCACTTCGTGCGCAACATGCACCAGCACTGCCGCCCATCGCAGCGTGGATTGGTCTCCGCGGCCCTGCGGGAGCTCTTCGCCGCCGAGGACGGCACTCAGGCGCGTGAGCGCATGGGGCAAGTGATCGAGCGCCTGGAGCCCGCCGTCCCGAAGGTCTGCCGGCTACTCGAGGACACCGAGGAAGACCTCCTCGCGTTCTACGCCTTCCCCCAAGCGCACTGGCCGAAGCTCAGGAGCACCAACCCCCTGGAGCGCGTCAACCGCGAGATCGGCCGCCGCTCAGACGTCGTCGGGATCTTCCCCAACGACACCTCCGTGATCCGCCTCGCCGGCGCCCTGCTCATCGAGCAGAACGACGAGTGGCTCATCAGCCGGCGCTACCTATCCGCCGAGAGCATGACCCCCCTCTACGCCGCGCAAGACGAGAACGACCACACCCACACACAGAACAGAGAGGAGGTAGTCGAGCTCAACGCCGCCTGAGCCGCACCAGCATCACCGACGAGCTGGCGTTACACCACTACCTACGACTTGACTTACCAAGGGCCCTGCGGGCCATCGGGACATTCGAGTCGGATCGTCGCACGAGTCGGTTGCTCCCCTGCGAAGTCGGTGTAGCGAACGTGTAGACACCAGTCCTTGGCCTGCTCGATCGGTACCCCAACCTGGTAGTGCGAGATGACCTCGATCCGCGTCGTCTCGCCGACCGGAACTCGCTGCCGCTGCGCGGTCCCCGAGCGCAGGCCCCCAAGCGACACCCCGTGAAGTTCGATGCTAGAGGGATCGATCACGGCGAGTCCACGCCCAACATTCCGAAGGGGAACGCTCAAGTAGACGGACCCGCCTTCGAGCCTCATATACACCAATCGCGGATCGCACTCCGCCCCCGCCGTTTGGCCGAATTTGATCTCGATCGTCAGCGGCTGCTCGTCTTGCCGATGGGGGGCCACATTCGGGCTCGGGCGGGCTCCCATATCGGGCAGGATCGGCCCAGTGGGAAGCACCTCGATCAGCAGCGGACGATACTCGGCCTCGAGCTGCCGCTGCATCACGTCGATCTCTCGCTGCACATCGCGACGCGCCTGGTTCGTGCCCGCGCGCGTTGCGCATACAAGCGTCACGGTTGCCGCGACCAGAGCAAGCGTTATCCCAGCCAAGATCAGCGTCGCCGTAGCGGTCAGATCCGCTATCGGCGCAACCACGATCATCCCGGCAAACACGCCTCAACCGTACGGCCGCCGACGGACGCAACGGCTGGAGCGAGAGACCGCGAGACCGTCGTGCCGGATCGCAACGATGAGGAGACGATCGTCGCCGGCACCGCCGACTTCATCGCTGCCGCCGAGCACATGCTGGAGACGCAAGCACAGCCGCGCAACGGCTTTGGTCAACAATCCCACGGCCTGCGGTCGGGGGCAGCGCAGCCGCCATACAGGAATACGGCACGGTTGCCAGTAGCCTGCCATCAGCCAGTATTACCGCTCAGAACCCGATCGCTGCGTGGATGCTGACACGCCGGTCATCCACTAATCACGCAGCATCGCGTCGTCGAGCCGCAGACAATCTCAAGCACGATCCCGGCACCTTTACCCGGGCTGTTTGACCGGCTGTAGGGCGTGTCAATTGGAACTGCCCGGCGCCACAGGCCGGAAGCTGCCAGGTGAGTCAGTTATGGGTTCGGACCTGGCGGAGGTCCCACACGAACCCGAGTGCATCCAAGGCAGCGATTCGCTCGGCGCTGAGTTTGCCTGTCCTGCGCTCGTCGCGCCGGTGGCTGCACCACTTCCCGAGATTGAAGCCGCTCGGTGTCGAGTAGACGGCTGGCACTCGCGCGTCGCCCTGGGCGCTGGCATGTGCGGCAAGCTCAGAGAGGCCACGGTCGAAGGCTTCTTGATTCGGGTTCCAGATGAAGCCGAGTGCGTCGAGCGCAGCGATCCGCTCGGCGTCAAGCCTGCCTGCCTTGCGGTCCGCCCGCCGATCACCACACCAGCCCCCGAGGGGAAATCCGTCGGGTGCTGTGTGCCGTTGAGGTACACCCGCATCGCCGTGGACTTGGGCGTAAGCCGAAAGCTCAGCAAGACCCCGGTCGAAACCGTCCTGATAGGAATCCCACACAAACCCGAGTGCGTCGAGCGCAGCGATCCGCTCGGCGTCGAGCCTGCCGGTCTTGCGATCCCTGCGACGGTTTAGACACCAGGTGCCCAAGTTGAAGCCGCTCGGCGTCGAGTGTCCCTGGGGCACGCGCGCATCGCCGTTGGCCTCGACGTAAGCCGCAAGCTCAGCAAGGCCGCGATCGAAGCTGCGCGCGAAGGGATTCCAGACGAACCCCATCGCGTCGAGCGCGGCGATTCGATCGTCGCTCAGCCGGCCTTTCTTGCGTTCTTCGCGCCGGTGGCTACACCACCTCCCGAGATTGAAGGCGTCCGGCGAAACGTGTCCCGCGGGCACACGCGCATCTCCCTTGACCTCGACGTAAGCCGCAAGCTCAGCAAGGCCGCGCTCGAAGTCGTCTTGAAACGGGCCCCAGACAAATCCCAGCGCGTCAAGCATCGCGATGCGCTCGGTACTGAGTCTGCCTGCCTTGCGTTCTGCGCGCCGTACGTTGCACCAGTTCCCCAGCCTCAAACCGCCGGGTGCGGAATGTCTCGTCGGCACACGCGCATCTCCCTTGGCCTGGACGTAAGCCGCAAGCTCAGCAAGGCCGCGCTCGAAGTCGTCTTGAAGCGGGTCCCAGACAAATCCGAGCGCGTCAAGCATCGCGATGCGCTCGGTGCTGAGTCTGCCGGCCTTGCGCTCTCTTCGCTGGCGGCCACACCAGAGGCCAAGCTCGAAGCCGCTCGGCGTAGTCTTCATTTTTCGCACGCGCGCATTCCCGCGCGCCCGGACATACGAGGCGAGTTCAGCGAGGCCGTGCTCGAACTTGTCGTCGTGGGGGTTCCAAGTGAAGTGCAGGGTGTCGAGGGCAGCGACTCGCTCGACGTCGAGCGAGTCGGCCCTCCGCTTGCTGCGCTGGCTGGTGCACCAATTGCCGAGCTTGAAACCGTCCGGCGTCGAGTATCGTGGCGGCACCCGCGCATTCCCGTGGGCCTCGACGTAGGCCACCAAGAGGCCAAACCAGAACTCCCAGACCGCTGTGGTCTGCTCGACTAGGCGAACCTCGAAGGCCGAGGCGAAGGCCGCTCCGATGTAGGCGGGCAGGTCAAGGTGGATCTTCGGGGGGATCGTCACCGATGAAGCGCCCTTGCCCAACTCTCGGCGAAGCGAGTCGAGCTGCTCGGCCAAGTCCGCGTCGTGGGCGCGCAACGCACGGATCACGTCCCATACGGGCTTGAACGCCGAATCGTCCAGGGCTACGCCGGCGTCCTCCTCAGAGCCGATGAACACCGGGATCACGATGGTGCCCACCGTCTTGTTGTCGGCCTTGCGGATAGCCCTTCCCACAGCCTGGACGATGTCCACCTCAGAGCGGCGGGGATCGATGAAGGCGATCCCGTCGAGTGTGGGGACATCGACGCCCTCGGCCAAGCACCGCGCGTTGGCAAGAAGACCCACACCGTCGCCGTCAAGGTGCCGAAGGCGCTCAAGGCTGATCGTCCGCTGTCCGGTTGACATCTCCCCCGAGACGTACTGCGCCCACAGAGGACCTTTAGGGCGTTGACGCTTCGGCATCCACTCCACCACCTCGGTGAGCGTTCGGGCGAAGTCTCTGGCGCGAGCAACGCGCGAGTGGAATGAGATCGTGCGGTGCAGCTCGTAGCGCCGCATCGCCTTGGCCACGCCGATCTGGCCCGCGAGGCTGCGGGCGTCAGTAACGGCCTTCCCGTCAACCGTGACGAACCGGCCACGCTCGGCCCACTCCCGGTAGGTGGCGTCGTCCACGCCGATCACCGCAACCTGGTAGTCGCTTAGCAGGTCCTTCTCGATGGCTTCGCCGAAGCTGAGGCGGTGAAAGACCGGGCCGAAGGTGTCCGGGTCGTCCATCGAGGCGACCTCGAAGTCGGCCTCTTTCGCCTCACGCACCACACGTCCTGTGAAGTACCGGGGAGTGGCCGTCATGAACAGTCGACGCTTGGCCGGGATCGCCTTAGCGTCGAGGATGGTGGCGAAGTCGCTCGACACCCTCCCGGCGCAGCGGTGGGCCTCATCGGCGATCGCCAAGTCCAGCCGGGGGACGCGACCCAACCCATAAGCCTCGGCGATCCTCGGAGAGGACTGGAAGGTCGAGAAGACGACGCGCCGAGCGAATCTGCGGCGAAGGAAACGAGCGATGTCCTCGGCGTCGGTCGTAACCGGGAAGCCCAGGTCCGAGGTCGAACTCACCGCCGCATCGGGGTCGGCGACCGTGTCGTCTGAGCACACCGGCAGGTAGTAGAAGTCCTCGGAGGCATTGGCGGTCCACTCGCGCATGGTTTGGGCCAGCAGCGACAGGGAGGGCACCAGCACCAGCGTCCGCTCCGCCTTCAGACGCTCAGCGACGAACAGCGCGGTCAGGGTCTTGCCGGTCCCGCAGGCCATGACGAGCTGCCCTCTGTCGTGTGCGGAGAAGCCCTTGACCACCGCACGAATCGCCTGAGCCTGGTGCGGTCGCGGGCGCTTTCGCTTGAGAGCTTTGGGCCGCAGCGCAGCCGGACTCGACGGCCAGTCGACCTGGGTGGCTTCAAGGTCGGCCAGCAGCAGCAGCCCCGCCTGCTTCTCCTGAGCCGCGATCGTGCGCCGAGCCGTGTGGCCGACACGGTTGGTCGTGGCGATCAGCAGCCTGTATGAGAACTCGGGTCGGGAGGACTCGGACAGGAACGTGTCCACGTCGGCCTTGGTGACGCTGTATTGGGGGTCATACGCCTTCGCTTGAACCGCCCACAGGCCACCCGCGCGATCCTCGACGACGAGATCGATCCCAGCGTCGGCTCCCCACCTGCCCGGCCACTCATCCCACAGCCAAACACGCCGGACTTGGTGCTGGTACAACGGATCGTTGGTCAGAAACCACTTGCAGATACGCTCGAACTCCCGGAAGCGGACCTCCGGGCGCGGATCGAGCGCGCGTAACAGATCACTGAAGGTCGAGCTGCTCATCTGTTGCCGGGGAACGGTACGGCTTGCCGGACGGACCGGCCCCGACCCCTCCCGTGTTGATCTATCTGCTGGCGCGGCAAATCACTGACACGTAGCCGAGCCTCGGCCGTCGAACGCGGCTGTCGATCCACGCAGCGCTTACGCTCGCACCCCTTCTCGTCCGCCGCGCCAACATCACCAGCACCGCGAAAGGCCACACAGACTAGATGCACTGTGGCGGAGCGTGACACTTTGTGAGTGCTACATTTTGAGCCATGATGACGGCTGCGAGCATCGGTGCTGGGCAGGCGGCGGGCTACAGCGCGTATCTGGAGTCGCGGACGGTCGCGCCGTCGCGGGGCGACTACTACCTCTCGCCGGCAGGCGAGCCGACCGAGGCCCCGGGCGTCTGGCACATGCTGGATGAGACGCGGCAGAGCCTCGGCCTGGAGGTGGGCGAGGCGGTGCGCGCCGAGCAGCTCGTTGCATTGATGGAGGGGCGTCATCCGGTGAGTGGCGAGTTCATCCGCAAGGCGGGTGCTGATGGTCGGCGGGCGGGCGGGATCGACTTGACGTTCAGCGCGCCCAAGTCGGTCTCGGCTGTGTGGGCGCTGGGCTCTGAGGATCAGCGCGCGGGCGTCGAGCTGGCGCACGGACGGGCGGTGTCGCGTGCGCTTGAGCATCTGCGTGCGGAGGTGCCGGTGGTCCGCGAAGGCGCAGGCGGGCGGATGCTGTCCACGGCGGGCGATGTGTTGGCGGCGGAGTTTCGTCACACGACCGCGCGCGGTGTCGCTGGCGGCGGTGCACCTGACCCGCAGCTTCACAGCCATGTCGTCGTGACGGGCGTGGTGCGCCAGGATGGGCAGTTCGCGGCGGTCGCGAGCCGTCCGTTGTTTCGTGCGGCGCGGGAGCTGGGCGCGTTCTATCGCGGCGCACTCGCGGAGGAGCTGCAACAGCAGGGATACACGGTCGTCGCGGGCACCGGGCGTGACGGGCGCTACTTCGAGGTCGCCGGTATCTCGGAGAACGTGCGGGACGCGTTGAGTGGGCGCAGTCGTGAGGTGTGGTTGGCGGCCGAGCGTTTCCGTGCGCGCTACGGGCGTGCGCCGGAGCGCGACGAGCTGCGCAACGTCAAGCTCGAAAACCGCAAGGCAAAGACGCCGCAGAGTCGCCCCGAGCTGCAAGCCACCTGGGACGAGCGGGCCGAAAGCCAGCACGTCGACCGCGCGCACGTGGAAACCCTGCGGTCTGGAGAGCGGGGCGGTGTGCAGCGCGTTGAGCAGGCCGGTTGGCGGGAGCGGGTCGAGCGTTCATTGACGGCGCAGGGCGCAACGTTCTCCGAGCGTGAGCTGCGCGCGAGTGTGCTTGAGCAGGGCGTCGGGGAGCTTTCACCCGAGCGCGTCTCCGAGCACGCTCGCGAGCTGGTCGCCTCCGGTGAGGTGGTCGAGCTTGAGCAAGGACGCATGACCACCCGAGAGATCAGAGGGATGGAGCAGGCGATCGAGACAAAGGTGCGTTACATGGCGGCGGGCACGGGCGCCGCGGTGAGCGATGAGGCCCGTAAGGCAGCGGTGAGGGAGGTGGGCGAGCGGATCGGCGGTCCGCTGAGCGCCGAGCAGCAACAAGCGCTTGAGGTGCTCGGCGGCCGGGAGCGCGCGGCGGTACTCGTTGGCCAGGCTGGGGCCGGCAAGGGGGTCGTGATCGACGCGGCCGTGCGCGCCGAGCTGCACGCCGGACGCGAGCCGTTGGGTGTCGCGGTGGCTGGTGACACGGCCGAGCGGCTCGGCCGCGAAAGCCCAGCGCTGGAAGGCCGCACGATGACGCTGGACTCACTCGTTGCGAAAGTCCGCGCTGGGAGCCTCACCCTGAGCGAGTCAACGACCGTGTTTTTCGATGAGGCGGGGATGGCCGACACTCGACGCCTTGACGCGCTGAGCGACGTCGTCTCGCGCTCGGGGGGAAAGCTCGTGGTGATAGGTGACGCGCGCCAGCTCCCCGCGATCGGCGCCGGGGGACTGTTCGAGCGGCTGTCTGAGACAGCGCCGACCGCGCGCCTGGCAGAGGTGCGTCGCACGAGCGACCCGCAGGAGCGCCAGGCGTGGGCGGACCTACGGGCGGGCCGCGCTGAGCAGGCGATGGCTCACTACCAGGCCCGCGGGCAACTTCACTTCGCAGACACCCGCGAGCAAGCGCTGGAGGGAGCAGTGAAACAGTGGGACGAGCTGATCGAGCGCGAGGGCGTGCAGCAGGTCGCGCTGATGTCCGACGCCTCGACCGCGGAGATCGACCGGATGAACGCGCGCGCCCAACACTTACGCGCAGAACGCGGCGAGCTGGGTGAGCAAGAGGTGCGGTTGTCGAGTGTCGCCTACGGTGTGCGTGAGGGTGACAGGGTGGCATTCATTGCCCAGCACTACCCGGAGGACGAGCGCCGGGTCCAGAACGGCACACGTGGCGAGATCGTCGAGGTCGATGTCGATCAGCAGCAGGTGAGTGTTCTCACCGACGGTGCGCGTGAGGTGACTCTCGCGGGTGAGGAGCTTGAGAATCTGCGGCTCGCCTACGCTCAGCATCTATACCGTCAGCAGGGAGCGACGGTGCAGCGTGCGGTGGTCGTGACCGGGGGCTGGCAGACAAGCCAAGAGGGCGCCTACGTTCAAGCATCACGCGCACGCAACGGGACTGACTGGCACGTCGCCAGAGAGGATCTCGGGACAGAGGGAGTAGACGCGGAGCGGGTCGGGCGCCTTGCGGAGCTGATGCGTGCCTCGCGGTCACAGCTCCCCTCCCTCGCGTTCCGCGCCCTCACAGGCAGCACGGCTGACGTGGGCGAGGAACTCCAACGCTCCACCGCCCGCCAGCTCACGCCCGACAACAGCCTGGAGAGGGATCCGGGTATAGGCGCCGGGCTATGAGCCGCGTCGCGATCACCCTCGACGAGCACGCCCTCGCGGAGCTTGGCCGCCGCGCGCAGGCCGCCAGTGAGCCGGTAGCAAGGACAGCGGCGCGACTCGTCCGCGACGGGCTACTCAGCACCCAGGCACAGACCGCCAGCGAGCCCGCCCCGACCACCGCAACCAGGCCGGCAGAGGGTCAGGACACGGGATTGCCGGGCTGGCTTGAGCCACCCGACAAGCGCGAGGTCTGGAGACGGGAGCTATGGGCGGCGGTCTGCGCGCTCGCGGAGCGCTACCCCGGCGTGTTCTCAAAGCTCGTGGCCGACTGGTGGACAGACCGCGCGCTCATCGAGGTACTCGGTGCGCTCGGCGCATGGCGCTCCCAGCTCGACGCCGGGCAAAGCGCCGACCCGCGCGCGGAGTTGCTATTCCACGACCGCCTGGAGCTGCTCGAGCGCCAGCTCACCCACACGAGTGACCCGACCGCCGCGCGCTTCGCTGGCGGGCCGCCGCCGTCAGAGTGGCTTGCATAGCCGCCCGCGTCCATTCCGGCAGATCGCCGGCCAGTCGCAATCGGTGAGGCCGGGGGCTCCGGGGAACAGGTCGACCCGGATGGGCTCCCGGCCTTGCGGTAGCGCGAGTGCACGGCCGGCGGGCATCGCCCGGAGGTCGGCGGGTTGTATGACTCGCTCGCGCTGTTGGGCGTAGGAGTGGCTGTCTCCCCCGGTGTAGGTTCTGCCGGCGCGCTCGACCTGATGGGAGGTTGAGGTGTTCTCGCTGACCTGCGGGCGCCATACGAGCTGCTCGCCGCAGGCGTCTGAGACGAGCTGCGCCGTGTAGGGGTCAGCGACCCCGGCGAGCACCAGCCGCAGCGCTGGCGTGGACCACATCGTCGCCGTCTCGTGCTCGCCCCAGCGGGCGCGGGCCTGGCTCATGTCCTGCACCCCCAGGACGGGCACGATGCCTTGCTGGATTCCCTCGCTCAGCAAGCGGGGGAGCGAGCGTATCGGTGCGATGTTCGCCACCTCATCCAGCGCGAGCAGCAACGGGCGCTCAAGGCGGCCGCTCGCCGAGGTGATCGCCAGGTCGATCGCCTGCGCGCACAGAGCATCGAGGAGCGCCGCGATCAGTGGCGCAAGCTCCTCCTGAATACGCGACGGGGAGACCACGTACAGGGTGCCGTTCTTTGCGATCAGCTCCCCCAGATCGACCTGTGGCGTGAGCGCGGGGTCGCTGGATGACCGGACGGCTGCGCGAGATGCCCACGCGAGCGCCACCTGCGCAGTGCCGAGCACCGAGGTCCGATAATCCCCAACCGCCTGGACGGACACGCCGGAGAGCTCCTCAAGCGCGATCTCGGCGTCCGCGCCGCGCAGGATCTCCGCGGGCTCTGAGAACTCCAAGCGGCCCAGCCACGCCCTCGCACGGTCGATCCCGCCGCCGGACAGAGCCGCGGCGTGAAACAACGGCGCCAAGAGCGCGCGGGCGGCGATCGCAAAGTGCTCGCCGTGGCGAACCGTCTCATCGGCTGAGGCCGGGGACAGCAGGGCTGCGGCCACCTCCACAGCGCCGTCCCATGTCTCACAGCGCGTGAGCGGGGAGAACCCGACGCTTGCCTCGGGATGCCCAAGTGAGCCGGTGGGGTCATAGACCACGACCGGGCCGATACGCGAGCGGTGCCCGGCGCTCGCCAGGATGTCGCCCTTGGTCGAGGTGACAAGCGCCGGCCCCGCCCAGGCGGCGAGCGTTGGCGCGATCACTTTCCGTGTCTTGCCCGCCCTCGGTGGCCCCACGATGATCGCCGCGCAGTCAGGCGGAGTACGCAGCACGCCGCTGTCGGCCTGCCCAGCCCAAACACTGGTTCCAGCCATCGACGGTGGAGTGCGGGCAACCCACGGGTCATCAGGCCCCGCGGGCGGCAGCGCACGCGTCCGGCTCGGCCTGCTCGCCCCCATGCCCCGAATGACCCACAGGCCAGCGGTCGCGCACGCGGCGAAGCTCACGGCGATGAGCAGTAGCGCGATCATGGCCAGCGCGGAGGTAGCGGAGGCCGTCGCTCGCTGACCAATGGCGCGCGCAGCGACTCGGGGCCACCCGGCGGCCGTGGTGGTTCCGGCTCACGGCTGCGGACGTTCGGAGCGAGCACCATGCCCAGCGCGAGCAGCAGGAACGCGACGAGCCCCATCATCACGGGAGAGGCATCGAGGATCGCGTGCAGGGGATACCGCGGACCATCGGTCGCGATGCTGAAGCCGCCATGCGCCGTCTTCCACTCCCGCGCGACCGGGCCAGCCCACAGGCCCCAGCAGAACCACAGCAGGAGCGCGAGCAGCCCCGCGCCCTTCAACCTCGCCGGCCAGCGCCATGCGTCCAGCTCGACCGGGCGCAACACACGGTTCATCGCCGCCGAGCACAGCGCCCACGCAAACACCGGGACGAACACCGGCGCCGACCACCACCCCAACCGCAGACCAACTATCGAGAAGATCGCGTGCAACGCCAGGATCAGCAGCGCCACCACGGAGCCGATGAGCAGCAGCGCCTTCAACCGCGCGTCCTGGTCGGCTTCCTTGTCCGCACGCGAGCGGCCAGCCAGCAACGTGTCCGCCCAACCCGGCGGACGATCCATCCGGCCCCCATAGCCACGTGAACGGCCACGACCCGGATCGCTACCCATCGCGCTCGCTTCCCTTCGCCTTCGGGGCCTCGGCGAGGCTCGCCAGCAACGCCGCTTGCGTACTACGCCTAAAGCCGGGGCGCGGCGTGCCCGCCGTGCGCGTGCCCCCGCGGCCAGCCACATGCCCGTGCGGGACCGCGGCCTGAACTGCGAGCCAGTCTTCGAGCATTGCGCGCGTAAAGCGCAGATGCCGCCCGACGCGCAGGCACGGCAAGTGTCCAAGCCGCGCCGCGTCCCGCACCCATGACACCCGCACGTTCAACAACGCCGCCGCAGCCACACAATCAAGCAGCGGCTCCGACAGCGCCACCATCTCGCCATCGCCCGGCATACCGGACTCCTTTCCTCGCGCCCGCGCGAGCCGACCCCCGCTTCGGGGATCAGACTGCGCCGGCCTCACGTTCGCTCTATGAGCCATAACTCACGCTCCTTTCGCTCAACAGACGCCCCGACACCCTGTATGTCGAAAGCCGAGGTGGAATGCCCCTGCACAAATCGCGCGCATCGGGCCCTCTCGTGTTAATGACCGCAACTCCGCCGAAACGGCCACGCAATTTAGGTTGGCGCGGAAGTTGGGGTTCGTCGGGCGCCGCCGTGACGTAGGTCAGCCTCCTCTTCGAGTAGCTCATTGGCCCAGGTGTGTGCGGGCTTAAACCACTGTCGGAGGAGGCTGGATGCAGAGGATGACGGACGTGACTACGACTGTCCACGCGGGCGAGCCCGCGTGGACAGTCGGCATCGATCTGGGCCGCCGCGCGGCGCACGAAGCGGTGTTGCGGGCACCGGACGGGACCGATCGGCGGCTCAGGTTCACTCATTCCCGTGATGGCATCGACGGGTTCCTCGGGGAGCTTGCCGGGCTTGAGGGTCGCGTCCTGGTGATCATCGAGCCGACAGCTACGCGCTGGCAGGCACTCGCGGAGGAGCTTTCCGGAAAGGGCCTTGAGGTGCGCCAAGTTCACGCAGCGACCGTCGCGAAGCTCCGCGGCGCGCGCGACATCACTGGCGCGAAGTCCGATCGTGTCGATGCCTGCACCCTCGCCGGTGCCGTTGACTACTCCCATCTCGTGCGGCCCGACGCGCCCGCGGTGGCGTGCGCGCACGCGCTGTGTCTCGAGCGGCTGCGGCTGCGCCGCGAACGCCGCCGGCTTCGCGGCGCGGTCAAGACTTGCCTGGACACGATCTGGCCCGAGTTTCTGCAGACCTTCCGCGGCGGCGAGCGAGGCGTCACAGCACGCGCCGTGATCGCTGTCACTGGCGGAGACCCCGCACGCGCAACCAGGCTCGGCGCGCAAGAGCTTGAGCGTCGAGTCCGGGCAGCGGCACCCGGGCGCCATATCGGGCACACCAAGATCAGGGCCCTTACAGAGAAGACCAGCCGCCCGGTCGGCTACCGCGCTGCCAGAGCCGCCTACGCCGCCAGGCTGCAGCGGCTGATGCGACGCCGCGCGCTCGTCGAAGGCCAGCTTGAAGCACTCGAGGATGAGCTCTTGCACCTCTACCCCCGGCTGCCCGGAGCGCAACGCCTGGACAGCCTGCCGGGCCTGAGAGAACTCGACCGGGCGCTTCTTCTCGCCGCCGCCGGCGACGTCCGCAGGCTGCGCTCGGCCCGCGCGCTCGGCAAGCTCGGCGGCTGCGCACCAATCGCAAGGGACTCCGGGCAAAGCACCCCGAAACGCAAGATCTCCGAGCGCTGCCGCTACCAGCTGCGCGACGCTGCCTTTCACGCCGCCCGACACATCATCAAAGCGTGCCCTGCCTTCCAGGCGCTTTACCGCGCACTGCGCCAAAGGCTCACCGCCAGACAAGCCGTGATCGCGTGCGCGAACCGGCTGCTGCGCGTGATCTGGCGCATGGTCAACAGCGACATCGACTACAACCCCGCGAAGGTCGCCCCTACCCTGAACCGCTAGCCCACACCCAGCCACGGCTGTCCTCTCACGACACACCCGAGCGCAAGCCCGCATCCGCAATTTCGAGCCCTCGAGCTCGCGCCCGCAACAAGGGCCCCTGCGCACGCCAAAGACCGCACAAGGCCCCTGGCCACCAAGGCCGCACGCGCACCTAATCAGGCCACGGCGTGCCATCTCACCGCTCCCAGCAACCAGCAACGAGCGCAGCCAGCAGCAACCCCGACAACCGCGCCAACAGCACGGACGAACACCCCTGCCAACACCAAGCTTGACAAAACGCCAAAGGCCAGTTCTGTCCAGCGTCAACAGCAACGCGCCGGCCGCGTCCACCGCAAGCCCAACGCCATACCCACACCAGTCGCCGGCGGCACGGTCCCGTGCCCGTATATGTGCGCGAGCCCGCCAAAGCGGCCAAGGACCTGCGCGCACACCTGCGGCGCAGCCGGCACGTGCCAAGAACTCGCGTTACTGCTCGGTGCGGAGTCATCAACCGATAAGCCGAGCAACAACCACGCCAGACAACCGAATAGCGCCGTATCCACCCGATCGCACGCAAAGGCACCGGCCGGGCACCGAGGGGCGACGGATCGCCAAGCGGCACGCTCGGCCCTTGTGGCAGCCCGAGCTGTAACCGCAACCCTCACACCACGCTACGGATTGCGGCGCGGTGGCCGCAGCTACCTGCACCGGAGGCGTCGGGCTGCGCCCTCCTTGTTACGGCGACCAACAGGCGTGCGAGGACGAGGCCGGACGCTGCCCCCGCTGTAACTCCTCCTACACGTGTGCCAGGTCGCGCTTCTTGCGCGGAACTACTCCGACGCGAGCACCAAGCGGCGCCAGTAGTACCGCAAGTGTACTGGCGGTCGGATTGGTCTGGCCGCGCTCGATCCGCGAAATCTCGCCTTGGTTGATGCCGGAGGCGGCGGCGAGCTGCTTCTGCGTGAGATTGCGCTCCTTGCGCAGCTCGCGCACCTCACGGGCCATCGCGTAGTGAGCGTTGAAGGCATCCCAGCGCGCGACGGCCTCCGGGCCGCCAGCCTTTGCCTTCTTCTCAACCTCGCTGATGTAGTCGTCGAACTTCGTGGCCATCATGAAACTCCTGTGTTAGATCCAGCAGTGATTATGCAGCATACCGTATATTTTGTCAAGACCTTCGCTTGCCGCGAGATTGGCCACCCCTGCCCACCTGCTTGGCGATAGCCCTCTGCTGAGCCTTCCAGCGCGTCAGGCGTTGCTTGGCCCTCTTGATCTCCGCGTTCTGGCGCTTGGCACTCGGTTCCTTGCCCTTGTCGTAGCCGGCCAGCAGCAGGACGACCTTCTTGCCGTGGGCATGGCAGAAGACGCGCAGCAGGATGTGGGCATCGGTCTCCTCTAGTTGCTCGGGGACCGGCAAACCGCGCTCGCGCAGTATGGTCGCCGCGTCATGGCGCACTCGGAACTCGAAGATGCCCTGGGCACCTGGTACCCACTTGCCCCACGAGGAGCCACAGACCCCAATGCCCTCATAGGCGAGCACGTTGTCCAACGCAGCAGCCAACGACTGCTCCTTGAATTCATCCAGCCCACGCAGGAAGTCAAGCACCGGCTCCTGGCCAGCCTCTTCGTAGAACTCAAGCGTCCACGCCGGGCCGCTCATGAGGACTTGGTGACGCTCACCGACGCAGCCGCTCTCGGCTCAAGCGTCGTTGCCGATCGCGCGGACATCGCCGCATGATGCCAGCAGGCCCCGATACGCTCGACTCATCTCGGGAGGAAATCTCGGGAGGAAGCTCTACCCAGCACCATCCCTAGAAACACGAAAACCCTGGGTTTTCCAGGGCTTTCGCTAAATAGCGGGGGCGGGATTCGAACCCGCGACCTTCGGGTTATGAGTTGTGTGGAGGGGGGTGCGCTCAGATCGATTTGGCTTGGTTGAGCCAGATCCGTTCCCCCAGATTCGCTCAGTTTCGCTCAGATTGGTACGCAAAATGGTACGCGACTAATTTGGTGAGGAATTGCAGGCGTGCAGCCGGGCGCCTTCCGGCGAGTCGTCCGCAGGACCGCGGGAGTCGCCGGTAAGCTTCCTCGCCGTAGATGACTGTCAGCAACCTTCCCTCGCCCGAAGTGCTGGAGCGCGCACGCGCCTACGTGCGCCTTGATCGCTCGGTCGTCGACGCACTGCCGGAGCTCGGAGAGGCGATCCGAGCCTTCGTGCCTGTCCCAGGCCCCGCTGGCGAGAGTGTTGCCGCATGGCTCGCCGAGCGTGCGTTGTCCGAGCCGCAAGAGGCGACCATCCGCGTGCGGCTCAGCCATGGGAAGGTCACCGGCGTATACGCGCTCTGCGCCGCCCAGATCGCGCTGAGCAGCGAGGAGCGGGCGCAGCTCGGCGGCGTACGCTATCGCACCCAACCGGCGATCCTACTCGCGCAGATCGCGCGCGCCGCCGACTCGCCAGGCATCGGCGAGGAGCTGTTGCGACACGCCGACGGCGCCGCGCGCCTGGCGCTGACATACATCGGGGCGACCGTACTCGTAGTGGACCCGTTCGACCAGCCGACCGCCGAGATGTGGCGCGAGCGCTTCGGATTCCAGGACTCACAGCAGGCAGTGCCCGGCAACCGGCGCCTACGTCGCCAATGGCTCAGCCTCTAGGAGTAATCAGCGCCTTCGGTCTCAAGTTCGGCGTGCAGCTTCCGAGCACTCTCGTGAAATTCGCGCACCCGCAGGTCGCGACGTGAGCGCTCGAGATCCTCGGCGTCAATCACGATCACCGCCTGATCGAGCACATCGTGCAGCTTGTCCTTGTCGAGCGCTATCGCCACGAGTCCAGCGTACCGCAATCCAATCTCGGCCGGATCGTTTGGCAAGCCCTCAGAGCCCTGGCAACTCGCAGCGCCCGCCCGTGCTCGGAGCCGATGCGGAATCGGTTTCCTTCTGCCTGACGAGCCCGCCGAACGCGCGCTCCGCGAACGCCGCACCACCCGCGGGGTCTGGAGCAAAGTCCGCGTAGATCAGCGTCGTCGTGAAGTCACGGTGGCCCATCCACTCCTGCAGCGTGCGCATCGGTACGCCGACCGCCGCCATCCGTGTCCCGAAGGTGTGGCGCAGAGAGTGGAAGGTGATGCCGCCCTTGCGCCCGCAACGCTCGCCCATGCCAGCGGCGGCCATCGCTTCGTAGAAGCGGTCGCGCAGGTTGGAGGCGTCGTATGGGTTGCCCGTGTGTGGATGGCAGAACACGAGGTGGTCGTCGGCCCTGTAGGCGGAGCGCTGGAAGTGGCGCTCCAGCTCCGCTGCGACCCGGTCGGCCATCGGCACGGCTCGGCTCGAGCGGCGCGACTTGGGCGTCCCCCACTGCCCGCGGCTGTAGTTGCGCCGCACCCGCACCACCCCCGCCGGCCAGTCCACGTCCCGCCAGCGCAGCGCCGCGAGCTCGCCCTGACGCAAGCCGGTCATCGCGGCCGTCATATAGAGCGCATGGTCGGTCGGGCCGAGGACATCCTCGCGCACGGCGCGCAGCAGGGCCTCTAACTCCTCGCTGCTCAGGAAGTGGATGTCCGGGTCGGTTTGCTCGGCGCGAGGACGATCGGCCATCGCGACCGGGTTGGAGGTCGTCCACCCGCGTTTGAGCGCGAACTGGAACACGCCGTGGGCGAAGTTGAGATGGTTGGTGATCGTCTTGACGGCGAGGCCGGCCCGCGACTTCGCCGCGATGTAGGCCGCGACATCGTCCGCCGTAATCCTGTCGATCGCGGTCGTCCGGAAGTGCGGTGCAAGGTGCCGGTGAACCATGATCCGGTAGTCCTGCACCGTAGACGCCTTGCGTTTCAGCACATGCTCGACGTGGTGCACGTAGCGCTCGGCGACCTCCTGGAAGGTGACCCGCTCCTCGGGCGCGAGGACCTTGACCTCTCCGATCTTGCGGCAGAGCGCCGCCTCGGCCTGCTTGCGGGTGATCCCGTCGCTCGACCCCGGAGTCCTGATCGTCCCAAGCTTGCGCTTGACCTGCCGGTCGCCGACCCTCCACTTCCCGTACCACGAACCGCGTTCGGCGACGATCGAGCCGGAGCCGTACGCGCGCTTCTCCCTGCGTTCCGCGGTCATCGGCTCACCCTAGATTCGCCACCTCGGAGTGGCCCCTGGCGCGTCTCCTCCAGCCAGCGAGCGAGGTCACCACCGTCGAAGCGCACGTAGTGGCCGAGGCGATGGTGCGGGATGCGCCCGGCGCGGGCCTGCGCGAGCAGCCAGGTGTGGGGCACCCCCAGCAGCCGCCCGGCTGCCTTGGCGTCGATGAGCGGCGCAAAGGGCGCACCGGCCTCGTGGATACGCCGGGGGAGCAGGGACGGGGCTGGTCTACGCCTGTGGCGCTGCCCTGATGTGCGGGCGGGGAGAGTGAGCATTGAAACCTCCGTTCATCGGTCGTGGTTTGAGGTATGGGGCCTGTCCGGAGTTGTGTGGGGGCCTCATATCGGGGCTGCCTTTCAAGAATCTGGGTTGGCCTGTCTGCGGCAGGCTCCGGCCTGCCGGAGACAGGTGCCCCTCAGCGGAGGGGGCGGGTTCTGTCAAGGTCGGGCCGACAGGCCCCGCCGAAGGCGGCCCCGAAGGGGCGACCTTTACAGGTTCCGACCCCGGAGCTACACGCGCGGTCCCCCGTGCGGCGCATCCGATGCCGGCCGGGACGGACGGCATCGCGGCCCCTGCGCAGTCCTTCGCAGCGCTCATCACCCCTCGCGCTCCCGACCTCGACCCCGCCCCCCGGTTCCGGATGAGTCCTCGGGGCTCTCGCGTAGGTGCCAGCCGTCCTCACGGCTGACGAACCGCATGTGCTTTCCGCGGTACAGGTGCGAGGAGACCCTTGCCAGCGGCACCCCGAGGCCCTTTGCGATCTCTCCTGCGCGCGAGCCCGGGTGCCCCGCCAGGTACTCCGCGACGTCCCCCTGCGTGATCTGCGCCGCTGTGGTCTTCTCCCCGAGCAGGGCAGCCCGGGCGGCCTGAAGACGCTCACGCTCGGAAAGAAGCTCCTCATAGCGCGCGAGCTCACCGTCCAGCACGGCGAGCTGCTTTTCGATATCAGCGACCACGCCACGAGACGCCACGCCGAGCTCACGACGAGCACGATCAGCCATAGAGCACCCCCAGAGATGAATCAACAATAAGCATCACAGGCATACATGCTAGCACATGATTTAACACGTCGTAGTCAACATCGCGCCGCGCGGGGTTTGGGGCGTAGGCCGACGAGCGTCAGCGAAGTCGGCCGGATGCCCCACGACAAGACAACCCCACCCATATGCCACCCCACGCCACCTTGCCAACCACCCTTCACCATCTCCACTCTTCTATCTCTCTCCTCTGCTCTCCTCTCTCTCTGGTCCCCTGGTCACACCACCACACTGGTCCCCCACTGCCCACCACCACTGTCTTCCACACCACCTTCAGGGTCCCGGTCCTTGACCACCCGTACTCGAAGTTGTGGGCGGGTGGTCAAGGACGCCAAGCGCAGCGAAGGCGAGGGACCCGGCACACCACAAACCGCATGACAGAGCCACAAACCCGGTGGGGACCTGTCGCACAACCCGCCGCCGGCACGACACTCCTTGCGACGGCACCGCGACACCCCGCAGGAGCCTCCGCGCGCCCGACAGCGACCCCCGGGACCGCGCTACGCGAGCAGCGCGGGCTGGGGAGGGAGAGCGCCCGCGCTGCGGGTCCAGCGGCACTACGCGCCGGGGCTACCGGGAGATGGGCCCGTTCGCGCCAGGTTTACGCGGTCCCCTTGGCGGCGGCACCGGCGAGGTAGGGTCGGATGGTTCTGCAACCAATGCCGCCGCGTGGTTTGTCCTACGACGCAGTCTGCGCCTGAAGCTGCTTCAGCGTGCGGCCGGCCGCGTCACGCCACTCGGTGCGCCCGTTCTTGTTACCACCGCTGAGAGCACTCGCCGCAGCGGAAGGGGAGTCGAACAGGTGGCTCTTCGTAAGCCGTACGTGGTCACCGTCCTCGACAAGGATGCCCTCCTGCACCAACCTGTCGCGCAGCTGTTCATAGCTAGGCATCATCACCTTCTTCTCCTTGCGACCGACGGCATCCTCGAACACTAGGAAGCCCCGAGACCGATCTTCTCCCTCCGCTTGGGTTTGCTGCGTCTTGAGGTATAGCCGCGCTGCGCGCTCACCAGCCAGTACCTCCGACGACGTCTCGGTCTCAATCGCGGCAACAGTGGCGTCCTCGGCGGGTTCGAAAACATTGACTCCGGCAAGTGCGAACAACGGCAGGACGTTGTCAAGGTAGGTCTCCATATCGGCGACCTCGGGCTCGCTCAGGCCCGGGGGCACCGGTGCCGTCCCGTTATCGATTGAGGCGTTGTCAGCCATCCCGGCGAACTCGAGGAGTCGTGCCTCGAGATACCGCACGTGGGCCTTGTTGAGCGAGTTGTCCTTCGTCGTGAGTACATAGCCATGGGTCCAGAAGTCCTTCTCCTTCTGATGGGCGTCGAGCCGCACACGGATGTCGTCGGCCTCGCCGATGTAGACCCGCTGCGTTCGCCCGCCGCCGGGATCTGGGCCCAGCAAGACATAGACACCGGTCCGTGACACCTCGGGCCGCGCGCGAGCGCTCGCGTAATCTGCTCGCGCGAAAGCAAGGAACGATCCCGTCCAGTTCATGCGCTCGACAAGCCGCAGGCCCTGCGGCGTACCGTCTACGAGGAAGATCTGGATCGTCACTCCACGCATCGGCTCGACTGCCATGGCCCCAGTATCCCGCAGACCCGCCGCACACGCCTACCGAAGAAGATCTGAGCTCCGTCAGATCGAGGCGCAGACCAGTTGAGCAGTAGCACCGGCAACTGACCGACGTTATGCCAGCAACCTGCCGAGGGGTCGAGGGGCACGACCCCTCAGAATTGGTACGCAATTGGTACGCGCCGCCAGCCGAGCCAGCGATCTTAAACGAAAAAACCCCGCGATTTGCAGGGCTTTTCCAAGTAGCGGGGGCGGGATTCGAACCCGCGACCTTCGGGTTATGAGCCCGACGAAGGGGGGTCGGGTTGGGTCGGGTCGCCTGGGGCTGTCGGGAGTGCGTCGGGCTGGTCGGGGCCGGCGCCGGCTTCGCTCAAAACGGAACCTTGGAGCGGGCTCGATTGTTCCGGGCTGGACACCGACTGATCGGCAGCGTCAACATCGCGTACGTCTCCAATGGTCGTGCGCGACAGCATTCGATCAGCGGGTGGAAAGGGCAGAAGGTCGGGAGGCGAGGATGGGTCGCTCCCGACGGGTACGGGCTCTGTGTGGATTTGCGGAGCGGGCACCTGCCATGCCTTTAGGTTCTGGACCAGGTCTCGATAGAACGTCATCGCCTGCGCATGTGTCTCCCGAACGAAAGAGCCCTCCGTCCGGCTTCGCTTCTGTCCCATAGGACGGCTGAGCGTCACCGTGAAAGACCGTGGATCGCGCTTGAGGTCTGCTGGGAAGAGCAGGCTCTCCGACTGCTTACCTGCCTGTTCAAGCGTCGCGGCAACACTCTCCCGGGCATGTGGATACCAGACCTCGATACGCAGATCTGGCCATGCCTCGGGCAGCTGACGCCGCAGCCAGTTGATGCGGGACTTGGGTCGTCCTTCCGTAGGCGCACCAACATCAATGCTGATGGACGTCTGTCGAGATTTGAGATCGGCGCGCACCTGCATGTCGCCAATCGCGTCTGGGATGCGGATTGTCGCCTGGAGCGTGCCGAGAATAGCCAGTGACTTTGCCACCTCCTCCAGCCTGGCGCTGGTCGTCTGCTTGCGAGGACGCAGCGAGATGACGTTGCGCCCAAGCTCTTTGGAGAAGCTCAGACAGAGATACTGGATGAACTGCTCCCAATGTTCGGCCACATGACGGACGGCCACATCGCCCTGTCGGAGTGTCCCATCGTTGGCCGCACTGCGGACTGGCACCCAGGTACTCGCCCATATCCTCGAAGCCTGTTGCTCCGGAGGCGTCGCTGCTGAGATAGTGGATCAGCTCGCGAAGCACCCAGGCCTGGTCAGGGTCGGACACCCCCCGATGGCGGCTCTGCACGACCGCCTCCGTCAAGACCCGCCACCATGAGAAGTGCCAGAGCTTGGCCTTGCGAAGCCTGCGGCCATCCACACATACCGGCGACTCCGAAGCGCTGTGAGTGATCTGATTCGAGATCGTAAGAACCCCGTCGAAGTTCTGCTCGCGTGCGATGTCAAGGTATCTCCCGACCTGCTCGTCCTTCAGGGTGTTGGAACCGGTCTTGACCTCGACCAGACATGTCCAGCGTTTCCCACCCCGTTCACACACGATCGCCCCGTCGGGAATGTCCGTCTTGCCGTCCGCGTTCTTGAAGCGAACCTCGGCAAACGTGTCGATGCTGGGCGACCTCGGCGCACCCAGTTCATCAAGCAGGGCGTGCCCGAACTGTGGTACCCCGTGCATGACCGCAAGCAGGCAAGAGGTCGCGCGCTTCTCCTGCTCCTCTTGGCTGCGGGTGCCATAAGTCGGGATCAGGCGAGCATATAGCCAGCCCTCGGGCCCCGGTCCGGCTCGTCCGCCCTCGCTGACAGTTGCCATGGCGGAAACTTATCGAGAATGCCCGATCGACGATTGCCCCCCGGGATATGGACGCGCTACCCTGCGCCGTCGCAAGTACCACCGCGCTATCCGGCGGGGATAATTTTTGCCTTGTACTTGCCGCTGCCGACGATTCCTACGCGGCGGCCGACTCACGTCGCTGGTTTACCGAGCGCTTCGCTGCCGGCTTCTTCGGCATCACGCGGACCTCGGCCCCAAGCGCGTCGGCGATCGCGGCGATCAGCGGAAGCTCAGGTCGTGAGCTATTCGCTGTGAACAGCCGGCGGATGCTCGACGCATTGCGGTTGATGCGGCGGGCAAGCTCGGCCTTCGACATCCCCAGCTCGACTCGCAACGCATCGAGCTCGCGGATGACCTGGTCGGTCTGCTCGATCTCCCGCGCCGCGCGCCGATAGGCAGTCCGGAACTCTGAGTCCTCCATGCGTTGCGCGCGACGGCGCTCATGAAGGCTTATGTCGAGGACACTCTTGCTGGACACCCGCATGCTCGCCCCCAAAACGTTGCTTAGAAGATACACCAGCAGTCTAGCATCCGTTCGACCTGCCCAACCACCGCTCTCCCGTGGCTGCCCTGGGATGTTGTGCTGCGCGCGGCCTCACGCGACACAGCCCCACGCGAATCCAATCCGCAGGCGCCCACGCCGCTGAGCTGCGCGCGGCCTCCGCGCAACGAACGCCCCTCCCTGACCCCCCTTGTGGGGGTCCTCCTCCTCAAAAGACCCTACGGCGCGAAGAACGCCTGCGACACGTAGCGCTCGCCGGAGTCCGGCACGATCACCACGATCCGTTGGCCGCGGGACTCCTCGCGGGCGGCGACCTGCAGCGCCGCCCACAGCGCCGCTCCGCCGGAGATGCCCGCCAGCAGACCCGTACGCCGCGCGCAGCTCCACGCCGTTTGGATCGCGTCGTCGTCGGAGACCGCCACCACCTCGTCCAGCAGCTCGCGCTCCAGGACCGGCGGCACGAAGCCTGCGCCGATGCCCTGGATGCGGTGCGGGCCGGGGCGGCCTCCCGAGAGGACCGGCGAGCCCAGCGGCTCCACCGCCACCACCCGCAGCTTCGGGTTGCGCTCGCGCAGGTAGCCCCCCGCTCCGGTGATCGTCCCGCCGGTGCCCACGCCCGCCACGAGCACGTCGGGCGGGCCCTCCAGCGCGCGCTCGATCTCCGGCCCAGTTGTGCGTCGGTGCGCCTGCGGGTTGGCGGGGTTTGAGAACTGGTCGGGCAGCCACACCTGCTCGCCTCGCGCGAGCTCCTGGGCGGCCGCCACCGCCTCGCTCATCCCCCCCAGCGACTCGGTTATCTGCACCTTCGCCCCGTACAGCTTCAGCAGGCTCTCCCGCTCGCGGCTCATCCCCTGGGGCAGGGTCAGCACGAGCTCGTAGCCCTTCGCCGCACACACAAACGCGAGCGCGATCCCGGTGTTGCCGCTGGTGGCCTCCACGATCGTCGTGCGCCCCGGCTCGATTCTTCCCTCCGCCTCTGCGGCCTCGATCATCGCCACCCCGATCCTGTCCTTCACGCTCCCCCCCGGGTTGGCCGCCTCGAGCTTTGCGAACAGCCCCACCCCCGTCTCCCGCTCGCGCTCCCCGAGCAGCGCCGGCAGACCCACCGTGGGAGTCTCCCCCACAAGCTCCGCAATGTTGATCGGGATTCGGGGCACCGCACGACAATAGCCGTCAAGCCCGCCCTGGTGCCGGCCGATACAAGCACATGGCCACCCCCGCTCGCGAGGACCCCGAGCCGCTGCCCGCGGGCTTCGAGGACACTGCGTCCCTCCCTCGGGAAGATCTGCCCGGCGCCCTGATCGCCGTCTTTGACGCCGACCTGCGGCTGCTCGTCGCGGCCGGTCGCGCGCTCGGGCCCCGCGCGAGCTCGCAGGCTTACCGGGAGGGCCACGCGCTTGCGGAGTCCTTCGCGCCGGAGCTCTGGCTGCAGATCGAGCCGCTCTGCCGCTCCGCGCTGCGCGGGGAGACGCGCTCGCGGAGGATCCTCGGGGCGGACGGGCGCCCGCGGCTGGCGCTCGACGTGGGGCCACTAGCCCCCGCCGGCGGTCCCCCCTCCGCGGAGATCTCCAGCGGCGTGGCCGTGATCCTCGACCTCTCCGACCCCGCTCGCGCACTCGCGGAGCAGCCCGACCCCGCTGCGGTGGGCCAGCCCGAGCGCCACTCCCGCGAGCACTTCGAGGAGGTCTTCCTGCGCGCGCCGCTCGGCACCGGCCTGCTCGACCCCGACGGCCGCTGGGTGCTTGTCAACCAGGCGCTCTGCGACATCACCGGCTACACCTCCGAGGAGCTCCTGCGCCGCCGCTTCCAGGACTTCACCCACCCCGAGGACCGCGACAACGACGCCGGCCGGCGCCGCCAGCTGCTGGACGGGGAGCTCTCCACCTACCAGGTCGAGAAGCGCTACTTCAACGCCGCCGGCGAGACGCTCTCAGCGCTGCTCTCCGTCTCGCTCGTGCGCGATCGCGAGCTTCGTCCGCTGCACTTCATCGTCCAGATGCAGGACATCTCCGAGCGCAAGCGCCTGGAGGAGCACCTACGCCACCTCGCCGACCACGACCCGCTCACGGGGCTACGCAACCGCCGCCTCTTCGAGCACGACCTCCGCCACCAGGTCGGGCGCTGCCAGCGCTACGAGGAGCAGGCGGCGCTGATCGCGATCGACCTCGACGGCTTCAAGGCGGTCAACGACCTCCACGGCCACCGCGTCGGCGACGAGGCGCTGCGCGCCGTCGCGCGGATGCTCACGCGGCGCCTGCGCGCCACCGACCTGGTCGCACGCCTCGGCGGCGACGAGTTCGCCGTGCTGCTTCCCCACATGGACCTCCGTGGCGCCGAGATCGTCTGCGAGGACCTCCGCCAGGTGATCGCCACCTGCACCGTCGACACCGGCGAGACCCTCGTGCGCCTCGCCGCCTCCACCGGCTTCACGCTGCTCGACCGCGAGACGCTCGACGACGCCACTGCCCTGGACGCTGCCGACCGCGCGATGTACGCGAACAAGCGGGCGCGGGCGCGCGTTGTACGGGTTTGACGGCGGACGGGCCTGAATCAGATGTGGTAGATGCTCGCGCCCGCTTCCCGAGCCTCACGCTCGACGACGTCGGCAATCGTCGTGCGCTCCAGGACCTCGCGCGCCGCCGCCGCCGCGTCCGCGAAGACACCCTGGGCGTCGCGGCCGAGAGGGCCGTCGAGCAGCTCCACCACCTCGAGCACGCTCACCGTCGCGGGGTCCCGGGCGAAGCGGTAGCCGCCCTTGACGCCCCGCTGGGAGGTGAGCACCCCCGCGCGGCGCAGCACCGCGAACAGCTGCTCCAGGAACTGCACCGGCACCCCCCGCCGACGCGCGAGCTCCCCGATCGGCACCGGCCCCTCGCCCGCACTGCGGGCCAGCTCGGCGAGGGCCAGCACCGCATATGGGGACTTGCTCGTGATCGAGATCATCGCCTGCTCACCCTCGCGATCCTACGGAACCACGCCCGTAGAGGGTGTTAGCTGGGCAAGTGAGGCAAGGACGCAGAGAGCGCAGTGTGCCGATAGGAGATCAGATGCGATCTCCATATCGGCCAGCACACGAGCGACCGAGGACGCAGACCGATCGGTGATCCAGATGCGCTCCCCGATCGGCCAGCGCCGCCCAGCGGGCGCCCTACGGAGTCGAGATCAGCGTGGCGCTGTAAGTGAGGCGAGCCTGGCGGTAGAGGCAGTAGTACTGCACGGTCGCCCCGAGCTGCTGGGCCGATTGGGCGCTCGTGCTCGAGCACTGGCTACGAGGCCGGCTCGCCCGCCAGGAGGTTTCGTTGGTGAAGCCCAGCGCAAGCGCGGGCGCCCACGTGGGGACGGCGAGCGCGATCACGTAGCCCTTCTTGACGGTGATCGTGCTCGCGAGCGGGAACTGGACGGTCTTGCCGAAGTACTTTTCGAGCGGCACCACGGGGCTCTGCGCCACGAGCTTATAAGCGAGGTTCGGCTTGGTTGCGGGCGCCAGCACGGCGATCGCGGCCGACGCCGGCCCGCCCTCGTTGGCGTTGAAGAACTTGACCTGGGTGGCGTTGGGCTTGCCGAGCATGACCGTCCACGCCACGACGGTTCCTTCGCGGGGCGCAGCAACCAGGCCGCGCGTGCTGCCCACCTTCACCTGGTAGCCGGTCGTGCGGGTCACAGCCAGGCACGAGGTTGGACAGCTTGGCGTAGTGGGCGGCGTCGTTTCCGGAATCACCCCCACTTCGGAGAGCTTCGCCGCGCCGCTCGCGGGCAGCGCCAGCGTCAGACCGACGCTCGCGAGGAGCGCCAGCGTCGATGCGCGGCGCAGGTTGAGCCTGTGGGGTCTACGGGGTCTGTGGGGCATACGGAGCATGAACACGAGGGGAACGGTTATGTAGCGGTTCGCTGGGCGGGTCGGGTTCGCTGCGGTCATGTAGCGGTTCGCTACGCGCGGGCGAGTTCCTGCCCGGCGGCAGCGATCTCCTGGGGGTCTCCCGCGGCGGGGGACCACGGCAGGCGCAGCGGATCCCCGGCGTAGCGCGGGATCACGTGGAGGTGGAAGTGAAAGACGGTCTGCCACGCGGCGGCGCCGCAGGAGTTGAGCAGGTTGACCCCCTCCGCCCCCAGCCGCTCACGCATTCGCTCGGCCAGGCGCTGCGCGGCGGCCGTCGTGGCGCGCAGATCCTCGGCCTCGACGCTCAGCAGGTCGCGCGTGTGGCGGCGGGGGATGACCAGGGCGTGGCCGCGGGTTGCGGGGCTGATGTCCATGAAGGCGACCGTGAGCTCGTCCTGTGCGACGATCGTGGCGGGCAGCTCGCCGGCGACGATCTTGCAGAAGATGCAGTCGGGGTCGGGGACAGGGTCGGTCATGGCGTCGTCCGAAGCACCGGACCAGAATACAATCCCCACAGTCGATGGGACACTCGAACGGCCTGCCGCCCTCCCCCACCGCCGGCGGGTCCCGCCACCGTTCCATGCGCCGCCCGCTGCCCCCCACCGCCGTCGCAGGCGCGCCCCGCCACCGTTCGATGCGCCCCCGTTCGGTGCGTCGCCTGCCACTCCCCCTCGCCGCGGCGGTCCTGTGCACTCTCAGCTTCCCTCCCTCCAACGGGGCCGCCCTCAGCACCCCGCCGACCGTGGTCGCCACACCGCCTGCCACGCTCGCCACCCTGCCAACCACAGGCTTTCTCTCAGCGCCAACCGATCAGGTCGCCGTGCCCGGCATGGTCTCCGGGGGCGAGATCACGCCAGAGGGCGACCTGTACACCGGCTGGGCTGAGTACGAGCTGCGCTTCGGCCGGCGGCTGGCGGCCTGGGACCAGCCGACCCGCACGCTGCCCAACCCGTCCCTGCCGCTGCTGTCGAGCACCCTCTCCGACGGGCCGGTGCGCTACACGCAGACGATCTTTGCCGTCGCCGTCGCCGGCCGGCCCGTCGCGTACGACACCGTGACCGCCACCAACGACTCGGACGGTCCGCGGGAGGCCCAGGTGGCGCTGGCGATCGCCTACACGCGCGGACCCCAGGTCCGCGGCGCGCGCGGCCTGCCGACCGGCGCCTACCGCTACGAACGCCCGGCGACCGGCCAGCCCGCCGGGCTCTACGACCAGCCGGGGCAGCCCTTCTCCACGGCGTTTCTCTACAGCACCTCCGGACGCGACCTCGACCGCTCCGGACTGCTGCTGGCTCGCGGCCCCGCCGCCCCCAGCCGCCCGCTGCATACCACGAGTGCGAGCACGCTCACCGCGCCCCACGACGCGAGGGTCTTCAGGGCACTCCTGCGGGCGCACGGGCGGCTTAGCCTTACCTGGCAGATCCCGCTCGACCCGCCCTCCGCCATCCCCGCCGCCGACCGTGCCCTGGACGGCGTGCCGCTGCAGAGCGCCCGCGCGGAGCTGGGGCGCACGTGGGCAGCCGAAGAGGCGGGCGCGATGCAGATCAGCGTCCCCGAGGCCAAGGTGTCGGCGACCTACCGGGCGGCGCTCACCGAGATCCTCTCCTCGCGCTACCTGACCCCCTCCGGCTGGGTGCAGGGCGTCAACAAGCTCCAGTACCAGGCCTTCTGGATCCGCGACGCCGCGCTAGAGACCAACGCGCTCGACCTCGCCGGCCTGCACGCGCAGGCCGCGCAGAACCTGGCGTTCATGGACACCCTGCAGCAGCCCGACGGGCTGTTCATCAGCCGCGCCGGCCAGTACGACGGGTTCGGCCAGGCGCTGTGGGCGCTCGACCAGCACGCGCAGCTCGCACAGGACCCCGCCTACGCCGCCGCTCAGCTCACTCGCATCGGCGCCGCGGTCAACTGGCTCTCCGCGGTCACGGCGACCGACCCGCTGGGGCTGCTGCCCCCGGGTGACCCGCACGACGACGAGCTGGCTCAGGGACACATAACCGGCGATGACCTCTGGGCTGCCGCTGGGCTGCGCTCAGCGGTCGCCGACGCCACCCTTGCCGGGCGCGGTGACCTGGCCATTGCCTGGCAGGCGGTCGACGACCGCTTCGAGGCGTCGCTGGACCGCGCGCTCGCGGTCGCTGTCGCTCGCGCCGGGCACATCCCGCCGGTGCTCGATGCCCCCGGCGGCCAGGACTGGGGAAACTACGACGCGGCCTACCCCGTCCAGGTCCTCCCCGCCACCTCCCCCGCAGTCAGCGCCACGGTGGCGTGGGCGCGCGCGCATTCGGTTCAGGGGCTGCCCACCTACGCAGACGGCCACAGCCTGCACGACTACCTCGGGTTCAGCGTCTTTCAGACCGAGCTCGCCGCCGGGGACACGTCAGATGCGGTCGCGGGCCTCTACGCGGAGCTCGTCCACACCACCTCGACCGACGCCGGCTGGGAGTGGGGCATCGCGCCGTTCGGGCCCCGCGCCTCGGCAGTCGACCTGGCCCCCCACGGCACCTTCGCGGGCGACTACGTGGCGCTCTTGCGCAACTTGCTCGTGGACGAAATCCCCGGCGGCGGCGTCGCCCTGCTGCGCGGCGCGAGCCCCGCCTGGCTTGAGCCGGGCCAGCACATCACCGTCACGGCCGCGCCCACCGACCGTGGGCTCGTCTCCTTTACCGAGCGCTCGACGGCCCGCGGGGAGACCCTGACCTGGAGGAGCGCCCTGACCCCGGGCACCGCCCTGACCTGGACGCTGCCCGCGTGGGCGCGCCACGCACGAACCGCGCAGGGACCGGTGGCCGGCGCGACGATCCCGCTGCCCGGCGGGTCCGGCTCGCTCACGGTCACCTTTACCGGCCACCGCCCCGCGCAGTCGTACAGGCTGGCGGTCGCGACCCTGAACTCCGCCTACCGGGCTCACGGCCAGTCGGCTCCGCTGGTGCCCGCCAGCCAGCGACATGGGGCCGCGCGGGGTGGCCCGAGTGAGGACTACAGTCCTCCGCCCGTGTCGGCCCGACGGCCGGCTGCAATCGGCCACGGCGGGTACGCCGACCAGCGCTCTCAAGTGGCCGCACCCGCGAGGAACCGCCGCGCGTGCTCGAGCGCCTGCGCGCGGGTGGCGATCTCCCCGGCGTAGCGGGCCGCGGCGAGCTCCTCCAGCAACTCGCCCAGACGCGGGCCCTTGGGAATGCCGAGCTCACGCGCGAGCTCGTCCCCGCGCACCAGCGGCCGCGGCGAGCCGTCGGCGCGCCAGGCGAGGGCGTCCGTGAGCATCGTGCGCGCGAGGCCCAGGTGCGCGTCGATCGACTCCTGAGCCCGGTCTCCGCGGGTGGCGAGGCGGTCGGCGACGGACAGCAGCGTGACGTCGACCTCCACGGGCTCGCAGGCGCAGAGGTAGGCGAACACGCTGCGGTGCGCCAGCGGCTGGGGGTCGTGCACGAGAAAACCCAACCGCAGGTGGTGGCGCACGAGCGCCGCCACCTGCGTCTGCAGCCGTGCGCTCACCCGCAACCTGGCGAGCACCTCGCGGGCGAGCTGCGCCCCCAGGGCGTCGTGCCCGATGAAGGTGACGCGCCCGTCCGTTGGACGCACCTCGCGCGTCAGCGGCTTGGCGGCATCGTGCAGCAGCGCACCCCAGCGCAACGCGCCCCCACGGGTCAGCCCGTCGGCCAGCGGCTCCGCGAGCAGCGCCGCCAGTTCCCGGCCGCGCTCGCGCCCCACCAGCACTGCGGGGTCCCCCTGCAGCGCGATCGTCTGGGCGAGCACCTCGAGCGTGTGGTCGTACACGTCGAGGTGGTGGAAGCGACTCTGCTCGACGTCCCGCAACGCGTTGATCTCGGGGAGCACGACGGGAGTGGCGCCCACCTCCCCCATCAGCTCCAGGCCGTGCACAGCGCTGGGGGCGTCGAGGATGCGGCACAGCTCCGTGAACACGCGCTCGCCGGCGACGGCGCTCAGCCCAGCGACGTGCGTGCGTGCGTGCGCGCGCGTCGCGGCGTCAGGCTCGAAGTCGAGCTCGACGGCCAGCCGCACGAGGCGCAGCACCCGCAGGGGGTCCTGGGCGAACGCCCGGGGGCCCGCCACACGCAGGCACCGCCGGGCGAGGTCCTCGACGCCCCCCAGCGGATCGATCGTCTCTCCGCCTCCGCCTCCGCCACCGGCGCCCGGCTCGCCGAGCGGCTCGGCGATCGCGTTGACGGTGAAGTCGCGCAGCGCGAGATCCTCCTCCAGCGAGTCGCCGCGCAGCCGCTCGACGTCGATCTGCCAGGAGCCGTCGCGGGCGACCACGCGCCAACCCCCGTACTCCTCGGAGAGCGCGAACGCGGTGGCCCTGCCGATCGAAGCTCGGCCGGCCGTGCCGGCGATCGCACGAGCTGCAACACGGGGGTCGCCGTCGAGCACCACGTCGTAGTCCTGGGTGTCTCTGCCGAGCAGGCGGTCGCGCACGGCGCCGCCCACCAGCCACGCCGGCCGGCCGGCGAGCGCGGCGCGGATCAGCTCGAGGAGGTCATCCGTCGCCGGCAAGTTGCGCCACCCCGTCGTCACTGTGGTGCACGCGGGCGACCCGCGCGGTCAGCCCGCAGGTGACCTCGTAGTTGATCGTGTGCAGGCGCCGCGCGAGCTCCTCGGCGGTGATCCGCTCGGCGCCCTGGGCACCGATCAGCACGGCGGGCTGGTCGAGCAGCGCGAGTGCGATCGGGTCGGGGCCGAGGTCGACGGCGACGGAGTCCATGCTGACTGTCCCCACCAGCGGGTACCGGCGTCCGGCGATTAGCGCCTCGGCGTCGCCGGAGAGCCCCCGCCGCCAGCCGTCGCCGTAGCCGATCGGGAGCAGGCCGAGGTGAGTGTCGGCGGCGGCCACGAAGCGGCGGCCGTAGCCGGTACTCTCGCCGGGGGCACAGCGCTTGACGGCGGCCACGTAGGAGCTCAGCTCCAGGGCGGGCTCCAGCTCGCGCGCGAGCGGGTCCTCGCCGAACGGGTCCATGCCGTAGATCGCGATGCCGCAGCGCACCATGTCGAAGTGGGCGGCGGGGTCACGTAGCACCGCGGCGCTGTTGGCGGCGTGCGCGAGCACCTCGGGGTGCTCGCGCTTGACGCCCTGCGCCCACTCGGTGAAGCGCCGCAGCTGCACCTCGAAGAAGGCGTCCCCGCGCTCGTCGGCGGTGGCGAAGTGGGTCATGACCCCGGCGAGCTCCACGTGCGGGTCGGCCGCGGCGGCGGCCACCACGCGCGAGGCGCGCTCGGGGTCGCGTACGCCGAAGCGCCCCATCCCGGTGTCGAGCTTGACGTGCACGCGGGCGCTCTTGCCCATGTCCTGCGCGAGCTCGCCGACGTGGCCGACGAGGTCCTCCTGCCAGGCGACCACCTCCATGTCCAGGAAGACCGCCTCCTCTACCTCCAGTGGACGCAGCGGCCCGAGCACGAGCAGGCGGGCCCTGGGAGGGTGGCGCAGCCGGCCGAAGGCCGGCTGGTCGAAACGGGGACCGATTGGGGAGACACTCGCTCCGCTCGCATCCCCAGATCGGCCAGCGCCGAAGGCGCGTGTCTCCCGGCTTCGGTCGGGCCCCTCCTCTGTCAGACACACCTCATCGACGAGCTCGCGCGCCTCGGCAACGCTCGCGACCGCGAGCCACGTCGCGCCCCCGGCGAGCGCCGCGCGGGCGCTCTGGAGCAGCCCGTGGCCGTAGCCGTCGGCCTTGACGACGGCGCACAGCTGGACACCCTCGCGCAGCTCGGCGCCGAGGCGCCGGCAGTTGCGTTCGATCGCGGCGAGGTTGACGCGCGCGACGGCGCGATCGACGCTCACGGCTGCGTCCTCTCCTCGCACACGCACACGCGACCCGCGCTCATCGCTGCCCCGCTCCGGTCCGCGCGGCGGGCAGCGCGGCGATCACGTCGGAGGCGATCACGCCCTCCGCGGCACCCAGCTTGTGCGCGGCGGCGCGCCCCGCGGCGGCGTGCAACCAGACGCCGGCGGCAGCGGCGGCGAACGGGTCCAGGCCCTGGGCGAGCAGGGCAGCGATTACCCCGGTGAGCACATCGCCGGTGCCCGCGGTGGCCAGTGCGGGGCTGTGTCCGGGGCTGACGGCGACCACGCCTGGGTCGGACCCGGAGCCGGGGGGGTTCGCGATCAGGGTGTCGTCGCCCTTGAGCACCACGACAGCTTGCGCGAGCTGCGCGGCGGCGCGCACGTGGCGCAGACGCTCGCGCTCGATCTCCTCGCTGGGCAGCTCCAACAGCCGGCCGAGCTCGCCCGCATGGGGGGTGAGCACGGTGGGGGCCTCACGCCGGGCGAGCTCGGACAGGCGCCCGGCGTGGGCGTTCAGGCCGTCGGCGTCGATCACGGTCGCGGTGGGGGCGCGGCGGGCGAGCTCGCGGGCGAACGCGAACGCCCCGGGGCTGCGCCCGAGGCCGGGCCCGAGCGCCAGTGCGCCCCCGCGCTGGGCAGCTTCGAGCACGCCCTCCACGCCGGCCGCGCTGTGGGCGCCGTCCTCGTCGGGCAGGTCGCGGGTCATCAGCTCAGGGGGACCGCCCGACGCGAGGATCCCCTGCAGCGAGGCCGGCACGCACGCCGTCACGTACCCGGCCCCTGTTCGCATCGCCGCCTGGGCGGCCATGCGCGGCGCCCCGATCAGGCCGCGCGAGCCCCCGGCCACGAGCACGTGGCCGCTTGAGAACTTCGTCGAGGACGCTCCGCGGCGCGGGAGCCCGGCAAGCACCGACGGGTCGATCAGACCGACTGGCGACTCGGCCGTGTCGGGGGCACCGCGAGGGATGCCGATGTCGAGCGTGCGTACCACCCCCGCGTGAGCCTTGCCCGGGTGTATCCAGAGACCCGGCTTGGCGGCGTGGAAGGTAACGGTGACGGCGGCGCCTACAGCCCTCGCGCAGACGACGCCCGTGGAGGCGTCCACGCCGCTGGGCACGTCCACGCTCACCACGGGCGCTCCGGCGGCGTTCACCGCGTCGATCGCCTCCGCCACGGTCCCGCGGGGCTCGCCTGCGAAGCCGGTGCCGAGCAGCGCGTCGACGATCGTGGCGGAGCCGCGGAGGTGCTCCACAATTTCCGGGGATATAGAGGACGCCGAGAGAGGTGTCTCCCCGCGCACGGCGAGCGACTGCGGGCCACCACCGCCGGCTGCCCCGGGGCCAAGCTGCACGGGCGGTGCACCAGGAAGGCGCAGAAGGTTCTCGCGCGCATCGCCTCCCAGCTCATCGGGGGGACCGGCGGCGAGGACGGCGACCTCGCGGCCGGCCCCGCGGAGCAGGCGCGCGGCGACCAGACCGTCCCCGCCGTTGTTGCCCTTGCCGCAGACGACGGTCACAGGGCCGTCAGGCGCCAGCTCCTCCACAGCGCGCGCGACCCCTTCCCCGGCGCGCTCCATCAGCTCGAGCGAGGGGACTCCCCGCGCGTCGATCGCCCAGCGGTCGATCGCACGCATCGCCGCGGCGTCGGGCAGCAGCAGGCACCACTCGGGGAGGGCTCCCATGAACAGCGATCCTAATGGCCCGCGCCCGTTTCCTACGCGTGGGCCAGGTCCGTGCAAGCTCCGGCGGAGCCGGCGCAGGCGCCGCAGGTCCGTGCGCACCCGCTGGAAACCGGGGCGACCTACTCGACCGTGACGGTCTTCGCGAGGTTGCGCGGCTGGTCGACGTTGAGGCCGCGGCGGCGGGCGATCTCGTAGGCCAAAAGCTGCAGTGGGATCACCGCGAGGATCGGCTGGAGCATCCAGTCGACGGCCGGCACGGGGATCGCGGCGTCGACGTGCCCGAGGATCTCCTCCGAGCCGGCGGTGGTGACCGCGATCGCGTGGGCACCGCGGGCGCGGACCTCCTGGATGTTGGAGGCGACCTTCTCCAGCACCGGGGAGTCGGTGGCGACGCAGACGACGGGGGTGGAGTCGTCGAGCAGCGCGATCGGGCCGTGCTTCATCTCCCCGGCGGCGTAGGCGTCGGTGGCGATGTAGGAGATCTCCTTGAGCTTCAGCGCTCCCTCCAGCGCGACGGGCAGCCCGACGTGGCGGCCGATGTAGAGGAAGAACTCGCTCTGCCAATGTTCGGCGGCGACGCGCCTGACCTGGGGGACGACGCCGCCGGAGCCGTCGTCGGGGCCGGTGACCTCAGCGATGCAGTGGGGCAGGCGCTTGACGTCCGCGACCAGCTCGGACAGGCGCGCCGGGGGCAGCGTGCCGCGCAGCTCGGCGAGGCGCAGGGCGAGCAGGTAGAGCACGGCGATCTGGCAGACGAACGTCTTCGTGGCCGCCACGCCGACCTCGAGCCCGGCCCGCGTGAAGAGCACCCCGTCGGCCTCGCGGGTCGCCTGGGAGCCCATCACGTTGGTGATCGCCAACACGGTCGCGCCGCGCTCGCGCGCCAGGCGCATCGCCGCGAGGGTGTCCGCCGTCTCACCTGACTGGGAGATCCCGATCACGAGGTCGCCCGGCCCGAGGACGGGGTTGCGGTAGCGGAACTCCGAGGCGACGTCGATCTCGACGGGCACGCGCGCCCACTCCTCGATCGCGTAGCGGCCGATCAGGCCGGCGTGGTAGGCGGTGCCGCAGGCCACCATCACGATGCGCTGCACGCCGGCGAGCAGGCCCTCGTCGAGCGCCCCCGGCTCGTCGAGCTCCACGCCGTCCCCACGGGCGGTGCGGTCGGCGATCGTCTCGGCGACGGCGTCGGCCTGTTCGTGGATCTCCTTGAGCATGAACGTCTCGAAACCGCCCTTCTCGGCGGCCTCCTCGTCCCAATCCACGGTTTCGGTCTCGCGCTGCACGACGACCCCGTCGGGCGTCATCACGGTGACGCCGTCGGGCTCCAGCACGACCAGCTCGCCGTTCTCGATGTACTGCACGGTGCGGGTCTGCGCCAGGAAGGCGGGCACGGCGGAGGCGACGAACTGCTCGCCCTCGCCGCGGCCGACCACCAGCGGGCACTCGCGGCGGGCGCCCACCAACGTTTCGGGCTCGTCGAGGCTCATCGCGACGAACGCGAAGTGGCCCTGCAGCTCGGCGTAGGCGCCGCGCACCGCGGCGGCGAGCTCGCCGGCGTAGTGGTGGGCGATCAGGTGGGCGATCACCTCGGCGTCGGTCTCGGAGGTGAAGGCGCAGCCCTCGGCGCGCAGACGCTCGCGCAGCGGCATGTAGTTCTCGACGATGCCGTTGACCACCACGTGGATGCGGTCCTCGGTGTCGAAGTGGGGGTGGGCGTTCTCCTCGCTCACACGCCCGTGGGTGGCCCAGCGGGTGTGGGCTATACCTGTGGTGGAGGGCCGTGTGAGGGTTGCCACGGGCGCCTCCACAGCCCCCTCCGCATCGACCCTGCCTCGCCCACCCTCGCGCAGCTTGGCTTCCAGCGCGCGCAGGTTGCCCACGGCGCGCACGGCCTCGATGCGCTCATCGACGATCACGGAGATGCCGGCGCTGTCGTAGCCGCGGTACTCGAGCTTGCGCAGGCCAGCGAGCAGCAGCTCCTTGACCGGAGGCCCGCCCTCCCGCCTGCCGACGTAGCCAACGATTCCACACACAGGCGATCGGGTCCTTTCGCGAACGGTGGGGAACCGGGGGCCACTGGCGCCGCACCGAATCCCGTCTCCGAATGGAGGTCGCTTTCGAAGATACCACCGGCCCGCGAGGGGATAGAACAGATGTCCGCAGGCCCCACCTGTGTGAACCGGCTTACCGGGAGAGACGCATTACGGTAGAGGCCCCGTGGGGTGGGAAGCTGTGGCGGCGCGCGAGGCCGCTCAGGCCAGCTCGCGCTCGACCAGCGCCACGAGCCGCGCGCAGACCTCGTCGGCCTCCGCGTCGGTGGGCGCCTCGACCATCACACGCACGAGCGGCTCGGTGCCCGAGGGGCGCACGAGCACGCGCCCGCGCCCGGAGAGGGCCTCGTCTGCGGCGCGCACGGCCGCGGTCACCGTGTCGGCGCTCTCCAGCGCCCCACGGTCGCGCACGCGCACGTTGACGAGCCGCTGGGGGAGCTTGCGCATCGCGTGGCGTTCGCTTAGCGGAGCGCCCGCGAGCGCCTCGAGGGCGAGCAGCGCTGAGGCGATGCCGTCCCCGGAGCGGTTGAAGCCGGTGTCGATGATGTGCCCAGACTGCTCCCCGCCAAGCACCCAGCCGCGCGCGCGGAGCTCCTCCAGCACGTAGCGGTCCCCGACCTTGGTGCAGGAGACCTCGATCTCGGCGTCGCGCATCGCGGCGTGGAAGCCGTAGTTGGTCATCACCGTGACGACCACACCCCCGCCAGCGAGGCGCCCGGCGCGCTTGAGGTGCAGCGCAGCGAGCGCCATCAGCTCATCGCCGTCCACGATCTCCCCGGCGCCGTCCACGGCGAGCACGCGGTCGCCGTCGCCGTCGAAGGCGAAGCCGACGGCGTGGCCGCCCGCGAGCACGCGCCGCGCGAGCTCTTCCACGTGGGTGGAGCCGCAGCCGGCATTGATGTTGCGCCCGTCGGGGTGCTCCGCGACCACAGACACGTCCGCGCCGAGGCGCCTGAAGATCTCCGGCGCGACGCGGTAGGTGGCGCCGTGGGCGCAGTCGAGCAGCACGTCGAGCCCGTGCAGGTCGAGCTCGGCGAAGCGGGTGTGCAGCTCACGCAGGTAGTCCTCCCCCGTGCCCCGCAGCTCGCGTACGCGCCCGATCTCCCCGGCGCCGGCGCCCGTCCCATCCTCCAGCGCTCGCTCGATCTCGAGCTCGGTCTCGTCGGAGAGCTTGAAGCCGTCGGCGCCGAAGAACTTGATGCCGTTGTCCTGGTAGGGATTGTGCGAGGCGGAGATCACAGCTGCGAGGTCGAAGCCGTAGCGGGCGATCAGCAGCGGCGCGGCGGGAGTGGGCAGCACTCCACCGAGCAGCGCGTCCCCGCCGGCGGCACTGACCCCGGCGGCAAGCGCGGCCTCGAGCATCTCCCCAGACTCCCGGGTGTCGCGGATTATGAGCACCTGGGGGCGCTCTGCGGCGGCAAGCGCAGTCGCCGCGCGGCCGAGAGCGAGCGCGAGCTCCGCACTCAAGAGCTCTCCAGCGACGCCGCGCACCCCGTCGGTCCCGAACAGGTGACGGGTCACGAAGTGGTCCTCAGGCGCAAGGGTCGGCACTCATCGGGGACTCGGCGGCTGGCACAGACGACTTGACCTTCTCCACGATCGCTGGACAAAGCCGCCCCCAGGCGCCGGCGAGAGGATACCCCGTGACGGAGCGCGATCGCCGCGAGGGGCGCGGAGCAGGTATTGGGGCGTGGGCCCCAACTACCGCTTGGAGAACTGCGGACGCTTGCGCGCCTTCTTCAGACCGGCCTTCTTGCGCTCCTTGGCGCGCGAGTCGCGGGTCAAAAAGCCGCGGCGCTTGAGCTCGCCACGCAGGTTGGGATCGGCCTCCAGCAGCGCCCGGGAGACCCCGTGGCGCAGGGCGCCCGCCTGGGCGGAGATCCCGCCGCCGTGCAGGCGCGCGACCACATCCATGCGCTCCTCGTAGCCGACGGTCTCCAGTGGCTGGCGGATGTTGCGCTGCAGCGTCACGCGCGGGAAGTGCTCCTCCAGGGTGCGCCCGTTGATCTTGTAGGCCCCGGTGCCGGGCCGCAGCGTCACGCGCGCGATCGCAGTCTTGCGCTTGCCCGTCGCGTGGTAGCGCGCGCCCGCGGCGAGGTCGATCGCGGCGGTGGAGATCGGCTGGGGAAGCTGCTCCTCCGCCTCCTCCTGCTCCTCGGCAGCCTCGGCATCCTCATCCTCGATCGCGTAGGGGTCCTCGGGGACGTCGCGCCCCAGCGGGTCCACGCCTTCGGGGACGATGTCGACTTCGAGGTGCGCCCCCGGCACCGCGGGCTTCACGCGGGGAGCGGGCTCCTCTTCGTCCTCCTCCTCAGCCTCCAGCTCCAGCTCCTCGGCGGCGACCTCAGCGGCAGCCTCCTCGGCCACCAGCTCTTCCACCATCTCCTCCACCAGCTCCTCCGCGACCGCCTCGACCAACTCTTCCGCGGCCTCCTCGACCAGCTCCTCCACCACCAGCTCGGCTGCCAACTCCTCGGCTGCGGGCTCCTCGGGCGTGGGCTTCACCGCGACGGGCTCCTCGGCCACCGGCTCCTGCGGCGTCGGCTCCTCCTGGACGACGGCCTCCTCGGCCGAGGGCGTCTCCTGCGCGGGGGCCTCCTCAGGGGAGGCCGGCTCCTGCACGGGCTCCTCCTCGGGCGTGGGCTCGTCGGCCATCAGGCCTCGATCTCCAGCGGCTGGGGCTTCTGCGCGACGTGCGGGTGCTCGGGCCCCGCGTACACCTTGAGCTTCGTCAACTGCTTGCGCGCGAGGCGGTTGCGGGGCATCATCCCCTTCACCGCGATCCGGATGATCTCCTCGGGCCGGCGCGCGAGCATCTCCTCGAAGCTGCGCGAGCGCAAACCGCCGGGGTAGCCCGAGTGGCGGTAGTAGCGCTTGTCGGTGCGCTTCTTGCCGGTCACCGCGACCTTCTCCGCGTTGATGACCACCACGAAGTCCCCCGTGTCGATGTGCGGGGTGTACTCAGGCTTGCGCTTGCCCCGCAGCACGTCAGCGAGCTGCGTCGCCAGCCGGCCGAGGGTCTTGCCGTTGGCGTCGACGAGCAGCCAGTTGCGCTCGCGGTCGGTGGGCTTGGCGACGTAGGTCTTCATGACGTGAAAAAGGCCGCACGCAGAGTACCGCGCGCGGCGAGGCGCCCCATGATAGGCGATCGCAGACCCTCGTGCCCGACACCAATACCACGGACGTTCGATCGCGATGCCCCAGTACGTCGGATCACGTGCCCGGTGTCCGATCACGCGTCCTGAGCCGAGCATAGGTATGTAGTGCGTATGCTATCATTACGGACCGTATGGGAGTCCTAGTGCAGATCCGAGATGTACCAGATGAGGTGCATCACACCCTGAAGGCACGGGCGGCCGTCGCAGGCGTATCCCTATCCGAGTACGTGCGCGAGGTGCTCGCGCGCACAGCTTCCCGACCAACGCCGAACGAACTGGCCGCGCGCATTAAGGCTCGTGGGACCGCTGAGCTTGCGCAGCCAAGCGAGGTAGTCGTCCGCGCGATTCGCGATCGAGGCGAGTGACCGTCATCGACACCTCCGGGGTCGTCGACTTCCTGCTCGGTGTCGGCGTCGCCAAGCAGGTTGAGACGCTCATGGAGCGCGAGGGCGAGCTGGCGGCACCCGACTTGCTGACGTTCGAGGTGCTCGCCGTTCTGCGGCGTGAGACGTTTCGAGGATCAGTCGCAGATCACCGTGCCGCGGGTGCGGTGGAGGATCTCGGCGATCTCTCTGTAGAGCTCTTTCCCAGCCTTCCACTACGTCAACGCGCGTGGACGCTGCGACGCAACCTCACCACGGCCGACGCGCTGTTCGTCGCTCTCGCTGAGCAGCTCGACGAGCCGCTTGCAACGAAGGACGGCGCCCTAGCCGCCGAGGTCGCCAAGCACGCGACCCTCACCGTGCTGCAACTCGATCACGCGACGTAGCATCCCCGCACGACGTAGCATCCCCGCAGTCTCCCGCAACGTTCGGTGACCGGCGACATGGCACTCCCGTCACCGAGACCCGCCACGCGTCTCCCACGAAGATCGCGAGCAGTGGTCAGTTTGGATCGGCACTGTCGCCAGCGCGTCCTTCGGGCGTCCTGACATCCGCATGCCGGATTTTGTCCGCAAGCACACTCGCGCGGCTATAGCCAGCGGCTTTCGCTTCCTTATCCACCTTTTCGGTGAACAAAAAGAGCAAGACCCCGACAATGAAGACCGCTGCTGCTGGAACGACGATCCATGGGTCGGGTTTAGGGGCATTCTTTGGCGTATAGGCAACAGCAAGACCGCCACCAAGGAAAATCGCTGCGATCACGATCCCGACCCCTGCCGACTTCCACAGGCCCGGTGCCTCAATCGGGGTGCGCACGACCTGCTCTACTTCATCGGCCCAATCGCGCAGCTCCCCTCGCCGCACACGTACGGGTTGATCGGAGTCGTGGACAATCGGCGGGACCGGTGGTGCGTCTGGGACATATCCGCCCGGCTTGCTCTCGGACGTGCTCACGACTCCTCGCCGGGCTGTGGCACGATCCCCGCAAGAATCGCGCTGACGAACGTTGTCTGCCCGCAGTTCGTGCACATGACCGGGAAGACAGCGGGCAACGAACCAAAGGTCGGTGCTGGCGCCATACGAGGGCGCGTGGTGAGCTGCGTAGGTACCCCGACCGACCACTCGTTGTTTCCGCAGTAGGGACACCCAGGTTCGTCCCCCCACTTCTCTTTGAGCCACGCGACGGCGACTTCGTAGGCTTCGACTTCGACCTGCTGTTGCTCTGTACGTTTGCCGGGCGGCGGCCAAGGCGACGACTCCCCTGAGATTCTGGCTTGCTTTGTTCGCTCGACGGCGAGGCGCCGCTCCGCCGCCTTCCGGATGATGTCTTCTCGATCGGCCATGCACGCAGCCTACGGATTCCATCCCCTCCGACCGCGCGAGCGCCACACCTGACCCCATGGCGTTTGCCCCCCGTTGAGCACCTTCAACCGATGTCCACGGCATTGTTGTGGCTGATCTCCTATCGGTACACAAAAGCGATCGACGAGGCCGAGATCACTCCCACTCAATCGTGCCTGGTGGCTTCGACGTGATGTCGAGCACAACCCGGTTGACCTCGCGCAGTTCGCCGATCATGCGCGAGGCGATGGTCTCCAGAAGGTCGTAGGGCAGCCGCGCCCAGTCCGCGGTCATGGCGTCGTCGGAGGTGACCGCGCGGATCACAACGACGTACCCGTAGGTGCGCTCGTCGCCTTGCACGCCGACGGTGCGCACGTCGGGGAGCACGCAGAAGGACTGCCAGAGCTCGCGGTAGAGGCCCGCGCGGCGGATCTCCTCCTGCAGGATGTGGTCGGCCTCGCGCAGCACGTCGAGGCGCTCCCGCGTCGCTTCGCCCCCGACGATCCGGATCGCGAGGCCAGGGCCGGGGAAGGGCTGGCGCCAGACCAGGCGCTCGGGTAGGCCGAGCTCCGTGCCGACCGCGCGCACCTCGTCCTTGAAGAGGGCGCGTAGGGGCTCGACCAGCTCGAAGCGCAGGTCGTCGGGCAGGCCCCCGACGTTGTGGTGGGACTTGATCGTCGCCGCTCCCGTACCCCCGCCGGACTCGATCACGTCGGAGTAGAGCGTGCCCTGCACCAGGTAGGACGCCCCATCGAGTCGCGCGGCCTCCTCCTCGAAGACGCGGATGAACTCGGCCCCGATCGCCTTGCGCTTGGCCTCGGGCTCGGTGACCCCCCGCAGTCTGCGCAGGAACCGCTCCTCGGCGTCCACCGCGACGAGCGGCACCCGGAAGGTGTCGCGGAACGTCGCAACAACCTGTTCGCCCTCGTCCTTGCGCATCAAGCCGTGGTCGACGAATACGCAGGTCAGCTGGTCGCCCACCGCGCGGTGCACGAGCAGCGCGGCCACCGAGGAGTCGACGCCGCCGGAGAGCCCGCAGATCACCCGCCCCTCCCCCACCTGCGCGCGGATGCGCGCGACTTGGTCCTCTACGATCGAGGCCGCCGACCACGTCGGGGGGCACTCGCACACCTCGGCGAGGAAGCGCTCGAGGATCGCCTGACCGTAGGGGGTGTGGACGACCTCGGGGTGAAACTGGATGCCAAAGAGGCCCCGCTCAACGTGCTCGACCGCGGCCACCGGCGAGGTGGAGGTGTGCGCGAGCGCAGTGAACCCGGGGGGCGGGGCGAAGACGGTGTCGCGGTGGGACATCCAGCAAGTCTGCTCCCGCGGGGTGCCGCGCAGCAGCACCCCCGGCTCGTCCACCGTGAGGTCCGAGCGCCCGAATTCCCCCACCTCCGCCTGCTCGACGCGCCCGCCGAGGGAGTGCACGAGCAGCTGCATCCCGTAACAGATGCCGAGCACCGGGACCCCGAGCTCCAAGAGGCCAAGCTCCAGGCTCGGAGCGTCCGGCGCGTACACCGAGGCGGGCCCCCCCGAGAGGATGATCCCGCGCGGGCGGCGCGCCGCGATCTCCGCGAGCGGCACGTGGTGGGGCAGCAGCTCCGAGAAGACCCCGCACTCGCGCACCCGCCGCGCGATCAGCTGCGAGTACTGACCGCCGTAGTCGAGCACCACAACGGTGTCGGTGGCCACGGGCGCTCCGTCTCTGCGCTGGGCGACCCCGCGCTCAGCGGGGCGCCGCTCGACGGTGGACGCGCCCGCAGGCGAGGCGGTGGCTGCGGGGGCGGGGGCGGACTCGGACACGGCCGGCGGCCCATCGGCGACGGGCACCAACACCGAGGCCGCGGGATCACTCATTGACCAGCGCAGCCGCCCGCCCGTTGACCGCACCCATGCCCACGCCTTGGTCGCGCTGGAGCGCCTTGCCCTCGGTCTGCAGGGAGGGGGCGACGACGACCTCCGCGCGGTTGAACTCGGCGAGGTCCTTGTGCCCGCAGGTGGCCATCGAGGTGCGCAGGCCGCCAAAGAGGTTGAAGGTGCCGTCGTTCTCGCGCGCGGGGCCGACGAGGATCTCCTCGAGCGTGCCGTTCTGAACGGTCGCCACGCGCGCGCCGCGCGGGAGCGTCGGGTGGAAGGTGGCCATCCCCCAGTGGAAGCCGTGCCCGGGCGCTTCGTGGGCGCGGGCGAGCGGCGAGCCAATCATCACGGCGTCGGCGCCGAGCGCGATCGCCTTGGAGACGTCCCCCCCGTTGCGCATCCCGCCGTCGGCGATCACCATCGCGTAGTCGCCGGTCTCGAGCATGTGCGTGGAGCGCGCGTGCGCGACGTCCGCGATCGCCGTGGCCTGCGGCACCCCGATGCCGAGCACCCCGCGCGTGGTGCACGCCGCGCCCGGCCCCACCCCGACGAGCACGCCAGCGGCGCCGGTGCGCATCAGGTGAAGGCCCGTGTGGTAGGAGGCGCAGCCGCCGACGACGACCGGCACGTCCAGGGAGGGGATGAACTCCTTGAGGTTGAGCGGCTCCGAGACGGTGGAGACGTGTTCGCCGGAGACGACCGTGCCCTGGATCACGAGCACGTCAAGTCCCGCCTCAAGCGCGAGCTCGTGGTAGCGCAGCACGCGCTGGGGGGTCAGAGAGGCGGCCACGACGACCTTGTGCTGCTTGATTTCCTCGATGCGCTGGGCGATCAGCTCAGGCTTGACCGGCTCGCGGTAAATCTCCTGCATCTCGCGTGTGGCAGTCTCCCGGGGCAGCGCGGCGATCCGCCGTAGCTGAGCGTCGGCGTCCTCGTAGCGGGTGAAGATGCCCTCCAAGTTGAGTACCGCGAGGCCGCCCAGCCGCCCGATGATGCCGGCGGTGGTGGGCGAGACCACCCCGTCCATCGCGGAGGCCATCATCGGCAGCTCGAACTGGTAGGGCCCAAGCTTCCACGAGATGTCCACGTCGTCGGGGTCGCGCGTGCGCCGCGAGGGCACGATCGCGATGTCGTCGAACCCGTACGCGCGACGGCCTTTCTTGCCGCGTCCGATCTCGATCTCCATCGCTGCATCATTGCAGCCCGCGCGGATGAGCACCGAGAGGCAGAGGGAGAAGGGGTTGGGGTTCGCATGGCGAGGCCGGGGCGAGTTCAAACAGCCCGACCGGGTGCCAACGGGTTGCGTTGGAGTTCGCACGCGCACCCGGGGCGAGCCCAACCGACCCGGGTGGGTGCCGAAGGCCGCGTCGGAGTGCACACAGCGAGACCAGGGCGAGCTCAAACAGCCCGACTGGGTGCCAACGGGCTGCGTTGGAGTTCGTACGCGCACCCGGGGCGGGTGCACGTACCGGGCTCGGCGGGCACCACGTATATCCTCGCCGTGTGAACAGCGGAATACCTGCGGGCAACGGCGGAGGACCGACCGGGGAGCGGCCGGCGGGTTACGACCCCCACGCGATCGAGCAGCGCCGCCAGCGCGAGTGGGAGGCGCGGGACGCCTTCCGCACGCCAACGGTGGCGACGGGGCAGAGCGGCATATACATCAAGGCGTCGGCACCGTTCACCTCGGGGAACGTGCATATCGGCCACGTGCGCAGCTACGCGATCGGAGACGCGTACGCTCGCTTCCAGCGCGCGCGCGGTGAGCCGGTGCTGTTCGCGTTCGGCTTCGATGCCTTCGGGCTGCCCGCAGAGCTCGGGGCGATCGCCAACGGAGAGTCCCCGGCCGAGTGGGTGGCGCGGTGCGCGGAGCACATGACCGGCCAGCTCAAACGGCTCGGGTTCTCCTTCGGGTGGGAGCGCACGTTCATGAGCTCCGACCCGGTCATGTACCGGTGGTCACAGTGGCTCTTCCTGACGCTCCTAGAGGCCGGCCTGATCTACCACGGCAGCGCCAGCGTGGACTGGTGCGAGACGTGCCAGACGACACTCGCGACGATCCAGGTCGAGGACGGCACGTGCTGGCGCTGCCACAACCCCGTGCGGCTGGTGCAGCGCCCGCAGTGGTATCTGCGCGTCAGCGCCTACCTGGAGGAGAACGACAGTCGCCTGGAGGAGCTGCAGAAATGGGACGAGACGTCGTTGGCGAGCCAGCGCTTCGTGCTCGGGCGCACCGATGGAGTCGAGATCGAGGCCACCGCGCCGGACGGGCGCGAGCTGACCGTGTTCACCCCCCACGCCGAGGCGCTGGAGAGCGCGCGGTTCGTGCTGATGAGCCCCAAGCACCCCGAGGTCGAGCGGTGGACGACGGGGGCCGCGGTGGAGGAGCTGGAGGAGATGCGCCAGGGTGGGTGGGAGCGCAGTTCGCGGGGCGCGGAGACGGTCGCGCTGGTGGACACCGGGTGCACCGTGTCGCTGCCCGGCGGCCCCCCGCTGCCGCTACTCGTGTCCCCGGCCGTGGACGAGCGCTTCGGCGCCACGGCGGTGCTCGGGATCCCCGAGCACGACCGCACCGACGAGCTGATCGCCCAGCGGCTGTCCTCGGGGGACCGTGCGACACCCGACGCGCACGTTGGCACCTCGCCGGGCAGTTTGAGCTCACCCCGGCCTGACCACGCGAACTCCAACGCGCACGTCGGCACCCCGCCGGGCAGTTTGAGCTCGCCCCCGCCTCCCCATGCGAACTCCAACCCATCAAAAAAAACCCTCGACAACGCGCGCCCCACAGTGCGGTACAAGGCGAACGACTTCTCGATCTCCCGCCAGCGCTCGTGGGGGACGCCGATCCCGATCGTGTACTGCGAGAGCTGCGGGGCGGTGCCCGTGCCCAAGGAGCAGCTGCCGGTGGAGCTACCGCGCGACCTGAAACCGACCGGCGCCGGCAACCCGCTCGCCGAGCGCGAGGACTTCGTGAACACGACGTGCCCCCGCTGCGGGGAGCCCGCAAAGCGCGAGACGGATACGCTGGACTGCCACTTCGACGCGCTGTGGCTGTGGATTCCCGCGTGTGTGCCCGAGCGCGAGCGCGAGCGTCCCCTCGAGGAGATCCTCGCGCTCGAGGACCTGCGCGCGTGGCTGCCCTCCGAGCGGCTCGTCGCGGGGTCCGACAGCGGCAACTTCATGTTCGACCAGCGCATCACCACGAAGGCGCTGCGCGACCTCGGTCCGCTCGCGTTCCTCGCCGACGGCGAGCCGTTCGCGGGCGCGCTGATGCACGAGATGGTGATCCGCGACGGGCGCAAGATGAGCAAGCACCTCGGCAACGTCGTGGACCCCGACGAGCTGGTCGAGTCCTTCGGCGCGGACACCGTGCGGATGGCGGTGCTGTGGGCGGCGCGCCCGCAGAAGTCGCTGAACTGGAGCGACAGCGCGGTGCAGTACTGCAGCCGCTTCCTGCACAACCTGTGGGCGTACTCCCAGGCCCGCTTCGCCCAGGACGTCGAGGACTCCGCGGAGCTCGACCCGCGACGCACCGAGCATCTGCGCAGGCGCCTTGAGAAGTGGTGCGAGACCGCCGTGGCGAAGATCACCGAGGAGCTCGCGGAGCTCGAGATGCACAGCGCGGTGCGCAACACGATCCGCCTGCTGGACCGCATCAAGGACTACGAGAAGCGCGTCGTCAAGCACAGCGGCGCGCTGTGCCGTGAGGACCACGAGGCGCTGCGCGAGGCGCTGGGGCTGATGGCGCGGGTGCTGATGCCGTTCGCCCCGCACGTCGGCGAGGAGCTGTGGCAGGCGTCGGGCCTCGCCGAGCCGGGGGTCGAGCCGACGTGGCCGCAGGGTCCCGCGCCGGAGAGCCCCGACCCGCAGAGCTCCGAGCCGCAGAGTCCCGCGCTGGAGAGAAACAGCCCCGTGGCGGTGGCGGCCCGCGCCGATCCCAACGCTGCGGACGTTCACCGGATATGACCATTCCGGCGACCTCACGCTCTGCCATCATGTGAGTAGAAGCGGATGACCACTGCACGAGACCACGTCGGGGACTGCCAGCGGACCCGCTCCTGCGCGACCGAGCTGGTGTGCCGTAAATGCGATGTGCGCACCCCGCTCGCCGAGGGTGGGGCGTACTGCCCGCAGTGCGGCAAGAGCCTCGACGTCGACTACGACTACGAGCTCGCCGCGCAGCGCATCCGCGAGACCCCGCTGGAGGGGCGCCCGCTGAACATCTGGTTCCTGGAGGAGCTGCTGCCGATCCACGACGCCGTCGGCACGACACGGGTCGGCGAGTACGCGGGCTTCACGCCGCTGATCAAGGCCGACCGGCTGGGCGCGGCGGTGGGCTTGCGCAACCTGTACCTCAAGGACGACTCCACCTCCCGCCCAAGCCTCTCCTACAAGGACCGCGTCGTGAGCATGGCGGTGGCGCGCCTGCTGGAGCTCGGCCGCGGGGAGATCGGGTGCGTCTCGACGGGCAACGTCGGCACCGCGGTGGCCGCGCTGGCCGCGAAGGCGGGGGTGGCAGCGTACGTGTTCTACCCCAACCGCCTGGAGTCCACCAAGGCGCACGCCTGCCGCGCGCTCGGCGCCCAGGTGTGCCAGGTCGAGGGCAACTACGACGAAGCCAACAAAGCGTGCCGCGCCCTCGCGGAAGCGACCGGCCTGGAGTTCGCCAACATCACACTGCGCCCGTTCTACGCCGAGGGTGCCAAGACCGAGGCGTACGAGATCGTGCAGCAGTTGGGGTGGCGCGCGCCGGACCACATCGTCTCCCCCGCCGCCGGCGGGACGCTGTCCTCGCGCATCCACAAGGGCCTGCAGGAGCTCGAGCGGGTCGGCCTCGCCGAGACCGCCCACACCAAGATCGACATCGCCCAGCCCGAGGGCTGCAACCCGATCGCCGAGGCGATCCTCACCGGCGCCTCGGAGATCAACCCGGTCAAGCCGACCACCAAGGCCCACTCGCTGGGGATCGGCTCGCCCGGCGACGGCGTGTTCGTGATCGACGCCGTGCGCAGCCGAGGCGGCACCGCGGCGGCGGTGAGCGACAGGGAGATCTTCGCGGGCATCGACCTGCTCGCGTCCACCGAGGGCCTGCTCACCGAGCCCGCGGGCGGCACCACCGTGGCGGTCGTCGAGAAGCTCGCCGCGGCAGGGCGCCTGGACCCCGACGAGACCGTGGTGGCGCTGATCACCGGCAACGGCCTGAAGACCCTCTACGAGCACCCCGCCAAGCCGTGGCCAGACAAGGTGCAGTGCGACACCGAGACGATGCGCGCGGTGCTCGAGGGCTTCCAGCGCGAAGCCGGCCTCGCCCCCAAGACGCACGCGTAGGTCCCGCGCGCCCTACAAGCGCGGGGTTGACCGTCGGCACGGCCGGACCCAGAGCGGCGTGCCGGCCGGGGCTACCCGCGAGGCCCGCTGCACGGCCTGCGAACATGGCAGTCGTGGGACGACTCGACGACGTAGACCTGAGCCTCACCCTCTCGCGCGCGGAGTCCGAGCGGCGCCTGGCCGATCTGCAGCAGCGCCTGCTGATGCTACGGCTGGTCCTCGCGGGGCTGCGCGGCGAGGACGGCCTGGGTCCGCCGGTGTGCGTCCTCTTCGAGGGCTGGGACGCCTCCGGCAAGGGCGGCGCGATCAAGCGCCTCGTGGCGCCGCTCGACCCGCGCCACGTGCACGTCGCGCAGTTCGCCGCGCCGGACGAGACCGCCAAGCGCCACCACTTCCTGTGGCGCTTCTGGCCCGCTCTGCCGGGGTGGGGCGACTTCACCGTGCTCGACCGCTCCTGGTACGGGCGCGTGCTGGTCGAGCGCGTGGACAAGCTCACCGCCGAGCAGGAGTGGAGACGCGCGTACGACGAAATCGTCGAGTTCGAGCGAATGCTCACCGCCGAAGGCACCGTGCTGGTCAAGTTCTGGATGCACATCTCGAGCGACGAGCAGCTCAAGCGCTTCGAAGCGCGCGCCGACGACCCACTCAAGAGCTGGAAGCTTTCCCCCGAGGACTGGCGCAATCGGGGCCAGCGCGAGCTCTACGAGCAGGCCCTGGAGGAGGCGTTCGAGCGCACCGACTCCAAGCACGCCCGCTGGCACACGGTCGCCGCAGAGTCCAAGCACTACGCCCGCGTGCACGTGCTCGAAACCGTCAACGGCGAGATCGAACGCGCGCTGCGCCACGCGGGCGTGAAGCTCCCCGAGGCGTAGGGGCGGGATGGGCGCAAGGGTAAGAGCCGCTGCGAGCCGAAGGGCCGCGGCGAGAACGACAAACGGCGGCTCACCCGCTGCGAACCCCAGCCCACCTGCCACGAACGGCGGCCCACCGGCCACCGACCGCTACAAGTGGATCGCACTGTCGAACGTCACCCTGGGGGTGCTGCTGGCGACGCTCGACGGGTCGATCGTGCTGATCGCGATGCCCGACATCTTCCGGGGCATCCACCTCGATCCGCTGGTGCCGGCGAACAGCTTCTACCTGCTGTGGATGATCCTTGGCTTCCTCGTCGTGACGAGCGTGCTGATCGTCAGCTTCGGGCGCCTCGGGGACATGTACGGGCGGGTGCGCATGTACAACCTCGGCTTCGTCGTCTACACGCTGGCGTCGCTGGCACTGACGGTGGACTGGCTGACGGGTCCGGATGGCGCGCTCTACCTGATCGCGTTTCGCGTGGTGCAGGGAGTCGGCGCCGCATTCCTGCTGGCCAACTCGGCGGCGATCCTCACCGACGCCTTCCCCGCCAACCAGCGGGGGATGGCGCTCGGCATCAACAACATCGTCGGCGTCAGCGGGATGTTCGTCGGGCTCGTGCTCGGGGGCATCCTGGCCCCGATCGACTGGCGGCTGGTGTTCCTGATCTCGGTGCCCGTGGGACTGCTCGGCACCGTGTGGGCGTACCTGAAGCTCGAGGAGCGCAGCACGCCCAAACGGGCGCCGGTGGACTGGTGGGGCAACCTCACGTTCGCGGGCGGACTGATCGCAATCATGGTGTCGGTCACCTACGGCATCCGCCCCTACGGCGGCCACGCCACTGGCTGGACCAGCCCGCGGGTGATCGCGCTGCTCGGCGCGGGCGCGGCGTGCCTGGTGGCGTTCGCGGCGATCGAGCGGCGGGTCAAGGCGCCGATGTTCCGCCTGCCGCTGTTTCGCATCCGCGCCTTTACGTTCGGCACGCTCTCGACGTTCCTCTCCGCGGTCGCCCGCGGCGGACTGCTGTTCATGCTGATCATCTGGCTGCAGGGCATCTGGCTGCCCCAGCACGGCTACGACTTCACCGAAACCCCACTGTGGGCCGGCATCTACATGCTGCCGCTCACGATCGGGATGCTGGTGGCCGGACCGACCTCCGGGTACCTCTCCGACCGCTACGGGGCGCGGTGGTTCGCGACCGGGGGGATGCTCGGCGCCGCGGTGAGCTTCGCGCTGCTGTACCTGCTGCCGACCGACTTCTCCTTCCCGCTGTTCGCGCTCGTGCTCGCGCTGGTCGGCATCTCGATGGGGATGTTCGCCTCCCCCAACCGCGCGGCGGTGATGAACAGCCTGCCGCCGGCGGACCGGGGCGCGGGCGGGGGGATGAACCAGACCTTCCAGAACTCCGCGCAGGTGCTCTCGATCGGGATCTTCTTCACGCTGATGATCCTCGGCCTGGCCACGAACCTGCCGCAGACGATGGCCGCGGGCCTGGAGGCGCACGGCGTGGCTGCCACGACCGCGCACAGCGTCGCGCACCTGCCGCCGGTGTCGATCCTGTTCGCCGCGTTCCTCGGCTACAACCCGATCGAACACCTGCTTGGACCCCACGTGCTCGCCTCGCTCACGGCCACCAGCCGCGCGACGCTGACCGGGCGCGCGTTCTTCCCCCACCTGATCTCCCCGCCGTTTCGCGCGGGCCTGCACGAGGCGTTCGCGTTCGCGATCCTCGCCTGCCTGATCGCCGCGGCCACGTCGGCACTGCGGGGCGGCAAGTACCTCTACACCGCGCCCGCTGCACCACGGACCGCCGACGGTCGCGTGCAGACCAACGGGCGCGCACCGAACACCCCGGCGGGCACAGTCACGGAAGTCCCAACCAAGGAGGAGCAACATGCAGGTTGAGTGGTACGGCCAGTCAGCGTTTCGCCTCACCGCGTCGAACACGACGGTGGCGATCGACCCGTTCGGGGACCTCTCGCAGCTCACGGGCCGCGGGATCCAGTTCGACTACCCTCCGATCGAGGGCCTTAGCGCGGAGCTGCTGCTCGTTACCCACGAGCACGCCGATCACAACGGCGTGGAGGTCATCGGCGGAGACCCCGCAGTGCTGCGCTCGACCGCGGGACGCCTGGAGTCCCCGATCGGCGAGGTGACGGCGGTCGCCTCCGAGCACGACGAGGCCGCCGGCACCGAACGCGGGCCCAACACGATCTTCGTCTTCGAGCTCGACGGGTTGCGCGTCTGCCACTTCGGCGACTTCGGACAGAGCGCGCTGCGCGAGGAGCAGGCAGCGGCGATCAGTAGCTGCGACCTGCTGTTCCTCCCGGTGGGCGGGGGCCCGACGATCGGGGCCACCCAGGCGCGAGCGATCGTCGAGCGGCTGCGCCCGCGGTGGGTCGTACCGATGCACTACCGCACCCCGCGCATCGGGTTCCTCGAGACCGCAGACGAGTTCCTCGAGCTGTTCGCCGACGTCGAGCGCAGCGCGACCGCGACCTTCGAGACCGCGGAGCTCGCGGTCGGGGAGGCGCCCATCGCTGTCGTACCGGCGGTGCCGTAACAGCTCGACCGCGACGCTACGTGTGCTGTGGCGCAGGCGCCTGGGTGAGGGCACCGTTGCCGGACAGCTTGCGCAGGAACGCCTCGGCGGCGTCCACGTCGAGCGGCCGGGCGAACAGGAAGCCCTGCCCGCTGTCGCAGTCCTCGCCTCTGAGTAGGGAGAGCTCCTGTTGCTGCTCGATGCCCTCGGCGAAGGTCTCGATCGAGAGGGCCTTGCCGAGCTGCACGAGCGTATGGATCAGCGTTTCGCCCTCCTTGTTGTGCTTGAGCCCTGAGATGAACGAGCGGTCGATCTTCAGCGCGTCGACGGGGAACCGTTGCAGGTGGGCGAGGGAGGAGTACCCGGTGCCGAAGTCGTCGATCGCGATGCGCACGCCGAGCCGCTTGATCTCGGCGAGCCGGCGAGCGGTCTCCTCGATGTTGCGCATGAGCGTGGTCTCGGTGATCTCGATCGTCAGCGCTCCCGGGTCCATGCCGCTGCGGGAGAGCGCGCCTTCGATCTCACCCACGAGCTGATCTGTGTCGAGCTGGCGTCCGGAGACGTTGACGGCCATGCTGATCGGGTACCCGGCCGCGCGCCACACGGCGCCCTGACGGCAGGCCTCCTCGAGCACCCAGCGGCCGACGTCCGTGATCAGCCCCGTCTCCTCGAGCATCGGGACGAAGTCGTTGGGTTGGACGATGCCGCGCACCGGGTGCTTCCAGCGGATCAGAGCCTCGACCCCGTTGGGGGTCATGTCGCTGAGGTCGAGCGTGGGCTGGTAGACGAGGAAGAACTCGCCGTTGCCGAGCGCCTCGCGCAGGTCCATCTCGAGCTCCATGCGGTCCTGCACGGTGTCCTGCATGCCGGTCTCGAACACGACGAAGCGGTTCTTGCCGTCCCACTTGGCACGGTACATGGCGATGTCCGCGTCGCGCAGGAGCTCGTCAGCGGAGACGCGGTCTCCCACCGCGATCCCGATGCTCGCCGTCACAGTTATCCGGTTCTCCCCGTTCTCTCCGAGCTTGAAGGGGTGCTTGAGCGCGTCGAGCAGGCGCTCGGCGATCAGCTCGGGGCCGGCCTCCACTGAGAGATCCTCGGAGATCACGACGAACTCGTCTCCGCCGAGCCGTCCCAGCGTGTCGCTCCCACGGATCACCCCGTCGAGCCTCGCGGCGACCGCCTGCAGGAGCTCGTCGCCGAAGCTGTGACCGAGGGTGTCGTTGATGGACTTGAAGTTGTCGAGGTCGACGAACAGCGCCGCCGTCGGCGTCTGGCTGCGACGCGAGCGCACGAGCATCTGCTCGACGCGGTCGAGGATCAGCGTCCGGTTCGGCAGGCCGGTCAGGGGGTCGTGGGTGGCAAGGAAGGAGAGCTCCTCCTCGCGCCGCGTGAGCTCCTCGTCGGTGTGCCGACGCTCGGTCTCGTAGCACTCGCACATCCGCAGCAGGCTGAACTCGAGGCTCAGCTGCAGGATGTTCAGGGCCTCGGAGAGCGCCTCGGTGCAGATATCCAGCTGCACGGCGCTCTCGCGCAGCACCTCGGCCATCACGTTGCGCCACCAGAAGCAGCGCCTGGTCACCTCGTCGAGCGTCGCCGCGCGTTGGGCGGCCAGCTCGCCGAAGATGAGCCACGTTTCCTGGCCGGCCTCGATGGCCACCGCCATGCCCTCGCCCGCCATCCACCGGGCCACCGCGATCGTGGAGCTCCGGCTGATCCGCTCGAAGCTGCCCTGAACCACGGCGTCAACGTCGTGGCCCGTTCCCGAGGTGACCGCGACCGTGCGCTCGAGCACCTCCTCGGCGCGCGCCTTCAGTGTCTCGCCAAGACGACCGAGATCGTCCCCGGACTGCTCGTCCGAAGCGCCGGACTGCTCGACCGCAACGGTCGGTGGCAGCGGCACGCGTATCTCGTCCCTTCCAGAACTTGGACCCATAGCAGACATCTCAGCTCATCATCGGCGGCGGGAGCCCGATCTTTACAGTCGAAATAGAAAGACCCCGCCGGAGCGGGGCCTTTCCTTAGCGGGTCGGTAAGCGGGATTCTGTCGTGAGCAGCCATCCATCTGAGCGGCCTACCTGGACCTCGGCGGGCAGCCTGCGAGCGGTCCTGTCTGGCCTTGCATCGGGTGGGGTTTGCCCAGCCGCCGCGTCACCGCGACGCTGGTGCGCTCTTACCGCACCATTTCACCCTTGCCCACCAGCCGTTCACGTGGGACGGCCGGTGTCGGCGGTTTGTTTCTGTGGCACTTTCCCGCGGGTTTCCCCGGGTCGTCTTCGACCACCTTGCCCTGTGATGTCCCGACTTTCCTCGAAGACCTTGAACTCGGCCTCCGCGGCTGCTTGACTCGCGCCTTCAACTTAGCGCGTCCCGTCCCCGTCGTGAAGGTTTCAGCGAAGTTGCGTCCCGCAGTCCTCGCAGTCCCCGTGCGGAGCGCCGATCCCGCCACCACGGGAGGTCATCATCCCGCCGCAGGCCGGGCAGCGCACAACATCGCCGACACACAACTCCTCCCACGCGCCGGCAATCAGGTTATCGAGCGTCAGGGCACCGGGCGCCTCCCCGCAGACGGCGGACTCGACCCCGCCTGCTTGGCGGCCGACCCTGTCCTCCCGGCTGTGTGTCGGCCTGTGTGCCCCCGATCGGTCGCGGTCCACAGGCCTGCGAGCCTTGCGTTCGAGGAGACCGGGGAGGCCTCGCCGCCGGCGCCTCGGGAGAACGACGACGCCCATCAGAGGTTCCTCAGCAGTCCGACCACGCGCCCCAGAACCTTGACCTCCCTGCTGCGGATCGGCTCCATGGTCTCGTTCTCGGGCTGCAGGCGGATGTGGTCGGCTTCGCGGAAGAAGCGCTTGACGGTCGCCTCCTCCCCCAGCAGGGCAACCACGATCTCGCCTTCCCGGGCAGTGTCCTGGGGTCGCACCACCACAAGGTCGCCCTCGAGGATGCCGGCGTTCTTCATCGAGTCCCCGCGTATCCGCAGGAGATACTCCCCGTCCTCTCCCCCAGCGGCCTCCGGGACCGAGATGTAGTCCTCGATGTTCTCCTCCGCCAGCACCGGCTGGCCCGCGGCGACGGAGCCCACCAGCGGCAGGCCCTCGGCGCGCACGATCGAGCGCACGCTGTCCACAGCGTTGCCAACCGCGCGGTCGAGCAGCTCGATCGCCCGTGGCTTGGAGGGATCGCGCCGCAGGAGGCCGATCTTCTCCAGGTTGGACAGGTGTGCGTGCACGGTCGAGGAGGAGGCGAGCCCCACGGCCTTGCCGATGTCGCGCACGGTCGGGGGGTAGCCGTACTTGGCGGAGTACTTGTGGATGAAGTCGAAGATCTCCTGCTGGCGTTTGGTCAGATCCATGATCTCTGGATCCCTTGGTCGGCTGGATGGAAGGACGTGACGAACATGTGTTCGTACAGTAGCGGCGGCTGCGGACGGACGCAAGGGCCGCTCGCACCATCGACCACTCGCACACCCACTCGATGGCCCCGGGACGAGGGGCCGAGCTCCAGCCGAAGGGCCGCAGGTGGCCCAGGCCGGCAGGGCTATACTCGCCCCCTCTGCGCCCGTGGCGGAATTGGTAGACGCGCAAGGTTGAGGGCCTTGTGGAGATTGTTCTCCGTGGTGGTTCGAGTCCACTCGGGCGCATTGAGAAAGCCCTGGAAATCGGGGCTTTTTCTCGTTAAGGGTTCATCCATCGCCCAGGAGCGCTACTGTTCGGTTTAGGGTCAGTGGCCCAGCCGAACAATTTGCCGAACATTCTGCGTGCCAGATGTTCGGCAGGACGAGCCCATGATCTACGTCGCCAAGAGCTCTCTCAAGCCAGCCAAGATCACCTACTTGTGCCGTCGGCGAGACGCTGACGGCCGCCGGCAGACACGCCGGCTGACGCACGAGGAGTCGGCGCGCGTGCTCCTTGAACGGTCGCGCGGCAAGCGGGCAGGCGGGGCCAAGTGAGCTGCAGCCTGACAAGGGGCGTGTGGGAGGTGCGCTGGCGGGACGGGGACGGTCGGCAGCGCTCGCGTCGCTTCGATGACGAGGCGCCCGCAAAGGCGTTCGATGAGGCGATCCACGATCAAAAGGCAAATGAGCGTAAGCAGACGAGCTACGGCGATGGCGGCGGCGTCTACTCCTACGAGACCGCGCAGGGAAAGCGATGGCGTTGCAAGATCAGGCGCTCGGACGGAACTTGGACGTACAAGCGGGGCTTTACGAGCCAGTCGGCTGCCGCAGCCTGGCGGCGGCGGCAAGCCGAGAAGGTAGAGCGACGCGAGGTCATCCATACGAAGGAGACCTTCGGAGGATTCTGGCCTCGCTGGCTGGCTCGCCGCAAGCCGTATCTCAGCGAGGGGACTTGGAAGGCATACGAGCGCGACGGCCGGTTGCGCCTCATGCCAGCGCTGGAGGCACTTCCTCTAACGCGCCTTGGCGTCGATCATGTTCGGGATCTAGTCGATGAGTTGGCCGAGTCAATGGAAGCTGGCGAGATCGCGCCAAAGACGATCAACAACACTCTCGGCACCCTGGTTGTAGCCCTCAACGGGGCGGTGAAGGAAGACCACCTGATGCCCTTCAACCCCGCGCTGCAGGTCCAGCGGCTGCCTCCTACCGACATCGAGCGTGACTATCTACGACTGCACGAGATCCCGGTCTACCTGGACTCCTGCACGGATCTGTACCGACCGCTGGCTGAGACGTTGATCGGCGCCGGCCCGCGAATCTCCGAAACTCTTGCTCTGAGAAAGATGGATCTGGAGCTCAGCGAGGAGGGCGGCGTGCTCATCGTCCATTCAACTAAGTCCAAGAAGTTCCGCGCGGTTGAGATCGGGCGAGCTCTGGCGAAGGTGTTGAGCGGCCAGCTCGATCGCCGCGCGGAAATGCCTGGCGGCGATGCTCCCAACGCACTGGTGTTCGTGATGCCGGTGCGGATACGGAAGCGGGATATGGGAAGGTGGGAAGGCAACGGTGACGGCGGCGCGATGGATCGCACGACGGTCTCGCGCGACTGGCACAAGGCCGCTCTACAGGACGCTGCGCTGCGCGATATGCCTCTGCACGCGCTCCGCCACGCCGCCGCGGCGGCGTGGCTGGCGGCGGGCAACTCGCTCAAGTACGTGAAGGACCAGCTTGGGCACTCGGACATCACCACCACCGAGCGCTACTACGGACACCTGGAGCGCAACGTGCGCGCCGCAGGTCCAGCCGCGACAGAAGAAGCGATTGCTCGTGCGGTTCGCCTAGCCGCATAGGACTGCGGCAGCCATACTTAGGGCCTGCGAGCACTCAAGCGAGCGCGTACACCTGCTTGAAAGGCGTCTCCATGACTCGCGGCAGGGGAGCGCGTCGGATAGGCCGAATGACCGGGCAGCCATTCGGCGCGCGCCTCGTCTATCCAACGCTGGAGGTCTTCCGGGACGAATCGAAGCGGACCATCACGCCCGCCAATGCGGATCGAGGGGATGCGGCCTTCTCTGGCTGCGTCGTACAGCCAGGTTCGTGAGACTCCAAGTCGGGCGGCGACCTCGGCCGGCTTAAGAAGGTCCGGCGAGCTGATCTGTCGACTGCTCATGTGGTTATTGACTGTGTAGGTTCGGGGTGTCTGTTGGGCCTGTGTGGGTTTGGCAGGCCGGCTGCGATGTAGCGGAGCCCGTAGGGCGTAGCGGATTCGCAGCCGCGTGGTGGCGTCCGGGGCCCTCGTGAGGGTGTGGGCGACGGCGGGATGACTCGGTTATTGACTGGCCGCAAGTGCCTTCTCGCGGATTCGTCTCCCGCCGCCGCTCACGGACGCCGTCGTGACTTCATAGAAGCCTGGACATCACTCGACACAGTTCTGTCCGGCGGCCTCCACATCACCCAGCTAAACCCGAGAGATGAGGAGAATTCATGATCGCAGCAGGCGTGGACACACACAAAGACGAGCACGTCGCCGTAGCTCTTGACGGGCTTGGACAGGTCCTCGGCGAGCTCGCGGTGCCGGCCAGCCAGGCCGGCTACCAGCAGCTCACGACATGGCTGGAGGGCCTCGGTGAGGATCCGCGGGCCGGGGTCGAGGGCACCGGCAGCTATGGCGCGGCGCTGACCGAACACCTGCAGAACATGGGTATACCGGTGTTCGAGGTTGAGCGTCCGCGGCGGCGTGATCGTCGTAGCGGCAAGTCGGACTCGATCGACGCGCTCCTGGCAGCCAAGAGAGTGCTCGCTGGTGATGGCCTGTCGACGCCGAGAAGATCAGGCGAGCGCAGAGCACTGCAAACGCTCCTCAGCGCCTACCAGTCGTGCGTAGGTGAGCGCACCCGGCTCTACAACCAGCTGCACGCACTACACGCCACCGCGCCGGCCGCGCTTCGCGAACGCGTCGGGCGGGGCGGTGGAGCCACCCTCGCCCGGCGTCTGACCCGGATGCGCAACCAGCCAGACGCGAGCGTGCAGGAGACGACGATCCTCGCGGTACTGCGTGATCTTGCGCGTCGCATCAAAGCCACGAGCGAGACCGTCGATCGCTACAAGAGCGAGATCACGGATCTCGTCCGCGTATTGCACCCGACGCTGCTCGAGCAGCCAGGAGTCGGGCCGATCACCGCCGCGAAGCTCCTGACATGCGACGCCGCGCGCTTCAAGAACGAGGCCGCGTTCGCACGCACCAACGGCACCGCGCCGATCCCGGCCTCATCCGGCCAGACCATCCGCCACAAGCTCAACCGCGGAGGCGACCGCCAAGTCAACGCCGCGATCCACATGATCGCCCTCAGCCGCTCAATACACCACCCCGAAACACAGACATATCTCGCCCGCAGAACCAGCGAGGGAAAGACCAAACGCGAAGCCATGCGAGCCCTCAAGCGCCACCTCTCACGAACCCTCTACAAGCAACTCGTCCACCAGCCCTTGACTTCATAGAAGCATCCGTGAGCGGCCCAAAACGGACAACGTCTGTTCTTTCTGCGAGGCGTGCGAGGCGTGCGAGCGACCGGGCGGTTTCCGGTCGCGGACGGCCGGTAGGCCGGCGCTCGCTGGCAGGAAGATTCCCTTCTGCTTGTGGTGCTGTCCGGCCCGTCGGGTTGGTTCTGGGCTGGTGGCGGACTGACTCGAGGATGTCCCGGCCGGCGTGCCGTGCGGGACGTGAAGTGGGCCTACGGCCGGCGAGCAGTCTGAGCTTTGCGCCGGCGCACCCTCGCTTGCGAGAACGGCGAGATGGGGCGGCCATCAGGAGCGGAGCGACGATCGGCAACGCGATCCCCACGCCGTGTCCGGTGCCCTTGCCCCACACGAGCAGCGCAATGCCGCCAAGCCCGAGAAGGCTGGGCGCGAACGTGAGGCTCCAGGCGAAGGCGCGCTCGCCCCCTTGTCAGCAGCCTCCGCCGTTCCTCCTGCCTCCGCTTCAGGGGCGCTCCTCACGTCGCGAATACCCATCGCACGAACCGGACGGGCGTCATGCGTCTACGGCAAGATGGGGTGTGCTTGGCGAGCAGATTTGGCGTCGCGGGCGGCTGTGGACCGCGTTGATCGTCGGCGTTCCTGCCGGGTTGCTATTTGGGTTGCTTCAACTCGGCTCCTCGGTCCGTTTGGAGAGGGCGCTACTCGCGGGATTGGGCTTCGGGGCCATGTTCGGCGCTGCGATGTCCATCTTGATATGGAGCCGCTGGAAGGCCGGCGAGGACGGCCCGTTGCGGTTCGTGTCCGAGGATCTCGAGCGCTGGATCGACGACGCCCGAGCAGCATGGCATCCGGGCCGCTCTACCGTCCCTACACGGGTTCCAGCGGCCGTCGGACGCGGTTGACAGATCGCTCGTCGTACGGCAGCCAACAAGCCGGACTGGCTGACGGCTGCAAGCCGGTAGTCGGCCTGGTTCGTCACTCTCCCCGCCAGCGTTCGAGCGTGCGATCGACCTCGTCGCGTACACGTTCTCTGGCCTCGCCGCGATCGACGCCGGCCATCAACAGCCCGTCGTAGCCGGTGTCCTCGTGGCGAATCGATGCGATCACCGCCAACTCGACAGCCTCGGCCTGAAGATTTCGTCCGGCGGCGCTGCGTCCTACTCGCCCGCTGCCACGCGCGGAGGCGCGGCGTGCGATCACCTCCGCACGCTCGGTGGGACAGCCGGGGAACAGCGCCTTGATCTCCGCGGCGAAGCGCCTGATGAGATCCGCGTCCTCGCCGGCACGCCTGAGACGTTCACGCGCGCGACGGCGATCGCGCATCTCCTCGTCAGCCAGGCACTGCAGCTCGGCGGCGACCAGCGCATCCTCCTCCACCAGGATGCCCTGGCGCTCGTAGCGCTTGCGCGCACGGCTGAAACGCACGACGACCGCCGACAGCGTGCTGGCCGCCCTCGCCCGCCGCGTCAGCGCGGCATCGCCGGCTGCGAGGAAGACGAGGTGGCCCATATCCGCACAGGCCAGGCACAGCGGGCCGGGCTCCCCTATGAAACTCGCCGGTCCCCTCGCAGGCGGCGCACGTCCAGTCGCGAACCGGTGAGATCACCACGAGCTCCGGCGGCTTGCGTGGCGCTCGGCCAGCCTTTCGCGCTTGCGTTCCGAGAGCGCGGCCTCGGCGACCCACGCGCTGTTCAAGGCGCCTGTCGTTCATCGGCAGACCGCACGCTAGCGCGTGCCGCATCGGACAGGTTCCTCGTGGACACGCGCACTCTGCGACCCCTCATCACCTCCAAGGCGCTCAGGTCGGTAGGCAGAGCTGCTGTGTACCGGTGAGCTCCTCATAGCGACGGACATACCGCGGTAGCCACGGAAGGCGCTGCCCGTGTGGCTGCCCCAGCAGCCCGAGCAGTTGCCCGACCGTCCAACCGTGGAAATCGGCGTGGTGGTTCAGCGCGGCCGTGCACAGATCGAGCGCGTGCCCTTCCTCGACGAGCCGGGCGAGGAACGCATCCGGGTTCACGGCGGTGACACCGTGGGGATTCGTGTCCTCGCGGCGGAAGTGCTTCAGGTTGACCGTCATAACGAACTGCGCTCCCGCCGCCACCGCTGCCGCGAGGACGTGGCGATCCTTGGGATCGTTGGTCATCTGCTCCTTGAGGGCTTGGATCTCGTCGGCTGGGACTTCGGCATTCGGATAGACGGCACGGAGGGCGCTCGTGATGCGCTCCAGAACGCGATCGACTGCCTGAGGGCGCTCCTCGCCGTAGCGGCTGAGGTTGCGCGCGATCAGGTTTCGACGCACCTCGTCGAGGATGAGGGCGCTCCAGCACAGCTCGTAGAGCCCCTCCAAGGAGTGCCAGACCAGAGCATTGCGTAGATGCCGCTGGTAGAGGACGCTCGCGTCCACGATCACACGTGGCGAGGACAATCGGCCCTTGACCTTACGGCCAACACGGCGGCAGCGTGGTGGTCAGTCGTCGTCGGCGAGCTGCGTTGCGGCCTGCATCGCCTCGCGCATCGCCTCGTGGGCGGTTTCCCGCCGGCGCTTGTAGTCGAGGATCGCGCTCGCCGGTATCCGCCGGTGGCCGCCCGGAGTCTTGGCATGGGGAATGCGCTCCCGCTCGAGCAGCGCGTTCAGATGGGTGCGAGAGACGCTGAGCAGACGGGCCGCGTCCTGGGCGGTCAACTCCTCGTCGAGGACGACCACCTCGGGGTCCTGGCCGCCGGCCTGCCGGCGCAGCAGCTCCTCTGCTGCCCGGAGCGCCTTGACCGGGAACAGCGCGTCACCCAGCTGCAACTCTCCCAGCGGCACAGCTCCACGAGCCGAAGGCATCCGGCCGAGAGCGCCGTGCAGCTGCTCAGCCGACGCTTGGAGTTCCTCCGGCGATCTCGCCGGAACCCCGCGAGATCCACGGGCACGGGCGGGCGCGGCCTCTCGGCGCGAGCTTGATGACCGACGAGCAGCGGGCTTTCGCATCCCCTAATGCTAGCGGCAATTCGCAAAAATCGCCACGCGCCGCATCGACCCCGCGGCGGGCCGGACTTCACGGTGCTCCGCGCTCTCGGCTCCAAACGCCCAGCACACCGACCCGAGACCCGTTCTACGACAGCCCGGCGTGACCCATCTCTGGCCCAAGTCATTTCGTCCGATGCGTCCGATGCGTCCGCGATCCCGCACAAAACGGAGGATCTGGACGCTGGCGGACGTATCTTGCGGCCGTTGACGAGTTTGAGGGCCTTGTCATGTGTAAACGGGGTGGCGGTTCGAGTCCACTCGGGCGCATAGAAAGTCCTGCAAATCAACGAAATATAGGTTGACACCAAGCCCGGGTACTCCGACGATTGGGCGCGTGGCAACATCCAGTTCGGGAAAAATGTTTCGGCGGAAGGCCAGTGATACATCCTCAGCTTGCCAGCCGTGCTGATAACTACTGCTAAGCAGACTTTACAGCTACTTTGCAGTAGCCGTCAGGACTCTGAAAGCGACCAGGAAGCGCGCGGATCGTTCGGCGACTTGCCCGTCCAGGCAATCAAGCCCGCATCGCGAAGGGCGCGCAGGTGGCTGGCCGCAGTGGGTCGAGAGACGCCGATAGCCTCCGCCACCTCACCAGTGCTTAGCTGGCCGGCGTCACGGAGGGCTGCCATGATGAGACGTGAGCGGCGAGGGAGACGTGCCTCAAGCCTTCGGTCGGCCGGCTCGGCCACGAGCGTCAGCCTGACGCTCGCCGGAGTCTCCTCATAGAGCGGGTCGACCAGGCCCGCGAGCCGCATCTCGTCGAACATCCGCCGGATACCCTCGCCGAGCTCCTGGCCGAAGTTCTGGTCGGCGCAGACCCGCGCGATCCTGGGGTTCCGCGCATAGCGGGGCGCGTCCAGCGGATTAGCGGCGTTGACGAGGCCCGGGAACCGGCCAGGGCTCGTTACCTCGATCCGGTTCGAGAATATCTCCACCCGAATATGATCACCCGCAAGACTGTAGGAGCGATGGACCGCCGCGTTTACAAGCCCCTCGAGCCACGCGTCTTCGGGGACGAGCGGCATGGTCTCAAAGGCACCACGATCCGTCAGGGCGCGTCGGCGCGGCTGCTCCTCCTGGATGACTTCTCGCGCCCGGATTAGCTGTCGGGCTACAGGACCCTCCACCTTCTCGTCTCGGATCAAGCGCTGCCGGACGCCGCTGCCGCGGTCGTTGCCCGCGTAGCGGAGCACGCGGATAAACGACTCCGGCAGGAAACGCTGAGGGTGCGTGCTGAACAGCATCACCCCGGCGACCGTCAAGTGTTCGCCGACCGCTAGCCCTCGGGCACGCAGCAACCGTTCTTCCGATGCAGACCGCGGTGAAAGTGTGGATCTTGTGCGGCGTGTTGTCGGTCATCGAGGAGGTTAGCGCTGGCTCACGACAAGTCGCCGGCTGCCAGGCCCTGGCGGAAGCCCGACTGTCGACTCTGCCATATGCCGGCAAAGCTGCTCGCAGAGAAGCCTTGGAGTGGGTACCGTTTGGCGTACATGCCCAACTTGATACGTCTTCAGCCAGAGACCTTCTCGCGGCTCGTCGAGGAGGCCAGTCGCCGAAACGAGACCGTCGATGACACGTCCGACCGCATCCTGCGCGAGCACCTGCCTGTGATTTACGACGCGCGTAGCACGCTGGCGACCCTGTGCCGCCCGAAGCAACTACGGGCTCGCATGAAGCCCGGCAAAGGAGCAGTCCGGATCGTCCATGAAGGACGTCGGGAACTCGAACGGCGCCAGTTTTGAGCGGCACCGCGGCTGCGGTGCTCGCGGCGCTTGCTCTTTCTATGTGATTCCGAAACTCGTCGCCAGCCGTCCTGGCCCAATAACCTGAAGATCGCCCGCAAGCGATCCTCCGGGCATGTGAGCGCGGTTGGCGCTACAGATCACGTCCGCGTCGCGAGCAACCCCGGCAGCGACGAGGTGTACGTCGTAGGCGTCGAACTCTCCCGCGAGCAGCCTCAACTACTGCGGCAAACCGTCAAGTAGGTCCTCGCGTGTGCGTCCGGTCAGCTCGTAGACGATCTCGCCGATCGGCCGGTTGTGGAGGGATGTCTGCGCAGGCAGCGTCCTTCCGATCGGGGAGGGCTCGACGTTGTCGGGGTTGAACAGGGGAGCGAAGTGATCGAGGAACGCTTCGATCGGCTCCATGTCGTAGCTGACACCGCCCAGCCCGTCGAGCGCGTTGCAAACGAACTCCATCCCGGCGATATCGGTCGTGAAGCCTTGGAGGAGTGTGCCGTCCGCGGCGAGCTCGAGCAGCTTGAAGTTGTAGCCCGTCGGTTTTCTCAGGGCGCCGCAGAGCACCGTGGCGTCGAAGACTACGAGCACTCAGGGGCGACGTCGAGCGACGATCTCGGCCGCCAGCTCCTCATCGGAGGGGCCGGGTGCGTTCCCGGCGCGTTCGACCAGCTTTGTCTTGAGCGCTGTGTCGGCGTCCTGCCTAACACGGTGGCGGTCGAACTGGTCGGCAGCCAGTCGCCAGGAGCCGCCCGGGGTTCGCTCCGCGCGTACGCGTCCGGCGTCTATCCATTTGTAGACGGCCTGCGGTGTGACGCCATACCGTGCAGCGACCTGGGCCGCGGACAGCCACTCGGGTGCCTCGCGTGTTCGATCGCTGACGTGTCCCCGCCAGACACCGGCAAGACGAAGCGCCCTCAAGCGGACGTCAACGCCGAGTCGCTCGACCTCCGCCGCGCCATCTAGATGGCTGGCCAAGAGCGCGGCGAAGGTCTGCGCTCGATCATCGTCCTCGTCGGCGTCCTCGAACGCCTCGCGGAGATCATCGCGGCCGAGGAGCCCGGAGGCCTCGAGAATCTCGACGGTCTCGACGACCTCGTCGTCATGGTCGCTGTAGAGATCCAAGCGACGGCCCGCGCTCTCAAGGATCTCCGAAGCGAGGATCTTCAGCCGCGAAGCACGCTCCTCGCTTCTGCTCGTGACGGTCATGCGCCAGAGAACGGCACGATCGGTTGGCGACAGGATGCTCATAAATCCACGATACATCATCGGCACAACAATAGAAAGTCTTGAAAGAATATAAACGGAACCGCGCGTCCGGTCTCCTCCCGCGCAGCGCGCGACTCCTCCCGATCTCGCCGGCGGTCACGGAGCTGGCCCGCCAGAGCTCTCCGTACCCTGGGGCCCGCTCGGCGTGACCCATCTCTGGCCCAAGTCATTTCGTCCGATGCGTCCCATGCGTCCGCGAAACCGCACAAAGCGGACGATCTGGACACGGGCGGACGTATCTTGCATCCGTGGACGAGGTTGAGGGCCTTGTGGAGATTGTTCTCCGTGGTGGTTCGAGTCCACTCGGGCGCATTGGCAGTGCCGAGCGGCGTCCGACTGTATGACGCTGAAGGCTACTCAGGCGGCGATCTCAACCTGCGGCGGCGGGAGCATGCGCAGAAAGTCAGCCGGCAGCTTGCTACTAGCAGCCCAGAACTCCAACCCCACGATCTCCCCGGTGTTCGGATCCAGTTCGCGCAGTCCCGAATCGGTTTCCTCTGCCACCGCCGTGCTCGGGTCGTAGCCCTCGAAGCGCACCCACGCGATGTCCGCCTCGGCGTCGTAGTGCCCGTCAATCCTCATGACCAAAGGCTAGCGCTGCCGCCACACCGTCACAACACGAGCCGTCAGCGGACCATCGCCGTCCGGATGTTCGTAGGCGATCACGAGTCGTCCAGCAGCGACTCGCCAGGCCGCCCCGCCCGCGTTGCGCCGCCGTTCACGATGGCGTTCGAGCAACACCGACTCGACGTCATGACGAGCGAATCCGAGCTTCTGCGCCTTGTCGAGCACGTGGAGCGTCCAGCGCACGGAGATCGGGTCGGTGGGCATCGGCCGAGAGGCTAGCGCTGGCCCACGCCGGCGCCGTCACGTGTCCCCTTCTCGAGGCTCCGCGACCGAACCGGCGCGGTCAACGAGGTCTGCCTGCCGAAGCCGTACCACTCGGACTCAGAGATCATGCCGGTCAACGCGTACCGCCCCTCGCCACGTCGCGCTCCTCCCAGCGTCTTGACCGCGAGCTACAATCGTTCAGCCTTGAACGGTATCGACTGTCAGCCAACCTGGACGCCTCTCGGTGTTGAGCAATGCTTACAAGTGGAGGCACTGGAGGAGCTGCAACAGCTCGCCAACGAAGGGCTGTCCGGTCGTAGCCTGCTCGGCGAGCGCTTTGTCGCACTTTCGATGCATCCGGCCGTCAGCCGCACGGATATCGCCCGCGCAACGGGCCTCTCTGAGGCCGAAGTCGCCGATATCATTCAGGAACGGCTTGGGCGCCGCCGCTACTGCGTAGCCCGAGCCGCTGAAGACCGTTTAGCCCGGCATCTGCCGCGCTGCCTGGCTCGCTCGTACTAAGCCAAGCGCACCTCACGCGTTCGTCTGCCGATGACAACTGAGACTTCGAGCGATAAGAAACTTGCACGATGGTGGAAGACGATCAGCCATCATCCGCTGTGGGCCGCTCTGATTGCGGCTCTACTCGCAGCCTTCATAATCGCTCGGAGCGGTTCGCTTTTCACCGCGGCTCCGAGCCCCGCCCACGTGCATAGCCCATCCCTAAACAGATTCAGCCCCATCCGCATTTCATTCGCCCCGACCTCACCAGAAAACTTCGGCGTTGCATTCAATCACTATACAGGCATTCCTCATGCAACTGAACGCTGGGCAGGTTTACACGCCCGTGGTGGTGTTGACATTCACACAAGCGAGTTCCGGCTAACACTCGCAAACCGTTCATCGACACCACTCACCGTCACGAATATAGAAGCCGAAGTCCGGCGATCCAGGCCCGCACCGACCGACACTGGAGCGTACGTCCTCACTCAAGGCTCAGAAGTGCTTGAACAGTTTGGCGTGGAATTGCAGAGCGAAGCAGTCAGCCACACCTACCCGCTTCGTCAGGCCAAGGGATCACACGGCGAATACTCAAGCGACCTACCATTGTTCTTTACTAACCATTCCATAGCGCTCGCCCCAGGCGCGGTCTACGAAGCCAAGGTCGCAGTCATTAGTGGCATCTCAAGGGAACTCCAATACGCGTTTGTAGTATCCGGCAATACCGCCGCGGGACGCTTTAGCTACATAGCCAAGCCATTCTTCCGAATCGCGGGCCTGGCGGTGCACTACAAGCACGAATACTGGCTGCTCCCAGAACGTACAGGCCAGTATTGCTGGGTACGAGCGTACACGCCCCAGGAGGGGCTGCCATTGTGCCCTGACGAACGCTACAGAAGCGGTGAACTTTAATACAGTATAATATTGACCCTACTACGCAGCACGCTAGAAAAGGTTCGGATACGGTGAGCCTCCATCATTTATCGTTTTCCTGCGCCTTCACGTGGGAGCAACTGCACTGCCCAATCGCCGATGGCACGCACGTAGAGGTTCGAGCAAGTGGTGTCGCGGGCTTGTGCCTACGCGTGCATGCCGTGCAGGATCAGGGTGAGGTGGCGTTGCCAGTCCCAGCCGGGCTTGCTCACGTCGATCGTCGCACAGATGCCACACATGACCATCGGGATGTCGCTCGCCTGGAAGTCATCGCGCAGCTCGCCGGCGAGGTGGGCGCGCCGGACGAGCTCGTTGGCGAGGAGCATGAACTCCTCCATCTCCGAGGCGGCATGGGCGAAGACGCGCTCGCCGCCGCTCATGAATGCGAAGCGTGTCGCGGCGTCCTCAGCGACCGATACCACGTTCGCACGCAGCGCCGCGGCGAGCGCCGCGAACGCGCCGGAATGCTCGTCTGCGAGCGCTTGGCGCAGGTTCTCGTTGAAGAGATCGAAGCGTTGGCGGACGAGCTCGCCCATCAGCGCCTCCTTGTCGGGGAAGTGCCGGTAGACGGTGCCAACGCCGACACCGGCGCGGTGCGCGACCTCGTCCATCTGGACGTTTGGCCGCTCGCCCGCGAACAGCTCGCGCGCCGCCTCGATGATGCGTTCGCGGTTGCGGCGCGCGTCTGCGCGCAACGGGCGCTCATTTTCCAACTCGGTGTCTGTAGAGGTCTTGGTCGACATTTCTCGCCCTCCCCTTGAAAGCGGAATCCTAGTTCACTATAGTCGCCGACGCAACCGGAACCGGAGGTCAGCTTCCTAATGAGCTCGCTCGCCCAAGCCAAAGCCCACGCACCATCGCTCTACACACCCCGTGCGAAGAACCTCGCCCTGATGCTTTTGGCGATGACGCAGTTCGTGATCGTGATCGACGCGTCGATCGTCAACGTCGCGCTGCCCTCGATCGGCGCGGCCCTGCACTTCTCCCGCGACGACCTCTCCTGGGTCGTGAACGCCTACACCCTCACCTTCGGCGGGTTCCTGCTGCTCGGCGGGCGTCTCGCCGACCTGCTCGGGCGCAGGCGCATGTTCATGCTCGGCCTCATCGTGTTCTCGTTGGCTTCGCTCGCCGGCGGCCTGGCACAGTCGGAGGCGTGGCTGATCATCGCCCGCGCGATCCAGGGCTTGGGTGCGGCGATCGTCTCCCCGGCGGCGCTGTCGATCATCACGACCACGTTCGCCGAAGGAGCCGAGCGCAACCGCGCGCTCGGCATCTGGGGCGCCGTCGCGGGCCTCGGCGGCGCCGCGGGCGTGCTGCTCGGTGGCATCCTGACAAGCGGGCTGAGCTGGCGCTGGGTGCTGTTCGTCAACGTCCCGATCGGCCTGATCGCCGCGACGCTCGCCCCGCGACTGCTGCTGGAGAGTCGCGCCGAGAATGGCACCGAAGGCTTCGACATCCCCGGGGCGGTGACGGTCACGGCCGGCCTTGCGCTGCTCGTCTACACGGTCGTCGACGCCGTGAACGTCGGCTGGGGCTCGACCGGGACACTGCTGCGCCTCGCGGGGTCCGCCGTGCTGCTCGTCGCGTTCGTCGTCATCGAGAGCCGTCAGCGCCACCCGCTGATGCCATTCTCGATCTTCCGCCTGCGGACACTCAGGGGAGCTGACATCGTCGGCCTGCTGATCGGCATGTCGCTGTTCTCGATGTTCTTCTTCATCTCCCTCTACCTACAGGACGTGCTCGGCTTCTCGCCGATCAAGGCCGGCGTCTCCTACCTCCCGCTCGCAGGCGGGATCGTCCTCGCCGCAGGTGCCGCCTCGCGGCTCACCACGCGGGTCGGGTTCAAGCCGACGCTGATCGCGGGACTGCTCTTCATCGCGGGTGCTCTGCTGTGGTTCTCGCGAGTCCCCGCGCTGGGAGGCTCCTTCGCGGCGGACGTCCTCGGCCCCTCGCTGCTCGCCGCGATCGGACTCGGCCTGGCATTCGTGTCGGTAACAATCGCGGCGGTGACGGGAACCAAACCGCACGAGGCCGGTCTCGCCTCGGGGCTGATCAACACCGCCCAGCAGGTCGGGGGCGCGCTCGGCCTCGCAATCCTCGCCACCGTCGCCAACAGCCGCACCCAGAGCCTGTTTCACTCAGGGGTACACAGCACCGCGATTGCTCTGACGAAAGGTTTCGACCGCGCGTTCCTTGTCGGCGCGGGCTTCGCGATCGCCGGGGCGATCCTCGCCGCGGTGCTGATCTCCTCGCGAGACAGTCGCGAGCACTCCGAGGCCGCCCGGCGAGAGGAGACCTCGCTCACACCCGCGGGCGCGTCCTGACACCCTTGTCCGTCCCTCACCCCAAGAAGAACTGCTGGAAAAGCAAAAAGACGTTAAGCGCGCTGATCAGACCAGCGCAGGACCACGCGAGGTACGTGGTGAGGCGGCGGTTGACGTGGACGCCCATCACGTCCCGGTCGCAGGTGAGCAGAACGAGTGGGACGAGCGCGAGCGGGATGCCGAAGGAGAGCACCACCTGGCTGAGCACGAGCGCGGAGGTGGGACTGACGCCGAGGGCGAGGATTACCAGGGCGGGGATCATCGTGACCGCTCGGCGCAGCAGCAGCGGGAAGCGGACGTTGATGAAACCGGCCATCACGACCTGCCCGGCGTAGGTGCCGACCGAGGAGGAGGAGGCGCCGGAGGCGAGTAGCGCGACCGCGAAAGCGAGCGCGGCGGTGCCGCCGACGAGGTGGCCGAACTGCGCGTGCGCCGCGGGGATCGTGCTCAGCCCGGAGAGCGCGGGAGTGTGGAAGAGCTTCGCGGCGACGGCCAACATCGCCAGGTTGATGAGGCCGGCGAGGCCGAGCGCGATGATCACGTCGAGGCGCTCGAAGCGCAGCACGCGGCCGCGCTCGCGGTCGTTGCGGCAGGGCATCCGGCCGTTGGTCAGCGCCGAGTGCAGGTAGATCACGTGCGGCATCACGGTCGCGCCGATGATGCCGACCGCGAGGTACAGCGAGGTGGCGCCGTGCAGGCCGGGCAACAGGCCGCGCAGCGAGGCGTGGGCGGAGGGGCCGATGCGCAGCGTCTCGTAGAGGAAGCCCGCGAAGATGATGCCGAGCAGCGCGGTGATCGCGAGCTCGAAGCGGCGGAAGCCGTGCGTCTGCAGCTCGAGGATCGCGAACGCGATCACGCCGGTGATGAGGCCCGCCGGCAGCAACGGCACGCCGAAGAGCAGGTTCAACCCGAGCGCGGCGCCGAGGAACTCGGCGACGTCGGTGGACATGGCCATGATCTCGGCCTGCACCCACATGCCCCAGGTGAACACGCGCGGGAAGCGCTCGCGTACGACTTCGGGGTAGTTGCGGTCGGTGACGATGCCCAGCTTCGCGGAGAGGTACTGGATCAGCATCGCCATCAGGTTCGCGACCAGCACGACCCACAGCAGCAGGTAGCCGTACTGCGCGCCGCCCTGCAGGTTGGTGGCGAAGTTGCCCGGGTCGACGTAGGCGATCGAGGCGACGAACGCCGGGCCGAGCATCGCCAGCGTCGCGCGCACGCGACCCCGGGAGAGCAACTGCTCGAGCGCGGAGGGCCCCGCGAGGGCCCCGCCCAGCTCCCCCGGCAGCGCGACCGAGGCGCCCTCGAGCGCGGGAACCGGGGACGGGCTGAGCGGCGTCATCAGCGGCGTCACGCCCCCTCCCCGGTATCGATGCGCATCGCCCGCGCCAACGCGCCGCCGATCGGGTGCTCCCGCGAGCCGAAGCGCACGAACACGGGCCCGCCGAACGGTTGACGGTCGACGACCTCCAGGCGGTCGCCGAGCGCGATGCCCTGCTCAGCGAGGTAGCGCAGCATCGCGGGGTCGGAGTCCGAGACGCGCACGAAGCACCCGGCGGCGCCCGGCGGCAGCTCGTCCAGGGAGCGGGTGGGGCGCTCCTCGACCCCGAGCTCCACCGTGGGGATCGGGTCGCCGTGCGGATCGACGGTGGGGTCGCCCAGACGCGCCGCGATCAGTTCCTCGAGCTCCTCGGAGAGCACGTGCTCGAGCACCTCGGCCTCAGCGTGCACACGATCCCAGGGCATCCCGAGCTCCTCGGCCAGGAACAGCTCCAGCAGCCGGTGGTGGCGCAGCACCTCGAGCGCGACGCGGCGCCCCTGCGAAGTGAGCCGCACGCCGCGGTAGGGCTCGTGCTCGACCAGCCCGACTTCGGAGAGCTTGCGCACCATCGCCGAGACCGAGCCCGGGGTGACGCCGAGGCGCTCGGCGAGCTCGTTGGTCGAGACCGCGGCCCCCTTGCGAACCTCCAGCGCGTACACCGCCTTGGCGTAGTCTTGGACGGACGCTGAGATCGGGTCGGGCAGTGTCACAGAAGTAGTTTAGGCATACCAAAACCAGTTGTCAAGGAGGCACAATTTCTTCAAGATGCTCCGCTCTGGCCGTACAGCCAGTAAGATCCGGGGAGGCGTACGCACATACAGAGAGCGCGCGAGCGGGAGGTCCACTCAGATGGAGATGGCATCGACATCGGCATCGGTGAGCAACGAGCTGGAAGGTGGCTCTCCCACGACGGAGAGCGGAGCCCGGCAAACGGGGACCGCGGAGCTCGAGGGCGTGGTCGTGGTGGAGCGCGAGCGGTGGAAGGACGGCCCGCCGTACGAGCTGTTCGGGCAGCTGCGGCGGGAGTGCCCGGTGCACTGGACCAAGGAAGTCCCCGACTTCCCGATCGAGAAGGGGTTCTGGTCGGTGACGCGACCGGAGGACGTGCTCGCGGTGAGCCGCGACTGGCGCACGTACTCCTCGGAGCTCGGCGGTGTGACGCTGGCCTCGGCAGTCTTCCCGATCGAGCTCACACGGGCGATGTTCATCGGCATGGACCCCCCGAAGCACGATCGCGTGAAGGCGCTCTTCCAGGCGGGCTTCACGCCGAAGCGGATCGCAGCGCACGAGCAGGCGATCAGGGGCATCGTCACGCGCGTGCTCGACCGCGTGGAGGGGCAGGAGCGGTGCGATCTCGTGAACGACGTCGCGCAGCCGGTGGTCTCGCGGGTGATCGGGAGCTTCATGGGGATCCCCGAGGAGGACGACGCGGCGTGGGCGCGCCTGATGAACGCGACCCTGGGGGCTGGTGACCCTGACCTCAACCCCGGCGGCGTGGAGGGCGCGCTGGCGCGGGACGTCCCGGAGATCTTCGAGCGCTGCCGCGCGATGATCGCCGAGCGCCGTGAGCGCCCGACCGACGACCTGACGAGCGTGCTGGTGCACGCCGAGGTCGACGGCGAGCGCCTGGAGGAGCAGGAGATCGTGATGGGCTTCTTCCTGCTGGTCGCGGCGGGCAACGACAGCACGAAGGCGACGTACTGCAGCGGGATGCGCGCGCTGATGGAGAACCCCGAGCAGCGCGAGCTGCTGTTGGAGGACCCGACGCTCGTCCCCGGCGCAGTCGAGGAGGCGCTGCGGATGTTCCCCGCGTTCGCGCACTTCCGGCGCACCGCCACGCGCGACACCGAGCTCGCGGGCCAGCCGATCAAGGAGGGCGAGAAGGTGGTGATGTGGTACGTCGCCACGGGCCGCGACGAGCGCCACTTTGAGGACCCCGACCGCTTCGACGTGAGTCGTAACCCCGAGCACCAGGCGTTCGGAGCCGGCGGCCGGCACTTCTGCCTGGGCACCGCACTGGCGCGCCTGGAGCTGAAGGTGATGTTCGAGGAGACGCTCCGGCGCTTCCCCAAGATGACGCTCGACGGCCCCCAGACGGTGGTCGAGTCGGCGTTCATCAACCAGCTGAAGACACTCCCCGTGAGGCTCACCCCGTAGCGGGGTACTTCCTCCTCCGCGCGCCCGTCCCGGCCTGCTTGCCTCTCTTCTTGTGGGAGGTCTTCTTCGCCTTCTTCGCCTTGCCGCAGCCTGTCACCGCGATCTTCGTGCTCGTCTTGCTCAGCGCGCCGTTCTGCCCGATGAATTCGGTGGGCATCGCGAGGCTCTTGACCTTGCAGAGGCTCGTGTTCGCCGCGAGCGCCGAGAACGGCCCCTGCGGCAGCGTCAGTTCGAACGTGCCGACGGGGACGTCGGGGATCGCCTTGAACGTCGAGCTCGTGATTCCCGCCTTGCTGATGAACGTCGAACCGACGAGGTGCACCGTCGCGCCGTAGCCCTGCAGCACAATGACGAGGCTCGGGAACGCTTCCCCGCCGTGCGAGACGAAGTACGCCGGGCCGGTCAACGGGACGGGAAGGACCGGGGTGCTCGCCGTCGCGTGCCCCACGATCGACGCCGCTGGGCACGCGGCAGGGTTGGATTCGAAGATCGCGGCCTTGCACGCCTTCTGCAACGTCGTCAACCGCGAGGGCAGCTGCTTGGGGAGTTCCACTTTGACTTTCGCGATGTTCGCGTCGTACGGCCCCGCGGGGTATCCCAGGTGCACTGTCAGGCTCGCGCCGTCAGCCCTGGAGGTCTTCCCGGACGTCGAGGCGGTCAGCTTCGGCTTGAACGCGAGCACCGCGCAGTTGGTGATCTGGAACGGCACCGACAGGGCGTCCGTGGCGCCTTCGCTGCTCGTGAGGCTCCCGGTGATCGCCAGGGGGCTGCAGTTCGTCGGGTTGAACGTGAAGTCCGGCCGGTCGATCGTGACGTTCACGTGCTTGATCTGAAGCGGGATACCGTCGAGGATCGTCGGAATCTTATACGGCCCCGATTCGTCGGTCGTGATCGTCAACGCCGCCGTCGTCGGGTCCACTTCGATCTTCGCGCGCACGATCACTTTCCCCAGGTCGAACGGGCCGGCCTTCGCCGGGTTCACGATCGAGAGCCCATACGGCGCGCCGCTGTAAGGGCCGGTGATGAACACTTCCCCGCCCGTCACCGTGTAGGGGTCCCCGCCGACACCGACGCTCACGACGGTATGCCCGATCAGGCTTTCCGGGCCGCACGTCCCCTCGTCGGCCTGCGGTTCGGGGCAGAGCTTCACGCTGGAAAGCGTCCCCAGCAGCCCGGGGGGCATCTTCAACTGGACCGAGTTGAGGTTCTGGCTGCCGTCTTCGCGGGACATCGTCATCGTGAACGGGCTGAACCCACCCGCCTGGATGCTCGTCGTGCCCGCCGTCAGGGACGGAGCGAACGGCAGCGGGTCTCGGCACGGCGACCCGTTCGGGCCGGAGACGATCTGGAACTCTGAGGAGGATTCGGTCGTCGGGGTCCCCGACCACGGCGTGAACGTCCCCGTCGTCGTGTAGCCCCCGCACAGCGCCGGGGTCGCCAGGGGCGCGCGGTCCCCGCCGAAGAAGTGCAGTTCGACGTCTTCGAACGCGAGCTCCGGCAGCGACCGCGTTTCCGGCTCACCCGCGAACACCGGGTCGTGTTCGACGAGCGGGTCGCCTTCGAAGTGCGCCGTCAACTGCCCCGTCAGCGGGTTCTCCACCACTTCCCCAGTCGCCTTCGCGCGCACACCCGACACCGGGTCTTCCGCGAAGATGTACAACGCGACCAGCGACCCGAACGGGTTCGTGTTCTGCGTCGCCAAGTACGCCGCGCCTTCCAGCGGGTTCGGCAGCAGCGGCGTCCTGATCTTCACTGTCCCGACCTTCGACGCTTCCGGACACGAAATCGCTTCCGCGCTCTGCAAACCGATCTCTTCTTGCGTACACGCCTGCAGACCGTCCGCCCCAGCAGGGTTCAACGCCACGCCTTCGGGGAGCGTCACCGAGAGGCCCTTCACCGCGGACTCCGAGAGACCCGTCGGGTTCAGATCGACTTCCTGCGGGACGTGCTCGTCGACCGTCAACCCCGTTGGGGTGCTCCCCGCCTGCCCATCCGGCGTCACCTTGATACTCGGGCTGAACGGCAGTCGGTTGCAACCGTCCGTCGCAGGCATCGCTTCGTTCGACGGAAACGACCCGAACACACCCGCCTGCGCCCATGAATCCGCTTCCACGCTCGTCTGCATGGGGGTCCCCGGGCACGCCGTCGGCATGATCAGGAACGGGGGAGGCTCGAGCTCTTCCAGGGCATGGCAGGGACGACCGTTGCCTTCGCTCGCCCCCAGACATTCCCAGCTGCGCTGGTCGTCGTGTCGCGGGTCGCCGGGGACCCCCCAGAACGTCACCTTGCTGCTGATGTACGCCGCCTCCTCGGAGATGTTGTCCACGCTTACCGTGACGCCGTAGTCGCTGCCGGTACGCAGCGAGGTATCGAGGAACACCGGCACGTTCGCCGGGAGGAACGCGAACCGTGCCGGCTCCCCGATCGACGGTTCCAGGTTGAACACCGGGACCGTGATCGTCACCACATGGAGAGCGTTCGGTTCTTCGACGGTGACCATCGCCACCCCGACGGCGGTCTGGGGCGGACAGATCTTGAGAAAGAACTGCGCCAGGGTGCACTGCGGGACCGGCGTCGGGTTGCCGATCAACCCCGGCGGCAGCTTGAAGTTCAGATCCTTCACGAGCGCGACCGGCTTCGCTTCGGCGGTCTGGTTGAACGTGATCGTCGTCGTCAACTGGAACGGGTGCGAGCCCGCCTGCGTATCCAACCCACCGCCCTCTTCTTCGAGCGTCATTTCATAGTCTTCCACGCCGAACGGCGCCGTCGCGCCATTCACCGCGATCGGGCGGCTGATCGAAGCGCGCGGCGCTTCGCCACCGGAGATGCTCACTTCGTTCGCTTCGCCCGAGGACGCGCCTTTTTCCACGTCCACCCCGATCACTACTTCGATCTGCTCATACGGAGTAAGGGTGCCCGCGAATGTGCAGGCCGTGGAGTGCGGCGATTCAAACGAGCATTCCACCCCTTCTTTACCATCCTGGCCAACTTTGATTTCTTCTATGGAGACCGCCCTCAACCCGGCAGGCAGCCTGTCGAGAAGCTTCACTTCTCCATTCGTGCTCGCATCCCCGAGATTGGCCGCCGTCACGACGATCTCCCCATCGGCCCTGCCAACCACGACCCGGATCGTGTTCGCTTCACCCGCCAGGCATTCGTAGGACGGGTTGAAGTCACACGCCAGCCTGCTGATTCCTTCCGTCTGCATCGGTGGGACCGGCTGGCCACCCAGTTCGCCCTTGAACCTCACGACATAATCACTTTCCGTCGCATCGACCGGACCGCCGGATACCTCCAGGTTGCCCGCGCCATAGAGGCCTTCCAGCGCCGCCTGAACCACTCCGGGTTCTGCGTTGTACGGAAACACGGCGAACTTCCCCGCGAACCTCCCGGCGCCCTCCACGAGAACGTCGCCTGTCGTAGCGCTGACCTTCAGTTCCTGAACCTCGTCCGTGGCTACCCCCGAATGCAGGTACGCCGGGCGCGACCCCGAGTTCAGATGCCACCACGGAGACAGTGCGAACGCGGAAGACGCACCCAATCCGGCGAACAGCAGAGTCATCGCGACACTGAGGACTCCCAACGACATCCGACCTGCGGCCGGCGACACCCTGCTCACGAGCCCGCGCAGCATCACTTCCCTCCCTTTCCGGAGCTTCTACTGGAGGACGACCTCTTCACTCGCTGTTTCCCGGCGTCGATTCGCCTTCGCGCCCGCACTCTGCACGCAGCCCGTTTCTTCCTGGGCTTCTTTTCGCACGCCCGCAGCGCCGCCGCGAGCCTCTGCGCCCGCGTCAGCGCCTTCGGCGTCACCCCGACCGCGGGCCCCGACGGCACGATGTTGCCCGCCCCCGAGAACGTCGCGCTCGACGGCGCCCCGAAGATCGCCGGCTGCGGCGTCGGAGCCGGCTTGCACGCATCCCCCGTCGTGCACGCCGGCGGGGAGAGCGGCGCCGCCGGGAAGCACGGCGCCTGCACAGTGCATTCGTGCGCGTCGTAGACGTCGAGCGCATCGTCATAATCCTGCGGCGCTAGTTTCGACTTCGTTACGAAGAACACGTCGTCGCCACTTTCGCTCGCATCCAGGAACGCCGATTCCGCGTCCGAGGTCCCCGAGGAGATCAGGCCGACGCAGCCACCCGAGCGTTCGCTGAACGTCGCGCTCGAAGTGCTGCAACTCCCCACCGCCGGTGGCTCGTACTCGTACACATCCCAGGTGCCGTTCACGTCCTGCGGCACGAGCGCGTCGCGACTGTTGAAGAACAGCCGGCCGCTGTCCGAGAGATACCGCGACTGATAGCGAGCCGCGCTGAGACTCATCGGTGTCCACCCGGGGATGTTCGCCGCGAGCCACGTGGTCTGTTCCCATACCCGGTCGCCGCCGACAAGCAGGTGGTCGAAAGTATCGCCATATGCTGCGCCGATCGGACGTGCCCCGGTCGGGTTGCACGACGCGCACACGAGCTTTCCCGTTTCCGCGCTGTACAGATACACCTCCTCATCGAGCTGGCCGCTGACGGCGTCGCGCGTGACATAGCCAGTGAGGTCCCGCTGAGACATGAATGCCAGCCAGTGACCGTCGGGCGAAACCCGAGCAGTCAGACCCTGAAGCGACTCTCCGCCACCTCCAGCCCAGTCGGCATAGTCTTCGCTCGAGAGGACGGCGACCAGTTTCGTCGTGCCATCGTGACGTACATACAGGTTACACGTCGCCCCAGGCGGCGAAGTCGCCTGTGTGCCATTGCACGTTCCCGGGACAGCGCCGGGCGCGAACACACCGTCCGCGACGAAGTACACCCACGAGCCGTCTTCGCTCGCGCCGAGCACCGCACCCTGCAGATCGCCCTGCTCTCTGGATTCGGAGCTCAGAGGCGTCAGATCGGACAGCCTACATTCGAGGTTTCCGCCAGCAATTTCGACTATTTCGCATTCATACAGATCGGGCCTCCCGCTGCCGCCTTCCCCTGAGTCACTGGTCAACCGCTCGCGATCTGTGAAGAACACCCTCGATCCATCGCTAGAGGCGACCTGAAATACAGCGTCAGCGGGTTCGCTGCCCGTACCACCCTGCACAGCATCCAGCTGCAATGTTTCCCCTTTCGCGGCTTCTCCTCCCGCGACGTCACGAATATAAAGATGACCGTCGTCGCCAGTCCAGAAGACACGGGAGCCGTCATCGGAGATCGCGCGCCTGGCAGCTTCACCATTCAGCAGGCCGCCGAGCGAGCCAGCCACTGCACCCCCACCCTGGCTTTTCGGCAGCAAACTGACGAGCGTCAGCTTGCCGTCGGCCCACTCATAGAGACCATCTTCATCAGGCGTTTCGGTCAATGCCACCCTGGATGACAGTACGACACGGCTCGCGTCGGGTGTGGCGCCCTCAAAGAAGGGGCCATCACATAGGTGGCAGGAGCCTGATTCCTCGTCGCCGAAGACGGTGCCGGGCGGGACGTTTTCATGACCGGGAGCGCCCGTCACGAGCGGCCGATAGCACGACGTCAGGCATGGACCGCCAGGGTCGCCGTTCACGAAATCCGTGTGTAGGAAGGGCGTCTGTTCGGAGGCTTCAGGCGACAGCGACGGTGTGAAGCCGCCAAATGGTTGCACGACACCAAGCGAGAGATCTTCGGAGAAGAACCGGTACTCCATCCCGAAACCGATGCTCGCGCCGGTCGCCATTTCGTGGGGGATCGCCATATCCTGCGATTCCCAGCCCCTGGGACCGCGCGTGGACATCACCTGCACGTCGTTCTCGTTGCCCTGCGGTTCAGCTTCGGTAGGCCCATTCGTCACATAGGTCAACGCACTGCCGCTGAGGGACGCCTCTATCACATCTCCGTTTGTGCCCACCGCCGAGTCGACCGGTTCGATCAGCGCTCCGTGCTTGTCCGGTGGCGAGACCATCTCCCACTCGCGGCCGTCCGGCAGCGCGAACCCACCGGCGGTCTGCGTCGTAAAGGTCTCGTCGGGGCCCTCGAATTCTTCCGTTTTGAATACTCCGGGTTCCACTTCGACTTCGCTGATCGCAACGACGTGGTAGTGGTAGACCGTCCCCGCCTGCAGTCCCTGCAGGTGGTGCGGGGTGACTTCCACGTCGTCTTCCCCGGAGCCGATCGGCGCACCCGGCGGCGCGGGCACGTCGGTGCCGTAGCCGCTGGTCGTGCCGTACTGGAAGTAGTACGTCGTGGGAGCTTTGTTGGGATCGATCGTCGCGTTGAGCGTCGCCGAGGTCGACGCGACGTTCGAGGCCGACTCCTCGTGGATGCCCGGGCCGAGCGTGGTGAAGCACGCGACCGGCGCCGGTTTGCCTTCACATTCGGCTTCTGTGCCCACACCGGTGTTGGTGCCGTTCTTGTTGGTCGCCTGCAGTCGGTAGAAGTATCTCGTGTCGGGCACAAGCCCTTCGAGGACTTTCGAGCGGACCGGCACCGGGACGTCGCCTTCCGTGACTTCTTCAGAGCACAGGGCGGGGGGCTGCCCAAACGCTTCGCTCGTGCCCCACACGAACCGGCAGGAGACTTTGCCTTCCTTGAGCGGGTTGACTGTGCCGTTCAGGGTCGCGCTGTACGGGGTCACTTCCGAGGGCGCGCCGGTCTTGACATCCGGGATCACGAGATCCGGCCCAAAGACATCCACACCACCGGCCGACGCTTCTCCCCGGTTGTCTCCGACATACACGTCGCCGCTCGCGGGGTCGACCGTCTCGCTCACCACATCGTGGAAGGAGCCCGCGGGGGTTTCCGTCAAACTGCCCAGGTAGACGCCTTCGGAGCTGAACTCGTAGACGACGACGCCTGCACTGAAGTATTGCCCTTCCGAGATGTAGAAATCGCCGTCTCCTTCGCCGCCACCCGCCGTCACGCTAGCAATAGGATGGGGTGCAAACGAGTGGCCCGGGACGCCGGTGATCTGACGCACAAATTCATACTGGTCCAGCACCGTAGACTTGAAAATATCTACCGCAGACCCATCGGCGACGAGCACATCGCCGTTGGCGGGGTCCACCGCGACGCGTACTTCTCGCTCTTCACCACTACCGAACGGGACGATCTCTTCCCCTTCGCACGTCGCGGCTCCAACCACCGTGCCTTCGATCGGACAGGTACCCGTCAACTGCGTGACATATTTCTCCTTACCGCCCGCTTGGGGTTCGAAGACATCCACGACACCTCCACTTGTCCCGACATATACATCGCCCTCGTGTTCGTCCAACGCGCTGGTCGACGAATCGACCGCGAGGCCCGACGCATATCCTTTGAACGATCCACCCGGCGTATCGGCGCCTGTCCACGTTGCCTGCAGTTTCCCAGCCAAGCCGAAGACTGCCACCGTTTCACCAGCCGTCACATACACCTCGCGTTCACCCGTCGATAGCCCCGCAGCGACGCCATATACTTCGTCGTAGCCATATCCGTCGCCGATGTGTTCCAGCTGCAGTTCCCATTTCCCGGAGGACGCATTGAACTCATTCACCCCCTTCCTTCCCGTGACCCACAAATGGCCCGGTTCTCCCGGCGTTTCCCCCGGGGCCACCGTCATCGAGTAGTACGATTCACCGCCGACCGGGCCGCTCAGCGCTTCTTCCCCACCCGCCGCCTTCGCGCCCGCCGGGACACCCTTGCTGATTTCTTCGGAGGGAGCCGGGAGGAAGTCATGGATGATCGCGGCCTGAGCCGGGGCGCCCCACCATGCCAGGACGCCCACCAGCGTGCACAGCGAAGCCAAGCTCGTCAAAGTCAGCCTACGTACACGCATCCAAAGCCTCTCTCTCGTAGCGGGTATTCATGCTCAGCCGTTCGGTGACATGGCGGCCCAGGGAGGTCAGGCTCCACGCGTTGGGCATCCCCCTGGCATGCCCGACACCGGCGTTCTCGATCAGACCCAGGCGCACCAGACGCGCCAGCAGCTTCGATATCTGCCCCTGGTCGGCGACCCCGGCGCGCTCGGAGACCCCGCGGTTGCTGACCCCGGGCAGCTCCGCGATGCACTCGAGCACCAGCGCCGTGCGGTACGTCAGGCGCATCGGAACCTCCTGCAGCGGGTCGTGGTCGCCATGCGTCCTGACCGGCGCCCCGCCGGCCACCGGCGCGGGCGCCGACTGCGCGCGGGCCAGCTCGCGGCGCGCCGCCGCGGGGCCCAGGTAGGGGAGCACGATCATGCTCATCAGCTCGCCCACCAGCTCGGTGAGCGGCCGGGGCTCCCCCCGCAGCAGCCGCGCGTAGACGATCGTGAACGCCGCGCCGACCAAACCCTCCGCCGTCAACGGAGTGCACTCCGCGGCACGCGAGTGGGTCCCGCGGCCCTCGTCGATCGCGCGCGCGAGGCGCGCGAGGATCGCCTCGCGGCGCTCCAGCACCTCCGGGCCTCCGCGCAGCGCTTGCACCACGCAGACCCGCGCCAGCGCCGGCTCGCGATCGAAGAACGCGAGGATCGCCCCCAGGCCGCCGCGGACCCGCTCACGCCAACCCGCGCCCTCCAGGTCCGCCGCGGCGATCTCCTGCTCGATCGTGGCCACCACGTCTTCGAAGAGCGCCGCCAGGCACGCCTCGCGGTTCTCGAACAGCTCGTAGAACGTGCGCCGCGAGACCCGCGCGCGGGAGGTGATCTGCTCGACCGTCGTGTGCGCGTACCCGAACTGCTCGACCGTGCCGACCGCGGCCGCCAGCAGCCTCGAGCGCTGGATCGCGACCAGATGCTCTCCCGGCAGACTTTTACGGGAGGGCGCCACCGCGGATCGCCGCACCGTGCCCGCCGCACGCCGTGTCGCCCGGCTGCGCCGCTGGCCGATCTCCGATCGGTCGGCCACACCGGGACGCACTGCCGGCCCCGTACGCGCGCGGGGCATCACGCCACGCCCCAAGCGTAGGAAAGCGCACTGTTACCGCCGTTGGCCGCACCAGACCTTTCCCCACGCGGGGGAGCCGGGCGGCCCGTCAGGGCCGGGCGATCGGGGCGCTCAGTCTCGCGTTGCGAGATCGAAGAGAGAGAGAGAGAGAGAGAGATGCGACAGCGCCAAGCTGGCGCATCTAGCTACGCCCCCCCTGCGGGCGGCGCACATCTCCGTCACGTTTCTCCCTCCAGAAACCACGCTAAGACAACTCCCTCATCGAATGACCCGGTCCCTCTCCCTGTAAACCCTGATGCGCTTGGAAGGTCGACCACCGGGTAGACCCCAACCAGACCCTATGTTTGCCCCCGGCAACCTCCTCGGCTACCGGACGAGTGCATCATAGACACACTTGCAGTGTCTTGTCAAGACCCAATCGTGCGCGGGCTCGCGACGCGCCCGGGCTGACGTACACACCCAGCGTTTGGCCGCGGCGTCGAAGGGCCGTAGTCAGCAGCACTGTTGTGCACCTGCGCACAGGCTCGCACGCGCCTTGGGGTGCAGGCGCCCGCACCCGGCGTGCGACCACAGCGTCGTGGGCAGGCAGCGAAAAAAGGCCCCCTCCCCGCTCCGCGTCGTGCCGCGGGCGGGGCGAGGGCCTCAGGAGCTCAGACTGCTGTACTCAGCGGCCGGCGCCGGGGCGCCCGCGCAAGGCGAGGCGAATCGAGAGTCCGGAGGCGAGCAGGAGCAGGCCCCCGCCCACCACCCAGCGCAGGTCGAGGCCCGTGAAGGGCAGCGTCGTCGCTTTCGCCGTTGGCGTTGTCGTCGTCGGCGCAACCGTGGTGGTGGGGGTTGGGGTGGTTTTCTTTTCTTCTTTGGCGGGTTCTACTTCTTTTTTCGGTTCGGTGGTCGTGGGAGGGGGCGTTTTCTGGTTGTAGCCCGAGGTCCCCGGCGCTGTCGCCGTGCTGGCCTGCGCGAGGGCCGGCGCGGCGGGGACGAGTAGCGCCAGCGCGACCGGCAGGACGAGCAGCGCGCGGCGGGCTGGCCGATCTTTGATCAGTCGCCGGCGGGTGCTGGCCGAAACGGGGATGCTCGCCAGAGGCGAGCGTCTCCCGGCTTCGGTCGCCAGGCGCCGGAGAGACATCTCGTTCATCGCTGCTGGTGTGTGTGACCTGCCTGAAGTCGTTCCTTCGGTCCGCGTCATGCGCACCTCCGTGTTCGGTGTTCGTGTGGGCCCTTCGGGTCGGAGCCACGGTGTAGGGTTCCGGCGAAGTCTATTGCGCTCGTAGGATCGCTTCTTTCCCGTTCTACCGCTGCGGCCTTTCTCCTGCTCCGGCGCGTAGCCGTCCGCCACCCGTTGCGGGTCTCAACGCGAGGCGGTGGGGGCGCCGGCGCGCACATCGACCATCACACGCCCCTCCAGCGTCCCGTCCTGCAGCCGGGCGCGCAGAGCCTTCTTGTCGAACTTGCCCACGCTCGTTTTGGGGACTTCCGCGATGAACGCCAGCTCGTCGGGCAGCCACCACTTCGCCACCCGCGGGCGCAGGTGCTCGATCAGCTCCTCCGCGTTCGCGGTGGCGCCCTCGCGCAGCACCACGCAACACAGCGGGCGCTCCGACCAGCGCTCGTCGGGCTTGGCGATCACCGCCGCCTCCACCACGTCGGGGTGGGCCATCAGCTCGTTCTCGAGCTCGACCGAGGAGATCCACTCCCCGCCGGACTTGATCACGTCCTTCGCGCGGTCGGTGATCCGCACGAACGCCTGCTCGTCGATCGCCGCGATGTCACCCGTGCGCAGCCACCCCGCGTCGAACTTCTCGTCGCCCGAGTCGTCGTTGTAGTAGCTGCTCGCGATCCACGGGCCGCGCACCTCGATCTCCCCAGTGGACTCCCCGTCCCACGGGACCTCCTGGCCGTCGTCGTCTACCAGGCGCAGCTCCACCCACGGCAACGGCTTGCCCTGCAGCGCCCGTTCGTCCCAGTAGCGCTCGTCGTGCCCGCGGTCTTCCGGCGGGTCGGAGAACGTCGCGACGGGGCTCGTCTCGGTCATCCCCCACCCCTGGTGGATGCACACCCCGTGGCGCTCCTGGAAGTCCCGCATCAGCTGCCGCGGCACGGCAGAGCCTCCGCACACCGAGTTGGTCAGCGAGGTCAGGTCCACCTCGTGGGAGTCTGCGTAGCGCAGCAGGTCCGCGAAGATCGTCGGCACACAGCCCACCACCGTCGGGCGCTCGGACTCGATCGCGCGCGCCAGCGGCTCGGCCTGCAGGAAGCGGTCGGGCATCACCAGGTCGGCCCCGCACAGCGCCGCCGCGTGCGGCAGGCCCCACGCGTTGGCGTGGAACATCGGGACCACCACGAGCACGCGCTCGCGCCGGGAGAGCCCGAGGTTGTCGGCCATCAGCGAGGCCGTGGCGTGCAGGCAGAGCGAGCGGTGCGAGTACAGCACGCCCTTGGGGTTGCCGGTCGTGCCGCTCGTGTAGCAGAGGGCCGCCGCCTGGCGCTCGTCGAGCTCGGGGTAGTCGTGGGGGCCTGACCCGGCCTCCTCCATGAGCTCCTCGTAGCGCAGCGCATTCGGGAGGGAGCCTGCGTCTCCGTCGCCCATCACGACGAAGTGGCGCACGCCTTTGAAGGTCGGGGCCAGCGGCTCCAGCAGCGGCACAACGGAGTCGTCGACGAAGATCACCTGGTCCTCGGCGTGGTTGACGATGTAGGTGAGCTGCTCGGCGAACAGGCGGATGTTCAGCGTGTGCAGCACCGCCCCCACACACGGGATCGCCATGTACAGCTCGAAGTGGCGCTGGTTGTTCCACGCGAACGTCCCCACCCGGTCGCCGTCCTCGATCCCCAGGCGCCCCAGCGCGCGAGCGAGGCGGTCGACCCGCTCGTTGACCTCCCCGAAGCTCGCGCGCACCGGCCCTCGCTCGGTGAGCGTCACCACCTGCGCGGTCGGGTGGCAGTCGCGCATCCGCCGCCGCGCGTGCTGGAGGGTCAGCGGAAAGTCGTTCTGCATCAGCCCTTCGAGCATCTCTCCCATCCTCCTTGGCTACCTCGGTGCGTGCGTTCGGTGCGACGACGTTCCGGTCATGGTAAAGGTCCGCACACCCCACGGGGGGTGAGCATCTTTTTTTATAAGCGGGTGGGTGGGCCTCCAATCAAAGGACCGGGATCGGGGTTGCGCTGTGCGGTGCCGGCGGCCGGGGGAGGAACTCACGGCACCTCTCCTCGCAGCAGCGCGACCAGCAGCCCCACCTCCGAGCCCCGCGGGGTCGGCAGCGCATCCATCGCGAACCACCGCGCTTCTGCGATCTCCACCGGGTCCACCCGTACCTGCGTCGGGTCGGGGAGCTCCGCGTGCACGCACAAGATATGCACGGCAATCCGCTCCAGTCGCATGTCCATGCTCGCCATGTCCACCAGGGGCAGCCCGCGCACCCCGAGCTCCTCCTCAAGCTCCCGCGCCGCCGCCTGCATCATCGGCTCCCCGCGGCGGGCCGCCCCGCCCGGCACGTACCACGTGTCCCGCTTGCCGTAGGAGTGGCGCACCAGCAGCACCTCTCCCCCGTGGGTGATCAGGCACTTCACCCCGCGGCCCCGGCGCGGCCACACCTGCGCGCGCAGCTGCACCCCCCGCCACGCCACGCGGTACAGGCGCCGCAGCACCGCCACGCGCACCGTGCTCAGCGACATCCGCGACACTCTCCGCGTGCCCTGTCCTCGGCAGCCACTCGCCTGGCGTCGTACGACGAACGCGCCCACCCGCGCTGCATCCGCGCTCCGCGCCGACGCCTCGCCGCGCTTGCACCACGCACTACGCGGCCCCTCCCGGCCCCCCTTGTGGGGGCCCTCATCCCAACAAAAAGGCGCGCGGGCACCTCACACGCGCTGGCCGAAACGGGGATTCTCGCTGGAGGCGAGTGTCTCCCGGCTTCGGTCCGTGCGCCGGCCCGCGGTCAGCTCGCGGTAGACCCCGCGTGTGCGGCGCGCCACGTCGCTCCAGTCGAAGCTCAACACGTGCTCGCTCGCCTCCGCCACGAGGCGCTCGCGCAGCTGCGCGTCGGTCAGCAGGCGCTCGATCATCACGCCGAGGTGCGCCGCGTCGCCGCCGTTGAAGCGCAGCCCCACCCGCTCGCCCGCGGGCACCACCTCGCGCAGGCCGCCCGTGTCCGCCACGATGCACGGGCACCCCGACGCCATCGCCTCCAGCGCCACCAGCCCGAACGGCTCGTAGATCGAGGGCACCACGCACAGATCCGCGATCCGGTACAGCGAGTGCAGCGCGTCGTCGCCGATCCACCCCAGGAACGCCCCGTGCTCCAGCAGGCCCAGGCGCTCTGCCTGCTCCTTGAGCTCGTGCTCGTGCGTGCCGCTGCCCGCCACCAGGAAGCGCACGTTTCCGACCCGCTCGATCACGCCCGGCAGCGCGTCGAGGGCCAGCTGGAAGCCCTTCTCGTACACCAGCCGCCCCACCAGCACCACGAGGCGCTCCTGCGGGGCCGCGAACTGCGCCCGCAGCGCCTTCAGGTCGCCCACCGGGCGCAGGTCGCGCGGGTCGATCCCGTTGGGGATCACCACGATCCGGTCCTCCTCGATGTCGAAGATGTCCGCCACGTGGCCGCGCATGTAGTGCGAGCAGACGATCACCCCGTCTGCGCGCTTGGCCATCCACCGCTCCACGCCGTGGATGTGCGCCTGGGGCTCGTCCTGCACCCACCCCTGGTGGCGCCCGTGCTCGGTCGCGTGCACGGTCGTCAGGTACGGCACCCCCACGCGCTCGGCCAGCGTCGCGCCCGCGTGCGCCACCAGCCAGTCGTGGCCGTGCACGAGGGCGTAGCTGCGCTCCTCGGCCAGGATTTCTCCCGCCGCCACCATGTCGCCATTCATCTGCTGCACCCACCCCACGAAGCGGTCGAGGTCCCGCGGCCACCGCGGCTCACGCACACGGTGCACGCTCACCCCCGCCCGCCGCTCCGCCTCGCGGCCGCCTACCGAAGCCGGGGGACACGCGCCTTCGGCGCTGGCCGATTTGGGGATGCTGGCCGAAACGGGGATGCTCCCCAAAGGGGAGCGTCTCCCGGCTTCGGCGGAGCGAGTGTCTCCCCAATCGGTCCCCGTTTCGGCCAGCGAGCGCTCGCCCGTGCCGCGCGTGAGCACGTCGACCTCCACGCCCTGGCGCACCAACTCCTCTGCGAGCTTGCGCACGTGGCGCGCGAGGCCTCCCTCGATCACGGGCGGGTACTCCCAGGAGAGGATCAGCACGCGGTCGGCCACCGCTGCACCCTACCTCGCTCGGCCCACCAGGACGTGTTTGAGAACAGGCGGTGCGTCCGGGGCGTTCCTGGACCAAGCTGGGCGACGCTGGTCGAAACGGGGATGCGAGCCGGAGGCGAGTGTCTCCCGGCTTCGGTCGGTGAAGCCCGTGCTGGTGGCACGGGCAAGCCGGCACGTGGCGATCCAGCGCCGTGTCCAGGGGCGCATCCGGGCGTGCCGATCGTTCTCAAACACGTCCTCACTGCCGAAAACAGGCGCCGGCGCCGGGGCGGCGAGGCAGGCTGGGACTCTACCCCGCGGGCGCGGTCTCCCCCTCCCCGCGGACCCCCCACCGGCTGACGGTGCGCCGCAGCTGGAAGTACGCGATCGCGCCCGGGATGCTCGGTAGCCAGAAGGCGATCAGGCGGTACACCAGCACCGCCGGCACCGCCAGGCTCGGGCTGACCCCGAACGCCACGAACGCGCCGATCATGCCACCCTCCACCACACCGATCCCGCCCGGCAGCGGCAGCAGGTTGGCGAGCATCCCCACGAAGTACGCCTGCACCAGCACCGCCACCGGCGGCGCCTGCCCGAAGGCTCGGAACGACGCGTACAGCACCGCGATGTTGAACGCCCACCACGTCACCACGCCGACCATCGCGAGGTCGGGCTTGCGCAGCTTCCCGACTGCGAAGCGGACCCCGCCGGAGATCGAAGCCGGGCCGCTCGCGAGCCGGCGCAGCCACCGCGCGCTGCGCGGACGGCGCGCGCTCAGGCGCTCCAGGCGGCGCTCGAGGTCCTCGGGCACGAGCGCTACCGCGAGGCACACCGCGATTCCCACCGCGCCGACGATCGCCGGGACGACCGTGATCGCGAACGGGTGCGCTCCCGGGAACAGGCCGGTGTACAGGCCCACCCCGCACACCACCAGCGCTGCCGCGTACACCCCGTAGAGCAGCACCAGGAACGCGATCATCCGCTGCGCCACCTCCTTGCCCTCCATCCCCGAGCGGCGTAGCGCCCACGCGGTGACCGCCACCCCGCCGGCGCCGCCCGCGGCGAACAGGCGCGTGGCCGCGAGGCCCGCCATCGTGATCTGGTAGCTGTGGCGCAGGCCGATCGGCGATCCCGGGGGTACGTGCACCCCCTGGAAGATCGCGATGTAGCTCGCCATCGAGACGACCTCGACGACCAGCGCCACCGCGATCCACCGCGCGTCGCCTTCCCCGAGCTTGTCCCACGTGTGCCGCACGCCGCCCACCTGGGGCAGCACCACGTACAGGAACGCCAGCGCCGCCGCCACGAACGCCGCGAACGCCAGCGCCCTTCTGCGGGTCATCTGCAGGCGCGGCCCCTCCTCGTGAATCGGGTCGCTCACCGCCGCCGTCCGACGCGCGTCCGGCCTTGCGGCGCCCGGCCGTGTGCTCACCGTCTCACTCCTCACCCGCGCCGCCTCCACCGCCCTCACCCCGCTCCGTGGGCGCTCGCTTCGAGCGCCGACACCGCGCGCCGGCAGCGTTCGAGGACCGGGCCCGCCCGCGGCCCCAGCCGGCGCACCGCCACCGTCAGCGCCGCGCCCGCGATCAGGTCCGCGGCGTAGTGCTCCCCGAGGTACACCAGCGCAAACCCGAGCGTTCCCGTATACGCCCAGCCGACCGCGCCCGCCGCTGGCCCCGTCTCGGCGAGCAGTAGCGCAGCCATCACGGATGTCGCAAAGTGCAACGAGGGCATCGCAGCCAAAGGATTGCCTCCGAACACACTGTAGAGGGGCCCCCAGTCGTCACGCCAGAACGACGCCCCGTACTCGACCATCATCCGCCGCACCTCGACCATCCTGTGCGGCGTCCGGTGCTGGCCGAACGGGAGGTGCTGGTCGAAACGGGGACCGATTGGGGAGACACTCGCTCCGCTCGCATCCCCAAATCGGCCAGCGCCGGAGGCGCGTGTCTCCCGGCTTCGGTCGGAGGCGAGTGTCTCCCCGCTTCGGTCCTCCGCCTCCCCGCGCCCGCCCGCAAACAAGTCGATGCCGTTCTCGGGGGCCGCCGCCGCATACCACGGGGGGGCGGTGGGCAGCACCCAGTAGACCATCGCCCCTATATCGAACACCGCGTACGTCAACACCGCCGCGCGCTCGAAGCGCTGTGGGTGGCGCAGCATGATGTACACCAGCGTCCCGTGGGGCACCATGAACCACGACCAGTGCGCCCACACCAGCACCTTGTCGAGCCGCCGCCACCGCGGGCCCTCCGGGCCGACCCGCGCGAGCCTGCGCTGCAGGCGCACCGTCGGGAGCTCGCCGAAGCCAATCACCCTGTCGATCGCGATCGGATAGTCCACGTGCACCCGCCGTGTCTGCTCGGCCGGGTCGTCGTGGGGGGACTTGTACGCCGCCATATAGGCCCACATCTGCAGGCAGCACGTCGCCACGTCGCGCGCCCGCGAGCGTCGCACCGCCACGCACAGGCCGACCGGCGCGCCGTACGCGACCGCCTGCACCACCAGCGGCGGCGCCTTCACCCTTCTGCGCACCAGCGGCGCTGCCACCCCCGCCGCGACCACAGCCCATGCGGTTGCTCTGATCGCCCTGCTGCTCCGCACCGGCGGGGAGTATGGCACCAGCTCCGGTTCGACCCCGTCTGTGCCGGCGTGCCCGCTCAGACGCCTGCGGCGCGCACTGCCTCCGGTACCGCGGTCGGCTGCTCGCCACGCCCGACGGCTGCGGCCTGCACCAGCGCGAGCACGAACGGGCTCGTCGGATCGGCCTCGGGATGCCACTGCACCCCCAACACGAAGCGCCGGTCGGGCAGCTCGATCGCCTCGGGCAGCTCGTCGCGCACCGAGTAGCCGCTCACCGCGAGGCCCTCGCCGATGCGCTCGACCCCCTGGTGGTGGTGGGACTTGGTGGCGTGGCTCCTCTCACCCGCGATCCGGGCCGCCAGCGAGCCCTCGACCAGGCGCACCTCGTGGTCGGCGCCGTCGAAGGAGCCCGGCACCGACAGGTGCTCGTGGTGGCCGAAGCGCTCGGGCAGGTGCTGCAGCAGGGTGCCTCCCTGGGCCACGTTGATCAGCTGCATTCCGCGACAGATGCCCAGCACGGGCATATCGCGCCTGACCGCCTCGTGGAAGATCGCGATCTCGCACGCGTCGCGCTCGGGGACGGTGCCCGTCGTCTCCGGGTGGGCCGCGGCGCCATACGTGGCTGGGTCGATATCGGCGCCGCCCGCCAGCATCAGCCCGTCGAGCAACTCCAGCGCCTCGCCCGGGTCCTCCACGAGCGCGGGATCGGGCGGGATCATCACCGCCAGCGCGCCCGCGCTCTGCACCGCCTCGACATAGCTGCGCGGCAGCAGCACGGCCTGCTGATCCCACACGCTCCACTTCGCGCGCTCGAGGGCTGTGCATATACCGATCGTGGGACGGGGCATTGGGACACCATAGGATGCCTGATGCGACACGCCACCGGAAGCCGCACGCCCGCCACCCCGCTGAGAGGAGTCCGCGATGAGCGAGACCGACGCCCCCACCGTTCTCGAGACCGTCAACCTGCAGCTCGGCCCCGTCGCCACGATCGAGCTGAACCGCCCCCAGGCGCTGAACGCCTGGAACCAGCAGTTCGGCCTCGACCTGCTCGCCGCCCTGCGCCGCGTCGGCGAGGAGGAGTCGGTGCGGGCCGTGCTGATCGTCGGGGCCGGGCGTGCGTTCTCCTCGGGAGCCGACCTCAAGGACATCGGCTCCGAGCTCACGCCCGAGGGGCGCCCCGACGTCTACAAAACGCTCACCGAGCGCTACCACCCGATCATTCACGCCGTGCGCGAGCTACCCCTGCCGGTGGTGGCGTGCGTCAACGGCCCCGCCGTCGGCATCGGCTGCTCACTGGCGCTCTGCTGCGACCTCGTGCTCGCCGCGCAGTCCGCCTACTTCCTGCTCGCGTTCGTGAACATCGGCCTGGTGCCCGACGGGGGCTCCTCGCTGTTCGTGCCCACCCGCGTCGGCATGGCGCGCGCCACCGAGATGGCGATGCTCGGCGAGCGGGTCTCCGCCGAGCAGGCCCTGCAGTGGGGTCTCGTCAACCGCGTCGTGCCCGACGAGCGCGTCCGCGAGGAGGCCGCCGCGCTCGCTACGCGCCTCGCCGCCGGGCCCGACGCGTGCCTACGCGGGCGCCAAGCGCCAGCTCAACAGCTGGCTCTACGCGCGCATGGAGGAGCAGCTCGAGCTCGAGGCACAGATCCAGCGGGAGATGGCCGGCAGCGACGACCTAGTGGAGGGCGTCACCGCGTTCGTGGAGAAACGCCCGCCGCGGTTCTCGGGCCGGTAGGGGACGGATGGGGTTGATGGGAAGGTGGAAGTGGGCGGGCCGGCGGGCGCAAGTGGGCACGTCGGCAAGTGGGAGTGGATGGGTTGGTGGGCAGGTCGGAACGGGCGGGTCGGCGCCAAATCTCCTTGTGGCAAACGTCATCAAGCGCATTCCGCCCCGGGCTGAATAGAATCCCGCGCGCCTTGAGCCACCTCCTCCCCACCACGCTTGCGCTCTTCACCCCGCAGTCGGGCGGTTCGCCGAACGCGGACGAGATCGACAGCCTCTACAAGATCATCCTCTACATCGCCCTCGTGATCTTCTTTGGCGTCGAGGGGGTGCTCGCGTACGCGCTCTACCGCTTCCGCGCGCGCAAGGGCGCCGTGGCGGCCCAGATCCACGGCAACACGCGCCTGGAGATCGGCTGGACCGCGGGCGCTGCGCTGATCGTGATCGTGCTCGCGATCATTACGTTCTTCAAGCTCTCCGCGATCCAGAACCCCCCGAACTCGGGCCCCGGCGGGGACGTGCTGGCCGCGGAAAACGGCGAGCTGTTCGCCACCGCCGACCGCCGCCTACCGCCCAACGGCAAATCGCTCAACATCACGATCATCGGGCGCCAGTACATATGGCAGTACATCTACCCCGGCGCCACCAACCACGACGGCCTCGGGGCGCCGTACTCCTACGAGGAAATGGTCGTCCCCACGAAAACCACGGTGACGCTCAACATCGTCTCCGCGGACGTCGTGCACTCCTGGTGGATCCCCGCCCTAGGAGGCAAGTTCCAGGCCGTCCCCGGCTACCACAACTACACGTGGTTCAAGATCGAAAAGCCCGGCGTCTTCCACGGGCAGTGCGCGAACATGTGCGGCCGCGGACACGCCCGCATGATCGCCACGGTGCGCGCGATTCCGCCGGCGCAGTTCGACGCGTGGCTGGCCGAACGCAAGCGGCTGATCGAAGAAGCCAACGCCGACGCAAAGGTCGAACGGGCCACGCTGGACAGCCAGACCGGCCCCGGACGGGTCGGTAACCCCTGAGGGGCGGGGGAGGGCCTGCCCGGGTGGGCGGGCCCTCAGACCCCCCCCTCCCCACCAAACCCACACACCAACTTCCCCGCAGACACCACAGACGAAAAGCCCCCAGCCCCGCCACCAGACCTAGATCCAGCTACAGCGAGCACGAGAAAGAGAAAACAGCACCGTCATGGCCACCTACGCCGCCCCCGCACCCCAGATAGTCGCCCACCGCGCCGAGCGCGAGGAGCGCGGCTTCACGAGCTGGCTCACGACCACCGACCACAAGCGCATCGGGATCATGTACATGGTCCTCACGTTCGTGTTCTTCATCCTCGGCGGCACCGAGGCGCTGATGATCCGCCTGCAGCTGGGGGTACCCGACAACAACCTGGTCACCCCCCAGACCTACAACCAGCTGTTCACGATGCACGGCACCACGATGGTCTTCCTGTTCGTCGTGCCGATGATGGCGGGCCTGGCCAACTACTTCCTGCCGTTGATGATCGGCGCGCGCGACATGGCCTACCCGCGCCTGAACGCGCTCTCATTCTGGCTGCTGCTGGCCGGCGGCATCGTCTTCTACGCCTCGATCTTCTGGAACCCCCCGGAAGCCGGCTGGACGAGCTACCCGCCGCTCTCCAACGCCTTCTTCTCCCCCTCCGGGGGCCAGGACGCGTGGATCTACCTGATCCACCTCACCGGGCTCTCCTCGCTCGTGGGGGCGATCAACTTCTACGCGACGGTCGCCAACATGCGCGCCCCCGGGATGAGCTGGGGCCGGCTGCCGCTGTTCGTGTGGGCGATGCTCACCTACTCGATCCTGCTGATCTTCGCGCTGCCGGTCGTCGCCGCCGCCGTGACGATGCTGCTCACCGACCGGCACTTCGGCACCCACTTCTTCGACGCCGGCCTGGGCGGCTCGCCGCTTTTGTGGCAGGACCTCTTCTGGTTCTTCGGGCACCCCGAGGTCTACATCATGGTGCTCCCCGGCTTCGGGATCGTCTCGGAGATCCTGCCCGTGTTCGCGCGCAAGCCGATCTTCGGCTACCGGGCGATCGCGGTCTCCACCGTGTCGATCGGGTTCCTCGGCTTCCTCGTCTGGGCGCACCACATGTTCGCCGCCCCGATCCCCAAAGTCATCCTCTACTTCGCGATGATGAGCTCGCTGCTGATCGCGATCCCCACCGGCGTGAAGATCTTCAACTGGATCGCCACCCTGTGGCAGGGGACGATCGAATTCAAGACGCCCCTGATCTTCTGCGTGGGCTTCATCGCGCTGTTCGTCATCGGCGGCATCTCCGGCGTCTTCCTCGCGATCTTCCCCGTGGACTGGCAGCTCAACGAAACGTACTTCGTGGTCTCGCACATCCACTTCGTGTTGGTCGGGGGGGCGGTCTTCCCGATCTTCGCGGCGATCTACTACTGGTTCCCCAAGATCACGGGGCGGATGCTCAGCGAGCGACTGGGCCAGCTCAGCTTCTGGCTGATGTTCTGGGGAGTCCTCATAACCTTCCTGATCCAGCACCAGATCGGCCTCGAAGGGATGCCCCGGCGAGTGTACGAGTACGAAAACGTGGGCCACCTCGCGCTCTTCAACCTGATCTCCACGATCGGCGCCTTCATCCTCGCCGCGGGAGTGCTCGTCACGATCATCAACGTCATGCGCAGCCTCAAGACGGGCACGATTGCGGGGCCCGACCCGTGGAAAGCGAACACGCTGGAGTGGTTCACCAGCTCCCCGCCGGCGGTCAACAACTTCGACACGATCCCGCGTGTACGCTCGGGGGAACCGATGAAGGACATCCGTCTGGACATCGAGCGCCGGACGACCTCCGCGCCGGCGCCAGGGCGTGCCACCGTGCCCGCGGGGGCTACGCAGGTGGGCGTGTAGTGCCCGGCGGCCCCCCGGCCTCCTTGGCCGACGGCGCACCGACGTCCGCGCGCGCCTAGACTCACTGCCATGGACGGTTCCTCCACACCCCTTGGCGCTGCACCGGCGCTCCAGGCGCCGCTCTCCGTCGCCGTCCCCGGGGTCTGCGCGTAGACTCAGGCCCGATGGACGGCTCTCCCGCACCCCTCTCCGTCGCCTCACCGATCGACGCCGCGCGGCTCGGCCTCGCCCCGCGCACACGCCAGCTGCTCTCCGACTACCTGGAGCTGACCAAGCCGAAGGTCCAGTCGCTGCTGCTGCTGACCACGATCACCACGATGTACGTCGCCGGCGACCCCTCGCCGCTGCTGGTCGCCCTCACATGCCTCGGCGGCTACCTGTCGGCCGGCGGCGCGGGCGCCGTCAACCACTGGTTCGACCGCGACATCGACGCGCGCATGACTCGCACCGCCGGGCGGCCGATCCCCGCCGGGCGGATCGCCCCGCCCGCCGCGCTGGCGTTTGGCTGCACCCTGGCGGCGCTTTCCTTCATCGAGCTCTCGCTAACCGTCAACGTGCTCGCCGCGAGCCTCGCGCTGTCCGGCTTCCTCGGGTACGTACTCGTGTACACCGTATGGCTGAAGCGGCGCACCCCGCAGAACATCGTGATCGGCGGCGCCGCCGGGGCGGTCCCGCCGCTGGTCGCGTGGGCCGCCGTGACGGGCTCCGTGAGCGGCGTCGCGGTGCTGCTGTTCTTCATCGTCTTCTTCTGGACCCCGCCCCACTTCTGGGCGCTCTCGCTGTTGATGAAGGACGAGTACGCGAAGGTTGGCGTGCCGATGCTCCCCGTGGTGCGCGGCGAGGCCGAGACCCGTCGGCAGATCCTGCTCTACACGGTCCTGCTCTACGCCGTCACCCAGCTGCCCTTCTGCGCCGGGGGCTTCGGCCGCATCTACCTGGTCGCCTCGCTAACGCTCGGCCTCGGCTTCATCGCCGGCGCCGTGCGCCTCTACCGCCGGGCCGACCGGCGCAGCGCGCTGCAGCTCTACCTCTTCTCGCTCGCGTACCTTGCGCTGCTGTTCTGCGCGATGGTGCTTGACGCCCACGTCCATCTGTAAACTGCCCGCACGATGACTCGTCGCCTCGCCCGCAAGAACATCCGCACCGGCCTGATCATCATGGCGATCTCGATGTTCATGTTCGGTATCTCGTTCGTCGTAGCCGCGCTGTACGTCTCGTGAGCGAGCTCGATCCCGAGATCCCCCCCGTCGGCGAGGAGATCCATCTCCCCGGCCCGAGCCTGCTGCCGCTGCTCACCGCGGTGGGGGTCACGCTGGCGCTCGTGGGCGTCACGACCTTCATCGAGCTGACGGTCATCGGCGTAGTCCTCACGGTCGTCTGCGTGGCCCGCTGGATCGGAGACACGCGCCGCGAAATTGACGAGCTTCCGCTCGATCCTCACTGAGCCCTATCGCAGTTCGGTGGAGCACCGCGCGTGGTCCCTCCCACCACGCGCGGCCCCAATGGCGGCGGTACAACCCGTTCCCCAGCGGGCGCCTCGCCCCTCTCTTACTCCACCGCGGCGCCTGCTGGAACGGGACAGACAGCCCCATCTGTTGTCCAGCAGCGCACGATGTCGCGAACGGAGAGGATGCCCACGGACTCCCCTCCCTCGACTACGATCAGATGACGGAAGCCGCCCCGCACCATCGCCGCAGCGGCCTCCTCCAGCGACCAGTCGGGCGCCGCGTAGACGACCTCTCTGGTCAGGTGCTCGGCGACACGCTCGCCGTCGGGGTCCTGCCCGGCGCCTACCGAGAGCAGGATGTCGCGCTCGGTGAGGATCCCTGGGCCGGGCCCGTCGGGATCGATCACGACCGCCGCGCCCACGCTGCGCTCGGACATCAGCCGCGCCGCGTCGCGCAGGGTGTGGCCGGGGCCGACCACCAGGATCGTCGGGGTCATCCCTTCGCGAACCTCCATGGAGCTCCTTTCCCGAGTCAGTCCCCGTCGTCAACGCCCGAGGAAGCTTGCAACGATTGTCTCAATGTAGAGGCTATCAGGCGCCACGTCAAGGGGGGCTGTCATTCGTCGGGCGAAGGCAATAGGATCTTTTGTGGGATGGAAGGGATCGCATCAAATCGTCGAAGTCGAACGGTCGCCGCTGGGGAGCTGGCCACCGGTGTCCAGGCCTAGCGGCTCGCTGATCTGGGCGATCCTCGCCGCCGTGCTCGCCACGGCGATCGGCATTGTCCTGAGCTACGTGATCCACTGGTTCCCGCCGGTGGCCTCCGAGCAGGCGAAGCACACCGACTTCTTCTACCACGTGCTCGTGATCGCCTCGATCCCGATCTTCGTGCTCGTGGTCACCGTGATCCTCTACTGCGTCTGGCAGTTCCACATGCGCCCGGGCCAGGAGCTCCTGGACGGGCCGCCGATCCACGGCAACACGCGCCTAGAGGTCTTCTGGACGGCGATCCCCGCGGTCCTCGTCATCGGCCTCGTCTCCTACTCGTTCGTGGTCCTCAACGAAAACGAACGCAAACCGCCCGGCAAGGAAATCCAGGTGAACGTGACCGGCCAGCAGTTCTTCTGGAGCTACGAGTACCCCCCCTCGGTGACCGGCGGGGCGCCGCTGCGCAGCTACTCGCTGTACGTGCCCAAGGGCGAGTCGGTCTACTTCCACATCCACTCCAGAGACGTCATCCACGCCTTCTTCATCCCCGCCTTCCGCCTGCAGGTGGACGCGGTGCCGGGCATCACCACCCACATCCGCGCGACGCCGATCCTGCTCGGCACGTATCCGGTCGTCTGCAACCTGCTGTGCGGAGTCGGGCACGCGCTGATGCGCTCTGCGATCCACGTGGTCACACCCGCGCGCTTCGAGGCGTGGATCAAGAGCCAGCTGAAGGTCCCCTCGACCGTGGCCACGGGGTAAGGTTCGATGGCTGCTCAGAGATCCTTGGAGGGAGCTGACAGATGGCCGTGAGAGTTCGGGCACCGGGTTTCTACCGCGCCTTTCTGGCCGCAGCGCTCGCGGTCGCGTTCGCCACGGCGCTGACGTGGGTGGTGCGGACCGCCACCGGGCACGCGACCTACACCCACTACATCAGCGGCGACGCGATCCTGACCGTCTCACTGCTCGCCTGCCCGCTCTTCTTCCTAGCGGGGCTGGGGGTCTTCGACTACTGGTTCCACTGGGCGGCCGGCCGCCCGACGCGCCCGGAGAGCCACGCCAACCACGGCGCGTACACCTGGAAGGACTACTTCAAGGTCAACACCGACCACAAGGTGATTGGCGTGCAGTACGTGGTGACCTCCTTCTTCTTCCTGCTCGTCGGCGGGATGATCGCGATGCTGATGCGCATCCAGCTGGCCCAGCCGGGGGCGAAGTTCGTGGACGCCAACACCTACAACGGCCTCTTCTCGGTGCACGCCACGATCCTGATCTTCTTCTTCGTGATCCCCGTGTTCGCGGGCCTCGCGAACTTCGTGCTGCCGCTGATGATCGGTGCGCCCGACATGGCCTTCCCGCGCCTGAACGCGCTCTCCTTCTGGATGCTGCCGCTCGGCGGAATCATCATCCTGCTCAGCTTCCTGGCCCCCGGCGGCGCGTTCGCTGACGGCTGGACCGCCTACGCGCCGCTCTCGACCGTGACCCCGATCGGGCAGAACTTCTTCTCGATCGGGGTGCAGTTCGCGGGCGCCTCCTCGGTCGCCACCGCGCTCAACTTCCTCGTGACGATCATCACGATGCGCGCGCCGGGGATGAGCTTCTTCCGGATGCCGCTGCTCGTGTGGGCGAACTTCTCGACCTCGCTGCTGGTCGTGATCGCCACGCCGTTCGTGGCGGCCTCGCAGTTCATGATCCTGCTCGACCGCGCGCTCGGCTTCAACTTCTTCGACGCCGACAAGGGCGGGAACGTGCTGATGTACCAGCACATCTTCTGGTTCTACTCACACCCGGCGGTCTACATCATGATGCTGCCCGGCTTCGGGATCATCAGCGAAATCGTCGCCGTGAAGGCGCGCAAACCGATCTTCGGCTACCGCATGATGGCCTTCTCGCTGCTGGCGATCGTGGGGCTCGGGTTCACGGTGTGGGCGCACCACATGTTCACCTCGGGGATGCCCGGGTGGGTGCGCATCCCGATGGCGGTCACCACCGTGATCATCGCGGTGCCCACCGGCATCAAGATCTTCTCGTGGCTGGCCACGCTGTGGCGCGGGGTGCTGCACCTCGACACGTCGATGCTGTTCGCCCTGGGCTTCCTGGTCGCGTTCTCGGCGGGCGGGATCAGCGGAATCATGCTCGCGATGCTCCCGTTCGACATCCACGTGAGCGCCACCTACTTCATCGTCGCCCACATCCACTACGTGCTGTTCGGCGGCTCGCTGATGACGATCTTCGCGGGCGTCTACTACTGGTTCCCGAAGATGACCGGGCGCATGTACGACGAGCGCCTGGGCAAGTGGCACTTCTGGATGACCTTCATCTTCTTCAACCTCACGTTCGGGCCGATGCACATCCTCGGCCTGCAGGGGATGCCCCGCCGCGTGGCCACCTACGCCGCCCAGTTCGCGGACATGAACCTGTTCATTTCGATCTGCAGCTGGATCCTCGGGGCGGCGACGCTGATCTTCCTCTACAACATGATCAACTCCTGGCGCCACGGCCCGCGCGCCGTGGCCAACCCCTGGCGAGGGATGACGCTGGAGTGGCAGGTCTCCTCGCCGCCCCCGATCTTCAACTTCGACAGGGTACCCACGGTCGTGGGCGGGGCCTACGAGTACGGCGTCCCCGGCGCGGTGCACGGCATCTTCACGCCCGCGCCGCTGCCCTCGGAAGTCAGAACCCAGACGGCCGGCAGCGTGTCGGTACCAAGTGGCGGCGAGTAAGGGGGAAGCTATGAGACACGAGGCGTGGACAGACAGCGGCCCCACCCGCACGGCCCAGGGTCGCAATAGGGATAACGAGCATCTCGTGTTTGCGGTGACGCCACCACGAGAGACGACATCAGAGGGGGCACGATGAAGGAGATACTGGTGGTCGCCAACCGTACGCTCGGGGGCCGCAAACTGCTCGACAGAGTGCGCGAGCTCGCGGCGTCCGGTGACGTGCGTTTCCGTCTCGTGGTGCCCCAGAGCAAGCCCTCCTCGGGCCTCGTGATCTACGACGAGGCGGTGCGCGAGTCCGCGCAGGTGCGGATCGACCTCGCGGTCTCGCTGCTCGCCGAGGAGGGCATCGAGGCGAGCGGCGCCGTCGGCGACGCCGACCCCTTCCTGGCCACGATGGACGAGATCGCCGAGCGCCGCCCGAGCGAGGTGATCGTCTCGACCCACCCGGTCACGCACTCCGGCTGGCTGCGGCGCGACCTGATCGAACGCGTCCACAACGCCTCGGGGCTGCCGGTCGAGCACATCGTCACCGACCTCGAGCACGAGGGCCTGCCCTTCCGCGTGACGCTCGTGATCGCCAACAAAACCTCAAGCGGCGAGGAGTTGGTCGAACGGCTCAAGGAGAAGGCCGCCCACGGCGAGCGCCACCTGTTCGTCGCGGTCGTGCCCCAGCAAGGCGGCCACGGCGCTGCGCCGCGCGAGGCCCGTACGCGCCTCGCGGCAATGCTCGAGAAGCTGCGCGCCGCGGGGCTGCTCAGCTCGGGCATGATCGGCGACCCCGACCCCTACACCGCGGCGATGAACGCGCTGGAGCTGTTCCGGGTCGACGACGTGGTCATCTCCACGCTGCCGGACGAGCGCTCGGGCTGGATGCGCTCGAACCTGATCGAGCGCGTGCGCGGCGCCACGACGGTCCCCGTGGAGCACATCGTGGTCGACCTGCAGGCAGCGGACGCGGCCCCAGCCGCCGCGGGGAGCTGAGGGAAGCCGCGATGGAGGCCGCCAGCATCGCCCACGCCGCGGGAGGACACGCTGAGCACTCCCATGGGGGCGCAGGCGAGCACCATGGCCCGCCGCCGGCCCACCGCAGCTCGCGCGTGGACCCCCAGCTGCTCGGGATGCTGCTTTTCATCATCTCCGAGATCATGATCTTCGGGGCGTTCTTCACGGCTTACTTCTTCATCCGCGTCGCCCAGGGCGACCCCTGGCCGGCGCCCGGCACCAAACTGCCGGTCTACGTCGCCGGCGTGAACACCCTGATCCTCGTCTCCTCGTCGTTCACGATGCACTGGGCACAGACCTCGATCAAGAAAGGCAACCGCTTTGGCCTGAAGGCCGGCATGGTCGCGACCTTCCTGCTCGGCTGCACCTTCCTGTTCATCCAGATCAACGAGTACGCCAACATCGGCTTCGCCCCCCAGGACGCCGCTCAGCAGACAATCTTCTACTCGCTCACCGGCCTGCACGGAGCGCACGTGACGATCGGCCTGATCCTTTTGTTGATCGTCACGATCCGCTCCTTCCGCGGGCACTTCACCCCCGAGGAGCACCGCGGCGTCGAGGTGCCCGGCATCTACTGGCACTTCGTGGACATCATGTGGATAGTGGTCTTCACCACCGTCTACGTGATCTGAGGGCCATGGACACTGCGCATGCCTGTGTCCTCGGTCGCTCGTGTGCTGAGCACACTTCGCTCCCTGCGTCCTTCGCCTGCTTGGTCCATGACCCTCAGAGGCTGGGCGTGGCCGGAGGGTAGGTGCTAAATCCGCTCCGCTCCGAGGCCGAGATGTTTCGGCTGCTGCTCTACGTGATCGTCGTCTTCGCGGTGATCATCGCACTGATCCTCATCATCCGCGCGATCGCCTGAGGTCCTCAGCGGGGGTCCTCAGCGGATTACTTGACCGTGAGCGTGCCGACCATCCCCGCCGCGCGGTGGCCGGGGGCCTGGCAGAAGAACGTGTAGGTGCCGGGCTTCAGGTTGACGGTGAACGAGGCGGTGCCCGAGGGCGCCAGCGGGGTCGCGCCCAGCACGGGGCCGGAGGTGCCCGTCTGGATCGCGAGGTTGTGAGTCACCCCGGACATATTTTTCATCGAGATCGTCACCGGGCCGGCGGTGGCTACGGCCTTGTTGGTGGTGTAGGCGAGCTGGCCCGTGGGGTTGGCTTCCAGTTCAAGTTTGCCGGCCTTCTCGACCGCCGGCTTGCCGGAGCCCGCGGGGGCGACGGCGCTGGCGAGCAGGCCGGTGTCGCTGCCGGGCCTGGCCGCGGCGTAGGCGACGTAGGCGGCGATGTCCTTCAGCACCGAGCCGTTCGCGAGACCTTTGGGCATCACGTTTTCGGGGTTGGGGTATTCGACCTGGTACTGCACGACGCTGGGGATAGTGCTGCGCCCGAGTCCTTCGGCGACGCCGTGGCGAAACGCTTCGTCGAGGTTGGGCCCGACGGTGCCCTTCGTGTTGGCCCGCGCGAGCGTGTGGCAAGCGCCGCACTTGGCGACGAACTGCTGCTTGCCGACGATCAGGTTGGCGTTCTCGTTGTGCTTGACCGAGCCGCAGCCGCTCGCCGCGAGCAGCATCGCACCACTCGCTGTGAGCAACATCCCCATGTTGCGCAGTCCCCTCACTCGGCGCGAACTCTATCCGACTGAGCGGGCGGCGTCCTGTGGCTTGCGCGCTCCCCGCGGCGCCCCGGTCCACGTACACGCAGCGAGACCCCTGTGGCGGTGCTCCCTCCGCAGGCTTCTGTAAAGTCCTTGCGATGAGCGTGCAGCAGCGCTACCGACTGCGCAACCCCGCGAGTGGGCGGGAGGTCATCCTGGAGGCACAGCCGGGCGAGATCTACCGCGACCGCGAGTCGGGCGAGCCGATGGAGATCGTGGGCAAGGTGCTCCCCCTGGCGCCCTCCACCTCGCGGCTTCCGTGGGCGGTGGAGCATCTACGCTTCTGCCCCTGGTGTCAGCAGCTCGCACAGAAGGACCTGAACGACTGCCCCACCTGCGGCCGCCGGATGGGACCGCTGGAGCCGTGAGCCGTCGGCCACCGGCCGGCCGCCGATCGCTCGCCGTTCTCCTCGCGGGCGCGGCGGCGCTCCTCCTAGCCCTGACGCTGGGAGCCTGCGGAGGGAGCGGTAACACGGCCGACGTGGTACCTCACAGCACCCCGGAAATCACCCCGCCGAGCAGCACCCAGGCGGAAAGCGAAGCAACGCACGGCACCTCCACGACGACCACCTCCACCACCTCCACCTCCACGACCGCCTCGAGCTCCGCAGCGGGAGCAGGCGAAGAAAGCTCGAGCTCCAGCGAACAGGCGGCGGGCACAGCCGGCGAAAGCTCGAGCTCGGGCGGCAGCTCGGCGGAAGGGACCTCCTCCACGTCCTCACCGCCGGAAGCAAGCTCCGGCGCCAGCGGCGGCACCGGGGGCGGCGCGGAACCCGCCAGCGGCAAAAGCGGCTCCTCGGGGGCCACGAGCAGCCCCACGGGCGGAGCCGGGGCGCCGTAGCCGCGCCGTGTAGCGCCACGGAAGCCAGCGTAGCGGCCCGGAGAGCACCGGCGCTGTCGGCGGGGGAACTCCTAGAGCCAGCCGCGCTCAGTCGCGATCAGCACGGCCTGCGCTCGGTCCACCGCGCCGAGCTTGCCGTAGATGTTGTGCAGGTGGGTGCGCACGGTGCTCGTGGAGAGCGAGAGCTCGTGGGCGATCTGCTTGTAGACCTTGCCCTCCGCCAGCCGCTGCAGCACGCCGAGCTCGCGCCCCGACAGCGGGCACGGGTCGACGTGACGCTGGCGCTGGTTGTTGGAGTTGGGCAGCTCGTACATCACCCTGCGCAGCTCCTCTGGCCCGAGGCCCACGGTGCGCGCGGTGCGCAGCATCTCCGCCGGAGAGACCGAGGCCCCCTGGGTGTAGTGGGCGAGCATGTCCGCGAGGCGCACGAACGCCGCCTCCCCAGTCGCCTCGGGGCTGTGGTGGCGTTCGATCACGCTCGCCACCGACACCGGCAGGCCCCACCGCCGCGCCAGCACCCCGCCCACGAGCGCGTGGTCCACGCCCAGCTCGCGGCGCTCCTGGTGGATGCGCCCCTCGGGAGTCTGCGCCCCCTGGTGCACCTGCACGGGGTAGCCCGGGTAGGCGTGCTGCAACACCAGCTTGCCGATGTCGTGCATCAGGCTCGTCACCGTCAGGCGGTCGCGGTTCTCGTAACCGACCTCCGCCGCCACCCGGTCGGCCGCGTGCTGCGTAGCCAGCGCGTGCAGACGGAAGCGCTCGGGAGCCGCATCCCACACACTCGCACGCTCGAAGAAGTCGAACTTCCGCACCCGCCCCACCAACGCCTGTACCGTCTGCGGGGAGAGCACCTCCACGGCCGCCACCACCGTCTCGACGCGGCCTCGCGCCTGCGGCGCGCGGTTGGCCATGCGCAGCACCGCCGTGACGAGCGCCACGTCGGACTCCACCGCGGCGACCACGTCCGCTGTGGCGACGTGGTCCTTGGACATTACCGCCAGCAGCCGCTTGCACGACTCTGCCAGCGCGGGGAACCCCTCGAGCGCTTCAAACGCCTGGGTCAGGCGCCGGCCGTGGCCCTCGTTCTGGTGACGGCCGGCGGCGGGGGCTGACTCGCTGGCTGCGGCGGGCCGCTCCTTGGCCCTCTGTTGTCGTGTGGTGGCTGTTGCCTGCATGCTCCTGCGCACCTCTCTATCGCACACCGCCCAATCCGTTGGGCGCCTGGTACTGGCTGAAGAGGGGCTCGGCTTGCCGGCTTCCAGCCGGCTGCGCCACCCTCTGGGGTCTCCTATCGGCAGGGGTGGACGTTCGGTTGAGGTGTTTGGCCGCAGGTACACCTCGGTAATCGGCCACAGGTCGAGCTTTTCAAGTCGTAATCGGCCGCAAGCCGAACGTCTGAAGCCTCACGCCGTGCGTGCGAGGGCGGCGTCGATGCGCGCCAAGGTCTCGTCGCGACCGAGCAGCGCCACACTCTCGAAGATTCCCGGGGAGACCGCGGTGCCGGCGAGCGCCACGCGCAACGGCTGGTAGACCTCGCGCGGCTTCACCCCCAGGCGCTGCTGCACCCCGGTCAGCGCCTCTTGCACCTCGTCCTGCGTGAACCCACCGGCCTGCTCCAGTGCCACGCGCACCTGCGCGAGCGTCTCCCTGCCCCGCTCGTCGAGCCACCGCTCGCACGCGCGCTGGTCCTCGACGGGCTGCTCGAAGAAGAACCCTGACAGCGACCAGAAGTCCGCAAGCGTCTGGATCTTCTCCTGGCTGATCGCCACCGCTCGCTCCAGGCGCTGCCTCCCAACTCCACGCGCCTGCTGAGGCCCCTCGCGGTCGAGGTACTCCGCAGTGCGCCGCGCGAGCTCTCCCACTGGCAGCCCGCGGATGTAGACCCCGTTCATCCACCGCAGCTTCGTCTCGTCGAACTGCGCTGGGTTGCGGCTCACCCGCTCCAGGGCGAAACGCTCGACGAGCTGCTCGGTGGACATCACAGCGTCGTCTCCCGCACCCCACCCGAGCAGCGCGAGGTAGTTGCGCACGGCCTCCGGCAGGAAGCCGGCCGCGCGCAGCTCCTGCACAGAGGCCGCGCCGTGGCGCTTGGAGAGCTTGCGGCCGTCGGGGCCGTGCAGCAGCGGCAGGTGCGCGTACAGCGGCTGCGGGGCCCCGAGGGCCTCCAGCACGAGCAGCTGCTTGGGAGTGTTGGAGAGGTGGTCCTCCCCGCGCACCACGTGTGTGATGCCCGCGTCCAGGTCGTCCACGGCGACCGCGAAGTTGTAGAGCACCGACCCATCCGAGCGCGCAATCACGGGGTCGTCGAGGTGCACGTGCTCGAAGCGTGTCTCCCCCCTGATCGCGTCGTGGACCACTGTGGCTCCCTCGTCGGGGACCCGCAGACGCACCGCGCCCTCTTTTTGAGTCCCCGCTCGCCCCTCCCCGCGGAAGCCGCGCTCGGCACCGTGGCGCTGCTTGTAGGCCTTGACGTCCTCCGCGGTCGCGGTCGAGTGGTAGGCGTGCCCCGACCCCAGCAGTTGCTGGAGCACCTCGCGGTGCCGGCCGGCGCGCTCAGACTGGAGGATCGGCCCCTCGTCCCAGTCGAGCTCGAGCCACCGCAGCGCGTCGAGGATCTGCTCGACGTTCTCCGTCGTGGAGCGCTCGCGGTCGGTGTCCTCGATGCGCAACACCAGGGCGCCCCCCGAGCCACGTGCGAGCAGCCAGTTGAACAGGGCGGTCCGCGCCCCCCCGATGTGCAGTGCCCCCGTGGGGGACGGGGCGAACCTTACGCGCAAGAGCCGTCTCGCCTGAGAAGGTGTGGTGACCAGAGGGCGTCACCCCGCCCATGGGCGTGGGGCCGGCTGGGGCCGTGTCGAGAAGAGACAGAGGGCCAGCCGGAGCTGCGTCGCGAGAAGGCGTGGGACAGGGCGCAGACCATAAGATCGCCGCCATGCTAATCGGAGCGCACGTCTCACCGGCGGGAGGTCTGCCCAAAGCCGTGGAGCGCGGGGTGCAGCGCGGCTGCCGGGCGATCCAGATCTTCAACCAGTCACCCCGCCAGTGGCGCCCCACGGCCTACCGTGAGGAGGACGTCGCCGCGTTCCGTGAGGCGCTCGCCGCGAGTCCGATCGACGCAGTCCTGATCCACGCGGTGTACCTGTTGAACTGCGCCTCCGAGGACCCCGACATCCGCGCCAAATCGCTCGCGTCGCTGACCTACTCGCTGCACGTGGGGGCCCAGATCGGGGCCTGCGGGGTCGTGCTGCACTCCGGCTCCGCGAAGGGCGGCGACGTCGGGGAGGCGGTGGCGCGCGCGGGCGCCACGATCCGCGAGGCGCTCTCAGAGAGCGAGGGCTGCCCGCTGCACCTGGAGAACACCGCGGGCGCCGGGGGCACTCTGGGGCGCTCGGTGGGGGAGCTCACCGCGTTGATCGACGCGGCAGGGGGCGGTGAGCGGCTGGGGGTGTGTCTGGACTCCTGCCACCTCTACGCCTCCGGCTACGACATCCGCACCCCCGCGGGCCTCGACTCCCTGCTGGAGGAGGTCTCGGCTGGAATCGGCCTCGAGCGCCTGGGCTCGTTGCACCTCAACGACTCTCAGGGCACCCTCGGCTCAAACCGGGACCGCCACGCCAACGTCGGGAAGGGCGAGCTCGGGGAGCGCGGCTGCGCGACCTTCCTCGCCGCTCCCGCCTTCGAGGGGCTGCCCTGCGTACTGGAGACCCCCGGCGGCGACGGCGGCGGGCCCGCAGCCGAGGAGGTCGCGCTGGCGATGGCTCTGCGCAAGCGCGGCCTGCAGGCGCGCACCTGAGAGCCGTGGGCGCGGCGCATGCGCGCGTCCTCAGTCGCTCATGTGCTGAAGCACATTTCGCTCCCTGCGTCCTTCGCCTGCTTGGCCCACGACCCTCAGGCGGGTCTACGCCGCCGCAAGGGCGGGCGCGATGATCTGCTGGAGCTCGGCGTGCAGGATCGGAGTGGGAGCGACGCGGTAGGCGTCGCCGAGGCGCAGGCGGCGAGCGCCGGTGCGGGTGGCCATCTCGAGTACCAACTCCACGGGACCGGGGTGACTCTCGATCAGGTGCTTGAGGTCTTCGATGAAGCTCGCGGGTAGGCGGGTAGCGTCCACGCGCAGGTGGATCGCATCCGTGCTGGCGGGTTGGGTGTGTGGGGTTGACGGGGTGGATGGGATCCCCTTGACCCGCGCGGAGGACGCTGAGGGCGCCCCGGCCCGCTCGATCTCCTGCTGGGTGGGCTGGAAGGCCTCGGCAGCTTGCACTACAAGACACGTCTTGCCGGCTTCCTTGTGGTCAACGCGGCCGCGAACCAGCAGCACCTGGTCGACGGCGAGCGCCGCCTCGTGCTCGGCGAGCGCCTTGCCGAACACGAGCAGCTCCACGGATCCCTCGAGGTCGTCGAGGGTGGCGAACATCATGTAGTCACCACTGCGGGTGCGAATGCGCTTGGCCTCGGTGACGATCCCGCCGACGGTCACCCAGTCCTTGTCGCGCCGCTCGGCAAGCGCGGCGAGCGGACAGTCCGCGCGAGCACGCAGCGCCTCGCGCACGGGCTTGAGGGGGTGGGCTGAGACGAACAGCCCGATCGCCTCCTTCTCGGCGGCCAGCAACTCGGCCTGCTCGAACTCCTCCGCTGGGATCGGAGGGTGACTTGGGCGCATCAGGCCGGCGCCTGGGCCGGGGCCGGCACCGGCCGCAGTGAACGCCGCTCCCGCTTCGCCCGCCCCGTCGAGGTCGAAGATCGAGCCCTGACCGATCTCCGCGTCCTGCTGGGACTTCTGCCCGGCCGCCTGGGCCTGCTCGAGTACGAACAGCATCCCCTTGCGTGTAGCTCCGGTGGACCCGAGCGCGCCGCACTTGATCAGCGCCTCGATCGCCTTCTTGTTGACGGCACGGTTGTCTACGCGTTCGCAGAAGTCCCACAGCGAGGTGAATGGCGTCCCGCCCGCCCCGGGGTGGGCGGGACCCGACTCTCCCCGGGGGGCGGGACTCAGGTCCTCGCGTGCACGCTTGATCGCCTCCACTGCCTGGTAGCCCACGCCCTTGACGGCGTCCAAACCGAAGCGGATGTTGCCGTCGACCACCGTGAACTCGTGGTCTGAGAGGTTCACGTCGGGCGGCAGGATCTCAATCCCCATCTCCTCGCAGCGCGCCACAAAGAAGGGCACCTTGTCCTTGGTGGACATGACCGAGGAGATCAGCGCCGCCATGTACTCCGCGGTGTAGTTGGCCTTCAGCCAGGCGGTGCGGTAAGCGATCAGCCCGTAGCAGGCTGCGTGGGACTTGTTGAAGGAGTAGTCCGCGGACTTCTCGTTGGTCTGCCAGAGGAACTCGATCACCTCCGGGCGCGTACCCGACGCGCGGCAGCCCTCGACGAACTCGGACTTCAGCGCGGCCATCGCCTGGCGGTTCTTCTTGCCGATCGCCTTGCGCAGGTCATCCGCCTTGGCCCCGGAGAAGCCGGCGAGCTCCTTGGCGATCTGCATCGCCTGCTCCTGGTAGAGGATCACGCCCTTGGAAGACTCGAGGATGCTCCGCAGGCGCTCGTCGGGGTAGCTGATCGTCTCGGGGTTGCGCTTGCCCTTCGCGTACACGGGGATCTGGTCCATCGCCCCAGGGCGGTACAGGGCGTTGAGCGCGACGAGGTCGTTGAACTCGTCGGGGCGCACCTTCTTGAGCGCCTCGCGCATGCCCTCGGACTCGAACTGGAAGACCCCGATCGAGTCCCCGCGGGCGAGCATCTCGTACGTCTCTGCGTCGTCCAGCGCCAGCTCGCTCATGTCGGGGCGCTCCCCAGTGGAGCGCTCGATGATGTCCAGCGCGTCCTCGATCACGTCGAGGTTGCGCAGCCCGAGAAAGTCCATCTTCAGCAGGCCGATCTCCTCGATCGGCTTCATCGAGAACTGTGTGACGGTACGGTAGCTGCGCTCGCCGCTGCCGCCAGCCCCGGCGTCGGCGAGCTGCAGCGGCACGATGTCGGTGAGCGGCCGGTCCGCGATCACGACCGCGGCGGCGTGGATCGAGGAGTTGCGCACGATCCCCTCGAGGCCCCGCGCGGTGTCGATGATGCGCCGTGCGTCGGGCTCCTCGTCGTAGGCCTTGCGCAGCTGTTCGCCGGCTTTCAGGCACTCCTCGAAGGAGGGCGCGCGGCCCATGACGGGGTCGGGGATCAGCTTCGCGAGGCGGTCGCCCGCGCCGTAGTCGAAGCCGAGCACGCGCGCCGCGTCGCGCGTGGCGGCGCGGGGCAGCATCTTGCCGAAGGTGACGATCTGCGCGACCGACTCGCGCCCGTACTTGTCGGTCACGTAGCGCATCACGCGCTCGCGCCCGCGCACGGAGAAGTCGATATCGATGTCCGGCATCGAGACCCGCTCGGGGTTCAGGAAGCGCTCGAACAGCAACTCGTAGCGCAGCGGGTCTACGTCGGTGATCTGCAGGCAGTAGGAGACGAGCGAGCCGGCCGCCGAGCCGCGCCCGGGCCCAACCGCGATGCCGTGCTCCTTGGCGTACTTGACGAAGTCCCAGACGATCAGGAAGTAGGCGTTGAAGCCCATCCGCTCGATCACCCCGAGCTCCATCTCCATGCGCTCCACCGCCTGCGCCGGCGGGGGGTCGCCGTAGCGCGCACGCAACCCCTCTTGCACACGGGCGCGCAGGAACTCGCCCTCGGAGATCCCCTCGGGGGTGGGGAAGCGCGGGATCAGCTGCTTGCCGAGCTCGAGCTCCACCGAGCAGCGCTCGGCGATCTCCACGGTGGAGGCGATCGCCTCGGGCCACCGTGCGAACGCCTCGACCATTTCCGCGGAGTCGCGCAGGTAGAACTCGTTGGTGTCGAAGGTGAGCTTGGGCGCGGCGAGCGTGCTCTTGGTCTGCACGCACAACAGCGCAGTGTGGTGGTCGTAGTCCTCACGGCGCAGGTAGTGCACGTCGCCCGTGCCCACGAGGCGTCCGCCCACCTCGCGCGCGATACGCTCGATGCCCTCGTTGCACTTCTCCTGGACGGCGAGCCCGTTCTTCTGCAGCTCGAAGTAGACGTTCTCGGGGCCGAAGACGCCAAGCAGCTCGTCGGCGTGGGCGCGCGCGTCCCCGGGGCGGTCTTCGGTGAGGCGCTGGCAGAAGCGAGAGGCCAGGCAGCCGGTGAGTGCGATCACCCCCTCGGCGTGGCGGGCGACCTGCTCGAGGTCAACGGTCGGCTTGCCCCGCTGCAGGCCCTCCAGGAAGCCCGCGGAGGAGAGCTTGACGAGGTTGCGGTAGCCGGTGTCGTTGGCGGCGAGCAGCGTGAGGTGGTTGCGCTCTGTACGCCCTCCCCCCCCACCGTGGGCGTCGTGTGGTCCTCCACGAGGTAGATCTCACAGCCGACGATCGGCTTGACGCCGTGCTTCGCGCACGCCTTGTGCAACTCCACCGCGCCGTTCATCACGCCGTGGTCGGTCAGCCCCAGGGCGGGCTGCTCGAAATGGGCGGCGCGTTCGGCGAGCGCCTCGATCTTGCAGGCGCCGTCGAGCAGCGAGTACTCGGAGTGCACGTGCAGGTGGGCGCAGGAGGACTTGGACACCGCAGTGCATCTTAGGCTTGGGAGCGGCGGAGCGAGTGAGGCTGCCCTGGTGCTAGCGGGGCGGCTCTTGAGCGGGGCCAGCCCACTCGGCCAGCCGCGCGGCGATGCGACGCGCCACCGGGCGCAGCCGCCCGGCGTGGACCCGGCTCCCGGGAGACAGGCGGTGCACCACGAATACGGTGGGGATCTCCTGCGGGGGGGCTGGAGCGGCGGGCGCAGCAGCCTCGGAAGCGGGGACCTCAAGCACAGGCGCCTCCGGAACGGGGGTTACAAGAGCAAGGGCCTCAGGAGCAAAAGCGTCAGGCACGGGGGCTGCAGGAGCCGGCGCCTTAGGAGCAGGAGCGTCGGGCAGGGGGGCCGCCGAAGCCGGAGCCTCGGGAACAGGGGCCGCGCGGGCGCGCAAGCGCTCCACGGCGGCGGTTAGCGCTCCTGCCATCTCCTCGCGGTGGGCGGGGTCCTCGGAGTTGGAAGGACCTCTCGGGGAATGTGCGAGCTCAAGCTCGCGCTCCAGCTCGGCGATGCGAGCCCGGGCCGTGAGGTGGTCGCGCTCGAAGGTGGCACGCAGCTCGGCGGCTACGCCCTGCAGGGCGCCGATGCCGCGCTCCAGGCGGGCACAGCTCTCACTCACCCGGGCCAGGCGCGCGGCGAGCGCGTCGCGCTGCTCCTCGGCGCGCCGTGCGGCGGCGTGCGCCTCCTCGGCACGTCGCTGTAGTCGGTCGAGCTCGGCGCGCTGGCCGCGACGCAGCCGCACGACTGCCTCTTCGGCCTCGACGCGCAGCTGCTGCTCGGCGTACTCGCGCTGCTTGACCCGGCGCAGCTCGCGCTCGCGCGCGATGAGCTGCGCGGCGGCGGACTCCCGCTCACGCTCGGCCTCCACCTGGCGGTGGCGCAGGTCGGCGAGGTGGGCCTCCAGCGTATGCACTGTCGCCTCGGCCGCCTCGGCACGACGGGCGAGAGCCGGGCTGGAGAGCCACGCGCGGCGGGCGCGGCGCTCGGCCAGCGCGTCGCGTTCGCTCTCTTGCGAGGGGCGACCGCCCAGCGCCTTGTCCTCCTCGGGTATCACCGTTACTCAGAGTATGGGCGGGCTCGGACGTGATCCGGTCTTGCTCACCGTCCCGCCCGGGGCACCCGCCAAAGGCGGGGCAGGTACGCCTACTCGGGGTGGCGCAGTCGCCAGGCCATGCGCGACTGCAGCGAGAAGAGCTCGATGAAGCCGGGGGAGGCGGTCTGCGGGAAGAGGCCGCCAGACTCCGAGAAGGTAGCGAGGCGGGCGTCGTAGACGGAGAAGGGGGACTCGCGGGTGACGGCGCGCACGTGGCCCTTGTAGAGCTTCAGGCCGACCGTGCCGGTGACGCGCTCGTTGACCGACTCCATGTAGGCGTCGAGGTCGCAGCGCAGCGGCTCCCACCAGAGCCCGGCGTAGACGAGGTAGGCCCACTGGCGGTCGAGCTGCGGCTTGAACTGGTTCTGGTGGATCGTGCCGACGAGCCGCTCGAGCTCCTGGTGGGCGGGGAGGATCAGGGCGGCGGCGGGGGCCTCGTAGATGTCGCGCACCTTCAGCCCGACGATGCGGTCCTCGATGTGGTCGATGATCCCGACGCCGTGGCGCGCGCCGAGGACCGCGGCGCGTTCGAGCAGCTCCACGAGCTCGAGGCGCTCGCCGTCGAGCGCGACGGGAACCCCGCGCTCGAAGCCGATGCTCACGGTCTCGGGCTCGTCGGGCGCCCGCTCGGGGGGGGTGACGAGCTGGAAGACGTCCTCCTCGGGGGCGTGGGCGAGATCCTCGATCCAGCGTCCCTCCGAGGAACGCCCCCAGAGGTTGTCGTCGATCGAGTAGGGGACGGTCTCAGTACCTCCCTTGACGGCGATCCCGTGCTCGCGCGCGTAGACAATCTCCTCCTCGCGGCCCATCTGCCAGGAGCGCACGGGCGCGATCACCTTCAACTCGGGGCCGAGCGTGGCGACGGTGGCCTCGATGCGGACCTGGTCGTTGCCTTTGCCGGTGCAGCCGTGCGCGATCGTGTCACAGCCCGAGCGGCGGGCGTACTCGACCGCGAGCTTCGCGATTAGTGGCCGCCCGAGGGCGGTGAACAGGGGGTAGCCACCGCCGTAGAGGGCGTTGGCCTTGATCGCGGGCACGAGGAAGTCTTCGGCGAATTGCTCGCGGGCGTCCACCACGTGGCACTCGATCGCCCCGAGCAGGCGGGCCTTCCCTTCGATCACCGCGTAGTCCTCGCCGGGCTGCCCCAGGTTGACGGTCAGACAGACGACCTCGGCGTCGTAGCGGTCCTGGATCCACTTGAGCATCACCGAGGTGTCGAGGCCGCCGGAGTAGAGCAGCAGCACACGGTGGACCTGCTCGGGGTCGGCCTCGTAGGAGGCGGTGCGGGGCGGGAAGTCGCGGGGGGCGTCACTCATGGGCGCGAAACTTTATCCGGCGAGCGCCGAGCCGAGCCGCTGCAAGCCCTCGTCGGCCTCGGCCTCGGTGAGGGTCAGGGGGGGCAGCAGCCGCACCGTGGCGGGGCCGGTGGCGTTGACCACGAGCCGCTGCTCAAGCAGCGCGCGACGCACGACGTCGGGCGCGGAGACGTCAAGCTCGCAGGCGAGCATCAGCCCACGCCCGCGCACGGAGAGCACGTGCGGAAGCTCCTCCAGGCCGGCGGCCAGGCGCAGGCCGAGGCGACGCACACTCACGAGCAGGTCGGGGTCCTCGACCAGCTCCAGGGCGGCGAGCGCGGCGGCGGCGATCACGGGGCCGGCGGCGAAGGTCGAGCCGTGGTCGCCCGGCGCGAGGACGTCGGCAAGGTGCGGGGCGGTGACGAGCGCGCCGATCGGCAGGCCCCCGCCGAGCGCCTTGGCGGTGGTGAACGCGTCGGGCCTGACACCAGTCTGCTCGTAAGCCCACAGCGAGCCGGTGCGGCCCAGGCCGCACTGGATCTCGTCGAAGACGAGCGCGGCGCCGTGCTCGTCGCAGGCAGCGCGGGCCGCGCGCAGGAGCTCCTCGGAGAGCACGTTGACCCCGGTCTCGCCCTGGATCGGCTCCAGCAGCACGGCGGCGGTGCGCGCGTCGATCGCGTCTCGAAGCGCGGCGGGCTCGGGGGCGACGGCACGGAAGCCGGGGACGAGCGGGGCGAAGGGCGCCTGCTTGGACTCCTGGGGGGTGGCCGAGAGCGCACCGTAGGTGCGCCCGTGAAAGGCGCCCGTGACCGAGACGACGTCCCCGCCGGGACGCGCCTTGCGGGCGAGCTTGATCGCAGCCTCGTTGGCCTCGGCACCGGAGTTGCAGAAGAAGACCTTGCCGCCTAGACCCCCCTGCGAGAGCCGCTCCGCCAGGCGCATGGCGGGAGCGGTGTAGAAGAGGTTGGAGACGTGCATCAGCCGCCCAACCTGCTCGCGCACAGCCGCGACGACCCGGGGGTGGCAGTGTCCGACGTTGGTCACGGAGACGCCACAGAGGAAGTCGAGGTACTCCTCGCCGTCGGCGTCCCACAGGCGGGCGCCCTCGCCACGCACGAACTCCACAGGCAAGCGTGCGTAGGTTGGCATCACGCGCGCGGCCTCGATCTTCTGGAGCTCGGAGAGCGTCATCGCACGCACTCCCATGGACGCGCAGGGCAAGCTGGGCAAGGACGCAGTGAGCGAAGTGTGCTCTGCACACGAGCGATCGAGGACGCCGATCCAGCGCCGCCATGCGCGTTCATGGGGCTGCCTCGATCTTGGTGCCGATGCCTGCGTCGGTGAAGAACTCCAAGAGCAGCGAGTGGGGCAGGCGCCCGTCGATGATGTGCGCGGAGCCGACCCCCCCCTGAATCGCCTCGAGGCAGGCCTGGAGCTTGGGGACCATGCCTCCCTCCAGGCCGGGCAGGGCGTCGCGGACCTGCTCGGCGGTGGCGTGGCCGATCAGGCTCGCGGGGTCGGCGGGGTCGGCGAGCCAGCCGGGGACGTCGGTGAGGAACACCACTTTGTAGGCGCCCAGCGCGCGCGCGACGGCGGCGGCGGCGTCGTCGGCGTTGACGTTATGCGAGCGCCCCTCGCGGTCGGCGCCGACGGAGGCGATCACAGGGATGTAGTCGCGGGCGATGTGTTGCAGGACGTCGACGTTGACGCGCTCGATGCTCCCGACGAAGCCGATGTCCTCGCCGCCGGGACCGGGGCGGCGCGCGACGCGGAAGAGCGAGCCGTCGTCACCGCACAGCCCGACGGCAGGCTGACCGTGGCGGGCGAGGCGCCCGACGATCTCCTTGTTGACCTTGCCGACGAGCACCATCTTGGCGACCTCGACGGTGGCCTCGTCGGAGACGCGCAGGCCACCGACGAACTGCACGGGCAGGCCGAGACGCTCCATGTAGGCGGTGATGTCCGGCCCACCGCCGTGGACCACAACCGGCTCGAGGCCGACGTACTTGAGCAGCACCACGTCGCGCGCGAACTCCTCGCGCAGAGCGGGGTCCTCCATCGCGGCGCCGCCGTACTTGATCACGGCCGTGCGGCCGTGGAACTCGCGGATGTAGGGGAGCGCCTCGAGGAGGGTGGCGACGTCGCGCATCAGGTTGTGTACTCCGCGTTGACTGTCACGTACTCGTGCGAGAGGTCGGAGAAGAAGACCTCGGTCTCCGCACCGTCGCCGGGGAGGGTGATCTCGTACTCCACTTCACGGGTCTGTACCGCTTGGGCCAGCGCGTCGGCGTCGTAGTCGACCGCGGCGCCGGCCGAGCAGACGAGGATGCCCTCGATCGAGATGTCCACGAGCAGCGGCGCGGCGCCCGGCAGCGCCGCTCCCACCGACATCACGAGCCTCCCCCAGTTGGGGTCCGCGCTGTGCAGCGCGGCTTTCACCAGGGGCGAGTTGGCGACGCCGCGCGCGGCCGCCTCGACCGTATCGAGTGCCCCTCCACCCGACCCCCCACGCACGACCACGCGGGCGATCCGCGCCGCGCCCTCGCCGTCTGTGACCATCATGATCGCCAACTGGCGCAGCAACGCGTCGAGCGCCTCGCCGAAGCGCAGCTCGTCCTCGCTCTCGGGCGCGACCTCCACACCGCTCGCGCCGGAGGCGATCAGCACCGCCGTGTCGTTGGTCGAGAGATCGCCGTCCACGGTGCAGCGGTCGAACGAGCGCTTGACACACACGCCGAGCAGCAGATCGGCGGTGTGAGCCTGCAGCGCCGCGTCGGTCTCCACGAAGCAGAGCATGGTGGCGAAGTTCGGCGAGATCATGCCAGCCCCCTTGCACTGGGCGGTGAGGCGCACGGAGCCGGAGGGCAGCTCGACCTCGAGGTTCGCACGCTTCTCGAACGCGTCGGTCGTCTGGATAGCGCGCTGGAAGTCGACATCGCCCTCGCGGCGCAGCTGCCCGCTCGCGGCGAGAACCCCCTTCAGCACAGCGTCGACCGGCAGGTACCAGCTGATCCCGCCGGTGGAGCCGAGCAGGACCTCCTCGGGCTGGACGCTCATGGCGATCGCAGCCGCGCCCTGCGTCTTGGCGGCGTCGTCGAGTCCGCGCCGGCCGGTCGCCGCATTCGCGCAGCCGGAGTTGGCGAGCACCGCGCGCAGCGCGTCTAGCCGGCAGCGCTCGCGGCTGAGCTGCACGGGCGCGGCGGCTGTGCTGCTCGCGGTGAAGCGCGCGGCGCTCACCGGCCGCTCGGCGTCGCACACGAGCAGGCCGAGGTCGTGGTTGCCGCTCGGCTTGATCCCGCACGCGACCCCCGCGGCGCGGAAGCCCGCGGGCAGTCCCGCGTCGGGTTCCAGTTCGCGCACGTGCTCCGGCGCGGCGACCCACCGCGAGCCGAAGAAGGGCCGCGGCGGGCCGTCGGAGCCCCGGTCGCCCCACACGTCGTTGCCGGCGCTCATCCCAAGCACCCCATATATGAGCTCCAAGCTTCATTACCAACGCCCCATATATGGGTCCCAAGCTGCATTAGTCGCCCACCCCGTATATGGGGTCCCCAATTCATACCAACCACCCATATATAGGCTCCCAAGCTTTCACAGAAGCCCTTCGGTCTCTGGCATCTCAAACATGAGGTTGAGGTTCTGCACCGCCTGCGAGGAGGTGCCCTTCCAGAGGTTGTCGATCGCCGAGAGCACCACCAGCTTGCCGGTGTGCGAGTCGGAGGCGGCGAACAGGCGGCAGAAGTTCGTGGCGCACACCTCACGCGTACCCGGCGGCGCGTCGGCCACCTCGACAAACGGCTCGGAGCGGTAGGCGACGCCGTAGAGCTCGCGCAGCTCGGAGTCCCCGACGGGCCGCGTGGGAGTTACGTAACAGCTCGCCAGCTCCCCCTGGTCGAGCGGCACGAGGTGGGCCTGGAACTGCACTCGCAACCCGGGGTGGGCGGGATCCAAACCGTCGAGCTGCTCCTCGATCTCGGGGGTGTGGCGGTGGGCGGCGACCTTGTAGGGGAGGATGTTCTCGCCCGCCATCGAGAGATGGGTCGTCTCGTCAAACGCGCGCCCCGCGCCGGAGATCCCCTGCTTGGCGTCGATCACCACATCCGCGAGCAGCCCCGCGCGGGCAAGCGGGGCGAGCGCGAGCACCGCGGCGGTGGGGTAGCAGCCGGGGTTGGCGACAATTCCCGCGGAGGCGATCCGCTCGCGGTGCAGCTCGGTGAGGCCGTAGACCGCCTCGTCCAGCAACTCGGGTCGTGGGTGGGGCCCGTACCAGCGCTCGTACGTTGCGAGCTCGCGCAGGCGGAAGTCGGCGGAGAGATCCACCACGCGCACCCCGCGCTCGCGCAGCGCGGCCACGGTGGGGGCAGCCGCGGCGTGCGGGTAGGCGACCACTGCAGCGTCGAGGCGCTCACCCGAGGCGAGCTCGTTCCCGAGTCGGTCGAGGTCGAGCTCCCGGATCTCCAGGGGCACGCGGTAGCGAGGGTAGAGCTCCTCCAGGCGCCGCCCCACCTCCGAGCGTCCGGTGAGGCCCATAAGCTCGAAGCCTGGGTGGCGCCAGAGCAGGTGCGCGGCGAGCGCCCCCGCGAAGCCGGTGGCCCCGGCGACGAGCACCCGGGGAGAGCCGGGGGCGAAGCGCTGCTCGGCGCCCACTCCGACGGGCGCGCCGTGGGAGGCCTCGCCGTGGGGAGCACCTCCGTCAGCCACGCAGCTCACCTCCCAACCGCTCGCTCAGCGCCGCCACGATCCGCTCGCGCACAGGGGCGACGTCCTCGTCGGTGAGGGTGCGCTCGGCCGCACGGAAGGAGAGCGCGAGCGCCAGCGAGCGCAGGCCCTCCCCGACCTGGGGACCCTCGTACACGTCGAACACCCGCACATCCGCGAGCAGCGCGCCGGCGGCCTCGCGCACCACCTCGAGCACAGCCGCGGCGGTCACCCGCCGGGGCAGCACCACCGCGAGGTCGAGGCGCAGCGCGGGGAAGGAGATCAGATCGGTGTACTTGCGTACGTCAGCCTCCTGCACGGCGGCGGCGAGCAGGCGGTCGAGGTCGAGCTCCATCACAGCCGCACCCTGGAGGTCCCGCGCGGCTACGAGCGGGTGCAACTCGCCGAGCCAGCCGAGCGGCTCTCCTGCCACGAAGACCTCCGCCGCGCGGCCCGGATGCAGGAAGGGATGGTGCCCGGCCGCGGCGCGGCACTCCACCGGCACGCACAGCGCGGCGGCGAGCGCCTCCAGGACACCTTGGACCGCGTAGAGATCGGCGCGCGGCGGGTCGGGCGCCCTCCATGTCGGCGGCGTCACACGCCCGCTGAGCAGCACGCCGAGCGCGCAGTGCTCCTCGACTCCGGTGTCGCGCAGCAGGTCCCTCGGCGCGTCGCCCGCGCTGAGCAAGGACCCACCGGCGGTGCCCGCAGGAGCCCCTCCGACGCCACCCTGCGAGGACTGCGACGCCTGCGGCCAGCTGAAGACTGTGCCCACCTCGAAGATCCGCAGATCCGGGTGCTCGCGCGCGACGTTGCGAGCGGCGCTGTCGAGCAGCGACCCGAGCAACGTTGTGCGCAGTAGCGCGTGCTCCTCCGACAGCGGGTTCTCCAGAGCCACCACACCCGCGCGGCGCGGGTCCTCCTCGTCCAGGCACAGGCGCGCGACGGCCTCGCACGAGGTGAAGGTCCACCCCACAGTCTCGTACAGCCCGCGCCCGACCAGCGCGTCGACGGCGCGGCGACGCAGGCGCTGCTCGGGCGAGAGCAGGCCCGCGGGGCGGTGGCGGGGCAGCGTCGCGGGCAGCTTCTCCAGGCCGTCGATGCGGGCGACCTCCTCGATCAGGTCGGCCTCGCGCGTGACGTCCGCACGGCGCAGGGGAGGCACGGTGACCTCCAGGCCGTCGGAGACCCCCTCACTCTGGAAGTCGAGCGCCGCGAGGATCTCCCGCTGGCGCGGGGGGGGAACTGGCACTCCGAGGATCGCCTGCACGCGCGCCTCACGCAGGCGGATGCGCCGCGGTGCGCGCTCCCACTCGCCGACGTCGACCGTGCCGGGCACGAGGGTGGCGCCGCACAGCTCGACCATCAGCCGCGCGGCGAGCGCCTGCGCGTGGTCGCACTGCTCGGGGGCGAGGCCCTTCTCGAAGCGTGCCGAAGCCTCGCTGCGCAGCCCCAGCGCCCACGAGGCGCGGTGGATCGCGGGCCCGTGCCAGTTGGCGACCTCCATCAGCACCCGCCTGGTGCCCTCCCCCACCTCCGAGCGCGCGCCGCCCATCAGCCCGGCGATCGAGGTGGGTCCCTCGCCGTCCTCGATCACCACCATCTCCCCGTCCAGGGTGCGAGTCTGCCCGTCGAGTGTCTGTACCTGCTCGCCCTCGTGTGCGCGGCGCACCACCAGCCGTCCACCTACGACGCGGTCGAGGTCGAAGGCGTGCAGCGGCTGGCTGGTGAGCAGCATCACGTAGTTGGTTATGTCCACCACGTTGTCGATCGGCCGCTGCCCCGCGGCGCTGAGGCGCGCCTTCAGCCACGGCGGCGAGGGGCCCACGGTCACGTTCTCGAAGACCCGCGCGGTGAAGCGGGGGCAGAGGTCGGGGCAGCGCACCTCGACCTCAGCGACGCTTGGGACCCCACCCGCCCCGGTCGCGAGCGGTACCGCGCTGCCGGACACGACCCCAAGCGGACCCGTGCTGCCGGGGTCCTCACTCCACGGCGCCGGTGCGAGCGGGGCGCCGGTGGCGGCGTGCAGCTCGCGCGCCACCCCGTACACCGCCAGGCAATCCGGGCGGTTGGGGGTCACCTCAAGCTCGAGCACCTCGGTGGCGATCGGCAGCACCTGCGCAAGCGGGGTGCCGGGAGCCAGGGCCCCCGCCACGGAGGACGTGCCAACGGCAAGCTTGGTGGGATTCTGCTCAGCGGGGGGGGTAGCCGAAGGTCGCTGCCCGCCGTCGAGCAGGTCGTCCAGCACCATGATCCCCTCCCCTCCGGTGCCGATCGCGAGCTCCCGCTCCGCGCAGATCATCCCTTCGGAGACCACACCGCGAAGCTTGGCCCGCTTGATCTCCATGCCATCTGGCATCACCGCACCGGGGCACGCCACCGCGACCGTCTGCCCCGCGGCGACGTTGGGCGCCCCGCACACGATCGTCGCCGGGCCCTCGGGCGCGGCGCCTCCGAGATCGACCTGGCACACGCTCAGGCGGTCGGCGTTGGGGTGGCGCTCGCACGCGAGCACCCGTCCCACCACGAAGCGCTCGGGCGCGCTCACCCCGTGGTGGTGGATCGCCTCCACCTTGGTCCCCGTCATCGTCAGGCGCTCCTCGATCCCGTGCACGTCCAAGCCGGGATCGCAGTACTCGCGCAGCCACTCAAGGGGGACCTTCATCCAAACTGCTCCAGGAAACGGAGGTCGTTCTCGAAGTACAAGCGCAGGTCGGGCACCCCGTGCTTGAGCATCGCGATCCGCTCGACTCCCATGCCCCACGCGAAGCCCTGCACCCGCTCGGGGTCGTACCCGGGGGCGTTGCGCTCGGTGGTGGGAACGTAGGAGTACACGTTCGGGTCCACCTCGCCCGCGCCCAGCACCTCCAGCCACCCCTCACCCTTGCACAGGTAGCAGCGCGCGCCGTCGCCCATGAAGCCCTTGCCGGAGCAGTTGAAACAGGAGACGTCGACCTCCACCGAGGGCTCGGTGAACGGGAAGAAGTGGGGCCGCAGGCGCACCTCGCGCTCGTCCCCAAAGACCGCCCGCGCGAACGCCAGCAGGGTGCCCTTGAGGTCAGCCAGCGTGATGTCTTCGTCCACCGCCAACCCCTCCACCTGGTGAAACTGGGGGGTGTGCGTGGCATCGCTGTCGGGCCGGTACACCCGCCCTGGGATCACCACGTACAGCGGCGGCGGGTGCGCTTCCATCGCGCGGATCTGCGCCGGGGAGGTGTGGGTGCGCAACACGAGCTCCTCGGGCCTGCCCAGCGTCGCAGACCCCGCGCTCCGATCCCCGCCGGGGCCGGGGCGCGCGGGGTCCCGTACGTAGAACGTGTCCGTGCGCGCCCGCGCCGGGTGCGTCGGGGAGTGGTTGAGCGCGTCGAAGTTGTAGTGCACCGTCTCGACCTCCGGACCCTCCGTCACGGCGAAGCCGAGCCCCACGAAGATGTCCTCGAGCTCTCGCTGGATGGCGGTGAGCACGTGCAGGCGCCCCACTGGCTGCGGGGGGTCGCCGGGCAGCGTCACGTCGAGCACGTCCTCGTGCAGGCGCGTCTCCAACTCGGCCTCCCCCACCTGCGCGGCGCGGGCCTCGATCAGCGCCTCCAGCGCCACACGCGCCTCGTTGGCCGCTTTGCCGACCGCGCCCCGCTCCTGCGGGGGCAGCTCGCGTACGCCGCGCAGCAACTGCGGCAACTCCGCGTGGCGGCCGAGGTGGCGTACGCGCAGCGCCTCCAGCGCCTCGGCACTCGTGGCCGCGGCGATCTCGCCTTCGGTCTGCGCGCGCAGCTGTTCGATCCGTTCGATCACGACGCCGAGACCTTAGTCATCTCGTACAGCGCAACGGTCGCCGCCTGCGCCGCGTTCAGGGAGTCGCTGGCGATCGGGATGTGCGCCACGTGCTCGCACGCCTCCACGACCTCCGCCGGCAGACCCTCACGCTCGGCGCCCACCAGCAGGGTGATCGGGCCCTCTGCCGGCCCGCGCAGCGGCTGGGCCGGTGGGCTGGGGTGGGGCACCAGCGCGACGCGCTCCAGCGGCAGCTCTGAGATCGACCCCGCGCGCGAGAGCGTCACGTGGAAGATCGCGCCCATGCTGGCCCTCACCGCCTTGGGGGACCACGGGTCGGCGCAATCGGGGCCGAGCGTCACGCACGAGGCGCCGAAAGCGTGAGCCGCGCGCAGCACCGCGCCGACGTTGCCGGGGTCGGAAAGCCCGTGCAGGTAGACGCACAGCGGTCCCTGCGGGCATGGGCTCCAGCGCTGCTCGTACACGCCGATCGCGCGCGTCCCCGACCCAAGCGTGCTGACCGCGGCCAGCGCCGCCGTCTCCACATCGAGGAAGTCCGCGCTTCCGAGCTCGCTGCCGGCGGCGCGATAGCCCTCCACGGGCTTCCACCCCGCGTCGGCCGCGGCCGCGATCAGATCCTCGCCCTCGGCGAGGAAGAGGCCGCTGCGCGAGCGCTCGCGTCGACGTTGCAGGCGCCGTAGCTCCTGCAGGCGGGGATTGTGTGGGGATGTGATGGTGGTCATCGGGTGTTGCTGAATCTTCCTAACTGCGTGGGACACAAAAAAGGCGCCGTCCTCGAAAGGAGCGGCGCCCGGGAGGCTTCGGTTGTCGGCGGCCTGTGGGTCAGGCTGCCGACGCCTCTCGGGCGACCTCGGCAAAACGTCGGAACGCGTCGGCGTCGCGCACTGCGACGTCCGCGAGCACCTTACGGTCGAGCTCTACGCCCGCCAGCGCGAGGCCGTGCATGAACTGGGAGTAGCTCATCCCGTTCTGGCGCGCCGCCGCGTTGATACGCGTGATCCACAACCGCCGGAAGTCCCGCTTGCGGTTGCGCCGGTCTCGGTAGGCGTACGTGTCCGCCTTGATCAGCGCCTCCTTCGCGCGTCTGTAGTTGGAGTGCGCCTCCCCCCGGAAGCCCTTCGTCAGCTCGAGGGTCGCGCGGCGCTTCTTGCGCGCGTGTACGGAGCGCTTGACCCTCACGACCTGCTCCCTGCGCTCGTACCCGCCCCGGCGGTTCCGCCGGCCCTGCTCGCGCCGCGTGAGCTCTTCGCACCGACCCCCAACAGCCGCTTCACGCGCGGGGTGTCGTGCGCGGAGATCTGCGCGGGGGCCCCCAGGGTGCGCTTGCGCTTGGGGGACTTCTTCTCCAGGATGTGGCTCGTGAAGGCGTGCCTGCCGCGCACCTTGCCGGTGGCGGTCACTTTGAAACGCTTCTTCGCGCCGGAGTGCGTCTTCATCTTGGGCATCGAGCCGGTGATTATGGCAGACCCGCCCCCGAGGACTCCTGACGCGGGTGCGGTATCTCCTCGCCGGCCCGGAACCCCGTCCAGCGGACGCGGAGGCTGTTATGTCGCGGGACCTGCCAGCCGATGAACAGGTGGATGGAGAGAGCCTCTATCGCACACCCCGCCCTCGCACAACCCGAGGGCCTGTCCGCCGACACCCCCGCCGCGATCGCACAGGCGCTGCGGGAGATCGCGGAAGCGGGCACGCTCGACACAGAGCGGGCGCTCGACCTCGCCTGCGAGCGCCTCGCCCAGTCGATCGCCGCCGCCGAGCGGCTGCGCAGCGAACTGCGCGCCCGGCGTTCGGAGCTGCGAGAGCTCGAGAACCGCATGCACATCACCTCCGAGATGCTCTCCGAGGGGATCCTCGTGTTCGACTCCCACGGGCGCGTGGTGTACGCCAACAACGGCGCCGGGCGCATCCTGCACATGAGCCACGACCAACTGCTCTCCCGCCACGCTCGCGACCGGCGCTGGCGCCTGCTGCACGAGGACGGCTCCCCCTGGCCGCTGGCCACCCACCCGATCGCCGAGACCCTCCAGACGGGGCGCTCGCGGCGCGCGGTCACGGTCGGCGTGCTCGGGCACGGCGGCGCGGTCACGTGGATCCTGCTCTCCTCCCGGCCCGCGCTCGACGACCAGGGGCGCCACTGCGGGGTGATCGCGACCTTCGCGGACATCTCCGAGCGGCGCACGATCCTCGAGCAGCTCCAGCACCAGGCCCACCACGACCAGCTCACCAACCTCGCCAACCGGCGCCTCTTCCACAAAGAGCTCGACCGCGCCATCGCCCGCGCCCAGCGTCACGGGTGCGCGGTGGCGCTCGTCTACATGGACCTCAACGGGTTCAAGCAGGTCAACGACACCCTCGGACACCGCGCCGGGGACGCCGTGCTGCGCGCGCTCGCCGCGCGGCTCACCGGGGCGATCCGTGAGGAGGAGCTGATCTCACGCTACGGGGGTGACGAGTTCGTGGCGCTGCTCTCGATGCTGCGCCATCCCTCCCGCGAGGTGGCCGCGTTCATTGAGCGCATGCGCCACACTCTCGCCGAGCCGCTGCGCATCGACGCCGGCGCGGTGAAAGTGGGCGCGAGTCTCGGGGCGTCCGTCTACCCGCACGACGGCTCCTCCGCCGAGCAACTGCTGCACCACGCCGACGCCGCGATGTTCGCGATGAAGGGCTCCCGCGCCGCGGCGTGAGGGCCGGTGCGTGAGGGACCGGTCGCTCGACTCTGACGAGCCGTACCGGGCTACTGCTCAGAGTCCGCGCCCTTGGGGGCGGTGACCTCGGGGGCTACATCCCCCGGCACGACAGCAGCCTCAGGGACCCTTCTCCGGCACGGCAGCGGCCTCGGGACCAACGTCACCCGGCACAGCGGCAGCCTCAGGGGGAACATCCTCCGGCAGGCCGACGCCCTCGGGGGCCGCCTCCTGCTCGTCCTCGACCTCGGCGCTCTCGCTCACAGGGGCAGCCTCCACTGCGCCATTGGTCTGCGCACCCTCGCCCCCGGCGCCCTCCTCCGTGAGGCCCGCGCCGTCAGGAGAGACGTCGAAGCGGCCCGCCAGCACCGCTTTGGAGGGGCCGAGCATCATCGTCATGTTGCGCCCCTCCTGCATCGGGCGCTGCTCGACGACACCCAGCTCCACGAGCTCCTCCGCGAGCCGGTCAAGGATCAGGGTGCCGCGCTCGGGGTGGGTGACCTCGCGCCCGCGGAACATGATCGTGACCTTCACCTTGTCCTTGTGGCGCAGGAACCGTTCGACATGGTGCTTCTTGGTGTCGTAGTCGTGTTGGGCGATCTTCGGGCGGAACTTGATCTCGCGCACCGTGATCTGCTGCTGGTGCTTGCGCGCCTGCTTGAGCTTCTGCGCCTGCTCGTACTTGTACTTCGAGTAGTCCAGCACCCGGCACACCGGAGGGCGCGCCTCTGGGGCGACCTCCACGAGGTCCAGGTCGCGCTCCTGGGCGAAGCGCAGCGCGTCGGGCGTCTTCAGCACGCCCACCTGGCCGCCCTGGTCGTCGATCAGGCGCACCTCGGGCACGCGGATGCGCTCGTTGACCCTCGTCGTGTCGCGCTCGGGCGGGCGCCGGTCGAACCTGCGGGGTACGGCCACTAGTTGTCCTGATCGCGCGTCAAGCTTGTATCAGGCGCGGCGCTCTATGGAGGCGGGAACTCAAGGCTGCCGAGTATACCGGGGTACCGGCCCCGCGCAAGGGCGCCTCGGCGATCGTCTGGGGACTGGAGGCGACGGCAGGTGCTTGCAGCCTGCTGGGATCCCCACCGCATGAGGGCGCGGGACGACGGTGACGAGCACCGGCGATGACCCATGTCGACGCTCCGCTGGAACGGTGGTACCAGGTTCATCCGACCGTGGTCCGCTCACGCCGACGGGCACTGGTGGCCAGGCGCTGGGCCACCTCCTCCACCGGGGTGCTCTCGACCCGGCCCTTCGCGTGCGCCCCCCCGACGCGGCGCTCGCGCACCGCGGCAGTGCCATCGTGCTCCTCGCGCTCGCCCACCACGAGCATGTGGGGGATGTGGCGCAGTTCCGCGTCGCGCACCTTGCGCCCGACAGACTCACCCCGGTCGTCGAGCTCGCAGCGCAAACCGGCCTCGCGCAGACGTGCCTGCACCGTCGCCCCGTAGCGGTTGAAGCGGTCTGAGACGGGCAGCACGATCGCCTGCACCGGCGCCAGCCACAGCGGCAGCTCGCCCGCGTAGTGCTCGATCAGGATGCCGATGAAGCGCTCGAAGGAGCCCATCAGCGCGCGGTGGATCATCACCGGCCGGTGCTCGGCGTTGTCCGCGCCGGTGTACGCGAGGTCGAAGCGCTCGGGCATCGAGTAGTCGAGCTGCACCGTTCCCAACTGCCACGAGCGCCCGATCGAGTCGGTCATGTGCAGGTCGATCTTCGGGCCGTAGAACGCGCCGTCGCCCGGGTTGACCTCGTAGGAGAGGCCCTCCGCCTCGAGCGCCCCTTCGAGCGCCGCCTCCGCGCGGTCCCACATCTCCTCACTGCCGATCCGCTGCGGGGGGCGCGTGGAGAGCTCCAGGCGTGGCTTGAAGTCGAACAGCTCGTACAGGTGAAAGCCGAAGCGCAGGCACTCCATGACCTCCTCCTGCACCTGCTCCTCGGTGCAGAAGATGTGCGCGTCGTCCTGGGTTATGTGTCGCACCCGCAGTAGGCCGTGCAGCACTCCGGAGGGCTCGTGGCGGTGCACGAGGCCCGCCTCGGAGTAGCGGATCGGGAGCTCCCGGTAGGAGTGGCGGGCGTCCTTGTAGATCTGGATGTGCGCCGGGCAGTTCATCGGCTTCAGGCCCATCGGGCGCTCATCGACCTCGGTGAAGTACATGTTCTCGCGGTACTTCTCCCAGTGCCCGGACTGCTTGAAGAGGTCCACGTCGAACAGGATCGGCGTTTTGACCTCCTCGTAGCCGCGCGCGCGGTTCTCCTGCCGCCACAGCTCGGTCAGCTCGTTCCACACCACCATCCCCGCCGGCTTCCACAGCGGCGCCCCCGGGGTCAGCTCGGAGAACTGGAAGAGCTCGAGCTCCCGCCCCAGCTTGCGGTGATCGCGCGCGCGCGCCTGCTCCAGGCGCTCCAGGTACTCCTCCAGGTCCCTTTTGGAGAAGAACGCCGTGCCGTAGATGCGGGTCAGCATCGTGCGCGTCGAGTCCCCCCGCCAGTACGCGCCCGCGACCGACTGCAGCCGGAACGCGCCCACGGTCTTCGTGGACGGCGCATGCGGGCCGCGGCAGAGGTCGGTGAAGGGGCCGTTGGTGTACAGCGAGACGGTCTCCAGGCCCCCGCCGTCCCTGCCCGGAGTGGACTCGGCGGCGCGCACGAGGTCGTCGATCAGCTCCACCTTGTAGTCCTGCTCGGCCACGGCGAAGCGCGCGCGCGCGTCGTCCACCGGGACGTCCTCGCGCTCGAAGCGCTCCGCCGCCTTCACGTGTGCGCGCATCCGGTCTTCGATCGTGGGGAAGTCCGCCTCGGAGACGCTCACCCCGTCGGGAAACTCGAAGTCGTAGTAGAAGCCGTGCTCGATCGCCGGGCCGATCGAGATCTTCACGCCCGGGTACAGCTCCATCACCGCGCTCGCCAGCACGTGCGCAGCGTCGTGGCGGATCAGCCGCAGCGGCTCCGGTCCCTCGCTACGGGCGGTGAGGATCGCGATGCTCGCCCCGTCGGGCAGCGCGCGGGCGAGGTCGCGCACCTCGGGGGGTTCCCCGCGTACCTCGACCGCCAGCGCCGCGCGCGCCAGGCCGGGGCCGATCGCAGCGGCCGCGTCGGCACCGGTGGCGCCGTCGGGGAGCTCCAGCGCCTTGCCGTCGGGGAGAGAGACCGTGATGCTCATGGGGTCGCGCTGGAGGCTACCCACCCGCGGGGATGTGCGGGAGGGCCGCTCGCGGGGACGGGCAGGAGGCCGCTGGCGGAGATGGGTGGGAGGCCGTTCGCGGAGATCGGTGGGAGGCCCGCTCGCGGGGACGGGCAGGCCGCCCGATCGGCGGCGCTCCGCCAGGTGGGACCGCGCAGCCGCTCGCGGGTGGACGCGCGGATCAAACGGGCTGCCAGAGGGCGTCGTCGCCCAGGGCGGCGCGCCGCGCGCGCCCGTCTCCGACCAACTCCACCAGCGCGCGCTCGGCGCCGGCGCGGTCGGGCGGGTTGTTGCCCCGCGCCATGACCGCCGCGACCTCCTGGGTGACGAGGCCCTGGGGGAAGCGCTCCAACACCAGCAGGGGGCCCTCCGGCGGAGCCTCCCGGTCGAGCGTCGGGTCGAGGTTGGCGATCAGCACGTCGTACGCCTCGATTGTCTGAAAACCCCCCGCCTCCGTGCAACGCTCGCCCGCGGTGAAGACCAGCGATGGTGCGGAGTAGCGCACCGGCCCGTCGGTCTGGCGCGCCTTGCCCTGGAAGTGCGTGGGCCCGCCCTCGGCTTCGCGGGTCTCGCGCTTGTCGGCCTCGTACGCCTCGCTCACGCGCTCCTCGTCGAGCGCGGCCACGACCGCCTGCGCGTCGAGGCCCTCCACGCGCTCCAGCGCCTTGGCGATGTCCCCGTCCTCGTCGAGCAGCAGCGTGGTGGTGAACCACGCGAACTGCAGCACCCGCAGCGCCTCCAGCTCGCGCCCGGGGTAGAGCAGGCGCGTGGCCACGATCGCGCGGCACGCGCGCGCCGTGGCAATCAACCGCGCGCGCGGTTCGATCGCAAAGGGCATCCCGTACCGCTCTCGATACATCATGTGTCCCAGCGAGGCGCGCTTGGGGGTGTAGCCGTTCTCTACGTAGCGCTCGACGCTCTCCGCCAGGCCGATCGTCACGAGGCGCCAGCGCAGTTGCTCGCCGTAGCGCCAGCGCAGCGCCGCGAGCGCGGGGCTGACCGAGTAGCCCCACGGGCAGCCCGGATCGTTGAAGTACGTGACCTCGATCTCGCCCACGACCACATAGTTGCACACGCAAGGACCCGTGTGTGACCCTTGCAGTTCATGTGCGACCGCGCGTTGCGCCTCGGACCGCCAGCGCCGCGAGCGCGGCTGCAATGATGCGCGTGTGCGCCGGCTGTGGTTGCCAAGCCTCCTCTGTCTCTTCGGTCTGGTCGCGCCTGCGTCCGCCACGCCCGCGTCCGCCTCGACATCGGACGCGCAGCTCTGGACGGCGATCGGCGGCAGCGTCACCTGTGGAGTGGCAATCCACCCACCCAACTCACCCCCGATGCAGCTGCTCTGCGCCGCCACGCCCGTGCCGGCCCCCAAGGGCAACGAGGGGGTCGGCGATCCCGGCTTCGTCTTCCTCGGCTCGGTCGGGCGCCCGTCGCTCGCCCGGCTCAGCCAGGACTCCTTCGTGGGCACGCACCCCGTGGCGCTCCACCGCGGGCGCCGGTGGGCGATCGGCCCGATCGACGTCACCTGCACGATCAGCGCAACCGCGGTTCGCTGCGCCAACCGCTCACATCACGGCTTTTCGATCACCAAGCGCTCCTACCGCGCGTTCTGAGGCTCACCGGCGCTCCCGGCGCTCCGCCCTGCGAGGTGAACTCATCGGAGTCGTCGCCTGCGGCGTCGACCTTCAACAGCTTGGCGACGGTGATCTCGTGGAGAGCATCGTCGTCTCCGGACCCCCGGGCCCACGACTATGAACCCGCGATCCTGCGCGGGGAGCCGGTCGTTCCGGCTTGGTAGGCGTGTGCGCAACGGTCGCGGCGCTCGCCCCCCGCCCGCGTCCGAGCGGAGGTGGGCGAGGCGCGCCGCCACTGTCGCTAGAACGGACCGAATCCTTCTGTGGAGGTCAGTTCCATTTCAATTTCGCCGGTGAAGCGAACCCTGTTCGCTATTTCGCCGATCACTCTCAGCCCAGACGGCCGGAGTTCGCCTCTCCTGTTCCTGTATTCCCTGAACACTTCCGGTTCAAACTTCAGATCCTGGACTGCTTTTTCTGCGTATGGAATGACCGCCAACACTTTATTTCCGAATTCGACCGTTCTACCTTCAAGCGTTTCACACTGGGGGATTTTTTCAAATTCGATTTTGCCTCTCAACACCAGGTTGAGGACAGTCGTGCCAAGCGACGCCCCGACTCCTTCCCCGATTTCACCTCCGGCCGGAAAAACTTCGATCGGCTGTTTGATAGTACATTCCGCCGGAGTGACAACACTGCATTTTTCGATTTCCATATACGGTGCTACGATGGCCCCCGGCGTGCCGCCGTAGATGCGGGGTGTATTGCCCGCCTTACCTTTTACTTTTTCGCATTCGACATTGAAGTTCTGCGTATTGGTCGTCCCTTCGATGCTGAACTTTTTTCCCGCCACCGAGGAGAGCGTCGCGGACCTGATTTCCTTGTTCTGGTTTACCGCCAGTACCGCCCCCGCGACTCTCCACTGGAAGTTGATTACTTCAGACGCTTTGGCCGCGATGCGAATGCCGCTTCCGGTACCGCCTTCCATATTCAGTACCCCTTCCGCTTCGCCCGCTTCTTTGCCGCCTTCCGAACATTTAGCATTATGGGCTTTCTCGAATATAGCCGATACCAACGATTTTTCTCCGCTTGTGAAGCTCTGAAAAACCAGTCCTTCCAGGTCGCTCGTCCCTTCACTTTCGCACGTATCGGTTTTCACGCCCCCGATCGTTTTGCATGTGACCGCCCATCCCGCTTCTTTTCCGGCACCGGGGCTGGCCGATTCGACCTTCGTTAGGACTCTCTTTTCCGTTTCGTACAATGCCACGCTCCACGGAAGGTGCACTCCGGTCACTTTTTCCACATGCCCCGCTTCGCAGCCTCCTTTTATGACCGCGCAGTTTTTTTCGGCTTCTTTCACTTCGAACTTCGAAATCTTGCCCTTGCCCCCGGCGGCGATCTGCCCTTCGCCTTCGATGCCTTTGGTGCACTGGATCTCCGATTCTCCAAAGATCGTTTTGGAGTCCGCCAGCGTCAGGGTGACTCCGGTGAGCTTGACCTTTTCCGTGCCGGCTACTTCCTGCCATGCCCATTCCCCCGCCGAAGAGGCTTTGAGGCACTGGCCCGATTCATATTTCGTTCCGGCCGCGCCTTTTGCGCACTGTTCCCACCGCGGGGAGGCCGTGGCGGACGCCGCGGTGACCCCGAGGAAGACGGCGATCGCCAGGCCGAGTATGGGTATCCCTATCGTTCGCATCTCGCTCCTCCTTCTCAAGTGGATGGTCGTTCGACGCGACCTTCGACAGTCTCCCCACGGATGTCAAGGGAGCGTCGCCAGCCCAGCAGACGGCGGGCGTTCACGGGTGCGCGATGTCTCCGACTAAACGACCCGAGGCGATGCCACGACGCTCGCACGACAACGCCGATGGTCCTGACTCGCCTCGTCGCATCCTGATCGTCCAGGCGTCGGTGAACACGATCCCTGCGGCAGCCGCCCGGTCAAGTACGTGCGGCTACCTTCCTTTGTCCGTGGAAAGTCGCGGCAGGTGGAGCAGAGCGAATACACCTGCGAAACGCTGATCTTCAGGTGACGGGCCGTCGCAGCGACATCGAGCCACGGCTCCGGCGTCGCGCTGGGCTTCTCGACAATGATCTCTGCGACGCGCTCTGCGATCCGCTCGATCAGCTCGTCGGGCAGCTCAAGGGTGATGGCACCCTGACGGACACCCGAGAGAGGGAGAGGGGTGTCCCGTACACGGGCCATCACTGTTAATGACCTCAGCCGCGCGAAACGGCCATCGACTTTTCGGCCCGCAGTCCCCGCCAGCGTCCGCGACGCGACCTGACCCATCCTCAACAGGCCAGCTTGGCGCTCACCCGCGGTGATAGCCACTCCCTTGTGGCCGTCTGCCGAAGTCCGCCGAGCGCTCGCCGTCACTTCGCTCCAACGGCTGTTGCTCCTATGTCAAGGGCGGTCTCTGAAATTGCGGGTTTTGACGCTTGAACGGTCAGCTCGCGAGGATGGCAGGCAACTCGGTCAGCGTTGAGAGTTCGATCAAGTCGGTCGGTTTGGTGGGGGGTGGTTGTCCGGCACGGTTGAGCCAAATCCCGCGCAGACCGGCCGCGATGGCACCCTCCACGTCGCGAGTGAGGCTGTCGCCAACCATAGTCGCGTGCTCGCCTTTCACGCGGAGCTGATCGAGTGCGTGCGCGAAGATCGCGACACTGGGCTTGGCAACTCCGAGATCGCTCGATACGACAACGCTCTCGAAGTATTCGCTCAGCCCCACCGCTTGGAGCTTCTCGCGTTGCAAACAAGACGCACCGTTCGTGACGAGCGCAAGAGAATAGGATTCCGCGACTGCTTCCAGTGCTGCTCTTGCGTCGTCGAAGAGTTCGTGACGCGAGCGACGCTCCGCACCAAAACACTCGCCGAGTTCGTCTGCGAGTTGGTCGTTCCTAATCCCTTGGTCGATGAGGGCGAGTCTCCATGCTTCGCGCCTGTAGGTCGGTGCCCATGCGCGTAGTGCGCGGACCTCGGGCCGTTCTCCCTCAAACCGACACCACAAGCCCTCCCAGGAGCTGATCCCGACACGCATGCAATAAGGATGCTCCGGGATCGAATACCACAACTCGCGGGCGCGCCGGCGCGCCCCCGTTGCCAGAGTTGTCTCATCCACTTCGTATTGGGTTGCCGCAAGCCGAGCGGTTGCGCAGAATGCCGCTTCAGCGGCCGCCTCCTCGACTACGAGCGTGTCGTCTAGATCGAGCAGCAGCGCACGCCTCACACTCCGGCACTATGTCAGGCAGCGCACCAGCGCGGTAGCTTGTCGGGCTGGCACCACAGCCTCGTGCGGAGATGCTGGTGAGAGCTGGAGCAGTCGGTGGTAGTGGCGGGCAAGGTGGCGCTTGAGGCAGCGCATCGCCTCCATGCGGCTCTTGCCCTCGGCTTCCTTACGTGCCAGATAGGCGCGGGTCTCGGGGTCGATCCGCCCCCTGGTGATCGCAATGACGTGAAGCGCTCGGTTGAGCTGGCGGTTACCGCCGCGGTCGAGGCGGTGGCGGTCGTGGCGGCCGGAGGAGACCAGCCGTTTGCGCTCGTTGACGAGCGCTTCACGGTGATCGCATAGCAGCCGGATCTCCATCGCGTCCTCATCCAGGAACGCGACCGGGAAGCGCTTGATGCCCTCCCGCAATACCGCGCGGCCGATCGCTCGGGCGTCGATCTGGTCGGAATTCCCGGGCTCTCGTTCACCGCGCCGGGAGGCGCCCATCAGCTTTGGGGCGACCCGCACGACGCGCTCGCCGGCGGCCAGGAGTGCCTGCTCGAGGTGGTGGGAGAGGTCTCGGCAGTCCTCGATCGCCCACACGATCTCCTGATCGAGCTCGTGCGCCCAGCGCAGCGCTTCCAGATGCCCTGCGTCTCTGGCGGGGATCTCTCGCTCGTCTCGTAGCTGCCCGGTGTTCGCGTCGACGGGCCCCGGGGTCCAGAACGCTCGCTACCGCGACTCAAGGCCGACCCGGATTCCCGGCTGCGTATGGCAGGCCCGGCGCCCACGGACGGGTGGGCCTATTGGTCCCCGAACGCGACGCGAACGAACAGCATCACCAAGGGGAGCGCGAGTTGCCCCACCCGGCCGATCCGGTGAATGCCGGTGCCCGTTGGTTGGCTCCAGCACTGGTGACTAAGTGATGCCGGAGGAGGGATTCGAACCCCCGACACGCGGATTATGATTCGCAGCCGCCACCCAGATTGGTTCCAGTACGGCGTTTTGCCCCATGAAGTCTAGGGCTTTTCCACCTTGGCTGCGCCTCGTAGGGAAATCACAGGGCAATCAGGGCGCCCTCCCCCGGTCGTCCTCCGCCCAGCTCGTTGGTCGCCTTCGGGTTGCTAGACGCGGGTTCCGTCGGGCCGGATGAACGAGACCTCGATGCCAAGCCGCATCGCGCTGGCGATGTTGGCGAGCTGGGCAAGCGTGAGGTTGCGCCTGCCCGCTTCGACCGCCGAGATGTAGGACGCGGAGACTCCGAGGCGCTCTGCGACCTCGGCCTGTGTGAGCCCGAGTGCCCGACGGGTGTTGCTGAGCTTGCGCCCAACGACCTTCGCGTGGATCTCCGATGCCGCGGTGCGCGGCACGACGCTCAGGCGGCGGTGGAATAGTGGAAGGCCGCGCCCGCCGGCTCGGCCATGGCGACCTCGGCGACCTCGACCTTGAGGTCTCCGCTGCGGTAGGCGAAGGGCTGTAGCCGTGCCCAGCGCTCGGCGCCCTCGGCCCGCGTGACCCGCTCCGCAGTCGCGGGATCGATGATCGCCAGGTCGGGGTTGATCCAGTCGGCGTGGGGTCCACTGATCGTTACGTCGTCGCCGTCGGCGATGAGCTGCGCGACGGGCAACTCGATCCACTCCTTGGTGTCTCGGTTGCGCTCGAAGGTTGTGAAGTTGACCTGGATCATGGAGAGGCTCCTTCAGTATCGAATGCTCAAGTTGACCTCTTGAGTTATGATGCTATCACGTCGGACGAAACGTATGGCGGCCATCTCAGAACTCCCCGGCGAGCAGGATCTCCCCCCGGGCGAGCATACGCTCGGCTCGATCCGCAAGCGCTCGGGCGCGTTCGGGAAGCAGAAATCGCTCCATCCCGAGCAGGTCCGTGTCACTGAACAGGCGCGTGAGCGCGGCGCGCTCCTGCGTAAGCAGGCCCGCAGCACCGTACTCGTGGCGGGCCACCACGAAGTCGGAGTAGTTGAGGACAGCCCCCGGCAACCCGAATGCGTAGCCGTGGTCGATCAGCGTCAGCCGCTCTGCGTCCCAGCGCCAATTGCCGGGATGACGATCCTGCTGGGCGATGAGCGAGTCGAAGAATGCCGCGGGCAGACACCAGGTCGGGTTCAGGGTCGGCGCGGCGTCGCGGGGCCATCCGCTCGCCTGCAGCGAAAGCGAGCCGTCCTCGCCGGCGTGGTCGCGCAACACGCACGGCGCCACAAGCTCGTGCCACGGCGGCCCGAGCACGGAGGCAAGCCGCCACGCGACCGCCTCGTGCAAGGGCGGTGTCTCGCCGGCCTGTCCGAAGGCGATCGCATTGGCGACATCCACACCCGAGAACGGCTTGTGAAAGACGATCTCGCCACTGGCGAGTTCCAGCTGCTTCGTGGTGTTCATCCCAGGCGAGCTTGTCGGCGCCGGAGGACCGACGAAAGCCTCGCGGAGCATCGACCGCTCGATCGCCAGGGTGCCCTGCGCCGCCTTCACGGCCGCTATCTGCGCGTCGATCTTCATGCCCGCAGTGTGCCGAGCACACTGGACACATCGCTCAGGCGATGTGCTGGCGTGGGCATCAAGTAATATTTCGTGGTGGAAAGCCCCGGTGGACCGCTGACTTCGGTCACGTCGCCGGGGCTAAGTTGTCCTCAAGGCACCCGTAGGCAACCGAGCGAAGCGGCGATGACGGTGCTCGTCACGCGGCAGGTCGGGGCGCGGGTCGCTCTTCGGCGCGGAAGCTGCGCGCGACCTATCGCCGACCTAGATGACGCCCGACACGCAGACAAGGCAACTGCCCCAGCCGCGCCGCATCCCGCACCCACGAGACCCGCACGTTCAACAACGCCGCCGCCGCCGCGCTATCCAGCAACGGCTCCGCCAACGACACCTCCGGCCGCCCACCGGCCACGGCGCCATCCCGGCTCCTACTCCTACTCGCATCCATCAAGCACGCTCCTTCCATACGCATCCAGCGGACAGCGGATCGGTTCGCTCGCTCGCGGCATACACACTCCATAGACGCGCAAGCCACGCAGACACCCCCCCGCAAACGAGAGAGTCCCCGCGCAGAGCCCGGCCGGGCTCAGAAGTCATGTCGTCGTGTCTCGCCATAAAGCAGCTCCATTCCTTCGTCGCGGAAGAGGCCCCCATTCCCCCGAACAAATTTCGCGGGCGCAAAAACCCCTTTACGTGTATTGACCCTGAGATCGCCAAAACGGACATCCAATTTTTCGCGAGCCCCCACCGCCGGCGTCCGCAAGAGGCCCGCTACGCCGCCAATCCGCCAGGACTGCGCCCAGCCCGCAGCCACCGTCAGGCAGTCCGGCAGCGCGCCGTCCTCCGGCGACACCGCGCGAGAGCCAGGGCGCCAACCCCCTCAACAGCAGCACCCTGGGGCGATGGGTCGCCGAGCGGTCAGACCGGCGCCGCGGCAGCACGAGGCGAGGCCAGAACCCTCACAGCACTCTTGAGGTTGCGGCCGGGTGGCCGCCGCTACGTGCACCCAAGGCGTCGGGCTGCGCCCTCCTGTTCAACAGGACCCGACCTTCGGGCGCGGGGATGTTTGCACCCCTCCCCTGGCAAGGCCGACTCGGCGCTAATCGATCAGGTTGACCCGATAGCCGCGTGTGCTGGCGTTGCGGGCGAGCGGCCCGACGCTCACCGGCGCTCTGCGCGCCGTTCAAGCTCGTCGCGGCCCTCACTGACAAGGGCCACTGCCTCGTCCGTGCGGGGCAGGCGAGCGCGGAGCCGGGCGGCTCGCTCCAGCGTCCGCTCCAGCTTTGCTGCGTCGGTCACAGACGCTGACAGTCGCTCGGGGAGCAGATCGTCGACCGTCGTATCGACATCCCGATGACAGCGCTCGGCCTCCTCACCGGCCGAGTCGGGCGCGATGGCGTGGGCGTGTTTGCACTTTGTTTGCACGTGGAGGATCCGGCGGCGCCCGGCGGCCGGGCCAGCCGGCTGCTTACGCGGCTGGCCGCAGCGCTTGGGCGAGATCGTCCGGGCTGACGTGGCCCGCAGGCAGGGTGATTGTGATCTCCCCATCGCGATCGAGCAGCCAGGACACGTTCGTGAGGGTCATGCCGACGACCCGGCCCGTCTCGTCGTACTCGATGTTGTGGCCCTCGGGGGTTGACGTGGCCCTGGCGGGCGGGCCTTCGTAGTGCGCCACGCTGAGATACAGCACGTCTCCGCGCTGGTCGTAATGATGGTCCTCGAAGGTAGTGCCGGCGATTGTGATGCTCATGGGACTTGGTGTGGTCGAGGATCGTCGTCCTGGATCAGGACAGTGACGACCCAGCCTGGGACATCATTGAAGTCTACGACAACCCGCATCCACCGTCCCGGCGTGAGCACATTCTGACGGTAGAAGCGCTCGCGTCCCGGCCGTGGATCGTCCTCGCGGTAATCAGGACGTGCCACCGTCGTGAGAATCGTTTTCCACGTGATCGAGCAGCCACGAGCGGCCACCTTGGGCCAGGTGCAGGTGCGAGCCGGAGTCGAACACAACCAGCCGACCATCCGGATCGACAACGCTCTGCTCTTGACTCTTCATAGCGGCCACGATACGCACTGGGGGAGACGGCGAAGCGCGGGCATTAGACTTGACCTGCAAGCCCCGGTGGACCGCTGACCTCGGTCATGTCGCCGGGGCTAAGTCGTTGTCGTTGGGATGCTCCGCATGACCAGCATTCCCGGCAGGGTCATCGCTCTTCAGAGGGTAACGCCTTCTACGGAGGCCATCAGTCGGTTCGGTGCTGCGCCGTCTGCGTTGCGTGCCCGCACGACAAGGTTTCGGGACCAATCCGGGACCTTTTTGGTATTTTCGGCCCTTCGTCGGCTACGTCGCGAACACCGAATCTCGTTTAGGAGAGCCACGAACCAGGAGTGCCGGAGGAGGGACTCGAACCCCCGACACGCGGATTATGATTTACGAGTCTCGACCTCGATTTGGCTCTAGTTAGCGGGTTTTCGCCGTAGATACAGGCCCTATTTCAGCCTGGGCGCGGCCCTCTCTAGAAATCCTAGAGAAATCTGCCTCTCGACTCGAACCTCCCTGGCCGGTTCGAGTCGATGGAGGTCTACAGCAACATGAGCGGCAAATCTCGCCCCACGGGGCATCTACAGGTCAAGCCAGACAAGAAAGGCGGCGGCCGGTCCTATTGGGCCTTCTGGTACGACCAGGATGGCGAGCGCGGCGGACGACGGCTCGGCCCGGCGCACGTTCGCGACTCCGGTCGAACGTCGTCGCGGGGAGCGATCATCTGGCGGGCAGGCAACGGACCCCGCCCGACGCCCGAGCACCTGACGCCGAAGGACGCGGAGGAACGTCTGGACGCGATCCTGCGCGAGCTGGAGGCCGTAGTCGAGCTGCCTGAGCCCGACGAGCAGCACGCGACGCTTGCAGACGCCCTCCACGGCTCGATAGCTGAGCGCGAACGCGACAAGGGTCTCAAGCGCTCAACGCTCGCCAGCTACAACGCCATGACCGAGCGCATGTACCGCGACCTCGGCGCCGACACGCCGCTCCGCGACTTCGCCGACGGCCGTCTGCGCGCCTACTTCGATGATTTCAAGTCCTACAGGGTGCGCAGCGAGAAGGCAGCGAAGAAGGCCCGCGCCGAAGGCAAGGAGGTCCGCCGGGTCGAGGTCGGACGCTGGACGGCGCAGCCGCCCGGCAGCCAGGCGGTCGAGGTCGCCACTAAGGCCGAGGCCGTGCAGCTCGCGGACGAAATGCCGGGCACCTGGAAGCACCGGCGCCGCGGCGCCTACCGCGTCGTGCCGCTGAACGCCCAGCGTCCCAAGTGCGTGACGTTCGCAAAGGCGAAGGCCCTCGAAGCCGAGGACTGGATCATTGCTCGTCGCAAGACGAAGGTGTGGATGCTCGTGGAGCCCGCCGCCGCGCAGACTCGCAACGAGTACCGCGATGTCCTCTCCGCCGCCTTCGACTACGCCGTGTGCAAGCGCTGGCTCGACGTGAACCCGCTCGCCGAGGTCAAGCGCGCGAGCAAGCGCGAGGAGCGCGAACGCATCTTGCGCCGCGAGGACTTCTACGACACCGACGAGGTTGGTCGTCTCATGGGACACGCCCCTGGTGTCTTGGAGGAAGCCTTCTGGCTCTGCGGCGGCCACGCCGGTCTACGTCTTCCCGGCGAGGCCCTTGGCATGAAGTGGGGCGCCGTTGACTTCCAGGCCGGCGTGCTCCGGCCCTACGACAATTGGGTGCTAGGCCAGCTCGACACGACCAAGACCGGGGACTCCGAGGCCATCCCCATGACGCCCCGGCTGGCTCGCGCCCTCGCGAAGCTCAAGCAGCGCAGCTACGCGACCGGCGATGACAACTTCGTGTTCGCCTACGAGCTCGACCCGGAGCGACCACTGCCCGAGCGCCCGCTGCGCGAAGCGTTCAAGCTGGCGCTCCAGAGGGCCGGATTGAAGCCGATCAAGATGTATATAACCTGCGCCACTCCTTCGGCACGAGCCTGGCCGCCAAGGGCGTAGACGTGAGGGCAATTCAGGCGCTCATGCGGCACAAGCGCATGAGCACGACCGAACAGTACATGGCCTACGCGCCCCGGCCGGAGCTCGCGAATCAGATCACGCGGGCGCTCGATCCCGACAGCCTGCCCGAGAACGTCATACCGCTGCGTCCTGTCTCCAGCGATGTAACCGCGACCTTCCTAGAGCGCTTGGAGGAGGAGATACCCGCGAAGTGGCTGCGCGAGGTTCAGCGGCTCGCAGCAGAGACCGGAGCGCAGCTCACCGCGTAGCGGCATGTCTCGATGTGCGTGCGTCGGGCTTACGCGCCCGCTCACGGACGCTTGATGAACGCGAGTGCCACGATCAAGAGCCCGGAGCCCAGCAGTATCCGGCCAAGGACAGAGCTGACCGCGACCCAGGCTGTGCCGGCTACTACGCCGACTGTGATGAAGCAGGTCGCCCAAACCGCGCAGCCGACCACGGTCATTGCCACGAACGCAGGCACCGGGACGCGACGCGCGCCGGCCGGCAACGAAACAAACGTGCGGGCGAGCGGCAGCAGTCGTGCTATCAACACGCCTCGCGTTCCGTGCCGCTCAAGCAGACCCTCGCCGCGGTGCAACAGCCTGGCGGTGACGGGAAAGCGCTCCAGCACCCGCGAGGCGCCCAACCCGTAGGCGATCAGCGAGCCTACGAGGTTGCCCGCAGTCGCCGCGAGTACGGCGACGGGGAAACTCATCCACCCCTCGCGCACAGAGAAACCGGAGAACAGCAGCGTTACCTCGCTCGGGATAGGGATGCACGCGCTCTCGGGCACCATCAGAACAAAGACACCCAACACCCCCAAGCGACTGATGAGGCTTGTCATGGCCTCGGGGGTCTGTGGACCTTGGGAGGCCCGCGTTCGTGAGCTCGGCTCCGGTCGCTCGGCGGCGGAGCTGGCGGCCGGGGCGCTCCCCGCCCTTTCGGACCATGCGGAGGCAGCGGCGGGCCTGGCGGTGGCCGCCGATAGCCGAGTGCGGCCTGGACACTAGACGGGCGCCAACGCATCCCTCCCCGTGGCGTTGGCACGCCGTCGGCGTTCAGCGCGTCGGCTATCGCCTGGAGACTGAGCCCGCGTTCACGGAGCTCGGTGATTCGCCGGGTCAGCTCAGGCGCCTGTGCGGCGAGTCCGGGGCGACCTCGCGGCCCTCCTAAACCCGGCTCATGCTCCCACCGCGCGATCTCGCGCAACGCTGCGACCGTCAGTAGGCCAGCAGCCGAGCTGGTGTCGAGGCCCACGTCAACCGCGACGAGCGTGGCACCGATCCCGTCGAGCCAGTCGAGCAGCACAACCAGCTCACGCAGCGAGCGAGCTATCGCACGGAGTTGGGCGACCACAAGCGTCGAGAACTCGCCTGCGCCGATCCGCTCAAGCACGCTCTCCAGAGAGTCACCGCGGACGACCTCAAGTCCTTCAAGGCTCCGATCGTCGTCTCCGTCGGCCAGGTAGGCAATCGCCACGCGATCCACTAGCCATACGCTAACAGTTTGCGTATACGATCACGGCGGTCCTCATCCCCGACGCGCACGGCAACACGCAGCTCGTGTCTCGACATGCGGGAGCCGGCTTGCCCGTCCATTTTCGCATCCCTTCGGGGATGCGGCCGGGGCTGCGACCGGCCCCGCATCGGGCGGGGCCACCCATACCAAAGGAGGGCGCTATGCCCACGCGCACCCGCTGGCCTGGTCAGGACGGAGACGACCGCATGACGTTCGCGCAGCGTCGCGGATGGGAGACGATCCCGAGCTGGGGACTCAATGGCTGGGACCTCGGCTGCTGGCCGTATGTCGTCGTCTACCACCGCGGCGAGACAGAGCTCGCGTTGGATGTGGAAGGCGACATCGACATCGAGGAGTTCCCGAGTCGCGAGGAGCGCGACCGCAGAACCGACGAGATCGCCTTCTTCTATTGGAAGAACAACGAGAAGGAGTGGGTGAACGGCATCGACTCGCACGAGCAGATGTCGCCGAACCTGCGCGGTCCGTTCTCGTGGAGCCGGCTCGACGGAAGCTGCGAGCCAGTGATCGGGCACTTGTGATCGGGAGCACATCGGTCCTCCGGTGCGGGAGCCCGCTTGCCCGGCCAGTGTTGCATCCCCTCCGGGGATGCGGCCAGGGCTGCGACAGGCCCCGCACCGGGCGGGACCACCCATCAGAAGGAGGGCGGCAGTATGTCCGCTGGACTCACAGATTCAGACTCGATGTTCTCCGTGCGCGACACACCCTGGCACGGGCTCGGTGCCGTACTCGACCGGCCGCCGGTGACCGTCGGCGAGGCGATCGAGGCGTCGGGGCTCGGCTGGGACGTGGCGAAGGAGCCCATCGCGATCGACCGCGGCGAGATGCCGGACGCCGATTGGTGGATTCCGCGTTGCGAGGAGATTCCCGGCTACTACGCGACCGTCCGCCAGGACACCCGTGAAGTGCTGGGGATCGTCGGTGAGCGCTACCGCATCGTGCAGAACCACGAAGCGTTCGCCTTCATCGACCAGCTGCTCGGCAGCTCGATCAACTTCGAGACGGCCGGCAGCCTGCACGGTGGCCGGCGCGTATGGGTTCTCGCCACGCTGCCCGAGCACGTCGAGGTCGGCGGCGACCCGGTGCGGCCCTACGTGCTGCTGATGAACAGCCACGACGGCTCGACGGCGGTCATCGCCGCCACTACCCCGATCCGCGTCGTCTGCCAGAACACGCTCAATTGGGGGCTTCGCAAGGCGCGGCAGAAGTTCTCGATCCGCCACACCGAAGCCGTCACGCAGCGCGTCCACGAGGCGCGGCGGGTGCTGGACCTCTCGATCAACTACTACGAGCAGTTCAAGCGCTTCGGGGACGAGCTCGCCTCCGAACGCTGCACCGAGCGTCAGCTGCGCGCGGTCCTCGATGAGCTCTACCCGAACGGGACCGACGACTCGATGAGCAGCCGTGCGCGTAGCTCGCGCCAGCAGACCAAGGACCGCATCGCGGAGCTGTTCCTGTGCGGTGAGACGCAGGGCAACGCGCCGGGCTCCAAGTGGGCGGCGGTGAACGCGATCGTGGAGTACGGCGACTGGATTCGCCCGCTGCGCTCAAGCGCTCAGCGCTTCGCCCGCGCGCTCGATGACGGAGCCGAGAAGACCCGCGCCTTGGAGCTAGTCGCGGCTGCCTGAGACACCACGGCCCGGCGGGCACAGGGCTCGCCGGGCCGTCCGTCATTTTATGCTACTTCCGCTATAATCTTGCTATGCGTAGTTCTGATCTACTTGTGACCGGGCGCAGGCGCGCGGGGCTCTCTCAGGACGAGCTCGCCGGACGCCTGGGGCGCCCGCAGTCAACTATCGCTCGCTGGGAGACCGGGCAGCAGCATCCGCCGCTTGAGAGCGTCATCGAAGCGTTGCGGGCCTGCGGCCTTGAGCTCACCGTCGGCATCGCGCGCCATGACGACTCCTACGACGCGCAGATCGCGCGGCAGTTGCGGCTCGACCCCGCAGAGCGCGTAAGGCGCCTGACACCGGCATGGGCCACAGAGGGCTTTGACCCGATCGGCGCCCTCGCCGAGCTGGCCGGACAGGCGCGTTTCGTCGTGATCGGCGATGTCGCCGCTGCGCTGCACGGCTCGCCGGTCATGCTCGGAGCCCGAACGCTGCACGTAGTACCAGCGGAAACCGCGCTGCGCCGCATCGAGCAGACCGCGCGGCGACTCGATGCCCAGCCGAGCGCCGAAGGGACAGCTCAGACGCAGCGCTGGATACTGCCCACCGGCGGGGAGCTGCGCGTCACGCCGCTGCCGCCCGGCACGCGCGGCTACCGCGACCTCGCGCGCGACGCCGAGACCATGCAGATCGCCCCGAGCACGTCTGTCAGGGTCGCGTCGCTGCTCGACCTCATCCGCATCGCCGAGGCATCCCCGGATGCCGGCGCCCGCGCTTCGGTCCCGGCTCTATGGGCCACCCTTGAGACACACCAGCGTCAGACAGCGGAAACTACACCGGCAAAGACATGACAGACGACCACTCGATAGACGAGGGCCGCCAGGCCATCCTTGCGGCCCTTGAGCGCCATCAGGTGCGCTATGTCGTGATCGGTGGCGCCGCCGCCCAGGCACGCGGCTGGCCGGAACCGACCGACGACATCGACGTGACACCCGAGCGCTCCGACGGCAATCTCACACGGCTGGCTGCCGCCGTAGAAGAACTCGACGCCGGCTTTCGCGTAGACCCCGCGCGCTATCCCGAGGGCTTCCGGCCACCCGACGGCATCGACGCGCGCACCTTCCGCAATCAGGTGTCGATCACCTTCACCACACGCCACGGCGACTTCGATGTTGTCCTCATCCCCGACGGCACCAGCGGATACGAGGAGATCATCACCACCGCCACCCCGGAGACCGTGCCCGGAACGGGTATCGTCGTGCCAGTCGCATCGGCAGAGACGATCCTGCACTCCAAGGCCACCGCCGGCCGCCCCAAGGACCGCGCCGTCATCGAGTCAATGCGCGACGCGCTCGGACTTGCAGACTGATCCCACGACAACGCTGTTACATTGCTTGTGGGCCGTACACCTGTTCAGGTGAGAATACGGTCCATATTGAGACGAGCCCTGGGAGACCGGGGCTCGTTATCGTTTTACCGCGACGCGATGTGATGCGTGGCGATGGAGGGTGCTTGTGACCGCGAGCTCGTGATCGAGCTTCGCGCTGACGCGGATCAGAGCGTGGGCCGCTGTACGCGGGCCTAGCTTGAAGATCGCCGTCAGCTTCCCATGCTTGAGGGCGATCGTCTTTGCTGCCGAGGCGACTGTGCGCCCATGCAGCCGGCCCGTGAAGCCCACGCGGACCCTTCCCGTCGCCGGTCCGCTCACATGCACCACCAGCTCACGTCCGCGCAGCGTCTCGCTGACGCGGATCGTCGCCTTGGGCGTCGTGCCATGACCACCGCCGGAGTTGCCGGTCGGGACTGTGAGCGTGGTATGCGCCGCGTTGGCAGAGCTGCCGTTGCCCGCGGCGTTGGTCAGCCAAACGGCGAGGCTCCAACTTCCAGGGCCGGGCACCGTGACCGTCGCCGGCCCTCCCGCTGGCGCCGCAGTCGGAGCGCTACACGCGCCCGACCCGTTCACCGGACAAAACTGATACGTCGCCGCGGCGATCGGTGCCACCTGCCCTGACGGATTGGCCCACGTCACCGTGAATGTGGAGCCGCCGGTCTGCGTAGGCGTAGCCGCGAGTCCAGTTGGCGGCGGCGGCGCACCGTTATCGACCGTGAGCTGCTTGGAGGCCGCCGCCGACTGATTCCCCGCTGCGTCGGTGGCGACGAGCGTCAGGGTGTGCGTCCCATCCGAGAGCGCGGTCGTCGGCAGAGCCAAAGTCTGCGTTCCCGTCGAGGGCACACATGGCCTGACGAATGTGAAGTTGCAAGGCGCGGTGTAGGTCTCGACTGGCCGCCCGTCGGCAGCCAGGATGATGCTCGCTACGCCGCCTCCGACATCTTCCGCTGACACAGCGACACTTTCGACGCCCTTGTGAAACCCGCTCGCTTCGCCCGGTCCCCACAGAGCGCCAGAAGGCGCCCCGAGAGTCGGCGGCGTTGGATCAGAAAGTGTGACCGTCGCGCCATACATCGCGGCCCACGTTTTGTGTTCGGTTGCGCCTGTCACACATTCGTCGCCCGAGGGTGCCTGGCATACAAGCCCAACCGACAGCTCATTCACCGAAAGACCTGTGACTACTGCTGGTTCGCCGCCCTCACCGGGCGGACTGCCAACGGAGCATGTCTCACCGTTTTCAACAGTGTCTAGGCAGGTTTCGCCCGGCACGATTGTCCCATCAGCGCGCAGAGCCGGCGACCAATCGTTGAACCCATCGAACTGATGTCCGATGAAGCGTTCATAGGTAATCCCGGTGATCGACGTACCTGCTGGCGCCGTGAAGGTCCAGCCTGCGCTAGTTCCCGGCGCAGCGCCACTTGAGAGCCCGAGCGCGTCGGTTGTCGATAGGCCACCTTCCTGATCTGCGTTGCCTCCAGAGCCGAGACGATCGGGACAATTGACGTGCTCGGCGTAGTGCGATGGATCGTTCGTCGCCCAGGTCCAAGAGTTGTTGCCCGCTTCCGGCGCGAAGTTGCAGGAGCTCACCTGATAGCTGCCGGCGGCAAGCGCCGGGGCCGGAAAAGCCCAGGCTACGAGGGCAAGCAGGACTCCGATCGTCGTGCTCGACAATCTCAACGTCCGCTCCGGTCCTTTCCCGCGCTGCTCGCTGATGCTGGTAGGCGAAGTGTCGTCCACTGGCTCGCTCGTTCCACGTCGTAGGGGTCGGTATAGCGCACGGATACCTCGACAACGCCGGAGGTTGGGAGCGTGAGGCTCGCAAAGACGCCGTGAAGCGTGCGCAGCACACGAAGCTGGCGTGAATGTCCTCGGTGGCCCAGGTAGCGCACTTGCACATGAGCTTCGCTCGGGCGTCCCGAAAGCGCGAGGACGAGCCGGTGCTTGACTCGCTTCAGTCGGACCCGCGGGCGTGCGAATGGGTGCGCCATCGAGGCCAATGGTGTCATCGGCTGAGGAGACGATCCCGCGGTCGCGTTTGGCTGCGCTCCTGGCTCGGCCGCTTCGCCGGCCGTCACGATCGCTCCAAGGCCCGCGTTGCGGAAGGTCTGGGCGATGTCGAGCACCCCTTTGTTGGCTTCCGTCAGGTCCTTCTCGGCCGTTTCGGGCGACAATCCTGGCTGATAGGAGTCAAGCGCGTCGAGTGTCGCCGCTGCAATCGCGGATGCCTCGCTCGTGCCCTGCCAATAGTTGTAGTTCGGAGCGCCGGTTACGGGGTCCGCGCCATCGAGATCGCAGCCGGGCGCGAGCAGTCGCAGCCCTTCGCCGCGGTTGGAAAAGGAACAGAAGCCGCCGCCCTGTGTGTCAGTCGCGCCGACCGATAGCACTCCAGGGTGCGCGGCGGGGTACTCCACGGCGCCTCCGTCATCGTTGCCGGCCGCTGCGACAACCGCAACACCGTAATCGCTGGCTTCTTGAACTGCGTTGCCTAGCATTTCGTAATCCCGGCCCGATGGGGATTCAGAAGTGCCAAGTGAAAGATTAATGACACGCACGTTGTAGTGCGAGCGCACCCGTAGGCAAGCGTCGATTCCCGTTGCGTATGCGCTGAAGGGAAATGTCGTCTTCCCAGGCTCAAGGATTCGCACTGAAACGATCTGGACCGCTCGGGCAGCCGTGCCGACCATGCCCCAGCCATTTGCGGGCGCCCCCGCCATCATGGCGAGGACTGTTCCGTGCATGGTCGAGGACACGTCTTCCCCTGAGCCGCCGTCGAGCGCGGTTCGTTCAACCACGACGCCTTCGGTGTCCGGGTTGAGGTTCACACCCGTATCAACTAGGCATAGGCCCGCGCGTTGCGCCGGTGGGGGCGCGTATGGAAGGAACGCGCCGTCATCGGCTACCGCCTGCGTTGTGATCGCTGTCTCAGCCTGCACGGTGGAGGGCACCAGGCCAAACGCAATGAGGATCGCGGCGATGGAGGGCAGCGAACGACGGAGCGCTCGCTGCCCTTGCGGCAAGGGAAACCGCCTAGCTCGTGGCGACATTGACCACCTGGCTATGTCCGCCGGCGAAGGGGAAGCCGGCCTGACCGGCAGGGACTTCGGCGCGGAACGGGAATCGTCCGACCGCGCCTTGGAACTGGTATTCGACGTGGAAGCCCCCGTGGGCATCCGTCCGTGGTGTGCGGAAGGGCTCCCAGCGGCCCCGATAATGCACGAGTAGGTCAACGATCGTGCCTTGCTTGGGGATCGGCCCCTGAACCTTGCCGCTGAGCGTGATCCTGCCTTCGGAGTTGGTGCGCTGCGGGGAGACATTGAGTCGCACGCCTGCGCCGACAGACTCCCGAACCTTCGCCTTCGCGGTATAGCTGGTGTCTGCGGAGAACGCGCGGTAGCCGACCTCGATCAGCCGCGAAGGCCCCGCCCGCACACCCGCGATGAACGTGCCATCCGAGCGGGTCGTCGCGTGCCCGACGAGCTTGAACGTCGTGCTGCCGGTGATCTCCGCCAAGACATCCAAGGTAGCGTTGCCGATCGGGTGTTCCTGGACACCGAGCAGGCGTCCGGCAAGCCGCAGCGCGCGGTGCGCGAAAGTGCGCGTGATCCGGCTCGCTCCTATGTGAAGCTCCGCCGCCTCGCTTGCAGCCGTCCCGTTCGGAGCACCAAGCCCGACGGCGGAGGTCGAGGCTGTCGCACCGCTCGCGCCGGGACCGGGTAGCGCTCCGAGCAAGGCCGCAGATGTCGAAGGGTTATCCACGGTGACAGAGCCCAGCGCGTCGTTCGCCACGTTCCCTGCCGCGTCAGTGATCGAGAGCTCGACTGCGTAGGTGCCGTTAGTCAGGGCGGTGGTGTTCAGCGAGAAGCCACTCACCGTCTGTTTGACCGGACAGGCGTTCCATGCGTCGTAGGTACATTCCGAGGCGAAGTTGAATGTGTGAACGCTGGGGGCGCCGCCGCTTTGCGGGCTGAGTGTCAGGGCCGCGGAGCGCACACCGCTGTCTGCGTCGCTGGCGGTGAAGCTGATCGCCTGGGAGCCCGAGACCGTCGCCCTGGTCGCCGCCGCGCTTGCCAACAGTCCAGAGACACTTGGGACAGTCGGCGGCGTGCTGTCTGTCAGAGTGAGCGTTATGTTTGTCAGCGCGGGCACACTGATCGAGTCCGCGAAGGAACAGGTGGGCGAGCTCCTGTCGGTTGTACAGTTGACGTGTACCTCGAAGTCCCGAGCGCCTTGAGGTAGCGACCAGCTCTCGCCAGTCGTGTAGTTACTCCCGCCGTAGGGCAACTCGACTTCGCCAGGAAGCGCCTGACCCGCGGAAGTGAAGCCCATGAAGGCATCGTCGCCCGTGACCGACGAGCCGATGACCTCGGCGCTGATGGACTGGATACTCACGTCGGGTGCGCTGCCCAGCACATTGAGGGCCAGCCCGACTTGGCTGCCGCTGTGGCCGTTCTCCGTCACCGCGCCTGCCTGTTCGTTGCTGGAAACGTAGTCGCCGATAGCGCCGCCCGTTGAACAGGTGTTCCACAGGACGGTGCTCGCGTTCGTGTTGTAGCCGAACACCGACCATCCCGGCGATACTGCCTCGGTGCCAGGCGAGCACTGATACATCGGGTAAGTACCCGCGTTCGCGGCGGGCGGGCTCACCAGCGCGATCGTGCCTGCTGCGAGCGCCACCAATCCCGATCGCCGGGGCAGCAAAATCGTGTTCGACACGCGGGCGCGCATCGAGCCTCGTCGCCATGAGGAGCGTGCAATCCAGGTGTCAGTGAGTCGCAACATTGACCACCTCGCTCACTCCTCGGGCAAACGAGAAATCCGCCTGGCTGCTTGGCACTTCGGCGCGAAACGGGAAGCGCCCGAGCGCGCCTTGGAATTGGTAACTCACAACGAAGTGCCCGGCCGCGTCGGTCCTCGGAGTGCGAAACGGCTCCCAGCGTCCGCGGTAATGCACGAGCAGATCGACAATGACACCCTGCCTCGGGACCGGACCGAGCACTTGGCCGCTGAGAGCGATCGTGCCTTCCGCGCTCGTTCGTCGTGGAGCGATGATGAGCCGCACGCCTGCACACACTGACTCCTCGATCTTCGCCTCCGCTGCGTACCCGGCGTCTGCGGAGAACGCGCGGTAGGCGACCTCGATCAGCCGCGATGGCCCCGCTGGTACGCGAGCAATGAACGAGCCATCGGCGCCCGTGCGAGTGTGTGCAACTACTTGAGTCCGCCTACTGCCCGCTACCTGTTGGGTCACGTCCAACGCTGCTCCGGCGATTGGGTGTCCCTGGGTATTGAGCAAGCGGCCCGTCAGCCGCAGCGCGCGATGCGTGAAAGTCCGAGTGAGCCTCTGTCGCACGCCGAGGCGCAGCTGCGCAGCCTCGCTCGCGTCGGCCCCATTCGGGGCACCCACTCCAACGGAAAGTCCCAAGCTCGCGCCGCCCATGCCAGGGCCGGGCAGCGCGCCGAGTGACCCGTTCGATGGCTGCTTTGTCGTGATCGTGCCGTCGTAGACGACGCTCGTGTTCCCTGCGGCATCCTCGATCATCACCTTCAAGACGTGCTGCCCGTCGGCGAGCGCAGCCGTGTTGATCGGCAGGTCAACAGACTCACTCGTCCGGCACGGCTGGCTGTAGTCGAACATCAGCGTGCCGCCGCTGGAGCCCACCGGGACGCACTTGCCTTCGTTGTTGTTCGGCGTGCCCGAGTAGACCGTTTTCCCGTCGATCTGCGCCGTGGTGAGATAAACGCCTGGGCCGCCCGGATCGCTCGCGTTGAAAGTGAGTTCCTGCGTGCCCTGAGCGTTCGGGTTCAGGAGCGTCCCTCCGAGCCCGCTCGCGGCGGGCGTCGCGCTGTTTGAGAGTGCAATGTCGGCACTGCTCAGATAGATGCCCGCGTCGAGCCCACCAGTGGCCGGACAGCTCGTCGCGCCTTCATACGGGCCTACGCACACAGCGATTGCGTAGAGGTTCGTTCCGCCCGGATGCGTGATCGGGAAAGTCCCGCTGAGAGTGCCGCCCCCACCGCAGGCAAGGTTGTACTGGCAGTTCGCCAACACGTCGGCGGAGTCGTAGGTCGCGTTGGGCGTGCTGAGCCACGCCTGGCCGTGTGGGGAGGTCAATGTCGCCGTCACGCTGCCGCCCGCGATCGTGGAGCCGGCCGGCGCGGTGAAGACCCACTCGGGTCCTTCGTAGGGGTGCTGGGGCGCTTCGCCGCTGGTGACAGCCCCGAGGCTGCCTCCTTGCTCGCAGGTGTTCGTGTCGCCGCTGTCCGGCCCGACTGCGCCCGTTGCGCTCGTGCTCCACCCTTCGGTCGGGGCAGGCCGACCGTCAGGCTGCATACACGACACGAGCGTCCAAGTTCCCGCCCGAGCGCTCGCCGCGAAAGCGCCACCCGCTATCAGGATCAACGCAAGACAGATGAGCGTCGTGCGCCAGGGCGAGCCTCCATTTCGGTGAGCGGCTGTCAGCTGCATGTCAGTTTGTGGTGACATCGACTGACCTACTTTCACCCTGTACGAAGGGAAACTCGGTCTGGCCCCCAAAGACCAGCGCCCGGAACGGGAACCTGCCGACGCCGCCCTGGAATTGATAGACGACCTGAAAGCGCCCGCGCGAGTCTGTGCGCGGATCGCGGAATGGCTCCCAACGTCCTCGGTAGTGGACAAGCAGCTCGACCACCACTCCCTGTGGTGGGACCGGGCCGAACACCCGGCCGCTGAGTGTGATCGTCCCTTCGGGGCTCGTGCGGCGCGGGGCGATGTTGAGCCGCAAGCCCGCGCTGACCGACTCCTGAACCTTCGCCAGCGCGGCATAGTTGGCGTCGGTGGAGAACGCTCGGTAGGCGACCTCGATCGTCCGCGTGGGTCCACCAGGAGCCATCGCCGCAAACGTCCCGTTCGCGCGGGTCTTTGCGTGCGCGATCACCGTGGCTGTCGGCGAGCCGCTGACCTGTTGCAGCACTTCCAGCGTCGCTCCGCCGATCGGCTGACCCTGGGCGCTGAGCAGGCGCCCGGTGAGTCGCACCTTGCGATGCGCGTAGCTCCGGGCGATCCTCGCCCGTATCCCAAGATGCAGATGTGCCGTTCTGCTCGCAGCGATCCCGTTCGGGACCGCTGGCGGAGTCGAGCTCGCGGTGCCGGGGCCGGGCAGTGCGCCGAGTGATCCATTCGACGGCTGCTTTGTCGTGATCGTGCCGTCGTAGACGACCGCCGAGTTGCCGGCTGCGTCCCGCACAACGAGCTTCAAGGTGTGCTGACCGTTAGGAAGGGTGCTCGTGTTGATCGGCAGATCAACCGACTCGCTCGCCGGGCAAGGCTGACTGTGGTCGAACATCAGCGCCCCGCCGCTGGAGCCCACCGCCACGCACCTGCCGCCGTTGTTGTTCGGTGTGCCCGAGTAGACGGCTTTCCCGTCGATCTGAACGGTCACGAGATAGACGCCGGGGCCGCCGGGGTCCGTCGCATTGAAGGTGAGTTCCTGTGTGCCGCTCGCGTTGGGGCTCAGGAGCGTCCCGCTCACGCCGCTGGCGCTCGGCGTCGCTTCGTTGGAGAGCAGGAAGTTCGCCCACCACAGCCGCACGAGCGACCAGGCGCCTTCGCTGCCGCCGCTGTTGCAGGCGTAGCCTTCGTGTCCTCCGCATCCGGCGCTGAGGTAGAAGTTCCCGCCGCGGCCACCGGGAATCCCGAGCACGCCCGCGAAGTCGTAGGTGCCATTCGCGCAAGGCGGTAGACCGGAAGCGCACTGGAAGAACACATCCGAGCCGTCGTAGGCGTAGTTCGGTGTGTAGGCGACCGCCGTGCCCGAGGCGTTGTAGCCGCCACCATCGGCATAGAGGCTCACATCAACGGAGCCGCCGATCAACGTTGAGCCGCCGGGCGGGGTGTACTGAAGGGTCTCGGCCGACCCGACGCCTACGGCGGCGTCCGTGCTGAGGATCGCGAACATGGGGCTGCCGGGTCCACAGCTCGTGCTGTTGTTCGACCCGTACCCGCCTCCGGCGGCGAAGCTCGACCACCCTTCGCTCGGCGCCGCCGATTGATTCGGATTCACGCATGAGACCTCCATCCAGTTCCCCGCGTAGGCGCTGCTCGTGCCCAGCAGGCCGGCGCCGGCGATCAGCGCGAGCGCCCAGGCGAGGAGCAGGGCGCTCTTGGTGTGGTTTGTGTGCTGCTCGTTCATCGTCGCGTCCATCCCTTTTCAGGCCCCCTTCTGGTGGGGCTTCTGTGGTCTGTGAACGCGAAGGCCGGAGACCGGCCAACAACTTTTCGCGAGCTCATTCATGGGCTGAACGGACCTCCGCCCTGACTGGCCGTGTGTGCTTCGGGCGTCCGCGCCGATTCGGGTGTGCCAGAGGACGGCGTTGACGCGGGGACGCCGAGGTAGGCGAAGCCTCCAGGTTCACGTTGCCCGCCTTGTTGACTGGACCCCGCTCGATGAACGCTCGCGAGGACCCGGCCGGGCGCGGTGCGGTGCCCGCGCTGGCGCCGACCATGCCCGCGATGCGGCGTGGCTTCGATGGCCGCCCGCCCGACCGCGGACGTGGGCGGAGAAAAGATGGGAGTCGTGAGGGCCTGTCGCGCCGATCCGCTCGGTCGCAAAGCGAGATGGTGAGGGCGAGTCCGTGGCCCGTGTTCGAGCACATGGGTAGCGATCGTCCCACCGGCGATCACGGCTACCGTCGCCACGCCTGCCGCGACCTTCGCCGCCGCGCCGCCGCCGGCGATGAGCGCCGCCGTGCGTTCGCGCACGCCGCCCGGCCCAGCCGGCGCACCGTCTGGCATGAAGCGGTGCAGCAGCATCTTCGCTCGCGTGAGCCAGCCGAGATGACCGACGAGCGGGCCGGGTAGCAGCGCTGCGGCCTGGCCCTGGAAGCTGCGCCGCAAGCGTCTCGCGTTCGTCTTGTGCTCGGCGCGGCAGTGCGCGCAGCTCTCAAGGTGCGCGAACGCGCGCTCCGCAAGCTGCTCGCTTGTCGCCTCGCCGCTCTGGAGGGCATGGATCGTCGCCGAGCGAAAGCCGCACAGTCGCCCGGTGTCGTAGAGCAATTGGAAGCGCTCGCGCTTTCGCTCGCACGACCGAGAGGCGTTGCGTGCGACGTTGACCTCGATCCCCTCGATCGACGCGATGGCGCGGTACTGCAACCCCTCGACGAGCCATCCAAAGACGCGCTGCTCGACTTCGGTCAGCTCGGTCAGGAACTCGGAGACGATCAAGCGGTCCTGATGGCCGAGCGCGGCGAGCTCGGGGGCGTTCTGGCCCTCGCGGGCCTCGGCCATCAGGTACATGCCCGGCGCGCTGCGCGCGAGGATTTGCCCGCGCCGGCGTTCGTCGCGGTGCAGGTTCAGCGCGCGGTGCTTGAGGCCCATCCGTAGGGCATTGCGAAGATGCTCCTCCGACTGATACGGGCGGCGCAGCAGCGCCTCAGTCGTCTCCTGGTAGATGTCCTCCAGCTGCTCGGTGCTCAGCCCGCGGCACTCGGGAAAGTTGCGCGCAGCCCGGACCTCCTGCGCCTGCCACTCGCCGAGGACTTGCCCGATCCAGTCCGAGTCGTACCCGTGTCCGGGGCGCGGGCGCAAAACGCTCGTCAGCGACCGGGCGTTCGCTCGGGCGCTCCTTCCTTGGTCGCTGAGCTCGAACATCCATTCCGATCTCCTCCCCTCAGACCTGAGTTACACCGAAACTCGGCGACAGGACTGAACGGTTCCGCACACAACAATTTACTCGCAACTTTTGCTGCGCGCGCCATGCGGCGGTGCCGTTCTGCGGGGTCGAAACTCGTCCAGCATCGGCGTGTCGGCTCGCAGTCTCATCGGTGTGGCACCGCGACGGTCTCGATCACGGCAGCGCAGAGCAGCACGCAGGCGGTCAGCGCCAGCAGCGCGAGACCTTCGGGCACGGTGAGCGCGCGGCGGCGTTGGAGCAGCCAGGCGCTTGCGCCGAGCGCGAGACCGGCCCACTCGATCGGCAGCTGCGGGATGTAGGGCAGCAGCCGCGCGCCATAGGCGCCGAGCGCCGCGCCCATCGGCAGAGTGTTGACGATGATGCACCCCAGGAGAACCGCGTCCGCGAGCTTCCGGCCACGGCGGTTGCGGTGAGCACCGAGCACTCCGAGCAGAATGGGCCAAGAGGCGATCGGAACGTTGTGTGCTACGAGATGAAGGAGCATGGCCGCTCTGGGCCGCCGGGTTGGGTCGCAGATGCAATGCCCGAGCAGATGACGCATGGGCGTCTTCGCCGTCGTGGCGAGTAGAGAGACGAGCACGGCGATCCCGAGCGTCGCCGTCCAGATCGCGGCGTAGGCCCACAGCCACGCCGAGCGCAGGCCGACCGGCAGCCGCCAGCGATGCGCCGCTCGGGTCAGCTCTGCGGTAGCCATTGCTCGACGGCGTAGCCGCCGGGGACGCCGGCGAGCTGCGCGATGGTGACGTGGTAGGCAGCGGGCAGCCCTTCGTATTGCGAGTCCCCGCCGGTCTGCTCGCGGGTGACGATCACCCACGAATCCGCGGCGGTGAGGTCGCGGGCGATGCTGACTATCTGGCCGCGGTTGTAGATGTGCCCGCGAGCGATCGTGGTGTCGCCCCGGCTGCTCGCCGCGGCCTGCGCTCTCCGACAGACGCGCCGCGCCGACCGACATCGCGGCGAGGGTCCGCTGATGTTCACCGAGCGTGCGGTATGTCCAGTTGACGTACAGCTCGGCGAACGACGCGATGGCCTTCGCTCGGCGTCGCCTGGACATCGAGCGGCGCCTGCGTGCTCGCGGACGGTGGCGGCGGCGCCGATGGCTCGCTAGCGTTCTGCGGCGACGAGCTCACCGGCCCGCTCGTGCCCGTGGTGGGCGCGTCGGGGTTGGTGCATCCCGCCAGCGCGACGCTCGCCATCAGCGCGAGCGGCAGGCTTCTGATGCTGGCGCTCGTCATAGGCCCGATGGGTGACGGACGGTCCAGGTCGCCCAGTTGGGGACGGATGCGGAGACGCGCCAGCGAGGACCGGGCTTGCCCGAGTTGGGGCCGCTGTCGTAAGCGGACGCTTCAACGGTGTCCATGCGCAATCCGCCCACGTACATGAAGGCGTGGCCCGCGTTGGCGTAGATCGAGACGTAGCGGCCGGGGCCGGGTTCGCCGTAGGACTCAAGTTCGGTCGAGTCCTCGGCGTTTGCGCCGAACACTCCGCCGCCGTGCAGGACGTAGGAGACCGCCGAGGAGCAGTCATACGCTGGCTGTAGCTGGCTGAGCGGCGTGCCGTGCGCGCCGCCATACAGGTAGCTCGTGCCGAAATAGGCGGTTGCCCGCGGCCACCATCGCCTTGACCCGCGCCGGCGCTTCTTCGCCCGCGGCGGCCAGGCCGCTCGGCAGAATCTTCGTCTGCGTGCCGGCCGTCAGCGGGAGCGGGATGCTGCCGGCGCCTTCGGCCGCCGCGCACGCGCTCGCCGCCGAGTCCAGCTCCGCCCGCTTCGCTGGATTCCGGCAGTGCTTCGAGTGTCGCTCCCGCTCCGGTGCGCGGCGCGAGCTGCACCTGCACGGGACTCTTGGAGATCCCGAGCGCACGGGCCGTCTGCCACCACACGTCGAGCCGGTAGGGCTGGCCGTTGGCGATCGATCTGACCTGGGCCTTGTCCGTAGCCCACGTCGCGCTTTGCCAGGATCGCCTCACGGCCTGCGTGCATGACCCGCAGTTGCGGTGAGGTAGGCGAGGTTGCTCAGCGCGTCGGCGTCGCTGAAAAGTGAACGATCCGCCGTTCGCCGGGTTCGAGTCGAGAACCGAGAGCTCGGCGAAGCTCGTCGGGGTGCGCCGGCAGGTAGGACTCGCCGGGGTTGGGGATCGACCCGTAGTCGCTGGCGGAGTCGCCCGGCCCGCCGTAGGCGGTCGCGCCGACTTCATACCAGCGGCCCGGCCGCAGTTCCAGCGGCGCCGCGTACAGGCCCGCGGCGATCGGCCCGCCGCCGGCGGGCGTGTTCACCGCGCCGGGAGCGCCGGCGCCGCGGCACGCCACTTCCGTTTCATGCGCGAACAAGCCCGACGACGGCGGCGGCGACGAGCACGGGCAGCGAGACGAGCAGGAACGCTCCGACCAGCAGGGCGGTCCTGACATTGCGGTTGCGCAGCAGCTCGATCGCGACCTGGACCTGCACTACGCCGCCACCTCCAGTTCACTCGCGGCGGCTGCCTGCCACTCGTCGTTGACCAGCAGCTTCAGCGCGGGCCAACCCTGCTGCTGTGTCTCTCGGAGCGCGTGCCGGCGCACGGGCTCGTCGCGGGCGGGGTCTGAGCTCGCGATCCAATACTCAAGCGGCCCGACGCCGATCTGCAACGTGCCCTCGCCGCGCGTGCCGTTCATCAGGTAGGCGGTGGAGAACGCGCCGCGGACCGTCTTCAGCGTCGAGATCGCGTCGATCGCCTCATCGGTCAGCTTCAGCGCGCCCTTGACGTAGGTCAGCTCGCGCGTCTCTTGGCGCAGGAACAGCCGCATCGCCGCGTTCGCCAACAGCGCCGTGCCGTACTCGCTGTCGAAGTCCGATAGCTGCTGGCTGATCGCGATGAGCCACAAGGCGTAGTGGCGGCTGCGGCGGACGAACTCGTTGAACCAGCGGCCGGTCGCTCGGGCGCTCGATCAGCTTCCACGCCTCATCGACCACGAGAAAGCTCTTGCCGCCCCAGGCGTGCTTGGGGCCGGCGCCGGAGAGATGCAGGGCGCGGGTGCGCGCGATCCTGGCTCTTGACGTGCTCGCAGATGACGAACAGCGCCGCCGCGGCCTTCGCGTCGGGGATGCTCCTGGTGTCGAATACGACCAGCGGCGCCCCGGCGGGGATCGTCGTCGGCCGGTCGGCGAGGTAGGCGTAGGGGCCGTCGCCGATGTAGTTGTTCAGCCTCATCGAGAGGTTGCGCAGCGCCTCGGCGATCCCGACCGACCCCTCGCCGCGCTCGTGGTGATAGCGGCGCTCAAGCTCCTCCTGCAACAGCAGCTCGCGCGGTTCCTCGCCCGTCAGCGCGCAGCGCGCATAGACCTCGGCGATTGCCAGACCGAGCAGGTTGGCCTCAAGGTCCGACAGGCCGTAGGAGTCACGGCCGGCGTGGTGCTCGCCGAGCAGTAGCGCGTGCAGCGCGAGCAAGTAGTCGATCTTCTCCGCGCCTACCTGCGCGGGGTCATCGACATCCCACGAGTTGATCGCGTGCGCGTACCCCCCGATCTCAAGCGACGCAGCGCCAGGGATCAGGCTGCACAGGAAGTCGAAGTGGCCGGCGCGGTCGATGATGAAGCCACTCGCTCCCTGCGCGAGCGCGCGGATCAAGAGGATGATCGCGGCCATCGTCTTGCCGGCCCCGCTCATGCCGTTCACCAGCAGCAGGTGATTCGGATGCGCCGGGTCGAACGGGTCCAGGCGCTCCAGGGTGCGGCCGGGCAGCGCGTAGCCGAGCGGGATGCCCTCGGGGCTCCCGCAGCTCGTCCCGCACAACGGGAAGGTGTCCCCGACATTGCGGCTGACGTACTTGCGCCGCCGTCGCGCCACGTCGCGCCCGAGCGGCAGCGTGGAGCGCCACAGCGCGCCTTGCGCGAACAGGCCGTGCCCGATCCGCGCGTCGCAGGCCATCGTGACCTCTCGCCCGGCCGCCTGGCAGAGCTCGTGCAGGGTCTCGGTGTCCGGCTCCGGCCCTGACTCCAGCAGCGATCCGTAGATGCTGACGCGGTAGATGCCCGCGCCCGCGCTCGTGGCGAGCTCGTCGTTGAGCTCGGCGGCCTCCTCCTCCTGCACCCGCGCGTCGGGATCGAGCGGGCGTCCACGCTGCTCGACGCCGCGGTTTACGCCGTGGATGCGGCGGTAGCGGCGCTTCTGCGCCATCCGCTCGCGGTAGCGCTCCGTCGCCTGGATATGCACGCTGAGGGTGAACGGACGCGGGGCCTGCATCATGTGAAGCAGCCATCCGAGCCACGTCTGCTCCGGTGCCAGGCTGACGTAGAAGACCTCCTCTGCCGAGCTGCCGATCCTCACATGGCTGCGCTCGGACAGGCCCAGCTCGGCGGTGCAGACCGCGCTCGCCAGGGCGCTCGCGCGAGCGCTCGCGTCCTCGGCGTCCTCGCCCGCGATCGGCGAGGCGATGACCTCGGGGCACATGAAGCTCGCGGGCAACTCGCCCGCTCGCTGCGCGTCGGGATCGAACCTCTCGTGCAGCAGGTCGAGCACTTCCCGGCCGTCAAGCGGCCGGGCCGGGACTCCCATCGCTTCAAGGTCTGAGCGGACGCCTTCGGCGTGCCGCAACGAGTCGCGCATCGCGCGCTCGTGAACGCTCGCCTTCACGCGCAGCGCTCCGGCGCGAGACGCCCCCTGAAAGCAGCGGGCGGCCCGCCGGCCGCCACGGGCAGATCACGAGGTAGCGCAGCGTCAGCGGAGCGACGTTCAGCGCGGTCGCGCGGATCGACTGCTCCTGGGCGATTCCCAGCCGACGGATCGCCGTCGCGCGCTCGTCCTCGCCGACGTCCTCGGCTGCGCCCGCCGCCTGCTCGCAGCGGTGGGTCTCCTCCGCGAGAACGTCCTCCAGGTCCAGCGGAGTGCCCTGCACGTAGAGCTGGAGGGACTGACGATCGGGCAGCCGCGCGGCGAGCTGACCGAACGCGGCAGACACCCGCTCGCCCTCGGCTTGCTCCATGACGAGCGGGTTGACCGATCCGACCTCCAGATAGCGCACGTACTCGCCGTCCTCGCGCACGAGCAGCCCGTCCTCGCCGATCGCGGCGACTCCGAGCAGGTCGGCGGCGCATCGCGCCCGTCTCATTGCGCCCCAGCGCTCCTCGGACAGCAGCTCCTCAAGCGCCGGGTCCGGCAGACGACCGTCTGCCGCGATATCGTCTGCCAGATAGGAGTCTGCGCGGCGCGAGGAACAGCATGCCGCGCGCGCCGGCGTAGCCGGCGGCGTCGCCGGCAGGCGATGCCGGCCGAAGCGCCAGCGGCACATATCGCGCAGCAGCGCGCCGAGTTGCAGGCCGCCGCTCTCCGAGACATAGGTCAGCGCTGCCGGAAGCCCGACGAAGAACACGCAGAGCGTGATCGCCGGCTTGGTCGGCAGGTGCGCGAGGTAGACGAGGCCGAGGACCACGCTCGCGCCCGCGATCAGGACGCACCATTGGCGCATCGTGAAACCGACCAGCTTCGGCGCCTGATCGAGCGAGCGGAAGGTGCGGTGGATCACGACCCGCTCCGCGGTCGCGGTTTACGTTTCGCCGGCCGCTGCGCGCGACCGGCGGCAGGCGGGGGAGCGGGCGCCTTCGGCGCGCGGCTGGGCGGCCGTCCGCCGCCGGCCGCTTCGCGCTGCGCGCTCGTCGTGACCTTGCGTCCAGGGTGCGCGCCTCCAGCCGGGCTCGGCGCCGGGGCGCCGCGCGGACTCGGCGAGCGCCCTACGGGCGTCTGCGTCCGCGGGGACGGCGCTCGCACAGGCCCTGGGCGCGCTGCGCGGCGCGGCCGGTCCCTGGCTTGAGCCGCGACCACGCGCCGATCCGGCGGCGACGCTCGCCGGGGTCTTCCCCGTACTCGTGCCCGCGCCGGTGGCCCTCGGGCCGCGTCCAGCCACGCGCGCGGCGGCGGCGCCGCTCGGCGTCCGGCCAGCCTTGCGGGCGCCGGCCGCCATCGCGGCGCGGGCGTCACTCGGCGCGCTGGCAATGATCGCGCCCGCGTTGCGCAGTCGCTCGCGGACGCCGCGCCGGGCGCTCTGCGCCAGGCCGCGCCCGGCGGCCTTCCCGGCAACGGCGCCTCCAGCTGACGCCGGCCGCCGCGCCGGGCAGGACGCCGCTGCGGCGCGCAGCCCCGGCCAGGCCACGCCGGGCTGCGCCGAGCGGGCCTCCGGCCGGGGCGCCCAGGGCGCCGGCCGCGCGTCCCGCGCTGCGCCCGAGCGAGGGGACGCCCTCGAAGGCGGCGCTGCGCAGCCGCGCGTGCGCGGCCTTCACCCGCTCAGCGCCCGGCATCGTGCTCTGCCCCGACGAGCCGCCGCCACCACCCCCGGACAAGGCAGAGCCGAACAGGTGACGCAGCTCGCCGAGCAGCATCAGCGGCAGCTTCACCGCGATTGCGAACGTGATGAGCCCGGCGAACGCCGCCGCGATGTGGCCCGGCACACCCCCGGCGCCGCCGGTGAAGCTCGTTGCGTCCAGGCACAGCGCCCCGGCGGTGGCGAACAGCACGGTCCAGCCGAGCGGGACGAGCATGATCGCCATGAGCGCGTGCGCCCAGGTACGCGCCAGGTGCGAAAGCTCGGGGATCGCCGAGAGCGCGATCAGCGGCGGACCGGCGACGATCAGCAGCGCGAGCAGGACCGTCAACAGGACTTGCACCGCGAACAGGCCCGCGGCGAACAGCACGCCGACGATCACCAGGAACGCACCGAAGACGCCGCCGGCGCCCCGCAGCAGCGCGCCGCCGAACAGCACGCCGATGATCCGCTGAAGGCCGCTGGCGACGACCGGGAACCCGAGGATCGCGTGAGTCAGGGTGTTCGTGATCGCGACCGCCTGCTCCACGAACCAGCGGTAGGCGACGAGCACGAACGTCACCCACACGCACCGCCCCAACGCGCCGGCCGGGTGCGCCGAGCCGGTCAGCCCCACCAGCCAGTAGCGCACAGTCCCGATCGCGAGCGTGACCGGCAAAAGCGATGCGCCCAGCCACACCATGTCGGCCTGCAACTGGCCGACATGCGTCCACGTCGCCGGGTCCGGCAGCGCGACGAGATGCTGAATCGTCGCGACCGTGCCGTGCGTGAGCCAGCTCGGGACGAGCGCGTGCGCGAGCGCCCCGAAGAACCCCTTGGCGATCCCTTCGATGATGCTGTGCAGCGACGGAAGTTCGATCCCGAGGAAGGCGAGCGGCACGATCGAGCGCCGTCCGCTGCTGACGCGGCCGGCGCGAGCACGAGGACCCGACCAGAACGCGCCCGTCGTCGCAGCCGGCAGCGTCCATACCAAGCGGCGGTGCATCACAGGCCCCGGCTAGGCCACGATCCCGCTGATCGACGCGAGGATCGCCAGCCCCACGAGCGTCTTGATCGCCAGGTCGTGCGCCCTGCGAATGACCGGCCATGAACATGATCCCGACGACCGCGATCACCAGGCCCATCGCCGTGCCGCCGAGCCACACGATGTTGCCCTTGAGCTTGTCGACCAGCTTCGCGACACCTTCGATTTCGCCGCCCTTGAACGCGCCGGCAGCGTTCAAGGCGTGAACGTGTCCATCGGGGAGCGCCCCGAGGATCACGACTCCCACCAGCAGCCCGATCAAGGCGCAGATCGCCGCGGCGATCTGCGCCGTCCTTCCGAGACGACGGGCCTGCGCCCGCCTGAGCGTGAGCGCCATCACTGGCCCCACCTCCTTTGTTGTTGATTGCCAAACCTCACGGCGAGAACAGCCCCCCTCTGGCCGGTTCCGCCGCCGGCGCGGGCGGCGGAGTCACGGGAGCCGGCGCGGCGTGCGGTGGAGCGGGAGCCACCGGCGCGCTCGCCTTCTGCGGCACAGCCGGGACACTGCGGACCGGCGCAGTCCAAGCAGGACGCACAACGGCCACGGGCGCTGCGCGCCGGTGACGCGGCCCGGTCGCATGGCCGGCGCGATGGACCGCCGGGCGCCTCGACGGCGACGGCTTCCCCGAGCCGATCGGGCGCGCTGCGCTGTGCCTGACGATCGCGCGGGGCGCGCTCCCGTGATGAGCGCTCGGCGAATGGCCTGCCAGGGCAGCCGCGACGCCGACCACCACCCACGCCGCGAGCAGCACGCCGACGATCCCGACCAGCCACGGGTGCCTCGCCAACTGGACACGGAGCCTGCGGCGCGGGTAGACCCGCCGCCACGCCCGCCGTTCACGCCCGGCGAACAGGTCATCTACATGCACCACGAACTCCTCCGTGAGCTGGTCGCCTGCCTGCTCGTCGCCAACCTCCTCGCGTGGCTCCTCCTCGCCGGACCAGGCAGGCGCACAGACGGCCTCGGTGTCCGATTCCGCATCGCTCGCGGTCTCGGCGTCCTGCGCTCGGGCTCCGCTCGAGCGCCTGCCGCCGGGGGCGACCGGCGCTGGAGCTGTGCCAAAGACCTGCGGTGCTCGCGTCGCTCGCCCCGGCTTACGCCGGCGGCGAGGCTCCGCGGAGAACGGTGCATCCTCGTCGGGGGCATCGAGCGCGGCCGGCACCGGGGGCGATGCCGGCGCAGGATGCTCGTCGGCCGCTATCTCGGCGATGCCGGGAGCTGCGACGTACAGCGTCACCAGGCCGTTGCGCGCCAAGTCGCTGCCCGCGGTCGGCTCCTGCTCAACGACCTGTCCGACGAGCTCGGGCGCGCATCCGAAGGACCGATCGAGACCGGGGCGCAGACCGGCTCGCCGCACAGCCTGGGCGGCATCGGAGGCGTGCTGCCCCACGTAATCGCCGACCACCTGCCGCCCGGAAGGGCCGCCGCGGCGCGGCTTTGCCGTGCGCTCGCTCGCTTGAGACGGAGCTGCGGTTCTGTCGTTCATCGGGGTTGTTGACCCGCACCCCGCGCCAGCGGCCAACGAATCGCTCATCGCAGCTCCCCTCGCAGGCGTTTCCTGCCCGAGCACTCATGCGGGCATGGGGCGCGTCCCAGCGAACGCGCCCCATATCGCGAAGCCAGCAGCCGGGCGTAGTGCGCGAACCGGGGGTCCTCGAACCATCCGGGCGCGCGGACAATCGCGGGCGGCAGGTCCCGGTAGACGAGAATTGCCCGCCCGCGACCGATCTGGCGCAGCCACGGCGAGGGACCGGCCTTCTGATGGCCGATGCTCAGGGTGTGCCGCGAGAGCCCGGTCGAGCTCGATGCGTTGGCGACCGGCTCCTCGCCCAGCAGCTCGGACAGATACCCGGTGCTCGTCGGCTCCACCAGGGGCGGCAAGAAGACCTGGGCGGTTGACGCCGCGCAGATCGCGTCGCGCGCGGCGCGGCCGTAGCGCTGGTCAATCTGCGCGATGGACTGCCAGATCGTCGCGATGACGATGCCGTGGTCTCCGCATTGGGAGAGCCACGCCGCGAGGTTGCGCAGCGGCGCGATGTTCGCCGCCTCGTCCATGAGGATGAACAGGCGGGGGTCAAGGGCGCCGTGCCCGCGCGCCTTGACGATCGCCGCCTCATACATCGCGGCGACGAGCGCGAGGATCACCGGCCGCAACGCTTCCTGGTCGTGGCCGGCAGCCACGACGTAGATCGTGTTCGCGGCTCCGTCCAAGAACCGCTCAGGCGTCAGGTCGCTGCGGGCGCACGCCGCGACCTGCGGGTAGCGGTAGGCGCGCAGCAGGTTCAAGGCGCTCATCACCGTCGTCTCGCGGTTGCGCTCATCGCGCCGGCCAACACCCTCAAGCTGCTCGGCTGCCGCCACGGCGCCCGAGCCCTGGAGCACGCTCACCGCTCTCTGGAAATCGCGGGCATCCAACCACCGCACGAGCTCGTCCATGCCGTCGCGGGCAAGCGCCGCGGCGTGCAGCAGCGGCGCCAGCATCGCCGCGGCCTCCTTGTCCCAAAACTCGTTCGCGGCGTTCGCCTGGTCGGGGTGAGCCGCGCTCGCCAACGCCTCGCCGGCACGGATCGCACCGGCCCACGTCCTCGCCGGCACGAGCGGCGTGAAGCCGGCGCTCGCGCGGTCCCCGAACGGGTCATAGACCCACACGCGGCCGAGGCCACGACGGTAGGGCGCGGTCGCGTCGTAGATGTCGCGCTTCGTGCTCAACACGAGCGCCGGCCCGTCGTGGTCGAGCAGCCAAGGAACGACGAAGCCGCTGGACTTCCCGGCGCGCGGCGGTGCCACGACCATCGGCTGTACCTCAAGCTCGGCCGCGAGCGTGCGCGCCGGCACCTTGCCGATCACGCCCATGTACGGTCGCCCCGAGACAGGGCCGGGCACCCACAGACGACGCAGATCGGCGGGGACCGCCCAAGTGCGTTGCCGCACCCAGCCGCGATCGACCGCGCGACGCGCGACGGTCCGCTGCTCCTTGCCGAGCGGCGACCCTGCCCGCCAAGTCCGAGTCCTGCGGTGCAGGCCAAGGCCCCCACGGATCACGACCACGACGGAGCAGCCGCCGGTGAGCCCATACGCCCACAAGGCAGGCGCCGACGCGCGCTCCCCGCGCGTCGGGAACGCGCTCGCCGGCGAGCTCCAGCCTCCACGGATCAGCAGGTGCCACATCGCGCGCGCGGCGTCGGCGACCGGCAGGCGCATCGGACCCTTCAGTTCAAGTAGGGAAGCCGTCTGCGTCCAGCACCACGCCACCGAGCCGCTGAGCGTCAGCGCGAGCAGCGCGATCCCCGCCAGGCAGATCACGAGCCTCGCGAGCGGGCGGTGTCCTACCGCGTGGACCCTCATCGAGACCGCGCCGCCCACAGCCGGTCAGAGCACCCGAGCGAAGCCGATCCGAAGGCATCTGTGTGTTCCATTGCCCCCTACTGACCAGCCACGGGGCGAAGCGGCCAACAACTTTGAGCAGCCCTGGCACAACGGGTCCTTCGCCGCCCACCACGGCCCTTCGCAAAGTCGTTGGCCGGTTGCCGGTGCTGGGGCTCAGTAACCGAGAAAGCCGCGGGCGACCGCTCGCGGACAGAGGCACAGCAGACGCCGACGATGCTCTACAGACCGCAAGAGGCCACGGATGAAGGCAGGCGCCGAGAAGTTGCGCGGCTCCACCTGTTCACGGGTTCCTCGTGGTCGGTGGGCGTCGTTACTTGCCCCATTTTCGACGCCGCCGGACTAGCGCTTCAACCCCCACAAGGGGGTTCCCCTGCGCCCTGACGGGCTCCGGTTCCGCGCGCCGGCCGGCGTCGTTTTTGGGCGGCGTAACTAGCACCACCACCACAACAGGAGGAAACCGAAATGGCTCAGCGCAACATCAACAAGTTCATCGGCACCGGCCGTCTGACCCGTGACCCCGAGCTGCGCGCCCTGCCGAGCGGCACGAGCGTCTGCGAGATGCGTCTCGCCGTCAACGGCATGGGTCGCAGCGGCGAGGTCGGCTACATCGACGTGAGCGCCTACGGCGCCAACGGCGAGGCGTGCAGCCGGTATCTCAACAAGGGCTCGAAGGTCGGCGTCGATGGCCGCATCGAGTACGGCGAGTGGGAGGCCGAGGGCGGCGGCAAGCGCCACAGCTACAGCGTGGTCGCCAACACGGTCGAGTTCCTGACTCCCCGCAGCGAGGAGGAGTCCGAGGAGCCCGCCAGCGAGCCCGAGCCGGTGGCCGCCTAGCCACCGAGCGAGCCCGGTCCGCGCCCCGCAGGGGGCGCGGACCAGCAGGGCTCAAACGGATTTCTACCCATGAGCAACACACCGCCCCGGCGTCCCACCAGGGACCTTCTCGTCTACCTGCGCACACTGGCCGAGGAGCCTCGGCTGGAACAGTTCTTGGAGCTGCGCTGGCCGACGCCGCGCGGCTGGATGGATCGGACGTTCTTCGCTGAGGACGCGACGACCGGCGCGGCGCGGCGGATCATCGGCATGGCATCCAAGGCCGACGTGTACGTGGGCGTCGCGCTGCGCGATCGTCCCACCGACGGCGGCAAGGACGCGATCAGCGGCTCGCGCCTGCTCTACATCGAGTGCGATGACCCCAGCTCGCAGCAAAGCCTCGCGCAGTTCGCTCACCCGCCGACGATGGAGGTCGCCTCCGGCTCCGCCGACCACGTACATCTCTACTGGCGTCTAGCCCAGCGGGCAACGAACGCACAGGTCGAGAGCGCCAACCGGCGGCTCGCGCTCGCGCTCGGGGGCGAGCTCGGCTGCATCGACATCGCGCGCCTGTTGCGACCCCCGGACACCCTCAACTACAAGCACGCCCCTCCGCGCCCCGTCAAGCTCCTCGCGTTCAGGCCAACAGCCCGCTACACGCTCGCAGAGCTCACGAGCCGCCTGCCCGCCGATCCGCGCCCTGCGGCCACCGGGCCCGCGCGGACGAGGCCGCGCAGCTCGGGCCGCACGCCGCTCGACCATGCGCTGCTGGCGATCCCCGCCGCCGAGTACGTCCGCGTGCTGGCAAACACCACGCCCAACCGGGCGGGCAAGATTCTCTGCCCCTTCCACGCAGACACCAGCCCGAGCCTCCAGCTCTACCCCGATGGCACCTTCTACTGCTACGGCCGCCACAACAAGAGACGCGCGTGCCGCAAGGGCGGGACGATCTTCGACTTTGCCGCTGCGACCTGGGGGCTCGCCACCCGCGGCAACGACTTCCTTGAGCTCCGCCGCCGTCTCGCGTCCACGTTCGGACTCGCCTAAACCTCGCCCTCCACAGCCTTGCGCTTCGCGCATCCGGCGGCGGTCCGGCGCGCGATCGTCACCGTCGGGGCCTCGTTCGAGCGCAAGCAGCTCCTCGCTGTCCGGGCGTCTTCCCGCGCTCGCGATCGGGCACCGCTGCGCGGCCCGGCCTTATGTGCGCCTCCGCATCGCTACGGCGCGGCCGAGGCCCTTCGGCCTGCCGACCCGATCGTCTCGCCCCGATGCGAGAAGACGATCTACCAGGAGGACCAAATGCCACAACGCCCGAACGAACCCCACGACGGCCACCGCCACGTACCCACCGAACCATGCCCCGGCTACTTCGAGTGCGAGCGCTGTGGATATCGCTGGATCGACGTTGACGTTCTGCGCCACTTCCCGCCACCGCAAGAGATCATCAACTGGCTCCACCACAGCCGAGGCCCGGCCTACCGTCCCACGGGCGCTCACACCATCGAGCACGGCGTCATCGCCGCCGAATACTGACCGCCTACGGCCTCGCCGGCCGCCGCCAGCTCGAAAGTACCGGAGGCAGGACTCGAACCTGCGACCTTTGGATTATGACTCCACTGCTCTAACCAACTGAGCTACTCCGGCGCGATGAAACAACGAGTTTAGCCGCGGCCCGGCATCGACGGCTCGCGCCAGCGCCGGCGAAAACACGACCTCCCAGGCGCGCGCTACCGTAGCGGGCCGTGAGCACGCAACGCATGATCGCGCTCGAAGTCAAGCTCGACGGCCACCGGGTCCAGAGCGAGACGATCGGCGCTCGCGTCGGCCCCCGCGCCCTCGTGATCGCGACGACGCTGCCCGAACCGGAGCTCGCGTTCGAGCTCACGTCCACTTTCACCGGGCATCGGGGCGTGCCGACCCATGTGGCGCATCTCACGCTCGGGCCTCCCGGCCACCATCCGGTCATGCGGACTGACGATCACGAGCACAAGAACCTCAACCCCAACGACAGGGTTAGGGAGTGCGTCTATGAGCACGTCGGAGTCGTTCTCGAACACCTCAAGGCGCTGGGCTACGACACGGTGATCGACGTGCCCGACGACGCCTTTGAGCAGCTAGAGCGCGTCGAGCGCTGACAGCCGCGCCAGCCCCGATCGAGATAGCGCCTGCGGCCGACTGGCGCAGCGCGAGCCGGCCCCTTCCGATTTTCGCACGCTGCGCGTGCGGGGTGGTCGGGGACGGCTCCCCGCTGGGGGGAGCCCTGCGTGAAAAAGGAGGGCCTTATGGCCGCTCAGAGCACCACCCAGAACACCAACGGCGCGCACGGCCGCGCCGAGCTGCGTCACATTCCGCTTTCGCGGATTACCGTGCAGGAGGGTTTCAACCCGCGTGGCGAGATCATCGACGCCGAGCTGGACACGATGGCCGAGACGATGCGCGAACGCGGCTGCCTTCAGCCGGTGCTCGTTCGCGCGACCGGCGGCGAGGACTATCTGCTCATCGCGGGTGAGCGGCGCTACCGCGCAGCCACGAAGGCAGAGCTCACCGAGATACCCGCGAACGTGCTGCCCACCGGCTCGGGCGACGAGGCCGAGCGGCTGGAGCTGCTGACGGACGCGATGATCGAGAACGAGGTCCGCAGCGACCTGAACTCGCTCCAGCGGGCGCAGGGCTACAAGGCGATGCTCGACTGCGGGCTGAACGTCCGCGGCGTCGCCGAGCGCTTGGGCGGGAAGGCCAAGCGCAGCTCCCGCGAACGGCGGATCAGGGACCACCTGACGATCCTCGCCCTGCCGGACGCCCTGAGCAGGCTCGTCGCTGCGGAGACGATCCCGCTGCTGGCCGTGAAGGCGCTCGCGGAGCTCTGCAAGATCCACGAGGAGCTTGCGCGCAACGCCGTCGCGGCGGTGCTCAACGCCGAGGACGGCGACGAGGCGCCCACCTGGAGCGAGTTCGCCAACGAGGCGCTATCGCTCGGCGTACTCCACACCGACCCGCTGCCGGCGGGGCTGTTCCAGTCCAACCGCCGCTACCCGATCGAGATGTTCACTCTCGGCGAGAAGGCGGCGAAAAACCTGATTGCCTATGAGAAGGCAACCGGCCGCGAGCTCGAATCGGTGTCGTTCACACCCGAAGTGGTCGAGCACGCACGCCGGCTCAAGGCCGTTCACGAGATCGGGCGGTGGTCGCAGCTGATCGTCGGCCAGGATGTCGGGGACGCGCTTGCCGAGGACTACATCGCTCACAGCCTCAAGGCGGTGCGCGCGAGGATCAAGGCCGAACGCGACGCCGAGCGGATGCGCAGCGCCGCGCAGCCGCCGTCCGGCGCTCCCGAGGCAGGCTCCGACGGCGAGAGCGCCGGGACGGAGACCACCGAGGAGCGCGAAGCGCGCATCAAGGAGGAAGCCAAGGCCCAGCGCAGAGAGCAGGAGGAGAAGCGCGAGAAGGCGACCAGCTTCAACGAAGCGGTCGGACTGCTCGTGTTCAAGTACCTGCCGAAGATCAAGGTCGATGAGCGGGTGCTGCGCATCCTTGCCTCGGTGAACCTCAGCGGCGAGCTGCGGGGGATCGCGGCGCGGGGCGCTCGGCTTGCGTTGCCCGGCTGGATCAGCCAGAGCTCGCAGGGCGAAGCGAGCACCAAGACCGTCTACCTGGAGGCGCAGGAGGCGCACGAGCGGGCGAACCGCTATCTGGCAGACGCTCAGTCGGCGGGCGACATCGCCGGCCGGGCGCTGACGCTGATCGCGCTCGCATCGCTGGTCGATGAGGAGGCCGTCGCCACACAGCGGCGCAGCTACTACACGCTGCACTTCAACGGACCGCTGGCCGCAGCAGCCGAGCGCGACCTGAACGCGATCGTCAGGGAACGCATCAAGGAGGGCCAGGTGCCGGCGCTCGATGACATCCTCACCGAGCGGATCGCACAGGACGAGGAGAACGCCCGCCGCGAGAGCGAGATCGCACAGGCCCTCGCCCGCCTCGATGGAGTCAGCGACCGGCTCGACCAGCTGGACGGTGACGAGCTCGATCAGGCAATCGCTGACGCCGACCTCGTGTGGGGTGAGTTCCATCCCGAGACCGGCAGGCTGCGCGACGCCCAGGGGCAGCGCACAGCCGAGACGGACTCCGAGGACGCCAGCCAGTCCGAGGAGGAGCAGGTTCCGGCCACGGCATAGCGGCGTTGATCCGTACCGGCGGCGGTGCCTTGCCTCCCCGATGGTCGCACGCCCAAGGCGTGCAGGGGAGGGGCAAAGGCCCGCCGTCGGGGCGGGCCGCGAATCCCACGGGAGGAATCATGGGCTGGACCGCTGGACAACTTGAAGGTCCGTTCACCGCGCGCGCCGCGATCGAGTTCGACCTTGGCGCGGACTTCGCCGCGCGAGTCCTCGACACCGTTCGCTACGGCAAGGTGGTCTACGCCGCCGTGCGCGCGCACAAGGGCGATGAGAGTATTCGGCCTCGTGCTGCTCACCGAGCGCGAGAAAGGAATCCTCTACACCAAGCCCGTCAGCGAGGACATGGGGCCTGCCGAGGATGGCTGCCCCGCGCACATCCTTGACCTGCTGAGCACACCGAGCAACGACCACGCGCGCGAGTGGCGCGAGCGCTGCCGCACCCGCCTGGCAACACCACTTCCGCGCAAGGGTCAGAGCGTCGTGTTCGCCGATCCGCTCACGTTCACCAACGCCGAGGTACACCGCACATTCACCTACGAGGGCGGCTCACGATTTCGCGCAGCCAACGGTTGCGTCTGTCACATTCGCAATTGGCGCGAGCTTCACTTCAGTCTGCGTGATTGACGAGCAGACCGCTGGGCCTAGTGAGTCCACTGCCGCTTCTCGGGGTCGCGGCGGAGCTCACCCCTTAAGGCCAGCAAACCGGCTCTACGGCGCGTAAAGCCCTGCGCTGCGCGTCGCCTACGGCGATCCCTGAGGGGACAGAGCTTGACCCGCCTCGCCGGCCCGCTCAGGCCGGGGCGTGCTCAACCACGACCCAAAGGAGATGCGGTGAATAGGTACTCAAGGCGAAACAGCGGTCTGCTCGTCCCGGCGCATGTGAAGCTCGGAACGCCGCGCGCGGTGCATTGCAAGTGCGAGCGCCACCACGTTTACATCGGGCGCCCCTCGAAGTGGGGCAACCCGTTCGTAGTGGGCAAACACGGCGCGCGCGGCGAGTGCATTGCGCTGTACGAAAGTTGGCTGCGCGAAAACGACGCGCTGATGTCCTCGCTCGATGAGCTGCGCGGGTTGGTGCTCGGCTGTTGGTGCGCGCCGCGGCGCTGCCACGGCGATGTGTTGGTGCGGTTGGCGAACGCGAGCGAGTCAGAGCGACAGAACTGGCTCGCCCTCGCAGCGTGAGCGCAAGCGCTCGGGTGCCCCGACCGATGAAGTTCTACCTCGGAACGCACGAAACGAGCTGGCTGGGGCTCGGACTCGGGCCTCTCTTTATCTCGCACCGACGCCTGGCTCGTCGTGCGAGCTTGCCTCGCGCGGCGGCCGGCTGGGCGCTCGACTCCGGCGGCTTCTCCGAGCTGGGACTTCACGGCCGCTGGCAGACGAGCGTCGATCAGTACATCGAGGCGACCCGGCGTTATGCACAGGAGATCGGTCGGCTGGAGTTCGCCTTCTCGATGGACTGGATGTGTGAGCCCGCGACGCTCGCGCGCACGGGTCTCACAGTCAAGGAGCATCAGAGGCGCACCGTCGCCAACTTCGTTGAGCTCCGCCAGCGCGCACCCGACCTTCACTTTGCGCCAGTCCTTCAAGGCTGGCGCCTGACGGACTACGAGCGCTGCGCCGCTCTCTACGCCGCCGAAGGTATCGACCTCGCCGCGTGAGCCGCGAGTCGGCGTCGGCTCGATCTGCTCCCGCCAGGGCAGCCGAGAGGTCGAGGACATCCTGTGGGCGCTCGCGATGAGAGGCTTCGCGCTGCACGCCTTCGGAGTGAAGACGCGCGGCCTGGCCGGATGCGCGGAGGCGCTGGCCTCGGCCGACTCGACCGCCTGGTCCCTACAGGCGCGCTACGACGCGCCACTTCCATCCTGCCACACCGGCGTTGCTCCAGCTGCGTCCGGTATGCCGTGCGCTGGCGGGATCGTCTTCTCGCTCAGTTCGATCTTGAGTGACGAGCTGCACATTCACCGGCGGGCCTGTAGGCCGGCAGCCATCGGATCGCACCCCTGCGGGGTGCGGGATGGGCTGCCCTGGCGCCCGCACGGTAGCGGGTGCCACAGAAAGGCGGACCCATTATGAGGATTCCAGCAACGTCTTTTCGCTATTGGCGAGCGACGTAAGGAGCCCTGCGATGGACGTCATGCCTGCGGCGACCGCTGACGCGCGACAGGGCTTGACTCGCTGGGCGCCGGCGTCCAGTCAAGCGCTCGTGGCTGATGCTCGACGCCGACGAACAGGAGGGCTCGATGCTTGCGCACTGCGCTGCGGCCGACAGGCTGGTTCGCGCGACGCCTCGTCGACGGGCTGGCCGTCAACTAGAGGCACCCGTCATGCGCGTGGGATCGCGCGTCAACGCGAGGACCCCGTCAGCGGTTGCTCGCGCTCATGGGCCGCGTGGCCGCGCGAGCTCGCCGCCGCAGGGCTGGGTTTATGCGCACGGCGTGATAGCTGGTAGCGCGCCGATGCAGGCAGTTCAGTTAGCCGATGCGCCGCTGGCTGCGCAGCGGAGCGGTCGACGCTCTGAAGCTTGCCAGTGGGGGAGCTTCGAGGCGCCCGCGCGCCGATCGAGAGGGAGCAGGAGTGTCACCTTGCGCAGCCGTGCCAGGCTGGCCGACACGATGGCTTGACACTTCACCCGGCATGGGGCAGCCTGACGCGCGGTGGTCGTGCGTAGCTTGGCACGCGCGCAGCATGGTCATCAGGTGCTACCGGGGCCGGCTTGCGTCGGTCGCCCGTCTCGCATTCGTCTTCGTGCTGGAGCACTCTGACTCCGGCTGAGTGCTCAGATGCGATCGAGGCGGACGGCGCGATCGGTGGAACCGGCCGAAGATGCGTTGCGGATCGCTCTACCTGCTACGGCGACTGCCGGTCTTCAATCTGGCTAGATGGCGACCCCGCCCGAGCGCGTGCGGACGAGGCTTCTCGGCGATGCGTAAGCGAACTGGGATGAAGCGGTACGTGAGACGATCACGGCCGGTGAACCCGAAGGGACGGCAGGGTGATGTCAACGGGCTCCCTCCAGTCCGGCCGGGATCGAGCGCACCCCTTAAGGCCAGCAAACCGGCTTTCCGGCGCGTAAAGCCCTGCGCTGCGCGTCGCCTGCGGCGATCCCTGACGGGACAGGGCTTGACTCGCCTCGCCGGCCCGCTCAGGCCGGGGCGTGCTCAACCCCGACCAACAGGAGAACAAATGAGCCCATCGACCAGGCAAAATCCGTCCCACCGATCGGCAGCTTAACTTTCTGAAATCGCTCGCGGAGCAGACCGGCACGAGTTTCACCTATCCCAAAACGCGCCGCCAGGCCAGCAGTGAAATCGAGCGCCTAGTTCAGCTCAAGGGCTCAGGTTACATCGACTCTCCCGTGATAGTCGAGACCGACGAGCGCAGTCTTGTCTACGCCACGGCGGTAGCGGACGATGAGGTATCGGGCTACGGGTCAACCGCCACCTGGAGCGGGGCGCCGGTCGATGATCGTCTCTGCGGCACCGAGCCGCGACGGATCGGCGAGCGCACGGAGCTCGGGCGCTACAGCGTCAGCAGCGGCGAGCGCGTTATTTACGGGCAGCGGATCAACGGTGGCGTGCGGATCACCGACCGGCCCGCTGGGGGCGATGGACGCTCCTATCTCGTGGAGCGCGAACTGGAGCAGGACGGCTACTCGGCGCTGAAGGCACTCGTCGCCGACTACATCGAGCAGGCGCACAAGCTGGACGCGATCCCGATGGCAAGCAGCATCGTCCGGCGCGAGCTTGAGCGGCTGGGCGCAGATGCCTAGCGCGCTCCGATCCGCGAGCACCGATCGATCCCCGGCCGGAAGTGGGCTGGCCGGGGCCGACGCCCTCTCCATCGTGGCACGCCCGGAGGGCGTGCCGGAGCCGGGCTCCACGGCCCCGCGCCGGGCGGGGTCACTGCTGATCGGAGGATCGTGATGAACGCCACGGCTGCAACGCTGCTGGTCATTGGCGAGGGACGGCGCAACGACGCGCTCACCGAGGAGCTGATTCTCGACGGCTTTCAGCTACGTCGCGCCGAGGACACAGGAGTCGTCAAGACCCGTTCGCGGCAGATGACACGGACCTCATCATCTTCGGTCCCACCCAAGACCAGGCCACGAGCCTCGGCGTCCTGCGCTCACTGCGAGCGGACGAGCTCGGCCCGCACGTCAACCCCGACATCCGTGTGCTTTGGGTGACGACGAGCGAGGATGTCGCCGAGACGCTGCGCGCTTTCAGCGCGGGCGCCGATGACGTACTCCGAAGCCCGTGGGAATACGCAGAGCTGTTGGCTCGCGTCGGATCACTCCTGCGGCGGGGCACGATCGACCGCACCGACTTGATCCAGTTCGGCGCGCTCGCAATCGACACCCAGGCGTGCCGCGCGACCGTCGGCTCAGTTGCGGTCCCACTGCGCCGGATGGAATACGCGCTGCTCGCTCACCTTGCTCGCCACCCTCACCGCGTCTACACCCAAGACGAACTGATGCGCGACGTGTGGGGCTATCGCTCCGCCGGCGCCACGCGCACCCTGCACTCGCACGCCTCCCGCTTGCGGCGTGCCCTCGCACGCGCAGGGGCGGAGGGACTGATCCCCAACGTGCGGAGCATCGGCTACCGCCTCGCCCCCGAAGGCCACACCGAGCCAGGCGAAGCAGCCGAGTAGCGGCTGCGGCCGTGTCCTCCCAATCATCGCACGCTGCGCGTGCAGCGAGATCGGGACACGGCCCGCATCCCGGCGGGTCGGCGACCCAAAGGAGAGTGATGAACACCCTCACGGCACCCGACCCCCAGGTCAGCCACCCCAACCAGCAGCATCGCGCTCGTCTTGGCCGCTACGCCGATCCCGAGACCGGCGAGGCACGCGAGCTCGTCACCGTGCGCGGCGCGGGCGGGAGCACGCTCGTCATCGACCGGCTCGCATGGACACACGCCGACGCACGCCTGATCGCGCACCTGGCCGCCGACGAGCCGCCCGAGAACGCACACGTCCTGTGCGAGATGTACCTCGCCGATGACACGCGCGGTCGCTGCCGCCGAGTCACTTTGCAAGACCTGGAGCTGCGCCCGCCGATCCTTTCGCGACCGGCTCCCAGGGCAGCGCCGCCACCGTCGGACGCGCCGCTTCTGGACGCCGATGGCGACTCCTACCTCATCCGGGCGGTCTCCGACGGCGAGCGGTGCCGGGCGCTGCGCTGGACGCGCACTCGCCATCACGGCCGCGAGGAGGACTTCGCCGTCCTCACGCTACGCGAGGTCATCGGCGCCCTTGAGGACTACGAGCCGGCGCGCAGCCTCACCATCAACGCCCTCGCTGCTCCGGGTGGGGAGGACTGCCCTTCGGTGTGCGGACTGCGCGCCGAGCTTGACCGCTTGGACGAGAGCTCGACGCTGCTGAACCGCGGCCTGCGCGAAGCGGTCCAGCGCAAGGTCGCGCGTGGCGAGATGAGCTATAGCCAGATCGCGCTGCGCTGCGGTCGCGTCAAGCGTGACGGCCGCGGGAACGTCAGCGGAGAGACGAGCTGGCTCGCGCGCCGTATCGGCTTGAAGCCAGAGGGAGGCGAGACCGAGCCGACGCCTTGGATTCACACCAAGACTCTCGCGCTCATCGTCCGTGAGGGCCTTGGCGGGAGCCCCCACGAAATCGAACTCGGCTGATGCGCGCTCACGCCAGCCATCGGCATCTATGCTGCGCCACGATGCCCGTCTCGGTGTGCCTGCTGGACAACCGCTCCGAGGGCGCCCGCCCGCCCGGCGAGGCGCCTGACGCCGGGCGGATCGGCGAGCAGGTTCCAAGCGAGTGTCACGCGCTCAGCTACGAGACGAGCACATGAGCGCGCCGGCTGAGCGTCCAACGACCGATGCCGACCTGCGCGTCCTCGTCAAGCTGCTGGCCGAACTGCCGAGTCTCACCCCGGCACGCCTGGAGCTGTCGATCGAGGACGGCATCGTGACGGCGCAGGTCATGGCCGACAAGATCGCCGTGGCCCTCGCCGCCCAAGGCGCCGATGCGCCAGCAGCGCTCCGCGCGCTGGTCGAGGTGGTGGAGCAGGCAGCCGAGGAGAGGCGCCGCCGCCGACGGGCGAAACCGCCGCGGCGATGAAAATGGGCGCCGCCCCGCTCGCCTCGCCGACCCCAAAGGACCGGCGGCCGTAGACCGGCTCGCCGCTCGCTGACGCTCGCAGGCTCCCGCTCGGCGGCTGGCCCTCGCGCGGGCTCGCGCCCGCCCTCGGCAGCCTCCCGGCTGCGACGCCATCCCCACGCGCCGGCGACCGCCGATGGCGCGGTCCGACAACAGCCTTCAGATACCCACGCGAGCTTCGCTCGCTGTAACCGAGCCTCCCTGCGGTCGGCTCTCTGATCGACCCCGGCGCTGCACGCCTACGGCCTACGGGCCTGCTCGCTGGACTGCTGGCTTCGCCGCAGCCAGCACGGCACGCCGCTTCGCGGCGGCCTTCGCACACCCTTCGGCCTGCGCTGCTTCGCCTTCGGCTTCGCTGCGCTCGGCGTACAGCACCAAGCCCGAACAGACTAGATGCAGGCCCCAGCGGGGGCTGTGCGAGCGCTGTGCAATTCGTTGGCCGCCTCGCCGTAGTCGTGGTCTGTAGGGGGTGTGATGACCGCAGCCAGCATCGGCGCCGCCAAGGGCGGCGGGTACGCGCGCTACCTGGAGTCAAAGACGATCCGGCCAGAGCGCGGCGACTACTACCTCAGCCCCGAGGGTGAGCCCACGCAGGCCCCCGGCCGGTGGCTCGCCTCGCCGGACACGCTCGCGCGGCTCGGCATCGAGGGCGCCGCCGTCGAGGGCCACGAGTTCATCGCGCTCATGGAGGGACGCCACCCACGCACGGGCGCTTGGCTCAGGGCCAAGGGCGCCGGTGGCGGCCGGGGCGGCGGGATCGACCTGACGTTCAGCGCCCCGAAGTCCGTCTCGGCGGTGTGGGCGCTCGGCGACGAGGCGCAGCGCCGCGACATGGAGGCCGCGCACGCCGCGGCCGTCAAAGACGCGATGGCGCACCTGACCGAGACCGTGCCGACCGTGCGTCGTAGTCGCCACAACCAAGTCTTCGAGGAGCACGCCGCCGAGCTGATCGCCGCCGAGTACCGGCACACGACCGCCCGCGGCGTCATGGAGGGCGACGCGCCAGACCCGCAGCTGCACAGCCATGTGGTCATCACGAGCGCCGTGCGCGATGACGGGCGAATCGTCGCCGTAGCCTCCCGGCCGATCTTCCGCTCCGCCAGGGAGCTCGGCGCGTACTACCGCTCGGCGCTCGCGCACGAGCTCGCCCAGCGCGGCTACGCGATCGAGCGCGGCACCGGCAAGCAGGGGCGCTACTTCGAGATCGCCGGCGTCCCACGCGGGCTGCTCGACGCCTTCTCGGCGCGCAGCCGCGAGGTCGCCCGCGCGGCCGAGCGCTTCCGCGCGAAGTGGGGTCGAGCACCCGAGCGTGGGGAACTGCGCGCGCTGAAGCTGGAGAACCGCAAGGCCAAGGTGCTCGTCACCCAAAGCGATCTACAAACGGTCTGGAACGAGGCCGCCGCGCGCTTCGAGTACACGGCCGGTCAGGAGCAGGCAGTCGGACACCCGGCGGCTGTCGCGCCGGAGCGCGCGCTTGAGGATCGCGTCGAGGAGCGGCTGACCGAGCGCGCCGCCACGTTCGAGCCGGGCGAGCTGCGCGCCGTCCTGCTTGAGCAGTCCGTCGGCGAGCTGGCGCCCAGGGATTCGCTCGCGCTCTCCAAGAGCATGATCGCCGAGCGGCGCATCCTGCCCCTGGAGGGCGGATTGATGACGACGCTCGCGGTGCGCGCCCGCGAGCAGGCGATCGAACGGCGCTTCGGCGAGCTCGCCGGCGACGCCGGGCGCGACGTGGGCGAGCAGGCGCGTTCGGCCGCGGGCGATCAGGTCGCGGAGCGGATCAGCGGCCGACTCTCAGATGAGCAGGCCCACGCCCTTGAGGTCATCACCGGCCCGGAGCGCGGCGCGATCCTGGTCGGCCCCGCAGGCACCGGCAAGGGTGTGGTGATCGACGCGGCGGCCCGCGCCGAGCAGATGACCGGCCATCGCACGTTCGGGATCGCCGTGTCCGGCTCGACCGCGCAGCGGCTAGGCCAAGACTCCCCAGCGCTCGCCGGAAAGACGCTCACGCTCGACGCGCTCGTGTCCCGTGTGGACCGCGGGCAGTTGCAGGTGGGCGAGCACACGACGATCTACTTCGATGAGGCGGGCATGGCCGACACCGACCGCCTCGACCGGCTCACCGAAGTCGTGGCAGACACCGGCTCCAAGCTCGTCGCGATCGGCGACGCCGCGCAGCTGCCCTCGATCGGCGCGGGCGGCATGTTCGACCGGCTCGCGCAGATCGCGCCGAGCGCCGAACTGTCGAACGTGCGGCGCACCCTTGACCCGGCCGAACAGCGGGCGTGGGCGGACCTGCGCGCTGGGCGCTCCGACCGCGCGATGGCGCACTACTACGCCGAGGGTCGCCTGCACATGGAGGACACCCGCGATGAGGCGGTCGAGCAGGCCGTCCAGAACTGGGCGCAGCTGACCGAGACCCATTCGATCAACGAGGTAGCGCTGATCTCCGACGCCTCCAACAAGGAGATTCACCGCCTGAACGCCCGCGCGCAGCACTACCGCTCAGAGCGCGGCGAACTCGGCGAGCTTGAGGTCCAGGTGCCAGGCGTCCACTACGGCGTCCGCGCGGGCGACCGCATAGCGATGATCGACCAGCACCACGAGCCGGGCGTCGAGCGGATCGAGAACGGCGCCCGCGGCGAAGTGCTGGACATCAGCGAGGCCGGGGAAGTCCTCGTGCAGTTCGACGTTACCGGCCAGTGGCGAACACTCGCCGGCGATGACCTCGCGCGTCTGCGGCTCGGGTACGCGCAGCACATCCACCGCGCGCAGGGCGCGACTGTGACCCGCACGCTGGTCGTCACCGGCGGCTGGCAGACGAGCAAGGAGCCCGCCTACGTCGAGGCATCCCGCGCCCGGCAGGGCACCGATTGGTACGTCTCCCGCGATGACCTCGGCGTTGAAGGGCACGACACCGACCGGATCAAGTGGCTCGCTCAGAACATGAGCCGAAGCCACGCGCAGACACCCTCGCTGGCCTACCCCGAGCTGCCCGACCCCGAGTACGGGCCGAGCTTCCAGCGGACGATCGCCCCGAGCCGAAGCCGGCTGCCGGGACTCGCCCGCGCCATCCACCGCATCGTCCAACCACAACCGACACAGGAGAGAACACGATGAGCCGCAAGGTCCAGGTCGTCCTACCCGACCCGGTAGCGACCCAGCTCCAAGAGCTCGCCGGCGCTGCCGGCGAACCACTGTCCACGCTTGCCGCGCAGCTGATCCGCCACGGTGTAGCCCAGGCCGCCAAGGACGGCAAGGTCCGCCCGCTCCGCCAGCCCCCGGTGATCGTCGGCGGCAAAGTAGGCGATCGGGCGCGCTGGCTTGAGCCCTACGGCGGAGACACCGCCTGGCGCGCAGAGATGTGGGGCCAGATCGTCGCGCTGCACGGCCGCTACCCCCACATCCTCGCCTACCTCAAGGACGAGTGGTGGGCCGACGAGGCTCACATCGAGACGCTGTGCGCGCTCGCGGTCTGGCGCTCGGAGCTCGACGACGGTGGCGTTGACCCGCGCGAGGAGCTTGCTTTCCACGCGCAGCTCACCGACTACTCCCAAGCACTGCGCCAGGAGGGCGGTGGCGTCTCGAAGGCGTGGAAGCCGGGTGCGCCCCCGCAGGGATGGGCCGGCTGATAGCGGCCCCGCGAGCCCGACTGTTACAGGGATGTGCCCTTCTGTGCCTGCTTCCTGTCACACGCTCGCGGTCCACTCGGGCCGATGTACGGTCGGGCCATGACCTGAAAACCAAGTGGCGCCGGCGGCAGCGGTAACTGCCCCGACGCCGTGACACAAGGAGCAGTAACTCCCCATGCACAAACACCGTACCCCAGAAGGGTTGGAGGAGCACGCCTTCATCGACCGGGCGGTCCTCAACCTCATGCTGGACCTCGACAAGCAGCGCCCGTGGGCAGAAGATGAGATCGCCCGCGCGATCAGTTTCCCCGGCGATGTCCGCGACAGCCTCCGGCGCCTGCGCGCCTCCAGGCTCATCCACCGCTGGAACGACCTCGCCAGCGCGTCGCGTCCCGCCGTGCGCTTCTACGAGATCACCCAGGGCGGCGACCCGGACTCTGCCGACGAGCGCCACGACGACAAAGCCGTCCTCGAAGGTCTGCTCGTGCGCAGCGCAGACGGCGAAGGCCCGCGCTCGGAAGAACAGATTTTCGAGGCGTTCGGTGCGCGCAAGCGCAAGCAGCGGCTCGCGATCACCGACGCGCTGAACCGACTGGACGAGGCCGGTCTCATCGACCGTCGCGGCGGGCGCGCAATTGCCTCGGAGGTCGCGCGGCGCCTCGATGACCTGATGACGCTTTGACGCGCGGGGGTCAGCTATGCGCGTCACCAAGCTGGCCTTGAGCCAGGCTGCCTCCCCCAGCCTGGCCAGGGCCGGAATACATGAGGTGGATCAGCTCGCCGAGCACACGACCGGCGAGCTGATCCGCCGCCCCGAGTTCAGTAGCGGGGTTGTGCTGTACGAGCTCATCTGCGAGCTTCACCGCCACGGCCTGACGCCGTTCTCTCGCCACGGCGGACACGTCCAGGGCGACCGCGAGCGTGAGATGTTCCGTCTGCGCGCGGTAGAGGGACTGACCCTCGATCAGATTGGCGAGCGGTTTCACATCAAGCGCGAGCGCGTGCGCCAGCTGCTTCGCCTGCACTTCGGTCTGGATGGAGTGCCGCCTGCCGCGAAAAGGCGACCGCCGATCAAGCCGCGGTCGTCCACGCTCGGCGAGCGTCGCCGGCTGTACCTGCTCGCCCGCTTGGTGGTGAAGCGTTACTACCGCAGGGCGTTGACGTTGGAGAGAGTCGGAAAGGCGCTCGCGTGCTCCTCTCGCCAGCTACAGCGCGCCTACGCGCAGTTCGGCGATCTCACCTTCCACGATGACCTCCTTGGCAGACGCATGGACGCCGCCGCCGAATTGCTGTCCCTGCCCTCGATCCCTGTGTGCGAGGTGGCGCGGCGGGTCGGCTATTCCCAGGCGCCACACTTCGCCCGCGCGTTCCGGCACCGCTACGGGGTTTCACCCTCGACCTATCGCGCCGAACTGCACCACGCACAACGCCGCGACGCGCCCGAAACGCTCGCAGCATGACTCATCAAGGGGCCGCCATCAGCAGCCCTGAGACGGGGCCGAGGACGAGCGATGAACGCGAGCCGATTCTCGTTGTCGAGGCCGACGCAGAGTTGGGACGGATGCTGGTCGAACAGCTCGCCGCCGACGGTCATCCGACGCGGCTCGCGGGCACCGCGGAGCACGCCGGCGTGTTGGCCGGCGTGCTCCGCCCGCGGCTGGTCGTACTCGGAGGGCTCGACTCGCCGAGGGGCACTCTCGACCTGTTGCAAGCTATCCGTGGGGGCAACCTGGGCTCCCACGGCCAGGCGGCCTCCCCGTGGCCGTCGAGTCTGCCGGTGATCGTCCTCAGTTCACGTACCGAGCAGCCCGACCTATTGCGCGCCTTCGAGGCGGGCGCCGATGACTTCCTGCCCCGCCACGTCGGGTACGTGGAGCTGCGGGCACGCCTGCGCGCGCTGCTGCGCCGCTCCGTGAGCGATCAGCGAGGAACGCCGGTCCAGGTCGGCCCGCTCGCAATCGACAAAGCCGCCCACGCGGCGAGCCTCCACGGAAATCGCCTAGAGCTGCGCCGCCTGGAGTACGAGTTGCTGCTGTACCTGGCGGCCGACCCGCGGCGGGTGTTCACCAAGCATGAGCTCCTGCAAGCGGTGTGGGGATATCGCTCGTCCGGCACGACACGGACGCTCGACAGTCACGCCAGCCGCCTACGCCGCAAGCTCGGCGCCGCGGGGGAACGCTGGGTCATCAACGTTTGGGGAGTCGGCTACCGGCTGATCTGAGAAGGAGTGGGCAAAGCGCACGGCGGTAGCGTGCTGCCAAGCATCGCATCTCGCGTAAGCTCGCGGGGGTATGGACTGGAAAGCCTGGCATGAGGACTACGCCGACCCTGACTCGGCGCTGGGCCGGCGCCTCGCGGTCGTGCAGGCACAAGTGCGCGCCGCGCTCGACCGGAGCGCCCCCGGCTCCGTACGGGCGATCAGCGTGTGCGCTGGACAGGGCCACGACTTGATCGGCGTCCTTGCCGAGCATCCGCGGCGCGCGGATGTCACAGCTCGCTTGGTCGAGCTTGACGAGCACAATGCGCTTCTCGCCCGCCAAGCTGCCAAGGAGGCGGGGCTTGGAGAGGTTGAAGTCGTCGTCGCTGATGCCTCGATGACGGATGCGTATGAGGGTGCCGTCCCGGCGGACCTGGTTCTCCTCTGCGGTGTGTTCGGCAACATCTCGGCCGAGGACATCGCCAACTCCGTGAGCCATCTTCCGCGGCTTTGTTCGCCCCAGGCCACGGTCATCTGGACTCGCCATCGTCATCCACCCGATCTGACGCCGTGTATTCGTGAGACGTTCGAGCGCGCCGGCTTCGGTGAGCTTGCTTTCGAGGATTCACCGCCGTTCGGCGTCGGAGCCAACCGACTGCTCGCTCCACCGTTGCCCCTTACGAGCGGTGTCCGCCTGTTCGAGTTCGTCGGCTACGACGTGCTTGCCCCGGACTCCACGCAACCCGTCACTTGGTCGATGCGGCCGAGCGGTAGCCGATTCCTCAACTGTCCGAGCGGATGGGCAAGCTGAGAGGATTGGGGCCGGTGGAGAGTCGTGGGGATGACAGCGTGGAGATGGCCGCCCACTACGAAGGCGGCGTGGAGGAGCATCGCCTCTCGACCTGGGGGCGCCTTGAGTTCATCCGCACGATGGAGATTCTGCGCCGGCACCTTCCGAGGCGGGCAGCCGTCATCGCTGATATCGGCGGGGGGCCAGGCGCCTATGCGCTGCCGCTTGCGGCCGAGGGACATCGGGTCCACCTGCTCGATCCCATGCCGCTCCACGTCGAACAAGCGCGTCGCTCATCTCGCGTTATCAAGGATGCTGCATTGGTGAGCGCTGATGTCGGCGACGCTCGTGATCTGCCCTGGCCCGAGGAAACGATCGACATCGCCTTGCTCTTGGGGCCGCTCTATCACCTCACCGCTTCCGAGGACCGGCTCAGAGCGCTCGCTGAGACACGCCGCGTACTTCGACCTGGCGGGCTTCTCCTCGCTGCCGCGATCAGCCGATTCGCATCGACGTATGACGGGCTCGCTCGGAGATTTCTCGCTGAGCCAGGCTTCTATGAGATTGTCGAGCAAGACGTTAGCGATGGTCAGCACCGCAACCCCGAGCGTCACCCCGATTGGTTCACGTCTGCGTATTTTCATCATCCGACCGGGCTTGCCGATGAGGTCCGAGCGAGCGGTTTTGATGTCGAGATTCTTGCGGTCGAGGGACCAGCGGGATGGTTGGGCGATCTCGATTGGTGGCTCGACGAGGACGATCGGCGCGAAACGCTCCTTACAACCATCCGGCGGGTCGAGGCCGAGCCGTCACTACTTGGCGCCAGCCCACATCTCCTTGCCGTCGCACACAAGCCCTGAACCTCTCCGAGCCAGCGGTCCAAGCCTGCCGAGATTTCCACTCCCGGCCCGAAAATGGCGGGAAATGGTCTACCGCCGAGAGCCATCGCAGCGACAGCGGTAGCGTTGCGGCATGGACCTGCGCATCATGGAGGCATCTGACCTCGACGGAGCTATGCGGGTGTGGCAAGCGGCGAATATCGCGCGGGGGAAGCGCCCCAGTCCCGCGCGCGTTGCCAGGGTCGTTGAGAAGCTGCAAGAGCCGATGGCGGTGCCCTGTGTCGCGGCGAACGATGCCGACATCGTGGGTATGGCTCTGCTGGAGCCGTGCCGTGCCGACGATGGGTCAGGAGCAGTCATTCCCTACGCACTCCACGTCTCGATGGTGTTCATTGACCCGCCATCACAGCGACAGGGCGTTGGCAGTCTGCTTATGCGCTACGCGCTGGACGGCGCGCGAACCGCTGGCGTATCAAGCGTCTCGCTCTGGACCGGCTGCGAGAACACGGGCGCTCGTAGGCTCTACGAAGCGCTCGGCATGAAGCCGACCAGAACTCGACAGGTGAGCGAAACCGCTGAGTGGGTGCGCTACGAGATGGACCTATAAAGCAACTGTGCTTGCTACTGAGTTCGACGTTGGCTTGCGGCTACACCGCAACCCTCTAGAGGCGCCAGCCCTCTCGCACGCGCCCGCGTATTCTTCGGCCGAACGTGTCCGGTGCGACGGTAAGAGATGCGAGCGAGGACGACGCGCCGGCGTGCGCGGCGATCTACGCGCCGTATGTGCGCGAGACGGCCGTCAGCTTCGAGGGCGAGCCGCCGACGCCCGCGCAGATGGCCGAACGCATCGTGGCGGCGACGCGCACGCACGCATGGATCGTGCATGAAGATGACCACCGTGTCGTCGGCTACGCCTACGGCGGGCCGCACCAGCAGCGAGCTGCCTACCGCTTCTCTTGCGAGGTCAGCGTCTACGTCGGGCAGGGCCGGCGACGCACCGGCTCGGGTCGCGCGCTCTACGAGGCGCTGTTCGAGCGGCTCGCGGCGCGCGGCTACCGGATGGCCCTCGCGGGCATGACGCTGCCGAACGGGGCGAGCGCGGGCCTGCACCGAGCGATGGGCTTCGAGCCGGTCGGCATCTACCGGCGGATCGGCTGGAAGTTTGGCGCATGGCACGACGTCGCGTGGATGCAGCGGGCGCTCGGCGTCGAGCACGACCCTCCCCCCGAGCCGCGCTGAGGCGACCGCGCGTGTCTTCGAGCGCAGAGAAGATGCGCTGTGCGATCCGTGTCTCGGTGCGGCGCGCACGAGCGTACCCGAAGCCGATCTCCTCATAGGAGGCGTTGCATAGCTGCTGCGGGGGACTCATGCTGGATCGGTGGGCGTCGATGCGCTCACGGTTGAGCGCTCGGCGTTAGCTGTGAGGAGCAGTCGTATTGAGACGACGGCGAGCGCCACGACTGCGGGGGCCAGGAGGAATCGGCAGAGAGGCGTGAGGAACGCGACCGCGAGCAGCAGAAGTGGAGGAGCTGCCCAGCGGGGAAGCAGTGAAGGCGAGCGCCACGCGACTCCAACGATCGCACCAAGGAGCACGGCGATTCCGACTCCTGCGGCGTTGTAGCCGAGGACATAGGAGGTCTCGAACAGTGCTCGGCTGAGTTCGGGTGTGAGCTGCCCGTGTTCGGCACGAAGTGCGCCGGCCATGTTGATCGTCTCGGCGCCAAGCCCCGTCGCAACGACGAGCAGTAGACCGCCGAATGCCGCGGATGGAAGCAGGTCGTCGGGTGCGTAATCGTGCAGCAGCGTGCGGACACCACTCGCAAAGAACACGAGCAGCGCCGCCGCGAGCAAACTGATACTGGCACCAGCGATAATCCGGCTCGAAGTGCTCGTATAGAAGGACACGATCTGGTGAGCGGACGCGCCCGCTTCTGGCTGGTCAAGCGCCCACAGTGCATTGCCGGCCCCGAACAGGACCGCCACGGCGAGCCCCACCACGCCGGTCATCCATCGCGCGGACCAGCGCTCCGTCACTTCCGACGCACCTTTCCTGCCACCGCGCATCTCTCTACGGTTGCTCCCATCGACCCACGGAGCCTATCCGTCGCCCCATATCTCGGGGGGACCGCCAGGCTGGCGCCGTGGTAGCTTCGCGCTGTGAACGAAGGACGCCGGCCGCTGTGGTTGCCGTGGACAGCCGGACCCCATGAGGAGACAGCGGAGTCGGTGCTGGTGAGCCTCACGGAGTTCAGGGCGCACTCTTGGCGCGATCTACCACGTATGGCGTGGATCGCGTTCGGGCTGCGCGCCGGCTGGTATGGGCTGCCCGGCGCGGTGGGCCTATACCTGTGGACTGACCTTCCGCGACGGTGCGTGGGCTCGCTGTCGGTGTGGACCGATGCGGCAGACCTACGACGGTGGATCGGACTGCCGCGCCACGTCCAGGTCATGCGCCGCTATGAGCCGCGCGGCACGGCGCGCTCTACCCAATGGGCCTGCGAGACATTCGATCGAACGGCGATTCTCGCCGAGGCCAAGCAGCGCCTCTCCAGGGGAGAGCTGTCCCGGACGGGCGGCTGATGGCAGAACGCGCAGCCCATCCCATGTTCGCTCGCGTCTACGCGACGGTCGCTGAGATCAGCGAGCGTCGTGGCGGCGCCGAGCACCGCCGCAAGCTGCTCGCCGGCCTGCGGGGCAGAGTGATCGAGGTTGGCGCCGGCAGCGGCGCGAACTTCAAGCACTATCCATCTTCAGTCAGTGGGGTTATCGCCGTAGAGCCCGAGCTTTACCTGCGCGAACGGGCTCAAATCGCAGCGGCGCGAGCATCGGTGCCCGTGTCCGTCGAGGACGGTGACGCCGACCGGCTCCCCGGTGAGGCCGAATCCTTCGACGCTGGGGTCATCGCCCTCGTGCTCTGCACGGTTCCCGACCAGCAGCGTGCGCTCGCGGAGCTCCACCGCATGATCCGCCCTGGCGGCGAATTGCGCTTCTACGAGCATGTGATCTCGGAGTCCGCATGGGAGGCACGCTTTCAGCGACTCGCCGACGCTACCCTCTGGCCCCACCTGGCGGGCGGCTGCCACCTGGCACGAGACACGGGAGCCGCCATCGAGCAGGCAGGGTTCCAGATCGAGACGTTCGAGCGCTTCCGGTTCAGTCCCGCCGCGCTCCTCCCAGCCGATCCGCATATTCTCGGGGTTGCGCGTCGTCGTGCTTAGCGTGATTCAAGTCGGTGGACAATCGGGGTTCACTGAGCTGCCGAGGAGAAGCTGCTCCGCATAGCCGTGAGCGATAAGGCGCTCGTCAGTGATGGCAAGTGCGTCGCGTAGCTCGGCGATAAGCCGGTGCTCGTGGGTGAGGTCGGAGTCGGGCTCCGCGACGGCCTCAAGCTCGATGAACGTCCCAAGCTGTTCGACCTCATCGAGATGGATGCGGACGCACTGCCATAGCAACAGATGGCGGCGCTTGACGACGACCCCGCGTATGCCGATCGCGGCGGCGAGCGCCGCATACAGCGCCGCGCCGTCGCTGACCTCGATGATCCGGTAGCGGCTCTCGCGCTGCTGCGGTTCGCTGGCGCGCTCGAACTGGATCAGATGGGGACGACCTGGCTGCTCCTCGCGGAGCTTGAGCCCGCCACGGGCAACCTCGAAGTAGGTGTCGCGCTGCGCGATCGTGCCGCAATCCTCGGCCCCGAGCGCCCGGCATATCTCTAGCGACGCGGACAGGTCCGGGTCGATCGCCTTTAGCTCGACGTTTCTCCGCGGTGCCCGCACGGCGGTCATCAGTGACCTATGCGGCTCGGCTCCGCTGTAGGCGACGCACTCTGAACCAGAGCACGAGGCCACACAGCGCGTAGAGGATGGCGATGGTGATGAGCGTGAACTTGATCGCCGAGCAGAAGGCGGCGAACGGCGGGGCGAAGCTGCCGCCGTGGCCGGCGAGCGTGAGCAGCAGAGCGACGTTTTCGCTCGCGTCGAAGCACGCAGCGGCAAGCGCGAGGAAGGGGACGACGACGCCAATGGCAGCGAGACGCTGCCAGCCGCGTGCCCGAGCCATGTCGCGGACGGCGAAGCCCGCGAGTGCGAAGAACAAACCGTAGGAGAGCATGTAGCCGTAGTCGAGCAGTAGCGAGAGGTGCGCGGCGCTGCGGCCTTTCGGCCCCCATTCAGCGATGATCTGGGCGGCGCGCGACTTGCTGGCCGCGAACTCGAACGCGAGGATCGACGGTCCGTGTGAGACGTGCGATGGGTCGATCACTTCGAGGATCACCGTGAACGCGACGGTCGCGACCGCGAGCACGATCAGGGCTTGCTTGCGACGCAGCGGGGCGATCGTCATGCGGCTAATCCCTGCTCAGCTCTCGCGGTGCGTGGTCATTTGTTGACGCAGCCTACGTCGCGCGGAAGCGGAAGCTGCCACCCCGACCGAAGTCCGAGATGACCGCTGAGCCGTTGGTGGCGCAGATACGATTCGGATCGTGTCGGTCGATTTTCCTGTCGGCGAGCCGCTGAATTGGGCCGCGGCCCAGCCACCCGAGCGCACAGAGCTGCGCGGCTCGTGCGTCCTGTTGCGCCCGATCGCCGCCGAGGGAGATGCCGAGCCGCTGTATGCGGTCTCGCACCCGCCGGACGGCGATCCGGCTGTCTGGACATATCTGCCTGACGGTCCTTACGAGAGCGTTGAGCACTTGCGCCAGACGCTCAGCTGGGCGGAGACCTCGACCGATCGTCTCTACTTCGCGCTCGTGCGTCTCGCCGACGACTGCCCGCTCGGCTGGGCGTCGTACTTGCGCATCACGCCAGAGTTCGGCGTGATCGAGATCGGCCATATCTGGTTCGCGCCCGAGTTGCAGCGCACGACCGCTGCTACCGAGGCGATCTACCTACTCATCAGCCACGCCTTCGACGACCTCGGATATCGGCGGGTCGAGTGGAAGTGCAACGCGCTCAACGTCGCTTCCCGCCGCGCGGCTGAGCGGTTCGGGTTTATGTTCGAGGGCGTGTTCCGCAAGCATCAGATCGTCAAGGGCCGCAACCGCGACACCGCCTGGTACGCGATCACCGACGACGAGTGGCCGGCAATCCGCGCCTGTTTTCAGACCTGGCTCTCGCCTGAGAACTTCGACAGCGACGGCCGGCAGATCCGTTCCCTGGGCGAACTGACCGCACGAGCGCATGTCTGAGGGGCAAGTAGTGTCTCGCCTCGTATTTCGCAGCGCGAGCGACCGGGACATCGAGCAAGTGCTCGCATTGTGGGGTGCGGCGGGGAGCGCTGAGACCGTCACCGACACGCGCGAGGGCGTGCTCGGTCTGCTCGACGCTGATCCCGAAGCGCTGCTCGTCGCGGAGTCAGATGGCGGTGAGATCGTTGGGTCGTTGATCGCCTCGTGGGATGGGTGGCGAGGCAGCTTCTACCGGCTTGCCGTTCATCCTAAGCAGCGACGACAGGGGATCGCAACCGCCTTGCTGCGTGAGGGCGAGCGTCGTCTGCTGGCACGCGGCGCCGCTAGGCTCACAGCGATAGTCACCGACGACGATCCCGATGCGATGAGCTTCTGGACGGCGACTGGATACGAGCGCCAGCAGAGCCGAGCTCGGTTCGTGCGCAACGTCGAGTGATTCGCGGGGAAGCGTGGGCCTGCCGCAACAAGATCGCCCCGGTGATTGATGACCGCGCTGCGTGCCCGATCAGGGCAGCTCTGCCTTGAGGAGCCGCAGCCCCACGTCGAGCGTGTCAAGCGTGCGTAGGCGTCCGTAGCGGCGGTCCCACTCGCCATTGTCAAGGTGGTGACGTAGCCGGTTCAAGCCGTTCTGGACGACTGCGGATTGCAGTCGGTGCCAGGTGGAGGAGGAGCGGCGGACGTTTGGGTCGAGGTGAGCCTCGGGCCGACTCCAGAGCGCGACGAGGAATCCATCGGTGCAGTCGGCGGGCACAGGGACCGTCTCGACCTCGACGTTGCGAAGGACGGTTTGGAGGTGCGCGATCGTCGGGAAAGCCTTGCGGTCGTGCTCGATGATCTCGGGCAGATAGTCGCGGCAGAGCCACATCTGCGCGGTCACATCGAGGTCGAGGGTGAGGAAGGCGATCCGCTTGCTGGTGACGCGGAGAACCTCGGTGAGCCCGCGGTCTACGTCATCCCAGTGCTGCATCGTAAAGACGCCCATCGTGGCGTCCACGCTCTTGTCCGCGAGTGGGATGGCCTCGGCGACTCCCTGTATCGCCGGGGCGGCGTCCGCACCACGCTGGGCGATCATCACCGGGGATGGCTCAACCGCGATCACTTCGCGATCCTTCGGCTCATAAGAACCGGCGCCCGCTCCGATGTTCAGGACGGTCTGTGCGTCACCGAGTGCTTTCCAGATCGCCGCCTCGAACCGCGGGTCGGCGCGCCGAACATCGCTGTAGCTGACACCGATGCGGTCGTAGGCGGGAGCGCTCTCCGTGGTCATGGGCGTGCGGGGTCAGTCACACGGCTCTCTCGAAGCTGGCTCATCGTGAACAGCGTGCGCAGGTCAAGACCCTCGCCGGCAAGGCTCTCCCGGCCACCGGCCTCGCGGTCGATCACACACAGCACCGCCGCGATATACGCTCCGCGGTCGCGTAGTTGGCGGCAGGACTCGATCACTTGGCCGCCGGAAGTCACCACGTCCTCGATGACGGCGATGCGGCGCCCGGCGACCTCACCGCCCTCGGCCAGTCGGCAAGTTCCGTAGGTCTTGGCCGCCTTGCGCACGAACACGGTCGGCAGCCTCGACACCTGGGAGGCGGCGACGGCCAGCGGCACACCACCCAGCTCAAGACCAGCGAGCACTTCCACCCCGGCAGGCAGCAAGCCGACCAACTCCTCGGCAATCTCGCGCAGCAATCGAGGATCGGACTCGAACAGGTACTTGTCGAAGTATTCGCTGCTTGTCGCACCCGAGCGCAGCCGGAACTCGCCCGTGAGGCGAGTGCGCTCATAGATGCGGTCGCCAAGCTCGGGCACCGAACGGCAGCTTATTCGTCGGTTCCGTACTCGGCGGCTGGCGCGTGCTTCGCTGGGCTCGTCACGATCGGTTCAGCCTCTAGCCCGAGCAGGCGGGGTAGTTCATCGAGTGAGCCCAGCGGCTCGGCGCCGGCTTCGCGCAGGGCCGACTCGTCGCTGTCGGCGGTGTAGCCGATCGCGCGCATCCCGGCGGCGGCCGCGGCTTGGACGCCGGATGGCGTGTCCTCGACCACAGCGCACGCGGCTGGTTCGACTCCGATCGTGGCTGCTGCGTGCAGGAACAGGTCGGGTGCCGGCTTGCCGTTGGCGACCGAGTACGCCGAGAACCGAACGTGCTCAGGGAGTAGATGATCGAGGCCCGTGAGCGCGAGCGAGAGCCGCGTCTTCTCCAGCTTCCCTTGCGAGGCTACGCACACACTCAGTCCGGCGCCACGCAGCCGTTCGATCGTCTCGGCCGCTCCGGTGACGGGCTGGAGTTCGCGGCGAAAAACCTCCGAGCGCTCGGTCTCATAGCGTGCCAGCCAGTCCACCGGCAACGAGCGGCCGAGCTTGGCCTCCGCGCGTGCGAGCACGTCCGCGAGCAGAAGACCTTGGTATTCGCGGCGTGCCTGTGGCAACGTGGTCGGTAGGCCCTGCTCGGTGAGCATCGCCGCGAGCACTCGGTTGGAGATAACCTCGCTATCGACCAACACGCCATCGCAATCGAAGATCACAAGTTCCATGCCCTTCTACGCTCCTTGCAGCCAATCAGCCCAGCCGGCGGCGATCACGAGTTGGGACAGAGCTTCATAGCCCTCGGCGGCGGGATGAGCGCCGTCGTCCGCAGCGACCTCCGCCATCCACACCCGCGAAGCAAGCAGCGGCTCCACGACGCTCACGAACGAGACGCCGGCCCGATGGCAAACGTCGGCGAAGGCAGCCGACAGGGTGCGGATGCGCTCGTTCTGCTCAGGATCGTCAACGGGTGCCGGGCCGATCATCAGCGAGCGAGCGCCTACCGCCTCGGCTCCTTCCAAGATCGCAGAGAGCGCGGAGCAAGATTGTTCAGTCTCGACGCGCAGCCGGCCGTCTTCAACGGTGGTGTCGTTGGCGCCGAACGACACCACGATTCTCGCGTCGGTGCCCGGCAGAAGCCGTGGTAGCGCCTCGGCACGCCAGCGCGCCGCGACCTGCTGCGAAGTCTCCCCTCTGACGCCGAGATTGTAGGCCGTCAGCGCAAGCCCTTGGGCGAAGGAGGCAGCCACGACACGCCCGACCCAACCCTTTCCGGCCGGGTCGCGCACGCCAGCGACAAGCGAATCGCCGAAGAACAGCACACGCCGATCGTTCGGCTGTCCATTCATAAGCGCCCGAGTCTAATTCGGCGACCGGGGTAGGCGTAGACTTCGGTCTTGAGCCAGCCAGGAGACTTCGAGACGATGCCACTCGCTGACCGCCGCGCAGCAGCCGCAGCCGTAGACCTCGCGCGAGCCGGTGAAGCAGACGCTCCCGTGCAAGTAGCTGACTACGACCCCGCATGGCCCGCGTCCTTTGAGGCCGAGCGCAGCCGGCTCATGCCGCTTCTTGACGGCGCTGATATCCACCACATCGGCTCGACCGCAGTACCCGGCCTCGCCGCGAAGCCCACTATCGACATGATGGCGCTCGTGGCCGATATCGACGCGCCGGTCGCGGCGCTGGTCGAGCGCGCGGGCTACCAGTTCCCGCGCGCATATAACTCGACGCTCTCGCACCAGCGTTTTCTCTGCTATCCGTCGGCGTCACACCGTACTCACCACCTACACCTTGTCGATGAGCAGCAGGAGCTTGACCGTCGCCTGCGCTTCCGCGACCAACTGCGCGCGGACCCTGCGCTCGCGCACGAATACGCAACGCTCAAGCGCGCGCTCGCCAGCCGATACGCCAACGACCGCGAGGCATATACCGAGGCCAAGCGCCACTTCATCCAAGATCAACTTGCGGCTGAATCACAGCCCACTCGCCGATGAGGATGGCCTACCTTTCGATCTGCGCCACCTTCAAGGACGAGGCGCCGTACATGCCCGAGTGGATTGAGTTTCATCGGCGCGTAGGCGTCGAGCACTTCTTTCTCTACGACAACCTCAGCACCGATGGCAGCAGGGAAGTCCTTGAGCCGTGGGTCCGCGCGGGGCTGGTCACGCTCTCAGATTGCTCGATTCCCTTCGAGCAGGGAGGACAGAACTGGGCTTATGCCGATGCGCTGGTGCGAGCCCGCGGAAGCGCGCGCTGGCTCGCCTTCATCGACCTGGATGAGTTCCTATTCTCGCCGGGCGGGGCGCCGTTGCCCGACGTTCTCAAGGACTACGAGCAGCATCCCGGCGTCGTCGTCAACTGGCAGGTGTACGGCTCGTCCGGGCTCACGACTCGTCCGAATGGGCTCGTGATCGAGAGCTTCCTTACGCGAGCGATGACACAGTGGGTCCGCAACCGGCGCGTCAAGAGCATCGTGGACCCCGCACGCGCTCTGCGCCCGATCGGGCCGCACTTCTTCGAGTACGCGGACGGAGCGCTCGCAGTGACGGAGAACCACGAGCCGGTGCGAGTTATCGAGCGTCGAGCGTGGGCACGCCGGACACGGCGCGGCCTCTCTCGGCTGCCCCTGATTCAGACTGACCCCTATGCGGTGCGCGACTCCTCGGTTAAGCGCGTGTCAGTAGGGCGCCTGCGGCTCAACCACTACGCCGTCCGCTCGCGGCAGGAGTTCGAGCAGAAGACAGCCCGACACGGCAGTTCGCGCATGGCGCCGCGCTACTTCGCCTACCACGACCGCAACGAAGTTCACGACCCCGCATTGACCGTCTACGCGAGCCAGGTGCGCGCGCTCATTGCCGCTGATGCTCAGTAGTCCGAGGTTGAGCAGGGGCTTGTGGGGAAGCTCACCCTGCCATGCGTGGTCGAAACGACTCTTGCTTGCGCAGATGCGCAGCCCATCGGAGGTTGCAGTGACCGTTCTCTGAAATACCGTCTTGTGCGCTGCTTTCAAGCCGTCGTTAGCCGCACCGAGAGTTCGACGCCGGCCGCCAGCGGAACTTCGACAGAGACGTATCCATTGTCTGCACTACGGACGTAATCAAGATATGGGAGTAGATCGGGGTCGTCGGCGCTCAAGTCGGCAACCACGAGCGCATTGCGACACAGGTGCGGCTCCACGAGCTTGAGTACCCGCAAGTAGAGGTCATTGCTGCCGTCCAGGAATAGGAGATCGACCGGCTCTGCGATCGGTCTGAGCGTCTGCAAGGCATCGCCAACGCGAACCTCTACAAGATCGCTCAGGCCAGCATCCGTCAGATTTCGAGCAGCTGTCTCAGCCTTGGCGGGATGACGCTCGGTTGTGATGAGCGCGCCTCCGCCTGAGTCCCTGAGCGCCGCTGCAAGGTACACGGTCGAGAGTCCGTGCGAGGCGCCGAACTCGACTATCCGCCGGCCAGGCCGCCCAACAGCGAGCACGTACAACAGCTCGCCGACCTCGCGCTTGATCGCAAGCGGCGCCTCGCCGTAAAGCTCATAGCGCTGCGCCTGGGAGAGCCGATGACCGATCTGCGCCTCACGCTCCCGGACTCGTTGCTTTGCCAGCTCATCCTCGCGTGCCGCCGCGGCGTGAACCCGGTCGATCATCGCTGCGACGGGCGGCGACCTCAGTGTGGAAAGATGATCATCCACTGTGCCCGTCCTTGCTCCACGCCAGAACCGAAGCCCGGCCAGGACGACGAGTGGCACGTCCGGCGGCCACGTCGGAGGCGAGCTGGCGCAGACCGGCATCGAGCTCGGCGGGATTGTCGCGCTGCAAGCGCTCGAAGTAGCTCGTCTGTGCCCGCCATTGTTGTTCGAGGACCTTCTCCGGGTGCCCGGCGAGCGCGGCGAGCGAGCCGTCTGTCAGGTCGTCAAGCACGATCTCGCTTCGTCTCGCGCCTGGTAGCAGCGCAAGCAACTCCGAGACCGGCTGGTGGCTCGCCTGCATCCACGCTCGCGTGGACGGGAAGTAGTCGGAGAACCAGAGGTCGTGAATGTCCTCTTGAGTGAAGACCATCACGGCCATGCGTCCGCCGGGCCGCAGGATTCGGCGAGCCTCGGCGAGCGCAGCGGCCGGGTCCGCGACGTGATGGAGCATCGAGACGAGGATCGCCGCGTCAAAGCTCTCGTCCTCAAGCGGCAGGCTTTCCGCAGTAGCCGCGATGGTCGTCAGCCCCTTGCGGGAAGCGAAGGCAAGCATCTCGGGCGAGTGGTCGATCACCACCGGCTCCCAACCGTCGCGTTCCAGGGCCAGCGCGTAGTTGCCTGTTCCACCGCCTATGTCCGCAAGGCGCGTTCCAGGGGCGCCAACGAGTACGGCATTAAGCGCGGCAAGCACAGGACGGCTCGCGGCTCGCGTCCTGTCATACGTCGTGGCCTGCAACGAGTAATCGGGAAGGAGACTCACTGGCGCGAACCGAGCCGGTTCTTAGCTGTCATTTGGCCGTGGGCGATCGTCGTTCGGCGGCAGCACGTTCAAGGAGCTTCACGATGACGGCGAGTTGCTGTTGACGCATCCGCTCGGCGTCTGAGCTTCTAGGCCGGTACGCCTTGATCGTGACGTTGAGCCCGTTGGAAGTCGTATGTTCGACCAGGAACGGCTCTCCCTCTGCTGAGGGCGGGCGTTCGATGTTCACCGCTGGGCCTGCACGAGTTGAACCGGCTGGCCTTCATTGACCGTGCGAGTGATGGCAACATCGCTGAATCCGGCGCGCTGCACCATCGAACGCATCTCCTCGTCGTCGTAGACGTGCATCTGCGATCCCCACACATAGACCCACCAGTTGCGCAACGACGGCGCCGGCAGCGGACCGGGAACCGTTGCCATGACCATACGCCCACCCGGCGAGAGCACGCGGAAGAACTCCGCAAGCGCTCGCTCCGGCTGCTCGATGAAGAAGAACGTATTGGCCGAAAGCAAGACGCTAAACGTCTCGTCCTGCCAGGGCAGCTGATCGGCCTCGGCGAGCTTAAGTTCCAGCGCGCCGGCCTTGACCGCGCCGTGATTACGCTTGGTGGTCAGGTGGATCATCTCAGGGCTGTGATCCACGCCCGCAGCGCGCGCACCGGCCGCCAAGACACGCTCCAACAGCCGGCCGCCGCCGCAGCCAACCTCAAGACAGCGCTCGCCCTCCAACGCGCCGAGCACGTTCAGAACGCGATCGAAGACCGCCTCGTGTCCCTTTGGTGCTCCTTGAGCGCCACCGTAGGTCTTGCGTGCCACCCACCCGCGCGGACGGCGTGCCGTAAGGTCAATCAGCCGCCCGGCGAGGCGCCGGCCGATCCCGCCACCGGCCATCGACAATCGCTCGCGCTGCTCCGTGTCGGACGCCTCCGCGTCAAGATTCATGCGCGTGGATTTTAGCCCTCAGCTCGCTGCTGTGCCTCTCGTTGTTTAGCCGATGCTCATGCGATCGACGCGGCCCGCTAGTGGCGCGGCTGCTCGGCGAGCCAGGCATCGAGCATGGGGCGCGTGAAACGGATGTGCCGTCCTACGCGGTGGCACGGCAGGCGACCAGCCCGCACGGCCTCATAGACCCAGCTCGTCTTGACGTTGAGATACCAAGCGGCCTGCTCCGGGCGAAGAAGTCGATCCTCCTCCAGCGCAGCCGGCAAGTTGGCTGTTGCTTGTCCGTTCATCCCTATCACTGACCACCAAGGCAGCAGGGCGGCCAACGAGTTTCGTCCTGCGCCTCGTGCTCGGCGCCGGCGCGTCCGCTCGACCCGGCGGGAGCCTGCGATCACCGCTCCAAGAGCCAATTTCGACCCTCCGCGCCCCCGGAGCGGCCCTCTGGAGAAATCCGTAGAGAAATCTGAGCGCCCCGCCGCACCCCATGATATACTCAAAAAGGTTCGATTTGCGGGGCTTTTCTTGAGGCCCGAGGCGAGAATCAGACCCCCGGATGGGGGATTATGATTCCGCTGCTCTAACCAGCTGAGCTACTCCGGCGGGAGAAGAAAGGCGCCCGAGAGTGTATAGAGCCATCAGGGGTTCAGCTTGAGCGCATCAAGAATCTGCGTGTAGTCCGACACGGCGTTGGCTTCGGCTTCGGCCAGCGGAGTTTCAAGCTGCTTGGTACGGCGCACCAAGGACGCCTCGCCGGCGCTCTCGAAGGGCGAAAAGAGCTTAAGGGGGACCTCTTCGGCTTCGATGTCAACGGCGTAGTAGCGAGTGTCGAACTGAACGGTGCTCGCGGGCAGCGCCTGAAAGCCGCCGGCGGCCCACGCCTTGACGTCGCTGCAGACATCCGGCGGCGCCAGCGTGGCGAGCCCCTGGAGCTGGGTGGCGTAGGTCCTGACCTCGCGCGTGAGAACACGGTTGCTCCAGTGCAGGCCCCGGACCGCGCGGGCGAAGGCGCCCATTGCGGCGGCGTCGGGGTGGTAGGCAACGATGGTCAGCGCACCCGCGACCTCGTTGGAGAGCTGTTCGGAGTCGTGGTTCTCAGGAGATTCAGCGGCCGCAAGCGGGCATTCGCCGGTGATCTGGCGCACGAGGCTCTTGAGGGCCGCGTTGCCAGTCGCGAGGTTGGCCCGGCCGGCGCGCACAAGCGCGTAGTTGGCCTGGATGTAGGCCCGCGTGGCGGCCGCGTTCCCCGAGCTGGCGAGCGCGGCAGGCGGCGCCACGGCGAGCGCGAGGACAGCGAGGAGGATCGAGGCAGGTCGCAGGGCCACGGTGAGAAGGTTACGGGTTGGAACGTGCGAACGCGCAGCCACCCGGCCACGCAACAGCCGAACAGACGACTCATCGGAACGAGTCCCGAAGGCGCCGGGGAGATGCGTTAGCCTGTGCCCTCATGGGCGCGCGTCCAGATCGCGGGCGAATCGTGGGTAGACGCTTCTCGGGTCGCCAGGATCGCGTGGTTGCAGATGGCACGCCGGGAGCCCGGCGCAGACGAACCGTACCGACTGGCGTGCTGCTGATGGCCGCAGTGGTCGTGGCGGTGGCCGTCGGCGCAGCGCTGACGCACCGCCACAGCGTGGGCAACCTGCTGGGTTCCGGGCTGGCGGGCGCTTCGACGCCCCCGCCGCTGACCCCGACGCGCCTCGTGAGCGTGCCCGGACAGACGGTCAAGAATGGGACGGACCCGCTGAGCGTGACGTTGTCGGCGCCCCCCGCGAAGGACTCACCAAGGCCCACGCTGATCCCTGCGGTGGCGGGCACGTGGAGCACGGTGGGCAACACCGAGAGCTTTACCCCGGCAGCGACGCTCGCGCCGTGCTCGACGTACACCCTGACGGTGTGGGCGCACACGTACGCGACGGGCCACTCGAGCCTGGGGCGCCGGCACGTCCTGCCCCTACACGTACAGTGCCCGTCGATCACGGGCCTGCAGCAGGCGCTCGCGCGCCTGGGCTATCTGGGCGCAAGGCTGCACCCGCGCTACAAGGTGCACCTGGCCCCGCGTCAGGAGACCATCAAGGAAGCGGCGGAACACGCCTTCCGTCCTCCCCACGGCAGGCTCGCCCCGGACCCCGCGAACGCCCCCCCGGTCGAAGAGGGCCAGCTCGATGAGACCACCAAAGGGGGGCTGGAGGTCTTCCAGGAAGATCACGACCTCGAACCGACGGGCGAACCGAACGCGGAGACGTGGCACCTGCTGCTGATCGTGGAGTCGCTGTACCACCGCAACCCGCGCCCGTACACGTGGGTGACGGTCACCGAGTCGCTCCCGGAGACCCTGGAAGTGCACCAGGGCGAGCACGTGGCGCTGAGCACCCCAGCGAACACGGGGGTGGCGGGCGCGGAAACGGCGCAGGGGATCTTCCCGATCTTCGCCCGTGACGTGTCCACGACGATGGTGGGCACGGACCCGGACGGCGTCCACTACGTGGCGCCGGACGTCCCGTGGGTCAACTACTTCAACGGTGGCGACGCGGTGCACGGCTACCCGCGCGCCTCCTACGGCTTCCCCCAGTCCAACGGCTGCGTGGAGCTGCCGGTGGAAACCGCCGCTGCGGTGTACCCGATGCTGCAGATCGGGGACATCGTGTGGGTCACCTGAGAGGTCTCCCCTACCCGCCTCGGCGGCCCTGCAAGAGTCGCTACGCAGCGCCGCCGGCCGGAGGCGCTGCGGCAGGCAGCGCATCGGCGGCAGCCTCCGCCGCAGCGCGGTTCTCCTCCTTGACGGCGAGCCAGATCTCCTCGCGGTAGATGGGCAGCCCCTGGGGAGCGGCGATCCCGAGGCGGACGGTCTGCCCGGAGACCTCCATGACGGTGACGAGCACGTCGTCGCCGATCACGACGCGCTCACCGGCGCGGCGCGTAAGTATCAGCATGGGGCGTGATTATGCAGCATCCACTGCAAAGAGCGGAACACGCAGCTCGGCCCCGGGCCCGGTGTTGAGCACCTGGTGACCGCGAAGCTCCCAGACGACGAGGGGAGCACGGAGGTTCACGAAGATATCGGCGGGGTCGGGAGCCGTGCGCACCGTGACGTACACCTCCGCAGAGGCAGGGTCGGGAGCCCCGACCCGCTCGCGGTCCTCGTCAGTGAGCTCCAACGTGAATGGGCAGAAGAACCTGCGGGGGTCGATGACGGGAAGCGCAAGGCCGGGGTCTTCGAGGGAGTGCAGCCAGAGAAAGCCCGTGCCGGGGTTGCGGTCGAGCAGCGCGTAGCGCAGCCCCCCAAGGCCGATCAGTCCGATCGGGAACTCGAGCACCTCCTCGGCGGGGATGGCGAACGTCCCGAAACGGGAGCTCTCGTAGGTGGTGGCGGTCAAGGACATGGGGCTAGTGCAGGAATTCGAGCAGGGACTCCTGCACGATCGACGCGCCGGCTTTCAACGCCGCTTCGAAGGCGGCGTGCTCGTTGGAGTATTCCATCGAGACCTTGGCGATGTTGGCGTCCTGGACGTTTGAAAGCTGCTCGGTGGCGGTGGTCTGCAGCGAGGAGATGCGGCTGAGCGCGAGGTTGAGCTGGTCGGTGACAGCCCCCGCTTCGGCCTGCAGGGTGGTGAGCGAGGTGAGGTTGGCGTCGAGGTGTCCGAGGTCGGTGGTGCTGAGCGCTTCCACGGCGGCGGGGTTGGCGCCTTCCCGGAGGTTCTGGGCGATCGTACGCAGCGTGTCGAGCAGCTTGCCGTCGGCGGCGCCGGAGCCGGAGCCGAGCGCGGAGGAGAGGTTGACGGCCACGTTGACAGAGGCCCCGGGGCCGAGCGCACGCGTGATGGGAGCGGCGTTGCCGTGGTATTCGTCTTCCGGCCCCTGGGCGTAAGGGGCGGTGGAGGTGAGCGTGCCGGAGAAGACGTACTGGCCGGCGTACTGGGTATCGGCGTCCTGCTTGACGCCTTCGGTGAGCTTTTCCACCACGCCGGCGAGGTCGGCGAGGTCGGAGGGGGAGTTGGTCCCGTTGGCCGCCTGCAGGAGGATTTCGCGAACGCGCTGCACCTGGGAGTCGATCGAGGAGAGCGCGCCGGAGGCGGTGTTCATCCAGGAGACCCCGTCCTGGGCGCTCTTTTCGTAGGAGGTGAGCCCGTCGAGGGCGCTCTGCAGGGTGATGACCTGGCTCGCGCCGAAGGGGTTGTCGGAGGGTTCGAGGATCGTCCGCCCGGAGGAGAGTTCCGCCTGGGTGCGAGCCAGGGCGGCCTGCGCGGAGTCGATCCCGGCGAGCGTGGAGGAGGTGACCATGTCGGAGGTGATGCGCGCGCTCATGGGGTGCTCACAAGCCAGTCTCGTTGATGAGGGTGTTGAGCATTTCGTTCATCACGTTGAGCGCCTGCGCGGAGGCCTGGTAGCCGCGCTGGAAGGTGATGAGGTTGGTCATTTCTTCATCCAGGGAGACGCCAGAGACGGCCTGGCGCTGGTTGGAGACCGCGGTGAGCACGGCCTGGGAGGTTTCCTGATCGGTCTTCGCGTTGCGCACACCGGAGCCGATCTGGACGACGAGCGCGGCGTAGCGCTGGTCGGCAGCGCCACCGCGCAGGCCGGCGAGGGCCAGCGCGACGTTGTTGGCACCGGACGTGCCTTCCGAGGAGGCCTCGACCTGAGCGGGGGTGACGGCGACTTCGAGCGTGGCGGCGGTGGTGCCGCTGAAGAAGGGGGTGGCGGTGTGGATCGCGTTGACGGAGGAGGCAAGCGTCGCGGCGACTTCGTTGAGACCGGCCTGGTAGGAGGCGAGCGCACCGGTGGGACTCGAAAGTTCAAGCAGCGCCCCGAGCTGCCCGCCCGCGGCCGGCGTGAGCGCCTGGGGCCAGTTGACGGTGGACCCGGCGACGAGCGGCAGGGCGGCGTTGCCGAAGGTGACCGTGTCGGTGCCGTCGGCTTCCTTGGTGACGGTGACCGAAGCGAGCGCCGAGAGCTTGTCGAGCAGCAGATCGCGGCTGTCTTCGAGGGTGTTGGGCTGCTGGTGAGCCTGCAGGGAGAGCTTGATCTGGTGGTTGAGTTCGGCGAGCTGCGCGGCGTCGGAGGCGACTTCGCCGGAGGGTCCGGTAACCGCGGCGTACTGGGCGGCGGCCTGACCTTCGATCGACTGAAGCTCGGAGGAGAGCTGGTGCAGGGTGCCGGTGAGCTGGGTGGCGGCGGAGACGACGCCGACCCGGGCTTCTTCGGAGGGCGAGACCGCGAGTTCGCTCCAGGAGCTCCAAAAGGCGGAGAGCTGGGAGGCGAGCCCCGTAGAGGAAGGTTCGTTCAGGACGCTCTGAGCCTGCCCAAGCTCTTCGGCCTGGGTGGAGGCGGCGCCGAGGGCGGTGTTCTGAGCGCGAAACTGAGCATCGAGGTAGGTGTTGCGGATGCGGGTGATCGTCGCCACCGTGACGCCGGTGCCCAGCTGGGCACCCTCGCCGGTGACGGCAGAGAGCGCGGCGATGTGCAGCGGTTCGGCGGTCTGCAGGACGGCGGTCTGCCGGGAGTAGCCTTCGGTGTTGGCATTGGTGATGTTGGAGCCGGTGACGTCGATCGCGTCCTGCTGGGCGAGCAGGCCGGAGAGGGCGGTCTGGAGTCCCTGGAGGGTGGGAATGGACATGGGGAGTGCCTACCGCTAAGCCGAGAGGTCGAGCACGCGCAGCGCGCCGTGGCGAGCGGCACTCGCGCTGGAGGTGGCGGTGCCGCGGGGGTCGTAGCCGTGCACGCCGGCGTCGAGCGCGAGCGACTGCATGAGGTGGTCGAGGAAGGAGAGCTCGATCTGCATCAGAGCGCGGTTGCAGGAGTGCTCGCGACGGAGCTCCTCAAGCAGGCCCCGCAGCTGCGCGGAGCGCTCGGCGGCAAGCAGCGCGTGCGCAGGGTGCAGAAGCACCGAGAGCCGGCTGAGCGTGACCGCCTGCGCGGGGATCCCGAGGAGGGCGCCGGCGCGCTCGAGCAGCGCCGAGCGGGTCTCCTCGAGGGGGCCGCGACGGGCGAGCTCGCCGTGCAGCAGCCCAGCGAAGCGCACAACCGTATGCACGTCACGCGCACGGATCGCGGCCCCCTGCTCGAGCACGACCTCGAGCAGCCGCTGTACGGAGGCGAGCTGCCCGTCGAGGTGAGCGAGCACGTCGGAGGCGAGCGGATCGGTTTCCACCAGGGCGGGGACCAGAGCCCCGTCCCCGCGGGCGAGCACGTCAGAGCCGAGCGGATCGGTTTCCACGAGGGGGGGCAGGGGGGGATCGTCCACGTGTGTGAGCACGGCAACAGGCACGTGCGCGCGGGGCGTCGTGCCCCGCGGCCCCGGTCGCAGCGTCGGCGTGGCGCTCATGCGGACGCACCCCCGGTCTGTGCGGCGGCCCCGGGCGCGGCGGCGCTCGGCGAGGGAGCAGCAACAGTGCCGTTCGTGGCAGCGGCCGGCGCAGGAGCAGAGGCAGCGCCAGCGGGCGCAGCCGCGCCACCGGTCACGTGGGCGCCCGTGGGCGCGGTGGTCGCAGAGGCGGAGGGGTCGAGCGAGTGCATCAACTGCCCGGCGAGACCGAGACCGCCCGCGCGCATCACCCCTTCGGTGAGCGTCTGGGGCAACAGCGAGGAGAGCATCCCGCCGCCCGCTTCGCCGCCTGCTTCGGAGGAGCCTTCTTCGCCTGAGCCTTCGCCGGAGGATTCGCCTTCACCGGAGAGGCCGCTGCTCTGCACGAGCGAGGAGGAGAGCTGCTGTAGGAGCATCTCTTCGAAGCCCTGGGCGGAGGCGTAGGCCTGTTTGACCGACGCAGAGCCATCCCGTACCGAGGCCGGCGCGTGCGCTTCGTCGAGCACGGACAGGCCGGTGGAGGCAACCGAAGCCGGGGGACACGCGCCTGCGGCGCGAGTCCCCGTTTCGGCCAGCGCGGCGGTGAGCGGGGCGAGCGAGCTCATGAGGTGACGAGCTGGTTGGCGATCGAGAGCATCTGGTTTTCGGTCTGGATGGCGGAGCTCTCCAGCTGGTAGCTGCGCTGCGCGCCCATCATCTGCACCATGTCGTTGCCGACGTCCACGTTGGAGCCCTCCAGCGCCCCCTGCTTGATGGTGGCGCCAGAGGTTGGACGGGGGCGCCCGGAGGAGGCGCTCGCCGTGAACAGGTTGCCCCCGGCGGCGAGCAGGTGGTCGGGCGAGGCGACGGTGACGAGCGCGAGCTTGCCGATCGTCTTAGTCCCAACGCTGACGGTGCCGTCAGGGGAGATCGCGACTTCGCTGGGCGAGGACCCCCGGGGCAGCGTGAGCGGCGGATCGAGCAGAGCGCCTTCGGCGGTGGTGAGCTGCCCCTTGGCGTCCACCTGCAGGGAGCCGTCGCGCGTGAGCGCGACCGTGCCGCCCGGGCGCCGGACGGTGAAGAACCCGGGGCCCTCGATCGCGACGTCGAGGGGGTTGCCGGTGCTCTGGATCGAGCCCTGGGCCTGGTCGCGGCCGATCGTTTGCGCGGCGGCGCCGGCGCCCTGGGTGGTGACGGTGCCGGCGAGGTCGACCTGGTTGTAGAGCAGTTCGCGGAAGCCCACGCGTTCGGCCTTGTAGCCGGTGGTCGAGGCGTTCGCAAGGTCGTTGCCGATCGCGTCGAGCTGCTGCTGCTGGGCTTCCATCCCCGAGGCGGCTGCGTACAGTCCTTCGAGCATCGTGCGCCTCCTGTCAAGACCCGTCGAGGGAGCCAACCTGGGTGGAGGCGGCCTGGAGGGTCTGGTTGATCGCTTGGATGGCCTGCTGGCCGGACTGGAAGTTGCGCAGGGAGCCGATCATTTCGACCATCGTGCGCGCGGGGTTGACACCCGATTCCTCGAGCACCCCCGAGCGCACGGTCCCCGCGGCGTGCCCGGAGGGCGTGCCGGTGTAGAGGTTTTCCCCCTGCTTGGCGGCACCGGGAACGTTAAAGACACCCAACGCGCCGGCGGGCACGGCGCCTTCGGCACCCACCCGGATCGGGGCGCCGGACTGGCTGAGCACGGCATCACCGGCACCGTCCACGAGCTGCCCGGAGGCGGAGGTCGTGAACTGCCCGTCGCGGGTGTAGCGGACCCCCTGAGGAGTGCGCACCGCGAAGAAGCCCGTACCGACGATCCCGAAGTCCAGCGGCTGGCCGGTCGACTGCATCCCCGCGGGCGTCAGGTCGACGACGCTCTTGCCAAGCTGCACCCCGGTGTTCATCGAGCCGACCGGCTGCCCGGTGGAGGTGTTGGAGAGCAGCAGTTCCCCGAAGCTGTGCTGGGGTGACTGTTCGGCCTTGTAACCAGGCGTGGAAGCATTGGCGAGGTCGTTGGAGAGCTGCGCCTGGCGGGTCTGCTCAGCGACCATGCCGGAGGCAGCGATGTAGAGGCCGAGGTCCATCTCAGTGCGGGTGATCGCCCAGCGCCGAGGATTCTTTAGGCGGTCCCAGGGGATTCTGAGAGGATCCGACGGGAGACGGTGCGGACTCCCCCAGTTGCCCCCTATGCCCCCTATCGTCCCCGCGCGGGCGCGCGGGCCAGGGGCGTCAGACTACGGTGAACAGCGACTCGTCGCTTGAGAGGCACTCGCGCAGGCGGCGGCGCAGCTCGGTGTGGATCTGCGAGACGCGGCTCTCGGAGACCCCGAGGCGCGTACCGATGTCGCGCAGCGTACGCCCCTCCACGTACAGCAGCACGGCGACCTGGCGCTCGCGCGGTGGCAGCTCGGCGAAGGCGGCGCGGAAGCGCTCCTTGGCCTCCGAGCGTTCGGCGGAGAGGGCGGGGTCGCAGCCCTCGTCCTCGCTCTCGAGCGTGTCGATGCGCTCGATCGTGGTGGAGTCCTCGGAGCGGATCGTCTTGTTGAGCGAGCCGACCTCCGCGAGCGCGAGCTCGTCGAGGCGACCGCTGAGCTCGGCGGGGCTCATGCCGGCGGCGACGGCGAGCTCCTCGCGCGAGGGCCGGCGCTCGTGCTCCGCGGTGAAGCTCTCGCGGGCGCCGTTGATCGCGCGCTCGGCGCGGCGCAGCGAGCGGGGCGCCCAGTCGTGGCGGCGCAGCTCGTCGAGCACGGCGCCGTGGACGCGCGTCCAGGCGAACTGCTCCAGCGTGGCGCCCTTCGCGGGGTCGTAGCGCTCGATCGAGTGGATCAGCGCCTCCAGGCCGCAGGAGAGGAAGTCCTCCACGTCGCACTGCGCGGGGACCTCGCGGACCTTGCGGTAGACGATGTAGCGGACCATCGGGGTGAACGTGAAGATCAGGCGGTCGCGGAGGCGGAGGTCCCCGGTGTGCTTGTACTCCCGCCACAGCGACAGCACCTCGGTGGCCGAGATCCTGGCAGCGCGTTGCTCCATAGTTTTCATGTGGGTGCTCCGACTCTCGAGGGAAAGTGGTGCGTCCCCGCAGAGCGGCCCCCACGACCCATTCCAGGATTTCGAGGGAGTCGATCCAGCAAAGACCCCGCACTGATCGGCACACAGGTGGGCGAGCTTGAGCGGTAGGCCGACGCTCGCAAGGAGCCGGCCGCCGGCAAGTATTCAAACGCCTGGGGGCGCCCTCACAGATCGCCCTGAGCGGTCGATGACCGTGAGTACGTGGGAGACCGCAATCGCGGGCAGACACTCGAACGGCCTGAACGAACGGGCCTAAAGTTTTTCGACGACCAGCCGATCAGGATGAAAACACCCAAGAGCAAAGCGGCCCACGGAAGGGTCCGTGAAGAGTGCTTTCAGGAGGAAACCAGCATGAGCTCGCCGATCACACCACCCCAGGGACCAGCCGCCGCCCAGCCGGCGCCCCCCCTCGCAGCGGCAAGACGGTCCGCGGCGCCCCAGAGCGCCGGCGCGTCGTTCGCCAGTGAGCTGGCGGTTTCGCTCGAAACCGTCCCCGCGAGCCCCCCGCAGGAGGTGCTCGACCAGGTGGCCAGCGCGGCGCAGAGGCACGAAGCGTTGAGCGCCCAGGGCCGCGAACTGCGTTTTTCACGGGACGAGCAGAGCGGGCGCACGAGGATCGAGGTGCGCGACCGCGGCGGCAACGTACTGAGGACGCTGTCCCCCGCGCAGGCGCTCGAAGTCGCGGCCGGAGCGCCGGTGGAGTAGGAGGGAACAGCCGTGACCACCGTGAGCTCATCCACCACGGGCGCGCCGATCAGCTTCAACGGCCTCTCCTCGGGGCTGAACACCGGCGAAATCATCTCCGCGCTGATGGGGGTCGAACGGGCGCCGATTACGCGCTTCACCGACGAGCAGACCACCCTGGAAGGGCAGCACGCGCAGCTGCAGTCGATCCAGAGCAGCCTCACGCAGCTCACCTTCGACGCCCAGGAACTGGGCTCGCCGGCGCTTTTCAACACCTCCCAGTCGGTGACCTCAAGCGAACCCACCCGGATCGCGGCCACCGCCACGACGGGCGCGGCGGTGGGCGGCTACGAGGTGGAAGTCACGAAGCTCGCGAACTCCGGGCAGCGCACGTTCACGTTCAAAATCCCCGCGGCCGCCGAAAAACTGACGATCGACGGCGCGGAAATCGAAGTCGCAGCGGGCACAACCGCCGAAGAGCTGGCCAAGCAGATCAACTCGGACTCCACCGCGACGGTCTACGCGGCGGCCGTGGGGAGCGAAACGGTGGTGCTCTCCACACGCGAAACGGGCGCCACGGGCGCGGGCTTCATCGCCGTCTCGGACCCGGGGGGCATACTCGTCGAACAGGCGGGCACGGCAAAAGAAGGCGTGAACGCGGAATATACCGTCGACGGGGTCGCGGGGAACTCCGCCTCGAACAAGCTCACGAGCGCGATCCCGGGGGTGACCCTGGAACTGAAGGCGCTGACCACGACCACCGGGCCGGTGACCGTCGAGGTGCAGCCCCCGGGGCCCAGCGTGAGCGCGATCGCCGCGCAGGTGCAGGCGTTCGTGACCCTCTACAACTCGACGATCGGGACGGTCAACACGCAGCTGACGACCAAGCCCCCGGCCGACCCGGCGAGCACCGCCGAACTGCAGACGGGCACGCTGTTTGGGGACTTCGAACTGGGGAACCTGCTCATCGGGATGCGCCAGTCGATCTACGAACCGGGCAAGGAACTGCCGGCGGGGATGGCGAGCCTCGCGGACATCGGTATCAGCACGGGCGCGCCGACCGGCAACGGGACCCCCTCGCAGGCGTCGGTGGAAGGACAGTTGACGGTGAACACCGCGCAGCTGGAAGCCGCGATCCAGGCCAACCCGGCGGGCGTCGAACAGATGCTGCAGAGCTGGTCGAAAGGCTTCCAGGAACTGATCAACGCAAACGCCGGCCCGGGAGGCTCGCTGGAAGCGCGTCTCACCGGCGACAGCGCCCAGACCGCGGAACTGGGCACCAAGATCGCGACCATGAACGAAATGCTCGCGGTACGCCAGAAAACGTTGGAGTCCGAATTCGCCGCGATGGAAAAGGTCCTCGCCGAAAGCCAGTCTCAGTCCTCGTGGCTGAGCGCTCAGCTCGACTCGCTCGCCGGCGGCTCGAGCTCCTCCGGCTCCAAGTCCTCCGGCTAAGGGCCTACCCCGCGCGAAGCCACCCGGGCGCCCGCTCAGCCAGGGGCGCCCCGGAAACGCCCTCAACTTCGAGCGGGCGCGACCGATCACCAGGACAGCCCACCGGCAAGCTGAGCAAAGGAGCGAACGAAGACCGTGACCCCCATGACGGCATCACCACAGGCATACCGCGAGAACGCCGTGCTCTGCGCAGCCCCGGCGCAACTGGTGGTGATGCTCTACGACAGCGCGCGCCGCTTCCTGCGCCAGGCGGCAGACGCGATGCGAGCGCGCGAAGTGGAGCGCGCCCACAACACGCTGCGCCACGCCGAACAGATCGTCGCGCACCTCGACGGGGTCCTCGACTTCGAGCAGGGCGCCGAGCTCGCCGAGCAGCTGCACGCGATCTACCAGTTCAGTCTGGCCCACGTCAACCGTGCGCGGTGGAACCTCGACGCCGACAAGCTCGAGGAGGTCTCGGAGATCCTGGGTGACCTGCGCGAGTCGTGGGTGGAGATCGCACAAGGGAGAGCCGCGTGAGCACCGAGCGCGACACGGGCACCGCCGCCGTAGCAACCGTCGCCCCTGCGCCCACCACGGAGATCGACTCGTTGCTCGACCCCTACGAGGCGATCCTCGAGCTCGCCGAGCGCGAGCTGCAGCTCGCCCGCGACGGCCGGATCGAGGACCTGCGCTCGCTGGCGCCCCAGTGGGACGCACTGACCGCAGACCTCCCCGAGCGACCCCCAGCCTCCGCGCGCACTCCCCTTGAACGCGCTGCGGCCCTGCACGAGCGCACGAGCGCAACGCTGCAGTGCATGCGCGAGGCGCTGCTGTGCGACCTGCGCACGACAGCCCGCGCGGGCCGCGCCGCCCACGGCTACGCCAACCAGGCCCCCCGCCGCGTGCACCGCGTGGACCACAGCGCGTAGCAGAGCGCCCGCACCCCCACCGCTATGCCCGCGCCCCAGCCTGAGGATCGAGGCGCGAGATGCTCACCGCGGCCATCAGCTGAGAGTTGACCCCGCCCAGGTACAGACCCTTGACCGGGGGCACGTCGGCGTAGAAGCGCCCGTGTCCGATCTTCACGTGGGTCTCCCCCGCCAGTCGGCGGTTGGTGGGATCGGCCCCCACCCACACCGGCTCGCCGTGGGTCGGAGAGCTGGTATCCCCGGGCAGCAGCGCCTCCAGCCAGGCGTGGGTGTCCACCTCCACCGAGTCCGAGCTCCCGTCCTCGGGGGCCGCCCACAGGTAGCCCGACACGTAGCGGGCCGCGATCCCGCGGCGGCGCAGCAGCACCAGCGAGAGGTGCACGAAGTCCTGGCACACCCCCGCCTGCGCGTGCAGCAGGTCGGCCACGGTCGAACCCACGTAGGTGACCCCCGGGCGGTACTCGAAGCGGTCGGGGATCAACTCACACAGCCGCTCCACGGCCTGTAGGGGGCTGACGGCGTCGAGTGCTGCGTCGAGCTCCCGCAGGCCGTCGATCGAGGGCTGGTCCTGCCACGGCAGCGCAAACTCTCCCGCCGCATCCAGGTAGGAGGGGCTGCGCAGGCTCGCCCACGATCCAGCGGGGGGGTCCGCCGGGTCGGAGGTCACCACTCGCGCGCGCACGTCGATGGTGAGCCGGTCGTGGTCGGTGGGGATGCCGAACTCGAGCACCTCGGTGCCGAAGTAGTCCAGGTGGCGGCTGACGCGCGCCTCGGGGTCGATGCGGGTGTGGAACTCGTCACAGCGCTGCGAGGAGGTCGTCGCCGGACGCACCCGCAGGGCGTTGAGGTTGTCGCTCACCGGAGCGTCGTACAGGTACTCGGTCAGGTAGCGGATCGCGAAGTGCACGCCTCGCTCACCTCCTGGCCCCTGCCGGCGTGGCCCCGGCGAAGTAGCGCTCGGCCACGTCGTGGTCCAGGCGCGCCAGCTCCTGCTGGGTGCGCTCGCAGATCCCCGTCAGCTCGGCCCCGTCGGGCAGCGTGCGGCGCTGAAAGTCCAGGTCAGCCGCCAAGCGGCTGACGCGCAGCACGGGCTTTGAGTTGCGCGGGCCCGCGTCGGCGGCGGCGAACGCCTCGTGCAGCGAGTCCACGCACGCCGCCACCGAGTCTGGGTAGGCGCGCTCGAACAGCAGGAAGCGGGCCACCGGCTGGGCGTTCGGCGGAGCGGTCACCGCGCGCAGGTAGGCGTGGAAGCCGCCCACCGCCTGCAGCAGGATCAGGGCGTGCCCGTCCGCGGGCGTCGCGTCGGCGCCGTCAGAGGAGGGCGGCAGCGCGATACGCAGCATCCGCAGCACCATGTCCGAGACCTCGATCGTGCCCCCCGCGTCCAGGAAGCACTTAGCTTCGTCGCGCAGCATCGAGCGGTCGGCCACCCCCCAGATCAGCGCCGTGCGCTGCTTGACGTACTGGGAGGCCACGTACGGGCCGGCGGGCGCCGAGGAATCGACTCCCGTCCACCCCGTCCACCCCGGCTGCCCGCCGTCGCGCAGGCCAAGGGCGGTGGTGTTGATCGCCTCCCACATCTCGGCGCTGATCACGTCGCGCACCGTACGCGCCCCCTCCCGGGCTCGCTCGATGCTCGCCAGCATCGAGCCCGGCCGCCGCCCGTCCAGGGTCAGGCTCCCCAGGGCCTCACTGCGTCCCGAGCCCCGCTCTGTGTCTCCCAGCATCGCCCGCAGACGGCCCGAGCCGAAGCTGACACTCGAGACGCTCTCCGAGGCCCCCTGCAGCTCGGCCTGGAAGACCGCCTCCACCGCCCGCGCGGTGAACTCGGCGCGAGCGAGGTTGCGGCCGAGCCAGTAGAGCTCGTGGGCGATGCGCGCCAGCATCAGCTCCGGCCCTGCTGCTGCTGTTGCTGCTGCCCGGTCCACTCTCCATACCGCAAGTCCGGCAGCGCCGGCGGCAGGGTGTCGGCGATCGGCGGCCCCGCGCGGTCAGCGTCGTCGCCGTCCTCCAGCACCCACGTATCCTTCGAGCCACCTCCGCGGGAGGAGTTGACAATCATCGAGCCCTCCTCCAGGGCCACTCGCGTGAGACCCCCGGGGACGATGTCGATGTGCTCGCCGAATACCGCGAACGGCCGCAGGTCGACATGGCGGGGCTGCAGGCGTCCCTCGGCGTCCACCGTGGGGACGGTCGAGAGGCGTACGACGTCCTGCGCGATCCACCGGTCGGGGTGCCCTCGGATCACCTCGCGCATGTGGGCGATCTCGGCCTCCCCAGCGTGCGGGCCGATCATCACCCCGCGGCCCCCGGACTCCCCGGTCGGCTTGACCACGAGCTCCTCGAGGCGGCCGAGCACGTGCTCGAGCACCTCGGGGTCCGAGAGCAGGTAGGTGCGGACGTTCTCGAGGATCGGCTCCTCCGCCAGGTAAAAGCGGATCATCTCCGGGACGAAGCAGTAGATCGCCTTGTCGTCGGCCACCCCGGTGCCGAACGCGTTCGCGACCGCCACGCTACCCGCCCGGTAGGCGCGCACCAGCCCGGGGACCCCCAACAGCGAGTCGGGCCGGAACTCCAGCGGGTCGACGTAGTCGTCGTCCAGCCGGCGGTAGACCGCGTGCACCCGCTCGAGGCCCCGGGTGGTGCGCATGTAGAGCACGTCGTCGCGCACCACCAGGTCGGAGGCCTCGACCAGCTCCACCCCCATCTGCCGCGCCAGGAAGGCGTGCTCGAAGTACGCCGGGTTGGCTGGGCCGGGCGTCCACACCACCACCGTCGCCTCGCTCTCCGCGGAGGGCGCCACCGAGCGCAGCGCCCCGAGCAGCAGCTGTGGGTAGTGGTCCACGGGGCGCACCCGGTAGGAGGCGAACAGCTCGGGCACCAAGCGCGCCATCGCGGCGCGGTTCTCCAGCACGTAGGAGATGCCCGAGGGGATGCGCACGTTGTCCTCGATCACCTTCCACGCGCCGTCGCTGTCGCGCACGAGGTCGCAGCCCGCCACGTGCGTGTAGACGCCGCCGGGGGGCCGGATGCCGTGCACGGCCCGCGCGAAGTGCGGGCAGCCGGCCACCAGCCGCCACGGCACGAGCCCCTCGCGCACGATCTCGCGGGCGTGGTAGACGTCGTCGACGAAGTGGTTGAGCGCGCGGATGCGCTGCGCGAGGCCGCGCTTGATCTCGCGCCACTCCGCGCCGCTCAGCACCCTCGGCACAAGGTCCAGCGGAAACGGCCGTTCGTGCGAGGCGCCGCTCTCGCCACTGGTCTCGAAGGTGATGCCCTGCTGCATGAACACCGCGTCGCGACGGCGGCCCGCCTCGACCAGCCCCTCGGGTCCCAACCGCTCCAGCTCCGCCACCAGCGGGCCGAAGGGGACCCCGCCGACGCGCGGCATCCCGTCGAGGTCGAACAGCTCGTCCAGGAAGGAAGCCCGGGGCCGGTACCCAAGGGCCGCGGGCGTGCTCAGAGGAGTGCTCAGCGAGGAGCTCACCACGGAATCTTCCCGCGCGAACGGGTGCTCGGCCTTCGACGGATGGAGCAACTGCGGGGCCCGTGGCTGCTCACCTGTCGCAACCCGCGCGCCGGCCCAGCACCCCACGCGCCGGCCCAGCACCCGCGCCCAGCCCGCAACCCACACCCGGTTTCAGCCCACGCACCCCGACCCCCCGAGGCAGTCCCGCGCCCGCCGCACCCCACGTGCCGGCCCAGACGCGCTCAAGCTCCCCGTCGGCCTGCCGATGACCGGAGCAACCGGGCCTGCCCGGGGACGACTCACACGGATGCGAGTCGGTCAGGCCCACGGAGGGCAGCTCACCGTTCACCCCCGTCCCTCACCGACCGGATGTCACTGATCGACACCACCCAGCTTGCCTTGGAAAGCGCAGCGCGCGGCGCGTGGGCGCGCCAGACGCTGCTCACCAACAACATCTCCAACGCCAACACCCCCGGCTACCGGCGCGAGGACCTCGACTTCCAGGGCGCGCTGCGCGCGGCGCTCGCCGACGGGGAGTCCCCCGCGGAAGTGCAGTTCAAGCCCGAAGTCAGCTCCCAGGTCGTCGGGCCCGAAGGCAACGGGGTGGACATCGACCAGGAATCCGCGCAGCTCTCCGAGAACGGCCTGGAATACGAGGCGATCGTGCAGGTGATGGGGACCCGCAACGAAATCCTGCGCTCCGCGATGGGGGTCAGCTGATGGGTCTCTTCGACGCCATCGAAATCGCCGGCTCCGGGCTCAGCGCCGAACGGGTGCGGATGGACGTCACCTCCGAGAACCTCGCCAACGCGCAGACGACCAAAGCAGCCAACGGCCAGCCCTACCAGCGCCAGGAGGTGCTCCTCCAGCAAACCGGCTCCGCCTCCTCGAACTTCGAAGCCACGCTCTCCGAAGCACTTGCCCCGGGCGGGACGCCCGGCGCGGGGAGCAGCATCGACGCCGGCCTGGCGGGCGGCGGCGCGGCCTCGGCGGGCGTGGGCGGCCCTCTCACGCATCCGCCCGCAGGCGGCGTGCAGGTCGCGGGGATCGTCGCCGACAAGACTCCCGACCAGGAGGTCTACGACCCCGGCAACCCCGAAGCCGACGCGCAGGGCTATGTGAAGATGCCCAACGTCAACACCGTCACCGAAATGGTCGACCTCATCTCCGAGTCGCGCTCCTACCAGTCCGACGTGACCGCGATGCAGACCGCCAAGTCGATGTTCACCGCGACCCTCGGGATCCTCAAGTGACGCTGCCCCCGATCGGCGCGATCGGTGGGGTGCTTTCGCAGAGCGTCGCCGGCCTGGGCCCAAGCGAAACGTCGGGCGTCACCGGCGCAGGAGCCGCCACCGGCCTCAGCCCGAGCACACCAGCACTCGGCGCCGAACAGACGGCCGGCAGCAGCGCGAGCACGGGCGTTGGCGGGATCGGCGGGGTCTCCGAAGCTGGGGCGAGCGGAGCTTCCACGGGTGTCGAAGGCACCGGCGGCGGGGAATCCGGTGGCTTTGGAACGGCGCTCACGCAGGCCATCTCCTCCCTGAATCAGACTCAGCAGAGCGCCGCCGGCGCCGCCCAGGCGCTCGCCACCGGCACCGCCTCCAACCCCGAGAGCGCCGTGGTCACCGTCGAGGACGCCCAGCTCGCGATGCAGCTCGCCTCCCAGATTCGCACCAAGGCAGTCGAAGCCGCCCAGCAGATCTTCCAGACCCAGGTGTAGGCGCTCACTACCTCATCTCGCCGCTCCTCAGCCCCGCACGCTTCCTCACAGTCCCCACCACCTCTCACACCGACTCCCGCAGCTCCACTCCCTCTAAGCAATCCAACACCGGCCTTCCCACTACTCCACGCCGACTTCACGTCTTCCCCCATACCCCTCCCAAACCCCGCACCTGACCCATGCCCGTAAAACAGCTCGCCACCCGACTCACCCCCCGCGGATGGCTGATCCTCGGCGCCGGCGCGGTCGCCGGGATCCTGTTCATCTACCTCTTCGTGCACCTGGTCTCCCGGCCCTCCTACTCGACGCTCGCCACCGGCCTCGAACCGGCACAGACCGGGAAGATGACGAGCACTCTCAGCGAGCAGGGGATCGGCTACGAACTGCAGAACAACGGCACTGCGCTGGCGGTGCAGTCCAATGAGACGGCCCGGGCCCGCGTCGCGCTCGCCGGCGCCGGACTGCTCGGCAACGCCCAGCCCGGCTTCTCGCTGTTTGAAAAATCGAGCCTCGGCGAAAGTCAATTCCAGCAGCAGGTCACCTACCAGCGCGCGCTGCAGGGCCAGCTCGAGCAGACGATCGACAACATCCAGGGAGTCTCCGGCGCCCAGGTCGAGCTCGTCCTGCCCAACCCCCAGAACCAGCTCTTCGGCGAAGGCCAGAACGCCTCCTCCGCCGCCGTCCTGCTCAGCGGGACGAGCTCGCTGAGCTCGACCTCCGTACGTGGCATCGCCCAGCTCGTCGCCTCCTCCGTGCCCGGGCTGCAGCTGCAGAAGGTCACCATCACCGACGGCACCGGCCAGCTGCTGTGGCCCTCCCCGGGCGGCGAAGCCGGCGGCGGCGCCAACGGCAAGCAGGCCGCCGAGGAACGCTACGACGACGGGCAGGAGGCCGGCCTCGACGAGATGCTCGCCCAGACGATCGGCCCCGGCAAGGCCGTGGTGCAGGTGTACGCCAACCTCAACACCAACCAGACCACCCAGGAATCGCTCACCTACGGCAAGGCCGGCGTGCCGCTGCAGCAGAGCAAGAACATCGAAACGCTCACCGGCTCCGGCGGCGGCGGGGCCGGCGCAACAGGCACCGCCAACATCCCCGCCTACGCCCAGACAGGGACCTCCGGCAAGTCCAACTACAAGCACGAAATCACCGGCTCTACGCTTGGGGTCGCAAAGACCGTCACCCACTCCACCGTCGCGCCCGGCGAAGTCGAAAGCGAGCACGTCTCCGTGCTGCTCGACAGCACCGTGCCCGCCGCGTCGGTCACCGCGGTCAAGGAAGCCGTCACCAACGCCGCCGGCCTGCAGCCCAAGCGCGGGGACACCGTGTCGGTCGCTCAGATGGCCTTCGCCAAGCCCACCGCCACCGCCGCGGAAGGCTCCTCCGGTGGGATGCTCGGCTACGCCAAGTACGCCCTGATCGGCCTCGCCTCGGCGCTCTTCCTGTTCTTCACCACCCGCGCGCTGCGCCGCCGCGAGCAGGAGGGCCTCGACAACGAGCCCTCCTGGCTGCGCGAGCTCGAGCTGCCCGTGCGCCTCTCCGAGCTCGAACGCGAAATCCCCCCGCGGCCTGCCGACCATGCACCCACGCTCGTCGCCTCACCCGCCGGCGCCGGCGGGGGGGGTGGAGCTCCGATACGCCGCCAAGTCGAGCAGCTCGCCGAGTCGAACCCCGACCGCGTCGCCCAGCAGCTGCGTAGCTGGATGCAGGAGGAGTGATGAGGGGTGCGATCACGCCGGCTCACGATGCGGTGAGCAACCCCAGACGGATACCGAGCCCCCAGGCGCCAGGCGCCCGCGTCGGCACCAACGCCAGCGTGATCGTGAGGCCGCCCCTGATGATCAGGCGAGCGATCGCGCCGGCTGACCGGGGCACGAGCGACCACGACTGCATCTGCGCCGGCGCGATCGTGAGGCAGGCCTGATGGCAATCCAGCTCCCCCCTGCCTCCGATGTCCCCGCCGTGGCGGGCGGGGGGGCACTGGTTCCAGCCATGCGCCTCGGCGGTCGCCGCAAGGCCGCCGTGCTGATGGCCGCCCTTGGCGCCGAGCGCGCCGCGGAGGTCCTTCAGCACCTCCGCCAGGAGGAGATCGAAAGCCTCTCCCTCGAAATGACCAAGCTCGGCGCGATCGAGGAGCACACCACCGAGGCGATCCTGGCCGAGCTCGCCGCCGTTGCGGGCACCGAAAGCGTGGGCGACGTGATCGGCGGGGTCGAGCTCGTCCGCGAAGTGCTCGAGCGCGCGCTCGGCCCGGAGCGCGCCGAGGAGTTGCTCGCGCGGCTCTCCAGCGCCAACGAGGCGCGCTCCTTCGAGTTCCTGAGCCACACCCCCCCCGAGCAGATCGTCGGCTTCCTGCGCACCGAGGCCCCACAGACGATCGCGCTGGTAGTCGCCAACCTCTCCACTGCGCTCGCCGCCCAGACTCTCGCCCGCCTGCCCGAGGAGCTGCAGCCCGACATCGCGCTGCGCATCGCGCGCATGGGCGAGACCAGCCCCTCCGTGATCCAGCAGGTCGAAGAGGTGATCCGCCAGAAGGTCACCACCGTGGTCGAGCAGGACTACTCCACCGCCGGGGGGGCCAAGGCGCTCGCCGACATCCTCAACCAGGCCGACCGCTCCACCGAGCGTGCGGTGCTCGAGCACCTCGCCGCCACCGACCCCGAGCTCGCCGAGGAGGTCCGCCGGATGCTGTTCGTCTTCGAGGACATCGCCAACCTGGAAGACCGCGCGATCCAGCAGGTGCTCCGCGAGGCCAACCAGAAGGACCTCGTACTCGCGCTGCGCGGGGTCCCCGACGCCGTCAAGGAGAAGCTCCTGACCAACATGTCCGAGCGCGGCGCCGCGATGCTCAAGGAGGAGATGGAGATCCAGCCGCCCCAGCGCCGCCGCGACGTCGAGGCCGCCCAGGGCCGCATCGTCGCCGTCGTGCGCCGCCTCGAGGAGGCCGGGACGATCGTGCTCTCCACCGGGGACGGCGAGGGCGAAGAGGAAGCGGTGGTGTGAGCTACCTTCTCGAGCAGCTCGAGCCCTCGGCGCCTCCGCCTCCCGGCACCGCTGCGCGCATCCTCGCCGACGCCGCCGCCGAGGCCGAGCGCATCCGCGAGCTCGCCCGTGCCGAGGGCCATGCCGAGGGTCTCGCCCTCGGCCGCGAAGACGGCCTGTCCGAGGCCCGCTCGGCCGCGAGCGCCCTGCGGCAGGCGCTTACCGAGGCACTGGCGCTGCGCGAGCAGCTCGCCGAGGAGACCGAGCGCGACGCCGTCGCGCTCGCGCTCGCGCTCGCCGCGAAGATCCTCGCCGGCACGCTCGCCGTCCAGCCCGAGCGCGTCCTCGACACCGTCCGCGGCGCGCTGCGGCGCGTGACCGACCGCCGGCTCGTCACCGTGCTGGTGGACCCCGCCGATCTACACACGGTCAGTGCCGCCGTCGCCGAGCTCGAAGCCCAGGTCGGTGGCATCGAGCACTGCGACGTCCAAGCCGACCGCCGCGTCGGGCCCGGCGGCGCGATCGTGCGCACGCTCGAGAGCGAGGTCGACGCCACCGTCGACACACAGCTCGAGCGCGCCCGCGAGGTCGTCCAAGCGGAGCTGGAGGGCGGGGAGCCCTCGCCGTGAGCAGCCAACTCCTCGACCGCGCTGGGGCGGCGCTCGCCGGCGCCGACCTCGTGCGCTGCCACGGGCGCGTGTCCAACCTCATCGGGCTGATCATCGAGGCCACCGGGCTGCAGGCCGAGGTCGGGGAGGTGTGCCTCGTCGGGGCGACCGAAGCCGGGAGACACTCGCCTTCGGCTCGCATCCCCGTTTCGGCCAGCCACCGCGAGGCGGTTCCCGCCGAGGTCGTCGGCTTCCGTGAGGGCCGCACCCTGCTGATGCCCCTCGGCGAGCTTCAGGGCATCGGCCCCGGCACCAAGGTCCTCCCCACCGGCGCTCCCTTCCGCGTGCCTGTCGGCCCCCACCTGCTGGGGCGCGTCCTCGACGGTCTCGGCGCCCCCCTCGACGGGCTGGGGGGCGTGGCCGGCGAGGGTCACGAGGGGGCGGGGCGCCGCTCGACGATCGCCCCTCCGCCCTCCGCTCTGCGCCGGCCCCGCATCCGCGAGCGCGTCGCGCTCGGCGTGCGCGCGCTCGACTCGCTCGTCCCCTGCGGGCGCGGGCAGCGGCTGGGGATCTTCGCCGGCTCCGGCGTGGGCAAGTCCTCGCTGCTCGGGATGATCGCCCGTTCGACCTCCGCCACCGTCAACGTCATCGCGCTCGTCGGCGAGCGCGGCCGTGAGGTGCGCGAGTTCGTCGAGCGCGACCTCGGCGAGGCGCTCGAGCGCTCCGTCGTCGTCGTCGCCACCTCCGACGAGCCGGCGCTCGTGCGCATCAAGGCCGCCTTCACCGCCACCACCATCGCTGAGCACTTCCGCGACCAGGGCCACCACGTGATGCTGATGATGGACTCCGTCACCCGCTTCGCCACCGCCCAGCGCGAGATCGGCCTCGCGATCGGCGAGCCCCCCGCCACCCGCGGCTACACCCCCTCTGTGTTCGCACTGCTGCCCCGGCTGCTGGAGCGCGCGGGCACCTCCCCCGAGGGTTCCATAACCGGTCTCTACACCGTGCTCGTCGACGGCGACGACCTGAACGAGCCGATCGCCGACGCCGTCCGCTCGATCCTCGACGGACACCTCGTCCTCACCCGCTCGCTGGCCCACGCCGGGCACTACCCAGCGATCGACGTGCTCCAGTCCGTCTCCCGCCTCACCGGCGAGATCGTCTCTCCCGAGCTCCTCGCCGCCGGGCAGCGCCTGCGATCGGCGCTCGCCGCGCTGCGCGAGAAGGAAGACCTCATCGCGATCGGCGCTTACCACTCCGGCAGCGACCCCCTGCTCGACGCCACGCTCGAGCACCGCGCCCGGATCGAGGCGTTCCTGCGCCAGCGCGTCGAGGAGCCGGCTGACCCCGCCGCCTCCGATGCGCGCCTGCTGGAGCTTGCAGCCTCGCTCGAGCAGTCGCTCGCGTTGCACTCGGGTGAGGTACTCGACGCCGAGGAGGTCCTCGTCGAGGAGCACCCGGGGGTGGCCTCCGAGCTCGGGGACGCGCAGGCCGATCTCTCCGGGATCTCCGCGATCCCCTCGCTCGGGCTCACTCTCTGAGCACTACACCGCCACGGGGCGGTACTCGCGCGTCGAGGGGTTCTGCTCCAGCAGGCCCACCGCCCGCAGCGTCTTCACGTAACGGTGGGTCGTCGACGGCGACATCCCCAACTGCCCGGCCAGGTCGATGATCGCCCGCCACGGGCGGTCCGGGCCGTAGGAGGCGAGGATTGCCAGTCCCCGCAGCAGCGACTGCGAGAGCTGCGGATCCTCGAGCGCCTCTTCCAGCGCCGCGCGCGTGGCCTTCTGCAACGGCGAGGGCCTCCCTCTACCGCCGTTCTTCTCCGCAGGCTGGTAGGCGTGGTCCAACGCCGCCAGCAGTAGGTTCGACACAGTCCCGTTGCGGTTGCGGCCCGCCCCGCGCATCACCTGCTCCACCTGCAACGGAGAAAGCGTGATCACTACTTCGTCCGACTTTTTCTTGCTCATGTCTTCTTCCCCAGGGCGTGTTTGCTTGATTGGTCGGTCCCGCCGGACCGCCTTTCCGATGTTTCTCCAGGTCCATGCCTTGACGGTACGGACTTATGCTTGATTTACGAATAGTTGGGGAGTTCGGATCACGTTTCGATGAATAAATCCAACTGTCGGTCAAAAATCGTCTTCGGATTTTCCGGGAAAAACGATGGATTCGCCTCTGCGGCCGTGGCGGATACACAAGAGCTTACTCCGATCTGGTCGTGAGGTCCTAAAGAGTGGTCGTAGGCTAAGGACGTATCCCGGTAGGCCCGCACACTGGATGCGGCCGATGGCCTTACCCCTCCGGGACCCGTCACCGCGGGGCTCGACGTGGGCCCACCACGCCTTCGGGTGGGTGGGCTCTGATCCATCGCCTCACTTGACCCTCGAGCACCCCAGAAGCACGTCCCTACCGGGATACGCCCTCAAGAACCGCGCCGCACGTCCGATTACGCGGCCGTGAGCACCGCTCCCTCGTTCCGCTTTCGCCTCGAGCGCATCCGCGCCCTGCGCCAGCGCAAGGAGAACCTCGCCCAGCAGGAGCTCGCCCGCGCCCTCTCCCAGCGCGCCGGCAGCCAGGCCCGCCTACAACGTGTCGAGGAGCACCTCGAGCAGGCTCTCACCCACCAGCGGCTCGCCGCCGGGGAGGGCGGGCGCGCGAGTACCGTCAGCGCCGCCGAGCTCCTCGCACGCCAGGCCTTCGTCGAGCACGTCGAGGCGCAGCGCACGATGGGCATGCGCGAGCTCGAGCGCCACGAGGCCGACGTCGCCGAGCGTGACACCCAGCTCGGCCACGCCGCGCGCGAGCACGAGATCCTCGAGCGCCTCAAGGACCGCCGGCGTGCCGAGCACGAGCACGAGGTCGGTCGGCGCGAAGGCGAGCAGCTCGACGAGATCGCCCTCGAGCGCTTCCGCCGGAGCGCCGCGTGAGCGCCGCCGCCGTGGGTGGGTTGGAACCGATCGCCGCTGCCGGCGCCGGCGGTGGGGAACCTGTCGCCGCCAGCACCGCTACCGCCGCCGGCGAACGCGTCCAGCAGTTGCATGCGCTGCTCTCCGAGCTCGAACACGGCCCAGCGGCCGGGGTGGGTGGGACCTCTAACACCTTCGCCTCAGCCCTCGACGCCGCCCAGGCCGGGGGCGAAAGCTCCGCCGCGACAGCCGGTGCGTACCCGTCGTCTGAGCCCTTCGCCAGCCCCGCCTCGGCCACCCCGACAGCCGACGCCTACGTCGCTCCCGCGCCAACCTCAGACGCCGCCTACACCTCCTTGCTGCCAGCCGACGGGTACACCTCAGCCACACCCACAGCCAACGCCTACACCACGTCCGCCAGGTCCGACACCCCCACGACAGTCCCCTACACCGCCGCACCCGTGGGCGCCGGCGCAGCCGGCGAGAGCTCCGCCTACGCACCGCTGATCGAACAGGCCGCCGCCCGTAACGGGCTCGACCCCGCGATCCTCTCCGGGCTGATCCAGCAGGAGTCCGGGTTCGATCCCTCCGCCCGTAGCAGCGCCGGCGCGCTCGGGCTCACTCAGCTGATGCCCTCCACCGCCGCCTCGCTCGGCGTCGCCGAACCGCTCGACCCCGCCCAGTCGATCGAAGGCGGCGCCCGTTACCTCTCTCAGCTGCTGCACCAATTCGCCGGCAACACTGCCGACGCGCTCGCCGCCTACAACGCCGGGCCCGGCGCCGTCCAGCAGTACGGCGGCGTGCCCCCCTACTCCGAAACCCAGCAGTACGTCACCAAAGTGCTCGGTTACGCCGCTGCCTACAGCCAGAGCGGGGTGGGGGGGTCACCCTACACCGACACCACCGCCCCGGCCTCCACTGGCCCCGCCACCACCCCGGAGGTGGTCGTATGACCACCCCCGCCGCCCAGACCACCCCCACCGCCCCGGGTGAGCGGGAACCGATCCCTCCACCCACGGGCGGCGCTCCACCGGGCGCTCCCCCCGAAGGGGCGCCCTTCCAGAGCGCACTCGATGCTGAATGGGCCCGGACCGCCACTGCGGAAGGCCAGCAGCAAAATCACTCAGCAAGCCCCTCGCCCACGCCCTCCCGCAACACGCTAGTTCACAGGGTGCGGGGGGTGGGGGCCGACGCCTCCTCTACCGCCCCCGCTCCTCCCTGCCCCTCAGCTGCTCCCTGCCCCTCGGGCACCACTGTCGCCGGTGCCGGTGCCGGTGGGACACGCAGCGCGGTCACGCCTCCCGCGGTGAACGATCGTGCCACGAACGTCACTGCGACGAACGCCACTGCCACAAACGTCACGGCCGCGAACGGTCCCGCCGCAAACAACCCTGCCACCAACGTAGCTGCCGACACGCCTGATACGCCGGCCGTACGCGACGCCGGCGACGGCGCTGCGAGCCCCGCAGCCGCAACTGACTTGGAGGGGTCGTCCGCCGACGCTAAGGGCGCAGACACGGTCCCCGGGATCCACACGAGCGCACCACCGGTCGGTGACCCGACGCCGACCGGCGGCGCCTCGACGCCAACCGCAGGGAGTCCTCCGCTCCCGGCCTCCGTCGGTTCCGCAGCCTCTCAGGTTGGTCACGCCTCCTCCACCAGCCAAGCCAAGGCGTCCCCGCCGATCTTTAAGGCTCCCGCTGCAGGCGCCACCCTCAGCTCCGCCACACACACGGAGGGCGCTGGGGCCGGGGGCACCGGGAGTTGGAGCTCCCAGGCGGGCGCGCACCGGCCCGCCGAGCAGCAGGGTCCCCGCTCGGCCGGCGACACGAGTGCTCACGACAAGCTGTGGGTCCCCGACGCCACCCAGGCCTCCCCGGGCGCTGACGCGGGTGGTGGTGGGGTGGGCACCGGGGGAGCGGGCGAACTTGCCGAAGGCTCCGGCTCCGTGCAGCTCTCCGCCGCACCGAGCGGCGAGGAACCGGAGCTCGGCCAGGGGCCGCTACTCGACTACGGCGTGAGCCTGCAGCAGGCGATCGAGACGCTGCACGGCACCATCCAACTCGCCGCCCGCCAAGGGCTCGCCCAGGCACGTATCGCGCTCGAGCCCGAAGGGCTCGGCGAGATCCGCATCCACCTCACCCAGACCGCCCAGGGCCTGCTCGCCCGCGTCACCGCCGAGACGCCCGCCGCCGCGCAGGCGCTCGCCGCCGCCCACGCCGAGCTGCGCCAGTCGCTCAGCTCGCTCGGCCTCGACCTCGCGCGCCTGAGTGTCGGCCGTCACGGTCACGCCGCCGCCCAGGACGGGGGCACGGCCCTCGGGGGTGGTGGCCGCGACGGCTCCGCCGGCAGCGGTGAAGCCTCCTCCCGCGGCGCCCGCTCCGGACAGACCGCCGCGACCGAAGCTCCTACCACTCCCGCCCCCGACTCTGAAGCCCAAGAGGACGCGCAACTTGCGCCCGCGCCCACACGCGGGACGCTCGTCGACGTGCTCGCCTGAAGCACTCCCAGACGACAGACGGACTGACCCTACGCACACACCCCCGCACGCTCACCAGAACGACCGAGCAGACACCACCCCCGAAAGCACACACGCACCCCAAGCACGAGAAGCGAGGCAACCACTATGACCACAGTCACCCCCTCCCCCACCACCGCGGCGCTCCCTGCCGCCACCACCCCCACCGCCGGCAAGACCGGTTCCGCCACGGGCTCCCCCACCGCGGAACCCGTCAACCCGAGCAGCGAACTCGGCAAGAACGCCTTTCTCCAGCTGATGGTCGCTCAGCTGCAAGCCCAGAACCCACTGGAACCGAGCAACGGCACCGAATACATCAGCGAGCTCGCCCAGTTCTCCCAGCTCGAGCAGACCACCAACATCGCCCAGGAGGGCACCCAGTCCGCCACCGCCCAGCGAGTCGCCCAGGCGGTCGCGCTGATCGGACACACCGTCTCCTACACCGACCCCGCTACCGGTGCCACCCAAAGCGGTTCCGTGCAGAGCGCCGAGATCACACCCGAAGGCGCCACTCTCACGATCGAAGGCACCCCCGGGATCGAACTCACCGGCGTGACGGAGGTCTCGTGAGTGTCGCGCTCAACCCCGCGCTGCTGGCACCCGGGGCACTCGGCAGCCCGCAGACCGGTACCGTGGCCGGCAAGCCGGCCACGAGTGCCGGGAGCTCCTCCGGCCCGTCCTTTGCCGAGGTACTCACGGACGCAAGCAAGACGAGCGGGTCCGAACCCCTGCGCTTCTCCAAGCACGCGCTCGAGCGCGTGCAGCGACGGGGGATCGCGCTCGACCCCACCACCCTCGGCCGGCTGCAGGAGGGCGTGGGGCGCGCGGCCGGCAAGGGCTCGCGCGACTCGCTCGTGCTCGTCGACGGCACCGCCTTCGTGGTGTCCGTCCCCAACCGCACCGTCATCACCGCCGTCGGCTCCGAACACATGCGCGAGCACGTGTTCACCAACATCGACAGCGCGGTACTCGCGTAAGGGCCACGAGGCGATCGAGATGCCACACAACCACGACCTTCGCCACCCGACCTCACCGAGCTCGGGGACGCAGACCGGTCGCAGCGATGCCTGCGCCGTGACCACCACGACCAACAACCACGGCCGGACCTCTTCGAGGAGGCCGCGAAAGGAAGTGACGCAACCATGATGTCAGGAATGTACGCCGCGATCAGCGGCCTCGACGCCAATGAGACAATGCTCAACGTGACCGCCAACAACCTCGCGAACATCAACACGATCGGCTACAAGTCCCAGCGAGTGACGTTCGCCGACTCGCTGGCGCAGATCGTACGGGGAGCCTCCGGGCCGACCACCGGCAACGGCGGCACCAACCCCATGCAGGTGGGACTCGGCGTGGTCGTCGCCTCGACCGACAACGAAATGACCGAGGGCTCCTTCCAGTCCACCAACAACCCGCTGGACGTCGCCATCCAGGGCGAAGGGTTCCTGCGCGTCGGCAGCGGCACGCCGCCCGCCGAACCCCCGTACACGGCCAAACTGCCGGCCGGCTTCCAGTACACCCGCGAGGGCGACCTCACGACCAACACAAAGGGCTTCCTCACCACACAGGCCGGGGACTACGTGATCGGCCGTGAAGCGGTCGCGGTCGGCAAAGGAGCCGAAACCACCTACGAACCAGGCGCCAAGGACACCTACATCGTGATCCCCCCCGGCTCCGCCAACGTGTCGATCGGCGAGAACGGCGCGGTCAGCTACACCGACGAGAACCCCAAATCCCCGACCTACGAACAGCAGGTCACCGCGGGGTACCTCTCCCTGGCGCAGTTCCCCAACCAGGACGGCCTGGAGCGCCTCGGCGGATCGCTGTGGGGCCAGACCGCCAACTCGGGCGCGCCCACCGTGGGCACCCCCGACACCGGCGCCTTCGGACAGACCGTCGCCGGAGAGCTCGAGATGTCGAACGTCGACCTCGCCACCGAGATGACCAGCATGATCACCGCCGAGCGCGGCTACCAGGCCAACTCGAAGGTGATCACCACCGCCGACGAAATGCTCCAGACGGTGGTGACTATGGTGCAGTAGCAGTCAGGGACGACACGAGGCGCCCGGGTGGGGCGTGGCCGCGACAGCGTGTCGCGCCCCACCGCAGGGCGACACTCCCACCGAGAGAAGGCTCCCATGATCACCCTCCACAGGCTCGGACACACCGACGAGCCATTCCAACTGAACCCCGATCTGATCGTCACCATCGAGTCCACCCCCGACACCGTCGTGACGCTCGCCACCACCGCGAAGGTCGTGGTCGCCGAGAGCCCCGACGAGGTCGCCGCCGCAGTGCGCGCCTGGCGCGTGGACGTCCTCTCCGAGGCGATGCGCAACCGCCGCCCCGAGCACGAGCCCACCCCCCGCTCGCGCGGGCGGCAGGACGGCGCGCCGCTGTTCGCCGTCGACGACACACCCGACAAATAGGCGCCCGAGCGCCTCTCCAGTGTTTGGTGTACAGCGGCCCCGCCTCTGCGGGGACCGGTGGAAGCGCCGACATCCGACGGAGTTTTGCCCGAGAACACTGAAGGTTCGCGGCCAGCGGCCGATCAACGGGGGCGATGAAGGCTGCAACAGCTATCGGGATCGGGATCGCCTTCGGCGCCCTGCTGCTCTCCTCCATGATGGACGGCACCTCTCCGGCGTCGTTCATCAACATCCCTGCGCTGTTGATCATCCTCGGCGGCACCTGCGGAGTCACGCTCGCGAGCGTCGGGATGCAGTCGATGAAGCGCATCCCCTCCCTCTACAAGCTGACCTTCTCAGCCGAGCCGCCCGACATGCGCGGGCGGCTGGACCTGCTCGTGTCGCTCGCCGACCAGGCCCGGCGCGACGGCCTGCTCGCGCTCGACGCGCAGCTCGGTGAGGTCGAGGACCCCTTCACCCGCAACGCCTTGCAGCTGGTCGTCGACGGCACCGACCCCGAGATGGTCCACACGATCATGGAGGCCGAGGTCGACGGCATGGCCGCCCGGCACGCTGCCGGGGCTGCGCCGTTTGAGAAGGCCGGCGGGTTCGCGCCCACGATGGGCATCATCGGCACCGTGCTCGGGCTCGTGCACGTACTCCAGAACCTCGCCGCCCCCTCCACGCTCGGGCCCTCGATCTCGGCCGCCTTCCTCGCGACTTTGATGGGAGTCGGCGCGGCCAACGTGATCTTCCTGCCGATCGCCAACCGCCTGAAGGCGATCTCCGGCGAAGAGGTCGAGCTGCGGATGATGACGCTCGAGGGCATCCTCTCGCTGCAGGCTGGGGACAACCCGCGCCTGGTCGCGGAAAAGCTGATGTCCTACCTGCCGCCCGCCGAGCGCGACACCGAGGACGGCGCGGGCGTCTCCTCGCCGAACGAGAGCCTGCAGGCCGAGGCGGCCTAATGGTCCCGCGCAGGCACACGCAGCCGGCCCTTCGGTGTGGGGATGCGTGTACCGGGGGTGCTGAGCGCGCACGGGCTCACGGGAGGGATTCTTAGCCATGGCGCGGGGGCACTCTCGCCGCCGCGGGCACGGCGCCGAGCACGACAACGACGAGCGGTGGTTGCTCACCTACGCCGACATGATCACGCTGCTGATGGCGCTCTTCATGGTCCTCTTCTCGATCTCCTCGGTCAACATCTCCAAGTACCGCACCCTCCAGATGGCGCTCAAGGCGGCCTTCTCCGGGGACATCCTGCCGGGCGGCAAGTCGATCGAGCAGCCCGGCGCGTCCGCCAACACCAGCCGCGCCCCCACCACGATCGACACGCCCGCGATCGTGCGGCTCACCCCCAACGTCACCTCCGAACTCGAACACGTCTCCGGCGGGTCCTCGGGCAGCGCGCAGTCGCAGTCGAGCGCGCAGTCCGCGGCCACCGCCGCGGCCAGCGCCGCCACCGTGCAGGTCTCCGCCGCCCAGCAGGAGCAGGCGAGCTTCGAAGCGCTCGCGCGCGAGCTCAACGCCTACGCCGCCCGGCACGGGTTCGCAAAGTCCGTCCACGTCGCGATCGAATCGCGCGGCCTGGCGATCCGCGTGCTCACTGACTCCCTCCTCTTCAGCTCCGGCTCCGCCACCCTGGAGAGCCAGGGCGCACCCCTGCTCACCGAGATCGCGGCGCTCCTGAACGTCGACCACGTCCACCCCATCGCCGTCGAAGGCAACACCGACAACGTGCCCATCACCGGCGGCGCCTTCCCGAGCAACTGGGAGCTCTCCACCGCCCGCGCGAGCTCCGTCGTGCGCTTCCTGATCGGCCGCGGCGTGGACCCCCAGCGGCTCTCCGCCACCGGCTACGCCGAACAGCACCCGATCGCCACCAACTCCACCGCGGCCGGTCGCGCGCTCAACCGGCGTGTCGAGATCGTCCTGCAGCGCCTCTACTGATACGCCGCCCCCGGCCGATACATACAACCAGGCCCTCCGTCCGACCCACACACCCTTAGACCGCACCCCACCACCCGCACACCCTTAGGCCGCGCCCGTCCCAACCCGCACCCGACACCCACACGACCCCATGTCCAAGAAGAAGCTCCTGATCCCGCTCGTGCTGCTGCTCGTGCTCGGCGTCGGCTACTCCATGAGCAAGCCGAAGAAGACCGTCAAGCAGAAGGTCCCCGGCACGATCTACCTGATGCCCCAGCCCTTCCTGGTGAACCTCGCCGAAGGCCACTACGCCAAGCTTTCGGTCGCGCTCGAGCTCGCGCCGGGCCAGTCCGACGGGGCCTCGGCTGCCGGCTCCTCGAGCTCCGGGGAAGGCGCGGGGACGCTCCCCGAGGAACCCCTGGTCCGTGAAATCGTCACCGACACCGTCACCGGCCTCTCCGGCGGTACGCTCACCTCCAGCCAGGGCCGCACCTCGGTCAAGCACCGCATCCTGACGTCCATCGACAGGCAGACCGACGTTAAGGTCGAAGGCGTTTTGATCCCCGAACTGACGGTCCAGTAGGAGCAAGCGGTCATGAGCGAAGCGGTCTCCTACGAGCAGCTCGACCAGAGCCCGGCCCCCGAGACGATTGGCGTCCCGCCCACCCCGGAGGCGGACGCCGACCTGCGCCGCCTCAGCGAGGTCCCCATGGAGCTCTCCGTCGAGATCGGCCGCACGCGCATGACCGTCGGCGAGACGCTGCAGCTTCGGGCCGGCTCGATCATCACGCTCGAGCGGCTCGCCGGCGAACCCGTAGACCTGCTCGTCAATGGCACCCCGCTCGCCCGAGGCGAGGTCGTCATCGTCGATGAAGAGTTCGGTCTGCGCGTCACCGAGATCCTCGAGGACGACCCCGCCGCGGCGAGCCTTGGTGAGGGAGAGCGTGGGGACCCACTCAACGCCGGCGTGGAGGGTGGGAACCCGATCGACACCGGGGAGGGTGGGAACCAGATCAACACTGGCCCCGCCGTGCAGGAGTGACCGGGAGGCCACGATGAGCGAGGCCGAGGAGCAGCCCCATCACGAGACCCCGCTCGGCGACGCGCGCGACCCCGCTCGCGCCGAGGTGGTCCCCGACGCCGGAGATGCTCCCTCGTCGGAGCATCCCGCGGAGTCGACCGCGGAGCCGTCGAACCCCGTGGAGTCATCAGACCCTGGGGAGCCGACCGCGGAGCCGTCAGATCCCGCGGAGTCGACCGCCGAGCCGTCGGACCCCGACCGACCCGACCCTCCGCTCGCGCAGGAGCTCTCGGACGAGACGAACGACTCGCCCGCTCGCACCGACCCTCTCGCGCCCGAGGAGCCCACCGACCCGCTGGCCAACGGCCGTGCTGGGGGAGGCGGACACCAGATCCGCACGGTGGACTTCTCCCAACCGACCAAGTTCACTGCCGAGCTGCGCCGCCGGATCCTGCGCTCGCTCGGCTCCTTCTGCGAAGCCTTCGCGCTGCGCCTCTCCACCGAGCTGCGTGCCCCCGTGGAGCTCTCCGTCGCGGACTCCCACCAGCTCACCTGGGCGGCCGCCAAGGCGCAGCTGTCGGCGAACACGATCGCCGTCGCGCTCGGAGCGCAGCCGATCGACGGGCAGATGCTGCTCTGCATCGAGCCCCCGCTCGTCCTGCAGGCGCTCGAATGCCTGCTTGGGGGCAACCCCTCCCAGGCCGCCACCGAACGACGCTTCAGCGAAGTCGACTGGGCGCTCACTCACCGCCTGTTGGACTCGATGATCGCCCTCCTCGGTCCCGCGTGGCGCGATCTCGGCGGCCTGCAGCTGAGCCTCGGCGAGGTCGACCTCGAGGGCGACGCCGGCGTCGTCGTCCCGCCCGGGGAACCAACCTTCGCGCTCACCCTGGAGAGTCGCATCGACTCGCTCCCCTCCACCATGACGCTGCTGATCCCCTGGTCTGCGATCGGGCCCGTCGTGGATCAGATCCTCGGCTCCGGACCGCGCCTGCAGGACACCGACTCCCGCGAGGCCCGCGCGATGCGCCGCGGGCTCGCCGGCGCCCACGTCTGCCTGCGCGCCGAGGTCGGCTCCCTGGAGCTGCCCGTCGAGCGGGTGCTCGCGCTCACCCCCGGCACGCTGCTCGCGCTGCAGGACCGCGCCGAGGAGGGGGTTCAGCTGTTCGCCGAGGGCGTCCCCCTCGGCCGCTGCCGGCCGGGTCTGCGCGGCGCGCGGCGCGCGGTCAAGCTGACCGAGGCCGTCGCCCCCGGGGCGGCGGTGCAGCCGCTGCTCGACCCGGCCCCCCACGGGGCGCCGCATCCCGACCGCGACGCCGCCGACCAGGCCGTGCCCACGCGCGAGAGCCTCGCGCGGATGCTGGACGTCTCGGTGCGCGTGTGGGCCGAGCTCGGGCGCGCCACGCTGCCGCTGGGCCAGGCCCTCGAGCTGCCCCCGGGCGCCGTCGTCGAACTCGACCAGGGCGCCGACTCTCCGATCGACCTGTTCGTCAACGGCACGCGCTTCGCTCACGGCACTCTCCAGGTGAGCACCGACGGCGAGTGGGCGGTGCAGGTCGACGCGCTGGTTTGAGCCCACAGGAGTTTTGGCCCACACTTCCTCACCGGTAACTCGAGCTGGCATGTAGCTGGGCCACGACCATCGGCCGGCAAGCCACACACGCCGTCGCGCTCCACCGCGCCACGCGGCGCAGCCCACGCCCGGGACAGACGCGCTGGTCTGAGCCGCCGCGGGCAGAGCTCAAGCCACTCGAACCACCGTCGATAACCAGGGCGACTCTTCCTCGGAGTCGTCCCTCGATGACTAGGTTTACAACGCCTTTGCGCGCGGCCCCACGGGTCGCCCTTCCCGCGCTCGGCACGGCCCTGGGCCTTGCCGTGCTCGCTCTCGCCTGCCCGGCGCAGGCCTTCACGCCGAGCTCCAAGGGCGGTGGGGAAGCAGCGCCCCTCAACCTCTCGCCCTCCACCGCCTCACACACGAGCTCCGGCGGCGCGAGCATCGTCCGCACGATCGTCGGCCTGCTGATCGTGATCGCCGTGATCTGGGGGCTCACGTGGGTCCTCAAGCAGGTCAAGACCGGGCGCGAGACCCGCTCCGCCGGCTCCGGCCTGACCAGTCTCGCCACGCTGGCGCTCGGCTCCGGGCGCACCCTGCACCTCGTGCGCGCCGGGCGCGACTACCTGCTTGTGGGCTCCGCGGAGCACGGGGTGGCCCCGATCCACCGCTACACCGAGCAGCAGGCGCGCGACGCCGGCCTGCTCGACCTCCCCGAGCTCCCGGTCGGGCCCGACGCAGGCGACGCCGGGACGGGCGGGGCTCGCCCCATCCAGATCCCGGGCCAGGTGCGGGCCTCCGGAGTACCCAGCGTTGTCTCGGACGCGCTCAACCGCCTGCGCGAATTGACGGTCCGCAAATGAACCTCAACTCCTCCAACGCCGTGCAGATCCTGCTGCTCGTCGGCGGGCTCGCGCTGATCCCCGCGGTGCTGTTCACCGTCACCGGCTTCTCCCGCATCCTGATCGTGCTCGGCTTCATCCGCACCGCCGTCGGCACCACCAACGCACCCCCCAACCAGGTACTCGTCGGAATCGCCCTGTTCCTAACGATCTTCGTGATGGCCCCCACGATCAGCGCGATCCGTCGCGACGCCGTCGAACCCCTCACCGCTCACCGCATCTCCACCACCACCGCCATCACGCGAGCAGAGCAGCCGCTGCGCGAGTTCATGTTTCACCAAACCAGCGTGGAGGACATCTCGCTGTTCGTGAGCCTCGCCCACGCCAAGACCCCCCACACCCGCGCCGAAGTGCCCACCGAGGTGCTGATCCCCGCGTTCATCGTCTCCGAGCTCAAGACCGCCTTTCAGATCGGCTTCCTGATCTTCCTGCCGTTCCTGATCATCGACCTGATCGTTTCCTCCACGCTGATGAGCATGGGGATGATCATGCTCCCGCCCACCTTCATCTCCCTGCCCTTCAAGATCCTCCTGTTCGTCCTCGTCGACGGCTGGGACCTCGTGATCAAGGCGCTCGTGCAGAGCTTTCACTAGGAGCAGCCCCCGCCATGGACCAGGACACCGTCATCAACCTCGCCTCCCAGGCGATGAGCCTCGCCTTCAAGGTGGCCGGCCCGCTGCTGCTCGGCGCGATGGTCGTCGGCCTGCTCGTCTCCGTCTTCCAGGCCGTCACCCAGATCCAGGAGCAGAGCCTCACGCTGATCCCGAAGATCGCCGCGATCGCCGTGATCGTCGTCGTGCTCGGCCCGTGGATGCTCGACCAGATGGTCGCCTACACGACCAACCTCTACACGTCGATCCCCTCGCTGGTGGGTTGAGGCATGTCCGCGGTGACGAAGATCCTCAGTGAGCTCGCGGGCAACGAGCTCGCCGGCTTCATCCTCGTGCTCGCGCGCGTTGGCCCGCTGTTCCTGCTCGCCCCGCCGTTCTCCTCGCCGATGGTCCCCCCGCGCGTGCGGGGCGTCATCGCGGTGGGCATCTCGATCGGCCTCGCTCCCATCGCCCTGCACGGGCAGCACATCCCCACCGACCCCCTCACCCTCGCCGCCCTGATCGTCGAGGGGATGCTCGTCGGCCTCGGCTTCGCCTTCTCCTTCGCTGTGCTGTTCGCCGCGGTCGAATCGGCCGGCTCGCTCGCCGACCTCGGCGCGGGCTTCTCCTACGGCAACCTCATCAACCCCGTCAGCGGCGAGGAAAGCGGTCCCATCACCCACGTCTACTCGCTCCTGGGGATAGCAGTATTCCTCGTCATCGGCGGCGAAGCGTGGCTGCTGCGCGGCCTTGCCCGCACCTTTCAGCTCGTTCCCCTCACCTCCGCCCCCCGCATCTCCACGCTCTGGGGCGGCGCCGAGCACATCTTCTCGACCGTGTTCGCCTCCGCCGTGGAGATCGCCGCGCCGGTGCTGATCGCGCTGCTGATCACCGACGCCGCCTTCGGCGTGGTCTCCCGCGTCGTGCCCCAGCTCAACGTGTTCGCCGTCGGCTTCCCCGCCAAGGTCGCCGTCGCGCTGCTGCTCGTCGGCGCCTCGCTGCCGTTCGTCGCAGGCTGGATCGCCAACCAGATGTCCACCTCCGTCGGCGCCGCGCTCGGCGCCCTGCACGTCGCGTGAGCCATGGCGCAAGAGGACCGCACCGAGAAGGCCACTCCCAAGCACCGCAAGCGCGCTCGCGGCAAGGGGCAGGTGGCGCGCTCGGCCGACGTCGGCGGCTCGCTCGTGATCGCCGGCGGGCTGTTCGCGATCACCCTGCTCGGCCCCGCCGTCGTGGGCTCCGCGCAGGCCGCCTTCCGCGAGATCCTCGCCGAGATCGCGACGCCCGGGAAGGCGACCACCGCCGCCGGGCTGCACTCGCTGATGGAGGTCGGGCTCACCACGCTCGAGCTCACCGTCGGGCCGATCGCCGCCGTGTGCCTCGGCGCCGGCCTGCTCGCCGGGTCCGCCCAGGTCGGCTTCCCCCCGGCCCCCAAAGCGCTCGCGCTCGACTTCAAGCGGATCAACCCCGTCTCGGGAGCGCGCAACCTGTTCGGGCCGAACCTCCTCTTCGAGGCGCTCAAGGCGGTCACGAAGATCGCCGTCGTCGGGGGCGTCGCCGCGCTCGCGATTGTCCCCGGCATGAGCGCGCTGGCCTCAGAGGTCGGCATCTCCCCCGGCGCGCTCGGCGCGGTGATGGGCCAGCGCGGCATGGCGATCGCCCAGCACGCCACCTTCGCGTACCTCGCGATCGCCGTCGTCGACTACGCGTGGCAGCGCCGCCGCACCGAGCACAAGCTGCGCATGACCAAGCAGGAGGTCAAAGACGAGCAGCGCCAGTACGGGCTGCCCGCCGAGGTCAAAGCTGCGCTGCGCCGCCGCCAGGCGCAGGCGGCCCGCAAGCGGATGATGGCCGCCGTCCCCGAGGCCGACGTGGTGATCGCCAACCCCACCCACTTCGCCGTCGCGCTGCGCTACGACGGCACCCGCCCCGCCCCCGAGGTGGTGGCCAAGGGCCAGGACCTGATCGCCCTGCAGATCCGGCGCATAGCCGAGGAACACAACGTCCCCGTCATCTCCGACCCCCCGCTCGCGCGCGCGCTGCACGCCTCCGCCGAGATCGGCCAGGTGATCCCCGAGGAGCTCTACGCCGCCGTCGCGCGCGTGCTCGCGTTCGTTTACCGCCTCGCCCGGCAACGTAGGTACGCGCGATGAACCTCGACACGGTCCGCCGTCTGCTGCGCCACACCGACCTGCTCGCCGCGGTCGCGGTGGTGATGGTCGTGACGATGCTCGTCGTCCCGCTGCCCCCCGCGCTGCTGGACCTGCTGATCACGCTCAACATCTCCGGCGCGCTGACGATCGTGGTCGCCACGATGTACCTCGGCAAGGCCCTGGACTTCGCCTCCTTCCCGAGCCTCCTGCTGCTCACCACGATGTTCCGGCTGGCGATCAACGTGTCCGTCACACGCCTGATCCTCACCACCGGGAACGCCGGCTCCGTGGTGAAGGCGTTCGGGTCGTTCGTCGTCTCGGGCAACGTCGTCGTCGGCCTCGTGATCTTCCTGATCCTCGTCGTGATCCAGTTCGTGGTCGTCACCAACGGCGCCGGGCGCGTCGCGGAGGTCGGCGCACGTTTCACCCTCGACGCGATGCCCGGCAAGCAGATGGCGATCGACGCCGACCTGAACGCGGGGCTGATCACCGACGAGCAGGCCCGCGCCCGTCGCTCGGAGATCGCCCGCGAAGCGGACTTCTACGGCGCGATGGACGGCGCCTCGAAGTTCGTCAAAGGCGACGCGATGGCGGCGCTGATCATCACTGCCATCAACCTTGTCGGGGGCATCATCGTGGGCGTGGCACAGCGCGGGCTGTCCTTCACCGAAGCGACGCACCAGTTCTCGCTGCTGACCGTCGGGGACGGCCTCGCTGCGCAGATCCCGGCGCTGCTGATCTCCGTCGCCACCGGCATCATCGTCACCCGCGCCACCTCCGAGAAAGACCTCGGCTCGGACATCGCCTCCCAGATCCTGCGCCAGCGCAAAGCGCCGCTGGTCGCGGCCACCGTGATCGGGCTGTTCGCGCTCGTCCCCGGCCTGCCCAAGCTGCCGTTCCTCGCGATCGCCGCGATCTTCGCCGCGATCGGCTGGAGCGTGCGCCACGGCCTCCCCGGCGAGGAGGACGCCACCGAGGCGGCGCTCGCCCTCGCCGCACCCGCACAGGCCGGGCGAGCGGGCCAGCCCGGGGACGGGCAGGGCTCCGAGGAGGCGCTGGAGCGGCTCTCCGTCGACGCCCTGGAGCTCGCCGTCGGCTTCGGGCTCGTCCCGCTCGTCGACGGCTCCTCCGGCGGGAACCTCCTGCGGCGCGTCTCGGCGATCCGCCGGCAGATCGCCGGCGAGCTCGGGATCGTGATCCCCGCGGTGCGCATCCACGACGAGCTCGGCCTGGAGTCCCACGAGTACGTGCTCAAGGTGCGCGGTTCGGAGGTCGCACGCGCACGCATCATGCCCGGGCACCTGCTCGCGATGGACCCCGGCGACGCGACCCCCGGCCTGCAGGGGATCCCCACCACCGAGCCCACCTACGGGCTGCCCGCCGTGTGGGTGCACTCCTCCGACCGCGCCGAGGCCGAAGCGCTTGGCTACACCGTCGTGGACGCCGAGTCGATGATCGTCACCCACCTGACCGAGACAATCCGCACGCACGCCTCCGAGCTGCTCACCCGCCAGGACGTGCGCACGCTGCTGGACCGCCTCAAGGAGACCAACGCCGCCGTCGTCGAGGAGATCGTGCCCGAGGCGCTCACGCTCGGGGAGATCCAGCGCGTGCTGCGCTCGCTGCTCGCCGAAGGCGTCCCTGTGCGGGATCTCGGCACGATCATGGAGGCGATCGGGGACAAGGCGCGAATAACACGGGACACCGGCCTGCTGACCGAGTACGCCCGCCAGGCCCTGGGCCGCGCGATCACGGCCCCGCACCTGGACGAGCGGCTCTGCCTGCAGGCGATCACCCTCGACCCCGCGATCGAGCAGGAGGTCGCCACCTCCATCACCCAGACCACAGACGGCGAGTACCTCGCGATCGACCCGCCCCGTGCACAGGCGATCGTGGGTGCGCTGCGCACCCAGGTCGAGCACGCCTCCGCGCGCGGCGCGCGCAACCCGATCCTGCTCTGCTCCGCGCGCGTGCGTCGCCACCTGCGCAGGTTGATCGCCCAGGCTCAGCCTCACCTACCGGTCTGCTCCTACAACGAGATCGCACCCGGCGTCAACGTCGAGACGATTGGAGTCATCCACGCATGAGCACCGCCCTCTACGACACCGCCCCCCACCCCGCCGCTCCGCGCGAAGCCCCGCCCGAGGGAGCCCGGCCCCACCCCGGCCGCCACCGCGACCGGCCCGGCAGCGCGCCCGGGGACTTCGCGCCCCGCATCTACCGCGGACGCTCCGTCGAGGATCTGATCCCCCGGATCGTCGCCGAGCTCGGCGCGGACGCCGTCGTGATCCGCCACCACCGCGGGCTCACCGGCGGCTTCGCCGGCTTCTTCCAGCGGCCCTTCGTGGAAATCGAGGCTCGCCGCGGCGCCCCCGGGATCGACCTTTACGACGAGGACGACGCCGCCCCGGCGCTGCCCGACGAAGCCGCTCCACCGTCCGACGACGCTACCTTCGCGCCGCGCGGAGAGCTCGAGTCCCGGGCGCCGGTTGCGCCCGCACCCGAGGAGTGGGACGAACCGATGGAGGTCTGGGCGACAAACCCCTTTGCCGCAGCGCTCGCCGAGGCCGAGGCCGCGGTGCGCGCCGCCGAGCCAGCCGTCCCCCCCGACCTTGACGTCGCGCTCGCTGAAGCGCTCGCCGAAGCTGAAGACGCGGAAGCGCCCGTCGCAGAGATCGTCCCTGCGCCGCCGGACCTCCCCGCAGCGACCACTTACACCGCCGCGGAGGCAGAGGACACGGCCTTCCCCGCTGAGGTCGAAGACGTGACGCTCTCCGCCGAGGCCGAGGACGCGACGCCCCCCGGTGCGCCCGGCGCTCCTCCCGAGCGTTACGCCACGCCTCCGCTCGCGGCCGACTCCCCGGACGCTGCGCCCGACTCGCGCGCGCGTGAGGAGCGAGAGGAGATCGAGCGCACGCTGCTCGGAGTGGGGATGGGCGAGGAGTTTGTGCGGGAGCTGATCGAGGGTGCGACCACCCACGTGCTGCCGCTGATGCCAGCCTCCACGAGCCTCGCGCAGGCCGTGCGCACCACGCTGGCACAGCGAATCCCTGCGTGTCCCCCGCTGCCCGCCGGAGGTGCTGCGATCGCCGTGGTCGGCGCGGGTGGCAGCGGCAAGAGCGCCTGTTGCGCCGCCCTGGCGGAGGCTTACAGCGAGCACGGCACGCTGCCCGCCACGTGCGTCACGATCGCGCCGGCGCCCACCCACTCCGCGCCCGAGGAGCCAGCACTGCGCGAGGCTCGCGCGGGGGGCCTGCTGCTGCTCGACACTCCCCCCGTCTCAAGTGCCAACCCCGCCTCGATCGCCGCGCTGGCAGAGTTGCTCGCAGAGTTGGCACCCGACCGCGTGGTGCTCGTGCTCCCCGCCACGCTCGGCGCCACACCCGCAGCCCAGCTGCTGCAGGCGCTGCGCCCGCTGAGCGCGAACGCGCTGGCGGTCACGCACGCCGACGAGACCGACCAGCTCGGGGTGGCGGTGCAGGCCGCGTGCACGTTCGGACCCGCCCCCGTCTACTTGCTCGCGCGCGACGGGCAGGGCGGCGCCGACGGAGGACTCCGGACGTGGGCCCTGAGCTCGATCGACCCCTGCCAGCTCGTCGACAGGCTGCTGCCACCGCGATGAAGCTCAGGCGTTCCCCCAAGGCGCAGGACCGCGGGGAGCTTGTCCTACCGGAGCGCTCCGACCCGGTGACCATCGTGCGTCCGAGCGGCGAGCGCATCCAGGCGCGGGTCGCCGAACGCGACGGCGAGCGACTGCGGGTGGCGCTGATGTTCCGCGCCGAACGACCCCTCAGCGAGGGACCGCTTGACGAGCTGGTGCTCGAGTTCACCAGCCCCCGCGGGCGGGTCCGGCTGCGGGGCATAGTCACGCTCGACGAGCCCGAGCTGCTGTGCTTCCGCGAGTTGCGCTCGCTCGAGCTGATCCAGGAGCGCGAGTACGTCCGCGTCCAGTCCACCCGGCCGGTGCTGGTGGTCACGGGGGGCAGCCAGGGCACGGTTCAGACCTACTCGGTGGACATCAGTGGCGGCGGGATCCTGCTCGCGGGACCGAGCACGCTGAAGGTCGGCGAGCAGGTCCAGTTCCGGCTGGCCACCGCCAAGGGGAGCCCGCCGATCCCGGGCGTGGGCACGGTCGTGCGCACCGACACCCAGGGCCGGCGCGCGATCTGCTTCGACGAGATCGCCGAGGGCGACCACCGGCGCCTGGTGCGCTTCATCTTCGACTGCCAGCGCGCCGAACGCCGCCGTGGCCTCGGAGAGGGTGGCGCAGGCGGCCTACGGCCACCGAGCCGGGCCCCTCTTTCTGGATCTGAAAGGAGCGGGCATGGCCGGTAAGAGCAAGGCGAAGGACGCCAAGGCACAGAAGGGCAAGCCGGGGAAGGCTGCCGCGGGCAAGGGGAGCGCGGGCGCGGGAGGGAGCTCCACGGGCCTCGTCCTCGCCGAGCACCCCCGCGCGGTGCGAAGCATCGCACGGGCCAAGGCGTGGGGCGGTCTCGGCGGCTTCCTGGTGGGGGGCTACCTCTCGCTGCCCACCCAGACGCTCGTGGGGGCCGGCCTGCGGGCGCTGGCGGCGGGGGTGGTGTGTTATGTAGCGGTGTGGGCCGCCGCGGTGTTCCTGTGGCGGCGCCTCGTGGTCGCCGAGCTGCGCGCCGCCCAGCAGGCGGCGCTCGCCACCGAGGTCGCGAAGCTGCAGGCGAACGGGCGCCTTGGGGCCGCCGAGCCCAGGAGAGCGTGATGGACCCCATCCAACCGATCGGGCCCCGCCCTCCCTGGATCGCCGAGCTGGCGGCGGAGCAAACCCGGAGTCTCTCGCGCGAGCGCCGTGGGGCATCCGACGGGAGCGGGCGTAAGCGGGGACCCCGCCGCGAGCCGCCGCGTGGGCAGGAGGGACCTGACGAGGAGGGACCCGACGGGGAGGGATCTGAAGGCCGGCACATCGACGTGCACGCCTGAGCCGGGCGGCGCGCCGCTGGCGAGCCCTCCGCTGGCAGTCGCACCGCCGGACACCCTCCGCGGGCGGTCACACCCCGCGAACCCTCCACGGGCGGTCGCACCACAGCGCTCGCGTACCCACACCGCACGAGCGCTCCATGCGGGCCGTCCAAGCTGTTCGGCCCGCCCTCAAGGATCTCCCGCGGATGACGATAAACCGGCGTGAGAAGGGCTGACAGGGAGTCGGCCCGGGACTGACCACAAACCCGTCATCAAGGAGATGAACGCATGTCCCTTAGCATCAACACCAACATCGACTCGCTGATCGTTCAGCGCAACCTCAACACCAGCCAGGGCACGCTGACCACCTCGATGGAACGCCTGTCCTCTGGTCTGCGGATCAACTCGGCCGCGGACGACGTCGCCGGCTACGCCGCCAACCAGCGCCTGCAGGGCCAGGTCAACGGCGTCATGCAGGCAGCACAGAACACCCAGGAAGCGGTCGCGCTCGTGCAGACCGCGCAGGGCGCGCTCAACGACGTGGAGCAGATGCTCCAGCGCATCCGCGAGCTCGCAGTGCAGCTGGCCAACGGCACGAACTCGAAATCCGACGAAGAAGCGATCGAAAACGAGTCGAAACAGCTCGAAAAAGAGCTCACTCGAGTCGGTGAAACGACCAAGTTCAACGGCGTGGAACTCCTGGCCAAAGCGGAAAAAATCAAGTTCCAGGTCGGCGCCAACGAAAAAGAAACGATCGAAGTCGAAACCGCCGAACTCAAAAAAGACACCGAAGGCATCAAAATCAAAGAAATCAAAACGATCGAAGCCGCGATCGAAAAAGTCGCCACGCTGGCTGGCGAATTCGGTTCGGTGCAGGATCGCCTCCAGTACACCCAGAGCAACCAGGCGATCTACGGAGAGAACCTCTCCGCGGCCCAGAGCTCGCTCGTGGACGCCAACATGGCGGCTGAAATGAGCAACTTCACCAAGGCCCAGGTGCTGCAGCAGGCCGACGTGGCGATCCTCGCCCAGGCCAACTCGCTGCCCCAGGCAGTGTTGCAGCTGGTGGAAGGCCGATAAGCCGTAACCCAAACTTCCTCAGTGGTGGCGCCTTGAGCGCCACCACTGCAGCGAAGCCACCCTGGGGCGGGTGAAAGCCCGCCCGGGGGTGGTCAACAACGCTTCCGACGGTCAGGGAAGGCCGGCACGAAGCTACATACCGCCGATTCATCGAGGGAACGGTGGTCGAGGTGGGCAGCTTCGGCTGCCCACCTCGTCGTTTTTTCGCTCAACCTCCGCCCCCCGCTGCCGATCACCCGGTGCGATGTCGGTGGAATCCGTCCTCGCGCGCGTGGCCACGATCGAACAGGCCCTCGCCAACCCCGCCTCGCTGCTCGCCACCGCGGCCCGCACGGGCGGCACTGCAGCCCCAGCGGAACCAGGGGCAGAACCGACTGCGCCCGCGGGAAGCCCGTCGTTCGCGGAAGTCCTGCAGAGCGCGAGCGCGGGCACGCCGACCGCAGGCATGCCGACCGCGAGCACCGCGGAGGTGGACGCGCCTACGCTCGGCGCCCCGGGCGCCCCGGGCGGGGCGGTCACTGCGGGGACGACCAGCTTGGACGCGCTCGCGCCCACACAGGGGCTCACCGGCGCCACGGGGAGCGTGGGCCAGCAGATCGTGCGGATCGCCGAAAGCCAGCTCGGACAGACCGAGCAGCCCCCGGGCTCCAACGAATCGCCTGCAATCGCCGGCTACCGCACCGCCACCGCAGGGGCGGTCCCGGGGGCGCCGTGGTGCGCGTACTTCGCCTCGTGGGCCGCGCGCCAGGCCGGCGAGCCGCTGGGCGCTAACGGCGAAGGCCTGGGCTCGGCGGCGCAGGTGTGGTCGTGGGCGCAGAGCACCGGCCGCGCGATCCCCAACGGCCCCGGTGTGAGCCCCCAGCCGGGCGATCTGATCGTGTTCGGCGACGAGCACGTGGGCATCGTCAGGGAAGTGCTCCCCAACGGTGACATCGCGACGATCGAGGGTAACTACGAAAACAAGGTTGCTGCGAACGTCCGCACCCCGACAGAAGCGACGGGTTACGTCAACATGAACTGAGCGCCCACGGATGCCGCAGAGGCGTGTATCTGCAGGGTGTTATTTGGGGATCGTCCGCGTGAGTGAGTGTGTCACCCGGGCGCACGAGCGCTGGGGCCTCCGTGCCCCGCGTGCCTCGCGCACGGGAGCAACGCGCGGCTTCGCCACAGACCCTGACGCACAGGAGAACGCGCAGCTTTGTCCCTCGCGCTCGGGAGCACCCCCCTCGCGCACGGGAGCAACGCGCAGCTCCGCCCTCACACCAGATGCGGCTTACCTGTGCGACCGCTTCCGCCGTCCCTGCGTGGCGTCCACTCGCCCTGCACAACTGCCTCGGGGGCGAAGGTCTCGTCTGCCTCGGTGGAGAGAGTCTCCTCCGCCAGCTGGGCCCCGTACGCCGCGATCGTCCCCTCGACCTCGAACTGGTCGGGGTACACCTCATGCTCGGCGTACACCTCGTGTACGCGCGTGTCGCCCGCAAGGTCGACGGGCTCGCCGTCGACCGCGCTGACCCACGCACCGATTGCGTAGCGGAACTGCCCGCTCTCGTCGGTGACCCAGAAGGCTTCGCCCTCCTCCGCAATCTCGTGCAGGATCGAGCGGTCGTAGTGCTCTGCGATCTGCGCGAGCGCCTCCATGTCCGCGACGTCGATCACCGGGACCCCGGGCAGCTGCCAGACGCGCTCAACCGGAACGATCATCCGGCCGTACCGCGAGCGGATGGTGGTCAACTCGTCCCGTGGTCGCGCCGCGCGGAGCGCTCGGAGCGGTCGCAGCAGCGCGAGGATCCCCAGCACGGCACAGACGATGAGGACGATCGCGTCGCGCGCGACCGTGCGCGCGGTCGCGACAGAGAGCGTCGCGACCCCCAGCGACAGAGAGGTCGCCTCCGAGCGCTTGCCCGTCGCCGAGCCGGAGGTCGAAGGGGTGAACTGGCTCGCCACCGACTGTTCGCCGGCGGAGGAGCCGATCGCGGAGGAGCCGCTGCCGGAGACGAGCGGCTGAGCCTCTATCGGGGTGAGCGAGAACTGGACCTTGGGCGCGAACGTCGCGTGCAGCGGCCGGGCGTCCACGCTCCCAGTCGCGCTGACGCGCGGGAGCAGTGTGAGCGTGTAGGAGCCGCTCGCCTTCGTCGTGGTTTCGACGCTGTGTATCAGCGCGAGCAGCGAGGTCAGGTCGAGCGTCCCCGCGACGAGCGCGCGAGCGCCGTGAAAGCGTGTCGGGGACGCGAGCTCGAGCGTCGTGTGCCAGCCGTTCGTCGAAGTAACCGTGGCGCCCAGTGAGGCGCTCCCTGAGAGCGAGTGCTTGCCGGCTGCGTGAAAGCCGTAGGCAAAGCTGAAGTCGACCGTTTTGAGGACGTGCGCGAAGAGTGGGTCGCCGGTCACCGCCTGGCCGCTCGGGTAGGTGGGCCCAGGCGGCGCCTCGGCGGAGTAGGAGAGCGCACCGCTCTGCTTGTACGGGACGGTGTAGGGGTGGCGCGTCGTGGGCGAGTTGGTGAACGCGAGCAGCGCGAGCACGAGGAACGGAAGCAGCGCGAGGAAGCCGATCGCAAGAACGCCGGCGACGGGACTCGCGGAGCGCCGCGGCACGTGCGGCGAGGCAGGCTGGGTACTCCCCTCAGCGCGCCGCTCTCTGCGTCTGAGCCGCCGGCGTCGCACGAACCCGACTCCGGTGAGCAGCAGCACCCCGACGGCGACGAGCGCTCCGATCAGCAACGGCGAGCGGATCGACTGCAGGTCTCCGCCGGCTGCGGGGATGTGCAGCCACAGGGCGCCGATCAGCTGGCTTGCGACTGGGCGTTCGGGGTCGACGAAGCTGTTGTTGTCGCCCTTGAAGATGTACCGTGCGCCCGCGCGCCCGATGATCCGGTGCAGCACGATCGTGTGCAGCATGTTGTTCTGGTAGGCGACGACTTCGCCCACGTGGTAACTGCTCTGGCTGCGCACGATCGCCAAGTCGCCGGTGTGAAAGTGGGGCTCCATGCTGATCCCCCGGGTAACGACGTAGGTGCTCGAGCCGCCGAGCGCAGCCGGGGCGAACCAGTACCACAGGGACCCCAGGACAATCAGTCCGAGGGCGAGGGAGAGGAGCTGCTTGGGTCGAGGGATGCGCATGGTGGATCGGGAAGTGCGCACGGTTGAACTGGGCGCGGAGCGGCCGGTGCGACGGCCGCTCCGCATTGCCCATGCCGGTTTGCTACTGGATCTTGACTTCGCCTTCGCTGACGGCGGCGATCGTCAGGTGGTCTGCACTCGCGTTCGGAACGGCTTTTTCCAAATTACACGTCACTTCGTATTCTTCGGTGCCCGCTGCTTTGATGTCAGCTTTCGGGCAGTCCGACCATTCGGCTGTTGCCGCGGGGTGTTCTTCTTTGGTCACCGCGACCTTGACGTCCGACGGTTCCAGTTCTCCCTTGAGAACGAAGTCGACGGCTGTGTTTTCCGTCCCTTCCACGTTCCATTCGTAGTAGACGCCTTTGGTCTGTTCGTAACCTCCGACCACGTGCACGCCGGCGCCTGCATCCTGCGCTTTGACCGTGTTGGCCGCGGTGAACGCGTACGCGCCCACACCAATCACGCCTGCGAGCACGAATGCGCACAGGCCCGCTATCTTTCGCTTACGGCTAGCGAAGGTTCGCTTGCCTTTACGCATAAACACGTCGAGCCCCCTTTGGGATTGGACACTGATCGTGGACACCTTGCGTGTCCTTTGCCGGGGCTATCGGCCAGCTATTAGAAACGCTTTAGACAGCATTTTCGGATGCAAGCATTTATGCGGGCCGCCGGCAGGCTGGTCCCCGCCCGGTCAACAACCTCCCGGTCAGCAGGTCGATCCACCGCCGGCGCCCTCCAGGGAGGCGTGGCGATCCAGCCCCCTGGGACTCCCGCGGCTGGGCGCTCTGATACACCCACAGTGATGGAGAACACCGTCTCGCAACGGTCCCCACGCCTGCGCAGGCGTGCGGCAGTGGTCGTCGCGGTCCTCCTGCTCGCGGGAGTCCTCGCGTTCGCGCTCTCCCGCCTCGGGTTGCACCGCGTCGGCAGCGCGCTCGCCTCCGCGCGGCCCGGCTGGATCGTGCTCGCGCTCGCGCTGATGGGGCTCTCGCTGCTACTGCGCGCGGGCTCCTGGCACGAGGTCCTGCGCGCGGCGCTGCCCGACGTCCCGATCACGTGGGCGCCCGTGGTCCGCGCCACGATGATCGGCGTGATGGCCTCCGCGGTCTTCCCCGGGCGCATCGGCGAGCCGACCCGGATGCTCGTGCTCACCCGCCGCCTCCCCGGCTCCTCGCGCCGCCAACTGCCGATCGTCGCTGGCACCGTGTTCTCGCAGACGCTCATCAACCTGCTCGCGCTGGCGATCCTCGCGACCGTCACCTTCACGAGCCTCGACCTCCTGCGCCGGCACGTCTCGGGCCTCGTGATCGCACTCGCCGTGCCGCTGCTCGTCTGCCTGCTCGTGCTGCTCGGTCCCCGCCTGCTGCGCCTCGCACAGCGCTCGCGCTCGGTCCGCGTCGCGCTCGCCGCCGCCGCGCTCGGCCGACTGCTGCGCCTCGCGCGGCAGGGCCTCGCCGTGTTCGCCAACCCCCGCCACGGGGTCCCCGCCGTGCTCCTGCAGCTGCTCGCGTGGACGCTGCAGTGGCTCGCCTGCTACGCCGTGCTCTGCGCACTGGGCCTGCAGGACGACGGCGGCCTCACCGCTGCGGCGGCGGTGCTGCTCGCCGTCAACGTCTCCGCCGTGCTACCCGCAACCCCCTCCAACGTGGGCGTCTTCCAGGCCGCCTGCCTGGTCGTGCTCGCCGCCTACGGCGTCGGCGCCGGCCCCGCGCTCGCCTACGGCATCATCCTCCAGGCCGTCGAGGTCCTCACCGCGCTCGGCCTCGGCCTCCCAGCACTGGTCGGCGAGGGCATGACCTGGCGGGACATCCGCGCCGGGGGCACGATCGAGGGAACGGCCTCCGCGGAGGACTGACTGTCTGTGCGCATCTCGATCGCCGACATGGTGCGCGAGTGCTGCGCTGTGTGACGGCCGCGGAGACCGAGAACCTCACGACGCGGACATCCCGTCGGTAGGTAGCAAAGGTAGTAGACTTACTGGGAGAAAGGAGCTGACGGTATGGCGCTGGCACTGAACCCAGTCGAGATTGAGCACGAGGCGACGAGGTCCGACCTCGCCGAGGTGGCGCGCTACCTGCAGGACCACCTGGGTCAGAAGCTGACCGCGTATCTGGCTGGGATGAGGGACCCCAAGATGGTCGGCAGGTGGGCACGGGGAACGGAGCCGCGTGACGCGCCGGCCATGCGCCTGCGCGCCGCCTTCCAGGCCACACGGATGCTCACCGCGGCCTACGGCGACCGCACCGCCAAGGCGTGGTTCGTCGGCAGCAACACGCGACTGGACGACGAGGCGCCGGCCATGGTGTTGCGCTACGCCCAGGCGCCCGATGACCTGCGGATGGTGGTGCCGACCGCACGTGCGTTCGCCAGAGCGGGCGACTGAACGCCCCCAATCTCCTCTGGCGGCTTGGGCGCGCCGACCAGCCACTGACCTTCGTGGCACGCCAGTTCTGTTCCTGGCAGCAACGCTGGGACGACCCGCGGCGCGAATACCGCACCCTGTACTGCGCCGAACAGCCCGAGACCTGCCTCGCGGAGGTGCTCGCCGACGTGCGACCGAACACCACAATGCTCACCGAGCTGGCCGAGCTCATGGGCGAGAGTCCGGAGCTGCTGGAGGCCGCCGGAACGGTCAACCCCGGCTGGCGACGACTCCGCTCCCTCCAGGCCGCCCGCCCACGGCTGCGCGGCGAGCTCGCCGACGTCGAGGACCTGCGCCTGCGCGGCGAGATCGAGCACCGCTATGCCGGTCTGCTGGCCGCCCACGACATGGACCACCTGAACATCAGCGAGATCCGCAGCCGCACGCGCACCCTCACCCAGACCATCGGCCGCCACCTCTACGACGAAGGCTATGCCGGCGTAGCCTTCAGCTCCAACATCGACGGTCGACCATGCTTCGCCCTATTCGAGGGACGCGCCGAGCTGCAGCAATTTGGCGAGCCGCTCCCAATGACCAACGACCTCCCCGTCTTGAGCGCCGTATGCGCGCAGCTCGGCCTGCGCCTGCTCGCCACGTAGGCGCTAGTCAGCTGACCAGCGCCCGCAGCGACTGGCGCAGCGAGTGGGTGGTCTGGAGCACCGCGGTCGGCTCGTAGCCGCAGTGCGCCATGCAGTTCTCGCAGCGCGGGTCGCGCCCGCGGCCGTACCTGCTCCAGTCGGTGGTCTCGACTAGTTCCTTGTAGGTCTGCGCGTAGCCGTCTGACATCAGGTAGCAGGGGCGCTGCCAGCCGAACAGCGAGTAGCTAGGGATTCCCCACGCGGTGCAGTCGAATTCGGCCTTGCCTTCGAGGAAGTCGAGGAACAGCGGGCTGTGGTTCAGCCGCCACCGCTTGCGCCGCCCGTCCGCGAACGCCTCGCGGAACAGTTCGCGCGTCTGGCGCACGCCGAGGAAGTGCTCCTGGTCGGGCGCTTTCTCGTAGGCGTAGGCCGGTGAGATCATCATCTCGTCGACCTGCAACTCGTCGTTGAGGAAGTCGAGGACCTCCCGCACCGCTTTGGGGGAGTCCTGGGTGAAGAACGTCGTGTTGGTCGTCACCCGGAAGCCGCGCGCCTGCGCCACCCTGATCGCGGAGACCGCCTTCTCGAACACGCCCTCGCGTTCCACCGAGGCGTCGTGGCGCTCGCGCAGGCCGTCGATGTGGATCGCCCACGCGAAGTACGGGCTGGGCTTGAAGTTCTCGAGCTTGCGCTCCAGCAGCAGCGCGTTGGTACACAGGTACACAAACCGCTTGCGCTTGACGAGCTCCGCGGCGATTGTGTGGATCTCGGGGTGGATCAGCGGCTCCCCGCCCGCGATCGAGACCATCGGCGCGCCGCTCTCCTCGATCGCCCCGACCGCCTGCTCGACCGACATCCGCCGGCTCAGCACGTGCTCGGGGTGCTGGATCTTGCCGCAGCCGGCGCACTCCAGGTTGCACTGGAACAGCGGCTCCAGCTCCACGATCAGCGGGAACTTCTCGCGACCCGCCAACCGCTGGCGCAGCAGGTAGAGGCCCATGCGCGTGCTCTGTCTCATCCGCGCCGCCACGCGACTACCTTAGCCCCTCCGTCGCCTGCTCCGGCGTCCACTCGTGTAGCGCCCCCGCCGCGCGGCGCAGCGTGGCCATCGCATGCGCCACCCCCGACACCGTCCGCAGGGGATTCGTCAACTCCCTGGCCGGGGTGTCCGAGATCACCCGCACGACCGCGAACGGCCGCGCGCCCGCGCCGGGGGCGAGCCACACCGACTCCATGTCCACCGCGATCGCTCCGCTCTCGCGCAGTCGCATACGCGCGTCGCCCATCGCCAGGCGCGCCACCGAGGCGACCGTCCCGTGGTGCACCCGCAGCCCGCGACGCTCCAACGCCTCTGCCAACGCCTGCGCGCCCGCGCACTCCACCCGTTCGCCGTCGGGTCCCTGCACGGCGTCCGCCACGACCACGTCACCCACGTCGCGGTGCTCGTCGAGACCGCCGCCGAAGCCCATCACCACCAGCGCCGCCCCCGGCCGGCTGAGCAGCGCCGGGGCTGCCGCGCGCGCGCGGCGCGGGCCCATGCCGGTGCGGTGCACCGTCGCGAGTGGATGGGAACGGATCCCCGCGGAGATCGCCCACGCCTCCAGGCGCAGCGGCGCGGCGACGAGCAGGCCGCTCACCGCGCTGCTCCCAGCACGCACCGCGCCGCCGCATGCCCGCTCAGTACCGCGCCCTCCAAGGTCGCCGGCCAGCCCGTGTCGGTCCACGCGCCCGCCAGCACGAGCCCCGGGACGGAGGTCCTCGCGCTGGGCCGCAGCGTCCCCGCCCCCGGCTCCGCACGGAACGTCGCGGCGTGCTCGCGCGTCGCCAGGAAACGCTCCACGCGCGCCGCTCGCGCCCGCGGGAAGAGCTCCGCGAGGGCGGGCAGGTAGCGCTCGCGCAGCGCGTCCACGCTCATGCCCATCTCCCTGTCAGCTCCCGACAGCGACACAGCCAGATACTGACAGCCCTCCCCCACGCCGCCAGCCTCGCTGCGGTCGAACACGTACTGCACCGGCGTCCTCACCCCCGCGGCGAACGGCAACTCGCACACCCTGCGGTCGTACACCACGTGGAGGTTCACGATCGGCGACTCCCGCAGCCCCCTCGCGCCCGCCGCCACGCACGGGTCCAGGGACTCGATCAGGCTCGCCGCGCGCGCGTGCGGCAGCGCCACGATCACCGCGTCTGCACTCACGCCGTCGTCGTCGTTGTTCAGCACCTCGAACCCCCCGCTGGCTGAAACGGGGATGCTGGCCGAACGGGGGATGCTGGCCGAAACGGGGACCGATTGGGGAGACACTCGCTCCGCTCGCATCCCCAAATCGGCCAGCGCCGAAGGCGCGTGTCTCCCGGCTTCAGCCATGCTCACCCGCTCCGCGCGCCACCCCAGCCTCAGCTCCACCCCCGCCGCGCGCAGCGCCCGCTCCGCCGGATCGCCCACGATCCCGCTCAGCGCCCGCCGGTGAAAGCCGATGTCTCCCGCATCCGCGCGCTCCAACAGGCCCCGCTGGAACACGAACGCTGCCAGCGCCAGCGACGCCTGCGCGGCAGGCAGGTTCAGGGCGGGCAGCGCGATCAGGTCCCACAGCGCCGCGACCGCCCGCGGGCCCTGTCCGTGCGCGGCCAACCACTCGCCGAAGGTCCGCCGATCGAGCTCCGGCGCGCGTGGATCGAGGCGTCCCAGCGCGAGCGCCGCACGGGCCGCCCCGACTCGCTCGGCCACCGTCAGGTGGGGGTAGCGCAGCAGCGCGCCCGCCAGGTGCAGCGGCGCCGGCAGCGAGGTGCGGTGCAGGAGACTCACCGCTCCGCCCGGGCTCACGACCGGGATCTCCAGGCGCCCCTGGACGAACACTCCGTCGTCGCTGCCGAGCCGGGCGAGCAGCGCCTGGTAGGCGGTGTAGCAGCGCAGGAACACGTGCTGGCCGTTGTCCATCTGCAGGCCGTCGCGCTCGAAGGAGTACACCGCCCCGCCGAGCTGTGGGCGCACCTCCACCAGCGTCACCCTCGCCCCGGCGTCCGCGCAGTCGAGCGCGGCCGCGATCCCCGCGAGGCCCCCGCCGACCACCGCCACGCGCACGCTTAGCGCCCCCAGTGGGCGATGCTGCCCCAGGTGGTTGGACAGGCGAGACGCACCGTCCTGGCGGTCGCCGGGCGGGCGAGACGAGAGCCAGACCCCTCCCACCCGCGTAGCGTGCCAGCCGACCCCCGGTCGCTCACGAGCCTTCCGGTTGCAGCCGTTCCGCCGGGTGACGCTCCGGGATGCCCTTGCCCACCAGTGCGCGGGCCGCCACCCACGCCTTCTCTCGTTTCTTCAGCCGGGCGCGCTGCGCGAGCGCGCGGTCGGGGTGCTCCTCGATGTGGCGCAGCAGGCGCCAGTAGATGCCCGCCATCGCCAGCACGCACGCTGCGCTGCGGCGGTCCAGCAGCGCCACCAGCTCCATGCCCCGGTGAAACCAGTCGCGCGAGCGCAGGCACTGGAAACGCATTAGCGCGTACAGCTGGCCCACGTCGCCGCCCTCGAACCCCGCCACCACAGAGGGCTCCGCCCGGCTCGCCTCGCGCGTGAGCGCCTGCAGCGCCGGCGCGTCCAGCGGGCCGTCGTCGTGCAGGTGGTAGCGCACGAGGTCCCTCGCCGGCAGGTACACGCGGCCGCGTTCGGCGTCCTCGCGCAGGTCGCGCGCGATGTTCGCCAGCTGCAGTGCGACCCCCAGGTCGTCCGCCAGTTCGCTCGCCGAACGACCGCTCCCACCGACGGAGCGCTCGCCGGCGCTCGCGGGGCCGGCGGCCTCGGCGCGTGCATCCTCCGAGCCTGCGTCTGCGCGGGCGAAGATGCCCCGGCTGGCCGAAACGGGGACCGATTGGGGAGACACTCGCTTCGCTCGCATCCCCAAATCGGCCAGCGCCGAAGGCGCGTGTCTCCCGGCTTCGGTCCCGAAGATCGCCAGGCACAGCCGCCCCACCGAGCCCGCCACGCGCCGGCAGTAGACCTCGAGCTCCGGGAAGTCCGCGTAGGAGGTGCCCGTCACGTCCATCCTCACTCCCGCAATCAGGTCGCGCAGGGACTCCTGCGGCAGCCGGAAGCGAGCGCTCGCGTCCGCCAGTGCCGCCACCACGGGGTCCGTGTCCTCCGTGGAGAGCCGCTCGAGCGCCGCCGCCACCGCGTCGAGCCGGCGCAGCTTCTCGTCCCGCTCCAGGCCACCGTCGGCGATGTCGTCGACGCGCCGCGCGAACGCGTACACCGCGCACATCGCCCGCCGCTTGCGTGGTGGGAGCAGGCGGATGCCCCAGTAGAAGTTGCCGGCCGCCGCGCGCGTCAGCGATTCGCACTGCCGGTAAGCCTCCCGCGTGCGCGGTGGGAGCGCGCTCACCCGTAGCCCCCGCGTACAGCCCTCCCCACCCACACGAAGGTGGACCTGGCGGCGGCCACCCGAGCGGTAGCGACCCAGACGCTCACCCGCGCCACTCCGCCGGAGCCGGGGGACACTCGCCAGCTCGCATCCCCGTTTCGGCCAGCGTCCGCGCGAGTGCCGCCGCACGCCTCCAGGAGCTCGCCCGCGGCGAGCCTCCCAGCACGTCGTAGCCGGCCCGTTCGATCGCCCCGAGCGCCTCCCGCCCGCCGCTCACGAACGCGGCCACCGCCACGCGCTCGCGTCCGTGCAGCGTGGCGGCCAGCGGCGCGCCCTGCTCCAGGAGCTCGCGCGTGCGCGCCACCTCGAACGCGACGAGGCCCCGCACGCGCCAGTCGGCGCGCGGCTCGCGCAGCTCGGACTCTCCGCAACCGAAGCGCTCCAGATCCTCTGCCGGCAGGTAGACACGCCCGCGCGCGAGGTCCTCCGCTACGTCCTGCCAGTGCTCGGCGAGCTGCAGCGCCGTGCAGACCCTGTTCGAGAGCGCGACCCGCTCGGGGCTGCTTCGGCCGAACGCGGCCAGCACCAGCTCGCCCACGGGGTCCGCCGAGAGACGGCAGTAGCCGAGCAGCTGCTCCCACGTCTCGTACCGCGCCACGCGCTGGTCCACGCGGTTGGCCTCGATCAGCCGCTCGAACGCCTCGCGCGGCAGCGCACACTCGCGCAGGGTCGCCTGCAGGCGCACCGTCAGCGGGTGGCGCGCACGACCCGCGTAGGTCCGGTCGAGCTCTTCCGCGAGCCACTCCAGCGCCGCCAGCCTTGCTTGGGGCCCACCCGCTCCGGCGTCGCCGAGCTCGTCCACCAGCCGTGCGAAGCCGTAGATCGCGAGCAGCCGCTCCCTGACGCGGCGGGGTAGCACGCGGCTGGCGACCGGGAAGTTCTCCCCGCCGCTGCGCGCCATCACCGCCGCAGGCTCGGGCAGGCCTGCTGGCAGCACCACGGTGCTCACCCTGCGTTCCGCGCGCCCGTGCAGCGGCCGAGCGCCATGATCGGGAAGGTCAGGCGGTAGAGGTGGTAGTTGATGTAGTAGTCGCACGGGAACCCTGTGCCCGTGTACTGCGGCTCGTCCCACGTCCCGTCCGCGCGCTGCGTGGAGACGAGCCACGCGACCCCGTGCTCCACCGCCTGGGAGCTCTCGATCCGCTCCCCCGCGGCGTGCAGCGCCAGCAGCGCCCACGCCGTCTGTGAGGCGGTCGAGGGACCGCGCCCGATCCAGGCTTCCTCGTCGTAGGAGCGCGGGTCCTCCCCCCAGCCGCCGTCCCCGTTCTGGTGCTTCTGCAGCCACGCCACCGCCCGGCGGACGCGAGGGTCCTGCGGGGACACCCCGACCGCGACCAGCGCCGGCACTGCCGCGCCGGTCCCGTACACGTGGTTGATCCCCCACCGCCCGAACCACGACCCGTCGGCCTCCTGCTGGCCCAGCAGCCACCTCGTGCCCGCGCGTGCCGCCTCGCTGTCGGCGCGGCCCACCGCCGCGAGCATCTCCAGGGCGTGCGCGGTCACATCCGCGCTCGGCGCGTCGATCACCTCGCCGAAGTCCAGGAACGGGAGCTCTCGCACCAGCGCGTGTGTGTTGTCCACGTCGAACGCGCCCCACCCGCCGTCGGTGCTCTGCATCCCCTCCACCCACGCCACCGCGCGGTCGATCGCGTCCTGCGTGCGCTCGCGCACCCCCTGCGCGCCCTGCGCCGGCGGCAGGTCCCCGATCCGCCGGCGGTGGCGGTTCGCGCGCCGCACGAGCTCTGGCTCCAGCGGGGTTACCCCGAGCAGCGCGAGCACCACCTCCGCGGTGTCGTCCACGTCGGGGTAGTTGTCGTTCTCGAACTCGAACGCCCACCCCCCGGGCTCCAGGTCGGGCCGAGTCACGGCCCAGTCGCCCCGCACCCGTACCTCCTCGCCCAGCAGCCACTCCCCTGCGCGCCGCAGCGCCGGGTGCTCACGCGTGAGGCCCCCCTCGCCGAGCGCGACCATCGCAAGCGCCGTATCCCACACCGGGGACTGGCACGCTTCCAGACGCCGGCTCGGCGGGCGGGACTCCGATCCGTTGGCATTGGGGGAGCCGGGCGGGCGGGACTCCGATCCGTTGGCGTCGGGCGAGCTGGGTGAGCGGGGTTCGGGTCTTTCGAAGTCGAGTGGGTGGGGCTCGGATCCACTGACGTCGGACACGCCGGGTGGGCGAGCCTCGAAGCCATCACCGCCGGGGTCCTCCACTATGAAGCGCTCGAGCCCCTCCAGGCCCTGGCGCATCACCGCGTGCTCGAGCGGGTAGCCCCCCAGGTGCAGCGCCATCAGCGAGTACACCCACGGCGGCTGAATGCCGCCCCACGAGCCGTCCGCCTCCTGGCGGCGCACGATCCACTCCTGCGCCCGCGCCACCGCGAGGCGGCGCAGCGCGCGCAGCGGCCGGCGCTCGTACAGGCGCAGCGCGGTGTCCAAGTGCACGAGCCACGCGCCCGCCGACCGAAGCCGGGAGACACTCGCCTCTGGCGAGCATCCCCGTTTCGGCCAGCGGCCGCCCGCGGCGGGAGCGCGGCGGCGCGCCCACGGTCGCGGGCCGTGCAGCTCGCGTAGGTCGAGCTCGAGCGTCCGGCGCGGGCGGCGCGCCGCCACCAGCGAGAGCGCCACGATCGTCTGGCGCGCCCAGCACCCGAAGTCGTAGATGTTCAACGGCGCCCACCGCGGCAGCAGCACGATCTCCGGAGGCAGCGCCGGCACACGCTCCCACGGCCACAGCCCGAACAGCGCGAGCCACACGTGCGTGAACACCCGCACCTGCTCGAGGCCGCCCGACTCGCGCACCCACTCCGCCGCGGTGCGCATGTGCGCCGCGTCCGGCGGGTCGCCCGCGAGGCGCAGCGCGAAGTACGCCTCGACGGTGGTCGAGAGGTCCCCGGGGCCGCCGTGGAAGTTCGACCACGTCCCGTCCTCGCGCTGCTGGGAGCGAATCCACGCCGCCGAGCGCTCCGTCTCGGGCGCGGTGCGGATCCCCAGGAACTCACGCAGCAGGATGTCCTCCGCGTCCATCGTGACGTTCGTCTGCAGCTCTCCCCGCCACCAACCCGCCCCGTCCTGGAGGGAGAGCAGGCGCTCGCAGGCGCGCTCCAGCGCGATCCGTGCCTCGCTGCGGGTCTCAACGATGGACGTCGGCATGATCCAGCAGGCCTAATCCTTTCGTATCCGAGGACTGCGCGGGCGTTGATATCACGTTATGGGCCGGTCCGCCGTGCTCGCAACGGATTCGGCGGACGATCGGCACGCCCCCACCGCCCACTCCCGACAAGCTCTCACGGGACCAGCACCTCGGGATGCGCCGCCGTGATCACGTGTTCGCGCAGCGCCGCCTCGGAGACTGTGCGCGGGGTGGCGGACAGGAACCTGTAGAGGACCAGGCCGTTGACATCCCGGTGCGCCACCAGGCGAAAGCCCGGCGCCGGTGGTTCTCCGGCGCCCGCCACCAGCGGCGGGTAGCCCGTCTCGTCGATCTCGCTCACCCGCACGGTCGAGCCGAGCGGTGCGTTATGTAGCGGCGGCAGGTAGTACTCCAGCGGTGCCGCCCCCAGCTCCACGGTGGTGATCGCCCACGCTCGCCGCCCGGCACCTCCGTCCCTCACAGCGCCGGTGCTCTCGCCCGCCGGGGAGGGAGCGCTCTCATCCCCGCGGATCGCCTGCGCGAGGCCCCGCCAGTCTCCCCGCTGCAGGCGGGGGCTCAGGTTCACGTCCACGCTGATCGCGAGGAACGCCAGCGCGATCACGCCCGCGAGCGCCATCCCGGTACGGCCTGTGCGCTGCGCTGTCACGATCACCGCGATTCCCGCGCTCAGGGGAACCATCGCGGCCACCACGTTGCGCGGCGCTAGGTAGTCCGCGCCCGCCAGCGCCATCGCCACGGGGATCAGCACACCGCACGCCGCCAGCCCCAGCGCCAGCAACGCCGCGTCGGCCTCGCGGGGGGTGAGCGCCCGCCACAGACCGTAGCCAAGCCCCGCCAGGATCGCTAGCGCCACCGCCAGCTCAACCCCGTGGCCCAGCGGCGCCCCCGAGTAGCCCGTCAGGTAGTACTGCGGGATCGTTTCCAGGCGGCTGGCGAGGGCCCATTCCCCGATCCACTGCGTGCCGTGCCCGCCCTGGGCGAGCGCCAGCGGTACGAGCGCCACGCCCACCGCGCCCACCGCCCCAACCGCGGGCAGTGTCACCTTCCAGCGCTCCCTCTTGCGCAGCAGCCACACGCACATCGGCGCGATCAGGAACACCGCGAAGTAGTGGGTCGCGAGCGCGACTGCGCCACTCGCCGCGAACGCTGTCAGCCGTCCTGGGGTCGGGTTGTTATCGGCGCGCAGCCAGCACCACATCGCCAGCGCCGTCAGCGCCACGAACAGACCGTACGCCCGCGCCTCCTGGGAGTACCACACGAGCAGCGGGTTCGTGGCTACGAGCGCCGCGGTTGCGATCGCTGTCCGAAACGGAGATTCGCGCCAAAGGCGCGTGTCACCCGGATTCGGTCTGCGACCGGCCAGCTCCCAGCCGATTCCCCACGCCGCCGCCACGGTCGCGACCCCCGCCAGCGCCGATGGCAAGCGCAGCGCGACCTCTCCCGTTCCGAACACTCGCGACCACCCCCAGATCAGCACGTACCACAGCGGCGGGGTGTTTTCCCTGTGCACCACTGCTGCCAACGTCGCCCCGAGGCTCGCGTGCAGCGTGTGCACCGGCACGTACGCCTCGTCGTACCAGAAGCTCTGCAGGTCGAGTGTGCTCAGGCGCAACGCCGCAGCTCCCACCACCAACGCCGCCAACGGCCACCACGCCGCCAGGCCCTTGAGCTTCGCCCCCTCTCTGTGGGACGAACGCCCATCCAACCCCCCCTTGTGGGGGGTTTTATTAAAAATCCCTTCCCCGCCCTCCGGGGCGAGCACCGCGGGATCGGCCACCCCTAGCCTCCTGTCAACGGTTCGTCCGGCGCGCCCGGCGGGGTCGGCAGGCCGCACAGTTCTTCGCTCACCGCCGTGCCGAAGCAGGCGTACCGGTATTCAGGCTTGTCAGGGAAGTACGGGGGCAGGTAGAAGCCGCCGTTCGCCGCGCGCCGCCCTTTCACCGTCGGGCCGGTCACGATCAGGCACGCCTGCGGGGTCGTCCCCGGTGGCGCCGGCCACGTGTTGCCGCACAGCACGTCGCGCGTCGTGCGGTGTTCGAGATCCTGCTCGATCGAGACGTTCTTGTAGTTGTGGCCCGTCACCGCCCGCCACGTTTGCAGGTCCACCGTCAGGCGTTCGTTGACGTGCACCTGCTCCACCACGTCGTTGACCACCGCCACTGCGAGCAGCAGGAACGCCAGCACCAGCAGCGTGCTCTCCACCCGCCGCAGGTCTCCGCGGCCGCGGCGCTCGGACGCGCGGGGGCGCAGGCGCCCGGGCAGGCGCTCCCAACGGCTGCCCGGCTCGATGCTCGGGGCTGCCCCACTCATGATGACGCCGGGGAGAACAGTGGCGCGGTCTGGTGGACGATGAACAGGCCCTGCACCGCAAACGTCGCGATCAGCAGGCGCCGGTCGCGCGCGACCACCGCCAGCGGCAGCGTCCACAGCGTGTACCACGCCAGCAGCCACGTGCTCGTCACCGCCACCGCCAGCAGCGCCCACCCCGACGCCGACACCCAGTCGTACCCCCGCCACGTGCGCCACGCCAGATGCGCCAAGATCACCACGAGCGCCACCTTCAGCAGGTCGTGGTCGACCGGGAAGACCCCCGGCTTGCCCAGCAGGTGCGCGATCTCCGTGGCGAAGCTGTCGGTCGAGACCAGCGCCGCGTCGCGGTTCAGCGCCGAGACCACGTCCAGGCCATGCAACCCGAACACCGGGTAGGAGACCGCCGCCACGGCCACTCCCGCCCCCACCGCGCCCGCGAGCCCCCGCCAATTTCGCCGCGCGAGCAGCATGAACGGCAGCAGCACCGCCCCCGTCGCCTTCACCAGGCCCGCCGCCACCACCGCCGCGCCTGCCGGTGCGTCGCGCTCCGCGAACACGAGCGCCACCGCGGCCATCATGAAGAACGTCATGATCAGGTCGTTGTGGGCGCCTCCCAGCCCGTACAGCACGTACAGCGGATTGGCTCCCACCGCCACCAGCGCTACGGCCGGGTCATACCCACGAGCCCGCGCGCAGCGCCACGTCAGCGCGAGCGTCCCCGCGCTCGCCACGAGCGCCTGCACCTTCGCGCCCCACAGCGCCCCCTTCACCCCGAGCACCGCCAGGGGGTAGGAGACCAGCGTGTACAGCGGACCGTACGCCGTCGCCACCCTGAGCCAGTCCTCGCCCACGTACTTGAAGACCGGGTCGCCTTCGATCGCCAGCGGGCCGTGCAGATACGGGTCGATCCCGTGCTCGACGCCCATGCGGGCGTACGCGATATAGCTGAACACGTCCGTCGAGAACAGGACGGGGCCCGCCGCCACGATCACATTGAGCGCCACCACCAGCGCGATCGCCCACCTCGCGGCGCGCCGGTCGGCGCTGAGGTGGCCGACCGACGAGCGGCCGGCGGAGGAGCGGCCAACCGGGGAGCGGACGGTCAGCGTCAGCGCCAGCAGGCCCGCGTACGCGGCGGTGAAGCTCAGCAGCGCGATCAGGAACATCCGGAAGCCGAGGCGCTCTCCGATCCCGATGAAGCTCAGGCGCTTTGCGACCCACGCCAACCACCCCGCTATCCCCGGGGATCCCGGAACCAGCGGCGAGTGGCCGACCGCCGCGTCGAGCACCACCTCCAGCGTCGCCGCCAGCAGCACCGCCGCGCACACGCCCGCGGCCGCCCACGCCCAGCGGCCGATACGCGCGGTGTCCGTCCGCGAGCCTGCCACCCCACCTACGGAGGCCGGCTCGGACAGTACGCCCGTCGACGTCAACCTTCCGATTGGTCCTCGAAGCGCAGGAGCGTCAGCGCGCCGGTCACCTCGAGCGCCCGCTGCACCGCCGGCTCACCCGGCCGCAACAGCAGCTCACAGCCGCGTTCGCGCGCGCGGGCATCCGCCTGCAGCAGCAGCCGCAGCCCCGTGGAGTCGATGAACGCGAGGCGCCCCAGGTCCACGATCATCCGCGCCGGCTGCGCCTTCTCAGCCGCGGCCAGGCTCTCTTCCAGCTGGCGCGCCCCCGCCAAGTCGAGCTCGCCCTCGAGCGCGATGCTGACGGTCCCGTCCTCGGTGACGCTCTCTATGCCCAGGCGGCCAGGGGTGGTCATGGCCCCACCTTGGGGCACGCTGCGTGCTTGTCGTGCTCCCATATATATAGGTGCTTAAAAGAATAAAACCCAACAGCCCTATATAGGTGTCCAAACGAATCAAAACCAACGGGCCTATATAGGCGCCCGAAAGTATTGGTTCCCGCCGAGCTCACAGTGCCGTCCAGACGCTCTTCGTCTCCAAGTAGGCCTCCAGGCCCGCGTGGCCGTGCTCGCGGCCGACGCCCGAGGCCTTGAAGCCGCCGAACGGCGCCGAGGGGTCCACGGTGCCCCAGGTGTTGATGTACACCGACCCCGCGCGCAGCATCCCTGCGAGGCGGTGCGCGGAGCTGACGTCGCGCGTCCACACACCCGCCGCGAGGCCGTACTCGTTGTCGTTCGCGCGACGTGCCACCTCCTCCAGCGAGTCGTACGGCGAGGCCACGAGCACCGGGCCGAAGATCTCCTCACGCGCGATCCGCAGCTGGTCGGCGTTCTCGCCGGTGGCGGAGAAGAGCGTCGGCGCGACGAAGTACCCGCCGCTGTCGGCGAGCGCCGCCTCGCCGCCGGTCACGAGCTCCGCCCCCTGCTCGCGCCCGGAGGCGATGTAGCCGAGCACCCGCTCGCGCTGCTCGGCGGAGACCAGCGGCCCCAGCTGCGTGGAGGGGTCGAGGCCCGCCCCCAGGCGCGTCGCCGCCGCGCGCTCAGCCAGCGCGCCCACGACCTCCTCATAGCGCTCCCGTGGCACGAACAGTCGCGAGCCGGCGTTGCACGCCTGGCCGGAGTTGAAGTAGATCGCCTGGTAGGAGCCGCTCACCGCAGCCTGCACGTCGGCGTCGGGCAGGATGATGTTCGGCGACTTGCCCCCCAGCTCGAGCGTCACGCGCTTGAGCGCGCGACCCGCCTTCGCGCCGATCTCGCGGCCGACCGCGGTCGAGCCCGTGAACGCGATCTTGTCCACCCCCGGGTGGTCGACGAGCGCCGCCCCGGTCTCCCCGTCGCCGGTGAGCACGTTCAAGACCCCCGGCGGCAGCCCGGCCTCAAGCGCGAGCTCGCCGAGACGCAGCGCGGAGAGCGGCGTCTGCTCGGCCGGCTTGAGCACCACCGTGCAACCCGCCGCCAGCGCCGGCGCGAGCTTCCAGATCGCCATCAGCAGCGGGAAGTTCCACGGCACGATCTGCCCGCACACGCCCACCGGCTCGCGGCGCGTGTAGCAGTGCATGTTCGGCGCCGTCACCGGCAGCACGTCGCCCTCGATCTTCGTCGGCCACCCCGCGAAGTAGCGCAGGTGCCCGGCGCTACCGCCGACGTCCACGAACTGAGCGAGCCCCACCGGCTTGCCGTTGTCGGCCGACTCGATCTGCGCGAGCTCTGCCGCGTGCTCTTCGAGGGACTGCGCGAGCGCCCCCATCACCCGCTCGCGCCCGCTGGGGGGCATCGTGGCCCAGGGACCCTCCTCGAATGCCTCCCGCGCGGCGCGCACCGCGCGATCGACGTCCTCGGCACCCGCGTGCGGGACCCGCGCGAGCTCCCGGCCGGTGGCTGGGTCGAGCGTGGCGAACGTGCGCCCGTCGGCCGCCGCTGGGCGCTCGGAGCCGATCAACAGGGAGTGCGTGCCCGCGATGAACGCGCGCGCCTCCGAGCCGAGAGCCTCGGGCAGCTCGATAGTCGTTGTACTCATTTGTGGCTCCTATGGTCGGAGGACGATCTTCAGCGCCTCGCGGCGGTCATACAAAGCGTACGCCTCCGCGGCGTCGTCGAGGCTCATGTGGTGTGTCACTAGCAGCCCGGGGTCGAGCACCCCCGCGGACATCAGCGCGAGCACGCGGTCGATGTGTCCGATCACGTTGGCGTGGCCGGAGCACATCCGCAGGGACTTGATCCACAGCAGGCCCATGTGCACCTCGGCGCGCTCGGCGTACACCCCGACAGCCTGCACCGTGCCGCACTTGCGCGTCAGGCGCAGTGCGAGGTCGAGTGCCTTGGGGTGCCCGACGGCATCGATGCACACGTCCACCCCGCGCCCGTCGGTCGCAGCGCGGGCCGCCGCGCGCGGGTCCCCCTCCTCCAGGTGCACCGCCTGCGCGCCGAAGGACTCCGCCATCGCCAGGCGCTCGGGCACCGTGTCCACGGCGATCACGTGCGCCGCACCGGCCGCGCGCGCGGCCTGCACCGCGCACAGCCCCACCGGCCCGAGGCCGAGCACTGCGGCCACGTCGCCCATCTCGAGGCCGCTGTCGCGCACGGCGTGAAAGCCGGTGCCCATCACGTCGCCGGCGAACAGCGCCGCGTCGTCGCTCATCCCCTCCGGCACCCGGCGCAGCACGAGGTCGGCGCTCGGCACGAGCGCCCGCTCGGCCTGGGTGCCCTGCAGCGAGCCGAGCGCCGCCCCGTGGCCGAAGGTGCGCGAGGCGTCGCACTTGTGAAACCAGCCGCGGCGGCAGAAGAAGCAGTGCCCGCACGCGGTCTGAAAGCAACCCACGACGCGGTCCCCTACGGCGACTTCGCGCACAGCCTCGCCCACAGCGAGCACCGTGCCCACGTACTCGTGGCCGATCGTGAACCCCGGTTCGACCTGCACGCGGCCGTGGTAGATGTGCAGGTCCGACCCGCACACCCCCGTCGCCTCGATCTGCACGATCGCGCCTCCCGGCTCGGTGAGCTCAGGCTCGGGGACCTCCTGCACCGCCACCCTGCCGGGGGCCTGGAACGTGACCGCGCGCATCGCGCACGCACCCTAGAGGATTGCGAGCCGTAGCCGCCCCCTTGCCACGCTGAGTGGCCGGCCCCGAGCGACCGCGGCGCCCGTCCGCGGGCCGCGTGGTTTACCCTGGTGGCCTCGTGGCGGCCAGAACGATCGTGACCTCACACCCCGACGTGGCCTGCGACGTGTGCGGGCGCCGCCTGCTGCGCGGCGAGCAGCCGGACACCTTTCTCGGTGCCGGGCAGCGCCGACTGGTGTGCGAGTTGTGCACCTCGCGCGCCACGCACGAGGGTTGGCGCAGAGAGGCCGAGCAGCACACCGCGAGGCCCCGAGCGGAGGCTCCTCAGCGGGGGCGCTCGCTGTTGGGAAGGTTTCGCCCATCCCGCCGGCCGACCCCCGACCTCGACCCGGCCGGCCCGACTGCGAGCCCCGACGGAGCCGAGCTACCGATCGAGGATTGGATCGCCCCGGTGCGGGCCGTGGCGGTGGAGGAGGACGGCCGAGCAGAGCGACGAGCCCCCTTCGGGGAGAGCCCCGCGCCCACCGTGAAGTCCCCCGAAGACGAACCCACGGACGCGGGCGTGAGTCGGGCGCTGGAGGTCTTCAACGCCGGCGAGCACCCGCGCCGCGTGGCGGGAGTCACGCGCTCGCTCGGCGCCCCCTCCGTGAGAGCGGCCCCGCTCACCGGCGCGACGGTGGCGATCGTGGTCGCGTGGGAGCTGTGCTGGTACCGCTACGAAGTCGACCTCGGGGACGAGGCGCAGGGAGCGCGACTGGCGGCCGAGGGGATGGAGCTCGGCGAACTCACCCCCGAGGAGCTGCTCGCCAACGCCGCCGCGGACGAGCGCGGAGCGCTCTCGTTGCTTGCCTAGAGGGTGGCGCAGTCGGCCGAAGGCCGCCGAGCCGGGCCCCTCGTTTTTCTGTCATAATTGCCTGCACGATGATCTACAGCGTGGTCCCCAAGCCGCTCGTGGACGAGCTCTACCCCAAGCTGGTGGAGCACTACAGCGACAACGAGAACGTGACCGTGATCGTCGACCGTCGCGAGGCCGACAGGCGCAGTCGGGGCGGTTCGGCCGATCCCGGTGTACGCCAGCAGCGCGTGGTGCGCGATCGCCGCCGCGCGCGGGTGGCCGGCGACCTGCCGGCACTGGCGCGTCCCTGAGCCGCTGCCTCTCGCCCAGGCAGCGCGAACGCGCCGTCCCTGGCGCGGGGTAGGCTCCGCCCGATGAAGGTGATCGTGCACGTCGACGGTGGCGCCAGAGGCAACCCTGGACCCGCTGCGGCCGCGTGCGTGGTTGCCGACGCCTCCGGGGAGGTCCTGGAGGAGCGGGCGCGCCTGCTGGGGACCGCCACGAACAACGTCGCCGAGTACCGCGCGTTGCTGCTCGGCCTCGAGTGCGCCCGCGCGCTGGGCGCTACCGAGGTGGAGGTGGTCAACGACTCCGAGCTAGTGGCCAAGCAGGTGCGGGGCCTCTACAAGGTCAAGCACGAGGCGATGCGCCCCCTGCACCGCGAGGCGATGGCCGCGCTGCGGGAGTTCGAGCGCTGGTCGATCCGCTCGGTGCCCCGCGCCCAGAACGCCGACGCAGACGCGCTCGTCAACGCGGCGCTGGACGGTGCGCCCGCGGGCGCGGGAGGGTGACGATCGGTCGGTGCTCCCCTGTCGCGGGCGACGCGAGCGGCGGGGACTGCCTACCGCAGCGGCTGCGTGGAGTCGGCGAGGGTGAGCATCTGCCGGTTTGAGAGTTCCTCCAGCAGGGTGTTGATGACCCAGTAGAGGACGTGGTGTTCGCGCCAGGCGACCATGTGGATGTGTTCGCCGTCGGCGAAGATCATGTAGGCACGGCCGTCGAGGTAGCGGGTTTCCTGGGGGTGGGCGACGATCGGCGGTTCCAGCCAGTCGGTGCCCTCGACGTCGTAGTAGCCCCCGAGGACGCTCTGCTGGAACACCACTGTGTAGGCGTGGTGGAGGTGGCCCTGGGGGTCGCGCAACGCGTAGGGGCGCACCTCTTCCTGCGTGGCCGGGCCCGTCTGTAGGCGCGGGTAGAGCACCGGGAAGGGGACCTGCACTGCGGCGTTCACCGCCTGCTCCTCGTCGGCCGCGGGCGTCGGGTAGAGGTCCTCGCTCGCCGGGCTGGGGGGGGCGCTCGAGTGGTGGTGGCCATGGTGGTTCGGTGAGCTCTCTGAGCTCGAGCTCGGCGGCTGCAGGTGCTGGTGGCCGTAGAGGAAGTCGTGGAGCGTCGCCTGGGCCAGCTCCGGAGAAGAGGTCACGTAGGAACCGCCGCCGATCAGGTCGTCGACGTTTTCGGTCTGGAACTTGACCTGGCGCAGCGGCTTGCCCTGGGAGAAGCCGATCAACTTCACAAGCTCCAGCAGGATGCTCGCCGAGGGCGAGAAGTTGGTGCTGATCGCCCGCCCGACCGCTTTGGCGACCTTGTCGATTTCGCCGAGGTTGGGTGAGACCTGCTCGCGCAGATCGCGCAGGAAGTCCTGCTGGCGGGCGACGCGCACGAAGTCCGAGTCGGTGTGGCGGTAGCGCACGTAGTCGAGCGCGTTTTCGTAGCACAGCTTCTGGTAGCCGGGCTGCAGGTTGATGCTCGTGTAGTCGGTTTCGGGGGTCCCGACGTTTTCGTTGAAGTAGCGGTGGTCGACGTTGACGTACACGCAGCCGAGTGAGTCCACGACGCGGATGAAGCCGGCGAACGTGACGTCGATGATCCCGTTCAGTTCCAGGCCGGGCAGCACCTGTTTGACAGTCTCCGCCGCGAGGTTGGCCCCCTCGTCGTGCCCGCGCAGGGTCGAGCCGAGCGTGTAGGCGAAGTTGATCTTCTCCGGGTAGTACACGCGGCCTTCGGGCGTTTTGATCGTGACGAGCAGGTCGCGCGGGACCGACAGCACCGAGGTCTGTTCCTGTTCGGGGTCGAAGCGCACGAGCAGCATCGTGTCGCTGTGGGGCGCCGCTTCTCGTTCTTCGGAGTTCTTGGAGCCGTACCGTTTGTCGGAGCCGAGGATCAGGAACGTCTTCGGCCCGCCCGTGTAGATCGAGGAGATCAGCCCCTTCGGGGTGTGGATCTGGTTGAGCTTGGGGAAGACCTCTTCGGCGAGACGGGTGGCGGTGCGCACCGTCACCGCGGCGGTGGCGCCGCCGCAGAGCAGCACGATCAGCGCTCCCCCGAGCGCGAAGCGCTTCCACATGCCCAGCCACAGCCGGGGGGGACCCTCGTCGTCCATAGGGAGCCCAGCGTATCGGCGGGGTCGGCGTGCCACGCCGCGCCTGGGGATACCCTCAGCGGATGCTCAGTCCTCGCAACCGCGAGCTGCTCGGCCTGGTGCCAGCGGCGCTGCTGGTGACCGCGGGGTTCCTGGCGATCTTCATCCAGGCCCAGCAGAACGCCCCGGTCGTCCCGACCAACCCCACCCTGACCCTCAACCACGCCTCGAGTGTGTCGCTGACGTACGGGGCAATCTTCCTCGGGCTGTGCCTGGCGGGGCACCTCGTGATCCGCTTCGCGTTGCCCGACGCGGACCCCTACCTGTTCCCCCTCGGGGCGGTGCTGGCGAGCGTGGGGATCGTGATGGTGTACCGCATCAACCCCACGCTGGCGCGCCAGCAGGCGCAGTGGATGGTGCTGGGGCTCGTGTTGTTCGCCGCCACGATCCTCGCGCTGCGCCGCCGGGGCGTGGGGGTGCTGGAGCGCTACCGGTACACGATCGCGGCGGTGGGGATCGGCATGACGGTGCTGCCGCGGGTGCCGGGGATCGGCGAGGAAGTCAACGGCGCCTACCTCAACGTGCACGTCGGCGGGGTCTCCTTCCAGCCGGCGGAGCTCGCGAAGATCGCGCTGGTGATCTTCCTCGCGAGCTACCTGCGCGACAACCGCCAGATCCTCGTCACCGCCGGGCGGCGCGTGCTGGGCGTGACGCTGCCCCCGATGAAGCAGTTCGGGCCGATGCTGGTGGTATGGGGCGCAGCGATGGCGACGCTGCTGCTGACCCGCGAGCTCGGCACCTCGCTGATGTTCTTCGGCGCGTTCCTCGCACTGCTGTACGTCGCCACGGGACGCCTCTCGTTCCCGCTGATCGGCTTCGTGCTGTTCGCCGCGGGCGCCTGGTTCGTGGCAACCCACGTCGGCCACGTACACGCCCGCGTGCTCGACTGGGAGCACCCGTTCAACGAAGTGCTCTACCACCAGCAGTCCGGCGGCAGCTACCAGCTCGCGCAATCGCTCTTCGCGCAGGCCGACGGGGGCGTGCTCGGCGTCGGCTTCGACCAGTCGCTCATCCATGGCCTGCTGCCGGTCCCCGAAAGCGACATGATCTACGCGGTCATCGTCAACGAGCTCGGCCTCGCGGGCGCCGCGGCCCTACTGCTCACCTACCTGCTGTTCGTCGCGCGCGGCCTGAAGATCGCGATGCTCGCGCGCGACTCCTTCTCAAAGCTGCTCGCCACCGGGCTCTCCTTCATCGTCGCCCTGCAGGTGTTCGTGATCGTCGGAGGCGTCACCCGCGTGATCCCCCTCACCGGGGTCACCCTCCCGTTCGTCGCCTACGGTGGCTCCTCGGTGGTGATGAACTTCGTGCTGCTCGCCCTGCTGCTGGTGATCTCAGACCGCGCGCGCAGACCGGGGTAGCATCTGGACGACCGGTCCGGACGACTCCTCGCCGCTGTCGATGCCGGCTGTTACGCGCAGGTCGTCCACCCGTTCGACCTGCCTGTCGAGCTGGCGCGTGCGTGTCTCCCTGAGCTCCGCGTACGCCTTTCGCGAGCTCTCCAGGGCGCGATCTACCTTGTCCATCTGGTCCTTGAACATGCCCCACTGCTTGTTGAAGCCTCCCAGCGCGCGCAGGATCTCGTTGGTCTGCTGGGCCAACTTGAAGTTCTCGCTCGCCTGGCGGATCACCGCGAGGATCGCAAACAGCGTCAGCGGCGAGCAGAGCACGACCTTCCCTCGCAGCGCCTCGTCGAGCAGCTCGGGGTCGTTTTCGTGGATGAACCCGTACACCTGCTCGTTGGGGATGAAGATCAACATGTAGTCGAGCGTGCCGCCCTCGGGGTCGATGTAGTCGCGCGTCGCGACCTCCCTGATGCGCGCGCGTACGTCGCGCCTGAACGCCTTTGCGGCCGCTTCGCGCTCCTGGTCGGTGGCGCTCGCCAGGTAGTGCTGGTACTCGACCATCGGCGTCTTGACGTCCATGTTCAGCCGTTGGCCCTGCACGAAGAACGTGAAATCCGGGCGCGAGGCGCCGCCCTCGATCTGCTGCTGCTTGCAGTATTGGACACCCTCGATGAAGCCGGCGACGCGCAACACGTCCTCGGCCATGCGCTCGCCCCACTGCCCACGTGTCTGGGAGCCCGAGAGCACCTCGTTGAGACGACCCGTCTCCGAGCGCAGCAGCTCGGTCTGCTGCTTGCTCTCGCGCGTGACGGTCTCAAGCTTGACGATGCTCTCACCGCGACGCTTGTCGACCTCGCGCACCAGCTCGTGCAGCGTGCCGAGCTCCTTGCGCACCTCCGCTAGGCCCTTGTCGATCTCGCTCTGGCGCGCCTTGAGCTGCTCCTCCCCCCGGCCGGTCTCCTTCTCGAGCTCGGCCTTGTTCTGAGCAACCAGCTGCTCGACGCCCGCCTTCTGGATCTCGCCCTGCACGCGGGTGAGGTTGGAGTGGAGCGCCGAGACGATCCTCTCGGTCTCGCCCGGGTCAAGCTGCGCGGCGGCGGCCCGCCCCTGACGCAGGAGCAGCACCACCACCAAGGCGATCAGGACGACCAGGAGGATGGCAAGCACGTAAAGCACGACCCACGATTATGGGCGCCGCTCCGGCGGGAAAAAATGACGCTACGCGTGCGCCGCGGCGTGCGCGCCCGTGGCCTGCTCGACGACCTTCTGGGCGAGGTGGGCGGGGAGCTCCTCGTAGCGCAGCAGCTCCATCGTGTAGTCGCCCTGGCCGCCGGTTATGGAGCGCAGGTCGGGGGCGTAGCTGAGCATCTCGGACATCGGGACCTCCGCCTTGATCTCGGTGCTCGCGCCCGCCGGCTCCATCCCCTGGGGGCGTCCGCGGCGGCTGTTGAGATCGCCGATCACATCACCCACGCTCGCCTCCGGGACCGAGACCGTGACCAGCATGATCGGCTCCAGCAGCACCGGGTCGGCCTGCTCCAGCGCCTGCCTCATCGCCGCCGCCCCCGCCAGCTTGAAGGCAATCTCCGAGGAGTCCACGGTGTGGTATGAGCCATCGAAGAGGCGCACTCGCACGCCCTTCACCGGGTAGCCCGCGAGCACGCCCGAGTCCATCGCCTCGCGCACCCCTTTCTCGACCGCGGGGATGAACGAGCTGGGGATCACGCCGCCCTTGATCTGATTGACGAACTCGAGCTCGGGGAGAGCGGAGTCGGTCGAGCTCGCGGCGTCCTGGAGCGGCTCGATCTCGATGTGGCAGTCGCCGAACTGGCCGCGCCCGCCGGACTGCTTCTTGTGGCGACCGTGCGCCTTCGCGGAGCCGCGGATCGTCTCCCGGTAGGGCACCCGCGGGGGCTTCAGCGAGACCTCGACCCCGAAGCGCCGGCGCAGGCGGTCCACGACCACCTCCACGTGCACCTGCGAGAGGCCCGCCACGATCTGCTCTCCGGTCTGCGCGTCGCGGTGCAGGTCGATCGTGGGGTCCTCCTCCTGCAGGCGGCGCAGCGAGGTGAACACCTTCTCCTCCTCCCCCCTACTCTGCGCCTCGATCGCGAACGCCATCACCGGCGCCGGCAGCTTCAGGGCGGGCAGCTCGATCGGCTCATCCCTGGCCGCCAGCCAGTCTCCCGAGCGGGTCTCCTTGAGCTTCGCCACCGCTCCGATGTCACCGGGGCCGAACTCCTCGACGTGCACCACCTCCTTGCCCGCGAACGTGAGCAGCTGGCCGATCCGCTCCTTGACGTGGGCGCGGGTGTTGAGCACGTGGGTGTCGTGGCGCATCGTCCCCTGGTAGACGCGCAGCAGGTTGATCCGCCCCGCGAACGGGTCAGCACGGGTCTTGAAGACGAACGCGAACAGCTCCCTGTCCTCCAGCGGCTGCAGCTCCACGTCTCCCACTCTCAGCGCCCCGTGCTTGACCGGGGAGGGCAGGTCCTCGACGATCGCGTCCAGCAGGCGCGTGGTACCGAGGTTCGCGGTTGCGACCCCGCACACCACCGGGAAGATGCGCCCGTGGTTGGTGCCCTCCTTCAGCGCCCCCACAATCTCCTCGTGGGAGATCTCCTCGCCCTCCAGGTAGCGCTCCATCAGCGCGTCGGAGACCTCCGCGACCTCGTCCATCAGCTTCTCCCGGTACTCCTGCGCCCGCTCGACGTACTCGTCGGGGATCGCGACCTCCGTCCACCCTCGCCGCTGCGCGGAGTCCTGGCGGAAGGCCCGCATGTCCACCAGGTCGATCACCCCGCTCAGCTCGTGCTCGGCGCCCATCGGGATCTCCGTCGCGACCACGTGCTGGCCGAAGGCCCCCTTCAGCTGCTCCAGCGTGCGAAAGAAGTCGGCGCGCTCGCGGTCGAGCATGTTCACGAACACCATCCGCGCGGCGTCCTGCTCGGCCGCACGCGCCCACAGGCGGGCGGTCGAGACCTCAACCCCCATCACCGCGTTGACCACGAACACCGCCGACTCGCACACCCGCAGCGCCCCCACCGCATCCGCGACGAAGCTCGGCTCGCCTGGGGTGTCCAGCAGGTTGATCTTGCGCTCGCCCCACTCGAAGGAGCTCAGCGTCGTGGCGATCGACATCTGCCGCGCCTGCTCGTCGGGGTCGGCGTCGGAGACCGTGTTGCCGTCCACCACCGACCCCAGGCGGCTCGTGACCCCCGCCTCGAACAGCAGCGCCTCGTGCAGCGCGGTCTTCCCAGCGCCACGATGGCCGACGAGGGCGACGTTGCGAATCCGATCCGCTGGCGTATGCATGTGATCTCTCCTTACCCGGGGGTGGGGTCAACATACAGCGCCTCGGCTGAGCGCGCCAGTGCTTCTGTCAGTCGAAGGAGTCGCCCTGCATCCGCGAGCGCAAGCGCAGGACCGCCTTTGTGTGCAGCTGGGAGATGCGCGACTCCGTCACGCCGAGCACCTCGCCGATCTCCCGCAGCGTCAGGTTCTCGTAGTAGTACAGCGCGATCACCAGCTTCTCCCGCTCCGGCAGGCGTGCGATCGCGTCCGCGATACGGTCCTTCATGTCCCCCACGTCCAGCGACCGCGCCGGGTCTGGGGCGCCCGGGTCCTCGAGGGTGTCCATCAGCGACACCTGGTCGCCGCTGGAATCCGACACGCTCCACAGCTCGTCCAGCGCCGCGATCGAGGAGTGCGAGATCGCCAGCAGCGATTCCTGCAGCTCTTCCTCGGTGAGACCGAGCTCCGCCGCGAGCTCCGCGTCGCTCGCCGCACGCTGCAGGCGGTGCTCGAGCTTCGCGTTGGCGCGCTCGATCTCCCGTGCGCGCGCCCGCACGCTGCGCGGCACCCAGTCCATCGCGCGCAGCTCGTCGATGATCGCCCCCTTGATGCGGGTGATCGCGTACGTCTCGAACTTGATCTCACGCGCGGGGTCGAAGCGCTCGATTGCCGAGATCAGCCCGACGAGGCCGTAGGAGATCAGGTCCGCCTCCTCCACGTGCGGGGGCAGGCCCGCTGCGGTGCGGCCCGCCACGTACTTGACCAGCGGCGAGTACGCGACCACCAAGCGCTCTCTTGCCCGCCGGTCCCCCTCGGACTTGTAGCGCTTCCACAGGTCGCGAAGCTCGACCGTCTTGACGTTGGTCTCCAGGATCTACTCAGCTTTCACGCTCGAGGGTGGCTGCGCGCATACGCGCTTTTCAACCTGGCGGACTCTACCCGAGTGTAAACCTGGGTGGTCGAGACGCTGGCGTGACCCAGCAGCTCCTGGATGCTCCGCAGGTCCGCCCCGCCGTCCAGCAGGTGTGTCGCAAAGCTGTGGCGCAGCGCGTGTGGTGAGGCTCCGCCCTCAACCCCGCCGCGGGCCGTCCACACCCGCAGCCGCCTACGCACGTCGCTCGTGCTCAGGGGTCGGCCCGACTTGCTCAGGAACAGTTGCCCGCCCACCGCCTCCGCGCGGCGGTCCGTGCTCGCGCCCGCCAGCTGCGGGCGAGCCCGCTCCAGGTACTCCCGCAGCGCCTGCAGCGCCACCTCGCCCACCGGCACATAACGCGTCTTGCGGCCCTTGCCCTCCACCCGCAGCTGCTCCCCGTCGTGGTCCACGTCGGTGCACCCCAGCGACACCACCTCCTCCACCCGTAGGCCGCAAGCGTATGTCAGCTCGAATATCGCCCGATCGCGTAGGCCCAGCGGGTGGGTGAGATCCGCGGGCCCCGGATGGTCGGGGTGAGCAGGTCCTGGATGGGTGGATGCCGGGCGGGCTGGACCCGACCCGATGCTCTCCAGCAGCGCCCCCACCTCGCCCGCCTTCAGCACCCGCGGCAGGCGTGAGGGCTGGCGAGGGGTCGCAACCAGATCCGCGGGGTTGCCCGCGATCAGCCCGTGCTCGCGCTGACTGGAGAACAGCGACCGCACCGCCGCGAGCTTGCGCGCCGTGCTCGCCGGCGCCGCACCTCCCTCCGAGAGCCGCGCCACGTAGCGCCGCACCTCGCGCGGACCCACCTCCCTCGGAGCCAGCCCTGCAGCACTCGCCCACCGTGCGAATTGCCGCAGATCCGCCCCGTACGCCCGGCGCGTCCGCTCTGCGGCATTGCGGCGGCGTAGATCCTCGTCCAGCAGCGCCACCGCCGCTGCCCATGCCTCCTCCAGAGGCTCCCCCTCGCCGGCCCTCCCGTCCGCCGCAGCCATACGCTGCTATTTCGCCGCCGTGGGGGCTATGCCCTGCACGCGGGCGAGCCACTCACGACCGGCGCCAGCAGCTGTGCAAGCGCCTGCCAGTCGCGCGCGCAGATCACGTCCTCTTCCTCGCACACCTCCTCGTTCCACGGGTGCACGAGCGTGGCCGCCACGATTCCCCGTTCGAGCGCCCCCACGATGCTCAGCGGGCTGTCGTCGACCAGTAGCTCGATCCCCTCCCGCACACACAGCTCCATCCGGTCGGGCGCGCACTGCAGCTCGTCGAATGGCAGCCCGATCGCCTCCAGCCACGCCGCCGTCGCGTGCCGGCAGCACTCGTCCCGGTGACTGAAGACCTGTACGAGGTGGCCCTCCTCGTGCCAGCCCCGCACCGTCTCCACCGCCCCCGGGTAGGGCACGCCCGCGAGAATCCGCTCGTCGCTGTGGCTCTCCTTCACGCACAGTTCCAACTGCTCGGGACGCAGGCGCGTGAAGCCCCACGTCAACTGCTCCTCGTAGGGCAGCTCCACGCCGAAGCGCTGCACCGACACCTCCGAGAGCACGTCCCAGTAGTGGTGCAGCGTCGAGTCCATGTCTACCGCGATCCGCATTTGCCCGACCCCCGATCCGATAACTTTACCCTTGTAACACAACGCACGGACGGCTCGATGTGGTCCGCCCTGTGCGCGACTTCAATCCAGATGACGATTCCATGACCCTGTCCCCTGTGTCCTCACCCTCCCCGCCGACCGCGCCCCCTGCCCACGGCCCCCAGGGACGCTCTCCCTGGATGGACGTGGACTGGCGCGTGCACCAGCACTGGACAATTATAAACGATTCTCCTGTCAACTTCGTGGAGCTGGGCGAGGGCCCGCCGGTGCTGTTCGTCCACGGCCTCGGCGGCTCCTGGCCCAACTGGCTCGAGCAGCTGCCGGTGTTCGCGCGAACCAACCGGGTCATCGCCCCCGACCTTCCGGGCTTCGGCAACTCGCCGATGCCCACAGAGGACATCTCGATCTCCGGCTACGCTCGCACGCTCGACGCGCTGCTCGACGCGCTCGGCGTCGACGCCGCCGCCGTGGTGGGCAACTCGATGGGCGGCTTCGTCTCCGCCGAGCTGGCCATCAACTTCCCCCAGCGCGTGGAGCGCCTCGTGCTGGTGTCCGCCGCCGGCCTCAGCACCTACCACGACCCCCGCGGCACCCGCGCTCTTGCGCGGCTGCGCCGGATAGAGCGGCTTGTCAGCGCCCAGGTCGGCTGGGTCGCCTCCCACGCGGACCTCGTCGCCCGCCGCTCCCGGTTGCGCGACGCCACCTTCGGCCTCGTCGCCCGCCACCCCGACCGGCTGCCCGCCGCCCTCGTCGCCGAGCAGCTCCGCGGCGCCGGCAAGCCCGGCTTCCTCCAGGCTCTACATGCCAACCTCGACTACGACTTCCGCCACCGCGTCCCCGAGATCGTCTGCCCCACCCTGGTCGTGTGGGGCGATCGCGACCGCGTCATCACCCCCCGCGACGCCGACCTCTTCGCCGAGCTCATCCCCGGCGCCCGCAAGGTCGTCTTCGAGGACACCGGGCACGTGGCGATGCTCGAGCGCCCCGCCGAGTTCAACGCGCTGCTCGCTGAGTTCCTCGGGGAGTAGCCCGCTGAGGGTCCCTGGGTGGGGACCTTGCGGGGGCCAGTTGCCTCGCTGGGAGCCTCCTGGGGCACCCCCGATGGATGAGGCGACGGCGACCCGTCGCGAGCCTGGGCGTGGGCATTCTGGAGCCTATTAGGGTCACCTAATTAGGGTCTCCTAACCTGTGATAGGCTCAGCCCAACTATAACCTAGTCCCGAGGTCGGGTATGACGGAGATTGGTTGATGGTGCAGGACCGGACAGCCGCAGGACAACTCGAGCGCAGCACCCCCCGGCGCGTCAACGAGCGCGTGAGCTTCTATGTGTGGACCGCGGTGGTACTCGCCGTGTCGGTCGCCGTCGTGATCCTCGGCTGGCACGCCCGCGGCGGGACGACCAACCCCACCGAACTGCCGCCCGGCCACCGGCTGAGCCACACCACGGTCGTGCTCGACAGCGCAATCCTGGTGCTACGTGAGGGTCTCGAGACGATCCTCGTGCTCGCCGCCGTGACAGCCAGCTTCCGCGGCGCCAACCAGGCCTACCGCCGCCCCGTCGCGACCGGCGGCGGGTTGGCCATCGCGGCCGGGGTCGCCACGTGGTTCTTCGTCGTGTGGCTGATCGGGCGCTTCCATGGCGGTGAGTTCGACGTGCAGGCCGCCACCGGCCTGCCCTCGCTGATCGTGCTGCTGCTCGTGATGAACTGGTTCTTCCACAAGGTCTACTGGACCGGCTGGATCTCCCACCACAACCGGCGGCGCCGCGGCCTGTTCTCCGGCGATCCGGACGCCGACAAACGGCGGATGCTGCTCGGCCTCGCGCTGCTCGGCTTCACCTCGGTGTACCGCGAGTGCTTCGAGATCGTGATCTTCCTGCAGCTGCTGCGCGAGCTCTACGGGTCGAGCGTCGTGCTCGAGGGCGTCGTGATCGGTTGCCTGTTCACCGCCGCCGCGGGCGTGCTCACGTTCGGGCTGCACCAGCGCCTGCCCTACAAGCGCCTCTTGATCATCACCGGGGTGATGCTGCTGTTCGTGCTGCTCGTCTCCGTCGGCGAGGAGGTCAACGAGATGCAGCTCGCCGGCTGGATCGGGACCACCCCGGTCCACGGCCTCTACATCCCCGGCTGGATGGGCACCTGGTTCTCGCTATTCAACAACTGGGAGACCTTCATCGGCCAGTTCATCGCGCTCGCGCTCGTCATCGGCTCCTACTTCCTGGCCCAGTACCTGCGCGTGTGGCGCCCGCGCCGGCGCGGCCTGCAGGCCGCCCAGCGCGCCGAGCTTCCGCCCCAGCAGCCGGCGGACGGCCCCGTGCAGGGCACTCGCGTTGCCGGCGTGGTGGGGTAGGCAGCACGTTCCCGCTCAGCGCAGCGTGGTGCTCGTTGGCCCTCGCAGTGGTTGGCGTCCACGCCGGGGACACGGGGCACGGAGGCCCCGCGCGCTTGACCCGGGCAGGCTCACCCACCCGCGCGGACGATCCCCAAATCCCCCCTCAGCGGGCCACTGCGCCCTCGGAGGCGCTGCCCACCAGCTTTGCGTACTTCTGAATCGCCACCTCCACCTCCCCGTCCGCGTGCGCTGGGGGCGTGTAGGCGCGCAGTCGCTCGGCGATCTGCTCGTCGGTGAGCTTCGCATCGATCCGGCGCGTGTCGGCGTCGATGGTGATCTCGTCCCCATCGCGCAGCGCCCCGATCGGGCCGTCCCTGACGGCCTCGGGCGCGATGTGCGCCGCCATGAAGCCGTGCGTCGCGCCCGAGAAGCGCCCGTCGGTGATCAGCGCGACCGATTCGCCGAGGCCCTCGCCCACGATCGCCGCGGTCACCGCCAGCATCTCGCGCATCCCCGGGCCGCCCGCGGGTCCCTCGCCGCGGATCACCACCACGTCGCCCTCCGCGATCTCCTTCGCGAGCACGGCCGCCATCGCCGCCTCCTCGCCGTCGAACACTCGCGCGGGGCCCGTGTGCCGGCGGCGCTCGTGGCCGGCGAGCTTGACGACGCACCCCTCCGGGGCCACATTTCCGCGCAGGATCGCGAAGCCCCCCGTCGCCTTCAGCGGTTCGACCAGGGGGCGCACCACCCGCTGGCCCGGCGTCTCCTGCGCGGCGGCCGCCTCTTCGCCGATCGTGCGGCCGGTCACCGTAACCGCCTCCTCGCGCAGCACTCCCGCTTCGGCCATGCGCTTCAGCACCAGCGGGATGCCCCCCGCCTCGTACAGGTCGGTGGCGACGTACCGCCCCCCCGGCTGCAGGTCGCACAGCAGCGGTGTGCGCTCCGAGATCGCGTCGAACTCGTCGATGCTCAACGGCACCCCCGTTTCGCGGGCCACCGCGAGCAGGTGCAGCACGCCGTTGGTCGAGCCGCCGCTCGTCGCGACCGCCGCGATCGCGTTCTCCAGCGCCGCCTTGGTGATGACTTCGCTTGGGCGCAACCCCCGGCGCAATACGTCCATCACCAGTTCGCCGCACTCCTTTGCGACCTCCAGCTTGCGCCCGTCCTCCGCGGGCACCATCGCCGAGCCCGCGGGTGAGATGCCGAGCACCTCGAACGCCATCGCCATCGTGTTCGCCGTGAACTGGCCCGCGCACGCCCCCGCGCCCGGCGAGGCCACCTCCTCCAGTTCGTGCAGCTCCTCTTCGGTGATCTTTCCTGCGGCGTACTCCCCGACCGCCTCGAACACCTGCTGGATCGTCACGTCCTGGCCCTTGTACCGTCCGGCGCGGATCGAGCCGCCGTAGAGCATCAGGCCCGGGACATCCAGGCGCGCGAGCGCCATCACCGTCCCCGGGATCGTCTTGTCGCAGCCGGACACGCACACGAGCGCGTCGAAGCAGTGCGCGCTCGCCACCAGCTCGATCGAGTCGGCCACCACCTCGCGCGAGACGAGCGACGCGCGCATCCCCGCGGTTCCCATTGTGATCCCGTCGGAGATCGCGATCGTATTCAGCTCCATGGGGGTTCCCCCCGCCGCGCGGACCCCCTCCTTGACCTTCGCCGCCAGCACCCTGTTGTTGAAGTTGCACGGCATCGTCTCGATCCACGAGTGCGCGACGCCCACGATCGGCTTCGCGAGATCCTCTGCGCTGTAGCCGATCCCATGCAGATACGCGCGCGCGGCGGCCCGCTCAGGGCCCTCCGTCAGGGCGCGGCTGCGGTGCTTCGTATCGAATGGGCTCACCGCGCGCACACTACCCGGGGCCGGGGACGGCGCGCTCGGGCGGCAGCACGGAGCCGGACCTGCGGCGCGGCTGGGTGCGGGCGTTTCACGAGGCGCGCACGTTACCTGGCACGCGCTCCAGGCGCTCGCGCTCCCACCTCGTCAGGCGCGCCAGATCCTCGCGCACCTGCTGGGGGTCCACCTGGCGGCCCGGGAGATGCATGTTCGCGTCTGCCACCAGCCGCCGCTCGTCCGCGGTGAGCGCCATCCACTTCGCCAGCACGTCGTCCGCGTCAGGCAGCCGCACGCTCCCGTACGGGCGGGTGTGATCCGGGAACGCCACGCAGTACTCGTTCAGCAGCGCCCCCGTCTGCGGCACATACGCCACGATCGGGCGGTGCGGGTACACCAGGTACGCGTACGGCGGCCCGGCGGTTTCCCCTGCGACCCGCACGCCTGTCTTGGGGCTCCACACCCGCAGGAACCCCAGGTCGCGATACATCGCCCACTCCTCTTCGTTCACGCACGAGCGCAGCAGCTCGCGGGCGCGCTGCTCCGCGCGCAGCTCACGGCCCGGGTCGTAGCTCACCTCGGGCACGCGCCGGCCGGCTCGCCAGCGGGCGGCCGCCTCCTTCAACCGCGGCCACTCCGCGCGCACGCGCGGCAGGGCCAGCTCCCACCCCAGCACCGCGGCCACGATCGCAGTGGCTCCCAGCGCGAGCCACACCGCGGCCTACTCGTGCGCCCCGCCGGCGGCGCGCGGGAAGAAGATCACGCGCTCCGCGTCCCTCGGCACGTCGGCAAAGCTCCGCACCATCTCCGCCTCGCGACGGCCGTCGCGGCGCTCGGTCGGCACGGCAGCCCACATGCCGGCGTCGAGCTCGCGGCGGAACGCCTCGACCAGCTCACGCTCCTGCTCGGGCACCTCGACATCGCCCTCGGCGAGGAGGATCTCGCCATGGCCGGGCTTCATCCGCAGGAACCTCATCGACGACCCGGCTTCCTCCGCAGCAGCCTCATCGGTGACCTGGCTTCATACGTGGGGTCTTCATCAAGGACCAGCTTCAGCCGTTTCATCGTCCCCCGATTATGCCACTCCGCAAGCTCTCCAAACCGAGGACATCCACCGGACCCGCTCCCGCGCCGACGCCGCGCAGGCCTTTCGCGACCGCCTCCCCCGCGAGCCTACGCGCCGTTCGCGCCGCCTCCAGGGGCGTCTTGCCCAGCGCGAGCTGCGCCGCGAGCACTGACGAGTGGGTGCAGCCCGACCCGTGCGCCGCGCCGTCGGGGTAGCGCTCCCCGGGGATCTCCACCGCTTCGCCGTCGTTTGAGTCGATGAACAGGTCCACCGCGTGTCTCCGATGTCCGCCTGTGAGGACCACTACCTTCGGCCCCTTCGCGAGCACCGCGCGCGCGAGTTCCTCCGCCTCGGCGTCCTCAGCCTTGGTGTGCTCTGCTTGCGCGCCGGCCGCCTCCCCGCCGCTCCCCCAGCCGGCGAGCACCCTCGCCTCCGGAAGGTTGGGGGTCAGCACGGTGGCGCGGGGCAGCACCTCCTCGATCAACGCCCTCTGGGCGTCCTGCGCCAGCAGCCTTGCGCCCGACTCGGCCACCATCACCGGGTCCACCACCACCGGGGTGCCCGCCGGCAGCTCGTCGAGCGCCTGCGCCACCGCTCTGATCACCTCGGCCGTACCCACCATCCCCACCTTGACCGCATCCACGCCGATGTCCGCTGCGACCGCGCGCACCTGGGCGACCACGATCTCCGCTGGGACCACGTGGACCGCGGTCACCCCCTGCGTGTTCTGAGCGGTGATGGCCGTTATCGCCGTCATCCCGTGCACGCCGCACCGGGCGAACGCCTTCAGGTCGGCCTGCACGCCAGCGCCGCCGCCGGAGTCCGAGCCGGCGATCGTCAGCGCCGTTGGGGTTCGTGCTTGCGGGGTCATGGTGCCGCAACAGTAGTCGGACACACCGGGCCCCAACCGGATTCCTTGGGACCGCGTCGGTTTTTGGCTCCACTGCGCCGGATCCGCCGCTCGGGCCCGCCGGGGGCGATCCACGGCCTCGAACGGCGACGCCGGAGGGCGTAGCGTCGACGTCACACAAACCGCAGCGCTGAGCCGCACCCCGTAGTCGGCCGCCTGCAAGCCGAGGGAGAGACCATGCCGGGCTATACCGAGCACGACCAGCGGGACCTGGAGCCCACGCGGACACGGGCGCGACGCTCGGTGAGAGCCCCGCCCGGGGCATACACGAGGCGCCCGAGGACCACCCCGCTCTGCCTTGCGTCGGGGCGCCTGACGCTCGTTGGGCTCTGCCTCATGGCCGGACTCGCTGCGAGCATGGTCGCGGCGGGGATCGCCTCCGCAGCGCCGCACTGGTCAGTGTGCTCAAAAGAAACCTCGGGCAGCACGGCTACGAAGTGGGAAAACCATCAATGCGAAAAAGCCAAAGCAGCAGGCGGATGGGAATGGAGCGAACCCAAAACCACGGAAGCGGTCGTAAGCCACGCTTCGCTGACTCTCGTCTCTGAAGAGCTCGGCGTCAAAGTGAAGGTGAACTGCATAGGCAAGGACGAAGGCTTGATCGGTCCCGGCAGCAAAGCGAAGACGACGGCCATCACCGTAGAAAGCTGCACAGCGGGCGAAAACTGCGAAAAACTCGAAAAAAAAGCCGAACCGGTGCATCTGCCGTGGACCACGGAATTGCTTGAAACCGAAGGCAAGATCCACGCCACGGTCACGACCAGCACGGAAAAAGAAGCGCCCGGCTGGAGAGCGGCCTGCAAAGTCCCCGTCCTCGGCGTGATCGAAAACGAATGCACCAGCGAGAAGGGGTTATTGGTTCTGGAAAACAAGAATACCCCGGGTGTGCTGGGCGCGTTATTAGCCTTGGGGACGCTCACGACCAAACCCAAGGCGAACTGCACCTCCACCGGGAAAGAATCCGGTGAAATGCTGGGCAGCATCGCATTCTTACTGGCAGGCAGCGCGGGACTCCGAGTCTCGGGCGAAGAAGAAGCCACATCGACGACGTTGACGACCTCGCTGTCGGGCGAAGGCAAAGAAGGCGGAGAAATCACCGTCCTGGAAGGCGCAAAGATCAAGGACAAAGCTACGCTGGGCGGCACCAACGCCTCCAAAGCGACCGGCAAAGTCAAATACGAGGTGTACTCCGACAGCAAATGTGAAAAACTCGTCACCTCGGCCGGCGAAGTCACCGTCAGCTCCGGCAGCGTTCCTTCTTCCAGCGAAGAGGAACTCGAAGGAGGCAAGACCTACTACTGGCAGGCCTCCTACTCCGGCGATTCGAAAAACAAAAGCTCGACCAGCGCCTGTGGCGCCGAGATCGCCACCGTCAAGGCCGCCACCAAACTCTCCACGACCCTTTCCCGGGAAGGCAAAGAAGGCACGGAAATCGAAGTGCTCGAAGGCACCAAGGTGACCGACAAAGCAACGCTCACTGGCACCAACTCTTCCACCGCCGGCGGCAAAGTAGCCTACAATGTGTACTCCGAAAATGAATGCGGAACGCTCGTTGCCGAAGCGAGTGAAAAGACCGTCACCTCCGGCAGCGTGCCCGCCTCCAGCGAAGAGGAACTGCCAGCCGGCACCTACTACTGGCAGGCCACCTACTCGGGCGACACGCTCCACCAGGGCTCCACCAGCGCCTGCGGCTCAGAGATCTTGGTCGTCGCCGCGCCGGTGACGACCTCGCTGTCGGGCGAAGGCCAGTCGGGTGAAGACATCGAAGTCGTCGAAGAAACCGCGGTGAAGGATGCCGCGACCCTGCATGGCGAACACGCGTCCACCGCCACGGGCACGGTCAAATACGCCGTCTACTCCGACTCCAGTTGCAAAGAACTTGTCGCCAACGCAGGGGAAGTGACCGTCACCAGCGGCACTGTCCCCAACTCCAACGAAGAGAAACTCAAAGCTGGCACCTACTACTGGCAGGCCTCCTACTCCGGCGACTCGGAAATCCCGGCCGGCAAGAGCGGATGCGGCGCGGAGATCCAGCTCGTGCAGGCGGCTACGTCGTTGACGACCTCGCTGTCGGGTGAAGGCAAAAAAGGCGAAACGATCGAAGTCCAGGAAACGGCCGCGATCAGCGACACCGCGACGCTGAGCGGCGCCGACGCGTCGACTGCCACCGGCTACGTTAAATACGACGTGTACTCTGACAGCGAATGCAAAGAACTCGTCGCTGAAGGCGGCGACGTTAGCGTCACCAGTGGCGTTGTGCCCGCATCCGTAGAAGAGACGCTGCCGGTGGGCACCTACTACTGGCAGGCGACCTATTCCGGGGACAAAGCCGACCACAGCTCGACCACCGCCTGCGGTTCAGAGATCTCTGTCGTCACCGCACCGGTGACGACCTCGCTCTCGGGCGAAGGACGCTCCGGTGGCGAAATCGAAGTCAATGAAACCGAAGCTGTCGTAGACACGGCCACATTGCACGGCCCACACGTATCCACTGCGACCGGCACTGTCAAATACGACGTGTACTCCGATCCCGTATGCAAAGAACTCGTCGCCAACGCCGGCGAAGTGACCGTCACGAGCGGCAGCGTGCCCGCATCCAACAAAGAGAAACTGAAAGCCAGCGCCTACTACTGGCAGGCATCCTACTCGGGCGATACGGAAATGCCGGCCGCGAAGAGCGCGTGCGGCACGGAGGTCGCGATCGTCAAGCCGCCGAACGCGCAGTACGCCGCGATCGGGGACTCGTTCTCAGCGGGCGAGGGCACCGGAACATACTACGCCATGACGAACACCCCGAGACGAGCAGAAAACGAAAACAAGTGCCACCGCAGCTCCGTCGCTTTCCCGGCGCGACTGGCAGGCGCCCTCTACCCAGGGAGGCTGCCATCCGTTACCGAAGAAAAAGTGGTCTTCGAACGGCAGCCCCCATTCATCTTTCGCGCCTGCAGCGCCGCCGTGGCGAACAACATGTGGCGCGAAGGGAAGGTCAAGGGTCAGTACAATGAGTGGCTCGAAGGCCCCAACGAATGGCTTACGACTCCGGCCCAGGACCTTTGGCTCGCCCTGCCGGGCGGCGAACCCGCAACCGGGCCCAACAATGCGATCACCTTGGTGACAGCGACCATTGGCGGCAATGACGCAGGATTCGGCGTAATCGCAGAAAACTGTCTCAACTCCGATATCGCGCGACTCAGGGGCAGCTACACCCCGGCCAGATGCAAAGAAATAATCGAAGAATGGGAAACAGGTGTGGCGAAAACGCCAAAAACACTCCTACCACCAGAACAGGAAGGCATTCCCTCGATCAAAACCAAGCTGCCGGTGGTGCTGAAGAATATGCACGAACAGGCCCCGAACGCCCGAATCCGGATCCCGCTGTACCCGCAGATCATAAATCCAGCGCGTAACGGGCGCATCGAACTCGGAGCGCTCTACTACTTCGACAATACCCCTCCCAGGGCAAACAGCGTGGCCGCGGCGCTCGAAAGATTCACGGACACGCTGAATCAGACGATCGCCGCGACTGTCCGGAAATGGGCGATAGAAGAACGGGTCAATGCCAAAGTGATCACGGAAACCGTGCCGGCGTTCAACGGGCACCGCCTGGGTGACCCAACTCCGCGGTGGGTGAACGGCGCCTCTCTGGTCAGGAGCGAAAGCCTCCACCCGAACTGCCTCGGGCAGCTGGCGATCGCAAGGGTGGTCGTGCGGAACCTTGGGGTGGTTGTATCGGAAAAATGGGGGTGCTGAGCCCGGTCATGCTGTTCGGTCGGCGCATGCGCCGACCGTGACGCCGCGCATGCGCGGCGTCGGGGACCGGCCACATGTGGCCGGTCCAGGCAGGGCCACATGTGGCCCTGCCACCGGCCGGCACATGTGCCGGCCAGCCGGACAGTGCATGCACTGTCCGGGCAGCGCCAGATGTGGCGCTGCCTTCCCCAAACCAGCGACCCTGCCCGAGCCGCCCGGCGAGCGCTCCTACCGCCGCCCCTTGGTGAGCCGCTCCAGTTCGCGCCCGAACGCCGCCTCGACCTCCTGGGACATGGTGATCTGGTAGGACGCCAACAGCGCGCGCGAGGAGAGGGGGCGCAGGCGCTCGATCGATTCGGTCACCTCCGCCCAGCGCTCCTGCGGGTAGCCCGCGTCCGCGAACGGCTTCCACAGGTCCTCCAGGAAGAGCTTGACGAACTCGCGGGCGACGATCTTGCACTGCTCGCGGAGCTTCGCGACGAGCGCGACGGCGTGGGCCAGCGGCACCCCGCGGCGTACCACCTCCTCGGCGACGTCGAGCAGCGAGGGCATCGGTGCCTCGTAGCGATCCTCGCCGAGCGCTACGAGCCAGCCGAGCCGCACGGCGCGCGCGAGCTCTCGCCCGTCGACCTGCCCGCCGAAGCGCGCGGAGAGTTCGGCGAGTGTGAACACCTGCGACTGCTCGGTCTCGAACGGGACGCTCATCGCCTCCCTGAAGCTCAGCAGCTGCTCGGAGGGGCCGTGGGTCTCCTCCAGCATCCGCTGGATCGCGCGAAGGTTGAAACCGTCGGCCTGCATCTTCTGGATCAGCTGCAGCCGCGCGAGGTGCTCGGCACTGTAGTAACCCACGCGCTCGCGCACCTCAGGCGCCGCCAGCAGCCCGCGCGCGCGGTGCGCGCGAATGTTGCGCACCGTCATCCCGCTCTGCGCGGCCAGCTGCTCGATCGTGAGCGTGCTCTGCTGCGCCACCCCCCCGCTCACGCCTCCACTCTCCTGTGCCACGCCCCCGCTCTTCTTCGTCATGCCCCCAGCATACCTCCACGCGGTGTCCCCTCAAACATCGTGACATGAAATGGTGTATCATCGATTCATGTCTACTATCTCGCTGCCCGCCACCCCCTCGAGTCTCACCCAACCCCACCCCTCCCTCCCTCCCGGCCCGCGTCTGCCGCTGCTCGCACAGACCTACCTCGTCTGGAACCGCACGATCCCCTTCCTCACGGCCAACCGGCGCAGGCACGGCCCCATGTTCAAGCTCCGCGCGCTCCCCTGGGGCACCGCGGTCGTCGTCGACGACTCAGAGCTCGTCAAGCAGATCTTCACCGGTGACCCGGCCGTGTACCACGCCGGGGAGGGCAACTCGCTGCTCGCGCCCGTGCTCGGCGAGCGCTCCGTGCTCGTGCTCGACGACGACCCCCACCTGCAGGCGCGCAAGCGGCTGCTGGCACCCTTCCACGGCGAGTCCGTACGCCGCTACGGCGAGGTCGTCGAGCGGATCGTCACCGAGGAGCTCGCCCGCTGGCCGTTGCACAAGCCGTTCCCGTTGCGCCCGCGCATGCAGGCGATCACGCTCGAGGTGATCCTGCAGGCGGTGATCGGCGTCACCGACCCGGTGCGCCTGCGCGCGCTGCGCGAGGCGCTGCCCGCGGCCGTCCCGACCGACCCGACGCTGTTCGTGATGTGGACCGTCCCGGGCCTGGAGCGCTTCGGACGCTGGCGGCGCTTCCGGCGCAACGTCGCCGAGGCCAACCGGCTGCTGCGTGAGGAGATCGCAGCGCGGCGCCTGGACCCGCAGCTGGAGGAGCGCGAGGACGTGCTCTCGCAGCTGGTGCGCGCCGGGGAGACCGACGACGAGGAGCTACGCGACCAGCTCATGACCCTGCTGCTCGCGGGTCACGAGACGACCACCACCGGGCTCGCGTGGGCGTTCGAGCGCCTGCTGCGCCACCCCGAGGCGCTGGCGCGGGCGCGCGAGGGCGAGGACGCCTACCTCGACGCGGTCGTACAGGAGACGCTGCGCGTCCGCCCGGTGATCCCCGTCGTGCTGCGCAAGCTCACCACGCCGGTCGAGCTCGGCGGCTGGCAGCTGCCGGCGGGAGTCACCGTGATGCCCGCGATCACGCTCCTGCACGTAGACCCCACGCTGTTCCCCGAGCCCGCCCGCTTCCGCCCGGAGCGCTTCCTGGAGGACGGCGAGGGCTCCACATACACCTGGATCCCGTTCGGCGGTGGCCGGCGACGCTGCCTCGGGGCGGCGTTCGCGAGCTTCGAGATGCGCGTCACGCTGCGCACGATCCTCGCCCACACCGTGCTGCGCGCCGACCAGCCGGCTGACGAGCGTGTGCGCAGCCACCACATCACGCTGATCCCCGAGCGCGGAGCCCTCGCTGTCAGGGAGGCTTGATGGGCGCGGGCGTGCTGGTGGAGCGTTCCGCTGGCTCGTGACTTATTTCAGTTTGCCGATTACTTCTGTGGTTTTTCCGACCACTTCTTCGACTTTGCTGTGCACTTCTTTGACCACTTCTTTGACTACTTCTTTGACTTTACCCTGGGCTTCTTCGCTTTTTGCGTGAGCTTCTTCGGTTTTGGCCGGAGCTTCTTCGGTTTTGCCGGGAGCTGCTTCGCCTGTGCCGTTGCCGGCGCTTTCTTCGCTCTTGGCGGGAACTTCGCTTTTCTTGGCGGGAACTTCGCTTTTTGTCTGGGCTTCTTCGCTTTTGGCTGGAGCTTCTTCGCTCTTGCCTTTGCTCGGGCTACCGGTGTTGCCTTCCTCGGGGGCTGCTTCGGTCCTGCCCTCGGGGCCTTCGCTCCTGACTGTCACTACCACTTCGCGCCCTCCAGACCCGGCGTCTTCGCTGGGACGCGTAGCAGCCGTGGGGAGGGCCGACGGTTGCGCCGGGGTGGCACCACCAGCCGGCGCTACGTTGCGCACCACCCACGTGACTGCGGAGTGTCGCACGCCGCTGGAAGGTCGACTCCTCCCCGTGACGGCTGCGCTGGGAACGACGGATGCTCGCACCGACGCCGAGTCAGCGATTTGAGCCCGTGGCCCGATCGCCGGGCCTGAGGGGCTCTTGGCGGGATAGTCTTTAGCGACCGGCACCCCAAGCGTGGAGGACGTCAGCGCGGCGCCGCCGACGAGGGCCGCGACCGCCACCACTTTGGCCGTCGAGGCGACGCTCGCGACGCTGCCGCCGAACCACGAGACCGCTCGCTCCGGCAGACCCGCGACGAATGTCCAAAAGGCGAGCGGGCGTCGCCCGGCATAGTGGCCGCGGAACGCACGTACGACGGCTGGGTCAAGCCTTGTGCCCGCCTCATCCTTGAGGGTGTCGAGCGCCCTCTTATGGGGACTTGCGCGCCGGTAAGGGCGCTCGGAGACAATGGCGTCAAAAGTGTCGGCGACGGCGATGATCCGTGCTCCGAGTGGGATCTCCTCCCCGGAGAGGCCGTCCGGATACCCCGTACCGTCGAGACGCTCGTGATGGTGCTCGACCATCGACGTTAGCGCTGGATCGCCGAGCGCGGCAGCCATCAGCGCCCCGTAGCCTGGATGCTGCTGGATCACCTCGTACTCCGCGTCGCTCAGCGGCCCAGCCTTGTGCAGGATCGCCTTCGGGATCTCGATCTTCCCGACGTCGTGGATCGCAGCCGCGGTGCGAATCCGTGCAATCTCGGCGCGTGGGAGGCCCATTCGTCTGGCGATCATCCACGCGTGCCTGGCCACCCTGCGGGAGTGACCGTGAAGGTAGGGGTCGCGCGTCTCGATCCCCGCGACCAGTCGCCCCAGAAGCTTGGCGCGCTCTTTGGTGCTTAGGCCGTCCACGTCGCGACGCTGCTCCTCGCTCGTCGGCCCGAGCATGTTCAGCGCGGACGCCAGCCGGCGCTGGGCGCGCAAGCGATGCAGGTACCCCCAGATCATCAACTCGCTGAACAGCAGATCTTCAGAACCAGGCCACTTCTTCCACAGCACGCAACCCAGTTGCGAGGCACACAGCGAAAGCCCCATCCCGAGGAGCACGCACAGGACTGCCGACGGTACGGTTCCCGAGGCGCGCAGACACCAGACGATCCCGATCGGAGCACCAGCGACGAGCAGCGTCGCGACGGCGACCTGGCCGAGCTGCTTGACGGATGGAGCCGAACGCCGGCTGCTCAGGATCGGCCACCGAGCCTCCGTCGTGCCGCTCGGGTCTTGGGCAGCACCTCGACACTGTGGGCCTGCCGCGTGCCTGGTCCCGGCGCTCCGGGCCTGCCGAGGATGGACTATGCGGTGCATCTCAGGATCGCCACCTGCCATGGGGACCAGCCGAATCTGTTGTGTCGGCAACCGGGCGGTCTCGGAGAGATCCCTGGCTTTGCGTCCCCGCCTCACGACGGGTTTGCCCTGAGCGACGGCTACTTGCCCGCATTTCGACCGGCTCTTGGGCGGACTTGAACATTTGCTTTCCAAATTGGACACAACGGTCGACACGGCCGGTGCGGTCATACGTCCGCAGCTAGCTGACGCCACTGAAGACACCAGCACGCTCCCGCGCTCGACAGCACCCTCGGGGTTCGTGCCTGAGGCGTCACAGTCCAGCCACAGTCTTGGCACGAACTGTGCTCGCAGGACACGATCGACGGCCTAGCCTTGCCAATCGTGCAGGTCGCCTCTCACAGCCCATCCCACCCGTCCCCCTCGGACGCACCGCGCGAGGACCCCCGCCACGCGCTCGGCCGTCTCGGCGAGCAACTGGCCGCTGCGCACCTGGAGCGGCTCGGTTTCACGATCGTCGAGCGCAACGCTCGTACCCGCTACGGCGAGATCGACCTGATCGCCTTCGACGGCTCCGCGCTCGTCTTCGTGGAGGTCAAGTCGCGCCGTGTACGCAAACGCTGGCAACTGACACCCGCGGAGCAGCCTCTAGCCTGGCTGCGAACGCGTCAGCGGGTGCGCCTGCGACGCCTCGCCGCGGCGTGGCTGCACCGCGAGTCCCGCAACCGGCCGAGAGCCCACACCATCCGCTTCGACGGCATTGGCGTGATCGTCGACGAGGCTGACAGGCTCGTATGCCTCGACCACATCGAGGGAGCGTGGTGAGCGCGAGACCTTGCGGCAGCGAGCACCAGACTGGGGAAGAGCGCCCGATCGGCGGTAAGAACCCAACCCGGCGCGGGAGCCCAGCCTGCGGTCAGAGCGCCAGTTGCTGGTACGCCAGCGACTGAAACGACAGCCGGTGCAGCGGAGAGACGCCTTGGCGGAGGATCGCCTCGCGGTGCGCGGGGGTCGAGTACCCCACGTGCTCGGCGAAGCTCCAGCCGGGGTGCAGGGTGTCCGCGTGGCACATGTACCGGTCGCGGGCCACCTTCGCGACGATCGACGCGGCGGCGATTGCAGCGGAGGTGGCGTCGCCATCCACGATCGCCCGCTGGGGGCGCCCGAAGTCCGGTACTGAGAAGCCGTCCACGAGACACGCCACCTCGCCCTCCACGCCGGCGGTGACCTCCCGCAGCGCGTCGCGCAACGCCGCGAGGTTCGTCTTGTGCAGGCCCCGCGAGTCGATCCCACGCACGCAGCGGGAGACCACGGTCACGCGCGCCGCGCTGCGCAGGACCAGCGGGTAGAGCTCCTCGCGCGCCTCGGCGGTGTGCTGCTTGGAGTCGTTCAGCGCGGCGAGAGCGCGGATCTCCGCGGCGGGGAGCGTCCCGTAGTCGAACAGCACCCCGGCGGCCACCAGCGGCCCTGCGAGGCAGCCGCGCCCGGCCTCATCCGCGCCCGCCACCAGACGCACCCCCAGGCGGCGGTCGAAAGCGAATAGTCGCCGCCCGCTGGAGGCCCTCCGCGCGCGACGGCGCGTCCGGGAGGTGCCGGTGCTCGCCCTAGAGGGTCCCGATGCGGTCGGGGGGCCAGTAGGTGAAGAAAGCTCCCCCGATGATCCACGCTGTGGGGACGGGTCCCCAGAACCTGCTGTCGTCTGACTCGCCACGGTTGTCCCCCATCATGAACCAGTGACCGGGCGGAATCTTGATGGGGGTCGGGAAGTCGCACTCGGCGACCCCCCCGCAGGGGTTGATGTAGGGGTCCTGCTCGCGCTTTCCGTTGAGGTACGCGTGCCCTTCGCGGATCGAGATGACGTCCCCGGGTCCGGCGACGATGCGCTTGATGAAGTTCACGCTCGCCTCCTGAGGGTTGGTCTGATCACAGGCGGCCCCGCCGTAGTCGGCCGGGCGGGAGGAGAGGCCGCATTTCGGCGCTTCGTGCGTTTCTTCCTGGTCCGCCCCCTTCGGGGGGTGGAAGACTACGATCTCCCCCACGTAGGGCCCGTCGAAGCGCATCCCGATGCGGTTCACGAGGACCCGCTGGCCGATCTTGAGCGTCGGTTCCATCGAGCCGCTGGGGATCTTGTAGGGCTTGACGATGAACGCCTGGATGCCCAGCGCAAGCAACACCGCGATCACGATGATCGCGGCGAGCTCGAGCAGCGAGCCGCTCGTCGTTTTCGCCTTCGCGCCGCCGTTGGCCTGCCCCGAGCCCGTCTGCGACGCCGGGCCGCCGGGCACACCCGAGCCACCGGTGGAGCCCGAGTCCCTGGGGGAACGCACGCTCACACGATCCCTCCGACGAGACCGCTCACGCCCGATGCCGGGAGCACCCCAAGCACAGGCACGCTCACCCGATCCCCTCGGGGAGGGCGCTCACGCCGCCGTGTCGCCGGCGTCCTGCTTGCCGGCCTCGGGGGAGGAATCGGCCTCGTCCGAGGCCGTCGCCGTCTGCCCGTCCGCCGGCTCCGCCTCGCCGGTCCCGGGCTCCCCCTGAACGGACGCGTCCCCCGAACCGTTCGGCGCCTGCGCTGTCGTCACGCCCGTCGCGTCCACGGCGTCGTCGCCCGCCGCCTCCTCCTGCGGCGGCTCGGGCTCGTGCAGCAGACCCGGCAGCACCGTCTCCTCCGGGCCGGTGTAGCGGCGTTCCCGTACGCGGGCGCGCTTGCCCACGCGGTCGCGCAGGTAGTAGAGCTTCGCGCGGCGCACGTCGCCGCGGGCGGCCAGCTCGATGCGCTCGATCTTCGGGGAGTGCACCGGGAACATGCGCTCGACGCCCACCCCGAAGGACTGCTTGCGTACCGTGAACGTCTCTCGCGCCCCGTGGCCCTGGCGCTTGATGACGACGCCCTCGAATACCTGGATGCGCCGGCGGGTGCCCTCGATCACCTGGAAGTGGACCTTCAGGCGGTCGCCCGGCGCGAAGTCGGGCACACGGCGCAACTGGGCGCGTTCGAGGGTGTCGATGACGCTACTCATGGCAAAAGGGACGCTGACGGGTCTCACGTCCGGGGGTCTCCCCTCGGACCGCTCCGGCGCGGCTCGCAATGGTAGCGGACAAGCGCCGCGCGCCGCGCTAGCCGCCCTGCGCCCGCTCGCGGCTGCGCTCTCGCCGCCAGCTCTCGATGCGCTCGTGGTGGCCGGAGAGCAGCACCTCGGGAACGCGCCACCCGCGGTACTCGGCGGGGCGCGTGTAGTGGGGGTACTCGGGGTTCCCCGCCAGCGCCTCGCTGAAGGACTCCTCGAGCGCCGAGCGCTCGTGCCCGAGCGCGCCGGGGAGCTTGCGGAGCACCGCGTCGCAGACCACCATCGCGGCGAGCTCCCCCCCGGAGAGGACGTAGCGCCCGATCGAGAGGGTGTCGCCGGCGAAGTGCTCCACGATCCGCTCGTCGAAGCCCTCGTAGCGCCCGCAGAGCAGTGTCAGGGCGGGCTCGGCTGCCAACTCGCGCACGTACGCCTCGTCGAGCGTCCGCCCGGCGGGCGTGAGCGCGATCACGCGGCGAGCGCGCGGCAGCTCGACGGGGTCGACGCCGTAGCGGGCGCGCAGCGCGGCCTCCATCACGTCAACCCGCAGCACCATCCCCGCCCCGCCCCCGAACGGCGTGTCGTCGACCTGGCCTCCGCTCAGCGGGGTGTGCTCGCGGGGGTTCACGCACTCCAACCGGCTGCCCGCCGCAAGCGCGTTGGCCACGTGGCGCTGGGTGGAGAACCACTGAAACCACTCGGGGAACAGGGTAAAGACGTCGATCTCCACCTACATCCCACCCCGCTCGCCCGTCGCACGGCGAGTGGATCGTACGACCGACCAATCGACCAAGCCCACGCTCACACCTCCCCGAGGAAGTCGAGGCTCACATCGATGCGCCGTGCGGCCACGTCCACACGGCGCACGGCGTCTCTGACCATCGGCACCAGCAGTGCCCGACCGTCCTCGCGGCGCACCTCGAGCACCTCGCAGGAGGGGAGCACAAGCAGGCCGGAGACGGTGCCCACCCGCCGCTCGCCGTCGCACACCACGCACCCCTGCAGTTCGTGCGCCCACCACTCTCCCTCCGCGAGCGCGGGCACGTCGGCGGTGGAGACCGTGAGCGGCTCCCCGCGCAGTGCCTCCGCGGCCGCGCGATCCTCGATGCCCGCCAGGCGCACGATCGGCCGCTCCTGCACGCCGGCTAGGCGCACGATCCGTCGGGTACGTCCAGCGACTGTCACCTCGCTCCCCTCAGCCAGCAGCCGGGAGCTCGCGCGGGTGACGTAGAAGCTCCCGTCGAGGCCGTGCGCGCGGCCCACACGGCCGGCCTGGAGCTGCGCCCCGGTCCCCTCCGTCCCCTCCGCGGCCGACTCCGAGCCCTCGGCCGCCACCGCCGCCTCAGTCGACGATGTCAACGACCACTCGGCGTTTCTCGCTAGCCGCGGCGGCCCTGACAACGGTGCGCAGCGCCTGGGCGGTGCGCCCGCCGCGGCCGATCACCTTGCCGTAGTCCTCCTGCGCGACGGCGAGCTCCAGCACGACGGTGCCGTCGTCCTCCTCGAACTGCTCGACGGTGACCTCCTCGGGCTCGTCGACCAGACCCTGGGCGAGGTAGACGAGCAGCTCCTTGACCCGCTGAACCGCCATCGGAGTCGGGTCAGTTGGTGATGCCCTGGATGCGCAGCAGCTTGCGCACCGTGTCCGACGGCTGGGCGCCGCGCGCGAGCCAACTACGGGCGCGCTCCTCATCGATTTTGATCGTGGAGGGGTTGGTCTGGGCGTTGTAGTGGCCGATCGTCTCGATCACGCGCCCGTCGCGGGGGGAGCGCTGGTCGGCGACGACCACCCGCCAGATCGGGTCCTTTCTGCCGCCCACTCGCGTGAGCCTGAGCCTTACCGACACGTTTGGAGCCTCTCTCTAGAACGTTCTCTTTCGCTCGCCAGCTTAGCCGGTTCAGCGCCAAGCGGTTGGTACCGAAGCTTGTTCTCCCTCACAAGGGCCGGCTTTGCCGGCACGCGCTCTGGGACGTGGTGGGGGGAGAGGGCACTGGGGGAGGGCCTGCCCTCCCCCAGCCCTTCAGCGTCCCTGGCGCATCAGCGCGCCGATGTCGGGCATCTTGCCGCGACCGAGGGGGCGCATGACCTTGCGCATCTGGGCGAACTGCTTGATCAGCTGGCTGACCTGCTGGACGCTCACACCGGAGCCGCGGGCGATGCGCAGCCGGCGCGAGCCCTTGATCAGCTCGGGCCGGCGGCGCTCTTCGGGGGTCATCGAGAGGATGATCGCCTGGATGCGGTCGAGCTGGCGCTCGTCCACGTTCATCTCGCTGAGCTGGGCCCCGCCGAGGCCGGGGAGCATCCCGAGCAGGCTCGTGAGCGGCCCCATCCGCCGCACTGCCCGCAGCTGGTCGAGGAAGTCGTCGAGGCCGAACTCGTTGCGGCGCAGCTTGCGCTGCAGCTCCACCGCGTCGTGCTCGTCGAACTGGCGCTCGGCCTGCTCGATCAGGCTCAGCACGTCGCCCATGCCGAGGATCCGCCGGGCCATGCGGTCGGGGTGGAAGCGCTCGAACTGCTCGAGGTGCTCGCCGGTGGAGGCGAACAGGATCGGCTGGCCTGTGACCGCCCTGACGGAGAGCGCGGCGCCGCCGCGGGCGTCGCCGTCGAGCTTGCTCATCACCACCCCGTCGAAGTGCACGGCGGCGGCGAACTGCTCGGCGACGTTGACGGCGTCCTGGCCGGTCATCGCGTCAACCACGAGCAGGGTGTTCTGCGGCTGCACCGCGGCGTGGATGCGCACGAGCTCCGCCATCAGCGCCTCGTCGACGTGCAGGCGCCCGGAGGTGTCGACGATCAGGACGTCCTTGCCCTCCTCCCGCCCGCGGGCGAGCGCCCACGTCGCGATCTCCACGGGGTCGGGGGCGGTGCCCTGCTCGTACACCACGGCGCCAGCGCGGGCGCCCACCTTGACGAGCTGCTCCACGGCGGCGGGACGGTAGGTGTCGCACGCGGCGAGCGCCACCGAGGAGCCGTGGTGCTCGTGCAGGTGGCGGGCGAGCTTCGCCGCGGCGGTCGTCTTGCCCGAGCCCTGCAGCCCCGCGAGCAGGATCACCGTGGGGGGGCTCGGGGCGAAGCGCAGGGTGGGTGAGTCACCGTCGCCCCCCCCGCCCATCAGGGCGGTGAGAGCCTCGGCGACGATCTTCACCACCTGCTGGCCGGGGTTCAGCTTGCCGACGAGCTCCGCGCCGAGGCACCGCTCCTTGACCTCGGCGGTGAAGGTGCGGACGACCTTGAAGTTGACGTCCGCCTCGAGCAGCGCGAGGCGGATCTCGCGCAGGGCGCGGTCGATGTCCTGCTCGGTCAGGGTCCCCCGCTGACGGACCTCCGAGAGGGTGGCCTGCAGCTTTTCGGCGAGCGCGTCGAACACCGCGGGGTCAGCCCTTCTCGCCGGAGGACCCCTCCTGGACCCGGCGCGCCAGCGTCTCGCCGATGCCCCCGAATGCCTGGGCGAACTCGGAGGGGATGACGAACACCTTGTTGGCGTTCCCTTCGGCGAGCTGGGGGAGCATCTGCAGGTATTCATAGGAGAGCAGGTCGCGGGTGGGGCGGCCCTCGTGGATCGCTTTGAAGACAGTGTCGATCGCCTTCGCTTCGCCCTCCGCGCGCAGGATCGCCGCCTGGCGCGCACCCTCGGCGGTGAGCACCGCGGCCTGCTGCTCGCCCTCCGCGGTGAGGATCTGGGCCTGCTTCTCGCCTTCGGCCGTGAGGATCGCCGCGCGGCGGTCGCGCTCGGCGCGCATCTGCTTCTCCATCGCCGTGCGGATGTCCGCGGGCGGGTCCACCGACTTGATCTCCACGCGGTTGATGCGGATGCCCCACTTGCCGGTGGCCTCGTCCAGGACGACGCGCAGCTCGGTGTTGACGTTCTCGCGCGCGGTCAGCGTGGCCTCCAGGGTGAGACCGCCGATCACGTTGCGCAGCGTGGTGACCGTCAGCTGCTCGATCGCCTGCAGCGGATTGGCGATCTCATATGTGGCCGAGCGGGGGTCGGTGATCGTGAAGTACAGCACCGTCTCGATCCCCACCACGACGTTGTCCTCGGAGATGACCGACTGGGGCGCGAAGTTGACGACCTGCTCGCGCAGGTCCACCAGCGGCTTGACGCGGTCCACGAACGGCGTGACGATCGCAAGGCCCGGCTCCAGCGTGCGGCTGTAGCGGCCGAGTCGCTCGACCACCCCGGCGCGCGCCTGGGGGATGACGCGAACCGTGCGCGCCGCCACGACCAGCGCGAACAGCACGACCACGACGACGACGATGAGAGCGACCATGTGGAGTGTCCCTTGCCTTTCTCAGTACCTATAGGAGTTCAGTGCATCACTAGCGCAGTCGCGCCGCGAATCTCGACGACCTGCACGCGCTCACCGGCGGGGATCACCTCGTCGTCCTCGTAGCTGCGCGCAGTCCACACCTCGCCGCCGATCCGCACGCAGCCCACGCCCTCCTGGTTGGCGATGCGCTCGAGCACGACCGCATCAGCCCCCACGAGGGCCGCCGCGCCCGTGCGGATCCGCGGGGGATGCTGCAGGTGGCGCCGGGCGACCGGGCGCAGGGTGAGCAGCACCAGCAGCGAGGTGAGCAGGAAGACGAGCAGCGCGAGCGGGAGGCCGACGCCGGCGAGGCTCACCAGCGCCGCGACCAGCGCGCCGAGGGCGAACGGCGCGAGGAAGAACCCACCCGTGTGCATCTCGCCCGCGCCCAGCACGCACCCTGCCACGATCCAGATGATCCAAGCGTCCATGTGTTCGATTATCGCACCGCAAGCGGGGGGAACCGCGTACGCACTGTCGCGTCGGAAGCTCGACCGGCAGCGTGTGGGGAACGGTTGGGTGGGCTTGGGGATCTTCCACGTGACGGGTGGGACCATCGGGGCGCGTGTGCGCGGGGCCTCCGTGCCCCGCAACGGCGCGCAGCGCGGCCTACTCGGCGATCAGCGCCCGCGCGAAGTCCTCGGCGTCGAAGGGACGCAGGTCCTCCAGGGACTCGCCCACCCCGATCAGCTTGACGGGCAGGCTGAGCTCGCGGGCGATCGCGAGGGCGATGCCGCCCCGCGCGGTGCCGTCGAGCTTGGTGAGCACAATCCCACTGACCTGCGCCGTCTCCGCGAAGAGGCGCGCCTGGCGCAGCCCGTTCTGGCCGGTGGTGGCGTCGATCGTGAGCAGCGTCTCCTGCGGGGCGCCCTCGAGCTGGCGTGCGATCACGCGGCGCACCTTGGCGAGCTCGGCCATCAGGTCGCCCTGGGTGTGCAGGCGCCCGGCGGTGTCCACGATCACCACGTCGGCTCCCTCGCTGCGCGCGCGGGCCACGGCCTCGAACGCGACGGCGCCGGGATCCGAACCTTCAGGGCCGGTGACGCACCCACAGCCCGCGCGCTGCGCCCACCCTTCCAGCTGCTCGGTGGCCGCCGCGCGGAAGGTGTCGGCGGCCGCGAGCAGCACGGTGCGCCCGAGCTCGCGCTGCAGGTGCCACGCGAGCTTGCCGGCGGTGGTGGTCTTGCCGGTGCCGTTCACCCCCACCGCGAGGATCACGGTGGGACGGGCACGGATGTCGATGTGCCCGTCGCCCGTGCGAGCGGTCTCGGCGAGCAGGGCGATCAGCCGCTCGGTGAGCGCCTCACCCCCGCTCAGCCCACCCTCCACAGCCTCTGCTTCGAGTGTCGCGACGACGGCCGCCGTGGCGGGGGCGCCGACGTCGGCCATGATCAGCGCCTCCTCCAAGCGCTCCCACGTGTGCTCGTCGAGCGTCTGGAAGAGCGTCGCGTGGATCTCCCCGCCGAGCGCCTTGCGGGTCTTCGAGAGGTTCTCGCGCAGGCGTCGCAGCAGACCGCGGCGCCCGCCGCCTTCGCTCGCGCCCACACCCGCGGCGGTCTCCGACTCGCCGGTGATGAACAGGTCACTCCAGTCGCGCGGCACGGGGCGGGCGACGATAGCAGTGGGCTACGCGACCTCGGCCAGGTCCACCGGCTCGGCGGCCTCCGCGAGCTCGACTGGGTCCACGGGCGCAGCCACATCCCCGACCTCCGCCAGGTCGGTCGACTCGGCTAGGTCGGCCGGCTGTGCCAGGTCCACCTGCTCGGCCAAGCCGGCAGGCTCGGTCGCGTCCACGGTCGCAACCTCGAGGGGCGCCTCGGCTGGTGGCAGCCGCCGGGAGAGAACCTTGGAGACGCCGTTGCCGGCCATCGACACGCCGTAGAGCCAGTCGGCGGCCTCCATCGTGCGCTTCTGGTGGGTGATCACGATGAACTGGGCGCGGTCGGCGTAGCGGCGCAGGAGCGAGAGGAAGCGCTCGAGGTTGAGGTCGTCCAGCGCCGCCTCGACCTCGTCGAGGATGTAGAAGGGGCAGGGCCGCGCGAGGAACACGGCGAACAGGAAAGCGAGCGCGGTCATCGACTTCTCCCCGCCGGAGAGCAGCGAGAGGCGCTTGGCGGACTTGCCCGCGGGGGTGATCTCGATCTCGACACCCTCCATCTCCTCCTCCTCGGGGCCACCGGCGTCCCCGAGGTCCCCCACCCCGCCGGGGTGGGCCTGCTCCTCGAGCTCCGCGGCGGCCTCCGCGTCGCCGTCCCCGTCTGCCCCGGCGCCCACACCGCCACCGCCGCCGGCGCCGTCGGGCAGGGGCTGGCCGCCGAGCACTGACCGCGGGGCGGGGGCGTCCTTGACGAGCCGCAACCGCCCCCCGCCCCCGGGGAACACGTCGCGGGCGAGCTCCTCGAAGTTGCGGGCGGCGGCCTCGAAGGTGGCGTGGAAGGTTTCGTGGATCTGGCGGTCGGTGTCGCGGATCACGGTGCGCAACTCGCGCAGCGCAGTCTCGAGGTCGGTGCGGTGGGCCTCGAGCTCCTCGACGTGGGCGAGCGCCTCGGCGTACTCCTCCTGGGCGAGCGGGTTGACCGGCCCGAGCTGCTCGCGCCGGCGGCGCAGGCGCTCCAGGCGCGCGGCGAGCGCCTGTACCTGCTCCTCGTCCAGCGGCTCAGGGTCCTCCTCGTCGACCGCTGCGAGCTCGTGCGAGCCGCCCTCCTCGGCCCGGGCGTGCACAACCCCCCCGGACTCGCGACCCCCGACGTCGTGCGCCACCGTGCGCTCCCGCGAAGGGCTCTCCTGCACCCCACCCCCGTCGTCCTCACCCTCCCCGGCTTCCTCCTCCGCCGCCGCCTCCTCCCCCTCGGCAGCACCCTCCGGCGCCGGACTGGCCGCGTGGGCGGGCAGCTCGAGCCGCTCACGGACAGTGCGCAGCTCGAGCTCGGCGTCCGCGGCGAGGTCGCGCAGGCGCTGGGCGGCGACCTCGGCGACAGTGACCGCCTCGCCCTCTGCGCGCAGCCGGGCCTGGGCGTCGGCCTCCTGAGCGGCGCAGGCGCGCAGCTCGGCGGCCACCTCCTCGCCGGCGGCACGGTCGCGCGCGAGCTCGCCCTGGAGCTCGGCGACTCGCTCGGCGACGACCTCTCCGAGACTGCTCAGTGCCGCGGCGAGCCGCTCTGCGAGTGGGGCGAGCGCGGTGTCGGCGGCGAGCTGGGCGCGCAGACGCTCCAGGCGCGCCACGCGCTCGGCGTGTTCGCGCGCGACCCGCTCGGCCTGGCGGCGCTCCGCGGCGAGCTCGCCCTCCAGCTGGGCGCGGCGCACCGCGAGCGGGCCCTGGTCGGGGGCGGCGCGGCGCTGCTCGACCAGCCACGCGGCGTGGCGCTCCTGCTCGAGCCCGCGGGCGTGGGCGCGCGTGGCCTCGCGCAGCGCGCCCTCGGCCTCCTCACAGGCGGCGTCGGCCTCGTGGCACTCAGCCTGCGCGTGCTCGGCGGCCGCGCGCGCGGCGTGCTCGGCGGTTGCGGCGGCCTCGGTCGCGGTGAGCAGCTGCTCACGCTCGTTGCGGCGAGCGAGCACGCGCTCGGCGCCGCCCTCGGTCACCTGGCGCACTTCGCCGTAGGAGGCGAACCACACCCGCCCGCGGGTGGTGACGGCGAGGCCAGCGAAGTCCTCGGGGAGGTCCTCCAGGCGCTCCACGACCCACGCGTCGGCGAGTAGCCGCCGCGCAAGGGCGAGCACGGGAGGCGACCCGTCCACGAGCTCGAGCAGGGGGCGCGCGCCGGGCGCGGGGGGGGTGGCGGCACCGGTGAGAGGGGCAGCAGCGTCGGCGGAGGTGTCGCCTGCCGACGAGGCCGCGTCGCCGGCTCCAGCGGACTCTCCGACCGTTGAGGGGGAGTCGAGCGACGACCGCAGGTCGACCGAAGCCGGGAGACACGCGCCTTCGGCGCTGGCCGATTTGGGGATGCGAGCTGAGCGGGTGTCTCCCCAATCGGTCCCCGTTTCGGCCGAAGCCGGGAGACACTCGCCTTCGGCGCGAATCCCCGTTTCGACCAGCAGCGCGGTGGCGCCGTCGGGCCCGGCACGGTCCAGCAGGGCGACGGCACCGGGGAGGTCTGGCACGAGCGCGGCATCGAGGCGCCCGCCGAGCGCCGCGGCGAGCGCGAGCTCGTAGCCGGGCTGGACGTTCAGAGCCTCGCTCAAAGTCCGGGGCCCGCCCGCCCCACCAGACCCTGGCTCGCCAGCCGTGGACCCGCCCGCTGCGGACTCGCCCGCGGCGGGGGCAAGCGACGCGTTGGGCGCATGGTTGCGCAGGAACTGGTTGACGGCGGCGAGCTCAGATCCCACGCGCGCGGCCTCGCGCCGGGCGGCCTCGACCGCGCGCTCGGCCTCGCGCAGCGCACCGCGGGCCCCCTCGGCACCGGCGTCAGCCTCCTCGCGCGCCTCGCGGGCCTCGGAGAGCGCGGCGTCGAGCTCGGCGACCTCGGCGGCGGCGGCCTCGCGGGAGCGGTCGAGCTCAGCCAGCTCGCGCTCCAGCTCCTGCTCGCGCTCGACCTCCAGCGCAGCGAGCTCCTGCTCGAGCGCGTCGACGCGCCGGCCGATCTCTGACCGGTCCCCGTCGGCCTCCGATGAACCCCCGGCGAGGGTCTCCTCGAGGAGCTCCAGCTCGCGCTGCACGCGGACGGTCCGCTCGGCGAGCGCGTCGGCGGCACCGGCAGCCTGCTCGCGGCGCAGCTCCAGGCGCTCTTGCGCGGCGCCGGCCTGCAGCGCGCCGCGGGCGAGGGCGTCGTGGCGCTCGGAGCGGTGGGCGAGCGCGCGCTCGGCGTCGCTGCGGCGCCGCACGAGCACCTGCAGGCCAGCTTCAACAGCCTCGCGGGCGGTGCGGGCCTCCTGCACGCCGGCCTCAGCGACCCCGAGCTCCAGGCGACGCGCACGCAGCGTCTCGCGGGCGAGCGTCAGCCGCACTTCGAGCGCCTGGCGCTCCAGGCGCTCGTGGAGCTCCGCGGCTTCGGCCTGGCGCTTGAGGGGGCGCAGGCGGGTGCGCGCCTCACGCTCGACGTCCAGCGCGCGGTCGAGGTTCTCCTGGGTGCGCTCCAGCTTCAGCTGGGCGCGGCGACGACGCTTGCGGTGCTTGCCGAGGCCCGCGGCCTCCTCGATCAGCAGGCGCCGGTCGCGGGGCTTGGAGAGCACGATCGACTCCACTCGCCCCTGGGAGATGACCGAGTGCGTCTCCTTGCCGAGGCCCGTGTCGGAGAGCACCTCGATCACGTCGCCGAGGCGGCAGCGCGCGCCGTTGAGGCGGTACTCCCCCTCGCCGGAGCGGTGCAGGCGACGGAGGATCGAAACCTCGCTGAACGGCAGCGCAACGGAGCCGTCGGAGTTATCGAGCACGAGCTCGACCTCAGCCGAGGAGCGTGCCTGTACGCCGCGCCCGCCGCCGAAGATCACGTCCTGCATCGACTGGCCGCGAACCGCTAGCGGGGACTGCTCGCCCATCGCCCACAGCACGGCGTCGGTGACGTTGGACTTGCCCGACCCGTTGGGTCCCACTACAACGGAGACCCCGGGACCGAAGTCCAGCCGGGTGCGGTCGGGAAAGGACTTGAAGCCCTTCAGGGTGAGCGTCTTCAGATGCATGTGTTCACGCCTGTAGACGCTCGACCGCTTCCCGGGCGGCCTCCTGCTCGGCGTGCTTCTTGCTCCGCCCCGCGCCGCTGCCCAGCGGTCGCCCCGCGACCTCGGCGGCCACCTCGAAGGTGCGCTCGTGCGGCGGGCCGTGCTCGGCGGTGACGGTGTAGGTCACGACCTCCCCCCGCTGGGCGAGCAGCTCTTGAAGGGTGGACTTGAAGTCCACGGGGTTCTCCAGCGCGAGCTCGATCTCCGGAGCGAACGCCTCCACTACCGCCTCTGCGGTGCGCTCGTAGCCGACGTGCAGGTAGCACGCGCCGATCACCGCCTCGGCCACGGAGGCCAGCACGCGCTCGGTCTCGCCGAGTGCCACCGCGCTCTCCTGGACGCTCTGCGGTGCCGCCGCGCGCAGCCGCTCGGGCACCGCGAGGCGTTCGGCGACCGCCCTGCAGGAGGGGCCGGAGACCGCCTGCGCGCGGATCTTCGTGAGCCGCCCCGCGCCGAAGCGCTCCGCTTCCAGGCGGGGGTAGAGGTGGGTGGTGACCGCCAGCCCCAGCACGGAGTCGCCGAGAAACGCCAGCCGCGCGTAGGAGTCCGACGGCCGCTCGCTCCACGAAGCGTGGGTGAAGACCTGGCGCGCCAGGTCCTCGGGAAGCTCCCCCAACAGCTCGTTCAGCAGCCGCATCGGGGGGCATCACACCTCGGCGCCCTGTTGCGCGAGCACGAACTCGACCGCCTGCCCGACGGTGAGGATGCCCGCGGCCTGCTCGTCGGTGATGCGCACGCCGTAGGTGTCCTCGAGCTCCTGCACGAGCGTGTACAGGTCCAGCGAGTCGGCCTCGAGGTCCTCCTTGAAGCGCGTCTCCTCGCCGATCTCCTCCGGGTCGAGGTCGAGCTCGTCGGCGAGGTGTTCGCGGATCAGCTCGTACACCTGCTCGCGGGTCACGACGGCGTACCCCCGCGGGGGCCGGCGGCAGTCGCAGAGCCACGGCGCGCGGCCGCGGAGAGACGGGGAGAGACCTTGCTCATGGGTGTGCCTCGCAGGCTAGCGTCCCGTGCGGATGGGCGAGTCGCGCAGCGCCCCGGCCTGCTCCAGCGCCGCGTGAGTACGCCCCACGAGGTCCTCCTGCGCGCCGCGCGCCGCGCGCAGGATCGCCTCAGCGAAGCCGCGGCGGGTGAAGCTTCCGTGGGGCACGACCCCCAACCGGCGCAGTCCCAACAGGTAGGCGCCGCCCTGACCCTCGGGGTCGACCTGCTCGCGGAAGGCTCGCAGCGAGGGCGCCAGCAGCAGGCCCCCCAGCTGCGCGCGGGGCGAAGAGTGCGCGGCGTCGCGCACTGCCCGCAGCACCGTCTGGGAGACGCCCTCGGCCACCTTCAGCGCGACGTTGCCGGTGAAGCCGTCGGTCACGACCACGTCGGCCACGCCGCTCGTCAGGTCGCCCCCCTCGACGTTGCCGACGAGCTCGAACGGCGCCGCCCCGGCCGCCGCGGCGAGCCGCTCGGTGAGCTCGGCGCGGGCGGCCACCACCAGCGGGCTGCCGCGCCCCTGCTCCTCGCCGTTTGAGAGCAGCCCCACGCGGGGGCGGGGGACGTCGAGCAGCACGCTGGCCAGCGCGGCGCCCATGAAAGCGAACTGGACTAGGTGCTCCGGGCGCGCCTGCGCGGAGGCGCCGACGTCGAGCAGCGTCACCGGCCGGCCGGGCACCGGCAGCGTCAGCGCGAGCGCGGGGCGGTGCACGCCGCGGGCGCGCTTGACGTTGAAGAGGCCCGCTGCCAGCGCCGCCCCGGTGCCGCCCGCGCACACCAGCGCCTGCGCGCGGCCCTCCGCGACCGCGCGGGCGGCCTGCACGATCGAGGACTCCGGGTGTGCGCGCGCGGCGCGGGCGGGGTCGGGGCTCTTGGCGATCGACAGCGGCGCGTCCACGACCTCCACGCCCGCAGGTGCCTCGATCTCCGCGGCGGGGCCGAACAGCAGCACGCGCGCCCCCCGCTGCGCCGCGAGCACCGCGCCCGCCGCGACCTCCGCCGGTCCGAGGTCGGCGCCGTTGGCGTCGACCGCGACCACGACCGGCTCACTCGTCGTGGCTGTGCTCCTCGGCCTCGACGTGCTCGATCGGTGCCGTGACCTCGCGGCCCGCGTACGTGCCGCACACCGTGCACACCCGGTGCGGGCGGCGCGGGCTGTGGCAGCGCGGGCACACGCTCAACGCGGGCGCCGCGATCTTGTGCTGCGCGCGGCGCTTGGCGGTGCGGCTGTGCGACTGCTTCTGCTTGGGGACGGCCACGGGCCGGAAGGCTAGCAGCCGCGGCGCGCGCGTCCCTCCAGGGCACGAGGAAAGCGGGATGTTCCGTCCTGCTCTCAACCGACAATTGGCATATGTCCGCGGGACCCCTTGCAGAGCTGAGCTACGCAGCCGCCGTTCGCGCACTGGACCTTCAGGAGCGCAGCGTCGAACAGCTCCGCGCGCGGACGGGGACGCTGCTCGCGGCGTCCTCCCTGACCGCGTCGTTCCTGGGCGCCCAGACAATTCAGCACAGCAGCGGGCTCGGCACGCTCGGCGACCTAGCTCTGGTCGCACTGGCCTGCTCGATCCTCTTGTGCACCTACGTGCTGCTGCCGAAGAGCGGCTTCGTCTTCAGCCTCAACGCCCCGAGGATGTATGAGTCACTGTTTGAGGTCGCGGACGACGAGCACGAGGTTCACCGCCGGCTCGTCTACTGGCTCGAGGAATTCTGGCAAGCCAACCAGGCCAAAATCGACGCCCTCGGACGCTACTACTTTGCCGCGGCCATTGCATTGATGCTCCAGCTTGTGTTCTGGGCGTGGGCGCTAGCTGATAGCCTTTCCTGAGATGACGAGCCAGCGTCCTGCCCCACCGCCGCCGCCACCCCCGCCGCCCGCCGATGTCGGGCACCCAGAGACGCGGGGGGGACTGGGCATCCTCACCAAGTAGCCAGCGCCGGACTCACCACCGCTCGACGGCATCGGGGGCTACTTCAGCTTCAACTCCCGCAGCTTCGCCCACCGCGGGTCCGGCGCGGACTCGTGGCGGTGCTCCGGACCGACCTCGTTGAGATCCGCCGCGCACTCGGGGCACAGGCCCGCGCAGTCGGGGCGGCACACCACCTGCGTGGGGACGCTCAGCGCGAACGCGTCGCGCGCCCACGCCCCCAGGTCGAGTGTCTCGTCCGTGACGTACGGGCTCGACAGCTCCTCTCCCGCGCCTGGCCGGTCCACCTCACGGGCGTCCACCTCCACGGTCGGCGCCGCCGGCGCCAGGCAGCGCTGGCACGGCCCCGCGAGCGCCGCCTGCAGGCGCATTCGCAGCGCGTACCCGTGGCCGACCATTCGTGAGACGTCCACGGTCACCGCCGGCCGGGACGGCTCGACGACGTAGCGCTCCCCCCCGTACTCGAGCGGCTCGACCGCCACGGCCAGCTCCAGCCGCCGCCCCTCCCCGGCGCTGAGGTGCAGGCTCCCGAGGTCGAGCTTGTCGGTCAGCGCGGGCACGCTCCCAGGGTAGTGCGACCCGCCCCGGTCTCACACCGACAACGCGGCCCACGCGCGCGGCTTCGAGCCAGCCGTCGGCCGCCTCGGCGCTCCCCGGTCTCCGCACTCACCGACCCCGCGGGCCGCCTCGGGGCGGCCCCATCCCAACTCAATCAGCCGAGGCGCTCAGCTCGCGCTTGAGAACCTTGCCAGTCGCGTTGCGGGGGAGCTCGGCCACGAACACCACCTCGCGCGGCACCTTGTAGCGGGCGAGGTTCTCCTTGACGTACTCCTTGATCGCCTCCTCGCTCAGGCTCGCCGGCTCGCGTGGCACCACGAACGCCTTCAGCCGCTGGCCGAACTGCGTGTCCTGCACACCGATCACCGCCGCCTCTTCGATCTGCGCGTGCTTGGCCAGCAGGTCCTCCACCTCGCGGGGGAACACGTTCTCCCCGCCGGAGACGATCATCTCGTCGTCGCGGCCGTCCACGAACAGGCGGCCGGCCGCGTCGAAGTGGCCCATGTCGCCGGTGCTCATCAGGCCCCGGACGATCTCCTTGCCCCCGCCGCCGGTGTACCCCTCGAAGACCATCTCGTTCGCCGCGAAGATCCGTCCCCGCTCGCCGCGCGGGACCTCGCGGCCCTCGGCGTCGAGCAACTTTACGACCGTGCCCAGCGGCGGGCGGCCCGCCGTGCCCGGCGCCGCGCGCAGATCCTCGGGTGTGGCGATCGTCGCCCACGCCACCTCGGTGGAGCCGTACAGGTTGTAGAGCACCTCGCCCAGGGCGTCCATCGCGCGCGTCGCGAGCTCCCCCGGCAGCGTCGAGCCCGACGCCGCCACGACCCGCAGCGCGCTCAGGTCGTAGCGCGCGATCGTCTCCGGCGGCAGCTCCAGGATCCGCTGCAGCATCACCGGCACCACTGCCAGCGCGCTCGCGCGGTGGCGCGCCACGTCGCTCAGCGTCTGCTCGGGGTCGAAGCGCCGGCGCAGCACGAGCGTCGAGGCGAGCGCCAGCGACAGCGTGAAGTGCGCGTACCCCCACGAGTGGAACATCGGCGCCGCGATCGCCGTCGTCTCGCGCGCCTTCAGCGGGATCTTCGAGAACAGCGCCGCTGCCGGCTCCAGCGAGTCCGGCTGTTTGCGTTTCGCCCCCTTCGGGGTCCCCGTCGTGCCCGAGGTGAGGATCACCACGCGGCCTTTTTCCGCCGGCGGGCTCAGCGGCGCGCTGTCCTCCCGCGCGATCAACTCCTCCACCAGCGGGTCCTCCGGGCTGCCGTCCGGCTCGGACCACGACACGAAGCGCCGCAGGCCGCTCGATCCCTCCCTCACGAGGTCCGCGAACTCTTCGTCGTACACCAGCGCCACCGGCCCCTCCCGGCGCAGCACGTCGGCGATCTGCGGCCCCGCGAACGCCGTGTTCAGGTACAGCACGCCCGCCCCGAGCTTCGAGCACGCCACCGTCGCCTCGATGTACCCGCGGTGGTTGCGGCACATGATCGCCACGCCGTCCTGTTCGCCGATCCCCTCCGCCCGCAGCGCCCGCGCCAGCGCGTTCGTGCGCGCGTTCACTTCCGCGAACGTCAGCGTCCCCTTCTCGTCGACGATCGCCACCCGCTCGGGGTAGCGAATCGCCGAGATCGTGTACGCCGCACCCGAGCTGGACCCCCACCGGCGCAGCGTGCCCAGCGCCCGCAGCGCTTTGTCGGGGCGTTCCGGGCGGATCATGCCCGTGCCCAGCAGGGTGCGCGCCACCTCGACGCGGTGCTTGATCGGCGAGCTCATCGGCGGTTCATTATCTCACTGCGCGTTCGCCGCGGGGTTCCTCGTCGTCCGGCGTCACGAACAACGCACCTAGGGCAGTCGCGGTGACGGGTGCCGGAGGGCCAGGACGCAGTGAGCGAAGTGTGCTTGGCACACGAGCGATCGAGGACGCAGCATCGCGCCGGCCGAAACGGGGATTCGGGCCGGAGGCCCGTGTCTCCCGGCTTCGGTCAGCGGCTGCCCTAGGCGACTTCGGCCGGCTCGTCCTTTCCCTGCAGCCGCTCGCGGCCTCGCTGCACCGCGGCGATGAACTTCGAGAGGTTGACCTCGAGCGTGTTGAGGATCTCGTCCGCGTAGTCCTCCGCCCCGAGACGGATCTCGCGCTCACGCGCGCGGGCGTCCTCGATGATGTCCTCCGCGGCGCGCTCGGCCTGCTTGGTGACCTCCTCGCCACCCACCAGCCGCTCCTGGCGCTCGCGCGCCTCCTTGACGATTTTCTCGGCCTCGCGCTTGGCCTCCGCCAGCATCTCCTGGCGCTCCTTGACGATCCACCGCGCCTGCTTGATCTCCTCGGGGATCGTCGCGCGCATCTGGTCGAGGATGTCGTAGATCTCCTCCTTGTCGACCCGCACCTGGTCGGTCATGGGCACCGACTTGGCGTTGTGCACCAAGTCGTCGAGCTTGTCGATCAGTACCAGTACGTCCATCGCGGGCTACCTCTGTGGGGCTTGCGGCCCCACCGTCTGTATATCAAGGTTCGACATCGACATCACTCAAGGTTCGGCTTACGTCTCATTCGATGTTCGTCAGCGCCGCAACTCTTCCTGCAACCGCACCGCGACCTCCGCGGGCACCAGGTCATCGATTCTGCCCCCGAACGTGGCGAGCTCCTTGACGCCGCTCGAGGACAGAAAGCTGTACTGCGAGTTTGACATCAGATACACCGACTCGATCTCCGGGTCCTGGCGGCTGTTGAGCTGGTGCAGCTCGAGCTCGTACTCGAAGTCCGAGATCGCCCGCAGGCCCTTGACGATCGCCTTCGCCCCCACGCTGCGCGCGAACTCCACCACGAGGTTGCTGAACGGCTCCACCCGCACCCCCTCCAGGTCGGCCGTGGCGCGTTCGATGAAGCCCACCCGCTCCTCGATCCCGAACAGCGTCTCGTTCTTGCGCACCGACCGCCTGACGACCGCCACCACCACCTGTTCGTAGAGGCCGGCCGCCCGGCGGATCACGTCGAGGTGGCCGTTGGTCACCGGGTCGTATGAGCCAGGACAGACGGCTACCGACTTGTCGAGGCTCATCGTCGGCAGCCGCCGATCTCCCGCGCCGCGGACCCCAAGGGCCCTAACTGCGTGGGACGTGCGCCTATGGAGCTGTCGAGTCTCATCGCTGACGGTGGATTGTGATCTCGGTGTCTCCGTAGCGCCGCCGCAGCTCCACCTCCAGGGGGAGCGCCGGCGGCTCGGTGCGCCGATCGCTCTCCCACACCACGCGCGCGCCCGGCGCCAGCAGCGGCGGCAGCGCCACCGCCAGCTCGCGCCCCAGCGCACCCGCGTGTCGGTAGGGCGGATCGACGAAGACGAGATCGTATGTCTCCCGGCGCTCGCGTGCGTTGCGCAGGGCGCTGCCCGCCTCCCCGCGGCGGACCTCCGCTTGCTCGGGGCCCACGCCCAGCTCCACGAGGTTCGCCCGCAGGGCCGCCAGCGCGCGGGGGTCTCGCTCGACCAGCACCGCCCTCGCCGCGCCCCGCGAGAGCGCCTCGATCGCCAGCGCCCCCGTGCCCGCGAACAGGTCCAGCACCGCCGCCCCCTCGAGCTCTCCGAGGGCCGAGAACAGCGCCTCCCGCACCCGCTGGGCCGTCGGCCGCGTCGCCCGGCCCTTCGGCGCGCGCAGCCGCCGGCCGCCGTACTTGCCCGCGATCACACGCACCGCCGGATCATCGCGCGCAGCTCACCCCCGGTGCGCCGTGGTCGCGATGCACGGGTCAGCCCGGGCTGGTCCGCTCCCGCCGACGCTCTCCGCCGACGTTCCACTTTCACGCCGGGATCGGCTCGTGGGCCTCCGCGCCCAGCGCCCGCTCCAGCGCTTCGCCCAGCAGCGCGTGCTCCGGGGCCGCGAGCGCCGGGTCAGCGGCGAGCAGCCGCTTGGCCCACTCTCGGGCGCGCTCCAGCAGCTCGGCGTCCTGCGGCAGGCTCGCCACACGGGGCTCCGCCTGGCCGTGCTGGCGCGTGCCCGCGATCTCGCCCTCCCCGCGCAGCTCCAGGTCGATCTCCGCCAGGCGGAAGCCGTCGCTGTGCTCGGCGAGCGCCCGCAGGCGGCGCGCGCCCCGGGGGCCGAGCAGCAGGCACACCGAGGGGTGCTCTCCGCGGCCGATCCGCCCCCGCAGCTGGTGCAGCTGGGAGATCCCGTAGCGCTCGGCGTCCTCCACCACCATCACCGTCGCGTTCGGCACGTCGATCCCCACCTCGACCACCGTCGTGGCCACCATCACGTCTGCCGTGCCCTCTACAAACCGCGCCATCGCCCGCCGCTTCTCGCGCGCCGCCAGCTGGCCGTGCAGCAGCTCCAGGCGGAAGCCGCGCAACTCGCCCTTCTGCAGGCGCTCGAACTCCCCGACCGCCGCGCGCGCCTGGAGCTGGCCGAAACGGGGATTCCGGCCGGAGGCCGGTGTCTCCCGGCTTCGGTCGGACTCCTCGACCAGCGGGCACACCACGTACGCCTGGCGCCCTGCGCGCAGCTCCTCGCGGATGCGCTCGTACGCCCGTGCGCGCTCCGCCTCGCTCGATGCGACATGCGTGGCGATCGGCCGCCTTCCCTTCGGCAGCTCGCGCAAGCGCGTCACGTCGAGGTCGCCGTACGCCGTCAGCGCCATGGTGCGCGGGATCGGGGTGGCGGTCATGTGCAGGACGTGGGGGGCGAGCCGGGCGGCGGGGGTGGGGGGCCCCTCGCGGGCTGCCGGGTCGTTGGTCTCTCTTTCGGGGCCCCATTTCGCGTGCGCGCCCGTGTGCGCGTGCGCGTGCGTGGCCGCGCGCGAAATAGGCGGGCCTTTGCGGTCCAACGCCGCGCGCTGGCGCACCCCGAAGCGGTGCTGCTCGTCCACGACCGCCACCGCGAGGCAGTCGAACTCCACGTCACCCTCGATCAGGGCGTGCGTGCCGACCACCAGCTTCAGCTCCCCCGAGGCGAGCCTCCCCAGATGCTCGGCGCGGCGACGCCCAGGCGTCGAGCCGGTCAGCAGCGCCGCCGGGAGCAGCGCCTCGGGGACGAGTGCCTGCAACGTCGCGAAGTGCTGTTCGGCGAGCGTCTCCGTCGGAGCCATCAGCGCCCCCTGCATCCCGTGCTCGACCGCGCGCAGCAGCGCGTACAGCGCGACCACTGTCTTGCCAGAGCCGACCTCGCCCATCAGCAGGCGCTGCATCGGGCGCGCCCGCGCCAGGTCGGCGTCGACCGCCGCCACCGCCGCCGACTGGTCGCCGGTGAGCTGGAACGGCAGCTCCGCGAGCCACCGCGCGCTGAGCTCTCCCCCACCGTCCGCGGACCGGCCGGCGAGCGGCGGCGCCGTCCCGGAGCCCCGCAGCGCGCGGCGGCGCAGCACCGTCAGCTGCGTCATCAGCAGCTCTTCGAACGCCAGGCGCTCGCGCCCCGCCTCGGCTTCCCCTGAATCGGAGGGAAAGTGCATCGCCGCGAGCGCCGCCGCTCGGTCGGGCAGGTGCTCGGTCGCGCGCACCGCGGCGGGCAGGGGCTCAGACACCTCGGCCAGCGCCCCCCGGTGCTCGCGGACCATCGTCACGATCTGCGTCGAGCTGACGCCCTCCGTCGCCGGGTAGTGCGCAACCCCCTGGGCCTCACCCGCCGCCGCGAGCTCGCCACCGAGTGCGTGGCTTGCGACCGCGAAGCGCCCCCCTGCCTGCGCCTTCCCGTGCAGCAGCAGGCGCGTCCCCGGGCGGTAGCGCTCCACCAACCACGGCTGGTTGAAGAACGCCGCTCCCATCGCGCCCGTGTCGTCGAACACGGTGGCCTCCACCAGTGGGCGCATCCCCCGGCGGCGGACCGGCCGCGCCGCGATCGAGCGTACCTCGACCGCTACCGTCGCCTGCTCGCCGGGGCTCAGCTCCGCGACCGTGCGCGCCTCGCGGCGGTCGCGCGGGAGGTGCTCCAGCAGCGCGCCCACCGTCTCGATGCCGAGCGTCCGCAGGCCGTCAGCCAGCTTGCCGGAGGGTACGTCGAGGCTCTGCTCCAGGCGCCCCGGCCGCGGCCACCGCACCGGCGCGGCGAGCAGCTCCTCGCGCGTCAGCGGGCACGTGGATGCGAACGCGCACGGCTCCGCGGTGGGCACGGAGAGCTCAGGTGCGGTGAGGGCGGGCATCTGTCCCGCCATCATGAACTGTGGGCCAGTCTGAACCGACCGGGGTCGGTCTGTGGGCCAGTCTGAACCGACCGGGGTCGGTCTGTGGGCCAGTCTGAACCGACCGGGGTCGGTCTGTGGGCCAGTCTGAACCGACCGGGGTCGGTCTGTGGGCCAACCTGCACCGTGGGCCAATCCGAACCGCCGGAGAACGCCCGGAGGCCGCCCGGAGGCCGCCGGCCGCTACTCCGCCGCGAGCAGCCACCAGTAGGCGGACTGGCCGCCGTGGCGCTGCTCGAGCTCGGCGTCGCCCAGGTCCCCGTCGAGCAGGGCCGCCACCGCGGCGGGGTCGAGCGGGGCGTCCTCGCCGGCGAGCACGCTGAGCAGCTCCGCCCCGTCGGCGAGCGCGACCAGCACTGTGCGCAGCGTCGCCGCGGGCTCACCCCACGCGGCTACCTCCTCGCCGAGGAAGCCGACCGCCTCGCCGGCCTGGAAGCGGCCGTGGAGGTCGTCGCGGGCGGCGGGGGCGACGGCGCCGGTGCGCAACCGCGCGAGCGCCTCGTGCAGCGCCTGCGCGTTCTGCTCCAGCGGACGGGTCCCCACCAGCTCGACCGCGGCGGCGAGACCCGCCTGCTGGCTGAGGGCGGGTACGACGAGCACCTGCTTGTCGGAGAGCTCCGCGGCGCGCTCGGCGGCCATCACGACGTTGGGGGAGTTGGGCAGCACGAGCACCTCCTCGGCGGGCACCTCGTGGATCGCGGCGAGCAACTCGTAGGTGGAGGGGTTCAGCGTGGGACCGCCGTCGAGTGTGTACACGCCGAGCTCAGCGAACAGCGCCCGGAGGCCCTCGCCGCTGACGACCGCGACCGCGCCGCAGCGTGCGGGCGTCACGGCGCTCGAACCGTGGTCCGGTGGGGACCCCTCGAACAGCCGCTCCTCACGGTCGGCCACCTGGGCGTGCATGTCGGCGACATCTAGGTGGGACACCTCGCCTGCGCCCCCGAACACGGCGGTCGCACGCTCGGGCTCGTCGGTGTGGAGGTGCACCTTCAGGGTCGCGGCGTCGCCGACGACCAGCACCGAGTCGCCGAGGGCCTCCAGCGGCGCGAGGAACCGCTCCGGTTCGAGCGCGCTGCCCGTGACTGCGAAGTTGGTGCAGTAACGGTAGGTAGTAGAGATGTGCTCAGGGTGGTGGATGCGCGCCGGGGCGTAGTGGTCGAGCGGCGGCGGCGCGTCCCCGCGCAGCGCGGCGACCACACCGGCGAAGAGGATCGTCAGCCCGTAGCCGCCGGCGTCCACGACGCCAGCCTCGCGCAGCGCGGCGAGCAGCTCGGGGCCGCGCTTGACTGACTCCTGACCGGCGTCTACCGCGCGCGTCAGGGTCGCGGCGATCGCGCGGTCCTGCTCCTCGGGCTCGGCGTCGGGGGGCACGCGGGCACTCTCGGGGTCGCGCTCGAGGTCGGCGGCGAGGCGTTGGGCCATCTCGCGCGCGACAGTCAGGATCGTGCCCTCCGCGGGGTTGCGCACCGACGCGTACGCGCGCTCGGCGGCGTTCTCGAGCGCGGCCGCGATCAGCGCGGCGTCGATCAGCTCGCCGGGGCGCGAGACGAGCTCCTCGGCAGCGCCGCGGATCAGCTGGGAGAGGATCACTCCAGAGTTGCCGCGCGCGCCGAGCAGCGCGGCGCGGGCGACCGACTGCACGATCTCCTCGCGGCCGATCTCGTCGATCGTGCGCGTCTCGTCGGCCCCCTGCAGGCGGTCGAGCTCGGCGAGCACCGCACGCAGCGTGAGCACCATGTTGTCGCCGGTGTCGCCGTCGGCGACGGGGAACACGTTGAGGTCGTTGACCTCTTGGCGGCGGGACTCCAGGTGCGCGAGCGCGCCGGCGACGGCGGCGCGAAAGCGAAGCAGGTTGGTGTCGGTCACTGCGGTCTGCATCCACGATCCCTATCCGCCCGTGGGAGCGCCGCGAGCATCTCTTGCGTACAGCTACGCGGAACGCTAGTCAAGGTTACGCCACGGTCTCCACGAACGCCGTGCGGGCTGAGCGATCTCCGCCTCCTGTAGGGTGGCTGGGCAAGCCAGGCAAGGACGCAGAGAGCGAAGTGTGCTCAGCACACGAGCGACCGAGGACGCAGCATGGCGCCGCCCAGACGCCCTACAGGGCCTTGACGACCTTGCCGGCTTTCAAGCAGCGAGTGCAGACGTACACTCGCCGCGGCGCCTTGCCGACCAGGATCCTGACCTTCTGCAGGTTCGGATCGAAGCGGCGCTTGGACGCGACCATCGAGTGGCTGCGGCTGTTGCCGAACGCAGGGCCCTTGCCGCAGCTGTGGCATACCTTGGCCATGAGGCACAGGAGTCTAGCCGCTTTAGGCCGAGAGCTCACTCCGCAGTGCCGCCATCTGTAGCACCGCCTCGGCGGCGTGGCGCCCCTGGTCGCGCTTGTCCCCGCCGGCGCGGGCGAGCGCCTGCTCCATCGTGGCGCAGGTGAGCACCCCAAACGCACACGGCACCCCGGTGTCCAGCTGCACCCGCATGATCCCCCGGGCCGCCTCGGCGCAGACGAAGTCGTAGTGGTCGGTCTCGCCGCGGATCACCGCGCCGAGGCACGCGACGCCACGGAAACGGCCGGAGTCGGCAGCGTAGCGCGCCGCAAGCGGCAGCTCGAAGGCGCCGGGAACGTCGAAGACCTCGACGTTGGAGGCGCCGGCGGTGGCGAACGCGGCGTGGGCACCCTGAACGAGCCGCTCGGCCAGATCCTCGTAGAAGCGACCGACGGCGATGGCGAAGCGCTGCCCGTTCAACGCCCGCGCCGCTCCTGCTCGCGGTCGTGCTCGCGCTCGGAGTGCAACAGCTCCTCGTCGAGGTTGAGACCCTGGTGGTGCAGAGTGTGGCCCATGCGCTGGGCCTTGGTGCGCAGGTAGGCGGCGTTGTGCTCGTTGGGGGGCTGCTCGATCGGGACCTGCGCCGCCACCGACAGCCCGTACCCCTCCAGGCCGCGGATCTTCTTGGGGTTGTTGGTGAGGATGCGGATCGAGGAGAGGCCGAGGTCGGAGAGGATCTGCGCGCCGATCCCGTAGTCGCGCAGGTCGGCGGGCAGACCGAGGCGCTCGTTGGCTTCGACGGTGTCGAGGCCGTCCTCCTGCAGGCGGTAAGCACGGAGCTTGTTCAGCAGGCCGATCCCACGGCCCTCCTGGGAGAGGTAGAGCAACACCCCCTCCCCCTCGCGCTCGATCATCGCGAGCGCCGCTTCGAGCTGCTCGCCGCAGTCGCAGCGCAGCGAGTGAAAGACGTCGCCGGTGAGGCACTCCGAGTGCACCCGCACGAGCACGTCGGGGCGCCCCGCAACCTCGCCCTTGACGAGCGCCACGTGGTGCTTCTCGTCTACGAGCGAGCGGTAGCCGACGGCCTCGAACTCCCCGAAGGCGGTCGGCAAGCGCGTGGTGACCACGCGTTCCACGAGCCGGTCGTTGCGCCGGCGGTAAGCGATCAGGTCGGCGATCGTGACGAGCTTCAGCCCGTGGCGCTCGCAGAAGCCGGCGAGGTCGGGCACGCGCGCCATCGAGCCGTCCTCGTTCATGATCTCGCAGATCACCCCGGCGGGGATCAGGCCCGCCAGGCGCGCGAGGTCGACGCTCGCCTCGGTGTGCCCGGTGCGCTCAAGCACCCCGCCGGCCTTCGCCTTCAGCGGGTTGACGTGCCCGGGCTGCACGAGGTCCTCCGGCTTGGAGGCGGGGTCCACGGCGACCTGCATCGTGTGCGCGCGGTCGTGCGCGGAGACGCCCGTCGTGACGCCGTGGCGCGCCTCGATCGTGACCGTGAAGGGGGTCTGCAGCGCGGACTCGTTCTTCGCGGTCATCAGCTCCAGGCCGAGCGCCTCGCAGCGCTCGGGGCTGAGCGCCAGGCAGATCCAGCCACGAGCCTCCTTGGCCATGAAGTTGATCGCCTCGGGAGTGGCGAACTGGGCGGCCATCACGAGGTCGCCCTCGTTCTCGCGGTCCTCGTCGTCGCAGACGACGACCATCTTGCCTTTGCGGATCTCCTCGATCGCCTCCTCGATCGTGGCGAAGGGCGTGACGGTCTGCGATACGTTCATGTGCGGGCCTCCAACAGTCGCTTAGTTGGGGGAGGGCAGACCCGGGCGGGCGGGCCTTCAAACCCCCTCCCATTTTTGCAAGAGCTTCCGTACGTGCTTGGCGAGGACGTCGACCTCTAGGTTAACCGGCTCTCCAACCGCTGCTCGGCCGAGCGTGGTGCGCTCCAACGTCTCGGGGATCAGCGAGACCTCGAAGCCACCGCCGCGCAAGGCGCTGACGGTGAGGCTCACCCCGTCGACGGTGATCGAGCCCTTCTCCACGACAAAGGGCAACAAGTCGACGTCGGTCTCAATCCCGAGGACGCGGGAGAAGCCCTCGGCGCGGACCTCGGCGACTGTGCCCACACCGTCGACGTGCCCCTGCACGAAGTGCCCGCCGAGGCGCCCGTCGGCGCGCAGGGGGAGCTCCAAGTTGAGGGGATCGCCGGGCGAAAGCGCACCGAGCGTGGAGCGAGCGAGCGTCTCGCGGATCGCCTGCGCCTCGAACTCCCCCTCGGCCACCCGCGTCGCGGTCAGGCAGACGCCGTTCACTGCGATCGAGTCCCCCGCCGACAAGGCCGCTGCCAACGGCGTACGGACCCGCAGCGTGGCACCGTCCCCGTCGTGCTCGACCGCGCCAAGGAGGCCGAGGTCGGCGATCAGGCCGGTGAACATAGCGCCCCCCAAGGCCTCGGTGTGAAGTGCCGCCCGCGCGCGGTGAACAGTTCCCGCCTCCGCCCTGCCGCGGTCGGCCTGGCCGCCGCGAAGCTCACCACTCGCGCAGGCGGGCACAGACGAGCAGGTCCTCGCCGATGCGCTCACAATCGAAGGAGAGCGCGCGCAGTGCCTCGGAGATGCGCTCGACGCCTTCGCCCTCCAGCGGGTCGCGGGCGGTACGCCCGCCGAGCAAGAGCGGCGCGAGGAAGAGGCGGATCTCGTCGATCTCGCCAGCGTCGAGGAACGCTCCAGCGAGGTGGGGGCCGCCCTCCAGCAGCGCCGAGGCGACTCCTAGCTGGCCGAGCTGGTCGAGCGCAGAGCGCACCCGCGCTGGCTCGTTCTCGCCCGTGGCGAGCAGCACTTGCGCGCCCGCGGCCTCGAGCGCGTCGGTGTCCGCGCGCGCGGCGGCGCGCGAGACGATCACGGTCAGCGGGATCTCCGCGGTGGCAGCGAGCAGGCGCGAGTCAGAGGGCAGCCGCGCGAGCGAGTCGAACACGACCCGCCGGGGCTGCTCGGAGGGGCAGGCGGGCGTGCCCTCGGGGCGCGCGGTCAGCTGGGGGTCGTCGGCGAGCGCGGTGCCGATCCCGACAACGACCGCGTCGACCGAGGCCCGCCACTGGTGCGCGAGCGCGCGGGACTCCTCTCCGCTGATCCACTGCGAGTCTCCCGCGCGCGTGGCGACCTTGCCGTCGAGGGTCATCGCGGACTTGAACAGCACCCAGGGGCGCCCCGTACGGGCGTGCTTGCGGAAGGCCTGGTTGAGCAGTCGTGCGTGTGTGGCGAGCTCGCCGTCGGCCAGCACCACCTCGACACCCTCGTCGCGGAGGATCCCAAGGCCACGACCGGCAGCCTTCTCGGTGGGGTCGTCGGAGCCGACGACCACGCGGCCGATGCCGGCCTGCACGATCGCCTCGGTACACGGGGGCGTCTTGCCCTCGTGGCAGCAGGGCTCAAGCGACACGTACAGCGTGGCGCCCGTGAGGTCGGCCAGCCCGCAGGCCTCGATCGCGTTGACCTCGGCGTGCGCGGCGCCGAAGCGTTCGTGCCACCCCTCCCCGAGCACCTCGCCCTCACGCGCGATCACGGCTCCCACGACGGGGTTCGGCTTGACCGCCCCGACGCCTCGACCGGCCAGCTCAATCGCGCGCGCCAGGTGCAGCTGGTCGGTGTCGGTTACGACTGTCATCCTGAATGGTGAGGATAGCCCGCCCAAGTAGGCCGGGGTGGCCAAGACCCCCGTCACCGCCCGCCGAGCGGCGCCCGCCTTACCCCCGCAGCGCCTCCGCGCAGGCAGTAGACGGTCGTTTCGGCGCGAGCGAGCGTCCCGTCCCAAGCCGCGCGTAGGCTGGCTCTATCATGCTAACCGTGAGCAGACAGGCCCACGTGACGCTCAGCGGGGACGTCAGCGGCGATTACATCGTCGAGGATCGGGGACCCGACGGACGTCTCGTGCTCGTGCCCGACACCGATATTGCGGCGATCCGCAAGCGGCTGGGGACTCGTGCGATGACGTCGCAGGAGTCCGAGGAGTTCTGGCGCGAGTACAGGTCTCTTATGCTCCCAGCCGACGGCGACGGGTAGCCATGCCAGCCGACCCGCGCCGCATCCCGGCGCGCATCGACCCCGCGACCTGGGCGGAGGACATTGGACATACCGGTGCCGCAGACCGTGTGAGCATCGAAGCTGCCAAGGGTCGCTACGAGCGCAGCGGAGTTCCGCTCACAGAGATGCGCCCCTGCGATGCCGAAGGACGCGACGGCACCGAACTACCGGACTGCGTCAAGGTCTACCTTCCAACGCCCGCGGGCAGGTTTGGGATGGTGTTCAGCGTGGACCGTACGTCAACTGGGCCTACGCTCGTTTACGTCGCCTTCGGCGTGCGCCATCAGCCACGCGGCTCGAACGCCCAGACCCTCTACCAACTCGCCCACAGACGGCTGCACGGTTGAACACCCGCCTCACCCTCGCGCGCAGCGCCCCCCGCGCAGGCGGTAGACGGTCATGGCGGGCCCGGGGCGCCGGTAGGCGAGCGGGTAGTAGTCGAAGGACCAGTCGAAGTTGAAGGCGACGGGCTGCGCCCCGGGGGCGTAAGGGGAGACGTGGTAGACGACTTCTGCCTCGCGGGCGAGCGCGCGGTAGTAGGCGACCGCGTGGGGCGCCCGCGCAGGGTCGGCGAACGCGCGGCCGGACTCGTCGGTGCCGCTCACGACCCAGCAGAACCCCTGCCGCTCGTAGTAGGGGATCAGCGCCGGGCTGAGCGTGAGCTCGTAGTTTTCGAGCGTGACAACGTGGGATTCGTAGGGGCGCAGAGCACCCGCGGCGCCGATCACGGAGAGCAGCGACTGGTACTTGGGCCAGCGATCGCCGTCGGGGGTGGTGAGCGTGGGGTGCCCGACGTCCTGCACCCACTCGTCGGGCACGACCGGCTCGACGACGACGGGGGTGCCGGCGGGGATGTGGGCGACCATCCAGGCGCGCGTCAGAGCGCGGGTGTCGGCGCGCGAGAGCACGAGCCCGGAGTGGACGCTGTAGAGGACCCCCTGTGCGCAGAGGGCGAGGACGACGAGCGCGGTGAACGCGACGAGCGGGACGCGGCCAGCACGGGGGGCCTGCGGCGCGGAGGGAGCGGGGTGTGTCGCGGAGGGGTGTGTGGTAGAGGGGAGGCGCTCCGCGGGCGGAGCCCGCTCCGCCCGCGGCGTTCGTTGCTCGAAAAAACGCTGGGTGAAGCGGGCCGCGGCCCTCGCGAGCTGGAGTGCAAAGAGCGCCGCGAGCAGACAGAGGATCGGGAAGATCGGCAGCAGCCAGCGGCCGAAGTAGCGACCCTCGGCACCCATGAAGACGAGGTAGAGCAGCGATGCGGGCACGAGCACCCAACCGAGGCGGGGCTCGCGCCACCAGATGGTCACGGCGCCGCCGAGCGCGGCCAGCGCGGGCACCCAGCCGAGGCCCCAGGTGAGCGACCAGAGGTAGTACACGAAGCCGCTCTCACGGGGGGCGCCGAGCTTGCCCTGGGCTTCGGCGGAGAGCGAGGACTGGTGGGCGAGACCCTGCTCGAAGGCGTGCAGATCGAGGACGGAGTAGGGGTCCGCGATCAGGAACGATGCCAGCGCCGCGACCCCGGCGAGCGCGAGGCCAATCAACACCGGCCGACCCGCCGGCCGTGCGGGAGCCCGGTCGCGCCGAGCGGCGCTCCCGCCGGGCGACCCGGGCGCCATGCGCCGCGGGGTCGGCGCGAGGTACTGCGCGGCGGCCGCGGCGAGCAACGGCAGCAGCACGACCCCGGCGGTGTACTTGGTGGCGCAGCCGAGGCCCAGCCCGACCCCGGCCAGCAGGTAGTCGCGCGCGCGCCCTTTGCGCAGCACGCCGGCGGTACCGAGCAACGAGAGCGTCAGCGGGGCGAGCGTGGGGACGTCGTTGAGCGCGAGGTGCGCGTAGAACACCGGCAGGAATGCGACCGCCTCGAGCGCCGCGGCGAGCAGCGCGACGCCGCGGTCGAAGAGGCGCGCGCCCGCTAGGTAGAGCAGCCACACCGCGAGCGTGCCGAGCAGCGCAGCGCACACGCGCGCCAGCGTAAAGACCACTGCAGGGTTGGTGGCGAACGTGTGGTCGACCCCCGCGCGGCCCCCGAACCAGACCGAGAAAACGAGCCGCAGCAGGTCGGTGTAGGCGGGCGGGTTGGCGAAGTAGTGGGGGTTCCACCCCAGCGTGAGCATCCCGACGGCGCGCGGCACGAAGTGGGCGTCCTCGTCGGAGTTATACGCGTAGGGCAAGCCCTGACGGATACCCCACAGGCGCAGCCCGAGCGCCACCGCGAGCACGAGCCCGAGCGCCACCCACACGGTTCGGCGCCCGCGTGTGCCAGGGCCAGACTCGGCCATGCGGTCGCGCGCCGCCGAGGCCGGATCCTGCACCTCCGTCTCGGCGGGTGCCGCGGCAGGCAGGTCAGAGGCCCCGGCGCGAGGCCCCGGCACGGCGCGGCCCCTACCCTCAGCAGTTGCCATAGACCGCGTAGTAGCGGCTCGTGTAGATGCGCCGGAAGCCAGGCAGGGGAACCTGGTCGAGCGGGTTGTCGCCGACGTCGACGATCGCCTCCTGGAAGACGGCGGCGCCGAGCGGGTAAACCGCGACGCTGCCGCGGGCGATCCGGTCGGCGAGGGTGAACACGCCCTCCTCGGCGTCCGCGCGTGCCTCGGAGCGGGCGACGATGTCGCGCTGGCCGGTGGTGTCGAGGATCCAGCGGGCGTCAGGGATCAGCTTGTTGTCGGGCAGCGAGAGCAGCGGGCAGCGGGCGAGCTCGGCGCGCACGGCGGGAGCGTGCAGCGCCGCGGCGAGGCCTTCGTGGAAGTCGTCGTGGTAGGCGAGCGTGGTGCGGGCGTTCGAGAGGCTCGTCACCGAGACGGCGGCGACGGCCGCGTAGAGGATCAGCGCGGCGCCGCCCGCCATCCACACGCGGCGCAGCACGGAGCCGGCGCGCAGCAGCGACCAGCCGCCGATCGCCAGCGCGCAGAAGGGCAGCAGCAGCGCCGCGGCGCCCATCATGTAGCGGTCGATCACCGACGCCCCCGCGGCGCCCTCGGCGACGTAGACGCCCAACAGCAGCACGAGCACCGCGAGCGGCACGCGCGCGCGGCGGGGCGTGAGCCACACCGCGAGCGCCGCCCCGACGAGACCGCCGAGCACGACCGGCAGCTTGTCGATTCGCACCAGGTAGCGCCACGTCGCGGCGAGCACCGCGGTGAAGCCCTGGGTGCGTTCCAGTTCGGCGGCGAGCACCGCGGTCGAGTGCAGCGAGTACAGCGGGTCGCCGGTGACGAGCGTGTCGCAGGCGACCCACACCAGCGGCGCGGTCGCCGCCAGCGCCGCGTAGCCGAGCCGCCGGCGGTTGCTCACGGTGCGCGGCCACACGCACCACAGCCAGTACACGCCCGCCAGCACCCACGCGTCGGGGCGCAGCAGGCCCGCCGCGGCAAGCAGCACGAAGACCGGCGTGCCGCGGCGGGGGCGCTCGACCTCCAGGGCGGTCGCCCACACGATCAGCGCGACGTACGTGAGGTCGAGGTAGCCCTGCGCGGCGAGGTTTGCGTCGAACAGACGGGTGAGCATCAGCAGCGCCGCGAGCACCGCCACGAGCGGCCCGAAGCACAGGCGCGTGAGTCGGAAGAGGCCGGCGGTGAGCGCGACGAACGACGCGATCGAGCCGAGCACCACCAGACGCGCGCCACCCTCGCCGACGAGCGCGCAGAGCGCCCCGTAGGCGATCGCCAGCGGGTGCTCGGTGGGAGCGCGGTAGACGCTGAAGTCGGGCAGGTGCCCGTGCAGCAGCTCACGCCCCCACAGCAGCGCGTAGAAGGAGTCGTAGGTGGGGTAGGTGGGGAAGGCGAAGTAGCCCACGAGTGCCCCCACGCAGAGCGCCGCGAAGCCGAGTCGCGCCCACGTGGAGCCCGGCACGGCACGCAGCCGTGCGAGCCTTGTGTGGGGCGGGCGGGACCGAGTTCCCTGCTGGGCGAGCGTCGCGCTCTGCATCGGGTAGAGCTTATGTGGCCGGTAGGCTGTGAGTCGATGGCAAGGTCCTGCCCGCGATGAAGCTGATCATCCAGATCCCCAGCTTTAGCTGGGGGAGGGCAGGCCCTCCCCCAGAGCCCCATCCCCGACCTTCTCCCGCGGGAAACCAGGCGCCGTCAGTCAGATGAAGCTGATCATCCAGATCCCCTGCTGGGACGAGGCGCAGACGCTGCCGCTGACGCTCGCCGAGCTGCCGCGCGAGCTGGAGGGCTTCGACACGGTGCAGTGGCTCGTGATCGACGACGGTTCGAGCGACGCGACGATCGACGTCGCGCGCCGCCACGGCGTCGACCACGTCGTCGCGCTCACCAACCACAAGGGCCTCGCGAGCGCCTTCCAGGCCGGCCTCGACACCTGCCTGAAGCTGGGCGCCGACGTGATCGTCAACACCGACGCCGACAACCAGTACCACGGCCCCGACGTCGCGCGGCTGGTGGCGCCGATCCTCGAGGGCCGCGCCGACATGGTGGTGGGCGACCGCGAGGTGGTCTCGATCGAGCACTTCTCGCCGCTGAAGAAGCTGCTGCAGCGCCTCGGCTCGTGGGTCGTGCGCCAGGCCTCCTCGACCACCGTGCCCGACACGACCTCGGGCTTCCGCGCCTACAACCGCGAGGCCGCGCTGCAGATGCAGGTCGTCTCGAAATTCACCTACACCCTGGAGACCATCATCCAGGCGGGCAAGCTGCTCGTCGCCGTCGAGCACGTGCCGGTCCGTACGAACCCCGCGACGCGCGAGTCGCGCCTGTTCCCCTCGATGGGCGCCTACGTGCGCCGCAACGCGGTCTCGATCTTCCGCATCTACGCCCAGTACGAGCCGCTGCGGATCTTCTGGAGCCTCGCCGCGGTGATCGGCCTCGCCGCGCTCGGAGTGTGGATCCGCTTCGTGGTCGCCTACGCCGAAGGCGACGGCAAGGGCCACGTGCAGTCGCTGATCCTCGGCGCGGTGCTGTTCATCGCCGCCGTGGTGCTGTGGGCGCTCGGGGTGATCGGCGACCTGCTCGCCGCCCAGCGCGTGATGACCCAGCGCACGTTCGAGCGGGTGCGGCGGATCGAGCTGCAGCTCGGGGTGGAGCCCTCGCACTACGAGCCCGGCGGCACCCCACTCGCCAACAGCGTCCGCCCCGCCGGTGACAACGCTCGGGGGGAAGGCCAGACATCCGAGCGCGAGGCGGTGGAGGCTTGAGCGGGGCAGACGTCACGCTCTCCCGCGACGGGATCGTCACGGGCAACACCTACGACAAGTACGGCTCCACCAACCCGCTTGTGCGGCGCATGATGGCCGGCTTCGAGCGCGACCTCGACGAGCTGCTGACGCGGGCCGATCCCGGCTCACTGCTGGACGTGGGCTGCGGCGAGGGGGTGCTCGTCGAGCGCTGGGCACGGCAGCTGCAGGGGCGGCGCGTCGTCGGCATCGACCTGGAGGAGGACTCGATCCAGGCCGGCTGGGCACAGCGCCAGGCACCCAACCTCGAGTACCGCGTGCAGCGCGCCGAGGACCTGCCGTTCGCCGACGGGGAGTTCGACCTGGCCAGCGCGATCGAGGTGCTCGAGCACGTGCCCGACCCCGCCCACACGCTCGCCGAGATGGCGCGCTGCGCACAGCGCCACCTGCTCGTCTCGGTCCCCCACGAGCCGCTGTGGCGAGCGCTCAACATGGCGCGCGGCGCCTACTGGCGGGAGCTCGGCAACACCCCGGGGCACCTGAACCACTGGTCCAGACGGTCGTTCGCGGCCCTGCTCTCGCGCTACGGGACGGTCGCCGAGGTGCGCTCGCCATTCCCGTGGACGATGCTGCTTGTCCGCCTTGCCTGAAAAAAGAGGGGCCCGACCGAAACCGGGAGGCACGCGCCTGCGGCGCTGGCCGATTTGGGGATGCGAGCGGAGCGAGTGTCTCCCCAATCGGTCCCCGTTTCGGCCAGCCGGCCTCCGGTCGCCTGTGCCACCCTCCAGCACCACCGCATCCACCTCCGAGTCCGAGCCCACGCCCGGGGCCGAGCCGACCCGCTCTTATGGCAGCGGCGCCCGGCTCCTCTCGGTAGGGATCGCCGCGACCGGGCTGCTGACGTTCGCGTACTTCTCGATCGCCTCCCACGTGCTCAGCGAAGAAGCGGCCCAGCGCCTCGACGTGCTGTGGTCGGTGATGTTCGTCGTCATCTCGGTGATCTACCGGCCGGTCGAACAGCTCCTCTCGCGCACCATCGCCGAGCGCCGCGCCCACGGGCACGCCCAGCACCCACTGCGCGTGCCGCTCGCGCTGCAGGCCGGTTTCGCCCTCGCCTTCCTCGTGGTCGCGCTCGCGCTGCACGAACAGCTGATCCACGAAGTCTTCGACGGCTACACCGCGCTCTACGACGTGCTGCTCGTCGGCACGCTCGCCTACGCCGGCAGTTACTTTGCCCGCGGCTGGCTCGCCGGGCACCAGTACTTCGGGCTGTTCGGCGCGCTCGTGCTGATGGAGTCCACCTCGCGCATCTGCTTCGCGCTGGCCGCCGCGCTCGGCGTGACGAGCGGACAGACCGCGGTCGCGCTGGGGATCGCCGTCGCGCCGCTGGTCTCGCTCGTCGTCGTGCCCGCCGCGTTCGCTCGCGCCGGGCGGGAGCGTCGCAGTTCCGGGGAGGACCCTGGGCACCCCGCTTCAACGGCCGACGCCACGCCGATCCGAGCTGAGGCGTCTGAGCCTAGGGGCGCTGAGCCCGCCCAGCCGGTGTTCACCGCCGACGAGGCGGACGCGGCGCTCGCCGGTCCGGGCACCGAGGGCGTCCAGGAGGTGGCGGCGCACGAAGAGCTCTCGCTCTCGCGCGGCGGGCGCTTCGCGTTGTGGGTCTCAGGCATCATGCTCTCCGAGCAGACGCTCCTGAACGCGTCGGTCCTGACGGTGGACGCGCTCTCCTCCGACAAGGCGCTCGCGGGGATCGTCTTCAACGTGATGCTGATCGCCCGCGCTCCGCTGCAGCTCTTCCAGGCGATCCAGACCTCGCTGCTGCCCCACCTGACCGGCCTGGAGGCCAAGGAGGGCCACGCCTCCTTCGCCCGCGCGATCCGCCTCACCGTGCGCGCGATCGCCGTCTTCGCCGCGGCCGTAGCGCTCGGCCTGCTCGTGATCGGCCCGTTCGCGATGAGCCACGTGCTCTTCGGCCAGACCTACACCTACAACCGCTTCGGCCTCGCTGTCGTGGGGCTGGGGATGGGCCTGCACCTGGTCTCGGGCACGCTCAACCAGGCCGCCCTGGCCCGCAACCGCGCGCGCGCCGCCGCGCTCTGCTGGCTCGTGACCGCCGTCGCCTTCCTCGCCTGGATGCTCACCCCGCTCGTGGGCGAACAGGTGCTGCGCGCCGAGGTCGGCTACTGCGGGGCGACCTGCCTGCTCGCCGCGCTGCTCGCGCTGCTCTACCGGCGCGGTCACTCCGCGCCGGCGGCCGCGACGATCGCGCGGTAGGCCTCACCGGGTTCCGCGGAGTGAAAGATCGCCGAGCCCGCGACGAACACCGTCGTGCCCGCGCTGCGGCAGAGCGGGGCGGTCGTCGGGTCGACGCCCCCGTCCACCTCCAGCGCCGCCGTGGAGCCCTCCCCATCGAGCAGCGCCCGCAGGCGTGCGATCTTCTCCGGGGAGCGCGCGATGAACGGCTGCCCGCCCCAGCCGGGGCTGACGGTCATGCACAGGGCGAGGTCCAGCGCGCCGGCCAGCTCACCCAGCGCCTGCACCGGGGTGCCGGGATTGATTGCGACTCCGACGCACGCCCCACTCTCGCGGAGCAGATTGGCAGCGTACGCCGCGTGCGGCGTGGCCTCCGCGTGGAAGGTCACCGAGTGCGCACCCGCGCGCACGAACTCCGCCACCTGGCGCTCGGGGCGCTCGATCATCAGGTGCACGTCGAGCATCCCCCCCACCTCCTCGACCTGCTCGCGCAGGGCCGCCACCACCAGCGGGCCGATCGTGATCGGCGGCACGAAGTGCCCGTCCATCACGTCCACGTGGATCACCCGCGCACCCGCCGCCAGCACCTCTCCCACCTGCTCGCGCAGCACGCCAAAGTCGGCGGAGAGGATCGAGGGCGCCACCCGCACTCCCGCCAGGAGCTTCTTTGTAGAGGCGCTCATCTGGTCACCACAGTGATCTGGGCTCTCAGGGCAAGCTGGGCAAGGACGCAAGGAGCGAAGTGTGCTTGGCACACGAGCGACTGAGGACGCAGATCCAGCGCAGCCATGAGAGCTCAGATCGCCATCAACATGCTGTCGCCGCAGTTATTGCACTTGAGGATCGCCGTCGAGGACATCCGCACGATCGTCGAGTGCTCGCCGCAGTTGGGGCAGACCGACGCCAGCTCAAAGCGGTGCAGGCAGTACACGCAGCGGTAGCGGCCAGGGAGGTTCGTCGGGCGCAGCCACGGCTCCGAGCAGTTCGGGCACAGCGGGCCGAGGTCGGCCGCCGGCGCCGCCCCCTTGTCGCGCTCGGCGCCCATCACCTCCGCCTCATCCGCGGCGCAGCCGTGCGATGAAGAAGCCCGCCGTGCGGTCGCGGTGGGGGAGCGTCAACGCGCAGCGACCTCGACTTAGAGCCGGCAGCTCCGCACCCAGGTCCTCGAGGGAGAAGTCCGGGGTGGATTCCAGGAAGGCGGATATCTGGCGCTCGTTCTCGGTCGGGGAGACGGTGCACGTAGAGTAGACCAGCACGCCCCCCGGACGGACCGCCGCGGCGCCCGCCGCGAGGATCGCCGTCTGGGTGCGCGCGAGCTGCTCCACGTCCTGCGGCGTGATCCGCCAGCGCAGGTCCGCGCGCGCCTGCAGCGTCCCCAACCCCGAGCACGGCGGGTCCACCAGCACCCGATCGAAGCCGCTCCCCTCCCCGTCGCCCTCCAGCGGTCGCGCCGCGTCGCCCAGCACCACCCGCACGCACCCCTGGGCGCGCAGGCGCTCCACCGTGCGCTGTAGCTCCGCTGCGCGGCGACGGTTGCGCTCGACCGCCACCACCTCCCCTTGGCCCTCCATCAGCGCCGCGAGGTGGGTGCTCTTGCCGCCCGGCGCGGCGCACAGGTCGAGCACCCGCTCGCCCGGCCGGGGCGCCAGCGCGCGCGCCGGAAGCATCGCCCCACGCGACTGCGCCAGCACCGCACCCGCCCGCCAAAGCGCAGAGCCGTGCACGTCCCACGGGCCCTCCACCACGAGCGCCTCCGGGATCTCCGGGTCCCCGTGGACCGCCACCGCTCGGGAGTCCCCGGCTCGGGGGTCCACCGCTCGGGAGTCCCCCGTGCGCAAGGCCGGGTCGACCGAAGCCGGGGGACACGGGCCTCCGGCCCGAATCCCCGTTTCGGCCAGCATCCCCGTTTCGGCCCGCAGCTGCGCCGCGATCGTCGCGGGCTCGGCCACCAGCGTGTTCACGCGCAGCGCCAGCTCCCCCGGCTCGTTGTCGGCCGCCAACAGCGCCCGCGCGTCCTGCGCACCCAACTCCTCCCACCACAGCTCGGCGATCCACCGCGGGTGGGAGTGCTTGAGCGCTGCGCCCTCCGGAGTGTCGTCGTCGAGCTCCGCGAGCAGCGCCGCGCCCTCGCGCGTGGCGCGGCGCAGCACCGCGTTGACCAGGCCGTGGCCTCCGCGGCCGGCCTTCGCGAGCTCGACCGCGTCGGCCACCACTGCGTGGTCCGGGGCGCCCCCGAGGTACAGCAGCTCGTACAGCCCCAGCCGCAACGCCGCCACCAGCGGCGCGTCCAGCTTGCCCACGGGACGCTCGGCGAGCCGTTCGATCAGGTAGTCCACCGTGCCGCGGCGCTGCACCGCGCCGTACGCCAGGCGCATCGCGAGCGCCCGGTCGCGTGCGTCGAGCTCCTGTGCCTGCGAGCGCAGCGCGAGATCCGCGTACGCGCTCCGCTCGAACACCCGGCGCAGCACCGCGTACGCGCAGGCCCGCGCCGGGGCCACACGACCAGGGGGTTGCCGGACTCTCGCGCCCGAGCCCTCCGCGGGAGGCCTCATCGCCGCCATCAGCCTGTTCTCAGACTCCCGAGAGCTCATGGCCACGCAGGTACGAGGCGGCGTCCATCGGGCGCCCACCTGGGGGCTGCACGCTTATGAGCTCCAGCGCCCCCTCCCGCGTGCCGTACACCAGGCGGGTGGGCGGGTGGCCGGTGGGCGGGAGGCCGGCGGGCGAGCGGTCAATCCCCGCGAGCGCCCCCGGCGGGGGACCCTCCGCGAGGTCCTCGCTCAGCACCCTCGCTCGGAGCACACCCAGCCACGTCCCGTCCTCGCAGGCGACCCGCGCGCCAACGTGGGGGTGCAGTGCGCGCACCCTGCGCTCCAGCTCCACCGCCGGGCGCGCCGGATCGAGCAGGCGGTCCTCCGCGGCGATCTTCTCTGCGTACGTCGCGCCCTCCTCGTCCTGCGCCACGAACTCCGGCGAGCGCCCATCCTCCCAGCGATCGAGCACCCCCACCAGCAACTCGCCCCCGCGCTCGCGCAGGCGCTCGGCGAGCGACCCGTACGTGTCCTGCCGGCTGATCGCCTCCACCGCCGTCGCACACACCGGCCCGCTGTCGAGGCCCTCGGTCAGGCGCATAATCGACACGCCCGTCTGCGCGTCCCCGGCCATGATCGCCCGCTCGATCGGCGCTGCCCCGCGCCAACGCGGCAACAGCGAGGGGTGCACGTTCAGCAGCGGGTACGCCGAGAGCAGCGGCTCCTTGATCAGCGCCCCGAAGGCGCACACCACAAGCACCTCCGGCCCCGCCTGCTCGATCAGCGACTGGGCCTGCGGGTCGTTGACGCTCGCCGGCTGCTCCACCGCGATGCCCAACCCCCCCGCCGCTTGCGCGACCGGCGGGGGCGCCACCTTGCGCCCACGGCCCCGCGGGCGGTCCGGGCGCGTGAGCACCAGCTCCGGACGGTGCGCGCTCGCCGCCAGGCGCTCCAGCACAGCCGCCGCGAAGTCCGAGGTGCCGAGAAAGACCGTGCGCAAAGAGTCAGCCCGCCGAGACGGGCGCCGCCTCCCGCGCCTCCCGCAACGCGCGCATCGCCTCCCTGCGCGCCTCCCGTGAGATCCGGTCGAGGATCAGCACACCTTCCAGGTGGTCGAGCTCGTGCTGGATCACCCGCGCCGGCAGGCCCTCCTCTTCCACCACCAGCTCCTTGCCGTGCGGGTTCTGCGCCCGCACCCGCACTCGCGCCGCGCGCTCCACCTCGACGTGCACCCCCGGGAGGCTCAGGCAGCCCTCTTGGGCGGTCTCGCGCTCCTCGCTCTCCCACTCAAGCACCGGGTTCACGAGCGCCGTGACCGGGTCGTCCTGGTAGGCCTTGTACACCAACACACGGTGCAGCACCCCGAGCTGCGTCGCCGCCAAGCCGACGCCGAGCGCGTCCTGCATCAGCTCCCCCATCCGCGCCACCTCCGCGCGCAGGCTCTCGTCAAAGCGCTCCACCGCCACCGCGCTCGCGCGCAGCACCGGGTCCCCCAGCTTGCGCACATGGCGCAGCGCCGCCTCCTGGCGTGCGCGGGTCTCCGGATCGAGCTCCTCGGTCTGCGCTCCCTCGAGCTCCTCCGGCTGCCCGGTGGGCTCCTCCTCGACCTCGGTGGGGTCATCGATGCTCGTGCTCATCCTCGACAATTTTGACAGGTGACGAGGGGCCCGGCTCGCCGGCCTGCGGCCGACTGCGCCACCCTCTTATTGCGGGTCCACATCCACGCTGAAGCTCACCCCGGCGTGCTCCCTGGCGCTCGCCGCGCGCTGAACCGCCGCGCCCACGCGGCGCACCGCCGCGCCGCGGTCCTCCGCCTTGACCAGCAGCACCCGACGCTCCTTGCCCCGCAGGCGAAACAGCGCCGCCGGACCCAGCACGCTCACAAGGTCGGGGGGCACCCGATCGCCCATGCCCGCCCTGACCGCGCTCGCCGCTGCCTGCGCGCGCGCCGCCTCCGGGGCCGCGCATACGACCCGGATCAGGTGCGCGAACGGGGGGTAGCGCAGGGCCGCGCGGCGCTCCAGCTCGCCTTTGAGGTAGCCCTCGCTGTCGTGCTGCGCGGCGTGCACGATCGCGCGCGCCTCGGGGGCGATCGTCTGCACCAGCACCCTCCCCTCCCCGCCGCGCCCGACCCGGCCCGCGAGCTGCGCGATCAGCGCGAACGTCCGCTCCTCTGCGCGGAAGTCCGGGAAGCGCAGCGTCGCGTCCGCGTCCACCACCACCCCCAGCCGCACATCCGGGAAGTCGTGGCCCTTCGCGACCATCTGCGTGCCGATCAGCACCCCTGCCGGGGCGGCCCCGAAACGGCGCAGCACCGCGCCCACGCCGCCCGCCGGCTCGTTCGTTGCGAGCACATCGGCGTCCAGCCGGAAGACCGGGAAGCGCTCACCATCCCCCAGCGCCGCCTGGAGGTCGTGCTGCAGGCGCTCGGTGCCCGCCCCGTGGCGCGCGACCGCCGTCGAGCCGCACTCGCAGCGCGAGGGCACCTGCTCGCGGTGGCCGCAGTGGTGACAGGCCACCCGTCCCTCTGCACGGTGCATGACCAGCGCTACGTCGCACTGCGGGCAGCTCCACACCCTCCCGCAAGAGCGGCACGAGAGGAAGTTCGACCAGCCCCTGCGGTTCAGCAGCACGATCGCCTTACCGCTCTCCCGGCGCACCTCCGCCAACGCCTGCGCGGTCTGCGGATGCAGGCCCTGGCTCTGCTCGCGCATGTCCAGCACCTGCACCGGCGGCAGCGGACGGCCGTCCACGCGGCGCGGCAGGCTCAGGCGCCGCAGCGCGTGGTGGCTCTCCGGGCGCGGGGTGGCGCTGCCCACCAGCAGCAGTGCGCCCTGCTGCGCGGCGCGCCTGGCCGCGACGTCGCGGGCGTCGTAGCGGGGATCGTCTTCGTGCTTGTAAGAGGAGTCGTGCTCCTCGTCCACCACGATCAGTCCGAGGTCCTCGATCGGAGCGAACACCGCCGAGCGCGGACCCACGCACACGCGCGCCTCACCCACCCGCAGCCGCCGCCACTCCTCGCGGCGCTGCGCCGGCGTCAGGCGCGAGTGGAGCACCGCCACCGTCTCCCCGAAGCGCGCCACGAAGCGCCCCACGATCTGCGGCGTCAGCGCGATCTCCGGGACCAGCACGATCGTGCCTTGCCCCCGCTCCAGCGCGCACGCCGCCGCGCGCAGGTACACCTCCGTCTTGCCCGACCCCGTGATCCCGTGCAGCAGCAACGACGCCGGCCGGGCAGGGTGGGGTGGGTGGGCTCCAATCAATAACTGTTCGATCGCCTCCAGCGCCCGTCGCTGGTCCTCCGTCAACGGCGGCGGCTCGCTGTGCAGCACCCCGATCGGCTCGTGTTGCGGGCGCGCCACCGCGCGCGCGCGGCGCTTGCGCACGCCGAGGCCGTTGGGTCCCTTGCTCATCGCTCCCGGCGGCAGCACCAGCCGCAGTGCGCGCGCAAGCGTGGAGCAGCACTCCACCGCGATCCACCCCGCCAGCGCCACGAGGTCGACCGGGACGCCGAGCTCCAGCGCGCGCAGCGGAGCGAGCAGCTTCTCCTCCGCGACCTCGCTGCGCTCGGACAGGCCCGTCACCACTCCCAGCACCTCGCGCCGGCCGAAGGGCACCACCAGCATCGAGCCCACGTCCACCGCTCCACCCGCGAGATCTGGGGGCAGCCGGTAGTCGAACGGGCCACGCAGCGCGCGAGCCGTGGTCAGGGGCTCGACTTGGGCAATCGCACTCTGCACTCCCCCACATTAGATGGACGGTCGGACCGCCCCGTGGGACGCTCAGACCCCCGCGACAGCCCCCAGCCCGGCAGCCTCGCGCAGCGCCTCGGCCTTGTCCGTGCGCTCCCACGTGAAGTCGTGGTCGTCGCGGCCGAAGTGCCCGTACGCCGCGGTCTTCTGGTAGATCGGGCGGTGCAGTCTGAGCTCCTCGCGGAACGCCCCCGGACGCAGGTCGAAATGCTCGCGCACGAGCTCGGTGATCCGCGCACGGCCGAGCTTCTCGGTGCCGAACGTCTCGACCATCACCGACACCGGGTGCGCCACCCCGATCGCGTAGGCGACCTGCACCTCCGCGCGATCGGCGAGGCCCGCCGCCACGATGTTCTTCGCCACCCACCGCACCGCGTACGCCGCCGAGCGGTCCACCTTCGAGGGGTCCTTGCCCGAGAACGCCCCCCCGCCGTGGCGCGCCATTCCGCCGTAGGTGTCCACGATGATCTTGCGTCCCGTCAGCCCGCAGTCACCCATCGGCCCCCCGATCACGAAGCGCCCCGTGGGGTTCACCAGGAAGTCGCGCAGCAGCTGCCGCTCGTCGTAGAGCTCCGCCGGCAGCACCGGGCGCAGCACGTGCTCGAAGAGGTCCGGCTTGATCAGCGTCTCGCTGTCGATCCCGTCCGCGTGCTGCGTGGAGATCAGGATCTTCTCCACCGCCACCGGTCGCCCGTCGCGGTAGCGGACCGTCACCTGGGTCTTGCCGTCGGGGCGCAGGTAGGGCAGCACGTCGGCCTTGCGCACCTCCGCCAGGCGCTTGGAGAGCTTGTGCGCCAGCAGGATCGGCAGCGGCATCAGCTCCTCGGTCTCGTTGGTCGCGTAGCCGAACATCATCCCCTGGTCGCCCGCGCCGGCCACGTCGCACTGGTCGTCGTCGAGCGGGTCGTGGCGCGTCTCGTACGCCGCGTCCACCCCCTGCGCGATGTCCGGGGACTGCCGGTCGATCGCGTTGACCACCGCGCACGTGTCACAGTCGAAGCCGTACGCCGCGTTGTCGTAGCCGATGCCCCGTACCGTCTCGCGGGCGACGTGCTGGATGTCCACGTACGTCTCTGTCGTGATCTCGCCCGAGACCACGATCAGGCCGGTGTTCACAAGCGTCTCGCACGCCACGCGGCCGTAGGGGTCCTCGCGCAGTACCGCGTCGAGTACCCCGTCGGAGATCTGGTCGGCGATCTTGTCCGGGTGCCCCTCCGTGACCGACTCGCTGGTGAACAGGTATTCGTTGTCTGAGTTGTTGCTCATAGGCTGGTCCACTCCGGGAGGGTCGTACCCTGCGCGCGGCGAGCGCGACGCGGGATCGGCTGATCGAGTCCCAGAGTCTAAAGCCTCGCTTGGCCGCAGTGGCGATCCTTTCCGGGCAGGGCGCCCGGAGCCTTACCGCAATCCCGCAGGCGAGCGCGCACCACCGGGCCGACCCCCGCCGTGGCCGCGCTGCCCCCGTTCGACGAAGTCGATGATCAGCGGCACCCCGTCCATGCCGTAGCGCGCGCGCAGCCGGTTCTCCAGGAAGTACGCGTAGTCGCGCGTCACCCGCTCGCGCGAGTTGACCTGGATCGCAAAGCGCGGCGGGCGCTCGCCGGTCTGGGTCATATAGATCGGCTTCAGGCGGTGTTGGGAGGAACCCCGGCGGGTGCCCACCGGCGGCTGGCGCGCCTGCACGGCCTCGGCCAGGAAGCGGTTCAGCTCCGGCGTGGGGATGCGCCCCGCCATCCGGTCCCCAAGCGCCAGCGCCTCGGTCAACAGGCGCGCAGAGTGGCGGCCGGTCTTCGCGCTCGCCGTCAGCACCCGCGGGCGCAGCCGCAGCTTCTCCGCCACGCGCGCGCGCTCGTGCGCCAGCGCCTCCTCGGTAGTGTGGGAGTTGGCCAGGCGCTCGCCGGCCTGCGCAGCGGGGGAGAGAGGCGGAGGGGGAGTGGGCTTCGGCGAAGAGGTCCCACTTGTTAAGCACGATCGCGGTCGCGCAGGCCGCCTTCATCGCGAGCTCGGCGATCCGCAGGTCCTGGGCGGTGACGCCTTCGGTCGCGTCGCACACCACGAGCGCCACGTCCGCGCGCTCGGCCGCACGGCGGGAGCGCAGCGCGGTGTAGTACTCCACGGAGTCCGCCACCTTCGACTGCCGGCGCATCCCGGCGGTGTCGATCAGGGTCACGCTGCGGCCCTCCACGCTCAGCGGCGTGTCGATCGCGTCGCGGGTCGTGCCTGCGAGCTCAGACACGATCACGCGTTCCTCACCCAGGAAGCGGTTGACCAGCGAGGACTTGCCGACGTTCGGGCGGCCGATCACCGCCAGGCGCAGTGCGTCCCCGTCGGCCTGGAGCTCGGAGGGGGGCAGCAGCTCCACGATCCGGTCGAGCAGGTCGCCCGAGCCGAGGCCCTGCGTGGCCGAGACCGCCAGCGGCTCGCCGAGGCCGAGGCGGTGAAACTCGGCCGCCTGGGGCAACTCCGCGACACCGTCGCACTTGTTGGCCGCCACGAGGCTCGGCAGCGGCGAGCGGCGCAGCAGGTCCGCGAGCTCCTCGTCGCCCGCGCGCACCCCCGCGCGCGCGTCGACCACCAGCACCGCCACCTGCGCCTCAGCGAGGCCTGCGCGCGCCTGCTCGCGGATCGAGCCGGCCAGCGGGTCCTCGTCGTGGAAGTCCACCCCGCCGGTGTCGATCAGCTTGAAGCGCCGCCCGTTCCACTCGCACTCCACCTCGTTGCGGTCGCGCGTCACCCCCGGGCGCTCGTGCACGACCGCCTCACGCGCGCCGCTCAGGCGGTTGACGAGCGAGGACTTGCCCACGTTGGGGTAGCCAACGACGGCGACCTTCAACATCGGGGTTCCCGGGGGGGTCTCATCGGGCCAGTATGAGCTATGACGGCCGGGCGGCCGGTTGGGCCTCGGGGCTGGCAGCCGCTCGCGCCAGTCCTGCAATCTGCTTGACCACCTGCTCGACGCTCAGGCCGGTGGTGTCGAGCACGACCGCGTCCGGCGCGGCCTGAAGGGTGCTGCGCCCGAGCGTGGAGTCGCGCTCGTCGCGCGCCCGCAGCTCCTGGACGACCTGCCGCTGGCCGATCTCCGATCGGTCGGCTCCCCGCTCGGCTGCGCGCCGGCGCGCCCGCTCCTGGGGATCCGCCGTGAGGAACACCTTCAGCTGCGCATCCGGAGCGACGACCGTGCCGATGTCGCGGCCCTCCGCCACCCAGTCGCCGTGAGCGACCGCCTCGCGCTGCGTGGCCACGAGAGCCTCCCGCACGGCGGGGTCGGCCGCCACCACGGAGGCGGCCTCGGAGACCTCCGGCGAGCGAATCTCCCTGCCCACGTCGCGGCCGTCCAGGAAGATCGGTCCCGGCTCTCCGGCCGGCGTACCCGAGAGCTCGATCCTCGCGGCCCGCGCCAACCGTGCCGGCTCCTCGTCGGGCGCGGCGAGCGCCAGCAGCGCCACGCAGCGGTACATCGCGCCGCTGTCCAGGTAGGCGAAGCCCAGCTCACGGGCCAGCGCGCACGCGACGGTGGACTTGCCGGCGCCCGCGGGGCCGTCGATCGCGATCACCATTCGCCTCGCCACCCCTGTGCGCCGAGCCGCGCACCGTCGGGGCTCGCGCTCACCGCCCCCTGGGGGCCGGGTCCCATCAGCCCGCCAGCCTCTGCAGGTCCTCCACGAACCCTGGGTAGGAGACCGCGGCGGCCTCGATCCCAAGCACCTCGACGCCCTCGCGCGAGGCGAGGCCGGCGACAGCGCCGAGCATCGCCAGTCGGTGGTCGCCGTGGGCGTCGAGCAGGCCGCCGCGCAGGCCGCCGGTCCCGGTCACCGCGAAGCCGTCCTCGGTCGCCTCGATGTCCGCGCCGAGGCCGCGCAGGCCCTCGACCACTGTGGCGATGCGGTCGGACTCCTTCAGGCGCAGCTCGGCCGCGCCGCGCACCACCGTCTCCCCCTCGGCGAAGCAGCCGAGCAGCGCGATCAGCGGCAGCTCGTCGATCGCCGCCGGCACCTCCTCGGGTCCCACGAACGTCCCCTCCAGGGCGCCCGCGGCGACGTCCAGGTCGCTGATGGGCTCGTACTCGACTAGCTCACCCGTCTCGTCCTCGAGGTCGCCGAGCACGATGCCCTGCATCCGCATCAGGATGCGCAGGAAGCCGGTGCGCGTGAAGTTCACGCCAACGTCGCGGACCAGCAGGCGCGAGCCCGGCACGAGCACTCCCGCAGCGAGCACGAACGCCGCGGAGCTCAGGTCGCCGGGCACCCGCACGCGCTCGAGCACGAGCTCGTCGGTGTTAGTGACGGTCACACGACGGCCGTTGCGGTGGATCGTGGCCCCGGCTGCCAGCAGCATCCGCTCGGTGTGGTCGCGGCTGCGCTCCGGCTCGGTCACGGTGCTCGCGCCGTCCGCGGCGAGCGCGGCGAGCAGCACGCACGACTTCACCTGGGCGCTCGCGACCGGCAGCTCGTAGGAGATCGCGTGCAGCCGCGCGCCGCGCACTGCAAGCGGCGCGAAGCGGCCCCCCCGCGCCTGCAGGTCGGCGCCCATCAGGCGCAGCGGCTCGACCACCCGGCCCACCGGGCGGCGGCGGATCGAGGCGTCGCCGTCGAGGGTGAAGGAGCGGCCCTCCTGCGCGGCCAGCCAACCGGGCAGCAGGCGCAGCAGCGTGCCCGCGTTGCCCACGTCGATCGGACCCTCGGGCTCGCGCGCCTCGCGCAGGCCGGCGCCGCGCACGACGACCTCGTGTGGGTAGACCTCGACGAGCGCACCCAGCGCCCGCACCGCGTCGAGCGTGGAGGTCGTGTCCGCGGCGTGCAGGTAGTGCTCGATGCGCACCGGGTAGGAGGCCATCGCGCCGAGCAGCGCCGCCCGGTGGGAGATCGACTTGTCCCCCGGCGCGGTCAGCTCGCCCGTGAGCGGGCCGGAGGGCTCGAAGCGCAGGTTCATGGTGCCATGCACCCTACGGATCCGCCCCGCCTGTGGCGTGCCGGCCGATCCGCGGTCGGCCCGATCGAGGACGACGCGAGCGAGAGCTCCCTGTGCGAGTGCGAAGCGACCACAACAACCCTACGAGTCGGGACCCAGCAGCGTCTCCCGGTCCACCCGAGCCCGCTCGTTCCACTCCACGAGCGCCTGCGCGTCGCCCGCCTGCAGCGCCGCGCGAACCTCCTCCAGGCGCCGCAGCGCCTCCTCGAGCGCCGCGCCCAGCGCCTCGCGGTTGGCGAGGTAGATGTCCCGCCACACCGCCGTGTTCGCGCCCGCCACCCGCGTGGCGTCGCGGAAGCTCGGACCGGTGCCGCCCGCCGGTCGCTGCCCCTCGCGCTCGAAGGCCGCGGCGGCCTGGGCGACGAGGACGTTGGCGAGCACGTGCGGAAGGTGTGAGACGCAAGCCATCAGGCGGTCGTGGGCGTCGGGCTCGATCGCCGCGGGCCGCGCGCCGAGGCGCTCGATCAGCTCGCGCAGGCGCCCGTACAGCGCCGCGTCGGTGTGCGCCGTCGGCGTGAGGTACCACGTAGCGCCCTCGAAGAGGTCCTCGCGGGCGTGCGCGGCGCCGGAGGTCTCGGCGCCTGTGAGAGGGTGTCCACCGACGAAGCGCGGGTCCCGGCGGGCCTCGTCCAACGCGAGCTTGGTCGACCCCACGTCGCTCACGACGCACTCGGGGCCGGCGCGTGCGAGCGCCTCGCGGACGGTCCCCGCGAGCGCCCCCACCGGAGCCGCCGCGAACACAGCCTCGGCTCCCGCCACTGCGGCGGCGAGGTCCGGCGCGGTCTCGTCCACAGCCCCCAGCTCGAGCGCCAACCCGCACGCCTGTGGGTCGGGGTCGTAGCCGCAGACGTGCGCCCCCGCGCGCCCGCGGGCAGCCAGCCCGATCGAGCCGCCGATCAACCCCGTGCCGAGGATCGCGATCTTCAACAGGCGGGCCCCGGGGGGCAGAGCAACCGGGTATGGGACGGACGGCCGCAGCACGCACGGGCGACGAGTCGGCGTGGTTGGACGTCCATCTCCATGCCGGGGAGCGTCCGGCGTGAGCGGAGCGTCGGGCGCCTGACCATCAGACGGCGCTGAGCGCCTTGCCCGCGAGCGCCGCGGCGCGCTCCACCGCAGCGGCGTACTCGGCGAACGTGTCGGTCGGCAACGACTGCGGCCCGTCGCAGAGCGCCTCGTCGGGGGAGGGGTGCACCTCCACGATGAGGCCGTCCGCGCCCGCCGCGGCTGCGGCCAGCGAGAGCGAGAGCACGAGGTCGCGCCGCCCCGCCGCGTGGGAGGGGTCGACGATCACCGGCAGGTGAGAGAGCTCCTTGAGGATCGGCACCGCCATCAGGTCGAGCGTGGTGCGCCGGTAGGCAGTGTCGAACGTGCGGATGCCGCGCTCGCAGAGCATCACCGCGGGGTTGCCCTCCTTGAGGATGTACTCGGCGGCCATCAGTAGCTCGTCCAGCGGCGCGGAGAGCCCTCGCTTGAGCAGCGCCGGGCGCCCCGAGCGGCCGATCTCGGTGAGCAGCGAGTAGTTCTGCATGTTGCGCGCGCCCACCTGGATCACGTCGGCGACCTCCAGCACCGCGTCGAGGTCGCGCACGTCCATCAACTCGGTGACGACCGGCAGGCCGGTCTCGGCCTTCGCCTCGGCGAGCAGTCGCAGCCCCTCCGCCCCCAGGCCCTGGAAGGCGTACGGGGAGGTGCGCGGCTTGTAGGCCCCGCCGCGCAGCAGCGTCGCGCCCGCGTCGCGCACCGCGCGCGCGGTCTCGAGCGTCTGCTCGCGCGATTCCACGGTGCAGGGGCCCGCGATCAGAGCGAAGTGATCGCCGCCGATCTTGCGCCCGTCGATCTCCAGGACGGTGCGCTCGCCGTGACGGAACTGGGCGGAGGCGAGCTTGTAGGGCTTGAGGATCGGGACGACCCGGTCCACCCCCGGCTGGCCCTCCAGTCCGAGGCTCTCCACGCAGGCGTCCTGCTCGACGTCGCCGATCGCGCCGATCACCGTGACGCGCGCGCCCCGGCTGCGGTGGGCACGCGCGCCGGCTCGCTCGATCTTGCCCACGACGGCGGCGATCTCCTCGTCGGTCGCGGCCTCCTTCATCACAATCATCATCTGCGCTTCCTTTCATCTGAAAGAAGAGGGGCCCGGCTCGTCGGCCTCCGGCCGACTGCGCCACCCTCTTGACCCGGGATAGTAGGTGCTCCTCGACCCCGCCGTGTGAAAAAGCGCGGGGGCGTGTCGTGAGCGGGCTCGCACGCCCGGTGGGGTGGCGCTCGGTCGGAGGACCCGTGCGGCCCGAGGCCCCGCTCACGGACGGGGCAGGCCGAAGCGCCTAGCTAAATCGCCAGGCGTAGGCGTAGGAGGGCGACCAGTCGGCAGGCGCGAGGGAGCGGCAGGATGTGAGGGCCGATGCGGACATGAGGTCGTCTCAGAGGTTGTAGCACCTCTACAACACTTCGGCAAGCGCATCGAGAAAGATCGCGTTCTCCTCCGGGGTCCCGTAGGTGACGCGCAGCGCGCCCTCCCGGCCGAGCGCGCCGCCACCGCGCACGAGCACGCCGCGCTCGAGCAGACCACGCAGCACCTCCGCTTCGTCTCGCTCTTCGCCGAGGGCCAACCAGCAGAAGTTGGCCTGCGACTCGGCGGGCGCCAACCCCAGCGCCCGCAACCGCTCGTCCACGGAGATGCGCTCGGCGATGGTGCGCGTGACGCGCTCGGTGACGGCGTCCTGGTGGGCGAGCGCCTCGGTCGCGGCGGCCTGCGCGACCGCGTTGCAGAAGAACGGCTGGCGCACCTGGTCGAACGCCCGCGGCAGCTGGGACGAGCCGCACAGCGCGAAGCCGACGCGCAGCCCACAGAGGCCGTAGACCTTCGAGAAGGTCCGCAGCAGCACGAGGTTGGGGTGTTCGGCGAGCAGCTCTACGGAGGCGTCGGGGTCCTCGAGCAGGTTGAACTCGCAGTAGGCCTCGTCCACGATCGCGCACACGTACGGCGGCACCTCCGCGAGGAACTCGGCGATCTCGGCGAGCGGGAGCGCGGTGGAGGTGGGGTTATTGGGGTTGCACACGAGCACCAGCCGTGTGGCGACCGTGATCTCGCGCAGCATCGCCGGCAGGTCGTGGCGCTCGCGCTCGTCCAGCGCCACCCGCACCGCCCGCGCGCCGGAGGCGGCAGCGAGGTGCGGGTAGATCGAGAACGACGGCCACGCGTGGACGAGCTCGGCGCCCGGCTCCAGCAGCGCCTCGCCGGCGGCGAGCAGGATGTCGCACGAGCCGTTGCCGACCGCGATCCGCTCCGCCGGCACCCCGTAACGCTCGGCCAGGCGCCGGCGCAGGGCCGTGCAGGCGGGATCGGGGTAGCGGTGCAGGCCGCCCACGGTCCGCTCGATCGCCTCGCGCACGGCGGGCAGTGGCGGCCACGGGGACTCGTTGCTGGCAAGCCGCACGCGCGGCGCGGCGTCGCCGTACCCGCCCGCCGCCGGGTAGCTCGGCAGGCGGCGGATCCGCTCTGAGAACTCGAAGGGCACCGGGGTATTGTGGCGAACCGCGGGGAAAACCAGCTCTAACTCAAACCCAACCTTCGCTAAAGGTACGTGAGCACCTCGCTCGGTTGGACGTGCTCGAGTTGGGGGACGGTGCGACCAACCGCGGCTCCTGCCTGATGACCCACGTCTTCCACGACCGCCTTACGCATCGGCCCGAGGTGACGCCAGAAGCCGCCTCGCCCCGCCCCGAAGCGGGCGGCTTTTGTTCGAGTCAAAGCCATGAGAAACACCGCAGGGAAGCTGATTTGGCGCGGTTCCACGCGATCCGCGCCCTTGCACGCCGTCGAGGACGGCAGTCCCCTGCGCCTCGATAGGGTCGGCCTATGCGGATACATCGGATCTACCAGAATGGGCCGCCGGTGCTGGCCGATCTTCGATCGGTCGCCGTCGGCGTGGTCCTCGCGGCGGTGCTCGCGGGGTGTGGAGGAAGCTCGAGCGCCTTCTCCGGCAACCCGGCGCAGAATGCTGCGTCGAGCCCGCCACCGCCGCGCGTTGCGCTGCGCACGCCGGGGGGTGCCGTGCAGAGCTACATCGAGGGAGTGAAAACTGCGCATGGGGGTGCCATCTGCAATGCCCTCGATGAAAATCTGAGGCAGAAGATAATCAAGGCGATCGTGCGCACCCGCATCTCGGAAGCCGGCTCCTCGTGCGCGCAGGCGATGGCCAGGCTCGTCGGCGCGCGCATCAGTCTAAAAGAACGCAACGCGAAGCTGCCGATTTTCCATGCGAAGACGACGGGCAACCGGGCTGTGGTCAAGTACATCGGGACGTACACCCATCATCCGCACACCTTCACGCTCGTCAAACAGGGGCCCGGCTGGCTGATCGACAAGATCAGCGAAAGCCGCTAGCCGGGATCACCCGGCCTCGCCTCCTACTGCGCGGACTCCAGGTCGGCGCGCAGCGCCTTGGCCGCGCCCAGGTAGACGTGCTGGGCGCGGTGGTCCTCCTCCGCGTAGTAGTGGATCAAAACCCGAATCACGCGCGGCAGCGAGCGCGGCACCGGGATCTCACGGGCGCACAGCAGCGGCACGCTCTCGAAGCCAAGCGCGCGCGCGGCGACGGCGGGAAACTCGGCGTTGAGGTCGTTGGTGGCGGTGAAGATGCAGCTGACGACATGCTCGGGGACGAGCTCGTTGCGCTCCACGATCGTCGTCATGAGCTCGGTCGTGGCCTCCAGGATGTCCTTGGCGTCGTTGTGCGCAACGCTGATCGCGCCGCGCAGGGCGTGCAGTCGCATGGCGAGCGATTCTGTCAGAGCGCGCGGCCGGCCCGGCGCAGGCTACGCAACTCGGCCTCGCCGAGGCGGCGGTGCGCGCCGGGCTCCAGGTCGCCGAGCCGCAGGGGACCGAAGGCGACGCGCTGCAGGACGAGGACGGGGTGGCCTACCGCCTCGCACATGCGCCGCACCTGGCGGTTGCGGCCTTCGCAAATCGTCAGCTCCAGCTCATCGCCGCCCTCCTGAGTCGCCGGGCTCGATTCCCCGCTGGCCGATCTCCGATTGGTCGCCGACTTCGACCCCCCGCCGCCGCCCACGCGAGGATCGGCGGCAGGCAGGCGCCGCACCTGCGCGGACGCAGTCGGCCCGTCCTCCAGCTCGACGCCGGTACGCAGTGCGCGCAGCGCCCGCTCCCCGACGGGTCCGCCGGCGACGCGCACGCGGTAGGTTCGGGGCACCTCGTAGCGCGGGTGGGTGAGCCGGTTGGCGAGCTCACCATCGTTGGTGAGCAGGATCAGCCCGCTGCTGTCGGCGTCCAGGCGCCCGACGGGGTAGAGGCGGCGCTCCTCGCCGAGGAGCTCTACGACCGTCGACCGTCCGTGGGGGTCGCTCGCGGTGGAGAGGACGCCGACGGGCTTGTGGAGGGCGTAGACGACGCGCGGCTCGGGGCCGGCGAGGAGCCGGCCATCGACCTCCACGCGGCTGTGCTCGTCCACGTCGCGGGCGGGATCGCGCACGAGCTCCCCGTCGACGCACACCCGCCCCTGCGCGATCAGGCCCTCTGCGGCGCGCCTGGAGGCGACGCCTGCGTGAGCGAGATGCTTGGCCAGACGCATCGACTGCCACCATTACACAGGCAGACGGTCACCGCCCGACCCAGGCACGTGCACCCGCCGCACTCACGCGACCACAACGCCCATCCAAATCCCCTCCCCTCAACGCCATGAATCTCGATCTCCTCCACGAGACCCTCGCCGCGTCCGGCCAGCCACCCTTTCGAGCCCGCCAGGTGTGGGAGTGGGCGGCGCGAGGCGCGGAGGGCTACGCGGAGATGACCAACCTGCCGGTCTCCCTGCGCGAGACGCTGCAGGGGGCGGTGCCGTTCTCGAGCCTGCAGGTGCGACGCGAGGTCCGCGCGCGCGACGGCACGGTCAAGGCTCTGTTCGCGACCGCGGACGGGCGCCCGCTGGAGGGGGTGCTGATGAGGTATGGGAGCCCACCCGCCCACGGACGGCGCTCGATCTGCGTCTCCTCGCAGTCGGGGTGCCCGCTGACGTGCACGTTCTGCGCCACCGGCCAGATGCGCTTCGCGCGGAACCTGAGCGCCTCGGAGATCCTCGACCAGGCCCTACACTTCCGCCGCATCGAGCCCATCGACCACTGCGTGTTCATGGGCATGGGCGAGCCTTTGATGAATCTCGACGCAGTGCTCGAGGCGTGCGAGCGGCTGCCGCAGGTGGGGATCACCCACCGGCGCACGGCGATCTCGACGGTGGGTTGGATCCCAGGCATCGAACGACTCACGGAGTGCGAGCTGCCGCTGCGCCTGGCGCTCTCGCTGCACGCGGCGGAGGAAGCGCTGCGCACCGAGCTGATGCCGGTCAACGAGCGCTACCCGCTGGCGGATGTGCTGGAGGCCTGCCGTGCCTTCTACGCGCGCAAGCGGCGGCGGGTCTTCGTGGAGTACGTGATGCTCGCGGGCGTCAACGACCGTTACGAGCAGGCCGTCGCGCTGGCGAAGCTGCTGGCGCCGGCGAGCGCCGACGAGCCGCGCATGTTCAAGGTGAACCTGATTCCGTTCAACCCCGTCGACTCGCCTTACAAGGCCTCGAGCCGGGAGGCAATCGACGCTTTCCGGGCGGCACTTGAGGAGCACAGGGTTCAGGCGACGGTGCGGCTCACGCGCGGGCGCTCGATCGACGCGGCCTGCGGGCAGTTGGCGGCGGGGTCCACGGCGGACGGGGGGCGCGGGGAGGCGCGGGCGGACGGGAGCCAGGGACAGGCGCGAAGTGGGCGGGTGGGTGTCACCGCAAAGCGCGGTGTGCCCGGGGCCTCCATGCCCCGCGATCACGCTCAGCCGTAAAAGCGAGAGACGACGAGCAGCTGGCTGAAGATGTCGTGGAAGAGAAACAGGACCACGATCAGGGCCCCGGCGGCCGGCCCGAGGCGCCGGCCGGCCCCGCGCGCGGCGAGGGCGAGGAGGGCGGCGACGAGCGGGAGGAGCGGCAGAAGGTAACGCGGCTCGGCGTAGCCTGCCCCCTCGATGAGGCGGTTGAGGTGTGAGTCGAGGCCGATCAACAGAAGCAGCCCGAGGGTCATCGAGAGGTAGACAAGGATCTCCGAGAGGCGGGCGCGCAGCGCGCGGCGGCGCGCGAGGAGAGAGCGCAAACACAGCAGCGCGAGCAGAGCGGCGGGGATCAGCGCGAGGTTGTAGACCCGGACCGGGAAGTCGGTGTCGAGCCAGCCGTAGAGGCCGACGGTACGGTTGAACCAGACGTCGCGGAGGGTTGAGAGGCCGGGGAACCAGTTGAACATGCCGGGGAGGCGGGGCAGGTAGAACTGCCAGGTGTAGACGAGCTCTTCGAGGATCGACTGCCGCCGCAGGCCGTGGAGAGCGACCGTAACGAGGCCGAGGGCGTGGTGGTGGAAAAGAAGGTTGTCGAGGACGTAGAGGCAGCCAGGGCTGAGGGCGACCGCCAGGCCGAGCGCCAGCGGGCCGAGGGCACGCGCGGGGCGGCCGGTCGCGGGGCCGGCGTCGGGGGCAGACGGGTCGGCGGCGGGGTCGGAGGGAGCGCCGGCGCGGGGCCGCCCGCGGAGGGCGAGCACGAACAGCCCGAGGAACGCGCCGGGCGCAAGCCCGACGAAGTTGAGCTTGGCGAGAAAGCCCAGGGCGACGAGTACGCCGATCGCGGCGGCGTTGCCCCAGGAAAGCCCACGGCGGAAGGCGCGCGCGAGCGCGAAGAAGAGCGCGGCGGAAACGGCGTAGAGCAGTGCGTCGGGGGTGACCGCGCCGGAGGTCGCGCCGAGCAGCGGCAGGAGCGCCGCCGAGAGACCGGCGACGCTCCAGGCCCAGGGCGCGCGGGGAAGGGCCTCGCGGACGAAGAGGAAGACGAACAGCGCCGAGAGACCGGCGAAGAGCGCGCTGAGGAGCCGCATCGCCTCCAGTCGGTCGAGCAGGTTGCCGGAGGAGGCGAGGTGGTAGGGGATCGCCTCGAGCGCGTAGTAGAGCGGCGGCTGGGAGGCGGCGACGCCGGCCCCGCGCGTGTCGGAGCGGTCGAGGGGAAGGGCGAGGTCTTCATCGAGCCGTCGCCGCGCGGCCGGCGAGGAGACCGTTCCGACTTCGGGGTGCCACTGGACGGCCCGCTGGTGGAGGTCCCCCAGGATGACGGTCTCCTCCTGGGAGAAGCTATCCTTCGGCGAGTGCGGCAGCCGCCCGGTTTCCGCCAAAAGCTGGGCGTAGGCGAAGTGTGAGGGCTCGTCGGGGGACTGGAAGGGCGGTGTGACGAGCGACCAGGAGGCCGCACTCAGGAAGGCAACGAGGGCGCAGGTCAACGCGGCCCGCCGGACCCGCCGCGGCGCCGCAACGGCCTCCTCGCCCGCCGAAGGAGCCTCCTGTGAGCCCGTCGGGAAACCGGCAAGCGGCCGGAAGGTCGTGCGCGGAGCGCGCGCGCCGGCAACACCTTCCCGCAGGACGAGTCGCGCGGCGAGAAGGGCGGCCGCGAGCATCAGGACGACCACCAGCCACGCGACCCACCCGCCGGAAGGAGCGCGCGCAAAACCCATGCGAGCGGCGATCGAGGAGGCAAGCGAGAGCCAGGAACGCGGGCCGGGCCGGAGGTATTCCATCCGCAGCCAGAGAGCGTGGCGGCCGGCCGACGTCGTGACGCGCGTCCCGTTGATCTGGACCGGTTCGACCGATTCCCCGACCGTCGTGCAGGCTCTTGCGAAGACGATCGTCTTCGCCACCCGCGCGACCGGGACGGTGACGGTTTCGTCGACCCCCCAGCCGGGGGCGCGGACGCCCGCGGCCACAACGGAGGCGCCCCTGGAGATCTTTAGGGAGACGCGCGGGCCGACGTTCGCCGAGAGCGAGACGCGGACCGCTTCGGTCCCCGCCGGCACGGTCCCGGCGCTCTGGCAGACCGTCGCTTCGCCGCCGCGGGTGTAGCCGACGAGCGGGTTCGCGGCAAGGCCGTCAGTGCCGGCGACAACGTTCAGCGGGGGGCGCGAGAGTACGACAGCGAGCGCAACCACACCGGACGCGAGGCCAACGGCAAGCGCGAGCCCTACGCAAAGCCCGGAACGCGTCCCGGCCGAAGGGGCGCCCGCCGCGATCGGCGGGCGAGAGGGGATGTGGCCCTCGGCCAGCGTGCTCACAGGACCGGGAGGATCGAGAGGCACCGAGCCTCACGCAAGCGACCGGGAGGAAAGCCCGAAAACGGGCACGCCACGGGCCCATTCGCGTTTCCGACCCGGGCGGGTCCTCGAAGCGCGCGCTGGTGACCCGCGGTGAGGGCAGATCAGGCGCCGGCGGGCAAACCTCCGAGGGCCGCCCGCCGCGTGCGCCCGCCGGGACGGGGCCGAAACGCGCCTCTAGGACTCGACGGCCGGCCCCTCGCCGCCCCCACGCGCCTCCCCGGCCCGCAGCAGCCGCTCGCGCAGCTCGGCGCGCTCCTCGGGGGTCGGGTCCCACTGTGCGACGTCGGGCAGCTCCTCCAACGAGCGCAGCCCAAAGAGCTTGAGGAAGCCCGTCGTCGTGCGATACAGCACCGCCCCGAACTGCGAACGGCCGGCCTCCTCGATCAGGCCGTGCTCCAGCAGCGTGGAGGAGGCGGAATCGGCCGAGACGCCGCGGATGCGCGTGATCTCCGGCCGCGACACCGGCTGTAGGTAGGCAACGATCGCCAGCGTCTCGGCCTGCGCTGGCGTCAGCGTCGCGGAGCGGGGCCGGCTGAAGAGGCGCCGCGCGGCCTCCTCCGTGGCGGGGTCGGTCGCGAACGTAAAGCCGCCCGCCAGCTCGCGCAGTTGGATCCCCCTGCTTCCGGGGCCGTACCGCTCGGCGAGCAGGCCAAGCGCCTCGACGACCATCGGCTCCTCGGCCTGCGTCGCGTCGGCCAGCTCGCGGACGCTGAGCGGGTCGCTGCTGAGGAAGAGCAGCGCCTCCACGGTGCGGGCCGACTCCGCGAGGCCGGCCTCCTCCGCGGCCTCAGCCACGGGCGCCACCTCGACGGCCGGGGCCTCCTGCACCCGCTCGGACCCGTCCACGTCGGCCCCCTCACTCACTCAGGCCCCTCCAACCGCCGCCGGGGCGGCAGGCCGCTCAGCGAGCTCGTGGACGTTGATCTCGCCGAAGCACTCGTCCTGCTCCCAGACGGCTTCGCCGCGTTTGTAGAGCTCCAAAAGCGCAAAGAGCGTGACCGCGACCGTCATGCGGTCGGCGCCGGCCACGGCCTCGTCGAACGTGAAGCGCCCGCGGCGCAAGAGCGCGCGCAGGTGGGCGAGGCGCTCGCTCAAACTGACGCGCGGGATCGTGATGTGGCGAATGCTGATCGCCGGCGGCAGCGCCAGGAGCCGCCCGATCGCCTCGCCGAGCGCCGTGGGGTCGTAGCCTCCCTCGACAAACTCCGGCGCCGCGGCGCGCAGATGCGCCGGCGGCGGCGCCGCTCGGAAGCGGACGCCCTCCTCGCGCGCGAGCAATTCACGCAGCAGGCCCGCCGCGGAGCGGTAGCGGCGGGCGTCGAGCATCCGCTCCAGCAGCTCCTCGGCAGCCTCAGCGGGCTCCAGTTCGAGCAGCGCCTCGTCCTCCTCGCCGGCGAGCATCAGCCGCGACTTCAGCTCCAACAGGGCCGCGAGCAGGACGATGAACTCGGTCGCGCTCTCCAGGTCGAGCTCGCCGCGCCCCTCCAGATGGTCGAGGTAGGCCAGCACGACCTCCGCGACCTGCAGCTCGAGGAGGTCGATCTCCTCGCGCAGCACCAACGTCAACAGCAGGTCGAAGGGCCCGCTGAAGAGGTCGAGATCGAGCTCGAGGGAGGCGATGCTCACCCTCCCACGGTACCGGTCAGACACGACGGCCTGTCGCGGCGTGGACGCGGCGCCCGACAGCCCGGCCCGTGCGCGGCTCAACCCCAACCCGGGACGCGGCTCAACCCGGCCGCGTGGCCCCCACGCCCATCGCCGCGCGCACATCGGCAAGCGTCTCCGCGGCGATCCCGCGCGCCCGCGTGGCCCCCTCGGCAAGCACGGCCTCGAGCGCCGCCTCGTCGGCCCGCAGCGCGGTGTAGCGCTCGCGCATCGGGGCGAGCAGCGCGACGACGGCCTCCGCGACGGCCCCCTTCAGATCGCCGTAGCCGCGGGCCTCCGCGAGGTCGGCTTCCACCTGCTCCGGTGTCGCGGAGCGCGCGGCGGCCAAGATCTCGATCAGGTTGGAGACCCCCGGCTTGTCCGCCGCGCGGCGGATCTCGCTGCCGGAGTCGGTGACGGCGCGGCGGAACTTCTTCTCGATCGCCGCCGGCTCGTCGAGCACGTAGACGGTGCCCTCGGGGCTCCCCCCCGTCGTGGACATCTTCCGCGTCGGCTCCTGGAGGTCCATGATCCGCGCCCCCACCTCAGGGATGCGGTGCTCCGGCACGACCAAAATGTCGCGGCCGTCCCCGAACCGCGCGTTGAACCGCCGTGCTACGTCGCGCATCAGCTCCAGGTGCTCACGCTGGTCCTCCCCCACCGGAACCTCCTGCGCGCGGTAGGCGAGCACGTCAGCCGCCTGCAGGACCGGATAGACGAGCAGCCCGGCCGAAACGAGCTCGCGCTGCACGACCGACTTGTCACGGAACTGGTGCATCCGCCGCAGCCGGCCCAGCTCGGTCACCGAGCACAGCAGCCAGCAGAGCTCGGTGTGCTCCGGCACATCGCTCTGGCGGAAGAGGATGCAGCGCCCCGGATCGAGCCCAGCCGCGAGCAGCAGCGCCGTCAGGTCGTACAGGCTCTCGCGCAGCACCATCGGCTCATAGGCCACCGTGATCGCATGCAGGTCGACGATGCAGTAGAGCGCCTCCCCGCGCTCCTGCCCGGCGACATACTGGACGATCGCGCCGAGATAGTTGCCCAGGTGCTTCGTGCCGGTCGGCTGGATGCCGGAGAAGATGCGCATTGGGTGGAGAGTATCTGCCTCGGATGGCATCTTCAGCTTGGTGAGGCAGAGGTCGCCGGTTGCGGCGAGGGCTGAGCTCGGGTCCTCGGGGAGCATCAGTTCGAAGGTGCCCACGGGCACGTCGGTGCGCACCACCGGCGCCGGGTGGGGCCGGTTGACACCGACCCCACCCAACTTCTACAGCTACGCTACTGCGATACCCCTGGTCAGGAGACTCGAAGCCCCGTGAACGGGGATTCGGCCTCACTGAGGACGATTACGCCCACGACTTCACCTGATTTTGCCCCTCCTTCGGTGCAGTCCGCTTTGGGAGTCTTGGTAGATTTTTCTTCGAATCCACTGGCGACAGTGTTATTTGATGTTTTGTTTGTCAGCAGGGTGCTGGGTACAAGGCCGGCTTCGGCCAAACATTCATCCGATTTTACCCCGCCGAGGGTTTTGCACTTTAGGCGCCATCCCGGTTCACCGCTACCTCCCGACTTGAGATTGTCACGTATTTCTTTGCCGCTTTCGTACACTTCAGTTTGCCACGGCAGGTTTTTTGCTGTAATTTCTTCTACGTTTTCACAGACTTTCTTGGCTTTGCACTGCGAGGCCTGAACTTCGACGACTGCTATTCTATCGAATCTTCCGGGGGCAACCGTCCCTTTCGCGGAGACGCCGCATTCAATTTCCGCTTCTCCGAGGAGGGTTTTGGTGTCCCTCAATTTCAATGTTCCCATACCGGTGACTTTCTCCGTATTTGTAACTTCTTTCCACGTTGTTCCTTCGAATTGTTCCCAAACAGATTTGCCTTCGCCCACACCGGAGGAACCTCCTCCAAATTCTTCTCCGCCTTCTAGTTCTTCCGGAATTTCTGGAAGTTCTTGTTCAATGGGTTCACCTTCATGTTCCAGTTTTATTTCTCGTTCTTCTTCTTGCTCGGCCGGTTGGTGGACCTTTGTGGACGATTTCGCCGCGGCGCTGAGACTTACTACTTTGGCTTCTTTGTTTTCAGGGTTCAGTCGAAGCGGCATGGCGCCTTCGATCTTGTATTTTTCTTCCGCGACCACACAGGTTTCGCCGGTTTTGCTTTTTATTGTCTCTTCTGCGAGCACCGGTTTTCCTCCCGTAAGGTTTTCTGGTTCAAGAACCAGCAACGGTTTCATTTTTCCTTCTTCTTTTGTTCCTTCCAGATAAAGGCGGCCGCTGACTTTAGTGGTAGCAAGTGGGGCGACTTCACATGCCGCCTGTTCTTTGAATTTACCACCTTCCATTACAAGGATCTTACATCCGGTGAATTCGAGCGTTTTTGCGACGAATTTTCCGTCTTCTTGAGGTTTTGACCCTATAATTTTTCCTTCTTTAAAGCCGTCGCCGGTGCATTTTGTTTCTACTTCTTTACCTTTGATTTTCGAGATGATTCTAGTAGGTTCTTTTTCCTTGATTCCTCCTTTTGTTGTCTTTTCTTCTCCACCTTCCAGTCTACCGTGGTTCACGCCCCAGAAGGGTGCTTCCGTTCCGGCGACGGGATCTGTGCCGCCTCCAAACTTTTCTTTCGATTCGAGTTCGGGCTTCAACTCGCCCTGCAGGCTTGCCGCCTTGCTTTCCAATTTCAAACCTATAGTGGCTTCATTTTCTTCGCTCGCCGGGTGCCAAACAGTCGTAATCGCCGTTGCTGGAAGATTCCATACGGTGTACGTGAATTCTTCATTCTGTGGCAGGAGTCGCGCAGCGAAACTGCCTTCCAAGGCGTAGGTGCCTTTATAGGCGCATCCTTCTTTGCTGACCACCACTTTTGCGATGAGTGGTTTACCTTCCGTTAGTTCTTTGGGTTCGAACACCAGTACGGCAATCGATCCTCCGGAGACTTTGGTGCCTTCCAGCCAGAGCGCTCCCGCTAGTTTACCGGATTTGAAAGAAGGCACTTCACATCCAGTCTGTTCTTTGAATGCTTCGCCTTCCTTGGCCCACAAGTGGCATTCCGAGAGTTCGAGAACACCAGATGCCTTGCCGTCGTGTTTTGCCGTAGATCCTTCTATGATACCTTCAGCGAGCACTGCTGCTTTACACTTGATTTCCACTTCGGTGGATCCGATCTTGCTGTGCAAGATAGTTTCTACTCCAGCGCGGTTTTTGATCGTCGCTTTCTTGCTTCCCGATTCGAGTCGTTTTCCGGCGACCGTCCAGTACGGGTCTTCCGGTTCACCGGCGCCCCATGCGGTCGAGAGCATGAGCGCTCCCGTCCCGAACAGGACAACCAAGCAGCTCAGGACAATCAGCTTCACTTTGGTAGTCATGTTTCATCTCCTTCATCTCATTGTCTGCTTAGTGATGGCTGGACGAGAACGTCCAACCAAGCGATATCAGCAGAACGGCGTCCGCCGGTCAAGCGCGCGCCGCCCGCGCGGCCATAGGCTCCCACCGACGGAGATCGCCGGCGCCGAGACCTCTCAACCAAGCCGTCTTCGGGAGCCGTGGGGCACGTCCGGGCAAAGCTCACCGTCGAAGGCCGGGCGCTGTGTTTCTGTCTTCCGGCCCCGCGAGGAGCCTTGGCGAGGTTGCGCCCGAGAACCGCGCCGAGTCGGGCCTGCGGCGCAATCGCTGCTGGCCCGGGTGGTCTCCTACCTTCTTCGTTTGCAGCCTGCGACGGTGATCTTTCCGACGGCCGACGCCGTTGGGCAGTTCGCGGGAAGATTCCCGTCGAGACCTTCGCTTGGGTCGTCATGATCGCCATCAGCCTGTTGATCAGCGCGCTGGTCGTCACCTTCATCCTCGGCCACACCTCGCTCGTAGGTGCCTGAACAGGGGTCGGATCGGGAGTGTTCGGGTGGTTCGCGGTGAGCTGCCCCCGGTGCAACAAGGTCGTCCTCGTACTCTTGGGCACCTCGGGAGCCACCAGTTGGTTTGAGCCCGCTCAGCTAGTATTGGCGCCGTCGCTGTCCTGCTGGCCGCCGGAGCACTCGTCGTACGGATACGCATGCCGACCCTCCCCCCTCCCCACCTCCTACCTAGTCGCGCCGACCAAACCCGGAGTCTAGCCAGGGTCGCCAGGTCGCCGGCTACATGAGGTTGGGCGTATGGAGATCGGAGATAAGCTGCGCCTCGATCTCATCAAACCCAGCGGAACGTAGACGTCGTATCCGGTTTCGCTCCATCGTCCGCATCAACGCACGCACTGCCTCTGCGCCTTCCGAGAGCGCTCTCGGTTTCAGCGAGTCGGCGGCCATGATCGTCAGACCTTCGGTCAGCAGAGGACTCAGAGACATTTCAGTCAGCTTCGCGGCACGCTGTTCAGCGGCCTGGACCAGCATCGCGCGCGGCTCGGGGTCGTTAGCAAGCACATGCCGCACGTGCGAGATGCCGAAGTGCACATGCCGCCGCTCGTCGCGGTGGGCCAGGCGTGCTGCGGCGGCAGTCGCGGCATCGGGTGCGTACCGTTCAACAAAGCGCAGCAGATCAAGGAACGTGCCCTCCCCGAGAACATTCAACAGCAGCGCGGCTGCAGTGAAATCGTGCTCTGCCAAGAGGCTGTGCAGCGAGAGTTCGGTGGACGCGAGGGCGTAGCCCTGATAGCCGCCGATCAGCGCGCGCTTGGTGAAGACCTCGATGTGCCGAGCCTCGTCATTGATGTGGCTCGAGAGCCACATCAGCAACTCCGCGTAGGAAGGGTGCATCTGCGGCAAGAAAGCTGCCGGCACGTAGAGCGCGGCGTACTCGTTCTGAGCGATGAACGTCATGACCTGCGCAACGGCGCGCTCAAGGTGCTCCGGCAAATCGTGTGCCGTCTCCCACGGGATATCGCGCGAAGCGTCCCACTGCTCCCCAGACGCCCGCTCGGCAAGATCGGCGACCTCGGGAGCCCAGATCGCATCGCGACGATGGAGCCGCCAGTCGAACGGCGGGGCGCCCTTCTCCGCCACCGCACCGATCGGAACGAAACCGACCTCACGGGACACCATGTCGGGCACGCCGGCATTGCCGCGCAGGTCTCCGGAGTGAAACTCTCCTCCGGGACGAATCGGCGGCGGATCGTGACGACCGGCCACTGCGTCTCCGAGCACACGTTCGCCGTGACCGCGACGTAGACGCACCACAAAGCCCGCAGAGCCACGATTGAGGTCGTCAACTACCTCGTGGCCGTGCAGCCGCGCCCAGCCCGGAAGCTCAAGAGCCGTGCCGCGAGAGACGACAGCGACGTCAACCAGCTGATCGGGCTTCAGGCCAGCGAGGGTCGCCTGAAGAAGCACCTCAAGGCCACCGCCCAGCTCCAGCTGCTCGGCGTCGAGGCAATGCGGGTTCACACTGTTGCGCTCTCCCTCTCCATGGCAGCAGCGAGAGAGGTATAGCCGCTGCGGTCGCCCGGCAGCCAGCGGCGCACACCCTCGAGCGTCATCGCCTGGCGCATCGAGGGATCGTCAAAGCTCATCGCCAGCAACACCCCCTGCCAGCGAGCCGCGAGCTCCAGGTCGAAGGAGGGCAGCACAGTGAAGTTGCAGTGGTAGTAGGTCGGAGAGCGCCACGAGACCTCGAGCTCGGCGGCGGCAGGAAGGCCCTCGGTGCGGAACCTGGCCCAGGTAGCATCACCAAGCGCCCCGGCGTCAGCCTGGCCCTCGGCGACCGCCTGCACCACCCTCAGCTCCGAGTCGCCAGTGTCACCGTGCTTGCCGATGTCTGTGTCGAACCGGATGACCTTGCCGATGGATCTTGCCATCAGTCCCTGCTCCTCAAGGTAGTAGAGGGGGAGAATCGCGGCATGCCCCGAGTCGCGACTGCCGAGCGCCAATCGCCGGCCGGCAAGTTCCTGGGCGCCATCGAAAGTCTCCCCGCGGCGCGTGACGATCACCGTCGCGAACTCCGCGTCGATGTCACGCATCCCAAGAATCTGCGCCTCGCTACCAAGCTGGCGCTCCAAGGCGACGAAAGCGGTGTTGGTGTTCCAGCCGATGTCTACAGAGCCCTCGAGGACGGCCCGCACCAGTCGCTCGTAGTTCGAGTACAGAACGTAGTCGGTCGGGATCCCCCTGTCTCTGAAGTAGTCACGAAAGCTCTCCCAGATCGTGACGACGCGCGGATGGTAGGCCACCGCCCCCACTGTGATCTCGCTTGTGGGGCTCATGGCACGGGAAGTCCGGCAAGGGCTTTGCCGATCCAGCTGCGAAGTACCGCGTTGGTGGGCGCCATCACCGCACCAGCACGAGCATCACGGAGACTCCGCTCGATCGGCAGCGCTGGCGTGTATCCCTGCCCGCCGCACACTTCCAGCGCACGCTGAGTGACCTGGGCTGCCGCGTCGGTCGCGGAGACCTTCGCCTCCATGATCGGCACGAGAGCGCCCTCATCTCCAGCATCGCCGAGCCGTGCCGCCTCCTGTACCAGCAACCGTGCCGAGCGCATCGCAATGTCCATGTCCGCGAGCAGATGCTGGATGACCTGCACCTCCGCGAGAGCGCTCCCATCTGCATAGCGCCTGCTCGCAGCGTGCTCGCTGGCAGCTTTCAGGGCGGCAGCTGCGATCCCTACGTTCACGGAGGCGAGCCCTACCAGGAAGAAGGGAGCAACCACGGAGAAGACCAAGTCTGCTCCGCTCCCAGAGGCGCCGATCTGAGCTCCGGCATCGACCGTGACGTCGTCGAGCTTCAGGGCGATGCTCGAGTTGCCCGCCATGCCCAGGCCCTGCCACTCACCATCGAAGTGCATGCCATCCGCGTCGCGCTCGACGAGGAAGCAATCCAAACCCTCCCCAGCGCTGCTCTGCACGAGCACCAGATAGACGTCGGCGTGGCCACCCGAGGTCACGAAGCTCTTGCTCCCAGAGATCTTGACGCCGCCGTTGCTCTGCACAGCCTGCAGCTCGGGCGCATAGAAGTGCGCGCCCGTGCCGCGCTCGCTGAAAGCGAGCGTGCCCACGATCCGACCGGAGGCAAATCCCTCCAGGTACTCGGCCGCCCTCTCTCCGCCGCCGCCCGCAATCGTCGCAGCGGTGACGGCGTGCATCAGGTAGACCATCCCCGTCGAGGCGCACGCAGACCCGACGGCCTCGCATGCTTCGGAGAGGGCCAGGAGCCCACCTCCTGCGCCGCCATACTCCTCCGACACGGCGATCCCGAGGCCGCCAATCGCCGCGAGTGCGGCCATGCCCTCGGTTGGAAACATACGCCGGCGGTCGACCTGAGCCGCCTGAGAGGCGATCTGCTCGGCAGCGACGCTCCGCACGGCTCCCAAGATGTCCTGCACCTTACTCGACAAGGATCCTCCTTTCGGCTGACGTAGGCTGGTCCGGACGAGCTGGCATGCCAGCTCGTCTCCTATCTGTTGAGCTGGGTTTGGTCGTGAGGAAGTCCTCCCGTGGCCATTCCGAGCTGGGGGCATATTCTCGCGCCTTATGCGGGACTTGTCAAGCATCTGGTATTGGACCGCTATCCCGCATGTCAGGGTTGTCGCGTCAAGCAGAAGACACCGCTCTTGTAGACGAGGGCGGCGGGTACTACGCTACGGGGACGATCACGCAGCAGAAAGGAGGCTTCAACAACTCCTTCGCGTTCGGTGACCACAATGCAATCCTCATCCTTGCCTCCGATGCCTAGACCGCGCCTATTTGATCTGCTCAACGGATTCGGAGCGCCTGAGCTCTCCGGCCATAGCCCTCGGCGATAACCATGAGCATCTCCCCGACGCTCAATAGACACCCGACGCCGTCGCTCACCGCACTCTCCTCCGGAGCGGGGTGCGGATGCAAGCTGGCAGCAGCCGACATGCTCCCGATCGTCCGCGGCCTGCCCCCCGCCATGGACGAGCGCCTACTGGTCGGATCGGCGACCAGCGACGACGCTGCCGTATTTCGCATACGAGATGATCTCGCGCTCGTCCAGACCGTCGACTTCTTTACCCCGCTCGTCGACGACCCCTACGACTTCGGGCGCATCGCCGCCGCCAACGCACTCTCCGATGTCTACGCGATGGGAGGCAAGCCGCTCACGGCGATGAACATCGTCGCGTTCCCTCTTGAGGAGCTCGGCGGCGAGATCCTGTGCGAAATCCTGCGAGGCGGACTAGACATCGTCAACAGCACCGGTGCTGTTCTCGTCGGAGGCCATTCGATCAAGGACGCCGAGCCAAAGTACGGGATGGCCGTGACCGGGATCGTCGACCCAGCGAAGATGACTACGAACGCCGCCGGACGCCCCGGGGATGCCTTGGTGCTCACCAAGCCCCTCGGCGTCGGCGCGATCGTCACCGCTCGCAAGCGAGACCGCGCCCTCGACGATCTGCTTCACGCCGCAATCGAGATGATGGTCACTCTCAACGACCGCGCCGCGGAAGCTGCGCTACACGCCGGGGTCCGAGCGATGACCGACGTAACCGGCTTCGGGCTACTCGGGCACCTCCACAACCTCTGCCGAGAGAGCGAGCTCGCCGCCGAGCTCAACGCTGAGGCTGTACCAGCCATCCCCGGCGTCCAAGCGCTTCTGGAAGGCGAGGACGGTGTATCGGGCGGAAGCAAGCGCAACGCCGAATGGGCCCAAAGCTTCGCGACCATCGGCCCCGACGTGCAGCCTTGGCGAGCACGCCTGCTCACAGATGCCACCACTTCAGGAGGACTGCTCGCAGCAGTACCCGCCAACATGGCCGACTCAGTCCCCGGGAGCGTGATCGGCCAGCTCTGCAGCGGCCCACCGGGGACCATCGCAGTGCGCTGAGCAATGCGTGACTGTGCTCTCATTCCAACCGTGGAGTGGCCCGGGGCCGGTGCCCCAAACGGCCTTCAAAGCCGTTGGCGGCGCGAATCGCGCGCCGAGAAGGTTCGACTCCTTCGCCGCTCCGTCAGAGGCCCCCGACCTTGAATAAAGGCCCGCTCACACTCGGGACGGCCGGCCACATTGACCACGGCAAGACGACCCTGATAGGAGCGTTGACCGGCGTCAACACAGACCGCCTGCCCGAAGAGAAAGCACGCGGCATCTCAATCACGCTCGGCTACGCACCACTGAAGACCCGATCAGGCCGCTCGCTCTCCATTATCGACGTGCCCGGCCACGAGCGCTTCGTACGCACCATGGTCGCGGGTACAACTGGCATCGATCTGTTCCTGATGGTTGTCGCAGCCGACGACGGCGTGATGCCCCAGACCATCGAGCACGCCACCGTCCTCCACGCACTCGATGTACGCTCCGGAGTCATCGCCGTGACCAAGGCCGACATCGCCGACCCGCAGCCCGCGATGGAAGAGGCACACGAGCTACTCCCAAACTGCGAGCTGGTCGCGTGCTCGCCGCGCACCGGAGAGGGCGTAGAGAACGTTCACGCTGCGATCGACCGAGTCGTCACAAGGCTCCCCAGCCGCGCAGCCACGCCGGGAGGCCCGGTGCTCCACATCGACCGAGTTTTCAGCATCCACGGCCAGGGGACCGTAGTCACTGGCACACTGTGGTCTGGGGCGCTCTCCCACGGCGACACGCTGACTCTCCTACCCGCAGATACTGCCGTGCGCGTTCGTGGACTGGAGGTTCACGACGAGCCGACCGCGCACGCAGCCGCCGGTCAGCGAGTCGCGGTGAATCTCACAGGAGTTCGAGTGCGCGACGTCAGCCGTGGCGACGTGCTCGCCGCACCCGGACTGCTGCAGGAAACCACGACGCTGGACTGCGTCCTCGAGCTCAACCAGGCCGAACACAACACGCGGGTGCACGTGCATCACGGCACCCGCGAGGCGCCAGGCCGCCTGGTCGCACTCGCTGACGACCTCTGGCAGCTGCGCCTCGAGCGGCCGATCCTCGCCGCCCGCGGTGACCGTCTGGTGATCCGCCGCCCTTCGCCCCCCGACACCCTGGGTGGCGGCGTCATCGTGGACGCCCACGCGCGACGACACGGCCGTAGCCCCGAGATCATCGACCGTCTGCGCCGCCGCCGAGACGGCCAACCCGAACCAGCAGCCGACACCCAAGATGCCGAGAACCTCCCCGAGCAGCCCGCCACTAGCACCCGGCACGAGACGCCCAGTGTGCCCCAGGCAGAGTTGGCGTCAGTCGAGCAGCGCCTGCTTGAGGCCGGGATCCGCCCGCTCACGCCAGCCCAGCTCGACGCCAGCAGGGAGATCCTCAAGGCGCTGTGCACGGCCGGCACAGCGGTACGTGTCAGCGGCGAACTGTACATGCACGCGCAAACTCTCACCACAGCTCACGTGCAGACCATCGAGCTCATAGAACGCGACGGGGCAATCACACTCGCGGGACTACGCGACGAGCTCAACATTTCACGCAAGTCAGCCCAGGCGCTGCTCGAGCACTTCGACTCCACCCGAGTCACACGCCGACTGCCAGACGACAGCCGCGTGCTATCCCACCGTCTCGCCCGAGCCCACGAGAGCTAGCGTGCCCGCACCCTCGAAGCCCTCAGATGCTGCGCGCGACCTACTTCGCCAGCTACCTTCAGTCGACCAGCTCGCGGAAAGCCTGCGGGCAAACAACGGCGATCAGGGCCCGTCATCGGCAGAGGCCATCGCCATAGCGAGAGCCGTGCTCACTGAGCGGCGTGCCGAGCTGCTGGCCGGCGACTCCAGCGACGTTGACCTCCGCGCACGCGCACACAAACGACTGGCTCCGCAGCTGCGACGTGTCCTGAACGGCACCGGCGTCATCGTCCACACCAACCTCGGCCGCGCCCCCCTGGCAAGCGCTGCGGTCGATGCGGTAGCAGCAGCCTCGGGGGGCTACATGAACCTGGAGCTGGACCTCGCCAGCGGACGACGCCGCACCCGCGATGCACACCTCGCCGACATCCTGTGCGAGCTCACAGGAGCCGAGGACGGATTCGCCGTAAACAACGGAGCCGGCGCGCTGCTCCTGGCCGCCGCAGCACTCGGGGGCTCAGAGCGATCGATCGTAGTCTCACGCGGCCAGCTCGTTGAGATCGGCGGTGGATTTCGGATCCCCGACGTAGTCGCTCACGCTGGCGCGACGCTCGTGGAGGTGGGCACGACTAACCGCACCCGACTCGAGGACTACCGCGCCGCGCTCAATGACGGTGCCAACCTCGTCTTGCGAGTGCATCCCTCAAATTTCCGAACGCTCGGCTTCGTCAGCGAAGTCAGCATCGAGGATCTATGCGCTCTGGGTGCCCCCGTCATCGATGACATCGGCTCCGGAGTCCTTGCCAAAGAGATCGACGCAGTGGCCTCAGAGCCACCTGTCGGGCGCTCCGTTCGTGCCGGAGCCGCCATCGTCTGCTTTAGCGGCGACAAGCTCCTCGGCGGACCCCAGGCAGGCATCCTGGTCGGCTCCAACGCCGCAATAGACGCCTGTCGGAGACATCCCCTGACACGTGCTCTGAGGATCGGTCGGCTTCCCCTAGCCGGTCTCGTGGCCACGCTTACCCTATACCGCGACCCTGAACGGGCACTACGCGAGATACCCGTCCTGGCGATGCTCAAAGCGGATGATTCGGTACTCCAGCGCCGAGCTGAACTCCTGGCCGAACAGACAGGTAGCGAGGTCATCGACTCGATCGCTCGCGTCGGCGGCGGAGCACTGCCGCTCCTGGAACTCGCCGGGCCTGCCGTAGCACTCGACTCCCGCCAAAACCCCACTCGTCTGGCCGCGAGACTGCGCGCCAGCGATCCGCCGCTACTTCCACGCATCGCCCACGATCGAGTCCTCATCGACCCCCGGACACTGCTCGACGACGAGATCGAACTTGCCGCAGACGTAGTGCGCCATGCCCTGAATCAAGAACAGGAAGACCATGGCTGATCCCCGGGGATGCGATCGGCCGGGCGCGGACGGTGGAGTGCACGCCGCCCAGCCGCTGGAGGGCGCGCGAGGAGTTGTTATTGAGCCTCTCCGCTAAGGCTCGGGGAGGGCGCTTTGCGATCACGCCCGAGCTTCGCGAACACACTGGGTATCCACCAGTTCCACTTCCCCAGCAGCACCATCGTGGCCGGCAGGAGCACCAGTCGCGTCACCGTTGCGTCGACCGCCACCGCCACCGCCGTGCCGACGCCGATCTCCTGAACGATTGGCTCGCTCGTCGCGATGAAGGCGGTGAATACGAGCACCATGATCAACGCTGCGCATGAGATCGTCCTCGCACTGCTCGACACGCCCTCGGCGATCGCGCTTCGATTGTGCCCGGTTGCTAGATAGCGCTCCTGGATCCGCGTCAGCAGGAACACCTCGTAGTCCATCGACAGACCGTACACGACTGCGAATACGAGCGGGGGCACATAGATTTCGACGTGCCCAAGAGATTCTGTACCGAATAGCGAGCTCAGCCAGCCCAACTGGAAGATCATCACGACCACCCCCATGGCGGCTCCCACCGACAGGAGGTTCATCACCACGGCCTTGAGGGGGAGGATCGCCGATTTGAGCACCACGAAGAGGCTCAGATAGCTCAGTACGAGCACGGCCACGATGACCTTCCACAGGTTGCCGGAGATCTCTTCTGCCGCATCGATCACCGTCGCGGTGGTCCCCCCAACCGCGAGGGCTGCCTGCTCGGCTGCATCCATCTGTCTCGGCAGCACGCGGCGGAGGCGATCCACCGCACTGATCGCAGAGCTCGACTCAGGGTCGTGGCGCAGAGTCGCCATCAGCGCGTATGCGTGCTTGTCGGGCGAGCTTAGCAGGGGCGTCACGCTGCGGACCTCACCGTCTGCTGTGAGGATTTCCCGAGCTCTCAGCATGGACTCGCGGTTGGCGCGCGCTGCGCGGTAAGACGAGTAGGCGGCCGTGACGAGCACCGGCGAATCGGCGTCCGGACCCTGGAGCCTTCCGGCGATTTCCACGGCCTGCCGAGTCTTGCTGTCGCGTGGCAGCTGCCGGAGGGTGTCCGTCCCGAGCTTGATCGAGAGCACCGGAATCGCAAGGGCCAGCAGCAGCGTGCTGCTGAGCAGTGCGCTTGTCACGGGACGCCGCATCACGCCAGCTACCCAGCGGTCCCAGAAGGGCGTCCGCCTGTGGAAGCCCAGACGCCCGCTCGCCGCTGCCAGCAGGCGCGAGCGGCCTACAAGGCGATCGCCGAGGACCGCGATCAGAGAGGGTAGGACGATCGTGGCGATTGCCACTGAGATCGCAACGACGATGATCGCTCCCCCCGCCATCGAACGCAGGATTGTGTTCTTGATCAGGAACAGGCTGACCAGCGAGAGCACCACCGTGCCCCCAGCGAGCACCACCGCGCGCCCGGAGGTCCTCATCATCGCCTCGCGCGCCCGATCTCGGTCCATGCCACGAGCGACCTCTTCCCGGTATCGCACGAGCATGAACAGGGAGTAGTCGATCGCGACGCCGATTCCCAGCAGGGACGCGATGTTGATGACGAAGACCGACAGCACGAGCTGATGCGAGAGCCCGTAGATGACCGCCCCGGTGAGCACGACGCTCGACAACCCCAGGGCCACGGGCAGCAGCGCCGCAGTCAGCGAGCCGAAGATGACGATCAAAACGATCAGAACCAGTGGGAAAGCGAGGCTCTCGCTACGCTTGGCGTCGCTCTCGGAGAGTTCGTGCACAACCGCGACCTGCACTGGACGACCGACGAAGCGTACGGCCACCGGCCCCTTCTGAGCGCTTTCGGGCTTCAGTTTTTTAAAGACCGCGGCGGCGTCATCGATAGTCTCGCGCACGGAGGTGTGCACTTCGATTGGCAAGATCGCTCTCTGCCCTCCATGCGTGAGGCCTTCCATGCGTCGCTGAGCGACGGCGCTGAGCGACATTCCCGACCCCTTGGCGGCAGCGCTCTGAGCGATCGTGCTCAGCGATACCCCCGCACCGCTTGGCGCGTCGTTCTGCACTCGCGCGAGCGCCTCGAGGTAGTCGGCTGCTGTCGCGGTCGGCCCCCCTTCGACCAAGAGCGCCAGTCCCTCCACTGTGACCCCGGGGAAGTGCTTCGCCATGACCTGCGCAGCGCGTTCAGACTGGCTGCCTGGGACTTCGAACCCTCCGCTGGTAAGCCGTTCCGCCTGCCGCTGGGCGAAGGGGCTCGCCGCGAGCACCAGGATCGCCCAGAGGACGATGATCGCGACCCGCCGTCTCCCCGTGAAGCGCGAGATGCGACCCATGCATCAGCCTCCCAATGTGGGCGCCGGGAGGAGATCGCCGGCCTCGTCCTGTGGTTCGCCCGCCGGGAACCGCAGCAGGCGCAGGTACCCGTTGCGGCGGTCTTGTACGCGGCGGATGATAGATATCGGCACGATTAGAGCAATCACGACAACTCCGGTGAGGACGACCTTATCACCCCACTGGATCCCTCCCGCGATCAGTAGAAATGCATTGAAAGCCGTGAGCCCCAACGCCAACAAGGTGATGGGCTTGGAGAGTGGGAGCGAGCCGTCGCTCCGACTTTTGCGTTCGAGCAGGATAAACGCGATCGGCATCAAGACGAACACGAGCAGATAGCCGACGTTCGCGGCGGCAACCACATTGATCACGTTTGTGCCGAATATCAGCAGCAGCGTGACAATCACAGTTCCGTCCCACAGCATCGAGCCTACAGGCACACCACGGCGGTTGGTCTGGGCGAACTGACGGGGCATGTAGCCATCGCGAGTCATCTGGTATATCGTCCGCGAGGAGCCCACAATGAACGCCTGGGCGCCGAGGATCAGGGCGGCCGTGAGAGTCACGCCGACGACCGCACGACCGGTGCTCCCGAATACCGCATCTGCGACGGGCAGGAAGGTTGCGAAAGGGTCTTCCGTGAGGCCCCGAACTCCGACGAGCGCGAGCATCAGGAAAGGAATGAGGCCGAAGGAGACGAGCCCGACGCCTCCGGCGACGTGCAGCGCGCGAGCTGCCCGGTTGTCGGCATCTCGCATCTCGGCGACGACGGTCGAAGCCATCTCGGCGCCGTATGCCGACCACGCAGTTACAAAGAACCACTTGGTCAGCAGCCCCCAAGTGCTCATCGACCCCCAGGAGTGCCCGGGAATCTCGACTGGGTATAGACGGCTCACGTGCACCAGGGAGGGCTGGAGGAGCGCGCCGATCAGGATCGCCGCGAGAGGAACTGTTGCCGTGAGGGCCGCGATGCCGGCGACGCGCATGCTGGCCCGCAGCCCGAGGGCGTTGACGACATACAGAAGGCCACCCAGGATCAATGCGAACGGCAACGTACCGAGGCCGTGCCAGATGGTCTCGCGTAGGTAGGTCGCGGCGAGTATCAGGTTGACCGCTATCCCGGGAGTCCACGCGAACCAGTAGCTCCAGCTCGAGACAGCCCCGAGGATCGGCAGGGATTCCCCGACAGCGCTGTGGGTATATGTTGCTGTCCCGCCCGCGCGGTTGGACAGCCTCGCGGCGAGTCGCGCCAACAGCACGCACTGCAGCGCGCCGACGACCGCTGCGGCGAGCCAGATGAAAGGCGAGACGGTGCCGAGCTCCAGTGCCATCGGGCCAAGCGACACCGTCACGAGCAGTGCCGCTCCCAGTGCGACGATGAAGGAACTGCGCCAGGTAACTGTCCGCATCAACATCGCCGCGGGCCCCCACGGTCGGTGGATGGAGGTAGCCTCGGCCGTGGGGCCCCCTGCACCGGGGAGCACACAGTGGATGCCGGCGGCCCCATCATCGCTCTTGTTGGGTCTACCGCCGATGGCATCCGCCGATCACGCTCCCGCTGGAGCGGAGAGGGGCTCCGCGGAGATGCGATGCTCGATGGCTGCGAGCGATATCTCCCAATCCGGCAGCGCGCCGTTGTGCAGCAGGTGGCCATCGACGGCTACGATCGGCACCGCATTGGCCCCCTGCGCCAGCAGCCGATTGCCGAGCTCGGGCGGTACGGCGGAGAAGCCCAGATAACCCCCGACGCCGAGTTTTGTCAACGTGGCGCGTTCGCCAAGGCGTGATCGCAGGAACGCCGCATACTCGTCGAGTTCCCCGGGATGACAGCATCCATCCTCGATCAAGACAATCTGGTGCACCGGTACCTCCTTCTAATTCGATACATGGGCGGGTATGGGCAGCGCAGCGACGGGATCGTGCGACGTACCGATCTCGGTCAGTTCCAGCGGACATGCGAGCACACCGCGGCTCGCGGCGAGCTCGGCCATGCGTCTCGCGTAACCGGCGGACGGGCGCCCCACCGAGTGCTCCCTGATGCCCTCGCAGGCAAGCAGGTAGGTCTCGGCGAGGCAGGCGAAGCTGTGGCGCTTGGACTTCAGGCGAAGGTCACGTGCGCACGAGAACCCTGGGATCTCCACTGTGCCGCCTCTCACCACGGCGACGCCGCGCTCGGCGAATCCCTGGATCGCGTCATCCTCGATGTTGTACGGCTGAGCGACATCGATGACGATCGCGCCTTCACGGGGAATCTGGGGTGCGATTGTGGCCGAAGCGTCGTTGGTGAGGACCAGGATGATGTCCGCGTCGGCTGTCGCCGCCAATCCGGCGCCCGCGACGGCATGGTCGAGGAGATCGCCGAGCAGACGTTCGACACGCTCGCGCGTCGGGCCGACCAGGGTGAGCTCGAAGCCCTCTTCGGCTAGCAGATGCGACACGGCATATCCAACCGATCCCGTGGCTCCGAGGACGGCCACGCTGACATTGCCGGTAGTGTCGAGCGCATCCACCGCTTCCAGGACATTTCGGTGCGCAATCGCAGCCGTCAGACCGTTGCCATTGGTGATCGTGACGTGCGCCGGTATGTGGCGCAGCAGAGCTCGTCCTCCAGCCGTCGCAGGAGCCGTGAGCGCCCCGAGTCCGATGACGTGGGCTCCACGCTGGACCCCCAACTTCACAGCGTCGACGACAGCTCGGTTGCCGTCTGGTGTGAGGATGCTGTCAGGGAGCCGGGGCACACCGACGATCTCGCCCCGCACGGCTGAGCCCATGAAGACGACATCGTCGCAGACGACTGGTGGGTTGGATGTCGCCTTGCGCACGTACTCCTCGTCGGAGTCGCTGTACTTACGAAGCAGCGACCCGCCGGGCATCGTCAGGAACTCCGAGAGGTCGCGGGGATGCACCAGGAAGGCGAACCACGGCGGCTGCCCGCAGCTCAGGTACATGCCCGTGGCCCGAAGCGGATTGGGCAGTACCCAGGGGGGTACGATGCCCGACGGTGGGTACCGGCGACCAGCGCCCGCGGGGCGGCAGGAGCAGGGCGCCGTGGGAGCGCCGCCGTGGTCAAGCGGTTCCCATCGTCGGTATCAGCGCCATCGATCCCTCGAAGGAGATGCTGGTCACGTCGCCGCCGAGATGGCGGGGCCAACGAAGCATGAAGGTTGTCTTGTAGATCGACATCGTCGATCGACCTTCACGCAGTACCGTCAGCCTGTCCTCCAAACTGGAGGAGACGCGACCGTCTCAACCACCGCCGGCGCCTGACCACATGGACCCGGGTAGGAAGTCCATGCGCCCCAGTGCCCGCCAGCCCGAGTAGTCGTCAGTGACTTCGCAGTCGTCCGTGGCGGTCGCGCGGATCGGATGCAGGAGGTTCGGATCGTGACGGCCGCTGGTAACGAGGTCGTACAGACCGGGGAAGACGAGCTGCACGTTGTAGCGGACTCGAAGCTTCTTGCGCTCGAAGTCGACGATGCCGAAGTTGCCTCCCTCGGGAGCGTCGGGATCGAGCATCAACGTCACCGGCCCAGAATCGATCGACTCGGTGTCGTTGAGCGGCACCGAGATGCCCTCGCGGCATATCCCATACAGGCCCGCCAAGCGGAAGATCACCTGCCGGTCGGGCTCGGGCAAGGCCCTACGTGCATCTATCTCCTCGGGACTGATACGGAGACTGGAATCAATAGTCGCCATTTTGGCTCTCCATCTTATGTGCGGCTCCATGAACAAACACAAGCAAGCGGAATTGTACCAGCACGCTCATGCGTGATGGTCCGGGCCTCCCCATCCAGCGCCTGCCCGAGGAAATGCAGCTCCAGGCGCGAGCAGCCGGCGCTATGCGTGAGCGCCGCGCTCGCCGGTCGCCGGCCGACGCTAGTGAGCAACCGAGAAGGGATGCTGCAAGGATGTCGGCGGAGATCGTGAATCGCCATGGATGCAACGCGCACGTCAAAGACATCGCAGAACCCCACACTTCTTGAATACGAAGATCCAGCAGGGTTCCGTGGATTCCTCGCCTACTCGGGGGCCAACAGGCCGCTCGCAGCTGGAGGATTCCGTGTCCAGCAGGGGCTGACGGGCGAGAGGATCACTGAGCTCGCGGAGGCCATGCGGCTCAAGGAGAACATGCTTCGGCTGAATGTCGACGGCGCGAAGTGCGGGATCGACTACGACCCCGACGCTCCCGACAAGCACGAGGCGATGCGTCGCTTCCTGCGTTGGCTGAAGCCCCAGCTGGAAGCCCGCCTCAGCGTGGGCCCCGACATGGGGACTACTTTCGGTGAGATAGAGACACTCGCGCGGGCTGAGGGGATCTCCTCCGCGAAGTCCGCGATCGCTCGAGCGCAGGGACTGGAGGAGAGCCAGGTGCTTCGGCGTCTAAAGACACTCGACTCCTACGTGGGCCCCCTCACGGTCGGGGCGCGCCGCGCCGGCCACGCACTCGCGCACGCAGCACTCGCCGCGGCAAGCCACAGGGGCCTGCCATCCACAGAGCATCCACTCAGGTGCGCCATACAGGGCTTCGGGACACTCGGGCGCGGCGCGGCCGCCACGATGCACGAAGCCGGAATCGAGCTCACGGCCATCGCGGACGAGCACGGGTGCATTCGGCGCTCTGCCGGGGTGGATCTGCGACGGCTGCTTGCCACTCCCCACCGAACGCCGATGATCGGGACCCGGATGCCGAATACGATAACCGCGCCCCGCGAGAGCGTTCTCGAAGAGCGAGCGGACCTGCTCATCCTCGCGGCCTGCGAGGACGCGCTCGCGCCAGAGGACGTCGAGCGCGTGCAGGCGCCCGTGGTCGTAGTCGGTGCAAATAACGGCCTGCGGGGCGAGGTGGAGGACGCGTTGGGCGCACGCGGCATTCTGGTCATCCCAGACTTCATCGGAGGTGCGGGGGGCTCAGCGGCGATGGACGCTCTGTTCGCGCCTGTGGTGTGCCCAGACCCGATGACCGTCCTCGCGCGCGTCGCTCTCCTGGCACGCACGCTCGTCGAACGGACGCTGGTGGAGGCCGATACGGAGGGCCTCTCCCCGCGTGAAGCCGCACTGGGGATCGCGGACCGCGCGGCGGTCCCCGAGGGTGCGCGCCCCTATGGCTTGCGACTCCTCCGTGGCGTCGATCGATCTGCGCACTGCAACTCTCGCGGCGAGGCGTGAGGTGTCGGCCAGCGAGCTATCCGACAACCTCGAGGCGGCAGGCGCGGCGGCCCACGACCTGCATGAACGCGCGCACATCACGGATTCGCGGTTCTTCGGACACATGTATGCCACCGAAGAGAGCAGCCGCCTGTTCTGCGACCTCTGCCGGCTTCAGCGCTGGCTCGACATCGAGGCCGCACTGGCTCTCAGCCAGGCAGACGTCGGGATGCTACCGCGAGAGACTGCCGACGCGATCGCGGCTGCGGCAAGGATCGAGCTGCTCGACATCGACTGGGTTCGCGACGAGATTCATCGCACCGCGCACTCTCTCGTTGGTCTGCTTCGAGCGCTCCAGCAGGCGTGTCCCGGAGATACCGGGCAGTTCATCCACTACGGCGCGACTACTCAGGACATTCAGGACACCGCACAGGCGCTGGAGATGCGCGAAGTGCTGGTGGCATTGGAGCGAATGCTCACGGAGGCCCTCGACTCGTTGATCGGCCTCGCACGCAAACACGCCCGCACGATGATGCCGGGTCGCACGCACGCGCAGCCCGCCTTGCCGATCACATTCGGCCTCAAGGTCGCGGGATGGATAGATGAGCTACTTCGAGCGCTCGAGCGTGTGCACGAGATCAGGCCGCGTCTGTTGGTGGTCGAGCTGTTCGGGGGGGTCGGGTCAATGGCAGCCTTCGGTCCCGACGGCATGGCGCTGCTCGAGCGCTTCGCGGCGCGTCTGCATCTGAGCACTCCGATGCTCGCCTGGCACGCATCGCGCGACCGCGTCGCGGAGTACATCTTCACGCTTGCGGCTATCGCGGCGACCCTCGGACGCATCGCCGATGAGATTCGGACTCTCTCCAGGCCGGAGCTCGGCGAGCTCGAGCAGGAATGGCATCACGGGAAGGTGGGCAGCAGCACCATGCCGCACAAGCGCAACCCGGAGGAGTGCGAGCAGGTGATCGTGCTCGCGCGCCTCACCGCCGCGCAGGTGCCGATCTCCCTACAGGCGATGATCGTCGAGCACGAGCGCGACTCGCGCGAGCTTCGCACCGAGTGGGTCACGGTCACCGATACCTCTCACTACACGCTGGCGGCGGCGCGCTTTACGTGCGACATCCTGAGCGGGCTCTCGGTAAATGTCGAGACGATGGCGCGCAACGCTGCCAACGTGGCCGCCGAGCTGGGAACCGAGCGGCTGATGCTGCTGCTCGGAGAGCAGCTCGGCAAGCAGTCGGCCTACGAACTCGTCTACGAACTCGCGCAGGCAGCGAAGAGCAGCGGGCGACCGCTACGCGAGAAGCTCGAGAGCGACGAGCGTACGCGTGATCGCCTGAGCGCGGAGGAGATCGAGAGCGCGTTCGACCCGGGGAGCTATATAGGGAGCGCGCCGGAGCTGGTGGAGTGCGTGCTTGCTCGGGCCGAAAGCTGGATGCAGAGAGCATCTGGGCTGGCTTAGCAACATGCAGGAGAGCCCTCCAGGCGACGTAGTCGGAAACAAGCTGGGAGAGCTGCACGAGGTGGTACGGATCGAGCTGCCCCGAATGCATTGGCAGACGATGCAGGCGCACGCTCGTCGCAAGCTCGAAGGTCGTTGGGTGAGCGGCGAGACCCAGGAGCACCAGGCCTTCGGCCTGCTCGCCGGACGGATCGCCGGGGAGGCAATCCAAACGAGCAACGTCTTTCCGCTCCTGCGCAACCTCCGTAGCGACCCATACGAGGGCGCGGAGATCGACGCCGCCGTAAGCGCGCTCGCCACACCATCCAAGACGCCTCTGCGTAATCGAGGTTGGCTCGCCGATTCGCGCGAGGTCCTGGATGTCCACCAGCGCTGTGAGGCCGCCGGCGATCTGGTCTACGGCAGCTATCACATGCACAAGGTCAGCTGGACGCACGACCCGCTGCGCGACACGCCGACGGTGCTCGACACGGCCCTGGGCGAGGGGCAGGGCATCTGGATGTTGATCCTCTCGATGGTCGACCCGCAACGGCCGCTACTGCGCGCCTTCTTCGAGGGCGAGAAGACCCGCGAGGCGCCCGTGGTCTTCTTGTAGCCAGAACGCCGCTTCGCTGCCGAGCCGTGCCCGCCCGAGCTGCAGGCAGCTCTCACGCGCGCGCAGCGGTGACGACGCCGTGGAAGTCCGGGACCCTTCCCAGCAGGGCTCCGTTGCTGTCTCGGAGGTAGCTCTCCTGCAGATCGCGGGGTCGGTAGTGGGAGATCAAGCGTAGCCCACACACATTGACCAGAGCCTCGACCCGATCGGGATCGACTCCATAGCGCCATGGTTCGTTCGAGCGGCTGAAATGTCGCGCCGCCTGCCGGCCACCATAGAACGCCGAGGGTCGCTCGAGCGCTTCCTCAGCTACGTAGTCAAACACGATCGTGCTCCTCGGCGCGGCCTCGGTGGCGACAAACGAGAGTGTTCGTTCGACGGCGGCGGCAGTGATGAACATGGTCACTCCCTCCCATAGAAACACGCTTACGCACGCCCTGGAGAAGCCGCCCTCGGCGAGCCGCCCGGCGAGGTCGTCGCGCTCGAAGTCGAGCGATACATAGCCGACCGCCGGACCCCCCTCGGCAGTGCGCGCGAGCAGGGACCGCTTGCGGGCGACCGTCGCGGGGTGATCCACCTCGAGCACCCGGATGCCTCCCAAACGCTCACGGAAACGATATGCGCGCGTGTCGTACCCCGCACCGAGGACCACGACCTGGGTCGCATCCTCATCAAGGGCACAGAGCAGGGCGCGATCGAAGTGCTTGGTGCGCGCGATCTGATATTCGAGCGCACCAGGGAAGCGGCGGCGTACCACGTAGCGCACGATTGGGCGCGACGGCGCGGCACTCATCAGTGCACGCAGCGACGGCGCGATGAACCCTCCCGCCGCTCGATCTGGATTGCGAATCGCGGGATCAGCCTCGAAGGAGCCGAGAAAACGCAGCGAGGCCACGCCTTCGGCGCTCTTCTTCGCCGGTGGCCGCGAGCGCAGCGGCACTACGTGGGCTCCCGCGCGAGCTCGCGCAGCTGGGCATAGCTCTGCTCGTCGAGCTCGACTCCGTACTCGAGCGCGTGGGCGGCGCGCTGCTCGCCGCGATCTCCGGGCAGCAGTACCTCGGAGACGCCGGGTCGTGGCGCGGCGGTGTGGACCTCCTCCACCAGCGTCCGCACGCTTGCAAGGAATCGGTCTTCGAGGCCGAAGATGTTGGGATCGATGGCCAGGCACAGGATTCCGCGTCCGCCGCCAACCGTGGTGCCGGTCTTGGCTCCCACCAGCGCACCCGCAAGGATCTCGATCATCAAGCCGAGGCCAGATCCCTTGTGGCCACCGAACGCGAGCAATGCTCCCGCAAGAGCTTCCTGGGGATCGGTTGTCGGGGACCCCTTGTTGGTTATCGCGACGCCGACCGGCAGTTGCTCGTCGCTTCGCGCCGCGCGGCGGATCTCTGCAACACTCAGCTCGCCGATCGAAATGTCCAGGACCACGGGGCCGCGCTCTGAGGGGATGCCGATACCGAGTGGGTTGGTACCGATGATGGCCGGCGAGCCGCCCCAGACGGCGACCTTCGAGGCGGCAACGCTGCAGTTGAGAGCGATGAGGCCCTGCCTCGCCGCGCGACGGGGGTTGTAGCCCGCTGTGAGGAACGTCGATGGGTTGCGAGCTCCGACGACTCCGATCGAGGTCTGTCGCGCCTTGAGGAACGCAATGTCCATCGCCTGCCTTGCGAGGAGGGGGCCCACCATACCATTGCCCTCCAGATGCGCGGCGACCGGGGTCTCGTAGGTGATCTCGGGCTCTGCGGTGGCCTCCTGCTTCCACTCGAGGATGCGGGGCACCATCGCCACGCCGTGCGAGCGCCGGCCTCTTATCTGCGCTTCGATGATCTCCTCGCAGCAAGCGTTTGCCTCATCGGCAGTGAAGCGGTGCAGCCGGAAGATCGCCTCACAGTGATCCCTCAGCTGGTCGACTGGCACGACGGGCACGCTGCTACAGATCCTTTGTCCTCGAGGGTCTCTACGTGGAGCCTGATGAGGGAAATCAACTGCCTCACCGTCTCCAGTCCTGTCAGCTGCTCGTGCGGGATACGGACCGAGTACTTGGACTCGATCTCCGCGATCGCCGATATCATCGTCATCGAGTCGAGCCCTAGGGACGCGAGCTTCGCATCGAGCGTCACCTGATCCAAGAGGACGTCTGGATCCAGCGTCGCGAGCTCGGCGCGCAGATCCTCGAGCAGCGTCTCTGGATGCAGGGCGCTCGTCACGTACAGCCAGCCTTGTTTCGGGCCGCCCGCGCCGGCTCCGGCGGGGCGGCAAGCACCGACCCCGGCGGGGAGGAGGGCACCGGTCCCCGCGAGGAAGCAAGTACCGGCCGCGGCAGGGACGAGGCGAGCACCGTCAGCGAGCGTGCGAGGTATCGCGCCTTGGTTTCGGCCCGCCTCACCTTTCCACTGCTGGTCTTCGGCAGCGTATCCCTCTCGATCACGACGATATCGGCCACGACGATGCCGAGCTGCGCACGAACACAAGCCGCCACTTCCTTGGGAATTGAATCGAGTGAGTCCGTGCCCCGAGCCTCGGCAACGACCACCACCCTATCCACGCCCTGCTCGTCCGGGTAGGCAAAGGCGACGGCGTTGCCGCGGCGGATACCATCGACATCCTGAATCGACCACTCGATGTCCTGGGGGTAGTAGTTACGACCGCGTATGATGACCATGTCCTTCTTCCGGCCCGTGACGAACAGCTCGCCGCCGTCCAGAAAGCCGAGATCCTGGGTGTGAAGCCATCCGTCGCCGAACGCTTCTGCGGTGGCCGCCGGGTCCCCGTAGTAGCCGTCCGTGAGGCTCGGGCCACTAAAGACGATTTCCCCCTCGCGACGATCAGGCTGGAAGTGCCCCGCGGCATCCACGATCGCGAGTTCGTGCTCGGGAAGTGCTGCCCCGCATCCGACGATCTCCTGGACCAGCTCATCTCCGACCGCGGGAACCGCCAGACCGTCCTCGGATAGCCTCCTGCGCGAAACAGACACCGTGCGCAGTCCTCGCTTCGGCGGAGGGAGGGAGACCGCGAGCGTCGCCTCGGCCATGCCGTAGCTCGGAAGGAACGCCGCGGGATCGAAGCCCGCCGGAGCGAATCGCTCAGCAAACGCGCGCAACGAATCGGCCTGGATTGGCTCAGCACCGCAGCCCGCAACGCGCCAACAGGACAGGTCCCAGTTTGCGATTTCCTCATCGCGAGCCCTACGTGCGAGCAGCGCGTACGCGAAGTTGGGCGCAAATCCGACGGTGCCTCGGACCGCATCAATCGTCTCGCACCAAATCTGAGGGCGACGGACGAAGTCGAGCGGTGAGATGTACCAGGTGGACCCCTGGGCGAACAGAGTAATGACCACAAGCCCCAGTCCCATATCGTGGTACATCGGCAGCCAGCTGACGCCCCGGTCGACCGCCGGATCGAGCGCGAGATGCCGGCGAATCGCGCGGGTGTTCGCCAGCAGCGAACGGTGAGTCACGGCTACGCCTCGCGGCGCCGCCGTGCTCCCGGACGTGAACTGCAGAAGGGCAATGTCGTCCTCGGTGGGAGGCCGAGGAGGAACACCGATGGCCGACCCCTCAACCTCATCGAAGGTCAGCAGGCGTAGGTCAAGGTCGGAGCCTCCGAGGAAGCCGTGCAGCTCGGGGGAAGTGATGATCACGGACGTGCCGGAAACATTTGCCACCAACTCGAGGTGCCTCAGGTAGGAATCGAGTCGGTTGAGCATAAACGGCGGGAAGATCGGCACGGGTACGACCCCACAGCAGGCCGCACCGAGAAACGCCTGGACGAACTCATCCTCCTTGGGCAGAACCATGATGATCCGGTCGCCCAGGTTGAGTCCTACGCCACGCAATCCCCGTGCGATCGTCAACGCCTTCTCTCGCAACGCCGGGAGTGAGATCATGCGCTCTGTCTCCGACCCGACGAAGAAAAGCCCGTGCTCCTCACGGTCGAGAGCGTCCACTACCTCAGCGAGGGTCGTGCTTGCATTCGGGAGTTCGCCCTGCCAGGCAACGTCGTGCGGCCTGCGGGGCGCGGAGCTCGCTGCTCGGGGCGTCATCGTCGCCGCATGCGATGGCCGGCAGGGCAAGGGACCGAAGTTGCGACGGAGACGTGGGCATTGTCCTGGAAAATGAAGCTCGCTGAAAACGGGAAGCCGTGGGAGGGGCAGCTCACAGGCACGACCATACCTTTGGGATGGTAGGCCACGGTCTTGCCATCGACACGCAGGTGGTAGGTCAGACCGGTAGGTCCGATACTCAAGCGAAACCGCACGACGGACGCATAAGCAGCACCAGGCAGGGTCGGGGTGGGGGGAATCGTGGCGCTGAGGAATTCTCCGAGGCCCCCTGAGAAGATGAGATTGGCGATGATGGGCTTACTGCCCTCTGCGTAGAACAACAACGCAAGGTGATCGGTTGTGGGAGGCCCTACGAGCGCCGTGATCCGAACGTTCTCCTGGACGACTTCCGGGCCAAACGGCACCTCTACCGTAGCGGCACCGAATCCGATGACAGCGTTTGGCGAGCAGCCCGCGAGCCCGTGCACGAGCAGCGGAACGGGGTAGCAGTTCGCCAGCCCGAGCGTCGTTGGCGCGAGGCCCATGCCTTCTGGGAGCAGCAGATCGACGCTCGTCAACGGTGACGGAACTCCGCCGTCGGACCCGGCGACGCGAAAACCGACGATGACCGTTGTGTCCTTGCCGAGTCGCTCGGGGCTGAAGCTCGCGTCCAGCGTGACCGAAGGAGGTGGGTCCCCAACCGCATCCGCAGCCGAACACAACGACAGCGCCGTCGCGATGACCAGTAGACGCAGCAAGAAGAGGATCACGCGCCCGCTACACGTTCAGTCGTCCGGTTACCTGCAGTCTCGCCTCGTAGCTTGTTCGGTTCATCTGTCCCGAGAGCTGCAGCGCGGTCGCCGAGGCGTGTGCATAGCGGCCAGTTCCGCGCGTGACCGTCAGGATGCCCGTGAAGTACGAGGTGGTGCCGACGATACGATAATGAGCGGCGCTGACGCCGCTGATCGACCCGCCCGCCGGATACGCTGTGAAAGTTGCCGCTACAGATACCTGCCTGGATGAGATCGTCAGATTGAGCTGCACCGGGCAGTTGAACGTCCCGTAGCCCTGGCCCTGCTCGTAGAGCTTGTCAACCCCGTTGCTCTTAGCGAGGTGGAGGTTCGCGCGCTCATTGAGCGTGATCGTCCTCGCCGCAACCGCGGAGGGCGCGTCTCTGACCGATGCGGCGTGGGCCAGCGAGACGGCGACGCCTGCGGGCCAGAATACTGCGACCGCCAGCCACACCGGTAGAGCCTGGGTCGCGAGTCTGGGTCCTCGTAGCTCAAGCGCAGCCATACCGTGACCCCCAGATCCTGGAGCGGCTCCAAAAGGCGCCCGAACCAGGGCACCCGGTGGCGATCGGCGCAGCGCAAGTGGTCATCGGTCTGGGAAACATACCAAGAGGGTGTTCGTACGTATAGGCGTCATGTTTTCTTACGGTTGGATCACGCTATGAGTATAGCGCATCCGAATCGTGTATATTAGCGGCCTTCTGTGGTCGAGTTCCCGTTCCGTGCCTACCAAATGAACGAGGCCTCCCGACTCGAGGACGACCGCGCCGCGCTCGATGACGGAGATCCATCAACTCATGCTCCCCGCCCCCGTATGATCCATTGGCCGCAGCCTTTGAGAATGAGGCTCATATCCGCATGCATCCTGGGAGTCATCGTGGCTTTGTTCATCTGCCTTCCCACAGCTTGTGCCCTTCCCGATGACCGTGCCTACGAGTTGGTGACGCCGCTCGATATGAATGGCGCGAGCCCTGGTTCCGCCGTCTCTGCGGTCAGCGGGAACGCTGTCGACTTTCAAGCTGGCCCGTTCAGTGATGCGGTTACCAGCGGCCAGACGCTCTACCAGGCTCAGCGCACCACGGACGGCTGGCAGACGAGGGCGCTGACGCCGCGGGCCATAGTTCCGACCAAGCCGCTCGGCCAGACCGCCGCCGCATTGTTCTTTACGCCCGAACTCAGCCAGACGATTTTTACGACTGGACAGCCATTTGCGCTCGGCGCCCAGGACAATGGTGCGCTCAATCTCTACGAGGAGTCCCCAGAAGGCACGCTGACCTGGGTCTCACCGGGTGGGACAGGGCCTAAGTCGGCGACCTATGATGGCGCCACTCCCGACGGAAATGAGGTCGTGTTCGACATCGCTGAATCACTTGTGCCAGCAGCTATAGGCCTCGAAGAAAGCGGTTACCGTCCGGCTGAGTTCCTTTACGACCACACGGTCTCGACAGACCAGACCAACCTAGTAGACATCAACAACGCAGGCAAGCTGGTCAACACGGAAGGCGCGATATTGGGCAATGGCAACTATCTGGCCCATGGAGAACCGCCCACCTACGACTTTCTGCCGTCGGACGTACTCGGTACAACGACCCACGCGATCTCGGACGACGGCTCGAAGATCTTCTTCGAGAGCCCTCCGCCAAGTGTCGGCGAATACAGGCTGAACGTGCCAGGAGAGCATGAGGTGCACCTCTACATGCGCAAGGATAACAGCGTGACCGTGCCGCTGGACAATCCGGAAGCGACGGGAGGTGCAGGAGCGCGTTATCTCGGCGCTTCCGAAAACGGCGCAGATGTGATCTTCGTCTCCGATGAGGGGCTCGCCGGTGATACATTCAAAGACACCGAGCTTTATCTCTACAACACCGAAGCCGAAAAGCTCACGCCGGTATCTGTCGCCCCGGAAGGCAGCTCCCCAGTTGACGGCGCTGTCGTCGGCGTGGCCGCTATCTCAAACGATGGGTCGCACGTGTACTACGTGGCCAAAGGCGACCTCGCCACGAACGTGAACGACATCGGACAGACCGCTCTGGAAGGCCAACTCAACTTCTATGTCTACGACACAGACACCGGCAAGAATACGTTCATCACGCAGCTAGGCACGTCGGAAGTGGAACCGAGTCCCGGTGAGGTTGGGCGCTTGGTCTCGTATCTCGACGTAGAACGACCGGCAGTACCCACTCCAAACGGCGAAGTACCTGGTCTTCACCTCTGATCTCGATCTAACGGGAGAGGACCCCAACGGCACGTCCCAGATATATCGCTACGACGCCGCTTCGGAAAGCCTAGTGTGCATCTCTTGTAGTCCAACGGCCATAGGCGGGTCCTCGCTCGGCATCCATACTGAAGGCGCCGGGTCGATCGGGGGCGGGAGCTATGATCCTCCGGGCCATTCCGCGCCAATGAGCGCAACAGGAGACCAGATCTTCTTCGAAACTGAAAATGCGCTCGTCCCCGAAGACCAGAACAGCTACGCCCCACCCAGCATACTCGGCTTCGAAGGAGACGAAGTGGCAATTCCCAACGACATCGACGTCTACGAGTGGGAGAACGGAGAAGTTTATCTGATCTCAGCCGGGAAGGCGGGCAAGACCACACTACAGAGCGTCACTCCGAGTGGGAACGACGTCTTCTTCGACACCAACGTGGATCTCACAGGGCAGGCGACGGAAGGCCACATGGCACTATATGATGCACGAGTCGGCGGCGGTTTCCCGACCAGTACCAGTCCAAGCGAATCAAATGCGTCATGTATCAACGCCGAAAGCTGCCGCGGGCCATTGAGCATCGTCCTGCCGAGCATCACCCCGGGAAGCGCCATCTTGCAAGGCGCAACCAACAGTCCACCCATTGTGACACCAGCGTCGAAGTCCAATCATCGCAGAAAACCGACGCGATACAAGAAAAAGCATAAAATAAAGAAGGCCAAACACAAATCCCGCGACACACGCAAGAAGGACAAGAGAGGCGCACGTGCGAGTGGCACTCGCGATCAAGCTCGATGACAAAGTCCTACAACATCACTCAACGTACGGGCATTTTCTTGCTGACGAGTATCATCACCGCTGGGCTCGCGATGCTGCCAAGTACCGCCAACGCTGAGGGTCCGCCGTTTGGGATAGCATCGTTTGCGGTCACACCCACCTCTCCGCAGGCCGGAGCTCACGCCGATCTCACTACCGCAATCATGCTCAATACAGATGCAAGCGGAGAACCGGTCGACCAGCTTAAGGACGTTGCAATAAACCTACCGCCCGGAGTAGTAGGCAATCCGCAGGTCACGCCTAAGTGCACGCCGAGCGAATTTGAAGCGTTTGGATGTCAGCCAGCTGCACAGGTAGGCATTTTTAAGATTTACTTTCACCTGGGGCCAGCATCGACCGAACCGGTCACGATCCCACTTTACAACCTAACACCGACGCCGGGCCACTTGGCGACGCTTGCGGGTTCTCTTCTATTTGTGCAGGTCGCAGCCCAGATTGACATGAACCAAGAAGGAACGTACGGGTTGAGGGTAGGAATCAATGACCTCACGACACTGGTCCCGATCACTGGCACGTCGCTGACACTGTGGGGGGTGCCCGCGTCTCCTACCCACGACCTCGAACGATCAAGGACCGAGCTAGGCGGACCCCAGCCGCTCTATAGTGCGCCAAATGAGTTAGGCAAACGCGAAATCATCGGGATCGAACCAACTCCGGCGGGAGTTGCTCCGGCCCCCTTCCTAACGAACTCAACGGACTGCTCGGGATCCCCGCTCACGACCACGCTCAGCGTCGACTCCTGGCAGAACCCTGGACAGTACGTTACACAGACAGCCACTATCCCCACGCCGAGCGGGTGTAACCTGCTTCAGATAGCACCGAAGCTCTCCGTGACACCAAACACCACGCAGCAGGACACACCTTCCGGTTATAACATCGACCTGAGCTATCCGCTGAACGAAGGACCCTATGACGTGGCTACCCCAGATCTCCAGAAGGCCGCCTTTATGCTACCGAATGGAACCTCCCTCTCGCCAGGCGCGGCGAACGGTCTTGTGGGATGTTCAGACGAACAGTTCGCTTCTGGGCATTGCCCAAATGCCTCACAGGTGGGCACCGTAACGGTCACCACGCCGCTCTTGCCCGACCATCTCACGGGCACGGTCAACATCGGTACGCCAACCGCTTCGGCGATGTATAGGATCTTCGTGAGTGTCTCAGCCGAAAATGTCTCATTTCATCTGAGCGGAGTGGCGCACCCCAATCCAATCACCGGCCAGGTTACGGTCACATTCGAAGAAGTTCCACAGCTTCCGTTCAGCGACCTCGAACTGCACCTATTCGGCGGGCCGGAGGCGGTATTCGCTAATCCTGTGGCCTGTGGCCCGGCAAGCACAACAGCGCAACTGCTTTCCTACGCCGGTCAAACTGCGAACCCATCGTCGTCTTTCACCGTCGACTCAGACGGATCTGGCGGAGCCTGCTCGGCCACCCTGCCGTTCAGCCCCCAGTTGATAGCGGGTACGCTTTTTCCGCTAGCCGGAACCTTCACCTCGTTCACCCTGAACGTCTCGCGCGAAGATGGCGAGCAGAACCTTTCGACGATCACCGCACAACTACCTCCGGGACTGCTAGGGATGCTCTCGCATGTCCCGTTGTGCGGAGAACCTCAGGCATCAACGGGTAGCTGTCCACAGGGATCACAGATCGGTTCGACCACCATGGGCGCTGGCGCGGGTACCCAGCCACTCTATCTGTCGGGACCGGTTTATCTGACCGGCTCCTACAAGGGAGCGCCGTTCGGCCTTTCGATCGTAGTACCCTCGACTGCTGGTCCGTTCAACCTGGGCACGATCGTGGTCAGGGCCCAGATCTTGGTAAACCCAAGCGACATGCACCTGACGATTGCATCCGATCCACTGCCTCAAATCATCGATGGCATTCCGCTACGGCTGCGGACCGTGAACCTGACCATCAGCCGGGCCGGGTTCGTCTTTAACCCGACCGACTGCTCGCCGCAGCTGCTCACTGCCAACATCAGCTCGGCCCAGGGAGGGAGTGCGATCGCCTCCACCCCGTTCCAGGTAACTGGATGCTCGAGTCTGCCGTTCAATCCAAGGCTCACAGCCTCGACTCGAGCCAAGGCGAGCCGTGGTGGCGACGGCGCGAGCCTTACACTGAACATCGCCAGTCCCACGAGTGGCCGAGCGAACATCAGCTCGGTGATCGTAGAGTTGCCCCGCCAGCTGCGCCCGCGTCTTCGCACTATCCAGCAGGCCTGCCTTGCGGCGACGCTGTTCGCTGACTCGGATGCCTGCCCCATAGGCTCTCTGGTGGGCAAAGCAACAGTGACGACGCCAGTGCTTACCTCACCCTTGACCGGACCGGTGTATCTGGCATCACGCGGCGGTACGGCACATCCCGATCTGGTGGTGTTCCTGCAGAGTCAGGGAGTCGCGGTTCAGCTAGATGGAGTTCTCAGCATTTCTAAGAGCGGGACCATCAGTGCTGCCTTTCGGGCGTTGCCCGACGTACCGATTGGCTCATTTAGGCTCCAGCTACCGCAGGGTCCTCGCTCGTTGCTTGGCGCGACCGGGAATCTCTGCTCCAATGCTCTTATCATCCCCTACACTATCGTGGGCCAGAACGGTGCTCAGATCAGGAGTGCCGAGCAGGTCGCTGTCGTGGGCTGTTCTAAGAAGGGAACCAGAGTGCGATGAGGAACTCGGAGCGTTTGGGTGTCATCATGCGTCAGAACCCTACGCGCTGCACACCACGACGCGCCGCACACCACAACATTCATTGAGCCCATCAACTCCCTCTCCGGTCGACCGATCTCGTCAACATTCAATATGCCGGGTGGGGCCGGTTGGCACCAGCCCCACCCAAACTTCTACAGCTACACTACTGCGATACCCCTAGTCAGGAGACTCGAAGCCCTGTGAACGGGGATTCGGCCTCACTGAGGACGATCACGCCCACGACTTCACCTGATTTTGCCCCTCCTTCGGTGCATTTCGCCTTGGGAGACTTGGTAGATTTTTCTTCGAATCCACTGGCGGCCGTATTATTTGATGTTTTGTTTGTCACTTGGGTGCTGAAAACAAGACCGGCTTCGGTCAAACATTCATCCGATTTTGAACCTCCTATGGTTTTGCATTTTACGCGCCATCCCGGTTCACCGTTACCGCCCGACTTGAGATTGTCACGTATTTCTTTGCCGCTTTCGTACACTTCAGTTTGCCACGGTAGGTTTTTCACTGTGATTTCTTCTACGTTTTCACAGACTTTCGTGGCTTTGCACTGCGAGGCCTGGATTTCGATGACTTCTACTCTATCGAACTTTGTGGGCCCAACCGACCCTTTCTGGGAGCCGCCGCATTCGACTTCCGATACGCCTAGGAGCGTATCTGCGTCCCTCAATTTCAAGGTGCCCGAACCAACGACTTTCTCCGTGTTTCCGACTTCTTTCCACGTTGTTCCATTGAGTTGTTCCCAAGCGGGCGCCGCAGAGGCCGTAGCCACCGCGACGAGACTAACCGCAAAAATAGCCACGAGGCAAAGCCCCGCGATCCTAATGAACCTCATGTTTGCTTCTCCTTGTATGTACTCGCTATTGATAGATATGGTCGTCAGAAGCACCGCATCGCCATGATTCAGCGGCGCGACCACTCTTGCCGACCAGTAATGCCTACTATCTAACCTTCACACTTAGCGACCCCTTGTCGAGCCGCCTCAGCAACTCCCCAACCGTAAACTCCCGGGGAGGTTCACATGCATCGGCGCACGACGGTCAGGTCGCGGGACCTTCCGATCCTGGTCCTAACTGATCTTCGTCTTATCTTCTGCCGGTGCATGGCATTCGCTTCCTCGATGGTTTGTTTGCGCAGCCTCGAAGCTGCCCGTACAACATGGCAGGTCTGCGAAGGCATGTCAACCATTGCCTCCGACTCAACCATTGGCTGCTGCGCCGGGCGCGGGCGCGGGGCCACGGAAATGGCTTGAATACCGGGGCATGCCCGGGGACCGCGCCGGGTCGGGGCCCTGCGGCGCGATCTCGCTGCCGTCCGGGTGGTCTCCTACTTCCTTCGTTTGCAGCCTGTGACGGTGATTTTTGTGCTTTTGTTGAGTATGGTGCCGTTCTGGGCGATGAATTCGGTTGGGATCTTTAGGTTGGCGTTGCAGAGGTTGCCGGTTGCGGCGAGGGCTGAGTTTGGGCCCTCGGGGAACGTCAGGGTGAAGGTGCCTACGGGTACGTCGGGGACTGTCTTGAAGGTGGAGCTCGTGATGCCGTGTTTGTTGATGAACGTTGCGCCTACCAGGTCGAATGTCACGCCGTAGCCCTGAAGGACGAAGATCAGACTCGGGAACGCTTCGCCGCCGTGGCTGACGAAGTAGGCGGGGCCTTCCAGCGGGACCGGAAGGATCGGCGTTATATCCTTCGCAGAGCCGACGACCGACGCGGCCGGACAGTTCGCGGGGTTCGCTTCGAAGGTCGCCGCGGGACACGCCTTCTGCAAGGTCTTCAAACGCGAGGGAAGCTGCTTAGGCAATTCGACTTTGACCTTCGCGACGTTCGCCTCGCTGCCCTGCGGAGTCTTTGGGAAGCTGAGCATCGCTGTCAGACTCGCACCGTCAAGACGGCTTGTATGAGCCGAGGTCGAAACCGCAAACGTCGGTTTGAACCCCAGAGCAGCACAGTTAGTCACCTGGAAGTGGTTGGAAACAGCCGCGCTCGCGCCTTCGGTGTCGCTTAGCGTCCCGGTGATCGCTGTTGGTTCGCAGTCGGTCGGGTTGAACGTGAACCCGGGACGGTCGATCACAGCGTTGACGACCCGCAACTGCAACGGGATGCCATCGAGGACCGTCGGGAGGGGGTCGGTCGTCACCGTCAACCGTGCGGTATGGGGATCAACAGCGATCGACGCGCGGACCACCACAGTGCCGGCGCCGGTCGTACCGGAGAGGGTGTACGGGCCAGCCTTCGCAGGGACCACGATCGAGAGGCCGTAAGGCGCTCCCTTATAAGGCCCCGTGATAAAGATCTGCCCGCCGGTCACCAGGAAAGGCTCAGCACCAGGACCAGTCAAGACCTGGAAATGACCGATCAAGCTTTCCGGGCCACACGTCCCCCGCGCCGCCTGCGGTTCACCGCAAAGCTTGACACTTGACAACATCCCAGACAAACCCAACGGCATTGCCAACTGCATCCCAGACAAGAAACCATCAGCATCAGAGCGCCCAAAGGCAAGCGTCAATGGGGCGAAAGCACCAGCCTGAACGTTCGTCGTCCCGGCCGTGAAGGAGGGCTCGAACCGTGGGGGGCTGCAGCCGGTCACTTCGAAGGCGCTGCTCGGCGTGGAGTCGATCACGAACGGTGAGCTCCACGGCGTCAGGTCGGCTTCACTGACAGCCGAGCCGCAGGCCCGGGGGTTCGCGAGCGTCGCACGGGGACCACCAACCAGTTCCAGCTTGACACTTTCGAACGGCAGCTGAGGGTTTTCTTCGAAGACGGTCGTAACACGGCCGGTCGTCGGGTTGATCGAACCGGTACCAGCGAGCTTGACCGTGATACCGTCGCTGCCTTCACCGATCGCCTGCAGGTAGAGACGGACCATCCGGCCGTCCTGAGCATCTTCGGGGGTACAGGGGTTACAGATCGGGGCGCCGAGGAAGACCGTACCCCGCAGCGGCTCCGGGAGATCGGGCGTCGTTATACGCAGCTGGCCAACAGTCGAAGACGGTTCGCAAGACGCCGGACTCGCCGAAGTCGACCCAAACTCATCGGGAACTTCACGAGGATTAGCACCCCGGTCGTCATGGCAGACCCCCAACCCCTGCGCGGCAGAGGGTGAGATCACCATGCCTTCCGGGAGCGAGACCTTCACGTCACGGACATCGGAGGTACCCAAGACTTCAGAGCTATCAGTCTGCGGGACCGCCAGTTCAACACCCAGACCAACCGGGGCACCAGCCAGAGAGGTATCGGGCTGAACCGTCAACGATGAGCCAAACGTCAACTTTTCGCAGCCAGTGACCGGTTCCATCGAGGATTCAGCGGTCTTCCAATTCGGATCACCCTGCAGCGGGTTACCATTCGCATCCAGCGCACCAGGATGGACCCAAGAGTCCGTTTCGATCGTCGCCGTCAAGGGTTCGCCCGTACACTCCGTCGGAAGACGAACGAACGGAGTCAGCGGGGCGCCGCTCGACCTCCCGCCACCCGGGCAGGATTCATTATTCGGAGCGTTACTGGGTGGTGCCGGCGGTTCACTGCTTATCCAGGTACATTCCGCTCCACGCTGAGCATCGTGGGAAGGATCAGCCGGCACACCCCAAACCGTGGCCGAAGCGGTCGTGACTTCGACCTCCGGAATGTCCGAGGAAGTCGCACTCAACGTGTACCCTTCGCCGGTCCGCACCCCGCCAGTGATCACGAAATCCAACTGGTTATAGAAGCCGAACTCGGCAGGCTTACCCGCCAACGGTGTGAGATTATAAAGGGGAACCTGCTCCATATTAGTGTTGGACGGATTAGAAAGCACCGTCCCAACCTGGCTGCTCGGCGGACAACCCTGGCTCTGCGTCTCCGAAAAGACAGCAATCGAACAACGCGGCACCGCCTGCGGGTTAAACACCATTCCCGGCGGGAAACTCACCCTGACGTCCTTCGGTTCCTCAACGGACGCCATCACAGGGGACACGTTACGGTTCACGGCTTCATGGAGATTCAGATGAAAAGTCGTCGTCACCTCATACGGAGTACCACCAGCCTGCGTATACGGCACACTACACGGCAAACCGTCTTCGGAGCTACCGTTAGCGCAACTGGAAAGCTGAAAGCTCGCGATACCAAACTGCGGTTCCGCCGCTAGCGCACCCGACGGCACCACCACAAACAACACAACGAACAACAACACCAAGAACACCGGCCTCAACAGAGTATAAACCCTCATCGCTTCGTCCTCCCACCCTTACCGGCCTTCTCACCATGGCCAGCCCTCTTCTTGATCTTGGCCCTCCTGACACACCTGCCCATCTTCTTCACATGGCCCTTCCCGCAATGCCTCGGCTTCGCCTTCGGGGCGCCCGCGGAGGTCGGCACAGGCGGCGGCAGGTTCCCCAAGCCAGAGAACGTCGAGCTCGCGCTTTCACCAAGCAACGACGGCACACTCGGCGGACCCTGGCACGAATCACCCTTACAGCCACCCGCCGGAATCGAAAGCGCAAGGAAACCACCACCGATCCGCGCGTCATAGAGACTCGCCAACCCATCAGTGTCCTGCGGCAGAATACCTTCGGTCGATACAAAGAAAATATCACGACCCGACTGCGTAACGGTCGCCTGTTCATCCGAGGTAAGCGAATGCCCAGTCGAGATCAAACTCACCGCACCTTCGTGCCACTCATAGACGTCAACAGGGGGGCTCGACTGCGACTGCAAATCATTGACCGCCCGCGGCGAGAGCGCCCCCGACGTGCTGAAAACCACCGTCGAACCGTCATCACTGACAGCCCGCGTATTCATCTCGAACAACCCTGCCTGGGCCACGTTACCCGTAGCGCCATATTCGGGCACGGCTATACTCGCACCGCGGACATTGCCGTTGCCGTTTTCAGCGTAACCTTCTTCACCGGTCGAGACACGTACCAGCTTCCCATTACTCGCGTCGTACTCGAAAACCTGCGCAGACTTGGCTGTATCTCCTGGCGTGATATGCGCCGTCGTCGCGAACACGAAGAAGCGACCCCCTTCACAACCCGATTCTTCGGTTTCACCGAGTTCACGACTAGGACAGCCACTGCACTGAGCCTCGATTTCGCCACTGTTGCCACCAGGAACCGCGCGCGCAATAAACGCCGCCTTCTCCGTCACCGTGTCATACACATACAGGTTCTCCTCGCCCTCTTCAGCCTTTTCGCCGTTTTCGTTTTCGTTCGCAGCGAGCACACCAGTCGAGAGAAAATACAGATGAGAACCATCATCACTGGAACGCAAATAGGTGTTCGAATCCCCAGCCGGCGCGATCGCCACCCGTTCAGTAACCGCTTCCTGCCCCGATTCGCTATCGATGACATCCATAAAGAGTTCACCGCCAGCACTTTCAAGAAAAACCTTTGCACCACTACCGGACGCACCCTCGAACAGACCATCGAGCGCGAGCGTTTCCGTTCCATTCACACGAACATACGATACCCCGGCCGTAAAGAAAATCTCCTCTCCATCATTGGAAATCGCATGGAAAACCGAATCCAGACTCCCTTCACCGTTCCCAAGGTCAGCATCCATCAGCCCTTTGTTGGGAGGCGGTTCGATCGAGACAGTGCGCACCACCGGCGCCGGCCCACCGACCCCGGCGAGTTCGTAGAGCTGGTTCCCGGAGATGACTTCAGTATCAGGGATGACGATATGCGAGAAATCCGGAGACTCATCAACAGGCTGTTCGATTCCATATACTACACGTTTTGGATGGGGGATATTCCCATATTCTGACAATTCTTCGAAAGAGAAGGCCGGTGCTTCCGCCAGATTCTTACTGAAAAATAGACCGGTAGTACCCGCCTGCGCACCCGCCAGAAACCGGACGCGCACCACCTGCTTCGTCAGGTCGAAAGAGCTCGTCATACCGCTGACCAACCCCCGGAGCGCAGCCGGGACGCCGACCCACGACGTTACCCAACCTTGCGTGCTCCGCCGAGCGATGTAGTGATTGAGCGCGTACTCGCTCCCGATACCGGCAAACCCACCGGCCGAGATAAATTCCGCCGCTTCACCATCGGGGGCCGCACCATCGAAGTAAAGCACTCCGCTGTCCGCCGTATCCACCGGGCTGACCAGCTCATACGCACGACACTCAGGAAGCTGCGTGGAACGCGCTTCTGCACGTAGCTGTTCCTCTTCCTTGCGCTTGGGTTCTTCCACCTTGGCGCAGGAGGATTCGGCGGCCTCCGCCGGCGTACTCACTAGCCCCGCCGCACACACCAGCATAAAACCGACCAACACCACGAATCGCGCATTCATTGAGCCCATCAACTCCCTCTCCGGTCGACCGATCTCGTCAACATTCAAAATATGCCAGGTGGGGCCGGTGCGCACCGGCCCCACCCAACTTCTACAGCTACACTACTGCGATACCCTGATCAGGAAACTCGAAGTCCTGTAAACGGGGATTCGGCCTCACTGAGGACGATCGTGCCCGTGACTTCACCTGATTCTTTACCCCCTTCGGAGCAGCCCGCTTTAGGAGCCTTAGAAGGTTTTTCTTCGAATGAAGTGTTGACAGTATTATTTGATGTTTTGTTTGTCACCTGGACGCTGGGGACAAGACCGGCTTCAGCCAAACATTCATCCGATTTTACACCGCCGAGGGTTTTGCACTTTACGCGCCACCCCGGTTCACCGTTGCCAGTCCCCTTGAGATTGTCACGTACTTCTTTGTTGCTTTCGTACAATTCAGTTTGCCATGGCAGGTTTTTCGCTGTGACTTCTTCTACGTTTTCACAGACTTTCAACTTTTTGCACTGCGAGGCCTGCACTTCGACGACTTCTATTCTATCGAACTTTGTAGGGCCGACCGTCCCTTTCTCGGAGCCACCGCATTCAACTTCCGATGTGCCCAGGAGTGTATCGATATCCTTCAATTTCAAAGTGCCCGTTCCGGTGACTTTCTCCGTGTTTCCGACTTCTTTCCACGTTGTTCCATTGAGTTGTTCCCAAGCAGGTGCCGCAGAGGCCGTAGCCACCCCGACGAGACTAACCGCAAAAATGGCCACGAGACAAAGTCCCGCGATCCTAATGAACCTCATGTTTGCTTCTCCTTGTATGTACTCGCTATTGATAGATATGGCCGTCAGAAACACCGCGTCGCCATGATTCAACGGCACGATCATCCTTGCCGACCAGTAATGCCTACCACCTAACCTTCACACTTAGCGACCCCTTGTCGAGCCGCCTCAGCAACTCCCCAACCGTCAACTCCCGGGGAGGTTCACATGCATCGGCGCACGGCGGTCAGGTCGCGGGACCTTCCGATCCCGGTCCTAATTGATCTTCGTCTTATCTTCTGCCGGTGCATGGTATTCGCTTCCTTGATGGTTTGTTTGCGCAGCCTCGAAGCTGCCTGCACAGCATGGCAGGTCCGCGAAGACGTATCAACCCTTGTCTCCGACTCGACTATTGACTGCGCCAGCGCAGGCGAGAGGCCGCGAAAATGGCTTGAATACTGGGCATGCCCGGGCACCGCGCCGAGCCGGGGGGCCTGCGGCGCGATCTCGCTGCCGTCCGGGTGGTCTCCTACTTCTTGCGTTTGCAGCCTGTGACGGTGATCTTTGTGCTTTTGTTGAGCACGGCGCCGTTCTGGGCGATGAATTCGGTTGGCATCTTTAGGTTGGCCTTGCAGAGGTTGCCGGTTGCGGCGAGGGCTGAGTTTGGGCCCTCGGGGAGCGTCAGTTCAAAGGTGCCTACGGGTACGTCGGGGACTGTCTTGAAGGTGGAGCTCGTGATGCCGTGTTTGTTGATGAATGTTGCGCCGACCAGGTCGACTGTCACGCCGTAGCCCTGGAGGACGACGATCAAGCTTGGGAAGGCTTCGCCGCCGTGGCTGACGAAGTAGGCGGGGCCTTCCAATGGGACGGGGAGGATCGGCGTTACGGCCTTCGCGTGGCCGACGACCGCTGCGGCTGGGCAGTTCGCGGGGTTCGCTTCGAAGGTCGCCGCAGGGCATGCCTTCTGGAGGGTCTTCAAGCGCGAGGGGAGCTGCTTGGGTAGTTCGACTTTGACCTTCGCGACGTTCGCCTCGCTGCCCTGGGGGGCTTTCGGGAAGCTGAGCATCGCTGTCAGGCTCGCGCCGTCGAGACGGCTTGTGTGGCCCGAGGTCGAGACCGTGAAGGTTGGTTTGAACGCGAGGGCGGCGCAGTTGGTCACCTGGAAGTGGTTGGAAACAGCCGCGCTCGCGCCTTCGGTGTCGCTCAGCGTCCCGGTGATCGCTGTTGGTTCGCAGTCGGTCGGGTTGAACGTGAACCCGGGACGGTCGATCACAGCGTTGACGACCCGCAACTGCAACGGGATGCCATCGAGGACCGTCGGGAGGGGGTCGGTCGTCACCGTCAACCGTGCGGTATGGGGATCAACAGCGATCGACGCGCGGACCACCACAGTGCCGGCGCCGGTCGTACCGGAGAGGGTGTACGGGCCAGCCTTCGCGGGGACCACGATCGAGAGGCCGTAAGGCGCTCCCTTATAAGGCCCCGTGATAAAGATCTGCCCGCCGGTCACCAGGAAAGGCTCAGCACCAGGACCAGTCAAGACCTGGAAATGACCGATCAAGCTTTCCGGGCCACACCTCCCCTGCGCCGCCTGCGGTTCACCGCAAAGCTTCACGCTTGACAACATACCAGACAAACCCAGCGGCATCATCAACTGCATCCCGGACAGGAAACCATCAGCATCCGAGCGCCCAAAGGCAAGCGTGAACGGGGTGAAAGCACCAGCCTGGACGTTCGTCGTCTCGGCCGTGAAGGAGGGCTTGAACTGCGGGGGGCTGCAGCCGGTCACTTCGAAGGCGCTGCTCGGCGTGGAGTCGATCACGAACGGTGAGCTCCACGGTGTCAGGTCGGCTTCGCTGACAGCCGGGCCGCAGGCCCGGGGGTTCGCGAGCGTCGCACGGGGGCCACCGACCAGTTCCAGCTTGACGCTTTCGAACGGCAGCTGGGGGTTTTCTTCGAAGACGGTCGTGACACGGCCGGTCGTCGGGTTGATCGAACCGGTGCCAGCGAGCTTGACGGTAATACCATCGCTGCCTTCACCGATCGCCTGCAGATACAGACGGACCATCCGACCGTCCTCAGCATCTTCAGGGGTACAAGGATTACAGATCGGGGCACCGAGGAAGACCGTACCCCGCAGCGGCTCCGGGAGATCGGGCGTCGTTATACGCAGCTGGCCAACAGTCGAAGACGGTTCGCAAGACGCCGGACTCGCCGACGTCGACCCAAACTCATCGGGAACTTCACGAGGATTAGCACCCCGGTCGTCATGGCAGACCCCCAACCCCTGCGCGGCAGAGGGCGAGATCACCATGCCTTCCGGGAGCGAGACCTTCACGTCACGGACATCGGAGGTACCCAAGACTTCAGAGCTATCAGTCTGCGGGACCGCCAGTTCTACACCCAGACCAACCGGGGCACCAGCCAGAGAGGTATCGGGCTGAACCGTCAGCGATGAGTCAAACGTCAACTTTTCGCAGCCCGTGACCGGTTCCATCGAGGATTCAGCAGTCTTCCAATTCGGATCACCCTGCAGCGGGTTACCATTCGCATCCAGCGCACCAGGGTGGATCCAAGAGTCAGTTTCGATCGTCGCCGTCAAGGGTTCGCCCGTACACTCAGTCGGGAGACGAACGAACGGAGTCAGCGGGGCGCCGCTCGACCTCCCGCCCCCCGGGCACGATTCAATATTCGGCGCGTTACTGGGCGGTTCCGGCGGTTCACCAGTTATCCAAGTACATTCCGCTCCACGCTGAGCATCGTGAGAAGGATCAGCCGGCACACCCCAAACCGTGGCCGAAGCGGTCGTGACTTCGACCTCCGGAATGTCCGAGGTAAACGCGCTCAACGTGTACCCTTCGCCGGTCCGCACCCCGCCAGTGATCACGAAATCCAACTGGTTATAGAACCCGAACTCGGCAGGCTTACCCGCCAACGGTGTGAGATTATAAAGCGGAACCTGCTCCAGATTACCAGACGGATTAGCAAGCACCGTCCCAACCTGGCTGCTCGGCGGACAACCCTGGCTCTGCGTCTCCGAGAAGACAGCAATCGAGCAACGCGGCACCGCCTGCGGGTTGAACACCATTCCCGGCGGGAAACTCACCTTGACATCCTTCGGTTCCTCAACGGACACCATCACAGGGGACACGTTACGGTTCACGGCTTCATGGAGATTCAGATGAAAAGTCGTCGTCACCTCATACGGACTACCACCAGCCTGCGTATACGGCACACTACACGACAAACCGTCTTCGGAACTACCATTAGCGCAACTGGAAAGCTGAAAACTCGCGACACCGAACTGCGGTTCAGCCGCCGACGCACCCGACGGCACCACCACAAACAACACAACGAACAACAACACCAAGAACACCGGCCTCAACAGAGCACAAATCCTCATCGCTTCGTCCTCCCACCCTTGCCGGCCCTCTCACCATGGCCAGCCTTCTTGGTCTTGGCCCTCCTGACACACCTGCCCTTCCTCTTCACATAGCCCTTCCCACAATGCCTCGGCTTCGCCTTCACGGTGCCCACGGAAGTCGGCGCGGGCGGCGGCAGGTTCCCCAAGCCAGAGAACGTCGCACTCCCGCCTTCACCCAACAACGACGGCACACTCGGCGGACCCTGACACGAATCACCCTTACAGCCACCCGCCGGAATCGAAGGCGCAAGGAAACCACCACCGATCCGCGCATCATAGAGACTCGCCAGCCCATCACTATCCTGCGGCAGAATACCTTCGGTCGACACAAAGAAGATATCACGACCCGACGGCGTGACCGTCGCCTGTTCATCCGACGTGAGCGAGTGCCCAGTCGAGATCAAACTCACCGTCCCTTCGTGCCACTCATAGACGTCAACAGGGGGGCTCGACTGCGACTGCAAATCATTGACCGCCCGCGGCGAAAGCGCCCCCGACGTACTGAAAACCACCGTCGAACCGTCATCACTGACAGCCCGCGTATTCATCTCAAACAACCCTGCCTGGGCCACGTTACCCGTAGCGCCATATTCGGGCACAGCTATACTCGCACCACGGACATTGCCATTGCCATTTTCAACGTAACCTTCTTCACCAGTCGAGACACGCACCAGCTTCCCACTACTCGCGTCGTACTCGAAGACCTGCGCAGACTTAGCTGCATCGCCTGGCGTGATATGCGCCGTCGTCGCGAACACGAAGAAGCGACCCCCTTCACAACCCGATTCTTCGGTTTCACCAAGTTCACGACTAGGACAGCCACTGCACTGAGCCTCGATTTCGCCACTGTTGCCACCAGGAACCGCGCGCGCGATAAACGCCGCCTTCTCCGTCACCGTGTCATACACATACAGGTTCTCCTCGCCCCCTTCAGCCTTTTCGCCGTTTTCGTTTTCGTTCGCAGCGAGCACACCAGTCGAGAGAAAATACAGATGAGAACCATCATCACTGGAACGCAAATAGGTGTTCGAGTCCCCAGCCGGAGCGATCGCAACCCGTTCAGTGACCGCTTTCTGCCCCGATTCGCTATCGATGACATCCATAAAGAGTTCACCGCCAGCACTCTCAAGAAAAACCTTCGCACCACTACCAGAGGCACCCTCGAACAGACCACCGAGCGCGAGCGTTTCCGTTCCATTCACACGAACATACGACATCCCACTCGTAAAGAAAATCTCCTCCCCATCATTGGAAATCGCATGGAAAACCGAATCCAGACGCCCTTCACCGTTACCAAGGCCAGCATCCATCAGCCCTTCGTTAGGAGGCGGTTCGATCGAGACAGTGCGCACCACCGGCGCCGACCCGCCGACCCCGGCGAGTTCGTAGAGCTGGTTTCCGGAGATGACTTCAGTATCAGGGATGATGATATGCGAGAAATCCGGAGACTCATCAGTAGGCTGATTAATTCCATCTGCTACGCGTTTTGGATGGGGGATATTCCCATATTCTGACAATTCTTCGAAAGAGAAGGCCGGTGCTTCCGCCAGATTCTTACTGAAAAACAGACCGGTAGTACCCGCCTGCGCACCCGCCAGAAACTGGACGCGCACCACCTGCTTCGTCAGGTCGAAAGAGCTCGTCATACCGCTGACCAGCCCCCGGAGCGCTGCCGGGACGCCGACCCACGACGTTACCCAACCTTGCGAGCTCCACCGAGCGATGTAGTGGTTGAACGCGTACTCGCTCCCGATACCGGCAAACCCACCGGCCGAGATAAATTCCGCCGCTTCACCATCGGGAGCCACACCATCGAAGTAGAGCACTCCGCTGTCCGCCGTATCCACCGGGCTGACCAACTCATACGCACGACACTCAGGAAGCTGCGTAGAACGCGCTTCCGCACGCAACGCTTCGTTCGGACACGCCGCGACCGCCTCCGCCGCCCCCCTACTCCCCACTGCACACACCAACGCCAACCCAACCCACACGGCAAATCGCACATTCATTGAGCCCATCAACTCCCTCTCCGGTCGACCGATCTCGTCAACATTCAAAATATGCCGGGTGGAGCCGGTTGACACCAGCCCCACCCGAACTTCTGCAACTACACTACTGCGATACCCCTAGTCAGGAGACTCGAAGCCCCGTGAACGGAGATTCGGCCTCACTGAGGACGATCATGCCCGTAACTTCACCTGATTCTTTCCCTCCTTCGGTGCATTTCGCTTTGGGAGACTTGGTAGAAGGTGTTTCTTCGAATCCAGTGTCGACAGTATTATTTGATGTTTTGTTTGTCACCTGGACGCTGGGGACAAGGCCGGCTTCAGCCAAACATTCATCCGATTTTGAACCACCGATGGTTTTGCATTTTACTCTCCATCCGGGTTCACCGTTACCGCCCGACTTGAGATTGTCACGTACTTCTTTGTTGCTTTCATACAATTCAGTTTGCCACGGCAGGTTTTTCGTTGTGATTTCTTCTACGTTTTCACAGACTTTCACGGCTTTGCACTGTGAGGCCTGAGCTTCGACAACTTCGATTCTATCGAACTTTGTGGGCCCAACCGTCCCTTTCTCGGAGCCACCGCATTCAACTTCCGATGTGCCCAGGAGGGTTTTGAGGTCCTTCAATTTCAAGGTGCCCGAACCGGTGACTTTCTCCGTGTTTCCGACTTCTTTCCACGTTGTTCCATTGAGTTGTTCCCAAGCAGGTGCCGCAGAGGCGGCAGCCACCGCGACGAGACTAACCGCAAAAATAGCCACGAGGCAAAGCCCCGCGATCCTAATGAACCTCATGTTTGCTTCTCCTTGTATGTGCTCGCTATTGATAGATATGGTCGTCAGAAGCACCGCGTCGTCACGATTCAACGGCGCGACACCCTTGCCGACCAGTAATGCCTACTGCCTAACCTTCACACTTAGCGACCCTTTGTCGAGCCGCCTCAGCAACTCCCCAACCGCCAACTCCCGGGGAAGTCCGCATGCATCAGCGCACGACGGTCAGGTCGCGGGACCTTCCGGTCCTATTGATCTTCGTCTTATCTTCTGCCGGTGCATGGTATCCGCTTCCTTGATGGCTTGACAGCCTTGAAGCTGCCTGTACAACATGGCAGGTCCGCGAAGGCGTTTCAACCCTTGTCTCCGACTCGACTGTTGACTGCGCCAGCGCGGGCCGCGAGGCCGTGAAAATGCTTTGAATACAGGGGATACGGCCCTTCGAGCCTCCGGAGGCGCCCTTACGGAAGGGCCTGACGGATGACCGGCCGCTTCGCGGCCGTGACCTCGTCGAGACGACGCACAGGGGTCGTGTGGGGGGCCGTTCGCGCGATCTCGGGGTCCGACGCGGCCTCTCGGAGGATGGCGACGATCGCGTCGGCGAAAGCGTCCAAGGTCTCCCGCGTCTCGGTCTCGGTCGGCTCGACCATCAGGGCCTCCTCGACGAGCAGCGGGAAGTAGACGGTGGGCGGATGAAAGCCGAAGTCGAGCAGGCGCTTGGCGAGATCGAGCGTCCGGATCTGAAGCTCGCGCCTCATGGGCCCCCCAGAGAGCACGAACTCGTGCATGCAGAGCTCGCCGTACGCAAGCGGCAGGTACTCGGCCACCCCGTGCTCCCGCAGCCGCGCAAGCAGGTAGTTGGCGTTCAGTACGGCGGTCTCGGAGGCGTCGCGCAGCCCCTCGGCGCCGAGCGAGCAGATGTAGGCGTACGCCCGCACGAAGCAGCCGTAGTTGCCCTGGAAGCCGCGCAGGCGCCCGATCGACCGGGAGCCGACGTACCCAGAGCCGAAGTCGAGGTCGAAGGCGCCGTCCTCGCGCCTGACGACGGAGGGCACGGCCAGGAACGGCGCGATGCGCTCTGAGACCGCGATCGGCCCAGAGCCAGGGCCGCCGCCGCCGTGGGGCTGGGTGAAGGACTTGTGGAGGTTGAAGTGGACGATGTCGAAGCCCATGTCCCCGGGCCGCGAGTGCCCCATCACGGCGTTGAGGTTGGCGCCGTCGTAGTAGAGCACCGCGCCGGCGTCGTGGACGAGACGGGCGATCTCCTGGATGTGGGGGTCGAACAGCCCGAGCGTGTTGGGGTTGGTGAGCATCAGGCAGGCGACGTCGGGCCCGACCTTCGCGCGCAGGTCGTCGAGGTCGATGCCCCCAGCGGCGTTGGTGGCGAGCGGGACAACCTCCAGGCCGGCCATCGTGACAGTCGCGGGGTTGGTCCCGTGGGCGGTGTCGGGCGCGAGCACCTTGGTTCGCACCTCCCCCCGATCCTCGTGAAAGGCGCGCGCGAGCAGCACGCCGGCGAGCTCGCCGTGCGAGCCGGCGGAGGGCTGCAGGCAGACGTGCGACAGCCCGGCGATCTCGGCGAGCGCCCCCTCCAGACGCCACATCAGCTCGAGCGCCCCCTGCGCGTGCGCGGGGTCCTGCAGCGGGTGCAGCCGCGCGTGGCCGGGCAGCGCGGCGACGCGCTCGTGCAGGCGCGGGTTGTGCTTCATCGTGCACGACCCGAGCGGGTAGAAGCCGGAGTCCAGATCGAAGTTGCGCTTGGAGAGCCGCACATAGTGTCGCACGAGCTCGGGCTCTGAGACCTCCGGCAGCCGCGGGCCCTCGCCGCGAAGCAGGTGCGCTGGCAGCAGCTCAGCGGGATCGACCGCGGGCACGTCGAGCTCCGGGCAGTGAAAAGCGCGACGTCCCGGGGCGCCCCGCTCGAAGATTGTGAGCGTGTCGGTCACGCGGCCACCATTTGACGCTCGGCAGCGACCGCAGCCCCAAGCACCTCGGCGAGCCGGTCGATGTCCGCACGGGTGCGACGCTCCGTTATGGCAACCAGAAGCCCGCCACGGTCCTCCTCGCGCCCTGTGAGGGCGTGCAGGTCGGCGCCGGGGTTGACGCCCTGCGCGACGCAGCGCGCCCGCACGGCGGCGACGTCGGCGTCGAGGCGCAGAGCGAACTCGCGCACGACCGGCTGGGAGTGCGCGCCCTGCACCCCATCGAGCGCAGCGAGGGTCTGCCGCGCGTAGTGGGTGCGCGCAAGCAGCAGCTCCCCCAGCTCGACGATTCCGCGGCGGCCGAGCCAGCCGAGGTAGACGACCCCCGCGAGCGCGTTGAGCGCCTGGGAGGTGCAGATGTTGGAGGTCGCCTTCTCGCGGCGGATGTGCTGCTCGCGGGTCTGCAGGGTGAGCACAAAGCCACGCTGGCCGTCGAGGTCGCGCGTCTCCCCGGCGATGCGCCCGGGCATCCGCCGTAGGTAGGCATCGCGCGCTGCGAAGAAGCCGAAGGAGGGCCCACCGAAGTCGAGGCGGTTGCCAAGCGACTGCCCCTCGCCGACGGCGACGTCGACGCCGCACTCCCCCGGAGGGGCGAGGATGCCAAGCGTGAGAGGATCGACCTGCGCGACGACCACGAGCGGCTCCCCGCCGGCCTCCTTGGCGGCGGCGGAGAGCGCGGGGGCGTCCTCGACGGCGCCGTAGAAGTTCGGCTGAGCGAAGAAAGCGGCGCCGGTATCTCCGTCGATCGCCGCGGCCCAAGCTTCAGGGTCGGTGCGCCCGTTTAGCAGGGGCACCTCGACGATCTCAACCCCGTACCCGTGCGCGTAGGTGCGCAGCGTCTCGAGCGTGTGGGGGTGCAGCCCCGCGCTGAGGACAAAGCGCCCGCGGCCGTTGTGCAGCTTGGCGAGGTACCCGGCGGCGGCGACGGCGGAGGGCCCCTCGTACACCGAGGCGTTGGAGACCGGCAGGCCGGTCAGCTCGCAGATCGCGGTCTGGTACTCGAACATGACCTGCAGGCCCCCCTGGGAGACCTCGGGCTGGTAGGGCGTATATGGGGTCAGGAACTCCGAGCGCTCCATCAGCATGTCGATCAGCGCGGGCACGTAGTGGTCGTACATCCCCGCCCCAAGGAAGGTGAGCTCCTCCTCGGCGCTGACGTTGCGCGCGGCCAGCGCGCGCAGGTGCTCGTAGACCTCCTGCTCGGGCAGGCCCGGGGGCAGATCGAGCGTCCGGCCCAGCCGCACGGGCGCCGGGATCTGGCGCTCGAACAGCTCGGCGATCGAGCCCACGCCGATCGCCGCGAGCATCGCGGCGCGGTCGGCCTCGGTGGCGGCGGTGTAGCGGGTCATCGCCTCCCAGCCTAGCCGTCGGCCCAGACCGCCCGGCGGGAGGGCGTGCGGCGCGAGGGAGGTCGGCGACGCAGCCGTCGCACAGAGCGGGCCGAGAGCGCTCTGCGCCTCAGACCAGGCTCGCGACGTACGCGGCGGCGTCCAGCAGGTCCTCGGCCTCGGAGGGGTCGGAGAGGCGTACCTTGACGAGCCAGCCGGCGCCGTAAGGGTCGTCGTTGATCTTCTCGGGTTCCTCGGCGAGCGCATCGTTGACCTCGACGATCTCCCCCGAGAGGGGGGCGATCACGTCGGAGACGGCCTTGACCGACTCGACCTCGGCGTAGGGCTCGTCCTGGGTGAGCGTGGTGCCCACGGAGGGCGGCTCGCAGAAGACGACCTCCCCGAGGGCGTCCTGGGCGTACCAGGTGATGCCCAGCGTGGCGTGCCCGTCTTCGAGGCGAGCCCAGTCGTGCTCGGTGTGGTAGAGCAGGTCCTCGGGGTAGCTGGCGTCGGCCATGACCACGCCAGAATAACCGACGGTCCAGTGGCGCGAACCCTGCAGCCGCGAACCCCTGCCAGCTGCTTGCCCTTCCTTCCTGAACCCCTACGAGCCCCTTCGGTAGAGCGGCTTCTCGCGCACGGTCGCGGGGCGGATCCTGCCCCGCACGTCGATCTCCAGCCGGGTGCCCACGGCGGCGCACTCGGCGGGGACGTAGGCGAGGCCGACCCCGACCCCGAGGCAGGGCGAGAGCGTGCCACTGGTCACGACCCCGCCGCCGACCACGGGGTTGCCCTGGCGGGCGATGCCGGGGCCGTCGAGAGCGAACGCGACGAGCCGCTCCGCGGGGCCGGCGGCACGCACGGCGCGCACCGCGTCGGCGCCGAGGAAGCCGGTCTGCTCCTTACAGCACCACCCGAGCCCGGCCTCGATCGGGCCGCGCTCCACCGAGAGGTCGGCGCCGTAGAGGTGAAAGCACGCCTCCAGGCGCAGCGTGTCGCGCGCGGCGAGGCCCGCCGGCACAGCGCCGCGGCGCACGAGCTCGTCCCACAGCCGCGGCGCGTCGGCGGGCGCCAGCAGCAGCTCGACGCCGTCCTCCCCGGTGTAGCCGGTACCACACACGAGCACCGCGGCACCCCCCAAGCGGCGCTCGCCCGCGGTCATCCGCGGGGGCAGCGGCGAGTCGGAGACCGCCTGCACGATCTCCCGCGCGAGGGGGCCCTGCACGGCGAGCATCGCGTACTCCTCGAGGCGGTCGTGCACCTGTGCGTCGAAGCCGCCGGCGTGCGCACGAAACCACTCCAGGTCGCGCGCGTGGTTGGCGGCGTTGGTGACCGTCAGGAAGCGGTCGGCCTCCAGGCGGTAGGTGAAGAGGTCGTCGAGCACCCCCCCGTCCTCGCGGCAGAGCACGCTGTACTGCGCGCCTCCCACCGGGATCGCGGCGACGTCGTTTGAGAGCAGCCGCTGCAGCAGCGCCTCGGCGTCGGGGCCGACGGTTTCGAGCTCGCCCATGTGCGAGACGTCGAAGATCCCGCAGCCACGGCGCACCGCCAGGTGCTCCTCGCGCACGCCGGCGTACTGCACGGGCATCTCCCACCCCGCGAACTCCACGAGCCGGGCGCCCGCGGCGAGGTGTCGGTCGTACAGGGCGGTGCGACGCATCCGCCGAGGCTAGCGGAGGCCTCAGCGCAGGAACGGCGGGACGTCGATGTCGTCGTCGGAGATCTCCAGCGACGAGCGCTCGCGCTCGCCGATGCGGGGCCCGCGGTCCACCGCACGCCCGGCGCGCTCGCGGCGCGCTCCCTGGCCCGGACGGTGGTCGAAGCCGGTGCCGATCACCGTCACGCGTACCTCGTCGCCGAGGCTCTCGTCGATCACCGCGCCGAAGATGATGTTGGCGTCCTTGTCGGCCGCCTCCTGGATGATCTCCGCGGCCTCGTTGACCTCGAACAGGCCGAGCTCGCGACCCCCGGTGATGTTGAGCAGGATGCCGGTGGCGCCCTCCACGGACTCTTCCAAGAGCGGCGAGGAGATCGCGATCTTGGCGGCCTCCGCGCAGCGGTTCTCCCCGGCCGCGGAGCCGATGCCCATCAGCGCCGACCCGGCGTCGTGCATGATTGTGCGCACGTCGGCGAAGTCGAGGTTGATGAGGCCCGGGATCGTGATCAGGTCGGTGATGCCCTGGATGCCCTGGCGCAGCACGTCGTCGGCCTCCTTGAAGGCGTCGAGCATCGACGTGCGCCGCTCGACCACGGCGAGCAGCTTCTCGTTGGGGATCACGATCAGCGTGTCCACGACCTCGCGCAGCCGCTCGATGCCCTCGGTCGCCGAGCGCGCGCGCTGGGTGCCCTCGAACTCGAACGGGCGGGTCACCACGCCGACGGTCAGTGCGCCGATCTCGTTCTTGGCGATCTCCGCGATCACCGGCGCCGCACCGGTCCCCGTGCCGCCCCCCTCGCCCGCGGTGACGAACACCATGTCGGCGCCCTTCAGCGCCTCCTTGATGTCGTCGCGCGACTCCGCCGCCGCGGCGGCCCCGACCTCCGGGTTGGCGCCCGCGCCGAGGCCGTGCGTGGAGACGTGGCCGATGTTGAGCTTGATGTCGGCGTCGCACCCCGCGAGCGCCTGCGCGTCGGTGTTGGCGGCGATGAACTCCACGCCGCGCAGACCCGAGTCAACCATGCGGCTGACGGCGTTGGTGCCGCCGCCGCCAACGCCCACGACCTTGATCACTGCCAGGTAACTGCCTACGCCGCTCTCCATGGTCTTGTGTGCGCTTTCCGCCGAAGCCTAGAGTAATAGTTAAGGGTTCAGATCCGTTCCCGTACAGGAAACCAGATTTGCCCACGGTATGCAGGGAACTTCGCCCTGTCAACAGGTGCGACGACTTTTGCAGGATCTCTTGCAGAACCCCGGACTCTCAACCACTGCCGGAGGAATGGCTTTTCGCTGACCTCAGCCTGAAGTTGAGAGTGAGGGTTCAGTGGAGGTCGCGCTCGGAGCTTCCTGCGGGGTGGTTGGTGCGGTTTCCTGTGGGGTGGTCGGCGAGGCGGTCTGCGCCGCTTCCTGTGGAGTGGCCTGAGGCGTGCTTGCGGCAGCGCTCGAGGTGTTGACACCGGAGTCGCCGGCGACGGCTTCTTCGAGGGTGCGTGCGAGCGCGGCAGAGGTGGGGTCGGAGGCGCTCACGCCCCCGGGCGCGGTACTCCCCTGCAGGCCGCCGGCCGCCGTGGTGCCCGCGGCGGGCCGTTCGGGGGCGCGCACGTCGACGTACGTCGCCCCCGCGGAGGACGGGTCGGCGAGCACGCGCGCGGCGGCCAGCCACTTGGCGTGCGGGCGCGTGGCGTCACCGAAGTAGAGCAGTAGCCCGCCGCGCATCGCCACGGTGAGCCCTTCGCGGGCCTCGTAAACGCGCTCAACCCAGCCGAGCAGCATCGACGGCGCGGCCCCCAGCACGCTCAGCTCGGCGCGCACCGTCACGTCCTGGACGCGCCCGGAGCGCAGCGACGAGCCGCCGGCAGCAAGCGCGGGCAGCGCCGCGGTAAGCGTCCGCAGCGAGGACGAGAGCAGGCCCGGCCCGAGCACGACCCCGTCGGCGGCCACCGCGGTGCGCACACCCCCCACCGTCAGCGCCGCAACCGGCAGCTGCTCGATCACGCTGATGCGCAGCCCGTGGGGAAAGCTCGTGCTCACGTTCAGGCTCCGTACCACGCGGAAGGGGGCGACCGCGGCGCGCAGCGCGCCCACGTTCACGTTCAGCGTGCTCTGGCGCCGCGCGGCGACGCTCAGCGCGGCGTCAATGCCGACGGCGTCGGGTCCCTGCACACCGGCGATCTGCACCCGCTGCACCGCCACCAGCGGCGAGTCGCGCAGCCACAGCCAGCCGCCGCCGAGTAGCGCCAGCGCGGCGAGCGTGATGCCGAGCCTCCTCGCGGTCGCGCCGCGCGGGAGCGCGAACCTCAGCGGACGGGGCAGACGGCCGATCGGAGCGCGGGCGGCGAAAGAGCGATCCACCCTGGAGTCTTCGACCTCGGTTGGCGAACCCCTACAGCGGTCTTGCCGTTCAGCCTTGGACGCGTTACGATGTGCATGCTAGTACGACGATTGAGATCGCCGTCTTGGAGGGGCCCGGGCAACCGGGCCCCTTTGTATAATGCGCCCCGGTGGACTTGGGGCCTGCCATCCACCGGGGCTTGAGTGCAACTTGCTTACCTCGCCAGTCGGTCTATGACCAACATGGCGACGAGCAATGCGGTTGCTAGCACGGCGATTGACTCTGCCATACCATCACCTCCTTTCTCGGGACCGATCGGCCCCGCATCGGCCGTCATCCGAGTCCGCAGGTGACCTCAAAGAAAAGGCTACTCAGCGCTTGGGACCCCACGGCCACCGCACCGGCCCGAGCGTTTGCACCTCGGGCTCCAGCGCCACGCCGAAGCGCTCCAGCACGCGGCGGCGACCCTCGGCCATCAGCGCGACGATCTCTGCCGTCGTCGCCGTGCCGGTGTTCTCGATGAAGTTGGCGTGCTTGAGCGCGAAGCGCGCGCCGCCGACGGCCAGACCAGGGCAGCCCGACTCGGCGAGCAGCAGGCCCGCGGTTCGCCCCTCCGCGCGGGCGTCGTCGGGGTTGGTGAAGGTCGAGCCGAACGTCTTGATGCCCTGCGGCTGGGCCTCGTGGCGGCGGGTGCGCAGCTGCGCGAGCGTCGCCCGGACCTGCGCGGGCGGCGCCGGGGACAGCGCGAACGAGGCGCGCACGACGACCTCGCCGGCAGCGAGAGAGGAGTGGCGGTAGGCGAACCCCAGGTCGGCCGGCCCGCGGCGAACGGCCCCCCGCGCGGTGGCGAGGTCCACCCACTCCAGCGTCCGCGCGAGCTCACCCCCATAGGCGTTGGCGTTCATCCGCACCGCGCCGCCGACGGTGCCAGGGATCGAGACACCGAACTCGATGCCCGACAGGCCCGCCCGCGCGGCGAACGCGGCCACCGCGGGCAGGCGCGCGCCGCCGCCGCAGAGCAGCCCCCGCTCCCCCACCCGCTCGATCCGCGCGAGCGCCCCCTCGAGCTTCAGCACGAGGCCGGGCACGCCCTCATCGGCGATGAGCAGGTTCGAGCCGGATCCGACCACCGCGACGGGTGCCTGCGCGGCGTGCGCCCACGCAAGCAGCTCCAGCAGCTGCGCCTCCTCGCCTACACGCCCGAACAGCTCCGCGGGGCCGCCCGTGCGCACCGTTGCGAAGCGCGCGAGGGGAAAGTCCCGCTGCACGTACGAAGGTGCTGGCGGGGCGGTCATTCCCCTCCGACCAGGCGGCGGCCCAGCGCGTCGACGTCCCCGGCGCCCATCATGACGCATAGGTCTCCCTCGCCGAGCAGTCCTCGCAGCACCGACTCGGCGTCGGCGAACGTGGGCAGCCAGTGGACCGGGCGGCCCCCCGCGGCGTCGGCGGCCGCCTGCGCGAGCAGCAGCCCGCTCACGCCGGGGTGGTCCTCGGCGCGCTCGCGCGCGGGGTACACGTCGAGCACGACCACCACGTCGGCCAGCGCCAGGGCACACCCGAACTCGCGGGCGAGCAGCGCGGTGCGCGAGTAGAGGTGTGGCTGGAAGACCGCCACGAGCCGCCGGGGCTCCAGCGTGCGCGCCCCGCTCAGGGTCGCGGCGACCTCCGTGGGGTGATGTGCGTAGTCGTCATAAACAACGGCCCCGCGGGGAGTGGCGCCGAGCTGCTGAAAGCGACGGCCCGCGCCGGTGAAGCCCTCGACGCCCTCGATCGCCCGCCCGGGGTCGGCGCCGGCGAGCAGCGCCGCCTCCAGCGCCCCGGCGGCGTTGAGCGCATTGTGAGCACCGGGCACCGCGAGGCGGACCTCGTGGTCGCGCCACACGAAGCGCGAGCCTCCGGCCGTGAGCATCGGCGCGGGCACGTCGTAGGCGACGACCTCGCCCGTGCGCAGCTCCAGCAACTCGGGGCGGTTCCACACCACCGCGGCCCGCGGCTTCTTCAGGAACGCACGGAAGGCGCCGCGCAGCTCCGCGAGCGAGGCGAAGCTCGCGTGGTGGTCGAGCTCCACGTTGGTGAGCACCGCGAGCTCCACCGCGAGCGAGAGCATCGAGCGGTCGGACTCGTCGGCCTCGACCACCAGCCACTCGCCCGCCCCCCACTGCGCGTTGGGCAGGCCGCCGCCGACGGGCGCCCCCACCAGCCAGCCGGGCTCCAGGCGAGCGGCGCGCAGGGCGTGCACGAGCAGCGACGCGGTGGTCGTCTTGCCGTGGGTGCCAGCCACCGCGATCGTGCGCCGCAGCGCGGTCAGCTCGCCGAGCAGCTCCGCGCGGGGCCGCTCGTGCAGCCCCCGCTCGCGCGCGGCAGCCCGCTCGGGGTTCTCGGGGGGCACGGCGGAGGAGTAGACGACCTCCACGTCCTCCCCGGGGGGCACCGCGGCGCCATCGTGGCCGAGGCTCGCCTCCAGCACCCCGTCCGCGCGCAGGCGCTCCAGGTAGGGCGATTCTGCCCGGTCCGATCCGCTGACCTGCGCCCCCAGGGCGTGCGCGGCGCGCGCGTAGCCGCTCATCCCCGCGCCGCCCACGCCGACGAAGTGCAGCCGCCGCCCGCTCCACGGCCCGCTCATCGCCGGGCAGCCTCGAGCAGCTCTTCAGCCACCGCCTCGGCGGCGTCGGGGCGTGCGAGGCGCCGGGCGGCGGCCGCCATCGCCCGCATCCGCTGGGGGTCGGCGAGCAGCGCTGCCACCTCGCGGGCCAGCCGCGCAGCGCTCAGCTCACTGTCGGGGATCACAACCGCGGCGCCTCCCTGCACCATCCACCGGGCGTTCGCCGCCTGGTGGTCGGCGGCGGCGTGCGGGTAGGGCACGAGGATCGCGGGCCGGCCGTGGGCGACGACCTCGAACAGCGAGCCACCCGCGCGGGCGACCACGAGGTCGGCAGCAGCGAGCGCGTCGGCGAAGGCGGCGAGGTCGAGGTACTCGCGCAGGTCGTACCCCGCCGGCAGCAGCCGCGCGGCCAACTCGGGGTGGTCGCGGCGACCGCAGACGTGCAGCACATGGAAGGCCGCCCCGGCGAACGCCTCGACCGCGGCGAGGTTGATCGAGCGCGCCCCCAGCGAGCCCCCGAAGACCAGCACGCAGGTCTCCCCCGGCTCGATCCCCAGCCGCTCACGCGCGCCGGCGCGGTCCTCCTGGGGCGGTGGAATCGGGCGGCCCGTGACCCTGTAGCGACGCCCCGTACGGCCTGTGAGCGGAAATGCCAGGCAGACCCTCCGCGCGAACGGGGCGAGCGCGCGGTTGGCCACGCCAAGGTGGCTGTCAGCCTCGGTGAGCACCACCGGGATGCGGCGTGTGAGCGCGGCGAGGCCCACCGGCCCGGAGACGTAGCCGCCGCCGCCCATCACCGCGTCCGGCTCGAGCTCCCCCAGCAGCGCGCGGGCGCGCAGGAACGCCCGGACCGCGAGCGCCACCGCGCGAGCCGCCCGCAGCGGGTTGCGGCGGTCCAGGCCGACGACCGAGATCGTGCCCAGCGGGTACCCCGCGGCCGGCACCAGCTGCGCCTCCGCGCGCTCGCCACCGATGAACGTCACCTCTACGCCCCGCGCGCGCAGGGCGTCAGCCACCGCGAGCGCCGGCACGACGTGTCCGGCGGTCCCCCCGGCTGCGATCACGACTCTGGATGGCCTTGCGCTCACCGGCCAATCCTGCCTGTTTGCGCTCACGCGCGTCGCCCACCACGCGTATGTGGGCGCTTGTGCCGGAGGCGACGTTCAGCAGCAAGCCCATCGCGGCGAGCATCACGATCAGGCTGGTAGACCCGTAGGAGATGAACGGCAGCGGCACGCCCGTGAGCGGCGCGAGGCCGAGCACCGCAAACACGTTGAGCAGCGCCTGGGAGAGGATCAGCGTGGTCATGCCGACCGCGATCAGCGCGCTGTAGAGGCTGCGCGCCCGCTTCGCCGCCCGCAGGCCGGCGTAGCCGATCAGCGCGTAGAGGAAGAACAGCGCGTACACCCCCACGACCCCGAGCTCTTCGGCGATCACCGCGAGGATGAAGTCGGTCTGTGCCTCCGGGAGGTAGAAGATCTTCTGCACCGATTGGCCCGGCCCCACCCCGAGGAGGCCACCCGAGCCGATCGCGATCTGGCCCTGGACGGCCTGGAAGCCGCTGCCGGAGGCGTGCGCCCAGGGGTCGACGAACGAGGTCAGCCGCGCGCGGGCGTAAGGCTGCGCGAGCGCGTACAGCGCGACCACCGCCAGCGCGCAGCCGGCGAGGATCGCGAGGTTGCGCAGCGGAATCCCGGCGGCGAGCAGCAGCGCGGAGGTCGTGAACGCGATCACCAGGGCGCTGCCGAGGTCCGGCTCGCTCACCACCAGCAGGCAGGCGCCGCCGACCACGACCAGCAGTGGCCGCGAGAGCTCGCGCAGGTCGTGCACGCGCTGGGGGCGGCGCGCGAGCAGCGTGGCGGCGTAGAGCGTCAGCGCGAGCTTCAGCAGCTCGGAGGGCTCGAACTGGAAGATGCCCGGGCCGATCCACCGGCGCGCCCCGTTGACGGAGACCCCCACGTGCGGGACGTGGACCGCCAGCACGAGCACGAACGAGACAGCCAGCAGCGGCGCGACGACGCCCTGCACCTTCGCGACCCCGTTGCGCGCCAGGTAGTGCATCAGCGCCAGCCCCACCCCCCCGAAGATCACGAACTTCACGAGGTAGGCGCTGCCGTTGCCTTCCCCCTGCAGCACCGTGCTCGCCGAGGACGAGCTGTAGACCATCACCGCCCCGAACGCCAGCAGGCAGAGCGTCGCGGTCAGCAGGATGCGGTGCTCGAGCGGCTGGCGGGCACCGCTCCATCCCTGGACTTTGGCTTTGGCGCCGCGCGCGGCCGGAGGCATCCCCAGCCATTTCGACGCGGGGGCGTGAAAGCCTCCCGCGTCGGACCACTGTGGGCTTCGCCCGGCGCTAGCCCTTGCGCTTTTTGCTCTTCGCCGGGTGCTTCGCGGCGTTTGTGCCGTGGTGCCTGCGCTTGTGGTGCTTGCCGTGCCCGTGCTCGGGTTTCGGCTTCTCCGTGCCCGTCTTCGATGACCCGCCGAGCGGGCTCGACGTCTGGAGCGCCGGCAAGGAGGGCGTTCCGGATCCGCCAGGCTGGCCGCCACCGGCGGGCGGGCCGGACGGGCCACCACCCGTGGGCGCGGGAGGCAAGACTCCGGGGCTCGGCGGATCGATCACGCCCAGGGGCGCTTCGAAGACGCCCCCGAACTCACTCGTACTGCCTTCCTGATTGGCTGCCACCACCGAGAAGCCGTATTCCCCTCGGCCAAGCGTCACGCCGGCGCTGTTGAGGTCGAGGCTCACGTCCTGAGGTATGAAGGAGCCCAGGAGTAGCCCGGTTGGCAAAGGGACATCCACTATCACCTCGCAACCGGCGCCTTTGTGGCTGCAGGGAGAGGACCACAACTGGAATTCGTAGCTCGTCGACAGGCCCTCGGTGTCGATCTGCGCTTCAAGCGTCGCGTCGGTGGGAGTCAGGTGCGAGATCGACACCGATTCGATCACCGGCGCCCTCCCCGCCGGGGGCGTAGTGAACGTCTGGTCGGGACTGACAACCGTCTGGCCGCCGTTGGACGCGAGTACCCGGTAGTGGTATTCCGTCCCCGGCTGAAGGATCGCCCCGACGCTGGCCAGGTTAAGACTGACCGACTGCCTACCCAACCCTGCCCGTAGGTATGCGGGCGACGGCTCGACCAACCCGGCCGGCAGCGGTTCCCCAACCGTGATCGATTCACACTCCGCAAATCCCGGCAACGAGAAGGGGCAGTCAAACTGCGTAAAGTCGTAGCTGGCGTTTGTATCGATCTGGAACTCGTAACCGGTGTAGAGGCCGTTCGTTTCGATCCCCGCTCCAAGCGTCGCGTCAGTCGGCGTGAGGTTCCAGGCAGAGGTCCATTCGATCACCGGCGGGAAGGTTGCGAGCGCCGCGGCGGGCAGGACGGCGAAGGCCAGGGAGGCGGCCGCGGTCGCAATTAGCCAACGAAATGGACGCCGCATCAGCCAAGATCCCCTTTGGGTGCACACAGACGTACGCATTATCAACACCTACCCGGCCGGGGTCATTCTACACGACCGCCGAGACGAGCGCAGCGGCCCGCGACCTCGCGCCACGTCGAGCTCGAGCTCAGACGTGCTTCAGGCGATGCTCTGGCGGTAGATCGTGAAGCCGATTGCGCAGCAGATCGCGGCGATGATCCAGAAGCGCAGGATGATCTTCGTCTCCGACCAGCCGCGCAGCTCGAAGTGGTGGTGGATCGGGGCCATCAGGAAAACGCGCTTGTGGCGCAGCTGGAAGTAGAGCACCTGGATCGCGACCGACAACGCCTCGATCACGAAGATCCCGCCGAGCAGGATCAGCAGCACCTCCGTCTGGGTCATCACCGCGAGGCCCGCGATCGCACCCCCCAACCCCAGCGCGCCCGTGTCGCCCATGAAGATCGTCGCCGGGAACGCGTTGAACCACAGGAAGCCGATGCACCCCCCCACCAGGCACCCCGCGAGCATCGAGAGGTCCGACTGGGTGGAGACGTACTCCGAGGTGATGAACGTGATGCCGACGTACGCGAGCAACACGATCGCTGCGCAACCCGCGGCGAGGCCGTCGAGGCCGTCGGTGAGGTTGACCGCGCTGGTCGTGCCCGCCACCACCAGGTAGATCAGCAACGGATAGAACGGCCCCAGGTCCACGTGGTAGTCCACGATCCGCAGCCGCAGCGTCGGTTGCAGGTGCGCCTCGTGCGTGGCGATGAACCACAACCCGAGCGAGATCGCGATCGTCACCCCCAGCTTCGTGCGCGCCCGCAGGCCCAGCGAGCGGCGGCGTACGAGCTTGGTGTAGTCGTCGGCGAACCCGAGCAGCGCGCACGCCACCATCGTGCCGAACACCCCCAGGGCACGCCATTCGTAGCCCGTCAGGATCAGGAACGGGATCGCGACCGCGATGAAGACGATGATGCCCCCCATCGTCGGGGTGCCCGCCTTCTGGCGGTGGCCCTCCGGGCCCTCCTCCCGGATCTGCTGCCCGAACTCGCGCTTGCGCAGGAACTCGATGAACTTCGGGCTCAGGAAGATGCAGATCAGGAGGGCCGCGGTGCCCCCGATCAGAACGCGGCCCACCTCAGCGGTCCCCCGCCGGCGCCGGCGCGCTCGCGAGCTCGGCCAATCCCGCAGGCCCGTCCCCCGAGGACGCTTCAACAGGCCCAGCCCCTCCGGCCGATCCCGCGATCCGCGGCGCCCTCGCCGCGTCCACCAGCGTCTCAGCCACCCGCTCCAGGCCAACCCCGCGTGAGCCCTTCACGAGCACGCAGTCGCCGGAGCGCAGCAGCCCTGACAGAGCCTCGGCCGCCGCGGTGGCGTCCGGCACGCAGTGGACCTCTCCTTCGAATCCCTCCCCCACCTCACCCGCCAGCCGGCCGACCGCGACCAGCAGCTCGACCCCGTGCGCGCGGGCGTACGCGCCGATCTCGCGGTGCAGGCGCCGCTCCTCGGGGCCCAGCTCGAGCATGTCGCCGAGCACCGCCACGCGGCGCGCCGGCGCGCTCGCGGCGAGGTCGTCGAGCGCCGCGCGCATCGACATCGGGTTGGCGTTGTAGCAGTCGTTGATCACCACGATCTCCTCCGGCAGTGCGATGCGCTCGCCGCGCAGCGCCGAGAACCGCACCTCCACCCTCCCCGCGGGGGTCACGCCGAGCGCACGAGCGGCCGCCACCGCGGCCACGAGGTTGCGCAGGTTATGGGATTGGGCAAACGACGGCCTCACGCGGATGAGCTCGCCCCGCTCACCACCCGGCACCGCCTCCGCGGACGCGCGCTCCTCGCCGCGGGCGCGGTCGACGATCGCCACCTCCCCGTCCTCCCGGCGCTCGACGAGCTCGACGTCCCCCCCCTCCCCGAACGTGACGGTCCGCAGGTCCTCGCGCAGGTGCACCGCGAGCAGCGGCTCGCCGGCCGGGACCACCGCGGTCGCGCCCGGTGCCATCCCGGCGATCAGCTCCGCCTTGGCGGCCGCCACCGCCTCCAGCGACCCCAGCTGCTGCAGGTGGACGGGGCCCACGTTCACGATCACACCCACCTCCGGCTTGGCGATCGCCGTCAGCTGTGCGATCTGCCCCGGCCCGCGCATCGCCATCTCCAGCACCAGCGCCCGCGTGCCCCGCGGCGCGGCGAGCACCGCCAACGGCAGCCCGATCTCGGTGTTCAGGTTCGCCGGGCTCGCGACCGTCGGCCCGCCGAGCTCGGCTTCCGCGCCGCGCAGCAGCGTCGCGAGGATGTCCTTCGTCGAGGTCTTGCCCGTCGAGCCGGTGACCGCGACCACCTTCGCCCCCTCTTCGCCCAGCGCCCGCCGCCACGCGTGCGCCAGCGACTGCAAGCCCGCCAGCGGGTTGGGGTGGGCGAGCACGGCGCCGCCACCGAGACCTGAGCCGCCAGGCGCATCGGCGGGCCCGGCGGGCGCAAGGGTGGAGCCAGCCTCCAGGGGCTCCGCGTGGGCGGGGCGCACCAGCACACCCCACGCGCCCGCGCTCAGTGCCTGCGCCGCGTAGGCCCCGCCGTCCACCCGCTCGCCCGGCAGGCCCACGAACAGGTCGCCCGGCTGCACGCTGCGCGAGTCGATACTCACGCGGCTCGGTCCTGGCGTGTCAACGCCGCCCGGGGTTGGTGGGCCACTCCCCGTGCTCACCACCTGCGCTCCCGCGGCCGCGGCCACCTGCGCCGCGTCCCACTCGATCACGCCGTCGCCCCGGCCACGTGGGAACCGCCGAGGGGGGGCGGGGTGGGCGGGCACAAATCACCGGGCGCGCCGCGCGCCTGCAGCGCCTCACGAGCGACCGTCACGTCGTCGAAGGGCACCTTCACGCCCCCCGCCAGCTCCTGGCCCTGCTCGTGACCCTTGCCGGCGATCACCACCACGTCCCCCGGCTGCCCGTCGGCGATGGCCGCGCGGATCGCGACCCGCCGGTCGACGATCCCATTCGCGGTATAGCCGCTCGTCGGCGCCACCCGCGGCTCGTGGATGCCCGCGAACACCTCCTCGATGACCGCCTCCGGGTCCTCCGAGCGCGGGTTGTCGGAGGTGACGATCACCTCGTCTGCGAGCCGGGCCGCCATTTCGCCCATCAGCGGTCGCTTGCCACGGTCGCGGTCCCCACCCGCGCCGAACACGCAGACCAAGCGGCCGTGCCCGTGGACCATCTCTCGGGCCGCACGGAGCACGTTCTCCAGCGAGTCGGGCGTGTGGGCGTAGTCCACGACGACAGCGAACGCCTGCCCCTGCTCGACCGGCTCGAAACGGCCCGGTACCCGGACTCCCGCTTGCAGCGCCTCGATCAGCGGATCGAGCGGGCAGCCGAGCGAATGGACACCCGCCAGTGCCGCAAGCGCGTTGGCGACGTTGAAGCGCCCCGGCATCGGCAGCGTCAGCGGCTGCTCGCCGGCCGGCGTGCGCAGGATGAAGCGCGCCCCCTCCGGCCCACACCGCAGATCGCGGGCGGCGTAGTCGGCCGGGCCCTCGACCGCGTGACCGGCCTCGCCTTCGACAGCGTAGGTGAGTGCGTCGGGCACCTCCTCTGCCAGCCGCCGCCCGTACTCGTCGCAGAGGTTGACGACGCTCGCCGCCGGGCGCTCCCCCCGCTCGGGCAGGAACAGCCTGCGCTTGGCTAGGAAGTAATCCTCCATCGTCGGGTGGAAGTCCAGATGGTCCTGCGTGAGGTTGGTGAAGACGGCGGCCGCAAAGGGGATCGCGCCGACCCGCTCCAGCACCAGGGCGTGCGAGGAGACCTCCATCGCGCAGGCTTTGTCGCCCGCCGTGAGCATTGCCCGCAGGTCGGCCTGCAGCTCGATCGCCTCGGGTGTGGTGCGGGCGACCGGCCGGTCCTGCCCGCCGATGACCGACTTGACCGTCCCCAGCAGACCACACTGTACGCCGCTCGCCTGCAGCAGCGCCCGCATCAGATATGCCGTGGTGGTCTTGCCGTTCGTGCCAGTCACCCCGAGCACCCGCAGCTCCCGCGCCGGGTCCCCGTAGAAGCGCGCCGCCACCGGCCCCTGCGCCGCGCGCGCGGAGGACACGAGCACCTCGGGCACCCCCAACCCCAGCGGGCGCTCGACCACTAGCGCCGCCGCGCCCGCCGCCACCGCCTGAGCCGCGTGGTCGTGGCCGTCGCTGCGCTCGCCCGGCACGCAGAAGAACAGCGCTCCCGGCTGCACCCGCCGGCTGTCGTACGCAAGGCCGTCGATCTCCACCGCCGCAGTCTCGCCCGTGACGCCGCTCGCGCCCAGCTCGGCCGGGATCAGCTCAGCCAGCCTCATCGGTGCACACGCCGCCTTCGCCTCATCGGCTCTGAGTCTAGTTTCAGCCCCCGACGCGCCCTGCGGACTCCTGTTTGGGCTGCCCCGGGAGCCCAGCGCCCACGGTTTGCCGAATTGGCGCCCCCGGGGGACCGCTCCGAGGGCTCGACCGTCGCTCCGTTGCGTTCAGGCGGGTACCCGCTCCAGGGTCGCGACCGGCGCTTCGGCGCCCGAGAACTCCATCGCGCCGTCCTCGAGCGCTCCGAACCTGAGGCTCACGATGTCGAGCGGATAGTTCTGGTACAGCCGCCACGGGGCCTTGGACCCCTGTTTGGGGAACTGGTCGATCGAGCGCAGCACGTAGCTTGAGGCGAGGTCGATGAACGGCAGCTCGGCGACCGAAGGGTCCCGGTTGCGCGGCGTGCACTGCCGGTCTCCGTGCTCGTCCATGTGTTTCAGCAGCCGGCACACGTAGTCGTGGGTCAGGTCACACTTGAGCGTCCACGAGGCGTTGGTGTACCCCGCCGTGAACGCGAGATTCGGTACGCCGCTGAGCATCATGCCCTTGTAGCTCATCGTCTCGGAGAGCTTCACTTCGCGGCCGTCGACGGCGATCTCGATGCCCCCGAGCGCGAGCAGGTTCAGGCCGGTGGCGGTGACGACCAGGTCGGCCTCCAGCTCGGCGCCGGAGGTGAGCTTCAGACCCCCCTCGGTGAACGTCTCGATGCGATCGGTGACCACCGACGCGCGACCCTCGCGGATCGCCTCGAAGAGATCGCCGTCGCGTACCAGGCACAGGCGCTGATCCCACGGGTTGTAGGCGGGCGTGAAATGCCTGTCGACGTCGAACCCCGGCGGCAGCTGGCGTTCGATGCCTTTGCGGATCAGCCTCCTCATCGCCTGCGGGCGGCGTCGCGAGAACTGGAAGCTCAGCATCATCAGCAGGACGCTCTTCCAGCGCATGACTGGATACACGGCCCTCCCCGGCAGCCAGCGGCGCAGCGACTTGGCGAGCGGGTCTTCTGCGGGCAGCGAGACGACGTAGCTGGGCGAGCGCTGCAGCATCGTGACGTGCGCGGCGCTCTGCGCCATCGCGGGGACGAGCGTGATCGCGGTCGCGCCGCTGCCGATCACAACCACGCGCTTGCCGGCGTACTCGACGTCCTCGCTCCACCGCTGCGGGTGCACGATGTGCCCGGCGAAGCGCTCCGCGCCCGGGAGCTCCGGCGTGTACCCCTCGTCGTAGCGGTAGTAGCCGCTGCACATCAGCAGGAAGCCGCAGCTCAGCCACACCGTCTCCCCGGTGTCGGTGCGCTCGGCCTCCACCGTCCACCGCGCATCCTGCGTGGACCACTCCGCGCGCACCACGCGGTGGTGGAAGCGGACCTTCTCCTCGACGCCGTACTCACTCGCGGTCTGGCGCACATAGCTGAGGATCGAGGACCCGTCCGCGATCGCCTGCTCCCCCTTCCAAGGGCGGAACGAGTAGCCCAGCGTGTACATGTCCGTGTCCGACCGGATCCCCGGATACCGGAACAGATCCCACGTCCCGCCGATGCTCGCCCGAGCCTCGAGGATCGCGTAGGTCTTGCCCGGGCACTTATCCTGCAAATGACACCCGGCGCCGATACCGGACAAGCCGGCCCCGACGATCAGCACGTCTACGTGTTCGAGCGGCATCTTTTCAGGCCATTCCAGGGTTCACGGGTGGGCAAGACACCCGAGCTTAGCCTGTCACGGCTCGCGCCGGGTGATGGTCTGGACCCTGTCGATGGAACGGTCGAAGGAGAGCACCTGGTGCACGCCGGTCGCCTCGGCCTGGGCTACGAGGTATGCCTCGGCAAAGTCGAGGCCGTCCAGCTCGTACACCTCGAGCGCGCGACGGAGCGTGGCAGGATCGATCGTCTCGACGTGAGGGAGCGCGATCGCCGCGCGCATCAACTCCGCGACCCGCGGACGCTTCACCCCGTAAAAGGATTCGAGCACGTACACGCACTCGGCGAGCACGAGATCGGCGAGCAGCAGACGCTCACCCGCCGCCAGGGCGGCTGTGGCGCGAGCGGCCATCTCAGGCGGGTCGCCCGTGAGATGGCGGATCAGGACGTTGGTGTCGAGAAACGCGCTCAGCGCCGCCGCCCGGCGCGCTCGTCGCGGGTTCGGCGAAGCACCTCATCCCAAGGGGTGCCACGCTTGGCGGCAGGCACAGCCACGGCTCCCGCGAGGTCCAGGAAGTCAGGCGTCTTCGCCAGCAACGCCCGGGAGCGCTCGACCCGGAAGATCAACTCGTCTCCCTCTTGCAGCCCGAGCGCCTCGCGCACCCCCTTCGGAATTGTCACCTGGCCCTTCGAGGTCAACTTCGCGTGCGCATCCATCACCCGATCTCCTTACAGCTATGGTCAAGTAAGGATAGCCTACGGCGCAGGCGGGTCCACCCCGGCCACGAGGCACGGAGGCCGAGCGCACACGGCCGCGGTTGCACCCACTCACATGCGTGGACGATCCCAAAATGACACGCCTTCAACGCGACCAGCTCAGGATCTTCTACCCCGACGGGACACCCAAATAGGGCAGTGCGAAGGCCATGATCTGGCCAAACGCTGGAGCGGCGACGGTGCCGCCGTAGATCGAACCGCTCTGCGGTTCGTCGACGATCACCGCGCACAGCAGCTTCGGGTCCGACGCCGGCGCGAAGCCCATGAACGAGGCCACGTACGCCGTTTCTGAGTATTCGCCGGTCGCGGGATCCACCTTGCTGGCCGTGCCCGTCTTGCCCGCGAGCTGGTAGCCCGGGACCGAGACCTCACTGGCGGTGCCCCCCGGGGCCAGCACCCCGCGCAGCATCTGGCGCACCTGCGCCGCGGTGCTCGCCGAGATCACGCGGTGGCCGGCCGGCAGCCTGGTCGGGTGGCCGTTCACCGCCGCGACGACGTGCGCCGGACGCAGGATGCCGCCGTTGGCGATCGCCGCGTACGCCGTGGCCATCTGGATCGGGGTCACCGACTCGCCCTGGCCGATCGGCAGGTTGCCCATCGAGGAGCCCGAGTATTCGCTCGGCTGCAGTACCTGCCCCGTTTCCTCGCCCGGCAGTTCGATCCCCGTGTGGGCCCCGAAGCCGAAGCGATGCACCCACGCGTTGAAGCGGCTCTGCCCCTCCAGCGCCCCGATCTTGATCGCCCCCACGTTGCTCGACTGCGCGAGGATCTGCGCCGTGCTCAACATCTCTTCGGGGTGTTCCTCGGCGTCGTGGATCGTACGGTCCGCTACCTGGATCTGATCGGGGACATCGAATTCCGTGGCGGGTGTGATCAGGTTTTCCTGCAGCGCCCCCGAGACCGTCACCGCCTTGAACGTCGAGCCCGGTTCGTAGTCGAAGCTCACCGCGCGGTTCTCCAGTTCTTCCTCGGAGCCGACCTCCGCTTTGTTCGGGTTCATCTGCGGCCAGTTCGCCATCGCCAGCACCGCCCCCGTGTCCGGGTTCATCACGATCGCCGTCGCGTCGTGCGGGTGGAAAACCCGGCCCACCGCGCTCAGCACCGCTTCGCTGCGCTGCTGGATGTTCGCGTCGAGCGTCAGCCGCAGCTGCGCGCCCGGCGCCTCGCGGCGCACGTTGGCGATCGACACCGGCTGACCCCTCGCGTCGCTGACCACCCGTCGCTCGCCCGCTTTACCGCGCAGCGCCGCGTTGTCGGCATATTCGAGGCCCGACAGCCCTTCCCCGCGGTTCCCCCCACCACGCCCAGCACCTGCCCCGCCAGCGCACCCCGCGGGTACACCCTGCGCGTCGTCGGCGTGCCTGCGATCCCGGGGATGTTCAGCGCCAGCACCGCCCGCGCCTGCGCCGCGGGCAGCCCCCGCGCGAGGTACACGAAGCCGCTGCGCTCGCTCAGGTCGGCCAGCACCTGCGCCTGCGGGCGCCCGAGCAGCGGCGCCAGACGCTCGGCGGCTTCGAGGGGGTCCTTGACCAGGTACGGGGTCGCCGAGATTTCGTCGGCCGGCTCGGAGATCGCCAGCACCGTCCCGTTGCGATCGGTGATCGTGCCCCGCTGGGCCGGCACCGTTTCATCGGTCACCTGCTGGGTGTGCGCCAGCCGGCGCAGCGCCGCGCCGTGCACCACCCCGAGGTACATGGTGCGCGCCGCGGCCACCGCCAGCAGCGCCACGAACACCGCGAACAGCGCCCCGATCCGGCGCTGGCCGAACTGGGGATGCGAGCGCAGCGAGTGTCTCCCTGTTCGGTCGCTCGCCACCGCGCGCTACCCCCCCGGGGCCGCCTGGGTGCCCCCGCCCGCGCCGGCCGGCGCGCTCGCCGGCGCTTCGGAGGCTCCACCCGTCGCGGCCGGCGCGCTTGCCGCTTCGGAGGCTCCGCCCGTCGCCGACGATTCCGGAGTGGACGCAGCCGTCGTGGAGGGCGCTGTCGCCGTAGCCGTAGCCGTAGCCGCGGTCGGGGAGCTCGCGCTTTCCGCCGTGGCGGGCGGGGTTTCTGTGGAAGCGCTCGGCGCAGACGTCGCTTCCGCACTCGCCGTTTCGCCGCCGGTGGTGGCGCTCGCGCTCGTTTCCGTGCCGGTGGTGCTGGAGGCTGCCTGTGGCTGCACGGGCGTGGCAAGCGCCGCCGCGGCGAGGCGCACGTCGAGCGGGCCCCGCACCGTGTCGAAGTGCAGCGCGCCCGGGGGCGCGGGCACCATGCCCTGGGCAGACGCCAGCTGTTCGATGCGTTCGGCGGAGGCCAGCGTCGAGTCTTCGATCGCCAGCGTCGAGTTTTCTCGCTGCAGCGTCGCCACGTGCTCAATCGCGCGGCCGATACCCACGTTCAGCTTGACCACCCACAGCTGCGCCGCCACGATCCCGATCAGCGCGAACGCGACCACTGCGATCCACGCGCGCCCCCGGATCAGCCGGTCAAGCAGGTGGTAGGGCAGGCGCTGCCCGGTGGGCGCAGGGGTGCGCGCGGCGGGGCGGGTGGGTCCCGATATCCGTCGCGGGCGCGCTGCCGGTCGCAGCGGCCTGGCGGGTCGGCCAGGGGATGGAGGCCCACCCACCCGACGCCGCGGGCGAACCGCGGGAGCGGGCATCGCGGCGGCCGCGGCGGGCGACGGGCTCACGCCGCGCCCCCGGTGTCCGCAAGCTTCCTCGCGGCACGCAGCCGCGCCGAGGTGGAGCGCGGGTTGTGAGCGAGCTCGCCCGCGGAGGCCGTGATCGCGCGGCGCGTGAGCAGCGCGGCCTGGGGCTCGCGCCCGCAGGCGCACACGGGCAGGTCGGGCGGGCAGATACAGCCCCGGGCGCGCTCGGCGAGGAAGCGCTTCACACGCCGGTCCTCCAGCGAGTGGAAGGAGATCCCGGCGAGCACCCCGCCCTCGCGCAGCAGCTCCCACGCCAGCGGCAGCCCGCGGTCGAGCTGGCCGAGCTCGTCGTTGACGGCGATCCGCAGCGCCTGAAAGACCCGCTTGGCGGGGTGGCCCCCGGCGAAGCGCGCGGGGGTGGGGATCGCGGTGTTGACGATCTCTACGAGCTCGTGCGTGGTCTCGATCGGCGCCCGTTCGCGGCTGCGCACGATCGCGCGGGCGATCGCGCCCGCGTGGCGCTCCTCGCCGAGCTCGCGCATCATCGCCGCCAGGCGGCGCTGCTCCCAGGTGGCGAGCACCTCGCGGGCGTCGAGCTCCTGCTCAGGATCCATGCGCATATCGAGCGGCGCGTCGTATGAGTACGAGAAGCCGCGCTCGCGGGTGTCCACCTGCATCGATGACATCCCCAGGTCAAAGTACGCCACATCCGCGCGCACTCCCTCGCTCGCAAGCAGTTCCAGCGCCTCGGCATACCCGCTGTGGATGAAGCGCACCGCGCAGGGCACCTCCTGCGCGAGCTCCGCGAATCGCTCCTCGGCCTCGGGATCGCGGTCGATCGCCACCAGCATCCCCTCCGAGCCGAGGCGTTCCGCCACGAGGCGAGCATGACCGCCGCCGCCGAAGGTGCAGTCCACCGCCACCTGCCCAGGCTGCGGATCAAGCACGCCGATCAGCTCGCCGGCCAACACCGGGATATGGATGCTTGTCATGTCGATAGTCCCTAGCACGAGACGAGAGGTCTCCGCCTCATCCGGGGCATCCCCACGCAGCGCTCATCAATGACTCGGTGACTATGCTGGCGCGGAGGAGCCACCAACATCGGCCGGCAAGCCACACGGGCCGTCGTGGTCCAGGCGCCTGGCGGTGTAGCCCCCGAGCCCCCGATCAACTCGCCGGCGAGCCCAGGAATGCGCACGCTGGGCATGTCAAGCCGCATGATCCACACGCGCGGTGATCTCCGCGACGCCGCCCAGCAGCGTCGGTCGGTGCTCATTCCAACGGTCGCGGTCCCACAGCTCCAAGCGGTCCCCGGCGCCGACGACCACGACCTCCCTGCTGAGGCCCGCGTGCTCGGCGAGGAACCCGGGGAGCATGATGCGCCCCGCGGAGTCGAGCTCGACGTCCTGGGAGCTTCCGTAGAAGAACCGCTCGAGCTCGGCCAGGCGCGGGGAGAGCGGGTCCAGCTGCGCCAGCGCGCGCTCGGTGTAGCGCTCGTACTCCTGCGGGCGCCACACGCCGACGCACGGTTCGAGGTCGACAGGCATCGCCATCACCACCCCGTCCGCGAGGCTCGCGCGGTAGCGGGCCGGGACGGTGAGCCGGTTCTTGACGTCGAGCGTGTGGTCGAAGGTGCCACGGAAAGCCACTTGAGAGGCTCCTGAATGGATCGTTGGAGCCGAGGTGGAGAGGTGGGAGGAGCCTCTCCACCTCGGCTCGTTCCCGGCAAAGTACCCCACTTTCCCCCACAACGCAACCCCAATTGCACATTTTTCCCCACTTTCCCTCTCCAATGCCTTCCCTATGCCCAAAAGTCCCTGCACCTCGCCGGTTTTCAAAGCGTCGTGCAAGGAGCCTCCGCGTGCGCCAAAAGCTGCAAACGGGGCTGCAGGGCCGCAATCTGCGACGCAAGTTGCAAGTTCGCCGGTCGTGGGCATACGATCTCTGTCGTGAGACGCACCACCCGGGCAGCCCCCCTGATGCTCCTGATCGCCGTCGCTGCCGCGGCGCTCGCAGGGTGCGGCTCCTCGAGCAGCCCCGGCACGAGCGCGAGCCCCGCGACGGTGACCCCGGCCTCGACTCCGTTGTACGTCGACGCGGTGGTGCGCCCTGAAGGCAGCCTGAAGACTGACGCGACCTCGGCTGGGCGCACGCTCACAGGCCGCCCGAAACCGTTCGAAGGGCTGCTCAAGCTGCTGGCGGGGCCCACTGGCAAGACGGGTGGGCGGGCAATCAATTACTCCAAGGAAGTCGAGCCGTGGCTCGGGCCCCACGCGGGAGTCTTCCTCAGCGCGGTCGATCTCGCGCGCGCCCAGGGGCTACTGGGAGGAGAACTACTCAAGAAAGCCCTCTCCGAAGGGCTCACTGGCGTAGAAGCGGCGCTGCTTGGGCAGGGCGGCCTGTCGGCTGCGCTCAGCTCGAGCGGGGCCCAGGGGGCGCTGGTGCTCAATACCACCAACGTCGACGCGGCGCGCTCGTTCCTCGAAGCCCAGGCCCACAGCGCGGGCGCACACAGCGAGAGCTACCGCGGCGTCACCTACCAGGTGTCCCCTGACGGGGTGGCCGAGGGGGTCGTGCACCGCTTCGCGGTGATCGGCAGCGAAGCGGGGCTGAAGAGCGTGATCGACACGGCGGCCGGCGGCCCGTCGCTGGCGGAGGCGGCGCCCTACACGAAGCTGACCTCGACCGCCGAATCCGGAGCGCTTGCCAACGCCTACTTCAGCCCCGAAGAGCTCGCGCACTCCGCAAAGGCCGCCGGCAGCAGCGAAGAAGGGTCGTCGATCCTGCCCCTGGTGGAGGGCCTGCTCGGCAACCCGGGCCAGCTGTACCTGTCGATGATCCCAAGCGCAGACTCGGTGGCGATCGACTTCGACACGCTGCCCCCAGCCTCCTCGACGAGCTCGGGCTCCAGCTCGGGAGCGTCCACCCACTCCGCGAGCGCGTCGAGCTCCGCTGGCTCCACGAGTGGAGCGCAGGTCTTGCGCGGGCTCCCCGGCAGCTCGTGGTTGGCGATCGGGTTCGGAGACCTCGGCAAGACGTTCGCTGGCAACACCCAGGGTCTGCACGCGCTTGCCTCGCTGGCCTCGGGAGTGAGCCTCGGCAGCATCAGCCTCGGCGCTGCGTTCGCGCCGCTGAGCTCGCACGCGCTCAACGTGCAGCGCGACCTGCTGAGCTGGATGGGCGCGACCGGCGTCTACGTGAGTGGCAGCAGCGTGCTGAGCCTGCAGGCGGCGGTCGTCATCGACTCCAAGGACCCAGCGCGCTCACATGAAGCGGTCGCCGAGCTCGCGCAGGCATACCGCGAAGCGGGCGGGAGCACCTCCCCCACCTCCGTCCCGGGCACCGAAACGGCGGTGACCGTGAAGCTGCCCAACTTCCCCCTCACGCTGACGCTGGCCTACGGGCAGGGGAAGTTCGTAGCGGGGATCGGGCCGTCCTCGATCCAGGAAGCGCTCAACCCCCAGAGCACGCTGGCCGGCACCTCCAACTACACCGCCGCGGCGAGCGCCCTCGGACAGGGGATCCAGCCGAGCGCGCTGGCCGAAGTCCACACGCTCTCGGGGCTGATCGAATCGCTCGGGCTCAACGAGACCCCGGGCTTCTCGGGCTTCGCCTCGGCGGTTGCGCCGCTCAGCGCCATCGCCTTGGGCGGCGGGGAGTCGCTGCCCGGCGGCGTCACGCGGGCGCGCGTGGTGCTCGGGCTGCAGGCCCCGGAACAGCCGGCGTCCGGCTGACCCCCTCCGTCTCGATGATCACACGACAGGGGCGCTTGCCCAGCAGGTAGACCGCGGTGGGCCCGATGCGCCGCTCGCCGGCGGGGGCGTGGAGGGTCGACCAGTAGATCACGTCGGAGTGCAGCCGCTGGGCCTCCTCGACGAGCGCGGCCCCGGGGTTGCGCGTGCGGATCAGGCCGGTGTGAATCTTGATGCCCGCGCGGCGCGCCTGGATGCGCGCGCTCTCCAGCACCGACCGGCCCTGGGCCTCCTCCTCCTCGAGACCTGCCTCGAGCGAGAGCTGGGAGGGGACCGGCAGCACGAAGACCGCGTACAGCACCCCGTCCTCGCCGATCAGCTTGGCGGCGCTCGAGAGCGCGGCGGCGCTGACGTCCTCGCCGAAGATCGGCACCAGCGCGGTGCGGTAGCCGAGCTCCGCGAAGTCCGGGGGGCGCTCGGCGCGGGGCAGGCGGTAGGACTTGCGCGGGTCGAGGCCCTGGCGTTTGCGGTAGTAGAAGTAGCCACACATCCCGGCGATCATCCAGGGGATACCGACGATCTTCGCCTCGGTGTGCAGCACGGTCACAGCGACCCACGCCGCGGCCGTGCCGAGACCGCCGATCACGGCGGTCATCGGTATCTCGGCGCCTTTGACGCGCACGCCCCACGGGCTCTTGTAGGGGCGCTCGCGATCCGGGTCGCTGACGCGCAGCTTCACGATCGCTGCGTGCGCCGTCGTGAAGGAGAGCATCGCGCCGAACGAGTAGAGGTTGCCGAGCACTTCGGTGTTGCCGTAGAGGATCAGCGTGCTGGCCAGCATCGAGAAGAAGATCAGCGTGAACCACGGCGTGCGGTATTTGGAGTGCAGTTTGGAGAACAGCCGCGGCAACTGGCGGTGCTCGGACAGCGACCAGGACAGGCGCGAGATCCCGATCATCCCGGCGTTGGTCGCGATGAAGAGGATCGTCGCGGCGAGCAGCCCGAGGTAGTATTTGGCCAGTTTCAGCACCGTGCCGTGCAGCCCGAGGTGTTCGACGACCCCCAGCATCGGGTCGTTCTCGAAGAAGCCGCCGAGTGAGGTCGCGTACCCGGGTTTGGGGAAGGACTGTTTGAGCTCGGCGCTGTAGCCGACGCCGTGGTGCACGACCGGCAGCGCTGAGAGGGCGACCACCGAGATGCCCGCGTAGACCGCCAGCACGGCGAGTACCACGAGGTTCACTGCTTTCGGCACCTGCTTGCCAGGGTCGGTTGACTCCTCGGCCATGTTGGCGACGGTCTCGATGCCCGTGTAGGCGAGCATCGCCAGCGACAGCGCGAAGATCAGTTCCTTCCAGGTGGGTACCGTGCCCAGGTGTACCTGGTGGACCAGCAGCGCCGGGTCCAGCACGAGCGCGACGCCGACGCAGACCAGCATGATCTGCGTGCTGAGGTCCACGATCGCCAGGACGAGGTTGAGCTTGGCCGACTCGCCGAGTCCGCGAATGTTCAGCCACGCCAGTACGGCGACCACGATCAGGCCCCCGAAGATGTCGTCCGGGTTGTGCTTGAGCGCGCCCAAGCCGGGGAACGCGCTCAGGTAGTGCGGGACGAAGAACGCGGAGATCGCGATCGTGAGGATGTAGTCGAGGCTCAACGCCCAGCCGGCGAAGAACGAGACGACGTCGTCGAAGGCGTGGCGCGCGAACGACGAGGACCCGCCCGCTTCGGGGAACATCGAGGCGCCCTCGGCGTACGTTTTTGCGGTCAGCGCGAACAGCCCGCCGGCGAACAGGAAGACCAGCGGGGTGAGCCCCAGGGCGTGCGCGGCGACGAGCCCCAACGCGTAGTAGATCGAGGAGCCGACGTTCCCGTAGGCGGTCGCGAACAGGCCGGGAACCCCGACCGACTTACGCAGTCCGTGCTCGCTTAGGCGTGCCATCAGCGCAGAGCGTATAAGGGGCGCCTCCGGACGGGACAGAGCGCACCGGGCGAGCCCGCGACGTCGGTGGCCGCGTTCTGCGCCGACGCCGCCCGGGTCGGTGCGCGTGCAACTTCCCATTCATGCCCCCCACGGATGCAGGAGCCGGGCTTATGATTGCGACGGCTCGGGACCCGACCTAGAGGGTGGCGCAGCCGGCCGGAGGCCGGCAAGCCGGGCCCATCTTCTTTCAATCGACCATTCCGGCACTTACGTCATGGACAAGACACGCCGCGGAAACTACGACTCGGGAGAGGACTTCGTCCTCGAATACGGGGAGCTGCGCTTCACCTTCAACGAGGAGGACTTCGCCGAGCGCTGCGAGCAGGCCGCGCTGAAGGTGGGCTTCGTGGGGGGCCGGCTCGGGGAGGACGAGCTCGAAGATCTCGTCAACCTCGCGGTCAACGGCGAGATCCACGACCCGGCCTCGGCGCTGGGGGAACACGTCAACGAGTGCTGGGCCGAGCTGGTGGGCCCGGCGGAGCGCTCGCTAGTCCACTGGTTGCGCCGTCTTGTGTTCCGCGGTGCGTGGCTTGACCAGCGCGTCAACGAGGGCGAGCTTGGAGTCGCCTTCGTCGAGGAGACCTGCAGCTTCGCCTACGTGCAGCCCGCGGGTGGGCGCGACGGCGACCCATCCCGCGGCGGCGAGCCGATCGAGCTCTCGCCCGAGCCCTCCTGGGGCCGCGTCGCCTACAGGCGCTGACGCATCCCGCGCTCAGCGCCCAGCGTCATCACTGAGGACGGGGCGCAGGCGATGTGCTTTTTCGAAGCCTATAGGGCTCGTTGAATAGCCACCTCCCAGCCGAGGAGGGCGCGGGCGAGCGTCTACTTTTCGAGGCCTATATATGGCCCCACTCAGGCTCAGCCCACAAGCGCTGAGGCGCGCGCCTCGGTGATGGCGCGGGCGCCGTCCTCCCCGACGAGCAGCTCGGGGCGCACGGCGCCGCTGCTGGCGAGGTCGAGCGCCGGCAGGCGCCCGGTGGAGGTGAGCGCGACGTCGAGCGCGATCACGGTGCTCTCGCCTCCAAACGGGCGGGCCGCCGTGGCGACCACCGTCAGCGAGCCCCCCTCGGCGAGGTTGCGGGCACCGGCGAGAACCCTGCGCGCCGCGTGGGGGTGCAGACCGTCGAGCGAGTCGACCAGCACCACCACGTCCCCGCCCCGGGCGGCGACCCGCTTGGCGGTATCAACGACGTGTTCCACGGTCTGGCCCTGAAGGTCCGCGGAGGCCGCGAGGTCGAGTGCCGCGGCGGGCGCGACGGGACCCTCGCGCCAGACGGCGATCTCCTCGGGACGGACGCCTGCGAGCACGAGCATCACCTCCAGGCCCTCGCGACCGAAGCCGGGAGACACTCGCCTTCGGCTCGCATCCCCGTTTCGGCCAGCCAGAGCGCCGAGCAGGCGCCGCAGGGTCTCGGTCTTGCCGGAGCGGGCCGCCCCGACGATCGCCACGCGCGAGCCGCGGCCGATCGGGGTGAGCCATTCGATCGCCTTCAGCGTGGGGTCCTCGGCGTCGAGCTCCAGGCGCTCGCTCGGGTAGGCGGCGGCGAGGTCCTCGTAGCGGGTGCCCTCCGCCACGGACTCCGCGGAGGCGCCGTTGATCGTGTCCACGCGCGCCAGCGAGGGGTAGCGCTCGGACTGGCGTGGCGTGCGCAGCGGGCCGCTCACCCGGTCCCCGGAGACCAGTTCGCAGCGGCGCACCTGCGCGGCGGAGATGTAGAGGTCCTCGTCGGAGGCCTCGGGCGGGGAGACGCGCAGGAAGGCGGAGCCGTTGCCGAGCAGCTCGACGACGCCCTCGACGACGCGTTCCTCGCGACTCTCGCCGCCGCGGGCGCCCCGCTCTGCAGGGCGTCGGGCGGGCTCCTCCTTGGCCGCTCGCGGCTCGGCGTCCGGCTCCTGCTCCTCGGCGGACGGTTTGCCCCGGCGTGTACGTGTGGGACGCCGCCGGCGCACGGTGCGCCGGCCGGACTCCGGTTCTGAGCGGTCGGACTCCTCCCCAGGCTCCTCCGCGGGCGCAGCGGACGCTCCGCGGTCTCCGTCGGCCTGCGCGTCTCCGTCGGCGCCGGAGCGCTCGAGGATCGTGTCGACCAGCTCCGCCTTGCGCAGGCGGCGGAAGCCGTCGAGGCCGAGCTGGTCGGCGATCGCGTGCAGGTCTGAGAGCGAGCTCGCGTCAAGCTCGGAGCGCTCGAGTACAGCCATGGTGGTCCTCCCCTTGTCGGTGTGTGGGCGGTTGGCGTCCGGTCGCGTTGGCCAGCGGCCGGCACCCGTGAGGCATGGGCCTCAGTGCACAGGGCAGCTTACGACATACGGCACACGACGCCCTCAAGCCCTGTCGTGCCTCAGTTCCTCGGCGAGGACGAGATCCCTCTGCGGAGCATCCGCGAGGCCCGACAGCGCGGCGCGCACGGCGAGGAAGTCCGCGGCGGCGGCTACGTCGTGCAAGCGGAAGATGTGCGCGCCGGCGTCGAGCCCGTGCGCGAGCGCAGCAAGGGTGCCGGCGAGCCGCTCGCGGGGGGGGCGACCGGTGAGCGCGCCGAGGAAGTCCTTGCGGGAGATCGCCCACAGCAGCGGCAGCCCGAGCTCGTGCAGGCGCTCGGCGCGGGAAAGCAGCTCAATCGTCTGGGCGGGAGTCTTGGCGAAGTCCGGCCCGGGGTCGAGGATCAACTGCTCGCGGGCGACGCCGGCGTCCAGCGCCACCGCAACGCGGGCCCGCAGGAAGGCGAGCACCTCCGCGAGCACGTCCGCGTAGAGGTCGGGGTCCTGGCGGCGCACGCGGGGGGCGGCAGCGGTGTGCATCACGACCAGCGCGGCCCCAGTCTCGGCGCAGACCTCGGCGAGCGCGAGGTCGCGCAGGCCAGAGACGTCGTTGACGATCCGCGCACCGGCGGCGATCGCCGCGCGGGCGACGGCGGGCTTGTAGGTGTCCACTGAGACCACCACCGAGCCGGCGGGATCGAGCTCCGCGACAACGCGCTCGATCAGCGACACGACGCGCTCGATCTCCTCCTGCGCCGGCACGGGCGGGCGCCCGGTGGTGGCGGACTCCCCCCCGATGTCGATGATGTCGGCGCCGGCGACTACAAGCTCCCGCGCGAGCGCCGCGCGGTCGTCGAGGCTCTCGTAGCGCCCGCCATCGGAGAAGGAGTCGGGCGAGGCGTTGACGACCCCCATCAGCCATGGACGCGCACCGAGCTCGAGTACGCGATCGACTGCGCGCACGCGGTGCCGTCTCACGCGCCCTGCAACCCCTCGGCGTGGGCCTCCTCGGCGAAGCGCTCTACCTCCTCGCGCGTGCGCTGCTCGCTCCAGTCCAGCTCGCCTGCGAGCACGTCGGCGACCCGGCGCACCGGATCCTCGCTCAGCTCCCGCGCAGCCAGCAGCCCGAGGCGGGTGCGGCGCAGGAGCACGTCCCCCACCGAGCGCGCCTGCTCGCGGCGGGCGGCGAGGGCGGCCTCGGCGAGCAGGTCGGGCAGGCCGGGGAGGATCGGCTGGGCGAGCTCCCCACGACCGAAGCCGGGAGACGCTCGCCTTTGACGAGCATCCTCGTTGCGGCCAGCCGCGAGCGCGAGCACGTCGTGGGCGGCGTACCCGTAGCGGGCGGCCAGCGCCGCGTAGGACTCCTCGGGCACGCCCTCCACGCGCTCGAGCTCCCCCACCGCGACGGCCTGCCCAAGCGGGATTTCGTGTGTGCGACAGGGCGCCTCGCGGGCGTCGCGCTCCACGAGGCGGTCCACCGTGAGCTTCGCCATCCGCCGCCACGTGGTGAGCTTGCCCCCGGTAATCGTGATCATGCCGGAGGAGGTCTCGTACAGCTCGGCCTTGCGGGAGATGTCCACCGACTTACGCGGGTCTCCGCTGGAGATCAGCGGCCGCACCCCGGCGTAGGCCCCGGTGAGGTCCTCGGGCCCCAGCGAGGTGGCGAAGAAGGCGTTGACGGCCTCCAGCAGGTAGGTGACGTCCTCCGCGGAGGGGCGCACGTGGGCGAGGTCGCCCTCGTAGTCGTTGTCGGTCGTGCCGACCAGCGTGCGTCCCAACCAGGGCAGCGCGAAGATCGAGCGGCCCTCGCCTGCGGGCACAATCGCCCCACCCACCAGCGGCAGGTCCTCGCGGCTGAGCGTGATGTGGGTGCCGCGGCTCGGCCTGATGCGAGGCAGCTCGGCCTCGTCGTGGAGCTCCTGCGGACGCAGCTCGTCGGCCCACACCCCGGTCGCGTTCACCACGCTCGCGGCGCGTACCACGAACTCCCCTCCCCCCTCCCGATCCAGCGCCCGCACGCCCTGAGCACGACCGTCGCCTTCGAGCAGGCCGACGGCCGCCACGCGGTTGGCACACACCGCCCCGAAGCGCTCAGCCTCGCCGAGCACGGTCAGCACCAAGCGCACGTCGTCGGTCTGGCAGTCGTAGAAGAGGTAGCCGCCGGTCGGCTCGCGCGGGGCGAGCGCGGGCAGCAGCTCGAGCACCTCCTCGCCAGAGATCATGCGGTGGCGCTCGGGGCTCCACGCGCGCTCCGCTCCTGATGACCCGTCCCCGCGACGTCCGCGCCGGCGTCCTCGCTCGACCGACATCACGTCGTAGAGGTTCAGCCCCACCCCCATCAGGCGGTCCGGGCGGGCGCCTTCGAAGGCGGGTACCACCAGCGGCAGCGGGTGCACGAGGTGCGGCGCGAGCGACACCATCAGCTGGCGCTCCAGCAGCGCCTCGCGCACCAGGCCCAGGTCGAAGTTCTGCAGGTAGCGCAGGCCGCCGTGCACGAGCTTGGAGGAGCGGCTGGAGGTCCCCGCAGCGTAGTCGGCGCGCTCGAGCAGCGCGACTGAGTAGCCGCGCGTGGAGGCGTCCAGCGCGACCCCCGCGCCGGTGATGCCGCCGCCGATCACCACCACGTCGAACTCGTTACCAGCCAGCGCCTGGAGAGCCTGGTCGCGCTCGATCACGACCGCCAGTCTCGCAGAGCCTCCGGAGGTTCAGGCCTTGCAGCGGCGGGTACGGCGGGAGCGCCGGTGGGAGTGGTGGCCGGCATGCCCGCGGCGCACGGTCTTCGGGCAGAGGCCACGGTGGACCCCTCCCGCCGAGGCGAGCGGTGAGCCCGCACTCAGGAAGCTCGCGACCGCGGGGTCCGCGACCCGCACGTACACCCCGGGGTAGCCCGCCTGCGCGCAGCCGTTGCCGAAGTCCACGAGCCCCAGGAGCACGTCACCGGTCGGCGAGGTCTGGCCGGCCGCGCCCGGAGCCACCAGCGGCCCGCCGGAGTCGCCGTAGCAGGAGTCCGGGCCTCCGGGTCCTCCCGGCTGCCCGCCCCCCGCGCAGAGCATCCGCGGCGTGATCGTCTGTTCGATCGTGGCGTACGCTTCTTCGCAGAGCCCCGTCGGCACGAGCGGCACGGTCACCTTGTGCAGGCGCAGCGGGTAGGCAGGAGTCCCACCCGGCTCGGGGTTCAGGTCCCCCCAGCCGCTGACCACTGCCGGCGTCGGGGCGGAGGTCGCCTGGCCAGCGGACGTCGCCGTGGACCGCAGCGTGGCGAGCGCGGTTTCAGACCCCGCCCACCCCAGTGGAGCGATTGCGTCGCTGCCGTCGGGCACCGGCGCCGCGCCGCTCCACAGGGGGCGTGCCAGTCGCAGCACCCCCACGTCGTAGTCGCTCGTGGAGGGGTTGTAAGCCGGATCGACGGTCGCCGACACCACCGGGTCCTGCACGCTCCCGGGGTCGGTCGGTTCGAGGTAGGTGGAGCCCGCGAGCACCTCGATTTCGCCGGGCTGGCTGTGCTGGCCCCGTTCACCGATCAGGCAGTGCGCCGCAGTCGCGACGCTCCGCGGCCCGAGGATCACCCCGCCGCAGAAGAAGCCCTTCGCGGGCGACCCCGCGCGGGGGTTGTAGAGGGCGACCTGGAAGGGGAATTCGTCGATCGACGCATCCGTGCCATCGACGATGCTCGCATTGGCAACCGGACCGCCCTGAGCCCGCAAAGAACTCCCCTGCGCGAGCGTCGGACCGACCGCACCCACTCCCAAGACCCAAATGACGGCGGCCACCGCCTCCGCAGCGTAGACACGCCGGAGTGCGGTACCAAGACCGTTCATTCCTCTCAGTTGAGAATAGAGTACATCGCCGAAACATGCAACCCCCGACGACGAGGGGAATCCGCCCGCTCAGCAGGCGTTCAGCGCACGGCCAGCCGGCGGTCGGCGGTCGGCGGGCGCTCAGAGGTGCGTCAGCTCGGCGGTGATCTCGGAGACGGCGGACTTGGCGTCGCCGAACAGCATTGCCGTCCCGGGGTCGAAGTACAGCTCGTTTTCGATCCCCGCGAAGCCCGGGTTCATCGAACGCTTGATCACGATCACCGAGCGGGAGTCAGCGACCTCGAGGATCGGCATCCCGTAGATCGGCGAGGAGGGGGTGTTCTTCGCGGCGGGGTTGGTGACGTCGTTGGCGCCGATCACCAGCGACACGTCGGTGCGCTGGAACTCGGGGTTGATGTCGTCCATCTCCTTGAGCTGGTCGTAGGGCACGTCGGCCTCGGCGAGCAGCACGTTCATGTGGCCCGGCATCCGCCCCGCCACCGGGTGGATCGCGTATTTGACGTCCACCCCCCGCGCCTCCAGCTCGGAGGCCAGCTCGCGCACCGCGTGCTGGGCCTGCGCAACCGCCATCCCGTAGCCGGGCACGACCACCACGCGGCTCGCGTACGCGAGCTGGATCGCGGCGTCCGCGGCGGTCGTGGAGCGCACGGTGCCCGCGTGCTCGCCCGCGCCCGAGGCGCCCTCCACCGCGCCGCCGCCGCCGAAGCCTCCGGCGACGATCGCGGGGATCGAGCGATTCATCGCCGTCGCCATCAGGTTCGTGAGGATCGAGCCCGACGCGCCGACGATCATGCCCGCCACGATCAGCGCAGGGTTGTCGAGCGCCATCCCGGTCGCCGCCGCGGAGAGCCCGGTGAAGGCGTTCAGCAACGAGATCACCACCGGCATGTCCGCGCCCCCGATCGGCAGCACGACCGCGTTGCCGAGCAGCGCGGCGACGACGAGCATGCCGATGAACAGCGCTTCGGAGTGCGCACCCGCCACGAGGTCGATGCCGGCGGCCAGCGCGAGGATCAGCAGCACGAGGTTGACGGCCTGCTGGGCTGAGCCGAAGGAGATCGGGCGCCCGGGGATCACTTCCTGGAGCTTGCCGAACGCGATGTTCGAGCCCCAGAAGGAGACCGAGCCGACGATCGCGGCGAACACCGAGAAGATCGCGACGTACGTGGGCACGGCTGCAACCACGTGGCCGGCTCCCTGAACGACGTTACCTCCCGGAAAGCCCGCGGGGAATGTCACCTTCACCCTGATGAGGTGGGCAGTCCGACCGTAGGTGGAGCCGTAGTGGCGAAACTCCACCCACGAGATCAGCGCGACCGCGCCACCGCCGACGCCGTTGAAGAGCGCCACCATCTGCGGCATCGCGGTCATCTTCACGTTGCGCGCCGCCGGCACCCCCACCGCCACGCCGAGCGCGACGCCGAGCGCGATCAGACCCCAGTTGCCCTCGCCGGGGTTCAGCAGGGTGGCGAGCACCGCGATCCCCATGCCGACTGCGGCGGTGCGGTTGCCGCGCACCGCGGTCGTCGGACCAGAGAGCCCGCGCAAACCCTGGATGAAGAGCGCGAACGCGATGATGTAGAGGACGTAGATGAAACTTTCGCTCTGCACGACCGAGGTGGCGAGGGGTGCAGCGCTCACTTGCTCGCCTCCTCGTCCTCGCTGTCGGGCTGCGAGGGCGGTTTCGGCTTGGACTTGAACATCTCCAGCATCCGGTCGGTCACAAGGAAGCCGCCGACGATGTTGATCGTGCCGAACGCCACCGCGACCACCAGCAGCGCCTTGCTCAGGCCGTCCAGGCCCGGGAGGCCGAGCAGCAAGAGGCCGCCGAGCAGCACGATCCCGTGGATCGCGTTGGTGCCCGACATCAGCGGCGTGTGCAGGGTGTTGGGGACCTTGGAGATCACCACGAACCCGATGAAGCCCGCGAGCACGAGGATCGCGAGGTTGGTCGTGAGGACGCTCGCAAGGATCACGCGCCGGCCCCCCCACCACTGGCCGCCTCGACCGCGGCCCGCGCCCCGGCGTGCACGATCTCGCCCTCGCGCACGACGCAGGCGCCCGCGACGATCTCGTCCTCGAAGTCCAGCTGCAGCGCCCCGTCCTCGCCCACGAGCAGCTCCAGCAGCGCGAGCACGTTGCGCGCGAACAGCGCCGAGGCGTGCTCGGGCAGGGTGGCCGGGAGGTTGAGCGGGGCGAGGATGGACACGTCGTGGCGCACCACCGTCTGCCCCGGCTCGGTGAGCTCGCAGTTGCCTCCCGACTCCCCCGCGAGGTCCACCACCACCGACCCCGGCCGCATCCCCCGCACCGCCTCCTCGGTCACCAGCCGGGGCGCGGGGCGGCCGGGCACGAGGGCGGTGGTGATGACCACGTCGAAGCCCTTGATCGCTTCCGTCAGCGCCTGCTGCTGGCGAGCACGCTCCTCCTCGGTCAGCTCGCGCGCGTAGCCCCCCTCGCCGGCGGCCTCGAGGCCGAGGTCGAGCCACTGGGCGCCCAGCGAGCGCACCTGCTCAGCCACCTCCGGGCGCACGTCGTAGCCGGTCGTGCGCGCCCCCAGGCGTTTGGCGGTCGCCAGCGCCTGCAAGCCCGCCACGCCCGCGCCCAGCACGAGCACCTTCGCCGGGGGGATCGTGCCCGCGGCGGTCATCAACATCGGGTAGAAGCGCCCCATCCGCTCGGCCCCCTCCAGCGCCGCGCGGTAGCCCGCGACGTTGGACTGCGAGGAGAGCGCGTCCATCGACTGCGCGCGCGAGATGCGCGGGATCGCCTCCATCGCGAGCGCCGTTGCCCCCGCGTCCGCGAGCGCGCGGGTCGTCTGCGGGCTCGTGAGCGGCGCGAGGAACCCGACCAGCAGCGAGCCCGCGCCAAGCAGGCCGACCTCGGCGGCGGTGGGCGGGGAGATCGTGACCACCACGTCCGAGCGCCACACCTCCGCGGCGTCGTCGGTCAACTCCGCGCCGGCGTCCGCGAAAGCGCCGTCGGGCAGCAGCGCACCGGCCCCCGCTCCGCGCTGCACGAGGATCTCCAGACCCCTGGACTTCAGCTTGCCGACCACCTCGGGCACGAGCGCCACCCGGTGCTCGCCCGCCGCGGTCTCCTTCGGAACGCCAACCCGCATTGAGGGGCGGGAACGTATCCGATCGAGCGGACGCGCGCCACCCCGGTGGACCATCTGCGAGACTCAAAGGACCCCGTGACCGTCAACCTAACCCGCATCTACACCAAGCTCGGGGACTCTGGCGAGACCCACCTCGGGGACATGAGCCGTGTCTCCAAGCTGCACCCGCGGGTGGAGGCGTACGGCACGGTGGACGAGCTGAGCGCCACGCTCGGGGTGGCGCTCCTGCAGCCGGAACTGCCGGCGCGCTTCGGGGAGTGGCTGCAGCGCGTGCAGAACGACCTGCTCGACCTCGGCGCCGACCTCTCAGTGCCCGCCGCCGACGGCGCGGAGCGGGAGCGGCTGCGCCTCACCTCCGCTTACACCACGTGGCTGGAGGAGGCGCTCGACGAGGTCAACGCCAAGCTCCCCCCGCTGCGCTCGTTCGTGATCCCCGGCGGGACCCCCGCGGCCGCGCACCTGCACGTCTGCCGCACCGTGTGCCGGCGCGCGGAGCGCCGCGCGCTCGCGGTGCGGGACGCGAACCCGGAGGTCGTGCGCTACCTCAACCGGCTCTCCGACCTGCTGTTCGTTCTCGCGCGCGCCGCCAACGAGGAGGCGGAGTCCCTGTGGGACCCGGGAGCCCACGGGGCGACGCCGGCGCCCTGACCGCAGCACCCTGACGCCTGCGCGCCGACCCCAGCGCCGTGACCTCGCCACCCGACCACAGCGCCCCGACCCGGCGCCCGACCCCGACGGGACCGTCAGCCTGCGTGTGGAGAGCCCACAGACCCGCGGCGCCCCCAGAACGGCCCAGGCTCGTCCCACCTGCGGCCCATCGCGGCCACAGCCAGCGAGACGCACAGCGCGGCGAGCAGGTAGCCGCCGAGTACGTCGGAGGGCATGTGCCACGCGAGGATCAACAGCGAGCAGCCGACCGCGACCGCGACCGCACAGCCGAGCGCCGCGACCACCGGACGCAGACGGTGGGGAGCGACAAGCAGCGCGCACAGCACGAGCGTCATCGCCGCGGTCGCGTGACCGCTCGGCCAGGACGCGGGGCCGATCCACTCCCAGCCGACGCTGTCGTGGGGGTGCGCGAGCAGCGGCTTGAGCAGCTCGGCGAGGCCAGGTGTGGCGGGCGCCACCACCGCCACCGCGAGCGCCACCCGCGGACGGCGGCGCAGCAGCGCGACGGCGACCAACAGCAGTGCCCATACGGTGTAGAGCAGGGGATCAAGCAGGTGCAGCAGGTCTTTGGCTAGGGCGTCGACGCCGGGGCGCCGGAGCCGGGTGAAGTCGTTGAGCAGCACTGCGTCGCGTAGGTGAACCGCAGGGACGAGCTCCGCGAGCGTCCACGTCGCGGCCATCCCGACCAGGCACAGCCCGGCGGCACGCAGCGCCCACGCGCCCCCCGGCCGGCCGGCGAGCTCGCGCGCCGGCCCGCCCGCGTCGTGTGGCGCAACGCGCGGCGTTGCCGTCAAAGGTGCGCTCGACATACTCGCCAGAGGGTAGAGGTTCACCGCGCACCCGCGTCGCGGGCCGCTCACCCGATTGGGAACGGCGCGCGGGCGAGCGCGGTGAGCGCCTGCGCGGTGACCCACACCGGTGACTGAGCGCTCGTGCGGGAGTAGCGCACGCTGCCGTTGGGGGCCACGAGGCTTTCGAGGTAGCCGAGCGGGGAGCGGCTGCCGCGGTGGCGGACGGCTTCCACGTCGAGGCCGGCCGCGACGAGGCCCTGGACGGCCCACGCGGTGGACTGGGCGTTCGATTCGCCTCCCGGCTGCTCGGGGAAGCCGCCGTCGGGGTTCTGAGCGTGCACGAGGAACGCGACCGCGCGCGAGACGCCCGCGCCGCTGTGGGTGCCCGCGTCAATGAACCCCTGCAGGGCGGCGGCGGTGTCGTCCACGTCGGAGGAGCCCCCCCGCTCGGCGAAGTTGAAGCCGCCGTCGGAGTCCTGCTGTCCAGCGATCCACGCGCCCGCAGCGCGCACAGTGGAGTTGCTCGCCGGGTACCCCGCAGCGCGCACGGCAAAGACGGCGAACGCCGTGAGGTTGACCTGGTTGGAGAAGGACCCGTCGGCGGCGCGGTAGCGCAGCAGCCCCGCCAGCAGGTTTTTCCCGGCCAGCGAGGTCACGGGGGCGCCGCAGGCGCGCAGCGCGAGCATCGTGCGCTCGAGGTCGCCGGGGCCTTCGAGGGTGCCGGCCTGCGCGCGCAGCGCTTCGAGCACCGTGTGGCCGTCGCGGCGCACGCTCTGCGGGGGGCGCCCGACGGCCGCTAGGCCCAGCGCCGCCCACGCCGAGTACAGCTCGCTGGGGGGCTGCCCCGCCGCGGCGCCCCACCCCCCGTCGGAGTCCTGCGCGGAGGCGAGGTAGCCGAGCTCAGGGGAGACGTTCACGCGTGCAGCGGAGGCGGTGGCCGCGGCGAGTGGCGGGGCCGAGGAGACGCCCTCGGGAGCGACGAGCGGCGAGGCGGTGGCCGGGGGCACCACGGCGAAGGGCAGGGCCGCCGAGAGGCTCGCGGGAGAGACGAGCGGCGTGGCTGTCGCCGTGGAGACCGCCGGGGGGGCGCCGACCGGGCGTAGGACGTCGGCGCGGGCTGACCCGCCGCCGGCCAGCAACGCGCCGGCAAGGCCGAGCGCGAGGGCGAGCACAGCGGGCACGCCAGCACCGGAGGCCTCCCAGCGGACGTCCATGCGGGCACGCATCCGGATCAGCACCCGCGCGAGCTCGGGCGCGAAGGCGAGACCGAAGAGGAACGAGGCACCGGCGTCCACGAGGTTGAAGGAGAGTGCGGTCGCCCCGGCGATGAGCAGGAAAGCCGCGAGCGTGTGGGTGGCGCCGAGGGTCCACGTGTACACGTTCATGACCTCCGTGGCCGCGAGTGCGGCGAGGCCGCAGGCGAGCGCCAGGGGCAGGCGCCCGAGGCGCCTGCCGGTGAGCCGCCCCAGGACGGCGCCCGCCACGCCGACCATCCCCCAGGCGGCCATCTGCCAGGGGGTGTAGGGACCCTGGCCGAGCATGACGTTGGAGGCGAGCATCCCAATGGCCCCCACGGCGAAGCCGGGGAGGGGCCCGAGCACGTAACCGACGACGAGCACGATCGCGGTGATCGGCTTGACTTCGGGGAGTGCCACGAACGCGTCGCGCCCGAGCGCGGCCACGGCGGCAAGGGTCGCCACGACGGCCACCATCCGTGCGGAGGGCCGGGAGCGCTCGTAGGCGAACCAGCCGGCGAGCAGCACAAGGCCGACCAGCAGGAAGGTGGCAAGGGGCCAGCTCACCGCCCGGCCTCCGACCGATCGAAGATCGGCCAGCGAACGCCCGACGCCGTAGCGGAGGCCCTATCGGCCGGAGCGGAGGCCCTCCCTCGCAGGCGTGGGGTCGACGGCGCGCCCGCGGCGGCTAGCGCAGGGCCAGGAGAGGTGACGCTCGTGCTCCCCGGTGGCGCGGCCGCGGGAGGAGCGTCGGCGGAGCGACGGGCGAGCAGTTCCGCGCCCTCCTCCGGCGCCAGCGCGCCCCCGGCGCCGCCGAGGATGCGGGCGGTCTCGGTCGCGAAGTACCACCCGCCGGCGAGCAGCTCCGCGGCGGGACCGTCGGCGATCACGCGTCCGTCGGCGAGCAGCACCGCGCGGACGGCGCACGCGCACGCGAACTCGGGGTCGTGGGTGGCGACCACCACCGCCTGGCCGCGGGCGGCGCGGCGGCGCAGCTCCTCGGCGAGCAGGGCCTTGGCGTGGCGGTCCATCCCACGGGTGGGCTCGTCGAGCGCGAGCACCGCGGGCTCCTCGCCCCCGTCGGTGACGATGGCGAGCGCGAGCCGCTGGCGCTCCCCGCCGGAGAGGTCGCGGGGGTTGCGCGCCCCCTCCTCCGCGAGGCCGGCTAGCGCAAGCGCGCGAGGGGAAGCCTCGCGGTCGAGGCGGTCGTGGAGGAAGTAGTCGGAGGGGTTCTGCAGCAGCAGCGCGACGTGCCCCGCCCGCTCGATGCGCCCGCGGGTGGGCTCCAGCAGCCCGGCGGCGTGGCGCAGCAGCGTGGACTTGCCGGCGCCGTTGCGACCCATCAGGGCAACGGTCTCCCCCGGCTGTACGCGCAGGTCGGCGCCGCGCAGGATCGCGGGCCCGCGGTGGAGCTCGTGCCACACACCGCGCAGGTGGAGCGCCGGAGCGGGGCGGGTGTCCCGGCGGAGCAGCCGGCGACCGAGGGACGGCGCGGCGGAGGGCGCGGCGGGAGCGGTGGCCCCGGAGTGGACGCAGGCGCGGGGGCAGGAGGCGTGACGGGCACGGCGAGGGACACAAACGCGGCGGACCCGCTGGTGACCCCCTGCCTGCGATTGTCCACTGCTGTAGCGACGACGGCAGGGGGCGTCGGGGAGCATACCCCCTCAGCAGACAACAGTCCGCGGTCACGCAGCGCGGCGCGCGCCTGCTTGACGCCCACCGGCGGGGGGTCGAGCCCGGCGAGGGAGAACAGGCGGGCGCCGGGGGTCTGCAGCGCGGGCTCCTCACGACCGGCCCACTCCAGGAACGCGCCGGGGGAGCCGTCGTGCGCGACGCGCCCCCCGCGCATAGCGAGCACGCGGTCGGCGGCCGGCAGGCAGCGCTCGAGGCGGTGCTCGGCGAGCAGCACGGTGACGTCCCACTCCTGGTTGAGGCGGCGCAGCAGCCCGAGCAGCTCGTCCCCGGCGACAGGGTCGAGCTGAGAGGTGGGCTCGTCGAGCAGCAGCACTGGCGGGCGGCCCGCGAGCGCGGCGCCGAGCGCGACGCGCTGCTGCTCCCCACCGGAGAGCGTGTGCGTGGGACGGTCCAGCAGGTGGTCCACACCGAGCGCGAGCGCCGCCTCCTCGACCCCGCGTGCGACCGCCGCCGCGCCGTGCCCGCGAGCCTCCAACGCAAGCGCGAGCTCAGCGCGCACGGAGCTCATCACGAGCTGCGTCTCGGGGTCCTGGAAGAGCGCACCCGCGAGCGTCCCAAGGCGCGCAGGCCCGTGCTCGCGCGTGTCGAGGCCTGCGAGCTCCACGCGGCCCGCGAAGCGCCCGCCGTGGAAGTGCGGCACCAGCCCACAGGCGGCGCGCAACAGCGTCGACTTGCCCTCCCCGGAGAGGCCTGCGAGTAGGCAGAACTCGCCCGCGGCCACCTCGAAGGACACGTCCTCCAGAGCAGGACGGTCCGCGGCGGGGTAGTGGTACGTGACGCCGTGAAAAGAGAGGACGTTCATGAGGGATTGTCCGCGCGTGTGGGTACAGCACCGAGGTGGTGAGGGCTGGCCGAAACGGGGATTCGCGCCGCAGGCGCGTGTCTCCCGGCTTCGGTCCTCCTACCCCGCCGCCCCGCGTGGCGCTCCGGCCCAAGCGCCTTCAGCTCGTCCGCCGCGTGGCGAGCTCCATCAGCCCATCTTGGGCCGTGCGTGTTCAGAATCACAGCTCGATCCCCCGGCGGTCGCAGAACGGAAGCAGCACCGCGAGCGCAAGCGCCACGCAGAGCGCGCACAGGCCCAGGCCGACGGGCGCGTGCACCAGCGGGTACGCGGTGAACGAGGCGGCGCCGCCGAGCCGTGCGAGCAGTGCAAGTGCGAGGACGGCCGCCCCGGAGGCGGCGAAGGCGAGGTCGTGGCGCGACCACGGCCACTGCACTCGCGGGGCCCGTGGGGCGGCGGCGAAGCCGCGGAGCTCGAGCGTGGCGGCGACGTCCATCGCGCGGTCGAGCGAGCCGGCGAGCACCGCGCTGAGCAGCACGACGCGCCCACGGGCGCTGCCGGCCGCGCGTCCAGCGACTCCACCGCTGGGCGATCCTCCCGCGGTCCCACCGCCGGGGCGGGTGCGCTGCGCCTCGGCGAGACGGTGGGCGTCGGCGGCCAGCAGGGGGATCATGCGCACCGCGAGCGAGGCAGTGAGCGCCGAGCGGAAGGAGAGGCGGCGGAAGATCCGCAGCAGCGCGTCGGGGTCCACCGCGAGGCTCGCGAGCGCGGAGGCGAGGATCAGGATCGTGACCTTCAGCGCGACCACCGCGCCGAACACGAGCGCCTCGACCGTCAGGTCGCCCTGTCCGAAGGGGCCGAGGTCACCGAGCCGTGCGAACACGGTGAGGCCCTCGCGGGAGACGAGCACGTTGACCGCGACGATCGGCAGCCCCACGATCAGCGCCACGCGCAGGGCGCGCGTGAGCTCGCGGCCGACCCCCGCCCCCCAACCGGCGCCGAGGACCGCGAGCACGAGCGCGGCAAGCGCGAGGGGGTGGTAGAGCAGCAGCGTGGCCGCTGTGAGCGCGAGCGCCCACAGCGCCGCGACCCCGGCGCGTGTCGCGTGCAGCGGGCTCGCGAGGGGACGGTACAGGAGCAGCCCGGTGCGGTTCATGGGCCGGGGCTCGGTTGGGGTAGGGGCAGCACGGCGCCCGTGGCGGTCACCGCGACAGCGAAGCGGTCGTGCAGCGCTGCTTCGTCGAGGGCGTGCGCGGCCAGGGCCACGCCGGCGGCGTCGGTGCCAGTGAGGACCCATTCGGGGTCTCCTTCGCCGGCGCGGGTGGCGGCGATCAGCCCGGCGCTGCCCGTGAGCGTGCGCACAGTGGCACCGGAAGCGTCGAGCAGCGCGAGCGCGCGCCCCGAGGAGGTCACGCGCGCGTACACCCCGCTTGCGCGGGGGCCGCGTTCGAGCGCCTGCGAGTTGAAGTCGCCACGCACCTGCGGCCACGTGCCGACGAGCAGGCGCAGCGTGTCGGGCTCCCCGGCGGGCGCCGGCGCGGCGAGCGCGAAGCGCACCTCCGCAGCGCGCAGGTGGGCGCGAACCGTGAGGCAGGGGCTGCCTTCGGGCTGCGTGCATTCCACGCGAACCGGCTGGCGCAGCCCTTCGAGCCCGTGCAGGAACGGCTCGGGGTAGGAGCCGACGACCGCCGGTATTTCATCGGTTTGGCCCCAGTCGTGCAGGTCCCACCACACCCGGTCCCCCGGGTGCACGTTCGTCTCGGCCGCGCCCTTGGACGCCTGCACGCCGTTGACGTAGTAAAACCAGTCGTCCGGTTCCCCGCCTTCAGAGCCGCCGGAGTGCCCCGCGATGCTCTCCACGAAACCGCCGCCGTAGCGGGTGGTGACGGCGGCGTTGCGCTCCAGCAGGCTCATCACCGTCTCCTGGCCCTGCACGCGGGGGGCGCGCAGGGCGAGCACAGGCTGCACCCCGAAGTCGCGCGTGACGTCCAGGCGCACCCCGCCGGGCGTGGGCCCCGCACCGAGGCCGCAGCCGGCGAGCAGGACAGCAGCCGGCGCGGCGAGCCACACACGCCACCGACCGCCGCCCCGGTGTCTCCTACTTGACATAGAAGACGACGTGACTCACTCCGTCCGCGAGCTGTGTAGCGTGACCCGCATCGTTCAAGGCCTCGACGTCGTAGACGTATCGACCCGCGGGCAGCCGGGCCGGGAGCAGGTAGCTGAACGATGTGGTGTCGGCCACGTCGAAGAAGCGTGTCGTGTGGCAGCCGGCACGCACGAAGGCTCCCCTGCGCCCGCTGAACGCGAAGCAGCGGTGGTGGACGCTGCGCGCGAGCGCGATTCGCACCTCGTGGAGCGTGTCCCCGGCGGGGACTTCGACGCTTCCCCCGAGGATGCGAGGAGCCGCGCGACGGGAGTAGACGCGACCACGCACGACTCCGGCCGCACGGGCCACCTCCGGAGGCGGCGGAGGCCCGGTGCCCGGGCCCAGTGGACCACCGCAGGAGGACGTTGCCGCACAGAGGACGCACGTGGACGCCGTCGCACAGGCGACCGTGGTTCCGCAGGTGCCGTCGTTGCCGTTGTGGACGCACACGACCAAGCCACCCGAGCGCACCGATTCAGCCTGTGTGGCCTTGAGCGTCACGGTCCCCGTGTGGGCGAGCGCGATCGTGGCGTTGCCGTTCGCGTCGGTCGTGGAGCTACCGGGGATCGGGGTCGTGACGCCCGCGAACACTTCGCCGATCGCGGCGCCCGCGATCGGCTGGCCGGTCTGCCCGTCGACGACGTGCACGGAGAAGGGCGTGCCGGCGTCGACGCTCGCGGGACCGGTCAGGCTCAGCAGGTGGTGCAGGTTGAAGTAGTTGTAGGCCCACAGCACTTCGCTGCCGGGGGCGAGCGCGATCTGGCAGCCGCCCACGGGCGCGGTCGTGTCGTTGACTGCATAGCCCCACGAGTCGTAGGGGGGTGACGTTTCGTTTTCGTCTGAGCCGACCTGAGTGACGAGGAAGTCCCCTGGATTTCCGTTTTCTTCGGCGCCCGAGCCGAACCATTCGGCGTTGAAGGCAAGCCCATTCGCACGCGCCGCGTCGCGCAGTGCTGTGGTCGGCGTACCGCCGGCGCTGCCACCATTGGCTTCGCGCCCACCGAAGCCGTTTTCCGAGTAGTCGCACGGGTGGGGACCTTTGCTGGAGAGCGTTTCGAACGTTTCGCCCTGCGTCGCGACTTCTCCTTCGAAGAGCGTCTCGGTCGGACCCTCGACGCGCAGCTTGACCGTGACCGGCGCCGCAAGCGCGGTCGCGCACGAGACCAGCACCGCAAGGAGACCAATGAGGACGCCGGCGAGCGTCGGGCGGGTACGACGAGCGATGACGAGCATGGAGCCAACCCCTTTCCACGAGGGCTTGTGGGCTTGCGGCCGGAGGCAGGTCTCCTGGCTCCCGGGCCTACCCTTCGCGCCTTCCCGATGGCCGGCGGCCGATCAGTGGCTCGCGCTCCGACGCGCGTAGCAGGGGCATCCCCGGTCACAGTGGCGGGTCCGCGCCGGACTCTCACCGGCTTCCCTCGACCACCGACCGTATGAACGCAAGGGATGTTACTGCCCGACGGGCCGGAACGCCAGCCCCGATGTGTAGCCGTCAATCGTTGCGAGCGACTTTCACAGGCGCATGGACCGACCAACGGGTTGCCGGCGAGGAGAGATCCAGGAGCCGATGTAGACAGCTTCGCGAAACGGGCTCTACCGTCCCACGGCGTCCAGCTCGCTGTCCACATCGGCCAGCGCGCTGCGAGCGGCGGCGTCGAGCACCGGGCGCTCGACCATCAGCCTGCGGGCGTGGTCGAGATCGTCCGAGCGCCCGACGGTCAGCGCGGCGACGAGGCGCCCGCCCTTCACGTACCACGTGGTGAAACTGCCCTCGTTCATCGAGCCGCGCACGATCTCCTCATCCCACTCGCGCGCCGGGCCGACGTACTCGAGCTCCGCCCAGTCGCCGAGCACGGAGAAGAAGTAGGGAACCGTCTCGTGGGGGACGTCGTGGCCGAGCATGTTCAGCGCGACGGTCTTGCCGTGGTTGAAGGCGACGTCCCAGTGCTCGACCCGCAGTGGACCGCCGTGCAGCGGGGAGTCGTACTCGCAGATGTCCCCCGCTGCGAACACCCCGGGGGCGGAGCTCTGCAGGCGCGCGGAGCAGCGCACTCCCCCGGCCTGCCCCAGCTCTAGGCCGGCGCCGCGCGCGAGCTGCACGTCGGGGGTCACGCCCGCGCCGATCACTACCGCGTCGGCCGGGAGCTCCAGGCCGTTCTTGGTGACGACCTTCGCCACCCGGCCCTCGCCCTCAAAGCGCTCCAGCTCGTCGCGCCCGTGGATCATGACGCCGTGCGTTTCCAGCAGCTCCTGGAAGAAGCGCCCGCTCGCGGGGCCGAAGCCGCGTTCGAGCGTGAGCTCCTCCTGCATCACGATCGTGCACCGCTTGCCCACCATCGTCAGCGAGGCGGCGACCTCGCAGCCGATGTAGGAGCCGCCGATCAGCACCACGTGCTCGGCGTCCGCCACGCCCGCGCGGATCGCGTCGGCGTTGCCAAGCGTGCGCAGGTAGTGGATCTGCTCCAGCTCGCACCCCGGGACGTTCAGCCGCCTCACGTTTGCGCCCGTGGCGAGCAGCGCCTGGCCGAACTCGAGCTCCTCCTTGGTCGAGAGCTTGGCGGTGCGCGCCCCGGCGTCGAGGGCGGTGACGCTGGTGCGGGTCAGCAGCTCCACCTCCTGCTCGGACCACCACTCCTGCGGACGGAAGAACGCCTCGCTGCGTTCCTCGGTGCCACGCAGGTAGCCCTTTGAGCAGTTCGGGCGGTTGTACGGCGGGTCGGGCTCGCGCCCCACGACCACCACGCTCCCCTCCGCGCCCTCCTCGCGCAGCCACCGTGCGCAGTTGGCGCTCGCGAGCCCTCCTCCGATCAGCAGGTAGTCGACCTTGCGGGCAGCCATGCGCGCTAATCTACGCTACGCGAAAGCCGGGACGCGCAGAGTCAGCGCCGAGGCTGCTCCGGACCCCCGCTGGCCGATCTCCGATCGGTCGGCTGGGTCGCTGTCGTGGTAGAGCAGCCATGCCTCCAGCAACCCCTCCGCAAGCTCATCCAACGTTGCTCCGGATGCGAACAGCCCCGGGCAGCTCGGCACCTCCGCCCAGAGCGAACCGTCCTCCTCATGAACCAGCGCCTGAATCTCGATCTGCTCTTCCACGAAACCCAACTTTCGTCTGATGCTCTTCATCATAGACCTGCCTCTCTCAGAATCGCCGAGGTCAACCTGCGCCCATAAGCGCCACCCCGGTGCTTCGGCAAAGTGATGGGCCGATGTCGGGGCTTCTCCATCTTCACCACATGCTTGCCGCCGCGAGTCGCAGTCCAGCCATGGGCTTCCAGGAGCTTTCTGGCCGACTTCTGGCTCAGCGGGGTTGATCTGCCCATGACGGCGTCACAAACCCGGCGGGTGGCGCACCGACCAGTGCGCCCATTCGGGGATGTGGTCGAGGATGCGCCAGCGGGGGCCGTTTTCGTTGCGGTTGGGGCCGACGTCGGTACCGTCGTGACTGGTATCCAGGCGCAGGCCCGCGATCACGATGAAGACGTGGTCGGTGGGCGCGGTGGTGGCGTAGATCGCCACCCATCGCCCAGGGCCGGGCTCGCCCCAGTCGACGTAGTCCTGGGCGAGGGGGTTCTCGCGCACGATTTCCGCCAGCGGGCGCACCCCCGCGCGGTCGAGCACGTAGTTGACCGTGCTCGAGCAGTCCTCGCTCGTAGCGCCCAGCGGGTCGGGGTGCCCGGCGGGGCCGTAGGGTAGGTCCTGCAGCTCGTTGCCGGCCACCACCATCGCCTGCACCGCCGGGGGTACGTCCTCGGGGATCAGCGCGACGTGGCCGTTCTGAGGGGAGAGCACGGCCCGTTCGCCGGGGATCGTCTCGACCGGCGCGGCGCTCGCAGCGCCGATGTCGCTGACATCGTTGATTTCGGAGCCTGGTGGGCCTCTGTATATCGCCGCCCACCGTTCCACTTCGGCGACGTACCACCACGCGTGGTTGTACGCGTAGATCGCCTCGTGGTAGTTCCCGGGGGCGCCCGAGGCTCGTAGGTAGTTGGCGGCTCCGAAGATCGCGTCCGCCGGGTTCCAGCGATCGGGCGGGCCGTCGCCTTCGGCGTCCACGCCGTACTGCGCCCACGTCGACGCGAGGAACTGCATCGGTCCTCCCGCGCCGGCCGAGTTGACCGCGCCCTCCTGTGTACACGAGGGGGCGGGGTCGCGGCCGTTGTTGCACTCGACCTTGCCGATTCCGGCGAGTACCGCCCAGTCGAGGCCGTACCGGGCGGCGGCCTGGAGGTACAGGCGCAGATACTCGGGTGGGATTTCTGCACGCGCCCGCGCGGACACGCCGTACCCCTCGGCGCCTTCGGCGCCGACCCCCCCGGCGAGCGCCGCCGGTTGCGCGCCGCTCGTGACGACGAGGCTCACAACGCCGAGCCCGAACGCCGCCGCGAACGGGGCGACGACGGCCACCGTCGCGAGCGCCGGTCCTTTCATCCGCCCCCCAGCTGGCGTTTGCGACGCCGGGCGACCTCGCGGGCGTCGCGCATCACCGGGGACTCGTGCCCGCCGTGCCCGCCGCCGGCGGCGTGCCCTCGCGGGTCGCGCCTACGCGGTTGTCTGCGCGCGTCGTGCGGGCGCCCCTCGCGCGGGGGACCTTCACGCGGAGGACCCTGGGGCGAGCGGGCTCCGGTCCGGGAGCGCGGCGGAGCGTGCCCGCCCTGGCGCAGGCGCTCCTCGAGCGCGCGGTCGAAGTCCTTGCCCGCCCGGCGGCGCTCGCGGCGACCCGGTGAGGGCGGGCGGGCGGGCTCGAATCCCGCCACGGCATTGGCGGCGCCACTCAGCTCTCGGCGCAACGCGAGCTCGCGGTCGATCTCCAGGCGCGCTTCTCGCTGCGAGCGGGGGGCGAGTCCTTCGTACTGCTCGCGGCTGTAGCCGACGATGCTCGCGAGCCCCGCGTGGTCGCGGGCGGCGTCGCCCTGCGAGCGGTTGCCCGTGAGGCGCCCGAGCCCCCGCGCGTCGCTCGCGGCCGGCAGCGCCGCCTGGGCGTCGAGCCACGCGTTGCGCTCGCGCGCCTGCTCGGAGGTGTAGACGCGGCCGGTGCGCCGCTGGGCGCGCTCGCCGTCGGCGGCGGTACGCCGCGCGTCGTTCAGCGCAAGCTGCCCGCGCTCGACCTCGTCCTCGACGCGCTGCGCGCGGACGTCCAGTTCGGCGACCTTGCGGGTGTCCCCGGCGGCCACCGCCTGCTCCCGTGCGCCCTGCACCCGCTGTAGCTGGGTGCGCTTCGCGGAGAGCTCGCTTTGGGCCTCCGGGGCGGCGGCCGCGTGGGCGCTCGCCACCGCGTGCTCGCGCTCGAACATCCGCTCCACCTGCTCGTTCGCAGTGGCCCGTGCACGCTGGCGGCCGATGCGCTCGAGCGTCCGCCGGCGCTCCACGCTCGGGGCGGGACGGGACAGCTTGTTGCGTACCCACTGCGCCTTGCGCCACGCGGTACGAGGACCCTCAAGCTGCTGCTGGGCGCGCTCTAGGAGCGAGTGCTGGTGGGTGTTCTGCCCGCGGTGCTCGCCGGCGATGAAGCCGAGCGTCCGGTAACGCTGGCGGTAGGCGCTCCACCATAGGATCGTGACGAGCAGCCACCGGGTCCACCACCCGAACGCTTCGAGGTCCATCAGGGTGCGCGTCAGCAGCAGCACCACCCCCAGCAGGAACGAGAAGACGAGCTTTGAGCAGACCGCTCCCAGGAGGCGCGTTCCCCACGTCCGGAACGCGGCGCGGCCGCCGTCGCCGAGCGCGGGGGCCACCACCGCGGCCGGCGCGAGCAACAGGTAGAGCAGGCTGAGGATCTCCGCTCCGAGCAGGTGCAGCACGATGAAGCCGAGCAGCAGCACCATCCCCACCGCGCCAACCGCGATCAGCAGCAGGCCCGCGAGCCGGGGGTACGTTCCACCCTGGGTGCGGAACTCTGCCTCCGCCGCCGTGGGCCCGCGGCAGTCCGTGGCGTTTTCGCTGCCCCCGCACAGGACGCTCAGCAGCGTGCCGGAGCTCTCCACCGAGTTGCGCGCCGGCCCGTTGGCGGGCAGCGCGAGGAAGACTTCCCCGTTCGTGCGCGCCGCGCGCAGCAGCGTCGCGCTCTGCGCGAGCGCCCGCGGCGACTCGCCTTCCAGCAGCCGGCACAGCGCCGGCGACGCTTCGCTGCTCGCACAGTGTGCTCCCTGCGCGATCGCTGCGATCACGAGCGCTGAGACGTGCAGCCGCGGGTTCAGGCGCGCGGGGTCCTCGCACCAGCCGACGTTGCCGAACTCCAGGTAGCACCACGGGGCGCCCACGACCGCCGCGAACAGCCCGCCCATGCTCTGCGCGAGCGTCCGCGGCGCATGCGCGGGGGTCCCGTCCACGACCGCCCCGAGCGTGCCCGCGCTGGCCGCGTCGGCCCACCGTCCGAGCGCGCCAACGGTGCCAGCGGGGTCGGCGATCGTCCACAGGCCGCCCGCCATCATCGCGAGCATCAGCGCCGCCTGGCCAAGCGTCTCGGCGACGCGGCGGCGCACCAGCCCGTTGTAGGCGGCCGCCAGCGCGGCCACCGCAAGCGCGAGCACCAGCCACGGCCCGGTGAACGAGGCCTGCGTCTGGCGCAGCGCCCGCTCCACGTCGGCCATCGCGGAGCTGTCGAGCAGGTCCAACGTGAAGCACCACTCCAGCGCCACGACGACCGTGTGCACGACCCACACGAGCCCCATCCACGCCGGCTCGACCACGTCGTCCTGCAACACCGTGGCTGCATCGAGTTCGACGCTGAGCAGCCCGGTGTTGATGTGGACGTCCAGCCCGTAGTCGCCCGTCGGCGCGCCGGCCGCCTCGAAGCCGGAGGTCGCGCAGTTGCGCTGGCTCGCCGGCGGCAGTTCGCTCGCCTCGCCGCACAGCGGACTGCCGAGCCCGTTTTCCACGAGCGGGTCGCCGCCGCTAGCGGGCGCCGAGGCCGCGGCGTCGCCTTCCGTGGCCCCCACCTCCCCCACTTGGCCGCCGGCGGGTGGTGAGACGAGCGGCGGTCCTGTGGGCGCGCGGGGCGGGGGCGATAGGCGTGGCCGCGGGGAAGCTGCCGCCGGCCCTACGAGAACCATCGGCGCAAGGGCGATGGCCAGGGCGAGCGCCAGCGCTCTCACCGGTGGCGCGGGGGCGTCGTCGAGAACGCGCGTAGCAGCGCCGGCACAACCACGTCGACCTGGATCGCCTCCACCCGCCCGTGGTGGTCGCGGAACAGGCAGCGACCGGCGTCGAGCTCGAGCAGGGTCTGGCGCGCGCGGCGGTCCTCCGGGTCGAGGCCGAGCAGTGCGAGCGCGCGGCGCGCCTCCGCCTCGGAGCGCATCCCGAACACGAACGTCGCGCCCACCAGGTTCTCCAGCGACTCGCGCTCGCCCACCAGCGTGTCGGTTACGAGCTGCGTGGAGATGATCGGCACCGCCAGCTCCGAGCGGCCCATCCGCTGCAGCGACGCCAGCAGCGTGCGGCCCACGGGGTCCTTCAGCAAGCGCCAGCCCTCGTCAAAACTGAAAATCTTCAGCCGCTCGCGTTCGGTGCCCATCAGGTGCATCGCGAACATCGCGATCAGCCGCACGACTTGCTCGCCCACGCGCTCGGCTTGGGAGTGCTCGGAGCGCGGCGCGTTCGGATCGGGGCTCGGTAGATCGCGGATCGGCAGGTACGTGACCTGGCGGTGACCGACCGGCGGCAGCCGTACCTCGGGGTCCGCGAAGCCGAGCTGGGTCAGCCCCGAGCGGGCGTACACCTCAAGCGTCTTTGCGACCTGGGCGTCGGTCTCATCGCCCTCGCGCAGCGCGCGGACTACCTCCCCGCACGTCGGCTCGCGCGCGCGGCGGCTCACGCGGTCCACCGCGCCCACCACGGCGGTCTCCCACGCCGGCTCCGCGCGCACCGGCAGCAGGTCGCGCAGGAATGACACCGCGGTGTCGTGGCGCAGCGACTCGGGCGCCACGCGCAGCGGGTCAAGCACCCCGCGCAGCGCCGGGTCGGGGCGCAGCGGGATGCACTCCACGTGCGGGGCCACTTGCTCCAGCAGGTGGAAGCGATGGTCGCCCTTCGGGTCGCAGTCGATCACGCGCGCGCCCTGTAGGAACCCCTCGTACTTGAGCTTCTGATCGAGCGTCGTCTTGCCCGAGCCGAGCGCCCCCAGGCTCAGGATCGTCGTATTGCGGTCGCGCTCTGACCCCTCGCGCAAGTTGAAGCGCACCGGCCGCGCCGACCCGCTCAGCGTGTGGCCGAGGTAGAAGCCCGTCGCGCTGCCCGCCTCATGCGTGGCGGTCGGCACCATCGCCGCGACCTGCTCGGTGGTCAGCGTGTCGTCATAGCCAGCCACGCGCGTGCGCTGCCCGGGAAGGTGCTGACAGAACAGCGCCAGCTGATCCCCCGCCGGACGGTGCAGGCGGATCTCCCCGTACGCCCGCCGGCACACCTCCACACGCTCCTCGAGCTCCTCCTCCCCACGCGCCGCCACCGCGATCGCCAGCGTCGCCCGCAGCAGCGGCGGGCGACTTGACGCCTGCAGGTGCGCGAGCAAGTCGCGGGCCTCCTGCGTGCGCCGGTAGCCGAGGTCAGTCACCCCCTGCTCGCCGTCGGACTCCGCGCGCAGGATCTGGTCGGCGTCCTGGATGCGCCGCCGCGCGATCCGCAGCGCCAACTCGTTGGGCAGGTACCGCGCGTTCAGCGACAGGTCCACGCCGAACGGGAGCGACTCCACGGGCGCGAACATCAACTCCGCGCGCGCCCCCGGGAAGTGCACCTGCTCGGGCAGCGCGCCTACCACGAGCTGCGCCTGCCAGCTCACCCCCAGCTCGGACTCGATCCGCAGCGCCCGCGGCCGCTGCTCCACCCACCCCTCGCCCCACCGCACCACGTCCCCCTCCAGCGGCGCCAACACCGCCTCGCCATTGCGCTCACACACAAGCGCCCGCGGCTCGTGCAGGCCATCCACTTCGGGCTCCCCTAGGTCCCGGCAGAACCCACGGCGCACCAGCCACTGCAACTCCGCGCTACTCGCCGGCCTCGCCGCGAGGAAGTCCGCCAGACGCGCATGCGCTTGATCGGCCCGCACCCGCGCCCGCTCGAGTTCCGTGGCGCGCAACAGCCTTCGATCATGCGGGAGCACCCCGCGCCTGAGCGCTCCCACCCACTCGCGCGGCCCCCGCTCCACTGCGCGGGACACGTACGACGCGACATCGCGCTCCGGATCGCGCAGGCTGACGATCACGAACACCGCCGCCCTCTGCGCCTCCAGCTCTTCCAGGCGTCTCGCGTGCTCGGCTACGTACCGCCGCCGCGCGCGGGACTCCCCGGCCATCTCGCGGACGTACACCGCAACCTCCCACTGCCTGCTGACGCGCACGATCTGCACATCGGCGCCCGCCGCCTCCACCGCGCCGAGCAGCGCGAGAAAGCGCCCGCGCTTGCCGTCCTCGGAGAGCCACTCATACGATGCGGTTGGCACGGCGAACGCCGCCCACGCGTCGTCGTACCCCTCGCCGAACACGAGGTTGCCGTAGACCATGCTGAGCGGGGGGCGCATGTTCATGGGAGGTCCCTGCCTCCCTATTCCGACGCCCCAAGCCGCAGAGGGACCGAACTACGTCACAACCGTGAGCCAGATCTCGCCGCCGCGATCGATCGCGGCGTCGTCTCCCGGGTGCTCCCGTAACAGCCGCTCCAGCGAGTCCACCAGGCGCCCGATCGACTCGCGGCTCAGCGAGACGCGGGCCGGCACGCAGACCAGCCCATAGGTCTTCGCTCCAGCGCGCAGCGCCTCGGCCAGCAGCGGGCGGAAGTCGCCGAGATCCCTCGTGACGATCGCTCGGCGCTGCTCTGACATCGAGGCGAAGTGCACGCGATCGGAGCGGCCGAGCAAGTTGGGGCGCTCCGCGACCGCGAGCACGTCGTGGCCGCGGACTCGAAGCTGGCGGGCGATCTCTGGGGAGAGGTGCTCATCCAGCAGCAGCCTCACGCGCCGATCGCTTCCTGGGCCGCACGCCACCGCGCCTCCTCGAGCTCGCTGAGCTCGTGCACACGCGCGATCCAGTCCTCGATCTCCTCGCGGTTGGAGCCGTAGTAGCGGAGCGCCAGCTCGACCAGCCGCGGCTCGACCTCGAGGTAAGCAGCAGCCTCCGCCGCGGAGCCGTTGTCCTTGACCACTTCGATGATCTCCCACACGTCCAAGCCCGACCCCATCAGCGCCGGGCGGCGGCCCATCGCGCCATCGACGAAGTGGATACCCGGGATTTCGTCCATCAGCAACCCCTCGGCCAGGTACCGCTCGGCGAGCGTCGTCCGTGGCTCCCCGGCAAGCCGCGCGCGGCGGCGCAACCGCTCGAGCGTCGTCAGCGGCGGGCGCATCGAGAGCTGTCCACGAGCATTCTCAGCCATATCGCATACAGCGTAACACAGTGCGTGCGAGCGTTCCTCGTCGCAGCGAGGCCCGGGCACAACGCTCCCGGGCGCCGGCGCAGCGCCCCGATGTAAACCACCGGCACCGGGCATCCGCTCAGCGCACCTCCAGGCACGCCCCGCGCTCCAGCGCGATCGCCACTCCATCGATCGCCCGCTGGTGCTCGGGCAGCTCCCGCAACGTCACGTGCGGACGGCCGCGCGGACTCAGCCCGCCCAAGCGCCCGACGAGGCCGGAGCGCCGGCCAGAACGCACGTGGGCGACCCGCACGAGCACCGCTCCCGGGCCGGTGTAGCGCAGGCGGCGAAGGTGCGCGTCCGAGCCGTCGGGGAGTATGAGCAGACTCCCCGGGTGCCAGACGCGCTGAAGACGTACGCACGTGCGCAGGCCGGCGCCCGGGTGCTCGCCAGCGAGCACGCACGAGCCGGCGAGAGAGCGCGGGCCGAGGGCGTGACGCAGCAGCGCGGCGGCCGCCAGGTGAAACGGCCGTCCCTCGATGCGGATCACCGTGAGGAGCGCCGCGCCGCCCCCGGGAAGCACGAGGTCGCGCAGGTACCAGGGCAGCGCTCTCACGACCGCCCCCAGCAGCGGCAGCGGGCCGAGGAGCGCGAGACCCGCGAGCAGCGCGAAGCAGTAGACGACCCCTCGCAGGGGGATGCCACCGGGGTTGAGGCGCAGCCGGTCGACGCGGTAGATGCGCCGCTCGAGGTCGAACACCGCGCGGTAGGAGCGGATCTCCATCGCTATGCACCGAAAAGGCCGCTCGCGTTAGCTCCCATCGCCGCTCCCGTGAGGCCACATCGGCGCTCGCGTCAGGATCCCAGGCCGCTCGCGTCAGGACCCGAACAGCGAGTTGACAGTGTCCTGCAGCAGGTTGAGGCCCGCGGGGGTCGCGAGCAGCACCGCCACGATCCCCACGGCGAATACGCCCGCGGCCTCCTTGAAGTCGCGGCGGAAGGCGAGCACGATGCCGGAGATCGCGAACGCCAGACCGATCAGACTCATCGCCACCTTGCGGCCGGTGCTCCCCGCCTTCGAGGCTGCCACTTCAAGCGAGCTGCCTTCTTCTGAGGACCCATTGGTCCCGGACTCACCGCCCGCCGCCGTCTGGGCGCCAGCAGCCCTGGGGGCGGTGGCAACCGCCGCGCGCGCGGCGAGGGGCAGGAGGGCGAGGCAGGCGCAGTAGACGACGGCGAAGCCGGTGAGTAGGACGGCGCGCGCGGAGGGCCGACGGCGAGATCCCTGCTTGGAGGGGCACGATTGAGGCTTGATGTGGCCCAGTTGGGGCCGAGTGGGAGCATTCATGACACCTCTCCTTGCGTGGTCTCGTTGGCCTGTACCCATCAGCTGTCGGGGTCCATCTGGATCGCCGCGATCTCCCAGCGGCCCTGGGCGCGGGCGACGTCGAGTTCGTAGGAGAACGTGTACTGGGCACCACGCTGGTCCTGGGCCTGCACAACCGCGAGGACCGCTCCCGCGCCGGGCGCCAACTGCAGGCTCTGCAGCGACTGCAGCGCCAGCCCCTCCCCGGGCAGCGAGACGCGCGCGCCGGGAGCGAGGTCCGCGGCGAGCTCGGAGGCGGAGCCGGCGAGGTAGTTGCGCAAGGCGCGTTCCACCACGGTCGACAGTTCCGGGTCGGCGACCTGGCGCAGGCGCCCCTCGCCGCTCGTCTGGGCGGGGCCGGAGGCGGGCGGCCCCACAAACGCGGGGTAACCGGCCAGCGCCAGCCCGCCCCCGGCCGGGTGGAGCACGCTCACGGTGAGGTAGAGGAGCCCCGCGGTGTCGGTCTGCGCAGCCACCGTGTAGACGTGGAGCCCCGGGAGGGGTTCGCGGGCCTGGACGACCTGCGTCCACTGCACCCGCTGCTCACCGCCCGCGGGGGGCTGCAGGCCGGCGTCGGCGTCCATCCCGGAACCCACGAACGGCGCGAGCGCGTGTTCGTGGGCTTCGGGGTCCTGCGCTTCCCACGTGAGGTAGGCGCGCGCGAACAGTGTCGCGAAGCCCTCCGCCGCGAGGTCCTGCGCGGGGGCGCGCCGCAGCAGCGCGGTGGGCACCGTCGCGCGCGGGGGGTCGAGCGCGAAGCGCGCGCTCGCCAGCAACCCCGCGAGTGCCAGCGCGTGGAGCAGGTGGCGAGGCGCCTCGCGCGCAAGGCGGATGCGCCACAGGGTCCGAGGGGTGAGAGTCACTCCGTGGGACGAGACGGAACCCACCGGACCTACCGTTCGAACCCGAACTCGGAGCGGGCCTCATGCGCCGGCGCAGAGCTGGGGGTGGACACGACGTCGGAGGCGGTGTCCACTGGGTGCACGGGGACGTCCATCTGTGGAGGAGCCTCGTGAGTCGCGACAGCCACGGGGACCGCCGTCTGCGCGAGCTCGCGGACATCCCGGTGCCGCGCCGTGCGTCGAGGCGCGGCGGGCCCCCGCAGGGCGCGTCCATGTGGGCGCCGGTCGCGGCTGCGCGGCCGCGAGAAAACGGGCGACGCGACCGGAGCGAACCGGGACGATCTGTTGCCTGCAGACAGGCCGAGCGTGCTCCGCCGGCTCACAGTGGAGCGCGAGGCGCTCAGGACCACCACACCCGCCACCGCCGCCACGGCGCCGGTCAGGGCCGCGAGACCAGCGACACGTCCCCATGGGCTCGAGTTCGGCCCCTCGGCGGGCGGCTCCAGCGACCAATCCTCCGCGGCGAGGAACTCCTCTTCTGAGTACACGCGGTAGACCTGACGCGGCGGCCGACGCAGCGGTGTCACAGGCCGCGCCGGGGTCGAGGGGACCACGCGAGCGACCGAGGGCCAAGGCGGGGAGAGGCCCGGCCCCCGGCCGCGTGCGCGCGGGTGGGCAGCGCCGTGAGGTCGTGCCTGCAACCGACCTGCGGCGTCCCAAGGGACGCGCCTATGGGGGTAGTGAGGGATGTCATAGGTGGGTCCCTATTGCTTAGTCCGACCCGGCTCGGAGAGTGGGACACGACCCGGCTCGTCAAGCGCAGGGGCCTCGATCAGCCGCCGCAGCCGCCCACGGCCGCGGAGGGCGACCTTGCGGTAGCGCTCGAAGGACCAGCCGAACTGCTCGCAGAACTCTGCGCGGCTCATACCCAGGGCGACCTGGCAGGCGAGCACCAGCCGCTGGTCGTCGCTCAGGAGCGGCGCGAGCTCTGCCACTCGCTGTAACTGCAGCCGAAGGACGACCAGCGGGTGGACCTCCGCGCGCGGGTCGACGACCTCCACCTCCCGCTCCCCCGGACCCCCGAGCGGGAGCGCCCCCTCCAGCGCGGCGGCCATCGGGCTGCGTCCGGCGACCGCGCGGCGGCGGTCGAGCACGCGCGAGAGGAAGCGCTGCTCGAGCGCGTTGGCGAGGTGCTCGCGGGAGGAGAACCGCCGCCCGGCGCGCGCAGCCGCGAGCAGCTCGAGCACGGCCTGGCTGTAGCAGTCCTCCAGGTCCTCCCGGCGCAGGCGGTGGCGGTGAGCGCGCAGCAGCCCGTCGTGCGCGGCGCGCGCCACGAGCGCGACCTGCTCTACGGGGTCCGCGAAGGGGCGGCCAGCGTGCAGGCCAGCGCCCGGGAGCGACGTGCGCAGCGCGGATGGGGTAGACACACAGGCATGTCGCACCCTGCGCCCAGCGGACCCCCCTCCCAGATCCGCAAGGGCCTGAGCGCGGTCGATCGCTTCCAGCAGCGCCGCGGCCCGCTGGCGTTCACCGTGGCGGTGCTGAAGAAGTTCGACGACGACCAGGGCGTCCAGCTGGGCGCGCTGATCGCGTACTACGGGTTCTTCTCACTGTTCCCGCTACTGCTGGTGTTCGTGACGGTGCTCGGCTTCGTGCTGCAGGGCAACCCGAGCGCACAGGAGAGCGTGCTGCACTCCACGCTCAGTCAGTTCCCGATCATCGGCAACCAGCTGGAGGAGAACGTGCACTCGCTGAGGGGCTCCGGCCTGGCGCTGGGCATCGGCCTGCTCGGCGCGCTGCTCGCGGGCCTCGGCATCACGGGCGCGACGCGCAACGCGTTCGACGTGGTCTGGAAAGTGCCTCGCAGGGAGCGGTCGAACTTCGTGGTGTGGCGCCTGCGCGGCCTCGCCCTGCTGACGACGCTCGGCGTGCTGAGCATCGTCTCGACGGCAGCCGCGGGGTACGTCACCGCGCAGACGGCCGGCGCGGTCGAAGTGCTCGCGGGAGTCCTGGCGGCGCTGGCAGCGAACCTGCTGCTGTTCTTCACAGCCTTCCGGCTGCTCACCGTGAGGCAGGTGGAGACCCGCGACCTGCTTCCCGGCGTGGTGGTGGCGACGGTGCTGTGGCAGGCCCTCGAGCACGTCGGCGGCTACTACGTGGACCACGTGGTGCGCCACGCACAGCAGACCTCGGGGCTGTTCGCGTTCGTGCTGGGCCTGCTGACATGGCTGTACCTCGGGGGCCAGGTGACGGTGCTGGCGGCGGAGGTCAACGTGGTACGAGCCAAGCGGCTGTGGCCGCGTGAGCTCTTCTGAGTCCCGGGCGGTTCTTTTTTGGGATGGCCGGCTCCGCCGGCAGCGGCGTTCGCAGCGCGGAACCGGGCTGGTGGCGTGCCCGTCGAGGTGGGCTGGCTACTTCCTATGCTTCCCGTGGCCCTTCTCGCCGTGGTGCTTGGTCCTCTTCTTCGCCTTCCTCTTCTTCTTCGTCCTGGTCTTCGGGCAGCTTTCGACCTTGATCTTGGTGCTCTGCTTGAGCACGACGCCGTTCTGAGCGACGAATTCGGTAGGCATCGAGAGTTTCTGGTTGCAGAGGTTCCCGGTCGCTGCGAGCGCGGAGTACCTGCCCTCGGGGAGCGTGAGCTCGAACGTGCCGACGGGGACATCGGGGACCGCCTTGAACGTGCTGCTCGTGATCCCCGCTTTGCTGATGAACGTGGAGCCGACGAGGTTCACGGTCACCCCATACCCCTGCAGCACGACGATCAAGCTCGGGAACGCTTCCCCACCGTGGCTAACGAAGTACGCCGGGCCTTCCAACGGGACCGGCAAGATCGGTGTGATCGCCTTCGCGTGACCTACGACCGACGCCGCGGGGCACCCCGCGGGGTTCGCTTCGAACTGCGCGGCCGAGCACGCCTTCTGCAGCGTCGTCAGGCGGGAGGGGAGGGCCTTGGGGAGTTCGACTTTGACTTTCGCGATGTTCGCCTGCGTCCCCGAGGGGTACCCCAGCTTCACCGCGAGACTCGCACCGTTCGCACGCGACGTCTTCCCCGACGTCGAGACACTGAACTGGGGTTGGAACGGCAACGCCTGACAGTTCGATGCCTGATAAGGCGAGGTGACCGTCGCGCTCTGCCCCAGGTTGCTCGTCAGCGTGCTCCCGATCGCCAAGGGATTGCAGCTGGTGGGGTTCAGCGTGAAGTGTGGCCGGTCGATGTACACCCGGATGTCTCGGACGTGCGTGACGATCCCGTCGAGGATCGTCGGGATCGGTTCCGAGGCCGATGGGTCGACGCTGACCTGCGCGGTATAGGGGTCGATCTTCAGCGCGAAGCGCAGCACCACAGTGCCGAGGTCGAACGGGCCGACGACGGCCGACGTGACGCTCACGATCGAGAACGGGTCCCCGTGGAACGGCCCGGCGAGGTAGATCTTGCCTGGGACATAGGCGAGGACCGCACCGACACCGGTCCCAACGAGGGTATGCCCGATCTGACTCGCGGCAGGACACGACGGTTCGGCTTCCTCCTGCGCGCCCGTCGCATGCCGTGCCGCTTCGATGTCCGCCTCCGGGCAGAACGGGACCCCTGACAGGTCTCCGGTAAGGCCCTCGGGGAGATTGGTCGAGAACCCCGAGATCTCCTGGTCAGCATCGGTGCGCGTCAGGTGTAGATAGAACGGGCTGTAGGACCCCGCATCGTTGTTCAGCGAGCCCGCTTCGATCCCCGGATTGAACGGCGGCACGCCACCCGAAGGGCACGCGCCACCGTCATAGCCCTTCGCGATCGTGAACGACGACGTGTCGGTGAGGACCGCCAGCGGGTTCGACCACGGCGTCAATTCGGCCTGCGTGGTGTACGTGCCGCACGTGGACGGGCTGATCAGCGGCGCCTGCTGACCTTCGCGGAAGTGGAAGTTGAAATGGTCGAACGGCAACTGCGGGTTGTTTTCGAACGTCGTCGTCAGCTGCCCCGTCACTGGGTTCGGGGTGACCTTCCCCGCGAGCTTGACCAATACCCCCGTTTCGGGGTTCTTAGCGACGATATAGATCGCCACCAGCGACCCGTTGGGGTGGCCCGGTTCTGAGAACGGGTTTTCATACGGCTGCGCGATGAACAGCGAGCCCTTGATCGGAACGGTCAGCAGCGGCGTTTCGATTTCGACCGTCCCCAGCTTCGAGTCGTTCGGGCAGCCTTCTCCTGGGAGCGAGTCGAGCGACTCCCGCGCGTAGTCCGCGGGCGTGCAGCCACCGAGACCGACACCCGCGGACGGGTTGATCGTCAAACCTTCCGGCAGCGTCACGACCGTCTTGTTGAGCTGCGACTGCGCCAAGCCTTCGGGACTGGTCAGGCCTTCGTCGTGGAAGTCGATGTTGACGTCAAGGCCCGTCGGCGCGGAGGCACGATCGGTGCTCGGTTCGGCTGAGACCGTCGGGGCGAAGCCGAGGCGGTTGCAGCCATCCAGGGCCGGCATCGCCAGCGTGACCGGTACGCTCGAGAACGCAGCCGGCTGAGCCCATGAGTCGAGTTCGGTCGAGCTCTCCAGCGGACCCCCGGTACATGAGGTGGGCAGCGTAAGCAGCGACTGAGGATGCCGGTCTTCGGAGGCGACGCAGGGAGGGTTCTGCGCACCGTGCGCTTGACCGAGACAGCCCCAACCGCGGACGTCGTCGTGGCGCGCGTCGTCGGGGACGCCCCAGAACGTGATTTCGCTCGACAGGAAGTTGGCTGTCTCGGTGATGTTCAGGCTGCTGATCGTGATGCCATAGTCTTCGCCATTGCCACTGCGCACCGACGGTTCGAGCAGTACCGGGAGGTCGGCCACCCCGACGAAGAACCCAAACCGCGCCGGCTCCCCAAAGCTCGGTTCGATGTTGAACACCGGTACAGAGAACTTCAACCTGTTGAACGTGATTTCCTGGAGCGTCACCGTCGCGATACCAATGGCCGTCTGTGGCGCACAGGCGTCTTCCATACCACTGACATCCGTGAGGAACTGCGCCAGGGTGCAGCGCGGGAACGGGGTCGGATTGCCGACCAGCCCGGGCGGCAGCTTGACGTCGATATTCTTCGCGAGCGCGACCGGCGAGGGGATCTCTTCACCCCTTCGGAGCGTGAGGTTCTGATTCAGCACCAACGTACTCGTCAGCTGGAAGGGGTGGGAGCCGGCCTGGGTATCGGGGGCGCCGCCGTCTTCTTCGGGGGTCAATTCGTTGTCCTGCAAACCGAACGGGACCGCTTCTTCGCTGACCGTGATCGGACGGGCGATCGACGCGCTCGGCGTCTGACCGCCGGAGACGTTCACTTCGTTCAGTTCGCCCGAAGCGGCGCCTGCGCCGACCTTGACTCCGATATCGACCTCGATCTGAGAGTAGGGAGGCACAGTTATCGCAAAGGTGCAGGTGAGAGATTTTAGTTCACATTTTCCTTGGTTGACCTGATTGCCAACCAGCGCCGTGATCGACACCGCCTTCAAGCCCTGCGGCAGCCTGTCGGCGATGACGACGGGACCGCCGGCCACCGTCTCGCCGTCGACGTCTCCATAGCCGAGGTTGCTGGCCGTGAAGACGATCTGACCTTCTCCTTCGGGCGCCAGATAGCTCGGACGGGAGGTGGAGGTCAGATGCCACCACGAGGACTGCGCAGACGCAGACGACGCGCCCGCCAACACCACCAGCGACAGGAGGGCAAACGACACCGCCGTGACTCTGATCGTACGCATCACTTGCTCCCCCTGTTCGTGTTGGCCGGCCGTCCCTTCACCGCGCCGTACCTCTTTCTCGCCTGAGCGTCGCACATGCTCCGCCGCTTCTTCGGCCTCTTCTCGCAAGCCCTCAGGGCGTCGACTAGCTTCTGGGCACGCGTCGCCGTCTTCGCCTTCAGCCTGACCACAGGACCTGTCGCCACCGTGACGTTGCCGGGACCGTGGAAGGTGAGCGAGCCAGGGGTAGGGTCGTTGGGAGCTTCGGCGGGGCTCTGACACGCATCGCCTTCACAAGCAGGCGCAGGGGGCCCGGGCGGCGGCGGACACGGCGAAGCGGTAGTGCACTCATGCGCGTCATACACATCAAAAGCGGAATCGACATCCAGAGAGGAAAGCCTTGCGGAAGTGAGGAAGAACACGTCTTCGCCGCTTTCGCTCGCGTCAAGGAAGGCCGATTCTTCGGGCGAGGTGCCCGAGGAGATCAGTCCGACACAGCCACCCGAGCGGGGGCCGTAAGTCGAGGACCCCACGGTGCAGGTATCGCCGGCAGGAGCTTCCGGGCCCTCGGGCGGCTCGTACTCATATACGTCCTCGGCGTTATTCGTGTCCTGCGGGACGAGCGCGTCGGAGCTGTTGAAGAAGAGGCGGCCGCTGTCGGAGAGATAGCGCGACTGGTAATACGCCGACGTCCAACCAGGAACATAGGCAGCCAACCACTGAGATTTTTCCCAGATGTGCGACCCGCCGGCACCAAGACTGCCGTTGCCGAATTCCAAGTGCCCGTATTCAATACCGTGCGGGCGCGCACCCGTCGGATTACACGACGCGCACGAGAGCGTTCCCCCCTCGCCGCCGACAGAGGCGTGGTAGAGATAGACCTCCTCGTCAGGCACACCGCTGAGGGCGTCACGATTGTCATAACCGGTGAGCGAACGCTGCGACATGAATGCAAGCCAGCTCCCGTCGGGCGATACACGACTGGTCATTTCATTGAGGTAAGCATTGCCATCGCCCAAGTCGGGTAAGTCTTTGCCCGAGAGCGCCGCGATGAACGTGGTGGAACCCGCGTGAGAGACGTAGAGATTGGGCTCACCCGCTTCGGCCCCGGCGCCCTGACCGTTCTCTTCTTCTCCGGTGAGAACAGCAGTGGAGACAAAATACACGGAGGAGCCGTCTTCCGAGGCTCCGATCACACCCAGCACACCGCTCGCGAGCGGCGCCGAGACTTCGCTTTCCAGGTTGAACTCGGACAACTCCCCGCCACCGAGCACGAACGCCTTGGAGCCATCCACGCTGGCAGTCTGAAAAGCGCCGCCGGGAACCGGGACGGTCCTTGCCTGCGGAGTGCCGATATTCTCACGCGCATACAGCACCTGTTCGTTGCGAGCGGAGACTTCTTCGGTGAAGTAGACGCGGGAGCCATCGGCGGAGACCGTGTTCCTGACGACCCCAGATCTGAGGAGGTTGCCGCCTATTTCGACCCACGGCTGTCCGAGGCCATCGGGATGTGCAGGTTTGCCGTCGGGAAGAACGCTGACGAGCTGCAACTGGCCGCCGGACCACTCATACAGGCCGCCGTCGTCGCCGGGAGTCGAAGTCAGTCCAGCGTGAGAGTAGAGTACGAGATGGCCAAGGTCGGGGGTGCCACCAACGATCTGCGGGCCACACAGGGGTTCCGGCGGACATTTCTTCCCCGAGAGCGCGGTGCCGAATTCGGCACCGGGCCGCACGTCTTCGAAGCCAGAGGCGCCCGTGACGAGGGGGCGGTAGCACGAGCTCGTGCAGATGTCGCCGGGTTCGCCGTTCAGGTAATTGGTATGCAGGTAGAGCGTCTGTTCGGAGGCTTCTTCGGAGAGCGACGGGTTGAAGGCGCCCCAGGGCGACGCCACACCGAGCGAGAGGTCACTGGAGAAGAACTGGTATTCCTCCCCCAGAGTGCCCGAATGCGCGGTGCCTTCGTTGTGGGGGATCGTGAGATCCCGCGACACCCAACCACCGGGGCCGCGAACGGAGAGCACCGGCGTGAAGTTCGAGTTGCCCGTCGGTTCGGCTTCCGTCGGCGCCGTCGCCGCAAACACCATCGCACCACCCGCCGCGGCAGCCTGCGTGCCCGGCGCGAGAGGGAAGATCGACAGGATCCCAGCGCCGTGCTTGTCCGGCGGGGAGACCAGTTCCCACTCACGGCCGTCGGGCAGGACGAGCGAGCCGCCGGCGCCCTGCGTCGTGAACGTGAAGGTGACACCGTCGACGCCCCCAGGAGCGGCCGAGTCAAACCCCACGACACGATAACGATAGACGGTGCCGGGCGCGAGACCCTGGATGTGTTGGCCGACTTCGACGCCTTCCTCACCGGAGCCGACAGCAGCATTGGGCTGCGGAACGCTGGTGGCCGGTTGGGCACCGGAGAAGCTATCCCCGTTTTCCTGATACGCCGCTTCCGTAAGATATTCGAAATGGTAGGTCGCGGGTTCGCCGAGCGGGTCGATCTCAGCGTCGACGGTGACAGAGGTCGCCGTGACATCGACCGAGGACCCCGAGGAGATTTCCAAACCGTGAGTGCGGAACGTCAGATCGCGACCGGTGTTCGTCCCCTCGTGGTCCCTCACGGAGACACGGAAGTCATAGATCGTGCTGAGCTGAAGACCGGCGACCTCAGCGCTGAGCGCAGTCGAGCTTTCAATCGGCAAGCTCTGTGAGCAGGACGTCGTCTGGCCTTCGCCGTAGGGATTGGACGCTTCGGGGTGATATTTGGCCGCTTCGACATATTCGAACTTACATTCTTCGACGGCTTCGCCGCCAGTTGGGGTCACGTGACCCTCGAGGGTCGCGCTCGTACCCGTCAGACCCGACACGGGATCACTCACCACAAAAGGCCCCACGAGCGAGAACACATCGATCCGCCCAGCCGCCGTGTCAGCCGCATACACCGTCTCTTCAGAGGAGTTGACGGCGAGTCCGGCGCCGGATTCGATCTGACCCGAGCCGAACGAGTCGGTCGCCGGGCAATCTTGGCCGTTCAGCAGGCAGAGCCCGCCCCCCGGTTCGAGCGCCTCGCCAGATCCGTCGAGGGCGTAGTGCTCCACCAGGTCTCCCTGGTCGATGTAGACGTCGTCGTTGACCGAGTCCATGGCGAGGCCGCTGAGATGACTGCCGCTGTGGCCGAGGGGGTTGATGGAGGCTCCGGAGGAGTCGAACCGCAGAGCGAAGCCCCCACCGCCTGACACGTAGACGTCGCCCGCTGCGTCCACGGCGAGGCCGGCCGGCCCGTCGCCGTATTCGGCTGTGAACCGCGAAGTCAGTTCGCCACCCTGGTCGAAGGTGAACATCTGGCCATATGCGGGGCTGCCGGGCGGTTCGACGGGATGGTCGACGTACAGGGTGCCAGACGGGCCCACGGCGATACCAGCGAACGAGCCGAACAGTTCGCCGGAGGGACCATTCAGCTGGCCGTTGGAAGCACTTCCGGGGCCGTTGTCGCCCCACGATTCGACCAGGCCCCCAGAGGAGTCGAACTTCGAGATGAGATCATCGGCGGTGTCAGCGACGTAGACGTCGCCATGGGAGGGACTGGACGGGTCGTTGTCGACGGCGATGAACGTCGGCGCTTCGAGCTCGCCGGGACCCGAACCAGAGACCCCCGCCTGACAAGCAAGGGTACACGTCTCAAAGGCCGGCAGGCCATCCGCGACACCCCAACCCCACGCACGGACGAACCTGCCGTCGGCTTCGAACTCGTCGACGCGGTGGTTCCCCGTGTCCGCGACATAGACGTCACCGGTTTCATCATCCACGGCGACGCCGCTGCCACCCGATACCACCTTCTGACCTTCTTCTCCCAGGTGCATGTAGACGGTCGGGACCAGTGCGAGCTGCCCGGCACCAGAGCCAGCGGACCCGAAGGAACCCGAGAAGAAGTGATCCCCGGCGAACGCGGGAGCCGCAAGGAGACCGAGGAGACCGGAAGCGACGAAAGTGAGAGCGAGAACGGGACGGGCGAGCCTCGCGCGAAGAGCGCGGGCGACTCGGGCGTCAACGCCGCACGCAGGCGCACCACTCCCGTAGGTCATCCGGTCACCGCCCAGGTGCCGTAGATAGGAGGTGGTTCAGTTTGAAGGGGCCTGATCACGAGGACCGCTCCCGCCTTTGATGCACCGGGTCCTCCGGGTTGGCCACTGCGGAGAATCGCAGTCGTCCCTATATTATTTGGTTCTGGCTCTTCTGCAAGGTACACACACAGGAAGCCGCTTGGGGCTGTTGGGTTTTGGGAGGTGCCGGTGCAGTTTGTCCCAGTAGAGCCCGCCGTGACGATTTCGACGTGTTCTTCGTTCAATTCAGCGGCCAACGGGATGGAGAAGGACATTGGCAGAAACAGGGTTTGTTCTCCCGGTCCGTGGTAAGACACACCGCCAGTCTCGGTGGCTCCGACCGGGAGGGTGCCGCCGGCGGTCCATGGGGAGCCTGGTTCACCTTTTTTACCTGCCGCGCCCGGCGCTCCAGGCGCGCCGGCCGCGCCGGTTTCGCCCTTGGCGCCCACGGTACCCGCCGGGCCCTGCGGACCCACCGCACCGGCTGCGCCCACGGCGCCGGCCGGGCCCGCGATCCCGTTACTGCCATTCGCGCCCCGCAGCGACTTGAGCACCTTCGGGCTGATCTGCTTCGTCGAGGTGATCAGATAGCGACTGGCCGCGTACGCGCCGCCGCTCATCGCAAACACAAGCGCCAAGGTAGCGACCACGTTGGCATAGGTGAAGCGTGCACGTACTGCTGAGAACATCATGGGTTGTCTCTCCTCCTCCGGGAGTCGAGCGTGCCGGCGCCCAGCGCTACGCACGCAGATTGAATTGAAGTTCTGGAAAAGACCGGGGAGCGCAACCAGAGCATCACGCGACCTCCTCCCCGTGGTGAGCGCCCATCCCGATGCCCCGCACGACCTGGCGGCCTACAGGCGTCAACGTCCACGCGTTCGGCTCACCCCTCGCGTGCCCCCCGCTGCTGTTCTCCATCAAACCCAGCCGCTCGAGGCGAGCCAAAAGCTTGGAGATCTGCCCAGCGTCGGAGATCCCAGCCCGCTCCGCGATTACACGATTACTCGCCCCCGGCAACTCCGCAATACAGTCCAGCACCCGCGCGGTACGAAACGTCACGCGCATCTGCACGCCCCCCAAAAGATCACGCTCGCTCACGCCATACGCAGGCGCCCGGCTCGCCAGAAGCACGTGCGCACGCGCCGGGCAGGACAGCTCCCGCCGGGCCGCAGCCGGCCCCAAGTAGGGCAGCACGATCAAATTCATCAACTCACCCAACAGATCGCTCAACGGCCTTTGCTCCCCGCGCAACAGCCGCGCATACACGATCGCGAACGCCGCGCCAACCAAACCCTCCGCCGTCACAGGGGTGCACTCGTCAGCACCCGAGCCCTCCCGGCGACCTTCGTCGATCACGCCCGCAAGGCCCAAGAGAATCTCTTCACGGCGCTCCAACACTTGCGGACCACCACGCAACGCCTGCACCACACACACCCGCGCCAGCGCAGGCTCACGATCCAAGAAGCAAAGAATCGCCTCCAGGCCACCACGGACACGCTCACGCCAACCAAGCCCGCCCAGATGCGCCGCTGCGATCTCCTCCTCGATCGACCCGAGAACGCTCTCCAGAAGCGCCAGCAGACACCCGTCGCGACCGTCGAACAACTGATAGAACGTACGCCGCGAGACCCGCGCACGAGCAGTGATATGCGCAACCGTCGTACCCGCATACCCATACTCCTCGAACGCACCAACCGCACCCATCAACAGCCGCGCACGCTGAATCTCAGCCACATGTGCCCGCGGCACGTCTCCACGCGTTGAAGCGCGCCCAGGCCACCGCGCCTCGCCCATACGCCGTAGCTGCGCGCCCGCGTCCTGCCGATCGCCCACGCCAGAGCGCACCTCGGAGCTCGAACGCGCGCGTGGCACTACACCACCCCCCACGACCCCGCCGGGAACCCCGGCAGCAGACAAGCGGAGACCCCCACCCCCACATGAAGGGGGCGCGAGCGGCGCCGAAGCGCGGAACGACGAGAGCTAGCGGACGGCCCTAGAGCCGAAGAGAGAGAGAGAGAGAGAGATGCGGCAGCGCCAAGCTGGCGCATCTAGCTACGCCCCCCGTTCGGGCGGCGCACATCTCCGACACGTTTCTCCCTCTAGAAACCACGCTAAGACAACTCCCTCATCGAAATGACCCGGCCCCTCTCCAACAACCCCTTCGCGCTGCAAGGCCGACCAACGAGGTAGACCCCGACCAGACCCTATGTTTGCGCCCGACAACCCTTCGGCTGCCATGACACCACCATCATAAGCACAAGCGTAACGTCTTGTCAAGCCCCCCCCACGCCGACTCCACACCGCCTACCTCCTGCGCTTGCCCCGGCCCTTCTCGCCGTCGCGCTTGGCGCTCTTCTTCGCCTTCCTCTTCTTCTTCTTCATCTTGGATTTCGGGCAGCCTTCGACCTTGATCTTGGTGCTCTGCCTGAGCACGACACCGTTCTGCGCGACGAATTCAGTTGGCATCAAGAGCTTCTGCTTGCAGAGGTTCCCGGTCGCCGCGAGCGCGGAGTACCTGCCCTCGGGGAGCGCGAGTTCGAACGTGCCGACGGGGACGTCGGGGACCGCCTTGAACGTGCTGCTCGTGATCCCCGCCCTGTTGATGAACGTCGAACCGACCAGGTTCACGGTCACCCCATAACCCTGCAGCACGACGATCAAGCTCGGGAACGCTTCCCCACCATGGCTGACGAAGTACGCCGGGCCTTCCAACGGCACCGGCAAGATCGGCGTGACCGCCCGTGCGTGACCCACGACCGACGCCGCCGGGCACCCCGCGGGGTTCGCTTCGAACTGCACGGCCGAGCACGCCTTCTGCAACGTCGTCAGACGGGACGGGAGGCTCTTGGGGAGTTCGACTTTGACTTTCGCGATGTTCGCCTGCGTCCCCGAGGGGTACCCCAGCTTCACCGCGAGGCTCGCGCCGCTCGCACGCGAGGTCTTCCCCGACGTCGAGACACTGAACTGAGGTTGGAACGCCAGCGCCTGGCAGTTGGACGCCTGGAACGGCGAGGTGACCGTCGCGCTCTGCCCCAGGTTGCTCGTCAGCGTGCTCCCGATCGCCAGCGGGTTGCAACTGGTGGGGTTCAGCGTGAAGTGTGGTCGGTCGATGTACACCCGGATGTCGCGGACGTGCGTGACGATCCCGTCGAGGATCGTCGGGATCGGTTCCGACGCGGACGGGTCGACGCTGACCTGCGCCGTGTAGGGGTCGATTCGCAGCGCGAAGCGCAGCACAACTGTCCCGAGGTCGAACGGGCCGACCACGGCCGAGGTGATGCTCACGATCGAGAACGGGTCGCCGTGAAACGGGCCCGCGAGATAGATCTTCCCCGGCACATAGGCGAGGACCGCGCCCACCCCTGTCCCGACGAGGGTGTGCCCGATCTGGCTCGCGGCGGGACACGATGGTTCGGCTTCCTCCTGGTGGCCGGTCTTGCTCCGCGCGAGTTCGATGTCGGCCTCCGGGCAGAACGGGATCCCGGAGAGGTCACCGGTGAGGCCCTCGGGGAGGTCGGTCGAGAACGTGGAGATCTCCGAGTCCGCGTCGGTTCTTGTCAGGTGGACGTAGAACGGGCTGTAGGCGCCCGCGTTGTTGTTCAGCGACCCGGCCTCGATCCCCGGTGTGAACGGCGGGACGCCACCCGAGGGGCATTCCCCGCCGTCATAGCCCTCTGTGATCGTGAACGACGAGGTATCGGTCAGGACCGCCATCGGGTTCGACCACGGCGTCAGTTCGGCCTGCGTCGTGTATGCGCCGCAGGCGGGGGGGCTGATCAGCGGCGCCTGCTGACCTTCACGGAAGTGGAAGTTGAAATGGTCGAACGGAAGCTGGGGGTTGTTTTCGAACGTCGTCGTCAGCTGCCCCGTCACTGGGTTCGCCGAGACCTTCCCCGCGAGCTTGACGAGCACCCCGACTTCCGGGTTGCGCGCGACCACATACAACGCCACGAGCGACCCGTGCGGATGCCCCGGTTCGCTGAACGGGTTTTCGTACGGCTGCGCGATATACAACGAACCCTCGACCGGGACACTCAACAACGGCGTTTCGATTTCGACCGTCCCGAGCTTCGAATCGTTCGGGCACCCTTCGCCCGGAAGCGAATCCACCGACTCCCGCGCAAAGTCCACCGGTGAGCAGCCACCCAACCCGACACCCGCCGACGGGTTGATCGTCAAGCCTTCCGGCAGCGCCACGACCGTCTTGTTCAACTGCGACTGCGCCAACCCTTCCGCGCTCGTCAAGCCTTCATCATGGAAGTCCACGTTGACATTCAGACCTGTCGGCGCGGACGCCCGGTCGGTGCTCGGTTCCGCCGAGACCGTCGGCGCGAACCCGAGACGATTGCACCCGTCCAACGTGGGCATCGCCAGCGTCACCGGGATGTCCGGGAACACCGCCGGCCGAGCCCACGAATCCAGTTCGGTCGAGTCCACCAGCGGCGCACCCGAGCACGACGTCGGCAGCGTCAGCAGCGACTGGGAGCGCTGGTCTTCAGGCGGGATGCAGGGCGGCCCGTGTGTCTCACCTTGGGTTTCAAGTAGGCAGCTCCAGCCGCGGACGTTGTCATGCCGCGGATCGTTGGGGACACCCCAGAACGTGATTTCGCTCGAGAGGAAGTTCGCGGTCTCGGTCGTGTTCAGAGAACTGACCGTGATGCCATAGTCTTCGCCATTACCGCTGCGCACGGAGGTCTCGAGCAGTACGGGCGTGTCGTTGATCGTTACGAGGAAACCGAAGCGCGCGGGCTCCCCGAAGCTCGGTTCCAGGTTGAACAGCGGCGCGGTGAACCGCAACTTGCCGAACGTCAATTCATCGACTGTGACCGACGCGACACCGACCGCTGCCTGCGGGGGGCAGAGGTTGCGCGACCCTTCGACAAGCGTCAGGAACTGCGTCAAGGTGCAGCGGGGGATCGGGGTCGGGTTACCGACCAGGCCCGGCGGCAGCTTGACGTTGATGTTCTTCGCGAGCGCCGCCGGAACCGGCACCTTTTCGCTTCCCCTGGACTGCAGGGTCCGGTTCAGGATCAGCGTGTTCGTGATCTGGAAGGGGTGCGAGCCGGCCTGCGTGTCGGGCGCGCCGCCCTCTTCTTCGGGGAACAATTCATTGACTTGCAACCCGAACGGCGTCGGTTCTTCGCTGACCGTGATCGAGCGAGCGATCGATACGCTCGGCGTCTCGGCGCCGGAGACGCTCACTTCGTTTAATTCACCCGACGCGGCGCCTTCGAGGACCTTGACACCGATGACCATCGCGACCTGACCATAAGGAGGCACCGTACTCGCCAGAGTGCAGGTGAGAGACTTCAGTCCGCACTTCCCCGCATTATCCGAAGCGCCGAATTCGGCGTGGATCGATACCGCCTCGAGACCCTTCGGCAGCGTGTCCGCGATGACGACCGGGCCACCCGCCACCGTTTCCCCATCCGCGCCGGCATCGCCAAAGTTGGTCGCCGTGACCACGATCTGACCTTCCCCTTCCGGCGCCAGATAGCTGGGGCTCGACGTCGAGGTCATACGCCACCACGAGGACTGCGCGAACGCCGGCGAGACGGACACCGCAAGGACGGTCAGCGCCGCCACGGTGACGATCAGCGACGCGCCTCGGCGTCCCGGCCAAGCCACTTTCAAACGGATGGGAATACTCATGACTTTGCCCTCCGCTCGCTGTTGGCCTGCTTGGCTTTGTGCTTCTTGGCTTTCTGTTTGACGCACCTGCCGCCGTTGAACTGCTTGCCCTTCCTGCACCTGATCGTCCTCTTCTTCGTAGCTTTCTTCGGCACGGTGATGGTGGGTTGGACAGTTGGGTTGCCGGGACCCTGGAAGGTCAGCGACCCTGGGGTTGGGTCTTCAGGGGCGGCGACCGGACTCTGGCAGGCGTCGCCTTCGCACGCAGGCAGCGGCGGAGGAGGAGGCGGCGGACACGGTGAGGAGACGCTGCAGACGTGGGCGTCATACACATCGAGCGCGGAATCGACATCCAGCGCAGACAGTTTCGCGGCCGTGAGGAAGAACACGTCACTCCCGGTGTCGCTCGCGTCCAGGAACGCCGACTGTTCGGGAGAAGTACCTGAAGAAATCAGCAAGACACACCCCTGCGAGCGAGGACCATAGGTCGCCGACCCGATGGTGCAGGTGTCGTTCGCCGGCGCCCCCGCTTCACCACCAGGCGGCTCGTACTCATAGACATCCTCGGTGTTGTTGGTGTCCTGCGGAACTAGCGCGTCGGAACTGTCGAAGAACAGACGACCACCATCGGACAGATACCGCGACTGATGGTAAGGAGACGTCCAGCCGGGAACATTGGCAGCCAACCACCGAGCTGCGTTCCGTCCTCCCCAGAGGCCCTCTCCGCCGACGAGACCCCCACCCTGGAATTCCAGATCGCCGATTTCGGTCCCGTGCGGACGGGCGCCCGTCGGGTTACACGACGCGCACACGACCTTGCCGGTGCTCGCGTCATACAGGTACACCTCCTCGTCAGGCACCCCACTGACAGCATCCCGGTTGTCATAGCCGGTCAACGACCTGTCGGACATAAACGCAAGCCAGCCACCGTCAGGCGAGACACGAGCAGTCATATTGATCAATTCAGATAGGCCATCGCCCCAGTCCGGCGAGTCTTCACCGGAGAGAACGGCGATCAGCCCCGTTTCGCCGCCGCGATAGACATAGAGGTTGCAGGTGGATCCAGGAGGCTGTGCTTCCGTGCCCCCACTGCTGGTTTCGACGCACGTTCCTTCCACGGCCCCCGGGGCGAGCTTGGCATCGGAGACGAAATAGACAGACGAGCCGTCTTCGGAGGCACCGATCACACCCAGCACACCCGCCGCGATCGGAACCGACGCTTCGCTTTCCAGCTCGAACTCAGATAACTCACCACCCCCGAGCACGAACGCCCTGGAACCATCCGCGCTGGCGGTCTCGAATGATCCGCCGGGGACCGGTACCGTCCTCGCCTCCGGGGTGCCGATATCCACACGAACACCACCGTCGAAATAGACACGAGAGCCGTCAGCGGAGATCGCGTTCCTGACCACGGTGGGCACAACGAAGACACCATTCCCAAAGTGGGGTGGCTGCCCGACGCCCGGGACAGGCTGCAACTGGCCGCTGGACCACTCATAGAATTCCCCGCCACCCGGAATCAGGGCAGCCTGGGAGTAGAGGACGATGTGGCTGAGGTCCGGTGTCGCGGCGAGGACCTGCGGACCGCAAAGAACTTCTGGAGGACACTGTCTCCCATTGACCGGGTTACCACCAAATACGGTGCCTTCCAGCACGTTTTCAAAGCCAGGGACCCCAGTGACCAAAGGGCGATAACACGAGCTCGTACAAAAATCACTGGGTTCACCATTCAGATAGTCGGTGCGAAGATAGCCGGTCTGTTCAGAAGCTTCTTCGGAAAGCGACGGGTTGAAATCACCCAGAGGCTGCACGACACTAAGCGAGAGATCGCTGGACAAAACCCGGTATTCCTCCACACTCTCGGAGTTGGCGACGCCTTCGGCGTGCGGAGCCGAGAGGTCACGCGACGACCAACCAGCAGGACCGCGCGTGGACAGCACCTGCGCGAAGCCCGCATTCCCCACCGGTTCGGCTTCCGTCGGGTCCGTCGTCATATACGCCATCGCACCGCCGCCCGCAGCGGCCTGGATACCCGGCGCCGGGGGAAAGATCGGTAGGATCGACGCGCCGTGCTTGTCCGGCGGGGAGACCAGTTCCCACTCGCGGCCGTCGGGTAGGACGGATTCACCGGTGGAACCCGCCCTCTGGGTGGTGAAGGTCTGATCGGGGCCGTCTGTACCCCCGGGGGGAGTCAGTTCGTTGGTGGCGACGACGCGGTAGTAGTAGACGGTGTCGGGCGAGAGACCCTGGATGTGCTGGGAGAGGGTCTGTTCTGCTTCGCTGGAGCCGATATCGGCTCCGGGCGCGAGGGGCACGTCGGTGCAGGAGGCGGGACTGGCCGTGCAGCTCACGGTGCCGTACTGGAGGTAGGCGCTCGTTTGGATGCCTCGAGGATTGATCTGCGCGTCCAGTGTCGCGCTCGTGTCGGTGACTTCGGAGGCGAACTCGCTGTCGATCACCAGGGGCCCGTGTGTCTCGAACGTCGCGTCTTGACCGTAGGTGGTGCCGAAGGAGTTGACGGCGACCAGACGGTAGTGGTAGGTGGTGGACTGCGGCAGGCCCTCCAGCGTCGTTTCGGCGGACACCGCGCTGCATTCTGCGCCACCGGGCGGTTTGCATTTTGGGCCTCCGGTCCCGGCGTCTGTCCCGGGGAGTTCGGGGCTGGTGGACCCGTAGGTCGCTTCGGTGCCGTACTGGAAGTAGTAGTGCGCGTCGGTTCCGTCCGGGGACAGCGAGCCGGTGAGCTTGGCGGCGTGAGCGGTGATGTCCTGTGCCGGGCCGGTGCTGAGAGCATCGACGGCCGGGGTGGTCGTGAACGATTCTTCCCGCCCGTCCTTGTTGGTGGTGTCGCCGGTGGCGTTGGTCGCGGCAAGCCGGTAGTGGTAGGTGGTGTTCGCGGTCAGAGTAGTGAGTTCCGCGGAGACTGCTATGGGTGCGTTGCCCGAGCCCGGCGCCGGGGAACACGCAGCCGTATGGGGGTAGACACCTGGTTCGGTACCCCATTCGAACTCACACGAAGTTACTTCAATCCCGTCTGGGTTCACGGTGCCATGCAGCAACGCGGTCGTCTTGGTCACTGCGGTAGGAGCTCCCGTAGTCGTGTCTGGCAGCGTCGCGGGGACGAAGATATCCACGCGGTTATTGGCGGCATCGGCGACGTATACGTCGCTGCTCATCGGTTCGACGGCGACACCGGCGCCGGCACTCAAGGCCGGCCTCCCGGATTCCGAGCCGAACACGTCGGTCGCGGGGCATCCAGTCTCGCTATCGGGTGCGAAGGTACACGCGGCGCTACCCTGCTCGCTCACTTCTGCTGGGCCGGAAAACGCATAGTGTTCGACAGTGTTGCCCCGATCGACGTACAGGTCGCCTGAGGCACTATCGACCGCGAGGCCGGTGGGGTTGGGTCCTTCCTGCGTCACCGTGCCAACATCGTTCCCTGAGCCCGTGAACTTCTCAACGAGTGGAATACCACGTATAACGAACAGGTCGCCGCTCGAATCGACCGCCAAGCCCGGTGACGTACCATAGTTCGTAGTGAAGCTAAAGCGACCGGGGGAAGGGCCACCCGGCGGGAACTCGTACATTATGCCCGCTTGAACACCTTCACCTTTCTTCGTGCCATAGATCCAGAGATTGCCGTCGCCGTCGATCGCGATCCCCACCAAAGGCCCCGCTCCCCCTGGCGGGTTGGTCGCGACGAGATCGGCCTTCGTTACCTGCGACTGGTATTCACCTTTGGCGTTGAAGACCTCGATACGTTCGTTGCCTTGATCGAACACATACACGTCGCCCGGTATCCCGGTGGAGTTATCGACCGCCACCTGGGTAGGTTCCGTGAACTGGCCGTTGCCACTACCCGCCGTGCCCGCCACGCAACCAGCCGTGCACGTGTTGATGCCAGGGCCACCGACATTGGCTCCGAACGCCGAGATGAAGGCGCCCGAGGCGCTGAATATCTCCACACGGTTATTCGCGCTGTCGATGACATACACTTCGCCGGTGCTCTGGTCGATAGCGACACCCTGCGGATCGGACAGCGCGGTCGAACCCGAGCCATTGAAACTGGTCGACAAGACGTGGGTTTCGTAAGCCAAGGCAGGAACAGTGGTGAGAGCAAGCAGGCCCGTGAGAGCAAAGGTCACGGCGAGGGCGGCCGCGGACGCACCAATCCCCCGGCCGTGGAGCAGACCACGCAGAAGACCGGGCCTCTGGGACGGCTTCTGGGCGCTTTGCTCTGTGGGTTTCACTGTGATGCCTTTCTCGTGGATGGTGCGGTGCATGTGTCCGTGTCAGTTCGTGTTGTGGTGAATGATGTCTTGGTGGGCGCCGGAGGCTCCCCAGGGCGGTTGATCGCCCCAGGGAATGCTCGTCCGCGCGAGGTGTGGTCAGGCCGGAGTGAGCTACCCGGTCACCGCCCACGTGCCGGCAAAGTATTCGCTTTCCGTTGTACCAATCAAAATGGCAAAGAAGATTGTTCCCGCTGTTGAAGCACCGTTCGCGCTCTTGAGAGCATTAAAGATCTCATAGGTGCTAACATCTCCTGCTTCTGGTTCGTGTGACATATACACACATAGGAAGCCGCTTGGAGCCGTCGGGGTTGCAGGAGTACCGGTGCAGTTGGTTCCGGTGGCGCCCAGCTTGACGACTTCGACATGGTTACTATCCAATTCGGTAGCCAACGGGATCGGGAAGGAGATCGGCACGAGTATGTGTTCGACTTCGGGCTCACTGAATCTCGGATCGACTACAGTACCCGTCTCAGTGGCCCCAACCGGGAGCGTGCCACCCGCGGCCCAGGGGGAGCCTTCCTTACCGTTGCAGGCGAGGGTCGTGGTGCTCCCGGCCTTGAATTCTGAGCCGCCCTGTTTGGTGCATGTTTCGGAGGCTTTGGACACCATCTTGCTGGTCACGCTTTCACCGTTGACGCCAGGCGCACCTGGCGATCCGGTTTCGCCCTTGGCGCCCGCCGGTCCGGCCGGCCCCTGCGCACCCACGGCGCCGGCCGGGCCCTGCGCGCCCGGAGCCCCACTTGCGCCTACCCTGCCCTGAAGCGACTTCAGCACCTTCGGGCTGATCTGCTTCGTCGAGGTGAGCAGATAGTGCGACGCTGCGAGCGCACCCCCGCTCATCGCGAAGAACAACGCCAACGTCGCCGTCACGTTCGCGTAGGACATCCGTTTGCGTATTGCTGAGAACATCATTGGTTGTCTCTCCTCCTTGGGGAGTCGAGCGTGCCGGCGCCCAGCGCTACGCACGCAGATTGAGTTGAAGTTCCGAAAAAGATCTGGCAGCGCCGCCGGAACATCACGCGGCCTCCTCCTCGTGGGGAGCACCGAGCCCGATCCCCTGCACGACCTGACGGCCCACGGGTGTCAGCGTCCACGCGTTCGGCTCGCCCCTGGCGTGCCCCCCGCTGCTGTTCTCCATCAGACCGAGCCGCTCCAAGCGCGCCAAAAGCTTCGAGATCTGCCCCGCGTCGGAGATCCCGGCCCGCTCGGCGACCACGCGGTTGCTCGCCCCGGGCAGCTCCGCAATGCAGCCGAGCACCCGCGCAGTGCGATACGTCAACCGCACCGGGACGCCCCCCAAGGGGTCCTCGCTGTGCAGACCGTACGCCGGGGCCCCGCTCGCGGGCGACACTCGTGCGTCTGCGAAGCCCACCAGCTCACGCCGCGCCGCGGTGGCGCCCAGATAGGGCAGCACGATCAAGCTCATCAGCTCGCCCAGCAGATCGCTCAACGGTGCGCGCTCGCCGCGCGAGAGCCGCGCATAGACGATCGCGAACGCCGCGCCGACGAGGCCCTCCGCGGTCACCGGCGTGCAATCGCTCGCGCGGGAGCTCTCCTGGCGGCCCTCGTCGACCAGGCCCGCGAGACGCGCGAGCACCTCTTCGCGGCACTCCAATACCCGCGGGCCGCCGCGCAGCGCCTGCACCACGCATACCCGGGCGAGCGCCGGCTCGCGATCCAGGAAGGAGAGAATCGCCGCCAGGCCGCCACGGACCCGCTCACTCCAGGCGAGCTCGCCCAGCCCTGCGGCCGCGATCTCGCCCTCGAGTGCGGCGACGACCCCCTCGAAGATCGCAGTCAGGCACGCCTCGCGGTTCTCGAAGAGCTCGTAGAACGTGCGCCGCGAGACCCGTGCGCGCGAGGTGATCTGCTCGACCGTCGTCTGCGCGTACCCGAGCTCCTCGATCGCGCCGACCGCGCCCGCCAGCAGCCGTGCGCGCTGGATCTCGACCAGCTGCGCCTCCCCCACCGACGGACCCGACCCCGCAGGCCGCCACTGCCCGCCCGCGGGGCGCCGCTGGCCGCTCCCGCCGGAGCGCACCACCGAACCCACACGCGTGTGCGCGCGCGTCACTGCGCCACCCCCCCGTACTCAGCCCTAGAAGCAGGCAGACATGGTGAAACCCCCACCCCCGTGTGAAGGGGGCGCGGGCGGCGCCGAGGCGCGGCACGATGAGGTCTAGCTGACGGCCCTAGAACTGAAGAGAGAGAGAGAGAGAGAGAGATGCGACAGCGCCAAGCTGGCGCATCTAGCTACGCCCCCCCAACGGGCGGCGCACATCTCCGACACGTATCTCCCTCTAGAAACCACGCTAAGACAACTCCCTCATCGAAATGACCCGGCCCCTCCCCAACTTCCCCTTCGCGCTGCAAGGCCGACCAACGAGGTAGACCCCAACCAGACCCTATGTTTGCCCCTGGCAACCGTCCGGCTGCCACGACACAACTATAATAAGCACAAACGAAATCTCTTGTCAAGCCCCCTGCCGCAAGAGCCCCCGCACGCACCGCGGACGACGGGCACGGAGGCCCGGCGCGCACCACCGCGAACCCCGCACAGACACGCGCGGACGATCCCCAAAGAACACCCGGCCACTCGCCCACCTGGGTCGAGGTTCCCCGCCCCTTGACATCCTCTCGGCGGTTGTTATACTTACTTCTGTTTCGTAAGCTTCTATGGGAGCGTATACAGATGCCAACAAGCTCAGACAACGGAAAGTCCCGCCCCAAGCCCAAAGCCCGCCCGGCCGCCGACCGATCTGAGATCGGCCAGCAGCCGGCGGACCGGCCGCTGCTGCGGCTGATCCCCCTCGACGACACGGTCGTGTTCCCCAACATGGGCATCACGCTCACCGTGGACGTCGGCGAGGACGAGCGCGTCGTGCTCGTCCCCCGCCACGAGAACGAGTTCCTCGAGGTCGGCACCATCGCCGAGGTCGAGGACCACCTGCGGCTGCCCGGCGGCGGGCGCGCCGTGGCCCTCACCGGCGAGCACCGCGCGCTGATCGGCGCTGCGCAGACCGGCGTCGACGGCGAGCTGCGCGTCGAGATCGACGAGCGCCCCGACGAGGTACCCACCGACGGGCGCACGCGCAACCTCGAGCGCGAGTACCGCGCGATCGTCGAGGAGATCCTCGAGCTGCGCGGCGACGACGGGCGCATCGCGGCGTTCCTGCGCGCGATCGTCGAGCCCGGGCCGCTGGCGGACTCCGCCGGCTACTCCCCCAACCTCTCCTACGCCCAGAAGGTCGAGCTGCTGCGCACGCTCGACGTGACAGAGCGCCTGGAGCAGGCCGTGAAGCTGCAGCGCGAGTCGCTTGCCGAGCTGCAGGTGCGCAAGCGCATCCGCGAGGACGTGCAGGACGGCGCGGAGAAGCAGCAGCGCGACTACTTCCTGCGCAAGCAGATGGAGTCGATCCGCAAGGAGCTCGGCGAGGACGAGGGCTCCGTAGCGGACGAGTACCGCTCGAAGATCGAGGCCGCGGGGATGCCCGAGGAAGTCCACGAGCAGGCGCTCAAGGAGCTCGGGCGCCTGGAGCGCATGGGCGAGCAGACCGGCGAGTCCTCGATGATCCGCACGTACTTGGACTGGCTGATCGCGGTGCCGTGGGCCAAGCGCTCAGACGAGCACCTCGATCCTGCCGGGGCGCGCGAGGTGCTCGACGCCGACCACGCCGGCCTGGAGGACGTCAAGGACCGCATCGTCGAGTACCTTGCGGTGCGCAAGCTGCGCCAGGACCGCGGCATCGAGGCCGACCCCAAGTCCGGGGCGATCCTCACGCTGATCGGTCCTCCCGGTACCGGCAAGACCTCGATCGGCGAGTCGATCGCGCGTGCGCTGGGACGCGAGTTCGTGCGCATGTCGCTCGGCGGGGTACGCGACGAGGCTGAGATCCGCGGGCACCGGCGCACCTACATCGGCGCGCTGCCCGGCCGGCTCGTGCGCGCGCTGCGCGACGCGGGGACGATGAACCCGGTGATCCTGCTCGACGAGGTCGACAAGGTCGGCGCGGACTGGCGCGGGGACCCCTCCGCGGCGCTGCTCGAGGTGCTCGACCCCGCGCAGAACCACTCCTTCCGCGACCACTACCTCGACGTCGAGCTCGACCTCTCCCAGGTCATGTTCATCGCCACGGCCAACGTCGCCGACACGATCCCCGGGCCGCTGCTCGACCGCATGGAGGTGATCCGCTTCGACGGGTACACCTCCGAGGAGAAGCTCGCGATCGCCAAGGGCTACCTGTGGCCGCGCCAGCGCGACCGCAACGGCCTGCTCGAGGGCGAGGTCGAGATCGACGACGAGCTGCTGCGGCTGGTGATCGCCGAGTACACCCGCGAGGCGGGCGTGCGCTCCCTGGAGCGCGAGCTCGGCACGCTGCTGCGCAAGACCGCCACCAAGATCGCCTCCAGCCTGCCCGTGGAGGACGGCGCGAAGGCGACCGGCGCCGCGCAGGACGGCGCCAAGGAGGCCGCCGCGAAGTCGAAGGGCGTCGAGCCGGTCGGTGAGGAGTCGACGGTCGAGCCTGCCGCAAAGCCCACGGACACCGCGCCGTTGGAGGAGGCCGAGCCCGCCGCACAGGCGCAGCCCGCTGAGCCCACGGCGAAGAAGGCGTCCAAGAAGGCAGCCGCGCGCAAGGCACCCCCCGTGAAGATCGACCTGGAAACCGTGCGCGAGGCGCTCGGGCGCCAGCGGTTCTTCCAGGAGTCCGCCTCGCGCACCGCCACCCCGGGCGTCGCTACCGGCCTGGCCGTGACAGGCACCGGCGGGGACGTGTTGTTCGTGGAGGCCACCGCGATGAAGAGCTCCGGCTCGGGCGGCGGCGGCGGGCTGGTGCTGACCGGCCAGCTCGGGGACGTGATGAAGGAGTCCGCGCGCATCGCGCTCTCCTACGTGCGCGGCCACGCCGAGGAGATCGGCATCGAGGAGTCCGCGTTCGAGGGACAGGAGTTCCACGTCCACGTACCCGCCGGGGCGATCCCCAAGGACGGCCCCTCCGCGGGGGTCACGATGGTCACCGCGCTGGCTTCGCTGCTCTCCGGCCGGGCCGTGAAGCACACCGTGGGGATGACCGGCGAGGTCACCCTGCAGGGGCGCGTGCTGCCGATCGGCGGGCTCAAGCAGAAGGTGCTCGCGGCCCACGCGGCCGGCCTCACCGACGTGATCCTGCCGGAGCGCAACCGTGGCGACCTGGACGACATCCCGCAGGAGGTCCGCGAGCAGATGACCTTCCACCCGGTGATGACCGTCCAGGAGGTGCTCGACCGGGCGCTGGAGCCGACGCGCGATGTCGCCCACCAGCTCTCGTAGGTGTCAGCCCGTTCCCGTGGAGGTCCGCCGCACGGCGGACCTCCTGGAGCGCCGCTGGCAGCTGTCGATCATCTACGCCGCGCTCACCGGCGCGCTGCGCTTCAGCGAGTTCGCCGAGGCCGTGTCCGGCATCTCCCCGCGGATGCTCTCCGAGCGCCTGCGCGACCTCGAGGCCGCGGGCCTCGTGCAGCGCACGGTGATCCCTTCGAGCCCCCCCACCGTCGAGTACCGCCTCACCGCCCGCGGCCGGCGCCTCGCGCCGGTGGTCGAAGCGATGCGGGCTTACGCCGAGGGTTAGCACCACCCGGGGGGGCGCCCGAAGACCGTGCCGCCAGGACCGCGGCCCGACGGCCTCTACCAAGCCTGCGGCGCCCGAGACCTCTGCCCGGTGATGGCGTTCACGGTCGCGCGCGGCAAGGTGGTGGCAATCGACGTGCTCGCCGACCCCACCCCGGCTGCGCGAGCTCGATCTGCCGGCGCGCGATAGCCGCTAGGGCGTGATGATGACACGGCCGAACGCCTTGCGGCTCTCGGCGTATTCGTGCGCCGCGGCGGCATCCGAGAGCGGGAACGAGCGATCGATCTCTACTTGCAGCTCGCCGCTTGCTACCCGCTCCAGCATGTCGCCGATCATGGGATGGACGCGGGCATACTCCGACAGGATCGCGCCGCCGAGAAAGACGCCGTGCAGAGAGTTGTTGCGCGTCCAGAGCGACCGCGCCTCGATCGCCGAGCCCGCACGGGCGGCCACTCCGACGCTGATGAGCGTTCCCCGGTACGCGAGCACGCCGATGCTGTCGATGAGGTTTTGGCCTCCGATCGAGTCGAGGACGACCTCCACGCCGCGCGAGTCGGTCAGCTCGTTGGTGCGTTCGACGAAACTCTCGGTCGCGTAGTTGATCCCGTGGTCGAGTCCGAGCACCTTTAGCCGCTTCAGCTTCTCATCGCTGGAGGCGGTCGTGATTACGGTCGCGCCTGCGCGCTTGGCGAGCTGGATCGCGGCCATGCCGACGCCGCCGGCTCCAGCGTGGATCAGAGCGGTCTGCCCCTCGGCGAGGTGGCCGGCGGTGAATAGGCACTCGTACGCAGTTCCGAACGCGACCGGCACGCAAGCCGCGCGGTCCGCGTCCAGCCCGGCGGGGATCGGCCAAGTCATCGCCGCGGGGACCGCTCGCCTGGCGGCGTGCGACCCTGCCGCGTTCAAGGCAACCACCCGGTCGCCAACAGCGCGTCCCTGCACGCCAGCGGCGACCTCGCTGATCGTGCCAGCGCTCAGATAACCGACGATATGTGGGGCTGCGGGCAGATCCCCCGCCGCGCGTGCGAGCAGATCACCCCCCTCGATGCTGATCGCCTCGGCGTCAACGACCACACAGCCGTCGGGGCATTCCGGGTCAGCTACATCTTCGTAGCGAAGCACCTCCGGTCCGCCATTCTCGTAGATAACCGCTGCCTTCATCTGCACCATCCTCTCACTTGCGACGCCGCGCCGTCAGACGTGGGTGGATCCAGTTGCGCGGCGGCGCACGATTCGTAAAGAGCCTCATGGGGTGTGCCGAACAGCCGGAGAGCGCTTCTCGCAGCGCGAGCGCGGCGGTGTGCCGACTATCTCCTGCCCGTGGAGTATGTTGGCGCCGAGTTCGCGGGCGGGGCGTGTCCGCGTACGGTGCGCCAGCTCTCGCGCGTGATGCGCAGGATCACGGCAGTCATGCCGAGGCCAACCATGGGGTCGAGGATCGGGGCACCCGCGACTATCGCGATGGCGCTGGCGATGACGGCAAGCGAGACGTAAGCGTCGGCGCGGGCGTGATCACCGTCTGCGATCAGGGCGGGGCTTTCCAGCCGGTGCCCGGCACGGGTGCGGACCAGCGCCGCGAGCCGGTTTCCCGCGAACCCGATCGCACCAGCGAGCACGAGGGCGAGCAGGTGGCCAGGCGTGGATGGGTGCAGCAGTCGCAAGATCGACTCGTAGGCAGCGACGCACGCGGATATGAAGATGGCGACCACGACCGCCAGGCCGGCCAGGCGCTCGGCGCGAGGGGAGCGCAGCGCGAACGCGATGCCGAGGGGGATCGCGGTCAGGGCGTCCCCGCCATTGTGGATCAGGTCGGCCAGCAGCGCCAGACTGTCGCTGAGCGCGAACACGACCGCCTGTACCGCGGCCGTGACGGTGAGGATGGCAAGCGCGAGCGCGACGGCTCGGACGCCCTCGCGGGAGCGCTTGATGCTCTCGTCCACGAGGCCGTGAGAGTGACCGTGCTCGTGCTCGTGGCGATGGTCGGGCGGGTGCTCGTGGCGGTGATCAGAGTGATGTTCGTGCGGCCCGGTGTGTGGGTGAGCGTGGCGCAGGGTGCCGTGACGGTGCAGATCGCCCTTGACGAGCTCATACGTTGCGGAGGGCACGGTTAGGTCTCCGTCGAGTACGCGTGCATCGTGGGCTTCGATCGATAGCGCTTCAACGCGATCACAGCCCAAATCACCTCGACAGCTTCGACGAAGAGTGACAAACGGGTGGAGGCGCAGTCGCTGCTGATCACGCGCTCCTCGCCGCGGCGGCGTCGCTCGGGCTCGGCGGGATCTCGTCGGGCAGGTCGCCGCTCGGCCACGACTGCCAGGGGAACCCCCTGCGCGCGTGACGCAGCCTGTAGGCGAGCGCGCCGTGGGCGTTCATCGCGTGCCACGCGGCGTGCGTGGTCAGCGTGAACTTGGGGATCCAGTAGCGCTCCTCGATCGGGTCAAGCGGTGTCGGCGCCGGCGCCAGGTCGACGTCGGCGGCGACGTGGCCCTCGCCGTCCTCGAGCGTCAGGCGCGCGAGGACCGTGCCGTCGCGGTCGCAGATCTGGGACTCGCCGAGCATCTGCGTCTTCCACGAAATGCCCGGGCCGAGCGGCGTTTCGCCCTCGATCGCGCCGACATGGGAGGCATGGGCGACCGGCGCGCCCGTCAGCCGCGCCACCTGGCCGGGGAGCGCGCGTGCCTGCGCGCGCCAGATCGCGTGCTCGCGCTCGGCCCACAAATGCAGCGGGCCGGGCCAGTTGAGCGGCATCGAAGGCCAGCACATCCCGCCCAGCACGACGTGCGCGCCGCCCGCGCGCACGCGCGCGGAGGTGCGAAAGCGCGCCCACTCCCAGCCCGACATCAGCCCGACCTCGCAGCCAAGCGTCGCGCTTCGTGTCACCCCTAGGTCGTCGCCGCCGACGTAGAAATACTGCTCCCACGCCGTCGGGATGTCCTTGTCGTGCAGGTGCACAGCGCCGTCCGGCTCGGCAAGCACGAACGTGCCATAGGTGTGCTCGCCGCGCACGGCGAGGAAACCGCCGCCGATCACGCAGCCCAGCTCGCGCGCAAGCCGTGAGAGCAGCTGAAACGGCTGACCGTCCACCGGCCGCGCCGTGCCCCTGAGCACCTTCGCGAAAACGTTCGGTGTGGTGCACGCCTCCGGGACGAGGATCACCTCCGGCGAGTGCTCGCCGTGAGCGTCGCGGATCAGGTCCTCGATCCGCTCGAGGTTGCGCGCGACCTCTCCCAGCGCGAGGGCTGGCTGGATGACCACGATGCGCGTCATGCGACCACCTCCTCGCTGACGACCTCGGTCGCCGTCGTGGTCGTGGACGCGGCCGTGGGCGGTGCCCGCGCCGGCTCTGGCGGCGCGGGCCAGTCGGCTCCGGGGTGCTCGGAGCCCATGATCGTGCGGGTCGAGCGGAAGCGCCCGGCACGCTGCTCGAAGTGGATCGCCAGTCCGGTGCGCACGTCCGGAAGCAGGCGGCGCAGCGTCTGCAGGCGCGGCTGCTCGCCGTGCCACATGGCGGCCACGAGCGCACGCGCCAGTCGCGGTCCGGTCATGATCTGCTGCGGCGTGCGCGCGCGCCCGAACAGGTCGGTGATGTCCGGGTCGGTCGTGCGCGCCGCGTCGCGAAGCAGCTCGCACACCACCGCCGGCTGGCGTTCGACGCGCGTGTCCGAGTTCGCGAAGTGGTAAGCCGGCAGGCACTCGCGATCGCGGGCCGCCTCCCACGCCCGCGTCGTGCGGTCGACCGCGTCGGCATCGTCGAGCACGGGCAGCACCTGCTCTGCGAGCGTGCGCCCCGCGAACATCGCGTCGCGCATGCCCTGCCCCGTGACCGGGTCCTTGAAGTGCCCCGCGTCTCCCGCCAGCGCCCAGCCGGGACCGGAGGACGCGCGGAAGAACGCCGGCGTCTCGCCCGTCGAGCGCAGCTTCGTCCCCGCCGGCGCACCCGCCACGCGCGCCGCGAGGCCCGGGTGCTCCGCGAGCTTGCGCTGCCAGTAGCCCTCGGGGTCCGCGCGCGCATCGTTCACCTCGTCGCGGTGACCCATGAACAGGACCAGCAGGCGCCCCACAGGCGTGCTCGGAAAGGCGAACGCGAACGAGTCGCCCTCGCGCCACTGGCAGTAGGTCTCGGCCTCGATCCCACCCGCCAGCGGGTCCTCGAGGTAGCGGAAGACCAGGCCGCGGCCGTTGCGCGAGATCCGGTAGGGCGTCCACGCGCCCACCAGCGCAGCGACCGTCGAGCGCCGGCCGTCGGCGCCGACGAGCAGCGTGCAGGAGAGCTCGTGCTCGGCGCCGTCGCCGTCGCGGTAGCGCACGCCGACGACGCGCCCGCCGCGCCAGCGCAGCGAGTGCACCGTGCAGCGCTCGCGCACGTCCGCGCCCTGCTCGCGCGCCGCTTCCACGAGCTGCACGTCCTGCAGGTCGCGCGGGACGCACACGCCGTAGTCGATGCCGTCCGCCGCCGGGCGCAGCCGCTCCAGCGCGCTGATGCCCTCGACCACGATGCGCGCCCAGCGTACCCGCGAGGGCTTCAGCTCGAGGATTCGCGGCAGCGCCCCGAGCTTCGCCAGCTCGCTTGTGCCCGCGGGCATCAGCAGGTGGGTCGAGAGCTGGTCGGACGGGAACCCCATCCTGTCGAGCACCACCACTCGGCGCCCCGCCCGCGCCAGCGGAGCCGCCACCGCGCAACCCGCCAGGCGCGCGCCCACGACCACCACGTCGACCCGCTCGACCGCCGCCAGCCGGCGGCGGCCGGCATCCGGGGCCGCGGCCCCGCCGTTCGCGTTTTCAGGCGGGCGATTCACGCTCCGGCCGTTTCTGCCAGCGCCGCTCCATCGTCCTGAGCATCTGTGGGTAGACGACCAGGTATCGGAACGGCTTGATCGCAGCCATGTAGGCATTCCCGAGGAGGCCGTTCGGCTTCACGTAGATCGCCATCTGACCACGGTAGTTGCCGCTCCCCTCGGGGACCCAGCCGAAGTGCAGAATGCCGTGCATCGTCTGGTTTGCAATCTCGGCGGCGAACTCGTCGTCGGTCATGTAGAGCGAGGTGAAAGGGAGACCCTCGAATTTCGGCCCGGTCGCGGCGCGCAGGTCATCGGGCAGCCGCTCGCGCAGCGTCGTCACCCTCGACCCGAGTCCCCCGCCCGGGCCGTCCAGGCCGAACAGCTCACCGAGCTTCCACCGCAGCGACAACAGCGCTCGCGTCGCGCGAGACGCGGTCTTTTCCGGATCGGCTGAGGCGAACCCCTCGACGAGGATCGGGAACTCGTCGACTCGACCTAGTGTCGGCAGCGCCCAGACGTCCTCGAGCCGAAAATCGTCGGCGATCTCGTGGATCCGCCAGGGCCGGGAAGTGTGCGCTGTGTTCGGTAGTTTCATTTCAATCTCGGGTCCTGGTGCTGTAGCCGGCGAGGTTCGCGCCGAGAGCCCTCGCCGTGGTATCCGCCGCTGTGGGCGCTCATCGCTTCGCTCACTGCTCAACGACCCCCTCTCACACGATTGCTGCCAGCCTAAGCAGGTAGGGAGCGCCGCCCCGATGAATGTTGCCGAGAACGGCCCACACCACCGATGCCGTCCTGCGCTTTTTGTACTGAAAGGACGTGGTCATCACCAGTCGCTCGTGGTGCAGCCGCCACACCATGTGGCCCGTCAGCAGCGTCGATCGTGCTTCGAGATGCAGCAACTCGGGTTCAGACGTCACGATTTGCCAACCGAAGACGTGGTTGGAAGAGACCCACGGACCGAGACGAAAGCCAAGAATCCAGCGGTGTATGAGCAGCACCGACCGGCGGGTCGTAACAGGCAGGCGCTCGAAGCCGTCGCGTGCCCATTGCTCGGCCGAGCGTCGGTCCGTCGGGCTCCTCGCGACCTCGAAGGCGTCCGCGTAGTCCGGTGAGGCGACGGTGGATGGAGGCGTCTCGGACACCGCAATCCGGTGCGCTGGCTTCCTCGCATTTGAGCGTGTGCCTGAGTGCTTCGAGCTCGTCACCAAAGACCTCCTCCAGGCGGTTATCTCCAAGGGTGTCCATCCATACGGCAGCGTATAGTCCAATGCTAGCATCATCATCGGGAGTGTCGACACCGAACCGAACGCGATAGGGAGGCGATGGCGCCCCCGACCCGAACGCCTCGCAACAGGTGGATCGAGGAGGGTCTGCGCGCGCTCGGCGGCGGCGGGCCGGACGCCGTGCGGATCGAGTCCCTGGCCCAAGCATTGGGCGTCAGCAAGGGCGGGTTCTACTGGCACTTCAGCGACCGGCAGTCGCTGCTCGAGGAGATGCTGGACGCATGGGAGCGCACCTGGGTCGACGAGGTGATCGAGGCCGTCGAGGCCGAGGACGGGGACGCAAGGTCGAGATTCAGGCGGCTGTTCGCGCTCGCCGTCGCCTCAGGCGGCGAGCTGCTGAAGATCGAGCTGGCGATCCGCAACTGGGCCCGGCGCGAGGAGGCGGTTGCCGAGCGATTGCGGCAGGTCGACAACAGGCGAATGGACTACATGCGGTCCCTGTTCGGGGCCATCTGCGAGGACGACGACGAGGTCGAGGCTCGCTGCCTGCTGGCCTTCTCGCTGTTCATCGGCGGCCACTTCGTCAGCGCCGATCTCGGCGGGCGCAGCCGGGCGCAGGTGCTGGAGCTGGCCCTGGAGTGGCTCACTCGATAGGACGAGCGGAAGCGACGGCGCCCGGCACAACTCTTGCCATGATGACCGGCCAACAACCCAAATGCTTGGCCGTTCGCTCGCCTCCTCTACCGGCCCCCGCAGCCCGACCAACGCCTTCAGCTCTTGCGTCGTATCTATGCATGCCAATCACTTTACGCCCGATCCCGGCCAGAAACAGCACTCTCGACGAGTTCGGCGAGTTCGCGGTGGCCGAGGATCCTCCTGGAGTTGACTTGATCTTATGCTACCATGACACCATGACTAGACACCTGACCGTGCGTCTCGACGACGAGCTTGCATCTGACACCGAGGCGCTCGCGCGAGCCGAAGGCAAGAGCCTCAACGAGACTGTCAAGCACGCCCTCGCCGAGGCGGTGCGACGCCGGCGCGAAGACCCCGAGTTCAAGACCCGCGTGCGCCGCATCATCGAGGAAGACCGGGAGCTTCTAGAGCGGCTCGCCAAGTGAGCATCCGCTACATCGAGCTCGTCGACTACCTCGCCATCGCCGCCGAGATCACCGGGCTCGACGCGACCACGCTCACACGTGTCGTCAAGATCGATCTCGCGGAGTCGGCGCTGCACGCGCCAGCAGCCGGCTTCGGCGAGACGGAGTTCTACCCCGACTTCATCGAGAAGGCGGCGGTTCTCGTCGTGCACTTGGCGAAGAACCATCCGCTGCCCGACGGCAACAAGCGCGCCGCCTGGGTAGCGCTGCGCCTGTTCATCGCGATCAACGATTGGACCTGGCACACGACCCCGGCCGTCGATGACGCCGAGCAAGCCATGCTGGCCGTCGCCGCCGGTACATGGAGCCAGGACGACATGGCCGCGTGGCTGCGACGCCACCTCGCGCCAACCTCCTCAACGTCATCGTAGGCTCGCCCCACGGTACGGACGCCAGACCAGACCTCACCGGAGAACCTTGAGATCACTGCAGTCGTCTGCTCTGATCGACGCCATTATGCCCTCGCCCGATGGCAATGGCGCACGTCGCTTTAAAGAGGGGGACCTCAATCGGGGCGGCCGGATTCGAACCGGCGGAACCTCCCGCCCCCAAAGCGGGCGCTCTGACCAGACTGAGCTACGCCCCGTGCGTGACAAAGAAGTCTACCGCCACTCGTCCGCAGTCTGTCCATCCATGCCTGCGTTCGGGCCCGACGCGGCGTATCGTTGACGCACACGGTCAGGACACCATGGCGTGATCGCCAGCACCGGCCGGCGAGCTGATTGCTATTCGACAGATGTCTGCCCTTCGAGTGTCCACCGCGCCGTTCCCAGCCAGGACACTTACTCGCGCACGAGCGCTGCTAGGGTCCCGCCCCGCTATGGCTGACGTTCGACCCCTGCACGCGCTGCACTACGACCTCTCTGTAGTTGGGACCCTCGGCGATGTGGTTGCTCCTCCCTACGACGTGATCGACGCCGAGCAGCGCGCCGCGCTGATCGCACGCTCCCCGTTCAACGTGGTTGCGGTGGATCTCCCCCGGGCGCCCACCGCCGGCAAGGGCGGCGCCGATGGGCAGGAGAGCGTTGAGAGCGAGCGCGCCGATCCCTACCGGGCCGCCGGCGAACTGTTTGAGAGCTGGCAGCTGCAGGGCGCGGTCGTGCGTGACTCGGAGCCTGCGGTGTGGGCGCATACACAGCGGTACACGGGGCCCGATGGGGTAGAGCAGACCCGGCGCGGGTTCTTCTGTCGGGTGCGGATCGAGGAGTACGGGCCGGGGCGGGTGCGCCCGCACGAGCGTACGCATCCCGGTCCGAAGGAGGACCGCCTGCGCTTGACGCGCGCTACGCGCGCGAACATGTCGCCGATCTTCTCGCTCTACTCCGACCCCTCGGGCGCCGCCTGGGAGGCGCTCGAGCCGGCCACCGCGCAGGCTCCGTGGGGGGAGGCTACCGATGCGCAGGGCACTGTCCACCGCCTGTGGCGGGTCGCGGATGAGCGGGTGATCGCCGCGGTACAGGCCGCCGCGCGCGACTCCGAGCTGCTGATCGCCGACGGCCACCACCGTTACGAGACCGCGCGCGCCTACGCCGAGGAGGTCGGCGGGGAGGGCGATCACCGCTACGTGCTGATGTGCCTGGTCGCGCTGGAGGACCCGGGGTTGACAGTGTTCCCCACGCACCGTCTTGTGCGGGGCCTTGACGCCGCGCGCTGGGAGGTACTCGAGGCGGCGCTGCGCCGGGACTTCGAGATCGCCGAGGTGCCGGAGGGGGAGCTCGCGCCGTCGCCCGGGGCGGGGCCGCTGCAGCTCGGGTACATCGACTCCGACGCCAAGCGCCCGCTGCGCCTGACGCTCAAGGACCAGGCGATCGCCGACGACGCCCTGCCGGGGTACTCGCAGGCCTACCGGCGCCTGGACACAGGGGTGCTCGAGGCACTGCTGCTGAAGGGCGCGCTGGGGCTCTCCGATGAGGACATCTCACACCTGCGCGACTTCCGCTACGCCCGCGACGCCCACGAGGCACTCGAGCTGGTGCGGGGAGGCGAGTACGACGTCGCGTTCCTGCTGCGCCCCACCCCGGTGGCGCAGGTCAGAGACGTGGCGGGCGCCGGCGAGAACATGCCGCCGAAGTCCACCTTCTTCTTCCCCAAGCTGCTCACGGGGTTGCTGTTCAACCCTCTGTAAGCCCCCTCGTCCGGCCTCGGACGGCCGGCCGGGATCCCCGTGGGGAGGCGAGGAGGTGTGGCAACCCACTGGCAAACGGCCTTACACAACTACCATGTACGAGGGGGCGGAGGGGTGGCACAAGCAGGTGAGATCGGCAGATCGGATCGGAGGCGCAGAACCATGAAGGCGACAGCGAAGCGAAACGACGGAACGTTCAAGCACACTGTGCGGGTGCGCGAGCACCAGCTCACGGTCGACGAGGGTGTGGACGCCGGCAGCGAGGATGCCGGGCCCGACCCCCAGGAGCTGCTGGCGGCGAGCCTGGCCTCGTGCACGGCGATCACGATGGAGATGTACGCGGAGCGCAAGGGCTGGGAGATCGGCGAGGTGGAGGTCGAGGTGCAGTACAGCCCCGCCGAGCGCGGCTGCCCGACGAAGTTCGAGCTCGTGCTGCGCCTCCCCGAGGAGATGCCCGCCGAGCAGGTGGAGCGCATGCGGGTGATCGCCGCGAAGTGCCCTGTGCACCGCACGCTCGACGGCGAGGTCATGTTCGAGGAACGCCTCGAGCGTTCCGCCGCGCTGCAGGCGGCGTCCTGAGCGCGCGTTTGATGAGCGCCCGTTTGCGAACCGCACGCCCGTCCTCCAGCCCACCGCGACCGACCGCCTGAGCGCCCTGCCCGGGGCCCCGGATCAGATCTCCGCGGCGGTGCTGGTGCCGCTGTTCATCGACGGGGTCGAGGAACCCCACGCGGTCCTCACGCGCCGCCGCGCCGACCTGCGCCGCCACGCGGGGGAGATCTCCTTCCCCGGCGGTCGCCGCGACCCGGAGGATTCCGACCTGCGCGAGACCGCGCTGCGCGAGGCCGAGGAGGAGATCGGCTTGGCGCGTGCGGAGGTCAGCGTGCGGGGGGAGTTGCCGCCCGTCTCGACGTTCGTGACCGGCTACCTGATCCACCCCTTCGTGGGGCTGATCCCCGCTGGGCGGCGTTGGCGTGCCTCCCCCAGCGAGGTGGACGCGGTGCTAGAGCTTCCGCTCGGTGCCCTACGGGAGGGCCGGACACGTACGCGCCTTGAGCGCCGCGGGGTCTCGTTCGAAACCGACGCTTACATAGTCGGCGAGAACCTCATCTGGGGCGCCACGGCGCGCATCCTGGACGACCTCTTCGAGCACCTCGACCGCTTCCTGACAGCCGCTCCTCAGGGTCCCGCCTCAACCGTGGGGGCTGACCTACGCGAGCAGTAAAGCCAGCGCTCTGCGCGCCTCTACCAGCCACTGCGGCACGTCCTCGGGGTCGGCGCGCAGGATGGCGAGCGGGATCGCGTTCTCGCGCGCGGTCTCGGTGACGATCCGTTCTCCCTCGGCGAGCGCCTCAGCGGACACGGAGGAGCCGGCGGTCTCGTAGAGGAGGCCGCGCACGGTGGTGTCCACCACGTGCCCCGCGAACGCGCGCAGGCGGGCGCCGTGCAGGGCGCGCAGCTGCTCCTCGGGGCCGGTGGCACTGCCGAGCAGCCAGCAGGCGATCGTGACGCCCTCGAGCGCTCCGCGCAGCGTGCCGAGGCGGTCGGGGTCGCCGATCCAGCACTCCGCGCCGGCCGCCTCGATTGGGCCGCGGTGGGCCGCGGCGCGGGTGGTGACGCGCACGGCGTGGCCCTGCTGGCGAGCATCCCGTGCCAGTTGCAGACCCCGGCAGCCTCCCCCCACGATCAGTAGTCGCGCCACCGGGCGAAGCCTACGGAGGTTCGCCGGTGGAGGCTCAGGGCCTGCGGGCCGGAGGTTCGCCGGTTCAGGCTCTGGACTTGCCACCGGGAGGTTCGCCGCAGGGGACTCGCGGCTTGCCTCCCGGCGATTCGGGTGGGGGCCGGGCTCATCCCGGCCCCCACCACACCACCGGCACAGAGCGGCTCGTCGTGCCGGGGCTTGCTCGAGCGCCACCGGAGAGGTATGGGTAGCGGCGCTCGAACAAGCCCCGGCAGTGCCGGTGCTCAGCCATCCGTGGCTCCTGCTTCTGCCTGTCCCTCGGCACGCTCTCTGCATGCCGTGCTCCAAATGAAAACACAAAAGTCCGTGCTTGTCAAGGAGGATATGTCAAGACAAGTTTTTTTGGTGCCCTGGCCCCCCGCGGCGTCGGTGCCCTACCCCCTGCGACACCACCGTCTCCCCGCGCTCGAATACCATCCGCGCCGATGGCTGAGCAGACGGATCTGGTGACGATGGACAAGATCGTGGCGCTGTGCAAGCGCCGCGGCTTCATCTTCCCCTCCTCGGAGATCTACGGGGGGGTGGGCTCGACCTACGACTTCGGCCACTACGGGGTGCTGCTGAAGGGCAACGTCAAGGCTGCGTGGTGGCGCGCGATGCTCTCCGAGCGCGAGGACATCGTCGCGCTGGACTCGGCGATCCTGCAGCACCCGCGGGTATGGGAGGCCTCGGGGCACCTCGCGGGCTTCACGGACCCGCTGGTGGACTGCCGCACCTGCGGGCAGCGCTTCCGGGCCGACCACCTCGGGGACCTAGCCTGCGGGCGCAAACCCTCCAAGCACCCCGGGGAGACCGAGGAGTGCGACCTCACCGACGCACGGGACTTCAACCTGATGTTCGAGACCACCATCGGGCCCGTCAAGGAGTCGGGCGCGACCGCCTACCTGCGCCCCGAGACCGCGCAGGGGATCTTCATCAACTTCAAGAACGTCCTGCAGTTCTCGCGCAAGCGCCCCCCCTTCGGGATCGCCCAGATCGGCAAGTCCTTCCGCAACGAGATCACGCCCGGCAACTTCATCTTCCGCACCCGCGAGTTCGAGCAGATGGAGATGGAGTTCTTCGTCCCCCCCGCCGAGGCCCAGCACTGGTTCGAGCACTGGTTGGGCGAACGGATGCGTTGGTACACCGAGCTCGGCCTGCGCCCCGACCACCTGCGCCTGCGCGCGCACGACCCCGACGAGCTCTCCCACTACTCCTCGGGGACCTCCGACGTGGAGTACCTGTTCCCCATCGGGTGGTCGGAGCTCGAGGGGATCGCCAACCGCGGCGACTTCGACCTCACCCAGCACGCGCAGTTCTCGGGGGAGAAGCTCGAGTACTTCGACCAGGCCACCGGCGAGCGCTACGTGCCGCACGTGATCGAGCCGGCCGCGGGGGCCGACCGCGCGACGCTCGCGTTCATGGCGGACGCCTACGACGAGGAAGTCGTCGCGCGCGAGGGCGCCGGCGAGGGCGAGCGCCGCACCGTCCTGCGCCTGCACCCGCGTCTGGCGCCGGTGAAGGTCGCGGTGCTGCCGCTCGTCAACAAGGACGGCCAGCCGGAGCTTGCGCGCGAGGTGTACCGCGCGGCGCGCGAGCTGGTGCAGGCCGAGTACGACGACGGCGGGGCGATCGGCAAGCGCTACCGCCGCCAGGACGAGATCGGCACGCCGTTCTGCGTGACCGTCGACCACGAGAGCCTGCAGGGCGGCACCGTCACGGTGCGCGACCGCGACTCGCTGACGCAGGAGCGCCTGCCCGTGGAGGGTCTCGCGCAGGAGCTTCAGCGGCGCGTACTCGCGCCGTGGACGACCCCCAAGCTGGCGGATTGACGGTGGAGCATTTGGTGCGCATCCGCGCGGCGCTGCACCTCGACCGGGTGGGCGGGGGCGGGGCTTCCGTGCCCCGCCGCCACGGCAGCAGCGACCGACGAGCGGCAAACTACCCCGTGAAACTGCCTGGCAGATCGCAAAAAGGAGCGACATGGACTTTGACCTGACCGACGAGCAGCGCCTGATCCGCGACACCGCGCGCGAGTTCACCGACAAGGAGATCGTCGAGCGCACGCGCGAAAACGCCCGTAACCACCACTTCGACACAGACCTCGTCAAGAAGGTCGCGGCGCAGGGCTACCTCGGCGCGATCGTCCCCCCCGAGTACGGCGGCGCCGGCCTCGACTACTTCAGCTACGGCCTCGTGGTCGAGGAGATCGGCCGCGGCGACTCCGCGATCCGCACGGTGATCTCGGTCCAGACCTCGCTCGTCTGCTCGGGCATCGTCAAGTTCGGCACCGAGGCCCAGAAGCACAAGTACCTGCCGAAGCTCTGCTCCGGCGAGTGGCTCGGGTGTTTCGGGCTGACCGAGCCGGACACGGGCTCGGACGCGGCCAACCAGAAGACGCGCGCGCACAAGACCGACTCCGGCTGGGTGATCAACGGCGCGAAGATGTGGATCTCGATGGGCAACTACGCAAAGGTCGCAATGATCTTTGCCCAGACCGACCCGGCGCTCGGACACAAGGGCATCGCGTGCTTCCTCCTCGACACCGACCAGCCCGGCTACTCCGCGCAGACGATCGAGCACAAGATGGGCCTGCACGCCTCCGACACCGCCTCGATCTCACTCGAAGACGTCGAGGTTGCAGACGAGGACATGCTCGGCGAGGTCGGCGACGGCTTCAGGATTGCGATGTCGAACCTCGACTCCGGGCGCTACTCCGTCGCCGCCGGCTGCGTCGGGATCTGCCGCGGCTGCGTCGAGGAGTCGGTCGCCTACTCGAAGGAGCGCGAGCAGTTCGGGCGCCCGATCGCCTCCTTCCAGCTCGTGCAGGCGATGATCGCCGACATGGTCCTGAAGACCGACGCCTCGCGGATGCTCGTCTGGCGCGCCGGCTGGCTCAAGGACCAGGGCCGGCCGAACACCCTGGAGACCTCGATCGCCAAGCTCCACGCGACCGAGGCCTCCCTGGAGTGCGCAAACCTCGCGATCCAGATTCACGGTGGCGCCGGCTACGTCGACGACCACCCCGTCGAGCGCTACTTCCGCGACGCGCGCGTCACGACCCTCTACGAGGGCACCTCGCAGATCCAGAAACTGATCATCGGGCGTGCGATGACCGGCGTCAACGCGCTGGTGCCCTCGTGACGAACCTTTGCGGCAGTGGGCCGACGCTCGCAGCCGCGCTTCGGCGGGCTCGGCACTCGGGAAGTGGGCCTTTGCCGGCGCGCATACCGACGCCGCCGGGTAGGAGGCCCGGCGCGCCCGCGCCAGGTGCTGTACCCCCACACGTGGACGATCCCAAATGAACACTGCTACACAGCCGGCGCGTGTCATCGGCGTGCTGGGAGCCGGCACGATGGGCTCTGGCATCGCGCAGCTCGCCTGCCGCTCCGGGGCGCGCACGCTGCTGCACGACCCCTTCCCCGAGGCGCTCTCGCGGGGGGTCGAGCGCGCGCGGGGGGGTCTCGAGAAGGAAGCCGCCCGGGGTCTACTCACGGCTGATGAGGCCCGCGCGGCTGCCGAACGGTTGGAGGTGGCCGCGGACCTGGAGGCGTTTGCGCCGTGCGAGCTCGTGATCGAGGCCGCGCCGGAGCTGCCCGAGCTCAAGCGCGAACTCTACGGGCGGCTCTCGGGGATCGTCTCCGGCGAGTGCGTGCTCGCCACCAACACCTCCTCGCTGCCGGTCACCGGGATCGCCGCGGGCGCCACCCGCCCCGAGCGGGTCGTCGGGATGCACTTCTTCAACCCCGCCCCGCTGATGGCGCTCGTCGAGGTGATCGCCGGTCTGCGCTCCTCTGAAGCCGCGCTCGCGCTCGCCGACGCCACGGGCCTTGCGATGGGCAAGACCGTGATCCGCGCCACCGACGGCCCCGGGTTCCTCGTCAACCGCTGCAACCGCCCCTTCGGCCTGGAGGCCCTGCGGGTGCTGGGCGAGCGGGTTGCGGACGTGCCGACGATCGACCGCATCGTGCGCCTCGGAGGCGGCTTTCGCATGGGGCCGTTCGAGCTCTCGGACCTCGTCGGCGTGGACACCGGCTTCGACGTCGCGCGCTCCTTCTACGAGCTCTCCTTCGGCGAGCCGCGCTGGCGGCCCTCTCCCATCCAGGCGCAGCGGGTCGCCGCCGGGCTGCACGGGCGCAAGACCGGGCACGGCTACTACGACTACACCGGCGACGGCCCCCACCGGCCGCCCGACCCCGAGCCGCCCGCGGGCGGTGGCGACGCCTTGGTGCGGGGCTCCGGCCCCGTCGCGGACGCGCTGCGCGAGCTCGCGCGGGGCGACTCCGGACCCGAAGTCGTCGTCGATGGGCTCGGCGGCACGGTGGAGGGCGAGCCGTTCTACGCGCTCGTCCCGCTCGCGCTCGTCGAGGTCACCGGGGACGCCGGCGCTCGGGCCTTCGCCGGACTTGGCCTGCACACCGTGCGCGTGGCGCCCTCCACTGTTGGGGTGCTCCCCCGCATTCTCTGCCAGGTCATCAACGAGTGCGCGTTCGCTCTGGGCGAAGGCGTCGGCTCCGCGCAGGACATCGACCTCGGCATGACGCTCGGCATGAACTACCCCCGCGGCCCGCTCGCGTGGGCGGACCTGCTCGGCCGGGAGCTTGTGGTGGCGACGCTTGGCGCTTTGTGGGAGGAGTACCGCGAGGAGCGCTACCGCCTGGCCCCCGTGCTGCGCCGGTTGGCGGTGTAGGGCTTTACTCAGTCGTGGCCGCCGGTGCCCACTGGGCTTCGGCGGGGTCGCCTAGCGGCATCCCCGCGGGGACTGGCACTTTGGGGGTGTCGCGGATGTACCACTCCGCGTCCAGCGCCGCCTGGCAGCCGGAGCCCGCGGCGGTCACGGCCTGGCGATAGGTGTGATCGACGAGGTCGCCCGCGGCGAACACCCCCGGGCGGTTGGTGCGGGTGGAGCGGCCCTCGGTGACGACGTAGCCGCTCTCGTCGACCTCGACCTGCCCGTGCACGAGCTCAGACTGGGGCTCATGGCCGATCGCGATGAACGCGCCGCTGATCTCGAGGGTGCGCTCCCCACCGGTGTCGGCGTGGACGAGCACCGCGTGGCCGAGCGCCCCGTTCTCGCCGGCCTCCAGCGACTTGACGGTGTAGGGGGTGAGCAACTCGATGTTCTCCCGCTCGCGGGCGCGCTCGAGCATGATCTTCGAGGCGCGCCACTCCTCGCGGCGGTGCACGACGACGACGCTCTTGGCGAACTTCGAGAGGAAGATCGCCTCCTCCATCGCGCTGTCCCCGCCGCCGACGATCACCGTGGGGGCACCCTTGAAGAAGGCGGCGTCGCAAGTCGCGCAGTAGCTGACCCCGCGGCCCCCGAGCTCCTCCTCGCCGGGGACTCCGAGCCGCTTGTGCTCGGCGCCCATCGCGAGGATCACGGTGCGCGCGCGGTGCTCGGTGTCGCCGACCCACACGCTGTGCACGCCGCCCGGCTCGCTTGAGAGCTGCACGCGCTCGGCCTGGTCGGTCTCCAGGCGCGCCCCGAAGCGCTCGGCCTGGGCGCGCCACTGGGCCATCAACTCGGGGCCCATGATGCCCTCGGGGAAGCCCGGGTAGTTCTCCACGTCGGTGGTCTGCTGGAGCAGTCCGCCCCACGCGAAGCCCTCAATCACGAGCGGCTTCAGGTTGGCGCGCGCGGTGTACAGCGCGGCGGTGTACCCCGCGGGGCCGCTGCCGACGATGATTGTGTTCTCGATCTCCGTGTTCTCGTTCTCGGCCATCCCCGTATCCTTGCACGCGACGTTGACGACGTCTGCACTGGCGTGCCCCTTGGTGCGCTGGGCGCCGCCCCTGCAATACTTTACTTTGTATAGTATAGCGCGTGCCCGGACTACACCATCTTGTCGGGCGGCACAGACAGTCGTCTAGTCAGGGAGACGGGATTCGAACCAGCGACGGCCCGGCCCCGCCTCGCCTCGCCTCGCCTCGCCTCGCCTCGGGTTGATATAGCCCCCATAGGCTCAAAACCGCTTGAAATAGCGCGAGCTTTCCTCCCCTCGCGCTGCTGGCGAAGCTCAAACCCAAGCGAGGAAGGCCCAAGGCGCCAACGACGTCTTCACTTCTTCTTCCTACGATGATGCTTCTTCTTGCGCTTATGGCGCAGGGCCTTCGGGCAGCCGGTGACCGCGATCTTCGTGCTCTCGTGGATTTCGGCGCCGTTCTGGGCGACGAATTCGGTGGGCATCGCGAGCTTGTCCTTGCAGAGGTTCCCGTTTGCCGCGAGTGCCGAGTACCGGCCTTGGGGCAACGTCAGTTCGAAGCTGCCGACGGGCTGGTCGGGGACGGTCTTGAACGTGCTGCTCGTGATCCCGGCCTTGTCGATGAACGTTGAGCCCACGAGGTCGATCGTCACGCCGTAGCCCTGGAGGACTATGATCAGGCTCGGGAACGCTTCGCCGCCGTGGCTGACGAAGTACGCGGGGCCTTCCAACGGGACAGGGATCAGCGGGGTGATCGCCTTCGCGTGCCCGACAATCGACGCTGCGGGGCAGCCCGCGGGGTTTGATTCGAACTGCGCCGCGGAGCACGCCTTCTGCAGCGTCGTCAGCCTTGATGGGAGCGCCTTGGGGAGTTCGACTTTGACCCTGGCGATGTTTGCCTGGGAGCCGAACGGCGCGTTCGGGTAGGTCAGCTTCACCGCGAGGCTCTCGCCGTTCGCCCTCGAGGTCTTCCCGGACGTCGAGACCGCGAATTTGGGGGCGAACTTCAGCGCGGCGCAGTTCGTGACCTGGAACGGTACGCCGATCGTGTCCGCCGCGCCTTCGCTCGAGTGGATCGTCCCGGTGACTTCCATCTTGTTGCAGTTCGTCGGGTTGAACTGGAAGTCCGAGCGGGTCGTGATCGCGTTGACGTGCTGGATTTCGAGGGGGATCCCTTCGATGCTCGTCGGGATCGCATCCGGGGTACCCGGGGGGTCTGATGTGATCGTGATCGCGGAGGTGATCGGGTTGACTTCGATCTTGCCTCGCACGAGCACACAGTCACACGCGGGATGGTTGTGTTGCGTTTTTGCGAGGTCGAACGGGCCGGCCTTCGCCGGGACCTCGAACGTCAACCCGAACGGCGCACACCCGGATGTTCCGACCGTGCAGCTACCGCTGCCGTTGTACGGGCCGGTGAGGTAGAACTTCCCGCCCTTGACGGTGTAGGGAGTGCCGCCCACCCCCACGGCAACCGTGGTTTCTCCCACGAGGCTGTTCGGGCTGCAGGCGCCCTGGTTGGCCTGTGGTTCGGGGCACAGTTCGATGTTAGAGAGGATCCCCGACAGGCCCGGAGGCAAATGCGCTTCCACGGACTGCAGGTTCTGTTCGCCGTCTTGGCGAGTCATCGTCAGCGTGAACGGCGAGAACCAGCCCGCGTTGACGCTCAGCCCACCACCCGTCAACGACGGGCTGAAAGGTAGGCTCGCACCGGGACACGGGCTACCGCCCGGTTCGCTCAAGGTCTTCGGGCCGCTCGTGATATCAAACGTTGAGCTGACATTGCTCGGTTCGTTACCGGACCACGGCGCGAACGATGCACCGGTGGTATCGGCGCCGCAGCGCGACGGGTTCGCCAGCGGTGCGCGTTCCCCACCGAAGAAATGCAGTTCGGCGTCTTCGAACGGCAACTGCGGGTTGTTCACGAACGTCGAGATGATCTGTCCCAACGCCTGGCAGGTCTGACCGGCGATTTCTTCGCCCGCGCCCTTGCACAACGAGACTTCGCCCGCGAGCTTGACCAGCACACCCGAGACGGGATCTTCGGCGACGAGATACATCGCTAGCAGGCTCCCGAATGGGTTTGATTCCTGGGCAGCCAGGTACACGAAGCCCGTCAGCGGGTTCGGCAGATCGGGCGAGTGGATCGTGACTTCGCCGATCTTCGAGGCGTTCGCACAGAAATTGATACCCGGTTCCAACGGCCCCTCTTCGCCGGCCTGCAGCGCATCGACACCACCTGGGACACGCGGCGTGAAACGCAGTTCGGGCGGTTTGCTTTCGCCGGGAAGATAGCCGACCAAGCCCTCAGAACAGGCTTCCAAACCATCCCCGCTGGAAGGATTGATCGCGACACCGGCCGGCAACGCGACCACGATGTTCTTCACATCAGACGCAGACAATCCTTCAGAGTCCAGATCTACGGCCTGCGGGACGTGCACGTCGACCTTCAACCCGCTCGGATTGCTCGCATCCTCAACATCGGGTGAGACTTTGATTTCCGGCTTGAACGGCAGGTCATTGCAACCATCCAACGCGGGCAGCGGATCGATCGGGTTCTGCGGGAAGCTCTGGAACACACCCTCTTCCCTCCACGAGTCCGCTTCCACGCTCGTCTGCAGCGGGCCCGTGCACGACGTCGGCAGCCCCAGGAACGGAGGAGGATCTTCCTCGTTGAGCGAAGCACACGGAGGCACGTCGTCCAAGCCCACGTACGGCCGGAAGTATCCGTCGCCGATGCAGCTCCAACCGCGCGAGCCGTCGTGGCGGGGGTCGCCGGGGACACCCCAGAGCGTGACCTGGCTGGAGATGAACGTGATCGCCTGCGGGATGTTATCGACGCTGACCGTCACGCCGTAATCACCACCGGTACGCACGGATGTATCGAGGTACGTCGGGGTTTTCTGGACGTAGAACCCGAAGCGCGCCGGCTCGCCGACCTTGGGCGTGAGGTTGAACAACGGCACAGTTTCCACAAGCACCTGCGTGCCAATAAACGCAGCCGTAACAGCGAACCTCACCGTGACGGCGCCCACCGCGGTATCGGCAGGGCAAGAGTCGATGATATCGTTTTCTTGGAGGAACTTCTCTTCCGAGCACTGCGGGAACACGGTCGGATTGCCGACCAGGCCAGGCGGAAGCATGAAGTGCAGGTCCTTCGCCAGCGCGGGCGGCTTCGTCACTTCAGAGCCCTGGTTGAGATCGAGCGTCGTCGTCAGCTGGAACGGGTGCGAACCAGCCTGCGTATCCACGGCGCCACCTTCTTCTTCGGCGGTCATTTCGTAGTTTTCGACGCCGAACCGCACCGGTGCTTCGCCGATCGTCAGCGGGCGCGTGACCGACGCGCCCGGCAGCGGCTTCCCGGACAGCTGTTGTTCAAAATTGCCCGTGCCCGCGGCGGCGCAGACGCTGTTCGTGTACTTGCCCTGTTCGCGTCCGACTTCGTTGCACGCATACGCTTCCCCCCCGGAGACGCCGGCCTGGTTGACCTCGCCCGAGGAGGCTCCTTCTTCGACTTCGACCACGATGAAGATCCTGATCTGTTCATAGGGCGCCACCACGCCCGTGAAGGTGCAGACGGGCGCAGCACCGCCTTTCAGTTCCTTGCTCGTGGGACACATCACCGGACCGCCGGAGTGTTCGTTGCGTTCGCCGCCCGCGTCACCCCCCATCGCGATCGCCTTCAGCCCTGCCGGGAGGGTGTCGGTGATCGTGATCGGTGTCGTCGCGCCGCTCGCATCGGCGTCACCGAGGTTGGCCGCCGTCAACAAGATCTGACCCCTGCCTTCGGGCGGGAGATTCGCCGGAGCCGACGTCGAGGTCACGTGCCACCAAGCGGAGCTGGCGAGCGCTGGTGGCGCCGAAAAGACAAGGACAGATAGAATCACTACGAGCGGGATAGCGATTTTTGCTACGCCGGCCGATCTCCGATCGGCAACGTGTGATGACCGAAGCATTCTCAGCTTACCTGCATATGTGAGAGGCGATACCCACTTGATGAACATTTACTTGCCCCCCTTTGCAGACTTCTTAGCTTTCACCCTGGTCTTTACACACGTTTCCTTCTTTTTGACCTTCTTCTTGACATATCCCCGGTTACACTTCACTGTCCTTTTCTTCGTCACCTTCGGTGGATTAGATGCCCGCCCACCCGGCGGTGGGGCGAGGTCGCCGGGGCCGTTAAACGTCGCGCTCGGGGGCGGGGCGTAAAGCGTGGGCTGAGGCGTGGGGGCGGCCGCCAGCGGGGTGATCCTCACCGGCTCCAACGTCCCGGCCAACGGGCGCCTGCGCCCGGGCTACGAGTTGGGCGTCCCGGCGCGCGGCGGCAGCGAGCTGCTGCCGCTGCGCGCGCCGGACCCGGCGGGCGGGCTGCCCTGGGGCATGCGCATCATTCGCACCACCCGCGGCTACCTCTGCGTGCAGATCGCGCGTGTGCAGGACGGCACGCTCGGCGAGCTCGGCATCGACGGCGCCTTCCACGACGACGGCCGCTTCCATCCGCTGCCGGTCGACGCGCTCGGCGTGCAGCTGGCGTTTGGCGTCAACTGCGAGCTGTCCGGCCGATCGGGGTTCGCGGCTGCGATCGCCGGCCTGCCGCCAAGCGCCGTCGGCCTCCATCCAAGCACCGCGAGTAACACGAGCGCAAACGTCTCGCGCGCGACCCTGCGGGAGATCTCCTTCGGCCTGCTCGGCGAGCACGCGCGCAAGATCGCCTACCGCTCCGAAGACGGCGTGAAGACAGCGGAAGTGCTCCCCGGCCTTGGCGCGTACCTGATCGTGCAGCGCGCGACGCAGGGCGGTCAGCTCGGCGAAGCCAGCGAGTCGACTGCACCAGCAGGCGACCCCGTCGACCCGGACGGGACGTTGACCGCGATCACCTACAGCTACGGCAAGCGCACGTGCAAGGTCATCGGCCACGGCAACGCCCTCGGCGCCTGCGGCTTCTCCGAAGGGCCGCTGAAGGCGAAGCCGCTCCCGGTCGTCCACGAGCCGCTGCACGTCCAGCTCGAGGTCCACGACCACACGCTCACCGCCGCCTACCTCGTCTTCCGCGCGCCCTACCCCGTGACGAGCGCAGCCGAGCGCTACTCCGTCTTTTCGTACGGCGGATGTCGCGGCGTCTCCAGCGGAGAAGGCACCCCCTACGACGTCGCGAAGGGCGCGATCCTGCATATCAGCATCGCCTCGGTCCTCCCCCACGCCTGCTCGCGCTCCGTAAAGATCTCGGTCTACTACACGCGCAGCATCGACGACAACGTCGCCCCCACCGCGCTCGGCAAGGTGACGGTCCACATCCCGCGCGGCGACCATGCGTAACCGCTCTCGCACCGTGCGAGGCACTCGACGGCCACCAGCCGCGGGGCTCCCTCCGACCGACGAGGCGGAACGCGCACCCGACGGCCGCCACTTCTAACGACCACGGTTCTAATAAGACTCAAACAGTCGGGGAGACTGGATTCGAACCAGCGACCGCCCGGCCCCCAGCCCGAGGGATGGAGTGTCGCTCAGTTGATGGAGCCCGTGTTTGCTGGGGTGTTGGTCTCTGAGTGCTCCTGGGTTTTCCTCAATTTGTTCCCCGAATTGTTCCCCGTCCGATCGGCCAAGTTGCACCGACAGCGTACGACGACACCGAGGCAAAGCTACGAGAGCAGACAGCAGTCGGACCCGCCACTTGCCGATAACTTGTCGAAATAGCGCCGGAATGCTAAGCTTGGCGATATGACCCTTGCATACGCCGAAGAGGCAATCCACGTCCACGACAGCGGCCATCTCTCCGACCGCGAGATCGCACGCGCAACCGGCGCGGCCCCGAGCACCGTACGCGAATGGCTCGCACGTCGCAGCTCCCCAAGCGGCCCGCGCGCAGAGCGCCTGGTCGAGCTCTCATCGCTCGTCGAACGCCTCGGGCGAGTGATCCGACCGACCTACATCCCGGTCTGGTTGAACAAGCCCGTCCCCGCGCTCGATGACGACAAGCCCATCGACCGCATCGCCGCCGGCGACTACCGCGCAGTCGCCCGACTCATCTCCGGCATCGAGGACCCGGGCGCAAGCTGACGTGCCGCTCAGCGTCACAGCGCTCGCCGTGCGCGGACGCTGGATCAAGCACACCTACCCCGGCTCTGCGCCGCTGCCCGACCGCGAACCGCCGCCAGACAACCGCTGGCAACGCGGCGACGTCGTCGATGCGCTCTACCTCGCCGACAGCGAGGCGACCGCATGGGCCGAGTGGTACCGCCACCTGGCTGAGCGCATGATCCCTCCACTCGCGCAGATGCCCCGCGAGCTGTGGACCTGGCAGGTAGACATCGTGGTCGCCGACCTCTCCACACGAGAGAGCCTCGCCGCCGTCGGACTCAGTACGCCCGCGCCGGGCCGTCGCAATTGGCCCGCCTATCAAAGCATCGGCGAGCAGCTCTCAAAAGAGGGCTGGGCGGGATTGCTCGCACCTAGCGCCGCCCGCCCCGAAGGCAAGATCCTGTGTCTCTTCCGCGACAAGCGCGGTTTGAGCGGCGCCAAGGCGCTCTCTCCGCCGCGCCGCGTCGATGAGCCGCCACCCCCACCCACGGGGTTACGGACGTAGACCGCTGGCTCGCAGCCCGATCGGGCCACCGCCGAAAGGGCTTTGCCCCTTGCGGATCTGGATGATCTGGCGGGCCAAGCGGGAACTCCTCACGGAACTGCTCCAGCTCGATCTGCGATCGCGTGCAGCCGGCAGGCGCCCCTCACAGGGCTGCGGCGTCCGCGTAGATGCACTCGCGTAGAAACGGGCTCACGCCACCCTCGCTGAGCACATCGACATGAGTGCCAAGCAATTCTTCGAGGTCCTGCCATAAGCCAACGAGGTCGATCAGGCTGCGACCCGGTTCCATCTCGACCAGCAGATCGACGTCGCTCGTCGCGCTGGTTTCACCGCGCGCGGTTGAACCGAACACCCGGATGTTCCGGGCGCCATGCTCGGCGGCGCACCCAAGGATCTCCTGTCGCCTGAGGCGCAGCCGACGAAGGTCGAATTGGACGGACTCGGAACTCATGCCGACGACCACGTTACCGATGTCCTGGCCAGCCACCCGGGAGAGACTCGAGCGCTGTTCGCGTACTGGCGGATCAACGCGCTGCTCACCATCAGCGGTTGACCTCCTCGCGGATCGCCTCGGGCGAAACGTTGAGCATCACGCCCCAAGCGTCAAGCACCGGCCCCCTGAGGGCCGAGGGCGGGAACATCGTCCAGTTGTATGAGGGTGCGATGAGTGCCGCCCGCAGCGCAGGTGGAGCATCCACGCCGAGGATCAAGCAGAGCCCCTACACGGCGCATCGCGCGAGGTCCGCGCGCGGGAGGTCCGTCGGCCCTCACACATCGGAGGGCTGATCAGCGCCCTCCTCGGGCTCTAGGAGATCGTCAAACACGCCATCGGAATCCTCCAGCCCCTCCCCGGTCAGCGTCGAAGTGGAGCCCAACTCAAAGTTGATGTGATGCGAGGTGGCGTTGAGGAACCAGGCGCCGCCCGCGGGCGGACCGGCCGAGTACACGACCAGTCGACCGGGATATAGGAATGGGAACACGTTCGACGGCACGAGCGCGCGTGCCTCGATCGTGCCCTCAACCCGGTGCCAGCTGACCTGGGCATCCTCGGGAAGTCCGACGGGAGCGTCGTAGGCGACACGCTCGGAGACGATTCCGGCCGCCAGGTTGATGGCGCGGTCGACCCGCCTGAAGCTCGCCAGGTACTCGCCCGGGAGACCGGTTGCGGATGTGTGAGCGTCCTCGAGCGCTGCACGCGCGTACTGTGCTCGCTGCATCAGGATGTCGCCCGCACGCTCGTCCACGACAGCGTCCGTCGTCGCGTCGGCAAACTCGTCGCAGATGCGCTTCAGCTGTTCGCGGTCCGAGCCTGTGAGCTCTTGCTCAAGGCGAACAAGCTCGCGCCAGGCATCGTGGTCTTCAAGTGCCGCCACGATCTGCTCTACGATCACGGCTGCCGCTGGGCCAAGGCCAAGGGACGCGGCATCTGTACTGGGCCTACCTGGTCGCTGGGCGCGAGCCGAAGCGGGCCAGGGCAACCGCTCGAACACGACGAACGCATCGTTTACGACAGCCGGAGAGCCCGGACACAGATCGGGCACCGGGATCTCCGGATAGCCGGGCAGTCGCTCACGCAGATGCTCCACGATCACGAGCAGAGTCGACGCGATGCGAGCCGCGGAATCTATGAACTGCATTCCCCCCTCGATGCGCGCGAGATCCTCGTAGCCGGGCATCGGACTGATCGATGGGATCCGCGGCAGATACAGGCCGAGCAGCATCGCACGTGAGCGCAGCCCGCCGAGGCCGGCGAGGATGTGCTGAGCCATCGTGACGTGCGGCGACATCGGGCCGGAAGCACGCTCAAGATTGAGCACATCGCGCAGTTCCGCTGCGTCTCGTGAGCCGCGTAGCGCATCGCCTGCGCGCCGGCTCGCATCCCACAGTGCACGCGCGCTCACCGGCTCGACCCTTCATATCGCGCACGTCCCATGATCATCCGTTGAACCCTGTGAGGAGGTCGGCAAGGGCTGCCCGGAGTGCCGTGAGGGCAGCTTCGCGGGCGTTGCCTTGGAGCCAGTGCTCCGCGGTTGTCCGGGTTGTCAAATCAGCCTCCTCATCATTCTCGACGCTGACACTGGTTGTGCTCACGTCGTAGCGGTAACTGAACGGATGCATGCGCTCCTCGCGATCCTCACTCGCCGCACCAATGAAGCCCTTGAGGCCGCTCCAGCCAGCGTGACCGAGCACACGCTCGCCAAGGCCCGGCAGAACTGTCGCAGCAAGGCGCGCGAGCTCCTCGCGCTGGGCATGGAATCGAGCTTCGATCGCCGCCGCGAGCTCGGCGCGCTCGGTGGGGATCTGATCCGGCACCGTCGGGCGGGCACGGAGACTAGAGCGGATGTGCTCGAGCCACAGGGCACTCGCGCACGTTAGTGGGCCCGATCCTGAGGGCAGCTCCGCACCCATGACTGCTGCAGCCAGATTCTCCGCGCCGTCGTCGGGAATGAGCAAGAGCTTCAACCTCCCGCACTCCTCAGTCGTGTGGATGCGCATGCCCTCGACACCGGCGCGGAGCTCCGGCCCAAGATGCTCGCTCAGCCCGGCGAAGGCGGCACTCGCGAGGGCATTGATATAGTTGACTCACCTTGACGGGCGCCGCGTGAGGTGGTAGACTCACCTTATGAGCGCGAAAGAGAAGCCCACCACCCTCATCGAGGCTGTCCGCTACTTCTCGGACATCGATATCTGCACGGAGTTCGTCGCCCGGCTCCGCTGGCCCAACGGCCCGGTTTGCCCGCGCTGCGGCTGCGTCGAATACTCTTACCTCACGACCCGCCGACTCTGGAAGTGCAAGGCGTGCAAGCGGCAGTACAGCGTCAAGGTGGGCACGATCTTCGAGGATTCCCCGCTCGGCCTCGACAAGTGGCTGCCCGCCGTATGGCTGATCGCCAACTCCAAGAACGGCATCAGCTCGCACGAGCTGGGGCGCGCGCTCGGGATCACGCAGAAGTCCGCATGGTTCGTCTTGCACCGCATCCGGCTCGCCATGCAGAGCGGGACCTTCCAGAAGCTCGACGGGGCCGTGGAGGTCGATGAGACGTTCATCGGCGGCAAGGCCCGCAACATGCACAAAGATGTGCGCAAGCGGAAAATCACTGGGACGGGCGGCAAGGACAAGACCGTCGTCGTCGGCGTCAAACAACGTGGCGGGGAGGCCCGCGCCGCAATCGTACCGAACCGCAAGCGGCCTACCCTCGAAGCCCATGTAGCCGAACACGTGGAGCCTGGAGCGGCCGTCTACACCGATGCCTTGGAGTCCTACTCCGGCCTCTCGGGCGACTTCGAGCACGCGACCGTCGATCACGCCGAGCGCTACGTCGATGGGCAGGTCCACACCAACGGCATCGAGAACTTCTGGTCGCTGCTCAAGCGCGGCCTGCACGGGACCTACGTCAGCGTAGAGCCCTTCCACCTCTTCCGCTACCTCGATGAGCGCATGTTCACGTACAACCAGCGCGGCCTCGGCGACTACGGACGCTTCGAGGCCGTTCTCGGGGCCGTCACCGGACGCAGGCTCACCTACGCCGAGGTCACCGGGTGTTCGTAGACGCTTCGCCCTGCCTCTCGATGTCTTTCTTTTGGACCTGAACGAGACCGCTCATCAACGCCTCGAAGCGCTCGAACTCGCCGTTTGCGTCGGACGTCGTTTCTTCGGCGTTTGTGATGATCGTGTTTCCTCCTGGATTCGTATTCATGGCGTCTCCTCTAGTAGTTGCATGAGCCGAGCCTTGAATGGCACCGAGGCTTGGTGGACTCCATCGATCAGAAGCTCCATGCTGTAGCGCCCCGGCGCGGGCAGTTTGGGGCGACCGGGGAAGTCCCAAGGGATCAGCAGCTCGCCTTCGTCGCCAGGCTCGACGCCTTCCGGGGGGGGTTCTGCCTGCACCTGGGCGCGCACCTCGGTGATCTTGTGGCCATCCTCATCTTGGACCACGATTTGAAGCTGGTGCTGATGCTCCATCTCAGTCGGGTGGACCATGATGCGTAAGGCCAGCGTGACGCCAAGCTCCGCCGGATACTCCGTACGTACGATGTTGGTGATCCCTCCACCGAGAATGTGCAGCAACCCCTCTCGGACTGTTGCCGCATCGCACAGGAGAGCAGTATCGACGCGCATGGAGAGTTTAGGCCGGGATGGGGACTCGTTCAGCGACTTGCTGAACCCGAGCCGGAACCTTATCGCCAGTGCCAGACTGCCACACCGAGCCGGTGACCTTGACCGTCCTTATCGGCCGGGGCCTGGGTGGCGGGAGGGACACCACCTTGATTGTCCCCGTGGGACCCCAGGTATCCCAGTCAACGGCGGCGAAGGCCAGCCCGTCACGGACCTCGCGGACGGTGCCCAGCGCTTCGTTTCCTTCGCGGTCAGTGAGCAGCGCCAGGGAGCCCTCTGCAAGGATGGGGTACTCGGCAGCGTTGGCCGCTCGTCCACGGACAAGACCGCTGGCAAGCGCGTTGAAATCAACCGTCAGAATAAGCATCTAGACTTCCTGCCTTGGGGGGGTCGGTTCCGGGTCGCCAAACTCCTGCTGCAAAGCGTCCCAATCGTTATCGGCAGGAGGCGTCGGGATTGTGAGCAAATAGTGACCTCGTGGGCTGTCGGGGACCAGATTGAAGCCGCGCGCTCGGAGCTGCCCCACGGTACTTGTCCGCATCTGGCCGTGCGGTAAGTAGCGCACGTTCTCGGCGGGATTGTCGTGGCTCCGCGCAAGCCGCACGATGTCGGCAGCAGAAAGCTCCGCCACCGACCATACGGACAAGCCGTAGACGCCGACGTCGGTGTCGAGAAACGCCTCTTCGGCCTTCTCAATCGTCTGTTCGCGGTCCATTTTGCCGCCACGCACGACGATCGCCTCATCTGGCAGCGAGGGGGGGGATGCTGGCTCTGGGACGTATGCCGCCACACATAGCAAGCGTACTGGACGGAATAAACCGCGCCACCCGTGTTTCCTAAAGATTTAAGATGCGTTGCCCGGCTCGGGGAGAGGCGCCACGCCCAGTCCTGCGGCGTGGCGCTCTTGCTGTCCTCAGTTGATGACGCCGACGATCTGGACCATGCGGAACGCGGCACGGGTGGCGAACACGTACCCGTCCGAGGTCTGGTTGACGAGGCCGTTGACGCGCAGGGACCGGATCGTGTCTTTGACGAGCTTCCCGCGCTCGGTCGCGCGCGCGAGGTCCCACACGGACCAGATCGGAAGGGAGTCGTCTCCGGTGAGCAGGTACAACACGTCGCGCTCGATCGCGTTGAGTTCGGCGACGACATCATGGGTAGGGTTCTCGGCAGGCATGGGAGGCATCTTCTCCTGTGCTCAGGCTCCGGCGTTGGGTTCCTGCCCGCGCCGGGGCCGATTGTTATGGTCTGGGCATCACATTACCACGCGATGCCTCAAAATAATTCATAATGCCTCAACCTGACTCCGAGTCGGTGTCCTTCACAGTTCGTCTCCCACGCGAGACCGCCGATCGCCTCCGAGAGATCGCGGCCAGCGAATCCCGCTCCGTCGCGGCCGAACTTCGCCGAGCCGTCCAAGCGCACGTCGATCGGGCATCCCAGGGCAGCAAGTCCGGCCACCCCTAGCTGGGTGAGTCAACTATATCAATGCCCTCGCGAGCGTGGCACCATCATCGGCCTCCCGACGACTCTCTATCGACGCCGCGTGAGTGGCCACCTCGGGGTCTGCACAGAAGCAGAGCAGCATCTGTTCGTCGGCACCCTCCTCCGCAAGGTAACCCGCGACGCCCTTCCAGGGCGCGGCGATCCGCTCGGGGAGCTTCGCCGTTGCCGCTTTGATCGCCTGCGCCGCGAACCAGTCGCGGAAGGAGTCATGGAGCAACGAGAGCTCTCCACCGCTGTCGGCAGGCACGAGCACACCGGCGCTGTACATCGCGTCGGCGATCTCGGCGGCGGTGAGGTTGCCGCTCAGCCCGCGCTCGCGTAGCGACTCGACGATCTGCTCGAGCGAGATCAGCCAGTCCCAGCGTGACCTTGCAAAGCTCTCGGCAGCGACCATCTCCGCACAGACCGCCCCAACGCAGGGGATCGCGAGGCTCCAGTCGAGCCCGGGCGCAGCCTTCGCGTGCAACCCGTCGAGGAACCCAGAGAAGATATCTCCGACGCTCTGCGGCGGTCGCTCGGCAACCGCGAGCCCCAGCGCCATTCTGAACAGCAGCGGGTTCTCGACCGGGCCAGCGACCCGGCTCTCGAGTAGGGCACAGAGTTCCCCGGCCCGCTGCTCGTCACCGATCAGGGCGCTCGCGATCTCGCGGCGGGAGCTGCGGTCGAGGTTCTTCATCTCCCAGGCGGGGAGATTGAAGGGGCGCAGTGTGGAAAGCGAGCGCGCGGCGAGGATGACTGTCGGCGCGTGAAGTTGTGAGCGCAGCTCGGCGACGTCGCGTGCGAGCGCGGTGGCCATCTCCGGTGAGGACTGTTCACCTGCGCCGTCGATCAGTAGCACGGTGTCCGCTCGCTTGAGGATCGCGACGCCCGCGCCGGGCCCCATCTGTACACCGAGTTCCACGGACAGTTGCTGGCGGACGAGGGCCGGGAGTCCGCCGCTCCGGTAGCTGACGGGGTTGAGCAGAACGGGGGTCAGCCCCTCCTCTGCCGCACGGCGCCTGAGCCCCGCGAACGTCGTCGACTTGCCGGCCCCCGTGGGCCCAAGGATCGCGGCGTCGCCTGCGAGCAGATCGAGCGTCGGGCGGACCTCGCGGCGCTCGTGCGCACCGCCTATCCGTGCGCTCTGCATGCCGCTTGAGAGGAGCTGCTCGTAGGCCGCTGTCGACTCGGACGCCTGGACGCTGAGCTCAATTATCTCCGGGGCAACGGGCGCCGTGGTGATCAGCTCGCGCTGGCGTTCGGCGAGCTCGGGGGACCACGGGAGCGCAGCGTCGACCGTCTCAGGCGGCACCCCGATGATCTCGCCGATTTCCCGTCGTGTGAGCTCCCGGGGCGCGGCGGTGCTGGTCCCGCGATCTGTCACCGCACGCAGCAGCAGCAAGAGGAGACGCTCGGCCTCCTCGTCGGTGACGGGAGCGTTGAGGTCGCGCATCGCTCGAACTCGCCGCACGGCCCGGTCCAGCTGGGCGCCCGCGGTGTCGTAGCCACTCAGGACATTGACCCTTGCGAGGATGCCCTCATCTGCCGGGGAGATGTCGTGTCCTGCGAGGTACGCCCAGTCCTGCTCGTCCGCCTCTGAGCGCGCGGCCCGCGCGATCGCCGGGAGCAGTAGCGCGAGCATGTCGGGACTCAGTGCCCCGTCGGTGACGAACTCGATGCCCGCCGAGTCGCTGTCGGGGACGGCCGCAAGGCGCTTAATGATCGAGACCAGCTCACCCGGAGGCCACGTGTATCGCTCGCTGCGGGTCTTGGCTTGACCGAGCACCCTCAGTGTCCGGTCCTGCTCGCGGGTGCTGTAGTCCACGATGTCGGGGCCGGGGTCGACGGCGAGTATCTCGCCCGCTTCGCCCGAGAGCACATCGAGTGCGAGCGCGACGGTGTAGGCGGCCTGAAAATCGATTCCTCGCCAGGTGTCACTGCCAGCCATAGTCCTTGCGATCCAGCTCGATCCGCCGTCTGTGGGCGCGATGCAAGAGCAGGCGCGCGAGGACGCTCACGCCGAGATCCAGATCTGCATCGCCGACCGTCGTGTGCTGCGCACCGTGCACGGACTCGTTGCGCACTCGCCGCAGCCGTGAGAGCAACTCCCACTCGGCCGGGGAAAGCATCACGCCGTCGGACTCGCCGGCAGCACGTAGTCTCGCCATCAATGGCGGCTCGTTGAGCCTGTTAAGCGCATTGATCGCCCGTTGGCGCAGCGGGCCGGGTAGGTCGTTCGGGACTCCTTTGCGCAACGCGAGCAGCTGCGCTTGTGTGAAGGAGTCCGGTATCGCCGTCCCTGCGAGATAGAACTCCACGGCCTCCCAGAGGGCGGTTATGCGCTGTAGCGGCTCGCCCGTAGAGCCCGCTCGAGCGCGAGCGCGGCCTGCCGCTCCTGTACGGAGAGCAGGCGAAGCTGTCCGGCACCCCCGGGCTGTCCGGCGCCCTCGATCGGGAACGAGCCGGCGGGCGCGACCGGCTGAGGTGCACGGATCCATTGGCGTGTGCTCATCAGGCCTCGCCGGAGCCTGTCAAGTCGTTTGAGACACTTGGTCGTTGAATTTAGTGTGCAACCTCCTCTGTGGGCGGTTTGTTGATCCAGACGGCGGTTGGTAGCGCTGGTGGCCGGGGTGGCCGGCGGACAAATCGCTCGGGTGTCGTCGCGTAGGCGGCTCGCAGGACGCGCTGACGTTCGGCGTGGAGCGCCTTTGCGTGGCCGTGGTGGATAGCGGCGGGGGTTGGCCGGCCCCCGTTTGTCGGTCCGCCACGTGTGAGAGTGTGGGTGGGTGGTGACGCTGGGAGGGTAGCGGGCGTGGCGGTCGGTGGGGTGGTTGTGGTCGTGCCGGTGGGCGTGTGGGCAACCCCGCAGGGGTTGTCCAAGCGCTGTGGTCAGCTTGCTGTCCACAGCGCGTCATGTCCACCGGCAGGAGCTGGTGGGTGCGCTTCGGCGAACGCGGTGGGGGTCTGCATCCCGAGCGCGGAGTGTGGCCGGCGCTGGTTGTAATCCTCGCGCCAGTCACCGATCACCACGCGTGCCTCGGCTAGGCAGGAGAGCTCCTCGACATTGAGCAGCTCGTCACGCGCCCGGGAGTGGAAGGACTCGACGTATGGGTTCTGCCACGGTGAGCCCGGCTCGATGTACGCGGTTCCCGTCCCGCTCAGCACACACCAGTCGCTGAGCGCGTGCGCTGTCATCTCCGGCCCGTTGTCGCACCGCAGGTACTCCGGGGCACGGCGCTCGACGACCAGACGTTCCAGCTCGCTCACGACCCGGTCGGCGTCGATGTTGCGCTCCACCAGCATCAGCAGCGCCTCGCGGGTGAACTCGTCGACCACGTTGAGCAGCTTCAACGCCCGCCCGTCAGCCGTCTGGTCGAACTGAAAATCGAAGGCCCACACCTGGTTCGGCCGCTCAGCACGCAGCCTCTTGGCGGGGACTGTCGAGTCCCCGAGGCGCCGGCGCTTACGAGCCCGTTGTGGCACCCGCAGCCCCTCCTCGCGCCACAAACGCTGCACCCGCTTGCGGTTTACCTCCCAGCCCTCCTGGCGCAAGCGATGGTGCGCACGGCGGTACCCCCACCGCGGGCGCTCCGCCGAGAACCCGCGCAGCTCAGCGCGCAACGCCGCGTCATCCTCAGCCCGCTTGGGCTCGTAGCGCTCCGTCGAGCGATGCTGACCGACCACCCGGCACGCCCAGCGCTCGCTGACACCGAGACGGTCGCAGAGCATCGCGACCGCCCGGCGCCGACGGGCTGGGCCTACCAGTTTCCCCGGGAAATCTCCTTCAGCGCCACGACTTCCAGCTCCTTGTCCGCCACGATCCGCTTGAGCGTCGCGTTCTCACGCTCAAGCTCCTTCAGCCGCTTCGCGTCAACGGCCTTCATCCCGCCGTACTGGTTGCGCCAGCGGTGATAGGTCTGCTCGCTGACCCGGAGCTCCTTCGCCGCCTCCGGGATCGTCTTGCCCTCGCCGAGCATCCGCTCGGCCTCCCGCAACTTGCGGACGATCTGCTCCGGTGTATGCCTGCGTCGCTTCATCAGAGTTCCTTCCTCGCCCATCATCATGGACGCAAGAAACTCTCACAAGCATCGACCAAACTCAGGGGGTCAGGCCAGGGTCATCAGGCCGATCCCGGAGTGGCGGTGCTGGTGGTTGTACCAGTCGAAGAACGTACGGCAGAACGCGCGGGCGTGTTCGATGTTCTGGAAGCGGTCAGGGAACTCGGGGCGGTACTTCAGCGTCTTGAAGTGTGCCTCGGAGAAGGGGTTATCTGTCGAGGTGTAGGGCCGGTTATGCGACCGCAGCACGCCGAGGTCGGCGAGGAGGAACGCGACTGGCTTGCTGGTCATCGCTGGCCCGCGATCGGCGTGCACGGTCAGCTGCTCGCGTGCGATCTTTTGCTGCTCTGCGGCTTGGCCGATCAGCGCCTTGGCGATCTGTGCGTTCTCGCGGTGCTGGACGGTCCAGCCGACGGCGTAGCAGCTGAACACGTCGAGGATCACATACAGGTAGAAGTACGTCCACTTCGCCGGGCCCTTCAGCTTCGAGATATCCCACGACCACAGCTCGTTCGGGCGCTCCGCGAGCAGTTCCGGCTTGGCGTAGGCCGGGTGCGCGAGCTGCTTGCGGCGCTCACGCACGCCACCGTGACGGGCCGCGAGCAGCCGGTAGAACGTGCGCTCGGACGCGAGATAACGACCCTCATCGAGCAATGTCGCCCAGGCCTGCGCGGGCGAGCAATCCACGAACCGCTCGGAGTGCAACACGTCCAGGACGGCCTGGCGCTCGAGCTCTGACAGCGCCCGCGCCGGGACGGCCCGCGGCCGGGCCGGCCGGGCTCCGGTGGACGCCTGCGGCGGTAGATCGTCGCCGGGACCCGCCCAGCGCACGGCACGCTGGGCGGGTCCCGACGATCAGGGAGAGCTCCTCAACAGTCTGCTCGATCATCGCTCGGTGCTCCCGTTCGGAGTCGCGCCCCTGGACTCGAGCAACTCGCCCAGCAGCGCGGAGACGTTTCCCTGCACCTCGATCACCTTGCGCGCCTTCTCCAGCTCCCCCTCAGCGCGCTCGGCACGCTTGCGCAGCTTCGCGTTCTCCGCCTCCAACGGGTTCGGCGGCTTGCGCCCCCGCGGACGTGAGAGCGCCTGCAGAGACCCCGCGTCGCGCTGCTTACGCCACTCGCTCAACAACGACGAATAAAGGCCCTCACGACGCAACAACACGCCGACCTCACCCGGCGCCGAGCACCCGTCAGCCTCGCGCAGGATCTGAAGCTTGTACTCAGCCGAAAACCGCCGCCGCACCGGCCGGTCGACCAACTCGGGGCCGGGGACCCCCCGCGGCGCGGCGCGCCCGGCGGCCCCTCCGTTGCGCTCGCCTACGGCTCGCTCCACTACGCGCCCGCCGGCACCATCGCTCTCTGAATCCAACATCGTGTCGTGCTCCATTCTCGCCCCAAGAACTCAGTAATAACGCGGTCACGAGCGTCTCACACGACATTGGCAGAAAGGGTAACGGCGATGGCAGTGGTGCTCGTAGGGGTCGGGTTCTGTGGGCCTGGTCGGGGTGTTGGTGAGGTCCAGGTGCCGTTTCAGGGGGTCTGGACGGCCAGGTGGTGCTTGTGGAGCTTGAGTAGGTTGTGTGTCGCGGTGATCAGTCGCCATTCCGAGCGTGCGGCGGATCTGCCTCGTCGCTGGAACTGGTTGATGCGCCGGTTGTGCTTGGTTTGAGCGAACACGGGCTCGACCATCGCCTTGCGTTTTCGGTAAAGCCCGCCGCCAAGCTCGCCGGCGAGTACGGTGCGCATGAACGCGTAGCGCCCGCCGTTCCAGCCGCGGCGGGGTGTGTCGCGCTTGCCGGCATCGGGTGGGATCAGGACCTGGGTGCCCATGTTCACGACCTGGTCCATCTGCTGCTCATGCCAGTAGCCGCTGTCTGCGACCGCGACCCCGGGCGTGTCGCTCATACCGATCTGCTCTAGCTCGCGCCGGGTGGCCTTGATCATCGGCTCGAGCTGCCCGAAGTCTGGTGAGGTGAGGGTGACCTCGGCCGCCAGGACGATCTGATGCTCGTTCACGGCAGCCTGCACGTTGTAACCCTGGGTGTAGCTGCGCGGCGTCTTCACGTTGCGTGAATCGAGGTCGGTGACGTTGATCTTCCCCGGCGGCACCTCCGGTGGCACGTAGGGGTTCGGGCGTGCCCCAAACCGCCGGCCGTCCTTCGTCACGGCAGTCGCGCGATGATGCTCATAGGCATCGTTCGCCTCGCGCTCGACCTCCAGGTTCTCCTGAAGGCGCTGCTCTGCTTGCAGCAGCCGCTCGGGTCGCGAGCGTGGAATCGGCTGAGCCTGTAGCCGCCGGTGCTCATCGAGCTGGTGGCGCGCCTCGCGTACCCACCCCTCACGGCCCTGCATCCGAGCAACGATCACCTCGGGATCAAGCACGAGCTTCACACCCTGCGATTCCGCGTCAGCCGCCTCGACCTTCGCGTCTTCTCTGCTTGCACGCTCGCGCGCGAGCTTCTGCTTAGCCTTACGCAATGCAGCACGTCGCCCCTCACGGGTCCGCAGATGCTCAGGTAGCTCATCGCCGCGCTCCTCCCCGTAGAGCTCGTCCTCGCAAGCGTCGATCTCACCCGCCTCCTTCAGGATCTCGCGGGCGAGCTGCTCGTAGTCGAGGTTGAGTGACGCGACGCATTCGCGTGCACCTTCGTCCCGTCGATCGCGATCACCCCGACCTTCACCAGCCCCGACTCCCGACAGAGCCCAAGCACCTCGCTGAACAAGCCCGCCAGGGCTGTCTCGTGGCGCACACGAAACCGCGCGACCGTCGCGTGATCCGGCGTCTGCTGGCAAGCGATCACCCGGTAGGCGACATCCTCAACGCACCGACGCTCGATCCCCCGCGAGGACCGCTCACCCCGCGCGTAGGCGTACAAAAGCAGCGCCACCATCATCGAAGGCTCGAACGCCGCGCGGCCCCACCCATCCCGGCGGTAGGAGCCATAGAACGCGTTCAGATCCATCTCCTCCACCGACGCCAACACAAACCACGCCAAATGACCCTCCGGCAGCCAATCCCGCGGGTCCGGCGGCATCAAAAACACCTGCTCACGACCACACTCAAGAAAGTTCTGGGGCATACCCAGAATGGTCCTCAACCCCCCGGACAGACCCCCGGTTTGCGCGACACCCACGACGAATAGCGGGTGTTTCAAGGACCGCTGAGTGTTGCGAATCGCAGCGCTTCCTCGAAGATCACAAACAGCCCGATCTGCTCGACGCCTGGGACAACAGTCACAGGCGGGTCTCCGCCGAGTAGTTCGGCGACACGGCGGGCGTGCGATGGCGGGTGCATCCGGTCGAACTCGCCAGTCCAGAGGGAGGCGCGGACCGCGCCGGGCGTGATACCCCACGGTTTGCAGAGGATCCGGATCTCCTCGATGAACCCGTTTGGGTTCGCAAACAGCTCCCCGGCGGTCGGTACGAACAGTTCGTTGACCCACGGGATCTGGACGACCTCCGCGTCCGGTCCCTTGAACAGTCCCATAGCTGAATCTGGCAACTTCTTGTACTGCTGCTTGAAGCCCGCCCGCAGCAGAAACGGCGCGCGCCGTGACATGAACGCCGCCATCTTCAGATCCTTCCCGGCCGCGCGCCACTGGTCCTTCTCCGCGAGCGGCGCAATCGCTCCGAGCAGAGAGTGGGCGGAGACCCGCTCTGGAGCCACACCGGCAACGGCGATCCCGTAGGGGGTCCCGCCGGATTGCGTCACGATCCCGAACCGTTCAATGCCAAGCGCGTCCATCAGCGCGAGATGATCGGCGGGCCAATCGGCGACCGTGCGACCTGGTTTCGGTGTGCTGCCTTGTGATCCCGGGCGGTCCGGGATCACAAGTCGGATCCCTAGTTCGCGCGCGGTTGCGGCGAGCGCCCGCCCGAGCCCGCGGCTACATGGACCGTCAAGCACGGTCACGACGGGCCCACTATCGGCGCCCGCGAGGAGGTAAGACAGGGAGCGCCCGTCCGGGAGGGCGATCTTAGTGTCAGGCTCTGGTTGCGACATGGTGTCGCGTAGTGTTGCATACACTGCGACATGGTGTCGCAAAGAGTTCCGTCAGACGAAGCCCGGCGTCGGATCCTCGAGGCCACGCGGGAGTTGCTGCTCGACCGGCCGTTTGCCGCGTTGACCGTCGGTGACGTAATGGCACGTGCCGGCCTGACTCGCACCGTCTTCTACCGCCACTTCGACAGGCTGGCGCAGATGGCGCCCGAGCTACTGCCGGACGCGGAGGACCCGCTGCTCGATCAGCTCGTGCGCGGTCCTGCGGAAGACCTGATCACAGCGATGGTCGCTGGCCTGGTGCAGCTCTATGCCGACAACGGTCGGTGGCTGCGCGCGCTTGACGCCGCCGCTGCAGCCGATCCGACAGTTTCGACCGAGTTGGACCGCGCTCTCGTCGGCCCGCGCCAACTGCTCGAGCAGCTAGTCGCGAACGCCCCGCACCCACCGGCCAACCCACACGAGTTCGCGCTACTACTGATGGCCACCCACCGCGCATACCTGCTCGATACATTCGGCGGCGGCCACGACTCCCCGGAGCGACGCGCCAACGCTACGGCCGCGCTGATCGCGCTCTGGGACCGACTCCTGGCTGAGTAATCCGACCCCGTAGCCTGACGCGGTTGCTGTCCCGCCTTGCGCGGGAAAGCACGAGCACCGGAGGTAGCCGGGCCTCGCCCCCGCATCGGACGACCTTAGAGCTCGCCGACCGAGAATCAGCACACACCCGCTCGCGTGAGGCGAAGCGGAAGGGCTCGCCTCGCAGCACCTCCGCCCCGGTCCTCGTCCCTTCCGGTCGTCTGCTTGGCCTGCCCTTGCACGCTCGGTTTGGCCGCAAAGCACAAGCGCAGCGAGAGAGTGGCCCGTGCCCGCAGGCACGGGCCACTCTTCCGACGGCTCCACCTGAGCTACGCGGTGGAGCCGGAGTCCGCGGGAGGGGGCACCTCGTTCTGCGATGCCCTCAACGCCGAGCTTTCGTTTGCCTCCGGGGATGGTCTACGCAACTCCGGTCCAATGTGGTTGTCTTAGCTGTGATGAGAGGAGTCTTGGCGCTAACTGTCGGGATTGCACTGTCTGCGTCGAGCAGCGCCGCTGCAGCGCCAACGTTGATCGCGCCCCTGCACGGGAGGACCCCCATCGAGTCATTCGGCGACCTGCAGGTGTGGAGTGACTACAACGCGACCGACGAGAGCTGGCACCTTGTCGTGGACAGCGATGGTCTGATCTCGACGCCGCCTATCCCTGCCGCCACACGTACGATCGAAGCCAACGTTGGTCCTGGTCCGTCTGGCTCCCCGCTACTCGTCTACAAGGTCTGCCCAAGCGGCTGCCATCTTGTCGTTTCAGGAGTAGATGGAAGTGATCCTCGCGCGGTTCCCGGCAGCGACGAAGCTTGGCATCCGACAATTTGGGGCGATCGGGTCGCTTGGGTGAGGGGCGCGAATCAGGTGATGACAAGCCTGCTCGATGGCAGCGGGCGAAGAATGCTCGGCGGCGCGCCGCGAAGGCTATGCCAGCCGGCAAACAAAGAAACGCGTGCGAGCTGCGAAGTCACGACGGAACGCACCGTCACCGGTCTGCAGCTGTACTACGGGCGGCTGGCGCTGACCGACTCGTTCTACACCAGAAACGGAAGCCCAAATGGCGAGGGCGAGGTGCTGACCGAGGCGGTCAAGGGCGGTCCGCAGCATCTCATCGCGCTGGAGGGAGTTGAAGAAGGCGGGGGAGAAACGTTCTGGCTCGGTCCCTCTTGGTCAGAAGGGAAGCTCTACTTCTACGCGGACGGTCTTCCTGAGTGCGTCGAACACTGCATCTACGTGTATGGATTCGATCCGACGCACGATACGTATGTTCGAGCGTTTGCATCCACCGAGCTGACCGGGTTCTCGATGGCAGCAGGGCTTCGGGCGTATGAAGCGACCGCTCCCGGCAATGGCGAGACCTCTCCGAAGGCCTGCGCGGAAGCACTCAAGGGCGAACCGGCCGGGCAATCAATTCCGTGCGTCGTACGCCTGAGCGATCCTATTGCGTTTAGGCCAACACGCCGACCCATCTCGTTTCCTTGATATCGGGCTCCAGGACCAGAACGGCCCTGAGGCTGGCTCCTGGGCCAGTTTGCGGCGATAAACGGTGTTTGGGAGCGTGTCAGCGCAGACGAGAGCGCCGTCGCGTCGGTTGGACTGGCGCGGTGTAGCCTCCTACGTCCTGTCGCTTTGCCGCGCGGGAGTGCCCCTTTCTGCTACAAGCGAGCGTCCACGCCGCGACCGCGCAGACAGCCCCCTCGGACGAGGACAAGCAGTCTGCCGGGACCTCGGCTGGCTCCTCCTATTGGGCGAAAGCAGGCGTCTCGATCAGGCCTTTGCCGGTGCCTAGTTTGGACGAGCCGCGGTGGTGTCGGCGACACTCGATGCGTTGCCGTCTTGGCAGGGCGAAGCGGGAGCCCACCGTGGGCTCCCGCTTTCGCTGACTGGGTTTCTTCAGAACTGCAGGCCGGCGCTGGCGGGCATCATCGGCGCTCGCCGTGAGTTCACGGCCACGATGATCTCCTCTGTGTCGATCCCTTGTAAGTAGATTGATGTCGTCCCGAGGTTGACGTGCCCGAGCTGGCGCTGGATGATGTTCAGCGGCACTCCCTCGCGCGCGAGCTCGACCGCATGGGCATGGCGTAGCTGGTGCGGCGCGAACCGGCGCCGCACCCCGGCCTGAGCAGCGAGGCGACGAAGCTCGCTCCGCACCGCGGCACTCGACCACGGCCTGCCGCGCGTCGGCCCGTCGATCACGCAAACATTGGCCCGACCGGCAATGAGACGCGCGTCGTGAGCCAGGGCCGAAGCTGCTCCCAGCCCCAGGCGTCCATCCCAATCTCGCGGCGCCGCCCGCCCTTGCCACTGCGCACCAGCAGAGAGCCGCGTTGTGGGTCAAGGTCGCGTTCGCTGAGGCTGAGCGCCTCCTGGATGCGTAGCCCGCCGCGCCAGAGTACGACTATCAGCGCACGCAGGCGAGCGCCGTGGCGGTCGGTGCCGGCCTCGCGCATCACCGCGATGATCTCCTGCACCGTGGGCGGGTCGGCCGGGTAGCGCAGCCCCTTGTTGCGCGGCGGCCGTCCAGCGTGGAAGCCGGGCAGGGTCGCTGGTGAGCGACGCCGTCCAGCGGAATCGAGAACAGCGGAAACAGTCATGGGATCCTCCTCGGGATCGAACAGCGAGCAGTTCTTGCTGCTCTATCAGCCCACCGGGGACTCCCAATACGCGTCTGCAGATCGGTTCATGTCGTGTTCGGGCGCTACTCTTGAAGGCATGAGGCATTCTGTTTTGAGCACCACCCCGACGGCTGAGAAGCCCGCGCTGAGCGATGAGGAGCGCGCTGAGCGGCGGCGTCGGCTCGCCGAGCGCGTGTTTAGCCCGGGCGGGCTTGATCGGGATACGCTTGAGCGCATTGAGCAGCTGACGGACAACGAGTCGTAGCGACCTGCGCGGTGGATGTCGTCGAGCTGCTGGAAGGCGATGCGCCGTTCATCGCCGACACATCGGCATGGTGGCGATTCTCCTCCCTCCCCGCTGTGCTTGCCGGGCTCGTCAAGCAAGCGATGGACGATGACCGGCTGTGGATTACGCCGATCGTGCGGATGGAGATCCTCTACTCCACTCGCAGCACCTCCGAGTACACCGCAGTCGAGACAGAGCTCGACGGGTTCCGAATCCTGCGCAACGATCGAGCCGTCGCTGACGCGGCAATGAGCGCGGTCGGTGAGCTGGCCGAGCGCAGCGACGGGTACCACCGCGTGCCGCTGACCGACGCGCTGATCGCCGCAGCCGCCGCCGAGCACGGCGGCATCGCGCTGCTTCACCGCGACACCCACTTCGACAAGCTCGCCGAAGCCCTCACATTTGAGAACGTCGAGCTTCCAGGGTTCTGAGCCGTCAGGCGTACACCGACGCCGCCAGCCATCCACGAGACGCCTCTCGCCCAACTCAGGCGTCTCGCTCGCTACGCGGGGGCGCGTGCTTTTTCGAGCATCCCGATAGCGACGGCATAACGTCGGTCGCTGCCAGCGAACACGTCCCCAAGTCATCCTGGATCATCAGTCCTCACATGTCATCCAGCCCGGAAAGGAGCAGTGCATGGCCTCGCTAGTTCTGAAGATGTCCGTCTCGCTCGACGGTTACGTCGCATCGGCCGACGGGAGCTCCGACTGGGTCGCCGCGGGACGCTCTCCCGACGGCGCCGAGTGGGTCCTCGACACCGTGAGCAACGCCGGGACGCACCTCATCGGTGCGGCGACCTATGCGATGTGGGCCGGTTTCTGGCCGGGAGCCGCAGGGCCGTTCGCCCAGCCGATGAACGAGATCCCCAAGGTCGTGTTCTCCGACTCGCTCGCCTCCGCCGAATGGGGCCCCGCGACAATCGCCCGCGGCGACCTGGCCACCGCCGTCACGCGCCTCAAGCAGCAGCGCCCCGACGGGTACCTGCTCGCCCAGGGCGGTGTGCGGTTCGCGCGGTCGCTGGTCCAGACCGGCCTGATCGACGAGTACCGTCTCGTCGTCCACCCGGTCATCCTGGGCGCGGGCGAGCGGCTCTTCACCATGCCGCTGACTATCGAGCCCGTGAGCACCACCGCCTTCAGCCGCGGAGCCGTCGCCCACGTCTTCGCGGCGCACCCGTGATCGCTGCTCGAGCGGCTACTCGCGTACGATGATTCATCCCGCTGACGGAGGTCTGAGAAGCCATGAGTACAGTCACCTGCCATATCGCAATGTCGCTCGATGGTTTCGTCGCCGGGCCCAACCAGAGCCCCAGCAATCCGATCGGAGAGGGCGGGCTGCGCCTGCACCAGTGGGCGTTTGCGACCGACAGCTGGCGAAAGCAGCACGGATTGGACGGGGGCGAGCGGAACGCGGACTCGGAGGTCGTTGACGATGTCCTCAAGGGTGTCGGTGCTTACATCATGGGCCGAAAGATGTTTGGTGGCGGTAACGGGCCATGGGATGAGACGTAGACGGGCTGGTGGGGCGATGACCCTCCTTATCATGCGCCCGTCTTCGTGCTCACACACCACCCCCGCGAGCCGCTTTCGATGGAGGGCGGCACCATCTTCAACTTCGTAACCGACGGGATCGAGTCCGCACTCGAGCAAGCGCACGCGGCGGCCGGCGACAGGGTCGTCTCGGTCGCTGGCGGCGCGAGCACCGTGCAGCAATGCCTCGCCGCCGGGATGCTGGATGAGCTCTATCTCCACATCGTCCCGATCATCCTTGGAGCCGGGGAGCGGCTGCTCGAGAACGTCGGCGACCCTACCCTCAAGCCCATCAACGTGATCGCCTCACCGGCAGTGACCCACGTCAGATATCACGTCGCCCGCTAGGCAGCCGATAGCCACGCACCCGGCCGCGAGAGTGACGCTGGCGCAACGGAAGCGATCGTCGGCATAGGCGCCCGGCAGACAAGCGCAAAGGACGGTGGGTGTCGCGCAAACCGGGGGTCTGTCCGGGGGGTTGAGGACCATTCTGGGTATGCCCCAGAACTTTCTTGAGTGTGATCGTGAGCAGGTGTTTTTGATGCCGCCGGACCCGCGGGATTGGCTGCCGGAGGGTCATTTGGCGTGGTTTGTGTTGGCGTCGGTGGAGGAGATGGATCTGAACGCGTTCTATGGCTCCTACCGCCGGGATGGGTGGGGCCGCGCGGCGTTCGAGCCTTCGATGATGGTGGCGCTGCTTTTGTACGCCTACGCGCGGGGTGAGCGGTCCTCGCGGGGGATCGAGCGTCGGTGCGTTGAGGATGTCGCCTACCGGGTGATCGCTTGCCAGCAGACGCCGGATCACGCGACGGTCGCGCGGTTTCGTGTGCGCCACGAGACAGCCCTGGCGGGCTTGTTCAGCGAGGTGCTTGGGCTCTGTCGGGAGTCGGGGCTGGTGAAGGTCGGGGTGATCGCGATCGACGGGACGAAGGTGCACGCGAATGCGTCGCGTCACTCAACCTCGACTACGAGCAGCTCGCCCGCGAGATCCTGAAGGAGGCGGGTGAGATCGACGCTTGCGAGGACGAGCTCTACGGGGAGGAGCGCGGCGATGAGCTACCTGAGCATTTGCGGACCCGTGAGGGGCGACGTGCTGCATTGCGTAAGGCTTAGAAGGTCTTTCAAAATGAAGGGGTTGGGGTTTGGGTCTTGAATCTGTGGGGTGTGTCCCCGAGGATTGGAGGTTGTGGAGGTGCCCTCTCGATTCGAGATCAGTGATGAGCTGTGGCGGGAGATCGAGTCGTTGATCCCGGTGCGTGAGCGTCGTCGTCGTTATCCGGGCCGCAAGGCGATCGATGATCGACTGGCGCTCAACGGGATCTTGCACGTGCTGCACACAGGGATCGCCTGGGAGGACCTGCCGCGCGAGTACGGCTATGGGTCCGGAGTGACGTGCTGGCGGCGGCTGCGCACCTGGCAGAAGGCCGGTGTGTGGGACGCGCTTCACCAGAAGCTCCTGGTGAAGCTGAACGCCGCGGGGAAGATCGACTGGTCACGCTCCTCGGTTGACGCCAGTCATATCCGTGCCCTTTTGGGGGGCTCCTGACGGGGCCATCCCCGGTAGACCGTGCCCGCACTGGCTCAAAGCACCATTTGCTTGTCGATGCCAGCGGCATCCCGCTGGCGATCTCCCTCACTGGCGGGCACCGCAACGATGTCACCCAACTACTGCCGCTGATCGAAGACCTCTACCGGCGGCCGGTCAAAGGGAAGGTTGGTCGCCCACGTCAGAAGCCCGACCGGCTGCTCGCCGACCGAGGCTATGACCACAACAAGCACCGTCGGCTGCTGCGAGCTCTCGGGATCACACCCGTCATCGCCCGCCGTGGCAAAGCGCACGGTTCTGGCCTCGGCCGCCACCGCTGGGTCGTGGAGCGCGGCTTTGCTCACCTACACAACTTCCGGCGCCTACGGATCCGCTACGAGCGCGACCCCGACATCCACACCGCGTTCCTCACACTCGCCTGCTCAATCCTCTGCTGGCGACGCCTCCAGTCATTTTGAAAGACCTTCTAAGCAGAAGCTCGCGCGCGAGCGTGCAAGCAGAGAAGACGCGAAGGTCGAGGCGGCTGACGCGGAATCGCAGGGTGTGAAGCTCGTGCTTGATCCCGAGGTGATCGTTGCTCGGATGCAGGGCCGTGAGGGGTGGGTACGCGAGGCGCGCCACCAGCTCGATGAGCACCGGCGGCTACAGGCTCAGCCGATTCCACGCTCGCGACCCGAGCGGCTGCTGCAAGCAGAGCAGCGCCTTCAGGAGAACCTGGAGGTCGAGCGCGAGGCGAACGATGCCTATGAGCATCATCGCGCGACTGCCGTGACGAAGGACGGCCGGCGGTTTGGGGCACGCCCGAACCCCTACGTGCCACCGGAGGTGCCGCCGGGGAAGATCAACGTCACCGACCTCGATTCACGCAACGTGAAGACGCCGCGCAGCTACACCCAGGGTTACAACGTGCAGGCTGCCGTGAACGAGCATCAGATCGTCCTGGCGGCCGAGGTCACCCTCACCTCACCAGACTTCGGGCAGCTCGAGCCGATGATCAAGGCCACCCGGCGCGAGCTAGAGCAGATCGGTATGAGCGACACGCCCGGGGTCGCGGTCGCAGACAGCGGCTACTGGCATGAGCAGCAGATGGACCAGGTCGTGAACATGGGCACCCAGGTCCTGATCCCACCCGATGCCGGCAAGCGCGACACACCCCGCCGCGGCTGGAACGGCGGGCGCTACGCGTTCATGCGCACCGTACTCGCCGGCGAGCTTGGCGGCGGGCTTTACCGAAACGCAAGGCGATGGTCGAGCCCGTGTTCGCTCAAACCAAGCACAACCGGCGCATCAACCAGTTCCAGCGACGAGGCAGATCCGCCGCACGCTCGGAATGGCGACTGATCACCGCGACACACAACCTACTCAAGCTCCACAAGCACCACCTGGCCGTCCAGACCCCCTGAAACGGCACCTGGACCTCACCAACACCCCGACCAGGCCCACAGAACCCGACCCCTACGAGCACCACTGCCATCGCCGTTAGCGCTCACCATCGCCCGCGACAACTTTGCGCGACACCCACCGTCCATTACGTGTGTCTGCGGAGCGTCGCTGGAGACGCCTGCTCGCTGAGCAAAGCGCTAGCGCAGCTGCCTGCAGGAGCAACGGTAAGCATGAGCCAGTATCCCGGCTGGGGCAAATCAGTTGTAGGTGAAGCGGTCGGCAGGGTTCTTCTTGCTCACCTTCGCTGTGCATCCACCGTCCCGGTCTTTAGCTACTCCTGGCGAAAGCGTCGTGAGCCTACCGTTTCAGCACGAAGGTCCTCGTCGCGGTGATCGCCGTCTTGCCGGTCGGCGTGAAGGTGCCCTTCGCGGTCAGCTTGAGCTTCGTGGCGTGCTTGAGCAGGCTCTTGCCTGCGGCGGTGAGCTTGATCTTGATCGTCGCCGTCCCGGCAGCCGAGAACGTTCGTTGACCAGCGCCGACGAGCACCGACTTCGGCTTCGCCTTCTTGGCGAGCTTCGCGCCGGGCGGCAGGTAGTACCAGTCGATCGCCGCACTGCCCGCCTCAAGCGCTTTGAACGTGACCGTGAACCCGCCGCTCTTCAGCAGCGCCGCGATCTTCGCCGCTTTGCCCGACGGCGTTAGCTTCCCTCCGAGCAGCGCCGTGATCCCGGCGTCCGCTGCTGCTTCCGCGTGTTTCTTGGCTGCCGCTTCTTCTTCTTCTTCTTGGTGTTTCCTGGCTGTGGCTTCTTCTTCGGCGTGTTTTTTCGCCGCCGCTTCTTCTTCCTGTTTCTTCTTGGCTGCCGCTTCTTCTTCGTGTTTTTTGGTTTCTTCGTTGATGGTGAGCGCGAAGCTCCAGGTGCCGGTGTCCCCTGCCGTGTCGGAGTCGGTTCCAGAAACGGTGTAGGCACCTGGGGCAAGCGTGGTAGCTGCGGTGATCGCGCCGGAAGAGTTCACGACCACGTCGGAGGAGTCAGCCGACGCGGTCTCGGTGTAGCTGACCGTACCAGCGGCGTTGGTGACGGTGAGCTGGCCGCTATACCCGGCCCCATCCGCGACGGTAGCCGACGTTGGCGGTCCCTGCGTGAGCAGAACCCCCGATCCCTGGCCCACGAACCCATCCCCGAACTGATCGACGGCCACGCACAACGCGACCGACGGGCACGCCACCCCTAACATGGGGTTGGTGCTGTCGATCGTGGTCGGTGTCGGGGTCCCGGGCGAGGCCGGGTCAAACGTCACCTGGTTCCCGTCATAGTCGACGGCGGTGCACTGGCTGCTCGACGGGCACGCCACCCCGCCCAGGCCGTTGGTGCCGTCGATCGTGGTCTGGGTCGGAGTCCCGGGCGAGGTCGGGTCAAACGTCACCTGCCGCCCGTCATCGTCGACGGCGGTGCACTGGCTGCTCGACGGGCACGCCACCCCGCCCAGGTAGTTGGTGCCGTCGATCGTGGTCTGGGTCGGGGTCCCGGGCGAGGTCGGGTCAAACGTCACCTGCTGCCCGTCGACGTCGACGGCGGTGCACTGGCTGGTCGACGGGCACGCCACCCCGAGCAGTTCGGCCAACGCGGTGGTGATTTCGTTGCTGTCGATTATGGTCGGGGTCGGGGTCCCGGGCGAGGTCGGGTCAAACGTCACCTGATATCCGTTAGAGCCGACGGCGGTGCACTGGCTGGTCGACGGGCACGCCACCCCGTGCAGGCGGAAGTAGAAGGCGTTGCCGATCGTAGTCGGGGTCGGTGTCCCCGGCGAGGCGGGGTCAAACGTCACCTGGTTCCCGTCATCGTCGACGGCGGTGCACTGGCTGGTCGACGGGCACGCCACCCCGGACAGGGAGTCCAGGTCGTTTACGATGCCTTCGGGCGGGGGGCTGTCGTCGATCGTGGTCGGTGTCGGGGTCCCCGGCGAGGCCGGGTCAAACGTCACCTGCTGCCCGTAGCCGCCGACGGCGGTGCACTGGCTGGTCGACGGGCACGCCACCCTGTTCAGGGGGTCGCCGGCGTTGTCGACGATCGGGGTCGGGGTCGGGGTCCCGGGCGAGGTCGGGTCAAACGTCACCTGCCGCCCGTCCTGGTCGACGGCGGTGCACTGGCTGCTCGACGGGCACGCCACCCCGCCCAGGGGGCTGGCGCTGTCGATCGTGGTCTGGGTCGGGGTCCCGGGCGAGGTCGGGTCAAACGTCACCTGCTGCCCGTCATAGTCGACGGCGGTGCACTGGCTGGTCGACGGGCACGCCACCCCGCCGGTCAGCGCGTGGGTGTCGATAGCGGTCGGGGTCGGGGTCCCGGGCGAGGTCGGGTCAAACGTCACCTGATATCCGTCAGAGTCGACCGCGGTGCACTGGCTGCTCGACGGGCACGCCACCCCGTCCAGGATGTTGTCAGCGGTGCTATCGATGGTGGTCGGGGTCGGGGTCCCGGGCGAGGCCGGGTCAAACGTCACCTGCCGCCCGTCCTGGTCGACGGCGGTGCACTGGCTGGTCGACGGGCACGCCACCCCGGACAGGTAGTTGGTGCCGTCGATCGTGGTCGGGGTCGGAGTCCCCGGCGAGGCCGGGTCAAACGTCACCTGCTGCCCGTTAGAGCCGACGGCGGTGCACTGGCTGGTCGACGGGCACGCCACCCCGGACAGGCCGTTGGTGCCGTCGATCGTGGTCGGGGTCGGAGTCCCCGGCGAGGCCGGGTCAAACGTCACCTGCTGCCCGTTAGAGCCGAGGGCTGTGCACTGGCTGGTCGACGGGCACGCCACCCCGCCCAGGCCGTTGGTGCCGTCGATCGTGGCCGGGGTCGGAGTCCCGGGCGAGGCCGGGTCAAACGTCACCTGCTGCCCGTCATCGGCGGCGGCGGTGCACTGGCTGATCGACGGGCACGCCACGCCTTGGAGTTGCGATGGGGCGTTGTGGTCAAGCGTGATCGGACCGGACCAAGACAGCGACGCCGACGCGGCCTGCGGCAAAGCGACGAACAGCAAAAGCGCTGCGATGAAGGCAACGATGCGCGCGAGGCGCAACCCTGACCGCGCACAAACGAGGCTCGGCGCGAACAGCGGCGCGATACTCGAACGGATGAAACCACTCTGAAACCCCATAGGACTCCCTCCCCTGTAAAGGCCCAAGCCTCGCTGCGGGCCGGACAGCACTCAAACCGGTGCGCCGCGAGCGTATCAGCGAGCACAAGCAGGGGAAGCCTGCTCACGCGCACCCCACGTCGCTCGGGGCAGCTACGACGTGACGTCGCTCCCTTCGTGCCAAAGCGAGCGTCCGGGTCAACCGACGCGAGGCTGCCCAGTTGGACGAGCACCGAGCGCGTCGACCGAGGGCCGGGACACGCCCGCTTGAGGCGGGCGAAGCGGAAGTGCTCGCTTTTGCCTCATCTCCGATCTGGTCATCGTCCTTTGCGCTCGTCTGCTGGGCGCCTATGCCGACGATCGCATCCGTGCACCAGCGTCACTCTCGCGGCCGGGCGTGTGTGGCTGGCCGGCACCCGTTTTTCGGTCCACCTGTGTCCACGGAAACGGGAGCGGCCCAATCTGCTCGCGCTGCGCGCCGAGCTCCTCGCGCTGACGCGCTTGTGCGACATCGAGCACCCCGCGCTCGTCACGTCCGATCGGAGCGGGCTGCCCTCCTGCGGCTAGGGGATGAGCCTGAACGCCTCGACGTGACGTGGCCGTACGACATTGAAATGTCGCTGGTCGAGCGTGGCGATCACGTCCACGTTGCGGCGCTCGGCCAGCGCGATCACCGAGGCGTCGACCATCCCCAGCGGCAGGTCGAGATACTGCTCCATCAGCTCGTGGATGCGAGGCCAGTCCATGTCGGCGACCGGCTCGACCACCAGCTCGCCGTCCGCGAGCGCCCGACCGAACGCAAGCTCGGCGTGGGCGCCGATCCGGTCGGCGAGAAGGTACGCAACCTCTGTCACCACGAGCGCGGGGACGAGCAAGGGCCGCGGGCTGCTGGAGAGCAACGCGACGGCGCGCTCGTGGTGCTTGTCGCGCTTGGCCGCCGCCGCATACAGCGGGCCGGCGTCCACGATCAGCACTACCGGCCTCGGCGACGAGCCACGCTCTTTGCGACCAGCTCGCCGACCCGCTCAGAAGCATCCCGCGGGGAGCCATCGCCAACCGCGAAGAAGCTCAATCGCCCATCGGGCTGAGCCGGTAGCTGCTTCTCGATCGCCTCACGGGCGACCTCGGCGACCGACGTGCCACGCCTGCGCGCCTCCAGCCGCAGCCGCACATCGACCTCCTCGGGCAGCATGATCGTCGTGCGCTTCATACATACATCCTAACGCATCACGAGGACGGCACCCCAGTGCATCCTCGCTCTCCGGCGGGAGCGCTCACGGTGTCTCACTCACCACGTGCCCTGCTGGGCGACCCCGAGCTGCTGGTGCTCGACGAGCCGACCGTCGGCCTCGATCCGTACTGCGCGCCGAGCTGTGGAGCACCTTCCACGAGCTTGCCCAGGCCGGGAGCACGTTGCTGATCTCACGCTACGTGATGGACGAGGCCAGCGAGCGTCCAGGTCGTCAACGACGCCTTCGCCGCCGACCCGGCTGGCGAGCCTGAAGATGATCTTCAAGCAGCCGATCCGCGCGCTCAAGTGGGGACGGGCGAGTGCCCCGAGACGATCGTCGAGGTGGGCTCCGGGTGGCCCTACCGGCGCGACGGGGAACAATCCGGGGAACAAATTGAGCGAAAACGAGAGCAACTGAGCTACACTCAGGGCCAGTAATCACGGGGCTTTAGGACCCAGCCGCACGGCATCGCTCGGGCTGGGGGCCGGGCGGTCGCTGGTTCGAATCCAGTCTCCCCGACTACAGGAAAAGCAAGTGATAGAGCCAAAAACTGCGGTCGGCTCCATCGAGAAGATAGCTCCACGGGTAACAAACGGGGAACAATTTCTCGGACAACTTGCGATTTGCCTGGTACGCGGGCCGCGTACCAGGCAAATCGGGTTGTGAGGCCCGAGCGAACGGCTCCGATCGCAGCTCAGAAGGGCAGTGGCCTAAACTATTTGACTTTATGCCTTGAGCAAATACAGCCAAATAAAGCTATATAACTCCACCCCTTCACCGGGCATCCCTCATCCGGCGAACGTGACGCGGCTGCCTGGCCGGGGGCACCGGAGGAGCAACAATGGCTGCCGTGGTACTTCAGTGAGCGAATCTCAGATGATCTCGGAGTACCTGAGAGCAGTGAGCAAGCCTCATATGACCTGACCCGAGCTGTGCTCCGGTGGCGAGTTCGAATCCAGTCTCCCCGATTAGAAAGTTCCTGCAAATTGGCGGGTTTTGAGGTTTTGGCTAAGTGGACAGTTTGGGTAGGGGTCCAATTTGGGTCCAAAGTCTGCTCAACACTGCGAGTTGCCTGAAGGACCCGGGTGGTCGCAGGTTCCAAATTCGGTGTATTGGGATCGAGCGGGGCGCTCGGCGCGGTACCCCTTAGAACTCGACGGACACCCTCGCCGAGGAGCCCGGCACCGTGAGATACGTGCGCACTTCCTGCACTGGGATGTGCGCGAGGTCGGCCAGCGAATCCACGCTGATGCCGTTGGCTTCCAGTGCCTGAACGGCACGTCTGAGTAGCCGCGGGCGCTCAGGAGGACCAAGGTCGCCCGGCTCGAGTTTGCGCCAGCCTGCGCGCGACATGTACTTCACAGCGGATTCGTAGGTCGCCGGGCTGATGAGTCCAATGTCTCGCGCGCGGTAGAGCAACGCCGCCAACGAGACCTGCCAACGCTGCTTGAGCTCGAGAAGCTCGCGCCAGTTCAGCCGCCCGGTCGGCCACTCAGCCTCAAGTTGTCGGGTGGGAAGCAGGAACGCGCTGGCGAAGCAGTGGGCCTGCCTCTCCAGGTCGCGATCCGCCGCCCTCGCGCGCTCACGATGCATGACGAGGTGTCCCAGCTCGTGCGCGGCGTCGAAACGCGACCGGGCCCTGTCGCCCTTGCCGGTGCCGAGGATCACGAAGGGTCGATCTGGGCCGAGCCATGAGAACGCGTCGATCCCATGATCGGCGAGCTCGAGGCGAACCACAATCGCACCGTGCACCTCGAGCAGGCGCACCATGTCCCCGATCGGCTCGTCCTCGAGGTCCCAGCTCGCGCGCACGCGGCCGGCGATCTCATCGATCTGCGGCCCTGAGCAGGACTCGTCGGCAAGGTGCTCCGGGATATCGAGCACGGGCAGCCGGGCGCGCCGCTCGATGACCTCAGCGAGCTCGGCCAAGAGAGCCGCGTGTGCCATCGCGGCCTCACGATCGATCTGGCTCGACTTACGCAGACTCCGGAAGAAACTCGATTCGGTATCGAAATCCGGAAGCGGACGTCCGCTCGCGGCGAAGTACTCGATCGGGAATCTGAGTGTCCTCGCGATCTGCACGAGCGTCTGCGGCTTCGGGCGCGTGGCGCCAGCCTCCCATTGACCGACCGCGGCCGCGCTGACGTCGAGTTCCTGGGCGAGCCTCGTCCGCGTGATCTTCCGCAGCTGGCGGGCGATTCGAAGCCGCTGCGGATCGAAGATGCTCGCGACCGTGCGCGCGTCGGAGGGACTCATGTCCGCCACCCGCTCTGCTGGTGTCTCCGCCCGAACACGACGGCGATGGCAAATGTGGCGGACATGGCGGTCGGAAGCCTAACGTTGGCGGGCCGGCGTGGGTGGCACAGCGCCTCGGCTTGCCAACTCCTCACTTCGAGCATTCGAGCCACGAGCTTCGCCTCCCTCAGCACGTCGCAAAAAGTCTTGCACCGCGTCGAGACAGATTGTAGCCGGAGTGGGCCGCTGGTCCCGATCAGTGTCGCGATCTAAATTAAAGCTCGCATTGTGCGGGCAGCTTCTGCCGGTTAGGCGGCGATTAGATGCGGCGATCTGAAGTATTTGGTAGCGTTCCACGCTCCAATCCGAAGGCTAAGGCGATGGCCCGGCAACCAAACTCGAGGAGACACCATGAACGGAGAGGTCGCATTGGTCAAGGAGCAAGGCCAGACATTCGCAGTGCTCGCCGTCAAGCCCCACGCTGTGCGCGACCCGGGGCAGCGTGAGACGCTACTGCGGGCCGGACTTCAGTGGTTCGGGGTCCGTACCGCGCTGCTGGCCGAGGATGGCCGCACGTGGGGGCCGCCGGACATCGTCAACTGGCTGCGCAATGTCCACCCGGGGCAGCTGCCGTGGCGCAACTTCTCGGTGTAGCGGAGTCCGCTTCTGTGCGTGTCGAGGTGAGGGAGAGGCTGATCCGGTGAGCGAAACGGCCCTCGCCATAGCTCTCCCCGCCGCCACGGCGGTGATCGTCGCCGTTCTCGCGGCGCTCGTGGCCTACATGGCCGCCAAGCGCGAACAGCGGCGCGCCCTCTACAGCGAGGCGATCAAGGTCGCCGTCGGTTGGGAGGAGATGCTCTACCGCGTCCGCCGCCGACGCGAGGGCCAGGAGCAGGAGCTCATCGAACGCTTCCACGACCTCCAGGACAACCTGACCTACCACAGGGCCTGGGTGGGCACGGACTCGATGTGCATGAAGCGCAGCTACGACACCCTCACGCGCGCGGTCAAGGCCGCGACCGCCGATCCGATCAAACAGGCCTGGGCCGATGGTGTCCGCTCACTCCCGGGCAACGCACTGGTGAGTGACACCTTTCCCGACGTCGATGCCCAGCTCGACCGCTTCCTTGCCGACGTACGCTCCCACCTCTCCCCTATGCCGTGGCGGAAACTGGCCGTGGGCGCCCGCAATCGGATCTCGCGCTGATGGCCGTCGATCTGCGAGCCAACTTCGCCGAGTTCCTGCAGAACATCTCGCTCGGGGATCCGCAGGTGCCGCGTATGAGCAGCGCCGCGCGGACCGTGTCGGATTTCCTGACGCGCAGCTACGGGCTGCAGAGCGGCGAGGTCTTCCCGCAGGGCTCCTATCCGAACGGCACCGCGATCGAGCCGGTCGCCGGAGGCGAGTACGACGTCGATCTCGTCGTCGTCTGCTGTGGAGCCAGTGATGAGGCGAGCGAGGCCCTGAACGAGCTCGAACGACGGTTCCGATCCGATGGTCGCTTCCGCGCCCGAGTAAAGCGCAAGAACCCGTGCGTGCGCCTCGAGTATGCGGGCGACGACGTCGGCGACTTCCACGTCGACATCGTTCCCTGCCGCTGCTCGCGCTCGCTGCCGGCGCCGCTGGAAGTACCCCGCCGCGACGCCGGCTGGAAAGGCAGCGCCCCGGTCGAGTACACCTCCTGGTGTCAGGCACAGGGGGAGCTGTATATACGCACGGTCAAGATGCTCAAGCGCTGGCGCGCAGAGCAGCAGTCGGTCCGCAACGCGATCAAGTCGATCGTCCTGCAGGTGCTGATCGCGGGCGCGATGCCCCAGCTCGGGGACGACGCGGCACGCATTGCCGCGACGATCGAAGCCCTGCACAGCCAGCTCAGCCTCCTCACGGCGCCGCCGGCGGTGTGGAACCCGGTCCTCGGATCCGAGGACCTCGCGGCGAGCTGGAGTCAGGAGAGCTTCGAATCCTTCAAGGCAGAGCTCACGGAGGCTGCGCAGTGGGTGGCCGAAGCGCAGCGCAGCGAGGACCCTATCGAGGCGAGCGACATATGGCGCGAGCTGTTCGGCGACGACTTCCCGACGAGAACTCCGGATGAGCTCGGCCTCACGCTGGGCGACATCAGCCACGCCGAAACCCCAGCCGCCCGCGGTTGGCTCGAACGCCCCGACGACCGCTACGCAGTCTCGATTCGCGCGAGTGTCCAGCGCGGCAAGCGCGGACAGACGCGCCGGGCGTATCGATCCGATGGCGGCGTGATCTTCGAGGGCCATCGTCTGCACTTCACAGCGAACGTCGTCGCGCCCAACCACGTCGAGGTGTGGTGGCAGGTCGCGAACACCGGTGGGCACGCGCAGTCGGTCGGCGGGCTGCGCGGTGAGATCTTCCGCGGCCACGACATCAACGGCGACACTCTGTCCAATCAGATGGAGAATTGGGAGTCGACCGCCTACACAGGAAGCCACGTGATTCGCGCGATGCTGGTCCGCGACCGCCGGCTGCTGGCCACAAGCGAGTGGTTCCGAGTAAATATCTACGCGAAGGGTCGGGCTTATCGGCTTTAAATCGTTTGGACAGGGCAACGGCTCCGCGCCCAGCAGCTTGGGCGACTTCGTTCCCTACCACGCTCCCCAGAGCGAGCGCCCCATGTTCGTTGACCAAAATGCCTTCCTAAGCTAGTCTCCAAAACCGCAACGTGGCGCTTCGGACGGTCCTGCCACAGAAAGCCACTCGACTACCGAATCGCGACGCGCTAATCAATGTCGTCGAGAACGATCACCCGCGCCACTGGGCGCGGAGTGACCTTGGCGTACCGCGTGGCCTTGTCGAGTAACGTGATGGCGGGCTCGGTCGTGCGGTCAAGCTCAAGCAGTAGATGGAGCGGTGCTCGGTCGGGGAGCGTGAGGACGCCGTATCCGTCAGGCCATACGAGGCCGTCGAAGAGGCCGTGGATGGTGCGCTCGCCCATACCACTCCGCGAGCCTGCCGCCGTTGGCGGAGGCTTCGTGCGCGAGCTGCGCGAAGAACTCGTGATCTCAACGTGGTGGCGGAGCTTGGGGGTCGGCGAGCGCGAGCGCGGTGGCGTGGCGCCACTTCAGTTCGCGGCGCTCGATGCCGTACTGCGTGGCGACGACGTGTGCGCTGGCCTCGTCGAGTATCCAGTGGTAGGGGGCGCTGCCGGTGCCTGCGGTGGGGTGGGCGGAAGCGGTCGAGCACGCGGAGGCGATGCAGCGTTTCGAGTCGCGCGCGTGCCGGTATTTTCTCGCAGGCCTGCTCGGTTCGTGTCAGACATCGCTTGCTGCTGGCGTTTTCTTTGTTCTCGGAGCGTTGGAGTTGCGAGGTGTCTTGGCTGTGGCGGCAGATCCCCGTCGGGTTCGCCGGCGACGCATCGTCGCGGCTGTCCCCACGCTGAGCGCGACGGTCTCCTCTGGGAATGCGGCTCGAACCTCCAGGTGTCCGCCGAGGGCCTCGACGTATCGGCTCAGCGTGGATAGCCGAACGTCGGCCTCTCCGCGCTCGATCTGGGAGATGTTCTCCTGCGTGACGTCGAGTCGGTCGGCGACGATTGCCTGAGTAAGGTCGAGCTTGCGACGTAGCTCGCTGAGCATCGCCGTCTTGTGCTCCTCGACGTTTGCGCGACGCGTCGGGTCGACATCGATCTGCTTGCGCAGCTCGTCGAATCCTTTGCGGCTCTTTGCGGTCTTGATCATGGGATTGCTCCTTCGTTGCGAAGTGTTTGTAGGTGCTCGTCGTAGAGCGCGTCGGCGGCTGGGATTGCCTCGGCGTACCAGCTGCTCCAGCGCTGGCTCTTGTCGCCGCCCAAGAGCAGGATCGCCATGCGGCGGGGGTCGAAGGCGAACAGCACGCGCATATGCCCGCCGTGGGGACGCAGCTCCTTCATGTTCGGATGGCGAGAGCCTTTGAGGGTGTCCACCAGCGGGCGCCCGAGGGCAGGGCCGCCTTGCTCCAGCAGCTCGACAGCGGCGGTGACGCGCTCTTGCTCGTCTTCGGTGAGCTCATCCCACCACGATCCAAACGTGTCGGTGTACTCGACTTCCCACACCCTGCGAGTATAAACCAAAGCTTGTAGAAGTCAAGACTTATGCTACGGGGTCCAATAGCTCGCCGATCACCGACCACGATGCCAAAGCTGCCGACACGATCGCTCGAGAGCAGCTCGACAGCGGCTTTAACCGAGCACATTTCAACCGCGCGACCGCAGCCGAGCGCCGCTACCTGGCCGCGATCGCCGAGCTCGGCGACGGGCCGCAGCAGACCGCGAAGGTGTCAGCGCTGCTTGGCGCCGACCAGCGCCGCACCGCGCTCGTGCGCCAGAACCTGATCGACCTCAAGGGCCTCATCTACAGCACCCGACGCGGCTACGTCGACTTCACGGCACCCCTCTTCGGGGACTACATCAGACGCCACCACCCGCTCGAGTCGCTGCAGTAGGCCGCCGTGCGCAAGCAGCACTATCGCGACGTGCTTGACCTCCGAGGCGGCAGGATCAGCAACGAGACGTTATCGACGTGATCTGTGGCATACCGCTCCTGGGCCATCCTCGCCCTCGTCGTCGTGGCCGCCGAAACTGGGCCCAGGAGTGGCCTGACCCCCTGAGTTTGGTCGATGCTTGTGAGAGTTTCTTGCGTCCATGATGATGGGCGAGGAAGGAACTCTGATGAAGCGACGCAGGCATACACCGGAGCAGATCGTCCGCAAGTTGCGGGAGGCCGAGCGGATGCTCGGCGAGGGCAAGACGATCCCGGAGGCGGCGAAGGAGCTCCGGGTCAGCGAGCAGACCTATCACCGCTGGCGCAACCAGTACGGCGGGATGAAGGCCGTTGACGCGAAGCGGCTGAAGGAGCTTGAGCGTGAGAACGCGACGCTCAAGCGGATCGTGGCGGACAAGGAGCTGGAAGTCGTGGCGCTGAAGGAGATTTCCCGGGGAAACTGGTAGGCCCAGCCCGTCGGCGCCGGGCGGTCGCGATGCTCTGCGACCGTCTCGGTGTCAGCGAGCGCTGGGCGTGCCGGGTGGTCGGTCAGCATCGCTCGACGGAGCGCTACGAGCCCAAGCGGGCTGAGGATGACGCGGCGTTGCGCGCTGAGCTGCGCGGGTTCTCGGCGGAGCGCCCGCGGTGGGGGTACCGCCGTGCGCACCATCGCTTGCGCCAGGAGGGCTGGGAGGTAAACCGCAAGCGGGTGCAGCGTTTGTGGCGCGAGGAGGGGCTGCGGGTGCCACAACGGGCTCGTAAGCGCCGGCGCCTCGGGGACTCGACAGTCCCCGCCAAGAGGCTGCGTGCTGAGCGGCCGAACCAGGTGTGGGCCTTCGATTTTCAGTTCGACCAGACGGCTGACGGGCGGGCGTTGAAGCTGCTCAACGTGGTCGACGAGTTCACCCGCGAGGCGCTGCTGATGCTGGTGGAGCGCAACATCGACGCCGACCGGGTCGTGAGCGAGCTGGAACGTCTGGTCGTCGAGCGCCGTGCCCCGGAGTACCTGCGGTGCGACAACGGGCCGGAGATGACAGCGCACGCGCTCAGCGACTGGTGTGTGCTGAGCGGGACGGGAACCGCGTACATCGAGCCGGGCTCACCGTGGCAGAACCCATACGTCGAGTCCTTCCACTCCCGGGCGCGTGACGAGCTGCTCAATGTCGAGGAGCTCTCCTGCCTAGCCGAGGCACGCGTGGTGATCGGTGACTGGCGCGAGGATTACAACCAGCGCCGGCCACACTCCGCGCTCGGGATGCAGACCCCCACCGCGTTCGCCGAAGCGCACCCACCAGCTCCTGCCGGTGGACATGACGCGCTGTGGACAGCAAGCTGACCACAGCGCTTGGACAACCCCTGCGGGGTTGCCCACACGCCCACCGGCACGACCACAACCACCCCACCGACCGCCACGCCCGCTACCCTCCCAGCGTCACCACCCACCCACACTCTCACACGTGGCGGACCGACAAACGGGGGCCGGCCAATGTCGATTGGGTCGCGCAGCGAATCCGCGAGCGCAACACCTAGTGCGTTATCAAGCACTGAACCGATGCCGATGGAGCGCCCACTTGATATCCGGCGGCCGATTGGAACGTGGACAGCGATTCGATCTCGGGGGTCGCGAGTCCGATCTCGCGCAGAACGTCCGGCTGATAGGCGCCCGCGTCACACACCGAGCCCGTAGAACGCGGCGAGTTGTTCCAGCTCGTCGTATGGCAGGTGACGCCTCCAGAGGTCGACGAGACGCTCAGGGTCATGCTCTAGGCGCTCGAAGATCAGAAGAGCCCGAAGGCGGCGTATAGCGGACGGCCGCCGACACGCAAGATGCGGCGCGCGTCGTCCCAGTCGTCGGTTTCGTATCAGTAAGGCTCAGCTCCAAGGCACCAGTGAGGATCTGCAAAGTACGTCGGCAACAGCTTATTTTGCAGATCATAGTGACCTACCAGTCTGCATACTGTCCCGTATCTGGTATATTTCGCAGTATGGCTCGTCCGCTCCAACGACTCTTCGACGTTGCCGGGGAGCAGTGGGGTCTTTGCACGCGCCAGCAGGCGCAGCAAGCCGGTGTGGGCGCCAGCTCGCTCGCGCGCCTTACCCGTGACGGGCTGCTCGAGCGCGTCGCGCACGGCGTCTACAGGGTTCGTGGGGCTGCAGAGCCTGACCATCTGGGGCTGAGGGCGGCATGGCTTCAGCTCGAGCCCGGCATGCCGGCGTGGGTGCGCGTGCGTTTACCCGATGTGGCAGTCGTCTCACACGCCTCAGCGGCATCCCTGTATGGCGTCGGCGATCTGCGTGCCGACGTGCACGAGTTCACGCTTCCCGTGCGACGCCAGACTCGTCGGTCTGATGTGCGCCTGCACCGCGGCCAGGTGCCGGACAAGCAGCGGCTCTTGCTGTACGGCCTTCCCACTACCCGCGCCGGGCGGATGATCGCCGATCTGCTCGACGATCACATCGAGCCGGCAAGCGTGGCTCAGATCACGGCAGAGGTCGTCCAGCGGGTGTTCGACTACCCGAGCACGATTGCGGAATGCATCGCGTCGTCGGCGGCTCGCTATGGGTTCCGCCACGGTGATGGCGTGGCACTGCTCGACCATCTACTGAGGCTGGCCAACTACTCGGATCGGGTTGAGATGGTCGCGCTGGCCCGAGGCGATGAGCGCTAACCCCTACCGCGACCCGCGTGCGATGCGTAACGCAATCGCCGATCGCCTGCGCCCGCTCGCGCGCGAGCGCGGCGTCGAGCTCAGTAGTCTGCAGCGCCAGTTCGCCTACGACCGGCTGCTGAGCCGGATCTTCCACGCCGATCCAACTCGATGGGTGCTCAAGGGCGCGACCGCGATGCTGGCCCGGCTTGGAGCAGATGCCCGGCACACGCGCGATATCGATCTGCTAACTCGTGTCGGCGACCTCGACGAGGCTGAGCGCGCTCTGCGCAGCGCGTCCAGCATCGACTTGGGCGATTACTTCACCTTCACGTTGAATCCCGGCCGACGCATCACGCAGGGGGCGGGAGCCGTACGCGTGGATGTCGTCGCATCTCTGGGGCTCGATCAGTTCGCGAGCTTCCACGTCGATCTGGTCGCCGACCTGGCGATGACCGGGACCCCGGATGTCGTCTCACCGCTTGTGCCCCTCGAGCTGCCCGGACTCGTAACGACGAGCTACAGCGTGTATCCGCTCGTCGACCACGTGGCCGACAAGGTATGCGCCCTGTTCGAGACGCACGAGCGCGCCAGCGGATTGATGCAGCCGAGCACGCGCTTTCGTGACCTGGCCGATCTGGCGATCTTCGCGAACACGATCTCAGTCGAAGCCACCGAGCTCGGCATGGCGCTGGCATCCGAGGCAAAACGGCGCGGCCTGACCCTGCCAGACCGTCTCACGGCGCCTACCGGAGCGGATTGGGCAAGCGGCTACACGCGGGTCGCACGCGACGCGCCTCAGCTGAAGGAGCGCGACCTCGCAAGCGCCGTGGAGACCGTCGGGTGCTTCATCGATCCAGCACTCGCAGGAACAGCACGAGGCCAGTGGGACCCTACGACGCTGCGCTGGCAGGACGCCCTCGCGGCTGCTCCAGAGGCTCGAGTGTAGAAGTCGAGGCTATGGCGCCGGGATCCAATTAGGGGTCCAAAGTGAGCGCAACTCAGGAGCACTCAGACGCACTCAAACCCAGTAAACGGCGGCCGGTCGTCCTCGAGCGCGGGTCCCGGTCGAGTTCGCCGGCAGCCCAGCCGCCAGCGCCTCGCTCTCGCTGCTCTCAGGTGCAGTAGTCGTTGCATTACTCATCAGCGCGATCCCCTTTCACGAGGCCCACCCACAAAGTTCCGGACAGACCCGCGAGCCTGAAGACGATCTTCAAGCGGCCGATCCACGCACCCAAGCCGACACCGACGATCGCCCCGAGACGATCGTCGAGGTGGAGGCCCCGGGCGGCCCTACCGACGCGACGGGGAACAATCCGGGGAACAAATTGAGCGAAAGCGAGAGCAACTGAGCTACACTCGGGGCCAGTAATCACGGGGGTTTAGGACCCAGCCGCACGGCATCCCTCGGGCTGGGGGCCGGGCGGTCGCTGGTTCGAATCCAGTCTCCCCGATGAGAGAAAAGCAAGTAATAGAGCCAAAAGCTGCGGCTAGCTCCTTGAGCAAGAAGGCCCCCCACGGGGAACAATTTCTCGGACAACTTGCAAGCGTGGCGATTGCTTGCCGCGCTGGCCGGTGACCAAGCTAGGGGTTGGGATGGCCCTTCTCAAATCTCTGGCCCTCCGGAGCGAGCGGCTCCGACCAGCAGCTCGGAGGCCGCATCGGCACGGGATTATTTGACTTTATGCCCTGAGCAAATACAGCCATATAAAGCTATATGCTCGTGGTGTGGACGAGGTCCTCAATCCCTACTCACCAGGCGCCGGTACGCCACCACCGGAGCACGTTTCAACCGCGCGACCGCGGCTGAGCGCCGCTACTTGGCCGCGATTGCCGAGTTCGGCGATGGGTCGCAGCAGACCGCGAAGGTGTCCGCGCTGCTTGGCGCCGACCAGCGCCGCACCGCGCTCGTGCGCCAGAACCTGATCGACCTCAAGGGTCTTATCTACAGCCCCCGACGCGGCTACGTCGATTTCACGGCACCCCTCTTCGGCGACTACATCAGACGTCACTGAGCCGCCCTGGGTTCCACGGAGACCGTTTTTGTAGGTTCCCTACGTTCATTGCGTGAGTGTGGTTGCCCGGTTTTTCGCAGCGTATAGTTCCTCGATCTCCTGGGGTGGCCGGTCGTCGAGAGATTCGTGCAGGCGGGTGTCGTTGAACCAGGCGACGTACCTGACGATCGCGAGCTCGAGCTGGCTTCGGCTCGTCCAGGTGCGGTCTGAGATGAGCTCGGTCTTGAAGGTGTCGACGAAGCTCTCGGCGGCTGCGTTGTCGTAGGCGTCGCCGACCGTGCCGATCGAGGCGAGCACATCGTGGTCGTCGAGGAGCTGTGTGTAGTCGAACGACGTGTATTGGCTGCCGGCGTCCGAGTGTGCGACGAGCGAGACGTCTGCTCCGGGGGCTCGCCGGTGCAAAGCCATTCTGAGGGCGTCCAAGACGAGATCGGTGCGCATGTGGCTAGCGAACTGCCAGCCGACGATCATCCGGCTGTAGGCGTCGATCACGAAGCTGAAGAACACCAGGCCCTCCCAGCAGCGCAGGTACGTGAAGTCCGCGAACCACTTCTCATCCGGCCGGGACGCGGTGAAGTCGCGGTTGACCCTGTCCGGGCTGCGCAGCGCCGTCGGGTCGGCCTTGGTTGTCCGCCACGGCTTGCCGCGCCGCTTGGCGCCCTGCATGCCGTTCTGGCGCATCAGACGTTCCACCCGGCTGCGGCCGACCTGCTCGCCCTCACGCAGAAGCGCCTTCCACATCCGCCTGGACCCGTAGGCGCAGTAGTTCGCGGCGTGCAGCTCTTCGATCACGCCGAGCAGCCGCTCATCCTCGACCGCCCGTGCCGAGCGCTCTCCGGTCGCCCGCTGATAGTAGGCGGACGCCGACACGCCCAGGGTCTCGCAGATCGGCTCGACCCCGAAGCGCTCGCGATGCTCCTCGATAAACGCGCTCACTTCGGACGGTGTGGATCGAGCTCGCCCGCGAAAAACACGCTGGCGGCCTTCAGGATCTCGTTCGCTCGGCGCAGTTGCGCAACCTCACGACGCAAGGATTTGATCTCCTCGCGCTCCTGGCTGCTCAGGACGTCTTTGCGCCGGCCCTCATCTGCTTCGGTCTGCCGGACATGTTTGCGAAGCGTCTCGCTCTCGATCCCGAGGTCCTTCGCAACGTGCGCAATGGGACGCCCAGACTCGAACACCAGACGCGTCCCGCGGTCCAGCAACTCCTTTGAATACTTCCTCGCATGTGCCATGAGCCGAGACTTCTCCCTCCGCCAGGCAAACCCTGGCCTCGAAGTCTCCGTCAAACACAGGATGGCTCACACCACCCACTCGAGTCGCTGCAGTAGGGCCGACGCCGTTCGGCGAGTTCGGCATGAAGATCATGCTTGCGCTGGCTCGCATGGGAACGGCGACGCATGAGCAAACATGGAGGCGCGCAAAGACCCGTGCGCTCGATCGCGGCGCTCGGCCGAGTAGATTCTCGCTGCCATGGTGCGGTTCAACCTGCTGGGCGAGCTTCGGCTCGAAATCGACGGGCGGGACGTCGAACTGCCGGCTAGCCGCAAGGCGAGGTTGCTCCTAGCTAGCTTGGTCACCGGCCAGCGCGGCAAGCAATCGCCACGCTTGCAAGTTGTCCGAGAAATTGTTCCCCGTGGGGGGCCTTCTTGCTCAAGGAGCTAGCCGCAGCTTTTGGCTCTATTACTTGCTTTTCTCTCATCGGGGAGACTGGATTCGAACCAGCGACCGCCCGGCCCCCAGCCGGGTTGATATAGCTCCTCTCAGGCCCAAAACCGCTTGAAATAGCGGTTTTTGGTTGCCACAGATTTGCTTGCGTCCGCTCAAATTGGTACCGTATTAGTACCCGGCGGTTGCTGGCCGTCCGGCGAACATCGCGAATCCTGCCCTAATCGAGCCGCCCGGTTCCAGCCCGGGTGGCAGACTGGAGACCATCTGAGCTATGTCTCGACGCAACTACGGAACCGGATCTCTCCGACAGGTCGGCCACTCCTGGATCGGCTCGTGGTACGGCCCCGACGACCGGCGCATCAAACGACGCATCGGCCCCGTCCGCACCACCGGTGCGAGCGACGGCCTGACCAAGGCCCAGGCCGAGAAGGAGTTCGCGCGGCTGCGCCAGGCCGAAGCCGTCATCGCCGCCACGACGCAGCGGGTCACGATGCACGAGGCCGGCGCTGAACTCTGCAAGGTGCTCGATCTCCGGGGGCGCAAGAAGTCCCACCGCCTCACCGTCGCCTCCGACCTGCGCAATCACATCGAGCCCTTCTTCGCAGGCAAGGACCTCGCCAAGGTCACCCCGCAGGACATCGAGCGCTACATCGTGGTCAAGCGCGAGACGCTCGCGATCAAGACGATTCGCAACCATCTCAACACGATCCACTCCGTCTTCCAGCTCGGCCTCCGGCGCCGCTGGTGTCAGACCAACCCCGTCAAACTGGCCGAGCGGCCCACGATCAGGACAACCGAGACCCGCATCAAGTTCCTCGACCAGGCCGACCTGGAGCAAGTTCTCGCAGTCGGCTATCCAGCCGACGCCTTCGGGAGCATCGAGGCGACCATCTACGTGACCGCCGCCATGACCGGCCTACGGCAGGGCGAGCTGCTCGGCCTGCGCTGGCGCGATATCGACTTCGACGCCCGCAGGGTTCGCGTCGTCTCCCCGTACGTGCGCAAAGAGTTCGGCGACCCCAAGTTCGAGCTCTCAGGCCGCTCAGTCCCGCTCGCCGACCGCGTAGCCAAGGACCTCGAGCAGTTGCGAGCCCGCTCCTCCTACGCGACGGACAAGAGTCTCGTCTTCTGCCACCCCGAGACCGGCCAGCCGCTCGACCGCTCCAAGCTCACCCGCCGGTTCAAGAAAGCCATCCGCCGCGCCGGCGTCCGCGAGATCACCTTTCACGAGCTGCGCCACACCTTCGGCACACGCATGGCCGCGGCCGGCGTGCCGCTGCGCACGATCCAGCACTGGATGGGTCACGCCGACGCCAAGACGACCCAGGTCTACGCGCACTACCAGCCCTCGGACGCCGAGGCGGACACCGTGGACGCCGCGTTTGCGTAGGACGCGCCCAAGCTGCTGTCGGACATCGACGGAGAGGCGAGCTTGACTCGCCGGTCACATCACGCCGGACCGCCCGGCGTGAGTAGCTTCCCAGCTCCGCAGCCTCGGTCCCGGGAGGGTAGCCCCGGCTCCTCCTCCACCCTTGGAGATCCCATCGTCGATCGAGCAGTCGGCCGGCCGCCGGCCCGGCCCCTGCTGCACGCCCTGTCAAGGCCCGTCAGGGCCGACCCCTTGCGGGTTGACAGGGCGTGCCACCCTGCCCGCCCGGCGGGGGCCGGGGGACTGCGCTCCGCCGCGGTCGGGGTCCCCGGCCAGGCGCAGCCTGGTTGGGGAGCGGCGGACGATCGACCGTACCTCGCCGTTTGCTCCGGTGGCGTCCTGCGCGCCGCCGCGGGCCACGGAGGGCCCGCGCACGCTACGCCTGGATGCCCTACCTACCCACGTGGATGATCCCCCCTGAACACCCAATCACAAGCTACGCGCAGCCGTTGCCGCGACGCCGATCGCTTGGGCTCCGTCTCGTCAAGCGCGGCGGCCGGTTCCGTTGCCTGAGCGGGTTTCTTCCAGCCAGCGGGCCATGTCCTCGGGATCGAAGCGCACGTAGTGGCCGAGGCGGTGGTGGGGTATCCGGTTGGCGCGCGCCTGGGCGAGCACCCACGTGCTTGGGACGCCGAGCAACCTTCCCGCCTCCGTTGCGTCGATCAACTGTACGAACGTCTTCTGGCGGCCGTTGAGCGCGGCGGGTGCCAGGGCGTTCGTGTCCTGATAGGCAGCGCGGGCCGGCGTCGCGTTCCTGCCCATGTTTCGCTCGCGTCCTGGGGGGCGTCTGGCGATGCGTGGGCGCTCCAGGACGCCTGTTGTGGCCGCTCTTGTCCTTCGGGTGTGGGGGATCGTTGCTAGTTCGTGCACCGTTTTGTTCTCCTTTTTGGGTTGCAGTTGGTTGGGCTGCTCCTCTTACCTTGCTGCTTGCAGATGGTCGATGCGGTCGATCCTGTGCTCCGTTGGGGGGTGTGTGTGCTCGTGCAGCCACGGGAAGGGAGTTGGCAGGTCGTGCTCGAGGGCCTCTGTGTCGAGGAACGCCGACAGCGGCAGCGCCTGGCCGAGCTGGGCGGCGTACGTGTCGGCGTCGTACTCGCGGGCGCGCCAATACGCTGCCCACGGCAGGCGCACGACCCACATTCCGGCTGCGCCCGTTGCGATGAACGCGATCGTTTTCAGCGGCCACCGCACCTGTCCGCGGGGCGGGGTCGTCAGGCGGTGCAGGGCCGCGGTGAGCCTTGCGTCGCTGCTGTTCAGGTGCCCCAACTCGTGGGCTATCGCGGGGGTCAGGTACGCGCTTTCCAGCAATCCCCTTGTGACCATCAGCGTGTCCGCGTACACCGCCGCATTCGTCGTCGGGTCGTCGAGCACGTACCACCTCCTTGGCGGGCGCACGTCGGGGTTCGCCTGTTTGAGCTGCGCCATCGCGTCTTCGTAGATCAGCTTCTCGCGCTCGGACGGCGTTCGCCCGCCCCTGCGCTGCTCCCACCACCACCCGCCGAGGGGGAGGACGAGCGTCGCCGCGGACAGCGCCAGCGGGCCGTACGCCGCTACCAGCGCGAGCGTATGCACGGGGCTCGTTGGCCAGCCGAGGATCTTGAACGCTACCCACAGCACCGGGTAGGTGACCAGGGCGCGGAAGCCTGCGCACAGCAACTGCAGCGCGAACGTTGCCGCGTACAGCGTCAGCCACGCTGGGGACACCTCGCGTTTTGAGAGGACGTACGCGCCGGTCGGCGGGGTCGCGCCGGGCCCCTGATGAGGTTCGGATGCGCTCACTTGACCTGCCTCCTTCGCTCTGTCTGCTTCGTGTCTTCCCCTGCGCGCGATTTTAGATGCCACCCGTCGCTCTGTCTATCGAAACGTGTCTGCTTGCCCCTGAACAGATGCTGGGACACGTTCGTCACCGGCGCCCCCACCGCCTGCGCGATCTCCGCCGGCCACGACCCCGGGTGCTCGGCCAGATACGCCGCAATGTCATCCTGCGTCACCCGCCTCGCGGGCTTCGTCCTGACGGTCGTCTTGCCGGTCAGCGTTGCGCGTGCTGCGAGCAGCCGCGCGCGCTCGACCTTCAGCTCCTCATGGGTCCTCAGCCTTGCGTCTATGCGGCGCAGCCTCTCGTCGATCTCTCGCACGACCCCGCGCGCCGGGCGCGCCGGTCGCTCGCCCTGGTTGCTCACCGGCCGCTCCCTCCTTCTTCTTTGACGCCTGGCTCGCCGGACACGCTCGGTATGATATCACTCTTACCTCTCTTATGTCACGCTCACCTTACGATGATGGTTGGGGTCCCTCCCACCAGTACCGCCCGCCCCCCGGCCGGCACGGCCGCTGGCTGAAACTTGGCGCGTTCGGGTCCTTCGTGCTTGCCTTCGAGCTCTGGGCCCACCGCTTTGCGAGCCCCGGCGGGCACGCCGCTGCCTGGACGCTGCACACCCTCGGGCTGCTCGCGCTCGGTCTTGGCGGGCTGTTTCTATTGATGCGCTCTGGGTTCGCCTCTCGGCTCTCCCTGCTCGCCCCCCGGCCACGTGCGCCCCAGCCTGATGGGGGCGCGATCGTTGAGCGCGACGGGGTTCGTGCCCACGCCCTTCGGCTCGGCGGCGGCGCCTACCTCGGGGTCTCCCGCGGTCGCTGGGTCCTCGCCGACCCCGAGCACGCCGTCCTCGTCCTCGGCCCGCCGCGCTCGGGCAAGACCACCGCCGTCGTGATCCCCACGCTGCTCGCCTGCCCCGGCCCTGCGCTCTGCACTTCCACCAAGCCCGACGTGCTGCGCGCCACCCTCCGTGCGCGCTCCGCTCTTGGGGAGGTCTGGCTGTTCGACCCCTGCGGCGCGCTCTGCGCCTGGCCCTCCGGTGTTCGGCGGCTCTGCTGGTCGCCTGTCGCCGCCGCTGGTTCCTGGGACGACGCGCTTTTGATGGCCCGCGCGATGGCCGCCGCCACGTCCCCCGGGCGCGGTACGACCTCCGAGGGGCACTGGCGCGAGCGCTCCACCGCGCTGCTCGCGCCGCTCCTGCACGCCGCCTGCCTTTCAGAGCGACCCGTTTCCGAGGTTCTGCGCTGGGTTCTGCGCCAGGACCTCGACGCTCCCGCGCGCGTTTTGGGCGCTCACGACGCCGACACCGCCTCGGACGTTCTTGTTGGCATCGCCCGGACCGACGAGCGGGAGCGCTCCTCGATCTTCTCCGCCACCGCCGGTGTCCTCTCCGCCTACAACGCCGACGCCACCCGGCGCTCCGCCGCGCACCCCAACTTCGACCCCGGGCGGTTTGTCGCTTCCACCGACACCCTCTACATCACCGCGCCCGCGCACCGGCAGGCCCTCGCCGCGCCGCTCATCGTCGGCCTGCTCGAGCAGCTTCGCGTCGCCGTCTTCTCGCACGCCGCCGCCGGTGGTGGTGGTGGTGGTGGTGGTGGCTCTATTGGGCCGCCGATGCTCTGGTGCCTTGACGAGGTCGCCAACATCGCCCCCATCCACGACCTCCCCGCGCTCGTCTCCGAAGCCGGCGGGCAGCGCCTTCACATCCTCGCCTGCCTTCAGGACCTCTCCCAGGCCCGCACCCGCTGGGGACCCCACGCCGCGGACGGGTTCCTCTCGCTGTTTCAGACCAAGCTTCTGCTTTCCGGCATCGCCGACACCCGGACGCTTGAAAGCGTCTCTTTGCTGCTTGGGGAATACGACCGGCACCTGATCTCGCACACCCTCGGGCGCTCCCGTCCGCACGAGCTTCTTGCGCCGCACACCGACTCCGAGTCCGTCACCTACCACACGCAGCGCCACCGCACGCTCACACCCGGGGAGATCCACCGCCTGCCACCCGGGCACGCGCTGCTCTTGCACGGGTCGCTTTGGGGGCTCACCCGGCTCACGCCGTGGTTTTGTGCCGAGCCTTGGGCCTCGCTTGGGGGGGAGGGGTCGGGCCGGGGCCTTCCTGGTGGGGGGCCTGGTGGCCTTGCTCTGGGGTCATCACCGGCGCAAGTTTCGTCGGGCTCCTCTGGTGTGCGGGCGGTTGTTTGACGAGGGCCGTGCGCTGGCCAGGACCCAAAGCCCGCGCTGGAAATGCCGCGCGTCTGGCCTGCTGGCTCAGGAGCCGTCGGCAAAAAGACTGGCGGCACAAACAAACTGCACATCCAGCCCAGCAGCGACCAGCTCTAGGCGCCGTTCCCACCACTCCATATCCAACGCCTGGAATAGGGGCGGCCTGTCCTCGTGCGCGAGCGCAACCGCAAAGAACTTCTGATCATCGGCGTCAAAATCTCGCAGATGGTCGGGGACCTCATCGTACGAACCCGAAGGCTCTTGCCTACGATTTATGGTGACAGACTTACAGACGTCCGTACTTCTTCGTGTGCGCCACACTCGCGTGATGAGCTTGACCGCAAGGCCCGACGTTCCGGCTGATTGCAGTGTGCCCAGGCACTCCGTCAGAATCTCATCACCTTGGTCGACAGCCAGAACGAGACCTTTCTCGACCTCGGCAAGTAGTGCGAGACACCCTGCAACACACTGATCGCTCGCACCGGGATACATTCCCTCAGCAACCGCCCAGACATTTGTATCGATGGCTGCGCAGTGCGAAGTCATCCGTCGGCGAACTTGAGTTTTCGTTGCATACCAACCCGAGCTTGAACGGAAATGTCCTCAAGGTCATCGCCAAAGAAGTCTGGTGGCCAGTTGAGAATGTTGCCGTACGCGTCAATTTCCAACCGCTCAATCGCCGAGCCATTGGGACCTGGGTAGCAAAAATAAAGCGCAACCTCGGACGGATCTATGGCCTCTTCGGCTATCCGTCGCTGCAGACGTCGGAGAAGATGCTCTGAGTGGCTCTCCACGAGTAGCTGCACTCGTCGCGGTGCTCCCCCTTCCCGTGCACGAGTGGCAGCAATCAGAACATCGGCCAGCGAAGCTTGTACGCTCGGGTGTAGATGTATCTCAGGCTGCTCAATCATTACGGTCGAGTTGACGGGTGCGTAAAAGGCTTGGACGATGACTGGCAACACTTGCGAGATCCCGAAACCTACATCCGTCAACTTCACCTCCTCGGTGTTCTTCGACGTACGAACTCGCACCTCGTACTCATCTCGATCTGGAGCAATCGGCACAACCGAGAAGGAATACACGAGATCCATTTGCTGGAGCCATTCTGCGATAATTTGTTGGAACGGACGGAGTGCTGTTTTATGCCGCGTGTTCAGTCGGCGATCACTAGCACCAAGAAGCGCTTGGATTGTGTTCCCACCCTGCCAGCCGACGTCTTCGGGCTCTCCCCCGGTCCAGCTATATAGGCGCTCTGGTCTACTGCGAAGCGGCCCGAGATAGCTGAGGTCGTTGATCAGGCTTTCCAGGGTCAGCTCAAGATCAGACAGGAATAGGGCATTCTGATAATAAAGTGACGCCTCCTGGGGAAAGCCGTAGAACTGAACAGGCTTGGGCAATTCCCAAGCCCTGCCAGGATTACGAACGAGCTTGTACCCGTCTGTCTCAAGCCGCCAACGGTCTTTACGACTCTCACCACGAACGATCCGCGCAGCAAGTACGGCTCCATCCTCGGCTTCCAGCGAGTACTGAAAGCCCTCGGACTGCACAACACGTGAACGTGGAGATTGCCGGGCGGCAGCCTGGAATAGCAGTTTGTCTCCTGAATAACGTTCGCCAGTTTGCGGGTCTCTGACGTTGAGGCTCGAGGCAAGCTGCCATTCCGTCTCAAACTGGAGTTCCCGGTCGAGGTCATGTCCGAAGATTGCTTCGCGGAAGCTACCGAGCCGCACCGCAGCACTATTGTCGCCCACCTCGAAGACCGTGTTTCGATCCGGCGATCGCATAGTCTGCTTCAGCATCATCAGGAGATGGTTGATGCTTGACTTTCCTGAGCTGTTTGAGCCGAAGAGAACTGTTAGGGGAGCAAGGTCGATCGAACGCGTGTCCTGCCAAGCCTTGAAGTTCTGAATACGGAGGCGACGCAGCATCGACCCCGTAGCATAAGCGGTCTGCCGGTCGCTTACTTCGCCGGACCGAGACAACCGTTATGCCGTGGCGCTCGCCCGTAGAAGCTGCTCTACGTAGCCGAGAGCCACGAGACGCTCGTCGGTGATCGCGAGCGCGGCACGCAGCTCCGCAATGAGCCGGTGCTCGGCGGTGAGGTCGGAGTCCGCCGGCGCGACGGCCTCAAGCTCGATGAAGTCGCCCAGTCGCTCGACCGTATCGAGATGGATGCGGACACTGCTCCAGAGGAACAGGCGGCGGCGCTTGGCGACCACGCCGCGTATGCCGATCGCCGCTGCGAGCGCGGCGCACAGCACGGTGCCGTCGTCGACCTCGACGATGCGGTATCGGCTCTCGCGTTGCCGCGGTTCGGCGGCGCGCTCGAACTGGATCAGATGCGGGCGGCCGGGACGCTCCTCGCGGAGCTTCAATCCACCGCTTGCGACCTCGAAATAGGTGTCGCGCTGCGATATCTCGCCATGGTCCTCTGCGCCGAGCGCACGACACACTTTCAGCGAGGCGTCCGGGTCCGGGTCGCGGGCCTTCAGCTCGATGTTCCTCCGAGGACGCTCCACGCGCCGATTATGACCGGCGCGTAGAAGCCGGTCCGCCGTTGCCCTGGTTGGCGGGCCCGGAGGTTGACTCTTCTGATAGGACTCGTACAGGATGTCGGGATCTGCGGATCGTCCCCGCTACCTTGTGGTGCGTGAATCGAGGAGCGGAGGACGCCCCGGGGGGCGGCGAGGTTTCAGAGCAAGCGCCGCGTCCGGTGCAGTTGCGCCGCGTGTTGTTCGGCGGCGTGCACCGGGAGGATGCCGCCGCTCTTCAGGAGCTCCTGGAGGGCACTCAGGCAGAGTTGCGGTTGGTTCGTTCGGCGCTCGAGGAGAGCGTTGGTTGGGCGGAGCGCCTCCCCGCGGCGCTCGCGGACCTCGCGCGTCTGGCGGCGGGCGACTCCGCCTGGGAGGACCCCGAGACCCACTTCGCGGCGGCGATCAAAACCGTCGCAGGCGAGCGCCTCCTCGCCGAGGTGGAGATCGCGAGCGTTTACGCGGAGGGCTCGACCGGAGGCGAGCAGCACACCGAGTGGCGCACACCCTCGGCCCCGCTGCGAACCGACGTGCGCGTGGGCACCCGCCTGTGCCGCTGCACCTGGTCGCCCGACGCCCGCGCCGGCGAGGAGACCACCGCGGTGATCGAGAGCCTCTGCCGCGCCGTGCTCTTCTCTCTCGCCGGCCTGGACGCGGCCGGCGAGCGCGACCAGCGCTGGATCGTGACCCAGATGGCCGACGGCCGCGCCTACGCCCGCGCGATGGCCTTGCGCGAACGCCTCTCCCAACCGACCGCAACCGTGGCGATCTATGCAGACCCGGAAAGCGCCGGAGAGCACCGCGAGGTCTATGGCCAGATCGCGTGGGAGGCAAGCTTCGCCGACGCCGGCGCTGTTATCGAGGAAGTGGCGAACCGCGCCGCCGGACAGGCATACCAGACCCACGAACGCACCTTCGCCGTCGTGCTCGATCCCAGCCGTGCCGATGACGTCGAGACAGAGCTGCGAGAGCACCTCGAGGACCGCGAGCTGCGCTTCGTCGTGTGGCGCGACCGGTGACCGCCACCCCGAGCCCAAGACCCCCGGCGTGATCGTCGCGGCGAGCATCACCGCGCGCGCCGCGAACGCGGTCGCCGGCGCCCCCGGGCGATACGACCCGGACCCGCTGTGCGAAGACCTGTCGGGCGGCTGGACGCTGTCGTCCGGTCGCGGCCTGCGCGAGAGCCCGGAGAAGCTGCGGCTGATCGGAGCGCGCTTCTACTACATCGCGAAGCTGAGCGGGTACCAGCTCCCGCCGGGCCTGTGCATCTGCGACGGGAACCCGTGTGTGTGCCCCGAAGCGCACCTGCACGACGAAGACGAACCCGGCGAGCTGATCCTGATCAGCGCCCGCCCCCGCGAGCCGGGCGACTTCACCGAGCGCGAAGTGCTCTACGGCGAGCGCTTTGACGAGCAGTTCACGCCCGACGGCCCTTTGGACCCCGACGTGCACGCGATATTGAGCGACCGTTGGACGCGGGTGCACGCCCGCGCGCAGCGCCCGGCCGGCGAGCGCCTCACGCGCTGGCGCGAGCTGAACGAGCTGACCGCGTTCCTCGCTGAGGAGCAGGACACGACGATCGACCTCGCGGACCCGCCACTGGACGAGGACGAGCTGGCCGAAGGCCGCCTTGTGCTGCTGGCCCGCTCCCCGAGCCAGGCCGCCCGCGCTGCCGCGGACTTCGTGTACCGCCTCCCTCGTCTGGACGTGCCGCTGCGTGTGGAGGACCAGGACGAGGACCGCCTACTGCTGGACTGCGGCGAGCAGGACCCCGTGCGCGTACACGAGCACCTGCGGAGCCTGATCGGCCGTGACCGCCGCCTGAGCCGCGACGAGCGCGACACTAGCGCGCTGATCGAGCGCGCGAAGTGGACGCTGCGGGACGCCGAGCGCGACGGGCGCCTGTCGGCCCTGATCGAGCAGCCGGCGCTCGCGCTGCGCAACCCCCGCCGCCGCGCCGAGCGCCTCTTCAATCCGACCCTGGACGAGGGCCAGCGCTGCGCCGTGGACGCCGCGCTGGCGGCGGAGGACGTTCTGGTCGTGCAGGGCCCGCCCGGCACTGGCAAGACGACTTTCATCTGCGAGACGGTGCGCCAGCAGTTGGAGCGCGACCCGCAGGCGACGGTGCTCCTCGCCGCCCAGACGCACCAGGCGATCGACAACGTGCTGAAGCGGTTGGCGAAGGCTGACCCGGACCTGCCGATGGCGCGCGTGGGCAGCCCCTACGTGGCGGCCCGCATGGACCCGTTCGTGCGCGAGCGCTACTGGATCGAGAGTCCCGAGCCGTGGAAGCCTCGCGTTCGCTTGCGCGCCGAGCAGTACCGCCAGATGGCGCTGGTCCGTCTGCGCGCCCACGACACCGACGACGCGCAGAGCACCCGGGCGATCCTCGAAATTCAGCAGGATTACTTCGACTCGGACGGCCTACAATCCGGCCCCCACGCCCGCCTCGCCGCCGCCCGCGTCGTCGCGGGCACCTGCCACGCGGTGAGCGCGAACCCGGACGTTCGCGCCCGCACGTTCACCTTGGCGCTGCTCGAGGAGGCCGGCAAGGCGAGCCCTGCCGAGGCGCTGATGCTGATGCTGCGCTCCCGCCGGAGCGTCCTGATAGGAGACAGCCGCCAGCTTCCCCCGCACGTGTGGGGCGCGCTCGGGGACGCACTGCGGGACCCGAGGGCGATCAAGAGCCGAGACCCCGGCAGGGCCGGCGACGCGCGCCGCCTCGCCAAAGCCGCCCTGGCTCTCGGCGAGACCCCGGTGGAGCGCGTGGTCGCGGCCGAGGAGACCCTGTTCGACCACTTCGCCGGGCACTTGGAGGACACCGCGCACGAGACGACGCTGAGCACGCAGTACCGGATGGTGCCCGCGATCGGCGAGCTGGTCAGCGAGGTGTTCTACCGCGGCGGCCTGCGCCACGGCCGCCCCGCCGACCTCGCCGACCGCGACCCGCGTGTGAGCGCGTTCGCCGGGAGCGCCCAGGTGCGCCTGCTGGACATCCCCGGCCGCCAGCGCCGCGAGCACCCCGACAGCAAGAGCAACGTCCGCGACGAAGAGATCGCGCGGATCGCGCGCGAGCTGGCCGGGCTGCAACACCACGGGGTTGTCACCGACCCCCCGCCGGGCCGCCCCGGTCCGCTCGGCGTGGCCGTGATCACCCCCTACGCCGCCCAGGCGCGGCGCCTGCACGCCCGCCTGAACCCCGCCTCCTACCCTGACCTGAAGATCCGCATCGGGATCGTTGACCGCTTCCAGGGCGACGAGGAGTGCGTTGTGATCGTGAGCTTCGTGAACACCACCTACGCCGGCTTCCTGAAGACCCCGAACCGCATCAACGTCGCGCTCAGCCGCGCCCAGGACCTCCTGATCGTCGCGACCGACCTGCGCGCCGCCCGGGCAGGCACGATCGGCAAGCCCCTCCAGCAGGTCGCCGACCTGATCGCCGCCCGCGCTGAGCAGGGCGACACCCGCTTTGAGCTGCGGCGACGACACGAACGGCGCGCGGCATGACCGTGGTGTGCGCGATCCCGCTGCAGATCCCCGTGCACCGGATGCGCGTTACGGTGCGCTGTCGCGAGCTGGGCACGGCCCTGCACCGCACGGTGGAGCGTCTGGGCACGCACGCACGCGCCGACACCGAGCTGATCGCCGCCGTGACCGGCCTGCCGCTCACGCAGATCGCGCGCGTGCAGGGCGAGCTGTCCCGCGCGCTGGCGCCGATCGAACGCGAGTACGTCCTGTGGGTGGACCACGCCCGGTCGCGCTGCCTGCCGTACTCCGCCCTCGACGGCGTCGTGACGGTGCGCCGTCGCGACGGCGGCCTCACCCTTCCCCTGGAACCCCCGACCGCAACCGACCTCGAACGCATCGGGCTCGACGCCGCCGCCTCCTGGGAGGCCGGCGTGGACGGCCACGTGGAGATCGCCGAGATCCTCGACGTCGCCGCCGACGCCCGCGGCGGGAGCGGCGGCGGGCCGGCCTCCCACGTGCTGCGCCTCCCCGACACGCAGCTGCTCGTCCACTTCGACCCGGAGGACCCCTACGAGCCCCGCGTCGCCGTCACCCAGCACGCCCAGGAGGACCCCGAACTCACCAACTGGCTGCATACGCACTACGGCAACCCCCCACTACCCGACACGATTGACCTGCGACACATCACCGAAGCCCGCCCGCTCCCGCCACCCTGGCTGGCGACCCTCGTCGCCCGCACGGCGACCGAGCGCAAGCGCCCCTGGAGCTTCCCCGAGCCGCACCCCCGGCACGTCCGCGACGCGATCGCCGATGTCGCCGAGACCGCGACGGGCCGCCTGGACGTGTGCGCCCCCGACCTCACGCGCCTGCCCGAATGGCTGCAGAGCGTCCTCGCCGACGCCGCAGTCCGTGGCGTCACGGTGATCCTGCGCCCCGCCAACCGCCACGACCCGCCCCGGCGCCTGGACGCCCAGATGTCCCCCCTCCCACGCCAGCCGCTGGCCCTCTGCGTAATCGCCGACACGACCGCCGCCGCGATCCACACCGACCCCCACGCCTGCCTGGACCGCGCCCCAGACCGAAGCGCCCCCCACCCCCAGCACCTCGCAGTCACGCGCGCCGAGGATGCGGTGAACGAGCTGCTGGCACTCCTCACCCTGAAGCCCCCCCGCCGCCGCGCGCCCAGCGTCAAGCTCGGCGCGAAGGCGATCCGCACGCTGCTCGACCGCGCCCTCGCCAACCTCCGAGACGAGCTGCCCCCCGGCGTCGCCGCCACGATCGAGCCCGACGACGAGCGCTTCGCCGCGACCACGCTCGACCGTTACGAGGGCGGCTCCCGGCGGGACGATTCCACCGTGGAGGGCATCTATGCCGTGGCGGCCGGCATCGCCTGGGAGCGCATCGTGATCGAGACCGCGCTTGGGCTATGCGACGCGCACGAGGAGCTCGAGTACGTCGCCGCGCGCTGGTCTCCGCCGCAAGGAGGAATCGACCTTGATGCGATCGTCGCCGACCACGCCAAGCGCCTCGTCTGGGTGATCGACGCGAAGAACAGCGCCCCGACCAACCAGCAGCAGGGCAGGATGATCCACCAGCTGCGGGTGCTTGGGGGCGAGTCCCGGTTCCTGCCCGACGGCTGGGGCGCTCTGGGGGTCATCGTGCACCGCTCCAAGCAGCTCCCGTTCTCGCCGCGTCAAACCGAGCAGCGCTCGATCCTGCGCTGCGCGTTGGGTGACCTTCCCGCGCTGCTGCTCGCCGAGGTGCTTCCTGATTGGCGGGTCGGCTGACAGTAGACTGTGCCGGGATGAGACCCTGGGTGCGGCGCAGGCCGGTCGGGCGCGAAGTTGGCGAGTACCTCGTGATGCGCTGCCCGCGTGATCTGGTCGTCTCGACACCTCGATCGGTTTGGGCAGAAGACAGAGCCGGAACGGAATCCTTCGGCTACACGCTGGGCAGACGAATCACGCCGGCCGCCTGCTCCCTGGTGTCCGCGATGTGCAGCCGGTCGTGCGCCTGGTAGGACGCGAGCGCGCGCTCCGCTTTGCCGTCCCTGACCTGCGCCCACGCCTGGCGCTCCCACTCGTTCCTTGCCCTCTGGACCTCCGTCAGGTCCGCTGATGGAACCTTCTCCTTCAGCTCGGCGAACACGCCGCCCGCGCCGATCGGGGAGAGCTGGGCGCTATCGCCGACGAGGACGAGCTTGCTCTCTCGCTCTGCCGTCAGCTCCGCCACGCGCGCCAAGCGCTTCGTGTCCGCCATGCCCCCCTCATCCATCACTACGACCGTCTTGTTGTCGATCCTCTCGCTCCCGCGCTCCACTTTGCCGATCAGGCCGTCCGTCGTAAAGGAGCGCTCCAGGCGCGCGTCGGCTCCCAGGCGCTCCGCCGTTGCTCCCGCGATCGCCGTGCCCACCACCCTGTAGCCCTCCTCCCGCCACGCCTCCGCGGCCGCCGCGAGGACCACGCCCTTTCCCGTTCCTGCCTGACCGACCATCACGGTCATCCCGCCCCTTCCGGTGATGGTGCTGAGCGCCTCTCGCTGCTCGTTGGTCAGCCTTCCGCCGATCTCGCGCTCGGTCTTTGCCTGTGCTCGCTGCAGCGTCTCCTCTCGCACCGGCGCCGCTTTCTCGTTGGCGCGGCTCTCCGCCAGCTGCACCGTCTGCTGCTCGCGCTCACGCAGCTCCCTCGTTGTCCACATCCCGCCCTCCAGGGCCACCAGCTCTCCCGTTCGCGCCAGGTCCCTCACCACGCGCTGCGCGTCGGCGGGGTGGCAGTTGCCTGGGCTGAGCTCAAACGCCCGCGCGTACAGGTCCCGCTCCGCGATCATCGAGCGGTCCCTGGTCACGTCCGCCAGCAGCTTCTCCGCGAGGTTCTGCGCCGGCGGGCGGTCGTGTTCGGTGTAGAGGCTGCGGGCCTGCTCGTGGGTCAGGCCGTGCTCCTCGCCGACCGCCCTCCACGCCGCATCCACGTTCACCGTCTGCGCCTGCGTCTTGGTGCCCCTTGTCGCCTGTGTTATGGAGCCCAGCTCGCCCGCCCTCGGGTCGCGGCCGTAGCGGGTGCGGAAGTCCCGTGCCGCCTTTTCGATGTCCGCTGTGCGCGCCGACCACTTCTCCGCGAGTGTGTTCGGGACGCCCTTCACCTCGAAGTACCTGCCGTCCCTGCCGGTGCCGCCTTCGATCTCCAGGCCGAGCTGCTGCAGGTTGTACGCCAGCTCCGCGCGGTACCACGCGCCGTTCGCTCGCGCTGCGCGGAACAGCTCGCGGGAATCCACCGCCGCGTACCGGCCGTCTTTGCGCTCGGCGCCGAGGACCACGACGTGGGAGTGCAGCTGGGGGTCCGGCACGCCGCCGGTCTCCTGCTCCTTTGTCAGGCGGCTCGAGGTGTGCACGAACTCGGCGGCGACGAGCTGCTCGGCGTGCTGCCACTGGAGCTTGCCGCCCGTCCGCGTGCGCACCAGCTCCACGTCGCGCTCGGTCCGCTCCAATGCGCCCGCCACCGCCTTGGTGTGCGCCACCTCGATCCGCGCGCGCTCGTACGGGTCGCTCACCGCCCACAGCGCCGACACGCTCTTCGGTGCGCTGAACGTCATGTCGATCCCCGCCACCCGCGTGCCGTTCCCGCCCGCTGCGCGCAGCGGCTCGCCGCCCACCGGGGAGACACCCTGCATCAGCGCCAGCAGCTCCGCGCGGCCCACGCGCTGCTCGGGGGCTATGCCCAGAGCTGCGAGCATCGCGGGCGAGCCGTGCCAGCGGCTCTGCGGCACCACCCCGACGCCGGCGTCCCCGTCGGCGTCCTCTTCGTGGCCGGCGTAGTAGTCCCCGCGCGCCGTTGTCGAGGTCAGATACCTCGCGAAGCCCTCCGCGTCACCGCCCGCGATCTTGTGTGTCGTCTGCACCCTTCCGCGAGCGTACCCGTCGTTTTCACCTTCGCTGTCGCGCCCGCTGAAATAGGTAACTCAGCGTGGCTGAGAGCATCTCACCGAATCACTCTTAACATTCGGCATCCTTTGGGTGCGTATAGTCTGCTGCGGTTCGCCGTTGCTTTGAGGGTTTTGCGCGTTTGGCGCCTTGGGGGCCCTGGTTCGTGCTTCGCTTGGTTGCTTTTTCGGCACGGCGTCGGGTTGTGCTGCGTGTTGCTCGCGGCGCTTCGCGTTGGGGTTTTGGGGGGCTTGGTCGCGTGTCTCGTTGCGTCGTTCGCCGTGTTCTTTGCGTCGCTTGGGGTTCGAGCTGCGCCAGCCGCGCGAGCTGGGGAGGGAGAGCTCGCGCGGCGGTGTTCCCGTACTGGCGCGCCCGCAGGTGCGTGCTGCGCCAGCAGCTTGAGCAGTGGGGAGAACTCAAGCTGCCGGGTCTGTCCGGGGACCGTCGGCTTTGGGTTGCAGTTTGCTCGGGGTGACCACGAAGCTGAGGTGCCGGCTGCGGCGCCAGAGTGGGCCGTCGATGGTCACCAGTCGGCAGCCGAGGATCTCGGCGAGGGCGAGGTACTCAGCGTCGTAGGTCTTGGCCCACCCATTCTCCTTGGCGATACGCCACGCTCGATCGACCAGGCCGCAGGGATGGCGTGGCTCAACGTCGACGTCCTCCAGGCGCCCGATTGCGGCCTCCCCGAGCTCGCGGGATATCTCGCCGCGGAACACCATCGCGCTAGGCGCCGCGGGGAGCAGTCCGCAGCCGTCGCTCTGCAGCCGCCGGCGGAGCGTTCGGTCCAGGCGTTCGTCCACGTCGCGCCGCTCCTGGCGGGAGAGGTTGTCCTTCGCGGTGGGGGCCACCCCCGCCCTTCGCCCGTGCCGCACAGCACCCGCAGCAGCGACCCGGTGTCGTTGATCGAGTTGCGCTGCGCCTGGTTGGCGGGGAACGCGAGGAACAGCTGCCCGTTCGTCCGCGCCGCGCAGACCCTCTGCGCGCTCTGCCCCCCGGCCGCGAGTCGCAGCGCCGCGGCGCGCAGCCGCGGGTCCAGGCGCCCCGGTTCCTCGCACCAGCTCACGTCCCCGAACTCCTCGTAGCACCGATTCCTCGCGTCCCAGCGCCTTATCGCAGCCCTCGCCGACCTTGTCGTGATCGTCGAGGCGGGCGAACGCTCGAGCGCCCTCCTCACCGCCCAAGTCGCCGCCGACCTCGGCAAGGACGTCGCCGTCGCCCCCGGCCGAATCACCGACCCCGGCGCGCTTGGGACCTTCGCGCTGCTGCGCGACGGTGCGCACCCCGTCGCCTGCGCTCGGGACGTGCTGGAGCTGCTGGCGTCGGGGCTACCCTGAACCGATGGGCTTCACGACCGAAGGAGGATCTGGCACCATGGAGGCGATGGCAGCGGAACCGGAGCACCCCCTCGTGCACGTGACCCTCAGCGGCGGGCGCAGCGGTGAGTACGTCATCACCGAGGAGCGCCCCGGTGGGAAGCTCACGCTCGTACCCGACACGTCGTGGGAGGCGAGGCTCGCCCGCCACGGGGAGCGGCACATGACCCCCGAGGAGTTCGACGCGTTCATGGCCGAGCACGGGCCGCACATGGGTCCCCCTGACGGCGAGGGGTAGCCCATGCCCACATCCGAGCTGCGCTTTCCCGCGCGCTTCGATGCCGACCTCCTCGACGAGCATCTGGCGCGCTCCACTCCCGCCGGCCGAGTGGCCGGCGAGGCCGCCCGACGCGAATACGAGCGAGACGGCGTCCCCCGATCGCATCTGAAGCCCTGCGAAGCCGAAGGACGCGACGGGAACCTTCCTCACTGCTTCAAGGTCTACGTTCCACACCCCGACGGCTCCTGGGGCATGGTCTTCGAGATCGTTGTCCCCCCTCACGAACACGCTCATTTGCGATATCTCGCCTTCGGTGTCCGCCACCACCCCAAGGGTGCCAACGCGTTCACCGTCTACCAGCTCGCCGACCGGGTGCTGAACAGCTGAGAGTCATGCCGGGTTGCAGTCGGTGGGGGAGCCCTTACCCGGGACCGCCGGGTGTGAGTCGGCCCTCCGCGGGGGCTTGGGACGCAAGCTGTGACTCGTGCACGAGCGGGACCTCGCTTGCCTCCCACACCTCCTCGCTGAATCCCACCGCGAGGGCCTGCGCCCCTGCGCCTCGCGGCGGCGCTCCCAGGAAACTGCACCCGCTCCGCGACCACGCACGTTCCTTCGCGCTCGCTGCCCTCTCCCGCCTCCCAGCGCGCCTTCTCCAGGCGGCCCTGGATCACCACGCCGCGGCCCCTGCGCAGGTAGCGCGCGGCGCGCCTCGCCTCCGCGCCCAGCGCCAGGACGTCGCACTCGGTCAGTCGGCCTCGCGGCCCGCCTGGGGTTCGGTTGGCGTGGTGCACGCCACGCGCAGGAAGCACACGGGGCCGACCTCCGGTCGCTCGCGCAGCTCCGGGTCGTCCGCCAGCCTTCCGCTCAGCAACTACGCGGTTGATCGTCTGCTCGCTCATCTCGCTTTCGCTCCTTGGGTTGGTTGAGAGTCCCCTGGGCGCGGCCTCGCCGCGCCCAGGGTGGTTGGGATGGTTCGTTCGCTTGGGGGTCGAGGGCCCGCGCGCTTGCTCGGGCGCCCCGCCTATACCGAGATCACTCCCAGCGAGTCGAGGTACCGCGCGCAGCACGTGGCCCACACGTGGCCCCTGGAGAGCTGCGCGATGCGCTGCTCCTTCAGGCGGTCCAGGCCGGCCGCGAAGTCGGCGGGCGGGACGTCGCTGAGCTCCTCTTCGAGCTCGGGGCGCCCCCAGCACTCCGCGTGATCGTCGCGGAGGAGCTGGAAGAGGATCGCCCGCTCGGCCTTCTGGACGGCGGGCGGGGAGGACGCAATACGCTGTTGGCGCATGGGAAGAAGCTCTCTTTCTTCTCGTGCCGGCCGCCGGCACCTAGTCCGTGTCGGCGGCCAACTGGTTTGTAGGGTCACCCGACCCTACACCGCGCGGTCGCGCCGGTCCAGCGAATCGGGCGAAGCTGGCGCGAACGGGTCCATGACTTGCCTTGCTCGGCGGGCAGGCCTGCGCAGACGCCAAGGCACAGGCACCAAACGCTGCGTCCGCAGTGCCGATGCACTTCATCCATCGCGGCGTCCGTCGTCCACCCTCACCGGTGGGCCTTCTTGTGGATCGCCGCGGGCGAAGCGTTGGCGCCACGCCACCGGAGCCCAAACAGTACCGTTTTGGTACCGTGCGGTGGTGTTGCGCTTGATCCCCTCGACTCAAAAAGTGCTTATTTGCAGGGATTTTGAGTGATCGGGGAGACAGGATTTGAACCTGCGACCGCCCGGCCCCCAGCCGGGTGCGCTACCAGACTGCGCCACTCCCCGTGGCAATGCATCCAGAGCCTAGCGCGGGGCCGGCTCCAAGCGGGCGACGGGAATCGAACCCGCCCTAGAAGCTTGGAAGGCTTCTGTGCAACCACAACACTTCGCCCGCGCGCTCTGGCCATGTTACCGGCCCGGATCGGCCTCGAGTGGTGCTCGCGAGCTGGCTGAGTGGTCCGCGGCGACTGGCCGAGAGACCATGCCTACCCCCGCCCCCGGCGCTCCTCCGTCGGCACCTCGCCCCCAGCGTCCGCGAGGCCCGGCGGGGGCCAGGGGCCGAACCAGTTGTCGCGGGCGCCGTCCAGGGTCACCGTCGAGCCGCTGAAGACCGCTCCCAGGGGGGAGACGAGCAGCGCGACCAGCCAGGCGTGCTCCTGCACCGTCCCCAGGCGCTGCAGCGGGACCGAGCGGGCCATCCCCGCGCGCACAACGTCCGGGTACTTGCCCATCGCCTCCGTGTCGAAGTGGCCCGCCGCCACCGCGCAGACCGTCGCTCCCGCCGGAGCCCAGCGGCGTGCCAGCTCGCGGGTTAGCACCTCAACCGTCGCTCGCGCCGCGCCCGAGTGAGCCATGCCCGGCATCCCGTGGTGAGGGGAGAGCGTCACGTTGATGATTCGCAGCCCCCGCCCGCCCGCTGCTCCGCGCGCCTCCGCGCCTTTCGTCGCGTGCCCCGCTCCGATCGCACGCTCTGCGTCAGTTGCAGCCCCAACCTCCGCCTCCCGATCGCCTCCCGGCGGGGCCCCTGCCTGTGCGAACGCCTCCTGCGCCATGTGCAGCATCCCGTCCACGTTCAGCCGCCAGACCGCGCCCCAGCCCTTCGTCGCGATGCCCTCCGCCGGCGTGAAGTACTGGCCCCCCGCGTTGTTCACCAGCACGTCGAGGCGGCCCCACCGCTCCAGCACGCCGGCGACCAGCACGCGCGCCTGCTCGCGCTCGCGCACGTCCCCCGTCGCCCAGCTCGCCTGGTCCTCGCCGATCTCCGCGACCGTCTCACGCAGCGGCTCCTCGCGGCGGCCCACGACCGCCACCGCCGCCCCGCAGCGCGCCAGCTCGAGCGCGCTTGCTCGGCCCAGGCCCGTGCCCCCGCCTGTTACCAGCGCCACGCGGCCCCGCAGCAGTCCCGGGGCGAAGACCTCCGACTCCCCGATCCCGGTCTCCGTGGCACTCGTCACGGGCGCGATCATACGGGCGGGAGCCCGTCCGTCCCCGCTCCCCGCTACGGTTCATGCGTGCCCCATTGGCCCCTCCGGCCGCGCCTGGTCGTTGTTGCGCTGCTCGCGCTCTGCGACTACCTGCTGTGGAACTGGTCGTTGAGCGCCGACCACGACATCCTCGCGCTCGTCTCCGGCATGACCCTGATCCCGCTGCTCCTGGCCCTTGCCTGGCTGCTCGTCCTCGCCGTCGGGCGTCTACTCGCCGACGTCGCCCAGCGGTCCCGCTCGCGACACGCCAGCCTCGGCCGCCGCGTGGCTGGCGGCGCCGCCCGGGCCGACACGACAGTCAGTGCTACGGCCGGTTCGACGGGCGACACGAGCGAGAGCAGGCGGGGCTCCAAAGCGGGTGCCGGCGAGGCGCCCACCGCCTCCCCCTCCTCGAAGCTCGCGGCGTGAAGCGCCGCTGGTTCGCGCTCGCCACGCTCCTGGTCATTCTCGGCCTTGCGCTCGGGGGCTACGTCTACGCGCGCGAGCGCACCGGTTCGATCTACCACCCCCACGCACGCTTCGTGCCCGAGGCCAACCCCACGCTTCCCGTGCGCGGCCCCGAACGCTTCACCTGGCCGCTGTACGGCTACACCAAGAACCACACCCGCTACTACCCCGCCCCCGCCTCGCTGCGCCCCCCCTTCAGGCGCGCCTGGGCACGCGGCGGGTCCTCGCTGCGCGAGTTCCCCCCAGTGCTCTCGGAAAACCGCATCTTCCAGCTCACCGACGACGGGGTCCTCAGCGCTGTCGACAAGTACGACGGCAAGACCCTCTGGAGCCACACCCTGGGGGCGCTCTCCGCCTCCTCCCCGGCCGTCGGCGGGGACACCGTGTACGCCACGGTGCTCGCGCGCGCGCCCGGCTCCGAAGAAGGGCGCGTCGTCGCGCTCGACGTCACCGACGGCGCGATTCGCTGGTCGCGCAACCTGCCCTCGCGCAGCGAGTCCTCTCCGCTGCTCGACCGCGGCCGGCTCTACTTCGGCTCCGAAGACGGCACCGTCTACTCGCTGGAAGCCCGCACCGGACGGACCGTCTGGACCTACCACGCCGCCGGCGCCGTCAAGGCCAGCCCCACCCTCTCGGGGGGGGTGCTCTACTTCGGCGACTACTCCGGTCACGTGCAGGCGATCTCCGAGCAGACCGGACGGCGGCTGTGGCTCGCCAGCTCCGAAGGGGCGCTGTTCGGCAGCGGAACCTTCTACTCCACCGCGGCCGTCGTCTACGGGCGCGTGTACCTCGGCAACACCGACGGGCGCGTCTACGCCTACGACGCCGCCACCGGCGCGCTGGACTGGGCCTTCCAGACGGGCGCCTACGTGTACGCGTCCCCCGCGGTCACCGACGCCCCCGGCCTCGGGCCCACCATCTACGTTGGCTCCTACTCGGGCACCTTCTACGCACTCGACGCACGCACCGGCCACGTCGACTGGAGCTACGAAGCGGGAGGCAAGATCTCGGGGTCCGCCACGGTCCTCGGGCGCGTCGTGTACTTCGCCGACCTCGGCACCCGCCGCACGTACGGGCTGGGGATCTCCACCGGGAAAGTGGAGTTCACGATGGGCACCGGCTCCTTCGACCCGGTGATCAGTGACGGCAAACGCGTCTACCTCACCGGCTACACCGGCCTCTACGACCTCGTCCCGATCGACTGAGCTCACGCCAGACCGGATGGCAGGATCGTGGGGTAGTCGGTCCAGCGAGGTGCACGCAGCCTCAACCTGCCCGGCAGGACTGCCCGTCCAGCCCCAGCGCGCGGCCGATCGAGAAGCTCGCCGCGACCCTCACCGGACCCGCGCGCCGCGCCGTCACCGCCGTCCAGCCCCCCGGCGCCCTGACCACGCACGCCGCGCCCTGCGTGACCGTCCAGTAGCGGGTGTAGCGCACCCTCACCATGAAGCTCCCCGCCGTGCGCGCTCGCAGCGCGAACCAGTCGTGGCCCAGGCCGCTGAGCGTGCCCGGTCCCTGTGCGAGCGGGGTGGCGCCCACCACCTCGTAGATCCGCCAGTGCTGGGTGCGCTCCACTTCGTGCAGGTACGGCAGCCCCGCCTCGATCAGCCGTCCCTCCACGGCGCTCGAGGGGTCGAGTGGGGCGTCGGGCAGCGCCACGTAGCTGACCGCCTCCTGCTTCAGCCACGCGCGGTACCGCGCCGCCGTGAGGTCTTTGGCGAGCAGCACGCCGTCGTAGCGCTCGTCCAGCTGCTTCTCCCACCCTCGCGCCAGCGAGACCCTCCCCGCCAGCCACGCCACCTCCCAGTGGCCTCGCGTGAACGGCACCTCCACGCGCACCGGCCGGCCCGGTGGGGCCTCGACACCAGCCACGAAGCGCTCCACCGGCAGGTAGTACGAGGCGCTCGTCGAGGCGTTGCCCGCCACCGCCGCCGTTTCGCGCACCGGCCCCCACACCGTCCACACCGCGATGCCGCACAGCACCGCCACCGTCGCCGCGGTGCGGAGCCACCCGGACACGGAGCCGGGCCGCGCACGCACGCCGCCGACCCGCCGCGCACGCACGCCGTCGAGTAGCGCGCACAGCAGCAGCGGACCCGCGAGCAGCACCCCGTAGCGCTCCACGTTCGCGCCCACCGGGCTGTGCACCGCCACGCACGCCACGCACGCCGCCAGGTACACCACGCCGCCGATCCACTCCAGCCGCCGCTGAGCCGGCATCGCCCACAGGTACCCCGCGAGCGCCGCGAGCGTCGCCAGGAAGGAGTACAGCGGGTAGGGCTCCCACCCCCCTTCGGGGAAGAGCCCCGCGAGCGCCACCACCACCGCCGCGGGCGGGACGCCGAGCACCACGAGGCTGCGCGGCGAGCGCGCGGTCAGGGAGTGCGTGAGCCCCGCGAGCGCCAGCAGCGCGCCCGCGACCGGGCTGCACGCCGCGCACACCCCCGCCAGCGCCGCCGCCACTGCGGGCCGGTCGTGCACAAGCGCAAGCACCGCGCCCAGCGCCACGCTCACCCCCAGCGCAAACGTCACCCGCCCGCTCCACACGTCCCCCAGGGCAGCCACCGCGAACCACACCGCTGCCCACCGCGCCACCGGACCGTACACCGCCCTGGCCGCCCGTTCGAACAGGGTCACCGAGGCGAGCACGGCCGCCACGCCCACCGCGCGCACCCCCAGCCACGCGGCCAGCGGGGGGAACACGAGGCTGTACCCCGGCAGATCGTGGCCCCCGTACCAGCGCGTGTCGTACACCAGGAAGCCCGCTTCGCGGAAGAGGTCGGCCCGGTACACCTGGCCGGCGAGGTCCGGCGTCTGGGGGTACACGACCAGCCACACCGCGACCCCGACCGCCGCCGTCACGAGGCCCCACGGCGCCCCTCTCGTCGCGCTCGGTCCGGCAGCCGCCTTTGGCGCGGACGCTCTCGCCACGTACGTGCCCACGGCCGGCACCCTACGGGTTCGTGGGTCTCCTGTGGGTTCGCGACCTATAGGGTTGGTGGTCGATATAGGTTCGCGGCCCCATATAGGTCAAGGTCTATATGGGTTCCAGGTCCCGTATGGGTTCCCGGTCTCGTGTGGGAAGATCGACCGGGGTCCGGTGCGCTACCCCACCGGACCCCGGTTCCCGCGAGTCAAACCCTGCCTGTCCCGCGGTGTCTCTGCCTTTCAAACAGCCCACACACTCGAAAGTCGCGTTGAACATCGCCCGCCTTGTCTTTGGGGTCGCCACCCTGGTCGCAACCTGCCTGCTCGTGAGCGGCTGCGCCAACGTGCAGCCCGGGCCGCTCGGGACGGGCGCGCTCGCCGAAGCGCAGACGTTCCCCTTCTTCCGCGTCTACTGGGTGGGGCCCCGCTTCGGCTCGGAGCCGCTCGCCGCCGCCGACGGGCTGCGCAACTACATCCCCACCGCCGGGGACTCCGTCTACTACGGCGACTGCGCCACCGGCAAGGGCGCTGGGCTCGGTGGCAGCGGCTGCGTGCTGCCCCTCCAGGTCACGACCCTCGTCTACGCCCGCCACGCCAACGCCCCCCTCGGCGCCCAGCGCAACACCGTCCTGCGTGGGGTCCCCGCGGTCATCTTCGACGGCGGTGACTCGATCGAGCTCTACACCGGACGCCTCGCCGTCGAGGTCTTCTCCGAGAGCCTCTCTGACGGGCTGCGCGCGGTCAGCGCTCTGCGCCCTCTCAACGCGCCCGGCTCAGCCACTGCCCCGCTGCCGCCGCCCGTGTACTGCCCCGGCCTCTCCGGACCCCGGCCCGTGGCCGTGCAGGCCGCCCTGCGCAACCTCCCCGGGCACGCCTGCCAGCGCGTCGCCGCCACCCTGGCCGTCGACCGCGCCCTGTTTGGGAAAGACTAGGACGCACCGCCGGGCTGCGGCCGCAGCGGCTTGCCGATCTCTCCGCGCAGGCTCAGGAACGCAACCGTCCCGATCAGCGCGGGGATCCACAGCGAGATCGCGCGGTACGTGACCACCGCGGCGAGCACCGTCGAGGCGGGGCGCGCGCCGAACAGCAGCAGCATCCCCACGAGGCCCCCTTCGACCGCGAAGAAGCCGCCCGGGATCGGGAGCGAGTTCGCGAGCATCCCCACCAGGTACGCCATCGACACCGCCCAGAACGTCTGGGTCGGGCCGTACGCCGCCAGGCACAGGTACAGGCACGCGATGTCGAACAGACAGTACCCCACCGCTCCCACCAGTCGCCAGTCGTGGGCGCGAATCAGCCTCACCGCGTCCTGCACGCCGCCCCCGAGCGCGACCAGCGCCACCACTGTGCGGCCCCGCTCGGAGCTTCTGCGCGCCGCCGCCCGCCGCGCCCAGCCCGCCGCCGCGAGCGTGCCGACGATCGTCAACAGCGCCGCCGTGGCGGGCAGCAGCGTGATCAGCGCTCGCTGTGAGCCCGGCAGTAGCCCCAGCCACATTCCCAGCCCGATCAGGACCACCACGCTGACGTTCACCGCGCTCGTCAGCACGAAGAACAACACCGAACGCTTGGCGATCCGTTCCACCGAGATCCCCTTGCTGCGCAGCACCCACGCCCCCAGCGCGATCCCGCCCAGGCCGCCGGCCGAGACAACCGAGTTGACCGCCAGCTCCGCCAGCGACAGACGCGCGCTCAGCCGGCTGCCCAGCCTGCGGAACACCAGCCCGAACAGCACCACGTAGGAGGCACACGAGAGCAGCTCGGACACCACCCCCGCTCCCACCCAGCCCCACTTCGCGTCGGTTATCTGCTCCCCTGCCGCGCGCAGGCCCGGCACCCCCACCAGCAGGCCCGCCACGATCACGAAGAACACCGCGAGGCTGACCAGGCTGTTGCGCAGCCGCCGCGACTGGGCCGCCAGCTCCCGCGCGGTCTCCTCGGCGACCCCGTCCTGCCCCTCCTGCGCGGCCTGCTGGCCGATCTTTGATCGGTCGGCGGTTCTCGACACCTTCACCCCTTCGGGTCGTGCTCGACGTTGGCAGCGACAAGACCCCGCCGTCACTCCCCACTCATCATGCCCGATCCCGCGCGCGTTCCCGGAAGCGCGCCGGGGAGAGACCGTAGCGGCGGCGGAACGCGCGCGCGAAGTGCGAGCCGCGGCTGTAGCCCACCAGCCGCGCGACGTCCGCCACCGGGATCGCCTGCTCGGCGAGCAGCTCCGCCGCAGCGGCCATCCGCCGCGCGCGGAGGTCCTCCTGGAAGGTGCTCCCCCCGAACTGCGCGTACGCGCGCTGCAGTTGACGCGGCGAGCAGGCCAGCGCGCGGGCCACGGCCGCGAGCGTCAGCTCCCTCCGGTAGTAGCGCTTGACGAGCACCCGCGCCGTCAGGTACAGCCGGCGGCGTTCGCTGAGCGTCGCTTCGCGCACACTTCCCACTCCGACTGACCCCGGGGAGTGGGACCCCGGCCGGCCGGGTGAGAAGCTCAGCCGGCGTAGCGGTGCGCTGTTCGTTCGGCCGCGCCTATATAGGAGCCACCAAACAACACCGCGTGCACGAGCAGCGGCAGTAGCTGCCACAGCTCCACGCGCTGCTCCCACCCCTCGGCAAGGGGGGCGGCCTCGGCGTAGGCCGCGAACACGCGCTCGCTGGGGGCGCCGAACAGCCTCAGCATCGCGAGGTCCACCTCGCGGTGACCCCCGTACGCGGAGGAGTCCACCAGCCATGGGCGGCCCTCCGCGTCGGCCATCACGTTGCCGGCCCACAGGTCCCCGTGCAGCCGCGCCGGAGGCTCCGCAGGACCCGCGAGCTCGGGCAGGCGCTCGCACACGGCCTCGACCGCCCGCGCCCCGGACTCCGAGAGCGCGCCGCGCTCGCGGGCAAGGCGCACCAGGGGGCGCAGACGGCGCTCGGAGTAGAACGTCGGCCAGTCGGGGGCGGGGTCGTTGGGGAGCTGCAGCGAGCCGAAGCGGGCGGCGCCGGCACCCGGGTTCCCAGGTGGCGCGGCACCGACGCCCGGGTCCCCGAACGCGGGTGCCCCTGCGGTGTGCGTCAGCGCCAGGCCGCGGCCCAGCTCCTCCGCGCCGGCCGCGCTCAGGCGCCCTGGCGGAACCCACTCCAGCACGAGGTACTCAGCGGCGACCTCCCACACCCGCGGCGTGCGCAGCGCCCCCGGCTCGGCGAGCCACTGCAGGCCGCGGGCCTCCGCGGCGTACTCCCCCGGGGCCGCGTCCGGGCGCGTCTTGACGAACGCCTCGCGCCCGTCGGCGAGGGTTACACGCCACGCCTCGTTGATGTCCCCGCCGCCCACGCGCCGGGCGTTGGTGGCGCCAGACGGAAGGCTCACGTGTCCGCCCGCTCGGCCGGGACCCCGCTCACTGCGCGGGGACCGACTCGGCGTCCGTCGTCTGCAGTTGCTCCAGCAGCGCCACGCACGCCGCCTGCACCAGGTCGAGCACCTCGTCGAATCCGCCCGCCCCGCCGTAGTAGGGGTCGGGCACGTCGAGCTCGCCGCCGGCGGCGGGGTCGAACTCGCGCAGCCGCCGCACCTTGGCGCGGGCGTCCTCGTCGCGCGCGAGGCGGTGCAGGTTGCGCAGGTTCTCGCCGTCCATCGCCAGAATCAGGTCGAACTCCTCGAAGTCGCGCGGCCCCACCTGGCGGGCGACACTTTCGAGCGCGATCCCGCGATGGCGCGCAGCGCGGGTGGCGCGTGCGTCGGGCGGCTCCCCCACGTGCCAGCTCCCGGTGCCGGCGCTGTCCACCTCGATCCGCTCTCCCAACCCCGCGTCGAGCACGAGCTTGCGCATCACGCCCTCGGCGGTGGGGGACCTACATATGTTGCCCAGGCACACGAACAACACGCGGACCCGCGCGCCGTCTCCCGCGAGACCGGTCCAGCGCACTCCACCTGCCGCGGCTTGAGTCACGAACTCCCTGCCTTGCCCGCCCGGCCTCCTGGATGCGCGCCGTCCCGCACCCATGCGTCGTGGCCCGCGTGGCCTCCCGCGCAACCGGTCCAGCGCACTCCACCCGGCGTGGCCCGAGGCACGAACTCCCCCTCCCCCCTCACCCTCACTCCTCACCCAGCTCCAACACTGCGAGGAACGCCTCCTGGGGGACCTCCACCCGGCCCACCTGCTTCATGCGCTTCTTTCCCTCCTTCTGCTTCTCCAGCAGCTTTTTCTTGCGGGTTATGTCGCCCCCGTAGCACTTCGCGATCACGTCCTTGCGGAACGCCTTGACGGTCTCGCGGGCGATCACGTGCGAGCCGATCGCCGCCTGGATCGGGACGTCGTACTGCTGGCGGGGGATGCGCTTGCGCAGGCGCTCGGTCAGCGCGCGGCCGACCTCGTACGCCTTGTCGCGGTGGACCACCATCGAAAGCGCGTCCACGGGGTCGCCGGCGAGCAGCACGTCGAGCTTCACCAGGTTCGAGGGTCTCATGCCGATCAGCTCGTAATCGAGCGAGGCGTACCCGCGGGTGCGGGACTTCAGCTGGTCGAAGAAGTCGAGCACGATCTCCACGAGCGGCACGTCGTAGGTGAGCTGCACGCGCTCGGGGGAGAGGTAGTGCATGCCCGCGTGCTCGCCGCGGCGTTCCTGGCAGAGCTCCATGATCGCGCCGACGTGCTCGCGGGGGGCGATCACCTGGGCCTTGATGTACGGCTCGCGGATCTCCGCGATCGTGCCGGGGTCGGGCATGTCGGAGGGATTGTGCACCTCGAGCTCTTCGCCGTTCGTGAGCGTCACGTCGAACTCCACCGAGGGCATCGTCGCCATCAGCTCCAGGTCGTACTCGCGCTCCAGGCGCTCGCGCACGATGTCCATGTGCAGCAGGCCGAGGAACCCGCAGCGGAAGCCGAAGCCGAGGGCGTCTGACGTCTCCGGCTCCCACGAGAGCGCCGCGTCGTTGAGCGTCAGCTTTTCCAGTGCGTCGCGCAGGTCGGGGTAGGTGTCGGACTCGATCGGGAACAGCCCGCAGAACACCATCGGCTTGACCTCGCGGTAGCCGGGCAGCGGCTCGGTGGCCTCGGCGCCGGCGCGCCCGCGCGTGGTGAGCGTGTCTCCGACGCGCAACTGCGTGACGTCCTTGACGCCCGTGATCACGTACCCGACCTCGCCCGCGGCGAGCTGGTCGGTGGGCATCTGCTGCGGGGAGAAACACCCGATGTCGTCGATGTCGGCGTGCAGCCCCGACGCCATCGCGCGGATCGGCTCGCCCTTGCGCAGCACGCCGTCGACGACGCGCACGTACGCAATCACGCCTCTGTACTGGTCGAACTCGGAGTCGAAGATCAGCGCGCGCGGGGGCGCCTCGGGGTCACCCGCCGGCGGGGGCACGCGCGCGACGAGCTCCTCCAGCACCTCCGGCACGCCCTGGCCCGTCTTGCCCGAGATGCGCAGGATCCCCTCCGGGGGCTCACCGATCAGCTCCGCGACTTCGCCCGCGACGCGCTCGGGCTCCGCGCCGGGGAGGTCTAGCTTGTTCAGGCACGGAATCAGCTCCAGACCCGCGTCCACCGCGAGGTACGTGTTCGCGACCGTCTGCGCCTCGACCCCCTGGGCGGCGTCCACGACGAGCAGCGCGCCCTCGCACGCCGCCAGCGAGCGCGACACCTCGTACGTGAAGTCCACGTGCCCGGGGGTGTCGATCAGGTGCAGCTGGTAGGTCTGCCCGTCGGCGCTCTCGAAGAACACCCTGACCGCCTGCGCCTTGATCGTGATGCCCCGCTCGCGCTCGAGGTCCATCGAGTCGAGCACCTGCGCGCGCATGTCGCGCTCGTTCACGGTGTGCGTCAGCTCGAGGATGCGGTCGGCGAGCGTCGACTTGCCGTGGTCGATGTGCGCGATGATCGAGAAGTTGCGGATGTGGGCCTGGTCCATCGGTCTTGAAGACTTTAGATGGGCACGCCTGGAGGGCGTGCTGCGCGGCGTTCGTTGCGCGACACCGGGGCTGGTGGACGGGGTTCGGGGAGCGTACGGGCTGGCTGGCGTACGCGGCGTTCGTTGCGCGTACCCGAGCTGAGTGACCGTGGGTCCAGGGCGCACGAGCCATCTGACGTGCGCAGCGTCGTTGCGCGTGCCCGGGCTGGGTGCACCGGCCGAGGGCGAGGCCGCGCTAACCTCCAGGGTCCGGCGGATCGCCCACTCGGCCAGGGTCGCGAGACTCGAGCCGGGCAACGCACAGGCCCTCGGGCCAGTGGCCAGTCCCGGTGGTCGGGAGTGTCATGCCGCCCAGGCAATAAGACACGCAAGTCCTGGGACGTAGTAGTTCAAAGGCGATCTTTGACCGGGCCTACCGGGCGGGCCTCTGGCCCGCCCGGTTCGTTTCTGCGCCGCCCGCAGGCGGACGGCCCGGCGAGCGGACCGCCGCAACGCCCACCGCGCCGTTACGCCCTACCAACCGATTAGGGAGACACTCGCTTCGCTCGCATCCCCGAATCGGCCAGCCCGCGGATCAAGCGGCTCACCTGGTGGGCCTCGGGGACGCGCATCACGAGCACCGCGCGCATGTAGACCAGCACACCGGCGGCGCCGGCCCCCCCGACGCTCACCACCTGCGCGGGCAGCGAGCGGCCGAGGAGCGCGTCGAGTCCGTACCACACCGCCCACGACACCCCCCCGAGGAGGGCGGAGGCGAGCAGGATACGCGCGGTGATCATCGTGGTCTGGCGGCCCTCCAGGCGCCCGTTGAAGCCGATCCGCAGGCGGTTGACCTGCAGCGCGGTCATCACCACGTTGGCGGCCACTGTGCCGATGATCAGCCCGGCGATCCCCAGCGGCTTGTAGAGAGAGAGCGAGACCACGACGTCCACGACCATGTTGAGCGCCGCCAGCCGCGTGGGGATCCAGGGGCGCTGGACGGCGAAGAAGGTGCGGGTCAGCAACAGGTTGAGGCCCCCGAAGGGCAGCGAGAACGCGAACCAGAACAGCGCGATCGAGACGAGGTGGGTCGATTCGGCGTTGAAGGCCCCGCGTTCGAAGACCAACCGCACGATCGGGGTCGTGAGCACGATCATGAACACGGCGGCGGGGATCAGCAGCAGGTTGATCTGGCGCATCCCGATCCCCACGGCGCGGCGCATCCCGCCGGGGTCGCGCCGGGAGGCCATGCGGCTGAGGGTCGGAAAGAGCACCGTGGCCACCGCCACGCTGAAGATCCCCTGGGGGAGCATGTAGATGCGGAAGGCGTTTTCGATCGCGCGGGGGGCGTGTTCGGAGACGAGGGTCCCGAACGCGGCGTTAATCGAGCTGGTCGAGGTTGATGATGCCGAGGCCAATCGTGACGGGCAGCATCAGCACGAAGACCTTGCGGACGCGGGGGTCGTGCCAGTCGATCGAGAGTTGCAGGCGGAAGTCGATGCGCGCGAGCGCCCCCAGCACCATCACGAACTGCACGCCGGTGGCGATCAGGATGCCGACGGCGTACGCGTAGATCTCGTCCTCGCCGTGAAAGTGGGGGCGCAGCAGGACGAGCGCAACGATGATCACCACGTTCCAGACCGCGGGGACGAGGGCGGGGATCGTGAAGTGTTCGTAGGACTGCAGGATCCCCACGAGCAGGCCGGTCAGCCCGAGCAGGAGCACGACGGGGAACAGCACCTGCGAGAGCCCCACGGTGAGGGAGTCCAGAGCCCCGCTGAACTCGGGCCCGGTGAACAGCGGCATGACCACCCCGGCGGCGAGCACGAAGAACGCCGTGATCGCGCCGAGCGCGAGCAGCATGATCCAGAAGAGGGTCGACGCGAGCCGCAGCGCCTCTCGCCGGCGCCCCTGCTGGAGCAGGTCGGTGAAGACCGGCACGAACGCGGCGGACAGCGCGGCCTGAGCGAAGAGGTTGGCGATCAGGTTGGGGACGAGGAAGGCGATCGTGAACGCCGAGGCGGGCCCGCTGGTGCCGAAGTAGCTCGCGGCCACGACCTCCCGCCCGAGGCCCGCGACCCGCGAGAAGGCGGTCAGGATCGAGAAGACGGCGGTGTTGCGCGCAACACGTTCGCCGCCCCCCTGAGGCCCGGCTCCACCCGCTCCGGCGGCGCTCCCCCCAACTCCGCCGGCTCCGACGGCACTCCCGTCAGGCTCCCCTGCTCCACCGGCTCCGACGGCACTCCCGTCAGGCTCCCCTGCTCCACCGGCTCCGACAGCACTCCCGTCAGGCTCCCCTGCTCCACCGGCTCCGACAGCACTCCCGTCAGGCTCCCCTGCTCCACCGGCTCCGACAGCACTCCCGTCAGGCTCCCCTGCTCCACCGACCCCGGCGGCACTCCCCCCAGACCTGCCCACACCAGTGTCCTCCACAGCCGAGTCCTCGCTCCCCGGACCCCCCGACGGCGCACCCACGTGGTGAAGCTGCTCTGTGGGGGGCTCTTCGGTGGCGGACAAGGCCGCTATAGTACGGCGCTCCCGCGATGGCCAACATTCACTCACAGAAGAAGCGCATCCTCCGCTCCGAGCGCGAGCGCTTGGAGAACCGCCGCTACACCTCGACGATCAAGACCTGCTTTCGGCGCTTGGAGGCAGCGGTGGAGAGCGGCGACGAGCAGGCCGCGGAGACCGAGCACCGCGGCCTCGTGAGCCGTATCGACACGGCCGTCAAGCGCGGCGCGCTGCACCGCAACACCGGCGCACGCAAGAAGAGCCGCGCGGCGCGCGTGCGCGCCTCCATAGGCGCCTCGTAGGGACTCACTCACGCCCATAGACGGCCGGTGGGCAAGCGAGGCAAGGACGCAAGGGAGCGAAGTGTGCTTGGCACACGAGCGACCGAGAACACAGCATCGCGCCGGCCAGCGGCCGTCTATGCGGTGATCGCGGTGATCGCCCGCAGCGCGAGGGTGTCCTCGTGCAGGCCCGAGACCCGCGAGCGTCCGGCGCGCAGTTGGGCCCCGCCGCGCGTGTCGAGCTCGAGGTCGGCCAGCACGCCGAGCGCGCCGCGCAGCCGCTCGGGGTCGCTGCGGGCGACGTCGGCGAGGAAGCGCTCGGCCGCGCGGGAGGGCATCCGCAAGCTGCGCTTGATCTCAGCCGCCGCCTCGCCCGCCTGCAGGCGCACGGCTACGGCGAGCGCCTCGCGCAGACGCGAGGCCATCAGGTAGGCGAGCCCTCCGAGACGCTCGCCCTGGCGGCGCAGGCGTAGGTAGGCGAGCGTCGCCTCACGGGGGTCCCCGCCGACGAGCGCGTCGGCGAGCACGAACGCGCGGCGCTCGGCGGAGTGCGCGGCGCGCTGTTCGATCTGCTGCACGCTCACGCGGACCGGCTTGGGGGCCGCAGGGTCCTCACGCGCACCCCTGGGAGCGTCGCCCGTGGAGCGCGCGGCGGCGTCCGCTCCTTCTGAGGGGCCACCCGCGATGCCGCCGGCGGTGTCCTGCGAGTCGGCCAGTTCCAGCGAGAGCTTCTCCAGCTCGCGCAGGATTCGCTGCTGGCGCTCCCCGACCTGCGCGACGAGCGCTTTCGCCGCCGCCTGGTCGAGCGTGAGGCCCAGCCGCCCGGCCTGCTCGCGCGCCCACTTGGGCAGCTCCCACGGCTTGACGGTGCCCTGCTCCACGACTTGGCCCTTGGCGGCCTTGACGGCCGCGTGCACCGCGGCGGGGGCTTTCGTGCGCCCCTCCTCGCGCGCGAACAGCGCAACGGTGGTGTCGGGCGGGAGCGCGCACATCGCGGGGAGCAGGTGCTGCTCGACCTCGGCCTGCTTCCACCGCTCGACGCCGTCGACAACGATCACGCGCTGACCGATCGCGAAGGTCATCGCGGTGAGCGCGAGCGCCACCCCCGCAGGTGTGGCGGCCTCGCCTGCGAGCACCTCGACGGAGCCGGCGTCACCCTCCTTGAGCGCCAGCGCGTGCAGCCCGGCGCGGCGCTCGGCGACCGCCCCGTGGTCGTCGCCGTGGATCAGGTACGCGGGCTTCAGTGCGGGCACGTCGCCGCCTCACGAGGATCGGGTAAGCAAGCTTTCGGGAGCATGTCGCCGCCCCACGAGGAATCGAGCGAGCAAACTTTCAGCGCAGGCATCTCATCGCACCACAAGGTTGACGAGCTTGCCGGGCACCACGATCTCCTTCACGACCTCTTTGCCATCGAGATGCGCCTGCACGTTGGGCGCCGCGCGACAGAGCTCCTTGAGCTGCTCGGCGGTGGCGTCAGTGGGCGCTTGCACGCGGTCGCGCAACTTGCCGTTGACCTGGCAGACCAGCTCGTAGACCTCGCGCTCCAGCAGCGCGGGGTCGGCCTGCGGCCAGGGCTGCTCCCACACCCGCTGCCCGCCGCTCAGGCGATCGTAGATGTCGGCGCCCACGTGCGGGGCGAACGGAAAGAGCAGCGAGGCAGCGGTGGAGAGGGCGAAGCGCAGTGTGGTGCCCGCTGCCTGCGCGCGCAGGCGCGAGCATTCGTTCAACAGCTCCATCACGGCCGCAATCGCGGTGTTGAAAGCGAAGCGGCGCAGGTCGGTTGAGACCTTGTCGATCGCCCAGTGCGTCTTGCGCAGCAGATCCAAGTCCGGCCCCTCGCCCTCCGGGAGCGCCTCTCCCCCGTCCTCTCGCTCGGCGACCTCCGCGGCAGACTCCTCTCCGGCGCCGGCCCCGCGCCCGCCTCCCGCCTCTCCCCCCCGGTCCACGCCCCGCTCGGCGACCTCCGCGGCCAGCCGCCAGAGTCGGCCCAGGAAGCGGTACATACCCTCGACACCATCGTCAGACCAGTCGGCGTCCTGGTCGGGGGGCGCTATGAACAGGATGTAGCAGCGGGCGGTGTCCGCGCCGTAGCGCTCGACGATCGAGGCCGGCGAGACGACGTTGCCCCTGGACTTGCTCATCTTCGCGCCGTCCTTGGTGATCATCCCCTGTGTGAACAGCGCCTGGAAGGGCTCCTGGAAGTCGAGGTGGCCGAGGTCGGCGAGCGCCTTGGTGAAGAAGCGCGCGTACATCAGGTGCAGGATCGCGTGCTCTACCCCGCCGATGTACTGGTCCACCGGCATCCACCGGCGCAGCACCGCCGGGTCCCACGCGGCCTCGTCGTTGGCGGCGTCGCAGTAGCGCAGGAAGTACCACGAGGAGTCCACGAAGGTGTCCATCGTGTCGGTCTCTCGGCGCGCTGGGCCACCGCACGCGGGGCACGGCACGGAGACCCACTCCTCCGCGGCGGCCAGCGGCGAGCGCCCGCGCGGGGCGTAGTCCTCGATCTCGGGCAGCACGACCGGGAGCTGCTCCTCGGGGACGGGCACCATCCCGCACTGCTCGCAGTAGAGCACGGGGATCGGGCAACCCCAGTAGCGCTGGCGGGAGATCAGCCAGTCGCGCAGGCGGTAATTGACTGAGGCGTGGCCCTTGCCCTCGCGGTCCAGCCACTGCACGATCTCCGCAAGCGCCTCGCGGTTGCCCTTGCCGTCGAAGCGCGGGTCGGAGTCCACGAGCGGGCCATCGCCGGTGTACGGGAGGCTCTCCTCGCTGCGCTCCCAGCGTTCACGGGCACTCTTCGGATCGCGGGCCCCCTCCCCCTCGCCGGCCTCCTCTCGGGCCTGAGCGCGATCGAGAGCGCCGGGCTCCTCCGCGCCGGGCGGTGGCTCCGAGGCACCCACGATCACCCGCCGGATCGGCAGCCCGTAGGCGCGGGCGAACGCGTAGTCGCGCTCGTCGTGTCCGGGCACCGCCATGATCGCGCCGGTGCCGTACTCCATCAGCACGTAGTCGGCGACGTACATCGGGATCTCCTCGCCGTTGACCGGGTTGGTGACCGTCCGGCCCAGCGCGACCCCTGTCTTCGGCCGCTCCGCGTCACCACGCTCCTCGGAGGACTCGGTGAGCGCGTGGTTGACGTACTCGCGCACCGCCCGCTCGTGCTCGGTGCCCTCGGCGAGCCGCTGCACGTCGGGGTGCTCGGGGGCCATCACGAAGAAGGTCGCCCCGAACAGCGTGTCGGGGCGGGTCGTGAAGACCGGGTAGTCCACGGGGTGGGCGGGATCCAAGTCCGCGCAGCGGAAGGTCACCTCGGCTCCCTCCGAGCGCCCGATCCAGTTGCGCTGCATCGTCTTCACGTGCTCCGGCCACTCGATTCCGTCGAGGTCCCCCAGCAGCCGCTCTGCGTAGTCGGTGATGCGCAGGAACCACTGCTCGAGCTGACGCAGTTCGACCTCCGCGCCGCAGCGCTCGCAGTGGCCGTCCACCACCTGCTCGTTGGCGAGCACCGTCTGGTCGGTGGGGCACCACTTGACCGCCGCCTGCTTGCGGTAGGCCAGGCCCGCGTGCAGCAGCTGCAGGAAGATCCACTGCGTCCAGCGGTAGTAGCTCGGTTCGTGCGTGGCGAGCTCGCGCGACCAGTCGATCGAGATCCCCCACGAGCGGAACTGGCGCTGGAAGGACGCGATCGAGACGGCGGTCGACTCGCGTGGGTTCACCCCCGTCTTGATCGCGTGGTTCTCCGCGGGCAGGCCGAACGCGTCGTAGCCCATCGGGTGCAGCACGCGGTGGCCGAGGCGTCGGTGGAAGTGCGCAATCGCGTCCCCCACCGCGTAGACCTTCAGGTGCCCGATGTGGGGCTCCCCGCTGGGGTAGGGCAACATCTCGAGCACGTAGGACTTCGACGGCTGGGGCGGATGTGCACCATTTCCCCACACCCCGCTCCCTCCGCCCGCGTAGGGACCGCCCTCGCCACCGCCCTCGGGCGGGTCGTTGGAGACCTCCCACGTGCGCTCCGCCGCCCACACCGCCTGCCAGCGGGGCTCGATCTCATGCGGGTCATAACGCTGCTCTGCCATGTCCGCCCGGAGGTTAGCGAGCGCCCCCGGACGGAACGCTCGCGCTGGCCGAAACGGGGACCGATTGGGGAGACACTCGCTCCGCTCGCATCCCCAAATCGGCCAGCGCCGCAGGCGCGTGTCTCCCGGCTTCGGTCGCGTCGACCCCCCGATCTATGCCGGTGCGGATTCGAAGCGGGCGTGGGCGCGCATCGCCTCGACGATCGGCGCAGGCGCCTTCTGTGGGGAGCCAGCATCAAACGGAGGCTGAGGGTCGTACTCGATACCCAGCTGGATCGCCTGCGCGACCTGCTCACCGGCGACCCTCGCGGCCAACGCGAGCGCCATGTCGATGCCGGCCGAGACGCCCGCGGCGGTGACAAGCTTCCCGTCGAACACGACCCGCTCGGCGATCGGCTCGGCGCCCAGCCGGCCCAGCTCTTCGAGCGCCGTCCAGTGGCTCGTGGCGCGCCTACTGGCCGAAACGGGGATGCTCGCCGAAGGCGAGTGTCTCCCGGCTTCGGTAAGCAGCCCCGCGGCGGCAAGAATCAGCGAGCCGGTGCAGACCGATGCGGTCCACGTCGAGGTCTCGTGCGCGGCGCGCAGCCACTCGTGCACCGGGCCGTCCTCCATCAGCGCCGCCTGGCCCGGCCCGCCGGGTACCAGCACGATGTCCGGGTGGGGGAGCTCAGTCATGGGGGCGTCGGCCACCAGCGCGAGCCGGCCGGTGTCGGTGCGCTTGGGACCCGGCTCCTGCGCGACGAACGTCACCTCGGCGTCGGGCAGGCGACTGAGAACCTCGTAGGGCCCGACCGCGTCCAGCGCGGTGAGGCGGTCGAAGATGAGGATCGCAATCTGCATGGTCTGTTCTCCTTGATGTCAGGCCGCCACGTCGGGGGCGCCAGCGGTCGTATGGAAGCGTCGGCGGTACTCGGCGGGCCCGACTCCGAGCGCGCGCAGGAAGACCCGGCGCATCGTCTCGGCGGTGCCGAAACCGCACGCCGCGGCAACCACGGCAATGGGCTGCTCGCTCTCCTCGAGCCTCCGCCGGGCGGCCTCCAGACGCAGTTGCTCCACATAGCGCGCGGGCGTGACTCCCACCTCGGCGCGGAAGCGGCGCGCGAAATGGCGCGGGCTCATATGGGCACGCTCGGCGAGCGACTCGACCGTCAGGTCCGCCTGGAGGTTCTCAACCGCGAAGCGCTGCACCTCCCGCAGCCCACTGCGCTCGGGCGCCCGGGCCGCGAGCGTGGCGCTGAACTGCGACTGGTTGCCGGGCCGGCGCAGGAACAGCACCAGATGGCGGGCGATCGTGAGCGCCGTCTCGCGGTCGAGATCCTCCTCGACCATGGCGAGCGCGAGGTCCATGCCTGCAGTCACGCCCGCCGAGGTCCACACCGGCCCGTCGCGCACGAAGATCGGCTCAGGATCGACGCTCACCAGCGGGTGTCGGCGCGCGAGCTCTGCGGCCGCCGCCCAGTGCGTGGTCGCACGGCGCCCGTTCAGCAGCCCCGCGGCGGCAAGTAGATACGCCCCGGTGCACACCGACGCTACGCGACGCGCGCTCTTGGCGCAGGCGGCGATCCATTTGATCAGCGCCTTGTCTTCGCACGCGCAGTCCGCACCCGCGCCGCCCGCCACGAGCAGAGTGTCGATAGCCCTCGGGGCGTTCTCGACGGATGCGTGGGACACGATCGTCAGCCCAGATGAGGTGGCCACCGGAGCGCCGTCGCGACTAACCACGGTCGTGCGGTAGCCGCGGTCGGCGCCGTGGCTACGCTCGGTACGCTCGGCCTCGGCAAGAGGCGACCCGGGCGACGACCCAGGAGGTGCACCGCTTCCGCTGGCATCTATCAGCAGTTGAGCCCCGCTGAACACCTCTAGCGGCCCGGTCACATCCAGGCTCTGCACGCCCGGATAGACGACGATCACGACGTTCTGTGGGGCGAGCTTGCGAGTCATCGCCTGTGATCGTGACCGATTTCGACACTGTCCGCAAGGACAGATTTCCAACGATTTCTGCCACGAGTTGATCCCGCTGAGCTATGGCCACGCAAACCGCCGAACCGGCGGCTACGCGCTAGCATTGGGAGCGCCTTGGGGCTATAGCTCAGCTGGGAGAGCGCTTGCATGGCATGCAAGAGGTCGTCGGTTCGATCCCGACTAGCTCCATTTTTCTTGTCGGCAAACAAACCGATCGACCGAGCAGGACAGCCTTCCTACGTCGTCCGCTTGGCCCATCCGCCGGCCTGGAGTGCAGCGCGTTGAGTACGACGGCAGCGGCGGCTATAAGTACGAGCTGTCTTTACTGGGGCGTCGAGTCTCGGATGCCTACTGTTGAGGAGGCTTCGGGCTGTGGAAACCCTTCTGCGGCTAGACCCCTCGCTCTCGCTCACATGATCCTCGCACTACTGCACGAGGCCGTGACGATGAACCTCACCGCACCAGACCCACACGCCGAACGCGCACGAACCAGCCAAGCCGTGGCCACCATCATCGCGGGGCTGCACAAGAACTAGCCGTCCTCTGCACCGGCGCCACCCAAAACGGAAAATTCCCCGCAGCTAGCCCCGCTCCGGCACGATTCGGCCTGGCTATGCCCCACGCGGAAGGGAATGTCCGTTCATCGGTTCTGCTTGCCTTGGGCGAAGCGATCAGTCCCCACCGATCAATGACCGCGCCTCTGCGGGGCCGACTACGAGATCGTGAAGGTCGCCGCCCACCTCGAGTCGACCCGACTGTTCGATCCCGCCGACCTTCATCGGTTCGAAGCCGGCCGTTCGGATCAGCCGCTCGACCTTCCTCCTCAGCACGGTCGTCGTCGGTCGCGTAGAAGAGGACCGCCGGCTCCGGTGACCGGTTGCTAGAACACTCGAAGAGATCGGCCGACAGGGTTCCAAACGCCATGGCCAAGCGCGCACCCGCCGGCAACCACCCGGCTACAACCTCGCCAGAGGATTGCCCTTTCGGCAGTAGACGTGAGACGTTACCTTGTGCGTCGATGCCGAGCGGGTTGCTCGGAACGACCACGAGCTTGTCGGTTAGCGGGTCGGCAATTTCGTCTATGACGCCCTTCAGCACGGAAAACCGCAGGGCGAGGACGACGGCATCGGCGCCCTGCAGCGCGTCGCGGTTGTCGACGGCGACGACCGCAGCTCGACCGATCTCTGCAGCCAGCATTCGTGCCGACCGATTGTCGGCGCTCGAGAGCCCAAGGGTCTCGCCGCCTGAGGTGAGCTGGCGGGCGATGACCGATCCGATCCCCCAGTGCCGATGATCGCGATGGTCATGACCGAAAACCTCCTCAGCGTCACGGTACTAACGACGGCGACCCGGAGCATCGCCGGCCCGAGCGGTCTCGCAGCGGCTAGCTGAGAGCGCGGGAACGGCGTGTGGTAAGGATCTCAGTGTCCGGGGGACCGTCCACCGTCGACGTGACGGATCTCGCTGCTGAACTCGGCATTCACTCGGGCTCCCCGCCGGCCGTACTCGACAGCCACTGAGGGGGAGTCCAGTCCCCCTCTGAGTCCGTGGTTTGCCCCACCTCGATCAGATGACCGTCGGGATCGCGGATGTAGCAACGGATCTCGTACTGGTGCTGCTTCGGCGGCGTCAGGAATTGAGCACCACGGGCGCTCCATTCGGCGTACACGGCGTCGATGTCTTTGACCCGGATATTGAGGAAGCTGCTGACCCGGTCGAGGTCGCGTGGCGTCTCCAGAGTGACCGCGGGCTTGTCGTCGGTCGGGCCTCCGCCCACATTGATGACGATCCAGCTGTTGGCTAGCGCGACACAGGTCGGCCCTCCGGAAAAGACAACCTTGCCACCGAGCACGTCGGTGTAGAAGCGCCGAGAGCGCTCGACGTCGTCCGAGACGATGAAGTGGGTCAGCACAATTCCCTCTGCCGGCGGTCTGAGTTCGGCCATCTGCCACCTCCATTAGTTGGGACTCATACCCCGCCTACGGACGGGGTCTGCAGCCAATATTGTGATGATCGGGGACTCTATCTCGTTCCACGGTACAGCTATAGGCCACCACGTTTGATCCGATGGCCCTGCCTCCAGTAAATCGGATCGGCTCACACACGAGCTTCTCATCCTCCCGCGGATCGTGGTGGCCTCCCTCATGCACCGGCGCGTGAGGGAACAGGCCTCGCGGCCGAGCTTCCACCCTGCGAGAAAAGGAGTCCAGCGCTGATCGACACGCCCGGCCGTGGCAAGCCTCCGGCCTTCGCCTTGCGCGAAAACGGGCGCCTCGGACGAGCTTCCCCAGACGCCCGCCTGGGACGACCCTCGAGCACTCCGACCGAGGGCAGGCACGCGCCTGCTCGCGCTGGGCGAGGCAGAAGCGGACGTCTTGCCACACCCCGGACCCCGTCCTCGTCCAACCCGGAGAGTGGATGGGGTTCTTGCTGGGACGCTCGCTCGTCCGCGAGTGCAAGAGCCAGCGACCCAGATCCGCGGCTGATATCCGGTGCAGGACGTGGGGGCGCAAGAGATCCGTCTCTTCCAGCTCTGGGTGATCGAAGTCATCAGCTGGGTCGTGGGTCATCCCGATCCGTTTCATGACGGCTCGTGACCGCACGTTGGTCGCGCTCGTGAACGACACGATCTCATCAAGGCCGGCGTCTCGAAACCCAAACGCGATCGATGCCAGCCCGGCCTCGGTCGCGTAGCCCTTACCCCAGGCGGACCGCGCTAGGCGCCAGCCAACCTCAACAGCTGGTGTGAAGTGAGCAATGAATGACGGAACCGCGAGGCCAGTGAACCCCACAAACTCGCCCGTTGCGCGTACCTCCAGTGCCCAGAGTCCGTAGCCGCGGGTGGCAAAGTCAGCTTCGATCCTAGCGATCAGGCCATCGCTCTCGGCCCGGGTGAGTCGGCCAGGAAGGTACTTCATCACCATCGGATCGGCATTCAGCACCGCGAATGGCGCATGGTCGGTCTCGCGCCAACGTCGCAACAACAGCCGGGCGGTTCTCAGCTCGCTTGGGCTAGACATCGGACAATGTCTACAACACGCAGAGGCACCCTGAAGCCGAGTCTCAATGGCTTCGTTCCGGGCACCCCAAGGCGATCGGGCACGACCGCGGGTTTGTCGGGTCCTGACCCGCAGCTCCAGAAAGACTGGAATAGGCTTCGCCCCTATGGACGAGAGCCCAGCCGACGACACTGCCCTGTGGCGTGAGCCGGTCCGCGGGGGTTACCCGGACCCCGGGCTGTTCGGCCTGCCCGGTGTTGAGCAGTTGCGTGCGTTCTTGAGCGAAGGCGCGCCCAGGCCGCCGATCTCGCATCTGATCGGGATGGTGCCGACCGAGGTGGGGCTCGGCACCACGACGTTTTCGATGCCGGCGAGCCGGTGGCTGCTCAGCCCCCAGGGCCTAATCTCGATAGGCGCGCTGGCGATGCTCGCCGACGGACCGTTGGGCTGCGCGGTCCAGAGCGCGCTGCCCGCGACGACGGGGTATGCCACGTCCGAGCTGTCGCTGAGGTTGCTGCGGCCCGCGCGCGTCGGCGGCGCCCTGGTCGCGCGCGGGACGCTCGTGTATGGGGGTCGCTCGGTTGCGCTGTCGAGCGTGCAGATCATCGACGAGCGCGGTCGCCTGGTGGCCGACGGCAGCTCGATGTGCTTCGTCAGGCCTTCTGGCGGCGGGGCGCCGCCGCCGGTAACGGCGCCGGCGGGCACGCCGGAGGCCGAGCGGGCGCCCGGAGCCGGGGTGCGCGAGGATCCCTACGAACGCCCGCCGGAGCTCGGAGAGGTTCTGGGGCAGGAGGTGTGGGAGCGGATGAGCGGGCTTGAGGTTCTCGAAGCTCAACTCGGGGGCGGTCTTGCCTATCCGCCGCTGCATTTCCTGACGGGACTTCACCCGGTCGAGGTCGCTGCGGGCGAGGCGGTGTTCGCGCTGCCCTGCCACGAGTGGTTGTGCAGCCCGCTCGGGACGGTCGAGGGCGGCGCGATCGCGATGGTCGCGGACAGCGCGCTGGTCTCGGCGATCCAGACCACTGCGCCGGCGGGGGCGGCCCTTGCGGCGGTGGACCTGAAGGTCAACTTCCTGCGGCCCGTGCCGCCCGATGGCCGCGAGCTGCGAGCGCATGGCCGCGTGCGGCATTCGGGGCGCACCATTACGATCGCCGAGGCTGAGGTCATCAACGCCGACAGCAAGCCGGTGGCGCTGGCCACGGGCTCGGCGATGATCCTGGCGGGGCGAGCGGCGACGCTCGGCGACCCGGACGGGTAGTCCCGTCCGCGAGGAAGTACATCTTCTGCGCCTGGGCAGACCCGTATGATGACCAAGGTCTTGACCCCGAGGCTACGACCTCTGTCGTCCTGGGCCTATCCAGGCATCAGGCCCACAAGAGAACCCAGGCGCAAGCCGAAGAAAAAGAAGCAGCGGCGGTCGCACAAGGCGCCGAGCGCTCATCGCCATTAGCATGACGAGGAGACCCCCGTGAACAACATCGAGGCGTGGTGGTCTGACGGCGAGCGGGTCCCGGTTCGTCTCGGTGGCGGGGTCGACCGTGCGATCTTCGTGCGGCGGATGGGGTCGGGGCCGGCGATGACGCTGTTGCACGGTTTTCCGAGCTCCTCGCACGATTGGGCGCGGGTCGCGCCTGTGCTCGAGCAGCGTTACGTGCTGCTGCTGGTCGACTTCCTCGGGTTCGGCGCATCTGAGAAGCCCGCGGATCACGATTACTCGATCGCTGAGCAGGCCGATCTCGTGCAGGCTCTGTGGGGACTGGAGGGGATCGCCTCGACGGTGATCGTCGCGCATGATTACGCGGTGTCTGTCACGCAGGAGCTGCTTGCCCGCCGCGCGGAAGGCGCGCTCGCGGTCGATCTCGTGGCCGTTCATCTGCTCAACGGCGGGCTCTACCCGGACTTGCATCGTCCCGAGCCGGGCCAGTTGGCGCTGCTGGACCCGGAGCAGGGCCCGCGGCTCAGTGCCGCTCTTACCGAGGAGCTGTTCGCGATGGCGCTCAGACCGACGTTCGCCCCCGGTTTCGACGCTGCCGCTGCCGAGAGCGCCGAGATGTGGCGTGCCGCCGCGCGTGGTGGCGGGCACGCGATCATGCACCGTCTCATTCGCTACATCACAGACCGCGAGGTCAACGAGCAGCGCTGGGTCACTGCACTACAGGGGACTGACGTGCCGTTGAGCTTCGTGTGGGGGATGCTCGACCCGGTCTCGGGCGCGCACATGGCGGCGCGTATCCGCGAGCGCCTGCCCGGCGCGTCGTTCTTGGCGCTCGATGACGTCGGGCACTGGCCGGCGCTGGAAGCGCCCGAGCGAGTAGCAAGCGCCGTTCTGGCGGAGTAGGTGGGGGCGCCCGGTTTTCGTCGTGGTATCGCGCAAACCGGCTTCGTCCGGGGGCTTGGGGACTATTCCGGTTATGCCCCAGAACTTTCTTGAGTGTGATCCTGAGCAGGCGTTCTTGATGCCCGCCGGACCCGCGGGATTGGCTGCCGGAGGGTCATCTCGCGTGGTTCGTGTTGGCGTCGGTGGAGGAGATGGGTCTCGCGGCGTTTTATGGCGCTTACCGCCGGGATGGGTGGGGTCGCGCGGCGTTTGAGCCTTCGATGATGGCCTGGGCTCAACCGGTCGTCGCAACGCGGTGTGGCGTATGAGCACTACCGGGCGCACGGACGGGACAGCCAGGGCCGACGGCTCAGTCGCCCACCGAACCCATACGAGCCGCCCGAGACCCCCGCTGGGAGATCAACACGACCGATCCTGACTCGCGCAACGTGAAGACCCCGCGCAGCTACACGCAGGGCTACAGCGCCTAGGCTGGGCGGCCTCCGGGATGTGCCGACAGGTGTGGCTCATCTGGCCTCCATCTTTCGGGCACGGTAGACGATGTCTGCGGGGATGCGTCCTTGTGTGAGTCTGCCGTGGTGTGCGCGGTCGGTGTTGTAGAAGCGCAGGTAGGTATCGAGCTCGCGTTTGAGCCCTGTGTAGCGGGGATAGAGGTAGCGCGCGAAAGCGGGTCGCCAGCACTCGTCGAGGATCGTCTTGTGTAGCGCCTCGACGTTCCCGTTGGTCTGCGGCCTGCCGGCGTGGATGCGGGTGTGGCGCGCCTTCAGCGCCTGGAGTGTCGTGGTGAAGTCGCCCTTGAACTCGTTGCCGTTGTCGCTGAGCATCCGCTGCAGTTGCCAGCCTGCGGCCTTCAGCTCCCGTGCGACGCATCTGGCGAGGACGCTGGTTTGTCGGGCGGTTGGGTTGCCTTGCTTGCAGATCACGAGCTCCGCCCAGGCGTAGGAGGAAGCGATGTCGATCGCGGTGAGCTGCCAGATCGCGCCCTCGGTGCCTCTGAGTCTGCCGACGTAGAAGCAGTCGATCCCGACCAGCTTACCGGGCCGCGAGACGTCGATGTGGCGCTCTGGCTCTGGGTTTCTGGGTGGCTCGTAGGGCGCTGCGTAGCCCGCGATCAGCCCGAGGCGCTTGGCGCGGGTGTTCAGGCCGTGGCGGCAGAGCACCTTCCACACCCCGTTCGGGGAGACGATGATCCCGCCCCACTTCTCTCTGGCGAGCTCCGAGGCGACGCGCCTGGGGCCAAGGCCGGGATGGGCGATCGAGAACGAAACGATCCGCTCCTCGATCATCTTCGGTAGCGCGTTGGGCATCTGCGGACGCCGGCGCTCCCGGGGCCTGAGCATCTCCAGGCCGTGCCGGTCGACCTAGCGCTTCCAGTGGTAGTAGGTGGAGCGGTGCACCCCGAACGTGCGGCACGCTGCCGAGATGTTCGTCCTCGCTGCCTCCGCGAAAAGCTGCTGGCGGTAGCCGAACAGCACGTCATCCTTGGTCATCAGGCTCAACCTCTCTCTTCACTTGGCGGTGAAGGAGGCAGCCTGAGCCGAGGCACGGACGGGTTCCCCGGCCGGGGAACCCGTCCAAACCTCCAAAACCTATAGAGCCCCCAACTGTCGGGAGCACACGGAGACAGCCCAGCCTAGGCCGTCGTGAACGAGGGACAGATCGTGCTCGCGGCCGAGGTGAGCGCAAGCTCCCCGGATTTTGGGCACCTCGAGCCGATGGTTCAAGCGACCAAGAGGGAACTCCAGGCGATTGGTGTCACAGAGACTCCGGGGGTCGCGGTGGCCGACAGCGGCTATTGGAACGAGGAGCAGATGGACAACGTCGTCGCGAACGAGCATGTCCAGGTGCTGATCCCACCCGACGCGGGCAAGCGCGACACTCCCCACCCGGGATGGGATGGCGGGCGGTACACATCGATGCGCCAGGTACTCGCGACCGACTACGGCGGTGGGCTATACAGACGACGAAAGGTGATGGTCGAGTCGGTGTTCGCACAGACCAAGCACAACCGGCGCATCAACCAGTTTCAACGACGAGGCAGATCCGCCGCACGCTCGGAGTGGCGATTAATCACCGCCACCCACAACCTACTGAAGCTCCACAAACACCAGATAGCCCTCGCAGCGGCCCTGAAGGCCACCCCGGCGGCCACCGGGCGCCATCTACGGCCCGACCACACCAGACACAGGCCAGGCAACCGCCGCCACCAACCTCGGCCCCCACCACGGCCGCAACCCTTTACGCGACACCCACGGCCGGATGCAGGCGACGGGCGCTCAAGCAGGTGGAACCAAGCCGATCCCGTCCGGGTGACCGGCACCGCGACTTCGCCTTTCGGGCAGGAGCTCAATTCCTCGGCAGCAGGGCGTGGCCGCAGGCGCGGACCTGCCTTAATCATCACAACACCCCTACCACCTCCCAGGCGATCCCGCACGAATGGGTGTTCCAACTCGCCGATCGCGCTCATCGCGGCGTCGGTGACGGCGCGATCACCGCGCAGGATTCGCAACGCGTCGAGTTCTGTGCGCTGCGAGCCCTCGTGGTCGTAGAAGCCGGCCTCCACCGCCTGCGCGGCACCATCCGCGACCCGTGCCAGCGTGGAGACCATCATAAAGATCGTCGGTAGACTGTGCGCAGGAAAACCGTACGCGCGGATTGAAAGGGGGATGGGGAAGCGGGCCACCACGGCACTGCGCCCCTGGCTATCAATGGCGGAGCAGGTCCCCGCGGTATGCGATGTGCTCGATGCGATCGAGCGCCGCGACTGGATGCGTCTGCAGCGACTGCTTCATCCCGACATTCACTGGACCACCGCGGTCGAGGAGCATTTATACGGTGCCCGCGACGTGATCGCGCGGCTCTCCAGTGATCCACCGCCGGCCCCTCCCTCGTACCACGAGGTTCGCGACGGGCTGATGTACCGCTGGATCGACTGCCCTGGCTGAATGCACCCGGCCGTGGGCCTCCGGGCCTCAGCGCGTGATCGATCGGACATGCAGACCAAAGCGGCCTGCACACCCCCGAACACCCGACCTTGTGATCGAGCGAGCGACCGATCGCATAACCGAGTTGGTGCGGTCGATCCAGTGCCGCATAGGAAGCGGCCATCGTGTGACTTGGCGACGGCTGCCACGCCCACTACACTCGCCGCGATACTCGACTTGGACGCCTACCTGGAGCGGATCGGCCTGAACGGGCGCCCGAGCGCGCCGACGCGAAGCGCAATTCGCAACGTCGCCGCACACGGTCTGTCGCGGCGCACCATCAGGATATGACCGGGATGAGCCACACTCGCGTGAATCAGATTCTCGAAGGACAGTCGCGGCGAGCCGAGACGATGGCCGAACTGGAGGGTCTAGAGGGCGAAGCATTGGCTGACCGCCTCTTGGCGCTCGTCTACAGCACGGCACGAGGTCAATGTTTCGACGACGCTCGTTGAGCGGGCGGATAGCGGTCGACCAGCCGCTCTGCCCGTCCTGACTAATAGTGCTTTGTTAGGTTTGGGGTAGGAGTTCGGCTTGGTGGTGGCGAATCCTCGTGTGTTCGTGGTTATCGACGCGAGGAGGCATCATGGCTGTGATGACGGTGGATGCGGATGCTCCGATCGTGGTGAAGAAGCGGCTGGAGGTGTTCGCTGGCGAGGTGCTCGCGGAGGCGATGAACCGGCCGGTGCAGCGGGTCAACGGCTCCTTGTATCTGCGGGGGCTCTTGGAGCAGGGTCCTCGTAAGTCGCTTGAGCCGATGGTCGAGCGGCTGGGTGGTGACGCTGACTATCAGTCGTTGCAGCAGTTTGTGGCCGACAGTCCGTGGGATCCGGCGCTGGTGGTCAAGGCGGTGGCTGAGCGGGTGGCGTGCGAGATCGACGTTGAGGCGTGGGTGCTGGATGACACTGGGTTTCCGAAGGACGGCAAGGACTCGCCGGGTGTCAAGCGCCAGTACTCGGGGACATTGGGGAAGACGGGTAACTGTCAGATCGGGGTGTCGGTGCACGCCGTCGGAGCGCGAGGGACGGTGCCGCTGGGGTGGGCGCTGTATCTGCCGGAGGACTGGTGTGCCGATCCGGAACGGCGGCGCAAGGCGAAGATCCCGGATGAGGTCGCCTTCAACACCAAGCCTGAGCTCGGGGTAGAGCTGCTCGAGCAAGCGGCTGGCTGGGATGTTCCGAAGGCGCCGGTGCTCGGCGATCATGCCTACGGGGAGAACACCTGGCTGCGGGACCGTCTCGATCAGGCCGGGTGTGAGTACGTATTGTCGGTCGGGCCAACCACCAGGGTGTTCGCGCAAGGGACCGTGTTCGCGGTGCCTCCCAAGAAGCCCACGGCGACGCGCGGCCCGGTCAGACCGCGGCCAGACCGCAAGCCTGAGCCGATCGGTGAGTTGATCAGCCGGCTCGGAACAGATGCCGCTCAAATGGTCACCTTCCGTAACGACTCCGAGGGAGAGCCGGTCACCTCCAGGTTCGTCTTCGCGCGCGTTCACGCCGCACACGGCTGGCGCGATGATCAGCGCTGGACCGGGTGGCGCGAGGACTCTGAGGTGCCTCCGCGGGAGGAGTGGCTGATCGCCGAGTGGCCCGAGGAGCACGACGGGCCGACCGACTATTGGATCTCAAACCTGCCCGCCGACACCGAGCCCGAGCGGCTCGCTCGGCTGGCACACATGCGCTGGAAGATGGAGCTCGACTACAAACAACTCAAGGGCGAGCTCGGACTCGACCACTACGAGGGCCGCTCATACCTCGGCTGGTACCACCACACAGCGCTGGTGACCGCCGCCCACGGGTTCCTCACGCTCGAGCGGCTTCACCCTTTTCACCCACGGCCGGCCTGACACTCCCCAAGACCGTGCTGCTATTGCAGCCGATCTTCAAGTGCTGGACCGGCCGCTGCCAAACCTGTCAACAGCTAGTCGATCTCGCCCGGCTACCGCTCCCACTCACCAAACAAGACGAGCGAACCTAACAAAGCACTACTAAGGGGGGCCTGGTTGCGGTCACCAAATCGCTTGCGATCGAGTATGCCTCCCGTGGTCTACGGGTAAATGCCGTCTCTCTGGGCGTGATCAAAACGCCGATTCACGACGAGAGCTCCTACGCGGGGATGGGCGCGTTGCACCCTGTCGGTCGGGTTGGCGAGATCGAGGATGTGGTCGGTGGAGTCATCTATCTCGAGTCGGCGCCTTTCGTGACCGGAGAGGTCTTGTACATCGACGGCGGCCAGAGCGCCGGACACTGACCGTGGGGCTGTCGTCGCGGAGCGAGACCCCATGGCGCTCCTCAGAACGAGAGATCGTGACGGAAGCGGGCGGCGAACGCGCGGCGGCGTCCGGGCAGCGACTGCGGCATCGGACCAGGGACACACACAGGCGCGATGCGGGGTGTAGCGTGACTCTTGAGTCAATTCCAACAACGGAGGTCAGCACGAGCACCATCGACGAGCGGATGGTTTTGGCCCACTTCATCGTTTCGGATGATGTCGAGCGTTCCCGCCGCTTTTACACCGACGTACTTGGCGGCAAGACGGTCATCTCCGGCGAGGCGGGTGACGAGGTGACGTACGTAGCGCTAGCCAACAGCTGGATCATCATCAACGTCGGAGGAGGTCCGACCGACGACAAGCCGACCGTCACGCTCGAGACGCAGCCCGACCCAGATCAGGTGAGCAGCTTCCTCAACATCCGAGTTGCGGACATCCAAGCTGTGTACGCCGAGTGGAGCGCGCGGGGCGCCCAATTCCTGACGCCGCCCAAGCAGCACGAGACCGAGCTGCGCTGCTACATCCGGGATCCCGACGGCTACCTGATCGAGGTGGGTCAAACGACGCTGGCCAGGGGTTGGCGTCCACCAACATCCGTGCCCGCGTGAGCCGTAACGAGCTCGCCTGCCTCCTCGGCATCGACGAGGACCCGACGTCGGCGTCTTGCCGGCACTCATCGACTTGACGGGACAAGTCCGTGCCCCGGCGCTCGGTGTTGCCTCGGCCTGCTCGAGTCCTGCGTCCGCTCGAGGTCTCGGGCCGGCCCCACAGAGCCCTGAGCTGATTAGCTCTGAGGCGTGCTTGGCGTGCCCACCGGTGTGACCGCGTGCCTATTCGACCTCGACGGAGTGCTGACGCGGACAGCCAAGGTGCATTCCGCCGCCTGGAAGCAGATGTTCGACGACTACTTGCGCAAGCGCGCCGGACGGACCGACGTAGCCTTCGTTCCCTTCGATCCGATCCGCGAGTACGACCAATACGTCGACGGCAAGCCTCGCTATGACGGTGTGCGAGCGTTTCTTGCCTCGCGCGGGGTGGAGCTACCGGAGGGCGACCCGAGTGACACGCCGGAGACGGAGACGATCGACGGTCTCGGCAACCGCAAGAACGAGATCGTGCTCAGACTCATCCGCGAGCAGGGTGTGCAGCCATATGAGGGCTCGGTCCGCTACGTCAAAGCGGCCCAAGCGGCCGGGTTGCGACGCGCCGTTGTCTCCTCCAGCACCAACTGCCGCGACGTTCTCGCTGCCGCTGGCATTCAGGACCTGTTCGAAGCGATCATCGACGGAGTCGTGGCCGAACGCGAGCACCTCCGGGGCAAGCCTGCGCCGGACACATTCCTCGCAGGGGCGCGGACCTTGGGCGTCAAGCCCGCTGAGGCGGTCGTGTTCGAGGACGCGCTGGCGGGTGTCGAGGCCGGTCGAGCGGGGCGCTTTGGCTTCGTGGTCGGCGTCAACCGAGTTGGCCAGGCCGAGGCGTTGAGGGCCCACGGTGCCGACCTCGTCGTAGACGATCTGGCCAAGCTGTTGTCGACGCCATGATCCAGCATCCGGACTTCGCGGTCGAGCCCTGGGCCGTGCACGAGACCAACCTCGATCTCGACAGGCTCGCGCAGACGGAGTCGGTATTCGCGCTTGCCAACGGTCACATCGGCCTGCGCGGGAACCTCGACGAGGGAGAGCCTTACGGCTTGCCGGGTACCTATCTGGCCGGTGTCTACGAGGTGCGGCCCCTTCCCTACGCCGAGGCTGGCTATGGCGATCCGGAGGCCGGCCAGACCGTCATCAACGTGACCAACGCCAAGATCATTCGCCTGCTGGTGGAGGACGAGCCGTTTGACATCCGCTACGGCGAGCTGCGCCGCCACGAACGGGTGCTCGATCTTCGCGCCGGAGTGCTGCGCCGCACGGTCGAGTGGGTGTCTCCGACGGGACGTTCCGTGCGGGTGACCTCCACGCGCCTCGTGTCGTTCACGCAGCGGGCGGTCGCAGCCGTCCTCTACGAGGTCGAGGCACTCGACGGTCAGACACCGGTGGTCGTGCAGTCTGAGCTCGTCGCCAATGAAAAGCTGCCGGTCACCGAGCGCGATCCCCGCGCCGCGTCGGCGCTCTCCTCACCATTGCAATCCGAGTTCTTTGCCGCGCGTGAGACCCGCGCGATGCTGGAGCATTCGACCCGCGCGAGCGGGCTGACGATGGCCGCAGCGATGGACCACGTCATCGACGGGCCGGCACACACGACGGCCACCCCGGAGAGCTTCGAGGACATCGGTCGCCTGCTCGTGACGGCCGACCTCGTACCCGAAAAGCCCCTTCGAATCGTCAAGTTCATCAGCTACGGGTGGTCGCGCAAGCGCTCAGCGCCGGCGATCGTCGACCAGGTTGCAGCCGCGCTGGCGGAGGCGCGACACCGTGGCTGGGACGGTCTCCTCGCCGACCAACGAGCCTACCTGGACGACTTCTGGGATCGCGCCGACGTCGAGATCGAGGGTGACGCCGAGCTGCAGCTGGCGGTTCGCTTCGGCCTCTTCCACACGCTTCAGGCCGGCGGCAGGGCTGAGCAGCGAGCGATCGCAGCCAAGGGGCTGACCGGACCGGGTTACGACGGACATGCGTTCTGGGATACGGAGACCTTCGTCCTACCGGTCCTGACGTATACGGCTCCGCACGCCGCGCGCGATGCCCTGCGCTGGCGCCATCTCACGCTCGATCTCGCACGTGAGCGAGCGACCTCGCTAGGGCTGGAGGGCGCCGCATTTCCTTGGCGGACGATCCGGGGGCAGGAGTGCTCAGGGTACTGGCCAGCAGGGACAGCGGCGTTCCATATCAATGCCGACATCGCCGATGCCGTCGTCCGCTATGAGGCGGCCAGCGATCACGATGAGGAGTTCGCGCGCGGCGTCGGCCTGGAGCTGCTCGTCGAAACGGCCCGACTGTGGCTCTCGTTGGGGCACCACGATGTTGCCGGCCACTTCCGGATCGACGGTGTAACCGGCCCCGACGAGTACAGCGCAATCGCTGACAACAACGTCTACACCAACCTGATGGCCGAGCGAAACCTGCGCGAGGCCTTCGAGGGCGCAAAGCGCTATCCCCAACGCGCCGCTGAGCTCGGAGTCGACGACGAGGAGGCCGCCGCCTGGCGTGACGCCGCCCAGGCGATGCTCATCCCCTACGACAAGGAGCTGGGAGTCCACCCTCAAGCGGAGGCGTTCACGGAGCACGAGATCTGGGACTTCGACACGACCGCCCCCGAGCAGTATCCGCTGCTGCTGCACTTCCCCTACTTCGACCTTTATCGCAAGCAGGTCGTCAAGCAGGCCGACCTGGTGCTCGCGCTGCATCTGCGCGGGGACGTCTTTGCTGAGGAGGAGAAGGCGCGCGACTTCGCCTACTACGAGCGACTGACGGTTCGCGACTCCTCGCTGTCGGCCTGCACCCAGGCCGTCATCGCCGCGGAGGTCGGACACCTCGAGCTTGCCTACGACTACCTCAGTGAGGCCGCCCTCATCGATCTCGACGACCTCCAGCACAACACGCGCGACGGCCTGCACATCGCGTCGCTGGCAGGGACGTGGATCGCCGCCGTCGCGGGGTTTGGAGGTATGCGAGACCACAACGGGATCCTGAGCTTCAGCCCCCGCCTTCCGCAGGCGCTCACCCGGCTCACGTTCCGCCTCTGCTTCCGTGGGCGAAGGCTGCTGGTAGAGGTCGGTCCCGAGCGGGCGGTGTACTCGCTACTTCAGGGCGCCTCCCTGGAGATCGTCCATCACGGCAAGAAGGCGACGGTTGACCCGCGACGGGCGCAGACCCGCCCCATCCCCCCACCACCCCCGCGCGAGACCCCTAGACAGCCGCCCGGGCGCGCACCGGAGCGCAAAGGAGCGCCGTCATGAAAGACCACACCTGGCTCTGCGTTTCGGAACCCACAAGCTAAGATCGCGTCAGTTGACCAAGTCGCCCATCGACCAGTTACTAGGAGCCATCGACATGCTCGACGGGGAGGCGGCGATCGCACTGATGGCGCCTAATTGCCAGATGCTGGCGGTAGACGGCCGCCGCGCCGAGGGGACGGCCGCGGTGCGCGAGCTACTTTCGGACTTTCTTGCGACGATACTTCAGACTACGCACCGAATCAGCGAGCAGTGGCACCAAGACGATGTCTGGATCGCCGAGGTGGAAGCAACCTACGAACTAAAGGATCGGGTGAGAATAAAGCGTCCGCGAGCATTCGTGCTGCGTGATGGACCAGACGGCTTCGTCGAGCTACACGTCTACGGTGCGCATGAACGCCCCCTCGCCGATCATCGAACCAGCAAGGAAGGAATGCGAATCGGTGGACGGTGGATACCACCGCTCTAAGTGAAGCGACGTCTGCCGTCCTAAGAGCGAGCGTGCCGTCTGGCCAGGGCCAACCGTCTAGAGGATCAGCGCGCGCAATAGCGACTATGGGCGGACCACATTGCTCGCGGTGAGCCGACGGTAACGCCGATGTCAATTGTCGACGTCGCCGATTATGTGCGCGGAGCCGCGTGTGAAGATCTCCTCGCCAATCGTGTTACCGCGGTTCACGACCGTCTTCGACATCGCATGCCAGCCTTTGGGTGTCTTGTGGCCGGCGAGGAACGCCTTGTCCACGGTACGGGCGGTCGAGCACGAGACGCCGGAGGCCGTGAGGTTGTTCAACGCTGCATGGCCCTGGTTATGGGTGCCCGGAATCGTGTAGCTCACGCTCCCGCAAGCAGTGGCCGCCGAGGTGGTCGCGGACCAGGCGGCGACCGCACCAGTGGCCAGGAGCGCGATGAGTACGCTCCTCATCAGAACAGACTGAGGTGGCCGGTGGAAATCTTGAAGCCGTGGCCCATCCCGTTCGTGCAACGAGCCGAGGACGCGCTCAGACTGCACGTGATGCCGTAGCGCTTCCACGTCGAGCCCGGTGCGAGCGTCACGGGGTTCGCGGACGAGATAAGTTCGTCCTGGCTCTCGTCGACGAGCCTGGCGCGACCGGCGTGCCCCTGCCCGAGCTGCACGAAGGGGTCACCGATGCCGTGCCTGGGTTTGGGAATGCCCGCCGCCGAGCACTGCAGACCCGGGTAGTCGCCGCTGAGCGGAGCACCCGTGCCGGGGTCGAGCTCCGTCCCGGGAACCGAGGCGGCGATGCCGCACACCACGTCCGCGGCCTTTGTCTGGAAGTTGACCGCGTGCGAGGACGCCCTAGCGGCCACCGGCAGGGCCAGCAGCGCGACGGCCGCGGCGAGGGCAGAACGTCTCATTGGGCAGAGCGTATGCGATGAGAACCCGGTCCCGCTAAGGGCGCGCCAAGCCGAGCAGCACCAAAAACGTTCTCCACGTTGTTCCCCAAGCGGAAAACGGCCTCCGGGCCCTTCTCCCACAAAACACACGGTTTTCCAGGGACTTTGTGAGGGTGAGCGAGGGGACTCGAACCCCCGACCGCCGGGACCACAACCCGCCGGTCCCCGTACTTCTCAGGCTACATGGCCCGTGCTTACTGGCTCTGAATGCTTCTGAGTGCCTCCGAGTTCGTCTCAATTTGGACCCCAAATTGGACCCCAGCCATGGTCCTACAGTGTGCCGCGACGCCCCGGTAGCCACCGCGTGAGGGTCGCGCGCAGCGTAGTCTCACGGTCTGCATGTCGGATCGGCTGTCGAGCGTCCTGAACGAAGCGGTCATCGAGCGTCTCGCCTCGCCCCGCTCGTTTGGACGGGGAGTGGGGTACTACCAGGAGGGCCGGGTCGGCCCGCTGCGAGCGGGCGCGGAGCGTGTCAGCGCGACGGTGCAGGGAGCCGCGGACTACACCGTGAAGCTGCGCGCTGGGGAGGATGGCCTGCGGTTCTCATGCTCCTGCCCGGTCGGGACCGACGGAGCGTTCTGCAAGCACTGCGTGGCGGTCGCGCTGAGCTGGCTGGACGATCAGGGTCTGTCGGCGCCAACGCTCGATGACGTGCGCGCTTATCTTCAGACGCTCCCGCCGGATTCGCTCGTAGAGCTGCTGGTGGAGCACGCCCACGAGGACGAGCGGCTCGCGCGGCGGTTGCTGTTGATGACGACGCGGCCGCAGCAGGGCGCGCCGGTCGACGTGGTTTCGCTACGCGCGTTGATCGACCAGGCGTTCGCCTACCACGGGTTCGTGCACTACCGGGAGGTGTGGGGCTATGTGCGCGGCATCGAAGAGACGATCGACACGCTCGATGAGCTGCTCGCACGGGGCCAAGCCGGTAAGGTCGTCGAGCTGGCGGAGTACGCGCTCACGGCCTTCGAGCAGGCGCTTGAGCAGATCGACGACTCCGATGGCCAGATGAGCGATGTAGCTGCCCGTCTGGAGGAACTGCACCTGGACGCGTGCCGTCGTGCGCCACTGGACCCAGCGGCGCTGGCGGAGCGGCTGTTCGCGCGCGAGCTGGAGGGCCATTGGGATGTGTTTGATCGAGCAGCGCTGCGCTACGCCGAGGTGCTGGGTGATGCGGGCTTGGAGCGCTACCGAGAGCTCGCCCAAACACGCTGGGCGAAGGTACCTGGACTCACTCCGGGCGAGGACTCCAGTGGGCGTTACGGCTCGCGCTTGCGGATCACGCGGATCATGGAGACGCTCGCGGAGATCTCTGGCGGTCTCCCGGACCAGATCGCCGTGCGGGCACGCGATTTGGCGAGCGCTTACAGCTTCCTGCAGATCGCCGAGCTGTGCCACTCCCACGGCGACGACGACGCGGCACTCGCGTGGGCCGAGCAGGGCATGGCCGAGTTCCCCGACACACCCGATCCGCGCGTACGCGCGTTCCTGATCGAGGAGTACCGGCGTCGTCGCCGGACCACCGACGCGCTCGAGCAGTCGTGGGCAGCGTTCGTCTCGCGGCCGGCCCTCGATACTTACCGCGAGCTGGCGACCGACGCCCAGGCACTCGACGAGTGGACCGAGCACCGCACGGCGGCACTCGCACTGCTCAAAAACCCCGAGCCCTCGCACGACGCCAATGCTCCCCACTGGTCGTTGCGTGATCGCAACTCCGAGCTGGTGCGCGTATTCCTCTGGGAGGACGACCCCGAGGCCGCATGGCGGGCCGCGAGCGAAGGCGGCTGCACGGACACGCTGTGGCTGGAGCTGGCCGACCAGCGCCGAGTCGAGCACCCGGAGGATACGCTCACCGTCTACCGCGGCCACGTCGAGCGCACGATCGCCGGCAAAGACAAGCGCTCCTACGCCGATGCGGTGCGGTTAATCGACCAGACGATCCGTCCGTTGTTCGCCGAGTGCGACCGGCCAGCGGACTTCAACGCCTACCTCGCCGAAGTCCGCACCGTCCACCGGCCCAAGCGCAACCTGATGAAACTGATGGACGAACTCCAGATAACACACGCTCCTTGAGCATGCGGCCCTCCTTCTCGTCGTGGGTGTCGCGCAAAGTTGTTGCGGGCGATGGTGAGCGCTAACGGCGATGGCAGTGGTGCTCGTAGGGGTCGGGTTCTGTGGGCCTGGTCGGGGTGTTGGTGAGGTCCAGGTGCCGTTTCAGGGGGTCTGGACGGCCAGGTGGTGCTTGTGGAGCTTGAGTAGGTTGTGTGTCGCGGTGATCAGTCGCCATTCCGAGCGTGCGGCGGATCTGCCTCGTCGCTGGAACTGGTTGATGCGCCGGTTGTGCTTGGTTTGAGCGAACACGGGCTCGACCATCGCCTTGCGTTTTCGGTAAAGCCCGCCGCCAAGCTCGCCGGCGAGTACGGTGCGCATGAACGCGTAGCGCCCGCCGTTCCAGCCGCGGCGGGGTGTGTCGCGCTTGCCGGCATCGGGTGGGATCAGGACCTGGGTGCCCATGTTCACGACCTGGTCCATCTGCTGCTCATGCCAGTAGCCGCTGTCTGCGACCGCGACCCCGGGCGTGTCGCTCATACCGATCTGCTCTAGCTCGCGCCGGGTGGCCTTGGTTCTCCTGAAGGCGCTGCTCTGCTTGCAGCAGCCGCTCGGGTCGCGAGCGTGGAATCGGCTGAGCCTGTAGCCGCCGGTGCTCATCGAGCTGGTGGCGCGCCTCGCGTACCCACCCCTCACGGCCCTGCATCCGAGCAACGATCACCTCGGGATCAAGCACGAGCTTCACACCCTGCGATTCCGCGTCAGCCGCCTCGACCTTCGCGTCTTCTCTGCTTGCACGCTCGCGCGCGAGCTTCTGCTTAGCCTTACGCAATGCAGCACGTCGCCCCTCACGGGTCCGCAGATGCTCAGGTAGCTCATCGCCGCGCTCCTCCCCGTAGAGCTCGTCCTCGCAAGCGTCGATCTCACCCGCCTCCTTCAGGATCTCGCGGGCGAGCTGCTCGTAGTCGAGGTTGAGTGACGCGACGCATTCGCGTGCACCTTCGTCCCGTCGATCGCGATCACCCCGACCTTCACCAGCCCCGACTCCCGACAGAGCCCAAGCACCTCGCTGAACAAGCCCGCCAGGGCTGTCTCGTGGCGCACACGAAACCGCGCGACCGTCGCGTGATCCGGCGTCTGCTGGCAAGCGATCACCCGGTAGGCGACATCCTCAACGCACCGACGCTCGATCCCCCGCGAGGACCGCTCACCCCGCGCGTAGGCGTACAAAAGCAGCGCCACCATCATCGAAGGCTCGAACGCCGCGCGGCCCCACCCATCCCGGCGGTAGGAGCCATAGAACGCGTTCAGATCCATCTCCTCCACCGACGCCAACACAAACCACGCCAAATGACCCTCCGGCAGCCAATCCCGCGGGTCCGGCGGCATCAAAAACACCTGCTCACGACCACACTCAAGAAAGTTCTGGGGCATACCCAGAATGGTCCTCAACCCCCCGGACAGACCCCCGGTTTGCGCGACACCCACCGTCCCTTGCGAGGGTCACGTCGCCGTCCGTGGCGACACTCGGTCGAGCAGAGAGCAGCAGTCGGCTACGGCTCGTACCGAGTCAATCTCTGGTCCGCTTACTCCAAGCCCGGGAGTTCTTCGAGAAACAGCCCGGATCTACCCGAGTTAGCCGACTAGGCCGGTGCTCCCTCGCTGACCCGCACCCAGCGCATCTCGTTCGCTGGCGTCTGCTCGTTGACCATCCTGAGGACGAGATCCTCAGCAGCAAGCCGGCGCTTGGACGCAGCGGCGCTGCCTACGTTGTAACCCGGCAGCAGCTCGATCGAGATCGGATATATGCGTTCGTCCGCCAGTGGTGGTGCGAGAAACGGTGGGGTTGAGCCTGCGCGGCAGAACCATTCCTGGAGGGTCTGTGCTCTCAACGCACAGTTGATGCTGCATGCTTGCGCATACGTGCCGGCGAGCGTGGCTTCCTCCGTCTCGTGCCAAGTGAGCAGGAGAGCATGGCGCGGATCAAGCGTGAAGCGCCCCTCCAGAGTGGCCGCAAGCCCCTGTGGTGTGATCGCTGACGCGGGGGTGGTCGGAGAAGGGAAGTGCGGCAGCAGAACGACTGGCTGATCGCATGAAATGAGCCAGTCCTCGGGAAACTCGACCAAGCTCCAGTGCATGCTGCAGAAGAAGCTGGCGATCCGAGACATCTGCCTCACAAGAGTGTTTACGTGCATGCTCTCGTCGCGCAGAGCCTCGGCGTACACTGCAGCCTCCTCCGGATCTAGCTGGTACTCCACGACCCCGTCAGCGATCGTCTGCCGCGCTGCACACTCGCCCAGCATACGTGTGAACCCTCCGTAAGCTGGCAAGCGAACTATGTGCAGGGCGAGGAACTGTCCCAGGGCAGCGCGATGACCGCCCGTCAGCGGCCAACGGCCCTGGATGTCGTCGATCACATTCAGGGCAAAGGACTCCAGCTTGCAGAACGCGGCCTCGATCCTGCTCGCAAGCTCCGGTGATCCCCAGAAGTCACGCTGGTAACCCACGCCTCCCGGACCTTCGTCGTACACCCGCCCACCCTGCCCGTGAACTGTGACGACGTCGCCGTGCGTAAAGCGCCTCACATAGCCCGCCGTAACGATGTGGTGCTTCCTAGGCTGGCTCATCCGCGCGAAGTCTACCAGACTGCACGAACAGGTGTTCGTATGCGCCAGTGTCTTCTTGTGCTCGCCCAGCTGGCGATGTAAGGGATGCTCTCGCCCGAGACGTCGAGCCCCAGCGAGCCGCACAGAGGTAGGCGACCGTGTCGTTCAGCACCTCGGCTCGCTGGCGATCGTAGTCCTTGGAGTTGACGCCGAGCCTGTGCGCGAGCTGGACGAGTACCGCACCTGCGCGTTCACCCCAACCTCCGGGTTGGAAGCTGTGGGCAAGTGCGAGCCGCTTACGGCCGTCTGCGCCGTCCGCTCGGCTACTCTCGGCTGATGTCTGGCGAGCGTCCCCGAGTGACCGCCGGCCTCGACGAGCCCGACGAGGGGGCCGCGCGTCTGTTCCTCGCGGTGGGCCGGGCGGTGCTGGCGGTCGCTGGACTCGAGCAGAATCTACGGTTTGAAATCGCACGACTGCTCATTGAACGCAACTCGGCTGCAAGCGTCGCTCAGAGCGCGGAGCTCGATAAAGAGCTAGCGAGGATCGGAGAATTGACGGGGGGTCAGCTACTACGCGAACTGCGGCGACTTGACTTGCCCGCCGACCTTGACGAGCGGCTAGGCGATGCGATCGACCGTCGCAACGAGATCGTCCACCACTTGATCGAAGACCCCGAGGTCATCAGGGCGATGGCCGGCGACGGGATGGACGCCGTGGTGAAGCGGATCGAGCGACTCGCTCTGGACTGCGCCGAGTTGGCGGTCGAGTTGTGCATCTTCGCCGCGCCTAAGCTCGAAGCGAGGCTCGGGAAGTCGCAGGCAGAGCTGTTCGAGATTCTCAAGACCCGCGACCCCAAGACGATCGAGGATCCCCGTGAGAAGCGACAGCTTGAAGCTATCCAAGCGCTTGGCGCCGAACTGCCGAGCATGGGAGACCTGCTCGATGACGGGCCGGCTACAGCTCAGCCGTGACCTGCGCCGTGTACACGCCGGTGGCTGATGACTCTCGGGGCGGGCTCTAGAAGGGAGGCGTGGGGATGCCGAACATTGTTGCCACGGTATCGGGGACGGGCCGCCCGTACGCGGTCATGACCTCGGCGGCCAGGCGCACAAGAACCAGATGCGCTAAAGCGCGGGAAGGGACGGTGAGCTGGTGCCAGCTCACGTTGCTGGAGTGCGGCTGATCGAACCAGACGAGGGCTGCCTCTCGCCTCCCTTGCTCGTTGATCGTGTCGGACCAATAGCCGAGATGCTCCATATTCACGAGGTCTGTGAGCCAGCGCTCGGCCCCTTTAGTGTCCACATGCGCGCCACCGTAGCGGTTCGCCCACTCAGTTACGAGGCGCTCTCGGGAGATGCCGAGGCGTCCAGCCTGCCATCCGGTCGCGGGGTCGGCCGGCAGACACAACGCATTCGACTTCCACCACTTTCGCCACGGCGACAGGCCCGCCTTCTCGTGCTCGATGGGGGAGGTTATCTTGGCATTCACGATCTGAGGCCAGCGGAAGTGGAACGTCACGCCGAACCCCATCGCGGTGCCGGGGCTGGCGTCGGGAAACTCAGGCACGACGGCGCCGTGAGCCTCGACCTGCGCGAGGAGAGGCGTCTGGCTGCCGGTCGCGTGACATAGCTTGCGGATCGTCGTGGCGGCGGGTGCGATTAGGACAACCTCGCCGCGCTCGTGGTAGCCCGTGACTGCGGCCTCAAGTAGCGCAAGCGATTCGTCGAGCAGCTCTTGGAGGACTGCCGGCGTGGGTGGTTCTCGCGTTGTGTCGAGGGCCACTCGATCAGCGTACAGGGGCGATCGACAAGCGGCTCACGTCCGCGCTCGCCGGACGAGGCGGAAGCCTGCCGAGCGGACCTCGAGACGATCGCAGCTCGTCCGCAGCGGGTCATCCGGGCGGTAGCCCACGCTCCCGTGGGGCCTTCGCGCCCGTGGGTCTTTGTAACCGCGGTCACCCGGCCCGGGTAATCTGGGGTAACCGTGACCCGTCTGGAGCGCAACGTCAACATCGCCGCGGTGGTGGTCCCGTTCCTCGGCGTGATCGCCGCCGCTACGCTGCGGTGGAACCATCTGCTCGGCCCGCGCGACCTGGCGATCTTCGCGGCCATGTACCTGCTGAGCGCCGTCGGACTCACCGTGGGCTTTCACCGGCTGCTGACCCATCGCGCCTTCCAGCCCCAGAGCCTGCGCTACGCGCTCGCGGTGATGGGCTCGACCTCCCTGCAAGGACCGGTGATCGACTGGATCGCCGACCACCGCAAGCACCACGCCTTCACCGACGAGGAGGGCAACCCCCACAGCCCCCACACCGGCCACGGCGTCGGCCTGCTCGGTATGGCGCGCGGGCTGTGGCACGCCCACGTCGGCTGGCTGTTCGAGACCGACGGGCAGGCCTCCTTGCGACGCTTCGCCCGCGACCTGGTCGAGGACCCCGGGATGCGGCGCATCAACCGGGCCTTCCCGCTGATCGCGCTCGCCAGCCTCGCGGTCCCGTTCGCGCTGGGGCTCGCGCTGAGCGGCGGGTCACTGGGGGTCGCCCTGACCGCGCTGCTCTGGGCCGGGCTCGTGCGGATCTTCCTCGTGCACCACATCACCTGGTCGATCAACTCGATCTGCCACTTCTTCGGCAGCCGCCGCTTCGCGATCGACGACCACTCCACCAACGTCTTCTGGCTCGCCCTCCCCTCGCTCGGGGATGCCTGGCACCACAACCACCACGCCTTCCCCCGCTCCGCCTTCCACAGGGAGGATCGGCTCTCCACCGACAGTAACCATGATGATCTAACGTCGTATGAGCACGATGGCGCCTTTTGAGGCAGATGGTAGCTACCACGTCTTCTTGAGCCATTCTCATTTAGATGCCGAGTGGGTCGAGAAGCTCGCAACGCGGCTTGAAGTTCAATACCAGATACGCCCATGGCTTGATCGGTGGGTGTTGATTCCCGGCAAAGTGGGGCAGCGAGAGATAGCGCGCGGGCTCGAGCAGGCGGCAAGCTGTGCGATTTGTCTCGGTGAGCACACTCCCCGAGGCTGGTTTGAGAAGGAGATCGAAAAGGCACTCAACCGACAGGCGAAGGACGAGGGGTTTCGCGTAATCCCGGTGCTACTACCGAGCGCTGACGCTGAACTCTCTAAAACCCTTTGGGAGACATTCCTCGACCTTAATACGTGGGTTGACTTCCGGCAGCAGGCGAACCAGGAGCACGCTTTCCATCTGCTGGTCTGTGGGATCACAGGAACCGTGCCGGGTCGGTGGCCACCAGGTGTGAGCGTCGGTCCCAGCAAGGACATCGTTGAGAAGCTTGACCAGCTTCGCCACTTGCGGCGAGCAAGGCTGGTTGACGACAGCGTTGCGCTTGACATCCAACGCAAGATCCTGGACAGGCTCCTTTACTTCTAGTCCATACAGCACCGACCTCCCTAACGGCACGCTGACTCCAAAATCGTCCGCGATATGCCTCACACAGTCTGTGTCTCGCGCGGCTCGAACGGGTCGTTGTGCTCGATGTCGTCCGTCCAAAAGGCGTAGCGTGCCTCCAACAGTCGCCCAATAGCAGAGTTCGTGTGGGGTGAGTGCAGCTGCAGGTTCCAATTGCTGAGCATGCTGAAAATGGACTGGTTTAGCCCCCACCGGAGCGCCGATGTAGAGAAGGCCTGGAGTGGCACCTCCGGCTCGTCATCTGCCTCCGGTGAGAGCAACGACTTCTTCATGGCTTCGGCCGCGCTTGGCACTTCGGGCGTCTCGCGCGTGTTCAGTCCCGCATTAGCAACGCAGAACCGCACGAGTATATTGTAAATACTGTTGAGTAGATGCCAGTCGCGCCAACCGGACGTGCGCAACTCGGCCACGGTGGCGAGGAAGGAAGGATCGCGCTGCAGGCGAAGCAGCGTGCGGGGCATGATTGCTGGCAGACGCTCGTAGTGACGCGCGAGCAATTTGTGCGCAGTGGCTTCTGAGTACGTCGGTCCCGGCCCGGCCTGCCAGGCCAGTTCTGCGTGCTCTGGAACCTCACGCGCAAGCGGGTCGGCCTGAGATTGCAGCTCGTGTCGCCGGGTGGCATCAAATTGTTGTTCCGACACAACGGCTGCACGTTCGTCATAGGGGCGGCCGGACACGGCCTTGGGCCAGAAGTCCCTCTCTAATGCTTGCTCGAAGGTCTTCGCGAAGCGCTCCTTGGGTAGCAGAGAGACATCGTAGAAGACCATCCTGAGGACAGTTACAAGCTCGTAGATGCTTGCCTCGAAGTCAAACGTCTCGCGGGATACGAACGGGGTGAGTCTCACAACCCACTCGCGGCCATCGTCCGTGGGTTGCAGGTCCACGTTGTCTTTTTTGTTGTCAGGCGTTCCCTCGAAGAGTTCGATCCGAATATCGATGGCTGCTGGAAGCAGGCAGAGGTCGTGTTCGGCGAGCTCGACCGACATGATCTGTGCGATCGCGGCTAGTCGCTCTGCGGCGAGCACATACCGGTAGCCGTTTTGGCAATGTATCCGCCAGTCCAAACCGAGCGCCTTGAACCGAATGACCCGTTCTGCGCCGAGGTCGCTGAACGGTCGGCTCTGTAGCTGCTCGTCGCCGAGTTCAACTAGGGTATCGGCGTCCCCCTCGGGGGTTTCTTTGAGAACGCGCTGCAACAGCTCAAGAACGGCGTGTCGGCGAGCCACATCTTCGACGCGCGGAACCAGGGCCGGCGCGAATGTCCGCGCCCCACGCAGCAGCATTCCCAGCTCGACGATTGCGCGGCCAGCCATCTCTCGCGCCACCTCGTTCACACTCTCATCTACCAGGAGGTAGTACGCCATCATGCCGATGTCGATCAGCTCGAGTGCTGAGCACCACGCCCCAGCGCGGAACTCGACGTCCGCCGCGTCGAGCATACCGACCGGCACAAGATCACGAAAATCGGAACCTGCGCCGCTCGCCACGCCAGCCACGGCAAGGGCATACTGCTTCGCCGCGAGCGGTAGGTTGAGCTGCGCATAGCAGCGCGAAATCGCGAGCATGGTGAGCAGAGCGGCTCGCAGCTCATCGCCCGACCACAGGCCGATCTTCGCCCGGTGCAGCTCGCGCAGCGCGTCGCGCACGCGGCCGACGTCGAGCAGGGCGGAGGCTCGATCGCGGGCACATGCAGCTGCCGCCGCGCCACCCTGGGTGCGCGCAACCGCAGCGTCGAATGCTTCGATGATCTCCGACCAATACGCGTGTTCGACAAGCACGGGAGCGAGGACACGAAGAATCTCGGACATGTCGTCAACGGGGAACAGGGGCGTGTCGAGCAGTTGCCGCGCAAGCTCCTTCCACGCATCCATCGCGTCGTCAATATCGACCAGATCTCGAGACGCTGCGACGGGCACTGAGGAGTCTGGCGTCCGGTCGGCGACGGACTCGTCCAGCAGATCTGCTGGGTCAGGCAGTTCTATGGGATACGCTGGCACTTTGATGCTGCCCGGATCGCGTAGCAGGCCCAGTTGACCACGCACCTGTAGCAGCCGTGCGCGTCGCGTCGGTAGCGGATGCACATGCAGTAAGAGCGCCTAACAAAAGGTAGGATTCGTCGTGGGGCTGTCGAAGTCCTGCGTCATGGCTAAACCTCTTCTTCCAGACGAGTTGTGGGCTCGAATCGAGCCGATCTTGCCGGAGCGCGAGCCGCAGATCACGGGACGCCCGCGGGTACCCGACCGGGCGGCGCTGACGGGGATCCTGTTCGTGTTGAAAACCGGGATCCCGTGGGAGGACCTGCCCCAGGAGATGAGCTGTGGGTCAGGGATGACTTGCTGGCGGCGCCTGCACGAGTGGAGCGAGGCGGGCGTGTGGAACCGGTTGCACCAGGTGCTGTTGGACGAGCTGCAGGACGCCGGCCAGATCGACTGGTCCCGTGCGGTCGTGGACAGCTCGCATGTGCGGGCTAAAGGGGGGGCGAGCAGACCGGCCCCTCGCCTGTCGATCGCTCCCGTCTTGGCAGCAAGCATCATGTGATGGTCGACGGCAGGGGAACCCCGCTGGCGGTCACGCTGACCGGCGGACACCGCCACGACATCACGCAGCTCACCGAGCTCACCGATCGCGTCCCGCCGACCGGCCGTCACGGCAAGTTCCGGCCCCGGCGCCTGTACGCCGACCGGGCGTATGACTCCAAGCGCCACCGCAAAGAGCTCCGCGACCGCCACATCGTCCCCAAGATCGCCAGGCAGAAAACCGGCCACGGCTCGGGACTGGGACGCGAGCGCTGGATCGTGGAGCGCACAATCTCCTGGCTGCACGCCAACCGCTACCTCGCCCGCCGCCACGCACGCCGCGCCGACATCCACGAAGCCATGCTCACCCTCGCCTGCGCCAAGATCTGCCTCAAACAAGTCCACCACTTTTGTTAGGCGCTCTAAGTCATGCACCCGCTTTCGCAAGCTGACAAGCCAATCGACCAGCTCCCGGGGCGTGATCGAAGTCCTGCCGAACATCGCAGCCGTCGTGGCGTAGGAGAGGAGCACAGTGGCATCCTGGAGACGCACAGGGTCATTTCCAGCTGGGTCTTCCTCGGCTCGGTTCTCCCCGGCCAAGTTGTCCCCAGCGGGCACGACCTCCGCCATAAAGCTGCGGACCTCCGAGTCGGCGACCCGAAGGTCGCGGATGCCCCGGATCATCGCGACGGCTACCTCGTAGCGAACGCGCTGACGCACCTCGAGGTCTGCGCCCTCGACAAGCGCCGAGCGCATGAGTCCGAGCCAGAAAGGCAGGTCACCGCGTGCCCTGCGATCGAAGACGGCATGACTCAGGCCATTCTTTACATCGAGAACATCGGTAAGCAAAGGCCGCGCAGCACCGCGTTCTCGCCACCGCTCGCGAGCCTCCAAGTACCACGTCGGCTGGGAGTCACCATCGCGATCCTCACGCGCCGGAGCCAGCTCCGCAGGGATCGAAAAGTACTCGGCAGCTATCCAGAAAGTATCCCAGCAGGCAAGCTGGGCAGCCAGCAGATACTGGTCTATGATCTTGATCTCAACGCTGTAGTTCTCTTTGATTTCCTCCTGTAGACCGTGTTGCACCCCCATCGGCATTGGGGCGGCGAGGAAGACGTAAATCATGACCACCTTGGTGCCGCTGGCAAGAATTTTCTTGACGTCAGAGCGGATCTTCCCGGGGAGGTCTCCGTGCTGAAGCGTGCAGGTGAACGCCACTGGGCCGTCGCTGACCAAACCTAGGAATGCGCCGTGCGGACCAAGCTCGTCTCGCAAGAATGTATGGAAGGTCTCGAAGTCACGACCCTGATCGCCGTGCCTAGCCACAGGCCCGGTGGCAGGTAGGACGTTACTCACTAAACGAGCCTGTGCAAAATGCCGGCAGAGCTCCTCAAAAACGTGAGCAGCGTTGCTCGGGTTGAGGTCGGCGAGCCCAAACCGGATCTGACGCTCCAGTCTATTTGGGGTCCGAGTGCCGCCCTGATCCTCTTCGTGAGAGTTCCTGTCCCCCGCCAGCTGCGACTCTTCCATGAAGCAAGAGGATAGGACGCTTCGCGTCGAGCACGTACCGCTCCGCCGCGAACCGCGGGTTAGGTGCGGCCCCGGTCCTGGTTCGTGCGTCGCGTCATCCCGGTCTTCGAGGAGCCAGCAGCCCCGCGCTGGCAGGCATTGACACCGTTCAGTCCGGCTGATCCGACTCGAACTCCTCACGCATCAGGCAGGCTTCCGCTTACATCAGTGCAAGCGAGCATCTCGATCAATGGACCCCAGACTCCCCCTCCGGACGATGAACAGCACTGCCCACGGATCGTTCTCACAGGCAATTACCTTTGTTAGAAGACGACGTATTGTTGGGAGAGGGCAGCGAGGCGCGTCTCGAATAGCAGTGCGAGCACCGCGCGCTCAAACTGCCGGCCGATCTCGGTGATCTCGCTGAATAGCGGCGATTGCCGGCGGGTGTCGTGCCGCAGCGCTTTGAGTTCATCTCGGGCTGTTTGATCGAGCTGGATGGCCAGCCAGCGGTCGTACGCACGCAGTGCTCTGGCGCCCTCCGACTCTGCCTCGGCCCACAGAAAAGCAGCCGCAAGGCGGTCCAATGGTGGCGCCTTCAGCCACCGCTCGAGGAATGATCTCATCGCGGTGCGCTCGTGGAGATGGCAGAGGATAATCGGGATGAGGCCGCCCGCGAAGAGCAGCTTGCGCGAGGTTCTCAGCTTGGCGTTGCGCGATACCCACTTGGGGTCGTTGCCCTGTGTATCCCGGTGCTTGCCCTCGAAGTCGACGCAGATCGTGCGCCAGTAGCGCGTGAGGTCGTTCAGCAAGAACCGGGGTGGACGGAAATCCTTGACGCCGTAGTTCAGGTAGCGATCGAGCACCGTTCGCCAAGCATGCTCGTGCACCGCACCGGCGACCTCGCGGGACTCCAAGAGCAGGAGCATGCGGCGGGTGAGATTAGTGTTGGTATCCGCGTCCAGCCCGATGTTGTCAACGAGGCTCGCGAGGTCAAACGGCACCCCAAAGACGCCCTGCGTCCCGGGCGCCCGATCGCCTGTGCCCAGATGGCGCTGAGCGATCGCCATCGCCGAGACCACGTCGCCGTCGTCAACCGCGAAAGGCTCGGCGGCCAGGACGGCCCAGTCGTCATCGCTGCCCGGGGTCAGCTCCTCACGCGCCCAAGACCCGAACACACACACCGAAAGGCCCTCAGCGAGATCCTCACCCCTGAAGGCGCTGTGCAGCTCCGCAAGCCTCTCGCGAGTGTGCTCGCGCGCCTCGGCGATGTGAGGCACCGATATGCCACCGCGCTCCGCGAGCAGCTCGCACTGCCCCCGCGGGTCGTCTACGAGGTCGGCGGAGGCGCCTCGAGAATCCATGGCACGTCGCGACAACTCTCCAGCAACGACCAGAAGAGATCCTCATCGTCGGCGGTAAGCGACACGTGATGGCAAGCCGCATCAAGCGAACTCACGTGGACATGGCGTAGCCGGTTGGCGTACTGCTTCAGGATTGCCTCGCCCTCGGCCATCGTCTCATCGACCGACTTCGCGTGGGCGATGTCAAAGCAAAGCCCCGCCTCGGGCAACGCCTCGAAAAACGCGTCGAGCGAGACCGCGGAGCGACCGCCATTCTTGCGGTCGTCCATGTTCTCAAGCACGAGCCTCCTACCCAGCGACGCATAGCAGACAGGGTCTACGATCGTGTCCGGATGCATCACGATCGCGTCAATCCAGAGAGGCAGACGCGCAAGCATCCCAACCAGCTCTCGCTCATGGAGCTCCCGGGCCTTGGACGGCGCGTGCACGCTGACATAGCGAAACGGGAGCTGGGGGGCTTGCTGCAGGTACCTCAGCAAGCCTGGAAGCTCGGGCTCTGAAATAGCAGACAGCTCAACCGCGAGGCTCGATATCGCCGCCGCCCGTTCGACGAGTCGAGGCCAGTTCTCGCGATCGTGCTCCATGTAGCCAGTCGAGCAGCCAATCAGGGCGTGCCGACCCAAAAGCGGCGAACGAGTGCTCAATAGTGCCGGAAACATGCCCTTTGGAGGCTAGCGAGCCGAGCGGCGGGCTCATGCAGAAGCTACATGGAACGTGTCATTGAACACATAGCGGACGACAGAACGTCGCCCTGTCCCCAATGGATGAGCGTCGGGCCTAAAGCGAAATGGCCTCGGGTTGAGCGAAGGGACTCGAACCCCCGACCGCCGGGATCCGACCCAAGCTTGCCCGACACCCTTGGCGAGATGCAAGCGCCTCTGAAACCTCTCGACATGTCGCCACCTTGGACGCAATGCCGCTCTGGTCCTTGCATAGCAGCCTCAGGCGAGAGACCAGCGCGTCGCATCGCGCGCGGCCCCACAACCGCCATCAGCGCAGAAATCGAAAAATTTGGCCCCCAAATTGGACCCCAGGGCAAAATTCCGTTTAGTGGACTCTTGAAAAGATGCCTATTTGCAGGTCATTTAGGGGTGAGCGAGGGGACTCGAACCCCCGACCGCCGGGACCACAACCCGGAGCTCTACCAGCTGAGCTACGCCCACCGCGTGGGTAGCGAAGTGTAGCGGCGGGTCTGTCGCGCCCCGCATCGACGGCCTACGATGCCCGCGTCGCTCCACTGCCTCCCACGAACGCCCGGCGTCAGCCCATGAGGCTGCGCTGCACGCGCCCGGCGAACGCCTCAGGCCCGCGGCGGCCCCGCGGCCACGCCCAGCAGCTGGGCCGTCACGTCCCGGCCCTGGCGCTGGGCGGCGCGCCAGCCCCGACCCATCGAGAGCTGGTCCGGCGGGATTCGCGGGCCCTCCAGTACCAGGAGCCGCGCCTGGCGGGGGTCCCACCTGAGCTCCCCCAGCTCGAACGGCCGGTCGGCCACCCACGGTTCCAGCACCGTGGTCCGCAGCTCCTCGGCGCTCAAGTTGAAGCGACACACGTTGCGCGGGAAGTGGCGCAGCTCCACGTGGTACACGCCCTCTGGGACAGAGAGCGGCGCAGGCAGCGGCGGCGACATGGGCTGCTCTGGCGGCTGGGGCGACACGGTCTGCCCGCCCGACACCTCGCCCGGCTGAGCGCCCCCGGGCGCGCCAGGCCCGAGCGCCACCACCGCGTCGATCTCAACCAGCGCACCCCGCGGCAGCGCCGCGACCCCCACCGTCACTCGCGCGGGGGGGTCGGCAGTGAAGAACCCGCGGTACACCTCGTTGACCTCGCCGAAGCGCTCCAGGTCGGTCATGTAGACCGTCAGGCGCACCGCCTGCTCGAGCGTGGTCTCGGCCGCCGCGCACACCGCCTGCAGGTTCTCCAGGCAACGCCGCGCCTGCTCGGCCGCACTGGCGCCCACCACCTCGCCGCTCACCGGATCCAGCGGGATCTGGCCCGAGCAGAACAGCAGCTCCCCCACCCGTACCGCGTGGCTGTACGGGCCAATCGCCGCTGGGGCCCCTGGAGCAGTCACGGGCTGACGAGCGCGGTCCACCGCGCAGACCCTACATCCACACATTCCTTCAGGCGCACCCAAGTGATCGAACGACCTCCAAGGGGTTACAAGGCACGAGCGGCAGGACACGCCGCGCCGGCAGCAGGACGGACCGGTACAGACCACGCAGACAGACGTCCGGACCGCCCGTGCGCTGGCACTGGCGCACCCCGCTGTCCGATCGGCTAGATTCCAACTGGTGCGAACGGTAGAACGCGTTTCGAAACAGGCGGTGCGTCCGGGGCGTTCCTGGACCAAGCTGGGCGACGCGGGCCGGTGAAGCTCGTGCTGGTGGCACGGGCAAGCCGGCACGTGGTGATCCAGCGCCGTGTACAGGGACGCATCCGGGCGTGCCGATCGTTTCGAAACGCGTTCCAAGTCAGGAAGCTTGCCGTCACGCTCCTGGCGGCGCCCCTCGCTCTCGCGTGCGCCCTCCCGGCCCCCGCCGGAGCCCAGATCGCGTACGGCCCGTGTCCGGGCAGCAACAACTTCGCCTGCGGGCACCTCACCGTCCCGCTCGACCCCTCCGGAGCCACGCCGGGGACGATCACGCTCGCGGTGCGCCGCCGCCGCGCGCCCCTCGGAGAAGCAAGCTCCGCGGTCATCGCGCTCGCCGGCGGGCCCGGGCAGTCTGCGATCCCGTTCGCCGAAGACTTCACCGAAATGCTCGGCCCGATCCTCGACACGCGCGATGAGCTCGTCTTCGACCAGCGCGGCACCGGCCTGTCGCACCCGCTCTCCTGCCACGGCTTCGAACAGCCGGGCTCCTACCACTCCGCCGGAGCGCTGCTCACCGCCTGCGCCGAACAGATCGGCCCCGAACGCGCCTTCTACACCACCCCCGACTCCGTCGCCGACATTGAGGCCCTGCGCCGCGCGGGGGGCTACGAAAAGCTCGTGCTGTGGGGCACCTCCTACGGCACCAAGGTCGCAGAGCAGTACGCCCAGCAGTACCCCTCCCACGTCGAAGCGCTGATCCTCGACTCTGTCGTGCCGCCGGCCGGCCCAGACCCGCTGGACCGCACGACGTTCGAAGCGATCCCGCGCATCCTGCGCCAGCTCTGTGCGTACCACCAGTGCGCGCAGATAACCCCCAACCCCGTCGGCGACCTCGCGCGGGTCGTACGGCGCATGCACGGCGGCACGCTGAGCGGCCGGTGGATCGGCGGCCACGGCCACCCCCAGACGGTGCACGTCTCCGCCAACGAGCTGCTCGACATCCTGCTCGCGGGCGACTTCAACCCGATCCTGCGCGCCGAACTCCCCGCCGCGGCGCGCGCCGTCGCCGCTCACGGCGACACCGCCCCGCTCGTACGCCTGCTCGCGCGAGCCTCCGGAGCGTACGGCGGCGAAAGCGAAGAAAGCGAAGACATCGACGAGCCGCTGTTCCTCACCACGACCTGCGAAGAGGAGGCGTTCCCCTGGAGCCGCGCCGCCAGCCCCTCCGAACGCCTCGCCCAGGCCACAGCCGCGGTCGACGCCCTGCCTGCAAGTGCGACCGCTCCCTTCACTCCCACGAACATGCTCGACTTCGACGAGCTGCGCACGTGCGCCTTCTGGCCGTTCGCCACCCCCGCTCCCCCGGTCGTGCCGGAAACGATGCCAGACGTCCCCACGCTGATCATCAGCGGCGCCGACGACCTGCGCACCCCCACCGCCAATGCACGCGCGATCGCGGCGCAGATCCCCGACGCGCACCTGCTCGTGGTGCCGAACACCGGGCACTCGGCGCTCGAGAGCGAGCCCACCTCCTGCGCGCGTAAGGCGCTGCAGGCGATGTTCACCGGCGGAGTGGGCGTACAGCCAATCCGCCCCTGCCCCACCGGCCCGCCGCCGCCCGTGGAGAGCCTCGCGCCGCTGCCCCCCGAGCGGCTCTCCGACGTCCCCCCCGCACACGGCAACAGCAGGCGGGCCGGGCGGACGCTACAGGCGGTCGAGCTCACGCTCGCCGACTTCGCCCGCCAGTTCGCGCTGCAGCTGCTCGAAACGTCTAGCGGAGCGGGCGGGATCTCGGGCATCGTCTCCTCCTCGCTGGACTCCGGCGGCCTGCGCGCCGGCTGGGCGCAGCTCACCAAAGGCGGGCTGCGCTTCCACGGCTACTCCTACGTGCCGGGCGTGACGATCTCCGGCAAGCTCGAGGCCGAAAGCGTCACGCTGCGGATCGGTGGCTCCGCAGCGGCCCGCGGCACCCTGCGCCTCGGGCCTCACAAGGCGCTTGTCGGCGAACTGGGGGGCCGGCGGGTGCACTTGAACCGCTCCAGTCCCACCGCGACTGCCGCTATTGTCGGTTCCGATGCACAGGCGAGCCTCGCTCTCGGTCTTCGCGGCTCTGCTGTCAGCGCTGCCGCTCGCCGGCTGGCCGGCCTCCTCAGCAGCCTCCCCTGGGACTAGCGGGACCAGCAGCAGCCTCAGCTTCACCCCCTGCCCCCACGAAGCAGCCTTCGCCTGCACGACCGTCACGGTCCCCCTCGACCGCGGCGGGACGGTGCCCGGCACGATCGGGCTGAGCGTCGAGCGGCTGCAGGCGGGCCTCACGCCGAGCTCGAGCGCCGTGCTCGCGCTCGCCGGCGGGCCCGGCCAGGCGGCGAACCCGCTCGCGGGCTTCATCGCCAAGGCGATCGCCCCCGCGTTGCGCAGCCGCGACCTGATCGTCTACGACCAGCGCGGCACCGGGCGCTCGGACCCGCTCGACTGCCACAACACCCCCGCTCTGGAACAGGCGCACAACGAAGCGCAGCTCGCCGAACAGTGCGCGCTGCAGCTGGGCCCCGCGCGCGGCGCGTTCACGAGCGAGGAATCGGTGCAGGACATCGAGGCGATCCGCGAAGCGATGGGTTACGAAAAGCTCGTGCTGTACGGCACCTCCTACGGCACGAAGGTGGCGCTCGAGTACGCCGAACGGTACCCCGAACACGTCGAAGCGCTGGTGCTCGACTCGGTCGTGCTCCCCGAAGGCCCCGAACCGTTCTCGCTCTCCTCGATCCAGGCGCTGGCGCCGGTGCTCGAAGAGCTCTGCTCGGAAGGGGCGTGCGCCCACATCACCGCCAACCCGCTCGGGGACATCGCCACCCTGGCCGCCCGGCTGCGCCGCCACCCGCTCAGCGGCTCGGTGTACGACGGGGCCGGGCACCGCCACTCCACCACGCTCAGAGAGGCCGACCTGTACAACGTGCTCGTCGCGGGCGACCTCAACCCGGCGCTGCGCGCGCTGCTGCCCGCCGCGGTGCAGTCGGCGCTGCACAGCGACCCCAACCCGCTGCTGCGCCTGAAGGCGCTCTCGGAAGGGCTGATCCCCAACGTGCCCCTGCAGCCGCGAGGCTCCCAGGCCGAACGGGAAGCGGGCGAAGAAGAAGACAACGCCCTGTTCCTCGCGACCTCCTGCGAAGAGAAGCCGTTCCCCTGGCAGCGCTCCGCTGCGCCCGCCACCCGCGAAGCCGAAGCGCTCGCCGCGCTGCACGCCCTGCCGAGCTCGGACTTCTACCCGTTCGACGCGGCCACCGCGTGGGCGGACAGCCTCGTCCCCGTCTGCAAGGACTGGCCCAACGCCGCCCCCGCCCCGCCCGCCGCAAGCCCGCTGCCGAACGTGCCGACGCTGCTGCTCTCCGGCGCCCAGGACCTGCGCACCCCCACCTCGGGTGCGCGTGCCATCGCCGCGCGGATCCCCGACGCGCAGCTGCTCGTGGTCCCCTACACCGGCCACTCCGTGCTCGGCAGCGACTTCGGCGACTGCGCACAGGACGCAGTCGAAGCCTTCTTCGCGGGCTCTGCCGTGCAGCCGTGCACGCACGAACCCGACCCCTTCAGCCCCACCCCCGTCACCCCCACGCGACTCGCCTACGTGCAGCCGGTCCCCGGTCTGCGCGGCACCGCCGGGCGCACCCTCACCGCGGTGCTCGACACGATCGTGGACCTCGAGCGCCAGGTGATCGGAGCGACGCTGCAGGTCCAGCAGGAACTGCCCACCGGCTCGAGCTTCGGGGGCCTGCACGGGGGCTACGCCCGGCTGAGCGCCTCGGCGGTGAGCCTGCACGGCCTCACGTTCGTGCCCGGGGTCGCGCTCTCGGGCACCCTCCCTGCAAGCGGGGGGCGCCTGCACAGCGTCACCGTACACGTCAGCGGCACCGCCGCCGCGCACGGCACCGTCACGATCGCCTCCGGCGGGCGCGCCACCGGTGTGCTCGGCGGCCGGCGCTTCGACGTGAGCACGGCCCGGGCGCAGCTCTCGCGGGTGCAGGCGGCCCCGCTCGAGTGGCCTGCACCTCCGGTCCACTTCCCGCTGCCCGGCCTGGCGCGGCTGCGCTGAGCGCGGCCAACGAGGGCACCCGCAGGGTGGGTGGGCCGGGTGGCGGACGCCGACTACTCTGACCCCATGCCCAACGCGCTCGCGCAGGAGACCTCGCCGTACCTGCGCCAGCACGCCTCCAACCCGGTGGACTGGCTGCCGTGGGGACCGGCCGCGCTGGCCGCGGCGCGCGAGCGCGACGTGCCGGTGGTGGTCTCGATCGGGTACTCGTCCTGCCACTGGTGCCACGTGATGGCCCACGAGTCCTTCGAGGACCCTCGCGTCGCGGCGGTGATGAACGAGGAGTTCGTGTGCGTGAAGGTGGACCGCGAGGAGCGCCCCGACGTCGACGCGCTCTACATGGAGGCCGTGCAGGGGATGACCGGCCACGGGGGGTGGCCGCTGAACGTCTTCCTGACCCCCGAGCAGGTGCCCTTCTACGGCGGCACGTACTTCCCCCCGGAGCCCCGCCACGGGCTGCCCTCGTGGACGCAGGTGCTACAGGCGATCGCAGAGACGTGGCGCGAGAACGCCGCGGAAATCCGCGCGGGGGGCGAGCGGGTACGCGCGCAGCTCGCCGGCGGCGCACGCCTGGAGCCCTCGGCGGAGCCCTTCGACGCGGGTGCGCTCGATGCCGCGGTGGCGCAGCTGCGGGAGTCCTTCGACACGGTCAACGGCGGCTTCGGAGGCGCCCCGAAGTTCCCGCAGACCCCTGTGCTGGAGCTCCTGCTGCGCCACGGCGAGCGCGAGATGTCACTCGCCACCCTGCGCTCGATGGCGCGCGGGGGCATCCACGACCAACTCGGCGGGGGCTTTCACCGCTACTCCGTGGACGCGGCGTGGACGGTGCCGCACTTCGAGAAGATGCTCTACGACAACGCGCTGCTCGCCCGCGCGTACCTGCACGGGTACCGGCTGAGCGGCGAGACGGAACCCGAGGGCCGAGGCAAAGCCGGTAACGGTGCGAGCGGGCGCGAAAGCGGCCACGGCCCAAGCCGCGATGAGGGGCTCGCCCGCGTGTGCCGCACGACGCTCGACTGGGCGCTGAGCGAGATGCGGGGGCCCGAGGGCGGCTTCTACTCCGCGCTCGACGCCGACTCCGAGGGCGTGGAGGGCCGCTTCTACGTGTGGACCGTCAAGGAGCTCGTGGACGTCCTAGGCGCAGACGCAGACGCCGCGACCCGCTGGCTGGGCGTGACCGAGGGGGGCAACTTCGTGGACCCGCACCACCCCGAGCCCGGTCTCAACGTCCTCACGGATCGGAACCCACCCGCGGCACGGCCCGACGCGGCCACCCGGGAGCGCATTCGCGCGCGGCTGCTGGAGGCCCGCGCGACCCGCACCCGGCCCGGCCTCGACGACAAGCGCCTGACGAGCTGGAACGCCTTGATGATCGCCGCACTGGCCGACGCGGGGGCGGTGCTCGGCGGGGAGGACGGGCTCCGGTACCTCGACGCCGCGGAGCGCTGCGCGGAGTTCGTCCTGCGCGAGCTGCGCGACGGCGAGGGGCGCCTGCTGCGCACCTACTCCGAGGGCCGTGCGCGGATCGGCGGCTACCTGGAGGACTACGCCTACATGGTGGAGGCGCTAGTGGTGCTCTTCGAGGCGACCTGCGCGGAGCGGTGGCTGACCGAGGCGCGCGCGCTCGCCGAGCAGACGATCGAGCGCTTCGCCGACCCCGACCGCGGCGGCTTCTTCTCGACGGCCTCCGATGGGGAGGCACTGATCGCGCGGCGCAAGGACCTCGAGGACTCCCCGATCCCCTCGGGCGCCTCCTCCGCCGCGGTGGGCCTGCTGCGCCTCGCGCAGCTCACCGGCGAGACCCGCTACGAACAGCACGCGGTGGGTGTGCTGCGCCTACTGCACGAGATCGCCCCCCGCCACCCCGCGGCGTTCGGCCACCTCCTGCAGGCGCTGCAGCTGCACCTCTCGCCGGCCGCGGGGATCGCGTGCGCTGTGCCTCTCGCTCAGTCCGTCTCCGGCGTGCCACCGGCGACCCCGGTCGAGACCCCGGGCAAGTAGCCATGTCGGCAGCCACCCGCCCTGAGTGCGCCACCACAACGCCGCGTGCCGGAGCCGGCAGGCGGAGGCTCATCAATCAAAGAATCGAGAGGTACCGGTCGAGCTCCCACTGGGAGACCTGCACGCGGTAGTCCCCCCACTCCTGGCGCTTGATCTCCACGTAGCGGTTGAACATGTGCTCGCCGAGGGTACGCAGCACGAGCTCCGACTCGGCGGTCAGCTCGATCGCGTCGCCGAGCGTCTCCGGCAGCTGCTCGACGCCGAGCCGTCGGCGCTCCTCGCCGGAGAGGTGGTAGAGGTTCTGCTCCATCGGCTCGGGCAGCTCGTAGCCCTTCTCGATGCCCTCCAGGCCCGCCTGCAGCAGCACGGCGAAGGTTAGGTAAGGGTTGCACGCGGGGTCCGGACAGCGCAGCTCCATGCGCGTCGCGCGCTCGCGGCCGGGGTGGTACAGCGGCACGCGCACGAGCGCCGAGCGGTTGCGCCGCGACCACGCCACGTACGTGGGCGCCTCGAAGCCGGGGACGAGGCGCTTGTAGGAGTTGACCCACTGCGCGAACACGGAGCAGATCTCCCGCGCATGGCGCAGCTGGCCGGCGATGAACGCCTTGCCGACGTCCGAGAGGAAGTACGGGTCGTCGGGGTCGAAGAACGCGTTGCGGCCCTCGCGGAACAGCGACTGGTGGGTGTGCATCCCCGAGCCGTTCTCGCCGAACAGGGGCTTGGGCATGAACGTCGCGTGCCACCCGTACTTCATCGCGTACTCCTTGACAGTGATGCGGTACGTCATGCAGTCGTCGGCCATCTTCAGCGCGTCCGCGTAGCGCATGTCGATCTCGTGCTGGGAGGGGCCGACCTCGTGGTGGGTGTACTCGACGTGGATCCCCAGCTGCTCGAGCGCGAGCACCGTCTCGCGGCGCACGTCCGAGCCGGCGTCGAGGGTCGTCAGGTCGAAGTACCCGCCGCGGTCGAGCGGCTCGGTGGTGCGGGAGTCGCGGAACAGGAAGTACTCGAGCTCGGGGCCGACGTTGAACGTGTCGAAGCCCATCCCCTGCGCGCGCTCCACCGCGCGGCGCAGCACGTGACGGGGATCGCCCTCATAGGGGGTGCGCTCGGGGGTGATGACATCGCAGAACATGCGCCCCACCCCCTGCTCCTCCGGGCGCCAGGGGAGCACCGCGAACGTGGTCGGGTCGGGCAGCGCGATCATGTCGGACTCCTCGATCGCGTTGAAGCCGGTGATCGAGGAGCCGTCGAAGCCCATGCCCGCCTCGAACGCGTCCTCGAGCTCGGCGGCGTTGATCGAGAACGACTTCAGCTGACCGAGGATGTCGGTGAACCAGAAGCGGATGAAGCGGATCTGGCGCTCCTCCACGAGCGCTCTGACGTCCGCGGCGGTCTTGGGCGTGTCGGGCTGCTCAGCCATCCCGGGCGGACCTTAGTCGATGGCCCGCGCGCCCGGTATCGACGGATGGCCAAAGCGAGTGCAAGAGCAGTTTTGATGGCGGCCTCCGGCCGCAGCGGCGTTCGCAGTGCTCACCCCGGCGGGGGCAGCGACCACGGGCACGCACCCGCTGCCCTACGAGCGACCGACCGCGCTCAGTGCCCGAGGAGCGCCGCGAGCACCAGCCCGAACCCCAATACGACCGCCCACGACGCGATCCGGTCGGGGTGCGGCCCCACCCACTCCATCGGCGTACGGCGGGGCCTGCGCCGGTGGCGCACGGTCCTCTCGACCATGCGGTGAAGCTAACGACGCGCTCGGACGGATCTCTCAGTGGCCCGCTACGGTCGCCACGAAGTTCGCCACGTCTTCGGCTTCGCGGCCCTGGTAGAGCAGCGCAGGCATCTGGCCGTGGCCGCGCGCGCGGCCTTCGAGGATCGCGCTCAGGATGAACGCCTCACGGTCGGCGTGCGCTTCCTTTTCCGGGAGCGTCGCGGCAATCGTGGGGATCAGCACGTCGAGGTCCGGGCCAGTCCGGCCTACCGCGTTGGCGCCGTCGAGGGTGTGGCAGAGGTTGCAGGCGTGCGAGAACAGTTCGCGGCCCTTCTGCTGCTCGGCGTTCAGGTGCAGGCCCCCCGGCCCCACGCTCGCCTTGTGGGCGCCGTTGAAGGCCAGCACCAGCGCAGGCACCACCAGGCCGAACGCGCACACCACCACGATCACCGCGGTCAGCCCGCGCTGGGCGGCCTTCGATTCGCTGTGCAGCGCGTTGCGGGCCCCGCGCGGGCCGCCGCGCATCGCCACGAAGAACACGCCGAGGCCGAGGGCCACCAAACAGATGAGAACGATGAGGACCAGTCCCATGTCGGCGGGCACGATATCGGTTGGCGGCGCTAGAACGCTCGCTCGGCCCTTTCATAGCCCGCGCGGGCATATAGCGCGGGCGGGCACCTACAACTTGGCGGCCCTATTTCGTGCGCGCGCGCGTACGAGCGCGAAATAGGCCGCAAAAGATGAGAACCTCCCCACACAACCTTCAGGTCCCCTTGAGCGATCGCGCTAGCCTTGGTGGTAGCCGTCGAATCGCGACCCAAGGCACCGTCCCGTGAGCAACCTCCTCCGCCGCCTGCCCCTCTCCCGCCTGCTGCTCCTATGCGGGGTGCTGGTCGCGGTCGGGGTCGGCGCGACCGCACTCGCGTCCGCTCTGAGCGTGGGCCCCACGCCCCCGCCCAAGCCCCTTGCGGACGCAGTCCACGACGCGCTCACCGCGGCGCCCGTCGAAGGCGTCAGCGCTCAGGTTCAGCTCACCAACCACCTGCTGGAAGGCGCCAACCTCGCCAGCGGCGGCGGCGAAGCCAGCCAGCTGACCTCGAGCCCGCTGCTCTCCGGCGCCTCCGGGCGGCTGTGGATCTCAAAGGAAGGCCACGTGCGCCTGGAGCTGCAGTCCGAAAAGGGAGACACCCAGATCTACTACGACGGGCACACTCTGTCGATGTACGACGCCTCCTCCAACACGCTCGACCGCTACACGCCGCCCAAGGAAGGCGAAGGCGAAGAAAGTTGGTCCGGCTCATCCGCAGACGCCTCGGGCTCCGGCTCGAACGCCCCCCACGAAGTCCCCAGCGTGGCCAAGATCGAAGAAGCGATCGCGCACTTGAGCAACCACGCCGACGTGTCCGGCGCGACGCCCACCGACGTCGCCGGCCAGGCCGCCTACACGGTGCGGGTCTCCCCCAAGGAAGGCGGCAGCCTGCTGGCCGGCACCGAGCTCTCCTGGGACGCGGTGCACGGCGTGCCGCTGCGCGCGGCGGTCTACTCCACCGAGAGCGCCGCGCCGGTGCTCGAACTGGCCGCCACCTCGATCTCCTACGGTCCCGTCGAAGCGTCCGTGTTCGAATTCACGCCGCCCGCCAACGCCAAGGTCGAAGAAGTCGTGCTGCCCAAGCCCGGCGAACACCGGGGCAGCTCCTCGCAGGGCGGCGAACACGCACACCCCAAGGTCACGACGCACGGCAGCGGACCCGGGACGATCGCGGTGCTCGAAGGCAAGGCCAAGGCCGGCTCGTCGCAGACCTCCTCCCTGCCCGAAGGGCTGCAGCAGGTCAAGATCGACGGGACCGTCGCCAGCGAGCTGCCGACCGAGCTCGGTACGCTGCTCAGCTTCGAGCGCTCCGGCGTGCGCTACCTGATCGCCGGCGCGGTTGCACCGAGCGCCGTCGAAGCGGTGGCCAAGGGCCTGTAGCGGTGAGCGAGGCGCCGCCGGTTCCGGCGAGTGACTCGGCGTTTCTGGCCAGGACGCAAGGAGCGTGGTGTACTTGAGCACACGAGCGACTGAGGACGCCGCCAGAAGCGACGAGGCGCCGCCGGTTCGCGCCAGGGGGCTGGTCAAGCGCTACAAGGAGGTGCTGGCGGTCGACCACATCGACCTGAACGTCCACGCGGGCGACGTGTACGGGTTCCTGGGGCCCAACGGCGCCGGCAAGACCACCACGCTGCGGATGGCGCTCGGTCTGATCATGCCGACGGAGGGCACCGTCGAGCTGTTCGGTCGCGACCCGATTCGCGAGGGCGCACGGGCGCTGGAGGGTGTCGCGGGGTTCGTCGAGGCGCCGAAGTTCTACCCCTACCTCAGCGCGCGCAAGAACCTCGAACTGCTCGGTGCCCTCGACGGCGGCGGCGCGCGGGAGCGCATCCCCGAGGTGCTCGAGACAGTCGAGCTGAGCCCGCGTGCAGAGCACCGCGTGGGCGGCTACTCCCACGGGATGCGCCAGCGCCTCGGCATCGCCGCCGCGCTGCTGCGCCGCCCGCGCCTGCTGATCCTCGACGAGCCCGCCACCGGCCTCGACCCAGCGGGGATGCGCGACATGCGCGCGCTGATCCGCCGGCTCGCCGACCAGGGGATCACAGTGCTGCTCTCCAGCCACCAGCTGCCGGAGGTGCAGGAACTGTGCGACCGCGTGGCGATCGTGGACCGCGGCCGTGTGGTCTACGAGGGGGCGCTCGCCGACCTTCGCCGTCAGGGTGGAGCCGGCTACCGGCTGCGCTGCACCGACGACGCCCGCGCACTCGCGGTGCTGCGCACCCAGCCCGGCGTCGAGCACGTGACCAATGCCCACCCGCCCGAGCACGGCCTCTCCTTCCAGGCGCAGGAGGCCGACGTGGGAGCCCTCTCGATCGCGCTCGGCGCGGCCGGAGTCGGCATCCTCGCGCTGACACCGGAGCTGGCGACGCTCGAGGACCTCTTCTTCCGACTCACCGAGGGCGGAGACAACGGGCACGGTCCCGCGGCCAGCGAGTCGAGCGACGCCGACTCCCTGTCTGGAGGCCCGCTGGGGGCCGCCATGTCGGGACTGACCGCGACCGCGCAGGCGCTCGAGGAGGCCCGGTGAGTAGCGCAGCCGTCAGCGCTCCACCCGCGACCCCAACCGGAACCGCCCGCGTGCGACGGCCCTCGACCGCGACCGCCTACCGCTGGGAGCTGCGCAAGCTGATCTCGCAGAAGCGCACCTACCTCGGCCTGGGGCTGGCGGCGATCCTGCCGCTCATCTTCGTGGCCGTCCAGAACCTGCACGACCACCGCGGCCACGACCAGGGCAACATCTTCGCCGCGCACATCACCCAGTCCGGCCTCGCCACGCCGGTACTGATGCTGCTGTTCCTGTCGGTGTTCATGCTGCCGCTGATCGCCTCGCTGGTGGCGGGCGACATCGTCGCCGCCGAGGACGGCAACGGCACGCTGAAGACGATCCTCACGCGCTCGGTCGATCGCGGACAGGTGTTCGCAGCCAAGGCGCTCGCGGCGATGACCTACGGAGCGCTCGCCGTCTTCCTGTCAGCCGTGGTGGCAACGGTCGCCGGCGTGGCCTCGTGGGGCTTCAACCATGTGGTCACGTTCTCCGGCAGCGTGGTGTCGGCTCCTGAAGGGCTGCTGCTGGTGTTCGCTTCGAACGCCGTATACCTGATCCCGCTGCTGAGCGTGGTGTGCATCGGCGTGCTGCTCTCCACCGCCACCCGCAACAGCGCGGGGGCGGTCGTCGGCACCGTGGGGTTCACGATCCTGCTGTTCATCGTCGGCCAGATCCCGGGGCTGGAAGGAATCAAGCCTTACCTGCTCACCGAACAGTACGAGAACTGGCACGGCCTGCTTCGCACCCCCACCGACTGGGCGCCGATCGGCCACTCTGCCTGGGTCTGCGCGCTCTACGCCGTGCCAGCGCTGTTCGCCGCCTACCTCGTATTCCTGCGCCGCGACGTCGCTGGGGGATGAGCGTCCCCGTGATTTTCATGCAAGCCCGCTGAAGGGGTCGAGGGCCAAGCAGAGCAAGGACGCAAGGAGCGAAGTGTGCTTGGCACACGAGCGACTGAGGACGCCGCTATGCGCCGGCCGTCGACCCCCTCAGCTCAGCTCTTGGTGGCCGCCGGCAGCTCCACTGGTTCCAGCTCGACCTCGTGCTCCAGGCGGTGCACCTCGCGGCGCTCGAGCAGGCCGGCGCCGAGGCGCCCGGTGGACTCCGCGCCGCAGGCCACCCCCAGGCGCAGGCACTCTGCGGGGGCGCTGCCGGCGTAACGCGCCGAGACGTAACCCGCCAGGAAGGCGTCGCCGGAGCCGCGTTTGGCGACCGGCTCGCGCGGCTCGATGCGGGCGCGCAGGACCGTCGGCTGGCCGTCGATCTGCAGCTGCGCGAAGCACCCGTCGGGGAGCGTCACGATCGCTTCGCGCGCCCCCAGCGCGACCAGCTCGCGCACCGCCAGGGAGCGCTCCTGCTCGTCGGCGAACTCGTGGCCCACGAGCTCCTCGGCCTCGAGCACGTTGGGGGAGACCACGTCCGGCTCGGCGCGCACTGCGTGGCGCAGGGGGTCGCCGTCGGTGTCGATCACGGTCGTGACCCCCACGCGGTGCAGCTCACGGATCAGCGAGGCGTACACGTCGGGCTCAACCCCGCGCGGGATCGAGCCCGCGAACACCACGATCGCAGCGCCGCGCGCGAGGTACAGCAGCTTGTCGCGGAACAGCTCCACCTCGCGCTCTGAGACCTTCGGCCCGCGCTCGTTGATCTCGGTCTGCTCGCCGGAGGTGGGGTCGAGCACCGAGGTGTTGGTGCGCGACTCCTCGCGGATGCGCACGAAGTCGTTGAGGATCGACTCCTCGGTGAGCTGCTCGACGATGTGGGTCCCGGTCGCCCCTCCCGCCATGCCGGTCGCGATCACCGGCTGCCCCAGCGACTTCAGGGCACGGGCGATGTTGACGCCCTTGCCTCCCGCCATCGTCCGCTGCTCGACTGTGCGGTGGCGCCGCCCAAGGCGGAAGTTGGGGACCGACAGCGACTTGTCGATCGCCGCGTTGAGCGTGACCGTGATGATCATGCTCCGCTCACCCTACCCCAATGACCAGGCGGCCGTGCGCAACCGCTCAGCCTCCGCGCGGGCCGCTTCCGCGGGATCTCCGCCCGTGGCGAGGTGCGCACCGGCGATGCTGCGCGAGGCGGTGATCAGACCGCCCGCCCGGCCCGGAGCGAACGCGGCGGCCAGCTCCTCCACGCGGCCGCCCTGCGCCCCGACGCCCGGCAGCAGCAGCACCGCGTGGGGCATCAGCTCGCGCGCCCGTGCCAGGTGCTGCGGTTGCGTGGCCCCCACCACTGCGCCCACGTCGCTGAGGCCCGAGGTCTCCCCCACTCCCTCCGCCCCCAGCTCCTCCACGAGCACTGCCAGGCGCTCCCACACAGTGGTGGGCGAGCTCCGCTCGGTGGAGCCCTGAGCGCTCGCCGCGAGCTCTAGGTCCTGCACGTCGGCGGCGCCGGGGTTGGAGGTGCGCACCAGCACCAGCACGCCCGCCCCCGCCGCGCGGGCCACGGTCACGAACGGCTCCACCGCGTCCCTGCCGAGCAGCGGGTTGACCGTGGCCAGGTCCACCCGCAGGCGCTCGAACAGTGCTTCCGCGTAGGCCGTCGCGCTGACTGCGATGTCCCCGCGCTTGCCGTCGGCGATCGTCAGCAGGCCGCGGTGGCGCGCGTGCTCGACCACGTCGCCCAGCGCCTCCCACCCCGGCGCTCCGAGGCGCTCGAAGCAGGCGAGCTGGGGCTTGACCGCAACGCACGCCGGGCCCGCCGCGTCGATCACCGCGCAGCAGTGGACGTGGACTGCCACCGCGGTGCGCCACGCCGGCGAGGCGTCGGCGCGCAGACCCCGCGCAGTGTCGTGCACACCCGGCCATAGCGCTTGCGGATCGGGGTCCAGGCCGAGCACGATCTGCGACTCCCGCTCCGCCACGCGCTGCGCCAGGGTGTCGCCGAACCCGGTTGCCATCTCCGCGCGAGCATATCCTTCGCTGATGGACCTCCCCCGCGTCGCGTGGACGGTGACCGTGCTGGTGGCGCTACTCACCGCCGCGCTGTTGCTGCTCGCCGGCTATACGGGCTATGCCGCGCTGTCCGTCGCGGTGGGTGGCTCGGCGGCGATCAACCTGTTCTGAGGGTGGCGCAGTCGGCCGGAGGCCGGCTGGCCGAAACGGGGATGCTGGCCGAACGGGGGATGCTGGCCGAAACGGGGACCGATTAGGGTGACACTCGCTCCGCTCGCATCCCCGAATCGGCCAGCGCCGAAGGCGCGTGTCACCCGGCTTCGGTCGAAGGCGAGTGTCTCCCCGCTTCGGTCGAGCCCCTCATTTCTCAGTCAGAAGCCACTCCTCCAGCGCCCGCGCGGCGCGGCCGCGGTGGCTGATGGCGTCCTTCTGCATGTCGGTGAGCTGCGCCATCGTGGTGTCCGGGGGGCCGTCGTCGGGCAGGAAAGCCGGGTCGTAGCCGAAGCCCCCATCACCGCGCGGCTCAGCCGCGATACGGCCCGTGCAGCAGCCCTCGAAGAGCCGCTCGACCCCCCCGGCGGGTTCCACGTAGGCGAGCGCACACACGTACGCCAGCGAGCTGCCCACAGGCGCCTCGCGCAGCAGCTTGTCGAGGTTCTGCTGGTCGGTGGCGTGCTCCCCGGCGTAGCGTGCCGAGCGCACCCCGGGGGCGCCACCGAGCGCCGTCGCTTCGATCCCGGAGTCGTCGGCGATCGCCACCTCGCCGGTGGCCGCCGCCGCGGCGCGTGCCTTGCCGAGGGCGTTCTCGGCGAACGTCTCCCCGTCCTCAGGGGGGAGCTCCACCGCGTCGGGCAGCAGCGCGATCTCATGGTTCGGCAGCAGGCGCCCCAGCTCGCGGCGCTTGTGCGCGTTGTGGGTCGCCAGCAGCAGCCTCACGATGTCGCGATCGCCCGCTCCTGTGCGTCCCGCAGCTGCTCGATCCCACCCGCGGCCAGAGCCAGCAGCTCGTCGAGAGAGGCGCGCGAGAGCGGGGTGCGCTCCGCCGTGGCCTGCACCTCCAGCAGGTCCCCTTCGCCGGTCATCACCACGTTGGCGTCGACCTCCGCGGTGGAGTCCTCGGAGTAGTCGAGGTCGAGCAGCGCGACGCCCGCGACCATCCCGCACGAGACCGCCACCACCGAGCCGCTCAGCGGAGGGCGCTCGAATGCCTCCTGCTCCGCCAGGTGCCTGCACGCCAGCGAGAGCGCCACGAAGGCGCCGGTGATCGACGCGCAACGCGTGCCCCCGTCGGCCTGCAGCACGTCGCAGTCGAGGTAGATCGTGCGTTCGCCCAGCGCCTCGAAGTCGATCACGCCGCGCAGTGCGCGTCCGATCAGGCGCTGGATCTCGACCGAGCGCCCGTCGAGACGCCCGCGGGTGGCGTCGCGGGGCTTGCGCTCGCCGGTGGAGGCGGGCAGCATCCCGTACTCCGCGGTCACCCACCCGCGACCCTTGCCGGCGAGCCAGCGCGGCACGCTCTCCTGCGCAGAGGCAGTGCAGATCACGCGGGTCTCCCCCATCGAGATCAGCGCCGAGCCCGTGGCAGTGCGCACGAACCCTGGCTCGATCGTCACCGGGCGCAGCGCGTTGGGTGCGCGACCGTAGCTGCGGGTCAGGGAGAGGTTCGACACGCCGGCCATCATCTCAGAGCGCTACCGTCGCGGGTCGTGCGGGCGCTGGTGGTCTCCAACATGCTTCCCGATGCCGCCCACCCCGAGCGGGGACGCTTCGTGCGCGATCAGGTCGACGCCCTGCGCCGCCTCGCGGGGCAGGAGGCAGCCGGGCACGAGTGGGAGGTCGAGCTGTACGAGTTCCCCCCCGGCGCCCGGGCGCTGGCGGCCGCTGCCCGTGAGCTGCACGGCCGCTATGGGTCGAAAGCCCGCCCACCCGAGCCTCTGGACGTGGTGCACGCCCACTTCGGCCTCACCGCGTGGCCGGCGCTCGCAGTGCGAGCGCGCGTGCGGGGGCTGACGGTGCACGGAACCGATGTGCGCCACCCCCGCACCCGCCTGGCCACGGGCGCAGCCCTGCCCCTGATGGACCTGGTCGCTGCCCCCACCGCAGAGCTCGCGCGGGAGCTGCCGACGCGCACTGCGCGGGAGCGTGCCCTCGTGCTGCCGTGCGGGGTTGACATGGAGCGCTTTCGCCCGCTCCCCCGCGCTGAAGCCCGCGCCGAGCTGGGCCTCGGCCAGGAGAGCCCACACCTGCTGTTCCCGGCCGACCCCGCGCGCCCGGGCAAGCGCTACGACCGCGCGTTCGCGCTCGCACGGGCGCTCGAGGTCCCGCTTCACGCCCTCGGCGGGGTCCCTCCCGAGCAGGTGCCGACGTGGGTGAACGCGGCCAATGCCGTGGTCGTCCCCTCCGACGCGGAGGGCTTCGGTTTGGCGGTACTGGAGGCGCTGGCTTGCGACGTGCCAGTGCTCGCGACCCCAGTGGGCGTGCACCCGCAGGCGCTCGAAGGCGTCGAGGGCGCCCTGTGCGCGCCCTTCGAGCTGAACCGGTGGCGGGCCGCGGTGGAGCCCCACCTGCGCGTCCCCGACCCCAGGGTCGCGGGCCGGGCGCACGCCGAGCCGTTCTCCGTGGCGCAAGGGGCGGAGCGCCTCGTGCAGGCGTGGCGCACCCTGTTGGAGTAGTTCCCTGACGTGCCCATATAGGGCCCCCGATGAAGCAAGACCAGCACGCCTATATAGGCGCCCAATGAAGCATTGCCAAGGCCTCTATATATGCGCAGACGAATCAACTTTTACGCACCTATACAGGCGCTATATAGGTGCCAAAATGGATACCTACATCAGCGCCTATAGGCCGCCCGAAGTTCAAGAAGATCGGTAGGCCACGCAAGGCGTGCGGCGCGGTGGGTAGCATGGGTGGGTCGATGGACGCTCAAACTACGAGTCCCGCCGGCCAATCCGCGACCGATCCGCAGCCCCGGGCGCCAGCGCCCCCGGCGCCGCCAGCGCAAGGCGAGGTCCCCGCGAGCGTGGAGGCCCCCGCCGCGAAGGTCCCCGCCAGCGCGGAGACGCCAGCCGGTGCGGAGGTCCCCGCCGGCGTGGAGATCCCCCCGGAGCCACGCGCCCCCGGCTTCCGCGAGCGTGGCCGGATGCGCAGGCGGGTGCGCTTTCTGCGCAAGGCGAGAGAGCTGGCGTATCGCGACCTGGGAGGGCTGGTGTTCGAAATGCATCGCATGGGCCAGCGCCACGACGAGTTGGTCGCGGCGAAGCTCGGGGTGCTCGTCCGCTTCGACGAGGAGCTGCGCGCGCTGGAGGGGGCCCTCGGGGCGCGCTTCCCGGTCACCGTGCTGCGTGAGGCGGGCATTGCGGCGTGCCCCCGGTGCGCGGCGATCCACGGCAGCGGAGATCGCTTCTGCCCCACATGTGGATTGCCGATGGGCCATCACGCGGACCGGCCGGTCACCGCGACGCCGGTGTCGCCTCCCGCAGCACGAGCGGCGCTCGTGCCGGCGCCAGCATCGGCCCCCGCGATACCACCCCCAGCCCTCGCGACACTGCCGACCCCCGCGCCACGGACGGCCAGCCCACCGACCGCGGCGCACGCCCCAGCCGCCCCGCGAGCTCCCGTCCCACCATCGACCCCCACGCCTCCGCCAGCGACCGCGAATCCGCCCGTGGCGGCCCGTCCCACCGCCGAGGAGCGCCCAACGGAGATCATCCGGCCCCCGGGCGCCGGCACGTGAGCGTCACGACTCCTCCCCCATCACCGCCGACGCCCACTCCACCCGCCGAGGAGTGCCCCCTGTGCGGAGCGCCGCTCGGAGCGGAGCAGGAGTGGTGCCTGAGGTGCGGCGGAGCGGCGCGCACACGCCTGGCGGCGATCCCCAATTGGCGCGGCCCCGTAATCGCGCTGAGCGCCGTGATAGTGCTCTCCCTAGGTGCGCTGAGTGCGGCGCTGGTCTCCCTGGCGGGCAGCTCGACGAGCTCGACCACCAGCGGAGCGCCCGGCGCCGCGACGCCGATCGTCACGGCTCCCGCCGCGGGAGGGGCGACGAGCCCGGGGACAAGCTCCGCAGCGGGCGCCCCCGCGACAACGGCGCCCACGACGACAGACGGAGCGGCGAGCACGCCGGGAACTGCGAAGACCACGCCCGGAACGACCACACCAGGAGCAACCGCGCCGGCAGCGGCGACCCCAGGCACGAGCACCCCGGGCGTGACCCCAGGGACAAGCACCACCCCCGCGACGACGAGCACCCCCACGACAGGCGCCCCAGGCGCGAAACAGCCGGGGACGGGCGCCACGACGACGGGTACAACGGGGACAGGAACCGGGACGGGGACGGGCGCGAAGGCCAAGGGGAAAGCCGCGCTGCAGAAAGTCCTGCAGGAAGCCGAACGCCGTCGCGGCGCGGCCGTGGGCACGCCAGCGAGGTAAGCGGTGCAGGGGCGGCGCGGGGGGGAAGAAGGCGTGGACCTGGAGGTGGACGTGGCCGTCGTGGGCGCCGGCGCGGCAGGCCTGTACGTGGCCCTGTGCGCAGCCCGGGAGGGCGGGCGCGTCGCCCTGATCTCGGCGGCCCCGCTGGCACAGACAGCGAGCTATTGGGCGCAGGGAGGCCTCGCGGCGGCGCTCGCAGAGAACGACAGCCCGGAGCTGCACCTCGAGGACACCGAGCGCGCTGGCAGGGGCGCGACACGCCGGGCGGCGGCGGAGGTGCTCGTGGCTGAGGCGCCGGAGTGCGTACGTGACCTGCAGAGGCTGGGGGTCCGCTTCGACGCAGACCGCTTCGGGCGCCTGGCGCTGGGCCTGGAGGGAGGCCACTCGGTGCGCAGGGTGGTGCACGCGGGGGGCAGCGCAACCGGCCGGCGCCTGCTGCGCCAGCTCTCCGCGCTGGCCGTCGAAGAGCCGCGGGTGGCAGTGCTCGAGAACGTGCGCGTGGGGGCGCTGTGGGGGCGGGAAGGTGACGGCCGAGACCGGGAGGGCGACTCCTCGGGGAGCACCGGCGGCTCCCCCGGCAGCGGAGAGGCGAGGGCGCTCAGAGCAGAGGACATCGCGGGCGTGCGCTGCGGCGGGGTGGTCTGTGAGGACGGGCGCACGATCGCGGCGCGGGCGGTGGTGTTGAGCACGGGCGGCGCAGCGGCGATGTGGTCGCGCACGACCAACCCTCCCGGTTCGCAGGGAACGGGCCTGCTGCTGGGGCATGCGGCAGGCGCACGGCTGGCGGATTTGGAGCTCGTGCAGTTCCACCCCACCGCGGTCCGCGGCGTGCGGGGCCGGGAGGGCTTCCTGATCACCGAGGCGGTACGCGGCGAGGGGGCGACGCTGCACGACGCGAACGGGGAGCGGTTCGTCGACGAGCTAGCCCCACGGGACGAGGTGGCACGTGCGATCTGGACGCGCCTGAGAGAGACAGGGGCGGAGTCGGTGGGTCTCGACATGCGCGAGGTCGACCCGGGGCTGTTTCCAAACGTGGTCGCGGCGCTGCGCGAGGCGGGGGTCGATCCGACGCGGGAGCGTGTGCCGGTGGCGCCGGCGGCGCACTACACGATGGGCGGGATCGTGACCGACCTGCACGGGCGCTCCACCGTGGCGGGGTTGTACGCGGTGGGCGAGACGTCGTGCACCGGCCTGCACGGGGCGAACCGGCTGGCGTCGAACTCGCTGAGCGAGTGCTTCGTGTGGGCGCGCCGCGCGGCGGCGAGCGCGCTGGCGGAGCCCCCCGCCCGGGCGTGGACACACAGCCCGGAGTGGGTCGGCCAGAGCGCGCCGCCCGCCGCCAGCGCCGAGACGCGCGCGGCGATGTGGCGCGACGCGGGCATCGAGCGCTCCGCGGAGGGCTTGGAGCGCCTGGCTCGTGACCCCCATCCGCTGGCGCGGCTGATCGCGAGGTGCGCGAGGGAGCGCAACGAGAGCCGCGGGGCGCACCGGCGGGTGGAGCATCCTGAGGCGGACCCGGCGCTCGAGCACCGCCACGTGGTGGTGGGCGCGGAGGGCGAGCTCACGTGGGAGACGTGGGAGTAAGGGCTAAGTGCCTATCTTCGGTAGGCCCCAACCTGCGGGTACGACGGCCGGCGTTAACTTGCCTTTAACAATCCCCTTTCCCGGGCTTTAGGCAGGGGTTCGATACTCAGCGATCCACGGACCGGGCCTTTAGGGAGATTTATGAAGCCCTCGGTCTTTTGGGGCGACGGACGTGTTGGAACAGGGGAAGGTCTCGAAGGCCAGCGGCGTCCCCAAGAAGAGAGCGACACGCAGACACGAGAGGCCGGCAAACGGAGAAAGCGAACGGAGAGCAGCGCGAGAAGGAGAGCGAGGGTTCGCCATGTACCAGTTCAGTCGAGCGATATACCGGGAGTTGGCCCCGTACATCGCCGCTCCCACCCCGGGCAGTGTCGCCGCGGCGTCGGGCCGCAGCAACCACGAGCTCGTGCTGCACGCGTGCGAGGCGGCGGTCGAGCGCCTGGCGACGGACCGCCACTACTTCGCGCGGCCCGAACGGACGTTGTTCTGGGACATCCGCATGTACTTCCCGATGAGCGCGCAGGCGCGGGTGCACGGGGTGGTGTGCCGCTACATGGAGCTCGCGCAGCTGTACCTCGCCCATAACCCGCGCGAGGCCCACGCGTCGGTCAGCGACGAGCCGCTGCAGTGCCGGGCGATGACCCGCAAGGGCGCAGCGTGTCAGCGCACGCCGCTGGCACACAACGGGTACTGCCCGTCCCATCAGCACCTCGCGGACACGGAGAACCGGGAGCCGATGGCCGCCTGAGGGGGGATCTGGGGATCGTCCGCGCGGGTGAGCGCGGCGAAGTGAGGGAAGTGAGCGCGGAGCCTCCGTGCTCCGCGTCAACGGTAATACGCGCGAGGCCAGGCAAACGGTTCACTCGCCAACACAGTGGTCACAGTGCGCCGGGGCTCCAGCCGACTGCCGAAGTCCCGCGCCGGGCCTGACGCACGGCGTAGGCCGGGCACCCAACGCGCCCACTGAAACATCCCAAGCGGCCCGTAGGCTGGGGGAGTGCTGCTGGGCGTAGACGTCGGAGGGACCTTCACCGACGCGGTGTTGATCGCGAGCGAGGGCGCTGCGTACACCGCGAAGGTCCCCAGCACCCCCGAGGAGCAGTCCCGCGGGGTGATGGAGGCCGTGTGCGCAGTGCTCGCCACAGCCGGCGCACAGGCCGGCGAGGTGCAGCGGTTCGCACACGGGATGACGGTGGCGACCAACGCCCTGCTGGAGGGCCGCACGGCACGCACGGCGCTGGTGGCCACGGAGGGCTTCACCGACGTGGTGGCGCTCGGGCGCCAGGCGCGGGCGCACCTGTACCGGCTGTGCGAGGCCCACCCCGCGCCGCTGGCCCCGCCGGAGCTGCGCTTCGGGGCGCCAGAGCGGATGACCCCGGACGGCCCCCTGCGCGCGCTCGACGCCGAGGCGGCAAGGGCGCTGGTGGAGGAGCTGGCACAGGAGGAGCCAGAGGCGGTGGCGGTGGTGCTGCTGCACTCCTACGCCCACCCCGAGCACGAGCGTCAGCTGGGCGAGCTGATCGCCGCCCGCCTACCCACAACGCACGTCTCGCTCTCCCACGAGCTGGTGGGAACGTTCCGCGAGTACGAGCGCGCGGCGACCACCGAGGTGGACGCGGCCGTGTCCCCGCTGCTGGGTGCGTACCTGCGCCGCCTCGGCGCGGAGGCCGACGCCGCGGGGCTCGTGCGACCGGCGGTGATGCAGTCCTCGGGCGGGCTCACCGACGCCGCGAGGGCCGCGGCGCACGGGGCGCTGACGGTGCTCTCCGGCCCCGCAGGCGGCGTGCGGGGCGCACTGGCGCTGGCCGAGCTCGCGGGCGAGCGCGACGTGGTGTGCTTCGACGCGGGCGGCACGTCGTGCGACGTGTGCGTGATCGAGGGGGGCAGGGTGGCGGAAACCGCCGAGGCCGTGGTGGCGGGCCGTCCGCTGGCCCTGGCGGCGCTCGACATCCACACCGTGGGGGCCGGCGGCGGCTCGATCGCCTGGCGGGACCCCGGCGGCGCCCTGCGCGTGGGCCCTCACTCCGCGGGCGCCGACCCCGGCCCGGCGTGCTATCGACGCGGCGGCGAGCACCCAACGGTAACCGACGCCAACCTGCTGCTCGGGCGCCTGCCCACCGACACCCCGCTCGCGGGCGGCCTCGAGCTCGACCGCGCGGCCGCGGAGCGCGCGGTGGGGGATCTCGCCGCGCAGCTCGACCTTCCGGCGCAGCGTTGCGCCGAGGGCATCGTGCGGGTCGCGGAGGCCCAGATGGAGCGGGCACTGCGCACGGTGACCGTGGAGCGCGGCGTCGACCCGCGCGGCTTCGCGCTGATGCCCTTCGGCGGCGCTGGTCCCCTGCACGCCGCGGCGCTCGCGCGAGCGCTGGGGATGCGGCGCATCCTCGTCCCCCGCGCCTGTGGCGTGCTCAGCGCGCTCGGGCTCGCCGCGGCGGCGCCCCGGCGCGACACGGCGCGCACGGTGGGGCTCGCCGGGGAGTCCCTCGACGCCGAGCGTCTGGCCGCGGAGCGCGAGGCGCTGGTGGCGCGGGCGAGCGCGGAGCTGGGGGTCGCGGCCGAGCAAGTCGCAGTCCGCTACGAGCTGCGCTACCGCGGGCAGTCCTTCGAGCTGGCGGTGCAGGAGGAGGACGTGCTGGCACAGACCGCCGCGCCGCCAGGACCACCGGTACAGACCCCCACGCCAGCCTGCCCGCCGGCACGGGCCCCTACGCCAGCCCGCCCGCCGGCACAGACCGGCGCGCCGCCCAGCCCGGACGCCCTCCGCGGGGCATTCGCGAAGGCCCACGAGCAGCGCTACGGCTACCGCGACGACGGCGTGGAGGTCGAGCTGGTCACGATCCGCGCCTCGGCCGTGGGGGCCGCCCCTCGGCTGCGGCTGACAGAAGCCACGGGCGAGCCAGCGCCGGGCACCAGGATCGAAGGGCCGACGGTCTGCGCGCTACCGGGGTCCACGTTGTTCGTGCCGACCGGGTGGCAGGGAGAAGTCGATGCGCAGGGAACCGTGCACCTGCACGACGTGGAGGCCCTCGCATGACCCTCGACCCGATCGAGCTGCAGGTCATCACCGGCGCGCTGCGCGCCGCGTGCGAGGAGATGGGCGCCGCGCTGATCCGCTCCGCGCGCTCGCCCAACATCAAGGAGCGCCGCGACTGCTCCACCGCACTGTTCGACGCGCGCGGGGCCATGGTCGCGCAGGCCGAGCACATCCCCGTGCACCTTGGCTCGATGCCCGATGCGGTCGCCGCGGTGCTCGGCGAGGACCACTCTGCGGGCCTGCCGTGGGTGCTCAACGACCCCTTCGCCGGTGGTACCCACCTGCCTGACATCACGCTTGTCACCCCCGTGTTCGCGCGGGAGACCACCCACCCCAACCCGCAGGTCGGCGGGAAACGCGGGCGGGCCGCCCGTGCCCCGATCGGCTTCGCCGCCTCCCGCGCGCACCACGCCGACGTCGGCGGGCGCGTACCGGGGTCGATGCCCGCCGACTCCCGCACCCTCGCGGAGGAGGGCGTCGTGATCTCACCCCGGCCGGCGACTCCCGCGGCGATTGAGGAGCTCGTCACCCGCATGCGCCAACCCGCCGAGCGACGCGCCGACCTGCGCGCGCAGCTCGCGGCCAACCGCATCGGCGCGCTGCGCCTCAGCGAGCTCGCGGCGCGCGTGAGTGTCAGCAGCGGAAGGGGTGGAGACGGCGGCCAGGGTGGAAGCGAGGGCAGGGAGGGAGGCGGAGGCAGAGACAGGGGCAGAGGCAGGGGCAGAGGCGGAGACAGGAGCAGAGGCAGGGGCAGAGGCGGAGACAGGAGCAGAGGCGGCGACCGCGGCGTAGACCCCCTCCGCGAGGCGTTCGACGCCGTGCTCGACTACGCCGAGCGGCGCACTCGCGCGTGCCTCGCCGCGCTCCCCGACGGGACCCGCAGCGCGCAGGACGTGCTGGAGGCGATCGAGGGCGACCTCGTGCTGCGCCTGCGCGCAACCGTGGCGGGCGAGCGGCTGCTGCTCGACTTCTCGGGCTCAGCCCCCCAGCACTCCGGCAACCTCAACTGCCCGCTCGCCGTGACCCGCTCTGCGTGCTACTTCGCCGTGCGCGTCCTCACCGACCCCGACATCCCGCCCTCAGCCGGCGCGTACCGGCCCGTGGAGGTGCGCGTCCCCGAGGGCTCCCTGCTCAATGCACGACCTCGTGACGGCCACCCACCCGCAGTGGCCGCCGGCAACGTCGAGACCTCCTCGCGTGTGGCCGACCTCGTGCTCGCCGCGTTCGGGCGCGCGCTGGGGCAGGGCACGATGAACAACCTGACTCTCGGCGACGACGACTTCTCCTACTACGAGACCGTCGGGGGCGGCCAGGGCGCCTGCCCCGACGCCGACGGCCCCTCCGGGGTGCACGTGGCGATGAGCAACACCCTCAACACTCCCGTCGAGGCACTCGAGCGCGAGCTCCCCCTGCGGGTCACGCACTACGCCCTGCGCCGCGGCTCAGGAGGCGCCGGCGCCCACCGCGGTGGAGACGGGGTCGTGCGCGAGCTGGAGGCGCTGCGCGAGATGACCTTCTCCCTCATCACCGACCGCCGCCGCCAGCCGCCAGCCGGCGCGCAAGGCGGGGAGCCTGGCGCGTGCGGGCGCAACCTACTGATCGAGGCCTCCTCCGGGCCCCCCACCGAGCCCCCGGACTACGACGCCGGTCGCGGACGGCACCGCAGCCACACTGCCGCCGCAGAGGCGGCGCAGGCAGCGGTCGCCCACGAGCTGCCCGGCAAGGTCACCGGCGTCCTGCGCCCTGGAGAGCGCTTGCGCATCGAGACTCCAGGCGGGGGCGGACACGGCCCCGAGCGCCTTTCGACAGACCCTACGCGACCCTCCGTATGACCCTTGTACGACTTTGTGCGCGCGGAATGCTCCAAAAAAACCGCTCATTTGCAGGGCATTTGGCATTTCCGCCAGGATTTCGTATGTTAAGGGGAGTCGGTTGCCCTCCCCTCGGGTGCCGCGTTCACAGGTACCACCCCCCGAAAAACCTCTCCCCCTACGAGACGCCATGCCAATTGCTTTGAAGGAATGGGCGGTCACCGTCCGCGCCCTCGCCGAAGGCGAGCAGCTCCTCACCCTGCGTAAGGGTGGCATCCGGGAGGCTGACAAGCACTTCCGGGTGGAGCACGACCGCTTCTTCCTGTACCCCACGTTCGACCACCAACGCAACGACCTCGTGCGCGAGTCCCACCAGCCCGAGCTGCGCCGCGCGCTCGAGGAGGGCGTGTGGAGCGACGGGGAGCCCTCACTTCAGGCGCTCGCCGCCGACGGCCGCCTCCAGCAGCCCGACCGCGTGCGTATCCGTGCGTGGGCCGAAGTCGCCGGACACTTCACGATCAACGATCCCCGTTGCGTGGACGCCCTCTCCCCCTTCTACGTGTGGCGCACCGACTACGCGGAGAAGCGCCTCGCGTGGAAGCCCCGCCACCCCCTGCACGTGCTGCTGCTGCGCACCTACCGCATCCCGCGACCCGTCACCGTGAAGGTCCGCGAGGAGTACCTCGGCTGCCACTCGTGGCTGGAGTTGCAACGCGAACTCCCCTTCGAGGGCACCCCCGTGCTCTCCGACGACGAGTTCGAGCGGGCCTCCGAGGAAATCGAGACCATCACCCGCGAGGTAGGCTCGCCTCAGCCCGTCCTGGCGTAGGACGACCGCTGAGCTTCGCTATGCGTTGTCCTCAGTCGCTCGCGTGCTTAGCACGCCACGCTCCTTGCGTTCTCGCCTAGCTTGCTCAGCCGCCGTCCTACGGCGTTGTTCAGAGTCAAGAGGCCTGCACTCATCCCCTCCAGCGGCCGCCCTCAGGGGTGTAGCCACACGAGGATCGCCAGCACCGCGATCCCCAGCGCGAGGCCTGCCAGCACTCGCCAGGCGGTGGGGCCCCACAGGACGGCGTCCCCCGTCGGGAGCAGCTCGCTCTGCAGCAGCACGTCGCGGGCGGCGGGGACGCCGGAGGCCGGGACGAGGATGTCGCGGGGACCGGCCGCGAGGAAGTCGGGCACGTCGAAGCCGCGAGCGCGACGCTGCATCGAGGGGATACCCTCCTCCAACAGGAGGTTCTGGATGAAGTCAGCCTCCGTCAGGTTGCGCGCCCCGACCACCCGCACGAGCGCGCCCTCGGAGTACTGGGGCTTGATCCTCCGCGCCCGCTGCCACAGCTCCCCCAGGGGTTGGGCCCCGCCCGGCCCCTCGGCGTCGCCCTCGCCCTCGGCGTACACGAGCGGCATCCCGCAGCGCGGGCAGAAGCGCTCGCTCGCGGGGTGCGCGGGGTGGGCGGGCCCGCACACAGGACAGACGAGAGGCGCCTCCGCCGCCATCACCTCACCGCACCTGGAGCGGGACCTCCGTGACCTCGCCGTCCTCGATCAGGTAGCAGCGGACCTCCGGCTCCCCGTCGGCGAGCCCCACGATCACCCACTCCACCCCGGGCCAGTTGCGCGCGAAGTTGATGTCGGTCTGTGAGGGGTACGGCTCGGTGTGCGTGTGCGAGTGGTAGATCGCGCCCATCTCCCACCCCGCGGCGTCGAACTCGTTGATCGCCCGCAGAACCTCCCGGCCGTCGATCTCGAAGCGCTTGCGGCTTGCGTACACGTTCTTCGCCCGGTGGACCCTCACCGCCCGCGGAGAGCTCTCCGGCTCACTCTGCTCGTAGGCAATCATCCCGCAGCACTCCGCGTCGTACTCCTCGCGCGCGTGCGCGACCACGTCGTCCAGGAGGGCAGGTGCTATGACCATCGGCTGCGGGCGGGTCGCGGCTACCACCACACGGTGGAGTCGAGGTTCTCGATCTCGTCCACCGGCAGCGTGTAGATCCCGCTGGAGAGGTACTTCCAGCCGTCGTCGGCGACGATGAACACCACATTGCCCTCGTCCAGCTCGCCCGCGATGCGCACCGCTACCCGCGCGATCGCGCCGGAGGAGACGCCCGCGAAGACGCTCTCCTCGTCGAGCAGCTTACGCGTCCACAGGATCGCGTCGCGGTTGGTGACGAAGATCTTGCGGTCCAACAGCGACAGGTCGATGATCGGCGGGATGAAGCCGTCGTCGAGCGAGCGCAGGCCCTGCACCGGCTCGCCCTGCATCGGCTCGGCCGCGACGATCTTGACGGCATCCCCGAACGTCTCCTTCAGGCGCCGCCCGTTGCCCATCAGCGTGCCGCCCGTGCCGAGGCCCGCCACGAACGCAGAGACCTCGTCGAGCTCCTCGAGGATCTCCAGCGCCGTGCCGTTGTAGTGGGCGTTCGGGTTCGCCGGGTTGCCGTACTGGTAGGGCATGTAGTAGGAGGCGTCCGCCTGTGCCATGTCGAGGGCCTTCTCGACCGCGCCGTTGGAGCCCTTGGAGCCCTCGGAGTAGACGATCTGCGCGCCGTACATCTTCAGCAACTGCGTGCGCTCCGGTGTCACGTTCTCCGGCATCACGACCTTCAGGCGGTATCCCTTGCGCGAGCAGATCATCGCCAGCGAGATCCCCGTGTTACCCGAGGTCGGCTCGAGGATCGTCTGGCCGGAAGACAGCGCCCCCTTCTCCTCGGCGTCCTCGATCAGCGCCCGCGCCACGCGGTCCTTGACCGAGCCCGTGGGGTTGCGCGACTCGAGCTTCGCCCAGATGCGCACGCCAGGCTTGGGCGACAGTCGCGGCAGCTCGATCAGCGGCGTGTTGCCGATCGACTGCACGATGTCGCCGTAGCGCCCCCCGCAGGGCTTATTACGCAGACCCTCAGCCGCCATAGCTTTAGCGGGAGGGGGGCAAGCCTCCCTCCCGGCCTCCCCCCGGTAGCAGACCAAGGCCGGGCCGGCAAAGCCGCCCCTCGTGGCAAAGACGATCGCCAGGCATTACTTCACGGAATATAGCGGTGTCGCCGGTTCCGCCCCACCAGTCAGGTCGAGGACCCCGGCCGGCCGCCTATCCACACCTGGCCGACCAGCCAGTAGGATGCCGGGCGTGAGTCGCAACTACGACTACGACTGGCTCGTGATCGGCTCGGGCTTCGGCGGCAGCGTCTCGGCGCTGCGCCTCTCCGAGAAGGGTCATCGTGTCGGGGTCCTGGAGTGCGGACGACGCTTCGCCGACCACGAGTTCCCCAAGAACACCGCCGACGTGCGCCGCTACTCGTGGCGCCCGCACCTGGGGATGAAGGGCATCTTCCGGCTGACCCTCTTCCGGGATGTGGCCGTCGTCTCCGGCTGCGGTGTGGGCGGCGGCAGTCTCGGCTACGCCAACACCCTCTACGTGCCCCCCACCCAGTTCTTCCAGGACCGCCAGTGGGCTGAGATGGAGGAGTGGGAGAGCGCCCTGGCGCCCCACTACGCCGAGGCACAGCGGATGCTGGGGGTCGTGCAGAACCCCTACGACGACCCCGCCGACCAGCTACTGCGTGAGCTCGGCGAGCACCTCGGTGTCTCCGGCACGTACAAAAAGACCCCCGTGGGGATCTTCTTCGGCGCGGAGGGCGAGGCAGGCAAGACCGTACCCGACCCCTTCTTCGACGGCGAGGGCCCCGAGCGCACCGGCTGCAAACTGTGCGGGCGCTGCATGGTCGGCTGTCCGCACGGCGCCAAGAACACGCTCGTGAAGAACTACCTGTACCTCGCCGAACGCCGGGGCGCCCAGGTGATGCCCGAACGAACCGTTATCGACATCCGCCCGCTCGACGGCGACGACGGCAAGGAGGGCTATGAGGTCGAAAGCGTGCGCTCCGGCGCGTGGGTGCGCAAGGAACGCCGCGTGCACCGCGCGCGCGGGGTGGTCGTCGCCGCGGGGCCGCTCGGCACCAACACGTTGCTGCAGCGCTGCCGCCTAGGCGGCTCGCTGCCGCGCATCTCCCCCCGCCTGGGCGAGCTCGTGCGCACCAACAGCGAGGCGATCCTGACCGTGACGGTTCCCGAGGAGCAGGCTGCCGGCTTCACCAAGCGCGTGGCGATCACCTCGAGCATCTACCCCGACCCCCACACCCACATCGAGACCGTCTCCTACGGCGAGGACGGCGACTCGATGCGGATGTTCTACACGCTGCTCGTCGGCGACGGCACCCGTCTGACGCGCCCGCTGAAGTGGCTCGCGCAGATCCTGCTGCACCCCCGGCGCTTCGCCGAGGTCCTGCTCGCCAAGCGCTGGTCGCGGCGCACGATCATCCTGCTCGTGATGCAGACGCTCGACAACGCGATCGCGCTGCGCCCGCGCAAAGGCCCCTTCGGCACGCTGTGGCTGCGCACCGAACAGGACCCCGAGCGGCCCAACCCGACCTTCATCCCTGTCGCCAACCAGGCCGCCGAATGGATCGCCAAACGCACCGGCGGGATCGCCCAGAGCTCGGTGTTGGAGGCACTCTTCAACGTCCCCACGACCGCCCACATCCTCGGCGGTGCGGTGATCGCCCCCGACCCCGCCCGCGGCGTCGTCGACGCCCGCCAGCGCGTCTTCGGTTACGAGAACCTGCTCGTCTGCGACGGCTCGGCGATCCCCGCCAACGTCGGCGTCAACCCCTCGCTCACGATCACCGCGCTGGCCGAGCACGCGATGAGCTTCGTGCCTGCGGCGGGAGAGGCCACCGAGGACGGGACGAAAACCCCCGCCGCGGCAGAGCGGTCGCGGGGGGACGGCGCCCAGACTCAGTCTACGGCGTAGCAGGCCACCCGCCGCCGCTCACAGGCGGCTCTGATCCCACGGCACCGGCACTGAAGCGCTGCGGAGCGTCCCGCTGACCACGCGCAGCGTCGTTGCCCCGCGCAGTGGGAGCAGCGTGTTGAGCACGGCATCCCGGCCGGCGCGCAGACGGGCGACCGTCCGCCACGCGCCGCCCTGCGCCTTGCGTTGCAGCAGGACCGGCTGAGCGGGGTGCATCAGGAGCGCCCAGACGCGCACGTTCGCGCGGTCCACGCGCAGCGGGTCGAAGGGGAGGGTGAAGCCGCGCAGGAACGGCTTGGGATGAGCCCCCGCGAGCTCTCCACCGGGGCCCGGGCTGTAGAGGCCGGCGGGCCGCGGAACCGTGACGGTGCCGCCCGTCGGGGTCGCCAGCGGCAGATCGGGGTAGGGGTCGACCAGGAACTGCCAGTCGGCGAAGCCGACACCCGCCACCCACAACCGGTGCAGGGCGCGCGAGATCCACAGCGCCTGCAGGCGGCCAGGTACGCCGTGGGGGGACTGCGGGGCGCTTTCCCAGTTGAGCTCGGTGACCCACACAGGCTTGCGCCCCCGCGGCAGCGCGGTGTGCAGGCGCTCGGCCCGGTCGAGCAGGTCGGTGACCTTCGCGATGTCGGAGATCGCCACGTCCTGTGAGGAGTGCGCGGGGACGTCGGGGCCTTCGAAGGACAGCGGGTGGAAGGCGAGCACGTCGAAGTGCGGGGGATCGGGGCACGCCGCCCCCGCCCCGCCTTCCAAGCACAGCAGCCCATCGAGGAACCGCAGCGGGGTCATGCGCCCCACACCCGCCGGTTCCCCGTTGGGGGCGATGCCGGCCGTGAGCACCACGTCCCCCGGTGCGACCGCCTTGACGGCGGCGTAGAAGGCGTTGAGCAGTTGGCGGTAGAGCAGCGGCGAGAACGCGACCCAGCGCCCGCCCTCCACAACCCACTGCGGCTCCAGGTAGCGGGCGAGGTTGGGCTCGTTCCACGCTTCGAAGAGCCGCACGCGCGGCAGCGCGCGGCCGGGCGCCAGCGGGTCGGGGAAGGAGCCGCCGTAGCGGCTCGCGACCGCCGTCGCGAAGGCTCCGAACGCGGCCGGGTCAGGCGCCCAGCTGCCCGGGTAGGCGTAGGGCCAGCGGTGCGGCGCTTCCGCGAAGGCCGGCGCCCGGGTGACGACCAGCAGCGGGGTCAGCCCGGCAGCGACCGTCTCGCGCACCGCTGCGTCGACCGCGGTGAAGTCGTAAGCGGGGCTCGCCGGATCGCTCGCGTCGAAGCCGGCGGGCGGGTCGGGGCTCACGGTGTAGCGCCATTCCACCGGGATGCGGACCACGCTCGCGCCGGTGGCTCGTATGCGCTTCAGCGCCAGTTCGCGGACCCGCGCGTCGCTGCTCATCAACAGCGTGCTGTCCGAGACGCCCCGGGTCAGCCCACCCTTCGGGAACGGACCATAGAGCAGCGCGTGGTTCTGGGCCTGCACAAGTCCTGAACCCGTGAAAGGCGGTGTGTGCCCAGGCGGCGGTTCCGCGCCATATGGCCGGGGCGGTCCTTCGGCGCCATTGGCCGCGGGCCGCGGCAGGACCGGTGGCGGTTGCAGCCACGCGGGGGGGCCGGCCTGCGCAGCGTGAGCGTTGCCCGAGACGGGTGCGCCGGCCCGCGTAGGCAGAGCGTTTCCCGCACTCGCGCGCAGTGCCCCGTGTGCAGCACTCGCGCCCGGCACCCCGGTGCACGCGGTCAGCGCACCGACCACAACCAGCGCACAGGAGAGTCGAGAGCGTGTCAGCCGCAAGCCGGCAGGCTAGCGATCGAGCGTGACGGTGCGCGTTTCGAGGTTCAGCTTGGCGCCCGACTGGGCTTTCAGCGTCGTGACCAGCACGGCCCGCACGCGGTGGCTGTGGCTGAGCATGTGCCGGCCCTTCGCGGTGACGCGGAGCAGCACGTTTACTTGACCGGCGGCGGCCGCCGATGCCGACCCGCGTGCCAGCAGGAGGGCGGGCGGCTTGTGCTTGTGGCCGTGGCCCCTGCCGTGCGCCGAGGCGTACGCGGGCACCTTGCCGCCCAGTGCGTAGAGATCCTGCGTAACCGTGCCCGGCTGGTTGATCGTCACCTGGTCCAGCCAGCCCGACTTCAGCAGCTTGTGGATCGTGGTGCGCACGAGCTTGAGGACCGAGCCCTGCAGCGCCGGCACGGGCGGTGGCGGCGGAGGCGCGGGCGGCACCGGACACGCGCCCACCGGGCGGTCGTTCTCGCTGGTGTAGGTGTAGGTTTCCCCGCCGGCGAGCGACGTCTTCAGGTGCTCGACCGCGCGGACCGTCTGCCCGAGCGCCGGAGCCTTCAGGAAGAGGCCGCTGAAGGACGAGCCTGCGAGCGACGTGATCTGCGCTTCGCCGCCGCGGCGGTGCGCCGTGTAGGTGCGGTGGGGCACCACGGTGTAGAAGCTGCCTTCGACTTCCTCGTTTTCCGAGCGCTGACCGGAGAAGTTCGTGGAGCCCGCGCACACCGTGGGGTCCATCGAGGGCAGACCGTCGTAGACCTCCGAGCCCACGATGTGGCCGACGGGAGATTCCAGGTAGACAGTGTCGCCAACCTGCGGAACCTGGGAGAGCCAGTCGCCCTGTTCCGGCCCATTGCCTTCTTCGGTGTTTTCTGCGACGGTCAGGCCGTCGTGTTCGATCCGCAACCTGATCTGCACTTCCTTGGCGTGCGGTATGCGAACAAAGCCGCTGGTGGAGAGGATCGATTCTTCGGGGTGCGTTGTCTCACCCTCAACCACCGAGAGCGAGTATTCGGGAACCTTGAGTTCTTCCGACGCGGCTGCAGGAGCCGCGGACACCGCGCACATGGCGCCCGCGCCGCTCACGAGCAGCGCGACGCACGATGCGCGTCCGAACACGGGAATGGGGATGCCGCAGACCTTCATGCCGATGCGGTCCCATCGTGCGGCAGGCCGCGACGGATGAGCTTTGCAAGAAAACTTGGACGCCGAGCGTAGAGGGCGCTATCCGCCGGCCATCGCCGGGAGGATGACCAAGGTGTCTCCGTCGCCGACGGCGGTGTCGAGACCATCGAGCACGCGCACGTCCTCGTCGTTGAGGTAGACGTTGACGTAGCGGTTGAGCTCGCCCTCGGCGGAGAACAACTGGTCCTGCGTGGCCGGGTGGTTGGCGGCGAGGTCGCGCAGCACGTCGCCGACGTTCTCGCCGGCAGCGGAGACCTGCCTCTCGCCGCCCACCGAGGCGCGCAGCACCGGGGGTATCTTGATCGTGGCCATGTGAGCGCGCAGAGTACCGACTACCCCGCGGCGGCGCAGAATGCCTCGTAATCCGGGAACACGCCGAGCTCGTCGTCGCGGATCTCGCCGGGGTCGCGCGAGCAGATCGGGCACTCCGGGTCGCGGTGGACCTTGACCTCTGTGAGCGTCGCCGCCAGCGCGTCGTAGAGCAGGAGGCGCCCGATCGCGGGTTCGCCGATGTCGAGGATCAGCTTGACGACCTCGGTGGCCTGCAGGAGGCCCATCGTGCCGGGCAGCACGCCGAGCACGCCGTTGGCCCCGCAGGAGGGCGCGAGCTCCGCGGGTGGCGGCTCGCGGAAGAGGCAGCGGTAGCAGGGTCCGTCGTAGGGCTTGAACACCGACAGCTGCCCGTCGAAGCCGAGGATCGAGGCGGAGACGACGGGGATCCGCAGGCGCACGGTGGCGTCATTGAGCAGGTACCGGGTGGGGAAGTTGTCGACGCCGTCGACGATCACGTCGTAGCCGTCGATGATCTCCATGATGTTGGACGCGTCGATGCGCGTCTGGTACTTGACGACATTCACGTCGGGGTTGAGCGCGTGGATCGACTCCTCGGCGGAGTCCACCTTGGGGATGCCCACGCGCTGGGTGGAGTGGATCACCTGGCGCTGAAGGTTGGAGAGGTCGACGACGTCGTCGTCGACGATCCCGAGCGTGCCGACGCCGGCGGCCGCCAGGTAGAGCGCGGTCGGGGAGCCGAGGCCCCCGGCGCCGAGCAGCAGCACCTTGGCGTCGAGCAGCCGCTGCTGGCCCTCCGCGCCGATCTCGGGGATCAGCAGGTGGCGCGAGTAGCGCTCGCGCTGCTCGGCGGTGAGCGCGCGCGGGATCTCGACCTCGTAGCCGCGGTCCTTCCACAGCGTGATGCCGCCGGTCATCGAGCGCACGTGCTCGTAGCCCATGTCCTCGATCATCGTGCGCGCGGCGTACGCCGAACGGATACCGGAGGCGCAGTAGAGGATCACCTCGGCGGAGCGGTCGGGCACGGCGCTCTCGATCCGCGACTCGAGGTGGCCGCGGGGGATCGACTTCGCGCCGGGGAGGTGCCCGGTGGCGAACTCTTCGCTGCCGCGCACGTCCACGATCGCGACGCCCTCGCCGATCAGCTCCTTGACCTCGGAGGGATCGACCTCGTCGATGCGGCTCTTGATCTGGCGGAGCAACTCCGCCGAGGAGACGGTCATCTGAAAACTCCCAAACGGTGGTCGGGTTTCATGGACTTCAGAAAGTATAGCGCTTATATAGGGTCCTCAAACTTTAATCCACAACCGCCACACCGCCGCCCCAGGCACCTCCAAGCCGGCCCCACACCCGCCGCCGGCGCCCGCCCGGCAACCTGAGCCCGCCGAGCCCGGCCGGCCCTACACCCACCGCTGCCGGCGCCCACCCAGCCAGGTCTCGAGCACCCGCAGCTCGTGCAGCCGTTCGGGGGCCACCTCGCGGGGGTCGCGGTCGAGCACGACCAGGTCGGCGAGCATCCCCGGGCGCAGCGCGCCGACGCGGTCGCCGAGCAGGACCTGGTCGGCGGGGTTGCGGGTGAGCGTGCGCAGAGCCTCGTCCAGCTTCAGCTGCTGGAAGGGCCCGAGCACGTCGTCGCTGTCGCGCATCAGGCGGGTGGTGGCGGTACGCAGGGTCAGGCAGGGGTCCACGGGGTAGAGCGGGGAGTCGCTGTGGCAGGAGCTCACGAGACCCTGCTCGAGGTCACGGCGCAGTGAGTGGATGCGCGCGGCGCGCTCGGGGCCGAGCACGTGGTCGCGGAAGGCCTCCCCCCAGAAGTAGACGTCGTCGATCGTGTGGCTCACCGAGAGGCCCAGCGCCGCGGCCTGCGCGATCTGCTCGTCGGCGGCGAGCGTGAAGTGCTCGATGCGGTGGCGCACCCCCGTGCCCCCGGACGGACGGACCTCGGGCGGGCGGGTCGCAGGCGGGTGAACCTCCATACCGGGCGGGCGGACCTCGGCTGGGCGGGTCCCGGGCGGTCGGGTCTCCACGCCTGCGCTCGCGCCTACCGCCGGCGCGTCCGGCCCCTCCGCGAGGATCGCTGCGTAGCAGCGCAGCGCCTGAGCGATCGCGCGGTCCCCGCTGGCGTGCACCACCAGCTGCCACCCCGCGTCGTGCCAGACGCGCAGCGCCTCGCGCAGCTCGGCCTCCTCGTGGATCAACGTACCCGCCCCCCGACCGTGCAGGTAGGGCTCGCCCAGCGCGGCGGCAAAGTCCTGGACGGGGCCGTCCGCCCAGTGGGCGATCCCGACCACGTCGTAGCGCTCGTCGCCGCCCCCGGGGCTCGCGCCGAGCGCGCCGGCGAGCTCGGGGGTGAACGCCCCGCGTAAGCGGACCGGCGCCTCGGGCGCGCAGGCGAGCGAGCGCAGCAGCTCGTGCTCCGCCGCGCCCCCGAGCAGGCCGATCCCGGGGTCGTACACCGTGGTGCAGCCGCGCCGCGCGAGCTCGCGCAGCGCGCGGGCGCCCAGCTCGGCAGCGCGCTCGGGGGCCTCCTCGAGCAGGCCGGCTGCCTCCTTCCGATCGATGTCGGCGGCGGCCAGAGCGCTCTCCAGCACGTGCACGTGGGGCTCGACGAACCCCGGCAGCACCGCGTGGCCCTCGAGGTCGACGATCTCGGTGCCGGGCGTGTAGTGGCGTTTGAGCTCGTTGAGCGAGCCGACCCCGAGGATCGTCGAGCCGCGGATCGCGAGCGCCTCCCCGACCGGGTTGGCGTCGTCCACCGTGAGGATCGGCCCGCCCCGCAGGATCACCGCGCGCTCGGGCTCGGGCGCGCGCGAGAACCTTGCACCCGCGTCGGCCGGCGCGACCGCCGGTGCGAACGCCGGGACCGCAAGGTTGCCCAACACGCCGCGCACGAGCACAGCGACGCCAGGGGAGGACGCTACGCGCATCGGTGGAGCACCTCTTCCGTGAGCCAGTCTGCCAGGGAGACAGAACGATACCCAACGTCGGGTACACCGCTCCGCAGGTGGAGCGTGTCAACTTGTCTCGTGCGCCTCCTACGCTCCATACTCCCTATGCGTCCCGACCCCCCTGATCGGCTCACTCCGGCGTCGAAAGCCGCCGCGCTCGCCGCGACGGCGCTCGCGCTCGCGGCACTGGCGGGGTGCTCGACGGGCGGGTCCGGCGGCTCGGGTACAGCCGGCTCGGGGGTAGCCGCTGACACCGCCTCCTCAGGGGGCGGCCCCTCCGCGACGGGATTCGACGGGGCGCTGCTGCCGGGCAACCTGCGCCCGTACGAGTTCACGCTCACCGACCAAGACGGGCGGCGCGTCTCGCTGCGCGCCCTGCGCGGCCGGGTGGTGGTGCTCGCGTTCCTGTACACGTCCTCGAAGACCACCGCGCCGCTGATCGCCCAGCAGATCCGGGGAGCGCTCGACGAACTGGAAGGCCACACAGCGGGGGTCACCGCGCTCGCGGTCAGCGTGGACCCGGCCGCCGACACCCCCGCGCGCGTGCGAGCCTTCCTGCGCGCGACCTCGCTGACGGGGCGCCTGGAGTACCTGACGGGCAGCCTCGCGCAGCTGCGCCCCGTGTGGCGCGCCTACCACGTCGTGCCGGCCGCGGCCGGCACGCGGGCCTACGAAGCGGGCGCGTTCGTGGTGGTGCTCGACCGGGCCGGCGCCGCGCGCGTGGAGTTCCCGCTCGAAGAACTCACTCCCGAAGCGCTCGCGCACGATGTGCACAGGCTGGAGGGCCTATAGGGCGGAGGTCTACCGCCTCCTCGCGTGGCCCTTGGCGCTGTGCCCGGCCTACTTCCCTTTGCGCTTGTGCTTGGAGCTTTTCTTCGCGCGCTTCGCCTTCTTGGCCTTGTGTTTCGGGCAGCCGGTGACGGCGATCTTCGTGTTCTGGTGGATCACCGCGCCGTTCTGCGCGACGAATTCGGTCGGCATCGTGAGCTTCTGTTTGCAGAGGTTGCCGTTTGCCGCGAGCGCGGAGTAGGGGCCTTGGGGGAGCGTCAGTTCGAAGCTTCCCACCGGCTGATCGGGGACTGCCTTGAACGTGCTGCTCGTGATCCCGGCTTTGTTGATGAAGGTCGACCCGACGAGGTCGATCCTTATGCCGTAGCCCTGCAGCACGATGATCAGGGAGGGGAACGCTTCCCCGCCGTGGGACACGAAGTACGCGGGGCCTTCCAACGGGACTGGGACCAATGGGGTAATCGCCTTAGCGTGCCCGACGATCGACGCCGGTGGGCAGCCCGCGGGGTTCGATTCGAACTGCGCCGCGGAGCACGCCTTCTGCAACGTCGTCAGCCTCGACGGGAGCGCCTTGGGGAGTTCGACTTTGACTTTAGCGATGTTCGCCTGCGACCCGAACGGCGCACTCGGGTAGGTGAGCTTCACCGATAGGCTCCCGCCGCTCGCCCTGCTCGTCTTCCCGGCCGTGGAGACCGCGAATCCCGGGGTGAACTTAAGGAACGCGCAGTTCGTCACCTGGAACGGCACACTGAGCGTATCCGTGGCGTTTTCGCTTGAGTAGATCGTCCCGGTCGCTTCCATCTTTGAGCAGTTCGTCGGGTTGAACTGGAAGTCGCTGCGGGTCGTGATCGCGTTCACGTGCTGTATTTCAAGGGGTATCCCTTCGAGGCTCGTCGGGATCGAGTCCGGGGTCCCCGGGGGATTGCTCGTGATCGTGACCGCCGCGGTGACCGGGTTGATTTCGATCTTGCCGCGCACGAGCACGCAGTCGCACGCGGGATGGTTGGCCTTGGTGTTCGCGAAGTCGAACGGGCCGGCCTTCGCCGGGACCTCGAACGTCAACCCGAACGGCGCGCACCCAACTTCACCGACCGTGCACCCACCCGTGCCGTTGTAGGGGCCGGTGAGGTAGAACTTCCCGCCCGACACCGTGAACGGCTCCCCGCCGACCCCCACGGCGACCGTGGTTTCCCCGATGAAGCTGTTCGGGCCACAGGCACCAGCGTTCGCCTGCGGTTCGGGGCACAGTTCGACGTTCGAGAGGACCCCCGACAGGCCCGGAGGCAGATGCGCTTCCACGGACTGCATGTTCTGTTCGCCGTCCTGGCGCGTCATCGTCAGCGTGAGCGGCGAGAACGAGCCCGCGTTGACGTTCGTCGCGCCACCCGTCAACGACGGGCTGAACGGCAGACTCCCACCCGGACACGGGCTGCCCTCCGGTTCGCTCAAGGTCTTCGGGCCGCTCGTGATATCGAACGTCGAACTGGCAGCGCTCGGTTCGTTACCCGACCACGCCGCAAACGATGCGCTGGTCGTATACGCGCCGCAGCGCGACGGGTTCGCCAGCGGCGCGCGTTCCCCACCGAAGAAATGCAGTTCGGCGTCTTCGAACGGCGCCTGCGGGCTGTTCGCGAACGTCGAGACGATCTGCCCCAGCACCTGGCAGGTCTGACCAGCGATCACTTCGCCCGCGCCCTTGCACAACTGCACTTCGCCCGCGAGCTTCACGAGCAGACCCGCCGTAGGGTCTTCCGCGACGAGATACATCGCGAGCAGACTCCCGAACGGGTTGGATTCCTGGGTAGCGAGATACACAAAACCAGTCAGAGGGTTCGGCAACAGCGGCGTTCTGATCGTGACTTCGCCGATCTTCGACGCATTTGCACAGAAGTTCAAGCCCGGATCGAGCGTCGCTTCGGAGCCTTCGGTACCGAAGCTACCCGGCAGCTTCGACGAGAAGCCCGGCACACTCACACCGAGCTCCGACGCCGGTGTCTTCATGCCTTCATAGCCGATCCCATCACCCGGACTGCCAAGCTGACCACTCGCCAGATCCCCCGGATCGCTCGAACACGCTTCCAAACCATCCCCAGCAGAAGGATCGATCGCGACACCCGGAGGCAACGCGACCACGATGTTCTTCACATCAGACGCAGACAACCCTTCGGTAGCGAGATCCACAGTCTGAGGGACATGCACGTCGACCTTCAACCCGCTCGGACTGTTCGCGTTCTGGATGTCGGGCGAGACTTTGATTTCCGGCTTGAACGGCAGCTTCGTACAACCATCAAGCGTCGGCAACAGCCCGTTCGGGTTTTGCGGGAAGGTCCGGAACGCGCCCCTTTCCTTCCACGAGTCCGTTTCCACATCCGTTTCCAACGGACCCGCACACGACGTCGGCAACCCTATCAACGGCGGAGGATGCACTTCTTCAGTCGGGATCATACAGGGACCGATATCATGGGTGCCCTGGTAGCCTATGACAGCTTCGTCGTCGATGCAGCTCCAGCCGCGCGCGTTATTGTGGCGCGGATCGCCCGGCACGCCCCAGAACGTCACGCGACTGGACAGGAACGCCACCTCCTGGCTGATGTTATCGACGCTGACCGTCACGCCGTAATCGGAGCCGGTACGCACAGACGTATCGAGATACACCGGGGTCCCATCGAAATAGAAGCCGAAACGCGCCGGCTCCCCAAACTCGGGCACCAGATTGAACAACGGCACGACAATGCCGCCCTCTTCCGTCCCACCGAAAAGCCCTAAATTGATTGTGAACTCCGCGATACCCACCGCCGTGTCCGCCGGGCACGTGTTGCTGTCATCGCCTTCTTCCGGTCTTGTGAGGAACAGCGCTTCCGAGCACTGCGGGAACGGCGTCGGGTTACCAACCAAGCCCGGCGGAAGGTTGAAATGCAAATCCTTCGCATAGGCAGGCGGTTCGCCCGGCAGAAGCCCCTGGTTGAGGTCGAGCGTTGTCGTCAGCTGAAACGGGTGCGAACCGGCCTGCGTATCGACCTTGCCGCCTACTTCTTCGGGGGTCATTTCATAGTTTTCGACACCATAGGGCGTCGGTGTCGAGCTGACCGTGATCGGGTGCGCCGCCGAGACGACACCCGCCGCCCCACCACCAGACACGCTGGCATGGTTGAGCTCGCCCGATTCCGCGCCCGCCTCGGCTTTGACGGAGATGACTACCTGGATCTGATTATAGTCCGCGATAACCCCCGTGTATTCACAGCTGAGGACCGGCGGCGTCGAGCAGTTCCCCACCCTTTCGCTCGCTGCAGCGAGACCAGGTGCCCCAAAACTCGTCCCATTCCCTGCCTCAGCTGCGATCCCGGTCGCCACCAGATGTTCTGGGAGGGTGTCCACGATCTTTATCGGAGAGCCCGTACCGCCGTTCGCGTCCGCGGTGCCGAGATTGGCGGCGGTGACGACGATCTTGCCCGTGCCTCCAGGCGGGATGTTCGCCGGTTCTGAGCCGGAGTTCAAATGCCACCACGGCTCCGCCGCGGCCGCCGACGAGGTACCGACTCCCATGACCGCGAACGACGCGATCGGGAGAACCGCCAGGAGGGTAAGTGTGGATCGCTTGAGCATGGTTACTTAGCCCTCCGGTCGTCGCTGGACTTTTTTGCCTTCTTCTTGGATTTGGATTTCTTGACGCACTTACCCTTCTTGTTCTTCACGAGCCCCTTCTTGCACTTCACCGTCTTTTTCTTCGTGACCTTCACCGGAGCAGGCGGCGGGGACGGAGCGAGGTTGCCGGGACCGGCGAACGTGGCGCTTGCGGGGGGACCGTAGATCGACGGCTGGGGCTTCGGAGAGGGTCTGCACGACGCTTCGGTCGTACACGGTGGCGGCGTTTCGGCGGCGGCCGGGAAGCACGGCGCTTTGGCCGTGCATTCGTGCGCGTCGTACACGTCCATGGCGTGATCGAGATCCTGCGGCACGAGCTGAGAGAGCGTCGCGAAGAACACATCGCCACCGCTTTCACTCGCGTCGAAAAACGCGGATTCTTCGGGGGATTCACCGGAGGAGATCAAACCGACACAGCCTTCGGCCTTGGGGTTGTACAGATAGCTTGCGCTCTGAGTGGAAGTCGTACAGCTGCCTTCGCCTTCCCCGCCCTTGCCCGGCGGCTCGTACTCATACACATCCCACGTATCGTTCACATCCTGCGGCACAAGCGCTTCATGACTATTGAAGAACAGCCGGCCACTATCAGACAGATAACGCGGCTGGTGGACTCCACGCCTATCCTCGTACGTCACCCAGCCCGGAATATTCGCCGACAGCCAATGACCTTGCCTCCAGACATCATAGCCGGCGACAAACCGCATGTTTTCATGTTCTGATCTCTCGCCATCCGGCCGCGCACCAGTCGGATTACACGAAGCGCACACCAGCTTCCCCGGCTCCAACTGCCCCGACGAGGAGACTTCAGCGTGATAGAGATACACCTCCTCAGCAGGTTCCCCGCTGACCGCATCCGCGGTATCGTACCCCGTCAGATCCTGATCCGACATGAACGCCAGATAGCGACCATCAGGCGAGGACCCAGAAGTATGTTCGTTGAGGGAGCCGTACTCCCAATCGACGGAGTCTGCACCCGAGAGGGCAGCGATGAACCTCGGCGCTTCCCACACACCGCCGTTGTAATGCTCCACGTAGAGGTTGCACATTTCCCCAGTCAGAGGTCTGCAGCTCCCCGCGGTCGCGCCATGTCCAGCACCATCCCCGAGCACCCCGTTCGCCACAAAATAAACAAACGAGCCGTCTTCGCTCGCGGCGAGCACACTGCCGCTGACGCCCGCGCCTTCGGTCAGGCGCGTCGTCGTGCCCGCCAGCGGTTCGCTCTCACCACTGGTCACTTCGAACACGTAGAGGTCTTCACCTTCAGTGAAGAACACCTTGGAATCGTCGCTGCTGGCATCAGTGAAGTTAGCTTGACCCCCACTGATCCGCACCGTTTCCCCACGTACCGTGTCACGCATGTACAGGGCACCGGCTCCTTCATATGCTGCGGTCCACACGATGAGCGAACCGTCATTGGAGATCGCATGCCTCGTTTCAGCACCGTTTCCATCGTGCCTACCGAGCACTGAGAATGATGATGGTAGTCCGCCGCCTTCGCTTGCGGGCAGCACGCTGACGAGCTGCAACTGTTCGGCTGGAGGCTTATCGGCAGACCACTCATACAAGAAGCCTGCTTCCCCCGCGGCTGCAGGCGCGTTAGGCGTCGCCTTCGTCAAAGGCGCACTGACAGCGAGAACGACGTGGCTGAGATCAGGGGTGGCGCCTTCCAGGGGGCTTTTGTCCGCTGCGCCACGGGGCCCGCTGTAGCCACCTAGATGAGCCCCTTCGCCGTACTTGGCGCCGGATGTCACGTCCGTTGTCGTGAGAATGGGCGTGTAACACGTGGCGGACGGGCAGGCGAAGTTTTCGCGCAAGAAGGGCGTCTGTTCCGTGGCATACGGCGCGGTTTCTTCACCCGGAAACGTAGTCGCGGCACCCACTTGGATATCAGCACGCGGTTCGATGAGAGCCCGCGACAGGTCAGACGAGAAGAACTGATACTGATGCCCGTAGCCGACCACGGGACCAGTCACGGATTCCTCAACAGGCACCGCGATGTCTTGAGAGGACCAGCCATCCGCCGAACGCTTCGAGAGGATCTGCACCATGTCCGGGTTACCCTGCGGTTGGTCTTCGGTCGGCGCGCTAGCAGGATACGCGATCGCGCTGCCTTCCGTGGAAGCCTCGATCACATCTTCTTGAGTGATCGGTTCGATCAACGCGCCGTGCTTATCCGGCGGGGAGACCATCTCCCACTGGCGATTGTCGGGCAGCGCATACCCGCCACCGCTGGGTGGCAGGGTGGTAAAGGACGCCGTTGTACCGGTGACGGTTGCCGCGCTGTTGTGAGCGGTAACACGGAATTCGTAGGATGTGCCTGGGAGCAGGCCGTGCTGGACGTGCACGCTAACACCGACCGGACTGTCGCCTTCGGGAAGGATGCCTGTCCCTTCGGCTTCAGCGACGGGCGTGAACATGGCGCCTTGCGGGGCGTATTCGAAGGTGTAGGTGGTCGCCAGGGCACCGGGGTTGACCGAGGCGTTGAGCGTCGCGCTGGTCGAAGCGACGTCGCTCGTGAACGCTGCTTCGACCGTCGGGGCCTGCGCGGCCAGGGTTTTGAATTCCTCGATCGTCGGGTCCGTGGTCGTTCCGGTCCCGTTCGTCGCGAGGACACGGAAGTAGTAGGGGGTGGACGGTTCCAGGCCGGCCAATTCGACCGACGCGCCGACACCGCTGCCGCCGTCGCCGAGGGAAGCCGGGCACGGCACAGTTGTGTGCGTCGCCAGCGAGGATTCGGTGCCGTACTCGAACTCGCAGGAGGTTTCCTGGTAGTCGGGGTTGACCGTTGCTTCCAGCTTTACTTTTTCGGCGGTGAGACCCGAGAAGGCCTCGCTGATGATTTCCGGGGCTTTGACGGTCTGCGCGGTGAATTCGCCGGCGCCTTCGACTTTGCCGGTCGTGTTTTCCGCGATCACGCGCAGGTGATACGTCGCCCCCGGTGTCAACACATGCCCGGTGGACACGCCCACGGTTTGGTAACCGTAGCCTCCGATGGGACCCGCACCTTTGAGCGTGACGATCGTCCCCGTGAGCGCTCCACCGGATTCCGTCGTGGAATACTCAAACGTATATGTCGTCGCCTGGTTGTTCGGATTGACCTGAGCTTCCAGCGTCGCTTCATACGGCGTGAGGCCAGAGGCTTTCTCGCTGCCGGCTTTGATTTCGGGCGGGGCAGCAGGGGTCGAGAACTGCACCTGCGGCGTATGCGGGTCAATTTCCGAGCCGACTTCTCCCGAGCCGAACTTATCCAAGGAGACCAGGCACACCGAGTAGGTCACGTTCGGCTGCAGGCCCGTTACGGCGGTGGAGACAGTCTTGGTGGCGGGCGGTGCAATGCCCGCGTCTTCAGGAGTGGTAGCACTCCCCCCCCTACAGTTTTCCGTGCCGATGCCGTAGTCGAAGGCGTATTCCGTTTCCACCAAAGAATTGAGCGGCGTCAGTTCGCCATGGAACGTCACGGTGGTGGCCGTGATCGCGGTGACGGGCTTGGTAGTCGGCGTCGGGACGGTCGCGAATTCCTTGACTGGACCTTCAGTCGTGCCCGTCACGTTTTTGCTCACAACGCGATAGAAATAACTCGCGCCCGGAGCCAACCCTTCGAGCCTGGGAACGCTGACCGTCTGAGCGCTCCCACCTTCGATGGGATTTTCGCCTATGACTTTGACGATCGTCCCTTCGAGTTTTTCACCCGGCCCGGTTCTGCCTTGCGTTGAGTATTCGAAGGTGAATGCGGTGGACTCGTTATTCGGGTCGACCTGGGCCTCCAAGGTCGCCGCGGTCGAGCTCACGCCGGCAGCGGCCTCGCTGTCGACCGTGGGCTTCAGCGGCAGCGTTTTGAACGACACCGCCGCGCCATCGGCCCGTTCCGCCGACAGGCTGAACGCGACGACACAGAACAAATATTCCTTATTCGATTCAAGATCGGTCACGGTCACTTCCTCGGCTTCTCCCTCAGCGCCCATCGCCAACGCGGGCGAGGCGGGAGCGACATCGTTCCCGATGCAACCGCCGGTTTCTGCGGGCGCGTAGTCAAACTGGTAGCTACCCGGCTGACCAGCATTGAGCGGGTTCAAAACACCGTGCAGAACAGCCGTGGTAGCGGTGACCGGTTCCGCTTTGCCCGTCAACGGGTCTTCCGGGGCGGCGGCGAGCGCAGGGGCGGCTGAGAAGACGAGAGCGGCGAGGGTTGCCAGCGTGACAAAGGCGCGACGACGCAAAGGCGCACCAGTCCCTTGGCTGGTTTTGGACGCACCACTCCCTCCGAAGGCACACACGCCAGCAGGCCCGACGACACCAAGGCGGTGCAGCAGGGACGTAAATGCCTTGCGTGAGTTACTCATGCGTGTGCCTTTCCTGTCGTGGTCATCGAGATACTGGGAAAAAATTGAGGAGAGCTGCCCCGTATGCCCGGTGGCGCGGAACCGCGCATCGCTCGGCATGGACTGGGCAGTCATGCCGCACCGTCCCGCCGAACATCGGTGCTGAGCGCCAACTGCTGAGTTACACGCTCACCCAGGTCAGTCAAACACCACGCGTTGGGCCCGCCCTTGATATGACCCTCACCCGTGTTAGCCAACAAACCGAGACGCTCCAGTCGCGCCAGCAACTTCGAGACCTGACCCTGGTCATAAATACCCGCCCGCTCACCAACCAGACGATTACTCGCACCCGGATGCCGCGCGGCCGCCTCCAACACCCGCGCTGTGCGATACGTCAAACGCATCGAGACACCCTCCAACGGATCACCCACAGCCTTGACCACAGCCAGCGCGATGGGAGCACGCAGCGGCCCAGCGGGCGCAGGCCGAGACCGCTCACGGCGCGCCGCCGCGGCGCCCCGGTAGGGCAGCACGATCATCCCCATCAACTCACCCAAAAGACCCACGAGCGGCCTGCGCTCACCCCGCAACAACCGCGCATAGACAATTGTGAACGCCGCACCAACAACACCCTCCGCCGTCAACGGCGTGCACTCCACACCGCGCGCGCGCGCCAGGCGACCCTCGTCCACGACTACAGCCAGATCGGCGAGGATCTCCTCGCGGCGCTCCAACACCTCCGCGCCGCCGCGCAGCGCCTGCACCACACACACCCGCGCCAACACCGGCTCACGATCCAGAAACGAGAGAATCGCCCACAACCCCCCACGCACCCGCTCGCGCCACTCAAGACCATCCAAGCCCGCCGCCGCGACCTCACCCCGAACCAACGCCACGACATCCTCCAGCACCGCCGCAAGACACTCCTCGCGGTTGGAGAACAACTCATAGAAGGTGCGACGCGACACACGCGCACGACCCGTGATATCCCCGACCGTCGTATCCGCATAGCCGAGCTCATCCACCGCGACGACCGCCGCCGCCAACAGTCGCGCGCGCTGAATCTCGACGATCTGCTCACGCGGGACACTCCCACCCACCGCGGGCACCGCCGCCGCGGCCCGCGATCGCCGCACGCTCCTGGCCAACACCGCGCGCGCGGGCATCACCTCACCGCCCCCGCGGGCCGCGTCCCAGCTACGCCGCCAGTCGCAGCACAGACCAACGCATGCGAGGCTCGCCGCCAGGACGTCCTTTGTTGACCGCGGTTTCGGTCCTGCTCTAGATACCGCTGGTCTCGAACGGCCCCGGCCTTTGCTGCCGTGCGTTGTGCACAGCCTGAAGCCGAGTACGACCCTTCCCGCGCGGGGGAACCCGGACGGCCCGTTAAGGCCGGGCGGCGAGGGCTTCTAGCGGTTAGGCGAGAAGCCGAAGAGAGAGAGAGAGAGAGAGATGCATCAGGCAGCTGATGCATCTAGCAAGAACCCCCACAGGAGCCACGTGCTTATCCGCTACGCCATTCCCTCTCGAAACCACGCTGAACATCTCCCTCATACGTTCTGACCCAGTCCCTCTCCCCAAACCCAAAGCCCTGCGAGCGCTTGACGTCAACCACAAGACGGGATGACCCAAACCAGACCCTATGTTGAGCGGCACCACCCTGGTGGACACCGCGACAGACACCATATAACCAGACCTGCAACACGTTGTCAAGCCCCCTGCCGCGACCGGTCGCGACCGGTCGCGACCCCCTGCTGATATCCTACCCACCAGGTAGGTATTCGAGCGATGATGTTCTCAACCAAGGCCGAGTACGGCGTGCGCGTGATGGTCGCCCTGGCGCAGCGGGCGGCGCAGAGCCCCGACGGCGAGGAGCCGGTCGTGCCGCTGGCGGAGATCGCCGAGGACGACGGGCTGCCGCTGGCGTACCTGGAGCACCTTGTGGCGCGGCTGCGCAAGGCGGGGCTGATCGAGAGCCGCCGGGGCTCGCGCGGCGGGTACATGCTCGCGCGGCCCGCGCCGGAGATCACGATGGCCGAGGTCGTCGAGGCGCTCGAGGGGGCGATCGCGCCGATCGAGTGCATCTCCCAGAACGCGGACGGGAGCGTCGTGTGCTCGCGCGAGTCCGACCCGGACCACGTCTGCCCGACGAAGCTGCTGTGGACGCGTGTGCGCTTCTCGATCGTGAGCACGCTGATGAACACCACGCTCGCCGACCTGCTGCCGGCGCCGGTCGCCGGTGAGCCGCTGCCCACAATCGCTTGACCAAAGGAGACCATGGCCGACCTGGAGATACGCAACCTGCACGTACGCATCGAGGAGCGCGAGATCCTCCGAGGCGTCGACCTGACCGTCGAGCGCGGGGAGGTGCACGCGCTGATGGGCCCCAACGGTTCGGGCAAGTCGACGCTCGCCAACACCCTGCTGGGCCACCCCGCGTACGAGGTGACCGAGGGGTCGATCCTCTTCAAGGGCGAGGACATCACCGAGGCCGAGCCGCACGACCGCGCGAAGGCGGGACTGTTCCTCGCCTTCCAGTACCCCGTGTCGATCCCGGGGGTGTCGGTCGCGAACTTCCTGCGCATGGCGATCAACGCCAAGCGCGAGGAGCCGATCAACGTCAAAGAGTTCCGCACCCAGCTGCAGCACGCGATCGAGCTGCTCGACGTGGACCGCTCGTTCACCTCGCGCCACCTCAACGACGGGTTCTCCGGCGGGGAGAAGAAGCGCGCGGAGATCCTGCAGATGGCGATGCTCCAGCCGGACGTCGCGATCCTCGACGAGACCGATTCGGGCCTCGACATCGACGCGCTGCGCACCGTCGCCGAGGGGGTCGAGCGGCTGCACACCGAGCAGGGCCTCGGCGCGCTGATCATCACCCACTACCAGCGCATCCTGCACTACATCAAGCCCCAGTTCGTGCACATCATGCTCGACGGGCGGATCGTGATGGAGGGCGGCGTGGAGCTCGTGGAGCGCCTGGAGCGCGAGGGGTACGACCAGATCCGCCAGGAGTTTGCGGCCAGTGTCTGAGATCGCGGTCAAGCCGGGGCGCCACCGCGAGGCGACGCTGTACCACGCGTTGCACGGCGCCGGCGCGGGCGACGGCCGTTCATTGGAGCAGCTGCGCGAGGCGGCGCTCGCGGTGTACGAGTCCACCGCGCTGCCGGTGTGGCGGCGCTCGGGCTTCTGGACGACGAGCTTCGAGGAGCTCGACCTGGACGCGCTGGAGGTGCGCCACCACGCCCCCGGCGAGGCGCTCCCTGAGGTCGTGCGCGAGACGCTCCCCGAGCGCCCCCGCGCAGGGCGGATCGTGCAGCTCGACGGGAGCGTCGTGCACGTGGAACTCGACCCGGAGCTCGCGGCGCGCGGGGTCGTGCTGTGCTCGCTGGAGGAGGCGGCGCGCGAGCACACCGAGGTGTTCACACAGTGGTACTCGAAGCGTCTGACGTGTGAACGCCACAAGCTGGAGGCGGCCAACGCGGCGCTGTGGACCGGCGGCGCGTTCCTGCACGTCCCCGCGGGCCTCGTGGTCGAGGAGCCGTTCGAGATCGTCTACGCGATCGGCGGCCCGGGCGTCGCGCAGTACGGACGCACGCTGGTGGTCGGCGAGAGGACGTCGGACTTCCGCGTGCACGAGTACGACTTGGCGGGCGACTTCGAGGGCCAGGCGCTGCACGCTGGGGCGTTCGAGCTGTACCTGCAGGACGGCGCGCGCTGCCGCCTCGCGCAGGTGCAGGATTGGGGCGCGGGCGAAGTGTTCGACGCCTCGACGCGCTTCGTGGGCGTCGGCCGGGACGCGTACTGCCACTGGCTGCCCGCGCTGCTCGGGGGCCACCTGGTGCGCCAGCACCTGGAGCTCGCGGTGAGCGAGCCCGGCGGCGACATGGCCTTCCGCGGCGTGTTCTTCGCGGAGGAGAACGAGCTGCTCGACGTGTTCGCGGTGGACCTCCACGAGACCGGCCCCTCGGGCGGGGACGTGCACTGGCGCGGGGCCGCGACGGGCGCGAGCCGTGCGAGCTTCGAGGGGCTGATCCAGATCGACCCGGGCGCGCAGCAGACGCATACGTACCTGCAGATCCACACGATGGCGCTCTCCCCGAAGACGCGCCTGGACGCGATCCCCTCGGTGCTGGTGAGCGCCGACGACGTCTCCGCCTCGCACGGCGGCACGGTCGGCGAGCTCGACGAGGACGCGATCTTCTACATGCAGAGCCGCGGCTTGGACCGCACGAGCGCGGTGCGCGTGATCGTCGAGGGCTTCTTCGAGCCGCTGGTGAGCGAGCTGAAGGACGAGCCGCTGGAAGATCTGGTGCGCGGCAAGATCGCAGCGAAGCTCGCGCGCGCGCGGGAGGACATCGAGGCGTATGCAGCAAGTCGCTAGCGCCCCACGTTCGCTTGACGTACGCGGGGACTTCCCAATCCTGACGCGGGAGCTCGACGGCCGTCCGCTCGTGTACCTCGACTCGGCGTCGACCGCACAGAAGCCGCAGGTCGTGATCGACGCGGTGGCGGAGCATCTACAGGCGCACAACGCGAACGTGCACCGCGGCGTGTACAAGCTCGCGCTGGAGGCCGACGCGGCGTACGACCGCGCCCGCCAGCGGGTCGCCGCGTTCACGGGCGCGGACCCGAAGACGACGGTCTTCACGAAGAACGTAACCGAGGCAGTCAACCTCGTCGCGTATGCGTGGGGCCGCGCGAACGTGGGGCCCGGCGACGCGGTCGTGATCACGCAGATGGAGCACCACGCGAACATCGTCCCGTGGCAGCAGCTCTGCAAAGCGCAGGGCGCAGAGCTGCGCTACCTACACGTGGACGAGAGTGGCAAGCTCGACTCCGCGCAGCTCGACGCCGAGCTCGAACGGGGCGACGTGAAGCTCGTGGCGTTCACACACGTGTCAAACGTGCTCGGGACTGTGAACCCCGTCGCCGAGATGACAGCCCGCATCCGCGCCGCGGGAGCCGTGTCGCTCGTGGATGGCGCGCAGGCGGTCCCGCATATGCCCGTCGATATGAAAGCGCTGGGGGCAGACTTCTACGCGTGGACGGGACATAAGGCGATCGGGCCGACTGGCATCGGTGTGCTGCACGGAAGCCGCGAGCTGCTGGAGGAGATGCCTCCCTTCCTCACCGGCGGGGACATGATCGCCTCGGTCGACTTCGAGAGCGCGACGTGGAACGAGCTGCCATACAAGTTCGAGGCGGGAACGCCGCCGATCGCCGAGGCCGTCGGCCTGGGCGTCGCCGTCGAGTACCTGAAGGCCCTAGGGATGGCACGGGTGCGCGCGCACGAGCTGGCGCTGACCGCGCACCTGCTGACCCATCTCGCCGAAGTTCCCGGCCTGCGCGTCGTGGGCCCCCCCGCGCGCAGGACCGCGGCGGCCTCGCGTCGTTCACGATCGAGGGGATGCACCCCCATGACATCGCCGAGCTCGCGAGCCGCGAGGGGGTGTGCATCCGCGCCGGACACCACTGCGCGCAGCCATTGATGCGCTGCCTGCGCCTCGACGCCACCGCGCGCGCGAGCGTGGGGATCTACACCACCCCCGCGGAGGTCGACGCGCTGATCGACGCGCTGAATGCAGGCCGCGAGGTCTTCGGGCTGTGACGCCCTCCGCACACAGCCGGCCGGCCGACCCGCCAGCGGCCGCGAGGGACAACCACTGATGGACGACCTCTACCGCGACTACATCCTCGACCACTACAAGCGCCCCCGCAACTTCGGCGGGGACCTTGAGCCCCACGACCTGGAGGGCCGCGAGCACAACCCCCTCTGCGGCGACGAGTTGAGCGTGCAGATCCGCGTCAAGGACGGGCGCATCGATGATCTGCGCTTCGATGGCCACGGCTGCGCGATCTCCCAGGCCGCCGCCTCGATCGCCTCCGAGGAGCTCAAGGGGATGGAGCTGGAGCAGGTCGGAGCGCTCGGCGCCGACTGGGTGCTCGACCTGCTCGGCATCCCGGTCTCCGCCACCCGGCGCAAGTGCGCGCTACTGAACCTCAAGGTCGTGCGCGGCGCGGTGAGCGGCGATCACGACTGGCCGGTCTGAGCCTGGCCATCCCCGGCGGACGATCGTTGCGGGTGTGCGGCAAACGGCGGCCTAATGGCCGGCAGATGGCGAATAGCGGTAGGGCGAATGGCGAACAGACGCTGAGCGCGCGGGGTCGCATCGCGATGCTCCGTTATGCGCATCGCGATGCTACGATGTGACGGTGCGCACCACTGTGAACCTCGCAGACGATGTGGCCGCCGCGGTCGAGCAGCTGCGCCGCGAGCGCGCGCTCGGCCTGAGCGAGGCGGTCAACGAGCTGGCGCGCAGCGGCCTCGCTCGGCAGGGCGCCTCCCGCCCCAGGTTCGTACAGCGCACCCACGAGCTCGGCCTCACGGTCGACGTGACGGACGTGGCCGAGGCGCTGGAGCAGATCGAAGGACCCGCCTGGCGCTGATGCTGCTCGACGCGAACCTGCTGCTGTTCGCCGTCGATCGAGAGAGCCCCTTTCACACGCCCGCCCGGGAGTGGCTCAGCGACGTCCTCAACGGCGACCGGCGCGTGGGCCTGCCGTGGCAATCGCTCGCCGCGTTCCTGCGCATCGCCACCCACCCGGGTGCCTCCAAGCAACCACTCGGCCCCGACGAAGCGTGGCAGCAGATCGAAGCGTGGCTCGCGTGCGAGGTTGCGTGGATACCGGTGCCGACGGACCGCCACGCGACGATCCTCGGTGACCTCGTCCAGCGCTACCGGCTACGGGGCAAAGCGATCACCGACGCGCAGCTCGCCACCCTCGCGCTCGAGCACGGCCTGACCGTCTGCTCGGCGGACACCGACTTCGCGAGGTTCACCGAGCTGCGCTGGGAAAATCCGCTGCACGGACACTGACCCCACGCTCCCAGCCGCGGCTCAGTGCTTCCTCTTCTTGGAGCGGGACCCGGGCTTCCGCTTGTGCTTGGAGCCCTTCTTCGCGTGCTTCGTCTTCGGGCATCCCGTGACGGAGATCTTCGTTCTCTGGTGGATCTCGGCGCCGTTCTGCGCGACGAATTCGGTTGGCATCGCCAGTTTGGCCTTGCAGAGGTTCGCGTTCGCTGCGAGCGCGGAGTACTTGCCCTCGGGGAGCGTCAGTTCGAAGCTGCCGACGGGGGCGTCGGGGACCGTCTTGAACGTGCTGCTCGTGACCCCCGTCTTTTCGTTGATGAACGTCGAACCAACCAGATCCACCGTCACCCCATAGCCCTGCAAGACGATGATCAGCGATGGGAACGATTCGCCGCCATGGCTGACGAAGTACGCCGGGCCTTCCAACGGGACCGGGATCAACGGCGTGACCGCCTTCGCGTGGCCCACGATCGACGCCGCCGGGCACCCCGCGGGGTTCGCCTGGAACTGGGCGCTCGAGCACGCCTTCTGCAGTGTCGTCAGGCGTGATGGGAGCTGCTTGGGGAGTTCGACTTTGACGCGGGCGATGTTCGCCTGAGTGTCCTGCGGCGCGTTCGGGTAGGTCAGCTTCACGCTCAGGCTCGCACCGCTCCCTCTGCTCGTCTTCGCGGACGTCGAGACCACGAATTTCGGGGCGAACTTCAGCACGGCGCAGTTGGTGACCTGGAACGGCACACCGAGCGTGTACGCGCTGCCTTCGCTGGAGTGGATCGTCCCGGTGACTTCCATCTTGTTGCAGTTCGTCGGGTTGAACTGGAAGTCAGACCGCGTGGTAATCGCGTTGACATGCTGGATTTCAAGGGGGATACCTTCGATGCTCGTCGGGATCGCATCGGGGCTGCCCGGTGGGTCGCTCGTGATCGTGATCGCGGCGGTGATCGGGTTGACTTCGATCTTGCCCCTGACGAGCACGCAGTCGCACGCGGGATGGTTGGCCTTGGTTTTCGCGAAGTCGAACGGGCCGGCCTTCGCCGGGACCTCGAACGTGATCCCGAACGGCGCGCAACCCGGTTCCCCGACCGTGCAGCCACCGCTGCCGTTATACGGGCCGGTGAGGTAGAACTTTCCACCCCTCACGGTGTATGGGGTCCCACCCACCCCCACCGAGACCGTCGTTTCCCCCACGAGACTGTTCGGGCCGCACTCGCCGAGGTTGGCCTGCGGTTCGGGGCACAGTTCGATATTCGAGAGGATCCCCGACAGGCCCGGAGGCAGATGCGCTTCCACGGACTGCAGGTTCTGTTCGCCATCCTGGCGAGTCATCGTCAGCGTGAACGGCGAGAACGCACCCGCATTGACATTCAGCGCACCACCAGTCAACGACGGGCTGAACGGCAGGCTCGCACCGGGGCACGGGCTACCGTACGGTTCGCTCAGAGTCTTCGGGCCGCTCGTGATGTTGAACGTCGAGGACGCCTGGACGGTTTCGCCGCCCGACCACGGCACAAACGACGCACTGGTCGTATACGCGCCGCAGTGCGACGGGCTCGCCAACGGGGCGCGTTCCCCACCGAAGAAGTGCAGTTCGGCGTCTTCGAACGCGAGCTCCGGGTTGTTCAGGAACGTCGTGACGATCTGCCCCGGCGCCTGACAGGAGAACCCGTCGACCACTTCGCCCGCGCTCTTGCACAACCGCACTTCGCCCGGAAGCTTGGCAAGCGTCCCCGAGACGGGGTCTTCCGCGACGAGGTACATCGCCAGCACGCTCCCAAACGGGTTGGCTTCCTGGGTAGCGAGATACACCGCGCCGACGAGCGGATTCGGCAGCAACGGGGAATGGATCGTCACGGTCGCGATCTTCGCTGCGTTCGTACAGAAGTTCACGCCCGGCTCGAAGGGTTCGCTGGCACCGAAGCTGCCCGGCAGCCTCGGTGTGAACGCCGACAGGCTCAAACCAGGCTCCAACGGCGGTGCCTTCGCGCCTTCATAGCCGATCTCATCATCCGGATTGCCGAGCATGCCCGTCGCCAGCGCGCCCGGGTCGCCCGAGCACGCTTCCAGACCATCCCCACTGGAGGGATTGATCGCGACACCCGCCGGCAATGCGACCGTGATGTCCTTTACATCCGAGCTGTCGAAGCCCGACCCAGTCCCATTGACTTCCTGGGCCACATGCACATCGACATTCAACCCGCTCGGCCCACTCGCCGCCTGGTTGTCCGGCGTGACCTCGATCTGCGGGCCGAACGGCAAACGGTTGCAACCGTCCAGGCCCGACGCAGACGACACGGTCGTTTTCGCCAGCGGATACAACTCAAGCGGCAAGTCTTCGGCCTGGCGCTGGGTCGCCTGTTCCCACGTATCCCCTTCGACGCTACTCAGCAGCGGGCCATTGCACGACGTCGGCAGCGACAGGAACGGCGGAGGGTGGACTTCTTCCTGGGGCTTGCAGGGAAACTCTACCAACCCGAATCCCTCCGCGGCTTCCAGGCAGCCGTAGCCGCGCTGGTCATCGTGGCGGGGATCGCCGGGGACACCCCAGAACGTCACTTCGCTGGCGAGGAACCCAGCGACCTGGGTGATGTTGTCGACGTTGACCGTGACGCCGTAATCGGAGCCGGTGCGCACCGCGGCATCCAGAATGACCGGGTTGTCGTAGACGAAGAAGCCGAAGCGGGCGGGCTCACCGCGGGCCGGTTCGACGTTGAACAGCGGCTCGGAGATCGGGGCGACCTGGCGCCCGAGCAGGCCCGGGACCGTGACGAGCACCCGTGCGACCCCGATCGCCGTGTCCGGCGGACAAGCATTGTCGTAACCACCAGTTTCAGTGACGAACTGTCCGAGCGTGCACCTCGGGACCGCGTCGGGATTGCCGATCAAACCAGCAGGCAGCTTGAAACTCAGATCCTTCTCGAGCGCCAGCGGTTTGCCCAGCTGTGAACCTTTCGACCCTTCCGCTGTGTTTTCTTCGAATCCTTCGTTGAAGTCGATCGTCGTCGTGAACTGGAACGGATGCGAACCGGCCTGCGTATCGATCCCACCACCCACTTCTTCGGGACGCATTTCAAACGCGCTGACCGCGAACGGCACCGGCGCTTCGCTGACAGTGACCGGCGCTGTAGCGCTCACCGGCGGAGCGCCACCACCCGCGATGCTCGCAGCGTTTACCTTACCGTTGACTTCGCTGAGTTCACCGGTCACGTTCACCTCGATACGCATCTGCAACTGCTGGTAGGGCCCCAGAAACGTCTGTCCACCCAGTTCTTCGCCCGTGAACGCGCAATGCGGCTGGGGCATCGAGGAGCACGCAAGCTGGTTTTCGGACTCAGTCAAGTGTTCCACAGCGGTCCCTTCGACACCCACCACTTCCAACCCTGGGGGCAGCAGATCGGAGACCGTCACCGGCTGCCCCACGGGGTTCACGGGCGCGTCACCGAGGTTCGTCGCGGTGACCACGATCAAACCCATGAAATGGCCCCTCACCAGCTGCTTCACTTCCACCGCCGCGCGCCCGCCCGTCACTTCCGCTTCCTTGACGAGCAAGGGTTCGACAGGCCGATCCGCGAGGGCGCCCAAGAACTTGATTTCATAAACTTCGGAGGAGCGACCCGTCACTTCAACGTTACCATCACCATACAACCCTTCGAAGGCTTTGCTCACTTCGCCAGGAGTCGCGCCAACCTTCAGCGGACGAGCTTTTTCGTTGTATTCCACTTTATATTTCCCCCCTGTCGCGCTGACCGTCAACTGCAACACCTCGTCTTGACGGCGGGCGGGATCCAGATAGCTCGGGCGCGACGCGGAGGCCAGGTGCCACCACGGGGAGAGCATTTCGGCGCTCGCCGACGAAGCGCCAACTCCCATCACCAGAGCCGTGAGCGTGGCCAAGAAAACTCGTTTGGTGGTCATCGGCGTGTCCTCTGATCGGCGCTGGCTCGCCTGGCCTTTCGAGCCTTCTTAGCCTTGACGCATTTACCCAGCCTATCCTTCGCGAAGCCCTTCTTGCACTTCACGACCCTCGCCTTGGGCTTCACGACTAGCGGCGGAGGCGGCATAGTCACGTTGCCGGGGCCGCTGAACGTGGCGCTGGCCGGGGGGGCGTAGATCGTCGGTTGCGGTGTGGGTGCCTGTTTGCAGGAGGCTTCGGTTTCGCACACAGGCGGCTGGATGGCGGGCGGTGGGATGCACGGGGATTCGCTCGTGCATTCGTGCGCGTCATACACATCCGTGGCGGTATCGGTGTCCGTCGGGGACAGCTGCGCCTGTGTGAGGAAGAAGACGTCGCCACCGGATTCCGAGGCGTCGAGGAGCGACGATTCTTCGGGGGAGGTGCCCGAGGAGATCAGGGCGACACAACCCGCGCCCGATTCGCCCCTGCGGCCTTCCACTTCAAAGGCGTGTGCGGGCTCGAAGACATCGCTGCCGCTCGTGCTCGAAGGCGAACAGGCATGTTCGTTTTCCGGTACCCCTTCGGGCTCATACTCATACACATCCCACGTACCGTTGACGTCCTGCGGCACGAGCGCATCGTTGCTGTCGAAGAACAACCGGCCGCTGTCGGACAGGTAACGCGGCTGATAGAGGTCTGCCGCCTGCCCGAAGTCCTCCAATCTCGGGACACCCGACGCCACCCAGTATTCCCCATTGCCGATGCCAGCGGGATCAGACTGTCCTTTTGCTCCCGCTTCGATCCCGACCGGCCGCGCGCCCGTCGGGTTGCACGACGCACAGACCAGCTTGCCGGTTTGCGCGTCGTAGAGATAGACCTCCTCATCGGACTGGCCGCTGTTCGCGTCAGCGGTGTCATAACCCGTCAGGTCGGCGTTTGACATGAACGCGAACCAGCGCCCATTCGGCGAGACCCTGTAAGAAGTCCCGGAGAATCCGGTGAGGACCGGCCCTTCCGCCATCGTCCACCTTCCGTCTTCGTAGTGCGCGACAGACAGCTTCTCTCCGGCACCCAGGAAATACAGGTAGGTCGCGTCTTCGCTGCCCCCGAGCAGTTCACCCGGCACCGATAGGCCGGTTAGCAGCAGTTCGCCGCACGCGTCCTGGACGATCCGACATTCATACACACCCCCACCGGTGGCAGGTGTCAGCTGTTTTTCATCACGGAAGAGAACCTTGGAACCATCGGCGCTGGCGTAGAGGAATTCGGCGGCGCCTTCCTGTGGGACGAGGCGCACAGCGTCATCCGTTGCGAAATCGTGCAAGTAGAGGTGGCCACCGTAGGAGAAGAAGACCGAGCCATCAGCAGAGAGCTCGTGGGACCCCGAAAAAGAGGTGGCATCAAAATAACTTCCACTCTCCGGGCCGGCATACACGCCGATCCCGCCTTCGCTCGCGGGCATCAGATCAAGCGGCTGCAACTGCCCGCCCCCCCACTCATAGAGACCTTCATTACGAGTCGCCGTGAGCTGAAACTGAGACCTGAGAATGACGTGGCTCAGATCCGGGGTCGCATCCAGGAAGAACGGACCACAAATGACATGTGTCAACCCGCCCGTGCCGGTTTCGCATTCGCCCCCTTCGCCTTCTTCGCCGAACGGCTGGAAGGGATCGGCGGTGTCATTCGCCCGCGTCACCAGAGGCGTATAGCAACCCGACGTGAAGGTACACGCCCCACCAGTCAGGGCGTCGTTACGCAGATACGCCGTCTGTTCGCTCGCTTCAGATGACAGCAGCGTCGCACCGCGCGGCTGCACGATCGCATGCGAGAGATCTGCCGAGAAGAAACGGTATTCCGAGCCTTCCCCGCCCGGCTCCGGACCGACGGGCTGAGCGTGAGGCGGCGCAATCACGTGCGAAGACCAACCCCCCGAGCTGCGAGTGGAGAGCACAGAGGTCTGATTCGCATAGCCCTGCGGTTCCGATTCGCTCGGCAGGCTCACCATAACGGCGACCGCGTCCCCCGCGACAGACGCCTGCACCGCCCCCCCATGTCCCGGCCCCCCCAAGCGATAGAAGCCAGCACCATGCTTATCCGGCGGCGATACCTGTTCCCACTCACGACCGTCGGGCAGCGCGAAGGAGGTGCTGGCGCCCTGGGTCGTGAAGGTCGCTTCGGATACGACGGTCCCGAGCGCGTTGGCGACGGACAGGCGATAGCGGTAGACGGTGCCTGGTGTGAGCCCATCGATGTGCTGCGGGACGATTTCGACGTAGCTTTCACCGGCGCCCAGGGCGGCGGGGAGGCACGGCACCGGGGTGGCGGTCGCATAGCCCGAAGCCTGGAAGCTCGCGGCGGAGACGTACTGCAAGGATTCACAGGCCGTGCTCGACCCCAACGGGTCGACCTGCGCGTTCAACGTCGCACTCGTGGACGCCACGTCCGAGACCGAGGGCTGCACCAGCGCGGGCGGCAGCGTCGTGAACGTCTGGTCGGGACTGGCGGTCGAGCCCAGTTCGTTGCTCGCAACCACCCTGTAGTGATAGGTCGTGCCGACCTTCAGGCCGCTCAGAGCGACCGTGACCGGTACGGGGTCATCCCCGACGCCAATTTCATCTTCCGGGGAGAGCGGGACGCTCGTCCCGTAAGAGGTTGTTTCGCCGTATTCGAAGTGGTACGTCGTTTCGTTGCCGGGGAGCGAGTCGGGGAAGATCGTCGCGCTCAGCTTCGCTTCGGTCTGTCCCGCTGGTTTGGTCTGATTGACAACTGCCGAGACAGCGGTGATCCGTGGCGCCCCGACCGTCGTGCTAAAGGATTCGCTGGAGCCGTGGAAGGAGGCGCCGCTGGCGTCCGTCAGCACGAGCCGGTACTGGTAAGCGTTGTTCGGAAGGACGCTCAGCGTCGCTTCCACCTGCGTTTCACCTTCGCCGTACGGCGGCGGGGGCGAGCAGGCGATCGAATGCTGCCCATAACTCGGTTCGGCTTCAGTCCTGTATTCAAACGCGCATGCGGTCAACTTAGCGCTGTGGATCCCGAGGTAGGCAGCTTCGTAGTCCGTGAATCTGCCCTTCAGCGTCGCGGAGGTCCCCGAGACAGCCGTCGGCGGTAGGGTCGTGACCGATGTCGGTTCTTCTTTTAACTCGACTAAGGGACTGACTTTGAGAGCACCGGAGAAGCGCGCTTCCTGCGCCAGCACGGGAGAGGCAGCGAAGGCGAGACAGAGCGACGCCACAGCGGCGAGGAGCAGTGCCGAGCGCGCACCACTCCCTTTGACACCGAGCACATCAGCCAAGCAAGTCCGAAACTTCGGGCCGACCGACCCGCGAAGCGGATTTACCGTCCGGACGAGCGTTTGGATCCTGCACCGCTCGGTAGTCATGTGCATGCCTTTCCTAGATGAATGATGCATGTGTCGGTACGTGTGGTGAGGTAGTTGTTTTGCAGTTGTTGTAGTAGTTGTTGTGTTGTTGTCAGCCGAGCGGGTCCGGAATGTTCGGTCCGACCGAACCCACGAAGTGGTGGTTCTTCTCGGTCGGACCCGAACATCCAGATCCTGCGACTATTCGGCGGTCACCGCCCAGGTGCCATACGCGCTCCCCAGTTTCGCCGCTTCGAGTTCCAACTCCAGGCGCGCTCCGCTCGTGCCAGCCCCGGCTTCTTCCGCTGTCCCAGGTTGCACAATCCTGAATAGCTTGAGTTTGTTATCGAAGGCGGTGTAGATACACAGGTCGCCCGGTGCGGCGGTCGGTTCCAGGAGGGTGCCGGGGCACTCGGCGGCATCCTGTTTGCCGGCTTCGCCCATGGCGATAAAGAACACGTGGGGGCCGTTGAGAGGGCCTTCGAGCGGAATGGGAAACGACAGCGAAGTGAACGCGAAGCTTTCTTCGAAGAATTCCGCCGGAACCTGGATGCTCCACGCACCGGTCTCGGTCGCTTTGCTCGGGAGGGTTTTGGGGAGTTGGGGTTCGCCGCCGCCGCTGCCGCCTTCACCATTGCAGACGTGTTCGGAGTGTTTGCTGCCTTCGACTTCGAATTTGGTGCCACCTGCTTTGCATTCACCACTGGAGGCCGCTCCGGTGACTACGCTCTTTCCGTTGACCCCGGGCGCGCCAGGTGTTCCTTCTTTGCCATTTTCACCGTTCGTGCCGTTCGTGCCCGCGTTGCCCTGCGGACCCTGTGGACCTGTGCCACCGGCTGGACCAGTGGGTCCCGCCGGACCGGCCGACCCCGTGGCGCCAGTGGCGCCCTTGGCCCCGGCGGAGCCTCGAGGGCCTGCCTTGGCCTTGGACTTGGACTTGGCGGCGGTGGCCGTCAGCGTCGCGTGGGAAGGGCCGCTGCCGCCGCCCGTGGCCGCGAAGGCCCCACCGGTCGCGGCGAAGACGAGGGCCACGATGGCGATTACCGTGCTTGGAGTCATACGTTTGCGTAGTTGTTGGAACATGGTTATGTCTCCTCCAGGGAGTCGGAGGGGACGCATGCCCCTCGGTTGGTGTGGGACTGGTTGCAGCCGGTCGGGTCGAACCGCTTTCGCGGCGTCCCAAATACGGGCACAGGAACCAATTCGCGCCAGGTTGCGTGCCGCGAGGCCCGGAAACACGGGCGATCCTTGCGTCGGGCGAGCGTTCCATCGCCAGCGCGGCGTACGGTGGCTGACATGCTGGTCGCTGCCGCCATCCATATCCTCTGCGATGACAACCCCTCACTGGGGACGGCTTTCGTCAACGGCCTGCTCGCGTGGGCGACCACGCTTGGCGGTGGCACAGCTCTCGGCGCCGGGCTTCCAGCCGCGCTGATGACGCTGGACAGCACCCGCGCGGGTGTGCGCGCCGATCTGATCAACCGCGGCATGGGCGCCGGGTTTATCGTCGGCGCAGCGGCCGGTGGGTTGATGTTCTTTGTCTTCGTTGCTAGGGTGGTCTCATGACTGATTATGACCGCTACGACTTCGCCATCTCCATGCTGTTCGGCCTGCTTATGGTGGGCTCCCTGCTGCTCGGAGCTCCCCTGTGGACGTTGCCGCTGTTGCTCGCAATTTCGGTCACGACCACCCTGTACCGCCACTTGGACCTCCCACCACGCCGAAGGCGGACTGACTGAATTAGTGGGAGGGCTGATCGGTCTCATGCCGCGTCCTCGCGAAGGTCGCCCCTGAGAGTGAGCTGCACGGTGACACGCTCGCCCAGCGGGGTCAAGCTCCACGCGTTCGGCTCGCCTTTGGCGTGTCCCTCACCGGTGTTAGCGAGCAACCCAAGGCGCTTCAAACGCGCAAGCAGCTTCGATATCTGCCCCGGGTCTTGGATCCCCGCACGCTCTGCCAACTGACGGTTGCTCGCCCCCGGGCGACCAGCGAGCCCCTCGAGGACCCGCGCGGTGCGATATGTCAAGCGCATCGAGACGCCCTGCAATGGATCATCCACGGCCCGTCCGCCAGCGTCCGATTTGGCGGCGGCGCGTACTGGTCCCGTGGGCGCGTGCCGCTCATGCTCCCGGCGCGCCGCGGCGGCGCCCTGGTAGGGCAGCACGATCATCCCCATCAGCTCGCCGAGCAGCCCGGTGAGCGGACGCCGCTCGCCTCGCAGCAGCCGCGCGTACACGATCGCGAACGCCGCGCCGACAACACCCTCCGCCGTCAACAGCGAGCACCGCTCGCCGCGCGCACCCTCACCGCGGCCTTCGTCCACGACCCCCGCCAGGCCCGCGAGGAGCCGCTCGCGGCGCCTCAGCACCTCCGGGCCACCACGCAACGCCTGCACCACGCACACACGTGCGAGCATCGGCTCGCGATCCAGGAACGAGAGGATCGCCCACAACCCCGTGCGGACCCGCTCACGCCACGGGAGACCCTCGACACCCGCGTGAGAGACCTCCTCCGCGATCAACGCAACTACATCCTCCAACACCGCGATCAGGCACTCCTCACGGTTTGAGAACAGTTCGTAGAACGTGCGGCGCGATACACGCGCGCGATTCGTCACATCGGAGACCGTGGTATCCGCGTAGCCAAGCTCATCGACCGCCTTGACCGCCGCCGCCAGCAATCGCGAGCGCTGGATCTCGAATATCTGCGCGTGGGAGACACCCTCGCCCGCGCCCGCAGCACCGTCCGCCGCCCTGGCCGCCGGCCGCCGCACGCCCCTGCGCACACCCGACACCGGCGCAGCCCGACGGGATCTCGCGCGCGCGGGCATCAGACCCATCCCCCCGCGCGGAAGCCCGCGAGAGCTGGCCGATAAAACGCATCGACAAACCCACCCCGCGCGGGAGATACCGGACGGCCCGCTAAGGCCGGGCGGCTGGGGCTTCTACGGGTTGGCCGAGAAGCTGAAGAGAGAGAGAGAGAGAGAGAGATGCATCAGACCGCTGATGCATCTAGCAAGAACCCCATGCGGGGCCGCGCGCATATCCGGCACGTCATTCCCTCTCGAAACCACGCTGAACCATCTCCCTCAAACGTTCTGTGACCCAGTCCCTCGTCCCAACCCAACGTTCCTGCAAGCGCTTTGGATGTCAACCACAAGACGGGCTGACCCAAACCAGACCCTATGTATGCCCGGCTCCACCGTGGGTGGACACCGCGACGCCCACATGTAACCACATCGGTAACGCGATGTCAAGCCCCAAGCGTGAAGTCGTGCTCGGAGCCGCCGACACCAGGAATCTCGACGGCCGCGGCGGCCCCGCGGCGGGGGGCGGCCGAGAGTTCCATCGCGGGTCGTGCGTAGCGTTCTCGGGATGCATTCAATCGGCCTGTACCGATGGCCCTGGCCGCCGAAAGCAGGCGAGCTGCTGCCGCGTGCCGCGGAGGCGTACACCGTGCCCGAGAAGCTCGCTTGGATATTCAGCGACGAGGGTCACGGACAGGAATGGGCGCACGTCCTGCATATCGGCGAGAGCGACGCGCAACGTTTCTGGGACGCGATCGCTCGCGTCATACTGGACGCGCCGATCCACAGGGTCAACGACCGAGAACCCCATGGCATCGTCTGCGGCGTCGAGACCAGTATCGCCGTCGGCAAGCGCACCGCCAAAGCTCAGACGGTCTGGCACTATAAGTACGCCCGCGATGCCCCACGACTCGTAACCGTCTACCCTATCCGCTAGGATAAGGATCGTGCCAGCATCCCACAAGTTCGCAGTACTTGACTTGATCGAACTGATCGAGCCATTTGACGGTGTCCCCGCCGGCGCGACCGGCGGCCTGCTGGAGCTCAACGACGACGACACGGCGATGGTCGAGATCACCTCGATCCCAGAGCTCGATATCGAGCGCGTCATCTTCCCCCCGCTCGCCAAGCTCCGCCGGACCGGCTCTGTGTCGCGCAAGCCCCGCGACGTAGCAGCCTGACGCACCGTCAACATCCTCGGGGACGGCGACCGGGATCTCCGTGACGCCCGACCCCGCGCTGCGAACGCCACTGGGGCCGCCTCGGGGCGGCCCTCATCAAAAAAACCGGCCCTCCGCTTGCCGCGCGCTGTGGTCCCCCGCCGGACGCGATAGAATCCCTACCTCAGAGCACGGGATTCAAGCGAAGGAGCCCTCATGGCCGCTACGGACACCACCAGGATCGCCAAGCCCTCCCCGATCGTCGAGGACGAGCAGGGGCAGCTGCGCGCGCGTCAGGGGATCTCGCGGGAGGTCGTCAGCGAGCTCTCGAAGATCAAGGGCGAGCCCGACTGGATGGCCGAGAAACGGCTCAAGGCGCTGGAGATCTTCGAACGCAAGCCGATGCCGACGTGGAGCATCGATCTTTCGGGGCTGAACCTCGACGACCTGGTGCTCTACTCGCCTCCCACCGCTGGGCGCTTCGACTCGTGGGACGACGTTCCCGCGGAGATGAAGCAGACCTACGAGGACCTCGGCATCCCCCAGGCCGAGCGCGAGCACCTCGCTGGGGTCGTTGGCGTCTGGCGCCAGGAGCCCGTCTACGAGGGGCTCAAGGAGGAGTACGCCAAGCAGGGCATCCTGTTCTGCTCGATGGACACCGCGGTCACCGAGTACCCCGAGCTTGTACAGAAGTACTTCATGAACAAATGCGTCCCCGCGCAGGACAACAAGTTCTCTGCGCTGCACGGGGCCGTGTGGTCCGGTGGGGCGTTCTGCTACATCCCCAAGGGCGTCAAGTGTGACCTGCCGCTGCAGTCCTACTTCCGCATGGAGGGGGCCGGCGAGGGCACCTTCGAGCACACGCTGATCGTCGCCGACGAGGGCTCGGAGGTCTGCTACATTGAGGGCTGCACCGCGCAGACGTACTCGGTCAACTCGATGCACTCCGCCGTCGTCGAGATCTTCGTGCACGAGGGCGCCAAGGCGCGCTACACGACCGTGCAGAACTGGTCCAAGGACGTCTACAACCTCAACACCAAGCGCGCCGTCGTCGACGCCGGCGGGACCGTCGAGTGGGTCGGGGGCTCGATGGGGGCCAAGTACGTGATGCTCTACCCCGGCTCCTTTCTGATGGGCGAGGGCGCCCGTGCGGACCACCTCAACGTCGGCGTCGCCTCCGGCGGGGTGCACAAGGACACCGGCGCCAAGGTCGTCCACCTCGCGCCCAACACGACCTCCAACATCCTCGCCAAGTCGATCTCCAAGGACGGCGGCATCATGGGCTACCGCGGCCTCGTGCGCATGGGGCCCCACTCCGCCGGGTCCAAGGCGCGCGTGCAGTGCGACGGGCTGATGATGGACGGCCGCTCGCGCTCTGACACTTGGCCCGACATCCAGATCCAGAACCCCCACGTCACCGTCGCCCACGAGGCCACCGTCGGGCGCATCTCCGACGACCAGCTCTTCTACATGGGCTCGCGCGGGTTCACCGAGGACGAGGCCGCCGCGATGATCGTCAACGGCTTCATCGAGCCGGTGACGAAGGAGCTGCCGATGGAGTACGCGGTGGAGCTCAACCGCCTCATACAGCTAGAGATGGTCGGCTCCATAGGCTGACCTGGACGCCGATGGCCGGCCTGGGCGTCGATGGCCGGCGGCTGGCGGCGTCCTCGATCGCTCGTGTGCCGGGGCACACTTCGCTCACTGCGTCCTTGCCATCCTTGGCCCTCGACGCCCAGGAGGCGTGCGATTCGATCCTCACTTAGATAGGCGCCAGCTCCGCGTGAGTGTGGGCCTCCAGCAGCCGCCGCAGCACCGGCGGGCCCTCGTCCTCGACGGTCACGCAACCGCCCGGCCAGTAGGGGCTCTCACCCACGGTGGGGGTGAGGAAGTAGGAGTCGTACGTCCAGCAGCCCGTGTTCATCAGGCGCGCGCCGGTGGGCGTGACCCACTCGCTCGCGTCGTCGCCCGGCAGCGGGCCGGCGCGGTGGGTGTGGCCGAAGATCACGTGGGCGTCGCGCAGGTCCAGGCGCGCCGCCACCTCACCCATCGCGCGCAGGCCGGCGCGGCGCAGCTCGCCGATCGAGAGGTCCGCGTTGAAGGGGCCGAGGCCAGCGCGGTTCAGCGCCGCCACCCCGAGCGGGAAGGCGCCCGTGAGCGCGCGGTTGCGCAGCGTGCGGCGTGCGTGTGTGCGTGAGCGTGAGCCGTTGCCCAGTGCTTTCCACGCGCGCACCGTCATCCCGCCGTTGAGCGCGTCCCCAGTCGGGGCCTGACGGGCGACGGCGTCGATCCAGGCGAACACCGGCACCGTCACCGCCTCGTAGTCGTCGGGTCGCCCGAAGGCGCGTGTGGGGCGGCGCATCAGGCGGCCCATCGCACCGATCCCGAGGCGCTCCAGGGTGGGGATCGTGAGGTGGCAGTCGAGGTAGTGACCGTGCGTGGCGTACACGTCGGGGCGCACCCACAGGCCGGGGTAGGCCACCGTGAGGCGCGCCGGGGCCGACCACTCGGCGAGCAGCGCCACCATCGAGGAAGCGGCGCCCGCCTCGATCCACTGCTCGAGGCCGAGCGGCGGCGGAGCCGGCAGTTCGCTGCGGTGCTCCATCCACGGCTCGACCAGGGCGTGGTCGTGGTTGCCGGCGACCGCCACCACCTCGCGGTCCGCGAACGCCCGGCCGAGCTCCTCGAAGAACGGGCGCGCGGCCGCCAGCGCCTCGTGGCGGGGGCCGTGGCGCAGCTCCAGCAGGTCGCCGAGCAGCACCAGGCGATCGACGTCCTCCAGGGCCTCCCACAACTGCGCGCGCAGCTCGGGGCGGCGCAGCAGATCGACGCCGCCGGCGCTCCCGAGGTGCAGGTCGGAGACGATCAGCGTGCGCACGGCGCCACCCGGGGTCCCCAGGCGCCCGCCCATTCGTGCTCGCTCCACCGTGGGCGCGCCTCGCCGCCCGGCGAACCTGTCCTACCCGGGCGCAGCAACGCCGCTACAAGGCCCCCGCGGCCGCCACGGCCTCGCGGATCGGCTTGGGGAGCATAAAGCGGACGTCCTCGCGGGTCACGTGGACTTCGGAGATGCCCTCCTCGGGCACCCCGCGCGCGCGGAAGAAGTCGAGCAGCTCCACGACCAGCTCGTCCGGGGCGCTCGCGCCGGAGGTGACGCCCACCACGCGCCGGCCCGCCAGCCACTCCTCGCGCACTTCGCGGCTGTGGTCGACCAGGTGCGCCTCGGTGCCGCAGTCGCGCGCGACCTCCACGAGGCGCACCGAGTTGGAGGAGTTGCGCGAGCCGATCACGAGCATCAGCTCGCACTGGCCCGCCATCTGCTTGACCGCCGCCTGGCGGTTGGTAGTGGCGTAGCAGATGTCCTCCGTGCGGGGGCCCGCGATCTTCGGGAAGCGCTCGCGCAGGCGCTCCACGATCGCAGCCGTTTCGTGTACCGAGAGCGTGGTCTGGGTGATATAGGCAACGCGCTCGGGGTCCTCCACCTCGAGCACGTCCACGTCACGCTCGCTCTGCACGAGCACGATCCGCTCGGGCGCCTCCCCCATCGTCCCTTCGACCTCCTCGTGGCCAGCGTGGCCGACGAGCACGACCGTGTAGCCCTGCTCGGCGAAACGCCGCGCCTCGACGTGCACCTTCGTCACCAGCGGGCACGTCGCGTCGATCGTCTGCAGGTGGCGGGCTTGCGCGTTGGCGCGCACGCTCGGCGCGACCCCGTGCGCGGAGAAGACCGTCACCGCGCCCTCCGGCACTTCGGTCTCCTCCTCGACGAACACCGCGCCCCGGTCGCGCAGCTGCGCGACCACGTGCTTGTTGTGCACGATCTCCTTGCGCACGTACACTGGCCGCCCGTGCAGCTCCAGGGCCCGTTCGACCGTCTGCACTGCACGGTCCACCCCGGCGCAGTACCCGCGCGGGGCGGCTAGCAGGATCTTCTCAACCGTGTTGGGGGCCACCTTGGCCTTCTCGAGCACCACGGGGATTGTAGGGCCCGACCGAGCGTCCTCCACATATCGCCGACCAGCAACCCGCGCGCACGACTGCGCATCCGCTTGTACATCCTCGTGTCCAAGTGCGATCTCGCCGCCGGCCCTTGCACTTCCGATGCAGCCGGATACCCTAGTTCGCCATGCCCCAGCGTCACCTCGACCGACTCACGGCGACCGACGCCTCCTTCCTGCTCCAGGAGGGCCCCTCCTCGCACATGCACGTCGGCGGGCTGACGCTGCTGGAGGGGCCCCCGCCAGCGCTCGAGGAGTTCCTCGAACAGATCCGCCGGCGCCTGCACCTGGTGCCCCGCTACCGCCACAAGCTCGCTTCCACGCACACGGCGCTCGACGCCAGCCGCCCGGTGTGGGTGGACGACCCGAGCTTCAACCTCGAGTACCACGTGCGCCACACCGCGCTGCCGGCGCCGGGGGACTGGGAGCAGCTGTGCAACCTCACCGCACGCATCTTCTCCCAGCAGCTCGACCGCTCCAAGCCGCTGTGGGAGATGTGGTTGATCGAGGGGCTCAGGGACGACCGCTTCGCGCTGATCTCAAAGACCCACCACTCGCTGATCGACGGGATCGCGGGCGTGGACCTCGCGACCGTGCTGTTCGACCTCTCCCCCACGCCGCCGCCGGTGCGCCACTCCGGGCGCCCGTGGCAGCCCCACCGCGAACCCGGCACCCTGGAGCTGCTCGCCGCAGGGGCACGCGGGGCGCTGCGCGCGGGCGCCGAGCTAGTTGCTGGGGCGGCCGATGCTCTGGCACACCCCGACCACGCGCTGCACTCCGCGCGCGAGGCGGCCGAGGGCGTCGGGGAGATCGTCTGGGCGGTCCTGAACCCCGCGCCCCCGACACCCCTGAACGTGGACATCGGTCCCCACCGGCGCTTCGTCGGTGTCGGCTCCCCGCTGGCCGACTTCAAGCTCGTCAAGAACGCGTTCGACTGCACCGTCAACGACGTCGTGCTCGCCGTCGTGGCGGGCGCGCTGCGCGACTTCCTGCTCGACCGCGGGGTGCGCACCGAGGGCCTGGAGATGCGCGCTTTGGTGCCCGTCTCGGTGCGTGCCGAGGACGAGCACCACCAGATGGGTAACCGCATCGTGGTGATGCGCGGCCCGCTCCCCGTCTACATGGCCGACCCCCTGCAGCGCCTGCGCTTCGTCAAACGGGAGATGGACGGCCTGAAGGAGTCCAAGCAGGCGCTCGGCGCCGAGGTGATCGCGGGCGCGCAGAACTTCGCCCCGCCCACGCTCCTCGCGCAGGCCTCGCGTCTGAACTTCTCCACGCGCCTCTTCAACCTGATCGTTACCAACGTCCCCGGCCCCCAGTTCCCGCTCTACGTTCTGGGCCGCCGGATGCTCGAGGCCTACCCGGTGGCGTTCCTGCCCCAGCGCCACGCCCTGGCGATCGCGATCATGTCCTACGACGGGCAGATGAACTTCGGCCTGCTCGGGGACCTCGACGCGATGTACGACATCGACCGTTTTGGGGAGCGCATCGCGGAGGAGCTTGCGACGCTGGTCTCGCTTGCGCGGAGCGCCACTGCGGCGCAGTCGGCGTAAGCCCGCTCGTCTGAGTGGTTACCGAGCGCCAGGCTAAAAGCCCAAGGCGAACTTGGCATCCTCGCTCATCCGCTCCGGCGACCAGGGGGGGACGAAGATCATCTCGCACTCCACGGCGTCGACGCCTTCGAGCTCGCCCACGAACTCTTCCATCTGTTCAGTGACCTGAGGGCCGATCGGGCACGCCGGGGTGGTGAGCGTGAAGGTGATATGCACGCTTCCACCATCGACCTCGACCCCATATATAAGCCCCAGCTCGACGAAGTCGAGGCCGAGCTCCGGGTCGATCACATTGGAGAGCGCGTCGAGGACGTCGTCGGCCTCGACGGTCGTAGCGGCAGGTTCGGACATAGCGCGAGTGTAGCCGTCGTGGATTTGAGAACCGTCCAGCAGGTCGCAGGGCCTGCTAGTTGTCGCAGCCCAAGCGATCCCATATATACAGCTGGATGCACTCGTGGGCGAGCTCGTTGGCGCGACCGCGGGAGAGCCGGGGCAGGACGGTGTCGAGCACCTGGTCCTCGGCGACGCCCTCCTGGAACGCCTCCTCGCCGCGGAAGCCCGCTGCGATCTTCAGCGCCTCGCGGCGGTTCTCGCCGAGGCTGTGGAAGATGCCTTGCAGGAAAGCGGTGTTCGCGATCGGTTGCCCCACCTCCAGCGAGGCGTGCCAGGCGGCGAGCAACTGCAGGTCGTCGTCGTCGAGGTCCGCGATCGCCTTGGCGTAGTGGACCGAGAGCTCCTGGTCGGGGATGTCGTCTACCCAGGCCCGCACGACCTCGCCGACCAGCTGCCTGCGGGCCTCACGCCCGACCGACTCGGCGACCACCCGGATCGCGTCTTGCGGTTCGATGAAGCAGAGCGGCATCGCGGCAGACTGTAAGCACCGCGCAGGACGGCAAATTTTCGTAGGCGACGCAGGCGGGCGAGCGCCGACCTTTCAGTGCGCGTGCGCAACGCCGCAAGGCTCGGCGTCAAGAGATCGGGGCCGCGCGGCGTTTAGAGCTCCAGCGCCGCGCGGGCGCGCTCCAGCGCGTGGGCGTCCAGCGCCTCGGAGGAGACCCCCAGCGTCGCCCGCTCCCCCGCCTCCCAGTTGGCGAGCGCCAGGTCGAGCGCTTCGATCGGCACCGACGCCGCCTTCGCCAGCTCCCGCGCGCGCGGCTCGAGGTGGATCGGGTCGCCGATCCCGAAGACGCGCTTGGCGCCCAGCGTCGCGAGGTCGCCGTGCGCGGCGCCCGGCGCGTTCGTGAAGTACAGGGCGTCGGCGCGCACCTCGCACAGCCCGACGCGGCCCAGCGTGATGAGCAGCTCGTAGCGGCCCATCCGCGCGAGGCCCGGGAGCGTGAGCCGTTCGAAGAGCCGCTCGAAGCGCCGCGCGGGAGTCCACGCGGGGTCGCCCACGAACGCGGGCGCCCAACCGACGGTATCGACTGCGGTGAGCGGGACGGCGGCAATCTGCAGCCGTCCCGCCCCGACGGAGTGGTCCGACGACCCGTGCCCTGGCGGCGCCCCCGACCCGTCGGCTTGCTGTGCGGCGCGGGCGGCCCACTGCAGGTAGGCGCGCAGGGTGGCGTCCCCCCGCGCGGGGTCGTGCGAGGTGCGGGGGCCGAGCGGGATGCCCTCAAGGTCCGGCAGCTCGCCCGCGCGCCAGTCGGCCTCGAGCGCGCGGCGGATGCCGACGAATGGATCCGAGTCCCGCCCACCCTCCAGCGGGCAGAGGTAGGCGCTCAGGAAGCACATCCACGCGGCCTGCTCGGAGTCCTCCTCCTCGCGCATCTCCCCGTAGAGGTCCGGCGGCGCGGTGGTGAGCGCCAGCAGCCGGCCCTCCGCGAACGCGATCTCCTCAGCCAGGCGCTCGGCGTCGGCGGAGGCGTGCAGCCCGGGGGTGAGCGGCGAGCGGTATCCGTCGTCCTCGGCGCGGCGTTCGTGGCTGACGTGCAGCCCCGTGCCCCTGCGGCCCCGTACGCCGCCGCCGCGACGCCCGCCGCTCGTGGAGGCACGAGCGCTCCGTTTGGTGCCGTCGGCGTCCTTCGCGCGCGCGCGTTTCGCTGCACCCTCGGGCGGGGCGAGGCCCGGCACGGTCTCGCGGCAGATCGAGCAGCGCTCGACGAAGCGGTTGTGGCGGCAAAATCTCTGCACTTAGGCCAGTTTAGGATGGTCAAGCGGGGCGCCACCTGAAAGGGCGGCACTGGCCGGCACGGGGAGCGCTGGTGGTGAGCACAACCCGAGCGCCGGGGGCGGCACCACCAGGCGCGGGGGAGCGCTACCCGGCGAGCGCCCCCGCCTCCGCGGCCCGCGGTGCCAGCGGCAGCGCGAAGCCCTGGGCCTGGGCTCGCACGGCCCCGGCACGGCGCTCGTCGTCGAGCTCGACCATGTAGTTGGAGGAGTCGACCTGGATCGTGTGCCGCTTGGAGGCCCGGTAGCGGCGGCTCTGGCGGCGCAGCATCGTCTGCATGTCGCGCTCCATCTCCGCACGGGAGGGCAGCGTGTACTCGCCCGTCAGGTGGCCGGCCACGAGCCGGCTCTGCAACTCGGCGATCGGCATGATCGCGCCCCACGGCTGGACGAAGCCGATGAAGTACAGCCCCGGGTGAGCGGGCGAGAAGACTCGCTTGTAGAGCACGAGACGGTTCTCGGGCGCCGAGATGAGGCGCTCGTCGAGGAACGGGAAGCTGATCCGGTAGCCCGTGCAGTACACGATCAGGTCGGCCTGCTCCTCGCTGCCGTCGGCGTAGCGCACACGGTCGCTCGCGAGCTCGGCGATCTCCGGCTTGACCGTGATCGCGCCGTGCGCGAGCCGGTCGAGGATCCGCGAGGAGACCGTTGGGTGGGACTGCCCGAGGCGGTGGTCTGGCAGCGGCAGCCCGTAGCGATCCATCGGCCCCACCGTCAGGCGCGTGACGACCTGCATTCCGCGCAGTAGCCACGTGAACGGCAGGCGGCTCGGGCGCACCCCCGCGTCGAGCGGGCGGCCGAGGATGTACTTGGGCACCACGTGGACCCCGCGGCGCGCGACCAGCGTGGTGCAAAGCGCGTGGTAGGAGGCGTCCACGGCGATGTCCATCGCGGAGTTGCCCATCCCCACCACGACCACCCGTCGGCCCGCGAGCTGGCTCGGTTCCTTGTAGTCGTGGGCGTGGATCTGCTCACCGTCGAAAGAGCCTGGGATCGGGGGTTCAGGCCAGCGCGGAAGCCAGTGGTGGCCGTTGGCGACGAGCAGCGCGTCGTAGTGGCGGACCTCGCGGTCCCCCGCGGTCCCTTCACCCTCCAGCGTCACTTCCCATACGCCGTCTGCGCGCAGGCGGGCGTGCTCCACGCCGGTGTTGAACGTGATCCGCTCGCGCAGACCGAAGTGCTCGACGTAGTCGTCGAAGTAGCGCGCGATCTGGTCGTGACGCGGGAAGTCGGGGTAGGAGGGGGGCATCGGGTAGTCGGCGTACTCCATGCGCTCGCGCGAGGTGTTGATGTGCAGCGTCGAGTACGACGAGGACATCCCGTTGCGGTTGCCGAACACCCAGTTGCCGCCCACCTTGTCGGACTTCTCGAAGCAGTCGAAGGGGATGTCCCGATCGGCGAACGCCTTCGCCGCGGTGATCCCGGAGGAGCCCGCGCCGATGATGCACGCGCGTGGGAGCGCGTCGTAACCGGGGCGCCCGTTCTGCGGTTCGCTCATCGCAGCAGCGTAGCCAACCGCGAAATGCTGGGCACGGAAGCCCAGCGCCCTGGCGCGCGGCTTCGGTACTGCGTCACGTGGACGATCCCCAACCCAACCCCAAGGGCGTCACCACTACTCGACGCTGACCCCGCCACTGACGTGCTGCGGCGGGCCCTCCGGGCCTTCGTCGGCCCCGGCGTGGCCAAGCAGAGCGCCGTCTTCGGGCAGCGGGTCGGGCGGGGAGGCGTTCCCGTTGCGTTTGGAGGCGAGGAAGCGGTCGACCATGCGCGCGCACTGGCGGCCCTCGTTGATCGCCCAGACGATCAAGGACTGCCCGCGGCGCGCGTCCCCGGCGGCGAAGACACCATCGACGGAGGTCGTATAGGGCTTGACGGCCTTGACGTTGCTGCGCGGGTCCCGCTCGACTCCCAGCTGGTCGAGCAAGGCCTGCTCGGGTCCGAGAAAGCCCATCGCGAGCAGCACCAACTGGGCGGGCAGCTCCCGCTCAGTGCCCTCGATCGGCGCGAACGGCGGCGCGGGGGCGGCACGGGCGATGTGCAGCGCGGCCACCCCGCCATCGGCGTCGCCGCTAAAGCGCGTGGTCGTCACCGCGTAGTCCTGCTCGCCGACGCCCTCCTCGCGAGCCTCCTCCATCGCGTAGGAGAGGCGGTACTTCAGCGGCCACTCCGGCCAGGGGGTGCGCTCGTCCGGCCGGTGCGCGGGGGGCTCGGGCAGCAGCTCCAGCTGCACGATCGAGGCGGCGCCCTCGCGCAGCGCGTTGCCAACGCAGTCCGCGCCGGTGTCGCCGCCACCGATCACCACAACGTGCTTGCCGGCCGCGGTGATCGGAGCCGGTGGGGACTGGAGCGCCAGGTGCTGGGGAGCGGTGGGCACGGGGCCGTGCTCGTGCGCGACCGCGCGGTTGCGCTGGTAGAGGTAGTCCATCGCGAAGTGGACACCCTCGAGCTCGCGCCCGGGGACGGGCAGGTCGCGCGGCACGCGCGAGCCGGTGGCGAGCACGACCGCGTCGAAGCCGGCGCGCAGCTCCTGGACGGAGAGGTCCCGGCCGACGTCCACGCCGCAGCGCAGCTCGACGCCCTCGGCTCCGAGCTGCTGCACGCGGCGCTCAACGACCCGCTTCTCGATCTTGAAGTCGGGCACCCCGAAGCGCACCAGGCCACCGGCGGCCTCGTCGCGCTCGAACAGCACGACACGGTGACCGGCACGGCGCAGCTGCTGGGCGGCGGCCATCCCCGCGGGCCCGGAGCCGACGACGGCAACCGCCTGGCCGGTTTCGCGGCGCGGCGAAGGGGGTTCCGGTTTGATCCAGCCCTCCGCGAAGGCACGCTCGATGATGGCGTACTCGATCTGTTTGATCGTGACCGCGTCGCCCTCGCGGATCTCCAGCACGCACGCCGCCTCGCACGGGGCGGGGCAGAGGCGCCCGGTGAAGTCGGGGAAGTTGTTGGTGGCGTGCAGCTGGACGATCGCCTCCTGCCAGCGGTCGCGGTAGACGAGGTCGTTCCAGTCGGGGATCAAGTTCCCCAACGGGCAGCCGTTGTGGCAGAAGGGCACCCCGCAGTCCATGCAGCGGGCCCCCTGCTCGCGCAGCTCCGCCTCGGGACGGAGCACGAGGAACTCGCGGTAGTCGTGCGCGCGCTCGTGCGGGTCGCGGTAGGGCAGACCGCGCCGCTCGATCTCGAGGAAGCCGCCGAGCTTGCCCATCAGAGTGACGTTCCCATCAGGCGGCCGCGACTCCCTCGGCCTGTTCCTCTTCCGCGGCGCGTTCGGCGAGCACACGCCGGTAGTCCCGGGGCATCACCTTCACGAACGCCCCCGTGGCGAGCAGTCCGTCCCAGTCGGCGAGCACGCGCTGGGCGACGGGTGAGTCCGTGCGCTCGGCGTGCTCGGAGATCAGCGCGCGCAGCTCCAGGGCGTCTGCGGCGGAGAGCGCTTCGAGGTCGACCATGCCCGGGTTGCAGCGCGCCCGGAAGGCGCCGGGCTCGTCAAGCACGTAGGCGATCCCGCCGGACATGCCGGCCGCGAAGTTGCGCCCGGTGGGGCCGAGCACGACCACACGCCCGCCGGTCATGTACTCGCAGCCGTGGTCCCCGACGCCCTCCACGACGGCGCAGGCGCCGGAGTTGCGAACCGCGAAGCGCTCCCCGGCGAGGCCGCGGAAGAAGGCGCGCCCGGAGGTCGCCCCGTAGAGCACGGTGTTGCCGACGATCACGTTGTGCTCGGCGAGGAAGTCGGGAGACATGCCGGGGCGCGGGCGGATCGCGATCACTCCCCCGGAGAGGCCCTTGCCGGCGTAGTCGTTGGCGTCCCCGCGCAGGGTGAACGTCACCCCGGGCGCCAGCCAGCCACCGAAGCTCTGCCCGGCGGAGCCTTCGAAGTCGACCACGATCGAGTCGGGCGGGAGGCCGGCGGCGCCGTGGGCGCGCGCGATGTGGCTCGAGAGGATGCCCCCCACACAGCGGTTGACGTTGCGGATCGGCAGCTGCACGGCGACGCGCTCGCCGCGTTCGAGGGCCGGGCCGGCGCGCTCCACCAGCTGCCAGTCGAGCGCGTCGTCGAGCACCGGCGGGGGCGGCTGCACGCGGTGGCGCGGTTCGCCGTCGGGCAGCTCGACGTGGGTGAGGATGTGCGTGAGGTCGACGCCGCGGGCCTTCCAGTGGTCGATCGCGGGGGCCGCGTCGAGCAGGTCCACGCGACCGACGGCCTCGTCGAGCGTGCGCAGCCCCAGCGAGGCGAGCAGCTCGCGGACTTCCTCGGCGACGAAGAAGAAGTAGTTGACGACGTGCTCGGGGGTTCCCTGGAAGCGTTCGCGCAGGACGGGGTCCTGGGTGGCGATGCCCACCGGGCAGGTGTTGAGGTGGCAGGCGCGCATCATGATGCAGCCGGTCGCGATCAGCGGCCCGGTGGAGAAGCCCATCTCATCCGCGCCGAGCAGCGCGGCGACGAGCACGTCGCGGCCGGTCTTCAGCTGTCCGTCGGTCTGCACGACGATGCGCGAGCGCAGCTCGTTGAGCAAGAGCGTCTGCTGGGTCTCGGCGAGGCCGATCTCCCACGGCACGCCCGCGGCCTGGATCGAAGAGAGCGGCGAGGCGCCGGTGCCGCCGTCGTGGCCGGCGATCAGCACGCGGTCGGCGTTCGCCTTGGAGACGCCGGCGGCGACCGTGCCGACGCCGACCTCGGAGACGAGCTTGACCGAGACCTGCGCCTGCGGGTTGGCGCAGCGCAGGTCGTAGATCAGCTGCTTGAGGTCCTCGATCGAGTAGATGTCGTGGTGGGGCGGCGGGGAGATGAGCCCGACGCCAGGGGTCGTGTGGCGGATCGAGCCGATGTAGCGGTCCACCTTGTGACCCGGCAGCTGGCCGCCCTCGCCGGGCTTGGCGCCCTGGGCCATCTTGATCTGCAACTCATCGGCGTTGACGAGGTAGTGGATCGTCACCCCGAAGCGCCCGGAGGCGACCTGCTTGATCGCCGAGCGGCGCCGGTCGCCGTTGGGGTCGGGCTGAAAGCGCGCGGGGTCCTCGCCGCCCTCGCCCGTGTTGGAGCGCCCGCCGAGGCGGTTCATCGCGATCGCGAGCGTCTCGTGCGCCTCGCGGGAGATCGAGCCGAGCGACATCGCGCCGGTGCAGAAGCGGCGCACGATGTCCTTCGCGGGCTCGACTTCCTCCAGCGCGATCCGCGTGCGGCCGGCCGTGCCGAGCTCCAGCAACCCGCGCAGCGTGGCCTGCCGCGCGGCATCCTCGTTGACCGCGCGCGCGTACTCGCGGTAGCGGGCGAAGGCCGGGCTCTCGCGCACCGAGGCGTACGCCTGCGCGTCCCCGGTGAGCGCGGCCGCGATATCCCCGTCCTCCGCAGCGCGCACGGCGTGCTGCACGAGCGCGATCGTCTCGGGGTTCCAGATGTGGCGCTCGCCGTCGCGCCGCCACGCGTACACCCCGCCCACTGGGAGCAACTCGTCGGTGGTGGAGCCCGGCCACCCACGCGCGTGGCGCTCCAGCGCCTCGACGGCCAACTGGGGCAGGCCGACCCCGCCGATCCGCGAGGCGGTGCCGGTGAAGTGGCGGTCGATCAGCTCGCGCGAGAGCCCGACGGCCTCGAAGATCTGCGCAGAGCGGTAGGACTGGATCGTCGAGATGCCCATCTTCGAGATCGTCTTCAGGAGCCCTTTACCGATCGCCCGGACAACGTTCTGCGAGGCCTCCTCGGAGCTGAGCGTGACCGCCGCGGATCCGTTTGCCGGCCGCTCGATCATGCCCCGGTAAGCGAGCTCGTCGAGCGTCTCCAGCATCAGGTAGGGGTTGATCGCGCTCACCCCATAGCCGATCAGCGTGGCGAAGTGGTGCACCTCGCGCGGCTCGCCCGACTCCAGCACGATCCCGGCGCGCAGGCGCGTGCCCTCGCGCACGAGGTGGTGGTGCACGGTGGAAACCGCCAGCAGCGAGGGGATCGGCGCGCGCAGTGGCCCGAGCGAGCGGTCGGAGAGGATCAGGATGTTGACGCCCTCGGCGATCGCCTCCTGCGAGTGCGCGCAGAGGCGATCGAGCGCCCGCTCCATGCCGGCGGCGCCCTCCGCGATCGGCCAGGTGATGTCGAGCGTGCGCGCGGAGAACTCCTCGTGGGAGACGTGGCGCAGCGTCTCGAGCTCGCGGTTGAGCAGGATCGGCTGGCGCAGGATCAGCTTGTGGGCGTGGGCCGGCGTCTCGTCGAAGAGGTTGAGCTCGGTGCCGAGGCTCGTGGCGAGGCTCATCACGATCTCCTCGCGGATCGGGTCGATCGGCGGGTTAGTGACCTGCGCGAAGAGCTGCTTGAAGTAGGAGAACAGCGGCGGGGACTGGTCGGAGAGCACGGCCAGCGCGAGGTCGTTGCCCATCGAGCCGACCGGCTCGGCCCCGTCGCGCGCCATCGGGGTGAGCAGCACCCGCAGGTCCTCCTGGGTGTAGCCGAAGGCGCGCTGGCGGGCGTGCAGTGGCTGGTCGGAGATCGTTACCGCCTCGGAGGGGGGCAGGTCGTCGAACAGCACCGAGTTGCGCACGAACCACTCCCCGTAGGGCCGGCGGGTGGCGACGGCGCGCTTGACTTCGGAGTCCTCGACGATGCAGCCCCGGGCGAGGTCCACGAGGAACAGCTTGCCGGGCTGCAGACGCCCAAGACGCCGGATGCGCTCGGGCGCCAGGTCGAGCAGCCCACACTCCGAGCCGAGCACCACGAGGCCGTCGACAGTCTCCACCCAGCGCCCCGGGCGCAGGCCGTTGCGGTCGAGCGTGGCGCCGATCACGCGCCCGTCGGTGAACGCGACCGAGGCGGGGCCGTCCCAAGGCTCCATCAGGCAAGAGTGGAAGGCATAGAAGTCGCGCAGCTCCTGTGGCAGGTCGTCGCGTTCGCGGAAGGCCTCGGGGATCATCATCATCACCGCGTGCGGCAGCGAGCGCCCGGCGAGCAGCAGCAGCTCGAGCACGCGGTCAAAGGTCGCGGAGTCCGAGTCGCCTGGCTTCACGACGGGCAGGATCTTGGGGAGATCCTCGCCGAACAGCTCTGACTGGAGCTCGGACTCGCGGGCGCGCATCCAGGAGACGTTGCCCATCACGGTGTTGAACTCCCCGTTGTGACAGACCACGCGGTAGGGGTGCGCCAGCTCCCAGGAGGGGAAGGTGTTGGTCGAGAAGCGCGAGTGCACGAGCGCCAGCGCGCTGCGGGTGCGCGGGTCGCGCAGGTCGGGGTAGAAGCCGCCGAGCTGGTGGGAGATCAACATGCCCTTGTAGTTGAGGGTGCGCGAGGAGGACGAGGTCACGTACAGGCCCGCGGCGGCGGGGTCGAGCTCGCAGACGCGGCGGATCACGAAGAGCTTGCGCTCGAAGGCGTCCTGGTCGAAGGCGGGCCCGCCGGCCGCGTCCTCGGGAGCTCCGACGAACAGCTGCCAGATCGCGGGGCGGCAGGCGCCGGCGGTGCGCCCAACGTGGGCGGTGTCCACGGGCACCTCGCGCCAGCCGAGCACGCGCTGACCCTCGGCGTGGACGACACGCTCGAGCAGCTCGCGCAGCCGCACACACTCCTCAGCGTCGAGCGGAAGGAAACACATCAGCACGCCGTAGCGCCCGGACGCAGGCAGGGGGAAGTCGAGCACCGCGCGGAACAGCTCGTCAGGCATCTGCAGGAGGATCCCGGCCCCGTCCCCGGTCGTGGGGTCGGCCCCGGAGGCCCCGCGGTGCTCGAGGTTCTCCAGGGCGCCGATCGCCTGCGCGACCACCTCGTGGGTGGGGCGGGCGTCCAGCCGCGCGACCAGGCCCACACCGCACGCGTCGTGCTCGAAACGGGGGTCGTAGAGGCCGACGGCCTTAGGCGGCTGGCGGGTGTGCGAAGTCATGGAAGTGCTCACGGGGGGACGGTGCTTCCTGCACGGACAGGCCTTCCGAGCAGGCGGTGAGGGCACCTTGAGGCGGAGGCTGAAGCGTAGCAGTGGACCGGGGACGGAATAGGCACCCGGCACGCATCGCCGTCCAGGCGTCCAGCCCTCCGGATACAAACGTCCAGCCAGCCAGACGTCCAAGTGTCCAGTCCTCCAGAACGTCCGCCCGCGCGCTCGCGTATGCTCCTCTGCAAGCAAGGTGCGCGTCTGCAAGCAAGGTGCGCGCGGGCGCGCGACCACGGCGGTGGACCACGGCCGGCGAGGGTGGGATGTGTGAAAACCGTCCCCGCAGGGCACCATCACTCAAGACGAGACCGCGCCCCAACGAGAAAGAAGCAGGGAGAGCAAGACCGACCATGACTCCCGACATGCAGCTGGCGCTGCCAGCACGCGCGGAGAACATTGCGATCGTGCGCCATGCGTTCGGCGCGCTGGGCGACGCGTACGCGCTCGACGAGCAGGTTCTCTCAGACATCCGCCTGGCGGTCACGGAGGCGTGCACGAACGTGGTCGTCCACGCCTACCCGGACGGCGGCGAGGGCCCGATGGAGGTGTGCGCGACCCTGCGGGGAGACGAGCTGAGAGTGGTGGTGCGCGACGAGGGCCGCGGCATCGGCCCGCGCCCGGACAGCCCCGGCCTGGGTCTCGGCCTGCCGCTGATCGCTTCGCTCACCGAGAACGTGGAGTTGGGGCACGACGGGGAGGAGCGCACAGAGGTGCGCATGACGTTCTCGTTGACGACGCCCCTTCGCCACGACGGCGTCGCGGCAGGCCAAGCGGTGTCCGGCACGGCCGACCCGCCGACGGGCCCGTGAGCGAGTACGAGAGCTCGGCCTCACTGCGCCTCGCCAACGGTCCGTTGGTGGGTCCGGTGCTGTGCAGGGTCGTGTCGATGGTGCTCGCGCGAGCCGACTGCCCGATGGACCGCATCGAGGATGCCATGGCGGTGTGCGACACACTCAGCGCCCACGCACCCGCGCGGGCAGAGAACAGCCACGTCACGTTCGCGGTCAGCGTGCGCGGCAGAGCGCTCGAGCTGCGCGTGAGCGAGCTCCCGGAGCAGGCCGCCAACCTGCTGGTGCAGGACGCCGTGCTGCCGGGGGTGGGCAACGTGTTGGAGCGGATGACAGACGAGCTGCGCGTCGAGCCGGCGGCGGGGGGCGCCGGCGAGGAGCTCGTCGTGGAGCTCGCGTTTTGACTAGCCGCTCTGAGGCTGGGGCTGCGGCTGCGGCTTCTTCGCGGCAGCGGCCTTCCCGGCAGCGGCCTTCCCGGGGGCTTTCTTAGCCGCGGGAGCGGTCTCGGGGGCTTTCTTGGCCGCAGAAGCCCCTGATGCTTTCTTGGCGCCGCGAGTCCCGGCGGCTTTCGCGCGTCGGCCCGCGCCGCGGCGGCCGTTGCCGGACTCGTCCGTGGAGCTCCCGGCGAACGCAGCCTCGTCCTGATCGCGGCGGGCGCGCACCTGGGCGAGGGAGGCCTCCAGGGCGCTCATCAGGTCGGCGGCCTGCAGCGGCTCCTCCAGGATGGGTGGTTCCAGCACGACCTGCTCACCGCCCGCCTTGCGGTCGATCAGCTCGAGCAGCGCCTCGCGGTAGGTGTCGTGGTAGTTGGCGGGGTCGAAGGGGCGTGCGATCGACTCGACGAGGCGTACGGCTACGTCGAGCTCGTGAGCGCCCAGCTCGACCTCCTCCGCTTCCCGCAACTCGCCGAGCTCAGAGGTGCGCTGGATCTCGTCGGCGAAGACCAGGGTGGTCATCAGCAGCAGCCCCCCGCGAGGGTGAACCGCGACGAGCTGCTGGCGGGAGCGCAACACGACACGCCCGACGGCGACCTTGCCGGTGTCGCGCATCGCCTCGAGCAGCAGACGGTAAGGGCGGGCGCCGCCGCGGGAAGGCGCGAGGAAGTAGGGGCGGTCGAAAAAGATGGGGTCGATCTCATCGAGCTGCACAAAGTCCTCGATCTCGATGGAGCGCGTGAAGGCAGGTTCCAACGCAGCGAACTCCTCGGGCTCGATCACGACGTGCCGCCCAGGGGCGATCTCGTAGCCTTTGACGATCTCCTCGAAGGGGACCTCCTCCCCCTCCGCCGAGCAGAAGCGCCGTTGCACGATGCGCGCGTGGTCGGTGGCGTGCAGCTGGTGAAAGCGCACGGAGCGGGAGACGACCGCGGAGTAGAGCTTGACCGGCACGGAGACCAAGCCAAAGGTGAGTGTGCCTTTCCACATCGAGTGGGGCATAAGCACAGTGTGACCGACGCAGCCTCGAAGTCAAGCCCTGAATGAGGCTTACCGCTTCCCCTATCCGGCCTCCCCACCCCCGAGCCCGGCGCGCATACGCGCGAGGGCCTGGCGGATGAGCCGCGAGACCTGCATCTGGGAGACGCCGATGCGCTCGCCGATCTCCGCCTGGGTGAGGTCCGCGCCGAAGCGCAGCTGCAGCACGACGCGTTCGCGGGGGGAAAGGTGGGCCAGCAGCGGCTCCAGGGTGGCGCGCTCCTCGGCGCGCTCGAAGCCACCCTCGGGCGCGCCGAGCGTGTCAGCGACGCTTTCCCCGGCCTCCTCGCCGTGGCCGGCAGAGCGCGAGGCGTCGAGCGAGGTCGCGCGGTAGGCGGCGGCGGCCTCCAGCGCGTCGAGCACCTGCTCGTCGGAGGCCCCCACGGCGTGCGCGATCTCGCTCACCGACGGCGAGCGGCGCTGGCCCACCGAGAGGCGCGTGACCGCGTGGTCCACACGCAGCGCGAGCTCCTGCAGGTCGCGGGGAACACGCACCGACCAGGTGCGGTCGCGAAAGTGGCGGCGCAGCTCCCCCAGGATCGTGGGGACGGCGTAGCTGGAGAAGACCACTGCGCGCCCCGCGTCGAAGCGGTCGATCGCCTTGATGAGGCCCAGCGAGGCGACCTGCACGAGGTCCTCCAGCGGCTCCTCCGCGCGCTGGTAGCGGCGAGCGAGGCGTCGGGCGAGCGGGAGGTAGCGCTCGATCAGCAGTTCGCGCGCGCGTGTGTCGCCACCCTCACGCGCACGGGCGAAGAGCTCCGCGTCGGAGGCCTCTCTGAGCGCGTGCTCGGCGACCGCCTGGAGTGGGCGGGGAGTGCTGGGCGGGTGGAGGTCCAGTCCCAGCGGGCCGCTCGCAGAGCCCGGCCTCATCCCACGAGCATAGGGCCTGTGCCGGGTAGACCCGGCACACCTGGATGCGGCCGATTGCCTTCGTGAGGCTTCATCCCTCCGGAACCCGTCACCGGTTGGGCCCACCAAGCCTTCGGGCGGGTGGGCTCCGATCCACGCCTCACTCGACCCTCGACCACCCCACCGATCGGAGATCTACGGGATCTCCCGATCGGCCAGCACGTCTCTACCGGCATAGGCCCTTCGCCGCGCGCAGAGAGTTCTCACGCAGCACGCGCCCGACGGTCACGGGGCTGTTCAGCCAGCAGCGTGCCTCCACGCCACCCCCGCCGGCAACGGCGAGGTCCGCCACGGGCCGCTCCAAGGTGCGAGCCAGCGCGGGTAGCTCGGGCACGAGCGCGGGGGCCAGCCAATTGATGGGAGCCCGCCCAACCCCCCGCCCAGCCCCCTGCCCCGTGCCGCTCCCCGGGGTCGGCGGCCCACCGGGCGGGCAGGCAGCCGCTAAACGGTCGAAGTCGCAGGAGCCGCTTAGCAGCAGGCGCTCGCGCGCGCGGGTCAGCGCGACGTAGACGATCCGCTCCTCCTCCGCGGCCTCCGCGCGGCGGCGCTCCTCGCAGAGCTCCTCGTAGCGCAGGCACCCCACCGGCGGGGAGCCGTCGAGGCTCGCGAGGCGCAGGCCGAGGCGCTCGCCGTCCACCAGCAGGTCGGGAAGCGTGCCGGCGGGAGCGCGGCCGAGGTCGGCGAGACACACCACCGGGAACTCGAGGCCCTTGGCGGCGTGAATCGTCATCAGCCGCACTGCGTCGGGCTCCGAGCCCGTCGGGGCGTGGGGCTCGGAGCCCTCGGAGAACGCCTCGCGGTGGGCGACGTGGTCAAGGAAGCCCCGCAGGTCGCGGCCCTCGGCAGCTTCGAAGCGGCGGGCAAGGCGCAGCAGCTTGTGGATGTTCGCCAGGCGCCGCTCGCCCCACTCGAGGGAGAGCACGTGGCGTTCGTAGTCGGCGTGGGCGATCACGCGCAGCAGCAGCTCGGCGAGGGGGTGCGCCGGCGCGGTGCGGCGCTCGGCGGCAAAGTGGGCGCCGAAGCGCACGAGGCGCTCGCGGTCGGGGTCGGGCAGGCTCGCGTAGAGGGCACCCTCGGCGTGCGCGATCGTGGCCCACGCGCCCAGGCCCTCCGCGCGCGCGTGGAGGGCCACCAACGCGAGCGCGTCGGAGGAGAGCCCCACGAGCGGGGAGGCAAGCACGGAGTAGAGCGCGAGCTCGTCCAGCGGGTTGGCGAGCGCGCGCAGCCACGCCACCAAGTCGCCGACCTGAGGGTGTCCCCAGAAGGCACCCACGGCCGCAAGCGTGCGCAGGCCGCGCTCCTCCAGGGCGCGCTCGTACACCGGCAGGTCGCCCGCGGCGCGCAGCAGCACCGCCACGTCCCCCGCCGCGGCCTGCCCGGCGTCCACGAGCTCGGCGACACGCTGGGCCAGCAGGCGCGCTTCGGCGTGGCGCCAGAGGGCCGCCGGCGGCAGCGACCCGGCGACGGCCTGCGCGAGCGGCTGGGTGAGTGAGGTCCGCTCGCCGCGCTCCGACCAGGCGCGTCGGTCGGTGAGCAGCAGCTCGATCAGCGGCCCGTCCTCGGGACCGGCCTCGCGCGCGGCAACCAGCGGGGTGTAGGCGTCTCCGAAGCGCTCGGCGAACACGCCGTTGACCGCGGCGATCAGCGGGGGGCGACTGCGGAAGTTGTGCGACAGCGCGAGCGCCGCTCCCTCGGCGTGCAGCCGGCGACGGCGCTCGCGGAAGAGGGTCACTTCGGCGTGGCGGAAGCCGTAAATCGACTGCAGGGCGTCGCCAACGGTGAACAGGTTGTCGCGCTCCAACAACTCCAGTAAGGAGAGTTGGCGGCGGTTGGTGTCCTGAAACTCGTCCACCATCAGCAGCTCCAGGCGCTCCGACCACGACCGGCGCACACCCTCGTGGCACTCCAGCAAGTCCCGCGCACGCAGCTCGAGGTCGTCGAAGTCGAGCGCCGAGCGCGCGCGCTTGAGCTCCGCGTAGCGGCGGGCGAAGCGCTCCAGCGCCTCGCCCAACACGGCGCACGCCCGGACCGCCTCCAGCTCCGTGGGTTCAGCCAGAGGATCGGGCGAAGCGGCGCGGGACTCGGCGGGATCGAGCGAGGGCGACGAGTCGAGCACAGGGAGCGAGCGAGCGGCGTCGGGCAGCGTGGGCCAGCTCACCCCACGGCTGCGGAGCCCGGCGTACACACCCAGCACCATCCCCCGCACGCGGTCCGCGCCGTAGGCGGCGAGCACGTCGACGACCTCCCCCCGGCGCTTCCCAGCCGAAGCCGGAAGACACTCGTCTCCGACCGAAGCCGGGGGACACGAGCCTTCGACCGAAGCCGGGAGACACGAGCCTTCGGCTCGCATCCCCGGTTCGGCCAGCATCCCCGGTTCGGCCAGCATCCCCGGTTCGGCCAGCATCCCCGGTTCGGCCAGCAGGCCGGCGAGCGCGTGGCGGAAGGCGAGCAGCGCCAGACGCCCTGCGGAGGCCTCGTCGAGGATCGCGAAGTCGGGGTCGAGGCCCGCGGTCAGCGCGTGGGTGCGCAGCAGGCGCGCGCAGAACCCGTGGAAGGTGCCGATCGCGGCACCCTCGGTGTCACGCGCGGCCTCCCGCTCGCCGAGCTCCAGCAGGCGCGCGCGCACTCGTCCGCGCAGCTCCGCGGCGGCGCGCTCGGTGAAGGTGATCGCGAGGATCCGCCCCGGGGCGACGCCGTCCTCGCGCACGGCCCGCACGAAGCGCTCGACGAGCACCGAAGTCTTCCCGCTGCCTGCTCCCGCGGCCAGCAGCAGCGGGCCGCGGCGGCGCGCGGCGGCCTCCTCCTGCTCGGGGGTGAGGGCGTGTACTTCCGGGAGCCCGACGGTTTGCGTCATCTCCCTAGCGCTCACACCGACAGATCTGCGGATACACGCACCCGGAGCCCCCGAAACCGCACGTCTGCGGCCGCGCCTCCAGAGCCCCAGCGCGCGCCTGCCCGGCGGCAGCTCGCGCCGCTGTGAGGACCTCCTCCACGAGCTCGCGCACCTCAGCTGGCTTACGCGCGTCGCCGCGCACGCACTCGAGCTCCACCCCTTCCCCCTGGGCGAGCACCCCGCGGGCGCGCAGGTCGCGGCCGGAGAGCGGTTGGTAGAAGCCCCCCACCGCCCGTACGTCCGGCAGCGCCTCCACCGCGCGCATGTAGAGGGCCGCCTGGAAGCTGCGCTCCGCCACCCACCGGTCCGGCGGAGGGGCGAGGGTGCCCTTGTAGTCGTACACCACCGCGGCGCCGCCCGGTGCGAGGTCGACACGGTCGACGCGGCCCCGCACCTCCACCCCCTCGCCCAGGTCCAACGCCGGCAGTCCCCCGGGCTCCTCGGGGAAGCCGAAGGGCAGCTCGAAGTGGGTCGGCTCCAGCAGGCTCTCCTGGACGTCCTCCGACCCGCCTGCGGCGTGGGCCAGGTAGCGCTCCAGGTCGGCCTCCAGCCGCCGGCGCACGCCCGGCACGCGCTCCGGCGCGGTGGAGAGCGGACGCTCGCCCGCGTGGCGCTCCAGCGCTGCGTGCAGCAGCTCGCGCGCGAGGGGCACCCGCTCGGGTGTCAGGCGCGCGGAGCCCGTCTCCCGCCGCAGACCTTCCAGCACGTCGCGCAGCGCCGCGTGCGCGAGTCCACCGCGGGCCAGCGGCTCGGCGTCGGGCTCGAGGTCCCCCGCGTAGAGCAGCCGCTCCACAAACCACCGCACCGGACAGCCGGCCCACGCCTGCAGGCCCGACGCCGACCACAGCCGCCGCTCGCGCAGCTCCGCCAGCACCTGCGGATCACTCAGCGGCTTGATCCCACCCGGTGGGGCACCCGCCGAGGGCTCGCAGCGACCGCTCCCAGGCCTGTCCCCAACCGACAGGCTCGCTGGAGCTGCGCCGGGCCTCGCCACACCCGAACCTCTCCCCTCCCCCACCTCACCCAGCGCTCGTCGGGTGCGACCGAAGCCGGGTGACACCTGCCTGCGACCGATTCGGGAGACACTCGCTTCGCTCGCATCCCCGAATCGACCAGCATCCCCGTTTCGGCCAGCGTGGAGGTCGCACGCGAACAGGTCGCACACGTCGTCCACGAACAGCGAGCGGGCGCTCGGCACGCCGTCGTCGTCCGCGGTGTGCCAGCTGAGCACGAGCAGCTCCTCGGGACGCGAGACCGCCGCGTACAGCAGGTACCGCTCGGCGGCCAGGGCGTTCACGACGCGTCCCAGCCGCAGACCCGAGGCTTCCGCCAGCTCGCGGCGGTCCTCCTCGGAGAGGAACGGCTCGGGGCTGGCGGGCGCGGGGAAGACACCTTCCTGCAGGCCGCACACGAACAGCGCGCGCACCCGGCGCGCGCGCAGGGCGAGGGGGTCGAGCACAGCCACCGCCCCGCGCGCGCCCGTGAAGGTGGCGTCCCCCGCAACCGCCCCCCCCGCGCCCGCCGCCGGTGCTCCCCCAGACCACTCGACCGCCGGCACCCCGGAGAGGTCCTCGTCGACGACCACCTCCAGCCCACGCAGGATCGCGAGGAGTCCGTGCGCGTCCGGGGCGAGCTCCAGCGCGGAGTGCGCCAGTTCACGTAACTCCTCGAGCGCCGCGCGGCTCACCGCCAGCGCGCGCGCCTCGGTCAGCTCCGCAAGCGAGAGCGCCCCTCCGACAGGCGAGAGCGACTCCCTTCCAGGCGAGAGTGTCTCCTCCGCAGACAAGAGCGCCGGCTCGACTGGAAAGAGGGTCTCCTGGGCGGGCGAGAGCCCCTCGCCGGCGGACCAGAGCACCTCCCCAACGGACGCGAGTGCCTCCTCCGCGGGCCGCCGCGGGGGGGAGGCCAGGCGCTCGAGCTCCTCCGCGACGCGGGCGACCAGCGCCGCGGGGCCTCGCTGCGCCGCGAGTGTCAGCCGGTCCAGGGTCTCCAGCGGCCAGTGGTCGGCCTCCCACAGCGCCCGTGCCTGCGCAGCGGTGGACGCTCCCACCCGCCGGGCACGCCGTTCCAGGTCGTCCGCAAGCTCGGGGCGGGCCAGCACTCCGGGCGCGCGCAGCCACGCCAAGAGGTCCCCCACGCCGGTCTCCTCCCCGGCGGGGAAAGCCGCGGCGAGCAGGCCCACCACCGCGCGACCAAGGGCGGTGCGCGCAAACGGTACGCGCCGCTCCAGCGCGAAAGGGACGCCGCGGGCACGGAAGACCTCCCCCAGCAGCTCCGCGACGCTCCCCGGGGCCCGGTGGGCGACGGCGATCTCCCCAGCCGGCACCCCGCGCTCCAAGAGACCCTGGATCTCCTCTGCGACGAGCTCGAGCTCCGCGCGTTCGCCCCCGCCCTCCAACAGCCGCACCGCCTCCGCCGCGGGGACGGCGGGGGGATCGGGCTCGAACAGGAAGCGCTCCAGGTGGTGCAGCGCGGGGCGCGCGGCGGGCGCGTAGTAGTCCGCGCGGGGCCCCACCAGGTGGTGGACGGCCGCGAGGGGTCGCAGGCGCTGGAAGGTGTCCCCGCGGCCGGCGAACGCCACGCGGCCCGGCTCGTAGGCGAGCGAGACCGTCACCGGAGCGTTCACCACCACGCCGAGCGTTTCCACCGTGTCCAGCTGCAGCCCCCCGAGGTCGTCGAAGCCGTAGAGCAGCACCGGCGTGGCGCCCCACGCCGCGGGGGTGCGGCGCAGAGCGTCGAGCGCGAGCGTAGCGCGCCGCTCAGGGCCTGTGCGTCCGAGCCCCTCGCTCGCGCGGCGGTACGCCGCGTAGAGCTCCGCGAGCTCCCGCGCACGGGAGGCGTGCGCGGAGTCTGCGGCGACCCACGCCTCCAGCGCCTCGCGCAGCCGTGCGGGACTCACGCGCGCGACCTCGAGCTCCCCGACGAGCGCCGCCAGCGCGCGCACCACGCCGGGGGTCGCGTGGGCGGAGCTCGCCGCGCGCGTGTCACGTGTGCGGGTACCGCCGGGAGCACGCTGCAGGGGGGTGGCCGTCCCCTCCGCCTCCACTCCTCCCACGCGCGCGCGGGGCCGTTCAGAGCGTACGCGCTCCCATGCCGTCGCGAGCACCCGCTCGAGAGCGAGCCGGCTGAGCGGCTGCTCGGTGGCGTCCGGCCCCCGGGCGGCGGCGCGGCGGAGCACCTCGGCGAGCAGCCCTCCGAAGCGCTCCACCCGCACTCCATCCACAAGCCCCCCACCGGCGAGCTCGCTGCGGTAGCGCTCCACGTCGGCCCGGGTGGGTACCACCAGCAGCGGCTGCTCTCCCCGTGCGTGGTGGGCACGCAGCGCGTCCATCACGACGCGGGCCTTGCCGGCGTTGGCGGGTCCGGTTACGAGCGTGAGCGGCACGGGCGCCCATAGTGGCGCACCCACCCGACGCCTCACTCTCGCGGGTGCCCCGCTCCCTCATGCTCCATGCGCGACAGCCTGGCGGCGTCACCTACCGCCCGCCACCGAGAGGGCTTTACACGCCCCCTACGCCACCGACTGCGCCGCTACGGCCTCAACCCCAGCATCAGCAGGAACCTCAACCGCGGCAGCCTCCCCGCCCTCCTGGTCAGGCGGCTTGGCGCCCTCCTTCGCCCAATTCTCATTGAACTCAACGCGCCATTTACCGTCAACACCCTGCTGAAGCGCGAGGTGGGCGCGGAAGGAGCGCCCTGAGCGCCCGCGGAAGCCGGTGACGGGCCGCGCGGTGTAGCCGGTGCGGATCAGCTCACGGGCGACCGCGAGCGCCAGCTGCTTGCCCGCTTTGGACTTCCAGATCACAAACCCGCAGCCGGGGTCGTTGCGCGCCCAGCAGGAGTAGCCCTTGCGGTTTTCCACGATGGGGTGCCCGCACACCGGGCAGGGCCCGAGCGTGGCTTTGGGGATGCGCACGTCTTTGAGCGCGTGGTCGAGCATTTTCACGGTCTCTCCGGCGAAGCCGGCGATGTCGTGCATGAAGTGCTCGCGGGAGTCCTCCCCGCGCTCGATCGCGTCGAGGCGGTGCTCCCAGCGCCCGGTGAGTTCGGGGGAGGTGAGCGGGTGGTGGCCCAGCAGGCGCACGACGTTGAGCCCCTTCTCGGTGGCCACCAAGGAGCGCCCGTCGCGCTCGATGTAGCCAACGGAGATGAGCCGCTCGATGATCGCCGCGCGCGTGGCGGGGGTGCCGATCCCGGACTCCTTCATCGCCTCGCGCAGCTCCTCGTCGTCGACGAGCTTGCCGGCAGTCTCCATCGCGGCGAGCAGCGACGCGTCGGAGTAGCGCCGGGGGGGCTTGGTCTCCTTGGCAAGACTCTTGATCTCGCGGGTCTGCACGGGCTCGCCCTCGAGCAGGCGGGGCAGGGGCTGCTCGACGCCCTCGTCCTCCTCGGCGGCGGGGCCGCCTTCGCGGCCGGTCTCGGGGGTGCTCTCCCCGTAGACCCCGCGCCAGCCGGGCACGATCAGGACCTTGCCGCGGGTGCGGAACACGTAGCGACCCGCGCGAGCCCCCTCGCCGGCCGGGATGGTGGTCTCCACGCGGGTGTTCTCGAATACGGCCTCGGGGTGGAAGATCGCAAGGAAGCGCCGGACGGCGAGGTCGTAGACGCGGCGGTCGTCGTCGGACATGCGATCGAGTTTGTGCTCGGAGCGGGTGGGGATGATGGCGTGGTGGTCGGTGACCTTGGCGTCGTCGACCACGCGCGCGAGGGGGAGCTTGTCGAGGCCCGTGACGTACGCGGCGGCGCGGGCGTACTCCTTCTGGGAGCCCACAAGCTCTGCCGTGGGCTTGATCTCGGGGATCAGGTCTTTCGTCAGGTAGCGGGAGTTGGTGCGCGGGTAGGTGAGCGCCTTGTGCTCCTCGTAGAGGCGCTGCGCGGCGCCGAGAGTGCGCCGCGCGGAGAAGCCGAAGCGGGTGTTGGCGTCGCGCTGTAGCGAGGTCAGGTCGTACAGCAGGGGCGCACGCTCGCGCGCCTCCTTGACCTCGAGCTTGGTGACGGCCGCCTCCCGCCCGGTGCAGGCCTCGACGATCGCGACCGCTTCCTCCTCGGTTGCCAGGCGGGGTTTGGCTCCGGCGTGAAAGCGTCCCGTGTAGACGCGCTCGCCGGGGACGGACTCGCCGTCCGGCGACGCGGCGGCAGAGCCGCCCCCCCCGTTTGACCCAGCGCCAGCCGTCCCCTCGGAAGACCCGCCACCAGCCCCGGCCCCGTCCAGCGGCGGCGCAGCGAAGATGGCGTCCACGAGCCAGTAGGGCTCGGGCACGAACGCTTTGATCTCCTCCTCGCGGCGGGCGACGATGGCGAGCGTAGGCGTCTGCACGCGCCCGAGCGAGACGGCCCCATCGAAGGAGGTGCGCAGGCGGATGGTGGCGGCGCGGGTGGCGTTCATGCCGACGATCCAGTCGGACTCCGAGCGCGAGCGGGCAGCCTGCTCGAGCAGGGCGACCTCGGAGGCGGGGCGCAGCGAGTCGAAGGCGGTGCGCATCGCGGAGGTGGTCATCGAGTTCAACCACAGGCGCCGCACGGGCAGGGAGGAACCGGCCTTCTCGTAGATGTAGGCGAAGATCAGCTCCCCCTCGCGACCGGCGTCGCAGGCGTTGATGACCTCCCCGACGTCCTCGCGGGAGAGCTGGCGGGTGACGACCGACATCTGCTTGCGCGAGCGCTCGTCGCGCACGACGAGCTTGAAGCGGTCGGGCACGATTGGCAGGTCCTCCATCCGCCAGCGCTTGAACCGGGGGTCGTACTCGTCGGGTTCGGCTAGCTGCACGAGGTGGCCGACGGCCCAAGTAACGACGTACTCCTCGGCTTCCAGCCAGCCCTCTTCCTTCTTGAACGTCCCGGGCAGCACGCGCGCGAGGTCGCGCCCCACGGAGGGCTTCTCGGCGATCACCAGGGTCTTCGGCACGGAGGTCAGCCTAGCGGTTGGTCCCACCGGGGGTGTTTCGTGGGGATCGTCCGCGCGGGTGGGTGCCGCCACCGAGCGGGTGCGCGCTGGGCCTCCTACCCAGCGTCCGAGCGGGGGGCCCCGACCGTGCACCACGTCTCCCAACGCTCTCCTACACGACGCGAGGACGCGGGCCCCCGGGCGCGGCCTTCGTGCCCTCGTGCGACCCCTACCCCCAGCACCGACCCACCGCGTCCCCAAGGCCGTCCCGCAAGCGCGCGGCCGCCTCACGCGGTGTCGCAGTGCCCGGTTTCAACCGGAGGGCCGCTCGCCTCGGTCGTTTCGAGCAAGTGCGCGACGGTGGCGTCGGCGACGCCGTAGCCGCCGGGGGGCCCAGCGCCGGTGGTGCCGGCGAAGACGGTGGTGAGGACCGCGCCCGCGGAGTCCACGACGGGCCCCCCGGAGTTGCCGGGGCGCACGAGGCCGCGCAGAGGGGTGAGCAGGCGGGAGACGGGCCCCTGACCGTAGGCGTTCTGGGTGAGCACCTGCTCGGAGGACCCGATGCGCGCTGACTGGACGTCGAAGGGCCCGTTTTCGGGGTACCCGAGAATCGCCCCCGCGCGCCCTCCGGGTGGGTTCGAGACGAGGCTCAGCGAGGGGAGCCCGAGTCCGGGGACGCGCAGCAGCGCGAGGTCGATCGTTGGATCGAAGGCGATCGCCTGTGCGGGGAGGCCAGGAGGCCGGCCGGCGACCTCCACGGTGGTGTCGTCCTCACCGGCGACGACGTGGGCGTTGGTGAGCACCTCTTCGGGCCGCACGACCCACCCGGAGCCCTCAATCGCGAGACCGCAGGCGGTGCCGAGCACGCGCACGACCGAGCGCGAGGCGGCCTGCACCCCGGGGGCGCCGGCAATCAGCGGCGGGGGCGCCGCGAGCGCGGGCAGCGGGCCGGGGATCGAGGGCAGCGGGTCCAGGCGCGAGAGCGCGTTGAGGATCGGCCCAGAGGGCGGCAGCAGCCCGTTGAGGTCGCGCAGGATCGCCGAGCGCTGGATGTCAGCGCGCAGCGTGACGGCCGTGGGGATCTGCCCAGCGACGGCGGCGACGATCCACACGATCCCGAGACCCACCGCCGCGGAGAGCAGCGCGCCCAGCGCGCCGTCGAGCAGACCGAGACCGGGAATCAGACGAGTGGTGCTGCGCAGCCGCCAGCCGAGCCCCTCCAAGCCGGTGGCGAGGATCGCGCCGGCGAGGATCGCGCCGATGAGGCCGAAGGCGGGGGCGTAGGGCGAAGCGGAGCCCTGGGGAAGCAGCAGCGGGCCGACGCGGGTCCCGACGAACGCGCCGAGGGCGAAGCCCCCGAAGGAGAGCACGCCCACGATGAAACCTTGCCGCAGGCCGAACAGGGCCAGGACGGCGATGAACGCGAGGATCACCCAGTCAAGCGACGTCACGCCCATGTTCTACCGTTCCGCGTTGTGAGAACCGGCATAGAGCGATGACTGTCGCATCCTCTTCCAGCCGGGGCGGGCGGTCACAGAGGGCAGGCCACCGCGGCAGGGACCTCCAAAGCAGCAGCAGCCGACGCACACGGCGTGCCCGACCGGTGATCGCGCTGGCGGCGGCGGCGTTCGCGGCGGGGGCGATCGTGGGAGCGGAGCACTCCTCCTCCTCGGCCGCCCCCGCGCTCGCGGCCCGCTTCGCGGCGGCGTGGGCGAGGGGGGACTACGCGAGCATGTACGGCGAGCTCTCCCCCGCCTCCCAGCGAGAGGTGACGGCAAGTCAGTTCGCGCAGGCATACCAGGAAGACCTGACGACGGCGACCGCCAGCGGCGAGTGGGTGACAGGCGCGCCGCGGACGGCGGCGGGTGGTGTGGAGGTGGTGCCGGTGCGAGTGCGCACGCGACTGTGGGGGACCCTCGCAGAGAGCTTCAGGCTGCCGGTGGCGGCGGAGCCCGACGAAGGCGGAGAGCGGGTGGCGTGGTCGCGCTCACTAGCCTTCCCGGGCCTGCGGCCGGGCGAAGTGTTGAGCAGGCGCACGGCGCTGCCCCCGAGGGCGACGCTGGAGGCGCGCAACGGGTCGGTGCTCGCGGAAGGGCCGGCGAGTGCGGCGGGACAGCGCAACTCGTCGCTGGGCGCGGCGGCGGACGCTGTCGTGGGCGAAGTGGGGCCGATCCCCGCGGGCAGCCGCCAAGCGTTGGAAGCGCAGGGCGTGCCGGGCAACGCGATCGTTGGCGTGAGCGGCCTGGAGCTCGAGGAGGACGAACGCCTGCGGGGCACCCCGGGGGGCGAACTGCTCGCCGTCAGCGCCCCGACTGGTCGGTCACCGAGCGAGGGCACCTCCGCCGCAGGCACCCCAGCCGCGGGCCCCTCCACCGCAGACACCACCACGAGCGCCACCACCACGGGCACGACCGCCACCGGCGCCGCCACCGCAGGCGACGAACGGGTCCTGGCAAGCGTCCCCCCGCACGCGGGGAGCACGGTGCGCACCACGATCTCCCCTGCGCTGCAGAGCGCGGCGGTGAGCGCGTTGGGGGGCCAGTACGGGGGGGTGGTCGCGCTGGAACCGGCGAGCGGTCAGGTGGAGGCAGTGGCGGGGATCGCCCTGGAAGCGCTGCAGCCGCCGGGCTCGACGTTCAAGATGGTCACTGTGAGCGGGGTGCTGCAGGCGGGGATCGCCACCCCGCGGAGCACGTTCGCCGACGCAACGGAGGCAACGCTGGACGGGGTGGAACTGCACAACGCCAACGGGGAGGAATGTGGGGGGACCCTGGTGGAAGCGTTCGCGGTGTCGTGCAACTCGGTGTTCGCCCCGCTGGGGGTGAAGCTGGGGCCCGCGCGGCTGGTAGCAACAGCGGAACGGTTCGGCTTCAACCACCCCCCGGGGATCGCGGGCGCCGCAGAGAGCACCCTCCCCCCGGCCGCGGAAATCCAGGGGGAACTTGCGGTGGGCTCCACGGCAATCGGCCAGGACAAGGTGTTGGCGAGCCCCCTGGAGATGGCGACGGTGGCGGCGACGATCGCCGACGGGGGGCGGCGGCCGACGCCGGGCCTCGTGTTCACGCCCGGCGGAGGGAGCCGCCCCACTGTGCGAGCAGTCAGCGCCGCGACGGCACGCACCGTGCGGGGCATGATGATCGAAGTGGTGCGCTACGGCACGGGCACCGCGGCGGCGATTCCGGGGGTGGTGGTGGCGGGCAAGACGGGTACCGCGGAACTCGGCAGCCCGAGCTCCTGCAGCACAAGCGACTCCGAACAGAAGCCCGCGGAAGGCGAAGAACACACGTCCAAGGAACACCCCTCCGAAGCGAGCAGCTGCGCCACCGAACAGAACAACCCACAGAACACCGACGCGTGGTTTGCGGCATTCGCCCCAGCGGGGCACCCGAAGATCGTGGTGGGGGTGCTGATGGTGCGCGACGGCGCAGGCGGGGCGACCGCGGCGCCGGTGGCGCGGCAGGTGATCGAAGCGGCCCTGCAGCCGGGCGGCCTCGGCTAAGGCCCTAGACGTCGGCCCTAGACGTCCAGTTCCGCGGAGGCCGTCTGGGAGGGGTCGCGGGGGTCGACGATCTTCAGCGTCAGGGGCCGCTCGCTGAGCGATTCGATCTTGATCTTGTACAGCAGCACCGCCCCCTGGGTGGGGCCCTCGGAGGCGACGGTGTCGGGGGCGGGGACACGGTTGTTGGCGGCCACGTACCCGGCGCGGTAGGCAAACAGGTTGGTGGCATCGGGGACGATCGGGTAGTAGACGTGACCTTCGGTGTCGGTGACCGTGAGGTCAGTGGCCACGGGGTGGGGCACGGAGGTGTTGTTGTAGACCTGCATGAACACCCCGAACCACTCTTCCCCCGGGCGTAGCTGCCACTGGGCGTGGGTGAGGCCGGCGAGGTAGGTGGAGTCTTCGGTGTCGTAGGGGTTCAGCTCGCGCGAGATCTGGACCTCGTAGACGAGCGGGCCCACGTTGAGGTAGGGGGCGTTCTTGCCGGAGGCCCCAGCGTAGGTGCCGGTCGTGACCCGTGTGTGGGAGTCCCCACAGGCCCCCAAAGCGAGCGCCGCGAGCACCGCGAGGGCGGCGAGGAGGGAGTTGCGCGGAAGGCGGGACATGCGACGCGGCAGTCTACCCACCGGCGACCGTGACGCGCCGGCCGCGCCCCTCTCCGGTCTCGATGATCGAGCGCAGGCGGCGCAGCGCCTTGCGGTTCTTGCGCCGCAGCCACCCGCGCGCGCCGAAGGACTCCAGGAGCCGGTCGGAGAGCGTGTGGGGTTGGGTCTCCACGGTGAACCGCACGCGCGTAGTCCCACCGGCGTCGGGTGCGAGCTCGTAGACACCGAGGGTGCGAACGCGGTTGTTCTTGCCGCCGCGGCCGACCTCGACGATGCGGTGCGGCGCGTCCACCTCCGCGAAGGTCACGTCGCCCCAGCTGAAGCGGTTGCCGGGGGCGGCCACGCGGAAGCGGGCGCCCGCGCCACGGCCCACGGAGTTCTCGCGGGTGAGGTGCCAGTCGTGGAGGTAGTGGTCGGTGAACTCCGAGTGGTTGGCGAGGTCCTGCAGGTACTCGAAGACCCGCTCGCGGGGAGCGTCGATCAGGATCGACACGGTCACAGGGTCCATCGCGTGCGGCAGTCTATAAGGGCCAGCGGAGTCTACGCCGCGCGTGCGGCGAGGCGTACGCCGTGGCCGCGCTCAGAGTGGCGCACGGTCTCGGTGGCCACGGGGGCGTCGCGGCGCTCCGAGCGGCACAGCTCGCAGACGACGGCGCCGCCGTAGAGGTGCACCCGCTCCCCCACCAGCGGGGTGCGCCCGCAGTCCGCGCAGCGGTTGCGATCGGCCGTGAGCACGCCAACGCCACGGCGCAGAAGGACGCGCTCGAACCGGTCGATGTCCGTGACTGTGGCGGGGGACATGCCACGGGGTTTCGCCGCCCGGCGCCGGTCTCCTCCAGGGCGACGCCGAAGCACCGGCGGAGGGACGAGGAGAGCCACCCGCGACCGCCTCGGGGACCCACCAGCGCCGCGGCCGGCCGCAAAGCACCGGTGCGACAGGAGCGAGCTGGGCCACCCGCACGCCTTGGCCCTCGCCGGGCTGGCCTGCGGCGAAGCGCCGGTTTGGAGGGGCCGAGCCGGGGGTAGAAGAACCCAGCTACCCAAGTTCGGCCCCTGCCTCAGATCCGCCGAGCCCGCAAAACGCTACGGGCCTCCAGAAAATTACAAGCCTTTTAGACCTCTCGGGGAAAGTCTCGTTATGATCGCCACAAGGTTTCGCTGGCAAGCTGGGCGCCAAGACGTAAACCAACGGGAGAACAGGAGCGCTGAGATGGTGGAGTCACTGACCTCGGGCACGCTGGCGGGAGCGGGATCCTTTCGCTGCCAGCGCTGCGGCTACGTCCTGACCCTGGCGGCCTCGGACAGGCTGCGCGACTGCCCCGGCTGCGGGGGCGCAAGCTTCGTGCGCGCCTCGCTGTTCAGCGCCGGACGGCTCGGAGGGGAAGCCGCCACCGAAGGCGTCCACGCCGGCGCGGAGGGCGGTGGCAGGATCGCCGAGCACGCCGACGAGCGCGAGGAGGCGTGGCTGGCGGAGGTCAGGGAGAGGATCGAGCAGCCGGGGGAGTACCTCGCCTACGAGGAGGACGAGGAGACCACTGTCCAAGCGCTGACTCACGAGTGGACCCGCGTGGGGCGCAGCCTCGCGGCGGACGTGCGCTTCGACGACCCCACCGTCTCGCGCCGGCATGCCCTGCTGGTGCGCCAGCCCGACGGAGTGCGAGTGCTCGACGATCGCAGCCTCAACGGCGTGTTCGTCAATGGCGAGCGAATCGAGTGGCGGATACTCGAGGACGGTGACGAGATCGTGGTGGGTCGCTACCGGTTGCGCTTCCTCACCGTCCCCCCGCAGCCCTCCGGGCGCAGACCGTCAGGCGAAACCGTGCCCGCGGCGAACCGGCCGACGGCCAACGGGATCGCCTGACGGGGCCCGCCCGGGGCTCTTGACAAGACCCGGGCGGGTGCCCTTGACAACGTGGTGCCGGCAGGACTACTCTTCACGGGGAGAGGAAACTCACAGTCCGGGATTCAGCGCCTGGAAAACGCGGCCTCAGCCACGGCCCGACCGGACCGGTCGCGCTCCTCCACCCGCTCCTTCGCCGGGCAGGGAGGGAGGAACGATGTTGCACAGCAGCCACCTCGGCGCCCCACGGGAGTCCGCCGCCAGCCCTTCGCTTGCGGCGGCTGGCCGCTCGCCCAACCCCCGCATCCGCGTGCTCGACGCGATGATCGCCACGGCCTCCTACCGGGGCTACGATCGCACGACTGTGGAGCGGGTGCTGCAGACCGCAGAAGTCCCGGCGGCGCTCTTCGAAGAGCACTTCGCGAACAAGGAGGACTGCTTCCTGCAGGCGCTTGACGCGCTGATCGCCCGAACGGAGAGCCGGGTGCAGGAGGCGGTGCAGCGTGCGGCACCCTGGCCCGAGCGGGTCCGCTCGGGGCTGGAGGCCCTGATGAGAGCGCTCGCGGAGGATCCCGACGGCGCACGGGTGGTGCTCGTGGAGTGCCTCAGCGTGGGGCCCGCCGCGTGCGAGCGCCACTACGCGCTGCTGAGGAGCTTCCCGCCGCTGTTGGAGGAGGGACGCTTCCACTGCGCCGACCCCGACCACCTCCCAGCCTGCATCTCCGAAGCGATGGTGGGCGGGATCGCCTCGGTCCTGCACCACCGCGCGCTGTCCGACCGCACCGGCGAACTGCCCCGCCTGTGCGGGGACCTTGCGTACTTCGCGCTGCTGCCCTACCTGGGTCACCACCGGGCGCTCGTGGCGGCGTATGCGAAGGGAGTGCCCGCCTGAAGGGTCGTCGGCGTCTGAACGCACCGGTAGCGCCCCCGCACTGCGCGCTGACGTTGGCGCGACTCATCAAACGCTCGCCACGTGAGTAGTGGGCAGCGAGCGGGCTCCCTCCCACCACCGACGGTGCGGGCGCCGCCTACTTCGCCGCCGGCGGCGTGACGTGCGGGAACTGGCTCGTGGCGCCTTCCCAGGTGAAGGGGGCCTGCTGGTTGCACGCGGGCGCCGCGACCGTGTTGGTCGTGCTTTCGGGTCCGTTGACGACAGCCGGCTCTTCCTGGTGGACCGGCGGCTTGCCAGCAGGCTTCGTTTCGGTCCAGCTCCCGGTCAGCTGTTCGAGGACTTCTTTGGACACCACCCCGTTGGCCGTCGAGGGGTTGACCGACGGAGCAGAGTCAGCGCAGGCCGCCGTGCTGAAGACCTGCAGGCCGCCGTTGCCCAGCGTGCGGAAGCCGCCCGGCTGGAAGTAGGGGTTGGCGCGGTTGGTGCCGATCCGCTTGCTGTAGACCGCGAGGCCTTCCGGGGCGACCGTCGCGAGTGCGCGCAGGTAGTGCTGGATCTGGCCGTTGGAGATGTCGGAGTTTTTGTCGTGCGCCTCGGTGGCGGCGGTGACGTTCGCGACGAACGACTGCAGCTCGGGAATGTAGTCGCCGGTGTACTTCAGGAATGGGTCGAAGTTGCGCAGCACCGGGCCGACGTTGCCGAGCAGCGGCGTGAGCAGGCTGAGCGTGCGTTCGAACGCCGGCAGGCCCCGCTTGGAGGCACTCGTGAACGGGCCGAAATCGGTGAGCAGGTTGTTGAAGTCGGGGGTGAACGACTTTACGCCTTCCAACAACGGGGTGAGCTCGCGCTCCCACGCGTAGGACTCCTCCAGCACGGGGCTTGCAGCGGTCGTGAGGTTGTCCAGTTCGCGCAGCGTCGCTTCCCCGCGGTGCTCGAAGGTGGGCAGCTCACGGAAGGCGTTCGCGAACTGTGCGCTGCTCTGGGAGAGCGCGTGGAAGGTGCGCTCGCTGTTGACGGTGAATTCGCGGAGCTGGTTGTCGCGTTCGGTGAACGCGTCGAACACCACGCCGGTGTTGTGCACCGACGCGCGCAGCGCGCCTTCCTGTTCGGCGAGGATGCCCACCAGCTTGTTGGCGTTTTCCACGAACGGCTGGAATTCGGCGAAGTCCGAGTTGATCTGTTCCCCGCGCCCGTTGTACGCAGCGGCCGTGAGCTGCTGCCACGCTTTGAAGGCGGCGCGCGTGCGGGGGTCGAGCGCGGAGAGGATGTCGTCGAGCGTCACCGCCGGTTCGACCTGGCTGGCCTGGATCTGCCCGCCGTCGGGCAGCGCTCGCGCCGCGGCGTGCTGGGGGATCAGTTCGATGTAGGTCTCCCCCAGCAGCGTCTTCTGACGCAGGATCATGCGGTCGTTGGTGGGCACCGGCGCGTACTGGTGGTTCATTTCGAGGGTCACGTCGGTGAACCCGTTCGAGCCCACCGAGAGGCTCACGACGTGCCCGACTTTGACCCCGGAGATGCGCACGTCGGACTCTTCGCCCAGGGCGAGGGTGCGCGAGAGCTCGACCGAGAAGCGGTAGCCCTTGGGCTTCAGCGGCACCGGGCCTCCGAAGGACTCCCACAGGAACAGCAGCAGGCCGAAGCAGCTGAGCGCGAAGAGCACGATCACGAGGACGTTCGCCAGCGTCGGGGCGCGCTTCTGCATCTCAGTCACCCCCTCCCAGCGGAGCCTGCGCCAGCGCGGCTGCGTCGGGGCCCTGACCGAAGACGCGGTCCGCCAAGCGCGCCGCCGCGCCGACGCCGTGCAGGCTCGCGGCTTTGGCCGCCGCCGTACCGCTCGCCGCGGCTGATTTGCACAGCGACGCGCTCGGCGGGTTGAGCAGGCCCAGGATCAGTTTCGCCGTCGGGTCGGCTTCGGCCACGCCGGTCAGGACCGGCACCAGTTCGCAGTTGAAGTACAGCAGCGTCTGGCCGATCGCGCCGTGGGCTTCGCCCTGGGAGACCACGCTGTCGAGATCGTGGGCGCCCCAGTCCGCGAAGAACAGGAAGCCGGCCTGGTTGGGGCCGGGGTTGTAGGCGAGCTCGTTGAAGAATTCGCTGAGCACGGTGAAGCTCGTGGTCAGGTCAGGCGTGGCCTGCGCGAAGTCCTGCAGCGAGGGCTGCAGCTGGTTGATGACCGGCAGGATCTTGTGGAAGAACGGTCGGACTTCGTTCTTGAAGATCGGGGTGGTGGTGCGGAAGGACTCCTGCGAGGCGCGCTCGGCGGGTGCGAGCGCCTTGGCGAACGGCTCCAGGGCGTGCAGCGTAGAGCCGACCACGCGGATCGAGCCGCCGATCTTGCTGAAGCCGTGGTTGGCCTGTTTCAGCACGCCAGGCAGCTCGCCCAGGGTTTCCTGGACCGCGCGGTCCTGTTCTGAGAAGGTCGCGAATACTGCGTTGGAGGAGTCGACCACCTGGGCGAGCTGGGTGTCCTTGTTGCCGAGCGCTTCCAACACCAGGCGGAAGTTGTGGATCCCGTGTTCTACGTAGTACTGGCGCTTGGCGACTTCGCGGCCGATTTCCTGGAACTCGCGGGCGAGCGGGTCGAAGCGCTTGAAGGTGGCGGAGAAGTTGGCGCCGTTGCCCTGCAACGCTTCGCCGGCCCCGGCCAGCAGCTCCTGCAAGTAGGCGCGCGTGTCGGTGTCGAGCGAGGCGAGCAGTTCGTCGAGGTTGCCGTCCGGGGAGGTCTGGGTGATGGGGACCACGTACCCCTTGGGCACCCGCCTCGCCGCGGGAGTGCCGGGGGAGACCTCGACCGTCTCGTCCTTAAGCCCCGTCTTGGGGCGCAGCAGCATCGTGGCGTTGCGGTAGATGTAGCGGGCGTACTTGGGCGTCACGTTCATGCTCACGATCGCCCTGCCGCCCACCAGTTCGACGCTCGAGATTTCGCCGATCTTGGCGCCCGCGATCTCGACCGACTGGCCCTGGCCGGGGGTGACCGCCTGGCCGGTCGTGAATTCGCCCTTCAACGGGAACGATTCGTGGCCGATGACCGGCACCCACGCGGGCACCGAGAGGCGCTCGTGGGCGAGGATGTAGCCAGCGGACCCCGCCGCGATAACGATCATCGCAACGATCGCCAGGAACGCCGTGCGGTAGCGCTCGATCTGGTCGCCGATCCCGCGCCCAGCCTCGTGATCGATCTGCTGCTCGTCCACGGCCCCCATCACCCACCTCCATCCGCGGAACCATGTGCCAACGGCCCGTTGAAGTTGGGCAACGCCTGCGTGTAGCACGGCACGAGCGGCTTGTAGGGGGGCTCGGTGCCGGGGAAGCGCGGGCTGGTCCCTTCCGGTGCCAGAGGGGTCTGGGCCACCAGCGGTTTGTTGCCGGGCGGCGCGCCGGGCTTGACGATCGTGGCGGGCGGGGAGAGGACCACAGTGCCGCTGCCCCCGGTGAGGAAGCGCCCGGCGGCGCCGTTGCCGTCGAAGTTCTGGCCGATGCCCGCCAGGCCCGCCAGCGCATACCAGAATTCCTTGTAGTTTTCCACGCCCGAGGTGTTGGCCCCGTCCTGGATCTTGGTGTAGATGGCGGGGTAGATCACCTTGGTCAGGCACTGGTTGAACTCGTTGAACTGGCGCTGGAAGGAGACCTGGCCGGCGGTCACAGCCGCGATCTCCGGCGCCGCGGTGCGCAGGCCCGCGGCGACCCCGCCGAGCTCGCTGGGCTGCAGCGCCCCCCGCACCTGTTCGATCCAGGGGAAGGCAGCGGTGGCCACGGCGGGGATCTCTTCGACGCCGGGGACGATGTCCTGCGCGAAGGTCCTGATCGAGGGGGCGGCGTTGTTCAGTCCGGCGAAGCCGCGCTGCGCCCCGCGCAGCGCGCTCGGCAGCTCGGCGACGGCGGTGCGCACGCTCGAGGCCTGCGCGGCGAAGGGGTGGAAGAAGTCGGCGAAGTGACCGAACAGTTCTCCGAGCTGCTGCTCGTGCACGTTGAGCTGGGCCGTGACTTTTTCGATGCTCGCGAACAGCTTCGAGAGATCGTGCGTTTCGGTGCCCGCGAACGACTGCTGGATGATCGCGCCGTCGCGCAGCGCTTCGGGACCGCGGTGGTAGGCCTTGTTGAGCGCCTGCGCCATGTTCAGACCGCGCACTTCCGGGTCCTGTTCGGCGTCCTCGGCAGCGGTCGGCTTGGCCGTGAGCGCGGCGCCGTATTCGACCAGGAAGGTCTGCAGGTTCGCGCGCGTATCGGTGTTGAGCGCGTCGAGCACCTGGTCGAGCTGAACCGGGTCGGAGGTCTGCGTGACCGGGATCGTGTGGCCGGAGGAGACCACCGGGGCGGAGGGGCTCCCGGGCTGCAGTTCGACCCACCAGTTGCCTTCCAGGAAGATCCGCGCTCGGATCTTGAGCGTCGCGTCGGAGTGGATCGGCAGGCCCTTACCTTCGATTTCCATCGCCACCACCGCCGCGCGGCCCTCGCGCGTGGCGGAGGTGACCTTGCCGACGTTGACCCCGGCGATCCGTACCGGCGAGCGGGGCTGGATGTCGACGGCCGAGTTGAAGACCGCGTTCAGACGGAAGCCGTGTTTGAACGGGACGTGCTTGGTGAAGCCGAAGTACACGGCGAACGCGAGGACGATCAGGAAGATGATCCCGAAGCGCACGGGGTTGGAGCGCTTCTGCAGCTCGGAGACCGCGACTTCCCGTCGGCGCCAGATACGCACGCGGCTCACTGCCCCTTACCCTTGCTCGTGCTCTTGCCACCGCTCTTGCTCGTGCCCTTGCCAGCGCCCGCCGTGGGCTCTTCCTTCGGGAAGGAGCTCAGCGTGGAGGCCGGGTACTTTTCCCCGAACAGGCTTTCGTCGCGCTTGGTCACGTCGTGGAGCGTCCCAATGGTGGTCGAGGTGTTACCGATCACCGTCTTGCCTTCGACGTAGCTCATGTTGCCCGCTTCGCACTCCGCGGGCTGGCCGGGACCGCCGACGTAGGGGTAGGGGTTGTAGTGCAGGTGGTTGTCGGGGATTTCTTTGCCGCGGGCACCTAGCGTGGTGGCTTCGAAGTCTTTTGAGGGCCCGTCGGCCGGTGCTGAGGCCGGAAGGCCCTCGGCGTTGGTTCCGGAGGGGCTGAGGATCGGCACCGCCCGCGCGAGCGTGCCGACCCCGACGCTCTCGGCGAGCAGGTTGGCGACGTTGCGGAACGCGAGCGTGACGTAGTTGCAGGTGGTCTGCGCGGGGGCGAGCCCTTCCAGCAGCGGCGTGCCGAGCTGCGCGGTCCGCGTGAATTCTTCGAGGCCGAGCCCGACGACGGGGTCTTCGGCGAAGACCTTGAAGGCGTGCAGCGCGCTGGCCAGCTGCTTGTTCAGCGCAACGGCGGCGCGCAGGTTGACGGCGCCGACTTCGAAGGCGTGGCCGAGTGGCGCCGCGGTCGTGCGCAGGATGTGCGCGCTCGGGCGCAGCAGGTGGATGAACTCGGTGGTTTTTTCGATCAGCGGTTCCTCGTAAGGCAGCGAGTGGATCGCCTGGCGCAGCGCCGCCGGCCCCCCTTCGATCGTGCGTTCCAGCGACGAGGAGGCGCCGGCGAAGGCGGTGAAGAAGGTGTCGAGCTCGACGAACAGGCTCGCCTGCGTCTCGGCCACCGGCGCGACCTGTTTGGCGGCTTTGTCGAGCGCGACGAACAGCTGACCGAAGCCGGTCTGCGGGGAGGCCAGGTTGTGCAGTACGGGCACGGCGTTGTCCACGAGCGGACGCAGCGTGTGGAACGCTTCGTTCAGGCCGGGGCCGCGCCCGGCGAAGGCGTCGCCGAAAGTGTTCGTGTTCTGCGCGATCGCGATCCGCGTCTGCTTGTCGAAGATGTTGAAGAAGTCCTGGATCTGCACCGGTTCGTGGGAGTGCGAGACGGGAATCGTGCCGCCTTCGGGGATCATCTTCAGAGAGTGCCCGCGGGTCAGTTCCAGGTACTTCAGGCCGATCGTCGAGACCGACTCGACCAGCATCGAGGTGTCGAGGGGCAGCGGCCCGGCGTGCTTTTCGAGCTTGAGGCTCACGATCGCCGTGACCCGGCCGGTGGCGGGGTCCTGGTGGGGTGTGAGCGCGCTCACGACCCCCACCCGCTTGCCGGCCAGCCGCACCTGGTTGCCTTTCTCGAGACCCGAGGCTTCCGGCAGTTCTGCCTTGATGTCGTAGGTAGGGGTGAACGGCAGCCCGTTGTTGGCGTTGTAGGAGATGTAGACCGCCACGGACGCGATCAGCACCGTGAGCGCCCCGATCAGCAGCGGGCTTGCGGCGAGGGAGCTGCGGCGGCGCGGGTTCATCACGGCACCTGGGTGGGGTCGCAGCCGAGCTGGCCGTTGTCGGTGAAGGGCGCCGAGCCGTCGGCCGCCGGCGGCGTCGCGCCCGCGCCGGGGCAGCGGAGTAGTTCGTGGGTGTGCAGCCCCTGCAGCCCCTGCGGCGGAGTGACCGGGGTGAGTGTGTTGCCCGCACCGAGCGTGAAGTTGTCGAACACAGGGGCCACGCGCGCGTAGTTGCCGTTGCCGTCGTAGTAGCCCGCGCTCGTGCCGAAGTCGCGCACGGCGCCCTCCAGGTCGGGGGCGTAGGGCCCCCACAGGGCGGTCACCGGCACCGATTCCTGCAGCGCCTTGACGGCGTTGGGCGAGCCGCTCTGGAGGATCTTCGCGAGCGTGGGCAGCGCGAGCGCGGCGTCGGTGAGGTCGTTGCTCGGCCCCGGGCGGCTGATCGCGAGGCTGAGGTTGTGCAGCACCGGTCCGGCTTCGACTACCAGCGGCTCCAGCCGCTTGAAGAGGGGCGCGAGCAGCTTGGTGTCGGGCCCGGCGACGTTCGCCAGGTGGCGCAGCGCCGCGAACGTCGAGGGCGCCTGCGCGAACGCGCGGTTGCCCGCCTGCAGCGTGGCGGGCAACTCTGCCACCGCGCGCTGGAGACTCGCCTGTTCGGCGCCGAGCGCCCGGTTGGCCTGGTTGCCGTTGTCGACGAATTCGGTGAGCGCTTCGTGGTGAGCGCCGAGCGTCGCGAGCGCCTTGGCGGACTGCACGAGGAATTCGGTGAACGTGTGCTGGTCGCGCGTGAGCTCGGTGAAGATGTGGTTCGCGGAGGAGAGCACGGGGCTGAAGTATTCCGCGGTGATACCCGCCGCCATGGTGGCCCCCGCGTACTGTTCGGCGGTGCCCACGAACAGCTCCTGCAGTCCTTTGCGCGTGCGCGGGTTCAGGGTGTCGAACAGCTGGTCGAGGTCGGTAGTCCCCTGCGCGGAGCCGGGGGGCAGCGTCGCGCCGGCGGGCAGCGCCGGGCGGTTGTTGGGGCCCGGGAAGAGCGCCACGTAGCGCCCGGCGACGGTCGTCAGCGAGGGCACCCTGATCTGGGCGGTCGTACCTTCGTGCAACGGCACCAGCGAGCCTTCCACGTGGATCGTGACGAGCGCCTTGTAGTTGTGGGTGAGCGTGATGCCGGTGACGCTCCCCACGGGCACGCCGCCGACCTGCACCTGGTCGCCCAGCACGATCTGGCTGGCGTTTTCGAGTTCGAACTTGTAGTTGGCTCCGCCACCGCCTGAGAACACGATGTAGGCGAGGACCCCCACCACCAGCGCCAGCGCACCGGCGGCAACCCAGCGGCCCGTGCTCCGCGGCGGAGGCGAGACTGGCCGTGGCGGCCCGGGAGGGCCGCTCGGCGGCGGAAGCGGCTCTGGGGCCCCACCGGCCCGCGGAGGTGGCGTGGTCGTGGCCATCCTCAGCCACCGCTCCGATCTAGGATCGCGGCCGCGGAGGGTTTGCCCGTTACGACCGGCTCGGGGATCTCGCCGAGCTGGGAGACCAGTTGCAGCCACTGGCTGGGAGTCAGCGGCGAGGCGAGCGTGCCGGCCAGGCGCACTCCGGCCGCGCGGGCGCCGGTGCGGGGGGAGACCGCCGCGAGCGGGGAGGCGAAGGCGACGTGGATCAGGCCGCGGTAGCCGGGCAGCGTCAGCGTGTTGTCGGTGCCCGGGTAGCTCTCCGCGCTGACGATCTGCGCGGGCTTCATCGTGCCCTGCAGCCGCAGCAGCCGGCGCACTGCGATGTCGGTGAGCGAATCCGGCCCTTCGTGACCGGCGACGGGGGTGCCGTCTACGCCTGAGATGTCAACCGCGTCGCCCGCGGCTGCGCCGATGACGTTGCCTGCGCCGGCGGAGCTCGCACCGTGCGCGCAGCCCGCCGCCGAGACCGTCGGGCTCAGTCCGGAGACCGAGAGGAACTCGAGCGCCGCGAGCACCCGCCGGTCGACCTCGCCAGCCCGTACCGCGCCGCGCTCGCAGCGGGGCAGGCGCACGCCGGGGTCGCGCAGCAGCAGTTGCTCGAGCTGCGGCTTGGACGCGAGCAGCACCTGACCTACGGTCGGCGAGGTCGCCAGGAACGGGTTCTCCCCCTTGGCCCTGAAGACCGAGGTCTCTTCCAGGCGCACCCACCCGTCGAGGATCGGCTTGGGGTCGATCAGCGGCGCCCCCGCGCCGGCGGGACGGATCTGGAAGAGCATGTGCGGTTCGGCGGCCCCGGCCAGAGCGGGCTGACCGGACGCGGAGGCGGGTGCCTGCGCACCTTCGCTTTCCCCGGCCGCGCCGAGGTGCCCGAGCACGGTGCCGGCCAGCACCTGTACACCGGGGACGAGCGGGTGCAGGTAGACCTCGTCGGGGCCCGCGCGGAAGACGCGGGGCGAACCGATTGAGACCCCACCCGCCCCCGCCGGCGGAGCGGCGAGCACGGACGCCGGCGCCGGGGCAACCGGGGCGGGCGGGGCGGGCGGCGGCGTTTCCAGCGCGCTCGCCGCGCCCAGCGCCAGGCTCGAGCTCACGGCCCCTTCGGAGAGCGGCGAGTGCGGCTGCACGCCGGCGCTCGCGGGGGCGCTCGGCTTGGGCAGGCTGAGGCCGGATCCGGCTGGGGCGATGCGGTGGCTGACCGCGGTCTCCACACGCGGTTCGAGCACCGGGTAGAGCGCGGCCACGCTGCCCAGCTGCGCGTAGGTGTAGGTGTTGCCGTAGGCGTCGCGCAGCGACACGTAGCGCCCGAGCGTCGGCGAGTCCCCGACGGCGGTCACCTTGCCGTCCTGCACGGCGATCACCGGCGCTCCCGCCTGCGAGTAGATCACGGTCCCCGCGAGCGTGCGGCCGGGGTCTCCCGGCGTAGCGGGGAAGCCGTCGGTGAAGTGCGCCGGAGCGTGCACCGGGAAGCGCGATTCGGTCAGGCCCGTGATCGCGCTCAGCAGTTCCGGCGGCGTGCCTTCGAGCAGTTGCGCACGCAGCATCACCGATTCGACGTAGGCCTGGGAGTGGTTGTAGGCGAAGATCGCAGCGCGGATGTGCTGAGGACCGCCTCCGGCGGTGCCCCCGCCGGCGGCCTGCAGGTAGCGGGCGGCGGCGAAGATCGCGTCGGCCGGGTTGTAGGGGTCCTCGTAGCCGTCGCCGTTGGCGTCCACCCCGTAGCGGGCCCACGAAGAGGGCAGGAACTGCATCCAACCCTCGGCGCCGGCGCTGGAGACGTTGAGGTCGCGCCCGTAGTCGGTCTCGACCTCGTTGATCGCGGCCAACACCTGCCAGGGGATGTCGTACGCAGTGCCCGCCGCCTGGTAGATCGGCAGCAGGAAGGGCGGGATGCGGAAGCTTTCGATGAAGAAGTCCGGGATCCCCGAGATCGGGGCGCCGAGCGCGCCGGGCAGCGGCGGCGTGAGCGCCGAGGGCGCCGGAGCGGGCGGCGTCGAGGGCTGTTTGGCCGAGGAGCGGCCCCGTCCCCCCGGGGTGCCGGCACCGGTCCCGCCAGAGCCTTGGTGCGCGTGGCCGTGGTGGTTTTTCCCGCTCGCCCCGCCCGGCGTGCTCGCGGCCTGCGGGCTCTGAGCGTCGACTTCGGGCGCGGGCGTCGTCGTGGTCGCTTCCGAGGCGCCCTGCGCCCCGCCCCCTGCCCCGCCCTGCGCGGCCGGTGGGGTTTCGGTCGTACTCGTCGGTTCGCCCACCTGACCGTGCACGCCTGCCGGCGCTTCAGAGCCGGGCGCTGTAGTGCTCGACGTCGAGGTCGAGGTTTCCGAGGAGGTTTCGCTCGTGGACGTAGGCCCGCCCGCCCCGCCGGGCCCTTCACCCTGGGCGACAGCAGTGCTCGCCGCAAGCAGCGCCACCGCGAGCACCCCCGCGAGGACCAGCCGCAGACGGGCACGAAAACCGTGGTCGTGGCCTGGTGGTCTCATCGCGAGCTCGGTTTTGGAGGCTGGCTGTCGTGTCGGCGGCTCATCGCGAGAGCGGCTGCGGACGCTGTGTGGTGTCGATCGGTCATCGCGTCAGTTACCGAGCAGGTAGTTGAGCAGCAGGCCACCGGCTTCGGCTTCGCTGCTGGGCGTGTAGTAGGTGGTGCCGGCGCTCGCGCCTCCCACCGGCTGGGCGACGGCCGGGGAGCCCGCGGGGAATGGGGTCCCCGCCCCGCCCCCGCCCGTCCCGGTGCTCGCCGCTTCCGAGGAGGGGTACTCCGCGAGCGCCTGGGCCACGGTGGCGCCATGCGCGAGCGCCGCGATGCGCGCTTCCGCGACGGACCCGCCGCTCGCGCTCGGCACGGCGCTCGCCTGCGCGGCCGCGCCCGAGCTGTTGAGGAAATTCGCTTCGCAGCCGCTCTGGGGGTGGACTTTGTAGGCGCTGCAGAGCTTGCCGACCCCGACCGCGCGGAGGAAGTGGCCCAGGGAGTTGTAGCCGTTGGCGGAGTTGGTGCCGAGGAAGATGAAGTCGAGCAGGCGCTCCAGGCCGCCCGTCGAGCGGATGCTCGAGAGCAGTGACGCGAAGTTGCTCGCGAACGGCTTCACCGCGCCGCCGAGCGTCTCCAGCTGCGTCAGAAACGGCTGGGTGGCAACGAGCGCCGGCCCGATCTCCTTGGAGGTCTTGCCGAGGCTCTGGAAGTACTGCGTCGAGCTGACGGCGAATGGCGCGGCGTTCTCGAACGTGCGGTTGATGCCGGGGGCCGCGACGCCGAGGTCGGTGAAGGTCGGCGTGGCCTGGGCGGCGAGCTTTTCGAGCTGTTTGAGGTAGGGACCGAGCTTGCGCAGGAAGACGGGGAATTCGTGCAGGTTTTCGGCGAGCTCGCCCCGGTGGCGGGCGGTGGCGGTCGCCACGGTGTTGGCCTGGGCGAAGAATTCGGCGAACTGGCGGCGGTCGCGAGCGAGCGGGACGAGCGAGCGGTCGCCTTCGACGGCGAGGTCGCCGAGCACCTTGTTCTCGGAGGCGAGGATGCCGAACACCTTTTCCAGTTCGCGCAGCGCCGGGTTGGAGCGGTGCAGAACCGCGTTCAGGTCGCTGCCCCGACCGGCGAGGCCGGCGCCGAGTTCGTTGATGATGATCGTCAGGCGCTCGTTCTCGGGCAGGTGGTTAATGTCGTTGAGCAGGTCCACGTCGACCGGGCTCGAGGTGTTGGTCACGGGTAGGTACCACTGCCCCGCGCCTTCCTGCCCCGTCGGGACTCGATGCAGCGACGGCGGCAGCGGCGTGCCTTCAGGGCGTAGCTGGGTGGGCAGGCAGTTGACGAACTTCTCCCCGATCAGCGCCTGCGGTTCGATCGTGCAGCTCGCGTCGGCGCGGAAATCCTGGAAGCCCGGGTTTTCGATGTTCAGCACGACCGCCGCCTTGCCCGTCGGGGTGGGCGTGACCGTGCCGACCGTGCCGACCTTCACGCCGTCGATCTTGACGTCCTCGGAGGGAACGATGTTGGCGGCGTCGTCGAAGATCGCGCGCACCGTGTAGCCCCCGCTCGAGCCCCCGGCCGCGGTGGCGAGCAGGATCGCGCCAGCCAGCACCGCGACGCCGAGCGCGCCGACGATCACTGCTGCCGCACCCCTCTTCGAAGACCCCTCGGTACTCACGACCGATCCTTCCTCCTCCATCCTGGCCGATCTCCGATCGGCCAGCAGGCCGGGGGCGACCCCTCTCCGCTGGGTGCCCCCGCCCGCTGTCGTTTGCAGACGGACGCCCGCCCCAGGCGGGCGTCCGTGACTTGATCTAGCTCGTCGCCATCAACCTACTTCTTGTGTTTCGGGCAGGGAGCCTTGTATTCGGCCGGGACCACTTCCCCGCTCAGGAATTTGACTTCCGTCTTGAGCGGGAAGCCACCCTTCGGGCACTTCGAGGGGACCGTCTCGTAGGAGATCAGCTTCTTGCCCTTCTTGTACGCAGCGCCGACCTTGACCTTGATGAATTCGGCCGACCCGTCGAGCGCCCCGGGCACCGATTCGACCAACGGCACTTCGGCTGTGAACAACGGGCCGTAGGGCGGGCTCGCACTGCTGAGCGACCCCTTGGAGATGAGTTCGATCGAGGCCGGCGTGCTGCCCTCGGCGGCGAACAGCAGTCCGCCGCCTTCGGCGAAGAATGCCTGCACCGTCAGCGTCTCGTGGACGCGCGTTTCGCCGAAGCTGACCTGACCCCGCGCTTCGCCCTTGGGGCTGGCGTAGGACTTCTTCGGGCACCCTTCGGGGCCTTTTTCTTTGATCGTGGCTTCCGAGCAGGTGGCCCACCCCGTCGTGTGCAGCTTCGTGCCGGCGGGCCCGTAGAACTTGATCTGCGTGATCGGGGACGGGGCGCCGCCGTATTCGGTCCCTTCGATCTTGTATTCCGCTTCGAGGGCGGTGGCGGCGCCGAGGATGTCACCGGTCCCCGGATAGGTCGCGCTGTGGGAGTTCGCCGGATTGATCGGGACCGGGACGGCCGCCGCTTTGAGCGTGACCACGGGCCTCGCCGAGGCCGTGGCCGGCAGGGCCAGTAGCCCCAGGACGCAAAGGCCGAGCAAGGCCCTCTTGGTGGATGCAGTGCGCATCATCAGCTCTCTCTCCTCTGGTGTATTTGACTGGACAGGTCGCCTCGATCCGGGTAGCTCCGAACCGTGCTCGGCCCGGCGACATCGAGATCTCCGAGCCTCCCAGCCCGGAGAACGATGGCGATTCTCTCTCAGACTCTATCTGTCGCGGACGATGGGTTCAAGTTCGAGCGTACGGACGGGCCGCGAGTAGGGTCCCTGCACGCACCGGACACTTGTCCCCGTAAGCATCACCTGTCTCTATTGTTCGAATACACGATCGAGCTTATAAAATCTAAGGCTGAAGTATAGGGTTAGAAACCGTATGTCGGTCGCCTCGACCGGACACTCCGCGCCAGACCGTCCTGAGCGCGGCCGACTGCGAATGTCCGTCTCGGGCCTTCTCGACCAGAGAGTCTTAGTTTGCCATTAGATTATATCAATGCTGGGAGGAGGACTTGACCGACAACCGCGCGGCCCGTCCAAACCGAAGGGGGAGCCCATCCCGAAAAGCGCCAGATCGCTTCCGGCCACCGGCCGCGGCGGAAACCAAAGGGTTGCGGATGGGGTTTCATACACATGACACCCCCACCAGGAGGAGACCGATGGACTTCCAGCACAGCGCCCGTTGCCTCGAGCTCAAAGAGCGCCTGAGCGCGTTCATGGACGAGCACGTGTACCCCGCCGAGCCCGTCTACGAGCGCCAGTTGCGCGAGTCCGGAGGGACCGGGGCGAGTGGGAGCTCGATCCAGCCGGCCGTCATGGAGGAGCTCAAGGCGGCGGCCCGTGAGCGCGGGCTGTGGAACATGTTCCTGCCCGACCCCGACGACGGCGCCGGGCTCTCCAACAGCGACTACGCCCCGCTCGCGGAGATCCTCGGGCACAGCCACATCGCCTCGGAGGCCTGCAACTGCTCGGCGCCCGACACCGGCAACATGGAGATCCTGCACCGCTTCGCCACCCCCGAGCAGCGCGAGCGCTGGCTCGAGCCCCTGCTCGCCGGCGAGATCCGCAGCGCGTTCGCGATGACCGAGCCCGACGTCGCCTCCTCGGACGCCACCAACATCGCCCTGCGAATCGAGCGCGACGGTGACGAGTACGTGCTCAACGGGCGCAAGTGGTGGATCTCCGGGGTCCTGCACCCCCACTGCCGGGTGTTGATCGTGATGGGCAAGACGCGTACCGACGGCCCGCGCCACGGCCAGCAGAGCCAGGTTCTCGTACCGCTCGACACCCCCGGCGTGCAGGTGCTGCGCGGGCTGCCCGTGTTCGGGTACTACGACCACGAGGGCCACGCCGAACTGCTCTTCGAGAACGTCCGCGTCCCCGCCGCGAACCTGCTCGCCGGGGAGGGCGAGGGCTTCATGATCGCCCAGGCGCGCCTCGGCCCCGGACGCATCCACCACTGCATGCGCTCCCTCGGCGCCGCCGAGCGCGCCCTGGAGGCGATGTGCCGCCGCGCGGTCTCCCGCGTCACCTTCGGCCAGCCGCTCGCCGCGCGCGCCAACGTCCAGGACTGGATCGCCGAGTCCCGCGTAGAGATCGAGATGGCCCGCCTGCTCACACTCAAGGCCGCGTGGCTGATGGACACCGTCGGCAACCGCCACGCCCGTACCGAGATCGCCGCGATCAAGGTCGCCGCCCCGAACATCGCGCTGAAGGTGGTCGACCGCGCGATCCAGGTCCACGGCGGCGGCGGGGTCTCCGACGACTTCACGCTCGCGTGGGCCTACGCCCACCTGCGCACCCTGCGTCTCGCCGACGGCCCCGACGAGGTCCACAAGCTCTCGATCGCCCGCCGCGAGCTCGCGCCCTACCTGCCGCAGGAGTGAGCGGCCGCGGAGGTGGGTACCCCAGGCCCCCACACTGCCCGCCCCCCCGGCGAGCCGCCGCGCTCGGACGAACGCACCTCGCCAGTCCCGTCGGTTGACGCCGAGACCTCGCACACCACCCCCGGCCCGCGGGGGCGCCCATCGAGCAACGGCGGGTGGCCGCGCGTCATCGGCCGCCGGCTGCGAGCCTCCTTGCGCCGCGCCGCGCCCCGGTTGGGCGAGGGCCTGCTGACACTCGCCGCCGGACTGGCCGCCGCGATCCCCGTGGTCAGCGCCACCGTCAAGGCTGTGCAGGCCGGGTGGGTACCGCTCGCCGACCGCGGGATCATCGCCACCCGCGCCCACGACGTGCTCACCTCCCACCCGCCGCTCGTCGGCCAGTACACGCTCGCCGGGGAAGTCACGGGCAAGGTCACCCACAGCCTCGGACCGATGCTCTTCTGGCTGCTCGCCATTCCGGCTCACGACGGGAGCACCGTGGGCATGACGATCACCATGGGCACCCTCAACACGCTGTGCATCGTCGGATGCGTGGCGCTCGCCCGCCACCGCGGGGGGCGCGTGCTGATGGTGGCGAGCGCGTGCGCGATCGCGCTGATGTGCCAGTCGCTAGCGGCCGAGACCTTCCACGACGTGTGGAACCCATCGGCCGGGCTGTGGCCATTCACGCTGACGATCTTCCTCTGCTGGTCGCTGGCCTGCGGGGAGTACAAGCTGCTGCCGCTGACGGTGGTGGTGGCGAGCTTCACGGTGCAGACCCATCTCACGTACCTGCCCCCCACCCTGGCGCTGGGTGCCGTCGCGCTCGGCGGCCTCGCCGCCGGGTTCCTCGCGCGGCGCCGACGCAAAGCTCCCGGCCTGCGACGGCGGGCGAAAGTCGGGTGGGCCCTCGCCACGCTGCTCGCCGCCGCGCTCTGCTGGAGCGCCACCGTCGACGGGCAGCTCACTGAACACCCCGGCAACCTCACGCTCGTGGCCGAAGCTGCCACCAAGCACAAGGCCACGCTCGGAAGCGAGGTGGGGTGGCACGCCGTCGTGCACGCGGTGGGGATCACCCCGTGGTGGTTGCAGACCCCGAAGAGCCGGTGGCAGCGCAAGTACGAAGTCCGCTCCACACCAACAGCGCTCGCGAGGAGCTCAACCCTCGCGGCGCTCGCCGCGCTCGTGCTCGTCGCCCTGGTCGGGGCGCTCCGCCGCCGCCGCGACGTGGCCACGCTCGCCCTGACGGCGCTCGTGCTCTGTCCCGCCCTCGCTGCGGTGGCCGCCGCCACGCCCACCCCGCCCCTGCTGTCCGCCACGCTGGGGTACACGATGTGGTGGGGCTCCCAGGTGGGGATGGTGGTGTGGCTGACTCTCGCGTGGGCTGCGTGGCTCGCGCTCGCGTGGTCCGTGCGCGGGTTGGCGAGGACCGCGCGCCGTCGCCATGCGCGCACACCGCTCAGCCGTCCCACGGGCACACCCCCCAGCCACGCCGCCGGCACACCCCCCGACCGGACCGCGAGTACACCCCCCAACCCTCCCACGTACGCCTCCAACCGTCGCGTCAGAGCGCTCGCCGCGAGCGGCTCCGTGGCCCTCACCCTCCTCGGGATCGCCGCCACCGCCGCGGTAGGCAAGACGGTGGCCGCCAACGGCAAGCCCGACGAACACGCCCCCCTGTACAGGCCCGTCAAAGCGATCGATGCGCGTATCGCCCAGGAGGTGCCCCGCGGGGGAACCGTCCTGCTGGAGGGCAAGCTCGACGGCGCCACGGAACCCGTCAAACCGGCGGTGCGCTATGACCTCGTCGCCCGCGGCACCCGCGTGCTCGCCCCCGGCTCGGCCCTGCGGCTCGGTACGTGGTACGACCTGTACAACCGCCCGTATCGCGAAGCCGTGTACCTCAGCGACGTCTCTCGGCCACCCGTCAAGCGCGTTACGCTCGTCGCCCAGGCGAGCTTCCGCGAAGGTACCACTGTGAACACGGTGTACGTGTGGATAGCGCGTCGACCGGGCCGGTGAACGCCACCGGCCCCGAAGCGAAGGCCACCCGCGAAGGCCGAGGCGAGGACTCGAACGCGCCAACTTCGAGGCGGACGAGACAGCCGTCTGAGCGCTACGATGGTGGGCGAATGCGCGCACTGGTAATCGATCCTCACACGTCGGGGCTCGAGGAAATACTCGAGCGCCGGCGCCGCTCTGGGCTGGACCGCCTCGACGAGGTGTGGAACGGTGTGCTGCACATGGTTCCGGCGCCTAACTACGGACACGCTTCGATCGAAGCTCAGCTGATCATGATCCTCGGCCCAGCGGCCCGAGCCGCGGGCCTGGAGGTGATCGGCCAGTCGAACCTCGGCGAGGGCGAACATAACTTCCGCGTTCCAGATTCAGCCCTGCACCGGCCCGGCGCCTACGGCACGTGGCACTCGACCGCCGCGCTCCTGAGCGAGGTCGTCTCACCCAACGACGAGACGTGGGACAAGCTCCCCTTCTACGCCGAGCACGACGTGGACGAGCTGTTGATCGTCGACCCCGCCAAGCGCTCGATCCACTGGCTGGCGCTGACCGACGGCGAGTACCGGCCGGTCGAGCGCAGCGGAGTGATCGACAGCGGCCCGCGCGAGCTCGCCGAGCAGATCAAGTGGCCGCCGGCCGAGTAAAGGCTGGCGAGCCGAGCCCTTCGTCAGCGGCGAGCCGAGCTCTACTTCAGCCCTGGCGCCGCTACTCCCGCGCGAGCGCCAAAAGCCGCGTGACCGTGTTCCAATTGCGCGCCGTGGCAACCACCCCGAAGCGTCGCTCCAAGAAGGCGTAGGAGAGCTTGAGAGTGCGCACCCCCTCGGGGCACCAAACGTAGAGCTCCCGCTCCCCGAAACCAAAGAGCTCGGGCTCGAAGTCGACCGGGTCAAGCTCCCCCAACAGGTCGGGGTCGGGCGGCGCGGAGAGAAAGGTGACGAGGAACCGCGAGGGCTCGGCGACCGCAGCGGGCAGCGGGTTGGCGCTGACCACCCGCGCAAGGTCAGCGGCGGTGCGGACGAGCACGCGAACGCTAAGCCCGAGCGAGCGCGCAAGCTGACCTTCGATCTCCTGCGCCGCGTCCTCCGGGGGCGTAGCACCGGCGGTGAACACGGCGTTGCCGCTTTGCAGGTGCGTGCGCACGTCCTCGTAGCCGAGATCGAGCAGGAGCTCGCGCAGGTGGGCCATGGGCACCCGGTTGTTGCCCCCCACGTTCACGCCGCGCAGCAGCGCCACCTGGCGGGGAGCCGACTCGCGCTGCGCCTCGCTCGCGCACATGGGGACACCGTAGCGACCGCGCAGCGCCAGCACTCACAAGGTCAGCTGGCGCTCGTAAGGTCCGCGGCCAGTGAGGCACACCGCGCCGCAGCGCGCCGCCAGAGCGAGCGCGTCCGAGGCCGCGAGGCCCGCACCCAGGCCAAAGGTGAGCCCCGCGGCGAAGGAGTCCCCGCAGCCGTAGGAGTCAACAGGCGCACCGGGCAACGGGGCGGCAGTCCACGAGCCCGAGGCGCCGGAGCGGTCCCGAAAGGTGCCCCCCCGCGCGCCGGCGGTGAGCACGACCAGCTCAGCCTCACCACGCGCGCGGGCCGCGTCCCCGCGCTCGACCGCGTCCCCCCCACTCAGCACCAAAGCGTCCAGCGGGACGCCGTGCCCAAGGGCGTCCTCCGCGCGAGGGGAGGCCACCAGAACACGTGCCGCGCGCGCGGCACGCAGCGCGCCGAGGTCCCCGGCGGTGAAGTAAACAGCGTCCATCGCACCCAAAGCGCTCCACGGCACAGCCGCGTCGTCCCCCAAAGGCTCCAGACGCGACCCGAAGGTGGTGATGGTGCGCTCACCAGAGTCGTCCACCAAGGTCACGGCAGTGCGGGTGGGAGCAGCGCGCCGCGCGGCCCACACGTCGACGCCGAGCTCGCGCAGGCGCGCCACCGAGCGGCGGCCGTGAGCGTCGTCGCCAACCGCAGTGACGAGCACTGCGGCACCAACCAGGCGGGCCAGCTGCACAGCGGCGACGGCGCCGCCCCCCGCGGGCTCCTCGAAAACCTCACGCGCGTGCACGATGTCCCCGGCGCACGGGACACGGGGTACTCGCGCGAAGCGCACCCACTCGACGTGGCCCACCACCGCCACCCTGGGCCGACTCGCAGGCACGGGCGCAGTCTCCCACACGCCCGGCGAGAACCGGGTGCGCCGGCCCAGACGGGCCGGAGCGCTCGACGCGGCCCACCGGCTCCGCGGAGCGCGCCGACACGCATAGACTCGTGAGCGCGTGAACCTGTGGATCGCAGACCGGGAGGGTCACGAGGCCGTCGGCGAACTGCCGGAGGGTGTAAAGCTCGGCCTCATACCGCGCGAGGGAGCGCTGCCGAACGCGGTGAGCGAAGCGGAGTTCGTGGTGCCCAGCGCGCGTGACGCGCGCGTGCTCGAGGCGCTCCCCCGGATGCCCGCGCTGCAGGTTGTACAAACGCTGTCGGCAGGGGTCGACTGGCTGTTGGGAAGCGTCCCCGCCGGCGTGACGGTGTGCGACGCGGGCGGCGCGCGCGACACCGCGGTCGCGGAGTGGGTGGTGGCCGCGACGCTCGCCTCGACGAAGGCGCTGCCGGAGCTGCACGACCGCCAGCGCGAGCACAGGTGGGAGTGGCGCAGGACCAAGGAGCTCGCCGGCAGCACCGTGGCTGTGCTCGGCTACGGCTCGATCGGTGCCGCGGTGGAGGCGCGACTGGCCCCGTTCGGGGTCGAGCTGATCCGGGTCGCAAGACGCGCACGCGAGGGCGTGCACGGCGTCGAGGACCTGGACAAAGTGTTGCCGCGCGCCGACGTGGTCGTGGTGCTCGTGCCGCTGACGCCCGCAACGACCGGCCTGGTGGGCGCCGAGCAGCTCGCGCGCATGCGCCCCGGCGCGCTGCTCGTCAACGCCGCGCGCGGGCCGGTCGTGGACTACCGCGCGCTGCTCGAGGAGCTCCAAGGCGGGCGGCTCAGAGCAGCGGTGGACGTGACCGATCCGGAGCCGCTGCCCCCCGGGCACCCCCTGTGGGACGCACCGGGGCTACTGGTTACCCCCCACCTCGCGGGAGACACCGAGGCGGCAGACCGGCGCGCGTACGCGCTCGTCGGCGAGCAGGTGCGGCGGTACGTCCGCGGAGAACCCCTGAGGAACGGGGTCGAGCACGGCTACTGAGAGCGACCAGCGGTCGGCCAACCAGCGATCGGCAACCCGCCCCCGCCAAGAGTAACCGTCAGGTCGAGGTAGAGGTTGAGCTCGAGGAAGGGCCGGCCAGCCGGCGCCGGCGCCGTGCAAAAGCTCGCCCGCCGCTCCGCCCGGCCTGCTCGCACCTGTCCCTGGGTCCGACCGAAGCCGGGAGACACTCGCCTCCGGCGAGCATCCCCGTTTCGGCCAGCGAACGCCGCTGCGGCCGGAGGCCGCCATCAAAAGGTCTGCCCGCAACCGGTTGACGGGGCAGGCAGGCAGTCGGGCTGCGCGGGGTCAGTGCAGCAGCCCCGGGGAGCCGACCTCAGTCCCCAAGGTCAAGCTCGTCAAGCAGCGCACCGACTGCTCGGGCGTCGAGCTGGGAGCCAGCGACCCGGCGTAGCTCGCAAGCAGCCTCCGAACGCGTGCGCGCGGGACGGTAGGGCCGAGCCGTGACGATCGCGTCAAAGGTGTCGCAGGCCGCGATGAGACGCGCCGCGAGCGGGATGGCCTCGCCCGCCAGCCCGTCGGGGTAGCCGCCCCCGTCCCAGCGCTCGTGGGAGGCGCGCACCGCGGGCGCGAGGTGCGCGAAAGCGGGGATGCGACCAACCAAGTCCCCCCCGACGGCGGCGTGGCTGCGCATGAGAACCCACTCGTCAGCAGTCAAAGGGCCGGGCTTGAGCAGGATCTCGGAGGGAACGGCGACCTTGCCGAGGTCGTGCAGAAGCGCCGCGTAGCGCACGTCGCGCGCCTCCGCAGGCGCCAGCCCGAGGCGCAGCGCGACCCGCTCGGCGAGCCCCGCGACGTCCTCGCCGTGGGTGGCGGTGTAGTCGTCCTTGGCTTCAACGGTGGAGGTGAGCGCCGCCAGGGTGGTGGTGAAGGTGCGCTCGAGGTCGGCGACCAGGCCGGCGCGGTGCAGGGCGGCCCCGAGCGAGGCGGCGACCGCCTCCACGAGCACCGCGTCGGCCTCGCCGAAGACCCCGGGGCCGGGCGCCTCGAGGTTGAGCACCCCCCAGACCGAACCGTCCACGAAGATCGGCGCGGAGAGCTCCGAGCGGGGGTCCGTGAGGGGGTCGCGCACGATGTAGTCGGGGTCCTCGCGCGTGTCCAACACGAGCGCAGTGGACCCCGAGCGGGCGACGCGCCCGTTGACGCCCTCGTCGACTGGCTGGGCGACAACGAGGAACTCGGTCATGACCTCCGCGAGCGGACCGGCGCCGGCGACCAGACGCAGCACGCCGTCCCCGTCGAGACGCTGGATCGCGGCCAGGAAGAAGGCAAACGTGCAGTGCAGCTCGTCGACGACCAAACGTGCCATCTCCTCGACCTCGTGGGTCGCCGCCAGCCGCGCGGTGAGCTGAGCGGCGACACGCAGTTGGGCGCGCAGGTAGGCCAGCTCGCCGGCCCCGGCCATCAGCTGCACGCGCTCGTCAGCGCGGTAGCGGCGCAGCGCCTCGGCACGCCGCTCGCGCTCGCGCGTGGAGGCAGCGCCAGAGGACCGCCCCGCGGGGCGAACGGGCTGAACAGAGAGCTCAGGCATCGCGAACACATCGGCGGCAGGCACCGAGCGCTTGAGAGATGTCTGCGACTGTCAACCGGTGTGGCAAAGGGACCTTTTTGATTGATGGCGGCCTCCGGCCGCAGCGGCGTTCGCTGGCCGAAACGGGGATGCTCGCCGGAGGCGAGTGTCTCCCGGCTTCGGTCGGACCCAGGGCCTGTTCGAGCGAGCCCCGGCGGGGCGGCGGAGACCGCGAGTGGGCCGCAGGACGGGGTCGCGGCTTGTGCCCTGACCGGGAGCGCTGGCGCTCAAAGCCGCGGACGACCGCGGGTGAATCACGAGAGGGAGCTGAGGCTCCCGCCCGAGCCGGAGCGACTGTGCAGAGGACGGCCTCACGCGAGCCGACCACGGGAGGACTACGGGGCTCACCCCGTGCCGGAGTGCGGCTGCTCAGCGACGAGCAGTCCCAGGGCACGAATCGACAGCCGCATGTGCTCGGCGGTGTCCTCGGGCTCGTGTGCTTTCCAGCGACGGTCCCATTCGCGTGGGGAGAGACCCGTCTCGTGTTCAAACTCGGCGCGCAGCCGGTCCACATCCAAGCTCATCGCTCGCGCCCGCGCGTCCGACACCTCGCCCTGCGACACCTCGCCCTGGCGGAGCCCAACCTCACTCTGCCGCAGTCTGCGCAGGTAGGCCGCGAGCGCGACACGAGAGACGCGCAGGCCACGCTCGCTGCGACGGATCGCTGGGAGCCGGCCCCGTTTGATGAGCTTGTAGACGCCGTCGGGGCTCATGTCGAGCTCGGCGGCGACCTGAGGAACCGTGAGGTAGGCGCTCTGCACGACACGAGCTTAGCGCAGGCTGTCCGCTTTGTCCACTTAGTCCTCTTCGTTGTGAGAAGCGAGAAAGCGCCGGAAGACGAGCTCCTCGATCTCGAGCACCCACCGCTCGGGGGTGGGCAGAGCCAGAACCTGCTCGCGAACGTCGTTCGGCTGCCCAAAGGGGTGGCGGTGGATCAGCAGCTCGCGCGGCTTGGCGCGGTCCACGTCGAGCCGCTCGGCATCCTCGGGTCGAGCGCCGCCGAGCTGCGCGTTCCACGAGCCTCCGTGCAGGTGGCAGCCCTCAGTCTCCAACCGCAGGCCGTCCGGGTCCGGCCCCTGCACCCACAGCTCGTGGACGTCAAGCACCGCGGGCACCTCGCCGTAGAGAGCGGGACGGCGAGCCCGCAAGGAGAGCTCACCGAGGGACGCCGCCCTCCCCCGCTGCCCGACGAGGTAGCCGTGCAGCTCGAAGACTCCGACCCAGAGAGCGGCGCGGTGGATGAGCAGACTACGGACGGTCATCGAAAGGGGCGTCCGGCCCGCACGGACGGTTCATCGGGCCGACATCCGTAGTAGTCCTGCTCTATGGAAGCTATTTTTCTGGCTGGAGTGAGAGCGGGACCATCGAGGCCCCGCGTCATCGGCTGCCCCATCCTCGCCTACCGTCCCTCCGGTCGTCGCTTGCCGGACCCCACGAGACCCCCCGCCGCAGTCGGCCTATTTTGTTTCTGACTGGCCTCCATAGTGGCCGGTCCGAGGTTCTGTGTCAAGGGTGTTTTCCTAAAATAACTGAAGATCTCAGCTGATAGGAGTCTTGCCAGCAGGGAAATACTAAATATTCATATTCATAGGGTCGCCCACCACTCGTTGCAAGTCACCAAAGTCTCCCAATCAACGGGATCTGCCACCTGGACGACAGCGCCTACACCCTCAGCAGGTGGGCGCCCGCGCCGGGGCGCACAGCGCGCGCCCCGGCAGGCGGGGGGACGCCAGGCGCGAACAGGCCCAGAACCGAGCCCCCGAAGCCGCCGCCCACGACGCGCGCACCGGCGGCACCTGCCCCGCGCAGCCGCTCGACGGCGGCCTCGACGGCGGGGGTGGAGACCTCGAAGCGCTCGCGCAGGCTCTCGTGGGAGGCGTCGAGCAGGCGGCCAACGGACGGCAGGTCGTCCGCGCGCAGCGCCGCAACGGCCTGGCGCACCCGCTCGTTCTCGTCGAGCACGTGCAGCGCACGCCGGCGCAGGGGTTCGGGCAGCTGCTCGACTGCGGAGCGGGAGGTCTCACGCAGCGAGGCCACTCCCAGCAACCGACAGGCCTGCACGCACTCGGCGCGTCGAGCGTTGTAGCCAGAGCTCACGTTCCGGTGGGGCTCGCCCGAGTCGAGCACGACCAGGCGCCAACCGCCGAGTCGAAGTGGCACCGGTTCCACACGGAGCGTGCGGAAGTCGATGCACAGAGCGGCATCGGGCGCGCCGTAGAGCGAAGCGAGGGGGTCGAGCAGGCCCGTGTGGGCGCCAACCCAGTCGTGCTCCACGCGCGCGCACAGGCGGGCGAGCTCGATTCGATCCACGACCTTAGCCCCGCCGCCCTCGGCCCCGCCGCCCCCGGCCTCACCGCCGTGACCCTCGCCACAGGCTCCGCCAGCGCCACAGCCACCACCCTCACGGCGGCCACCGCCACGACGGGAGCGGCCGGCTGCGCACCCAAGGTCGGCGAGCGCGAGGCACAACGCGACCGCGAGCGCCGCGGAGGAGGAGAGGCCGGCGCCCAGTGGCAGGTCCCCGCCGAGCTCCAGGCGAGCGCCGACAAGCGGAACGCCCGCGCGGGCGAGCTCGGCGACGACACCCCGCACGAACGCACGCCAGCCGGGCGCGGGCGTGGGCTCTGCCAGCGCGAACTCGTCACGCTCGTCCAGGTCGCGCGCGTAGGCGTCCACAAGCTCCTCGCCGGGCGAGCCGCGGGGCGCGGCCTCGGCGCGCACTGTGACGCCCTCGGCGATCGCGAACGGCAGGGCCAGCCCGAGGTTGTAGTCGGTGTGCTCGCCGATCAGGTTGACGCGCCCGGGCGCGAACGCACCGGAGCGCTCAGGCGGCACGAGCGATCGCCTCGCGCAGCCTGGCGGCGGAGGACTCGGGCAGCGTGTCGGAGATGAACGTGCCGGCACCCTGCTCGGAGCCGGCCAGGTACTTGAGCTTGTCAGCCGTGCGCAACGGCGGGTAGAACTCGACGTGCAGGTGCCCCTGTCTCGCTGCCGTGGCTGCTGAGAGCGAGTCCGGAACGGCGGAACCCGAAGCGGTGGCCGCGGGGGGCGACGCGGCAGCGCCGGGGGGCGAGGACGTGACGGCCGAACCCGAGACGGCGGCGGTGGGCGCCTGGTGAACCACCATGACGTACGGGAACGGCCTGTCGAACAGCGCGTCGTAGCCGCGAACAAGCGCCTGCAGACCGGACGCCAGCAGGCGAAGCTCCCGCGGCTCGCAGTCGAGCAGACTCGCCCGGTGTGCACGCAGCACCACGTGGGCTTCGTAGGCCCAGCGGGCCGCAAACGGGACAAACACGACCACGCCGTCGTTCTCGTGTACGACCCGTCGCCCGTCGGCGAGCTCCCCCGCGAGCAGGGCGCACGGCGCACAGCCGCCGAGACGCGCGTCGGCGGCGAGCTCGAGTCGGGGTACCGGAGGCAGGAACGGGTAGCCGTAGAGCTGCCCGTGGGGGTGGTGCAGGGTCACGCCGACCTCGACCCCACGGTTCTCGAAGATGAGCACGTACTCGATGTCCGCGCGCGAGCCGAGCTCGGCGTAGCGGTGGCGCCAGACCCACATCAGAGCCTCCGCGCGCTCGGGCGCAAGCGTGCCGAAGGAGGCGTCGTGGTCGTCGGTGTAGACGACGACCTCAGCCGCGCCGTGAGGCGCAGCGAACGCGGGGAAGCGGTTCTCGAACACGGCGATGTCGAAGGCGGGGAACGGAATCTCCGTCGCAGCCCCGGCACGCCCTGCCGACTGTTCCGGGTGACCCTCCGGCCCCCCGGCACGCTCCCTCAGCCCTCCGGCACGCTCGTCCAACCCCCCGGCACGCTCCTCCGCAGCCCCGGCATGCTCGTCCAACCCCCCGGCACGCTCCCCCGCAGCCCCGGCACGCTCGTCCAACCCCCCGGCACGCTCACCCTGCCGTGTGGGGCACAGCGGGCAGTGGTCACGCGAGGGCAGGAACGTGCGCTCCTGGCGGTGGATCGCGTAGACGACCTCCTCGCCGCGCAGCTCGTTCCAGCGCTGGCCAGTCTTCGTGCGGTCGCTCATGACCACCCTTGACCTACAACGGCCGCCGCTGGGTGAGAGCCGGCGTCGCTCATGTCGACTCGCGGTCAAGGCGGCTGTAGAGCAGGAGCGCGCGGCCGTCGTCTTTGATGTGGCGCGCAACCGCGAGCGCCCCCGCGAGCTCACGCGGCTGTTCCTGCCCGCTCACTCCTCCATGGCGGCCTCCGCCGGTCGGTGGGATCGGCTCAGGTGGTTTCCGGGTCACGTCCCGAGGGTACCCAAGGCGTGGATGCCCGCCGCTGCAACGTAAGCGTACCCAACGTAGGCGTACCGGCTAGCCACATCCTCTGAGGGCGAGGCAATCTCACCCTCCCAAGCGCTCGAATTGGGCGAGTAACAAATGACTCATACGGGAAACCTAAGGATGGGTGGTCCCTGCCCCCGGGTGCCCGTACCGAGCAAGACAAGGAGGAGGATGAGATGTCTGACAGCGACTTGGCCCTCGAGACGGTGGAGCGCTTGGAGCACGCCGACGGGCGGGCGGGGTTCGATTCGACCGAGCGACCCCCGGGGTTCGACCGCCGCGCGTTCCTGCGCCGCACCGCCATCACAGGCGCCGCGGTGGGCTCGGTCAGCGCGCTGCTGGAGGCATGCGGCTCGAGCGCCTCCTCCTCGGGCGGAAACTCCGCCTCGATCTTCGGCTCCCACCCGGAATACAAATTCGTGTTCGTCAATCACGTCACGACCAACTCGTTCTTCACGCCCACCCAGTACGGGATCGCCGACGCCTGCAAACTGCTCGGCTCCAGCTACGAGTGGACGGGCTCCGAAAGCGAAAACATCAACCAGATGGTCAACGCCATCAACACCGCCGTCTCATCCGGCGCCAAGGGGATCGCGGTGTCGCTGATCAGTAAGACCGCGTTCAACGTGCCTATCGAAAACGCACTGAAGGCGGGTATCCCGGTCATCGCCTACAACGCCGACGCCCCCTCGCCCCCCAACAAGCGCCTGGCCTACGTAGGCCAGGACCTGAAACTGGCCGGCGAACTCATGGGCAAGCGGATCGTCGCCGCCGTGGGCACGGGAGAAGTGGTCATCTTCACCGCCAATGCGGGCTCGGCGAACCTGCAGCCGCGCCTCGAAGGAGCTGAAAAGGCGATCAAGGAATCGGGCGCGCCGATCAAACTGACCACGATCGTGACCGGCTCCCTGGAATCGGGTGAGAAAACAGCTATCGAAGCCTACTGGACCGGCCATCCGACCACGAAGGGGATGTATGCCGTCGACGGTGGCGACACCGCGGAACTGGCGGGCGTGATGCAGAAGCTCGGGCTCGCCGCCAAAGGCGTCAAGGCCGGCGGCTTCGACCTGACCGAAAAAACCCAGAAACTGCTCCACGAAGGCTATATCGAATTCACGATTGACCAGCAGCCTTACCTGCAGGGGTTCCTGCCAGCCCTGCAACTGTTCCTGTGGCAGGTCTCCGGATCGTTGACCGGCCCCGCGGAAGTCGACACGGGCCTAAAATTCATCGACAAGGAAACCGTCGCCCCGTACGTCAACTCCAAGAGCCGCTTCGAGGGGACCTCCTCCGAACCAAAGGTGGTCCCGATCCCAGCGGGCACCGCAGCTTAGAGGGTCAACGCCGTGGACAGCGGCTCACAAGGGGGTCCAGCGCAAGCTTCGGCGCCGGACCCCCTCGGAGTGCCACGCACGCCCACGGCCGATCCGGGCGGGGGGCGCGCGCCCGAGGTCCCTCCCTCCAGGGGACGGCAGCTGCTCGAGCGCGCGTTCTCCCTGCGCGAGGGCAGCATCATCGTCGTCACGCTGCTCGTGGCGATCTACTTCTCGCTGACCACCAGCACCTTCCTCACCAGCGCCAGCTTCACGACGCTGCTGCCGTTCTTCGCCCCGTTCGCGATCCTCGGCGCGGGCGAGGTCTTCGTGATGATCCTGGGGGAGATCGACCTGTCGATCGGGGCGACGTACCTGTTCGCGCCGTTCCTCTACTACAAGCTGGCGGTGGCCGGGATTCCGCACGTGCCGTGCGTGCTCATCGCGCTGGCCGGCTGCATGGTGGTCGGCTTCGTCAACGGGTTCTTCACGGCGGTCGTCGGCATCAGCTCGTTCGTGACCACGCTCGGCATGCTCTTCACGCTGGAGGGGCTGACGCTGATCATCTCGCACGGCGAGCCGGTCGGGATGCCGGGCGCAGAAGTGACGAGCACGACCGTCAGCGTCCACCACGTGATCAACGGGGCACACATCGTGCTCACCGAAACGGTCAACCACGTCTCGACGTTCGCGAAAGTCCTCGGCGAGGGCACCTACTCGGAGCTGATCTGGGCGATCGTGATCGTGGTCGTGGGGCAGATCGTGTTGACGTTCACCCGCTGGGGCCTGTACACGGTGGCCGTGGGCTCGAACAAGCTGGCCGCCGCCGAGGCCGGGGTGTGGGTACGCCTGGTGACGATCCGCAACTTCATCCTCTGCGCCACCGCCGGGGGCTTCGTCGGCATCCTCGAGGCGGTGCGGGCCTCCTCGGTGCAGCCGGACGTCGCCGGGGCCAACGAAATCCTGTTCAAGGCGATCTCGGCGGCGGTGATCGGCGGCACGCTCCTTACAGGCGGGTCGGGGACTGTCGTAGGCGCGCTGATCGGAGCGCTGTTCCTGGGCATCCTGGGCGACGGACTCATCCTCAAGGGCGTCAACGCCGACTACCAGCTCTTCTACCTGGGCCTGGCGATCATCCTGGCGATGACCATCAACGTGTACGTCCAGCGCGTGCGCAGGGGGTCTCGAAGTGGCTGATCAGCCGGTACCGGCGGAGACGATCGTCGGGCCGGTCTCGGCTCCGGACGACGTGCTGCGCGTCGAACACGTCGCCAAGCGCTTCGGGCCGGTGACGGCCCTGCGCGACGTCAACCTGCACCTGCGCAAGGGCGAGGTGCTGGGCCTGCTCGGCGACAACGGCGCCGGCAAGTCGACGCTGATCAAGATCCTCAGCGGCTTTCAGAGGCAGGACACGGGGCAGATGTTCCTGCACGGAGAGCCCTATCAGCCCAAAAGCGTCGACGACGCGCGCGCCCACGGCATCGATACGGTCTACCAGGACCTCGCGCTGATCGACGAACTGTCGGTCTACCACAACCTGGCGCTGCGCCGCGAGAAGGTGCACCGTCCGATCCCGTTCCTGGCCAACCGTGAGATGAAGCGCGAAGCACGCCGGGCACTGGACGAGATCGGCATCAACATCCCGCGGATCGACGTCGCCGTCGCGCGCCTCTCCGGCGGGCAGCGCCAGGCGATCGCGGTAGCGCGCACCGTCAACTCCGACGCCGACATCCTGCTGCTCGACGAGCCGCTCGCCGCGATGGGGGCCAAGGAGGGGGCGATGATCCTCGATCTCGTCGCACGCCTGAAGGCCGAGGGGCGGGTCTCGATCGTGATGATCCTCCACAACTACGTGCACGTACTGGAGGCGTGCGACCGCGTCAGCATGATCCAGGACGGCACGATCGCCCTCGACAAGCCGACCGCCGAGACCTCGGTCGAGGAGCTGACCGAGATCGTCGTCAACGAGTACCGCCGCGCGCGGCAGGCGGCCCACGAAGCCTCGACGTCCCTCTGAAGCGAGGCGTCGGCCCGCGCCGACGAAGTGCGGCGTAAGCGTCACGGGCGGTCCAACAGCCCTCACCGGGGACCCGGCGACAGCGTCGACGTGGGCGACGGCCCGTCCGAGCGCCGCACACGTTTACATCGTGAAGATCCGGTGATCTGTAGCTCAGATTCAAGAGGGGGCTGGTAGAAAGCGCGGGCCCAAAACCGACGATCGGAGATTCCGTGCGCCGTCTCAGTGCCCTGCTCTTTGCCGCTTGTGTGTTAGTCGGAACAAGTGTGACCGGCCTCGCCCTGACCGCGACGGCCGCCGCAGAAGGCACTCTCTACGCGCCGGAAGCCCCAGTCGTGGACACGATCTCCGGAGGGCCGTGGAACACCTCGGAGGGCGACGAAAAAGCCGGCTCCTCCTACTACCTGACCGGAGATCTGAGCCCCACGTTCCTGCCGGGCGGCCCTGAAACGATGCTCAGCGGCGTGAGCGAGCCCAACGTCGCCGTCTACCCGGCCGCCAAAGCCGGCGAAGCGCCGTTCACGCCGCCCTACCTGAGCGGCGTCGCCGGGACCCCTGGGCCGCTCGACGGGTACTGCAGCAGCCTCGGCGGGTATCCCGAGACCGGCTCGCCCGTTTCGCAGCCACCGAACACGGCGCTGCCGTTCTCGCCGTACTACTTCCCCGACGTCGTGCGCAACGCCGACGGCTCGCTGACAGGCTACTTCGACTACCGGCCGAAGGACGCCGACGAGGCGATCACCGTCGCCAGGTCCACCGACAACGGCAAGACCTGGACCAGCGAGGGCAAAGCGCTCGAGCAGAACCCGGGCTACTGCCCGAACGCGGACACCAACGACGACGGCCAGGGCCACCCCTACGTGGCAGCGATCGGGGGCAGCACGAAGCTGTACACGCTGCAGCGCCCGGCCGGCGACTACGAAGGCGTGGGCCTACTCGTCCACAACGTGGAACCGTCCGCTGCGAACCCGCTTGGCTCGCTCGAACCCACCGAACCGGTCGGCACCGACCCGAACACGTACGCCGAATCCGAAGTCGAAGTCCCCACCAGCGGCGCCGGCGCGAGCATCCCCGTCTCCACGCTCGGCGAAGCGAGCTCTCCCGAGCACATCGTCGCGGGCCCCTATGAGGACGACAACGCGGCGACGCCGTCGAAATCAGTCATCACCTGCAAAGCCACCAACCCGGCCCCGGCCGAACTCACAGGGTGCACCGTCGCCGGGGGGAGTCCGCTCACCGTCAAGGCCAAAGACGACATCGTGCAGGTGATCGCCACCGCCAGCGCGGCCGCCACGATCCCGGCCGGGCCGAACAAGCCCAGCGGAGAAGGCGGGCTGGCCGAACTCAAAATCACGAACGGCAACTCCGTCGTCTCGCCCCTCACGACCTTCATCCTCAACGAAAACGCGCCCAACCGGCTGTACATCGACGGCGACACGGTCTACTGCAGCCAGTCGAACGCGAACCCGACCACGAAGATCGAGGACTGCACGAACACCAGCGGCTCGCCGCTGGCCGTCAGCGTGGGCAACGCGATCACGGCAGACCCGATCCTGCCGCCGAACGCGGCGGTCACGACCGGCCTCAAGTCGCCTGACGGCATCGTCGGCACGTTGCCGACGTACCCGAGCGCCCCGAAAGGATCGACGGTCGTCCTCTACACGCAGAAGGTCCTCGCGTACTTCATCGTCGGCACAACCGACGGCTCGGTCAGCGGCAGCGGCAGCAGCAGCAAATACACCGCGGGAACTGTGACGCTCCCTCTGGCGGAAGGGTCGGCGATCACCTACACGCCCTCGGTGCACCCGAGCGAGCCGCTGCCCACCAGTGGCTCCTTCAAAATATACCTCGGCACGAACATCGAATCGCCGATCCAGGAAGTGACGTGCACGGGCTTCACCGCGGCCACCCAGCCCGGCGTGCCGGCCGGCAGCGACAACCTCACCGGCTGTACCGGAGGCAAAGGCGCCGTCAAGGAAGGCAACTGGGTCGGCGGGCCAAACGCCGCGATCGTGCCCTACTCCTCGCTGGAAAGGATCGGCGAGGGCAAGGACTCCGCGTCGAAGGGCCCGCAGAAGCTGTTCGCCAACAACGAGGACTACACGGTCCTGCGCGCGGCGTACACCGAAAACGGGGTCAACTTCACCGACCTCGGCCCGATCAGCGGCTCGACGTCGGGGACGGGCAACAACAGCGGCTCCTACAACGACATCTCGAACCCCTACCAGCAGACGAGCCCGTCGAGCACCGAACCGACGAACCTCGCCCCGGGGAGCCCCGACACGACCGAGCTGCGCTTCGTGGGCTCGCGTGGAACGATCATCACCAACCCGGACGGCAGCTACGGCATGTTCCTGTCGGGTTCGTGGGCCAGCGACGGCGACAGCGACGCGTTCAACCAGATCTTCTACACCACCTCGACCAACGGCAAGTCGTGGTCGGTACCGAAGGTGGTGGTGAGCACCGACTACACGTTCGCGGCCTCGGCCGCGCAGGACAAGGCGCTCGAAGAAGGCAAGAACGAACCGCTGGGCACCAGCGCCTACTACTCCGGCCGCGCGTACGGCCCAGCCGTGGTGCAGAACCCCGACGGGTCGCTCACGATGGTGTTCAGCGGCTACCGCCTGCCCAAACCGGTCACCGCCGTCGGCACGGTGCTCGGCACCAACGCCTCGGCGAAGTACACGATCGGCGCGAAGGACCCCGCTCTGTACCGCAACATCCTGACGTTGCACCTCGCGTCGGCCACGTCGCCGGGCGTCACGACGACCACCGCCGTGAGCTCCTCCGATGCGGGCTCGGGCGTGGTCGGCGCGCCGGTCACCTACACTGCCGCCGTGGCCCCGGTCGCTCCTGGCACGGGCACGCCCACGGGCACCGTCTCGTTCTCCGACAGTATCGGCCCGATCCCCGGCTGCGGCGCTCGGCCACTGAGCGGAGGCGCTCCCGACACCGCGACGTGCGCGACCCAGCACGAGCGCCCGGCTGGCACCGACGAAATCACCGCCGTCTATTCGAGCGACTCCAACTACGCGGGCTCCTCGGGTACGACCAGCGAGAACGTCTCTGAAGCGCCGGCGATCACTTCGGGTAACAGCACGACGTTCACCGAGGGAACCGAGGGCGACTTCACGGTGACCGCGACCGGTACCCCGACGCCGACGATCAAGGAGACCGGCGCGCTGCCGAACGGCGTGACGTTCAACGAAAGCACCGATCAGCTTTCCGGCACCCCAACGCAGGAAGGCGTGTATCACATCAGCTTCGAAGCCGCCAACGGGGTGGGGTCGAACGCGACCCAGAGCTTCACGCTCACGGTGAACGCCGCACCCGCGATCACGTCGGCGAGCAGCACGATGTTCACCGAGGGAACCGAAGGCAGCTTCACCGTGGAAGCGACCGGCACCCCCACGCCGACGATCACGGAGACCGGGAAACTACCCCATGGCGTGACGTTCAACGCGAGCACCGGCGTGCTGTCGGGGACCCCCACCCAGGAAGGCACCTACACGATCGACTTCGAAGCCGACAACGGGGTCGGCTCGAACGCAACCCAGAGCTTCACGCTCACGGTGGAGGCCGCACCCGCGATCACGTCCGCCAACAACGTCACATTCAGCGAGGGGGTCACCGGAAGCTTCACCGTGACCGCCACCGGCACTCCCGGGCCAACGATCACGGAGACCGGGAAACTACCCGCCGGCGTGACCTTCAACACAAGTACCGACGTGCTCTCCGGCACCCCGACCCAGGAAGGCACGTACTCGATCAACTTCACTGCCACCAACGGAGTCGGCTTCTCGAGCCAGAACTTCACGCTCACGGTGGACGCAGCGCCGCTGATCACCTCGCCCAACAACGCGACGTTCAACGACGATACAGCCAGTACGTTCACGGTGACCGCCACCGGGACACCGGCCCCCACGATCACCAAGTGGGGCAACCTCCCGGAAGGCGTGACCTATGCGGGAGGTGTGATCTCCGGAACTCCTACCCAGAGCGGTACCTTCCAAATCACGTTCACGGCCCACAACGGCATCGGAGCTGACAGCGTCCAGCAGTTCACGCTGACAGTTCTCCCACTCCACATCACGACCACCTCGCTGCCAGAAGCAAAACCCGGCACCCCCTACAGTCAGCAGCTCACAGCGATGGCCGGCGTGGCTCCCTTCAAATGGAAAAAAACCGCAGGGAGCCTCCCGAAAGGTCTCAGCTTGAGCTCCACGGGACTGCTGTCCGGGAAAATCGGTGCGAAAGCGTACCCGAACGGGGCCTCGTTCTCGGTCACGGTAACTGTCACGGACTCCACCAAAAAGGTCCACCAGACGGCGACGGCGACGTTCACGGTGGTCGTCTCGTAGAGCCCGCCGTAGAGCCCGCCAGCTGATCGCGGGTGGCCCGCGCTCGCCGCGGTGATGCGCATGCGCACAGCCCGCGCGCACCGCGGGAGGCCGGGAGCGGTCTCGCTCCGGCGACCCCGGCTTCCCGCACGAGTGGACACCTGCATCTGAGGGTGGGCTGCGGCTAGTCGAGCTCGCTCGGGGCGATCACGCCGAGCTGCAGGGCCCGCTCCACCAGCGCCGCGCGCTTCTGGTTCTGGGGCAGGTGGGCGAGGCCAAACTCGTTGAACAGGGCCCGCAGGTGCGTCTTAACCGCGTCCACGCTCAGGAACACCTCCTCGGCGATCTGCCGGTTGCTCGCGGGCGTGGCGTAGGCGCCGCCCTCGCGGTGGGGACGGCAGAGCGCGAGGAGCACTCTGCGCCGGGTGGGACTCAGCGTCGGAACCGGCAGCGCGCGCCCCGATACGGTCGTCTGCGCCCGCTCGCGGCCGCCGAGGTGAAACGCGATCATCGTGCGTCCAACCCGGACGCGGTCTCCGTCGCGCAGCCGCTGGCGGGTGCCCACCCGACGTCCGTTGAGAAAGGTGCCGTTGGTCGACAGGCCATCATCGAGGATCGTCCATTCCCCGCCTCGGCAGTGCAGTTCGGCGTGCAGAGCCGAGACCTCGTCGTCCCACGCGAGCGGCACGTCCATCTCCGCGCGCCGCCCGATCGTCAGGCTCGGCCGGCGGCTGTCGAGCGTGACCAGACGCAGCTCCCCGTGCGGTTCGCGCAGCGCGAGGAAGGGCAGCCGCTGGCCTTCGACCGCGAGCAGTTGCTGCAGCTCTCGCGGCGAGAGCGAGTGGCGCGCCAGTGGGTCCTCTCCCCAGGCGGACGCGCCTGCTGTCTGTGGCCGACTCGATCCCAACGTGCCACCTCCGCGCCGAGCATGACAGATGCGACCGGGTGGGGGGGCCGACGAGCAGACACCTACTCGTGCGGGCAGACAGCAGGACGCCCAACGTGGGACGGGCAGACGCGCAGACGCCGCGGGCCTCGCAGCGGCGAACCCCAAGGGTGTCGTCTTCTAACACCTAGGGTGGCTGGAGTCGGCCCCCCGCGCCTATCAGCATGGGCTTCGCAGCGTGGAAGCGCTGCAAGAAGCAGTGAGACCGGCACACGCGTGCCGGGGGCATTGCAACCAAGTCAGGTATGACGGGTCACGGATGACGACGAGTCAGGGACGACCCGCGATCAGGGCCCCATGTCCCGCACGGAACGCAGGCGTGGGGTCCGTGGTCGTGACGCGCTTCCTCGGCTAGACCCTGGCAGGGCGGTGCGGGCGGTTCAGCTGGACGGCTCGTCGGGGTCCGGCGACTGCCACGCCTCGCCTGCGAGGGCGCGCTCGAACCCGATCCAGAGGCTGTTCATCGCGGCGGCGAGCACCTCGGCACGCGGCACCTGTTGGTGCTCGTACCACCACAGCGCGAGGCCCTGCAGGACGCCACGCATGACCACCCAGGCCATGTCGAGCGCGTTGACGTTGACGTGGGCAGAGGCATCCGTCTTCAGGGCCCCAACGTCGATGTACTTCAGGAGCAGGGGCGTGAGCGTCTCGCGGCTCTGCGCGATGACCTCCTCGTGGGCGGCCCGGACCTCCGGTTCGCCCGTGGTGTCCCGGAAGAGCATCCGCCAGGCGTAGGGGTGAGCTTCCACGTAGGCAAACCACGCGTCGACGGCTCGCGGGACCGCCCGACCGAGCGGCTCCTCGCCCTGCAGCTGCGCTCGCCACACCCCGCGCAGATCCGCGTAGTGGCGCTCCAACAAGTGCCGGTGCAGGTCGAGCTTGGACGCGAAGTGGTCGTAGACCACCGGCGGCGTGACGCCCGAAGCCGCCGCGATCGCCTCGATCGTCGTGCCCGCGTAGCCACGCTCAGCGAACAACTCGCTCGCGGCCTGTTCGATCAGCTCGCGTCGCGCCTGCGCGGTCAGGCGCCTGCGCGGCGCTGCCTCACCGTCGTCGGTTGACAACCTAATGACTCCTAAGTAATCTCAGGGACCCGGTACCTAACGATCATTAGGTACCCCTCGAACGAGAGGATAGCTCCATGACACAAGACACCAGGCAGAGCTGCGATGTGGTCGTCGTTGGAGCGCGCTGCGCGGGGGCCCCGCTCGCCACGCTGCTCGCGCGCCGCGGCATCCGGGTAGCCGTCCTCGACCGCACCACCTTTCCCAGCGACACACTCTCCAGCCACCTTTTCGAGGCCGACGCGTTGGCGTTCCTCGACCGCCTCGGCGTCGCCGAGCAGCTCCGGGCGACCGGCGCTCCGATGGTCAACCATACCGACACGCGCGTCGAGGACGTGTGGCTACAGGGGGAGCTGCCACGGCAGCCGGCGGACATCGGCGGCTTCGCCTCGGTGCGACGCACGCTGCTCGACCCGATCCTCGCCCAGGCAGCCGAGGAGTCCGGCGCCGAGCTGCGAACCGAAGCACGCGTCAGCGCACTGATTGAAGCGCACGGCCGCGTCGCCGGCGTGCGCTACACCCAGGACGAGCGAGAGCACGAGCTTCGCGCCCGACTGGTCGTCGGCGCCGACGGACGCCACTCGACCGTCGCCAAGCTAGGCCGCGCTCCCCGCTACAACCTCACCCCCAGCCGGCGCCTGTGCTACTGGGCGTTCTTCGAGGACGCACACCCCGGGCCTGTCCCCACGTTTCTCTCACACCGTTTCGAGGACCGGTTCATCCTCGCGATCCCCTCCGACAGCGGCCTCTACCAGGTCCTAGCCTGGCCCGAACGAGCCGAACTGCCCCGCTTCCGCGCCGACCCGCCCACCGCGTTCATCGACCACGTCAGGAGCTGCCAGCCAGTCGCCGACGCGCTCGACGGCGCGAGGCCGGTCGGCAAGGTTCTCGGCGCAATCCACTGGGAGGGGTACTTCCGCAAGGCCTCGGGCCCCGGGTGGGTGCTGACCGGGGACGCCGGACACTTCAAGAGCCCCGCCCCCGGGCGCGGCATCGGCGACGCCTTCCTGCAGGCCGAGACACTCGCCGAGACGATCGCCGGCGCGCTGCAGGGACCCGACGGCGCCCTGGATCGTGCGACGCGCCGGTGGGGACGGTGGCGCGACCGCGAGTTCGCCGAGCACTACTGGATCGCAACCGACTTCGAAGACCCCGGCCACGTCCCGTCCGTGCTCGTCGAGGTGCTCCGCCGCCTGCAGCAACAGGGCAAAGCCGACGAGTTCTTCGAGGTGCTCAACCACCGCAGACGACCCTCGCGCGTCCTGACCCCGCCCCGGGTCGCAGCGGCCGTCACGCGCCTGCTGGCCAAAGGCGACGTCGACCGGCGCGCACTGCTCTCAGAAGTCGCACGACTCGGCGCGCGAGACGTCAGCCGACGCTGGCACAACAGGCGTCCCGCGATCGAGGCCGAGGGCAGCGTGCCGGAGCGGGACGGTCTCGACAGCGGTGAGGACATATCCATGGCGGCCGGCTGAGCCGCAGGCGCCAAGACACTCGCAGCCTGCGCAGCTCACGCGATCGCGAACCTGTGCTCCTCCCACTCTGCAAATCGACGGAAGCCCACGGCCGCGTAGATCCTGTTGGAGGTCGGATTGGCGAGGTCGGTGAACAACATGCACTGTCGCGCGCCGCGAGCGAGCACTTGACGGCAGGCGGCCGCAACGGCGTTACTCGCGTAGCCGCAGCAGCGGTGCTCGGGGGGCGTGTAGACGGGCCCGATGCGTACGGTCCCGGCGATCGTCGGCGAGAGCGCAAGGGCGCAGACCGGCCCGCCGTCCTCCCAAACGTGCTGAGCGCCGGTGGCAAGACGCGCGGACACGGTGCGCCCAGCCTCCTCGGGGACACCGGTGCCGGCCTCCAGCACGAAGGCCTGCTCCCAGTCGGTCAAGAGCTCAAGCTCGTCCCCGGTGGCGAGACGAAGGCGCCCACGAGCTGGTCGTGGCGGATCGGTGACCTCTCTCAACAGGTGCATCGCCTCGCGCAGGCAGCACACCGAGGTCCTCCCCGTGTGCCTGGCCCAAGCGGCCGCGATCGCGCGGGCGGTACCCGGCTGCGCGCTGACGCCAGGGACCGACGGGTCCTCCGACAGCCAGCGCTCGAGCAGCAGTTCCGCGGTGGTTGCATCGAAGTCGCTGGCAAGCAACGGCCAGGGAGGCGTACGCATCGCCACGGCCCGCACCTGCTCGCGCTCGTCAAGGCAACAGGCGAACAGCGGCCGGTGCGCCTCAAAGCGCCCGTCGCGCGCGTGCGCAAGCACCGTCGCGAGCACGTTGCGCTCGACCCGCCCGGCAAGAAAATCCTCGGTACAAGCGGCGAACCGCTTGACGTCCCTCGTGAGCACAACCCGCACCGCCCGCATGATGGCGCAACCGACCGTCAGCACGATCAGCAGCGGTCACAGTTCCTATCGAGAGCGCAGAGGCGCGGCATGGACCCACCGTCTCATGCTGCCAGGGCTAGATCGAAGTGGAGACGGCGGGAGTCGAACCCGCGCAACGTTCCCGCCGTGAGTAGGTCGCTGGAGCAACGCCGGGCCTAGAGTAAGTATCAGTGGCCAGGCTCTGCCACCGGATCGACGACAACCACACCTGCGGCATCGAAGTCGCGTCGGTTGAGGGTCACAACCGCCAGATCGTGCGCCAGCGCGGTTGCAGCAATGAAGCTGTCCTTGACCGGCATCGCGCGCCCTTCCGCGCGAAGCGTCGCGAGCAGCTCGGCCCAACGCAGACCCGTCGAGGCCTCCCACGGGATGCACTGCAACCTCTGCACGCCGTCCTCGAACCAGCGCTCAAGCCGGCTTCGGCGGCGACCACGTGGGAGCAGCAGGATGCCGAAACGGATCTCACCCAGGATGATCGGATCGACGGCGAACTCGGGCTCATTGTGCCCCAGCCACTCGACGACACGCTCGTCCGGAGTGGGCTTGGTCGCCTCCGAGAGGACGTTCGCGTCAACCAGAAAGCGCGCCATACGATCAGCTAAAGCGAGTCGGTTGACTCCGACTCAATCTCTACGAACCAACCGTCCTCCGGACACGACCGCAGCCATGCGACCAGGCCACGGTTCGGCGGCGGCGTTAGCCGGGTCAGCCGGTACTCGTCAGGGCCAATTCGGTCGACCTCGAACTCCTCCCCCGCCTTGATGCCATCCGAAGCACGCAGCTCCGCGGGAAGAACGATCTGGCCCTTCGTGGAGATGGTGGTACGCATAGGTGTAAGATAGCATCTTACGGGCCACCTGTCTATCTGCCGTGAATGCAGGCTAGGAGGATCAGGCACCGGTGTCGTGTACCTGGAGGCGCACTCAGGGCGGGCAGGTCGATCATCTCGCAAGGGTGAAGTGCGCTCACCCATGTGTCGGTGAGCCTGTGGACCGCAGACCTTCGTTGGGGTGCTCGTCGAGCGCCCTTGCGTAGGCGCTAGCGATCCACCGCAACGAGAGGAGCAGATGCCAGACGCACACAGTCTCGCCTTCGAGCGCGGATTCCCAACGGAGAGCGGAGCGCAACGTGGATACGACGATGCTGACTTCCAGGCCGCGGTCAAGGCCTATCGCTTCTGGTATCCCACCGTCTCGGTTGAGGGCATCTTCAATGGCAATCGCGAGGTCGGGATCGCTGATAACGAGTCGATCGGCATCGCCTCGACTGGGCCGCGCCAGGTTGGCTTCACGCTCAACTCCGATACACCGTATGGGGCCGGCACACTCGATCTATCGGGAGGCCCGATGGTGATCGAGCTTCCTCCCGGTGCCTATATCGCTTTGGTGGACGATCATCACCAGCGTTGGGTGATGGACATGGGCATCCCAGGGCCTGACGAGGGCAGGGGGGGCAAGCACGTCGTGCTCCCGCCCGGCTATGACGGTACTGTGCCGGTCGACCACCAGGTCGGCCGCTGCGCTTCGATGAAGGCGCTGCTCGCGCTGCGCGCTCTGCCGATCGGCGGCGACATTCAGAAGGCGCTCGATGCGCTGCGCGCAATCAAGATCTACCCCCTCTCGACCTCAAGCGATCCGCGAACGCTGGGGTTCATCGACGTGACCGAGAAGAAGACGGACAACAGCTGCCTTCGCTGGGAGGACAACCTTCAATACTGGGAGGTGCTGCATCGAATCGTCGACGCCGAGCCGATAGTCGATGAGTTCAGACCGATGTACGGTCTGCTCGCGTCGCTCGGGATCGAGAAGGGAAAGGCGTTCGCCCCCGACGCGCGGATGAAGGACATCTTGGAGCGCGCGGCGCGAGCCGGACGCGATCAGCTTCTCGTCTCGGCCTTCGCCAGCACGCGGCCCGACCGCATCGCGTGGCCCGACCGCAAGTGGGAGTGGGCAAGCCTCGTACCGCAGAGCGCCGACTTCGAGACACCCGTCGCGCTGGACCTCGAGGCTCGCGAGCGATGGTTCGCGCAAGCGATCATCGCCTCGCCGGCAATGTTCCGCCGTGTCGAGGGGACCGGCTCGCTCTACTGGCTGGGCCTGCGCGACCGGAGCGGCTTCTACCTCAATGGAGGCAAGCGCTACAGCCTCACGGTTCCGCTGCCAGTTCCCGGCAAGCTGTTCTGGTCGATCACCGTCTACGACGCCGAGACCCGCTCACAGATCCAGACCGAGCAAGACAAAGCTGCCCTTCGCTCGCTATTCGAGCTGAAGAACCTGGATGGCTCCACCGCAGTGCTTCACTTCGGCCCGACACGCCCAGAAGACAGCGACACCAGCGCGTGGATACAAACGCTCCCCAACCAAGGCTGGTTCGCCTACATCCGCATCTACGGACCTGAACAGCCCGCCTTCGACGGGACCTGGCGGCCGGGCGACTTCGAGCCAGCCTGAGCACAACTCCGTTCCCAGCGAAACTTCACAGGCCGAAGCAATCGGCCCTCGCGGCTCGCCGCCTGATCGGACCTTCAGCGCCTGGGTCGATGATCGGCTTGAGATCGTCGCCAGCCCACAGCTGATCGCCGAGCTGCGCCGAGTCCGAGTGGCGTTGCGGCCAAGGTTCCGCCGGTGGTTTGACGAGGCGAGCGCGCGACAGCTCGTCGCTCGCATCGAGCGCCACGCGGCCGTTCACGCCGATCCTCCGCAACGCAAGGGCGCCACGCGCGATCCCAAGGACGACTATCTCGTGGCGCTCGCGCACGCAGCCGAGGTCGACGTGATCGTGAGCGGTGACGCGGACCTACATGCCGCTGAGCTGACGAAACTGTCGGGGTGGACGCCTCGCCGCCTCGCGGACCATCTCAGCTCGTCAACCGAGGCTGAGGGGTTTACACAACGAACCTAAACTCTATCGCCATGGAGACGGCCGGACGTTGGGCGAACCCAGCGTTTGAGGCTCCCGCACTGGATATCTCGGACGGGCGCATGCCGCGATGAGAGGATGGACCGAGGCGGGCACTCTCGACGGCAGGCTCCCGCCGCGCAGGCATCAGCCTAACCTAAGAGACAAGCCGAGGTCACGGACAGGACCGTACGTTACGCAAACCCCCGTGACCCTGTGCCCGGGGCGGTTGTCCGTGGGGTTTCGGCCGAATCGCTGGTTCGCCCGTATTACTTACGCAGTGGGACGTCGGCAGAGGATGGCCCGGGCCGCAGGATCCCCACCCGCTCCGAGCACTGCGATCTAGCTACCGCACGGGCGCACAAACTTCCGGCTTAGAATGTCCCCCTCGAAAGCATCGCGGAGAGGGTGGGTCGATGGACGAGGACGACGAGTCGGGCCAGTCGATCGCCGAAGTCGTGTGCCGTCGCTGCAAGACTCCGGGCGCGTTTCCAGTGCACGTGTGGATCGACTTTCCGCACGACGCACCGGTGATCCTGGAGGCGGTGAGCGATCGTCTCAATGTGCGCTCCTGCCGTGTCTGCGGTCTCGACCTCACGCTGCAACCAGGCCTGCTGGCGTTCGATCAGGACAGCGGGCGGATCGCGATCTACGACCCCGCCGGCGAAGCCACGGAGACGATCGACGCCTCCGAGGGCTACGTCGTGCAGCGGTGCGCCGACTACGCGGAGTTGACAGGCGTGATGCGTGGCTGGCTCGAGGCCTATCTGCGCGAGGCCCTCGCTCCGGTTCTGGCGGGCGCGCGCGCCGAGCGTGACGACGACGGCGTCCGCCCGAACGAGGAGCCGCTCGTCCTGCTCACGCTGCTCGCGCAGCTGAGCGGCGAGCTGGAGCCGATGCTGCGCACGCAGCCGCCGATCTCGAAGGAGGCTCAGCTCGAGATCGTCCGAGACCTTCTGAGCGAATTCGTCCTGCAGCTGATCGACGATCTGTACACCCACGCCTTCCACCACGAGGGCATCCAGACGATGCTCGACGCGGTCGAGCTGCACGTGCCGCCGCAGTGCCTGGACGACGAGGTGCTCGGCGCGATGCTCGCTCGCTGCATCGACTTCGACCTGGCCCTCCTCGACGATCCGATGGGGCTCGACAAGCCCTTTCGCTTCGAGTACCTGTGCGCGGTGGCGCACGCGGCGGCAGGTCGCGCGAATCCCCGACGTCAGGCGTGGGCCGGGCTGTCGATGCTGTTGTTCCTGCTGTCGCGCGGCGGGGCCCAGGTCCCGCCGTTGGTGTTGCTCGACACGCGCGTCCTGAACAGGACGATCGACTTCCCGACTGCGTGGGATGTCGCCCAGTCCGCGCGCGCGGAGTCCTCCGCGAGCGAGCACGAGCACATCGTGGAGTGGCTCGACCACATTGGCCACGGCGACCACTACCGGGCAGAGTGGGCGAGCGTCCCGATCTGGATCGATCCCAGCACGCTCGAGGGCCGGTCCGACGAGGACGTCGCGGACGATCTCGAAACGGGTCTCACATCGCCGGCGAACCCGCTCGGGCCGGGGGCGGCGCGGGCCGCGCAGGCGAGTGTGATCCTGACGATCCTCGCGCGCGCCGGGCGCACCCCCGCCGGCGTGCTGGCCGTCGAGCGCGCGCTCGACGCGCTCGACGCGCAGTCGGACTGGGAGTGGGTCGCCCAGCTGTCGATCGGCGCGGCGTCGGTGCTGAACGAAAACCTCGAGTACGAGCTCGCCGGCGAGGTCCTGAATCGGCAGCTGCAGGCCGCTCTCCCGAACCTCGACTGCGTCGCTCGCTACTCGCTCATCAACGAGGTGGGGAACTCGCGGCGTCACGTCGACGACCCCGCCGGCGCGCTCGCGGAATACGACGAGGTCGAGCGGCTGATGGACGGCTGCGAGGGCGCGAGCGCGTCCGACCGTGCGACGCTGCTGCGAAACCGCGCGATCGTGCTGCGCGAGCTCGGCCGCTTCGGGGAGGCGCTCACGATGTTCGAGACGGCGCTCGCCGACGAGCAGGACGGCGAGCGGCGGCTCACGCTGCTGATCTCGCTCGCCCGCACTTACGTCGACGCGAGCATGCCCGAGCGCGCCCTCGCTCCCGCCGAAGCTGCCTGCGCCGTGCCGCTGAGCGGCGCGAGCGCGATCCGCCGCGTCGAAGCGCTGCTCGCGCTCGCGGCGGCGCGCGCGCGAGCCCTGCCCGGCGTGGCGCTGGCGGAGGTCGACGAGGCGTTGACGCTCGCCGCGAGCCTGCCCAAGCTACGTGTCGTCGTCGCCGCCGCGACGCTCGAGCACGCGCGCTTCGGTCGCGTGAGCGACGCGGCGATCGCCCGAGCGCGGGCGATGCTCGAGGAGGCCTGGCGCGAGCGGGCGGGCGCGAAGCCGTCGAGCTTGCTGTTCACGGCCGGCTATTGCCTGGCCGGTTGGAAGCTAGAGCACGGCGAAGCGGACCGTGCCGTCGAGATCGCCGCGGAGATCGAGCGGCTCTTCGCCAGCCGCTCGCTGTCATGGCGCTTTTATCACCTGCAGGCGCGCCTGCCCGCCCTGACAGTGGCGCAGAAGTGGTCCGCGATGCGTGCTGCGCTCGATCGGCTCGAGGCCGATGTTCCCGACGCCGCCGGCCTTGAGTTCGCCGCGCCGTTCCTCGCCGACAAGAGCGAGGTGCAGGCCGTCCTGCTCGCCTGCGCCCGCGAGGCGATCGCCGAGGGAGCGGCGCCAGTGGGCGAGTACGTCGACGTCTTCGAGTTTCTCAACGCACGCGAGATGGGCGGTCGTCGCCCCGCCGCCGCCGGCTACGGGCAGCTGATCGCACAGATCGCCGGGCGGCTGCACTGCGGCGCGCCGCGACTGCTCCTCATAATCGAGCACGCCGACGTCGTCCAATGCCTCGTCGTCAGCCCGTGCTCCTCCGCGCCAGACTTTTGTCTCCTCGAGCTGGGCCTCGGCGCCGATGAGCTGCGCGAGCGTGCGAGCGCGTTCTGGCGGCTGGCCGGCCCCGGCTGCGTGACCGATCGGCAGATGGCTGCGGCCGGCGACGCGCTCGCGCCGCTGCTCGCCACGGTCGGGGAGGTGATCGCCACACACGTGCCGGCGGGCGAGCACCTATGCATATTGCCCTCGCCCTCACTGCTCGGCCTGCCGCTGCACGCCGCGTCGCTGCCCGACGGGACTCCGGCGCTGGCGCGCAACTGCATCAGCGTCGCGCCTAATCTGTCCGTGCTTGAGCGCGCGCTCGGCGACGAAGCGACGCTCGATCCGCGCGCCGCGAGCGCCGCGATCGCCGTCGTCTGCAAGCAGGGCGATCGCGAGCCGTTCGTCGAGCGCGCCGAGTCGGCGGCGCAAGCGATCCAGCGCCTGCTCGGGCCCGAGGTGCGCTTCGCGAGCGGCGTCGAGGTGGACAAGGCGCGCATGCTCGAGTTCGTTGGGAGCGTCGAGCACCTGCTGTTCGTCGGTCACGGGACGCGCTCGACACCCGCCAACGGACGCGGTCTGTGCGTCGCCGCGAACGGCTCGCTGCCAAGCGCGCCGCTGCCAATCGAGGTCGCGCCCGAGCTCGCGCGCTTCGTCCTCGACGCCGGCGACCTGCAGCAGCTGCCTCGTGGGCCGCGGCTACTCTGTTCAGCGGCGTGCTCGTCGGGCCGCTCCTGGGCCGGGGCCGGCGGCGTGCGCCTCGGGCTGGAGCGCGCGTTCTTCACACGCGGCGCGCGCACGCTGTTGGCCCCCTTGTGGGACGTCGACGCGGCGAGCGCGCTCGACTTCCTGCAGCTCTTCTACGGCAGCTGGACGCCGGGCAAACGTGTCGGCGAGGCCTACAAAGAGGCCAGCCTGGCGGCGATGGAGCGCTACGAGCATCTCTTCCTGTGGGCGCCGTTCGCGCTCAACGGAAGCTGGCGGTAAACGAGCACACACAGAACAAGAGGAGGGACGGCATGGAGGAGCAGGAGCTGATCGCGGCGATCGAGGGTCTCAATCGAGAAGAGGTGCTGGAGGCTGCTCTCGCCCTACGCGACGCTCTCGGGCTCGGGGAGCTCGACGACGACGCGCCCGAGGCGGCCGCCGGCTTCGTCGAGGAGCTGCGCGAGCAACCGTACGCGGCGCTCGACGACGTTGAGGATCTCGCGCGCGCCGCGCTGGTCGTTGCGGCGCTCGAGCCGGATCGACGCGAAGACGTCGAGCAGATCGTGGCTCGCGTCGGCGAGAAAAACTTCATCTTCGGCGGCGCCGAAATCATCGCGATCGGGATCGCCGCTGCGCTCGTGATCGAACGTCTCAAAGGGGGCAAGAAGGAAACCGATAGCGAGACGGTCGTGACCGAATCGCCGGACGGCGGCAAGCAGATCGTGCACAGAGAACGCACGGTCTACAGGCCTAACGAAAAGATGGGGAAGATCGTGTCGGCGCTGTTTGGGGGCTGAGGAGACAAGCGTCGACGAGGGTGCTACCGGCGATGTCGATGCCTTGGGCGCGGCTAGCAGAACCCAGCGTTTGAGGCTCCGGCGCTAGATATCTCGGACGGGCGCACGCTGCGAGAGGACGAGCCGTAGCGCTCCAAAGCAGGTGCTCCCGCGGTATCCTCGACATCAGACCATGAGCGAAAGTTCGCAGCGGATGGCTTCGGCAGCGCCTCCGAGGCTGTAGGAGCTCGCAGTGGCCCGTGGGCTATCGCTGAGCTTGCCGTTGAGCGCGCTTGCGGCGAGCGTGGTACTCGCCGGATGCGGCGCAGGCTCTAGGTCTGCAACCGAGAGCACGCACAGTCTCACCGTCGGCAGCACCAGCGTCAGTCGCGGCGCGCGAGAGCCGATCGAACGGCACCGACCCGGCGCGCAGCCATTGACTCTTGAAGAGATGCGCGAATACGACGCCAACGAAGGTCGCTGCGCCGACGATGGCGGAAGCGTCCGCGATGCCGGGACACTGGAGGCCTACTGCTCCTTCCCCACTCGCTCGAACGACTTCCACCTCATCGAATCCTCGCACGAGAAGGAACCCGCCGGCGAAGAAGAATGAGTGGTCAATCCTCGAACGCGTAGCTTTCGATGTCGTGATCGAGCGTCCCCTGTGCCTCGTACTGACCGGAGTGCACGTGGACGAGCCTTCCTTCGCGATCAAAGAACATCGTGGTGGGGACGCCCTCGAACGCGGCGAGCGAGCTGAGCGCTTCCGTGCTGGCTTCGTAGCTTGGGTATGCGACGTGGTGGTCGGCTAGGAACGAACGGGCGTTCGCCGCCTGGTCTTCGGTGTCCACGCCGAGGAACGCGACCCTCCGTCCGTACGTCACGGATGCGTTCGCGAGCAGAGGGAACTCCGAACGGCAGGGCCCGCACCACGACGCCCACACGTTGAGCACCACTGGATAACCGCGCAGGCGACGTAGGCGAGCAGCAAGCGCCGACTCGGAGCCGATGAGCTGACCGGCCTGGCGGTGTAGTTCTGCAAGCGCGGGGGGCGAGCTCGCCAGCTGCTGACGCGCATCGGCGCCCGTCTCCGTGGAACTTGGGGCAGGGACAAGCGCGGCATGTATCTGGCTGACCAGCGCGGCACGCGTGAGCCACCCTCCCGTGCTCACATCGTGGTACCAGAGGAAGCCGCCCGACGGCGATATCAGCTCCAGGTACGGCTCGTCCTGAACCCGGTAGCCATCCGCGAGACGGCCGCTCGAGTCGATCGCGACCGGATAGGAGAGCGGGTGGGGCAGTGATCGGAGGAATCGCGGGAGTGCGGCGGGCGACGGCTCGACGCTCCCCTCGTCGACCGCCGTGAGCGCCGGCAGTCCCTCGCGGCCCGCGGATTCGGCGTAGGCGTCGAGTGCCTCGAGTTCCCGCGCGAGGCCCGTCACCTCGGAGTCCCACGTGTCGAAGAACAGGATCAGCCGCGGTTTGGCTCCCGGGCCAAGCTGCACGCTGCCACCGCCGGCTCGCGGCAACGTGACGTCAGTCGTCGGTTCTCTCAAGGGGATCTGGGCGTAGGAGACCGCGGAACGCACCAGCGGATGCCCCGGCAGCAAGCTCGCGGCCGCCTGTGCGAAGAGCGCTGCGAGCTGTCCCACGCTCGCGTAGGACATCTGGGTCACGAACAGGCGTGAGAGCTTTCCTTGCGTGTCGATCACGTACACGGCGGGGGTGTGGTCGACCTGACCAGCCACGATCTGCGCTTCGATCCCGTACGCGTGCCAAACGCGCTTGAGTCGTGCGAGCGGGCCGTTGAGGAAGTGCCAGGCGTGCATCATCCCGTGTGCTTCCGAGTACGCGCGCACCCAGCGTGTTTCAGTCGCGGCGGGATTTGCGCCGACGCCCAGCAGTTCCACCTGAGCGCCCGCCGGTCCGAGGAGCCGCTTGGCCTTGACCATCGCGGTGGTGGTGAGCGGGCAGATCGTCGTGCACTGTGGGTCGTTGAAGGCGAGGATCACGACCTTGCCGCGGAAGGCGGACAGCGACACGGCTCGACCGAACTGATCGGTCAGCGTGAAGTTGGGGGCGGTCCCGTGAATCGGCGTGCCGGGGTCGAGCGTAGGGTTGCTCGCGAGCGCCGCGGTCTGTGACGGTGGCAACAGTGACGGCCGGGTGAACGCGAGGGCGCCCACCACGAGCGCGGCGATGCCGGCGCCGAGGAGGACACCGAACACGAGTGCCCGCCGCGTGTCCGAGCCAAGGGTCCGCGGCACGATCGCCCCTACGCCACCGCCGCAGCGGCGAGCCAGGGCCAGCCACGGACGCTCCGAGACCGCCGTGCTCCCAGCGGCGTCGCCGGCGCGGAAGTGGTGGGGTCCATCAGCCCTCCTGGGGCGAGCGCGCACCCTGGGGCGCGTCCGCACCTGCCGGCGATCGGTTGCGCGAATCGACGTGCTCGCGGTGACGCTCGTGACGCCGTATCAGGAACACGCCCCAGGCGACCATGGCGATCTACCGCGGCCATCGGGACAAGTATCGTCAGCAGCGACGCCGACAGAAACGACGAGCCCAGCACCACTGTTGTCATCCGCTCGGCCTCCTCATCTCGCTTGCGTGGCCTCCTCCAGCACCGGGATGGGGGAGCCATTCGGGGCCGGTGAAGGGCTGTCGGGGGGACCCGGGAAGCCGACCGTGTCGAGTACCGGCGGGCGCGGCGGCGGCTGCGGGGCGACCCACTGATACAGCCCGATCAGCAGCGCAATCGTGTATGCGATCGAGCCCCCGACCCACATCATCCCGCCCGCGAGCTGCTGGTCGGTGAGCGCACTGATCCCGCCGGGACGGGTCCGGAGGTCCGCGTAGTGCTGGTAGATCGGTTCGGGCGCCACGACGAAGATGATCGCGAGGACCCAGCCGACGATCATCGCACCCACGATGTAGGCGATCCGCACCGGCCACTCGAGGTGCGGCCGCAGCGGGCCGGTGTCGATGACCCGCGCCCAGAACAGCAGGCCAAAGAAGAAGAACATCGCGTGCTCGGCGGCGTGCACCGCGCCGTTGCGCTCTGTGAGGTCGTACGCGGCGGGAATGTGCCAGACGACGATCGCCCCGTTGAAGAGTATCCACGCCGCGAGCGGCGCCGCGAGGGCGCGCAGTGGGGCGGCGAGGCGCGATTTGGCGACTCCGCGCGCGAGCACGGTACGCCAGTCGAGCGGCAGCGCTCGCCACATCGTCGGCCACGGGCGCCCGAGCAGGATCAGCGGCGGCGCAACGGTGAGCAGGATGATGTGCTGGAGCATGTGCACCCACAGCAGTTCGTCCGCATAGGCGTCGATCGGAGAGTCGACCGCGATCACGATCGACACGAGCCCTGTGTAGAAGGCAGCCGCCTGGAGCACGTTCGGCCGCCCTGCCTTCGGCCGGCTCCCCAGCGCGTAGAGGACCGCTGCCGGCACCACGTACACGAGCGAGGGATCCCATGACCAGCGGCTCAGGCTCATCGCCTCATACCAGGTACAGGACGATGAACGCGATCACGCCGATCGCCGCGAAGTAGGCCCAGTAGAAGGAGGATGCCTCGATGCCCGCGCGCAGCAGCTCGTCGTCGTCGGAGGGCACGCCCTCGCGCCGCGAGCGTCGCTCGCTCCCACCGGCTCGCCAGCGCGCGAGGCTCGCGACCTGGATCTCGATCCAGCAGGCGCCGATCAGCGCGAGCACCGCATACCACACGGTCCAGCCAAAGAAGACCGCTGCATATCCCCCACTCGCGGCACCGAAGCTGAGCGTCGTGTACTCGTAGAACTGCAGCGCGACCGCGGCGAGCGTGCACACCAGCGCGACGATCCCGGCTCCCAACACGTCCGCAAACCGGCGACGCGCGGCCAGGCGATAGACGATCGCACCGATCAGCATCAGCCCGGCGATCGGCGTACCCAGGCCCACCGGCGGCTGCGTGCTCCCGATCCTGAAGTGGCCGTTGGTGTTGAGAGCGAGCAGGTAGAAGTACGCGAACAGAAACGCGAGGAAGAAGAACGTGATCGAGCCGCACAGCAGCCGTCCGCCGAGCCGCAGCGCATGTGGCTGCCAGTCGGGCGGCTCGGCCTGGAAGCGCTCGTCGAGTGGAGCCGAGGCCTCCATCGCCTACGCTCCTTCCCCGGCCGGCGCCACCGCGGGCACCGGCGCACGTTCCTCGCCGTAGGGATAGGGATCGCCGTCGAACACGGGCAACTGCTCGAAGTCGTGCAGCGGAACCGGCGTCGGCAGCTGCCACTCGATCGACTTCGACTGCCACGGGTTGCGCTCCGCGGGCTCGCGCTTGAAGACGAGCGACCGGACTGCGTTCACGAGGAACAGCAGCAGTGAGAGCCCGAGCACGTACGCCGAGGCGCTCACCCAGTCGTTCAAGCCCTGCAGGTTCGTCGCGTAGGTGACCACACGCCGGGGCATGCCCAGGAAGCCGAGCGCGAAGAGCGGCGCGAAGGTCGAGTTGAAGGCCAGGAACATGATCCAGAAATGCCACTTGCCGAGGCGTTCGGAGAGCTTGTAGCCGTACATCTTCGGCACCCAGTAGTAGATCGCCGCGAAGAACGCGAAGATCAGCCCGCCCATGATCGTGTAGTGGAAGTGGGCCATCACGAAGAAGCTGCCGTGCGTCGTCACGTCGCTCGGCACGTCCGAGAGGAAGATGCCCGAGACACCGCCCCAGAGGAAGTTGAACGCCCACCCGAGGCAGAAGAGCATCGGCACCGTGAAGCGGATGCGACCGCGCCAGAGCGTGCCGAGCGCGCACAGGAAGATGAACCCGGTGGGAATCGAGATGAGCTCGGTGGAGAACGAGAAGAACGGCCGCAGGTCGGCGTTCAGGCCGGACACGAACAGGTGGTGCTGCCAGACGAAGAAGCTCAGGATCCCGACGCCGAGCATCCCCGCGACCGCGAGCCGATAGCCCCACAGCGGCTTGCGCGTGAACACGGGCAGCAGCTCGAGCACGATCCCGAAGCCCGGGAGCGCCAGCACATAGACCTCCGGGTGGCCGAACACCCAGAAGAGGTTCTGGAAGAGGTAGGGGCTCCCGCCCTGGCCGGGGATGAAGAACGCCGTCTGCACGGTGCGGTCCATCGCCGCCATCAGCAGCGTCGCGATCAGCGTCGGCGCCGCGAGCAACATGAGCCCGGACGTCGCGAGCACCGACCACACGAAGATCGGCAGGCGCGACCAGGTCATGCCCGGAGCGCGCATCGTGACGATCGTCGCGATCAGATTGAAGCCCAGCAGCGTCATCGAGATGCCGACGAGCGCGAAGAAGCCGATGTAGGCGTCGTAGCCCGCCGTGCCCTGGCCGCCGAGTGGCTGGTAGCCCGTCCAGCCCGTCTGGAAGCCGCCGAAGAAGATCGTCGTGATCAAGACCACGCCGGCGGCCATCAGCAGCCAGAAGGTGAGCGACTCGATGCGCGGGAAGGCCATTCGCCGCGAGCCGATCATGATCGGGACGAGCCAGTTGGCGAAGGGGCCGAGCACGCCCGAGGTGAACATGCCCATCATCATCGAGCCGTGCATCCCGACGAGCGTGAGGTACTGGTTGGCGCCGAAGACATGGGTGTTGGGCTGCAGCAGCTCGGTGCGTATCAGCATCGCGTTCAGCCCGCCGATGAAGAAGAAGAACCCGATGCCGACCATGTACTGCTTCGCGACCACCTTGTGGTCGGTCGAGAGGCTGAAGTAGCGCAGCAGCCCGTGTTCGTGGGACTCTCGCTCGGCGAGTGTCGGTTGGCCGCCAAGCAGCCGCTGGAGCGGGTAGACGGCGAAGCCGAGGCCGATCAGGAAGCCGATCACGCCGAACAGGTAGCCGAACATGATGGCAATGTCGTTTTCGCCCGCCTCCGCGGAGTAGTAGGCGAGGTTCTGGCCGTGCACCTTGGTGCCGATCCAGTAGCCGAGGAACCAGCCGCCGACGCCGAGCACGATCCCCGTCAGGAGGTTGAAGCCGATCAGCCGTCGCCACAGCGGCGCGGTGGGGGACATCGATCCTGGGGACGTCCCCAGGGGCTCGGTGGTGCTCATCCGCCCCTCCTCTGCGGTTCGGGGAAGTAGGTCTTCGAGTACGACGAGAGGTTGCGCGTCGCCGGCGCGTACTGGAGGCGTTGTCGTGCGATCCAGGAGGCGAACGTCGCCCGCGGCACCACGCGCCCGCCGTTGTACATGTACCCGTGCCACACCCCGCAGAGCTCAGCGCAGCGGACCTCGAACGCCAGCGGCCCCCTGGTCGTGACGTAGGCAATGTTGTTGACGCCCGGGTTGGCGTCGGCCTTGACCCCGAGCTGATACGCCCAGAAGGAGTGGATCACATCGAGCGAGGTGACGTTGAACTCGATCAGCGTGTGGGCCGGAAGCTCGATTTCGCGCGTCTCGACGCCGCCGAAGGAGGGCCAGCGGTACGTGAACTGCCACTGCTGGGCGATCACCTGCACCTGCAGCGCGCGCGAGGCGTGCGGCGGAAGCGCGATTGGTTCCGGTCCCTGACCGCCGCCGGCGCCGGTTTCGAGCAGCCGGATGGTCCCGTAGCCGGTGAGCGAGAGCGCCACCGTGGTCGTCGCGACGATCCACCAGAACTGCACGCTCGAGTTGCCGCGAAGCGGGACGCCGTCCGCCTGTAGCTGCGGTTCGCGCTCGCGGAAGGCCCACAATGAATAGGCGATGAACACGAGCACGCCCAACGCGATCGGCGTCGCGGCGGCGAGCAGCACCGTGTTGTCCACGACCTGGCCCGCGGCTTCATTGGACCCGTGCCCCGGCGGCAGGTGGGGCCCGAAGACGAAGACGACGATCGGCGTCATGATCGCGCTCGCGAGCAGCCACACCAGGGTGACGTTGCGTGCGTCGTGACGCGAGCCCTCCTCCCGCGTGCGGACGTACCCGCTCATACGACCTTGAGGAAGCCGCCCATATAGCCGACCGTCTGCATCGGGCCGCCGAAGCCCTGGATGAACCCTGCCGCGCACGGCACGAAGCACTGCCAGCGGTAGAGACCCTTTCCCGGCGTGTGGATCACGAAGGAGATCGTGTGGTGAGCGTTGGCGAGCGAGCACGGCGCGTGTTCGCACGGGTTCTTGGCTTCTTCTTCCACGCCCTGGAGCGGGACGGAGATGCCCAGCTGCGGGATCGCGAACGCGTGCGAGGCTTCTTCGGGGGGGATCGTCCGCGTGAGCTTGCCGTCGAGGGTCATCACACCCCCAACGGTGCCGGCGACCTGGCTGATGAACGGGTTGCGCAGACCCGAGGGGCCGTCGAACTGGTAAATCGTCATGCGCACCAGAGAGTTGGCCGGGACTTCGTAGGTCGTGACGTGACGCCAGTCGCCGGCGGTGGCATCGACCGCAAAGAACGAGACCCACGTCGGGTGGGGATCACTCGGCCCGGCTTCCGGCACAGTGGCGAGGTAGAGCTGGGCGCCGATGGGGGTGCGGGTGGCCGCAGCCGATCCGGGTACGTTTGTCAGGTAGAGCGCGACGTAGAGCACCGTCGCGACCACCACCGCGGCCGTAACGATTGCCGTGCCGACAACTCGCTTGGCGTATCCACTCATGCGTGGCTCACTTGGGCCCGTGGACGATCGAATCCGCCCTGATACGCCTTTTACCCAGCTCGTCCGTGATGGAAACCTCGAGCGGCGCGACAGCGAACGGGTTCAGGTTGGCTTGCTGATGGCATAGCCCGAAAGGCTAGATATCAAGCCAAATTTCGGCATCACGGCCTCCAACGACACCCCCCATTGGGCGGGGTTCGCCCACAGTCCGGAGTGGTGAGGGTCGTACGTTGCGCAAACCCCGTGGTGGTGCGGGCGGAGGCGCTGAGCGTGGCGTAGCCGGGATGAAGCGATCAGATGGAGTCGCTCTTGCGCCGGTTGCACTCGGCGCAGAGGATCTGGAGGTTTTGGAGTGTCGTCGCGCCGCCGTGGGCCACGGGCAGGATGTGGTCGTACTGGATGTCGAAGGCGCCGCCGCACTCGACGCAGCGGCCCCCGTCGCGCTCGAAGACCGCGCGGCGAAGCTCGGTGGGGATGGGGGTGCGGGTCGGGCGGCCATTCTCCTCAGCCCGCATCAGGCTGCGCGCCGATTGCAGCTTCTGCTCCAAGCGGCGCTTGCGCTGCAAGACGAGGGCCTTGATGTCCTCGGCTTCCAGGCCGTCGTCGTCCCACCAGAAGCCATCCAGGTACTGCCACAGGCTGCGGTGGTCATCCTGGCGCAGGAGCACGGGCTCGCTCGCCTGCGCCAGGAGCGCTGTCTCCGCCTGCGCCTTCGACCAGCGCAGCTCCATGACCTTGCGCCCGGACTGCACTGCGTAGCGCCTACCCGAAAGCATCCGGGTCAGCGTCCACGGCAGCTTGACCAACTGCGCTTTGTTGTCCGAGCGGAGCATCCCGGAACGTATCGGCATGTTGACGGCACTCTTGAACCTACGCAGACAGCCTGAGAGGACGCTATGCGTCCGAGACGACAGGAACGGCGGGTACGCTCCGCGCTGTCATGAGCACCCCGGACCCGACACCCTCGCGCGACGTGCTGGAACGCGCCCGTGCGTACGTGCGCGTCGATCAGCGGATCGTGGCGGCGGCGCCCGAGCTGGGCGAGGCGATCCGCGCGTTTCAACCCGTGCCAGGTCCCGCCGGAGAGAGCGTCGCCGAATGGCTCGCGGAGCGGGCGTTGAACGAGCCGCAGGAGGCAACCGTCCGCGTACGGCTCAGCCACGGCAAGGTCGCGGGCGTGTACGCGTTGTGCGCCGCACAGGTCGCGCTCAGCCGTGAGGAGCGAGCTCAGCTCGGCGGCGTGCACTACCGCACCCAGCCGGCGATCTTGCTGGCGCAGTTCGCGCGCGCGGACGGCTCGCCCGGGATCGGCGAGGAGATGCTTCAGCACGCCAACCGCATCGCGGGGCGCGCGCTGCGCTACGTCGGCGCGACCGTGCTGGTAGTCGATCCGTTCGACCGCGATACGGCCGAGATGTGGCAACAGCGCTTCGGCTTCCAGGACTCCGAGCAGCCAGTGCCCGGCAGCCACTCACTGCGCCGGCAGTGGCTCAGCCTTCAGTCGTAGTTAGCGCCTTCGGCTTCGAGCTCGGCCATCAGCCTGGCGGAGCTTTCATGAAAGGCGCGCACCCGCGGATCCTTGCGCGAGCGCTCCAGGTCCTGCTCGTCGATCACGATCACCGCTTGGTCGAGCACGTCGTGCAGCTTGTCCTTGTCGAGCGCTGTGGCCACAGCTCCAGCGTAGCGCAACGCGGCCCTGCGCCGTCCTTGGAGGTACGTCAGCACATCGAGTTTCATGGAGACGACCGAAGCGGGCGATCCAGAAGGCTCATGAGTCATGGTTGGGATAGGGTCCTGCCCCAGCCATCACGAAGCACCACCAGAACACCGTACCTACGCATCTGTAGAGGCAGCAAATGACAGTCATGAAGAAGCGTGCTGTTGCGGCGCTCATCACAGCACTTGCTCTCGTAGCGGCAGGCTGCGGCAGCACGAACCCAACAGCGCCCGCAACGAAGACCGCACCTGCCAAGTCGGCAGACACGTGTGGGCAGTACGCCGCAGCGTCCGCATCCGCTGCGAAGGCTGAGGTGGAAAACCGCCCGAACGGCGCCGACGACATGGAGTTCACGGACAAGGGCAGGACTATCGTCTTGCTCCCCGGCCAACACTGCGTCCGTGAAAGCGGCCTAACGGCCTCGATCAGCGCGTCCGGTGAAATATCAGAAGGCACAGCACCCGCGACGACGACCGCGCCTGCCACGAGTCGGACGACGCCCGCCACAACAACAACCGAGAGCCGCGAAGCCGAAGTTGCTAGGGAAACACACGAGGGCGAAGAACACGAAGCACGGGAAAAGAGAGAAGGCACGTACTGCGCCAACCATCACGAAGCACCGTCAGAACATCCGCACCTGCGCATCTGTGGAGGCAGCGAATGACGGTCGTGAAGAAGCGTACTGTTACTGTGCCGCACACTGAATCGTTCCCATCAGACGTAGTGTCCAAGCTCAAGGCCTACGTCTACCGCCTCATCGATCCGCGCAACGGCGAGACGTTCTACGTGGGCAAGGGTCGCGGCAACCGAGTCTTTGCTCACATCCGCGACGAGCTGAGCCAGGAGGGCGACGAGCTTAGCGACAAGCTCAAGCGCATCCGCGCGATACGCCTAGCCGGCTTCGAGGTGGCGCATGTCATACACCGGCACGGCATGGACGACGCGACAGCGTTCGAGGTCGAGGCCGCCCTCATGGACGCCTATCCGGGCCTCACAGGCATTGCCGGAGGCATTGGCTCCAACGACTACGGCGCCATGCACGCCCAGGAGATCATCCGCCGGTACTCCGCCCCGGCCGCCGACTTCCGGCACAGGGCCATCCTGATCAGCGTCAATCGTAGCGCGGACGCGACATCGCTATACGAGGCCACCCGGTACGCCTGGAAGATCAGTAGGCGCAAGGCGATGCAGGCCGATGTCATCCTCGCCACGCTGCGAGGGCTCATTGTCGGAGCCTTCGTCGCGGACGACTGGCTCCCCGCCTTCGCCGCCGACTTCCCCGGTCACGAAGATGCGCCAGGACGCCTCGCCTTCATCGGGCGCGAGGCATCACCTGAGCTGCAAGCCGAGTACGTGGGCAAGCGCGTTCCCGACGAGTACCGCAAGAAGGGTGCCGCCAACCCGATCAAGTACACCTGGACCAAGTAGCTGGCTGGAGCGCGGGTCTGACGCTGGGAATCGTGCTGCCGGTCCAGCCTAAAGATTTCCTAAACCTTTGCCGTAGGCTGACCCATTTTGGCGGTCAAAAGCACTTTTAACTATTGGAGGGAGTTTCTTCCGAGCTTCCCCCTTGCAGGGTCTTCCGCCGGCACCAAACACTCTGAGCCAAGACACTCGTCGCCCGCGCAGGCGGGCGTCAAAATCTGCGCACAACAACTACCACCGCGGCGTTCATGTAAGAGCGCCGCAGTTGGTCGCGCTCTCATCTGAGCAGGAGAACGAGGCGACGGCGCTGCTCGCCGGGTTGCTGCGTGACGCGGCCCACAGGGATGGAGGCGGCGTTTGCGGCAGCGCTTTGGGCAGCGTTTGCCCCGACGCTTTCGACGGCGCGACCCCGCCGGCCAGGAGACCCGAAAAGTCGCACGGGAGCAGGAGATCGGACCAGTGAGCAAGCCCCGACAAATAAGGACGAGTGATCGTTCCGAGAGATCAAGAGCCGCACAGCGGCGTGGGATGCGAGTGAGCGCCGATCGCGTGTTCGATCTTGCGCGGCATTTGACATGGCGTGACCGGGAGATCGCCACATGCCTGTATGACCATCAGGTGCTCGCCACCGGCCAGCTTGAGCTGCTGTTCTTCTCCTCGCGTCGTCGTTGCCAGGACCGGCTGCTGTTCCTCTACCGGGAACGTGTGATCGACCGCTTCTACCCGCACGGCCCGTTCGGCTCGGGTAAGCCGCAGGCGCACTGGCTGCTCGATGACGCCGGCGCGATCCTCGTCGCCTCAAGCCTCGGCATCGAGCCCAAGCGGCTGGGCTGGCAGCGCCGCGAGGACTGGGCCTCGCACACGCAGCTCGCGCATCGCCTGGGAGCAAACCAGTTCGTGTGCGATCTGATCGCCGCAACCCTGCCCGACCCTCACATGGGCGTGACCGCCTGGGACTCGACCCGCCGCGCCACCGAGCGTCTTGGCAGCAACGCGCCTGTCGAGCATGTGCGGCCAGACGCGGGCCTCATCCTCGACGTCCCCACCGGCGCGATCGAGTGCTTCCTTGAGTGGGACCGTGCCACCGAGACACAACAGCGCCTTGAGGACAAGATCGAGCGCTACAAGCTCGCCGAGGCTCGCCTGCACGACCAAACGCAGATGTGCAACGTCCTGTTCGTCGTACCAGGACCGGGCAGGATCGCCACGCTACGCCGCGCGTATGCCGCGCTTGAGCCCAAGCGAGAACGCCACCGTCAGGACAGCTCTCTGGTCAACCTCGACGGGCGCTGGCCGATACTCGCCACAACCACGACCGCGCTGCGCGACGCAGGGCCACTGAGCAGACTCTGGGAGTCGATCGCCGACCCCACTCAGCCGCCGGTCGCGCTCAGCGAGCTGCCCATCAGCCATGCCCTGGGACCGGCCGACATGGCGTGCGCGCTCGGGCGCCGCTGGCATCACGAACAGCCCGGCTTCTGGGATCGACTCTCCCCGCTGCACCGCCGCCCGGAAGACCCCGGCAGCGACGAGCATGAGGGCTTGAAGCCTGCCGGCAGATTTGATCTGATCGACCAGACCCACAGCCACAACGACTACGAGCGGGAGGCCATCCCATGACGCGCATCTGCCTCTACACCCGCATCTCCACCGACGAGGAGAACCAGCCAACCTCGCTCGCCTCCCAGCACGAACGGCTGGAGGCATTCTGCAAGGTGCAAGAAGACTGGCGAATCGTCGCCCGCCACGACGACCGCTCGACCGGCACGAAGCTCGACCGGCCCGGCCTGCAAGCCGCGCTCGACCTCGCCCGCCAAGGCCGCATCGACCAGCTACTCGTCTACAGGATCGACCGGCTATCAAGAAAGGTGCGCCAACTCTCCGGCATCGCCGAGGAACTGGACAAGCTCGGCGTGATCCTGCGCTCGGCGACAGAGCCATTCGACACCGGCTCACCGGCAGGCCGGATGATGCTGCAAATGCTCGGCGTGTTCGCCGAGTTCGAGCATGCCACCATCGTCGATCGCATCACCGCCGGTATCGAACGCCGCGCCAAGGAAGGCCGCTGGTACAGCGGACGCCCACCCTTCGGATACACCCTCCACGACGGTCAGCTCGCACCCGATCCGATCACCGCACCCACCGTCAAGCGCATCTACCAGCTCTACACGCAGGACCGGCTCGGCACAATCGCAATTGCCCAGCAGCTCGGCGCCAAGCACGCACCGGCGCCAAGCGCCGGCTGGGGCCACCCAGCCGTCCACCGCGTCCTCACCAACCCGACCTACCTCGGACGCATCCGCTGGCGCAACCAGGACTTCCAGTCCACGCACGAGCCATTGATCGACCAAGCCACCTTCGACCACGCCCAGGCGATCCTCGCCGAGCGCGGCAGCGACGCATCCCGCCGCCGCGGCAACCGCTCGGACTTCCTACTCTCCGGCGTGATCCGCTGCGGACACTGCGGACGCGCCTACATCGGCATGTCAGCACGCGGCAAAGGCGGCACCTACCACTACTACGCCTGCACCGCCCGCCAGAAGTACGGCCCCAAAGCCTGCCAAGGTGAGCGCGTCTCCCGCGAGAAGCTCGAGACCGCCGTCCTGTGCCAACTTACCGGCATCTACCGCGACGGCCCGCTGATCCACGACGCCCTCGGCGCCGCCCAAGAGCAAGCGCAGCGCGAGCGACCAGCGCTCGACGAGCAACGTCGCTCGATCACCGCCGAGATCACCCGTGTCGAACGCTCGACCGAGCGCTACTTCGAGGCCTTCGAGCAAGGCCGACTCTCCCCCGAGCGCTGCGAACAGCGCGTCGCCCGCCTGAACGCCCGCCTCGACGACCTCCGCGCCCAACAGGCCGAGCTCGCCGACAACGGCGCAGACGAGGCCGCACACGCGCCCACAGCAGCCGACCTCGCCGCGACCGCCGATCAACTCGAAGGAGTGATCGCAGACGGCGAGCCCGAGCAAACTAAGGCACTCCTACGCATCCTCATCGCCGAGCTGCGCGTCAACAGCAAGACCGACATCAAGCCCACCTACCGCATCATCACACCCGACCGCACCCACACGGCCGGGGTTTGCGCAACGTCCGAAAAAGTGGAGACGGTGGGAGTCGAACCCACGTCCGCAATCGCGTGAAAAGGCGGCTTCTACGAGCGTAGCCGGCGCTCTGGTCTCATCCCCTGCTCGCCTCGCCGGCGGGGTTGAAGGGGACCAGCTCCCTGAAGTGTCCCCGGTTCGGCGAGAGCGGACCTCGCCGGGTGAGCCTGCTATCTGATCCCGGTGATCCCCGCCGCAGGCTAACGGGGGCCGAGACCTCAGGCCTGGTTTTTAATCAGGCCGCGAGGGCAAACTCGTGAGAGTCCGCACTTATGGTTTTCCGGGTGATTTACGAGGCCTCCCGGAACCTCGGCTCGCCACCACCCCCACGAACCGACCGCGTCGAAGCCTGTCGTCCCCGAGGATGCTTGCCCCTCCATTGTAGCGCGCACCGGCCGCACCACCGAGGCGGGAGCACCGCTTAACAAAAGCGACGCGGTCCCGGGCCACCCTTGAGGAACCCGCCTCGGCTGACCCTAAGGCCCTCCGGCTTGGGTGGCGCGGCCTCACACCTCAGTGGCCTCGCTCTTTGGCGGCTCGGTTCCGCGTCTGGATTCAACATACGCCCGCCCCCCGAGGATTGCAAGTCTTTTTTTCGAGCCTACCCGCATTCTCCGAGAAAAAGTCCGCGGCGCCGGTCGAGCGCCGTTCGTGAGAGCCCTCACTCTCCCTCTCGGAGAGCCCCCGAACCCAACTCCTTCGACACCGCTTAGCGCGCCTGCCACAATGGAAGAGCCATGGACGAGAGCCCCGTCGCGCCCACCGCCTTGCCCACGCTCGGCACGTACCCTTCGCACAGCACCACTCCCCCACCGGGGTTCGGCGGAGACCCCGGAGCCGCAGGGTCGGGCGGGGAGGGAGCCGGCGCCCCGAACGGCGCCGCCGCCCCGCAGGCCACCGTCACCGTGAACGGCGTCCCCGTGGCGCACGCAGCCCCACTCGCGCGCAGCAGCGCGACCGTCAATGGCCAGCCCTTCGGCCAGCAGCGCCGGGGGCTGCGCAAGCGCATCGGCAGCGCACTCGCGGGCATCGGCGCGCTGGCCGCAAAGTTCGCCACCACACTCAAGGCACTGTTCGTGGCGCTGCCCAACCTGAAGCTGCTCACCACCACCGGCACCGCGCTGATCTCCGTCGCCGCCTACAGCCTCTTCTGGGGCTGGGAGTTCGCCGCGGGCTTCGTGGTGCTGCTGTTCATCCATGAGATGGGCCACGTGATCGCGCTGCGCCGCGAGGGGATTCCGGCGAGCGCGCCGATGTTCGTCCCCTTCATGGGCGCCCTCATCACCGCCCGCTCGCTCGGCGACAACGCGCTCGCCGAGGCGCGCGTCGGGCTCGCCGGGCCGATCCTCGGCAGCCTCGCCGCAGCGGCCGTCGCCGTTGTCGGGGAGCTCGTTCACAGCGACATGCTGATCGCGCTCGCCTACGTCGGCTTCCTGCTCAACCTCTTCAACCTCCTGCCGATCGTGCCGCTCGATGGCGGCCGCGCGATGGCCGCAATGGCGCCGTGGATGTGGTTCGTCGGCTTCGGCGCGCTGCTCGTGATGCTGTTCGCACTCCCCTTCAACCCGATCGTGCTGGTCATCGTGCTGTTCGGCGGCTTCGAGCTGTACCGCCGCTGGCAGCTGCGCAAAACCCGCTCGCCCGCACAGGAGGCGTACTACCGCGTCGCCCCCCGTCACCGGCTGTTGGTCGGCATCGTCTACATCGGCCTCGCCGCCGCCCTCGCGTTCGGGATGGCCGAGACCCACGTGCTGGCCAGCGCCGGGCACAGCTTCGGCCGGCTCTGAGTCGCAGCAGCCCCCTCAACGTCTTGCGCGTGTGACGCGTTCCAGATCCCGCTTGACCTCGCGCTCGCGGATCGCCTCCCGCTTGTCGTAGAGGTCCTTGCCCCGCGCCAGCGCGATCTCCACCTTCGCGCGGCCTTCGCGGAAGTACATGCGCGTAGGCACGACCGTGAAGCCGCGCTCGGCGACCCTCGCCGCCAGGCGCTCGATCTCGCCGCGGTGCGCCAGCAGCTTGCGGTCGCGCTCGGGTTCGTGGTTCTCCCGTGACGCGGGGGCGTACGGGGGGATGTGCACGCTGTGTAGCCACAGCTCCCCTTCGCGGATCGCGACGTACCCCTCTTTCAGCTGCGCCCCCGACTCGCGCAGCGCCTTGACCTCGGTGCCCCGCAGCACGATCCCGCACTCCAGGCGCTCCAACAGCTCGTAGCGGTAGGAGGCGTAGCGGTTGCTCGCCACGTCCCCCGCGCCCACCTTGCGCTTGCCGCCTCGCGTCTTGGCCATCGTGTACCGAGCCTAGCCTGCCCTCCGCCCCCGTGGCCCTCCCCTGGTCCCGCGGCCACCGCGTACCTCGCCTTCCTCCGCCTCCGCCAAGTCGAGGTCCACCCGACCGCGCCGCGGGTCCACGCGCCCCACCCGGACTGTTATGGGGTCCCCAAGTCGAAGAGTCGTTCCCGAGCGCTCGCCCTGCAGGACGGTGCCCTGCTCGTTGAGCTCCCACCACTCCCGGCCCCCGCTGCGCGCGAGGTCCCGGCCGTTGCCGCGCGCCGCTCCATAGGGCCGCGCGCTCGGTCGCCCTCCCCGCATTGACCCCCTCCTGGCCCCGCCCCCCTGGGCGGGGGGCCCATCCCTTAAATCCCGCCTCTGCTCCTCGCTGCGCTGCGACGCCACCCCCGCCGCCAGGCGTCTCACGGGGAGCAGCCCCTCGAATCGGTAGCCGCCCTCTCCGGGCTCGGCCCCCGCGGGGGGCCCGAACGCGACGAACGCTCCCGCACCGATCAGGCCCACGACCTCCCCCGCGAACGGGCGCTGCCAGTCCCCGTCGAGCAGCTCGCGCTCCAGCGCGAAGCACCGCGCCACGTCGTCCGCGTCGCGCTCGAGCTCCATCGCCGCGCGCTCCTGTGCCGAGGACCACTCCCCCAACTCCTGCAGGGTCTCCGCGCGCGGCGCACGCTCCGGGCCCCCCAGCGTGGAGAGCAGCGCGCGGTGGCACACGAGGTCCGGGTAGCGGCGGATGGGAGAAGTGAAGTGGCAGTAGCACGCCGAGCCCAACCCCGCGTGGCCGAGGTTGCGCGGGGAGTAGTACGCCTGCTGCAGCGCCCGCAGCACCAGCGTACTGAGCGCTTGGCGGCCCCCCGTCGGCGCCGCAGTCGGGTCACCGGCCCGCGCCCGCGCGAGGGTGCGACGCACGTGGGCCTCCACCAGCCGCGAGGCCGCCCCCACCAGCTCGGCCGCCTGCACGGGGGACAGCTGCGGCGCCACCGGCGGGGTCGCGACCCCCAGCGAGGCGAGTTGGTCCACCAGACGTTCCACGGCCGCCGGCTGCGGGCGCTCGTGCACCCGGTAGAGGCACGGCACGCCCCGCCGCTCCAGCTCGCGCGCGACCGCCTCGTTGGCCGTAATCATCAGGTGCTCGATCAGGCGGCGGGACTCCGTGGACACACGCGCCGTGATCTCGCTCACTTCCCCCCGCGCGTCGAACGCGAACTCCGGCTCCACGGAGTCCACCGTGAGCGCGCTCCCGCGACCCGCGCGCGCCTGCTCCAGCGCCGCCGCTGCCTCTCGCGCCGCCTGCAACGGCTGCGCCCACGGCTCCCGCGCGGCCTCGCGTCCCGCAAAGATGCGGTCCACGCGGTCGTAGTCCAGACGCTCGTCCGAGCGGATCCACGAGCGGTAGAACGCGCACCGGCGCACGTCCGCGCCGTGGAGCTCCAGCTCGACCGTCACCGCCGCCCGCTCGCGGCCCGGCACCAGCGAGCAGGCGTCCCCCGAGAGCGCGTCCGGGAGCATCGGCTCCACCGCGCCCGGCACGTACACGGAGGTACCCCGCTCTCGCGCCTCCACGTCCACCGCGGAGCCCTCGCGCACGTAGGCGGACACGTCGGCGATGTGCACCCACACGCGCACTCCCGTCCCCGCTCCGTCCTCCAGCCGCTCCGCGGAGACCGCGTCGTCGAAGTCGCGCGCGGACACCGGGTCGATCGTGAACGTCGCCAGCTCCCGCAGGTCGCGCCGCGCCGGCGCACCCGCCACCACCCGCGGACCGCGCTCGCGGGCGGAGCGCGCCGCGCGAGCGACCCCCTGCTCGAAACGACGCGCGAGGCCGCGCTCGCGCATCAGCTCCTCGAGCGCCTCGCGTGCGCTCTCGCGCTGTTGGGGCGGCCACACCGTGCGTGCGTTGCTCGATCCGCGGCCACCGCGTGTGCCCACCGGACCGCGGGCGCTCCCGGCGCCCTTGCCCCCGCGCCCGCTCCCACGGGCGGCTCCGCCGCCTGGCCCGCGGCCCTGTCCGCCTGCACCGCCCCGGCCCTCGCTACGGCCCGCACCACCTCTGCCGCCCCGACCTCCCGGGGGAGGGTGGGCAGGACTCATGACCCGTGGACTTTGGCGGCGAGCGTTTCGAGCGCCACCTGGAGGCCGTGAGGAGTGTCCACACCGCGACGCACCGGCACTTCGGGGGCGATGCCAGCACCCTCGCGCACGCCCCCGCCGCCGAGGTTGCGCCCCGAGGGCGTGAAGTACTCCCCGACGGTGATGTCCAGCGCGCCCCCGTTGGAGAGCGACTGCTCCTCCTGGAAGACGCCCTTGCCGAAGGTGTGGGTGCCGACGACCGTCGCACGGTGGTGGTCCTGGAGCGCGGCGGTCACGATCTCCGCGGCGGAGGCGGTGTTGCGGTCTACGAGCACCACCACCGGCACCGTCGCCGGGATCGGGTCCCCGACCGCGGTGATGACCTGCGTGGGCTGCACGCGCCCGCGGGTGGTGACCACGACCGCCCGGCGGGGCAGGAAGATGGAGGCGACCAGCTGCGCCTCTTCCACGAGGCCCCCGGGGTTGGAGCGCAGGTCGAGCACGAGCCCGCGGGCGTGCGCGACCTGCAGCTCGTGGGCGACCGCTTCGCGCAGTTCGTCGTGGGCACCCGCGGAGAATGTCGCGAGCGCCACCACCCCGAGCTTCACGCCGTGCACGGTGCGGGTGAGCGAGGCCACCAGCGGCTGGTAGATCGTGGCGCGCGTGAGGGTCACCGTACGGAGGCTGGGGTGCCTGGACTGGCTCGGGTGCCCGGACTGCCGCCTGCGCCCGTGTGCGCCCGCACCGGCAGGCGAGCCCGCCCCTGCAGCCGAGCCCGCCCCTGCGGACGCGCTGGCACCCACGGGCGGCTCGGCGATGCGCAGCGTGACGGTGGTGTCGGGGGGCCCTTTGACGAGGCCCGTCGCCACACTCTGCGCCACGCCCGCGAGCGAGCGTCCGTTGACCGCCACGATCACGTCTTCGGCCCGCAGGCCTGCGCGCGCGGCGGGGGAGTCGTTGAAGACCTGCACGATGCGCAGCCCCCGCGGGTCGGGGTTGACCTCCACGCCGATGCCGCTGAAGGACCCCGGACGCTCGAATTCGCTCAGTTCGGAGGGCGTGAGGTAGTGGGAGAAGCGGTCGCCGAGGCTCGCCACGGCGCCCGCGATCGAGGCGTCGGCGAGCTGCGCCTCGCCCACGGGGCGGTAGTAGTCGTGGTGGATCCGCGCGAGCGCTTCGTCGACGACGCGCGTGTCGCGGTTGGCCACGAACACCCGCTGCAGGAACCCGGGCAGGTCTTCGGGGTGCCCACCCCACCAGAGGCCCGCGGCCAGGAGCGCGAGCAGCAGCACCACGAGCACCGCAAGCGTGGCGGCGAAGACGAGAACGGGGGAGCGGCGGGGGGTCACGAGCGTTCAGAGACTAAGGTAGGGCCATGGCGAGCGTCACCACCACCACCGTCCCCGCCAACGGCCTGCCCGTGCACCGCGTCGCGGTTCCGGGCACGCGTGCCCTGACTGCGCTGGTGGCGTTCGACGCGGGCGCGCGCACGGAGCGCCCCGAGGAGAACGGGATGGCGCACTTCCTCGAGCACCTCGTGTTCAAGGGCGGGGAGAAGTACCCCACGTACACCGACGTCAACGAGACCGCGGAGCGCCTCGGCGGCGTGCTGAACGCCTACACAAGCCACGACCTCGTCGCCTTCCACATCACCGTCCGCGCCGAGTCCGCCGCGGCGGCGGTGGACCTGCTGAGCGACTTCGCGGGCCGCCCGCGGATCGACCCCGAGGAGCTCGACCGCGAGCGGGGCGTCGTGGTGCAGGAGATCAACCGCGCCTACGACCAGCCCTCGACGGTCGCGGAGTACCTGATCGACCGCGCCGCCTTCGGCGAGCATCCGCTGGGGCGCACCGTGCTGGGGCCGGAGGAGAACCTGCGCAGCTTCACGCGCGAGGCGATCGTCGCGTTCCGCGAGCGCCGCTGGGCGGGCGCGCGCGGGGGAGCGTTCCTGGTCGGCAACCTCGACCACCTGCCCCCGGAGGAGCAGCTGCACGAGTGCTTCGCGCGCTTCCCCGCGCTGGGCGAGCCCGAGCCGTACGTGCCGGCGCCCCCGTTCGCGCCGCAGACGGCGGTGGAGCAGCGCGAGACCAACCAGTCGCACCTGCGCATGATCTACCGCCCCGCGGTGGACGTGACCGACCGCCGCCAGCGCGCCGCCCTGGCGATCTACTCGACGCTGCTCGGCGGCTCGATGGGCTCGCGCCTGTTCGACGAGATCCGCGAGAAACGCGGCCTGTGCTACTCGGTGTACGCGGTGGACCACTCCTTCGCCGACGTGCCCATCCTGCAGCTCGGCTCGGGCCTCGACTCCGCGAAGTGCATCGAGGCGTACACCCGCATGCGCGAGATCGTGGAGGAGCTGCGCAACGACGGCCCACGCGAGGAGGAGGTAGCCCGCGCGCGCGCCTACGCCGCGGGCCGCACCGTGCTCGCGTTCGAGAACACCAACGCCGTCGCCCGCTACGCCGCCAGCCAATCGATCGTGTTCGGCGAGCCGTGCGACCCCGACGCAGCGATCGCCGCGCTCGACGCCGTCACCTTCGAGGAGGTTCGAGAGGTCGCAGCAGGGATCACGGAGGAGCTGGCCGTGGCGTGCGTGGGACCCCACAGCGCCGAGGAGTTCTGAGCAGGCCATTTTTGGGGATGGCCTTCGGCAGTAGCGCCACGCGCAACTCGAACCGACGGCATGTGGCCGCCCGCCCCTCGGGGGCGGGCGAAGCAGCGTCAGCTGAACCCGGACTGCTCGCCAGGTGACGGCGCGGAGGAGCCATTGCCTACGCCCGCCCGAAACGCAGCCAGCCGGACCGCCTCACGCGCCTCCGGCCCAACCATCTCCACCACCCACCGCAGAGCTTCCTCCAGATCGATCGAGCGCGCCTCAACCATCGCTTCGATGTCCACCCAGTCGCGCGGACGGGCGAACATCGCCTTGAAGACCGCAAGCGCCGTGCAGTCGAGCACCGGGATCGTGTGCCCCTCGAATGGGACGTGGCGCACGTGCGCCTCGACGCGATCGTGGAAGGGCAGCACACTGAGGAACAGGTCGACCGGAGTGAGCCCCCAACGCAGCCTCACCTGGCCGTCGCGTTCGGCCTGCTCGAGTTGCGCGCCGCTGAGCTCGACTCCCTCCGGCATCGCCGCGAATACTTCCCGCGCGCGCTCGGGGGAGACGAAGACGTTCACATCCACGTCGCGTGTGCCGCGCGGTTCGAGAGTGCAGTAGCCGAGCGCGATCGCGCCGCCGATCGCATGCGGGATGCCGGCGGCGACGAGGCAATCGTGAACGGCAAGCAGTTGGTCGCCGAGCTCGCTCACGAGCGAAGCCTGATCAGCGGCGGATACTCGAGCTCGCCTCTCCCCTTGAAGGGCAACGACCCGGCCAGATCCAGAACCATCGACAGGACCTGCCCGGCGTGCTCGGCCGCGGCGTCGTTGGCCACCGGAGCCAGCTCCAGCTCGAGGCCGGCGCCGTGTGCGATGCGCCCCAGTGCCGCCACAGACGGTTGCCGGCGGCCGTGCGCGTAGGCGCTCAGGACCGAGCGGTCGATTCCCGCGCGCCGCGCAAGCTCGGCCTGGCTGAGTCCGCTCCTGGCGCCGATCTGGGCGATGAGCGTCGCCGCAAGGTCATCTTCTCTGGTGGGCATGCTCGTGAGCATGGAATAATGTTAGCGTAAGCGTCCATAAATTTCAACGAATGTTGGCGCATACGCCTCCTATCCGATCGCCACCATCCGGTCGATCGGCACCCGCGCGCGCTCGGCGATCTCCGGAGGCACGCGCACCTCGAACTTCATATCGCGCAGCGCGTCGCGCAGCTTGGGGAGCGTGATCATCTTCATGTACTGGCAGCTCGCCTCCGCGTTGGCCGGGATGAAGTCGATATCGGGCGCCGCCTGGCGCAGCGGGTAAAGCATTCCCACCTCGGTCGCCACAACGACCTCCCTGCGTCCTTCGCCCCGATCCCCGCCCTCGCCGCCGTTGCCGTTCGCCGCCGGGGCGCCCCCCTCTCCGTCGACCCACCGCTCGACACCCGCGCCCTCGACCGCGCCGGGGGCGGCCCGCCGCTCGGCCTGCTCGGCGTACGCGAGCATCCCGCCGGTGGAGAGCATGTGCACCCCCTCAGAGGAGATGTCCCCGGCGGCGACGTACTCCATCACGGAGGTGGAGCAGCCGCACTCGGGGTGGACCAGGAAGTCCGCGCCCGGGTGCGCAGCGCGCGTGGCCTCGATGTCGGAGGGACGGATGCCCGCGTGCACGTGGCACTCGCCGTCCCATACGTGCATGCGCTGGCCGAGCTCCTTCTCCACGTACGCCCCCAACCATAGGTCGGGGCCGAACAGGATCTCGGTGTCGGAACCGTGGGTCTCGTAGATGTGGCGCACCACATCGACGGCGTTCGCGGAGGTGCAGCAGTAGTCGGTCAGCGCCTTCACCTCGGCGGTGGTGTTCACGTACATCACCACCACCCCATGCGGGTACTGCGCGCGCCACTGCGCGAGCTGCTCGGCGTCGATCGAGGCGGCCAGCGAGCAGCCGGCGTCGAGGTCGGGGATCAGCACGGTCTTCTCGGGACAGAGGATCGAGGCGGTCTCTGCCATGAAGTGCACGCCGCAGAAGACGATCACATCCCCCTCGGCCGCGGCGGCCTTGCGCGAGAGCCCGAGCGAGTCCCCGACGTAGTCGGCGACGTCCTGCACCTCGGGCACCTGGTAGTTGTGGGCGAGGATCACCGCCCCGCGAGCAGCCGCGAGCGTGCGCACCTCCTCCTGCAGCTCCGCGATCTCCCGCGGGGTGAGCGCGGGGGCCGGAGCCTGCGAGGGGGCCATCGGCAGGTTCACGGCAACGCCTCCAGGGTCATCGACAGGTCGAGCGCCGGCGCCGAGTGGGTGAGGGCGCCCATCGAGATCCATTCTACCCCGGTCTCCGCGCGGGCCCTGAGCGTCTGCAGCGTCACGCCGCCGGAGGCCTCCAGCTGCGCGCGGCCGGCGACCTGCGCGACCGCGGCGCGCAGCTGCGCATCGTCCATGTTGTCCAGCAGCAGCCGCGGTGCGCCCGCGGCGAGCGCCTGGGCGATCTCCTCGGGGTCGCGCACCTCCACCTCCAGCGTCTGCGCAAGCCCGGGGGCCTCGGCGCGTGCTCGCGCCACCGCCTGCGCGATCCCTCCGGCGGCGGCGATGTGGTTCTCCTTGATGAGGATCGCGTCGTACAGCCCCACACGGTGGTTATGCGCCCCGCCCGCAGCAACCGCCGCCTTCTCCAGCGCTCGCAGCCCAGGGGTGGTCTTGCGCGTGTCGAGCACCCGCGCCCCCGTCCCCTCCAAGGCTCTGGCGGCGCGCGCCGCCATCGTGGCCACCCCGGAGAGGTGCCCGAGGAAGTTCAGCGCGGTGCGCTCGCCCGTGAGCAGCGCTTGCGCGCGCGCCGAGATCGACAGCACCAACCCCCCCTGCTCGCGCCACACGCCCTCGTCCACGAGCCGCTCGAAGCGGGCGTCGGGGTCGAGCAGTGCGAAGGTCGCCTCCGCTGCGTCCAGGCCGTAGATCGTGCCGGGCGCCTTCTGCGCGATCGCCGCGTCAGCCCGCGCCTCGGGGTCCACCGTCGCGAGCGTCGTCACGTCTCCGCCACCAACGTCCTCCTCGAGCGCTGTGCGAACGAGCGCTTCGATATCGACGTCCGAAGGGGCGCTCACCGCCTTCAGCATAGGCATAGGATCAGCGACATGGACGCGCGCCCCGCCGCAGACTCGCACGCCACGCTCGCCCACTGGATGGGACCGTTGGACGCCAACGGCGCCGGCTTTGTGCACGGCGGCACGGTCATGAAGCTGTGCGACGAGGCCGGCGGGCTGGCTGCCGTCAAGCACTGTCGCAGCAGGGTCGTGACCGCCAGCATGGATCGTATGACGTTCAGGGTCCCGATCCACGTCGGCGAGCTCGTCACATTCCAGGCCAGTGTCAACGCCGTCTGGCACACCTCAATGGAGGTCGGAGTGCGGGTCGACACGGAGAACCCGCGCACCGGCGAGCGGCGGCACAGCAACAGTGCCTATCTGACGATGGTGGCCGTCGACGAGCAGGGCAACCCGATGCCGGTGCCCCCACTGCTCGCCAGCACCGACGAGGAGCACCGGCGCGCGAGCGAGGCTCAGCTCCGCCGCCGCAACCGGTTGGCCGAGCGCGAGCAGATCCAGGCGAGTCGCTAAGAACGTCTTTCAGCCGTTCTAAACACTATCCGTGCGACGACGCCGTGTGCAGCAGGTACGCGCGCACGAATCCGTCGAGGTCGCCGTCGAGCACGCGCTGCACGTCGCCGACCTCGTGCGCGGTGCGGTGGTCCTTGGCGAGCGTGTAGGGGTGCTGCACGTAGGAGCGGATCTGCGAGCCGAAGTTGACGTCCTGCGCCTCGCCCTTCTCGCGGGCGATCTCCGCCTGGCGTTCGCGCTCGCGACGTTCGAGCAACTTGGCGCGCAGCATCGCCATCGCCGTGGCGCGGTTGGAGGACTGGGAGCGCTCGTTCTGGCACTGCACGACGATGCCCGACGGGCGGTGCGTGATGCGCACCGCGGAGTCGGTCTTGTTGACGTGCTGGCCGCCCGCGCCGGAGGCGCGGTAGGTGTCCACCTGCAGGTCGTCGTCGACGATCTCCACCTCACCCGTCTCCTCGACGATCGGCGCGACCTCCACTCCGGCGAAGCTCGTGTGGCGGCGGTGCGCGGAGTCGAACGGAGAGAGGCGCACGAGGCGGTGCACCCCGCGCTCGGCGCCGTACAGTCCGTAGGCGTTCTCCCCCGCGGCGCGGAACGTGGCGGACTTGAGGCCCGCTTCCTCGCCCGCGCTCGCCTCCAGCAGCTCGACCTGAAAACCGCGCGACTCGGCCCAGCGCAACTCCATGCGCAGCACCATCTCCGCCCAGTCCTGCGCGTCGGTGCCCCCCGCGCCGGCGTTGACGGTCACGAGCGCATCGCCGGCGTCGTAGGGCCCGGAGAAGAGCCGCTGCTCCTCGAGCTCCCGCAGACGCGCCTCCACGGAGGCCAGGTGCTCCTCGACCTCCGCGGCCAGCGACTCGTCCTCCTGCGCGAGCTCGGTGAGCCCCTCCAGATCCTCGACGTCGCTCTCGAGCGTGCGGAACGCCTCCAGGCGCCGCGCCACGCGCGAGTGCTCAGCCGCGACCTTGCCGGCGTGCTCAGAGTCGTCCCAGAAGCCCGGGGCTTCCATCTCCACCTCGAGCGCCCCGGCGCGCTCACTCAACGCAGCCGGGTCAAAGATAGTCCGCGAGCAGCTTCAGCTGCTCGCGTATCGCGGCAAGTCTCTGCGGGACCGACTCGGAGGCGGCAGTGGTGGCCATGCCCCCAACGCTATCAGTGTCTACGGCGCTCCTACGCTCCGTGGCACTTCTTGAACTTCTTCCCACTCCCGCACCAACACGGGTCGTTGCGCCCCACCTGGTGCTCTGCGTCGACCACGCGCTGCTCGACCACGGGCGCCAGCTCGTACTCCTCGCCGCCCCCATTGGCGGCGTACGCCTGTGCGCCACCGGCTCCGGCACCAGCTGCCGCGGCGGCGGCCGCGATCGCCCCGGCCCCCATCACGGCACCGCCGCCCGAGTAGGAGACCCGCGCGGGGCGGGTGGGATTGCCGGCCGCCGGGAATGGGGTCCCCCCCGCCCCGGGAGGCGCCCCGCCGCCGTTCGGGCCCTCGGCGACGATCTGCACGTTGAAGATCAGTCGCGTGTAGTCCGCCCAGATGCTGTTGATGAGATCGCCGAAAAGCGTGTAGGCCTCGTTCTTGTAGGCCACGAGGGGGTCGATCTGCAGGTGGCCGCGCAGCCCGATGCCTTCGCGCAGGTAGTCCATGTCGAACAGGTGCTCGCGCCAGCGTTCGTCGATGATCTGCAGCAGCAGGTAGCGCTCCAGCTGGCCCATCAGCTCCTCGCCGAGCTCCTGCTCGCGCGCATCGTAACGTTTCAGCGCTTCCTGCAGCACCCGTTCGCCGAGGTGGCTGCGGTCGACCGCCCCGGGGTTGAGGGCCTCCGCGCCGAGGTCCAGCGGAAAGAACTGCGAGAGGGCGGTGTAGAGACCGCCGAGGTCCCAGTCTTCGAGGTAGTCTCCCTGGGTGTACTCGTCGATCGTGCGCTCGATCACCTGCCCGATCTGCTCGCGCGCCTGGGCGCCCATCGCCTCGCCCTCGAGCACCTGGTCGCGGTAGGCGTAGATCACGCGCCGCTGCTCGTTCATCACGTCGTCGTACTCGAGTACGCGTTTGCGGATCAGGAAGTTCTGCTCCTCGACCTTGCGCTGGGCTTTTTCGATCTGCTTGGAGAGCATCCCCGCCTCGATTGGTTCCTCGTTACCCTCCTCGTCAACCCCGCCGAGTTTGTCGAGGATGCGGTAGATGCGGTCGCCCGCGAACAGCCGTACGAGGTCGTCCTCGGCGGAGAGGAAGAAGCGCGACTCCCCGGGGTCGCCCTGGCGCCCGGCGCGCCCGCGCAGCTGGTTGTCGATGCGGCGCGACTCGTGGCGCTCGGTACCGCAGATGAACAGACCGCCGGCCGCCGCGACGCGCTCGCGGTTGGCCGCGACGCGCGCTTCGATGTCGGGCAGCACCTCGACGAAGCGCTGCTCGTAGCCGTCCGCGTCGGGCTTCAGGCCCTCTTTGGCGAGCTCCAACCTGGCGAGGTGCTCGGGGTTGCCCCCCAGCTTGATGTCCACGCCGCGGCCCGCCATGTTGGTGGCGATCGTGACCGCACCCGGCTGGCCGGCCTCGGCGACGGTCTCCGCCTCGCGCGCGGCGTGCTCGGGCTTGGCGTTCAGTACCGTGTGCGGGATCCCGCGCTGCTTGAGGCGCTGTCCCAGGAGCTCGGAGACCTCCACGGAGATCGTGCCGACCAGCGTCGGCTGGCCGGCTTCATGGCGCGCCGCGATCTCACGGACTACTGCACTCCACTTGCCGTCCTTGGTCTTGTAAACCTGGTCGTTGCGGTCCCCGCGGATCATCGGCACGTTGGTCGGGACCTGCACGACGGGCAGCTCGTAGATCTTCATGAACTCCGTGGCCTCCGTCAGCGCGGTGCCGGTCATCCCGGAGAGCTTGTCGTAGAGGCGGAAGAAGTTCTGGTAGGTGATCGTCGCGAGCGTCTGGTTCTCCTCCTGGATGCGCACTCCCTCCTTCGCCTCGATCGCCTGGTGCAGGCCCTCCGACCAGCGCCGCCCGTCGAGGATGCGCCCGGTGAACTCGTCGACGATCTTCACCTCGCCGTCGATCACCGCGTAGTCGACGTCGCGCTTGTACAGCGACTCCGCGCGCAGCGCCTGGTTCAAGTGGTTGACGAGGTGGCCGTTCTCGGCGCGGTAGAGGTGGTCGACGCCAAGGAAGCGCTCGGCCTTGGCGACTCCCTGCTCGGTGACCGACACCGTCTTGTGCTTCTCGTCGAACTCGTAGTCGAAGTCGGCCAGGAACTCCTTCTTGGAGCGCGGGTCCATCCCTTCTGGCGTCTTGCCCGCGACCAGCGTGGGGGCGAGACGCGCGAACTTCACGTACAGGTCGGCCGCCTGTTCGGGGGCGCCGGAGATGATCAGCGGCGTGCGTGCCTCGTCGATCAGGATGTTGTCCACCTCGTCCACGATCGCGAAGGGGTGCCCGCGCTGGACCTTCTCGGAGAGGTCCTTGGCCATGTTGTCGCGCAGGTAGTCGAAGCCGAACTCCGAGTTGGTGCCGTATACGACGTCGCAGGCGTACGCAAGGTGCTTCTCGTCGTAGGGCTGCATGTTCTGAAGCACCCCCACCGAGATCCCCAGCGCGTTGTAGATTGGGCTCATCCATTCGGCGTCGCGGCGGGCGAGGTAGTCGTTGACGGTGACCACGTGCACGCCCTTGCGTTCGGTGCGGGAACCAGGCCGCACGCCCCCCTGCCCAGCGGGGTCCCGATCGGCGGAGCTCCCACCGTTCGCGACGGCTGCGTCCGCGTGGGCGGCGCTCTGCTCGGCGGGGCTCCCCCCGTTCTGCGCGCCGTCGTGCCCTGCGTCCTGCGCGGCGCCGTTCGCGAGCGCGTCACCGCCTGCCCCGTCGCCCCCGCGCCCCGCCCGTACCTCGCGCACCGCCAGCGCGTTGAGCGCCACCGCGAGGGTGGCCGTGAGCGTCTTGCCCTCGCCGGTCTTCATCTCCGCGATGCAGCCCTCGTGCAGCGACATCGCGCCGATCAGCTGCACGTCGAAGTGGCGCATTCCCATCGTGCGCTTGCCGGTCTCTCTGACGACCGCGAAGCACTCGGGGAGTAGGTCGTCGAGCGACTCGCCCGCCGCGGCGCGCTCGCGCAGGGTGTCCATCCGCTCGCGCAACTCCGCGTCGGTATCGTGCTCGAGCTCAGGCTCAAACGCGCCGATCAGCGCGACCCGCTTCTCGAATTCCTTGCGCTTCTTCGCCTCGCCGACGTTGAGGGCCCGATCCAGGAGGGACACGCCCCCAGGGTAGCGCCCTGGGGGTGTGTCCGGTGGAGACGATCCGGTGGGGGCGGACCGCCCCTACGCCTTACGGTACGGCTGGGCGGGGCGGGACTCCAGGGGTGGGTGGGACTCGACGGGTGGGTGGGACTCGAGGGGTGGGTGGGACTCGAATCCCCCGCGAGGGCAGAGCACGTTCGCTGACCGATCCAAGCTCGGTCAGCGCGGCGAGGGCCGCCCGTGTCTCGCGTCTGCGGCGGCGGCGGTCGCGATGGCGCTTGACCTGGCGGGCCAACTCATCAACGACGAGGTTGAGCGAGTGCAGCATCTGTGGGGAGGCGTCGCGGGCGCGCAGTGTGATCCCCTTCAGGTAGAGCGTGGCCTCGGCCACCTGGTGGTCGGCAACCCGCGGGTTGGGCTCCCGCAGAAGCTCGATCTCCAGGCGTGCGAACTCGGAGACCTGCCGCGAGACTTTCTCCAGGCGGCGCTCCACGTGTCTGCGCAAATCGTCGGAGACCGGCACGTTGCGGCCCTTGATCTCGATCTGCATGCGTGCCTCCTTTCGGTCGGGGAGACTGTTCTTCCCGTGATGCTACGCCCCCAGGCGGCGGTTGTCCACCGGCTTTTCCGCAGATGTACGACGCGACTGAAACATCACAAGCGGCCGGTAAGGTCGGCCGGCTTCTCGATCCGAGGAGCGGCTGCCCCCGTAGCTCAATGGATAGAGCACGCCTATCGCAAGGTCGAGGTCCCGGGTTCGAATCCCGGCGGGGGCATGTTGTATAGTTGGCGGCTGCGATAGGTGTGCCCGCTGAGCTGGACCGAATGCCGAGTGCTGACGGTTCAGAGCGGCAGCGCTTTGAGAGCCCGCTTCGGCGGGCTCTCTTTTTATGCCACCCGCGGCCGCAAGCTCTCGAGGATCCCGGCGTGCCCGGCGATCGCGCCGATCAGGATCGCCTCCGCGGCCACCTCCGTGCCGGGGAAGAGGATGCTCTCGCGCAGCTGCGCCCCGTCGCCCACACGCGCGCCGTCGCCCAGCACGAGCGGGCCCGTCAGCCGCACGCCGGAGCCGAGCTCCACGTCGCGCCCCACCCACACAGGCCCCTCGACCTCAGCGTCGCTCGGCAGCGGCGCGTCCCCGGCCACGGTCACGCCGGGGGCGACCTCCTCACCGGCAACCTGTAAGCGCAGCTCGCCGCGCAGCGCGTCGAAGGTGCCCTGGCGTAGCTCCGCCAGCGAGCCGACGTCGTTCCAGTAGTCGCGGACCTCGTGGATGTGGAACGGCACGTCGTGAGCCAGCAGCGCCGGGAACACGTCCTGCGCCCAGTCCACGAACGGGCGGTCGGGGAAGTAGTCGAAGATACGCGGCTCGAAGATGTAGATGCCGCAGTTGCCGAGGTCCGACAGCGCCTCCTCGGGCTCGGGCTTCTCCTGAAAGCCGGTGATGCGCCCCGCACGGTCGTGCAGCACGACGCCGTACTCGCGCGTGTCGGACACCTTCTTGACCGCCAGCGTGGCCACGCCGCCCGCCTCGCGGTGGCGGGCGGCGAACGCCCGCAGGTCGATGTCGGTCAGCGCGTCCCCGGAGATCACCAGGAACGCCTCGTCGCCGAAGAACTCCGCGCAACCCCGCACCCCACCGGCGGTCCCCAGCAGCTGCGGCTCGGTGCGGTAGGTCAGCCGCTCGCCGAAGTAATCGCGGATCGAGTCGGGGAAGTAGTGCAGGTTGGCGATCGTCTCGTCGAACCCTTGCCGGTCGAGCAGATCGACGATGTGCGCCATCACGGGCCGGTCCAGCACCGGCACCATCGGCTTGTTGATCTCGTACGTCAGCGGGCGCAGGCGGGTCCCAAGCCCCGCCGCGAGGACCATCGCTCTCATCGCGGCGGCAGGCTATCGAATCGCCGACGGAGGACGGGAGGGGTCGAGCCGGTGTGGTGTGTTGTCATTCAAATGCCCCCATATCACTTTACAAAATGAAGTATATGGGTGCTCAAAAGTGCATACGGGACACCGCCCGCCCGACTCAAAACGCTAGTAGCGGTAGTGGTCCGGCTTGTACGGACCCTCGACGGGGACGCCGATGTAGGCGGCCTGCGCATCGCTGAGCCTCGTGAGGCGGACCCCGAGCGCGTCGAGGTGCAGGCGCGCGACCTTCTCGTCGAGGTGCTTGGGGAGCACGTACACGCGCTTCTCGTACTCGTCGTTCTTGGTGAACAGCTCCACCTGGGCGATCACCTGGTTGGTGAAGGAGTTGCTCATCACGAAGCTCGGGTGACCGGTGGCGTTGCCGAGGTTCAGCAGGCGCCCCTCGGAGAGCATCAGGATCGCGTGGCCGTCGGGGAAGACCCACTCGTCGACCTGCGGCTTGATGTTGATCCGCTCGACACCTGGCACGCGGGCCAGGCCGGCGATGTCGATCTCGTTGTCGAAGTGCCCGATGTTGCCCACGATCGCCTGGTGCTTCATGCGCGCCATGTGCTCGGCGCGGATGATGTCGCGGTTGCCGGTGCAAGTGACGAAGATGTCGCCCTCCTCCACCACATCCTCGAGCGTGCGGATCGTGTAGCCCTGCATCGCGGCCTGCAGCGCACAGATCGGGTCGATCTCGGTGACGACCACACGTGCGCCCTGGCCGCGCAGCGATTCCGCACAGCCCTTGCCGACGTCCCCGAAGCCGCAGATCACGGCCATCTTCCCGGCGATCATCACGTCAGTAGCGCGGTTGATGCCGTCCACCAGCGAGTGGCGGCAGCCGTAGAGGTTGTCGAACTTCGACTTCGTCACTGAGTCGTTAACGTTGATCGCGGGGAACAGCAGGGTGCCGGCCTCGGTCATCTCGTACAGCCGGTGCACCCCGGTGGTGGTCTCCTCGGTGACGCCTTTGATGCCCTCCCCAATCCGTGTCCAGCGCTGCGGGTCCTCACCCAGCGAGCGCTGCAACAGCGAGAGGATCACCTGGAGCTCCTCGGAATATGGACCCCCGCTCGCCGGATCGGGCACGGCACCGGCGGCCTCGTACTCGGTGCCCTTGTGGATCAGCAGCGTGGCGTCGCCGCCATCGTCGAGGATCATGTTCGGGCCGGCGGTGCCTGGACCGTCCCCGCTCGGGCCGTCGGCGCCCGTCCCGTTCGGGGAAGCGGGATCCCCCGGCCACCGCAGCGCCCGGTCGGTGCACCACCAGTACTCCTCCAGTGTCTCCCCCTTCCACGCGAACACCGGCACCCCCCGGGGCTCCTCGGGAGTGCCGTCAGGGCCCACCGCGACCGCCGCGGCGGCGGCGTCCTGCGTGGAGAAGATGTTGCAACTGCACCACCGGACCTCAGCTCCGAGCGCCGTCAGCGTCTCGATCAGCACCGCGGTCTGGACGGTCATGTGCAGCGAGCCCGTGATCCGCGCGCCGCGCAGCGGCTGGGCCTCAGCGTACTCCGCGCGTGTCGCCATCAGACCGGGCATCTCGTGCTCGGCAAGCGTGATTTCCTTGCGCCCGAGCTCCGCGAGGGAGAGGTCGGCAACCTTGAAGTCGGTGCTCAGCGTTGCGGCGGGGGCCACTGCTGACATGACGAGTCCTCCTGTCCGGTCAGGTGAGCGCCCTTGCTGCAGAGAGGCCGAGCGTGGCGGATCAGAGCCCGTCGCAGCGCTCCTCGGCCGCCTCGGACGGTATCACACGCTCCTGGCCGCTCAACGGGCGGCCAGCGCGGACTTCAGCTCGTCCAGGACCCGCACGGGCCCGGGATCGACCCCGCGCAGCGTCGCCAGGTAGATCGAGACGAGGTCACCGAGCAGCACCAGCGAGAAGACCCGCTCGATCGCGGTCTGCCCGCGTGTCTCTAGGCGGAAGCTGGTCGCGGCGTTGTCGGCGATCAGGCGCTCGGTCAGGTCCATCCGCTCCTTCACGCGCGGGTGCGCGTCGGAGTCGTCGAGAAAGACCGCCGAGAAGCGGGCGGGTGGGTTCAAATCGCGTGCGCCTTCCCAGCCGGCGATCTCGTTGTGGTCGAGCTCGGGTAGTTCGCTTGCGAAGCTCGGCTGCTTGGCGTTCTCGTTGATCTGAGTCTTCCAGCGGTAGGCGATCGGGTTCGTCAGCCCGGCTCCGGCGATCACCGGCGTTGTGCCCAAGAGGCCACCAGCGATCGTCTTGGCGAGCGAGTCCTCCGGCGCGTCGGGGCCCCACTCGGCGACGAGCTGCTCGGCGTGGGAGGCAGCGACGTCGATCTCCGAGGTGAGGCGAGGGCCGGCGCCGCAGAGCGCGGCGACCTCCAGGGAGGCGACCGTCATGTAGGCGACCGCGGCGCGCGGTTGGAAACCGCCGGGGAGCGGGATCACCGGCACCTTGTCGGCGCGCGCCAGCTCCGCTAGGCGACCGCCGGTGGTGACCACCACGCGCTGGGCGCCGAGCGCGCCGGCGGACTCGTAGCAGGCGAGCGTCTCCTCGGTGTCCCCGGAGTAGCTCGCGCACAGCACGGTGGTCTCGGGCGTCGTCCACGGCGGCAGCCCGTACGCGCGCGTGACGAGGATCGGCCGCGAAGCGTGGTCGCCGAGCGCCGCAGCCGCCAGCGCGCCCCCGATCGCCGAGCCCCCCATCCCGGCCACGACGAGCCCGCCGGGCGTGTCCCACTCGTTCATGATCGCCGACTCCACGCGCCACAGCGCGTCGCGCAGGTGCTCGGGCAGCGCGAGCACGTCGGCGAGCTGCCCGGAGCGGTCCACCTCGGCGATCGCCTCGCGCGAGAGGGTGGTCAGCGTGTTCTCGGTCACCACACCATCCTCTCAGGTGAGAGGGTCGGCACGCACACACCCAGCACGCGGGACCGTGCCGGCGAGGTCACCACGGGCGCCCGCGCGCTCACGAGAGCCCCACCGCTCCGCGTGCTCACGAGAACCTCAGCGCTCCGTCGGGAAGGGTCAAGCCCGGGAAGATACGCGCACCGCGGGTCACGACGTTGTGCGCCCCCACCGTGACCCCCTCACCGAGCACCGCCGAGCCCGTGATTTGGGTGCCCTCCCCCACGCGGCAGCCCGCAGCGACGATGCAGTCGCGCAGCGTGCAGCCCGCGCCGATCTCCGCTCCGTTCAAGACAACCGAGCGCTCCACGGTAGCGCCCGCGCCGATCGCGACCCCCTCGCCGAGCACTACGAGGCTGCCGACCTGGGCGCCCTCCGCGACGCGCACGCCGCGCTGCAGCACCGCGGGGGGGACCACACGCCCCTGCACTTGCGCGTCGGGCGCGACCGCGAGGTAGTCGCTGCCGACGAGCTCGCCGACCGCGGTGCGGACCCGGCCCTCGATGATGTCGAAGGTGCCCTGCAGGTAGCGCTCGGGGGTCCCGATGTCCAGCCAGTAGCTCTCCGAGGGGAACCCGTAGAGGCCCTCGCCGATCAGCAGCGGCCACACCTCGCGCTCGATCGAGACGGCGCGTTCGGGGGGCACGAGCTCGAGCACCTCGCGCTCCAGCACGTACGCCCCGGCGCTGATCAGGTTGGTGTAGGTGTGAAGCGGACGACTCCCGCCGCCGGGGCCTGCCGTCCAGGCGCCACCCGTGCTGCCCTCCAACTGGTCGGAGGAGGGCTTCTCGACGAACTCCCCCACCGCGTGCTCCGGGGTGAGCCGCACGAGCCCGTACGCGGTGGGGTCCTCGACGGGCACCAGCGCGAGCGTCGCCCGCGCGCCGGTGCGCTCGTGCTGGGCGAGTTGGGCGGTCAGGTCGAGGTCGGTGAGCACGTCGCCGTTGAGCAGCAGGAAGCGCTCGTCGAGCATCGACTCGGCGAACTTCAGCGCCCCCGCGGTGCCGCGCGGGTCGGGCTCCTCCACGAAGCGCAGACGGATCCCGAGTCCGGAGCCGTTGCCCAGCACGTTGCGCACGGAGGTGGCGAGGAAGCCGCAGGACATGATCACGTCCTCGATCCCGTGCGCGCGCAGCCATTCGATCATGTACACGATGAACGGCCGGTCCACGAGCGGGACGAGCGGCTTGGGCACGGTGGAGGTCAGCGGGCGCAGGCGGGTGCCCTCGCCGCCGACGAGGATCACGGCCTGCATCGGCAGTCGCTCCAGTTAGCCCGTCGGTCTCGGAACGGTGATCCAACCAGCAGCTGTTGGCGTGGGAACGGCGATCGAACCAGCAGTGGGTTTGCGGGACGCGCCACTAACCGCGCCCGATCCCCTCGTAGACGAGCCCCGCTGCGCGCACAGCGTCGGCGTCGAGCGCGTTGCGCCCGTCGATCACGACGGTGCCCCGCATCGCCGCGGCGACCTGCGCCCAGTCCAGGCCCGTGCACTGCACCCACTCGGTCACGAGCACCACCGCGTCGGCCCCGCGCACGGCCTCCAGGGCTGAGTCCGCGAGCTGCAGCCCGCCGAGCAGCACGTGCGCCTCCTCCTCGGCCACGGGGTCGTAAGCACTGACGGACGCCCCGTCGGCGGTCAGCCGCGCGGCGAGCACCAGCGAGGACGCCTCGCGCATGTCGTCGGTGTCGGGCTTGAACGCCAGCCCCAGCAGCGCCACCCGCCGGCCTACCAGGCTGCCGAGGTGCTTTTGCAGCTTGCCGATCACGCGGCGCTTCTGCAGTTCGTTGACCTCGATCACCGCGGTCAGCAGCTGGAAGTGGTAGCCGGAGTTGCCAGCGAGCTGCTTGAGCGCGTTGACGTCCTTCGGGAAGCAGGAGCCGCCGAAGCCGATACCGGCCTGTAGGAACTTCGGCCCGATGCGCTCGTCCAGGCCCATGCCGCGCGCCACCTCCACCACGTCCGCCCCGGTCTCCTCGCAGACGTTGGCGATCTCGTTGATGAACGAGATCTTGGTCGCCAGGAAGGCGTTGGAGGCGAGCTTGACCATCTCCGCCGAGGCGACGTCTGTGCGCACCAGCGCACCGCCACCACCGGCACCGTTCGCGGTGTCCAACAGCGGACGGTAGAGCTCGACCACCGCGTCCCCGGCCCAGTCGCCGGCGTCTCCCACGACCACGCGGTCGGGGTTCAGGAAGTCGTGCACCGCCGAGCCCTCCTTGAGGAACTCGGGGCAGGACACGTAGCTCAGTCCCCCCTTGCCCTGCTCGCCGAAGACGCGTTTGATCGCCACCCCGGTGCCACAGGGAACCGTGGACTTCATCACCAGCGCGTGACCCTCGGAGGCCGTGATCGCGTCGACCACCGCGTGCACCGATGACAGATCGGCGTCGCCAGAGTAGGTGGGCGGGGTGCCTACCGCCACGAACAGCAGGCGAGCGTGCTCCAGCGCCTCACCAAGCTCGGTCGAGAAGTGCAGCCGCCCCGAGTGCTTGGCCAGCAGGGCCTCCAGGCCGGGCTCGTAGATCGGCACCTCCCCCCGCTGCAGGCGGGCGACCTTGGCGGCGTCGATGTCCACGCACCACACCTCGGAGCCCAGCTCCGCGAAGCCGGCCGCCGTGACCAGGCCCACGTAGCCGGTGCCGATGACCGCAATCGGCTCGCGTTCCGGACTCATGTGCACAGCGAAGGCTAGCCCTCGACGCTCAGGAACGCCTCGTAGCGCTTGCAGTCGCGCAGCGCGCGCGCCCGCGCCTCGCTGTCCTCCGGCGCCCGCTCGGCGGCGGCGCGAGCGTCGGCCAGCTGCGTCTGGAGGCTCGCGCGGTCAAGCGCCTCGGGGGCGAGCGCCTGCTCGACGAGCACGAGTGCCCGGTTCTCCGCGAACTGCAGGTAGCCCTCGGCCTGCGCAAAGCGCACGATCTCCGTCTCCGAGCGGTACAACCGCAGCTCGGTCGGTTCGAGCTGCGCGAGCAGCGGCTCGTGGTTGGCGAGGATGCCGATCTGGCCCACGGCGGTGCGCGTGGAGAGCATTTCGATCTCCTCGGAGAACACCTCGCCCTCGGGAGTGATGACTTCAGCGGGGAACTTCGCGTGCGCCACGAGTTACCTCTTCGCCGCCGCAACAACCTCGTCAATCGTGCCCTTCAGAAAGAACGCGCTCTCGGGCACCTCGTCGTGCTTGCCTTCGATGATCTCTTCGAAGCCCCTGATGGTCTCCGCGATCGGCACGTACGCGCCCGGGGTCCCGGTGAACTCTTCGGCCACGAAGAACGGCTGGGAGAGAAAGCGCTCAATCCTGCGCGCGCGCTGGACGGTGAGCTTGTCCTCGTCGGAGAGCTCGTCGATGCCGAGGATCGCGATGATGTCCTGCAGCTCCTTGTAGCGCTGCAGGATTTCCTTGACGCGGTTGGCTACGCGGAAGTGGTCCTCGCCGAGCACGTCGGCCTTGAGGATCGTCGAGGTGGAGTCGAGCGGGTCCACGGCGGGGTAGATGCCTTTCTCGGAGATCGCCCGGGAGAGCACCGTGGTGGCGTTGAGGTGGGCGAACACCGACGCCGGCGCCGGGTCGGTGAGGTCGTCGGCGGGGACGTAGATCGCCTGCACCGAGGTGACCGAGCCCTCGCGCGTGGAGGTGATGCGCTCCTGCAGCTGGCCCATCTCGGTCTCGAGCGTCGGCTGGTAGCCGACCTGGGAGGGCATCCGTCCGAGCAGCGCCGAGACCTCGGAGCCGGCCTGCACGAAGCGGAAGATGTTGTCGATGAACAGCAGCACGTCCTGGCCCTGGTCGCGGAAGTATTCGGCCATCGTCAGCCCCGACAGCGCCACGCGCATGCGCGCGCCGGGCGGCTCGTTCATCTGCCCGAAGACGAGCATCGTCTTGTCGAGCACGCCCGACTCCTTCATCTCCAGCCACAGGTCGTTGCCCTCGCGCGAGCGCTCGCCCACACCGCAGAACGCGGACAGCCCGCCGTGTTCCTTGGCGAGGTTGTGGATCAGCTCCTGGATCAGCACCGTCTTGCCGACGCCCGCGCCGCCGAACAGCCCCACCTTGCCGCCCTTGGCGTAGGGGGCGAGCAGGTCGACGACCTTGATGCCGGTCTCGAACATCTCGGTGGTCGGCGTGAGGTCCTCCGCACGCGGGGCCTGCTGGTGGATGCCACGGCGCTCGACGTCGGCGGGCAACTCGGCGCCGAGGTCGATGGGATCGCCGAGCAGGTTGAAGATGCGCCCGAGCGTGACCTCCCCGACGGGCACCGTGATGGGGCCGCCGGTGTCCACCACCTCCGCGCCGCGCGCGAGGCCGTCGGTCGTGTCCATCGCCACGGCGCGCACACGGTCATCGCCGAGGTGCTGCTGGACCTCGCAGACCAGCACGTTCTCGCGGGCGGCCGCGATGTCCTCGGCCTCCTCGGCCGCCGCGGCGGCGGACCGCGCGACGGTGATCGCATGGTTGATCTCGGGCAGGCGGTCGGGGAAGACGGCCTCGATCACGACGCCCTGGATCTCCTCGATGCGCCCGACGTTGCGCTGCTCGCTGCCGGCTGTGGCCTCTGCGCTGATTGTGCTCGCCTCCATTGGTCTCTGCATCTCCTGTATGTCGAAGTTCTAGCTCAAGCCCTCGGCACCCGCGACGACCTCCATGATCTCCTGGGTGATCTCGGCCTGGCGGGCGCGGTTCATCTGCAAGGTGTAGTCGGTGATGATTTCCCCGGCGTTCTCCGAGGCGCTGCGCATCGCGGTCATCTGCGCCCCGAAGAAGCCCGCGGCGGACTCCACGAGCGCCCGGTAGACGGAGACCTCGAGGTAATCGGGCACCAGGCGGCGGAGGATCTTCTCCGGTTCGGGCTCGTAGTCGACGGGCGTCGGGCGCCGGGCCGCGGGCTCGCCGTCCCGCGCGGTTTCGGGCGAGCCCTCCCCGCCGGCGATCGCCTCGTGGGTGAGGGGCAGCAGCGTCTGGCGCGTGACGTGCTGAGTAAGCGGCGAGACGTAGGAGTTGTAGATCATCTCGACGCGGTCGACGCGGCCGTCCACGTAGGCCTGGATCACATCGTCGGCGATCGTGCGCGCGTCCGCGTAGGCCGGTCGGTCGGCGAAGCCGGTGTAGGAGCCGCTGAGCTCGTACCCGCGGAAGGCCAGCGAGGAGACCCCGCGCCGGCCGGTCGCAAACCAACTGCTGCGCAGCCCCTGCTCGGCAAGGTCGCTCGAGAGACGTGTGCCGGCGCGGATGATCTGCGAGTTGAAGCCGCCCGCGAGGCCGCGGTCGCCGGTGACGAGCAGCAGCGCGACGTTGGTCTGTGACTCGTGCTCGCGCAGCAGCGGCAGCCTGCCGGCCTCCGCGCCGGCTGCGAGCGCCGCCTGGCGGGTCATGCGCCCGAGCGCGTCGGCGTAGGGGCGCAGGGCGACGATCCGCTGCTCGGCGCGCCGCAGGCGGGCGGCGGCCACCATCTCCATCGCCCGGGTGATCTTCTGGATGTTCTTCACCGAGGCGATCTTGTTCCTGACGTCGCGCTGAGAGGCCATGGTCGTGCTCCGCGGCCGGCGCTAGGCCGGCTGGGGCTCCTTCTCCCTGGTGGACTCCTCCTGCGTGCCCCGGGCACCCTCGTCCTGGCGCAGCGGCGCGTCCTCGTCCAGCGGCTGGCCCTCCTCGTCGAGGTCGTAGCCGAAGTCGGCCGCGAAGGCGTCGACGGTGTCGCGCACCTCCTTCTGCGTCTCCTCCGACCAGTCCCCGCCGTTGATCTTCTCGCGCAGCTCGGGGTGCTGGGAGTGCAGGCGTTCGGTGAGGGCGAGCAGGAACTCGGGGACGCGCTCGACGAGCAGCCGGTCGAGGTAGCCGTTGGTGGCGGCGAAGATCTGCACCGTCTGGTCCTCGACCGCGAGCGGCGCGCGCTCGTGCTGGTTGAGCGTCGCCACCAGGCGCTCGCCGCGCGCGAGCGTGCGCTGCGTGTCGGCGTCGAGGTCCGAGCCGAACTGGGCAAACGCCTCCAGGTCGCGGTACTGGGAGAGCTCGAGCTTGATGCGGCCCGCGACCTTCTTCATCGGCCCGATCTGCGCGTTGCCGCCGACGCGCGAGACCGAGATCCCCACGTTGATCGCGGGGCGCACGCCCGAGTTGAACAGCTTCGACTCCAGGAAGATCTGCCCGTCGGTGATCGAGATCACGTTCGTGGGGATGTACGCGGACACGTCGCCGGCCTGCGTCTCGATGACGGGCAGCGCGGTCAGCGAGCCGCCGCCGAGGTCGTCGTTGAGCTTCACCGCGCGCTCGAGCAGGCGTGAGTGCAGGTAGAACACGTCGCCGGGGTACGCCTCGCGGCCGGGGGGGCGGCGCAGCAGCAGCGACATCTGGCGGTACGCGTACGCGTGCTTTGTCAAATCGTCGTACACGCACAGCGCGTGGCGGCCGGAGTAGAGGAAGTGCTCACCCATCGCGCAGCCGGCGTAGGGCGCCATGAACTTGATCGGCGCCGCCTCGTCCGCGGGCGCGGCGACGATGATCGTGTTCTCAAGCGCCCCGTACTCCTCGAGCGTCTGCGCGAGCGCCACAACGGTGGACATGCGCTGCCCGATCGCGACGTACACAGACACCACCCCGGTGTCCTTGTTGTTGATGATCGTGTCGATCGCGATCGCGGTCTTGCCGGTCTGGCGGTCGCCGATGATCAGCTCGCGCTGGCCGCGGCCGATCGGGATCATCGCGTCGATCGCCTTCAGGCCGGTCTGCATCGGCTGCTTGACCGGCTGGCGCTGCACGACGCCCGGGGCCTTGAACTCCGCCGGGCGCGTCTCCTGCACGGCGATCGCGCCCTTGCCGTCAAGCGCGCGCCCCAGTGGGTCGACGATCCGCCCGAGCAGCTGCTCGCCGACGGGGATCTCCAGCAGCGCACCGGTGCGCTTGACGGTGTCCCCCTCCGAAACCCGCTCCCAATCACCAAACAGCACCGCACCAACGTTGTCGGACTCAAGGTTGAGCGCCAGCCCGGTGACACCGTGGGGCAGCTCGAGCATCTCGAAGGACATGCAGTTCTCCAGCCCGTGCAGGCGCGCAATGCCGTCAGCCACCGACAGCACAGTGCCCACCTCAGTCAGCTCGGCCGCACCGGCGTCGAGTCCCTCGATGCGGCTCTTGAGAATGCTCGTGATCTCGTCTGGGTTGATCTGCATGTCTTTGTCCTTAGCTTTTCTCGGGAGGGGGGAAGGGGGGTTCCGGGGGGAGGGGGGAGGGAATGCCTCCCCCCTCCCCCCGCTCTAGGCGGCGGACGCCACCTGCCGGCGCAACTGCTCCAGGCGGCTGCGAATCGAGGCGTCGAGGATCGAGTTGCCGACCCTGAGGACGATGCCACCGAGAATGTCGGGGTCCACGCGCGCCGTCAGCGTGACCTTCCGCCCGGCTCGCTCCCCGATCGTCTGGCCGAGGCTCTCGGTGGTCGCCTCGTCGAGCGCGATCGCGCTCGTGATCTGCACCGGCAGAGTCCTGTTCTCCTCGTCCCACAGCCGCTCGTACTCCTGGCGGATACGAAAGATCACCGGCATCCGGTGGTTCTCGATGAGCAGTGAGAGGAAGTTGAGGAAGTTCTCATCCGCCCCCTCGAGCAGCGTGCCGAGCGCCTGCTGCTTCTCGGCGGACGAGAAGTAGGGCGAGAAGAAGAACACCGCGAGCTGGCGGTTCTGGTCCAGCGCGTCCGCGAACTGGGCGAGCTGCTCGCGCAGCACGTCCAGCTTGCCCTGCTCGAGGGCGACCTGGAACAGCGAACGGGCATATACCTGGGCGAGCTCGTCCATTAGTTGCTCCGCGCTCCCGAGGAGAGTCCGGAGAAGTCCAGTTCGCTCAGCGCCTCCTCGACCAGCCGCCGCTGGTCGGCCTCGTCGAGCGTCTTGCGCACGACCTTCTCGGTGGCCATGATCGTAAGATCCGCGACCTCGCGGCGGATGTCGTCGAGCGCCCGCTTGGTCGCGGCCTCGATGTCGCGTTCGGCCTTCCGGGCGGCCTCGGCGACGAGCTCCTGCCCGCGCTCCTTGCCCTCGGCCTTGTGCGTGTCGGCGGTCTCTCGCGCGCGCTGGAGGATCTCTTCGGACTGGGTGCGCGCCTCCTTCAGCCGCTCGCGGTACTCGGCGAGCACCTTGTCTGCCTCGGTCCGCAGATCCGCGGCGGCGTCGATGTCGCCCTCGATCTTCTGCACACGCGAGTCGAGCGCTTTGGCTATCAGGGGAAAGACATACTTGCGCAGGATGGCCAGCGAGATGGCGAACACCACGATCGTCCAGACCATCAGCCCCACGTTGGGGGTGATCAGGAACGATCCGCTTGCGAGTGGGATGTTGGCGGCGAGGTGCATCGTGGCCTACAGGAAGAAGGCGATGAACCCGCCGACGAGGCCGTAGAAGAAGCACGCCTCGGTGAGCGCGAAGCCGAGCCACTGGTCGCGCTCGACCTCGGCGCGCAGCTCGGGCTGGCGGGTCTTGGCCTGGATCGAGGCGTTGAACACCGCCCCGATGCCCGCCCCGGCACCGGCCGCACCGCCGCCGGCGCCGACGCCGAGCGCGATCGCCCGACCGGCGTCCTGGCTCTGCTTGATGAGCGGTTCCACGGTCAGCATCAGCGGGTGGAACACACTGAAAAGGTGGAGAAACTCCATTGCTCGACAGCTCCCTTGTTTGTTAGTGGCTCGAGACCGCGCTACCGAGATAGATGGCGGTCAGGATGGCAAAGATGAAGGCCTGTAGACCTGCGATCAGCACGGCCTCGAACAGGAAGATCGCGACCCCGGCCGGCAACAGAAACCAGGACACGACCTGCAGCCCGACGAGCACCCCGAGCTCCCCGCCCATGAACGCGATCAGCATGTGTCCCGCGAGCAGGTTCGCCCACAGTCGCACCGTCAGCGAGACCAGGCGCAGGAAGTTCGAGAGGATCTCGATCACGAAGATAAGCGGGACGATCGCGCCGTTGACGCCGCCCGGCATCAGGCTTTTCAGGTAGCCGATTGGCCCGTGGTGCTTGACTCCCTCGTAGGTGAAGAGGACGAACACGCTCAGCGCGAGGATCAGCGGGAAGGCGACGTTGGTGTCGGCTGCGTAGATCTGCAGCGACGGGATGTGCGCCCCGAACACGTTGAAGCTCTCGCCTGAGTTGACGGGGAGCGGGATGTAGCCGATCAGGTTCGAGACGAGGATGAACACGAAGATCGTGGCGATCAGCGGGAAGTACCTCCCTTCCATCTCCGGGTTCAGGTTTTCCTGGGAGATGCGGCGCATGAAGTCGTAGTACATCTCCACCGCGACCTGCAGGCGCCCGGGGCGCTGCTGCAGACGCCGGGCGATGTAGAACATCACCCCGAGCGTGATCCCGACCGTGAGCAACAGGTAGAGGATGGCCTTGTTGAACGCGATCGGCCCGACCTGGAACCACGTGTCGAGTTTGAACTCGTCCGTCGGGGAGAAGGCGCCGCTGGCGACGGCCGGGGCCTTGTGAGCCGTGACGCCGAACAGGATCGCGAACAGGACGAGCCCGCCGAGCCAGACGCCGAGAACCGCGTAGCCGACCTTCCGCGCCTGGCTCATCCCCTGCTTCTCGGGCTGAGGGGTGGACGGGGTGGGCGGGGTTCCCATCCGGGGGGCGATCGGCGGTGCCCCTGCGACGGCGCTCATCGCTCGAGTCCCGGTCGTCCGCTGACCACGCGGATCGCGAAGGCCACCGAGTAAGCCGCGAAGATGGTCACGGCCGCCGCGAGCCCGTCGGCGCGGCCGCCGACCACGCCGGCGAGGACGATCGCCCCCGCGAGCAGCCAGATGCGCCCAAACGCATCGACGAGGCCAACGCCGAGACCGGCCCCCCGTGCACGCGCACGGGCGATCAACCGCTGGTCGGTGTACGCGAGGACCCGCTGCGCAAGCCACGCGCCCGCGGCGATCAGCAGGCCAAGTGCGGGTGCGCCGAGCGCCACCGCCACGGGGACGGCAAGCACCACGAGCACGACGTCGAGGTGGCGCAGCAGCTCGATCAGGGATCGCTCGACAACCGGGCTCGCGCCGGCGCGCAGGGTGGCAGAGGCCATCGGTTCTGGCTCGGAACTGGGCATGGACGATTGACTGGGGACCCTACAGATGAAAAGACCCGTGCGCCCGCCCGTGTGGACTTTGCCCGAGCCTTCCTCTGACCATCTGGGGTAGCGCGGCGAAGTCTACCTGATCGAGGACTTCGTAACAACTTTGTGACATGCGCCACGGGGATAATCCCCTGCGCCACGGGGACCACGTAGCGATCTCGGTGGTACAACGCCCGCTTTGGGACCTATATATAGGGCCTCAAAAAGCAAGTGCACCACCACGCGCGCGCCACGCCGCTTCGACGGCGCGTACCAGCACGACGGCCAGCCCCGCGGTGGCCACGCCCGCGAGCACATCGAGCAGGTAGTGGTTGCCGGTGGCGAGCACCGCAATGCAGGTCACACACGGGTAGACGACGGCCAGGGCGCGCACCCATATACGTCTCCTGAGAGGGCGGCGCAGTCGGCCGGAGGCCGATGAGCCGGGCCCCTCTTCTTTGGTCATGGACCACAACACCACCGAGCACCACACCGCCCAGGCCATGTGCAGGGAGGGCATCGCCGCGAATTGGTTGGCGGCCGCGGCCAGCGGCCCGGTGTGCCAACCCCCGAGCGCCCCGGTCGAAGCCACCACGTCGTCGAAGCCGCCGCCCGCGAGCAGCCGCGGGGGGGCCGTGGGGTACAGCCAGAAGACGGCCAACCCGAGCACGTTGATCGCGACCAGGACGTTGCGCAGCGGCCTGTAGATGTCCGCCCGCCGGTACCACAGCCACCCCAGCAACCCGAGGGTCACGACGAAGTGGGCGTTGTCGTAGTAGTCGGAGAGCAGCAGGCCGAGCGTGTGGTGGCCCGCCAGCCAGCGGTTGAGCGCGACTTCGGGGTCGAGGCCCAGCGAGCGCTCCAGGTGCAGCACGCCCCAGCCGTGCGCGAGCGCGGCGTGCACGCGCAGCGGCGCGAGGTTATTGACCGCGTCGTAGACCCAGCACAGCCACACGATCACGAGCGCCTCGACCCACCAGCGCGTGCGCGGGACGACGCTCACTTCCTCCCGCGCCGGCCGCGCAGGCAGCGGCGGTAGAGCCAGTTCCCCGGTGGCTGTCTCCATCTGGACGCCCGAGGCCATCGGGCAATGTTAGGGCGCGACGTCCCGGAGCCCGCGCTCACCGAGCATGTCGAGCACCCGTGGCAGCGCCGCGACGGTGCGCCGCCAGGAGCCGGGGGCGGAGTAGTCGTCGGCGTCGTGCAGCAATAGCACCGAGCCCTCCCCCGCGCCTGCGGTCACCAGCGCGGCGATCGACTCCGCCGTGGCGCGGGTCCCCCAGTCCCGCCCCCAGTGGCTCCACAGCAGTGTGCGCCACCCACGGCGGCGAGCCAGGCCGATGGCTGCGGCGTTGATGATTCCGTAGGGCGGCCGGTAGAGGGTCGGCGAGTGCCCGGTGGCCTCCTCGATGATCGCCTGCGCTCGCAGGATGTCCTCGCGGACCTGCCACGGCGTGAGGCGCAGCAGGTTGCGGTGTCGGTGGCAGTGCAGGCCCACCCCGTGGCCGGCCGCCGCGATCTCCTCGGCGAGCCCCGGGTTGCGGAGGATCTGCTCACCCACCAGGAAGAACGTCGCCCGCACGCCCACGGCGGCGAGGATCTCGAGTACCGCGGGGGTGCCCTGGGCGTGGGGGCCGTCGTCAAAAGTCAGCGCATATCCCCGGCCGCTGGCGGTGCGGTCCTCGATTCCCAGGGGTCCGCGCAGCGCACGCAGGTGGAACGCGAGCGCGGGGAGGGCGTAGCCGAGCGCGGCCGCGCCGGCCACCGCGCCCGCCAGCGGCGGGACAAGGCTGCGATCATCGGGGGCACGCATGGGCGAATTGGCGCTGGGAATCATGGCGGCGGTGGGGGCCTCGACCCTCTACAGCCTAGGGGTCGCGGTGCAGGCGATGGACGCCAAGCAGACCCCGCGGCGCGAATATCTGCGCCTGGGGCTGGCGTTGAACCTGGTCAAACGCGGACGGTGGCTGTTCGGCACCGGCCTGTCGCTGCTCGGCTGGCCGCTGCAGCTGCTGGCGCTCTCGCTGGCGCCGCTGGTGGTGGTGCAGCCGGCGATGGCGGCCGGCCTGCTGGTGCTGCTGGTGATCGGCGAGCGGATGCTGGGCGAGCGCGCGGGGCGCCGGGAGCACCTGGCCGTGGTCGCGATCGTGGTGGGCGTGCTCGGCGCGGCGCTGTGCGCCCCCCCGCACACCGACACCCAGGCATCCGATGCCGTGATCGCGATCGTGTTGACCGTACTCGGCCTGGCGAGCCTGTTGCCGTACGTCATGCTGCGCTTCTCGCGCCGGCCGCCGGCGATGGTCACGATCGTCGCCGCGGGCCTGGCGTACGGCTGGACCGGGGTGGCGACCAAGCTCGCCTCGGACAACCTGGGGTACGGGTTCATCTGGGTGGCGGTCGCGTGGGGCCTCGCCACGGCGGCGGTCTCCGCGATCGCCGCGCTCAGCGAGATGAGCGCGCTGCAGTCGCGCCCCGCGATCCAGGTGGCACCGGTCGTGTTCGTCATGCAGACCGCGGTGCCGGTCGCGCTCGCGCCGGTGCTGCTGGGCGAGCACTTCACCGAAACACCGCTGGGCGGGGTGCCCCTGGCGGTGTCGCTGTTGGTCCTGCTGGGGGGCGCCGTGATGCTCGCCCGCTCGCCGCTGTTGCTCGCACTAATGGAAGTGGAGCCCGCGGGCGGTAAGGGCAAGCCGGTGAGTGAAGAGGCCGAACCAGCCGAGGCGCAGGCGGGGCAGGCAGCGGCGCGGGACGGCCGGGCCGGCCCTCAGCGCGAGCGGGTGAGCGCAGCCAGCGGCTCGGCGGAGAGCCCGTCGGCGCGCAGCCAGGAGACGAGCCGCTCGACGCCGCGTACCGAGAAGCCCGATCCGTCGGCGCCCACCACGAGCACGTCGCCCGCGCGCGTGGGCCGCTGAGGCAGGGGCCCGCGGGCGGAGAGCCGCAGCGCGCCGCTCACGGGAGTCGCGCCGGCGGAGCTCGCGAGCACGAGCTGCCCGACGGTGAGGCCGCCCGTGCGCCCGCCGCGGGGCGTCACGAAGTAGAAGCGGTGGTGCAGGCCGAGCGCCCGGGCCTGAGCGTGCAGCGTGCCGCTGGTGCGCACCCACCGCAGCAGGCTCGAGCCGGTGGGGATTTCGGGGAGCAGCTGATCGCCGAGCGCGCGCAGCGCGGCGATCGTGGCGGGCGCGTGCGCCCCGTCGTCGGCGAACGAGGCGTGGATGCCCTGCGCGGCGAGGGCACTCGCGACGCGCACGACGTCGTCCGCGGGGGCGCGCACGATCACGCCCACGTCGGGCCGGTCGGTGCGCACCTGCGCGAGCGTGTGCACGTGTAGGATCGCCGCCGCCACGGCGGACACCTCGTCGGTGGACATCGTCCACATCCCGACGCCCAGCAGCACCACGAGCTGGACGCAGAACGCGGCCAGCCGCAGACGCCAGAGCGGAATCGGGTTCACGCGCCGGGGGGCCCGCAGCACGACGTCCACGGCGTGCGGGTGCTCCTCAAGGTGAACGTGCGCGGGGTCCGTCCGCGGCGACTCGTCGCAGGACGCGACCGCGGCCGCGACCGCGACGCCGCCCGTCCGCGCGTCCAGCGGCAGCTGCTCGTCGTGGCGCTCGGGAGACCCACCGCCAAGGGAGGGGTCCTCGCCACGCGCGACCCCGCGCTCCGCGAAGCTCGCCTGCACGTGCTCGCGCAGCTCGCCAGTGTCGTTGGCGAGGCGCAGCAGCTCCAGATCCGCCATCGCGCGGGTGTTCAGGCGGGCGTGGCCGACGGGCAGCCCGTAGGAGACGACGGGGGTGCCGGTCGCCTTCGCCTCCAGGCAGGTCACCCCGCCGGTGGAGTGCACGAGCGCGTCGGCGGCGGCCAGCAACTGGGGCATCGCGTCGGTGAACCCGTACACGTGGACGCGGGCCTCCTTCGCGAAGGTCGCGCTGAGGCGCTCGTGCAGCTGCTCGTTGCGCCCGGCGAGGCAGACGATGCTCGAGACCTCCGGCACCCGACTGAGCTCGCGCACGGCGCCCTCGACGTCGCCCACCCCCCAGCCGCCGCCGGAGACGACGACCATGCGGCCCTCCGTGGGCAGCCCGAGCGCGCGCCGGGACTCCAGCGGGCAGCGGGGCTCCAAGAACTCGGCGGAGATCAACGGGCGCACCAGGCGCGCGGAGCCCTCCCCCGCGATGCGCTCGACCGAGGGCATCGACTCGCCGTACATCACGAGGTGCATGTCGATGCCGGGCTGCGCCCAGAAGAAGAGGCCCGTGAGGTCGGTGATCGTGGCGACGGTGGGGCAGGTCACCGCGCCGGTGCGGCGCAGCCGCGCGAGCACCACGGTGACCGCGGGGTAGGTGGAGACGACCACGTCGGGGTCGTACTCGGCGATGTGGCGCGCGAGCGGCCGGGCGCCGAACAGGCGCAGCTGCCAGCGGGTGAGCCAGCGGACGGGGGGCACGCGCTCGAGCAGCCAGTAGACGAGCGAGTAGCTCCACGGCAGGAAGCGCAACTGCACGCGGTAGCCGTCCTGGACGACTTGGCGCAGCACGCGCCCCATCGCGGCGAGACCGTCGATCACGAGGACCTCGGCATCCTCGGGGGAGGCCTCGATCTGCTCGGCCAGCGCGCGGGCGGCGGCGGCGTGGCCCTCGCCGACGTCGGCGGAGAGGATCAAGATACGGCGAGGCCTGCCGTGGCTTGGAGGTGGTTCGTGAGGGTGTCCCATAGGGCTGTGGCCCTTCCCGCTCGCCAGCGGAGGGCGCGGCTCTCGTGCGCGCCCGTGGGTGGACGCCTCGTCTCGGCACCCGCCCGGCACAGAACGCGAGCTGAAGCGTACCGGCCACGGAGGATGCGTGTGCGTCCGCCGGCCAGCAGAACGCAGAAACAACACGATCGCAATCTTCGCCGACGCTGGCCAGCGTCCTGCGTCCTCTACCCCCCGGCGCGGGCGGCCGAGGCGACCGAAGCCGGGAGACGTTCGCCTTCGACCGAAGCCGGGAGACGTTCGCCTCCGACCGAAGCCGGGAGACACGCGCCTCCGGCGCGAATCCCCGTTTCGACCAACATCCCCCGTTCGGCCAGCATCCCCGTTTCGGCCAGCGCCCGAGCGGCGGGCGTGGCGGGGAGCTGCCCGAGGACGTGGAGCTCGCGCACGAGCACCCAGAACGCTGGTCGCGGCGTCCCGCGCGGCCCGATCAGCGCCGAGTCCCACGGCTCCGGACGGTGGGTGCCGGCGTTCCACTGGTAGAGGTACACGCGCGCGATGCGCCCGGAGAGACGGGCGAGGCGGTCGAACACGAAGCGGGTGACCGTGGCGGCGTGGGCGGGCGATTCGGGGAAGTCGTGGGCAGAGTGGTTGTGGCGGGCGACCACGCCGCCGGTCTCGGTGAACCAGATCTGACCGTGGGTGGCACCCAGCAGCGCTCGCGTGGAGGCGGTCGAGAGGCGGTTGGCGCCGAGGTAGTTGTGCAGGCCCCAGATCCCCGGTTCGTAGCCGAGCGCACGCCGCTCCTCGCCGACCCACGTGACCATGCCCGGCACGTCGAGCAGTTCGGCGGCGAGCACGTCGCAGGAGGGGCAGGCGCGGCGCAGCTGCACGTAGTAGGCGGCCACCAGCGCGGGGGAGTGGCAGGTCGGCTGCCCGCAGTAGTTGGCCTCGTTCCAGGTCGCGAAGTCGGTGACCCACGGGTAGCGCGCGTGCAGCGCCCGGAACTGCGCGCCGAGCTGCACGGGGCTCGGCAGCCGCCGGTGGCGGCCGGTGATCCAGGAGTGTTCGAAGGAGATCAGCGGCTGCACGCCGTCGGCGTGGGCGGCGCGCAGCCATCTCGCCAGCGCCCTGCTCTGGGAGCGGCTCTCCAGCGCGTTCCAGCCGATCGACAGGCGCGCGTAGCGGATGCCGAGCGCCTGAAAGCGGGGGTCGGCGAACATGTAGGGCTGCTGCTCGCCGATCCCAACGAGGGGCGCGTGCGCGGCCGCGGGAGGGGCCGCGGCGAAACTGACCCCCGCAGGGATGGCGAGCGCGAGCAAGCTTACGAGCAGTGCAAGCAGGCGCGGCGCAGGGCGAAGAGGTCGGCAGGGGCGGCGCATGGGCTACTCAGGCGGACACGCGCGGGGGCCGGAAGTCGCGCTCAACCCGAGCTCGAGGCCCCTCACGAGGAGACGGTCTCGTACTCGCCGGTCTCGAAGTCCTGGGCGACGTCGCTCTCGATCTGCGCGGGGGTGGCCTCGGGCCGCAGCCGGCGCAGGCGGATCGAGTCGAGGCGGCGGAACTTGAGGATCTCCAGCACGTACACCAGGTAGACGGAGGCGACCGCGACGCACAGGGCGAGCGCGACCATCACGAGCGTCCAGCCGAGGTAGAGGTGGCCCCGGTGGTCGGAGTACGGGACGAACCGCAGCGCGAGCGCGAACCCGGCGAGCAGCAGCGTCCACCCGTAGAGGTAGGCGATCGTGCGCCGGCGCGAGAAGCCGATGCGGGCCATGCGGTGGTGGAAGTGCTCAGAGTCGGAGGCATATATAGGGCGGCGGTACTTCAAGCGCTTGAGCACCACAAAGGTCGTGTCGAGGAACGGCACCGCGAGCAGGATCAGCGGCAGCACGAAGGAGAGCACGACCTCGGTCTTGACGGCGCCCTCGACGGTCAGGCAGCCCATCAGCAGGCCGAGCAGGTTGGCGCCGCAGTCGCCCATGAACGAGGAGGCGGGGGGGAAGTTGTAGAGCAGGAAGCCGAGCGACGCGCCGGCGATCAGCGCGGCGAGCACGCCAGGCCCCCACCGACCGAGGTCGAACGCGATCACCGCGAGCGCGACGGCGATGATCGCGCAAACCCCCGCGGCGAGACCGTCGACGCCGTCGGAGAAGTTGACGACGTTCATCAGCGCCACCAACCCGACCACGGTGATCGCGCCCCCCGCGTTGGGGAAGTGCAGCGCGCCGACGAACGGCAGCGTGAGCAGTTCCACGACGATGCCGTAGTGCACGACGATCAGCGCCGCGGCCACCTGCCCAACGAGCTTCACAGCCGGCGGCAGGTCGAAGCGGTCGTCGAGCGCGCCCACCACCGTGATGAACGCGGCGGCGAGGAACATGCCGTGCCAGATGCGTTCGTCGGGCAGCCAGATGAGACCGGCCACGAGCGTCCCGGCGAAGATCGCAAGCCCGCCGAGCAGCGGCGTGGCACGCTCGGAGAGCCCCCGCTCGCGCGGCTGGTCGATCGCCCCGACGGCCCGCGCGAGGCGCATCGTGAGCGGCGTCAGCAGCGCCGTGAGAACGGCGGCGGCCAGGAAGGCGTACAGCGCGTCGAGCTCGTGGGTGCTCATAAGCCCGCGGACAGCATCGCAGGCGCGGGGGTCGCGTGCGCGCGGTGGGCGGCGGGCTGCGCCCCAACCTCAGCCGCCGGGCACGGAGGCCCGGCGCGCCCGCGCCCGGGCGCCGCACAACGCCGCGCGGACGATCCCCAAATGACGGCCCTCTCAAGGACCGCCTCCCTTACACGTGTACGCCCGCGGGGAGCTCCTCGTACAGCGGGTAGCGCTCGACCAGCGCCCGCACCCGCTCGCGCAGCTCGCCGGCGTGGGCCTCGTAGCCAGGCGTGAGCGCGGCGGCGAGGATCGCGCCGACCTCGACGAAGTCCTCGTGCTGAAACCCGCGGGTGGCGAGCGCCGGCGTGCCGATGCGCAGCCCCGAGGCCTCCATCGGCGGCCGGGGGTCGAACGGGACGGCGTTGCGGTTGACGGTGATGCCGAGGTCGTGCAGGCGATCCTCGGCGGCGCGGCCGGTCAGCTCGGGGCGCACGTCGCGCAGGTCGGTGAGCACGAGGTGCACGTCGGTGCCGCCGGTGAGCACCGAGACGCCGTGCCCGGCGCCGAGCAGCTGCTCGGCGAGCGCGCGGGCGCCGTCGAGCGTGCGCCGCTGGCGCTCGCGGAAGAGCTCGCTTTTGGCGATCTTCAAGGCGACGGCCTTGGCGGCGATCACGTGCTCGAGCGGCCCGCCCTGCTGGCCGGGGAAGACGGCGGAGTCGATCTTCTTCGCAAACTCCTCCTTGCAGAGGATCAGCCCCGCGCGCGGCCCGCCGATCGTCTTGTGGGTGGTGGTGGTGACGACGTCGGCGTACTCGACCGGGTTGGGGTGCAGACCCGCGGCGACGAGCCCGGCGAAGTGCGCCATGTCGACCATCAACAGCGCCCCGACCTCGCGTGCGATGGCGCGGAAGGCGACGAAGTCGAGCTGGCGCGGATAGGCCGACCAGCCGGCGAGCAGGAGCTTCGGCCGCCGCTCACGGGCGATCTGCGCGACGGCGTCCATGTCGATCAGCCCGCTCTCGCGGTCCACCTCGTAGGCGGCGATGTCGTACAGGCGCCCGGAGACGTTGATGCGCATCCCGTGCGTGAGGTGCCCGCCGTGCGCGAGCGAGAGTCCCATGATCGTGTCTCCAGGCTGCAAGAGCGCGTGGTAGACGGCGGTGTTGGCCTGCGCCCCGGCGTGCGGCTGCACGTTGGCGTGCTCAGCCCCGAACAGCGCGCGGGCGCGGTCGATCGCGAGCTGCTCGGAGACGTCGACCCACTCGCAGCCGCCGTAGTAGCGCCGGCCGGGGTAGCCCTCGGCGTACTTGTTGGTCAGCACCGACCCCTGGCATTCGAGCACCGCGCGCGGCACGAAGTTCTCGGAGGCGATCATCTCCAGGGTGTCCTGCTGGCGAGCGAGCTCCCCGCGCAGCGCTTCGGCGACCTCGGGATCGACCTCGGCGAGGGGACGGTTGAAGTAGTCGGGACTCAACTCGGACATAGGGCACTCCTCGGGGACGAAAGCGGAAGGGTGCCCAGGCGCGCGGCTGCTCTACTGCGGCCCCCGCTCCCCGGTGGTGCTCCACCTCATCCGGCGCCAGTCGCGAAGGCCATCTTCGAGGCTAGCACGTGGCGGAGATCACATGCGCGCATATATATAGGTGTTCTTTTGGGGCGCATCCGCGCAGGTCGGGACACGTCCCGCGGCCGTGTGCGCGGGGCTTCCGTGCCCCGCGTCGGCGGCCTCCGTGGACGGACGGCCACCAGATCCGTGCGCAGGCGCCACTCTATCTTGATATCATTTATGGCATCATGAATCCTGGAGAGCTTGTCCGCTGCACCCGCGAGCGCCTCGGCCTGAGCCAGCGCCGACTGGCCCTGCGCGCCGGTACGACGCAGGCCGCGGTGAGTCGTGTCGAGCGCGGCGTCGTCTCGCCGACGTTCGCGACGCTGCGCGAGCTGATGGTCGCGATGGGCGAGGAGCCGGTCCTCGGCGCCCGGCGGCTGCCGACCGAGTGGGACCCCGTCCACATGGCGAGCACGCTTGCGCGCACGCCCGAGGAGCGGCTCGCGCTGGCGCTCTCGTGGAACAGCATGGCCGGACGCCTCGCCGCCGCCGGACGGACGGCCCGCGAACGTGACTGACGCGGGACCGCCCGACGTCGAGCGCATCTTCGCCACGCTCGACGCTCACGGCGTGGAGTACGTGGTGGTCGGCGGCATCGCCGTGCAGGTGCACGGTCACGTGCGCATGACCAACGACGTCGATCTGATCCCCTCTCCGACCCCCGAGAACCTCACGCGCCTGGCCGACGCGCTCACCGAACTCGACGCGCGGGTGCTGAACCCCGGCAGCGAGCGCCTGAAGATCGACGCGCGGATGCTGCCCCGCGCGACGCTGTGGCAGTTCTCGACACGCCACGGAGACGTCGACGTGCTGCACGACGCGCCCGGCGCCGCGCCGTTCCCACAACTGCGTGAACGCGCGCTCGTAGTCGTCCCCGGCGATCACCCGATCCCGATCGCCGGGCGCGACGACCTCATCAAGATGAAGCGCGCCACCGGCCGTCCCGTGGATCTAGCCGACATCGCCGCGCTCACCGAGCCGGAGCACCGAGCGTCAGGCTGAAGCGAGCGGCCCGCGTCGGCTGGCTCATTCCAGCGCCCGCTCCAGCTCGGCCCGCCCGGCCGGCCCCTCGCGCACGATGCGCCACCGCCCGCTGCGCTCGTAGTCGAGCAGGTCGAGAACCGTGGACGCCGTTCCCGGGAGCTCGCCGCCGTCGATCGCCAGGTCGGCCCCCTCCAGCAGAGCGGGCGGGATGTCGGCCAGACGCCGCGTGTCGGAGCCGCCGGAGAGGTTGGCGCTCGACTGCATCACGGGACGTTCCACCGCGCACAGGGCTGCCAGGCGCTCGGGCAGCAGCGGCACGCGCAGGCCTAGGGTGTCCGATCCGCCCGTCAGGGGGTAGCGGCGCTCGCGGTTGGGCAGCAGCACCGTCAATGGGCCCGGCAGGAGCGCCTGCAGCGCCACGCGCTCCCGCTCGCCCAGCTCGGGGAGCGCCTCGAGCGCGGCATCGAGCGTGAAGAACATCACCGCCGCCGGGCGCTCCGGGGGCCTGCCCTTCAGCTCGTACAGCCGCTGCACCGCCTCACGCCGCAACGGGTCGCACGCGAGGCCGTAGACGGTGTCTGTGGGAAGCACCGCCACGCCTCCGGCGCGCAGGCACTCCGTCAGGCGCCGCGCGCCGGCCGCGTCAGGCGCGATCGGCGCCCGGTTGCCCCCGCCGCCGCTCACGGGCTGCGCCACCCCTCGGAGCCCAGTTCCCGTCGCGGGTGGGGATCGATCTCCACTGAACTACGCGCCGGCATCGCCGCCACGGTATCGAGGGCCTCTTACTTCTTCTGTTTCCCCTTTGCCTTGGCCCCACGCTTGCCCTTGTGGTGCTCGGATGCCTTCTTCGCTTTGTGCTTCACCTTGCCGCAGCCGGTGACGGCGATCTTCGTGCTGGTCTCGATCAGCGCGCCGTTCTGCCCGACGAATTCGGTCGGCATAGCGAGGCTCTTCTTGCAGAGGTTCCCGTTCGCCGCGAGCGCCGAGAACTGGCCCTCGGGGAGCGTCAGTTCGAACGTGCCGACAGGGACATCGGGGACCGTCTTGAACGTGCTGCTCGTGATCCCCGCCTTGTCGATGAACGTCGAACCGACCAGGTGCACCGTCACGCCGTAGCCCTGGAGCACGATGATCAGGCTCGGGAACGCTTCCCCACCGTGGGAGACGAAGTACGCGGGGCCCGACAGCGGGACCGGGAGCACCGGGGTGGTGGCGGTCGCATGGCCGACAATCGACGCCGCCGGGCAGGCCGCGGGGTTGGCTTCGAAGACCGCGGCCGTGCACGCCTTCTGCAGCGTCGTCAGCCGCGATGGGAGCGCCTTGGGGAGTTCGACTTTGACCTTGGCGATGTTCGCGTCATACGGGCCTGCGGGGTAGCCGAGCTTGACGTGCAGGCTCGCGCCGCCCGCCCTGGAGGTCTTGGCCGACGTCGATGCTTCGAGCTTCGGCTCGAACGCGAGGACCGCGCAGTTGGTGACCTGGTAGGGCACCGACAACGCCGAGGTGGACCCTTCGGTGCTCACGAGGCTGCCAGTGATCGCCAGCGGGCTGCAGTTCGTCGCGTTGAACGTGAACCCCGGTCGGTTGACGTCCACGTTCACGTGCTTGATCTGCAATGGGATGCCGTCGATGATCGTAGGGATCTTGTACGGGCCTTCGTTGTCCGTAGTGATCGTGAGCGCCGCGGTTTCCGGGTTCACTTCGATCTTCGCACGCACAATGACCTGGCCGAGGTTGAACGGCCCCGCCTTCGCCGGGTTGACGATCGAGAGGCCGAACGGGGCGCCCTTGTACGGGCCCGTGATGTAGACCCTCCCGCCTTTGACGGTGTACGGGTCCCCGCCCACACCCACCGAGACGGTCGTTTCGCCGATCTCGCTTTCCGGGCCGCACGTCCCGGCGTTCGCCTGTTCTTCGCCGCACAGCTTCACGCTCGAGAGCGTGCCGCTCATCCCCAGGGGCATTTTCAGCTGGACGCCCTGGAGGTTCTGTTCACCGTCTTCGCGGCTCATGGTCATCTCGAACGGCGTGAACCCGCCCGCCTGGATGCTCGTCGTGCCCGCCGTCAACGTCGGGCTGAACGGCAGCGGGTCGCTGCACGGGGTCCCGTTCGGGCCGCTCACGATGTCGAACGTCGATGAGGATTCGGTCGTCGGGTTCCCCGACCACGGCGTGAACGTCCCCGTCGTCGTGTACGCACCGCACTTCGCCGGGGTCGCCAGCGGCGCGCGGTCGCCGCCGAAGAAGTGCAGTTCGACGTCTTCGAAGGGCGTCTCGGGCAGGAACTGCGCCGCCACGTCGTTCGCGTACGCCGGGTCGTCCTCGAAGACCGGGTCGCCTTCGAAGTGCGCCGTCAACTGGCCCGTCACCGGATCCTCCACCACTTCCCCGGTGGCCTTCGCGCGCACCCCCGAGATCGGGTTGTACGCTTCGATATACATCGCGACGAGCGATCCGAACGGGTTCGCGTCCTGCGTCGCCAGGTACGCCGCGCCTTCAAGCGGTTCGGGCAGCAGCGGCGTCCTGATCTTTACGGTCGCGACCTTCGCCGCTTCCGAGCACGACGACGCTTCCCCACTCTGCAGGCCGATCCCTTCCAGCGAGCACGCCTGCAGGCCGTCCGCCGCCGCCGGGTTCAGCGCCACGCCTTCGGGGAGCGTGACCGAGAGCCCCTTCACATCCGACTCCGCCAGGCCTTCCCCGTCCAGGGTCGAGGTCTGTGAGACGTGCTCATCGACCGTCAGCCCCGTCGGCGTGCTCCCCGCCTGCCCATCGGGAGTCACCTTGATGCTCGGCGCGAACGGCAGCCGGTTGCAGCCATCCAGGGTCCCCATCGGTTCGACCGTCGAGACGCCCCCGAAGACGCCCGGCTGCCTCCACGAATCCGCTTCCACGGATGTCTGCAGCGGACCCGCGCACTCCGTGGGCAGGGACAGGAACGGCGGCGGATGAGGCGTGTTTTCATCCAGACACACGAGTCCGTTCTGTTCCGCGAACCTCGCGACTTCGCCTCCCTCGCTCTTATACATGCATCCCCAACCACGGGAGTCGTTGTGGCGGAAATCCCCGGGCACGCCCCACAGGGTCAACTGGCTGCCCACGAACGCGACGGTCTGGGTGATGTTGTCGACGCTCACCGTCACGCCATAGTCTCCGCCGGTACGCAACGACGTATCGAGGTAGACCGGGCTCCCTTTCACCACAAAGCCAAACCGGGCGGGCTCGCCGACTTCCGGTTCCAAGTTGAAGACGGGCGTCGTAGATGTCGTATATCCAGTGACACTCAGGTCGAACGTCGTGAGCGCCACTCCCACCGCTGTCTGCTGTGGGCACTCGTTTGCTTCGTTGCCCGCAGTGAAGGTGAGGAACTGCAGGAGAGTGCATTGCGGCATCGGGGTTGGGTTGCCGACCAGACCCGGGGGCAGCTTGAAGTTCAGATCCTTCGCCAGCGTCACCGGTTCCACCACTTCGGAGAGGTTTTGTCTACCCCAGTCGCCGGTCTGGTTCAGTCTAGTCGTGGTGGTCAGCTGGAATGGATGAGAGCCGGCCTGGGTATCGAGCCCGCCGCCTTCCGTTTCGGGGGTCAGTTCATAGGCCTGCACGCCGAACGGCGCCGGTGCGCCGCCGACCGCGACCGGCCGCCTGACCGACGTGAACGGCGCTTCCCCACCCGAGACGCTTGCTTCAGCGAACCCCGATTCAGCGCCCGCTTCCGCGACCACCGAGACTGTGACTTCGACCTGCTGGTACGGCGGCACCTGCTGTTCGAAGGTGCAACTGACCGTCGCGACCGAGCATTTCCCTTCTTCCCTGACGTCACCGGGCAGGCCCACGCCTTCGACGACCACCGCCCTCAGCCCGTGGGGCAGCCTGCCGGCGAGCGTCACGGGAGCGCCGGCGCCACTGGTGACCGCGTCGCCGACGTTGGCGGCGGTCATGACGATCTGACCGTCGTTGCGCCCACGTGTGACCTCGCTCACCGTCGCTCCATTTTCACCTCGCATCACTTCCACCGGCTGATCGGAGAGATCTCCGATGAACGTAACGGTGTACGGCTCGCTACCACCGGGCCCCCCTGCCACTCCCACGTTCCCAGCCCCGTAGATCGATTCCAGGGCTTCCTGCACTTCTTCGTGGGTCGCGTCGAACTTGAAGCTGGCAGCACTCCCATTCTTCCTGAGTTCGACGGCGCCCAGCGTGGCGGTCACCGTGACCTTTTGGACCTCGTCGGCGGGCGGCGCCGTCGATATGGGTGCCGGCCGCGAGATGGAGGTGAGATGCCACCACGCAGACGCGGCGTTCGCGGGCGCCGCGCCCGCGAGGGCCGCCAGCAGCGCGGCGCACACCGCCGCCCCGAGAACGCACCTGATGCTCATGGGCCCGCCTTTCACCGTAGTCATGATGGCCTCTGCGACTCTCCCCTGCGCACGACGGAGGATCTCCCGGCGGCCTTCGATCCCCTCGCGCCGTAGAGCTTCCTCGCCCGCGATTTACACACAGCTCGCCTCTTCCTCGGCTCTCGCCTGCACGCCCTCAGCGCCTTCGCGAGCTTCTGCGCCCGCGTCAAGGACCTCGGCGTGACAGCCGCCGGCGGCGGCGCAGCGATGTTCCCCGCGCCGGAGAACGTCTCGCTGGAGGGCGCCCCGAAGAGCGTCGGCTGCGGGGTGGGAGCCGGCTTGCACGCATCGCCCGTGGAGCACGGCGGCGGCGTCACCGGCGCCGCCGTGCACGGTGACTGCGCCGTGCATTCGTGAGCGTCGTAGACGTTGAGGCTGCTGCCGAGATCCTGCGGCACGAGGCTCGCGGCGGTGAGGAAGAACACATCGCTCCCGTCTTCGCTCGCGCCGAAGAACGCCGATTCTTCAGCGGACGTCCCCGCGGAGATCAGGCCAACGCACCCGCCCGACCATTCACCAAACGTCGCACTGGACGCAGTACAGCTACCGACCCCGGGCGACTCGTACTCATAGACATCCCACGTGCCATCCACATCCTGCGGCACCAGCGCATCGAAGCTGTTGAAGAACAGCCGGCCGCTGTCAGACAGGAAGGGCGTCTGGTAGGAGGCAAACCCACGACTCACTTCGCTCCACGAGGGGATGGTCGCCGCCAGCAATTGCCCTTTTGGCCACACATCAAAGCCACCACTGGCGAGCTCAACCGCACCGGCTTCCTGCCCGACCGGTCGCGCGCCGGTTGGGTCGCACGAGGCGCAGACCAGGCGCCCGGTCCTCGCGTCATACAGGTAGGCCTCCTCGTCGGGCGCTCCCGTGATCGCGTCGCGGTTGTCATAGCCCGTCGGCTCGCGGTCGGACATGAACGCCAGCCATTCCCCGTTCGGCGAGACCCGCGCGGCGGAGTGTGAAGGCGGCGCCCAGTCGGGCAAGTCTTCGCCTGACAGGGCGGCGATGAACGTCGTCGTGCCGTCGTGGCGAACATACAGGTTGCACGTCTGCCCGGCTTCGTACTCCCCGTCGCAGCTCCCGGGAGCGGCTCCCTGTGCGAGTACGCCGTCGGCGACGAAGTAGACGTAGGAGGCGTCTTCGCTCGCGCCGAGTATCCCCTGCACACCCGGCCCATCGCCCGAGCTCAGGGGCGTCAGATCCGACAGCTTGCAGCGGAGCCCGCCCGCCACTTCGATCATTTCGCATGCGTAGAGATCGCCCTCGCCCGTCAACTGTCCTTCTTCGCCGCCCGCGTCCGGGGTCAGATGCTGCCGGTCGGTAAAGAGCACCTCGGACCCGTCGCCGCTGGCGGCCTGGAACCACGGGCCGCCAAGGCCGCCACCACTTCCCGAGCCGCCCTGGACCGCGTCGAGCTGGACGGTGCAGGCGTCGGTGGACACGGTGCATTCACCGCCGGCGACCGGGCTCTGCGGTCGGTCGGCGTTCTCGCGCATGTAGAGGTGAGACGCTCCTTCGACTTCGGCGCCCCAGACGACACGCGCACCGCCATCCGAGATCGAGTTCCTGGCGCTGTTGGAGCTTCCGTTTTCGTCAAACGCTGGGGTACCGAGGAATCCCGCCCCCTCCAACGGTTGCCCATCGGGCAGGACGCTGACCAGTTGCAACTTCCCGGCGGACCACTCATAGAGGCCGTAGTCTTCGCCTTCGGGCGCCGGCGAGGTCAGCGCCACGCTGGAGTTGAAGACGATGTGACTCAGGTCGGGTGTGGCGCCCACGGGTTCCGGGCCACAGAAAAAGTGTTCTTCGCATCCGGGAGCAAAGGCGGTGCCGGGTGGCACATCCGCGGATCCGCTCGCGCCCGTCACCAGCGGCCGGTAGCACGAGGACCGGCACGCGTCGTTGACATCGCCGTTCAGGTAGTCCGTCCGCAGGTAGGGGGTCTGTTCGGAGGCTTCGGGCGACATCAGCGTGGACCCGAAGGGATGGATCACCCCCAGCGACAGGTCGCTCGAGAAGAACACATATTCCTGCCCCTGACCGATGGAGATGCCGACCGAGGTGTTGTGGGGAGTCGCGAGGTCCTGAGAGGACCAGCCGCCGGGACCGCGCGTGGAGAGAACCTGCACACTGAGATTGTTGTTGCCCTGCGGGTCGGCTTCGGTCGGCGAGCTCGTGACGTAGGTGATCGCGCTCCCGTCCTGGGATGTCTGCACCAAGTCTCCGTTGTACCCGAGGAAGTAGATCTTCGCTCCCAGCTTGTCCGGCGGGGACACCAGTTCCCACTCGCGACCGTCGGGCAACGCGAGCTCGCTGCCATTTGACTGCGTGGTAAAGGTCTGGTCGGGGCCATCAAACGTTTCGAAGACTTCATGTTCGACTTCGCTGCGGACGACGACACGGTAGTGGTAGACGGTGCTCGGGGTGAGGCCCTGGATGTGCTCGGGGACCACCTGGACCGGGGCTTCGCCCGAGCCGACCGAGGCGCCAGGTTCAGCAGGCACCGCCTTGCACGTGGAAGAAGTACAGCCTTCGGTGCTGGCCGTGCTGTACTGGAAGTAGTAGGTCGTGAGGGCTTTGTTGGGGTCGATCGTCGCGTTCAGACTTGCCGAGGTGGAGGCCACATTTGAGGCGGACTCTTCGGAGATGCCGGGGCCAGTTGTGGTGAAATGGAGGATTGCGCCGACATTCGTGCCGTTGTCGTTCGTAGCCTGCAACCGGTAGTCGTAGGTCGTATCGGGCCGCAACCCTTCAATCGTGACTTGCGCCGGGCTTTCTTCCGCGGTGAGCTTCGCCGGACAGGACGCGATATGACCGAACGATTCGGTCGGACCCCACACAAACTGGCAGGTCGCCCCTTCACCTGTTGCAGCTTCATGCGGGTCGATCTTGCCGCTGAGCGTCGCGCTCGCCGGCGTTGCTTTCGAAGCCGGTTCGGTCGTGACATCCGGGATCACGACGTCAGGCCCGAAAATATCGACCACACCGTTTTCGTTCGCCACGTAAAGATCCCCGTCGGTGGGGTTGGTCGCGACGGCCTGCGGGCGGGTGAACGGCACGAGCGAGCCATTTTCGCCGGTTGGCGTGCCCGTCAACTGGTCGACGAATACTTCTGCAGCCGACGCGCCGAACTCGTCCACAGCGCTGTTCGAGGTCTGTGCGACGTACACGTGGTCTGTCGTCGGGTCCAATCCGACATGCACATAGCCACTGCCGAAAGATCCATTCGGCGTGCCTGCCCCGTTCCATGCCGGCGGAACGAAGCCGCCCGAGGAGTCAAAGACATATACGCAGTCACAGTCGGAGTTCCCGACGTAGGCGTCTTCGCTGAAATCGTCGACCGCGATGCTTTCGTTATATGGACTCATTCCGAGCACACCGACGCCGAACTGCGAAACATACGCTCCCGTCGCGCTGAACACGTCGACCACTTCGCTTTCAGAGACCGTGACATACAGGTCATGGGTCGACTGATCGACGGTCAGGCCGTGCGGATCCTTGAAGGGGCCAGTGACAGGGGCGCCGGAGCTCGCCGGGACTTCGGTGATCTGCGAGAGGTATTCCCCGCTCGAGCTGAACACATCCACAACGCCCAGACCGCTGTCTGCAACATACACATCGCCGTTCTCGTCGTTGACCGCGACACCCGCCGGCTTTGCAAAGGAGACCAACGAACCCCCGGGACCAGTCGGTGTGCCCATGAGCTTCGACCCTTCGATGTATCCCCCCGACGCCGAGAAGGCGAGCGGGGCTCCGGCCGAGCTGAACCGGTCAACCGTCCTGGCCGCGGTATCGACAACATACACGTCGCCCGCGGCGTCGAACGCGACCGCGGCTGGGCTGGCGAAACCCGTCAGCTGCGAGAGGTACCTGTGTGTGATCGCCGCCTGCGCGGGAGCGCCCGGCAGCACCAACACCGCGAGCACCATCAGCGCAGCGAGCGCGAGGCGACGGGCTCGCGCGGCCGAGCCGGCGCGAGTCAGCGAGGGCGCACCACTGTCCCGGACACGGAGTAGAGCGTTGAGGCTTACGAACAGGCCCGTAACAGAGAGCTGCCCGCCAGCCAAATGCTTGCGATCGGTCATCGCGACGCCTTTCTCGATCGGATCGCGAGAGCTCACGCGGCCTCGCTCTGGTCGTTGTGGTAATGGCTGTGGATACGGATGCTCTGCGTGACCTGCTCGCCCTGAGCGGTGAGCGTCCAAGCGTTCGGCTCGCCCTTGGCGTGGCCTGGGCCCGTGTTCGTGAGCAGCCCCACTCGCTCCAGACGAGCAAGAAGCTTCGATATCTGCCCCGGGTCGATGACCCCCGCGTAGTCGGAGACCATGCGATTGCTCGCACCCGGCCGCTCGGCGACCCCCTCCAGCACCCGCACAGTGCGATACGTCAGGCGCACCGGGACGCCCCGCAGCGGGTCACCATCGCCACGCGCCCCACGCGCCCTCTCCAGTGTCCCCGCGCGCGAGGGGACCGTGGCGGGGCGCGCCTGCTCTTGGCGCGCCGCCGCCGGACCGAAGTAGGGCAGCACGATCATCCCCATCAGCTCGCCCAGTAGATCGGTGAGCGGCCTTTGCTCCCCCCGCAGCAGCCTGGCGTAGACGATTCCGAACGCCGCGCCGACCAATCCCTCCCCTGTCAATGGGTTGCACTCCCTGCCGCGAGGACCCTCATGGCGGCCCTCGTCGACTACCGCCGCGAGACCCGTAACGATCTCCTCCCGGCGCTGCAACACCCGCGGGCCGCCGCGTAGCGCCTGCACCACGCAGACACGCGCGAGCGCCGGCTCGCGGTCGAACAGCGAAAGGATCGTCCACAACCCCGTGCGGATTCGCTCGCGCCACGGCAGACCGTCGATGTTCGCCGCGGCGAGCTCGATCCCGATCTGGCCGAGGAGATCCTCGAGGACCGCTGCCAGGCAATCTTCGCGGTTGGCGAACAGTTCGTAGAACGTGCGCCGTGAGACGCTTGCGCGCGTGGTTATGTGGCCGACCGTCGTCTGCGCATAGCCGAGCTCCTCGATCGCGCAGACCGCGCCCGCGATCAACCGCGAGCGCTGAATCGCGATCAACTGCGCGCCCTGCGTGCCGCGGTCCGCAACACCCGAGGCCCTCGCTACACGCACGCGCGAGGGCATCAGACCGCCCTCCCCGCGAAGGGGACCGTCGGGACCGAACGATGAGGGCGTCTAGAGGCTAGTGCCGAGACTGAAGAGAGAGAGAGAGAGAGAGAGATGCGACAGCGCCAAGCTGGCGCATCTAGCAAGGCGCCCACGTTGGGCGACAGGCGTCCCCGTCACGTTATTCCCTCTCAAAACCACGCTGAATCCACTCCTCACCGTTCGAGACGTTGGTCCCTCTCCCGAACAATCTCAGACCCTGCTTAGCGCTTGATGTCAACCGCAAGGCGCGTCGACCCAAACCCGACCCTATGTGTCTGCCAGGCACCCCATAGGGATGACCTTGACAATGGCAACCGTACACTACTCGCGTATGCTTGTCAATACCCAAACAGCGTTTCTACTAGACACAGGGCCCTGGGTCGCGCTCGGGCCGCTCCTCAGCCACGCAGCGGATCGACCCAGCGCAGCCCGGGGAAGCGCGAGAAGTCGCTGTCGCAGGAGCAGAGCAGGGCGCCGTGCTCGATCGCCAGCGCCGCCAGGTGGGCATCGCTGGTCAGGTTGCCGGCGGTTCCCACCGCGAGCAGCAGATCGCGCAACACCGCCGAGTGGCGCTCGGTCGGTTCGACCACCGTGACACAGGGCCGCTCAAGCCAGCCATCGACCAGATCGAGCGCCTGCCCAGCCCCCAGCGGCTGCTCGAACACGGCCGGGTTGGTGCCGAGCCGCAGAAAGGCCAGCATGACTGTCCATGCGAGGGCGACGGTCTCCGCGCCCGAAAGCGTCTCCTGCACCCAGGCACGGGCCGGTCCGTGGCGCGGCGAGGTCGAGTCGGCCGCGTGCAGGAGCAGGTTGACGTCGGGGAGCTTCACTTACGCAGCGCGAGCTTGCGTACGAGCTCGGCATCCTCGAGCTCGCCGGCGAGCCGCAGCAAGCGGTCGAGGTCGACGCCCGGTCTGACACCCATGCTCCGTGCCGGCATCCGGTAACGGGGAACCGCACGCTGGCTCGGGCCGAGGCCCACGCGCACGGCGTCGTTGAGTGCCGCCTTGAACGACACCCCGCGCTCCCGCGCGGCCTGCTGAAGCTTCGCCGCGACATCGGGGTCAAGCGTGACCGTCGTCCTCATTGGCGCATCATAGCAGCAATTGATCTGCTGTCATGATGCTCCAGCCGGTGGCGCCTTTCGTAGGGGGCGATCCGTGGCGGTCGCATAACCTATGAGTTATGATGTATTCGTGTCCGAGCCTGCCGCACTGCTCAGAGACGCGCGCCGCCGCGCGGGGCTGACGCAGCGGCAGCTCGCGCTGCGCCTGGGGATCAGCCAGGCGGCGATCGCGAAGCTGGAGCGTCCCGGAGCGAACCCGACCTTTGAGACCCTCGCAGGAGCCCTGTGGGCCACCGGGCACCGCCTGGAGCTCGAGGCGCCCGCGCGGCGCGGCGGCGTGGACGAGAGCTTGATCCGCCGCCAACTCGAACTCTCGCCCAGCGAGCGGCTGCACGGACTCGAAGCGATGCACGCGCAGGCGCGCGCGCTCGCGCTGATGGGCGCGCGGAGTCGTGGTGAGCACGTCTGAATCCTGGCTCGACCAGCCGGCGTTCCGATTGTGCAGCTTGCTGCGCCGCCTAACGGAGGCAAAGGTGGACTTCGTGATCGTGGGCGGTGTCGCGGTCGTCCTCCAGGCGAGCCCGCGCTTCACCCGAGACCTCGACATCTGCTACGCCACGGCACAGGTGAACCTCAAGCGGCTCGCCGGAGTGCTCATCGATCTCGGCGCGATGCTGCGCGGCGTCGATCAGGACCTGCCGTTCGTGCCCGATGCGCACACGCTGCGACGGACACAGATCCTGACGCTGAGCACCGGCGAGGGCGACATCGACCTGCTCGTCGACCCCGACGGATCGCCGGGCTACGCGGCACTGCGACGCCGGGCGGATCGCATGGACCTCGACAGCCTCACAGTCGCCGTCGCCTCGATCGAGGACATGATCGCAATGAAGCGCGCCGCCGGCCGCCCGCAGGACCTGCTCGACCTCGAATCGCTGGAGCTCGCACGCCGGCGGCGCGGGTGATCTTCTTCCCCTTGCCCTTGGCCGCGTGCTTGCCTTTATGGCGCTTGGAGGCCTTCTTCGCTTTGTGCTTCGCTTTCGCGCAGCCGGTGACCGCGATCTTCGTGCTGGTCTTGATCTCGGCGCCGTTCTGCCCGACGAATTCGGTCGGCATCGCGAGCTTCTCCTTGCAGAAGTTGCCGGTCGCCGCGAGCGCGGAGAACGGGCCCTGCGGGAGCGTCAGTTCGAACGTGCCGACGGGGACGTCGGGGACCGTCTTGAACGTGCTGCTCGTGATCCCCGCCTTGTCGATGAACGTCGAACCGACCAGATGCACCGTGACGCCGTAGCCCTGCAGCACGATGATCAGGCTCGGGAACGCTTCGCCGCCGTGGGAGACGAAGTACGCGGGGCCTTCCAGCGGGACCGGCAGCACCGGGGTACTCGCGGTCGCGTGACCCACGATCGACGCCGCCGGGCACGCCGCGGGGTTCGCGTCAAAGACCGCCGCCGCACACGCCTTCTGCAGTGTTGTGAGCCGTGACGGGAGCGCCTTGGGGAGTTCGACTTTGACCCTCGCGATGTTCGCGTCATACGGTCCCGCGGGGTAGCCGAGCTTCACGTGCAGGCTCGCCCCGCCCACCCTTGAGGTCGTCCCCGACGTCGAGGCTTCGAGCTTCGGCTTGAGCGCGAGGACCGCGCAGTTGGTGACCTGGTAGGACACCGACAGGTTCTCCGTCGCCCCTTCGGTACTCGTCAGGCTGCCCGTGATCGCGAGCGGACTGCAGTTCGTCGCGTTGAACACGAACCCCGGCCGGTTGATATCGACGTTGACGTGCTTGATCTCCAGCGGGATCCCTTCCAGGATCGTCGGGATCTTGTACGGGTCTTCGTCGTCGGTCGTGACCGTCAATTCAGCCGTTTCTCGTCGTTCCCGCCGTCAACGACGGCAGGAACGGCAACGGGCTCGCACACGGGCTGCCGTCCGGACCGGAGGTGAAAAACGCCCTGTGCCTTCACTGCTGGCGACCTGGAAGACCCCACTGCCCAGCTCGATCGTTTCCCCCCGGATTCGCCCTGCGGCATCTCCCGCAAGAAGAGACGACCTGTTCCCTTAACCCCACTGCTTTCGTGTTCCCAGAAGACACGCGAACCGTCATCGGAGATCGCATGCCTGGCAGGGATCTTCGACCTTCCCCTTCTGCCTCATCAACATTAACATCACCAAGGCGACCATCCACCACGCCGCCTCCCTCCCTTTCGGGCAGCACGCTGACCAGCCCCAGCTGCTCCCCCGACCACTCATAGAGGCTGTCGCTGGCAGCACCCGCGACCAACGGCACTTCACTGTTGAGAACGACCCGACCAAGATCCGGATCGACACCTTCAACTACGATCACTCTTTCACCACCACCATATTTGGCGCCCGGCAGCGTGTTCGCGGTAGTGACAAGCGGCTCGTATTCGCCGCTGAGATCGTTACGCAGATACGGCGTCGGTTCCGACCCTTCCGACAACGGCGGCAACGCCGTGCTGCCAAGCGGATCGACGAGTCCAAGCGACAGATCCGTCGAGAAAAAGTAATACTCTGCGTCGTCCCCAATACGGATGTCGGAAGCTTCGTTGTGAGGCGTCGCGATGTCCTGCGTTTCCCACCCGCCGGGGCCGCGCCTGGAGAAGGCCTGCTCGACTTCGAAGGACCGGTTGCCCTGCGGTTCGGCGACGATCGGCGCTTCCGCCGCATACGTGATCGCCCCGCCCCCTTCCGCGGCCTGGATCAACGCCCCACCTCCGCCGCCAATCGCATCCAGCCCGGCGCCATGCTTGTTCGGCGGCGTCACCAGTTCCCGACCATCCGGCAATACGAACTCACCACCCGCCGGCTGCGTCGTGAACGTCTGATCGGGCCCTTCGACCGTGCCGAGCGCGTTGACGGCGACAGCACGGTAGTAGTAGGTGGTGTTGGGCATGAGACCCTGCAGGTGAATGCTCATGGGCTGGTCGCTTTCCTCCAGGCCGATGCCGATCCCAGGCGGACTGGGCGCGTCGGTGCAAGATGCCGGACTGGCCGTGCAGCTCACGGTGCCGTACTGGAAGTAGGCGGTCGTTTCGCTGCCCAGAGGATTGATCTGCGCTTGCAACGTGGCGCTCGTGCCCGCCACGGCGGAGACGGACACTTCGATGAGAGCGGCGGAGAGGGTCGTGAACGTCTGATCGGGACCTGGGACAGTGCCGTATTCGTTGCTCGCGACGACCCTGTAGTGGTAGGTCGTTTCGCGTCCATCAGGGGCAATCTGCGCCTGTAGCGTCGCCTTCATCGACCCGATTTTTTCGGCGGACTCTTCATCGACCGTCGGTGGCCCAAGCGTCTTGAACTGGGCGTCCCCGCCGTAGGTGGTCCGGAGGAGTTGACACCAACCAATCGATAGTGGTAGACGGTGTTCGCGGTTAGGCCGGCTAGGGTCGTTTCGGCGTGCATGCTTTCAGAGGCGCTGCCGGCGTCGGCGGGAGAAGTCGGGCTGGTGGACCCGTACGCGATTGTAGTGCCGTATTCGAAGTAGTAGTGCGTGTCGGCGCCATCCGGGGAGAGCGAGCCGGTGAGCTTCGCGGCGTTGTCGGTCACGTCTTCCGCCAAACCGATGCTCAGATCATCGACGGCCGGGGGTGTCGTGAACGATTCCACCTGCGCTGCGTAGTAGGTGCCGTTGGCGTTGCTCGCGGCGAGCCGGTAGTAGTAGGTCGTGTTGCCCGTCAGGTCGGCAAGTTCCGCAGAGACCGTGACGGGCGCGCGGCCCGACCACGGAGCCGGCGAACACACCGCCGTATGCGGGTAAACGCCAGAGACACCGGGGTTGGCTTCGGTACCCCATTCGAACTCGCACGAAGCTACTTCGATCCCATCCGGGTTCACCGTGCCATGCAACGACGACATCGTCTTCGTCACGGCCGTCGGAGCTTCCGTGGTCGCTTCCGGCAGCGTCGCCGGGTCGAAGACATCCACCCTGTTACTGGCATCATCCGCGACGTACACGGTGCCCGTCGCGCTCACCGCGATTCCCGACCCGTCGACCAAGGCGCCCGAACCACCGGACCCAAAGTAGTCATTCGGCGCACCGGAGGGGAGGAAGTGCTTGATGGAGGTGCCGCGATCCACATACAGATCTCCGCTCACCGGATCAACCGCCATCCCGGTCACGCACCCACATTCGCCTTCGATTTCTTCCAATTCTTCGCCGCTCGGTCCTACCTTGTCGATATTCGGGAAGACAACGTAAAGATCGCCGCTCGGATCGATCGCCAAGCCTGGTCGTATACTGTATCCGTGGATGAAAGATTTTGAGGTTACCGGGTGGGGTGCTTCCCGGCGGGAACTCGTAGAAGCTGTCATTGTCAAAGACCCAGAGATTGCCGTCGGGGTCGACTGCGATACCCCCTGTTTGCGATAAGGGCCCTGGGTATTGTGACGGATTGATGTCGCTAAGATCGGCCGTCGTTATCTGCGACTGATATTCGCCTTTGGCGTTGAAGACCTCGACCCGTTCGTTGCCCCCATCGAGCACATACACATCGCCCGGCAGCCCCCCGGAGTTGTCGACCGCGATCTGGGTGGGTTCCTTGAACTGGCCGTTGCCGCTGCCCGCCGTGCCGAACGCCGAGATGAACGCGCCCGCGGCGCTGAAGATCTCCGCACGGTCGTTGGCGCTGTCCACGATTCGAGATCTGCCCCGGGTCCGCGACCCCGGCGTAGTCGCCGACCGTGCGATTGCTCGCGCCCGGGTGCTCGGCGACGCCCTCCAATACCCGCGCGGTGCGATACGTCAGGCGCACGGGGACGTCCCGCAGCGGGTCGCCATCGCCCTGCGCCGCACGCGCGCTCTGCGGGCGCGCCGGCCGGGATGGCGCCGGAGCGGATCGGGTCTGCTCGTGGCGCGCCGCCGCCGGGCCGCAGTAGGGAAGCACGATTATCCCCATCAACTCGCCCAACAGACCCGTGAGCGGCCGGCGCTCCCCACGCAACAGACGCGCATAGACGATCGCGAACGCCGCGCCCACGAGACCCTCCGCCGTCAATGGGGTGCATTCCGCCCCCCGGGCGCCCTCGTTGCGGCCCTCGTCGATCACGGCTGCGAGGCTCGCGATGATCTCCTCGCGGCGCTCCAACACCCGCGGGCCGCCGCGCAATGCCTGGACCACGCAGACCCGAGCGAGCGCCGGCTCGCGGTCGAACAGGCCGAGGATCGCCGACAGCCCCGCGCGGACCCGCTCGCGCCACGGCAGAGCGTCGATGCTCGCCGCGGCGAGGTGTCCTAGCTACGCCGCCAACCGCATCACGGACCTCCTCGTACGAGGCTCGCCGCCACAGCTCCGACATGACCTGGGTTTCGGTCTTGCTCTACCGCCTGCGCTCGTCGACCATCACGCACTCGACGAACGCCCGTTCGCTCTGCCACTGCCGGCACGTCTGAGAGTGGGTCCGGGAGTGCTCGCGAGCGGCGCCACACCTGGCTAGCCCCATGAGCAGCCATTGACGTGGTAGGCTCCTACCATGCACGTGTCAATCGACAGCGCGGGCCGGGTGGTCGTGCCCAAGCACCTACGGGACGAGCTCGGGTTCTCGCCCGATACACCGCTCGAGATCGATGTAGTCGACGGACACCTTGAGCTGTCAGCCCCGCATGAGCCAGCCAAGCTGGTCGAGGGGCCCGACGGGCCGGTCATCGCAGCCACGGGTACTCCTCTCACCGACGAGGACGTGCGGCGCACGCTCGAAGCGGTGCGCGAGCGCCGGTGAGGCAGACGGCAGACAGCAGCATCACGATCGCGGCCCTCGTCGCCGACCACGAGGCCCGTGACCTCGCCGAAGCTGCGCTGAAGCAGTGCACGACGACAATCGCGCACGTGGCGATCGAGACCTACAGCGTCCTCACGAGATTCCCCCCTCCCCGCCGCTTGACAAGCGCCGACGCAGCCGCGCTCATCGACGCGAGACTACCGGCGACATACGCCGCGCTCGACGCGAGCAAGTATGCGAAGGCGCCCGCCCGACTCGCCACAGCCGGTGTCAGCGGCGGAGCCACCTACGACGGCCTGATCGCCCTCACCGCACTGGAACACGACCTGGAGCTCCTCACACGCGACGGGCGAGCCGAGCGCACCTATCGGGCACTCGACGTTCCCTACCGGTTGCTGCGGTAGCCGCCCACCACCGTCCGCGCGCTACTTCTTCCGCTTGCGCCTATGCCCGCCCTTCTTCGTGTGCTTGGCCTTCTTCGTCTTCTTGGTCTTGCCGCAGCCGGTTACCGCGATCTTTGTGCTGGTCTTGATCAGCGCGCCGTTCTGCCCGACGAATTCGGTCGGCATCGCTAGCTTCTCCTTGCAGAGGTTCCCGTTCGCCGCGAGCGCAGAGAACGGGCCCTCGGGGAGCGTCAGTTCGAACGTGCCGACCGGGACGTCGGGGACCGCCTTGAACGTGCTGCTCGTGATCCCCGCCTTGTCGATGAACGTCGAACCGACGATATGCACCGTCACGCCGTAGCCCTGCAGCACGATGACTAGGCTCGGGAACGCTTCGCCGCCGTGGGAGACGAAGTACGCCGGGCCGCTCAACGGGACCGGGAGCACAGGGGTGCTCGCCGTCGCCTGGCCGACGATCGACGCCGGCGGGCACGCGGCGGGGTTCGCGTTGAAGACCGCCGCGGTGCATGCCTTCTGCAGCGTCGTCAGCCTGGAGGGGAGCGCCTTCGGCAGTTCGACTTTGACTTTGGAGATGTTCGCGTCGTACGGGCCGGCGGGGTACCCGAGCTTGACGTGGAAGCTCGCGCCGTTCGCCCGGGAGGTCTTCCCCGAGGTCAAGGCCGTCAGCTGCGGCTTGAACGCCAGCACCGCGCAGTTGGTGACCTGATAGGGCACCGACAGCGGCGCGCTCACGCCGCCTTCGCTGCTTTCCAGGGTGCCGGTGATCGCCAGCTTGCTGCAGTTCGTCGCGTTGAACGTGAACCCGGGCCGATCGATCGACACGTTGATGTGCTTGATCTCCAGGGGTATCCCGTCGATGATCGTCGGGATCTTGTACGGGCCGCTGCCGTCCGTCGTGATCGTCAACGCCGCCGTCGTGGGGTTCACTTCGATCCTGGCGCGCACCACGACTTTGCCGAGGTTGAACGGCCCCGCGACAGCCGGGTTGACGATCGACAGCCCGTACGGCGCACCGTCGTAGGGGCCGGTGATGAACACCTGGCCGCCTTCGACCGTGAACGGGTCCCCGCCCAAGCCGACGCTGACCGTCGTGGTCCCAATCAGGCTTTCCGGCCCGCACGTCCCTTCGTCGGCCTGCGGTTCGGGGCACAGCTTCACGGTGGAAAGGGTCCCCAGCAGCCCGGGGGGCATGTGCAGCTGGATCGCCTTGAGGTTCTGGTCGCCGTCTTCACGGCTCATCGTCATCGTGAACGGGCTGAACCCACCCGCCTGGATACTCGTCGTGCCCGCCGTCAACGTAGGCGCGAACGGCAGCGGGTCCTCGCACGGCCCACCGTTGGGACCCGAAGTGATTTCAAAGCTCGAGGACGGCGTCGCCGGTTCGTTGCCCGACCACGGCGCGAACGACGCCTGCGTCGTATACGTCCCGCACAACGGCGGCGTGCTCAACGGCGCGCGCCCCGAGCCGAAGAAGTGCAGCCGCAGTTCTTCGAACGGCAGCTTCGGCGTGTTTTCGAACGTCGTGACCAGCTGGCCCGTCACCGGGTCCATCGTGACCTTCCCCGCGAACTTCACGACCACACCCGCCTTCGGGTCTTCCGCGACGATATACAACGCTACCAGACTCCCGAACGGGTTTTCAAGCGGGCCCGCGAAGTTCTGCGGCGCCGCCAGATACGCCGCGCCTTCGAGCGCTTCCGGCAGCAACGGCGTTTTGATTTCGACCGTCCCGATCTTCGCCGCATTCGGGCACGTCGGCGAGGAGTCCTTTTCCAGCGCGATCTGTTCGAGCGAGCACGCTTCCAGGCCACCCGCGCCCGCAGGGCTGATCTGGATGCCCGCCGGGAGCGTCACCGTCGTGTTCCTCAGATCCGAGGGCGCGAGGCCCGTCGGGTTCACCGCCACCGTCTGCGGCACATGCACACCGACCGTCAACCCCGTCGGTGTGCTCGCCGCCGGACCATCCGGCGCCACGCTGATCGACGGGGCGAACGGCAGGCGGTTGCAACCGTCCAGCCCCAACAGTTCACCCGTGCCTTCGTTCGGCGTGTATTCGGCTTCCTTGAAGACCCCCGGTTCGCTCCAGGAGTCCGCCTGCACCGTCGTGCGCATCCCCGCCGGGCCTTCGCACGAGGTCGGCAACGTCAGAAACGGCGTCAGCTTCGGCTGTCCCGGTGCGACACATGGCGGCAAGAAATTTTTCCGATATTCTTCTGAATCTTCAAAGTCGTTGACATTATTATCGAGGCAGCCCCAACCACGCACCAGGTTGTGACGTGGATCGGCGGGCACGCCCCAGAACGTCACCTGGCTCCCGAAGAAAGGGAAGATCTGGGAGATGTTGTTGACGCTGACAACGACACCGTAGTCCCCGCCCGTGCGAACAGAGGTGTCCAGGATCACCGGAACATGCGCGACGGAGAAGCCGAACCGCGCGGGCTCCCCCACCGATGGCACGAGGTTGAACAGCGGCACTACAGTTGTGTATTCTCCAAGTCCCACGTTCCCAAGACGAACCGTCGCCACCCCGATAGCCGTTTCGGCGGGACATCCATTGACCCCGTCTGGACTAACCGCGTCGAACTCCTGGCCGGTGCATTGCGGTATCACCTCCGGGTTGCCAACCAGACCCGCCGGCAGGACGAAGTGCAGATCCTTTGTCAACGCAAACGGTTCTGCATTGCTCAGATTTGATTCTTCCCCGAGTCGGAGCCTGTTCGTCACTCCGAATGTAGTCGTCAGCTGGAATGGGTGCGAGCCCGCCTGCGTATCCACCGAGCCGTCTTCGTTGGTCGCCAGGAGCTTGAGCTTTCCGACGCCAAAGCCCGCCGGCGTGGGGCTCACCGTCAAAGCTTCCTGCACGTGAATGCTGGCCGCGCCGCCGCCGCTGACACTCACTTCATTGAAAACCGTCCCGGGCGTACCTTTGGCGACCTTGACCCTAATTTCCACCTGGATGGGACTGTGGTAGGGAGGTAGCGTACTCGCATATTCACAGCGCAAGGTTGCGAGTTCACATCCTGTCCCTGGTTCTTCAATAGAGATGGAGGTCGCCGTCAACCCGGCCGGCAACCTGTCGGCGATCACGATCGGGTTCGTTTCACCCGACGCAAACGCAAAGGTATCACCGAGATTGTCAACTTCGAGCAGGAGCTTGCCTTCGCCACCCGGAGGCAGGTCCGTCGGAACGCTGACCGTGTTGACTGTGAATACCGGAACCACTGCAAGCGCAGGCGCAGCGGCAAACGCTCCCACGAACACGACGGCCGAGACCAGAATACACAGCTGGATAGAAAATAGTCTAAAGAGACGCATCACTTGGTCCTCCGGCCGCTCGTCCTGGCATTGTCATATCGCTTCCTCGCCCGCGCGTCGCACGCAGCTCGCTTCCTCCTTGGCCTCTTCCCGCAGGCCCTCAGCGCCTTGGCGAGCTTCTCGGCCCGTACCTGAGCCGCCGTCTTGCGCTTCGTCCTCGGCTTCGCCGTCTCCACGGGCGTGGGAGCCACATTCCCGGCGCCGGCGAACGTCGCGCTCGCCGGCGCGCCGAACACCCCTGGCGGCGGCGCAGGCGCGGCCCTGCACGAATCCGTCGTCGAACACGGCGGCGAGGCCACAGGCGACTGCGAACACGGTTCCGCGACCGTGCAGACACGCGCGTCATACATGTCAGACACGCCGTCCTTGTCCTGCGCCACCAGCCCGTCTTCGGTCGTGAAGAACACATCGTTCCCGCTCGCGCTCGCATCGAAGAATGCCGAATCCCCAGTGCCCGTCCCGGCGGAGATCAACCCGACGCACCCGTCCGCGACCCCGCTGAAGACAACGCTCGCGCTCTGCCCGTACGCCGGCGGCTGGCAGCTGCCGACCCCTTCCGACTCGTACTCGTACACATCCTCCCGGCCATTGACGTCCTGCGGCACCAGCGCATCGGAGCTATCGAAGAACAGCCGCCCCGAATCGGACAGAAAACGCTGCTGATATCCCGTCGTGCGTTCATCACTAGCCTTAGTCCAGCCCGGAATCGTCGCGGCAAGCCAGTGACCTTCCCATATGGCCCACGGGTCCAACGGTGTCAGGGGGTTTGGCTTCCCGACTTCGTGCGTGGCGTTCTCGCCGACCGGTCTCGCGCCCGTCGGATCGCACGACGCGCACACCAGCCTGTTCGCATCAGCGTCATAGAGATAGACCTCCTCATCCGGTTCGCCGCTGTTAGCATCACGATTGTCGTATCCCGTCAGACTCTGCTGCGACATGAACGCCAGATAACGCCCGTTCGGCGAGACACCCACCGTCTGATCGCCGAGATTGATAAAGAGTCTTTCTTCTACATTACCCCTGCTTTCTTCTTCTGGTTCGCTCAGCCCGGCCGTAACGAACGTCGCGTTCCAAGAGCCGCTGTCCGCGGGCGCTTCGCGCAAAAGGTACACGTTGCCCGCCCCAGCCGCCGCGGTTTCTCCCCGCCCGTTGGCCACGTTCGTCAGAACCACCGACGAGTCCACGTAGACCGACGTGCCTTCTTCGTTGGCGCCGAGGAAAAAATGATGCCTATAGGTTTGGCTATTGAAGGCGCCGTTTACGCCAGGCGCCACATCCGTCAGCTTCCCATCGGCGACATCGAACATGAACAGGCCTCCTTCGTGCGCGCCGCTGGTGAGTTCATTTTGGTCGGTGAAGAACACGCGCCTGCCGTCGCTGGTGGCGTCCCAGAAGACGCCACCTCCGCTCGGCCCCCCACCACCCTGCGCGGCGTCCACCTGGACCGTTTCCCCGCTCGCCTCGTCACGTGTGAACAGTTCCGAGCCGTTGCCCCAAACGATCCGCGTCCCGTCATCGGAAATCGCATGCCTACCGGGCACTTCGGATACGCTCTGGTTGAGGACGCCGCCGAGGTGCGCGCCACCGCCGGCTTCGCCGTCGGGCAGCACGCTCACGAGCTGCGCGTGCCCGTCCGCCCACTCGTATAGGCCACTGGCGCCGGGGTAATTCGGATCCAGTCCAGCCGGTCCTGCGAAAGCGATGTGGCTGAGATCGGGCGTTGCACCTTGGAATTCCACTTTAGGCAGCGGTTCGGCGGTCACCACCGCCTGGAACACCCCGGTCGCGTCGTTGCGAAGATAGATCTCGTCGATCTTGCCGGTTGGGGGTTCGTTATGCACTTCTTCATGCACTTCCGGCGCCAGGGACGGCTCGGATCCCACAGGCGAGGGCATCACTACCGCCCGCGACAGATCGGGGGAGAATCGCAAATATTCTTCCCCAAAGCCGAGGCTGGCGCTATTCACGGGGTTCTTGTGCGGGCTCGAGATGTCCTGCGAAGACCAGCCGCCGGCACCGCGTGTCGAGAGGATCTGCGTCGAAAAGGTGTTCCCGGGCGGATTCGAGCCGACCGGGGCGTTCGCGATATACGTGACGCTCGTGCCGTCTTCGGAGGCCTGCGTCGCATCACCGCCAGGCGGCGTCTCGTTTCCCCCGCCGACCCCAAGGATTTCCCCGCCGTCCTTCTGCGGCAGAGAGACCAGTTCCCACTGACGGCCGTCGGGCAGCGTGAACTTTCCCCCCGCGGTCTGGGTGGTGAAGGTCTGATCGGGGCCGGGCGTCCCGCCGGGGCTCTGCGAGTTGCTCGCGACGACATGGTAGTGGTAGGTCGTGTTCGGCTGCAGCCCCTGGATGGCGGCCGTGACCTGGGATTCGCCGGCGGAGCCGAACGGGCCCGCCTCGGACGTGCTCTGACCATAGGCTGCGTTCGTACCGTATTCGAAGCGGTACGTCGTTTCCTGGGCGCCGGGGTCAACCTCGGCGTTGAGCTTCGCGCTGGTCGCGGTGACTTCCGTGACCGACTCGCTCTCGGGAACGATCACGGGTGTTATGGCGAGCGTAGCGAAGGTCACGGGCGCGCTCAGCGCTTCCCCCGCTTCGTTACGGGTGCGCAGACAGAAGGTGTAGGTCGTGCCGGGCAGCAGACCGGTCAGTTCGTGTTCGACCGCTTCGCCCACGGCGCCCGCCGCGAGTTCGGGCAGCGTCGCCGCTTCCCCGGCGCCCTGGCATCCGCCGAGGGACTGCCGGTAGACGAATTCGTAGGTCTCGGGCAAACCTTCGTGCTTGGGGTTGAGGATGCCGTGGAGGGTGGTGGTCGTGGGGGCGATTGGTTTCGCTTCGCCGGCTGTTGGGGGTTCGGGGGTGGTGGTGGTGAACGTCACCGCCGGGCTGGCGGTCTTTCCTTCTCCGTCTTCGGCCACCAGGCAGGCGGCGTATTCGGTGTGCTGGGTGAGGCCTGTGACCGTTTCCGTGAAGGGTTCCGGTCCCAAGCCGAAATACATACCGGCCGATGCGGGGGCCAGTATTTCCCCGGTGCCTTTGCATTGATCTTCGGCTTTGGTGGATGGCCTGTAGACGAACTGGTAGATGCCGGCTTCGAGGGGGAACGTCACCGCCAGCGGATTCACGACGCCGTGGAAGGTCGCTTCGGTCGCGTGCACAGGGGTTTCCACCGTGACTTCCGGGGCTTCCGGGGCGGCCGCCAGCGCCGGGGCGCTCATCAGCGCCAGGGCGCCAACGGTTGCGGCGAGAATCGCGAGGGCCGGCCCAAGACAGCTAATTCTGGGCGCACCACTCCCTCGATATGCACCCAAGCGAACACGCCGACCGACACCGATACGGTGAAGGAAGGACGCCAGGACATGGCTTGGATTGCTCACTTGGGTGCCTTTCTTGGGGTGGTTACGACGGAGAGCTTCTGAAGGACCGACCTGCTCAAGCGGGGCGTGGGCCTCACGCCGCCCTCCGCTCACCGGGGGTATGCTCGCGGATGCTCCGCGCGACCTGCTCACCCTTCGGCGTGAGCGTCCACGCATTCGGCTCGCCCCTGCTGTGGCCCAGACCGGTGTTGGCGAGCAGCCCGACCCGCTCCAGGCGCGCCAAAAGCTTCGAGATCTGCCCCGGGTCCGCAACCCCCGCGTAGTCGCCGACCACGCGGTTGCTCGCGCCCGGATGCTCCGCGACGCCCTCCAATACCCTCGCGGTGCGGTATGTCAGGCGCACCGGTACGTTCCGCAGCGGGTCGCCCGCGCCCCGCACCACACGTGCGCTCCCCGGGCGCGCGCCCTGAGGCATGGCGGGCGCCGGGCGGGCCTGCTCACGGCGCGCCGCCCCCGGGCCGAGGTAGGGCAGCACGATCATCCCCATCAACTCGCCCAACAGACCGGTGAGCGGCCTGCGCTCACCGCGCAGAAGGCGCGCGTAGACGATCGTGAACGCGGCGCCGACGAGGCCCTCCGCCGTCAGCGGGGTGCACTCCCTGCCACGGGAGCCCTCCAGGCGGCCCTCATCGACGACGGCCGCGAGGCCCGCGAGGATCTCCTCGCGGCGCTCCAACACCCGCGGGCCGCCGCGCAACGCCTGCACCACGCATACACGCGCGAGCGCCGGCTCGTGGTCGAAGAACGAGAGGATCGTCGAGAGCCCCGCGCGGACCCGCTCGCGCCACTGCAGTTCGTCGAGGCCCGCCGCCGCGAGCTCCTGGCTTATCTGGCCGACAAGATCCTCAAGGACCGCGGCCAGGCACTCTTCGCGATTGGCGAACAATTCGTAGAACGTGCGCCGCGAGACGCTCGCGCGACGGGTGATATGCCCGACCGTCGTCTGCGCGTAGCCGAGCTCCTCGATCATGCTTATCGCGCCCGCGATCAATCTTGCGCGCTGGATCTCGACCAGCTGCCCGCTGTGGGCGCCACGATCCGGCGCGTGCGGGTGGCGTCCGTTGATTGAGACCTGTGGCCTTGACACCGAGGCCCCCGATACACACGCGCGCGCGGGCATCAGGCCACCCTCCCCGCGGTTGGGGCTTCCGGCGCGTGTCGGTGGGGGCGTCTGGAGGCTAGGTCGCTAGGCGAAGAGAGAGAGAGAGAGAGAGAGATGCGACAGCGCCAAGCTGGCGCATCTAGCAAGGCGCCCAGGTTGGGCGACAGGCATCCCCGTCACGTTATTCCCTCTCAAAACCACGCTGAATCCACTCCTCACCGTTCGAGACGATGGTCCCTCTCCCGAACAATCTCAGACCCTGCTAAGCGCTTGATGTCAACCGCAAGGCGCGTCGACCCAAACCCGACCCTATGTTTGCCAGGCATCCCAGGGGGATGACCTTGATGATGGCAACCGTACACCATCCGCCTATGCTTGTCAATACCTAGACGGGGTGGTGTCCCCGCTACGGGCCTTATCCCAGCCACAAGGCCTTGTCGTGTACCAGCTACGCCGCCAGTCGCAGCGCGGGCCTCCTCGTACGAGGCTCGCCGCCGTAGCTCCGATATGACCAGGGTTTCGGTCCGGTCTACCGCCTGCGCTCGGCGACTACCACGCGCTTAATGCCTGCTAGATCGCGTTCGGTGCGCACCTTGGGGAAGCCGGCGTCGCGCATGAGCTCGCTCACGGGGTCGGCCTGGCCGGCGCCGACCTCCAGAGCCGCGAGGCTGATGCGCTCTCGCTTGGCCAGCTGGGCTATTAGGCGCCGGATCGTTTCCAGGCCGTCATCGCCGGCGAAGAGGGCGTCTTCTGGCTCGTGGCGGAGGATCTCGGGGGCGAGCATCGCTCGCTCGGACTCGGCCACGTACGGCGGGTTGGTCAACACCGCGTCGTACTCGTCGGGGAGCTCGTCCAACAGGTCGGAGCGCAGCCACTTGACCTCCAAGCCGAGCTTCGCTCCGTTCTCGCGCGCCAATTGGAGCGCCTGCTCGCGCGCGTCGCTGCCGGTCACGTTCAGGTCCTGGCGCTCGTGCTTGAGCGCCAACGCCACCGCTCCGCTGCCGGTGCCCACGTCGAGCACGCATATGGCCTCTGGCAGGGATATGCCGATCTCCACGAGCAGCTCCGTCTCGGGGCGTGGGATCAGGGCGCGGTGGTCCACCTTCAGCTCTATGTGGCGGAAGCCCTTTTTGCCGGTTATATAGGCGACCGGCTCGCGCTCCACCGATCGGCGGCGGATCGCGTCCTGATATGTGCGCACCGCGGGGCCCTCCACCGTCAGCTCGCGGTCTATATATAGGCGTGCGCGGTCTATACCCATTGCGTTCGCGAGCAGCACCTCCGCGTCCAAGCGTGGGGTTTCCACGCCCGCCGCGGTCAGGGCCGTCATCGCGCCCTCCAATGCATCCCGCACCGGGACACCCCGCCTCGCCGTGGCGCGGGGACCCTGTACGCCCCCCTCGGAATGCGCTGCGAACGCCCGCCGGCGGCCCCGGAGGGGGGCCGCCCATCCCAACCCCTCCAAACCGCCCGTATCGCTCACGCTCACGCCGCGGCCTGCGCCTGCAACCGTCGGCGCTTCTCGTCTGACTGCAGCGTCTCGGTGAACTCTTCGAGCTCGCCTTCCAGCACCTGGTCGAGGTTGTGCGTCGTCAGCTTCACGCGGTGGTCGGTCACGCGCCGCTCGCCGTAGTTGTACGTGCGGATCTTCTCCGCCCGGTCGCCCGTGCCGACCTGCGCTCTGCGGTCCGCGGCGAGGTTCGCCTGCTGCTCGGCCGCTGCCCGCTCGTAGAGGCGCGCGCGCAGGACGCGCATCGCCTTCTCGCGGTTCTGCAGCTGGGACTTCTCGTCCTGCATCGCGACCACCACCCCCGAGGGCTTGTGCGTGATCCGCACCGCGCTGTCGGTCGTGTTGACCGACTGGCCGCCCGGGCCCGTCGAGCGGTACACGTCGATCTGCAGGTCGTTCGGGTCGATCTCGACCTCGACCTCCTCGGCCTCGGGCAGCACCGCGACCGTCGCCGTCGAGGTGTGCGTGCGGCCCTGGGACTCGGTCGCGGGGACGCGCTGCACCCGGTGCGTGCCGCCCTCGAACTTGAACACCGAGTACGCGCCCTCGCCCTTGATCGCGAACGTGTACTTGCCCTCGCCCGCCTCCAGCGGTTCGGCCTGCAGGCCCCGGCGTTCCGCGTAGCGGCTCAGCATCCGGTAGATGTCGCCCGCCCACAGCCCCGCCTCGTCGCCGCCCGCGCCGCCCTGGATCTCGACGATCACGCCCTTCTCGTCGTTCGGGTCCTCCTCGACCATCGCCAGGCGGATCTCCTCCTCCAGCCGCTCGATCCGCTCGCGCGCGCCCGTCAACAGCTCGCGCACCTCCGCGTCCTCGCCGTCCTCGCTGAGCAGCTCCTCCGCGCCGGCCGCGTCGTCCTGCGCGCGGCGCCACTCGGCCGCGAGCTTCGCCGCGGGCTCCAGGCGCCGGTACGCGCGGCCGGTTTCTGCGTAGCGCGCGCGGTTGCTGATCACCGCGGGGTCGGTCAGCTGGGCGCCGAGCTCGGCGAAGCGGGCTTCGATCTGCTCCACCAAGTCTTCAATCACAGACCCAGTCTATGGGCGGCGCGCGTCGCCCGGGCTTTACTTCCTGTGCTTGCGCCCGTGGCGACTGCTCTTCTTCGCGTGCTTCGCCTTCGTCGCCTTGTGCTTGGGGCACCCGGTGACCGCGATCTTGGTGGTCTCGTGGATCTCCGCGCCGCTCTGCGCGACGAATTCAGTCGGCATCGCGAGCTTCGTCTTGCAGGGGTTCCCGTTCACCGCGAGCGCCGAATCGGGGCCCTCCGGTAGCTTCAATTCGAAGCTGCCGACGGGGACATCGGGGACCGTCGCGAACGTCGAGCTCGTGACCCCCTGCTTTGAGATGAACGTTTCGCCATGCAGATCCACAGTCACGCCGTCCTCGCCCTTCAGCACGATGATCAGTTCGGGGAACTTCGCGCCACCATGGCTAACGAAGTACGCCGGGCCGGTCAACGGACCGGAGAGGACCGGCGTCGTCGCGATCGCTTCGCCGACCTTGGACCCCGCCGGGCAGCTTTCGGGGTTCGCGGCGAAGGTCTGTTCGGTGCACGCTTTCTGCAGCGTCGAGAGCCTGGAGGGCAGCAGCTTGGGGAGTTCCACTTTGACCTTCGCGATGTTCGCGAGTTTCGGCCCGAGGGGGTAGCTGAGCTTGACGTCCAGGCTCTCCCCGTCAGCCCTCGATGGGTGCCCGGAGGTCGAGACCGCGAACTTCGGCGTGAACCCGAGGTCGGCGCAGTTGGTCACCTGGTAGCTCGAGGAACCCGTCGCCGTAGCGCCTTCGGTGCTCGTCATCGTCGCGGTGAGCGCCATCGGGTTGCAGTCGGTCGCGTTGAACGTGAATTCCGGCCGGTTGATCAACACCTGGACATGCTGCAACTGCAACGGAATACCCTGGATGATCGTCGGCAACGGGTCGCTGACGACCGTCAGGGCGGCTGTCGTCGGGTTCACTTCGATCTTCGCCCGGACGACCACGTACCCGAGGTTGAACGGGCCGGCCTTCGCGGGGTTGAGGATCGACAGGCCGAACGGGGCGCCCTTGTAGGGGCCGGTGATGAACACCTTCCCGCCCTCCACCGTGAACGGGTCCCCGCCGAGGCCGGCGCTGACGATCGTTTCCCCGATCTGGCTCCCGGGACCGCACGCGCCCTGGGAGGCCTGCGGTTCGGGGCACAGTTCGAGCTTGGACAGCGACCCCGACAGACCCGGCGGCATATGCAACGTGATCGCCGCGAGGGTCTGGTCGGCGTCGGGGCGCGTCATCGTCATCGTAAACGGCGTGAATTCCCCGGCCTGCACGTTCGTGGAGCCCGCGCTGAAGCCCGGGGCGAACGGCCGCGGGTCCGCACACGGCGCACCGTTCGGCCCCGATGTGATTTCGAAGTTCGACGTCGGTTCCGCCGGCGCGTTGCCTGACCACGGTGTGACCTGAGCCTGCGTGGTGTAGGTCCCGCACAAGGGTGGTGTCGAGAGTGGCGCCCGCGCGGATCCGAAGAAGTGCAGGGCCAGGTCGCTGAACGGCAGCTGCGGCGTGTTTTCGAACGTCGAGACCAACTGGCCGGTCACGGGGTCTGGCGTGACCTTCCCCGCGAGCTTGATCAGAACTCCGGCCTTGGGGTCTTCCACAATGATGTACAGCGCGACGAGGCTCCCGAAGGGGTTGGCGTCCTGCTGCGCCAGGTACGCCGCGCCGACGAGCCGTTCCGGTAGCAGCGGCGTCGTGATTTCGACCGTCCCGACACGCGCAGCTTCCGGACAGGACGGTGCTTCGTCGGTTTCCAGGCCGACCGCGCCCAGCGGACAGGAGGACAGTCCGTCTGCAGCGCCGGGGCTGAGCTGGATCCCGGCGGGCAGCGTGACGGTCGTGTCCTTCACGTCGGCCTGCGCGAACCCGGAGGGGTTCAGCGTCTCTTCCTGGGGCACGTGGATCCCGACCGTCAGGCCCGTCGGGGTACTCGCGGCCTGCCCATCCGGCGCGACGCTGATCGATGGTTCGAAGTTCAACCGGTTACACCCATCCAACCCAACCGCCGCACCCGATTCGTCCTGCAACGTCGCCTCGGTCCTCACGGTCTGAGCCGGCTCTTCCCACGAGTCCGAGAGCAGGCCGGATTCAAGCGGGCCGCTACAGGCCGTGGGAAGCGTCAGGAACGGGATGACCGACTGCTGACCAAACGGTTCACACGGCCGCGAGCTGTTGGCAAAGGGGACGGATACACAGTTCCAGCCGCGGGACTGGTTGTGGCGAGGATCGTTGGGGACACCCCAGAACGTGACCTCCGAGCCCAGGAAGTTCCCCAGCTGGGGGATGTTACCGACGCTGACCGTCACGCCGTAGTCCCCGCCGGTACGCACAGCGGTATCCAGGAGGATGTGCGCGGTCGCGACGACGAACCCGAAGCGCGCCGGCTCGCCCACCGCGGGCGTCAGGTTGAACACCGGCGAGTTCGTCGTGGTCACTCCCCCAAAGAAACCGATCCTGATAGACGCCACACCGATCGCGGTATCCGCCGGACACGCATTATCACCCGAGTTAGCTTCGTTGGTAGCTACACCCCTTTCGAATTGTTGGTAGGTGCACTGTGGGATCACAGTCGGATTGCCGATCACACCAGCCGGCAGCAGGAAATGCAGATCCTTCGCGCCACCGGCCGGCACGAACCGCGGGTGCTGATGGGGCTCTCCGTCGAATTCTTCTGGTTTGATTTCTTCTTCGAGTTCTAGGTTGGTCGTCAACTGGAACGGGTGCGACCCTGCCTGTGTCGCGAGGGACCCGCCTTCTTCTTCGGGCGTCAATTCATACGTCGCGACTCCGAACCCCGATGTTGTTGACCCGACCATGAACGGGTGCACAGCCGCCGTCGGCGGCGCGTCGCCACCGGAGACCGACACCTTATTCAGAGTACCCGACACCACGCTGTGGCCTACCTCGACCGTGATCACGACTTCCATCTCTTCATACGGCGCCAAGACCCCGGGGATACTGCAACTCACCGTCGTGACCGAGCACACCGATTCATTTTCATTGAATCCTTCTTTTTGGCCGTTTCGGCTGGCGTATATCGCGGTGGCGCTCACCCCGGCCGGCAGCGCATCCTGGATCAACGGGCCGCTCGCCGTGGCATCCCCGAGATTCTCCACGGTAATGATGATATGACCTTCGCCGCCTACGGGGATACTCCGCGGCGTGGAATGAAAACCGATATGCCACCAGCCGGTTTCCGCGAACGCCGGCGCAGCCCCCGCCAGACTCGCGCACAGAGCACCCAAGACAACTGCCAACAGCATGACCCTGATACCCCTAAACCGTCCGTGGATCATCGTTATCCTCCGCATCTAGCGCCTCCTCCGGCCGCCGGAGCTCACGGGGACCCGTGATCTCCGTGCCCGCTTCCGCTTGCCACCACGCCCCTGTTTGCTGCGTCTACCCTTCGCCTTGGGTTTCTTGGCGGACTTCTTCTTGGCCGCGGGCGGCGTCGATGCCGCCTGGGCGGGGTTGCCCGGGCCTGTGAACGTCGCGCTTGCCGGCGCACCAAAGATCGGCGGCTGCGGCGTCGGACCCGGCCTACACGCATCGGCGCTCGTACACGCCGGCGGCAACACCGGCGACACCGCAAAACACGGCGAGGCGACGGTGCACGCATGAGCATCGTACATGTCATACGCGTTATCGGTGTCCTGCGAGACGAGCTGGCTCTCGGAGATAAAGAACACGTCGTTACCGCTCGCGCTCGCATCGACAAACGTCGAATCCTTGCTTCCTGTGCCACCAGAGATCAGATAGATACAGCCAGCCTCGTCCTCGCAACTACCGACCCCCTCGGGCTCATACTCATACACATCCACACGACCATTCGTGTCCTGCGCCACCAACGCTTCAGCACTATCGAAAAACAGACGACCTTCATCGGAGAGATACCGCGGCTGATGAATCGCCCCTTCCCCTTCCCGATTGGGCCTGCTCCACGCCGGAACCATCCCAGACAGCCAGTAGGGCCTGTTCCCGCCCAACGCGCCCTCGGGATCCATGCTGTTGACTTCGGTCAGCGAGCGTAAATTCTCTTGGCCTGTCGGGCGTGAACCGGTCGGGTTGCACGACACACATACAAGCCGCCCTGCGCCGCTTGCGTCATAGAGATACACCTCGAAATCCGGCTGGCCGCTGACAGAATCCAGATTGTCATAGCCCGTCAGGCTCTTCAGTGAGACAAACGCCAGATACCGCCCATTCGGCGACACCCGCGCCAGCATATGGGTGAGATAGTGTGACCTCCAGTCGGGTTCATCTTCACCCGAAAGCCTCGCGATGAACGTCGTCGTCCACGACGACCCATCAAAATGCGCAAGATAAAGATTACACGCCGCCCCCGAGTAACCCACTTCTTCAGCGTGCCCGAGTCTGCAATCCCCGGGTGACGCGCCGGCCGCGAGCACGCCATTCGCCACAAAATAGACAGACGTACCGTTTTCACTCGCGCCAATCACACCCTGCACCTGGGCACCACAAAATGGGATGGGTACTTTAAACCCACCCGGCTGGCAGGTATCGCTCGCGTTGTGATCCGGTGTCAGGTCCGTCAACCCACCAGTCACAGCATCAAACACATAAAGGTCACTCCCCTCACGGCTACCCTGAGGTTCTGGGGGGCCCGTGTTCGCGCTGCTAGTGAGCGGCGCGTCGCTCGTAAAGAAGACCTTCGAGCCATCAGCGCTAGCCGTCTGGAAAAGAGCTTCTTGACCTTCATTTTCTGGCAAGCTTGAGACACCCTGCGGAGCATCCACCTGCACACTCTTGCCCGTCGACATATCACTCTCATAGATATGATTTAGGGTCAGGTCACTCGCCGTCGCATGTGTAACATGTGACCAGATGACCCGCGAGCCATCACCAGAGACATCGTGCATTCCTGGCGTCTCTTCAGACCAAGAACTATAAAAACCAAGTCCAAGCCCCGTTTCGGTATGTCCGTTTTCTTCGTGGATTGTCGTCTTGCCGTCGGGCAGTACATTCACGAGCTTGAAAGTACCGTCCGCCCACTCATACAGATTTTCGGTGCCTTCAGGAGCGGTGGCAGTCAAAGCCCGTTCCTTGGACTCGAAGACCACATGCTTCAAATCGGGTGAAGCACCCACGAACTTGACACGGCCAGGTTCTGTGCCTTTTTCGTGCTGCGTGTCCGGTGCGGCGCTGGTGACCAGCGGCTGGAACCCGGAGACACCCTCGTTCCACATGAAGATATCGTCGAATTCTCTCGGTGCTTCGGGCGATAGACGTCTTTCATACCGTTCGCCTTCCTCCTGCCACTGTTCGAAGGGAGCCTCGATCCCTCGCGACAGATCCAGCGAGAACGCCCTGTATTCCCTGGGGGTGAGCGTCCACGCATTCGGCTCGCCCTTGGCGTGCCCCTCGCCCGTGTTCGCGAGCAGACCGACGCGCTCCAGGCGCGCCAGCAGCTTCGATATCTGCCCAGCGTCGAAGACCCCCGCGTATTCGCCGATCGTGCGGTTGCTCGCACCGGGAGACACCGCGACACCCTCCAGCACCCGCGCCGTGCGGTATGTCAAACGCATCCGAATGCCATCCAGCGGGTGGGCGACGGTCGGCGCGGCCCGCGAGGGGACACGTGGGGCGCCTGGCAGCGCGGGCACAGGGCGAGCGTGCTCGCGGCGCGCCGCCGCCGGCCCAAGATACGGCAGCACGATCATCCCCATCAACTCGCCCAACAGGCCGGTGAGCAGCTCCTGCTCACCCCGCAGCAGCCGCGCGTACACAATCCCGAACGCCGCGCCGACAAGTCCCTCCGCCGTCAACGGGGTGCACTCCCCGCCACGGGGGCCCTCATTGCAGCCCTCGCCTACGACAGCCACCAGACCCGCGAGGATCTCCTCACGACGCTCCAGTACCCGCGGACCCCCTCGCAACGCCTGCACCACACAGACCCGCGCTAGCGCCGGCTCGCGGTCGAAGAACGAGAGGACCGCCCATAGCCCCGTGCGGACCCGCTCGCGCCACGGCAGACCATCGAGGTCCGCTGCCGCGAGCTCCATTCCGATCTGGCCGACGAGATCCTCGAGGACAGCGGCCAGGCACTCCTCACGGTTGGCAAACAATTCGTAGAACGTGCGGCGCGAGACGCTCGCGCGGTGCGTGATGTGCCCAACCGTGGTCTGGGCGTAGCCCAGCTCCACGATCGCACAGACCGCGCCCGCGATCAGCCGCGCGCGCTGGATCTCGACCAGCTGGGCGCTGTGCGTGCCGCGGTCAATCGCGCTCGGGCGGCTCCGCCGGATGAGACCCGGGGCTTTGACACCCGACGCCCCCGATACACGCGCGCGCGAGGGCATCAGACCACCCTCCCCGCGGGTAGGGCTTCGGGCGCGAATCGCTGGAGGCGTCTAGAGGCTAGGCCAGAGACTGAAGAGAGAGAGAGAGAGAGAGAGATGCGACAGCGCCAAGCTGGCGCATCTAGCAAGGCGCCCTCGCTGGGCGACAGGCATCCCCGTCACGTTATTCCCTCTCAAAACCACGCCGATTCCACTCCCTCACCGTTCGAGACGACGGTCCCTCTCCCGAACATCTATGACCCTGCTTAGCGCTTTGGATGTCAACCGCAAGGCGCGTCGACCCAAACCCGACCCTATGTCTGCCAGGCACCCCATGGGGATGACCTTGACAATGGCAACCGTACACTAAGCGCTTACGCTTGTCAATACCCAAACAGCGAAGGGACCCGATCACCCTCCCCGGGGTTACGCACGAACTACGTCGAGCACGGCGACCTCGTAGCGGCGGATCGCCTCGTCGGCGGTCGCAAGCGTCAACCCCTCCACCCGCGCCTGTGCGACGAGCATCCGGTCGAACGGGTCTCCGTGCAGCGGGGGCAGCCGCCCCGCCTCGCGCGCGTGCTCGAAGCCGATTGCAAGCGGCTGGAACCCCGACTGCTCCACGAGCTCCGCCACGTCTTCGGGCGCGCGTAGCCTGTCGAGCGCCCGCTTGATCTCGATCTCCCATACGGTCGCGGCGCTGACGAACACTGCATCCGCCACCTCCTCGATCGCGTTTCGCGCATCGCGCTCCAGGTTTCCCTCCGCCGCCCAGATCAGCGTGTGGGTGTCGAGCAGCAGCCTCACTCTCCCGCGCCCTCGAAGCCCCTCTGGATCTCCGCGGGCAGTGGGTCGTCGAAATCCTCGCTCATCCACACCTCGCCGGCCCAGAGTCCGAGCCTGCGGGGCCTGCGCTCCTCGATCGGCACGAGCCTCGCCAGCGCGCGGCCGTTGCGCGCGATCACGATCTCCTCCCCCCGCGCAGCGCGCTCGGCAAGCCGCGACAGATGCGTCTTAGCCTCGTGCATGTTGTATTCGCTCGGCATGACTTAGTCCAGCTTAGCAGGCACAGGGTCGAGGGAGAGGTGGTCAAGAGCTGCAGCGGTATGCCAGCTACGCCGCCAGCCGCAGCACGGACCTACTCGTACAAGGCTCGCCGCCGTAGCACCGATGTGACCAGGGTTTCGGTCCGCTTCACACCCGCGCCGGTCGCAAACGGCGTGGGCTTGTTCTTACCGGTACGGAATTGGGCGCTCTTACGCCACGACCTCGACGCCGACGAGGTCGGCTGCGCTCAGCTCGCCTGGGGTCTCGTGCTCCAGCACCGCCTTCAGGGCTGCGATTGCGACCGCGAGCTGGCTCAGGTCTGGCTCGCGGGTGGTCAACAGCTGTAGCTTCAGGCCCGGCCACATCAGTGCTCGTACCCAGCCCCGCCGGCGGTTGCGGCCTGCGAACTTGATGATCTCGAAGGAGATGCCCGCGATCAGTGGAATGCCGAGGATGCGCGTTGCCACGAGCCAATACCAGGCGGGTAGGCCGATCGGGGCGAACACGAAGATCGCCACGATCATCACGACCAGCAGGAAGCTGGTGCCGCAGCGCGGGTGCAGCCGCGAGAAGCGCTGCGCGTTGGTCGGTGTGAGGTCCAGTTGCGCCTCGTAGCAGGAGATCGTCTTGTGCTCCGCGCCGTGGTACTCGAACACTCGGCGCAGGTCGCGGATGCGCGAGAGCAGCAGCATGTAGCCGAGGAAGATCCCCGTGCGCACGAGCCCCTCGATCAGCCAAAAGAGCACCGAGGAGCCGCCCAGATGGCCCTTGATCAGGCTCACGAGACCGACGGGGAGCAGGAAGAACAGGCCGATCGCAAAGACCACCGCGACGACCACCGTCCCGGCCCACACCGCTCCCGGGATCTCCTGGTCCTCCTGCTCGCCCTCCTCGCCGCCCTCGCTGGGGGGGAGCTGCGCGTTCGCGGAGACCCCCAGCGCGCGGAAGCCGATCGCCAGCGACTCCCCGAGCGCGACCACGCCGCGCACGATCGGCAGGCGCAACGCGCGGTGGCGGCGGATCGGGGAGCTCAGCGGGAAGTTCGTCACCTCGATCTCGCCGAGCGCCGCCTCCTCGGGGTCGATGCCGCCGTGCTGCAACTGCTCGGCACTCGGCTTACGCACGGCCACCGCCCAGTGGGAGACCCCGCGCATCATCACGCCCTCCAGCACCGCCTGACCGCCGAGTGGGGCGTCGCGCTGGGCGATCAGCTCGCCGTCCTCGGCCGGCGCGTAGGCGGCCTCCGTCTCCTCGCCGCTCGACCCCCGACCGTTCAGCGCTCGACCCGTGGGCGGCGTCGCCGTGGACGGGCCGGCGAGCGCGCGCGAGGACACGCTACTCGGGCGGTGTCTGACTCTGTGCGCCAGCGCCCACCTCGGCCGCGAGGGCGGGGCTGGACTGTGCGCCCTGCGCCTGGCGCACGCGGCTCTTGGCCACCCGGCGCTGGAAGCGCTCCACGCGCCCGCCCGTGTCCACGAGCTTCTGGCGGCCCGTGTAGAAAGGGTGGCAGTTGGAGCAGACCTCCACGTGCAGCTCCTCGCGGGTGGCACGCGTGGCGAACTCGTTGCCGCACGTGCATCTCACGTGGGCCAGCACATAGTTGGGGTGGATCGCTGTCTTCATGCTCCCGGCATTGTAGCGGCGGGCTGCCGGCAAATGGGGGTGCGCCGCGAAATGGTCCTGAGGACGTGGCCCCGTTCGTCGAGCCAGCGGTACTGCACCAGTGCACGGAAGGCCGCCGGGGCGGGCAGGTCGGTCACCTGCCGCACGTACCTGTAGATCTTCAGCCCCACTTCGGAGCGTTGCCACGTGGCGGGACCGGCGGCGGCGAGCGTGTGGAAGCCCGGTTCGCCGGGTTCGTGCTCCTGCACGACGATCTCCATCGCCATCCGGTGGGCGCCTGGGAGTGTTTCCATCTGGCCGGTGAACGTGACCGAACGGTCGGCTTGGGTGGCCGCGGTCACGCACTGTTCGACGTTCGCGCTCAAAGCCGGAGCAGGGCTCGTGGTGCCCGCGCCCGGAAGCGTCGCCATCAACGCCACAGTGCTCAGGGTCATGGATAAGATCGATTTCGACATCGCCCCCCACTAACACCCAATAGCCGTCCCGGTTGCGCAATCCGCCTGGTCGAGGCAGAACGCGCCTGAGCGTCATCGACCAAGCAGAGCAAGGACGCAAGGAGCGAAGTGTGCTTTGCTGGCCGATCGGAGATCCCATCGATCTCCGATCGGTAAGCGACTGAGGACGCAGCTATGCGCCGTGTCGATGGCGCTCAGAGGATCTGGTACAAGGGGCCGTCGCCCCCCTCTGGTGTGGTCAGGCGCCCGCCCTTCGCGGTGATCGCGCCGCACTGCACACAGTTGGTGTAGTTGACGATCACGTCGACCATGCCGTGCTCGGGGGCGTCCTCGGGGATCTCGTAGACGCCCGCCGGGCACATCCAGCGCCACGTCTCGGCCACCTCGCGGGGCACGTGTTTCTGCACGCGGATGTGGTTGGGGGCGTCGTCGCGGGTGGCGTTGCCGGTGATGAACACCGAGGAGAGCTTGTCGAAGGTGTACTTGCCGTCGGGCTTGGGGTAGGAGTCCTTGGTGTTGCCGACGAACATCGGCTCGGCGTCGTCGCGGTGCCACGCCTGCCGGCCCGGCGGAACCTTGCCTTTCGACATGATCGACGGGCCCGCCAGCAGGCTGCCGACGAGGAAGCCCTTCTGGAATGCCTGCCTTGTGTTGCGCACCTGGTAGAGCTCAGTGCCGATCGTGGATTTCTCGACCATCTCCTCGTAATCGGACAGGTCGCTGCTGCCGCGCTTGAGCGCCGCGTAAATCGACTCGGCCGCCAGCATCCCGGACTTGATGCAGTGGTGGATGCCCTTCAGCGCCGCCGTGTCCACCATCCCGCCGGCGTCGCCGACGATGACCGCGCCAGGCATCGAGAGCTTCGGCATCGACCAGTAGCCCCCACCCGGGAGCGCCTTCGCGCCCCACGCGATCCGCTCGCCGCCATCGAGGATGCCCTTGACGAGCGGATGCGTCTTGAACGTCTGCAGTAGGTCGTGGGCCGAGGTCGTCGCATCGCGGTAGTTGAGGTCGACGACGAACCCGATCGAGACGAGGTCCTCGCCCGTCTTCTCGTTCTTCATCGGATACAGCCAGGTGCCGCCGAGCTGACCGTACTTGGCCGCGACCTTCAGCGGCCACGGCTGTACGAACGTGTGGATCACCCGGTCTAGCGGCTTCTTGACCTTCCAGACCTCCTTGACGCCGAGCTCCCAGACCTGCGGCTCGCGGCCCTTGGCGAGGTCGAACTCTTTGATCGCGGCGCCGGTAAGGTGCCCCCAGCAGCCCTCCGCGAGCACGGTCGCCTGAGCCTTGATGTCGGTTCCGGGCTCGAAGTTGCCGAGCGGCTCGCCGTCCTTGCCGCGGCCCTTGTCGCCCGAGCGCACGCCGACGACGCGGCCGTCATCGACGATCAGCTGCGTCGCTGCCGTCTCGGTGAGGATGTACGCGCCGGCCTCCTCCGCCACGCGCTGCTGGTAGCGCGCCAGCGCGGAGACCGACACGACCTCGTTGCCGTGGTTCTTGAAGTTCGGCACCGCCGGGATCGGGACCGGGAGCTTGGACCTCGGGCCGGTGAGCATGTACACCGACTCCTTCTTGACCTCCCCGAACGCGAAGCCCTCCTCGCGCCACTGCTCGCGTGTCAGCTCAGGGAAGAGCTCCTGCAGCGGCCCGGGGCGCATGACCGCGCCCGACAGGTTGTGCCCACCGCAGGTCTTGGCCTTCTCGACCACCGCCACGGGCACTTCGCCGAGGCGCTCCATCGTCTCCGGGTCGTCGCCGAGCAGCTGCAGCAGGCGGTTGGCGCAGGCGAGGCCGGCGGTGCCGCCGCCGATGATCGCCACGCCGACCTCGATCAGCTCGTCCTCGGGGTCGAGGCTGCGCTTGACGAACTCCTTCTGGGGGTCTACCGGCGGCGGGTAGGCCGCGGGGACGACCCTGCCGTTGCTGGAGCCGTTATGTCCGGACATTGCTCAGATGCTCCCTTCGGGGTCGGCGTGGTGCATCCCTCGATCTCCGCTCGCTAACCAGCCTTCTTCGCCTTCACAGCCTCGGTCAGCTTGGGCAGGATCTTGTTGAGGTCACCCACGACGCCGAGGTCGGAGAATTCGAAGATCGGCGCGTTGGAGTCCTTGTTGATCGCGACGATGTTCTCCGAGGACTGCATCCCCACCTTGTGCTGGATCGCACCGGAGATGCCCGCGGCGAGGTACAGCTTCGGCGCGACCGTCTTACCCGTCTGCCCGATCTGCGCGGCGTAGGGGTACCAGCCGGCGTCCACCACCGCGCGGGTCGCCGCCACAGCCGTGTTGCCCCCGAACGCGCCCGCGAGCTCCTCGCAGAGCTGGAAGCCCTCCGCCTTGCCGAGGCCGCGCCCGCCGGCGATCAGGATCGAGGCGCCCTCGATGTCGACGTCCGCGCCGCGCTGTTCGCCGCGGGTGATCATCTTCGCCCGCGCGGCGTGCGGGGAGAGCTCGAAGGCGAGCTGCTCCACGGGGGCGTCGGCGCCGGGGTGGGCGGGATCCAAATCGGTTCGGATCTCGAACGCGTTGAGGCGGCCGATGATGATGCCCACGGGAGAGCGGTACTTGATCTCCGAGATCGCGGAGTCCCCGAGGATCGGACGCTCGGCGATCAGCTCTCCCCCCTCGGCGCGCACGCCGGTGACCTCCATCACGACGCCTGCGCCGAGCCGCGCGGCGAGGCCGGCGCCGATCTCGAAGCCGAGCAGGCCGCCGCCGAACAGCGCGTACTTGTAGTCGCCGCCGGAGATCGCCGCGGCCATCGCGTCGACGAGCGGCTGCGCGAGACCCTCGGGGCCCTCGGCGACGAGCACCTTCTTGGCGCCGTACTTGCCGAGCGAGGCCGCCAGCTCCTGGGGAACGTTCTCCCCGAGTAGGATTGCGTGCGCCTCGCCGCCGAGCTCCGCGGCGAGCTTCGCGCCCTCGGAGACGGCGCCGAGCGAGTTCTTGTTGATCGCGCCGTTGTAGTGCAGCGCGTAGACCAGGATGTTTGGCATTTCTTCCTTAGTTCCTTTCGCTCAGCTGAAGGATCGAGCAGACGACAGAGCCGTGAGCTGCGCCCCGTACGCGTGTGGCCCGCCGAACGTTGTGAGGCTTGCCGGCCAAGGCTGGTGGTTCTTCCAGGCCAGGATGAGTTAGAGGGATGGTGTCCATTGGATGAGCCTCAGAGGAGCTTGCGCTCGTCGAGCCAGGCGACGATCTTCTCGACCGTCTCGTTGGTGTCCTCGTCCTCAATGATCTCCCCCGCGGCCTTGGCAGGGGGCGCCTTGGCGGCAACCCACTGGGCGGCGGAGTTATCGCCTCCGACCTTGGATGCGTCGATCCCAACGTCCCCGATGCCGACGGTGTCCAGCGGCTTCTTCTTGGCGCCCATGATCGCCTTCAGCGAGGGGTAGCGCGGCTCGTTGATCGCGTCGCCGACGGAGATCACCGCGGGCAGGCCGACCTGCACGGTGTCGTACCCGTACTCGGCCTGGCGCTCGCAGCGCAGCGCACCCTCCTCGACGTCCATCTTGATGACCTGCGTGAGCGAGGGCATCCCCAGGTGCTCGGCGACGACGGCGCCGATCGTGTAGCACTCGCCGTCGTCGGACTGCTGGCCGAGCAGCACGAGGTCGGGACTCTCGCGCTGCAGCGTCTGCGCGAGCGCGTAGCCGGTGGCGGCCACGTCGGAGCCCGCCACGGCGGGGTCGGCGAGGTGCACAGAGCGGTCGGCGCCGAGCGAGACTGCCTTGTGCAGAGCGCGCACGGCACTCTCGGGGCCCATCGTGACGGCGACGATCTCATCCACTGCGACGGCGCCGCCCTCTTTGATCTGCATGGCGGCCTCGATGGCGTGGGTGTCGTAGGGGTTGAGGTTCTTCTCCCCGCTGCGGTCCATGCGCCCCGTCGAGGGGTCGATGCGCTTCTCGACGGCGGCGTCCGGGACCTCCTTGACCAAGACACAAATCTTCATCAGACCAGCCTCCTCGTTGTCGGGAGGGGGCACTGGGGGAGGGCCCGCCCTCCCCCAGCTATGGCTTGGACGCAAATCTTCATTCTTCAGCCAATCTCCTTGGGTGTGGGACCGATCTCGACCGACGTATCCTACCGCCTCGCGCGGTTGACTGACGAGTCAATCAATTGTAGGCCAACCTCGCCCGCGCATCAGTTGTCCGCCCACGCCGGCGCGGGCTGCACATCAGTTATCCGTCACGCCGGCGCGGATGAAGTCGACGATCGCCTGCGTGGGCGCGCCGGGCGTGAACACCTCGGCGACCCCCAGGCGCTTGAGCTCGGGGATGTCTTCGGCGGGGATCGTGCCCCCCACGGTCACGAGCACGTCGTCGACCCCCTGCTCGTGCAGGAGGGCAACAACGCGCGGAACAAGCGTCATGTGCGCCCCGGAGAGGATCGAGAGCCCGACAGCGTCGGCGTCCTCCTGGATCACGGTCTCGACGATCTGCTCGGGAGTCTGGTGCAGGCCGGTGTAGATGACCTCCATGCCGGCGTCGCGCAGCGCGCGCGCGATGATCTTCGCGCCGCGGTCGTGGCCGTCGAGGCCAGGCTTGGCGACCACGACGCGGATCTTGCCGTGGGTTGGTGCGGCAGAGGACATCGCGGGGGATTATGCCCGCCCCCGCTCGCGCTCGCCTGCACGCCCCCGCACGACGCGCCCGAGACCGGCGAGACCGAACCCGGCGGAAAGCGCCACCGCGATCTTCAGGCGCCGCCCAAGGCGGTCGAGGCGCAGAACCTCCCAGCCCTCTTGGGCAGCGATGCGAGCGAGATCGGGGTCGGGGTTGACGACCACCGGGTGCCCGACTGCGCGCAGCATCGGTAGGTCGGACTCCGAGTCGGAGTAGGCAAAGGACGCCGCGAGGTCGATGCCCTCCCGCACGGCGAGCTCGCGCAGCGAGAGCACCTTGCCCTCGCGGTAGTTGAACGGCCCGTCAGCACGGCCGGTGTAGCGGCCGTCGCGGATCTCCAGGCGCGAGCCGATGCCCCCGTCGAAGACGAGCACGTGAGCCATCAGATCGGCCATCTCCTGAGAGGCCGCGGTGACGATGTAGACCGGCCGCCCGGCGTCCTGGTGAGCGTAAGCACGCTCGAGCATCTGCGGGTAGAGGCGCGGCAACACCCCGGCGAGGACGCGCGGAGACATGCGCTGCAAGTCGCGCACGGCAACTCCCGCAAGCATCTCTCCGACCCGCACGCGCACAGCGTCCGCCCAGTTGTCGGTCGACCCGCGCAGGCGGAAGCGCAGGTTTTGCCAGAGGTCCCCGAGCAGGCGCCGCCGGGAGATCATCCCGGCCTCGTAGGCCGCGCGCGCGAAGAAGACGCCGGAGGAGCCGGCCATCAGGGTCCTGTCGAGATCGAAGAACGCCGCGGCGCGCGAGGGCGGCGGGTCGAGCGGGTCCGGTTGGTCTTTTTGGCGCGCGTCCGGGCGGGTGAGCACTGCATCCGGGTCGTGGGCGCCGGCCCTCCTAGCCGGCTGGCCGATCTCCGATCGGTCCGCGAGGTTCTCCGACGGGAGCGCGCTCATGCGGGTGGAATCCTCAGACGCGGACGATCACCGCGTCGCCCTGCCCGCCCCCGGAGCAGATCGCCGCGCAGCCAAGGCCGCCGCCGCGGCGGCGCAGCTCCAGTAGCAGCGAGCCGAGGATGCGCGCGCCGGAGGCGCCGATCGGGTGCCCGAGCGCGACGGCGCCGCCGTTGACGTTGACACGGTCCTCGTCGATGCCGAGCAGGCGGATCGAGTTGAGCGTGACCGAGGCGAACGCCTCGTTGATCTCCCAGACGTCGATGTCGGCGGCGCTCAAACCGGCCTTCTGCAGCGCCTTGGTGGCGGCGGAGGCGGGCGTGCGGGCGAGGTAGGCGAAGTCGTCGCCGCTCTGCGCGTGGGTGACGATCTCACCGAGGACCTCCCTGCCGTTGGCGGAGGCCCACTCCTCGGAGGAGACCACCAGCGCGCCGGCCGCGTCGTTGACGCCGGGGGAGTTGCCCGCGGTGTGCGAGCCGTCCCTGCCGACCAGGCCCGGCAGCGCCGCGAGCTTCTCCAGCGAGGTGTCGCGGCGGGGACCCTCGTCGACCTCGACGACGGTGTCCCCCTTCTTCCCCGGCACGGTGACCGACACGATCTCCTCGGAGAGGCGCCCCTCGTCGGTCGCAGCCAGCGCGCGCTCGTGCGAGCGCAGCGCCCAGCGGTCGAGGTCCGCGCGGGTCAGCTCGAGCTCGTCGGAGACGGCGGTCGCCTCGACAAACATCTGCTTGCCGGAGAAGGGGTTGGTGAGCCCGTCGTGGACCATCGCGTCGAGCGCCTTCACCTCGCCCATGCGAAAGCCGAAGCGCGCGCCGGGGAGCAGGTAGGGAGCGAGGGACATCGACTCCATCCCCCCGCCCACGCCGACCTGCACGTCGCCGGCGCGGATCGCCTGGTCGAGCAGCACCGTGGCGCGCAGCCCGGAGGCGCAAACCTTGTTGATCGTCTCCGAGGAAACCTCCTTGGGGATGCCCGCCTTGATCTGCGCCTGCCGGGAAGGGATCTGCCCCTGGCCGGCCTGTAGCACCTGCCCCATCACGACGTGCTCGACCTGGGCCGGCTCGACCCCGGCGCGCTCGAGTGCGGCCTCGATCGCGAGCCCCCCGAGCTCGGTGGCGTCAAGCGTCGAGAGGCCGCCGCCCATCTTGCCGATCGGCGTGCGTGCGGTGCCGAGGATCACAGTCTTAGCCATTTGGTGAAGCTCTCCTAGGTCGATGGGAGGGTGATGAGGGGGCCGGACGCCGAGAATGCTAGCGAGGTCTGCTTCTGCTCATCCGGCGTGGACTAGGAGGGCGCGTGAGCTGCGCCGCCAGGCGCCTGGATTGCCGGCCACGGTTGGCGGCTAGATCTGCTCCTGCTCATCTGGCGCCAAACGTGGAGGGGTCGCGTGAGCTGCGCCGCCAGGCGCCTGGATTGCCGGCCACGGTTGGCGGCTAGATCTGCTCCTGCTCATCTGGCGCCAAACGTGGAGGGGTCGCGTGAGCTGCGCCGCCAGGCGCCTGGACCACCTCGGTGTGTGTGGGCTTGCCGGCCGCGGTCGACGGCTCGTTCACGCCAGCTCAAGTTACGGGATCGGAGAGGAGCGGTATTGTGCCGGAACCGTGGATGTCTCCGTAACAACGCAGCCTGGGGCGCACACCGATGCAGACACGGTGGCGGTCGGGATCTTTGAGGGTGAGGACGCCCCCGCAGGGCTACCGGGCGAGGCCGCGAGGCTGATCGCCTCGGGCGAGGCGCGCGGCAAGCCTAAGGCGCTCGCGGTCGCGCACGCGGAGGGCAAGCGGTGGCTGCTGGTGGGGTTGGGCAAGCGCGGGGACTTCACGCCCGAGCGCGCTCGTGTGGCCGCGGCGGGCGCGCACGCGCGGGCGCTGGAGCTCTCGACTCGCATACTGTGCTGGCAGGCCCCGGGGGAGAGGGAGCCAGGGGTGCGCGCGGCGCTCGTGGAGGGCACAGCGCTCGCCGACTACCGCTTCGACCGGCACCGCTCGACCCCGCCGGACGGGGAGGACGCCGCCCCCAAGCACCTGCAGGCGCTGGTGCTCAGCGCCCCCGACGCGCAGGACGCAGCAGAGCTCGAACGGGAGGTCGCCGAGGCGGCGACGGTCGCGGCGTCGGTCAACGCAGCGCGTGACCTACAGAACCGCCCGGCCAACGACCTCACCCCGACCGCGCTGGCGGCGCACGCGCAGGCGCTGGCAGAGGAGATCGAGGGGCTCTCCGTGGAGACGGAGGGGCGCGAGGGGATCGTCGCGCGCGGCATGGGCGCGTTCGCGGCGGTCGCGCAGGGGTCAGAGCAGGAGCCGGCGCTGATCGTGCTGCGCTACGACGGGGTGGGCGGGCCCAATCCCCACGGCCCGCTGCTGGGTCTGGTGGGCAAGGCGGTGACGTTCGACAGCGGCGGCATCTCGCTGAAGCCGGGCGCCAAAATGGCCGAGATGAAGTTCGACATGTCGGGGGGCGCGGCGGTGGTGGAGGCCGTCGGCGCGATCGCCCGGCTGCGCCTGCCGGTGCGCGTTGTGGGGGTCGTGGGGGCGACCGAGAACCTGCCGAGTGGGCGGGCGGTCAAGCCCGGGGACATCGTGACCGCGGGCAACGGCAAGACGATCGAGGTCAACAACACCGACGCCGAGGGGCGGCTGGTGCTCGCGGACTGCTTGCACCACGCGGTCACCCTGGGAGCCGAGCGGATCGTCGACCTGGCGACGCTCACCGGCGCGGTGATCGTCGCGCTCGGCTCGACGTACGCGGGCGTGATGTCCAACGACGACGAGCTCGCCCAGCGGATCGCGGCAGCCGGCGAGCGCAGCGGCGAGATCGTGTGGCGCCTGCCGCTGCACGAGGAGTACGACGAGCTGATCAAGGGCAAGTACGGCGACCTCGACAACGCCCCGGAAGCGCGCAAGGCCGGCACGATCGTCGGCGGCGCGTTCCTCGCGAACTTCGTCGGCGAGACCCCCTGGGCGCACCTCGACATCGCCGGCTCGGCGTGGGACCTCGGCCGTGCCTACGTCGGCAAGGGCGCCTCGGGGTACGGCGTCAGGCTCCTGGTGGAGCTGGCGCGCTCGTACGCCTGATGGACTTCGACCTAGCTCCCGAGCACGAGCTGATCCGCCGCACGGTGCGCGAGTTCGCCGAGGGCGAGGTCGCCCCGGTAGCCGAGGAGCTCGACCGCACCAAGTCGTTCCCGTACGAGATCGTGGAGAAGCTGGGCAAGCTGAACCTGATGGGGATTCCGTTCCCCGAGGAGTACGGCGGCGGCGGCGGGGACACGCTGGCGTACGCACTCGCGGTCGAGGAGCTCACGCGGGTGGACTCCTCGGTGGCGATCACGGTGTGCGCGCACACCTCGCTGGGCACTCAGCCGGTCTACCTGTTCGGCACCGAGGAGCAGAAGCGCGAGTGGCTGCCGCGACTGTGCTCGGGGGAACGGCTCGGGGCGTTCGGGTTGACCGAGCCGGAGGCCGGCTCGGACGCGGGCAACACGCGCACCCGCGCGCGCCTGGAGAACGGCGAGTGGGTGGTCAACGGCGCCAAGCAGTTCATCACCAACGCCGGCACGAGGATCTCCGGGATGGTGTGCATCACCGCGGTCACCGGTGAGAGTGACGGCACGGGTACAGCAGACGGCGGCGCGAGCAGAGAGATCTCCAACGTCATCGTGTCCAACGGCACGCCGGGCTACGAGCAGGGGGAGCCGTACCGCAAGATGGGCTGGAACGCCTCGGACACGCGCCCGCTGAGCTTCGCCGACTGCCGGGTGCCCGAGGAGAACCTGCTCGGCCCCCGCGGCCAGGGCTTCAAGCAGTTCCTGCACATCCTCGACATCGGGCGCATCGGAGTCGCGGCGATGGGCGTGGGCCTCGCGCAGGGCGCGCTCGAGCAGGCGCTCGCCTACGCCAAGCAGCGCCGCGCGTTCGGCAGGCCGATCTCGAAGTTCCAGGCGGTGCAGGGCAAGCTCGCGGACATGTCAACCGAGATCGCGGCCGCACGCCTGCTCGTCCACAAGGCCGCGCGCGAGAAGGACGCGGGACGCAACTTCACGTTGACCGCCGCCCAGGCCAAGCTCAAGACGGGCCGCCTGGCGGTGCGCTGCGCGGAGGAGGCCGTGCAGATCCACGGCGGGTACGGCTACATCGAGGAGTACCCCGTGTGCCGCTTCTACCGCGACGCCAAGATCCTCACGATCGGCGAGGGCACTGACGAGATCCAGCAGATGGTGATCGCGCGGGCCCTCGGGGCGTAGCGGACCGCCACGCAGAATCCTGGTGAGCACCCCCACCCTCGGCACCCCTACCACTCGCGTCCTTGGCACCCCCACAGCTCGCGCCCTCGCCAATCACTCCGCCCGAACCTCCCGCGAGCGGGCAGAGCGGCAGTACGGAGCGGCCGCAGCCGACGACTCGACGCGCGAGCTCCCCGCCGACGGCGTGCCAGCGCGCGTCGCGGCGCAGGTGCAGACGGGCCCACGGGGGGCGAGGCGGGCGAACCTGAGGTGGGCGAGTCTGAGCCGGTTGGCGAGGCTCCCGCTCTTCCGGGGTCCTCATCCCAGCGCCGCTGTGATCCGCTGGGCCGTGGTGGTCACTCGGGGGCCCAGCTCCTTCAGCAACCGATCACGGGCGTAAGCGTTCGCGGGGACCGCCAACTCCACGGCCGCGATCGCGGTGCCCTCCCCGTCCACGACCACGGCGGCGATAGCTCGCCGGCCGGCGAGCAGCTCCTCGTCCTCCACCGCCACCCCGCCCTCAGCGGCGATCCGCTCAAGCTCCGCGCGTAGGGCGGTCTTGGTCGTGATCGTCTTGGGGCCACGCTTGGTCAAGCGCAGCTTGCCGATCAGCTCCCGCTGCTCCGCCTCGGGCAAGCGCGCCAGGAGCGCCTTACCCGCGGCGGTGCAGTGGACGGGCAGGCGCGTGCCCAGCCCGATGCCCGCATCGACCGTGTACTGCCCTTGGCGCGACCCCTGCCAACGGTCGATGTAGGCAACCTCGGTCCCCCCAAGGACCCCCAAGCTTGCAGTGCGTCCAGTCCGCGCCCGCAACTCCCGCAGGTGCTCGCGGGCGACCCGGCGGACCACCATCGAGTCCAACAGCGAGAGCCCAAAGTCAGAGACACGCGAGGAGAGCCGGTACTTACGCGAGGGCCCCTGCTCGAGGTAGCCGAGCGTCACCAACGTGGTCGCGTAACGGTGAGTGGTCGAGCGACCCAGGTCGAGCTCCTCGGCCATGTCGGCGATCCCACGCACCGGGTGCTCGGCGGTGAAGCACGTCAGCATCGCCAGGCCAGCGACCAACGAAGAGGAGAACCTACCGGGATGCTCGGGATCTAGTGGCTTGGCCATGGCGTAGGTGAATGGTGGTGGTGAGCGGTGGTCGTGATCAGCGAACGGTGGCGGTGGTTGGAAAAGGGTTGTGGTGTAGATTGTTCCCCGAGGCGGGCAAACCCAACCACGACCGTGCGCAGGCGGTCAGTGCAACCGACCCGCAGAGTCACGTGGGGTTGCCCTCCCCCCGGAGAGCCAGCGGCCGGAGCACAGGGAGCCCCCAACCGATTGAGCTGTCATTGTGACCAACGCGCCCGCACGATGAAAGTCGCAACAAGAATGGTCGCGTTGCGAGTAAATCGCTCCGGCGCTGCCGGTGACGGGTGCCGGAGGGCTGCCCAGGCGTGCCGGTCTTTGTGAAAGCCTAAAGGAGACCGCGACCGCTGTTGCCGACGCCGGCGTCGGCAACAGGCGTAGCCCCCACAGTGGCGAGCTCGAGCCGGTCGTGGGCAGACTGGGCGGTCACCCGGCGAGCGACCATCACCAGCATCGTGGGGGCCGCAAGCCCGCCAATCGTCTTCAACACCGAGCGGGCGGTGAGCAGCGCGTCGGGCCGAGCGGCCTCGGGCGTCGAGAGATAGTGGCTGGCCATCCCGGCGAGCAGCAGCATGTGCTGGCGGCCAGAGGGGAGCGTGCGAATTCGCCTGCGCGACTCGGCGGCGAGCAGTCCCAGGCGGGCGGCGGCTTCCTGCGGGGAGGAGTAGTAGTCGAGCAGGCTACGCTGACCGGCCGCGGCGTCTTCCTGGCGGTCCACGAGAGAGTCCAGCAGCGTGTGCAGCGCACCGACCCACGGAAAGTAGGCTGCGCACATCGAGGCGGCTTCCGCCGAGCGAACTCGAGGAGCGGCGGCTGCCGCGATCAGTGCCAAGATCGCCATTGAGGAGCCGGCCGAGGCGGCGGTCTCCCACCACCGCAGGTCGGCACCCCGGGGGGTCTCCGCGCGCGCCCACTGTGCCAGCGCCCCGTGGCCTCCCCGCAGCTCGCTGAGGTTGAACCTCTGAAACGACGCGATCCGCGAAGCCGCCCTCAGCGCCTGCTCGGCGACCGCGGCGTAGGAGCGCAGGGCCTTTACCGCAAACCGGCAGGAGTCGACCAGTTCGTCGAAGTAGCCGGCGTCCTCGTGCCGAGCGGCGTGCCTGTAGTAGTCGAGGTGAGGCACGCGAGGATCGAGCGCAACGAGCAGCGCCTGGTGAAGACGGTGCCCGTTGGCGCTCGGATCGCTGCTCGGCTGCTCAGAGAGGATGTCCGCGTAGTCGTAGGCTGTCTGGAAGGCCACCAGCGCACGCACCACCAAGGGGCGGCTGGCAGGCTCCACGAACGCAGCGAACGCAGCCGCGCCCTCGATGTTGCCGCGCTTGTGGCACTGCGCCTCCAACGCAAGCCGGCGGAGCACCGGATCGGGGATCTCGTTCGCGCGCAGGTGCCAGTGGCGCAGCTCGCGGCGCACCGCGGGAAAGACGCTCAGCCAGTAGCGTCTCGCCGCGCCTATAAACGCGCACCCAGACCTCGGATTGTTTCCACTGAATGGCATCGCTCCAACAGCCTTGTTCGTATGGGACGCTGCTCGTGGCCACGTTTACTCCTGAAAACTCGCTCGTGGGGGTACCCGCGCCGCAGTGTAACCAGGCAGGACGACGACAAAAATCGCAACTCCCATGATGAGCGCCAAAGTGAGCAGCACCTGGACCTCACCGAGGGCAAAGGGCGCGGGGAAACCGGTCGTAAGACGCAGCCAGCGACTGGCGAGCGCGTGGCCGTACACGCCGAGGATCGCGCCGACGAGACACCCGACGCCCAGTAAGATCGTGCTCTCCAGCAGGAGCGCGCGCCAGAGCTGGAGGCGGTCGAAGCCTTGGATCTTCAGCGCAGCGAGCCGGGCGCGTCGCTGCCAGACGGCGGCGCTGAGGGCGATCGCGACCGAGAAGCCCGCAGCGAGCAGCAGCAGTGTGGCGATCTCGCCCAGGCTCCTGACCGCCTGGCGCGCGTTGGCCTCGAACTGCGCCTCGCGTTCTCCCGCGGTCTGCACGCGCAGCCCCGGCCTGCTCCCAAGGGCCGCTTGCACCTCGCGCCTGCCGAGCGCTGGGGGGACTCCACGGACGAAGTTGACCTCGAGCGCGGCCAGTTCACTCGTCCGCCAGAAGCGGCTGTAGTCGCGGGTGTTGACCGTGATCGCCCCCGGAGGCCAGCCGACGTTGGTGGTGATCGCCGCGACCCCGAAGCGCGCGGGGCCGGAGGGCGTGGGCAGCGTAAAACTGTTTCCCACTTTCAGGTCGTGTTCGCTTGCGAACCCGTTTGAGATCGCGGCCCAGCCGCCGGCACGGATCAGCGCGGTGGCGCGAGCGAAGTTGCCCTGCACCATTTGACTGGATTGCAGCAGTGGCGAGTCGCCGGGTGGCCGGGCCCGGATCCACAGCCGTCGGTCGCCCACGTCGAGCAGCCCGCCCTGGTAGCCGCGGACCGACACCACCCCGGGGATCCGTGCGATCGCACCGGCCGCGCCGGGAGCCTGGAAGCTGTCGGTGGTGAACACGTTGTCGCCCGTCGTCACCCACACCTCGGCGGTGCTGAGGTACTGCACGATCGCCCGGTTCAGCCCGTGCGTCAGGTCGGAGCGAGCCCCCCCGATCGCCACGCTGCCGTAGACCGCGAGCCCTGCGACACCGGCGAGCGCGATCGAACGCGTGGCCGTCGCGCGCAGCTCGGCGACGGCGATCACGAGCATCGAGCCGGGGATGCGCTCGCTCAGCAGGGCGCACCCCCGCACGATCGCCACGAAGCAGGGCGGGATCAGGCAGAGCGTTGCAACCGCCAGCAGCACACCGCCGGCGATGGTGAGGCTCGGAACGAGCAGGACCAACACGGTCACAGCCGCAACCAACACGAGCCCGGCGCCCCCCAGCCACGCGGAGAGGCGTCCCGGGACTGTGGTGCCGCCCCCCGACTCGCGGAAGATCGCGTCCGGGGGTCTCCCTGGACGCAGATCGAGCGCCGGGGGCAGCGAGGCGAGCAGCGCGGCGAGCAGGCCGCACCCGAGGGCGAACGCGACGGTGCTCGCGTGGACCTCCAAGTGCGCGCTGATCGGGAAGGCGAAGGTCAGGTAGGAGGGCACCTGGTGCAGGAGAGTGTGAGAGAGCACCTCCCCCAGGGCGAGCCCGACAAGCGAGGCTCCCACGCCAAGCGCCAGCGCCTGAAAGCCGAGCAGCAGCAGTACCTGGTGGGAGTCGAAGCCCTGCATGCGCAGGTCGGCGATGAAGCGTCGGCGCTCGGGGACCGTCAGCAGCATCGCGTTGAGCGCGAGCAGGAATCCGACCATCACGCTGATCGCGGCGAACAGCGTCGTCGACTGGCTGTTGGGCTGCGTGGCCTCGGTCAACAGCCGCAGCTCGTTGTCGGCGGGCTCCACGTCCAGGCGGTTGTCCGCGAGACGTCGCAGCTCGCGGCCCACAAGCGCGTCGTCTCCCGCTCGCGGCTTGACCAGCACCTGTGTCACGACTCCCCGCTTGCCGGTGAACAGCTGGGCGAGCGGCAGGCTGACGACGGCGACGTAGTTGTCGGTGATGGAGCCCACCGAGGCGGTGCTCAACACCACCGTGACACGCGCGGGGTGGGCGCTCCCGTCGGAGAGCAGCGTCACACGGTCTCCCTGCCCGACGCCGATTGCGTCCGCCACCCCCGACGGAAGCGTGACACCCCCCAGCAGCGAGGTGAGACCCACGTTCACGCCCTTCGCTGCCAGCCCTCCCAGGGCGGAGAGCGCGGGGGTCACACCGATCAACTGGATCGCCTCGCGGCCCTCGGGCCCCACGATCGTCACGTTCTCCCGCAGCAGCGGCGCCGCCACCTCCACGCCCGGCAGCCGGCCGGCTGCCACGGCGAGCCGCTCGTCGAACCCGGCGCTGGAGCGGGCGGCCAGCTGCAGGCGGGCGGAGCCGGCCAGGCCGTGAACGAGCCGGCTGGCGGAGCCGACTAGGGAGGTGTTGGCCACCAGCACCCCGAACACCAGCGCCACCCCCACCGCGATGCCTCCCCCCGCGAGCAGCTCCTGCGCCGGGTAGCGCCGCAGGCGCCAGCCGTAGAAGCGCAGCACCATGCTCGTGCGCACACCGAGGATCGCCGGGTTCAGCGAGAAGCGACTCATCGCAGGCGAGGCGCGCTGGCCGATCGCCGATCGGTTGGGCGGCTCATCAGAGCAGAGGCGCGAGGGTCGAGCTCATCGCACGAGCGGTGCAAGGGTCGGGCGTCGCCATCACGCGAGGCTGACTGCCAGCTCCGCGTCGAGGCCCTCGTGCAGGTGCCCGTCGCGGAGCGTGTGCACGTGGTCGACGAACGTCCTCGCCTGGGGGTCGTGCGTGACGAGTAGCCCGGGGATGCCCTGCTCGCGGCAAAGGTCGCGCAGCAGGCCGAGCACCTCCCGAGAGCGCTTGGAGTCGAGGTTGCCGGTGGGCTCGTCGGCGAGCACCAGGCGCGGGCGCGCCACGAGCGCCCGCGCGACGGCCACCCGCTGGCGCTCGCCCATCGAGAGACGGTCGGGGGTGTGCTCCGCGCGCTCCCCCAAGCCCACACGTTCGAGCAACGGGCGGGTGGCCCGCCGGGCCTCGCGCAGCGTCCAGCCGTCCCCGAGCAGCTTCAGCGCGGCGTTGTCCAGCGCCGTGGCGCCGGCCATCAGGTGGAAGGACTGGAAGACGAAGCCCACCTCGCGCAGGCGGTAGCGAGCGCCCTGCTCCGCCGACAGGCGGGTCACGTCGCGCCCGCCGAACCACACGCTCCCGCCGTCGGGCGTGAGCAGCCCCGCGGTCAGCAGCAGCAGCGTGGACTTGCCCGACCCCGAGGGCCCGTACAGCGCCACGAGCTCGCCCGGGGCGACCGTCAGCGTGACCCCGTCCACTGCCCGGACGACCTCGGAGTCGCTGACGTAGTGCTTGACGAGCTCGCGCAGCTCTAGACCAGAGCTCACGACCCGGAGCGCTCCAACCCGCCGGGTCGCCGCGGAGCCGCAAACAACGGCACGACGACCCCCGGCTCACTGCTGGTGCGTACCAGCTCTCCCCGTCCGATCGACATCAGCACGTCGGTGCCCCGCGTGGCGTCGGAGTCCTCGGAGGCCACCACCAGCGTGGCGTCGTGCTCGCGCGCGCCGGTGCGCAGCAGCCCGTACAGCTCCGTGCGCTCGGTCAAGGACGGCACCACCGCCGGCTCGTCGACCAGCAGCAGGCGCGGCTCGCGTACGAGCGCCCGGGCGAGCATCGCCCGCATGCGCTCGCCCACCGCGAGCGAGGCGGCGAGGTCGTCGGCGTAGTTGGCCACGCCCGCCCAGTTGAGCTTGCGCCGCGCCCGGCGCTGGGCCTCGTGCAGGGTGGCCCCGTCGGAGAGCAGCGGCAGAGCCACGAGGTCGACGACCCGCTCACCCCGCGCGGGACGCCAGTCGTCGGCGGCCAGCAGGCCGATGTCGTGGCGTAGCAGCCGCTCGCGCTGCAGCGCCGGCAGCTGCGCTAGGTCGCGCCCTTCGAAGTCGACGCGCCCCCCGTCGGGCGCCTCGAGGCCCGCTGCCAGGCGCAGCAACGTGGACTTGCCCGACCGCCGCTCGCCAAGGACGCCGACGTGCTCGCCGCGGTGGATCTCGAAGGAGGCCTGCTCGAGCACCACGGTCTGGCGTCGTCCGTCGGGGTAGGTCTTGGTGACCTGCTCGAACCGGAGCACCGGCGCGCCGGCGGCGGCGCTAGCGGCCCCGTCCAACACCGACGTGCTCCTCGATTCGCACGCGAGTGCGTTTGGCCCAGTCGACCTCGGTGTGCAGTTGGGCGTCGGAGGCGTCGCGCACGATCTCCATCACGAGGCCCATCCACGAGCGCACGGGCAGCGGCGGCCCGGAGCTCTTGCGCAGCAACTCCAGGCACTCGAGCTCGTACTGGCGCAGCGCGAGCAGCAGCTGGGGCGCGTCCTGCTCGCGCGCCGCCGCGACCTTAGCCTGGATCTCGGCGCGCGTGGGCTCGCGGGGAGCGAGTGTTTCAAGCCACAGCCGCAGCGCCTCGGGAGCGAGCTCGGTGGCGCGGTACACGGTGCGGTGCTGGCGCGGGTTCTCCGGGTCGGACTCCACCGTGCCCGAGATCAGGCCCGCCCGCTCGAGTTGGTCGAGCATCCGGTAGAGGCGCTTGGGGTCGATCGCCCACGTCGGCCCCAGGCGCGCTCCGAGGCGGGCGCCGAGGTCGTAGCCGTGGCCAGGGCGCTCCAGGACAAGCGCCAGGATCGCCCCCTTCAGGGGCGAGGACCCTCGCATCCAGGTTCTGTCAACGACAGCGGTTGAGTTGTTTGCAGACATCAGTCTCCCGGTCGTCCCTCCGACAACCGCTCGGTAGCACCTCCTTAACCGTACACCAAACCGCTCCCAAGTGGAGCTCTTTTAAGAACCTTTCAAATAGAACGAGAACTACGTTTCCCGGTCTTTCCAGTATCAAGTTGTGCTCGACGAGTCCGCCAGTTGCGCTCGAAGCCGTCCGCCTAGCCCTTGCGATGCGCCCGCTCATCGCCCTCGGCGCCCGCCAGTCGCCTCGGCGCGCCGCTAATCGCTCTCGGCGCGCCCGCCAGCCGCGCGCGGCGCACCCGCGTCGGCACTCGTGGCGGCCCGCTCGAGCAGCTCCGTGGCCGCGCTCGCAGGGTCCAGGCGGCGGGCTACGACATCGTCCAAGAGGCGCTCGAAGTCGGCGTCCCCGCGCAGGGCGAGCTCCAGGCGGCGGCGCAGGCGGGCGCCTGCCAGCGCGAGCACCTCGTTGCGCAGGTTGCGCCGCCGGCGCTCGGCGAGGTGGCCCTCGGCGAGGATCCACGCGCGGTGCTCCTCCAGACGCTCCACCAGCTCGGGGACGCCCCGGCCGTGCGCGGCCTCGGTCTTGACGACCGGCACCCGCCACGTCCGCCCGCGCCCCTCCCCCGCACCGTCGGCGCCGGAGAGGGGGGCGAGCGAGAGCACGCCGCGGATCTCGCGCACCGTGGTGTCGGTGAGCGGGTGGTCGGCCTTGTTGACGACGATCACGTCGGGGATCTCCATCACGCCCGCCTTGAGCGCCTGGACAGAGTCGCCCGAGCCGGGCATCAACACGAGCACCACCGTGTCGGCGTGGTCGACCACGTCCACCTCCGCCTGGCCCACCCCCACGGTCTCCACGAACACGTCGTCGCGTCCGGCGGCGTCGAGCAGTAGCGCGGCCTGCAGCGCCGCCTCGGAGAGGCCACCCAGCGCGCCGCGGGAGGCCATCGAGCGGATGAACACCCCCGGGTCCAGGAAGTGCTCGCCGAGGCGGATGCGGTCCCCCAGCAGCGCGCCGTGGGTGAACGGGGAGGAGGGGTCCACGGAGAGCACCCCGACGGTGCGCCCCGCCTCGCGCCGCGCGCGGGTGAGCGCGCCGATCAGCGTGGACTTGCCCACCCCGGGGGGGCCGGTGAAGCCGACCACCGCGGCGCGGCCGGTGTGCGGGTAGACCTCCCGCACGAGCGCCCACCCCTCCGGGCGGTCGTCCTCCACCAGCGAGATGCCGCGCGCGAGCGCACGGCGGTCGCCGGCGAGCAGGCGGTCGGCGAGCGAGCGCGGGTCAGACCGAGACTCGGCCTGTGGGGCGGACCCGGACTCGGCTTGTCGCCCGGACTCGACTCGTGGCTCGCTCGACGGCTCCGTCATGGAGCGCCATCATCGCAGGACGTACGATTCGCCGACCATGGACTCGCAGCAGCTGAGGACCAGCCCCGCGCACGGGCACGCACCACGCAACCCCGCTCCCGACCCCCCTTGTGGGGGTCCTTATCCCAACCTCTCCACCCTCGGGGGCCCCTCCCCCTCCGGCCCCCCCGTGGAGCTCCGGGGCGAGCCCCCCCCGCGCCGGGGCGGGCCGCTCGCGCTGGCGCGGTTCGCCCGCGCCAACAACATGGTGTCTCTCGCGTACGCCCGCATGGCACTGCGCCTGGCGTGGCTGAAGCTGCGCTACCGCGGGCGCCTGCAGACGGACGGGCCGTGCTTTATCTGCCCCGGCGTGCAGCTGGAGATCGGCCGCCACGCGCGGCTGTACATCGGCCGGTGGGCGTGGGTGGGGCACGGCACCAAGCTGCGCGTGCACGAGGGCGAGGTGCGCATCGGCGCCAAGACCGTGGTGGGCCAGGAGTGCACCGTCTCGGCCTTCCAGCACGTCTCGATCGGACGCGAGTGCATCGTCGCCGACCGCGTGATGCTGATCGACTTCGACCACGGCATGGTCGAGGTCGAGCGCCCGATCCGCCTGCAGGGCATCTACAAGCGCGACGTGCGCGTGGGGCACAACGTGTGGATCGGCTACGGCGCGTGCATCCTGCGCGGGGTGACCGTCGGCGACAACAGTGTGGTGGGCACCAGCGCGGTGGTCACCAGCGAGATCCCCGCGAACACCGTGGTCGGCGGCGTCCCCGCCCGCGTGATCCGCATGCGCGAGACGCCGCGCTCGATGCGGTGGGGGTGACGGGGAGGGATTTTTTAGTAGGACCCCCACAAGGGGGGTCGGGAGGGGGTTCGTGTGGCGAGCCCGGGGTCTCGTCCAGACGCCCAGGGTGCTACTCAGGGCGCCAGCAGCGCGGAGCGGTCAGCGTGCACAGCGAGGTTGCGCACAGCGCTCGCGTCGGCGTCCGGCCCGGCCGCCAGCGCCCGCTCCACCCCGAGGCGATGGTCCGCGAAGCGTTCGCGCGCGTAGGGGACCGCGAGGCCGCGGGAGACCATGAAGGCCCAGTCGCTCGCCTGCAGCGCCAGCAGCTCGCGCACCGCCGCGGCCCCCGCGCGGGGGCCGGCGCGCACCACGTCTAGCTCGGCGGCCCGCGTGGCGAAGGCGAGGTCGGCCACCGCGGGGTCCGACCAGGTCGAGAGGTCGCCGCCCTGCCCCCAGGTGCTGACCCCCCACTCCGGCGCGTCCTCAACGGGCGCCGGTTCGTGGCGCTCCAGCGCGTCGTCGAGGCGCACCAGGGGGAGTCCCTGACGCGCGCACTCCTGCACCACCGCCGTCAGCCACGCGAGGCCCTCGTACCACCAGTGGCCGAGCAGCTCCGTGTCCAGCGCGCACACCGCCAGGCCGCCCCCGGGCAGGCCAACCCCGTCGCAGCGCAGGCGCTCGCCGGTGCGGGCCACGAAGTCCGCCGCGTGCGCCCGCGCGAGCGCGAGGGCGCGGGCGTGGTCGTAGGCGCCGCCGTCGTTGGCCCACGGCTGGTGGTGGTGAACGGTGTGGCGGTGGTAGTCCCGGTAGTGCCCGTGTGCGGGGTAGCCCTCCTCGCTCCACACCAGCGCCACCGTGGCGCGGTCGACCGGCACGAGCACCACGCCCGCGGGCCCCCGCAGCGGGCGCAGGTGCGCGGGTGCCCCCAGACCGAGGCGGCCGGTCAGCTCCACGCAGGTGGCGTGCACGCCAGCCTCCGCCAGCGTGGGCTCCAGGTAGGAGGCGTGGGCGCACTCCGGCAGCCAGAAGCCTCCCCGCCAGCCCGCACCGAAGCGCGCGCGGTGGGACTCGACGCCGCTCTGCACCTGCGTGCGCAGCCCTGCCTCCGTGGCGAGCAGGGGCAGCACCGCGTGGGTCGCGGAGGAGGTCCACTGCGCGTAGGGGGCGAACGCGCCGAGCAGGTCCCCACCGCGGCGCTCGAAGCTCTCAAGGGCCCGCTCGTAGTCCCCCCAGGCGCGCTCCACCTCGCGCGCCAGGGTCTCGTGCCCCCCCGCGCGCAGGCCGCGGGCGTCCTCGGCGTGGGTGTAGCGGCGGGTGTCGGACACGAACCGCGTGAACCGCTCCCCCACCCCGGGGGCCTCAAGTTGGTCGCACAGCACCGGGGTCAGCGACACCGTCAGCGGCGCGCCTGCCTCCAGCAGCTCCAGCAGCGGCAGGTAGCACGTGGCGAGCGCCTCCCACAGCCACTCCTCCCCGAACGGCCACGTCCCGAAGCCCTCCACGTAGGGCATGTGGGTGTGCAGGACGATCGCCAGCTCGCCTTGGGGCGGGCGGGCAACCGGACGGTGGCTCACGCCCGGCACACCGCCACGAAGTCGAGCGCCCGCTCCAGGTCGGCTTGGCCACGTGGGCGTAGCGCGAAGTCCGTGACGGAGATCGCCGGGGTGAACCAGCCGTAGAAGCGCTCAGTGAGGCCCAGCCGGGGGTGCACGCTGTCCCAGCCCAGGCGCAGCGCGAGCTCGTGCACGCGCAGCCGGCGAGCGTGGAAGAGGCCGAAGAGCGCCACCGAGGAGAAGTGGGCGCGGCAGAGCCGCTCAAACTCGCGCGCGCGGTACTCGTGCACGTGCCACGGGTTGTCCGAGCGCTCGGCCCCCTCCGGGGCGAGGGTGAGCACGTTGGGGGTAGACAGGTACACCGTGCCCCCGCCACCCCGACCCGCGCTGCCCTGGGCCGCGCCGCCCTCACCCACTCCGGCGACGAGCCCGCGGAAATGCTCGAGCGCCGCGCCGGGGTCCTGCAGGTGCTCGACGGTCTGCAGGAACACCACTGCGTCAGCGGGCTCGGAGAAGGTTTCGATGAGGTCGCGCTCGAAGCGCAGGTTCGCCCGCCGGTAACGCGCGCGAGCGTGCACGTGCGCCTCAGGGTTGGCGTCCACTCCCACCACGCTCGCCGCCGACCCCGCGAGCACGTCCGAGCCGTAGCCCTCCCCGCACGCCATGTCGATCACGCGCAGGCCCCCCACGCGCGCCGCGATCCACTGGTAGACCACCAGGTGGCGGCGGAACCAGTAGTTCTCCTCCGGCACGTCTGGGAGCGTGCGCTCCCCCGTCAGCTCGAGCGGTGGAACTCCGTCGGGCTGGTCGAGCTGCTGGTAGAGGGACGCCGACACCGCGCGCGAGTATATGGTCCCACCCGCGGGCTCTCGGGGGTACTCGCCGACACGCCCCTCGCTCGCCGGACAACGAGGCCGCCGACCGGCCCCTTGACCACACCTCACCAGACCCCCACCTGACCCGCCCGCCCACCCATGACCGCCCCCTTGACCCCAGAGGAGATCCGCGACGTCAACACCCGCTACCACGACGTCGCCGCAGGCCACTACGACGCGAAGTGGGGCATCGACTTCGGGGACGTCGGCCTCGAGCAGGTCACCGCTAAGGTGCGCAAGGCGCTCGGCGGGCACCTCGGCCACTACCGGCGCTCCCTGGAGATCGGGGCGGGGACCGGGTACTTCACGTTGAACCTGCTGCGCGCCGGGGTTATCGAGCAGGCCACCTGCACCGACATCTCGCCGGGGATGCTCGCAGTGTTGAGCGCCAACGCGCAGCGCTTCGGCCTGCAGGTCGAGACCGTGCCCGCCGACGCCGAGCGGCTGCCGTTCGAGGACGGGAGCTTCGACCTCGTGCTCGGCCACGCCGTGCTGCACCACCTCCCCGACCTCCCCGCCTCCTTCGCGGAGCTCGCCCGCGTGCTTGCCCCCGGCGGCACGCTGCTGTTCGCCGGGGAGCCCTCGCGCTACGGCGACCGCCTCGCGCGGGTGCCCAAGCGCTTCGCTGGCGCGGTGGCCCCGCTATGGCGCGCTGTGCTGCGCGCCCGCCCGGCTGGGTGGGCGGGGACCGGATCCGACGGCGCGCCCGACGCGGCACTGGAGAGCGTGGTCGACGTCCACGCCTTCGCCCCCGGGGAACTGCGCGCGCTCGCGCACGGGGCGGACTTGCGAGAGGTCCGCGTGGTCGGCGAGGAGCTCACCGCCAACTGGTTCGGTTGGACCAACCGCACGCTCGAGGCTACCGCCGAGCCGGCGGACGTCCCGTGGGCGTGGCGCCAGTACGCCTACCGCGGGTACCTCGTCCTGCAGGAGCTCGACCGCCGCCTGCTGGAGTCGCGGCTGCCCCCCGCGATCTTCTACAACCTGATGCTCTCAGCGCGCAAGGGGGGTTGAACGGGGAGAAGAGGTAGTCGTGTGTTAGATTTTTGGGTGGCCAACGTGTTAGAGCTACTGCGTCTGCATGGCGCTTCTGGAGGGGCTCGGGCGACCGGGCCCTCTTCGTAAGCCCAGTCAGACCACGGGGTACCGATCGTTACACACCCGCCGAGGTTCACCACCCTAGACGGTTCATCCCCTTAGACTCTGCGGCGATGACCGACCGTCTGCACCGAGGCTTCCCGCTCTTCCCGCTGGGCATCGTGGCGCTGCCGACCGAGAACGTGCCCCTGCACATCTTCGAGGACCGCTACCGCACGATGATCGAGGAGTGCCTGGAGGAGGGACGGGAGTTCGGGATCGTGTGGATGGCCGACGACGAGCTCAAGCCGGTCGGCTGCGCGTGCACGGTCGAGCAGGTGCTCGAGCGCAAGGAGGACGGGCGCATGAACATCCTCGCGCGCGGCACTAGGCCGTTCCGCCTGCTCGAGCGCCAAGACGACCTCCCCTACCCGGCCGGTGTCGTGGAGTTCCTCGACGAGCAAGACGAGCCGGCCGACCTCGAGGTGGTGAACGCCACCCGCGAGCTGTACGCCAACCTGGTCGAGCAGGCGACCGACAACGCCCTCTCCAACGAGGAGATCGAGGCGCTCGACGCCTACCGCATGGCCGCCACGGTGGAGTTCGGCACCGACGCCAAGCAGGAGCTGCTCGAGCTGCGCTCCGAGAACGCGCGCCTGCGGCTGCTGACGATGCTCTTCCGTGCCGCCATCAAGCGCATGGAGCTCGTCGAGCGCGCCCAGGCGCACGCGCAGTCCAACGGGAAGGTGCGCTTCGGGTAGAGCTCGCCCAGGGCCGCACCGGGCCGCGCACCTCCACGCTCACCGCGGTAGGCCGCGCACCCACGCTCACTGCGGCAGGCCGCACACCTGCTGCGCCACTTCCAGCACGAAGAGGGCCAGGTGGCGGAAGACCGCAGGCTGGCCCGCGGAGTTGTCGGCGAACTGCACAGAGCCTTCGGGGTCGCGCACGGAGTAGCGGAACACCGAGCCCGGCCGCGGGGGCAGCGAAAGGCGCTTGGCGGAGGGTTCCTGGAGTTCTTCCTGCAGGCCCCGCGCCTCCACCAGCTGGGGGTCGCTCAACTGGTGCGTCGAGCCCAGGCGGAAGGGGTGGGCGGGCCCTTCGCCACAGCGGACCGCCCCGCCTTCGTTGACCACCATCAACAGCGTCTCCCCGGGCGCCCCGCCAGTGCGCTGCACCACGAACAGGTCGGGGAGCACGATGTTCTCCCCGCAGCCCGCTACGGCCGCCGCCGCGAGCAGCGTCCCGGCGAGCGCGCCCACCCGCGCCACCGACGGGCGCCAGCGCGAAGAGCGAGTGTGTGGGGACGCGCCGAAGGGCGTCCGCCCAGCCCGACCCGTACCCTTCGCAGATGAGCTCACCTGCAGGGAGCATATGCGCCGCAGGCAGGAGGCAACTCGCGTGAGCCCACCCGGACGGGGCGTCCTCGCCGCCACCGGCCGCCGGGGTCGAGGCACGCGCGCCGCGGGCAGGAGGCAACCCGCGTGAGCTCACCCGAACGGGGCTGCGTCGCCGCCGGCCATCCGCTGACCGCGCAGGCAGGAGCGCGGGTGCTGCGCGAAGGGGGCAACGCGGTGGACGCCGCGGTGGGAGCGGTGCTCACCTCGTTTGTGGCCGAGCCGCTACTGACCGGCCTGGGAGCCGGGGGCTACTTGATGGTGGCGGGCCCGGAGTGGGAGCCCGCCCTGCTGGACTTCTTCGTGGAGGCCCCCGCGCGAGCGCAGGACGGCTCGGCGGCCGAGCTCCAGGCGATCGAGGTGTCGTTCGGGGACGCGGTGCAGACGTTCCACATCGGGCCGGCCTCCTGCGGGGTCTACGGCACGCCGGCGGGCGTGTGCGAGGCGGTCGCGCGGTGGGGCACCGTCCCACTTGAGACGCTCGCCGCACCCGCGGCCCGCCTCGCGCGCGCGGGTGTGGCGCTGAACCACGGACAGGCGTACGTGGCGGAGATCCTCACGGAGCTGCTGCTCTCCACGGCTGAGTGCACAGCGCTGTGGGCGCCCGCGGGCCACGTGCTGCGCGAGGGCGAGGTGCTGCGCAACCCCGAGCTGGGGGACGCACTGGAGCGCCTCGGCCGCGACGGCGCCGAGCCCTTCTACCGGGGCGACGTGGCGGGCGCCGTCAGCGAGTGGGTGGGCGAGCGCGGCGGCTCGGTGACGCGCTCGGCGCTCGCCTCCTACCGGGCCCGGCAGCGCGAGCCCGTGCGGCAGGGGTACCGCGACCGCGAGGTGCTGACCAACCCGCCGCCCTCGGCGGGAGGGACCCTGCTGGCGTACGCGCTCGGCCTGCTCGACCGCCAGCCCGGGCCGCCGACGCTGGAGCAGGTCGTGGCGGCGATGGAGGCCGCCCAGGCAGAGCGCACCCCCGAGTTCGTCGAGGGCCTCGCCGAGGAGGGCTTCCTGGAGCGGTTCCTCACGGAGCGCCTGGCGGCCGGGCGGGGGTCCGGTCCCGCCGACCACCTGGACCCGCGCAGCCAAGGGGCGGGTGACCAACCGGGAGTCGGCATGCGCGACCAACCGGGGGGCGACACGAGCAGCCATCTCGGCGCGACGACCCACATCTCGGTGCTCGACGGGGAGGGGCGGGCGTGCAGCGTGACGTGCACCAACGGCGAGGGCTCCGGCGTGGTGGTGCCCGGGACGGGCATCCACGTGAACAACATCATGGGCGAGCAGGACCTCAACCCGCTGGGCTTTCACCTGCACCCCGCGGGGCGCCGGATGCCGAGCATGATGGCGCCCTCGATCGTGCGGCGGGCGAACGAGGTCGAGCTGGTCCTCGGCAGCGCCGGCTCCAACCGCATCCGCTCGGCACTGCTACAGACGATCGTGGGGGTGGTCGACCACGGCCTGCGCGCCCCCGAGGCGGTGCGCGCCCCGCGGGCGCACTTCGAGGAGGGCGTGGTGTACGCGGAGCCGGGGATCGACGTGCGGGCGCTCGCGCGGGAGGACCGGCGGGTGGTGAGCTTCCACGCGCTCAACCTCTACTTCGGCGGCGTGCAGGCAGTACAGCGCATCGACGGGGAGCTGCTCGGCACCGGCGACCCCCGCCGGGGCGGGGTGGCAGTGTCGGTGTAGGGGCCAGGCACGAGGGCTGGCGGAGGATCTCCAACGTAAGCCACGTAAAGTGATGTAAGATGAGGGAGTGAAGCGGCTGCAGATCATGATCGAGGAGGACACCTACGAGGCGCTCGGGATGCAGGCCGCGCGAGCGCGGGTCTCCAAGGCGTCGCTGATCCGCCACTACGTGCGCAGCGGCCTGCAGCCGTTGCCGGCGCTCGCCAAGGACCCGCTCTCCTCCCTTTCGGGGAGCGCGGACTTCCCGCCGAGCGACGTCGACGAGACCGTCTACGGCCGTTGATCTTCATCGACACGTCCTTCTGGGTCGCGCTCACCAACCGCCGCGACACTCGACACCAGGATGCCACGGCCCTGCTCGCGGCGCACGACACCGATCGGCTGATCACCACCAACCACGTACGCGGCGAGACCTGGACGTTCCTGCGCCGCCGAGCCGGCCACCCCGTGGCCGTCCGGTTCCTCGACGCCCTCTGCGCCTCCCCGCGAGTCGAGGTGCTGCGAGTCTCCGAACGCACCGAAGAGGAGGCCGAGCGGTGGCTTCGTCAACGGGACGACAGGGAGTTCTCGTGGGTCGACGCCACGAGCTTCGCCACCATGCGCGAGCAGCGAGCAATCGAGGCGCTCGCGTTCGACGGCGACTTCTCCGCCGCAGGCTTCACCGAGTTGCAGGTGTAGCGACCCAGCGCGCCCCACGTCGTCGGGACGAGACCCCAGCATCTCCGCACTCGCATCCCTGCCTCTACTTCCGCTTGTGCCCCTTGTGTGTCTTGTGCTTCTTCTTGTAGGAGGTCTTCTTCGCTTTGCCGCAGCCGAACGCGCGTGGCGGGGTCCGAACGCGCCGACGCGGGGCACGAGGCCCCGCGCACACGCGCCCGGTCGGGCACACTCACACACGTGGACGATCCCCCCTGAAAACCAGACCGGGCATCACGCGCCCGGTCGCGGTACGCCGACCCTTATGCCCTGGGCATGAACTCCGGGATCTCCAAATCGTCCACGGCGAAGCCCCCGCGGCGTTCGCGACGACCCGTGTCCCCGGCTCGCCCCGCGCGCTGCACTCGTGGCTCGCCCCTTGGCTCCTCCAGGCGGGCGCGGCCGGTGGGGCGGGCGCCGCGCTTCTCCTCGTAGCCGGTTGCCACGACCGTGACCCACACCTGCTCCTCGAGCTTCTCGTCGACCATCGCGCCGAAGATGATGTTCGCGTCCGGGTGGGCCGCCTCGGAGACCGCCTTGGCGGCCTCGTTGACCTCCCACAGTGAGAGGTCTTTGCCGCCGGTGATCGAGAGCAGGATCGAGCGCGCGCCCTCCATCGAGGTTTCCAGCAGCGGCGAGGCGACCGCCTGCATTGCGGCCTCCGTCGCGCGGTGCTCGCCGCCGGCGCCCATGCCGATACCGAGCAGCGCGTTGCCGGCGCCGCTCATGATCGTGCGCACGTCGGCGAAGTCGAGGTTGATCAGGCCCGGCAGCGTCACCAGGTCGCAGATGCCCTGCACGCCCTGGCGCAGCACGTCGTCGGCGACGCGGAACGCCTCGACCATCGACGTCTGCTTGTCGAGCACGCTCAGCAGGCGGTTGTTTGGCACCACGATCAGCGTGTCCACCTCTTCGGCCAGCGCCTGCACGCCCTGCTCGGCCGCCTCGGCGCGGCGGGAGCCCTCGAAGCCGAAGGGCTTTGTGACGATCGCGACCGTCAGCGCTCCCACTTCGCGCGCGATCCGCGCGATGATCGGGGCCGCGCCCGTGCCCGTTCCGCCGCCGGCGCCCGCGGTGATGAAGATCATGTCCGAGCCCTTCAGCAGCGCCTTCGCGCGGTCGTAATCCTCCATCGCCGCCGCGCGGCCCAGGTTCGTGTCCGAGCCGGACCCCAGTCCTCGCGTCAGCTCGGCGCCGATATGCAGGGTGATGTCCGCGGTTGACTGCTGCAGCGACTGCAAGTCGGTATTGATCGCGAGGAACTCCACGCCCGCGACCTCGGCCTCGACCATCCGGTTGACCGCGTTCACGCCCGCGCCGCCGACGCCCACCACGCGGATCACCGGCTGAACCACTCCCTGGCCGCCGGCTTGCGGGCGCTGGCCGATCTCCGATCGGTCCTCGCGCGCGTACACGTCGGCTGCCGGGGACTCCTCCGCGGTGCTCGCCTCGGCGGGCCGCTCCCGCTCCATCATATTCGCGGGTATCTCCGCGGAGAACACGTTGCGCAGGCGCTCCCTTGGGCTGGGGACGGAGGTGGTCTCCTCCTCGGGCTCCTCCGCGACCGCCTCCGGCGCGCTCGCGGCGAGCTCGTCCTGTGCGGGCGACTCCTCGGGCGCCTTCGCCGAGGGTTGCGTACGCTCAGGCGCCTTCGCCGAGGGCTCCTCGGACTCCTTCGCGGAACGTTTCTCAGGCTCCTTCGCCTGTTCCTCCTCGGTCTTGCTGAACAGAGCCGCCAGGGGGCCCTCCCTCATGCTTGCGCGTTTACTCTGGGCCACGGACGAGGACCTCCTCGTGGCCGTCGGCGACTGGCGACTGCGCGGTCTGCGTCTGTGCGGCCGGCGCCGGTGCGCCCTGGGCGATGTGGCCCCGTCGCACGGCAATCTCGCCCGCGCCGTGCGCGAGCACCTGCTCCTCCTTTACGCCGTGCATGAGCACCTCCTGCGCGAGCTGGCGGTAGGACTGCGCCGCCACCCCGTGGGGCTCGTACTTGAGCACCGACATGCCCTTCACCGGCGCCTCGGCGAAGCGGACCGTCTTGCGGATGCGCGAGGCGAACACGCGGTCGCCGAAGTTCTCCTCGAGAATCTCGATCGCCTCCTTCGCGTGGATCGTGCGCGTATCCACCAACGTGGGAAGGATACCCTCGATGTCGACGTCCGGATTGAGATTCTCGCGGATCATCGCCAGGGTGTTCTGCAACTGGATCAGCCCGCGCATCGACAGATACTCGCACTGCACGGGGACGATCACCTTGTCGGCCGCCGTCAGCGCGTTGATCGTCAACAACCCGAGGCTCGGCGGGGTGTCGATGCAGATGAAGTCGTAGTCCTCGCGGATCGGCTCGAACGCCTTCTGCAGCGAGCGCTCGCGGCCGATCATCGTGCTCATCGCGATCTCCGCCCCAGCAAGATCGATCGAGGCGCACGCCACGTCCACCTCACGCTTGCGCACCACCTCGCGGATCGAGGTTTTGTGGACCAGCACGTCGTACATCGATTTCTCCAGGGTGTCCGGATCGATTCCCTGGGACATCGTCAGGTTGCCCTGGGGGTCCATATCGACACACAGCACCCGATGGCCCTCCTCCGCGAACGCGGCCGCCAGGTTCAGCGTCGTCGTCGTCTTCGCCACGCCGCCCTTCTGATTGGCGAACGCTATGACCTTCGCCCGTCCTTGCACGGCACGCTCCTGCTCGTTGACGTTGATGGGGCCCGTTCTAGATGGGACCCGCTGATGGGAAGCCGTCGGGTGGGTATTCGCACGCGGCGGGCGGATTCCTGCACGGGCCGGCGGGCGGGGTCCTGTGTTCTCTTTTGGGGACCTATATATATGGGCCGTGGAGAGTGTGGTCCCCGGGGCGGGTCCGCGGGCGTATGCGCTCTCTTTTGGGGACCTATATATAGGGCTGATGGGGAGCGGGTCCCCGGGCGGGGGTCTCGGGCTAGTGCTCTCTTTTGGGGACCTATATATATGGGCCGTGGAGAGCGTGGCCCCCGGGGCAGGTCCGCGGGCGTATGCGCTCTCTTTCGGGGACCTATATATATAGGCGAGCGGGACTCCATACCATCCTCCCGTGCCCCCCCGCCACGTCAAGCTGCAGCGGCGACTCGCCGGGCGCACCGTCTGCGTCTGCGTCGGCCCCGGCGGGGTCGGCAAGACCACCACGGCAGCCGCGCTCGCGCTGGGCCTCGCCCGTGAAGGGCAGCGCGTCGCGGTCGTCACGATCGACCCCGCCCGACGCCTGGCGAGCGCGCTCGGCCTCGACGAGCTCGACAACGAGCCCCGGCGTATCGACCCCGCGCTGCTCGCCGCCCAGGGGGTGGAGCTGCGCGGGGAGCTGTGGGCGACGATGCTCGACGCCAAGGGCACCTTCGACGACCTCATCTCCCGCCTCACCCCCGACGAGCGCGCGCGCGAGGCCGCCCTCTCCAACCGCATCTACCAGGAGGTCTCCTCCGCCGTCGCCGGCACCCAGGAGTTCTCCGCGATCGCCAAGCTCTACGAGCTACACCGCGAAGGCGGCTTCGACACCGTCGTGCTCGACACCCCACCCTCACGCAACGCGCTGGACTTCCTCGACGCCCCGGGGCACATGACCCGCTTCCTGGAGGGCCGCGCGCTGAAGATGTTCCTCGCCCCCGGCACCCTCGCCGCGCGCGTCGTCGGCCGCGGGACCGGCCTCGTGCTCTCAGTCTTCTCCCGCTTCACCGGCGTCGACCTGATCGGAGAGCTCTCGGGCTTCTTCGGCGCGCTCGCGGGGATGCTCGACGGCTTCCGCGAGCGCGCCCACGCCGTCGAGGCGCTGCTGCGCGACCCCGCCACTGCGTTCCTGCTCGTCACCTCGCCCGAGCCAGAGCCCGCGCGCGAGGCGGCCTCCTTCGCCAAGCACCTCGCCGCCGCCGGGATGGACCGCGCCGCGACGATCGTCAACCGCGTCCACCGCGACGGACTGCAGGGGCACTCCCCCGCGCAGGTGCAGGCGCTGCTCACAGACGAGCTCGGCGAGCGGCTCGCCGCGCGCGTGGCAGCCAACCTCGCCGACTTCGACGTGCTCGTGGAGCGCGACCGCACGAGCGTCGCGCAGCTCTCCGAGGTCCTCGGCGACCCCGACCCGATCCTCGTGCCCCACCTAGACGGGGACGTTCAGGACCTCGCTGGTCTCGCCCGCGTCGCCGACGTTCTCTTCTCCTGACACCCGCTCTCGGGGCGGTCCCTCCTGGGAGATCCTCTCCCGGGGCGAGTGTCCAAGTCCGCGCCGTGCCGTCACTTCCTCGGTCGTCTCTCCGGACGAGCCACCCGACCCGCGACGCGCTGTCACCTCCTCGGTCTCCTCCCGGGGCGCACCCCTCGACCCGCGCCGCACAGTCACTTCTCCGGTCTCCTCCGGCGGCGCTGCCAGCGCGTCGGCGAGCGTCACGAGGTCAGGGGGCAGGTGGCCACACACGACGTCGCGCAGCAGCGCCCGCAGGTGGCCGGCGAGCTCCGCGACCAGCGCGTCGCAGCTCGTGTGCTCGAGCGCGGCGCCCGTGATCACGGCGCGCTCCAGGGCGAGCGCCTGGTGCACCCGACGCGTCAGGCCGGCGCACTCCGCGGGGGTGGCGCAGAGTGCGGCAAGCCGGCCGGCGAGCCGCCCGGAGGAGGGCCCCTCCGGCTCGAGCAGCGCCCGCAGCGCGAGCAGGTAGTCCGACAGCGCCTCCAGTTCCGAGGCCCGTTCGCAGCCCATCTCAAAGCGCGCCAGTGCCCACGCGAGCTCGGGTCGGCCGATCGCCGGCGCGCGCACCCCCGCGAGCTCGGGCGCGACCGTGCCCAGGCCGTGCAGCGTCTCGATCAGCGCCGCCTCGCCGGCGTTCGTGAAGGCCGCCTCGTCCAGCTCCTCGAGTGCCCGGCGCAGCCGCTCCTCGCAGAGCTCGAAGTCGGTCTGCTCGGCGAACACTGCCTCCAGCAGCGTCCGCGCCACCACGTTCGCCCGTGCCCGCCGCGCACCCCGTCCAATCCGCACGTCCCGCACGAGCAGGTACCGCTCTAGCCCCTGCAGGCACTCCAGCAGGCGCTCCGCCGCGGCGTAGCTCTCCAGGCCGGTGAGCGCCGGCCAACGCTCGCTGATGAACGCGCCGGGCAGCGGACGGTAGCTGTACAGCGCCGTGCGCCGCCCGCGGGCCGGGGTGGTCGCGAGCTCGAACGGCACCTCCGCGCCAGCGTCGAGCTCCGCCTGCAGGTGCCGCGCAGCGTCCTTTACGAACTGCTTGAGGGCCGTCTCGAGCTGGGGGGAGCGCACGAGAGGCTGTTCGCCGGTGCTCCCCGCGCTCCTGCGAACGCAGGGGGTCTTGCAGGCCTACGCTACCGCCACCGCGACGTGGACCCTACGCGACGACCACCGCAACCGGGGACGAGATCGCCGAGGTCACCCGGTCCTCGCAGCCCTGCACGATCCAGCGCTCGCCGTAGATGCGCATGTCCTCGATGATCGGCAGCAGCGCTGAGCCCTTCTCGGTCAGTGCGTACTCCACCCGCGGGGGCACCTCGGAGAAGGTCTGACGCTCGACGATCCCCTCCTCCTCCAGGGCGCGCAGCCGCAGCGAGAGCGTGCGCGGGCTGATGCCCTCCAGCGAGCGCTCCAGCTCGCAGAAGCGCGAGCGGCCCTCAGCGAGGTCACGGATCAGCAGCAGCGTCCACTTCGCGCACACGATCTCCGCCGTGCGGCACACCGGGCATGTCTCATCGACGGCCATCCCTTTACTTTACCAAGTGAAGTATCGGCCCCGCCCAAGCCATGCTTCCACCATCTTCTAAAACATTGCCTAGAAAGAGATAGAAACTGGCCTCCGGCTGCCAGAAGCAGGCATCGACCCACCCGGCCCAAGCCCTCGGCCCAAGCGAGGCACAGCTCCCTCCTACGCGACTGTCAGCGGCGGGCGTCCGGCAGGTGCCGGCTCCCGCGGGGACTCGGGTGCAGCCCCTGGGAGCGGCTGCGCAGCTGGCGCTCCGTTCGGGGGTGCGACCGGGCCGGTGGGACGTTCGCCCCGCTGCTCCGCCATCGAGGCGACGTCCTCCATCGTGGTGCCGCGGCGGCCGTCGGCCTGCACGAGCAGCTTGAAGTCGTGGGGGCTCGAGGCCACGCGCATCGCGTCGTCGAGGGTGACCCTCCCGGCCTTCAGGTGCCCGAAGAGGGCCTGGTCGAAGGTCTGCATCCCGTAGTAGCCGCCGGCGGCGATCACCTCGTTGAGCTTGCCCGTCTGGGCGGGGTCGACGATCATGTCGCGCACCCTGCCGGTCATCCGCAGGATCTCGCACACCGCGACCCGACCGCCGTCGGACCCCGGCACGAGACGCTGGGAGATGACGCCCTTGATCGTGCCCGCGATCATCGAGCGCGCCTGGGCGTGCTGGTGGGGAGGGAAGAAGTCGAGCATCCGGTTGATCGACTCCGCCGCGTCGACCGTGTGGATCGTGGAGAGCACCAGGTGGCCGGTCTCGGCGGCCGACAGCGCGGTCTGGACGGTCTCCTCGTCGCGCATCTCGCCGACGAGGATCACGTCGGGGTCCTGGCGCAGCACGCGGCGCAGCGCGCGCTTGAAGGAGGCGGTGTCCATCCCCACCTCGCGCTGGTTGATGACCGAGCGCTTGTCTTGGTGCACGAACTCGATCGGGTCCTCGATCGTGACGATGTGCTTGGCGAACGTCTCGTTGACGTGGTCGATCATCGCCGCCAGGGTGGTCGACTTGCCCGACCCCGTGGTGCCCGTGAGCAGGATGATCCCGCGCTCCTCTTCGGCCAGCTCCCGCACGACCGGGGGCAGTGTCAGCTCGTCGATCGTGCTGATCTTGTGGGGGATCGCGCGGCACGCCAGCGAGATCACCCCGCGCTGACGGAAGGCGTTGATACGAAAGCGCGCCACGCCCGCGATCTCGAACGAGAAGTCGACCTCGTGCTCCTCGGTGAATTCGTGCAGCTTCGTCGGGTCGTGCAGCAGGTCGTGCAGCGCCCGCTCGGTGTCCTCCGCGCTCAGCGTCTCGCCGTGCTCGTCGTGGGTGAGGACGCCGTGCACCCGGTACAGCGGAGGCGAGTCCACCTTCAGGTGCAGGTCCGAGCCGTGCTTGCTGACCAGCTCGCGCAGCGCTGACTGCACGTCGAACATGCTCCCCGCATCGGCACCCCGCGCGGGGGGCTTGAGCGTCGCGAGCGGGGGTGGACGGGGCAGCCGCATGCGGCTGCCCCCCCAGCCGCACATGTGCGGCTGGGCCAGGTGGCGCATGCGCCACCTGGATGACGGGCTGCATGCAGCCCGTCACGAGGACCGAAGCCGGGAGACACTCGCCTTCGGCGAGCATCCCCGTTTCGGCCAGCATGCGCGCCCTCGCCTACCGGCGCATGCGCCGGTAGGAACAGCTACGCGACGTCGCGGAGCTTCTGGGCCTCTGCGAGTGACTGCAGCTTCTTCAGCGACTGGTTCTCGATCTGGCGGATGCGCTCGCGCGTCACGTTGAAGGTACGCCCGACCTCGTCGAGCGTGCGGGGGTGCTCGCCGCCGAGGCCGTACCGGAGCTCGAGCACACGGCGTTCGCGGTAGGAGAGGTTCTCCAGGGCCTCGCGCAGGGCCTCCTTGGTGAGGATTTCCGCGGCCCGCTCGTACGGGGACTCGGCGCGCTCGTCGGCGATGAACTGGCCGAACTCCGACTCCTCCTCGTCGCCCACCGGCTTCTCCAGCGACACCGGGGCCTGGGCGGAGCGCTTGATCGAGTCGACCTCTTCGGGGTCGATGCCCGTGACGTCTGCGATCTCCTCCGCGGTCGGTTCGCGGCCCAGCTCGGTGACGAGCTTGCGCTCGGCGCGGCCGATCTTGTTGAGCTTCTCGACCACGTGCACGGGGATGCGGATCGTGCGCGCCTTGTCCGCCAGCGCGCGGGCGATCGCCTGGCGGATCCACCAGGTGGCGTACGTGGAGAACTTGAAGCCCTTGCGGTAGTCGAACTTCTCCGCTGCGCGCACCAGCCCGAGCGTGCCCTCCTGGATCAGGTCGAGGAACGGCAGGCCCTGGTTGCGGTAGTTCTTGGCGATCGACACCACCAGGCGCAGGTTGGACTCGACCATCTTCTGCTTGGCGTCGAGGTCGCCGCGCTCGATGCGCTTGGCGAGATCGACCTCCTCCTGAGCGGTCAGCAGCCGCACCTTGCCGATGTCCTTGAGGAACAGCTGCAGCGAGTCCGTCGTCATGTCCGGCTTGAGGTCGAGCGTCGCTTTCGCTTTGCGCCGACCCCGTTTGTCCGGAGCGCGCTCGACCTGCGAGGCCGCCGCGGTCGCCGGGTCGATGTCCTCGACGAGCTCGATCTCGGATTTCTCCAGGAAGCCGTGCAGCTCCTCGACGTCCGACTCGTCCAGGTCCAGCTCTGAGGTGGCGGTGGAGATCTCCGCGAAGGTCAGCACCCCGATCTGCTGGCCCTTCGCCAGCAGGCCCTTTATCTCATCGAGCTCCTGCAGTTCAACTACTGACATCGATTCCCGTTTCCGTTGAGCGTCTTCTCGAAAAATTGTCCTGGCCGCCCGCCCCGCCGCACCTGAGGCGACCCTGCCGGATGCACCGAGGACCCGCCGCGTCCGGCCGCAACCAAGGCGCGCCACAAACGTGGACCCTATGCTAACGCTTCGCCGCGGTGTGTCCTTATGCGCGATGATGGCGACCGCATGACTCCTCCCAGTGCAACCGACAGGCCCGAGAGAGACAGTCCGAGCGTTTTGGGGAGCCTCCCCAGCACCCGTCCCCAGCGCCTGTCAGCCCGTCGGACGAAGGCCCGCGCCAAACGAAGCACGACAACCCCGGTGGCGCCGGCTGCAAGCGTTCGCCCACGGCGGGCCGCGAAGGTCGCGCCCAAGCCAGTCGAGCCCCCGGTGCCCCCGCAGGGCTTCGAGGCCGAGGAGCAGATCGAGCCGGGGCGTCCCGTGCAGCCGCCGAGCGGCACTGAGCTGGCGGCTTCGGTGGCGGAGCTCTTCGGGGAGCTCGCCCAAGCGGGCCTCGCCACGGGGGAGCGGCTCGTGAAAGACGCCCTCCGGCGGCTGTCGGGCTGAGGCCATCGACGGTTTCGCAAACTGCGGGCGTCTGAGGTCTCTTCGCATCCCGAGCGCCTCCTCTGGACAGCACACCCGTCCGCGGACCCTATATACTGCGCGCACGCCGAACCTCTGCGGCCCAGGTCGTGGAGGACGGGGGACCCATTGCGGACCGAGCGTCGGTCCGCGGGGGCGAATCGGTCCGTCCGGACCGTAGCGCCGTCAGGCGCGAGCCCGTCAGCTCACCCCGTAGGCGACGACGACCATGCGCACCGCTTTCTTCAGGTACGCCCTGCTGGCAGGGCTTTTGACCGCGTCGCTCGGCGCGGGTGCCCCTGTGGCCAGCGGCTCGCCCACCGGCGGAGCGGCACCCACACCAGCCACGCCGGCCTCCCCGGGCAAGCTCACGTTGGCGTCGTGGTTCGGCCCCGGCTTCTACGGCCACGCCACCGCGTGCGGACAGACGATGAGCCCCACGATCGTGGGCGTCGCGAGCCGCACGCTTCCCTGCGGGACGCTCGTGCAGGTCGGCTACCGCGGCCACCTGCTGACGGTGCCCGTGCTCGACCGCGGGCCCTACGGGCACAACGGCGCCACGTGGGACCTGACGAAGGGCGCCGCGCAGGCGCTCGAAATCAAGGACACGGTGCGCGTCAGCACCCAGATCGTAGGCCACGTCGCGAACACCCCCACACTCGGCGAACCCGGACCGTCCGCGGCGGGCGCGCCCTCCGCTCCGCTCACGCCGGCCCCCGCGGGGGCGACCACCGGCGGGGCAACCGCAGGTTGAGCGACCTCTCCTGACGAGCACGCGCCGCGAGCCGGCGGGGTAGCCTGGGATGCACCGTGGCAGAAGCCCGCATAGCCAACCTGCGCGACCTCACCACTGTGGACGAGCACACCGGAGCGATGCGCTCGGTGCAGGCCGCCGACGTGCTGCTGAGCGAGCGCGTGCTGAGCGAGCTCTGGTCACCTGAGAACCTGGAGCGGCTGGCGCGGACCTACTGGCGCTTCCTTACCCGCGTGACGTTGGGGCTCGTGCGGGTGCGCTACAACGCCGGAGAGCGCTTCGTCGTGCTGCTCTTCCGCCCCCTCACGCTGCTTGCGTTCAGCGCCCCGGAGTACGAGCTCGAGCGTGACCACGGCGTGGTGCGCTGGCGCATCGTGCGGGGCCTGCTGGTCGCTCGCGCGGGGCGCAAGAGCAAGGGGCACCTGCAGATCGACGTGCGCCGCGTGCGGGACGGAAGCCCGGGGGGAGAGAGCTTGGGGGCAGAGAGCTTGGGTGCGGAAGGCTCGACGGGGGCGACCTTGGAGGTGGATAGCACAGCGCGCCTGCACATCGAGGTGGAGGTCGCGAACTTCTTCCCCGCGATCGCCTCGGGGCTCAGCCTCCGCCTCTACAACGCGACCCAGGCGCGCATCCACGTGTTCGTGACCCACGGCTTCCTGCGCTCGCTCGCGCGCCTTGACCTGGCGGAGTCGCGGGTCGGGCGCCTTGCGCAGGACGACGGGGCACAGGGTCCCGGGATGGTTCTGCCCCGGTGAGCACCCTGGGAGCCGCGACGCCCGGGGAAGGATGAGCGCCGAGCGCTACCCGAACCGCGCGTCGCCGTAGATCTCGCGCAGCTTTGCGCGGTCGTGGCGCGCGTGGACGCGCCGCACGGTGCCCGAGCGGGTGCGCATCACGAGTGACTCGGTGGTCGCCCCGCCCGCGGAGGGGTAGCGCACGCCCTGCAACACGTCGCCGTCGGTGATGCCGGTGGCCGAGAAGAACACGTCCTCGCCCGCCACCAGGTCGTCGCGGTCGAGCACCCGCTGCAGGTCGTAGCCGGCCTCCAGCGCGGCGGTGCGCTCGTGCTCGTCGCGGGGCCACAGGCGCCCCACCAGCTGGCCGCCGAGGCACTTGATCGCGGCTGCGGAGATCACCCCCTCGGGGGTGCCCCCGATGCCCCACAGCAGGTCCACCGGCGAGCGCTCGGTGACCGCGAGCAGCGAGGCGGACACGTCGCCGTGGGGGATCAGCCGCACGCACGCTCCCGCCTCGCGGATCGCCTTGATGCCCTGCTCGTGGCGGGGGCGGTCGAGCACGACCACCTTCACGTCCCCGACCTCGCGGCCCTTGCGCTTTGCGATCAGGGCGACCGTCTCGGCCAGAGGTCGGTCGAGGTCGAGCAGGTCGGCCACCTCGGGGGCGCCCGCCATCTTCTCCATGTACACGCACGGACCCGGGTCGAACATCGTGCCGCGGGCGGACAGCGCAATCACCGCCAGCGCGCTCGGCATCCCGTGGGCCGCGAGCGTGGTGCCCTCCAGGGGGTCCACGGCGATGTCCACCTCGGGCGGCGAGCCGTCACCGATGTGCTCGCCGTTGGCGAGCATCGGCGCCTCGTCCTTCTCGCCCTCGCCGATCACCACCACGCCGTCCATCTGCACCGACTGCAGCGCGTAGTGCATCCCGTCCACCGCAGCCTGGTCGGCGCCCTCCTTGTCGCCTTTGCCCACCATCCGTGCGGCCGCGAGCGCGGCGGCCTCGGTGACGCGCACGAGCTCGAGGGCGAGGTTGCGGTCGGGGCGCTGGTGGGTGGGATCTGGGCTCATCAGACGGTCCGCGTGCGACGGGGGCTCGACCGGATACCTTGTGCAGCCGTGGCGTGCGTAACCTACACCAAACCCCACCACGCCACCTTCGCAGTGCACACGAGTCGAAACTCAAAGGAGGGGCCACCGTGACACCGGAGCGAGCAGAGGCCGTCAAGCAGATCGGGTTCGTCGGGATGGGGCGCATGGGCGGCGGCATGGCGCACCGCATCCTCCGTGACTCCGCGCACGAGGTGGTCGTGTTCGACGCCGACCGCGCCGCCGTCCAGCGGGCGACGGCCACCGGGGCCGTCGGCGTGGCGTCGCTCGCCGCGCTCGTCAAACGACTTGCACCGCCCCGGATCGTGTGGGTGATGCTGCCCGCTGGTGAGGTCACCCAGGGCACGATCGACCGGCTCGCCAAGCTGCTCGACCGTGACGACACCATCGTCGACGGCGGCAACACCCAGTGGACCGAAGACAAGCGCCGCGCCGGGGCACTCAAGAAGAGCGGCCTCCACTACGTCGACGTGGGCACCTCCGGGGGGGTGTGGGGCCTCGAAGTCGGCTACTGCATGATGGTCGGCGGACCCACCAAGGCCGTCGCGCGACTGGCCCCGTTCCTCGACGTGCTCGCCCCCCCGACCTCCGAGGAGAGCCTCGCCGCGGTCGGCCCGCGCGGGTGGCTGCACTTCGGGCCCGCCGGCGCGGGGCACTTCGTCAAGATGGTCCACAACGGTGTCGAGTACGGCCTCATGCAAGCCTACGCCGAGGGCTTCGACCTGTTCGACAAGTGCGAGTACGAGCTCGACAACGCGAAGATCGCCCACCTCTGGGGGCAGGGTTCGGTGGTGCGCTCGTGGCTGTGCGAACTGGCCGCCCGCGCCTTCGAAGCCGACGGCAACGACCTGCACGCCCTGAGCGGCTACACCGAGGACTCCGGCGAGGGACGGTGGACGATCGCCGAGGCGACCGCCCGCGACGTGCCCACCCCCGCGATCACCGCCTCGCTGTACGCGCGCTTCTCCTCACGCGGCAACGGCGACTACGCCAACCGCGTACTCTCTGCGCTGCGCAACCAGTTCGGCGGGCACGCGGTGAGGAAGCAATGAGCACGCTCGAGCAGGCACCGGACAACCCCCTCGTCGAGGGCCTGGAGCGGTTGCCCGTCGCCCCCACCACGCTCGTCATCTTCGGCGCCACCGGCGACCTCGCGCAGCGCAAGCTGCTGCCCGCGCTCTACAACCTCGCGCACGAGGGGGCACTGCCGGAGCGCTTCAACCTCGTGGGGGTCTCGCGCAAAGAGAAGGAGCGCGAGGACTACCGCGCCGAGTGCGAGCAGGCGATCCGCTCATTCTCCCGCCGCCCCCCCGACGAGGACGTGCTCGCGGGCCTGCTCGAACACGTCAAGTACGTGCCCGGCACGTTCGACGACGAGCGCGTGTACCGCGAGCTCGCATTCGTGCTCGACCGCTTCGACGAGCGCGCGGGCGAACCGCTCAACCGCGCCTTCTACCTCTCCACCGCGCCCGCCTTCTTCCCCGTGATCGTCGAGGCGCTGGGCGCGCAGGACCTCAATCGCCACGCCGGCGCCGAGGTGCGGGTCATCATCGAGAAGCCGTTCGGCACCTCCCTCGCCGAGGCCGCCGAGCTCAACCGCCGCGTGCTCGACGTGTTCGACGAGTCCCAGGTCTTCCGCATCGACCACTACCTCGGCAAGGAGACCGTCCAGAACATGCTGGCGTTCCGCTTCGCCAACGGGCTGTTCGAGCCGCTGTGGAACCGCAACTACATCGACTCCGTGCAGCTCACCGCCGCCGAGGACATCGGCATCGGCTCCCGGGCCGGCTACTACGACCACTCCGGGGCGCTGCGCGACCTGATCCAGAACCACATGCTGCAGCTGCTCTGCCACGTCGCGATGGAGCCCCCCGTGAACTTCACCGCCGAAGAGGTGCGCAACGAGAAGGTCAAGGTGCTGCAGGCCATCCACGCCCCCACCGAGGCGGACATCTCCGAGATGGCCGTGCGCGCGCAGTACGCCGCCGGGCACGCCGGCGGGGAGGACGTGCCGGGGTACCTGGCCGAGGAGGGGGTGCGCGAGCACTCGAACACCGAGACCTTCGCCGCGTTGCGCCTGGAGGTCGACAACTGGCGCTGGGCGGGGGTGCCGTTCTACCTGCGCGCCGGCAAGCGCCTCGCGCGCAAGATCACCGAGATCGCGATCACGCTGAAGCCCGTCCCCCACCTCGCGTTCGACCAGACCGGCTCGCTCGGCATCCGCCCCAACCAGCTGATCCTCACACTGCAGCCCAACGAGGGGGTCACCCTGCAGCTCGGCGCCAAGATCCCCGGCACCCGCATGTTGATCCGCCCCGTCAACATGGAGTTCCTCTACGGCACCGCCTTCCTCTCGCAGTCCCCCGAGGCGTACGAGCGGCTGATCATGGACGCCATGCGCGGGGACCCCACGCTGTTCACCCGCAACGACGAGGTCGAGGCCCAGTGGGAGATCTGCGACCCTGTCGTGCGCGCCTGGGAAGCCGCGGGCGGGCCGCTGCCGCAGTACGAGGCCGGCTCCCAGGGGCCCGTCGAGGCCGCGGGCCTGCTGCGCGAGGGCCACACCTGGCGCGCGATCTGATGGGTGCGGGGCCGCCTTCTACGCGCGTGCTGCCTTCCCTCGGGCCGGCCGTGACGGGCGGGCGTTCCGAGCGCGTGCGTGGAGAGGCCCCCTGATGCCCGCGGTCTCCGACGCCGTCTGGAGCGAGCAGGGCACCACGCCCGACGCGATCGAGGCCGCGCTGCGGGCGATGCTCGCCGAGCGCCACGCCGAGAACGGCGGCTTTGTGCCTGCGCGGGCGCTGAACATGATCGCCTTCGTAGACCGTCAGTGGAGCGGAGAGATCGCCAACCGCCTGCGCGGTGTCGGGCGCTTCCACGCCTCCCGTCTGGTCGTCCTCTCCTACGAACCCGGCCGGACCCAGCTCGACGCGCGCGCCACCGTGGCCTCCGATGGCGACCCGCGACCAGGCGAGCTCACCCTGCTGCGCGAGACGGTGATCGTGGAGCTCGGGGACCGCCACCTCGACGACCTCTACACGATCGCCGACCCGCTCGTCGTGTCCGACTTGCCCACCCTGCTGTGGTCTCCCCACGGCCACCCCGAGGTTCTGGACGAGCTGCTCGGCCTCGCCCAGGCGGTGCTGGTCGACTCCGTGGACGAGCCCGTCTGGCGCGACGCCGTGGAACGCGTGCGGGCGCTCTCCGACCGCGCCTACGTGGTCGACCTCGCCTGGCTGCGGTCCACCCCGTGGCGGGAGCGCCTGGCCACCGCCTTCGACCCCCCGCAGCTGCGCCGCGAGCTGTCCCTGCTGCAGACGCTCACGATCCGCCACCACCCCGACTCCACGATCGCCGCGCTGCTGCTCGTCGGCTGGCTCGCCTCCCGCCTCGGCTGGGACGTCCCCCCGCTCACAGCGCTCGAGGACGCACTCACCGGCGTGGGCCGCACCCGCCGCCAGGACGTCGCGCTGCGCCTGCTCGCCGCCCCCGAGCTGTCGGTGCGCGGCCTCGCCGGTCTGACTCTTGAGACCGCCGGCGGCTGGCGGCTGCGCCTCGACCGCGGGCCCGGCGGCCTGCACGCCTTTCGCCGCGACCCCCGAGGCGTGGAGCGGGAGTGGACGCTACTCGGCGCCTCCCGCGGGGAGGCCGGCATCCTCGGCGAGGGCATCCGTCAGGCGCTCCTGCGCGACCCCACCTACGCGCCCGCCCTGGCGGCGGTGGCACGGATGGCGCCGTGACGCGCCTGCTCACCTTCGCCGACCCCGAAGCCGCGGCCGTACACGCCGCGACGGAGCTTGCGCGTGTCCTGCAGGAGGCTGTGGACCTTCGCGGGGTCGCACACCTCTCACTCGCCGGAGGCTCGACCCCCCGTCCAGCCTACTTTCTACTCGCCGGCCTGCTCGAGGATTGGAGCGCGGTCGAGCTGTGGTACGGCGACGAGCGCTGCGTCGCGCCCGAGGACCCAGAGAGCAACCACCAGCTCGTGGCCTCCTCGCTGCTCGCCGGCCTCCCCGACGCCCCGGAGGGCCCGTGCGAGCACCGCATCCTCGGCGAGCTCGGCCCCGAGGCGGCCGCGCGCGCGTACGCGACGCAGCTGCGCGCACGGGTGGCCCCCGCCGAGGACGGTGGTCTGCCCGCGCTCGACATCGCCCTGCTCGGCCTCGGCGAGGACGGGCACACCGCCTCGCTCTTCCCCGGCTTTCCCGAGGTGGACGACGACTCCGGCGCGCTCTGCCTCCCCGTGCGCGACGCGCCCAAGCCGCCGCCTGAGCGGGTGACGCTCAGCCTTCCCGTGTTGCGCGCTGCGCGCTGCTGCCTGCTGCTTGTCACCGGCGCCGGCAAGACCTCCGCGCTCGCCGCCGTGTTGGCCGGACCCGACCCTCGCGTGCCCGCGAGCCTGCTCGCCTCCGAGCGCCTGCTTGTCGTGGCCGACGCTGCCGCCGCAGGCCGTTCCTGATGTTCGGAACGGTGACTTTGAGGCGTGGGGTGAGCCAAACGGGCGCAAACGTCGTACTCTGAGTAGGCGCTCGGAGCCCATGGCCCGCACCGTTCCCCCCCACACCGTCGCGCCCGACCCGCTCGCCGCAGAGACGCTCGCTGCGCTGGACAGCGTTCGGCGCGAGACGCTCGCGCTCGTCGCACACCTCTCCGACGAGGCGCTCGAGCGCGTGCACTCGCCGCTGCAGAGTCCGCTCGCCTGGGACCTCGCGCACATCGCCGCCTACGAGGACCTGTGGCTCGCCCACCGCCACGCCGGCCTGGAGCTGCTGCGCCCCGACCTCGCCGAGCGCTACGACGCCTTCGAGACCCCCCGCGCCGTGCGGGGGTCCGTCGAGCTGCTCGACGCGCCCGCCGCGCGCGCCTACCTGGAGGACGTCCGCGAGCGCGTCGCACTCGCGCTCGCCCACGACGGCGTCGGCGACGGTGTGCTGACCGAGCTGGTGCTGCGCCACGAGCTGCAGCACACCGAGACCATGCGCCAGACGCTGGCGCTCGCCGGGCTGCTCCCCCCGGGGGAGCCCCGCCTGCGACCGCTCGACGGCGCCGAGGAGTGGCTCGAGCTCCCCGCCGGGACCTTCTCGATGGGCGCCGGCTCCGAGGGCTTCGCCTACGACAACGAGCGCCCCCGCCACCTCGCGCAGACCGGCGCCTTCCGCATCGCCCGGCGCCCCGTCACCAACGCGAGCTGGCTGCGCTTCGTCGAGGGCGGCGGCTACGAGCGGCGCGAGTGGTGGTCCGCGGAGGGGTGGGCGTGGAAGGAGGAGTACGACCTCACCCATCACGCCTCCGGAGCCGCTGACGACGCAGGCTGGCTCCAAGGGGCGGGCGGGCTCCCAGTCGTTCACGTCAGCTGGTTCGAGGCCGACGCCTTCGCCCGCGCGCACGGTGCGCGTTTGCCCACCGAGGCCGAGTGGGAGCGGGCGGCGAGGAGGGACCAGCCGGGGCGCGGGGAGCCCGACCTGGCGGGGAACGGCGGCGGTACGGACCACAGTGCCGGCCCGGAGGCGGCAGGACCCCCCAGCGGGGCGCTCGAAGGCGTCGGGCAGGTGTGGGAGTGGACCTCGAGTCACTTCTGCGGCTACCCGGGGTTCGTGGCGTACCCCTACCGGGAGTACTCCGAAGTGTTCTTCGGCGACAGGTACCGCGTGCTGCGTGGCGGCTCCTGGGCGACGAGCCCGCGCGTCGCCAGCCCCACCTTCCGCAACTGGGACCTCCCCGTGCGGCGGCAGATCTTTGCGGGCCTGCGGCTGGCCAGGGACGGCGAGGAGTCCTGATGGAGCCCGTCAGAGACCCCACCGCCTCGCGGGCGCTCACCGGCGGGGACACCGCCCGCGGCACTACGAACGGTGATCCTGCGAACGGGGACGACACGAGGGGCGCCCCGGACCCCGCCGACATCCAGATCGACTCTCACCTCGGCGCTGCCGCCGAGCGCACCCTCGCCGAGGACGTCCTCGACGGGCTCACCCGGCCCTTCAAGGAACTGCCACCCAAGCACTTCTACGACGCGCGCGGCGCCGAGCTCTTCGACCGCATCTGCGAGCTGCCCGAGTACTACCCCACCCGCACCGAGCGCGGCATCCTGCACGACACCGCCGACGAGCTCGCCGCGCTGACCGGAGCCGTCGAGCTGGTCGAGCTCGGCTCCGGCACCGCCGCCAAGACGCGCGTGCTGCTCGACGCGCTGCACCGCGCCGGGACGCTCGAGCGTTACGTGCCCGTCGACGTCACCGAGCAGATGGTGCGCGACTGCGCCGACGAGCTCACGCTGGAGTACCCCGGCCTGCGCGTGCACGGGGTGATCGGCGACTTCGAGCGCCACCTCGACCGCGTGCCGCCCGCCGCCGGCCCCCGCCTGGTGGTGTTCCTCGGCGGCACCATCGGCAACTTCCCCCCCGGCTCGCGCCGGCGCTTCCTGCGCGACATCGCCGGTCTGCTCGGGCCGGACGACCACCTGCTGATGGGTACCGACCTCGTCAAGGACCCAGACGTGCTCGAGGCCGCCTACGACGACGCCCAAGGCGTCACCGCGGAGTTCAACCGCAACCTCCTGCACGTGCTCAACCGCGAGCTCGACGCGGACTTCGAGCCGCACGATTTCGACCACGTCGCGCTCTTCGACGACCGCCACGAGTGGATCGAGATGCGCCTCCGCGCTCGGCGCGCGCACACCGTCACCGTGCGCGCGCTGGAGCTCGACGTGCACTTCGACGCCGGTGAGGAGCTGCGCACCGAGATCTCCGCCAAGTTCACTCCCGCCCGACTGCGCGGCGACCTCGACGCTGCGGGCCTCGAGCTCGTGCGCTGGCTCGCCGACCCTGAGGACCTCTTTGCGCTGACGCTCTCGCGGCCCCGCGGGTGAGGGGGGCCGGACTTCCCGAGGCTTCCCCCCGGTCCTGGTTTCGCGGCCAGTTGCTATAGGCTCCCGCCTCACCATGCAGATCGAGGGCACCTCAGCGATCGTCGTCGGCGGCGCCTCCGGACTCGGCGAGGCCACCGTGCGCCGACTGCACGCGGGCGGGGCGCTCGTGACGATCGCGGACGTCAACGCCGAGAAAGGCGGCGCGCTGGCCTCCGAGCTCGGGCTCGAGTTCGTCGCCTGCGACGTGCGCGAGGAGGCCCAGGTGCAAGCCGCTGTGGAGCGCGCCGCCGCCGTCGAGGGCGGGCTGCGCATCGCCATCTGCTGCGCCGGCACCGGTTGGGCGCAGAAGGTCACGGGCTCCAAGGGCCCCCACGCGCTGCTGCCGTTCGAGACAATCCTGCAGATCAACCTCATCGGCACCTTCAACGTGCTGCGCTTCGCCGCCACCGCGATGCTCGCGCTCGAGCCGCTCGGCGAGGACGGCGAACGCGGAGTCTGCGTCAACACCGCCTCGGTCGCCGCCTTCGACGGCCAGGTCGGGCAGATCGCCTACTCCGCCTCCAAGGGCGGCATCGTCGGCATGACGCTTCCGGCGGCCCGTGACCTCGCGCAGTACGGCGTCCGTGTCTGCACGATCGCTCCCGGGCTGTTCGACACCCCGCTACTCGCCGCGCTCCCCGAGGAGGCCCGCCAGAAGCTCGGCGCCGGCGTGCCCTTCCCCCAGCGGCTCGGCCAGCCGGACGAGTACGCGCGGCTCGCTTCTCACATCGTTGAGAACCCCATGCTCAACGGCGAGGTCATCCGGCTTGATGGGGCGCTGCGGATGCCGCCTCGCTGAGCAGCCGTCGGCCTGTCAGTCGAGCAGCCGCCGGCAGCGTGCGGCGCGCTCAGCCACCAGCTTGACCAGCTTGGCGGGCAGCTTGCGTTTGAGTCGCTTGACCTCCTGCGTGCCGGCAGCGTCTGCGAATGCGTCCGGCGCGCGGTCGGCGAGCTCGATGACACGCTCGACGAGAGCGCTCCCGTCGAGGCCGAGATCTCTGGCGGCCACCGGCCAGCGGTTGTTGTATGGCAACAGGCGGTAGTCCCCGCCGATCTTCATCGCCAGCCGCAGCCTGCGCTCGTGCGTGCCGTACGGCAGCGCGGAGGCGACGTCGTAGAGCGGCGCGAGACGGACCTGGTTGCCCGCCAGCAGCAGCGAGTAGTTCTTGGCGTGGGCGTCGGTGCCGGCGATCAGCCAGTTCCAGGCGAGCGCGTCGGCGAAGGCCCAGACAGCCGCTTGTGCCGCGCGCGGCGGCATCGCGCGGCGCAGCAGCGCCGCTATCTCCGCGACTCCCGGGCCGCCTTCGTTCTGGTACTTGCGGGCCGGCGGGACGGCGAGCGCCTGACACAGATCCTCCTGGTGCACGCGAGTGACGTGCCCGCCGGCGAGGCGTCGGTCATAGCGGGTGATCACCACCGCGGTCTGCTCGGCGAACCTTGCGATCTGGGTGCGCGCCGCGGTCAACCCGGCGCGGCGCGCGGCGTCCAGGCACAGGTGCTCGTTCAAGTCGTGCTCGTCCAGCCCCGCGACGGCCGGCTTGAGGATGTGGGTGGTTGCAGCGGCTCCGGAGGGGACGCCCCACCTACCGTCGCGAAAGAACAAGGCGGTCTTGGCCTGTGCGCCGGCGAGGCTGAACTGACCGGTGAACGACTCGCCCAGCCACGCGGTCGAGTCCTGACGCAACTCCACAAGCCGCTCTGCGACCTGCTCCTCGGTCAGCCATCTGACCTCGCCGTGGCGCCGAAGCGCACGCTCTACGTTCTCGGGCGCAGCAAACCTGACGGCGCCGGAGCAATCCTCGCCGACCGGGGTTCCGAGCAGCGAGAACGGCGAGCTCGCCGACACTTGAAACTCTCGCGCCCAGCGGCGCAGGACCGCGTCGTTGTCCGGCAGCAGCCCCCACAGCCACGCCGTGACCACCCGATCGGAGTGGGAGGGTACCTGAGCCGGCATCGACAACGACAGCGGCGTCACACTCTCGCGTTCGCGATACTCCTCGCTGTAGGTGAATGTCAGCCGTCCACCACGGGCTCGCACCACCATGCCCGCCACCTGGTCCTCCATGAGCACCACGAGCGAGTCCGTCATGGGCCGCGGTGCTCGTCCAACACGGCGTCCAGATCGACCGAGACGGCCCGTCGTCCCTCGCCCTCCCGGACGGCGAGCTCAATGTCCAGCTCAAGGGCGTCGAGCAGACCCAGCACCAGACCGAGCTCGGCCGTCGGCTTTCCCCGCTCCACTTCGCTGACCCACTGGCGGGACACCTCCGCGCGGGACGCGACCTGTTCCTGGCTGAGGCCCAGACTCAGACGGCGGCCGCGGATCATGGCCGCTATATCGTTGATCGAGTTGACGCGCACACCTACTCCGCCTTGTTGTCAGCGTACGCTGTCAATCATAGCATGTCGTCGTACGGTGACAGTACGCTCTTGTCGGCGAACGCTGACAGCCGCGGGTCATCTGGCTTGATGGGGCATTGCGGATGCCGCCTCGGTAGGTCTTTCGCAGACACCAGTCGGAGCCGTCGAGCGTCTTGGGGAGAATTGAGGTCGTGAGCACTCCAGCCAAGACCCCCTCGAAGACCCCTCTGCTCTCCCCTGGCCACGAGGCCGAGTGGGCAGCTCTCAACGAGGAAAAGCGCCGCGCCCTCACGCCGCCCGGTGCTTGCGTGACGAAGCCCCGCTTCAGGATTAGCACCTACTCGGCCAAACGCACCTGCGCGCGAAGACACGCGCCGGGGTGATCGACATCATGCGAGGGGGCCTACCCCCCCTCGACTACGAGACCGTCGAGGAGCGCGCGATGCACGCCGAGGATGACGGCGTCAGATATTTGGTCGCCGGTTTGAGCAGCATCGTCGGTTTCAAGCGCCTTGCCGGTCGTCCCCGAGATCGAAACGACCTGATCGGCTTGGAAGAGATTTACGGCGAGCTCCCGATCGAGTCGATTCCCGGGCTCGATACCTGAGCCTCCGCGTTGAGCGCCCTCTCCGCGCAACGCAACCCGCGCGGGCCGCCCTCAAGGCGGCCCTATTCAAGAAAAAAACCGCCCCCGCGCAGCGCCCACCCGGGCATCACACGGGGGCGTTTTCAAGAGGCTCAGCCCAAGCGCTCCACGAGCATCGCCATGCCCATGCCCCCCGCGACGCACATCGACTCGATGCCGTACGTCCCGTCGAGGGTCTGCAGGTCGTTGATCAGCGTCGTCATGATCCGTGCGCCGGTCATCCCGAAGGGGTGGCCCAGCGCGATCGCGCCGCCGAAGGGATTGAGCTTCTCGTCGGCGATCCCCAGCTCCTCTTTGCACGGCACGATCTGGGCGGCGAACGCCTCGTTGATCTCCACCACGTCGATGTCGCTCATCGACATGCCCGTGTTCTTCAGCAGCTGCTGGATCGCGGGGATCGGGCCGAGACCCATCACCTCCGGGCGGATCGCCACCACGGTGGAGGCGAGGATCTTCACTTTCGGCTTGCACCCCAGCTCCTTCGCGCGCTCCTCGGAGGTGACCAGCAGCGCGGCGGCGCCGTCGTTGAGTGGGCACGCGTTGCCGGCCGTCACCGTCCCGTCGGGCCTGAACGCCGGCTTCAGCGCCGCGAGCTTCTCCATCGTCGTTCCCGGGCGCGGGCCGTCATCCTTGGTGACCACCGTCTCGGGCACCTCGACCTCGTTGCCCTCCTTGTCAGTCTCGGTGTGTGCCGGCGCCGTCACCGGGACGATCTCCACGTCGAAGTGACCCGACTCCTGGGCCGCCACGGCGCGGTTCTGGGAGATCACCGCCCACTCGTCCTGCGCCTCGCGGCTGACTTTCTTTTCCTCCGCGACGTTCTCGGCGGTCAGGCCCATCGGGATGTACACGTTGTACAGCGACCCCTCCGAGCCGTCGAGCTTGTGGTGGAACTCGAACTGCGCGCCGCCGCCCGCGCGCGAGACCGCCTCCACGCCACACGCGACGTACGTGTCGCCCTCGCCGGCCTTGATCGCGTGGAAGGCCATCCTCGTCGTCTGCAGCGAGGAGGCGCAGAAGCGGTTGACCGTCGTGCCCGGAACGTGGTAGTCGATGCCCGCGAGCAGCGCCGCGTTGCGGCCGATGTTGTAGCCCTGCTCGCCCTCGCAAAAGCCGCACCCCATCATCACGTCCACGATCGAGCTCGACTCCAGCTGCGGGTTGCGCTCCAGCAGCGCCTTCAGGGGCACCGCCGCAAGGTCCTCCGCGCGCACCGACCGCAGCGATCCCTTCCCCGCCCTTCCGATGGGCGTCCGTACGGCGTCGACGATCACGGCGTCAGGCATGCGAGCTCTCCTTGGTGGTGTTTTGGGCCCCGGCAGCCGCCCCGCCTCCCTTTGCGGCGGCACGCATCTTATGACACAACGCCCATCTGGCGTTCGTGGGCGCTGGATCAGAGGTCGAGTCGGCTGACGCCGAGCTCGTCGAAGCCCACGTGGTGGGCGAGCTCGTGGCGCACCGTTTTGACGACGCGTTCGCGCAGCAGCTCCGGGTCGTGTCCGAAGTCCCGCCGCAGGGTGTCGCGGAAGATCATGATGCGGTCGTGGGTAGGGGGTCCGAACGCGTTGATGCGGCCCTGCCCGCCCTGGTAGAGGCCGTACGCCCCGGCCTGGCGGCCCTTGTCGGAGATCACCACCGGCACGTGGCGAAGCGCGTTGCGCAGCAGGTCCGGCAGGTCGTCCAGCGCGTCGCGCACGAGCTCTTCGAAGTCCTCGTCGTTGAGCGGGTCGAGCTCCATGAACTCCGCTTCGTCGGGGTCCACCGCGAGCCCTTCGCGCCCGAGCTCCTCCGCGCGGCGCACGATCGCTTCGAACTCCTCCTCGGACTCCGGTTCGCGCCACCCCGCCAGGCGCACCGCCACGAACGCAGCCGCCGTCAGCAGCACCCCGACCGCGGCGAGGCCGAGGACCAGCTGCTCGACCACGCGCACCGCCCCCACGGTGCTGAAGCCCTGGCCGGCGACGACCACCGTCAGGCCGAGCGCCAGCGCGATCAGCGCAGCCAGCCCGACCCTTCGCAGCTGGGTGGCGACCTGCGACCTCGACGAGCGCACGGCCTCCCCCTGCCCCTCACTTCTGCTTGAGCGTCCGGGCGATCACGAGTCGCTGGATCTCGTTCGTGCCCTCGTAGATCTGGGTGATCTTGGCGTCCCTCATCATGCGCTCCACCGGGTACTCCTTCACGTAACCGTAGCCCCCCAGCACCTGCACCGCCTCGACTGTCACCGCCATCGCGGTGTCCGAGGCGAACACCTTCGCCATCGAGGAGTACTTCGCACGCTGGGGATCGCCGCGGTCGGCCATCGCGCACGCCTTGTACAGCAGCTCGCGCGCTGCCGCCGTACGTGTTTCCATATCGGCGAGCTTGAAGGCGATCGCCTGGTGCTCGAGGATCGGCTTGCCGAACTGCACCCGCTCGCGCGCGTACGCCACGGCGTAGTCGGTCGCGCCCTGGGCGATCCCGACCGCCTGCGCCGCCGCCCCCAGGCGCGTGCGCTCGAGCGTCGCGAGCGCCACCCGCATGCCACGGCCGACCTCGCCGATCACGTTCTCCTGGGGCACCCGCACGTCCTCGAAGACCGGCTGGCCCGTCGGCGAGGCGCGGATGCCGAGCTTGTGCTCGAGCTTGCCCACGCTGAACCCCGGGCGGTCGGCCTCGACCACGAACGCGGTGATCCGCCGGCTCTCGCGGTCGGTGACGGCGAAGCAGACGTAGAAGTCGGCCACCCCGAGGTTGGAGATCCAGTTCTTGGTGCCGTTGATCACCCACTCCTCGCCGTCCCGGACCGCGGTCGTCCTCATCCCCGCCGGGTCCGACCCCGCCTCGGGCTCGGAGAGCGCGAACGCCGGCGACCACTCGCCGCTGGCGCACCGCGGCAGGAAGCGCTCCTTGAGCTCTTCCGTGCCGAACAGCTGCAGCGGCAGCGTGCCGAGCTCCTGCACCATCAGGATCAGCGCGCACGACGCGTCGACCTTCGCGATCTCCTCCACGGCCATGTTGAGCATCAGCGTGCCGGTGCCGGTGCCCCCGTACTCGATCGGGAACGGTAGTCCGAGCACGTCCTGCTCGGCGAGCACCTTGCGGATGTCCCACGGGTACTCCGCCTGCTCGTCGGCCTCCGCCGAGCGCGGCGCGATCTTCTCCTGGGCGATCTGGCGGATCGTCGCGCACAGGTCCGTGTGCTCCTGGGGGATCGTGTAGACCTCGCTCACCGCCTCCATGTGATGGATGCTAGTGACCTTCGCCCCGCGGTGGGGGAGTCGGCCGCGAACGCGGCCGCCGCGCTCGCGCGGTGAGCCCCGCGGGCGCTACGCTCCGTCGGTGGCCCCCGCCGATGCGTCCCCCAAGCCCGCCGCCGCCGAGATCGCTCTCGATCCCGCGCAGGTCGCCGAGTGGCACGCCCGGGACCCCGACCTGCAGGTGGTGGACGTGCGCGAGGACTACGAGCGCGAGGCCGGCCACATCGCCGGCAGCCGCCACATCGAGCTGAACCTCCTCACCGTGCAGGCCGCCACGCTCGCGGCCGACCGCCCCGTTGTCTTCTACTGCCGCGTCGGCTCCCGCTCCGACATGGCTGCCCAGGCCTTCCGTGCCTCGGGCTTCCAGGCGCACACGATGCGCGGCGGCCTCCTGCGCTGGGCGCAGGAGGGCCACCCGCTCGCGCCCGAGGACGGACACGTCGCCGACCACTGACCGCCGACCTGCCCCGCTGCCCACGGACCGCCACACCCGCCATCCACACCCCACCCCGAGAGGAGACCCCCTATGGAGGCATCCACCGAGTACCCCGCAGTGACCGTCGGCGAGGGCTACGCCGTCGGCGACCTCGACGCGCTGGGCGAGGGCCCCGGCTTTCGCAAGGTCCGCAAGGGCCTCGGCGTGACCGCGTTCGGCGTCAACGCGATCGTCATGCCCCCCGGCTACCAGTCCGGGCGCCACCTGCACGAGACCCAGGAGGAGCTCTACTTCGTGCACCGCGGCGCGCTGGAGATGCAGTTCGGCGACGGCTCCGCGCACCGGCTCGAGGAGGGCGGCTTCGCCCGCGTCGACGCCGCCACCGTGCGCTCGATGCGCAACGTCGGCGAGGGCGAGACCATCTACCTCTGCGTCGGCGGCAAGGATGGCTACGTCGGGCGCGACGGGCGCCTGCCCGAGGGCGAGGAGCGCGTCGGCGGAGGGCCGCCCGGGGTCGCGCACTGAGGACTCCGACCCAAGTTCGACGAGCTCCTGACGTTGCACGGTGGGCGACCGCGTACTGGTGGCACGTGGGCGGACGCCGGGTGACGTCAGGCTCAGTTCAGGAGTCGTTTCACTTCGAGCTGGTGCGACTGTCCGAGGGAGGTCCTGGTCGGCCGCAGGCCGATCGCGTTGTCCATCGCCGTCGCCGAGGGCATCCACGTGAGGACCAGGTACGCCCCGACCGCCAGCGTCGTGCGGCGCAGCGCGCGCGAGCGTGAGAGCGCCGCGAGCGGCAGCACCCACAGCACGTACCACGGCAGCACCCAGCTGAGGGTCACCAGCAGCGCGACCGTCGCCCAGCCCGACGCCGTCAACGCGTCCCGCCGCCGCCACGCCAGCACGCTGCAGCCGAGCACCGACAGCGCCAACACCGCGCTTAGCAGCACGCGCATCGTGTTCGTCTCGCCCCCCTGGCCTAGTACCAGGCCCACCACGTTGGGCAGGCTCATCGGGATCACCAGGCGGCCCTGGGTGCCGAGGTTGGGGAGGTGAAAGCCGAACGCCACCACGCTGCACACCCCCCACACGGCCCCGCCCACGACGATGCCCACCGCCACCTGCACGAGGCGACGCGGGGCCCGCAGCAGACCCGCGAGCAGCACCGGGACGAGGATCCCCGCCGATGCCTTCAGCGCGATCGCGCTCGCCAGCGTGAGCCCCGCCGCCAGTTCCGCCGGCGCCAACGGCAGGAGCCACCCGCGCACCTGCTCCCAACGGACGCCCCAAGCGCGCACGGCGGTCGCGGTCGCGGGGGGATCTGCGGTCGCGGCGGTCGCGGTCGCGGGGGCACCGGAGGTCACGGGGGCGTCGGCGCTCGGGGGGGAATCCCCGGCGCGATCGATCCCGGCCGCCAGCGCCGCCAGGGGGTCCTCGGCCGCGGACGCCACCCCCGCCGCCGCGGGCTGGGCGGAGACGTCCAGCTCGGGTGAGATCCCGGGGGCGCGCGCGCGCAGCAGCAGGTAGAAGGCGAGCACGATGAGGAACACCATGAAGAAGTCGTTGTGGTCGCCCCCGAGACCCCACACCAGCACGATCGGGTTGAGGCCCACGAACACGATCGCCTGCACCGGGTCGCGGCCGAGCAGTCGCGCGCACCGCCACACCAGCAGGATCGTCGCCAGACTCGTGATCGCCACGAGGCTTTTCAGCGTCCACAGCGAGCCCGCGAGCCCGAGCGGCACGACCGCGTAGGTGAGCAGCGTGAACGCCGGCCCGTAGGGGCTCAGCAGTTGGTGCCAGTTGCTCAGGGCGTAGCTCGGGTCGCTGTGGGGCTCGAGCACCGGGATCGTGGTGTAGGGGTTGAGGTGGTGCAGCATCCCCATGCGTCCGTAGTTGATGTAGTTGAACACGTCCGTCAGCGACAGCGGCGGGGAGAGCAGCAGGACGACGTGCACCCCCACCACAGTCGCTACCGCCCACCGCGCCCGCAGCGCCGGCACGTACCTCAGGCCCACGAGGTACGCCACGTACATCACGAGCAGCGCGCCTGTGAACAGCGACTTGATCACCTGCGGGCTGCGGGTGAACCACGGCCACAGCCCGCCCAGCGGACCGGCCATCCAGCCGGGGAAGAAGCCGTAGTGGGTCGGCGCGGAGAGAAAGCTCGGACGGTCGGCCGCCGCCACCACGATCAGCGCCACGCACACCGCGATCGTGACCAGCGCCGAGGCCCCGAGCACCGTCTCTCTACGCGTGCGCGTGCGCGCGGCGCCGAGGAGCTCATCCGGGACCGGTGCCCCCCCGCGGCGCCACGTCGCCCGCCGAGGCGCGCTCCGCGGGTCGTCCAGCAGCGAGTCCCGCAGGGGCAGTGTGGTCGCGTCGCTAGCCATACAAAGGGGACCCGGCCGTGGCCGGGTCCCCTAAGGGTACTTCTCCACGCCCTGCCCTGAGGACCCACGTCTTCAGGACACGGCGTAACGATGCGGCGAGTGCGACGGCCGTCGCACTACGCCTCCAGGGCGCCGCTGGGCAAGCGAGGCAAGGACGCAGTGAGCGAAGTGTGCTTCAGCACACGAGCGATCGAGGACGCCGCATCGCGCCGCCCAGCGGTGTCCTGGCTAGATTGCGCTGACGTTGACGGCCTTGGGCCCCTTGTCGCCCTGCTCCGCGTCGTAGGACACCTTGGCGCCCTCCTGCAGCGAGCGGTAGCCGTCGCCGTTGATGCCGGTGTGGTGTACGAACAGATCCTTGTCCCCATCATCCGGGGTGATGAAACCGAATCCCTTGTCGTCGCTGAACCACTTCACTGTGCCGGTAGGCATGTGACTTTCCTCCACGATTCGTGCGTGCTGCTGCGCGGAGGATGCTACGGAGAGCTTCGACCTGCGAGAGCTTGCACTACTTTTAGCCGGCCTTTACGCCGACCCAACGGCAACGACGGTAGCACGTGCTGCGACCATTTTGTTCCCAAGTTGTTGTACTCCCCGGCTAGGGTTTCCCCATGAGACCCAAGACGGAGCCGGCCGCGCTGACGCCGCTGCTGGGCGAAACGGGGATGCTCGCCGAAGGCGAGTGTCCCCCGGCTTCGGTCGCAGGCTCGCGACCCCTGAGCGCCGAGGCTGTGCTCGAGCAACTGCGGCCGTGGGAGACCGCGCCCAACGGGGAGTGCGAGGGGCGGGTTCGGGTCATGCTCAACATGGCCTGCACCGCAGACGGGCGGGCCACCGTCGGGGGGCGCTCCGGGCCGATCGGCAACCGCGCCGACCGCGAGCTCTTCCATGCGCTGCGCGCCGGCGTCGACGCCGTGCTCGTAGGCGCGGGCACCGTGCGCGCCGAGCGCTACGGCCGACTCGTGCGCGACGAGGCGCACCGGCGGCTGCGAGCAGCGCGGGGGCTGGCGGAGGAACCACTCGCGTGCCTCGTCACCGCCAGCCTCGACCTCGCGCCCGACATCCCCCTGCTCGCCGACCCCGCCGCGCGGATCGCCGTCCTCACCCCCTCCCCCACGGGGGAGCTCCCCGGGACGGGCACGCCCGTCGAGTACGTCCGGGCCGCCCGCGACGGGGCGCTCGACTTGCCTGCCGCGTTCGCCGAGCTGTACGCCCGCCTGGGGGTTCGCACTCTCCTGTGCGAGGGGGGACCCCACCTCAACGGGCAGCTGTTCGCCGCCGGGCTCGTCGACGAGCTGTTTCTGTCCCTCGCCCCCAAGCTCGCAGGGGGCGCCGACCCAGGAGCGTCTCCGCGAATCCTCAACGGCCCCGAGTTCGATCCTCCTCTAGAGCTGGAGCTGGTCGGGGTGCTCGAGAGCCAGTCACAGCTGCTGCTGCGCTACCGCGTGGGCGGAGTCGGCGAAGCGCGATAGCCGGCCTCGTCGAGGCGGCCCTCCTCGGTGTGAACCGCCACGTTGAGCACAACACTGTTGGGCACCAGCACCGACCCCTCCGCGGTGGCGAACGTCGTGTACAGCAGCCCTAGCGAGCTGACCACCCCCTCGATCTGCCCGGCCAGCGGCCCGCCCTGCAGGCGCACGTGGTCGCCTACGCGGAAGGGCCCCGCGCTGAGCAGCACGGTGCCCGCGATCAAGTTGCCCAGCGTCTGCTGCGCCGCGAGGCCGAGGACCACCGCAGTGAACGCTCCGCCGAGGGCCAGAGCGCGCGCTTCGACCCCCGCCACGCCCAGCGCCACCAGCAGCGCGAGCACGGCCGTCGTGAGACGGACCAGGAAGCCCACAGTCCCCGCGGTGGCCGGGTCCATGCGCCGGAACAGGGCAGGTCCGAGCGCCTTGCCGGCGTCGCGTGCGATCGCCCAGCCGAGACCCAGCAGCGCGAGCACCGTGAGGACCTGCACGAGCGTGTTGACTTCCGGTGTGCTGCCCCGCGTTTCGACCGAGAACAGGCTCTGGCGGTGGTCGTAGAGGACCACGACCGCCACAAACAGCACCGCGAGCACCACCCCCTCCACCCGCGCGCGTTTCGCCGCTCGGGGGCTGACCTGGTGCAGCAGACCCACCTCCTGCCACGCTTGGCTGCGGGTCTCGAACATCTTCGACGGGCTCTTGGGGAGGGGTGGAGTGCGGGGCATGGGCTACAGGGGCTCTCGCACGAGCCCACCCCACATGATGGCGCCCTACGCCTGACACCGCGGGCGGTAGTGGCTCGGGCGCCTACCCTTCCAGCGCGAACACCACGGTGCAGAGGAGCCCGAAGCCGATGCAGTAGTACCCGAACGGGCTGAGGCGGTTGGTCTGCAGGAAGCGCAGCAGGAACTTGACGGCCAAGAACGTGGTGAGCGCGGCGCAGAGACCCGCGACGAGCGCGGGGCCGCGCACGCCGTCACCCTGGGGGCCGAGCAGTTCGGGCAGCTTCAGCACGGCGGCGGCGAGGATCACGGGGGTGGCGAGCAGGAAGCCGTAGCGGGCGGCGTCCTCGTTGGAGAGGCCGGTGAGCAGGCCGCCCCCCATCGCGAAGCCCGAGCGGGAGATGCCGGGGATCAGCGCGGCGGCCTGCGAGGTGCCGATCGCGATCGCTTGGCGCCAGCTGCGCTTCGCGATGCGCGCGTCGGCGTCGCCGAGGTAGTCGCCGGGCTGCGGGGGGCGTTGTCGCAGCCGCTCGAACACGAGCAGCGCGACCCCGTTGACAATCAGGAAAGCGGCTGCGATGGACGCGGAGGCGAACAGTTTGCGCAGCGATTCCTGCAGCAGCAGCCCGAGGATGCCCGCAGGGATGGTGCCCGCCACGAGCAGCCACCCGAGCCGGGCGTAGACGTCGTCCTCGCGGACCTCGCGCATCCGCAGCGAGCGCAGGATGCCCCCGACGATTTTGATCCAGTCACGCAAGAAGAACAGCAGCAGCACCAGCGCGGTGGCAAGGTGGGTGGCGACGAGGAAGGTGAGGAAGTAAGGGGCGTTCTGGTGGATGTTCCAGCCGAGCAGCCGCGGCAGCACGACCGCGTGCCCGAGGCTCGAGATCGGGAACGGCTCCGCAACCCCCTGCGTGAGGCCGAGGACCACCGCCTGGAAGTAAGAGATCAGGTGGTGCACCGGCGCGAAAGCTTATGCGGCGGCCCGGCGACGGTGCGCCGCGAGGATCTAACATCGGTGGCTCCAGTGGCGTTCCAGTTCTCCCTGCCCCTGCGTCGCAGCCTCGCTCACGCCCTGCCCGAGCGCCCGTTCAACGTGCGGTTCTGGGACGGCGGCACCGTTGCCGCGACGGTGCCCGCGGCGCCGACGTTCTGCTTCGAGCGCCCCTCGGCGCTCGCGCACTGCCTGCGGGCACCGGGGGCGCTCGGGCTGTTCCGCGCGTACGTCGAGGGCTCGCTGAGCGTCGATGACCTCGACGCCGCCTTTCTCGTCGTCGACGACTGGGAGCCGCCGCCGGTCTCGGTGCCCGACCGTGTGCGGTTAGCGCTCGGCGTCGCGGCGGCGGCGCTGCCGGGCGGGGTGCCGCGCCGGCCGGCACTGGAGCTGCTGCTCGGCGGCGAGCGTCACAGCCTCGAGCGCGACGCGGCCGCAGTGCGCTACCACTACGACGTCGGCAACGACTTCTTCGCGCTGTTCCTCGACGCCTCGATGACGTACAGCTGCGCGGTGTTCTCGCGCGGCGCGAGCACGCTCGAGGAGGCGCAGGCGACCAAGCTCGACCTCGTCGCGACCAAGCTCGCGCTCGCCCCCGGCCAGCGCGTGCTCGACGTCGGCTGCGGGTGGGGCAGCTTCGCGGTGCACGCCGCGAGCAACTACGGGGTGCGCGTCACCGCGATCACGCTCTCCCCCCAGCAGGCGGCGCTCGCGCGCGAGCGCGTCGCGGCCGCGGGCCTCAGCGAGCGCATCGAGGTCCGCGTCGCGGACTACCGCGAGCTCGCCGAGGAGCCGTTCGACGCGATCGCGAGCATCGGGATGGTCGAGCACGTCGGGGCGCGCCAGATCGACCGCTACGCACAGACGCTCGCGGGGCTGCTGGCCCCCGGCGGCGCGCTGCTGAACCACGGGATCGCCGTGACGAACCCAGAGGACGACCCGCTCGACGACGAGGTCACGATGCGCTACGTGTTCCCCGACGGCGAGCCGCTGCCCTACTCGCGCGTGCAGCTCGCGCTCGAGCGCGCCGGTCTGCACACAGAGCACGTCGAGGGCTTCCAACGGGACTACGCGCAGACGCTGCGCCACTGGCAGGAGCGACTCGACGCTCACCTCGGAGAGGCCGAGCGCCTCGCCGGTGCCGAGCGTACGCGCGTGTGGCGGCTGTACCTGCGCGCCGCCCGCCACGGCTTCGACGTCGGCTACACCCGCGTCTACCAGGTCCTCGCGCGCCGCCCCGCCGTCACCTCCGAACCGGGCCTCGCCCGACGCGGCGCGTCGCGGACCCTCGCCTGAGCCCCGGTCGGCTCAACCGCATCCGAGGCGGGGACGGGACGGGGGTTCTTTTTTTGGATGGCCTTCGGCAGCGGGTCGCGCTGTGGCGTACCCGCGCGGGGCGTCGGGACTGCTGCGTGACCCAGTTCGCGAAGGCCGGCGTCGCGTTCTAGCGACAGTGAGGGTCTATGTTGCCGGCACGTCGGAGGGGGTCACGGTGGTCACGGGCAGACCCGTGCCCGACACCTTGCTCGGAAGGTCGAGCTTCAACCATCGCGACAGCCGTGTGGGCAGTGTTGAGATGATCACCTCGTCGAAGCCGTACCGGTTGATCGCATCGTGCACCGCTGCGCCCGGGTCGGGGGCACCCACGATTCCCTCGACCGGGGCCCCGGCGGCCTCGCTCAGCAGGGGCAGGGCGCGATCTATCACGGCGTTGGCCTCGCCGGAGCCCTGGTCCTCGGGGTCGACGATCTTGTGCAGGCCGTGAGTTGCGTTTGGGACGAGCAGCGTGAACGTGCACGGCCCACGTTGCGCTCGCTCTCGCACGGCGTTGAGCAGAGGTTGTGTGGCGGCAGTCTTGTGGGCCACCACAGAGTACTCGGCTGGGGGCTTCGGAGGACTCCACGGCGGGAACTCCCTTCTCGGTGGTCGGTTCTGATGATCGCACTTGCGCGCTCGCAGCGCCAGGTGTTGGGCGTGTTGCTTCTCCCGCGGGCGGTCGCGGACCGTGTTGACCGGACGCGGAAAAATGATATCATTTAGATATCAGTTTTATCAATTACCACTCCACGGGGAGGGATCATGAACCAGTCCGACCAGCCGTACCGCCAGCCCGAGGCGACTCCGGTCGGGCACGCGGGGACCCGCGTCGAAATCCAGGAGCGCCCCGCGTGGGCGATCAGTGGCTGGGCCGGCGTGGAAGTCGTCCTCGCATGCATCGCCGCCAGTATCCTTCTCGCCGAAAGCTCAGCTGCGTTGCTTGCGATCGTGCCGGTCTTGGCCACCGTCGTCGTCTTGACCTCGCTGGTCGTCGTGCAGCCCGGCCAGACCAAGGTCGTGCGCTTCTTCGGCAGCTACGTGGGCACCGTACGCCACAGCGGCCTGTGGTGGATACTGCCGCTGGCGGACGGCGGAACCTGAGCATTCGCGTCAGGAACTTCGAGACCAACCACCTCAAGGTCAACGACGCTGACGGCAACCCGGTGGAGATCGCCTCCATCGTCGTCTGGCAGGTGGCCGATACCTCACGCGCGGTCTACGCCGTCGACGACTACGTCAACTTCGTTCAGATCCAGGCCGAGTCCGCGTTGCGTCACGTCGCGACCACCCATCCCTATGACGATCCAACGGGCGAGGGCACGTCGCTGCGCGGCTCGACCGACGCCGTCGCCGCGGAGCTCGCCAAGGAGGTGGCCCAGCGGGTCGCAATCGCCGGGGTGGAGATCGTCGAGGTGCGCATCAGTCACTTGGCCTACGCCTCGGAGATCGCTCAGGCGATGCTACGCCGACAGCAGGCCAACGCCGTCGTCGCGGCGCGCTCTCGCATCGTCGAGGGCGCGGTGGGGATGGTCGAGCTCGCCCTCGCCCGGCTCAATGAGCGCGGCATCGTCGAGCTCGACGAGGAGCGCAAGGCGGCGATGGTGAGCAACCTGCTCGTCGTTCTTTGCGGCGACCAGCCGGCGTCCCCGGTCGTCAACACCGGGACGCTCTATACGTGAGCCATGAGCGCAAACAGGTGCTGTTGCGCATCGACCCGATGGTCCACGACGCCCTGACCCGGTGGGCCGCTGACGAGTTCCGCAGCCTCAACGCCCACGTCGAGATGCTGCTGCGGCGGGCCCTCGAGGACGCGGGCCGAATGCCTCAACAAGCGGGGCCCATGCCCAGGCGCGGCCGTCCTCCCCACCCGTCGCCGTTGACAGAGGCATGAATCGAGTCGACCACGGGACGCGGCGATGAGCTCGGCGCGCAGCGCGGTCGTGTTCACCAGCCCTTCACACGGTGGTTCCCGGCTGGTTACAAGAACCCGCAATTTGCGGCCGAATCTCTTGGTATGGACGCGCAGAGCTCGATCGTGCCGAAGCCAGACGGGAGCGACGAGCGCGTGGCGAGGGTGGACCTGCACTGCCACTCCACGGCCTCGGAGGTCTCGCGCCTGGGGGTCCAGCGCGCGGTGGGGCTGCCCGAGTGCGCAACCCCGCCGGAGGAGGTCTACGAGCTGGCCAAGCGGCGCGGGATGGACTTCGTGACGATCACCGACCACGACACGGTGGCCGGCGTGCTGGAGATCGCCGAGCGCCCCGACGTGTTCGTCTCCGAGGAGCTCACCGCCCACTTTCGCGGCGAACCGCGGGCGGCGGTGCACGTGCTCTGCTACGGGATCGACCCCGACGACCACGAGTGGCTGCAGGCGCACCGCGGGGACGTGGAGGAGTGCGCCAGGTACATGCGCGCCCACGAGCGTGTGTGCGCGCTGGCCCACCCCTACTACACCGTCGACGCTCCCCTCACCGCGCGCCACCGCCGGCGCCTCGCGGACGCGTTCGCGATCTGGGAGGTGCGCAACGGCGCCCGCGCCCGCGAGCTGAATCGTCCTGCGGCTACATATATAGCCACGCTCGATGGCACGGGCATCGGCGGCAGCGACGACCACGCGGGGGTGGACGTCGGGCGCACCTGGACGGAGACTCCGCCCGCGCGCAGCCCCACGGAGTTTCTCGCTCACGTGCGCGCCGGGCAGGCCACCGCGCGCGGCGAACAGGGCGGCGCAGCCAAGTGGGCGCACGCCGCGATCGCGCTCGCCGCGCGTACACTCGGCAGCGGCGGCCCTGGGGGTGAAGGCCCCAGCGGTGAAGGCGACCTGCTCGGTGGCGGCGGCCCGAACGGCGCAGAGGGCGGCAGCCGTGGCGAAGCGAGGGGTGGGCGGGACCTGGGCGAAGCGAAGGGCGGGCGCGACCTAGATCCCCGCACGGTGCTCACCATGGCCCAGCGCCTGCTGCGCGAGGGCGACGCGCGTCAGGGCGCCGTCGGCGCAGACCTCACCCCAGCCGACGCCCGGCGTCTGCTGCGCGCGTGGCTCGCCGCGGTGGGCCTCGACGAGCTCGACGAGCGCGGGCTGATCGCGTACATGCAGGACGAGCGCTTCACCCACGCCGCCCTGCAGCGGCGCGCGTGCCGCGCCCACGAGCGCAAGCTGCGCGCCGCCGTGGAGTCGGTCGTACAGGCGGTCTCCGCGCCCGCGGGCACGCCGCAGGCGGACGACGTCGACGCGACGGGCGCCGCACTGGCGATCTTCGAGGGCTGCGTCGCCGCGATCCCCTACGCCCCCGCCGCCGCCTTCCTGGGCAGCGAGAAGGCGAAGCTCGACTCGCGCGAGGGAGAGACGCCGCGGGTGGCGATCCTCGCCGACGGGATCGGCTCCACCCACGGGGTCTCGCGCACGCTCGAGGAGATCCGCCTCCGCGGTGTGCCGGGGTTCGAGATCGAGGTGATCGGCACCGACCCCTCCGTCGACCGCCGTCTGGCGGCGGTCGCCGAGGTGGACGTGCCCTTCTACCCCGGCCTGCGCCTCGGGGTGCCCAGCCTGCCCGCCACCGTGGAGACGCTCGCCGAGGGCGCCTTCGACGCGATCCACGTCTGCTCGCCGGGGCCGGTGGGGGTGGCGGGCGCGCTGGTGGCGCGTGCGCTCGGGGTCCCGCTGGTAGGCAGCTACCACACCGAGCTCACCGCCTACGCCGCGGAGCGCTCGGGTGAGCTGCGTCTCGCGCAAGCCGTGGCGCTGGCGGTGCAGGCCTTCTACGGGGCGTGCGACCTGGTGCTGTCCCCCAGCCCGGCCTCCGACGAGGCGCTGCGCGAGATCGGCGTCGGGGCCGAGCGCGTGGCGCGGTGGGACCGCGGCGTGGACACCGACCGCTTCGACCCCGCTCTGCGCGGCCAGCTGGCGCTGCCGGGCGAGCTCAACGTCCTCTACGCGGGGCGCCTCACCCGCGAGAAGGGCGTGGACCTGCTGGCAGAGGCGTTCCTCGAGGCCCACAGCCGCGACCCTCGCCTGCACCTCGTGCTCGCCGGTGGTGGCCCCGAGGAACAGCGTCTGCGCGAGCGCGTCGGCGAGGAGCACGCCACGTTCCTCGGGTGGCTGCAGGGGGAGGCGCTGGCGCAGGCGTACGCGAGCGCCGACGTGTTCCTGTTCCCCTCCGCCACCGACACGTTCGGGCAGGTGATCCTGGAGGCCCAGGCCTCCGGCGTGCCGGTCGTGGCCGTCGCGGCGGGCGGCCCGCTGTCGCTGGTCGAGGACCGCGTCAGCGGCCTGCTCTGCAAGCCCGCCCCGGACGCGCTGGCGGAGTGCGTGCTGGAGCTGGCCGGCTCGCCGCTGCTGCGCCGGCGGCTGGCCGCGGTCGCGCTGAGCGCAGTACGCGCCCGCACGTGGGAGGCCGCGATGGAGCGCCTCGCGGAGGGTTACCGCCGCGTGGTGGCGGCGCCGCGGAGTGCCTCGGACACGACCCCGGGGGCACGGCGTGCGGCCTAGCGGCACACACCTGGGGGACGCGCGGAGCGCCTCGGACACGACCCCGAGGGCGCAGCGTGCGGCCTGCAGCGCACACCTCGGCGGGGCGCGGCAGGGCACGGCGGCAAGGCCAGGGGCGCAGCGTGCGGCCTAGCGGCACACACCTGGGGGACGCGCGGCAGGGCACGGCGGCGAGGCCGGCGGGTAGGAGGCCCGCCGCGCACCCGCGTGGTGGCGTGCTCACACGCGCGGACGATCCCCCCCAGACACCCCTCGGTTCGATGCACGCGGCGGCTCGCACGCTGGCGGTCGCGCTGCACGACGTCGAGCCGGCGACGTTCGAGCGCTGCGTCGAGGTGCGCGAGTGGCTGGAGGACCGCGGCGTGGACCGCGTGACGCTGCTGGTGATCCCCGCCCGCGACCTGCACCCGCTGGGCGAACGCTCCCCGGAGCTGGCCGGCTGGCTGGCCGAGCGCCGCCGCCGCGGTGACTCGCTCGCCCAGCACGGCTTCCAGCACGAGCAGCTCGGGTGCGCGGGGTGGACGCGACGCCTGCCGACGCCGGTGCGCAGCCGCCGCGCCGCCGAGTTCGCGCGGCTCGACCGTGACGAGGCCCGCCGCGCGGTGGAGGCGGGCTGGCGCCTGCTGAAGCTCGCGGGGCTCGAGCCGGACGGGTTCGTGGCGCCCGCCTACGCCTACACCCCCGCGCTGCGCAGCGTGCTGAGCCCCCGCTTCCGGTGGTGGGCCGACGCGGTGGGCCTGCACGGCGGGACCGGCGACGGTGCGACAGACGGCAGCGGTCCAGAGCGCCCCTGGCGGCGACTCGCTCCCGCCTGGGGCCCGACCTCCGCCGGCGTGGGCTCGCTGCTGGCCCGCACCACCCTGCGGTTGGACGTCTCCCCCACGTGCCTTCAGCGCCGCCGTCACGTGCGGGCGCTCGAAGCCGCGCTCGGCCGCGTGGGCGAGCGCCGTCGGGCCGTCACCTACGACGAACTGGCCACGGCCGCGCTCGGAGCCGCCCTACCCACCTACACCGCCTCCCGCGAGGTCTCGGCGGCGCTCGCGCCCTCCAGCGCTGTGGCCGCCACCGCGCTGCGCCACGGCCGCGCGTAGACGAGCCAGTACGTCGCGCCGGCGAGCAGCACCGCGCAGAGGGTCCACCCGAGCTCGGTCGTCCCGACCCCCACGTACTTCAGGCCGGACGCGAAGATCACGAACGCAATCGCGGGGCGGATGTAGCGGTCGGGCATGCGCGAGGACAGCAGCGAGCCGACGTACACGGCGGGGACGCTGCCGATCACCAGCGACGTCGTGACGCCGAAGTCGACGTGCCCGAACGCGAGCGCGCCGAGCGCGGCGGCGAACGTGAGCGGGACGGCCTGCGTCAGGTCGGTCCCGACCAGCTGCTTGGCGCCGATCGCGGGGTACAGGAACAGCATCAGCACGATCATCAGCGACCCCGACCCGACCGAGGTCATCCCGACGATCAGCCCGCCGACTACCCCGATCGCCACCGTCGCCGCCGGCCGGGGGACGATGCTGTGTACCGCCGCGGTGCGGGCGTTGCCCGCGCGGCGGTCCAGCGCCATGCGCAGCACCATCGCGGCGGCTCCCACGAGCAGCGCCGTCCCGAGCGCTACCTCGATGTTTTCCTGGGAGGCCTTCGTGCTGCCCATCAGGTGCAGCAGGTACGCGCCCGCGAACGCCGCCGGCACCGAGCCGAGCACCATCCACCCCACGAGCCGCTTGTTGACCGTTTTGGCGCGCAGGTGCACGCCCGCGCCGATCGGGCGCATCACCACCGCCGCCACGAGGTCGCTGGAGATCGCTGTCGAGGGCGTGACCCCGAACAGCAGGATCAGCATGGGGCTCATCAGCGCCCCGCCGCCGGCCCCCGTCATCCCGACCAGCAGTCCGACGACCGCTGCTCCCAGCACTATGTACGGATCCACGTGCACGCGTCGCCCTCCCGGATCTACAGTTTCTTGGTCAAGCCGACTATTCCAGTCGAGAATAGCTGATTTCAGAGCCGCCGAGGCGGGTATGTGCAGGGCCCCCTGGACTGCCCGCGGCGGGTCGGTCGGCCACGAGCGGGGAGGGGCGCCGGGGGGCCGCCGGCCAGCGACGAGGGCGGACGGAGCACAAGGGCGGACGGAGAACCCTTGACGGGCTGTGGGCGGGACTCGCGGGTCAGCCGGAGTACGCGGAGAACACTGACGCTTCGAACGCGCCGGCGTGGGGACTGGTGGCGTAGCCGAGGGGTGTCAAGCCGAAGAGGTTCTCCAGCGTGCGCAGCAGCGAGAAGTCGTTGAAGGGTTCCTGGTCGTACGTGCCCGGCTTGACGTAGGGCGAGAGCAGCAACGCGCCCACCTGCCCGCCCCCGGAGGGAGGGAGGGTCACCCCCCCCGGCGGGGCGGTCGCGGCCGGCGTGGTGGCGGGGGTCGGTGGTCCAGGGGCAGTCGTCGTTGTCGTGGTGGGGGTGATGGACGGTGTCGTCGCCGTCGTGGTCGTCGCCGTCGTGGTCGTCGCGGGTGTAGTTGTCGCTGGTGTGGTCGTCGCGGGTGTGGTCGTCGCTGGGGTGGTCGTTGTGGGTGTGGTCGCAGCCGGGGTCGTCGCGGTCGGGGTACTCGTGGCGCCCGGTTGAGTCGCCGTCGCGCCGGGTTGGGTAGTCGCCGCGCCGGTTGGCGTCACCCCCGTGCCGGGTTGGGTGGCCGTAGCGCCCGGCGTGGCAGAGCCGGGCGAGCCCACCCCCTCGAGCGGCGCGGGGAAGCGCGGCTGCTCGCAGCAGGAGCTCGAGTCGGCGTACTCCCCGGTGGTGGGGGCCTGGTCGGTTGTCACGATCAGCAGGCCGCCGTGCCGGTAGGCGGGCGAGGCAAGGATCTCGGGGACGACGCGGCGCAGGAACGTTTCGGCGGCCGGCAGGCCGGAGGGTGCGCCGGGGGCGCACGGGGTGGGGCGCCCGTCGTGGCAGAGGTCGGGCACGATGTAGGAGAGAGTGGGGGTGGTGCGGGCGCTCCGCAGGTCGCTCGCGAGCCCTTCCAAGCCCACGTCGTCGTGAGTGCAGGCGGGTGAGTGGAGTACGCCGTCGAAGTAGGCGAAGGGGTCGCGGAAGGTGGCGAACGTGTCTCCCTCCGGCGCCTGCGAGGTGGGGTCGGCGGCGCCGAATTCAGGGTGCCAGCAGGGGGACGCGGGGGCCCCGTCCCGGACGTTGACCCACCCACCCTGGACTCGGACCCACCCACCCCGGACGTTGACCCACCCACCCTGGACTCGGACCCACCCACCCCGGACGTTGACTCGCCCACCCTGGACTCGGACCCACCCACCCCGGACGTTGACTCGCCCACCCTGGACTCGGACCCACCCACCCCGGACGTTGACTCGCCCACCCTGGACTCGGACCCACCCACCCCGGACTCGAGACCGCCCGCGCCGGACTCGGACACGCGCGCTGCGGACGCGAGCCCGCCCCCCGAAACGTCCCCCATCCCTTCGGCGTACACCCGCCAGGTCAGCCCCTTCGCGGTGAGCTGTTCGCCGACGGTCTGGGCGCTGCGCGGGTAGATGCAGCCTTCGCCGGTGTACTGTCCGTTGCTGCCAGCGACCGCCGGGAGGATGTCGGTGAAGACCGGGCAGTCGGCGGCCGTCGCGGGGGTCGGCCCGAGGCCGCTGACGAGGGCGATCTCGTTGGGCAGCTCTTCGTGGGCGACGGCGTAGAAGCGCACGAGCAGCTCTCCCTGGCGCTCGAGGGTGTGCGCGAGGTAGGGAGCGGGCGATTCCGGCCCGAAGGTCTGGGCGTAGGGCTGGTCGGCGAGCACGATCAGGAAGACGTGCTTGACGGGGGGCAGGTGCGAGCCTCCAGCACCCGCGGACCCCCCACCCTTCTTGTTGCCGGCGCCCTTGGAGGAGGCCGGGGCGGGGGACTTGGCGGGCGTGGATTCCGCGGCGGGCGGCGCCGCGACCGGTTCGGGCGTGGAGGTCGCTTCCACGGGCGGCGGCGCAGCGGCGAGCGTCGTGGCGGCCGGGGCGGGGGCGGGAACCAACAGCGTGAGCGGTCCGCGGCGCAGGGCGCGCAGCGCGCCCGAGGGGTTGGAGGCGGCGACGCCGGTGAGCGTGCCGAAGGCGAGCATCGCGAGCGTCAGCACGGCGGCCGTGCGCGGGCCGGGCAGAGCGCCGCGCGTACGCCGGGCGGCGGGAGTCGGGACCGGGTCCCCCCTTGCCCAACCGGGGGCACCCCGTGCCCGACCGCCTCGGGTCCACCCCTGCTCCCACGCCCGCCCGCCCGGGCGCAGGTCGACGAGGATGCGCTCCAGCGCCGGCGCGCGCGGCCCGCAGCGGGTGCCGCAGCTCAGGCAGTAGCGCTGGTCGGCGGCCAGCGCCGAGCCGCACTCCGCGCAGGCGCCCGCAGCCCCCCCACTCACCCGGCTCACCCCTTGTGGGTCTCTATTTTTCACTCCTATAGGTCTCTATGGGTCTCTATAGAAGTCTCTGTACCGCTCTATACAGAGTCCATATAGGGTCCCACCGGGGTCTCTCCGTGGGCCTCGGCGTTTTGAGTCTCTGCATGGGCCTCGGCGCTGCGAGTCCCCACGTGGGTCTCGGCGCTGCGGGTCTCGGTGCTGCGACCCTCGGGGTTCACCGGCTCGCTCGCCGAGCCGTTGGCGGCGGCGCTCGGGACGCGCTCCATCAGCGTCCGGCCGCACTGCCAACAGAAGAGCGCCCCGCGCGCGTGGACCGCCCCGCAGTCCGGGCACGAGCCGACACCCGCAGACTCCTGGAGGGTGAGCACGCGTTCGAGCTCGCCGAGCTCGGCGTCGCGCTCCTGCAGCTCGGCGGCGCGGCGCACGAGCACGTCGAGGCGGAAGTGGTCGCGAATCGCCATCTCGTAGGCGAGGCCGCCGAGGTCCCAGTGCAGCTCGGCGACCTGGGCGACCAGTTCATCGCGACGGCGCTCGAGGCTCGCGCGCCCGTCTTCGGAGGGCAGGGGCGAGGGCAAGCGGGAGGCCCCCGCGGACGCCGGTTGGTCGGCGTCAGCGTCGGGGCGGGCGAGCAGCGAGTCGAAGATGCCCATCAGACCCTCAGCCGGTGGTCACCACGTTGGGAATGTTGCGCGTCTTCTGCTCGGCGCTTTCGCCGTTGTTGGAAGACTTCGACTTGGAGGTGGACGTCTTGCTCGAACTGCCGCCACTCTTCGAGGACGACCCCGAGGAGGAGGAGGAGGAGGAGGAGGAGGAGAAGCCTTTGCCGTTGGCGTTCCCGCTGGATTCCGAGCCGCTGCCCTTGTGAGTCCCAGCGGCGGGAGAGCTACCCGTGGAGGTGGTGAGCGCCGGGGTGGTGGTGGTCGCTTCCCCCGCCGCCGCGGCTCCGGGGGCGGCGACCGAGATGACCTGCGCCGGCTCGGTGACGGTCTTGCCACCACTGGCGCGGCCGATCAGCACGCCGACGCCCATCGCCAGCAGCAGCACCCCGACGCCCGCCACGGCGGTCGCGCCCGAGAAGCGTCCACCCCCCGCCGCCCCGCCAGAGGGGTGGACAGAGGCAGGATCGGGGACGACCGCGGGCGTGAAGCGGTCCAGGAACTGGCTGCGGGCCTGCACCTGGCGTCCACCGCACTCCAGGCAGTAGCGCTGGTCGTCGGCAAGCGAGGCGCCGCAGTGAGCGCAGGTTTGCATAGGGCACGCATGATAAGGACCCCTCCGGGCGGCGACTGGTGACGATTCGGTGAACAGGCCGCCCGGGACCGCCTCACCGTGAGAAACTCGCTTCCCGCGCGCTCCCCGACGCGGAGCCGTCACAAACCTTTCACACCCTCGGGTCCCGCGGTAGGGCAGCTTTCAGGCTATGCCACAGCCACAGGGACCCAGCTCGCCGATGCGATGACGCCCGAGTCCACCGTCCTAGCCCCGCGACCCCTGGAGGTGGCGTCCGCGCCCCCGACTTCGCAGCCTCCCACCACCCCCGGCGGGCAGGCAGACCGGGACCAGGCGGACCGAGACCAGGCGGGCCAGGACCACACAGACCGAGACCAGGCGGACCAGCAGACCAGGACCTTCGGCAACCTCGAACTGCGCCCCGACGAGATGCAGGCGCTCGTCGCGGGCACGCGTGTGGGCCTCACCGTGCGCGAGTTCCAGCTCCTCGCGGTGCTCGCCGACCGCGAGGACCGCGTGGTGCGCCGCCCGGAGATCTACCGGCAGGTGTGGGGCGGGGAGATGAAGCACCGCGACCGCGCCGTGGACGTGTTCGTGCGCAAGGTCCGCACCAAGCTCGCCACGGTGGCGCCCGAGTGGGCCTACATCCACACGCACTTCGGGATCGGCTACCGCTTCGCCCCCGAGTCCCTCGCAAGCGAACTGGAGCCTCCCGCGCTCGGAGCGCCGCCGCGGACGGCCGCTTCAGCGCAGGCATGAGCACCGCCGGCGCGCAGCGCAACCATCCCGCACCGGCCGTGTTCCCAGGCTTGGTCACAGGCAGGCACCCGAGCGCGTCGCAGGAGCAGCCGCGCAGCAAGGCAAGTCGAGAAAGGGAAAGGGAGACCCTGACATGAGAAGACCCGCAAGCGGCCGAGCGGCCCTGACCGGAGCGCTGCTGGCAGGCGTCGCGCTGGCGCTGCCACTCTCCTCGCCGGCGGCGAAGGCTCCCAAGTCCAAAGCGCCCCACGCCTCCACCGGGAGCGCCCGCCACGTGAGCGGCTCCTCCGCCGAACTCACCGGCAACGTCAACCCTCGCGGTCAGGAAACGAGCTACTACTTCCAGTACGGTCCGACCACCGCGTACGGGATCCAGACCCCCACCGCAGCGGCGGGCGGCGGCACGGGGGGAGTCAAGGTGAACCAGGTCGTCTCCGGCCTGCAGGTCGGCGCCACCTACCACTACCGCCTGGTGGCCGTGAACGCCGCCGCCGAAACAACCGACGGACGGGACCGCACGTTCACCACCAGGACCGCCACCCACGGCCACGGGTCCATCCCCAAGCCGCTCGCGTTGAAGTTCGTGGTCCCCAAAGAACGCACGGTGGAGCCGTACGGCAGCCCGTTCTCGCTGGCGGGCACCCTGTCCGGCCCGGGCAACGCGAGCCAAACGGTCGTCCTGCAGGCGAGCCCGTTCCCCTACCAGAGCCCCTTCAGCAACCTCGGCAGCCCCACGACCACGAGCGCCCGCGGCGCCTTCTCGCTGCGCGTGCCGAGCGTGTCGCAGAGCACAAAGCTGCGCGTGAGCACGCTCGGCTCGCCCACCGTCTACAGCCGCGTGGTGACCGTGCAGGTGTCGGTGCTCGTCACGCTCCGCGCGCGGCCCACCGGGCAGGGGCTGGTGCGCTTCGAAGGCACGGTCACACCCGCCGAGGCCGGCGCGCCGGTGACGATCCAGCTCCTGCGGCCGGGGCGCCGCCCGTCGAACGTGGCGAGCACGACGGTCCCCCGGGGCTCCAGGCGCGCATCGCGCTTCAGCGTCCTCGCGAGCGTCCGCCACACGGGCCCCTACCGCGCGCTGGTCAAGGTGAGCAACGGCAAGCAGGTCTCAGGCCACAGCCGCAGCATCCCCGTCCAGGCGGTGGCGCGAAGCCGCAGGCGGCGCAGGTAGGCCGACCACCGCCGGACGGGAGAGGTCGAGCCTCAGCTGTCGCTTTTGGCTGCGGTGATCTGCTTCAGCTATCGCTTTTGGCGGTGGTGACCGCGAGGCTTTTCGAGTTGCTCGTCACGGAGTTCGACACCGAGGCGCCGGCGGGGTTGCCGCTGATCGCGCTCTTGACGATCGAGAACGACCCCGGCAGGTCTTCAGCGACGTTTTCGTCGGAGTAGCCCTGAACCGCCCAGTCGCGCATCCCGCTGATCGTGTCGCCGCTGCCGCTCCCCACCGGGCCGTAGCTCTGGCCGACGTACTGCAGCAGCTGGATGCCCACGTTGCCGCCTTCGAGCACGTCGTCCTTGACGGTCGTCCAACCCTGATCGAGCGCGATCGACTCGTAGCGGTCGTTGGTGAGCGTGTCGTCGGAGATCGTCACCTGTGAGGACGTCGGCGCTTCGTCAGAGCCGTCGTAGGTGTACACGCCGATGTCGCAGTCGCTGATCGTGGACTTGCTAACGCTCGAACCCGCCGCCGCCCCGAAGAAGAGGATGCCCGCGGCCTGGTAGTCGGCCATCGAGCTTTCGCCGCACTCGATCGCGCCTTTTTCCAGTTCGGCTTTGCTCAGCTTGAGGTTGCACTCGTCGCCCGTGACGGTGGACTCGCTGATCTTCGCCTGCGCGCCGTTGCTCACCTGGATGCCGTTCTGCGCGGTCGCTTCGGTCGGGCCCGCGCCGGTGACAGTGGTGCTCGTGATCGTCGCCCCAGACCCGGCGCCGTCGACAGTGACGCCGTTCTTCTGGTAGCCGGCGATGGTGTCGTTGGTGAGCGTCGCCGTCCCGACCTCCACAGGCGTCGTCCAGGCCATGCCGACCTGGATGCCGACGCCGCCCTGGCAGCCGTTGATCGGATCGGTGCCCACGCCCGCGATGCTCGAGTCGGTGAGCTTCAGGTCGGCGCCACCGCCCACGAGGATACCGTAGAGGCTGTCGTAGCAGGTGCCCGCCGGCCAGTCGGCTTCGAGCGTGACGCCGCTGATCGAGTAGGCGCCCGCGGCGCCGCAGACCGCGATCGCGTCCTGGTCGGGCTCATAGCTTTCAGTGCCTTTGGCGGTGTCGCAGGCCGTCGTGGAGTCCTGCGGTTTCGCCGGCAGCTGGACGGTGACCGGGCCGGCCGCGACGATGCTGACCGGCGTCGTGAGCTGCAGCTGTTCGACGTACGCGCCGGTGCAGACCTCGATCTTCGCGCCGGAAGGAGCTTTGGCGAGGGCCGACTGGATCGTGCTGTAGCCGGGGCTGGTGCAGCTTTTACCCGAACCCGAGACCGTGGGGGCGTGTGCGACCCACAGCGATGCGGCCGACGCCGCCGTAGGCACGACTGCCAACCCGGCTGCAGTGGCAGCCAGGACGGCCATTCCTTGCTTGAACCTCATCGTCGCTCCTGATCGGTCAATGACAATTTTGGGCGACTCTATGGAGGCACAGCCCAACGTCTGTTACTGCGGCGTGAAGAGTTTCAATGAATTGTCAGCGAGGGACCACCGACACGAGCTCGACGGCGTGGGCCCGCGTCCTCGGGGGGTCCGGGGCCGGCACGTGGATCACAAGGTCCGCGCCCAGTCGCCCGCGGTCGGCCTGCAGGCGCACTCGACCGGCGGCGGCCAGCTTGAGCTTGACGGTGACAGTCCGGCCGGGCGGGATCGAGAAGCCCGCAGTCGCGATCGTGACCGTCCGGGTTCGCCGCGCGGCCCTCCCCCTCGTGGCGACCGCAAGCCTGAGCGTGAGACGCCCGCGACAGGCGACCGGGGCCGTACACCGGAGCGCGACTCGCGCCCGCCCGCGGCGCACGGGTAGGCGTCGGCCGACGAGCACGACCCCGCTGCCCGCGGCTTTGTACGCACCCACGCCCTGCTTGGCCCGCGGGCTCACACCGGGCGGGCTCCCGGCGGGGGTCTGTGTCTGGGTGCCGGGCGTGGGCCCGCCGGGCGTACTGCCGCCGGCGGGCGGCTCGCCGCCAGAGGGCGGACCGCCCGGCGGGGGCGAGGGGGGAGCTCCGAACACCCACGCCGCCCCCGCTTTCGCGCTGTCGCCGATGCCACCGACCAGCGCAGTGGCGCCGTCGCCGGAGAGCGCCACGCTCCAGCCGTATTCGCCGCTGCCGCGCTCTTCGCCGCCGGTGAGCTTCGAACCCTGCTGCGCCCGCGCCGCACCCGAGGGTGCGAACACCCACGCCGCGCCCACCCCGCCGCCATCCTGCGGGCCGCCGACGAGCGCTGTTTCACCGTCGCTCGACAGCGCCACGCTATCGCCAAGCTCGCCCGCGCCCGCCTCTTCGCCGCCGGTGAGCTTGGGACCCTGCTGCACCCACGCCGAGCCCAAGCGCGCGAACACCCACGCCGCGCCCACCCCGCCGCCATCCTCGCGGCCGCCGACGAGCGCCGTGGAACCATCGCCCGAGAGCGCCACGCCGTCTCCGAACTGGCCCGCGCCGGCCTCTTCGCCGCCGGTGAGCTTGGGGCCCTGCTGCGCCCACCCCGGGCCTGTGCGCACGAACACCCACGCCGCGCCCACCCCTTCGCCGTCCTCGCGGCCGCCGACGAGCGCCGTGGAACCATCGCCCGAGAGCGCCACGCTCCAGCCGAACTCACCCGCGCCGGACTCTTCTGTGCCGGTGAGCTTCGCGCCCTGCTGGGTCCACGTCGAGTCCGTGCGCGTGAACACCCACACCGCGCCGGTGTCGCTGTGGTCCACGTAGCCGCCGACCAGCACGGTGTCGCCGTCGGCGGACAGCGCCACGGCGCGTCCGAACCAGCCCTTGCCGCTCTCCCCCGAGCCGGTGAGCTCGGCCTGCTGGACCCACGTCGAGCCCGAGCGCGTGTACACCCACACCGCGCCGAGACCGGAGTTGTCGCGGGGCGCGCCGACCACCGCGGTGTCGCCGTCGGCGGACAGCGCGACGGCGCGTCCTAAGCAGCCCGCGCCGAGCTCGCCGGCGCCGGTGAGCTTCGCCACCTGCGTCCACGTCGAGCTCGAGCGTGTGAACACCCACGCTGCGCCCGCTTCTTCGTCGTCGCGGGGGCCGCCGACAAGCGCCGTGGCGCCGTCTTCAGAGAGCGCCACGCTGCGGCCGAAGCGGCCGGCGCCGAGCTCTTCGCCGCCGGTGAGCTTCGAGCCCTGCTGGATCAGCTGAGCCGGCTCGCTCGCGAGGCCATCCGAGAAGCCCACGCCAAGCAGCGCCAGCGAGAGCAGCACGGTCCCCGCCGCCGCGCGCAGCGCTGGCGCCGTGGCGCGCGGGGACGCGGCAAGTCCGAGGTAGAGATGTGTCCGGTTCATCAGCCTATTCGACGGTACCGGCCGGCCGACGGGCGGCCCGGCCGCGCGCACGCGTATGCGCGTCCCGCGACGTCACACGCATCTAACTCCACTCGCCCCCCGGATACACACGAACTTCACTAGATGTTCACATAGCGGTCCGGAGGACCGGAAGGCGAAGCGACCCCAGACGCCACAGAGGGCGGAAGACGGGTCTCGCTGCCAACCCGTCTCCCGCCCTTCGCGTGGACTGCACGCCGTTCGAGCGACTCGCCTATTCGAAGCCGAGGTTGCCCGAGGGCACTTCCACCTGCAGCTCGCCGTGGTAGCGACCGCCTTTGCCTTCAGTGTTCGAGAATTCTTCACAGAGGCCGGCTTCTTCGATCCCGTATTCGACCCCTTTGAATTCATTTGTGATCGTCAGCTTCTGCTGGAAGCCGCTCGGGAACGGCTTCAGTTTGGTCGACGCGACCGCTTCGGGGGTGAAGGCCGCCTCCGAGTATTCTTCGTTCGGCTTGGTCTCTGCCTTGACGGGAACCGTCTGCTTGGGCAACAGCACCTTGCACCCGCCGGTGTGAGCGATCGATAGTTCGACCGTTCCCGGGCCGACTTCCACCGTTTCGGGTTCGCCCTCCGTACCGAGCACGACGTAGCCGTTGGGGTGGTAGACGTATTCGACCTTAGACTTGAACCGCACTTTCGGCGATATTTTTTCGCCGATGAACGTGAGTTCGTGCGCTTCGCATTCCTTGTACCCGACTTCCACCTTCAGCAGCGGCGAGGGAGATTCCGCGATCGTACCCTTGGTCGTCGCCACTTCACATCCGATTTCGATTTTCCCAAATTTGAAGGTCTGCTCCCCAATGCCCACGCCCTTGGTCTTCAACGGGAACACTCTGTTGATGGCGCTGGCTGTGAACTGGTGGGCCGAGGCCGGTACCGCGGCGACTACCAGCGCGCACACCGCGAGAGCGGGCACACACACGATCCTCAAGCGTCTCATTCCCTGGGTCTCCTTTGATTTGAAGTTTGTTGTCCTCGACGTTGACTGGTACGACCTCGCCGCCCGCCCGGCACCCAGCGCACAAGATGTGAACATCTTGTGTCAAACTGGTACTCATCCTGTGTCTGCCTGGAGTCCGCCCCGGCCGTCCCGCTCGACCGACGGGTTACAGTACACGAAACCACGGACGCGGCCTCGGTGAACGCTGGCGATGACCAATCTGAAAAAACCTGGTACACCCCCGCGGCCCGGTGAGCCCCCCGCCTGGGAGGCCCGCCGCGAGGCAGCGGACCACCCGCGCGTGGCGATGCTCGGGCTCGGCTGGTTTCCGGGAACGCTCGGCGGACTCGACCGCTACTACCGCGCCCTCCACGAGCAGCTCCCGGAGGCGCGGGGGGTGGTGCTCGGCCCCGCCGCGGACGCCCCCCACTCGATCGAGGTGGTGCACGCCCGCGCGCGGTCGCTGCCCCACCGCCTGCTCGGCTTCTGGCTCGCCGCGCGACGCGCGGGACGCCACACCGAGGTGGTCGACGCCCACTTCGCGCTGTACGCCGCCGCCCCACTGCTGCTGGGCCCGCTGCGCTCGCGCCCCGCGGTGTTCCACTTTCACGGACCGTGGGCGGAGGAGAACGTCGCGGCGGGGGACGGGTCGGGCGTAAGGCTCGCGCTGCGCAGGGCGCTCGAGCGGCGAGTGCTCCACCACGCCGAGGCCCACGTCGTGCTCTCCGGCGCCTTTCGCAGGCTGCTCGTCGAGCGCTACCGCGTGCCCCCGTGGGAGGTGCACGTGTGGGCGCCGGGGGTCGCCCTGGACACGTTCACCCCTGGGGACCGCGCCGCCGCCCGCGCGCGGCTGGGCCTCGACCCGGAAGCGTTCGTCGCCGTCTGCGCCCGGCGGCTCGTGCCCCGCATGGGAGTGGACGGCCTGCTCGACGCGTGGGGCCCGCTCGCCGAGCAGCTGCCGCAGGGCTCGACGCTGCTGGTGATCGGCGACGGGCCGCTGCGCGAGCGCCTGCTCGAACGCTGCGCGCGCCCACCGCTGGCCGGTCGCGTGCGCGTGGAGGGCCGGGTCTCCGACGACGAACTGGTCGACGCCTACCGCTGCGCCGACGTCGCCGTCGTGCCGACCCTCGCCGTCGAGGGGTACGGCCTGGTGGTGCTCGAGGCGGCGGCGTGCGGCACCCCGAGCGTCGTCAGCGACGTGGGCGGCCTGCCGGAGGCGGCGGCGGCGCTCGACCCCTCGCTGGTCGTACCCGTGGGCGACACGCACGCGTTGCGCGAGCGACTGCGGTCCGCCGCGCGGGGAGCCCTTCCCACGCGGCAGGCCACCCGGGGCTACGCCGAGGGCTTTGACTGGCCGGCGCTCGCCGCTCGCCACCGCGAGCTCTACCGCCGCCTCGCGCGGGGCGGGGAGAGCGAGCGGCGTCTGCGGGTGGTCTACCTCGACCACGTCGCCCGGCTCTCGGGGGGCGAGATCGCCCTGCTGCGGCTGCTGCCGCACCTGCAGCGCGTGCACGCCCACGTGGTGCTCGGCGAGGACGGGCCGCTCGCCGCCCGCCTGCAGCAGGCTGGCGTCTCGGTCGAGGTGCTCCCGATCGGCGCGGCCACCCGTGAGCTGCGCAAGGACACCGTGTTCGGCCGACCACCGGACGAGGCGGCTACCGGCGCGGCACTCGACGCGGCGGGACTCGATGGGACCCTCCGCGGGGCACTCGGTGGGGCGGGCTTAGAGACGACGCCCGGTCGGGCACTTGGCGGGGCAGCGCCCGGCGCGGCACTCCTGGGGGCAGCCCCCGGCGCGGCGGCGTACGTCGCGCGGCTCGCGCTGCGCCTGCGCGCGCTGCGGCCCGACGTCGTGCACACGAACTCGCTGAAGGCCGGCGTCTACGGCACCCTCGCGGCGCGAGCGGCCGGCGTGCCCGTGGTGTGGCACGTGCGCGACCGCATCGCCGAGGACTACCTCCCGCGCCCCGCAGTCCACCTCGTGCGGAGACTGATCCGCCACCTCCCCGACGGCGTCCTCGCCAACTCCGAGGCCACGCTCGCCACGCTCGGGGCCGCCGGGCGCGCCCCGCGGTGGGTGGTGCCCGACTCAGTGGAGCTCTCCACCCACCCCCGGGCGCCCGCCCCGCGCGCCGTGACGTTCGGGATCGTCGGGCGGCTGGCCCCGTGGAAGGGGCAGGACCTCTTCCTGCGCGCCTTCGCCGCCGCCTTCCCCGACGGTGACACGCGGGCGGTCGTGGTGGGGGCGGCGATGTTCGGCGAGGAGTCCTACGAACGCGCACTGCCCGCGCTGGCGGCGCGCCTGGGGCTCGACGGGCGCGTGGAGCTCCGCGGCTTCCGCGAGGACGTGTGGGCGGAGCTCGCCCGCCTCGACGTGCTCGTGCACGCCTCGGTGACCCCCGAGCCCTTCGGCCAGGTCGTCCTGGAGGGCATGGCGGCCGGCCTGCCGGTGATCGCCCCCGACGAGGGCGGCCCCGCCACGACGATCGCCGACGGCGAGACAGGACGCCTCTTTCGCAGCCGCGACGCGGGGGCGCTGGCGGCCGCGATGCGGGCGCTGAGCGAGGACCCCGCCGAGCGCGAGCGTCTCGGAGCCGCCGCGCGCCGGGCCGCCGAGCGCTACCACCCCGACGCGATCGCCGCGCGGCTGGAGCAGGTCTACGAGCGCCTCGCGCGCCCGGGGACTCGCCCTCGCCGAAGCGCTGCCTGACCGTCGACGCGCACCCAGGCGCGCGGCAGCACGCCGCCGACACCCTCACGGTCGGACATGGACATCCGTCCAGCGCGACGTACATCCGTCGAGCCCCCGGGGGGGCACCGCCGATCGAACTGGCGAAGCGAAGTTCTCCACGGCCCCGACCCCGACGGCGGTAATCTCAGTGCCTCGCGCTCCGCGCCCGCCTCAGCGGGCGCTGCCACTCGGCCTCGTGCTCACGCTCGCACTGCTTGCGCTCGCGCTGCTCGCGCCGCGCGCGGCGCCAGCGGGACAGAGCCGCCACGGCCCACACCGCGCGAGGAGTCACACGAGCATCGCCCACGGTACGTGCGTGCTCAAACGCCGCAAGGGATCTTCCAAGCGCTCGGCCCGCGCCCGCGCGTGCAGGCAAGGACGTGCCGTTCACTCTGGCGACGTGCTCGCCAAGCGCACCCCGAGTGGGGCACGCACTAAGCGCTCCCCGCGCGCGTCCGGTCCCCCGGCGAGCCCTGCACCACCGGCGGCCCCGTCCCCCACCACGCCGCCCTCCCCACCGGCCGCGACCTCACCCCCGCCCGAAGGCGCCGGGGCGCTGCTTCCCAGCGGCGGGGTCGAAACCGACCCGATCGATCCCCGGTACCTGACCGCTACGCCGTTCGGGACCACGTCGTTCTGGATCCAGCCGTGGCGTGCATACCTGGACACTTGGCCGGCCTCGCGGCTGGTCGAATCGCTCGGGATCAACTTCGACGTGCACGCCGCGGAGGCGGAAGGGACGGCTCAACTGCTGCAGGACAGCGGTTTCAAGCTCGCGCGCATCGGGATCAACTGGGATTCACTCTCCTACGAAGACCCGACGCAGTTCATCAACGAATCCGACATCCGCACGCGCCTCACGGCGCTGCAGAGGCATGGCCTGCGCCCGCTGATCCTGCTCGACGCCAACAGCACCGGCCCGGCCCCAGCCAAGCGGGTCACCCTGACCACCCTCTCCGCCGCCCCGGCCGGCGCCCAGAGCGTGACGTTGACCCCCGCGAGCGCCGCCGCAGTCGTGCCGGGCAAGACCGGCTTCGACGGGCTCTCCTTCGGCGGCGACCCTGACATCCTCATCACCTCAGTCCAGGCGGACGGCCTGGCCACGCTCTCCAGGCCGCTGCTGCAGCCGCTGGCGTCCGGTGAACACAAGGGCTCGACGCTGCTGTACGCGCCGTTCCAGGCGCCCACGCTCCCGAATGGGCAACCGAACCCGGCCTTCCAGGAAACGCTCGCCGGGTGGTTGAGCTACGTGGCGACCGTCTGCAGGGAGGCCACGAGCGTCTTCGGACCCGGCGGCTACGACCTCGAGGTGTGGAACGAGCTCACGTTCGATTCGCAGTTCCTTAACTCCGAGCACTACTACTCCTCGGCTGGCGCGGCGGGCACGGGGAGCGAAGAAGGCGAAGGAGGCACCGCGGGGGGCGAAGGTGCCGCAGGCGAAGAAGGCGCGGCGGGCGAAGAAGGGGCGCAGGCCGAAGAAGGTTCGAAGACGCTGGAAAGCGCCGAAACCGAAGCAAACCCGGAAGCCGAAGAAGGCGCGCAGGCGCCGAGCAAAGCGCAGGTGACCAAGGCGGTCCTCAAGGCGCTCCTCGACGAAACGGTCGCCTACGTGCGCGACCCCGCCAACGGCGTCTCCCCGGGCGTCGGCATCACCGACGGCTTCGCAGACCAGACCCCGTTTCCCTCCGGCGCGCAGGCGCCGCTTGGACTGACCGCGCTCAGCAAGCACCTGTACAACGGTCCGCGGAGCTTTCCCGCCGCCTACCCCGAACGGTCGATCCGCCCCCTCAACGCACTGGGCGAGCGCGACACTCTGCCCAAGAGCTTCACGCCCCTGTTCGTGCCTCACTTCCAGTCGCTGTTCCCCGAGTACTACCTGACGGCGCTCTCGACCGAGACGGCCATCCGCGACCTGGCTCCCTTCACGACCGAGATCTACGGCCTCCCGCACGGCCGCGAAGTCGGGCCACAGGGGGGTCAGCCGGTGCAGAAGTGGATGACGGAGTACAACCTGAGCCCCGCGAAAGCGACCGTCCTCGGCCCCGACGAGAGCACCCCCGCGACAGGACCCGCAGCCCAACTCACCCCCGCCGACCGCGCCCACTTCCAAGCCAAGGCACTCCTACGCAGCCTCGTCGCGATGGTCAGCAAGGGCATGACCCGCGAGTACCTTCTTCCACGCCGCACCCGGCGCCCTCAGCCTCATCAACGAAAACTTCTCCACCGCGCTCGCCGCCCACCCCACCACCTACCCCGGCGACGCAGCCGGCGGCGAAACGATGAGCGCCTTCCACAACCTCCTCACCCACTTCCAAGGCCCCGGACCCACCGGACCACCACGCCAACTCCACCTCCTCTCCATCACCCAAACCGGCAACCACGCCCAGTTCACCGGCGACGGCACCCCCGCACACCCCAACCTCTACGACCGCGAAATGCTCGCCGTCTTCCCCTTCCAAGCCTCCCCCACCCGCTACGTCATCCCCATCTACGTCATGACCCTCAACCTCCTCACCCTCTACCAACCCACCGCCCCCACCACCGACACCCACCGCTTCGACCTCCCCCCCGAGACCTTCCACATCACCCTCACCAACCTCCCCCCCACCACCACACCCCCCACCATCACCGCCTACGACCCCCTCCTCAACGAAACCACCCCCACACACCTCACCACCTACACCCCCGGCACCGCCACCATCGAAATCGCCGCCACCGACTACCCCCGACTCCTAACACTCGAATTCACAGGTCCGTAACACGAGTGGCGCTGCGCGGAACGGCGACTGCCATGATGGCGCCGCGTGGGTCGGAGAATCGCAATCGCCACGCTGGTGCTGCTGGCCGCAGGGCTGGCCGTCACAGCTCTCACCCACTCCTCGACGCCGCGCAGACGCTCGACCCGTACTCCCGCCGAGCGCACCCAGTCCGCCGAGCTCGCGCCGTCCGCCGCAACCGGCGGAACCCTCACCGGGCCGATCGACACCCGCTACCTCACCGAGCTGCCGTTCGGCAGGAGCTCCTTCTGGATCCAGCCGTGGCGGGCGTACCTGGACACCTGGCCCGCCTCGCGCCTGCTCGACGCGCTCGGCATCAACTTCGACGTTGGCGCCGCCGAAGCGCAGGGCGTGGCGCGACTGCTGCACGACAGTGGCTTCAAGCTCGCGCGCATCGGGATCAACTGGAGCTCGCTCTCCTACGAAGACCCGACGCGGTTCGTGGACGGAGCGGACCTCCGCACGCGCCTGCTCGCGCTGCACGAGTACGGGCTGCGGCCGCTGATCCTGCTCGACGCCAACAGCACCGCCCCGTGCCCGGCCAAGCGCCTCACGCTGGACACGGTGGCGCCGGCGCCGGTGGGCGCCACCACCGTCACGCTCGACGCCGCGAGCGCCGCGGAGGTGGTGCCGGGCAAGACCGGCTTTGACGCGGTCGTGTTCGCCTCCTCGAAGCGCGTGCGCGGACGGCACGGCAGGCACGGCAAGCGCACCAAGAGCGCCATCGAGCTCACGCCGGCACAGCGCCTGGAACGCCGCGAAGCGCGCCGGGCGGAGACCAGCGCGGGCCTCACCGCACTGGTGCGCGAGGGCAACCCCGCGATTCTGATCACGAAGGTGAGCGCCACCCACGTGGCGACCCTCTCGCGGCCGCTGCCGGTCGCGATGGCGGCCGGTGAACACAAGGCGACGACGCTGCTGTACGCGCCGTTCGGAGCGCCCACGCTGCCTGCCGGCGGGCCGAACCCGGCCTTCCAAGCCACCCTGAGCGGGTGGCTGAGCTACGTCGCCACCGTCTCCCGGGAGGCGCAGAGCATCTTCGGCCCCGGCGGCTACGACCTCGAGGTGTGGAACGAGCTCACCTTCGGGTCGCAGTTCCTGAACGCCGAACTTTACTACGCGCCCACCGGGGAACGCAAGCGACACACCGTGACCAGCGAAGTCACCAAGGCGCTGCTCGACGCGACCGTTGCCTACGTGCGCGACCCCGCCCACGGCATCTCCCCGGGCGTCGGCGTCACCGACGGCTTCGCCGACCAGACCCCCTTTCCCTCCGGCGCGCGCATACCGGGGCTCACCGCGCTCAGCAAGCACCTGTACGTCGGTGCGAAGAGCTTCCCCGCGGACTTTCGCGTCGGGCACGGCAACGTGCCGCTCAACGCGCTCGGCGAACGCGACACCGTCGGCTCCCGCAGATCCGCCGGCGGCCTCACGCCGCGGTTTGTGCCCCACTTCCAGGCGTTGCTGCCCGAGTACTTCCTGACGGCGCTGCAGACGGCGACGATCGTGCGCGACCTGGCTCCCTTCACGAGCTACATCTACGGTCTCCCGCACGGCCGCTACGTCGGCGAGCCCACGCCGCCGCAGGTGTGGATGACGGAGTACAACCTGAGCCCCGCGAAAGCGACCGTCCTCGGCCCCGACGAGAGCACCCCCGCGACAGGACCCGCAGCCCAACTCACCCCCGCCGACCGCGCCCACTTCCAAGCCAAGGCACTCCTACGCAGCCTCGTCGCGATGGTCAGCAAGGGCATGACCCGCGAGTACCTCTTCCACGCCGCACCCGGCGCCCTCAGCCTCATCAACGAAAACTTCTCCACCGCGCTCGCCGCCCACCCCACCACCTACCCCGGCGACGCAGCCGGCGGCGAAACGATGAGCGCCTTCCACAACCTCCTCACCCACTTCCAAGGCCCCGGACCCACCGGACCACCACGCCAACTCCACCTCCTCTCCATCACCCAAACCGGCAACCACGCCCAGTTCACCGGCGACGGCACCCCCGCACACCCCAACCTCTACGACCGCGAAATGCTCGCCGTCTTCCCCTTCCAAGCCTCCCCCACCCGCTACGTCATCCCCATCTACGTCATGACCCTCAACCTCCTCACCCTCTACCAACCCACCGCCCCCACCACCGACACCCACCGCTTCGACCTCCCCCCCGAGACCTTCCACATCACCCTCACCAACCTCCCCCCCACCACCACACCCCCCACCATCACCGCCTACGACCCCCTCCTCAACGAAACCACCCCCACACACCTCACCACCTACACCCCCGGCACCGCCACCATCGAAATCGCCGCCACCGACTACCCCCGACTCCTAACCATCAATTACCCGAGCGGGACGGCCGCCCACGCGCACAGCTCGCCGCCAGCTCACGGTTGACCTCAGCCAACCCAGCGGGCGAGCGGCCGGTCAGCCCACACGCGCGGGGTGCACGAGCTCCCAGCTGACCTCGAAGCGGTGGATCGCAGGGTCGGTCAGGACTCCGCTCGCAGCGTAGTCCAGGCACGGCAGCTGAGTCTCGTAGCACGCCATCGCCGCGAGCTTCGCGGACGCCGCGCTGTCGTCCAGCCGCTCGACACGGGCGCAGCGCAGCGGGGGCAACTCCGGCAGGCCTTTCAGGAAGGACAGCCAGAACGCGTCCACATTGCGGTGGGCGTCGGGCGCGCGGCCATCGACCCACGGGGGCCACCCGTGCAGGACGCAGTAGGGCAGCTCGGCGTAGACGCTCACCGGGAGGCCCGCCCGCAGCAAGGCACGCCCGTAGCGCCGGGCGAGCAGGTGATCGGGGTGCCCACCCAAGCCGGCGGGGACGTGGACGCGCGAGGCGTCGCCCGCCACGGAGCTCAGCGCGAGATCGAGCTCGTCGAGGCTCGGAGCTGGCGGCGGGCGACGGTACTGGGCGTCGAGGAACGGCAGGTTCATAGGACTGCGCCCGGCGCGCCCCAGCGCGCGCGCGTCCTCGGCGATCCGCGCGCGGACGCGCTCCGCCGAGTCCCGAGCGCCGGTGATCGCGTCCCACTGCGCCAGACGACCTGCCGCGGGAACGCCGGTGAACAGATTGACCACCCGCACGTCGCGGTCGCTCGCAAGCACGCTCCAGCGGTCGAGGACCGCGTCGTCCAGGTGCGGAGAGAGCAGCAGCTCGGGCGCCCGCGGCTCGAACCGCAAGCGCGTGCGGAAACGCCGCTCCCGAGCGGCCTCGCGCAGCGCCCGCGAGCGGCGGAGAAGCGCGCGGGGCGCAAGGCGGCGCGCACCCGAGCTCGTGGGTGCCACTACGCGCTCACCCAAGCTCGTAGCCCCCAGCGCGCTCACTCGAGCCGCCAGATCCACAGCGCACCCCTCTCGTCAGCCTCACCACGCGCTCACTCGAGCCGGTCATAACCCCACAGCGATACGAGGTCGCGGCCCAGGTACTCGCTGAGCGCCTGCACCTCGCCTTTGAAGCGGCGGCGCAACTCGAGCATGAGCTGGCCATCCGGCGGACGGGCCGGCGTGTACACCAGCCGGCTCCACACCGAGCGCACCGCGTCACTGCGCTTGAGCGCGGGGGTGAGCGCACCGAGCGCTCGAGCAACGGGACCGGCCGCCTCCGGGTTGCGCCGCGCCACCCGCGCAGCGTAGGCCAGTTGGTGCAGCGGCCCTGAGCGCACCGCCGGCAGCGTCGCCGTGCGCACCGTCTCGAGCGGCTGGGCGTCGTCCACCTCCAGGAAGCGCAGCACCCGCCGCAGCGTCGCCTCGTTCGCGGTGTGGAAGTCGTCGTAGATCAGCACCAGCACCTGCTCGGCTGCGAACGCCGCGTGGAAGCTGCGTAGCTGCTCGACGTAGCGCACGTGGTCGGAGTACAGCAGCCCCTCCACCGAGTGCGAGCGCCGCGGGATCTTGCGACCCTCGCGCCGAGCGCCCTCGAGCGCGAGCGCCCTGCGCAGGTCGGTCTCGGTCTCCAGGTGGTTGTGCACGCCCTGCAGGTGCAGCGAGCGCAGAAAGTCCGCGGGCTCGCGGAGGATCGCGACGATGCGCGCCGCCGGCGCCGCCTCGGCGATGCGCGCCGCCGCGCTCGGCGAGCGCAGGTAGGTCGGTGTCGCCTCGCCCACCCGCTGCTCGGGCCGGGCCGCGGCGAACAGCGCCAGGTACTCTTGGAGGGTCTCCGGCAGACGGCTCTGGCGGCGGCGCTGCTCCGAGCGGGAGCGCAGCTCGGGCGCAAAGAAGCGCGGCTCCTTGAGCTCCGGCATGAACACCTGCGGATGGCGCTTGAGCATCAGGTACAGCGCAGTCGTCCCGCACTTCTGGTGCCCGACGATGAAGAAATCCGGGACTCTCCCGCGGGCCGCTGCCTCCACCGGGCCCACCGCCTGACCCACGCCGGCCGCCGCCTCCACCGCGCCCACCGCCTGACCCACGCCGGCCGCTCCCATCACCGGCGCCTCGCCAGCACCACGAGGTCCCACGGACGTCCGACGCTCAGCAACCTGTCTGCGTGGCCCCACGCGAGCACCGCCAACCGCGGCATCAGGCTGCGCCGGCTGCCCCCGAGGCGCTCGTGCTGCCAGCGCCACGCGAGCACGAACCAGCGCATGAGCAGGTGAAAGCAGCGGCGCTCCCACACGACCTCCAGGCCCCCCTGCGCCAGCAGCGTCCGCAGCTGCGGGGGGGTGTAGCCCTCGCGCACGTCCGCGGAGACCCGCGGCGCGGGCGGTGTGGGGACGCTCAGGAGCGCGTACGCGCCCGGCTTGAGCACCCGGCCAAGCTCGCGCGCGACGGCGCGGTCGTCGGGCACGAACTCGATCACCTCGCTGCACAGCAGCCAGTCGACCGACCCGTCCGCCAGCGGCAGCTCCGTCAGCGAGCCGGCCACGTCGGTGTGCCGCGGGTCGGGGCGGCGGGCGGCGATCCGCGGCGCCTGCAGGTCCACGTTGACGATCTCGGTGACGTCGGGGCACGACTCGAGGAACCGGCTGTACAGTCCCTCGCCGCAGCCCGCGTTCAGGCAGCGACCGTGCGGTGTGGCCACCGCCGCGGCCTCGTGAAACACAGGCTCCTGCACGACCCGGCGCGCCTCGTCGGGCCAGCCAGGGCTCAGCAGCGCGGGCAGGAGCCGGCGAACGGCGGATCGGCCTACGCCAGGCAAAGCCGCTACGGTCGCAGCCGCGGGAGGATCACCCTCCAGGGGAGCTGGAGCAGGGCTGTGACCCGCAACGGGCGCGCCTGCGCGGAGGGCTCTCGCTCGAGCGAGACGACCTCCGAGAGGATCAGGCGGTTGCCGTGGTAGGGAGTGCCCGTGCTGAGACATGTCAGATCCGGGATCGCCGCCGGTGAACCGATCCGATCGAGGATATCCTGCACGACCGTCCGCGGGTTCGTTGTGAAGTCCTCGTAACGAACGTACAACCGCCGCTCGCGCGGGTGGCGCAGGAAGACGAGCACCGCGAGCAGGTGCGTCAGCCACAGGTAGGCGTTGGTGGCCAGCGCCGAGAACCGCGGCTCCGGGAGGCCGGGGCGCTCCCAGGAGGCGACCACGCCGTGCGGGTCGCGGACCAGGAACAGGAGGTACAGCTCGACGCCGCCGAGCGACTGTAGCTCCCGCGCGCGCAGCGGCAGGTGCGAGCTGTCGATGACGCAGGCGGCCCCCGTCCTGCGCGCGATCGCGCGGTAGAGATCCTCCGTCACACGGCGGTAGCGCTCGCGCAGACGGCGCCGCACGCGCCGGCGGCCGGGGCGGAACAGCGCGGAGGAGTGCTCGATGTAACGCCGCGTCTGCCTGCCGTAGAGGTCCGCTGCGTCCGCGAGGTCCTCGCGCACGAGCTCCCACAGGCCCCGGTCGTCTACACCGTTACTCTCCGGCAGGCCGGCCCGCTCGTGCATCGAGACGCCGGACATCAGTAGCCACTTGTCGAGCTCGCCAGCGTAGAAGAGGTTTTCACAGTTGCCCAGTGTCACACCGAGGATCGTGCTGCCACTGCGCCCGGCGCCCATCACGTAGATCACCGTGGGCCTGTCGTGGCGGCTCGCGGGCATGGGTGCGGACACCGCCGGCTCTGGCGTTGAGCGCGCCATGAGGAGCGGTAGCCTATCATCCGGCCTTCGATGCAGCCAGACTCCGTGCTCCTGGTGACACCGCGGTGGACTAGGGACGGCGGAGTGAGCGCCCACGTCGAGGCGAGCGCAACGGTGCTCGCCCGGGATGGTTTGCGTGTGGGGGTGCTGGCGGCCCAGGTCGAGTCCTCACACCGCATCCCCGGGGTGAGCGTTTTTCACAGTCCTAGGTTGTTCGACACACAGACCTCGGTGCAGGCGAGGCTTGGCGAGTCGGTGCCCTTCGCGGCGCAGGTGAGTCACCTTCACCAGGTCGACGATCCCGACGTCGTCGAGCGGCTGCGCGAGAGCGCCCCGGTGGTGGTAAGCGCACACGGTTACACGGCGTGCACCTCCGGCGTGCACTACTTCCGGGCGGGCCACGAGTGCACGCGAGCCCACGGGCCGGGGTGCGTGCCCAACCTCGCGGCGCGAGGCTGCGCGCACACCCGCCGTCCGCAGACGCTGCCCGCTGCCTACAGGCGTGCCGGCCGCGGACTCGCGGCGCTCCAGCGCGCCGACGTCGCGGTCAGCTACTCGAGCGCCGTCGACCGCCACCTCGCCGCGAACGGCCTCGCCCGACGCGCCGTGGTCCCGCTGTTCAGCACGACGCCCCCGGTGAGCGGCTCCGGACACGCCAACCGCCGGCGCGTCGTGTTCGCGGGTCGCGTGGTCGCCCCCAAGGGAGTGGCTGTCCTGATCCACGCCGCGCGTGCGGTGGAGGCCGAGTTCGTGATCTGTGGGGACGGCTGGCGGTTGGCCTCGATGCAGAGGCTTGCGCGGCGCCTGGGGGTGCAGCAGCGCGTGGACTTCAGGGGCTGGGTCGGCGCGCGGGAGCTTGCCGAGGAGCTGGCCAACGCATCGGTGGTGGTCGTGCCGTCGCTGTGGCCGGAGCCGTTCGGGTTGGTCGGCATCGAGGCGTTGGCGGCTGGTCGGCCGGTCGTCGCCAGCGCGACGGGAGGGATCGGCGACTGGCTGCAGGACGGCGTCACCGGGCTATCGGTCAGGCCGGGGGACGCCGGGGAGCTTGCGCGGGCGCTGGAGGAGCTGCTGGGCGACCCCGAGCGCCAGCACGCGATGGGTCTCGCCGGCAGGCAGGTGGTCGCCGCCCGGTTCTCCCCGGAGCGCCACGTGGCGGCGCTCACCGATGTCTACCGCCGCGCGCGGGCGTGGTGGGAGTCCGAGCGCGGCGCCGACCGCGACGTGCCGCCGTCCTGACAGGGCTCGCCGAGCACCTCGCCGAGCAGCTCGCGCACGACCTGCGCGCTGCGCGCGACCCCCATGCTCCGCTCCGCGAAGGTGCGGCCGCGCGCGCCGAGCGCCTCGCGCGCGCCCTCGTCGGCGAGCAGCGCCGCCACGGCGTCGGCCAGTGCAGACGCGCTCGGCTCCACGACCCGCGCTGCTTCGGCCCGGGCGATCTCCGACCACCTCCTCGGGCCGTCGGTGGCGATCAGCGGACGGCCGGAGGCGAGCGAGCCGGCGAGCGTGCCCTTGCGCGAGGACGGACCGGCTGTGTCGGCGAACAGCAGCACCTCGCAGGCCGCGAGCTCGTCGGAGAGCGGCTGAGCCGGAAGGGGACCCGCGAAGGTCAGCGCGTCGGTCAGCCCACGGGCGCCCGCCAGCCGCAGCCAGGTCTCGGCCAGCGGCGACGCACGACCCGGCGCTCCGAGCAGTGCCAGCCGCAGGCGCACGCCTCGGTCGTGCAGGAGCCGGGCCGCATCGAGCACAAGCGCGATCGCACGCTCGTCGTAGGAGTAGCCGAACAGGCCGACCACCGGAAGGTCGCGGTTCTGGCGTGTGCGCGGGGCGGGGGGCGGCAGGTTCGAGAAGACGGGGGCGACCCCGAGCGGGCGCCGAGCCAGCCAGCGCCGCGAGGCGAGCCACTCGGCGCGGAAGTCGGTGGTGAGCACGACCGCTGCGCAGGCCCGCACGACATCGATCAGGCGCACCCGCTGGGCGAGCGCCCACACCTGTCCGCGCCAGCCTCCGAGCCGCCACGGGTAGGCGAGCTCGTGCGTCAGCGCGACCACCGGGACCCCGGCGCTGCGCAGGGCCGACAGCGTGGGGCCGACGAAGACCGGCAGACCGCGGTAGGAGTAGGCGAAGACCGAGTAGTGCCAGAGGATGGTGTCCGGGCGACTCTCCTGCAGCTCGGCGGCGAGCGCTCGCGTCCACGCTCGGACCTCCGCCCTCCCCGCGCGCAGCGACTCCTGCTCGCGTGAGAGCCAGTGCTGGGAGCAGGCGACGCGCTCGCCACCCAGCGCCTCGGCGAGCAGCTCAGCATGAGCCCGCACGCCGCAGGTGCGGCTGACCGACATGCCTACGACCGCAACCCGCAGCGGGCGCACTGCCTGCGCGGCAGGTGGGCCACTGCCACCGCTTGCCGCGCACTCCGCAGCCGAAGCTCCGTCGGGTTGAGCCACCGTCGCGAGCCCGACCACTGTCGTGGCATCAGCCACCGCGCAGCTCTCCGCGGTAGGCACACTCGATGGCCTCCGTGAGCGCGTCCAGGTCCCCCGTCGGCAGCACCAGACCGTCGCGGGCAGAGCCGATCAGCTCCTTCATCCCCGTGTCCTCGCTGACGAGCACCGGAACTCCACAGGCGAGTGCCTCCGCCGGGGCGTAACCGAAGCCGTCGGTGTAGGACGGGTGCACGCACAGGCGCGCCACGCGCAGGACCGGCAGAGGGTCTCCGGGAACGACCTCGATGCGCGGGTCGCGGGCGCGGGCGCGGGCGAGGAAGCGGCGCATGCCGCGCGTTTCCGCTCCCCCAACCAACAGCAGGCGCATGTCCCCGTGTGCCAGGCGGCTGAAAGCGTCGACCAGCAGGGGTACGCCCTTGGCGACCGACAGACCCCCGACGTACACCACGTCGAACCTCGACGAGGGGTGCCGCGCAGGAGCAGGGTCGGGCGAGAAGCGGGGAGACGGGGTCAGCGGAAAGAGCAACAGCCGCTCCTCGGCGACGCCCTCCGCGAGGAACGACTCCCACGCGTAGCGGGAGGACACGTGGATGCGGTCAGCCCGCGCGTACTCGAGCAGGCTGCGCCGCAGCAGCCGGCTCGCCCACGAGCGCTCGAGCGGGTGGCGGGCGTGGGCGCGGGCGTGCTGGCGCACGACGCTGCGCAGGTGCGCGGTGGCAGACATCAGACCGAGCGACTCCGTGCCCGCCCCCCGCGCCGCGTCGAATTGGCCCAGGGCCTGGCCGTTGAAAGCGATCAGGTGCTCGGCCGGCACCAGTCTGCGCGCCGCGGCGACATCGAAGGCGACACTCGTCCTCCATGCCCGCCACGCCGGGGAGAGACGCGCCGCAGGGGCGGCCGCCCAGAGGCCGGCGCGCGTGCCCGGGCCTGTGTGTCCCCCAGCCGTCGCGGGGTCGAGCGGCTCGCAGAGGCAGCTCGCCTGCTCGCCGCGCCGCCCGAGCGCGTCGAGGGTCTCCTGCAGGTGGCGCCCGAGACCGCCCCTGCCGAGCGGGGCCGCGCAGGACACCACGGTCGGCCCCGACCGCAGAGCGGCCTCCTGGAGGCGCTCCCGCGCGGCGCGCCAATCTGCGTCGAGTGGCCCGGGGGGCGTCCCGGCGGAGCGGAGCGTCCCAACCGAAGGTGTACCGGGGGAGCGGGGTTGTCCAGCCGCAGGCGTGCCGACCGAGCCGAGCTGCCCAGCCGAAGGAGTACCGGCGGAGCGGGGCTGCCTAGTCGCCAAGGTCATAACCCCACTCGCTGACGAGATCGCGGCCGAGGTACTCGCTCAACGCCACCACCTCGGACTTGAAGCGGGCGCGCAGCTCCAGGGTGAGCACCTCGTCCGGGGGCCGGGGGGCGCCGTAGAGCAGACGTCGCCGCAACGCCTGCAGGCGTGCGCCGCGCCAGCTGGGGGGGGTCAGCGCCTTGAGCGTACGGTGGGCGCCCCGCGAGAGCGGACCGTCCCCCGCGTATAGCGAGCGCACCAGGCGGTCGAGTCCCACCGAGCGCACGTGGACCGTGGGATTGGCCTCGACCGGGCGCAGCGCAACCCCGTCGTCCACGTCGAGGAAGCGCAGCACCCGGCGCACCGTGCCCTCGTTGTCGGCGCGGAAGTCGTCGTAGATCAGCACCAGCACCTGCTCGCTGGGGAAGACGGCATGAAAGCGGCGCAACTGTTCGACGTAGCGCACGCGATCCGAGTAGCGGCGGACCGGGGGGGCGTAGTCGGGCGTGCCCTCGCCGAGCGCCCCGAGCTGCTCGTTGGCCATCGCCCGGCGGAAGTCGCGCTCGCGCTCGATGTGGTTCTGGACCAGCTCCAACTGCAGCGAACGCAGGAAGCCGACCGGCTCGCGCAGGATCGCAACAATGCGCGCAGCCGGCTGGGCCCTCGCGATCAGCTCGGGGGCGGCGCGCGACATGAGGTACAGCGGCGAGGCCTCTCCCACGCGCTGTTCAGGCCCCGCGGCGTCGAACAGGGCCAGGTACTCTTCGTACGTCCGCGGGAGAGCCTGAGGGCGGCTCGGGTCGGTTGCGCGCGGCTGGAAGCGCACGCGCAGGTCGCTTGCGAAGAACCGCGGCTCCTTCAGGTCGGGCATGTATATCTGGGGGTGGCGTCGGAGCATCTGGTAAAGCGCAGTCGTGCCGCTCTTGGGGTGACCGACGATGAAGAAGTCCGGCACCCGGCCCCCAGAGCGCTGCGCGACCGGCGAGTCCGCGCCCGACTCGGCCGCACTGCTCGGCCCACCGGCACCGTCCGGCCCGACCGCACAGCCCAGCTCAACCGCATCGCCGGTCGCTACGGAGCCCGGCTCACCGGATCTGGTCATAGCCCCACAGCGACACCAGGTCGCGGCCCAGGTACTCGCTCACCGCCTCGACCTCGCCCTTGAAGCGGCGGCGCAGCCGCAGCATCAACTGCTCGTCCACGGCCGGTGGCGGCGCGAGCACCACGCGGCTCTGCACCGCTTCGAGCGCCCCTCTGCGCAGCCGGCGGGGGGCGAGCGCCTTGACCGACGCCTTCGCCGCGCGCCCGACCGGGCCGCGACCCACGGCGAGCGAGTGCACGAGCTCGTCGAGCCACTGTGAGCGCACGCGCACGGTCACGTTGGCCTCCGCGGGCGCGATCGGTACCCGCTCGTCCGCGCCGACGAAGCGCAGCACCCGCCGCACCGTTGCCTCGTTGTCGGCGCGGAAGTCGTCGTAGATCAGCACCAGCACCTGCTCGGGCGCGAACACCGCGTGGTAGCGGCGCAACTGCTCGACGGAGCGCACGTACTCGGAGTACAGCAGCGTCTGCGGGCGACGGCAGCCCCGCGGGATCCGCTCCCCCGACGCCTCGCGTCCTCCAGCGCGAGGGCTGCACCGAGGTCTGCCTCGGTCTCGTAGTGCGACTGCAGGTTCTGCAGGTGCAGCGAGCGCAGGAAGCTCGCCGGCTCACGCAGGATCGCGATGATGCGCGCGGCCGGCTGCGCCGCGGCGATGCGCCGCGCCGCGCTCGCCGACCACAGGTACATGGCCGAGCGCTCGCCGATGAGCTGCTCGGGGCGCGCGTCGGCGAACAGCGATCGGTACTCCTCCGTGCTTTCCGGCAGCGTGGTGCGATGGTCCTGCCGAGGCAGCTCGTCCGCGAAGAACGCCGGTTCCCGCAGCTCGGGGACGAAGATCTGGGGGTGCGCAGCGAGCATGTCATAGAGCGCCGTCGTACCGCTCTTGGGCTGCCCGACGATGAAGAAGTCGGGCACGCGCTCCCCCAGGGCACCCAGCTCACCCGAGCTCGTCATAGCCCCACAGCGACACCAGGTCGCGGCCCAGGTACTCGCTCGCCGCCACCACCTCCGGCACGTAGCGGCGGCGCAGCTCCAACATCAGCTCTTGGTCGACCGCCGCCGGCGGCGCCGTGACCACGCGGCGGCGCACCACCTCCAGCGCCCCGCGTCGAACGCGCCGCGGCGCGAGCGCCTTGAACGACGCCTTCGCGGCGCGCGACAGCGGCCCGCGGCCGACCGAGACCGTGTGCACCAACTCGTCGAGGCGCTGCGAGCGCAGACGCACGCTCGGGTTGGCCTCCCGTACGAGGACCGGCAGGCGGTCGTCCACCTCCAGGAAGCGCAGCACCCGCCGCACCGTCCCCTCGTTGTCGGCGCGGAAGTCGTCGTAGATCAGCACCAGCACCTGCTCGCGGGGAAACACCGCGTGGTAACGGCGCAACTGCTCAGCAAAGCGCACCCGCTCGGAGTACTGCAGCGCCTCCGGTCGCGGGGAGCGAGGCGGTACGTACCGCCCTTCGCCTCGGGCGCGCTCGAGCGCGATCGCCCTGAGCAGGTCCCGCTCGTCCTCCACGTGGTCGCGGATCAGCTGCAGGTGCAGCGAGCGCAGCAGGCTCGCCGGCTCGCGCAGGACCGCGATCATCCGCGCGCGCGGCTGAAGCTCCGCAATCCGGCTCGGCGCCGCGTGGGACATCAGGTACGCCGAGGACGCCTCGCCCACACGCTGGTCCGCGCGCGCGGAGGCGAACAGCGCCAGGTACTCCTCGAGCGTGCCCGGGAGCGCGCCGGTGGACGCTCGCTGGAAGCGCCGCGGGTGGTCGGGCGCCAGGTACGACGGCTCCTTCAGGTCGGGCATGTAGACCTGCGTGTGCGTCTTGAGCATCTCGTAGAGAGCTGTGGTACCGCTCTTGGGGTGCCCGACCAGGAAGAAGTCGGGCACCCGCCCCTCCGCGCGCTCCCCAGCCGAGGGGGCACCTCCGGGCGCCGCCGTGCCGTCCCGCTCGCGCGTGCCGCCCAGCTCGACCGTGTCCCCCGCACCCGCGGCAGCCGGCCCCTTCGCCTCCCGCACGACGCCTGGCGCGAATCGATCAGCCAAGCTCGTCATAGCCCCACAGCGACACCAGGTCGCGGTCCAGGTACTCGCTGAGCGCCTGCACCTCTCCCTTGAAGCGGCAGCGCAGCTCGAGCATCAGCTCCTCATCCACCGGCGGCGGCGCGGCGACCACCACGCGGCGACGCACCAGTTCAAACGCCTCGCGGCGCAGGCGCCGAGGTACGAGCGTCTTGATCGAGGTCTTGACTGCACGTGCGGCCGGATCGCGCGGGTGGGTCACCTCGTGCACCGCCTGGTGCAGGCGTTTGTAACGGATGCCGACCGTGGGATTCGCCTCGACGGCTTCGATCGGCACGGTGTCGTCCACGTCGAGGAAGCGCAGCACCCGCCGCACCGTCCCCTCGTTGTCGGCGCGGAAGTCGTCGTAGATCAGCACCAGCACCTGCTCGCGGGGAAACACCGCGTGGTAACGGCGCAACTGCTCGACGTAGCGCACGTTGTCCGAGTACAACAGTCCCTGTGGGCGCGGGGAGGAGGGAGGAACGTGTTCGCCCCGGCGCCGGGACTCCTCGAGCGCGAGCGCCGTGCGCAGGTCAGCCTCCGTCTCGACGTGGGTCTGCACGAACTGCAGGTGCAGGGAGCGCAGGTAGCTGGCAGGCTCGCGCAGGATCGCCACGATGCGCGCGGCCGGCTGCACCTGCGCGATGCGGGCCGCGGCGCCGTGGGAGCGCAGGTACGACGGCGAGGACTCCCCCGCGCGCTGCCCCGGGCGGGCTCCGGCGAACAGGGCCATGTACTCCTCGAGGGTGTCCGGACGCGGGCCGCCCAGCTTGCGAAAGCGGGAGTGCAGCTCGGGCACGAAGAACCACGTCTCCTTCATCGGCATGTAAATCTGGGGGTGGCCGCGGAGCATGTGGTACAGCGCGGTGGTCCCGCTCTTTGAGTGCCCGACGACGAGGAAGTCGGGGAGCCGCCCCCGCGCCTGCCCGGAGGACCGCTGCCCGGTGAGCGGCTCAGCCGACACGGTCGTAGCCCCACAACGTCTCGAGGTCGCGGCCGAGGTGCTCGCTCAGCGCCGCCACCTCTCCTCTGAAGCGCCGGCGCAGGTCGACCATCAGGCGCTCGTCGGGCGCGCGCGTCTGGCCGTAGACCACACGCCGTCGCGTCACCCGCAGCGCCTGCCGGCGCAGCCGCCTGGACGTGACGGCCTTGATGGCGCTCTTGGCCGGTCGCGTGAGCGGGCTGCGCCCCAGCGACAGCTCGTGCGTCAGCTCGTGCAGCCGCTGGTGGCGTACACGCACCGACGGGTTGGCCTCGACCGCCTCGACGGGCGCCCTCTCGTCCACCTCCAGGAAGCGCAGCACCCGCCGCACGGTCGCCTCGTTGTCGGCGCGGAAGTCGTCGTAGATCAGCACCAGCACCTGCTCCGGCGCAAACACCGCGTGAAAGCGGCGCAGCTGCTCGACGTAGCGCACGTGCTCGGAGTACAGGAGCTCGTGCGGGCGCGCGCAGTGGCGCGGGATCCGCTCTCCGTTGCGCCGGGCGGGCTCGAGCTTGAGCGCCGTGGCGAAGTCGGTCTCGGTCTCAACGTGGTTGCGCACGCACTGCAGGTGAAAGGAGCGCAGGAAGGCCGCCGGCTCGCGCAGGATCGCGACGATGCGCGCGTGCGGCTGCACCTCGGCGATGCGGGCTGCCGCCGTGTGCGACATCAGGTAGGACGGCGAGGCCTCGCCGGCGCGCTGGTCGGGGCGGGCGGGCGCGAACAGCGCGGTGTAGCGCTCGAGCGTCTCCGGGCGCGCGGCGGAGGGCTTGCGATTGCGCGATCGCAGCTCGGGCGAGAAGAACCACAGCTCCTTGGTGTCGGGCATGAAGATCTGCGGGTGGCGGCGGAGCATCTCGTACAGCGCTGTGGTGCCGCACTTGAAGTGCCCCGCGATGAAGAAGTCGGGCACTCTGCCCTGCCGCGAATCGGACACCCCACCCCGCGCTGAAGCACGCCCCCGCCCCTGCCCGAAAGCGAGCGCCTGACCCTGCCGCGCGTCAGCCGACACCGTCATACCCCCACAGGCTCACCAGGTCGCGCCCGAGGTGCTCGCTCAGGGCCAGCACCTCCGGCTTGAAGCGGACACGCAGCTCCTGCATGAGGGACTCATCGTCAGCGGTGGTGGTGGGAGCGCGGTAGACGACACGCCGGCGGAAGGTATGGAGCAGGTCCCGCCGCGGCCCATCCGGCGTCAGCGCCTTGACGGCGGCCTTCACCGTCCGCGAGGCCGGGCCCCGTCCGACCGAGAGGGCGTGCACCAACCCGTGCAGCCGCTGCGACCGGGGGCGAACCGTCGGGTTGGCGTCGATCGCCTCGATCGGCGTGGCGCCGTCCACCTCCAGGAAGCGCAGCACCCTGCGCACCGTCGCCTCGTTGTCGGCACGAAAGTCGTCGTAGAGGAGCACCAGCAGCTGCGCCGCCGGGAACCGCTCCTCGTAGCGGCACAACTGCTCGACGTAGCGCACGTGCTCGGAGTAGAGCAGCATCTGCGGCCAGTAGGCGTGCTTGTCGAGCAGCCCGCCGCCGCGCCTGGCGTCCTCGAATGACAGCGCCCTGCGCAGGTCCGGCTCGGTCTCGATGTGGGCTTCGAGGAACTGCAGGTGCAGCGAGCGCAGGAAGCCCGCCGGCTCGCGCAGGATCGCGATGATGCGGGCGGCCGGCTGCACCTCTGCGATCGCGCCGGCGGCGGCACGGGACCACAGGTAGGTCGTCGAGGCCTCGCCGATCCGCTGGCCGGGGGCCGCGCCGGCAAACAGAGCAAGGTAGTCCTCGAGCGTGTCGGGGATGCCGACCGGCTTGCGCGGCGGCGCGCGAAAGCGCAGCTCCGCGGAGAAGAACCACGGCTCCTTCTCCACTGACATGTGGATCTGCGGATGGCGCCTGAGCATCTCGTAGAGAGCCGTGGTCCCGCACTTGGGGTGCCCCACGATGAAGAAGTCGGGGATCATCGCCGGGTCGCAGCGGCTACTCATTCGTGAGCCCCAGGACAGCGGCGGATGGCATCGAACCGTCGGCGACCCCTCGTGCGGCTTCGGCGACCGCCCGCGCGGCCTCGGCGACCGCGTGTTCGGCCTCCTCGAGGGGCGCCGAGCCGCTCAGACCCAGCCTGGGGCGCGTGCCCGCCGAGAACCCGGCGGCGAGCTGCGAGGCGGAGCGGAAGTAGGCGTTCTCGCTCTCCAGGAGCTCGGCGGTGTCGAAGCCCACGAGCCGGCCGTCGAGGACCACCATCACGCGGTCGCAGATGTCGAGCGTCGACATGCGGTGCGCGACGATGAACAGCGTGAGCTCGTGCTTGAGCGCCGTGAGCGACTCCTGGATGAGGGCCTCCGACTGGGGATCGAGGGCGCTCGTGGGCTCGTCGAGCACCAATACCTCGGGGCGGGCGGCAAGCGCGCGCGCGAGGCAGATGCGCTGCTGCTGGCCGCCGGAGACGGCGTCGGCCCGCGGCCCGACGATCGTCCCATAGCCAGCCGGCCACTTCACGACGTCCTCGTGGATGCGAGCCAGGCGTGCGGCGCGCTCCACGTCCTGCTCGGAGATGGAGCGGAAGTAACGGATGTTGTCCGCCACCGAGGCGTGGATCAGGCGCGGTTCCTGGGGAACGTAGGCAACGAGGCGGTGCCAGTCCGCGCGCGCGAAGTCGCCCGCCGGCCCCCCGTTGACCAGGTAGCGACCGCGGTCGGGGCTGCGCAACTGCAGCAGGATCTGTACCAGCGTCGACTTGCCCGCCCCCGACGGGCCAACCACCCCGACGGTTTCGCCACGCACGACCTCGAAGGTGACACCGCAGAGCACCGGTCGCTGCGGCCGGTAGGCGTAGCCGACGTCCTCGAACGCCAACGTCCGCACGAGCCGCAACGGCGTGTGGCCCTGTGGCGGAGCGCTCTGCGCGTAGCGGCGCGCGGCGTCCTGCGTGCGCTCGATGAACGGCAGCGACTGGGAGAGCCCCTGGTAGCTGGCCTGCGACTGCTGCCCGTACTGGGCCGCGCGCACGAGCAGCAGGAAGACCGCACCGAGCGCGGCCGCGTGGCCGGTGCCCGACTCGTAGATGCCGAACAGGCCCACGACGAACAGGACGTAGATCAGGCTCTGAAAGAGGTTGGGGATCAATTTTGCGAGCACCTGTGTCATCAGGAACAGCCGTCGCGCGTGCGTGACGAAGCCGTCGACGCGCTCGCGCTGCGCGGCCGCCGCGCCGAACACCTGCGTCTCCTCGGCCAGCCGGATGGCCTCGCTGATGCCGCCTGCGTACTGCACCTGCGCCCGGGAGAGCGCACGGGCGCGCCTGACCCCGATCGAGCGCAGCGGGCGCAGCCCCGCGATCAGCAGCAGCGACACGGCGAGCACGAGGGCGGCAGCCTCGGCGTTGAGCGCCAGCGCGGTGGCGATCAACACGAGGAAGGTGAACAGGGAGGTGATCAGCGCCGTCGCCTGCAGCGCGCCCGAGGTCGCCTGCATCACCTGACTGGTCATCGTCTCCTGCAGCTGCCCCTCGCGGTCGCGCGACTGCACCTCCCAGGAGGCGCGTGTGAAAGCGTGAAACAGGCTCTCGCGCAACTGTGACTGCACGTCGGCGGCGATGCGGGCGGGGAGGATCGAGATCGGGAACTGCAGCGCCAGGCGCAGCAGGGTGACGGCGAACGCGACGGCGAGGAGGGTCCCCACCCCCGCGACTAGGTGCAGCGGGCCGACGTGCATGTGCACCCGCCTGGTCCCGTTGGCGAGCGCGACCGCGACCTGCGCGACCACCGCCAGCGTGACGGCTTCGGTGAGCCCCGAGAGGATCGAGGTCACGCCGAGCGCCAGGACCAGCCCGCGCCGCTCGCCCAGCAGCGCGCTCAGGCGCGCGCGACGGGTGGACAGCGAGGAGGCACCCCGACCCATTCCGGGCTCGAGCGTCATAGGCTCCGTCCCCGCTTCACGATCAGGCTCATCCGACGCTCGCTCCGGCGTCACCGTCCCCGCGAGCGCATCACCCCCCGGTTCCTGCTCGGTCCTCACGGCTCCTGCGCTCCCCTCTCCAGCCGCACGCCGCGCCCGGGGCCGGCGAACCAGTAGGCGGCGATGCCCACCGCGAACCAGAGGTAGGGCCCGGCCGAGGAGGTGTCCATGAACGCGCCGCGCAGGCCCATCACGGCGAAGGCGAGCACCGGCGCGAAGACGGCCGCCAACTCGATGCGCACATCGGGGTCCGCGACCCGCGGCAGCCGGCGCAGGACGAGGAGGCCCAGCTGGAGCAGCAGCCCGACGAACAGGATCAGCCCAGGCGCCCCGAGTTCGTCGACGACGTAGTTGTACTGCGTCTCGGCGGTGATGCCGTGGCCTTCCAGCTCTTCTGAGACTTTCCCGCCGAATGTCGACGCCGGCCCGGTGGTCGCCAGCCCAAAGCCGAAGGGCGAGCTGGCAATGTAGTGGGGTATCAGCCCGAGGCTCTTTTCCTTGTAGCTGGTGGACGTCGTCGTCACGTTTTCCGGGGCGATGCTTTCGTACCGGGAGAAGACCGCACCGCCCTCGGCGGCCGCGAGCACGGCGGCGAAGGGCAGCGCGAGCGCAAGGAACACGAGCAGCGCCCCCAGCGGGCGCGTGGCCCGGCGCCCGGCGCTCAGCGAGAGCAGCGCGAACGCGACCAGGGCGATCACTCCGCCGACGACCTGCAGGCGACCGAGCCCGGTGGCGATCGCGAGCATCGCACCGAGGCAGAGCGGGATCGCAAGCCATCGTCGACGTCCCCGTCCGATCGCGAACAGCGCGAGCGCCCCGGGCAGCGCGAGCACACCGACGCCGGCACCGAAGCCGCTGTCCGAGCCGAGGCCCGGCGGGCGCAGCAGCGTTTCACCGTTGCTCGCGCGGTAGCGGCGCGCCGTGAGCGTTTCGGTGCCGTTGACGCGGTCGGCGTAGCCGGGTCCCCAGCTGGCCAGCTGAGCCGGGGTGAGCCGCGTCTGGTAGGCGCTGACTACGCCGTTTGCCAGCGCGATCACGCCGAGCACGATGAAGAGCGCTCGCAGGCGCTCCTTCGAGCGCATCAGCACGTAGCCGAAGAAGAAGAACGGAACCCACTCCAGCTGCTGCCTGAAGCCGCCCACGACCTTCAACAGCCCGTGGGTGTCCGGATTGAACGCCTCGGCCACCACGAGAACGACGAACGCGAGCACCCACCCGCACAGGGGCGGCAGCCGTACCCGCTCCCGTCTGGAGAGCAGGCGGACGATCGCGCCGAGGCTAACGGCGCCGATCAGCAGATCGCGCACGCTGGAGGCCGCCTGGTTGACGCTGAGCAGCTTGACCGGACCGTCGAGACACCCCAGGTAGAACGCGAGCAACACGACGGTCACCTCCAGGCGCGAGCTGACCGCGAGAGCCACGAGGCCGAGCACTCCGACGCTCAGCGCGAAGAGGACCAGGAAGTTGGGATTGGGGACGTTCAGCGAGATGCCGAGGGCAATCGCCAACGCCGCCGAGGCGGCAACGCCGCTCAGCAGAAGTGCGCGGACGTTGGGATCGAGTGACCCACCCGACCAGACCCCGCCCGACCGAGGCCCGTCGAGCGGACTGAGCGGACGCGGGTCGGCGGGGGTCATCTGGCGCGCAGCGCAGGCCAGCGCCGCTTCCTGCCGGACGCCGAGGAGAAGCCGTACCTCCTGATGTCCGCACGCGAGGCGCAGTTGGCGATGACCCCGAGAACCGGCGCGGCGGAGGTCCGTGCCAGAAGCTGCGCCAGGCGTTCAGCCGACGCCTCGCGCGTGTGCTCCAAGCGCCCCACGACCACCAACCCGTCGACGGTGCGCAACAGGGGCATGACGTCGCTCACAAGCAGCGGCGGAGGTGCGTCGACCAGCACGTAGTCGTACTCTGCGGCGGCCGTGCGCAGGAGCTCCTGCATGGCCTGGCTGGCCAGTAGCGCCGGGGGGTTGACGGCCGGCCCCCCGCCCGCGAGCACCGACAGCGAACCGGTGGGGGGCGAACGCACAACTGTCGTGACTCCCGCGCCCGGCTGCGGCGAATCGATCTCCACTGCCGGCGCCGGCGCCGTCGCTCCCACGCGCTGCACGGCGCCCTCGAAGGCGACGGCTCCCGCGAGCACCTCCACCAGCCCGCTCGGCGCGCTCACGTCGAGCAGGCGCGCCTGAGCCGGCTGGCGCAGATCGGCCTCGATCACTGCCACCCGGGCGCCCGCGTCGCGCTGGACAAGCGCCAGATCGGCGATCAACGTCGAGCGCCCGTCGCCTGCGTCCGGACTGACGAACAGGATCAGGCGGGGCGGACCCTCCCGTTCGGGCTCGACCGCGTCGGCGAGCTGCAGCGAGGCGTGTAGCCGCCGCAGCGGCTCGAGCAGCAGCGCCGAGGGCCGTGGCTGACCGTCGCGGTGGACGATCGGCACCCTCGAGCGGGGGATCGCGGCGAGCAGTTGCGCCTCGAAGATCGCTTCGAGGCGCTCGAGCGAGCGCACGCGGCGGTCGAGGCGGCTGACTATGAAGACCGCGATCGCGGCGAGCAGGAGCCCCACCACGAACCCGAAGACGGCGTTCTGTTTCGGCTTGGGGGAGACCAGCCGCGCGGTCTTGGGCGTGGCGGGGCTGATCTGCTGGATGCTCGAGACCGAGAGCTCCGATTCAAGCTGGTTGATCTTGCTGGCGAGGCTCGCGGCCTGGATCACCGCCGAGCCCCCGGCCGCGGCCCGCCCCGAGCCGGAGGACCCCTTCCCGGAGCTCCTGTGCTGAGCGGCGCTCGCGGACGCTGCCTGCGCCGCTTCGATCCGCCGCAATTGCCTGCGCGTGCTGGCGATCGCCGCCTCGATCTCACGGCGGTAACTGCTCCGCTGCTGCGCCAGATACGCCTGCGCGTAGTAGTTGGCCAGACGTGCCGCGGCCTTGGCGCTGCCCGCTTCGGCGTTGATCGTGACGAGGTCGCTTTCCGAGGACGCCTTCGCGTGCACCTTGCCGAGGCCCTTCGAGTGGATGTGTTCTCTCTGCAGGCGTGCGCGGACGGCTTCGGCCACGCCGCTGGAGGTGATCACTGCTGCAGCGTCCGCGAGCGTGTGGCTGCTCAACTGAGTGCGGCCCTGTGTGCCGTTGACCAGCTGCCGCGCTTCCGAGCCGCTGCTCAGATCCAGCTGGGTGCTCGCGGTGTAGAGCGCCGGCTGGCGCTTGTAGTAGCCGTAGGTCGCACCGGCGACCAGCACGGCAACGGCGAGGATCAGCCACTTGCGCTTCCAGAGCGGAGCGAGGATCGCGGCGGCGTCGGTCGTCTCGTTCATCGCTTATGGTTCACTCACGTTCGATGGGCGGCCATCGCAAGCTCGATGATGGATGGGTGGGTGGCCATCTCGGATGGGTGGCCATCGCGAAGACCTACTTCACCATCGTGGCCCCCAAGACCGGCACAAGCATCAGGCATCGGCGGCAGCCGGATGTGAAGCTCTTGTAAACGGTACTTCGATGATCGGTAACGATTCAGACGCCGGCGCGACGCACCGGCGACGACGCCTCCTGGTGGTCAGCCACCCCGCGGTGGTGAGCGTCAACCAGGAGGTCTACCGGGAGCTGACCCGACGCGCGTGGGACCTCACGATCGTCGTGCCCAGCCGCTGGCGCTCGGAGTACTCCGGCGCCGTCATGACCCCGCAGGCCCTCGAGGGCATGGAGCGCTCGCTGCGCCCCACCCGTGTGATCCTGGGCGGCCGCCCGCAACGGCACCTGTACCTGACGAGGTGCCGCTCGCTTTGCGCCCGCGTGCGCCCCGACGTCGCGTTCGTGGAGGGCGAGCCGTACTCGCTCGCCGCAACGCAGTGGGGCCGCGCGTTCGCCCGACTCGGTGTGCCGTTCGGCGTGCAGTGCTACGAGAACATCGACCGGGACCTGCCCCTGCCCGTACGGCGGCTGCGCTCGCGCGTGTTGCGCAACGCCGCCTTCGTGGCCGCCCGCTCGGACAGCGCCGGGCGGCTGGCGCGCGCGTGGGGCGCGCGGGGGGAGGTCGAGCTCGCTCCACCAGCCGTTCCGGCGTGGGAGACGGCGCCCGCTCCGGCGCGGCGGCCCTTCACCGTCGGCTACGCGGGCCGGCTGGTCGAGAGCAAGGGGCTCCTGGACCTACTTGCGGCGGTGCGGCGACTGCAGGCACCGGTGGAGCTGTTGCTGATCGGGGACGGTGAGCTGCGAGGGCAGCTCGAGGGCCAGCCGATCCCCGGTTCGCACGTCCGGGTCCTCGACGGTCTCGGACACGAGCGGATGGCCGAGGGGTATGCACGGCTCGACGTGGTGGTGCTGCCCTCTCACACCACGCCCACGTGGAAGGAGCAGTTCGGTCGTGTGATCGTCGAGGCGCTGTGGTGCGGCGTGCCCGTCGTCGGCTCGGACTCGGGCGAGATTCCCTGGCTGGTCGGGCTGACCGGTGGAGGGCTCGTGTTCCCCGAGGGCGACGACACCGCGCTCGCCGCGGCGCTCACCGAGCTCCGGGACGCCCCGGAGCGTCGCAGGCAACTGGCCAACGCCGGACGAGCGGTGGTCGAGCGGCTGTTCTCGGTGCCCGCGGCGGCGGACGCCCTCGAGCGGCTACTCCTACACGCGTCCACCCTCGCGAGCGCGCCACGCTGAACCGGTGCTCAGGGCGCAGTACAGCTCGTCGTGCTTGGCGACCATCGCCTCCCACGTGAACGCAAGCGCCGACTCGCGTGCGGCGCGCCCGAGTCGCGTCCTCAACGCCGGATCGGCGGCGAGCCGCCCCAGCCGCTCGGCGATCGTCGCCGGGTCCGTCGTGATCAGGAACCCGTTCTCCCCGTCGCGGAGCAGCTCGCGAACACCGCTCACGGGAGTGGCCAGGATCGGCAAACCGCTTGCCGCCGCCTCGAAGGTCACCAGCGAGAACGTCTCGTAGCTCGAGGGCAGCACGAACGCGTCGGCCAGCTCGTAGATCACCTGGATGTCGCGCACCACTCCGAGCCAGTGGACGGCCCTTGAGACACCGAGCGAGTCGGCCAGTTCCCGGTAGCTGCGCACGTGCCCGCGTCCAGCCACGAGGAGGTCCCAGCCGGGCGCCAGGGCGAGGCTCTCGATCACCCAGCGCAGGCCCTTGTTGCCGTCGCCGACGAACGCGGCCACCGACCGCCCCGGCGGGATGCCAAGCTCGGCGCGCAGCGACCGGGCCTCGTGCTCGCGCACACCCGGCGCGAAGGCCTCGGTGTCCACGCCGTTGTGAATTGTCAGAACGCGGTCCGCCGCGTCGGGAAAGTGCTCACGGATCTCCACGGCGACGCCCTCGGATACGCACACGAACACGGCCGGGCGGTTGGCCCGGTAGCACAGCCTCTCGGCGACCCGGGCCAGCAGGCCCACGGCTCCGACGTAGCGCCGGAAGAGCCTGCCGGTACGGCTGGGCTGAGCCCGGTAGACCTGGTGGCAACAGTGCACCGCGACGGCGTCCACGCGATTGAGCACGATCGCCCCGGTGGCCTGGACCACCCCTCGCCGCCACCTCCGGACGGCCAGCGAGCCGGCGAGCACGAACCACGGGTAGGCCAGGAGGAAGGGCCGGCTCGGGCCGCGCACTCGGTGAAAGCGCACGCCTGCCTCGGCCGGCAGCTCGCACGTGCGAGCGATCACAGTGACCCCGTGACCCAGCCTGCGCAGCCCACTCACAAGCTCGGCCAACTGGCGCTCCATCCCACCCACCGAGCCGACGTCGTGGGCGACGATCGTCACCTCGCACGGAGAGCTGGACAGACCGGCAGGCTCACTACCAGGACCGGGCTCCACCGGCAGCGTGGAGTCGGTTCGGTTGACCCCCAAGCCGCTCATACAGGCGCTGCAGAGCGTGCGGGACGCGCACCGACCAAGCGCTCGAGCTGGCCGAAGAACCGCTCGCGCAGCGCCACGTCGGTGAAGTCGCGCAGGAACCGCTCCCGGCCGGCCTCGCCGAGCTGACGACGAAGAGCCGCCGAGGCCAGCAGTGGCTCCAGTGCATCCGCGAGCGCCTGCGGCTCGCCCGAGGCCGCGAGCATGCCAGTCCTGCCGTGCTCGATGAACTCGGCAGGGCCACCCGAGTCGACCGCGACGACCGCCACGCCTCTGGCCATCGCCTCCAGCAGAACGATCCCGAAGGGCTCCGGGTCGGACGCATTGACGAGGATGTCCATCCGTTCGATGTACGGCCCTGCGTCGGGCACCTGGTCGGTCATCGTGACGGAGTCCGCAAGTCCCAGGCGGCTGATGAGCGGCGGCAGCGAGCCGGCGTACTCGGGTGAGAGGCCGTACGCGTCGCCCCCGACGATGACCGTGTGAAATGGGTACCCTCGCTCACGGAGCAGGACTTGGGCGCCGAGCAGCCGATCCTGACCCTTCCAGGGCTGCAGACGGCCTACCAGTCCGACGAGGGGCGTACCGGCGGGAAGCTCGAGGGTCGTGCTGGCCGCGTCTGGGCCTGCGGCGTGCGCGCCAGCGACGTGGCTGCCGCAGGCACCTGCATCAGCGGCATGTCCGCCGCCAGCGCCTGCATCGGCAACATGTGCGCCGCCGGTGGCGCCTGCGTCAGCGACGTGTGCACCAGCGGAGACGACAAACGTGGGGCGTGTAGGCCACAGCCGCGCCTGGGCACGAGCCGCCGCGTTCGAGTAGCAGCCTACCGCCCGGGCCGGAAGCGCGGTCGCACAGCGATCGATCCAGTCGCCCGTCGGAATCCCCTGCTGCCACCAGAGCACGCGGCCGGACATCCCCGCAAGCACGGCAGCCGGTGAGCCGTAGAGCTGCGTCTTGGCTGCCCAGTTGAGGATCAGGTCGGGTTGGCGGCGGCGGAGGATCCGTGCGAGCCGCAGGACCGTCGCAAGCCAACGGTGGGCGTGGCGAAGCCGCCCGGCGGGAACCACCTCGACGCGAAAGCCGGCGTCGATCAGCTCCGCGGGCCAAGGCCCTGGCTCGAAGAACACGAGCTCGAGCTCGTGGGCGCTTTCGTGGGCGCCGTCGAGCACCGTCTGCAGCATCGCCTCCGCGCCGCCGAGGCGATGACCCCACGGCAGCATCACCAGGATCCGCACGGGGCGTCCCTCGCCGTCGACCAACCCGGATCGCCTTCAGCCCCCGTAGTCACAACCGGAGCGTATCCAAGAGCTGGATCTCAGAGCCAACCAAGAGCGGGTCGTGAGGCATTCGAGCACCCCCTATACGCCCCCCAACATTTTCACATCTACCTCCTCGGCCGAGGGATAGGTTGCTCGCACTGGCTGGGGATAAGTTGCGCAGCGCTCGGCCTGTGGATCGACTTTGAGACCACGATGAACCGCTTATCCACTTCTTCACCATCAGCCGGGCCCGCCGCCGAGCTCACTCGCAGCGCTCCTCACACAATCCTTCCTCAAACCGGACCCAGCGGCCTCACCCACAGCCCGTTATCCACTTCTTCACCATCGGCCGCTGTCACCGAGCTCACCCGCGGCCGCCCTTCCGTCACCTCACCACCAGGCGGACCCGCCGGCTTCGCCCACGACCACCCGCCCCCGGCTTCACCAGCCACCTGTATCAGTCTCGCCCACGACTACCTGCTTGTGATGCGCGGCGCCGAGCGCACGTTTGCCGCGATCGCGGACCTCTACCCTCAGGCCCCGATCCTCACACTGCTCTACGACGAGCAGGGCACCAACGAACGCTTCGCGGGCCGCCCGATCCACACCTCGCCACTCCAGCGCCTGGGCGTCGGGCAGTCCAAGTTCAGGCGCCTGCTGCCGCTCTACCCGTTCGCCGTCGGACGACTGAAGCCGCCGGCGTGCGACGTGGTGCTCAGCAGCAGCAGCGCCTTCGCGCACGGCCTCCCCACGCCGGAGGACGCGGTTCACATCTGTTACTGCTACACGCCCTTTCGCTATGCGTGGGACGAGCAGGACTGCGCCCTCGACGAGGTCTCGCCGCTGCTGCGTCCCCTGCTACGCCGTCAGCTGCGCCGCATACGCAGGTGGGATCTCTCCGCAAGCCAAAGGGTGGACGCCTACATCGCGATCTCCGAGCTCGCCCGCGAGCGGATCAAGCGCTGCTACGGACGCGACGCCGCCGTCATCCATCCGCCGGTGGAGACCCACCGCTTCGCACCGGGGGAACCCGGCGACTCGCTGCTGGTGGTATCCGAGCTGGTGCGCCACAAGCGCGCGCACGTCGCGCTGGAGGCCGCCCGCCGCGCGCGCATCCCGATCCGCGTGGTCGGCAGCGGACCCGACCACGCAGCCCTCGCCAAGTCCTACCCCGAGGCGGAGTTCCTCGGGCGCGCCGACGACGAGGAGCTGGTCGAGCTGTATGCAAGCGCCCGCGCGGTCGTGGTGCCGAGCGTCGAGGAGTTCGGCATCACCGCCGTCGAGGCCCAGGCGGCCGGGCGGCCGGTGATCGCCGCCGCCGCCGGCGGAGCGCTCGAGACGGTGCTCGACGGAGAGACCGGCCGCCTGGCGATTCCCGACGACGTCGAGTCCTTCACACAGGCGATCGGCGAGCTCGATGAGCTCGGCTTCGACCCCGCCCGCGCGATGCTCAACGCTGAGCGCTTCTCGGTCGCGGCCTTCCAGCGCCGCCTAGCGGCACACGTGAGCGAGGCGGTCCGGGGCAGAGGCGAGTTCTCCTCGCGCGAAGATCTGAAGGTACGTTCGATCTCGACCGCCCTGACGCGGGTGGGTCGCTCTCGCGCTCCCAGGGCCTACGAAGCCGACAGTCGCGAGACCCGCAGCCGAGCCGCGGTCTAGGACGAGCTCGCGTTGTAAGCTGCACCGGATGGTGAGGTCCATCAGACGCCTCACGCGGCCCGTTCGCGGTTGGCCGCTCCCGGTCCTGAGAGGCAACGGTCGAGGGCTCCGGCTGAGAGTTGGCGAATCCGCGAACGTGCTCAACGGCGGCAACGAGCCCAGGATCGAGAATGCCCTGCTGGAAATGCTCCACGAGGGAGACGTGTTTTACGACATCGGTGCCAACATCGGCTGGTACTCGCTGCTCGCCGCCAGGAAGACCCTGGCGCCAGTGGTCGCGTTCGAGCCCTCCGTGCGGAACGCCGCCATCCTCCAGCAGAACGCCGCGACCAACCGGCTGGCGGTCACGACCATCACGGCGGCCGTCTCCGACATCGACGGTTGGGCCACCTTCCTCGACCGCAGCTCCCTCGAGGGGAGGTTGGACAAAGACGACTGTGAGACGCAGGCCGAGCGCAGAGCCAAGCGCAACCGACCCAGTGCGAGGACGTACCCGGTGCCCGTGGTCACGGTGGACTCGTTTCTGGCCGCCTCCGAGCAGCAGCCGCCGGCGGTGGTGAAGATCGACGTCGAGGGCGCCGAGCTGGGTGTGCTCCGAGGCATGGTGGACACGCTCGCCGCGACACGCCCACGGCTGCTGATCGAGCTGCACGGCACGCAGCGCGAAGTCGCAGACTTCCTCGACGAACACGCCTACGAACACCGCCCGGTGGAGAGCGACCTCGAGACCCGCCTCGCACCATGGTGGGCACACGTGCTCGCTCAGCCCGTCGCGAGTTGAGAGCCCCACCGCCTCCGCAGCCTGCGCCAGAGCCCCTACAGCCCCCCTCCCGCCCCCTGCAGCCCGCGCCAGCCCCTACGGCCCCGGGCCCCTACAGCCCGCGTCGTCCGAGCACGTGCGGGACGGTCCGCAGCAGGATCTTGACGTCCTTCCACAGCGACCAGTCGGCGACGTAGAGGTAGTCGATCGCCACCATCTGTCCCAGCGACGCCCGCGCAGGCCCGAGGATCTGCCACGGGCCGGTCATTCCCGGCATCAGCTCGAGGCGCCGGCGGTGCCGGCCGGCGATGCGCTCGTCCTCCTCGATCACCAGCGGGCGGGGGCCGACGAGGCTCATCTCGCCCTTGATGACGTTCAGCAGCTGGGGCAGCTCGTCCAGCGCGCTGCGGCGCAGAAGCCTGCCGACACGGGTCACGCGGGGGTCCTCGGCGATCTTGAAGAGCCCGCCCCGCGCCTCGTTGCGCCCGCGCAGCGCGTCCTTCAGCGCGTCGGCGTCGGGCACCATCGTCCGGAACTTCAACATCCGAAAGCGCCCCCCGTGGCGGCCGACCCGCTGCTGGCGAAAGAGCACCGGGCCGCGGTCCTCGAGCTTGATCGCCGCCGCGATCACGACCAGCACCGGCAGGAGCGCGAGCAACCCGAGTGACGCCCCGAGCAGATCGAGCGCGCGCTTGACCCGCATGGCAGAGCGTGTGAGGTCGAAGCGCCGGAGGGGCACCCCGGCCCCGGCGAGGCCCTGCAGCCCCGCCGGGCCCCCGCCCCACGAGATCCGCTCCGCCGCGCTACCCACCTCGACACTCATCGCTGTGCACTGGCTCCTTCTCGCCGCCGGTGGCCTCGCGCCGTCCCCGGCCTGCCCCGTATCGTGCAGCGGGAGCGTCGAACAGATGTCTAGATTTCGTGATTAATGCTCAAGCGACAGGCCTGCTGTCGCGCATCTCACCCAAAACAACGGCCGGGCCGCCCCATCCTTGGAGCGACCCGGCCGGTGCTGCGACCTTCAGCGGGTCCGACGCCGACCGCCGCGGCGGTCTTCGATTGGCCCCCAGCTGTCAGCCAGTACCTAGAACCCGATTTTTTCGCGTCCTTCCCGAGCGATGTCCAGCACGCTCAGTTTCGGGTTTTCGTTGGTCGGATCACCGAGGTAGTCCAGGCCGTTGCCGGCTTCCTGACCACCTTCGACGCCGGTGCTGAGCTCGTAGCCGAGGTAGTCGTAGACCGTCCTGGCCTCCGCTTCGGTCGGGGCTTCAACAACCGACGTTTCTTTGGTGAACGCCGAGTATTTGGTCAACGCGAGGTCGTAGGTCAGGTAGCAGATGTCATAGTTTTTCACCGGCTGGACCTTGGAGACCGTGACTTCGTTCCAGAGTTCTTCGGTCGTGGGCGGCGGGAATTTCTTCGTCCCGTTCGTGTACAGGGTTTCCGAGCAGTTCGCCTCGGCGCCTGCTTCCACGTCCCCGTTGCTCGCCGGGTCGGAGTACGTACCCTTGGTGTTTTCGACCTCGGCCCAGAACTGAGACGTTTTCGGTCCGTGCGAGGGCGGCGTGAACTGATGGGCATGGCGCGCGTCAGCGACGTTGGCGTAGCCGATGCTGCCGGCCGTTTCTTCGACCTTGGTCACAAGGCCTCCGCCTCCGTTGCCCCGCTTCACTTCGTCGGTGCCCTGGTGCGGCCAGACGGTGTTGTTCGTTGGTTCGGCGAGCGTCTTCCAAAACACGCCCGGTTCGACTTCCTTCTTGTCGACGACGCCGAGGTATTTCATGAATGCGTCCGTCGTGCCCGAACCGTCTTCACGCACCACGCGCGTGATGTGGGTCTTCTTGCCGGTTTTTTCACATTCCGGCGTGCCCTTGAGCTTGGCCTTGTTCAGGACCTTGCTCCATTCGACGTCGGTGCCTTCGAATACTTTCTCGACGACCGAGTCCTTCAGAGCGAGACGACCTTCCACCGGGCCCCCTTCGACACTGGTGCAGCCGGCGGGCAGGTGGATCAGGATCGCGATCGCTGGCTGCGCGACCGGAATCGTCAGCAGCGTTCCCGCACCATGTTTGAGGATCTCTTCGGACTGTTCTTTGTTCGGCGCGATCTCTGTACCGATGAAGGCGTTTTCCTTGCCGAACCTGATTTCGCCGCCCACTTTGGTTTCGACCCCCCACGATTCAAGGCCGACGCCGCTGCCGGTCGAGGTGTAGCTCGCCTTCGGTTCCGCCGTGCCGATGAACGGGGGGCCGTCGCACGCCAACGGGTTGGCGGAGGTGTTGAACTTCTTGTTCCAGACTTCGGTCTGCAGGAGCTTCTGCGCAGACGAGCCTTTACCGTGAATCGCGCCGCCTTCGCATTTTCCGAGCAGGAAGGAAGCACTCGCGCCGCCTGGCGCCGCGAGGGCGGCCACGGCGGCCGCCGAGAGGATGCACGCCGGTACTAGGCGGCGCGCGGATCGAAACGTCATTACCAGAACTACCTCCTATGAGGGTATATGGTCGTGCTGGGGAATGTCCGCTCCCCCGCACGGCAAACCATCGCAGCAGACAGGCTCTGCGACGTTACGATCCTGGTTTTTTACACCCGCGCCTTTCACCAATAGTTCACCCGATCGGCGCATGAAGTTCACCATGGATTAACGAATCTTCACAGGGTGACACCCCCCGCTCAGGGGGTGGGACCGCACCAGCCGGCCCGGCGAAAAGACCGGCAGCCAGGGGCTCCACGCCCATCGGCTGCCGACCTTTGATCAGTGGCGCCCGGCCGTCGTCAGCGGTGCTTCTTCTTGGCCTTCGTCGCCGTGCGCAGCGTCACCGTGGTCTGCGTGGTGTGCGCCGCGCCCGTCGAATCGTGAGCCACGACCGTGAGCAGCGCATGCAGGACGTGCGAGTGACTCAACAGCGTTCTGGCCTCGGAGGAGAGGTGCAGCGTCACGACCACGTCCTGACCGCCCGCGACCGTGAACGAGCCGCTCGCCAGCGTCAGGACCGCCTTCTTCTTGTGGGGGCCCGCGCTCACGGCGTTGACCGTACGCAGCGTCACGGTGCCGCCCGAGCAACTGCTCTGACCGAGGCACTCGACCTTGAGCGGGAGCGCGCCGGACGAGCTCGCCGTGAGCGACGTGGCGCCCAGGTTCAGTTCATAGGAGAGTGAGCCAGGCGGTGGTGGAGGAGGTGGTGGAGGAGGAGTAGTGGTAGTCGTGGTCGTAGTAGGAGTAGTAGTTTCCGGCTGGTTGACCGTGATCGGGTGCGTGATTTCGGCTTTCAGTCCGTTCTGGTCGTACACGGTCAGGGTTACCGTGTACGCGCCGGCCTGCGTGTAGGTGTGGCTTGTGGTGGGCGTCTTGCTCCGGGCCGTTTCGGAAGTCCCGTCGCCGAAGTTCCATACATATTCCAGGGGCGTCGCGCCTTCAGGGTCTGTGGAGAGGCTTTCGAAATCTGCTGCTTCGCCCACGTTCACGGCTGCCGGTCCGCTGAACTGCGCTTTCGGCGGCTGCCTGCCGACGTGGATCTTTCGGGTCACCGTGAGCGTCGGGGTCCCAAGCTGCCCTGCGTGGTAGACGGCCTCTTCGGGCGCATCGAGGTCGTCGCTGTAGATCGTCTCGGTGACCGTGTAGGCGCCTTCGGTAGTGTACTTGTGCGGCTTGGAGGCGGTGCTCTGGTACTCATCTTCGGACACGGTTTCTTCCGATCCGTCACCGAAGTTCCAGACGACCTTCAGGGCGTCGGCCTGTTTCAGGTGCGAGGAGAAGGCTACTTCACTGCCCGGTTTCACCGATTCTTCGCCCTTGACTTCGATGCCGCTCACCTTCGCGACGGGAGCGGTGGCTTCCGCGGGCGGGCACCCGGCGCCCCCTGGGCCGAACTCGACCACGGCGTCGAAGAAGGGCTCCGGCAGCGCTTCGAAGGTTGGCTTTTCTATGATTTCAAATTCTCCCGACCCAGGAGGATTTTCCTTTTCTTCGATGATCGGCGGTCCTTCTTTCTGCCGCAGCAGGAATTCCGGCGCCAGCGCGAACACCTTGCCTTCGGAGCCGGCGGCGATGCTGATGAAGCGTTCCCCAAAGTTGTAGGGCGTGAGAACGCACTGGTCGTCTTCGCCGTGGGGCGCCTGGCCACCGGTCCATCCGATCAACGACCCGTCGGCGCCTGAGAGCGCGGTCAGACCGGCGTAGGCTTCGCCCTTGCTGAACTCTTCGTTGGTGACCCCTTCGTTGGCCCCGTAGATCGTCCCTTCGGGCGACGCCGTCAGGCGACCGCCGTCGGGGGCGCTGTCCACTCCCCCCTCGATCGCGTGGCCGGAGGGGTTTTCCGACAGGGGAAGGAGCGTGGGCGCCGCAGAGGACGTGAAGTCGTAGGGTATTTCGGCGAGGCCGTCGAAGCCGATGTACACGTGCTCGGTGCCCGAGACCGAGACGACGATCGGAGAGTGGGGCATCGGCGTGAAGCCCTGAATGTTTTTTTCCTTGAGCTTGTAGGTCTTGTCGGTGTACCGATCGCCGAGGACGCCTGTGGAGCTGATCCGCTGCAGCACGTAGTAGTCGTCTGGGTTGGAGATGCTGTCTTCCTTTTCCCCCTTTTCGTCGACGTGCGCAAGGATGATGACTTCGCCCGTCGCCGGATCGACGGTGATGCCGTGCGGTTCCAGGAGTGCCTTCCCCGGCGTCACGGACTGCGAGCCGAGTTCGCCCGGACCGGTGAGCACGCCGATTTCTTTCGGATTGGGTTCTTTCGTGCCAGACGCCGGCACGAGCTTGGCTCCCGCTTCCGTTTTGGTCGAGAACGCGTAGAGCGTCGACGCCACCGGCAGGTCGGTGTCACCAGGCCCCCCGCTGTCCACAGCAAGCTTCTTTTCGCGGAGATCCACGGCCAGTATGTAGACGATGCCCGCGCTGGGATCGACCGCCAACCCCTCGACGGTCGGTTCCGCTTCCCCTTCTTCTCCGACTGCGACCTTGGGGTATGTTTCTTCGAATTCGACAGACGCGCTGAGGGAGTAGGCGCCGGCGGTTTCCGTGAACTTCTGCAGACGGTAGAAGCGTTTCGTCCCGCTACGTTGTTTCGGTTCGTCGAGCACGAAGACGCTGTTGCCTTCGCTCGGGTCGACCCCCAACACGTCGGTTCGCAGTTCGTCGAGCTTGTCAGTGGTGCCCGGGTCTTCTTTGCCCCCGATGTTGCCGGTTTCGCCGAACCGGGTCAGTTCGCCATAGCCCTTGGCTTCCGCGGCGCGCACGGTGCTCGGCAGGAGGGCCGAGGCCGCAACTGCGAGCAGGCAGATGGTCGTCGCGAGGGCGAGGGTCAGTCTCGCGCGAAGGCTCTGGGCGTGGTGGGCGTCAGGCATCTGGCTCCGATCTCGTGGATCTCCGTCGGCGTTGGCAGGAACTGAAGTCGCACAGACCAGCGAAGGACACCAGTCCGGCCGCCGTCCCGCACGACGCTCGCGGATCTGTCTCAAAAACTTTGCGCATCGCGGTGCCAATCGTGTTGCAAAGTGGTGAAGATCGGCTGTCCTCGAAGTGGCGGCGGCTGTCACGGCCGCCTGCGATCGTCGCCCATCCGGCGCTGCGCGCGCATCGTCGAGAGCGTGGCCGGCGCGACACGCAGCTCGCGTCGCCCACGGCGGGGCCGTCGGCGCACCCCCGCGCCCGCGAACGCCGCCAGGACCACGAACCCGAGGACGTAAACGGGCGAGGGCTCGTGTTCGGTCGCGCTGTAGGCGAGCGCCTCGTTGCTGACCGACTCGGGGGCCTCCTCGCGCTCCTCTTCGCGTTCGGCGACCTCGACCGGCGAGGTGACCGCCGAGGTGCCTGTCGGGGGCGTCGGCCGGGCGGGCGTGGGGACGGGCGGGGGCACGAACGCGAGCACCGGCGCTCCCAGCGCGACCAGCGGGACGAACGGCGGCGGCGCGGGCCTGGGCGGGGCCGGGCGCACCACAGCCGCCGGCGGCGGCTGTGGTGGCGGCGGTGGCGGCAGCGGCACCGGCGGGGGCGAGGAGGCGGGCGCGGGGGTGGGCGTTGGAGCGGGCGGCGGCACGGGCGCCGGAACGACCTGCTGCTCGCTTGCGACTCCTTTCAGCAGCTGGGTCCCACAAGGCCGGCGGACGCTGCCGGCCTGCACCGTCACCGTCAGCGAGGAGGAGAGGCCACCGGCGGAGATCGTGACGACCGTCGTGCCCGCGTTGTAGGCGCAGAACAGGCCCGATTTGGAGTCGGAGATCGGTTTTTCGTTTGAGCCCAACAGCACCGTCGTCTGCGGTTCGGGGGAGGCGAGGTTGGGCGCGACGAATTCACCGATGTCGGGGTTGGAGGAGCTGAATTCGTATTCCACGGGGATCGCGCTCGCGCAGGCGCCGCCGATGCAGTTCGCGGGGATCGGGATGTACTGCGCCGCTTCGTTGCTGTCGACGCCGCGCTGTGACTTCCCGCCCGCGCGGGGCCGGCGGGCGAGGGCGTCGAACAGCGCCGCGTGGCTGCGGCGCAGCAGCACCCCGCCCTTGGCTTCGAGCGCCAGTTCGCCGATGTTCGGGATCAGCCGCGCTTTGACGGGGGCCACGTTGTTCGGTTTGCGCGCGCTCGGAGCGGCGTCCACTTCCGCGAGCAGGAAGCCCATCTGGCCGAGGAAGTCCTGTTCTTCGGCGTGGACGGCCGTGACGTAGCCGAGCGTGCCCGAGCCGAAGGTCGGGATCGAGCCGCCCGGCAGCTGCAGCGTTTGTGCGATGTTCTGTTCGGGCGCGTCGTAGAAGTAGGCCGAGGCGCCGCCGCCGATGAGCGTTTCCGCGACCGCTTGCGCGGCCGGATCGCCGGCGGCGATCTGCGCGTTCAGGTCGGCACTGCCGAGCACGATCGCCGGCTCCGGTTCCGCGCTTCCGTCTTCGCCCCTGTGTTCCTTCGCGTCGCCGAGCTGCGCCGCCAGCCACTGCAGCTGCGCTTCGCCCACGCCGCTCGAGTCGTCGAGCACGATCACGCGCACGTTTCCCTCGGCGCCACCCGATTCCAGCGCGTAGTAGGTCGCGCACCCTTCGGCCGCGCGTTCGGCTCCCCCCAACGGCGCGGGGAAGCCGGCGAAGGCTTTCTGGAAGTCGCACTCGCTGCCTGGGCCGCGATCGCTGGACGAGGCGACCGGGTAGGCGTTGGGGCCAGCCGCGAGCAGTTCCGCGTAGCGCGCGAGCTCGCGCGCGTAGGGCACGGCGTAGAGACCGTGGCCTTCGCCGCTGGTCACGCGCGGCCCGGTGTAGAGGAACGCCCGCACGCCGGCGATCTGCCGGGCCTGTTCGAGCGCCGAGGAGAGCCACACGTCGGGGCCGAGGCGCGCGTTGGCGCGGGCGGCGCAGGGCGCCAGGCACTGCGCGCCGCCGGCGATGGCGAACGTGGCTTCGCTGGGATGCGTCGGCACCGGCGCCGTGGCGAAGCCCGGGGGCACAACCCCGTCGGCCGGGTAGCGATCGACGTCGGCCGTGTCGAGCCGCCCGTTGCCGGCTTCCTCGACCACACCGCCCACAGCCCAGCCCTGCGTGCCCGTGGAGTCGATCATGACCGCAGAGGTTGGGTCCGGCTGGTAGACCATGTCGTAGGCTTTGTATTCGCCGAGCGGATCGCGGACGTCGTTGCGTTCGTGCTCCTCGTCGCTCCAGCCCACCGCGGTCTGACGGATGACGTAGCCCGTCGCCAGTGGGTACGGTTTGATCAGGTTCGGGGGAAAGCCCGCCGGCGGAGGCCGTTCGTCTTCGAACTGGATCGTCGACGGTACACCGCCCGAGCCGATCGCCCGCAGCGCGCCGCCTTCGCGGAACAGCGCCAGTGAGCCGGGCGCTTCGTCGCCCGGGTAGGGCGACGTCGGCAGCCACGGCGCTTCCGCAGATTCGCGCTCCAGGATCAGCGGCGCTTCGGAGTACCCGCCCGGGGTCGCCGAGACGGCCGCGCCGCCGTCGGGCAGGCCAGCGACCGCCCACGGCACATTGCGACCCAGCGCCAGCGCGGCGCCCTGGTCGACGTGCCAGCCCGAGCCGTCGTTGACGAGCAGGCCACCGGTGTAGTGGTCGCCTTCTGTGGCGGTTTCGAGGTGAATCTGGCGGTAGGCAACGATCGCTTCCGAGCCGGCGAAGGCGATCGAAGTGAAGCTCGCGCCAGCGACTTCCGGCGGCAGTTCTTCCTGCGTCCACGTCTTGCCGTAGCGCAGCAGCACCCCCTGCTGGCCGACCGCGTAACCGCGGCTGGGGTCGTTGGGATCGAAGGCGATCCCAAGCAGGTTGCCGCGGAAGTTCACCGGCGTGGCGGGGTCCGGTTCCCACAACCCGGTTTCCCCCCGCCACAGCCACATCTGCCCGAGTTCTCCGACCGCGTAGGCGCGCGTCGGGGTGGGCCAGGCGACCGCCCGCAGCCGCACACCGGTTTCCACCTTCCCGCCGGCCCCGAACAGGCTTTCGGGCTGCCACCCCTCGCCCGGCTCGTAGCGCGCCACCTCGCCCTGGTCGCCGACTGCGAGCGCCTCGCTGGAGAGCGCCCCGACGGGCGCCCCGGGCTGTGGCGCGATCGCCGTCAGCGCGTGGCGGAAGGGCACCGGGTAGGGCGTCAGGAGGTTGGGCGCGGGGTTCAGAGTCAGGTGGACGGGCAGCGCCGAGTTGCCCAGCCACCCCTCGCGCGGGTTGGAGAACGCGGCGCCGAGCGTGCCGCCGACGTCCTCGGGCGCTTCTGAGCCGCCGAGGGCAAGCACGCGTGTGAATTCCGTGCCTTCCAGGCGCAGGCTCACACCTTCGCCGAGGCCCGTGATGACCCGTTCGCCGAACGGCGTGGCAGCGGAGGCGTTCGCCCAGGCGAAGCTCCGCGAGGGACCGGTCGGCAGCCCTTCTTCGGGGAGCGTGTGGGTGCAGGCGGGAGCCGGCGAGTCGGCGCTGCACCAGCTCGCGAGCACTTCGCCGCTGTCGGCGCCGCCCGCCGCGGGCTTGAAGAACATCGTCAGCCGTACGTGCGCGTCGGTGCGTTCCCCGTCGATCCACACGCCTTCGTCGGTCGCGGTGAGGATCTGCGCCTGGGTGGTCGGCGGCTCGCCGGTGCCGGGGACAGTGAACGGCGCTTCCGCGCCGACCGTCTTGACCTGCAGGGGAGCTCCGGCGGCCTGGCCCGGCGCGGGTGCGAGCGGCTGCCAGCTCGTCGGTTCCCCACCGGTGCCGAGGTGGCGGCGAAACAGCGCCACGGTGGGCGAGCTCGAGGAGAGCTGGGCCAGCAGCCACACCGCGTGCGAGGCGGCCGCGATCGCAAGCACGCGGAAGCCGCCCTTTTCTTCGCTGGCCTTCGGGACTTCGATCGGCTCAGAGGACCACCGGCGGCCGTTCCAGTACAGAACCTGGTTCTCCACGCTCGAGCCTTCGCTCACGGGCACGACGAGCGCGCCGGCGTCACCGCCCGCTTCTTCCAGTGCCGCCACCAGCGGGGTGCGCGCGGTGCTGAAGAGCTTCTCGTCGCTCTTCAGCAGCGGTTCTTCGCCCGCTGCGAGCGTTTCTCCTTCGGTCGGCACCGGCGCCGTCTGCGTGAAGGCGCCACCGGGGTTGCGCACCAGTACGACCTCCTGCCCGGCGCCGGTTCCCAGCAGCACACCAGCGCCGTCGGGGGTCATCTCCCCCGTCAGCGGGCTGTTGTCCGGTTCGAATCCGGACAGCGGCTGCCCCGCGGCGTCGAGCGGGCCGGGGGCCAGCGACCAGCCGCTTTCGGTCGTGTAGCGGACGATCCCCCAGCTGTTCGAAGCGACCGTCCCGACTTCGCCGATGCCCCACGTCTCGCCGGGGGTCTCCGCGGGCGAGGAGCCGATCATCGTGACCTCGCGCGCGGGCACCGAGTCGTCGGTCTGCGCCGTGGGTTCGCCCGCGCTCGACGCTCCGACGGCGCGGGAGATCGCGCCCGTGCCGTCGAAGGCGCCGGTCAGGGCGAGCGCCAGCAGCGCCGCGAGCAGGAGCGTGCCCACGGGCAGCACCGGCCGGGGAACCCGACGTCCAGTAACGCGCGGGCGCCTCACCAGAGCGGTCCCAGGCCTGCGAACGAGGTCGTGTGCGGGAGCGCCACCAGGCCGGTGCTCACGGTGTTCGTCGCCCCGGCCGCCGCGGAGACGGTCGGCAGCGGCGCGAGCGCGTGGCTCTGCAGAGCCAGCTTGGTCGGCCAGCGATCACGGTCCAGCCGCAGCAGCAGCACGCGGTTGCCCGCCGCCAGGGTGCGCATCGGGGTGCTCGCGACCACGCGCCTGCGACGCTTGGCGAGCAGGCGCACCCGCGCCCGCACCGCGAGGTGAAAGCGCAGTTCGAGCGTGCTGCCGCGGACGAGCCGGCTGCGAATGTTGGAGAACAGCGGGACCGCGACCTTCGATTCGCTCGTCGGGGGGGCAGCGCGATGCGGGTGCCGTAGGGAGGGGGTCCTTCGGTCAGTCCGGAGTCGTCTTCCGGCGGCGCGTCGGGCACCACCGGCGGGATGCCTGCGTCAGGCGGGCGGTAGGTGATCAGGCCGGAGAAGGCCGGGTCGGTGTCTTCGGGCCGGCGCCGTTCGTCAGGCGGCGCGAGGTGAAAGAGGTACCCCTGGGTCGTCGCCATCCAGCAGTCATCGGGAGCCGGGCAGGCGATCTTGTCGGCCGCCCCCTTCGGACCGACGCCTTCCAGCGTTTCCTGTTCGGAGGGCAGGGTCTGGCGTTCGGCGATCGTCCCTTCGCCGTCCAGGCGCGCCAGGTGCGCGAACGCCAGCGGTTCTTCGCCGGAGTTCAAACGGGAGTCGAGGGTCAGCCAGGCGCTTTCGCTCCCCTGCGCCCGTTCGGCTTCGATCGGCGGCTGGGCGGCAAGCGAGCCGACCGCTTCGTTGGCGCCGCCGCCGTGAGGACCTTCTTCGGTTTCGGTGGTGAAGGGGTTGTGGCCTTCGGGCTCGGTGGTGGGACCGAGCAGCTGGGTCCATTCGCCGTGGGTGTAGCGCAGAACCGTGACCTGACCCTGGGTGGAGCCTTCCGGCGTCGGGACCGTCGGGTCGCTGGCCCCCCACAGCGCCTGTTCGTCGGCGCCGAGGTGCAGGAAGTCGAGCGCCTCGGGGAACTCCCCTTCGGAGTAGTGCGGTACGCCGGGCAGCAGCGAGACGAACCGGGGCTGCACGCCGTTGGGCTCGATCAGGTGCACGTCCGACGGTTCGGTGGGCAGTTCCGGTTCGCTGAGCAGGTCGCCGTTGTTGAGCCGCACGCTCTCGTACAGCTTGCCTGCGAAGTCGCGCAGATCCTCGACCGCGTGCCCCTGGGGGTTCGGTTCTGCCGCCAGCGAGTGGCCGTTCCAGTGCAGGTGAAAGGCGCCGACCTGACCTTCGGGGAGCGGGTCTCCGCCAAACCAGCAGTCTTCGGGACCGAGGCACGCCGCCCCGTGCATCGCCTGGTAGGAGCTCGGCAGGAAGGCCAGCGAGGCGTAGGAGCCCACGACCTGGCCGCCCGCGAAGTGGCACAGCGTGTTGTCTTCCAGCGGCGGGCTGCCCTCGATGTTGGCCTGCCCGGGACGTCCGTCGGAGACAGTCCAGAACTCGTCCGGGCCGGCCCACGCGATGCGCCCGTCGGTCGCCCCGCAGACCGTCGAGAGCTCGTGCCAGGCGACACCGTTGTACGCCCACAGGCCGGGTGGGATCGTCGGCGGGTTGCCGGCGGTGATCAGCAGCCCGCGGTTGGGTGCCCAGAACTCGATGTCGCCGATTCGGCCGAGGCCGATCGGGGTCGCGGCCTGCTGACCGTCGGGGAGCGCGGGCGGCAGCGGCTGTTCGAGGCGCCAGGTCGCCCCGCCGTCGCCTTCGCCTTCGGCGGCGTGGACGCCCGCCGCGAGCGGGCCCGTGCCAAGGGCGAGGGCGAGCAGGACCGGGAGGGTGCGCAGAGCGAGGGCGCGGCAGGGGCTCATCGGCGGCGCTCCCCCCGGCCGGCGCGGCGGTGGTGGGCTGCGGCCGCCCGTCGCGAGCGCCGCGCCGGCGCGCGCACGAACGTCACGGGGACGCTCTGACTCAGGGTCGTGTGACCGGCCGCGGCGAAGGTGAGGGTCACCGTGGCGGACAGCCCGCCGGGCCGGGAGGCGAGCGCCCGGTAGCTGGGCGAAAGTGTCAGCACCAGCGTTACGAGCCCTTCTTCACTCACGGGCTTCACAGTCTCGGCAACACGGCGGCTCGCCACGCTCGTAGCCGACGTGGCTTGCAGGACCAGCCCACCGCGGGCCCTGACGGCGCGCGAGCGACGCCCGCGACGGCGTGCCGCCAGCGAGTGCGCCGCGGACACCTGGACGACGCCCTGCGCGCTCGCGAGCAGCGCGCCGCCACCGGGAGCCTCAACGTCGAGCAGCACGGACCCGTTGCGTTGCGAGAGCGCCGTGACGCCGAGCTCCCAGAGGGAGCCGAGCGAAGGGCCTGCGGGCGGGGGGGAGATGTCCTGCGGCGTGGGCGTCGGAGTGAACTGCAGCCGGGGCACCACGAACGCGTCGCTGGTCTTGTTACCGTCGCCGTAGACGAGGTTGTCGGCGTTCGAGCAGAACGCCAGGAGGTCGCCGTCATCAGAGAAGGAGGGCGAGTCGGTGAGGCTCGTCGTACCCGCCGGGACTTCGGCCGGCTGCCCTTCGTAGCCCTGGGTGACGCGGGTGAGCGTTTCGTCGGCGAGGTCGGCGTCGTACAGTTCGACCACCCCGACCTGCGCAGCCGGAGCGCTCACGAAGGCCGGGGAGCCGAGTGGGAAGACAGTGCGCTCGGTCGAGAAGGCGACCTGGGTGCCGTCGGGCGAGACACCGAAGTCGACGATCGGAGCCACCCGCGCCGGATCGCTGAAGTTGCCCCCGGCGAGCTCGGTCAGCCGGCGCAGCGCCTGCACGCGCGTGAGACCGTCGCTCATGTCGACCACGTAGAGGTCGCTGGAGGATTCCCCGGTCTTGAATTCTTCCCCGCTGGCGACTTCGCGAGCGTTGGCGATGAACGCGACGGTCGAGCCGTCCGCGGAGAGGCGCGGCAGGTAGTCGTAGGCCGTGCCGCCCGTCCAGAGCCCCACTTCCCCGCCGAACCCCCCGACCGTGTCGAACGGCCCCTGGCAGGGGTTCGCCAGCGTCGGTGGTTGGGCGAGCAGCGTCTCGCCGCTCGCCACGCAGAGCGGGTTGGCTGGGTCCGAGCCACCGGTGACGCGCCGCGTCGGCGCCTGGGGCCCTTCGCCGATGCGCCGCCACAGCGGCTCGGTGTACTGCGGCTGCGTCGCGACGTCGGTTGCAGAGAGAACCTGGGCCTGGACGCCGATCTGCTGGCCCATCCACGCGACAGTCGAGCCGTCGGCGCTGATCGACGCCCCCGCCCACGGGCTCGGAAACACGGGCGGGGAGCCGCCAGAGTAGACCGCCCCGTAGAGAGAGGTTTCATCGCTGACCGTGGGCACAGGTTCGGGCTGCCCGGCTTCGTTGAGCTCCGGCGCTCCGCTCACGGGGTTGCGCACGACGCTGACGAGTTGCGTTTCCCTGGTACGCAGATCGCGTACCGCGACCTGCAGCGCCGGAGTTTCTGGCGGTTCCGGTCCCGCGGGCCGGAGGGGGCGCTTGGGATTGGCGAGGTTGGAGACCGCGCTCGTCACGAACGCGACGTAGCGCCCGTTGGCGCTCATCGCCGAGCGCCCGGCTGCGAGCGACCCGAGGTGGGTCACTTCGAAGACCTGGTTGGAGCCGTAGGCGTAGGAGAGACCCTGCGCGGACCCGTTGACCGCCGAGACCAGCGTGAACGCGCACGCCTCGCGCGCTTCTTCGGAGGCTTCCCAGTTTTCCGGGCAGGGTTGGGAGCTCGGGCGGTCCATGTCGCGCACGTACACGTCCGGTGCGGAGTTGGTGTCGTTCTCTTCGTCCAAGCGCGCGGTCGTGGTGAAGCTCACGTAACGCCCTTCTTCGCTGATCGAGGGTTCCACCGCGTCGCCTTCGGCCACCACAGCGACTTCGCCGGTCAGCAGGTCCCGCCGGAAGACGCCGGTTCTCCCACCGAAGGAGCCGTCGAACGCGACGTAGCGCCCGTCGCCAGAGATCGCGGCGTCGGCGGCGTGGTCGGCCTGCTGGTCCTGCGGATCGCCGGGGACGGCGCTCGCCGAGGCCAGCGCGATCGGCCCGAACACGTCCGCGGCGGCCGGGGCGCAGCTCACGAGCAGCGCGGGCAGCACAGCGCACAGCGCCAGCAGCGCGAGGCGCCTGACGGGAAAGCCCCAGATCCCGGCCAGATGCGCGATGTGCACCTGCCTGCCCGGAGCCGCGGTGCGAACACGGAGACGCACCGCACGCTCAGCAGCCGGCGCACCACGCCCGCGTTGCCCAGCTTGTCGCAAACGGGCACTCATCGTACGCTCACCAGCCGGCGCACCACGCCCGCGTTGCCGAGCTGGTCGCGCACGTGGACCACGACCTGGTAGACCCCGCCCCGCGCGTAGCGGTGGCTCAGGCTCGCACGCCCGCCCGCGAGGGCGCCGTCGCCGAAGGAGACGCTCACCGCCCGCGTGTCGAGGCCCGCGTAGGCGTCGCTGACGCGCACGCTCACCGTGCCGCCGTGCACGGTGACCCTGACGGTGGGCGGGACGCCGTCCACCTCCAGCGTGGAGGGAGGCGAGAGCGTGGCCTGGCCGTCGGCGTCGGTGGCCAGCAGCTGCACGCGGTGGCGCCCGGAGCCCAGCCCGCGCGGGTCCAGGCGCAGGGACGAGGCGCCGGCGGGTGTCGGCAGCGGCCGGCCGTCGAGCACCACCTGGTAACGCAGCGGCCCGTCGGCGGAGGTACCCGGCTGCCAGGAGACCACGGCCTGCGAGGGCTCGACCCACCCTTTGGGCGCGTCGATCAGCAGGCCGGCCGGCGGCGCGGAGACCTGGACGGCCACGATCGCCGCGTTGCCGAACGGCCCCTGGCGGAACGCGACGAGCCCGTCGCCAAGCCCCGAGCGCCCGACGGCCAGTTCGCCGATTTCCCCCCCGGCGCCGCCGCTGAGCAGCGCGGTCTGCACGGCCCCGTCGGGGAAGTCCTCGCGCACCGCGACCGCGGGGTCGCCCTGCGCGGAGGCGCTCGACCACGCCGAGACACCGCCCCCGGCGGGGTTCATGGCGCTCGCCGAGGTCGGTTCCGCGCCCGCGAACGGGGGCCCGAGCGAGACCGCGCTCGTCAGCCCGTGGTTGTCGCCTTCGATCACGCGCGGAGTCCCGTTGGAGTCGTACAGCAGCCGCAGGCCTTCTTTTCGTCGACGTCGACGCTCGGCGGCCCGACGCTCGCGGCGGCGCCCCCGGAGACCGCCGAGTCGGCGATGCTCGAGCCGAGGAGCTCCGCGCCGCTGAGCGCTTCACCGTTGGGCAGCGTGTTCAGGAAGATGCGCGGCCCGGGCAGCGGCGAGCCGGGACCGACACCCTGCCGGTAGGCGACCACGGCCTCACCCAGCCGCGAGACGGCCAGGCTCGGCGCTTCGGCGTCCTGGCCGATCGGCACGCCGTTGTAGGTTTCGGCGCTGACCGGCATCACGTAGTCGAGCGTGCTCCCGAACAGCCGCCGGGCCCAGATGCGCGCGACGCCTTCGATGTCGGGCTCCTGCCAGACCACGACCCCGTTGCCGGTCGGGCCGATCGCGATCCGCGGCGCGTTGGCTTCCGTGGGCGGGCGCATCGAGACCCCCGCGTCGCGGTTGATCGCTCCCAATCGCAGCCAGCGCCGTCCGTTGTAGTGCGCGACGCGTACTTCCTCGATCACGTCGCCGGGTCGCAGCAGCGGGATCGTGAGCTGCTGACTGGTCAGCTCGTTGTTGACGACCCTGTAGACGACGTCGGCCTGGCCTGTTGAGCTCATCGCGAGGTCAGGGCTCGTGCCGGTGCCGTCGCGGATGTCGGGGTCGAGCAGGATCGCCTGGCCGAACGTCGAGGCGCCGGGGCCCAGGGTCGCCCCGAGCAGCTCGTCGACCGGGCGTTCGTCTTCGGTCGCGAACGGCGTGGCCCACACGACTACCAGCTCCCCGCCGTCGGCCGCTCCGATCCGCGGCCAGCTGGCCGCGTAGGGCTCGCCTGCGTCGACTCGGATCGGAGGCAGCCAACGACCTTCCAGGTAGCGCGAGACGAACACGTGGGCGACGCCTTCGACCCGCTTGAGGTAGACCAGCCCCCCGGTGCCGTCTTCGGCCATCGCCACCCCGCCGAAGCCGACGATTTCCTCGGAGGGGCCGTCGATCGTGGTCGCGGGCAGGATCACCGCGCGGGCCTGGTGCGCCGGAGCGAGAAGCAGGGCCGCGGCGAGCCCGATCAAGAACACCACCTGGTGCCACCGGCGCGCGGGCGAGCGGGAGATCGGCATAGCAGGCCCTCAGGAAGTCGATTTGTTGAGGGCCCCCGGCGTCGGAGCGTACGCGCAGCGGAAGTTCTGCGGTTCGTCGACCGGTTGCGAGCCGGCGAAGCCGCCCTTGTTGCCGTTGTCGTAGACGGTCACGTACTGCAGCGATTCGGGCAGCGGGTCGGCGGGCAGCGGGACCGGGTTGGGCTGGCCCAGCCGGGGGTTGCCGGTCGCGCCTTCGGAGACGCCCTCGAAGCCGGCCGCCGCCGAGCCCGCTTCGGTGGTGACCAGCGTCGAGCTCATCTCGCGTTCGTCTTTCAGGCCCCGGGTCGGGTCGAGGTCGATCGTCGCGGTCAGCGGCGAGTCGTGGATCGTGGACTCGAGCTTCACGCGCGCCGCGGCGCCGACGAGCTCGGAAGCCGAGGGCAGCCAGCCGCCTTCTTCCTCGCACTTCGTGGAGGCCCAGATGAAGTTGTTCTTGCCGAGCTCGGCGTCGGTGAGCGAGTACGGCGTCGATTCCAGGCACCACGTACCGAGATCAACGGTGTCCGGCGGGCAGGTGGGCGCGAGCTGTTCGGCGGTTTTGCCGTCGAGCCGCTTGGCGTCCCTGGCGCTGGCCACGGTCGGGATCGCCGCGGCGGGGAACTTCCCGTCGCGACCCAGCGCCAGCAGCGCACCCGCGCGGGGCGTGGAGCTGACCGGGTGCCCCGCGATCATCGCGACCACCGCGTGGCGGGCGGCGTCGGCGAGGCCGGTCGTGGAGAACACGAGCGCGACCAGCGCGACGACCATCGCCGGGGAGGGCAGCCGGCCTCTCACAGCGCCCATCCGCAGTCACCGCGGACTTGTGGCCCGCGAGCGGGCCGACCGCCGTGTACGGAGCCGCGGGGGGCGAGCCGCGGAGGGGAGCAGGGGCGCCCGGACGAACGGACGCTCATCCGGCCTGCTCGGGGTCGGGGTCGGGGCGCCGGGTGAAGCGCGGGGGCGCGGAGGAGGCGCGGCGCACGTCGCGCAGCTCCTCGAGCGAGACCTCCTGCACCGTGGAGAGCACAGCCTCCAGCGCCACGCCCGAGAGGGTCTCCTGCTCCAGCAGCGCGGTGGCGGTCTCCTCGACGGTGGACCAGTTGCGGTCGAGGATCGCCGCGGCGCGCGCCTCGGCGTCGCCGACGAGCCGCTCGACCTCGGAGTCGATCACGTTCAGGGTCTCCGGCCCGACCGAGCCGAGATCCTGCAGCGAGGCGCCGAGGAAGACCTCGCCGCCCTTCTCGCCGATCGTCACCAGGCCGAGCGCGGGCGACATGCCGAAGGAGGTGACCATCGAGCGCGCGAGCGCGGTGGCGGCGTGCAGGTCGTCGTTGACGGAGGTCGAGTGGTTCCCGAAGGCCAGGCGCTCCCCCGCGAGGCCCGCGATGATCGCGATCAGCTGGCGGTGCAGGTCGGGCTCGCTCATGATCACCTGGTCGCGGTCGGTGAGCATGTGCGCCGAGGTGCCGAGCTGCCGGCCGCGCGCGACGATCGAGAGCTTGCGCGTGGAGGTCTTCTGACCGAGCGCGTCGGTCACCACCGCGTGAGAGGACTCGTGGATCGAGATCAGCCAGCGCTCCTCGGGTGTGAGGATGTGACGCTTGGCGGGGCCGGCGACGACGCGGTCGATCGCCTCCTCGAGCGTCGCCTGGTCGAGCTCCACACGCCCGTCGCGGACGCTCAGCAGGGCGGCCTCGTTGATCACGTTGGCGAGCTCCGCCCCGCTGAAGCCGGGGGTCTGGCGCGCGACCTCATCCAGCGAGGCGTCCGGGGCGAGCGGGCGTTTGCCCCCGTGCAGGCGCAGGATCTCCAGGCGCCCGTGCACGTCGGGGGTGTCGATCACGATCTGGCGGTCGAAGCGGCCGGGGCGCAGCAGCGCGGGGTCGAGGATGTCGGGCCGGTTGGTGGCCCCCATCACGACGAGGCCGCCGTCGCCGGCGAAGCCGTCCATCTCCACGAGGATCTGGTTGAGCGTCTGCTCGCGCTCGTCGTTGCCCTGCCCGATGCCCGCGCCGCGCTTGCGCCCGGCGGCGTCGAGCTCGTCGATGAAGATGATCGCGGGCGCGGCCTTGCGGGCCTTGCGGAAGAGGTCGCGCACGCGCGCGGCGCCGACGCCCACGAGGGACTCCACGAAGTCCGAGCCCGACAGCGAGAAGAAGGCCGCGTCGGCTTCGCCGGCGACAGCCTTGGCGAGCAGCGTCTTGCCGGTCCCCGGCGGCCCCACGAGCAGCACCCCCTTGGGCGCGGCGGCCCCCACGCTCAGGTATTTGCCCGGTTCGGCGAGGTAGTCGCGGATCTCGCGCAGCTCGGCCACCGCTTCCCCGGCGCCGGCGACGTCGGCGAACGTGATGCGGTCGGTCGTGCCCTTGCCCTTCTTGCGACCTTTGCCGGCGAACTGCGAGAAGGCCGCGATGCCGCCGCCCGCGCCCTCGGCGCCCAGGCGCGTGAAGAGCGAGAAGAGGCAGACGAGCAGCAGGATCGGGATCAGGAACTGGACGACGATCGTCTTCGTACCCTTGCCCGACTGCTGGTCGACCGCGACCACCGCGCCCGAGGCTTCCAGTTCGTGCTGGATCGTCTGGGTCAACGCCCCGGAGGCCACGTAGGCCGCCCACAGGACTTCGTGCGTCCCGACCCCGGCGATGGCCGGCCCCGGCCGCGTCGTGGTGACGGAGAGCTTCCGCCTGCCGCGGTGCACGATCGTGATGGTGCTCACCGTCGGCGCCGCTTGGGTGACCAGCTCGACGCGGTTGTCGTGGTCGAGTAGCAGAGCGTTGTGGACCTGGCGGTCCCGGGCGAGCTCGTGCACTTTGCTGATCGGCACCTCCCGGCCGGCGCTACTGGGGGCGATCGAGCCGAGCAGCGTGGCGAACGCGATCGCGAGGCCGATCGAGGCGAGCAGCAGGAACAGCGAGAGCGGATCGCGGAAGGCAACGCGCCGCACGTTGGCGGCAGCCGCGCCGAGGCTCGCGAGCACCGGGTTGCGCCGCTGCGCAAGGCCCGAGCGCACGGCGGCGCGGCCGTCCGCGGGCCGGCCGTTGGCGCGCCCGTTCCCCGGGGGAAGGGCGGGCGGAAGCGGAGCGGGGCTGTCGGGAAGGGGCTCGTCGGTCATGGCTGGGCGACCCCGGCCGGCGGCGGCCGCAGGCAGAGGAAATCGGCAGGGCGACGGTAAGCCGGCGCCGCTGGTACCGCAGGTCTACCGGAGCGGGCGGGAAAAGCAACCCGCTTTCACAAAAACAAAACATCGTCGAACGGCACCGTGCGCACCTTCACCAAATTTTCTCCAACTGACCACCACCTGTTCACGGGGCCACCCGGCGAGCGGCCGAGACTGCGCGACGCCCCTCGAAAGCAAAGGAGTCTCCGTGCGCGCACACCGCACCCTCAAGGTCCTCTCTCTGATCGGTCTCGCCCTGCTCGTCTCCGCGCCCGCGACAGCCGCAGCGGCCAAACGCCTGATCATCGGCGGATCGACGTCAGTGCTGCCCCTCGCCCAGAAACTCGCCGCCGCCTACCACCACCAGTACCCGCAGATCCCCGAACCGAAGGTCGAGGGTGGGCAGTCCGACATCGGCGTCGCGGGCGCGGCCAGCGGGCGCTTCGACATCGGCGACTCCTCGCGCGACCCGCTCAGCACCGACCCCAAAGGGCTCGTCTTCACGAAGATCGCGCGCGACGGCATCTGCGTGGTGACCAACGACAAGAACCCCGTCGCCAACTTCTCGCAGACGACGATCCAGAGCATCTTCAGCGGGGACACCCGCGACTGGAGCGAAGTGCCGGGCTCCAGCCAGACAGGCCCGATCGATCTGTTCGACCGCTCCAGCGCCTCCGGTACCCAGGACGCCTTCCAGAACATCTTCATGGGCGAAGACCTGAGGATCTCCCCCAGCGCGAGCGCCGAGGACTCCAACGGCGAAGAGCAGAACGCCGTGTCAGCCGACGTCAACGCGATCGGGTTCGTCTCCTTCGCGTACACGGCGGGCGTCAACGCGGCCGCGTACCAGGGCGTCGCCTGCAACCTGCGCAACGCCCGGACGGGCCAGTACGGCGGCGTGCGCAACTTCTGGATGGTGACCAAGGGCGTCCCCAAGGGCGAAGCGGCCAAGTTCATCGGCTGGGTGACGAGCGGCAACAAGACCACCAAAGGCATCATCAACTCGGACTGGATCGCGATCCATTAGCAGCGCCAGCCACCTGAAGGACGCCGCGCGCGACCGGCGCGTCGAGCTCGGACTCGGCGTGCTGGCCGCCGGCACGCTGGCGCTGATCGCGGCGATGCTGGTGACGGTGATGGTCAACGGGTGGCCGTCGTTCGCGGCCAACGGCCTCGGGTGGTTCGGCAACAGCGGGGATCCGGTCACGCAGTTCCGCGCGATGCAGACGGGCACGGCGCTGCCCGGCCACCCGCTGCTGTACTTCAGCGCGTGGCCGTTGATCTGGGGCACGGCGCTGAGCACCGCCGGCGCGGTGACGATCGCGCTGGTGGTCTCCACGCTCGCAGCGATCTTCCTGACCGAGTTCGCGCCGACGCCGGTGCGGCGCGTGCTCGAACCGGTGGTACGGCTGCTGGCGGGCGTGCCGTCAGTGATCTACGGGCTGGTGGGCCTGCTGCTGATCGCCCCGTGGGTCAACGGGCTGATCAGCAACGGGCGCAAGGAATCGGTGCAGTACGTCGTGCAGCTGAGCGGCTCGGACCTGCTGACCGCCACGCTCGTGCTCACGGTGATGATCGTGCCGATCATGATCGCGCTCACCGCCGGCGCGCTCGCGGCCGTCCCGCCCGCCTGGCGGGAGGGCTCGATCGCGCTCGGCGTCAACCGGTGGCGCACGACGTGGCGCGTGTCGGTGCGCGCCGCGCGGCCCGCGATCGTGTCCGCCACGGTGTTCGGCACCGCGCGCGCGCTCGGCGAGGCGATCATGCTCGCGATGCTCGGCGGCGGGCGGCCGTGGGCGCCCAACCCGCTGGACGGGCTCACGTTCCTGTTCGAGCCGATCCAGCCGCTGGCGGCGTCGATCGTCAAGGAATTCGGCGACAACCCCAACACGCCGATGGGGCACACCGTGTACGCGATCGGCGCGGTGCTGCTGTTCAGCGCGGCGATGCTGTCGTTCGCCGGGTGGGCGGCGAGGCAGCCACTCAAACGGTACGGGATCGGCGCATGAACGCACATGGCGGCGCTGGGCCGGCGTCCTCCCTCGCTCGTGTGCCAAGCACACTTCGCTCGGTGCGTCCTTGTCCAGCTTGCCCTGCCGAAGCCGGGAGACACTCGCCTTCGGCGAGAATCCCCGTTTCGGCCAGCCCATGCGGGCGCAGTACGACGGAAGAGCGAATCAAATGAGCGTGTCAACGGCGCCGTCCCCAACCGTCGTCGTCCGCCCCCACCGCGAATCCACCTCCTCGTGGCCGCTGACCGACCGGCTGGCCTACAGCCTGTGCTGGGCGGTCGGGATCGGGTTGTGCGTGGTGGCGGTGGGGATCGTGGCGTTCATGTTCATCAAGGGGATAGCGGCGCTGCGCCTGAACCTGTTCGTCGAATCGCCCTCGGCGGGGGTGCTCAGCGAAAAGCACTCCGGCGGCTTCCTCGACCCGCTCGTCGGGACGTTCATCCTCACGGCGATCGGCATCGCGATCGCCGCCCCGGCCGGCGTGAGCATCGCGGTGTGGCTGGTCGAGTACGCGCGCCCCCGGTGGCTGGCGCGCACGGTCGAGTCGGCGATCGAGACGATCGCCGGCATCCCCAGCATCGTGCTGGCGCTGTTCGGGCTGCTGATCTTCGCGCGGCCCCTGTTCGGGTTCCTCTCCGCGAGCGCCAGCAACGGGACGGTCGGCGGCCAGTCGTTCCTCAACGCCGGGATCATCATGTCGCTGCTAGCACTGCCGCTGGTGGTGGGCGCCACGCGCGAGGCGCTGCTGCAGCTGCCGGCACGCCTGCGCGAGGCCTCCTACGCGCTCGGCAAGACACGCGCGACCACGATCCGGCGGGTGCTGCTGCCCTCGTGCAGGCCGGGGATCGCCAGCGGAGCGGTGCTGGGGATGGGCAGGATCATCGGCGACACCGCGGTCATCCTGATTCTGCTCAATACGCTGAAGCTCGAAGGGGCCGGGGGGGCGCCCGTGCTCAGCACGCTGCGCGGCACCGGGTCGTCGCTGAGCTACTACATCTACTACTTCGCGCCCACGGGTGACGGCAACTCGCCCCAGAAGGCGTACGCGGCGGGCTTCGTGCTGCTGATGATCGTGCTCGGACTCAACGCGGTGGTGACGCGACTGACGTTGAACAGCGGAAGCGAACGCACCAGGCGGAGCAGCCTCGCAGGGAGGCTGCTCAACAGGGAGGGACGGACGTGAGCGGCGGACACCTGGCAGGGAGGACGTCGTGGAGCGCGTGACCCCCCCACCGGTGCGCCGCATCGCGGTGGACCGCCACCCGCGCGTGGCGACGCCCCCGCCGGCCGACGGCACGAGCAACGGGGCGACCGCCGCCGTGGCAGGCGGCGGCACGGGCAGCCCCTCGGCCGTGGCCCGCCGCCGCGCGGCGCGGCCCGCGGGCACCCCGGCGAAGGAGCGGATGCGAATCGAGGCCGTGTCGCTCGCGTACGGAACGCGGTGGGTGGTGCGCGACGTGAGCCTGCCAGTGCGCCAGGGCGAGGTGCTCGCACTGATCGGCGCAAGCGGCTCGGGCAAGACGACGCTGCTGCGAGCGCTGAACCGCCTCACCGAGGTCACCGCCGGGGCGGGCCGCGCGGGACGGATCACGCTCGACGGCGAGGAGATCCACGAGATCGAGGTCAACGCGCTGCGAAGGCGCGTGACGATGGTCTTCCAGCAGCCAAACCCGTTCCCGATGAGCATCTTCGAGAACGTCGCGTACGCCCTGCGCGAGGCCCCCGGACGCCGCCGCCGCGCGCGGCGCAGCCAGCTGGAGCCGAAGGTGCGCGAGGCGCTGCGCCGCGCCGGCCTGCACGAGGAGGTCGCCGAGGACCTCGACCGCCCGGCGCTGGCGCTGTCCGGTGGCCAGCAGCAGCGGCTGTGCATCGCGCGCGCGCTGGCGGCCGACCCGGAGGTGCTGCTGCTCGACGAGCCGTGTTCGGCCCTGGACCCGATCTCAACGGCGGTGATCGAGGAGCTGATCGTCGGCCTGCGCGAGAGCGTGGCGATCGTCATCGTCACCCACAACCTCCAGCAGGCCCAGCGCGTGGCTGACCACGTCGCGTTCATGCACCTCGGCGAGCTGATCGAGTACGGCCCCGCGGAGCAGGTCTTCGAGGCGCCCCGCAAGCAGCGCACGCGCGAGTACATCGGCGGGGCCTTCGGGTGAGAACCCCAGCGGGCACGGCGAACCCGCGGGAGGAGCAGGCCAAAGCGGGGAGGGGTAGGGATGGGGCCGCCCCGAGGCGGCCCTACGGCGTTCGCAGTGCGGAACCGAGCGTGGTGGCGCTGGGCGACGAGGGAGCGTGCGCCGCGGAACGGGGCGTGGTGGCGCTGGGCGAGGCGGCGTGCGCCCGTCGTGCCGGCTGGGTGGGGCGCGCGTGAGGCGCCTCGGCGTGGTGCTCCTGCTGGCGCTCGCGTTGGGGGGCTGTGAGAGCAGCCAGGACAAGAGCGCGCAACTCGAAAGGGCAGCCAAGATCGAGCGGGCGCGCAACCCCGCGCAGGCCAGCCGGGGCCTGACGATCACGCAGGCCAGCCGTGAGGTGCAGGTGGTGGCCACACAGGTGGTACACAGCTCCGAAGGAACCGCCGCGGTGGTGACTCTGCGCAACACCTCCTCGCACACGCTGCGCGACGTGCCGATCGCGATCACCGTGAAGGACGCCGCGGGCGGGACGCTCTACCAGAACAACGCCCCCGGCCTGGAAGCCGCGCTCACCTCCCTACCGCTGGTGGCGCCCGGCGCGCAGGTCACGTGGGTCGACGACCAGGTGCAGGCCGCCGGGACACCCACGAGCGTGAGCGCGCTCATCGGCGAAGCCCCACAGGCGCCCGCCAGCGCGCCCAAGATCGCCGTCTCGGGTGTGCACTCAACCGAAGAAGGTGGCAGCGCCGGCGCGGCGGGCACAGTCAACAACGACTCGGCCGTGGCGCAGCAGAGCCTCGTGGTCTACGGGGTCGCCCGCCGCGGCGGGCGGATCGTGGCGGCAGGCCGGGCGGTGCTGAGCGAGGTGGCGGCGCACAGCTCGAGCCCGTTCCAGGTGCTGTTCATCGGCGCCGCCGGAGCGCAGGTGGAAGCGAGCGCACCACCGACGACGTTCTAAGAACCGGTTTCAACCGCAGTGGGGAGAGGACCGTACGTTCGCAAACCCGCGGTCGTGTGCGGCGCAGGTGTGGATGTTCTCATGCCGCCCACCTTGGCCGAACGGGGCTCATCGATGTCGGCGGTGGCGTGCTTCGAAGGTACTCCGCGCTTGGGACGGTACGCCAGCTCGGCGCCACCTCAGAGCGTCGGCAGCGTCAGGCGGTGCGAGCGGGCGATCTGCGCGGCCATCCGCTCGTCGACGCCGACCTCCTCGGCGACCTCGAGCCAGCCCGCGACCACGTCGCGGACCTCCGCGAGGACGGCCTCGGCGCGGCCGCGCTTGAGGCCTGCCACGCGGGAGACCGCGCGCAGGTCGGCGACGGTGAACCCGTCGCGCTTGCCGTTGAGCGACAGCTGGTGGCTGTCGAGCCAGCGGTTGCCGGGCACCCAGGCCCAGGTCACGTCGTAGGCGGGAGCCAGCGACCACGCTCCCGCGCGGTCCATCAGGAAGGCGACGTTCTTGACGTGGTCGTCCTGGTTGCGCGCGAGGACGTTGAAGACCATGCGCCGAAACTGCTGCTCGACGACGGGCGTGCCGAGTCCCAGCCGGCGGATCAGCAGCAGGAGCTGCTCGTAGCTGTAGGTGCCCGGCTCGTTGTAGCTGACGTGCTCCAGCGCCCCGACCGTCTCCATGTGCAGCTTGCCGCCACCCTCGGGTCGGTCGAAGCGGCGGGTCATGAAGTGCCGGCGGCCGTGCTCCTCCAGGAGGCGGCACTCGGTCATTTCGATGCCGGCCGCCCGGGCCAGCTTCGAGTAGGCGTACTCGACCGCACCCCAGCCCTGGGGGTCGGCGAGTCCGTGGTCGCCGGCGCGCGCGACCCCGTCGAACTTCAGCAGCCACTGCCGAAAGCCCTCCCCCACCTCGACCTGTCCCGAGCGGACCTCGCCGGTGGCGTCGTTGTAGGCGATGAACGCCTTCGGACGCGCGCCGCCGGCGGAGCTGCCGACGGCGAGGATCGCCTTCATCGCCTCCTCGTCGGGGTTGTCGCTCAGCTCGGCCACGAACTCCGCGCGGGCGGCGAGCACCTCGCTGGCGAGCCGCACGAGCGCCTCGACCTGGATCTCTGCGCCGCCGGCGACGGTCGGCTCGTGAGCCGGCTGGAACTCCAACGCGCCGACGCCACGGGTGCCGACGTAGCAGAGCCGTTGCACGACATCGAAGCTCGACTCCTCGCGTCCCTGCGAGGCCAGCCAGGCGTTGACGAGCGCCGTGCCCCAACGGTCGGGCAGGGAGTCGGCCAGCAGGCCGGGCAGACCTCTGAACGCGTCGGCCGGCAGACCCGGGAAGGAGTAGGGCTGTGCACGGAGCGGCATCCGGACCGGCGCGAGCTCGATGCCGCTGCGCACGAACGCCGGGTCGTACTGGAACGTCGCGTAGCGCGCGGCCTCGTCGATCGAGACCGCCGCGATCCGCGACCCCCACAGCGTCACGGCCGCGACTGTCATACGGCCGCGCCGGGCTCGTCGCCCCACGTCCACGGCTGGTCGGTGGAGGCGCGCCCACGGCTCCGGCCCCGCGCGCGCCGGCGGAGCTTGCGCTGCTCGCGCTCCAGGCGGGCGATCGGGAGGTCGATCGACTCGGGGACGGCGACCTCGAGGCCCCCGAGCAGTCCCAGGGCTCGCAGCAGCTTGATCATCGAGGTCATCTGCACCGACTCCCCTCGCTCAGTGCGCTGCACAGTGGCCTGGCCGACCCCGGCCAGGGCGGCCAGCTCAGCCTGAGTCCAGTTGCGCTCGAGGCGGTGACGTGTCAGCCTGCGGCCGAGCTCGGTGAGCACGGCGGCGTCGGTCATTAGTTCATCGAGATGCATCGATTATGATGTGTTAAGCGCGTATACGAGGATAGTACATCGGATCTGATGCAGTATACCACAACACAAAGCTAGCGTCAACCACTTATGATGCGTTATAGCTTTATTTGCAGATAAAACATCACTACTGATGCATTTCTAGGGATCCGCAGAAGTGCCCGCGCTGCTGTGCTCGGGATCCCCAGGCCCCTGCTGCGGCGTGGAGCGTGCGCCCAGGGCTAGACTGCCGCGGCCATGAGAAGCCCCGCACGTGTGCGGCTGTCGCTGCTCGGCGGACTTGGCCTTGGGGCGCTCCTATTCCCCGCGAGCGCCTCGGCGCACGGGATCGTCGGGAAGGCCGACCTGCCGATCCCCCCCTGGCTGTTCAGCTGGGCGGCGGCGGTCGTGCTGGTGGCGTCGTTCGTGGCGCTCTCGACGCTGTGGACGCGCCCGCAGCTACAGCGCCAGCACCGCCGGGCGCTGTTCGTGCTGCCGCGCGCGGTGGACGTGCTTGGCAACGTCGTGGGGGTGGGGCTGTTCGTGGTGGTCGTGTACAGCGGCTTCGCGGGCGCCCAGGTGTGGGCGGTGAACTTCTCGGTGACGTTCGTCTACGTCGTCTTCTGGGTGGGGATGCCGGTGCTGAGCGTGCTGTTCGGGGATGTCTTCCGGGCGCTCAACCCGTGGCGCACGTGCGCGCGGGTGCTGCGCGCCGGCCTCGACACGCTCCCACCGCTGCGCGCGCGGACCGCGCCGCTGCCCTACCCGAAGTGGCTGGGGGTGTGGCCGGCAATTGCGACGCTGGTCGGGTTCGGGTGGCTGGAGCTGGTGTACCCGATCCCCAACCGCGACGAACCCTCGCTGATCGCGACGCTGTCGCTGGGGTACTTCCTGTGGAGCGTCGCCGGGATGACGGTGTTCGGAGTGGAGGGGTGGGGGGAGCAGGCCGACGGGTTTGGGGTGTACTACAGCCTGCTCGCACGCATCTCCGCGCTGGTGCGCGGTGAGGACGGCGTGGTCTACCTGCGCCGGCCGCTGAGCGGGCTGACCGATCTGCCGATGCGCCGCGGGACGGTGGCGCTGATGTGCACGATCATCGGGATCACCACGTTCGACGGGTTCAGCAACGGCATCTACTGGCACGACAGCGAGCCGTGGCTGCAGAGCCGCTTCGCCGAGCTCGGGCTCGGCCAGATGGCCACACAGGAGCTGGCCTACTCGGTCGGCCTGCTGTTCTGCATCGGCGTGATCGCGTGCGTGTACCGGCTGGGGGTCCTGGGGGTGCACAGCGTCAGCGGCCGCTACGAGGTCCCCCACCTGATGCGCACGTTCGCGCACACGCTCGCGCCGATCGGGTTCGCGTACGTGCTGGCGCACTACTTCTCGCTGCTGATCTGGCAGAGTCAGGCGATGGTCTACCTCGCCTCCGACCCGCTCGGCAACGGGGCGAACCTGCTCGGCACCGACAACTACCAGATCCACTACGGGATCGTCTCCTACGCGGCCATCTGGTACGTGCAGGTCGCCGCGCTGCTCGCAGGCCACGTCGGCGGCCTGACGCTCGCGCACGACCGCGCGCTCACGCTCTACCGCGACCCGCAGGAGGCACTGCGCAGCCAGTACCTGGATGCTGGCGGTGATGGTGGCATTCACGAGCTTTGGACTGTGGCTGCTCTCGGCGGTGGGGACGTGACCTCGCAACCCTGCATGCACTCATACCCGCGCCGCCCCGGCGGCGAGTACGCTCGGCCGGGGGGGCCGAAGCCGTGGGGAGCACGCACCTCCCGCTGGCTCGCCGTCGCCGTCGCTTTCGCCGCCCTCGCCCTGGTGCCGCTGCTCCCCGCGGGCGCCTTGGGCGCGAGCCAGCTCAAGTTCCAGGAGAGCGGCAACCCGATCTTCGACCAGGGCAGCAGCTACCACTACCGCACCTACATCACCCGCGTCGTCCCGAGCGTGCCCGGCCTGAGCCTGCACGTGCTCGAATTCGCCGACCGGCTGATCGTGCTCAACCACACGGGCAAGACGGTCACCGTCTACGGCTACCAGCAGGAACCGTACGCGCGCGTGATGGCCAACGGCACCGTCGAAGTCAACCTGCACTCACCCGCGTACTACCTCAACCAGAACTTCTACGGCGACGTCGCCGTTCCGTCCTCCGCGTCCCCCACGGCGACACCGAGATGGAGCGTGATCGACCGCGCGGGGCAGTTCGAATGGCACGACCACCGTATCCACTGGATGTCGCCGCTGCTGCCACCCGAGGTCACCAACCAGGCCAAGCGCACGAAAGTCTTCGAATGGGAAGTGCCGATCCGGGTGGGCACGCAGCCGGCGACGATCTACGGGCAGCTCTTCTGGGTCCCCGAGGAAGGCACCAAGACGCCCGTCGCGGCGATCGTGGTGCTCGTGGCGATCGTGCTGGGCGGAGTGGCGCTGGTGCTCGTGGTGCGCCGGCGGCGGAGATTGGCAGCCCTCTCCGCTCCGCCGGGGCGCGAGGCGGGCGGTGAGGACTGGTGAGCTCACATCAGACCGCGGCGGCGACCCGGTCTGCCGGCGTGACGGGCAGTGACACGCGCTCGGCCCTCCGTGACGGGCTCGGCCGGGGCATCAGCGTGAACGCGAGCAGGACGAACAGCGGCCCCGTGTTGACGTCCGTCGCCTGCCCAGCCCAGAACGGACCGCCGAGACTCTGCCCGAATACCCAGTAGGCAAGCGAGAGCACCACCCCGAGCGCGAGTGCGCCGGGGCGCCACCGCGTCCACACGCCGAGCGCGATCAGCACCGACGCGAGCGCGAGCAGGGTGGCGATCGTCGCGCCGTCGCCCTGGGAGGCGTTCGCGACCGAGCTCTGCGTGGTGGCCAACCAGTGCGGTGCCGCGCTGGCCATACCCGCGATCTGTTCGTGGATCGCGCCCTTGGAGCGGTCGACGTTCAGCATCCACAGCACCGCCGCCTCGAGCCACAGCAGCGACCAAACGACCAACCCGCCGCGGTCGCCGAGCAGCCCGCCATCGGCGACTGAGCGCTCGCCCTCCGCGACGGAGCGCTCGCCCTCGGGGTCCTTCGGCCATACGAGCAGTCCGATCAGCCCGTACACGAGCACCGCCCCGGGCGCGCCCATCAGCGGCGAGACCGGCGCACCCGAGAGGATCGTCCCGAAACCCTCGCCGAACCACCACACGACGAACGCCCACGCGAAGGAGACAAACAGCGCGGGACGCACCGTACGCCGGCTGAGGATCAGCCCGAGCCCGATCGCGCACTGGATCTCCGCGGCGAGCGTGTTCCATAGAGTCAGGTCGTGCCCGTAGAAGTGCGCGAGCGTGAGGATCGGGTCGGAGATGAACCCCGGCTGTCCCTTGGCCGTCGGTTCGATGATTTCGGTGATGAACGCGTGGCTGTACATGTAGCTCTGAAACTGCAACAGCCCGTCCAGCAGCCAGATGCAGCCGAGCGCGATCTGCAGTCCGCGCCGGGTGATGCGCAGGCGACTTCGCAGCCCCTCGCCAGTGGATGGCGCGCGCTCAGCGACCCGCGCGGGTTTGTCGTCTTCAAGCATGTCAACTCCAATCGCGTGGCGGACTCCGCGACGCACGCGCCGGCGGAGGTCAAGGTGGTCCCGCCACCAGAGGGCGGGATCGGGCGATCGGGAACGCGGGCTGCGCCCGTCAGCAACAGCCCGCCACATGCGGCGGCGCGCGCCCGGCGAGCGAGACGGCGATCAAGCGTCCGCCACGCCGGTGCGTACGCGGACTCTGACGTGGACGCGGGGCGCTGACCGCACGCGCGCGCGGTCGAGTCGCACGCGCCTCGCGCAGCCGCTCGATGACGCGCTCACCGGGGTAGCGGCGGCCGAGCATGACGACCGCGAGCACGAGCGCGGGGAGCAGGTACATCAGTCCGTCGAGGGAGGCTCCAGAGCCGTGGCCCAGCACGGCGGCGAGGAGCAGTACGAGGGCGGCGAGGAGCGTAAGTCGGAGGACTCGCGGGCCTGCGAGAGCACGGCGACAGATTCTCATCGCAGCGCGAGAATACCACCGGTCACACGGAGCGGAGACGAGACAGTTCGTCGCGCAGCCGCGCGGCCAGTGATACTCTCGCCAAACCGATCCACCTGCGCCACTGAATCGAAGGAGGCAGCACTGTCATGGCTGTCATGGGCAGCAGCCAAAGCAACGCAACCGGGCACGCCGCGATGGGCACAACCCACTCCTCCGCGATGGGTACGCACTCCTCCACCATGGTGATGAACGGGATGTCGATGGGCGCGACCCACACGACCAAAACGGCGATGGGCGGAATGTCGATGAGCGCGCCCCACGGGGCAACCAACATCCTCCCCAGCTGGCTCGCGGTGCTATGGACGCTCGCCTTCCTCGTCGTCCTCGTCCTGCACGCGCGCCACGTGAGCGAGACGCACGGCGGGCGGCGGTGGTGGCACTCAGGCCACGTGCTGATGGCGCTCGGCATGGTGTTCATGTTCGCGCCAGCGTCGCTCGACCACTTCAACATCCCCACCGGCTTCTGGCAGCTGCTGTTCGCCAACGCCGCCGGGGTGGTGGTTGCCTGGATCATCGCGCAGGCGCTAAGCGGCCGCGCGGTGAACGTGCTCTGGGTGGTGATGGCGATTGACCTCGCAGCGATGGTCTACATGTGGTCGCCCTCCGGCTTTGTCGCGCCGATCACGTGGCTGCTGGTCGCGTACTTCACCGCCCAGGCGCTGCTGTGGGTGACGAACTCCTACCGCCGACTCGACAACCACGCAATCGTCGCCGGCAACGCGGTGAACCCCGACGGCACGCTCACCGCGAGCGCCGTCCAGCCGCTGATCTGCGAGCGCGACCTGCGCCCCTCGATGTTCGTGATGACGCTCGGCATGGCCTACATGTTCGCCGCCATGCAGCTGCTGAGCTGACGCCTCCCAGCCAGCCGGCCCTCCCTACCTGGGGCCCTCCCTACCCTGGCCCGCCCTACCGCAAGCCTACCGCTGCTCAACCGACCTCTCCCCAGCCGATCGTGACTCAGCCGATCGTGATCGTGAACGACCCGCCGAGCGGATGGTGGGCTCCGTCGGCGCCGGAGATCCGGAACGTCCACGTTCCCTGTGTCAGCTTCACTTCGCCGATCTCGTGCGCGGGCCCGGCCGCGAAGAAGCGGGGCGTCGCGGTGGCACCGGTCGTGGAGGTACCCCGCATCGCAACCGCGGCAATGCTTGGCTGCGTGCTCCCCGCGCTCACCAGGTAGGTGTGCAGATCGACGGTCCCCGGCTCCAGCGGCAGGGCGGTGATGTAGAGGCTCTCGCCAGCCGGCTCGTGCACGATCCGGTTGGCCGTCGGCGGACCGACGAACGTGTTCGGGTCGGCGAGCACGAGCCCTCCGAGCAGCAGGGCCGGCGCGACTGCGGCGAGCGCGACGCCCGCCACCCGCTCGCGGGCGGAGCGGACCGGGGTCCGGCGCCCGGGCGCTCCGAAGCGCCGCAGGCGCAGGCTGTTGGCGACGACGCACACGCTCGAGAGCCCCATCGAGACGCCCGCGAGGGTCGGGCTGAGCAGCCCGGTGATCGCGAGCGGCAGGGCAATCAGGTTGTAGCCGAACGCCCACCCGAGGTTCTGCAGGATGATGTCGTACGTCTCGCGCGCGAGACGTAGCGCGCGGGCAACGCCGCGCAGGTCGCCCGAGAGCACGCTGATGTCGGCGGCCTCGACCGCGGCGCCGACACCCGTCCCCATCGCGATCCCGAGGTCGGCCTGGGCGAGCGCGGCGGCGTCGTTGATGCCGTCGCCGACCATCGCGACCCGTTGCCCCGCGTCCTGCAGCCGCACCACCTCCTCGACCTTCCCCGCCGGGCTCACCCCGGAGAGCACGCGCGAGATACCGACCTGTGAGGCGACCGCAGCCGCAGCACGGGCGTTGTCCCCGGTGAGCAGCGCGACGTCGATGCCCATGCGCTGCAACCCGCGAACCGCAGCCTGTGCCTCCGGCTTGACGGTGTCGGCGAGCGCGATCGCACCGAGCACGCGCTCGCCACGCTTGACGAGCACTGCGGTCCTGCCGCCCTGCTCCCATGCGTCAAGTACGGGCGGTCGCTCGCCCTCGTGCGCGGGGCGTCCAACCCACACCGTCTCTCCCTCCACGGTCGCGTGCACACCCTGCCCGGGAAGCGAGCGGAATGCTGAGACCGGAGTGAGCTCGAGCCCGCGCTCGCGTGCGGCCTGTACGACCGCCGCCGCCACGGGGTGCTCGGAGCCGGCCTCGACCGAGGCCGCCAGCGCAAGCAGCTCGTCGTCCCCGACGCCGGGCTCACTCCACAGCTCCGCGACCGACAGCTCGCCGGTCGTGACGGTGCCAGTCTTGTCGAGCACGATCGTGTCGATCTGGTTGCTGTGCTCGAGGATCTCCGCCCCCCTGATCAGCAGCCCGAGCGTCGCCCCGCGTCCGCTGCTCACGAGGATCGCGACTGGGGTCGCGAGGCCAAGCGCGCACGGGCACGCGACGATCAGCACGGCCACACCGGCGAGGAACCCGCGCTCGGACTGTCCCGCGAGCACCCACCCCGCCGTGGTCAGCGCGGCGAGGAGCAGCACGCTCGGCACGAACACGCCGGCGATCCGGTCGGCGAGCCGCTGGATCTGCGGCTTCGACGCCTGCGCCCGCTCGACGAGCCCGACGAGCTGCGCCAGCGCAGTGTCGGCGCCGACCGCGGTCGCGCGCGCGCGCAGCGCCCCGTCGACGTTGAGCGTCGCGCCGGTGAGCATCGAGCCGGCGTGCTTCTGCACTGGCAGCGACTCGCCGGTGAGCATCGACTCGTCGACGGCGGAGTCCCCCGCGAGCACGATCCCGTCGACCGGCACCTTGTCACCCGGGCGCACGAGGAACACCTCGCCCCGCCTCACCTGCTCGACTGGCACGAGCCGCTCCGGGGCCAGGGGGTCCTGCTCGTCGACGAGCCTGGCCTGCGAGGCACCCAGCATCGCCAGCTCCCGCACTGCCCGTCCCGCCCTGCCTTTCGCGCTCGCCTCGCACCAGCGGCCGATCAGCAGGAACGTGACGATCATCGCCGCCATGTCGTAGTGCAGGTGACCGCTCATGAACTCTCCCCCGGCCCGCTGTGGTCGTGCAGGTTCGTGGCGGTGAACAGCTCGACGGTCGAGTAGGTGAACGCCGCGAGCGTGCCGAGCGCGATCAGCGTGTCCATGTTCGTCGTGCGCGCCCGCGCGCGCACGAGCGCCCCGCGTAGGAACGGCAGCCCGCACCAGAACTGGACCGGCACGGCCAGGACGGCGACGATCCAGCGCGCCGTCTCGTTGTGAGGCCAGGTGTAGGTGAGTACGACGATGGCCGTCGTGAGCGGCACCGCGACGACGATCCGGCGCAGCCAGCCGGCACGTTCGCGCGCCTCGGCTGCGTCGAGCTCCTCGGCCGCACGGGCCGGCGTCTGCGAGGCGACCACGGGCGCCGCGCCGTAGCCCAGCCCCTCGACGACCTCGACCAGGCGCTCGGGGGCGACGGCGCCCGCCGCGGTGTCCACCGTCGCGCGGCCAGTCGCGAGGTTGACGACCGCATCCAGGACGCCCGGCTCGCTGCCGAGGGCGCTCTGCACCCGGGCGGCGCACGACCCGCAGTGCATCCCGCTGACGTCGAGCTCGTACACTCCGCGCCCGTCGCCCTCGCTGGGCCTGGAGGCGCCGTTAGCAGGCGCCCGCTCAGTGGTGGAGACCGTGCTCATCGCCACCCCATTTCAGCAGGTCGTGCCTGCTCCCAAGGGCGTCACGGTGGCCGATGCGTGCTCGGGACGCCCGCGCGGCCGTCGAAGACCTCGGCGAGAGCCGCGCTACGACTTCGGCACCACGACAGACGTTGTCCGGGTGACGATCTTCGAGCCCTGGATCGAGCCGCTGGCGGTCGCCTCGAGTAGCCGCAGATGCAGGGCGTAGCGGCCTGGGGACAGCCGCTTGGGCAACGTCAAGTACACGTCGCCTGCCGTGAGCGTCGGACCGTCGAGTTGGATTGGGGTCGCCTGCGTGACTGCGTGCCCGCCCCGCGTGACTGTCGCCGCCATTGACAGCCACGCGTGTGCGGGAGCGTGGCTTACACCGAGGCGCACCTCGACGCGATAGCTGTGCGAGCCACTTGCCTGCAGTACCGCGCGCCGGATACTCGCGAAGGGGCGCCCCAGTGTGTGGCCACGGACCAACCGGCTAGTGACGTGGTGGTTGATGCTTGTCGTGAGGCGTACGAGCGACGAGCTCAGTGCCTTCCAGCTGCCGGGGGCAACGGTCAGGGTCTCCGCGCTCGCCAGCCGCACGACCGGCAGCCGCACGGCGATGGGCTGACCACTGGCGGAAAGCGCAGAGAGGCTCACTGCGAGAGTCGTTGGCGGCCCGCTGTGATGGAGCACGAATTCGCGTCCGCCCTTGAAGGCCAGCTTCTCATCGCCGCCGTGGTACGCGGTGGTCTGAAACTGGACGAGATGATCCGACAGCGCGCTCGTCGTGCTCGCGCTCGCCTGTGCGCTGGCTGCTGCGCTCGAAGCCGACAGCAGCGTTCCGTCGAGGGGCGTGCTCGTGGCGCTGGTCTGATAGCCGATCGCGTCTGTGCGCGGATCGACGCTGACGCGATCGATCTGCCCGGCGTGTGCCGTCGTCTGTAGGCTGGCCTGCAGGCCGGGTAGGTTCATGTGCATCGCGCCGCCACCGGCGCTGCGCACCACCGTGGCCGTCAGCGGTGCCGCGACTTTCGGGTTGGACGCCACCATCTGCAGCGGCCCGGGCTGGCCGCTGAAGTTGGGGATCGGCGCGACGCCCTTCGGCCACGAGCTCGCCGGAGCCAGCTGGCCGCCGGAGATCAGCGACCGGCCGCCTCCGCTCAGCTGGGTGACGGTGTCGCCGGCGGAACCGAACCAGTTGACAGCCAGCGCGTCGGCCAGGTTGGGCAGTTTCGGGCCCTGACCGTTGATGATCGGCAGTTCGGAGTGCTTGTAGACGACCATGTCCGCCTCCGATCCTGTCCAGGGCAAGCCGTTGGACCCGGCGAAGTCAGCGCCCTCCTTGAATTCCCAGTTGCCGTTGGTGATGATGATCTGCGACTTGGTGAACTCGCGTTCATCGTGTTCGGTGCTGTTGCTTTCCTCGCTGCTCGTGTAGGGCTCATTTGAGTTCACGACATCGACGGCGGTGCTGCCGTCGGGTTCCGGATGGGTTTCGTACGCGAGCACGGTGTGCCCTCCACCGTAGGAAGCTCCGTTCCAGTGTGTCATCGAGACCATCACCGGCTGACCTTCGGCGAGACCGGCTTCGATTGCGTCGATGTCATCGTTGGTGCCGTGGATGCCGATCAGGGCGTTCACCGCAGCGGGGATCAGGTTTTCGGTGAACTGCAGCACAAAGCGCTCGGTCAGAAAACGCAGCAGCTGTGCGGACGGCGCACCTGCGCCCGTAAGGTCCCACGCGTCGCCTCCCCCTTCGCTCGGGAAGCCTGCGAGTTCGTTTGGTTTGTCGTAGAACTCGAGGCTCGAGTAGGCCATGCCAAAGCACAGGCCACCGTGTATCTGCTTGTTGGCCAGTTCTTCGAACAGAAGCGCTTCGGGCTTGCGAACCAGCCACCCGAAGACGTTGTAGTTCGTTTCGCCCTGGCCGAAGATTTCGTCGACCATCGTTTGATCCAGAGTCACTCCGTTCGTCGGGTTCGCGAACTTGAAGCCGTTCGTGCTTCGGAACGACTGCACCGTGAGCGCTGGACCGACGATGTCGGGACCGTTTGGGGGGAGCACATAGATGGGGCCGCTCACCGCGCCTGGTGGGACGCGGAATGTCAGAGAGGTGCCGTTGGGTGCGATCGATTCAGGCGTCGCCGTATCGTCCGTGCCCGGGGTGGTGTCCGGATCGCCGACAGCCACCTTCGTGCCCGGGCAGAAGCCGGCGCCCGTGAGGGTCAGCTGCGAGCCCGGAGCATCGAGCGCGGGGGTCTGCACGGCGCCTGGGGTTGAGGAGCCACCTGTGCCGACCACCTTTGAGATTGCCCCGGGGACGCGCTCGACTTCGACGGTCGCTGCCGGCTCGCTCAGGGAGCCGCTGCTGCCAGTTACGAACACCTGGAAGGAGCCTGTGGCGGGTCCGTTGCCGTTGCGCGTGATGCTCAGGGTCTGTTCGTTGTACCCGCCGGAGCCCGAGCCAAGTTCGGCGGGTGTGAGCACCTGTTTTTCCAGGCTCAGCGAACTGACGTCGGCCTGAGCGTCTGTCGAGAGCGCGAGATCCACTGGGCCGGCGAACCCTTCCCCAGACGTTGTGCTCACCCGAACCCCCACCGTCGAGCACGGCGCCGCCGTGGTGGTCGTCGAGGCCGGGATGCTCGAGGCGCTGCCGACGTAGATACTGAAGGGCGGCACAACCGCCAGCGCGATCGGGGCGGTCACATCGGCACCCCCGGCTTGGACGGTCTTGGGTTCTGCTTCGAGAACCCCCGTGGTTTCTGCGAGCGGCGCGCCGGCAGCAACCGTCAGCGTGAGCGTGCTCGTCGTTTCGGTCCCACTGAGCACCTGTGGATTGAAGGATGCGCTCATCCCGCTTGGCAGTCCTTTGGCCCTGAGTCCCACGTCTCCTTCGGAGCCGTTGTGCCGGACGATCGAAACCTGGCGCTGGACCTGTGCACCCGGGACGATACGTCCGCCGCCAGGCGGAGACAATGTGATCGCAGGTGGCGCTTCTCCCCAGAGAAACGAAACGTCGGTGACGACCGCACTGTAGTTTGGACTTTCGATCGCGACGATCGCAAAGTAGGCGATCTCATAGCCCGGCGCTTTGAAGCTGATCGGTGTGAAGGCGCCCTCTGCATTCGACGTCACTTCGGTGCTGCCGATCAATTTGCGTTCGCTGTTGTAGGCGGCGAGCTGGAACTTCACTCCAGAGACCGTTTCGTCTCCGACGGCAGCGCTGACTTCCTTGGCAAAGTTGGTGAATTCGGCGAATAAGCCGGATGGCCCAAACTCTCCGCCACAGTAGATCGACACATAGCCGTTTCCTCCATCCGTGAGCGGCGGCCCGCAGGCCTCCGGTAGTTCATCGATCGGAAATCCGGTGGGGTACCCGAACACGATTCCAGGGAACTGGCTCGTGACCCTCGTTCCGTCTGGCAGGGTCCAAAAGTCGAGCGTCGTCATCTTGGCGGCCGCAACCGCGACAGTCGGCAGCATGAGCAGCGAACTCACGGCCATACATGCCGACAGCACTGCGACGAGGCAAGCCCCTACAACCGTCACGCGTCCAATATGCACACTGCTCCTCTCCGTCTCCGGGTTGGTTGAGCGGCAACGGCCGGCGGGCGGGCGTCGCAGTAAGTCCTAGCTATGGTAGGGACTCCAAATGTTTAACGCTCGTTGACTCCCGAAGAGTGCCAGAACCCACCGGGACGGTCCGCTAGCGCCGGCGCCCACGCTGCTTGAGCGTGATGCCCTCCAGTACGTGGGCCACGGTCTCGCAAGCGTCCACCGCCGCCTCGAGGGACTCGAAGATGTCCTTCCAGCGGATCACCACCATCGGGTCGATGCCGCCTGCGAACAGCGAGGCCACCGCGTCGCGCTGGAGGCGGTCGCCCTCGTTCTCCAGGCGGTGGATCTCCACGAGGTGGGGGGCCAGCTCGGTGCCTGTGCGCAGGCACCGCAGGGCCCTGGCGATCTGCTCGCCCGCGCCCACCAGCACCTCCGCGAACTCCACCGACTGCTCCATCGGGGCCTCCACCCCGTAGAGCACCATCTGCGCTGCGCCGTGCTCGGTGTAGTCCACGATGTCGTCCAGCGCCGTGGCCAGCGCGTAGCCGTCACCCGCCCCGAACGGGGCGCGCACGCGCCCGCCCCCGGTGAGCCGGTGGATGATGTCGTGGGTGATGCGGTCCCCCTCCTGCTCGCACACCTTCAGGTCGCGCGCCAGCGTGGCGTGCTCGGGGAACTCCGCCAGCAGGTCGCGCAGCAGCAGGCCCGAGCGTTGCACATTGCGCCCGGCCTCCTCCAGGAGGTCCATCAGGGCCCCGTCCATGCCGCGGCGTAGGAAGCTCATCGGCGGAGGATATTAAGCCCCCGCCGCTCCCACTGCGCTTTCACGACTTTTTCACGAATCGATCACGAGATCGCAACTCGCGCGCGGGTCGGGTGCTCGATTCTGCCACCCTGTGGAGGGCTCTCGTGAGAACGGCGGCGGCACCCTGTACGCAGGGGAGCTCGAGATCCGCCCCGGCGAGGGCTTGGCGCTCGCCACCGGCCGAGCACTGCGACTGTCGGTGCGCGAGTTCGAGCTGCTGGTCGCCTTAGCCCGACAGATCGGGGCGATCCTCTCACGCGAGCAGCTCTACAGCGCCGTGTGGGGCGGCGAGCTGCGCGCCGGGGACCGCTCGGTCGACGTGTACGTCTCCAAGCTGCGCACCAAGCTCGAAGCCGCGATGCCCGACCGCCGCTTCATCCACACCCACCCGGGCTTCGGCTACCGCTTCCAGCCCCAGCCTTTGGCGGGAGGGGGACGTGCGATCGACCGCCAGCGGGAGCCTTCACGAAATTTTCACACGCACGCTGTCGTGGAGTAGGACAGTAGGCTCGGCCTCACTCGGGCAGGGTCGCCTTGCTTCCGCCTCGCTTCCCCCTGCTCCGATCCATAACCCCAAGCCAGAGGGAGACTCCGTAGTGATCACCTTGCAAAAGACAGCCGCGACGGCCCTGGGCGTAGCGGTGCTCTCGCTCCTGCTCGCCGCCTGCGGCTCCAGCTCCAGCACGTCGAGCGCAACCTCCGCCAACGCTTCGAGCTCCGCCACGATCTCCGGCGCGGGGTCCACCTTCGCCGCGCCCGTCTACGAACAGTGGGGCTCCTCGAGCTCCGGTCTCGGCCTCACCGTCAACTACCAGGCGGTCGGCTCCGGCGCCGGCATCACCGCGCTGGAAGGCAAGACCGTCGACTTCGGCGCCTCCGACCCGCCGCTGAAGCCCGCCGAAGAATCGGCGCTCGCCAAGGTCGGTGAACCGGTCCAGATCCCGATGTTCCTGGGCGCGATCACGGTCTCCTACAACCTCCCCGGCGTGAAGGCCGGCCTGAAGCTCGACGGCCCCACGATCGCCGACATCTACCTCGGCAAGATCAAGACCTGGAACGACCCCGCGATCACGGCGCTGAACCCCGGCGTCACGCTGCCGAGCACCCCGATCACCGTGGTCCACCGCTCGGACTCCTCAGGCACCTCCGCCGGCTTCACCGGCTTCCTCGCCGCCGTGGACCCCGAATGGAAGAGCAAGGTCGGCTCGGGCAAGATCGTCCCCTGGCCGGTCGGCACCGGCGCCAAGGGCAACGCCGGCGTCGCCGGCGCGGTCGAACAGACCACCGGCGCGGTCGGCTACGTCGAGCAGGCCTACGCCCTGACGCACAACTTCACCTACGCCGACGTGAAGAACAAGGCAGGCAACTACGTGGCGCCCACGCTGGCCTCCACCAGCGCCGCCGCGGAAGGCATCGTGGTGCCGGCCAACCTCGGCTTCGCGATCAAAAACCCCTCCGCCCCGCAGGCCTACCCGATCACCTCGCAGACGTTCGTCGTGGTCTACAAGGACCTCTGCAAGGCCGGCGTGCCCGGTGGCAAGGCGGCGGCTGAAGGCGTCGTGAAGTTCCTCAACTACGGCCTCGGTGAAGGCCAGGCGATCCTCGCCAAGGCCGACTACGCCGCGCTGCCGGCGCCGATCCTCGCCAAGTCCAAGGCGGCGGTCGCTGGACTGGACTGCGAAGGCTCGGCGTTGGGCTAGCCTGCGTGGCATAGGAGCACATGGCGAGAATGGAGCTGACGTTGCCCCACGCTTCGGCGCGGCCCGCCCGCCGGGTCGAACGTGGAGGCATCTCCTTGGGTGAGTCGATGCTCACTAAGGTCGCACCATGACGCCGGCCGGGTGATACATGGAGGCTGCCTCCGTTCCCACTGGCGGTGACCGCTCCTCGTTGGAGCGGTCACCGCTGGCGCGCCTCCCCGACCGCGCCCTGCGCTACGGGCTCACCGCGCTCGCAGCGCTGATCCTCGTCCTGATCGTCTACTTCTTCGTGCGTCTCTTCGGCGAAGCGCGCCCCGCGTTCTCCGCCTCCGGGGTGTTCGGCTTCGTCTTCAAGAACGAATGGAACCCCTCGGCCGAACGGTACGGCGCGCTGCCGCTGCTAGTCGGGACGCTCATCACCTCCGGCCTCGCCCTGCTGATGGGTGTGCCGATCGCGGTCGCCACCGCCCTCTACCTGACCGAGCTCTGCCCGCGACGCGTCCTTGCCCCGCTCACGATCCTCGTCGAGTTGCTCGCCGCCGTGCCCTCCGTCGTGTACGGGCTGTGGGGCATCTTCTTCCTCGCCCCCAAGCTTCTGCCCGCCGAGGAATGGGTCGCCCGCACTTTCTCCTTCATCCCGTTCATCGGCGGAGGCCTCGTCACGATCCCCAACTGCTTCGTCGCCGGGCTGATCCTCGCGATCATGATCCTGCCGATCGTCTCCGCGATCGCCCGCGAGGTGATGAGCACCGTGCCACCCGACCACCGCGAGGCCGCGCTCGGGCTCGGCGCCACCCGCTGGGAGATGGTCCGCCTCGCCGTGATCCCCTACTGCCGCTCGGGCATCGTCGGCGGGGCGATGCTCGGCCTCGGCCGCGCGATCGGCGAGACGATCGCTGTCACAATCGTGATCGGCGACTCCCCCACCCTCGCCCACCACCTCTTCGGCCAGGGCTACACGCTCGCCGCGGTGCTCGCCAACGAATTCGGCGAGGCCACCGGCCTGCACCGCTCCGCGCTGTTCGCCGCCGCGCTCGTACTGTTCGTGCTCACCCTGCTCGTCAACGCCCTCGCCCGCCTGCTCGTGCTGCGCGCCTCGCGCTCCGGCAAGCCAACGGCCGGACCCGGCGAGAGCCCTGGCGACCTCGGAGCCGCGGTGGCGGCCGGGGCATGAGCGCGCACGGGGCCGCACCCGACCGCCTCGCGCGCTTCGCCGTCAGTCCCCGGCGGCGGCGCACCGACAAGGTCGCCCGCGGGCTGCTGCTCGCCGCCACGCTCGTTGCGCTCGTGCCGCTCGTGCTGATCGTCTACTACCTGCTGCGTAAGGGCCTCGGCGCGTGGAGCTGGAGCTTCTTCACCACCGACCCCACCGGCTCCACGTTCTTCGGGGGCTCCTCCATCGGTGGCATCAAGAGCGCGATCCTGGGGACGCTCGAGATCGTTGCGCTCGCCTCTGTGATCGCCATTCCGATCGGCATCGGGGTCGCGCTCTGGCTCGTCGAGTACGGCCGCTCCTCGTGGTTTGCCCACACCGTGCGCTTCTTCGTGGACGTCCTCACCGGGGTGCCCTCGATCGTCTTCGGGCTCTTCATCTACATCGTGCTCATCATCGGCACCGGCTCCACCTACGCCGGCTACAAGGGCTCGCTCGCGCTCGCGCTGCTGATGCTCCCCGTCGTGATCCGCTCCGCCGAGGTGATCCTGCTGCTCGTGCCGGGCGCGCTGCGCGAGTCCGCGCTCGCGCTCGGCGCCGCCCGCTGGAAGGTGATCTTCCGCGTCGTGCTGCCCACCGCGCTCACCGGGATGCTCACCGGCGTGCTGCTCGCCGTCGCGCGCGCCGCCGGGGAGACCGCGCCGCTGCTGTTCACCGCCGGGCACACCAACCAGACCACCCTCAACCTGGGGCAGTTCATGAACTCGCTGCCCTACCAGATCTACAACGACGTCACCTCCCCTACCACCCAGGTGGTAAACCGTGCGTGGGGCGCCGCCCTCACTCTCGTTGTCATGATCCTCCTCCTCAACCTTCTCGCCCGCCTGCTCGCTCGAAGGAGCCGCCTTGCATGAGCCCCGACGCACCCTCCCCCCAGACTGCGGACGAGTCGCCTGAGCCCATGCTCGAGCCCTCCCGTCCTCCCTCCTCCTCGACCGCCGGCCCCTCCGCCGCGGGGTCCGCTGCCGAGTCCACTGCTGCCGCCGGCGGGCGGGCCGACGAGGTCTCCTCGGTCAAGGTCGCGCCCGAGGTTCGGTTGGAGCAGTTGCGCGCCTTCTACGGCTCCTCCGAGCAGGTCCGGGGCGTCGACCTGCGCTTCCCCGCCAACCGCGTCACCGCGATCATCGGCCCCTCCGGCTGTGGCAAGTCCACGATGGTGCGCTGCCTGAACCGCATGCACGAGGAGATCCCCGGCGCCCGCGCCGAGGGCCGCGTGCTGCTCGACGAGCTCGACATCTACGACCCCTCCGTGGACGTCATCGCCGTGCGCCGCGCCGTCGGGATGGTCTTCCAGAAGCCCAACCCGTTCCCCACCATGTCGATCTTCGACAACGTCGCCGCCGGCCTGCGGCTCACCTCCAAAGGCCGCGGGGAGCTCTCCCACCGCGTCGAGGCCGCGCTGCGCGGCGCCGGCCTCTGGGATGAGGTCCGCGACCGGCTCTCTACGCCCGGCGTCGGGCTCTCCGGGGGCCAGCAGCAGCGGCTCTGCATCGCCCGCTCGCTCGCCGTCGACCCCGAGGTGCTGCTGATGGACGAGCCCTGCTCCGCGCTCGACCCGATTGCCACGCTGCGCATCGAGGAGCTCATCGCGCAACTCAAGCGGCGCATCACGATCGTGATCGTCACCCACAACATGCAGCAGGCCGCCCGCGTCGCCGACCGCACCGCCTTCATGCTCGCCGGCGAGCTCGTCGAGGTCGGGCCCACCGACGAGATCTTCACCAACCCCTCCGACCCCCGCACAGAGGAATATGTCACCGGAAAGTTCGGCTGACTCCCCCGCGCCCCGTGCCCCACGCCCCCGCGGTGGGGCCGCCGGCGTAACCGGCGGGGTCGGTGCGGCCGGTGCACTCGCCGCCGCCCGGCGCACCCCGCGCCAGCACTTCCAGCAGCAGCTGCGCGAGCTCGAGTCCCGCGCCCTCGGGGGCCTCGACCTCGTCGTCGAGCAGCTCGACCGCGTGCTCGAGGCGCTCGAGCACCAGGACGTCGAGCTCGCCCAGATGGTCATCGCCGACGACGACCGCGTCGACGGGCGCTACCTGGAGATCCACCAGGGCATCCTCTCCCTGCTCGCGCTGCAGTCCCCCGTCGCCGGCGACCTGCGCGTCGTTGCCGCCCTCTTACACGTCATGAAGAACATCGAGCGCATGGGCGACCAGTGCGTCAACATCGCCAAGCTCATCCCGCTCTCCGGCTACGAGCCCCCCGTGCGCCGCCCGCTGCTCGAGGCGCTCTTGAAGATGGGCGCCCTCGCCCGCTCGGAGGTCACCCAGTGCAAGGCCGCCTTCGCCGCCCGCGACGTCGGCCTCGCCGAGGACCTCGTCCGTCAGGACCGCGCCATCAACCGCCTCAACCGCGACATCTTCCGCATGGCGCTCGACGTCGGCGACGACTTGGACACCCGCGAATGGACCATGTACATGATCCTCGTCGCCAGAGCCCTCGAGCGCATCGGCGACAACGCCGTCGACGTCGGCGAGCAGGTCGCCTTCGTTGTCACCGGCCTCTTTCGCGAGTTCTCCGACTCCTCACACCCGCTGGGCGCGAGCTGAGGGCCGCTATGCGAGCTGAGGGCCGCTATTAGCGTTCTTTCCTGTGACCATCCTGTGACCGGACCGCACCACGGCCGGCGATTTGCTTAGACTGAGGTCCGCGATGAGGGAAAGCACTCGCGCCGCGCCGGGGGCCGTGCAAGACGCACGTAGCGCTTCCGCCACTGGCACTCAACTGCGCATCGCCGTCCTCGACCGCGACAGCGGCTTCATCCAAGTTCTCTCCAAGAGACTCGACCGGCTCGGGTGGGAGCACCGTGTGCTCTCCAGCCCCGTGCCGCCCGACGCGATCGCCTCGATGCGCCTCTCCGCGCTCGTCGTCGACCTCGCGATCCTCGGTCCCCAAGCCTGGGCGTGGCTCGAGCGCCTCTGCGGCGCGCTACCCGAGCTTGGCATCGTCGTCTGCACCGGCCCCTCCACCGTGGCCCAGCGCGTGCGGGGGCTGCGCCTCGGCGCCGACGACTGGATCACCAAGCCCTGCCACCCCGAGGAGGTCATCGCCCGCGTCCAGGGCGTCGTGCGCCGCCGCCGGCGCTCCACCGGACGGGCCGAGCTCAAGCCCGTGAGCGCCGGCGAGGTGGAAATCCGCTCCGACCGCTTCCAGGCGTTCGTCTCCGGGCACTCCATCGACCTCACCCGCCGCGAGTTCGAGCTGATCGAGCTGCTCGCCGCCGCCGAGGGGCGCGTTCTCGAGCGCGAGGACATCTACTCGCGGCTCTGGGGCTACGCGATGGTCCGCGGCGACCGCTCCGTCGACGTGTTCGTGCGCAAGCTCCGGCAGAAGCTCGAGAAGGCTTCCCCGGATTGGCGCTACATCCACACCCACTTCGGCATCGGCTACCGCTTCGCCGCCGAACCAGCGGACGGGTCTGCGGTCGCCGTGGATGGTGTGGCGGGCGACGTCGCTGCGGAGGTCGGAGCTCCCGCCGAGTCGCCTTCTCCCGCGCTTGAAGCGCCTGACGCTGCCCCTGATGTCGAGCGGGACAGGGTCGAGGCACTGGTCTAGCGGGACTGCCGTCTCAGCGCCTCCAGGTCGGCGCGCACCATCCGCTCCACGAGCTGCTCGAAGCTCAGGCTTGACTTCCACCCCAGCCGCTCTCGTGCCTTGCTTGGATCGCCCACCAGGGGGGTCGGCTCCGGCGCGCGCACGAGCTCGGGTGCGACCCGCACGTAGCGCTCGGCCTCACGGCCCACGCACGCGAACGCCGCCTTTGCCAGCTCCGCCACCGTGTGAGGCTCGCCGCTGGCGAGGACGTAGTCCTCGGGCTCCTCCTGCTGGAGCATCAGCCACGCCCCACGCATGACGTCCCCCGCGAAGGACCAGTCGCGCACCGCCTCCAGGTCGCCGAGCACCACCTCGTCGGCCAACCCCAGCTCCACCGCCGCCGCGGCACGCGTCACCTTGCGCGTCACGAACTGCTCCGGGCGGCGCTCGGACTCGTGGTTGTAGAGGATCCCCGAGCACGCGTACAACCCGTCGTGGGCGCGCATCGCCCCCACCAGCTCGTGCGCTGCCAGCTTCGCGATCGCGTAGGGGGTGTTCGGCCGGCAGGGGGTCTGCTCGCGCTGGGGGCTCTCCCCCGGCGCGCCGTACATCGCGCCCGAGGCCGCTGTGAACACGCGGGCCGTCGGGTCCGTGTCGCGCACCGCCTCCAGCAGCGCGGCCGTCGCGCCCGCGATCGCCGCGAGCGTCTGCGCTGGGTTCTCCCACGAGGCCGGCACGTACGACGGCGCCGCCAGGTGGTACACCTCCTGCGGGCGCACCGCCTCGACCACCGTACGCACGCTCTTTGGGTCGAGCAGCTCACCCTCCACCACCTCGACCTTGCCCCGCAGGTGCTCCGCCGCGCCGAGCGCTGCGCCCGCGGCGTGCTTTCCCCTGTGCACCATCCCCGTCACCGCGTACCCCTCCGCCAGCAGCAGCTCCGCCAGGAACGAGCCGTCCTGACCCGTGAGCCCAGTCACGAGCGCCCGGGGCGGGGCCATCACCCGCTCAGCAGCTCGAGGTCTGCGTCGACCATCAGCCTCACCAACTGCTCGAAGCTCGTCCGCGGCTCCCACCCGAGGTCTCGGCGGGCCTTCTCCGGGTCGCCGATCAGGTGGTCCACCTCCGCGGGGCGCTTCAGGGAGTCGTCCAACACCACCCGCTCGTCGATCTCTAGACCCGCCTGGTCGAAGGCGACCTCCAGGCACTCGCGGACCGAGTGCGCCGTCCCTGTGGCGATCACGTAGTCCTCGGGCTGCTCGCGCTGGAGCATCAGCCACATCGCCTCCACGTAGTCCTTCGCGTAGCCCCAGTCGCGTTCGGCGTCGAGGTTGCCGAGGTGCAGCTTCTCGGCCAGGCCGAGCTTGATCGCCGCCGCGTGCCACGTGATCTTGCGGGTCACGAACTCCAGCCCGCGGCGGGGGCTCTCGTGGTTGAATAGGATCCCACTGGTCGCGTGCAGGCCGTAGGACTCGCGGTAGTTGACCGTGATGAAGTGTCCGTACGCCTTCGCCACCCCGTACGGGGAGCGCGGGTAGAACGGCGTCTGCTCGGTCTGCGGAACCTCGCGCACCTTGCCGAACATCTCGCTCGAGGACGCCTGGTAGAAGCGCGCCTCGGGGCACACTTCGCGCATCGCCTCCAACATGCGCGTCACGCCCACCCCCGTGAACTCCGCCGTCAGCGTCGGCTGGATCCACGAGACCGCCACGAACGACATCGCCGCGAGGTTGTAGATCTCCTGGGGGCGCGCAGCGCGCAGCGCGTCCACCAGCGAGCGCTGGTCGAGCAGGTCACCCTGGTGCAGGGTGATCCGCTCGCGCAAGTGCTCGATCCGCTCGAAGCGCTCGGTTGAGGAGCGGCGCACCACGCCGTGCACCTCATAGCCCTTCTCCAGGAGCAGCTCCGCGAGGTAGGAGCCGTCCTGGCCGGTGATCCCGGTTATCAGCGCTCTCGGTCGGTCGGCCACGACCGGGACCCTATCGTGCGAGGCGGGTCTCAGTCCACGATCAGCGCCAGCTCGCTCGGACGTAGTAGCGCCAGCAGTTCCCCACTGGCGCCTTCGACCTTGACCACCGCCAGTCCGCCCTTCTTTAGATCGATGCGAGCGCCCGTCAGCTCCGCCACCACCGTCGAGAGATCCGGCTCGTGGCCGACGACGAGCAGCCGCCCGTCTGCGCTCAGTCCGGCCAGCAGCGCCAGCGCCTGTTGCGCGTCGAAGCCCCCCGCAAGTGGCGTATGTACTTCCAGTCTGTCGCGTTGCGCTTCGCTCCACGCCTTGGCCGCCACCGTCGCAGTGCGCAGCGCGCGCTCCCTGGGGCTGCTCAACAGCGTCTCGAACTCGACCCCCGTCCGGGCGATGGCCGCGCCCGCCAGCCGCGCCTGGCGCTCCCCCCGCTCGGTCAGACGCCGCTCGGAGTCCGGACGGGTTCCGTGCGGCTCCGCGTCCGCGTGGCGTAGCAACCAGAGCTGGCGAGCCATCTTCTCCCTCGCACTTCACACTAGCGGGATGTCGAGGGTGTTAGCGTTGCGGGCACACGATGAGCACCGACCACGAGCTAGCGGAGGGTGAGCACACGCGCGATCGGGAGGCTGGCACCCACGATCGCGAGCCTGGGGTGGGCGGGCCTCCACGCCCCAACCGTCCGGACCCTGACCTCCTCGATCCCTCGCTCTACCTCAACCGCGAGCTCTCCTGGCTGGACTTCAACGAGCGCGTGCTGCAACTCGCCGAGGACGAGGACATCCCGCTGCTGGAGCGCGCGAAGTTCTGCGCGATCTACACCACCAACCTCGACGAGTACTACATGGTGCGCGTCGCCGGTCTGCACGACCAGATCGAGGCCGGCGTGGAGAACCCCTCCCAGGACGGCCTCACCCCCTCGCAGACGATCCGCCGCATCCGCGAGCGGGTGCTCGAGCTCTCCGGGCGGCTCTCCGCCTGCTTCGAGCAGCGGCTGCGCCCCGCGCTGGCCCGTCACGGCATCCGCCTCGTCAGCTTCGAGGAGCTCGACGAGCGCCAGCGCGCCCACCTGGCCAAGCACTTCGAGCGGGTCATCTTCCCCGCGCTCACCCCCCTCGCGGTCGCACCCGGGCGGCCCTTCCCCTACATCTCCAACCTCTCCCTCTCCCTGGCCGTGCTCGTGCGCGACCCCGTCCACGACCAGACCGTGTTCGCCCGCGTGAAGGTCCCGACCGAGATCCTCCCCCGCTTCATCCCCGTCGAGCCCGGTGAGGGCGCCGAGGGTGTCACGCTCGTGCCGCTCGAGGAGGTCATCGCCCACCACCTCGACGCGCTCTTCCCCGGCATGGAGATCGTCGACTACAACGCCTTCCGCGTCACCCGCGACGCCGACCTGGAGGTCTCCGACGACGCCGCCGACCTGCTGCAGGCCGTCGAGGACGAGCTGCGCCGCCGGCGCTTCGGCGAGGTCGTGCGGGTCGAGCTCGGCGCCCGCTGCTCCGCGCCCCTGCGCGCCGAGCTGCTCAGCCTGCTCGGCATGGCCGAGGAGGAAATCTACCCAGTGGACGGGCTGCTCGACATGGGCTCCCTCTGGCAGATCGCGCGCCTGCCGGGCCTCTCGGAGCTGCGCTTCGCCCCGATGAGCCCTATCACCCACCCCCGGCTGCTGCGCCACGAGGGCGAGCGGCCCGACGTGCTCGGCGCGATGCGCGACGGGGACGTGCTCGTGCACCACCCCTACGACTCCTTCACGACCTCCGTGGAGCGCTTCGTCGAGCAGGCCGTCGCCGATCCCAACGTGCTTGCGATCAAGCAGACGGTGTACCGCACCTCGGACGACTCCCCGCTCGTGCCCGCGCTGATCGACGCCACCGAGAGCGGCAAGGAGGCCGTCGCCCTGGTGGAGCTCAAGGCGCGCTTCGACGAGCGCATGAACATCCACTGGGCCAAGGCGCTGGAGGAGGCTGGGGTGCACGTCGTCTACGGCCAGCCGGCGCTGAAGACCCACGTCAAGTGCGTGCTCGTCGTGCGCCGCGAGGGCGAGGGTGTGCGCAACTACGTGCACATCGGCACCGGCAACTACCACTCGACCACCGCCCGCCTCTACACCGACTTCGGGCTGTTCACCACCGACCCCCAGATCGGCGCTGACGTGGCGGACATGTTCAACTACCTCACCGGCTTCGGGCGACCCCTGCACTACCGCAAGGTCCTGATCGCGCCCGCCCAGTTGCGCGACGGACTGCTCGCCGAGATCGAGCGGACGGTCGCCGCGCACTCCCCGGAGCGCCCCGCGCGAATCTTGATGAAGATGAACGCGCTCGTCGACGGGCCCTGCATCCGCGCGCTCTACCGAGCCTCCCAGGCCGGGGTGCGCGTCGACCTGAACGTCCGCGGGATCTGCTGCCTGCGACCGGGCGTCGAGGGCGTCTCGGAGAACATCCGCGTCGTCTCGGTCGTCGGGCGCCTGCTCGAGCACTCCCGCGTCTACGCCTTCGAGCGCGAAGGCCGCCACACCGTCTACATCGCCTCTGCGGACCTCATGCCCCGCAACCTCGACCACCGCGTCGAGATGGCCGTCCCGATCGAGACCCCGGAGCTGCAGGCCGAACTGCTCGACGTGCTCGAGCGCGCCTTTCACGACAACCAGAACGCCTGGGAGCTTCACGCCGACGGGGAGTGGCGACGGCGGCATCCGCAGCCCGATGAGCCGCCTCGCTCGATGCAGCTGGAGCTGATCGAGCTGCACGCGCAGCGGGCCGTCGAGGAGCGGCCCGGGGAGCGCGAGGGCTCTGAGGCGCTGTCGCACTGACGCCCTGCCCGGGCTGCAGGTCCCCTCGTCGTGCACCTCCGGTGGCGCGAGGCGGGAGAGAGGTTCTGCTTGGGGATCGTCCGCGCGACGAAGTGCTTCGGACACGCGCGTGCGCGCGGGGCTTCCGTGCCCCGCGTCCCCGGTTGTGGGCGTCACCGGCGGTCGGCAGTCGGCTTGCCGCCCCCGGCGGATGCGTGGCGGTGTTGGCTGAGCGGCCGCGCCGATCGAGACGCGCTCGTGGCCGTACTTGAAAGCCACCTAAGTGTATACTTAGCCGAAACCAGTAGAGAGAGAAGGAGTTGCGTTCGATGCCCGACGCCGAGTCCCCAGACACAGCTGACGCGACGCGCACGGGCGAGGGCATCGCCCGCGGGCGACTGCGGCGCACCGCCCCGCTGGTGGGCCTGACGGCACGCACCGCCGGAGAGGCCGTGGTGGTGGGCCTGCGCAGGAAGCTGACCGGCGCCGACGCCACCGAGTTTCACGTCCGCACGGCCGAGCGCTACACCGAGCTGCTCGGCCACTCCAAGGGCGCGCTGATGAAGGCCGGACAGATGCTGTCGTTCGTCTCGGCCAGCCCCGCGATCCCGGCGGAGTTCCAGTCGATCTACCAGTCGGCGCTCACGCGTCTGCGCGATGAAGCGCCGCCGATGGCGCCCGAGCTTGCGCGCACCGCGCTGGAGCGCGAGCTCGGTCAGCGAACCGAGAGCGCGTTTGCGCACTTCGAGTGGGAGCCGCTCGCGGCGGCCTCGATCGGCCAGGTTCACGCCGCCCGTCTGCACGACGGTCGCGCCGTGGCCGTGAAGATCCAGTATCCGGGGGTGGCGGCCGCGATCCACGCCGACCTGAAGAACACCGAGCTGCTCTCCACGTTTCTCGGATTGCTGTTCGGTCTATCCCCGAGGAAAGTGAGCTTCGACATTCGGGGAGCGGCGCAGGAGATCGGCGAGCGCATCACCGAGGAGCTCGACTACCGCCTCGAGGCTGCCAACCAGGCCGAGTTCGCCGAGCACTACCGCGGGCATCCGTTCATCCACGTCCCGGAGGTGATCGGCGAGCTGTGCACTGGTCGTGTACTGACCCAGGAGCTCGTTCAGGGCAAACCCTGGAGCTACGCCCTCGCCTCCGAGCAGGAGCTGCGCAACCGCTGGGGGGAGGCCATCCACCGTTTCGTCTATGGCTCCAATCACCGCTTCTGCCTGTTCAACGCCGATCCGCACCCCGGCAACTACCTGTTCCACGACGACGGGAGCGTGAGCTTCCTGGACTTCGGCTGCATCAAGCGCTTCGAGCGTGAGCGGGTCGTGATGATGCAGGCGATCGGGCGCGCGTGCTTCAGGGCCGACGTGCTTGGAACCTGGCAGGCAAGTGTGGAGGGCGGGTTCTGGCGATCCATAGATCCAGTCACCCCCGAGGAAGTCTTCGAATACTGGCGCGAGCCCTGGGAAATGTGGTGGGCGGAGCAGCCGTTCACGGTCACCCCGGAGTACGTCTCCAGGTGGATCGAGCGCAAGTTCTCGCCGACCGGCCCGTCGGCCAACGCTTTTCGCCACATCACTGCGTCGCCGGAGTACACGATCATGAGCCGGATCGAGATGGGTACAGCGTCCCTGCTCGCCGAGCTGCGCGCCACCAACCACTGGGGGTCGATCGCGGCCGAGTACTTCGAGGGCGCAGCTCCGCTCACCGCGATGGGCAAGCTCGACCACGCGTTCTTCGAGGACCGCCAGGCGGCGGGCAGTCATGCCTGACTGGGCAGCCTGGCCGTTCCCGACCAAGGACCCCTATCCGGCCTACCACGCCGCCCGCGCCCAGGCGCCCGTCCAGTGGAACGAGCGGCTCGGCGCCGCTCTGGTGCTCTCCCACGAGCACGCGGCAGCGGTCCTGCGCAGCCCCGAGTGGAGCTCTGACCCGCGCAACAGCCCCCAGCTGTTCGCCTCCCTCGGCGGGCCGGGATCTGGCGCTGAGATGTGGAGCAACTCGCTGCTGATGAGCGACCCGCCGACCCACACGCGGCTGCGCAGCACCGTCAACCGCTTCTTCACCCCGCGCGCGGTGCAGCTGATTCGCGAGCGCGTCGCCGCGATCGTCGACAGCGCGTTCGCGCCACTCGCCGAAGGGGAGTCGATCGAGGTGATGAGCGAGCTTGCCTATCCAATCCCGCTCGCGGTGATTGCGGAGCTGTTCGACGTCGGCCTGGAGGGCGCGGAAGTGATTCGCGCAGAGACCCCCACGCTGGCGCGGATGCTCGAGCTCGACCCGACGCCCGCGGAGCTGGAGGCGATCGGCACGGCGGCGATGACGGTGATGCTGTTTCTGGTGCCGCTCGTCGCGCAGCGGCGTGTGAGCCCGGGCGAGGATCTCTTGAGCGCCCTGATCCACCCCACCGACGGCGGCGTCGCACTGGAGACCGACGAGATCATCACGATGTGCCTGCTGCTGCTCGCCGCCGGACACGAGACGACCTCGAACCTGATCGGCAACGGCACGCTCGCTCTCTTCGAGCACCCCGACCAGCTCGAGTGGCTCGCGCAGCACCCGGACCTCTCCCTCCAGGCGGTCAACGAGCTCCTGCGCTACGACAGCCCCGTCCAGGTCGCCTCCCGCGTTGCTCTCAGCGACCTCGTCCTCGGCGGTGTCAGAGTGCGCAAGGGGCAGCAGGCGCTCGTCGTGCTCGGCGCCGCCAACCGCGATCCCGCGCGTCACCCCGACCCAGACCGGCTGGACCTGACACGCACCGGGCCGCCCAACCTCGCCTTCGGCAACGGCCCGCACTTCTGCGTCGGCGCCGGTCTCGCCCGCCTCGAGGCCCAGGAGACCTTCACCCGCCTCGCGCAGTCACCGTTGAGACCGAGAGCCGGTGGCTGGTCGCATCGCCGGGAGCGCTCCCGCACCTTCCGGCGGTTGCGGTGTCTCCGCATCGGGGCCAGCCAGCCTCCCCTCCCCAAACAGACGCTCGTCCACGCCCACCCGGCGGGCGAACGAGGTTAGCCGGTGCCCTAAGAGAGCTCGAGACGCGCAGTGTTTAGGTGGAGCTCGCCGGCGAGCGGTCGCCCAGCGCGAGGAACATGAGCTGCACCCACGTGTCGACAAGCGTCTCGTCGTCGACCCGGGCTGGGATGCCAAGGACGTCGCGCAGCAGGCGAGAGGAGAGGAGCGACCCCAGCCCGAGAGCGGCTATCGCCGCCGCCTCCTCGTTTGAGATCGGACACTCCGCGCGTTCGGCGACCCACGCGGCAAAGCCCTCGAACGTGGAGCTCACCAGCTGGTCGACGGCGGCCGTCAGCAGCTGTGGTCGGTTGCGTGCTTCGGAGGCGAGGAGGCGCAGTAGCTCGGACTCACTGTCGAGCTCGGCAAGGACATAGCGGGCGGTCAGGGTCAGCTCGGCCTTGAGGTCTCCAAGCGGGGTGAGGACGTGGCGGATCTCACGGAGCGCGTCCAGCCGCGCGAGCTGGCGCTCGATGCCCGCGGCGAGGACTGCTTCCTTGCTGTCGAAGTGGTGGTAGAGCCCGCCGGCGCCCGGCGTGAGTCCGGCGGCTGCTTCGATCTTGGCGATGCTGGTGGCGGCGTAGCCGTGCTGGCTGAACAGGCGCATCGCTTCATCGACGATGCGCTCGCGAGTCGTGCTTGACATGGCCCTCCCAAGCATACACTTAGCTGAAGTCAGTGCTGGATAGGAGGCATGACGGTCTCTGACGCCGCGAGAACCGGGACTTGACGGCTCCCCCGGGAGTGCTACTGTGATAGATCAATCGTACTGTGGCGGTCTGAAGGTGGAGGAGCGGCGAGTTGCACAGTCCGAATGCCTCTTGTAGCCCCCTCGTAGGGGTTCCCCGACTGGGATTCCCCGACTCGCGACTCCGTCCCGTGCGAGGAGGCGTTGACGACCCCGTAGGTTCGTGTTACTGTGGGTAATATGAAGATGGGGAGAGCGATGACCCGTACAGTTCGTGTGCTTCTTGCGGCCCCCCTGCTCGTGGGAGCGACCCTGGCCGCGCCCGGGCAGGCTCAGACGACCGCACCCGCGCAGACCTCCGCGACGATCACACCGTCCTTCTCACCCGACCGACCCGGCGCCAAGGCCGCCCTCACCTTCACGATCCACTACACCGGCGGCGAATCCGGCATACCCTCCCCGGTGCACAGGTCGGTCGTGCGGTTCCCCGCCGGGTTGACCCTCGAAGTCCCCAACCTGCGCAGCTGCACCGCTGCGCGTCTGCTGGCCCACGGCCCCGACAGCTGCCCGGCGCAGTCCAAGATCGGCAGTGGACGCGCGCTCGCGGAGGTGACCGTGGGATCCCAGCTCGTTGCCGAGGCAGTCACCGTGTGGGCGTTCATCGGCCCGCCGCAGAACAACGAACCGACGCTCGAGCTCCTCGGCGAAGGCACCACGCCGGTACCCGGGCAGGTGGTGGTCACCGGGACAGTGGTTCCGGTCCGCGCCCCCTACGGGGAAGCGCTCGTGATCCCCGTCCCCCCTGTTCCCACGCTGCCCACCGCGCCGGACGTCTCGATGGTCAGCCTCTCGCTCACCATCGGCGCGAGCCCACGACACCGGGCACGCGACGCGAACACGGTCCTCGTGCCCTCCAGATGCCCGGTGGGCGGCTTCCCGTTCGCCGCCGAATTCACCTACGCCGACGGCTCCACCGGCAGCGCGTTCGCCACAGTCCCCTGCACAGCCAGGGCAAGCGGGTGAGCGAGAGGACATCACGTGCTGGAGCTGCGTGACCTCGTCAAGCACTACCCCGCTGTCGGCGGAGAACCGGTGCGCGCGGTGGACGGCGTCTCGCTGCAGGTCGCTCCCGGCGAGATGGTCGCCCTGTACGGGCCGAGCGGGTCGGGCAAGACCACGCTGCTGCTGATGGTCGCGACGCTGCTCACACCCACGGCCGGCACGGTGAGCATCGGCGGACGCGACGTGGCCTCGCTCTCCGAGCGCGAGGCGTCACACTTCAGGCTCTCCGAACTGGGCTTCATCCGCCAGAACTTCGACCTGCTGCCGGGCGTCAGCGCGATCGACAACGCGGTGCTGAAGCTCCTGTCCTCGATGCGCTGGCGCGAGGCGCAGCGCGAGGTCGCGCCCCTGCTCGAACGCCTCGGGCTGGGCGGGCGCCTGCGCCACCGCGCCGAGACGCTCTCGATGGGCGAGCGTCAGCGCGTGATGATCGCCCGGGCGCTCTCCACCAAGCCCCGCCTGCTGCTCGCCGACGAGCCGACGGGCAGCCTCGACACCCAGCGCGGGCGTGAAGTGCTCGAGCTGCTGCGGGAGCTGTGCCGCGAGCGGGGAGTCGCGACCGTGCTCGTCAGCCACGACCCCGTGGCCGCCGACTACGCCGACCGTGCGCTCGCCCTGCGCGACGGCAGGCTCTCAGACCACGTGACCGACGTGACCGATCGGGTGTATGTGTGAAGCCGTCGAACATCCTGCGCCTCTACCGTGTGCGTCTGCGTGCGCGGTTGGTGCAGGAGTGCCTCGCGATCGTGGGGATTGCCGCCGGCGTCGCGCTGCTGTTCGCCTCGCAGGTCTCGAGCTCGAGCCTGCAGAGCTCCGTGGCAGAGCTCTCGCGCGGAATCGACGGCGCCGCCACACTGGAGCTCCTGGCGCGCGACCCACACGGCTTCCCGGAAAGCACGCTCGGGCGCGTGCGCCGGATCCCCGGTGTGCGCGTGGCGGCGCCGCTGTTGGAAGCGGGCGCCAACGCGATCGGCCCCCGGGGCAGCGAGTCGGTCGAGCTCGTCGGCGCTGACTCGAGCCTCTCTGCGCTCGGCGGAGCGCTCGTGCGTCACACCGCCCTCGCGCCGGTCGGGGGCATCGGCGCGGTCGTGCTGCCCGCTCCGCTCGCGAGAGCGCTCGGTGTCACCAAGTTCGGCCAGGAACTCACCCTCCAGCTCGCCGGGCACACCGTCGAGGCCCCGCTCTACACCGAGCTTCACGAATCGCAGATCGGGCCGCTGATCGGCAGCCCCGTCGCGCTCGTGCCACTCGCCTTCGCGCAGGAAGCGACCGGCCTCGCCGGGCGCGTGAGCCGCATCCTCGTCCAGCCCGCCGCCGGCGCGGAAGCGCAGGTGCGAGCCGCGCTCACGACGCTCGCCGCGGGCCATCTGGACGTCGAGGCCACCACTTACGACGAGACGCTGTTCACGAAGGCCGCCGCGGCGAGCAACCAGTCGACCGCGCTGTTCGCGGCGATCAGCGCGCTGGTGGGGTTCCTGTTCGCGTTCAACGCGACGCTGCTGACCGTCCCCCAGCGCCGGCGGCTCAGCGCCGACCTGCGCCTCGTCGGGTACACCCCTCGGACCGTGGTCGCGGTGCTGCTCCTCGACGCCCTGGCGCTCGGTCTCGCCGCCTGCGTGCTCGGGCTGGCGCTGGGCGAGGAGCTCTCGGTTCACGTGCTGCACTCAAACCCCGCGTTTCTCTCCCTCGCTTTTGCGCTCGGCTCAGAGCGCGCGGTGAGCTGGCAGGACGTCGCCCTCGCCACCGCGGGGGGGATGCTCGCCGCGATCGTGGCCGTGCTCAGCCCGCTGCGTGAGGTCCTCTTCCGCGAGCTCGCCGCGCTCGACAGCCCGCAGGCGAGCTCCGGCGGCGCTTGGATGAGCAGCGCGCCCGCACTGGCGCTCGCCGGCCTGGCCTGTCTCGCCGGCGCCACCGCGATCCTGCTCGCCGCACCGGACGCGGCGATCCCGGGCATGGTCCTGCTGTTCGGAGCCCTGCTGCTGGAGCTGCCGCTCGCGCTGAGCGCAACGCTCGCGCTCGTCAAGCGACTCGCCTGCGCGTTCACGAGCACGGTCCCGCACGTAGCGGTGATGGAGCTGCGCGCGGCCCGCGCGCGCGCTGTCGCGATCGCGGCGACCGGTGCCGTCGCGGTCTTCGGCAGCGTCGCGATCCAGGGCGCGCACCACGACCTGCTCGTGGGCCTCGACCACGCGGCGCGCGACATGAACGCGTTCACCGACGTGTGGGTCGCTCCGGCCGGCGCCTACAACCTCCTGCAGACCGCGCCGTTCCCGCCGACACAGCAGAAGCAGCTCGCGCGCCTGCCCGGTGTGCGCGCGGTGGGCCTCTACCGCAGCGGCCTCTTGAACTACGGCGAGCGCCGGGTGCTGGTGATCGCCCCGCCGCGGGCGGCCTCCCCGCTGCTGCCCGCAGACCAGCTCGTGCAGGGCAACCTGCGCCAGGCGACCGCCCGCCTGCGCGCCGGGGGCTGGCTGGTGCTCTCGCGGGCGCTCGCCTCCGAACACCACCTGCACCTCGGAGAGGCCTTCACGCTGCCGAGCCCCGACCCCACGACGTTTCGCCTCGCGGCGCTGTCGACCAACATGAGCTGGGCACCCGGCGCGATCGTGATGAACGCCTCCGACTACGCCCGCGCGTGGGACAGCCAAGACGCAAGCGCCTACGCGATCCTGCTCGCTCCCGGCTTTCCGACCGCCCGGGGCGTCCGGGAGATCGAACATGTATTGGGTCCCACCCAGACGGGGCTGGCCGTCGAAACGGCCCAGCAGCACGCCGGCCGCCAGCGCGCGCTCAGCCGCGAAGCGCTGGCACGCCTCACCCAGATCGCCACCCTGATCCCGATCGCCGCGGTGCTCGCGATGGCTGCGGCGATGGGCGCCCTCGTCTGGCAGCGCCGCCCGCGCCTGGCCAAGCTCAAGCTCGAGGGACTGCCCCGCGCCCAGTTGTGGCACACGATCCTCCTGGAGAGCCTGTTGCTGGTGGGCGTCGGCTGCCTGACCGGAGCGATCTTCGGCCTCTACGGCCAGCAGTTGGCCGACCGCGCGCTCGCCGACGCGATCGACTTCCCCGTCGTCTACTCCGTCACGGCGCTCTCAGGGCTGGAGAGCCTTGCCGTCGTGACCGCCACGGCACTCGCGATCCTCGCGATCCCCGGCTACCTCGCCACCCGTGTGCCGGCCGCCCTCGCGCTGCAGGACTGATTGGTTTGACACACGACACTAAGCTGGCCGGGTTGACGGCCGACGCCGGTAAATTGACGGCCGACATCACCAAACGCCCGTACAAACAGGTAGCGCGAGCTCAGGCGCAGCAGCGCACCCGAGACGCGCTGCAGGACGCAGCGATCGAGGAGTTCACCCGGGGCGACTGGGCGAAGGTGTCGCTGGAGACGCTCGCGCGGCGGGCCGGGGTCACCAAGCAGACGCTGCTGCGCCACTTCGGCTCCAAGGACGGGCTGCTGATGCAGGCGCTGATCAACAGCGCCTCGGACGCGGTCACTCAGCGCTGGAGCGCCCCCCCCGGTGAGGTCGAAGGCGCCGTCGACAACGTGCTCGACCACTACGACGCCTGGGGCGAGCGCTCGCTGCGCGTCGGCGCCTGGCTTGAAAGCGGGCCCCCCGAGCTCGCCAGGCTCTCGCAGATGGCGCGCCAGCTGCACTACAACTGGGTCGAGTACGCGTTCGGCCCGCAGCTGGAGCGTCTGCATGGGCAGGACCGCGTGCGCTGCCGCGCCGCGCTGATCGTGCTCTGCGACGTGCACACGTGGTGGCTGCTCTCACACGACCTCGGCTTCGAGCGCTCCGAGGTCCTCGCGACCCTGACCACCGCGATCGAGCGTCTGTTCGGGGAGGAGCAGAAGTGAGGGTCCTCGCCCGCACCCCGCGGGTCGGCGGGCGCCCACAACCGATCGCGCCGAGCGCGACGACGCTCAGAGAGGAGCAGCAGTGAAGGTCCTCGCCTACACCTCGCCCGCGCGCGGGCATCTGTACCCGGTCGTGCCGATCGTGCAGGAGCTGCAGCGACGCGGCCACGAGCTCGCGCTGCTGACGCTTGCCTCGCAGGTCGAGCTGATGTGCACGGTGGGCATCAACACGGAACCGATCTCAGAGCAGGTCGAAGCGGTCGAGCTCGACGACTACCGGGCGCGCTCGGTGCCCGCGAAAGGCAGGCGCGCGCTGGCGACGTTCGCCGCGCGTGCAGCACACGAGGCTCCCGACCTCGCGCGCGCGATCGACGCCCACAACCCGGACGTGCTCGTGATCGACGTCAACTGTTGGGGGGCCGCGACGGTGGCCGAAGCTTCGGGGCGCCCCTGGGCGGTGTACTGCCCCTACCTGCTGATGCTGCCCTCCCGCGACGCCCCGGCCTACGGGCTGGGACTGCCGCCGCCGGGCGGCCCGCTTGGCCGCGCGCGCGACGCGATCCTGCGCCGCCTCGGGGACGTCGGTTTCGACCGGGCGGTTCTACCGGCGCTGAACACGCTGCGCGCTCGGTACGGCCTCGGCGGCTTGCACCACTTCATCGACCTGCTGGAGCGGTCTCCCCTACTGCTGGCGCTCACCGCCGAGGGCTTCGAGTATCCGCGCAGCGACTGGCCGGCGAATGTGCGTCTGGTGGGCGCCATTAATTGGGACCCCGTCCGCCCTTCCTCCAACACCCCGCCGGCGTGGCTCGAGGAGATGCCCGACCCGCTGGTGCTCGTCACGTGCTCGACCGAGCACCAGCACGACAGGCGCCTGGTCAGGGTCGCGCTGGAGGCGCTGCCCGCGGCCGGCATGTCGGTGCTCGCCACCTCAGCCGCGCACGACCCCGCCGCGTTCGACGCGCCGGCCGGAAGCAGGGTCGAGCGCTTCGTCCCCCACGAAGCGGTCCTCGAGCGCGCCGCGTGCGTGGTCTGCCACGGCGGCATGGGCATCACGCAGAAGGCCCTGGCGGCCGAGGTCCCGGTGGTAGTCGTGCCCTTCGGGCGCGACCAGCTCGAGACCGCACGCCGCGTGGAGGTCGCTCGCGCCGGCGTGCGCCTCTCGCCCCGGGGCCTGACCCCTGAGCGGTTGACGGACGCCGTTCGCATCGCGCTCACGCGCCGCGAGGGTGCCCAGCGCGTCAGTCGCGCCTACGCCGCGGCCGGGGGCGCAGCGGCGGCGGCGGACGCAATCGAGGCACTCGGTCCGGGCTCACGGCCGACGGGGGCTACGCCGCCCACTTGCGCATCGTAGAAGCCTTGACATCAAGTCTTCCGATGATGATGCTTCTTCTTCTTGCGCTTATGGCGCACGGCCTTCGTGCACCCGGTGACCGCGATCTTCGTGGTCTCATGGATTTCGGCGCCGTTCTGCGCGACGAATTCGGTCGGCATCGCGAGCTTGTCCTTGCAGAGGTTCCCGTTCGCCGCGAGCGCGGAGTAGGGGTCCTGGGGCAATGTCAATTCGAAGCTGCCGACGGGCTGGTCGGGGACGGTCTTGAATGTGCTGCTCGTTATTCCGGCTTTGTTGATGAAGGTCGACCCGACGAGGTCGATCTTCACGCCATAACCCTGCAGCACTATGATCAGGGAGGGGAATGCTTCCCCGCCGTGGCTGACGAAGTACGCCGGGCCTTCCAACGGGACTGGGATCAGTGGGGTGATCGCCTTCGCGCGGCCGACGATCGACGCTGGTGGGCAGCCCGCGGGGTTTGATTCGAACTGCGCTGCGGAGCACGCCTTCTGCAGCGTCGTCAGCCTTGATGGGAGTGCCTTGGGGAGTTCGACTTTGACCTTCGCGATGTTCGCCTGGGAGCCGAACGGCGCGCTCGGGTAGGTCAGCTTCACCGCGAGGCTCTCGCCGCTCGCCCTGCTCGTCTTCCCGCTCGCCGAGACCGCGAATTTGGGGGCGAACTTCAACGCGGCGCAGTTGGTGACCTGGAACGGTACGCCGATCGTGTCCGTTGCGCCTTCGCTCGAGTGGATCGTCCCGGTGACTTCCATCTTGTTGCAGTTCGTCGGGTTGAACTGGAAGTCCCCGCGGGTGGTGATCGCGTTGACGTGCTGGATTTCGAGGGGGATCCCTTCGATGCTCGTCGGGATCGCATCCGGGGTACCCGGCGGGTCGCTCGTGATCGTGATCGCGGAGGTGATCGGGTTGACTTCGATCTTACCCCGCACGAGCACACAGTCGCACGCGGGATGATTGCCTTTAGTTTTCGCGAAGTCGAACGGGCCGGCCTTCGCCGGGACCTCGAACGTCAACCCGAACGGCGCGCACCCGGATGTTCCGACCGTACAGCCACCGCTGCCGTTATACGGGCCGGTGAGATAGAACTTCCCGCCCTTGACGGTGTAGGGAGTGCCGCCCACCCCCACCGAGACAGTCGTTTCTCCCACGAGACTGTTCGGGCCGCACTCGCCCTGGTTGGCCTGCGGTTCGGGGCACAGTTCGATGTTCGAGAGGATCCCTGATAGGCCCGGAGGCAGATGCGCTTCCACGGACTGCAGGTTCTGTTCGCCGTCCTGGCGAGTCATCGTCAACGTAAACGGCGAGAACCACCCTGCGTTGACGTTCTCGGCGCCACCCGTCAACGACGGGCTGAACGGCAGGCTCTGACCGGGGCAGGGGCTGCCCTGCGGTTCGCTGAGGGTCTTCGGGCCGCTCGTGATATCAAACGTCGAGCTGACATCGCTCGGTTCGTTACCGGACCACGGCGCGAACGACGCATTCGTCGTATAGGCTCCGCAGCGCGACGGGTTAGCCAAGGGTGCGCGTTCCCCACCGAAGAAATGGAATTCGGCGTCTTCGAAGGGTAGCTGGGGGTTGTTCTGAAACGTCGAGATGATCTGCCCCAGCGCTTCGCAGGTATGACCGGCGATCACTTCACCCGCCCCCTTGCATAGCTGCACTTCGCCCGCGAGCTTGACGAGGACTCCCGAGACGGGGTCTTCGGCGACGAGATACATCGCTAGCAGCGAACCGAACGGGTTCGATTCCTGTGCCGCCAGGTACACAAAGCCAGTGAGTGGGTTCGGCAAATCCGGTGATTTGATTTCGACTGTCGCGATCTTTGACGCGTTCGCACAGAAGTTCACGCCCGGTTCCAGGAGCGCGGTTTCACCGGCTTCGAGCGCACCCACGCTGTCCGGCAGCCTCGGCGAGAACGACGGCAGGCTCACACCGGGCTCCAACGGTGGTGTCTGTGAGCCTTCATAGCCGATCTCATCACCCGGACTGCCGAGCGTGCCTGCCCCTAGATCGCTGGGATCGCTGGAGCATGCTTCCAAACCGTCCCCGCTGGAAGGATTGATCGCGACGCCCGCGGGCAAAGCGACCTCGATGTTTTTCACATCAGACGCGGACAGTCCTTCGGAGTCCAGGTCCACTGCCTGCGGGACGTGCACGTCGACCTTCAACCCGCTCGGATTGCTCGCATCCTGGACATCGGGCACGGCACTGATGGACGGACGGAACGGTAGGCGGTTACAACCATCCAACGCCGGCAACAGCGCGTCCGGGTTCTGCGCGGAGGATTGGAAGACTCCCTGTTCCCTCCACGAGTCCGCTTCCACCGTGGTCTGCAGCGGTCCCGTGCACGATGTCGGCAGCGTAAGGAACGGTGCGGGGTGAGCTTCACCGAGCGGGGTGCACGGGGGGAGAAGCGCTCGGCCTTCGGGGGAATTGTAGTAATATTCGTCGTCGACGCAGCTCCAGCCGCGAGCCTTATTGTGACTGGGGGATCCGGGGACACCCCAGAACGTCACGCGACTGGAGATGAACGTCACTGTCTGCACGGTGTTATCGACGCTGATAGTCACACCATAATCCGATCCAGTACGTAGGGAGGTATCGAGGTACACTGGGACGAACTCGAAATAGAAGCCGAACCGTGCCGGCTCACCGACCCTGGGTGTGAGGTTGAACACCGGCACGACAAAGACCTTCGGTTCGGGCCCCGTGATATTCGGGAGAACGACAGTGATCGCGGCGATACCCATCACGGTGTTTGCCGGGCATTCATCGAAACCGACGCCCAGCCCAAAATGGTGCACGAAGTGCGATTCTGAGCATTGCGGGAACACCGTCGGGTTACCAACAAGGCCCGGAGGAATCTTGAAATGCAAATCCTTCATCAGCGCAGGTGGCTGGCTCGGGACAGGAGACTGGTTCAGGTTGAGCGTGGTAGTCAACTGGAACGGGTGCGAACCCGCCTGAGTGTCCACCGCGCCGCCTTCTTCTTCGGGGGCTATTTCGTAATCTTCGACACCGAACCCGGCTTCCGTTTCACCGATCTTGACCGGGCGCGACACCGACACACTCGACGCACCGGCACCAAATACGCCAGCCTGGTTCACTTCACCCGATTCAGCACCCGGCAGCACCCTGACCTGAATGACGATCTTGATCTGCTCATACGGCGCCAGAACCCCAGTAAATTCACAAGCCAATGGCGCCTTCGAACACCTCACCGAACCGAGCGACTCACCGAACAGTTCATCCACACCACCGATCGCGGTCACTTCCAACCCCTTCGGCAGCGTATCAGTGATCCTGACCGGCGTCACACCACCATTCGCGTCCCCGTTACCGAGATTACTCGCCACCAACACGACCCGCCCCGTACCTTCAGACGGCAGGATCGCCGGCACCGACCCCGACGTTACATGCCACCACGGGGACACGGCCGACGCCGACGAGGCCCCAAAAGCGAGGATGACCAGAACCAGAGCGGGCAGAAAAAACAGGGGCGCTCTAGATACAGCCGTGTCTACGCCGCGACGCGCGTCACATGGCAACCGCGTGCGGGCCTGCCGGCAGATGTTTACCGCGTCATCGCGATCTCGGCCTCCGTAGCGATTGAGCGGATCGCGATCGTTATTGAGGTGATGGCGAAAAAGATTTGGATAGCGCATGTTACTTACCCTTCTTTTTGGAGGACTTTTTCGCCTTCTTCTTTGGCTTCTTCTCTTTGACGCATCCACCCTTCTTGCTCCTCACAAGCCCCTTCTTACACGTAACCGTCTTTTTCTCCGTCACCTTCGCCGGAGCAGGCGGCGGGGACGGAGCCAGGTTGCCGGGACCACTGAACGTCGCGCTCGCGGGCGGAGCGTAAAGCGTGGGCTGAGGCGTGGGGGCGGCTTTGCAGGACGCTTCGGTGGTACACGGCGGTGGATGTACAGCTGGCGTCGGGAAACACGGCGACACACCAGTGCATTCATGAGCATCATAAACATCACGGTTGTAATCGTAATCCTGGGGCACAAGCTGAGAAGCGGTCAGGAAGAACACATCCCCACCGGATTCACTGGCATCCAGGAACGCTGATTCTTCGGGGGATTCACCCGAGGAAATCAACCCAACACAACCACCCGAAAGTTCGCTAAAAGTCACCGCAGCAGTCGTACAGGTACCGATCCCCGGCGGCTCATACTCATACACATCCCACGTCCCATTCACATCCTCAGGCACCAGCGCTTCATGACTATTGAAAAACAACCGCCCACCATCAGACAAATAACGCGGCTGATGCGCGCCCGCATTGAGTTCGTACGACGTCCAGCCAGGAACGTTCGCCACTAACCACGTCGACGGTTCCCACACACCGTCACCGCCCGAAAGCCCCACATTTTCCTGATCCGCATATTCTTCGCCGACCGGCCGTGAGCCCGTCGGATTACACGACGCACACACCAGCCGATGAGTGGCAGCGTCGTAGAGATATACCTCCTCATCGGGCTCACCACTAACAGCATCCAGATTGTCATACTCCGTCAACGATCGCTGCGACATAAACGCCAAATAACTACCATCCGGTGAAGACTGAGCAGTACCATGGCGACCGCCATATCGCCAATCGTCAGCATCCGCAAGCGAAACAGTCGCAATAAAGTCCGGGGCTTCCCATGCGCTGCCGTCGTAGTGCTCCACGTAAAGGTTACACGTCGAGCTGAGTTCTGGATGGAGTGAGCTGCAGTCCCCCGGAGTCGCGCCGTGTTCGGCGCCGTCACCGAGCACCCCACTTGCCGCAAAATACACATACGAGCCGTCTTCGCTCGCATCGAGCACTCCGCTCACATCTGCCCGTTCACCATCGGGATTGGTATCGGCCGACAGATCGGTCAGATCACACTTCAGCTTCTTCTGATCGGCTACTTCCACATCCACCATCTGACACACATAGAGGTCGGGTTCAGCCACTTCCGTCGACGATCCCTTGACCCTTCCTGCCCGTGAGTCCGTGGTCAGCCGCTGCGTGTCGGTGAAGAACACCTCAGACCCGTCACTGCTGGCTATTCGGAACGTAGGTTCGGCCGGTTCGTTGCCGCACGTACTCTCTTTGAGACATTCCGCTTCAGGAAGATCGAGACGCACCGTTTCTTCGGTGGCCGTATCACGCATATATAGGGAATCATGATTGGAAGACCAGATTAGACGCGAACCGTCCGCCGAGATCGCGTTCCCCCCTACTGAATTGCCACCATCCCCTCCCTCTACTCCAAACTCGGCGTTCGCCGTCGCTCCACCTTCACTGGCAGGCCGCACGCTGACCAACTGCAACTGGCCGGCAGCCCACTCATAGAGACCGCCGCCACTAGGCGTCGAGGTGAGAGCGACAGTGGAGCTAAGCACAACATGACTGAGGTCAGGAGTGGCACCGACAAAGTGCGCCTTACTGTTGTTGATGCCAAGCCCTTCCGGAGGCCTTCCTATCTTGGTGCCTGGCGGCGTATTCGCTTCAGTCACAAGCGGCGTGTAACACGACGCCGGTGTCGCCTGGCAGGTAGAGTCCGCGCGCTCATAGAGCGTCCCTTCCGTCGCTTCAGGCGAGGTTTCTTCGCCCGTCAATGGAATGAATTCACCCTGCGGTTCGATTAGCGCCCGCGACAGGTCGGACGAGAAATACCGATACTCATCGCCTTGGCCGATCGAGAAACCACTCGCGACATTGTGGGGCAGCGCGATGTCCTGGGAGGACCAGCCATCCGCCGTACGCGTGGAGAGAACCTGCTCTATACTATTACCGTACCCCCGCGGCTCTGATTCGGTCGGCGTATCCGCCAAAAACGTAAACGCATCACCACCAGCAGCGGCCTCGATCACACCCGCTTCCCCGATCGGTTCGATCAACGCACCATGCTTATCCGGTGGAGACACCATCTCCCACTGACGACCATCGGGCAAAGCAAACACGCTGCCGGAAACCTGGGTCGTGAAGGTCAGTTCTCTACTTTCGACAGGATCATCGGAGTCGAATCTGTTGTGCGCAAAGAAGCGAAAATGATAGACGGTGCCCGCCCGCAGATCCTGAACACTAGCGGTGACGCTATCGAGTTCGTAGTTAGGGTTCAGCTCACCGATGGGCGTGCTTGCTTCGTAGGCGCTCGTCGCGCACGTGCTGGCGGAACCACATGCGCCGTATTGAAAATAGTATTCAGTGCTTGGTTCGTTAGGTTCGCTGCGAGGGTTGATTTCCGCGCTGAAGGTCGCGCTTTCAGCAGTAACCTTGGTGATCGACTCACTCCCGGTTCCGGGCCCGAGGGTGGGAGGACCAGGCGGTTCGAGCTTGAATTCTTCGATGCGACCAGCCGAAGGATCAGCGGCATAGACCCGCCCAGTCTTCCCGTCCACACCCACAGCACCACCAGCCCCGCCAGGAACAGCAAGACGTTCGAGCAGCGACCCGGCTGAACTGAACCTCGCCAAAGTAGACACATTATCGATATAGACATCATCGCTCAAAGGTTCCACCGCGACCCCGCTGGGTGGTTCTGTGTCGATCGCATGATCTTTATTACCGCTGATCTCTTCCCCGCTGCTGTTAAACTCAAAAATGAGATCTGAGCTAGGATAATGAGAGAGGTGAACATATAGATTATCTTCAGAGTCGACCGCCAACCCAGAGGCCAAGGCTTCCGTGGTTGTACGTTCGGGTGTCACTTCCCCCTTGAATTCGTTTACGACCTGGTCACTGAACCTGTACACCCGCGGCGATTCGATAGAAGGGAGAGGACCGTCGATATTCAATGCGGAAACCCACACATCGCCATCCGCGTCTACCGCGACACCGAACAGGCCCTGTACATTAATTTCACTTACGAAGTGACCGCTGGGGGTCCCGGTGATCTGGCCGATGTAGGCACCGGTCGCACTGAACTTGTCGACCACCAAGTGACCGACATCAACCACGTACACATCCCCATGCGACGGGCTGCTCGGATCGTTATCCACCGCAATAGATTCAGGATTTTCGAAGGATCCCGCTGGCGTTGCGCTGCCGTTGATTTCGAACTGATATTCGTCTTTTTGATTGAACACCTCAACGCGATCGTTACCCTTGTCAACGACATAGGTATCGCCGGTCGATTCGTTGACGGCGATCCCGGACGGTTCCTCGAGCTGACCAGTACCTACGCCTTTTTCACCGAACGACTGGGCGAAGACGTGTCCACGCACCGCGAGGGCAGAAGCCGCGGAGAACGCGATAGCAGCGACCGTGGCTAGAAACAGAGCGGCACAGAACCGGGACTTCGTCCCAACCACACCGCTTCGCGGTCTTCCCGATCGCGCCCCATAAAGCTCCGGGCCCGCTTGGCTGCTCTGAGATGAAGGCACACTACTCCCTTGGGCATGGCGGAGGCCACGGAGCGCCCCGAAGAAACCGGTCTTCGGCGTGGAAGCAGACCTCGCGCTACGCTCTATGGGTTTCACTGTCATACCTTTCTCGTGATGATCGTGTGATGAGTCATGTGTGGTGTTGTGTGAGTTGTGCTGGGAGCCGAGGCCCGGACGGCGTCAGTGCCGCCCAGGCCGCTCCTCGGCTGATTGGATGATTGGTCTAGTTGAAGCGATGTCCTTACGATGCGGCAGGAGCGGTCACCGCCCACTCGCCGGAGGCATACGTGCCTTCTGGGAGGAGACTGAGGGTCTGTAGTACCGTGCCGGTCTTGCCGGCTCCGACTTCTTCAGCTTCGATATCTTCCGCGAGCAATTGTGCCGCTTTCAGGATGTTGGCGTGACGGATGTAGATACAAAGATTGCCCGGTTCGGCTCCCAAATCCTGCACAAAGCCGCCTACGACCGTCCCCGTGCAGCCCGCCGGCATCGTTGCCTCTTCGAAGATATGGACCTTGCACGCCGGCTTGCCATTTTCACCACATTCTTCGACATTGATCAAGGGGGCGACGAGCGGGATCGTGAAAGAGATCGGGATGTCAAGACCTTGGCCTGTTGCTCCGTGCAGCAGAGTGAGACCCCACACTCCGGTCTCGGTCTTTTCAGGGGGAAGCGTGCCACCATCGGTCCAAGGCGAGCCTTCTTTACCGTTACAAGCCTTCGACGCCCCATTAGCAGCGGTGAACTTTGTGCCACCTTCGGGACATTCGGTTGTAGAGGCTTTTGCGCTGGTGACGCTGGTACCTGCTTCGCCCTTTTCGCCGTTGCTGCCGTTGTTGCCAGCGGGTCCCTGAGGACCCTGCGGACCCGCTCCCCCGGCGGGACCCGTCGCTCCGGCCGGACCAGCCGGTCCTGTCGCCCCGATAGCGCCCTTCCGCCCAGCGGGACCACGAGGGCTAGCCTTGGTTTTGGACTTCGCCTTGGCGGTTCTAGCCACCGGCGTGACCGAAGCCGTCGCTTTGGACGCTCCCGAACTACCACCACTATGGCCGGTCGCGGCGAAGGCCCCGCCGGTCAGGGCGAAGACCAGCGCCAGCGTCGCGGCGACGTTGGCGTAGCTGAGATGTGTTCTTATCCTTTGCAACATGGTTTATGCCTCCTCCTGGAGAACGGAGGGGACAAATGACACCCCTCGATTGGTTGTCTGTTTCGACCCGCCCGAGAGACGCGTTCGGTCTCGCGGCCTGCGCCCGGGAGCGAACCGCTGCCGGGTAGCCGGCAGGGGCCCGCCGCTCCCGTCGTCGACGCGACGGCGCATCACGCAGCCTCCGTCCGGTCGTGCGTGATAGCGCTGAGACGCTGCGTGACCTGCCCACCGAGCGGCGTGAGCTCCCACGCATTCGGCTCACCACTCTGATGCCCCCCACCAGTGTTGACCGTGAGCCCCAGGCGCTCCAAGCGCCGCAAAAGCTTTGAGATCTGCCCCGGGTCAGCGACCCCAGCGTGATCACCAACCATACGATTGCTCGCAAGCGGACACTCCGCGATGTACAGAAGCACCCGCGCAGTGCGATACGTCAAACGCATCCGGACCTCCCCCAACGGGTCCGGCTCACCCCCCGCACCCACACCCCCGGGGCTACGCGGCGCCGGTCGCGGAGCGGGAGCCGAGCGCTGCAGTTCACGGCGCGCCGCCCGCGGCCCCAAATACTGCAGGGCGATCATCCCCATCAACTCCCCCAACAACCCCGTCAACGGCTCCCGCCCACCGCTACGCAACCGCGCGAAGACCACACCAAACGCGCCACCCACAAGACCTTCCGCCGTCACCGACGAGCACTCCACCCCCCGCGGCCCCTCCAAGCGCCCCTCATCGAGCACCCCAGCCAGACGCGCGAGCAGTTGCTCACGACGCTCCAACACCCTTGGTCCACCACCCAACGCCTGCACCACACAAATCCGCGCCAGCACCGGCTCCTCATCGAGGAACGACAGGATCACCCACAGGCCACCACGCACCCGCTCACGCCACCCAAGACGCTCAAGGCCCGCAGCCGCGAACTCCCCCTCGATACGCCCTACGACCTCGTCGATCAACCCCACCAGGCACGCATCGAGATTCCCGAACAGCTCATAGAACGTGCGCCGCGAAACCCGCGCACGATCGGTGATCCGCTGCACCGAGGTCTGCTCATACCCCAGCTCATCAATCGTCACAGCCGCCGCCGCCAGCAACCGCGAACGCTGAACCTCCTCCACCTGCCCACGCGACACATCCCGAGCAGCCGGCAACCCCCCACGCCCCCGCAACCCAGCCGACTGCGCCCGCACAACCGGCTCCGTACGCGCAGCCCCACGCAAACGCGCCGGCACCCTCGCACCACCACGCGCCGGCGCCGCCATCACCACAACCCCCACGACACACGCTCGCGCATAGGCGCGCGTGCGGCCCCCGTGACCCCTATCGCCCCACTCAGAGGCGCCGGGAGCCCACTCCCCACGGACGCGAAGACAATGCGGCGCGTTAGCGCCCGACGAGAGGGTTCTTCGGCTAGCTGCCTAGCTGAAGAGAGAGAGAGAGAGAGAGATGCGACAGCGCCAAGCTGGCGCATCTAGCTACGCCCCCACTACGGGCGGCACACATCCCCATCACGTTTCTCCCTCTAGAAACCACGCTAAAACAACTCCCTCATCGCTCTGACCCAGCCCCTCTTCCCATACCAACACCCTGCGAGCGCTTGAAGTCAACCACAAGACGGTCTGACCCCAGCCGGACCCTATGTTCCCGGTATCCCATCGTTGGGAGCACCGGACTGCTCCAGGCAGCGTAACGCATCCCCACGCAACTGTCAAGCCCTAATGTGAGCTTACGTACCGTCGCGGCTACTTACTATCAACCAGCCCGGCTCGAGAGCACGTCAAGCGCCGCCTTGAGGTCGTCCACCAGCAGCCACAGCGTTCATCCAAGCGGGTAGCGGCGGCGCATGAACGGGGAGAAGCGGGGGACCGTGAAGTCGACCTCGCCGTGGTCTGGGCTGTAGATCAGACCCTTCTTGATGAGGGCGTCCCGGTGCACGGAGGTTGAGGAAACACCGATGCCGAGCCGTTTGGCGACCTCGCCCGTACGGTAGGGACCATCGCCGAGATCCGCCATCGCGGCCATGTAGCGACGCTCGGCTGGAGTCGCCTTCTCGAAGCGCACGTGAAAAAACTCATCGTCGAGCTTGTTCTGCACGACATGTTCGGCAGCCTGCACGTCAGCGAACTCGATCGGCGAGCGGGGCGCCATGTTCCACGCCTCCTTGCCATACGCCTGCACGAACGCTGCGTAGCAACCCGAAAGCTCGACTATCCGCGCCAGAGCGTCCTTCGCATAGCTGACGCCCTCCGCGGCAGCCGGCTCCACCAATGCCTGCCGAGCAGCCTCCACACTCAGAGGCCCGAGCTCCGGGTAGGAGAACAGACGCTCTGCATACGACTTGGCGTCGACGATGAGACTCGGCAACTGAGGCAGCCCTGCCCCGGCCAGGGCGATCGGCAACTGCTTCTGGGACATCCGGTGCATGGCGGCGGCCATGGCCTCGATCTCCTCGCGTCCCAGGAACTGCATCTCGTCGATCAGGAACACCACGCCGGTGTCGTGCTGGCGGGCCGTTTCACCGAGCTCCACGAACAAGCTTGTCAGGTCCCGCTCGAGGTTGCCGCTCGCGCCGGCAACAGCGCTCGGATCAAACGAGAACTCCACGCTGCCCTCAGTCGACGCACCAACCTTGAACCCGCTCAACAACCCGGTGAACGACTTCAACCGCTCACCGAGCGCCCGGCGGCGATCAAGCCGCAGGAGTGCCTGATAGGCGGCATCCGCGAGCTCAGCCCTGAAGTCGGTATCCGACCGGATCTCGATCGGGTCCGGCGACGTCCAGCCCAAAGCGTCCGCGATGCTCTCGAACTCGAGCAACAACACCGTCTTGCCAACGCCCCGCAACCCGAAAACGATCATGCTCGGCTCGCTCATCCCGCGACCCAGACGACCGAGCAGCGTCCTGAACTGCTCCGTCTGAGCCTCGCGACCGGTCAAAGCCTTCGGGGGGTTCCCGGCACTCATCGAGTACGGGTTCGCGAGCGGGTCCATACGCGCGGGACTTTATCACGAAGTATAAGGACCCATCAAGTAAACCTGATAATGACCTATAGGCCTTGATAGGATCAAGACCGCGCTCGCGATGATCGTCCGTCACTCCGTAACTTCCAGATCGAGCTGGACAGCTCCGCGGGCCCGGTGAGCGAGTATTACAACTTCGCGGTGATCCCCGATGGCCTGCGCGTACGGCTCCGCAGGCGTTCGTCCTCAGGCGGCCGGACCGGGTAGCGCCTCTAGCGCCGCCTTGAGGTCGTCCACCGACTGGTAGTCCAGCCCCAGCAGGTGGTCGTGGCGGTGGCGCACCACGCCCTGCGCGTCGATCACGATCACAGCGCGCTTGGTGCCCAGCCGTGAGGAAAAGGCGCTGTAGGCCTTCGCCACAGCCTTATCGACGTCGGCCAGCAGCGGGACCGTGAGACCGTTCTTCTCGATGAAGCCCTTATGGGAGTCGAGGTCCTGCGAGGAGATGCCGACCACCGTCGCGTCCAGCGCCGCGAAGTCACCCGCCCGATCGCGGTAGGAGCAGAACTGTTTCGTGCACACCATCGTGTTGTCGTGTGGTATAATAACCATAAATCGACACACGCGAGGAGATGCCAGCCATGACTGACAAACGACGTGCCATTGGGATCATCCGCGTGTCGCGCGTGAAGGGCAGGGAGGGCGCCGACTTCCAGTCCCCCGACGAACAGCGCGAGCGCATCGAGGCGGAGTGCAAGCGCAGCGGACTGCCGTTGCTCCGAACAACCGACGAGATGGACGTGAGCGGAGCCACGCCGCTGAAGGACCGTACGGGACTGCGCGAGGCCGTTGAAGCCGTTGAGGCGGGCGAGGCGGATGTGATCGTTGCCGGCTACTTCGACCGATTCTTCCGCGACCTCGCAGTCCAGCGCGAGGTCGTGCAGCGTGTCCGGCGAGCGGGGGGATACGTGCTCGCGGTTGGATTTGGCGAGGTCAAGGAAGACACAGCGAGCGAGTGGCTCTCCAGCACCATGCACGGCATGATGAGCGAGTACCAGCGCCGGCAGACAAAGGAGCGCATGGCCGAGGCACAGCGCCGGGCGGTCGCGCGGGGAGTCATTCCCTACCCCAAGACCGCTCCGGGCTACATAACCGTACGCGACGAGCGCGGGAAGAACCCCATACTCAAGCCTCACTCGGTCGAGGCGCCGATCGTGGCCGAGGCGTTCCGCCTGCGTGACAAGGGCTCAAGCATCAAGCAGGTGCGTGTGTTCCTGCGAGAGCACGGAATCGAGCGCAGCTATCACGGCGTACAGTCGCTGATGAGCTCCCGTGTGGTACTCGGCGAGATCCACTTCGGCGATCTAGTCAACCAGCACGCCCATCCCCCCATCGTGGACCTACAGACGTGGCAACGGGTACAGCGCCGGTTCGTCACACGCGGACGCAAGGCGAAGTCCGACCGCTTGCTTGCCCGACTCAAGGTGTTGCGGTGTGGGTCATGCGGTTGCCCGATGATCGTCGGTAACTCCAACTCGACCTACCCGACCTACCGCTGTTCCCCCCTCGGAGATTGTCAACGTCGGGTCGCAATCAGCGCCCACATCGCGGAGCGGGTTGTCAGCGAACGGACGCAAGCCGCGCTTGCCGACGTGAGCGGCCAGGCTTCGGCTAAGGCGAACGCCCGAGATGCGGAGCTGGAACTTGAGCAGGCGCAGCAAGCGTTGGATGCCGCCATACGGGCCTTCGATGGCTTTGATGAGCCTTCAGCCCGTGACCGGCTGCTGGAGCTGCGCCAGGCACGCGACGACGCACAGGCGCGACTGGATCAGCTAGGCGGCGGCGCGACGGTCGCCGTGACCGTCAACGCCGCGACCGACTGGGACCTGCTGACGCTCGAGGAGCAGCGCGCGCTGATCCGCGCCACCGTGGAATCTGCCACCGTCGCTTCCGGACGCGGCGCCAACCGAGTCGCGGTCAAGCTGTTCAGCGAGTATCCGACGAGCTGCGCCGTTTAGGATGCGCTCCGCTTCCCGGCGCGGACTCGCCAGTCGCCCCACTCCCCGGTGTATCGCGCGGCCGTAGCGACGCCGCTTCGGTTCCAACGCTGTCCGGCGGTCAACGGGTCCCGCAGGCTGCCTTGAGCCCTCGTTCGATGTGGTCGCTCGACTGATACGTTCATACCCCGGCGACCGGTGCGCAGGTCCGCTCGGATGGCCACCAAACCGGCTCGTTTGCCTCCGAGCTGCTGTACGCCGAGCGATTGGTGCGTCCTTCATTCGCCGTACCGCCACTGTCGAGAGCCCCCGCATCACAGGCCCCCGTTCGCGCGCTGCGCGGCCTGGTGGCGTTCCAGGGCCTGGAGCGCTGTGTGGCGGTCGAAGCGCCACCGTGCCTTCGGTCCCTCGCCGATGCGGCGTCCGCCGAGCAGGTGTCGGTGCTTGTAGATCCAGGGGCGCGTGACGCCGAGGTAGAGGGCCAGCTCGCCGGCGCTGATGAGCTGCGGCTCCCTGCGCTGCTGGTGTCCGAGGAGCTGCGCGACGCGGCCGGCGACCTGCTCGACGGCCTGGGGGGTGAGATCGACGGCGACACGGTGAGCTATCGCGCCGAGTCCTCGCGGTCGGGGCGCCCGGAGGTTGCGTGCCAGGCGGGGTTCGCGTGCTGTGCCCGCGGGGCGGGCCGTGAGAGCGTGCATGTCGGGTTCCTCGTCTTTCAGTGATGTGGGGTGGTGTCGGGCGGGCCGGGGTGGGCGCGGAGCTTTGCGATGCGGGGCTTGGTGTAGGGGTGTGTGGCGCGCGAGAAGCGCATCCGTCGGATCGAGCGCTCGTACGGCAGGGAGCTGTATTCGAGGGACTTGGCGAGCGCCGGCCCCTGTCCGAGGCGCGCGGCGTACTGGTCGGCAGCGAACTCGCGGGAGCGCCAGTAGGTCTCCCATGCGTTGCCGGTGAGCCATAGCACGGCCTGCCCGGAGGCGAACCACGCCAGGCCGCGGAACGCCAGCGACCACAGCGGTTCGATTTCGGGTGTCGCCATCGGGACGAGCAGCGTGAGGTTCAGCGCGCTTGAGAGGCGCGCGTCGCTGGTGTTCAGGTGCCCGAGCTCGTGTGCGATCACCGCGGCGGCGTAGGGGCTTTCCAAAAGGCCCCTGTCCACGCTCAGCGACGATCCGTAAGCGCTCGCGTTCATCCCGGGCTCTTCGGCGACGAACCAGTGCCTGGGGACCCGCAGCGCGGGGTCGATCTCCCGCAGCTCGCTGACGGCGCGCTCGAAGGCGTCCTGCTCGTCGGGCTCCGGCGGGCGCCCCCCGGTGGATATCTCCCACCAGCGCCCGTCGATCGGGGCGACGAGCGGCGGGAGGACGAGGGCGAGCAGCGAGACCGCGAGCGGCAGGAAACCGACGGCGAGCGCGATCGGTTCGACCGGTATCGCCCAGCCCATGATCCATCCGATGAGGCCGAGCACGATGTTGGCGATCAGTGCTCGCGCGACCGCCGCGAGCAGCTGCCCGGCGAGCGTGATCGCATACAGCACAAGCGCGGCACCGGTGGTGCCGGCTCTGTCGAGGGGGTTCACTGCACGGCCTCCCTCCCGTTCGCCGCACCCGCCGGGGCTGCGAGCGACCAGCGTCCCCCGTGCACGTGGAACTCGCCGGCCTTCTTGCCTTTGCTGAGGTGCGAGCCGACGTTGGTCGCGGGGACACCGAAGGCTTCGGCGATCTCCACCGCGAGCGATTCGGGGTGCTCGAGGAGATAGCCGCGGATGTCCTCGCGCGCGAGGCGGCGGGCGTGCTTGCGCGGCGCGGGTTCTCCGCGTAGCGCGGCCTGCGCGGCCTGCAGTCGTTTGACGCGCTCCGCGACCTGTTTTTCCTCCGCTCGGGCTTTGCGTAGCTCGTTGTCGAGCTCGCGCATCGCACCGAGGGCGTATCGACGAGGCGGCATTCAGTCCTTCCTGTCAGAGTTGCCAGTAAAGTTGCTCAGCATCACAGGCAACTTTAGGGTACCATGACCGGCGTGTCAAGGCGAAGCAGCGAACAGCCCTGGGGACCCACCCACCAGCGGATGGACCCCCCGTTCCGGCGCAGGCGCCCGCTCGCGTCGTGTTTCGGGGCGATGCTCGCCTTCGTACTCGTGTTCATCTTGGTGAACGGTGTGCGCATCGCGCTCGGCCTCGGCACAGGCAACCCGTACCGTTGGACGATCGCCGCCGTGATCGGCCTGGTCCTACTCAGGGTGCTCCTCACGCTCGGCGTCGGCACCCTCGCGCGAACCCCACGCACCCGCAACCCGCGGACGCCACGCGCACCGACGGCGGACAGGCCGGCAGCGCACCGCCCCGTGACCGCGGCGGCGCGCATCAGGGAAGGCGTCCAGCGCTGCGGCGGCGGCGCGTACCTCGGCAAGCACGAAGAAGAATGGGTGTGCGCCGACCCCGAGAGCGCAGTCATGGTCCTCGGCCCACCCCGCTCAGGAAAGACCAGCGCCGTGATGATCCCCGCGCTGATGGGCGCGTCGGGGCCAGTGGTAAGCACGTCCACGAAGCCCGATGTGATGCGCGCCACGATGCGAGCGCGCGCAGAGATCGGCGAGGTCTGGCTGTTCGACCCCTCCGGTACCGAGCCCGTACCAGAGGGCGCCCGCCGACTGTCGTGGTCCCCAATCACCGCCGCGACCGGCTGGGACGAGGCACTCATCACCGCCAGGGCGATGACAGCGGCCTCGGGCGCCGCCGCCGGGACGACGAACGAGACCCACTGGACCGAGCGCGCCGGGGCGCTGCTCGCGCCGCTGCTCTACGCCGCAAACCTGACGGGCCGCCCGATCGAGGACGTCCTGCGCTGGACACTGCGCCAGGACCTCGCACCCGCGCTCACGGTCCTCGCCGACAGCGACGCGCGGATCGCCGCCGACGTGCTCGTGGGGATCGAGCGCACAGACGCCCGCGAGCGCTCCAGCATCTTCTCCGCGACCGCCGGAGTGCTCAGCACGTACAACAGCGACGCCGCGAGGCGCACCGCGGCACACCCAAACTTCGACCCGGTGCGCTTCGCCTCCGGCACCGACACGATCTACATAACGTCCTCCGAGCACCACCAGGCCACGCTCGCCCCGCTGATCGTCGGGCTGTTGGAGCAGATCCGCCGCGCCGTCTACGAGCAGGCCCGCGCCGGCAGCGCCCCCCAGCCCGGGATGTTGTGGCTACTGGACGAGGTCGCGAACATCGCCCCGATCCACGACCTCCCCGCGCTCGTCTCCCAGGCCGGCGGACAGAACCTACAGGTCGCGATCGGCCTACAGGATCTCTCACAGGCACGCAACCGCTGGGGACGCGACGCCGCCGACGGGTTCATGAGCCTGTTCGCAACGAAGGTCGTGCTCTCCGGCATCGCCGACACCACCACGCTGGAAAGCATCTCCCTCGCCCTCGGCGAATACGACCGCGAGACAGTCAGCCACACACTCGGCCGCTCAGACGCACAGGAGTGGCTCAGCGTGCCCACGCACAGCGACACCGTCAACTACCACACCCAGCGCCAGAGGACCCTCACACCAGGAGACATCGCGAAACTCCCCGACGGCCAAGGGCTACTGCTACGCGGCACCGACTGGGAACTGATCGAACTCACCCGTTGGTACGAGAACGAACCATGGCGGCGAGTCGCTGCCAACAGCCAGGCATGAAGCTCAACCCGACCAACTGCCCCCCGGGTCCTCCGGCGAGGTTCCCCCTACGTCCCCTCCGACGCCCGCCGCGCTGTGGCACAAGAAGGGCAGGGTCGTGCGAGACAACGCTCAGACAGGGCGCATAGTATAGTTCCGACTCTCAGGACGAGAGGACGCGAGCGTGGGGAGATCGATGGCTTACAACTGGCGAAGGCATGTGCTGCGAGGCGTTCTTCGCCCCGTGCTGGCCGGGTGCGCCGTGCTGATCGCATGTGCGCTCCTCCCCGCGCCGGCACTGGCGGTCGAAGGCAAACCCCCCAGGATCGAAAGCATGGGCACGGGGATCGGTGGCGAAGTGACGGTGAGCGCCCATATCAACCCCGAGGGCCTCGAAACCAGCTACGAAATCAAGCTGGAATGCGGGACTGGTGAGCCAGTGCCATGCGACTCGATACCCAGCGAGCGCGGAGAAGGGAACCTTCCCGCCGACTACGAAGTCCATGAAGTCAGCCTCACGCTGACCGGCCTACAGCCAGGCACCTACTGGTTTGGAGTCCACGCGAGCAACTCCGCTGGCCAAGCATCCCGGAGCAGCGACCTACTCACCATCCCCACGCCACCACCCGGCGCCTGCCCCAACGGATGCCCCTCGAAAGAACAGGACTACGCCGAAGTCCCGCAGTGGTCCACCGAACTGGCTAACTCCGAGTCGGCCCAAACGGTCAAAGAATACGAAGCCAGACAGCAGCAGCTCGCCAAGGAAAAGGAAGAAGCCAAGGCCCGAGAAGCCGCACGCTACGCCACCGAAGAGGCCGAACTCAAGCAGGCCGAGGAACAGGACGCACAGGAAGCCGCCGCCCGCGAACGCCACGAACACGAAGAACAAGCCGAAGCCGAACACCCCGCGTGCCGCGTACCCGCGCTGAAGGGCGAGACGCTCACGGTCGCCCGCCGCGCGCTCGCCAGGGCGCACTGCCGCCTCGGCGCCGTCCACCGGCCCGCCCACCGCCACGGCGCGCTGTACGTCAGCGCTCAGGGCGCCCCGGCAGGCAAGCGCCTCGCGCACAATGCGCGCGTTGCGCTTTGGCTCGGCGTGGAGAGCAGCGCGAAGCAAGATGGTGCGAAGCGGGCTTCGCACCTGGAAAAGGGGCGCCGGTGAGGCGCACCACGACGCACCCACCACCAACCGCCAGGCGGCGCCGACGCGCCCGTCGCCTCGCGTTTGTTGCGTGCGCCACCATAAGTGTCGCCGCGCTCTCGGCGACCCCGGCGTTGGCGGCGGAAGGCAAACCTCCCAAGATCGAAAGCGTGGGCACGGCGGTTGGGGGCGAAGTGACGGTGAGCGCCCATATCGATCCCGAGGGCCTCGAAACGACCTATGAAATCAAGTTGGAATGCGGGCCTGATGAGCCAGTGCCATGCGACTCGATACCCAGCGAGCGCGGAGAAGGGAACCTTCCCGCCGACTACGAAGTCCACGAAGTCAAACTTACGCTGACCGGTCTACAGCCAGGCACCTACTGGTTTGGGACTCGTGCGAGCAACACCGCTGGCGAAGCGCTTTGGGTCAGCGACGGGCTCAATATCCCCTCCCCCACGCCCGGCGCTTTCCCCGAAGGCACAGGTGGTGGCGGCATCGTCGAATCCAAACCTCCCGAAGCCGTGAACAACGAACTCAAAGCGATCGCAATCCGCGAAGAAGAACGGCGCGTCAAAGCCAAAAAACAGGAAGAACAGAAAGCAAGGGAACTCACCGCCCGACCTGCCTCCGAACCGGAGCACACAGAAGAACAGCCACCAGCAGCCCAACCGCAAACCGAACACCCCGCCTGCCGCGTCCCCGCGCTGAAAGGCGACACCCTGAGCGCCGCCCGCCGCGCCCTCGCCAAGGCCCACTGCCGCCTCGGCAAGATCCACCGGCCCACCCACCACGACGGCACGCTGTACGTCAGCGCTCAAGGCGCCCCTGTGGGGGAACAGCTCGCCTATAACGCGCACGTCGCGCTTTGGGTCGGCGCGAAGCGGGCCTCGCACCGCCCCCCTCGCGCCGCTCATGGACCCGTACGCGCCAACTTCGTCGCTAAACCTTGACATCCGCCGGCCGACCTGAAAAGGTCGGCCGGTCCTCAAAACAAGTGCCCCCGCGCTGCGCTAACAGCCGGGGGCGTGACACAGGAGGTACAAGCTCCCATGCAGGACCAGACTACCCGCGAGCCGCCGCGCCCGCTCGAACGGATCGAAGAGGAACTTCTGTGGCTGCTGCTGCGCCCGACCCGCTGCGGCCCCTGGCACACGCGGGAGCTCGCGCTGCAGATCGGCGACCCTGACCAGAGCGCCCTGGCGCTCGCCGGCCTACACGCCGACGGGCTCGCACACATCAATGGCGAGTTCGCGCACGCCACGCACGCCGCCGGCCGCTTCTACGACCTCACCGCTTCGTTCTACCGCAGCGGACCCAAGACCGCCTGACCAACCACAAACCAGTCGGCCCCGGCACGGGTAAGGACCGCACCGGGGCCTGCACGGAAAGAAAGAAAGGTTTCTTGCCATGCCCGACGAGAGTACAAACCCCCGGCAGGAGGAGAGCACCCAATGCGTCGTCGTCCTGCAGGTGCTCCGCAGCGACCACCCCCAGCCCTGGACCCGCCCCGAGCTCGAAAACGCGCTCCACGACGTGGACCCCGACGCGATCGGCGTCGCCCTCGAACGCCTGAACTAACAGGGCATCGTGAACGTCGAGGGCGAGCAGATCACGCCCTCCGCGTGCGCACGGCACCTGGACGCCCTCGGCTTCATCTGCATATGAGAGGGCGAGCGATGACCGAACACGAACGCGAGTTGCTCAAGCTCGGGCAGGCTATCCGCCACGAGCGCCACGCCAAGGGCCTCTCGATGGCGTCCCTCGCGTCCAAGGCGGGCGTGTCCCCGAAGTCGCTCAACAGGGTCGAGCTTGGGCAGGGCGGCCCAACGTGGAACACGTTGAGCGCCATAGCGTCCGCTCTCGGCTTGTCTGTGCTCCTGCGCCCGGACCTGAGCGAGGACGCAATCCTCGCCCGCCACGGGGAGCGCAGGCTGACCCCCGAGGAGTTCGAGGAGCACTTCGGGCACCTCCCCACAGACGGGGAGGGCTGACCGCAAGGGGAGCGCCACGCCGCAGCGCTGGGCGTGGCGCCTCCTACGGTGCGGGTCTACTGAGACCCCTCGCGAGCGGAGGTGAACCCGGAGTTCGTTAGAACTGCGACGGAGCTGTTCGGTACCGCCGCGATTCTGGTCGGGGTTCGCAGGTCGAGCGAGACGATCGCGAGTTCAGGGCCTTCGTGAAGCGAGCGCAGCACGTCGGCTATCACGAGTGCGGCAGCGATCGCCCCCACGAACGCCGCGGCGACGGAGATACCGGCGATCTCGGTTATTCCACACTCAGCCTCCGCACGTGTTGCGCCCTCCTCCACAAGACGCTCCAGTTCGTCCGCGTAGCGGTCGGGCCTACGAACGCCGACACGCCGCGTGCTCTCGAACTGCTCCGCCGAGTCAAGCTGGGAGGGGAACGTGTGGATCGCCATGTGCAGGTAGTCAAGTACACCACCGCCGAGCCCGCCATCGATGACGCGGCTGAACCCGGCGCCTCCAAGCAGTCTGCGTGGCTCCGGCGAATCGAAGCCTGCGAGCGCGATCGACGGCTCCGTCTCCGCGGGGTGGGTATCCTCGTCGAAGAGTCTCTCGACGATCGCAGTCTTGAACCCGAGCGACTCGAGCCTCCCCGCCACGACCCGGGTCTTGCGCTTCCCGATGTCCTCCTCGCGAGCGAGCAGGCCGCTCGGGAGGTTTCCCCTAACGAGTGTGTCGGTGTCCACCACATGCACGCTCAACGCCGCGGGGTTCGCATACGGCAGCAGTCCGAGGCACCAAGCGTAGGCCTGCCCGAGATGCCCGAGGCCGAGCAGCCACAGCGCCGTCGGGAGATAGGCCAATGGTGGACCCGCGGCCTCTGGCGAGAGCCAGTCAGCTTCCGGCTGCCAGAGCGAGATCCCGACGTCGCGACGGTTGGCGAGCGTGGAGCCACAGCTGCGCTGGAATGCCTCGCAGACGCCGAGGGCGCCCGCGACCACGCCCGCCAACGCTATCCCCGGCGCCCCAGGCGGTCCGGGTCGGCCCTCGAGAATCCCCCGCTCCAGCCGCTCCAAGCCGTGTGCATGATTGCCGAGCCAGCGCTCGGCTGGCTGGGCTCACCGATGACGATCGTCGGATGGGCGCCGTCGAGCTCGCTCACCACCTGCCCGCCGAGCCCGACGATCACCTCGGAGGGGCTTCGTCCTGCTCCCCAGCCCTCGGTGAGCGGCGCGTCGTCCTCGATACGGACGAGAACGCCGCCGAGAAATGTGCGTGCGGCGGCGTTCACTGCCGTCATCAGCGCACCCTGTGCGGCCGCGCTCTGGGTGATCTGCGGGCCGACCCCGATCTGCAGGATGAGGGTCTGGAGGGTCGCTTCGGCCTCGGGCATCGTCCTGGCCTGCCCAGACTCGAGGAGCTGCTTGGCGGTGCGGTGCAGATGATCCGTGTCGGCCATATTCAGCGCCAGCGCCTCACGCGCAGACGCCGGGCAGCGTCCTTGCTGGTCCAGGAGACCCATCCGTCGCTGCCGCGGTATTCGTGCAGGCCCGCGTCGGTAGGCTTCACCGGGCGGGTTGCGAGGTCGGGAACGATCACCGCTAGGTGACCTCTGAGGGCAACCATCGGACTTCCCTTATCGGTGTCACTCTGCCCCACCCAGGCGTGCGGGTGGGTGTGGATGTCGCCGATCACGATCAGCTGCTCGACGGCGCACATGTCCCACAGAGGACCGTATGCCAAGCCGTTGAAGGCAATCCCGCCCTGCAGGCAGTTGGGGTCGAGATCGTCGAGGTAGACGATCCGCGTCACGACATGAGGGTCGCCGTCACGGTCGGCGAGCAGGAAGGCGCCCGCCTCGCTGCCGCCAGCGGCAGCTCCGCGCCGGCCAAGCTCAGCGATCAACCCGGCCCACTGGCGCCGGCCGAGGCGCAGCAGCGGCGCTGGGCGCCTAGATCCCCACATAGTCATCCCGGCCGAGAAGGCGATGAACGTTTTCGAGATAGAACGCCAGATCGCGTGCTGAGTGCCACACCAACCGCTGGTACTTCGGGGCCCAGTCTCCGGCATGGTTCTCAATCGCTAGGCGGTCATACGGCGCATATAGGGCGCGTCCGCCTTCCCAGTCGGCGCGGAAGGCGAAGCCCGCAGGTCCTCCCTTCGGGCGCAAGGCCGCGTCAAGCAGCGTGTTGGCCTGGATGTCCCAGATCGCCGCTGTCGGTGCCGACTGCGGGTAGCCCGAAAGCTCGAAGCGCAATGCAAACTCGCCGGGTGCGTTCTCGCGGGATGCCGCAGTCACAGCGATCAGCATGTGCGGCCAGCCTGACTCGATCACCCGCCAGAGCCCGCCGTCGATGCCGAGCTGAAACCGGGCGCTCTTGAGGTGCGCCTCAAGCGCGCGCTGGTCGGGCGCGGCAGGCGTCGCCGCCACCGCCGGCTCACTCACCCCTCGAAGCTTTCTTCGGCGGCGAGATCGAGCAGCACCGCGCAGTCGCCGGGTGTCACGAGCGAGCCGATGTGCACCGTCCAGGCAAGGAAGTGATCGGCGCCCGGGAGCGCGAGGACATGCTTCGCACGCTGCTCTTTTGAGAGGTCGAACTCGTCCTTCCCGGTCGCCCATTTGAAGATGCGCTCGATCGTCGCCGCGGGCCCGAAGGAGTGCGCGAGCTCTCTGCCGCCGAAGCGGACGGTGACCTCGACGCGGTGGCAATGGCCACGGTGGATGTGGTCCCGGTTGGCGATCCCAGCGTCTACGAGAGTGCCTTCGGGCGCGAGTGGCTCCTCCGCTTCCTCGCGCCACAGCAGCTGCTCGCCATCCCCGACCGTGATGAGATCGGCGACCGGCGTGGCGGGCTCGACCTCGATCAGTTCGGGGTCCTCGTTGCCGACGGTGTGCAGATACAGCTCCATGGGATCTCCTTCCGTCGCCCGGGCCCGGGACGCCTGGCCGACTGCTAGCGTTTACGCGATGGGTGCATCCTAACATGTTTACCGACTGCGTAAAGGATTTGTGGCCAGGCCGTGGAACTGACGTTTGGCGATGAGGACCTCGCCGAAACCTGTAACCACCGGCAGCTAATGGCCGCAGCGTGGGGCAAGCAGGGATTCGAGTGCGTCGCACGGCGACTGCTGGAGCTCGCGGCGGCCAGGGGTACGGACGAGATCGCGCTGCTCCCGAACGTGAGCCTCGAGCGTTCGCCACGCGATGGCGTAAGGATCGACTTCGCCGATGGCGAGACGGTCATCCGCGGCGTGCTCAGCACTCCAAACGGAGCCGGAGCAACGGTGCGCCTACGAATCGATGGGTTGACTGTCAATATGGATAGTGTGCCCTCATGAGTCAAGGCGCTGAGTACCGTTTCAACCCGGACTACACAATCGCGCCTGGCGAGACTCTGCGGGAACGACTGACGGAGATCAATCTCTCCCAGGCGGAACTCGCCTCCCGTAGCGGGCTCTCGACCAAGCACATCAACCAGATCATCCAGGGAGTCGCGCCGATCTCGCACGAGACGGCGTTGATCCTCGAGCGTGTCACGGGGCTACCCGCAGGGCTTGTGAACCGCCTAGAGACCGGCTACCGCGAAGCATTGCTGCGCGCAAGGCACCGCGAGTTGACCCCAGAGGATGAAGAGTGGGTGTCGATGTTCCCCGTGAAGGAACTGCAGGACCGCGGCCTACTTGCCCGGACGCGCGACAAGGCCGGGCTCCTCGACGGCCTGTTGGCGTACTTCGGGGTCGCGGACCGGGAGGCCTGGGAGCGCGTTTGGATGGGACCGGTGGCGTCTTTCAAGCGCTCAAAAACATTTCGCAGCGATCCGGGCTCGGTCGCGGCTTGGCTGCGCATCGGCGAGCTCAGCGTAAGGGGGCGCAGCACAGCTCCCTTTGAGCCATCACGGTTCCGCGACGCACTGTCGCGCGCACGGGCGCTAACTCGCCTGGACTCGTTCTCTGATGAGCTGGTCGAGCTGTGCGCGGAAGTAGGGGTGGCGGTCGTGTTCGTGCCAGAGGTCGGCCGCTGCCGTGTGAGCGGGTCGGCGTGGTGGGCAACGCCAACACGCGCCGTGATCCAGCTGAGCGACCGGTATAAGGGAGAGGACAGCTTCTGGTTCGCATTCTTCCACGAGGCCGCGCACATCCTTCTGCACTCGAAGAAGGAGACGTTCATTGATGACGGAAGCGAGGACGACGAGCTCGAGAGTGAGGCGAACCGGTTCGCCGCGAACACTCTGATCCCACCCGCTGCGGCGACGGGCCTGAAGGGACTCGCGAGTGACGCGGACGTGGAATTGTTCGCGGCCGAGGTCGGGGTCAGCCCGGGGATAGTCGTGGGACGGCTCCACAACGATGGAGCGTGGGGCTGGAACAAGGGGAATCGGCTTCGGCGCCGGATTCGGATTGTGGAGTCCTAGTAGGTGTTCCTGATCCCGTGCATGAGGGCTCGGACGGCTTAGGCGAGCACCCTGGGCGAGGTCGTTACGCGCCGCCGACTCCCGTGGCGCACGACGGCCCCACATCGCCCCGGCGCCTCACGGACGACCCGCCGCAGACCCGCACCGGCGGCGGGGTAGCCGACCGGGGCGTCCCAAAGACCCCTCCCGATGAGTCGCGCGTCCCGCGGAGGACACCGCAGCTTGAGCATGGTCTCCCCCCTCCACGCTCAAGCTGCTGGCGCAGCACGCACCCGCGGCCCGCCAGCACGGGCATACCGCCGCGCGGGCTCTCCCTCCCCAGCCCGCGCGGCTGGCGCAGCTCAAACCCCAAGCGACGCAAAGACCACGGCAAACGACCCAACGACACACGCGACCAAAGCCCCCAAGAACCCAAGAACCCAAGAACCCAAGCGAAGCGCCGCGAACAACGCGCGTCCCGAACCCGACGCTGTGCCGAAAAGGCGACCAAGCAAAGAACGAACCAAGGCCCCAAAGCGCAAACGCCCCCAAAGCAACAGCAAACCGAAGCAGACTATACGCACCCAAGGGAGCTACATAGGCGTATATAGCGGGCGATGGCTGCCGATTAACACTTTACCCCATGACCTGCTTGTGGTGTGAATGCGACGGCGTTACGTTCGCTGGAGGGTGCAGACGACTCACAAGATTCCCGGCGGCTCCGCCACGACCTACGCGCAGTATTTGACCTCGACGGCGTCGCGTGGCGACTACTACACCCAGGACGGCGAGGACAGTGAGGACCGCCCGGTACCGAGCCGATGGTACGGCTCGGAGAAGACCCTCGCCTCGCTCGGCCTCTCAGCGGAGGGGCCGGTGGGGCGTGGCGATCTGCGCGCGGTGATGCAGGGGCTCTCCCCGCTCGATGGTGAGCCGCTGCGCCCGGCCGGCTCGGATGGCACGCGGACGGCCGGGGTGGAGTTGATGATGGCTCCTCCGAAGACGGTCTCGGCGCTGTGGGCCGCCGCCGACCCGTATCGTCGCGCCCAGATCGAGGTGGCGCACGGGCGGGCGGTGGAGAGCGCGCTCGTGCGAACCGAGCGCGAGGTCGCGCTCGTGCGCCGCAAGAGCGACGGGGTGGTGCGCTTCGAGAAGGCGCAGCGACTGCTCGCCGCCGAGTTCGTGCATACCTCCAGCCGCCTCGCGCAGGACCAGGAAGCCGGGGGTATCCCCGACCCGCAGCTGCACTCCCATCTGATCGTGTTTGCCGCCGAGCGCAAGGACGGCAAGCTCGCCGCGGTGGAATCCAAGCAGCTCTACAAGGCCGCCCGCGAGAACGGAGCGTGGTACCGCGCGGAACTGGCCGCGAACCTGCGGGAGCTGGGCGTCCAGGTCGACCGGCGGACCGGCAAGAACGAACGCTACTTCAAGGTCCACGGTGTCCCCGAGGAGCTGGCGAGCCGCTGGTCGAGCCGCTCGGAGGACGTCGATCGCGCCGCGCGACTCTTCCGCGGACGCTACGGGCGAGAGCCACGCGCCGGGGAGCTCGGCTCGCTGACAACGAGCACCCGGGGATCGAAGAGCGCAGCCGACCCGATCGATGTCAACGATGCCTGGCGGGCCCTCAGCGCGGAGCACGGGCTCACCAAAGAACAGGTTCAGCAGATCTTCGACGACCGGCAGATCGACAGGCCCCCGAAGGTCGATCTCGCCAAGGAGCTGCTGAGGGAGGTCACCAAAGAGCGCGCGATGATCACCGAGCGCGAACTGCGCGCCAAGGCGTACGAGCTCTCCGCGGGGGTATGCCGCCCGGCGCAGGCGGACCGTCTCGTCAACGACCTCGCGCGCTCCGGGGAGATCCTCAGGTTGGAGGACAACACCTGGACAACCCAGGCACATCGAGACCTCGAGCAGCAGACGCTCGACACCGCCACCCGGCGAGCCGCGGAGAACGCGGCGCCCGTCAGCGCACAGGCCCTTGCGCAGGCACGCCGCGAGATCGCACGGGAGATCAAGGGGCCGCTCACCAGCGAGCAGCGGGAGGCGCTTGAGAGGGTCACCGGACCGGGCGGTGTCACGGTGCTCGTGGGGCGCGCGGGAACGGGGAAGGGAGTCACGATCGCCGCCGCGGCCAGGGCGTGGCAGCTGGAAGGCAACGAGGTGATCGGCACCGCGGTCGCTGGGGTGGTCGCCCAGCGGCTGCAGGCCGACGCGAAGCTCGACCGGTCGTTCACGACGGACGGGCTGATCAACGGCGTCGAGAAGGGATACATCAACATGGGGCCGGGCAGCGTCGTGGTCATGGACGAGGCGGGGATGGGCGACAGCGACCGCGTCTCGCGCTTGGTGAAGGTGGCCGCCGAGCGCGAAAGCAAGCTGGTCCTCGCGGGTGACGCCGCGCAGCTCTCCTCGATCGGCCCCGGCGGCCTGTTCAAGCACCTGGAGGGCCGCGTCCCGACAGCCGAGCTGACGGAGGTCCACCGCGCGCACCACGAGTGGGAGCGAAACGCATGGGAGCAGATCCGAAACAGCAAACCAGGACCCGCGCTCGCCCAGTACCACGCCCACGGCCGGCTGCACATCCACGACACCCGCGCACACGCCGCGGAAGCGATGCTCGCCGATTGGGATCAGACGCGGAAGAGCCTGCCCGAGGGCCGCCAGGCGGTGATGATCACCGACGCCTCCAACAAGGAGCGCGACCAGATCAACGCGATGGCCCAGGAACGCCGCGCCCAAGCCGGTGAGCTGGGAGGACACCAGGTCGAGCTCCCGGGCAAGCCCTACGGGCTCGCGAACGGCGATGAGGTGATCTTCACAGGCCAGTACCGCATCCCCGGACAGAACCGCGTCGAGAACGGGATCACCGGCACGATCGTCCACACCGCCCACGGCGAGAACGAGCACCGCGTCACGATCAACACCCGAGAGCGCGAGCCACGCGACGTGCACGTGGACACGAGCGAGTTCTCCGACATCAGCCTCGCCTACGCCGTGCACGTCCACAAGGCCCAGGGCCTCACAGCAGAGACCAGCGGCATCCTCACCGGCGCCTGGCAGACCGACAGGGAGCACGCCTACGTCGCCGTCAGCCGCGCCCGCGAGCAGACCCAGATCTACGCCTCCCGCGAGGATCTCGGCGAGCAGGGAATGGACACCGGCGCACTTGAACGCCTCGCCGACCGGATGCGCCGCAACGGAGCACAGGAGGCAAGTATCACGAAGGACACCGCCGAACGAGGCTCACCGCGCCAGCAGACCGCAGAACGCCCACACCAGCACGCTACCGAGCGACCGCGCCCCCGCGAGCACGAGATCGACGACTTCCTCGGCCCCCACCGCCGCCGCCCGCACGACCGGCCCGGCCACGACGACCTCATCCCCGCCGGCCAACGCGACCAAGCCCAACAGGACCGGGCGCAGAGCGACGCCCGCGAACACGTAGTGGAGCACCGCCAGGAAGCACAGAACGCGCCGGTCAACATCCAGGACGCCAACCCGGCAGACATCCAACTGGACGTGCGGGACGCCGGCGATATCAAGGTCGCCTACTCAACCCAGCTGTACGACCTCCAGGCCCACACTGGCAAGCCGACGCACGTCCTGTTCGGCGGATGGCAGACCGAGGAACAGTTCGGCTTCGTCGCCGCCGTCCACACCGACGGCGAGACCGACGTCCGCATGAGCACCGAGGACCGCGAAGGACGGAACATCCAGACCGAGCTGCAAGACCGCATCGGACAGATCATCGAACGCAGCCAGACGCGCGAAGCCGGCAACACCCGCGACACAGCCGAGCAGACACCACAGCGAGCAGCGCAGACCGAGCCCGCCACCCACAAGGAGCCTCCGGGCGAACTCCACGGCGCGCCCGACCATGCAACCCGACTCGAACCCGACGACCAAACCCCGAATCACACGCCCGAGCGCGAACGAGTCGGGCGTGACCCCTACATCGAACAGGCCATCCAGGCCGAGCGAGACCGCCAGCAGACCTGGGAGCAAAGCAACGAGCCAGACCGCGACCACGACCGCGGACTCGGGATCGAATGAACACCCCGCGAGCACGCAGGGACGCGACGATCCCGCGCGAGCACTTTCAACGAGCTCAACATGAGCGGCACCACCCGCCATCCCAGGAACATGTCCAACCGGCGAACCGCCCGAGTCACCGGCTCCGGCGAGGCGGCGTCGCGCGTAGAGGTTTTCGCTGCTACTTGTTGTGTTTAGCTCACTCGATATGTAAATGTGGCGCACACCAAAAGTAGGTTCCGCTGCCACACTGGGATAAGTACGTCCTCACCATCCTCGCCGAACAACTCGAAGGTCGCCTCTGAGGATGTATCAAGCTCATGCACGTTGACCGCTAGCCGCTTACCCGAGCTCCCCAGAATTCCATTGGGGTCATAGCGCTTGAAGTGATCGACCGCCGACTTCGCGGCCAGTGAACCGATCAAGCCGTCAACCGCCGGATCGGCCAAGTAGCAGAGCCATGAGTACGCATCGTCACGCCGGGGTCCGAACTCCACCTCAGCCACGTCGATGCCAAACGCCGCGCAAGCAGACTCCAACATGGTCCGTGCAAGTGCTCGGTGAGCCTCATCATCAAACACGTTGTCAACGATCCCTACAGGGTAGCGAGCCATCCACTTGCCGTGTCATACATGCCGCCCGACCGGCGACTATGGTTGCGCGCGTGCCCGCACGGCAGATCCGCACAGCGACCGGCGCCGGTGAGCTCGTTGCCCTGGACCCGGCGGAATTGGCGTGGAACCGGTCCGATCAGCGGTTCTGGTTCCATTACACCGACCGTGGCGCGGCGCGGGCGATCGCCACGACCGGCATATACAAGATCGGCGACCGCCATCCCAAGAGCCCCGGCCTGTACGTCACGACCTTGCAACCCGGCGCGGTCGGTTCTGAGGCACTCCTCAACGCCCTGTTCGACGGCACCCGCGACCGCGAACGCACGCAGGCCGCGGTCGTCTTCGCCGACGGTCCGCTCATGTTCGAGCAGGTCAGCGAGCACGCCTGGCGGCATTCGGCGCCGGTCGGCGCCGAGCTGAACCTGCGCGATCAGATCGTCGGATGGGCCGCGATCGAGCAAGACATCTGGCTGCACTCCCCGAGCCTGTACCTGCCGGCGCAGTCACAGCCCATACCGTAGTGCGGTATACTGCCTTTGCAAAGGTAGCCATCATGCCATCCGACGATTCCAACATCCCCGCCGAGCGGATCACATTCGAGGGCCGCCCCCAGCTTCGCGCAGACCGGGCCGGATACGTACTCGACGGCGAACATTTCGAGGGCTTCGCCGACCGGACCAACCTAGATCCACGCAGCCGCCGAACGATCGCCGAGTGGGCAAAGACCTTCACCCCCGACCGCCTCACCGGCGAGCAGCAGCGACTTCTTGAGCAACCCGACCCGGGAACATCGGAGACCGAACGTCAGCTGCTCGAGGCCGCTATCGAAAACGCAGAGCGCGACATGCCGCTGACAATCGACCTGGGCCTGTACGCACGCCTTGACGCCGACCAGATTCGCGCGATCCGCGAACCCTGGAGCGTGCTCGACGGAGCACGCCGACGGGAATACCCGCTGAACACCGGCGAGCTCGCCCGCCTCACCGGCACCACCGCGAAGCAAGTCCGAACCTGGGAGGAAAGCGGTCTTCTGCCCGCGTACTGGATCGCCGGCCGGCGGCACTTCTTCTCCGCCGCCGCCGTCTACGCCTTCCTGCTCAAAGACCTAGACCGCAACGAGATCCGCGGCGCGCGGCGCGTTCTCTCCGCCGAACCCGGCGACCTCATACCCGAGCTCGTCGCCTCCGCCGTCGAGCGCTCACGCCACACCGCGCACCCCGCACGCCTGGCCACGCTGCTCACGCTGCACCGGTAGGCAGGATGCAGAAACGCAGTGGCCGGCGCGGGCTGCGCCACCAGTCCCCAAGGTCTCCGCGCAGCACACGGTTGTCGTAGTCGATCGTCGCCGCCTTGCGCTCCGCGATCCGCTCGCGGTGGGCGCGGATCGCGCGTTCGAAGTCATCGCCATCGACGAACCACGCGCCGGAGACCTTGCTGGCCGGGATACGCACCATGTCGATGGAGACTGACCCGGACCACTGTGCGGCACCAGTCGTAACGGTTCGCCGGCGCATCCTCCTCACACTGGTACCGATCGACAGCGTCCGATAGCCGAATCAGCGTCATGCCAATCGAGGTAGCGGCTCAGGCGGGTGAGAAGCCGGGCCGGAACCCAGGCGCCGGCGGCGGGCGGCGGTCGATCCGATGAAACGACCAGTTGCCGTGATAGTCCCGTCGCGCTTCGTACTCGGCCTTCAGCTTCTGCACCTCCGCACCCGTGGTCAATCCCACGACGGCGCCGATAAGTGCCCCCGCGACCGCCACAACGCCGTTCTTCGAGGCGCTACCCACGGCACCGCCGCCGAAGAACCCGAGGATCGCTCGGTCAATCGCCTCATCCACCCACTCGCTAACCCTCGCTTCGATGACCGCGAAGCCGAGCTCGTCGACGAGCGATACCAGTTCGTTCAGCGCTTGGGCGTCGGTGGGGCGCTCGAGCTGCACGTGGATCGTGCAGCGACCCATCTCGTCTTCACCAAGCTCCCGGACGACAACGCCGACGAGCGCCTCCATCAGGACGTCCTCCGTCAAAGCAGAACCAAACCCCGGAAGCGGGAAGTACAGCTTGGGTTCAACGACGAGCTTGTACGTCTTCATCGACTCGGCTCCCTGCTCAACATGGTTCGAACAGCGTAGCGCGCGGTCAGACAACCACAAGCGGGGTGAAGGTCGCGCCACATCCGCCGAGTCGCGCGCGAGGAAGCGCTCTATCGGAGGCAACACCCCGGTCGCCTTCGTCGCGCGGTGTCGCGCGCGCGGGTGCTTCTTCCCCGGAAGAAACCTGCGCTGCCAGCAAGGATCGCGCGCGTGATCTTCCTTCGGGTGTTCGGGGGGATCGTCCGCGCGGGTGGTAGGGCATACAAGCGCAGTGTGCGCGGGACCTCCGTGTCCCGCGTAGACGCGAGGGGCGCCAACCAAGGCAAACGGCAAGTTACGGTTGATCGTCCGCCGCTCCCCAACCAGGCTGCGCCTGGCCGGGGACCCCGACCGCGGCGGAGCGCAGTCCCCCGGCCCCCGCCGGGCGGGGCAGGGTAGCACGCCCTGTCAACCCACAAGGGGTGTGACAGGGCGTGCGCGGGGGCCGTGCCGGGGGCCAGCCGACTGCTCGATCGACGGATGGGGTCCCCGCGTGGAAACAGGAACTCGGCTGGGCACAGATGCGAGTGCTCACGAGCGCCCTGGAGGAGCGGAGCCTACTTTGGACCTTACGGCCTCCTAAGCTGCGCCCGGACGACGGATAGCTCAGTCAGCAGAGCATCCCCCCGCCCATCCGATTCCGGTCGGTCTACTGACCAGCCCGGCTCGGGAGCGCGTCAAGCGCCGCCCTGAGGTCGTCCACCGACTGGTAGTCCAGCCCCAGCCGATGGTCGTGGCGGTGGCGGACCACGCCCTGCTCGTCGATGATGATGACGGCACGCTTGCCGCTGGCGCTGTATGCCTTCCCGACGGCCTTGTCGACGTCTGCCAGCAGCGGGACCGTCAGGCTGTTCTTCTCGATGAAGCCCTTGTGGGAGTCCACATCCTGCGCGGAGATCCCGACCACCGTCGCATCGAGCGCGGCGAAGTCGTCTGCCCGATCCCGGTACGAGCAGAACTGTCTTTTACATACGGGCGTGTTGTCGCCCGGGTAGAACAGCAGCACCACCCGCTCCCCCCGGTGCTCGGAGAGCTTGAACGGACCCTCGGTGCCTGGCAGCTCGAAGTCCGGGGCCGCTTCGCCGACCTGCGGTGTCTTGGGCATGCGCGCAGCATAACGGGCGACGAAGCGCCGGCGACCCTGGTGCAGATGGGCCGCCGACGCCCGGCCGGCGCCGAGACTGAGGGGGTCTCGGGCCGGCGCGAGATCCGGGAGGCAGCCGGCGGAGAGAGAGCTCGTAGACCGGCTGCTCGGAACACACGTCGCTCCTGTCCCCTCGGGACGACTCGATGCTGGCACTCGCGTGCGCCGCCAATGTGATCTTGCGGTGATCTGATGTGACCTTGCGGTGATCTCGGGGAGGTGCGATATCCGAAGCCGGCTCGGGGTAGCCAAACCTGGCCCGTAGGGGTAGCCTGAACCCATGGAGGAATCGCTCAGCGGCCAGCTGCTGCTCGCCGCCCCATCGCTGCGGGACCCCAACTTCCAGCGCGCGGTGGTGCTGGTCGGCGCCCACAGCGAGGAGGGAGCGATGGGAGTCGTGCTCAACCGCCCCTCGGCGGTGACGGTCGGCGAGGCGGTGCCGCAGCTCGAGCAGGCCGTCGGCGAGCGCGAGACCGTGTACGTCGGAGGACCGGTCCAGCCGAGCTCGATCGTGTTCCTCGCCGAGTTCCTGGACCCCTCCCCCGCCGGACTGCTGGTGCTCGGGCGCATCGGCTTCCCCGCGCCCGAGGCCGACATCGACGAGCTCTCCGAGGCGATCGCACGCCGGCGCGTGTTCGCGGGCTACGCCGGGTGGGGCGAGGGACAGCTCGACGAGGAGCTCGACCAGGGCGATTGGATCGCCCACCCCGCGCAGCCCGAGGACGTGTTCACCGAAGACCCGGACGAGCTCTGGAGCAGGGTGCTCGCCCGCAAGGGCGGCGCCTATGTCCTGATGGCGCGCATGCCGCTCGACCCGAGCGTGAACTGAGCGCCTGAGCCCAGGCCTGAACCTAAGGCTCTGAGCCCGCGCCGACCCGGGCGGCCGGCCTCCGGCGAGGAGCTTTCTACTCTTATAGAAGCCCGCCAAAGGACGCGCGCTCCGCCCCACCCGCTCCGTCCCGCCCAACGCTCCCAACCGCCCGAGGTCGCCGATGCTCAAGCTCGCCCGCTGGTCCACAACCCACCGCCTGTACGTGATTATCGGCTGGATCCTTCTGATCGTGCTCGTAAACGGCGTGGCGCAGTCGGCAGGCACGGAATACTCCAACAACTTCACGATCCCCAACTCCGACGCCCAGCGCGCCGCGGACCTCCTGCAGAAGAGCTTCCCCGCGCAGGCCGGGGACCGCGACCAGATCGTGTTCCGTGTCGAGCACGGCACTGTGCTCGACCCCGCGGTGCGCGAACGGATGAGCGCGATGTTCGCCGAAGTCGCCCACCTGCCGCACGTCTCGGCCGTGATCAGCCCCTATGCGGAGGACTCGGCGGGCAAGGCGATCTCCGCCAACCACCAGATCGCGTTCGCCACGGTGGTGTTCGACCAGAAAGCCAACCTGCTGCCCAAGAGCGCCGGCGAACGCGTCGTCGAGGTCGCCGAGGCCGCCCGGCAGCCGGGCCTGCAGATCGAGCTCGGGGGACAGGCGATCGAGCTCACCGAGCAGGAAGGCTTCGGCTTCACCACCGCGATCGGCCTGCTGGCGGCAATCGTGATCCTGCTGATCACCTTCGGCTCGCTGATCGCGATGGGCCTGCCGATCGTCACCGCCCTCTTCGGGCTGGGCACCGGCCTCGGGCTGATCGCGCTGTTCACCCACGTGGTGGACACCCCCAACTTCTCCTCCGAGCTCGCCGCGATGATCGGCCTCGGCGTGGGGATCGACTACTCGCTGTTCATCCTCACCCGCTACCGCGAGGCGTACGCCGGCCCCGGGCCCACCCACGGGCGGGTGCGCGAGTCGGTCGTGCAGGCGATGGACACCGCCGGGCGGGCGGTGCTGTTCGCGGGAACCACCGTCGTGATCGCCCTGCTGGGGATGATGCTGCTGGGGGTGAGCTTCCTCTACGGCGTCGCGCTCTCCGCGTCGATCGGGGTGCTGCTCGTGATGAGCGCCTCGCTTACCCTGCTGCCCGCACTGCTGAGCCTCGCGGGCAACCGCCTCGCGCGACCCGGCCGCCGTGCTCGCAGGCGCGCGCGGCGGGCAGCGGCGGCAGGCAACGGGGCAGCCGGCGAGCGCACAACCGCCACGCCGGCGGGCAACAGTCCCAGTGCGGGAAACGGCGCAGCAGCGGCAGCCGGCAACGGCGCTCCCGGGGACAGCGGCAGCCCACCGGCACCCGACGGCACGCCCGCACCGGCCGGCGGCGGGGTGTGGTTGCGGTGGAGCAAGTTTGTGCAGCGCCGCCCCCGGACAATCGCGCTCGCCGCGACGCTCGTCATGCTCGTGATCGCAGCCCCCGCGCTCGCCCTGCGGCTCGGCTCCAGCGACGCGTCCAACGACCCCCCGCACACGACCACCTACCAGGCCTACAGGCTGCTCGCGGAGGGCTTCGGCGAAGGCTTCAACGGCCCGCTGCAGGTGGTGGTGCAGCTGCCCCACGCCAACGACACGGCGACGTTGAGCGAGCTGCAGAGCGCGCTCGCCGCGGCGCCCGGCGTGGTCTCGGTCACGCCGCCCCGCCTGAACCCGACCGGCGAGGTGGCCACGTTCTCGGTGTACCCCAACTCCTCCCCCCAGGCCTACGCCACCACCGTGCTCGTGCGGGATCTGCGCGAACACACGATCCCGCCGATCGAGGCACGCACGGGCGCAGTCGCCTACGTGGGCGGCGTCACCGCCGGCGCGGTCGACTTCGCCACCGTACTCGCCCACAAGCTGCCGCTGTTCATCGGCGTGGTCGTGTTGCTCTCGGCGCTGCTGCTGGCGGTCGTGTTCCGCTCGCTCGTGATCCCGGTACAGGCCGCCGTCATGAACCTGCTCAGCATCGGCGCCTCGCTCGGGGTGATCGTCGTGATCTTCCAGTGGGGGTGGCTGCCGTGGCTGCTGGGAGTGCACCCCGGGCCGATCGAATCATTCATTCCCGTGATGCTGTTCGCGATCGTGTTTGGCCTCTCGATGGACTACGAGGTGTTCCTCGTCTCGCGCATCCACGAGCAGTGGACCCGCACCAAAGACAACCACCGCGCCGTCGGCGAGGGTCTCGCGCTGACCGGCCGCGTGGTGACCGCCGCCGCCGCGATCATGGTGTGCGTCTTCCTCTCCTTCGTGCTCGGGGAAAGCCGAGTCATCGAGCAGTTCGGCCTGAGCCTCGCAAGCGCGGTGTTCCTCGACGCGGTAATCGTCCGCTGCATGCTGCTGCCCGCGGTGCTCCACATCGTCGGCCCGCGCACGTGGCGGATCCCCGCCGGCCTGGACCGCAGGCTGCCGCGCATCAATATCGAGGGCACCTCCGTGCGCGAGCTGGCCCCCGTCGAGGAGGGCGAGCTCGCAGTGAACGGCGCCCGGGGGCGTCGGGAGAAGGTTGGCGGAGGAGTCGAGCGCTGAGCGTCGCAAGCCACCACCCCCTCTGTGGAGGTTGTGGGTCGAGCCGAGCTAGGACGCAAGGAGCGTGGCGTGCTATGCACGCGAGCGACTGAGGACAACGCTCGGCGATGCGCCCACCCCCTCTGTGGAGGTTGTGGGTCGAGCCGAGCTAGGACGCAAGGAGCGTGGCGTGCTATGCACGCGAGCGACTGAGGACAACGCTCGGCGATGCGCCCACCCCCTCTGTGGAGGTTGTGGGTCGAGCCGAGCTAGGACGCAAGGAGCGTGGCGTGCTATGCACGCGAGCGACTGAGGACAACGCTCGGCGATGCGCCCACGGCCTCCACAGAGCAGGAGCGGCAGGCGCCGTGCAACACGATCTCGTGCTCTGAGACCGCCAGCGGCACCCGGGCGCTGAGCTCGTCGATCGCCCGCTCCAGGGCTGCGTCGGAGAACGGCATCACCACGCCGCAGGAGTCGCACACCAGGTGGTGGTGGTGGTGTGCGCCGGCGGAGTCGTGCGCGCGCTCGTAGCGGACCCGCGCCTGTCCCGTCTCCACCCGCGCCACCAGGCGCAGGCGCTCGAGCTCCTCGAGGACCCTGTAGATGCTCGCGCGGCTCACTCTGCGCTTCGCGGCCAGCGCCTGCTCGATCTCCACGGCGGTGAGCGCACACGTCTGGCGCCCCAGCAGGTCGAGCACCGCGCGGCGCGCCCCCCCGCGCTTGTGACCCGCCGCCGCAAGCGTCGCCTCCGCGCGGTCGGCCCAGGTGTCGGTGGGAGAACCCTTGCTCATCGGACGATCGTAGGTCACGGGTTCACGTAGAAGCGTAGAGGGCAGGAGCCCCCCTGCCGCGGCGCCACGCCGCCCAGAGGCGCCCGAGCGTGTAGGAGACGGCGCTGCCGCTGCCGACGAAGAACCCCACGGGGTAGTTGGTTTCGTAGGAGGCGGCGATCGCGGTCCACACGATCAGCAGCGCGACTGCCACCGACAGAGCCATCGCCAGCAGCGGCCGGTCGGTGAACGAGCGGGCGGCGGCCGGAGCGCCGATCATCAGGCTGAAGATCAGCAGCGTGCCGACGACGGGCACGGTCATCGTCGTTGCCAGGGCGAGGACGGCGAGGAACAGCAGCTCCATCCGGAAGCTGCTGACGCCGCGTGCCTCTCCCACCTCGGGAAGGATCGAGGAGAGCATCAGCGGCCGGTAGAGGACGGCGATCGCCAGGATGCAGAGGGCGCCGAGGATCGCGGTCGGCGCGATCTCGTTGGGACTGATTCCGAGCACCTCGCCGAACAGCAGCGAGTAGACCTCTGGGGCGTACTCGACGCTGAAGCTCAAGAACAGCGCGCCGAGGGCGAGCATCGCCACGAGCGCGAGGGCGGTTGCGACGTCGTGGCGGCCCCTGCGGCCGAGCAGGCCGATCGTCAGAGCGCCGCCGAACGAGAAGACGCCGAGGCCAAGGAGCGTGCTGACCCCTATCAGGCTGGCACCGGCGGCGCCGGCAAAGGACCCGTTGGGGATCGCGTGCGCGGCGAACGCCGAGCCGCGCAGGACCGCGAAGAAGCCCACGACTCCCGCGACGACCGCGACGATGCTCGCGACCTCCCAGGCGTTGACCATGAAACCGGAGAACATGTCGTGCGCAGCTAGCTCGGGGTCGCCGGCTGCGCCACCGGAGATTCGGACGGGGTCCGGTCGGCTCGCCGGCGGCGTCTGGCTTCGGGGAGCCCGGATAGCAGGTAGGCGATGAACACGAGCGCCACCACGAAGAAGCTCACGGGCCACACCTGTCCGCCGGGCGGCCAGTCGAAGCTGTCGTAGGCGAGGACGATGCCGAGCCACATGGCGCCGATGCCGATGCCCGCCGCCGCCAGGATCGCGGTGAGCGGGCGTCTGGTCACTCGCAGTGCGCTCGCCGCCGGCCCGACGAGCAGGGCTGTCGAGAGGATCGTGCCGATCGTGATCGCCGCGAGCGCCGCCGCGAGCGCGAGCGCGAGCAGGTAGAGCACGCCGATGAGCCGCACGGGGATCCCGCGGGCCGATGGCCATCTCGGCGCTCACGGAGCTGAGCAGCAGCGGACGGTAGATCGTGAGCGTGATCGCCAGCACGACGGCGCTCAGGAACACGATCAGCGGGATCGTCGTACTCGAGATCGCGAACACCGAGCCGAACAGGATCGTGACGGTCGCTCCGGTGGTGCTGTGCTCGGTGGTGTACAGATGCAGGAATAGGGCCGCGAGGCCGATTCCGGCGCCGAGCACGATCCCGGTGGCGAGATCCCGTCCGCGTGCGCGTTGCACACCGATCGCCTCCATCGCGCCAGCCGCGATCACGTTGCCGAGCACAAATCCCCACAGAGTCCCAACGCCCACCAGGTACGCGCCCGAGCCGCCGGTGGTTCCCAGATCGCCGAACGCCTCGCCCGCGAAGGACTGGCCGCGCATGACCGTGAACACGCCGACCACCCCGGTGACGACGGCGACGAGCGCCCCGACGGCGAGGGCGATCTGCACCGCTTCGCTTTCGAAGAAGCCGGAGGCGAAGAGCGGGGACAGGAAGTCGCTCACGACTGGATCCCAGCTCCGGGAAACACGCCCTCGTGGCCGCTGAGGTCGCGGTCCTCGCCGGCGCCGGCCACGATCAGCACGCGACCGTGGACGTCGCAGGACGTCGACGTGGTGACCGTAGAGCCGGCTGAGCACGTCCGCGCGAACGACCTCCTCGGTGGTGCCGCTGACCGCGCGCCCGGCGGCGAGGTAGACGATGCGGTCCATGACCGGCAGCAGCGGGTTGATCTCGTGCGCAGAGATCAGCACGGCGATCTCCTGCTCGCGGGCGATGCGGGCGAGCAGCGCAACGACTTCGTGGGCGCTGCCCAGGTCGAGGTTCGCGAGCGGCTCATCCAGCAGCAGCAGCCGCGGTCGGGCGATCAGTGCGTGCGCGATCAGGATGCGCTGCTGCTCGCCGCCGGAGAGCCTGCCGACGCGCGTGTCGGCGAAGCGGGCGGCGTCGACCGCGTCCAGCATCTCCTCGACGAGCGCCCGCCTGGTCCGGGAGGGCCGTGGCACCCCGAGACGGTGCGCGTCGATGCCGAGCCCCACGAGATCGCGTGCGCGCAGCGGAACATCCGGGTCGAACAGGAACTTCTGCGGCACGTAGCCGATCAGGCGGTGGCGGCGTCCGTGCTCGCTGCCTGCGACGAGCACGCGCCCCGCGCTCACCGCCTGCAGGCCGAGGATCACCCGGAACAGGGTCGTCTTGCCCGCCCCGTTGGATCCGATCAGACCCGTGAACTGCCCCGGCGCGATCTCGAAGCTGACCCGATCGAGGATCGTGCGCCCTGCCAGCCGCACGGACACACCCGCGACCTGAAGGATCTCCCGGCTCTCGACGGTCGCGGGCGCCTCGTTCATGGCACGAGCTTCTGCGTGGAGACCTTTTCCTCCGACGGCCTTTTCCAGCGCCTCGACCTCGGCGAGCATCCACGACTGGTAGTCGTAGCCAGGGACCGGCATCGTCTCGTACACGCCGACCACCGGAATGCCTTCCTTGAGCGCCAGTTCCCTGAAGGAGTTGGTCAGCGAGTCGGTGACCTGCTGGTTGTAGACGAACACCTTGACCTTGTGTCCGGAGAACAGGCTGTTCTGGAGCGTCACGTTCTGAGGCGCCGGGTCGGTCCCGTTCATGATCGCGGCCTGCAGCGTGAACGGCGTCATGTTCTTCGTCCCGGCGGCTTCGAGCAGGTAGTCGCCGACCGGCTCGGTCGTCGCGACCGGCGTGTCCGGGTAGGCAGCCTTGAACTTCGCGATCGCCGCGTACCACGGCTTCAACGATTCTTCGAACTTCGTCGCGTTGGCCTGGAAGTACGCCGCGTGCGCGGGCGCCAGTGCCGACAGGTCGCTGACCAGCGCCTTCGCGACCGCCGGCATCGTCTGCGGTTTGTACCAGAGGTGCGGGTTCGGGGTGGAGTCCGGGAGACCGAGCAGCTTCTGGACGTTGATGACCTTCCGCGACGAGCTCGGCGACGCCGACTCGATCTTTTCCATGCACGTGTCATAGCCAACACCGTTTTCGATCAGCAGACTCGCCGCGCTGACCGTCTGCGCGACGCTGGGGCTCGCTTCGAAGGTATGCGGGTCGGTGTTCGGGTTGCTCTCGATCGCGGTGACCTTGACGTACTTGCCGCCGATCTGGGCGATCACGTTCGCGTACTCGTTCTCCGCGCCGACCGCGTCGATCGTGGCGCCCGAGGAGCTCCCACCCGAGGAGGCCGAGGAGCTGCCGCCACAGCCCGCGACCACCGCGGCTGCGAGCGCGCCAACCAGCGCGAGCGCCACGGCGACGGCGACACGTGGCTGCCTCATCACGCCGCCAACCTATCATAATGAGACTAAGTCCTGTTCTCAGCTTGGGGGCAGCTCCAGCTCCAACAGTTCCCCGCCCCCGGCGTGATCGACCTGCAGCGTGGTGTGCTCGACACCGAAGCGCTCGCCAAGCAGCTCCTGCAGCGCCCGCCGGGCGGCGTGGCAGTCGGCGTCCCGCTCGACCAGCACGTGCGCGGAGAGCGCCGGGAAGCCCGCGGAGAGCTCCCACACGTGGAGGTCGTGCACCTCGACCACGCCGGGGTGGGCCGCCAGGGCGTGTCCGATCTCCTGCGGGTCGAGGCCCGGCGGCGCCGCCTCCAGGAAGATCCGCCCCGAGGCGCGCAGCAGGCCGACCGCGGAGCGCACCATCAGCGCCGCCACGAGCAGCGAGGCGATCGGGTCGGCGCGATCGAAGCCGGTCAGCAGGATCACGGCCCCCGCGAGCGCTGTGCCGAGGAACGCGAACAGGTCGGTGAGGATGTGCTGGAAGGAGCCCTCGACGCTCATGTGCGCCTCGCGCCCCGCGCCCGCCAGCGCGATCGCCGCCGCCCCGTTGACCGCGATGCCCGCCAGCGCCACCACCACCATCACCCACCCCGACACCGCCGGCGGGGAGATCAGCCGCACCACCGCCGAGTACACAATCGCGCCCGCGAGCACCAGCAGTGTGAGGCCGTTGGCCTGCGCCGCCAGCGCCTCCACGCGCAGGAAACCGTAGGTCATCGCCCCCCGCGCGGGTCGTGCCGCCAGGCGCAGCGCCACCAGCGAGAGCCCCAGGGCCGCCGCGTCGGTCAGCATGTGCGCCGCGTCGGAGACCAGCGCGAGCGAGTGCGCGAGCACCCCCGCCACGACCTCGACCGCCATGAACCCCAGGATCAGCGCCAGCGCCGCCCCCACGCGGCGGGTGGAGGCCGGCGGGGCGTGGAGCGGGCCGTGGGCGTGTCCGGCGTGCAAGCGACTCACCCCGTGCGGCGGGTGGACGCCGGTGGGCCGACCGAAGCCGGGTGACACGTGCCTTCGGCGCTGGCCGATTTGGGGATGCGAGCGGAGCGAGTGTCTCCCCAATCGGTCCCCGTTTCGGCCAGCGGACCGTGGGAGTGCGTCAACCCGAGCCGGCGGGCGGAGACGCGGAGGCCGCCTCGCCGCCCGCGCCCTCCTCCTCCTCCAGCGCGCGGCGCCGGCCGATCAGCAGCACCACGAGCACGACCACGATCACCACGATCAGGATGCCACCCGCGATGTAGCGCAGTTTGTGGTGGACCGTGGTGGACTTGGGCGTCGCGGTGGCGATCGTGAACGACGAGCCGCCGGCGAGCGCGGCCGCGTGCAGCAGCGGCACCTCCGCGGGGGTGTAGATGACCGTGAAGTGCTGCCCGTCGCGCGCCGAGGCGTGGACCTTGGGACCCGTGGGGTGCAGCACGAGCGCGACGACTTCGCGCCGGTGCAGCTGCGCCAGCAGTGCGGTGTAGCTCTCAGGCTGGAAGTGGGTGGCGAGCGCCGGAGTCGCGGCGAGACCCAGCAGCAGGGAAGCCGCGCATACGGCGGATAGGGTGACGCGTTTGATCGTGTGGGTCATGCGCGGAACCCTAGCGCGTGGTTGGTAGTCTGGGCTCAGCGAGACAGTCGCAGCCGGGCGGGAGATCGAAGAAGAGGGGCCTCGACCGAAGCCGGGGGACACTCGCCTTCGGCTCGCATCCCCGTTTCGGCCAACCGGCTCCGCCGGTTGCGCCACCCTCTAAACCCGCCCGGTGTCGTGGCGGTAGGCGTAGCGGGCGAGCACCGCGAACACCGCCGTCCACACGGCGATCACGATCCACGCCTTGGCGGGCCAGGCGTGGCCGCCGAGCGCGACGTGACCGGCCTGCACCAGCCAGTAGGAGGGCAGCAGCTGCCCGATGACGTTGAGGAAGCCGTGGCTGGGAATCGGGAACCAGGTGCCGCCGAGGAACGCCAGCAGCGCGACCCCGCCGCCCACCGCCGGCCCGATCGAGTCGGGGGTCAGCGTGTGGCCGGCGGCGATCCCCAGCGCCGCGAACGGGATCAGGCAGATCAGGATCAACACGGTCATGTGCAGCCACGCACCCGCCGGCAGCGAGACCCCGAGCGCGGCGCCCGACGCGTACAGCACGAGGATCGTCAGCAGCGCCATCATGTACGCGGTGAGGACCTTCGCGCGCAGGTAGGCGCGTGTGGAGAGCGGGCTGATGCGCAGCTGGCGGTTCCAGCCGACCGCGCGCTCGGCCGAGATCCGCGCGCCGGAGGAGAGCATCCCGCTCATCGTCCCGAACGAGACCATCCCGACCATGTAGTAGAGCGGCGCGTAGATGCCGGTGCCGGCGAGGTTGTGGTTGTTGCGCTGCGGGCCGGCGATCAGGAAGAACAGGACCAGCGGGAACCCCAGCGAGAGGATGAAGAAGCGCCGGTTACGCAGCGTGCGCAGCAGCTCGAAGCGGGTGTAGGCGAAAGCGCTCATCGCTGCACCCGTCGGCCCCCAGCCGTCCGACGTGTCGCAGTCGTCTTCCCCGTCCGGCACGTCGCCCTCACCGTCCGGCACGTCGCTGTCACCCTCACCGTCCGCCCCCTCCAAACGCCGCAGCGGCGGTGGGTTCGGTACCGGGGGGCGCGTCGGGTGGAGCGTCGGCCGTCAACTGCAGGAACGCCTCCTCCAGCCCCGCGGCCGCGATCTCGAGATCGCGCGCGTCGGGGTACGCGGCGAGCAGCGCGCGGATCGCCGCGTCAGAGTCCGCGCAGCTCAGCACCACGGCCTCGCCGCGTCGCTCGACGCCGCTAACGCCCGGCAGCTCCGCCAGCGCGTCGAGGTCGGCGCCGGGGAGCGTCGCGCGGATCGTGCGCGTGCCGACCATCGCCCTGATCTCCGTCGGAGGCCCGTCGGCGACGACCCGACCGTGCGCCATCAGCACCGCGCGGTCCGCGTAGGCGTCGGCCTCCTCCAGGTAGTGGGTGGCGAACAGGATCGTCTTGCCGCGCGCGGCCAGCTCGCGCATCGTCGTCCAGAACGAGCGGCGGCCCTCGACGTCCATCGCAACGGTCGGCTCGTCGAGCACCAGCAGCCGCGCGTCGGAGACCAGCGCGACCGCGAAGCGCACCCGCTGGGTCTGCCCGCCGGAGAGCTTCTGCGTGCGCTGGGCCGCGATCTCGCTGAGGCCGGTGAGCTCGAGCGCCTCGGCGACCGCCAGCGGCGCGGGGTAGAGCGAGGCGACCATCGCGACCAGCTCACCGACCGTCAGGTCGCGGATCAGCGCGCCGGTCTGCAGCATCGCGCCGACGGCCCCGGAGTCGACCGCCGCCGAGGGGGTGCCGCCGAACACCGAGACGGTGCCGCCGTCGGGCTCGGCGAGGCCGAGGATCATGTCGATCGTCGTGGACTTGCCCGCCCCGTTGGGCCCGAGCAGCGCGACCGTCTCGCCGGCGTCGATCGCCACGTCAATGCCGCGGACGGCCTGGACCGAGCCGTAGCTCTTGCGCAGCCCAGACGCAACGATCGCGCTCACGGGCAAGAGGCTACGCCATGGGCACGAACGGACGGGCCACAGCCACCCCAGCGCCTGGGCGCCGACCCAGTCGAGCGCGAGTCCGCAAAGACCCTTGGTAGAAACACTGCAGGTTGCAGAACTTCTCTATTTTCGGTCGGGCGCGATGATTCAACGCAGCGCGATGCGCGATGCGCAACCCTGAGCGCCTCAATGGTTTTGATCCGACGTCACCCGCCGAGTCTTTCGAGCCTCACCCACGGAGGTTTCGAGTGCCACCACCCGCGTCCGGTCAAGGATCTTCGAGCGCAACCGCTTCAACGAACCCAGGGAATCCTGAGGCTTGAAGGGTGCCACCGATCGTCGGACTCCGCTCTTTGCGCTTTATTTCTCCCGAGCAATGGGATTGCTTACGTCCTCAGAAAACTATAGAGTGCGGCTCCATCGGTGGCCACGACGAACAGCGGTTGGGGCGGTGTCGGCGTTTGCTGCCTGCTATCGTCGCCGAGAGACGCATACATCTGTCCGAGGCCTTGAGTACGGTGCAGCTCAAGCACCAACATGTGTCCGGGTTGATGTTCAGTTCTTGTCGTAGTGGGTATCTGTCTACTGGATCGTCTTTCGAGTGGGTTGTACGTTGAAGCTGCTGGCTCCCCTACAGGTCGTATCCGCGACACGCAAGCTCGGCATCGAGATCCGTGAGATCCTCGCCGCCCAAGCGGTGGAGCAGCTGGTGTATCTGCTCGAGCAAGCCGACGCCAAGCTGGGATACCGCTTCGAGTGGGATCCGTTCGGCCCCCATTCGCGCGAACTCGCCGCCGACATCACGGATCTCACGCCAGACGACCTCGACGCTGACGAGGCGCTCGATCAGGCTGTGCGGGCAGCCACCGAAGAGGTCTCGCCGCTGATCAGGACCCCGCCAGGGTGGCGGCAGCGACAGCCCGATTGGATTCGTCTGCTGGCGATGGTTGACTACTTGCAGCGTGAGGCCGGGCTGGAGCTAAGCAATGGCGACCGTCCCACCTTCATGACCAGGCGCTTCAACGAGTCGGAGATCTCCGCCGCCAAAGAGCGCGTCGCGCAGCTGCCGGTCTGAGCCTGCATCCACCGATCCGGGGCTCACCTCGGGCCGCGGACGACGCTTCGCCAGCACTCAGCCACCCTGCTCCTCGAGGCGTTCGCTGAAGAAGCGCTTCAGGCGCTCGAACTCGGGGCTTCGGCGCCCCTGCCCGGCGTGCGTGTAGCTGTCGAGGCTCTCGCGGGCGAAGACGCGTCGCGTCGACCACTGGCGCGTGGAGAGCTCGCGCAGGACCGGACTGGCCTCCACCAGCAGCCGCGGCTCACCGTCGGGGCTCACAACCTTGGCTGCCTTCGTCCACTGCGCCTGCATCTTGTTGGCGTCTCTGACGGCGGCATCCACCGATGTATCGGGGTCGATGCCCGACAGCAGGCGGGTGGTGCGGCTGTAGACGAAGTAGGTCGGATCCACGTCGCACTCCCGTGCGACCTCGAGCTTGGCCGACAGACGGTTTTTGGGCAGCCGCGCGTCCCAGACGTGGACGGCGCTGTCGCCGGCGCGCTTGATCTTCTCCAGGCTGTCGTCGTGGGCGGCGGCCTTGAGCAGCTTGCGCTCGCTCACGCGCCGCGCGCACTCGACCAGCATGTCGTGCCCGCCGTGCTCGCGCGGAGCACGCGCTAGCGATGACATGACTGCGTCGTCGGTGAGCTCCATGAATCGCCAGCCGTCGCGCGCGGGATCGACGATCCACGACTCGATCTCCTTGACACCGGGCAGCGCCTCGAGGCGCAGCATTTCCAGGATCGCCGCGGCCAGGCAGATCTCGGCGGCTCCCACCGCCTTATGACCGATCAGCTGTGCGTAGTGGTAGTAGCGCGAGAGCAGGTAGTGCTCGCCGGCGACCAGCCCGTGGCGGTCGATCGCGAGCAGTGTGCCTACGTCCTGGTCGCGTGCGATGACGAGATTGCCGATCAGGTAGGAGAGATCGATGCCCCCATAGGTGAGACCCGCCGCCTGCGAGTCGCGCACGAGATAGTCGAGGCGATCGCAGTCGAGCTCGCTGGAGACGAGGTTGTGAATCAGGACGTCGTCGTCCTCGCCGGTCCCCAGTGGGTCGCCCTTGATGATGCGTGCGACGATCTCCGCCGCGGTTTGCGTTTTGACGCCGTCGTGAAAGGTGTCGGGAATGTGCCGGTTTACGATCTCAGCGATCGGTCCCCGTTCGACCAGCTGCGCTGAGAGGCGCTCGTGGAGCTGGCCGGTGGAACCGGCGACGACGACGTCCAACGGTGTGCACACCCGGTCCTCGACGTAGTTGCTCCAGCCGGGCGTGTCGGTGACGTTCCACGCCAGCTCGCCGACATGACTGAACGGGAGGTGCCCGACGTCGTGCAGCAGCGCGGCGAGGCGGAGGATCTGGATCATGCATGGGCGAGCGCTGAAGTGGTTCTGCAGTTCGCGTTGCCCAAGGATCCAGCCCATGACGTGCATTGCGCCGATCGAGTGCGCGAAGCGGTTGTGGGTGGCTCCTGGAAAGACGAGGTCGACCGGCGCAAGCTGGCTGATGCGCCGCAGACGCTGCAACTCAGGCGTATTCACCAGCTCGAGCTCGACCTCTGTTAGCCACACCCGGCCGTGGACCGGATCGTGCACCGGATTGCAGGGGACGAGGGGTTGGGGGAGATCGTTCATCGGGTGCTCGGCCGGATCGCGAGCAGCCGCGGCGATGCGGACCCAATGATCGACTCGATGACCCCTCGCCTTTTCCCGCTCTCCTAATACGCCACACTAGCCGATCAAGCCGACACACGGATGCCTCCCGACAGTCGGTCTCGCAAAGGCTCAGGTCGGCACAGCTACTTCCCCCGCCTCGTGCGTGCCGCCTTCAACCGTTCAGTCTTCCCCAGCTCGACCTTGCGCATGCGCACGGTCTGCGGGGTGACCTCGACGCACTCGTCCTCGCGCACCCACTCCATCGCCTGGTCGAGCGTGAGCTTGCGGTGGGGGATCAGCCGCTCCAGCACATCCGAGGTGGAGGAGCGCATGTTGGTCAGGTGCTTCTCCTTGACGGGGTTGACGTCGATGTCCTCCGAGCGGGCGTTTTCGCCGACGATCATCCCCTCGTAGACCTCCTCGCCGGGGCCGACGAACATGGTGCCACGCTCCTGCAGGTTCATCAGCGCGAACTGGACGGTCTCGCCACGGCGGTCGGCGATCAGCGCCCCCGAGGCGCGCGTGCGCATCTCCCCCGCCCACCGCTCCCAGCGGTCGAACACGTGGTGCATCATCCCCGTGCCGCGCGTCTCGGTGATGAACTCGGTGCGGAAGCCGATCAGACCGCGGGCGGGCACGAGGTAGTCCATCCGCACCCAGCCGGTGCCGTGGTTGGTCATGTGCTCCATGCGGCCCTTGCGCAGCGCCAGCATCTGCGTGACTACACCGACGAACTCCTCGGGCACGTCGATCGACAGCCGCTCGACCGGCTCGTGGCGCTTGCCGTCGATCGTGCGCTCCAGCACGCGCGGCTGGCCGACCGTCAGCTCGAAGCCCTCGCGGCGCATGATCTCGACCAACACCCCCAGCTGCAGCTCACCCCGGCCCTGCACCTCCCACGACTCCGAGCCCACGCCGCCGGTGTGCTCCACGCGCAGCGAGACGTTGCCGATCAGCTCGGCGTCGAGACGGTCGCGCAGCTGGCGCGCGGTGACCTTGGACCCCTCACGGCCGGCCATCGGGGAGGTGTTGATGCCGAGCGTGATCGAGATTGAGGGCTCGTCAACGGTTATGACCGGCAGCGGGCGGGGGTCGGCGGGGTCGGCGAGCGTCTCCCCGATCGTGACCTCCGCGATGCCGGCGACGGCGATGATCTCCCCCGGCCCCGCCTCCTCGGCGTCGACACGGTCGAGCGCCTCGGTGACGTACAGCTCGGAGACCTGTGCGCGCTCGACGGAGCCGTCCGCGCGGCACCACGCGAGGGACTGCCCGCGGCGGATGCGCCCGTTGCGAACCCGGCAGATCGCCAGGCGGCCGACGTAGGGGGAGGCGTCGAGGTTGGTGACGAGCGCCTGCAAGGGGTATTCCGGGTCAAAGACCGGCGCGGGGATGTGCTCCAGCAGCAGGTCCAGCAGTGGCGCGAGGCTCCCCTCCCCGGCGCCCGGGTCTCCGCCCGCACCGGCCTGTTCAGGGTCCCCCCCGGCCTGCTCACCGCCCGCCCCGGCCCGGCCGCCAACCGCCGCGGCGGCACGCGTCACCGACTCGTCGTACTCCAGCGACGCGACGCCGGCCTTGGCGTTGCAGTAGACGATCGGGAAGTCGATCTGGGACTCGTCAGCGTCGAGGTCGAGGAACAGCTCGTACACCTCGTCGATCACCTCTGCCACGCGCGCGTCGGGACGATCGACCTTGTTGACGACGAGGATCACCGGCAGCCGCGCCTCCAGCGTCTTGCGCAGCACGAAGCGGGTCTGCGGCAGCGGCCCCTCGGAGGCGTCCACCAGCAGCAGCACCCCGTCCACCATCGTCAGGCCCCGCTCGACCTCGCCGCCGAAGTCGGCGTGGCCGGGGGTGTCGACGATGTTGAGCTTCACCCCGGCGTAGTGCAGCGCGGTGTTCTTGGCGAGGATCGTGATGCCCTTCTCGCGCTCGAGGTCCATCGAGTCAAGCACCCGGTCCACCACCTCCTGGCCGACGCGAAACGCACCGGACTGCCACAACATGGCGTCGACGAGCGTCGTCTTGCCGTGGTCGACGTGGGCGACGATCGCGACGTTGCGGATGTCCGAGCGGGGTTCGAGCACGCCGACAGGCTAGCGGGGCACGCCCGGAGCTCGTGAAATCCCCCTGCTTCTTGGGGATCGTCCACGCGTGTCCCGACGTAGGCCCGGCGCAGCGTGCGCTCGACCTCCGTGTCTCGCGACCGCGGTGGCGACCGTCTTTGGCTTCGCCGCGGCAGCAGACCTGGGCGCGATTTGCGATGCCTTTTTGCGAAAAAACCAATCTTAAAGTAGGGTTTTTTGTAGAATACTTTTCAAAAAAGTATAGTATTGCCACAAACCTCTGCAGCCCCATCAACGCCTCGCAGGTCGCCCGCGACGTCGGCCTCCCGAGCCACCAAGCAGCCGCCGAGCGCATCGAGGACCTCGTTCGCGCGTTCCTTGCGTGGCGTTGCCACCGCATCCGCGACTCTCGCCCAGACACCGCCGCGCAGCGCAAGCTCTACTTCGTGGACCCGCTGCTCGCTCAGCTCGCCCACTGGCGTAACCCGAGCCTCCCGGCACCCGACGCCGCCAAGCTCACCCAGCAGCAGATCGGCCTTGCACTGGCCCGGGCGGTCACTCCCGCCGCACCGGCCGCCTTCGTGCACACCGACCGCGTGATGTACGAGCGCACCCCCACCGGCGCGGAGATCGACTTCGTGGGTCCAGACCTGGAGATCCCGTTCGAGTGCAAGTACACCGACCGCAGCTGGCGCAGGGAGGCCCTCACGATGAAGGCCCGCCACGGCCGCGGCGTGATGGTCACCCGCTCCCCCCTGCTCACGGGTGCCGACGAGCCCGTGTGGGCGGTCCCCGCCGGCATCGTCGCGTGGCTACTGGAGCACTGAGCGTGTAAGGGAGCGGGTCGCCTGCCGCGCCATGCGCACGCCGAAGCGCGTGAGCGCCGCGGGCATGTGTTCCGCGGCGGCCACGACCGTCTCCAGCGCGGCGGCGAAGCGGCGGATCTCCGACTCCTCGATCACCAGCGGCGGCAGCGCCTTGATCACGTTCATGCGGTGGCCCGCGACCTGGCAGAAGATGCGGTGCTCGTGGAAGAGCGGCACCGTGACGAGCTGCGAGAAGAGCCCCGGCTGAGCGCGCTCCAGGGCGTGCCACGTCGCACGGGCCGAGCGGCCCTCGGGGGGGCCGAGCTCGATCGCCCACATCAGCCCCAGGCCGCGCACGTCGCGCACGATCGCGTAGCGCTCCACCAGGGGACGCGTGAGCTCCAGCAGCAGCTCGCCCAGGCGCGCGGCGCGCTCCACGAGACCCTCCTCGTCGAGCACCCGCAGCGTCGCGAGCCCCGCCGCGGCCGCGAGGTCGGAGCCGCCGAAGGTCGAGCCGTGGCGCACCGCGCGCTCCATGCCGTCGAAGACGCAGTCGAAGGCCGCGCGCGAGACGAGCACCGCGCCGACCGGGACGAGGCCCCCGGAGAGCGCCTTGGCGAGACACACCACGTCGGGCTGCAGGCCCCAGTGCTCCAGTGCGAGGAAGCGTCCGGTGCGCCCGAGGCCGGTCTGCACCTCGTCGCAGACGAGCAGTGCACCGGCCTCGCGGCAGAGCGCCTGCGCGCCCGGCAGGTAGCCGGCCGGGGGGAGGTTGACGCCCTTGCCCTGCACGGGCTCCACGACAAACGCCGCGACGTCCTCGCGCGCGAGCTCGCGGCGCAGCGCGTCGAGGTCGCCGAAGGGCACCGCCGCGCACCCCGGCAGCAGCGGCCCGAAGCCCTCGCGGAAGTGCGCGTCGCCGTTGAGCGAGAGCGACCCGAGCGTGAGCCCGTGGAAAGCGTGCTCTGCGTACAGGACGCGGGGACGTCCGGTGGCCGCGCGCGCGATCTTGACGGCGGCCTCGACCGCCTCGGTGCCGCTGTTGGCGGGCACCATCGCGCCTACGCTCGCCGGTGCGCGCGCGAGCAGTTGCTCGGCGAGCACCCCGCTCAGCAGCGTGACGCCGAGCTGGGGCAGGTTGCCGGTGTGGGCCGCCAGGACCTCTTCGACCGCCGCGATCGCGGCGGGGTGGTTGCGTCCGATCGCGAACACGCCGTAGCCGCCGAACAGGTCGAGGTACCGGTGGCCCTCGACGTCGATGAGGTGCGCCCCCTCGCCGCCGACCCACACCCGGTCGAAGCCCAGCGTGCGCAGGATGCGCCCCATCTGGGGGTTCAAGTGACGGTCGTTCAGCGCCAGCTCCTCACCCGTCCGCCGCGCGAGGATCTCGCGCACCGGGGGGATGGGGGCGGGGCTCATGGGGTCAATCGTAGGCCCCACTCGCGTGGTGAGCGAGCGCGTCAGGCGGCCGCGTAGCGCTTGCGCCCGCGGCGCTCCTCGTCCACGGTGACGACGTCCCACGCGAGCCCGAGGCGCTCCAGGCCGCCGATCACGAGCGCCGAGACGTCGGGCTGGCGCCAGCTGAGGCCGTGGCGGGCGGAGGTGGGGAAGGCGTGGTGGTTGTTGTGCCACGCCTCGCCGAAGGTGGGCAGCGCGAGCCAGGCGAGGTTGCGGGAGTGGTCCCCGGTGACGTAGTCGCGGCGGCCGAAGAAGTGGCAGAGGGAGTTGATCGAGTAGGTCATGTGGTGCAACACGAGCATCCGCACCGCGCCGCCCCACAGCAGGCCGGTGAGGCCGGCGCGCCACGTGCCGCCGATCGCGTAGCCGAGGCCGAAGGCGGCGGCGAGGCCGCCGATCGCCCACACGAAGAAGGTGCGGTCCACGAACTCGACGACGGGGTCGGCGAGCAGGTCGGGGGCGTACCGTTCGCGCGAGCCGCGCTCGGTGTGGATGAACAGCCAGCCGAGGTGCGCGTGGCCGAGGCCGCGCAGGGCACCGCGCAGGCCGACGCCGTGGTCGACGTGGGGGCTGTGGGGGTCGCCGTCCTTGTCGGAGAAGGCGTGGTGCTTGCGGTGGTCGGCGACCCACGAGATCACCGGTCCCTCGATCGCCGCGGAGCCGAGCACGGCGAGGACGCCGCGCACCGCGGGAAACGTCTTGAAGGAGCGGTGGGTGAAGAGGCGGTGGAAGCCGACCGTGATGCCAAGCCCAGTCAGGACGTACATGATCGCGAACACGATCAGGTCGGAGCGGTGCAGCAGCCCGTCCCACATCTGCCAGCCCACGACACCAAGCGCCAGGATCGGCCCTACGGTGATGAGCCCCGTGAGCGCTCGATCGAGCGTTTCGTAGACGGGTGGCTGGATGTCGTCCCGCCCAGGGGCGGGGGGCGCGGTAGGCTGGATGTCGTCGTCCCGCTCAAGGGTGGCCAGCTGAATGCCATCCGTTTCAGGGAGAGCGGGCAGAACGTCGCTCCGCCCGGGCGGAGCCTCGTCGAGGGCACCGGGAAGTTGAGTACCGGTCATGGGCCTCGGGGCAAGGTAGCACCCGCGGAGGCGGCCCGTCGCACCCGGCGTCGTAATCTTCTCGCAAGCCATGCACGCCGAGCGCCAAGCCAGGGACAACCACCACCACAACCGCCGCTCGGGCCGGGGAACCGGTGCCCTTCGCCCGCACTGAGCCGTTGCGCCGCGAGCTGGCCCGGGCGCTCCCGGAGCCGCCGTTCGCGCTGCGCATCTCAGCGGGGGGAGGGCAGGCCCTCCCCCGACCCCCTCCCGTCCTTCAATCCCTCCGCGTGATGTTCGCCCGCGCTGAGCCGCTGCGCCGCGAGCTGGCCCGGGCGCTCCCGGAGCGGCCGTTCGCGCTGCGCTTCTGGGACGGTACGGAGCTGCCTGCGACCGCGCCGGGCGGCCCGGTCTTCACGGTGCGCTCGCCGACTGCGGTGGCCCACCTGCTGCGCGCTCCCGGACAGCTCGGCCTCGGCCGCGCGTACGCCGCTGGGGAGCTCGAGGCCGACGACCTCGACCGCGTGATCGGACTGCTCGACAGCTTCCGCGCCCCCGCGCTGGACCGCGCCACGCGCCTGCGCCTGACCGCAGCGGCGGTGCGGGCCTGCGGCCTGACGCGCCCCCCGAGAGTCCCCGCGAGCGAGCTGCGCCCGCAGGGTCGCCGCCACAGTCGCGCGCGCGACGCGCGCGCGGTGCGCCATCACTACGACGTCTCCAACGACTTCTTCAAGCTGTTCCTCGACTCGTCGATGACCTACTCCTGCGCGCTCTTCTCGCGCGGGGCCACCACGCTGGAGGACGCCCAGCTGGCCAAGCGCGAGCTGGTGTGCACGAAGCTCGGCCTGCAGGAGGGCGAGCGCCTGCTCGACGTCGGCTGCGGGTGGGGCAGCTTCGTACTGCACGCCGCCACCCGCCACGGGGTGAGCGCGGTGGGGATCACGCTCTCCCCCAACCAGGCCGAGCTCGCCCGGCGGCGGGTGGCGAAGGCGGGCCTGGAGGACCGGGTGGAGATCCGCCTGGCCGACTACCGCGACCTCGCCGGCGAGCGCTACGACGCGATCGCGAGCATCGGCATGGTCGAGCACGTGGGCGCGAGCCAGATCGACGTGTACGCCGCGCAGCTCGCGGGCCTGCTCGACCCCGGCGGGCGTCTGCTCAACCACGGCATCGCCCGTCTGCGCCACGGCGACCCTGAGGCCGGCGCCTTCTCCGAGCGCTACGTCTTCCCCGACGCGGCCCCCCTGCACGTCTCGCGCGTGCTGCTTGCGCTGGAGCGCGCCGGTTTCGAGCCCACGCACGTCGAGGGCCTGCGCCAGGACTACGTCGACACGCTGAGCGAGTGGATCGCGCGCCTAGACGCCAACCTGGACGAGGCCGAGCGGCTCGCCGGCGGCGAGCGCGTGCGCGTCTGGCGCCTCTACCTGCGCGCCGCCCGCAACGGCTTCGCCACGGGCTTCACCTCGATCTTCCAGGTGCTGGCGCGCCGGGCGTAGCAAGTCTTTTGGGCGCCTATATATATGCAGTCAATTTAATACCCACACCCACACGTCCAGGCACCGCCCATCGGCCAATCACGCCCCTCCCTGGGTCGAGGAGCAAGCCTGACAAGGATGCAGCGAGTGCCGTGTGCTTGGCACACAAACGAGCGAAGACGCAGTCAGGCGCAGCTCATCGGCTCAGGGAGGCCATCACGTGCTTGACCACGGTGTAGTCCTCCAGCGAATACACGCTGAGGTCCTTGCCGTAGCCGGACTCCTTGAACCCCCCGTGGGGCATCTCCGAGACGAGCGGGATGTGGTCGTTGATCCACACACAGCCGAAGCGCAGCGCCTTTGCGACGCGCAGCGCGCGGCCCACGTCGCGCGTCCAGACCGAGGAGGCCAGGCCGTAGCGGGTGGCGTTGGCCCACTCGATCGCCTGGGCCTCATCGGTGAAGCGCTGGACGGTGATGACCGGGCCGAAGATCTCGCGCTGGATCAACTCGTCCTCCTGCCCCACACCGGCGATCACCGTCGGTTCGAGGTAGAAGCCCGGGCGGGCGGGGGCGGCGCCGCCGGTGACCACCTCGGCGGCGGCGGGGCGGCGCTCCAGGAAGCCCTGCACGCGCTCGCGCTGGCGGGCGGAATTGAGCGGACCGAGCGTCGTGTCGGGGGCGAGCGTGTCGCCGAGCACGAGGCCCTGAGCCTGCTCGGAGAGGCCAGCCACCACGTCGTCGTAGACGCCCTCGGCGGCGAGCACGCGCGTGGCGGCAGTGCAGTCCTGGCCTGCGTTGTAGTAGCCGGTGCCGGCGATCGTCTCCAGGGCCGCCTCCATACCCACGTCGTCGAACACGATCACCGGCGCCTTGCCGCCGAGCTCGAGGTGCACGCGCTTGAGCGTGTCCGCGGCGGTGCGCGCGAAGTGCTTGCCCGTGTCCACCGAGCCGGTCAGCGCGAGCATGTCCACCTCGGGGTGGTTGATGAGCGCCTCGCCGGTCGGGCGGCCGGGGCCCGTGAGCACGTTCAGCACTCCCGGCGGCAGGATCTCGGCGGCCAGTTCGGCCAGGCGGAGGGTCGTAAGCGGCGTGGTCTCCGCGGGCTTGAGCACGACCGTGTTGCCGGCCGCGAGCGCGGGGGCGAATTTCCAGATCGCCATCATCAGCGGGTAGTTCCACGGGGTGACCTGCCCGATCACACCGACCGCCTCGCGCCGGGTGAAGGAGGTGTAGCCGGCCAGGTACTCGCCGGCCGCGCGGCCCTCCAGGCAGCGGGCGGCACCGGCAAAGAAGCGCAGGTTGTCAGCCATCACCGGGAGCTCGTCGTTGGTGACCGCTTCGATCGGCTTGCCCGCGTTGAGCGCCTCCAGGCGGGCGATCTCCTCGGCGTGGTCCTCGACCAGATCCGCGACCGCGAGCAGCGCCCCCGCGCGCTCGGCGGGCGTGGCGGTGGACCAGCCCTCGAACGCGCGGCGGGCCGCCTGCACAGCGCGGTCCACGTCCTCGGCGCTGGAGACGGGCGCCCGCGCGAGCTCCTCGCCAGTGGCGGGGTTGAGGATCGCTTCGGTCTCGCCGTCGGAGGGCACCTGCTCGCCGTCGACGAAGTTGCTCAGGGTCTCGGTGTTGGTGGCCATGTCTGTCTCCTCTTCGGGGGCTATACCACGGCGAGCGCCTCCGCAACCGCGGGGTGGGTGATCTGGCCGTCGCGCACGTTCAGCCCGAGGCGCAGGCCCGGGTCGCGCTCGAGCGCCTCCTGCACGCCGTGGTCGGCGAGCGCCAGCACGTAGGGGAGCGTGGCGTTGGTGAGCGCGTACGTGGAGGTGATCGGCACCGCGCCCGGCATGTTCGCGACGCAGTAGTGGGTGATCCCGTCGACCTCGAACGTGGGGTTCGAGTGGGTCGTGGGGTGCGAGGTCTCAAAGCAGCCGCCCTGGTCGATCGAGACGTCCACCATCACCGCGTGGCGGCGCATCAGGCCGAGCTGCTCGCGGGTGACGACGTGCGGGGCGCGGCCGCCGTGGATCAGCACCGCGCCGATCACGAGGTCCGCCGCCGGCAGCATCTCCTCGATCGCGAGCGTCGAGGAGTACACCGTCGAGGCGCGGCCGCCGAACGTCACTTCGAGCTCGCGCAGGCGGTCGATCGAGCGGTCGAACACGAACACGTCGGCCTGCATCCCGATCGCGATGACCGCCGCGTTCGCGCCCACCACGCCGCCGCCGATCACGAGCACCGTGGCGGCCGCCACGCCGGGCACGCCGCCGAGCAGGATGCCGCGGCCGCCGAGCGGCTTCTCGAGCATGAACGCCCCCGCCTGCGTGGCGAGCTTGCCCGCGACCTCGCTCATCGGGGCCAGCAGCGGCAGGTTGCCGCGCGCGTCCTCGACGGTCTCGTACGCAATGCACGTTGCCCCGGAGGCCTGTAGGCCATGCGTGAGGTTGGGCTCCGCAGCGAGGTGCAGGTACGTGAACAGCGTCTGCTCCTCGCGCAGCAGCCCCACCTCGCCCGGCTGGGGCTCCTTGACCTTCAACACCAGCTCCGCCTCCGCGAACACCGCGCGCGCGTCGGGGACGATCCGCGCGCCCTGCGCGACGAACGCCGCGTCCTCGAAGGCGCTGCCGAGGCCGGCGCCGGCCTGCACGATCACCTCGTGCCCGCGCGCGCTCAGCTCGCGCACGCCCGCCGGGGTAATCGCCACTCGATACTCGTCCAGCTTGATCTCGCTGGGAACGCCGATCCTCACAGCCGTGTCCCCCTGGCCGTTTGCACACACCCCAGGTTCGCACAACGAACGCCCCTCCAGACCCCCCTTGTGGGGGTCCTTCTCAAAAAAATCATCACAGCCGTCCTGGGCTCGCAGATGTATTGAGTCCCGCCCACCCGGGATGCAGTGAGCGAAGTGTGCTTTGCACACGAGCGATCGAGGACGCCGATCCAGCGCCGCCATGCGTGTCCAGGATCACCGTGCCAACTCCCGGCCTCGCAGCGCGAGCCAGAACTCGATCCGGTCGCGCGCCGTCGAGAAGTCGCGGCCGGTCAGTTGCTCCACGCGGCGGATTCGGTAGCGCAGCGTGTGGCGGTGGCAGTACAGCGCGTTCGCGGCCTTCTCCCAGTGGCCGTTGTGCTCGATGAACACGTCCAGCGAGCGCAGCAGCTCATCGCCGTACTCGCCCTCGCCCGCTTCGACGGGGCCGAGCACGCCGCGGCAGTACGTCAGCAGCGCGTCGTCGTCCTGCAGGGACAGCAGCAGCTGGAAGGCGCCGAGGTCTGCGTATGAGGCCACGACCTCCGCGCCGTTGCCGTTCTGCAGGCGCATTGCCTCCAGCGCGCACCGCGCCTCGTGGAAGCTGACCCGCAGCGACTGCGTGGGGGCCACACGGCTTGCGCTTGCGCGCACCTCCGCCCCGATGCGGGCCGTGAGCTCCGCGCGTACGCGCCGGGCGAGCGCGATCGGGTCCAACTCGCCGCCTCCGTCCACCACGGCGCACAGCAGGCCGCTACGGATCGCCACGAGGCTGCCGGCGAGCGCCAGATCCTCGCGCGCCAGCCACCGCTCGACCAACGGCGCGGCCACTGCGGGGTCGGGTGGCGCGAACGCGAGCACCGCCGCGCGCTCGCCGATCCCGAACGGGCGCAGCCGTACCTGCAGCTCCTCGGGGTACAGCCGGCCCGTGAGCGCCTCGGCGAGCACGTCGCCGGCCATCCCGCGCTGCAGCATTTCATAGCGCTCGTCGAGCAGTTGCGCGAACACGCGCTCGGTGATCGCGATGAACGGCAGCTCGTACGGGACCTCGAACAGGGGGAACTCCCGCTTGCGGGCCTCGTCGGCGAGCGCCGTAGGCAGGCGTTTGTGGGCAAAGCCGGTGCCGAAGCCGAGGCCGGCGATCTCGTGCTCCGCGAGGTGTGCGACGAGCTCGCGCTGGGTCTTCGCCCCCTCCAGCTGCAGGCCAGTCGTGAGCAGCAGCTCCCCGCCGCGCAGCCACGGGGTCGGGTCCGGCAGCTCGGTGCTGTGCACCCACCGCACGTGCGTGTTGGCCGACTCGTGCCCGCTGACGAGCACGAGGCCCAGCTCGCTCACGAGTCCCTCGACGGTCAGCACGACCGCACCGCACCGCCCGAGCCCGTGGGCCCACTCCTTGCGGCCCTCCGCTGGCCGCGCTTGCCGACCATCCCGATCATCAGCCCCTCGCGATCCGCTCCCACGCCTCGCTCAGCACGGGGCGCAACACCGCCTCGATCTCTTCGAACTGCTCCGGGCCGGCGATCAGCGGCGGGGAGAGCTGGATCACCGGCTCGCCGCGGTCGTCGGTGCGGCAGATCAGCCCGCGGTCGTACAGCTCGTGCGAGAGGAAGCCGCGCAGCAGCTCCTCGGCCTCCTCGTGCGTGAACGTTTCCTTCGTCTCGCGGTCCTTGACGAGCTCGACCGCCTGGAAGTAGCCGGCGCCGCGCACGTCGCCGACGATCGGTAGGTCGCGCAAGCTCTCCAGCATTCCGCGCAGCGCCGACTCGTTCTCGCGCACGTGCTCGCACAGGTTCTCGCGCTCCATCACCTCGATGTTCGCGAGCGCCACCGCGCTCGAGACGGGGTGCCCGCCGAACGTGAAGCCGTGGTTGAAGATCGCCGTGCCGTGCAGGAACGGCTCGGCGATGTGGTCGCCGGCGATCAGCGCCCCCATCGGGGCGTACGCGGAGGTGATGCCCTTCGCGGTCGTGACCATGTCGGGCTGATAGCCGTACCGTTCGCACCCAAACCACGTGCCGATGCGGCCCCACGAGCAGATCACCTCGTCGGAGATCAGCAGCACGCCGTGGCGGTCGCAGATCTCGCGCACACGCTGGAAGTACCCCTCCTGGGGGACGAAGCAGCCGCCGCTGTTCTGCACCGGCTCCAAGATCACGGCAGCGACCGTCTCGGGGCCCTCGAAGGTAATCGCCTCCTCGATCGCGTCGGCCGCCCACAGCTCCTCACGATCCTCGTTCCAGCGGTACGCGTTCGTGTTCGGGACGTGGTGCCCGCCGGGGGTCAGCGGCTCGAACGGCGCGCGCAGTGGTGGCAGCCCCGTCGCGGTGAGCGCCCCCATCGAGGTCCCGTGATAGGCGAGGTTGCGCGCGATCAGCTTGTAGCGGCCTTTTTCCCCGCGCGCGGCGTGATACGCCTTGGCGAGCTTCCACGCGCTCTCGACTGCCTCCGACCCACCCGAGGTGAAGAACACGCGGTTGAGGTTCCCCGGCGCGAGCTGCGCGATCCGCGTCGCCAGTTCGATCGAGCGCGGGTGCGCATAGCTCCAGTTGGTGTAGAACGCGAGCTCCTTCGCCTGGCGCGCCGCGGCGTCCGCGAGCTCGGCACGGCCGTGGCCGACGTTGACGCAGAACAGCGCCGACAGCCCGTCGAGATACCGCTTGCCGTGCTCGTCGTACACGTAGCACCCTTCGCCGCGCACGATCACCGGGATCTCGTGGTCGGCGTACGCGCCCATCCGCGTGAAGTGCATCCACAGGTGGCGGTGGGCCTGCTCCTGGAGGTCTCCGCCGCCCGTCCGCCGGCCAGCCCTCTGCGTGGCCACCGTCGCCGGGGCGCTGCCACCACTGGCCGGCGCAGGACTGGTCGCCGTGCCGGGCGCAGCGGCCGTCATCGGATCGCTCGTGGGGATGGCCATGATCTGTCTCCTCTATCGGAACTCGGTATCTTATGAATAGACACTCAGGACAAACGTACTCTGACACAACGTCTCTATCAATGCGCCACTAGTTCAAGAGCGCTTGGCCTCGTTGTACGCTTTGTACAAGCCGGCCTCGAATCTTTGGGAATTGCGCACCTTGTGTCTGCGCCCGGGTGTTCGTAGCGTCTGTCACGACCGGTGTCGGGTGCGCGGGCACCCAGGAGTTGGAGGGAGCAGAAAACATGGCAGCGATCAGCGCAACACCACCAGCGGTCCCCGACCCCTCGGGCGTGATGGACAAGGGGCTGAAGAAAAACGCGATCGGGTACCTCTCGAACATCGTGATCGGGGTGGCCTCGACCGCCCCCGCGTACTCGCTGGCGGCAACGCTGGGGTTCATCGTCGCGGTCAAGGGCGTCGGCGTGCACGCGCCCGCGGTGATGCTCGTGGCGTTTATCCCGATGCTGCTCGTCGCCGCGGCCTACAAATACTTCAACCGCGCCGACCCCGACGCGGGCACGACGTTCGCGTGGGTGACGCGCGCGTTTGGCCCAATGACCGGCTGGATGAACGGCTGGGCGATCTTCCTCTCCGACGTGATCGTGATGGCCTCGCTGGCGGACATCGCGGCGATCTACACCTTCAAGCTCTTCGGCTTCAGCGAACTCGGCAACTCCAAAGCGGCGATCATCGTCGGGGCGGTCCTGTGGATCGCGATCATGACCTGGATCTGCTACCGCGGCATCGAGCTCTCGGCGCGCATCCAGCAGTTCCTACTCAGCGCCGAGGTCTTCATCCTCGGGCTGTTCGCGATCGTCGCGTTCGTCAAGGTCTACGGCAGCCACCCGCCGGCCGGCTCGATCAAGCCCTCGTTCTCCTGGCTCAACCCGTTCGCGATGAGCTTCGGCGACCTCGTCGTCGCACTGCTGCTCGCGGTCTTCATCTACTGGGGGTGGGACTCCGGCGTGGCGGTCAACGAGGAGTCCGAGGACCCCGCGGAGGGCCCCGGCAAGGCCGCGGTCGTTTCGACGGTCCTGCTCGTGCTGATCTACGTCGTCGTCACCGCGGCCGCCCAGTCATTCCACGGCACGGGCTTCCTGACCAACGAAGCCAACCAGTCGGACATCCTCAGTGCGCTCGGCGGCGGCGTGCTCGGCAGCGGCCTGGACAAGCTGCTGATCATCGCGGTGCTCACCTCCGCCTCGGCCTCGACGCAGACGACGATCCTGCCCACCGCGCGCACGACGCTCTCGATGGCGCACTGGAAAGCGGTCACTTCCCTGCTCGCCCGGGTCCACAAGCGCTACCTCACCCCCACGGTCTCGACGCTCGGCTTCGGCCTGCTCTCGGTCGCCATCACGGTCGTCCTGCTGCTGCTCTCCGAAAGCGTGCTGGAAGACTCGCTCACCGCGATCGGCTTCCCGATCTGCTTCTACTACGGCTTCACCGGCGTGGCGTGCGGCTGGTACTACCGGCACGACCTGATGGAAAGCGCGCGCAACTTCCTGCTGCTCGGCCTCGGCCCGCTGCTCGGCGGGCTGATGCTGTTCGGGATCGGGTTGAAGGCCGCGTTCTACTACGGCCACGCGGAAAACGTCTCCTCCAAGCCGATCCTCGGCATCACGCTGCCGCTCTGGATGGGCATCGGCGGCATGGTCCTCGGCGGCCTCATCATGCTCGCCTCACGGCCCCTCTTCAAAGAGTACCTCTCGCGCAAGACCGAAACGGCGCCGGCCGGCCTGCTCGAGCAGCCGCCACCGACCGGGCCGGTCCCCGCGCGCGTGGACTTCTGAGGCTTATTTCAGCTGCCCTGAGGGGCAGAAGGGAGCGAGGCGCGCCGGCGCGAGGCCTGCGCCTCGCTCCCTGTAGCTGCTGGCGGCCGTGGGGTCCCCCCGCCAGCCACGCCGCCGCCGCTACCCCTTCCTGCGCTTCCCGTGCCTGCTCTTGTGCGTGGAGCTCTTCTTTGCGTGCTTGGTTCTCTTCTTCGCGTGCTTGGTTTTCGCGCACCCGGTGACCGAGATCTTCGTGCTCTGGCGGATCTCGGCGCCGTTCTGCGCGACGAATTCGGTCGGCATCGCGAGCTTCTTCTGCTTGCAGAGGTTCGCGTTCGCCGCGAGCGCGGAGTACTTGCCCTCGGGGAGCGTCAGTTCGAAGCTGCCTACCGGGGCGTCGGGGACCGTCTTGAACGTGCTGCTCGTGACACCCGTCTTTTCATTGATGAACGTAGAACCGACCAGATCCACGGTCACCCCATAACCCTGCAACACGATGATCAGCGACGGGAACGCTTCGCCGCCGTGGCTGACGAAGTACGCCGGGCCTTCCAACGGGACCGGGAGTAGTGGCGTGACCGCCTTCGCGTGCCCCACGATCGACGCCGCTGGGCAGCCCGCGGGGTTGGATTCGAACTGCGCGCTCGAGCACGCCTTCTGCAGCGTCGTCAGGCGCGATGGGAGTTGCTTGGGGAGTTCGACCTTGACCCTCGCGATGTTCGTATAGTCCCCCTCGGGGCCATCGAAGGCTCCTCCGGCGTTGTTCGGGTAGGACAGGTACACCGAGAGGCTCGCCCCGCTCGCTCTCGATGTCTTCCCGGATGTCGAGACCGCGAATTTCGGGGCGAACTTCAGGCTCGCGCAGTTGGTGACCTGGAACGGATCCGACACGGGCGAAGAGGCGCCTTCCGCGCTGTCGATCGCACCGGTGATCGTCTGGGGGTCGCAATTGGTCGGGTTGAACGTGAACCCGGGGCGGTTGACGAGCACATTGACGTGCTGGATCTGCAGTGGGAACCCTTCGATGATCGTCGGGATCGCGTGCGGTGAACCGGGCGGGTCGGTCGTGATCGTCAACGCCGCGGTATGGGGATCGACTTCGATCTTCGCCCTAACGACAACCGGCCGGCCTTCCTGGAGGTCGAACGGGCCCGCGTTCGCCGGGTTCACGATCGACAATCCGAACGGGGCGCCTCTGTATGGGCCGGTGATATAGACCTTCCCGCCGGTGACCGTGAACGGGTCGCCGCCGAGACCGACGCTGACGATCGTTTCCCCGATCTCGCTTTCCGGGCCGCAGGTCCCTTCGTTGGCCTGCGCTTCTCCGCAGAGCTTCACACCGTTGAGCAGGCCGGATACGCCCGCGGGGTAGTGCAGCGTGACCGACTGGATGCTCTGGTTGCCATCCGGGCGGCTGAGCGTCGTCGCCAGGGGCGTGAACGCGCCCGCGTTGATGTTCGTCGTACCCGAGGAGAGCGTCGGGTTGAACGGGAGCGCGGCGCCCGGACAGGGGGTGCCGTTCGGGCCGCTCGTGATTTCAAAGCTCGAGGAGCTATGGATCGGCTCGCCGCCCGACCACGGCGTGAACACCGCACTGGTGGTATACGCCCCGCAGCGATTGGGGGACGCCAACGGGGCGCGTTCGCCGCCGAAGAAGTGCAGTTCGGCGTCTTCGAACGGCAGCTGCGGGTTGTTCGCGAACGTGCTGCGAATCTGGCCGGGAGCCAACCCTTCTGCGCCCGGCTGGCCGCCGAGTTCCACGCTGCCGGGGAGCTTGACCGTCGACCCCGACACCGGGTCTTCAGCGAAGAGATACATCGCGACATGCGTTTCGAACGGGTTTTCCTGGGGGAAGACCGCGAAGTTCTGCGGCGAGGCGAGATACACAAAGCCCTTCAGCGGGTTCGGCAACAGCGGCGTTTTGATCGTCGCTTCGGCGATCTTCGACGCGTTCGGACAGAAGTTCACGCCCTCCTGCAATGGTTCGCTTGACCCGTAGCTGCCCGGCACCTTCGGGCTGAAGGTCAGGGTCTTGATACCCGGTTGGAATACCGGTTCGAGTTCCTTTGCACCTTCGAAGCCGATCTGCGCCTCGGAGCACGAGACCAGGCCGTCTGCCGCGGAGGGATTCAACGTCACGCCTTCCGGGAGCGTGACCACGATGTTCTTGATCTCCGACTGCGCGAGGCCTTCCCCGTTGAGCTGGCCTTCCTGGGGAACGTGCACGTCGACCGTCAACCCTGTCGGCTTCGACGCCTGCTGAGCATCGGGGGAGACCCTGATCTCCGGGACGAACGGAAGACGGTCGCAGCCATCAAGCGCCGGCATCGGCTGCGTGTTCGACAATGACACGAAAGCGGTGGGTTCCAGCCACGACGCCGCTTCCATCGTCGTATGCAGCGGGCCGGTGCACGACGCTGGCAGCGTCAGCAGCGGCGGGGGATGACCTTCGCCATTCCCGTGGCCGTGGCGTAGGTCGCCGGGGACGCCCCAGAACACCACTTCGCTGGAGACGAATTCGCCGATCTCGGAAATGTTGTGCACGGTCACCGTGACACCATAGTCACCGCCGGTACGCACCGAGGTGTTCAGCAGCACCGGTACCGTGGGGCCGGCCGCAGCTTCGTTGACGATGAAGCCGAACCGTGCGGGTTCGCCGACAGCGGGTTCGAGATTGTATACCGGATCCTGGTAGGTGAAATGGAAGTTTGCGCCGCCGAAGGCCGCAACGATGTACCCTACGGAGACTCCCACCAAGGTATCCGCCGGACACAGTGAGTGGCCATTGTGCACTGCTACAAGGAACACCGCCAGCGGGCACTGTGGGAACGGTGTCGGGTTGCCGACCAGACCGGGCGGCAGCTCGAAATGCAGATCCTTGGCGATCGCGACCGGCTTACCTTCGGTATTCTGGTTGAGATTCAGCGCCGTCGTGAGCTGGAACGGGTGCGAGCCGGCCTGCGTATCGAGACCGCCACCCACTTCTTCGGGACGCATTTCATACGAGCTCACCCCGAACGGCACCGGCGCGTCAGAGACGGTGATCGGCGCTCTGACCGTCGCGGCGGGAGCTTCGCCACCGGAGATGCCCGCTTCGTTTGACTCACCCGATACCGCGCCGGTCGCGTCCACGGCGATACGCATCTGGATGTTCTCGGACGGCGGCACCATCGGTTTGTATATTGCTTTGCCGTATTCGTCCAGAAACGACGGGGGCGTTTGGGTGAGCGTGCAACTCAACGATCCCAACGCGCATTCAAGCCCGTCGAATTCGAGGGCTGGACTTTCGTCGGCGGACGCTTCGATCCCGACCGCGGTGAGCCCCGCGGGAAGCGTGTCTTTGATCGTGATCGGCTGCGTCGCGGGGCTCGCGCTCGCGTCACCTAGATTTGTAGCGGTCACCACAATCGTACCATCCGGGCGCCCCACCACAACCGTCTTCACGTTGGCTGTGCCATCCAGACTTCGGGACTGAACGAGCATAGGGTTGACAAACCGATCTGCGAGTCTGCCCACAAACTTGACTTCATACACTTCATACGGGTTCCTCCCTCCAGGACCGGGGCCGCCCGTCACTTCGACATTGCCCGCGCCGTACAGCCCTTCAAGTTGTTCCTGCAGCTTTTCGGGTTCCTCACCAACTTCAGCATCGGTATTTTCAGAATAACCGCTGCCATTGCTCTGGTTTGCCACGTTGGATTCAACGCCTTCATTCCCCAGTACATATTCGCCCTCATTCGCGCCGACCGTCAGCCGCTGCACCTCGTCTTTAGCCTGACCGGGCTGTATATACGATGGCTGGGCATTGGATGTCAGGTGCCACCAGGGTTTGAGGGTTTCTTCGGCTTGGGCGGGGGCGGCGGTGAAGGCGAGAGATGTCAGGAGCAGGGCAGGGAGAAACAACAGGGAGTTATTGAGGGGGTGGCGAAAAAGATTTAGATAGCGCATGGTCACTTAGCCCTCCGGTTTGACGTTTTCGCCTTCTTCTTACTCTTATGCTTTATGCACTTGCCCTTCTCACCCCTCCGAGACCCGTTACGGGTCTTCTTGCACTTGACCGTCTTCTTCATGACCTTCTTCGGTACAGACGGAGGAAGCGGTGCAGCTAGGTTGCCGGGGCCGGAGAAGGTCGCGCTCGAGGGAAGACCATAGACCGACGGTTGGGGAGTCGGAGGCGCTTTGCAGGAGGCTTCGGTCGTGCACGGCGGAGGAACGGCCACGCTCGTGGGACACGGCGAAGCGCTCGTACATTCGTGAGCGTCCCACACGTTGACGCCGCCCCCGTCGCTCGCGGACGCGAGCTGTGACTGCGTCGCGAAGAACACATCGCCACCCGTTTCACTGGCGTCGAGGAAGTACGACCCCTCACTCGAGGTACCCGCAGAGATCAGCGCGACGCAACCCGCGCCTTCTTCGCCCTTCACGCCTCCCACTTCAAAGGCACGCCCGGGCTTGAAGACCTCGCTCCCGCCCGTACTCGAAGACCCGCAGGCATGTTCGCCCGCGGGCACCCCTTCGGGCTCATACTCATACACATCCTCCCTGCCATCCACATCCTCCGGCACCAACGCATCCCCACTGTCAAAGAACAACCGGCCACTATCAGAGAGATAACGCGTCTGATAACGAGTTTCACTACCGTTGAACACAGGGCCCTCCGTCCACCCCGGAACTTCCGCCGCCACCCAGCTACTACTGTCCTCTTCGAGTAGCCTGGAATCATGTTCGACATCTTCTTCAATCATTGATTCGCCGACCGGTCGTGCTCCGGTGGGATCACACGACGCACACATCAGCTTCCCCGGTTCGAGCGCCCCGGACGGAGAGGTTTCAGCGTGATAGAGGTAGACCTCGATGTCTGGTTCCCCACTGACCGCGTCACGATTGTCATAGCCCGTGAGACTCCGCGGCGATAGGAACGCCAGCCAGCGGCCATCGGGCGACACCCGCGCAAAAGGTTCGTGGCTTTCGAGGCCGCATGTCGCCGCGACGAGGCTCGTCACACCACCGTGGTGGACATACATGTTACATCCCGGGACAGCGCCTGGCGCAAGCGCTTCGCCAGATGTGAAATATACATATGAGCCGTCTTCACTCACGCCGATTATCTTGTTCACACTCGGCGCTAGGTTGGACAGGTTGCACCTGTGCTCGCCGGTACCGGCGACTTCAACGATTTCGCATTCGGAGAGCCCGTCATACGAAAGGAAGATCCTCGAATCGTCGCTGTTTGCAACCTGGAATACTCCGGGAAGGGGGACTGTTTCTCCCGTAGCGACTTCATACAGGCCACTTTCGAGGATGACACGCTCACCGTTGGCGGAGATCTCGCTCCGTACTCCCCTCGGATCCCACCCACCTTCCTCTTCAAACTTGAATTTGGGATGTCCTTCTCCATCCACCTGCCGCTGACCGGCGAGCAGATCAGGTAGGCGCTTCAGTTGCCCACCCGACCACTCGTAGTCATCGCTCCCGGGCGTAGACGTGAGCGGCACCGACTTGGAGGTCACAACGATATGACTCAAATCCGGAGACGCATCTATAAACTGCGGCCCGCATATGAGATTTGTGCAGACCCCACCGGAGGATTCTCCTTCGAGTTCATTATCGCCGAACTTCGTTCCAGGCGACGTGTTGGCGGCCGTCACGAGCGGTCGATAGCACGAGCTGGAGGTGAGGTACGAGCCTTCACAGTGGTCGCTGACGTTCCCGTTGAAATAATCGGTGCGTAGATACGCCGTCTGTTCGCTCGCTTCGGGAGAGAGCGGGGTGAAATACCCGAACGGCTGCACGACCACATGCGACAGGTCTTCAGAGAACAAACGAGATTCTTCACCTTCGATCCCAGTGAGACCCGCGGATTCGTCGTGCGGCCCCGCGATCACCTGCGAAGACCAACCCCCCGGACCACGCGTCGAAAGCACAGAGATACTGTTGTCCGGATTCCCCGCCGGTTCGGCTTCTGTCGGCTGACTCGCAGCATCGACGATCGCGTCGCCATCGACAGACGCCTGAATGACATGCTCAGGGCCGTCACCTTTCCCGCCGTAGAACAGAGCGCCTTCCTTCTCCGCCGGCGTCACCATTTCGTACTGACGTCCGTCGGGGAGCGCGAACTCGCCGACGGCGTGCTGGGTGGTGAAGATCTGATCCGCGCTCGCGAACGTTTCGTGCGCCGCGTTCGTCGCCACGACACGGTAGTGGTAGACGCTCGCCGCGCCGAGGCCCTGCAGATGTGCTTCGACGCTCACCGGCACCGACGCTTCTCCCGCGCTTTCTTCCGGCGTCTGCGAGTCGTACGCGGTGCTGGCCCCATACTCGAAGTGGTAGGAGAGCGATGCGCCTTCGGGGTCGAGCACCGCGTGCAGCGTTGCGCTCGAGGAGGCCACTTCCGTTACATACGCTTCCGGGGCGGCCGCCAGGGCAGAGGCCGTCGTGAAGGCTAGGGCGGCGAGCGTCGCGGCGAGAACCGGCAGCACGACGAGGGCGCGAGGACGCGAGGGCGCACCGGTCCCCTGGCTGACTGTGGGCGCACCACTCCCGTCGAAGGCACCCACGCGAGTAGGCCCGGCGACACCGAGACGGTGCAGCAGGGACATCGGGGCGTTGCGTGACTTACTCATGCGTGTGCCTTTCTTGGTGGTGTGGTGCAGTTGGTCGGGCCGAAGGACCCATACGCGCCAGGTTTTCTGTCTCCCGGCCCGGAAATACGGGGGATTGAGGACCCGCCCGGGGTCCGCCCGAGCGTTCCATCGCGGTCGCGCCAGTTTGCGCGGTCCGAGAGAACCCGCGCGCGAGGCGACGGGAAGCTCTGCCCATCGGCAGTCGACGCCCGGCGCATCACGCGGCCCGCCGCTGGTGGGGGACAGTGCTGTGCATGCGGATGCTCTGCGCGACCTGTTCACCTGTTGCGGTGAGCGTCCAGGCGTTGGGCTCGCCCTTGAGGTGACCTGGACCGGTGGTGGAGAGCAGCCCGAGGCTCTCGAGGCGCCGCAGCAACTTCGAGACCTGCCCCTGGTCCGCGATCCCGCCGTACTCGGAGACCTGGCGATTGCTGGCCCCGGGGTGATCCGCGATCCCTTCGAGGACCCGCGCGGTGCGGTAGGTCAAGCGCATCGTGACGCCCCCGAGCGGGTCGGCGACGACCGGCGTGGCCTCGATGACGGGGAAAGGGCGGACGCCCACAGGGGCAGCCGGTACGGGGCGGGCCTGCTCACGACGCGCCGCCGCCGCGCCCTGGTAGGGCAGCACGATCATCCCCAGCAGCTCGCCCAACAGATCGGTGAGCGGCCCGCGCTCGCCGCGCAACAGCCGCGCATAGACGATCGTGAACGCCGCGCCGACCAATCCCTCCGCGGTCAGCGGCGTGCACTCCGCGCCGCGGACGCCCTCGAAGCGGCCCTCGTCCACGACCGCGGCCAGCCGCGCGAGGATCGCCTCGCGGCGCTCGAGCAGCACTGGGCCGCCGCGCAGCGCCTGCACGACGCAGACCCGCGCGAGCGCCGGCTCGCGGTCGAGGAACGAGAGGATCGTCCACAGGCCTCTGCGGACCCGCTCGCGCCAGGCGAGCCGGTCGATGCCCGCGGCGGCGATCTCACCCCGGATCGCGTCGACGACATCATCCAGAACAGCGGCCAGGCACTCCTCGCGATTCGCGAACAGCTCATAGAAGGTCCTGCGCGAGACTTTCGCGCGTCCCGTGATGCGCGCGACCGTCGCGCGCTCATACCCAATTTCCTCGACCGTCCCGACCGCCGCAGCCAGCAGCCTCGAGCGCTGGATTTCTGTGATCTGCGCGCGCGGCACATGGCCCCGCGCAGGCATCCGCTCCGACCCCGCACGCACGGGCATCTAAAACCCACCCCCCATGCGGGGGAAACCCGGCCGGCGCGAATGCGCCGCGACCGGCGGTCTAGCGGCTGGCCCTAGACCCGAAGAGAGAGAGAGAGAGAGAGAGATGCATCAGACCGCTGATGCATCTAGCAAGAACCCCATGCGGGGCCGCGCGCATACCCGGCACGTCATTCCCTCTCGAAACCACGCTGAACCATCTCCCTCATACCTTGCGACCCAGTCCCCTCTCCCTGACCTCAACATCCTGCCAATGCACTCGAAGTCAACCACAGACGAGGATTGACCCGAACCAGACCCTATGTTGACTGGCGCCCACTCCTCGTGAACACCCGTGTGGTACAAGCTAAGCAGATCGGCTGCTTGTTGTCAAGTCCTAAAGCGAACAGACGCCGCCGCCAGCCAGGGACCGTCGCGAGCCACGGCCATGGCGGACGCCGCGATCCGCGATGGATGCACGGGACTTGCTACATCTCCTGCCGGCCACAGTTGGTTTGGTTGAAGGACGCATACGCGCCAAGTTTGGGAGCAGACGTCCCGTAAACATGGGAGATCTGGCTCGCGGCAAGAGTACGGCCGAGGATTCCATCGCGGTCGGCGCGTACGGTGGCGGGCATGTCCGTGATAGCCACCATCCGCATCCTCTGCGAGACTAACCCCTCGCTGGGGACGGCTGTCGTCAACGGCCTGCTCGCCTGGGCGACCATCCTGGGCGGCGTCACGGCCTTCTGCTCAGGACTGCCTGCCGCACTGTTTGCGCTGGACACCACGCCTGCCCACGTGCGCGCCGACCTGATAAATCGCGGCCTGGGTCTCGGCTTTCGCGGTGGAATGTTCTTCGGCCTGTTGATGTTCTTTGTCTTCGTCGCTAAGATCGTGTCATGAACTGGTTCATGAACGACGACTTCGACCGCTACGACTGCCTCATCTCTGCAATAGGCGGGCTGATCTTCGTGGGAATTCTGCTGCTGGGCGGTCCCCTGTGGGCACTGGTGCCCATCGGTATGGTCTGCTCCACCATCAGCCTGTACCGTCACCTTCCTCTCCCCCCACGCAGAAGGACGTAACATCACGCGGCCCGCCACTGGTTGGGGGGCGCTCAACGGGACTCGCTACATCTCCCGCTGGCCGTGCGGCGCACCGAGCGCCGCGAGGCGCTCCAGGAACGGCGCCGGCGGGAACGCCTCGGGGCCGAGCACACCAGTGCCCCGCCATGCACCCTCGTCGAGCAGCTCGAGCGCCACGACGGGGTTGATCGCGGTCTGCCAGACGACCGCCTGGCTGCCGTAGTCGCGCATCGTCTGCTCGTTGTCCACCACGTGGTAGAGGTAGGTCGAGCGCGGATTGCCGTCCCTGCCGGTGCCCTTCACCCACGTGCCCGCGCAGGTGCGGCCGGTCATCCGCTCGCCGAGCGTCGCGGGGTCGGGCAGTGTGGCGGCGACCACGTCGCGGGGGGAGACCTCGACGCCGCGCACCGAGACCGGCCGGGTGGAGTCGAGGCCGAGCTTGTGCAGCGTGCGCAGCACCCCGATGAACTCCTCCCCCAGGCCGTACTTGAACGTGACCCGCTCGCAGGTCACCCAACGGGGGATCAGCACGACCTCCTCGTGCTCGACGTTCACGCACTCCACGTTGCCGATCCCCTCGGGGAACTCGAACACCTCCGGCTCGGAGAACGGCGGGGTGGTGTAGAAGCCGCGCTCGCGCTCCCAGATCAACGGTGGGTTCAGGCACTCCTCGATCGTCGTCCAGATCGAGAACGTCGGCGCGAAGTCGTACCCCTCCACGACGAGATCCGCCCCGTCGCGCACCCCCACCTCCTCGACCTTCGAGAACAGCTCATCGGCGGCGTAGCGCGCAAAGACGTCGGAGAGCCCCGGCTCCACCCCGATCCCCACGAGCGCCAGCAGCCCCGCCTGCGCCCAGGCCTCGTGGCGCGCGAGCTGGTGCTCGCCGAGCATCACCCCCGGCAGCTCGTACGGACGCTGCTCGTGGGGCTCCGAGAGCGTCATCGCCATGTCCAGGTACGTCACGCGCGCCTCGAACGCCGCCGCGAAGATCGGCTCGTTGAAGCGCGGATCGCACGCGTTCAGCACCGCGTCCGGCTTGACCTGCTCGATCAGCGCCACCAGCTGCTCGCGGCTGGAGGCGTCCACCTGCTCGGCCGCGAAGCGGTCGGCCTCCCCCAGCCGCGCGACCACGTCGTGCGCGCGCTGCGGCGAGACGTCGGCCAGCACCACCCGCTCGAACGCCGGCCGCCGCTGGGCGATCGCGGCAAAGGCCGCGCCCACTCCGCCGGCTCCCACAACCAGGACTCGCATCTCAGAACCTCCTCCACCTCGGGGCCGTCTTCATGAGTGTTGCGCAGATCCGCCCTCCGGAACGGACAACCTCGCGCGGCCCGCACCGCCGCAGCGTCGCACACGCCTCGCGTATCCTGTGCGCCGATCCCGGCCGAGCAGACAACGCGACGTAGGAACAGGCGCCTCGCGCTCGCGGCGGTCCTGCTCGTGGGCCTCTCCTACGCGACCCTGATCCAGAACTTCTCCTGGAACCAGACCTCTCACTACGACCTGCTGCAGGCGCTCTACCACGAACAGACCACGATCGACCCCTACCAGGCGAATACGGGCGACAAGGTCCGCTATCACGGACACTGGTACTCGGCGCGCGCTCCTGGCCTGGCGCTGTTCGTGTTGCCCTGGTACACCGTCCTGCGCGGAGTGAACGCCGAGCACTGGGCCTACAGCTCCCCGGCGCAGCCCGGCGACAACGAGCTGATCTACCTGATCGGACTGTGGGGCAACGTACTGCCCGGCCTGCTGCTGCTGGTGCTGGTGTGGGGCGCCGCGGAGCGCCTGCAGCCCGGCTTTGGCGCCGCCACGGCGGTCACGCTCGGCCTCGGCACGATGGCGCTCGCGCTCTCCACGCTGCTGTTCTCGCACATCTTCACCGCGTTCCTCGGCTTCGCCGCGTTCACGCTGCTGCTGCGCGAGCGCGACGGTCCCCCGCGTGCGTGGCTGTGCGGGGCCGCTGGCCTGAGTATCGGCTACGCGATCTCCTCGGAGTACCCGCTCGTGCTGCTCGGCGGCGTGCTCGGGCTCTACCTGCTCTCCCGCCGCGACGCACTCACCCCCCTGTGGGCGCTGCGCCGCGGGGGCGCCTACGCCGCGGGGATCGCCGTGGGCCTCGTGCCGCTCGCGCTCTACAACCTCACCGCCTTCCACTCGCTCACCCACGTCGCCTACGCCAACGTGCCCCAACAGCACAAGGGCTTCTTCGGGATCACCGCCCCCTCCCTGCGCGTCGCGGCCACGCTGCTGGGCGACTCCCGCGGCCTGCTTACGCTCGCCCCCGTGCTGGTGATGGGGGCGCTCGGCACGCTCGCGCTGTACCGCCGCGGCCGCCGCGCGGAGGCGCTCGTGATCGCGGGCGTGCTTCTCTGCTACCTCACCTACAACTCCGGCTACTACCTTCCCTTCGGGGGCAGTTCGCCGGGGCCACGCTTCCTCGCCACGACGCTCCCGTTCCTCGCGCTCCCGCTGGCGATCGCCTTCGAGCGCTGGCCCGGCCCGACGATCGCGCTGGCGGTGGTCTCGATCACGTGCGCGGTCCTCGCCACGATCACCCACCCACTGATCGGCTACGAGACCGAGACCGTGAGCTGGATGCGCCACCTGCTCGAGGGCTTCTTCCAGCCCACGATCGCCTCCGCCTACGGTCTCGGGCGCGGCTGGGGGGAGATCTGGACCTTCCTGCTCCCCGCGCTTGGCGCGATCGTGCTCGCCGCAATCGCCACGCCGCGGATGCGACTCACCCGCGCCTCGCTGCGCGCCGGAGTGCTCGCGCTCGCCGCCTGGGCGCTGTACGCAGCGCTGATCCCCACCCTGCTCGGCCTCGACCACCGGGGACTGCTCGACATCCTCCGCTCCGGAGACCCGCGGGCCCTCAATAAGGGCGCCTACTTCGGCACCTACCCGCTGCGCGCGCTCGTCCCGCTGGCGTGCGGGTTCGCGCTGCTGGCGCTCGGGGCGGCGCGGGTTTGGCACAACAGCGCGCCAGAGGAGCCCAGTGAAGCGGCGCCGCACAGATTCGACGTGCAAATCTATAGCGACGGTTTACAATTGCACGGATGATAGAGAGACGGGTAGCCCCGGAGGTCACAGCGCTGCTGGACCAGGCGCCGGCCGTTGCCCTCCTCGGCCCGCGGCAGGCCGGCAAGACCACGCTCGCCCTGGCGATCGCCGAGGGACGGCCATCGGTCTATCTGGACCTGGAGTCGACCGCTGACCGGGCTCGCCTGGCCGAGCCGGCGCTCTACTTCGCCGACCATGCCGAGGAGCTCATCATCCTCGATGAGATCCACCGCGCGCCCGGCCTGTTCGAAGCGCTGCGCGGCGTGATCGACCAGGTCAGGCGCGAGGGCAGGGGGGCCGGCCGGTTCCTGCTGCTGGGCTCCGCCGCGATCGACCTGCTGGCCCAGTCGGGCGAGAGCCTGGCGGGGAGGATCGCATTCATCGAACTCGCGCCGTTCGACGTCACGGAGGTCGGCGAGCGACAACTGGACCAGCTCTGGGTCCGAGGTGGCTTCCCGGACAGCTTCCTCGCGGCGAATGACGCGATCAGCCTGCGCTGGCGCCAGGACTTCATCCGCACATACCTGGAGCGCGACATCCCGCAACTGGGCCCGCGCATCCCGGCTGAGACGCTGCGGCGACTTTGGACCATGTTCGCGCACCATCAGGGCGGCCTGCTCAACGCCGCGCAGCTTGCACGCGGACTCGGTGTGAGCGGAACGACCATCGCCCACTATCTCGACCTGATGGTCGATCTTCTGCTCGCGCGGCGTCTGCCCCCCCGACTGCCGAACGCCGGCAAGCGGCTGGTGCGCTCTCCAAAGGTGTACGTGCGCGACAGCGGCCTGGTGCACACCCTGCTCGGGCTGACCGACAAGGAGGCAGTGCTCGGGCACCCGGTCGCCGGGTCGAGCTGGGAGGGCATGGCCATCGAGAATCTGCTCGCGGCGGCCGGGCAGCAAGTACAAGGGAGCTTCTACCGGACAAGCCACGGCGCGGAGGTCGACCTCGTCCTCACCTGGCCAGGCGGCGAGGAGTGGGCGGTGCAGATCAAGCGCAGCCTGGCGCCAACGCTGGAGCGCGGCTTTCACTCCGCCCTCGCCGACCTCGCGCCGCAGCGCGCACTGGTCGTCTACCCCGGAGCTGAGAGCTACCGCCTGGCGCCGTCGGTCCAGGCGATCGGCCTAGCCGAGCTGTGCAAGCAGGCTCAGGCGCGCAGCGCGGGTAATTGACGCATGTCAAGCCCCAAACACGATCAAGGCGCGGGCAGCGATCTGGATGTCCAGCACCCAGCCGGCAGCGCTGCTCTGCTCTGGCGTCGACGCCCCACGACAGCGCGGGGGAACGGACTCAGTTGTCGACCGTCTTGACGTTGCAGTGCGCGGCGTGTAGCTGCTTGCAGACCACGACGTAGCCCGGACGGGGCTTGTAGTGGGCGTTCATTAGGCCCGCGTCGAAGCGCGTAGATGGCGTGCCGCCCACCCAGTTGTAGATGTAGAGGCGTTTGATCCGCGGGATCGAGGCCGCCACGCCGAACATGTAGTGCAGCACGTTCGCGGCGCGCCTGAGGCCCGCGCCGTTCTTGTTGGGGAGGTCGTTGCCGAACTTCACAACCCCCCCAGTCTCGGTGAGCCACACTTCACCGCCGAGGTCGGCCGCGAGGTCGCGCGTGCGCCAGCTTTCGAAGTGGTTGAGGTCGGAGTAGTCGTGCAATCCCCACACGTACGGCATCACCGTTCTCAGGCGCCCGATCTCGCGCTTGAATTCCGCGATGTACTGCACCGTCCCGCCGATCTCCGGGTTGTCGAGCACGTCGAGGCCGATCACGGTGCACTCCACGCAGTCGCGCTTGAGCGCCTGGTAGTACTGCGCGTCCAGCGTCGCCGACGGGCTGACGAATGAGGCGCTCCCATCGCTCACATAGCCCCGGTTGGCCTCATCCCACGCCGTGTATTCGCGAATGTGCGGGAACAGCTTGATGAACTTCGCCACGTCTTTCTTGTAGGTGGCGACGCTCGGCAGCTTCGTTTTCGTGTACTCGGAGTGGTAGAAGGCCACGAGGATTTTCTGGTGGCGCGCTTCCGCGTCGTGGATCCACGCTACCGCCTGATCCAGGTCGTACGACCGCACGGCCACGTCCCACGGGATCACGAGCCGCGAGATCTGCGTGTGCAGTTGCTGCCACAGCGGGTTGGTGAACATCTCGTCCTGGGAGTCGCTGATCCCGGTCATGTAGGACGGACCGTGGGGGCGCGCCCTGGCCGCGGCGGACTCCGCAGTGGCGGCTTTGATGGATGCGCCCGAGGCGGGCGGCGTCGGCGAGCTGACGGCGGGGGTGGCGAGGGTGCAGGCGAGCGCCAGCGCGGCCAGCGCCCCGCCGAGCGTCGTCGCTGGGGACACGCGGAGAGATCTGGGCATGTTCATGCGAACAGCCTATGCATCCCGAGGTTGCGCTTGCGCCGCTTGGGGAGCTTGCAAGGAAGCCTGCGCGGGGGCACCCACGGGCTGGGCCGGGCTCTGTGCGGTGGTCTGCGGGGCGGCCTCTGCGGAGCGCAGCACGATCACCTCGCCCGGGACGTTGGTGAGCAGCCAGGCCACCGCCTCGGGGGTGAAGCCCTCCCCCGAGCTGTCGGCGCCGGCCGCCACCACCATCCGCTCGAAGCTCTCGTGGGCGATCAGCTCCCTCAGCGCGTGGCGCACCGTGCGCCCGCGCTCGATGCGCGAGTCGACCGGGACTTCCGCGCGGGTGGCGCGCTGCTCGATCGCGTCCAGCATCGGCAGCGCCAGGTCGCACTCGCTGCGCAGCGGCACGTCCACCGACAGGCGCATCGGCACGAGCGCCAGGTAGACCGGCATCAGCGTCGCCCCGTCGATTCGCGCCAGCCGCAGGGCGGCCGCGAGCGCCGGCTCGGAGAGCCCGTCGCCCGTGAACGGGAACGCGATCCGCCGCACCCGCGTGCGGCCGCTCAGCGCGCGTTTGCGGCGCTGGCGCTCGAGGCCCAGCGCGGCCGCGAAGCCGACCGCCAGCGCGAGCACGATCAGGACCACGGCGAGCGGGGTCACAGCGCCGCCCCCTCCTCCTCCGGCTCCGCGTCGCCCGCGCTCGGGCGCAGCGTGCGATCGGCGACGATCCGCAGGTCCACGCCCGGCAGGCCTTTCAGCAGCCGGAAGGGCAGTGCCGGCTGGGTCAGCCTGCGCCACGCGTTGCGCGGCTTGGGGGTCCCCATCAACAGATACGTCGTGCCGCGCGAGCGCGCCACCCCGATCGCCGCGTCGGCCACGTCGTCGGCCTCCTCCAACAGCAGGTGCGCACCCAACACCGAGGCCAGGCGCCGCAGCGCCTCCAGCTGTTCGCGCTCCTCGCGGCTCGGCGTCGCCCCCGGGGGTCGCACCACCAGCAGGTCGAGCTCCGCCCCCAGGCGCTGCGCGGAGCGCCACGCGCGGCGCACCACCCGCTGCGAGCGCGGGGTCGGCGTGACGAGCGCGAGCAGCCGCTCGGAGATCACCTGCGGGGCGGCCTGCGCGATCAGCCGCTCTTCGCTGCGGCGCACCGCGGGGACCTCGCGCACCAGGCGCTCGAGCTCCACGCCCTCGGCCACCTGGCGCAGCGCTGTCTCGCGCAGCGCCGAGAGGTTCTCGATCTTGAAGAAGTTGCCGAGCGCCGCCTGCACGCGCTCGGGCGGGTAGACCTTGCCGGCGCGCAGGCGCGCGATCAGCGCCTCTGGGGTGACGTCGACGAGCACCGTCTCGTCCGCCGCGGAGAGCACCGCGTCGGGGATCGTCTCGCGCACGCGCACGCCGGTCAGCTGGGTCACCTGGTCGTTGAGGCTCTCCAGGTGCTGCACGTTCACGGTGGAGTACACGTCGATCCCCGCCGCCAGCACGTCGCGCACATCTTCGTAGCGCTTCTCGTGCTTCACCCCCGGGGCGTTGGTGTGCGCGAGCTCGTCGATCAGGCACAGCTCGGGCGCGCGCGCGAGGATCGCGGGGAGGTCCATCTCCTCGAGCTCCGTTTCGCGGTAGCGCACTCGCCGGCGCGGCACCGCCTCCAGGCCCTCGGCCTGCGCCGTCGTCTGCTCGCGACCGTGTGGCTCCAGGTAGCCGATCACCGCGTCGCGGCCGGCCTCCGCCTCCGCCTGGCCCTCCTGCAACATCCTGTACGTCTTGCCCACGCCTGCCGCCATGCCGACGAATACCTTGAGGTGTCCGCGATCGGCCGACATGGCGCCATTGTCGTGTACGCAGCGGGGGACCGCTGAGCCGGGGAGTGATTCCGGGTAGAGTCATGCGCGGAGAGCCGGGAAGCCTGGTCGGCGTGCCACTACCCGTGGAGATCCTGGTGACCCGGAACCCTTTCGAGATCGCAGCGCCGCAGCGGTGTCCGACGCGCTGCTGAGCGTCATCTTCGTGGCCGGCGTCGTGGTGAGCCTCGGCGCCAGCTGGGTGCTGGTCGTCAGGCTCGAGCGGGTGGGGGCGCGACTCGGCCTCTCCGAGGCGCTGCTCGGGATGCTCGCTGCGCTGGCGGCCGACGCGCCGGAGATCACCGCGGCGGTGTCCGCGCTCTCCCAGCACGACACGCACATCGGCGCCGGGGTCGTGATCGGCTCGAACGTGTTCAACCTCGCGGCGCTGCTCGGCCTCGCGGCCGTCGTCGCCGGCCGGATCGCGCTGCACCGACGAGTGATCGAGCTGGGCGGCGCGGTGGCGCTGTGGACCTCGCTGGTGTGCCTGGTGGTCGTGGTCGGGCTCCTCTCCCCCGTGGTGGGGCTGCTCGCGGTGCTGGCGGTGCTGGCGCCGTACCTCGCGATCCTCGGCATGGGACTCGAGCGGCTCGCGCGGCTGCGTCTCCCGGACTCCTGGGGGGCCTGGCTGGCGGAGGCCGTCAGGGAGGAGGAGCTCGAGCTCGAGGTTGCGATCCACCCTTCCCGCGGAGGCGCGCGCGACGGCGCGCTGGCCGCCCTCGCGGTGCTCGTCGTCGTGAGCGCGAGCGTCGCGATGGAGCGCACCGCCTCAGAGCTCGGCGCGCGCCACGCGATCCCCGGGATCGTGGTCGGCGGGCTGATCCTCGCCGCCGTCACGAGCCTGCCCAACGCCGTGGCCGCCGTCTACCTCGCCACGCGCGGCCGGGGAGCGGCGGTGCTCAGCACCGCGCTGAACAGCAACGCGCTCAACATCGTGGCGGGGCTGCTGCTGCCGGGGGCGATCGTCGGCCTGGGCGCGCCCTCCGGGCAGACGACGTTCGTCGCCGCCTGCTACCTCGGCCTGACCGCCTTCGCGCTCGCGAGCGCCTACCTCGATCGCGGCCTGCGCCGCATCCCCGGCGCTTTGATCATCGCTTTCTACCTGGCCTTCGTGGTGGTGCTGCTGGCGAATTCCTAGCTATGAGGTTCCCCTCCAGCCCTGACAAGAGGAGGGAAGGGGGTGCCTCGGCTAGCGTGCTACCCCCCCAACAGGTTGTGCACGACCAGGTCGATCAGCTTGATGCCGATGAACGGCGCGATGATGCCGCCGAGGCCGTAGATCCAGAGGTTGCGCCGCAGCAGCGCGCTCGCGCCGATCGGGCGGTAGCGCACGCCGCGCAGCGAGAGCGGGATCAGCAGCGGAATCACGATTGCGTTGAAGATGATCGCCGAGACGATCGCCGACTGAGGGGTGCCGAGGTCCATGATGTTCAGGACGTGCAGCGGGCCCTTTGTCTGGCCGGCGGCTGCGTAGGTGCCGATGAACACCGCGGGCAGGATCGCGAAGTACTTGGCGACGTCGTTGGCGATCGAGAAGGTCGTCAGCGCGCCGCGCGTGATCAGGAGCTGCTTGCCGACCTCGACGATCTCGATCAGCTTCGTCGGGTTGGAGTCGAGGTCGACCATGTTGCCGGCCTCGCGCGCCGCCTGGGTCCCCGTGTTCATCGCCACCCCCACGTCGGCCTGCGCGAGCGCGGGGGCGTCGTTGGTGCCGTCTCCGGTCATCGCCACGAGGCGCCCGTCCTGCTGATGTTCGCGGATCAGTGCGAGCTTCGCCTCGGGCGTCGCTTCGGCGAGGAAGTCGTCGACGCCGGACTCCTCGGCGATCTTGGCGGCCGTCAGGCGGTTGTCGCCGGTCACCATCACCGTCTTGATGCCCATCGCGCGCAGCTGATCGAAGCGGACCTTCATGCCCTCCTTGATCGTGTCCTTGAGGTAGATCACGCCGAGCACCTGGCTGTCGCGCGAGACCGCCAGGGGAGTGCCGCCCTCGCGGCCGATCCGGTCGAGCTGCGCCTGCAGCTCCGGCGGCGGCGAGCCGCCCTCCCGCTTGACGAACTCGACGATCGAGTCGCCGGCGCCCTTGCGCAACTGCTGGCCGTCGTAGTCGATCCCGCTCATCCTGGTCTGCGCGGTGAACGGCACGAACGTCGCGTTCAGCGAGGCCATGTCGTGCTCGCGCAGGCCGTACTGCTTGGCGAGCACCACGATCGAGCGGCCCTCCGGCGTCTCGTCCGCGAGCGAGGAGAGCTGCGCCGCCTCGGCCAGCTCGGACTCGGGCACGCCGGGCATCGGGATGAACTCCGAGGCCAGGCGGTTGCCGATCGTGATCGTGCCGGTCTTGTCCAGCAGCAGCACGTCCACATCGCCTGAGGCCTCGACCGCGCGGCCGGATAGGGCAAGGACGTTGCGGCGCACCATGCGGTCCATGCCGGCGATCCCGATCGCCGAGAGCAGCGCCCCGATCGTCGTCGGGATCAGCGCGACCAGCAGCGCGATCAGCGTCGTCTCGGAGATCGCCGTGCCCGCGAACAGGCCGAACGGGCGCAGCGTCGCGACCACGATCATGAAGATCAGCGTCAGCGCCGCAAGCAGGATGTTCAGCGCGATCTCGTTCGGGGTCTTGCGTCGCTCCGCCCCCTCGACCAGCGCGATCATGCGGTCGAGGAACGAGTGCCCCGGCTCCTGGGTGATTTCCACGACGATCCGGTCGGAGGTCACGCGCGTGCCGCCCGTCACCGCGCTGCGGTCTCCGCCAGACTCGCGGATCACCGGCGCGGACTCGCCCGTGATCGCGGACTCGTCGACGGTCGCGATCCCCTCGATCACCGTCCCGTCGCCCGGGATCAGCTCGCCCGCCTCGACGACCACCAAGTCGCCGCGGGTCAGCTCCGAGGCGGCCTTCGTGGTGCCGTCCTTCATCGTCGCGACCGTCTCCTTGCGCATCGAGCGCAGCGTGTCCGCCTGCGCGCGGCCGCGGCCCTCGGCGAACGCCTCGGCCATGTTCGCGAACACGACCGTCAGCCACAGCCAGAAGGCGATCGTGAACGTGTACCACGCGGGCTCGTGGCCGCCGCCGAGCGGCTTGCCGCCGAAGACCTGGATCAGCCACGTGACCGTCGTGATCACCGAGCCGATCTCCACGACGAACATCACAGGGTTGCGGACCTGCACGCGGGGGTCGAGCTTCTTGAAGCTGTCGATCAGCGCGCGCACGACGATGTCGCGCTGGAACAGCGAGACCGCGCGGCGTTCGGTGGCTGCCGGAATCGTTGACATCAGCCCGTTCCTCCGTTCAGGCGGTCGAGGGCCAGGTTCAGCTCGAGCACGTTCACGCCCGGTTCGCCGGAGAAGCCGAGGCCGCGGCCGGAGGTGTACTTGGAGATCAGTCCGTCGACGGTCGCGAGCGGGAGATGGCGCACGGCCGCGACACGGTATGCCTGGATCCACGCGTTGGCCTGTGAGATTTCGGGGTCGAGGCCCGAGGCCGAGCTGTTGACTGCGTCGACCGGGATCTTCGCCACGGTCAGGCCGGGGTCATACGGCTGCTTGTTCGGCGCCGTGTTCAGTTCGAGGTACGCCTTGATGTTTTCTTCATTCGCTTCCTTGGTCTTAACACTGTTGGGTCCGTGGTTGGAGAACGTGCTCGCGGCGGCGTTGTATGCGCCCCCTTCGGTGGCCGAGGGGCGGCCCTGGAAGTAGCGCGGGTCCGCTTCGGTCACGACCGCACCTTTCACTTCCTTGGGCTTGCCGTTCTTTTCGAGCACCGGCGTCCCAAAGTTCTGGCCGATGATCTTCGAGCCGACCAGCTTCCCGTTCAGGTGGATCTGCTGTCCGTTAGCGTCGCCCGGGAAGGCAAGCTGGCTGATGCCGGTGATCGCGAGCGGATACACGAGCCCGAGCAGGATCGTGAACACGATTATGCCGATTGCTGAAGTGACGATGTCGCGTTTCATCTCAGTAGAGGTGTCCGGTCAGGCCCTGGACGATCGGGCCAAGCAATAGGGCGGGGAAGAACGTGAGCGCACCGACGAGCACGATCACGCCGATCAGCAGCACCACGAACGTGCCATTGTCGGTGCGCATCGTGCCGAGGCCCGCAGGGGTGACGCGCTTGCCCGCCAGGGCGCCGGCGACGGCGAGCGCGAACAGGATCGGTGCATAGCGCGCGAATATCATGTCGAAGCCGCCGAGCAGGTTGGCGAAGGTGATTCCGTGCGAGCCGACGTTGCCTGCAGCGGGCTGGATGAAGCCGGTGTAGCCGGCGAACGCGGAGCCGTTGTTGTTCGCCTGGGACAAGTAGGCGTAGAAAGTCTCGGAGAATGCCTGCGGCGTATGGATACCCAGCTTGGCGGAGGTAGCCCCTTCGGAGATCGACGCACGTCCGGCTTTGCTGGCGGTGGCCAGCGCCGTGCAGAACAGCGCGGCCAGGGGCGTAATCAGGATGCCCAGGCCGGCGAGCTTGATCTCCCGCGCCTCGAGCTTCTTGCCGAGCCACTCCGGCGTGCGCCCGACCATCAGCCCGCCGATGAACACCGCCAGTAGCACGTACAGCAGGATCGAGTACAGGCCCGTGCCGACGCCGCCGAAGATCACCTCGCTAGCTGACAAATTGGCGAACGGCACAGCCCCGCCGATGCCGGTGAACGACTCGATCGCGCTGTTGACGGCGCCGCACGAGGTGACGGTCGTTACCACGTCGAACAGCGCCGATCCGGCGATCCCGAAGCGCTGCTCCTTGCCTTCCATGTTGCCGCCGCCCGAGCCGTTTATCACGCCCGTGTGCAGGCCGGCCGCGTGCTGCGCGGGCGAGCCGTGCGCCTCGGCGATGTAGGCGACGCACACCGCGCCGAGGAACATCACCATCATCGTTGCGTAGATCGCAAAGCCCTGGCGGCGGTTGCCGGTCATCCGCCCGTAGAAGAACACCAGCGCCGCCGGGATGACCAGCACGGCCAGCATCTCGAAGAAGTTGGTGAACTGGGTCGGGTTCTCGAACGGATGGGCGGAGTTGGTGTTGAAGAAGCCGCCGCCGTTCGTGCCGAGCATCTTGATCGCCTCCTGCGAGGCGACCGGGCCCATCGCGATCGTCTGGGTCAGACCGGTGATCGTGTGAACGGTCAGGTAGGTTGACAAGTTGGCGATCACCCCCTGGGAGGCGAGCACGAGCGCGATGAACACCGACAGCGGCGCGAGCACATAGAGGATCGTGCGCACCATGTCCTGCCAGAAGTTGCCGATGCCCTTGCCGCTGCGCCCGACGATCCCACGCACCAGCGCGACCGCCACGACGATCCCCACGCCGGCCGACAGCCAGTTCTGGACGGTCAGCCCGACCATCTGGCTGAAGTAGCTCATCGTCGTCTCGCCGCTGTAGTACTGCCAGTTTGTGTTCGTCATGAACGACGAGACGGTGTTGAACGTCACGTTCCACGGAGCCGAGTGGTAGTCGAGCGGGTTGAGCGCGTGTGGCACCCACGGGGCGTTCTGCGTGCGCAGGATGAGGTACAGCAATAGCCACCCCGCGAGCGAGAAGACGATCAGGCTTTTCGCGTACGCCTTCCAGTCCTGCTCACGTTTGGGGTTGACCTGCAAGACCCGATAGAGCATCCGCTCCGGCCACGCGAACAACGGAGTCAGGATGACCTGCTGGCCGGTGTACACCTTTGCCATATAGCTGCCGAGCGGCATCGCGAGCGCGGTCAATATGACCGCGAACAGGACGATCGTGAGCCAGCCGGTGAACGTCATCGCCTAGAGGTTCTCTCCGCGGATCAATGCGTAGAAGAGGTAGGCGATGACCAGCACCGACACCACCAAGCCGAAGAAGTCCGCACCGCTCATATGCGCGACGAAGAACCCGAGGGGAAGCGCGCTCATATGCGATCTATCCCCTCGACTATCGCGAGCAGGATCGCGAACATCGCGATCCCGATCAACACCGCCACCACGTCCATGCGCTCACTATTCCCGCTTTGCCATCACGACCGCGTGACGATTCACCCCCTGCGTATAACGATTTCGTTACGGCGCCGTCGCTGCGACGGAAACCATCTGCTCATCGACACGCATGGCCGGCCATCCGGGGCACGTGCACTACGCCCCGGCACCGCGCTGCGAACGCCGCTGGCAACCCCTCAGGGGGTTGCCCATCAAAAAAGCAAGACCCTCATCACCCTCTCAGCCCGCGAACCGGTACCCCACGCCCGGGTCGGTGAGGATGTAGCGCGGACGCTCGCCCTCCGGCTCGATCTTCGCGCGCAGGCGCGCGATGTGCGTGCGCAGCGCCTGCACGTCGTCCACGTACCCCGGGCCCCATACCTCCGCCAACAGCGCCCGGTGGGTCAGCAGCCGCCCGCGACTCTGCGCCAGCACCCGCAGCAGCTCGAACTCGATCGGGGTCAGGTGGATCGCCTCGCCCGCGCGGCGCACCGCGTGTGCGGCCACGTCCACCTCCAGGCCGTCCACTACGATCGTCGGCTGCTCGTCCGCGCCCTCGCTGCGGCGCAGCGCCGCGCGCAGCCGCGCCACCAGCTCGCGCGCCCCGAACGGCTTGGTGATGTAGTCGTCTGCCCCCGCCTCCAGCGCCCGCACCTTCTGCTCCTCCTCGCCCACCGCCGAGAGCACGAGGATCGGCATCCCGCTCCACTCCCGCAGGCTGCGCGTCACCTCCACCCCGTCGCCCTCCGGCAGCACCAGGTCCACGATCGCCGCCCGCGGCGCGCGCACCGCCGCGAGGTCCAGCGCCTCCGGGGCGCTCTGCGCGCCGAGGACCTCGAAGCCCGCCTCGCGCAGCACCACCTTCAGCGCCCGCAGGATCTGCGGCTCGTCGTCCACCACCAGCACCCGCGGCCTCGCGGAAGCGGCCTCGGTTGTTGGACTCACGCGCCCCGCACCGCCGGCACCGGCGCTCCAGGCGCCGGCGCACTGCGCTCCAGCGGCAGCTCGAACACGAACGTCGCCCCCTGCCCCGGCAGCGACTCCAGGTGCAGCGTGCCCCCGTTCGCTTCGACGAAGCCCCGCGCGATCGCGAGGCCCAGGCCTGAGCCGCGGTGCCCGCCGCGGACCGTGCCCGCTCGGTAGAACGGCTCGAACACACGCTCCAACTGCGCCGGGGGGATCCCCGGGCCGCGGTCCACCACGCGCACGATCAGGCGGTCGCCCGCGCCCGTCATCGTCCGCACCGCCCGCGCCCTCACCGACACCGCGTGGCCCCCCGAGTGCCGCCGCGCGTTCTCCAGGACGTTCACAAACGCCCGCTCCAGCTGCGTCGAGTCCGCCCGCACCAACGGCAGGTCGCGGTCGATCGAGAGCTGGAACTCCTCCGGCTGGGAGCTCAGGTCCTCGAGCGCTGCGCCGAGCGCCTCCTCTACCGACAACCACTCCCGCCGTGGCTCCGCCGCCCCCGCCTCGAGCTTCGAGAGGTCCAGCAGGTTGTCCACCAGTCGCGAGAGTCGCCGCGTCTCCCCGAGGATCGCCGCCGCCAGCTCCTCCCGCTCCTGCATGGAGACGCCCGGCAGCGCGATCGCCTCCGCCGCCGCGGAGATCGCGGTCAGTGGGCTGCGCAGGTCGTGCGAGACCGCCCGCAGCAGCGCCGTCTTGACCACGTCCGCCTGGCGCAGCGCAGCCGTCTCCACCACTCCCCCCTGCAGCGCCTCGCGCTCGAGCGCCGCGCTCAGCAGCGCCTCAAGCGCCGGCACCACCCGCTCCTGCAGGCGGTAGAGGCTGCGCTCGGAGCTGTCGGCCGACACCACCACCGTCCCCAGCCGGCGGTCCCCCTCGCGCAGCGGGAACGCCACGCTGCGCGCGTCCGGCTCGACCGCCTCCATCGTGATCGCCGCCGAGGGGAGCTCGAGCGCCTGGGCGATCCGCTGCGCCGCCGTCGGCAGCACCTCCGCGAGGCTGCCCCCCCGCAGCAGCACGCGCGCCATCTCCGTCACGAGGCTCGCCTCTCGCCGACGCTCCAGCGCCTCGCGGCGCGAGCTCGAGGTCGGGACCGGGATGAAGCCCAGCAGGCGCGACATGCGCTCAGCGTAGATCAACCCTCGGCCGCGCGTTCGTCCGGCTGTGTCGCGACCCCTCATGTCCACAGCCGCTACCGTCGATTCTTAAGGAGATGGATTCGATTGAGGTGCAGCACTCCATCAGGCCCGCGGCGACGCGGTGGGCGCTCCTGACGGCGACCGTCCTCGCGTTCTGCTTGCCGGCCGCCGCCGCAGGCGACGTCTCGCCGCTGCCGGCCACCGACTACGCCGTGCGCCCGGTGTGCGCGGCGCCCGCGCTCGGGCACGCCGGCTGTCTGGCGCTCGCGCTCGTGCCCACGACGGGGAGCGGCACGCTACCGGCGCGTACCCCGCTCGCGCACCCGCTGGCAGCCTCCAACGCCTCGCCGTCCCCGACGCAGGCCGAACAGGCGGGGCGGGTGGGTCCCAATTATGCGGCGGGGGAGAAACCCGAGCCGCTGACCCCCGGGGAGCTGCACAGCGCCTACAACCTCCCCGTCGAACCGGTGCTGGGCTCCGCCACGCAGACGATCGCGCTGGTGGACGCCTACAACGACCCGGGCGCCGAAGCCGACCTGAAAGTCTACGACGCCCAGCCTGAAATCGACTTGTCCGAATGCACCGCCAAAAATGACTGCTTCACGAAGGTCAACCAGAAGGGCGAAAGCGCGGCGGAAGGCGCGAGCGGGACGCCCTTCCCCAAAAGCACCGCGGAACTGAAGGAACGCGAAGAAACCTGCGAACAACCGAACCAGCAAGCCGCGTGCGTGGAAGTCGAAGAAGCCGTGGGCTGGACCGTGGAGATCTCCACCGACCTCGACGTCGTCCACTCCGTCTGCCAGAGCTGCCACATCCTGCTCGTGGAGGCCAGTTCGTCCTCCTACGAAGACCTCGAAGCCGCCGAGGAACGGGCCGTCAAGCTCGGCGCCACCGAGGTCTCCAACTCGTGGGGCGGCTCAGAGCCCCCGTTCGACAGCACCGCCTTCAACCACCCCGGAACCGTGATCACCGCAGCGGCCGGCGACGACGGTTACCTCAACTGGACCGAAGCGGCGGAAGCCACGACGAACCACGAAGAATATTACGTTGGCGCCGACTACCCAGCCTCCTCGCCCCACGTGGTCGCGGTCGGCGGCACCGAGCTGACCGTGACCGACACCGGCGCGCGCAAGAGCGAGACCGTCTGGAACGAGGACCCCGATCCCGAAGGCGGCAACGAGGGGGCGGGGGGCGGCGGCTGCAGCACGCAGTTCGCGGCGCCCTCGTGGCAGCGTGAAGTGCCCGACTGGACCTCCGTCGGCTGCGGCACCGGCGCTGAAGCCAAACGCGCCGTCGCCGACGTCGCCGCGGACGCCGACCCCTACAGCGGGGTGCTCGTGTACGACTCCGAGGAATCCACCAAGAACTTCCTCGTGATCGGCGGCACCTCCGTCGCCTCCCCGATCGTCGCCTCGGTGTTCGCGCTCGCCGGAGGCGCCCACGGGGTCGCGTACCCCGCCCAGACGCTCTACTCACGCCTCGGCTCTCCCGCTGGCTTCCCCTCGACGTACGACGTCACCGAAGGGGGCAACGGCCACTGCGACGGGGACTACTCCGCGGGCGGCTGCAGCGGCTCGATGAGCCCACTCTCCCCGCTCGACTGCGGCAAGGGTGTGTTGATCTGCACCGCCGTCCCCGGCTACGACGGCCCCACCGGCGTCGGTACCCCCGACGGAGTCGCCGCCTTCGAGCCCGAAAGCGCGGAAGAACACACGCGGCGGGTCGCCGTGGAAGGGAAGGCCGCCGAAGAAAAACAGGCCCTCGAAGAACAGCAGAAGGTCAAGGAAGCAGAACAGCAGCGCGAAGAAGAAACGAAGGCCGCCGAAGCAAGGCAAGTTGAAGAAGCGATCAGGGCCATCGAAAAGCTCGAGGAAGAAGAAGAAGCAGCAGCGCACAGCCGCCCCGGGGGAGGCTCCACCGTCAAAGGCGGTGAGGGAGGCGAAACGAAGAGCGGCGGCTCGTCGGGCGTAGGCCGACTCGCCGGCTCGGCGGGCGGCAAGCTCGGCGGCTTCCCGTCGGGCACGAGCACCGGCTCGGGGGGGACCGCGCAGACCACCGTCCGTCTCACCGGCCTCGCCCTCACCGCGCGCACGAGCGCGGTGATCGCCCGCCGCCTGCCCACCCTCGCCCAGGTGGCCTTCGCCTTCACCCTCTCCGCCCCAGCCCGCGTGCGGGTCACGCTCTCCCGGCAGATCCGCGTCCACGGGCGCCTGCGCTGGGTCTCCGCGCGGGGCGGACTCACGCTCGCCGTTGCCGCGGGTCGCGACCACAGCCACCTGTGGGGCCACGCCAGGCTCGCTCGGGGGCGCTACCGCCTTACGCTCTCCCCCGCGCACGGCGGGGCGCAGTCGATCGTGTTCGTGCTGCGGTAGGTGCCAGGACCCGCGATTCGCGGGCCTTAGGGCCCACGTCCGAGGGCCCCTACCTCAGCGCCGCCCCCTCGGGCTCGGCGGCGCGCCGGCGGATGATGTGCTCCACTTGCTCGCCGCGAGGGGTCAGCTCCCACGCGTTGGGCGCGCCGCGCCGCCCCCCGCCGCTGTCGTTGACGATCAGGCCCTGGGACTCCAGGCGGGTGAGCAGCTTGGAGATCTGGCCCTGGTCGACGACCTCCGCGCGGTTGCCCACCTCGCGGTTGCTCGACCCGGGGCGTTCACCGATCGCCATCAGCACACGGGCGGTGCGGTAGGTGAGCCTCATGCCGACCCCCTCCAACGCGAAGCGGCCGCTACGCCGTGACTGTGTCTCCCGACCGCTCGGAGATCGGGCGGCAGACCGCACGAGCTCCCGCTTCGCTGCCGCGCTGCCCAGGTAGGGGAGCACGACCAGGCTCGTCAGCTCCCCCAGCAGGCTGCTCGGCGGCGCGGGGTTGGGCGCGAGCAGACGGGTTTGCAGGACCGCCAGGACCGCACCCACGACCCCCTCGGCCGTGATCGCGGGGGGCTCGGTGCGCGATGCCGCCTGCAGGCGCCCGCGGTCGACGTACTCGCACAGCGCCGTGATCGCCCGGGCGCGACTGCGCAGCACTCTTGGACCGGCGCCCAAGGCGTCGACGACCCACAGGCGCGCCAGCTCGGGCTCCTGCTCGGCGAGCACGAGCATCGCGGCGAGCGCGGCTCTGACCGCTTCGACCCACCGCGACTCGTCGCTGTACGCCTCGGCCATCGTGGTGCCCGCGCGCCGTGTGACCCACTCGAAGGCCACCAGCAGGCCCTCCTCGACGTCGGCGAACTGCTCGCGCAGCTTCCGCGGCGAGACCTCGGCCCGCTCGGCGACGTCCGCGAGCGTGACGGAGCGCACGCCTCGCTCGGCGACGGCCTCGGCCATCGCCCTGAAGATCCGTGTGCGTCTGTCGTGCTCCACGGCACCCCTTCGATCGTGTACCCGCTCCCCTCGCTCCTGCACCCGACCACCTCTCTTCTGCACCCCGACCACCTCCCTCCGGCACCCAACCAACCCCTCGGACCCGGTGCGCGACCGCCCGCACCTTACGCAAGCTTGATCATTGCCACCGGCAGTATCTTCTCATTGTCTAGCCGCCGGCGGCCTTATTGTAGGGAGGGGTTTTCCGGGGAGTCGCAGCTGGCGCCGTCGAGCGGCCGGTCGGGAGCCCCGAGGAGCCTCCGGCGGGCCCGCTTCCGCTGCGCCTGCACCACGCTGGGGCGGGGAGAGCGTCGAATCGGCTCCGGCATCACCTGAGCGGCACTCCTCGGTGGCAGTCGCGGAGCCGTGTCTCCTACTTTTCGAGCCTCGCCGACGCCTCGCTGCGTACGCTTTTCCCCGCCTGTGCAGGGGAAACGCGAGAGGCCGCGCGCGGGCGCCTACACCGAAGCCGGGCCTCCGCGTATTTCAATTGCGCGGCCGGACGATCGGGCTTACCCTCGGCGCGGTGTTGATCCGATCCTTTCCTGCGCCTGTAGCTCAACTGGCTAGCGGCCATGATGGCAGTGGCGCCCAGTCCCCACGTGTAGTCATTCAACCGGCGAGGAGCTCCGGGCCACGTGCCCGCGGGTCTCACGAGCCGGCGGCTATCTGCCGCGTAGCGGCCGCCTGGCTGGAGTGGGCCTACACGAGTCGTGAGTGGTCCAAGAGCAGTGGCCTTCTAAGCCACCGATGTGGGTTCGAGCCCCGCCGGGCGTACTCCTACTCCTACCCGTCCCCGTGACGTGCTCGATCGGCTCACACGGGCCCTGAGCGCGGCCGCGCCGCGGGGCGAGTTCTCGGTGATCCCGCTGTACAACCCCCGCCGGGGCGCCGACGCACGGGTCTTCTTCAGAGACCTCCGCCCCGCCCGTCCGGGGTCGGAGTCCGCGGAGGCGGGCGAGCCCACCGCCGTGGGAGAGCCCACCGCCGCGGGAGAGCTCGTCGCCGCCCGCGAGGCGCTCGCCGCGCTGCCCGAGGTGGACGCGGTCCGCGCGCACGGAGGCGCACTGACGGTCTGCTTCGCCGACGAGCCCCTCGCCCAGCTCGGGGAACGGTTGGAGGCCGGCGAGACCGGCGCGTTGGACGCGCACGATCTGCTGGGAGGCGCCGAGGTGCTCGTCAACTTCTGCGACGCCAACCCCACGAAGGCACTGCACGTCGGCCACCTGCGCAACATCGCGCTCGGCCAGGCGCTCGCCGCGGCGTTCGCAGCCGCGGGCGCGGGGGTGACGCGCCAGAGCCAGGTCAGCGACTACTGCCGCAGCATGGGCGAAGCGCTCGCAGGCTACGGGGAGTTGCCCGCGCACCTCACCCCGCGCGCGACGGGCGTGAAGAGCGACCACTTCGTGGGTGACTGCTTTCAGCGCTACGCCGGCACACCCGACGCCTCGCAGGAGAGTGGCGTCGGGGACCCAGCGCTGAGCGCCGAAGAAGCCGTCCGGCACGACCTCGCGGAGGGGCTGCTCGAGCGCCTGAGCGCCGGCGACCCCGAGGTTGCGGAACGGTGGCGCACACTGCGCGGCTGGGCTCTGGAGGGGCACGGCGCGACGCTCGCCGCGCTCGGGGTGACGCTCGACCGCGAGGTGTACGAGTCGGACTCCCGGCCGCTCACGCGGTGGATCCTCGACACGGGACTGGCCAACGGCGTGCTCACGCGCACCGACAGCGGGGCGGTCGTGTACGAGACGGGGGACGACGAGTACCCACGGCTGCTGGTGGCACGGCCGGACGGCTTCCCCACCCAGCACCTGCGCACGTTCGCGCTGTGGCACTCGCTGCGCACCTCGCTCGACGGCACGCGCTCGGTCGAGCTGGTGGGCGAGGAGTGGCACGCGTACGTGCGCTACCACGAGGGTCTGATGCGGGGCATCTCGCCCTCGCAGGCGCCGCGGCAGCCGAGCAGTAACGTGATCTACGGGATGGTCACCGTGGCGGGCGGCGCGGTGAAGTCGAGCAACGGTCGGCCGCCGCTCGTAGACGGGCTGCTGGAGCGGCTCGGCGCCTCTCAGGAGCTGGGGGGGCTGGCCGCGCAGAGCGAGGGACGCTTCGAGCCGCGGGACCTGGCCGCGTTGATCGCGATGGGCTTCTACCTCGGCCGCCCCACCCGCAAGCCGGTCGACCTCACGGTGAGCGAGATGCTCGACCTGCGCGGCGGGGTCGGCTGGGACCTCGCGCGGGCGGCGGTTCACGCGTGGAGCCCGCGGTACGACGGCCCGCCCGACCCGGCGCCCGAGGAGGGGCGCTACCGCCAGACGGTCCTGCGCTCGCAGGCCCACCGGCAGCTGCTGGAGCGCGCGGTGGAACAGCTCGACACGTACGAGCTCGCACGCTTCTACGGACACCTGAGCCGCCGCTACCTCGCGTCGAGCGAGGGCGCCCGCACGACGAACGGGACACGCGCGGCCGACGGGGAGGCGCGCGTGGCGCGCGCGATGCGCACGCTGCTCGCCGTGGGCCTGGGAGCGTTGGGACTGCCGGGAGCCGCGCCGTGACGCCCCCCGCGACCGCCGCGTGTGCGGAGAGCCAGGTGGCGCAGCTCGATCGCAACGAGGCATTGCGGGGGCCCCCGTGGGGGGCGGTCGAGCGGGTGCGCGCAGCCATCGCTCGCGGGCACATATATCCGCACGAGGCGGTGGCGCGCGCGACAGAGGCCGCGGCCGCCCACCTGGGGGTGGAGGCGCACCAGGCGATCCTGACTGTCGGCGTCGATGAGGCGACCGACCTGTGCGTACTCGAGCTCGGCGACCCATATACGGTGAAGCCAGGCTTCGACGGGTACGGCGACCGCGCGGCGGCGCTCAACCACCGCGCCCGGGCGTACGCGCTGACGGAGGAGCACACACTCCCGTGGAAGCTGATCGAGGCTACGGGAGCGGGGCGGCTTGTGATGCTCTCGAGCCCGAACAACCCGACGGCCAACGCCTTCGCACCGGCGTCGCTGTGCGCGCTGCTGGAACGCTCCGCCCACCTGCTGCTCGACGAGACCTACGCGGACTTCTGCGCGGAAGCCCCGGGCCTGCAGTGGCTCGCAGAGCACCCACGGCTGCTCGTGTTCCGCTCGTTCTCCAAGGCGTACGGGCTGGCCGGCCTGCGCATCGGCTGTCTCGTCGGCGAAGAGCAGCTGATCGCGCGCCTGCGGGCGCGACAGGCGTACCTGACGACGAGCGGCCTCGCCGCGGAAGCGCTGGTGGGGGCACTGGAGAGCGACCCCGACTTCCCCGGTCGCCATGCACGCGAGGTGTGTGCGCTGCGCGAAGAGCTGATCGCGCGCCTGCGGGCGCTCGCGCTGTTCGAGCGGGTGTATGACAGCGAGACGAACTTCGTCTTCGTGAAGTGCTCCTCGGCCGAGGAGGCCTCACGGATTCGCGAGACGCTTGCGGCGCGCGGGAACGTGATCGTGGCCTCGACCGCGCCGCTCGGAGAGCCCGCGGGACTGCGCATCGGCGTGAGCCTGCAAGGGGACGCCGACCGGCTGATCGCCGGGCTGACCGCAATCAGGGACAAGGAGATACCGACATGAACAGCAGCACGCAGACGATCGCAGCGAGCACGCCGGAGGCCATCAACCGCGCGGCCTTTCGCCCGACGCTGCTCAGAGCGCTCGACTACCTCGCGGGGTGGGCCACCGCGGAGCTGCTGATGGCGATCCTCGAAGACGAGACGATGTTGAGCGCACTCGAGCAGGGTGTCAGCGCCGAGGAGCTGGCGCAGCGCCTGGGCTCGCCCGACAGCCCGACCACGGGCGCGTCCGGGAGCGAGCTGACCGGCGCGTTGCTGCAGGCGCTGCACTCCGAGGGCGCGCTTGTCCGTGAGGCAGAGACGTACCGCCTCGCCGAAGACCTCTCCGAGCTGCGCGCGGCGCACGGGTGGCTGGAGCTGCTGATGGAGGGCTATCGCGACCTCTTCCAGGGCGTGGGGCGGCTGATGCGCGAGGGCGACGGAAGCATCGAGCGCAACCACCTGCGCGTCGCGACGGGCAGCGCGCGGATCGCGGTCTACGACGCAGTGCCACTCACGCTGCGGCTGATCGAGCGGGTGGGCGCCTCGGAGGGAGTCGTGCTCGACTACGGCTGCGGCAACGCGCTGTACCTGATCGCGCTGTGCGCCCAGCACCCGGGACTGCGCGGGCTCGGCGTGGAGCTCGCGCAGGAGACGGTGCAGGCCGCGCGCGAGCACGTGCAGGCGGCGGGCCTACAGGAGCGCATCACGATCGAGCACGCCTCAGCGCCCGACTACACACCGACCGAGGAGGTGGACTTCGTCGTCTCGGCGTTCGTGCTGCACGAGATCGTCGGCCAGCGCGGCGTGGAGGGGACAGTCGAGTTCTTGCGCTCCTTCGGCCGGCGCTTCCCCAAAGCCTGCCTGCTGATCATCGAGGTCTCGAACCCCTACAGCGAAGGCCGCGGCGAGCTGGTCGGGAGCGATCGCCAGGGGCGCGGCTACTACAACTACTACATCTGGCTGCACTCGGTGACCACCCAGCGCCTGTTGCCGCACGCGGAGTGGCTGGAGCTCTTCGCGCAGGCCGGCTACCGCGTGACCCACGAAGAGCGAGTGGACGACATCGTCGACTCCACGGGCCTGGAGATCGGCTACGCGTTGGAGCGTATATAGGGGTTTTATTTTGGGATCGTCCGCGTGACGCTGTGCGGAGAATCAAGGTCGTGTGCGCGAGGCTTCCGTGCCTCGCGGGCCGGGGGTCGCACTTGCGGCCGCGCGACTACCCGCCGACGGGTGCGCGCAGCTCGCCCGGCGCCCCGAACGACCCCAGGCACTCGGGCAGCGCAACGGAGCCGTCCTCGCGCTGGCCGTTCTCCAGCAGCGCGATTAGCGTGCGCCCGACAGCGACAGCGGTGCCATTGAGGGTGTGGAGGGTCTGCGTCTGTTTGTCCCGGCGAACGCGGATATTCAAACGCCGGGCCTGGTAGTCGGTGGTGTTGGAGCAGGAGGTCAGCTCGCGGTAGCGGCCCTGGCTCGGCAACCACGCCTCGCAGTCGTACTTCTTGGCGGCCGAGGCACCGAGGTCGCCCACGGCGATGTTGACTACGCGGTAGGGAAGGCCGAGCGCGGTGAGGATCTCCTCCTCGATCGCGAGGATGCGCTCGTGCTCGGCGCCTGAGTCCGGCGGCTCAACGAAGCTGAACATCTCCACCTTGTCGAACTGGTGCACGCGGAAGATGCCGCGCGTGTCTTTGCCGGCAGCGCCGGCCTCCCGGCGAAAGCAGGGGGAGAAGCCGGCGTAGCGCAGCGGCAGGCGCTCAGCGTCGAGGATCTCCTCGTCGTGCAGCGACGCGAGCGCGACCTCGGAGGTGCCCACGAGGTAGAGCTCGTCCTCCGGCAGGCTGTAGATCTGCTGCTCGGTGTCGGGCAGAAAGCCGGTCCCGAACAGCGCCCGCTCGCGCACGAGCACCGGCGGGATCACGGGCTCGAAGCCGTGGCCACGGAGCAGCTCGAGCACCCAGCGCACGAGCGCGAGCTCCACCAGCACCAGGTCGCCCTTCAGGTAGGCGAAGCGCGCACCGGAGAGCTTGGCGGCGTGGTCCATGTCGATCATCGGCCCCGCCAGCTCCAGGTGGTCGCGGGGCTCGAAGGGCGAGGCCGACCCACCCAACCCGACCTCCCCGACGACCCGCACGAGCTCGTCCTCGGGCCCAGGGGCAGCGGTGGGATCGGGGAGGTTAGGCAGCGGCAGGAGCGCCGTGTCCAGCTCCTCCTCGACTGCGGCGAGCTGCTGCGCGAGCTCCTTCTCCAGCGCACTGAGCTCGCGCTGCTCGGCGATCGCGCCCGCGGCGTCCTCGCCGGCGCGCTTGGCCTGCGCGATCGCGTCGGCGGCAGCGTTACGGCGCGCGCGCAGCTCCTCCAACTCGGGGATCAGCGCACGGCGGTGCTCGTCCAGCTCGATCACGCGGTCGAGGCCATCGGCGACGCCCGCACCACGCCGCGCAAGCCCCGCGCGCACCTCGTCGGGCTGCTGCCTAATTCGCTTGAGATCCAGCATGCTCGGGAGCCTACCCGTACCTGCCCGCCCGCTCGGGGTCGGTCATCACCGTCCAGCCAAGCAGGTCGAGCACGCGCCGACCCTCCAGGGCAGCACCCTATTTGGCGGCGTGCTTGCCGTTGGATGCAGCCGAGGTCGCAGCGCTCGCGGATGTCGAGACGCTCGCCGCGGGGGCGGTGGAGGTGCTTTCGGTGGTGGAGGTGCCTTCAGCGGGGGCGCCGGGGATGGCGGTGTTTTCGATGACCGGCACCTTCGGGGCCTGCAGGCCGGAGTACTTGGCGAGGAACTCCGCGACCGCCTGCGCTTCGGTGCCGACGACGATGTTCTGCGGCATGATCGCGCCAGAGAAGCCGCCGTTGTGGATCGCGTAGATGACCTGCGCGTACTGCTCCTTGCGGAAGTTGAAGTTGGGGCCGTTGGTGCGCAGGCGGTCCTTGATGCTCGTGGCGGAGCCCTCGGCGCCGACGGTGGCGAGGGTGTGACAGCCGGAGCAGCGCTGGAGGAACAGCGCGGCCCCCTTGTAGTAGGGGCTGGATTTGGAGACCTGGATGCCCTGCGTACCGCAGGCGGAGAGGCAGGCGGTGGCAACGGCCACGGCGGCCAGCGCAAGGACGATCCTGGGACGGGGTGGGTGGACCTTCATGCCGGGCGGAATATATAGGCTCGCCGGATGCGACTACGGCCCCTGGCGGCGGCGTCGCTCGCACCGCTCCTGCTGGCCGGCTGCGGAGGAACACGAACGGAGCGGGTGACGGGCCACACGCTGACGCTCACCCTCAGCGAGTACCGCATCGTGCCGCAAACGGCAAGCGTGCCCGCGGGACCCCTCCGGATCGTGGCCTGCAATCGCGGGATCCTCACACACAACGTGGCACTCCAGCGAGGGACCCTCGACTCCGACGAACGCACAACGCTCACGGACATCCCCACGCTGCTCCCCGGGAAGTGCGGGTCGGTAGCCACCCAGCCCCTGGCCCCGGGCCGCTACCTCCTGGCAAGCACGGTCGGCAACCAGGCCGTGCTGGGCGTGGCGGCCACGCTGATCGTGCGGTGAGGGCGAGGCCGACCCGACCGTTGAGACCGTGGCCACCCCGACCGATCGTAGATCGGCCAGCGGCGCGACATGTGGTGGTACGATGGTGCTCTCATGGTGGTGCGCACTCAGATCACGCTCGACGCCGACGCGCACAGGCGCGCCAAGCGCCGCGCCGCAGACCTAGGCATCTCCTTCGCGGAGTATGTGCGCAGAACACTCGACCAGGATCTCGGCGACGAACCGAAGGGCGACATCAGCGAGATCTTCGGCCTTTTCGACTCGGGGGGATCCGATATCGCGCAGCACAAGGAGCAATATCTCGACGAAGCGGCCTGGAGCGAGCATCTGCGCGAGACGGGTAAGTCAGATCGTTGAGCGTGTTCGTCGACACCTCGGTGTTCTACGCGGCAACTGACTCAGGGGACCGAAGTTATGATCGCGCAAGGAAGGTGCTGCACGATGCCGATCGCCTCGTGACAACCGACCATGTGCTCGTCGAGTCATGGCGGCTCATGCGCGTCCGGGGAGGCTTCGCCGTAGCGGAGCGGTTCTGGGGGACGATCCGCAAAGGTCTGGCGACCGTTGAGACTGTGCTGCCAGGCGACCTCGACACCGCTTGGCGGATCGGCAAGGACTTCCCCGACCAGGACTTCTCGATCGTCGACCGCACCAGTTTCGCCGTGATGGAGCGCCTCGGCGTCACAAGCGCCGCCAGCTTCGACGCGCACTTCTCGATCTATCGCTTCGGACCACGCCGTGAGCGTGCGTTCGAGGTGCGGCGCTGAGATTTGTGCGGTTGACGCCAAGCAAAAGGAACCGAACACTTTCGGGGCACGTCGTCAAGCCGGAGTGGGGTCCGGGAGAGCCGTGACATCTGCATCGTCCCTGCCGCCAGGCTCATCCTCGCCCGACTCTTCCTCCCCGGGGGGCGCGAGCAGGTAGATGATGCCGGCCAGCCCGAGGAGCGTGCCGGCATCCTCCAGGATGTTCCGCAAGACGGTGGCGAGGAACTCGGGTTCGTCGAAGCCGCTCTGCGGACTTCTGAGGTCGTCGATGAGCGTGTATGTGTGGAGTCCGACCAACGCGAGCGCCGCGCCGAGCAGCAGGCACACGGCGAGGAACGCCATCCCGCCGACGGGCCCCGGGGCCAAGTCGGGCAGCCAGATGGCAGCCGCCGTCAACCCGACGCCGAAGCACACCAAGAAGACCAGGGCGACACCGAGCACCGGTGCATCTTCCTCGACTCATCGGACGACTCCTCGGACGTGACCTAACCATCCAACTGTTGGCCTGGGGAGCCCTCGCCGCTCACATCCCATGCGCAGTACCCGCCGCGCGCAGCAGCAGGAACACGACGACCAGAGCGGAGAGGGCCATGATGCCCTGCTCGCGGCGGACGATTGCGGCAACTACGGAGAGCTGCTCGGATTCGGGCAGCGTGCCCACCTCGGCGGCGGTCTCGAGACCGCGCTGGTCGAGGATCGTCTGGGCGGAGGCGATACGCAGCTGCTCGGCTACGAACGCGACCGCGAGGGGCAGGAGGGCGTAGAGGTAGAAGAGCTTTTCGGTCGATGTGTGGCCCGCGGCGGCGAGCACCCCTACGGCGAGGGCGAAGAGGACCGCGCCCCCCTGGGCGACGCGCAGGAGGATCCAGAAGGCACGGCTTGATTCTTCGCGGTACCAGCGCCAACCGCCGAACAGCGCGGGAAGTGCGTTGAGGGCGGCGATGGCCAGGGCGCCCGCCACTACGGCGCCGTTCATTGGCGGGATATCGAGCCGATCGTCACTATGTGACACTCTCGCACAAGCGTCGGCGGGCGGTGGTATAACCAGCCACGGTGCTGCGCTCCTACCTCCCCGCGCTTGTGTTCCTGGCCCTCGGCGGCGCTGTGGGCGGCGCGTTCGCACTGCTCAACGGCGTGCTGGGGCCGCGGCGGGCGGTTAGACAGAAGCAGGACCCCTACGAGTGCGGGCTGCCCTCGGAGGTCAAGAAGGGGATGCGCTTCGGGATCAGCTTCTACCTGATCGCAATGCTGTTCATCCTGTTCGACATCGAGGTCATCTTCCTGTACCCGATCGCGGTGGAGCTGCGGGCGTACGGGAGCTACGCGCTGGCCGAGACGGTGACGTTCATCGTGCTGCTGTTCGTCGCGTTCGTGTACGTGTGGCGCAGGGGGGCACTCGAGTGGAGGTAAAACGCGAGCGGCTCGGACCGAGCGGCGCCCGCTCGAAGCGCGGCCTGCGCGTGGAGCACCTCAACGCGCACCAGCTGCTGCGCGGCGGCGACCTCGAGGGCGCCAACCAGCCGGCGCACCTGGAGGGCGAGGAGCTCGAGCGGTACGTGGAGGAGCGCGTGCTGATGACCACGCTCGACAAAACGGTCGCGTGGGGGCGCTCGAACTCGTTCTTTCCCCTCGGGTTCGGGCTGGCGTGCTGCGCGATGGAGCAGTTCCACGCCGCCGGGCCGCGTATGGACATCGCGCGGTTCGGGTTCGAGGCGTTCCGGGCCTCGCCGCGCCAGGCCGACCTGATCATCCTCGCGGGGCGCGTGTCGATCAAGATGGCGCCGATCATCCGCCGCCTGTACGACCAGATGCTCGAGCCGAAGTGGGCGATCTCGATGGGGGCGTGCTGCAGCTCGATGGGCGTGTTCAACAACTACGCGCTGGTGCCGGCCGACAAGTTCATGCCGATCGACGTGCACGTGCCCGGCTGCCCGCCGCGCCCGGAGGCGCTGATGCACGGGATCCTGAAGCTGCGCAAGTTGGTGCAGAACGACCCCGACAGGGGTTGGCGCGAGCGCTACGACGCGGTGGGCACCGAGGAGGCTCCGTCGGGTGTGTAGTCATCGGGGATCGGGCAGCGGCACCCGTCGAAACTCGGCACGCATCGGCACCTGTCGAGGATCGGACGGCGCTTCCCCCCACGAAGAGCGCTTAGATGCCTGACGCCACGGGCTTGGAGCTGCTCGCCCACGAGCTGGGCGACGCCGCGATCGAGACCGTGTACTTCCGCAACCGGGCGACGGTCGTGGTGGACCCGGCCCACATTCGCGCGGCGCTGCAGACGCTACGCGCCAAAGGGTTTGCGTTCCTGGCGAGCGTGCACGGCGTGGACCACTACCCCGAGGAACCGCGCCTGGGCGTGGTGTACGAGCTGCTGGACATGAGCCGCGTGGACCGCCTCACGGTCAAGCTGCGGGTCCCCGCAGACGCGCCGCGCGTGGAGTCGGTGACGGGCGACTGGCCGACCGCCGACCACCAGGAGCGGGAGGTCTACGACATGTTCGGCGTCGTGTTCGAGGGCCACCCGGACCTGCGCCGGATCCTGATGCCGGAGGACTACGAGGGGTACCCGCAGCGTCGCGACTTCCCGACCGGCGGCGAACCGGTGATCTTCACGCGCGACGAGGCCACCTGGCTGGAGGCGCTCGAGTGACCCCGGCCGCGCCGCGCCGCGCGACGCCCCACCCCGCGGCGCGTCGCACCACGACCGCCGCGTGGGGGTCGCCACGATGACCCCGGCCGATAGCCCGCCGCTGTCGGAGTACCGCCGCCGCGAGCAGAGCATCACCCTCGCGCCCGTGGAGGACCAGCTGCCCGCCGACCCGGTGGGCACGAGCGACGAAGCGTCGCACGAGCTGCTGACCCTCAACTTCGGCCCCCACCACCCCGCCACGCACGGTGTGCTGCGCCTGCTGGTGACGCTCCAGGGAGAGGTCGTGCGCGACCTCAAACCGATCATCGGGTACGTGCACACCGGGATCGAGAAGACCGCCGAGGACAAGTCCTACTGGAAGGTCATCCCCGTGATCGAGCGGATGGACTACCTCTCCTACTACTTCAACGCGATGGCCTTCTGCGGCGCCGTGGAGACGCTGGCCGAGGTCGAGATCCCCAAGCGCGCGCAGTACCTGCGCGTGATCCACCTCGAGCTCAACCGCATCGCCTCGCACCTGATCTGGCTCGGCACGAGCGTGCTCGATCTCGGCGCGACCTCGATCTTCCTGTACTGCCTGCGCGAGCGCGAACTGATCCTCGACCTGTTCGAGATGTCTTCGGGCGCGCGCATGCACACGCGCTACTTCCAGGTCGGCGGCGTGATCGAGGACATCCCCACCGGCTTCGAGGCGAAGCTGCGCGAGTTCTTGAAGATCATGCCGAAGCGCGCCGACGAGTACGGCGCGATCCTCAACGCCAACGAGATCGTGCTGCAGCGGCTGCGCGGCACGTGCCCGCTGGACGCCGAGACACTGCTCAGCCTCGGTGTGACGGGCCCCCTGCTGCGCGCGGCCGGCAACCCGTGGGACCTGCGCAAGGCCGCGCCGTACTCCTCCTACGACGACTTCGCGTTCAAGATCCCGGTCGGCACCGTCGGCGACAACTACGACCGCTTCGCGGTGCGCCTCGCCGAGATCTACCAGTCGGTGCACATCATCGAACAGGCGCTGGACGGGCTGCCCGAGGGGCCGTACATCACGGAGGACCGCAAGGTCGCGCTGCCGCCCCGGCACGAGCTGGCAACCTCGATGGAGGCGCTGATCCACCACTTCAAGCTCGTCACCGAGGGCTTCCGCGTACCGCCGGGCGAGGTGTACAACCCGATCGAGTCCCCCCGCGGAGAGCTCGCCTGCTACGTGCGCTCGGACGGCTCCTCCAAGCCCGCGCGGGTGCACATGCGCGACCCCTCGTTCGTCAACCTGCAGGCGCTGGCGCACATGACCCGGGGCAGCTATATAGCCGACCTGATCGCCACCACCGCGATGCTCGATCCGATCTTGGGGGGGATCGATAGGTGAGCCCCGAGACGGAGAGAGCGCCGGTGAGCGCCGGGAGCGGGTGGGATGTGCCGGCCGACCTCGACAAGGCCCCCGCGACCGTCCCCGACCCGGCGACCACGCCGGTGCCCGAGGAGCTGCGTGCGGAGATCGAGGCGCACATGGCGCTCTACCCTGATCCCCGCTCGGCCACGCTGCCTGCCCTGGAGGCCGCCCAGCGCGTGCACGGGTGGTGCTCGCCCGAGGCGATCGAACAGGTCGCGTGCGTGATGCGGCTGACGCCCGCCGACCTCGCCGCCGTCGCGACGTTCTACGACATGCTGGAGACCACGCCGGTAGGGCGCCACTCCATATATGTGTGCACAAACATCTCCTGCTCGCTGTGCGGAGCCGACGAGCTGTACGAGGCGATCCGCGCGGCCGCCGGGGACGACGCCGAGTTCAACGTGCGCTCGTTCGAGTGCCTCGGCGCCTGCGACATCGCGCCGATGGTCTCCGTCGACGGCATATATATAGGGCCGCTGAAAGTAGACGACGTACCCCAGCTGCTGGATGACGTGCGCGCCGGGGGCGAGGTGCTGCCCGAGAAGCAGCTCGCGCGCCGCCCCTGCGCCGACCCGGAGGCCGGCACGTGAAGCTTCTGTTCGACCGTATCGACGAGCCCGGGCTGAACACCCTGGAGGTGTACGAACGCCGCGGCGGGTATGAGGCGCTGCGCAAGGCGCTTCAGATGCCGCCCGAGGCCGTGCTGCACGAGCTCGAAGCGTCGGGCCTGCGCGGGCGCGGGGGGGCCGGGTTTCAGATGGGCAAGAAGGTGTCGTTCCTGCCCAAGGGCGGGATGGACAAGTACCTGGTGTGCAACGCCGACGAGTCCGAGCCGGGGACGTTCAAGGACCGCGAACTGATGCAGAAGAACCCGCACGTGCTGATCGAGGGCATCGTGATCGCTGCCCACGCTGCGGGGACGACCCGCTCGTTCATCTACATCCGAGGTGAGTACGTCCAGCAGGCCGACATCCTCGACGCCGCGCTCGCCGAAGCGCGCGCCGCGGGGTACATAGGGGAGAAGATCCTCGGCTCCGACACCTCACTCTCGCTGATCGTGCACCGCGGCGCCGGCGCGTACATCTGCGGCGAGGAGACCGGGCTGCTCGACTCGCTGGAGGGCAAGCGCGGCAACCCGCGCCTGAAGCCGCCGTTCCCCGCCAACCAGGGCCTCTACCAGGGGCCGACGCTGATCAACAACGTCGAGACGCTCGCCACGGTGCCCACCATCATCCGCATCGGCGGCGCCGAGTACGCCAAGGTTGGCGTGGAGACCTCGACCGGCACGAAGCTCGTGTCGGTCTCCGGGCACGTGCAGCGGCCGGGCAACTACGAGATCGAGCTCGGCGTCCCCTCGCGCGAGATCATCTACGGGCTCGCCGGCGGTCCCCCCGAGGGCCGCAAGATCAAGTGCTGGTTTCCCGGAGGCTCCTCCTCCCCCGTGCTGACCGGCGAGGACCTCGACATCCCCTACGACTTCGACTCGATGGCCAAGGCCGGCACGATGCTCGGCTCGGGGGCAATCATCGTCGTGGACGACTCCACCCCGATCCTCGACGTGGCGCTGAAGGTCGCGAAGTTCTACCGCCACGAGTCCTGCGGCAAGTGCACCCCCTGCCGCGAGGGCACCAACTGGACGGTGACCATGCTGGAGCGCATCGAGAGCGGCGAGGCCACCCCAATGGACCTTGAGATCATGGCGTCCGTGCAGGAGCACATCATGGGCAACTGCCTGTGCGTGCTCGGCGATGCGATGGCGATGCCGATTGGCTCCATGATCGCCAAGTTCCGCACCGAGTTCGAAGCGCACATGGCGACCAAGCGGCTGGTGGCAGCCTGATGCCGCGGCCCAACCCGAACACGATCACCTTCACGATCGACGGCCTCGAGGTCCAGGCGCCCGAAAACTCGATGCTGGTCGACGCGGCCAAGCGCGGTGACGTCGAGATCCCCGTGTTCTGCTACGAGCCCAAGCTCGGCTCTCCCGTCGGCGCGTGCCGTATGTGCCTCGTGGAGATCGAGGGCATCCCCAAGCTGCAGACCGGCTGCTCCACGCCGGTCAAGGACGGCATGGTCGTCCACACGCAGTCCGCGCGCGTCAAGGAGGCGCAGAACTCCGTCGTCGAGTTCCTGCTCATCAACCACCCGCTCGACTGCCCCGTCTGCGACAAGGGCGGGGAGTGCCCGCTGCAGGACATCACCTTCGGCTGGGGTCGAGGCATCTCGCGCTTCGTCGAGCCCAAGCGCCACTTCGTCAAGCCGCTCGCGCTCTCCCCCCTGATCGCGATCGACCGCGAGCGCTGCATCCTCTGCTACCGCTGCGTGCGCTTCTCCCAGGAGATCTCCGAGGACTACCAGCTCGTGCTCCAGGAGCGCGGCGCGCACTTGTACGTCTCGACCTTCGACGGCCACCCCTACGTCGCGCCGTTCTCCGGCAACATCGTCGAGCTGTGCCCCGTCGGCGCGCTCACCTCGCGCCCCTACCGCTTCCGCGCGCGGCCGTGGGACATCGAGGACTCGGGCTCGGTCTGCACGCTCTGCCCCGCGCAGTGCAACGTCACGCTGACCGTGCGCGACGAGCGCGTGTTGCGCGTGCTCTCACGCGAGAACCCCGACGTCGACGACGGCTGGCTGTGCGACCGCGGGCGCTTCGCGTACCCGGCCCTCGGCGGCGAGGACCGCGTCACCGCGCCGCTGCTGCGCGACGGCGGCGAGCTGCGCCCCGTCTCGTGGGAGCGCGCGCTCGAGGAGGCCGCCACTCGCCTCTCCCGCGCGGGCGCCCTCACCGGGGCGCTCGCCGGCGGCGGCACGACCAACGAGGAGGGGCTGCTCCTGAGCCGCTTGCTGCGCGAGGCGCTCGGCTCGCCGCACCTGGACTCGCGCCCCGCCGGCAGGCTGGCGCTCGAGCTGCACCGCGCGCTCGCCGAGCCGGCCCTGCAGGCGCACGTCCCTGACCTGGAGTTCGCCCACGCCGTGCTGGTCCTCGACTGCGACCCGCTCGCCGACGCCGCGATCCTCGACCTGCGGCTGCGCAAGGGGGTGCGCCGCCACGGGATGCAGCTCGTGCACGCAGACCGCGAGCAGCTGCTCGACGAGGCCCGCCGCGCCGCGCTGCTCGACACGCTGCGCGCTGCCGGCGAGGAGGTCGTCGTGCTCTGGCACGAGCGCCTGGCCGCCGGCGCCGACGGCGAGCGGGCCGTGCGCGCCCTGCTCGACCTGGCCGCGACGCTGGGCCTCGCCGGGACCGACGGCGCCGGGCTGCTCGAAGTCCCCGCCCACGCCAACGGCCGCGGCCTGCGCGAGGCGGGTGTCCTCCCCAACGCCGGACCGGAGCTCGGCGAGCTCGACGAGGAGGGGCTCGACACGCAGGGCATCGCCGCGGCACTGGTGGCGGGGGAGTTGAGCGCCGTGTACCTGCTGGGCGTCGACCCGCTGGCTGGTCCCTCGCGGCTGCCCTCCTCCGAGCACCTCCGCTCGCCGTGGGTGGAGCGGGAGCTGTGGGAGCAGGCGCTCGAGCGGGCCTCCACCGTGATCGCGCACGCCGCGTTCCTCACCGAGGGGGTCGCCGCGCACGCCTCCGTCGTCTTCCCCGCGCTCGCCTACCCCGAGAAGGAGGGCACCGTCGTGCACCCCGACGGCCGCGTCCAGCGACTGCGGCCCGGGGTAGCGCGCCTGGGCGATACGCGCGCGGAGACGCGTGTGCTGGACGAGCTCACAAGCCGCATCGGTAGTCGCTCTGGAGTGGCGGTGCCCTCGTGACGCTCGCGGTAGTCGGCTTCTACGAAGAATGGTGGATCCAGGTCCTGAAGGCCATCATCATCTTCGCCGTCGGCCTGCAGCTCGTGCCGGTCGTCCTGATCGCCGAGCGCAAGCTGCTCGGGCGCTTTCAGTCGCGCTACGGCCCCAACCGCGTCGGGCCCTACGGCGCGCTGCAGCCGCTCGCCGACATCGTCAAGCTGCTCACCAAGGAGCAGTTCCGCCCGACCTCCTCGATCGGGCTCCTGTTCGCGGTTGCCCCGATCATCTCGATCGTCACCGCGGTGGCCGCGTTTGCGTTGATCCCGTTCGGCAACGTCCAGCACATCTTCGGCACGCCCGTCGGGCTGTACGGGGTGGACGTCTCGATCGGGCCGCTGTACCTGTTCGCGTTCGGCGCGGTCGCCTTCTACGGAATCATGCTCGGCGGCTGGGCCTCGGGCTCGAAGTACTCGTTCCTCGGGGCGATGCGCGGCGCGGCGCAGATGATCTCCTACGAGGTCTCCCAGGGGCTGGCGCTCCTCGGCGTGATCTTCACCGCCCAAACGCTCTCGCTGACCGGCATCGTCGAAGCGCAGGACGGTATGTGGTTCCTCGTGCCGCAGTTCGTGGGCTTCCTGATCTTCCTGACCGCCTCCTTCGCGGAGATCAACCGCGCGCCGTTCGACCTCACTGAGGCCGACGCCGAGCTCGTCGGTGGCTACAACACCGAGTTCGGCGGCGGGCGCTTCGCCTCCTTCTACTTCGCCGAGTACCTCAACGTGCTCGTCGTCTCGGGCATCGTCACCACCGTGTTCCTCGGCGGCTGGCTGCTGCCGTTCGGCATCCACCCGCCCGGGTGGGTCGACCCGTTCGTCGTGCTGTTCAAGATGGGCCTCTTCACGTTCTTCTTCATCTGGGTGCGCGCCACGCTGCCGCGCCTGCGCTACGACCAGCTGATGTCCTTCGGGTGGAAGGTGCTGCTGCCGCTAGCGACGCTCAACGCGCTCGTCACGGCCGTCCTCGTGGTGGTGACGCACTGATGGCCTCCACGCCCACGCCCCCGCAGCCCGCCGGCCCCTCCACCGCTGTTCCCTCCACCGCCACCCCCCCGGCCGCCGCCCTGAACGTCACGGCCTGGAGCCCCGGCGAGGACGTGATCCAGGTCCAGCGCACCCCCGCGCCGGGCGCCGCGCGCGGCACGTGGCGCACGTTCCGCGAGACCGTGCGTGGCCTGTTCACGACCTTCGGCCGCTTCCGCGAACCGGTCGTCACGGTGCAGTACCCGGAGGAGAAGACCCCCGTCTACCCGCGCTTCCGCGGGCGCCACAAGCTGCACAAGTTTGAGGACACCGGCCTCGAGAAGTGCGTCGGCTGCTCGCTGTGCGCCGCCGCCTGCCCGGCCGACTGCATCCGCGTCGTCGCGGCCGAGAACACCCCCGAGCACCGCGTCTCCGCCGGCGAGCGCTACGCAGAGGTGTACGAGATCAACCTGTCGCGCTGCATCTTCTGCGGCTACTGCGAGGTCGCCTGCCCCTTCGACGCGATCACGATGGGCCACGACTACGAGCTCTCCGACTACTCGCGCTCCGACCTGATCTTCACCAAGGAGATGCTGCTCGCCGAGCCGCTGGAGCGGACCCCACTGCGCCGTGAGGGGGAGTAGGTGAGCGCGCTGCTGTTCTTTCTCGCCGCGTTCGGCGCCATCGCCGGCGCGGTCGGCGTGGTCGCGTTGCGCGACGCCTTCTTCGCCGTGCTCGCGCTCGTCGTCCACCTGCTCTCCCTCGCCGTCCTGTTCCTGCTGCTGCGCGCCGAATTCGTCGCCGCCGCGCAGGTCGTCGTGTACGCCGGCGCGGTGATGGTGCTGTACGTGTTCGTCGTCGCCTACGTCGGCGACTCCGCCCGCACGCTCGGGCAGCGCCTGCGCCGCGGCGCCTCCTCGCGCGGCTCCCTGCGCCTCGCGGGCGCGCTGCTCGGCGGAGCGGTGCTCGTCGAGCTGCTGATCGCGCTGCTCGGCTCTGGGCTGAAGGCGATCGAAGGGTACGGCGCCGGGTACGTACCTGGACCAAAGACCTTCGGCACCCCCGCCTACATCGGCAATCTGCTGCTCACCCGCTTCCTGCTCGCGTTCGAGATCGCGTCCTTCCTGTTGCTGATCGCGGCCGTCGGGGGCGTCGTGCTCGCCCGGCGCCGGGGCGGCCTCGGCGAGGAGAGCCACGAGCCCCTGGCCCCGCTGGACCTCGTGCGACCGCAGGGCACCGGCACGATGGCCGAGGGCGTCGGCGGCCCGCTGTTCGTGGCCATGCACGCGAACGGGGGCGGCGCGGAGGAGGAGCACCACAACGGCGTCGCTGAGAGCACGCGCCAACCTGTCGCCATCGGCGGCCCTGAGGAGGGCGGTCCCGGTGGGACGCCCGAGACCCCGGAGGGCGGCTGGTGAGCATCGCGTGGTTCCTCGCCGTCTCGGCGATCGTCTTCGCGCTCGGCGCCGTCGGCGTCATCATCAGGCGCAACCCGCTCGTCGTGCTGCTCTGCCTGGAGCTGATGCTCAACGGTGGCAACCTCGCGCTGATCGCGTTCTCGCGGATGTGGGGCAACGGCGACGGGCAGGTCCTCGCGCTGATCGTGATGACCGTCGCCGCCTGTGAGGTCTGCATTGGCCTCGGCATGATCGTCGCGATCTACCGACGGCGGCTGCCGATCGATGTTGACGAGCTGCGAGAGCTCCAGGGATGAGCGCAACCACCTTCGGCTGGCTCGTGCTGCTGTTCCCGCTGCTCGGGACGCTCGTGATCGGCTTCGGCTTCCGCGTCCTGCCGGGCCGCTCGGCCGGGTGGATCGCCACCGCGGCGATCGGCCTCGCGTTCGTGGCCTCGCTCGGGGCGCTCATCAAGCTGCAGGGCAACGCGCCCGCCCACCGCGAGCTGACCTCCTCGCTGTGGAACTACGCGGTGACTGTGGGGATCAATGCCCACGTCTCGATCCTCGTGGACCCCCTCTCGGTCTACATGATCCTGGTCGTCACCGGCATCTCCACGATGATCCACCTCTACTCGGTCTCCTACCTGGAGGAGGACCGCGGCTTCGCGCGCTACTTCTCCTACCTCAACTTCTTCGTCTTCTCGATGCTGCTGCTGGTACTCGCCGGCAACTTCCTGCTGCTGATCGTCGGGTGGGCGTTCGTCGGCGCCGCGTCGTACCTGCTGATCTCCTTCTGGTACCGCCGCACCACCGCGACGCGCGCCGGGATCAAGGCGTTCGTGATCAACGTCGTCGGCGACGTGGGACTCGTGCTCGGGACGTACTTCATCTTCAAGCACACCGGCACGCTCGAATTCCTCGCCGTCTTCAAGGCGGCACCGCACGTGTTCCACTCCGGTGAAGCGGACATCACCGCCGGCTGTCTGCTGCTGCTCGTCGGCGCCGCCGCGAAGTCCGCGCAGATCCCCCTGCACACGTGGCTGCCCGACGCGATGGAGGGCCCCACGCCCGTCTCCGCGCTGATCCACGCGGCCACGATGGTCACCGCGGGCGTGTACCTGATCGCGCGGATGCACACGCTCTTCGAACTCGCTCCCGCCGCGCAGGACACCGGCGCCGTGATCGGCGCGCTCACCCTTTTGATCGCGGGCACGATCGCGCTCGTGCAGACCGACATCAAGCGCGTGATCGCCTACTCCACCATGTCCCAGATCGGCTACATGATCATGGGCGTCTCCGTCGGCGCCTACGCCGCCGGGCTGTTTCACCTGATGACCCACGCGTTCTTCAAGGCGCTGCTGTTCATGGGTGCCGGCTCGATCATCGGCGCGATGGGCGGCGAGCAGTCGCTCGAGAAGATGGGCGGCTTCCGCAAGGCGCTGCCGTTCACGTTCGCCTGCTTCGTGATCGGCGGCCTCGCGCTGTCGGGCATCCCACCCTTCTCCGGGTTCTTCTCCAAGGACGAGATCCTGCTCGTCACCGCAGAGCGGGGCGGCTGGCACTGGGCGCTGTACGCGATGGGCTACCTCGGCGCCTTCCTGACCGCGATCTACACGTTCCGGATGATCTTCCGCGCCTTCTACGGCGACCCCGTCGCCGAGGCGCGCGAGCTCGAAGGTGGGCATCTGCACCACGCCGAGGTGCCCACCAATCCGGCCAACGGCGAAGTGGAGGACACCGACGTCGGCTTCCCCGGCCCCCTCCACACCGTCGCCGAGCGCGCGCTGCCGATGCGCGTGGCGATGAGCGTGCTGGCGGTCGGCGCCGTCGGCGCTGGGCTCGTGCAGGTCCCCGGCGTGGACGACGTGGTCGTCAACTTCCTGCGCCCCACCTTCGCCACCTCGCCGCTGTACGAACCGCACACCCGCGACGGCCTGCTGATCTTCGGGCTGTGTCTCGGCACAGTGCTCGGCCTGAGCGGCATCGCGATCGCCTACCGCATCTGGGTCAAGCAGCCCTCCATCGCAGTCTCCGCCCGCGCGCGGTTCGGGGCGGTGTACGAGCTGCTCTGGCACAAGTGGTACTTCGACGAGGCCATCGACCTCCTGGTCGTGCGCCCCGCCGCCGCCGCCGGGCGCTTCGCGCGCGACACCTTCGAGCGCGTGTTCGTCGACGGCACGCTCGTCGGCGGCACCACCGGGATCGTCCGTGCGGGCTCGGCCGCGGTGCGCGCCGTGCAGAGCGGCTTCCTGCGCTACTACGCCGCGCTTTTGCTGCTCGGCGTCGGTGCGCTCGGCCTCTACTTCCTGCTTCAGTCCTGATGCCTCTCTCTGTACTCATCTGGCTCCCTCTCGCCTGCGGCCTGCTCGGCGCCGTCCTCGGACTACGCAGCGAACGCCTCCCCGGCCTGGTCGCGCTGGTCGGCTCGGTGGCCGCTCTGGGGCTTGCGATCGGGTACATCGCGGACTACACGCCCGGCGCCGGACTTCAGCACGTCACCGACGTCGTCTGGATCGCCGCGCTCGGGATCCACTACAAGCTCGGAGTGAGCGGCCTCAACGTGATGCTCGTGGGGCTCACCACCCTGCTGTTCGCCGCCGCCGTGCTCTCCCTGAACATCAGGACGAGGACCTCGGGCGGGGGTGCGGCCGGCGAGAGCGGGTCGGCGGGGGCCGGCGAGACCGGCGCGGGCAACTCCGGTCCGGGCGGGGAGGCCGGGGCGGGCGGAGCCTACCCCGAGCGCCCGCGGCTCTTCTACTTCCACTTCATGCTCGCTGAGTCGGCCGTGCTCGGGGCGTTCCTCGCGCAGGACCTCGCGCTGTTCGTCGCGTTCTTCGACCTGATGCTGATCCCTTTCTACTTCCTGATCGGCGGGTGGGGCGTGGGGCCCGACCGCGTGAAGGCGACGATCAAGCTCGTGATCTACACGCTCGTCGGCTCGCTGCTGATGCTCGCCGCGGCGATCGCCACCGGGGTGCTCGCCTCCGAGCAGCACGGGACCCCGCTGACGTTCGTGCTCTCTTCGCTGCACGCACTGCCGCTCAGCGGCGGCTCGCAGGAGTGGATCTTCCTGTTCTTCGCCGCCGCGTTCCTCGTGAAGATGCCGGCCTTCCCGCTGCACGGGTGGATGCCCGACGGCTACCGCGCGATGCCGATCGAGGTGCTGATGGTCTTCTCCGGGGTGCTCTCCAAGGTCGGCGCCTACGGCTTCCTGGCGATCGTGCTGCCGCTGTACCCGCACGCCGCGGTGCACTTCCAGACGCTGATGCTGCTGATCGCGCTCGCCTCGATCCTGTACGGCTCGGCGATGGCGTTCACCCAGACCAACGCCCGGCTGATCGCCGGCTTCTCCTCCGTGGCACAGCTCGGCTTCATCACGCTCGGGATCTTCGCGCTGAACCCCCAGGGCGCCCAGGGCGCGCTGCTGCAGATGGTCAACCACGGGCTCGTCGTCGCGCCGCTGTTCTTCATCATCCTGCTGCTCTCCCAGCGCGCGGGGGGCTCGGAGGACATCCGCGAGATGGGGGGCATCGCGTTCCGCGCCCCCGTGCTCGCCACGCTCTTCCTGGTCGTGGCGCTCGCCACGCTGGCGATGCCCGGCTCGTCCAACTTCGTCGGCGAGTTCCTGATCCTGCTCGGCCTCTTCAAAGCCAAGCTGGTCATCGCGATCATCGCCTTCAGCGGCGTCGTGGCAGCGAGTGTCTACGCGCTGCGCCTCTTCATCCGCGCGATGCACAACCGCGTCGGCGCCGGGGTCGACTCCCGCGAGCTCACCCTGCTCGACGGCGCCGTGCTCGTGCCACTGGTCGCCGTGATCGTGTTCTTCGCGGTGTACCCCCAGCTCGCGCTGACGCGTAGCGAAGGGTCGGTGAAGGCGTCGGTGGCCTCCGTGAGCGCGGTGATGGCCCCCACGGCGGTGGCCACCAATGTGCCGAGGTCGATCGAAGACGCGGACCAGTACGCCGCCGGCGCGCCCGAACAGAGCGCCAGCGAAGACACCGGGGGCGCGCGTGGTCCGGTGGCGAAGGCGGAAGGGCATACCCGATGACCTACGTGCCCTACTTCCCTGCCCACGTGGCCACCGCCCACCTGAAGGGCCCGCCGGTGAATTTCGCGGGCCTCTCCCCCCTGATCGCGCTGCTCGGCGGCGCAGTCGTGGTGCTGCTCGTGGGCCTGCTCGGCGCGCGGTGGGTGCGCGAGCACGTCGTCCCGGCGCTCAGCCTCGTGGCGCTCGGCGCCGCGGCGGGCCTGACGATCTGGCAGTGGGACGAACAGAAGTCGATCGTCTCCGGCGCGCTGCGGATCGACAGCCTCGCGCTCGTGCTCAACCTGATCCTGGTCGCGGGTGGCGCGTGCACGGTGCTGCTCGCGTGGCGCTCGCGCGCCGCACAGGAAGCCGCGCACGGCGAGTTTCACGCGCTGCTGCTCACCGCGATCGGCGGGATGTCGCTGCTCGCCGCCGCGCAGAACATCGTCGCGCTGTTCATCGGCCTGGAGCTCCTCTCGATCCCGCTGTACGTGCTGTGCGCGACCGAAATGCGCCGCGAGCACTCGCTCGAGTCGGGGCTCAAGTACCTGATCATCGGCTCCGTCGGCTCGGCGACGCTGCTGTACGGCCTCGCGCTGATCTACGGTGCCACCGGGGCCACCGACTTCGCCGCAATCGCCGAAGCGATCTCCCACAATGCGCTCGCCACCAACGTGCTGCTGCTCACCGGCATCGCGCTGTCCGTCGCCGGTCTTGCCTTCAAGGCCTCCGTCGCCCCCTTCCACCAGTGGACCCCCGACGTCTACGAGGGCGCGCCCACCCCGGTCACCGCGTTCATGGCGGTCGCGACGAAGGTCGCCGCGCTGGGCGTCTTCCTGCGCCTCTTCGACGTGGCGCTGATCGAAGCCCAAAGCAGCTGGGGGCCCGCCGTGGCGACGCTCGCGGCAGTCACGATCGTCGTCGGCAACGTCGGCGCGCTCGGGCAGTCCTCGCTGAAGCGGATGCTCGCCTACTCCTCGGTCGCGCAGGCCGGCTACATGCTCGCCGGCGTCGTCGTCGCCTCCCAGCTGGGCGTGCGCGCGACGGTCTTCTACCTCGCCGTCTACCTGTTCATGAACATGGCCGCGTTCGCCGTGATCGTCGCGCGCGAGCGCGCCACCGGCCTCGGCGACGGCGTCCGCACGCTGGCCGGCCTCGGCCGCGAGCAGCCGTGGCTGGCGTGGCCGATGACGCTCTCGATGCTCGGCCTCGCCGGCATCCCCGCGACCGCGGGCTTCATGGGGAAGTTCTACCTGATCGACGCTGCGGTCTCCGGCGGGTACACGTGGCTCGGCGTGGTGATCGTGGTGGGCTCGATGATCTCGCTTGGGTACTACCTTCCGGTTGTCGCCACGATGTGGATGGACGCCGCGCCCTCCCCCGTCGTCGCGCCGGCGATCGCCGGCGGGTCCGCCGAGCTCGACCCCCCGGCCGCGCCCGATCCTGCGCGATCCAGCGAGCGATCGACTGGCGGATCTCTGGGCAGTCGGCCGGCAACGCCGGCGGTGGGCACCCAGCTCGAGGTCGCCCTCGTCGCCGTGCTGGCCGGCGCCGCCACGCTCTTCTTCGGAATCTTGCCCGGGCCACTGTTCGACCTCGTACGCCACACTGGCGCCGGGCTCGGGCTGTTCTGATATGTCGGGTCGTTTGTCAAGTGGGCGTGTTTGATCGCGTCCGTGTGGCGGGCGGTTTTGGGGTGGTCGGGAGAGCGGGGCGCCGGGCTCGGTGTCGGCGTTGCCAGTCTGATGATGCGGGGGTTGGGTACCCCAGGGCCCGGTTTCGTGCTGCCAGCGTGCGCTGTCTAGGAACGAGCGTGGCACTCCTTTCGGGGTGCTGCTCATAGAACGATCGCGCGTGCTGGCCGCTGTTGGCCCGGCGCCCCGGTCTCCCGACCGGTAGGGCTGTCCGTAAGGGTCAGTCGGCGGTCGCTGCTGCCCAGAGGAAGCACGCCAGTTCGCGGGCGCACGCGACGACGGTCACGTTGTGTGGCTTGCCGCGGGCGCGCATGCGGTGATAGACATGGTGCAGCCTGTGCTGCGCGCGGTTAGCGATCTGCAGGACGTGGTCGGGCTGGCCTTGCTGACGGTTTTGGAGGGTCACCCCGATCCGTGGGGGACGCCCGTAATGCCAGGCGGACTCGACCAAGAGCCGGCGAGCGAAGCCCGATCCCGTCTTGGTGATCGACCCCTGGTGCGATGACTCGCCGGACTGGTGAAGGGACGGGATCAGCCCGAGCCACGCGCTCAGCGCGTTCGCTCGCGCGAAGCGCTGCCAGTCCCCGCCGAGCTCGAGGTGAACCGCGAACGCCGTCAGCGTGTCTACGCCCCGGAAGCAGCGGAGTCTCGCGACGGTCGGCCACCACTGCTCATCTTCTGCCAGGCGCGAGAGCCGCTCCGCGATCGCCGCCTTTCGCGCTGTCAGGCCATCGACGGAGGCGATCAGGTCAGCGAACACCAGATCGCTGACAGCCTCCTGGAACTGTTGACGGGCGAGCCAGCGCCGGTGAGCCACGGTCCAGGTCGAGGACTCGGGATAGACCCGGCCGTGGCGCAACAGCATCTTCGAGACCCGGTGACGAGCCGTCATGAGATCACGCCGGCACGCATCGTGGGCACGCATCAGCTCGCGGGCGGCCTCGACCTCGACAGGCGGGACCACAACACTCGTCAACGAGCCGGCCAGCAGCAGCCGCGCGAGCAGCTCCGCGTCCTTGCGGTCGGTCTTCACCCGGTCCGAGGGCCCCCTCGGCGTCTTGCCCGGCGCGATCACCTCCACGCTCACCCCGGCCGCGCTCGCAGCGCGATAGAGCCCAAACCCAGTCGGCCCGGCCTCATAGCAAGCACGCACCGGGCCGGGCAAACCCAAAGCCACGCGACCGGCTCCCCGACGCCCGGCCCGAACCGCGCACGCAGCACCTCACCCGTCGAAACGTCAATCGCCGCAGCATGCGTGGAGCGGGCATGGACATCGAGCCCCGCATAAGTCACCATTCCGGTCATGGCCGGACCTCCTCATTTTTCTGGGGTCAGCCGGAGCCATTCTCCGGCCAGACAAACCCCCGCGAGGAGTGTCCGGCCTACCCCGGCGGTCAACCCAAAGGGCGACCTACGGCATAGGGTCTAGCAACCGCTTTCAAAAGACCGGACGCCCGGGTGCCGGAAGATCCGCCGATCGCAGTGCCCGCAGGGGCCTCCACGGCGGACTCGGCCGCCGAGCGAGCGTTCCATCCCCGTCGATCCGTACGCTCGTGGGATGGAACTGACTCATCCCATCGGCACGACGATTGATCTCACACTGCATGACTGGTATACTGGTCATATGGGTAGGATAATGACCGCAACCGAGGTGAAGGCAAAGATCCTCGCGCTGCTCGACGAGGTCGCAAGCGGCGACGAGGTCGAGATCACCAAGCACGGCCATGTCGTCGCGCGTCTCGTACCAGCCAGCGGCGCCCAGGCGCTCGAGGGCAAGCTCGCCGGCGTCGCGATGACGGCGAGCACCGAGGAGGACCTGTTCACGACCGGGGCGCCCTGGAACCTGCCATGACGACGGTGGTCCTCGACACCCACGTCGTCCACTGGTGGTCGGCCGAGCCGGAGCGAGTGAGCCGAGCCGCCGCCGAGGTGCTGCACGAAGCGGACGAGCTCGCCGTCGCGGCCATCACGTGGTTCGAGCTGGCGTGGCTGGCCAAGCACGAGCGGATCGCCGTCGCGATTCCGATTCGGTCGTGGCTCGAGCGGCTCGCCGGCCAGCTCCGCACGGTCGGGGTCACGCCCGCCGTCGCCGAGACCGCGGTCTCCTTGCCAACCTCCTTCCCCGGAGACCCCGCTGACCGCCTGATCTACGCAACGGCGATCGAGCACGGATGGAGACTCATCACCAAGGACAGCAAGCTGCGCGCCCACCGCCACCCGCGCGCCATCGCCGTCTGGTGAGAGGTCCAAGCGCGCGACCTGCATCGCCGCGGCCAAGAAGCGTACGCGCCGCCGAAGGGCAAACGCGGGAAGATCAGATCGACGTCCAAGTAACGGTAGGCTGACCGCGATAAGAGGGTGACCAGTCGGCTGAGGTCGGTAAGCCGGTCCTCCGCCATCCGACATCTCGGTGGACCTGTCGGGAACACTTTGCAATAGCTGGGAGCGCAGTCCCCCTCGGCCACTCGATCGAGCACACGGCGCGTCAGCCGGCGAGGCCGTACTGGATTGCCATTGTTGGAGCCAATTTGCGGTGCTCGACCGCAGCCCCACGGGGTGCCAGGAGTCTCCTGGCGGCCTCCCGGAGCCTTTTCATAAGTTCGGCCCACCCAAAACGTCCTATTTCATTGACATATCCTCGAGGGGCTTGGTACTGGCCCGGATGAGCTGGACCAGTTGCTCAAAATCCCAAACGATCAAAGACGAAGGGAGCAGTACATAATGAAAACCATAAGGATCGCGGGGCTCTGTGTCGTGGCCATATTCGTGATGAGCGTGGTCGCCGCCGAGACCGCTTCGGCGACGACAGCCGCTTGGCAGAGTTGCAAAGAAGGGGCACCCGGTACAAAATACGAAGAAGGGGAGTGCGTAAAAGCTTCCGGCACGGGCAAATGGGGATGGGAGGAAGTCAAAGGGACGGAAGCAGCCATCGCTTTTGGCACACTGGCTCTCGCGGACACCAAAGTGCCTGTTATCGGAGAAGTGGAGGTCGGCTGTACAAGCGAAACGCTCGGGTCCGTTGGGCCCGGTAAGTTGTCGAGAATTGAAAAAATGAATAAAATCGAATGCTCAGCAGGCAAAGGCTGCGAAAAAATCATCGGGACCCCTGAACCGAGAAATTTGCCGTGGCGGGGGGAACTCGCAGAAACGGAAGGCAAATCAAGAGACAACATCACCAACGGTAAAACCGGCGAAGCTGCCCCTGGCTGGGCCGTGACGTGTAGGGTTCTGAGTATCGAAAAAACAGATGTCTGTACGTTCAACGACTGGGCGATTACGCCAGACTCCAGATTGACCTTCAACGGCACCACCAATAGTTTCGAATCATTAGTCTTACTTGAAGCGGAATCGGCCGTTCATGCCAATTGCACGATCGGTGGATCTGGATCCGGGAGCTCATCAGGAAGTGTTCCTTTATTAAGCCTATCGAGCAATGTGGGATTAAGATTCGTTCAATAGTGGGCTAGTAGTCGATTTGAAGTTTTGGGCGGGGTCGGTGCTTGAATGCCGGCCCCACCTACAGCGCGTCATACGCAAGTGCGTTACAGCCACAGTCACCCGCGGCGCTTCACGCGCCGACGCAAAGCAGAAAGCCCCGCGCCACAGCCCTCGCGCCCGCAGCCCTCGCGCCCTCATCGTTCTCCCCACCCACGCGGACGACCCGCCCAAGCAACACCCCTACTACGACTAAACCTTGTGGTGCTCCGGCACCCACGAACCGTCGTCATGGCGCACGAAGTCCTGGAAGAGGTTCGGAGCCTCCGCGCACATGATCCGAGCAACCTCGTCGAACACCAGGCGCAGCTCCTCCTCGGCGCTCTCGGCCGTGCGCATCTCGATCACGTGACGCAGGGTGCGGGCGTTGGCGGTCCAGACGATGTCGGTGGAGAGTCCGATCGGCGCGAGGCGCCGCAGCGCGGAGGTGACCTCCTTCTTGACATGGAAGGGCACCCCCTGCTCCTCGATCCCGAGCTCGGCGGCGGCACTCACCTGGAACTCCTCCAACCGCTCCACGATCGAGAGCACCTGCTCACGCACGGGCTCGAGCGCCGGCGGCACGCGGAAGCCGATGTCGGTGAGGCGCACGTAGCGCAGGCTCTCCTGGCTGAAGGCCGAGCCGGCGCGATGCCTCACAAGCTCGTGAGTAAAAACACGTGAACAATTCCGGATCGCGAAGGAGTAGTTGGCATGCTCCAGCACGCTTCCGTGGCCGGAGCGCAGGATGTTGGCGAAGTACTCGCGCCGGTCGGTGCGGATCTTGGAGACGTTGGGGTTCAGACCGGGCTCCCAGCTGCGGTAGCAGGCGCGCCCCCCGAACTCCAGCAGCAGTTCCCCCGCGCTAGGTCCCCCTCGACCGGCCTGCGCGTCCTCACCCTCTCCCACACCTTCCGCCTGCGAGCCCTCTGCCTCCTCCAGGCGCAGCTGCAGCCACGACTCCCCGCCCACGTCGCGCAGGTAGGCGCGCATCCCCTCCAGGTCGATCGACGGGCGGGCGATCAAGAACACGCTGGGAGTCGTCTCGTGCATAGGGCGAGCGATGGTAGGACGTCATCCGGACGGCGCCACGCCGACACCGGCCACGCTACGATCGCCCACATGTCAGTATGTGCGCCGGCCGACGTCCGAGCGTCAGTCGCACACGACGGCGGAGCTCCAGTTGCGATCGACGGCCGCGTCAGGAAGCTGGGGGCGCGAGAGCTCCATGTTTGGACGCTCGCGCTGCACGTCGCGACCTCAGCGCGCGAGCAACGCTCGGCGGCGCGTGCCGGCCTGCGCGCTCTGCTGGGCTCTTACCTGGGGATCGACCCGCTCGCGGTGGAGATTCTGCAGGGCGCGTTTGGGCGCCCCGAGCTGGCGTCGGCTCACGACCCCCACGACCTCTGCTTCAACCTCTCCCACACCGCCGGCCTGGCGGTCTTCGCGATCGGGCGCCGCCGCTCGATCGGGATCGACGTCGAGGCAGTCGATCGGCGCGCGCCCTCTCCGGGCGTGATCGAACGCGCTCTCAGGCTACGGGAGGCGGAGCGGGTGCTGCGGGCCGACGCGTGCGAGCGCACCGCCGCGTTCCTGCACTACTGGACAGTCAAGGAGGCTTACGCGAAGGCGCTCGGCGTGGGACTGGCGCTCGATCTGCGAGAGGTCGGCGTCGACGGCCCCCCCAGCCGGCCACGCCTCGATCTGCCTGGCGGACCCGGGGAGTGGCGCGTTCGGCGCCTGCGGCCGCGAACCGGCTTCGTCGGGGCCGTGGTCGCCGACGGCGAGCCGTGGCGGATGCGTCTGCGTGAGCTGCGGTTATCCTGACCCGCCATGTCCGCCGTCGCCACCGAACCCACCGACCCCGAGCTGGAGCGCGCCGCGTGGGACCTCGAGCCGCTCGTGGACGGCGAGGGCGAGGCCGGGGTGGAGCGCCGGCTGGAGGAGGCTCTGACCCGCGCGCAGGTCTTCGCGGAGTGCTACGCGGGGAAGCTCGGCGAGCTCGACGGCCCCGGCCTGGCGGAGGCGATGGGGGAGCTGGCGGCGATCTACGAACTGGTGGGTCGCGCAGGGACCTACGCGGGGCTGCGCTTCTCCACGGACACCGCGGACCCCGCGAACGGGGCGCTGCTGCAGCGGGTGCAGGAGCGCGAGACGGCGATCGAGACCACGCTGCTGTTCTTCGAGCTGGAGTGGGCTGCGCTCCCGGAGGAGCGCGCCGAGGAACTGCTGGAAGGCGAGGCGCTGGACAACTGCCGCCACCACCTGCGCAACGTGCGCCGCTACCGCGAACACCTGCTAAGCGAACCAGAGGAGAAGGTCCTCTCCGAGAAGTCGCTGACCGGCGCGACCGCGTGGGCGCGGCTGTTCGAGGAGCTGACCTCGGCGATCGAGGTGGAGCTGCCAGAGGAGCGCGTCGCCCTCGACGTGGCGCTCAGCCGCCTGGCACTGCCCGACCGGGAGGTGCGCCGCACAGCCGCAGAAGCAGTCACAGCCGCGCTCGCGCCGGGCCTGCGTACGCGCGCGTACGTGCTCAACACCCTGCTGGTGGACAAGTCGGTGGACGACCGCCTGCGCCGGTACCCCCACTGGCTGGCGGCGCGCAACCTCGCCAACGAGGCGAGCGACGAGTCGGTGCAGGCGCTGATCGAGGCGGTGCGCGGCCGCTACGAGATCGCACGCCGGTGGTACCGGCTGAAGGCGGGGCTGCTCGGGGTGGAGCGCCTGGCGGACTACGACCGCATGGCGGCGGTGACGCAGGACGAGGTGCACTTCACCTTCGCGCAGGCGCGCGAGCTGGTGCTCGACTGCTACGGCTCCTTCTCCCCCGAGCTGGGGGCGCTGGCGGGTCGCTTCTTCACCGAGCGCTGGATCGACGCCCCGGTGCGCCCGGCCAAGCGCGGGGGGGCGTTCTGCGCCTCGGCGGTGCCCTCCGCGCACCCGTACGTGCTGCTCAACTACACCTCGCGCCGACGCGACGTGCTGACGCTCGCGCACGAGCTCGGCCACGGCGTGCACTTCGCGCTGGCGGCGCGCCAGGGCGTCTTCCACCAGGGCACCCCGCTGACGCTGGCGGAGACGGCCTCGGTGTTCGGCGAGACGGTCGTGTTCGGGCGCCTGCTCGCGCAGGACTCGACGCCCCAGTCGCGCCTGGCGCTGCTGGCCGAGCACCTGGAGGACATCATCGCCACGGTCTTCCGCCAGGTCGCGATGAACCGCTTCGAGAACCTCGTCCACACCGCTCGCCGCGAGCAGGGAGAGCTCTCGGTGGAGCGCGTGGGCGAGTTGTGGGCGGAGAGCCAGGCGGAGCTGCTGGGCGACTCGGTGGAGCTCACCGAGGGCTACCGCACGTGGTGGTCGTACATCCCGCACTTCATCAACACGCCGGGCTACGTGTACGCGTACGCCTACGGCCAGCTGCTCGCGCTGTCGGTCTACGAGCGCTACGAGCAGCGCGGCGCGGAGCTCGTGCCGCAGTACCTGGAGCTGCTCGCGGCGGGCGGCTCGCGCAGCCCCGAGGAGCTGGGGCGAATCGTCGGCGTGGACCTCACCGACCCGGGCTTCTGGGACGCGGGCCTGGACCTCGTGGAGCGCCAGTTGGAGCAAGCTGAAGCGGCCGCTCTGAAGGCGCAAAGCTAACGCTGCGGCGGGGTACGTCGATACGATCGTGTGATCGTCCGCGCGCTGCTCGCCCTGACCACGACGCTTGTGGTCGCGTCGGCTGCGCCACAGGCCGCCACCGCGCAGCCGCTCAACTACGAGGCGCTGGCCGAACAGGGGCTCGCACAGAGCGCGAGCTGGCGAGCGGGCGGGTGGTACTGCGAGTACCTGGGCTGCACGGGGGCCTACCCGCTGCTGACGATCTGGGGGGACGTGCGGATGTTCGAAACGGTCGACGCGCTGGAGCTGGCGGCGCCGTCGCCCGCGCACCGCGCAGAGGTGGACCACTTCGCGCACGCCTCGGAGCGCTACTGGAACCCCTACCTGAACGGCTACGCCCCCTACCCGGGCGACCGCTACCGGGGCGCGGAGGCGTGGTTCGACAACAACGGCTGGCTGGGCGTGGCGTTCGTGCAGGCCTACCGGGCGACGGGTGAGCGCCGCTACCTGCACGACGCGCAGCGCGCCTTCAACTTTGCGGCGACCCAGGGCTGGGACGCGGCGGGCGGGGGTGGAATGTGGTGGAACACCGACCACCCCTACCACGCGGGCGAGGCGCTGGCGTCGAACAGCCTGCTGGGGATGCTGCTCTACGGGATCGACCACGAACCGTTCCAACTCGAGCAGGTGCACAAGTTCATCGACTGGGGCAACAGTCACGACATCGGCTTCCACGGGCTCTACCTGAGCGGAGGCCCGGGCAGCACGGTGATCGACTACGTCGAGGCGCCGCTGATCTACGCGCAGTACCTGCTCTGCCAGGCGACCGGCCAGAACGGCTACTGCACGCACTCCGCTGAACAGGCGCGGTCGATGACGGAGGTCTACGGCGTGGAGTACAACTTCGCGCCGCTGTACGACTCGATCTTCATGGAGTGGATGGAGGCGTACGGCAGGGCCATGGGTGACAACCACTGGCTGGAAGTGGCAGAGGTCAACGCCGCGCACGCCGTCCGGCACGCAGCCGACGGCCGCGGGCTGTGGCTGAACAGCTGGTGGGGCGGCCCGATCAAGGACTCCCAGACACTGCCTGGGATGTTCCGCACGATGGCGGGCACCACAAGCCTGTTCGCCTGGCTGGCCTACTACTCCTGACCGTGCTACACTGAACCATATGGTTCAATATCAGGAGGAGCAGCTCGACCGGACCTTCGCGGCGCTCGCAGACCCGACGCGCCGGTCGATCCTCGAGCGGCTCGGCCAGGGCAGCGCGACCGTCACCGAGCTCGCGGAGCCGTTCGCGATGTCGCTGACCGGCCTGAAGAAGCACATCGGGGTCCTGGAGGCCGTCGAGCTCGTCCGCACCGAGAAGGTCGGGCGGACTCGCCGCTGCAGCCTCGGCCAGCGACGCCTGGAGGACGCCGAGCGGTGGATCGAGACCTACCGGCAGATGCTGGACGGCCGCCTCGACCGCCTCGGAGAGGTGCTCGAAAAAAACACGAAAGGAGAGCAGCACAAATGACAACGACCACCGACACACAGGAGACCGCCACCGGCAGCACGACGGTGACGACGCCCTCGGACCGCGAGATCGTCAGCGAGCGCGTGTTCGACGCGCCCCGAGCACGCGTGTTCGCGGTCTACACCGACCCCGAGCTCATCCCCCAGTGGTGGGGCCCCCGACGGATGACAACGGTCGTGGACCAGATGGACGTGCGCCCCGGCGGGGTGTGGCGGTTCGTCGCGCACGACCCCGACGGCCGCGAGCAGGGCTTCCGCGGGATCTACCGGGAGGTGACGCCACCCGAGCGCATCGTCCAGACGTTCGAATGGGAGGGGATGCCGGGCCACGTGATCGTGGAGCACGCGGCGTTCGAGGAGCTCGGCGGGCGCACCAGGGTGACGGTCACCTCGCTGTTCCACACCACCGAGGAGCGCGATGGGATGCTCTCCTCTGGCATGGAGAAGGGCCTGACCGAATCCCACGACCGCCTCGACGAACTGCTCGCCAGGGAGGGGACGGCCTGAGCCACTCGCCACGGAGAGGGAGGCATGAGCCACTCGCCAAGAAGAGGCGGGCCTGGAGCCGCTCACCCAGCAGTACCGCGGCGCCCACAGCGCGGCACGGCCGACGGCAGCTCAGCGGACGTCGTGCCGCGCGTCAAGTCCGGTCAGGCGTCCATACGGCTGGTGCGCCAGGCGCCGAGCCCGAGGAACACGACCAGCCAACCCACTATCACGACCACGGCGGTGCCGCTGGACATCGTGAGGTTCGAGATGCGATCGCCCAGGCCGACGGGGCTGAAGTGCGTGACGGCCTGGTAGAGGATCGCGTTGCGCGCGCTCCCGAACAGGCTGATGGACGCGAGCAGCGGGCTCGCTATCAACTGCCACGCGATCAGGGCGATGATCGCGGCCGGCCTGGAGGTCGTCAGCGAGGCGAAGCCCACCGCAACCGCGCACAGCACGCCGGTGGCCAACAGCAGGAAGCCGAAGCTGTTGAGGATCACGGCACCGTCGGGCGTGGGCAGGTTGGAGGCGAAGACGAAGGTGCCCAGCAGAATCAAGAGGTAGGCGGAGACGATCACAAACCAGCACATCGCCACAGCGGCGGGCACGCGCGAGGCGAACAGCGCCAAGCGCGAGCGGCCGGTGACGACGAGGTCGCGGAAGACACCGGAGGACGCGTCCCCCGTGCCGGCCTCGACACCGATCAGGATCGCGGCAAGCGGGCCGAAGAGCAGGCCGCCAAGGAGGCGAACACCGATGTGGAAGTTGTCCGTCCCCCCGGCCGGACCGTTTTCGCCCGGATTGGCAGCGTGAAGAATCGCCCCGATCACAAAGAAGAGCACGACCGGACCCACTGCCAGGACGAGCGCCCAGATCAAGGTTCCGCGCTTCTTGCGCAGCTTGAGGAGGTCGGCTCCGACCATCTGCGCCGCGATCGCGACGGGCGAGCCGCCGGCGCTGCGGCCCCCCGGAGCAGGGGATGACGGGGCGATCGCGCTCATACCTTCGCCTCCTGCACGGGCCGGTCTGGTGTAGCGCCTTCCAGCCGCGAGGTGACCTCAAGGAAGCGCTCCTCGAGACTGTGGCGCACGGGCTCCAGACGCATGACTGCAACGCCGGCGCGCACAAGGCTTGCGTTCACCGCGGCCGCGGTCTCCAACTCGCCGGCGAGGATGACGCGCAGGCCCTCGTCGGAGCGGCGGGCGTCACTCACGAGCTCGCTGGCGCCGAGCGTGGTGAGCGCCAGCTCGACGTCGTCAACTCCCACGATCAGCTCGTTGTGGACGCCTCCGCCCTGGGCGAGCTCGGCGATCGGGCCCTGCGCGATGATCTTGCCGCGGTCCACGATCGCCGCGGCGTCGCAGATCTTTTCCACCTCGTCGAGCAGGTGCGAGGAGAGGAAAATGGTGCGGTTCTCCTGCTCGACCATCGTGCGGATCATTTCGCGGAACTCCTGGATGCCGCCCGGGTCGAGGCCGTTGGTCGGCTCGTCGAGGATCAAGAGCAGCGGGTCGGCGAGCAGGCAGCGGGCCACCCCCAACCGCTGGCGCATCCCGAGCGAGTACTTCTTGACCCGCTCGTCGGCGCGCTCGGCCAGGCCGACGCGCGCGAGCGCCGGGGCGATCCGCGCGTGCACCTCGGGCCCGCGCACGGCGGCGACGATGCGCAGGTTCTCCCGGCCGGTGAGGTTGGGGTGAAAGCGCGGCTCCTCGACGATCGCGCCGACCCGCCGCAGCGCCTCCCCGCGCTCAGAGGGCACCGGGTGCCCCAGCACGCTCATGCTCCCCGAGGAGGCCCGGGTGAGGCCGAGCAGCATCCGGATCATCGTCGTCTTGCCTGCGCCGTTGGGGCCCAGGAAGCCAAAGGCGCTGCCGCGCGGGACGTACAGGTCGACGCCGTCGATCGCGGCGCGAGCACCGAAGCGCTTGGTCAGGCCCTTTGTCTCGACCGCCGCGTTGTCCACGGCGATCAGACTACCCAACCGCTAGTCCTCCTGCGCCTGCAGCTCGCGGACGCGCTCCTGCAGCTGGGCCATCACCGCGGGGTCGCGCAGCGTGGTGACGTCGCCCAGCGCGCGGCCCTCGGCGATGTCGCGCAGCAGGCGGCGCATGATCTTGCCCGAGCGCGTCTTGGGCAGGTCATCGGACCAGATGATGCGCTTGGGGCGCGCGAACTTGCCGATCCGCCCGGCCACCGCCTCGCGGATGCCCTCGACCTCGCGCTCGTCACCCTCGAGGTCACCCTGCAGGGTGACGAACGCGACGATCGCCTGCCCGGTGTCCTCGTCGTGCTGGCCGATCACCGCGGCCTCCGCGACGTCGGGGTGGGCCACGATCGCCGACTCCACCTCCGCGGTGGAGAGCCGGTGCCCGGAGACGTTGACGACGTCGTCGATGCGCCCGATGACCCAGAGGTAGCCGTCGGAGTCGCGGCGGGCGGCGTCGCCAACCAGGTAGGTCTCCGACCCGAAGCGCTCGAAGTAGGTCTTGATGTAGCGCTCGTCCTCGCGGTAGAGGGTGCGCAGCATCGAGGGCCACGGGCGGGTGAGCACGAGCAGCCCCTGTCCCTTCTCGATCGGGTAGCCCCCGGACTCTCCGTAGACCTCGGCCTCGACACCCGGGAAGGGGCGCGTGCACGAGCCGGGCTTGGTCGCTGTGAGGCCCGGGAGCGGCGTGATCATGATCGCCCCCGTCTCGGTCTGCCACCAGGTGTCCACGATCGGGCAGCGCCCGCCGCCGATGACCTTGTGGTACCACAGCCACGCCTTCGGGTTGATCGGCTCCCCGACCGTCCCCAGCAGCCGCAGCGAGGAGAGGTCGTGCTCGTTGGGCCACCGCGCCCCCCACTTGATGCAGGCGCGGATCGCGGTGGGGGCGCAGTAGAGGATCGTGACCCCGTAGCGCTCCACGAGCTCCCACCAGACGCCCTTGTGGGGGTAGTCGGGCGCCCCCTCCCACATGACGGAGGTCGCCCCGTTGGCCAGCGGCCCGTAGACGATGTAGGAGTGCCCCGTGACCCAGCCCACGTCGGCGGCGCACCAGTACACGTCGGACTCCGGCTTGAGGTCGAACACGTAGCGGTGGGTCGCCGCCACGCCCGTCAGGTAGCCGCCGGAGGTGTGCAGGATGCCCTTCGGCTTGGCGGTCGAGCCGGAGGTGTAGAGGATGTACAGCGGGTGCTCGGCGTCGAGCGGCTCCGCGGGGCACTCTGCGGCGGCGGCCGCCAAGATCTCGTCGTAGTACACGTCGCGGCCCTCGCGCATCTGGCAGGGCGTCCCCTTGCTGCGCACCACCACGATCTTCTGAAGCGTCTCGAGATCGCCCATCACCTCGTCCACGCGGTCCTTGACCGGCGCCGTCTTGCCCTTGCGCGCGGCGCCGTCGACGGTGATCAGCACGCGGGCCTCGGAGAACTCCATCCGCTCGCGCACCGCCTCCGCGGAGAAGCCCCCGAAGACGACGTTGTGCGGGGCGCCGATGCGCGCGCAGGCGAGCATCGCGACGACCACCTCGGGGATCATCGGCAGGTAGATGCCCACCACGTCGCCACGCCTGACACCGAGGTCCTTCAGCGCGTTGGCGAAGCGCTGCACCTCGGCGAGCAGCTGCGCGTAGGTGAGGTCGCGCTCCTGGCCGTCCTCTCCCCGCCAGTGAAAGGCCACGCGCTCGCCCCGGCCCTCCAGCACGTGGCGGTCCAGGCAGTTGTAGGAGACGTTCAGCCGGCCCCCCACGAACCACTTGTAGAAGGGCGGGTTGGAATCGTCGAGCACCGTCTCCCACGGCTCGAACCAGTGCAGGCGCTTGGCCTGCCCCGCCCACCACGCCTGCGGATCGCGCGCCGCCTCCTCGTACACCGCGGGATCGTTCAGCAGCGCGTGCTCGCGGAACTCGACGGAGGGCTCGAACGTCTCCACCTCCAGCAGCTCGGCCAGCTCGCGGTCGAGCGCCTCGCCCTCAACCGCGCCGCCGGAGCCGCCGACCCCGCCGGCACCGTTCGAATCGGTACTCCGCCTGGATTCAGTCGCCATCGCCTGCCCTGCCTTTCTCTCGCCGCCCCCCGTTGTCAGAGGGGCGGCTCATCCGGGACCCGTTTACTCTCGCCCACGCGGACGCCAGTCACCGTTTCAGCGGCATCACCGGCAGCACGACACGCCCGAACGTCGAGTTTGTCACAGCGGCGAACGAGGCGTACCAGGCCGCGGCCGCGGTCGCCAGGCCGACGTAGCCGCCCCAGTGGGTGACCGTGGTGTGCGCGCCCACCGCGCCGATCGCCAGCAGGATGAAGGTCGCCGTCAGCAGCGCGAACACTGTCAGCACCGCGAGGTTGACCCGCAGTGCCGCGACCGTCATGTAGGCGGTGAAGATCGCCCACCCCCACAGGTACAGCCCGATCGAGTGGCCCACGTTGCCGCCGATCTGCTTGGCGTAGAAGACCTCCAGCGCCCAGAAGGAGAGCCAGAAGGCCCCGTAGGAGCAGAACGCCACGGCGCCGAAGGTGTTGCCGGTGCGGAACTCCCACAGGCCCGCCATCAACTGCACGATCCCGCCGTAGGCGAGCGCCAGGCCGAGTACCACCGGGACGCCCTTTTCGTCGACGAGGTTGGAGTTGAACATCGAGAGCACGAACGTGGTCATCGCGAACCCAGCCAGGCCGAGCGGCCCGGGGTCGGCCGGCTTCCATGCGCTTGCCTGCGTGACCTCGCCCGGCGGCGGGTCGCGGCGCGGAACCGACTGCATCGGATCGGGACGACGAATTGAGGCTGCCTCCATGAGAAACCCTCCCTCCAGCCACCCTCCCGGGCGGCTCAGGACGCTTTGCGTGTGGCTCTGCGAACGGGGAAAGGGATTGTGGCGATTCCCACGTTCTCGTAGTGGTTATTCCCGCTCGGGGGCGAACTCAATCGTCAAGTAATTGATCTCTACCGTCAAGCCTGCCGACGCGTGCCACGCCTGCGCCACCGTCGACCCACGCCCGAGAGCCCTACTCGCGCGAGCCGCGCGTGCGCCGCCGCTTGGCGCCCTCGCCGTTGGGCGTCGCGGAGCAGCGCCGTTACCGACGCGAGCCGCGCTTGCGCCGCCGTTTGGCGCCGTCCCGCGCAGCCGGCTGCACCGGCTCCGGCACCGTGCCGTTGGCGTCCCCTTCGCCCTGCTGGGCCTTGGCGCTCGAGCGCCTCGCCGTGCCCTTCGCGTCCGAACCGGCGCTCTCCCCCTCGCGTTCGGTGCGGACCTGCGCCCGGGAGGGCCACGGCCGCGCCTCCCCGGCGGCCCACGCCGGAGGGTCGCCCCCCGGGAAGCGCCCCATCAGCAGGAGGCCCATGGCCACCATCCAGAACGCGGGGATCAGCTGCTGAGCCGATCCGAGCGCGAGCCCAAAGGGGGTAAAGGCGAGCAGCGCCGCGAAGATCCCCAGGTACATCATCCAGCGCGGGAGGACCCCTGTGCGGGAGGCGCCCAGCATCACGACGATCATGCCCGCGGCCAGCGTGAGCCCTCCCAGCAGGCCCAGGTACTCCGTGGCCTCGAGCACGGCGCTCTGCGTCAGCGCCCGGTTGACCGCGTCCGCGGTGAAGTTGTGGCCGGTCACGAAGTTGTGGGCGTTGACCACCTGGGCGAGCGGGTGGACGAGGGTCACGAGCACCATGACCGCCCCCCCGGCGAGCACCAGTGGCCGCGCGACGGAGCTCGTCTCGGGCCTGCGAAAGCGGACCGCGCCGAGCAGGAACAGCAGGACCAGGAGGATGAACAGGACCGCGACCGCCTGTACGACGTTGCCGGCGATCAGGCCGAAGGCGTGAGCGTTGACGAACCGCACCTCGGGAGTGCCGGGGCTGACGGCCGGGTTCGCTTCTCCTCGCAGTGCGGGGGCGAGCCCCTGGATCACGCCGACCGTCGGCAGCGAGCGCAGCGTCGCGGTGACCGTGATGCCCCCAAGCAAGTAGAGCACCCCGCCCGCGATCGCTGGCGTCCCGAGGCGCACGCGGCGCGCGCTCTCGTGGTCCACCCGCGCGCGGATCTCCTGCCTGCTCGGCCCCACCTCGCCCTGCCCGGGCGCCTCGATCTCGCTCCTGTTGGCCATCGGCCGTGGAGTCTATGGCTCTCCCGCTGGGCGCGTACTGGCCGATCTTGATCCGTGCGTGGTCGAGGTCGAGCGAGGCGAGGACGCCAGGGCGAGGTTCTCAGAGCTGTGCCTGACGCCCCACCGCTAGGATGAGTGCCATGGAGAGCGGCGGTCTGGGAGACCTGTTCGGAGACCCCGAGGAGCTGCAGCGGCGCCTCGCCGACTTCGCCATGCAGATGCAGGGCCAGCAGCGCCTCGCGTGGGCCGACAACGCGATCAAGCTCGCCGTCGACATGACCGTGGCGGCAGTCAACCGCGTCAACCTGCAGGGCAGCGCCGACGCGCAGGCCGAGCAGATCCGCGCGGTGATGGCGACGGTCTTCCCCGAGGCGGTCACGCTCGTGCGCGAGGCGCGCGAGGGACTCCAGTAGGCGGCTCCTCCTCTTCGACCAAGAGCACACCGGCACGCTCGGCGCGCCGCTCGGCCTCGCGCGAGGCGTGCCCCGCGGCGAGCACCTCCCTGAAGGAGCGGAAGCGGAAGATGAAGACCACCGCGCCCAGACCCACGAGCGCGGTGAAGACCGCGATCGCGATCTGCTGGCCCACCGAGTACGCTGCCACGGCCGCCGTGCCGGCGGCGCTCGTGGCGAACACCTTCACCAGCAGCGCCTGCTGCACGCCCGCGCCACCCGGGGTGAACGGCACCGCGCCGGCAACCTGGTTGACGCCGAACACGAGCAGCACGTTCTCCACCGAGCCGCCGACGCGGAAGGCTTCGAGCAGAAACCAGAAGGCCGCGAAGCGGCACAACCATCCGGCCGCCTGCCACGCCGCCACCTCGCGCAGGTAGCGCGGGCGGTCGCCGAGGATCGTCACGCCCTGGCGGATGCGCGCCCAGAAGGCCTTCGCGCGCACCGAGAGCAGCGCGAAGGCCACCAGCCCGAGGATCGCCAGCGCGGTGATCAAAAAGAGCGTGAAGCGGAAGTGCTCGGCCAGGTAGGAGATGTCGAAGGAGCTCAGCTGCGAGAAGTCCGGCGGCTTGGGGAAGACCCCCTGGGTGAACGCAAAGATCAGCACCAACACCCCCACGGTCACGTCGAAGACGGACTCCACGAAGAACGCCGAGGCCACCGTGGGGTAGGTCGAGCCCGGGATCGAGGAGCGCGTGAGGAACAGCTTGATCAGGTCCCCCCCACGTGCGGGCACCACGTTGTTGAAACCCACGGCCGCGAAGTACGCGCCCCAGATGCGCCGCCACTGAAAGCTCACCGCGGGGTACGCGGCGCGCAGGCTGTGAAAGAACGCCCGCGAGCGCAGCGTCAGGTTCGCCCCGAAGAAGGCCAGACCCAGGACCAGCGCCCCCCAGTGGACCGCGGCGAGGTCGGAGAAGAACTGCCCGGCCGCTTCCAGGAAGGTGGTGACGCTGTGGCCGATCGAGGTCGAGGCGAGGAGCACGCCTCAAGCGTACGGCGAGCGCGCCGCGTGGGGGTCGGCCGGCGGCGGTCCCGAGCCGAATGCAGCCTCCTGCCCTCGACGCGGCCTCAGATGTCGTCCTCGTCGCCGTCGTCCCCAAGGATCTCCTCGTACTCGTCGAGCTCCAACTCCTCGTCGTCGGTGCCGAGCTCCTCGTCTTCCTCCCAATCCTCGTCGTCGAACTCATGCTCGGGGGTCTCGAGAATGGTGCCCAGCGACATGCCGCTCTCCTTTCAGGGCTAGCTCTTGAACTATCGGTCTCTCTTGTCCTTCCCACCCGGTTCCCGGGGAAGCGGGAGCATCATATTGTTGCGCTCAGAGCCGACCGGGGGGCTATCCTTGCGTCATGGCCACTGTGGTGCTGGACCCGTACGCCTACGAGCTGGACGCGCTCAAGGAGCGGCGGCGGGTTTCCGGTCTTGACCGTCTCGACGAGGTGTGGGAGGGTGTTCTGCACATGGTCCCCGCTCCCAGCTACGGGCACGCGCGCCTGGGCCAGCAGCTGGCAGAGATCCTTGGCCCGCTCGCGCGCGACGCCGGCCTGGAGGCGGCGATGGGCGAGTTCAACCTCGGCGACTCCGAAGCGGACTTCCGCGTCCCCGACGGCGGCCTGCACCGTCCCGGCACCAAGGGTGTATGGCTGCACACAGCGGCGCTCGTCGTCGAGATCGTCTCCCCGGGCGATGAGACCTGGCAGAAGCTCCCCTTCTACGCCGCCCACGGCGTCGACGAGGTGCTGATCGTCGATCCCCAGGCCTGCGCCGTCCACTGGCTCGGGCTCACCGACGGCGGGGAGTACCGCCCGCTCGAGCGCAGCGGCCTGATCGACCTCGGCCCCACCGGGCTGGCCGACCAGCTCACCTGGCCGCGCTGAGCTCCGCAGAGTCGTCGCCGCGCTGTCGCGCTCCCTTCGCCTGCACGTGCGGTGCGATCGCCCCCAAGCTCATCCCGGACCAAAGGCTGCGACCCAGTCTTGCACCGCAGCGAAGCACACCATCACTTCTTCTTCTTCCTACGACGATGCTTCTTCTTGTGCGCGTGGCGCACGTGCTTTGGGCAGCCGGTGACCGCGATCTTCGTGCTCTTGTGGATCTCCGCGCCGTTCTGGGCGACGAATTCGGTCGGCATCGCTAGTTTCTCTTTGCAGAGGTTTCCGTTCGCCGCGAGCGCGGAGTATGGGCCTTGGGGGAGTGTCAGTTCGAAGCTGCCGACGGGCTGGTCGGGGACGGTCTTGAATGTGCTGCTCGTGATCCCGGCTTTGTTGATGAAGGTCGACCCGACCAGGTCGATCTTCACGCCGTAGCCCTGTAGCACGATGATCAGGGAGGGGAAGGCTTCCCCGCCGTGGCTGACGAAGTACGCTGGGCCTTCCAACGGGACTGGGACCAGTGGGGTGATCGCCTTCGCGCGGCCGACGATCGACGCTGGTGGGCAGCCCGCGGGGTTTGATTCGAACTGCGCCGTGGAGCACGCCTTCTGCAGCGTCGTCAGCCTCGATGGGAGTGCCTTGGGGAGTTCGACTTTGACGCGGGCGATGTTCGCCTGCGACCCGAACGGCGCCTTGGGGTAGGTCAGTTTCACCGATAGGCTCGCGCCGCTCGCCCTGCTCGTCTTCCCGGACGTGGAGACCGCGAATTCCGGGGTGAATTTCAGGAACGCGCAGTTCGTGACCTGGAACGGCACGCTGAGCGTGTCGGTGGCGTTTTCGCTGGAGTGGATCGTCCCGGTCGCTTCCATCTTTGAGCAGTTCGTTGGGTTGAACTGGAAGTCGCTGCGGGTCGTGATCGCGTTGACGTGCTGTATTTCAAGCGGGATCCCTTCGAGGCTCGTCGGGATCGAATCCGGGGTTCCCGGCGGGTTGCTCGTGATCGTGACCGCCGCAGTAGTCGGGTTGATTTCGATCTTGCCGCGCACGAGCACGCAGTCGCACGCGGGGTGGTTGGCTTGAGTTTTTGCGAAGTCGAACGGGCCGGCCTTTGCTGGGACCTCGAACGTCAACCCGAACGGCGCGCACCCGGCTTCACCGACCGTGCAGCCACCACGGCCGTTGTAGGGGCCGGTGAGGTAGAACTTCCCGCCCTTGACGGTGAATGGCTCCCCGCCGACCCCCACGGCAACCGTGGTTTCTCCGATGAAGCTGTTCGGGCCACAGGCACCGATGTTGGCCTGTGGTTCGGGGCACAGTTCGACGTTCGAGAGGACTCCCGACAGGCCTGGGGGCAGATGCGCTTCTACGGACTGCAGGTTCTGTTCGCCGTCTTGGCGGGTCATCGTCAGCGTGAGCGGCGAGAACGAGCCCGCGTTGACGTTCGTCGCGCCACCCGTCAACGACGGGCTGAACGGCAGACTCGCACCGGGACACGGGCTGCCCTCGGGTTCGCTCAAGGTCTTCGGGCCGCTCGTGATATCGAACGTCGAGCTGGCAGCGCTCGGTTCGCTACCGGACCACGGCACAAACGACGCGCTGGTGGTGTAGGCGCCGCAGCGCGACGGCATCGCCAGCGGCGCGCGTTCCCCACCGAAGAAGTGCAGTTCGGCGTCTTCGAACGGCGCCTGGGGGTTCTCCGCGAACGTCGTTATGATCTGCCCCAACGCCTGGCAGGTGATGCCCGCGATCACTTCGCCCGCGCTCTTACACAGCTGCACTTCGCCCGCGAGCTTCACGAGCACACCAGCCGTAGGATCTTCCGCGACGATATACATCGCGAGTAGGCTCCCGAACGGGTTTGATTCCTGCGCGGCGAGATACACGAAACCAGTGAGAGGATCCGGCAAATCCGGCGAGTGGACCGTGACTTCGGCGATCTTCGACGCGTTCGCACAGAAGTTCACGCCCGGCTGCAACGGTTCGCTATCACCGGCCGCAAGCGCACCGGTGCTGCCCGGCAGATACGGCGTGAACCCCGGACCGCTGACACCCGGCTCCAACTTGGGTTCTTCGAGACCTTTGTACCCGATCTGATCCCCTGGATTGCCGAGCGGGGCGTCACCGAGATCGCCGGGATCGCTCGAGCACGCTTCCAAACCATCCCCCGCGGAAGGGTTGATCGCGACACCCGCCGGCAACGCGACCACGATCTTCCTCACATCGGACGCGGACAAGCCCTCGGAGTCCAGATCCACACTCTGTGGGACGTGCACGTCGACCTTCAACCCGCTCGGGTTACTCGCATTCTGAGCATCGGGCACCACACTGACCGATGGGCGGAACGGCAGGTCGTTGCAACCATCCAGTGCGGGCAGCGGTTCGCTCGGCGGGGTCGTGGAGAACACGCCCTCTTCCTTCCAGGAATCCGTTTCCACGGTCGTTTGCAACGGGCCGGTGCACGACGTCGGCAGCGCCAACAACGGTGGGGGATGCGCTTCTTCGGAGGGAGCAGTACAGGGAGCGTGCTGCTCACCTGCCAACGTTCCGTCATCGATACAGCTCCAGCCGCGGACGTTATTGTGCCGCGGATCACCGGGGACACCCCAGAACGTCACACGACTCGAGATGAACGCTACCATCTGCGTGATGTTATCGACGTTGACGGTCACACCGTAATCGGAACCGGTACGCACAGACGTATCGAGGTACACCGGGACCTGGTCGTAGTAGAACCCGAAGCGCGCCGGCTCTCCAACCCGGGGCACGAGATTGAACAACGGTACGGCAATATCGGTCAGGTCTGATCGACCAAAGACACTGAGGTGGATTGTGAGCGCGGCGACCCCCACCGCCGTATCCGCCGGGCACAGGTCGCTGTCATCGCCTTCTTCGGGTCTTTTGAGGAACAGCGCTTCCGGGCACTGCGAAAACGGTGTTGGGTTACCCACTAGGCCGGGCGGGAGCTTGAAACGCAAATCCTTCGCGAGCGCGGGCGGATCGCCCGGTTCCAGAGACTGGTTCAGGTCGAGCGTCGTCGTCAACTGGAACGGGTGTGAACCAGCCTGCGTATCCAGCACTCCGCCTTCTTCTTCGGGAGTCATTTCATAGTTTTCGACACCATACGGCGTCGGTGCTTCGCTGATCGTAACCGCTCGTGCTACCGAGGAGGTACCCAGCGCGCCACCACCAGACACACTGACATGATTGACTTCGCTCGATTCCGTCGCGCCCGGCTCAGCTTCAACGGAGATAACAATCTGGATCTCCCCATAGTCCGGGACGATCCCTGTGTATTCACAGCTCAGCGTCGCGAGCGTGCAGTTCGGCGTACCGATTTCTCCTCCGTGGCCTTGCTGGACAGGTCGACCTCCGATCCCGGTCGCCTTCAGCCCAGGTGGCAACGTGTCCGTGATCCGCACCGGCGTGACACTACCGTTCGCGTCCGCGTCACCGAGATCGGCCGCTGTCACAACGATATGGCCCGTGCCTTCAGTCGGAAGGTTCGCCGGTTCCGACCCCGAGTTCAAATGCCACCAGGGCTCCGCCGCCAAAGCAGAGGATGCGCCGATCCCGAGAACACCGAGCAGAACACAGAGGGTTATGAGTGTACGGATCTTGACAGTCATCGGCCTGCCCTCCGGTCGTCGCTGGCTTTTTTAGCTTTGTGCTTCTTGGACTTTTGCTTGACGCAATCGCCATGCTTATTACGCACCTTGTCCTTGGCGCACTTCACGGTCTTTTTCTTCGTAACCTGTACCAGAGCGGCCGGCGGGGGCGGAGCGAGGTTCCCGGGACCCGAGAAAGTGGCACTCGCGGGCGGGGCGTAAAGCGTGGGCTGGGGGGTTGGGGAGGGTTTGCAGGAGGCTTCGGTCGTACACGGTGGCGGCACTTCAACAGGAGTCGGGAAACACGGTGATTCACTCGTGCATTCATGCGCGTCATACACGTCCATACTGTGATCGTAATCCTGCGGCACAAGCTGAGAAAGCGTCGCGAAGAACACATCACCACCACTTTCCGAGGCGTCGAGAAACCCAGATTCTTCAGGCGATTCCCCCGAAGAGATCAACCCGACACACCCACCCGAACGTTCACTGAACGTCAAAGCGCCACTCGCGCAAGCACCCACACCAGGCGGCTCATACTCATACACATCCCACGTACCATTCACATCCTGCGGCACAAGCGCATCCTTACTGTTGAACAACAACCGGCCACTATCAGACAAGTAACGCGGCTGATGCGCTCCACGTTTATCCGAATACAACGTCCAGCCCGGGATATTCGCCGCCAACCAATGACCTTCCGGCCAGACAACATAGCCATCGACGTACCGCATGTTTTCATGTTCTGATCTCTCGCCAACGGGCCGCGCACCAGTCGGATTACACGAAGCGCATACCAGCTTCCCCGGCTCGAGCTGTCCCGACGACGATACTTCAGCGTGGTAGAGATACACCTCCTCATCGAGTTCCCCACTGACCGCGTCCGCGGTATCGTACCCCGTCAAATCCCGATCCGACATGAACGCCAGATAATGACCATCCGGCGAGGACCCAGAAGTATGCGCGCCTAGACTGCCCCACACCCAGTCATTAGCGTCTGCACCCGAGAGAGCGGCAATGAACCTCGGCGCTTCCCATTTTTCGGTTTCCCCGTTGTAATGCTCCACATAGAGATTACACGTCCACGACCCTTCCGGGACGGACGGGTCACCGCAGCTCCCTGGGGTCGCGCCACGTTCGCCGCCATCACCGAGCACCCCGTTCGCTACAAAATATACAAGCGAGCCGTCTTCGCTCGCGGCGAGCACGGAACCCTGAACATCGGCCGTTTCACCATCAGGATTGCTGTCAGGCGACAGATCGGTCACATCACACTTAAGCTTCTTCTGACCCGCTTCTTCCACTTCTACCATCTGACACACATACAGGTCAGGTATCCTGTCACCGCCCGTACCTTTGCTGCGAGAATCCGCGGTCAACTGCTGCGTATCGGTGAAGAACACCCTGGACCCATCACTGCTGGCCATATCGAAGTGGGTGTAGGCTGATTCGCTGCCGCACGTACCTTTCGCCAAGCATTCCGGTTCGGGGAGAGTAAGGTTCACTGTTTCTTCAGTGGCCGTATCACGCATGTACAGTGTGCCGCCTTCAGACACAGTCCATATGATGCGCGAACCGTCATTAGAGATCGCGTTCCTCGCTTCATCACCATATCCATTCCTTGAGCCGAGAACTCCTCCTGATGGTCTCCCGCCTTCACTTGCAGGCAACACGCTGACAAGCTGCAACTGTTCAGCCGGAGGCTTATCGGCAGACCACTCATACAAGCCGCTTCCCGCGGCTTCAGGCGTCCTAGACGTCGCCTTCGTCAAAGACGCCCCGACACCGAGAACAACATGACTGAGATCAGGGGTAGCACCTTCAAAAGCATCAGTAACCGGTCGCTCGACCCCATTAGTGAATCCGAAGGATCCTTCTCCATACTTGACACCCGTTGTCACGTCCGTTTCAGTGAGCAGCGGCGTAAAACACTTCGCAGGCGTCGACTGACAGGTAAAATCCTGGCGCACATAGGGCGTGTCTTGCGTCGCTTCGGGCGAGGTTTCCTCGCCCACAAATTTAGTGAATTCAAGCGGTTCGATGAGCCCCCGCGACAAATCAGACGAAAAATCCTGGTACTCCTGCCCATTACCGATCGTGACACCAGATTCGGTTTCGTTACGTGTCGCTATATCCTGAGAAGACCAACCATCTGTGGAACGCACCGAGAAAATCTGTGAGGCATTCGCGTTACCCTGCGGTTCTAATTCGGTCGGCGCAGACGTAATATACGTCATCGCGCTACCATCCGCGGAAGCCTGGATCAACCCATAGATATCGATCGGTTCGATCAACGCGCCGTACTTATCCGGCGGAGAGACCATCTCCCACTGACGACCATCGGGGAGGGCAAACGCACTGCCCGACGTCTGCGTCGTGAACGTTTGTTCTCCGCCTTCGACAGGGTCGTTGGGGTCGAACCCGTTGTGTATGATCACGCGGAAGTGATAGACGGTGTGGGGTGCAAGGCCCTGGGCGGTGGTGGTGACCGAATCGAGTTCGTAATTGGGGGCGAGCTCACCAGCAGGGACCGGGGCGCTCGATTCGTAAGGGCTGCTCGCGCACGTGGTCGGGGTCGCGCAGGGACCATACTCGAAGCGATATTCGGTGGGAGCTTCGCCCGGTTCGCTGCGGGGGTTGATTTCTGCGCCAAAGGTCGCACTTTCGGCGGTGACCTTGGCGACCGACTCGCTACTGACGCCGAGTCCGAGGGTGGGAGGCTCGGGCGGTTCGAGCTCGAATTCTTCGATTCGACCGGCCGAGGGGTCCGCAACGTAGACCCGCCCAGTCTTCTCGTCCACACCCACAGCACCGCCAGCTGCGCTCGGAACGGTCAAACGTTCGATTTCTGGGGTCCCAACGGGACCAAAACGCCTGACACTGGTGACGTTATCGATGTAGACATCATTGCTCGATGATTCCACCGCGACACCGGCGGATTGTTCGCTATCTACTTCCCTATTATTCCATTCAAGCCCTGCGCCACCGACTTGGTCGTCGATGTTATACCCCACGATGTGTATTTGCTCTGTCTGCCCATTTCTGGCACCCACATAGAAATTGCCGTTGGCATCCACCGCGAATCCGGGATCTGGGAAATCGGGATATGGAAAATGGGGTTCCGCGCCTCCGATGAATTCATTCACCACGGCATCATTGAAATAGCCCACCGATCCGCTGTAGTAGACCCATAGTTCGCCCTTAGCATTCACTGCCACACCATCGATGCTATTGACGGGCAACTGTCCTATATACGTACCGGTCGGGCTGAACTTGTCAATAACGTTATGGCCGATATCCGCCACATACACGTCCCCGTGCGACGGGCTGCTCGGATCGTTATCGACCGCGATACCTTCAGGATTTTCAAAGGATTCCGCGGGCGTCGCGCTGCCGTTGAACTGGCCAACGTAAGCATCGGTGGTACCGCTGAAGTACTCGACGCGGTCGTTGCCCGCGTCGACCACGTACACATAATCTTTTTCTTCGTTGATCGCGATCCCGGCAGGACCTTCAAGCTGGCCGTTGCCGGTGCCTTTTTCGCTGAACGATTTGTCGAAAACATGCCCGCGGGCGGCGAGGGCCGGGGTCGCGGTGAGGGCAAGGAACGCGAAGACGATGGAAAACAACAGGGGAAGCGTCGAGCTAGGCGCACCGCTTCCTTGGACGGCACGCAAGCGAGCAGGCCCAGCGACACCAAAGCGGTGAAACAGGGACCCGATGATATGGCTTGACTTGCTCATTAGCGTACCTTTCTTGTGGGGTGATGCATCTGCCTGTCAGTTCGTGTGTTCTGTCGTTTACGCCGGGCGCCCCGGGGGACGAGGCCCCCGGGGAGAAAACGCACTCTTACGATCCAGCGGGGGCGGTCACCGCCCAGGTGCCCCTAGCGGATGCTTCTTCTTTGAGGTTGGCGACAGACCGATTCGTCAGCAACGCGCCGGTCTTGCCGGCTCCTGTCGCTTCATTTTCTGCATCCAGCAGACCTAACTGTGCCGCTGTCACATGACTCCCGAACTGGATGTAGACGCAAAGGTTACCCGGTTCGGCCGTGGGGTTTTCTGCCTTGCCGCCACCGCAGCCTTCTCCTGGTTTTCCTTCTTCTCCTTCATTAATCAGGTGAACGTGCGTTTGGTCGAGGGCCGCGGCGAGCGGGATCGTAAACGAGATCGGGATGTAAATAAAATAGTTGCCACTGAATGATTCGTGTTCCAGTGGCCCGAAGCCCCACACGCCCTTCTCGGTCTTTTCGGGAGGAAGCGTGCCGGTACCCAAGGTCCAGGGAGAGCCTTCTTTACCTTCTTTGCCGGTTTTGCCGTTACAGGCATCGCTCGAGCCCGTGCTGTTGGAGAACTTGACGCCACCACCTGTCGTGCATTCGGTGCCGCTCGCCGAGGCAACGGTGACGCTTTCACCGTTGGAGCCAGCGGCGCCCGCGGTGCCGGCCGGACCTGCGGGACCCCCCGGACCTGTAGCGCCGGCCGGTCCCGCGGCACCCACCGGCCCAGCCGCGCCCGTCGCACCCCTGGGGCCGGCGGGACCCCTGACTACTTTGGACGCGGGCTTCTTCTTCTTGGCCGCAGTAGTGGCCAGGGTGGCGCTGTGCGCGACCGAGGCCGTCGCTTTGAAGCCCAAACCGCCGCCGCCAGAGCGACTGGTCGCCGCGAAGGCGCCGCCCGTCAAAGCGAAAACCAGCGCAAGCGTTGCGGCTACGTTGGCGTAACTGAGGTGGTTGCATAGTTTTTGGAACATGGTCATGTCTCCTCCTGGAGAACGGAGGGGACAGAGGACGCCCCTCTCTGGTTGTGTTGTGTTGCACTAGTGCCGAGAGGCGCGTTAGGTCTCGCAGTCTGCGCTCGGGCTGCCGGAGTAGCCGCCATCGAGGCAGCGCTCCCGTGGTCCTCGACGCGACGGCGCATCACGCAGCCTCCGTCCGATCGTGCGTGATGGCGCTGAGACGCTGCGTGACCTGCCCCCCGAGCGGCGTGAGCCCCCACGCATTCGGCTCACCACTCAGATGCCCCCCACCAGTGTTGACCGTGAGCCCCAGGCGCTCCAAGCGCCGCAAAAGCTTCGAGATCTGCCCCGGGTCAGCGATCCCCGCGTGATCACCGACCATACGGTTGCTAGCAAACGGACGCTCGGCGATGTACTGGAGCACCCGCGCAGTGCGATACGTCAAACGCATCGGGACCTCCCCCAACGGGTCCGGCTCACCCCGCACACCCACACCCCCGCTGCTGCGCAGCGCCGGCCGCGGAGCGGGAGCCGAGCGCTGCAGTTCACGGCGCGCCGCCCGCGACCCCAAATACTGCAACGCGATCATCCCCATCAACTCCCCCAACAGCCCCGTCAACAGCCGACGATCACCGCTACGCAACCGCGCAAAAACCACACCAAACGCGCCACCCACAAGACCTTCCGCGGTCACCAACGAGCACTCCACCCCACGCGGACCCTCGAAGCGCCCCTCGTCGAGCACCCTTGCCAGACGCGCGAGGAGCTGCTCACGACGCTCCAACACCTGCGGCCCACCACCCAACGCCTGCACCACACAAATCCGCGCCAACACCGGCTCCTCGTCAAGGAACGAAAGGATCACCCACAGGCCACCACGCACCCGCTCACGCCACGCAAGGCGCTCCAGGCCCGCGGCCGCGAACTCCCGCTCGACGCGCCCCACGACCTCGTCGATCAACCCCACCAGACACGCATCGAGATTGCCGAACAGCTCATAGAACGTCCGCCGCGAAACCCGCGCACGACCGGTAATCCGCTGCACCGACGTCCGCTCATACCCCAACTCGTCGATCGTCGCCGCCGCCGCGACCAACAACCGCGAACGCTGAACCTCCTCAACCTGCCCACGCGACATATCGTCGTGAGCAGACGGCAGCCGCCTAGACCCTCGCAGCCCGGCGGACCCCGCCCGCACGACCGGCTCTGTACGCGCAGCCCCACGCAGACGCGCAGCCCCCGCACCACCACGCGCCGGCGCCGCCATCACCACACCCCCCACGACACGCGCTCGCGCATAGACGCGGGTGCAGCCCCGGCAGCCCCGGCAGCCCCGCTCAGAGGCGCCGGGAGCCCACCCCCCGCGGAGGCGAAGACAGTGCGGCGCGTTAGCGCCCGACGAGAAGGTTCTTCGGCTAGCTGCCTAGCTGAAGAGAGAGAGAGAGAGAGAGAGATGCGGCAGCGCCAAGCTGGCGCATCTAGCTACGCCCTCCCTACGAGACGCATACATCCCTATCACGTTTCTCCCTCTAGAAACCACGCTAAAACAACTCCCTCATCGCTCTGACCCAGCCCCTCTTCCCAAACCCACACACCCTGCGAGCGCTCGAAGTCAACCACAAGTCGGTCTGACCCCAGCCGGACCCTATGTTCTCCGGTGTCCCATCGTTGAGACCCCCGGACTGCTGACGCAGCGTAACGCATCGCCGCGCAACTGTCAAGCCCTAATGTGAGCTTACGTACCGCTGCGGCTACTTGTTATCAATACTTGAACACGATCTGGTCGGTGAGACAAGTCAGACCACCAGCGGAGCAGCCCGCTCCAGCGCCTTCAGCACCCGCTCGTCGTGCTCGGCCGGCTTGACGGGATTGCCGCCCTGGTCGGGCAGCTCGAAGTCGGGGGCCTGCTGGCCAGGCTCAATCACGGCTCGCATCCTAGCCAGGTCGAGGAAGTGAGTCCTGCGCCGAGCTACAACGCCAGATGCAGGCGCAGCGCCTCGTCGAGCGACTTCATCAGCTCGTCGGGCAACCGGCCGAGGTGCTCGCCGATGCGCTCGGCATCGAGCGAACGGACCTGCTCGGCCTGGGCCTTGGAGTCCCGCGCCAGCCCGCCTGCTCCCGCCGGAAGAAGCACCTGGAACGGGTAGACGCGGTCGACGCTCGATGTGATGGGCACGACCGTCAGCACGCCGCGGCCCAGCCTGGCCGCAGCGCTGTTTGCGGCGTCGTTGCTCACGACGACAGCCGGCCTGCACTTGTTCGCCTCCGATCCGCGGACGGAGTCGAGATCCACCATGCGCACCTCACCGCGCTGCATCACACGCCGTCGCCGACGACGGCGTCCCAGCTGTTGGCTTCGCCACTCGCTTCCCACTCCGCCCAGGAGGCGCCGTACGCCTCGTGAAGCTCACCGAAGCGAAGCGCGCGAATCGCCTGGTGTACGACGGCGGAGCGCGATGGATACTCGTGGGCGCTGGCGTACGCATCAAGGAAAGCCACATCCTCCCCCGGCAGGCTCACACTTACCTTCATACCGATGATCCTACCAAACTTCCGACCATGCGCGGGCAGCTCCGGCAGCTCATTCCACTTTAGGGTGACGCCCGTGCGCGGCGTGTAGGGCGCGGGCACCCCGGTACAGCAGTAGCCTTCGCATCCATGAGCGAAGGCGGACCAAAGGTGAGGCTGCGTCAGGCGGTGCTCGTGGCGAGCGAGCTGGAGCCTGTGGCAACGGCGTTGCGCTCGGCGCTGCGCCTCGAGGAGCCGTTTCGCGACCCCGGGGTCGGCTGGTTCGGGCTCGCCAACACAGTGTTCGCGGTGGGGGACTGCTTCCTGGAGGTGGTCTCACCCAAGGAGCCGGACACCGCGGCCGGCCGCTACCTGGCCCGCCACGGCGGCGACGGCGGCTACATGGTGATGTTCGACCTCGAAGACCTGGAGGGCGCCCGCGAGCGCGCGACGGGCCTGGGCGTGCGCGTGGTATGGCAGATCGACCTGCCCGACATCTCGGGCACACACCTGCACCCGGCGGACATGCGCGGGGCGATCGTCTCGCTCGACCGCTCCGAGCCCTACGGCACGTGGCGGTGGGGCGGGCCGCAGTGGACGGAGCGGATCGGCGCGGGCGCGCCCGGACGCCTGACAGGGGTCACGCTCGCGGTAAGCGACCCGGAGGCAGTAGCGGCACGCTGGGGAGCGGTGCTGGGCATGCCGGTGGGCGGTGGAAGCGGATCGGCTCTCGCAAGCAGCGGGGATGAGCCGCTGCTGCAGCTGTACGGCGGCGAGGTCCGCTTCGAGCGGGCCGCGAGCGAGCCCGCGGAAGGGCTCGTGGAGATCACCCTGGAGCTCCCCCACGAGCTGCCGGGCGGACGCGAGACGATCGAGCTCGGAGGGGTGCGCGTGCGGCGGGCTGCCCCGTCCGCCGAGGCCGAGCCGCGGGGCTGAGGAGCAGCATGGCGGGCCGCAGCGAAGAACACCATCCGAAGAACACCATCACTTCTTCTTCGTCTTCCTGCGGTGATGCTTCTTCTTGTGCTCACGGCGCACGTGCTTTGGGCAGCCGGTGACCGCGATCTTCGTGCTCTCGTGGATTTCGGCGCCGTTCTGCGCGACGAATTCGGTGGGCATCACGAGCTTGTCCTTGCAGAGGTCCCCGTTCGCCGCGAGCGCCGAGTACCGGCCCTGGGGCAACGTCAGTTCGAAGCTTCCCACCGGCTGATCAGGGACCGTCTTGAACGTGCTGCTCGTGATCCCCGCTTTGTTGATGAACGTCGAGCCGACGAGATCGATCGTGACGTTGTAGCCCTGCAGCACGATCACGAGGCTCGGGAACGCTTCGCCGCCGTGGCTGACGAAGTACGCTGGGCCTTCCAAGGGGACGGGGATCAGCGGGGTGATCGCCTTCGCGTGCCCGACGATCGACGCTGCAGGGCAGCCCGCGGGGTTCGCGTCGAACGTCGCGGCGGTGCACGCCTTCTGCAGCGTCGTCAGCCGGGAGGGGAGTTGCTTGGGTAGTTCGACTTTGACCTTCGCGACGTTTGCCTGGGTGCCGAACGGCGCGTTCGGGTAGGTCAGCTTCACCGCGAGGCTCTCGCCGTTCGCCCTCGAGGTCTTCGCGGACGTCGAGACCGCGAATTTGGGGGCGAACTTCAACGCGGCGCAGTTCGTGACCTGGAACGGTACGCCGATCGTGTCCGCGGCGCCTTCGCTTGAGTGGATCGTCCCGGTGACTTCCATCTTGTTGCAGTTCGTCGGGTTGAACTGGAAGTCCGCGCGGGTCGTGATCGCGTTGACGTGCTGGATTTCCAGGGGGATGCCTTCGATGCTCGTCGGGATCGCGTCGGGCGAGCCCGGAGGGTCTGACGTGATCGTGACCGCCGCGGTGATCGGGTTGATTTCGATCTTGCCGCGCACAAGCACGCAATCGCACGCGGGGTGATTGTGCTGTGTTTTCGCGAAGTCGAATGGGCCGGCCTTCGCCGGGACCACGAACGTGATCCCGAACGGTGCGCACCCGGATGTTCCGGCCGTGCAGCCACCGCTGCCATTGTAGGGGCCGGTGAGGTAGAATTTTCCGCCCTTGACGGTGTAGGGGGTGCCGCCGACCCCCACGGAAACCGTGGTTTCCCCGATCAGGCTGTTCGGGCCACAGGCGCCCTGGTTGGCCTGTGGTTCGGGGCACAGTTCGATGTTAGAGAGGATCCCCGAGAGGCCTGGGGGTAGGTGCGCTTCCACGGACTGTAGGTTCTGTTCGCCGTCCTGGCGGGTCATCGTCAGTGTGAACGGCGAGAACCAGCCCGCGTTGACGCTCAGCCCGCCACCCGTCAACGACGGGCTGAACGGCAGGCTCTGGCCGGGGCACGGGCTGCCCTGCGGTTCGCTGAGAGTCTTCGGGCCGCTCGTGATATCGAACACCGAACTGGCATTGCTCGGTCCGTTACCGGACCACGGCGCGAACGTCGCGTTCGTCGTATAGGCCCCGCAGCGCGACGGCATCGCCAGCGGCGCGCGTTCTCCACCGAAGAAATGGAATTCGGCGTCTTCGAGGGGCGCCTGCGGACTGTTCGTGAACGTCGAGATGATCTGCCCCAGCGCTTCGCAGGTATGACCGGCGATCACTTCACCCGCGCCCTTGCACAGTTGCACTTCGCCCGCGAGCTTGATCAGGACTCCCGAGACGGGGTCTTCGGCGACGAGATACTGCGCGAGCAGCGAACCGAACGGGTTGGATTCCTGCGCCGCGAGGTACACAAAGCCCTTCAGCGGGTTCGGCAGATCCGGCGATTTGATCGACACTTCGGCGATCTTCGACGCGTTCGCACAGAAATTGATGCCCGGTTCCAACGGCCCCTCTTCGCCGGCCGCCAGCGCGTCGATACCACCCGGGACACGCGGCGTGAAGCGCAGTTCGCCCGGCGGTTTGCTTTCGCCCGGGAGGTAGCCGATAAGGCCCTCCGAGCACGCTTCCAAACCATCCCCACTGGAAGGATTGATCGCGACACCCGGGGGCAACGCGACCGTGATGTTCTTGACATCAGACGCGGACAGCCCTTCGGCGTCGAGGTCCACGGCCTGCGGAACGTGCACGTCGACGTTCAACCCGCTCGGGTTGCTCGCATCCTGAACATCGGGCACGGCGCTGATCGAGGGGCTGAACGGCAAATCGTTACAACCATCCAGCGCGGGCAACGGGGCGAGCGGGTTCTGCGGGAAGGCGTGAAACACACCCTCTTCCTTCCACGAATCCGTTTCCAGGACCGTCGGTAACGGTCCCGTGCAGGATGTCGGCAAAGTCAGGAACGGGGGAGGATCTTCCTGACCAGGACAGGAGGGAGGCGGCGTGGGGTTACCAGCGTATATTCCGTCATCGATGCAGCCCCAGCCACGCGAGTTGTTATGGCTGGCAGCCCCGGGGACACCCCAGAACGTGGTCTGACTGTCAATGAACGTCGCGGACTGCGGGATGTTATCGACGCTTACCGTCACACCGTAATCCCCACCCGTACGCACAGACGTATCCAGGTACACCGGGACTTTTTCGAAGAAGAACCCAAACCGCGCCGGCTCACCCACACTAGGCGTAAGATTGAAAATCGGCACAGTACGCACCAGCAGATTCTTTCCCGGGTAGAAGTTATCTTGATAAAGGACCTTCACCAAAGCGGTGCCCATCGCGGTATCGCTCGGACACGCATTGGTTTCGCCGATTTCATGGAGGAACTTCTCTCCCGGGCACTGTGGGAACACCGTCGGGTTACCGATCAGGCCCGGCGGGAGAATGAAATGCAGGTCCTTCGCGAGCGCGGGCGGATGACCCGGTTCAGAGGTCTGGTTCAGAGTAAATGTCGTCGTGAGCTGGAAAGGGTGCGAGCCGGCCTGCGTATCCGTCGCGCCGCCTTCTTCTTCAGGTGTCAGTTCGTAGTTTTCGATCCCAAACGGCGTCGGCGCTTCGTTGATCGTGATCGGGCGCGTCACCGAAACGACGCGCGGCGCACCACCACCGGAGACGCTGGCCTGATTGACTTCACCCGAGGACGCGCCTTCCTGCACTGCCACCGTGATAAAGACCCGGATCTGTTCATACGGCGGCAGGACACCCGAGAAAGTACACGTGAGCGGCACGCCTTCTTTCAATGCTTTGCTCGAAGGGCATATCGCCCCACCGCGAAAGGTTGTACTGCCTTCGCCTTCAGCGCCCGCAATACCTCCCATGGCGATCGCCTTCAGCCCAGCCGGGAGGGTGTCGGTGATCGTCACCGGCGTGGTACCGCCGTTCGCATCGGCGTCACCGAGGTTGCCCGCAGTCAACACGATCTGACCCCTGCCTTCAGGCGGAAGATTCGCCGGGGTCAAGCCCAAGGAGAGATGCCACCAGGGCTCAGCGGCGGAGGTGGAGGATGCAGAGAATAGGAGACCTAGAGAGGCGATTAATATTATTGCTACGCCACACGCGCGTGGTTTAATAAGCGTAGTGAGCTTGCCTGCCGCCGTGGACTGAGACACAAGGGTTAGGATCCTCATGGTTATGCCCTCCCCTTGCCGTGGCTCGACTTCTTTGCCTTTGTTTTCTTCTTCTTGGGTTTCTTAACGCACTCTTCCTTCTTTTTGACCTTCTTGACGAAGCCTTTCTTGCACTCGACCGTCTTTTTGGTCGTCGTTTTTTTCACCACCGCGGGTGGGGGTGGGGCGAGGTTGCCGGGGCCGTTGAACGTCGCGCTCGCGGGCGGGGCGTAAAGCGTGGGTTGAGGCGTGGGAGCGGATTTGCACGACGCTTCGGTCGTGCACGGCGGCGGCGGTGTAACCACGGGCGCGCACGCCACGCCTTCAGCGCCGCACACATGCGCGTCATAGACGTCGTAGTCATCATCGAAATCCTGGGAAGACAGCCGCGAAGTCGTCAGGAAGAACACATCATCGCCATTTTCCGAAGCATCGAGGAAAGCCGATTCTTGGGCGGATTCACCCGAGGAGATCAGGCCGACACAGCCTCCCGAGCGGGGACTGAACGTGACATCCACAGCGGTGCAGTCACCGATCCCCGGCGGCTCGTACTCATACACATCCCACTGCCCGTTGACGTCTTGGGGCACGAGCGCTTCGTGACTGTTGAAGAACAACCGGCCACTATCAGACAGGTAACGCGACTGGTAAAGAGCCATCTGGTCACGATACGGCGTGAAACCGGGAACATTCGCCGCAAGCCAAGTCCTACTAGCTCCTACCCACATTTCATCGTCGACAAACGCTTCTTCTTCGACCTTGACGCCGACTGGTCGCGCACCTGTCGGGTTACACGACGCGCACAGGAGCTTGTGCTCTAGCGCATCATAAAGATAAACCTCCTGATCGTAATGCTGGACCCTCGTCCCGGCGCTTACTCCTTCTCTTTCTTCTTCTGCTGTGGGATGTTCGTTCAGATCGATATTGTCATACCCCGTCAAGGACCGATCCGACATGAACGCCAGATAACGACCATTCGGCGAAACCCGCGACGTATGTCTCCTAAGCTGCTCTCCTGTCCAGTCAGGGGAGTCCGCGTCCGAAGGAGCAGCGATAAAGCTCGGCGCTTCCCACTCCTTGGATTCACCGTTGTAATGATCCATGTATAGCGCACCATGTGCAGCGCCATCACCGAGAATCCCGTTCGCTACGAAATAAACATACGAGCCGTCTTCGCCCACGCCCAGCACCGTGCCCTGCACTTCCGCGCCTTCAGTCAGGCGCGTCACACTGCCCACCAACGGTTCGCCTTCGCCGCTGGTCACTTCGAACACATAGAGATCCTCCACTCCTACAGGTTCGCCACTACCCAGTTTTCCTCCCTGCACGAAGAACACCTTGGAATCGTCGCTGCTGGCATCCACGAAATCGGCTCCGGCACCACCGATACGCACCGATTCGGTTTTGCCACCGGCCGTGTCACTCATATACAAGCCCTTATCGCTTCCATCTGACCACACGACCCGTGAGCCATCGGTTGAGATCGCGTTCCTCGCTTCCTGACCTCCATTGGTCAAGCCGCCCAATTGCGCGTCTGCCACCCAGGCCCCGCCTTCGTTTAGCGGCAACACGCTCACCGGCCGCAACCGGCCACCCGCCCACTCATAGAGGGCGCCGGAGGGAGCTCCTTCGATGAGAGGAACTTCGGAAGTGAGCACGACGTGACTGAGATCGGGAGTGGCGCCGACAAAATTCACGGCACCATCAAATAGGCTTTCTTCATCGCCACCAATTTTGGTTTCGGGCGGGGTGTTCGCGTCGGTGACCAGCGGCGTGTAACACGTCGCCGGCGTCGCCTGACACGTGAAGTCGCTGCGCAGATATACCGTGCGTTCCGTCGCCCGCGGCGACACTTCTTCAGAGACACCATCACGTTCGAGCGGCGTGAACGCACCCTCCGGTCGGAGCACCGCCAGCGACAGGTCGGAAGAGAAGAACTTATACTCATACCCAATGTTGAGGACAACACCGGTTTCGTAGTTATTGGGCGTTTCGATGTCCTGCGAAGACCACGACGAAGCGCCCGCACCACGCCTCGAGAGCACCTGCACCAAATGATAAGTGGACCCCCGCGGCTGCAATTCAGTCACATCGCTCGTCCCATACGTGATCGCATCACCATCAGCAGCAGCCTGAATCACACCAGAGAATTCATTAATCGGAAGGATCAACGCACCGAACTTATTCGGTGGAGAGACCAATTCCCACTGACGATCATCGGGCAGCACCCGACTGCTGCCCAGGGCTTGGGTCGTGAAGGTGTGAACGACTTCTTCACCCTGGGCGTCATGTTCGCCTTCGACGGTCCCGAGCACGTTGCTCGCGATCACTCGAAAGTAGTAAGTGGTGGAGGGCGCGAGGTCTTGCAAGTGTTCGCTCAAGGCCTGGTAGCCTTCCGCGGAACCGATATCCCTCCCGGGCGGGAGTGGCACATCGGTACAAGACGCGGGACTGGCCGCGCAGCTCACCGTGCCATACTGGAAGTAGGCGCTCGTGTCGTTACCCAGAGGATCGATCTGCGCGTTGAACGTCACGCTCGTGGCCGTCACTTTGGAAACCGACGGCCCTTCGACGAGCACAGCCGCGACAGTCGTAAACGTCTGGTCCAGACCGGCGACGGCTTTGCCCGCTTCTTTGCTGAATTCGTTTTCGGCGACAACCCTGTAGTGATAGGTCGTGCCGACCTTGAGGCCGGACAGTGCGGCTTCGACCGACACCGGCGCCTCCCCCGAGCCGAGATCGCCGGGAGAAATAGGGATACTCGTGCCATAGGATTCCGTTTCGCCATATTCGAACTGGTATGTCGTTTCATGTCCCGCGAGGGAGTCAGGCGTGATCTGTGCCTTCAGCGTCGCGTACGTCTGTCCCGTCTTTTCGGTCGACTTGACTTCCGCGGACTCGCTGTCGACCCGCGGGACACCGGGCGTCGTGAAGACTTCATCGTTCGTGCCCGCTTCGTAGGCGTTCCCGCCGTCGGCGTTGGCGGCGTTCAGACGGTAATGGTAGGTCGTGTCTGGCTGCAGACCGCTCAGTTTCGCCGTGACCGCCACCGGGCCCGTGCCACCGCCTACCGTCTGTTCGCAGGGCACGCTCTGACCGTAGGAGGTGCTGGTGCCGTATTCAAACTCGCACGACGTCACTTCGAGACCGGCCGGGTTGACGCTCCCATTGAGCACCACGGTCGTCGGGTTCACGCCGGACGGCGCCTGAACGCTCGTGGCGGGCACGAGCACGCTCGCGCCGAAGACATCCACGGCGCCGGGAGAACCGATGACGCCGGAGGCACTGCGGTCGGCGACAAGGAGGTCTCCGCTAGAGTTGACCGCGACGCTCTCGGGTTTACTGAAAGGACCACTCGGGGTGCCCCGCGTTTCCCCTTCCAATTTCCCCGCGGGGTTATACTGATCGACAGGAGTCGGGTATTTATTTGCTTCTTGGCTCGTACTGTACAGTTCTTCACCGGCGACGTACACGTCTCCTTCAGCGCCGACCGCGATGCTGTTCTCTCCATGCTCGGCTACGGCAATCTCAGCGATCTGGCTCCCAGACGAGTCGAACTCATAGACATCACCGCTGCTGTAGTCATAAATATCACCGCCGGAGCTACCAGCCAACCAGTTAGGGTTGGGCGCACTGAACTGGGACTCATATTCGTTCGTCGAATTGAAGCGGTCAACGAGTTCATAGCGGCTGCTGGAAACATAGACTTCGCCGCTTGACTGATCGACGGCCACGTTCGCCACGTAGGAACCGTTGCCGAACGATCCCTGGGGCGTGCCGCCTTCTTTGGCCGTGCCCGCGCCGTTCATCGTCTTGATCCAGTCACCCAAATCATTGAACACGTAGACGACTTCAGTATTTCCTTCACTGCTACCCGCAAAATACACGTCACCGGTCACGTCGCTGACCGCAACGGAACAGGGAGCTTGGGGAAACGCATTGCCGAAGGAGCCGGAAGGGATGCTCATACCGCCGATCTTAGACTTGTAGGTGTAAGCACCGGCACCTGAAGGTTCGAAGATGTCGATCGCGTCATTTTCGCGATCGGCAACATAGACATTTCCGGTGGCGGGATCGACCGTGACACCGCATACGTTGGTGCCAAAGGAGCCGCCGGACTCCCCGGTGAGCGATGAAATATATTTATGCGTAATCGCGGCCTGGGTGGGGGCACTGGCGAACACGAGTGAGCCCAAGACGGCGATGAGCGCACCAATCCCTTGAAAGGCACGCGAGCGTACGGACCCAGCGACACCGAGACGGTGAAGCACGGATCCGATGGTGTGGCTAGACTTGCTCATTGACGTGCCTTTCTCAGTGGTGTGGTGCATGTGTCTGTGTCTGTCTGTGTCTGAATGTGTTCGTGTGATGTGTCGTTTTACGCGGGCTCCCCGGGGGACGACGCCCCCGGGGAGAGCGCCCGTTCCCTATGGTGCGGCGGTCACCGCCCAGGTGCCAAAGCCATACGGTTGATACGTTTCGGTGACTATGAAGTGCTCGATCGCCCCGGTCGTGCCGGCGCCTTCCTCTAGGTTGCCGGGTTGATAGATCAGTCCTGAACGAGATTCTACGCTTGCTTCACGCCCGGCATACACACAGAAGTTGCCGGGTTCGGCGGTCGGTGCGCTAGCGGACCCCTTACAGTCCGCCAGCGGGGGCTTCACCGTCACTCCTCCTTCCAAGACTTCTTCGCCCGCTGGGTTGATGTAGTGGACGTCCGCTTCCGGCAGGGGTGCGGCCAGTGGGATCGTGAAGGAAGCAACCGGTACATCCAATATGTCCCCTACGGGTAGGGGTGTGCCCTGTATCACCCCGGCAGTCCACGCACCGTACTCGGAGGCTTCGGGAGCAAGGGTTTCGCCCGGGTGGATCACGCCCTTCTCGCCGTTGCAGGCATAGGTCTTCTTGCCTTCGGCCGCGGTGAATTCGGAGCCGCCTTCTTCGCATTTGCTACCGGTTATTTTGCCCGTCGCTTTTTCTTTGCTGGTCACGCTTTCGCCGTTTTTACCCGGTTCGCCGTTCGTGCCGTTTGTGCCACTGGAACCCGCCGGGCCTTGCGGTCCCTGCGGACCGCCGGGGCCTGTGGCGCCGGCCGGCCCCGTGGCTCCCGTTGCTCCGGTCGCGCCCTTGGGGCCCGCGGGGCCACGAGGGCCCGCCTTGGTTTTAGCCTTCGCCTTGGCGGCCGAGGCCGTCAGCGTCGCATGCGAAGGATTACTGCCGCCACCAGTCGCGGCGAAGGCGCCGCCGGTGAGGGCGAAGACGAGGGCGATCAAAGCTATGAAGGTGCTGGGGGTGAGGTGTTTACGTACTCGTTGGAACATGGTCATGTCTCCTCCTGGAGAACGGAGGGGACTGACAGTGATGCCCCTCTCTGGTTGTGTTGTGTTGCACTTGCACCGAGAGGACCGTTCGGTCTCGCAACCTGCGCTGGGAAGCGAACCACTGCCGGGGTAGCCGCCATCGACCCGCCGTTCCCGTGGTCTTCGACGCGGCGACGCATCACGCAGCCTCCGTCCGGTCGTGCGTGATGGCATCCAGGCGCTGCGTGACCTGCCCACCGAGCGGCGTGAGCTCCCACGCATTCGGCTCACCACTCAGATGCCCCCCACCAGTGTTGACCGTGAGCCCCAGGCGCTCCAAGCGCCGCAAAAGCTTCGAGATCTGCCCCGGGTCAGCGATCCCAGCGTGATCACCAACCATACGGTTGCTAGCAAACGGACGCTCGGCGATGTACTGAAGCACCCGCGCAGTGCGATACGTCAAGCGCATCGGAACCTCCCCCAACGGGTCCGGCTCACCCCGCGCGCCCCCCGCGCCGACGCCTGCGTGGCTGCGCGAAACCGGTCGCAGAGCGGGAGCCGAGCGCTGCTGTTCGCGGCGCGCCGCCCGCGGCCCCAAATACTGCAACGCGATCATCCCCATCAACTCCCCCAACAGCCCCGTCAACAGCCTACGATCACCGCTACGCAACCGCGCAAACACCACACCAAACACGCCACCCACAAGACCTTCCGCGGTCACCAACGAACACTCCACCCCCCGCGGACCCTCAAAACGACCCCCATCAAGCACCCCCGCCAGACACGCGAGAAGCTGCTCACGACGCTCCAACACCCGCGGCCCGCCACCCAACGCCTGCACCACACAAATCCGCGCCAGCACCGGCTCCTCCTCCAGGAACGAGAGGATCACCCACAGGCCACCACGCACCCGCTCACGCCACCCAAGGCGCTCCAAGCTCGCGGCCGCGAACTCCCGCTCGACGCGCCCCACGACCTCGTCGATCAGCCCCACCAGACACGCATCGAGATTGCCGAACAGCTCATAGAACGTCCGCCGCGAAACCCGCGCACGACCGGTAATCCGCTGCACCGACGTCCGCTCATACCCCAACTCGTCGATCGTCGCCGCCGCCGCGACCAACAACCGCGAACGCTGAACCTCCTCAACCTGCCCACGCGACATATCGTCGTGAGCAGACGGCAGCCGCCTAGACCCTCGCAGCCCGGCGGACCCCGCCCGCACGACCGGCTCTGTACGCGCAGCCCCACGCAGACGCGCAGCCCCCGCACCACCACGCGCCGGCGCCGCCATCACCACACCCCCCACGACACGCGCTCGCGCATAGACGCGGGTGCAGCCCCGGCAGCCCCGGCAGCCCCGCTCAGAGGCGCCGGGAGCCCACCCCCCGCGGAGGCGAAGACAGTGCGGCGCGTTAGCGCCCGACGAGAAGGTTCTTCGGCTAGCTGCCTAGCTGAAGAGAGAGAGAGAGAGAGAGAGATGCGGCAGCGCCAAGCTGGCGCATCTAGCTACGCCCTCCCTACGAGACGCATACATCCCTATCACGTTTCTCCCTCTAGAAACCACGCTAAAACAACTCCCTCATCGCTCTGACCCAGCCCCTCTTCCCAAACCCACACACCCTGCGAGCGCTCGAAGTCAACCACAAGTCGGTCTGACCCCAGCCGGACCCTATGTTCTCCGGTGTCCCATCGTTGAGACCCCCGGACTGCTGACGCAGCGTAACGCATCGCCGCGCAACTGTCAAGCCCTAATGTGAGCTTACGTACCGCTGCGGCTACTTGTTATCAATACTTGAACACGATCTGGTCGGTGAGACAAGTCAGACCACCAGCGGAGCAGCCCGCTCCAGCGCCTTCAGCACCCGCCCGTCGTGCTCGGCTGGCTTGACCTTGCGCAGCACATCGGCTACCCGCCCGTCGGAGTCGACGATGAAGGTCGTCCGCTCGTTGCCCCAGTAGGTTCGCCCATACATCGATTTCTGTGCCCACACCCCGAACGCCTCGGCCACGGCGTGGCCCTCGTCGGCGAGCAGGGTAAAGCCGAGGTCGTGCTTGTCGTGGAACTTCTTCACCTTCGCGACCGGGTCCGGGGATATGCCCAGCACCGTCGCGCCGACGCTCGCGTAGTCACCCCGATGGTCGCGCACCCCGCACGCCTGGACTGTGCACCCGGAGGTGTCGGCCTTCGGGTAGAAGTAGACCACGACCGGCCGGCCGCGCAGCTCGGAGAGCTTGACGGGGTTGCCGTCTTGGTCGGGCAGCTCGAAGTCGGGGGCCTGCTGGCCAGGCTCAATCATGGCTCGCATCCTAACCAGGTCGAGGAAAAATGCTTCCAGCTTCCGCCCGTACGGGGTCGCACCGCATCCAGGACGCCACTACTTCAACAGCCGCGAGAGGCGACGGTCCTTGAGCACCCGCCCCTCCGTCTGGCAGGCGGGGCAGTAGGCGATCACGTAGTCCTCGAAGTGCACCGCGCGCAGCGTCGTCTGGCAGCGGGGACAGGGCTGCCCCTCGTGGCGGTGCACCCGCAGCGGCATCGGCAGCTTGTCGGGGATCGGCAGCGCGACCACCCGCTCGTAGTGCTCGATCGCCGCGCCCAGCGTGCCCGCGACGGCCTCCCTCAGCCGCTGCGCCTCCTCGTCCTCGAGGTCCGCGCCGCGCTTGTACGGTGAGAGGCGCGCCTCCCACAGGATCTCGTCCACCCACGAGCGCCCGATGCCCGCAAGTGTGCGCTGGTCGCGCAGCATCGTGTGCAGCGGGCGGGGAACGTCCAGCAACTCGCGCAGCGGCGGCGGGTCCGGCCACGCTTCCGGCCCGAGCTTCGCGAGCGTCTCCTCGCGCTCGAGCTCCTCCGCGCGTAGCAGCCTGACCCACGCCGCCTGCTTGGAGCCGAACTCGCGCAGGCGCAACTCGCCCTCCCGCACGGCGCCAACGGACGGCGGCTCCCTGTCACGTGGCGCCAGCCGCACCAGCAGGCGCGACGTGCGATCCCGCGGCCCCGCGCGCTTGTCATACAGCTGCAGCCGGCCCGCGGACATCAGATGGATCAACAGCGCCAGCGGCGGAGGTCCGTCGGGCTTGGAGACCCCCCCGACCTCCACGATCAGGTGCTTCCCCCGACGGCCCACCCCTGCGATCGCGCGGCCCTCCAGCGCGCTGAGCGGCGGATCGAAGGTCTTCAAGGCGTTGATGCCGGGCGCCAGCGCCGACTCGATCTCGGCTCCCCGTAGGGCCGCATCCAGTCGCCGGGCGGTGATCTCAACCTCGGGCAGCTCCGGCATCGCCGTCCACTTTAGGGTGACGCCCCAGCGCGCCATGGGGGACGCGGACGTACCGGCACGGCGTGGAGGGCGCGGGCGCCCCGGCGCGCCGTACAGGGCGCGAGCGCCCCGGCAGCGGCGGACATCCGCCGTCGACATGTAGGAGTAACCCCAACGAGCTACACTAGGTTGTCATGCCGAGCAAGCATCCAAGGATCGCCGTGACGGCCGACCCAGATCTCGGTCAGGCGCTGGAGCGCGTGCGCGCGACGACTGGCACGCGCGAGGGCGATGCGACCTTGGTGCGTCGGCTCGCAGTGGCGGGTGCGCAGGTCGAATTGGAGGCCGGCCGTGGCCGCCGTGAAGCGATCGAAGCCCTGTTTGCCGCGATGGACAGCGATGGGTTCGACCTGGACCTGGAGGAGATCGATCGGCTCAACGCGCCCCCGAGCAGCGTGTGAGCGTCGAGGTGTGGGATGGCCAGGCTGCGGTGCTCGCCGACACCTCGGCGTGGATGCTGGCGCGCCGGATGCCCCAGGTGCGGGAGCTGCTGTTCGCGGCTGCTGAGCGGGGCGACGTCGCCTGGTGCTGGCCGGTGCGCTACGAGCTGACCGTCGATGCACCCAGCCCGCAGAGAATCGCCGCGCTCGACCGGACGCTCGACGGCCTCCGCGAGATCGCGGTCGATCGCACCGTCCAACGGGGTGTCCTCTCGGCGATGCGCGAGCTCGCCGACGGCGGATCCCACGGAGCCCACCGGCTGCCGCTCACCGATCTCACCGTCGCGGTTGCGGCGCAGCGCTCGGGCTTGGAAGTGCTGCACTACGATCGCCACTTCGAGCGCCTCGGCGAGCTGCTCGGCATCGGCACACCGTGGATCGCCGAGCCGCAGCTCTGAGGCTTACCACCGCCTAGGTGGGGTAGACGCGCGGGCACTCGACCCACCCACAAACACCGCCGCTACGCGCTCACGCCTGCGTGGAGGCGTAGCCCTCGCGCGGCGCGGGCGCCGGGACGCGCAGGAGCCGCGCCACGGGGCGGGGAAACCACCAGTTCCAATCGCCCAGCAACGAGACCAGCGCGGGGAGCAGCAGCGCCCGGATCACGGTGGCGTCAAGCAGGATCCCGGCCCCGAGGCCGGTGGCGAGCACCTTGATGTCGGTGTTCGGCGCCGAGGCGAGCGAGGCGAACGCGAGGAACAGGATCAGCGCGGCGCTCGTCACCAGGCGCCCGGTGCGCCCGAGGCCGGTGATGACCGCCTGGTTGGTGGAGCCGGTGCGGTCGTACTCCTCGCGCACGCGGGCGAGGATGAACACCTCGTAGTCCATCGAGAGCCCGAACAGGAAGGCGAACACGAGGATCGGCACCCAGAAGGTGATCGCGCCGGTGGCGGGGATCCCGAAGATCGCCTGTGAGCCGTGGCCCTCCTGCCAGAACCACGTCATGAAACCGAACGCGGCGGCCATCGAGATGAGGTTGAGCACGACCGCCTTCACGGCCAGCACGACCGAGCGGAACGCGCGCGCGAGCAGCACGACGGTGAGCAGCGCGATGATCGAGAACATCAACGGGAAGTTGCCGAACACGGCGTGCTGGTAATCGAGCTCGGTGGGGCCCGCGCCTGCGATCCCGATCACCCCGGGGCGGCCTTCCAGCGCGCTGCGGGCTGCGCGCACGGAGTCGAGGGTGGTGGAGTTCACGGTCTCTTCGTGGGGGACCCCCACGACGATGCTGGTCCCGGCGCGGTTGCTGTCGGGGGCGGCGGAGAGCAGCGCGTCGCTCCACCCTGAGAGGGTCGCGAGGCGAGCCTGGGTGGCGCGTGCCTGGGGGGAGCGCACGAGCACTTCGACCGGTGTGATCACCCCGCTCGCGACACCCCCGGCGCGGAGCTGTTCGTAGGCGGCGTGCGCGGGCCCGGTGCGCGCCTGGGCGCTGGCGCTGGTTTCGCCGGTGGTGAGGCTGAAGAAGGGGATGATCAGCGCGGTGAGGATCGCGAGCGCGAGTGCCGTCCCCACCCAGCGCCAGCGCACGAGCATCCGCGTCCACGCAGTCCAGCCGCGGCTGGCACGGCCCTCGTGGCGAATCCGCGGCCAGTCCACGCGCGGACCGATGCCGCCGAGCAGGGCGGGCAGCAGGGTGAGCGCCACGGAGGTGGAGACGAGCGGGATCAGCATCCCCCCGTAGCCCACGGAGCGCAGCCCGGGGACCGGCAGCACCACCAGGGCGATCAACCCGATCGCGACGGTGAGGCCGGAGAGCACCACGGCGCGCCCCGCAGTGGCCATCGCGACGACGACGGCCTCGTGGTTCTCGCGCCCGTGTGCGCGCTCCTCGCGCCAGCGGGTCACGATCAGCAGCGAGTAGTCGATCGCCACCCCGAGTCCCACGAGGGAGACGAGGAACTGCACGATGAACGAGACGTTGGCGATGTAGGTGAGCCCGAGGATCACGAGCAGCGTGGAGAGGATCGAGACGGCGGCGATCAGCAGGGGGACGAAGGCGAGCAGCGAGGCGAACACGAACGCCAGCACCGCGAGTGCCCCAAGAGCGCCGAAGATCGTCTCCAGGAACACCCCGGGCCCGCTGCCGGATTCTTCGCTGTTGGAGAGCTGCTGCAGACCGGTGAGGCGGGTCCGCGTGCCGCGGGGCAGCGAGGCGGCCAGCACCTGCTCGGCGCGCGTGGGGATCTTGGGCAGGCCGTACGTCTTCTCCAGGGGGGTGAACAGGTAGGCGTAGGTGGTGCGGCCGTCGCTGGTGATCAGGTGGAGGTCGGCGGTGTTGGCGTAGTCCACCACGCGCACCACGGGCAGACGCGCGTGCACGTGCGCGAAGGCGAGCGCGAGCTGGGCCTGCTCACCGCGGACGGTCTGCCCGGGGGGGACGGTGACCACGGCGATCGCGGGCAGGGCGAAGCCGCCGTTGCCATAGAGGCGATCGATCTTCTGTGCCGTTTCATAGCCGGGCTGTCCCGGCAGCGAGAAGTCGATCGCCAGGCGTTTAGAGACGTGCGAGGCGCCTACCGCTCCTGCAAGGAACACCACCAGCCACCCGACCATCACCACGCGGCGGTGGGCCAGCACAAAGCGCGCGAGGCGCACGATCGTCGTCTGCTCGTCGATCACGAGCAGAATGGTTTCACAGCGGGTGGCCGGCTGGGCGGCCGGCTGAACGCCTCCAGCGTGACCGGCTGAGCGCCCCGCCGCTTCGGATGCGGCGAGGTCGCCCGTGGTGCCGGCCGGTGCGCGCTACGAGTCGCGGAAGTTGCGTTCTAAGCGGCCGCGAGCGCCTTCTGCTTGATCTGGTCGAACTCCGCCTGCGTGATCGTGCCGCCGTCGAGCATCTGCTTGGCCTTGGCGATCTGCTCGGTCGGGTCAGCCTTGGTGGCGACCGACTGGACGTACTGATCGAACTGTGCCTGCGCGTCGTGCTGCTGTTTGACGGCGCGCTCTGCCATCCCCTTGTGCTCGGCGATCAGGTAGACGAACACGCCGAGGTAGGGCAGCACGATGATGAAGATGATCCACAGGACCTTGGCGAATCCCGACGTGTCGTGGCGACGAAAGATGTCGATCATCACCGTGAACAGAATCCAGATCCACACGACGAACGCAAAGAAGATGAGCATCGTCCAGAAGACTTCGAGGAACGGGTAGCTGGTTGCAAGGATCATCGACGTGTCCTTTCAGTCAAGGATGGGATACCCGCACGGCCCCAAGGGGACCTTTGTAACAAATAGAGCATACGCCCACTCGCTGGACGCTGCAGTGACCCCGCGCTGCGGAAACTACGTAGGACGTTCGGATAAACAGAACATCTTTGTAGGTGGTAGGATATTTGGCTGATGGCAGCCATCCTCTCCCCCGGAGGCTGAGCGCACGTTCTGGGTCAGACGACTCCTAGGAGGTAGCGCGTAATGTCAAGCCCCGCAGCTGAGCGGGCAAGGGCGGCCCCTACTGTGGCCACCAAGCTGCTGGTGCCGCCGACCCCGCGCCATCTGATTCAACGCGAGCGGCTCCTCGACACCCTGGACGAGGGAGTCCGCGAGGGGCTCGTGCTGCTCTCCGCACCGGCCGGGGCGGGCAAGACCGTGCTGCTCTCCTCGTGGATCGCGGCCCGCGAGCTGCCGGGCCCCGCGTGCTGGCTGTCGCTAGACGGCGACGACAACGACGCCTGTCGGCTACTCGAGGACCTGCTGAGCGCGCTGTGCAGCTCGAAGCTGATCGAACCCAGCAGCGTGCTGGGCCGGTTGAAGCCGCCGGTGGGGGCGCGCACCGAGCGCTTCCTGGCGCTGCTCGTCAACGGTCTCGCCGAACTGGGCTCCCCGTTGGTGCTCGTACTTGACGAGATCCACGAGCTGACGAGCCCCCAGGCGACCGCAGCGGTCGACTTTCTCGTGCGCCACGCCCCCGAGCAGCTGCGGATCGTGCTCGCCGGCCGCGCCGACCCGCCGCTGCCGGTCGAGCGGCTGCGCGTAGGCGGCGCGCTCACGGAGCTACGCATCGGGGATCTCGCGTTCGATCGCAACGAGACGGCCGAACTCTGCCGGCAGCTCGACCTCACCCTCTCCGGCGCAGACATCGAGGTGCTGTGGGCGCGCACTGAGGGCTGGGCCGCGGCCCTGCGCCTGGCGGCGCTCTCGCTGCACGGGCACCCCGAGCCGGCGCGCTTCCTGGCCGAGTTCGCCGGCACCGACCGGACGGTGGCGGACTACCTCGTCTCCGAGGTGCTCGCCGGCCTGCCGTGGGACCGGCGCGAGTTCATGCTGAGGACCTGCCTCGTGGACACCGTCAGCCCCGAGCTGGCCGACGCCCTGACCGGCCACGGGGGCGCCACGCTCACGCTCGCTGCGATCGAGCACCTGGGGGCGCCGGTGCAGTCAACCGACGCCGAGGGCCGTTGGTACCGCTACCACCCGCTGTTCGGGGAGCTGTTGCGGGCACACCTGCGCCACGCGCACCCCGAGGAGATCCCCTTCCTACACCGCCGCGCGGCGCGGTGGTACTCCGAGCAGGGCGAGACGATGCCCGCGATCCGCCACGCCCTCGCCGGCGAGGACTGGGAGCAGGCGGGCGATCTGATCGCCGAGAACTGGCTCGAGCTGTTCCTGCGCGGCCGGTCCGCCGCGATGCGCGGCCCGATGGCGCAGCTGCCCGCCGACGTCGTAGCTGCCGACCCGCGGCTGGCGGCCGCGTTCGCCGGCAGCCGCCTACAGGACGGGGACCTCCAGGACGCCGAGCGCCACCTGACGATCGCTCGAGCCGCCCGCAGCGAGGTCGCCGGACCTGCCCGCGAGGCGCTGGACGTGGTCCTCACGACCGTGGCGCTGTACCACGCGCGTCTGCGCGTCAACGTCAAGGACGCCGAGCGCCTGGCCCGCAAGCTCACCGACGCGGCCCGAGCCTCCTCGCACCACTGCTGGGCGTCGCTGCGCAGCTTTGCGCTCTCCAACCTCGGAGCCACGCAGCTGTGGTCCGGCGACGCCGTGGCCGCCGCGGCGAACCTGCAGGAGGCGCTCGCGCTCGCCAGCGAGGAGCGCCACGAGCAGATCGCGATGGACTGCCTCGCGCAGCTCGCGCTCGTGCACCTGCTGAGCGGCGAGCTGAACCGCGCCGAGGAGCTCAGCTCGCAGGCGGTGGGGCTGGCCGAGCAGCGCGGCTGGAGCGAGGGCCCGGCGACGGCGTGCGGGTACCTCGCCTCCGCGATGGGCGCTTACCAACGGGGCGAGTTTGAGCCCGCCGAGAGTCTGCTGACCCGCGCCGCGAGCGCCGCCACGACCGCCGAGGCGCCCGTGCGGCTCGCCACCGACCTGCTGCAGGCACTCGCACTTGCGGCCGCGGGGCCCCGCTCGGCCGCCCGCGGCGCGCTGAAGCTGCGCGCAGTGCGCGCCGAGCTGGTCGACTGCGACCCCACACCGGAGCTCCTGGGGGTCGCGCTGGAGGACGTGGAGCCGCGGGTGCTGGCGGCCGCCGGAGAGCTCGAGCGCGCCGCGGAGACGCTCGCCGCCGCCAGCGAGCGAGAACCTCAGCACGTTGAGCTGCTGGTCCGCCAGGCGAGCCTCGACCTGCGCGCCGGCGAGCTGGAGCGGGCGGCCGAGTCGCTCGCCCGGGCGCTCCCCGAGCACGGACCTGCCGGCGCTGGGCAGGCTACCGCCACCCACCCCGCAACACTCGTCGAGGGGTGGCTGCTGCGCGCGCTCGTCAACCACGCCGCCGGTGACGACACCGCTGCCTCGCAGGCGCTCGAGCGCGCGCTCGCACCGGCCGAGCGCGAGCCGTTCCGCGACGCGTTCCTGCTGAACGGGCCGGCGGTGCGCGAGCTGCTGGAGCTCCAAGCGCAGAGCGGCACCGCCCACCCCGCGCTGCTGGAGGTGCTGCTCGACGGGGTCGGCCAGCGCGACCCCTCCGCCGTCACGCTGCTCGCGCCGCTCACCGAGCGCGAGCAGCGGATCCTGCGCTACCTGCCGACGATGCTCTCCAACGCCGAGATCGGGGCGGAGGTGTTCGTGTCGCTGAACACCGTCAAGACCCACCTGCGCAGCATCTACCGCAAGCTCGACGCGAGCGGCCGCGCCGATGCGGTGGACCGCGCCCGCCGGCTCGGCCTGCTCCCCTCGGGGATCAAGCGGCCCCGGGTCGTGCAGCGGGTCTGATTAGCGGTCCGCGGCGGACGGGGCATCCGAGAGGCGCCGCACCTCGATCAGCTCGAGGCCGAGGGCCTGGACGCGGTCGAGCAGTCCGTGCAGGGCGGCCTGGTCGACCGCGGGGCCGCGCAGGACTGTCTCGGCCGACTGGACGGTCGATTCCATGCCCTCGAAGGCGGCGAGGAGCTGGTCGCTCATGCCGCCCTTGATGCGAATCTCGTAGACCGCGGTTGTCACTTGAATCCTCGGCGAGCGCGCCTCTCACAGCTTTGCGGGCCTCGCACATTCACGCTATGGGCGGTCGGGATGAACGGTCGTCACCCACTGGGGGTGAGGATTTAGGAGTTGGCCGTCCCTACGGGGACGGCTGCTCGGCGTTGCTGCGACAGGTCCTCTGTAGTGGCTGCCGATCTACGTGACCCGGCGCCCTACTTGTGCAGCCCGGCACCCACTGTGGGTTGGTCTGAGCGAGGCTGGTCTTGGTTGCGGTGTCAGCTCAGCGTCTGCTCGGCCTCGGCGGCCGCGAGCAGGCCGACCTCGACGAGGTCGCGCGGGTGCACCCAAGAGTCGAGGATCGGGAAGCCCCCCGCCCTCACGATCGCCTCGCGCATCGGGATCGCCCAGCGGTGCTCCAGCAGGGCGATCGCCACCGCGGTGTCGGGTGGGATCTCGGCGAGCACGTCGAGGAGATCCTCCTCGGTCAGGCCCGGCTGCTCGTCGCTCGACCACATCCGTGCGGCGCCCTCGGCGTCACCACCCGCGATCTCTCCAAGGCCGATCAGCGCCTTGACGACTTCGCCGAGCTCCTGCGCCTCGTCGGCGGAGAGGTCGCTGATCTGCACCGTCTCCACCTCGCCCGCGGCGTCCTTGTTGGCCACGAGGATGTCGATCACGCGGACGACGTCGTTCTCCTTGAGGCTCTGCAGCTCGGCGAGCACCTCGCCCTGGAAATTGGGCTGGTCGAAGCCGACCACGAGTAGCTGTACGGGACCGATCACCGTGTTCACCCGCCCGCGAGGACCTTCTGCTTCTGGGCCTCGAACTCCTCGGGCGTCAGCACGCCGCTGTCACGCAGCTGCGCGAGCTTCTGCAGCTGCTCGACCGTCGTTTCCGCTGGCGGTGCTGCCGGGGCGCTCGGGGGGGCCTGCTGCTGGCTTTCGAGTTCCGCGAGCCGCTGCTCCTGGGACTGCTCCTGTCCCGAGCGCCTAGCGCCCGCGCGGCCAGCCGCGTAGCCGACGCCGCCCACCATCGCACCTCGCATAATTGGTCTCCTGCGCCTCATCATCGTGCACCGAGTGTGCTTGCACCCCGGGTGAGAGGACATCACCTGATCGGGGTGATTCGACAGGCGCGAGACGCTTGGTGGTGGATGATTCGTGGACGCTGAGCGATCCGGTGGTCGTCGGCGATCGTGCGCAGGTCCCTCGACGGCCGGCCTCGCCCGCTTGGGATGATGTCGGCTCACCCCGTCCCCCTTCAGGATCGCCGCCATGGCGAGCACGGCCGAAGCCTCGTCGGCGCCTGAAGTCTCGTCGGCCCCCAAGCGCGCGGGGCTCGTCCTCGCTGCGCTGATCGCCGTCGCCGCCGTCGCCAACCTCAACCTCGCGGTCGCGAACGTCGCGCTGCCCGACATCGGCAAGGCGTTCGAAGCCGGGCAAACCGAACTCGACCTCGTCGCCGTGGGCTACTCGCTGGGCCTCGCCGCCTCGGTCCTCTACCTCGGCGCGGTCGGCGACCGCTACGGGCGCAAGCTGATGCTGCTGCTCGGCATGGGGCTGTCGATCCCGGCGTCGCTGCTGGCGGCGTTCGCGCCCTCGATCGGCGTGCTGTTGGCGGCGCGCATAATCGGCGGCCTGTCGGCTGGGATGGCGTTCCCGACGACGCTCGCGCTGATCACCGCGCTGTGGTCGGGGCCGGCGCGCACGCGCTCGATCGCGCTGTGGTCGGGCATCGGCGGCGCGATCTCCGCGCTCGGCCCGCTGCTCTCCGGGGCGCTGCTCCTGCAGTTCCACTGGGGCTCCGTCTTCTTCATCACCCTGCCGCTCGCCCTGGTCGCGTTCGTGATGGCGTGGCGCCTCGTTCCCGCCCACGTCAACGAGACAAGCGACCCCGTCGACAACCTCGGCGGCATCCTCTCGGTGCTGCTCGTCGCCGCGCTCGTGCTCGGGATCAACTTCGCGCCCGTGCCCGGCAAAGGGACCCTCGCGATCGGGCTGGGGGTGATCGCCCTCGCCGCCACGGGCGCGTTCGTCATCCGCCAGCGCCGCGCCCGTGAGCCGCTGTACGACCTCGACGTCGCCAAACGCAGGGTCTTCTGGGTCGCCGCGTGCGCTGGGATCATCGTCTTCGGCACACTGATGGGCGCGATGTTCGTCGGCCAGCAGTTCCTGCAGAACGTGCTCGGCTACTCCACGCTCGACGCCGGCCTGTCGATCATCCCCGCGGCCGTGTTCATGGTGCTGATCGCCCCGCGCTCGGCCAAGCTCGTCAACACCCACGGCGCCCGCGTAGCGCTGCTGGTCGGCTACGCCTTCTGCCTGCTGGGCTTCCTCACGATGCTGCTGCTGTGGGAAGACCACATCGCCTACTGGAAGGTAGGCCTCGCCTACGCGCTCGTCGGAGCCGGTGTCGGGTTCGCCGGCACCCCCGCCTCACACTCGCTCACCGGCTCGGTGCCGGTCAAGCGGGCGGGCATGGCCTCCGGCACGGCCGACCTGCAGCGCGACCTCGGCGGGGCGATCATGCAGTCGATCCTCGGCGCGATCCTCACCGCCGGCTACGCCGCCGCCGTTGCCACCGCGGTCGCCTCCTCACCGGAGAAAGCGCTCGTCACCAACTCCGTCCAGTCCGAGCTGGAGAAGTCGTTCTCGAGCGCCGCAGACACCGCCCAGCGCTACCCCCACTACGCCGCCCAGATCACGGCGGGCGCGAAGGAATCCTTCCTGCAGGGCGCCGACCACGCCTACCTCGCCGGCATCATCGCGATCCTGCTCGGCGCCACGCTCGTCTTCTTCCGCTTCCCCAAGCGTGAGCGCGAGGAGGAGCTGCTCCGCGAGTACCACGCACAGGACACCGCCCGGCAGGAGGAGCCGGGCCCGACCGCCGACCACACGCCGGGCGAACCGCGATTCACCCCGACCGGGTGATGTGAGACCACCCATCCGGTGGGCCATATGTGTTGCCATAGGACGCTCTCCCCTGCCCACCCAGATGTGTTGCCCACGGGACTCTCCCCTGTCCGCCACACATAGCCGCGACGCGGGGCACGGAGGCCCCGCGCACACTCCCCGCGGTGCCCCGCACACACCCGCGCGGACGATCCCAAATGACACTCCCGCAAACCACCACCTGGTGATCTTCACATGAGCGACACTGCACCCCAAAGCGACACCGCCCCCCAAAGCGCCGCCGCCCCCTCGCCGTTCCCGCCGATCGCCGACTACGCGTTCCTCTCGGACTGTCACACCGGCGCGCTCGTGGCGCCCGACGGGGCGATCGACTGGCTGTGCGTGCCCCGCTTCGACGCTCCCTCGGTGTTCGGTACGCTGCTGGACCGCGAGGCCGGGGCGTTTCGGTTCGGGCCGTTCGGCATCAACGTGCCGACCGCGCGCGTATACGAGCCGGGCACCAACACGCTGCTCACGACCTGGACGACCTCCACCGGCTGGGTCGCCGTGCGCGACGCGCTCACGCTCGGGCCCCGCCGCGGCGTGGACGTCGTCACGCCCCACACGCGGCCCCCCACCGACGAAGACGCCGAGCACCTGCTCGTGCGCGTTGCCTTCTGCCTGGAGGGCGAAGTCGAGGTCGAGCTGACCTGCGAACCGGTCTTCGACTACGGGCGCGTCCCCGCCGAGTGGACCGTCGCCGAGGACGGTCACTCAGCCGACGCCTCCGGGGCCGGGCAGACAATCCGCCTCGCAACCGACATGGCGCTCGGCGTCGAGGGCGACTGGGTCCGTGCCCGCCACGTGCTCCACCAGGGCGATCAGATCTTCTGCTCGCTCTCTTGGGCGGGGGAGCTCGAGGGGCCCCGCGACGTCGACGACGCCAACGCGCGCTTGGCCACCACCGGGGGCTACTGGCGCGGCTGGCTCGGGCGCGCCCGCCTGCCCGACCACCGCTGGCGCGAGCCGATCCAGCGCTCGGCGCTGGCGATCAAGGGCCTCACCTACATGCCCACCGGCGCGACCGTCGCCGCGCTCACGACCTCGCTGCCGGAGACCCCCGGGGGCGAGCGCAACTGGGACTACCGCTACACGTGGCTGCGCGACTCCACCTTCACGCTGCAGGCGCTGCACTACCTCAACCTCGACTGGGAGGCCGAGGAGTTCATGCAGTTCGTCGCCGACCTGGAGTGCAACGAGGACGGGGCACTGCAGATCATGTACGGGATCGACGGGCGGCGCGAGCTGACCGAGACCACGCGCGACGATCTCTCCGGGTACGCCGGTGCGAGCCCCGTGCGAGTCGGCAACGGTGCCTTCGACCAGCGCCAGAACGACGTCTTCGGAGCCGCGCTCTCCTCGATCCTGCTGCACTCCCGCCGCTCCCAGCGCCTGCCCCGTAGACTGTGGCCGATCGTGGAGGCTCAGGCCGAATGCGCCACGCGCGTGTGGGGCGAACCGGACCAGGGCATCTGGGAGGCCCGCGGGGCGCCCCGGCAGTACGTCTCCTCGAAGCTCATGTGCTGGGTCGCGATGGACTGCGCCGCCAAGCTCGCGGCGATGCGCGGGGATTCCACGCGCCAGGAGGCGTGGGGCGCCACCGCGGAGGAGATCCGCGCCGACATCCTCGCCCACGGGCTCACCTCGGCCGGCGTCCTGCGCCAGCACTACGACACCGACGCGCTCGACGCCTCTACCCTGCTGGCGGCGATCTTCGGCTTCATGGCGCCCGGCGACGAGCGCCTGCACGCCTCCGTCCTCGCGATCGCCGACGAGTTGACCGAGGACGGCTTCGTTCTGCGCTACCGCACTGAGGAGACCGACGACGGCATGGCCGGCAAGGAGGGCTCCTTCCTGATCTGCTCCTTCTGGCTCGTCTCCGCGCTGGCGATCGTCGGCGAGGAGCAGCGCGCTCGCGACCTGATGGAACGGCTGCTGCGCGTCGCCTCGCCGCTCGGGCTGTACGCCGAGGAGTTCGACACCTCCACGGGGCGCCACCTCGGCAACTTTCCCCAGGCGTTCTCGCACCTCGCGCTGATCGAGGCCGCCGCGCGGATCATCCTCGCCGAGCGGATTGCGGAGATCTCGTGATGCAACCGCTTCTCCTCCCGGGTGCCGATGACGGCTGAAGACAAGGGCACGCCCCCGCCCGCGGGCGAGGACGAAAGTTGGCGCTCCCCAGCGACGGGCGAGGGCGCCCCCGGGCGCCGCCGGGTGGTGATCATCGGCGGCGGCTTCGGCGGGCTCACCGTCGCGCGCGAGCTGCGCGGCGCCGACGTCGAGGTGACGGTGGTGGACCGCATGCACCACCACCTCTTCCAGCCGCTGCTCTACCAGGTCGCGTGCGGCGGCCTCGCCGCGGGCGAGATCGCGCCGCCGATCCGCACCGTGGTACAGCGCAAGGCCAACGCCAAGGTGCTGATGGCGGAGGTGACCGGCCTCGACCCCGCCCGCCGGCTGCTGGAGCTCGACGACGGCCAGCGGCTGGCGTACGACAGCCTGGTCGTCGCTTGCGGCGCGCGCACCTCCTACTTCGGCAACGACGCTTGGAGCGAGGTGACCTGCGGCCTGAAGACGCTCGCCGACGCGCTCACGCTGCGCGGGCGGCTCTACTCCGCGCTGGAGCGCGCCGAGCGCTCCACGGACGAGCGCGAGCGTCGCGAGCTGCTCACGTTCGTCGTGATCGGCGGCGGACCCACCGGCGTGGAGGTGGCTGGGGAGATCGCGATCGTCTGCAAAGACACGCTCTCACGCCACTACTCGCTCGTTCGCGCCGCCGACGCGCGCGTGATCCTGCTCGACGCCGGCGCGCGCGTCGTGCCGACGTTCAGCGAGCGGCTCTCGCGCAAGACCGCCAGCCAGCTCGCCTCGCTCGGCGTTGACGTCAGGGTGCACTCCCCCGTCACGGCGATCGACGACCGCGGCGTGACGATCGGGGCGAGGGACGCCCAGCCGGAGGAGCGGATCGTCGCGCGCACCGTGGTCTGGGCCGCCGGGGTGCGGGCCGCCCCGTTCGCCGCGACGCTCGCTGCCGCGACCGGGGCGAGCGCCGACCACGCCGGTCGCGTGCACGTCGAACCCGACCTGACGGTGCCCGGACACCCCGAGATCTCCGCGATCGGCGACGCCACCACGCTCGCCGGCGCCGACGGCAAGCCGCTGCCGGGCCTCGCCACCACGGCGATCCAGCAGGCCCGCCACGTGGCAAAGGCGATCCACGCGGGCGCCCCGAGCGCCTCCACGCCGTTTCGCTACTTCGACAAGGGCACGCTCGCGGTGGTGGGGCGCGGGCGGGCGGTGTGCGCGATCCGCGGCCTGGAGCTGTGGGGGCGACCCGCGTTCTTCACCTACCTGACGGTGCACATGTACTACCTCGGCGGCGTGCCCGGCCAGCGCCTGAAGGTGCTGATCGACTGGGCTACCGCGCGGTGGGGGCGGCCGCAGAGCCAGGTGATCGAGGACGTCCTGCAGGCGACGCTCACCCACGGGGAGTGAGGCAGGCTCACCCAGTTACAGTCAATCGTTCGAGCGACCATGGCGGCTGTGAACACCGACAAGAGCCCCGCAGGGGAGCCTCAGCAGCGCCCGCGCCGACGCGCAACCGTCGGCGGGCCACGGCTCCCGCACCTCTCACCGCAGGAGCGCAGCGCGCGCGGCAAAGCCGCGCGCGTGGAGACCCCGCGCTCGCGCCACGCCGAGTGGGAGCCGTGGGCCGAGCGCCCCGACCCGATCGCGCTGCTCGAGGAGCAGGCCACCACGCGCGTGCCGGAGCTCGTCCCGATCCGCTACGGGCGGATGATGGCCTCGGCGTTTGCGTTCTTCCGCGGCGCGGCGTACGTGATGGCCTCCGACCTCGCCTCGACCGCGCGGTCGGGGTTCCAGGTGCAGCTCTGCGGCGACGCGCACCTCTCGAACTTCGGCGGCTTCGCCTCGCCCGAGCGCGACCTCGTGTTCGACGTCAACGACTTCGACGAGACGCTGCCCGGCCCGTGGGAGTGGGACCTCAAGCGCCTCGCCGCCTCGATCGCGATCGCGGGGCGCGAGCGCGGCTTCACCGGCGCCCAGCGCCGCGAGACGGTGCGCGCCGCGGTCGGCGAGTACCGCGAGGCGATGCACGGCTTCGCGCAGATGCGCGACCTCGACATCTGGTACGCCCGCCTGGACCGCGCCTCGCTGTTGGCGCGCTTCGAAGCACAGGCGCCCACGCAGCAGCTCAAGCGGTTTCGCAAGGCGGCGACGAAGGCTGTTACCAAGGACAGCACACGCGCCTTCGAACGCCTTGCGCACACGGTCGACGGCGAGCCCCAGATCATCAGCGACCCGCCGCTAATCGTTCGGGTCGAGGACCTGCTCCCCGCCGAGCAGGCGAGCAAATTCCAGGACGGCGTCCACGAGCTACTGCGCTCCTACCGCACGAGCCTGCAGGGCGACCGCCGCCACCTGCTCGAGCACTTCCGCTTCGTCGACCTCGCGCGCAAAGTCGTCGGCGTCGGCTCCGTCGGCACCCGCGCCTGGGTAGCGCTGCTACTGGGGCGCGACAACGAGGACCCGCTGTTCCTGCAGTGCAAGGAGGCCCAGGCCTCGGTGCTCGAGCCGTTCCTCGGCAAGAGCGAGTACGACAACCATGGCCGGCGCGTTGTCGAGGGGCAGCGGCTGATGCAGGCCTCCTCCGACATCATGCTCGGCTGGCTGCGCACCACCGGGATCGACGGCGAGACCCGCGACTTCTACATGCGCCAGCTGTGGGACTGGAAGAGCTCGGCCGACGTCGGCGTGATGGAGCCGCCGGGCATGTCGATCTACGGGCGCATGTGTGGCTGGACGCTCGCGCGGGCGCACGCCCGCTCAGGCGACTCGATCGCGATCGCAAGCTACCTCGGGCGCGGCGACACCTTCGACCGCGCCCTCGCGCGCTTCGCCGAGACGTACGCCGACCAGAACGAACTGGACCACCGCGCGCTGGTTGATGCCGTCGCGAGCGGCCGCGTCGTGGCCGAGCAGGGGATCTGAGACTGGGCACCCGGCCCGGTCACCGCGGGGGTATGCGGGCCTATATATAGCGGGGGTATGGGTCTATATAGCCGGGGTAATGGGGTCGAAAGAGAACCTATATAGCCGTGGTTAGACCAATCACGTCGGGGCAGGCACATCGTCCCCGGGCTGCTCTCCCGCGACCCCTCCCCCTGCTCCTGCACAACTTGGCGGCGCAGCGCGAACACCCCGACGACAACCAGCACGAGCTCGATCAGCAGCGGCAGCGCCTGACCGGGCGTGCGCGTCGGCCCGAGCGTGGCGATTAGCAACACGAGCGCCACCGCACCGGCCGCGAACCAGCCGGGGTGGTGCTCCAGCGGCTCGGCGATCAGCTCCCGGATCTTCACCGCCCAGCGCATCGGGCCGGCGACCCAGCCCGCGAAGATCACCACGACACCGGTGATCAGCAGCCACAGCGCGCGGCTGCGCCAGCCGGCGGTGGCGATGTCGAGGACTTCGCGCATCGCGGGGCGGACGCCTTCGTTCTGCACGAGGTTGCTCACCACGTAGGACTCGACCCAGCGGCGCAGCACGAGCGCCACGAGCGCCCCCGCGATGATGCCCACGCCAATCTCCAGCAGCACCCGCCGCCGGTAGCCGGCGGCGAGCCAGAGCGCCCCCAGGTACAGCAGCACCACGAGCAGCGGCAGCACGAAGCTGAGGCCGCGCAGGGCTTTGACACCATCCTGCGCGAGCTTCAACTGAGAGGAGCGCAGCAGCACGAGGCGGCGCCGGTTGGCGGGCAGTTTGGCCCCGACTTCGCTGCCCACCCCCAGGCGTGAGCCGATGCGGTCGACCAGCTGTTCGAGGTTGATGCTCACCACACCCCCTGAGGTCGAGAGCGCGCCGCTGCCCCCGTTGAGGATCTTCGTCACCTGTTCGTGCGTGACGTGGTTGGCGCGTCCCCACAGTTCCTGGATCGCGGGGACCTCGAGCGCCTTTTCGATCGCCTGGGGCACAATCTGCGCCGCGGCAGTGGAGAGCGCCGGCGCCAGCGGCTGCAGCACCTTGGGCAGCTTTTCGGCGGCCAGGTTCTGGACGTCCACGACGCTCAGCAGCCGTTCGGAGAGGTCGCCGGCGACGACTTCGCGCACCTTTTCGTTCTGCAGCAGCCGCACGCTGGTCTGCGTCCAGCCTTCGGTGTCGATGATCTGCGCGCGGATCCACGTCGCCATGATCGAGAAGACGACGAGGATGCTGGCCAGCACGACCAATGTCCGCGAGCGCCAGAACCCCGGCGGATGTCGCCTCGACTCGACCGCCCTACCCGAGTCCTGCGCAGCCGGGGGCGGCCCATCGGCGGGCGGGCTCGATCCGGTGGGGGGACCCGCGCTCGAACTCATTCCGGTGGGACCGCGCTCGTCATCCGCTTGCAGCCTCCCCGCCGCGAAGGTGATCCGTCCTCGCCCGCCAGGGGTGGTACGGCGGTCTGCGCAGCCTACACCGCCGGCTGCGGGCGCGGCGTTTGCGCCGTCGGCTCGTCCTCCTCCGCCGCGGCGAGTGCCTCGCCGGGGAGCGACCGGGCGAACCCCAGCCCGACGAGCGCGAAGGCGGACGCCAGCAGCAGCGCGCGCTTGAGCGCTTCGATCTGCGCGTCGTTGTAGTAGCCGACCAGCTTGGCGACCTGCTCGGGCGGCAGCCCAGCCTGCTCGGCGTAGGCCTTGAACTGCGCCTGGGAGACCATCGGCAGCCCCTCCTCGGTGCCGTTCACGACCTGCTGCTGGACCTGCGCGGGGACCGCGGGGTCGGCGAGCACGCGGTCGTGAAAGCCAGTGGTCAGGCCGGTGAGCAGGACGGCGCCGATCAGCGCCGTGCCAAGCGACTGGCCGAGGTTCTGCGCGGCGCCCTGAACACCGCCGGCCTCGCTGGAGCGCGATTCGTCGACCGAGGACATCACGACGTTGCCAAGCTGGGAGAACGCCAGGCCGATCCCGACGCCGAAGCCCGCCAGCGAGAGCGCAAACGCGACGGAGGAGAGCGACGGGGAGATCGACGCCATCAGACAGGCGATCGAGACGAACAGGAAGCCGAGCCCGATCTGCACGACTTTGCGGGGCGAGGTGCGCGTCGCCAGGCGCGGACCGAGCACCGCGGCGAGCATCATCGTCACCGAGATCGGCAGGATCTTTACTCCCGTTTCCAGCGCGTTGTAACCGAGCACCAGCTGCAGGTAGAGCGGGATCACGAAGAACGTGCCGGCGAGGATCAGGTACTGCGAGACAAGCGTCGAGAGGCCGGCGCGCAGCTGCGGGATGTGCAGCAGGTCTGGCGCCAGCAGCGGGGTGCGCCCGGCGGCGGCCACGCGCTGCTCCCAGCGGGCGAACAGGCCGAGGATCACGAGGCCGGCGAGAATCAGGAAGGGGACGACCGAGAAGCCGAACGGGGTGATCCGCGTCCCGGCGATCGTGAGCGCCCCGATCGGCGTGAACAGGCCCCACGTGCTGATCTTGAGGATCGCGAACACCGTCAGCCCGAGCCCCAGCGCCGAGAGGCCGGCCCCGACCAGGTCGAGCTTGATCCGCTCGCCGGACGGGCGGTCTCCGATCTTGCTCACGAAGGTGAGCAGCACGAGCACGATCACGGTCTCCGCCGCGAACACCACCCGCCAGGTGAACTCCGTGGTGATGAAGCCCCCGATCAGCGGGCCGGCGGCCGCGCCGGCGCCGGCGATCCCGCCGAGCAGCCCGTACGCGAGCGCCCGTTCGCGGCCGCTGTAGTTGACCGCGGTCAGCGAGGCGATCGCCGGGATCACGAGCACCGCTCCGAGCCCCTCGATGCCCGACCAGCCGAGCAACAGGACCCCGAGGTTGGGGCTGAGCGCGGTCGTCAACGAGCCCACCCCGTACACCGCGAGGCCGATCGAGAAGGCCCGCCGGCGCCCCCAGATGTCCCCTAGCTTCGCGCCGGTCAGCATGAACGCCGCCATCACGAGCGTGTACGCGGTGATCGCGAGCTGCACCCCCGAGACGGTCGTGTGCAGATCCGCGACGACCTGCGAGATCGATACGTTCATGACCGTGCTGTCGAGCACCATCACGAACTGCGCCGTGCCGAGGATCAAGATAGTCGTGCGGTTGCGCAACTCAGGGCCTCTCCCGATCGGGAAGTACGTCCGGCAGACCCCTACCGAGATCCCCCCTCAGTCCATGTACCACAGCGCCGACGACGCTCGCGACCACTGCGCGGGCGGCGCTCGGCTCAGGCACGGCCCGAGCATGTCGGGCCCGCGGGTGAAACCTCATCACCCCCTGCGAATGACACGGTCTCACCCGCGCGCGCACGAGTATCGGCGGGGTGAGCGCAGGCAAATGATGGAGGGATGATGGCGCATTGAGCACGGGCGAGGTGAGCACTGGAGCGCAGGCCGCGGGTCGCGAGAGCCCCGGCGACCGCCCGCCGGTATACCGGTACGGCGCGGTGCTGATGCTCATGGTCCTTGCGCTGATCTTCATCATCGTGGCGCCGAGCGCCGCCTGGTCGCGTGCCGCGACCCTCGTGATCGAGAGCGCCGCGCTGCTCGTCGCGGTCGCCACGGCGCGCGCACCGCGCGCGGTCCGTCTCCGCAGAGCGGAGCTGGGCGGCCTGCTCGCGATCGTCGTGGTCTTCGGCGTCGCCTTCTCGGTGGTGCCACCCGACCTGGACTTCGCGTTGAGCGGCCTGGTTGCGGGAGCGATTCCCGTGGCGATCGTCGGGGGACTGTTGGGCCTGGTGCGGGAAAGAGGCGTCACGCTGCAGGTGGTGGCGGGGGCGCTGGCAATCTACCTCACAGTCGGGCTCGTGTTCTCGTGGGTGATCGGCTTCGTCGCCCGGCTCGGCAGCACCCCATATTTCGCGCAGGGCACGAGCGGCACCGAGAGCGACCACGTCTACTACAGCTTCACGGTTCTGACGACGACGGGATTCGGCGACTTCTCCGCCGCCACCCACGTGGGTCGCGCCCTCGCGGTGATCGAGATGCTTGTCGGGCAGATCTACCTCGTCACGGTGATCGGTGTGCTCGTCGGCAACTTCGCGGGGCGGCAGCGGACGGGGTAGGTCTGGGTCGCGCTACCGCGACTTCAGGAAATGCGGCACAGTGTGGTGCATGTCATCCGCGTCGAGTCATAGAGCCCGCAAGGGCGAGCCATTCAGCGTCCGCCTCAGCCTGCCGACCGACCACGTCATCGAGGATGAGGCCAGGAGGACGCGCCGCTCCAAGAGCGCGATAGTCGAGGCCTTGGCCGAAGAGGCGATGCGCACCCGCCGCTTCACCGGGATCGGCTTTCGCGACGAGGACGCAGCCCGGCGTCCGTGGGTGATCGGCTCGGGCCTCGACATCTGGGAGATCATTCAGATGCTCGAGGACTTCGGCTCGATCGATAGCCTCGTGGAGCAGACGCAGCTGAGTGAGCGCCAGGTGCATCTCGCCATCATCTACCGCGACAGCTACCCCGATGAGATCGCCGAGGCGATCGCGGAGAACCGCCGCACCGCCGAGCAGTGGCACGAGCTGTTGCCGCTCACGCTAGTTGAGAGTCGGGCTGATAGTTGAGAGTGGGGGGTTTGTGCCGGCGACGTTTGCGCCGCGCTCGGCACAAAACGCCGGCTTCCGTGCGGTGCCTTGGTCCGGTCGTTGGGCGCGTGCCAGCCGACTTGCAGCTAGTGCAGCGCGTTGTGCCTTGTCGCACCCCACACCGAGTACGCCCGGTTGAAATGGCCGCCGAGCAGATCTCCGCCGATCCGATGCAGTCCAGTAATCTGCTTCAGGAGCGCTGTACTTAGCGGGGGAATGTTTTTCCCACGACCTGCACCCCGGAGAACTGCGTAGAGCCCGGGCCGTGGATTACCAGGAACCAGAAGGCGAAGGTCGCGGCGCCGACCGCGGCTGTGACGGTGAAGATGCGCTCCAGAGCTCCCCGCCGCTGGTCGTACCCGCCGGCACGCCTGAGGATGACCCAGGCCCGGTCGATGTCGTGCATCATCTGCAGGGCTCCGAAGAGCAGCGCAAACAGGGTCGCGAAGGACGTCGCGATGCCGAGGCTGATGCTGCCGGTGAGGTAGTTCACGCGCGAGCCCACCCACAGGCAGGCGAGCGGGATCGGGCCCCAACAGAGCAGTCCGAGCGAGGTGGTCAGCGCAAACGCCAACCCCGCCAGGCATCGGGCGACGCACCGGCGTGCGGGGCCTCCACGCTGGAGCGGGTTGCGGTAGCGCGTCGGCGCGGTACCCGGGCGCCGGCCCAGAAAAAGGCCTCCGTTGTCGCTTGGGTCGTTACGCATTGCCTCCCTTTCTCGCTGCGCTCCTGAAGTAGGTTACTACTGGACCGCATTGTTGCCGCTCAGCCTAGTAGTGCTTTGTTAGGTTCGCTCGTCTTGTTTGGTGAGTGGGAGCGGTAGCCGGGCGAGATCGACTAGCTGTTGACAGGTTTGGCAGCGGCCGGTCCAGCACTTGAAGATCGGCTGCAATAGCAGCACGGTCTTGGGGAGTGTCAGGCCGGCCGTGGGTGAAAAGGGTGAAGCCGCTCGAGCGTGAGGAACCCGTGGGCGGCGGTCACCAGCGCTGTGTGGTGGTACCAGCCGAGGTATGAGCGGCCCTCGTAGTGGTCGAGTCCGAGCTCGCCCTTGAGTTGTTTGTAGTCGAGCTCCATCTTCCAGCGCATGTGTGCCAGCCGAGCGAGCCGCTCGGGCTCGGTGTCGGCGGGCAGGTTTGAGATCCAATAGTCGGTCGGCCCGTCGTGCTCCTCGGGCCACTCGGCGATCAGCCACTCCTCCCGCGGAGGCACCTCAGAGTCCTCGCGCCACCCGGTCCAGCGCTGATCATCGCGCCAGCCGTGTGCGGCGTGAACGCGCGCGAAGACGAACCTGGAGGTGACCGGCTCTCCCTCGGAGTCGTTACGGAAGGTGACCATTTGAGCGGCATCTGTTCCGAGCCGGCTGATCAACTCACCGATCGGCTCAGGCTTGCGGTCTGGCCGCGGTCTGACCGGGCCGCGCGTCGCCGTGGGCTTCTTGGGAGGCACCGCGAACACGGTCCCTTGCGCGAACACCCTGGTGGTTGGCCCGACCGACAATACGTACTCACACCCGGCCTGATCGAGACGGTCCCGCAGCCAGGTGTTCTCCCCGTAGGCATGATCGCCGAGCACCGGCGCCTTCGGAACATCCCAGCCAGCCGCTTGCTCGAGCAGCTCTACCCCGAGCTCAGGCTTGGTGTTGAAGGCGACCTCATCCGGGATCTTCGCCTTGCGCCGCCGTTCCGGATCGGCACACCAGTCCTCCGGCAGATACAGCGCCCACCCCAGCGGCACCGTCCCTCGCGCTCCGACGGCGTGCACCGACACCCCGATCTGACAGTTACCCGTCTTCCCCAATGTCCCCGAGTACCTGGCGCTTGACACCCGGCGAGTCCTTGCCGTCCTTCGGAAACCCAGTGTCATCCAGCACCCACGCCTCAACGTCGACCTCGCACGCCACCCGCTCAGCCACCGCCTTGACCACCAGCGCCGGATCCCACGGACTGTCGGCCACAAACTGCTGCAACGACTGATAGTCAGCGTCACCACCCAGCCGCTCGACCATCGGCTCAAGCGACTTACGAGGACCCTGCTCCAAGAGCCCCCGCAGATACAAGGAGCCGTTGACCCGCTGCACCGGCCGGTTCATCGCCTCCGCGAGCACCTCGCCAGCGAACACCTCCAGCCGCTTCTTCACCACGATCGGAGCATCCGCATCCACCGTCATCACAGCCATGATGCCTCCTCGCGTCGATAACCACGAACACACGAGGATTCGCCACCACCAAGCCGAACTCCTACCCCAAACCTAACAAAGCACTACTAGTTGCGAATGTGAGGCGTTGTTTGGAATGGGTGTTGCTGGCGCCGGCGTGGGTGGCGATCCGGGCGCGAGCGGCGTTGGTGTGAGCTCTTCGAGGCGTCCGTGCTGGCGCAGTCTTTTGAACGTGGCGGTGTAGTCGGCGTGAAGATGAGTTCTGGGAGTTCCAGGAGCGGATGGCTCTGTGCAGGCCGAGCGCGCGAGCATGGATACCACCTCGCTCACCGCTCGAGCTCCAAGGTCGGGATCTCGATTCCTGCCCAGACGTCCGGCGGCTCGGCCCACGGGCGCCGCGCGGGTTTCTCCTCGGTCTTGGTCGGGGTGCGTGTCTGCTCGGCGATCACGGCCTGCCTGACCGCCTCGCGGCGTGCGCGCCGGTCACGGAAGAGATCCTGGTCGGAGAGCTCGTGCAACAGGCGCGCCAGCCCGTTCGCGATCTCCTCTTCGCTCGGACGGCGCATCCCCGACTCCACCAACAACCCCTTGACGTAGGCGAGCGCGGACGCGCCGAACGGGCGCTCGACCTCGCGCGCGTGACGCCACAAGAGCTCGTGAAAGCGTCCGTCGCGCGGGTCTTGGAAGAACACCCGCCCGAGCTCGCGCGGATCGACGCGGATCGGCCACTTGCCCTCAAAAGACGCAAGCGGACAGCGGCGCTGGCGGTAGGGGTCAAGCGCCGGCGAGACATCCAGTCGCGCTCGAGCAGGCTCTCGTACTCCAACAAGTGCCCCGCAGCCGTCGAGAACCAACACCCCGGCATATGGCGCTGGCGCTGATACACGCCCGCCCGCCGCACCGGCAAAGAACCCCGAAGCTGCCCTGCCGAGAACTCCGAAAGAGCGCCACGCGCCTCGCCCTCGCCGAACCGGACCACGACCTCGAAAGGCCCATCCACAGCAACCTCCGAACAAACGTCCGAAGCCAGCACAAACCAGACGCTACGCCCACCCCCGGACAGCAGCACTCTCAACAAGCCCAACAACTCTCAACACCAGTCTCAACAAGCGCACCAGCTCTCAACTAGCGTGAGCAGCAACAGCATTCTGAGCCGGCCGCAAGCTGTAGGGTCTAAAGTACGACGTAGGCTGCCCGACTCGGGCAAATATGTGGACTCCCGACCGACATATGCGTAGGGCACGCGGGGAGGTCGCTAAGTCGTTCGTCCAACGCCCCTGGACAGTGCCGCCAGAAGGTGCATCCTTGCCCTCTCGACTGAACGTCGGCGGCGCAAAAGCGCCTCCGCAAAAAGGTGAATCGACCACCCGCACATTCACCAAAAAGAACGACCACCGAGCCAGGAGACCACCATGCTGTCGCTTCGAACGCCAAGGCACCCACGGCAACGCATTTCATCAAATTACCGCAGCACCGACCCGCAGAGCATCGAAGTGTCCGCACATGACTGCCGCAACCAGACGGCAACTCGCCATGACGCGCAGATGTTCGGTGCGCGCACCCAACCCGCCGACCCATACGCGGCGTGGCTGAAGCAGCGCGAAGCGGAACGCGAACAAGAAGAGCATCGTCTGAACCCGCGCGATGCCTGGGATGATCTGAAGACTCAGGGCTTCTGCGCGGCCGGGCGTAGCTAAAGGCGCCTCACGACGGGCGAGTCCAACACGGCGTCGATGCTCGGAGCGGCCGAGGCGCGCGCTGGTAGGCGTCCCACCAGGCTGAGCGAGATACCGGCGAGCAGGGAGGCAAGGATCATGAATCTCCAGGCACCGGTGAAGTCCCCCGCAGAGTGCGGGGTGCCGAGCACGGCGATGAGGATCGCGAACCCGAGTGCCGAGCCGAGCTGACGGCCGGTCGTCTGGACCGCGATGCCGGTCGCCAGGCGGGCAGGCGGCAAAGTCGCTGCGACGGCCCCTGTGAGCGAGGGGATCACGAGGCCCACGCCGATCCCGCCGATCAGCATGCCAGGGAGGAAGTCGAGCGCGTAGCGTGGAGACGCGCCGAGGTGCTGCACCCACCAAACGCCGCCGAGTGCGAATAGCACCGTCCCGAGCGCGCCGACGCGGCCAGGGCCGACGCGACTGCCCAGGCGCGCGGCGGGTATTGCCGTGAGCGCGGCCATCGTCGGGCCGGGCGTGATCATCAGGCCGGCATCGAGGATGGGCTCGTGCCAGGGGCCTGTCAGGAACAGCACGGAGGCGAGCAGCATCCCCGCGAAACCGGCGAAGAACAGCAGCGACCCGAGCGTGGCGGCGCTGAAGGCGCGCACTCGCAGCAGCGCTGGCTCGATGATCGGCGCGGGGTGGCGTGCGATACGCCGGGCGAGGAGGAACAGCAGCAGCGCGGCGAGCACGAACAGCGCGACGATGCGGGCGCTGGACCAGCCCCATGCGGAGCCCTGCACGATCGCGACGGTGAGCGCGGCCACGCCGGCGGTGAGCAGCATCGCGCCTGGCAGGTCGGGCCGCACCGCCTCGGGGTGGCGGATCTCACGCAGCACGCGCCGGCCGGCCACCAGACCGGCGAGGCCGACGGGGACGTTGACGATGAACACCCAGCGCCAACCCGCCTCTACGAGCAGACCTCCCAGCGGCGGCCCGGCGGCGGCCGCGATCCCGCCAACCGCGGCCCAGGCGCCGATCGCGATGTGTCGCTGCTCGGCGGGGAACTCGGGTAGCAGGAGGCCGAGCGAGGATGGCAGCAGCAGTGCTGCGCCAAGGCCCTGGATCGCGCGGGCGCCGACGAGGAAGGGGATCGTGGGAGCGGCCGCGCAGGCGGCGGAGGCTGCAACGAACAGGCTCATCCCGAGCAGGAACGCGCGCCGACGCCCGAACCCGTCCGACCAGCGGCCCGCCGGGACGAGGAACGCCGCGAACACGATCGTGTAGGCGTTGAGGATCCACGAGAGCGAGGAGAGGCTCGTCCCGGGGAAGTCGGCGTGGATCGAGGGGAAGGCGATGTTGACGATGAACACGTCCAGGCCGGCCATGAACACGCCCACCACGACGACCAGCAGAACCTGCCACTTACGCTCCATGTGAGTCGCTCCCTTCATCAGATCGAACGGTCAGGTCGAACAGCGGCATCGGCACTCCACCCAAATGAGTTGCATGACAAGACCCACTGCCAGCCACCATACACCATTGAGTTTTATGACGCAACCCAGTGGTATCCTGTAGGTCGATGCTCGGGTCCGACTACGGCACTCAGAACTGCTCGATCGCCCGCACGCTCGAGTTGGTGGGCGAGCGCTGGACGTTCCTGGTGCTGCGCGACGTGTTCCTGGGAGTCCGCCGCTTCGACGCGCTGCAGCGCGATCTCGGCGTCGCCCGTAACGTGCTCGCCGCCCGCCTGGAGCGGCTCGTCGGCGAGGGGATCCTGGTGAAGGTCCCATACAGCGAGCGCCCGCTGCGCCACGAGTACCGGTTGACGGACAAGGGCATCGACCTGTGGCCAGTGGTCGTCGAGCTGCTGCGGTGGGGCGACCGCTACGCCGCCCCGAAGGGACCGCCGATCGTCATCCGCCACAAGGGCTGCGGCGGCGAGCTCGGCGAGCGACGCACGTGCACATGCTGCGGCGAGCCACTCAGCGTGCGCGACGTACGCGCCGAGCCGGGCCCCGGCGCCGGGCGTCTCCGCACGGAGCCCAACACCAGTACCCGGTCACACCCCCCCACGGAGCTCGATCCGAGCGCGGAACCCCATCCTGACGCCACGCGAGCGTAAACGACGACCTCGGAGCGCCTATGAGCCGCGAGGGGGCCGGCGTGGGCCGCGTGGGTCGGTCTGCGGCTTGCCCCTGCCTATGTGAGCGTGCTCTGACCAGAAGCTGACCGTCTCGCGCTCGTGCCTGTGTCCGAGGTCGAGTGCGAGCCAGGGCCCACGGCGACCCTCTCCGGTGTCCATTTCGCTCAGAGCCTTGTATTCGGCGAGCTTCTGGCGGTGGGTCTCGAGCTGGGCCTCGGCCAGTTCACGTGCGTCGGCTCCGAAGAAGAGCTTGAGCAGGGCGAGGTCTCGCAAGACGTAGGGCTCGGGGGTGAGAACTCCCAGCCACCGCTGGAGCGCCTCCCGTCCACGGTCGGTGAGGTTGTACACCTTGCGGCGCCTACCGCCCGACTCTTGGTGCTCGGTCACGTAGCCGGCGCGGGCGAGGCGTGCGGGCTCGGCGTAGAGCTGGGAGTGGGGCAGTGTCCAGAACTGCCCCACTGAGGCGGAGACCATTCGCTTGAGGTCGTACGGGGTGGCCTCTCCGAACATCGAGAGCAGGCCGAGAACGATGTAGGAGGTGGGTGTGAGCTCGATCTCGTCGGTCATGTGCGCAGGCCTTGACAATCATCCGTTTCGGATGGTATACTTCGGACGATAGGAAAAAGAAAAGGTGCGGCCGGAGGGGAGCTTAGATGACCGAAGCTGCAAGCAGGTTGAGGCGCAGAGGATCGGTCTGCACGGCCCTGCTCGTCCTCGCAGCCCTCGGACTCCCGAGCGCCGCCTCGGCGACCCCGACGGCCACGTTCAAACTGAAGGCGATCCCCATCCCTGGATTCCCGGGGACGGGCGACATCCTGGGGGCCGGCACCGAGGTGGAAGTCGAAGTGACGATCAAAGGGACCGAATACGGAGGCTTCCCCTCGCCCCTCACGGGGATCAACCTCTACGGGCCGAGCGGAGTCAAGGTGACGCCGACGGGTTTCGCCACGTGCGCACCGTCGGCGCTCGAAGCCAGCGGCGCGGCAGGCTGCCCGAAGCGCTCGAGCGCCGGCCCGCCAGGGGTGGGGTACGGTGTCGTGAGTTTCGGTGGCGACACCGTCCCGGAGAAAGTATCGATCCAGGGGTTCTTCGCTGCCGGTGGCGGCCTGATCTTCTACGTCGAAGGCACGACGCCGGCCTCCTTTCAGTACCTCGAAAAAGCGCAGTGGGTGATGGCCAATCCTCCCTATGGGCCAGAGGTGATGGTCGAAGTGCCGCTCGTCGAAACGGTGCCCGGCGCCAACGACGCGTCGGTCACCTCCTTCAACGTCAAGGTCGGCGCGGCGTACAGGAAGGGCAAGCAGACGGTCTCGTACATCACGCAGCCAAAGAGGTGCCCAAGGGGCGGGTTTCCAGTGAAGTTGGAACTGAAGTTCCTGAGCAGCGAAACCGTCACGGACGCCTACGCAGTGCCGTGCCCGAAACACCGAGTGTAGGCACATGCAACACTGTCACCCATGAGCGAGCCCGCAACGATCGGAGGGTGCCTGTGCGGCAGCGTGCGCTTCGAGCTGAGCGAGCCGGCGCCGGCGGCGGGCTACTGTCACTGCACGCGCTGCCAGCGCAGAACTGGCACGGCGTCGTCGGTGCAGGCGCGGATCGACGGCCGCACGCTGCGGGTGGTGAAGGGTGAGAGCCTGGTCAAGGCGTGGCGCCACCCGGAGGGCGGCTTCGAGAAGCTGTTCTGCAGCGAGTGCGGGGGGCATCTCTTCAGCCGCAACCCCGAGGACCACACACAGATGAGCGTGCGCATGGGCGCATTCGACGGCGACCCGGGGGTGCGACCCAGCTGGCGGGCGTTCGTCACCTACGCGGTGGAGTGGGAGCCGATTCCCGACGACGGACTGGAGCGCTTCCCAGAGGGCAAGCCGCAGGGCTGAGGAGCAGGTACCTACGTCACGGGCGGCGGCGTCCCGTCGACGGAGGCGGGAAGCGCGGGGTCCCACTCGCAGACAGCGCAGGCGTGGCGGAACGCCGAGCGCGCGAAGTCCAGCGCGAAGGCGTGCGGGTCGGGGCTGGAGCAAACGTCGTCCCAGTCGAGGATGTACTCGCCGAGCGTCGCCTCCCAGCGCGCGGACGCAGGCGAGAGCGCCGCGGAGGCGAACCCCTCCGGCGCGGGGTGCGCGTAGGCGTAGAAGGCGGCCCGCGCGTAGCGCACGTCGCCGGGCCACCAGCCGACGGCGACCTCCTGGACGTCCATCGCGTTGCGCATGATGAAGTCCCCCGACGGCGGGTCGGCGGGCAGGCCGGAGAAGAGGTTCACCGCGAGGTCGAACGAGCCCCACCAGGCGTTGACCGGCGTCGAGCGTCCGCGAAACGGAGCGCGGAACGCGGCGAGGACCAGCGCAGCATGGGTCGCAGCGGCGAAGTAGGAAGCGACCTGGGCGGAGTCGTAACTGCGGTGCTCGTCGTCCTCGTCAAGGGGCACGCTCCATGACACCTCCTGCGGGGTCGGGTCGATGCTCACCTCACCGGCCAGGTCGCGAACCGCCTGGAGCACATCGCGCGTGACCTCCCCGACCGGCCGGTGCGGGGTGAGCGGGACCCGCCGCACGCCCCCGTCGCTGTGCTCGGCGAGCGCCTCGTGGGCGCGCAGGTCGAGCGTGACCACGAGCGCCCCCGAACCGTCGGGGGCAGGCAGCGGACCGGTCTCCCAGCCGCGGGCGCTCAGACGCAACGCTGCGTGCTGGAGCTGCGGCTCGGGCGGGGCAAGCGCCACCGCGAGCTTGCCGAGGAGCTGGGTGTGCGCGTGCAGCGTGTCGCAGGTCTCACTCCAAGTCTCGTAGGAAACCGCAGGCCACCCAGGCGACATCCCAGCACGCTAGCAGCCGTTGGCAAGCGGTGACCCGTCGCACGGAAGCAGCCGCGCCGCTCCCCGACGCGCCCGCTCAGTCTCAGCCGCTCTGCCCGGACCCGAGCCCGGCGGTGGCCAGCGAGGTGGCGTCGAAGACTTCGCTGGAGGGCGGCGGCGCGACCGGGGGAACGGGGCCGTAACTGGTGAAGTCCATTGTGGTCGTGCCGCTCACGGAGATGGCCCCCGTCGCGCTGCCGGAGGCGCCCGCGGGGACACTCACGCCGATCGAAAGCTGGATGCGACGCACCCTGCCCTGCGCGTCCACCCAGACATCTACCGGAATCGCGCCCGCGTCGCCGAGCTCTTCCAGCGCGGACTTGGCCGCCGCCTGCGCGCTCGAGGGGAGACGAGCGAGAATGTCGCTCAGCTGCAGGGTGGCGTGGTAGTGGGTGGTGGGCACGCCGTCGACCGTCGCGCTGCCGACGGCGGTCACGCCCCCGGAGCTCGCGCGAAGGTATTCGAGGAACTTGGTGGGGTCGGCCTCATTGAACCAGGAGAGCTGGGAGAGGTCGATCCCGTCCGCCTGCGCGGCCTGGGTGAGGTTGAGCTCCATCCAGGTCTTGCCTTCCGGGAGCTTGCCGGCGAGGAAGGGCAGGTTCATGTAGATCACGGGGTACTGGAAGATCATCTGCACGGTGCCCGCTCCGCCCCCGGGCAGCGCCGAGGCGCCGGGGAGGCCGGAGAGATCCATCGTCATCTCTCCGGAGCGGTCGTGCTCGTAGAGGTAGCCGTTGGCGGTGATCGAGAAACCATCCCCCGGCAGCGCGGAGGAGGCGAGCTGCGTGGTGAGCGAGAACCTGGTACCCGACTGCTGGCCGGTGATCTCCGCGGCCCGGGCGATCGGGTCCAGCGTGGCGGAGGCTCCGCAGCCACTCACGGCCACCCCCCCGGCACCGAGCGCGGCCAGCGTCCCGAGCGCCGCCAAGGCCCTCGCCAGCTTCGTGTAGGAGCGCTCGATCTTCATCCTCGGGCTTCTCTCGACACCACCCAGCGTATCCTTGATCGGGCTCCGAGGGGGCTGGCCGACATGCGCAGCACGATTCCGGGCCTCCCCAGCATCTCCCTCTCTCCTACCGGACGCTCGACTGCCCGAGGTGAGCAGCGGCGTCCGCCAGCCGGTCGTCGCCCCAGAACAGCTCATCGGCGATGGCGAGGGTGGGTACTCCGACCACGCCGCGAGCATGCGCGGCGTAGGTCGCGGCCCGCAGCGCCGCCTTGACCGTCGGGTCACTGGTGGCCGCCGCGGCCGCCTCTCGATCGAGGCCGACGTCAGCGGCGACGTCGAGGACGCGCTCGGGGATGCTGAGGTCAAGGCCCTCCTGGAAGGCGGCTCGGAACGCCCGCATGGTGAACTCGCGCCCGCGTTCGACCTGAAAGGCGAAGGTCGCGAGGCGCATCGCGAAGAGGTAGTCGCTCGGCCAAGGGTCGGGCCAACGCAGCGGTGGCAAACCGTACTCCCGCGCGCGATCCTGCACTTCGGCGATCCCCGCCTCGCGCCCGCCGGCGTCGCCGAGCGCCCAGGACGACCGTCCGTTGAGCTTGAAAAGCCCCCCCAGCAGTACGGGCTGCCAGGCGGTCGGCTCCGGCAGGAACTCCTCCAGGCGCTCCGCCGCCAGGTAGGCGAACGGAGAGCCGAGGTCGAAGTAGAAGGTCGCTGGTGGCATGGGCCCTGAGTGGCTCTCAGTATGAGGCAGGGCGCTCACACGCACGCGCCAGTGCACGTACACAAGCGGTCTGACACGCCGTTGTCCGCTGCGTGCTCGAGTTGTGACGCCGAGCGCAGCCGGCTAGCGACGCGCGGCGGCGAAGCCCGCGAGGGTGGCACCGGCCATGCCGGCGGCGACGGCGAGCGGGAGCACGAGGCTCTGCTGCTCCAGCAGTGCGCCGACGAGCGCGCCGACCAGGATCGATGCGATGGCGGCGACGCGCCGGCGAGAGTTGTGTGAGGCTCCGCCGGCGGGACGGGAGTCGGCGGCGAGGCCGGTGATGGTGAGCGTCAGGACGGTGGTCGTGAGGTCGGGGACGGCGAGCTTGCGCACGGTGGCGTTGCGCACGCCCATCGCGAGGGCGACCAGCGCGATCACCGCGTAGGCGGCAAGCGAGCCGATCCTGACGGTGGTGAGCGCGGCAAGGACGGCGGCGCAGCCGACCAGCCCCGCCTCGAGGGCGAGCGCGACGCGGAAGTAGCGATCGGGTGCGGCAAGTCCGGCGACGAGTCGCCCGCCGGCGCCCGCACCGAAGAGAAAGGCGGCAAGCGAGACGAGTGGGGCGAGCACGGGCAGCCCGCCGGCGTTGGCGAGCCCGAACCCGAGCAGCACGACGTTGCCGGTCATGTTGGCGGTGAAGACGTGCCCGAGGCCGAGGTAGCTGACGGCGTCGACGAGCCCTGTGGTGACGGTCAGCGCGAGCAGAGCGGGCGGGAGGCGGCGGTCGTGGCCGGCCACTGGTGCTGCCGGCGCCTGCTGTGCACTTGGGGGCTGGGGAGCTGCGAGGTTGGGCAGGTTCACAGCGGCCTGTTGTGCGCCCGGGCGCCGGGGGTCGGCGGGGTCAAGCTGGTTCACAGCGGCCTGTGCACCCGGGCGCTGAGGATCGCCGGGGTCGAGCCGGTCACGCCACCTGCCGGGCTCGCTCGCCGGCCTGTTCGCGCAGCACGGGGCTCCAGCGCTCGGGTTCGCGCTCGGCCTGCTCGTGCGCCCAGCGGAAGTGGTGGACCGCGGAGCGTCGCAGCGGCTCGCCGAGCAGCAGTCCCGCGAGCGCCCAGCGGCGCGCGTGGCGTGGGGTCTCCAACGCGAGCGCCAGTGCGCCCGCGACCACCCAGAGCTGGAGGATCGCGTTGTAGGGGGGCAGGCGCTCGGGCGTCATGCCCTCGGCCTCGACGAGGAAGGGGATCCCGCTGCGCAGCTCCCAGGGCCACTCCACGAAGTGCACGATCCCCCCGGCGAACCCCGCGCCGTTGTTGAGCGCGAGCCACTTCTCGAGCGACTCGCCCTCACCGAGCCACGCCGCGGCGGCCCACGCGGGCAGCCCGCCGGCCCACAGCGCGAGGGCCCCGCGCCGGCCGATGAACGGCTCGAAGACGAGGCCAACGCCGGCGCGGACCTCGAAGGTGTGGTGGGCGGCGGTGCCGAGCGCGGTCAGGACGGTGAACGGGCGTCGCGGTCGCAGCGCCCGGTGTGACACGCTCGTCGGAAGGCGCTTCACGGCGCGCCTCTCCACGGTGCCCCTCTTCACGGCGCGCCTCAGCACGGCGCGCCTCAACGTGGTGCTTCTCAACACGGCGCCGAGCATCGCGCTCTCGCGTTTCGCGCGCCTCGAGGTCGTCCTGCGTCTCGCGTCGGGCATCGGGGCGCTCCTCTCACGCGGACGGCGCCATCCAGGTGGCGTCGTCGAGCTGTGGCGGGTGGTCGAAGTCCTCGGGCCGCGCGAGCATCCACGAGGCAGCCTCGTCCATGCGCGGCATCGCAACGGCGTCGGCGCCGGCCAAGCGGGCGGTCTCGCCGAGCACGGCGTCGAGCGCGGCCCAGCCGTCCTCGCCAGTGAAGGCGACCGAGAAGGGGTGGAACAGCAGCGCGAGGTGACCCCCGCGCTCGGCGTGCACGCGCAGCGCGGCGGTCATCTCAGCACGCATCCGTTCGGGCCCGTAGGGGTCGGGGTGGCCACCGTAGCGCTCGCGCAGGCCGGTGAACTGGGGCAGGTAGGCGTAGGCGTCGACGAGTGGCCAGCGGAACGGCAGCACGGCGAGGCCGTCGAGCAGCCCCTCGCGCTCGCCGGCGGGAGAGACGTAGCTGTAGCCGTGCTCGGCGAGCAGTGCGAGCGTACGCGCGGTCAGCCCGCCGCCAGGCGGGCGAAATCCGCAGGGCCCGAGGCCGATCGAGCGCAGCGCACCGGTGGCGCGGGCGAGCAGCTGCGCCTCGGAGTCGGCGTCGAGCGCGGCCCACTCCTCGTGGCGCCAGGCGTGCACGGCAACCTCGTGGCCCGCCCCCGCGAGGGCGTGTAGCGCGTCGGGGTACACCTCGGCGTTGAGGCCCTCGACGAAGAACGTCGCGCGTACGCCGTGAGCGGCGAGCAGCTCGAGTAGTCGCGGGAGCACTTCGAGCACCGTGAAGTGCTGACCGCGGGGCACGTCCTGCGGCCACATGCCGAGCTCCAGCTGGGCGGCCTCGCCAAGGTTGTCGAACGTCACCGACACCGCCGCGCCGGCGGCACCAACTCCCCACGCGCTCACGCGCTCGACTCCTGCGTCTCGCAGGCCACGGCCTACGAGTATGTCAGGAGGCTGAAGCGGTCGAACTTCAGGGTGTCAACGACTTCCGCGCCCTCGCGGCCCGGGCGAACGGGCACGACCGTGAGCTGCAGCTTGTCGTCGTCGACCTGCCGCAGGGCGTCGGTGACGATCACGGTCTTGGTCTGCGGCGTGAGCGGATGCGGGGGCCGGCGGTCGAAGGGGTCCCGGGGGCCGGCGGGGACCTCGCAGTGGCCGGCGTCCCCCGCGCAGCCGGAGTGGCCGAAGACGGTGAAGGAGCCGGCGTAGTGCGACGCGGCGTCGCGCGGCGTGCGCAGGTCGGCGTCGGGGTTGTTGAGGTAGACGCGCGCCTCGTAGCTGGGGCCGGAGTGGTCGACGCCGTAGAAGACGAGGTCGGCGCGCTGGAAGTCCGGCTGCCCCGCACGCGCCGGATTGTCGATGGACTGAGATTTGAAGAGACCCATCTCTAGCCGCCTGTCCCGGAAGACCCGGTGGTCTGCACAGCGTAGTCGTAGCCCAGGGTGTTGGTGTCGAGGGTCTGGGCGACGGTCATTTTGAACGGGGGCAGTGCCTCTTCGAGCAGGGTGGCGGGAACGCTCGACTGGGGGTGCAGAAGCTGCCACATACGCCAGAGGCGGTCGATCATCGCGTGGTGCGCCCAGAAGAGGGGGTCGAAGGCGGCGAAGTTGATGTCGCCCATGTGTCCTGTGGGCCCGCCGACCCACATGTGGACGTTGTTGTGGTACTGCTCGAGCTGGTGGGTGAAGTCGAGGAAGCCAGGCAGCGCCAGCACCTTTTCGATCTCCGCGGCGGTCGGCAGCGGCGGCGATCCGTCGGCGCCCGGTTCGCGCAGCGTCATCGGCGCTCTTTTGTCGCCTTCCCGCGCACCCTGTTCGAGCGCGACCGGATCGACCTTGGCCGAAAAAGAGGGGGTTGGGCGGTTCGCCGGCAGTCTGTTCGTAGGCGTTTGGAATGGCGGCGTCCGCGGTCCAATCCCACCAAGGCAGTGTGACCTCGTCCTGCCGTTCGCGGAGCGCGAGCTCGAAGAAGTAGAGGTAGGCGCGGTGCCAGGGGAGGAAGATCGGCTGGCCGTGAGCGATGTCGCAGTAGATCGGCAGCGGCAGCCCGTGAATCCCCGCCCAGTAGTTGTACCCACGCTCGTCGGAGATCCCCATCGCCGCGGCCACCGCGGCCCTAAAGTCCGCCAGCTGGGCGGCGCTCATGGAGTCGACGTTCAGCCGGTGACGGAGCGGCACGGCTGGCAGCTGCGGGCTAACCGCTCCGGTGCTCATCGCCGATATCGGTGGGAGGTGGTGTTCATCCCTTCGGACGGTACCGGAGAACAGAGCATCGTGCTGTTACGAGCGCGTTACCGGTGTTGGCCGGGAGGTGGAGGCGGATTCGCAGCGAGCCGGTGAGCCTACAGCCGCCGCCCGGCGAGCCCCTCGGCGGCCTCGATCAGCGCGGCGTAGTCGTCCGCCCCGTGCCCGCGCCCGACGGTGGCGGTGAGCAGGTCCCGCGCGTGGGCGGCGGCGGGGAAGGGTATGCCGGCGGCCTGGGCTTCCTCGAGGCAGAGGCGCACGTCCTTGAGCATGTGGGCGGTCTTGAACAGGGGCGTGTAGTCGTGGGCGCGCATCGCCCCGGCCTTCAGCTCCAGCTGAGCGGAGGCGCCAGAGCCGGCGGCGACGACCTGCTCGAAGGCGTCGAGGTCCAGGCCGGTGGCGCGCGCGAGCAGCAGCGCCTCGGCGAGCGCGGCGGCGTTGGCGGCGCCGAGGGCGTTGTTGATCAGCTTGAGCATCTCCCCCTGGCCGAGCTCGCCGACGTGCACGATCACGCGGCCCATCGTCTCCAGCAGCGGCCGCGCGCGGGCGAAGTCCTCGGCCTCGCCGCCGGCCATGATCGTCAGCGTGCCAGCCTCTGCCCGCGGGGAGGAGCCGGTGACGGGCGCGTCGAGCAGCCGCACCCCCCGCTCGGCCAGCGCTGCGCCGATCCGCCGGGTGTCGGCGGGGGCGATCGTGGACATGTCCACGCACAACACCCCGGGGAGCGCGGCGTCGGCGACGCCTCCATCCCCGAGCAACACGGAGGCAACCTGCTCCCCGTCTACCACCATGCTCACGACGAGGTCGCTCGCGCGCGCAACCTCCGCGGGGCTGTCGGCAGCCGCCGCGTCGTGCTCCGCGGCCCACCGCGCGGCCTTGCCGGGCGTGTGCGTCCAGACGGTCAGCGGGAAGCCGGCGCGCCGCACGCGGGCGGCCATCCGCGAGCCCATGATCCCGAGGCCGAGGAATCCGATGCGCTCAGGCATCCACCCATAGTGCTACATCGGAGCCCTGGGAGCAGTCGCCCTCCCCGGCCGCCCGCGCCTTCGTCGCGCTGACCACCAGCTGAGCCGCCGGGCCGCCGACTCGAGCTCTCTCCCTCGCGGGGCCGGCGGAGCGTCCCATCCACCGTACGGCCGCCCGGAGTGTCCCATCCACGGCACGGCCTATCGTAGGGTGCCGTGCCCGTTCCCCTCTACGCCACCCTCACCGAGGGCGAAGCAGTGCTGCGCTTCGCCTACGACGACCACTTGCGCCAGCTGCTGCGCGCGATCCCCGGACGGCGGTGGGATCCGCAGGAACGGGTGTGGTGCGTACCGCTCGACCCCGAGCCCGCGGAGGCGCTCGCGCGGCTGCTGGGGGGTCTGCAGGGCGAGCCGCAGGTGAGCGAGGCGCTCGCGCTCGCGCTCGCGCGTCGCCGTCGCAGGCGCCGCACGGGTGAGTGCGTGGTCGACCGCGTGCGGCCCGACGGCGAATGGTGGCTGGGCTTCCCCACCGACACGGCCCCCGAACTCGTGGCGGGCCTGATGGAGCACCCCGACGCGTACAACGTGCCGGCGATCGGCCGCGCGATGATCCCGCTCGACCACCGCGCTGCGCGGATCGTGGAGGAGCTGAGCGCGCGCTCGGAGGGGCTGCGCCTCAGCGAGGACGCGCGCCGCGCGCTGCTCACGCTGCGCGTGCAGGGCCGCCGCGAGGCGCGAATCGGACCGCAGGGCAGTGAGCGCGAAGAGAGTGCCGCGGCCGCGAGACTGGACGCGTTGGACGAGGTCGCGCTGGTCCGCGACCGCCGCGGCAGGCAGTGGGTACTGTTGGCGGCCGGACACACCCAGCTCGCGCGAGTGCTCGCGGACCGGGCGGGCCTGCACGCGGGGGACGGCCCCGCCGGGACGTACGCCGTAGCCGCGGTCGAGCACGACGCGGCGCAGATCGCGGAGCTGATCGACCAGCTGGAGGCGACTAACGTCGACCCGCGCGTGAGGGCGTGGGTCGAGCGCGCGACCGCGTGGCGGGGCAACATCGAGGTGGGGAGCTCCGAGGTGGAGAGCTCCGGCGAGGAGCCGGTCTTCCTGCTCCTGGGGGACCCCGAGCGCCTGCCCGCCACCCTGCGCGAGCACGCGACGCCCGTGCCGGGCGGCGTGAGCGTCCCGCTCACGCTGGAGTCGTGGCAGCTGATCGACGGACGGCTCGGCGGCTGGATCAGCTTCGCCACGCAGCGGTGCGTCGCGGGGCTGCTGGACGGGCGCCCGGCGCCGCCGGCGGTGCTGGAGCTCTCGACGGTCCACGACGACCCCACGTTCGTGCTCGCGCCCGGCCACGACTCCGCGCAACTGGAGCCGTTCGCGGCGCTGGCGGGGACGCTGCCCGTCAAGCCGCGGCGTGGCGCCGAGCACGAGCACGCGAACCTGCCCGCGATCCGCGTGGACCCGTTCTGCGTCCCGGAGCTCGACGCGTTCCTCGCCGAGCACGGCACGTGGGTGGCGCCGGAGGCGCTCGAGGCGCTGCAGGAGGTCCGCGAGGAACACGCCCTCGCGGCCGGCCTCGTGGCGCTCTCGGCGGCAACCGACGCGCCGCTGCAAGTCGCCGGGCTCGGGGGCGAGCTGAAGCCGTTCCAGCGCGCCGGCGTGAGCTACCTGCTGAGCCAGCGGCGCGCGTTCCTCGCCGACGAGCAGGGACTCGGCAAGACGATCGAGGCACTCGCGGCACTGGAGGCCGACGGCGCCTACCCGGCGGTGGTGGTGTGCCCGGCGAGCCTCAAGCTCAACTGGCTGCGCGAGCTCGAGCGGTGGCTGCCGGGCCGCAGCGCGCACGCACTGGTGGGCACCGGCGGGGGTGTCTCGACCCCGATGACGGAGCCCGTGGACGTCACGGTCGTCAACTACGACATCCTCGCCGCGCGCATCGAGCAGCTGCAGGCACTCAGGCCCCTCGCGTTGGTGCTCGACGAGTCCCACTACTGCAAGAACGCCGCCGCCAAGCGCACCCAGGCCGTCCAGCGGCTCGCCGCGACGGTGCCGCGCGAGGGCCTCGTGATGGCGCTGACGGGCACGCCTGTGATGAACCGCCCGCCGGAGCTGATCGCCCAGCTGCGGATCCTCGGACGGTTGGCGGACTTCGGCTCGGGCGCGCAGTTCGGCCGGCGCTTCCGCGGAACGGACGCGCACCTGCGCCTGCACTGGCACCTGCGCGCGCGCTGCTTCGTGCGCCGCCTGAAGTCCGAGGTGCTGCCGCAGCTGCCGGCCAAGACACGCGCGGTGGTGCCGGTGGAGCTCGACAACGAGGCCGAGTACCGCCTCGCAGAGCGCGACGTGGTCGCGTGGCTGCAGAGCCAGCCGCTCGACCTGCGCGAGCTCGACGCAAAAGTCGCGGCTGCGCTGCGCGCGGAGCGCCTGGTGCGACTGAACGCGCTCAAGCTGCTCGCAGCGCGCGGCAAGCTACACGCGTCGCTGACGTGGATTCACGACTTCCTCTCCTCGGGGGAGCGCCTTGTCGTGTTCGCCCACCACCGCGAGATCCAGCGCGCGGTGCTCGAGCGCTTCCCGGGGGCGCTGCACATCCTCGGCGAAGACAGCCACACCGCGCGGGACGCCGCGCTGCGCGCCTTCCAGGAGCCCGACAGCGCCGAGAACCAGCTGATCGTCTGCTCGATCGCGGTCGCCGGTCAGGGAATCACGCTGACACGGTCCTCGAACGTGGCGTTCCTGGAGCTCGACTGGACTCCAGCCAAGCACGACCAGGCGGAGGACCGCTGCCACCGCATCGGCCAGCAGGACGCGGTCAACGCCTCGTACCTGCTCGCGGCGGACACGGTCGACGAAACGATCGCGACCCTCCTGGAGCACAAGCGCGCGGTGATCGGCGCGGTCACCGACGGCCTCGGGGAGGACGAGGGGGGCGTGGTCGACGCACTCGTGCGCGAACTGCGTGGCGAGCCCTACCGCCACCTGCGCGCAGTGGCGTAGCGCCCCCCGGGCAAGTGCTGGGAACCGCGGCGTGAGCGTCGGGAACCCAGTCCGATCAGCGCCGGAGCACCCGGCGAGCGTGAGTGGGTGCGGTCGGCGCGGCGTCAGCTCTCTACAGCGGCCAGTAGCGTCCGAACTGTGCCGCCGCCCGCGAGGTCAGCAGTCCCTCGGGGGCGGCCGAGACGGCCTCCCCCTCACCCCCCAGCGCCGCCAGCGTCGCCTGCACGCACTCCGCCACCGCGCGCGGTTCGTAGCCTCCCTCCAGCACGGCCCCCAGCGGCGCCCCGAGGCGAGCCGCTAGCTCGCGCACGTGGCAGGCCATGGCCGCGAAGGAGCCCGTCCGCAGGCGGCACCCCGCCAGGGGGTCCCCCAGGTGGGCGTCGAAGCCCGCCGAGAGCAGCACCAGCTGCGGCTCGAACGCAGCCGCCGCCGGCAGTACCTGCGTGCTCCAGCAGCGAGCACCACAGCTCCCCCTCCGAACCCGCGGGCACGGGCAGGTTGAGCGTGTACCCCTCACCCTCCCCCGAGCCCACGTCCTCCAATGCGCCGGTGCCGGGGAACAGGCCCGACTGGTGGATGCTCACGAACAGGACGTCTCGGCGGCGGCGGAAGATCTCCGCGGTGCCGTTGCCGTGGTGCACGTCCCAGTCCAGGATGAAGACCCGCCGCACCCCCAGCTCCTGGATCGCCAGCTCCGCCGCGACCGCGACGTTGTCGAATAGGCAGAAGCCCATCGCCCGCTCCCGTTCGGCGTGATGACCGGAGGGCCGCACCCCGCAGAAGCCCACCGAGGCCTCCCCCGCCAGCAGCGCCCTCGTCATCGCGCACGCCCCTCCCGCCGCGTGCAGCGCCGCGCGGTAGGAGGTCTCGCCCACGAACGTGTCCGCGTCGATTTCCCCGCCTCCCGCCTCGCACAGCTCGCGGAGCTCTCGCACGTGGCGGGCGGTGTGCACCAGTTCCAACTCCCGCTCGCTCGCCGCCGTGGCCTCCCGGCGCTCCCACCCCAGCCACCCGCACGCCTCCAGGCGCCGCTCGATCTCCAGCAGGCGCTCCGGGGTGTCCGGATGGGTCGGCAGGTGCAACCGAGGGTCGTGCTCCAGGCACGCGGGATGGCAAAAGTAGAGACCAGTGCCGAGCGCGCCGCTCATCGCTCGAGGATTATCCGCTGCCGGCGAGCTCCGCGCGCAGGTGGAGCGGGGGGCGAGCTCTGTGCGGCTCGCTGACCGACAAGCAGGCACGGCGCGCAAGGCGTGCCCCGCGCGGCTCGTGGAGCGGCGGGCGGCTCAAGGACCAGAGGCGCGCCGGTGGGAGGAGAGGTGCTCCCGATTCTGGGCCCGCTCCCCCCGGATCTGGATCGCCACGTACACCACGACCACGTTGACCACCACCCCGATCCCCACGAACGTGATGATCAGGCCCACATCCTTACTGAAGGCTGCGCTCGCCGCGAGAAGCATAGTCGTTGGCACGCTCCGGTCGGGTTGGACGGTGCCCGCGGGAGCCTACCAGCGAGCACCCCCCGAGTGTCGTAGCCTTACGAGGCCGCTGAGCATCGCGTCGTGGGAGAGGTGCCGGAGCGGTTGAACGGGCGCGACTGGAAATCGCGTAACGGGGGTTGACCTCGTTCGAGGGTTCGAATCCCTCCCTCTCCGCTGACAGCAATTTTTGGTCGTTCTTGGCTGTGAAGCCAAGAACGGGCGAGCGACCGGACAAGAACGTTTGGCCCTCGTCCGAACCCTCAGGGTAGTGCTCTTGGAGCTGACGCGGTGTGGCGCAGTGCCGATCAGCCAGAAAGCAGGCCCCTTGCCCACTCGACGGCGTCGGCTGCGATTGAGAAGGCCGCGTCGCGGTCAAGGGGCTCCAGCATCTCGTAGCGCAGCTGTGCCGCCCACGGCGTCAGCCAGCGCGCCTCATGGATCGAATCTGGCACCGCGACACCGTTATCGACTGCGATATCCACCAGCTCACGGATATCGTGGGTGCGCGGGAAGTCGATGTCTGCGATCACGAGCGCGACCTTCAGAGCCTTCTCGACTGCCTGCTGGGCGTGGAACCCTACGACATCGTCCCGCATGTCCTCCTCGGACATGAGCACTCGGCAGGCGCGGAGATCGCTCGCCGCGTGCGTGAGCAGCAGCTCGGCGTACTCGCGCTGTTCAGGAGTCGGAGCGGGCAATGACTCGGCCCTCGCGTAGGGCATGATGAACCATCGTCCCGCGAACCTTCGCCCGCCGATTCGCCAGCTCCTCGTCCATCACGATCACATCCACCGGCCAGCCGATCCGCCCGACGGCGTCCCGCAGGCGAACGGCCTCGGTGACGCGGTTCTCAACCTCGCGCTCGATGATCAGGAAGTCCAGATCGCTGTCGCGCGTAAGCTCACCGCGCGCAGCCGACCCGAACAGGATCACCCGGGCTGGAGATCCGGCAGCCTCCACGAGCCGCTGTCCAGCCAACTCGATCAACTTCTGCGTAGTCATGACAAGGACAGCCTACCTGCCGATGCGGGCGACGAGCTTGTGGCGGATCCTCTGCGAGCTGAGGTGACCTCCATCGTCGGGGTTGGACGGCATTATCTGATGCGTCATGACAATGACCTACTCTTCAGGTCGCACTCATGCCTGACAGCGAAACCCACGATCCAGCCGAGAAACAGATCAAGCTGCTCCGGGTTGCTGGCGTTGCGGAGGCAGCTGACGAACCGTTGGATATTGAGAACCTAGCGCCTGAGCTGGGAGCATCTGTATCTAATCTACGTGAAAAGATCGAGTATCTGGAAGGCGTCGGGAACAACCTAAAGTCTTCCAAGCCGTTGGCATGAGCCAAGCATCAAGACCCGCATCACGGATCGCCTCTGCCGCCTGGTTGGCGTGAGGTATTGCATCAACGGGCGGTCCGCTTTGCCGATCGCCTCAGCTGCCCGCCGCCGGGTCTGCCGCCCAGCCGGCTCCATCAGAAGCTCAACCAACCCTCAACCTGGACCTGATGGTTTGCAACCCGTCCAGATCTCCCCGCTGTTTCGCTGATGCTCGAACCCTCGAGGGTGTTCGAGCTTTGTCCCTCGATCCCTGTTTTCGCTGGGTAGTTGATCGTGTTCGAGCGCGCGCGGCACAGGCTCCGGTCAGCTGCCGAACCAGCGCGACCGGCGACTGGAGCCGAAGCGCTCCTTAAGCGCCATCTGCTCGGCTGACGGCGCGTTGAAGGTGCCGGTTTTCTCTGGACCGGAGAGGAAGTCGATGTCCACGCTGCCGATACGGCCTCGACCGAACTCGATGTAGCACGTACCGCGCCCCAGGTGGCGTTCCGGTGACCCGCCGTCGTATAGCTCGGCGATCAGCGTCTGTGCTACGACGCGCGCTGCGCCCTCGGCGAACACGCCGGCCTTGGGTACGCCCGCAGTTGCCACGTCGCCCACGGCGTACACCCCGGGAAAACGCGTCTTGAGCGTCGCCGAGTCGACCGGTATGTAGCCGTCCTCGGTCATGCCGCTGGCGATCACAACATCGGGGGCGCGGTGCTTTGGCACCCCCAGGAACAAGTCGAACGACAGCTCGCTGCCGTCGTCGAGCTTCGCGACATTGCGCCGCGGATCGAGCTCGTTGATGCGGCGGCCCCCGATGAACGCGATGTCGCGCTCGGCGAACTCCCTTTCGAGCGCCTCCGAGGTCTCGGGTGACGGCGGCACGGGCCTGCTCAACGGCATCACGAACGAGATCTGACACGCACCGCGTACCCCGCGCGCGGTCAGCTCGTCATGCAGAAGCAGTGCGCACTCGCTCGGTGCCGGCGGGCACTTGAACGGAGCGCCGCACACGCCGATGACCACATGCCCTTGCGAGAACGTCGGGATGATCTCCGCCAGACGCTCGGCGCCGGCAACTGAGTAGAACTCGTTCCCGCCTTCCGCGAGGCCCGGGGTGGCGTCCATGTCGTAGTCGGCGCCCAGCGCGATGACCAGCACGTCGGCCTCGTGGACACCCGCGTCAGTGGTTACGCGCCGCGCCTCTGGGTCGATCGCTGTGATCGTCTCCCGCAGCACGCGGATGCCCGGCTTCGAGATATCGCTGTAGGCCAGGCGGGCCGCTTGCAGGGTCGTCCGCCCAAACATCACATCGAGCTTCGAGAACCCAAACACGAAGGCGTCGGCCTTGTCGATCAGCGTCACCTCGATCTCCTCGCCAACGGCCTCCGACATCACCGTGCAGAGCTCCAATCCGCCGAACCCGCACCGAGCACGACAATACGCTTGCTCACCGCATCCCTCCAAGTCAGAGGCTGGAGGACGATACCCAGCCCGATGTCGAGCAACCCTATCGCCTAGGGTCAGCTCACGACAGCTGCGACGGCAGGCCCCGAATTGCGTCGGCGGCTCCTGATCGGGCGCACCGACGCGGGTCGCATCCTCACGCTCGGGGCCTACGCCGAGATCGACGCGGTCGCGGCACTGCCCGCATCGGAGGCGTCCGGCTCGGCGCCCTGCAGCGCACGGGTGAGCAGCCGCCACAGGATCGCGCGTTCGTCTGGGTCGAGCGCCCGCAGCACATCGTCCTCGATCGTTTCCTGCGCGCGCTCGGCGCTACTCAGCGCACGGAATCCCTCTTCGGTCAGCTCAACCAGGTGGCGCCTGCGATCGCCGGGGTCCCGACGGCGGGCCACATACCCCAGATCCTCGAGCTCGTTGAGCAGCAGCACGACATTATTGGCGTCCATGCACAGCGCCTCCGCCAGCTCCTGCTGGGGAGTGTTGTCATGGTCGCGCACGTAGCTGAGCGCCATCAACAGGCGCATGTGCATACCCAGGAGCTCCTCGCTGCTGCGCCTGTAGACCTGCTTGGCAAGGCGGGTCAGCAGAACCATCGAGTTGGGAGGACAGGAGCGGGAGCTGGCCTCGTCGGTCATAACGGCAAGATTATACCATGTTGCAGCAAGCATCACGTTAAAACGATAATACCTGCTCCAGTGATAATCCCTGCTATGGTGTTCCCTTCGCGCACCCGAGAAGGAGCATTCGATGAGCACCACCGCCACCACATCAGACCAACTCGAGACGCTGCAGCCGGGCACCGGCGAGGACGCCACCGGCGAGCTGGCCGATCAGAGAGCGGCCAGCAAGCGCGAGCGTCGCCGCTGGATAGCGCTTGCCGTGCTATGCCTCGGCCAGCTGATGATGGTGCTGGATGCGACCATCGTCAATGTCGCCTTGCCCTCGATCCAACGCGAGCTTCACTTCACGCAGGCCAACCTCACGTGGGTGATCGACGGCTATCTGATCACGTTCGGCGGCTTCTTGCTGCTGGCCGGCAGGTTCGGCGACCTGGTGGGCCGCAAGAAGGTGTTCCTCAGCGGGCTCGTCCTGTTCGTGGCGGCGTCGATCCTGTGCGGGCTGGCAGGCAACCAGGAGATGCTGATCGGCGCCCGCCTGATCCAGGGGATCGGTGGCGCAATCGCCTCGAGCGTGATCCTGGCGATCATCGTCACTGAGTTCCCCGAGCGGGCCGAGCAGGCCAAAGCGATGGGCATGTACGCGTTCGTATCCGCCGGCGGCGGCTCGATCGGCCTGCTCGCCGGCGGGGCGCTCACGCAGTCGCTGAGCTGGCACTGGATCTTCTTCGTCAACGTGCCGATCGGCGCGGTCGCGTTGCTGCTCGGCTGGATGTTGATCGAGGAGAACGAGGGCATCGGCCTCTCGGGCGGCGTGGATGTGCTCGGTTCGGCCCTGATCACGCTGGCGACTATGTTCGGCGCATTTGCGATCGTCAAGTCCACCGACTACGGCCTGCTCTCGGCGCGCACACTCGGCGCGGGCGGCGCCTCGCTGGCTCTGCTGGGCGCCTTCCTGGCGCTGGAGGCGCGCGTGGCCAACCCGATCATGCCGCTGCGGATCCTGCGCCTGCGCACGCTGATGGGCTCGAGCCTCGTCCGGGGCCTGCTCATCACCGGCATGTTCTCCGCGTTCTTCCTCGGCGCGCTGTACCTCGAGCGCGTGCTCGGCTACGACGCGATCGACACGGGACTGGCGTTCATGCCGCTGACCATCGCCATTGCAGCTATGTCGATGGGCATATCGGCGCGCGCGGTGGTGCGCTTCGGTCCCATTCAGACGCTGACGGCCGGGCTCGCGGGCATCGTCATCGGCCTGGTGTTGCTGGCCGCTCAGGGTGTGCACGCAAGCTACTTCCCCGGCCTGTTCTTTGCCTTCCTGGCACTCGGCCTCGGCGCGGGCGCCTCCTTCCTGCCGCTGCTGACGATCGGAATGGCCGACGCCCCCCCGCGCGATGCGGGCCTGGCATCGGGGATCATCAACGTTTCCGTCCAGCTGTTCGGCGCGATCGGCCTGGCCACGTTGGGGACGATCGCCACGGACCACACCAAGGCGTTGAGCGCCGCCGGGCAGCCGTTGACCAGCGCGCTGACCGGCGGATACCACCTGGCGTACGTGGTCGCCGCCGTGTGTGTTGCGCTTGGGATCCTCGCGGCCTTCCTGCTGCTGCGCCCACCCGTGGCCTCTCGGCCGCAGGAGATCGACCTGGCCTCCGACCGAGTGAGCGGCGAGCACGTAGCAGCACAAGCCGCATAAACCCACGAAAACCAGCCGTCCCCACCGGCCCAGCATCCACACAAGGTTCGGGTTCGACTTCGTTCCTCGACCCCCGTCCTCTTGGTACTCCCGCCGTGCTCGACCGCTCTGCGGCGCGGACGGGATCTTCTCCTGCTCCACAGACCCTCCGCGGCGAGGACCACTAGACTGGACTCTCTGCGCCAGTAGCTCAGCTGGATAGAGCGTCGGTCTACGGAACCGAAGGTCGGGAGTTCGAATCTCTCCTGGCGCGTTGCGGAAAAGCCCTGGTAATATAGGGCTTTTCTGCCTCTCGGGTAATGGCGGAAAAACTTCCTCCCGGGATTTCCTCCCGAGATCGTCAGGTCGAGCTGTTGCCGGGCCGGCTTGTGGTGGCCTCGAGGAAGGTCTCGCACGCGGCGTGAGAGACCTTTTGCGATACGTCGCTCCGTCGCCCACCTGACCCTGCAGGGGTCGCCAGCCCGATCGCCGTGACTCGCTACACCGTCGGCGAGCACGGCGCCCTGGCCTGCGAGGACGCCCAGATCACCGAGGGCCTCCAGGAGGAGATGGAGGGCTTGCGGCACGTCGAGCGGCAGGTCGCCGAGTTCGCCGCCCGCCGCGCACGCGAGCTGGGCGAGAACAACGAGGACATGCAGCGGTCGTAGATCCGGCGACCCGCGAGTCGCCGGCAGATCGCGACGGTTGGCCTGGCTGCCGTAACAGGAGGGCGCAGCCCGACGCCTCGGGTGCACGTAGCGGCGGCCACCCGGCCGCCACCTCAAGAGTGCCGTGATGGTTCTGGCCTCGCCTCGCGCTACCGCGGCGCCGGTCTGACCACTCGGCGATCCATCGTCCCCGGGTGCTGCTGTTGACAGGGCTGGCGCCCTGGCTCTCGCGCGGTGTCGCCGGATGACGGCGCGTTGCCGGGCGGTGGCTGCGGGCTGGGCGCAGTCCTGGCGGATTGGCGGCGTAGCGGCCTCTTGCGGGCACCGCCCCGTGGGGGCTCGCGAAAAATTGGATGTCCGTTTTGGCGATCTCGCGGTCAATACACATATAGGAGTTCTTGTGCCCGCGAAATTTGTTCGGGGGAATGGGGGCCTTTTCCGCGACGAAGGAATGGAGCTGCTTTATGGCGAGACACGACGACATGACTTCTGAGCTGGCCGGGCCTTTCGCGGGATTCTCGTTTGCGGGGGGGTGTCTGCGTGGCTTGCGCGTCTATGGGGTGTGCACGCCGCTCCGAAGCGAACCGATCCGCTGTCCGCTGGATGCGTATGGAAGGAGCGTGCTTGATGGATGCGAGTAGGGGTAAGAGCCGCAGGGAGAGCGCCGTGACTGGTAGGCCGGAGGTGTCGTTGGCGGAGCCGTTGTTGAATAGCGCCGCGGCGGCGACGTTGTTGAACGTTCGGGTCTCGTGGGTGCGGGATGCCGCGCGGCTGGGGCAGTTGCCGTGCCTACGGGTCGGGCGTCATCTGCGGTTCACGCGGGTGATGCTCGAGGAGTGGCTGGACGGGCAGTTTGCCACGCGTCCTGCGAGGGGCCGGGTGTCGTATCCGGGGCCGTCGGGTGGCGCGGGTCGTGAGGTAAGGCGTGTCGCGTTCAAGCCGAGAACCGAGGCGGCGTTGCTGGCGAGCCTCGCTGAGAGACCAGAGAGGGAGGTGGAGTGATGGGTGCTCGTGATCCTCGTTGGAGTGGTGCGCGGGGTCGTGGTGGGCGGATGGATCGTCCGCCTGGGTGGGCTGAGTCGTTGTTCGCTGGACGCTCGCGGTCGGAGAAGGAGGCCGATCAGGACGCGCAGATACTCGTGATGCTCGTCGGCGGCGCGGTGATCTTGGCGTTGGTGTTGACGTTGAATGCGTTGTTCACGGCGGTCGGCCTGCAGTTCGGGTGGTGGGCGGCGCCCGTGTTCGTGCCGTTGTTCGGGTGGCTGTTCTGCTGCGCGGCGTGTAACGATGTGCTGCGACCGGTCGAGCTCGATGAGCTGCGTTGGCGCGAGCGGCTCTACGCGGCGGGGGCACTCACGGTGGCGTTGTGGGTGGTGTGGCCGCTATGGGCAGGGCCAGTGGCTACGGCGTGGAAGGCAGGGCACGGCGGGTTTCTCAATCACGGGATCGCGGGCCCGGGGCCGCGTTACCCGCTCGGTGGGATTCTCGGTGCCTCGCCCGTCGCGATGGGGCTGGTCATGTTCTTGCTGCTGGCGTTGGGGATGGTGCTCGCGCCGCGTGTCAACCGGCGGAAACCGAAATACCCTGGGCCGCCTGGTGGGCCTGAGCCGTTGCGCTCTCCGCTTTTGGAGCCGCGGCAGCCGAGCCCATCGCGGCAGCCGGGCCAGTCGAGCGCGCCGCGGTGGCCTGACTCCCCGCGTTGGCCGTGAGCGTCGTGAGTCTGCTGCTGGCGCTTGTGAGCTTCGCGGGGTGCGTCGTGGGCGGCGTGTGGCTGGTCGGTGAGCTGGCCGCCCACCGGGACCCCGGGGAGACGCCGGTCAAGGTTGGTGCACCGGATGATCCGTGGGTCGCGCAGCCCGAGAAGGCGATCGCCGGGACACACGTATGGGCGGGTCACACCGCGAGTGGTGTGTTGCGCTCGCCGGCGGATTGCGCGGCGATCATCGTCGGCCCGCCACGGTCGGGTAAGACGCGGAAGGTAATTGCGCCGACGCTGGCGTGCTGGTACGGGCCGGCGCTCGTGACCTCGACCAAGGGCGACATCCTCGCGACCGCCGAGTATCGAGCACAGTGCGGCCCGGTCGCGGTGTATGACCCGACCGGCTCCCTCGGGCACCCAGAGGTCACCGTCGGGTTCTCCCCGTTGACGCGGTGCGGGACGTGGGACGGCGCGGTGGAGGTCGCGGCGGCGATGCTCTCCCCGGCTGGGGAGGATGAGACAGTCCGTCACGGTGAGCACTTCGCGGTCGCCGCGCGGGCGCTGTTGGCCCCGTTGTTTCACGCCGCGGCGCTCTCGGGCGGCGGGATGGACAGGGCGCGCGGGTGGCTTAGCCGCTCGGAGTTCTCCCAGCCCGCGGAGATCCTCCGCGACGCCGGGGCGCAGATCGCGCTGGAGGAGCTCTCGGGGGTCGGCGCGCAGGCCGTTGGGGACTACCGCACCTCGGTGCTGGGCACTGCGCAGGTCGCGCTTGCGTGGGCGTCCCGTGCGGCGGTCCGGGACAGCGCTGACCCGAGCCTCACGCCGCAGATCGACCTCGGGGAGCTGCTCGCCCAGCGGGGCACGTTGTATGTGATCTCCCCGTCGCGTATCCAGCAGGAGCTCGCACCGCTGATCGCCGCTGTCCTTGACGGGTTGTGCGCTCGCGCGATCGACCTCGCGATCACCACACCCGGGGGGCGTCTTGAGCGGCCATTGCTGCTCGCGCTTGATGAGGTCGCGAACATCGCGCCGATCCGCTCCCTGCCACGCCTGTTGAGCGAGGGTATCCAGCAGGGCATCGTCCCGGTGCTGGGGGTGCAGGACATGAGCCAGGCGCGGGCGCGGTGGGGGGAGCACGAGACCGCGACGATGTGGTCCACGCCAGCGCTTCGGCTTGTCCTCGCCGGGGTCGCTGACCCCTATACCGCGCAGTTGGTCTCCGACGCCTGCGGCGAGCAGCTGGTGTGGCGCGCGCAGATCGGGGAGAACACCTCGACCTCCCACCAGGTCGAGCGGCTCGGACGGACCTTCACGGGCGGGGACAGCCACTCCTATGTGCAGCAGCGCGAGCGGGCGATCCACCCCGCGGACCTTCGCGCGATGCCCGCTGGCCGCGCGCTCGCGCTACCACAAGGAAGGGAACCGATCACGCTCGACCTGTTCCCCGGTGCGCCCGGGTTCACCGACTGCGACTGGACCACGCTCGCTCGCGCTGGCCGGGAGCGGCTATGTAAGCCACTCTGAAGGCGGCGGGCCGCCCGAGAACCGTGCGGCCGTCGGGTCACCCGTCTGCGTGAGCTGACGATCAAGCAGCTCCAGCCGGTCGTGGAAGAGGAACTCTGCGCGGGGGTCGGTGTACTCACCCCGGTCGAGCTGGGAGCGCCAGGCGCCCAGCGCACCGAGAACCTCGATGAGCTGCCGGTCAGTCCACCAATCCGCGACGAGCTTTGAGAAGACGCGGGGGTAGCGCTCCGCCAACGCGCAGACCGCGGCCCACAGCTCGCGCCGCCAGCGCTCGCGCTCACCCGGCGGCTCAAGCCACCCCGGCAACCCCGGCTCCCCGCCCTTGGTGTCCCGGTTGGAGTCCTCGGGCGTCGACTGCTCACCGGCGACCTGGGCATGGGTACTCAAGAGGCCGTCGCGGACCATTCGCGCCGCGGTCCTCGCGGCCGGCTCACCGTTCGCCTGCGCACGGCGAGCGAGCTCCGCGAGCGCGTGCTCATCCAACGTGATCGCTACGCGGCTCATAGTCCCACGCCCATCCCCGCATCCCGCTCAAGGCCGGTGTCGCCGGCGAGCTGGCGAGCGGTGGAGCGCGACAGCTCCTCACCCACATCCACCTCCGGCACGGCGGCGCGGAACGCGACCGACGGTAGCTGTCCGCGCGAGGCGCGCATCAGCTCCGCCAGGCGCCCCACCCGCTCGGCGTCCACTCCCTCCGTCCCCAAGTCCTCCCTGGCGACATGCCAGTCCGTTCCCTCCCGTGCGCGGGATGCCTGCACGTAGGCGCCCTCCTGGCTGGTCTGCCAGCCCCCCGTGACAACGACCGCGCGCTGCACGGTGGCGCCCTGCTGGCGGTAGAGATGCTGCGCGTAACCGAGTCGCAGGCTCGATAGGTCATCGCCCGTGACGGTGACCTCGCGCGCCGCGCCGTCGGTCAGAACATTCACCCGCTGGTCCTCCACATCCACGCCAATGATCTCCCCGCGGGTGCCGTTCTCCACCCTGCGCTGCCCCTCGGGACGGTACTGGGAGACGAACGCCACCCGGTCGCCCTTGCGCAACCCATAGGCGACGTCGGGGAGATCGACCTCGCGTTCGCCGAGTTCCCCGCGCTCTGCGCGTAGGTGCTGCGCGCGGGCGTTCATCCGGTCGATCTCACCAGTGGACGCATCGGACATCAACGCGACCCCGCTCGTACCCTCGCGCTCGGCCAGCTCGACCCACTGGTTGACCGCCCGCTCAAGCGCCTCATCACGAGTATCCGAGAAGTGCAGTTGCCCGCGGGCGTGATAGTGCGCCATCGCCTCCTCCGCTCGTCCCGCGCGCAAATCCGCCCACGCCCGGCGCTCCTCAGGGTCACTCGTACGCCTGACCTCCTGGAGCTGCGCGGTCGGCGTGTTCTCGGATAGCTTCTCGAACAGGCCGCCGGCGCCGATCGCGGGGAGTTGACGCGCGTCGCCTATCACCACGAGCTTCCCCCCGGACTCGCCGACAACATGGGTGAGCGCGTCAAGGCGACGGGTATCACCCATCCCTCCCTCATCGAAATACACCGTGCTCCGCTCCCCCAAACCGATGCTCCCCGACCTGGCCTGCGCAACCAGCGAGTCCAGCGTCATCGTCTTGCCCTCAAGCGCAGGGCTATCGCGCCCCAGCCGCTCAGCCGTCGAACCGGACACCGCGACACCGATCGTCTCGCGGCCCTCATGCTGCTCCGCGCGCGCCGCCGCGTCGATCACGACACCCTTCCCCGCTCCGGCCTGGCCGACGAGGACCGCTGCGCGCTCCTGACCGGTGAGGACCGCGAGCGCCTGCTGCTGCTCGGCGCTCAACTCGCCGCCGATCCGCTCGGCGACCTCCCTCACGGCGTGCTCCCGGGCGTCCTCGCTGACCCCCGCGCCCGCACCCGCCGCCATCTCCCCGACCCGCGCCTGGATCGCGCGCTCCATGCCGCGCACCTCATGAGTCGTCATCCGCCCACCCTCAAGCTCAACCACCTCACCCGACGCGACCAACTCCCGCGCGTACTCGCCGACACGCTCTGGTGCCAGCTCGCCGACACTCTGCTCAAGGACCCCCGCGCGCAACTCCCGCTCCGAGAACGTCGCACGCTCCGCCGTCAACGAGCCCGCCACCCGCTCCTGCCACGACGCCTCGTCGCTGCGTTGCACGCCACCCGGCCGTGCGGCCTGCAGAGCCCGCACCTCACCCAGCTCGACATTCTTGGTGGCGGCGCGCTGCTCCCACGTCGCCTGAAGCTCGGGGCGACTCTGCGGCATCTTCGCCTGACGGTTCTCGAGCTTGACGTTGCGAAGCTCATCACGCTCAGGCGCCCGGCCGTACCGCGCACGGAAACGCTCGGCTGCGAGCCACACCTCACGACTGCGGCCACTCAACGCATCCCGCACACCCTCCGAGACCCCCGCGATCTCGAAGTACCGCTCGCCGCGCCCCGTGCCCGCCTCGATCTCATACCCCTGCTCCCGCAGCTCCTCGGCGAGCGCGCCGCGGTAGAACGCGCCGAGCTCCCGCGCGGCCCTGAACAACGGGCGGCTCGCTACCGCCGCGAACCGCCCATCCTCACGCACCACCCCCGTCACCACGACATGGCTATGCAGCTGCGGGTCCGGTGCACCACCACCCGCAACACCCCTCGCGGTCGTATGACGAAACTCCGCCGCGAGCACATCCCGCGCAGTGGCGAGCACCTGCCCGCCCGCGCCCTCACGGACGACCGGAACCTCGCTGCGCAGATGCCCGAGCGCACGCGACACCGCCCGGCCATGCGCGAGCTCGATGCCCGCGCGCTGCTCCTCGCTGCCCAACGCCCACACGACCGACACCGACTTCGGCGCGCTGAACGTCAAGTCGATCCCGCCCGCGCGGCGGCCGTCCGCGCCCGTCTGACGGATGAACTCCCCGCTCACCGGGTGGCGGCCCTCCATCAATGCGACGAGCTGCTCCGCGCGGACCTCCTCACCCGCCTCCAAGCCGAGCCGCCCCCGGGTCTCATCGAGGACATGCCACACCCCCTGGGCCTCCGTCGGCTCGCCCGACGCTGAGAGGTAGTAGTCCCCGCGCGACGGCGCGACCGTCCGGGACTCCAGGTACGCGCTATAGCTCGCCGCCTGCCCGGCACCTATGCTCGCAGCCGTCATCACCACCCCAAATCGTACCACCCCCAACTGTCACGCTCTGGCACAGTGCATCTAGTCTGTGTGAGTGCGATGGTGCTTGACGCCGGATGGTGGCGTCGTGTCGCCTGCGCTCAGGTGTGTCGTTCTCGGTGTGCTCGGGAGCGACCTGGGTGGGGGTGGTTGGCGTCCGATCGACCGGGTTAGGTCCCGGCCGGCGGTGGGCTGACTCTTAGTCTGTTTGTCGGCAAGTGCCTGACCTCAAGCCGTTGTGTCGCCCACCGCCGTCCGGGATCACCGGCGTGACTTCATAGGAGCGTGGCAACCGCCCCAACTCAGACGTGTCCGCCGGAGATCCACTCACTCGACACCTCGAATGAAGGGATGGCCGTAGATGATCGTGATTGGAGCGGATACCCACAAGAGCACCCACGCACTCGCCGCCGTCGACGCCGGGACCGGCCAGGTCCTCGACGAGCGCGAGATCCCCGCGAATGACGCCGGACACCGCCAGGCGCTGCAGTGGGCGCACCAGCTCGACCCGGACGTCGTGTGGGCGCTGGAGGACTGCCGGCACGTATCCCACCACCTCGAGCGTGCGCTCGTGACCTCCGGGGAGCGCGTCGTCAGGGTCCCGCCGAAGCTCATGGGTGTCTCGCGTCGCGGGGAGCGCGAGGCCGGGAAGTCCGACCAGATCGACGCTCGGTCAGTCGCCCGGGCGGTCCTCAGAGAAGGCATCGATCGTTTCCCCGGCGCGTACCTGGACGAGACAGCGATGGAGATCCGGCTGCTCTGCGACCACCGCGAAGGACACGTCCACGAGATCACCCGCCTCACCAACCAGCTGCGCTGGCATCTCGTGATCCTCGACCCCGCGCTGGAGGCCAGCATCCCCCCACGCAAGATGGACTACCCCGGGCAGCTCGAGAAGGTCGCCCGGCGCCTACGCGGCATGGAGCCCTCCGCCAGGGTCAGGATCGCCAAAGAGCAAGTCCGGCGCATCCGCGAGGTCTCCCGCCAAGCGACGCTGCTCAAGCGCGAATTGCACGCCCTCGTCACCGCGCACCGTCCCGAGCTGCTCGCCGAGACCGGGTGCAGCACGATCACCGCCGCGATCCTCATCGGGCAGACCGCCGGCGCCGAACGATTCCCGACAGACTCGCACTACGCCCGCATGGCCGGCGTCTCCCCGATCCCCGTGTCCTCCGGCAGAAACGACCGCCACCGCCTGCACCGCGGCGGCAACCGGCGGATCAACCGCGCGCTGCACGTCATCGCGATCACCCGTGGCCGCTGGGACCCCGCCACACGCGCCTACCTCCAACGAAAGCAAGAAGAAGGCAAGACCCGGATGGAGGCCCTCAGATGCCTCAAGCGCCTCCTCGCGCGCCACTTCTACCGCCTGCTCCTACAGCCGCCAGCGGGTCCCACAACACTCCCCCTGAGTGCGAAAAAAGCGCTCGAACCCACGACCGCATGACATAGGAACCCCCCAGGAGTCTCCGCGAATGCGGACCTCGCCATGACATAGAGGAGCAACTGCCGGCCGTTCTCCGCACGAGCGGCCTCTCCGACGGCCGCCGGTCTCTGACGGTGGCCGCAGTGTGCTGTGCCCGCCCGAGAAGCTACTGCCGGCCGGACTTGGGGCGGGCTGCGTGGCCGGTAATCATCCCGGCGAGCTCATCGCAGCGCTTCCAGAATCGATCGATAGCCACCCTCTGTTCCTCGCGCAGCCGCGCTGCCTCGTCGGGCGTTAGCTCGTCCTCGATCGGCAGAGGGTTCTCGATCCGGTCTACGGTCGCTTCAAACAACGAAACCATCGCGTCGGCGGCACGTGATGGCGCCATCGAGAGCAACCCAAGGACGTCTTCCTCCTGCTTCCTCAACTCATGCCCTAGCGCCGCTCCTTCCTCAACCCACGCAGCGTAGTCGCGCTCTCCACCTCCGTTCCCATCCATAACAGCGACTCTACATCCGAACCAGCAGCAGCGGCTTGACAAAACAAGCCCGAACTACGCGAACCGCACGAGATCGCCAACGCTTCAGCACCCGGCCGGCCGGCTGCAGCTCGCCTACCGCGCCTCCTCCACGCAAATTGCGGGTTTCCCTTGACATAGGAGCAACGGCTTTTCGCGCTGCTGGAGCGCTCGGGGGAGCTCACGGCGCTAGACAGCGGAGGAGGAGCACGCTCGATGGCGATCGGGCTACGGGCCGCGGTCGGTGCGGAGGGGGCTGCGTCGTAGCTGGTTGTCAAGGATTCATCCAAAATGTTTCTTACTCCTAGTGGTCCGAACTTGGTTTAGGATCTCGGGGATGGCGCCCATTCGTCCCGGCGAGATGTCCGCGAGCATGGCGGTTCTATGCCTGCTGGTGGACCGCCCCGACACCACGTCCTCTCTTGGGATCCGTTTAGCCAAGCAGTTCCCTGATGCGCGGTGGTCGCGCAACGTTGCGCACAACAACATGGACAGCTTGGCGAAGCAGGGTTTGATCCGTCTCGTGAAGAAGGGGCCGGCTGGGACATCGTCGTTAGATAGCTACGAGGCGACGAGCGACGGTGTGGTGCAGGTCCGGACGTGGATTCGCGAATCGGCGGTGGTCCCGCCGGTGCTGCGCGACTCGTTGCAGGGCAAGCTCGCGTTCTCCCGGGAGGAGCAGGATGTGCTGGGGCTGTTGGAGACCGTTCGCGAAGAAGAGGACGCCTTCGCCAGCCGGTACGCCGAAGCACATCGGGAGGACGTGAAGGCGCGGCACGCCAGGCGCAGGTTGCGTGCCAGGGGCATACAGGCAGGCCTTGCGGATCGAGTGCGCGACGTCAAGGTTTCCGATGAAGCAGCGTGGTGGGGTCTGATGATGAAGCGACTGGAGCGTTTGCGCGAAAAACTTGAGACCGTTCTCGACGAGCTCCACAAGCCTGCTTCGCCGGGGGGATCCGAGGATGGGTGAGCTGCTGGCGATGAGCGGCGTCTGCAAGGGCTCGTGGGATGGGCGTCGCCCTGTGCAGGCTTTGACCGATCTGTCGTTGACGGTCAACCAGGGGGAGATCGTCGCTGTTGTCGGCTCGGTTGGCATCGGCAAGACGACGCTGCTGGAGATCGCGGCCGGGATCCAGCTGCCCGACGAGGGAGAGGTGCGGCTCGGCGGTCGGGATTTGGCGGGCCTGTCGAGTCGGGAGCGAGAGCGGCTGTTGGGGTATGAGATCGCGTGGACGGATCGCAAGGAACCGAGGTTGCCTTGGAAGGCTCGTGACTATGTCGCTCTGCCGCTGGCGCTCGGGCGCCGGCGGGGTCGCCGGGAGGCACGCCGTCTGGCTGGCAGCGCACTCGAGCGGGTCGGGATCGGGGAGTGCGCGGAACGGCGTTGGGGGGAGCTGTCGGTGTGGGAGCAGGTGCTGGTCGGGTTCGCGCGGGGGATCGCGGGTCGTCCGCGGTGGATGGTCGCCGATGATCTGCTGGATGGTCTGGCGGTGCGCCAGACGCAGGAGGCTGGGGATCTGTTGCGTGATTTGGTTGAAGAGCTGGGGTGTGGGGTGCTGATGAGCGCTGATGATCTGGAGACGGCGTTGGTCGCTGACCGGGTGTGGTTGTTCGAGCGGGGTGGGCGGCTGAGGTTGATGTCCGACCAGTCTCGTGGCGAGGCCACGATCATCGACTTTCCGAATGGTGGTAGCCAGGGCCGGAGCTCGCGAAGCGTAGGCTCGTAGGTGCTTGAGCTACGCGAGCTGGTCAAGTGCTACCGGGTGGGGAGCGGCGAGCCGATCCTCGCTGTTGACCACGTGTCGATGAAGGTCGCTGCGGGGGAGTTCGTGGCGCTCTACGGCCCGAGCGGCTCCGGCAAGACGACGCTGCTCGATTTGATCGCGGGGCTGCGACGACCGGACAGCGGCACCGTGTATGTCGCTGGCCGTGACATCTTCGCGCTGTCGCGCCGGGAGAGCGATGAGTACCGGCTGCGGGAGGTCGGGATCATCGGCGGACCACATACGTTGATGCCCGGTGCGCGTGTGGTGCAGAACGCCTCGCTGAAGCTGCTGATGGCAAATGCGCGGCGTTCGCGCTCGATCGAGCCGCTGCTCGAGCGGCTCGGGCTCGCGCAGCGGATGTGGCACCGCACGGAGCAGCTGTCGATGGGCGAGCGTCAGCGCGTACTGATCGCAATGGCGCTTTCGTTGGACCCGAAGCTCGTGCTCGCGGACGAGCCGACGGCGACGTTGGACACCCGACGGACCCGGGAAGTGCTGTCTCTGCTGCGCGAACTTTGCCACGAGCGAAGCACGGTGGTCGTGCTGGCGACGCACGACCCCCAGGCGGCCGGTTTCGCAGACCACGTACATGAGCTGCGCGACGGGCGCCTTGGGCGATACCGGCCAGATCACGCGCTGGTGGCGGCATCGGGGTCCACGCCGGGGAAAGCATGAGGGTGGGTTGGATGAGCCTGTCAGACATCCTCTTCCTGTATCGCGCCCGGCTGAGCGCGAGAGCCGTGCTCGTACAGGAGGGCTTCGCGGTGCTCGGGATCGCCGTCGGTGTGGCGCTACTGTTCGCCTCCCAGGTAGCGAGCACGAGTTTGACCCGTTCGGTGGCGGATCTCACCAAGGAGGTGGTCGGCGACACGCAGCTTCAGATCGACGCCCGAGGACCCGCGGGCTTCCCCGAACGGCTGCTCACAGAGATCCGAGGGCTGCGGGGTGTCCAGGCCGCACTGCCGGTGCTCGAGCAGCAGGCGAACGTGATCGGGCCGGGTGGCCAGCGGTCGGTCGACCTGATCGGCGCAGACCCCAGGTTCGCACGGTTCGGCGGATCGTTGCTGCAGCGGTTCTCCGCCAGGCAGCTGGCGGCCCAGCGCGTGATCACGCTGCCGACTCCGATCGCGGAAGGGATCGGAGTCGCGCCTTTGCAGGTGGTGAAGCTCCAGATCGGCGCAAGTGTTGAGGAAGCTCTGCTTGGTACCACCCTTAGCGAAGCCGAGGTCGGGGGCTTGGCCAACAGTCCGATCGCGGTGGCGCCGATCGACTATGCGCAGCAGCTGAGCGGCCTGCAGGGGAGGATCACCCGCGTCTACATTCGGGTACAGCCCGGGCGCATCACGGAGGCCCGGAAGAGCCTCGGCAGGCTCGCCAATCTCGCCGGCGCGAACCTGGAGCCGGCCACGTTTGACTCGACGCTGTTTCGGGTGGCATCGACCCCGGAGGATCAGGGCGAGGCGCTGTTCTCCGCGATCAGCGCGATCGTGGGCTTCATGTTCGCGCTCAACGCGATGCTCGTCACAGTGCCGCTGCGTCGCAAGCTGATCGAAGACATCCGCCCAGCGGGCGCCACCGACGTGATGGTGGCCCAGATCCTGCTATTCGACGCGGCTGTCCTCGGCGTATCCGCGTGCGTGATCGGGCTAGCGTTTGGTGAGCTGTTGTCAGTCGCCGCATTCCACGCGACACCCGGCTATCTCGCCTCCGCGTTCCCGGTCGGCAACGAGCGGATCGTGGCGTGGCAGAGTGTCGCGCTTGCGGTCGGCGCGGGCCTGACGGCGGCCTGTGTGGGGGTGCTCTGGCCTCTACGTGACGTCCTCGTCCGCGCGCCGCGGCCCGGGGAGGCCACAGGACGCAAACCACGCCGGTGGGGTGCCGCTCGCCTCCCGGTTGGGCTTGCCTGCCTGGCGTTCACGACGATGATCTTGATCGTCCATCCACAGGACGCATTCGTCGGCTGTATCACGCTGGTTGCTGCGCTGATCTGCCTGCTGCCATCGCTGTTCGACGGAGTCGTGTGGATCTTCGAGCGCGTGCAGCGTCTACTCAATGGGGCCGCCACCGTGCTCTCGGTCACAGCGCTGCAAACGCCGCAGACGCGCGTCCGTGCCCTGGCAATCGCAGCGACCGCCGCTATCGCGGTGTTCGGGACGGTCGCGGTCGGAGGAGCGCAGGTCAATCTCCAGCGCGGCCTCGATGCCTCAGCCCGCCAGATCGACGCCGGCGCCAAGGTCTGGGTCAGCCCCAGCGGGGAAGCGAGCCTCTTGACGACAATCCCGTTCAGAGCAACCGACACGGCTGCTCTGGCGCGCCTTCCGGGAGTCGCCGCGCTCGGCGTGTACCGCGGTAGCTTCCTCGACTGGGGCGACCGGCGCCTGTGGGTGCTCGCGCCGCCCAACAGCAGCAAGCAACCGATCCCCCCAAGCCAGCTCCTGACAAAAGGCGACCTCGCACAGGCCGTCACTCGAATCCGTGAAGGCGGCTGGGCAGTCATCTCCCAAGCACTCGCCTCCGAACACCATCTCAGCGTCGGCGAGGCGTTTACACTGCCCTCGCCGCACCCGACACGTCTGCGGGTCGCGGCGCTGAGCACCAACCTCGGGTGGCCACCGGGCGCGATCATCCTGAGCTCGGGCGAGTACGCGCACGCATGGGCAAGTAGCGAACCGAGCGCCTACGAGATCCAGACCCAACCGGGCGCCTCACCGGCAGCCGTGCGTCGCCTCGTCCAGCGCGCGCTGGGCCCGGCGACGGGACTCACGGTCGAAACCGTCGCTGAACGCACACGACGCCACCTCACCCTCGTACGCCAGGGCCTCTCGCGGCTCGTGCAGATCAGGCTGCTCGTGCTGCTCGCCGGCGCGCTCGCCGTCGCAGGCGCGCTCGGTTCGATGATCTGGCAGCGCCGCGACCTGGTCGCGTTCATCAAGTGCCAGGGCTTCCAGCGCGGTGTGCTGTGGCGCTGGCTGCTGTGCGAGAGCGCCGTGCTGCTCGCCGCGGGCTGCTCGATCGGCGCGGTCTTCGGGCTCTACGGCCAGCTGCTGATCAGCCACGCGCTCGGTAGTGTGACCGGCCTGCCGACATCGCTCGACATCGAAGCCATCCTCGCCGCGTCCAGCTTCGCCCTGGTGAGCGCCGTCGCCGTCGCGACCGTCGCGTTGCCCGGCTATCTCGTGGTGCGGGTGCCCCCCAGCACGGTCAGCGCCGCGTATTGAGCGTGCCCGGGACCTTTCAAGAGGACCGTTGACCCAGCGCCGCTCTCGGCCCGCCAGCTCGCGGCTCTCGCCGCGGCTACGGCACGCGAGCTGCTGTGGGGCCTGTCCACCGTCGCTCGCGAGGTCAAAGCGTGGCGGGCGTGCGCAGCAAGGATTCCCGACGCGCCGATCCGTCACGACGCGCTGAGCGCCCTCACGCGCAAGCGCGCGAACATCGACGGCGCTGCGCTGTTCTGGACCCTCCCGCGCACCCGCAAGTCAACCCTGCTGCGCCTGCTGGCCACCTACCAAATCATGTGGGACTTTCTCGACTCTGCAAGCGAGCGCGGGGCGACCGCGGGACAGCTCAACGGCAGGCAGCTGCACCTGGCGCTCGTCGACGCGCTCGACCCCGGCCGCGAGATCTCCAACCACTACCGCCACCATCCGTGGAGCGACGACGGCGGCTACCTGCGTGCCCTGGTCGAATCCTGCCGCGAGCGCTGCGTCCTGCTGCCCTCGCATAGACGGGTTCGGCCGCTGCTCGTGCGTGAGGCCTTCCGAGCCAACGTCCAGGCCATCAACCACGACCTCGACCCAGATAAGCGCGACGCGGACCTGCGCGCATGGGTCGCCCGTGAGTTCCCCACCGGCCACGACGCGAGCTGGTTCGAGCTGGCCGGCGCCGCGGGCGCAGGGATCTCGATCTACGCCCTCTTCGCCCTGGCCACCGAGCCGGCGTGCACCGACACCGAAATCGATCGCGTCTACAACGCCTACTTCCCGTGGTCCTCGGCCGTCGCGACCATGCTCGACAGCTACGTCGATCAAGCCCAGGACACCGCGCACGGCGACCACGTCTACGTCGCGCACTACCCCACACCCGAGCTCGCTGTCGAGGCCATGAGCCAACTGGTGCGCCGCACCCTCACCGAGGCGCGCGCCCTGCCATCCGGCGAGCGCCACACCGTGATCGCTGCCTGCATGGTCGCTATGTACCTGTCCAAGGACAGCGCGCGCAGCGCCCCGATACGCACTGACACCGCCACGCTTCTACGTGCCAGCGGCTCCACGACACGGTTGCTGCTCCCCCCACTGCGTCTGTGGCGAGCCGTCTACGGCCAACGCTCCGCATAGGCCTGGGCTGGCCGCTCTCGTGCCGCAGGCCCGGCAGGGGTTGAGTGTGTCCTTTTAGGACGTTTCCAGTTACGAAAGGAACAAATTTGGTTCCGAAAGGAGCAAATTTCTCCACCGAGACGTACTGAGCCACGAAGATCGACTCGCAATGACGAGCCGCCGCGAAAGCCAGTCCAAGGGCACCGAGGTCATCTGGGCACGGCAGAGCCGCACCAAGACCTCGACATGGCCTCGGCACACCTTGGGGCTCGGGTCCGGACGGGCGCCCGCCGTCGAGGCGGCGGCGGGTCGCCCGCGCGATCGATGCACTCCCTGCACTCCCGCCCACGCTCAGCACGGCCGCCTCGCCATCGGCGGGAAATCGGCCCGCCGCCCTGACCCGCAACCCCGCTGGCACCGCGCCTGAGATCACGGACGGCCCTGAGCAATGGCCAAGCCACTCGACCCTGAGCATCCCGGTAGGTTCTCCTCCTCGCTGGTCGCCGGCCTGGCGATGCTCGCCTGCTTCAGCGCCGAGCATCCTGTGCGCGGGATCGCCGACATGGCTGCGGACCTCGACCTGGGTCGCTCGACCACGCACCGCTACGCGACCACGCTGGTGACGCTCGGCTACCTCGAGCAGGGGCCCTCGCGCAAGTACCGGCTCTCCTCACGTGTCTCGGACTTCGGGCTCTCGCTGCTCGACTCGATGGTGGTCCGCCGGGTCGCCCGTGAGCATCTGAAAGGCCTGCGGGCTCAGACCGGGCGGACCGCGAGCTTGGGGGTCCTTGGGGGGACCGAGGTTGCTTACATCGACCGTTGCCAGGGTTCGCGCCGAGGGCAGTACGCGGTCGATATGAGCGTCGGGCTGGGCGTGCGCCTGCCCGTCCACTGCACCGCCGCGGGTAAGGCGCTCCTGGCGTGCCTGCCCGCGGCGGAGCAGCTCGATCTCATCGTCAAGCTGCGCCTGGCCAAGCGTGGCCCCAAGACGCTTACGACCAAGACCGCCCTACGTACGGAGCTCGAGCGGATGGTCGCGGGAGAGATCGCGGTCGAGGACGAGGAGCTGCTCGCCGGCCGACGAGCGATCGCTGCTGTGGTGGTGGACGGGGAGGGCGTCGCGGTCGCGGCCGTGGAGCTGGTGGTCCCCGCGCAGGCGTACGCCCGTGGGCGGTTGCCGAAGGAGCTCGGCCCCGACGTGACCGCCACCGCGCGGCGCATCACCGCGGCGCTGGGGTGAGTCGGTAGAGCAATGTCAACAACAGGAAACTCGCATATCTAATCAGTCACGAGGAGGGAACACCCATGAAGGTTTATCTGCTTATACGCCGTCGTAGTCCGGGCAGCCTGGCCCGCATGATGGTTCTGGTTCTCGCCACGGCTCTGCTGGGGTGTGTTCCGCAGGCCGCGAACGCGGAATCGGGACTGAGCACGGAACTCGGAGCGAGCGCCGAACCAGGAGCAATATCTTCGACCCCTTCCACGACGCAGCGGTACACGCCGTGTCCTTCCAGTGCGGACATGGTCGCCGAATGTAATCTGGTCATTGACCCTGTTCCGATCGCGACTACATCTGGCTATGAACTCCCCGATGGGTCCCCGCTGCTCGGTAGCGGCGAAAAAGGAGGGCTTGATCCAGAAAATCTGGAGTCGGCGTATAAAATCCCCACTACGGGCGGCTCCAGCGAAACGGTCGCTCTCGTGGACGCGTATGGCGACAGCACCGCCGAATCAGACCTCAACAAATATCGTGAAAAATACAAAGTGTATTACAAAGGCACTGAAACTGCGTGCACCAAAACAAACGGCTGCTTCAAAAAGGTCAACGTAAAAGGCGAAGAAGCTAACTATCCTGCGGCAGGCCCAGAAATCTGGGGAGCTGAGACGGCGCTCGATATCGAGATGGTTTCGGCCGCGTGTCCCGAATGTCATATCCTACTCGTCGAGGCGAGCGGTGAATACCCGGCTGAAACCGCAGCTGCGGTGGAAGAGGCCGCAAAACTCAAAGCGACAGAGATCAGCAACAGCTACGGCTATTCGGAGGACGACGAATCAGCGTGCCCGTCCAAAAAAGGGTGCAAAGAATATCTCGCGGCGTACAACCAGGGCATTCCGGTGATGGCGTCCGCTGGTGACGGTGGCTACGATAACAAAAACCGTGGTTACTCCGCACCCTTGTGGCCAGCCGTATCCCCCAATGTCATCGCCGTCGGAGGAACTGAACTCGAAAAAGTGGAAAAACCAAAAGAAGGCGAACGTGGCTGGAAAGAGGTCGTGTGGCCGGACAGCGGCAGCGGTTGCAGCCTGTACGAGTCGGAGCCCACCTGGCAGGAAGCCAAAACGGTTCCCAAAGCCTGTGGCGCGGATCGCACAGACAATGACGTTGCCTCGGTCGCCGAAGAGGTATCGATCTATACCACACCCTACGAGGGCGGGTGGGGCAACGTTGGCGGCACAAGTGCCAGCTCACCATTTGTCGCCGGTGTCGAGGCGCACGCGACCAGCGCTACAAAAAAACTGGGAGCCGACGCTTTCTATAAGAAGCCGAGCATGTTGTTCCACATCAGCTCAGGAAGCAATGGGTCCTGTGGCGCAGAAGGATCTGAAACGTATTATCTGTGTCACGCCACCAAAGAAGGCTATAACGGTCCGACAGGTATGGGCACGCCCGATGGTGTGTTTACATCTACCGCGGCGCCTACCGTGACTACGGGGTCGGCAACGGGTGTGAAGCAAACAGAAGCGACAGTGCACGGCACGGTAAATCCGGAAGGCTTGGAAACCAAATATTACTTCGAATACGGGACCGCGGAACCCTGGTGGACCGAACAGACCTCGTACCCGATAACTGGGGCGAGCGGTATCGCAGCCCTCCAATGTGGGGGCGGCTACTACGGTGGCAGGTGTGTGGCGGTGACCAGTTCGGGGACGGTGTACACGGACTATGAGCCGACGACGACGGCGTGGGCCAAGCAGACCTCATACCCGATAACCGGGGCGAGTGGTATCGCAGCCCTCCAATGTGAGGATGGCTACACCTATGGCCAGTGCGTGGCGGTGACCAGTTCGGGGACGGTGTACACGGATAAAAACCCCACGACGACGGCATGGACCGAACAGACCTCATACCCGATAACCGGGGCGAGCGGCATCGTAGCCCTCGAATGTTTTGCCGGCTACGAAGGTGGCGACTGCGTGGCGGTGACCAGTTCGGGGGCGGTGTACACGGATAAAAACCCCACGACGACAGCGTGGACGAAGCAGACCTCGTACCCAATAACCGGGGCGAGCAATATCGTAGCCCTCCAATGTAATTATGGCTATTACGAAGGCGACTGCGTGGCGGTGACCAGTTCGGGGGCGGTGTACACGGATAAAAACCCCACGACGACGGCATGGACCGAACAGACTTCATACCCGATAACGGGGGCGAGCGGCATCGTAGCCCTCCAATGTGTTTTTGGCTACGCACGTGGCGAATGCGTGGCGGTGACCAGTTCGGGGGCGGTGTACTCGGATAAAAACCCCACGACGACGGCGTGGACGAAGCAGACCTCGTACCCGATAACCGGGGCGAGCGGCATCGCGGCCCTCGACTGTGATAATGGCTACGAAGGTGACGACTGCGTGGCGGTGACCAGTTCGGGGGCGGTGTACACGGATGCTGATCCGGCGACGACGGCGTCCAAAACCGCCGAAGCGAGCGCTGGTTCAGGTACAAGCTCGGTAGAAGAGAGCAAGACCATCACTGGCCTGACGTCGGGCACTGTGTATCACTACCGAATCGTCGCGACGAACAGCACTGGGACAACCTACGGGGCCGAGCAAGCATTTTCGACGCTGGATTACTCGATAACCGGGGCGAGCGGCATCGTAGCCCTCGAATGTTTTGCCGGCTACGAAGGTGGCGACTGCGTGGCGGTGACCAGTTCGGGGGCGGTGTACACGGATAAAAACCCCACGACGACAGCGTGGACGAAGCAGACCTCGTACCCAATAACCGGGGCGAGCAATATCGTAGCCCTCCAATGTAATTATGGCTATTACGAAGGCGACTGCGTGGCGGTGACCAGTTCGGGGGCGGTGTACACGGATAAAAACCCCACGACGACGGCATGGACCGAACAGACTTCATACCCGATAACGGGGGCGAGCGGCATCGTAGCCCTCCAATGTGTTTTTGGCTACGCACGTGGCGAATGCGTGGCGGTGACCAGTTCGGGGGCGGTGTACACGGATAAAAACCCCACGACGACGGCATGGACCGAACAGACCTCGTACCCGATAACCGGGGCGAGCGGCATCGCGGCCCTCGACTGTGATAATGGCTACGAAGGTGACGACTGCGTGGCGGTGACCAGTTCGGGTGCGGTGTACACGGATGAAAACCCCACGACGACGGCGTGGACGAAGCAGACCTCGTACCCGATAACCGGGGCGAGCGGTATCGCAGCCCTCCAATGTGGGGGCGGCTACTACGGTGGCAGGTGTGTGGCGGTGACCAGTTCGGGGACGGTGTACACGGACTATGAGCCGACGACGACGGCATGGACCGAACAGACCTCATACCCGATAACCGGGGCGAGTGGTATCGCAGCCCTCCAATGTGAGGATGGCTACACCTATGGCCAGTGCGTGGCGGTGACCAGCTCGGGGGCGGTGTACACGGATAAAAATCCCACGACGACAACGTGGACCGAATAGACGTAGGCGTCACCATATGGTTCACCTGCATCGGCAGCAACAAGATCGGTAAGATCAACTCCGTAGCGAGTCGGCCCCACATGAGGCCCCCCGAGGATGTTTCTGCTCTCGGGGGGCCTTGGTGTGGCCGTCGCACTCACGATGGGAGACCCGATATAGTTGCGATCGTGGAACTGCGTGCTAGGTCGAGGTAGGGATCGTGACGGTCAGGCAAACTGTCGTCCCAGCGTGCGGCGCGGGAAAGTGGCGGGCGCTCTGCCTCGCCTGGCTTCTGACGATGGGGCTCGCAGGCGGTCTCATGGCGAGTGCCGACCCAGTGCTGGCCGCCTCGCCGCTGAACTGGGCCAGCCCAATCCGCGCCGATGACCAGTCGCCGTTCGCGTCACCGGCGGCCATCACCGGCGTGTCCTGCCCATCGACGGGCGTGTGCGTCGCCGTGGACAGCGTCGGCGACGTGCTGATCTCCACCGACCCGACGGGAGGCATTGGGGCGTGGACAAAGACCTACACGGGCGAGAACTCCACTGGCGTGGGGAGCTTCACCGGCGTATCCTGTCCGTCCACGAAATTGTGCGTCGCCGTTGATTCTGAGGGCGATGTCGTGACCTCGGCCGATCCGACGGGCGGCGCGAGCACGTGGACCAGGACAGAAGTGGTCCCTCCCAACACTCAAGGCGAAGGCGACCATCTCGAAGCCGTGTCGTGCCCATCTGAAAGTCTGTGCGTCGTGACGGATGACCGTGGCGATGTCGTGACCTCGGCCGATCCAACGGGTGGCGCCAGCGCATGGACAAGTGCCAAGGTAACCACTCCCAATAAGCTCGGCGGTGGTAATGCGCTCGGCGGCCTCTCGTGTCCCTCGGTGCGCTTGTGCGTAGCCACCGCCGAAGAAGGCAATATGGTGAGCTCGACTGACCCGACGAGCGGTGTTGGCGCTTGGACGGAGACGAACGTGGACGGCAACCATGAACTCTTCGACGTGTCGTGCGTCTCTGAAAGCCTGTGCGTCGCGAGCGACAACTATGGCGATATCCTCACCGCGACCGAACCGACAGGCGGCAAAAGTGCATGGACTGCTGCCAGCGTTGACGGCAGTGGGTTGATCGAACATGTGTCGTGCTCATCATCGGGTCTGTGTGTCGCGCTGGACGACAATGAAGTCATAACCTCGAGCGAACCGGCGGGCGGTGCGTCTGCGTGGACGCCTGCCTCAATCTCAACCAGCAACAAGTACGGTAATGACCCATCGCTCGACGCCGCGGCGTGCCCATCGTTGGGACTCTGTGTGCTCGGCGACGATGGCAGCGCCGTGGTGAGCGCGACCGAACCGACCAAGGGCGCGAGCGCATGGGCGGTAAGCGATCTGGAAGTTGGTTCCAGTTCTCTAACAGGCGTGTCATGTGCGACGGTTGGACTGTGTGTCGCTGTGGATGGCGCCGGCAACGTCGTGACGAGTACCGACCCAGCTGGCGGGGCCAGTGCGTGGAGCGAGGCTCACGTTGATGGCCACGAACTCGACAGCGTGTCGTGTCCCTCGGCCGGCCTGTGTGTCGCGGTTGATAGCGCCGGCGACGTTCTGACTTCGACCGACCCGACGGGAGGGTTCCATGCCTGGAACGTTGTCGATGTGGACACGACGCGTCGGCTCACGAGCGTGTCTTGTCCATCGGTGAGTCTCTGCGTGGCAATCGACTCGGAAGGCGACATCGTTACTTCGGCCGATCCTACAGGCGGCGTGGGTGCGTGGAGCTTCGTGCGCCTGTACCCCGGCCTGAGCGGCGTTTCCTGCCCGTCTGAACACCTGTGTGCCCTGACGGCGGAAGGATACATAATCACCTCGACGGAACCAGCGGCAGGCGCGAATACGTGGAGCATGAGGTACGTTGGTGCCAACAGGAACATCTCATGCCCCTCAGTGAGTCTGTGCGTCACGGTCAATAGTGCACTCGAACCCCTAGTCACTTGGGGCGACCCTACAAGCGGAGCGTCCCCCTGGGCGGAAGCGTACGTCGAAGGTCTCAACGGTCTCGATGTAGTCTCCTGCGCGGAGGGCGGGCTCTGTGTTGCGACGAGCGAGGGCGGCGGCAACGGCTCCCCAGGGAACGTGATCGTTTCAGCGGACCCGACTGGTGGAGCGCAGGCGTGGATCGAGAGCAATGTCTACGGCGTGCCACTCAAGCCCCCGAATCCGATCCTGCCGCTCGGCGGCGTTGAAATGCCCGGTGTGTCGTGCGTAGCGGAAGGTATGTGCGTCGTAGTCGATGACCACGGCAACGTGATGGTAGGGACTCCGCCGCCGGCCGTGACGCCCGCGAACACCTCTGCGCCGGTAGCGTCCGGGACACCGGCGCCTGGACAGGCGCTCTCGTGCTCAAACGGGTCCTGGACGGGCTATCCCCCGCCCACCTTCACCTACCAGTGGTTGCGCGATGGCACGCCGATCGGTGGGGCGACCACAAGCGCCTACGTGGTGCAAGCAACCGATCAGGGCCACGGTCTGACCTGCCAAGTCACAGCCACCAATAGCGCCGGATCGGAAAGCGCGACGAGCAACACGCTGCAAGTGCCGCCCGCACAAGCACCCGGCGGTGGCGCTAGCCCAGGCACGCTGACTGGCACGGTGAGCAATGCGTTTGTACTTAACGGCATGGAAAGCGTGGCGAGGCACGGCACGGTCAAGGTGACGCTGACGCTTCCCGGGCCGGGCACGCTTCAGATCGTGGGCAAGGCAAGCGGAGCACAGCTCGCGGGTGTTTCGCGTACAAAGAAGAAACACAAGACGACGCTCGTGATTGCGCAGCTGCGCCTCACCGTAAGCAAGGCTGGGCGGATCGTCGTAACACTCGTCCCGACGACCAGCGCAAAGACGGTCCTTGTCAGGCGAGGCAAGCTCAGGGCGACAGTGACGATCACGTACACGCCGAAAGGTGGCGAGCCCAGATCGATCGTGCGGCCCGTTACCTTCAGGTTGAAGCGACGGCGTTGAGAAGGCTTCGTCATGCCCTGCGATGGAGGACCGAAGTTGCATCTACCCGCGCTGGCGATCGTCGCGCTTGGGCTCCTGCTACCTGGATGCGGCGGTGCCAAAGACACCGCCAAGGTGAAGGACGCGCCAGTGCTCGGAGGAGCGGATAAGCAGTCAACGTCATCGAGAGCCACCGCGCCCTCCAGGGACTTGGCCGTCATGCTGACGGCCACACCGATGCGGGCGAAGACCCGCTCGCCGGTCGAATTCAACCTCACCGCGTATGCGTCCCATGCTCCGGGTGCTTTCGGGTATCAGCTCCGCTACGGCGACGGGACGAGCGCCGCTCAGGAGGCCGTGCCCCTGATCTGTCTCGCCGGCAAGGGTGCGCCAATGCGTCAGACGTGGCATCTAGTTCATCGCTACAAGGCGGCCGGTCGGTACCGCGTCTCGGCGAGCGTCTACATCAACTGCACCAGCGCCCACGCGTTTGCGCTTATCACGGTCATCGTCACCTGACGGCCGACTCGCGCGTCGTGGGGCGGAACGCTGTCGAGAGCAGCTGGGCGTCGTCAGCGCGGCTCTTGTGATGCAGGTAGCGCATCGTGGTCTTGATGTCTGCGTGCCCCATCCATGCCTGCACCTGGACGATGCTTGCGACGTTGATCGCAAGCGAACCAAAAGTATGGCGGAGGTCGTGGAATCGCAATTGCCGTAGGTCGGCGGCCTCGAGCGTGGCGAGGTAACGCCGGCGCAGGGCGGAGCCGTCAACGTGGGTGCCCTCGCGGCTGACGAACACCAGATCATTCTTGGCGGTGTGCGCGCCGCGGGTCTTCAGGTCGCCGAGTGCATGGGCGATCTCCTCGACCATCGGCACGGTGCGCGACTTGCGCGACTTCGGCTTGCCGGCGCGTTTGGCGCTGTAGCCCTCGAAGACACGGATCGAGGACTGCTCGAAGTCGACGTCTTCCCAGCGCAGCGCCAACAGTTCGCTGCGGCGCAGGCCGCTGAGCGCGGCGGTCAGGTAGATCGCTGCGTCCTGGCGATCCTCCGCGGCCTGCAGCCCGTGCTCTGCGTCGCTGACCGCCGAGCGGCTGCCCTCACGGTGGGCTCCGCGGGCGGCGGCTGCGACGAGGATGTCGATCTCCTCGGGGGAGTAGAAGTCGAAGCGTGCCGCGTCGTAGGACTCGCGCAGTCGCGCGACCTTTGCGACGGGGTTCGCCGCCAGGCCGTGGTACTGAACGGCGTGCTCGAAGATGGTGTGCATGTGGGTGAGGATCTTGTTGGCCGTGCGCCGACTGCGCGCGCCGTCCTCGACCAGGCCGTTGCGCCAGCGTTCGATCTCCTCAGGGATGATCGCCTCGATACGCTGCGAGCCGAACTCCGGCAGAAGGTGCGCGTCGAGCACCGAGCGGTAGTCGACCTGCGTGCTCGCCGACCAGTCACGCTCGAAGCGCCCGCGGTTGTACCACTCCTCGGCCACGTCGGAGAAGAGGACGCCGGTGCGCTCTTGGCGCAACTGCCCGCGACGGGCATCGACGAGGATCGCGTCGAGCAACGCCTGCGCGTCGCGCTCGCGCAGGAAGCCGGGCGCGGGTGCGCCCTTGTCGGTCCACGCCGGGCCGAGACGCTTCTCGTGCTGTCCGTGCTGGTCGCGCCACTTCGCGCACCAGGTCTTGCGGCGCTTGCCCTCATACAGCCATACGTGGCCGCTGATCTGGGCGTGTGGATCGAGGACTTGAGATGCCATTCTGGAACCGATGGTCGGGTTGGTCGGAGGTTGCTTCGGACGTTGAGAGCGTAGAGAACCATAGTGCGTCCTTCGGACGATTTCCTCCCGGACTCCCTCCCCAAACAGGTCGGATCAACCCAGGCTACCGCCTCAACATGGCTTGAATACAGGCCATAACTGCCCTACTTGGGCATATGACCTCAAACTACGGAACCGAAGGTCGGGAGTTCGAATCTCTCCTGGCGCGTCACAGAAAAGCCCCGCTCAGGAGGCTGTTGCACAAAGCCCTGGGAGCGGGCTTTGTTGTGTCCGGGGTGGGGTTAAGACTGCGGGGATGGCTCAGAACTTCTTGTCGTGTGATCGTGAGCAGGAGCTGTTGCTGCCGCCGAGTTTGCGGGATTGGTTGGGTGAGGATCACGTCGTGTGGTTCGTGCTGGACGCGGTCGAGACGATCGATCTGTCTGACTTCTACGGCGCGTATCGCGCTGACGGGCATGGTCGTGCGGCGCATGACCCGGCAATGATGGTTGCGTTGTTGCTTTACAGCTATGCGGTTGGTGAGCGGTCCTCGCGGGCGATCGAGCGACGTTGCCGAGAGGACGTACCGACCCGGGTGATTTGCGCCAACCGTGTGCCGGATCACGTCACGATCGCGAGGTTTCGCGCGCGGCACGAGACGGCGATGGGTCGTGTGTTCACGCAGATCCTGGGGTTGTGCGGCCGGGCGGGCCTGGTGTCAGTCGGCGTGGTCGCTCTCGATGGAACGGTGATCGGCGCTGACGCGTCGCGGGCATCGTCGCGTACGCACGAGCTCATTAGCGAGGAGGTCGCGCGGATCCTCGGCGAAGCGGCCGCGGTTGACGAGCATGAGGACGAGCTGCATGGTGAGGCGCGTGGGGATGAGCTGCCGGCCGAGCTGGTTGATCGACGCTCTCGCCTGGAGCGGCTGCGGCGCTGTCGCGAAGAGTTGGAGGCCGAGCAGGCGCAGGCGCAGGCGGCCTATGAGGAGAACCTGCGCTGGCGTGCGGAATGGGAGGCCGAGCACGCTCGCAAGCTCACTGGCCGCAAGCCGTTCGCGCCGGATCCTGACGGACTGGCCAAGCGCACGATCAACACCACCGACCCTGACTCAAGGGTGATCGTCCGCACCGGACGGGTCGCAGTGCAGGGCTACAACGCCCAAGCGGTCGCGACCACCGATCAGATCATCGTTGCGGCCGATATCACCCAGCAATCCAGCGACGGCGGACAGCTTGAACCGATGATCCGCCAAGCCGCGGCGACACTCGCTGAGGCCGGTCTGCACGATGAGATCGCCACCGTGTTGGCCGACGGCGGCTACTGGAACTCAGGGCAGATCGCCGCGCTGAGCGGCGAAGGAATGCAGGTGATCGTCCCGACCAGGTCAGCGTTCAGGACCAAGGCCCGCAAGCTGTCTCCCAAGCAAGGACCCGAGGCCGAGCGGATCGACAGGCTGCTGGACACTCCTGAGGGCAAGGCGCTCTACACCCGCCGCCAGCACATGATCGAGCCGATCTTCGCCGACACTAAGTTCAACCGTGGTCTGCGCCGCTTCCACCGGCGCGGGTTAGCCGCCTGCCGGGCGGAGTGGCGGTTCATTGCCGCCACTCACAACCTACTCAAGCTGCACCGGTCCATGACCGTCGGGCAGCCAGCCTGAACGACCGCCGCAAAGCCACGCTCCAACCAGATCCACAAGCTCCCATCCAGCAACAGCGCTGCCCCACCAGCAAGAAAGCCCGCCGACGCAGCGAGCTTTCTGCAACAGCCTCTCAGGCGGGGTTTTTTTGTGCTTGCGGGAATGCCCAAGAGGCCGTCCAGGGCTGGGGGTGTAAACGGAAGGTAAACATGCCGATCCGGTGGCGAACCCTTTGCAGCCATCGACGCATCCCTTGCCGATGCCGGTGGCTGCGAGTGCGGCTCGCCGCTGAGAGCGTGGATGTTCAAGCGAGATGCAGCAGTCAGGCGGGCCAGGTGGCTCCAGCGACCTGTGGGGAGTGCGTGCTCAAGCGAAGCCAGTGCTACGGCTCGACCCCGGCGAAGCGCAGTCCGCCGCACGCGCACTCGGCTCGTTGAGGTGCAGCGCCGATCTCAACGCCGCTGCCGTAGGCTCGAGCTCGCCTGCGACGAGCACCGCCTGGCGCAGCCTCACCCTCGATCCGCCCGCACCCATGGAGGCCAAGGCTACCGCCGCGCCAGGGCGTCCGCTCTATGTGCCCAGCGGTGCGAACCGCGGGTCGCGCCGCTCGAGGAAGCTGGTGACCCCCTCCGCGAAGTCGGGGGCGGTGAAGGACTCGAGCATCAGCCGGTCGGCCTCCGCGAGGGCCTCGGGCAGCCCGCGCTCGAGGTCGGCGTAGACCTGGCGCTTGATCGACGCCATGCTCGCCGGCGAGCACTTCGCGGCAAGACCGCGCGCGTACTCCAGCGTCTCCTCCAGCAGCCGCTCGGGCGCCACGACGCGGTTGATCAGGCCCAGCGCCTGCGCCTCCTCCGCCAGCACCACCCGGCCGGAGAGGAGCAGGTCGAGTGCATGCGCGGGGCCGACCAGCCGCGGCAGCATCCACGAGATGCCGTGCTCGGCCACCAGCCCGCGGCGGGCAAACGCGGTCGTCAGCTTGGCTCCCGCGGCGGCGAAGCGCACGTCGCACATCAGCGCCTGCACCAGGCCGATCCCCGCGCACGCGCCGTTGATCGCCGCGAGGATCGGCTTGGGGATCGACAGCGGGAAGGTCTGCGCGCGGCGCTCGTGCGCCCCGGCTGTCGCGTCCACGCCCTCCTCGCCGATCGCCTGCAGCTCCTTCATGTCCGCGCCCGCGCAGAAGCCTCTGCCGGCGCCCGTCACCACGATCACGCGAACCTCCTCCTCGCGTGCGCACTCCTCGAGCATCGCGAAGTATGCGCGCTCCATCTCCGCCGTCCACGCGTTCAGGCGATCGGGCCGGTTGAGCGTCAACAGCGCCACACCGTCCCGCACTCGCCTCTGCACCACTTCGCTCATCTCACCGTTCCCTCCGCTCGCCGCACGCCGCTTTGTGCGAGCCTACTGTCCATGCGTGATCGGCGGTGCTTCGTCCAGTTCATGCACCCCGGGAGAGAGCACCAGCCGGATGTGGGTGACCTCAAGCGTTGGAATCGTCGCGAGCATAGGCGCAAGTACCTGAAGAGCACGGGGCGCTACCTGGACGGCGAGAAGATGCGCGAGGGCGAGATCGTCTTCTGGGGGGAGTGGGAGCCGGAGTCTCGAGTCCTTCGGCGCTACGAGCGGGCTTCACCCAATGAGCCGCGCTTTCTTTGGGAGCCGTTCTTCGAGGATCACATGGATGGGCTCTGGCGTCAAAACACCGACCCATGGGTGTTCGGGCGGCGTTTCCAGTACACGGGCTGCCTTCAGCACTCCCGGCGCGGTCCGACGCAGTTGCGTCACCTCACTCGCGGTTCGGTGATCCTGTTCGGATCATGCAGGGCGAGGACGCGTTTCGTCATCGACACCGTGTTTGTCGTAGACGACATGATCGAGCACAACGCTCTCAACTGGAGGAGGCAGCTCGAAGGGCGGATCTCCGACGTCTACCGCACTGTCACCATCGAGCCGTGGTATCGGAGCCCGCTACCCGCGGGCCAGAGTCACAGACTCTACCTCGGCGCGACGCCGGACCTCCCGGTCGCCGGGATGTTCAGTTTCTTTCCGTGTCGCCCCTTCGGCGATTCCAATCGCGGCTTTGCTCGGCCCGAGATCCAGCTCCCGGGCTACGTCACGCGCAGCCTCACGCAGGGCAAGAAGATCGCCCGCGATCTCAGCATCGCCGAGATAGGCGAACTCTGGGGTGCCGTCGCACATCAGGTGCGCGACCAGGGACTCTCGCTCGGTGTCGCAGTCCAGGACCCGGGCGCCGGTCGATCAGGCAACAGCCAAGGTGCGCCCCCGCAAGTAGCGCGTCCTTGCTCGCCCAGCTTTGCCCAACGGACATCCTGCTGACACAGCGTGGATGCCCACGCAGCAACCGCGCCCGCTTGTTGTAACCCGGGCTGCTTGGGCAGGTAGGGGGAACAAGTGTCCCAGCCTTGTGGCCCTGAAGGCGCAGGCGTTTGGTCGCACGCGCCACGACGGCGAGGCGGTCGATCGTGACTTCAGCGATGCGATGCTGCTACTCGACCGTCTCGGCCCCGAGATCGCGCGGGAGATCCCGGCTTGCAGGCCGGTGCGCTACGCCGCGGTTGGCGGTCCGAACCAGGTGGTCAGCGCTTCGGGGAGTCCGAGGTGGGTTCGGTTTCCGACCCAGGCGACGTATCCGTCGGGCCGGATCAATACGTCAGTGGGAGTGGGGACCGCGCCTAGTACCGGAAGCTCCCACATGCCGACATATTCAGCGTCGACCAGCTGGACCCGGTCGGCCCATGGAGTGATGTCAAAGCCGCCGGGCTTACCGAGGTTGAGTAGCACCGGCTTGGCGTCGTGCAGTAGCTCGAAGACTCGGAGCGGGCCGTCGGCGGTCACGAGGTCCAGATCGGGTATGCGGCGTCCGAGCAGCGGATGTCCCTCGCCGAGGTCGTAATGAATGTCCAGCCCGGAGATGATCCCGGCGAGCCGCTTGCGAGGCTCGTCCATGCTCGCCAGCTCCGATACCACATCGACCAGGGCCCCGATGCGCTCGTCCCGGCGTTGGAGCGCGGCTTGAGCCATCGTGTGCTGAAGCGCGCGGGCAGCGACCGGGTGGCGCTCGTCCTGATAGGTATCCAGGAGGCTCTCCGGGGAGGTCCCGTTGACTACCTGAGCCAGCTTCCATCCCAGATTCACCGCATCCTGCACACCGAGGCTGAGGCCCTGTCCACCCGCCGGGTAATGCACGTGCGCCGAGTCGCCGGCGAGTAGGACTCGTCCCGCGCGGTAGGCCGCTGCCTGACGTGTCATGTCGGTAAACCTGGAGATCCACGTGGGATTGTGGATCCCGAAGTCGGTGCCGTACACAGTGATGAGCGCCTCGCTCAGATCGCGCAGGGTGGGCTCGCTGCTAGGCCCGAGCTGCTGCTCGGTCACGATGACCCGCACCGTCCTCCCGTCCTCCATCGTGTGGAGGGCGTGGACGCCAGCGGCGTCGTGGCGAATGCCCCGCGGCGGTTCCTCGGTCGTCTCGACCTCGGCGATCAGGTTGCTCCTGGTCGGATCCCATCCGGGGAACTCGATGCCGGCTGCTTTACGGATGACGCTGCGTCCTCCGTCGCACCCGACGAGATACTGCGCCCGCAGCGACTCGCCGTCGGACAACTCGACGTCGACGCCGGTATCGTCCTGCGCGAAGCCCGTCACCTCACATCCGTAATAGATCCGCACCGGCAACTCGGCGATCCAGGCGGCCATGATCCGCTCGATCTGGTTCTGCCAGATCCCGAGCGCATACGGATGACGCGTCGGGAAGTCGCTCATGTCCAACACGGTCGTCGCGAACATCGCGGCCTGAGCCACCTGACCCTCCGCGAGAAACCGATCAGCGACCCCACGCTGATCCAGCACCTCGATCGTGCGCGAGTGAAAACCGCCCGCCCGTGAGCCAACGAGCACGTGATTGAGACGCCGCTCGACGACCACGACGTCGACCTTCGCCAACGCCAACTCAGCCGCCAGCATCATCCCCGTCGGACCGCCTCCAGCGATCACCACCACATGCTCGGTCATAGCCACACTCCCGTCAGATACGTCGAGAACAACACACGCATTTCGCGACTCCCATCTCCGTAGATTCTGGTCTCAGCCCGGCGGTTATACAGCACGACCCGAGGCTTCATGAAGGCCCCGTGCGTGGTATAAATTGGAGATGGAGAGGAGCAGATGACCGCCTCCCAGCCGTCATGTGCCCTTTCCAAACGAGATCCCGAGCGGTCGAACTGATGGGCAGCTAACACCTGCTTCCCGCCAAGCCGACGCGACCCAATGGGAGCCCTAGTCGGGCCCTTGCTGCAAGCAATCGACCGGCAGATCGTCGACCCGCAAGTCTTCGCGTAGCAGGTCCATTAGCAGGTTGTCGTGCCAGCTACCATCGGCGCCACGCTCGCAGCGCGTCCTCGTGGCGAGCACGGAACCTCGCGATCGTCGCGTGATCGGGCTTCTGCTGGGCCGCGATCACCCGGTAGGCGACATCCTCCACGCACCTACGCTCGATCCCCCGCGACGAACGTTCACCCTCACGTATGCGAAGAGCAACAACGAGACCATCTGAGCTCAACCATCCACGCGGTAGGAGCCATGAACGCCGCCAGACCCCTGCTCCACCGACTCCAACACAAACCACACGAGATGCCCCTCCGGCAACCAATCACGCGGGTCGGGAGGCATCAAGAACGTCTGCTCACGATCGCACGCCAAGAAGTTCACAACCATCCCCGAAGTCCCCAAACCCGCCCGGGACAGACCCGGAGTTTGCGCGACACCCACCGCCGCGTGCGTGCGTCTCGACTGCAGTCCGATTCGCCGATCGTGCTGTGCCTCCCGTCCGATAGGCGCGCCGTCCGCGCAGGAGGAGCACGTCGTCCTGCTCGGCGTCGTCGGGATTCACCCAGGTCCGCTGCTCACGGCAGGGCTTCTGGTAGTGGGTCAGTTTGAGGATCGGCCCCACGGGGCACATTGCAGCGTCTACGCTGCGCGGCATCCATAGCCAACCAGCGGGTCGCGTCTCATGAGCCGGGGGATTTGAGGTTGCGGGCGTAGCCTCCGCTTTGTCCTGACAAGACCAAGCGATGGAGGTACGCCCGCATGGAGAAGGTAGCCCCGAGCGAGAGGTTTCGCTCAGAACTGGATGAGGTGCTGGCCGGTGTCGGCGAGGAGCAAGACCCGATTGAGACGGTCGGGCGGCTGGGAGCGCGGCTGATCCTGCAGCAGGTGCTCGAGGACGAGGTCACGGAGTTCCTCGGCCGCCGGCGGTATGAGCGTGTTGAGGAGACGGTCAGCCACCGCAATGGACACGAACCGCGGACGGTCAAGACGACGAGCGGCTCGGTGGCGTTGGAGCGTCCGCGGGTGCGCAACGCGAGCAAGCTGGGGTTCGAGAGCAGGGTGCTCGGCAAGGGCGTCACGCGAACGCACGCGCTGGAGTCGCTCGTGATCAGCTCGTTCTTGCGGGGACTGTCCACCCGTGATGTGGAGGCCGCGCTCCAGGAAGTCTTCGAGGAGTCGATTGCGTCGAAGGCGACGGTGTCCAGGATCTGTGAGGACACCCGGGAGCGATACCGCCAGTGGTGCCGGCGGCGCTTGGAGCAGCACGACATCGTCTACTGCTTCTTGGATGCGATCTATCTGAAGCTGCATCCCGACGACACGCCGGCGGAGGGCGTGCTGGTGTGCTGGGGCGTCACGCTGGAGGGCCGCAAGGTTCTCCTCGGATTGGCTCTGGGGAGCCGTGAGAGCTATGACAGCTGGCTCGCCTTCGGCCGGGACATGATCGCCCGCGGCCTCAGGGCGCCGGCGCTCGTGATCGCCGACGGAGCACCCGGGATCTGGAAGGCGATGCGGGAGCTCTGGCCCGGAGCACTGGAGCAGCGCTGCACCGTCCACGCACTTCGGAACGTCACCGGAAAGCTGCCCGAGCGCCACCACCAAGAGGTCAAGGCGCGCTGGTGGAAAGCATTCGACGAGGCGCGCTCCCCGGGCGAGGCGACCCATGAGCTACGGGGCATCATCGCCGACTACAAGACGGCTTACCCCTCGGCGATGGCCGTCATCGAAACGGACCTGCCAGCGCTCGTCACCCACCTACAGTTCCCGTCCGCCCACCGCAAGCGAATCAGGACCACGAATCTCCTCGAGCGAACATTCGTGGAGGTCCGCCGGCGAACCAAGGTCATCGGCCGGTTCCCCGGCGAGACTTCCGCCCTCTCGCTGATCTGGGCGGTGCTGGAGCTCTCCTCCCGCGGCTGGCGCGGCGTGAAGATGAACCCCAAGACCGTCGCCGAGATCGAGCGCCTACGCCGCCAACTACGCGACACCAAGACCGCTCCACCAACCACGACGAACACCGAGGAGGTGATCGCCGCATAACATCCCCCTCAAGCGGAGCCTGCCCCGAACAAATTCACCCGGGAAATGAGACGCGACCAACCAGCGGCCCCGGCGCGGGCTGAAACCCAACGCCGGGGCCTGAGCACAAGGAGAACTACCTCCCCATGCCTAACGAGAACCCTACCCCTGATCCCGTCGCCGAAGCCAACGCGATCGAGCGCGACGTGCTCTACCTGCTCACCGGACACGACTCCCTGCCGATCTGGTCCGTCTGGGACCTCGCTCGTGCGACCGAACGCGGCAAGTGCGTCAAAGACACCATACGGTCCCTGCGCGTCAACGGCCTCGTCAACCAGACCAGCGACGGCCACGTGTTCGCCACGCGCGCCGCGTTCCGCATGGTCCAGATCGTCGGCGTCATCAACTGACGACGCCCGAGCGGGGCGCCGCGCTGCTGTCCGGGCGTGGCGCCCCCCGTGGCGCTACGATCCCCGGATGGCCGACCTCAACCAGATGGCCTACCGCGTGATGCAGCACGCCACGGAGCCGCAGGAGCCCGAGACGCCAGCGCAGGCCAGTGGCCGCAAGGGGGGTCTGAAGGGCGGCAATAAGCGCGCCGAGAAGCTGTCGCCTGAGAAGCGGTCAGCGATTGCGCGCAAGGCTGCGCGGGCCCGCTGGCAGAGTCAAAAGCCGTAGGGACCCATCGGCGTAGTCTGGGACGCAAGCCTCCCCTCACAGGTGAAGTGCTGGAGGTCGAAGTATTTCGCCCAGAGCTGCCAGATTCGCTGCCACTGATCCCCGCTGGGGTCGGCGTGAATGACCGGGAGTCCCACGCTCTCAGCATCGGCGGCGCTGACGACCGCGCCGTGATCCTTCGGAACGTCGATCAGCTTCTCTTTGAGCGCGGTGGTCAACTGATCGCACACCTCCTGGGGGCGATCAGGATTGCTCCGAAGCGCCTCGCGAACCAAGTCCTCGCTTCGGCCTAGCGCCGATCTGGCCTGCTCCACCATGACCGCCGTAAAGTCCGCTAGGAGCGAGACTTGCAGCGGATAGCTCTCGGGGTTCGACGCGAGCGCTTGTTCCGCGTGCTCGACTGCGGCGATCAAGTCCTTAGCTGAGTAGAGGCCCTTCTCCGTAGGGAACTGAGGATCGACAGGGCCGAGATCGCTCGTGGGTCCCATGAGGACGTGGTGCGCTCCCATAAGCAGGATCGTGCCAGCGCTCTTCGCCTGGTTCGGGACGATGACCGTGAGCTCACGGCAGCGTGCCTGCGCTGAGCGCACGATACGGATCGCCGTCTCGCCGTCGCCGCCAGGCGTATCGAGCAGTAGGTGCAGGTCCTGGCTAGGGTCGGCGTCGTGTACGAGCTCCTCGAAACATGACGACGCTGTCTGGGAACAGCGTGTCTATGAGTACGGCAAAGCGGCAACCATAGTCAGCTTCGTAATCGCGAATCAGTTGCTGGCGTTCGTACCGTGCTGCGTGCTGCGCATTGAAGAGCGGCGTCCGGGCTGCGTGGCTAGACGCGGCTACGCTCGGGCTCGGCGCAGCGGGAACGCCACCGGCTTGCCTTCCCTCGCCTTCGCCGTGCTCTCGCGAACCTCCATCGCCCGCTCGATCTTCTTCTCCCATGCACCCTCTTTCGCCGCTGCTGGTGGAGCAAGCGGTCTGGCATCGCAATCCCGATCGCGATTATCGGAGCGTTGGTGTCGAGCGATGCCAAACATGTCGTCAATAGTATCGGCTGCGGTGGCTGGCACTTCAGTTCCGTCCGATGCCTCAAGCATAATAGTCACTATGAACCGTTTGAGCACCGAGAAACGCGCGCAGATCATCGGTTGCCTGACGGAGGGCATGAGCATCCGTGCGACGGTGCGGATCACTGGGGCGGCCAAGAACACGATCACGAAGCTGCTCGTGGATCTGGGGGAGGCTTGCAGCGCCTACCAGCACACCACGCTGCGCGACCTGACCTGCACCACGTTCGAGTGCGACGAGATTTGGAACTTCGTCTACGCCAAGGACAAGAACATCCCGCCCGCGCGCAGGGGCGAGCACGGCGTCGGCAGCGTCTGGACTTGGACAGCGATCTGCGCCGACACGAAGCTCATCCCAGCCTGGTTCGTGGGGCAGCGCACCGCCCATGATGGCTACCTGTTCATGATGGATCTGCGGACCCGGCTGAAGTACCGGCCGCAGATCACGACCGATGGGCTCGCGGCGTACGCGGAGGCGATCGGGTTCTCGTTCGGTGCGCAGGTCGATTGGGCGACGATCCAGAAGACCTACGCCAGCGACCCACAGGACGAGCGGCGGTACAGCCCGGCGGTCTGCACTGGCGTCGATGTTCGTGTACGCACCGGCGACCCCCACCCCGCCAAGATCAGCACGTCCTACGTCGAGCGGCAGAACCTCACGATGCGGATGAACATGCGGCGCATGACGCGGCTGACCAACGCCTTCTCCAAGAAGGTCGAGAACCTGGCCGCGGCCGTCGCGCTGCACTACCAGGTCTACAACTTCGCGCGGCCCCACCTGAGCCTCAAGAACCCCTACCCGCGCACCCCCGCGATGGCAGCCGGGAAGGCCGATCACGTCTGGACGCTCCAAGAGGTCGCAGCCCTACTCGATTGAGGCGCTGCGGCCCCTGAGGTACCCCGCTAGCATATTCCGTCCGATGCCATTGTCATGCTGCAAGCAGCTTCCGAAAAGGAAATCTCCGCAAGTAGCGAGAATCTGTAGCGTAGGAGCAAGTCACAGGCGGTGGACCTAGAGGGAGTTACCCCGCCAGCCCGAGTTGCGAGCTCGGAGTTGGCCTGGCCTTCGGCGCGTGGGGAGAACCAAACGCCTCGGCCACCCAGACCCACCTACCCGAAACCGTACAGGGCACCTCGGCGGACCTTTCCGACTGTAGTTTTAAAATCTGGAATCCCGCTCAAATAGTGGCGCTTCTGCGTTTCCTGGGTACACGCTCGCATCGAGCGCGTGAGGCGACGGGTCCCGCTAGCAGCCCGACCCCATCGCAGCGCCGCTTCTCAAACTGACCCACTACCGGGCTTCTCTCCAGCGAGGCCATGCGGTATGTTGTGAGGGCCAGATGGAGTCCTGGTGAGTCCCTGCGAAGGCGAGTGTCTGAGCCGGGGCCTCGAACTGCCCACCGTCGGTACAAGGGCTGATGGCTCCTTTCGCGAAACCCACTTCCAACGCGAGAGGAGCGATCGACCGGAGTGCCGACACTTCCCGACTGGGCTATTCAGATCCTGCAGGTGGTGAGCATTCTCGTGCTCGCGCCGCTGGTGAGCGGGATCATCGCTCGCGTCGAGGCGATCGTTCAGCAGCGCAGGGGGCCGCGCGTCCTGCAGCCCTACCACGACATCCTCAAGCTGCTGGGAAAGGAGACGGTGCTGCCGGCTCCGGCGGGTCCCCTGTTCCGGGCAGCGCCGTACGTGAGCTTCGCGGCGTACGCAACGGTGCCACTGCTGATTCCAGCGTTGACCACGTTCCCGCTGCCGCTGGGCTACATGGCGGACTTCCTCGGAGTCGGCTTCATCCTCGCGCTGGCGAGCTTCGTGGTCTCGCTCGCGGCCGTCGACAGCGGCAGTCCCTACGCCCAGCTGGGCTCCAGCCGGCTGCGGTCCTTCGGCGCGTTCAACGAGCCGACCGTGATCTTCGTGACGTTCGTGCTCGCGCTCACGACCCACACCGATCTGCCCTATGCGTTCGGCGCGACGCTGCGCTCGGCGACGGTGCAGGTAGTCCGCCCGAGCCATCTGCTGATGCTCGCCGCGTTCTTCATGCTCGTGCTCACCGAGACGGGCCGCATCCCGGTGGAGAACCACGGTGGGACGCTCGAGTTCGGCCAGATCGAGGAGGGCCGAGTCGCCGAGCACTCCGGACCCGGGCTGGCGTTCCTGCGCTGGGGCTCGCACGTCAAGCAGCTGCTGCTGTTCACCGTCTTGATGAACGTGCTCATAGCCCCGTGGGGGATGGCGAGCAGCGGGCGCCTTGATCTGGTGCTGCTTGCGATCGGGCTGCTGTTCGTTAAGGCGCTGGGGGTGGGTGCAGTCGTGGTGGTGATCGAGTCGAGCTTCGCAAAGCTGCGGCTCTACAAGATCCCGGAGTTCACAGTCGCGAGCTTCCTGCTCGCGGTGCTCGCAGTCGTGATCTTCCTGTTTCAGCCCGGGTTCGGCGATTTGCACCTCAGCGTGTTCGGCGCGGCCGCGACGATCACCGCGGTTGTGGTGCTGCTGCTGGAGCTGTACATGCTGCGCTCGCAGGAGATCTGGGAGCAGCTGCGGCTCTATGCGCTCGGGTCGGCGGTCGTCGCGGCGCTCGCGATCGCGACCGCCGCATCCGGGCACGGGGGCAGCTCGCTCTATGTCCTCGCCGCGGTGACGATCGCGCTGAAGGCGCTGCTGTTCCCGCGGGGGATTCGCTTCGTGCTGCGGAGGCTGGGTGCCGAGCCACGCGTGCCCTCGGCCATCGGTGCACCGAGCGCAATCCTGCTCGCGACCGTGCTGTGCGCGTTTGCGTTCATCGCGCTGCGCCCGGTGCACATCGGCGCCGAGAACGCGCTGCCGCTCTCGGCGCTCCCGGTCGCGGTGGGCGGGGTGCTCGTCGCGTTCCTGCTGATGGTGCTGCGCCCCTACGCGCCCTCGCAGCTGCTCGGGTTCCTGGTGCTGGAGAACGCCGTGTCGGTTGCGGGCCTGGTGATCGCGCCGGGACTGCCGATCATCCTTGCGCTGCTGCTGCTGTTCGACGTGCTGATCGGCGTGCTGGTGTTCGTGGTGCTCGTGCAGTACCTCGCCGTCGAGCGCACCGCCGTACGCACCGACGTCCTGAACAGGCTGACCGGATGAGCTGGGCGCTGTACGCGATCCTCGCCGTGCCGCTCGCAGCGACGGCGCTCACGCTGCTGGACGGGTGGCGACCCGGCGCCAGCGCCGGCAGAGCCGGTGGCGGGCGGGCGGGGGCCGCGACGCTCGTGTCCGGGCTGGCCTCGCTCGCGCTGGCGGTCGTGCTCGCGATCACCGTCGCGCACGGCCGCGTGCTCGACACCGCTGGCGGCTGGCTGCGTCTGGACTCGCTCGGTGCGGTGTTCCTGCTCGCGACGGGTCTCTTGTACGCGATGGCGGGGGTGTTCTCGATCGGCTACCTAGGAGTCGAGGAGGAGCGCACCGGCTTCGCCGGGTTCGCGAGGCGCTACTTCGCGCTGCTGAACCTCTTCGGGCTGGAGCATGCTGCTGGTGCCGCTCGCCGCGGACTTCGGGACGCTGTGGGTCGCGGTCGAGCTGACGACGATCGTCTCGGCGCTGCTGGTCGCGATCGACCGCACCGACGCCGCGCTGGAGGCGTCGTGGAAGTACGTGCTGATCGCCTCCAGCGGACTGGGGATCGCGCTGCTGTCGATCATCGTGCTGTACGCGACCGGCACACACGCCCTCGGCGGCGCCTACCTGCCACGGTTCGAGCGCTTCCTCGCCCACGCTCACGGCCTCTCGCCCGACGCGGTGCGGTTGGCGTTCGTGCTCTCGCTCGTCGGGTTCGGCACGAAGGTCGGTTTCGTGCCGATGTACACGTGGCTGCCGGACGCGCACAGCGAGGCGCCCGCTCCCGGTCTCGGCGATGCTGTCGGGGTCGCTGCTCGCCGGCGCGCTCTACGCGATCCTGCGCTTCTTCCAGGTGGCGGTCGCCGCCGGGGAGCGGTCCTTCGCCGAGCACGCGCTGATCGTCTTCGGGGTGCTCTCGCTCGTCGCGGCGAGCTTCTTCGTACTGCGCCAGGGCAACTACAAGCGTCTGCTGGCGTACTCCTCGATCGAGCACATGGGCATCATCGCCCTGGGCATCGGCTTCGGCGCGCCGCTCGCCGTCGCCGGCGCGCTGCTGCACGTCATCACCCACGCCTCGGCGAAGGGCCTCGCGTTCTTCGGCACCGGATCGCTGCTGCGCGGCTACGACACCAAGGAGGTCGACGGCGTGACGCGACGCGGGCCGGGCGATGCCGTGGACCGGGCCGATGTTCCTCGCCGGCGCGCTTGGCGCTCTGCGGGCTCCCGCTCTCAGGGGTGTTTCGCAGCGAGTTCCAGATCGTCGTCGGTGGCTTCGCCAGCGCGCAGTACGTCGGCGTGGCGCTGCTGCTCGTGTTCGTGAACCTGGCGTTCTTCGGCATCGTCTGGCACACCGGCCGGATGGTGCTCAGCTCGGCAGCGCCGGCAGCCGGCGACCGTGCCGGCACCGGCCGGGGAGAGCAGCGCCTGGATGGTCGCAGCGATGCTCGGCTGCCTGTTCGTAGTCGTCGCGCTCGGCGTGCACCTGCCCGGCGACCTCACCGCATTGCTCGCCAACGCCAGCCACAGATTGGCGGTCCCGGCGTGACGAGCACCACCCGGGAGCCGGTCGAGCGTCCGGACTACCTGCCCGAGCACCTGGGCGCGGTGCGCGAGCCTGCGCCGTCGGGCGAGCTGCGACTGCGCGTGATACCGCTCGCGTTCGAGCGCGCGGCGCGGATGCTCAAGGACGCCGGCGCGCGCTTCGTGAGCATCTTTCTCGCCGAGACGCCCGAGCCGGCGCTCGTGGGAGCGTTCGCGCTGCGCGGCGAGCTGGTCGTGCTACGCGCGCCCCACGAGGGGGCCGACCACGTTGTGTATGGCTCTATCGGCGCGTGGTGGCCGGCGGCGCGCTGGGCCGAGCAGGAGCTCGTCGAGCGCAGCAACGTGCGTCCGGTCGGCGTGCACTACGAGCGGCGGCTGACCGCGCCCGACGCGGATCTGCTCGACCGCCGCGTGCAGGGCCTCGACGTGTTCGCGCTCCCCTTCGGGCCAGTGCGCTCCGGCGTGTTCGAGGCGATCCAGTTCCAGATCGAGACCGGCGGCGAGGACGTCCCGCGCATCCAGACGCGCCCGTTCTTCAAGCACCGCGGCATGGAGCAGCGCTTCGCGGGCTTGTCGCCAGACCGTGCCGTGCACGTCGCCGAGCGTGTCGCCGGCATCGCGAGCACGGCCTACGCGATCGCCTTCTCCGAAGGCGTCGAGCGAGCCCTCGGAGTGCCGGCGCCGCCGCGCGCGGAGCGCTGGCGTGCGGTGTACGCGGAGCTCGAGCGGGTCGCCTGCCACCTTGATGTGATCGCCAAGCAGGCCGAGACGACCGCCCTGTATGTGGGCCAGGCTCGCTTTCAGATCCTCAAGGAGCGGGTCATGCGCCTGCGCGCGAGGCTGACCGGCAGCCGCTTCGCGCGCGGCATGATCGTGCCCGGCGGGGTGCGCGCCGAGGGCGCGATGGACCTCGAGGAGCTGCGTCGCGAGCTCGACCACCTCGAGCGCGACCTGCGGCGCGACCGGCGCCTGTTCCTCGGCACCGCCTCGATGACCGACCGTCTGATCGGCTCCGGGCGCCTGCCGAGGACGCTGGTCGAGGACTACTGCTGCGGTCGGCCCGCTCGCGCGCGGATCGGGGCTGTCCACCGACGCTCGCCACGAGCGGCCCTACGGCGACTACCGGCGCCTCGGCCTGAACGTCGTCACACGCCGCGAGGGTGACGCGATGGCCCGCGTGAACGTCCGCTTCGGCGAGATCGCGGAGTCGCTGCGCCTCCTGCGCCAGTCGATCGACCACCTGCGCCGACGCGACGGCGAGCTGTCTGTAACGCTCCCGCGACGCTCGGAGCGGCGCCGCGTTCGGCTGGGCCGAGGCGCCGCAGGGGGAGCTTGCGATCTGGGTCGAGATCCGCGACGGGCCTGGTCCACCGTGTTCGCATCGCCTCGCCCTCGCTGCGCAACTGGGCGCTGTTCGACCACGCCTTCCCGAAGGACGTGCTGACCGACTTCGCGTTCATCGAGCACAGCTTCGGGCTGACCCCGGCGGGAGCCGACCGCTGATGCTCGGGTGGGGAGCGGACCGCTGATGCTCGGGTGGATCGCACGCGGACTGCGACAGGGCCGGGTCACCACCCCCTACCCGCAACTCGCGCAGGCTCTGCCCCCCGAGCTCGCCCGACAGCTCCCTGCCGAGGGCGCCTTCCTCGCGCCGGGTTTCCGCCCGCTGGGGGAGCAGGCGCGAGCGCTGCGCCGCTCGATCCACGTCCGCCACATCGACTGCGGCTCCGACGGCTCGGAGGAGTGGGAGATCCAGGCGCTGTGGAACCCCTACTACGACATCCAGCGCCTCGGTTTCTTCCTCACCGCCGCCCCGCGCCACGCCGACGTGCTGCTCGTCACCGGTCCCGTCACCGCGGCGATGCGCGCGCCGCTGCGAGCGCACCTGGGAGGTCATGCCAGAGCCGAAGGCGCTCGTCGCCGTCGGCACCGAGGCGTGCTCGGGTGGCCTGTGCGCCGCCGACGAGCTGACGGCCGGCGGGGTGGATGCGGTGCTGGGCGTCGACGTCTACGTCCCCGGCTCGCCGCCGGCCCCGATCGCGATCATGCACGGCCTGCTGCTCGCCACGGGCCTCCTGCGCGCAGAGGAGGTGGCGGCATGACCGTCCTGTTCGCAGTCGCGCTGGGCGCGCTCGCGCTCGCCCCACTGCTCGCGCTCCTCCTCGACACCCGCTCGACCGATCGGCTGGCCGCGCTGTGCTCCGCAGTCGGCTGCGTGCTGCTCGTGATCGTTGGACTGACCGCGGCGCTGGGCGGCGCGCACCCCGTGCTGAACCTCGGTGACTGGCTCGGGTTCGGCCACAGCGCGCTGCGCGCGGACGGGCTCGCCGGGATCTTCCTCGCGCTCACCGGTCTCACCGGCGCGGCGGTGTCCCTCGCGTACGCCGGGCTGCCCGCGGGGCGGTGGCTGACAGGGCTCGGCTGCACGCTGCTGCTGTTCGTGGCCGTCGCGATCGGCTCGGACAACGCCTTCCTGTTCCTCCTCGCCTGGGAGGCGATCACCGTCTGCATCTACCTGATCGCGAGCGCCGGACGCGATCGTGCAGACCTGCTCGCCGGCTACCTCACCGGCGGGCTCGCCAAGATCGGCGGCGCAGCACTGCTCGCGGCGTTCGGCCTGCTCTACGCGCACACGCACAGCTTCTCGCTGGAGGTGTGGGCGCACGCCTCGCTGCCGGCCGGCACGCGGGGCGTGCTGTTCGCACTGTTCCTCGCCTGCTTCGCCACGAAGGTCGGCGTGATCCCGTTGCAGGGCGGGTTGCCCGCCGGGTACGGGTCCGCACCCCGGCTGGGGGCCGCCTCCCTGTCGGTCGCGCTGTGAGCCGGGTTCTACGGGCTGTGGCGCTTCGAGTTTCAGATCCTCGGGCCGCTGCCCGTCTGGTGCGGCGATGCGCTGCTGATCCTCGGCGGGATCACGGCGCTGAGCGGCATCGTCTACGCGCTCACCCAGGACAACCTCAGACGGTTCCTCGGCTACTCCACCATCGAGCACGCCGGGATCGTGCTCACGGGCCTCGGCGTCGCGCTGCTCGGCCACGCCGCGCACAAGCCGACGCTCGCCGCAGCCGGCCTGCTCGCCGCCACCCTGCAGGTCTGCGCGCACAACCTCGCAAAGACGCTCGCGCTGATCGCCGTCGACCGGGTCGAGCAGGCGACCGGCGAGCGCACGATCGACCCGCTCGGCGGTCTCTCCCGCCGGCTGCCGGCGAGCGCGCTCGCCCTCGGTGTCTCCTCGCTGACGCTGGCGGCGGTTCCACCGCTCGGCGGGTTCGTCAGCGAGTGGTTCACGCTCGAGGCACTGCTGCAGGGCTTTCGTATGCCGACACTGGCCTCACAGCTCCTGTGCGCGCTCGCCGCCGCGGCGCTCGCGCTCACCGCCGGGCTCGGCCTGCTCGCGTTCGCCAAGTACTACAGCTTCATCTTCCTCGGCCCTGCGCGCAGCGCGCTCGGCGTGCTGCGCGCGCCATCGCGCTGGCCGCTCGGCCTGTTCGGCCTCGGGCTGGTACTCCTATTCCTGGGCGCCGTCGCACCGTGGGAGATCCACGTCCTCGGGTCTGGCCTGCAGGAACTCCTCGGCTTCAACGTCGCGCGTACGACGATCAGCCATCCACTCGTGCTCGGCCCGGTGTTCACCGAATTCTCGGTGCTTGCGCCGACGTGGTTGAGCATCGTCCTGCCCGCCTACGCGCTGCTGGCGATACTGACCGTGCGCGCTACCCGCGGGCGCAGCGTACGTTCATCGCCGGTCCGGCGGGCGCCGGTGTGGGTCACCGGCAGCGGCGCCGAGCTCTCCGCCGTGCAGTACCGGCCCTCGGCATACTCCAACCCGATGCGCGTCATCCTGCGCGGCCCACTCGGCTACCGCACACAGCTGACCGCGACCGGCGGCCAGGGTGAGGCTCCACGGCTCACTCTAGACACCCGGGTCGTGTTCTGGGTGAGCCGCTTCCTCTACGCGCCCCTTACAGCGCTGGCACTGCGCATCGCTGAACGCGTCCGCGCCTTGCAGTCCGGACGCCTGTCCGCCTACCTGCTGTACATGCTCATCGCCCTGATCGCCGCCCTGGCCCTCGTGCCCATCCTGCGCTGATGTTCCAACGCATACTCATCGCCTGGGACGGTTCGGAGGTCGCGCTGCGCGCGTTCGATGCCGCGATCGACGTGACCCGCCGCTACGACGCCGAGCTCGTCGCGGTCTCGATCGCCCACTCCCCCGCGCACGCCGAGACCGCTGGCGACCGCGAGGAGTCCGCGGACGCAGCCCACCGTTACCTCCAGGAGACATTCCGGGAGGTAGCCGACCGCGCCGAACGCGCCGGGGTCGACGTGGAGCACCAGATCATCGTGGGCGAGACACCAGCGCGGGCCCTGCTCGACTACACGCACGAGCACGGCTTCGATCTGCTCGTCATGGGGCATCACCACAGCCGCCGTGCCGGACGGCTGCTGCTTCGCGGAGTGACCCAGCAGCTTCTCGCCGAGGCGACGATTCCGGTACTCGTCGTCAGCGACGAGGCACCATGAGCGACTTGGCCGAAGCCGAGAGACGCTCGCCTCGGGCGAGCATCCCCGGTTCGGCCAGCAGCCTCAGCAAGCGGCACACGCGCTCGTAAGGACATGCGCCCGGATCGAACGGTCGTCCAGCCCGCGCCGCCGGGACTCGACTCATCGACCCGCTCGACCGAGGGCCTCGCATGGGCGAGATGGGCCAGGGCTCCCCACACCTCGAGGTCGCCGGCCGGCCAGCGACCCTCGCGGGCGCCAGCCGGTCCGCCGCGCGCAAGGGACACGCGGGGCACGGTCACCCCACACGGCCCGCCTCACACCACGAGCCCAAGCACAAGCACCACCGCAAGCGCCACCACAAGAAGCACCGCAAGCACCACCGCCGTCACCTCGGCACCGCCGGCACCGCGCTGCCCACCGCCCCCGCGAACCCGCCGCCGCCCTCCAGCGCGCCGGTCCCCGTCGCGCCCGCGCTGCTCACGCAGGCGAACGCCAACCGGCTGCTGTGGCGCGCCTGCTTCGGGCCGACCCCCGGGCAGGCCGCGTCGCTCGCCGGGCAGCCCGTCCAGCAGGTCGTGTACAGCCTCACCCGCCCCTCCGGGCCCGTCGTCCTGAGCGGCCCCGCGCCGGTCGAAGAAGAAGGGCACCCGCTCGACCCTGTCAACGCGTGGGGGCAGGACCACTGCTGGTGGTTGGACCGCATGGTGCGCTCCGACCAGCAGCTCGTCGAGCGTATGACGTACATCTGGCACGACTGGTTCGCCAACTCCAACGAAAAGGTCGACTCCCAGCAGCTGATGCTCGACCAGAACGAACTGTTCCGCGAACAGTGCCTCGGCAGCTTCCACGACCTGTTCACCGCCGTCACCGCCAACCCCGCGATGCTCGTGTTCCTCGACGGCATCTACAACGAAGCGGGCAACTCCAACGAGAACTACGCGCGCGAGATGATGGAGCTGTTCTCACTCGGCGCCGACCGCGGCGCGTACACCGAGGACGACGTGCGCGAAATGGGGCGCGTGCTGACCGGCTTCACCGCGGAATGGTCCTCCGAAGAGGGCCTGCACAACTTTCACTACGAACCCGCCCGCCACGACGAAGAAGACAAGACCGTGTTCGGGCAGACCGGTAACTGGAACTGGGAAGACGCCGTGCGCCTGTGCGTCGAACACCCGCTGCACCCCTCGTTCTTCGTGACCAAGCTGTGGGGGTACTTCATCCCCACCGCGCCCGACGAACAGACTCTCGCCGCGCTGCAGGGGCTGTACCTCTCCAGCGGCTACTCGATCCGCGCAGTCGTCGAGGCGATCCTCCAGCACCCCGACTTCTACGAAGGCCCCGAGCTCGTCACGCCCCCCGTCGTGTACAACGCCGGCCTGCTGCGCGCGATCGGGCGGCCGATCGACACGACCGCGTGGACGTGGCTCGACAGCGCCGCCGGGCAGCAGCTCTTCTACCCCCCCAACGTCTCCGGCTGGGACTTCTCGCGGTGGCTTGACACCTCCACCGCCAAGGCCCGCTGGGAAATCGCCAGCTACGTCACCGCCAAGACGTACCCCAACCCGTGGCCGGGGGAAGGCGAACCCGTCTACGACCCCACCGAGGAACCCGACACCGCGTTCGCGCGCGCGCTCGCCTACTGGGCCAACCCGCCGCTGTCCGCCGAATCGCGGGAGTGCATCGCGGCTTTCGCCGAATCGTGCCTCGACGGCCAGGTGACCGCCGAATGGGAGGACAGCCCCTTCCGCGCGCTGCGTCAGAACGCGCTGCGCATGTTGATCGCCACCGCGCCGGACCTGCAGGTGAGCTGACGTGACTCACGCCTCCCACGCTCAGGCCGACACCTCTCGCGACCTCAACGCGCACGCCGACACGTCGCAGCCGCTCGTGCCAAGCGGCCGGCGGGCTGGAGTGCCGCACGACCTTCCCGCGACCACGCCCCACGAACCCGAGGTGAGCTGAGATGCCCGACGGCTGCTCCTGCAACGACTTCAACCGCGCCCACCTCCTGCGCCGCTGGCCGAAACGGGGATTCGCGCCGCAGGCGCGTGTCTCCTGGCTTCGGTCCGCCGTCGCCGGCCGCGGGCTGCCGGCGATCGAGCCCGGGCAACCGCTGCCCGCCGGTACCGGGATGGACCGGCGTGCCTTCCTGCTGCGCTCCGTCGGCGCCGCGTTCTCCGTCTACGGCGCCTCCGCGCTCTCCCCCCGCCACTTCGAAGCGGGCATCGCCCAGGCCTCCGCCGCCACACCCAACCAACCGGTGCTCGTGTCGATCTTCATGGAAGGCGGGTGGGACGCCCTGTCGGTACTGGCCCCCGTCAAGGAACCCCTGTACTACAAACTGCGCCCTGCAATCGGTCTCGCCGAAGGGGTCGGGCAGCCCTTCACCGAGGACCCCACGTTGATGTGGCACCCCGCCGCCGGCCCGCTCGCCACCCTGCACGGCGAGGGCAAGGTCACCACGTTCCCCGCCATCGGCTACGACCCCCCCGACGAGAGCCACTTCACCAGCCGCCACTACTGGGAGGTCGGTGAGGTCGGGCAGCTCGCCACCGACACCCGCACGGGCTGGATGGGGCGCTTCCTCGACGCCACCGGCGAACCGGGCAACCCGCTGCAGGGCCTCTCGATGGACTACTCGCTCGCACCCGCGCTGGCCACCGCCAAGGTCCCGGTCGCCGCCGTCTCGACGCCCGTCGGCTTCAACATGTGGGCGTACGGCCTCGACGAACCGCTCACCGCCCCGGCGCTGGCGACGTACGGTGCGCTCGGCGAGCTCGGTGCCCCCTCGCCCGCTTTCGCCGAAGCGCGCGGGGCCGCGCTGGACACCTCGATCGTGCTCGGCGAGATGGCGCCCTTCGTCGGCCCCGACGGCAAACCAGCCTACACCTCCCCCGTCACGTACCCCACGACCGGCGGCGAATTCCCCGAACGGCTCGCCGCGCTCGCCGCGATGCTCGCCGCGGGGCTGCCGATCCGGTGCGTCTCGCTGAACGCCGTCGGGGGCTACGACACCCACTCCAACGAGGCCACCACGCTCACGACCAACCTCGGCCAGACGGCCGAATCGGTGCTCGCCTTCCAGCGCGACCTCGAAGCGCGCGGCCTGGCCGACCGCGTGCTGGTGCAACTGTGGTCGGAGTTCGGCCGCCACCCCCAGGAAAACGGGTTCGGCACCGACCACGGCGCCGGCGGGGTCGCGTTCCTGATCGGCACCCGCGCGTCCGGCACGATGGTCGGCGAATTCCCTGGCCTCGCGCAGCTCGACGAAAACGAAAACCTGCACAACACGTGCGACTTCCGCGCGATGTACTGCTCGCTGCTGGAGCAGTGGTTCGGCACCGAAGCGGCTGTCGCGATCCCTGAAGCCTCGGAATTCGCGAGGCCGGTGCTGCTGAAGTGAGGGGCGCACGCCGACGGGCCAGCCGGACTGAAGCTGTGAGCGCGCACGGGCCGAGAGCGCGCCGGCGCGCGCCTGACAGCCCACCGGTGTCGAGGCCGTGAGAGGACGCACGCGGATCTGGGTGGCGGCGCTCGGCGCGCTGTGCCTCCTCGCAGGCACCCTCGCCGCGGTCGCGCTCGCCGCGCCCGCCCGCCGCGCCTGCCGCGCCTCGCGTGCGTCCCACTCGTCCCACTGCTCCACGCACGCCTGTCGCGCCGTGCGCGACCGCCACTGTCCCCGCGCGCGTCACCCTGCTCGGCAGCCACACCGCGGGGGGACCGCACAACGAACGCCCGCCCAGCCGGCCGGCTCCGCCGGACCGGCCCCCTCCAACTCCTCTCCCTCCGGGACCTCCTCGCCGACGGCCCCCGCCGCTCCCTCGGCGAGCACCCCCACGCCCGAACCGGCCGCGGAAGCGCCCGCGAGTCCCGCCAGCCCGCCCGCGCCCGCGCGTGTGCAGGTGATCGCCAAGGAGTACTCCTTCACCCTCTCGCGCCCCGAAGTGCCCGCCGGGGAAGTGATCGTCGAGCTCGTCAACCGCGGCGAAGACACTCACAACCTGCACCTGCTCGAACCGACCGAAGGCACCGAACCCGGCGCGCTGCCCAACACCGAACCGGGAGGTGTCCGCGACCTCAAACTGAAGCTCCACGCCGGCACCTACACACTCTTCTGCTCGCTGCCCGGACACGAGGCCAAAGGGATGAAAGCGACTCTGGTCGTCGGTTGAGCCGAGCCCGACGTCACCGCGCTCTGTGATGATGGGCGCCGTGGCGCGCTCCACCCCCCCGCAGACCGAGCCACCGGCCAAGTCACCGCCTGCGCCCACAGCGGCCACGGCCACCGCGGCGCCCGACGACGAGCCACCCGTCGTACTGAGCCCCGCGACCGGGTACCCCGCGCTCGGGGAGAGCGACCTGGAGGTGCTGCGCGGGATCGGAGAGCGGTGGGGAGCCGCGCTGGGGGACCGCGCGCAGTGGATCCGCGCGCTGCCGTGCGACCCGAACCTCGGACAGTCGAGCACCGGGCAGTCAGGCGCCGGACAGTCGAGCGCCACCGGCGTGGGACCCGGCACGGTACGCCTCGGGCGCTCGCGCTTCGTCGCGGTCGAGGCCGACGGCGCGCCCGGGGAGGAGCTCGAAGCCACGCGCGAGGCGGGGCACGCGCCCACGCGCGGGGGGTGGACCGCGGGGCGGGTGCGCCGCGCGCTGCTCGGCCCCCCGCTGCACTCCGCCGCGGTGCTCGAGGAGCGCATGCGCAAGTTGGTCGCACTGCCGGTGCTCTCCTCCGACGCGCTCTCCTCCGTGGCGTACGGGCCCGAAGCGATGCTCGTCGTGCTCGCGCTCGGCGGGGCCGCGGCGTTCGGCTACTCGCGGGTCATCTCGCTCGCGATCTTCGTGCTGATGGTCGTCGTCGGGCTCTCCTACCGCCAGACGATCCGCGCGTACCCCCGCGGCGGGGGCTCGTACATCGTCGCCTCCGACAACCTCGGTCTGGTCCCCGGACTCGTCGCAGCCGCCGGGCTGATGCTCGACTACGTCCTCACCGTCGCCGTGTCGGTCGCCTCCGGGATCGCCGCCGTCACCTCCGCGATCCCCTCGCTCGCGCCCGACCGGGTCCCGCTCGGGCTCGCGGTGATCGCGGTGCTCGTCGCCGGCAACCTCCGTGGCGTGCGCCAGGCGGGGCTGCTGTTCGCCGCGCCGACGTACATGTTCATCCTCGCGATCTTCCTGCTCGTCGCCGTCGGCCTCGCGGACGCCGCCGGGCACGGCTTCCACGCGACGCCCCGCCCGCCGGTGCACGCCGTCGAGGGTGTGGGGCTGCTGTTGATCCTGCGTGCCTTCGGGTCGGGCGCGACCGCGATGACCGGGATCGAGGCGATCTCCGACGGGATCCCAGCCTTCAAGCGCGTCGAGTGGCGCAACGCGCGCACCACGCTGACGTGGATGGTGAGCCTGCTCGTGGTGATGTTCATCGGCACCGTCGTCCTGATCGAGCTCGACGGGATCGTGCCGCAGTCCTCGCAGACCGTGCTCTCCCAGCTCGCTCACCGCGGCCTCGGCAACGGCCTGCTGTACGGCTACGTGCAGGCCGCCACCGCGCTCGTGCTGCTGCTCGCCGCCAACACCGCCTTCTCGGACTTCCCCCGACTGCTGTTCTTCCTCGCCCGCGACTACTCCGCCCCGCGCCTGTTCCTGCGGATGGGCGACCGCCTCGCGTTCTCCAACGGGATCGTTGTGCTCGGCGCCGCCGCCGCCACGATCCTCGCCGCGTTCGACGGCTCCGTCACGAGCCTGATCCCGCTGTTCGCCGTCGGTGTGTTCCTCGCGTTCACGCTCTCGCAGACCGGCATGGTCGTGCGCTGGCTGCGCACCCGCGAGGAGGGCTGGCAGCGGAGCATCTGCTTCAACGCGCTCGGCGCGTTCCTCTCGGCCGTCGTGCTGCTGATCACCTCGTTCACGAAGTTCCTGGAGGGCGCGTGGCTCGTGGTCATCCTGATCCCCGCGCTGGTGGTGCTGTTCCTGCGTATCCGCACCCACTACCTCGCCGTCGGGCGCGCCGTCGCGCTGCAGCCGATCCCTGCCCGCGCGCGAGCAAAGCTGATCGCGCCGCCGTCTCGCTCGCTGCCGAGCGAGCGCGCCCACAGCGCGGTGCGCAGCGGCCTGTACGAGCACGAGGAGGCCCCCGACCAGGTGCTCAACCTGACCGTGGTGCCGGTGATCGCGATGGACCTCGCCTCGCTGCGCGCGCTCGCGTACGCCGCCTCGCTCGGCCAGCCAGTGCTCGCCCTGCACGTCTCCGCCGACGCGGAGGAGGCCCGGCGCTTTCGCTCCTACTGGCAGGTGTGGGGCGACCACGTGCCGCTCGAGATCGTGCTCTCCCCTTACCGCGCGCTGGTAGCGCCCCTGGGGCGCTACCTGCGGCTACTGCACGGCGAGGCGCCCGACTTCACGATCACCGTCGTGCTCCCCGAACTGGTCGTCCGCCGCGCGTGGCACCGCCCGCTGCACAACGGTGTCGCCCACCGTCTGCGTCGCGCGCTGCGCCGCCTGCCGGGGATCGTCGTGACGACAGTGCCCTTCCACCTGCCGAGTTGAGGCGCGCGGCGCCCCCGGGGGGATTTTTTGGATGGCGGCCTCCGGCCGCTACGGCGTTCGTGTGGCGTGCCCGGGGTGGGTGCAGGGGCCGAGGCCACGTGCCCGGGGTCCAGCCGAGTCGAAGGCGCTCAACCGGCCTGTAGGCTCCACTCACACATGACCCCTATGACCCCTGTCGAGCAGAGCACCAGATGAGCAGCACCCCTCCGATCCCTCTGGCCGGCCGCCGCGTGCTGGTCACCGGTGCCGCGCGCGGGATCGGCGCCGGCACGGCGCGGCGGTTGCACGAGCGTGGTGCGCGCGTGGCGCTCACGGGCCTCGAGCCCGAGTTGCTCGAGCAGGTGGCCGCGGAGTGCGGGGGAGCGCCGTGGTGGGAGTGTGACGTCACCGACCGCGCGCAGGTGCAGGCCGCAGTGGACGGCGCCGTCGAGCGTCTCGGCGGCCTGGACGTAGTCGTCGCCAACGCCGGCGTCGCCGCGCCGGTGCCGCTGGTGGGCGGCGACCCCGCGGTGTTCGAGCGCATCATCGCGGTCAACCTGCTCGGCGTGTACTACACCTTGCGCGCCGCCGGACCCCACATCGCTCACCCACGCGGGTACGCGCTGGCGATCGCCTCTGCGGCGGCGGCGCTGCACGCCCCGCTGCTCGGCCCCTACAGCGCCTCCAAGGCCGGCGTCGAGGCGCTCGGCGATACGCTGCGCATCGAGCTGCACGAGTCGGGCGCGCGCGTGGGCGTCGCCTACTTCGGCTTCATCGACACCGACATGGTCAGCCGCGGAATGCAGACGCGGGCCGCCGAGCAGGCCCCGGGCAGGCGTCGAGCGGTCGTCAAACCAGTGCCGCTCGGGCGCGCCCTCGACGCGATCGAACGCGGGGTACAGCGCCGTTCCCGGTGGGTGACCGCGCCGGGCTGGGTGCCCGCGGCGCTCGTGCTGCGGGCACTGTTGCAGCCGCTCGTCGAACGCGGTGTCCGCGGCGGCCTGTCGGAGACGCTCGAGTTGGCCCGCGAGGAGCACGCGCCGCTGACAACCCCCCAGCCGGATTCGCGCTGAGTTGGCCCGCGAGGCGCACGCGCCGCTGACGACTCCCTCGCAGGATTCGCGCCTGAGTTGACCCGCGAGGCACACGCGCCGCTGACAACCCTAGCTGGATTCCTGATGGCCGAACTATGAGGTAGAGTAAGAAGGGCGCAACTTGGGTATAGAGAGTTGTGTTCTTCAGGTATGCAAGAACGGCCCTGGGCCACTGAGGGAGGTTGACATGAGGTTCCCCGCTTTCGCAACGATCCGGTCGTCCGGCCGGGTCTGGTTCGTCGCGCTGCTCGCCGGCTTGGGTCTCGCCGCCGTCGCACCCGCCGCCCATGCGGCGTTCGGTGTGGAAAGCTTCTTCGCCGCGAACTGCAACGCCGCATCCGAAGGCTGCAAAAAAGCCGCGAACCCGGCCGAAGAAAAGGAAAAGGCCGAAAAAGAAGGCTTTACGCAGGCCGGCGGGCATCCCCCGTTTGGGGTCACGGACTTTACGATCAACCACAGCAAAGCGGGGGTGCCCGAAGGGATCGTAAGTCACATTCGCACCGACGTCGCCCCGGGTGTGAGCACCAATCCGGAGGGGGTGGGGAAGTGCTCGATGGCTGAATTTGGCGCAGAGGAACTGGCTCCTGGGACGGGAGTATTCCCAGAACCGACATGCGCCAAAAACACGATCATCGGCACGAACAAAGTCGTCGTCTACGTCGAACTGGCCAAATCAGACGTGCCGCTGGAAGGCACGGTCTACAACCTGGTGCAGCCCGAAGGTCTCTCATCGGACTTTGGCGTTGCAATCAGCCTCGCGCCCCTCGGCAAAGCGGTCTTCGTCCACACCTTCATCGAAGGACACGTGGAATGGGCCAGCGACTATCACGACTACTTCGAAATAAACGTGTCCCCTGCGCTCCCGCTCGTCTCCTCTCGTCTGGTCTTCAAAGGCAACATTGACGAAACCGGCAAGGGTCCTTTCCTCACCAACCCCACCAGCTGCACCGGGATCGGCCCGCAGACGACGAGCACCCTGACCCTGAAATCGGCCGAAGGCCAGGAAGCCTTGAAGACATACACCACACCGATCGGGACCGAAAACTGCGGCGTGCTTCCCTTCGCGCCGACCTTCTCGCTCGAACCGGAAACCACGCAGCTCGATCAGCCCGACGGGGTGACGACTGAACTCGCACTTCCACACGACCCCAACCCCGCAAATCTCGACTCCTCGCAGCTGAAGACCGCGAGCGTGACGCTGCCGGAAGGCATGACGCTCAACCCGTCGGCCGCGCATGGCCTCGAAGCGTGCACGCCGGCCCAGGCCAGGATCCACAGCCTTACACCGGGAGTCGCCTGCCCGGTCGGGTCGAAAATCGGCACGGTCACCCTGGACGTCCCGGGTCTTCCGCCGGAATCCCTGCAGGGCAACCTCTATCTCGGCGGGCCGGAATCCGGTCCGATCACGGGACCGCCGTACATCATGTACATCGACGCCGAGTCCCCGCGCTATGGCATTTCGGTGCGCCTCAAAGGCACGGTCGTGCCCAACGAAGCGACGGGGCGTGTGACTGCGAGCTTCACTGAAAACCCGGAACAGCCTTTCAGCGATCTGGTCCTGCGCCTCAAGGGCGGGCCGCTCGCGCCGCTGGCCAACCCCCTCGCGTGTGTGGTGGCCACGACCGAAACGAGCCTCACGCCGTACACCGGCACGGCCGCGCAGTCGCCGTTCAGCTCGTTCCTCGTCGACAGCAACGGCTCCGGCGGAGCCTGCGCCTCGCCGCTGCCGTTTGCGCTCGCGCAGAGCACCTCCAGCCTGCCCACGACCGCGGGCGCCTCCACCTCCTACGCGCTCAACCTCACCCGTCCCACGGGCCAGCAGTACCTCTCGCAGGTCAGGACCGTGCTGCCGCCCGGCCTCGTCGGGCGGATCCCCGCGGTGACGCAGTGCAGCGAAGCGCAGGTCGCCGAAGCGCAGTTGAAGGAAGAAGGCTGCCCCGCGTCCAGCCGCATCGGGACCGTCACGGTCTCCTCCGGAGCCGGCCCCGCGCCCTACCAGCTCAGCGGCTCGGTCTACCTGACCGGCCCCTACAACGGCGCCCCCTACGGGATGGCGATCGTCGTGCCGGCGGTCACCGGACCGTTCAGCCTCGGCAACGTGGTCACGCGCGCCACGATCGCCGTCGAACCGAACAGCCCCTACCGCGTGGTGGTCACCAGCGCCATCCCGACGATCTACAAGGGCGTGCCGCTGCGACTGCAGAAGGTGAGCATCGAAGTCAACCGTCAGAGCTTCCTGCTCAACCCGACCAACTGCAGCCCGCTCGCGACCGAATCGACGCTCACCGGCCTGTCCGTGCTCGGCTCGAGCGCGACCGCCACCCAGAACGTCTCCACCCCGTTCTCCGTGGGCGAATGCGGAGCGCTTGCGTTCAAACCGAGCCTCACCGCGTTCACCGGCGCGAAAACCTCGCGGCCCAACGGGGCGAGCCTCGAAGTCAAGATCAGCCAGGCCGCCGGCCAGGGCAACATCAAGAAGATCGTCACCTCGCTGCCCAAGCAGCTGCCCGCGCGCCAGGCCACGTTCAAACTGGCGTGTGTCGCGGCGACCTTCGAAGCCAACCCCGGCGCCTGCCCGTCAGGCTCGCGGGTCGGCAGCGCGACCGCCACGACTCCGGCGCTGCCCGGCACGCTCTCAGGGACCGTCTACTTCGTCTCCCACGGCGGCGAGGCGTTCCCCGACCTCGACACGGTGCTCCAGGGCGACGGCATCACGACGATCCTCGTCGGGCACACCAACGTCGCCAACAACATCATCACCACGACGTTCGAATCGCTGCCCGACGTGCCCGTCTCGAGCTTCACGATGAAGCTCCCGACCGGCTCGAACTCGGTGCTCGCCGCCAACGGCAACCTCTGCACCGCGAACCTCGTGATGCCCACGACGATCGTCGCGCAGAGCGGGCCGACGGTCACCCAGAAGACGAAGATCACACCCACCAACTGCCCGGTGCAGATCCTCAAGCACCGGACCTCCGGCGCGACGGCGATCATGACTGTGCAGCTGCCCGCCGCCGGGCGCATCAGCGGCAGCGGCGCCGACCTGAAGACCGTCGCACGCCACCTCGGTAACGCCGGCAAGGAGACGCTCAACGTGCCGCTGACCGGCACCGGCCAGGAAATACTGCGCAGGTTCCGCCAGCTGCGGATCAAGGTGCGCGTCGGTTTCGTGCCGAAGAAGAAGGGCGCCAACTCCAAGGCCTACGCGACGGTGACCTTCAGAGCCTGACTCCTGGCGGGGAGCCGGAGACCCACCCGTCAGGGTGGGTCTCCACCACATTGAGAGCGCCGCCCGGCCATGCGGGCGGCGTTTCTCGTGACCCACACCCACATCTCGAGCGCCGGGGTAACCAGCTCGACGTTCGAATCACTTCCCGACGGCCGGTCTCGAGCTTCGCGCTGAGCCTCCCTACCGGCCTCGATGAGGGGCCGCCCGCGCGGACGCAATCACAAACGACACCCTGCCGCCCCCGTTACATCTAAAGTCATCAAGATGACCACCGCAAGCGTCGAGATCCCGCTGCGCCCTGTCGCTAGTACCCCGGCGACCCGCTGCTCGGTGCGTTGCGCCGGCTGATGCGGCTCGCCGACGGCGGTGGCGACACCGAGGCCGTGTATCGCGCGCTCGCGCGCGAGCTGTTCTCGCTGCTGGGGGCTGAGGAGGTGCACGTCCACCACCTCGCCGCCGAGGGCGAGGGTGAGCCGGTGGTGGTTTATCTCTTCGCGGGCGAGGGGCGCCTCAGCTACGTGGCGCCACGCTCCGAGCGCCCGCCCGGGGTGGCGTGGGTCGCGAGCACCGGGCAGACCGTGCTCGCCGTCGGAGGGCGCGAACTGGCGGCCAGCGTGCCGCGCTTGGCGGCCACGAGCGGCGCCGGCTGCGCGCTGCTGGCGCCGCTCACAGTGCGCGGGGAGGTCGAGGCGGTGGTGGTCCTCGCTCGCCGCCGGCCCGAGGCGCTCGACGAGTACGCGCTCCAGCGGGCCGCGGCGCTCGTCGACCAGGCTGCGTCCGCGCTCGCCCTGCTGCGTGCGCGGGCTGAGGCCGGCACGGACGCAGTGACCGGCTGCATGAACCACCGCGCGATGCGCCGCCGCCTGCAGGAAGAGATCGGACGCGCCGCGCGCGGCGACGGGCGCCTGGCGTGCCTGCTGCTTGACCTCGACAACTTCAAGCTCGTCAACGACCGCCACGGCCACCCCGCGGGGGACGCGCTGCTGCGCGAGGTCGCGCGCGCGCTGCAGGGCGAGTTCCGCGCCTTCGATCGCGTCGCCCGCTACGGGGGGGACGAGTTCGCGGTGATCCTCCCCGTCGCCGACCTGGAGTCCGCCGCGCAGGCCGCCGCCCGCGCCCTGCAGCGCCTCGCGGAGGTCCCCTCTTTCGGCCTTGCGCAGGGCGTGGGCGCCTCGATCGGCGTCGCCCAGTGGCGAGCAGGGATGACCGACGCGCAGCTGCTGGCGGCCTGCGACGAGGCGCTACTGCGCAGCAAGCGCGCGGGCAAGGGCCGCGTCGAGCTCGCCGTCTGAGCCGATCGCACACCGATCGCGCAGAGTGTCGCCGCCTTCTGATTGACTGGAGGTATGTCGCAGAACAGCTTCGACGCCCAGGGCACGCTCGCCGTCGGCGGGCGCGAGTACGAGGTCTTCCGCCTGAGCGCGCTCCAGCCGCGCTTCGACGTGGCGCGGCTGCCGTTCTCGTTGAAGGTGCTGCTCGAGAACCTCCTGCGCACCGAGGGCTCCGGGGCGGTCACCGCCCCAGACATCGAGGCGCTCGCCGGCTGGGACCCCGCCGCTCAGCCCTCCCAGGAGATCGCGTTCACGCCCGCGCGCGTGCTGATGCAGGATCTCACCGGCGTCCCCGCGGTGGTGGACCTCGCGGCGATGCGCGACGCGATGGCGCAGCAGGGCGGCGACCCCGCCCGCATCAACCCGCTCGCGCCCGCCGAGCTCGTGATCGACCACTCCGTGCAGGTCGACGCGTTCGGCACGCGCGACGCCTTCGCGATCAACGCCGCGCGCGAGTTCGAGCGCAACCAGGAGCGCTACCTCTTCCTGCGGTGGGGCCAGCAGGCGTTCGACAACTTCAAGGTCGTCCCCCCCGACACCGGGATCGTGCACCAGGTCAACCTCGAGTACCTCGCGCGCGTGGTGTTCGTCGCGGACGCGCGCGAGGGCGCCGGCGGCCTGCCTGCCGCCTACCCCGACACGCTGGTCGGCACCGACTCGCACACGACGATGGTCAACGGGCTCGGTGTGCTCGGCTGGGGGGTCGGCGGGATCGAGGCCGAGGCGGCAATGCTCGGCCAGCCGCTGTCGATGCTGATCCCACAGGTCGTCGGCTTCCGTCTGCACGGTGCGCTGCGCGAGGGGGCGACCGCTACCGACCTCGTGTTGACCGTCACCGAGATGCTGCGCGAGCGGGGGGTCGTGGGCAAGTTCGTCGAGTTCCACGGCGCCGGTCTCGCCGGCCTGCCGCTCGCCGACCGCGCGACGATCGGCAACATGTCGCCCGAGTTCGGCTCCACCTGCGCGATCTTCCCGATCGACGCGGAGACTTTGCGCTACCTCGCGTTCTCAGGGCGGCCCGCCGTGCAGGTCGAGCTGGTCGAGGCCTACGCGCGCGAGCAGGGCCTGTGGCACGACGAGCACTCGCCCGAGCCGCGCTTCTCCGAGCAGATCGAGCTTGACCTGGGTGAGGTGGTGCCCAGCCTCGCCGGCCCCAAGCGCCCGCAGGATCGGATCTCGCTGAGCGACGCCCAGCCGGCGTTTCGCCGCGCGCTCGCCGGCTACGTGCCCACGTCCAACGGCCAGGACGAAGCGGTGGCGGCGACGTTCCCCGCCAGCGATCCCACCGCCTCACAGGAGCCCGCCAACGGCGAAGGCGCGCGCGAGGCTCATGCGCAGGCGGCGGCAGCAAGCGAGGGCGGGGGGCCGGAGGCTGGCGGACGCGGGTCGGCGCAGCCGGGGCCAAACGGGCCGGAGTCGGGAGAGCACAACGGGGGGGTGCCGGTGACGCTTGCCGACGGCACACCGACCACGCTGCGCCACGGCCACGTGGTGATCGCCGCGATCACGAGCTGCACGAACACCTCGAACCCCTCGGTGATGATCGGGGCGGGGATCCTCGCGCGTAACGCGCTCGCCCGGGGCCTGCAGCGCAAGCCGTGGGTGAAGACGTCGCTGGCGCCGGGCTCGAAGGTGGTCACGGAGTACCTCGACCGTGCCGGGCTCACCGAGCCGCTGGAGCAGCTCGGCTTCAACCTCGTCGGCTACGGCTGCACCACGTGCATCGGCAACTCGGGACCGCTGCCGGAGGAGATCTCGAAGGCCGTGAGCGAGGAGGACCTCGCCGTCGTCTCGGTGCTCTCCGGCAACCGCAACTTCGAGGGGCGCATCAACCCGGACGTGAAGATGAACTACCTCGCCTCCCCCCCGCTGTGCGTCGCCTACGCGCTGGCGGGCACGATGGACACCGACATCGTCGCCGACCCGCTCGGCCGCGACGCCGACGGTCAGGACGTCTACCTGCGCGACATCTGGCCCACCGAGCGCGAGATCGCGCAGACGATCGAGGCGGCGGTGCAGTCAGACATGTTCCGCAGGAGCTACGCCGAGGTGTTCACCGGCGACGAGCACTGGAACGGCCTGGAGGTCCCCGCCGGCGAGCGCTTCGCCTGGGAGGAGCGCTCCACCTACGCGCGCCTGCCCCCCTACTTCGAGGGGATGCCCGCCGAGCCCGCGCCTGTGCAGGACGTGCGAGGCGCGCGCGTGCTGGCGCTGCTGGGGGACTCGGTCACCACCGACCACATCTCCCCCGCGGGGTCCATCAAGCGCGACGGGCCGGCCGGGCTCTACCTGCAGGAGCAGGGGGTCGCGCCGCGCGACTTCAACTCCTACGGCGCCCGTCGTGGCAACCACGAGGTGATGGTGCGCGGCACCTTCGCCAACATCCGCATCCGCAACCTCCTACGGGCCCCCGACGGAGCGGCGCTACCCGAAGGTGGCTACACCTACCACCTGCCGGCTCCCGCGGCAAGCGGCGAGTCGCGGGCCGCGGCGGGGGGCGGCGCCGTCGGGCAGGGGACCGTCGAGCAAGGGGCCTTCGAGCAGGGGGTCGTCGAGCAGCTGCCGATCTACGACGCGGCGATGCGCTACCGGCAGGAAGGGGTGCCGCTGGTCGTGCTCGCCGGCAAGGAGTACGGCACCGGCTCCTCGCGCGACTGGGCGGCGAAGGGCACGAAGCTGCTGGGGGTGCGAGCCGTGATCGCGCAGAGCTTCGAGCGCATCCACCGCTCCAACTTGATCGGGATGGGCGTGCTGCCGTTGCAGTTCAAGCCCGGCGACTCGGCCGCTTCGCTGGGGCTGACGGGCTACGAGACGTTCTCGATCGAGGGCATCACCGAGCTGCCGCGTGAGCTGAAGGTGCGCGCCGACGAACAGGAGTTCACGGTGACGGTGCGCATCGACACGCCTCGGGAGGCCGACTACTACCGCCACGGCGGCATCCTCCAGTACGTCCTGCGAAGTCTGCTCGCGGCGTGAGCGACACCGAGGACTTCCCGCAGGTTCTACGCGAGCTGCTTGCGGCCCGCGGCCCCTCCGGTTACGAGACCGCGCCCGCGGCGGTGTGGACGGCGGCGGCGCGGGCGTTCGGGGCCGAAGCCCAGGTGGACGTGGTGGGCACACCCTCCGCGCGGGTGCCTGGACGCGATTCATCAGCGCGGCGGCTGGTGGTGATGGGCCACATCGACGAGATCGGGCTGATCGTCACCCACATCGACGACGAGGGGTACCTGTGGTTCCGCGAGGTCGGCGGATGGGACGCGCAGATCCTGGTCGGTCAGCGCGTGGTGCTGGGTACGCGCGCGGGCGAGCTCCCGGGGGTGATCGGCAAGAAGCCGATCCACCTGCTGCGCGAGGAGGAGCGCAAGAAGGTCGCGGAGGTGCGCGACCTGCACATCGACGTAGGTGCGCGCGACGGCGAGCAGGCGCGCGAGCTGGTGCGGGTCGGCGACGTCGCGGTGCTCGCCGGCGACCCGGTGGAGCTGCCCAACGGGCGCGTGTCCTCGCGCGCGCTGGACAACCGCCTCGGCTCGTTCGTCGCGCTGGAGGCCGCGCGGCTCGTGGCGCAGGCGGACGGCGCCGAGTGGGAGCTCGTCGCGGTCGCCGCCGCGCAGGAGGAGACCACCTTCGGGGGCTCGCGCACGAGCGCGTTCTCGCTGGAGCCCGACGCGGCGATCGTGGTGGACGTCACCCACGCCACCGACGCCCCCGGGGTTGAGGTCAAGGAGTCGGGCAAGCACCCACTCGGCTCGGGGCCGGTGCTCAGCCGCGGCTCGACCCTGCACCCGCGCCTGTTCGAGCTGCTGCACGACACCGCGGAGCGCGAGGGCATCCCCTTCACGGTGGAGGCGATCGGCCGCAACACCGGCACCGACGCCGACGCGGTGCACCTCAGCCGTAGCGGGGTGCCCACTGCGCTGGTGTCAGTCCCCATCCGCTACATGCACTCCCCGGTGGAGCTCGTCGCGCTCGCCGACGTGCACGCCGCTGCACGCCTGATCGCCGCCGCGGCGCGCACGCTGGACGCGGGCACTTCGTTCGCGCGCTGAGGCCTGACCGTGGTCTGCGCCGGCGCGGGGACGGGGGGCACGGAGGCCCCACGCCAACGCCCCGGGTTGCGACACCGACCCGCGTGGACGATCCCCAAACGAGACCCTGGGAGCCCCTACGCTAGGCGCTCGTGCCGGTCAGTTCGGTGAACTCGCGGACCTCGTACGCCGAGCCGGGCTTGCCGCCCAGCGCGAGCAGCCGAACCCCTTCTGGCCCGGCGAAGATCTTGCGCTTGATACCCGGACCGACCCGCACGAGGACGTCCGGCGTGAGCTCCAGGCGCTCGCCTTCGATCTCGATCGCGCCGGAGCCGCGCATCACGGAGTAGACCTCCTCCTGGCCGTCCTCCTCGTGGTCGTGCTCGGGGTAGTCGGAGTAGTTGGGGGGCAGGTCGATCACCTGCATCCCGAAGGACTGCACGCCGAGCTCGGCGCGCGCCTTCTTCATCCCGCCGCCGAAGGCGGCCTCCATCTCGTCGATCTGCTTGGCGGTGTAGTCAGCCATGGTTGCTCCCTCTGTGGTCGCCGGTTGAGCTTCCCGAGGGATCTTAGCGACTGCTAAGAAAGTTGGTCGGTCCCTGCGCGAGCGGCTTGGCCCAGCCCACCCGGGTTACGTGGAGCCGATGCGGTTCGGTCGGTCGGTGGGTTGCTCGACTCGTGGGGAGCCTGAAGCCGCAGGCCCACGACCCGGTCGAAGTGACGGCGGTTGCGGGTCATGAGCGGCAGCTCGTGCGCTAGTGCGGTGGCAGCGATCAGAGCATCGGGTGTCGGCAGCTGGGAGGTTCGCTTCAGCGTTCCACCACGCTCCGCGATCGACGAGTCCACAGGGATCTCGTGCATCGGCGACAGCAGCTCACGGAGCAGCTCCACACTGTCGCGACCGGCGAACAGCTCGCAACGAGTGATGACCGAGTAGGCGAGCGGGAAGCTCGGAAGCGGGCGTGCGCCCCTGAGGTGATCGATGATGACATCTGAGTCCACGAGCACCCTCCCGCGGCTCTCAGCCGTAGCCACGATCCCAGTCGCCGCGGTCAGGGTAGGGAAAGTCGGGCATGCACCCGAACGTCTTGTCCAGCACGCGCTGCCTTTCCGCAAGCTCTCGATCGGCGGCCAGGCGACCGTGGGTGGCCAGGTAGTCGTCGAGCGCCGCCCGAATGACTTCGGCCAGCGTGCGTCCGTCGCGCGCGCGCAGTTCCTCGATCTGCTGGCGCTGCTCCTGGGTCAGGTAGACCTGTGTGCGCGTGGCCGCAGCCATACAGCGCAGCATACAGCGCCATGAGGCGAAAAGACTACAGACAACTCTCTACAAGCGTGCTGGCCGCGGCGAGCTCGCTACCCGAACGGGCTTGCTGAGCGAGGCAGCTCACCCCCGCACGAGCCGCTTGTAGGAGATCCGGTGCGGCCGGTCGGCCGCGGCGCCCAACAGCTCATGGCGGTGGGCCTCGTAGGCCTCGAAGTTGCCCTCGAACCAGGTGACGCTGGAGTCCCCCTCGAAGGCGAGCACGTGCGTGGCGATGCGGTCGAGGAACCAGCGGTCGTGGGAGATGATGACGGCGCAGCCGGGGAAGCCGAGCAGCGCCTCCTCCAGCGCGCGCAGCGTGTCCACGTCGAGGTCGTTGGTGGGCTCGTCGAGCAGCAGCAGGTTGCCGCCGGAGCGCAGCAGCTTGGCGAGGTGCACGCGGTTGCGCTCGCCACCGGAGAGCTTGCCGATGCGGGCCTGCTGGTCGGAGCCCTTGAAGTTGAAGCCCGCGACGTACTGGCGGGAGTTGACCACGCGCTCGCCGACCGGGAGGTGATCGAGGCCCTCGGAGATCTCCTCCCACACCGTCTTGGCGGGGTCCAGGGCGTCGCGGGACTGGTCCACGTAGGCGAGCTGCACGCTCTCGCCCAGCTCCAGGGTCCCGCCGTCGGGGGCCTCCTCGCCGGTGATCATGCGGAACAGGGTGGTCTTGCCGGCGCCGTTGGCTCCGATCACGCCGACGATCCCGGCGCGAGGCAGATCGAAGGAGAGCCCGTCGATCAGCAGCCGCTCGCCGTAGCCCTTGCGCAGGTCGGAGACGGTGAGCACCTTCTCCCCCAGCCGCGGCCCGGGGGGGATGTGGATCTGGACGTCCTCCAGGTGGACGTTGCGCTCCTCCGCGATCAACTGCTCGTAACGCGCAAGGCGGGCCTTGGACTTGGTGCGCCGGCCCTTGGGGTTGGTGCGCACCCATTCGAGCTCGGCGGTGATCGTGCGCTGGCGCCCCTTCTCCGAGCGCTCCTCGGCGGCGAGGCGGGCCTGCTTCTGCTCCAGCCACGAGGAGTAGTTGCCCTCGTAGGGCAGGCCCCGCCCGCGGTCGAGCTCGAGGATCCAGCCGGCGACGTTGTCGAGGAAGTAGCGGTCGTGGGTGACGGCGACGATGGTGCCCTTGTACTCGGCGAGGTGGCGCTCGAGCCAAGCGACCGACTCGGCGTCGAGGTGGTTGGTGGGCTCGTCGAGCAGCAGCAGGTCGGGCGCGCGCAGCAACAGGCGGCAGAGCCCCACGCGGCGGCGCTCCCCGCCGGAGAGCTGGGCGACCTCGGCGTCGGGCGGGGGCAGGCGCAGCGCGTCCATCGCGTACTCCAGTTGGGTGTCGAGGTTCCAGGCGTCGGCGGCTTCGATCTGCGCCTGCACCGCGGCGAACTCGTCGGCGCACTCCTCGGAGTAGTCGGCGGCGAGCGCGTTGAAGCGGTCGAGCAGTGCCTTGGTCTCGGCGACGCCCTCCTGCACGTTGCCGAGTACGTCCAGGGACTCGTCGAGACGGGGCTCCTGCGCGAGCATCCCCACCGTGGCCCCCGGCGCGAGCGCGGCCTCCCCGCGGTACTCCTCATCGAGCCCCGCCATGATCCGCAGCAGCGTCGACTTGCCGGCGCCGTTGTAGCCGAGCACCCCGATCTTGGCGCCGGGGTAGAAGGCGAGCGTGAGCTCGGAGAGTACCGTCTTGTCGGGGGGGTGCACCTTGGAGAGACGGTGCATCGTGAAGATGTACTGGGCTGACATTCCCGGGCAGCATAGAGCCCAATCCGAGGCGCTACCGTTTGTGCTTCATGCCCACGGTGCTGGATATCGAGCAGCAGATGATGCTGCTGGAGCTGGAGCCCCCGTTCGACAAGCGGGCGGTGCAGCTCGCGCGCCGGAAGATGGCCAAGCGCTGGCACCCGGACCTCGCACCGCCGGGGAAGCAGCCCGAGCACGAGCGCCACCTGAAGGCGATCAACGAGGCGGCTGACCAGCTGGAGCGCATGGCGGAGAGCCTGCGCGGGGGGCGGGTCTCGCACAACGCGGTGCGGGTGAGCGCGGCGGCCGCGCGCAGGGCGCGCGAGGAGGCGGGGCGCAGGGCCTACGAGGCGGAGCAGCGCGCGCGGGCGAGCGCCGCGGAGAACGCGAAGCACGACCCGTTCGGGAGCAGGGTGCCGGACCACTCGGTGGTGCACCGCTACGCGCGCTGCATGTCCTACCCGGAGTGGGGGGTGGGGACGGTGGCGGGGATCTACTTCACGGGCGACAGCACCGGGACCGACGAAGTGCAGCAGTGGGCGCGGGTGAAGTTCAGCCACGGTATCCGCACGGTGCCGGCGGGGAGCATGCGCTTCGTGGACTTCTCCAAACCCGACCCCGCGGGGGAGCGGATGGAGCGCTTCATGGTCGCGGCGCAGCGGGCGATGGCGGAAGGCGAATACGCGCTGGCGGCGAAGCGGCTGGTCTACGCGCGCGAAGCGCAACCGGGCAACGTGGGCGTGCTGCGGCTGATGACGCTGGCGTTCTGGCAGGCCGGCGACCTGGAGGCGGCGGCGCGCGCGGTGCGCGACTGGGCGCGCGTGGACGGCGAGCGCCCCGCGCCGCACCGCTTCGCGGCGCGCATCTACGAAGACGTGGGCGCGGTGGATCTAGCGGAGGAAGCGGCACGGCGCGCGGCCGAACGGGGACCGTCCGACGCGGGCGCGTGGGAGCGCCTGGGCCGTTTGCGCCTGCGCCTGATGGACCGCGAGGGGGCGCTGGAGGCGCTGGAGCGCGCGCTGAGCCTGGGGGCGAACGGGGAGGTCAAAGACCTCGTGGTGAAGGCGCTGGCGATCGAGCCACGCGTGGTGTCGGCAGCGTAGTCCCCGCGTAGTCCTCAGGCCAGGATGTTGACCGCGCGCGAGACGATCAGCCCGATCGTGACGAGCGAGACGAGGGCCTGGACGCCCATGATGCTCTTGGCGGTGGGTGTCAGCGGCATCGTGTCGGTGGGTGAGAACGCGGTGGCGTTGGTGAGCGAGACGTAGAGGTAGTCGACGAACTGCGGTCGCCAGTGCAGCGGCTCGATGCGGTCGTCGGCCATCTGGGGGAAGAGGAAGTCGGGTGGGCCGTCGTGGCCGGCGGCGCGCCGGCCGGGACCCCCGCGGTCGGCCTCCCAGTACCAGAGCGCGAAGATCAGGAAGTTGGTGAGCCAGATCAGCACCCCGGAGACGATCAGCTCGCGGCCGTCCTGCACGTTGTGGTGCAGCAGGAGATGGGTGAGCGTGCCCAGCGAGTAGATGTTGGCGACGGTCACGAACGCAGTCAGCCCGAGCGCCACGCGCCGCCGCCGGGGGTGCTCGTGCTCCAGCTGGCGGGGGGTGGCCATGAACATCCCGATCAGCAGCGCGCCCTCCAGCGAGGGGATCAGCCAGGGAGGCCCTGCGGTGAGCCGCTTGGGCAGCAACAGCTGCAGGGCGATCGCGGCGAGGATCGTGGCCTGCGCAGGCCAGAAGGGCTCGGAGGCGGCGGGCGGCGGGTAGAGCCGGCCGGGCTGTGCGTAGGGTGCCTGGGCCACGGGTGCAGGGTACGGTGCGGCCCGGCCGTACCCGAGGCACCGCGCGCCGGGCACGAAGCGCCAGCCGGCCAGTGCCGGTGCGGCCCGGCGAGCGCGCTAGCCTGAGTCGTGTGGGTATCGACAACCCCGTGCACATACTGTTCCTCGCCGCGGTGGCGCTGGTGGTGCTCGGCCCCAAGCGCCTGCCCGAACTGGCGCGTGCGGCGGGCAAGAGCATGCGCGAGTTCCGCGAGGCGCTGAACGGCGGGGTGGTGGAGGAGGAGCCTGCCGGCGGCCAGAGTCTCTCGCAGACGGCGACGCAGGCCCCGACTTCCACGCCGCAGCCCCCGGCTGCGAGCGAGGACAACGAGCAGGCGTCGCTCGGCCCGCCTCGGGGCTCCGGCTAGAGACGCTGCCGGCAAAGCCGGCCGTCGGTACGATCCGCCCGGCCCAGTAGGTTGCCTGGGTGCGCCTGATCGTCGCCCGCTGTGAGGTCTCCTACGTCGGCCGCCTGACGACGGTGCTGCCCGAGGCGGTGCGCCTGCTGATGCTGAAGGCCGACGGCACGTTCATGGTGTGGGCCGACGGCGGGGGCCCGAACGTGAAGCCGCTGAACTGGATGACGCCGCCGACCGCGGTCGAGCTCACGCACGACGCGGAGGGCCGGCTGGTGGGGATGACGGTGCGCAAGCAGCGCCAGGAGGACCGCCTGGAGATCGCAGTTGCGGAGGTGCTCTCGGACATCGAGCACGAGCTGGACACGCTGGTGTCGCTCGAGAAGGAGGGCCTAGAGCGCGAGCTGCAGGAGCTGCTCGCGGACGCCCCGGCGTGGTGCGGCGAGGGCTTTCGGCTCGTACGGCGCGAGTGGCCCACGGACATCGGCCCGGTGGACCTGATGTGCCGCGACCCTGAGGACGAGTGGGTGGCGGTCGAGATCAAGCGGATCGCGACGATCGACGCGGTGGAGCAGCTCACGCGCTACCTGGAGCGCATCCGCCTGGACCCCGCGCTCGGCGCCTGCCGCGGGGTGTTGGCGGCGCAGCGGATCAAGCCCCAGGCCCGTGTGCTCGCGCAGGCGCGGGGGATCGAGTGCGTGGAGGTCGATCTCGAGGTGCTCCGCGGCGAGCGCGAGCCGGAGCTGCGGCTGTTCGCGGCGTAGGGGGCTACTCGTAACCCCCGCCGATGGGCCCAACTGATCGACCCCGCTGCGCGCCGCGCATGCGGCGGTAGCGCAACGGTCGGTACGCTCCCATGATGACCGACAACGCTGCCACCACCACCGACGCAACCACGACCGACGCCGCCGCCGAGCCCCCAGCAGTGCTGAGCGAGCGACGGGGAAGTGTCTTGCTGATCACGATCAACCGCCCGCAGGTGCGAAACGCCGTCAACGGCGCCGTGGCCGAGGGGGTGGCGGGAGCGCTCGACGAGCTCGACGCCGACGGAGCACTGTCGGTGGGCATCCTCACCGGCGCAGGGGGCTACTTCTGCGCGGGCATGGACCTGGGGGCGTTCGTGCGCGGCGAATCCCCGTGGTTCGGGGACCGCGGCTTCGCGGGCATCGCCCAGCGCGCCTCGCGCAAGCCGCTGATCGCGGCGATCGAGGGCTTCGCGGTGGCGGGTGGCATGGAGATCGCGCTCGCCTGCGACCTGATCGTGGCAGCGAAGGGCGCGAAGATGGGCATCCCCGAGGCCAAGCGCTCGCTGGTGGCCGCGGGCGGCGCGCTGCTGCGCCTGCCGCGGCGGATGCCCTACCACGTGGTGATGGAGCTGGCGCTCACCGGCGAGGTGCAGCCCGCCGAGCGCTTCCACGAGCTCGGTGTCGTCAACCGCCTCGCAGAGCCCGGCGGCGCGGTCGAGACGGCGCTCGAGCTGGCCGCCGCGGTCGCCAAGAACGGCCCGCTCGCGCTGGCGGCCTCCAAGCAGATCCTCCAGGAGCAGTGGGACTGGTCCACGGCCGAGATGTGGGAGCGCCAGGGCGCGCTCTCCGGCCCGGTCTTCGCCTCCGAGGACGCCAAGGAGGGCGCCAGTGCGTTCAAGGAGAAGCGCGACCCGGTGTGGCGGGGTCGGTAGTCGATCGCGAGATCACGGCGAACTGGCTTACGGCATCGGTCACTTGGGGTTCGATGTACTCGGCTCATGTAAGTGATTCGCTATGCTGCAGCCGTGCCTGAATCCGAGCGCTGGGTCCTGACACTCGATGCGGTGCGCACCAGCATTGAGGAGCTCCGCTCCATGCGGGTCCACCCGTACTTCATCGCCTACCTCTACCTCCATCAGCTTGCCGCGACGCAGGGCAGAACGACAGGGCTCAAGCCGGACTGGAAGCGCGGGCTCGGACCGTACCTCGAGGTGGCGGGGGCGTCGGAGGAGTACCCCTACTACCGTCCCTTTTGGAATAAAACGGCAAAAGCCGGGCAAGAGTGGCTGAATAAAAACCTCGCTGGGAGCTTTGCGCGGTCGTCGCTGCGAGTGACACCTTTGCGTGTGGTCGACTACGACCGCGATACAAAAACGTTTTCGCTGCGACGTAAACACTGGGAGCTTGCACGTCAATACTTGCTCGGTGGGAATCAGCTTCCGGCGGAAGCGCTCGCGGCCTTCCTGTTGCGCGACTATGCTTTCATCACCGACGGGGGACTCCCCACGGGCGACGATCTCATCTCCCTGTTTGCTGTCGAGTTTGGCTATCGCGGACCCCGATCGGAGGTGGAGCTCGAGCACCTCTACCAGCGGACGGGGCAGGCTGACGATTCCTGGTTTGAACCGTTCACCGAGACTGAGCCCGAGTCCGTTGAGAGTACGCGGCTGTTCGCAGGGACCGAGCCCGAAGCAGCCGCGGGTGCCCAGGCTACTGAGACTGAGGCTGAGGCCGCGCGGTGAGCGCCCGCCTGGATCGCCGAGTCCGCACGCTCAGCGTCGGTCAGCTGGAACTGCCTCTACCGCCGGGCACGGCGCCGTCGCCGGCTCCGAAGTCCTCACGAGCTCCAAGGTCGGCGTCGGCGAGGCAGCCCCAGTATCCGCGTCCGCTCCCAAAAAGAAATCCGCTGTTTGTGCGAGTGCGCGAGTTGCTCGATCGGTACGGCGGGGTGATCCTCGTTGGTCCCTCCGGGACCAGCAAGACCTGGAGCGCCGAGCGCCTGGCGATCACTCTGGCTGGAAGCCCGCAGAGAGTACGTTATGTACAGTTTCATCCCTCGTATCAGTATGAAGATTTTGTCCAGGGCTACGTGCCCAGAAAAGGAGGCTTCAAACTCGAGCCGAAACATCTTTTGCAGATGGCTTGGGATGCGGGCGAACAGCCACAAAGCAACTTCGTGCTCGTGATCGATGAGCTGAGTCGTGGCGATGCGGCGCGGATCTTTGGTGAGGGACTCACTTACGTTGAAAAGTCGAAGCGCGGATTTGAATTCTCGCTTGCTGCGGGAGGCCGGTGTTCAATCCCACCAAACCTCCTGTTCATCGCCACGATGAACCCGTTGGATCGGGGTGTCGATGACGTGGATGCGGCATTTGAGCGTCGCTTTGCCAAGGTGGCGATGGACCCGGATCCGGCAGTTCTGCGGAAACTACTGGACGCCGCCGGCCTCCCGGCATCGAGACGGGACAGGGTTATCGCATTCTTCAATAACGTAAACAAACGCGCACGAGAAACGCCACAGACTGCGCTCGGACATACGTTCTTTACGGAGATTGGCAATGACGCAGCCCTGCGCAGCCTCTGGGATCACCAGCTTCGCTTCTTCTTCGAAAAAGCGTATCGGCTCGATCCCAGTGGGTACAAGGAAGTATGTGATGGTTGGAGCCGCATCTTCGGTCGCGCTCAGAGGCAACCGGGAGCGAACAATCCGTAGTCGCCTGCAGCGGTCGAGTACTCCGGGCACAAGAGTTGAAGCGGTGCCTGCAATTGGCCAGTACGAGGAGGCTACGGTCTATAAAGTATCTGAGCACGACGCCGTCGAAGTTCCGCTCGCGGACCTGGTTGGAGAGGGAGGCTCTGGTCTTGCGCTCGATCCGACGATCGTCGGGCGCAACTACTTTGATATTCAACTACGAGGTTCGTCGCTGCTGGTGCAGGCACGAGGGTATGTCGGTCTGATACCTCTGAACGAGCGCGTTGCTCTTGAAGTTGTTCCGCGGGTCTTGCTGGGCGGCAACCTTGCCCACGTCCTTCGTGTTGCAGGATTTGCAACCCACACACTCGAGGAAGCGGCCCGGGTGTATGATCATGAACTACATACTTCGCCGAGCCTGCGCGACTTTTTTACCAGTGCGCTGATTCGCGGACTGGGCGCAATTGAGGTGCATGGCCGGATGAGCGACTACTACGAGCGCACAGAACGTACGACTGCGCCGCGAGGCCGGATACTCATGGGCGCGCGAGAGACACAGATGGCGGCGGCGGGAGGCTCGGTTGACGTGCGGTCGTCCTGGTTTGAACGTACAGCCGACACTCCTGTGAACCGATGTCTGAAGCTCGCCGTGTGGCTCCTTGCAAACGAGTATGCCCACGCCGGAGCGCTCTCGAGCGAGCAGCGGCGCCTCGTGCGTCGGCTGAATGTGTTGTGGACGCTCTTTGCGGACGCAACGCTCGATCCCCGGCTCGAATTTCTGGACGATTCAATCGTCGCCGGAGTGCGACCGCTGCCCACGACCCGAGCGTACTATCGGACAGCCCTCGAGGTCGCGCTGATAGTCGTGTCACGTTCATCTATCGTGCTCGAGCGACACGGTGTAGACGTGAGCCTGCCTTCGCTGATCTTTGACCTCAGTAAAGTATTCGAGCGCTATATGCGCGCGGTCCTCGCGGAACGGATCGGCAGGCGGGGCCTCGCGGTCGAGGATGGGAAGGGGCAGGGAAGGAAGCCGCTGTTCGATTCAGAATCGTCTGAGGAAGCCGCTCCGGCCACTCCGGATATCATTGTGCGTGACCACGTCCGCGGGTGCGTACCGGTTGTCCTCGAGGTGAAGTACAAGCCGGCGGACGGGGCGCCCAGCCGCGATGCCTTGAACCAGGTAATTACGTATGCTGCGAGCTACCGGGCGCCGAGGGCGGTCGTAGTCCAGCCGTGGGGCAAGAATTCAAAGCACGTTGGACTCATGTCGCTGGGCACGATGGAATCTCTTGAGGTTTTTCAATACGTGATGGACCTCGCCAGCCCAGATCTCGAAGCCGAGGAGAAAGCATTTGCGCGTGCGATCCGCGGGCTTGCGAGGATTGCTGGTGCTCCCCTTGGTCTCACAACGTCGACTACGTCAAGTTGACCGCGGGCGCCAAATCGACCCCAATTGCGTTGCGGCCCAGCTCTAGAGCTATACGCAGTGTCGTGCCCGTACCCATAAAGGGGTCGAGTACGACGCCCGCCTCAAACTTCCCTCCACATTCGCACGTCGTCCAACCGACCGTCTCACGCAGTGCAAACGTATACTCGCGGAAGTATCCTCCGAGCACCTTCTTGGCCTCAACCGCGAGGCGTTGCACCTCAGCAGAGTTGCGTCCTGTGCCGGTCTGGTAGATCTTAGCCTTCCCCGCGTCCGAGACACCGGTGGCCTGGATTGCCGCAATGTGTGCAGGAGTGAGGCCGCCCTCCTCTGCGAGCTCCATCGCTCTACGTGCCTGTGCACGGCGCTCGTCAAGCCTGGTCGTCCGCTCTACAATTCGCTGACGTGGTTCACCGCACTTCGGACAGTATTGGTGTGGACATGCAAGACGAATCGCTCTCTCTGCAATCTCGGTTGGGAAGGGCGCTAGATGCTCGCCCATGTGGCGGGTTGGGTTGAACTGCCACACATCTCCTGGATTTGCGCCATTGCCGTTGCTGTACACCTCTGAGTAGCCAAAGAGATCGTAGTAGTAGGTGCCGTACAGCGTCATGTGGAGCACGTACTCATGCCGATTGGCCAGCCGTGTGCGCGCTGGCTCGGGCATCCCTCCATCCTTGGCCCAAACGATCCGATTGCGGATTAACCAGCCACTCTCAGCGGCTGCGATCTCCACACGAGCAGGGATGTTGGCAAGGCTGCGGCGGTGGTAGGTATCGCCAATATTGAGAAATACTGACCCCGTTGGCCGTAGTACCCTCTTCCACTCGTTGAGGCATGCGAGGATGTTCTGCACATACTCGTCGGCTGTAGGCTCCTGTCCGATCTGGTTGGGCATTCCGTAGTCACGCTTCTTCCAATACGGAGGAGAAGTGACAACAAGATCGATCGTGTCGTCTGCGAGTGGGATCGCACGAGCGTCACCCGCGAAGACTAGGGATTCTGGAATTCCACCAGTCGCGGTCAGCGCGGCGGGCTCAATTGAAGGCTCGTCGGAAGCCGCGAGATCAAGCATTAGTTGTCGCAGAATGAAAGCAGACCGGGCGGACGGACAAGTTGTTGCGGACATCCGTCTATGATGGACCTCCATCTGTGACCAGTCAAGACACGGATGCCACAGGAGCGTGACGCTGCGTATCAAGTTCGCGGCAAAGTCGCCGAGACCCACCAGGCCACCTCGCACGTTGCCGGCGCCCTGAGGGGGTGATGAGTCCCCTCACCCCTGCCGCGCGCGGCGCCTGCGGCGCCACTGGCGAAAGACGTTCTTGAAGCGTCGCCAGAGCATCAGCCGCCCCGCCCTACCGCTCCCCGGGCGTCTTGCGGGGGTACTGGGAGGTGTCCACGCTCAGATCCAGAGCGGTGCGCACGATGCGCGACTGTTCGGCGGCGTGCGCGGCGGGGTAGCCCTCGCCGGGACTGGCGCGCTCGGGGCGCCCGATGTAGCCGAAGTGCATGCGCTCGGGCAGGATCTGCATCAGGCGGGGGAACATGTGCGCGCGGGCGCCCATGTTGCGCGGCTCTTCCTGCGTCCAGACGACCTCGCGGAGGTTGGGGTAGCGGGCCAGCAGCGCCAGGACCTGCCCTTCGGGGAAGGGGTAGAGCAGCTCCACGCGCCCCACCGCGACGCCCTCGTTGCTCTGGCGGTCGGGGTGGCCGACGAGGTCGTAGTAAATCTTCCCGGTGCACAGCACCAGGCGCGTGACCCGCTCGTCCTGCACGCCGGGCTCGGGGAGCACGGGCTGGAAGCGGCTGTCCTCCGCCAGTTCGGCGATCTCGCTGGAGGCCTGGGGCAGGCGCAGCAGCGACTTGGGGGTCATGATCACAAGCGGCCGCTGCTTGGCGATGCGGGCCTGGCGGCGCAGCATGTGGAAGTACTGGGCGGGCGTCGTGAGGTTGGCCACGCGGATGTTGCCCTCGGCGGCCAGTGCGAGGAAGCGCTCCAGGCGCGCGGAGGAGTGCTCGGGACCCGAGCCCTCGTAGCCGTGGGGCAGCAGCAGCGTCAGCCGGGAGGTCTGTCCCCACTTGGCGAGGCCTGAGACGATGAACTGGTCGACGATCACCTGGGCGGAGTTGACGAAGTCGCCGAACTGGGCCTCCCACAGCACGAGCGTCTCCGGCGCCTCCTGGGAGTAGCCGTACTCGAAGCCCATGCAGGCGAGCTCGGAGAGCGGGCTGTTGTGCAGCTCGAACGGCGCGAGCGCCTCGGGGAGGCTCTGGATCGGGCAGACCGTCTGCCCGGTCTTCGCGTCGTGCAGCACCATGTGGCGCTGGCTGAAGGTGCCCCGCTCGGTGTCCTGGCCGGTCAGGCGGATGGGGGTGCCTTCGGTGAGCAGCGACGCGAACGCGAGCGCCTCGGCGTGCGCCCAGTCCAGGCGCGCGTGCTCGCCGGTCTGCGCTCCGCCGGCTCCCGCAACCCCACCGGCTCCCACCCGGTCGGCGCCCTCGGGCTCCTCCAGCGCGGCGCGGCGGCGCTCGAGCTGTTTGACGAGCTTCGGGTGCACCGTGAAGCCCTCGGGCGTGCGCAGCAACTGCGTGCCGAGCTCGCGCAGGCGCTCAGCGGGCACGGCGGTCTGCACTTCCGGGGAGGGGGAGCGGTCGAGCTGGTATTCGCCGGTGCCGCTCGCCGCCGACCCGTGCTCGGCGGCCGCCGCGATCTTCGCCTTCAGGCGCTGGTGGAGCGTCGTGAGGTTGTCCCACACCCCCTGCCCGAGCTCCTCGAACTCCTTCTTGCTCACAACCCCGTCGGCGATCAGCCGCTCGGCCCACAGCTCCGCCACGCGCGGGTGCCCCTTGATCTTGGCGTACATCTCCGGCTGGGTGTAGGCGGGCTCGTCGGACTCGTTGTGCCCGAAGCGGCGGTAGCCGATCAGGTCGATCAGCACGTCGTGGCCAAATTCTCTGCGGAACGCGAACGCGAGACGCACCGCGCTCATGCAGGCGGGGACGTCGTCGGCGTTGACGTGGATGATCGGCACGTCGAAGCCCTTCGCGAGGTCCGAGGCCCAGCGGGTGGAGCGGGCGTCGTCGGGGTCGGTCGTGAAGCCGATCTGGTTGTTGGTGATGAGGTGCACCGTGCCGCCGACCTTGTAGCCGTCGAGCGCCTGCAGGTTAAGCGTCTCGGCGACCACCCCCTGGGCGGGGAAGGAGGCGTCGCCGTGGATCGCGATCGGCACCGCGGCGTCGGTGTCCTGGTGGGCGTGGGGGCCCTTGCGGGTGGTCTGCGCGGCGCGGGTGGCGCCCTCGACGACTGCGGAGACGTACTCCAGGTGGGAGGGGTTGGACTCGAGGTTGACTTGGATCGTCTCCCCATCGGGCAGCAGGTAGGAGCCGTGGGTGCCGTGGTGGTACTTGACGTCGCCCGTACCCCCCTGGGGGATCGTGGTGACCGCCTCGAGCGTCGAGGCTCCCTCGAACTCGGCGAAGATCGTGTCGTAGGGGCGCCCGAGGTTGTGCGCGAGCACGTTCAGCCGCCCACGGTGGGCCATCCCGACCACGACCTCACGGCCGCCGTGGGCGGCGGCGAGCTGGATCAGCTCGTCGAGCATCGGCACCGTCACGTCGAGCCCCTCGATCGAGAACTGGTGCTGGCCGAGGTAGGCCTTGTGCATGAAGCGCTCCAGCGCGTCGACCTCGACCAGGCGCTTGAGCAGCGTGAGCCGCTCGTCGGTGGTGAGCGGCTGGCGGAACGTGCCGGACTCGATCTTCTCGCGCAGCCACACGCGCTGGCGGTGGGAGGAGATGTGCTCGATCTCGTACGCGATCGTCCCGCAGTAGGTCTCGCGCAGGTGCGGCAGCGCGTCGGCGAGCGTCGCTCCGGGCACCCACATGCGCAGGATCTTCGCGGGGATCAGGGCCATCAGCTCGGGGGTCAGCCCCAGCGGCTCGGGGTCGAGCGCTGGGTCACCCTCGGGCTCGGTGCCAAGCGGGTCAAGGCGCGCGGCGAGGTGGCCGTGGGTGCGGAACGCCTTCAGCAGGGCGGTGGCGGACTGCACGGCCTGCAGCAGCTCTTCGTCGGCGGCGCCGCGCGGGGCTGCGCCGCGGCCGGCCTCCTCGACGGTAGCCGAGGCCGCCGCCGCGGCCGCCGCAGGCGCGGGCACCGCCGGAGCGGGGCCGAGCTCGACGCCCAGCGAGGCGAAGACGTCGTCGTAGAAGCCGAGCTCCCCCTTCAGGTACTCCTCGATGCGCCCCAGGAAGCGGCCCGACTCGGCTCCCTGGATGACGCGGTGGTCGTAGGTGGAGGTCATCGTCATGACCTTCTCCGCACCGATCATCGCGCCGATCGCGGCGAGGCCCACCGGGTAGCCGATCGAGCCGGTCGCGACGATCGTCCCCTGGCCGGCCATCAACCGCGGGACCGAGGCGGCGGTGCCGAGGCCTCCGGGGTTGGTGAGGGTGAGGTTCGCCCCCACGAGGTCCTCAGCGGTGAGCGTGCCCGAACGCGCCCGCTCCACCAGCTCGTCGTAGGCGGCGAGGAAGCGGTCGAAGGGCAGGCTGGCAGCGTCGCGGATCACGGGCACCATCAGCGTGCGGGAGCCGTCACGCTTCTCCACGTCCACCGCGAGGCCGAGGTTGACCTGCCCGTCGCGCACGCGGTGGGGGCGGCCGTCGAGGACGGCGTAGTGGTCGGTCATCACCGGCTGGTCGGCCGCGGCGCGCGCGATCGCGTAGGCGATGAGGTGGGTAAAGGAGACCTTGCGCCCTGCCGCCTTGAGCTCACGCCGGCGGGCGTCCAGGGCGGTGACGGTGAGCGTGCGGAAGCTCGTGGCGGTGGGGATCGAGAGCGACTGCTCCATGAAGCGGGCGAGCGCCGCGGCGCCGCCCCGCATCAGCTCAGCGCCCTCGGGCGCCGCGGTGGCGCTCGGGGCCGTCGCCGCGTCGCCGTTGCCGGCCACGGCTCCGAGCACGTCGGCCTTGACGATGCGCCCCGCGGGGCCGCTGCCGGAGACGGTTGCGAGATCCACACCCTCGGCGGCGGCCGCTCGCGCGGCCACGGGCGAGACACGCACGCCGTTGGGCGCCGCGGACGTGGCCGCCCGTCCGTCGGTCTCGACGCCGTCGGCAGTGGCAATCCGCCCGTCGGTCTCGATGCCGTCGCTCGCGGTCGCCCGCCCGTCGGCCTCGACGCCATCGGGTGCAGGCGGCGCAGCGGGTGGGGCCTCGGCCGAGCCGTCGTCCCCCACGACGATCCGCGCGATCACCTGCCCGACGGTGACCGTGTCGCCCTCCTCGACTAGCAGCTCGCTGACGGTGCCGGTGGCGGGCGAGGGCAGGTCGACGTTGATCTTGTCAGTCGCGATCTCGACGATGACGTCGTCGCGCTTGATCGCGTCGCCCACCCGGAAGTGCCATTCGACGATCTCGCCCTCGGTGACCGACTCGCCTGCGGCAGGGGTGACGACGTCGATTGTCCGCCCAGTCGTCGTGGATGCCGCCATCTCCAGGCTCACTCTAGCGCGGCGGGTGGGCGGATCGAGTCGTGAACCGGCGTTTTCACCTGCCCTTCACACGGCTTAACGGTTGCACCCTCTCGATCTCTCCCGCTGTCCCGTCTCCCACGTCTCCCGCTCTCTGCACTCCCGTCCCGCCGGCGCTGCTCGCGGACGAACTCGAAGCTGCCGAAGAACGGCCCGATCCCGCCGAGCACGGCCACCGCAGCGGCGAGGCGCAGGGGGACGATGCGCAGGCGCACGCACACGATGCAGGTAAGAGACATCGCGATCCAGAGCAGTCCGTGAGTGAGACCCAGCACGAACGTCGCCGGCTGGGGCTTGCCGGCGACGAATGCGCAGACGAGCAGCGCCGTGTAGATGCAGGAGTGTGTGAACGAGGTCCACTTCAGACGGGTAAAGACCCGCTCGTGGCTCACGGTGAGAGCCAGCGCGCCACCCGCGGCAGGGTCTCGCCGGCCTCTGCGGGCCACTCCCCGACCTCCGCGGGCCACCAGGCGAAGGCGTCGTGCTCGTGGTCGGGCACGACCTCGGCGCCCGCAGGCAGCCAGGCCTGCCCGACGAACATCACCAGGCGGTGGGGCAGCACCACCAAAGCCTCCGCCTGCACGCGGGCGGGCGCGACCGACCACTCCTCCTGAAGCTCGCGCACGAGCGTGTGAGCGGGGTTCTCGCCGAGGTCTACCGAGCCGCCCGCCCCGAGCGCCCAGCGACCGGCCCAGGAGGCCAGCCACGGAGCGCGCCGCCCCGCCAACCAGCGCCCGTCCGCGGAGCGGGTCACGCACAGCGCAGCCATCGAGCACGAGGCGTCGCCACTCACCAGTCTCAGCGCCCAGCGCAGCGGCTGCAGCTCGAGCTCGAGGCCCCCGTCGCGCTCGTGAAAGCCGACCAGCCGCCCGGCCATCCCGTCGTGGCTGGGCGAGCCCCGCTCCTGCAGCGCGGCGATCGCGGCGTCGGCGGCCTCGACGTGCGCGAGCGCGGGCTCGTAACGCTCCTCAGCCCAGCGCACGGCAACCCGCTCCAGCGGCCAAGGGCCGCGGGCGAGAATCTCGGGCGCCGCGAGGGGCTCGGGTCGGGCGGACATACCGAGAAGGCTAGTGACCTTAGACTCGCGACGGTGCAAGGAGCTGGAACCGCTGCCATGACGATCGCGGTGCTGGGCCCCGGCGGCGTGGGCGGCCTGGTGGCGGGCGCGCTGGAGCGCGTGGGCACCCCGACGATCGTCGTGGCACGCGAAGCGACGGCTGCGCTGGTCGCCGAGCGCGGCCTGCGGGTGAGCTCGGTGCGGTTGGGAGAGTGGGTCGCCCATCCGCGCGCTACGGGGCGCCTGCAGGAGCCGGTGGACGCGTTGGTGGTGGCAACGAAGGCGACAGGCCTGCAGGAGGCGCTCGAGCGCGTCGAGGCACCGCCCGCGCTGGTGTTGCCGCTGCTCAACGGACTCGACCACCTGCCGCTGCTGCGCGAGCGCTTCGGAGAGGAGCGGGTGGTGGCGGGGACGATCCGCGTGGAGGCTGACCGCCCGGAGCCGGGGGTGGTGGTACACACGAGCCCGTTCCTGCGGATCGACATGGCCTCTCGCTACGCCGCGGCGCGCCCGGCGATGGAGCGCCTAGCGGGAACCCTCCAGGGCGCGGGGGTCCCCGCGCGGGTCGGCGAGTCCGAGCCGCAGGTGATGTGGGGCAAGCTGGTGCGCCTCAACGCACTGGCGTGCACGACGAGCGCGTACGACAAGCTGCTCGGGGAGATCCTCTCGACGCCGGAGCTGCGCGCGGAGCTCGTGGGGGCGATCGAGGAGGGCTGCGCGGTCGCGGCGGCAGAGGGGGCGAGCATCGACGCGAGCGACCCCCTGGGCGAACTGAGCGCGGCCCACCCCACACTGGGTAGTTCGATGCAGCGCGACATCGCGGCGGGCCGCACCCCCGAGCTCGACGCGATCCCCGGCGCGGTGCTGCGCGCGGCGGCCCGCCACGGTCTGGAGTGCCCGACGGTGGGGCGGCTGGTGGCGAGCATCGCCAGGCGCGCGGGTGTGCCGGCACCGAGCGCCGCTCGCTGAGAGCCCTACTCGCCGAACGGCCGGAAGCGACGCTCGCCCGGCCCGGCGGGCGCGAGGGCGGGGACGGCCTGCGTGGCGATCGCCTCGACGACCTCCTGCTCGGACTCCTCGCGGCCCTCGTCGTGCTGCCCGTCGCAGAGCACGCGGAAGTTGCCGGTAACGCCGGAGTCGGCGTGGATCGTGATGCCGGGCAGGATCTCCTCGCCCTCCTCGAAGCCGAGGCGCTCCAGGTCGAAGTGAGCGAGACCGATGCCGTGGGCGGTGTGGGAGGGGTTCTCGCGGTCGTGCGCGGCCACCGCCTGGGCGAAGCGCTCGAGGTTCTTGGCGATCTTGCCGGTGTCAGCCATCGCTCACGGAAAGCCTATCGCGTGGCGGACGACCGCCGCCGTGCGTACGATGCACGCACCACCGACAGCCGAACAAGAAGGGAACGCCACCATGGACATCTTCGCCCAGCTCGACGAGGCGCGCAGGCGCACGAACGTGCTCGACCATCCGTTCTACCAGCGCTGGAGCGCGGGGGAGCTGCAGGCGCAGGAGCTGGAGCTGTACGCGGGCGAGTACCGCCACGCGGTGGTGGCGCTGGCGGAGGCCTCGCGGCTGGCGGCCGAGAAGGCGGGCCCCGAGCACGCGCCGGGGCTCACCCGCCACGCGCAGGAGGAGACAGGCCACGTGGAGCTGTGGGACGAATTCGCCCGCGCGGTGGCTACACGGGAAGCCGGCGAGCCGGCGAGCCGCAGCGAAGCCGGCGCAGGCGCAAGCGAGGAGCCGCTGACGCAGACAAGCGCGTGCACGCAGGCGTGGACGGCGGGCTCGGACGTGCTCGAGCACCTCGCGGTGCTGTACACGATCGAGGCGAGCCAGCCGGCGATCTCGACCACCAAGCTGGAGGGCCTCGCGACCCACTACGGCGTGCGCGAGGACTCCCCGGGAGCGTCGTACTTCACGCTGCACGCAAAGCTCGACGTGGAGCACGCCCGCCAGGCGCGCGAGCTGATCGCTGAGCTGATGCCCGAGGACGCCGACGAGCGCGCCGCCGCCGCCGAGCGCATGGCGGCGCGGGCGCAGGCTGCGCTGGAGGGCAACTGGCAGTTGCTCGACGGCGTCGAGGCGCGACGCCCAGTCGCCGCGTAGGGCGCTCGATCAGCCGGGGCGGGCGGGGTCCGCGCCGGTCGAGGCTTCGCTCGCGCTCAGAGCACTGCTCGGGCCGTCAACCGCGGGTGGCGCGCCGGGCGGGGCGAGCGCCTCGCGGACGACCGGCGCGACCGCTGCGCCGAACAGCTCGGTGGCGTGCAGGACCCGCGCGTGGGGCAGCGTGCCGATGCTGATCTGCGCGAGGAAGCGGTTGTGCCCAAAGAGCTCGTGCTCGGCGAGGATCTTCTCAGCCACCTGCTGAGGGCTGCCGACCAGCAGGTGTCCCGCGGGACCGCAGGCAGCGTCGAACTGCTGACGCGACATCGGTGGCCAGCCACGCTCGCGCCCAATGCGGTTCATGACCTGGGAGTAGGCGGGGAAGTACTCGTCGGCGGCCCGCTGGGAGGTGTCGGCAAGGTAGGTGTGGGAGTTGATCCCCACGGCGGGCCCGGCGTGGCCGGGCGCCTCGCGCTGTGTGGCGACAGGGGCGACCGTGCCACCTGGCGCTCTTCCCTCTCCAGCGCCAGCCCTACCCTGTGTAACGGCCTGGCGGTAGAGGTCGATCAGCGGCGCGAAGCGGGCGGGCGCGCCACCGATGATTGCGAGCATCAGCGGAAGCCCAAGCGTGCCGGCGCGCACGACGGACTCGGGCGAGCCACCAACCGCGATCCAGACGGGCAGCGGCTGCTGCAGTGGTCGAGGGTAGACCGCGGCGTCGTGCAGGGCGGGCCGGTGGCGCCCCGACCAGGTGACACGCTCGGAGTCGCGCAGCGCGAGCAGCAGCCCGAGCTTCTCGGCGAACAACTCGTCGTAGTCCTCGAGGTCGAGGCCGAAAAGAGGAAACGACTCGATGAAGGACCCCCGGCCGGCCATGATCTCCGCACGTCCACCGGAGAGCAGGTCGAGCGTGGCGAAGTCCTGAAAGACCCGGACCGGGTCTGCCGAGCTGAGGACGGTGACGGCGCTGCTCAGCCGAATGCTCCGCGTACGGGCCGCGGCGGCAGCGAGCGCAACGGTGGGCGAGGAGACCGCGTAGTCGGGCCGGTGGTGCTCACCCACCCCAAAGACCTCCAGGCCAAGCTGGTCGGCGAGCTCGATCTCCTCGAGCAGCTCACGCAGCCGCTGCGCCGCCCGGCTCGCACCCGCGCCAAGCGGCAGATCGGCGAAGGTGGCAAGGCCAAGTTCCACAGTGCGAGGCTATCGCTGCAGGCGTCAGCTCGGTGACAGGACCGCGAGGCCATGCTCGCGAGCGCCTGCTGCAAGCTGTTGGTCGTAGGTCATCATCGCGTCCAGCTGCCCTGCGCCGGCCAGACGGACCGCTGTGGCTAGGTGGATGGCGTCGAGCGTGGCGACCGTGGACGGGAGGATAGTCTCGGCAGCTGTGAGGATCTCCTCGTCCAGGGGAACCAGGACTTTTCCGGAGAGAAGCTCCTTGACGTACTCCAGCATGTCCTCGCGCAGCCCGAGGCGGTGTAACTCGACGCTGAGCAAGCGACTCGAGATGTGTTGCTCGAAGCGACCCATCTCCCGCCTGATCGCCGGCGTATCGGGCTCGTTGAGCAGAACCCGTCCGAGGACGCTCGTATCGAGATAGAGAGCGCCCACCGTCTGATCAGAACGGCTCCCGACGACTCTCGTCGAGAAATGCGTCAGTGGTGCCTGCGGGACGGCTACGCCTCGGCGGAAGGCTGTCGATGACCTCGAGCAGGTTCCTCGTAGGGATCGTCGCGCCGTACTTCTCGGCGAGCTTCAGGTAGTAGGGATCGATATCGGGACGCGATGGCACAAGCCGGGCGACCTCATGACCCCGCTCGGTGACAGTCAGTGTCTCGCCATCCTTGACGCGCTCCAAGTAGCGGCTCAGATTCTGGCGCAGCTCGCGAACCCCAACCGTCTTGGCCGCAGATATTGGATGCGTGGCGGCCATTGTGCGTCACAATGTAGCACATGCGTGGGATTGTTGACAGAGTTGAGCTACGTCTACTCGATGATCTCGATCCGATACCCGTCGGGGTCGCGCACGAAGCAGAGCCGCGAACCCCCTCGCGCACCGAGTAGGGCGGCTTCTCGGGCTGAATGCCCTGAGCGGCCAGGCGCGCGAGCGTCGCGTCGAGGTCGCCGGAAGTGATCGCGATGTGCCCATAAGCGGTGCCGAGGTCGTAGGAGTCGACGCCGAAGTTGTAGGTCAGCTCCAGCCGCGGCATGTCGCCGTCGCCGGGCTGGTTCATGAAGACGTTGACGGCCTCGTCGCGGATCGGCAGGCGTCCGACCTCCTCGAAGCCGAGCGCTTCGTAGAAGGCGACGGAGCGATCGATGTCGGTGATGCGGTAGCAGGTGTGGATGAGAGCCATGGGAGGAGTGTACGGAGCGGCGTCTTTCGGGCGGAGCCCGCGACGACCCCGCGAGGCGGCACGTGCAAGGATGGCGCGATGAGCTTGGGATGGAGGCAGCGTGATCGTTGAGCGTGCAACGCACCCGCAGTTCCTGTCGAACACGTACCTGGTCGCGGACGGCCAGGGGGGCCCCGCGTTCTTCGTGGATGCGGGCGGCCCGGTGGAGCCGCTGGTGGAGGCCGCGGAGCGCAGGGGGCTGACGCCGACGCACGTGTTGTTGACCCACCACCACTTCGACCACGTGAGCGAGGTGGGAGCGCTGAAGAAGCGGTGGCCAAAGCTCGAGGTCCTGATCCACCCGACCGAGCTGGAGCTGCTCGGGGAGGGGGTGGCGACCGGAACGGTGGAGCCGGGGGAGACGTTGAGCTTCGGCGCGCTGGAGGTGCGCCCGCTGCTGACGCCGGGACACACGGCGGGGATGCTGTCGTTCGCGGTGGGTGAGCCAGACGGCCAGGCGCGGCCCTCCTCGACCACCGCGCCCGGGGGCTTCACGGGCAGAGAAGGGGCCGTGTTCACGGGCGACACGCTCTTCCGCGGCTCGGTGGGCGGGGTGCGGGCACCGGGCCACACGACGTACACCGACCTGAAGGACTCGATCATGGGCACGCTGATGGAGCTGCCGCCCGAGACCGTGATCGAGCCGGGCCACGCGGACCCTACGACGGTCGCGCAGGAGTGGGAGGCCAACTCGTTCATCCGCGTGTGGCGCGGCCTCGATGTGGAGGGCACCGAGCGCTGCACAGCGCTGGGTGAGCCCGCAACGCTGGTGCTGCTGTGCGGGGACTACGACGGGGGTTACAAGGCGTGGGTGCGCTGGCGCGACGGCTCCGACGACATCGTCCCCGGCTCGCAGGTCAAGCGCACCTGAACGCACCTATATAGGCATCCAAATCGTTCCCTCCTCGGCGCCTATATATAGGCGCCCAAAAGTCTTTCCTTTCAGCACATATATAGGCGCCATATAGGCGCCCAAATCTTTCGCCTCGACCAGCCGCCGCCAACCGTCCCGCGCGGCCTTAAGATGGGAGCCGTGGCGCGCGAGAAGAACGTCCCGACATCCCGAGTGCGCCGCACGGCTACGGTGGGAAAGCTGGCGGCCACTGAGACCGTCAAGCAGTTCGGCACGCGCGCCGCGAACGTGACGCGCTCCGAGCAGGCCGGTCAAGCGGCGTTGGCGCGCCGCCAGCTGGAGACCGCGAAGCAGATCGTCGCGGTGCTGGGCACGATGAAGGGCGCCGCGATGAAGCTCGGCCAGGTGATGTCCTTCCTGGATGTGGGCCTCGTGGAGGAGCAGTACCGCGAGGAGTTCCAGGCGGAGCTCGCGAAGCTCCGCGACGCAGCGCCGACGGTGGCCTTCAAGCAGATGCGGCGGGTGATCGAGGACGATCTGGGGGAGCGCGTCGGGGCGGTGTTCGAGGAGTTCGAGGAGGAGCCGCTCGCGGCGGCCTCGATCGGCCAGGTGTACCGCGCGCGGCTGCGCGAGGACGGCCGGGAGGTGGCGGTGAAGGTCCAGTACCCCGGGGTCGCAGCAGCGGTGCGGGCGGACCTGCAGAACCTGGACATGATCATGCGCCTGCTCAAGCGGATGACCCCCCAGCTCGACGTGCGCGCGGTCGCGACGGAGATCAAGGAGCGCATCGGCGAGGAGCTCGACTACGAGCTGGAGGCACAGAACCAGCGCTCGCTGGGGCGCATCTTCCACGGGCACCCGTTCATCAAGGTGCCCGACGTGGTCACCGAGCTATCGCGCGAGCGCGTGATGGTGAGCGAGCTCGTCGAGGGGGTCGGCTTCGAGGAGCTGAAGGGCTACCCCCAGGCACAGCGCGACCGCATCGGGGAGATCGTGTTCCGCTTCTTCCTCGGCTGCCTCTACCGCCACCACCAGTTCTCGGGCGACCCCCACCCGGGGAACTTCATGCTGCTGGCCGACGGGCGCGTAGCGTTCCTCGACTTCGGTCTCTTCAAGCGCCTCGACGCGGCGCCGGTGGAACTGGAGCTGGCCGCCCAGCGCGCGGTCGTCGAGGACGACGCGCAGGCGCTGCACACACTGCTGGCGCAGTCGGGCTTCCTGCCGCACCCCGAGCGGGTGGACCCCGAGGAGTTGCTGGCGTTCATCGTGGACGCGATCGGGTGGTACACGACCGACGAGGTGGTGGCGCTGACCCCGGAGGTGGCCACGGAGGTGATGATCGAGAGCTCCGACCCGCGCTCCAGCCACTTCCGCCACATGCGCCACCAGGACATTCGCGCCGAGCACCTGTTCGGCCGGCGCATGGAGATGCTCACCCTGGCGGTGCTCTCCCAGCTGCGCGCACGCGCCAACTGGCACCGCATCGCGCGCGAGTGGATCTACGGCGATGAGCCCGTCACCGAGCTGGGCCGCGCCGAGGCCGAGTTCTACGCACACGGCGAGGTCGGCGCGCCGTCGTAGACGGGGGTTCTTTTTTTGATGAGGGCCGCCCGGGGGCGGCCCCAGCGGCGTTCGTAGCACGACCCCTGGCGTAGTGCAGTCGCTACAACACCTGGATCTGCACGAGGCTGGTGGTCCCCGGGCGCCCGGACGGCAGGCCGGCGGTGATGCCCACGCGCTGGCCGCGCTCACACCAGCCGAGCTCCACCACGCGCCGGGCGGCGTCGGCGATCAGCGCCTCTGTCGTCTCGTGGCGGGGCATCGAGGCGGCGCGCACGCCCCACATCAGCCCGCAGCGACGCACGGTCTCGCGGCCGGGGGAGAGCGCGTAGATCGGCACGGTGGGGCGGTGCGCGGAGACCAGGCGCGCGGAGCGTCCCGAGAGGGTGGGGACGATCAGCGCGTCGAGGCTCAGCTCGCGCACGGCGATGCACAGGCTGTGCGCGAGGGTGTACGCGGGGTCCGCTTCGGTGCGGCGCACGCGCGAGGCGTTCCACTCCTCGTACGGCGCGATCGACTCGGCCTGTTCGGCGACCGCCGCCATCATCGCGATCGCCTCCACCGGGTAGGAGCCGATCGCGGTCTCCTGGGAGAGCATCACCGCGTCGGTGCCGTCGAGGATCGCGTTCGCCACGTCCGCGACCTCCGCGCGGGTGGGGCGCGAGGAGGTCACCATCGAGTCGAGCATCTGCGTCGCGGTGATCGAGGGCCGCGCCAGCCACCCCGCGAGGCGCAGCAGCTCCTTCTGGACGATCGGCACGCGCTCGATCGGCAGCTCGATGCCGAGGTCCCCGCGGGCGACCATCACGCAGTCCGCCGCGCGCAGGATCTCATCCGCGCGCTGCACCGCCTGCGGCTTCTCCATCTTGGCGATCAGCGGCAGGCGCGTGTGCTCGCGCACGGATTCGATGTCCTCCGGACGGCGCACGAACGACAGCGCCACCATGTCCACCCCCACCGACTCCCCGTGGCGCAGCAGCTCGAGGTCCTCCGCGGGCACCGCCGGCAGGGCGTCGACGGGCCCGGGGATGTTGAGCCCCTGGCGCGAGGCCACCGCCCCGCCGGCCTCGACCTCCGCGTCGACCTCCCCCGACCCGGCGCGCGTCTCGGTCACCCGCAGCCGCACCGACCCGTCCGCCAGGTAGATCACGTCCCCCGAGCTCAGCGCGTCCGCGAGCCCCGGCCACGAGATCGTCATGTGCCGGGCGTCCCCCCCACCCTCCTCGCCGTCCCCCGCGCCGCACGTGAACGTCACCACGTCCCCCGGCTTGAGCTCCACCACGTCCTCGCGCAGCGGCCCGATGCGCAGCTTGGGGCCGGGCAGGTCCTGGAGGATCGCCACCGGCCGGCCCGCCCTGCCCGCCGCGTCGCGTACGCGGCGCACGGTCTCCGCGTGCTCGTCCACCGTGCCGTGCGAGTAGTTCAGCCGCGCGACGTCCATCCCCGCGTTGACCATCGCGAGCAGCGTCTCCGGCTCGCGCGAGGCGGGGCCGATGGTGGCGACGATCTTCGTGCGGCGCACGGCACGCACGGTAGCGGTCGGCGGGGATTCCCCGGTGTGCTCGTGTCAGAGAGCGACCGCTACGGGCATATGTCGTCGTTTGAGAACCCTATATAGGGGGGCATATGTTGTTGTTTTGGGACCGTATATATGTGGGTGTGTTGTTGTTCGAGCGCCCCTATATGGAGGAATAGAGGCCTCCGTTTGAGGCCCTATATATAGGGGGCATATGTTGCCGTTGGAGTAGGCCCTACGGCGCCCTCACGTCGGGGAAGTGCTCCGCGCAGTGCGCGCGCAGCACCTCGCGCACCCACGCGCGCTCCGCGGGGCTCGCGACGCGGAAGCGCTCCAGCAGCTCGCGCTGGCGCTCGATCGGCGCGCCCGCGATCGTCCACCGCACCGCGAGGCGCTCGAACAGCAGCTCCACCGCCCTCTGCCAGGAATCCTCGCGCGTGCTCGCCACGCGCGCGCCCTCGCCGGCGAGCGCCTCGGCGTACTTCAGCCGCGTGGCGGGTGTCATCGAGCCGCGCAGCGTCAGCACGTTGCCCTCGGGGTCGGTGTACTCGCTGTTCGGTGCCTTCAGCCGCTCGGATCGCTGCTTGGGCTTGCGCCGCGCCACGCTCAGGGGGCGTCGGCGGCCCGTTCGAGCTGACTGCGGACGTCGCCGGTGAGCGGCTTGGCGTGGCCGGGCCACGCCGCGGCCGGCTCCAGCGCCGCCAGCTTGCGGATGCTCGCGCGGGCCTGCTCGGTGTCGTAGTTGTAGACGTCGAAGGGCACACTCGGCGGGCAGTCGCGTCCCCACATTTCGAGGGTGTAGAAGGTGTCGCTCGTGAGCGCCAGGCGGTCGGACTCGCGCCACAGGCCGATCAGCCCGGGGGCGTGGCCGGGGAGGTGGATCACGCGGAAGCCCGCGACCTCGTCGCCCTCCTCGAGGGTGCCCGCGATCTTCACCGGCCCCCCGTCCCACGCGTAGCGGTTCAACACGCGCTGGATCTGGCGGTGGGGGGTCGGCAGGCCGGCGAGGCCCTCGGGCCAGTAGCGGAAGCCGCCGCTGCCCTCGGCGTCCTGCACCTCGTCAGGGTGGCACCACACGGGGACCCCCAGCGCGGGAGCGGTGCCGCGGTGGTCGGTGTGGCCGTGGCCGAGCACCACCCGGCGGATGCCACCGAGTCGGGCGCCCGCGGCGGCGACCGCGCGCACCATTGTGCGTGCGCCGGCGTCGAACAGCGTGACCCCGCCGTCGTCCTCGAGCAGGTACACGTTGCAGCGCCCCGGCTGGCCCTGCACGACCCACACGCCCTCGGCCACCAGCTTGGCCTCACTCGCGGCGCGGCCGGTGACGCGCGTCTTGATGTTGAACGCGCTCATCATCCGCTGCTCGGTGGTGGAGCCCAGCGGGGGCATCATCCCGATCTGGCGGGGCACCTCCATCGTGTCGGTGAACGCGTCGTTGGCCTGGATCAGCCCGTCGCGGACCGTGAGTACGTCGACGCCTTCGAGCGTCAGCGGGTGGCCGGTGGGGGCCAGCCCGTTGAAGGTCCCCGGCCCGGCGAACGTACCGGTCATGCGCCACTGCACTGCACACCGCTCGTCCTCGGTGGTCGTGCTCACGACCTCCCACCGCATGTCCGGCAGCGCGCCCAGCAGGTCGCTGATGAACGCGCGCACGCCCTCGGGCGCGGTCACGTCCACCTGGCCGCGCACGTTCTCGCGCCCGCCCGGTGCCCACAGCGCCACGGCGGCGTCGAGGTCGCGGGCGTCGATCGCTGTGAAGTACCGGCGCGCCACGCTCTCCGCCTCGCTCGCTGAGCTTGCCGCAGGTTGGCCGAAACGGGGATGCTCACCAGAGGCGAGTGTCCCCCGGCTTCGGTCGGAGATGCGCTCCCTGGATGTTGCCGCGGAGTGGATGTTGGCGGCGGCCTCGTGGACGCGCGTGGCGGCCTGCCCTACCGTGGTTGCCTGCTCTGCAGTGGCGGCCTGCTCGGTTGTGCTCTCCTCGGCCATGGGTCGTCTGCTCCTTGTGCGGGTTGCGACGGGTAGAAACAGTGTAGGCGGTTGTCGTATTGAGGGGACGCCGCGGAAAGGTCCTGGGGCAAGCGCCTGGTGGGTTGGTCGCCCGCCCCCAGCAGGACGTCTGGACCGTCTCTGCTGCTCTTCCGCTCGGCCTCTTGGCCGGCGAGCCAATAGGCTCCCTGGTGGTGGCCGAGACCAGCGAGCAGAGGGCGAACGAGCAGCGCAGCGACCAGCGATCGCCCACCAAGCGCGAGCTGGGCCGCGGCGAACGGGTGCTCCCGGGGGTCTTCCGCCTGCGCCTGCCGCTGCCGTGGCCGGGGGTCCCGCACGGCAACGCGTGGGCGGTCGCGGCCGGCGACGGCGTGGTGCTGTTCGACACGGGCATGCACGAGCAGGGCTCCTTCGCGCAGCTGGAACGGGCGCTGGCGATGTGCGGCCTGCGCGTGGAGGACGTGCGCCTGGTGGTGTGCACGCACGCGCACTCCGACCACTACGGCCAGGCAGCCCCGATCGTCGAACGCGCCGGCTGCGAGCTGTGGATGCACCCCAACCACGAGCACATGACTCAGTGGGCCACGGACACCGACGCGGCAATCGCCCGCCGCATCGAGGTGGCTCGCCAGAGCGGGGTGCCGGAGGAGCCGCTGCGCCGCTACGCCTCGCAGCGCCGCGACCACGACTCGGGCATCGCGGCGGTGCGCGAGCCCGACCGGGCGCTGCTGCCCGGGGTCACCATCTCCACCGACTTGGGCTCCTGGACGGTGCACGAGACGCCCGGCCACGCCCCCTCGCACGTCTGCCTGTTCCAGCCCGAGCGGCGCCTCTTGATCTCCGGGGACCACCTGCTGGGGCGCATCTCGCTGTTCTTCGACTACGGCTACTCCCCCGACCCGGTGGGCGAATTCGTCAACTCGCTCGGGGTGGTGGAGCGGCTCGGCGCGCGGCTGTGCCTGCCAGGCCACGGGCGCACCTTCACCGACGTGCACGCCCACATTGAAGGCAACCGCCGGCTCGTGGCTGAGCGCCTGGAGCGCGTGCTGGCGGCGATCGCCGACCGGCCGCGCACGGCCTTCGAAGTCGTGCCGGAGGTCATCGACGACGTGCCGTTCTCCCCGAACACGGCCGCGTGGCTGCTCACCGAGACGCTCGCCTTCCTCACGCACCTGGAGCACACCGGCCGCGCGCGGCGGATCGCGGGCGAGCCGGAGACGTGGGCGGCGATCCCCGCCGGTGAACGGTGAGCGCCGGCCCGCCCCAGCGCCTCCCCGCCGAGTCGGTGCCAGCACCGCTGTCAAACTGAGCGGCCCATGCGCATCGATACGCTGCTCCAGCACGCCGGCCCGGTGTTCTCTTTCGAGTTCTTTCCGCCCAAGACCGAGCAGGGGGAGCGCAACCTGTACGCCGCGCTCGACGAGCTGCGCGAGCTCGAGCCCTCGTTCGTGTCGGTGACCTACGGCGCGGGGGGCTCCACGCGGGCGCGGACGATCGAGATCGTCAAGCGCCTCAAGCGCGAGCACGGCCTCGAGGCGATGGCGCACTTCACGTGCGTGGGAGCCACCGTGGCGCAGCTGCACGCCACGCTCGAGGAGATGCGGGAGGCGGGGATCGAGAACGTGCTCGCGCTGCGCGGCGACCCCCCCGCGGGCGAAGAGGGCTGGACGAAGACCGCGGGGGGCCTCGAGTACTCCTCAGAACTGGTGGCGCTGATCCGAGCCGACTGCCCGTTCGCGGTGGGGGCGGCGTGCTTCCCGGAGACGCACGTCCACGCCGCCAGCCCCGAGGAGGACCTAGAGCACCTCGCGGAGAAGGTGCGAGCGGGAGCGGACTTTCTGATCACCCAGCTGTTCTTCGACACCGCCCTCTACTTCGACTTCCTCGCCCGCGCGCGCGCTGCGGGGATCGAGGTGCCGATCATCCCGGGGATCCTGCCGATCACCCACGTCGGCCAGGTGGAGCGCATGAGCGCCATGTGCGGGGCCTCGATCCCGGAGGGCCTGCACCGCGAGCTGCGTGCGCGCGAGGGGCAGGAGGAGGCGGTGCGGGACTTCGGGGTCGCCTACGCGACCCTGCAATGCGCGGAGCTGCTCGCGGGCGGCGCCCCGGGCATCCACTTCTACACTCTCAACCGCTCCCCCGCCACCCGCGCGATCCTGAGCGCGCTGAAGCTCGCGCGCCCGTGGGAGGGTCACCCCGCGGCTAGCGGCCCGATGGCCAAGTCAGGCAAGGACGCAGTGAGCGAAGCGTGCGAGTAGCACGTGAGCGATCGAGGACGCAGCCTGACGCAGCGCAAGCGGGCCGCTAGCCCAGCTCGATCTCGAGCCCCTCGGCGACGCGGGGGGAGCCGTCGGGGGCCTCGTAGCGCACGTCCACGGAGTCGTTCTGGCGGTACGTGCCCACGCCCCACGCGCCCAACAGCCAGCGCCACCCGTTGATGTGGTCCTTGCGCAGCTCCTGCTCGAACACGAGCGCGCCTTCGCGCACGGAGTAGTCGGCGCCGAGCTCCTGGCGCACGCCGTTGAGGTAGACCTCGTACGGCGAGCGCACCTCACGGGGGAGCTTCACGATCGAGCGGGCCACGCGCGGATTATGCACCCGGAGGGGCGCGTACCCTGATGGGCCGAGGCCCCCACCGTGAGCCGAGGCGACCGCCCCGACCGGGGCGTACCCTGACGGGCCCGGCGCCCGCCGTTGGCCGAGGCGCACGCCGCGACCGGCGACGCCGGGCAGGGAGGCCCGGCGCCCACACGCCGGGTGGCGCGCCGACCCACGTGGACGATCCCCAAATGACAGACGACCTCTCCTACACGATCCGCCGCTCTGCGCGCGCGCGCAGGGTACGGGTCAACGTGCACGCGCACGGCGGCGTCGAGGTGGTGCTCCCCGAGCGGACCTCCGAGCGTGCGGCCGCGGCCGCCGTGGCGGAGCTGCGCCCGTGGATCGAGCGGCGTCTGGGCGAGGCGCGGGAGACCCTCGCGCGGGTGGCCGCGCGCGGCGCCACGGTGCCCTACCTGGGCGCCCCCCTCCAGCTGGTTCCGCAGGCCGGGCGCACGCGGGTGCACCGCCACGGCGAGCGGCTGCTCGTGCCCGCGGGCGACCCGCGGGCGGCGCTCGAGCGCTTCTACCGCCGCGCGGCCCGCGCGGAGATCGGCGGGCGCCTGGACCGGGCGACGGCGCTGGCGGGCACCCCCTACAGCGGCCTCTCGATCCGCGCGCAGCGCTCGCGCTGGGCCTCGTGCTCGGCGAAGGGACGCATGAGCTTCAACTGGCGCCTCCTGATGGCCCCCGAGAGCGTAGTCGACTACGTTGTCTGGCACGAGGTGTGCCACCTGGAGGTGCTCGACCACTCCCCCCGCTTCTGGGCGCTCGTGGAGCGCCGCTGGCCGCGCTGGCGCGAGGACCGCGAGTGGCTGCGCCGCCACGGGGCGACACTGGTGTTGTGACGGTGAACTTCTAGCGGGCCGCTAGCGCTGCTCGAGCGGCACGTAGTCGCGGTCGCGCTCGCCGGTGTAGATCTGGCGGGGGCGGGCGATCTTCTGCTCTGAGTCTTGCACCATCTCAAGCCACTGCGCGATCCAGCCGGAGGTGCGCCCGATCGCGAACATCACCGGGAACATCGCCACGGGCAGACCGAGCGCCTCGTAGATCAGGCCGGAGTAGAAGTCCACGTTGGGGTAGAGCTTGCGCGAGGTGAAGTACTCGTCGTCCAGCGCCCGCTTCTCCAGCTCGGTGGCGACGTCCAGCAGCGGGCTCTTGCCGCGCACCTCGAAGACGTCGTCGAGGTGTTTGCGGATGATGCGCGCGCGGGGGTCGTAGTTCTTGTAGACGCGGTGGCCGAAGCCCATCAGGCGCTCGTTGCCAGCCTTGACACCCGCCAGGAAGTCGGGGATGTTCTCCACGCTGCCGATCCGCCCCAACATCCGCAGGGCGGCCTCGTTGGCGCCGCCGTGCAGCGGTCCGTACAGCGCGGCCACGCCGGCGGCGACGGCGGAGTAGGGGTCCACCTGCGTGGAGCCGACCGAGCGCACCGCGTTGGTGGAGGCGTTCTGTTCGTGGTCGGCGTGCAGGATGAACAGCACGTCGAGCGCCCGCTCCAGGCGCGGATCGGGCTTGTACTTGAGCTCGGTCATGCGGTACATCATCGAGAGGAAGTTGCCCGCGTAGCCGAGGTCGTTGTCGGGGTACACGTAGGGCTGACCCATGTTGTGGCGGAACGCGAACGCCGCGAGCGTGGGCATCTTGGCGAGCAGGCGGATGATCTGGATATCGCGGACGCCCTCGTCTCTGATGCGGCTGGCGTCGGGGTAGAAGGTCGAGAGGGCGCCGACGGAGGCGACCAGCATCCCCATCGGGTGCGCGTCGTAGCGGAAGCCCTGCATGAAGTCCTTGACGTTCTCGTGCACGAACGTGTGGATCGTCACCTCGTGGACCCACTCCTCCAGTTGCGCGCGCGTGGGCAGCTCGCCCTTGATCAGCAGGTACGCGACCTCCAGGTAGGAGGAGTGCTCGCAGAGCTGCTCGATCGGGTAGCCGCGGTGCTGGAGGATGCCGGCGTCCCCGTCGATGTACGTGATCGCGCTGCGGCACGACGCGGTGTTGGTGAAGGCTGGGTCGTACGCCATCAGCCCGAAGTCCTGCTCGTCGGTCTTGATCTGGCGCAGGTCCATCGCGCGCACGGTGCCGTCGGTCACCGGCAGCTCGTACGTGCGCCCGGTGCGGTTGTCAGTCACCGTCAGGGTCTGCGCGGGAGCGGCGCCGTTGCCCCGCGCCTGTCCGGCCGCAGCCTCACCGTGGGTGCTTGTCTTGGTCTCGGCGCTCATGTCTGCCTCCTCCGACGATCAGCTCTCAGCTACACCGTAGCGGCTCCCGTCGCCCGCCCGGGGAGGTGTGCCGCGGCGGCCCCGGGCTTGGCACGCCTCAGCGCTGAACGAGGCGCGCGCGGGCCGCGACGGTCCTAATGCGCGGCGGAGCGGCGGGCGCGGACGTGCCGCAACGTGGTCCTCGCCGAGGCGCGCGCGGCAGGCGCGAGCGGGGGTGGCTGGGATGACGGGGACGCGGGCTGAAACCGATGCCGCCGTCCTCTTCGGTGGCCGCCTCGGGCGCCTGGCGCACAGCCCAGCGCACGATCATAAAGAGCCCGACGATCGGGATCTTGAGAATAACCATCAGCCAGATGAAGGTCCAAGCATCCACGCCACATCCGATCGTACTACCGATCCAGGCTCGTGGGCGAATGACAGGTGTATCAGGCCGCTGAGACGGCCGTGGACCAAGCGATGCAAGGACGCAGTGAGCGAAGTGTGCTTTTGCACACGAGCGATCGAGGACGCAGCAGCGCGCCGTGTCCACGGCCGTCTCAGTCCCCCAGCGGCACGGGCGCGGCGGAGAACTGGGTGAACTCGCGCAGTTGTCGCACGCGCGCGACGATCTCCGCTCCCGCGAGGGTCTCGATGCGCTGGGTGCCGAACTCTTCGACGTTGAACGACGCGAGCGCGGTCCCGTGGGCCATCGCCTGGCGCAGCAGCTCGTCGGTGATCTCCTCGTCGGCGTGCGCGGCGATGTACCCGACGAAGCCCCCCGCGAACGTGTCGCCCGCGCCGGTGGGGTCCACGACCGACTCCAGCGGGAAGGCGGGCAGCGAGAAGAAGCCCCCGGCGGTGACGAGCGCGGCCCCGTACTCGCCCTGCTTGGCGACGATCACCCGCGGGTGCGGAGGGCTCCAGGAGAGGATCTCCCGCGCGGCGGCGTAGAGCGAGGCTTTGCCGGTGAGCTGGCGCAGCTCGGAGTCGTTGAGGATCAGGCAGTCGCACTCGGCGATCGCCTTGACGAGCGACTCGCGCGCGGCTTCGATCCAGAGGTTCATCGAGTCGAGCGCCACGAACTTCGCGTCGGGGAGCTGCGCGCGCACGTCGCGCTGCAGGTCGGGCTGGATGTTCGCCAGGAACAGCACCTCCGAGGAGCGCGAGGTCTCCGAGAGCTTCGGCTGGAAGCCCTCGAACACCCCTAGCTGCGTGTCGAGCGTCTCGCGCGAGTTGAGGTCCCAGCCGTACTTTCCGCGCCAGAAGAACGTCTTGCCCCCGGGGACGCGCTCCACGTCGGAGATATCCACTTCGCGGTGGCGCAGCACGTCGAGCTCGGTCTCGCCGAAGTCCTCGCCGACCGGCCCGACGACACGCACTTCGTCGAAGAAGGAGGCGGCGAGCGCGAAGTGCACGGCCGCGCCGCCAAGCATCCGCTGGCGCTCGCCGAAGGGCGTGCTGACGCTGTCATAGGCGATCGATCCGACGACGGTGATTGGCATGGACGCAGACCCTACACCCCGACGGCCACCGACAGATCGCACGGTTCGGACGGCGCGGGAACAGCGCGGTGCCGCGGCCACCCCCTCGCTACCCGCACCGCGGCTCAGTGCTTCTTCTTGCTGCGCCCCGTGTGCTTGCTGGTGTGCTTCTTGTGCTTGGCGCTCTTCTTCGCCTTCTTCGGGCACCCGGTGACGCTGATCTTGGTGCTTTGGTGGATCTCGGCGCCGTTCTGCGCGATGAATTCGGTCGGCATCGTGAGCTTGTCAGCGCAGAGGTCGCCGTGGGCGGCGAGCGCGGAGTAGCGGCCCTCGGGAAGCGTCAGTTCGAAGCTGCCGACGGGCTGGTCGGGGACCGTCTTGAACGTGCTTGAGGTGATCCCGGCCTTGTCGATGAACGTCGTGCCGACGAGATCGATCGTGACGTTGTAGCCCTGCAGCACGATCACGAGGGAGGGGAAGGCTTCGCCGCCGTGGGAGACGAAGTACGCGGGGCCTTCCAGGGGGACGGGGATCAGCGGGGTGATCGCCTTGGCGTGCCCCACGATCGACGCTGCGGGGCACGCCGCGGGGTCCGCGTCGAACGTCGCGGCGGTGCACGCCTTCTGCAGCGTCGTCAGCCGGGAGGGGAGTTGCTTGGGGAGTTCGACTTTGACCTTCGCGACGTTTGCCTGGGTGCCGAACGGCGCGCTCGGGTAGGTCAGCTTCACCGCGAGGCTCTCGCCGTTCGCCCTCGAGGTCTTCGCGGACGTCGAGACCGCGAATTTCGGTTCGAACTTCAACGCGGCGCAGTTCGTGACCTGAAACGGCACGCCGATCGTGTCGGTAGCGCCTTCGCTCGAATGGATCGTGCCCGTGACTTCCATCTTGCTGCAGTTCGTCGGGTTGAACTGGAAGTCCGCGCGGGTCGTGATCGCGTTGACGTGCTGGATTTCCAGGGGGATGCCTTCGATGCTCGTCGGGATCGCGTCGGGCGAGCCCGGAGGGTCTGACGTGATCGTGACCGCCGCGGTGATCGGGTTGATTTCGATCTTGCCGCGCACAAGCACGCAATCGCACGGGGGATGATTGTTCTTTGTTTTCGCGAGATCGAGCGGGCCGGCCTTCGCGGGAACCTCGAACGTGATCCCGAACGGCGCGCAACCTGTTTGGCCAACGGTGCACCCGCTCGTGCCGTTATAGGGGCCGGTGAGGTAGAACTTCCCGTCGCTGACCGTGAACGGCTCCCCACCGACACCGACACTGACGGTTGTTTCGCCGATCAGGCTGTTCGGGGGACATTTGCCTTCGTTGGCCTGCGGTTCGGGGCACAGTTCGACGTTGGAGAGGATCGCCGACAATCCCGGCGGCAGGTGCACTTCAAGGGACTGTATGTTCTGTTCGCCGGAGGAGCGAGACATCGTCGCTGTGAACGGCGAGAACCAGCCCGCGTTGACGCTCAGCGCACCACCAGTCAACGACGGGCTGAAAGGCAAGCTCTGACCGGGACACCGGCTGCCGTTCGGGCCCGAGGTGATATCGAACGTCGAGCTGACATGGCTCGGTTCGTTACCGGACCACGGCGCAAACGTCGCGTTCGTGGCATAGGCGCCGCAGCGCGACGGGTTCGCCAGCGGTGCGCGTTCCCCACCAAAGAAGTGCAGTTCGGCGTCTTCGAACGGGAGCTGGGGATTGTTCAGGAACGTCGAGACGATCTGCCCCAACGCTTCACAGGCGTAACCGTCGATAACTTCCCCCGCAGCCTTACACAACGTGACTTCGCCCGGGAGCTTGACCAACGACCCCGACACCGGGTCTTCCGCGACGAGATACATCGCCAGCAGCGAACCAAACGGGTTTGATTCCTGCGCCGCCAGGTACACAAAGCCCTTCAGCGGGTTAGGCAACAGCGGGGTATGGATCGTGACTTCGCCGATCTTCGACGCGTTCGCACAGAAATTGATGCCCGGTTCCAACGGCCCCTCTTCGCCGGCCTGCAGTGCATCGATACCACCCGGCACACGCGGCGTGAAACGCAGTTCGCTCGGCGGCTTGCTTTCCCCAGGGAGATAACCGACCAGACCCTCAGAACACGCTTCCAAACCATCCCCAGCAGAGGGATTGATCGCGACGCCCGCAGGCAACGCGACAGTGATGTTCTTCACATCCGACGCGGACAGCCCTTCAGAGTCGAGGTCCACCGCCTGCGGGACGTGCACGTCGACCTTCAACCCGCTCGGCTTGCTCGCTTCCTGGACGTCGGGCACCGCACTGATCGACGGGCGGAACGGCAGCCGGTTACAACCATCGAGCGCCGGCATCGGGTCGCCGGGGTTTTGGGAGACGGACCCGAACACGCCAGGTTCCCTCCACGAATCCGCTTCCATGCTCGTCTGCAACGGTCCGGTGCACAACGTCGGCATCGCGAGGAATGGGGGAGGATTTTCTTGACCGACGGCAGTGCAGGGGGGTATATTGACGACTTGCCGCCAGTCTCCATCGCCGACGCAACTCCAGCCACGCGAGTTGTCGTGACGGGGATCGCCGGGGACGCCCCAGAACGTGACCTGGCTGGAGACGAAGGTTACGGCCTGCGTGATGTTGTCGACACTGACCGTCACACCGTAATCCCCACCGGTACGCACAGACGTATCCAGGTACACCGGGACTTTCTGGACGTAGAACCCGAACCGCGCCGGTTCGCCGACACTGGGCGTAAGGTTGAACAAAGGTACCGTTTCTACAAGCGACTGGGGGCTTTGTAGATATACGTAATAGATCTTTACGACGGCAACGCCCATCGCGGTATCGGCCGGACATCTATCGACCGGCTGGCCGTTGATTTCTTCGAGGAATTTCTCTTCCGGGCACTGCGGGAACACCGTCGGGTTGCCGACCAGGCCCGGCGGGAGGATGAAGTGCAAGTCCTTTGCGAGCGCGGGTGGCTTGGCCAGTTCAGCTGTCTGGTTGAGGTCGAGCGTCGTCGTCAACTGGAAGGGGTGCGAGCCAGCCTGCGTGTCGAGCGCGCCACCTTCTTCTTCGGGAGTCATTTCATAGTTTTCGACACCGAACGGTGTTGGCGTTTCGCTGACCGTGATCGGGCGCGTCACCGAGGCGCCGCGCGCACCACCACCCGACACGCTGGCCTGATTGACTTCACCGGAGGAAGCGCCTTCCTGCACTTCGACCGAGATAGAGATCCTGATCTGTTCATAGGGCGGCAGGACACCAGTAAAGGTGCACGTGAGCGCCGCGCCTTTAGCCAATTCGTTGCTCGTAGGACATTTCGCCGAACCGCGAGAGCTCGGGGCGCCTGCCCCTTCTGCTCCTGCCCAGCCTCCAATCGAGACCGCCTTCATATGTTCCGGCAGGGTATCGGTGATCGTCACCGGCGTGGTAGCGCCGTTCGCGTCGGCGTCACCGAGATTGGCCGCGGTCAACATGATCTGACCCCTGCCTTCGGGCGGGAGATTCGCAGGGACCGAACCGGATGTCAGATGCCACCATGGCTCAGCCGCCGCAGCGGAGGAGGCGCTGATCCCGAGGACGCCCAGCAGGGCACAGAGAGTTATGAGCGTGCGGATCTTGACAGTCATCGGCCTGCCCTCCGGTCGTTGCTGGACTTTTTCGCTTTTTTCTTACTCTTACTCTGCACACACTTGCCCTGCTTATTTTTCACAAAGCTCTTCTTACATTTGACCGTCTTTTTCTTCGTGACCTTCGCCGGGGCAGGCGGTGGGGGCGGAGCGAGGTTGCCGGGGCCGCTGAACGTCGCGCTCGGAGGCGGGGCGTAAAGCGTGGGCTGAGGCGTGGGGGCCGGTTTGCACGAGGCTTCGGTCGTACACGGCGGCGGCGGCGCAACCGAGGGCGCGCACGGCACGCCTTCGGCGTCGCACACGTGAGCGTCGTAGACGTTGTAGTCGTCGTCGAAATCCTGCGGTGCGAGCCGCGAAGTCGTGAGAAAGAACACGTCATCACCGTTTTCGGAAGCGTCGAGGAAGGCCGATTCTTCGGCGGATTCACCCGAGGAGATCAGGCCCACGCAGCCTTCCGAGCGCGGGCTGAACGTCGTACTCGAGGTACCGCAGCTGCCGATCCCCGGCGGCTCGTACTCATACACATCCCACTGGCCGTTGACGTCCTGAGGCACGAGCGCTTCATGACTGTTGAAGAACAACCGGCCGCTGTCAGACAGATAACGCGACTGGTAAAGAGCGGTATTTGGACCACCATATGGCGTGAAACCCGGCACATTCGCCGCAAACCAAGTACCCGAAGGCCAGATGTTATCGTCGACAAGTCCTCCCGTTTCAATCTGCTTGACGCCGATCGGCCGCGCACCCGTCGGGTTACACGACGCACACACGAGCCTGTTGGCAACCGCGTCATAGAGATAGACCTCCTCGTCAGCATGCTTACCGGTCGCTTCATTCAGATCGGTGTTGTCATACCCCGTCAGCGACCGCTGCGACATGAACGCGAGATAGCGCCCATCCGGCGAAACCCGCGACGTCTGCCTTCTAACATTGCTCTCCCAGTCAAAGACGTCCGCACCCGAGAGGGTAGCGATGAACCCCGGCGCTTCCCACTGCTCGGCTTCCCCGTTGTAGTGCTTCACATAAAGATTGCACAGTGTACCTCCTTCACCATCCTCGTTTGAACTTTCACAGGTCTGGGGTGCGGCTTTTTCGGTCTCACTATTTTCGTTGCTGGCAAGAACACCCTTCGCCATGAAATAGACATACGAGCCGTCTTCGCTTGAACCGAGCAACCCGCCCTGGACTTCCGCGCCTGCGGTCAGCTGCGTCACCGTACCCGCCAACGGTTCGCTCGTTCCGCTGGTCACTTCGAACACGTAGAGGTCCTCGCCCTGCATGTAGAAAACCCTGGAATCATTGCTACTTGCGTCCGTGAATTCAGCTCCAACTCCACCGATCCGCACAGCTTCAGTTTTGCCCCCCGCCGTGTCACTCATATACAAGCCTTTATCACTGCGATCTGACCACACGACCCGCGAGCCATCGGTCGAGATCGCGTTCCTCGCCACAAGACTATGACCATCGGTTATGCCGCCCAATTCCGCGCTTGCCACACCAGCTCCGCCTTTGCTTGCAGGCAGGACACTCACCAGCTGCAACCGACCCCCCGACCACTCATAGAGAGGCGCCGCTTCCAGAGGCTCCCCTGGTTCGGAAGGACCGACGGGAGCGCCTTCGACGAGCGGGACCGAGGACTCGAGCACAACATGGCTGAGATCAGGCGTGGCATCGACAAACCGCACGGCGCCCAGTCGAGGTGGCACTGCTTCATTGCCACCGATCTTGGTGCCTTCTGGCGTGTTGGCTTCTGTGACAAGCGGCGTGTAACACGTCGCGGGCGTCGCCTGACAGGTGAAGTCGCTGCGCAGATACTCCGTCCGTTCGCTCGCCCTCGGTGGCACTTCTTCAGACACGCCATCGCGTTCAAGCGGCGTGAAGGCGCCCTCCGGCTCGGCGAGCGCCAGCGACAGATCGGAGGAGAAGAACCGGTACACGTATCCAATGTTGAGTACAACACCGGTTGCATAGTTGTTCGGCGTTTCGATGTCCTGCGTAGACCACGACGATGCGCTCGCGCCGCGCCTGGAGAACACCTGCACCACATGAAAGGTGGATCCCCTCGCTTCGAGTTCGGTCGGGGTGCTCGTCCCATACGTGATCGCATCGCCGTTCGCGGCAGCCTGAATCACACCGCTGAATTCATTGATCGGCAAGATCAGCGCGCCATACTCATCCGGCGGGGAGACCAGTTCGTACTGGCGATCATCGGGCAGCGCCAGCGTGCTGCCCGGGGGTTGAGTCGTGAACGTGTGAACGAGTTCTTCGCCCTTCTCGTTACGTTCGCCTTCGATGATCCCGAGCGCATTCGTCGCGATCACGCGGTAGTAGTAGGTGGTGGATGGTGCGAGGCTTTGCAGATGTACATTCAGGGCTTGATAGCCTTCCGCGGAGCTGACGTCCGTCCCAGGCGGGACCGGCACATTGATGCAAGACGCGGGGCTGGTCGCGCAGCTTACCGTGCCGTACTGGAAGTAGGCGCTCGTGCTGGTACCCAGCGGGTCAACCTGTCCTTCCAGCGTGGCGCTCGTGCCCGTCACGTCTGAAACCGACTCTTCCACCAACGCGGCCGTGGCAGTCGTGAACGTCTGGTCGGGACCATAGGCCGTGCAGGTTTTGCCCACTTCGCATTCGTTGCTCGCGAGCACCCGGTAGTGGTAGGTCATGTCGAGTTTCAGGCCGCTCAGTTCGGTCGTGGCCGACACGGGCCCATACCCAGAGCCGAGATCGCCAGGGGGAACGGGTGCGCTCGACCCGTAAGATTCCGTTTCGCCGTATTCGAAGAGGTAGGTCGTTTCGCGACCGTCGGGGTTGACCTGTGCCTTCAGCGTCGCGTGCGTCTGCCCCGCCTTTTCGGTCGACTTGACTTCCGCGGACTCGCTATCGATCTTGGGGATCCCGGGCGTCGTGAAGGTTTCGGCGCCGCCCCCACCCGCTTCGTTGGCATCACCATTGGCATCAGCAGCGCTCAGACGATAGTAATAGGTGGCGTTCGGCCGAAGTGGACTCAGGGTCGCGGTGACCGGCACCGGGCTCATACCCGAACCGATGTCCGCTGGAGTCTGTTCACAGGGGACGCTCTGCCCGTAGGAGGCGCTGGTGCCGTATTCAAACTCACACGAGGTCACCTGAACACCGGCCGGGTTGACGCTGCCGTTTAGTACCGCGGTAGTCGACCCCACGCCGGACGGCGCCTGAACGGCCGTGCCGGGCACGACGATTCCCGGGCTGAAAACATCCACGACACTCTGGGAGTTGTCGTCGGCGACTATGAGATCTTCGCTGGAGTTGGCCGCGGCGCTCACGAGGGAACCACCTGGAGCGGCCCGTGTCTGCCCCTCCAGTTCACCCGAGGGACCATACTCTTCGATAATACCTTCGTTGGTGAGATAGACATCCCCGGCGGGATCGACCGTGATACCGCTACCGTTCCGCCCATCGTGAGTGTTGATTTCAGCGATCAGACTTCCGGACGAGGTAAGCTTATAGATAACACCGTGTTCCCAACCGTAGATGTCACCGCTGGAAACCGCAGCCAACCATTCAGGGCCAGAAAACCTAGACACGTATTTGTTCGCAGAATCGAACACGTCAACTTCGTTAGAGTAATCGGTAGCGACGTAGACATCGCCGTTCGACTGATCGACGATCACGCTCTCATAAGCGCTACCTTCACCGAGACTTCCTACAGGCGTGTTCGAGCCGTTCATTGTTTCGATATAGATGCCCAAATGGTTAAACACGTAGACGACTTTATGATGGTTCGGTTCTGCGTTCGGATCTTCCGAGGCGAGATACACATCGCCGGTCACGTCGCTGACCGCGACACTGCAGATAAATTGCGCATCGAAGGAACTCCCAGGGATGCTCATGCCGCTGATCTGGGACTTATAGGTGTAAACGCCAGCGCCCGAAGGTTCAAAGATATCGATCGCGTTACTTCCGGGGTCGACGACATAGACATCTTGAGTCGCCGGATCGACCGTGACACCACACGCACCGTCGCTGAAAGAGCCGGCGGGCGCCCCCGTGAGCTGGGATATGTATTTGTGCGCGATCGCGGCCTGCGCCGAGGTTGTGGAGAGAGCAAGGACGAACAGAACGCCCAGCACGAGCGCGAGGGCGCGGGAGGTGCGCAAAGGCGCACTAGTCCCTGGGAAGGCACGTGAGCGCACAGGCCCAGCGACACCGAGGCGGTGAAGCGGGGACCCGACGGTGTGGCTCTGATTGCGCATTTGCGTGCCTTTCTCAGTGGAGTGGTGCATGTGTCTGTGTGTGTGTCAGCTTGAGTGTTATCTCGATTACGTCAGCTCCCCGGGAGCCCAGGCCCCCGGGGAGAGAGCGCACGTTCTTACGATCCGGCGGCGGGGGCGGTCACAGCCCAAGTGCCATGGGCGGCCCCAAAACTTCCTGTGACCTCGAAGCGCTCGATCGCTCCGGTCGTGCCGGCGCCTTCTTGGTTGTTGCCGGATTGCAAGATCCTTTCCTGCCTAGTTTCTACGCCCTCTTCTTCGCCGGCGTACACACAGAAGTTGCCGGGTTCAGCGGTCGGTTGATTCTTGTCACCCTTGCAGTCGGCGGGCGTTCCTGAAACCGGCCCGCTGTTTGTGACTTCTTCCCCCGCTGGGTTGATGTAGTGGACATCTGCTTCCGGCAGGATTGCGGCCAACGGAATCGCGAAGGAAGCAACCGGCACATCCAGAATGACTCCGAAACCCCCTACGTTCGGGACTGATGCTGCCGTTATAGGCCCGAACGACCACGCGCCGGTCTCGGAGGCTTCAGGAGCGAGGGTTTCGCCCGGGTGGATCACACCCTTCTCACCATTGCAGGCGTATGTTGCCGTTTTGGTCCCGACCTTGAATTCAGAGCCACCTTCTGGGCATTTCCCTTCTTTTTCGCCGGTGAATTCATGAGACTTCACGCTTTCGCCGGCGGCGCCAGGCGTGCCTTCTTTACCGGGTTCGCCGCTGGTACCGTTTGTGCCGTTGGTGCCCGCAGAGCCCTGTGCGCCGCCTGGTCCTGTGGCCCCCGCCGAACCAGTGGCCCCCGTCGCGCCGGTCGCCCCTTTCGGCCCAGCGGGCCCCCGAGCGCCACCCTTGCTCTTGGCCTTGCTCTTCGCGGCGGATGCGTAAGCGGCGGACGCCGTAGCCCCGGAGCTGGACGCCGAAGCCCTGGAGCCGGAGGCCGTCGCCCCGGAACCCGCGGCACCAATGTGGCCGGTGGCCGCAAAGGCCCCGCCGGTCACGGCGAAGACCAGGGCCAATGTCGCGGCCACGTTGCTGTAACTGAGATGTCTACGTATCACTGGGAACATGTCTAGCTCTCCTCCATTGAGAGTCGGAGGGGACATACACACGCCCCTCGGTTGTCGTGGGACGGGTTGCAGCCGGTCGAGTCCAACCGCCTTCGCTGCATCCCAAATACGGGCACATGGACCATTTCGCGCCAGGTTTCGCGCCGCGCGGCCCGCAAACACGGGCGATCCGCGCGTCGGGCGAGTGCTCCATCTCCGGCGCTGCGTACGGTGGCCGTCATACTCGTCGCTGCCACCATCCACATCCTCTGCGAGGACAATCCCTCGCTGGGAACGGCCGTCGTCAACGGCCTGCTCGCGTGGGCAACTGTCCTGGGCGGTTTCACGGCCTTCGGCGGCGGACTGCTGGCCGCACTGCTCGCGCTCGACCCTGGCCACGCGGATGTACGAGCCGACCTGATCAACCGCGGCATAGGCGCCGGCTTTGCGATCGGCATGGCGCTGGGCCTGGTGATGTTCTTTGTCTTCGTTGCTAGAGTGGTCTCATGACCGACTACGACCGTCGCGACTTCGCTATCTCGGTAGCAGGCAGCCTGCTCCTGCTGGCCATCATCCTGGCGGGCGGTCCCCTGTGGGCAGTCATACCCATCGGCATGATCTGCTGCACGATCACCCTGTACCGTCACTTCGACCTCCCGCCACGCCGAAGGTAGAGCGGCCGATTTGGTGGGCCGGCCGATCGCGCTCATGCCGCCGCCCGCCCAAGTTCGCTTCTGATGCTGAGCTGCGATGTGACACGCTCACCCAGCGGGGTCAAATGCCACGCGTTCGGCTCACCTTTCGCATGCCCCTCGCCCGCGTTGGTGAGCAGATCAAGCCGCTCCAAGCGCGCCAAAAGCTTCGATACCTGCCCCGGGTCCTGAATTCCCGCACATTCCGCGGCCTCACGGTTGCTCGCCCCCGGGCGCTCCGCGATACCTTCAAGGACCCGCGCGGTGCGATACGTCAAGCGCATCGAGACACCCTGCAGCGGATCGCCAACGGCGCCCCCGGCCACAGTCGGCCGATCGGGCTCGCCCACGGAACCCGCGGGCACGGGCCGCGCCAGCTCACGCCGCGCCGCCGCCGCACCCATATAGGGCAGCACGATCATTCCCATCAACTCACCCAAAAGACCGGTGAGCGGCTCGCGCTCGCCCCGCAGCAATCGCGCATAGACGATCGCGAACGCCGCGCCGACAGTACCCTCCGCCGTCAACGGGGTGCTGCCCCCGGCTCGCGAGCCCTCCAGGCGACCCTCATCCACAACGGCGGCCAAGCCCGCAAGGAGCTCCTCGCGACGCCCGAGCAGCCGCGGGCCGCCGCGCAACGCCTGCACGACACACACCCGCGCGAGCGCCGGCTCGCGATCCAAGAACGACAGGATCACCCACAGGCCCCCACGCACCCGCTCACGCCACGACAGACCCTCCAGACCCGCCGCGGCAACCTCACCCTCAACCAGCGCCGCGACATCCTCCAACACCGCGGTCAGACAATCCTCGCGGCTGGAGAACAACTCATAGAACGTGCGACGCGACACCCGCGCGCGATTCGTGATGGTCGTGACCGTCGCGTTCGCGTAACCGAGCTCGTCGACCGCCTTGACCGCCGCCGCTAGCATCCGCGAGCGCTGGATCTCGACGATCTGCTCGCGCGAGGCGCCCGCCGCCGGGACGCGCACCGTGCTCGAGCGCGCGGGCATCACGACACCTCCCGCGCGAGGTCACCCGCGAGGGCCGACCGACCGAAGCTTCTAGCTGCTAGCCGAGAAGCTGAGAGAGAGAGAGAGAGAGAGAGAGAGATGCATCAGACCGCTGATGCATCTAGTGCGGTGTTCCTGAAGTGGCTTGTTGTTTGGTGGCTTTGGTGATGATGTGCTCGGGGGTTTTGGTCCAGATGAAGGGTTTGGCGCGGTCGTTGTAGTTTTCGATGAAGTAGTCGATTGCTGCGATCAGCTCGGGGACGTCGTGGTAGACGCCGCGGCGGACTTGCTGGTTTGTGAGGATCGAGAACCAGATCTCGATCATGTTCATCCACGACGCGCTCGTGGGGGTGAAATGGAAGTGCACGCGCTTGTGGCGAGCTAGCCAGCGCTCGACCTCTGGGGTGCTGTGCGTGGAGGAGTTATCCAGCACGACGTGCAGGGGACGGCGGGGGTAAGCACGCACGAGGGTGTTCAAGAACGCGAGGAACTCTTGGTGGCGGTGTTTGGGGTAGCACGCCCCGGTGACCTCGCCGGTCGCGACCTCCAGCGCGGCGTAAAGACTGGTCGTGCCGTTGCGCTTGTAGTCGTGCGTCATCCGGGCGGATCGGCCCGGCTTGATCGGCAAAGTTGGCTGTGTCCGGTCCAAGGCTTGGATCTGGGTCTTCTCGTCGATGCACAGCACCAGCGCGCCTTTCGGCGGGTCCATGTACAGCCCGACGACATCGACGATCTTCTCCGCGAGCTGGGGGTCTTTGGAGAACTTGAACGAGCGGACCTGGTGCGATTTGAGCTTGTGATCGCGCCAGATCCTGTGCACCGTCGACGCAGAGATCCCGGTCGCTGCGGCCAGCCGACGAACGCTCCAGTGCGTGCTGCCATCCGGCGGGGTCTCCAACGTCTTGGCGAGAACGCGCTGGACCTCATCATCATCGATCTCGCGCGGGCGTCCCGAGCGCGGAGCATCAGCCAGCCCATCCAGCCGGCGATCACAGAAATTCCGTCGCCACAACCCCACCGTCGGCAACGAAACGTGCGTCTCAGCGGCAATCTGCGTGTTAGTAGCGCCCTCAGCAGCACGCAAAACGATCCGCGCGCGCGTCGCCTGCTGTTGCGGCACCGACGGCCGACGCAACCACCCACGGAGCTCCTGCTCCTCACCCTCCGACAGCTCAATCACACCAGCAGCACGCGCCACCAACCAAACGTACCAAAACTAGCCTACAAAAGCAAGCCACTTCCGGAACACTGCACTAGCAAGACCACCCAATTGAGCGGCACGCATACCTTGCATGTTTTTCCCTCTCGAAACCACGCTAACCAATCTCCCTCATAACCAACGTGACCCCAGTCCCTCTTCCCTGACACACCCTGTCAGCGCTATCGAAGTCAACACCAAGGTGTGCTGACCCAACTAGACTCTATGTATGCCCGACTCCACCCCGGTGGACTCGTAGCCAAGCTATATAACCATACTCGCACCACGTTGTCAAGCCCACGCCAGGCTCGGCTCCTACACCAACCCAGGTGCGCCATGCGAACGCCGTAGCGGCCGGAGGCCGCCATCAAAAAAGTCCTGTGCTCACTCAGCTGCCGCCCCCGCGCTGGGGGGTGGGCTCGGCCGGGAGGCCGTCGGCTAGCCTCCCCCCCATGCGCGCGATCCAGATGACCGAGTTCGGCGGCCCCGAGGTTCTGCGGCTCGTGGACCTGCCCCGGCCGCAACCGGGTGCCGGCGAGATACTGATCCGGGTGACCCGCGCGGGAGTGAACTTCGCGGACACTCACACGCGCACGAACTCCTACGTGCGCAAGGCGACCCTGCCGCTGGTGCCGGGCGGGGAGGTGGCGGGCGTGCGCGAGGACACGGGCGAGCGCGTGGTCGCGCTGACCGGCACGGGTGGCTACGCCGAGTACGCCACGGCGCCCGCGGAGCACGTGTTCGCGATCCCCGCGGGAGTTGACGACGGGACGGCACTGGCGCTGCTCTTGCAGGGGACCACAGCGTGGCACCTCTATCGCACGGCGGGGCGCGTCGGGGAGGCAATGAACCGGGGGACCGACGAAGCCGCGAGGACGAGCGGTGAGGAGTCGGGCGAGACGGTCGTCGTCCACGCGGCCGCGGGAGGCGTCGGCTCGCTCGCGGTGCAGCTCGGGCGTCCGCTCGGCGCCGGCCGGGTGATCGCCACCGCCTCCAGCGCGCAGAAGCGCGAGCTCGCGCTGGAGCTGGGCGCGGACGCGGCGGTGGACCCCGCGCCGGAGGGCCTCACCGAGCGCCTGCTGGAGGCCAACGGGGGGCGCCCGGTGGATGTCGTGTTCGAGATGGCGGGGGGTGCTGTGTTCGACGCCTCCTACCGCGCCCTGGCCCCGTTCGGGCGGCTCGTGATCTGCGGGATCGCCTCCCAGCAGCCCAACGAGGTGCGCACGGGCTCGCTGCTACGCCACTCGCGCGCTGTGGTGGGTTTCTACATCTTCCACTGCCTGGAGCGCCCGGGTATGTTCACCGACGCGCTGGAGGACCTGTTCGCGCGGGTGGGGCGCGGCGAGCTGCGGGTCGTGGTCGGACACACCTACCCTCTTACGGAGGCGGCGCGAGCGCACGTTGACCTGTGCGAGCGGCACACCACGGGCAAGCTGTTGCTCGACCCGAGCGTCTAAGACGGCCAGTCCGTAAGCTCCTTACGGTCATGGCCAAGACTTTCGCCGAGCTCGGGCTCACCGAGCGCACCCTGAAGGCCCTGCGCGACGTGGGCTACGAGGCGCCCAGCCCGATCCAGGAGCAGGCGATCCCGTCGCTGCTGGAGGGGCGCGACGTGGTCGGCCAAGCGCAGACCGGCACCGGCAAGACGGCAGCGTTCGGGCTGCCGATCATGGAGTACGTGGACCCCGAGGAGCGGGAGGTGCAGGCGCTCGTGCTGACCCCCACGCGCGAGCTGTGCATCCAGGTGACACAGGCGCTGCGCGTGTACGGGTCCCACGCCGGCGTGGACGTCGTCGCGGTCTTCGGCGGCGCCCCGATCCGCACGCAGCAGGCGCAGCTGCGGGCGGGGGGCCATGTGGTGGTGGGGACCGTGGGCCGGGTGCTCGACCTGATCTCCCGGCACTCCTTCGTGCTGCACGACTGCCGCTTCGTGGTGCTGGACGAGGCCGACGAGATGCTCGACCTGGGCTTCCTGGAGGACGTGGAGCGGATCCTCTCGATGACCCCCTCCGGCCGCCAGACTGCGCTGTTCTCGGCCACCATGCCGCCGCCGATCCGCAAGCTCGCCGACGCGTACCTGTACGACCCGGTGACGGTCGTGGTCGAGGCCGCCACGCTGACGATCGACACGGTGGCCCAGTTCCAGCTCCCGGTGGACGCCAAGCAGAAGGCGGAGAAGCTCGTGGAGGTGCTGCGTGCGGAGCGTCCCGACCAGGCGATCGTGTTCGTGCGCACGAAGATCCGCTGCGACCAGCTGTTCCGCACGCTGCGCGACGGGGGGATGAACGTGCGCGCGCTGCACGGCGACATGACGCAGGGCGCGCGCGACGGGGTGATGCTCGCGTTCAAGAGCGGCCGCGTGCCGGTGCTCGTGGCGACCGACGTGGCCGCGCGGGGCCTCGACATCTCCACCGTGACGCACGTGATCAACTACGACGTGCCCACCTCGCCCGACACGTACGTGCACCGCATCGGGCGCACCGGCCGCGTGGGCCGCTCAGGACGAGCGATCACGTTCGTGGAGACGCGCCAGAAGCGCGAGCTGGAGGCGATCGAGCGCCACATCGGCACCTCGATCGCCCCGTGGGAGCAGGGCGCGAAGGGGGCGCCCACGCCGGTGCGCGAGCGCCCGCGCCGGCACTCCAAGCCGCACATCTCGCGCGATGGCTCGGAGCCCCACGCAAAGCTGGTCCTGGCCGGCGGCCGCGCGGGCGGCGTGCAGGTGGCGGACATCGTCGGCGCCGTGACCTCCGCGACGGGTCTCGACGGCGAGGCGGTGCGCGACGTGCAGGTGCTCGACCGCTTCTCGTTCCTCTCCGTACCCGAGGCCGAGGCCGACCGCGTGATCGAGGCGCTGCGGGGCAGCACGGTGCGGGGACGCCCCGCGGTGGCCGAGCGGGTAGGGTAGGGGTCATGTCCACAGCAACGATGCAGACCACCGAGGGCGCGATCACCTTCGAGCTGTTCGACGAGGACGCCCCGAAGACGGTCGCAAATTTTCGCAAGCTCGCAGGCGACGGCTTCTACGACGGCCTCAACTTCCACCGCGTCATCAAGGACTTCATGATCCAGGGCGGCTGCCCGCAGGGCAGCGGCACCGGCGGCCCGGGGTACACGTTCGAGGACGAGATCAACCCCCACAAGATCGTGCGCGGGGCGCTGGCGATGGCCAACGCGGGCCCGAACACGAACGGCTCGCAGTTCTTCATCGTTACAGCCAAGAAGTGCTCGTGGCTGGACGGCAAGCACACCGTGTTCGGGCAGGTGACCGACGGGATGGACGTAGTAGACCGCCTGGAGGGCCTCCCCACCGATGGCTCGGACCGCCCGGTGGAGCCGGTCGGGATCGCCTCGATCGAGCTGTCTGAGTAGCGGCGCCCGCATGGGGGGACCTGCCGCATGCGGCAGGTCCGGAACGGCCACATGTGGCCGTTCCCAGCAGGGCCGCATGCGGCCCTGCTCCGACGGCGCATGCGCCGTCGGCACAAACTCCAACGTGACCGCGCGCGAGGTGTAGCCTCTAACTGAGCGAGCGCAAACAAGCGGCGGAGGTCCACGATGGCGACAGTCGAGCAGCACGCAACCGAAATCCACAACGGCGCGACCAACGGAAGCTCGGCGGCGGCCGCGGAGACGGAGATCCCCGTCGAAAACCCCGCGACGGGTGAGATCATCACGACCGTTCCGGACCTCGACGCGGCGGCGGTCGCGGACCTGGCCAAGCGCGGGCGCCTGGCCCAGCCGACGTGGGAGGCGTACGGCTTCGAGGGCCGGGGGCGCGTGCTGCTGCGGATGCAGAAGTGGGTGATGGACAACGCCGACCGGATCGTGCGGACGATCGTCTCGGAGACCGGCAAGACCTACGAGGACGCACAGTTGGCGGAGATCTCCTACGGCGGCGGGGCGTTCGGCTTCTGGGCCAAGCACGCGGAGGAGTACCTGGCCGACGAGCGGGTGCGCTCGAGCACGGTGTTCGTGAAGGGCAAGAAGCTGATCTTGCGCTACCGCCCACTGGGCCTGGTCGGCGTGATCGGCCCGTGGAACTACCCGTTGACGAACTCCTTCGGCGACTGCATCCCCGCGCTGGCGGCGGGCAACGCCGTGATCCTGAAGCCCTCGGAGATCACCCCGCTGACCTCGCTGCTGCTGGCCGAAGGCCTGCGTGCCTGCGGGATCCCCGAGGACGTCTTCCAGGTGGCGACCGGCCGCGGGGCGACGGGGGCGGCGCTGATCGAGGAGGTGGACATGATCATGTTCACGGGCTCCACGCGCACCGGGCGCAAGGTCGCCGAAGCGGCTGGCCGGCGGCTGATCCCCTCCTCGCTGGAGCTGGGCGGCAAGGACCCGATGATCGTGCTCGCCGACGCCGACCTCGAGCGCGCGGCGAACGTGGCGACGTACTACTCGATGCAGAACTCCGGCCAGACGTGCATCTCGATCGAGCGGGCGTACGTCGAGGCGCCGGTGTACGACGAGTTCGTGGCGAAGGTCACCGACAAGGTGCGCGCGCTGCGCCAGGGCCGCCCCGACGGGGGCCCCGGCACGGTCGAGGTCGGCTCGATGACGTTCCCGCCGCAGGTGGACCTCGTGGAAGACCACGTGCAGGACGCACTTGCGAAGGGCGCCCGGGCGCTCACGGGCGGGCACCGCGGCACGGGCGACGGGCACTACTTCGAGCCGACCGTGCTCGTGGACGTCGACCACTCGATGAAGATCATGCAGGAGGAGACGTTCGGCCCGACGCTGCCGATCATGAAGGTGCGCGACGCCGAGGAGGCGGTGCGCCTCGCCAACGACTCCCCCTACGGCCTTGCGGGCTCGGTCTTCAGCAAGGACACGGAGAAGGGCGAGAAGATCGCCCGGCGCGTGGAAGCGGGCGCGGTGTGCGTCAACGACGCGATCATCAACTTCGCGGCGCTGGAGCTGCCGATGGGCGGCGTGAAGGCCTCGGGCCTCGGCTCACGCCACGGCGCGCATGGGATTCGCAAGTACTGCAACCAGCAGGCGCTCTTGGTGACGCCGCGGCTGGCGCTCAAGCGCGAACTGCACTTCTTCCCGTACACGCGCGGGGGCACCAAACGGCTGGGCAAAGCGCTGAAGCTGCTGTACGGCCGGGGCAAGCGCGACTGACCCGGGATCGGCCGGGATCGGCCGGGGTCGGATCTCGGATCTCGCCTCGCGGTGGCCGCCGCGGATGGGTCGGGTGCGGGAGAGGGCTGGTTGTTGAATGTACTTTTAGGGCCCTATATAGCTTCATTTTGTAAAGTGATATAGGTCCGATTTGATGTCCTCAGGACCCCTGAGGACCGTCAGACGACTGCGTCTCCAGCGCGACCCCGAGCAGCCGCTCCAGCTCCCCGATCGTGGTCTCCGCAGCGGTGTGGTGCACGGTGGCCATGCCGAGCTCCTCGGCGGGAGTGAGATTGAAGGGGAGGTCGTCGACGAACACGCAGCGGGCGGGCTCGTGCCCGATGGCCTGCGCGCCGAGCTCGTAGATGCGGGCGGCGGGCTTGCGGATGCCGACTTCCCCGGAGATCACGACGCCGTCGAACAGCTCGCCGAGCAGCTCGCGCGGGTAGCGGGTGGTGCCCCACGAGTTCGAGATCAGCCCGGTGGCGACCCCCGCGGAGCGGGCGGCGCGTACCGCGTGGACCATCGCCTCCTCCAGCACGGCGCCGGCGAACAGGCGGTCGATCAGGCCCGAGGGCGAGACGAGGCCGAGCAGGCCCCCGAGCTGGGACTCGAAGTCGGCCTCCGCGACGCGGCCCTCCTCGAAGCCCACCAGCAGCTCGCGGGCGGCCTCGTTGCCGCGGAACGCCTCCACGAGCGCGGCGGGGTCGAGACCTTCAGCCTCGCAGAAGGCCGAGAAGGAGTGGAACAGGTTGGTGGTCATCACCCCGCCCCAGTCGACGAGCAGGGCCGTGCGCTCACTCACCGCGCGTCACCTCCTCGGCGTGGGCGGCGAGCTGCAGGACGCCCTCCCCGAAATGCTTGAGGTAGGGGTCGTCGGTCGTGCCTGCGAGGGCACGCTTGTAGTTTCCCTCCATGAACACCGTCATCTTCCACACCGCGAGCGTGACGTACCAGCGCAGGTCGCTCATCGAGCGCCCGGTGCGCTCCTCGTAGCGCGCGAGCAGCTCCGCGCGCGTGGGGAAGCCCTCGGCCTTGGTGACCGCCCCCAGCGAGTCGCGGATACCACCAGGGGGATCGTCGGCCTGCCCCCACACCATGCACAGGTACCCGAGGTCGGCGAGCGGGTCGCCGATCGTGGCCATCTCCCAGTCGAGCACCGCGGTCAGCCGCGGGGGGGCGTCGGTGGCGAACATGGTATTGCCGAGGCGGTAGTCCCCGTGCACGACGGTGGCGGGGCCGGACTCGGGCAGGTGCTCGGCCAGCCAGCCCGCGACGCGTTCGACGGCGGGGATCTCGCGCGTCTTGTTGTGCTCCCACAGCCCGGAGAAGCGCCGCAACTGGCGCTCCAGGTAGCCGGTGGGCTTGCCGAAGCCCTCCAAGCCCACGGCGCGCCAGTCCACGGCGTGGATCTCCGCGAGTGCGTCGACCAACTCCTCGCCGATCCGCCGACGCTCGGCGGGCGCGTCGAGCGCGGCGGGCAGGCTGAACACGATCGCCTCGCCCTGCATCCGCTCCATCACGTAGAAGGGGCAGCCGATCGTGGCCGTGTCCTCCCCCACGGCGAGCACGGTGGGCACGCGCGCGGGGGTTCCGCGCAGCGCGCGCAGCAGACGCGCCTCGCGCAGCACGTCGTGGGCGGAGGGCGGCAGCGGCGGGCGGGGCGGGCGGCGCAGGACGAGCTCGGCGCCGTCGTCGCGGCGGATCAGGTAGGTGACGTTGGAGTGCCCCTCGCCGATCGGGCTCGCGTGCAGCTCCCCCGCACCGAGGCCGTGAGCGTCGAGGAACGCGCGCAGCGGCTCGAGCACGAGCAGGGGCGGCCGGGCGTTGGCCTGGGCCTCGGCGTGGGTGAGGACGACGTCGTCGGGGGCGGTTGGCGCGCTCATCGGCCGCAACGCTACCCCAAGCGGTGGTGGTCAGCCCGCGGCAGACACCTGGGACCGCGTTCCGACACTCGCGAGACCCCAGCCACACGCCCCTCCCGGGCGCCCAGGACAGGGAAGACGTGGAGGCGACCGCAACATCCACTCAGGTACGGTGTCTTAAGCGCGAGCACGCCAGCGTGTCCACCTTCCCTGCGACGGCACGGCCGCTCCGCGACGCGTCTGTGCGTCGTACCCCGCGTACCTGTAAGCCCCCGACGGATTGGAGTCCCCCGCATGTCGCGTCCCCGCGTACTCCTCGGTGTACTGCTCGCCTGCTGCTCGGCCCTCGCCGCGACGGTGGGCACCGCCCCGGCGCTCGCCTCGCACAACCAGACGGTCTTCTTCGAGGGTGGGCAGGTCTTGCTCGAAGCGCGCTCGCGCGAACACGCGATCGCGCAGATGGAGCACCTGGGAGTGCACGCGCTACGCGTGGAGCTGACCTGGGCCGACGTGGCTCCCGGCGCCGGGAGCAGGAGGCGTCCGAAGTTCGAAGCGACGAACCCCACGGACTACCACTGGGGCGCCTACGACTGGCTGCTGGCGAAGGCGCAGGCACTGAAATGGCCGGTGCTGCTGACGGTGACCTCCCCGGTGCCGCGGTGGGCAAGCGCCAACGGCACCAACTACACGAGCCCCAACTGGCAGGACTTCCAGGAATTCATGACCGCGGTGGGCCACCACTACGGCTCGGAGGTCGCGCTGTTCGCGATCTGGAACGAGCCCAACGACGCGGCCTTCCTGCTGCCCCAGTTCAGCCCCAACGGCTCCCCGGCCTCGCCGCGCATCTACCGCGGTCTGTTTCAGGCGGGCTACGCCGGCCTGCAGGCGGCAGGTCTCGCGCACCCGAAGGTGCTGATGGGCGAAACGGAGCCGACCGGGGAAGACAGCCTCAGCCGCTCCTACATCCGCCACTACGGACTGCTCCACGACGTGGCCCCGCTGGCTTTCCTGCGGGGGACGCTGTGCCTGAGCTCCCACTACCGCAAGGCGGGCTCCTGCGAAGCACTGCCGGCGTACGGGTACGCCCACCACGCGTACACCAACAAGCTGGGCCCCCTGTGGATGCCCCCGGAGCCCGACGACGTCACGATCGGGACGCTCTCGCGCCTGGAACGCGCGCTGGACCTGGCGGCGGGGGCGGGGGCGATCCGCTCGGGGATGCCGATCTACCTGACGGAGTTCGGGGTGCAGAGCAAGCCCAACCGCTACCTGGGGGTGTCGGTGGCCAAGCAGGCCGAATACGACGCGCTCGCCGAATACATCGCCTGGAGGGACCCGCGCGTGGCGGCCTTCTCGCAGTACCTGCTGCGCGACGACCCGCTCGGCGGGCCGCCGGGGTCGGGCGTCCACGGCGGTCGCGTAGGCTTCCAGACGGGTCTCGAGTACGTGAACGGGAGCGCGAAGCCACTCTACTCCGCATGGCCGGTGCCTCTGGTGGTCTCCCGGGTGGGACACGGCTTCTCTCTGTGGGGGCTGGCGCGGCCGGCGATGGGGCCGACGACGGTGACGGTCCTCGTGAAGACGCGCGGGGCGCGGCGCTACCGCGTGCTCCGCACGGCCACCACCGACTCGCTCGGCTACTGGCACTTCACCTCGACCGTTGCGGGCGTCGACTGGCGCGTGCTCTGGACGAGCCCCACGGGGTCCAAGTACGAAGGACCGCCGATCGGGGTCACGCCCGCGCCGTGAGGCCGCAGCGGCAGACCGCCTTCCCGAGGTGACCTACCCATCACTCAGCCCGCTCTCGATCAGACAAGAGCCTCCGCTTCAGCCGCTTCAGGGTCAGTCTCAGGCGCGTCTTCCTGCTGCACCCCTGCACCCAGACCGACCAAGGCCACGATTGCAGCGACGGCCATGATCGCCGCCATCACGTAGAGCACAGAGCGGGTGGCGTAAGCGAAGTCGAGACGCACGAAGTGGGGGATCGATCCGACACTCCCACCCCGGGACTGGGCGATGCTGGATGCCTCCGCGTGTGCCCGCACGCTGGAGAGACCCCGCGCGATCAGCGAAGTGGTGAGCCGGGAGCGCATCTGCGAGACGAGGATGGTGCCGAGGATCGCCAGCCCCAAGCTGGCGGCGTAGTTGCGGACCGTCTGGGTGATGCCGGTGGCCTCGCCGTAGGAGAGACGGGAGGCTCGATTGACGGCGTCCGTGCTGGCCTGACCGAGCATCAGCCCCATGCCGGCCCCAGTGAGAACGACGTACCACTGCTGGGAGGCGAGGTCGAGGCCCGTGACCTTTCCGGCCCACAGCCAGAACCCCACCGCGGCTAGGGCACAACCGAGCACCACCGGGCGCTTGCCCCCAACCCTGTCGAGCATCCGGCCGCCGATCTGGGCGGCGATGACGAACCCGAGGAAGAAGTACAGCAGGACGAGGCTGGCCTGCGATGGAGACTTGCCCAGCGCGAGCTGGGCGTACTCGCTGGCAAAGAAGAACACGGGGATGAACACCAGGTTGGAAGTCCCGAGCACGATGTTCTCGACCAGGAACGCCCGGATGCGAAAGATGTGCACTTCGATGAGCGGTGACGCGGTGCGAACCTCGACGAAGTAGAACACCACCAGGAGCGCCGCACCCACGACGATGCAAGCCCAGGTGCCGGGACTGCTCCATCCCCAGATCGAGGACTGCTGGAATCCGAACACGCTCAGGGCGACACCCGAGGCGATCAGAACCAGGCCGCGGTAGTCCATGCGAGCCGCTCGGTGCACCGTGGTCGGCCTGGAGAGCACGATCAGCACCAAGGCGATCGCGGCGACAGGGAGGTTGACCCAGAAGATGGCCCTCCACGTCCACTGTGTGAGAAAGCCGCCGAGGATCGGGCCGATCGCGGTGAGGCCGCCGGCGATGCCGAAGAAGATCGCCAGCGCTCGCCCGCGTTCGCGCAAGTCGAAGGTCTGCACTACGATCGCCAACGCCGCCGGAAACATGATCGCCCCGCCCGCCCCCTGGATCACCCGGAACGTCACGATCCACGCCTCCGCCAAGCTCCCCTTGGGGGTGAGCCCGCACAGCGCCGAGGAACCCGCAAACACGATCACGCCGAGCGTCACCATCCTGCGGTGGCCCACCGTGTCCGCCAGTCGACCACCGAAGGCGAAGAGCGCCGCCAGCGACAGCAGGTAGGCGTTGATTGCCCACTGCACGCCAGTGCTGCTCAGGCTGAGCTGTTTCTGGATTTCCGGCGCCGCGATCGACACGATCGTCTGGTCGATGAAGGTCATCGCGACGGCGAAGATCATCGCCGCCAGGATCAGGTTCCGCGATCGTCCGCCAGGAGCAGCGACGGCTGTCACGTTTGCCCTCCAGCCTTACGGGTCGACGCTCCGGGCTCCACCATCGATCCGCTCGCCGCCTCCGTCGCGATCGCCTCGATGAGCGAGCTCATCGTCTCGTAGCCGGATGCGCTCCGCTTGACGATCACGCTCTACATTCTCCCCCAACGAGTCCGGCAGTGGCTTCTCAGGCCGCGGAGCTGGTTCTTCGACACGACCGCCCTACCGCGGAGGCCGCGCAGGCGAGCGCCCGTGACCCCTCGCCGGTTACAGTCAGCGTATGACCGTCCACTCCGCACTCTCCTGGAGCGGTGGCAAGGATTCGGCTCTGACGCTCTGGACCCTGCGCCGCCAGGGCGTGGAGCCCGTGGCTCTGATCACGACCGTGACCGATGCCTACGATCGCATCAGCATGCACGGGGTCCGTCGCGAGCTGCTCGCGAGGCAGGCCGACGCGGTCGGCGCTCCGCTCGTCGAGGTTCGCATCCCGCCGGGGTGCGTCAACGAGGTCTACGAGGCACGCATGGCCGAGGCGTTCGCCTCCCCTCCCCTGTCCGACGTCGAGGCCGTCGCCTTCGGGGACCTCTTCCTCGAGGACGTCCGTGCCTACCGCGAGCAGCGACTCGCCGCAAACGACATGCGCGGCCTCTTCCCGCTCTGGGGGCGTGACACCGGCGTCCTGGCACGGGAGTTCATCGCCGCCGGCTTCGAGGCGTTCATCGTCTGCCTGGACCCGCGAGCACTCGACGCCTCCTTCGCGGGTCGCGCGTACGACGAGCAGCTGCTCGTCGACCTGCCTGAGAGCGTTGACCCCTGTGGCGAGAATGGCGAGTTCCACACCTTTGTCCACGGTGGACCGATCTTTTCCAAGCCGATCGCGTGCGAAACGGGCGAGGTCGTCGAGCGCGAGGGATTCGTCTTCTGCGATCTGCTGCCGGCGTGAGCGACCGACCTTACTCCCCGCTGCCCACCGCGACACCAATGCCCCGTTCGCCGTGGCGCTCGACGGCCGCGCCGTCACCCCCAGCGGGAGCGTGTGCGCGCCCGTCTCGCCACCGCCGTCCCGGCCGCCACCAGTTCGCCTCGCCGAGCAGCGCCACCGTCGCGGGCACCAGCAGGCCCCGCACGACGGTCACGTCCAGGACGATCGCGAGGCCCATGCCGACGCCCAACTCCTGAAACGGGACGAGCGGTGAGACGGCGAAGGAGAAGAACACGACGCCCATCGTGAGGCCGGCGAGCGTGATCGAGCGCGAGCTGCCGATCAGCGCGCGCTTGAGGCTGTCGGTGTTGGAGGCGCCTTCGCGGTGGTGCTCGCGCACGCGCGAGAGCAGGAACACCTCGTAGTCGGTCGAGAGACCGAAGATCGTCGCGAACAGGAACAGCGGCACGAAGTAGCCGATGTCGCCGGTCCCCCGGAAGCAGAACGTCATGACGCCGAGCGCCGCAGACACCGACAGGAGCGTCGTGAGCGCGGCCTTCAACGCGATCAGCGGCGCGGCGAAGATCAGGGTCAGGACGAGGATCTCGGCGAGTAGCACGACGAGCACCACGAGCGGCGTGCGCGCGTCGATGCGTTCGATCAGGTCTAGTCCTATCGCGGTGGCGCCACCGACGACGGCGCGTGCGCCGAACGCGTGGTGCAGCGAGGTGCGCAGTCCGCGGACGACGGTGTCCGCACGCGCGCTGTCGGCGTAGGCGTCGAGCGTGGCGGAGACGCGCACCCACCCCTGCGCTCCGCGTTCGGTCGGACCAACCTGCACGACACCCGGCTGCGCCCCGACGACCTGCCTCACGCGCGCGGGCGGAGCGTGGGCGACGACGACCGCGGGGGTGCCGGCGCCCGGCCCGAAGTGCTGGGCGACGCCGGCGGAGGCCACGCGCACCGGGTCTGAGCTCGGCAGCACGCTGATCGACTTCAGCGTGATGTGCATCCCGGCGAGCGGGACCGACAGCACGACCAGGACCGGCACGAGGACCGCGACGACCGCGACGCGGCGGCGCACCACGAAGTCAGCGAGCCCGCGCCAGAACCTGCCGTTGCGGGCGGCACGCACCGCAACCGGGAACGAGAGGCGGTCGAGTCGCTCGCCGAGCAGTACGAGCGCGGCGGGGGTCAGCGTCAGCGCGGCCGCCGCCGCGATCAGCGCCGCGCCGATCGCGCCCGTGGCCAGCGAGGCGAAGATTCCGAGTCCCGTGACGTACAGCCCGCCGAGCGCCGCGGCGATCGTCAGGGCGGAGACAGCGATCGCACGACCGCTCGTCTGCAGCGCCTCGGTGACGGCCTGCTCGACGGTCACACCTTCGCGCGCCAACGCCTCGCGGACGCGCGTGACCATGAACAGCGAGAAGTCGATGCTCAGACCGAGGCCGAGCACGAGAACGGTGTCCTCGACGAACACGCTCAACTGCACCACGTAGGAGAGGAGGTAGAGCATCCCGAAGGTCACGCCCACGCACACGGCCGCGAGACCCAGTGGCAGCAGCGCCGCGACCACCGAGAGGAACGCGACGAGCAGGATCACGAGCGTCACCGGAAAGGAGATCAGCGAGGAGGTCTGCAAGCTCTTCTTGGACTGCACCTCGTAGCGCTGGTAGATGCCGGCCTGACCGACCAGCTGCGCCTTCACGGCGCTCAGCTGGGCGTGGGCGAGCGCCACTTCGACGGCCGGCACGCGGGTCTGGGCGTAGCCGACGGTGCCGGCGAACACCACTGGGAGCAGGGCCGCGCGCCCGTCCGCCGAGAGCACGGGCGAGCCGACCGTCCGGACGCCCGCCACACCGCGCAGCGCGCGGGCGGCCAGCAGGACCTCGCGCGCGGGGACCGCCGGCCCTCCGGGCGCGGCGAGCACCGACAGGTAGGCCTGCGGTTCCGAGGAGGAGGTGCCAAACAGACGTTCCCCGAGCGCAACCTCCCGCTGAGACTGCGAGCCGGAGGCGATGTACCCCCCGTTCTGCACGCGGTCGTTCAGGCGTGAGGCGCCCGCGCCGCTGAGCAGCAGCACGAGCACCCAGAACCCGACGATCTTGCGCGGGTGGCGCAGGACGAAGCGGGCGAGTGTGCTCATCGGCGGCCGAAGGCGTAGGGACCGAACTGGGCGGGATCGCAGCGAACGTCTACGGCCGTACCGCCGCCACCGCCGATCAGGGTGGGTGCAAGTACCATTGAAGTGCAAGGTGTATCTGAATCTCACCGGCTTGTCAAGGCGTTTGACGTGGAGATTCGCGGCGCATAGAATGTGACGGATGCAACGATCAGCGACAGTCCAGCGACGACGGATGACCCGCGAGGAGAGCCGCGCCCGCACACGCGAGCTGGTGCTGGACTCGGCCGCAGTGATCTTCCGCCGCGACGGCTTCCACCAGGCCTCGGTCGACGAGATCGCCGAGGAGGCCGGCTACTCGCGCGGCGCGGTGTACTCGAGCTTCGCCAACAAGGAGGAGTTCTTCCTGGCGCTGCACGACCGCGAGGCGCAGAAGAGCGTGCAGCTGATCGCCGAGCGCCTGTTGGAGGACGGCACGCTCGAGGACGCCGCCCAGACCGCGGCCCGCACCTTCTACGAGCGCCACCTCGCCGACCCCGAGTGGAGCCTCCTGATGGCCGAATTCTCCGTCCACGCCGCACGCAACCCCGACGTCGCCCGGCGCTTTCGCGAACAGGATCAGCTGTGGCGCGAGGCGAGCACACGAATGATCGCGGAGATCTGCATGAGAGAACGCGTCCGGTGCGACGAGCGTGAGGCAGATGAAGTCGCCACGGCGATGATGGCGATCGGCTGCGGCATCACGCTCGAGCAGCAGGTCGCCCCCGACACCGTCAGCGTGGAGATGATGGAAGACGTCTTCGTGGCGCTCGCACAGCGCATCGGCGCCAAACGCCTCGACGGGTGAGCCGGAGCGCTAAGGGCCTATCTCGGTAGGGACGTGCTTCTGGGGCGGCGAGGGCCGAGCGAGGCGCGGACGCAAGGCCGAAGGCGTGGTGGGCCCACGTCGAGACCCTAAGACATCAAGGGCCCGCCTGGAAGCACGACCCACAGCCTCTGCGCGAGCTCGACCACGACCCCTGCCTCGAGCTCGCCGACGCAGGCGGACCCGGTGCGCTCCATCGCCAGGGCGAGCTCACGCCATGCCTGCGCCACTGGTGCCACCCGCACCGTCGGCCCCCACCCGGTGACCGCGCGCAGCTCGTCCGCCCGCGCCCGCGCGTCATCGAGTGTCAGCTCGCCGAACGGGCGAGTGGCGCCACGGATGAACACTCCTCGCTTGATGATCTGGTCGAGTTGGGCGCTCGACTCGCTCACGCCCTCGGCTCCCCGCGCGCCGGAGACGAGACCATCAGCCGGGCGGCCACCGCCGCCTGGCCGTAGGAGATCCCGCCATCGCCGACAGGTAGCCGTTCGGGCGTGATCGCGCGCAGACCCGCCGTGTGCAGGCCCGCCGTGACCGCCTCCAGCAGGCGCCGGTTCTGGAACACCCCCCCGGAGAGCACGACCAGCTCGCAGCCTTCCGAGGAGGCCGCGCAGACCAGCGCCTCCACTGTCGCGGCGCTCAGCGCAGCGTGGAAGCGGCTCGCGACCGCGCCGAGCGCCACGCCCGCCTCGACGTCGGCGCAGAGCGCGTGGATCGTCTCACACGGGTTGATCGTGACCAGCTCGCCGTCGTGGCTCAGCGAGATCGGGTAGTGGCCGCGCTCGGCGGGGTCGCACGCGGCCTCGAGCTCGACGGCCGCCTGGCCCTCGTAGTTGACCTGCGCTCGCAGCCCGCACAGCGCGCCGACCGCGTCGAACAGGCGTCCCACGCTCGTCGTCACAGGGGACTGTAGGCCAGTGCGCACGAGCTGAGCCACCTGGCGCCACGCTCGCTCGTCCACGCGCCCTCGCAGCGCGAGCGGGATCTTCGGCTCGTACTCACACTCCTCGTGCTCGGCCTCGGCTTCGTCCGCGGCCGCCAGCCACGCGCACGCCATCCGCCACGGTTCCCGGATCGCGCGTGCGCCGCCCGGAAGGCGAACGGGCAGGAGCATCCCCACGCGGCGGAAACCGGCGAGGTCGCCGAGCAGCAACTCGCCACCCCAGACGGTCCCGTCGGGCCCGTAGCCGGCTCCGTCGAAGATCGCCCCCACGGCGCTGCCCTGCTCGCCGTGCTCGGCCAGGCACGCGGCCAGGTGGGCGTGGTGGTGCTGGACGCCGACCAGCCACTCGGTGTCGCAGTCCGCCGCGTACTTGGTCGACAGGTACTCGGGGTGGTGGTCGTGCACGACCACCTCGGGCTCCACCTCGAACAGCCGCTTGAAGTGCTCGATGCCCTCGGTGAACGCACACAGAGTCTCGTAGTTCTCGAGGTCGCCGATGTGGTGGGACACCCACGCGCGGGGCCCCCGGGCCAGGCAGAACGTGTTCTTCAGCTCGGCGCCACAGGCGAGGATCGGGCGCTCGGCTGGGTCAGGGAGCAGCAGGCCGGCGGGCACGTACCCGCGCGAGCGTCTTAACACCAGCTTGCGCGGACCGGTTGGGGCGTCCACCACGCGCACGACCGAGTCGTCGGTACGCGTCTGGATCGGGCGGTCGTGGACGAGCAGCAGGTCCGCGATGTCGCGCAGGCGGGCCGTCGCGTCCTCGTCGCGATAGACGATCGGCTCGTCGGAGACGTTGGCGCTGGTCATCACGAGCGTCGTATCCGCACCGAGGTCGGCGAGCAGCAGGTGGTGCAGCGGAGAGTAGGGCAGCATCACACCCAGCTCTTGCGCAACCGGGGCAACCGACGGCGCAACCGCCGCATACGGGAGTCGCGGGGCGAGCACGATCGGCCGCTCGGGGCCGCACAGCAGCGCCCGCTCGAGCTCGCCGAGGCGCACGAGCCCGCCGGCTGCCTGCACCGTGGCGACCATCACCGCGAAGGGCCTGTCCTCGCGGTGCTTGCGCGCGCGCAGCGCGGCAACCGCCGCCTCGTCGTCGGCGCGGCAGGCGAGGTGAAAGCCCCCGACCCCCTTGACCGCCACGATCCGCCCGTCGCGCAGGGCCTCGACGGCCGCGCGCACCGCGTCGCGGGCCGGCCCCACCGGGACCCGCTCCCCGTCCACGCGCACCGCATCGCCGGCGGGCCCCACCGGGACCAGCTCCCCATCCGCGCGCACCGCATCGTCGGCGGGCCCAACCGGGACCCGCTCACCGTCCACGCGCAGCAGCGACACCGACGGCCCGCACTGCGCGCAGGCGTTGGGCTGCGCGTGGAAGCGGCGGTCGGCCGGGTCCTCGTACTCGGCTTGGCAGCGCGCACACATCGCAAAGCCCGCCATCGTCGTGAACGGGCGGTCGTAGGGGATCCCGCGGACGATCGTGAAGCGCGGCCCGCAGTTGGTGCAGTTGATGAACGGGTAGCGGTAGCGGCGGTTCTCGGGGTCGAGCAGCTCGCGCAGGCAGTCCGGGCAGGTCGCGGTGTCGGGGGTGACGGGCGCGTCAGGCGCTCCGCCGCGCGGGCTGTCGAGGATCGCGAACCCGCTGTCGCCGTGCGGTTCGCGCTCCTCCGTGAGCACCCGCTCGATCGCCGCGAGCGGCGGCGCTTCGGGGCCGAGGCGCGCCAGGAACTCCTCGACCGCCGAAGTACTGCCCTCCACCTCGAGCAGAACCCCGTGGGGATCGTTGAGGACGAAGCCTGCGAGCCCCTGCCGGCCCGCCAACCGGTGGACGTAGGGTCGGAAGCCGACCCCCTGCACGGTCCCCTGCACCCGCACGCGGGTGCGTCGCAGGAGCGCGGCCCGGCCGGCCGCGGGAGCCCCGACGCTCAAGGGGTCGCCTCCGTCGCCGCCCGCCAGCTCGACGAGCTCGCGCAGCCCACCATTCAAGACGCCCCTCCCTCCCCGCCCGCCAGCTCGACGAGCTCGCGCAGCCCACCATTCAAGACGCCCCTCCCTCCCCGCCCGCCAGCTCGACGAGCTCGCGCAGCCCACCATTCAAGACGCCCCTCCCTCCCCGCCCGCCAGCTCGACGAGCTCGCGCAGCACGTGGTAGGCGCTGGCCTGGGCCTCTTGTATGCGAGGGATGTGCTCGGAGCGTGTAACCACCACGTGGTCGGCCAGGCCCTCTGCTCCCATACGCCCTCCGTCGTAGCCGACCAGCGCGATCGTCTCGAGGCCCTGGCGCCGCGCCTGGCCGAGGGCGTCGATCACGTTGCGCGAGTTGCCCGAGGTGGAGAGTGCGAGCAGCGCGTCGCCGCGCAGTCCGTAGGCGATCACCTGCCGCGAGAAGATCGCGTCGAGACCGACGTCGTTCGCGATCGCGGTCAGGATCCCGGAGTCCTCCGTCAGGTCGATCGCCGGCCTGGCCCTGCCCGCCGCACCCGCCGCACGGAAGTCCGCGACGACGTCCATCGCGTCGGTGGCCGAGCCCCCGTTGCCGATCGCCAGCAGCTTGCCCCCGTGCTCGAAGCTCTCCCGCAACGCCCGAGCCGCGCCCAGCAGCTCCGCGCGGTTGTCTGTGAGCGTCTGGACCCGCAGCGCGCCGATCTCTTCCGCCTTCATCAGCACCGAGCAACGCACGTCCTCGAGGACGGGCTCGAGCTCCCGCTCGCGCTCAGCCAGGAACGGGTACAGAAAGCTCGACGCGCCGGCGTCGTGCACAGGCCGAGCGTCGCGGCCAGCGAGCAGACCGCGGTGCTCGAAGAAGACGTGCACCAACTCCCACAGCACGTGGTAGAGGGTCTCGACGAGCTCCTGGCGGACGTAGCCGTCGTCGCTCGGGGGCTCGAGCTCCCACTCCGCGCCGAGCGGCGCGAAGGCGATCGTCAAGCACCCGCGCCGGCGGGCGAGCGCCATCGCCCAGACGATCTCGGCCACGTCGTCGTTCGCGGCGGCAAACGCGATCGCGATGTCGTCCCCGCGCGCGAGCAGGTCGAGCTGGGAGGCCACCTCGCTGCCCCCTCCCGCCAGAGCGATCGCGGGCAGCGCGCGCTTGCCGACGATCACGGGATGGACGAACTCGACCGCGACGTGACGCGCGTCCGAGCGCGCCGCCGCCGAGGACCCGAGCGCGAGCAGCCGACCGCCGCGCGCGAAGCGCTCGGCCATCCGGTGGCAGAGGCGCGCGAGTCGCTCGGCCTCCCGCGCGAAGAACAGGCTGTTGGCCTCCGTACGCCGCTGCAGCAGCGCGTCGAGGTGCACCGACAGCGCGCCGCGGGTGGCGGTCGGTGTCAAGCGGGTGCCCCCTCCCGTGGGTGGGCGGCAGTCGATGTCGAGGGCGCCCCCTCGCACGGGTGGGTGGCAACCGCAGTCAAGCCGAGCCCTCCACGGTTGGTTGGCGGCCGGAGTCGAGCGGGCGCCTCTCGTACAGGTGAGTCGTGGTCGGCGTCACGCTGGCGCCCCCTCGCGCGAGCGGGCCGCGACACCGGCCAGCCAGTCGCGCCACGCCTCGACGCCCTCGCCGGTGCGGGCGCTGAGGAGCATCAGCGGGACACCCGGGTGCACCTGGTCGACGTTGTAGAGGAACCGGTCGAGGTCGTACTCCAGGTGGGCCAGCAGGTCGATCTTGTTGACCAGCACCAGGTCGCAGGCGCGGAACATCAGCGGGTACTTGAGCGGCTTGTCCTCGCCCTCGGTGACCGCGGAGACCATCACCCGCGCGTCCTCGCCGACCCTGAACTCCGCCGGGCAGACCAGGTTGCCGACGTTCTCGATCACGAGCAGGTCGATCTCGCCCAGCGGTAGCTCCGCCAACGCCGAGCGCACCATGTTCGCGTCGAGGTGGCACTCGCCGCCGAAGCTCGGGTCGGTGTTCAGCTGGGTGACCGGCACGTGCAGAGCGGCCAGTCGGTCGGCGTCCAGCGACCCCTGCACGTCTCCCTCGAGCACCCCGACGCGTACGCCCGGCACGTGGCCCACCACCCGTTCGAGCAGCGACGTCTTGCCGGCGCCCGGCGCGCTCATGAAGTTCACGACCGCTACGCCGGCGCGGTCGAAGTCCGCGCGGTTGGCGCGGGCGATCGTGTTGTTGGCGTCCAGCGCGTCCTCGACGATCCTCACTTTTGTGCGATGCATGTGGCGGCCTCCTCGACCTCGATCGACTCGACTTCGAACTCGTTGCCCCCAGTCACCTCGACGTCGGCCCCGCCGCACGTCGGGCAGCGAAACGCCGGGAGCTCGATCTCCCAGTCGCGCTCGCACGCCTCGCAGCGCAGGCGCGCCCCGACGAGCTCCTGCTCGAGCCTCGCGCCCTCGCAGAGCGTGCCCCGGGCGACGAGCTCGAAGTAGAACGCGAGCGTGTCGGGCACGACCTGGCGCAGACGCCCGACGCGCAGGCTGACCAGGCTGACGGGGCGCCCGTCGGCGTGCTTGACGGCCGTGTCGATCACCGCACCGCTCAGTGACAGCTCGTGCACGGCGTCACTCCGCGGGTGCCAGGGTGGCGCTTGCGCGAAGCTCACCGGCGGTCTCGAGCACGAGCTCCACCGCCCGCTCCACCGCGGACTGCACCTCCGCCGAGAGTCCCAGACCCGGCTCCTGTACCTCTGCGGGCTCGCACGCGATGACCACGACCCTCCCGGGCCACGCTCCGCACGACCTGACGAAGCGCAAGACTGTCTGCGGGTCCATGCCGTGGGGGTTGAGCGCCTCGCCGTCGTCGATCCTGCCCGCGACGGACTCCTCCGGCACCTCCATCACGTACAGCGTGCCCGGCTCGCCTCCCTGGCGACTCACGTCGAGGATCACGAGCGCGTCGTAACCGCGCATCACCTCGTAGGCCAGGTCGAGGCCGCCAGTGCCGGCGTCCATCACCGCGACGCCCTCGGGCAGCCGCTGCTGCTCCAGCCTCCTTGCGAGCACCCCGCCGAAGCCGTCGTCACGCAGCCAGGCGTTGCCGACTCCGGCAACGAGAATCCGCGGCGGGGCGCTCACCCGAGCACCTCGACCTCGGGGGCGAAGAAGAACAGGAAGCGGCCGCTGTCGCGCAACAGCTCCTGGCCGGGGTCGTCGTCGATCGTCACCCCGAGGTGCGTCTTCCCGTCGTAGTCGACCAGGATGCGCTCGATCGTCGCCGTACGCCCGTCGAGCATCCGGGCGTGCAGGTCCGCGTCCGGGCCGGGGCGGATCCTCACCTTGCCACCACGAGCGAAGCGCACCCCGTCGACCTCGGCGTGCTCCTCGCCGGCCTGCGGATCGACGAGACCCGGGGGCTCCTCGGGCGGGGTGTCGGTGACGGGGTCGCGCAGTGTCACGCGCCCGTGCAGCGCGAGCACCTCCTCCGGCGTGGCGGCAGCGGCGCGCGCCACCATTTCGCGCACGAGCGGGTCCTGGCGTTCGATCTCCTCGCGCTCGCCGTCGCTGAGCGCCTTGACGTGCAGCAGCAGCGCCTCCTCGATCTCGGTGGAGTCGAACAACCCGCCGCGGCTCTCGGGCGCGAGCTGCGGGTGGTCGGGGAGCACGATCGCGGCGCCGACCACGACGTCGTCGGCGGGGCTCGCCAGCACGGGGAAGGTGTTGACGCTCCCGCACGGGCACTCCAGCGGCGAGCTGAAGCGCCCGCCGGACACACGCACGATCGGGTGCGTCGAGAGCAGCGAGTGGGTGAGCGCGCCGGAACGGTCGAGACCCTGCGCGCACGGCGTGCGATTCTCGACGGCAAGCATCACTTCGTAGCTGTCGGGGGCGAGCTCGTGCGCGCGCAGGCCGAGCGCGAGGAGCAGTCGTCTGGGGGGCTCCTCAGCGATCTTGACCTCGCCAGCGATCTCGACCTCGCGCTCCGCGACGGGCTCACCGGTCACTGAGGGCGCCACAAGCGTTGCGACCGTGGTGTCCGCCAGCCGCACGCGGTGCGCGGCGGCCTCGTGGCGCCGCCCGGTGGCGCCGAGGAACCTGACCTCGGCGCTGAGCACCGCCTCAGGTGGGGCCTGCAGCACACAGCGCAGCTCGAGACGCGCGAAGGTGCTGGGGAGCGCGGCGGCGTACCTCGGCGGGTAGAGGATCCCGAACGGCGTCGGGGTCGCGTTCTTGGCGGCCCCGGGCGTGTAGGGGTACAGCGCGTACCCCTCGTACAGCAGCGCGTCGAGGAGCTGCTCGAGGGCGTCAGGCATCGCAGCCTCCTGAGGCTCAGGCACCGCAAGCCTCCCGGGCTCAGACATCGCGAGCCTCCCCGAGCAGGCGCTGCAGGCAGGCGTCGTAGGTGGGCAGCCCGCGCGCGACGCGTTCGCGCTCGAGCGCGTGCAGCGTCTGCGAGCGCAGCGCCACCCAGCCGGTGTTCGGGTAGTAGTGCTCGACGGTCTCCCGCCAAACGGCGACCGGCAGGCGGTAGTCGACCGAGCACGACCACGGCACGAGCACCACCTGCAGGCCCCCCCGCTCGTCGGGGTAGTAGACCAGGCCGTTGAAGTGCAGCGCGAGCGGCGCCTCGCCGGCGGGCAGCGCGTGGAGGTACTTGGCGGCGGCGACCTCCAGGTCGTAGTTGCAGGCGACCGGCACCGCCACCGTGGCCGAGCCGGTGAACGCCGGGACGAGCACGTCGAGCTGCGCCCACACGAGGCTGTGCGTCGTCACCGCCCAGCGCTCGGGCGCACCGAACAGTCCGGCGAGGCGCTCGCGGGTGAGGTCGTCGTACTCGCGCCTGGCCGGCTCGATCATCAGCTGGATGGTGAGGGCGACCATGTACACCTCACGTCCGCTCGGCTCAGAGACCCGCAGGTCGAGCATCAGCGCCGGCGCCGCCGCGTAGCGCAGCGGACGCGCTCCCAGAACCTCGAACTCGAGCTCGGGCTGCGGGGGCACAGGCTCGGCTGCGCTGGGTGGGTGCTCGGGCCCAGTGGGCGAGGGCTCAGGTGAATCCGGAGGGTGCTCGGACTCCATAGGCGAGGGCCCGGGTGCGCCCGGCGCGTGCTCAGCCACGATTTCGGGGGGCAGGCTCATCGGGCATCCTCGGGTTGCCTCGGGCGCCGTCGGTAGAGAGCCGACGGCGCGTCTGCCTGCGCCCGCAGTTCGTCGAAGAAACCGGACACGGCCTCCCCCACCCTGGGGCCGCCGGAGAGCCCCTCCCAGTTGACCTTGACCGTCCCGGTGAGGGCGTAGCAGCGGTCGATCGGCGCGATCGCGTAGGCCGGGGGGTCGAACAGCCGGTTGACGATCAGCGCCTCGACGTCGGGCTCGAGGTCGGCCAGGATCGGGTTGAGCTCGACCATCCGGCTCCACGAGGAGAAGTGCAGCTCGCTTTCGGTCGCGCCGCCCGGACTCGGGTACAGGGCGACGACACAGCCGGCGGTGCTCGACTCCATGAAGAACGCGAGCCCGATCGGAATTTGAAAGCTGGCCCACACCTCGTCGGGGAGCTCGAGCTCTCCGAGCCACAACGTCCGCCCTCCTGTCGGGCGGTACTCGGCATCGCCGCTGCGAAGCGCCCAGCAGCTCTCGCACACGCACTCGATCCTGCGCTCGACCAGGTTCAGCAGGTGGCGGTGGTCCTCGGGGACCGTCGTCCCGCAGAGGTCGCACCGCTCCTCGCTCGCCGGCGCCGGGTCGCCCAGAACCGGGACTCCGTTCTTCTCTCCGTTTGCCACGATGCCAGGCCGCCCTCCGCTCGTCACAACCTCCTGCCCCGTTCCGTTTGACGCGATGCCCGACACGATGCCCGGCCGCGCAGGAGCGCCCGACAACACCATCGGCAGCTCGATGGCGCCGGCAGGCGGCGGCTCTGGTGCCAAGCCGCCGCCGGCCAGCGGGAGCGAGGGGCCTGTGGGAACACCTGTGGAAGCCCCCGCCACGTCCTCGACCTGGAGACCCTCCAGATCGGGGGCCGCCTCCTCGAGCGCCTGCTTGATCACGAGCTCGAGCGTGACGGTCGACGCAGCGCAGCTCGAGCAGCTGCCGCGCAGGCCAATCCGCGCGACTCCCTCCTCCAGCGCGAGCAGCTCGACGTTGCCGCCGTGGGATTCCATGTAGGGGCGTACCTGCTCGAGCGCACCCTGCACCCGCTCCAGCAGTGGCACCGGGTGCAGATCGTGGATCAACAGGAGCGCCGCCACCTGCTCCTCCTCGGCGAGCGCTAGCGCGAGGCGCCTGCCCTCCTCGCCCGCGGCGAGCAACGAGCCGACGACCCGCTCCAACCCGGCGCCGTACATCTGCACGACCGCGGACACCAATTCCTCGGCGAGCTCGCGCGTGGCGGGATCGCCGGCCGAGTCGAGCCTGTCCTGCAGCTCCTGCACGCGCCCGAGCAGCTCGTCGTGCCCTTCGCTGAGCGCCGTCGCGGACGAGGAGGACATCTCGCAGAACCTGCTCAGGCCAGCGCCGTCGGCGTGTGGACCACCTTGCGCACCCGGCCGCTCCCGGTGTACATGTGCACGCCGCAGGGCAGACACGGGTCGAACGAACGGACGGTGCGCATGATGTCGATGCCCTTGAAGTTCTCCGGGCCGTTCTCCTCGAAGATCGGCGTGTTCTGCACGGCGTCCTCGTAGGGCCCGGGCGTCCCGTGGACGTCCCGCGGGCTGGCGTTCCACGGCGTCGGCGGGTAGGGCTGGTAGTTGGCGATCTTGCCCTCGCGGATCACCATGTGGTGCGAGAGCACGCCACGCGCGGCCTCGTGAAAGCCACAGCTCACCGCGCTCTCGGGGACCGTGAACTTGTTCCAGCTTTTGGTCCGGCCCGCCTGGACCTCCTTCATCGCCCGCTCGAGGCAGTGCAGCGCAATCAACGCGCTGTACGCCTGATGGTAGGTCCGCGCGCGGTCGCGCTCGATCGCATTGGACTTCTCCGGCAGCTTCCACTCCAGTTCCATCTCGGGCATGTTCGGGGAGCGCGGCAGCACCATCTGAATCGAGTGGCCGGTGGCCTTGGCGTAGCCGAAGTCGACCAGCCCCGCCTTCGCGGTACACCACTGGCGGGCGAACGGTCCGCCGCCAGTGTCGCAGCACACGTGCGTGTCGGTGCGCTTGTCGTAGATCCGCGGCGAAACGACCCACGTGTACTTGTCGGTGAAGTCGCGCTTCTGGGGTCGCGGCAGAGTGACCTTGTTCCACGGATGGTTCTTGTCGACCGGGTTGCCGAGCGGGTCCTGCGAGACGAGCGTCGGCTCGCTCTCCCACGAGTCGAAGTAGGAGGAGCCCAGCAGGATGCGGATCATCAGGTTGATCTCAACGAGGTCGGTCGAGATCAGCTCGCCGCCGATCACCACGCCGGGCGTGATGTAGCGCTTGCGACCCCACTCGGTCATGTTGCGGTAGTCGTAGTCGACGTAGTCGGGATCGTCGAAGGAGCCCCAGTTGACGAGGTTCGTCTCGCGGTAGCCGACCATGTCGTACCCGGGCAGCTCGCGCAGGAAGAAGTCGTACAGGTCGTCGTGCATCGGCACGGAGCGCTTGACGTAGTCGAAGTAGCGCATCAGGCGCACGTAGTAGTCGGTGCACGTCTGGTGGGTGATGTCAGCGCTGCACCCGCCCGGCATGATCGTCGAGGGGTGCGTGTGGCGTCCTCCGAAGAGGCAGTACATCTCGCGCGTGTAGCGCGCGACGTGCAGCGTCTCCAGGTAGAACTCCCCCGTGAACGGGTTGAGCGCGCGCATGATGTCCGCGATCGTCTTGAAGCCGTGGATGTCGCTGTGCGGCGCGGACGTATTCTCGGCGGTGGCCAGCAGTGTGGGGTTGGTCTCCTTGACCATCTGCTCGCAGAAGTCGACGTTCGCCATGCAGTCGTTGAAGATCGCGTGGTCGAACATGTAGTCGGCCGTCTCGGCCAGGTTGAACGCGAGGTCTCCGAGCGGCGGCGGCTTGACGCCGTAGGCCATGTTCTGGTTCAAGCACGAGCACGTGCAGTGGTTGTCACCGCAGATGCCACAGATGCGGCTGGTGATGAAGTGGGCGTCACGCGGATCGATCCCCTTCATGAAGATGTCGAAGCCGCGGAAGATCATCGAGGTGCTGTAGCACTTGAGCACCTGCCGGTTGGTGAAGTCGATCTCGGTGTGAATCCCCAGACTCCCGACGATCCGCGTGATCGGATCCCAGGACATCTCCTTGACCATGATTTTCTGCTGCGGGGGCGTTTCAGTCGCCATTGCTTCGCTCCTCACTCGGCCTCGGTCGACTCCTCACTCGGCCTTCGGTCGAAAATAGTCGGAAGGGTCTACCAGTGTCGCTCGGTGCTCACCACCTCTTTGCGTAGCCGCTGGTGAGCGTCTTGCCCCTGCGGCGCCACTCCGGCTCAAGGTCGTACTTCGTTCTGATGTTGCGCTTGCGCATGTAGCGGACGATCGGTCCGTAGGTGAACTGAACGATCCCCGCGGCCGCGCGGCCGTACTTGTCCTCGTCCATGAACGGCATGAACTTGTCCGGGAAGCCCGGCATCGTGCACGCCATGCAGATGCCGCCCACGTTGGGGCAGCCGCCGATGCCGTTGACCCAGCCGCGGACGGGCACGTTGCACTTGACCACGGGCCCCTTGCACCCGAGCTTGACCAGGCAGCGGTGGTCGGAGCCGTATTCGGTCGCGAACTCCCCCTGCTCGGCGAAGCCAGCGCGGTTACAGCTCTCGCGCACGGTCCGCCCGAACAGCCACTTCGGGCGCAGCGCCTCGTCGAGCTCCGGCGCCGGCGCGAGCCCCGCGAGGTGCAGCGCGAGGTACAGCAGCGTCTCGGTCATGTTGTCGGGCTGCGCGGGGCAGCCGGGGATGCAGACGATCGGCAGGCCGGCTTTGGAGCGCCAGTGCCAGCCGAGGTAGTCGGGCACGCCCATCGCACCCGTCGGGTTGTTCTTCATCGCCGGGATCCCGCCGTAGGTGGCGCACGTGCCGACGGCGACGAGCGCCGCGCACTTCGGCGCGAGCCGGTCGATCCACTCGTTCATCGTGATCGGCTGACCGTCCCGCGGATTCACGGCAAAGCCAGTCCAGTGGCCCTCCCCGTTGATCTCCTCGTTGCCGAGCGAGCCCTCGATCACCAGCACGAACGGGTCGAGCTTGCCCTGCTCGGCGTCAAACCACGCCTGCGCGTAGTCCTGGCCAGTGGCGAAATCGATCACCTGGTTGTGGATGACCACCTTCGGCATGCCCGGGATCGCCTGCAGGACTAGGTCCTCGAGGCTCGGATTGGTGGCTGAGGTCATCGCCACCGAGTCACCCTCGCAGCTGAGACCCGTCGTCATCCACAGGACGTGGGCGGTGACCGCCTCCGTCTTCTTGTGCTCCGCAAACGCTGTGCTCGCCATGACTGCTCCTCGCCTCAGACTCAGGTCAACAGATACGTGGCAGCGGGTCGCCCACCAGCTGGTCCATCACCCGCCGGCCACCAAAGCTCGTCTCCACCAGCACCATCCCGGGCGGCTCTGTGCGCACCTCGCCCACTTCCACGGCCCGCTCGCAGCCCGGGACGGCTCGCAGCGCCGCGAGCGCGCCGTCCACCGCGTCGGGCGCGACGAACGCGACCAGCTTGCCCTCGTTGGCGACGTACAGCGGGTCGATCCCGAGGATCTCCGCAGCTCCGGCCACCGCCGGCTGCACGGGGACCGCCGCCTCGCGCACCAGCATCGCCACCGCGGAGGAGCGCGCCAGCTCGTTGAGCACCGAGGCCACGCCGCCCCGCGTGGCGTCGCGCATGCAGCGGATGGCGTCCCCACCCTCCCCGGCGGCGTCGAGCAGCGCGTCGACCGCCGGCCACAGCGAGGTCGTGTCCGACACGATCGGGGCGTCGAGCTCAAACTCACCCCGCGCGAGCATGATCGCCATGCCGTGCTCGCCGACGCCGCCCGAGAGCAGGATGCGGTCGCCGGGACGTATGTTCGTGGGCGCGAGGCTCGCCCGCGGGTCGCGCCTGCCGAGCCCCGTCGTGCAGATGTACATCCCGTCGGCGTGGCCCCGCTCCACGACCTTCGTGTCGCCCGCCACCACCTCGACGCCCGCCGTGCGCGCAGCCAGCGCGATTGCGTCGACCTCGGCGCGCAGCTCCTCGGCGCTCAGCCCCTCCTCCAGCACCAGCGCGAGGCTGAGCGCGAGCGGACGGGCGCCCGCGACGGCCAGGTCGTTGACTGTGCCGTTGACCGCGAGCTCACCGATCGAGCCCCCCGGGAAGCGCAGCGGCTTGACGACGTAGGAGTCTGTCGTGAGCGCCAGCTCCAGGCCGTCGACGGCCAGCTCGCCGGCGTCGGACAGCTGGCTCAGCGTGGCACCCCCCAGGGCAGGCACGAATAGACCCTCGATCAGGCTCTGGGTCGCCTTGCCGCCGGCGCCGTGGGACATCGTGATGCGCTCGTCGCGGAACTTCGCGCGCTTGCCGCGGGCAGTCTCGATGATGCCGAGGATCCGCTCCTCGCGCTCGGAGACGGCCGCCTGCTCAGCCATCACACGACCTCCGCCAGAGGCACGCCTGTCCGGCCATCGCACGACCTTGCACCCGGGGACTCGCTGCGCGGCCGTCACACGACCTCCGCCCGGAGATATGCCCGCCCGGCGGAGATATGCGCCCAGCCATCACACGACCTCCCGCTCGCGCGCGAAGCGGCCGAAGTTGTAGTAGGCCGCGCAGGCGCCCTCGGAGGAGACCATGCAGGTGCCGATCGGACGCTCGGGGGTGCAGGCGGTGCCGAAGACCTTGCACTCCCACGGCTTGATCACGCCCTTCAGGACCTCGCCGCACTGGCACGCCTTCGGGTCGGCGACGCGCACGCCGGGCACGTCGAAGCGAAGCTCCGCGTCCAGGTCGGCGTACGCCTGCGAGAGCTTCAGCCCGCTGTGCGAGATGAAGCCGAGGCCGCGCCACTCGAAGTGCGGGCGCAGCTCGAAGACCTCGGCCAGAACCTCGAGCGCGCGGGGGTTGCCCTCGTAGGGCACGACGCGCCGGTACTGGTTCTCGACCTCGCAGCGGCCCTCGGCGAGCTGGCGCAGGATCATCTCGATCGCCTGCAGGATGTCCAGCGGCTCGAAGCCCGCGACCACGACCGGCCGGCCGTAGTCGGCGGGGATGAACTCGAACGGCCGCGCGCCCACGACCGTCGCCACGTGGCCGGGACCGATGAACCCGTCGAGCCGCAGGTCGGGGGACTCGAGCAGCGCGCGCAGCGGCGGCACGATCGTCACGTGGCTGCAGATGCAGGAGAAGTTCCTGACGCCCTCGGCACGCGCGCGCTTGAGCGTCAGTGCCGTGGAGGGCGCCGTGGTCTCGAAGCCGATCGCGAAGAAGACAACCTCGCGGTCGGGGTTCTGCTTGGCGATTCGCAGCGCGTCCAGCGGCGAGTACACCATGCGCACGTCGGCCCCCGCCGCCTTCGCCTCGAGTAGGCTGCCGTTGGATCCCGGCACGCGCATCATGTCCCCAAAGCAGGTGAAGATCACGCCGGGCAGCTCGGCGATCGCGATGCCGTCGTCGACGCGGCCCATCGGGATCACGCACACGGGGCAGCCCGGTCCGTGCACGAGCTCGACGTTCGCCGGCAGCAGGTCGTCGACGCCGTACTTGTAGATCGAGTGCGTGTGGCCGCCGCACACCTCCATCAGCTTGTAGTGGCGCCCGGGCTCGACCCGCGAGAGGATCTCCCCAGCCACGGCACGGCCGAGCGCGGCGTCGCGGAACTCATCGACGAACCTCATGCGGCCCCCTCTGCTGCAGCCGCCGCAGTGTGGATGGCCACCTCCTCCACAGAGTGCTGAAGGGCCGCCTTTCCCGTGGACCGCTGGAGGGAGGTCGCGACGGCTGGCGGAGGGCTCTCGCCGGGGAGCGGCGCGATCGCCACGCCGGAGACTGCAGCGGCTGGCCGAAGGCCCTCGCTGGGGAGCGCTGCGATCGCCACGCCGGCGTGTACGAGCACCACGCGGCCGGCGGCAAGTGGCTCGACCAGGGCGGTCTCCACGGTGTGCCGCGCGCCCTCCTCGTCCGCGCACAGCGCGAGTCCCCGCTGCTCGTCGATGCGCACGACGGTCATCGGCACTCCGTCATCGGCGCAGGTGACGCAGTGCTCGCCTGCGCACGTGGAGGCCGGTGACGGAGGGGAGCTCACTCGATCACGCTGGCCTTCAGCTCCTCGAGCTCCCGCTCGTAGTCCTCGCCCATCCGTTCGAGCAGCTCACGCGTGGCACGTGCCTCCTCTTCGTCCACTTGGGAGATCGCGAAGCCGACGTGGATCAGTACCCAGTCCCCAGGACCAACACCGCCTCCGTTGACGTCGAGCAGGCCGATGTTGACGGTGCGCCGCACGCCCGCCACATCCACCATCGCGAGCCGGTGCTCGTCGTCCACCACCGCCACGATCTGACCTGGGATAGCGAGACACATGCACCACGCCCCTTCCTGAATCGGCCGCCCGCCGCTGGAATGCCGCGGACGCCAAACCTGCTCTGTCACGGACCTACAAAAATCTTGTACCACCACCACCGCCACGCTTCGAGGAGCCAAACACCGGGTGGTAATGCCGCTTACACAAGATCGCTGTAATCCGGATTACAGCCCTCGACTCATGGGTATCCGCTACAGAGAGCGTAGACTCCTGACAGAAGTCAAGCTGTCGAACTCGCTAGGAGAAACGGGACCACTGCGATGTCAAGCGCAGGCCAAGACGTGGTCAGGCTGGGGTCCTCCCCGCGCTGGCCCGCTGGCTCCGAACGCGCTAGAGCGCCAGAGTCCGCGCCACTCTACGCCTACCTGCTCGACGCCGACGACGACCTCGCCGAGGAACTCGACATCCGCACGCGCTTCGCAGCGCGCCAACTCGCGACGGCGAGAGTGCTCGAAGCGGACACGGGCGAGTGCGCCCTGGAGTCGTGGTTCGCGGCCGTCGGGCACGGGCCCGGCCTGCTGATCCTCGACGGCCTCGTGGCAGTCGACACTCGCATCGCCGACCGGACGGTCACCCAGCTTCTGGGAAGCGGCGATCTGCTGCAGCCGCTCAGCCGCCACGAGGACGACATGATCGAACGAGCCGCGTCGTGGCGCGCACTGTGCGACTGTCGCTTTGCGCTGCTCGACGCGGAGTTCGCCGAGCGGGTGCTCCCCTGGCCGCAGATCGGCCACACGCTGCTGCGCCGGGCACAGCGTCGCGCGGAGGACCTCGGCATGCTGCGCGCGATCTCCTGCCAACCGAAGCTGGAGGTTCGCCTGGTGCTCTTTCTCTGGCACCTGGCCGCCCGCTGGGGACGCGTGGAGCCGAGCGGAATCCGTCTGATGCTGCCCCTCACCCACCGCCTGCTCGGACAGCTCGTGGGCGCCGAGCGGCCGTCGGTGTCGCACGCGCTCGGTCGGCTTACGGACGCCGGGCTCGTGAGCGGTACGGCCGGCGACTGGCACCTCCACGGCAGCCTCGACGCTCACCTCGAGCGGCTGATCGAGGGGACCGCCCGTCACACGCCGACACAACGCGCTCGCCGCTCCGCCGGCGGCCGGATAGCGTGAGGGCCTCGTGAGGACCCCACGCGCGCCGGAGCGACGGCCCGTCAACGTCCTGTGGATCACGAGCGGTCTCGGCTGTGACGGCGACTCGATCGCGATGACCGCCGCGACCAACCCGAGCCTCGAGGATCTGCTGCGAGGCTGCCTGCCCGGGATGCCACCGGTCATCCTGTACAACCCGGTGTTCGCCTTCGACACCGGCGAGGACTTCATGCGAGCCTGGTTCAGGGCCGCCGAGGGCCGGCTCGACCCGTTCATCCTGGTCCTCGAGGGCTCCGTGCCCAACGAGGAGATCAACGGAGACGGGCACTGGGCCGGCCTGGGCGTCGACGCTGCCACCGGACAGCCGATCCTGACGAACACGTGGATCGACCGCCTGGCCCCGAAGGCCGCGGCCGTGCTCGCGCTCGGCACGTGCGCCGCGTACGGCGGGATCCCCGCCATGCGCAACAACCCGACGGGCGCGATGGGCCTGCGCGACTACCTGGGCTGGAGGTGGGAGTCCCGTCTCGGCGTGCCGATCGTCAACCTGCCGGGCTGCCCCGTGCAGCCGGACAACATCACCGAGACGCTCCTGCGACTGGTGCTCCACCTGGCGGGCATGGGTCCAGCGCTCGAGCTCGACGAGCAGGGGCGCCCGCAGTGGATCTTCGGCCGCACCGTCCACGAGTCCTGCAACCGTGCCGGCCTGGCCGAGCACGGCCAGTTCTCCGACGTCCACGGCGACGGGCGCTGCCTGGTCAAGCTCGGCTGCAAGGGACCGATGGTCAAGTGCAACGTGCCCGTCCGCGGCTGGGTGGGCGGCATCGGCGGCTGTCCCAACGTGGGCGGCATCTGCATGGCGTGCACGATGCCCGGCTTCCCCGACAAGTACATGCCCTTCGTGGAGCCCGACACGGCTGCGCGCCACTACGCAAAGACCGCGCGACTCACCTACGGCCCACTCGTGAAGTACCTCCGCGACCGCCGCATCCGCCGCACTTTCGACGTCGAGCCGCAGTGGCGCCACCGCGGAGCGGAGCTCACCAGCGGCTACCGCCCTGCCCACGAGGAGGCCGCCGTGAAGGTGTCGCAGTGACTGTGTTCGTGTGGCTCGTCCACCTACTCCAACGTTCCTCGACGCGGGCGAAGTGCCAGATGACCAGCGCGAGCGCCCACGTGGCGATGAACATCCCCACGATGATGAAACCCAGCGTGTTGATGTCGACGCTCTCCCACCAGCCCCAGAAGGACCCTTGCGCGCCCAGCTTCTGGGCGAAGAGTCCGACGAGCTCGATCGTGCCGATCACGAGCGCGACGGCCACCGACAGCCCGGTGACGGTGATGTTGTAGAAGACCTTGCGCACGGGCTTCGAGAACGCCCAGCCGTAGGCGAAGTTCATGAACGACCCGTCGATCGTGTCCAGCAGCGACATCCCGGCGGCGAACAGCACCGGCAGGCAGAGGATCGCGTAGAACGGCAACCCCGCGCCCGCTGCACCGGCCGCGAGGAACAGCAGCGCGACCTCGGTGGCGGTGTCGAACCCGAGCCCGAACAACACACCGACGGGGTACATCTGCCAGGGCTGGGTGACCGTCCTCGTGAACCTCCCGAACAGGCGGTTCACCAGGCCCCGCGAGCTGAGCCGCGCCTCGAGCTCCTGTTCGCGGTAGGTGCCGCTGCGCATCTCGAAGAACACCCTGACGATGCCCCACAGGATCACCACGTTCACCGCCGCGATGACGTACAGGAAGGCCCCCGAGACCCCGGTGCCGATCCAGGTGGTGACGTTGTGCAGCTCGCTGCCGGTGTCCTCGACCTGGCCGTTCAGCGCCCTGACGCCAACCGAGAACAGGAACGCGAGCGCGAAGACGACCGTCGAGTGCCCGAGCGAGAAGAAGAAGCCGACGCTCACCGGCCGCTTGCCTTCGGTCATCAGCTTGCGCGTCGTGTTGTCGATCGCCGAGATGTGGTCCGCGTCGAAGGCGTGGCGCAGCCCGAGCGTGTACGCCGTCACGCCGGTGCCCACCGCGAAGACTCCGGATGCGCCGAGACGGTAGTGGTGCGGCGCGACGAGCGCGATCAGTAAGAAGAAGCCGAGCGCGTGCAGACCCACCACGACGCCCGCCATCGCCGCCACCGTCCGCCACTGCCCCGCGTCCAGTGCGCCCTTGAACCGGCGCCAGCGAGACGCGGTCCTCCTACCAGCCGACATCGTGCACCTCGCCCTCCCGTTCGTCACGCTCTCGCCGCGGGCCGGCTCTCACGAAAGCTATACCAAGGCGATAGTTGTTGCAAGTGGATTCTGTGCCGGAGGCGCATGCGCCTCCGGCGAGGCCGCACATGTGCGGCCTCGAACCGGACCGTGCATGCACGGTCCGGCCGACCGGTACATGTACCGGTCGGAGCAGGGCCACATGTGGCCCTGCTGGGAACGGCCACATGTGGCCGTTCCGGCCCCGCCTCATGAGGCGGGGCCCCAAGAAGACCTGAACCGGCGCGCGCTGCCGGTGAGAGGCTGGGCGAGAGGGGTGGGAGCGCTACGCGCCAGGGTGCGACGGTCGTGCCGCCGCGGGTAGGCTGCCCACTAGGCTGAAGGGGTGGCTACCCACGCCCGAGAGCACCAGAGCTCGTTCCACCCCGACGCCTTCGAGACGTTCCGGTTCTCGGCTCGCGAGCTCGACGAGTGCGGGCGGGTGACTCTGCGGTACGCGCTCGACCAGGACGTCGAGTTCGTGGAGGAGTACAACCTGCCGCCCGACACGCCGGTCGGCCCCGCCGAGCGCGAGCGCGTCGAGGGGCTGCTGTCGCTGCTGCACTGGGTCGCCGGAGTCAGCTACTTCAAGACGGCGGCGCCGGGGGCGGTGGCCTGCGAGACCGGCCCGCCGCCGCCGGCGACCGCGCGGCTGCTCGAGGCCCTGTACTCGGAGGGCCTCGCCGAGTTTGCCTACGAGAACGGGCTGCCGGGGCTGCCCCGGCCGGCCTTCGCGCTCGGCCCGGCGGCGGCCCGCCCGACTCTCACGCCTGACTCGGCGGCGGAGCGTCCGGCCCTCGCGCCCGACCCGTCCACGGCTCGCCCACGCGCCGGGGACCGCGGGCGCCCCCCGCGCGTGCTCGTCCCCGTCGGCGGGGGCAAGGACTCCATCGTGGCGCTGGAGGCGGTCCGCCGCTCTGGCCACGAGCTCGCGCTGTTCTCGGTGGGTGACGCCCCCCCGATCGCGCGCACCGTGGCGGTCGCCGGCCTGCCGCGGCTGCTCTGCACCCGCCGGCTGGACCCGGAGCTCGGCGCGCTGAACCGCGCCGGCGCGCTCAACGGCCACGTACCCGTCACGGCCATCGTCTCGTGCGTCGCGCTGCTCACCGCCGCGCTGCACGGGTTCGACGCGGTCGCGCTCGCGGCAGAGCGCTCGGCCTCCGCCGGCAACGTGCGGTGGGACGGCGTCGAGGTGAACCACCAGTTCAGCAAGAGCCTGCGCGCCGAGCGACTGCTGCGCGCGGCCGTCGCCGAGGCCGGCCCCGACGTGGAGCTGTTCTCGGTGCTGCGGCCCGCCTCAGAGCTCGCGATCGCGCGCGCCTTCGCGCGGCTGGGCCAGTACCACGGAGCGTTCACGAGCTGCAACGCGCTCTTCCGGCTCGACCCGGCGCGGCGCGCCACGTCGTGGTGCTGTGAGTGCCCCAAGTGCCGCTTCGTGTTCCTCGCGCTGGCGCCCTTCTGCGAGCCGGCGCACCTGCGCGAGCTGTTCGGCCACGACCTGCTGGACGACGAGCGGCAGTACGCCGGGTTCGCGCTGCTCACCGCGACGGGCGGCCACAAGCCGTTCGAGTGCGTCGGCGAGGAGGAGGAGAGCCTCGCCGCGGTACGCCTGCTCGCGACGCAGCCGCGCTGGAGCGAGCACCGCGTCGTGCGGCGCCTCCTCGCCGAGGTGCTGCCGCGCTACGACGCCACCGTCGGCGACCCTGCCCGCGTGCTCGCGCTCAGCGAGGAGCACCACGTGCCCGACTACCTCCTGGCGGACGTCGTTGCGCTTCTCGGAGCTTGACGGCACGCGCGTCGGTGTGTGGGGCGCCGGCCGCGAGACCCGCTCGTTCGCTGCGCAACTCGCCCGCCGCCTGCCGGCGGCGCGGATCGCCGTCGTGGCGCTCGACGACCCCGGCGAGGACGTCCGCGCCACGCTCGGGGCACCGGACGCCCGCCTGGTCACCGGCGCCGAGGTCGCGGGCGCGCTCGCGAGCTGCGACGTGGTGGTGCGCTCGCCGGGCGTCTCCACACACCGCCCGGAGTTGCGCGAGGTGCGGGCCGCGGGCACGCCCGTCACCACCGCCACGGCGCTGTGGCTCGCCGAGCGCGGCGGACGGCGCGTGGTGGGGGTCACGGGCACGAAGGGCAAGAGCACGACCGCGGCGCTGCTGGCCCACCTGGCGCGCGCGGGGGGCGGTGAGGCGGTGGGGCTGGCGGGCAACATCGGCGCGCCCGCGCTCGACCTGCTCGACCGCCCGCCCCACGAGTGGGCGGTCGTGGAGCTCTCCTCCTACCACACCGCCGACCTGGGGACGGGCCCGGAGGTCGCGGTCGTCACGAACCTGTTCCGCGAGCACACCGACTGGCACGGCTCCGAGGAGGCCTACCGCGCGGACAAGCTGCGCCTGCTGGGGCTGCCCGGCGTGCGCGCCGCGGTCCTCCCCGCGCGTGCGGCCAGCCTGCTCGACGCGGTCGGTCCGGGCGTGGCTACCACCCTCTACGGGCAGCCGGACGGGTGGGACGCCGGGCCCGCCGGCCTCGCGCTGCGCGGCGAGCTCGTGGTGGCGGACGCGGAGCTGCCGCTGCGCGGCGTCCACAACACCCTGAACCTGTGCGCGGCGCTCACAGCGCTCAGCGCCGCCGGTCTCGCCACGCCGCGACTGCCGGACGCGTTGCAAGGCTTCCGCGCGCTGCCGCACCGGCTGGAGGTGGTCGCCGAGCACGAGCGCGTGGTGTGGGTCGACGACTCCATCTCGACGACCCCGGAGTCGACGCTCGCGGCGCTGGCGAGCTTCCCCGACCGCCCGGTCGTGCTGCTGGCCGGCGGCCAGGACCGGGGCCAGGACTACGCGGAGCTCGGCCGTGCGCTGGCCGCGCGCGGCGCCGCCGTGCTCGGCCTGCCCACCACCGGCCCACGCGTCGTGGCCGCAGCGCGCCGCGCGGGCGTCCCGACAACACGCGCGCTCGAGACAACCGGCATGGAGGAGGCCGTCGCGCGGGCGCGAGCGCTTGTCGAACTCACGCAAGCGCCGGAGCTCCCCGAGCAGGGCGCCGCGGTGCTGCTCTCCCCGGCCGCCCCCTCCTACGACACCTACCGCGACTTCGAGGCACGCGGCGCCCACTTCCAGGCGCTGGCGACGCTTCACTGAGGGCTTCCTCGAGGGCTAGAGCATCAAGCATAGGCCGATGATGTCGTTCTTGTTCAACGAGATGGTCGGCTGCAACATCCTTCTGGACGCTTGCTACGTCATCTACCACAACACGGTCTCTTGGGCTCGTTTTGCAGGGCTTTTGGCTGCGCGTGAGCTCTAAAGTCGCGACAGTTTCGCGCCGAAACGACGCAAATAGCGGGGCGTTCTGCTGCCCGTGGCAGATCCCTCCCCCTCTTGGCGTATGTTGTCTTTGCCCCACGGAAGGGTCGGGATCAGACCCGGCACAAGGCTCTCAATCCAGGGAGACCATGCTGGGTCTGCCGTGTCTTCTGAGGGGCGCTGAAGGAAGCCACCGGCCCGGTACGGGCAAGCTCCCAAGCCAGGGAGACCCCGTACCGGGCCAGCCTTACTACGGGCACCAGCCTATCGCCTCAAGGGAACGCTGTTCCCAACACCAGGTGGCTACCGCGCAAACTGAGGCTTTTCGTTCCGGGCGTTCCGGGCATTCGTACCTGACCGGGTAGCCAGCGCACCCACAGCACTGGGAGTACCGGACGGTAGCCAGTTCCGGTCGGGCGTTCTCGCCGGGATGGTGGCCAGGTAGGTCGTGGTACTAGACCCTTTTGCTGCGGCGAGGACGTTCTTATTGGCGGCCCGCCGTGCAAAGCCTTTTCGCGCTGCGCTGGGGACACTACGCGACTCGTTTGCTTGAAGGCTCCTGCCGGTGGCTCTATGATGGGTTCGTCTCAAGACGGCGCTCACCTTGCCAAGGGGAGGAAGCCTCCACAAGTTCGCAAAGCGTCGGACTTCTGGCTTGAGAACAGTTCTGCGGGCGTGGCTGGAAACGGCTAGGTCTTGAGTGAGGCCGCACGACCAGGCAGAGCAGGCACAACGCCCCGCCCTGCCGGGAGTGTGCTCGCCGACTGGATTGCCGCATCACATTGCGCATCCAAGACGCACGACAAGGCTTCGCAGGGGGAGTCGTGGCGTGCGCCGAGGAGCGCTATGTCCGGCACGCCCAAGAGAACGAAGAAGGAGCTTCAGCGCAAGTCGGAAGAACTAACGCTGGTTGAACGTAGGGTCCTGCTGGGCTTGACCGTCGTACTCGCACTCGTGAGCGCGGTCAGCCCGTTTCTTGGCACCCATTGGATAGTGCCAGCAAGCTCAGGTGTAGCCGCCGGTCTGTCGGCGCTTGGCGGACGCCTGCGTAGATGACGTGCTCATTGGGCCGCGAGCTGGCGTGCGACCCGTCGTAACCGGATCGCCGGCCGCAAGCCGGCTCATCGACGCCGCGGTCACGCGCGAGCAGGCGCGTGCTCTCGAGCTGTAGCGCCAGCGCCGAGAGCGAGTGGGCGAGCACGTCGTGCATCTCGCGCACCAGCCGGCCGCGCTCGGCGGTGCGCGCCTCCGCGGCCCGCGACTCGGCCAACACCTCGCCCTGCGCGCGCAGCTGGCGCATCAGTCGCAGCACCAGAAAGAGCACGACGGCGCCGATTGGCAGCGACAGCGACCCGCCGTGCCCCGCGATCAGCGAGGTGGCGACGAGCACCGCCAGCGAGCAGGCGAGCGTCAGGATCCCGGGCAGGCGCTCAAGCCGCAGCGCGGCCACGATCGCGACGAAGATCGGCGCCGCCGTCCAGATGCCGTGCGGCTGCACCACGGCGAGCACCGCCGCCGCAACCGTCATGGCGAGGAGCGCGGCAACGCGCCGTCGCGCGGGTAGGTCCACTCTCTGTGGCTGGGTGCTCACTGCAGCCGCGACGAACGCGACCGTGGCTGCGAGGATCACCGCGCCGCGGCCGTGCAGTCCGGGGTACGGCCGGCTCGTGAACGTCTCCACCAGAAACACCACCAGGTACGCGGTACCGACGCAGCGCAACACGATCGCCTCGGCGGACGCACGCGTCTCGCTCAGGTCGAACCTGCTGCCGGTGAACCACCTGTAGATCGTAAGCATGTCGCGTCGTCAACGATAGGTGGCTCTCAGGCATGTGTCATCGGCCGTTGGGTGGAGCTTGGGCGCCCGACCCTCCACCCACGGGTGCAGGCCAAAGTTCGACCCGCGGGCCGATGAAAGCCAGCCGGCTGGCGCCTAGCGTTTTGGCCATGCTCACCAACTCACTCGACGCCGCCGTCGCCCAGCGCCGCGCCGCGTCCTCACCGCAGTCCCCCATCGCCCAGCCCGGCGCCGTGTCCTCACCCCACTCCCCCAGCGATCTCGTCATCTCCATTCGAGCACTGCGCAAGCGCTACGGCAACCACGAGGCGGTGCGCGGGATCGACCTGGATGTACGCCGCGGCGAGATCTTCGCGTTTCTGGGCCCCGGAGCAGGCAAGACAACCACAGTCGAGATCCTCGAGGGCTTCCGCCAGGCAAGCGACGGCCAGGTGCAGGTGCTCGGCGCCAACCCCTGGCACGCGCCCTCGGCGTGGCGTGAGCGGATCGGGATCGTGCAATCCCGCGCGCGCTTCTTCACGTTCTTCTTCCCGCTTGTGCTGCTGGTGATATTCACCGGCGTCTTTGGTCACGGCACCACCACCATCGACGGTACCCGCGTCAAACTCTCACACTTCTACGTTCCCGGGATCCTCGCGATGTCGATCGTCGTCGCCGCGTATGCCAACCTCGTCGTGTCGATCTCTGCCCTGCGCGAGAGCGGTGTGCTCAAGCGTCGCCGCGCAACCCCCGTCCCGCCCGCGCTGCTGATCGCCGGCCAGGCGCTCTCGACGCTCGTCATCGTCGGGATCATGCCAACGATCCTGCTCGTAATCGGAAAGGTCGCGTACGGGGTCGGGATGGCGCCTGGCGCGCTTGCCGCGCTCGCCTGCACGACGGTCCTCGCGACACTCACGTTTGCCTGCATCGGCTACGCCGTGTCCGGCGTGATCGGATCCCCGGATGCTGCACAGCCGATCGTACAGGCAACCACGATGCCACTGTGGTTCCTCTCGGGCGTTTTCATCCCAACCGCCACCCTCTCGAGCACGCTGCGCTCGGTCGGCTCGCTGTTCCCTGTCGAGCACCTCGCGGCCGGACTTCAGCTCGCGTCAGTCCGCACGTCATTCACCAGCGCGATCTCCGTCAGTGACCTGCTCGCGCTCGCCGCCTGGGGCCTCGCCGCCGCGGCCTTCGCCACCTGGCGCTTCAGCTGGCTGCCCAGCCGCGCTACCGCGTGAGGCCGAGGAGGGCGGCTCGCCAGCGTGTCTGTCAGTGTAAGCCCCAGTGAAACACTTCGGTAGCTGGGACGGGATCGAGATCGCTTACCAGGAGTGGGGCGAGGAGACGGGGCTTGTGCCCGTGGTGCTGCACCACGGCTTCGTCGCCAACGCGGAGGCGAACTGGCTCGCCACCGGTGTCATCGACGCGCTCCTCGATGCGGGACGCAGGGTCGTCGCCCCCGATGCCAGGGGTCACGGCCACTCCGAGAAGCCGCACGACCCCGCCCGCTACGGGGAGCAGCGCATGGCGAAGGATCTTGCCGTGCTGCTCGACACGATCGGCGCCGAGCAGATCGATCTCGTGGGCTACTCGATGGGGGCGGTCGTCTCGCTGTTGTTCGCCAGCGGCGAGGAGCGGGTCCGGCGACTGGTCGTAGGGGGCGTCGGCTCGGGCGTGGTCGAGTGCGGCGGTGTGGATCGGCGGGCAGTCTCCAACGACTCGATCATCGAGGCCCTCAGCGCCACCGACCTGGCGAGCATCGCCAGTCCCGAGGCGGCGGCGTTCCGGACGCTGGCGGACGCGCTGGGCGCCGACCGAAAGGCGCTCGTCGCACAGGCGACGTCGGTCTACAGAGGCGGGGTGGCACTCGATCGCATCGCGGCACCGACGCTGATCCTGGCCGGCGAGGACGATCCGCTGGCCGTGCGTCCCGAGGTGCTCGCCGACGCGATCCCCAACGCCGTGCTGCAACTCCTCGCGGGCAACCACATCGAAGCGCTCGGCGATCCGCGTTTCGCTCGGTCCATCGTCGGGTTCCTCGCCTGACCTAGTAGTGCTTTGTTAGGTTCGCTCGTCTTGTTTGGTGAGTGGGAGCGGTAGCCGGGCGAGATCGACTAGCTGTTGACAGGTTTGGCAGCGGCCGGTCCAGCACTTGAAGATCGGCTGCAATAGCAGCACGGTCTTGGGGAGTGTCAGGCCGGCCGTGGGTGAAAAGGGTGAAGCCGCTCGAGCGTGAGGAACCCGTGGGCGGCGGTCACCAGCGCTGTGTGGTGGTACCAGCCGAGGTATGAGCGGCCCTCGTAGTGGTCGAGTCCGAGCTCGCCCTTGAGTTGTTTGTAGTCGAGCTCCATCTTCCAGCGCATGTGTGCCAGCCGAGCGAGCCGCTCGGGCTCGGTGTCGGCGGGCAGGTTTGAGATCCAATAGTCGGTCGGCCCGTCGTGCTCCTCGGGCCACTCGGCGATCAGCCACTCCTCCCGCGGAGGCACCTCAGAGTCCTCGCGCCACCCGGTCCAGCGCTGATCATCGCGCCAGCCGTGTGCGGCGTGAACGCGCGCGAAGACGAACCTGGAGGTGACCGGCTCTCCCTCGGAGTCGTTACGGAAGGTGACCATTTGAGCGGCATCTGTTCCGAGCCGGCTGATCAACTCACCGATCGGCTCAGGCTTGCGGTCTGGCCGCGGTCTGACCGGGCCGCGCGTCGCCGTGGGCTTCTTGGGAGGCACCGCGAACACGGTCCCTTGCGCGAACACCCTGGTGGTTGGCCCGACCGACAATACGTACTCACACCCGGCCTGATCGAGACGGTCCCGCAGCCAGGTGTTCTCCCCGTAGGCATGATCGCCGAGCACCGGCGCCTTCGGAACATCCCAGCCAGCCGCTTGCTCGAGCAGCTCTACCCCGAGCTCAGGCTTGGTGTTGAAGGCGACCTCATCCGGGATCTTCGCCTTGCGCCGCCGTTCCGGATCGGCACACCAGTCCTCCGGCAGATACAGCGCCCACCCCAGCGGCACCGTCCCTCGCGCTCCGACGGCGTGCACCGACACCCCGATCTGACAGTTACCCGTCTTCCCCAATGTCCCCGAGTACTGGCGCTTGACACCCGGCGAGTCCTTGCCGTCCTTCGGAAACCCAGTGTCATCCAGCACCCACGCCTCAACGTCGACCTCGCACGCCACCCGCTCAGCCACCGCCTTGACCACCAGCGCCGGATCCCACGGACTGTCGGCCACAAACTGCTGCAACGACTGATAGTCAGCGTCACCACCCAGCCGCTCGACCATCGGCTCAAGCGACTTACGAGGACCCTGCTCCAAGAGCCCCCGCAGATACAAGGAGCCGTTGACCCGCTGCACCGGCCGGTTCATCGCCTCCGCGAGCACCTCGCCAGCGAACACCTCCAGCCGCTTCTTCACCACGATCGGAGCATCCGCATCCACCGTCATCACAGCCATGATGCCTCCTCGCGTCGATAACCACGAACACACGAGGATTCGCCACCACCAAGCCGAACCCCTACCCCAAACCTAACAAAGCACTACTAGACGTCGCGGACACTCAGCCCTGAGCAAGACGTCGCAGACACCTTGATCGACCCGTGCACCGTCGATCCGCGCTGCTGCCGGCGAGCTCGAGCGCCCTTCCTCCTGCCAAAGGCGAGCCGAAGCTGGGTTCGCTTGGCGTCGTCGGGGCGGTCGTTGTTGTAGTCGTCGGTGCCGTGGTTGTACTCGTCGTAGTGGGTGTTGTGCCAGTGGCGGCACCTTCCACGACGATTTCGTATTTGGTGTAGTCCAACGAGCCCCCCTCGTTGAAGAGAGTCGAGCTTTCGAACCTGTACGTCCCGGGCTGTTCGAACTTGCACTTGCCTTCCCAATCGGTTTTCGGCGAGGTGGGGCTCACCGGCACGCCGGACGAGCAGGTCGGCGCGGTACCCGTCCAAGCGATGTTCGCCGCTGTGCGCGTGTTGTCGGTGAACATGACTTCGCCGCCGGCAGCAATCGTGACGGTGCTTGCGGGCGACTCCGAGCCGGGGGTTGCCCAGCACGGCCAGTCGGCCTCGACGCAGTTCTCGTTGACTTCGAGCTTCGCTTCGGAGGTGCCGGCAGCGAGCGCGGGCAGCACGGCCACCGCCGCCCCCACCAGCGCAGCGAGGGCGAAAAGCAAAAGCGTGCGCGGCCTCATCGTGAACCCACCTTTCTCGTCTTCTCGTGCTGGATGTCCGTAGGGCAACCGCTGGGCGCTGTGCGTGGCACAGCGGCATCCCGGCCGTCATCCCCTAAAGACTCCCGCGCGCTGAGATCCTTCCCGACCGCCGCTCTAGCTGGCCCATGCGCCGGGCGGCCAGCAAACGCGCAGAGCTTTCAGTGAAGTACCGTCAGTGCAGCAGGCGCAGCGTGTTTTCGCCATCGTCGACGTAGTACACGCCCTTTCCTTGCGGAGCGACGACCAGGCCGAACAGTGACCCGGCGCCGGTCTTGGTGTCGGCTGTCACCGCAGCGACCTGCTGGCCGCTTGGCGTGGTCTCGATCACGTCGCCGTCGCCGGCGTTAGTCGTGACGATGTCGCCGTTTGGTGCCAGCACGAGCCCGAGCGGTTCCTTGAGATGCCCACCTTCGGTGACCGTGGTGCCGCCCTTCGCCGCCGGGGTGGTGCGCGTCATCGCCTGCGGGATCGCGGTGATGCTGTTGGCGACCGTATCAGCGAGATACAGCGTGCCGTTTGAGGCCAGCGCAAGGCCGGTGGGTCCGACGACGAGCGCTTCGGGGGAGTCCCGCCAGGGGATACCATTGGCGATCACCTGCTGGCTGACGACCTTCGGCGGCCGTCCTTCGCCCGATTCAAGGACGATCCGCACGACCGTGGAGTTGTCGATCGTGTGGATGCCCTTCGCCGCACCGCCGTTCAACGCGTTGCTGACGAACAGCGTCGTCTTGGACCCTTGGCTGACCGCGGTGGAGTCCCACGGGCCCTGGATGTTGGCGCCGGCGATCGTTTTGATGACGTTGCCGGCGGAATCCAGAACGATCAGGCAGCCGTACATGGCGGTCGCCGACTTGCCGTTGGTCGTGGGCAGACTCCCGACCACGACATAGCCACCCGGCAGAGTGTTCAACGCAGTCGTTAGCCCCACTCCGCCCGGACAGCTCCCCGGGAGCGACTTCGCGCTGATGGTCGCGAACAGCGTGCTCTTGCCAGCCGGGGTGATCTGGTCGATCGTGGTGCCCGTGCCCTGGTCGTTGGCACTGTCGTTGAAGTTGCTGACCAGCAGCTCACCGGCGTGCAGCTTGCCGACGTTGCTCGGCACGAGCACGAGACCGTAGGGGTTGACGTCGCCGTTGGACGGAACCGTGGAACCGAGCGTGCTCGGGGTGGCGAAGCTCGCCAGGTACGCGGTCGGTGTCGATGCCGCGCTCGCGGCAGTGCTGGTGCTCGCCACGGGCGTCGAGGTGGACGCGGTGCTGGAGCCTTTGGAGCTGCCACAGCCGGCGATAACGAGTGCTACACCTGTGAGAGCGAGGATTGACGATCTGGGCACCGGGGACTACTCCTGTCGTTCGAGGTCGGGAAGACGGCTGCAGGGCAGAAGCCAGCGCATAGCCGCATCGCGCGCTGCCTCCATTGACTCCGGCATTACGAGATTTCTTCCCAGCGAAGTAGCGGTTTTTCGGGACCATCTGTATCGGCCACGATCGCCTGCGCGAACCACCGGACATGAGCGAGGTCTCGATGGAGTATCTACTCACGGTTGGTACCCGGGAGTGACGACGCGGTTGCGCGGCAACGGGGGTGGGGTAGCTCGTGCTAGCCGGGGTTCGTGGCCGCGACGATCCAGACGGCTCCGCGGCTGACGATGGAGCCGTCGGGCTTCTGCCAGGCGGCGTAGTGGTCCCTCAGAGCCTCGGCGATCTCGCCCCTACGGCTCTCCCCGTACTCGCCGTTCAGGCGGATCAGCTCGGCGCCGGGTCCGATCGCGAGCAGGGAGTCGATCGCTTCGTTCATGTCCGCGCCCATGAAGTAGTCGAAGTCGCGCCGATGCAACTCGATCTCGTCGAACCCGGCGGCCTCGAGAATCCCGCGGGTGGTCTCGGGGTTACCGAGTGAGAATGGCCCGGGCCCGCAGGTGTCGGCCTCGTACTCGTCAGGGCGCGAGAGGAACCGCTCAACGACCTGCTCGGTCTCCGCCCAGAGCGGGCTTTCGGCCTTGCGGCGCCAGCAGACCTTCGCGAGCGTACCGCCGGGCTTCAGCGCGCCGCAGATCGCGCGCATAGCCGGGACGGGTGCGGCGAAGAACTGCGTCCCCATGCGCGAGAAGGCGTAGTCATAGATCCGATCCCACTCAGCCGTCTGCGCATCGGCGGTCTCGAACGCGATGTTCTCGACCCGCGCCTCGACGGCCTCGCGACGGGCGTCCTCGATGAACCGCGGCGAGGAATCGGTGCCGAGCGCGAAGCCTCCCGGCCCGACGAGCTCAGCCAGCCGCTGAGTCGTCTCGCCGAAGCCGCACCCGATGTCGATGCAGCACCCACGCTCGGGCGGCGGAAAGAGCTCGAAGACCTCCTCGGTGACCTCTGTCAGCGCGCCCACGAACACCTTGCGGTTCGACTTCCACCGCTCATACAGGACGGTGTTCCACGCACGCACCGCTTCCTCGTTGGCGACCGCCACCGCACCCGCGCCCTGCTGTTGCATCGGCTAATACTACACCTGAACCGCCGCTCCGTAGAGGGGCCATCCCTATGTTCAGTGGATAGGTGAGGAAGATGCCACCATCTTCAGCTTTATTGAGCAGGTCAACCGGCACTACCGGACCCATCCCTACATGAGGTCAGGCCGCAACCGCGTGCTCTGCGCCGCGATCGTGGGGCCTGAAGGCTCGCCAAGCGTATAGTGAAGGCACAGACGACGCGCCGGGCTTCTCCTCTGCTCATGCCCGCGTGTCTGCCGATAGAGCCGGGAGAACCGAGGCGCTCGTGCCGGACGTTCGTGCTCTACCCTCGGGGGAGGATCTCACCCGCGCGATCTCCGCTACGAGCGTAAGCAAGCTGCGCTCCCAACTGAGTGATCCAAACACACACACCCGAGCGCACTCGCTCAGGTGAGTAGGCAATGTCTTCGTCCACGATGGCCACATCCAAGACCCCAAGCACGAATCTGAGCGACACCACGTCGGGCTCTGGGCGGGCGACGACGAGGCAGACGGCACCACCCGTGGCGCATCTGACGGTGGCCGAGCGCGCGGCGCGCGGCAAGGCGGCGCGCTCGGAGGTGCCGCGCTCCAGCCACGCGATCTTCCAGGCGGCGGCCCACCGCGACCCGATCGAACTGCTGCAGCGCCAGGCGCAGACGCGGGTGCCGGAGCTCGTTCCGATCCGCTACGGCCGCATGCTGGTATCGCCGTTTACGTTCTACCGGGGGGCGGCGCTGATCATGGCCGCGGGCCCAGCTTCGACCGCGCGATCGTCGGGTTCTCCGCCGCCTACGCCGAGCAGAACGATCGCGACTACAGGGCTCTCGCCAAGGCCGTCAAGGCGGGCAAGATCACCGCCCAAACCGGGCTCTAAAACCGATCAAGGAGATCCAGATGTCCTCAGAACCGGCAGCTCAGCCCGAGGAGTGAGCGCCGGAGTAGGTCACGTCGCAGCGGACGTGACTGTGTCGTGGTCTTAGTGGTGCAGGTGCTGGACGATTTGGTCGGCGAGTGGCGAGCCGAGCCCAGATGCCAGGTCGAACCCGGGGGCCGCTGTGCAACACGACACTCCGCCGAAGACAGCGTTGCTCCCGGTGGTGATGTCCAGGAACGATCCGGGTGCGTTCTGGGCCATCGAGTACAGCAGCGGCGGAACGAACCCGGGGTTGGGTAGGCCAGACTGCTTGGCCTGCTGGTCCCACAGGGCGATCATCCCTGCGACGAGGGGGGTAGCTGCGCTCGTGCCGCCGACGAACGAGATCGTCTGTCCGGGCGAGGGACCGCAGCCCTGCACTGCGGGCGAGCAGATGATGGTGTAGCCTGCCGCAACGACGATCGTGATCCCCAGCGCGGCCGTCGCGGCTGCCTGGCGGTTGAACAGGGTGCGGGCCGCGGTATACGGCGCGACGCTCGCCTCGCACACGCCGTAGGAGATCGAGATCACGTTCGGGAGCGAGAAACAGAGGGTGGGTGCTCGGTGGTGAGCTGAACACCGGTTGGTGTCAGGCCGCCCCCTTCAGAAGTCCCTCGATGGCCGCGTCGAACGATGCCGGATCGCTCGGCGAGAACCCGCTCATCGCGCCCCCGCTCGCGCCGATCAGAAACGACGGGGTTCCGGTGAGTCTGGCGTTCTCCGCCGCCCGCTCATCGCCCGCGATCTCGCTGGCAAGCTCCGGATCGCGTCGGTCGTTGGCCCAGCGTGCGAGGTCCAGGCCCGTGACCTGACTCGCGATGCCCTGGAGGTATGCGTCGGTGACGTAGCCTGAGTTCTCCTCTCCCTGCTCCGCAAAGAAGGTCTCGATGAAGTGCCAGGCTCGCTCCTGCCTGCCGGCCGCCAGCGCCGCGACCTGCTGGGCCATGAATACATCCGGCTCGCGCGTCGCCGTCCGCAGAGCGTGGGACTCGATTCGCAACTTACCGGCTCTTACCCACCGCTCGATGATCGACGGCAGCACCTCGAGCGAGAAAGCCCGGCAGTAAGGGCACTGCAGGTCGGCGAAGTACGCAAGTGTGATCGGGGCCGCCGGTTGACCCAGGGCGCTTGCGCTCTGCGGGATACCCGCGAGGAGAGCAGTGATCTCATTGTTGTCGTTCGTTGAGCTCATTCGACGGAAACTAGCACCGCGTGGTGTTCTGGTCGAGGACTCCGATGGAGCCCCAGCCGAGGCTCTCGCTACGAACGATCCCGTACACGACAGCGACCACGCCGAGTGTCACCAGGATCGCACCCGCGAGATCGAAGTCCCGAGGGGCATCATCGCGCCGGCTTTCGGGAATGGCCCCGCGTCCGACCGCGTCAGCTAACTGGGCCGGCTGACATCGCATGAACGTGTCATATCTACGAGCACGTCGATGGATCATCGTCCCGACCCGATGAAGAGATACTGTTCGAGTGAGATCGCTTCGGAGGTCGCATGGGACTTGACCAATACCACGAGCCGCCGCACGAGCTGCCAGCTGAGGCGCTGACGTTCGCGAGGATGCCCGCATTGCCGACCAAGGAGGCCGGAGCGATCGCGCGCATTGCGTTCGAGTCCGATGCCACCGTGGCACCGACATCATGAGCGTCCTACTCGTCGCAGAGATGCACGGACGAGCCGCGCTTGAGCCCGAGCTACGTGCGCTGCTACGCGAACTCGCCGACGCGAGCCGCGCCGAGCCTCAATGCACCGACTTCCGTTTGCTAGCCGTCGAGGAGCCCGGTGAGTTCATGCTGCTGGGCTCGTGGAGCACCGAGACGGCCCTGCGCGAGCACTACAGCACGAGTCACTACCGTCGCTATCGCGACCAGGTCCAACCGCTGCTGGCCCGTCCAAGCGATGTGGTCGTCCATCACATCAGCACCACCGTGCACGCTGCCGACCCGAATCCGCCGGACCCTGGGCTGCTCGGGTAAGCCGAACCAGTTCCAGAAGCAAGACATCGTATGACCATGCGATGTCGTTGAGAGGTTGGGCCCCGTCGGACCCCGCGTTTATGTCGACCAGCCGCGATGAAGCGGCTTCGCGCCAGCGCGCGTGATTGCTCCTTCCACTGCGCTTAGCGATAAGGTCGGCGCATGGTGCTCCAGCCGAGTCTCATCGTCCAGGTCGCACGAGGCGGCGCTGTCGATAGACAGCTCGAAGCGAACGCGCTACCGAGCATGGATAGCGGCAAGGTCGTAGTGGAGGTCGGCCCGGCTGACGCGGAGGGAAACCTCGAGGCGTCCGTCGCGGGCCAGGTCGTGCTGTCGCTGCCATCACCGGAGGCGTTGAAGCGGGAGGCTGGCCAGGTTCGCCGCGTGATCGCCCACGCCGGCACAGGGATCGAGCCGCTAATCTTTCGAGGTGGAGGCCGCCGAGGAGCTGCGCGAGAGTGAGCTGGAGGCCCTGCTCGACGCGACACGCCACGCCTCACGTGCGGTGATACTGCGCATCGTCCGCGATGCGTAATCGGCGCTTGCCACCTTCACAGGGGCAAAAGGCCCCCCGACTTCGCGGACGGTGCGCTGCACGCGCTGCAGGGGACGCTAGTGGACCCGATGGGTGAGGACATGCGGATGCTCGGGAACGTCAACGCGTTCTTCGCCGACGGCAAGGACGCGCCCGCCGGCACTCGTTACCGCCAGGCGCGCGGCAAGCCGCCCTACCGCCGCGTGCCCTACATCTTCATCGCCCCGAGCCGCCCGGGCCTCATCGGCGAGATCGCCTCGGAGGTCTTCCGCACCCGCTATGGGGGCCTGAAAGGCCTGCGCTCAAGATGCTCGGCGGAAACGCACCTCCACGGCCAGCCCCCCCTCGGGCCGCGAGCTGACGCCGAGCTGGGCTTCGTGAGCACCGGCGATCGCATGCACGATCGAGAGCCCGAGACCGTGACCGTCGCCGGGGCCGGTGCGTGCTGCGCCGAGGCGCTCGAACGGGGCTTGCAGGCGCTCCAGCTCCTCGACGGGGATCACCAGGCCGTCGTTGGCCACCGACAGGACCGCGTCCCCGGCGGTGGTCGTGGTGGTCACGTCGATGCCTCCGCTGGCGATGTTGTGGCGGATCGCGTTGTCGATCAGGTTCGCCGCTAGGCGCTCCAGGAGTTGGGGGTCGCCCTGGATACGGGCAGGGTCCAGGGTGGCGTGCAGTAGCAGCCCGCGACGCTCGATCTCATCGCGGCGGTCGGCGAGCACGTCGCCGATCAGCGCCGCCAGGTCGACCGGCTGGCGGAGATCCAGGCGACGCTCGCTGCTGGCCAGGCTGAGGAGCACGTCGATCAGCTGCTCCAACTGCTGCTCGGAGGCGAGCACGCGGTTGTGCACGGCGCGCAGCGACTCCACAGTCGCGTCGGGGTCGGCCAGCGCCACTTGCACCAGCGTCTTCAGCCTGGCGAGCGGGGTACGCAGCTCGTGGGAGGCGTTGGCGACGAACTGGCGCTGCGCCCGGAAGGACGCCTCGAGCCGTCCCAGCAGCCCGTCGAAGGTGTCGCCGAGCTCCTTGAACTCGTCGTCGGGACCGGCGAGCGCCAGCCGCCGGTGCAGATCCGTGGCTGAGATCTCGCGCGCCGCGCCCGTGATCGTGCGCAGCGGGCGCAGCACCCGTCCCGCTACCAGCCAGCCGAGGCCCATCGAGAGCGCGGCCATCGCGACCAGCGCGAGCACCGACACGAACGCAAGCACGCGCACGTCCGCGCCGTGCTGGCCCGCGTCGAACACCCGCACCGCTACTCCGCCCGGCGAGGCGTGCAGTGTTCCTTCGACCTTTTCGCGAGACCCCCCGACACCGCCCGGCGGGATGCCGGAGGGCGCCCCGCGCAATTCTGTCCGGATGACCGGTGCCGGGAACGCCTGGGAGTAAACGCCGTGAGTGTGCGCGACGCCGGCATAGATGATCCCCAACAGAACGGCACCGGAGAGGAAGAACAGGCTTGCGTAGAGCACCGCCAGGCGCAGCCGGATCGTGCGCCGCGGCAGCGGCAGGCGTCGCGCGAGCTGCGTCAGTCGGCGGCCGAGACCCACAGCGTCACTCAGATCCGATAGCCGGCCTTGGCGATCGTCTCGATCAGCGGCGGCTCGCCGAGCTTGGCGCGCAGGCGGCTGACGGTGATCTTGACGGCGTTGGTGAACGGGTCCGCAGCCTCGTCCCACACCCGCGCCAGCAGCTCCTCGGCCGACACGCAGCGGCCCTGTGAGGCGAGCAGCAGCTCCAGCACGCCGAACTCCTTCGGCGCCAGCTCGATCGCGCGCCCCGCGCGCGTGACCCGATGCTGCGCGGAGTCGAGCACGAGATCCTCGCGGCGCAGCAGCGGCGGGATCGCCGGCTGGGCACGCCGCGCCAGGGCGCCGATGCGGGCGACCAGCACCGGGAAGTCGAACGGCTTGGGCAGATAGTCGTCGGCGCCCAGCGCGAGGCCGCCGACCACGTCCTCCGCCATCCCCGCAGCGGTCAGCATCAGTACGCGGCTGCGACACTCCTCCTCGACGAGCGTGGCGCAGAGCTCGTCCCCGTGTATCCCCGGTAGGTCGCGGTCGAGCACGATCACGTCGTAGTCGTTCACGCGCGCGCGGACGAGCCCGGCCGGGCCGTCCAGCGCGACGTCCACCGCCGTGCCCGTCTGGCGGAGCCCGAAGGCGATCGCCTCAGCCATCTCCTCGTCGTCCTCGATCACGAGCACCCGCACGCCCACGAGGCTAGCCCCCGGCGGTTTCGGCGCGGTATCACCACGTCGCCCTGTCTCACCACGTCGCCCTGCGTCACCCACTTCACCCCGCGTCGATACGTTCCCGAAACCGCGCATGGCGTACAAGCAGCCGTAACCGCCGTACACGAGCTGCGAAGGAGACCATATGCCAGGCCAGGACGCACCATTCGATGATCGGAGCACAAGCACGACCCGACTGCGACAAGCGGCCTGTGCCGCGGCGGGGCTGCTCCTCACCGGCGCGCTCGTCGCGGGCTGCGGCGGCGGGTCCCCGAACGGGGGCGTGGCGAGCCTGGGGACGCACACGTCGGCGTCCCACTCCTCGACCTCCGGCGCGGCCGGTGCGAGCGCAGGCCGCGAAGCGTCGCCTGCCAGTCAGGCGATCGCATACACCGCCTGCATGCACGCGCACGGCATACCCAACTTCCCCGAGCCCCGGGTCAGCGAACACGGCGGCTCAACCAGCATCAAGATGGCCGTTCCCGCCGGCGTCGGAAAGGACCCCAGGTTCAAGGCTGCCTCGGAAGCCTGTCGCAAGCTGCTGCCCGGCGGTGGGCCGGGCAACCAGGCTCCGCTGACACCGGCGCAGCAGGAGCAGTACCTGAGGGCGGCGGCCTGCATCCGCTCCCACGGCGTGCCGAGCTTCCCCGATCCGACGTTCTCCGGCGGCGGGGTCCACATCGAACACCAGAAGCTCAACGAGAGCTCGCCGGCGTTCAAGGCGGCGGTGCACGACTGCGAATCGTTGATCCCCGGCGGCGTGCACGGCGACTCCGGCCACACCCAGCAGGCGGCGCCGGGGTCCTGAGGCAAGCCGGCTCCTCAGCTTTCTTTCAGGTTCGCCTGTCAGCATCGGCGCATGCGGCTGCTGGTCGTTGACGACGACCCCTCCGTACGCGAGGCGCTCGAGCTCGTGCTGGACCTCAATGGGTTCGGGGTGGCGAGCGCCGCCGACGGCGGCGAGGCAATCCGCACGCTCGCGGTGGACCGACCCGACGCGGTGATCCTCGACGTGCTAATGCCCGGCCTGGACGGCCTGGAGGTCTGCCGGCGGATGCGCGCGATCGGCGATCGCACGCCGGTGCTGATGCTGAGCGCCCGCGCCGAGGTGTCAGAGCGGGTCGCCGGGCTGGAGGCCGGGGCCGACGACTACCTGGTCAAGCCGTTCGCCAGCGAGGAGCTCATCGCCAGACTGCGTGCCCTGCTGCGCCGCACCGGCTGGGAGGGCAACGGGGAGACTCTGCGCTTCGAGGACCTGGAGCTCGATCCGCGCGCGCACGAGGCGCGCCGGGCAGGACGTCCGCTGGAGCTGACCCGCACGGAGTTCCTGCTACTGGACCTGCTCATGCGCCACCCTCGGCAGGTGCTTTCGCGCACGAGGATCTTCGAGTGCGTGTGGGGCTACGACTTCGGGCCGGCCTCCAACTCGCTGGAGGTGTACGTCGGCTATCTGCGCCGCAAGACCGAGGCCGGCGGGGAGCCGCGTCTGGTACAGACGGTGCGGGGAGTCGGCTACGTGTTGAGGTGCTCACCGCGATGAGCTTCCGCCGGCGCGTGGTGCTGCTGGCGGCCGGTGCGGTGGCGGCGGCGATCGTGATCGCGTCGGTCGTGGTTTACGTGGTGACCGGAAACGAGTTGCACGCGCGGATCGACGCCAGCCTGCGTCAAAAGCTCACTCCCGGCCGCTCGCAGGCGGTCCAGATCAGGACGGTGAACGTCAGCGCGGCGGAGCTCGCCAAGCTGATCCGGGAAGGAAAGCTGCCGCCCGGGGCGTCGGGGCCGATCGGCTTCGGCCAGTCGGTGGCGCGGCTCGGCCGCCCCCGCGGCGCCGCCGTCGCAGGGGGGTCGCCCTGCGCGAAAGCTGTGCTGCACTCGCTCGAAAGCGCCTACTCGGGCAAATCTTCCGGTTCGCTCTTACCCGGGGAAACCCCTCCTCCGCGTCCCGCTCCCCCGCCGCATTGTGTCGCTCCCGTCAACCGGCTCGTGCTGCCCCCCGCGACACCCGGCAGCGCGGCCGGGTACGTGCAGCTGTTCCAAGCCAACGGGCAGGTCCTGCGCCCGGAAGCCAAGGGGTTGCAACTTCCGGTCACCGCCGCCACCCGGGCCGTGGCGGCCGGCCGGCGCGGCGCTTTCTTCAGCGAAACGACCGTCGCCGGCACACCCATGCGGATCTTGACCGAGCGTGCGCCGGAAGGAGGGGTGTGGCAGGTGGCGCTGCCGCTGACCGACGTGGACAACACGCTCACGCACCTGAAGCTCGTGCTCGTGCTCGTGTGCCTGGGCGGGATCGCGCTCGCGGCGGCACTCGGGCTACTCGTCTCGCGCACGGCGCTGATCCCCGTGCGCAGCCTGACGGGGGCCGCCGAACGCGTGGCTCGCACGCAGGATCTCGGCCACCGCATCCAGGCGGGCAAAGACGACGAGCTGGGGCGGCTGGCGGAGAGCTTCAACACGATGCTCGCCACGCTCGAGCGCTCGCGCCTCGCCCAGCGACAGCTGGTCTCCGACGCCTCGCACGAGCTGCGCACGCCGTTGACGAGCGTGCAGGCCAACCTCGACGCGCTTGCCATGGGCGAGGAACTGCCCACGCACGAGCGTGCTCGCATCCTCGCCGCCGCCCAGGCGCAACTGCACGAGCTGACGGTGCTGGTGGGCGATCTGGTCGACCTGTCCAAGACCGAGGTCGAGGAGGTCGAGGTCGAGGACGTGCGCCTGGACCTGGCCGCCGTCGGAGCGCTGCAGCGTGCGCAGCTGCATGCGCCGGAGTGCCCGATCGTGATCGATGCCGAGCCCTGCCTCGTGCGAGCCGCGCCGGCGCGCTTGGATCGCGCGATCGCAAACCTGCTCGACAACGCCTGCGAATGGAACCCGCCCACCCTTACCCACAAGGGTGAAGCGGCGGGCGGCCCCGTCGAAGTGCGTGTGCGCGACGGCGCGATCGAGGTCCGCGATCATGGTCCGGGAATCTCCGCGGAGGATCTCCCCCGCGTGTTCGACCGCTTCTACCGCGCGCCCGGCGCCCGGGGACGACCCGGATCGGGGCTCGGACTGGCGATCGTGCGCCAGATGGCCGAGACTCACGGGGGATCGGTGCACGCCACCAACGATCCCGGCGGTGGCGCCCGCCTGACGCTCGAGCTTCCACCCCTTCAGATGACCGATGCCGAGCTCGCCGCATCGAAGCTGGACGCGCCGAGGACGTCGGGCGTCGTTTGAGGAAATCCCTCGCTTTCTCTCAGCCGATTCTCAGGTTGCTTCCCCCATGATTCTCGGTAATGGCGCCGAGGAGAGTCAACCTCAGCGCGGTCGTGCTCGCGAGCGCCGCGCTGCTCGTCGCCAGCTGCGGCGGAGGCTCCGCCGACCCCGGCGTCGCGCGCCTGCCCTCCGGCACCTCGAGCGCCAGCACCTCGAACGCCGCGACCGGCACCGGCGCGACCGGCCCCGGCTCGGGCTCGCCGGAAGCCGCGGCGCTCGCGTTTGCCGGCTGCATGCGCGCCAACGGCGTACCCCACTTCCCAGACCCCCAGGCCGGCGGCAGCTTTCTCTTTCACACGGGCGCCGGCGTCGATCCCTCATCGCCCGCGTTCAAGGCGGCGCAGACGAAGTGCAAGAAGTTCCTGCCCCCGGGCCCCGGCTCCGGCCCGCCGCCCTCCGCAAAGACATTGGCGCATTACCTGACGGTCGCGCGGTGCATGCGTCAGCACGGTGTTCCTGAATTCCCCGACCCTCGGACCACGGCCCCATCCAATCCCCGCGCCGCCATGGGCGGCCGTGGCGGCGTGATCAGCGATATCGAAGGCGTGATCTTCGTGTTCCAGGGGACGATCGATCAGCAGTCGCCCGCGTTCACACGGGCGGCGGCGGCGTGCGCGTTTCCGTTGCACAACCACTGATGTGCCACTTAGCAAGTTCCTCGCTTCCTATCAGCCGATTCTCAGGTCGCATCTCGCATGATGTCCTCGCGTCGCCACTCCCCCCAACGGCGAGTACCGCTACCTGAAGGTGAAGGAGGTCGAGAGATATGACGAGAGCGATTCTCACCCCTGCCGTGCTCGCCGCCGCCCTGCTGGCAGCCGGCTGCGGCGGCTCCTCCTCGAGCCCCGGCGTCGCGCACCTCGGCTCCAACACCTCCAGCAGCGCGGACCCCGGCAGCGGCGGCGGCTCGTCCTCGCCGGAAAGCGAAAGCAGCGCGAGCGCCCAGCAGAAGGTGATCGCGTTCTCGCATTGCATGCGCACGCACGGGGTGCCGGAATTCCCCGAACCGAGCGAAGGCCACGTGCTGCTCCGCAGCAGTGACCGCAACGGCCACGTGACCGGCGTCAACCCACAGTCCGCGCAATTCCAGGCCGCGAGCAAGGCCTGCGCAAAGCTCTCGCCAAAGGGAGGCAAGCCCCCGAGCCCCGCGGAACAGGCCAAGTTGCAGGAAAAAGCGCTGCTGTTCTCGCAGTGCATGCGCACCCACGGAGTCCCGAGCTTCCCCGACCCCGAATTCTCCAGCAGCGGCGGCGGCGGAATACACATCGGGGGCAGGAAGGGCGGCCCGAGCCGGATCGATCCGTCCTCGCCCGAGTTCCAGGCCGCCCAGAAAGCGTGCCAGTCGATCATGCCCGGGCCCAAGGGCGGCCCCGGCAACGTGGCACTGGCCCCGTGAGCGCCGTGGTAAACGGTTTTAGGCGTGGGCTCGCGCGTGAGGCCGGCGTTACCTTCCCGAAACCGTCGATGTCGTAAAAGCGGCGCAGCACATGTCAGGTGAAGCGACGTCCCCCCAGATCGGCCTCCCGGCTGCTCGCGCCCGCCGCAGGATGCTCGCGGCGGCGGGACTGGCATTGGTGGTGGCAGCAGTCGTGCTGATCGCCACCGACCCGTTCGCCAGCGGGGGGAAAGCGGGCGCCGGCGTGCTCGACAACGCCGGCGCCACCTCGCTGGCGACGGTGAAACGGCAGTCGCTTTCGCAACAGACACAGGTGAGCGGCACGCTCGGCTACGCCGGCTCCTCCAGCATCCGCGTGCCCTCCGGGACAGCACCCTCGGCTGTCAACCAGGCCAGCCAGCAGGTCGCGAGCGCCGAAGCGATGCTGGCCACGGCCTCGGCGACGCTGGCCACCGACACGCAGGCGCTCGCCGGCCACCAGGCGACGCTGGCGGCGGCGCGGGCGAAGGAGGCGGTCGACTGCGCGGGGGCGGGCGCCGCGGAAGCCGCCTCCGCCAATGCTTCGCCCGCCAGCGAAAACAGCTCATCGGGTGCCGGCGGGAGCTCGTGCTCGGGCGACGTGCAGGCCGTGTCCTCGGCGCAACAGAACGCCAGCGGCGCCGCCGACAAGCTCGCCGCCGACCGCTCACAGGTGTCCTCCGCGGAAAAGCAGCTCGCGAGCGCGCGGTCCAATCTGTCCACGGCGCGCTCCTCGGCCGCGCTCTACGGCCAGGGTTCGACGTTCACGGCGCTGCCGTCAGTCGGCCAGATCGTCGGGCGCGGGCAGAGCCTGTACGAGATCGGCGGGCAGCCGGTGCTGTTGCTGTACGGCTCGACGCCGGCGACGCGGGCGTTCGTGGCGGGCATGTCTGCGGGGCCCGACGTGGCTGAGCTGAACGCAAACCTAGACGCGCTCGGCTACGGGCGGGGACTCGCGGGCGACGAATTCACCGCCGACACCACGGCGGCGATTCGCGCGCTGCAGTCCGCGCGCGGCGCCTCGGCGACCGGCGAGCTGCTGGTGGGATCGGTCGTGTTCGAGTCCGGGCCGGTGCGCGTCACCAGCGTGACCCCCACGGTCGGGGCGACGGTCATGCCGGGGCCGGTGCTCGCGATCACCTCGACCGCTCGCCAGGTCAAGCTCGCGCTCGACGCCTCCGAGCAGAGCAGCGTCAAGGTCGGCGACACGGTCACGATCACGCTGCCCGACAACCAGACCACACCGGGCCGGATCACCTACGTATCGAGCGTCGCCACCTCGCCATCCTCGGACGGGAAAGGCGGCGGGGGAGAAGAAGAAAGCGCGCCCACCGTCGAAGTACACGCCACCCCGACCGACCCAGCGGCGACGGGCCACCTGGACCAGGCGCCGGTGAACGTGGAGATCACGACCGAAAGCGTCCAGAACGTGCTGGCGGTGCCCGTCGATGCGCTGCTCGCGCTCGCCGGCGGCGGCTACGCCGTAGAGGTCGCCAACGGCCGCGTGCACCGTCTCGTGGCCGTCACCGTCGGCCTGTTCGACGACGCCGAAGGCCTCGTGCAGGCCAGCGGCCGGGGTCTGTACGCCGGCCAGCGCGTGGTGGTGCCGGCGACGCCATGAGACGGCGGCCGAGGCAACCAAAGGATGCCCAATGAGCGGGAAGCCGACAGGTGTCACGTACGCGGACGACGGCGAGGCGCGGGCGGTGCTCGAGCTGCGCGGCGTCAGCAAGGTTTACGGCGCCGAGCCACCGGTGTATGCGCTGCGGGACGTCAGCTTCGCGGTGCGCGAGGGCGAGCTGGTCGCGATCGTCGGCCCGTCGGGCTCGGGCAAGACCACGCTGCTGCACGTGATGGGCACGCTCGAGCGCCCCAGCGCGGGCGTGGTGTCGATCACCGGCCTCGATGCCGCGCAACTGTCCGACCGCGAGCTTGCGGCGCTGCGCGCCACGCGCGTCGGCTTCGTCTTCCAGCAGTTCTTCCTCGCCGAGCACTCCACCGCGCTGGAGAACGTGGCCGACGGCCTGCTCTACGCCGGCGTCGCCGCCGCCGAGCGCCGCGAGCGAGCGGCGGCGGCACTCATGCGGGTCGGGCTGGCCGAGCGCGTCGACTTCCGCCCGAGCAAGCTCTCCGGCGGCGAGCGCCAGCGCGTCGCGATCGCGCGGGCGCTGGTGGGACGTCCTGCGATCGTGCTCGCCGACGAGCCCACCGGGAACCTCGACAGCGCCTCGGGGGCGAGCGTACTCGAGCTCCTGGAAGAGCTGAACGCGCAGGGCGCCACGATCCTCGTGATCACCCACGACCACGACCTCGCCGCCCGCCTGCCCCGCCAGGTCCAGGTGCTCGACGGCCAGATCGTCGCCGACACGGGGGCACGCCCAGAAGCGCGGGCACTCGACGCGCAGCTCGCGCCCGACGCCGCCACAGACGAAGCGCTCCAACAATGAGCGAGCGAGGAACCGGCCGGCCGACTGGCCACCTCGCAGCGCTGGGACTGATCCTCGTCGCCGGCCTCGGTACCTGGGCGGGCGCGATCGGATCGGGTGCGATCGGCGCCGCTCCGGCGTTTGCTTCGGGCGAAGGGAGCGGGGAAGACAGCGGCGCACCTGGCGGAACACAGTCCTCGCCCACGGGCACCTCCAACTGCCCCTCGCCGAACCCTCCCAACCAGCTCACGCTCGTGGCGGGCACCCCCCAGACCACCACGCTCGACACGGCCTTCGCCGGCGGCCTGCAGGTCGCGCTCTCCAACAGTGACGGCTGCGCCGTCACCAGCGCCGCCGGGGTCCCGGTGACGTTCAGCGCGCCCGCCGGCGGCGCGAGCGGGCGCTTCTCGACCAGCAACTCCGACACCGTCACGGTCGGGGCCGATGCCTCGGGCACGGTCGCCGCGCCGACGTTCACCGCCAACGGCACGGCCGGCAGCTACACCGTCACCGCGAGCTCGCCATACGGCTCGGTCTCGTTCGCGCTCACCAACACAGCCGCCGGTATCCCCGCGCGGCTTGCCGCGATTCCCCTGAAGCGCAGGTCGACCAGAGTCGGCAGCCACTTCCCGCAGCCGCTGCAGGTCCAGGTTCTGGATGCCGGGGGCAACCCGGTAGCGGGGGTTACCGTCACATTCACGTTCGGTGCCGGTACCGCAGGCCGCTGCAGTGCCGGCACCACCGCAAGCGCCAACTTCTCCGGCGGCGGCACTCAGGCGACTGCTACCACCGGTGCCCGCGGGATCGCCACCTCCCCGGCACTCACAGCGACCACCGCCGCCGGCTCGTTCACCGCCACCGCCTCAGTCTCCGGCGGCGGCGCGGGCGGGGCGGAAAGCGCCAGCAACGCCGGGGCGCCCAGCGTCGCGCCGGTCGGCTTCTCACTCACGAGCCTCGCCGGCAAACCCGCCAAGGTGGCCCCCGGCGTCGGCTCCACCCAGTCCGCCCTCACAGGGAGCGCGTTCCCGATCCGCCTCGCGGTCACCGTCACCGACGCCGACAAGAACCCGGTGCCGGGCGCGCTCGTCACCTTCTCCGCCCCCTCCGCCGCGACCAGCGGACGCTTCGCGCTCCGCTCCCGTGGTTCCAGCCGCCACCGCGCCCGTGTCTCATATTCCCGCACGGTAAAGGTCAAGACCGGCGCCTGCGGGATCGCCGTGGCGCCCCCCTTCACCGCCTCCGCTCAGCCGGGCGGCTACATCGTCAAGGCCAGCGCCGAGCCCGCGCGGCCGGGCGCGTTCGCGCTCGTCAACGAAGCTCCCAGCCAGTCCCTGTGAGGGCACCATGAGCGCTGTCGCCGACCCCGCCCGCAACCACGCCGGCACCGCGGGCCTCGCCCCTCGACGATTGCGAGCCTCCGACCTCGCCCGCGTCGCGAGCGTCGGCCTGCGCACCAGGCGGATGCGCGCCGGGCTCTCGGCGCTGGGGATCGCGATCGGGGTCGCCGCGATCGTCGCGGTGCTCGGCCTGTCTGCCTCCAGCCAGGCGGGGCTGCTGGAAGAGATCGACAAGCTGGGAACGAATCTGCTGACGGTCACCAACGGCCAGAGCTTCACCGGCAAGACCGCCGAGCTGCCGCTGGTGGCGCCGGCGATGATCGCGCGCATCGAGCCGGTGGAAACCGTGGCGGAGACCGGGAAGGTCGAAGGCAAGGTGTACCGCAGCCCGCTGATCCCGGAAGTCGACACGAACGCCCTCAGCGTCGAGGCGGCCAGCCTCGACCTGCTGCACACGCTGGGTGTGCGGGTCGTGAGGGGGCGTTATCTGAACGCCGCTACCGCAGAGGAGCCGGTGGCGGTGCTCGGTGCGGCCGCCGCGCAGCGGCTGGGCGTCGACCACATCTACCCCGGCGAGCGCATCTGGGTCGCCAACCAGTGGCTCTACCTCGTGGGCGTCCTGGGGCCCTCCGTGCTGACCCCCGAAATCGAAAGCGCGGTGCTCGTCGGCTTTGGAGCCGCCGAGCGCTACCTGCACTTCGACGGGCACCCCAACACGGTCTACCTGCGCGCCCAGAACAGCCAGGTCGCCGCCGTGCAGTCGGTGCTGGCCGCCACCGCCGACCCGGAGGCACCGAACGAAGTGAACGTCAGCCAGCCCTCCGCCACGCTCACCGCCCGCGCGGACGCGCAGAGCGCGCTGAACGGCCTGTTCCTCGGGCTCGGCGCGGTCGCGCTGCTGGTCGGCGCGGTGGGCGTGGCGAATATAATGGTGATCTCCGTCCTGGAACGCCGCTCGGAGATCGGGCTGCGCCGCGCGCTCGGCGCCACCCGCGGGCAGATCCGCACGCAGTTCCTGTCCGAGGCGATCCTGCTCGCGCTCGGCGGCGGCGCCGTCGGCATCGCCGTCGGCGCGCTCGCAACCACGGTCTATGCCGCCACCAAGGGCTGGACAATTGTCGTGCCCACCGTCGCCTGGGCCGGCGGGTTCGGGGCGGCGCTTTTGATCGGTGCCGTCGCCGGGTTGGTGCCCGCGCTGCGCGCCGCCCGGTTGTCACCCACCGAGGCGCTGCGGACGGTGTGAGCCGGAGGCAGAGAGCAGCCGAGGCGCGGAGAGCGGACGGAAGCGACAGAGGGGGGACTACCTGCTAACCACCCATTCATCTAAGCGGTGGCAATCGGAGCGGTGGGTGCGGGAGCCGTCGGGGCGCTGGCGATCGGGCGTCCGGCGCGGTGCGATCCATTCGTTGAAGGTCGATGAACTGAAGCTCGGACATGCCGATCTGATAGCTAGATCTCGCTGGCGAGACGCTCGTGGACTGAGCGCACCGCGCTTGATCCCTCACCCACGGCTGCGGCGACTCGCTTCATCGAGCCGTGTCGGACATCGCCTGCGGCGAATACACCGGGCAGGGATGTCTCGAACGGAAGCGCACCGGATGTGCCTGCGCTGGGGGCCTCTGGTAGTTGGCGGTCCGTGAGAATGAATCCGTCTCGGTCGAGTATCACGCAGTCTTTGAGCCACGCGGTCGCAGGGCGTGCACCGACGAAGCAGAACAGGCCCGAGCAGAGAGTGGTTTGCTCTTGCCCAGTCGTGGTGCGCTTGAGCGTGACCTGCTCGAGCCGGGTCTCACCAGCCAGGCCTTGGACTTCGACACCTGTGAGGAGATCGATTTTCGGGTCGGCCTCGATTCGCTCGATCAGATATTGCGACATGCTCTGGGCGAGATCTTCGCGCCTGATCGCGATCGTGACGCCGCAGTTGTTCTGAGCCAGGTAGAGAGCGGCCTGTCCCGCGGAGTTCCCGCCCCCGATCACCAGGACAGGTGAGCCATTGCAGACGCGTGCCTCAAGATCGGTTGCCGCGTAGTAGACGCCCGCGCCCTCGAAGCGATCCAGATCCTTCACAGCCAACCGCCGATAGCGCGCTCCCGAAGCCACGATCACCGCTCGGGTGGGGATCTCACTACCGTCAGCGAGCACGATCACGTGGAAGCCCGACTCGATTCGCAGGCCGACCACTTCGCACGGGGCGTTCAAACGAGCTCCGAGTCGCATCGCTTGAACGGCAGCTCTTCCGGTGAGCTCTTCGCCGGAGATGCCGTTTGGAAATCCCGCGTAGTTCTCGATTCGCGAGCTCATGCCAGCCTGACCACCGATGGCCACCGCATCCAGCGAGACCGTACGCAGGCCCTCCGATGCGCCGTAGACCGAGGCGGCGAGGCCAGCCGGGCCGCTGCCGACGACCACCAGGTCAAAAATGTACCCGGGTGTGGGGCGAAAGGTCAGCCCGAGGTGCTCCGCGAAGGTCGCGACTGAGGGACGACGCAGAATCTCCGTGTCGGTGATCACCGCGGGGATGTCCCGCGGGGTCAGCGCCATGCTCGCGAGCAGGCCGTCGAGGTCCTCGGCGTCCTCCACATCAACCCACGCATGGGCGAGGTGCGAGTGTTCCGCGAATGCGCGCAAGCTCATCGCCTCGGGCGAGTACCTCGAGCCAACGATGCGGATAGCCTGGGCACCCTCTCCCGATCGCAGAACCTCACGCCGCGCGAGGAGCGCGCCGAAGATGGTGTCCGCGAGGGCCGGCCGGCCGCTCATGAGACGACGGAACTCCGCCTCTGGGATCACCAGCACCCGGCCCGGACGAGTCACACGGCAGCTCAGCGTGCGGCGCTGGCCGGTCAAGAGGTTCAGCTCGCCCGCGAAGCCACCCGGTCCATAAGCGGCGATGACAACTGCATCCGTGCCATCGACCCGGACAACCTCCACCTCACCCTCGAGGACGACGAACAGGTCGTAGGACGCCTCCCCGGCCTGGAACAGCAACGTCCCGGCGGCCACCGGCCGCTCGGTGCCAAACGCGGCGATCTCCGAGAGCTCGGAGGCACGCAGTACCGGAAAGGCGCCGGCGTCTCGACCGCCCAGCGCGCTCATCCGCGCCAGCGCGTTCGCAATGAGAAGCTGGGCGCAAGCATCGCCAGCGGCTAGACGAACCGCTTGACGAACTCCAGCGAGGTATCGGCGACCAGGCGCCAGCCGCTGTCGATCGTCAGCGCGTGCCCGCGGTCCGGGAGCTTGACGATCTCGGTCACGCCCTTGTTGCGCTTCTGTTTCTTGAACGAGGCGTTCGCGATCGCCCACGGCACGGTGTGGTCCTTTTCGCCGTCGATGATCAGCAGCGGGCCGCGGTCGGGGTTCTTGGTGTCCACCTTGGCCTCCGTCCACGGGTTCAGGTTGGCGGTCGCCGCCTGAAACAGCGGCGCGCCGGGGGCAGGCACCGTGAACGTGTGGTACAGCTCCTTGGCCTCGTCCTCGCTGACGGCGTTGGCGAAGGCGTAGCGGAACTGCTCGTAGGTCAGCGGAACCGCGCGGTTGCGGTTGGCCGGATTGCCCAGCACCGGCCGGGAGGACTTAAGCGCGGAGACGGGCAGCGGCAGCACGCCACGAAACGGCGCGGGGTCGATCGCCACCGACACGGCCGCCAGACCGCGCCCGGCGACGATCTGCGCCAGCAGCCCACCGAAGGAGTGCCCGATGACCGCCGGCTTCTTCTTCAGCTTGCCGATCACCTCGTCGAAGTGATCGGCCACCTGCCCGACGGTCTTGTGGGCGAAGACCTCGGGGTTCGCGTTGGCCTCCTCGACGGTCTGAGGATCGTCCGGCCATCCCGGCGTCAGCGCGGTGTAGCCAGCCTGCTCGAACACAGTCGCCCAACGATCCCAGCTGCTCGGCAACAACCACAGCCCGTGTATAAACACGACCGGCGTCAATTTCGTCGCGTTCGCCTGCTCGATCTGCTTCGCCTCGTACTCGTTGATGCTCGCCATCTCCTGACCTCCCTGGGGTATCGGCGCGGGCGCTTGTCAAGTGGCGTCCGTGCCCGGCCGAGCGTGCCGCGAGCTGCCTAGGACCGGGTTCTCAAATCCATGCTTGGAAATTCATCCTACCCCTGTCGTGATTGCCCCCGATCGCGTAGGCTGGGACCATGGACCTCGGGCTTGGCGACAAGGTCGCCGTGGTGACCGGTGCCAGCAAGGGAATCGGTCTGGCGGTCGCTCGGGCTCTTGCTGAAGAGGGTGGCCGGGTGGTGGCGGGGGCACGCACCACCGAGAGCCTCGAGGGCATCGACCGCGTCACCGCAGTGGCGCTCGACCTGGCCACGCCCGCAGGCCCGTCGCTGCTGATCGAGCGCGCCGTCGAGGAGCACGGCCAGGTTGACGTGCTGGTCAACAACGTGGGGGCTGTCCGCATGCGGCTCGAGGGCTTTCTCGCCACCAGCGACGAGGAGTTCGAATGGGCGATGCAGATGAACTTCTTCATCGCCCTCCGAACCACCCGCGCCGCCCTGGCTCCCATGCTCAAACAGGGCGCAGGAGCGATCGTGAATGTGGCGTCGGTCAACGCCTTCTTTCAACCCGACGCCGGCACGATCGACTACGGGGCAGCCAAGGCTGCGCTGGTCAACCTCACCAAGTCGCTGGCCCAGGAGTTCGGGCCACACGGCATCCGCGTCAACGCCGTGTCTCCGGGACCGGTCAGCACGGATCTATGGCTCGGCGAGCACGGTGTAGCCGAGACGGTCGCAAAGGCCACAGGAGTAGACGCCGATACGGCCCGCGCGAGCGTCATCGCGGGCATCGGCGGGTTCGCCACCGGCCGGTTCACGACGCCAGAGGAGGTGGCGACGCTCATCACGATGCTGGCCTCCGAGCGGACCGGCAACGTCACTGGCGTGAACTACATCATCGACGGTGGACTCATCAAGACGACCTGACGGAGCACCGGCGATCTGTCACGCACTGGCGCACCCCGACTCGGCGAGGACCCGTCGCCTGTCAATCTCACTCCGCCTGCCTGACCAGGGCGACGGCCGCCTCCGGCGTGGCGGCCTGGAAGCTGAAGCTCACCTGCAGATAGAGGCGCACCACCTGACCGTGGTGCGAGTCGTATCCGATCGACAGGTCCTGGCCGCAGTCGAACAGGAAGTCGCCTCCGCGCTGACTGACGAGGACCGCTCCCTGGACTCCGGGGGCCCCAGACGATCGGACCGTCGAGGATCCGCCGCAGGTGCTCGCAGATCGCGCACCGCGTCCTCGGCGCCCTCATCGACACAGAGCACGAGGAAGATCGCGGCCTCCGTGGGCGCCATCAGAGTGGCCTGCGGCTCCGGTGTCTGCACCACTGCTGCAACCCTCATCCAGTCGGGAGCGCCAATCGTGCCACAAACTCGAGCTCAGTTCAGCGCCGTGCTGCCCCTGGGCGGCGATGCGATGCGTGCCGGCCCGACAATGACCTTCTGCAGTCGGCGGACCGCATCCAGGTGATCGCCTGTCCAGATCATTCGGACGGCGGTTGCGCTCGCCTTGCCGTCCTCGCCGCGCAAGTCGCGACGGACCGCGTCGACAAGTCGCCTGTCGGCAACCCTGTCGTGTGCGAGGGGCTTGCGTAGCTCTCGCCCATTGACGAGACTGCACGCGAGGTCGTCGTACCAGACCTTCAAGAGCTCGCTCATCTCGAGAAGCTCTTGGCGGGCCGCGGCCCGGTCGCCGGTGGCTGAGCCGTTCTCGCGCAGCCATAGATCCAGGACGGCGTCGGCGGCGAGGCGAACGCCGGTGACCCCGGTGAGGAGACTGGTCACCTCGGCGAGCGGGACCGGCTTGGCGCCGCGCTCGGCTAGGTAACTGCGAAACGTGTCATCCAATCGTTGGGCTGCCGCGGCTGCGCGCGTAGCATCCTCGGCCGGCGCGGCGGGAGACGTACCGCTGAAGTCGCAGCAAAGCATCGCGAAATCGACAGCGCTGGCGAGGTAGTCCGCGCTGTCGGTGTACGCGTCGGCCAACGCCCGGCGCAGCGCGGCCCGCGCGCCACGGGGCCAGAAGAGCAGTCCGACGGCCAGGCTCACTGAGCACCCGATGGCAATGTCCTCCAGCCGCAGCAGGCCCACCCGCCATCCGGCAGGTTGAATTATGTTGAAAAGGAACACCAGCGTCAGCGTAAATGCGGCCTGCCCAGCCGCGAACGAGATCGCGGCGGGCGCGACTCCGGCGAGGAGGATCGCCGGCGGCAGTAGAAACCACAACAGCGTTGTGTTGGTACCAATCACCGCCAGCATCGCCGCGCCGATGATGAATCCGGCAACGGTGCCCAGCAGAGCGCGAACCACACTCTGCCCTGTGTTCAGAGCGTTTGATCGCAGCACGGACAATGTGCCGAGCACCACCCAGAACGAGTGCTGCACCCCGGTGCGGTTCGCCACGAATACCGCCAGCCCCAGCCCGACAGCGCCACGCACGCTGTTGTGCAGCCACACGGAATGTCGATCGACGTGCGCTGTCGCGCGTGCCTGCGCCGCAGACAGCGTCCCGGCCAGGCCCTCGGGCTGGCGGCCGAGCAGTCGCTCCAACCAGCTGCGTCGCTCGGCGGCCGCTGTGAGGTCGATGTTGGCCCCGATCAGCGAGACCGCAAAGCCGAGCTCCTGCGCGCGGAAGCTCGGATCGAGCGACGTGATGAACTCGCTCACCTGCTCCTCAACGGCGTCCGGGCTGGACGCGGCCGGCGCGCGCCTGACCGGCAGATCAGCTGTGGCGCTCTCCTCCATCCTGCTCATCGCGTCGGTCAGCTCGACCAGGGCACCGTGCAGAGCGTCGCAGTTCCCGCCCGTCACCTCGAGTAGATCTGCTCCCCGTTCGAGCACGGTAGCCGCAGCTGCCTTGACCGCGCAAGCCGCGTGGTTGACCGGGGCACCCTCCAGAGGCCGTGTGGACTGAACGACGATGGTGTTCAGCCAGTTCAGCTCGTCCACCAGGCGCACGATCGTCCTTGCGGCAGTGCTCAAGCTGGTCGGCCGGTACGGCGTGGCGAGAAACCCACGGTGGAGCACGGCGACCGCGCCGTTCGCCTGCGCGACCGCATCATTGCGATCGCGCGCAAATGACTCGCTCTTGTCGCTCAGCATGTACGCGACCTCGGTGCGCATCCGCGCTGCCAGTGCCCTACAGGCGGCGGTGGCCGCTGAACGCAACGGACCGCGCGTGGGCGCCGGCCAAAGCAGTCCGACAGCGATCAGCGAGGCGGCGGCGGCCAGAGCCCAGCCCGCCACGCGATCCGGCACCGATGACACTCCTCCGGCGATCGTCGCCGGCAAGATGAAGGCCAGCAGCAGCGACGTTGTGGCTCCCACCAGCACCGAGCTGACGACCCCGGCGAAGATCACCACGAAGCCTACGACCGCCATCGTCGCGGCCGCGAGCCAGACGCTCTGCGAGACCAGCGTGCCGAGGCAGACAAGCGCACATCCCGCGACCGCGAGCGCAGCCTGGGCCCGCAGGCGGTCCAGCACCGGCCCGCCGAAATCGACCAGCAGCAGCATCGCGAACGAGCCAAACGCCGCGAACGTCGCCAACGCGGGATTGGCGATCACCTCCTCGCCCAATGCGAACATCGCCGGCATCACGATCGCCGCCCGCCCGGCACGGCGCAGCGCGAGGTGGTCGGGATCACGCCGGCCAAGCCACTGCAGTGGATGCAAAAACTGTTGTCCCACCCGCCTGTCCGATAGGTATGGGCTCCTGGAGCGTCATCCTAATCCACTGTGGCTCCAGGGCGAGAAATCATTCACTCTGCCGCGGCGAAGACGATGCCCTGCCGGGTAGCACTGCCCTTGCGTTCAGCTTGCACTCGTTGGTGCAGCGTGCGATGCGGCGCTTCCAGCATCAGCGACACCACGATCATCACCAGCCACCAGTGCGCCCAAGTGACACCTCAGCAACGCGATCAGACCATAGACCAAGTCCAACCCGAGCACTTACGAGCTGATGCTCAAAGGGCATCGCAGACAACTGTCATAGCGGGGGCGGGATTCGAACCCGCGACCTTCGGGTTATGAGCCCGACGAGCTACCAGACTGCTCCACCCCGCGGCGGACTCGCCAGTTTAGCAAAGGACCTCCTCCGCTGGCCAGTCAACCGGGCCACCCGAGACCCCCTGCCTGCTGGACGTTCACGATCCCGGGGCGCCCACTCCCGCGCAGCAACTCCCGCAGCGCGATCACGGGCGGACGCCCCGTGGTCGTCCGTAGCCAGTGCCCCGGATCCCATCGAAGCCCGGCGCCCGAGGCTCGCGACGCCGCCACCGACACGCACCGGGGTCCCCGGCTGTCCCGCGCACTCCGGAGGCGCCACCTCGCGCGGCGAGCTCACGACGACTCCTCGCCCCTTCGGGCCGGCCGCTCTGCGGCCACGGCCCTCCTCCTCCTGCTCCCTCGCGGACGGGGTGTGCAGATGCCTCTATACCATCCCCGCCCATGCGCGTCGCCGTGGTCGACATCGGCACCAACTCCACCCGCCTGCTCATCGCTGACGTCACACCCGAGGGGTCCGTGACCGAGCTTGTGCGCCTCTCGCGCGTCACCCGCCTCGGCGCGGGCGTGGACGCGCACGGGGGGCTCTCCCCCGAGGCTGTCGAGCGGACCTGCGCTGTGCTCGCCGACTACCGCGCCCTGATCGACAGCCACGGCTGCGAGGCCAACCTCGCCGTGCTCACCTCCGCCACGCGCGACGCGTCCAACGGGGCCGCGTTCGCGGAGCGCGTGCGCCGCGACTACGGCCTCGACGCCCGCACCCTCTCCGGGGACGAGGAGGCCCAGCTCACGTTCCTCGGCGCGATGTCCGACCGCGAGGACTCCCCGGAGCCCACCGTCGTGATCGACATCGGCGGCGGCTCCACCGAGTTCGTCGTCGGGCGCCACCGCACCGCCGGCTTCCACGCCTCCCTCCAAGCGGGCGTGGTGCGAATGAGCGAACGCCACCTCCACTCAGACCCCCCTGCCCCCGCGGAGCTGCAGAGCCTCGCGCTCGACACCCGCACGATCTTCCTCGAGGGCCTTCCCCCCGAGGAGCGCGCTCCCGTGCGGCACGGCATCGCCGTCGCCGGCACCGCCACCTCGGCGGCCGCCATCGACCTCGAGCTCGACCCCTACGACCCCACGCGCGTGCACCGCTACCCCCTGCTGCTCGCCACCGTCGAACTGCTGCTCGCACGCCTCGCCGACCTGGACGAAGCCGCTCGCCGCCGGGTTGTCGGCCTGCACCCCGACCGTGCCCCCACGATCGTCGCCGGGATGGTTCTGCTGGGGGAGGCGATGCGCGCCTTCGAGCTCGACCGCGTCGAGGTCTCCGAGCACGACATCCTTCGCGGCGGCGCCCTACGGCTCGCTCGCCAGGGTGCGCCGGTCCCCCCGGCCCCCTGACTCCTGAGCCCTACCGGTGCTCCTCGGAGCGGCCCCCACATCCCCTCCAGGAGCGCCCCGGAGCACTCCTTGGGGCCGGCCCCTCCGGGCAGCGCCACGCAATCTAGCCCGGCGGAACCCAGCCCTCAAAGCCTTCCAAAGAGTGGCTCAGATGGCTGATCTGAAATCTTTTTCGATTGGGGTTGCATTGGATTCCGATATCCGATACACTAACCGTGAGGTGGCGTAAGACCTCGTGTCTTATGACTCCTTAGCCGGTCCATAGACCTGGGCGAACCTGCCGCGCAATCGGCATTCCCGCCGCCCGGGTCACCCTACCCCCCGAGGCCTCTGAGGAACGTACCCCTGCCTGTCCCTCGAGGCCTATCTGAGGAAGCCGTCCACTGCCGGGCGGCTTCCTCGTTTAAGGGGTTACCCCAAGGCGCGCTGGCAGCAGGGGCGCGCCGGCCGACGTGTTCGGTAGTCGAGGGCGCTCCTCGCGCGGAGGCGAGACGCTCCTCACCCACCCACCCGCGGCGCGGCGCTCACCCCAGGTTCGAGCGGCGCGGGTACGCCACCGTCGGGTCCGTCAGCACGTTCACCAGCGCCGGACGCCCCGCCGCCAGCGCCCGCTCCAGCGCGCCCCGCAGCTGCGCCGGGCGCTCCACCAGCTCGCCGTGGCAGCCCAGCGCCTCGGCCACCCTGTCGTAGCGTGTACCTGGGCGCAGGTCGGCCGCCACCGAGTACCCGTAGAGGAACTCCATCGGGTGCTTCTCGAGGCCCCAGATGCCGTTGTTGCCGACCACCCCCACCACGTTCACGCCGTGGCGCGCCAGCGTGTCGAGCTCCATCCCCGCAAACCCCATGGCCCCGTCCCCCCACAGCAGCACCACCTGGCGCTCAGGGTGCGCGAGCTTCGCCGCGAGCGCGTACCCTGGCCCGGCCCCCAGGCACCCGTAGGGTCCCGGGTCCAGCCAGCACCCCGGCTCGAAGCTGTCCACCACCCTCCCTGCGTAGGAGACGAAGTCGCCCCCGTCGCCCACGACCACCGCGTCGCGCTCCAGCAGCCCCCGGAGCTCACCGTACACCCGCATCGGGTGCAGCGGGGTGCGCTCGTCCTCGAGTTCCGCCCGCTCCCCCTCGCGCAGCTGTGCCTCCACCGCGCGCAGCTCCGCCACCCAGCTGCCGCTCTGCAACGCTCCACCGCCCGCGGCCGCGCGCAGATCGACGAGCGTCTCGCTCAGCGACCCGTACAGCTCCACCGCGACCTCCCGCGGGTGCCGGCGCGCTGGCTCCGCCACGTCGGCCACCACGATCTCCGTCTGCTCCCCGAACGCCCCCCCGAAGCCCAGCCGGAAGTCCATCGGCACCCCGACCACCAGCGCCACGTCCGCCTCGCGCAGCGCGCGGCTTCGCGCGCGCGAGAGACACAGCTCGTGGTTAGCCGCCACGCACCCGCGTGCGAGGCCGTTAAGGAAGACCGGGATCTGCAAGGCCTCCACCAGCTCTCGCAGCGCCACCTCGCCGTGGCCCCAGTAGAGATCCGTGCCCGCCATCACCACCGGGCGCTGCGCGCCGCGCAGCAGCCGCCCCGCCGCCTCGACCGCCTCCCCCGGCGCTCCCTTCGAACCCGCGGCACCCCCCCACTCGCCGCCCCGCGCGCCCTCCTCGAGGTCCTCCGCCTCTCCGAACACGTAGTCCAGCGGCAGATCCACGAACGCCGGCCCCCCGTGTGGCGCGAGCGCCGCCGCGAACGCCTCCTCGACGAGCTCCGGGATCTCCGCGGCGCTCTGCGCAGTCACCGCGAGCTTGCTCAGCGGCCGCACAAACGGCACGTGGTCGATCTCCTGCAACGAGCCCTGGCCCCACCGCCCCGCAGGGGCTCGCCCCCCCAGCACCACCACCGGGGAGTGGTTCGCCTGCGCGCTCGCCATCGCGCTCATCCCGTTGGTCACACCCGGACCCGCCGTCAGCGCGCACACCCCCACTTCGCGCGTCACCTTCGCCCAGCCCTCCGCCGCGAACGCCGCAGTCTGCTCGTGGCGCACGTCCACGATCTCGATCCCCTCAGCGCGGCACCCGTCGTAGATCGAGAACAGGTGTCCCCCTGAGAGCGTGAACAGCTTGCTCACCCCGTGCGCCTTCAGGCGCCGCGCCACCAGACGGCCACCGTGGAACGTCCCCCGCTGAGGTGTCTGCGTGCGCTCTGCGGCCATCGCGTGTCCACGACTCTACCCGCTGGGGTCGCGCACCACGAGGGGCCTGCGGCCGGCTTCATGCCCGGGGTGGGAATCGAACCCACAAACCCTTGCGGGGCACCGATTTTAAGTCGGCTGCGTATACCCATTCCGCCACCCGGGCGCGGGGGCCTCCTCTGCCACGAACCCCTTGTCAAGTCTATGGGAGCGGTGGGCGGGAGCGCCTCGCGGGCCCCGCGCGATGAACGGCGGGAGCGTCTCACGGGCCTGGAGTGCGTCACGGGCCTCGCTCGGGGAGCGGGGGCAAGGGGCGCCTCGCGGGCCCCGCTGGGTGGGAGCGCCTTGCAGGCCCCGACCCGGTCCTCGAACATTTATCTCCCCTTGGGGGTACCCGGGTAGACCACATGCAGGAGCACAACAAGACTCCCCCGACCGCAACTAAGCGGTTGGTACCGTGTCTCAAGGGACAAGCAGCGAGAGGACCACCGTGGAGGTCACCGCACTAAAACCAGGCGTCGCACCCGGCCTGCGAGGGGCCAGTCCCCTGCTGCGCCTACAGCCGGACGAGCGCCTGATCGCGCTGACCCGCCGCGGCCAGCACGCCGCCTTCGAGACGCTCTTCTCGCGCTACCACACCCGCCTGCTCTCCTTCTGCCGGCACATGTTGGGCTCGCGCGAGGACGCCGAGGACGTCCTGCAGGAGGTCTTCGCCGCCGCCTTCAACGCGGTGCTCGCCGACGAGCGCCCGATCAACGTGCGGCCGTGGCTGTACCGGATCGCGCGCAACCGCTCGCTCAACCACCTGCGCCGCGCCTCCGCGATCGGGGTGGACTCGATGGACGTGCACTTCGCCGAGCACGGCCTCTCCACCGGCGACCAGGTGCTGCGCCGCGAGAGCTTTCACGAGCTCATCGGTGACGTACACCAGCTCCCCGAGACCCAGCGCACCGCGCTGCTGCTGCGCGAGATCGACGCGCTCTCCTACGACCAGATCGCGCTGGCGATGGACACCACCGTGCCCTCGGTGAAGTCGCTGCTCGTGCGCGCCCGCATCTCCCTCGCGGAGGCCGCGGAGGCGCGCAAGCTCTCCTGTGACGAGGTTCGCGGCGAGCTCGGCGAAGTCGCGGAGGGGCTCCTCAAGATCAGCCCCCCCGTGCGCCGCCACCTGCGCGACTGCGACCGGTGCCGCACGTTCCGCAAGCTGCTCAAGCAGAACAACCACGCGCTCGCCGCCGTGCTGCCGGTCGGTCCCCTGCTGCTGCTCAAGCGCCTCGTCTTCAGCAAGCTCGGCACCTCCGCCGGCGCGGGACACGCCGCCAGTGCCGGGTCCGCCGGTGCGGGGGTCGGCGCCGCGGGCGGAGCGGGAGGTGGCGCGAGCGCCGCCGGAGCGGGCGCAGCCGGCGGCCTGTTCACCGCGGGCGCGGGCGCCGGTGTCGCGGGCGGAGCGAGCACGGTCGGGGGCTTCGTGACCGCGGGCGCCGGGGCGATCGCCACGAAGGCCGCCGCCACCCTTGCTGCAGCCGCGCTCCTCACCGCGGGCGCCGTCGCGGCGGGTCGCACCGACCACGTCCACCACCGCGCCGCCACCGGCGCGGTCGCCTCAGCCGCCGCGGCCGCTCCCGCGGCCCACGCCTACGTGCCGCCGCTGATCGTGCGCTCCACGCCCCAGCCGTCCTCCACGGCCGTCGCCGCCGTCCAAGTACCGCCTCCAGTTCATCGCACTCACCGCCACGTCGCGCGCAAAGCGGTGCTCACCGCCGAGGCCGAGCGCCCCCACGTCCCGCCCGTCGCCGTCGTGCCCGCCGTCGTGCCGCCCGCCCCCAAGCCGGCTGCAGCGGCGCCGGTCGGGGTGGAGGTCACCACCGAGACCACCCAGTTGCCCTCCAGCACCACCTCGACGACGCCTGCCGCTGAAACACCTCCCCCGACCACCACGGGCACCACCAGCACGAACCCCACCACTCCGCCCGTGGAATCGGAACCGACCACCACCCCCGTCGCTCCGGCCCCGACCGAAGAACCTGCCGAACTGGGCACCTCTGGCACGGGGGAACCACAGCCCGCCGGTGGCTCTGGAGCCGAAGACCCCACCGAAAACCCCACCGGTGGCGTCACTCCGTAAGGCGATCCCAGCAGCAGCTCCATAAGGCGATCCCCCAGCAGCAGGGTCCACGCAAGGGGGGCGCGAGGGTTGGTGCCAGGAAGCCGCGCGTCGGTGCCGCCCTGACCGTGCACCAGCGAGCTGGCACCACCGAGCGGACCGACCGAGCGGGGCTATTCGAGCGCAAACGACCCCAGCGGTTCTTCGAGCGCGCCTTTGACGCCCACGTCCAGCGGAGAGGTCACCTGCCGGTTGCCCGCGGCGGCCGTGAGCATCGCGATCTGCAACCCCCGGCGCGCCCCCGGCCGCTGGGGAAGCAGCAGGACGTTGCGCCCGTACATCTCCTGCCCCCCCACCACGGTGGTGTAGAAGACGTTGTAGGTGGCGTACGTGGAGACCGCGTCGATCTGCGTGGAGCCCTCCCCGCGCAGCACGAACCCCGTCTGCCCGGGGGCGCGCGCGGCGGCGAGGCGGGGGATGTAACCCGCCGCGTAGAGCGCCAGCGCCGCGCCGAGCGCCTCCCCGCGGGAAGGCGGCAGCACGAGCGGCCCTACGGCGAAGGAGTCCTCCAGCCGGCCCCCCTGCACGCGTTGCACCTTCGCGTACCACCCCGGGGGCGGGCTCGTGCGAGAGAGTCCCCCGTAGCTGAAGCTGAACGGTACGGGGCCCCCGTGGGAGACGGTGGGGCTCGCGAGCGTCAGCGCCGTGCCGGCGAGCACCGCGAGCACCAGTAGGGCCGCCGCGACCCACCCCGCGCGCACCGCACGCGAGGAGCGCCGCCAGCGGGGCGCCAGCAGCTCACCGAGGGTCGGGCCGTACTCGCTCTTGAGGGGCAGCGCGGGCATCCGCGCCTGAGCCTACCCGAGGCCGATGGCTTTCAGCCGCCGTTCGAGCGCCTGCGCGGCGAACGCGCGGGTCTCGGAGATGCGCACCCCGAAGAGCTCGAGGTCCTCTTCGGACTCGTCCATCCATTTGGGGCGCAGCACCCCCTCCGCGGCGGGGATAACCTCCGCGAGGGTGCGGCCGATGGCCTCCCGGTAGCGCTCGTCCGCCTGGGCGTGGTCGCGCAGGAAGCGCGCCCCGAAGGCCACGTGGCGGTGCTCGTCACGGGCGACGTTCGTAAAGCCCTCCACGAAGGCGGGCAGCGTGCCGATGCGTTCGTTGTAGGAGATGATGAAGTGCTGGCCGGTGAGGGCGAGCATGCCCTCGATCACCATGTGGTAGATCGTGATGGCCTCGACCAGCGCCTCGGTGTCCTCGGGCTCCTGCGCGAGCCGGTCCACGCGACGGCCCAGCAGCTCGTCGAAGAGCTCGCCGAACTCGGGGTTGAGGTGGGCGGAGGTCTCCGCGAGGCGGCCACCCAGGTCGTCGGCCTGGAGCACCCCGACCTCGGAGTAGAAGCGGTCGAAGAACGCGACGTGGCGGGCCTCGTCGGCGATCTGGGTGCAGAGGAAGACGCGCGCGTCCTCGTCGGCGCAGGCGCGCATCATCGGCCCGAGCTCGGCGGCGACGCGCTGCTCGCCGACAAAGAACGAGGAGAGCCCGTACATCCGCGCGTAGCGCTCCTCGGCGTCGATGCGCTCGTGCCAGTCGACGCGGTCCTGGGTGAAGTCGAGGTCCTGCACCGCCCACTGCTGGCGCTCCCACAGGGAGTAGAGCTGGCGGTAGTCCAGCAGCTCCACCCGACCGCGGTCGCCGACCGCGGTGAGCGCGGGGTCGGAGGTCGCGCGGAAGTCCTCCCGCTCGTTCAGGTCCGGCCCGCTCTGCACGGGGGGTGCGCCGCTCTCGGACACCGACTCAGGGTACACCATGGCTGGCCGTTCGGCCAGGGCTACTCCCCCAGCGAGAAGAGCGACTCCAGGTCGTGACGGGAGTAAGCCTGGAAGGCGACCATCGTCTGCGTGCGCGCGACGCCGGGCAGCACTGTGATGTGGCCCGTGACGACGTCCGCGAGCTGCTCGTGGTCGGGGACGCGCACGATCGCCACGAAGTCCCACTCGCCCGTAACCGAGTACGCCTCGGCGACCCCCTCGATGTCCGCGAGCGCGCCCCCCAGGGTGGAGAGCGCGTCGCGTTCGGCCTCGATCAGCACGACGGCGTGGGTCATGGTCATGGCGTGAGCACCCGGGTGGCGGTCACGGCGGACACCGCGGTGGGGTGCACGGCGGTGAGGGTCACGGCGTGTGCGTCTCCCCAGGCGCAAGCACCACGACCTGCCCGGCGCCGGCCGCCTCGACGTCGGCCCGGAACGCCTGCGCGTCGGTCGCGATCGGGGGAAAGGTGTCGTAGTGGCAGGGGATCACCTGCCGGGCGCCCACCAGCCGCGCAGCCTCGACGGCGTCGAAGCGGTCCATCGTGTAGTGCCCGCCGATGCACATCAGCGCGACGTCCAGCGGCTCGCGCCGGCCCACCAGCGCGAGGTCGGAGAAGAGCGCGGTGTCGCCGAGGTGGTAGACGACCTTGCCGCCCAGGCTCACGACGAGCCCGGCGGGGACGTTGGCGGTGCCTTTCGGCGTGGTGGAGGTGTGCCACGCGGGCACGAGCCGCACCCAGCCCCAGTCGAACGTGACAGTGCCCCCGAGGTTGGGGTCGTGGACCTTCTCGAGGCCCTCCCCGGAGAGCTCCTGGGCGATCTCCACGATCGCGACCACGTCTGCGCCGGAGCGCCGCGCGATCGAGACGGTGTCCCCGAGGTGGTCGGCGTGGCCGTGGGTCAACAGGATCGCGGTGGGGCTCAACTCCTCGGCGGCCACAGCCGCCCGGGGGTTGCCGGTCAGGAAGGGATCGATGAGCACCGAGGTGTCGCCGTCCCGAAGCTCGAAGGCCGCGTGGCCCAGAAAGCGGATCTCCATGTCTAAGCCTCTCTCGACTCTCGGTTTTTCTTAAGGAAAGGATGGGGTTGTGGATGGCGACCCGTGGCGCGTGGAGTGCGCTTCGAGGCCGACCTCGCGAGTCCTCAGAAGGATACGCACCGCTCGGTTGCCACGGCGGCGCTTGGACCGTAGAACTCAGCCGGCCCTCGCGCGGGTGCTTTGCAGGCCGTAGCCGAGCACGAGCCCGACGGCCCCGCCGGTGACGCCCGCCAGCCAGCTCGCCTCGGGGCGGGCGAAGGGCATCGCGAGCAGCACCGCGGCGAACACCGCGGTGCCCAGCAGGTCGCCGTCGTAGTAGCGCCGGGCGCGGGCGGCCTGAAGGTCCGGCACGACCCACGCCGCAAGCAGCCCGAGAGCGCCCGCGTTGGCGCCGCTGACGATCGGCAGCTGGTAGGCGGCGAGCGCCGCGAGCGCACCGGTGGCGCCGGCGCCGAAGAACGTAACGAGCACCGCGAAGGGACCGTGGCGGCGCTCCAGCAGCCACCCGAAGATCGCGACGGCGAAGAGCGCCACGAAGGCGTACACCCCCGCGAAGGTGTCGCTCAGGTAGGCGAACTGGGCGCTGAAGAGCTTCCACCAGTCCCCCTGCAGCGGCCCCAGGATGAGGAGCCGGTCGAGGCGCACGTAAGCGCCGTTGGTCAGCACCCACGCAACGCAGCTCACCGCCACCAGCGCGGCCGTGGCGTACGGCAGCGCGTCCCCCCGCACCCCCTCGATCTCACCCCGGCGCAGCCGGCCCAGCGAGGGCACGGGCAGCCGGTGCGACGTGCGCTCGAGGCGGTGCTCCCGTGGCAGCTTCGGCGCACGGCGGCGCAGCCGGTTGCCGCAGTAGGGGCACTCGGTGATGTAGGGGCTGACCTCCGAGCCGCACCGCTTGCAAACCACGAACAGATCAGCACCCGAAGACATCGCCGTCCATTCTAGGAGCCTCCCTGCGGCGGGCGAGCGCGGCCCGCCGGGACGGGGCCCACGTCGGGCGTGCACACCGACCGAAACGGGCGCCCTCACCGGGCCGCGCGGCAGCCGGGGAGGGGGCCCTCAACTGCGCCGGCGAGGGCGCGGCGCGAGAGCCGCGGAGGAGCGTCCCGACTGCGCGGGCGCGGGCGCGGGAGTAAAGTCCGAGCCATGACAGAACTCGGATACGACAAGAAGCTCTACATCCTCGCGTTCGACCACCGCGGGTCCTTCCAGAAGAAGTTCTTCGGCATCGAGGGCGACCCCGACCCCGAGCAGACCGCGATGATCGCCGACGCCAAGCACCTCGTGTACGAGGGCCTGGTGCAGGCGGTGGCCGCCGGCGCCGACCCGTCGGTGACGGGGGTGCTGGTGGACGAGCAGTTCGGCTCGACCGTTCCCGAGGAGGCCCACGCGCGGGGCCTGCGCCTGGCGATGCCCGCGGAGCGCTCCGGCCAGGAGCTGTTCGACTTCCAGTACGGAGACGCCTTCGGCGAACACATCGAGCGCTTCAACCCCGACTTCACGAAGGTGCTCGTCCGCTACAACCCCGACGGGGACGCCGCCGCCAACGCCGAGCAGCGCGAGAAGCTCAAGCGGCTGTCCGACTGGCTGCACGAGCGCGAGCGCAAGTTCCTGTTCGAGCTGCTCGTGCCCGCCACGGGAGCCCAGCTGGAGACGGTGGGCGGCGACACCGAGCGCTACGACGCCGAGCTGCGCCCCGAGTTGATGCGCCGCACGATCGCAGAGGCCCAGGACGCGGGGATCGAGGTGGACGTGTGGAAGATCGAGGGCGTGGACGAGCGCGCGGACTGCGAGACGCTCGTCGCCCAGGCCCGCGCCGGCGGGCGCGACGGCGTGGTGTGCGTGGTGCTCGGCCGCGGCGCCGACGACGCGAAGGTCGACCACTGGCTCGGGCAGGCCGCCCCCGTGGAGGGCTTCGTGGGCTTCGCGATCGGGCGCTCGATCTGGTGGGACCCGCTCAAAGCGTACGTGGACGGCAAGACCGAACGGCGCGCCGCGGCGCAGCGGATCGCGGAGAACTACCTGCGCTTCGTTAAGGTCTACGAGCGCGCCGAGGACGGGTCCCCCGTCGGGTAGGCTGGTTGCGGTGCAGCAGCAGGCCCAGAGGATGAGGCGGAGCGTCGCGGAGATCGAGGAGGCGTTCGCCGCGGAGATCTCGCTCGACCGCCACCGCCGCGACTCCCTGCGGCGCACCGCCGAGCAGCGCGCGCGCAAGCGTCAGGTGCAGCGACGCAACAAGCGCGGCACGGTCCGCTTCACGCTGCTCGTGCTCACCCTGGTCCTGACCGCGGCGGTCGTCACCGTCGCCATGTTCCGCACGCTCTACCTGCTGCTGGGCTAGAGGGTGGCGCAGCCGGCCCCCAGGCCGGCTGGCCGAAACCGGGACTCTCGCCGGAGGCGCGTGTCTCCCGGCTTCGGTCGGGCCCCTCTTTTTTTTCAGTCAGGCCTCAGCTCTTCTCCCCGAGGTCCCGGATCGCCTCGTCCACGTCGGAGCGGACCTCCTCGGGGGGCTTGCCCTCCCCCTGCTGGCGCTGGATCTCAAGGTAGATCTCGGTCCGGAAGACCGGCACGTCGGGGGGCGCCTGGATGCCGATGCGCACCTTCTCACCCACGACGGACAGCACGGACACCTCGACGTCGTCGCCGATCATGATGCTCTGATTGGTCTTGCGCGTCAGGACCAGCATACGGTGCACCCTCCGTTTTCGCCGATGGGAACGGCGCGATTGCCCCCGGACCTCGCCTCAGTAGCAAGCATAGTCTGAGAGCCGGGAGAAAGGTGACCTCCTCAGCGGCACACCGGTCTCACCCACACAACGCACACGAGCCTGACTTTCTGACGCGACCGTGCCCAGAATCGGGGCCGTGGCGGTCGGAGAAGCCGGTGAGCGCGTCCGGGAGAGGCCCCATGCGCTAGTCTCCCGGGCCGCCCATGCCACGAAAGTCCCTGCGTCCACAGCTCAACCAGATCCGCACCTGGGTGCGTCAAGGTCGCACCGACGCGTGGATCGCCCACCAGCTCGAGGTGACGGTGCAGGAGATCGAGCAGTTCAAGCGCCACAACGAGCTGGTCAGCGACGAGGACGCCGCGACGGGCCTCGCGGCGAAAGACTTCCCTGAGGAGATCGACCTCCGCGCCGAGGACGACGCGCTGATCGCCGCCGAGCTCGAGGCGGCCGCCCAGGAGGCCGAGCGCGAACGGGCGGAGGCAGAGGCGGCGGAACGCGCCAAAGCCGAGGAGGCAGAGCGCGAACGGGCCGAGCGGGCCGAACGGGGAGAGACCGAGGACGAACCGACCGAGGAGAGCGAGGCCGACGACGAGGAGGGCCAGAAACCCCGCCGGCGCAGCAGGCGCGGCGGACGCGGCCGGCGCTCCCCCGCCCGCAGCAGTGCCCCGCTGGAAGGCACCTTCGAGCATGGTGAGGAGGGCTACGGCCTGTGGCTCGACCCCGCCATCCAGGACAACCCGGTCTACGCCGAGCACTGGGCCGGCCACCGCCCCGTCGAGGTGCTCGTCGAGGAGGAGCAGATAGTCATTCGCCGGGTCGGCAACGACGACTAGGGCGCCGCTGACCGAAGCCGGGAGACACTCGCCTTCGGCTCGCATCCCCGTTTCGGCCAGCGCGATGCTGCGTCCTCAGTCGCTCGTGTGCCAAAGCACACTTCGCTCCTTGCGTCCTTGCCTCGCTTGCTCAGCGACGCCCTAGAGGCGCAGCTCGCAGACCCCGCCCTCACCGCTCGGCCGCGATCCGCCGGCCCCCGGCGTAGTCGCTGGCCTCGCGCAGGTACTGACCGAAGGCGGCGTCGACCACGACGCCCGAGTCCCACGCCCACGGGTCCTCCGGGGCGGTGTCCGTCGCCAGCTGCAGGCACCACGAGGTGCCCTGCTCGTAGAGCTGCGTGAGCTCCTCCGAGTAGAACCTGCCACCGAGGCGACGGTGCAGCTCCTCCACAAGCACGTCCACGACCCGCTCCAGCCGCGCGCGACGCTCCGACGGGGCAGCGCGCAGGCGCCGCTCGCCCTGCTGCCACTGGTAGATCGCGTTCTCGAAGCCTGGCACGGAGCGCGAGGGTAGCAGCGCCTTGCGAGCGGATCAGTTTGAAGGAAGGCCCGTGATCACGTAGGTCTGCTCACCGGGACGCATCATGCCGAGGTGGCGCGCCTCCTTGACGAGCGTCCCCGGTGCGCTCAGAGCCGCGCGCTGGGCCTCGAGTGCCACGTGCTGGCGCTCGAGCGCGGCCACCTGGGAGCTGTCGCTGCGGGCCTCTTTCCAGGCAGAGAGCACGGAGACCCCGGCGCTCGCGTAGAGGTACAGCAGCGCCCCCAGCACACACAGCATCGCGATCGCCCCCACGCGGTCCCAGCGCACGTGTGCCCTTGTCGATCCCATCCCCTCCGCATTCGAGGCGAACGGAGAACTTCCTGCCGACTGAAACAAGAGGGGCCCGAACAACTCCTGGAGAGGGGGCCTCCGGCCGACTGCGCCAGGCCCTCAGCTGCGAAAGACCGCCCTCAGCTGCGAAAGACCGAGCGCCCGGGGAACTCGGCGTGGGCACCGAGCTGCTCCTCGATGCGCAGCAGCTGGTTGTACTTGGCCGTGCGGTCCGAGCGCGAGGGGGCGCCGGTCTTGATCTGCCCGCAGCCGGTGGCGACCGCGAGGTCGGCGATCGTCGTGTCCTCGGTCTCCCCCGAGCGGTGGCTCATAACTGCGGTGTAGCCGGCCTCGCGCGCGAGCGCGATCGCGGCGAGCGTCTCGGAGAGGGTGCCGATCTGGTTGACCTTGACGAGGATCGAGTTGGCGGCCCCCAGCTCGATGCCGCGCTGCAGGCGGGCGGTGTTGGTGACGAACACGTCGTCCCCCACCAGCTGCAGGCGCCCCCCAACGCGCTCGGTGAGAGCCTGCCAGCCCTCCCAGTCCTCCTCGGCCATCCCGTCCTCCAGCGAGACGATCGGGTAGCGACCCGCGAGGTCCGCCCAGTAGTCGGCGAGCTCCGCGGCGCTCAGCGTGCGGCCCTCGTGCTCGAGCACGTAGGCACCGTCGCGGTAGAGCTCCGAGGTGGCGGGGTCCAGGGCGATCGCCACGTCCGCGCCGGGCTCGTACCCGGCGGCCTCGATCGCGGTGAGCACCATCCGCAGCGCCTCCTCGTTGGAGGCGAGGTTCGGTGCGAAGCCACCCTCGTCTCCCCCGGCGGTGGAGAGACCCCGCTCGTGCAGGGTCCGCCGCAGCGCGTGGAACACCTCGACGCCCATGCGCAGGCACTCCGAGAAGCTGCCTGCCCCACAGGGCACCACCATGAACTCCTGGAAGTCCACGCTGTTGTCCGCGTGCGCGCCGCCGTTGAGCACGTTCAGCATCGGCACCGGCAGCACCCGTGCGTCGGGGCCGCCGAGGTAGCGCCACAGCGGCACGCCCTCCTCGGTCGCCTGGGCGTGGGCGGCCGCCAGCGAGACCCCGAGGATCGCGTTGGCGCCCAGCCGCGACTTGTTGGGGGTGCCGTCCAGCTCGCAGAGCGTCCGGTCCAGCGCGCCCTGGTCGGCGGCATCCAGGCCCCGCACGGCGGCAGCGATCTCGCCGTTCACTCCGGCCACCGCGCGTCCCACGCCCTTCCCTCCCCAGCGCTCGCCGCCGTCGCGCAGCTCGGTGGCCTCGAACTCGCCCGTGGAGGCCCCCGAGGGGACCGCTGCGCGGCCGTGGGCGCCGGAGCGCAGCAGGAGGTCCACCTCGACCGTCGGGTTGCCCCGGCTGTCGAGGATCTGGCGCGCGTGGACTCGGTCGATCTGGCTCATCGCTACCCGGCCCCCCACCGCTTTTACGTCGCTACGTCCGCTCAGCGGGGCGGGGGGACTACCCGGCCGCGCCGGCGGCACCGGCCGCGCCCGCAGCGCCACTCGCGGTGGTCTTCGGTTCCTTGTACTGCTGGCAGTCCGCGACCACGTACCCAGAGCGGCATTCGGTCCGGGCCTTCCACCGGTCTTTGAATTCTTTGACGAACTTGGCGAGCGCGCTCTGCTGCTGGGTGGCGGCGAGCTGCTGCTTGACCGATTCCTTGACCTGCGCGAGGCCCTGCTGGGTGGGCGCGTGGACCGCCTTGACTTCGAAGACGTAGTAGCCGAAGGGCGTCTTCACGGGGCCGCTCAGCACCCCTGTTTTGGCCGCGAAGACCGCTTCGCTGAGCGCCTTCTGCTCCTGACCCTTGACCACGCCCGGCGTTTCGCCGCCTTTGTCCTTGCTGATCGGGTCGATCGATTTGCTCTTGGCGACGCTCGCAAAGCTCTTGCCCGATTCGATTTCCTTCTTCGCCTGCGCGGCCTCGGCTTCAGTTTTCGTGAGGACCAGCCGCAGGTCGCGCGATTCCGGCTTGCCGTAGAGGGACTTGTGTTCGTTGTAGTACTTGGCGACCGCCGCTTCGTTGACCGCTTTCTTGGCGTCCTTGGTCACCTTTTCCTGGATTTTGGTGCTGAGCATCGAAAGCTTGACGCGCAGCAGCAGGTCGGAGATGGTCTGACCGGTGGTCGCCAGGAATTTCTGGAATTCGGCTTCCTTGGGGAACTGCTGCTTCTTGAGCTTGTTGAACTGCGCTTCGACTTCCTTGTCACTGACTTTGACGCCCTGTTCTTCGGCCTGCCCGACCACCCAGTCGGCGGAAATCAGGAAGCCCAGCACCTGCTGTTGCAGCGCCTTGTACTGTTGTTCGCACTGTGTCTTGAGCTGCGCTTCGGTCCGCGGCTTCTGACCCTTCGCGGGTTTCGGTTCGATTTCTTTGAGGTGGGCGATGCAGTTGGTGTAGGTGGGGGGGTCGGGCACCACCGGTTTGGCCGCTTTCTGACCCGGCAGCGCGGCCGCGCTCGCGGAGGCGGCGACTCCCAACCAGTGTTCGAAGGTCGACTTACTGATCGCCTGCCCGTTGACCTGCACCACGGCATCGCTCGGGATGCCGCCGCACGCGGCAAGCCCCCCAGCGGCAAAGAAAACGGCGCTGAGCGCCGCGATCCAACGAGTCAACTTAGACACAACGAGGGCCACTCTAGCGGAAATCAGAAACGCGTGCTTAAGGAGTTTCTAAGTACCGTCGGGCTACCCTTTAGGTGGCCCCGCGTACCACCGTCAGCAGCCGCGTTCGCGGCGTCTTACGCGGCCTCGGGCACCGCCGAGAGCAGCACGTCCGCGGCGGCCTACGCGGCCTCGCGCACCACTGAGAGCAGCACGTCCGCGGCGTGCACGACCGCGGGGAAGCGCTCGGGACCCTCGCGGGGCACGCGCACGGAGACCTGCGAGCGCCCCGACTCGTACAGCGCCTCGGGCAGCTGCTCGCGCAGGCGCCGCGCGCGGGCGGAGTCGAGGTCGATTGGCGTGACCGCGAGCCGGTCGCCGCGGAAGCTCACCGCGCGCGCCCCCGCCTGGCCGAGCTTGATGCGGGCGCGCTGCAGTGCCAGCAGGTTGCCGAGCGGCTCGGGCACGGGGCCGAAGCGGTCCTCGAGCTCCTCGCGCAGGCGCTCGACGTCGGCGACCTCCAGCGCACCGGCGACGCGGCGGTGGATCTCGATCTTGGCCTGCTCGTAGGGGACGTAGTCAGCGGGCACGTACGCGTCCACGTTGACGTCCAGGCGCACCGGCTCGGGGAGCTCCTCCTCGGGCGCGCCGCCCTCACCAGCGGGGCCGCCTTCCCGGACGGCCTCGTCGAGCATCTGCATGTACAGCTCGAAGCCGAGCGCCGCCACGTGCCCGGACTGCTCGTCGCCCAGCAGGTTGCCCGCCCCGCGGATCTCCAGGTCGCGCATCGCGATCTTGAAGCCCGACCCGAGCTCGGTGTAGTCCGAGAGCGCGGAGAGCCGCTGGGCGGCATCGGGCGTGAGCGCTGCCGCCGAGTCGTACAGCAGGTAGGCGTAGGCGCGCTCGCGGCTGCGCCCCACACGCCCGCGGATCTGGTAGAGCTGAGCGAGGCCGAACGCGTCGGCGTGCTCGACGATCAGCGTATTGGCCTGAGGGATGTCGATGCCGGACTCGATGATCGAAGTGCACACCAGCACCTCCGCGCCCCCGCGCAGGTAGTCCATCATCACGGTCTCGAGCTCCCCCTCGCCCATCTGGCCGTGCGCCACGGCGAAGCGCACCCCCGGGCACAGCGCGCGCAGGCGCTCGGCGGTCTCGTCGATCGACTCCACGCGGTTGTGCATGAAGAAGGCCTGCCCGCCGCGGGCGTGCTCGCGCAGGATCGCGCCCCGGACGAGCTCCTCCTCGTACTCCCCGACGTAGGTGCGCACCGGGCGGCGGCCCTCCGGGGGGGTCTCGATCACGGAGATGTCGCGCAGGCCGGCGAGGGACATCTGCAGCGTGCGGGGGATCGGGGTGGCGGACATCGAGATCACGTCGACGCGCAGCTTCAGCTGGCGCAGCAGCTCCTTCTGCTTGACGCCGAAGCGCTGCTCCTCGTCGACCACGAGCAGGCCGAGGTCCTTCGCGCGAACGTCACGCGAGAGCACGCGGTGGGTGCCGATCAGGATGTCCACGCCCCCCTTCGCGAACCCCGCGATCGCCTCCCGCTGCTCCGCGGCGGTGCGGAAGCGCGAGACGTGGTCGACGGTCACCGGGTAGTCGGCGAGGCGCTCGGAGAAGGTGCCGTAGTGCTGCTGGGCGAGGATCGTGGTGGGCGCCAGCATCAGCACCTGCTTGCCCTGTGTGGCGGCCTTGAAGGCGGCGCGCAGCGCCACCTCGGTCTTGCCGTAGCCGACGTCGCCGCAGATCAGGCGGTCCATCGGCCGCGGCGCCTCCATGTCGGCCTTGACCGCCTCGATCGCGTCGCGCTGGTCGGGGGTCTCGGTGTAGGGGAAGCGCTGCTCAAGTTCGCGCTCCCACTCGGAGTCGGGCTCGAAGGCGTACCCGGAGCGCCGGCGGCGCTCAGCGTAGAGGGTGAGCAGCTCCCCCGCCAGCTCCTGCGCGGCGCGCCGCGCGCGCGCCTTCATCGCCTCCCAGCGCGAGCCTCCCAGTTTCGAGAGGGGCGGGTGCTCGCCGCCGGCCCCGACGTAGCGCGAGATCTTCGCCAGTTGTTCGGTGGGCACGAACACGCGGTCGTCGCCCTGGTATTCGAGGTACAGGTAGTCGCGCGTGACGCCCGCCACGGTGCGCGTCTCGAAGCCCGCGAAGCGCGCCACGCCGTGGTCTTCGTGGACGACGATGTCGCCGGTGCGCAGCTCGGTGAAGGAGCGCAGCGCGCCGCGGCGCGGTCGGCCGTCGCCACTCGCCTCAGGCCGCTCCGCGCGGCGGCGGCGCAGCAGACGGTGCTCGGGGAACACCGCGAGCTTCAGCGAGGGGGCGATGAAGCCCTCGCGCAACGAGGCGGCCGCGAAGCGCAGAGAGGGCTCAAGCGGCGCGGCGCCCACATCCACCCCAGCAATGCGCGGAGCTGACTCCGGCGTCGAGGCGCCCTGTGTCCCCGATGCGACATCGGTCCGGGCCGCCGGCCCACCGGCCTCCCCCAGCCACGTCGCTTTCAAGCGCGCGAGGTTGTAAGCGGCGCGCTCGCCCTCGCCGTGGTGGGGGAAGGTCACCACGGTGCGGTAGCCCGAGCGCACCAGCTTCTCGAGCTGCGGCTCGGCCTCTGCGAGCGAGCGCGCTGCGGTGTCGGCGGACTGCGCGCGCAGCTGCAGCTCCTGGCCGGCGGCGAGCGAGGAGAGCCAGATGCGCGTGCGCTGCCCGAGCGCCGCCCGCACCTCCGCGGGGCTCACGTACAGGTGGTGGGCGTCGGCGTCGTGGAAGGCCGCGCACACGTCGCTCCAGTGGTCCTCGAGCACCGGGTCGAGCTCCTCCTCCGCGGCGACGATCACCTCGGTCTCCGCGCCCTGCTCGCCGCCGCCGGCGCTCAACAGGTCGAGCAGCGCCCCGAAGCGCTCGACCGGCAGCAGCTCGGCGATGTCCGGACGTTCGCCGGCGTCCTCCAGCGCTGCGAGCTCCGCCAACTCGCGGTGCTCGGCCGCGAGCTCCGCGGCGGGCGCGATCTCGACCTCCTGCACGTCCCCCAGCGAGCGCTGCGTGAACGTGGAGAACCAGCGCAGCGACTCGATCTCGACGTCGAACAGGTCCACCCGCACCGCGCGCTCCTCGGTCGCCGGAAAGACGTCGAGCAGGCCCCCGCGCACCGCGAACTGCCCGCGCTCCTCCACCTGGTCCACCCGCTCGTACCCGGCCGCTACCAGCTCCCCCGCGCACTCCTCCAGGTCGAGCAGCTCCCCTGTGCGCAGCGTGAACGAGCGCGGGCGCAACGCGGGGTCGGGCACCTTCTCCGAGAGCGCCACCGCAGAGACGACCACGACGGGGGGCTCGGCCTGGGTGTCCCGCGCAAGCAGGGAATCGAGCGCGGCGACCCGCAGGCCGATCAGGTGCGCGGGCGGAGTCAGGTGAGACTCGTAGGTCACCCCTCGGGAGGGGTAGTACCGCACTCTGCGGGGGTGCAGCCAAGCGCGCAAGTCCGACGCCAGCTCGCGTGCCGCGCGGTCGTCCCCGACCACCACCAGCGTGGGCCGTGCCCCGCCGCTCTCCGCCAGGGCGGCGATCAGGTAGGGGCGCAGCGAGGCCGACACGAACGCGTGGGTGGGCGGGCCGTCGGCGCGGGCCAGCCGCGCACCCCCCGGGTCGTCCTGCACGAACCCCAGCAGCGAGCGCAAGCTCATTGTCGGCCGCCGGCGTCTCCCGCCGACCCCTCCTCGCCCACCGCGCGCTCGACCTCGTCGGCCGCACGGCAAACCAGCTCGCGCACCTCAGCGGGGGACTCGCGGAAGCGGCCGAGCACGTGCGCGGAGACGATCTCGGGGTCGGTCGAGTCGGGGCGCCCGACGCCCACGCGCACCCGCCAGAAGTCCGCGCCGCCGAGCTCGCGCCGCAGCGACTTCAGCCCGTTGTGGCCCGCCAGGCCGCCGCCCAGGCGTGTGCGCACCTCGCCAAAGGGGAGGTCGATCTCGTCGTGCACCACCACAACCCGCTCCAAGGGAAGTCTGTAGGAGCCACGCGCCGGGCCCGCCGAGCGACCGGCCTCGTTCATGAACGTCTGCGGCCACAGCACCGCGATGGGTACCCGCCCCCGCGCGGTACCCGGCCGGCCCTCCGGCGCGGCCCCGCCCAGCGCAGTGGTCTCACCCAGCGCGGCAGTCCCGCCCACGGGAGTCCGGCCCTCCGCGAGCAGACCTCGAAAGCGCGCCTTGGGGCGTCCCAGTCCCCACCGCTCGGCAAGCTCGTCGGCGACCGCGAACCCCACGTTGTGGCGCGTGCGCGCGTACTCCCGGCCGGGGTTGCCCAGCCCCACGATCAGCCAGTCGATCGCCGCACCGCTGCCGGAACCGCCGCGCGCGCGAGCACCGGCGAATGACCGCAGCGAAGGGCGTCGCAGGAGTCGCTACTCCTCGGCTGAGGCGCCGTCCGCGGCGCCGCCGGCCTTCTCGGCCTCGCCGACAACCTCGGTCTCCGCCTCGATCTCGGTGTCCGACTCGGTCTGCAGCCGCGGCGGGGTGAGCGTCGCGAGCACCGTCTCCTCGAGGTCGTCCAGCAACGTCACCCCCGCGGGCGGCACGACCGCGGCGAGCGTAAGAGTCTCGCCGATCTGCATCGCCGAGACGTCGTGCACGATCGCCTCCGGGATCGCCGTGGGCAGCGCTTCGACGCCGAGCTCGCGCGTGATCTGCTCGAGCACTCCACCTTCCCGGACCCCCGGGGACTCGTCCGCGCCCGTCAGCTCGAGCGCCACCACCGCGTGGATCGCGCGGTCCAAGCGCACCCGCAGCAGGTCCACGTGCACGGTGTCCCCGCGCACCGGGTGGCGCTGGGCCTCCTTGAGCACGACCGGGGTGGGGGACGCCCCGTCCACTCTCAGGTCTAGCACCGCGCCCGCCCTCGCCAGCGCGAGACGCAGCTCGCGGGCGTCGACGTCGAAGCTCAGCGGCTCCTGCTCCCCGCCGCCGTAGAGGATCCCCGGCACGCGGCCGGCGCCTCGCAGGCGCCGCGCCGCGCGGGAGCCGGAGGGCTCGCGGAGGCGTACGTCCAGCTGCGTGGCGGTCTGGTCAGGCATAGCGAGCCGAGGACTTTAGCAATCCGCGGTGCTCCCGATCCGCGGGCCCACCCGCAGCAGCGAGACGGAGAGGCCCGTGAGGAAGTTGCCCGAGCGCCGCACGCGCACGCACTGCACCACGGGGTAGCGCCCGGGCACCTTCCACGCCACACGCGTTTCGCCGACCGAGCCGGTCAGGGAGTGGTTGGTGGTGGACTGCGTCGAGAGGATCTCCACCGACCCCGGCCGGCGCAGGGTCGCCGCGTCGGCACGCACCGTCGCCGTGCACGAAGCGCTCGCGCGACAGCCCACGAGCTGCGCGAGCATGCCCTGTGCGTCGCCCCCCGCCTCCGTCTGCAACAGCGTGGCCTCGTGGTCGAGTTCCACGTTTTCCGCGGAGAAGAAGCGCGCCAAGACCCCGCTGATCGCGAGGAACAGCAGTACCCCCAAGGCGATCAGCGCGATCCGCGATCCGCGGGACATTCGTCTGGAGCTTCGTGCCTCCGTGGTGGCTATATCTACCGCAACCCTTGGCATCGTTTTGACAATGATGACCCTTTCGTCGAGACCGAGCCGGTTACTCCGGCCGCTTCGCGGGTTGAACGACCCACTCGGCGTGCTTCTTGAGCTTCTTGCGCCGTTTTCCGTTCTTCGCCCCGCGAACGTCGCCGTGGGCTGGCTCGTCGTCTGTTGGAGTGCGGAGGATCTCTTGCTGCTCCTGGTGCCGCAGGAAGCCGACCCGGAGCTTCGCAACCCCCCATAATTGCGGACCACCTCCAAGCGGGCTCTCAACCGGCAGCCTCGCAGGGACGCGACCAAGTGCCTCCAGTTCATCGCCCAAGACGACGGACATGTCGTCTCTCGGCTCGTCTTCATCGAGGGGCGTCGCGTTGCTGAACGCGCCGCTTTGGAACTCCCATTGGCCGTTGACGGCGCTGCAAGAGCGGACCGAGATCAGTCGGTAGACCAGCGTCTCGTCATCTACTGACGTGTCACGCGCGGGCAACTGCGGCGGGCGGTCCGGTCGCGGGCTCAATGTAGAAGTTCGACAGCCTGTCTGCGACGCTCGCAAACAGCGAGTCCCCCTTGTCGCCGGGAGCCTCCCATTCTCTGTCGCCGACGGAGACAAGCAGTTCGCGCTCGCCGCGCAGCCGGTCGAACACGGCCTCGACTTCCACGTCACCGTGCTTCCACGCCATCTCGACCCCGCCGCCGCTCAGTCGTCCAATCCAGGGCGGGCAGGTGTCCTCCCGCATCACCCGACCCAAGAAGTCCAGCGCGTCGTACACGTCTTCGATGTTCAGAGGGCGTTCGATCTCGACGTTCACCGTGTCGAGGTCAGCGAGTTCTTCTATACGGTGAACGACTACGTTTGCCCAGGGCGACACAAGGCTGTCGCGTTTCCGTCTGAGCGCGATCGCACGCTGCGCCTGTGATCGGGGCTCATCCGCGAGAGCCCAATCCAAGGTGGACACGTCTGCTGCCGTGCCCGTCGCAAGCCGTATATCCATCATCCTTCCGTCAGCCCCCAATAGTCGTGCATCGTGGCCGTCGTGAGATCCTTGAAACCCAGCACCACCCACTTGTGGGCCATATCGAGCGCCTTCATCGTCCTATCGACGGTATCGCCCGATGGCATTACGCGCGCCGTCAGATTCACAAGATATATCGGTGTCAGGTCCGACGTCGCCGAGTCGGCCTGCGTGGGATCTGCGGGAATCGGTTGCGGGGGGCGCAGTCCCGGCTCGACCGACAGGTGCAGCCGCCCGATGGGTTCGCCTGCCGGACCCGCTATACGCCAACGCGCCTGCAGGTGTGCGTCCTCCGCCTCCGGTAGGAAGGCTCCTGACGGACGGCGCTGGAAGCGGTTGATGATGTTCGCGAGATCGGGGTGGGTCCGCCCCACGTGGTCGGTCGCCGCGTCGCCAGGGTCCTCGATCGGGTTCACGTAGGTCACTTCCGAAAGCTCCACCGGATGCTGTTGATCCAGCTCGTCGAGCGCTTCAAAGAGGAGCTTGAGCAGCTGCCGTAAGCGTTTCCTCAGAGTTTTGTAGCGCGGATACGCAGCATCCGGCGTCATTTTCCGCCAATTGAGTGTCAAGCGGTGGGGCTGCAGCTGAACCAGTTCCACGCGATTCTCGCTCTCGAATACGATCCGAGGGAGATCCGCAGGCCCCTCGAAGCGGATCTCGAACGAGGGTTGAGCTCGGCGCTGATCGAACTTCTCTTCGTTGCGCGGGACGAGCCCTTGGCGGGTCCGGCGGGGCAGCCCGTCTCGCAGCTCCCTGGCGAAGCGCCCGTACACCTCCAGGTCGATCGTCTCCGGCGGGAACTGCGCCGCGAGCACCACCTCAGCGACAGGCGGGCGCGCGAAGTTGACAAGCTCGTGTGGCGACTGGCGGGCAGTCCGAGGCACCTCAGCACCAGTGTACGCTACACCCAAGCGGTCCGTCCCCCCATCCCAGGCGTAGCCTAGAACAGCTGGTTCTCCCCGTCGAACACCTCGGACACCGAGTCGTCGGTGAAGATGCGCCGGATCGAGTCGGTGAGCAGCTCCGCGCAGGGCAGCACGCGGATGTTCGCGGGGCGCGCGGCGGGCAGCGGGATGGTGTCCGTCACGACGATCTCCTTCAGACCGCAGGCGACGAGGTTCTCGAACGCGGGGCCGGAGAAGATCGCGTGGGTGGCCGCCGCGTACACGCTCTTCGCACCCGCTTCGTAGACGGTCTGGGTGGCCGCGGCGAGCGTGCCGGCGGTGTCGATCATGTCGTCCACGATCACCGCGGTCTTGCCCTTGACGTCGCCGATCACGTAGGCGATCTCCGCGACCTGCTGGGCGGGGCGCTCCTTGTCGAGGATCGCGAGCTCGGCACCGATCTTGGAGGCGAATTTCTTGTTGAGCTTCACGCGGCCGGCGTCGGGCGCCACCACCACTAGGTCGGAGAGGCCGAGGTCGGCGAAGTACTGGGTGAGCATGAACAGCGCGGTCATGTGGTCCACCGGCTTCTGGAAGAAGCCCTGGATCTGCCCGGCGTGCAGGTCCATCGTCAGCACGCGGTCAGCCCCCGCGGCCTCCAACATGCGCGCGACCAGGCGCGCGGAGATCGGCTCGCGCGGCGCGGACTTCTTGTCCTGGCGGGAGTACCCGAACCACGGGGTCACCGCAATCACCCGGTGCGCGGAGGCACCCACCGCGGCGTCGATCATGAACAGCAGCTCCATCAGCGAGTCGTTCGCGGTGACGCCCGTGTCGGGGTTACCGCAGGTGGACTGCACGATGAACACGTCCGCCCCCCGGATGGACTCCTCGTAGCGGCAGTAGACCTCGCCGTTGGAGAATGTCCTCAGCGTCACCGGGCCGAGGTCCATCGCCAGCTTGCTCGCGATGTCCACCGCCAGCTGCGGGTTCGCGCGCCCGGCGAACAGCATCAGCCGCTTGTTGTAATCGATCGGCAGGCTCGTGCCCGCGACCTGCGCACGCGTGTCCATCGTGCTCATGGTCTCTCGAAGTGTAAACGTCTGAGGCGCGGCATACTCATCGGGATTTTTGGGGATCGTCCGCGTGTGTCAGTGGAGCAACGGGCGCGGGTGCGCTGGCCGAAACGGGGATGCTCGCCGAAGGCGAGTGTCCCCCGGCTTCGGTCCTCGTGCCCCGCGGCGAGGCGTCGTGCGTCTGCCCAGCCTCCTCACCGCGCGCGTGCACGTCACCTCGGCCGCCGCCGGCTCCCACCTGCGACACCTGTGCCTGCGTGTCGAGCGCCTTCCCGTCCGGCACCTCGCCGCCCTGCGCCTGCGTCCGCTCGCCCGGCGCCTTCCCGTCTGACACGTTCCCATCCCGCACCTCGCCGCCCTGCGCCCGCGCCCGGGCGTCCTCGCGCTGCTGGGTGTACCCCTCGCGGTTGACCTGGCGCGCACGCGCCACGCCCAGGGCGCCGGGGGGGACGTCCTCGGTGATCACCGAGCCCGCCGCGGTGTAGGCGTCGTCACCAACAGTCACCGGGGCAACGAACGCGGTGTCCACCCCTCCGCGTACGCGCCGGCCGATCGTGGTGCGGTGCTTTGAGTGGCCGTCGTAGTTGGCGGTGATCGTGCCCGCCCCCAGGTTGGAGCGCTCGCCGACGTCGGCGTCTCCGATGTAGGAGAGGTGGGGGATCTTCACCCCCGCGCCGAGGTCGGAGTTCTTGACCTCCACGAACGTGCCCACCTTCGAACCCTCGCCCAGCACCGCCCCAGGGCGCAGGTAGGCGAACGGGCCGACGCTCGCGCCAACGCCGACCACGGCGTGGTCAAGCCAGGAGACCCGCACGACGGCCCGCTCGCCGATGTGCGAGTCCAGGGCGGTGGTGTGCGGCCCCACCACGGCGCCCGCGCCCACAACGGTGGCGCCGCGCAGCGAGGTGCCGGGCTCGAGGCGGGCGTCAACGCCCACCCTCACGTCCACGTCGACCCAGGTGGCGGCAGGGTCCACGACGGTCACGCCCGCGCGCGCGTGCCGTTCGAGGATCGCGCGCTGCACGAGCGCTCGCACCTGCGCAAGCGCCCAGCGGTCGTTGACCCCGAGCACGAGGCGGGGGTCGTCGACCGCGTGCGCGGCGATCACGGCTCCCCCGGCGCGCAACAGGTCAAGCGCCTGCGGCAGGTACAGCTCACCCTGGGCGTTGTCGGCGCTCAGGCGCGGAAGCACCTCCAGCAAAGCACCCCCGTCGAAGGCGTAGATGCCGGTGTTGACCTCGCGGAGGGCAAGCTCCTCGGGGGTGGCGTCGCCCGCCTGCTTGGTCTCCACCACCCGCGCCACCGCGCCCCCCTCGTCGCGCACGACGCGCCCGTAGCCAGCGGGGTCCTCCAGCACCGTCGTGGCCATCGTCGCCGCCGCCCCGCCTGCGACGTGCGCCGCCACCAGCTCGGCGATCGCCGCCGCGGACACCAACGGCACGTCGCCGCTCAGGACGACCACGGGCGCCGCGGGGTCGATGGCCTCCGCGGCCGCGAGCACCGCCCCACCGGTGCCGTTGGAGACGGGCTGTACCACCAGCTCCACACCTTCCGGCAGCACCTCTGCCAGGGGCCGCGCCGGAGAGTCCACCACCACCACCCGGCCCGCTCCGGCCTCCAGCGCCGCCACGACCGGCCACAGCCCCATCGGACGGCCGCAGAGATCGTGCAGCACCTTCGGCACCGCCGAACGCATGCGCGTCCCCTGGCCTGCCGCCAGGACAACCACCGTCGGTGCGGTCATTGCACACACAGTAGACATTGGGGGGCAGGGACTCGAACCCCGATTCTCAGGACCAAAACCTGATGTCCTGCCATTGGACGACCCCCCAGAGGGGTTGAGAGTTGGCTCACCCGCGCCAACGTACCGGCGAGCAGGGTTGTGAGAGGCCCTTCACCGGTGAGTGGCGCATCCCATTCATCGTAGCCACTGCATCGGCCGCCCACCCCGTAAGCGTTAGGTGTATGTCGTGGGCGCAACCGCGTCCGCGTCACCCCCGCCGGCCCGACCCCCGCGGCACGCGGCCCCCGCCGGCGCCAGCCTCCGAGGCGGGGCCGCCGGTGTGGGCGATGCCGAGCACGCGCATCGCCTTCAGCCCGAGGGAGAGCTTCTCACGGCCGTCGCTGGAGGAGACGTCCAGGCCGGAGAGCTCGCGCACGCGCTCGAGACGGTAGTAGATGGTGTGGCGGTGGGTGAACAGGCGCTGGGCGGTGCCCGCGACGTTGCCGTCGGCGTCGAGGAAGGACTCCAGGGTGCGCACGAGGTCGGTCTCGTACTGCTCGTCGTAGGCGACCAGCGGCTCAACGGTCTCCGCGTAGAAGCGCTGCAGCTCACGGGGGTTCTCACTCATCGTGGAGAGCAACAGCCGGTAGGCCCCGGTCTGCTCGAAGGCGAGCGCGCCCTCCTGGCCGCCGGCCGCGGGGGCAGCGCCTCCCCCCGCCGGGGCGGTGCCTCCCTCGGCGACGTTCGCGGCGAGCAGCGCCTCGGCGGCGGCGCGCGGTAGGTCGGCGGGGTCCTCGGCGATGCGGCTGCGCCCGACCGCGAACGTGCACCCGGGGAGACCGGCCTGCAACTCGCGTAGCACCGAGTCGGCGGCGCGCGCCGCGAGCGACTCGTCGCCCCCGGGCACGAGCAGCAGCACTTCCGCGGAGGGGAAGCCCTCGCGCTCGGAGAGGGCGGCGATCGAGCGGCTCACCGCGGCGCGCGCGCCGCGCTCGGCCACCACCCGCACCCGCGCGCGCCAGCCCTCCTCGGTGGGCGCCTGGGAGTGGGCGCGGGCGACGATCGCAGAGGCCCCCTCAACAAGGTCGAGGGAGAGCTCGCGCGCGCGCGCCACGATCTCCTCGTGGCCGTGCAGCTCGCGCCGGGAGAGCGCGTGCAGGAAGTCGGCGGCGGCGGACTCCGAGGCGAGGTCGGGGGCGCGCACGCGCTGCACCTCGGAGGCGATCATCGTCACCAGGAGGCGCCGCATCGAGACGCCGGGCTCCGTGCGGGCGCGCATGTGCAGGGACCCCACCACGGCGTCGGCGACCCGCAGCGGGATGCTCGTGATCCCCTCGCCCCCCGCGAGCAGCGAACGCTCCTCCGCGGGCGAGCGGGCCGCCACCGCGAGCGTCCCCCCGCGGGCGTCGGTCACGGCGAGGCTCGCGTCGAGCGCGCGCGCCGCGGCGCGTACCACCTCGGGCAGGCCCGCACCGGACTCGACCGCCTCGGTGACCGCGTCGAGGGCAGAGAGCTCGGCCACGCGGGTCAGACCCAGAAGTAGACGACGGCGAGGCCTGCGAGGACCCCGGCGCCGACGAGCACCGCGAGCACGTACAGCGAGAGCACACCCGCCGCCAGGCGCTCCCAGAAGCGCGAGTAGGCGGACAACGCGGGCGCAAGGATCAGGCCGATGTACAGCGCGAGGCTGAACACGGCCGCGCAGACGGCCACGAGGTAGGTGACATCTTTGTTGCTCACGGCGCTCTAATTGTTACCTACGGCGAGGCCGACCGCTTGGGCGCGTCCCTAGCGTGAGCCGGTGGGCGACGGGATCTTCAGGTCACGGCAGATCTTACGTGCGAGCGGCCAAGGGATCTCGCGGTGGCGTGGGAGGGCTGTGGAGCGTTCTGGGTCAAAGCCCCAATAGCTGTGACGTCCGCCCTCGCGCAGCGGTCCGGCGCCGTGCTCGCGTAGGTGGCGTTCGAGATCGCGGCGCTTCACGCGGCGATCGTCAGCTCGAGCAGCTCGCTGTCGGATGCGGGCTCGTTGAGCGCATGCTCGCCGAAGCGCAGCTCGAGGATGCCGTGCAGTGCGTCGATCACGTTTTCGCGTGCCTCTGGGCGGCTGTGGCCCTGACTGTGGGCACCTGGGACCTCGGGGATCGATGCGATGATCCAGCCGTCGCCACCGTCCTCGTAGACGATCGTCAAGCGCAGCGTCTCGCTCATGCTTGACACGGTAGCGCCTCCGCAGCGAGCGGCGCGGGGACGCGCTCGGCCAGGGCGCGGGTGGCCGCGCGGGCGCGGGCGGGGCCGCGGGACCCGGCGAACAGCCCGAGCACGGTGGGGCCGGATCCGCTCACCAGAGCCGCGTCGGGGTCGGCCGCGCGAGCCTCCTCCAGGGCGGCGTCGATCTCCGGACAGAGGGCGCGCGCGGCGTCCTGCAGGTCGTTGCGCAGAAGCGCTGCCGGGGGCAGGGGGGCGCCCCCGGCGAGCGCCTGCGCAAGCGCGCTGTGACAGTCTTCCACTTCCGCGCGCCCTCGTGTGAGGCACTGGCGGTCGGCCTGTGCATACACGGCGGCGGTGGAGAGGGGGCGCGTGATCGGCAGCACGAGCACCCCCAAAGGCACCTCGGGATCGGGCAGCGCTTGCAACAGCTCTCCGGCTCCGCCGGCGAGCCACCGCCCGGGTTGCATCTGGGCGGGCACGTCGGCGCCGAGCGTCCGTGCGAGCTCTTCGAGTAGGTCAGGGTCGCCCAACCCGGAGGCGGCGGCGGCGAGGCGCAGCGCGGCGGCGGCGTCACCCGAGCCGCCCCCCATGCCGGCGGCGACGGGCACACGCTTTTCGATGCTCAGCCGCACTGGGGGCGTATCCCAACCGGTGGCCGCGCGGAACGCCGCCAGTGCGGCGGCGGCCAGGTTCTCCCCGGGCGGGCCCGGCACTCCAGGACACAACACCTCGTCGCGCACGCTCCCGGGAGGGGCCTCGCGCAGGGTGAGCTCGTCCGCGAGGGAGACCGACTGCATCACGGTGGCCAACTCGTGGCGGCCGTCCGCGCGCACGGGGCCGAGGCACAGGCCGAGGTTGATCTTCGCGGGGGCGAGGGCGCGGAGTGGAAGGGGCGCCGCGCCCGCGGAGGCGGAGCGCCCGGCCGAGCCGCGCGTCATCGCTCGGGCGGGGTCGAGGTGGGCGAGGCCGAGGTGCACGCCGTCCGCAGGGGCGTGGCGGCCACACCCAACGCCTCCGCCAGCGCCACGAACTCCGGCGGAGCCAAGCGCTCGGCGCGCACGTCCGCGGGGTGTCCCAGCTCGAGCAGCGCCGCGCGCACCTGCTCGCGACCAGGCCCCACCCCCGCCAGCGCCAGCGAGCCGGCCAGCGTCTTGCGCCGGTGGGCGAACGCCGCTCCCACGAGCCGGCGCACCTCGGGCGCCGCCGCACCGCCCGTGCGCACGATCTTGACCAGCACCGAGTCGACGTTGGGCACAGGCGAGAACACGGTTCTGGGCACCGCCCGCACCACTCGCACCTCGCCCGCCAGCTGCGCCAGCACCGAGCTCACCCCGTAGACCCCGCTGCCGGGCGCCGCCGCGAGCCGCTCCCCTACCTCGCGCTGCACCATCACCACCCACATCCGCACGTCCGGCAGCTCCTCGATCGTGCGCAGCACCACGCCCGCGGCGATCCCGTACGGCAGGTTGGCAACCACCTTGCTCGGCGGCGGCTCCAAGCCCGCCAGGTCAACCCGCATCGCGTCACCCCTCCATACCGTCACGTGCTCGAGCTCGGCGAGGCGCTCCTCCAACACCGCGCACAGTCGCTCGTCCACCTCGACGACGTGCACCCACCGAACCCGCGGCGCCAGGTGGGCGGAGAGGACTCCTTCGCCGCCGCCGATCTCCAGCACCACGTCCCGCGCGGAGAGCTCGGCGGCCCGCTCGATCACCCCGAGGATGTTGGGGTCGCGCAGGAAGTTCTGGCCCAGCTCCCGGCTGCGCCGACCGAAGCCGGGAGACACTCGCCTTCGGCTCCCGTCCCCGTTTCGGCCAGCGCTCACCATCCGAACACGCGCGCGGCGGTCCCCCGCACGGCGGCGCCTAGCTCCTCCACCGTGACCCCGCGCAGCTGCGCGAGGAAGGCCGCGGTGTGCGCCACGAACGCGGGCTGGTTGGGGTGCTTGCGCACCGCCTGGGGAGTGAGGTAGGGGGCGTCGGTCTCCACCAGCAGCCGCTCCGCGGGCACCCGCCGCGCGGCGTCGGCGAGGTCGGCGGCGCTTTTGTACGTCACGTTGCCCGCGAACGAGATCGCGTAGCCGCGCTCCAGGCACTCGTCGAGGTGCGCGGGCGCCGAGAAGCAGTGCATCACCACGCTCACCCCCTGCGCCTCCGCGGCGAGCTGCGCGAGCGTGTCGCGCTCGGCTGCCCGCGTGTGGATCACCAGCGGCTTGCCCACCTCGCGCGCAAGGGCGATCTGGGCGGAGAACGCGCGCTGCTGGTCGGCGCGGGGGGCGTAGTCGCGGTAGTAGTCCAGGCCCGTCTCCCCGACCGCCAGGCAGCGCGGGTGCGCGGCGAGCGCGCGCAGCTCGGCGAGGTCCGCGTCGTCGAAGCCGGTCGCGTAGTTGGGGTGGCGGCCGACCGCTGCGTACACCTGCGGGAACGCCTCCGCGGCAGCGAGCGCCGCCCGGCAGGATGCCCCGCCGGTGCCGACCGTGAGGATGCGCGTCACCCCCGCGCGCTCCGCCGCAGCGACGAGCTCGGTGTCGGGGGGCTCGCAGAGGTCGAGGTGGGTGTGGCTGTCGATCATGCGGAGGGGACAGTGTGGCAAGCAGCGCCGGCGGAGCGGTGGGGGCGAGACCGCGAAGCGCGGCTCCGTAGTTACTACGGATGGCAGGAGCCACCCCAGAGCCCACAGTGCTTGTAAGAATAGATACAACCGTGCGGGTCACGTCGGCCTGCGCCCATCCCAACGAGGAGGTTCGGGGTATGTCAACGTCTTCTGGCGAACTGCGGGAGCTCACAGGCCTGTGGTGGCTCGTGATGCTGTTCGGCCTCGCCGTGTTCTGCGTCGGCGCGTTCTTCGTCATCTCGCCGCACGAAACCCTGAGCACGTTCACTGTGATCGCCGGGATCTTCCTGCTCGTTGACGGCGTGCTCGCGATCCTCGGGTCGATCTTCGGCCGCGTGGAAGGCCGCGGCCTGCTCGCGATGATCGGCGTGCTCAGCGTGATCGCCGGCCTGGTGCTGATCAAGAAACCGTTCGGCACACTCGTCGTGTTCGTGCTGATCCTCGGCGTGTGGTTCATCGTCGCCGGAGTCGTGCGCTTCGTGGAGGCCATCGGCGAGCTGGACGGGCGCGCGGCGAACATGGGCATCGCGATCCTCGACATGGTCGCCGGGATCGTAATCCTCTCCTGGCCCAGCCTCGGCATCGCAACGCTCGCCGTGATCGTCGGCATCGTGCTGCTCCTGCGCGGCGCGGTGTTCATCGCCGCCGCCTGGGAGATGCGCCGCCTCGGGCACGACCTGGACGCGGAACTGAGAGCGCACCCGGCGACCTGAGCGCGTCGCACGCGGCCCACCCGGTCCCCGCGACGGGAGGCCGGGTGGCGTCGTGGGGTGGCGCGCGCCGTTGCCCAGCGTGAGCTGCGCCCGGCCTCCGCCCCACGATATCCGGCCCGCTTCTTCACTGTTCGTGGCGAGGTACTCCCACTGCGCCGGGCACCACACGTCGTCGGTGTCTATGAGGAACGCTACGCCTTGGGGAACAGGGGTTCGAGCTCACCCACGGTGTTACCCGGCGCGGTGGCGCCCGCTCCGAGGCGGGCGGCGCTCAGCGTTCGATCCTCCGCTCCGAGCGCATCGAGCAACCTCTCTGTACTAGCCGGCACATATGGGGTGAGCAGAAGGGACACCACGCGAACGCCGTCTGCGAGCGAAGCGAGCACTTCATCCAGAACTCCCGCCTTACTATCGTCCTTCGCTAGCGTCCACGGGGCGCGCTCCTCGACGTAGCGGTTCAAGCGCCGTACCCGCTGCCAGATTGCGTCCAATGCCTGTGTCAGCTCGGCGCGGTCGAGCAGGGCGCTCACCTCTTCGGCTAGGCCATCGAAGTCACTTGCCAGCTCGGGGTCGATCGGCGCTGCGGGCAGTATCCCGTCGCGGTAGCGGCGCACCATCGCCAATGTGCGGCTCGCTAGGTTGCCGTACTCGTTGGCAAGCTCGCTCTCATAGCGCTGCTCGAAGGCGGTTGTGGAGACCGAGCCGTCCTGGCCAAACGGCACATCGCGCAGTAGGTAGAAGCGCAGCGCGTCGGCGCCGAAGCGCTCGATCACCGCGAACGGGTCGAGCACGTTGCCGAGCGACTTGCTCATCTTCTCGCCCTCCATCAGCAGGTAGCCGTGGACGAACAGGTGGTGCGGCAGCTCGATCTCGGCGGCCTCCAGCAGCGCCGGCCAGTACACCGCGTGGAAGCGCAGGATGTCCTTTGCGATCAGGTGATAGCTCGGCGGCCAGAACGTGGACACGAGGTCGGTGCTCGCGTCGATCGCGGGGGCGGGATTCGGGGGGGCGGGATTCGAATCCCCCGGCTCGAGATTCGGGGGGACGGGATTTGCAGCTCCTGGTGCCGATACCGTCGCCGGGGCGGGGGCGTATGTGAGCGCCGAGTAGTAATTCAATAGCGCGTCGAACCACACGTAGAAGACGTGCTCCCCGTCCCACGGCACCTTCACACCCCACGTGAGCTTATGGCGTGTGAGCGGCACGTCGCGCAGGCCCGAGCGGATGAACGCGAGCGCCTCGTTGTAGCGCGTGCGCGGGGCGAGCCACTCCGGGCGCTCGGCGTACAGCCGCTCCAGACGCTCCTGGAACGCGCTCAGCTTGAAGAAGTAGCTCTCCTCCTGTTCGCGCACAAGGTCAATGTGGTGGATCGGGCAGCGGTTGCCCTCCTCGATCTCGTTCTCCGCCTTGAAGTCCGCGCACCGCGGGCAGTACCACCCCTCGTAGGTCCCCTCGTACACGAACCCGTTCTCCCGTACGCGCGCGAGGACCTCCTGCACCTTCGCTTCGTGCTGCGGGTCGGTCGTGCGGATGAAGAAGTCGTTGCTCGCCCCCACGCGCGGCGCCAGCGCCTTGAAGCGCTCCGCGTTGCGGTCCGCGAGCTCCTGCGGCTCGACGCCCTGCGCGTGGGCCGCATCGGCCACCGGCTCCCCGTGCTCGTCGGTGCCCGTCAGGAAGAACACCGCCTCCCCGCGCTGACGGTGGTGGCGCGCGAGCACATCGGCGGCGACCGTGGTGTACGCGTGGCCGAGGTGCGGGGCCGCGTTGACGTAGTAGATCGGTGTGGTTACGTAGAAGGGAGGCACGGCCCGCCCCAGGCTACTGGCTGGCGCGTCGCTTCAGTCGCTCGGCGGGGCGCGTGTGTCTACAGCGCGTCGAGAGGGACGGTCTTGCCTTCGGCGACCTGCTGCAACCCCAGCCGGGCGTCCTCGTAGGCTCCCGGGATGCCGTCGAGCAGCGCAGTGACTATACGAGGGTCGGGATCAGCCTCGTCGAGCGCGCTCAGCAGCGGCGATTGAGCCAGGCCCTCCCGGACGTGTGTACGCTCGGCGGACATAGACAGTTGTCAGCACAGTACACGATTCAGCACCTACCGGGTGCATGGATGGCTGGAGTGCCCGTCGCTTCAGTCGCCCGACGTTGAAAGCTGCCCGCGGAGCTTGTGGGTGTGCTGACCTGCGCCGCCAGGCGCATGGATGGCGAGGGTTTTGTGTGGGCTTGCCGGCCACGGTTTCTGGCCTGATACCCGCCAGGTCAGGTTACATAGACGCTTCAAGGTGGACGGGCCCCCGCGCTGGGGATTGGGTGGCCGGGCCGACCACGAGGACGACCTCGCCCTTCGGGGGACGTTCGCGGTAGCGCTTTGCCAGATCGGACGCCGACCCGCGCGCTACTTCCTCGTGGAGCTTGGTGAGCTCTCGGCAGACTGCGACGGGGCGGTTCGGGTCGTTCTGCGCGAGCATCTCGAGCGTGGCAGGGAGGCGCTTGGGGGATTCGAACGCCACGAGCGTCTCGGTGGCGTCGGCTAGCAGGCGTTCGCGCTGGCCGCGCTTGCGGGGTAGGAAGCCGACGAAGCACCAGTGGGCCGCCGGCAGGCCGGAGGCCACCACGGCGACCGGCACCGCGCTGGCGCCCGGCAGCACTTCGACCGCGATGTCCGCCGCCAGGCACTCGCGCACCAGCAGGAAGCCGGGGTCCGACACCACCGGCATGCCGGCGTCGCTCACCAGCGCGACCGTCTCTCCCGCGCGCGCCCGCGCAACGAGCTCGGGGACGCGCGCGCGTTCGTTGTGCTCGTGCAGGCTCACCAGCCGCGCCGCCCTGATGCCGTGGCGATCGAGCAGGATCCGGGTGTGGCGCGTGTCCTCGCAGGCGAGCACGTCTGCCTCGCCCAGGGTGCGCAGCACGCGCAGCGTCACGTCCTCGAGGTTGCCGATCGGGGTGGGGCACACGACGAGCCGCCCGCTTGCAGGCGCCCGCCCAAGGGTTCTCGTCACAATAGATGGCGGATTAAAGCCCGCCCACCCGGTCGATCCGTGGATGGGATGCGACGCACGCGAGCGCAGGCGTGCCGGTGGCACGCCGAGCACCGCGGGTGGCGCAGACCGCCGCGGAGCGGCTGCATCCAGGCCGGCAGATCTTGGGACGTGGGCCCCAGGTGCGCGTCCTCGCCCGGCATTCGGCCAATATAGAGATCGTCGATGGCCACAGAGCATGGATCAGACGGCGTGCCCCCACGCCGTCCTCGCCGACCCCCTGCACCTGCGGGGGCCACCTCGGGCTCGAAGACCGGGTCCCGTGCCCGCCCACCCGAGCCGGAGGGTGAGCTGCAGTACACCCGTTACCGCGCGGGCCGCAGACTGCTGCCGCCGCGCGGCGGTGGGGACGGCAGCGCGGTGGAGGCCCCCGCGCGGGGCGGCCCGGGGCCGCTGCTGCGCGAAGGGCGCAATGGCGCGAAGGGACCCACGAGCGCAGGGCGGTCCGCCGCGCGGTGGTGGCGCCGGCTCACCCCCAAGCGCGTCGTGCTCGGCCTGCTCGGGCTGCTCGTCGGCTGGCTCGTGCTGTCGCTCGTGTTGTTCCTCCTCAGCTCGCACTTCGAGCGGACCTCCCTGCCGAGCAACGTCGCCGGCGTGCTCGACCCGGCCGGCTACCCGCTGACGTCGGCCAACAACATCCTTGTGCTGGGCTCGGACCGCCGCCAGAAGGACTCGAAGGAACCGGGGGCGGAAACCACGGGCTTCGGGCGCTCGGACACGATCATGCTGATCCGCACCGGCGGCGGGCACGCCGCGCGCCTGTCGATCCCGCGCGACACGGTCACCGAAATCCCCGGCCACGGCCTGCAGAAGATCAACGCCGCCCACGAGTTCGGCGGACCGGCCGAGTCGGTGTCGGTGATCGAGCACTGGCTCGGCATCCCCGTCAACCACGTGGTCGAAGTCAACTTCGAAAGCTTCCCCCAGCTGATCGAAGCGATGGGCGGCGTCACCTACACCGGGGGCTGCATCGTCTCGAACCTCGACGGCGGCGCAGCCGACGGCGGCTTCACCCTGCGCCTGCCCGCCGGCACCCACCACCTCGACGGCGAGGAAGCGCTCGCGCTGGCGCGCACGCGCGAGAACCTGTGCGCGCCCAACGAGACCGACATCCAGCGCGAGGAGCACCAGCAGGCGCTGTTCACCGACATGAAGTCCCAGTTGCTCTCCCCCTCGAGCTTCCTGCGCCTGCCTTGGATCGCATGGCACGCCCCGCCGGCGATCATCTCCGACATGAACGGTTCCGAACTGCTCGGGATGTTCGCCGGGCTGGCGGTCACCGGCACACCGCCCACGCACGTGCTCCTGCCAACCGGGCAGACCACCCTGCCCTCTGGCGAAGAAGGCCTGACGATCTCAGCCGAAGCGCGCCGCGCGGACGTCGCGCGGTTCATGGCAGGGTGACGCCTCGCCCGTCCACAGCCACCCCGTCCCGCGAGGTGCAGTGGGTCGGAGTAGAGGATGTGGCAAAGAAGTATCGCGAGGTGAGACGGATTCTCAGACGAGCCGGCTGGACCCTGCGGCACACCACGGGCAGTCACGAGCGTTGGCTCAGTCCCGATGGTGCCAGTGCAGTGACTGTTGCAGGCGGAGGCAAGGACAATCGCGAGGTGCCCGCGGGCACACTCGCTACCATCCGAAAAGAAACTGGTTTGAAGGAGCTGCGGTGATGGAGTATGTGGTGATCTACGAGCAGGGCGACACCGGCGGCTGGGGAGCGCATTCGCCCGACCTGCCTGGCTGCTACGCCCTCGGCGACACTCGCTCGGAGGTTGAGGACAATATGCACGAGGCGATCGAGGCGCACCTGGACGAGCTCCGGCGACTCGGGCGGACTGTGCCCGAGGTCCGCAACTACGTTGGCGTCGTCTCGGTGCCGGCCGTCTGACCGCTCAGCTCTTGGCCGCGACCGGCTCGGACTTCTTGGCGGAGGAGCTCTTCTCTGCCTTGGATCCCCCGTCGGAGCCCTTGCCCTCGGAGGACGAGCCCTTGCCGTTGGACGAGGAGCCCGAGTCGCTGGAGGAGGAGTCCTTGCTGGACCCCGAGTCCGAGGAGGAGCTCTCCGCGGCGGCCGCGTTCTCGCGCTGCCGCTTGCGGGTGCCGTAGTCGGTGTTGTAGAAGCCTTTGCCCTTGAAGTGCACCGCGGGCGCGTGCAGCACGCGCTGGACCTTCACGCCCGTCTCGGGGTCCTTGGCGAGAGCCTCGTCGGAGAACGACTGGACGATCTCGAAGGTGCTCCCGTCAGGGCGGCGGTACTCGTAGATCGGCATTGGCACTCACATTATAGGAGTGCCAGGGCGGGGAGGGGAAGGGCTCGCCGCGGATGGTCGATATGGGTCGCGGAGAACTAATCCGCCAACAGCGCCCGCGCGCACGCGATCCCCGCGCGCACCGTCGCGGCGAAGTCGCGGTCGGGCTCGGTGAGCATCCGCAGCGCGAACCCGTCCCCGAGCGAGAAGAGGATCTCCGCGATCGCTTCAGGCTCGGCGTGCAGGCGCAGCACCCCCTCCTCCTGGGCCGCGGTGAGCATCCCGGCGACCTGCTCGCGCATCGTCCGCATCAGGTTGGTGTACTCCACCGCGATCTCGGCGTTGCGCCGCGAGAGCGTGAACAGCTCGAACAGCAGCGTCACGAAGTCGGGGTCCTCCCGGATCATCTCCTGCAGGTGCCGGGCCAGCAGGCCGATGAAGTCCTCCGCGGTCTGCGCCCCCTGAAGCTGCTGCTGCAGGCGCTCCAGGCGCAGCTGGCAGTCGCGCCGCACCGCCTCTGCGAGCAGCCGCTCCTTGGTGCCGAAGTAGTAGTGCAGCAGGCCCCGCGAGACGCCCGCTTCGCGCGCCACGCGCTCGAAGGTCGAGCCCGCGGTCCCGTACTGAGCGACGCTGCGCCGCATCGCCTCCACGATACGCTGGGCGCGCTCGCCCGAGAGCGAGCGCTCGGCCCTCGCCCTCGGGGCACTACTCTCCACGGCAGACGCCACGGGCACGCGCGGTCCGCTCCCCGTGACGCTCAGGAGGCGGAGGCGCCCACGGAGCTCGGGGCCTCCTGCGTGGGCATCGTGGTGGAGCTGTAGTCGAACTCCTCCTCGGCCCCGAACAGCAGGTCGAGCGCCTTCGAGCGCAGGCCCTCGCTGAGCGCGAGTGCGAGCACGCCCGCGACGAGCGCGAACAGCAGCGCGCGGCCCAGCCCGCCCCGCTTGCGACGCTCACGCTTGGGGGGCTCTTTGAGCGCGTTCGACACCTCGTGCAGCGCCACCGCCGCCTCGAGCAGCTCACGCTGGAGCTTGCGATCCTCGAACAGTGCCTTGGTGGGGGGCTTGCCGTTGCCGACCCGCCCGTACGCGCTGCGCGCGGCCGCGTAGGCGGCGAGCAGGTTGCCGCGCAGCTCCTCGTCCTCGAGGATGCGTTTGACGTACTGGTTACGCTGAGCGGCGCGAGCTGCCGCCGAAGCCTTGCCGATGCTGTCCTTTGCCGCCATGCGGGCCACCGCCTCTACTGGAGCTTTTGCCTTGGGTCCACCCCAATATACGCTCGCCCGGCCCGTCGTGCAATCGCCCGGCGCGTCGCGCCCGCCCGCCGCCCGACGACAACCCTGCTACCTACGCGGGCCGCGCTGCGTGTAGCGCGGCCTGTTCCTGCGCGGTCGGGAACGCCCACGCAGCGCGCGTGCGCCGCTCCTGGCGGAAGACGAAGCGCAGCTGTTGGGGCGGCTTGAGCTGCGCCTCGTGGGGGCGGAAGGTCGCACACGGCTCGGGTAAGTCCAGCGCGCAGAGCAGGTTGCGCCGGAAGTAGCATTCATCGCACGTCACCTTGCGGACGGCTCGCCCGCTCTGCTTTCGCTGCGCCAAGATCGCTCCCCTTCATGGCTCGTCCGCTCGACCCTCACGTCGGGCGGGGTGGATCGCTTACGGCAGGGATCAAAGCACCTGCCGCCGGTCCGCTCAAGGAGCGTTCTCGCAAATCGCAGAGGAATTGTTTTTACCCGCAAAGAGCCGGCGCGATGTCACTTTCCAGTGACAATCCCCTGTACGCGCCCGCATTTTCCGGGGTTTCGGGCCTCACGCCACCGCCCGCACCCGCGCCGCGCGATGAGGAGCCGGACCGCTCCACTGCGCATGAAGACGGGACCCGGCGTGGCGGGGAGGCAGCGCAGCGCTTCACCCACCGAGTCCGAACGCTTCCCCGGCGCGGTCGGCGACGTAGCGGGCGATCGCCGGCGAGGAGGTGGCCGCGGGGGAGGGCGCGTTGCGCACGTGCAGCGCGCGGGCGGTGGCGGAGAACGCGAAGTCGTCCACCAACCGCCCGTCGCGGGCGAGCGCCTGGGCGCGCACGCCGGCGAAGGCGGGGCGCACGTCCCCCGCGCGCAGCTCGGGCACGTAGCGAGCCGCGGCCCGCGCGAACGCCGTCCGCGAGGCCGCGTGGCGCAGCTCGGTGGCGCCCGGGCGCCACCACCGCGCGAGCATCCGCCAGGTCCCCGGCCAGCGCAGCGTGTCGAGCGCGTCCTCGCGCCGCACCCGCCCGAGGCCGTAGGCGTCGCGCGCGAGCACCGGCAGCGCAGTCGGGCCGATCAGCACCTCGCCGTTGATGTGGCGGGTGAGGTGGACTCCGAGGAACGGCAGCGCGGGGTCGGGCACGGGGTAGATCAGCGCGCGCACCAGGTGGGCGCGCTCGGGTGCAAGGCGCAGGTAGGCGCCGCGGAAGGGCACGATGCGCGGGTCCGCATCCGCGCCCGCCGCGACCGCCAGCCGATCCGACCACGCGCCCGCGCAGAACAGCGCGTGGGTGGCCTCGGTCGCGCCGCGCGCGTGCTCCAGGCGCAGCGAGCGCGCGCCGACTCGTACGCCGTGCACGCCGCAGCCGGTCGCGATCTGCGCGCCCGCCCCGAGCGCGTCGCGGGCGTAGGAGCGGGCCACCTCGGCGAAGTCGACGATCCCCGTCGCGGGCGAGTGCAGACCCGCGAGCCCGCGCGCGTGGGGCTCGAGCTCGCGGATCTCCCCGGCGTCCACGCGCCGCAGGCCGGGGACCCCGTTGGCGCGGCCACGGCGCTCGAGCTCCTCCAGGCGCCCGAGCTCCGAGCGCTCGGTGGCCACGATCAGCTTGCCGCACGCCTCGTGCGGGATCTCGTGCGCGGCGCAGTACTCGTACAGCTCGCGCGCGCCCTCGACGCACATGCGCGCCTTCAGCGACCCCGGCTGGTAGTAGACCCCCGCGTGGATCACCCCCGAGTTGTGGCCGGTCTGGTGCACACCAAGCTCGGTCTCGCGCTCGAGCACGCACACCGACAGCCGCGGGTGCCGGCGGGTCAGCTCGCGTGCGACCGCCAGCCCGACGATCCCGCCACCGACGATCGCCAGATCGCATCGCGCAGGCGCTTCCGAGGCGGCCTCGATGTCTGGTGGCGGCACGCGCCTCATTATCGCCCGCCGGTCGATGCGCGCGTCATCATTGTCGGTCGATGCGCATTCTCCTCACAGGCGCGAGCGGCTTCATCGGCTCGACGCTCGCTCCCGCACTGCTGGCCGAAGGGCACGAGCTGCGCGGACTGACGCGTGATCCCAAGCACGCCAAGCACGTGTTGCGCCGGCCGACACGCGATCCGCAGCGCGCGAGCGAGGCATCACCATCGCTACCCCTCGCCCCAGAAATGGAGGTGGTCCGTGGCGACGTCCTCACTGGTGAAGGGCTCACGCGTGCGCTCGAGGGAGTGGAGGTCGCTTACTACCTGATCCACTCGATGGAAAGCGATCACACCGGCGCCTCGACTCCGAGCGACTTCCCCGAGCGCGAGCGCCTGGCGGCGGGCACCTTCGCGGCGCACGCGCAGCGCGCGGGCGTGGGACGGATCGTCTACCTCGGCGGCCCGCTGCCACACTCCGGCCGCGTCTCGCGCCACCTGGCCAGCCGCGCGGAGGTGGAGGAGATCCTGTTCGAGCACGTTCCCAATTCTGTCGCGCTGCGCGCCTCGATCGTGATCGGCGCGCGCTCGCGCTCCTTTCGCCTGCTCGTGCGGCTCGTCGAGCGTATGCCTGTGCTGACACTGCCGGCGTGGCGGCGGTTCCGCACGCAGCCGATCGACGTGCGCGACACGATCGAGATGCTCACCGCCGCCGCCCGCCTCCCCGTAGCGGGTGGGCGCTCGCTTGACATCGGGGGACCCGAGGCGCTCACCTACGAAGAGCTGCTCCAGCGCATCGCCGAGCTGCTGCTGCTACCGAGGCCGACAGTCGGGTTGAGGGTCACGATGACACCGCTCACCGCGCGCCTCGCCGCCGCGCTCACAGGTGAGGACCCCGAGTTGATCCTCCCCCTGATGGAGGGTCTGGAGTGCGATCTGCTGGCAGACGCCGACCGCGCCGCCGAGCTGCTGGGCGTGGAGCTGCACTCCTTCGACGACGCCGTCGAGTGCGCGTTGCGCGAGTGGGAGGCGGTCGAACCGCTCGCCGCGCGATGAGCCTCGTCACCCTTTCCACCCACATCTCCGCCACCCCGGAGGAGGTGTGGAAGACGGTGATGGACCCCTCCCGCCTGGGCGAGTGGGTCACGATTCACCGCGCCCTGCGGTGGGCCAACGAGGGTTCGCCGCGGGTCGGGTACGAGATGGAGCAGCAGATCCACCTGCGCGGCGTCAGCCTCGATGTTCGTTGGCGCCTGGGGGAGTGCCAGCCTTGCAAGCTGGCCGTGTGGGAGGGTCGCGGACCGGCTCGCTCACGCGCTCACATCGAGTACGCGATGCACCCCGAGCAGGGTGGCACGCACTTCGATTATCGCAATGAGTTTCGCCCCCCACTCGGGCCGGTGGGGGCGCTCGCCTCCCGCGCGCTCGTGGGCGGAATGCCGGAACGTGAGGCCAGGCGCACGCTCGAACGTCTGCGCGAACTGCTCGAGAACCGCGATGGCAGCGATCGCGACACCGTTTCCTGACCGAGCGCAAACACGTTCCACTCTCCCTGGCATTTTTGACACCGGTCTTGCGTGAGGGTGCAACGACCGGTGAATGTTGTAAGGTGATTTGTAATCCATGTGATGTACATCACATAATCCGAGTGAACAGGATTCGAACGTGACCGACTTTCTCGACGAGAAGCATCAAGAGATCACCAACCGGCTGAGCGAGCTGAAGCCGCTGGTGGAGGAGTACCAGCGCCTGGAAGCAGCCGTCGCCGCACTCGACGGACTGGGCCCGTCGGCCCGTTCGGCCGCTGCACCCGCCGCGTTGAAAGCCGCCCCCAAAGCCACGCGCAAAGCCCCCGGTCGACCCCCCGGTCGTCGTGGACCGGGCCGGCCCCGCGGTTCAAAAACCAAAACCAAAGCAGCTGCCGCTCCGGCAACGGCGACCGCCACGGAGACGACGGGACGCGGAGGTCCGCGTCGCAAAGCCGGGCGTCGCAAAGGCAGCGGCACGCGCGCGGCGCAGGCGCTCTCCTTCGTCCAGGCGCAGCCCGGTATCACCATCCCCGAGCTCGCCTCACGTATGGGGATCAAGCAGAACTACCTCTACCGCGTGCTCCCCACCCTGGAGGAGGAACGCAAGGTCACAAAGCAGGGTAGGGGTTGGCACCCAAAGGGTTAGCTATTTGACAGGCCCCGGCGAGGTCACATCAGAACCCTCGCCGGGGTGTGTTGAACCTCAGGGCTCTCGTCACAATAGATGCCGGATCTGGGGTGGTCGATCCGTGGATGGGATGCGACGCACGCGGGCGCAGGCGTGCTGGTGGCACGCCGAGCACCGCGGGTGGCGCAGACCGCCGCGGAGCGGCCGCATCCAGGCCGGCAGATATTGGGACGTGGGCCCTAGATCAGGCCCAGCTCCTGCACGGCCTGACGCTCGTCCTGAAGCTCCTTGACGCTCGCGTCGATGCGTGAACGGGAGAAGTTGTCGAGGTCGAGACCCTGGACGATCGACCACTCACCGCCGGAGCAGGTGCAGGGGAAGCCGCAGATGAGACCCTCGGGGATGTTGTAGGAGCCGTCGGAGGGGACTCCCATCGAGACCCAGGCTCCGTTGGTGCCGCTCACCCAGTCGTACACGTGGTCGATCGCGGCGTTGGCCGCGGAGGCCGCCGAGGAGGCGCCGCGCGCCTCGATGATGGCGGCGCCGCGTTTGCCGACGTTGGGCAGGAAGTCGTTTTCGATCCAGGCCTGGTCGTCGACTGCGTCTGCGGCCACTCGGTCGCCCACCCTGGCGTGGAACAGGTCGGGGTACATCGTCGGTGAGTGGTTGCCCCACACGCCCATCTGAGAGACGTCGCTCACCGGGACGGCGAGCTTGGCGGCGAGTTGGGCGACGGCCCGGTTGTGGTCGAGGCGCAGCATCGCAGTGAACCGCTCGCGGGGGATGTCGGGCGCGTTGTTCATCGCGATCAGGCAGTTGGTGTTGGCGGGGTTACCCACCACCAGCACTTTCACGTCGGGGGCTGCGGCAGCGTTCAGCGCCTTGCCCTGGACCGTGAAGATCTCCCCGTTGGCGCTCAGCAGCTCGGCGCGCTCCATGCCCTTGGTGCGCGGACGCGAACCGACGAGCAGCGCGACGTTCGCGCCGTCGAACGCGTCCGCCGGGTTGTCGTGCAGGTCCAGGCCGGCGAGCAGCGGGAAGGCACAGTCGACGAGCTCCATCGCCACCCCCTCGAGCGCCCCCATCGCCGGGGGGATCTCCAGCAGGCGCAGGTCGACCGACTGATCTGGGCCGAGCAGCTGCCCGGAGGCGATGCGAAAGACGATGCTATAGCCGATCTGCCCGGCAGCGCCGGTGACGGTGACACGTACGGGTTTGCTCACGGGTTCATCTCCTGTCGGGTGCTGTATGTGGAATGGGTCGGCCGGCTGCGTCGCTCTCGGCGTTCGTCAAGCAAGGCAGCGGGCCTACGCGGTGCTCGCAACCATCGCGCGTTGCAGGTTCTCATCGATCGACCCGAGGAACTCCTGGGTCGTCTGCCACGGCTCCTCAGGACCAATCAGCAGCGCGAGGTCCTTGGTCATCTTGCCGCTTTCGACCGTCTCCACGCAGACCCGCTCGAGCGTCTCAGCGAAGCTCGTCACCTCAGGCGTGCCGTCCATACGGCCCCGCGCAGAGAGGCCGCGCGTCCACGCGAAGATCGAGGCGATCGGGTTGGTGGAGGTCGGCTTGCCCTGCTGGTGCAGGCGGTAGTGGCGGGTGACGGTGCCGTGCGCGGCCTCCGCCTCGACCGTCTTGCCGTCAGCGGTCATCAGCACGCTCGTCATCAGCCCGAGCGAGCCGAAGCCCTGGGCGACGGTGTCCGATTGCACGTCGCCGTCGTAGTTCTTGCACGCCCACACGTACCCGCCTTCCCACTTCAACGCAGCGGCCACCATGTCGTCGATCAGGCGGTGTTCGTAGGTGATGCCCGCCGCCTCGAAATCCGCGCGGAACTCGGCCTCGTAGACCTCGGCGAAGATGTCTTTGAAGCGTCCGTCGTAGCGTTTGAGGATCGTGTTCTTGGTGGACATGTACACCGGGTAGCCGCGGTCCAGGCCGTAGCGCAGCGAGGTGCGGGCAAAGTCGCGGATCGAGTCGTCGAGGTTGTACATCGCCAGCGCCACCCCGCCGCCGGGGAAGTCGTACACCTCCAGCTCGATCGGCTCACCGCCGTCGGAGGGGGTGAAGGAAAGCGTCAGCTTGCCCTCGCCGGGCACGACCATGTCAGTCGCCCTGTACTGGTCGCCGAACGCGTGGCGGCCGATCACGATCGGCTTGGTCCAACCGGGCACCAGACGCGGGATGTTGGCGATCACGATCGGCTCGCGGAAGATCACCCCCCCGAGGATGTTGCGGACCGTGCCGTTGGGCGAGCGGTACATCTCCTTGAGCCCAAACTCCTCCACCCGCGCCTCGTCGGGAGTGATCGTCGCGCACTTCACGCCCACCCCGAAGCGCTTGATCGCCTCGGCCGCTTGCACCGTGACCCGGTCTGCGGTCGCGTCGCGGCTCTCGATGCCGAGGTCGTAGTACTGCAGGTCCACATCCAGGTAGGGCAGGATCAGCTGCTCCTTGATGAACGACCAGATGATCCGAGTCATCTCGTCGCCGTCGAGCTCGACGATGGGGTTCTTCACTTCGATCTTGGCCATGTGCGGAGTCCGGAGGTCGGGAGTGGAGTGGGGTTGATTGAGAAGAGGAGGAGAGGAGTTGTTTGTGCGGCAACTGACGCGCGTGGGGCGGCGATGCTATCGCGCGAGCGCCTGGCGTCCCTCACGGTGCAAAGACGGGCGCCCGCGAGAGCACAGGAGGGACTACGCTGTAGAGGCGATGGCCACCGTCTCACAGCCCACCACTGGGACGGCCTCCTGGGAGACCCACGAGGTCGCAAACCAGGCTCCGCCGCTGGAGGGCGTCGACGTCTTCTCCAGCAACCTCCCGCTCGTCGAGGCGCTGGAGCGCGAGGGCGGCGGCTGGGCCAGGGAGCGCGCCGCCACGCTGGGCCGGTTCGTCGGCGGCCTGCCGCAGCAGTTCTGGGGGCGCCTGGCCAACGAGAACAAGCCCGTGCTGCGTACGCACGACCGCTACGGGCACCGCATCGACGAGGTCGAGTTCCACCCCGCGTGGCACAAGCTGATGGCGATGGGCGTGGAGAACGAGCTGCACTCGCTCCCGTGGACCTCCGCGGAGCCGGCCGCACACGTGGCCCGCGCGGGCCTCTACATGACCGCGATGCAGGCCGAGGCGGGCTTCGCCTGCCCGATCACGATGACCTTCGCGGTGGTCCCCGCGCTGCGCGCCACCCCCGCCCTGGCGGCCGAGTGGGAGCCACTGGTGACCGCCACCACCTACGACCCGCGTCTGATCCCCGCCCACGAGAAGGGCTCGGCGATCGCCGGCATGGCGATGACCGAGAAGCAGGGCGGCTCGGACGTGCGCGCCAACACCACACGCGCGCGGCCCCTGAACGGCGGTGGAGCCGGGGCCGAGTACGAGCTCGTCGGGCACAAGTGGTTCTGCTCGGCACCGATGTCCGACCTGTTCCTCGTGCTCGCGCAGACCGACGACGAGGGCCTCTCCTGCTTCCTGCTGCCGCGCGTGCTGCCCGATGGCTCGCGCAACGCCTTCCACATCCAGCGCCTGAAGGACAAGCTCGGCAACCACTCCAACGCCTCCTCCGAGGTGGAGTTCCACAGCGCGTGGGCGCGGATGCTCGGCGAGCCCGGCCGCGGGGTGCCGACGATCATCGAGATGGTCGGCCACACGCGCCTGGACTGTGTGATCGGCTGCGCCGCGGGCATGCGCGCCGGGGTCGTCGCGGCCACGCACCACGCCGCCCACCGCTCGGCCTTCGGCAAGCTGCTGATCGACCAGCCGCTGATGCGCAACGTGCTCGCCGACCTCTGCGTGGAGTCCGAGGCCGCGACGATGCTCGCGATGCGCCTCGCGCGCGCCTACGACGAAGCCGGAGCGGAGTCCGGCGCGGGCAGCGAGGAGCTCAGCGACGCCCACTTGTTCAAGCGTCTGGCAACCGCCGTGTCGAAGTACTGGGTCTGCAAGCGCGCTCCCAACCACGCGTTCGAGTCGCTGGAGTGCCTCGGCGGCAACGGATACGTGGAGGAGTCCGGGATGCCGCGTCTCTACCGCGAGGCGCCGCTCGCCTCGATCTGGGAGGGCTCGGGCAACGTGATGAGCCTCGACGTGCTGCGCGCGCTGGTGCGCACCCCGCGCTCCCTGGAGGTCTTCCTGCACGAGCTGGAGCAGTCCCGCGGCGTCGACCGGCGCCTGGACGCCCACCTCGACGCCCTCAAGGACCAGTTCTCCGACCCCGCAACGCTCGAGTCCCGCGCCCGGCGCGTGGTGGAGTCGATGGCCCTCGCGCTGCAGGGCTCCCTGCTCGTGCGCCACGGCGACCCCGCGGTAGCCGACGCCTTCTGCGCCGCCCGCCTCGGCCGCGACGGCGGCCTCGAGTACGGCACCCTCCCGGCGGGCACAGACTTCGAGGCGATCGTCGCCCGCGGTCGCGTGCAGGCGTAGGACTCTTAGCGCCGTACTAACAACCCCGAACTAGGGCACCTAAAGAAAGGTCCTTTAAGTTCGGCGTTGTTAACAGGGGCGCTGTTACTGTCACGCACGGTGCGTAACGCTCGTCGCCCACGCTGCGGCACAGGTCACCGCCACTCTCGAGGCACCTACCCGCCTCGGGCCGCGCGCGGCCTACCATGAAGGGGTGGTACCTCGCAGGAACTTCCAGCTCGCGCGCGTCTTCGGCATCCGCATCGGGGTGGGGGTCGGCTGGTTTTTGATCCTCGGCGTGATCCTCGTCTACTTCGCCGCCACGCTCACCCCCTACTTCCATGAAGCGATCGGGGGGTCGACCACCACCGCGTACCTGGTGACGGTCGCGATCGTGCTCTCCTTCTTCGTCTCGGTGATCCTGCACGAGCTCGGCCACGCGCTCGTCGCGCGCCGCGCCGGCGTCCCTGTGATGGGTATCGAGTTGTGGGCACTCGGGGGGGTCACGCGCACCGGCCCGATGCCCCGGCCAGGGGTGGAGTTTCGCGTGGCTGCCGCGGGGCCACTCGTGACGCTCGTGGTCGTGCTCGTCTCCGTCGCCCTCGGCGCTCTGCTCGCCAGCAGCCACCACTTCTTCGCCGTCGCCGTCGGCTCCGGCGGGGTGCTCACCACGCCTGTGGTGATGTGGCTGAGCTGGGTGGCCACGCTCAACGTGCTCGTACTGGTCCTCAACCTCGTCCCCGCGTTCCCGCTCGACGGCGCCCAGATCGTGCACGCCCTGCTGTGGTGGCGCACCGAGGACCGCAACCGCGCCACACGCGCCGTGGGGCGCATGGGGCAGGGCTTCGGGGTGTTGCTCGGCGCGGGGGGCCTGGCGCTGCTGACGCTCGGCGACGTCGGCGGCGTGTGGCTCGCAGCCATCGGGCTGTTCGTCTACCAGAGCGCCACCGGCGCGGTGTTGCAGGGCACCGTCAACCAGCGCATCCAGCGCCTACGGGTGGCCGACGTGATGGACCGCGAGCCGGTCACGATCCCCGCCGAGACCGGGCTGCTCGACGCCCAGGAGCACTTCTTCCTTCGCTACCGCTGGCCGTGGTTCGCCGTCGTGGACCCCGCCCGCCACTTCCTCGGGGTCGTGCGCTCTGAACGCGTCGACGCCGAGATCGCCGCCGGGCGGCCCGCGCTGCCCGTCTCCGACGTGCTCGAGGAGAACCTCCCGATCCGCATCGAGCAGGACCAACCGCTCGAGTCGCTGCTGCGCTCGGAGGGCCTCGGGCGCCTCGGAGCGATGGTCGCCGTGGACGATGACGGCGTGTTGCGCGGCGTGGTGACCGTCGCGCAGATCCGCCAGGCGCTGCGGCCGGCCGCGGGTACATAGGGCCGCTGGCGCATATAGAGTTCCGGCCCGCATGCCAGCACACGACGTCTTGATCATCGGGGCAGGGCTCGCCGGCCAGCGCGCCGCCCTCGCCGCCGCCCAGGGGGGCGCGAGCGTGGCGATCGTCAGCAAGGTCCACCCCGTGCGCTCGCACTCGGTGGCCGCCGCCGGGGGGATCAACGCGGCGATCTCCGTCGATGACGACTGGCGCTCGCACGCCTACGACACCGTCAAGGGCTCGGACTTCCTCGGCGACCAGGACGCGATCGAAGTCATGTGCTCGGAGGCCCCGCACGAGGTCATGCACCTGGAGCACATCGGCGTCACCTTCCACCGCAACGCGGAGGGCCTGCTCGACCTGCGCGCGTTCGGGGGCGCCTCGATGAAGCGCACCGCGTACGTCGCCGACATCACCGGCCAGGCGATCCTGCACGTGCTCTACGAGCAGTTGATGAAGCATCACGAGACCGTGGAGCGCTACGAGGAGTGGTTCGCCACCTCCCTGCTGCGCGACGAGGACGGCCGCTGCTGCGGGATGGTCGCGCGCGACGTACGCTCGGGGCGCATGGAGGTCTTCCACGCCAAGAACACGATCCTCGCCAGCGGCGGGGCCGGGCAGGTCTACAGCCCCACCACCAACGCGCTGATCGTCACCGGTGACGGGATCGCCCAGGCCTACCGCCTCGGCGCCCCCCTGATGGACATGGAGATGGTCCAGTACCACCCCACCACGCTGGTCGAGAACGGCCTGCTGATAACGGAGGGCGCCCGTGGCGAGGGCGCGGTGCTGCTCAACTCCGAGGGCGAGCGCTTCATGGAAAAGTACGCCCCCAACAAGCTCGACCTCGCCTCCCGCGACGTCGTCTCCCGCGCCGAGCAGACCGAGATCCTCGAGGGGCGCGGCGTCGGCCCCGACGGCTCGGGCATCTGGCTGGACATCACCAAGGTCCCGCGCAAGCGCACGCTGGAGGCGCTGCGCGAGATCGTCAACATCGGCAAAGACTTCGCCGGCGTGGACATCACCCGCGAACCGATCATGATCCGCCCCGGCCAGCACTACATCATGGGCGGCGTGAAGACCGACGTCAACGGCGCCACCCCGATCGAGGGCCTCTACGCGGCCGGCGAGGTCGCCTGCGTCTCGGTGCACGGCGGCAACCGCCTCGGCGCCAACTCGCTGCTGGACACCCTGATCTTCGGCCGCCGCGCCGGCGAGCACGCCGCCGCGCGCTCGGCGAGCATGTCGATGCCGACCGCCGCGAACGGGCAGCTCGCGGACGACACCGCGATGATCGCGGGGATCCTCGCCCGTGAGCGCTCCGGACGACGCGTCTCGGAGATCAAGGCCGAGCTCGGCGCCACCATGAACCAGCACGTCGCCGTCTACCGCGACCAGGCCGGGCTGGGGGAGGCCCTCGGGGTCGTCAAGCGCCTGCAGGAGGAGTCCCGCAGCGCCTACGTCGACGACCACGGCACCGTCTTCAACCAGGACGTGCTCGGGGCGATCGAGCTCGGCTACATGCTCGACTGCGCCGAGGCCACCGTGATCGCGGCGATCGAGCGCAAGGAGTCCCGCGGCGCCCAGTTCCGTACCGACTTCCCCGAGCGCAACGACGAGGAGTGGCTCAAGCACATCGACCTCACCGCCGGCCCCGACGGGCCGACGGTGAGCTACTCGCCGGTGACAATCACACAGTGGGAGCCCGAGGAGCGCAAGTATTGATGACTGTGCAGCTCCTCCACCCAGCCCGTCGCGAACAACGAACGCCGATCCCCTTCCTAAAAATGGCCGTTCCCCGCCCCGAGGAGGCGTCCCGCTGATGGCTGAGACCCACCGTCCGCCTGAGCAGTTCACCCTGCGCGTGCGCCGCTACGACCCCGAGTCCGGTGAGGCCCCCTACTGGGTCGAGCACACCGTCGAGCTCGAGCCCCACCGCTCGGTGCTCGAGGGCATCCTGCAGGCCAAGGCCCGCTTCGACGGCTCGATCGGGATTCGCTGCTCCTGCCGCGCGGCAATCTGCGGCTCCTGCGGGGTGCGCATCAACGGGGAACCGGGTCTCGCGTGCCACACCCACCTCGACCACGCCCGCGCCGGCGCCCCCGGCGGGGTCATCGAGATCGAGCCGATGGGCAACATGCCCGTCATCAAGGACCTGATCGTGGACATGGACGCCGTGCACTGGAAGAAGATCCAGCGCGTCACCCCATGGCTGCTCGCCAAGCAGCCCGTCCCCGAGCGTGAGTACGTGGTGGCGAAAGAGGCGATGGTGGACGTCACGCAGTCGATGGCCTGCATCCAGTGCGGAGCGTGTGTGTCGGACTGCCTGGCGATGGAGGTCGACCCCGGCTTCATCGGCCCCGCCGCACTCGCGAAGGCCTACCGCTTCGTCGGGGACCCCCGCGACGACCGCCAGCGCGAGCGGCTCGTGGACCTCGCCGACGACCCGCAGGGGATCTTCGACTGCACCCACTGCTTCAAGTGCGTGGAGGCCTGTCCCAAGGACGTCAACCCGATGGGCCAGATCATGCGCCTGCGGCGCATCGCGATCTCCGACCAGCACCTCGTGGACCCCAACAACGGCGAGCGCCACGAGGCGGCTCTCACCACGTTGGTACGCGACTACGGGCTCAACCACGAGGCGGAACTGCCGCCGCGCTCCTACGGCGGCAACTCGTGGTTCGGGAAATTCCACCCCGCGGCCGCCAAAGAGCTGCTCTCGCTGCTGCCCACCGCCGTCAAGGCGATCACACGCGGCAAGATCAGCATCAAAGTCGCGCTGTTCGGCCACAAGCTCCCCGCGGCCGACCTGAAGGCCGTCCAGCGGATCTACCAGACCGTGGAGAGCCGGCCCGAGCGCTACGAGCTGAACCTGTACGTCTCCGGCGAGGACGAGGACCCCGACGCGACGCCCGTCGGCGCGGTCGTGGGCACAGCGAGCGCCGGGGGCGGCGGCAACGGGAGCCCCGAGGGCGGGGACGACCCCGTGGCGTCGGCCCCAGAAGGGAGCACAGCCTGATGAAGGTCGCCTACTGGCCCGGCTGCGTGAGCCGTGGCTTCACCCCCGAGCTGCACGGCTCGATGGCGCGCGTGGCGCCGCTGCTGGACCTCGAGCTCGTCGAGCTCGACCGCGCCTCGTGCACCGGCTGCGGCGTGATCGCCGAGCACAACCAGGAGCTCGCCGATACCCTCAACGCGCGCACCTTCGCGCTCGCCCAGCAGGTGCCCGACGCGGAGCTGATGATGAACATCTGCTCCACCTGCCAGGGCGCCCAGAGCGAGTGCCAGGAGCGCCTGGACGCGAGCGCCGAGTACCGCGCCCACGTCAACCGCACGCTCGCCCCCGAGGGCCTCGCCTATGAGCGTGGGCTTACCAACAAGAACTTCCTGTGGCTGCTCGTCGAGGAGCTCGGCCTGGACGAGCTGCGCTCGCGTGTGAAGCGACCACTCACCAACCTGAAGGTCGGGCCCTTCTACGGCTGCTACATCGTGCGTCCCCGCGCGCGCCTGGGCATCGACGCCGAGCGCCCCCGCGACCGCTACCTGGAGCAGGTGATCGACGCGCTCGGCGGCACCGTGATCGAGTACGCCGGCGCGCGCAAGTGCTGCGGCTTCCCGATCGTCACGATGAACAAGGAGGCCTCACTCAAGCAGGCGGGTCGCCACCTCGGCGACGCCGTCGACGCCGACGCCGACTGCCTCGTGACCCCCTGCCCCCTCTGCCACCTGAACCTCGACCTCCAGCAGCCCGCCGCCGAAAGCGTCGTCGGGCGCCAGCTCAAAATGCCGGTCCTGCACCTCCCCCAGCTCGTGGGCCTCGCGCTGGGTGTTGAGCCCAAGGAGCTTGGCCTTGGCCGCCACATCGTGCGACCCACGGCGGTGATTGACTGGTCGACTTCAGTCGTGGGCGCGGCTGCGTAGTCTGCGCCAGGTGAAGATCCTCACCCAGTGGAGCGGGAAGGGGGCAGGCCCCCCTCCCGACCTCCCCCCGGGTCATCAGTCGAGGTTGCGCCCGTGAAGATCCTGACGGTCGTCGGCAACCGCCCTCAATTCATCAAGGCCGCAGCCGTCTCCGGGCCACTGCGCGAGGCGCACGAGGAGTTGCTCGTGCACACCGGCCAGCACCATGACGACTCGCTCTCGGCCGTCTTCTTCCGCGAGCTGGGGCTCCCACGGCCCGACCGGGAGCTGGGGATCGGCGGGGGCTCGAACACCTCGCAGCTCGCGCGGATGCTCGCCGCACTGGAGCCCCTGCTGGCAGAGGAGCGCCCCGACGCCGTGCTCGTCTACGGCGACACCAACTCCACCCTCGCGGGCGGACTGGCCGCGAGGGGCGCGGAGGTGCCAGTCGTGCATGTGGAGGCGGGTATGCGCTCGTTCGACCGCACGATGCCCGAGGAGCTCAACCGTGTACAGACTGACCACCTCTCCGAGCTGTTGCTGTGCGCGTCGCAGACCGCCGCCAAGAACCTGCGTGCCGAGTCGGTCAGGGGACATATCGAGGTCGTGGGCGATGTGATGGTCGACCTCGCGCTGCGCGTGGCCCCCGCCGCCCGTGCGGACGGGCGCGCCCTGGAGGCCCACAGGGTGCGGGACGGCGCCTACCTGCTGCTCACCGCCCACCGTCCCGGCAACGTCGATCCTCCTGAGCGGCTGCGCGCGCTGGTCGAACTGGTGCGTGCACTGCCGGGGCCGCTCGTCTTCCCGCTGCACCCCCGCACCCGCGCGCGGCTGCGCGAGGCCGGACTGCTGGAGGAGCTCGCCGGCGCCGAGGGTCTGCTGCTCACCGAGCCGCTCGGTTACGGCGCCTTCACCGCGTTGCTCTACCACGCCCGCGCGGTGCTCACCGACTCCGGGGGCGTCCAGAAGGAGGCGTACCTTGCGGGGGTGCCGTGCGTCACGTTGCGCCCCAACACCGAGTGGGTCGAGACTGTGCAGGCGGGGTGGAACACGCTTGTGAACCTCGACTCCTCCGCCGCGCTCGCGGCGCTGGAGCGGACCCCCCCAGTGGAGCGGCCACCGCTGTATGGGGACGGGCACGCCGCCGAGCGCTGCGTGCAGGCGATCGGTACGCTCGCCGCGTGAGCACCCCGGACCAGACCCCCGTCCGGGTCGGCGTCGCCGGCCTCGGCTACTGGGGGCCGAACCTCGCGCGCAACCTCGCCGCGCTCCCCGGGTGCGAGCTGCGCTGGGTGTGCGACCCCTCCGAGCCCGCGCGCGCGCGGGTGGCGCCGCAGTTCCCCGGGGCGCGCGTCACCGCGGAGCTGGAGGACCTACTCGCCGATCCCGCCCTCGACGCGGTGGTGCTTGCCACGCCCGTCCCCACCCACGCTGAGCTCGCCGTGCGCGTCGCCGAGACCGGCAAGCACTGCTTCGTGGAGAAGCCGCTCGCCACCACCGCCGCCGACGCGCAGCGCGCCGTGGACGCCGCCGAGCGCGCCGGGCGGGTGCTGATGGTCGGGCACCTGCTGGAGTACCACCCGGCGGTGGACCGCCTGCGGGCGCTGCTCGAGGGGGGGAGCTGGGGGAGCTGTTCTACGTGTACGGCAACCGCCTCAACCTCGGCAAGCTGCGCGCCGACGAGAACGCGCTGTGGAGCCTCGGCGCGCACGACGTCTCGGTGATCCTCCACCTGATCGACGAAGAGCCCGCCGAGTGCACCGCCCACGGGCGCTCCTACGTACGACCCGGGGTGGAGGACGTGGTCTTCTGCTACCTGCGCTTCCCCTCCGGGGTGGTCGCGCACCTGCACCTCTCTTGGCTCGACCCCCACAAGGAGCGGCGGCTCACCGTCGTCGGCGCGCGACGCATGGCGACGTTCGACGACATGCGCCTGGAGGGCAAGCTCACGCTCTACGACAAGGGTTTCGACCAGGACGTGCGCTCGTGGGGCGAGTACCTCGCACGCTCCGGGGAGATCTTCTCGCCCGAGCTCCCCGCGGTCGAGCCGCTGCGCGTGGAGTGCGAACACTTCGTGGAGTGCCTGCGCACGGGGGCCACCCCCCGCTCGGACGGCCGCTCCGGCCTGCGCGTGGTGCGGGTGCTGGAGCGGCTGCAGCGCTCGCTGGAGAGCTAGGGCGCGCCGCCACCCGGCGGCGGGTAGAACCCAGGCCCGCCCGGCCCCTTCGGACCGCCAGGGAAACCGTGGTGGGCGGCCTGGAGCCGACCCTCCCACACCGCTTTCGCGCCGAGGTCGCCGGTCCTGAAGACCATGTAGCCGGCACCCACCGCCAGCAGCACGAGCACGACGCGCAGCGCCGCGAACACCGACGGGGAGGACAGCGCACCGTCCACGATCCCCAGGCCGGTCGGCCTGCCGCCGGAGATCCGCAGCGCGGCGAACGTGACGATCAGCGTCGCGGTGAAGGCCACGTAGACGATCGCGAGGACGTGCGCGGCGTGCGAGTGTTCGGAGATCAGCTGGGCGGCTCGGCCTTGCAGGCCGAGCGCTGCGCGCAGCGCGGCTCCGGCCTGCATCGTGAGGAACACCGAGCTCATCGCGACGATCGACACCACCGCCAGCGCGATCCCGTACCGCGCGAACCACTCCCGCTTGCACGCGAAGACGACCGCGGTCACGACCGTGGTCGGGATCAACACCACCGGCACGTGGACGAACAGGGGGTGCGCGGGCAGGCCGCCGTAGATCGTGGTGATGCGCACCGGCACCGTGAGGAAGCCGAGGAACCCGAGCAGCGTCAGGACGAACTCGGCGCGGCGCCAGTCCACTCCGGGCCGGCGGTCTGCACCGATGCTCTCACGCGCTCCCATGGGCTCAGCCGTGCGAGGGGGTGACAAGCCCCGTCTCGTAGGCGAAGACGACGATCTGCACGCGGTCGCGCAGCCCGAGCTTTGCGAGGATGCGCCCCACGTGGGACTTCACGGTCGCCTCGGAGAGCACGAGGCGCTCGGCGATCTCGGCGTTCGAGAGGCTGCTCGCGACCTGGCGGAGCACCTCGTGCTCGCGTGCGGTCAGCAGCGCCAGGCGCTCGCGCTGCCCCTGGTCCGGGCGCCCGGGGACGGGTAGGCGGTGGGCGTAGGTGGACAGCAGCCTGCGCGTGACCCGCGGCGCGACGACGGCGTCTCCGCTCGCGACGGCGCGGATCCCCGAGAGCAGGTCGGCCGGCGGCGTGTCCTTCAGCAGGAAGCCGCTCGCCCCGGCACGCAGCGCCGCGTAGACGTACTCGTCGAGGTCGAACGTGGTGAGGATGATGACTCGTGCGCCGCTGTGGGACTCGATGATCTCGCGGGTGGCCTGCACGCCGTCCAGCTCCGGCATGCGCACGTCCATCAGCACGACGTCCGGCTCGAGCCTCTGGGCGGCCTCGACCGCCTCGCGGCCGTTCGCGGCCTCGCCGACGACCTCGAGGTCCGGCTGGGTGTCGAGCACCATCCGAAACGCCATCCGCATCAGCTCCTGGTCGTCGGCCAGCAGCACGGTGGTCGTCACCGTCATCGTGCCCCGACCTGTGCGTCGGCGGCCCGGGTGTCGGCGGTCTGAGCGTCGGCCCCCTGGACGGAGGCGCCCCCGGTGTCCATGGTCCAGGCGTCGGCCCCGTGGACAGAGGCGGCCCGGGTGTCGGCGGCCCGTGCATCGGCAGCCTGCGCGTAGGTGGCCCGGGTGTCCGCAGCCTGAGCGTAGGCGCCCCGGGTGTCGGCTGCTTGGGCATCGGGGTTCAGCCGCAGGCGCACGCGCCAGCCGCCACGGGGGCCGGGGCCGGCTTCGAGCGTGCCCCCGTAGTTCGCGGCGCGCTCTCGCATCCCGTGCAGCCCCCGCCCGCCGGGGGCCGCCGCGGCGCGACCCTCGCCACGACCCTCGCCCGTGTCGGTCACCTCGAGCTCGACCTGTCCGGGCCGGCAGCTCAGCGCAAGGTGCGCCCGGGTGGGTCGGGTGGCGTGCTTGAGCGTGTTGGTGAGCGCCTCCTGGGCCACCCGAAACACGGTCAGCTGCACACCGTCGGCCAGCCCGTGCGGATCTCCCTCGAGGTCCAACGTCACCGGGATGCCGGCGGCCTGCACGCGCGCGAGCAGCTCGTCGAGCCGGCCGAGCCGCGGCTGCGGTTCGAGCGGCTGCTCGGGGGCCTGCTCGGAGGACGGCTCGCGCAGCACCCCGAGCAGCCTGCGCATCTCCACGAGCGCCTCCCGGCCGGTCGCCGCGACGCGCCGGGTCGCCTCCACCGCGCGCTCCGGCGCGGTGTCCATCGTGTAGGTGGCACCGTCGGCCAGGGCGATCATCACAGTGAGGTTGTGGGCCACGATGTCGTGCATCTCGCGCGCGATGCGGGCCCGCTCGGCGGCCGCTCCGAGCCGCCCCTCCTGGTCGCGCTCGAATTCCAGCCGCGCCGCCTTCTCCTCCAGCGAGGCCAGCAGCGCCCTGCGCTGGCGCACCGAGACGCCGAGCACGCCGGCCGCCGTCGCGAGGCCAGTGAGCCCGACCCACACCTTCAGCGGCTCGGACGGCGACCACCGCACCGCCGCCATCACGGCCCCCGCCTCGACCACGCAGGCGGCGAGCGCGGCGGCGAGCAGGCTGCCATCCAGGGCGACCCAGTACAGGGCTAGGAGCACCGCGGCGTCGGCCAGCTGTGGGGCAGCGAGCAGCCACTGCGCCAGCGCAACGGTCGCGACCACCCCGAAGCACAGAGGAGGGCTCACGCGACGCAACGGCAGCGGGGCGCACAGCGCGGCGCAGAAGACCGCGGCGAGCACGGTCAGACGGTGCTGGGTGCTCAAACCGGCGACGCTCACTGCCGCGACCGTCAGGCAGGTCGCGAGATCTACCGCCACGGGGTGAGCGGCGCTCGAGCGTGCCAGCCGTCGCGCGCGTTGCGTTATCCGGCTCAACACAAGCTCGTCTCCTGCCAGCTGGTCTCCTGAGTCCTTCATAGACGTATCTTGCCGGCTCGCCGCGAGCGCCGGGGGGGCACCACCGCCTCCCGCTCGTGCCCACTACTCGACCTCCACGTCGAGCAGCAGGCGCGGGTCCCGGTGCTGCGCTGGGTGCGACTGGCCCTCCACCACGTCGAGGAGCAGGCGCGGATCCCGGTGCTGCGCCGCGTGTCGCTGCCCCTGCACGTCGAGCTTGGTGACCGCGACGTAGGCCACGAGAGCCGTGAACACGACGAGCGCGACGCCGCTGACGGTGCCGTCCCCGAGACCGAGGCCGGTGATCGAGGGCGACTTGCTGAACCAATCCGCGAAGGACGCGCCGATCGGCCGCGTCACGACGTACGCGAACCAGAACGCCACGGTCGGGTTCAGGTGCAGGCGCCACCAGCCGACCGCGGGGATCGCGATGACCGAGCCGAACAGCACCGCGGAGGGAAAGAAGCCGAGCTGCAACGTGGTCGCCGTCAGGTCCCCCGCGGCGGTGCCGAGCGCAAACGTCGCCAGCACCGCCGCCCAGTAGAAGCTCTCGCGGCGGCGGGTGGTGATGGTGTGGATCGAGAGCGTGCCCTCGGAGCGGTACCAGAGGAAGAAGATCGCGGCCGTGACCAGCGCGAACAGCGGGGTGGTCACCGCGTAGGGGATGCTCGCACCGTCGTGCACGCCGTCGGCTGCCATCGTGCCGAAGATCGCGACCATCATCACCGCGAACCAGTAGACGGGAGCGCGGTACTCCCGCTGGCGCAGCTGCAGCCACAACGCGAACCACAGCCCGAAGATGCCGATCGCCCCGGCGACCGGGACGCTGTGGGAGCCGAGGAAGTCGGACATCGCCTCGCCCATCCCCGTGGTCAGGAGCTTCAGGACCCAGAAGACGGCAGTGATCTCGGGCACCTTGGTCAAGGCCACCCGCGCGCGCGTGTCGCTCACGTGCTCACCGTACGGTGTCCGGCGCTCGACGACAACGCCCTGGAGAACCATCTTGGTCTGCGCGCTCGTCCACCTCAGGTCGCACAGGGACTGCTACCCAGGTCGCACACGGGGCCGTCGCACGCGGGCTGCCGCACACGGGTCGCCACACTCGGGCCGCCGCTCACGGGTCGTCGCACACGGGCCGCCGCACACGGAGCCGCCGCCCGGGCCAACGCCACCGGCCCCGGCCTCGTGGCGATCCAGCGCCCCGGTGACGGGTGCCGGAGGGCTGTCCGGGCGTGCCGGTCTTTTTGAAAGCCGTTCTAATAGGGTCCCCCCATGCGCCCCACCTTCGATCTGCAGTCCCACTCCGTCCACTCCGACGGCGAACTGCAGCCGGCCGCCGTCGTGCGCGCCGCTGCGGCGGCGGGCGTGGAGCTGCTCGCGCTGACCGACCACGACTCGGTGGGGGGCGTCGAGGAGGCGCTCGCGGAGGGCGCCCGCGCGGGTGTGCGCGTGGTGCCCGCCACCGAGCTCTCCTCGGTCGACGAGGCCTACGAGGAGCTGCACGTGCTCGGTTACCTCGTCGACCACCACGACCCCGGCTTCGCCGCGACGCTCGTGGACCTGCGCGGTGACCGCGAGCGGCGCGTGCTCGCGATGGCAGACCTGCTGCGCGCGGAGGGCTTCGAGCTCGACGACACCGAGCTGCGCCGCCGCCAGGCCGCCGGGGACCCGCTGGGGCGCCCCCACCTCGCGCACGCCCTGCTCAAGCACCCGGCCAACGCCGAGCGCGTCGCCGCCGAGGGGATCGGCAGCCTGCGCGAGCTGTTCCCCCGCTACCTGGTCCCCGGCGTCCCCACCTACGTCGCCCGCACCCGCCCCACCGTGGGCGAGGCGATCGAGCTGATCCACCGCGCCGGCGGCGTGGCGGTCTGGGCGCACCCCTTCTGGGACGTGGCCGAGCCGGACACCGTGCGCGCGATGCTCGAACGCTTCGCCGGCCTCGGCGTCGACGGCGTGGAGGCCTTCTACCCCACCCACACCGCCGAGCAGGTCGCGCTACTGTGCGCCGTCGCCGAGGAGCTCGACCTGCTCACCACCGGCTCCTCGGACTTCCACGGCTCCGAGCACAAGACCTTCGCCGGCTTCCGGGCGTTCGAGCTCTACGGCCACGAGCCGCGGCTGGGACCGCTCACCGCCGGGGCCTGAGCGCCGAGGACCGCTCACCGCCGGGGCCTGAGCGCCGAGGACCACTCGCCACCGGAGCCTGCGGGCTGAGCGTCGAGGGTCACGCCGCTCCGCCGAGACCGCGGCCCGCCGTGCCCTAGTCCGCCACCTCGGCGAGGTCGACGAGTCGCAGGCGGTCGTCTGCGGATGCCGCTCGCCTGAGCGTTGCGTTGAAGCCGCCTCGCGAGAAGAGCAGGACTCGCAGGTCCTTGGCGATCGTGTAGCCCGCCTGACGCAGCGCCGGGAGCTTGTAGTCCTTGATCTCCCCCAGGAGACCGCCGTCCATCGGTTTGTTGCGCCACCGGCACTCGCCGATCACCGTCACGCGTCCGTTCGAGATTCCGACCACGTCGATCTCCTCGCTCGTGCGCTCTCCCGCGCGGCGCAGGTCGTCTCGCGCGGGGCCCCACCAGCCGCCGACACGCTGCGCCGTCTGTCCATACGTCGTTCTCACCCACCCCCGACACAGCTCCTCGAACACCGGCGCGACGTGGTCGCTCAGCGACGGCCGCACGCTGCCCTCCCACAGGTCCAACGGCGCTAGGCCGGCCTCGAGCTCGGCCTGGAACGGGAACACGAACCGAAACCAGAAGCGGAAGAAGGGGTCGCTCAGCTCCCAGTGACCCCCGCGGCTGGATGCCCTGGCGCCCACCGGAAGCTTGCGGCGAACGATCCTCAGATCGGCCAGCGTCGCGAGGTAGCGGTTCACCGTCGCGTTCTCCACCCGGGCGCCGGAGGCGATCTCTTGGACCTCCTTCTCCCCCGTGGCGAGCTGCTCGAGGATCGAGAAGTACACACCCGGCTGTCTGAGCTCCTGCTCCAGGACCACACGGGCCTCGTTCCACAGCGGCCCGTTGCGATCGAGCACGCGCGAGCAGACCACGGACTTGAGCTCCCCACGCCCGAGCGCGCCCAGGTAGCGAGGCATCCCGCCCGCTACGGCAAAGCGCTCGATGCGCTGCGCCGGGCCGAGCGTGTCGAGGAAGACGCGAGCCTCGGGGTAGCGCAGAGGCCGGACCTCCAGCCCCCGCAGACGCCCGTGCAGCGGGCCGCGCTCGCTCATCAGCGACTGCATCTGCGAGATCGCCGAGCCGCACAGCACGAGCTTCAAGTGGGAGCGGTCGCGCTCCTCCTCCATGACGGCCTGCACCGAGCTCAGCGCCCGCTCGGCCTCCGCCTCGGCGTGGGGCAGCAGCCAGGGAAACTCATCGATGACCACCAGCGTCTTGGCGGAGCTCGCGAGCCGGAACGCGACGCGTACGAGCGTCGCGAGGTCGGGGATCTCCGGCCGCACACCGAGCTCCGGCTCGAGCAGGGCCGCGAAGCGCGAGAGCTGGGTTCCCGGCGCGAGGCGCTCTGAGGCTAGGACCACGGCCGGCTTGCCGTGGGCGAAGCGGCGCATCAGCCACGACTTGCCGACACGCCGACGCCCGAACAGGTTGACCGGCGTGCGCTCGGAGCTCGCCCACCACTCCTCCAGACGAGCGAGCTCGTCCTCCCGATCGAGAAACTCCTCGGCCAGCGGCCAGCGGTACGCCTCCACATCACCTCCATAACATACGTCAGCGTAAGTTACTTTAGCGTATGCAAGAAGGTGGACAGCAGGCCACTCGGCGCCCCCCCCGATCCCCCATATAACATACGCCAGCGTAAGTTACTTCGGCGTATGCAAATGAGCCTCGCAGAGAGCGTCGGCCACAGCTCGGCTGGCCGCGACCCCGTCAGTGGGCGCCGCTGTCGGCGCCCCGCCTACCGCACTCCGTCAGCAAGCGCCGTTGTCGGCGCCCCGCCTACCGTAGCTCCATCAGTGCGCCCCGCGCGCCGGGTGCAACCCGCGGGCCGCAAGCAGGTCCATCACCCGCCCCACTGCCGCGTCCACCATTTCGCTACCCGAGCGCAGCACCAGGTCCGGGTGCTCGGGCGCCTCGTAGGGTGCCCCGACCCCCGTCAGGCCGCACAGCTCGCCAGCGCGCGCTCGCGCGTAGAGACCCTTGGGGTCGCGCCGCTGGCAGAGCTCCAGAGGAGCGTCCACGAACACCTCGAAGAACTGCAGCTCCGCCGCTGTGTGCAGCGCCGCCGCCGCCTCCCGGTCCGCCGCGTAGGGGCTCACCAGGCTCACCAGCGCGACGGAGCCCGACTCCGCCAACAGCCGCGCCACGTGCGCGGTGCGGCGCACGTTCTCGCTGCGGGCCTCCTCGTCGAAGCCGAGGTCCCCGTTGAGCCCGTGGCGAAGGTTGTCCCCGTCGAGCAGGAACGCCGGACGGCCGGCCTCCACGAGGCGCTGCTCCACCGCACTCGCCATCGTCGACTTGCCCGCCGCGGGCAGACCCGTGAACCACACCGTCGCCCCCGCGCACCCCAGCGCCTCCCAGCGCCGGTCGCGGGTCAGGCCGGAGCTTTGCCAGAGCACGTTGGGGCTGCAGTCGGGCTCGGTACGAACGGACGTCACTGACATCGACACGACCTTGCGAAAGATTGTGAGCAGGTTAGCGAGCCTTAATGATAGGTCAGCCCCGGGCGGCGAGCGCCTCCAGCACGCGCTCGACGGCGGCGTCGATGTCTTCCTGGCAGGTGCGAACCACGACATCGGGCCGCTCCGGCGGCTCGTAGGGGGCGCCAACGCCGGTCAGGCCCGTGAGCTCCCCGGCGCGGGCGCGGGCGTAGAGCCCCTTGGGGTCGCGCTGCTCACACTGGGCCAGGGGAGTGCTGACGAACACTTCGATGAAGTCGAGGCCCTCTGCGGCGTGCAGCGCGGCGGCCAGCTCGCGGTCTGCGGCGTAGGGGCTGACGAGCGAGACCAGCGCGACCGCGCCGCACTCCGCCAGCAGCCGCGCGACGTGCGCCGTGCGGCGCACGTTCTCCGCGCGCGCCGCCTCGTCGAAGCCGAGGTCGCCGTTGAGCCCGTGGCGGAGGTTGTCCCCGTCGAGCAGGTACGCCGGGCGGCCCGCCCGCACGAGCCGCTCCTCGACCGCACGTCCGATCGTCGACTTTCCGGAGGCGGGCAGCCCCGTCAACCAGACCGTCGCGCCGGCGAACCCGAGCGCCTCGCGCCGCTCGGAGCGCGTCAGCGTCGCGCGCTCCCAGCGCACGTTCGGGCTGCGCTCCGTCTTGGTCTCGACCCCGGCCGCCCCCGAAGCGCCCTCTACCACCTCCCCCTCGGTGTCGAGGATCACCCCGGCCGCCACTGTTTCGTTGGAGGCCTCGTCGATCACGATCAGGCTGCCCGTCGTGCGGTTGCGCCTGTAGGAGTCGAACACCAACGGGGCAGTCAGCTCCACCCGCACGCGCCCGAGGTCGTTCAGCGCGAGCGCGGTGGCGGTCTCGTCGCGGTGCAGGGTGTCCACGTCGATCCGGTAGCGCACCTCCAGTGCGCTCACCGCCGCGGTGCGCGTGGTGTGCTTGACCAAGTAGCGCCGTCCCTGCTCGAGCGGCCGCTCGGACATCCAGCAGAGCAGGCTCTCGAAGCTGTTGGCTACCGCCGGCTGGTTGTGCGTGCGCGCGATCGTGCTCCCGCGGCTCACGTCCACGTCGTCGGTGAGCCGCAGCGCCACGGACATCGGCGGGAACGCCTCGCGCACCGGGCCGTCGAAGGTATCGATGCCGGCCACCGTGGTGCGCTGCCCGCCAGGCAGCACCACAACCTCGTCGCCGGTCCGCACGATCCCGCCCGCCACCTGTCCTGCGTAGGCGCGGTAGTCCGAGCCCTCCGAGGAGCGCGGGCGGATCACCCACTGCACCGGGAAGCGCACGTCGCGCAGGTTGCGGTCCGAGGCGATGTGGACGTGCTCGAGGTGGTAGAGCAGCGGCGGCCCCTGGTACCACGGCATCGCCTGCGAGCGCTCCACGACGTTGTCGCCCCGCAGCGCAGAGATCGGGATGAACGTCACGTCCTGGATGTCCAGGCGCGCCGCGAAGCGCTCGAACTCGTCCACGATCGAGTCGAACACCTCCTGGTCGTAGTCGAGCAGGTCCATCTTGTTGACGCACACCACCAGGTGCGGGATCGCCAGCAGCGAGGCGATGAACGCGTGCCGGCGCGACTGCGCGATCACGCCCTTGCGCGCGTCGACCAGCACGATCACGAGGTCCGCCGTGGAGGCGCCGGTGACCATGTTGCGCGTGTACTGCTCGTGGCCGGGGGTGTCCGCGATGATGAACCGCCGCTGCGCCGTGGCGAAGTAGCGGTACGCCACGTCGATCGTGATGCCCTGCTCGCGCTCAGCCCGCAGGCCGTCGGTGAGCAGCGAGAGGTCGAGGCCGTCGTGGCCCATCCGCCGACTCGTCAGCTCGACGTGCTCGAGCTGGTCGGCGAGCACCTGCTTGGAGTCGTACAGCAGCCGCCCGATCAGCGTGCTCTTGCCGTCGTCCACCGACCCCGCGGTGGCGAAGCGCAGGAGCTCCACCGGGCGCTCGGTGAGCCGCCGGAAGACCTCCTCGGTGTCCTGCGCGGCGGTGCGCTCGCCGTCGCGGGTCTGGGTCTCCGAAACCGTGTCGGTCTGGGTAGCCGTGTCGGTCTGCGTAACCGTGTCGGTCTGGGTAGCCATGCGCCCAGCAACGGTTGCCGGCGGGCGGGACTTATGGGCCGGGGAACGAATATCGGACACCGGAGAGGAGCCCCAGACCCTCAGAAGTACCCGCGCCGCTTGCGGTCCTCCATCGCGGCCTCGGAGGCGCGGTCGTCCCCGCGGGTCTGCCCGCGCTCGGTGACCTCGGTGGCGGCGATCTCGGCGACCACCTCGGCGAGCGTCGCCGCATCGGATTCCACCGCCCCCGTGCAGGTCATGTCCCCTACGGTCCGGTAGCGCACCCGCGCAGTAAACGGCCGCTCGCCGTCCACCAGCTGGACGAAGGGAGAGACCGCGTAGAGCATCCCTTCGCGCGCGAACACCTCGCGGTCGTGCGCGAAGTAGATCGAGGGCACCTCCAGGGCCTCCTCGGCGAGGTACTGCCACACGTCGAGCTCGGTCCAGTTGGAGATCGGGAAGACCCGCGCGTGCTCGCCGCGGCGCAGGCGCCCGTTGTAGAGGCTCCACACCTCCGGGCGCTGACGCTGGGGCTCCCACTGGCCGTGGGCGTCGCGGAAGGAGAGGATGCGCTCCTTGGCCCGCGCGCGCTCCTCGTCGCGGCGCGCGCCCCCGAACGCGGCGTCGAAGCCGTGCTCGGTGAGCGCGTCCAGCAACGTGACGGTCTGTAGCGCGTTGCGTGAGGCGTGGGGCCCGGTCGCGTCCTCCACGCGGCCGTCCCGGATCGAGTCCTCCACGGACGCGACGATCAACCGCTCCCCCAGTTCGGCCACCCGCCGGTCGCGGAACTCGAGCGCCTCCGGGAAGTTGTGGCCCGTGTCCACGTGCAGCAGCGGGAACGGGAACGGTCCCGGCCGGAACGCCTTCTCCGCGAGGCGCAGCAGCACGATCGAGTCCTTGCCCCCGGAGAACAGCAGCACCGGGCGCTCGAACTCCGCCGCGACCTCGCGCATCACGTGGACAGCCTCGGCCTCCAGCGCACGCAGGTGCGAGAGGCGGTAGGTGGCGGCGGGGTCTTCCCGGTGCTCCTCGGGGACACGCTCGCCGGGGGCAGTCGGACTCGCGGCCCCCACGGACAGCTCCGGCTCCATTGTGCGCGGCATGGGCCAGCAACGGTGGCGGGCGTGTGGGACTTGTGCCTGAGCCGCAAGACGTTCTCACGAGCCGCGACGGGCAGGTCGTGAGCGCGGTCATAGTAAATATGACCAACCAGTCAAGCGATCTATGACCAGCGGGTCAACCCGGCGGCGCGAGCAGGACCCTGGGTGGGGAGAGGGCGAGGCAGCCCCCGCGCAAGCGCGAGCCCTCGGCCACCGTTAGACGAGCGGAGGTGGACCCATCGTGGCACCGCCCGCATCGAGCGACCGCGCGGCGGGTTAGAGAAAGCGGACCGCGCAGTCGCGAGACTCGACAGGGAGGCAGACGCAAATGGGGAGATTGACAGTACGCCGCGGGCTCGCGCTCGGCGCAGCGCTCCTCGCCGGCGGAGCACTCGCGCTGCCCTTCGCCTCGCAGGCGAGGAGCTCCGCCCCTGCCACAACGTCCACGGGGACGACCACCACGACGACCACACCCACGACGACGACAACCACACCCACGACGACGACAACCACACCAACGACCACCACGACGACCACCACCGCAACGACCGCTCCCACGCCCGCCCCCAAACCGCTTCCCCCGCTCGCGTACAGCAGCTACGTCGAACACGTCACCACCTCGACGGCCCTGCTCAAAGCGAGGGTCAACCCCCGGGGCGTGGCGACCACGTACTTCTTCCAGTACGGCCCCACCGCCGCGTACGGCTCCCAGACGCCGTCCGCCGCGGCCGGCAGCGGCACCGTGGAAATCCCGCTCACCCGGACCGTGAGCGGCCTGCAGCCCGCCACCACGTACCATTTCCGCGTGCTCGCGCACAGCTCCGCGGGAATGACAGCCAGCCCGGACGCGACGTTCACCACCAGGAAGGTCCCGCTGTCGCTGACCGCCGCCGTCGCCCCCAACCCGGTCGTGTTCGGCAACCCGCTCGAACTCACGGGGACGCTCTCGGGGACCGGCAACGCGGGCGTGGCAGTCGTCCTGCAGGCCAACCCCTTCCCCTACACCCACGGCTTCCACGACGTCACGGGCCCCGTGGCAACAGACGCCGCCGGGGACTTCGCCCTCCCGGTCGCCGGTCTCCTGCAGAGCACCCAGCTGCGCGCGGCGACCACCGGCAAACCGACGGTCTACAGCCGCGTGGTCACCGAGCTCGTCACGGTGCGGGTCACCCTCCACGTGCGCCCCGCCCGGCGCCGCGGGGACGTGCGCCTCTACGGCACCGTCACCCCGGCCGAGCCCGGTGCCGGGGTGGCGTTCGAGCGGTTCGTCCACGGCCGGTACGTGCCGGTCAGCGGGACCACGATCAGGGGCCACACCGGCGAGGTCTCGCGCTTCGCCCGCACCATGCGCCTGCGCCGGAGCGGACTCTACCGCGCGCTCGTACAGGTCTCGAGCGGCGCCCAGGTCTCAGGCCGCAGCCGGCCCATCGAGATCCTCTGAGGCGCCCACCTCGAGCGACGCGGGCACAAGCCGGAGGATTCATTTGGGGCGCATCCGCGCAGGCCGTGGGAGCGGCCACGGCGGTGGGCGCGGGGCCTCCGTGCCCCGCGTCGGCGCGCAGTGCCGTGCGGGCTGGTCTCCCTCCACCGTCGCAAGTCTGCCGCAGCGGGCGCCGTTGCTAGGCCGACGTCTCTCTACCTACCGAGAAGGGTGTGTAACGAATGAACCGTCTTCTGCGTGCTGTGCCCCGCCGGTCCTGGCCGATCGTCATCGCCTTGGCCATGCTTCTGGGCGTCGGCGCCGCGTCCGCGGGAGCCAACTCGGAAATCGAAGGGGTGTGGTCCTTCAACGGCGGGCAAATCGGGATTCAGCACCTGTCGAATGGGACGTTCGCCGGCACCGTGGTCGCCGAAACCAAGTTCGCTGAATGCTCCCATCCGGTCGGGCAGGAAATCTGGAAGGGGATCACCGAACAGCCGGATGGCTCGTACTGGGGCCTGCACCAGTGGTACCTCGGGGCACCGGCCTGCGAAGAGAATCCGGTGCTCGGGCCCACTGCCTGGCGGGTTCTGAAAGAACCGAACGGCTCCCGCTATCTGCGTGTCTGCTTCAGCCATCCGGGCACCTCCCAGCCGACGATCGCCGCCGATGGGGCACCCAAGGAAGCCTCTGAATACGCCCAGTACCACGTCACCTACGGCTGCTTCAACTCCGCGCTGACCGCTCCCCTACCGGTCGCCCCAGGAGGCTCCGGCACGTCGAGCTCCGTGGAGCACCTGACACTGCCGAAGACCAAGCCCACGCAGTGCCTGAGTGGCAGGTTGTTCAAGATCCGTCTTCGCAATCCGAAGTACGACCCGTTCAAGACGGTCACGATCACCCTCGGCGGCCACCGGATCCCGACCTCGCGCAGAGGCAAGTATGTCCTCGCCACGATCAACCTGAGCCGTCTTTCGAAGAGCACGTTCACGATCAAGATCCGCGCCACGACCGTCCTCGGGCATCACCTGTCGACCAGCCGCACCTACCACACCTGCAAGAAGCCCAAGCCAAAGAAGAAGGGGAAGCGGGGTAAGAGAGGTTAGGGCCCACGCCCCGCGAACCCTTGGCTTGGCACCACAGGACGACAGGGACCGAGAACTGGGCCTGAGCGCGTTCGGACTCGGGCTGCTCAGCGACCTCACGCCCCCCGGCGCGTGGGTGCAGCGGCCCCTGGCCGAGCCGACCCTGCGCCTGCGGTCGGCCTCCCCGCAGGCGATCGCCGAGAGCTGGTCTGGACTGGACGGGGTCGGCTGGGAGGGGACGATCGACGGCGCCCCGTTCGTCGTCGAGCGCGGCCGGGCCGGAGACCACCGCTTCGTGCACGGCGCACAGCCCCACCAGAGCGGCACACCCTCCGCGGGGACCCGCGCCGTCCACCACCTCTCTGCCGACGCGGGCGTGCTGCAGTGCGCGCCCGCGGACCGGACCGAGCAGTCGTGGTGGCGGGTCGTGCTCGACTCGGTGCTGTTCACGGTCGCGCTACTGCAGGGCTACGAGGCTCTCCACGCCGGCGCCGTCGCCACGCCGGACGGCGCGATCGCGATCACGGCCGCGTCGGGGGGCGGCAAGAGCACGTTGCTGAGCGAGTTGCTGGCTCACGGCCTGACGCTGGCGGCAGACGACGTGCTCGTGCTGGAGCCCTCCGGCACAGACGCCCCCCCACTCGCTCACCCAGCCCCGCCCCTGATGACCGTCCCGGCCACGAGGCTCCCGAGGCTCGGGGCCGCGAGCTGCTCCGCCGAAACGGGCTCCCCGGAAGCAGGTCCCCCGGAGGCGCGTTCCGCCGCCGTAGCCGGCCCTACGGAGGCGGGTCCCCCAGAGGCGATCTGCGCACTCGGAGACGAGCGCTGGATCCCCGTGCCCGTTCACCCAGAGCCGCTGCCGCTGAAGGCGCTGGTCGTGCTGAACCGTCGCCCCGGCCTCGCCACAGGCCTGCACAGAGCCGCCAGGCCGCTCGCGGTGCTGATGGGCTCGCTGCTGCGCTTCCCGCGCGTACCAGAGCGCGAGCGTACCCGCTTCGAAGTGGCCGGCGCGATCGCTGCGCACGTTCCCATCTGGCAGCTCGACTCCGATCCGAGCGTGGCCCCCGAGACCCTGGCCGGCCTGCTGCTGGCAGAGTGCCTGGAACCCCACCGGACACGGATGCAGAGCCTGTCCACCGTCGGTTGACAGGCGCACGTATGCGACGCGCGCAACCGTTGTTAGGGTCTCATCAGCCCCGCCGTCTCAGCGCCATGCCCATGATCTCCGCTTCCGAAGCCCCGACCGCCCCCAGCGAGGAAGTCGCCTCCGCAGCCCCCAGCGAGGAACTCGCCCCCGAGGGTCCCGGCCATGCAATCGCCCCCGAGGCTTCCGGCCAGGTAGTCGCCTCCACTACCCCTAGCGAGCTCGCTGACTCACCGGGCGCGCCGGTACTCGAGCTCGAGCGCCTCTACCACCGCTGGAAGGGCCCCAAGCCGCCCGTGCTCGACGACGTCACCCTGACGTTGCGCGCGGGCGAGGTGACGTGGATCGGCGGGCGCAACGGTGCCGGTAAGACCACGCTGCTGCGCCTGGCCGCCGGCATCCTGCTGCCCCAGCGCGGCAGCGTGCGCATGGGCGAGCTGACACCCTCCTCGCGGGGGGGCCGCTACCAGCGCCGGGTCGGGTTCCTCTCCGCGGGCGACCGCGGCCTGAATGCACGGATGCGCGTGCGCCAGCAACTCGACTACTGGGCGCGGCTCGCCTACGTCCCCCGCGAGCGCCGCGCCGAGCTGGTGGCGGACAGCCTGCGGCGGTTTGGCCTGGAGGAGTTCGCCGAGCGACGGGTCGATCGCATGTCGATGGGCCAGCGCCAGCGCATCCGCCTCGCGATGGCCTTCCTGCACGAACCGCGCGTGCTGCTGCTGGACGAGCCGCGCAACTCACTCGACGACGACGGCTACCGCCTGCTCGGCGAGCAGATCGCGCGGGTCAGGAGCCGTGGCGCCGCTGTCCTGTGGTGCTCGCCGCGAGGCGAGGACCGGGTGCTCGCGTGCGACGCCGGCTACACCCTCGAAGAGGGACACCTGGAGCGCGTCGAATGAGGCTGTGGTGGGACGCGATGGCGGGGATCGTGCGCCGCGACGCGATCCTGTTCGTGAGCTACCGCACCCAGCTGGTGGCGCAGTTTCTCGGGCCGCTGTTCACGATCACGCTCTTCTACTACATCAGCCACATCATCACCGCAAAGACGATTCACTCTCCAGGCGGCTACTTCGGATTCGTGATCGTCGGGTTGGTGATCGTCCAGATCCTCACGATCTCGTTGGGCATCATGCCCGTCACCGTACGCCAGGAACTCGTCTCGGGCACGATCGAGCGCTTCCTGGTGAGCGCCCACGGGCCGGTCAACGGGATCCTCGGCACGATGCTGTTTCCGCTGGTCAGCGCGATGCTGACCGGAGTCCTGATGCTGGGGCTGGCGACCGTCGTCTTCGGGCTGCCGCTGGCGGCGACGGCCGTACTCGCGATCCCGGTGTCGCTGCTCGGCATGCTGGCGTTCATGCCGTTTGCGTTCATCCTCGTGGCGCTGGTGATGGCGTTCAAGCAGGTGTCGAGCGCCACCCAGTTCATCATCGCCGGGGTGGCGATCGTCGGCGGCCTGTACTTCCCGATCGCGGTTCTGCCGGGGTGGATCCGGTGGGCCTCGGAAGTGCAGCCGTTCACACCCGCCGCCGACCTGCTGCGCCACCTGCTCGTGGACACGCCCCTGGCGCACTCCGCGGGAGTGGATCTGCTCAAGCTCGTGGGCTTCGTCGCCGTCCTGCTCCCCGCCGGCTTCATGCTGCTGCGCGGATCGATCCGATACGGTCAGCGGACCGGAACCGTCGCCGAGTACTGAAACGCCAAACCAGGAGCTCATCGATCCATGGCCTCTCCCACCGCCAGCGAACTGCTCACCGCCCGCGTGCGTCTGCCACAGCACGTGGTGCGCCGCAGCTTCGTCGCCGAGACGGTCGTGCTGAACCTGCACACAGGTCAATACCACGGCCTGAACCCGACCGCGGGCAGGATGCTGGAGGCGCTGGAGGGAGCGCCCACGGTTGCCGCCACCGTGGGGGAGCTCGCCGAGGAGTACGGCGTCGAGCAGGAGCAGATCGAGCGCGACCTGCTCGCCCTGGTCAACGGGCTGCTCGAGCGCGGGCTGATCGAGATCGTGGATGGCGAACCCGGTTGACGAGCGGCCGAGAACGGACGTGGAGCGGGGGGAGCACCACCACACCGCGTTCGGCCTCGCGCTGCGCATCGATCCGCGGATCTCGATCCCAGGGCTCGCTCAGAACCCCAGCTCGGCGGCTGCGCTGCCACCCTCACGCGTACGCCTGGACGCCGCGGAGCTGCACCGGCGCTGGGAGGCCCTCACGGCGAGGCCGCTGCGGGTGCGCGAGATCCACGTCGGCGACACGCTGCTGCGCTCGATCGACTTCGCCGAGCCGGCCGGTTATCTGCTGTGGATCCGAGACTTCGGGCGCGTGCTGATCTCACCCGACGGCCTCGAGCTGCTGTGCGAGCCCGATCCCGCCAACGCAGAGTGGGCGACGATCGTCTCAGCCCAGGCGCTGCCGCTCGCAGCGACGATCCGGGGGCTCGAGGTGATGCACGCCTCCGGTGTCGTGCTGGATGGCAGGGCCGTGCTCATCATGGGCCCAGCCGGCGCCGGCAAGAGCTCGCTGGCCGCGGCGCTCGTCAGGGCCGGAGGACAGCTGCTCAGCGACGACGTCGTCGCGCTGCAGCTGAGGGCCCACGTCCCAATGTCTGCCGGCCTGGATGCGGCCGCTCCGCGGCGGTCTGCGCCACCCGCGATGCTCGGCGTGCCACCAGCACGCCTGCGCTCGCGTGCGTCGCATCCCATCCACGGATCGACCACCCCAGATCCGGCATCCCTTGGGACGAGAGCCCTGAGCGAGGGAGCACTCGTTGCCCACGCGGGGTCGGTGGTGTTCCAGCTACGCGCAACGGAGGACGAGCGGCTCTCCGTGGAGGAGCGTGCAGCTCTTGGCCGCCCAGCAGGCACCGTCGAGGGCAAGCAGCGTTACGTGAGCGGCCAGGCGGCGGACGCAGCGCCACTAGGGGGGGTGTTCCTACTCGAGCGCTCGCCGCACGAGCCGACCGTGGAACAGCTCGAGGCCGTCGACCCGTTCGAGTTGATCGCGAGCACCTTCAACCTGTCGGTGCGTACGCCTGCCCGGTTGCGCCGCCAGCTCGACGTCGTGTCCGCGATCGCGTCGAGCGGGCTGACTCATCGACTGCGCGTGCAGCCCGGCATCGACGCCACCGAGCTCGCGGCGATCGTCCAAAATCACCTCGATTGGGTGGACCACCCAAGTGAACCGGTGAGCTCGGGCGCCCAGCTGGAGCGCGAGCGCCTGCTGGAGCTCTGAGCGACAGCGGTGCTCGCCGGGGCCTGGGGCGTGCAAGCCGGCGAACTGCTCGAGCGAGCAAGCGAGCGTTGCGGAGCGCAGCTCCACCGAGGCGGCCGCCTGACGATGCTCAGCCCGCCCCAGCTCGTGCAGGGTGGCTGGTGGGGCTGGCTGTTCGGCGCACCGGAGGACCGCGGCGGGCTCGCCGAGCGCTTCGGCCTCGAACCCGGTGGGGATCTGCCCGCCGCCTTCGCAGGGGCGCTCGCCGTGCTGGGCGAGGCGGCGTGTGAGCTGCTGTGCGGCCGGTTCGTCGTGGTGGCCGTGGAGCGCGAACGGGATCGCTGCGTGGTGGCGCGTGACCAGCTGGGCGCGCAACCGCTGGTCCACGCACGTGCGGCGGACGGGCTGCTGTTCGCCGAGCACGAGCGCGAGCTGCTAGAGCTCCTGCCAAGCACCCCGGGTCCCGATCGGCTCGCGCTGGCGCAGTGGATCGAGAACGGCATCGTTCCGCAGGGGCGCACCCTGTACGAGGGGGTGCGGCGTGTCCCGGCCGGCCACCGGCTGGTGCTCGACGGGCCGCACGCAAGCGTCGAGCGCTGGTGGAACCTTCGCTACGAAGGGGCCGAGGAGGGGAGCGGGGCGGCGCTCGCCGAGCGCCTGCGGGAGGCGGCCTTCGCCGCGGTCGGGCGAGCCGTGGCCGGCGCCCAACGCCCGGCGGTGAAGCTCAGCGGCGGCCTGGACTCGGCCTGCGTGGCGGCGGGCCTCGCCGCCAACGCTCTCGCCGACGGACGCGCACTTGCGCTCGGGGGCGCCTTTGCGACCCAACCGGTCGCCGACGAGAGCGAGCTGATCGAAGCGACGGCTCGCCACACGCGCCTGCCGCTCGAGCTGATCGCCTTCGACCCGGCCGCCTCGATGCTTGCGCCCGCGCTCGCGCACATCGACCGCTGGCGCCTGCCGCCGGCCACACCAAACCTGTTCCTGTGGCAGCCGCTGACGACACGGGCCCGCGAGCTCAGCGTGGACGTCATGCTCGACGGGGAGGGCGGCGACGAGCTGTTCGGGCTCGCCGCCTACCTGATCGCCGACGTACTTCGCGCGGGACGGCCGCACACCGCCTGGTCGCTCGCCGGGCGCGTGCCGGGCATGGGACCGCACCCGAGTGGGCGCGTGCGCCTGCGCGTGTTACGCCACTACGGCCTGAGCCCGCTCGTGCCTGTAGCGATGCGGCATCGCCGCGAACGGACCAGGGCCGCGTCCGCGAACGCGATCGTCCCGCCTGCGGACGCCCGGGCGCTGGCAGAGCTGCGAATCGCAACCGAGCAGGATCGCCGCGAGGGGCCACTGTGGTGGCGCCGGCAGGCGGAGGGCCTGATCGACATGCGCGACAGCCTCGACATGGGCACTCACTTCCGCCGTGAAGCCGTCGATCGGAACATCGAACTGCGCCATCCCCTTCTCCACGACCTGCGACTGATCGAAGTCGCGCTGCGGCTCCCTCCCCGAGCGCAGTTCGACCCCGTGCGCGATCGTCCGCTGCTGCGCGACGCGCTGGCCGGCCTGATTCCCGAGGCGGTGCGCACCCGGCATGCCAAGAGCCACTTCACCCCCCTGGTGCTCGCAGGCATGCGAGCCGACGAGGCGGCGCTGATCGAGCCCCTGCGGCGAGCCGACGCGCCGGTTCGCGCCTACGTCGCACCGCAAGCGCTCGACAGAAAGATCGGCGTGTCGCCGGAGGAGCGCTCGATGCTCGGCGCAGGCCCTCTGTGGCGGATCGCGATCGGCAACCGCTGGCTCGTGTCCCAGGCGGGCGAGGCGCTGTTCTCACGAGCTGGCGAAGGCTCGTGACAGCTTCCGCGAGCGGTCTCACGCTCCACGGGGCAGCAGTACTTTTTTGGTCCCGTACTTTTTCGGTCCTTGAAAGGGGCCGGGGCGCCTCTCTAAGATGCAGCATCTCTTCCAAGGAAAGGAGGAAACATGGAGAAGATCACTGACACGACCGAGTACGAGGCTCCGCGCATCGAGGATCACGGAGATCTCACAGAACTCACCGCCGCTGGCCACCCGAACGGCGTTTTCGACGCCAACTACTCCGCGGGAGCGCCTATTCCCCCGGGCGGCGCCGGGACGAGCGGACCGTAAGCATGCAGCCGGTCTCCCGGTGGGGAGACCGGCTATGTGCCGTTCAAGCGTACCTTTCGGGTCCGAGGGTTCGCGCGACCCGAAAGAATCTGCGCCCTACAGCAGTTGTAGGGGCATGCACGCATCGCCCGACACCGCATCGCCGCCTGCAGCCACCTCGCTGACGGCATCGAAGATCCGGGTCCCTCGACACGTCGTCTACCGTCGCCTGCCCTCGGAGACCGTCGTGTTCAACCTCCAGACGGGCAAGTATCACGGGCTCAACGCCACCGCGGGCACCATGCTCGAAGCGCTGGAGCAGGCCTCCTGCCTGCAGGATGCGGCGGTCGCGGTGGCCGGGGAGTACACGCAATCGCAGGCGGTCGTCGAACGGGACATGTGCCAGCTCTGCGAGGGCTTGCTCGCGCGAGGGCTGATCGAGCTCGATGGCGACTCCCCAGCAGGCTGAGGCTGAGTCTCCGCAGCGGGCGCAAGCGCGCGGCGCAGCAGCCCGCCGCCTGCCCCCCTCCCCCCTGAGCCCTGCGGCCCGCGCGCGCCTCGCCACCGAGATCGTCGCAGCCTACCTGCAGGCGCGTCGCGAGTTGCGGCGCGCCCCGATCGAGTCGGCGATCGCGGCACTGCGCGCGGAGGGGTCGCTGCCAGCACCCACGCAGGGGGCGCATGCGCTCGCCGAAGTCCACCGCTTGGCCGACGTCCGCCGCCTGGCAGAAGCCCGCCGCCTCGGATGGGCCGTGGCCCGCACGCTGAAGCTGATGCCCGGAGACACCCGCTGCCTGGCGCGCTCGCTGGTCCTCACCCGGCTGCTGGCGCGGCGGGGGATCCCCGCGAAGCTCGTGATCGGCGCACGGGCCGATCCGGACTTCCTGGCTCACGCGTGGGTCGAGTACGACGGCCAGCCGGTGCTCTCCGCCGGCGACGGATCGTTCGCTCGGCTCGTCGAACTGTGACTTGGTGACCACGACGTGAACCCTCAGGAGTTGTGACTTTGGACGATCCGTAAGTCTGGCGCTCGGCTTGTCGTTAGTCGGCCGTGCCCAGAACCAAGGTTCAGGTGGGGGGCGTCACGGACGGGGCTGGCGGGGCCCAGGCAGGGGTCGCGCTCGTCGCAAACGCGGACCCACGCGAGAGTATCGGCGAGGTCCTCGAGGAACAGGGGCTCGCCTGCATCGCATTCGACGACGTGGAGGACATGCTCGCACGTTGCACGGAGGACACCCCTGCGCTGATCGTCCTCTGGATCGAGGATCCGTCCTCTTGGCCGATGCAGCAGATCGAGCCGTTGCGGCGAGGCATCGAGCAGGCGCAGATCGTGGTGGTCTGCGCTGGCATCCAGCGGTGGGAGCTGCGCGCGGCGCTCGCGGGTGGCGTGGCGGGAGTCGTGCTGGAGGAGGAGATGGCAGACGCGCTGGGGCCGTGCCTGCAGGCGGTGCGCGCCGGACAGGTGTGCGTGCCGCGCCAGCACTGGCGGCAGATCGAGCCGCCTGTGCTGTCCACGCGCGAGAAGCAGATTCTCGGCCTGGTGGTGATGGGTTACATGAACGGTCAGATCGCCGAACAGCTGTTCCTCGCCGAAAGCACCGTCAAGAGCCACCTCTCCTCAGCGTTCGGGAAGCTCGGGGTGCGCTCGCGCAACGAGGCGGTCAACCTGATCCTCGACTCCGAGCGCGGCCTGGGAATGGGCATCCTCGCCCTCGGGGGAGAGCCCCTGGAGCCGGCACCGGTCGTGGCGCAATGACCCCCGAGGTCGAGGTCAGGCGCAAAAACGGCGCGAGCGATCGCGGCGCCCAGACCGGCACGGACGAGCACCACAGCGCGGGAGATCACCAGACTCGCGCGGAGGAGCACCGCGGCGCAAGCGATCGCCAGGCCGGCGCAGCCGAGAGCGCCACCCAGACCGTCGAGGCGCGCGGGCTGACCGAGAACCTCTCGCGCGAGGCGCTGTTCCGCCGCGCGCTGCTGGCGGCCGACGTCACGGCGATCGTCGGCGCGTTCGTGCTGCTGGCGCAGCTCTCCTCGCGATCGTTGCAGCTCACGTGGGTCAGCGTCTGCGGGCTGTTGACGCTGCTCGTCGGCGCCAAGGTCTTCGGCCTCTACGACCGCGACGAGGTGCTGTTGCACAAGACGACGCTCGACGAGGCCCCGAAGCTGTTCCACGTGGCAACGCTGGGCGCGTTGGTCGCATGGTTGGCGGGGGGCTTCGTCGTCGAGGGCAGCATCCTCAACCGCCGCGAGGCGCTGCTGCTGTGGCTGTTGCTGATGGTCCTGCTGATCGTGGCGCGCTCGCTGGCGCGTGGCCTGGCGCTGCGGGCGGTGCCCGCCGAACGGTGCCTGTTCATCGGCGATCGCGCGTCGGCGCGCACGATCCGCTCGAAGCTCACAGACCACGGCGGCGTCAAGGCCGAACTGGTCGCCCACCTGGACCTCGACGACGTGGGGCGGTGGTCGGCCAAGACGTTCTCGGCGCAGCGGCTCGCGGAGATCCGCGAACTGGCCCGCTCGCTCGACGTGCACCGGGCGATTGTCGCGCCGAGCAGCGCCGACGCGGGCGAGATGCTCGACCTCGTGCGCACGCTGAAGGCGGTCGGAGTGAGGGTCAGCGTGCTGCCGCGCCTGCTGGAGGTGGTGGGATCCTCAGTGGAGTTCGACGACCTCCACGGGGTGACGCTGATGGGCGTCCGCCGCTTCGAGCTGACCCGCTCCTCAGTGGCGGTGAAGCGTGCGTTCGACCTCCTCGGCGCCTCATTGGCTCTGCTGGCGGCCGCGCCGCTGCTGATCGTGTTCGCGGTGGCGATCAAGCTCGACAGCCGGGGCCCGGTCTTCTTCCGCCAACAGCGGGTGGGGCGCCACGGCAAGCACTTCGGCCTGCTGAAGTTCCGCACGATGGTCCCCGACGCCGAGGCGCTGAAGGACTCTCTGCGCGAGCGCAACGAGGCCCAGGCGGGGCTCTTCAAGATCGCCGAGGACCCCCGCGTGACCCGCGTGGGCAAGCTGCTGCGCCGCAGCGCCCTCGACGAGCTCCCGCAGCTGTTCAACATCATCCGGGGCGAGATGAGCCTCGTGGGGCCCCGCCCGCTGGTGATTGACGAGGACGAGTGTGTGGAGGGCTGGTACCGCCGGCGGCTGGAGCTGATGCCGGGGATGACGGGCCCCTGGCAGATCCTCGGCCCGGCCCGCGTCCCGCTGAGCGAGATGGGCGCGATCGACTACCTGTACGTCGCGAACTGGTCGCTGTGGGGCGACGTCAAGATCCTCCTGCGCACCGTGCCGCACGTGCTCGGCAGACGGGGACTCTGAGCCACCTCGGCGAGATCGCTGTCGCCGCGAGCCGCCATCCGGCAGAGGGCGATGACCACGACGCTCACGACGAGCCACACGAGCATTAGCAGTATCACGAGTACGAGCATTGGATCACGCGACGGAGAGGCCCACGTCCTTATAACCCGCGCCTCCCCCGTTTGGATCGTCTTCGGACGGAACTTGGATTTACTTTACGACGCGCGGTGGAGTTTGGCCGGGCTGAGTCTCTCGTGGTTCACCGATCGTCACGTACTCGCTCAGGGGTCGGGCTACCGCTCGGATGACTCGCGGTCGGCTTGCGCGAAGCCTCGCTTGATCCACTCGCCGTAGGCGCTGTAGAAGATCGGGAAGTCGGCGACGAGGATCCGAGCCGACTCGTGGATCTGCTCGGCGGTGGCGGTGGCGTATTCGTGCACGATATGCGGGCAATCCGAAGCGGTGGGTGCGATCGACTACCTGTACGTCGCGAACTGGTCGCTGTGGGGAACGTCAGGATTCCCCTACGAAGACCTGCTGTATCACGTGTGATACCATGCGGGGCGTGGCCGAGGTCAGCATCCGAGATTTGCGCAACCACGGCGGCGACGTGGTGGATCGCGCCACGCGCGGAGAGCAGATCACGATCACGCGCTCGGGCAGGGCCGTTGCCGAGCTGCGGGCGATAGCGCCTCCCACGCTTTCCGCGGAGGCTCTACTGAGCCGCTGGCGGCGGCTGCCCCGAGTAGACCCTGTCGCCCTGCGTGAGGATGTGGACCGGCTGCTGGACGCAAGCGTGTGAGCGAGAAGGCACCGCCGGCCCGGGGAGTCCTCGACACCTCGACGGTCATCCTGCTGCAGCGCCTCACCGACGCGGCGGCGTTGCCCGCCGAGCCGCTCATCACTGCCGTGACGCTCGCCGAGCTTTCGGTCGGCCCACTGGTAGCTGGCGAAGAGAGCGAGCGTGTCGCGCGTCAAGCCCACCTTCAGCAGGCAGAGGCCGACTTCGACCCACTCCCCTTTGATGCGAGCGCCGCCCGTGCCTTCGGCGGTGTGGCAGCCTCGCTGCGGCGCTCCGGCCGCAAGGCCACAGCGCGAGCCTACGACGCGATGATCGCCGCGACGGCCGTTGCCAACGACCTGCCCGTCTACACGTGCAACCCCACCGACTTCAGCGGCATCGACGGGCTCGAAGTGGTTGCCGTTCCCGTGCCCGACACGCCCAGCGCATCGACCGTATCGGAGCCTGAGCAGGCCACCGAGGGAACCGCCCAGGAGCCCGAGCGGTAGGCCTGTCGCACAAGCTCCCCACGCCGGTCCCGTGCGGCGCGTTTGACTTGGCGCTCCAGCTGATCACAAGGTGGGAGACTTGCTAGGTGGGTGGTACCCTACCTTAATGAAGAAGACCAGCATCTACCTGGAGCCCGACCTGGATATGGAGCTGGCGCGGGTGGCCCGGGGAGACGGCGTGACGAAGGCCGAGTTGATCCGTCTTGCGCTCAGGCGCGCCGTCGAGGAGCGTACTCAGCCACAGATCACGGCGATCGGCATCGACCGCGACCCCAAGCCAGTGGAGCATTCGCCAGAAGATCGGGAGATCGCCGGTCTGTTGCTCGCTGAGCACGACGCCCTGTGATCCTCGCCGACGCCTCGGCGATCTTCGCGCTGCTCGATCGCGCCGACGGGCGCCATGACGTCACTCGTGCGTGGTACGAGCGAACACGTCCGGTGCTGGCAACCGTCCCGCTGGTGCTGGCGGAGGTGGACTTCCTCGCCGCCAGTCGGGGAGGCCAAGGGATGCGCGCAGCATTCCGGCACGATGTGATCGCGGGTGCCTACCGCGTCAGCTGGTGGGATGACGCGGCGGCCCAGGCGACCGAGATCGCCCAGCAGTATGCGGGCCTCGGCGTCAGCCTCGCCGATGCCAGCCTCGTCGCGCTCGCCGCACGCCTGCAAACCATCGAGATCGCCACCTTCGACGAGCGTCACTTCCGGGCGATCCGTCCACTATGGGGCGGCGACGCGTTTCGATTGCTGCCGCTTGACGTGGCGTGAGGAGGGGCGCCGCCCACCCACAGCCGGATGGGGTCGGGTGTCGCGGCCGAGGAGCATCGCGGCCTAAATATTCACGATACCGACGACGAGACCTCGACGACCTCCAGGCCCAGCACGTGCTGGAAGCCCTGGTCGCGGGTGGCGAGCGCGAAGCCGTGCTGCTTGCAAAGCGCCGCGATCCAGATGTCGTTCTGCTGGATGGCGATACCCGCTTGTCGCAGCAGTGTGGCGATCTCGCCGAACAGGCGCGTCGTCTGCTCGCCAAGCTGGAGTATCTGCACCCGTGGCGTCGCGAGGAAGCGTTCCAGCATCTCGGTGTTCTGGCGCAGCCGTGATCCGTTCATGAATCCGAACCACAGCTCGCCCAGGACGACGATCGGCAGGCCGACCGCCTCCGCGCGACGCATGTCCTTGGCGAGACCTGGATCGCCTTCGCCCAGCGCCTTGTAGGCATTGGTGTCGAGCGCCAGCTTCACGCGAGCTCGGCCGGCAGAGCATCGAGCCACGCCTGCGCGGCGTCGGAGTCGTCCTCGCCGCTCGGAGCGCTGCCGACGAACCAGTCCAGGTCGTCGTATGTGACGGCAGTGGATCGCAGCTTCGCATGCTCCAACGTCTCGACGACCAGTCCGTTGAGTGTCTTGCCGGTCGCCCGAACCTCCCGCCGGAGCTCTGTATCGAGATCGGGGGGGACGCCGCGTATCGTATACTGAATGCTGTTCATGCCTGCATTGTAGGCATATTTGGCAGGCTTGCTTGCCGCCTCGGGGGACCGACGGGCGCCGGCAGGCCGCCCTCGGAGTGCAAGTGCGAGACCTCAGCCGCCGTTGTCCCGGGTAGAAGCGGGCCACACAGGACCCGCTCGCATCGATTGGAGTGGCAGAGGTTGACTGGTGGGAGTGGCATCCGTCCACGTCGCGAGCTCGAGGTCCAGCAATCCGCGGGCTCAGGCCACGCTGGAGGCCGTATGACCGACCTCGTCCGCCCCGACAAGGATCTGACCCGCGAGATCAACACCGAGCACGGCCACGTCGAAACGAACAAGCACAAGACGATCCAGCACGCGATCCGCTGCGGCGAATTGCTCCTGGAGATGAAGCAACGCGTCGGGCACGGCAACTGGTTGGTGTGGGTCGAGGAGCATTTCGAGGCGAGCGAGCGCACGGCCCGCAACTACATGGAGATCGCCAAATCGGCAGCAGTTGCCGATTTGAAGGACGACACCACGATGCGCTCGGCGCTGCGCGCGCTGGCGGCGCCGTCCCAGGCGAAGAGGGCGCCCAGGGACGAGCCCCAAGAGGCACAGGCAGGCAGCGCGCTCGCCCCCGCCCCGATCCCGATCGAGGACGCCGAGCGCATCCTCGATGCCGAGGTCGTCGATGGGCCCAAGGCCGGTCTGGGCAAGACCCACCAGCTCACGTGGGCGAGCCTCCCCGCCCGCCTCAGCACAATCAGACAAGCCTTCAGCGAAGCCGCCGGCAACCATTTCGACGACCACCACGCCAGCGAAGCCCTGTACAAGGCATCACGGGAAGCCCACCAGGCCGCGATCGACCTGGAACAACTGGCCGCCGCGCTCGAGAAGCGCGCAGCGTGAATCGCAGCAACCTACAACCATAAGATGGCACACATGCGGGCCATCGAGCCGGACATCGACACCTCTCCAGATGGGCGGGAGTATGTCAGCAGCGAGCCCTCCCCTCTCACTTCCTCGGCTCGTGATGCCGACCCTGTCAGCTCCCAATCTCTCTGGCGGCGGGTCCGTCGAGATGTTGTGCTGCTCGGGGCTGGGAGCATGGGCACCGTCCTTGCCCAGCTCGTCTTCCGGAGCATACTTATCACCGTGCTCGTGCCCGTTGCCTATGGCCGGCTGTCACTCATTTTCAGCATCTACAACACGGTATGGATCATCGGCGCTAGCGGCCTGCCCAATGGGGTCGCACGATACATAGGAGCCATCGCCCCAGCGGACGACTCTGCGATCGTACGCTCTGCGTTTCGAGCCGGGGCTTGGCCGACGATCGTCGCCGCTGTCCTCATAGCAACCGCTTCGGGGGTCATCCTCAACTCACCGCTTGCGTTTCTGTACGGTGCGATCGGCCTCTCCTCCCTTGTGTATGCGGTCATCATCATGGGCATCCTGCGAGGACGCGGCAGAATCGGTTCAGCGACCGCGATTATGCTGATCGGCGGCTTTGGTGAAGTCGTGCTGCTTGTCCTACTGTTGGTGTCTGGACTCGATGTGACTCCGTTGTCAGCATTTGGAGTCTTCTGCTTGGGCAATGTCATCGGGCTCATCGCAGGGATCTCATTTATGCTGCGGATGAGAATGGCCCGTCGTCAGCAGGTCCCCGGTCTTGACAAGAGCGTGCACATCACCGTGCCTAGCACTCGCCAGCTACTCGGTTTTTCGATGTGGCTTGGCGCCACTACTGTGGGCATTGTTGTCCTGCCCCTCGTGGTGCGTTTTGCGGCGGCACTCGACTCCTACACCGTCGTCGCGACAGTAGATGTCGCCCTATTGCTCCTCTCTATCCCGCTGCGCATGGGGTCAGTTCTCGTGAGTGCGGTGGTCCCGCACGCTGCCCGAGCAGTCGCAAAGGGGACCAGGAACATGACGATCTCTCGATGCGAGATATCGATCGTAATCGTTCCGTTTGTGATTGCGGCGATCATTGTTGCTTTTACGCCAATCGTTGGCTGGCTCTTTGACTCCATCGGACGACCCGAGTACGCAAAAAGCGCCATATATCTCGCCTTGGCGTTGTTGGCTGGCCCGGCTCGCGTTCTGTACGGACTGGTGGAGGGCGAGCTCGTCGCTTATGGCGAAGGCAGGTTTCTGGCGGTTAATTCTTTGTCGGTCACCGCAGTGGCCTCAATCGCGATCCTAGTCGTCGCGGCCAGCGGCAGCATGGTGGTAGCATTTACACTGTTCGTAATTGCCTGTTGGTCAGTCTACGTGTGCGCGCTCATACGGATCCGTCGCCTCACGTCGGATAACGAACTAGTAGCGGCGCAAGTATAAAATCGCGACGTCGGATAGACCTCTCATCCCTGCAGCGTTATAATAGCGGCACTTGCGGGCGGGAGCGTGAGCCGAAAGTAACCCTTAGAGACCTTCATGACCTTTGATTTTCGCATACCAACCATATTAAATGATCTCTGACCAAACGTTACATCGGCAGTGGCGTCGATCGATGGGGCAACCAAGAGCTCATCAGAGGCTCGATCATACCCCGGCGCTTTCAAGACGAGCGCAGCCGGACCTTCGGTGTCGAAGTTATCGATGGCTAGCGTAATTATGCCACGGCGATGCACAGTTGCATATGCAGTAAGGTCATCTGGCGGGTGCTCTTCACTGATATCAGCTGGGACGAAGTAACCCCCCTCAAGCTCTCGGGCAGCCAAAAGGCCGTAGTACTCCGGACGTGCAGCAACCCGCCCGCGGATTACGGCAGCCCTGCTTGGAGCGCAGATTGGGCTGAAAGTATCTGGTACACAGATCCCAAAATTTCCATGGAAATTAAGTCCGGCAACACCGGCGCTCGCGGAGCGCAATATCCAATCTAGGGACCACAAAGCACTTGCGAACACGGGGCTCGTGTCTGGCCCGCCGCCCATGTCGCACGAGCTGGTGGTGTTTGTCTCGCTTATGCGGACGTCGCGGTGTGCGATATGTCCGGCACCGACGAGGCCCTGCAGCACCGCGTCCTCTTGTTCGCGAACCTCGGGGGAAAGGAGATCGAGGGCGGTGGGAACCGAGGTAGCTTCGCAAACACCGTTGGGTACACTGTACGACGTGGGATAGTAGTGTCGGGTGATCGCCGCAAGCGACACCGCCTTGTCTGACGCGATGGTCGTCAGCCACGCCTGTGACGATACCTCGGGCCCATACAAGCTGACACCTGGCACAGAGGCGCCCATGGCCGCGCTGTAGCTGGCCAATTCTTCGAGGTAGTTGCTCGCATTGTAAGAACGAGGGCGAAGATGAACCTGGTCGGTCGAATAGGCGTCGGGCTCATTTCCAATCTCAAAACCGAGTAGCCGAGAGCTCAAGAGGCGCTCGGCAACGCGAGCCTCATCAGCGGCGCGACCAGGTTCGAAGTGCCCAAGGTCAACTCCAAGGATAGCCCGCCAGCCCGTTATCTTCAAAAGTCGGCGAAGATCGATCAGATCAGAGGGGGTCACTACGCTAGTAGCCCACGCGGGTCGCCCTTCATGACCTCCCGTCCACCACGAATAATCAAGTGAGTCGCCGCCGATTCGGAGAATCCCAGGACCCAGTTGTCGCATAAGCTTCACGAGCGACTTGGAGCTCGCATTTAGGTTGTGGGTGGCAAGCTGGTTTGTCTCGATGGACAAGCCGACCGCACCCAGCGCGAATTGCCTTTTGCGATGTGTTGGTACGACAGTCAGAATCAATTGCTGCGCCGAGCTATTGACGGCTTGGCGGACAAGATCAGCCCCGCGCCGTGGTAAATGAGTCTGTCCGACGGGCACCGACGGGCGTACGACAAAATGGCTTTCCATATCCCGAAGGGGCAGGATCAATACGAGAGCTAGGACCAGCAATGCTGTCAGTACCAGCCACTGCTTTCGCAGCGCTACCCACCTCCCGCGCGACTGCCACCAGCACATCACGTAGTCCATTATGCCACGCGTGCTCCCGCCAACCGTCTACCCCGCGACGGGGCGCGCGAACCACAATCTTGCTTGGGAGTGTGCAATGGCAACTCGGATCACGACGCATAGGCAACAGCCAGATCGCGCCGACTGGTACTGCGAACATATGTTCGGTATCGGTTACGGCCAGAGGCGGTGTCTACGGCCCATTTCTCACGAGTCTCCTGTAAACTTGGCTCATGGTTGCTCAGATCGACCGCACATTTGTCCGCGTCGCACCGGGCAGAGCAGTATCTCGAATAGTGGGTTATTCGTTCTTCGAGGGCCGACCGGTCAGCACCGCCGGTCGTTGGTGGAACCCGATTGTATTTGGAAACCTGCGTCTTGCCGCCGGCCGCGCAGGGCGACAAGTCGATGGTCCGATATTTATCGTTGGAATGGGCCGGAGCGGCACGACCCTTTTGGGTCGGATTCTCGCTGCGCATCCAAACGTGGGTTTTCTCAACGAGCCCAAGGCTATGTGGCACGTGATCAGGGACGATGAGGACATCATCGGCTCGTATGCCCCGCCAGACACAGGACGACTCTACCTTTCTGCAGACGACGCCAGTGAGGAAGTCAGCCAACGTAGCCATGCTCTCTTTGCTTGGTATCTACGAGCAACCCACTCCAAGCAAATCGTAGACAAGTATCCCGAGCTCATTTTTCGTCATCGTTTTGTTCGCGCGATCTTCCCCGACGCTCGTTTCCTAATAGCAGTAAGATCGCCTTGGTCGACGCTTCACTCAGTAGCCCGATGGTCAGAGTCCCACGCGACCAATAATACAGATTGGTGGGGTGTGGGAGGGCAAAAGTGGAACATCCTTTGGACTCAAGGAGTCCTAGAAAAGGAAAGCAACTCGGATCTTGCGCCCTTGGAACTAGCGGATGAGACCGATAACCACATCCGAGCCGCCGTCGAGTGGACAGTGACGATGCGCGAGGCGATTGCGCTCGCCGCCCTCGATCCGTTAGCACGGGTGATTCACTACGAAGAGTTGATTCGACAACCACAGGAGATGGTACGCAAAATACTGCACTTTTGCGGACTGCCAGGAAGCTCACGCACAGAGGCCTACGCTGGCGCAATTATCTCCACGCGAGGCAGCGAGCGCAGTAAGCGCATATCTCGTTCACCTGATGAGGTGGCCTCCCGTCTACCCGATAAGTTGACTCGAGCAATCGACGCGACCTGGTCCCATTTGAATGCCATCGGCCCAACGTCGTCGGTGATTGGCCCCTAAATGGGCTGAGATTGCGATGGCGGTCGGTCAGATTGCAAAGTTGGGCGGCCGTTAGATGCCTTCAAAGGCTGAAAGGCGTTCCTCGAGATGGGCCGTTATAACGTAGATCGACCAGCACCTCGAGATACGCTTGGCATACATCGTCCCAGGAGTAGCGTTCACGAATTACCGACCGACCGCGCTGTGCCATCTCATTCTGCAGCGATGGTGATGTTGCGACGGATTGAATGCGGTCCGCGAGCACACGCGCGTCGTGCGGGAACCGATGCTCTAGATAGGGCAGCACCTCAGCATTGAACGGGGTATCCAACGTAAGAGTAGGTGCGCCTGCGCCGAGTGCCTGCAGCAGTGCCGGGTTTGTGCCGCCCACTGAATGGCCGTGGACGTACACAGCACAATTGGCCCAAAGCTGGGTAAGCAGGTTCTGGTCATCGACGTGACCTAGCCACGAGACTCGCCCATCGCACTCCATCGTGCGCAGACGAGCCTCGATTGGTGAGTCGAAGTTAGCGTTGCCGACGATGACCGCCCGCGGCGCTTCGTCGCCGAGCAGTTCAAGGGCATCAAGGGTCAACTCGACGTTGTTCTCCGGAGCTAAGCGTGCAACGACTAGCAGGTACGGCCGGCTGTCAAGGTCCATAGCTGCCAGCCGATCGCGACCCACGTCGCCAAGCACCGGGGCGCCGTATGGGATGAAGATCGAGTCACGACCAAAGGTCTTCTTCCAAATGGCGCCGATGGCATGGGAGTCGCAGATCAGTGCGCTCGCGTTGCGGGCCGTCATCCATGCTCCTGCACGGAACGCGGCTCGGCCGATTCGATTCCACTTCCCTCGTTCCCACTCAATGCCATCTGTGTTGACGGCAAACGGCGTCCGAGCCGCGCGCAGCGCCGGGAACCAGAAGCCATTGGCGATGTTGAGGACGAGTATCGAGTCGAAGCGACGAAAGCTCGCGTCAAACGTCGCCGTCATACCGTACGTCAGCGTCGACAGCGACTTGGTATCACGACCTAGCGTCGCAATGCAACGCACATCCTCAGTGGCCCAGATCCGTCGGCCCTCGTCACGGCTGCGACAGTAGACCGTGACCTCGTGCCCAGCCCGTACAAGATACGGACTCAGATACCTGACGAGAGTCTCATAACCTCCGTAGGTACTGGGAAAGCCACGGCTGCCGAGAATAGCTAGCTTCATGTGTTCGCTTTACGCATAGGGTATATGTTGTACTTTGCTGCTAGATTGGCCTGGGAGATCGTCGCCGAGGCCGGGCCCTAGCGATAGGCAACTCCAAACGGTCGCCCGCGATTGGCCTTCCCTATCATTTGGAGGCTCGACAGACCACCCCTCCCCGGAAGCTCCCTGCTATGCGTATTCTTCAGATCCATAAGTTCTTCTATCCTCACGCAGGATCGGAGACGGTCCTATTCCACACTCGCGACTTGCTGGCAAGCAAGGGGCACGAAGTCATCGACTTTGCGATGGAGCATCCGAACAACGTCGGCTCGCAGTATGAGGAGTTCTTTGCCCCTCGCCGCGAGTACACCGACACTTCTCGTCCAGGATATCTTCGGGGCAGAGACGCTATATCGTCGGTCTACTCCCTCGCGGCGCGGGCGCGCTTGCGCCGCCTGCTCGAGCGGACGAAGCCCGATGTCGCACACATGCACATCATCTACCACCAGCTGACCATGTCGGTCGTCGATGAGCTGGCGCGCGCGAAGGTGCCGATGGTCATGACATTGCATGACTATAAGATCGGCTGCCCGGCTTACATCCTTTATCGCGATGGGCATCCTTGCCGCGACTGCACCACCGGAGCCGTCTACAATGTGGTGCGCCACAGGTGCATTAAGGGCTCGCGTTCGGCGAGCGTCCTTGCTGGGGTTGAGGCCGCGGTCGCTCATTTCACGGGCAAGTACGACAAGATCCACGCCTACGTATGTCCCAGCGCATTTGCAGGGGGCGTTGCCACCGAATCCGGTATCCCGGCAGAACGCATCCACGTCATTCCAAATTTCCTGCCCGATGACGAGATTGGAGAGCCCGTAGCGTCGCTTGCGGATTTCCCGCGATTCTTCTTCGCCGGCCGACTCGAGGAGGTCAAGGGCATTGACGACCTACTTGAGGTTTTCAAGACAGAGGATCCTTCGCTGGGCAAGCTCGTGATTGCCGGCGCCGGAGGAGGGCTGGAGGGCAGAGTCCGGCAGGCCGCCGCTGAACTGACCAACGTGGAGTATCTGGGACGGCTGAGTCGTGCAGAGGTGCTCGAACAACTGCGCCAAGCGAGAGCAGCGGTACTTCCCTCCCGGTGGGACGAGAACAATCCGATGAGCATTCTCGAGGCACGTACACTGGGCATTCCTGTAATAGTGAGCGATCGGGGTGGTCTTCCGGAGATGGTCTCTGACGGATTTGACGGGAGGATAGTCCGAGCCGGTGACGTCCTCGCATTACGCGAGGCCGTAAGAGACCTCGCAACTGATCATGCGCGTGCAACCAGTTTGGGTCGAACTGGACACTCACGATTCCTCAGCGACAATACTGCTGCCGTGCATTACGACGCTCTCATGGATACGTATGACAAGGCAGTCAAACTGCGAGGCAATCTTGCCTGAACGCGTATAGATTTTGACATTGTCAGATCGAGGCTGAGGCCTATGCCCGACCGCTCAGCTCTTCCGACTCGCGAGGCGCAACCCCTTCCTCACGCGGGGACGCAGCAGCAAGGGCTGCGGCAACGGGAGGGGAAGATTTGTCATACCTGCCATAGGGGCTGGGGTCGCCCGATTTCGAGCCGTTGGCGATCACGCCTATGAGTGGGGCACCGCTGTTCGCCAAGATCTGATGAAGCTGTTCTGCCACGTCACGTCGGCTGTGCTCGACCCAGCCAACGACGATCACTCCGTCGACCTTGGTTAGCAACGGGAACGCGTCCGATACAGCGGTGAGCGGCGGCGTATCAATCACAACAAGGTCGTATACAGACCTCGCCTGCTCGATGACCGCCTCCATCGCATGGCTCTCAAGTAGCTCGCCTGGGTTGGGGGGTAGCATGGCACCTGCTGTTAGCACGTCAAGCGTCCGCCCCGTAGCCGCCGCACCGAGCGACGTCTGTAGGTCGACTGACTGAACTGCCTTGTCCATTGGGCTGGTACCGGTCAGCACGTCGACAACGCCTGGCCCGGATCGGATGTCGAGCTCTTCGGCAAGCCTTGGATCTCGCAGATCCAACTCGAGAAGCAGCACCTTGGAACCCAACCTCGCCGCAGCCTCAGCCAAGCGGCGGGCAATCGTCGTCTTCCCGTCTCCCGCTGCCGCCGACGCGATCACAATCGTATGCAGGTCACGACCGACATTGAAGAACCGCAGGTGGGCACGTATCAGACTGAACGCTTCGGCCTCGGCGATCGGCAGAGCTGTCCCACTGCCTCCAGCTCGTCTTCCGGAACGCAAGAGCGCCTTGCTCTCAGGGACGGTACCGAGCAGGGGGAGACCAAAGATCGTCTCCAAGTCCCCCGGCGTCCTGATGCGGCGATCCAAGGGCTCCAGCAGGAAGGCGAGAGCAAGGCCTATGAACAGCCCCAGGATCCCACCAATGGCTGTGTTCCTGGACGTCTTTGGGGAGGAGGGGCTGGTGGGAATCGGTGCTTCCGCAGCGACTTTGACGGTCCCTTCCCTCAGTTCTGACAGCAGGCCCAGTGTCTGTGCGCGGTCCTGAAGCGCTAGTCCGTCCGCCCCGACCCTCTGCTGGGGAGAAAGCCTTGCAAGCTGCTTACGCACAAGTGCCAGCGCAGATTGGAAGTACTGGTGATTGGCGCTCGTCTGCTCTTGGACGAATCGATTGGTGTAGGCGTTGGCGATCGCGGCCGCAAGCGCGGGGGAGCCCGCGGTAACCGAGACATTGACGAGCCCCGATTCCCCCTGTCCGGATACGCTGACGCTTTCGCTGACCTTCTGCTCGGTCAGCCCGTGGCCAAGCCGGCGTGCCGTCTGGGCCGCCATGTCCCCGAACTTGACGAGTTCGAGGTCGGTCGCCTGCTGAGCCAGCACGCTGACGCCGCTGCTGCTGGCAGGAAGTCCGGCGACCTCCTGAGTGAGCGGGCTACTGCTGAAGACAAGCGATGCAGTCGCCGTGTACTTCTTGGTCTGGTGCTTGGAGAACGCATACGCGACGCCTGCCACGACCACCACGCATAGGACAATCAGCGGGATGCGACGGCGGTAGACGCCTATGATCTGCCTAAGATTGAGAGCTTCGGAGCCTTGCTGCACGTGGTATATCCTCTCAGATCGTCCCAGACATCGTTCTCTTTGCGCCTAAGAACCGGTCCATGCGCCGAGAACTTTTGAGACGGAGCATAAAAAGTCCTTAAGCCGGTGCGTTGTAGGGCTATGCAGCCGTCGTGCTCTGCTACCCTGGGCTCCGCTCTCGAGGATCTCCTGATCGGCGAGGAGCCCCATCGACGATGAGCGTCTGGCCGTCACAGCCGAATAGTCTTTCCCCGTGGCGGCGCCGGCTTGGTCCACGGACCGGCGCCGGACTCTCGGTCCGCGGCGTATCTCGCTCGGCCATGTGGCTCGGCTGCCTGATCTGCATCCTCGTAGTCGAGGGGCTTGCCGTCTCGCAGTCCTATCTATGGGCGGCCCCGCTGGCCGGTGTCCTACTCGTGGCGATCGCCGCCGATCTGCCGGTGGTTCCATTGCTTGCCGTCACGTTGTTCGTGCGCGTGCTAACGGACGATGTAGGAACAGGGAACAGCCACCACTCCGGCAGCCTCAACCTGGCGGGAGGGATCGCTGTACTGATCATGCTTGTGGCTGTCGGTCTGCTGATCCGTCGCCAACGTGGCGCATGGCCAACGATGCTGGCCGTCCTATGGCTATGTGTGTGGACTGCCATCGCTGTCCACACCAGTGGCGCGTCAGCCGAGACAATCCGAGAGGGCGTGCGCGAGGGTTCGGTTGTAGCACTCGTAGTAATCATATTCAATTCACGGGGAGTTGTAACAATCCCAGTCGCAACGCGCTTGGTTCAATTTATGGGCTTTATACCAGCAGCCCTTGCTCTGTATCAGTTCGCGACGCACACCGGCTTGGACATCGCTGGCCATATCCGCGCAAATGGCACATTTGTTCACCCAAACGGCGCCGCTATGTTCTTTGCGATCGCGACCACCGTTTCACTGTGGCGCTACCTGGACTATGGACGACACCGATCTGACGGGCTTCTCACGATGCTCTTTGGAGCCGCCCTCATCGCGACGTTCAGTATTGATGGCCTACTGAGCCTCATCGCGATGCTGATGGCGTTTGGCGCGCTGCGTCCCGGCTCCCTGCGCGTCAAGATTGGCTCCTTTGCGTTCGCAGGGTTGGTCATCTTGGCGTTTCTTGCGACGCCCCTAGGCGCAGAACGCCTCGCCAGCGAGACTTCGACCAACGTCTCTACCGCGGAACACGGCGTACCGGACAGCTCGCTCGCTTGGCGTCTGTATAAGTGGGAGACGCTCCTGCCGGAATGGGAACGATCTCCATTGGTCGGTCAAGGACTTGGGACCACCGTCACCGCCGAAGCCACATCGGCAAATCGGTTGACGGGTGGCTTCGTCCCCCACAACGAATATCTCCGATATCTTGTCGAGACCGGCATCGTCGGTCTTGCGATTCTGCTTTGGGCTCTTGGCATCCTGATCCGTTCCCTTGTCCGCAAGCGGCGCATTCCCGGCACACTCGATGCAGGCACCTTGAACGCGGCGTCGCTCGCTATCGCCGTCCTCGTTGGATGTCTCTTCAATTCACTTGCAGACAACACGTTTATTGACAGCACCACGTGCTATGCCGCCGCGATCATCATTGCCTCGGTTCTCACCTCGCCGGGCGTCCCGATGAGACCGTTCCAGACCCCGCGGGCCGCGTAGCAAGCAGTTTGGCCGGTGAGACGACGAGGCCTGAATAGCGGTACGCGAAATAGACTTGCCAGAATGCGCTGGCCCGAGACTGCGAATGGAAAGGTCGACGCGCTGGTCATCGACGCCGACCAGCGCCAAGCACTGGTGGTCATGCGTGAGCTGGGGCAGGCGAATCTGGGCGTCTGCGCTGTGGAGTCTCAGGCTGACGCGCCGGCCTTTGCGTCGCGATGGTGCACCGTCAGCGCAGTTCTCCCAGACTTTGCACGGCGTCCGGATGCCTTTATAGATGCGCTTTTGGAGGTGTGCGCCAAGCACCGGCCGCGGGTGCTGATTCCCTCCCACGACGGCTCCATCGAGGCGCTACGACACAGGCGGGTGGACGTCGAGCGAGCCGTCGGGCTCGCGCTCGCGTCCGAGGAGGCGTTGGCGATCGCTGTCGACAAGGCCCGTACTCTCGTCGCCGCGAGTACTTCAGGTCTGCGCGTTCCGCGAGGTGTCCTGGTGAGCGACATCACGGAGGCGGAGAGGGCCCTCGATGACGTGGGTCTACCGGTGGTCGTCAAGCCGACTCGATCCTGGGTTCAGGGGAGCGGGTACGGGCAGCGGCTGATCCCGGTTCTCGCCACAACTCGCACCGCGGCGCTCGCCGCAATTGATGCCGTGCTTGCGGAGAACCTTCAAGCGGCGGTCCAGGAGTGGCTTCCAGGGGATCGCGAAGCCGTTAGTTTCTTCTATGCGCACGGCCGCGTGTGGGCCCGATTCGCACAGCGCGCGACCCGCGCGGTGCCCCTGCTCGGCGGCGCCTCGGTCAGACGCGAAAGTATTCCCTTGCCGGCAAACCTCACCGAGGATGCCGAACGGCTTGTAATCGAGCTCAACCTGGAGGGCTACTCGGAGGTCGAGTTTCGCCGCGATGCCGAGGGCCGCGCGGCGTTAATGGAGATCAATCCCCGTCTCTCCGCCTCTGTGGAGGTGGCCGTCCGCGCGGGGATACCGTTTCCGCGTCTGTTGTACGACTGGGCCAGCGAGGGACGCCTGCAAGAGCAGTCGGGGTACCGCGTAGGCGTACACATGCGCTGGCTGGGTGGCGACCTGTCGTGGTTGAAGAAGGTCTGGACTCAACAGGGCCAACCTGACACGCCACCACGAGGCCGGGCGCTGCGTGTCTTTTTCGCCGACTTCTTGCACCCCCTGAACTACGACTACGTGGATGTGCGCGATCCACGCCCCGCGTTCCAGGCCGCAGTTGGGGTGATGCGAAAGGCATGGCGCCAGCGGGCAAATCGCCAACAGATCGACAGCCGCCGTCCTGACAGCCCACAGATCGACAATCGGCAGGTTGACGGCCGACTGGCAGATCGAGCCGTCAGCGGCCGAGCTGAGCTCGAGACCGATGTGGCGGTGATTGGCGCGGGACCGTATGGCCTGTCGATCGCCGCACATCTAAGCGGACGCGGGATCTCCCATGAGATATTCGGGGAGACGATGGACACTTGGAGCAGCCACATGCCAATGGGGATGTGTCTGAAGTCCGAGGGCTTCGCTTCCAACATATCCGACCCCGCCGGAGAGTGCACGCTGAAGCGCTTCTGCGCCGAGCATGGACTCGAGTACGGAGACGTGGGTGTCCCTGTGTCTCTCGATACTTTCGAACGCTACGGATGCTGCTTTCAAGAGCGCTTCGTCCCGGTGCTGGGTCGCCAAGCCGTCGAGCGTGTCCGCCCCACCGCGGGAGGTTTCGAGCTTCGCCTGAGCACAGGCGAAACTCTGCACGCCCGCCGCGTAATCGTGGCCTCCGGCGTGCAGGGCTATGCGCATCTGCCGCCTAAGCTGCGTGGCCTGCCGCTCGGCACCGTGGTGCATAGCTACGACCAGCTGGATCCAACGCAGTGGACAAACCTCAGGGTGGCCGTGGTGGGGGCCGGCCAATCGGCGCTGGACGCAGCTGTCCTGCTGCACGAATCCGGAGCCGACGTCGTGGTGCTCGCCCGCGCGTCGAGCATCGTCTGGAACCCAGATCCAGTTCTCGGCCCCCGCCCGCTGAGGGCGCGCATTCGCTACCCCAATTCGGGTCTCGGCAACGGCCTGAAGATGCGTATCTACGCCAGCCACCCCCTAGTGATGCACGCCGCGCCAACTCGCCAGCGGTTGCGAATCGCCTACACAGCACTCGGACCGGCTGGGGCGTGGTGGCTGCGACCGCGCTTCGAGGGACAAGTGAACGCCTTCTTGGAGCACACCATCCAGGCGGCCCGGATGGAGGGCGAGGAGGTGCGGCTGCGGTTGCAAAGCCCTGCGGGGGAGGAGGAGCTCACGGTCGCACGGGTGCTGGCAGGCACCGGCTACCGCGTCGATCTTCACAGGCTGTCATTCCTCGACTCCGCCCTACGCGCGCGTGTAGCCACAGCCGCGAGCGCTCCGGTGCTGGACCGCTCGTTTCAGAGCAGTGTGCCCGGCCTTTACTTCGTGGGCTACGCGGCGGCGGGCAGCTTCGGACCGGTCATGCGATTCGTGTACGGCGCGGATTTCACGGCGCGGCAGCTCGCGCGCGAGCTTGCCTGAGCGGTGAGCGCCAGCGGCGCTAAGTCATGGGGAAGGCCTTCAACGCCCGACGCGCGACGGCGCAGGCGAGGTTTCGGAAGCGCGCGCGAGACGCGTCATCGTCAGCCCGTACCGGCCGAGCATTCCCGCGCAGCGGCCAAGTGACGACCTTGCCCGTCGTTTCGCTCCGCGCCGGGCTTGTTCCTCCCTGACCTCCGATGGAGGCAGCAGCTGGCGTCGCACGAACGCACCCAACCCACCCGGGGGCGTCAGCAGCCCGTCGATCAAGCCCATGTCGGCATAGAGCTGGGATTGGCTGGAGTGCGGATTCGGGTTCGCTAGCCGCACAGCCAGACGTTCGCGAAGACCCAGCTCGCGAACCTTGCCGATGACCATCTCCGCGGGCAGGCCCACAACCTTCTCGGCCACCTCGACAGCGACCGGAATGACTCGTGCCAATGCCGGATACGCGCCCAACAGCTGCTCGAGCGCGTCGGGCGGCAGGTCGGCACCATAAACATCCCACCAGGCGCTCAGGTCGGTGGCAAGGCGCAGGTCGATGAAGCCGTCCCTCGCATAGAACAGCAGAAGGGCGGCGAGCTCGTCAGCGGGGTTCGGGCGCCAATTGCCCGTCGGATCCACAGCCGGTGGCAGGAGCCGTTCGGACGCGAAGTCACGCTCATACCAATGTATGCGCCAGTGGAGCTCAACTGGCGGCGACTCGCCCCGTTCGTGGACAAACATGTAGTGCAGGAGAGGCAGACCGCACTTTTGCACGTAATCTGTGGGAGCACCATAGCCGAGTCCGCGCATCACCGTCACCGCTGCTTGCAGCTGCTCAGGGGAAACGAGCAGGTCGATATCGCTGGAGAGACGTCGGCCAGGATCGCCGTAAATGGCCTCACCCAGCAGCGGCCCCTTGAGAGGGGCGCATCGAATCCCGGCGTCGGCGAGCATGGCCATGACCCGTAGCGCGACTAGCTGCAGGAAGACGCCCCGTCGGCGCCCTGCCTCCAGCGCCTGTTCGACCGCCGCGGCAAAATCGTCGCTCGCAGCCTCTCCCACCAGCTCCAAGATGCGTGGACCGAGAGCGGGCAGCAGCTTGCGCAGGTGCAACGTCTCGGCAAGTCGTGGCCATTCCACCGCCAAGACCAGCCGCCCGGCCTGCTCGCGCATGGCCCGCCGGCGAGCGGCGGTGCCGGCGCTGATCAGGATGACCTGCCGTTCGGCTCGGAAGCTGGACATCAAAGCTCAGCGCGGCATAGTAGTCGATGGCACCCGGAACCATGGTGCCACGCGCGCACTCAAGAGTTGCTGTGGAGTTCCATCTTCAGCAGCTGCAGATGACTCCAGGGGAAGGAGGCGAGAAGCTGTTGGGTTGTCGTCTTGCCTTCGAAGTAGCCGTGCGGACCGGCGTACGGATTCGTCCCTGTTGGTGTCGGATCCTGCGCAAAGAAGGCAACGTTGCTCGGTCCAGTGTCCCTGACGACAATCCCATAGCGCTGCGCCGCTTCGGCCACCAGCAGCGTCAACCGGGGCAGATGCAGGGTATCCAGGTCGAGGCTAGGATCCAGCCGTAGATGTGCGCCCTCGGGGAGCGACAGCGGTTCACTGGACGACCCGTCGGTTCGGTGGGCAGGAGAGGTGTAGACCCCCACGCGTGTGCCAGGAACCGAGATCGCCAGAGCATGGTTGATCTGGCCCTTTTCGAGATCTTCAAGCGTGATTAGCCCACCGGCAACCGACAGAGACGAGGCGGAGGCCCCCCAATCCGCGTTCGCGCCCGGCCAAGCTTCGGAGTCATAAGAGCCCGGATTAGACGATACGTTCTGGATCGCTCCACCCCATGAAGCGTGCCAGCCCTCAGCCGTATGTTCCAACCGCCAGAACTCCCACAGCTTATCCGTGCTCGGCTGCCACACCAGGAGATGTTTATCGGTGCCGACCGAGGGTTTGGCGTTAGCCGGCAACGGCACCGCATCCCACGCTGCCTGCAAGGCGGGCTCCCCCGGCATCCGCGAGGAAGCATCGAGCGTCACCCTGACGGTGGGCTGTTCAACCGGCACCGCGTAGATTGGAATGGACCACGCAGTCGTGTTGATAGCCGGGCCTTTTTTGACCTCTTCATCTTCTTTGATCTTTTTGGCGAAGGCACCCACTATCGCGGCCGATTTCGGATCCAACGGCACATCTTCGGGCAGCGATTCATTCCAGAAGCTGGTGGAGGAGAAGAAGCGGAACGGAGCGGACGGTTCTGCGGAATCGCTCGAGCTCCCCGGCGATCCCGGAGCGCCCCCAGCAGAGCCTTCCGAGTCCGACGTCCCTTCAGAGCCGGAGGCGCCTCCAGGAGGGGTTCCAGCGGTGCCTTCTGAGCCCGTGGAGCCTTCTGCGCCGGACGGGCCTTCCGGGCCAACGGGGTCTTCCAAGCCCGAGGTGCCTTCGGAGGAGCCGCCGGGCCCAGTCCGTGACGAGCCGCCTCCCGACCCTGGCGTGCCTTCAGAGCCGGACGTGCTTTCCGGGGAACCCGAGGCACCGCTTTCCGAAGCAAGGCCGGCGGGAGACAGGGCACCCGTAATGGAAGATGTCGCGGAAGATGTCGCGCTCCCAGCTTCCGGCGCACCCCCCGATGGACCCGGCTGCTGAACGACCGACGCGGAGGGCGGCGTGCCGTTGCTCACCGTCGACTTCTTGTGTGGCTTGGAGCATCGCTTCCCGGACGTGCGTCGCTCACTGCCGCCCGTCCGAGGACGTCCACGGTGGGCGGACCGGCACGTCACGAGCCCCCGCACTAGAGGACGGACATCACCCGCATGCCGAGCATACACGACGCCGATCCCCTCCCAGAGAGGGACCACCAGCGCCAACGTTGCCGCAAGCAAGCAGATCCTCGTCCTCGACGATGCCCCTTGGGCGAATCTGCGCGTAAAACTCATCACCGATGCCCCTAACAGGCCGGGACACAGAGCGATTCGGTCTTTCCCTGCAAATCGGCGTGCAGCCCTCATGTGCAGGCATAATCGGACGATTTCTCCGGGGCTTGACGTACGCCGGTAACGGTGGACCTTTGTTCTTGCGCCGTAGCGGCCTCCCGATCACGGCGTGAAGGGTTCGAGGACTTCGAGGGTCTTCCACGGTTGCTTGGTCAGGATGCCTTCCGTCCCCTGGATTTCCTCGGTGATCTTATGCAGCGTAGGATCTCCCCAAGAGGCTGGTATCCACGCTTTGTCGTAAAAGGACCAGTTGAACGGCCCAGCCGCCGTGGGATCCACCTTGACCCAGGAGTAGGGGGAGCCAAGCGCGACCGGGCTCTCCAGTTGGATGGTGAGGCTCCCTGCACCGGAGTCGTGGATAAAGCAGCCGTAGGTGCGGATCGCTTCGAAGATCGCAGCGGCGATGGGTTCTTTGGTGGCGTTGATCCCGTATTCGCTGGGGCGCGACGCGGCGGGGAAGACAAACCAGCTGCCCTCGGGTACAGCGTCGGTGTAGGGGTAGGCCGGGTTGGGAGTTCCTTCGTGGAGTTCTGGCGCGCCGCCAAAGTAGCTGCCTTCGCCAGCGTCGCTTCGTGTGGCGGGGGAGACCCATCCGGGGCCTGACACGGGGGCGCTGATCCCGATCGCATGGTTGATTTTGCCGCCGCGGAGCACTTCAACGATGTCCTGCATGGTGATGAGGCCGCCGATCAGCGCAAGCCCCGTCGCTCGGGCGCCCCATTTGTTCGGTAGGACACCCAGGAAGGTGCGCATATCCGCCACATACCCCCCGTACTGCGCCGTATAGGGCGGTTCGTTTGCTTCAAACTTCCAAAACTCCCACATTTCGTGTCCGCAGATGATACACAGGTGGTGGTCTGTGCCCGTGGCGTACGTCAGGCTTCCCTCAGGGATGGTCGAGACGCTGGGGACGGGAACCGCTTCCCAGAACGCTTGCAGGTTGCTGGCGGCCCCCGCGGGTTCCGGTTCCCCTTTCGAGTTGACAAACGTAACCTTATGGCGCAGAGTAGTTGGTGGCACGACAAGGATGGTCGGAGTGTAGGTCACAAACTGAAGGTGTGATTCAGTGGACCCACTCGCGGTCATGTAACCGATCTTTCCGCCCGCATATGCCGCACCGTAAAAATTCGGCGCAGGTTCCACGTTGTAGGAGTAGGAGGCGCTGCTGTAGTTGAGCTGATTGGCGTACCTTTTGGCGAGTTCCTGGCTCGCTCGCCGAGCGGCTGAGGTCATATTGCGTTCAAAAATATTGTTAGGCGCAAACGGAGCGAAGGGATTCGTCAGCCGAGTGCTCCCGGCGAGCTTGGGTCGCATCAGACGATCACCATGTACGGGTACTTAGCGACCCCCGTGAGCGCGGGCGATGCTTTGAGGGCGGGCGGTGTAGTAAGCCCCGCCCCGGCCGTGCCGCACAGGGCTGGCGCTGCGTTCTCCACGGCGTTACCTTCCCTTGTTATCACCGTAAGCGGATTGGTAGAACTCATCACCTCGCACACTATTCCCCGGAGAAGTTCTTCTGCCGGCGTTTCATACGTTGCCGCGAACGGCAGCGCTACAAACGATGCCGCAAAGACCGGCGTGTTCGCGCTGGAAGTGAAGTCTTCGCTCACGGCCACCACTTCGCCCGCCGCGTTGAGGAGCGCTACCCACAGGTGGGTACGGTTGGCCGCGGTTCCCTCTTTTTCCTGAACCCAAAAACCGAGCCCTCTGCATACCTTTTTTGCTGGAGCGGGGATCGCCGCGAAGATCGAGGTTCCGCTGGTGAGGACCAGGTTCGCGTTTGCCACTTCGCGAGGAAGGCTCTCGGCTAGCGCTTGTCGTTCTTCGCTTGAGCTAGATCCCGTGGTTTTGTAAGTAAGGATTTTGCTGGGCAGCTTCAGCTTTGATGGGTAAAAACCTTCAGGGCCTTGGGCGCCAGTCGGGCCTTCCGGTGATGCTTCACCGAACCAATGGAGGCCCCCATCGAAGGAGACGAGCGAGATGACATTGACCGCGTTGGCTTCGGTCTTCCATTTTGGTTCCGGGCCACCGATCCAGACGAGACCCGGTGTCGTGATCGCGTGACCCCCTGCGGAGTTCTGCGTGACGACCACCTGAGCGTACGTCGTGCCCGTCGGCCAGTTCGTTGGTTTCTGGAGCGCAAACGCGCCCTTGGCCGTGTAGGTGTGGACGTGCCCTTCCGCTAGGTTGGGGGTCTGTTCGCCTTCTGCTTCGCCGTGTTCCTTGGTACTGCTGCTCACCACCGAACCCGGCAGCTGCGCTGCGGTAAGTTCTCCGCTGCCGTTGAGGGTCGCCACGCCGCTCGGCTGCCCGGCTTCCGACTCGGCGACCGCACTGACGTCGGCCGCTGTCAGGACCACCACACCGGTCTGGCCATTCACGCTGGTTACTTCGCTCATATCCACACCTCGGCTTGTAGGTCGCCACGGCGAGGAGCCGGCGACCCGTAGTATCGGTCGATCAATGGAACCATACAGATATCGGGGCTTCCGCGTCGGCTGGCCAGCGCCCTCCCCCACCACGATGGGCGCATGGCGCCTCAGAGCTCGATGCCGCGCTTCTGAAAGCCAGGCGAAAAGCTCCTGACGAACCGCGGGAGATGACGCAGCAAGAGGCGGACCTGCCGGTGTATCTCGTCCGCTTCGATGTCCGGCTAGGAATGCTGAAGACGATTGCGGGTGCGGTAGAGCTCTATGAACGTCTCGGCCTGCCGATTGCTGAAGCCACCATCCAGCCTGCCGCGCGCGACCGAGCCATAGACAGCCGCAAGACGCACGTTGGGCTCCGTGCGCAGCGCCCGCCGTAGCCTCGCCAGCAACTGCCAATGGTCGATTGCATAACGGCGCTCCTCATCGCTCACACGCTGCCGGCGCAGACCGAGGCGCTCGCAACGGACCATCTGTAGGCTCACTTATAGGTGTAGTCGTCACCGGAGTTGGAGGGGCTGGTCCCCCCCGAGTCGATGACGAACAGGTTCCAGGTGCCGGGTTTGGCTGAGCCGCCAGTGACAGCGGTGATTTCGGTCGACGAGACCACAACCACTTTGGACGCCGGGATCGCCGTCGGCCCAGGACCATGGCCCTGCGCGATCTCCACCGTCGCGCCGGGAACGAACCCGGTGCCCTCGATTGTGATCGGAGTCCCCCCCTCGATCGCCCCCGATGTCGGACTGACTGAAGCGACCGTGGGGTAGGTGAAATAGCTGTAGTCGTCACCGGAGTTGGAGGGGCTGGTCCCCCCCGAGTCGATGACGAACAGGTTCCAGGCGCCGGGTTTGGCTGAGCCGCCGGTGACAGCGGTGATTTCGGTCGACGAGACCACAACCACTTTGGACGCAGGAATGGCCGTCGGCCCAGGACCATGGCCCTGCGCGATCTCCACCGTCGCGCCGGGAACGAAACCGGTGCCCGTGATCCTGATAGGCGTACCCCCCGCCACCGTCCCCGACGCCGGACTCACCGACGTCACAGCCAACGGTGGATTCGGTAGCGGCTTGAACGCGGCGATCCCATCGGGCGTCCCAACCCCGGTGGGACCGTCGTAACCTGTCCCCGCCAGGCAGATCGCCTTGGAGGCGCAGCTCGCGGCCTCTTCGGCGGACGTGCAGGCCGATAGGCCGTCTTCCAGGAAGGGTTCGGCGCATTCCCCGTTCGAGCCGACGGTGACGTCGTGCAGCGACCCCGGGGACTTCAGCGCGTTTTCGTAGAGCGTCTCGGCGGGATATTCCACGCCGTTGGCGCCACCGGCGAGCGCGAACGCCGAGGCGATCAACGGAGTGGAGAGGCTGGTGCCGCCGATCGTGCACCAGTAGGCCACGTGTTTGACGCCGGCTTCTTCGTAGCGATATTCGCATTCCGGGCTCGTGTCGTGGACGGCGACCCCGGTGTAGGGGTCCGCGTCGGCGGCCACGTCAGCGACCGCGCGTTTGGTGGCGCAGCCGACCCCAGACCAGTCCGAGACGGACTGCTGCCAGGGCTGCGCGGTGAACACCACGCTGCAGCCGCCGCCGGTGGCGTGGTCGCCGTTCCAAACCATCTCACCCGCCCAAGCGCTGCCCGTCCCGAGGCTCAGGCGGGTGCCGCCCACCGCGACCACGTGCGGCGAGGACGCGGGGAAGTTGACGTAGCCCCTTTCCAAGCTGCTCGCCGCATCCCAGTTCAGGTAGCCGTCGTCGCCGGCGGCGGCCGTGATCACGAGGCCGGGATGGTTGAACGGGCTGGCGCTCTCCAGTTCGGGGGTCTCGCCTTCCTCGGGACCCGCCCAGGAGTTCGAGATCTCGCCGGCGCCGAGGGTGGCCGCACTCTGCTCGGCCCTTTCGAGGTCTTCGTAGCTGGGCCCGCTCGCCTCCAGCAGCACGATGTCGCAGCTCTGGCACGTCGCGTGCGCGACCTCGATGTCGAGCGAGATCTCGAGCGCCCAACCGGTCGCTTCTGCGGCCTCTTCGCGTTTCGCCCGCGAGCCTTTGCGCGCTGTTTCCAATTCTTTGGTGGTCTCGGGGAACGGCGGGTTCCCGGCTTCGCCGTTCTGGTTGACCTGCCTGAAGCAGCCGTCGCCGCTCGTGCATTCGGGCAGCCCAAATTCTTCGTCGTACGCTTTCAGGTCTGTTTCGGCGGTCGGGTCGTTGTAGGCGTCGACCAACGCGACCGTCTGCGCGCCCGCCGCGCTGTCCGGCAGGTCGTAGGCGCTGTGCAGGTCCTGCGGCCTCAGGCCATAGTCACCGGCAGCCGGCGAGCGCGCCGCCACCGGAGCCGCACGAACCATCCCGAGCGGGTGGGTGTGGGCGCGAGCTTCGGTGGTCTGCGGTACCAGCTGCAACGCTAGGCACCCCGCGCGCCCGGGAGCCGGCGCGCCACACACGGCGCGGACGACGTAATCCGAGCGAGGTAGCGGCGAGACGGTGGCCGCGGCCGCGCTCTGGGCGCAGCAGAGAACGAACCCGACCGCGACGACCACGACCGAACGAAGCGCCGCTATGCGACGAGCCGGCAAGATGTCGAGCCCGGCGGTGGGACGGTCCAGAGCCAGTGTTCGCATACGCTGCATACGCTGGAGCTTACCTACACACCGGGTCAGCCAACCACCTCACGCTCCCGACCGTCGCCGACGCGCTTCCCGGTCGCGTCCAGCATGCCCAAATGCGGCTCGGCGTCACAATGTGTCTGCACTACAAATCCTAATCTGTCGCCTACTTAATTCATAATCTGCCCGATACCGTGGTAGTCTTGCCATGTGCCGGAAAAGCTCCTTGCCCGCCACGTCCGTCCGCAGGTTCTCGAAGCGCTCGCCGAGAGCCGCGCCGTCGCGCTGCTGGGGGCCCGGCAGGTCGGTAAGAGCACGCTCGTTGCGGATATTGCAGCCAACGAGCACCCCGCCCGGCTGATCAGCCTCGACGACGAGCCCACGGCGAACGCGGCGCGGGAAGACCCGGCAGGCTTTGTTGCCTCGATCGCCGGCCCGGTGGTGATCGACGAGGTTCAGCGTGTACCCAGCCTGCTACTCGCGATCAAGCGGCGCCTCGACAGCGACCAGACGCGCGGACAGTTCCTGCTCACCGGGTCAGCCAACCTCCTCACGCTCCCCACCGTCGCCGACGCGCTTCCCGGTCGCGTCCAGTACATGGATCTCTCACCCCTCTCCCAGGGCGAGCTGCGTGGCACCCGCGAGACGTTCATCGACGCAATCTTCGACCGAAGGTTTCCCCCCATCTCCGAAGCGACCATTGGTCGTGCCGCCGCCGCGGGCATGCTGGTAACCGGCGGCTACCCCGAGCTTCAGGGTCGCAGCTCACGCGGCCGATCGGGCTTCTTCTCCAGCTACATCACCTCGATCATCAGCCGTGACCTTAGAGACGTCGCCAACGTGCGCAACGTGGAGAACATCGAGCGGCTGCTCTACCTCATCGCCGCGCGCTCCGGCGGACTGGCCTCCTTTCACGGCATGGCAACGGACCTTGGCGTGGACACCAATACCACCAGAGCTCACACGAAGATCCTCGAAGACCTCTTCCTCGTCGCAAAGCTTCGGCCATGGCACACGAATCTCTCGAGCCGCCAGATCAAGAGCGCCAAGCTCTACATCCTCGACAGCGGGCTGCTCGCATTTCTGATCGGCGCAAACGAACGACGGATCGCCGAGGACGGCGGCATTGCCGGCGCCATGCTCGAGAGCTTCATCGCAATGGAGCTCCGCCGTCAGGCAGATTGGGCAGCCGAGCCCGTACGGTTCTTCCACTACCGCGACAAGCAGCAACGCGAGGTCGACGTGATCCTCGAGCGCCACAGTGGCGAGATCGTCGGGATCGAGGTCAAGGCAGGCGCAACCCCCACTAGCACCGACTTCGCCGGGCTGCGCTACCTGCGCGACAAGCTCGGCGCGCGCTTCAACGCCGGCGCACTGATCTACACCGGAGCGGACACGCTCCCGTTCGGCGACCGCCTCGCCGCCGTACCCCTCAGCGGGCTGTGGCACTGAATGCTTCCTACCTCGTACGCCGGACACATCGCCACTCCGCGGTGATCGACCTCGACTACTGCGACGAGAGCCAGGTCGTGGTCTCACCTATAGGTGTAGTCGTCCACGGCGTTGGAGGGACTGGTCCCCCCCGAGTCGATGACGAATAGGTTCCAGGTACCGGGTTTGGCGGGGGGCCCAGTCGTAGCGGTGATTTCGGTCGACGAGACCACAACCACTTTAGACGCCGCGATGGCCGTGGGCCCAGGACCAAAGCCCTGTCCGATCTCCACAGTCGCACCGGGCATAAAACCTGTGCCCTTGATCGTTATCGGAGTGCCCCCCGCAACCGTCCCCGACGCCGGACTGACCGAAGAAATCGTGGGGTAGGTGAAATAGTGGTAGTCATCCCCGGAGTTGGAGTGGCTAGTCCCCCCCGAGTCGATGACAAACAGGTTCCAGGTACCGGGTTTGGCTGGTCCCCCAGTGACGGCTGTGATTTCGGTCGAAGAGACCACCACCACTTTGGATGCAGGGATCGCCGTCGGTCCGGCACCATAGCCCTGTCCGATCTCCACAGTCGCACCAGGAACGAAGCCGGTGCCCTTGATTGTGATCGGAGTCCCTCCCTCTACCGTACCCGACGCCGGAGCGACCGAGGAGACCGTCGGTACTTCGTCTTTGACTTCTAAAGTCGAGGGGAATCCCTTGGCTTCGAGTTCTGGCTGGTTGAGTTCACTGCCATTACCGACCTTGTCTGTCATCCCAATATGTGCCTTCCAGATTCCCGGTTCGTCGAACTGAGGGATCGTATCTTGCGCTTCGTAGATGCCGTTGGTTTCGGTACCGGAGACAAGTTTGAGATCCACCTCGGTGCCTTGCCTGCCTTTGGGTGAGACGAAATAGAAGTTCGCGAACAGGACACCCGAAAGGTCTGTGATGTGAGCCTTCACGGTGACGGTCTGAGCAGAAGAAGTGATATTGACCGACGACGGCGAGATCGACAGGCCCACAAGAGCCGGCGGTTCGGTGTCCTGGATTGTGCCTATGACTTCTAAAGTCGAGGGGAATCCCTTGGCTTCGAGTTCTGGCTGGTTGAGTTCACTGCCATTACCGACCTTGTCTGTCATCCCAATATGTGCCTTCCAGATTCCCGGTTCGTCGAACTGAGGGATCGTATCTTGCGCTTCGTAGATGCCGTTGGTTTCGGTACCGGAGACAAGTTTGAGATCCACCTCGGTGCCTTGCCTGCCTTTGGGTGAGACGAAATAGAAGTTCGCGAACAGGACACCCGAAAGGTCTGTGATGTGAGCCTTCACGGTGACGGTCTGAGCAGAAGAAGTGATATTGACCGACGACGGCGAGATCGACAGGCCCACAAGAGCCGGCGGTTCGGTGGCGGCAGCATTCGACGCGCCGAGGACGAGGAGGAGCATGCTCGGTAGGACACACCCTATGAGCAACGCCATGCGCCACGGCGCCCTGCGCAGCGGACGTCGCTTGAACCCAGCGGGCCTTAGCCGTTGGCGATCATCGGCTCGCTCGACCTGCCGCCCCTCTTCTTCTCGCGGAGACATCGCCAGCACCCCTAACGCGAGCCTATCATCGCCTCTTACTTATAGGTGTAGTCGTCCCCGGCGTTGGAGGGACTAGTCCCCCCGGAGTCGATGACGAACAGGTTCCAGGTACCGGGTTTGGCGGGGCCGCCTGTGATGGCGGTGATTTCCGTCGAAGAGACCACAACCACTTTGGACGCCGCGATCGCAGTCGGCCCAGGACCATTGCCCTGCGCGATCTCCACAGCCGCACCAGGAACGAAACCGGTGCCCTTGATCGTGATCGGAGTCCCCCCCGCCACCGACCCCGACACCGGACTCACCGACGAGACCGTGGGATAGGTGAAATAGGTGTAGTCGTCACCAGGGTTGGAGGGACTGGTCCCCCCCGAGTCGATGACAAACAGGTTCCACGTACCGGCTTTGGCTGAGCCGCCTGTGATGGCGGTGATTTCCGTCGAAGAGACCACCACCACATTGGACGCCGCGATCGCAGTCGGCCCAGGACCATTGCCCTGCGCGATCTCCACAGCCGCACCAGAAACAAAGCCGGTGCCCTTGATCGTGATCGGAGTCCCCCCCGCCACCGACCCCGACGCCGGACTCACCGACGAAACCGTGGGGTAAGTGAAATAGGTGAAGTCGTCACCGGTGTTCTGGGAGCTGGTTCCCCCTGAATCGATGACGAACAGGTTCCAGGTACCGGGTTTGGCGGGGCCGCCAGTCGTAGCGGTAATTTCGGTCGACGAGACCACCACCACTTTGGAAGCCGGAATAGCCGTCGGCCCGACGCCACCGCCCTGTCCAATCTCCACAGTCGCACCCGGAACAAAGCCCGTGCCCTTGATCGTGATCGGCGTCCCACCGTCCACCGTCCCCGACGCCGGACTGACCGACGAGACCGTCGGCACTTTCGACACCGGCGCAGACGCTTCGACCATCGGCGAGGACTCGAGTTCGAGGTGTCCATCGATGACCGTGCTGACCGCATACCAGAGCGCTTCGGAGGAGCTCGCCGGCACGTAGGCTTCGGTGGCGCTCGCCGGCAGTTCCGTAACCGCCGTTTTCGAGGAGCTGCTCGGCAGGACGCTCAGCGGTATGTTCGTGAACAGCGTTTCGAGAGTCTGGGTCGAGAACACCTTGTACCCTTCCGCGCCCGGGACCGGGGTCCATTTCAGACGCACGTATCCGGGGATGCTCGCCGCGGACTCCAGGGGGTACATTGTCGGCGCGGGGATCTTTTCGATGTTTTCGCCGGGGTGTTCCTTTTCGCCCACGAATGTCGCGCTCGACAGCGCCGGGTTGAAGACCGACACGCTTTCGGCGTTGGGGATCAGGATGTAGGGGCGTTTGACGAAGAAGGTTTCGCCGGGCTTCAGTTCGCCGACCAGTTCGCTGAACTGCTGTTCGGGCTGGAAGATGAAGCTGACGTGCGGGTTTTCTTCGATCGTCAGGGCGACGTTGTAAAGCGGGACGTCGGATTTGTTTTCGACGCCGACGTACACGTGGTAGGGCACGCCTTCGTGGAGCTTGCCTTCGTCGGCCCTGACCTTCAGCGTCATCGCTTCCTTGCCCCACACCTTCAGCGGGTTGGCGAGCGCCGCCTGTACCGACACGGGCGCTTCGAACGGTTCGAGCGTCGACTTGTACTGGGCCGAGAGGTTGTATTCGCCCGGTTTGTCGCCGCGGATGATCCAGTTGGTCGTCGTGCTGCCGCCACCCGGCACGGCCGGCACTTCATTGGTCAGCGCCTGCTGCGCCGTCGTCGGGGCGAGGCTCAACCCTTCGGGCAGGTTCAGCGTCGCCGTGCCCTTTGCGAGCGTGAACGGTTCAGGGGAGAGGTTCTGGACGATCATGCTCACTTCGAAGAACTGCTTGAGCACCGCCGCCTTGCCGTGCAGGATCAGCCACTGGATCAACGGGTGGCCCTGGACGACCTCGGGCTGGGCGATGATCCGTTCGCCGCCACCACCGCCACCGCCGCCGCCGCCGCCTTCACAGCCGCCGGAGCCGCACGACCAGCCGCCCCCGCCGCCGCTGGCGCCGGTGCCGCCGACGAACTCGCCGCCGCCGTTGACGTAGCCGTGCACTTCGATCGGCGGCGATTCGATGAACGCGAGCTTGATCACGAATTTGTAGACGTTCTGGTTGGCCGGTTCGCTCGGGTTGATCCCTGCGGCGACGATTTCTTCGTAGTCGAGTTCCTTCGACTTCACTTCCGCCGCGGCGGTTTCGCCGGGAGACAGCGTGACGCTCGCCGAGCCGTCGCCTTCGCCGTTGACCGCCACCTGGGCGACGGCGGGGCGCAGGCCGCTCTTGTACACGTACACCGTGTCCGTGCCCTCCGGCAGGCCCTTGAGCACTGCTTCGCCGCTGGAGGCGCTCGCGGCTTCGATGCGCGCGCCGCCCGAGCCGACGTACAGCACGCTCGCGCCGGGGATGGGTTCATTGCCCGTGCCCTTGACCGTGATGTACACCCCTTCGGCCGGGTGCCCCCCGCCGGCAGGTTTTGGCTTGGTGGTGACCTTGATCGTGACGGACGCGCTCGATTCTTCGCCGCCGCGGAAGACCGTCAGCTTCGCGGTGTAGGTGCCCGCGGTCGCGTAGGTGTGGTACAGGATCGCGTCGCCCGCGCCTTGTTCTTCGGCGCCATCGCCGAACTGCCAGCGGTACTTAGTGATTTCAGCGGCGGGTGTGCTGCCCGAGCCGTCGAGCGTCACCGACGCGCCTTCCACCGCCGAGACCGCTTCCCCGGCGTACGCGTGCAGCGGGAGCGCAGTGATCACCGGACTGGCAGAGCTCGGTTCGGCCGGAGCGCTTTCCCCGGCCCCGTTGTAGGCGATCACCTGCAGTGAGATCCGGTGGCCGGCGTCGGCACCGGTGAGCAGGTAGCTCTGCCCCGTCGCCCCCGCGATCGCCTGGCAGTTCGCGCCCGACGCTTCGCAGCGCAGCCACTGGTAGGAGTATTCGCCGGGCGCCTGTTCCCACGTGCCGGTGGAGTCGAGCACGATCGTCTGGCCCTGCTGCGTGCCCCCGGAGATCGTCGGCTTGGTCACGTTCGTGGGGACCTTTTCGGGCGATTCGCCTTCGAGCACCACGAGGTTCGTCCCGGTGGCCGTGTTGACGGGCGAGTAGTACAGGTCCGGGCCGATCGTGGCGCCGGAGGTGTGCCCGAACGAGCCCGAGCGCGAGGCGGCGGTGAGGATCGCGAATTTCTGGCCGAGTTCGCCTTTGAACGGGTTGACCTGGCGCGCGAGCACGGTGCCGGCGAGCGTCGCCGATCCGCTCACCGACAGCGCGCCGAAGTCCGAGGTGCCGCCGAGCATCGTCTCGAGCGTCCCGGCTTTGGCTTCGGTGTAGGAGCCCGTGACTTTCAGGGTCGTGCCCGCGCCGAGCGAGAGCAGGCGATCGTTCGTGAGGCTGCCTTCGAGTTTGCGTTCACCGCCGGTGCCGGGTTCCACGGCGATCGTGCCGGTGTTGGTGAGCGTGCCGCTTGCGAGGTTGAGGATGTCGTAATCGTTGCCGCCACAGTCGGCGCCACCGTGCTTGGCGCTCGTGACCGTCAGCGAGCCTTCGTTGCTGAAGCCGCTCGCGGCGTCGACGATCGCCGGGTTCCCGCCGCCCACGCAGGCTTCGATCGCAAGCGACTGGCCGGAGGCGATGTTGCCGCTCAGGTGGTCGTAGTAGCTGCGCAGCCTGATCGAGCTCGCACCAGACCCCGCGTACTCGAGCGTCGCCTGTTCGACGACCACCGGTTCTGCGCCGCTGGTCGTACCCGCACCCTCCGTGAATGACGTACCCGACTCCGCCAACAGATAGCCGGTGGCGCCGCCGGCGATATTGCCGCCCGCGCCGTTTACGACCGAGCTGGCGTTCGAGACCGACAGCCCCACGCCTTCAGCCAGCTCGAGCGCGCCTTCGTTGGTGAGCACCGCTTTGGATCCGTTGAAGCTGGTGTTCGCCGCGATCGTCAGCGTGCCCTTGTTCGTGAGGCTGCCTTCGAAGGTGCGCCCGCCGCCGATGCCGGGTTCGATGTCGATCGTGCCGGTGTTCGTCAGCGTGCCGCTTTCGACGTCGAGGATGTCGTAGTCGTTGCCGCCGCAATCGGCGCCACTGTGCTTGGCGCTCGTGACCGTGAGCGAGCCTTCGTTGCTGAAGCCGCTCGCTGCGCGGACGATCGCCGGGTTCCCGCCGCCCACACAGGCTTCGATCGCAAGCGACTGGCCCGGGGAGATACTGCCGGTCAGGTGGTCGTAGTAGCTGCGCAGTCGGATCGAACTCGCACCAGACCCCGTGTACTCGAGCGTTGCCTGTTCGATGATCACCGGTTCTGTGCCGCTGGTCGTACCCGCACCCTCCGTGAATGAGGTACCCGACTCCGCCAACAGATAGCCGGTGGCGCCGCCGGCGATATTGCCGCCCGCACCGTTGACGACCGAGCTGGTGTTCGAGACCGACAGCCCCACGCTTTCAGCCAGATCGAGCGCGCCTTCGTTGGTGAGCACCGCGCTCGCACCGTCGTAGGAGGTGTTGGCGTTGATCGCCAGCGTGCCCTTGTTCGTGAGACCGCCTTCGAAGGTGCGCGCCCCACCGGTGCCCGGTTCCACGTCGATCGTGCCGGTGTTCGTCAGCGTGCCGCTTTCGACGTCGAGCGTGGCGTAATCGTTACCGCCACAATCGGCGCCGCTGTGCTTGGCGCTCGTGACCGTAAGCGAGCCTTCGTTGGCGAAGCTTTTCGCTGCATCGACGATCGCCGGGTTCCCGCCGCCCGCGCAGGCTTCGATCGCAAGCGACTGGCCCGGGGAGATGCTGCCGCTCAGGTGGTCGTAGTAGCTGCGCAGCCTGATCGAGCTCGCGCCAGACCCGGAGTAGTTGAGCGTTCCCTGTTCGACGATCACCGGTTCTGCGCCGCTGGTCGTACCCGCGCCCTCGTTGAACGTGGAGCCACTGGGAATCAACACGTTCGCGCCGCCGGGCGCCGCGATCGAACCGCCGGTGCCGTTCGTGAACGTGCCATTGTTCGTAATTGAAAGCTCGAGGCCTGCGCCGAGCTCGACCGCGCCTTCGTTGGTCAACGTCGCTTTCGACCCGCCAAACACCGTCGTCGTATCGACCGCCAGCGTGCCTTTGTTCGTGAGGCCGCCTTCCAAGGTGCGCGCGCCGCCGGTGCCCGGTTCCACGTCGATCGTGCCGGTGTTCGTGAGCGTGCCGCTTTCGACGTCGAGCGTGGCGTAATCGTTGCCGCCGCAGTCGAGGCCGCTGTGCTTGGCGCTCGTGACCGTGAGCGAACCTTCGTTGGCGAAGCTTTTCGCCGCGTCGACGATCGCCGGCTCTCCGGCGCCCACGCAGGCTTCGATCGCAAGCGACTGGCCCGGGGCGATGGTGCCGCTCAGGTGGTCGTAGTAGCTGCGCAGCCTGATCGAGCTCGCACCAGACCCCGCGTACTCGAGCGTCGCCTGTTCGACGATCACCGGTTCTGTGCCGCTGGTCGTACCCGCACCCTCGTTGAACGTCGCGCCGCTGGGGATGAACACGCTCGCGCTGCCCGTCGCGGAGATCGAGCCACCGGCCCCGTTGGAGAACGTGCCGCTGTTGGGGACGAACAGCTCCACGCCTGCGGCGAGCTCGACCGCGCCTTCGTTGGTCAGCGTCGCTTTCGACCCGCCAAACGCCGTCGTCGTTTCGATCGCCAGCGTGCCCGTGTTCGTGAGGTTGCCTTCGAGGTTGCGCGCGCCGCCGGTCGTGCCGGGAGCGGTCGTGATCGTGCCGGCGTTCGTGACCGGCCCGCCGAGCGTGACGGTGTTCGCACAGAGCCCGCCGTTGGTGAGCGTGACGGCGCCCTTGGCGCCAACGCCGATCCCTTCGGTGCTGCCCAGCGAGGCGGCCCCCGAGCAGTTGCTTTCGACCGCGAGCGTCTGGGTACCGGAGCTACCGCCAAGCGTCAGCGACTTGACGCTCACGCTGCTCGCGCTGAGCGTGACCGTGTAGGTGCCCGGTTCGGTGATGCAGGCTTCTTCGGCGGTGCTCGGCGCGGCTTTCTTGCTCCAGTTGGAGCCCGTGCTCCAGCTGCCGCCCGCCGTGTTCGTGAACGTGTCGGTGCAGCCGCTCGCGTGCGCCGCCGAGGGCGCCCAGAACGCCAGGGCGAGAACCGCCGCGACCGCTACGCCCGCGCAGCGCGCAATCGACACCTGCAGAGAACCTGCTTGCCTGGTCAACGCTATACCCCCTCCGGCGCATCCCTGTCCTGTGGGCCGTGACGCGCATCGCCGTCTCCGTTTGGGCCAGCGCTCTTCCCGGCGCTGCCGATACCGCGCGAGCATCCTATACAGACCCATGCCCCCTCAGACCAAGGAAAGGCGACGTTCCACCGAAATTAGTACCTGCCCATCACCGCCTGCGGGCGCGATCTCGGGCGTGGCCGTCCGACCGTCGGTGGGCTCGCCCCTGCACGCCTTGCCAACCCCTGCCCGCGGTTGATAGGTTCACCCGACGCGTCCCTCGCCGCCGGCGCCGCGCTGGCCGGAGGCGAGGCACGTCGCGAGATCCTCGGGGGTGCTGGCAGACCCTCGGAAAGTAGGGGGACGATGGAAAACGAGGTCGGGAGAGGCATGACGTCGGGTGAGGTTGTTATTCTGCGAGCGGAAATCGCTCACACCTTTTGGAACGCTATCCGAGCTTCCGTTGACAGCCCATCTTGCGCCAAACCTGCCCGTGGCATGCAGTCCAGAGGGGTCGGGCACCCCCCAAGCAGCGGCCTGTCTGCGAGAACCAACCTTTTTCAGCACCTCTCGGGCCGGCGCTTGCGGCAAGTCTGGCCGCCGTTCTGCGTTGTCGCAGAGTGGAGTGGGAACCGACCTCGACGGCGGTGGTGATCGACGTGTGCGCAGACGATAGTTCGGCGAGCGACAGCGGGCGCGAACTTCGCGTTGCGCGCAGGCTGACGATCGGCCTCGAACCGTTCGCGTGGGAAGCGCTCGAGCAGGAGGCCGCCCGGCTGAAGGTCTCGGTCGAGGAGCTCGCGAGCTACGGAGTGCTGTACTACCTCGCGGACGGCGACTCCGGGCGCATCGCGCGACGGCTGCCGGAGTCGCACCCGCTCGGGGAGCCGCACCCGCTCGGAAAGCTCCTGGGCGGCGACTGACCCGCGGGCGGGGTACCCGCCCGCGGGGGCCCGTACCCGCGCGCCGGCGCGCCCCCCTCAGCCCCTCTCAGGCTGGCCCTACCGTGACTGTGTCACGAGCGTGCAGCGCCTCCGCTGCCTGCCGAGAGCTCGGGTCAGGCGTGAACCCGGGCGGCCATCGTCGTCGGGGCCACGCCGCGACTCGCCAGCTCCGCCGCGAGCGTCCTGCGTCCGCGGTGGTGCAGACCGTGGACCGACCCCTCGCTCTTGCCGGTGAGCTTCGCGATCTCGATCGGCGAGAGACCCGCGACGTGGCGCAGGATCAGCACCTCGCGTTGGGCCACGGGCAGCGTGTCGAGCGCCTCGCGTAAGTCCTGCATCCTGCCGCCCGCCGCCGGGTCGGCCTCCTCGCGCTCGTCGGCCTTCCTGATCTCCTCCACGGGGATCAGCCGCTCGGAGCGGATGTAGTCCATCGTGACGTTGCGCGCGACGCGCAGCGCCCACGCGAAGAAGGGGACGTCCCGCTCCTCGTATTTGCCGATCACCCGCATCAGCTTCGCGAAGACGTGCTGGGTGATGTCCTCGGCTTCGTGGTGGTTGTGGACGATGCTGCGCACGTAGCCGTAGATGTTGTCGGCGTAGCGCGCGTAGAGGAACCCGAGCGCGTCGCGGTCGCCGGCTTGGGCCCGCTTGATCGCCTGCGAGACGAGGCGCGAGTTGGTCTCTCCCTGACGAGCCGCGGGCGCGCCAGACCTGGCGTGCCGGAGCGGTCGCTCCATCCTTGCACTGTGGTCAACTCCTGCCATAGCCATTGGCACTGTCGATACCCCCGTATCGCGGTTATCGCGGTCGATTCTCCCGACTTTCCCACCCCCGACGAGCGGTGTACAGGAAAGCCAAGCTCTGCCTAGTGTCCGTAACCTACCTGTCCCTAGCCAAAACGACGTTAAGCACCTGTAGAAAATCCACGCCCTCGGTCCGTGACAATCGCACGGCGGCGACAGCCGAACTACGACTGAGAGCGCCTCGCCCAGCCCCGGCAAACGACGCTCAATCAATCGACGAGACGCAGAAAGCGCGACGCCTCCTGCGTCGATGTGCGCTCAATGCTGCAGCTGGAACCCCTCCGTTGTATCCCAATCCAGAACATCCCGCGACCACTTCGCAATTTGCGGCCGCTTGAGCGGGACCCTACCACACTGGACGAAAATTTGGGGCAAATTGCAAGGAGTCCTGCGGAAAGGTAATCCTCACTAAAATGGTGTTCTCTGTGAAAATCCTGGAAGGAGTTTTCTCACAAAAAACATCAGGTTTAGTGTGAATCAGGCACCGCGCGGCTGAAAGGGCTCCTCCACGCGGACGGTGTCCGGCCCGGAGAGCTCGAACGCGGCGTGCAGCGCCCGCACCACCGACTCGACGCGCTCGCGGGGGATGACGCAGGAGATCTTGATCGGCGAGGTCGAGATCATCTCGATGTTGAGGCCCTGCTCGGCGAGCACCCTGAACACCTTCGCTGCGACCCCCGGGTGCGAGCGCATACCGGCGCCGACGATCGAAACCTTGCCGATCTCCTCGCGCGCGACCAGCTCCGAGAACGCCTCGCCAGCGAGCGGCTGCAGCGCCGCGCGCGCCTCGCGCAGGTGTTCGCGGGGCACCGTGCAGGAGATCTCGGCGAGCTCGCCCCCGGAGGTGGGCAGGTTCTGGTCGATCATGTCCACGTCCACGCCGGCCTGCGCGAGCGCCTCGAAGATGCTCGCCGCCACGCCCGGCCTGTGACGGACCCCCAGCAGCGTGACCATCGCTTCGGAGGTCGAGTGGGTCACGGCGGTGATGAGGGGTCGCTCGGCGTGGTCCATGGTCTCTGCCTCGGAGACCACCACGGTACCGGGACGGTCCTCGAAGGAGGAGCGACAGTGGATGCGCACGCCGTGGTTGCGCGCGTACTCCACCGAGCGCAGCTGCAGCACGCCGGCGCCCGAGGCCGCCATCTCGAGCATCTCCTCGAAGGAGACCGTCCTCAGCAGGCGTGCGTCGGAAACCATCCGTGGATCCGCGCTGAACACGCCCGCCACGTCGGTGTAGATTTCGCAGACGTCCGCACCCAGCGCCGCGGCGACCGCGACCGCAGTGGTGTCCGACCCGCCGCGGCCCAGCGTCGTGACGTCCTGGGTCGTGGTCGAGACCCCCTGGAAGCCGGCGACCAGCACGATGTGGTCCTCCGCCAGCGCCGCGCGGACGCGCTCCGCGCGGACATCGAGTATCCGCGCGCGAGTATGCGAGGTGTCGGTCACGATCCCCGCCTGCGAGCCCGTCAGCGAGATCGCGCGGTGGCCGAGGTCCTTGATCGCCATCGCGCACAGCGCGCAGGAGATGCGCTCGCCGGTGGAGAGCAGCATGTCCATCTCGCGCGCGTCCGGGGCCTCGGAGACCTCCTGCGCCATGGCGATCAGCTCGTCGGTGGTCTTGCCCCGCGCCGAGAGCACGGCCACCACGCCTGCGCCCGCCTCACGCCGCTCGACGATGCGCCGCGCCGCGCGCTTGATCCGCTCCGGGTCCGCGACGGAGGTCCCGCCGAACTTCATCACGACAATCTCCGACACGTCGGCAGGATAGGCGCTATCGTGGTTGTATGCGAGCAACTCGAATCGATAGGGGATAGGGCGTGGCCTACCGTACAAGCATTTTCATCGACTTCTGGAACTTCAGCCTGCAGTGGCGCAACCGCGCGTACGGTGAGCGTATCGACTGGACGCGGGTACCCTCGGCCCTGCTCGCCGAGAGCGAACGTCAACTGCAGAGCGCAGGCTCCGGAGACATGTTGCACCTGGAGGAGACGTTGGTGTACGCCTCCTACGATGAAGACGACGCCGGGCGCAAGCTGAAGGGGTGGCTGGACGCGTTCCTCGACAAGCAGCCCCGCTTCCGCGTGACCACGCGGGTGCGTCGCTCCAAGGCGCGCTCGGTGTACTGCAGAGCGTGCGAACACAGCATCGAGAAATGCCCCCACTGCGAGGAGATCCTGCGGTGGGCCCCGGAGAAAGGGGTCGACACGTCGATCGTCACCGGGCTGCTGTCGCTCGCCGGGGAACGGGCGTTCGACGCGGCTCTGCTGGTGTCCTCCGACACCGACTACCTGCCCGCGGTCGAATCGCTGCAAGCACGTGGCTTCAAGGTCATCAACGCCACGTGGGCCAACCACGGCCACGAGCTCGCCCGCGCCTGCTGGGCGTCGTTCGAGCTCGACTCGATCGTGCCCGACCTGCGTCAACAGAGCGCCGGGCCGCGGGCCACACCAGAGCCGGAAACACACGAGCCAGAGGGGGCCGTTGTGAGTGACGACCCCTGCCCGCCCGTGCTCGTGCCGACACACGTACCGGCGTCGGCGTCGGTGCAGGCGGCGGCAGCGTCGGTGCAGGCAGCAAACGGCCACTCCGGCGCGGCCGAAGGTGTCCGCGTCACCGTGCCAGCTTCAGCTCCCAGCGCGAACTGAAGCCGAACTGAACCTATAGCGACCGGCGGCCGGAGAGCGCCTTACCGAGGGTGACCTCGTCGGCGTACTCGAGGTCCGCCCCCACCGGCAGGCCGCTGGCGAGGCGGGTCACGCGCAGCTCGGAGGCGCGCTCGTGCAGCCCCTGGGCGATGTGCAGCGCCGTTGCCTCCCCCGTGGTCGTGGGGTTGGTCGCGAGCACCACCTCTCTGACCGTCGGGGCAGCTCCGTCTCCTGGCACCGCGCGCGCGTAGAGCTCGGCGATCTTCAGGTCCTCCGGGTCCACCCCGTCGATCGGAGACAGCGCGCCCCCGAGCACGTGGTAGACACCCTCGAACTCGTGGATGCGCTCCATCGGGATCACGTCGGAGGGCTCCTCCACCACGCAGATCACCCCGTGGTCACGCCGCTGGTCGCGGCAGATCCGGCAGCGGGGCTCGTCGGCGAGGTTGAAGCACACCTCGCACAGCCCGATGCGCTCCTTCACCTCGAGGATCGCCTGCGCCAGTGCAGTGGCCTCCTCACCGGGGACGCGCAGGATGTGGAAGGCCAGCCGTTGCGCGGTGCGGGTGCCGACCCCCGGCAGCTTCGAGAGCTCGGTGACCAGCCGCTGGACGGGGGGCGCGAAGGTGCTCAAGGGTTCACGCCAGAATAGATGGCGGGATCGAGGTGGTCGGGCCGTGGATGGGATGCGACGCACGCGAGCGCAGCCGTGCTGGTGGCACGGCGAGCACCGCGGGTGGCGCAGACCGCCTCGGAACGGCCGCCTCGGACCGTCAGATGTTCTGGCATGGACCCTATGGCCGCCCTACAATCCCGGCAGGCCGAGGCCGCCGCCGAGCGCGCCGAGGTCGAGGCCCCCGGTCGCCCCGCCCATCCGCTCCGCCGCCAGCTCCTGGGCGGCGCGCAGCGCCTCGTTGACCGCCGCGCAGACGAGATCGCCGAGCATCTCCACGTCCTCGGGGTCCGCCGCCTCGGGGGCGACGGTCACCGACCGGACCTGCAGGTCGCCCGAGACCTGGACGCGCACCACGCCCCCGCCTGCCGTGCCCTCCACGGTCTCGTGCTTGAGTGCCTCCTGCGCCTGCTCCATCTCGCGCTGCATCCGCTGCACCTGCTGGAGCATCTGCTGCATGTTGGGTCGCTTCTGCTGGGCCATGGCTGGTTCGCTCCTTACTCGCTCTCGCTGTACGTCTCGCCCGCCCCGACGAGCTCCTCCGCGCCGGGGTCCTCCACGGGAGGCTCCTCCGCGTCGAGCTCCTTCGCGTCGAACTCCTCCTTCAAGCGCGCCAGCCACTCCTCCTCGGTGCGTGGCGCCGCTCCCGCGTGCCCCTCCGCCGGCGGTGGCAGCTCCTCGCGCAGCTCGTAGGCGACACGCAGACGCTGCTGCCCGGTCAGCTGGCGCAGCGCCTCGGTCACCGTCGCGCGGTGGGCGGAGTCCTCGGCCTTCTTCTTGGAGAACGACGCGCTCGGGGGGAACGCCACCGTCAGCTCCTCCTCGCTCACCGCCACCGGCCGCGCTTCGGCGAGCACCGCGCTCAGCAGCTTGTTCTCCGCGCCGACCAGCTCCAACACCGCCGGCCACAGCGCGTCGAACGTCTCCACGTCCCGCGGCCCGTCGGCCACGGAGGGCTCCGGCGGGGGCGTCTCGGGCTCCTCCACGTCCTCTGCCCGCGCGGGGGCCTCGCTCGGCGACGGCTGCTCGGCCGCCGCCGCGGGCGGGAACTGCGCCACCGAGGGCTGCTCCGCCGTGGCGACAGTCAGCAGCTCCTCCGCGGGGTGCGTCGGGGCGGGCGCCCGGGTCTGTGCAACGAACGCCGCTGAGGCCGCCTCGGGCGGCCCTCCTCCTTCATCTCCTCCCGTCTGCCTCTCCAGGCGCTCCAGGCGGGCGAGCAGCGCCCCCAGGGAGCTGTCGGTCTCCGGGCGCGCGGCCTTCACGAGGGCGAGCTCCAGCTGCGTGCGCGGCTCCCCGCCGGCCTTCACCGCCTCCAGCGCGGCGCCCAGCTGCTCCAGCAGGCGCACCACCGTCGCCGGCGCGACCCGCTGCGCCTGGGCGGCCAGGCGCGCGTCCGCCTCGGCGGTCAGCGCCAGCTCCGCGGGCAGCTCCCCGAGGGTCCCCACCACGAGCAGTTCCCGCGCGCGCGCCTCGAGGTCGGCCGCGAACGCGCCCGCGTCGCGCCCGCTCTCCGCGCACTGCGCCACCGCCGTGAGCGCCGCGCGGGCGTCCCTGCGGTCCACCGCGTCGACGGTGTCCTCCAGCAGCTGGGAGTCCGTCACCCCCAGCACCGCCAGCACGTCCTCCAGCGCGGGCTGCGGGCCGGAGTAGGTGAGCAGCTGCTCGAGCGTCCCCAGCGCGTCGCGGAAGCTCCCGGTCGCCGAGCGCGCCACGGCGGCGACCGCCTCGGGGGGGATCTCGATCCCCTCGGCCTGCGCCGCGCGGCGCACCACCGCGGCGATCTGCTCCACCGTGGGGCGCTGGAAGTCGAAGCGGTGGCAGCGGTCCACGACCGTCGCGGGCACCTTCTGGGCCTCGGTCGTCGCCAGCACGAACACCGTGTGCGGGGGCGGCTCCTCGAGCGTCTTCAGGAACGCGTTCCACGCCGCCGTGGAGAGCATGTGCGCCTCGTCGAGGATGTACACCTTGTGGCGCCCCGACACCGGCGCGAACGCCACGGACTCGCGCAGTTCGCGGACGTCGTCGACGGAGTTGTTCGACGCCGCGTCCATCTCGATCACGTCCAGCGAGCGCGCGGCGGCGATCGCACGACAGGACTCACACTCCCCGCAGGGCTCGACGGTGGGCCCCCGCTCGCAGTTCAGGCACGCCGCGAGAATCTTCGCCATCGAGGTCTTGCCCGTCCCCCGCGAGCCGACGAACAGGTACGCGTGGTGCACCCGGCCGCGCTCCACCGCGCCGCGCAGCGTGCGCACCACCGCCTCCTGGCCGACCACATCCGCGAACGCCCGCGGGCGGTTACGCCGGTACAGCGACTGCTGGGACTGCTGCTGTGGCTCGCTTTCAGGCACCCCTGCTGAGTCTACCCGGGGCCGCCGTCGCCGCTCAGCGGTAGCGTCCGGTCCCGTGGCATCCTCCTCCACGCCCTCTCCCGCGCGGCCCGGCGCCCGCGGCGGCTCCCCCGTGTCGGGCGCAGGAGAGGCCGATCCCGCTCAGCGTTCCGGCTCGACTCCCCCGCGCCGCTCCACCCGCCTGCCCGCGCCGCTGCGCCGCCTCGGCACACCCCTGGCGATCGTCGCCGGAGCCGTGGCGCTGCGGGTGGTGAGCGGGGTGGGGTTCGCCAACTACGACACGTTGTACGCACTCGTGTGGGGCCAGCAGGCCGCGCGCGGGGAAACCCCCCAGTACGGGATCCCGCTCGCCCCCACGCCTCACCCGCTCGTGGAGGCGCTCGGCGTGGTGAGCACGCCGCTGGGGCCGCGCGCGCAGGAGCGGGTGGCCGTCGCCCTCGGTTTCCTCGCGCTGTCGGCCTGCGGGTGGGCCGTGTACCGGCTCGGGGCGCTCTGGTTCAACCGCCCCGCGGGGGCGCTCGCCGCGGTGGTGCTGGTGACCCGCGAACCGGTCCTCTCCTACGGGGTGCGTGCGTACGTGGACCTCCCCTACCTGGCGCTCGTGCTCGGCGCGCTCGTCGTCGAGACCCGCCGACCGCGCGCGGGAGCGCCCGTGCTCGCGCTGCTCGCCCTCGCCGGGCTGCTGCGGCCGGAGGCGTGGGTCTTCTCGGGGGGGTACTGGGGGTATCTCTTTTTTTGGAGCCCCTACGGCGGGCGCGCCCGAACGCGCGTGGGCGCCTGGGCGCGCGCGCGTGGGCGCGCGAAGTGGGGCCTCAAAAGAGAACATGCTGCCGACGCTACAGGGGGTCCCCAAAGAGAACCCGATGCGCACCCTGCAGGGGGTCCCCAAAGAAAACATTCTGAGCCCTATAGAGGGGGTCCAGCGGGAGAACAAGCCGCACCCCACAGAGAGGGTCCAAAAAGAGAAGACAGCCCCCCCCGCCCGGCGGAGGTCGCGCGCACTCCGAGCGAGCTCGCGTGGCTGGCGGTGCTCGCCCTCGCAGCCCCGATCGCGTGGGTGGCAAGCGACTGGCTCGTCACCGGAAACGCGGTGTGGTCGCTGACCAACACCCGCCACACCGCCGAAGAGCTCGGCCGCGAGACGGGGATCGCGAAGGTACCCGAGTACGTCCCAAGGCGAATCGGGGAGATCCTCGGGCCGGCCGGGCTCGCCGGGGCGGCGATCGGGGGGGTGCTGTCGCTGGTGTGGCTGCGCAAGCGCGCCGTGCCCGGAGTGGTCGTGGGGGTCCTCGCAGTCGCGGTGTTCGCCGCGTTCGCAACCGTGGGGCTGCCGATCAACACCCGGTATGCGTTTCTCGCGGCGGCGATCGGGTGCGTCTTCTGCGGCGCGGCGGTCTTCGGGTGGATGCTCCTGCCCCCAGGGCACCGTGGGCGGCGCTGGTGGAGGGCGGCCGCCGCGCTCGTGACGGCAGGGCTCGTGGTGTCGATCCCGTTCCAGTACGAAATCGACCATCACGAACTGCAGGCCCTCGCCCGCCAGCAGCAGATCCAGGACGGCCTGGAGACCCTCGTGGACGAGGGGGCGATCACAGCCGGGTGCGAGCCCATCGGCGTCCCCAACCACGCCCCGATCCCGCTGCTCGCCCTGCGCCTCGAAGCGCCCCCCGCACAGATCGTCAGCGCCCAGGTGCGAACCATCTCCCACGGCACGTACGTGGACCCCGCCGACAAAGAAGTCCGGCGCGACTACGTCCTCAACCGCAACGACCCCCACGAAAGCGCCCCGGCGACCCCGCCCCCCGGCCTCAAAGCCACCCGCACCAGTCGCGACTGGCTGATCTTCCAGCGGTGTACGTCCGGGGGTGGTTAGGAGCGATCGTCCGCGCGAGTGAGCACGGTCAACCGGGCGGGTGTGCGTTGGGGCCTCCGTGCCCCTGCGATCAGGCGTGGCACGCCGGCCCCGCAGAAAACGGACCGTGCACCCCCCGTCGAGATTCCACTCCGGGCGCCGGAACGCCACCCGCGGCTCCGGATCGGGAGCGCCCGCTGCGCCTGCCGGGGATCGCTTAAGGCTGCTTCCTTCCGGACCTGACCTGGTTCACAAGCCGACACCGCGCGGGACCCGAGCCATCGACGCCCCAAGCGGCGGAGCGACCGGGGCGAGCACCCCTCGGGGGGGAGTTCAGCCCCGCTAGAGCGGATTGCGGGTGCAGGGCACCGCTACCTCCCCGCCTAGCACGGTCCACCGTGGATCCTAGCGCGCGAGGGCGCTCCTCGCTCCCCGCCGCGACGCCCGCAGACGGCACGCGCCCCAACGCACCACAATCGGGTCGCGTTCCGTTAGGCTGCGCAACCGTGATGAACGACAACGACCTCCCCACGTATCGCTTCCCCCGCCGTCTCGGCCTCGGCCTCGTCACGCTCGGCGTCGCCGCGCTGGTCGGCGGCTGCGGCTCTGGCGGCTCCAGCTCGATCGGCGTCGGCCAGGAGTCCGCCTCCGTGCCAGCCACCACCGAAACCACTCCGACCACCGGGACCACGCCCACCAGTGGCCCGCTCGCCACCGAGCCCAAGGTCACGGTCCCGAAGGGCCCCCCGCCGACGACGCTCGTGACCAAGGAAATCATTCCCGGCACCGGCGCCGAAGCGAAGGCCGGCGACTCCGTGACAGTCAACTACGTCGGCGCGCTGTACAGCAACGGGAAGGTCTTCAACGCCTCGTGGGAAACCAAAGAACCCTTCACCTTCACGCTCGGCCAGGGCCAGGTCATCCCCGGCTGGGACAAAGGCGTCGCGGGCATGCGCGTGGGTGGCCGGCGCGAGCTGATCATCCCCGCCGAACTCGCGTACGGCAAAACCGGACGGCCTCCGACGATCCCGCCCAACTCGGCGCTGGTCTTCATCGTCGACCTCCTCTCGGCCTAAGAGGGTGGCGCAGTCGCCGAAGGCCGACGAGCCGGGCCCCTCTTTTACCAGTCAGGAGTAGGGGCCACGAAGCCACGCCTCGCCCGCCTCGCCGTGGCGGCGCTTACCGCGGGCGCCGCCACCGTGGGAGCGGTCGGCTGCGGCGGCCACCAACCCAGGCCCGCCGTCCTGCGGCTGGAGCGCGTGGACCTCGTGCTCGTCGCGCACACCCTTGGGCAGCTGGAGGTCTCAACCCACAGCGAGGTCGCCGCCGCGCGCACCGCGTGGCCCGCGCTCGCCCACGGGCTTCCCCGCAACCCCTCCCCCGCAACGCAGCTCGCGACCGCCACAGCAGCGCACCTCGCCGCGGCGATCGCGCTGCCCGGGTACGTGACGAGCGAAGCGGGCGGCCTCACCGGACCGGCCACGACACTCGCAGGGCTGCTGAAGGCCTACGCCGTCCTCACCCAGCGCGGGTGGCGGTTCCTCGCGGCGGCGCTCGCCGCGGGGCGCAGCGGCGGGAAGATCGCAGCCGGGGCCCCCGGCGCGGGGGGCAGCGGGCAGAGTGCAGGGCAAAACGGCAGCACGACCACCGCGGCTGCCCAGTTCCTCCGCGCCAACGCGGGCCTCTACATCTACTGCGTCTACGACGGCCACTACGACCTTTCGCTCGTCGGCAAGGCCGTCCAGGACGCCTATCGCAAGCTCGGCGGGCCCCCCGAGTTCGGCAGGACCCTCACGCAGCGCCAGGTCGAAGCCCTCGCCCACGCCTACTCGATCCCCGCCACCCGGCTCGCGCCGCATCCGCCGGCCGGCCTGGCGGTGTAGGAAGCCGCAGGCCGTGGACCTCAGCGGGCCTCAGCGCACAGAGCCAATAGAATCGGGCATGTAGGGCACGTAGCTCAGTGGGAGAGCGCTCGCTTCACACGCGAGTTGTCGGAGGGGCCGCGATCGGCGCTGAAACCACAAGGGTTCAGGCGGCGCGAACGAGTCCCGATAAGAGCACCATGCGTCGTCGCTTGCACACGACTCGCGGCATCGTCGCGGCGATCTTCACGGCCCTCGTTGTGATCTCGGGCGTGTCCGGGAGCCGGGAACCGGCGACCGCGGTGGTTGCGCTCGTGATCATCGCACCCGTGATCTGGTGGTTCTGCTGGTGGGCGCTGGCCGTCCTCAAGGGGATCAGCGACGGCCTTGTTCGAGGCGGTCAGCCGAACGTACGGGTGGGGCGCCAGTGGCAATCCAGCGGGTCCACCCGACAACAGCTACGTCAGGACGGCAAAGCTCGCATCTTTGCCGACCGCGGGGGCATCTTCTTCCGCAAGCGCCGCTGGTTCGTGGGCTCTGGCACACCCCCGTTCGAGCTTCCTGACAGCAGGTGGCGCCAGATTGCGGCGGCGCAGGCAGACGAGCCGCAGTACCTCGCCACATGGCGCGACCGTGCCTTCTGGTGGTACGACGACGCGTTCTACTGGACCACCGCCGGCGCATACACGAGCGCAGACGTCAAGGCGCTCCTATACACCCGCCAGCGGCAGAGCGAGCGCGAGTTGGAGCACGCCCACGCCGTGCTCGCCGCATCAACCTCACCCGCGAAGCGCAAGCGCGAACCGATCCCCAAGGACGTTCGCCTCGCCGTCTGGGCGCGGGACGAGGGCCGCTGCGTCGAGTGCGCCAGCGATTTCGACATCCAGTACGACCACATCATCCCGTTCAGCATGGGCGGTGCGTCAACCATTGAGAACTTGCAGCTTCTGTGTGCGCGATGCAACCAGACGAAGGGTGGCCGGCTCTAGCGTCCCCGATCACCGACTCGCGCATCCCTGGGTGCAGCCTTTCGGGTGCCGCCTCACATCCTAGGATCACCGGCCATGCCCAAGGACCGGATTCGGCGCTACCGCCTCGCCCCAGACGTGCGCGTCGTGATTCAGCGCTCGAGCGCTCATCCGGTCGAGTACGCGATCATGCTGCTCGTTGAGCGCGACGGGGAGTGGCACACGGTGCGCACCTTCGACAACGCCCACGATCCGACCGAGCACCACGAGCACCGCTACATCGCCTCCGAGAAGCAGGAGCCGATCATCACGCATGGGTCCGTGAACGACGCGATGCACGCCGCCGAAGTCAGGATCAGGGGAGGCTGGTCCGATATCGTTCGTAGCTGGGAGAACACCCGATGAGCGCCGTCTATGACAAGACCTGGGACCTCTTTATGGCTGCGTCGCTCAGCGACGACGACCTCGGCTATCCCGATGAGGTCGAGTTCATTCCCGGGGACCAAGAGTGGGCCGACGAAGTGCTCTGGCGCAACCTCACCGAAGGCCATCCGACCGTCCTCGTCAGCGAGGATGCCGAGCTGCTGCTGCTCCCGCGGCCCCGCAGCCTGATAGACCGGCTGCGGGGACACGTCGTCGTCAACGTCGCCCATCGCGCCCACGGACACGCCTCGCCCTACGCGATTGCTGGCCGGCTGGGTCGCCATCCTGTGCGCCAGATGCGCGAGCTGGCCCACGCATAGCCGTGCTTGCGCCAAGGCCATCGACCACCCCGCAGACCAAATAGAATCAAGCCCCGAGGGCACGTAGCTCAGTGGGAGAGCGCTCGCTTCACAAGCCACGCGCCGCTTGCGCCGAAATACCCTGACCGTCAGTGTTCATTGGGATTGTGGCCCTCCCCCGGTGGCGCCGATGCGGCTGGATTGGACGCGATTCCGCGGGATTTGGGCACTGGATCGCCGCTGGTGCCCAAACGATCGGACCGGGTACGGGCGCCTGTCATGAAGGTCCCCGCGAAGGTGTCTACGTTTTTCGCCATCATGCGGATCGGCGTAGGCTGCGGGAGTCATGCAGTGGCGTCCCGAGCCGGAGCAGGCGTCAGCCTGGAGCGCGATTGGTGGAGTCGTCGTGGTTGTAAGTGGCACGTCGGCGGTTCTGCTGGCGGTCCAGCCATCGTCTTCGCACGTGCCGGCATGGGTCGTTTGGGGATGTGTCGGACTGGTCTTTGTCGGACTCTATGGGATGCTGGCTCCCCTTCTGAAATGGTGGCCCTGGCACGGCGTATCGGCCGCATTTGGTGGCCGCGCGCTCCCGAAGAACATCAAGAACGAGCAGGTTGACCTCACGCAACTTGCACCGGGGCGCTCAATCATCGGCCGCACCTTCAAGGAATGCGAGATCGTCGGCCCCGGCGAGGTCCATTTTGGCGGGGACCACCTCTCGGGCAATGAATGGGCCGACCGCATGTTCCGAGTCGTGAATGACCTTCCGCCGGACACGATCAGGTTCTATCGCTGTCGATTCCTGAAGTGCCAGTTCAGTGGCTTTACGGCGGTCGGTCCGAAAAGCAATATCGAACAGCTAAAGACCATCTTTCGGCCAGAGAGCCCGCAATGATGAGCGGGTCCATTGTTCGGCGTAGTCATCGCGTAGGAGTTGCGACAGCACCAGGACTTCGGGTCCCTCATTGGGACGAACCCTCCTGGATTCGGCCTGCATGGGGAGGTTCTGCCTCGCCCTGCCGTTTCGCCAAGCGATTCGCCAATCTCTCCTAGACTTGCGACCGTGACGACACCCAAATTGCGCACGATCGTCTACGTGGACGGCTTCAACCTCTACTACGGCTGCCTGAAGGACTCGCCGCACAGGTGGCTGGACCTACGGGCGCTGTCCCGCCACATGCTGCGCGGGGACGCCGAGATCGTCGCCATCAAGTACTTCACGGCGCGCGTCAAGCCCCGCTCGGGCAACCCGAACCAAGCCCAGCGCCAGCAGGTCTATCTGCGGGCGCTCGAGACGCTGCCGGTCCTGACGATCCACTACGGCCACTTCATCACGCGCACCGCGACCCGCCGACTCGTCCAAGAGCGCAAAGGCAGGCCGGCGTTCGCGGAGATCTGGACGACGGAGGAGAAGGGCTCCGATGTCAACCTCGCCAGCCATCTGCTGATCGACGGCTTCCGCAGGCGGTACGACCTCGCCGTGGTCATCTCCAACGACGGCGACCTCAAGGAACCCGTGCAGTTCGTTCGACACGACCTCCAGGTGCCCGTGGGGGTCCTGAACCCCCATCGGAATCGAAGCTGGGCGCTCTCGCCCAAGCAACTGCCGCGGGGCTCGTTCTACAAGCCGCTGCGTCGGGCCGCCCTGGCGGCCAGTCAGTTCCCTGACGAGTTGCGGGACGCGCGCGGGACCTTCCGCAAGCCCCGGGGCTGGTAGTCGGCCCCAAGAATCGCAAAGGCCGCCCGAAGGCGGCCTCGCATCCCTGCCGCCGAGGCGAACAGGGGGGATGTCCCTAATGTAAGCACATCGGGCGCCCGAAGTCCAGGGACGCAGCACATCCACCGCGGGCGGGCGGCGTGTTAGCTTGGGCGGCCTCCGGGATGTGCCGACAGGTGTGGCTCATCTGGCCTCCATCTTTCGGGCACGGTAGACGATGTCTGCGGGGATGCGTCCTTGTGTGAGTCTGCCGTGGTGTGCGCGGTCGGTGTTGTAGAAGCGCAGGTAGGTATCGAGCTCGCGTTTGAGCCCTGTGTAGCGGGGATAGAGGTAGCGCGCGAAAGCGGGTCGCCAGCACTCGTCGAGGATCGTCTTGTGTAGCGCCTCGACGTTCCCGTTGGTCTGCGGCCTGCCGGCGTGGATGCGGGTGTGGCGCGCCTTCAGCGCCTGGAGTGTCGTGGTGAAGTCGCCCTTGAACTCGTTGCCGTTGTCGCTGAGCATCCGCTGCAGTTGCCAGCCTGCGGCCTTCAGCTCCCGTGCGACGCATCTGGCGAGGACGCTGGTTTGTCGGGCGGTTGGGTTGCCTTGCTTGCAGATCACGAGCTCCGCCCAGGCGTAGGAGGAAGCGATGTCGATCGCGGTGAGCTGCCAGATCGCGCCCTCGGTGCCTCTGAGTCTGCCGACGTAGAAGCAGTCGATCCCGACCAGCTCACCGGGCCGCGAGACGTCGATGTGGCGCTCTGGCTCTGGGTTTCTGGGTGGCTCGTAGGGCGCTGCGTAGCCCGCGATCAGCCCGAGGCGCTTGGCGCGGGTGTTCAGGCCGTGGCGGCAGAGCACCTTCCACACCCCGTTCGGGGAGACGATGATCCCGCCCCACTTCTCTCGGCGAGCTCCGAGGCGACGCGCCTGGGGCCAAGGCCGGGATGGGCGATCGAGAACGAAACGATCCGCTCCTCGATCATCTTCGGTAGCGCGTTGGGCATCTGCGGACGCCGGCGCTCCCGGGGCCTGAGCATCTCCAGGCCGTGCCGGTCGACCTAGCGCTTCCAGTGGTAGTAGGTGGAGCGGTGCACCCCGAACGTGCGGCACGCTGCCGAGATGTTCGTCCTCGCTGCCTCCGCGAAAAGCTGCTGGCGGTAGCCGAACAGCACGTCATCCTTGGTCATCAGGCTCAACCTCTCTCTTCACTTGGCGGTGAAGGAGGCAGCCTGAGCCGAGGCACGGACGGGTTCCCCGGCCGGGGAACCCGTCCAAACCTCAAAAACCTATAGAGCCCCCAACTGTCGGGAGCACACGGAGACAGCCCACCTTAGCCGGCCAGCGACGCCCCACCGCCAAAGGTTGCCGATCTGGCTCTCCAAGACTCCGACTCGCCGACGACCGTTGTCTCTCCCCGGTCGTGCTCGGGCGAGGTAGCCTGGAGCGTCAGATTGGGCTACCCCAAAAGCGACGGCAGGCAAACCAAAACGAAAGGACGACTATGGCGGAGACGGCGAAGGGCAAGAAGATCGTGAAGGTCCATCCCTACACCCGCGCTGACGGGACCAAGGTGCCTGCTCACGATCGCTCAACCCCCGACACCTCGAAGGGACCCGCTAAACACCAAGCTCCCCGGCAGAAGCCTCGCAAATAGTCGGGACGGCGGACGGGCGCCTTGGTCGCGGGAGAGTCGCCCAGCGCCGTCGGCCTCAATGACGGATCAGTCCACACTTCTAGATCCATTGGCTGATCTTGCTTTTCGGGTGCCGTCGTCATCAAGTGATAAGCTCGTGGCGATGGCGAACCAAGACAAAAAAGCCGGCGAGTCCAAAGGCATGAAAACCAAAATCGAAATGCGGACCGTAGTTGGAAGCGACGGCGGACAGCGCAAGAAGTCGGAGTCGCGCCGGACAGCATCGCCACCATCTTCTCAGCCAAAACGCAGCAAAGGCCGCGACAAAGCCTGATCTTGGACGATGCCGTGTCGTCCGGCGTAGTCGCCTATAGCGAATACCTCAAAGAACAACTGGCTGAGGAGGAGGCGCGCAAGTCGTCGTTCGAGCAGCGAGGACTCGCGGTGGTGACGACGGCGGGAACTCTCGTGACGTTGCTATTTGGCCTGGCCGCACTTTCGACGACGGCCGTACATACGAATCCGCTATTGGGCGAAGAACAAGTGTGGCTTGGCATTGCACTGGGCCTGTTCGTCCTATCCGCAATCGCAGCCCTGTCAACCAACCTCCCTCGCGGATACGAGGTCGTTGATACGGCGGACATTGAGGCACGGCTTAGCGAGACCCCTCTCAGGGACGAGGAGGCCGCGCGCCTTGATATCGCATTCACCCAGATCAACGTCCTATCGGACGCAAAGGCTAAGAATGCCTCCAAGGGCAAGCTACTGTTCGCGGCGATGGTCCTAGAGGTGATCGCTGTGGCCTGCGTTGGGGTCGCCATCTTGGAGGTCATCAACTCCTGAACGTTTGTGTGCCTATGCGCTCTGCGCGCTAGTAGTCACCCGCTCGCCGACGGTCCTGATTGGCCGGGTGGCATCCGGCATACCCCTCCGCGCGTCAGCGCGGACACGGAGGCGAAGCCGACGCCTCCGGTGCACGTAGCGGCGGCCACCCGGCCGCGACAACTCCCGCCGTCCGGGGTGCCCGTAATCCTCGCGCGCCCTCGACCACCGACTCGCGCGTCCCCTCGGTGCTGCTTTTCGCTCGCGTCGCGTCCAGGGGTCAACGAGCCCACCCGTCCGGCGCGGCACCGGGCTGCCGTGCCCGCGTGACGCCGCTGCCTTCCTGGCGAAGTTCGCTGGTGCGCAGCGGCGCCTACGGCGATCTGCACGCCTCGCTCGGCGAGCTACGCGGCGTGATCGAGGCTTGCCGCAACGTCGGGACGATCGGGCAGCGCTACACGCTGATCGAGGGCTGCTCGACCGCAACCCCGCGCACGGCAGAAGGCGGCGCCTACCAGCCGTGGCGCCCCGGCGATCGTGGCTTGACCGGGCCGACCACATAGCGGCGCTGCTGGACGCTGCCGGCGAGCGTGACAAGCGCGCCACGGTCTGCCGCGGCCAGCGGCGCGCGCTGCTCGCCACGCTCACCTTCGCCGGTCTGCGGATCGGCGAGGCGCTGTCCCTGCGCTGGCGCGACGTGGACCTCGCGCGCGGCACGATCGCCGTCCGCGCTGCGAAGACCGACGCGGGGTTGCGCACCGTGAACGTGCTCCCGGCGCTGCGCGACGAGCTGGGCACCTACCGCGCGCGTCTGCATCCGCCGGCCGACGGCGCTGGTGTTCGGGACCGCCACGGGCAGGCGGCAGGGCGCGACCAACGTCCGGCGGCGGGTGCTCACCAAGGCCGTCGAGCTTGCCAACGCGAAGCTCGCCGAGGATGAGGTCGAGCCGCTGCCCGAGGATCTGACGCCCCACTCGCTGCGGCGAACGTTCGCCTCGCTCCTGTTCGCGATCGGCGAGGCGCCGCCCTACGTGATGGCGCAGATGGGGCACGCAACGCCGAACCTCACGCTGGCGATCTACGCGCGGCAGATGGACCGCCGCGACGGCGAGCCCGAGCGCCTGAAGGCCCTTGTGGAGGGCCGTGATTGGGCACCAATGGGCACCAGCCCCACCGTGAGGGCGCCCGCCGACACGGCCGGCAACCCCGCAGACCAAATAGAATCAAGCCCCGAGGGCACGTAGCTCAGTGGGAGAGCGCTCGCTTCACACGCGAGAGGTCGGTGGTTCGAAACCACTCGTGCCCACTCATCTATCTCCTTTATTCAAGCCAGATTCGACTCGTCGCCAGCGAACCCGCTCAGCCCGCCTGAGAGGTCAAAATCGTCCATGGGCCCATTCATGGGCCTAAACTCTCCCTCCGCGCCGCGGGTGACCTGCCGCGTGAAGGGGCACTCGGCGGGCTCGTCGGCGAAGCGCATCAGCTCCCAGATCGCCTGGCGCTCGCGGTCGGTGAGGCGACGGTTGCGGGTCTGCTGGTAGATCTGCAGCGTGAATGCGGCCGAGGTGTGGCCGATCTGATCGGAGATCCAGTGCGGGTCGCGCCCGGCCTGCGCAGCGAGCATCGCCCAAGTGCGTCGCAGCGAGTGCGGAGTGATCGCCTGCAAGGACGGCAACCCATCCTGGCCGCGGCGCTCGTTGGCGAGTTCGACGGCGCGCTCCAGCACGCGGTCGCGGAAGCGATCGGGGTCGCGCCGCTTGCCGCTGATCGTGCCGAAGAAGTGGTCGGTCGGCCCCATCGGGAAGTCATCAGCGACGCGCTGGGCGCGGTGGCGAACGAGCTCGTCGCGCAGCCACAGCGTCATCTCGACCTCACGGACACCCTTGGCAGTCTTGGCGTCGGGGATCTTGAAGCGCGCCCGCGCAAGGTCCACCTGCCGGCAGCGCATCGCGCACAGCTCCGAGATCCTGAACCCAGTGAGGGCGAGCGTCGCCAGCGCGGCGCGGCGCCCGATCCGGTGATCGCGCCGCGCGGCGCGATCCAGCTCGCTGGCGGCGTCGAGCAGCGAGGCCAGCTCGTCAACCTCGAGGAACGTCCGAGCCGGCTTGACGGTCGGCAGGAACCGCTCCCTGCGCCCGCCGACCTTCACCGGGTTGCGGTCGATGTAGCCGTAGTCCACGGCACGCTGGAGTATCTGGCTGAGCAGCGCCAGCATCCCGTTGATCGAGGTGTTCGACAGCGGGCGCTTGCGGCGCTCGTAGGGCTTCCCCTCCCTGCGCTCGACGGTCTCCATCAACGGCTTGCCACGCGCGGCGGCCTCGCGGATCACGCGTGCGCGGCCAGCAAGGTCGTCACGGAACCCATCGACTCGGGCGACGTCGATATCGGCCAGCTCCATCCGCCCGAAGTGCCCGAGGAGGTAGCCGAGCTTCCATTCCAAGTCGGCGATCGTGTCGGAGCCCAGGCCGTGGCTCTGCTTGGCGTCGATGACCTTGCGTGCGAACGGCCCGAACGGCTGGCGGCCGTCGGGTCGCTCTGCGTCGGTCTGCACAGTCGAGGTCTTCGCCTCGGGCGGCACCCACGTGCCGCGGATCACCTGCTGCTGGATCGACTCCAGTTCAATCTCCGCGCGGGTGCGGTTCCAGCCCTGCCTGTTGGTGCCGAAGACGAGGCGGTGGCGGCGCCCATAGGCGTAGAGGCGGGCGCCAAAGGTGGTTGTCTTGCCGTCGGCCCAGGGTCGTTCTGTGACCTGTCCGGTGATGGGCCTGGGCATCAGTGTCCCCGGCGGTGGTGGTGTGTACGGTTGGGGTGCATCGGGGCCTCCCGGTGTCGCGCCGGGGGCCGTAGCCGCGGTGCCCCGGCTTTTTCGCGGTGGTCCCACTTTACCGGCGCCCTGAGACGATTGTCGGAGGCCGCTTGCGGGCCTGCATCGCCTGGCGCGCGGTGTGGAGGTCGAAGCGCAGCCGCGCCTTGGGGCCATCGCCGAGGCGCATCGCGCCGAGATCCCTTGCGTGCGCGTAGACGTAGTCGAGCGAGACGTTCAGCGCTTGGGCCAGCTCTTTGGGGTCGAGCAGCTGGTAGGCCCCTGGGGCGGGGTGGTCGAGGAGCTGCACGACGCGCCGCGCGGCACGCTCGGCGATGGCCTCGATGTCGTCGTGGTCGAGGGTCACGGCCGCCTGCTGTGTCGTGGATAGAGGCCAGCCGGGCGCGGACCCCGCAGAAAGACCATGTAGACCAAAATAGCAAAACTACCACTAAACTACAAACCAGGGAAGGACGCCGAAGAGTGCGCCTGGGCCTGCGTTGTCGCCTCCTGCGACCGGCACCGCGACGGTCCTGCTAGAGCGAGATCCACGCGAGCGCGGCCGTGTCTGTCACGGTTCCGCGTAGCCTTCGCAGAACTGCGTCGCTTCCGTGGCCTTTGCCTGGAGGTTTTCGGTGTAGACGGTCGAGCCGTCCGCCCCGAGCACCGTCAGTGCGGAGGGCAGCGCGCTGAACACGCCGTAGACGAGCGGCCCCTTCGCGTGCAGGCGCGGCTGCACCGGGACCACGTTCAGCGCGACGGCACCTTGGGGGGTTTGCGCCACCACCGACTCTCCTGGTGGCGCGAGGATTCCGTAGAGGATCACGTAGGGGTGCGGGGCGCACCCGATCTGCAGCGACCAGGGGAACGCTTTGCTCGCGCCGAGTCCGATCGCTGGTTCATTGAGTTCCGGGTCGAGACCGGTGTTTACGCTGAGGGAAGGCTCGTCGTTGAAACTGCCGAAAGTGCTGATCGTGAACGTTTCCCCTTCGGGGGTGCGCCCGCTGGCGAGCTTTGTGCCCGTCAGGCGTTCTTCCGGTTCCTTGCGTGGTTTGACACAGCGGTATCGCGACAGTTTCACCGTGAGCACGACGCCCCCGCCGGCATCCAGCTCGACGAGGGACACGGCGTGGCTCGTGCTGCCACGGATCTCCTGGGCGTAGATGCCCGCAGGGCCACCATCTCGCCGCCGTATGCGGACCACGCGCGACTGGATCGTCCGTCCGTCGGCGAGCACTAGCCTGACCGAGCGTACCGAGGCCGGGACCGCGGTCTGGATCGTCTCGATGCCCGCTTCGCAGAACACCGCGGGGTGCCGGTACTGGGGTGGGGAGAGGCAGATGGGGTTGTTGGGGCCGCGCACGCTCAGCACTTCGGGAGCGTCCGGCCGGGTGTATGCGACCGTCGCCCACCGATGGCAAGAGCCCGGAGTGCTCAGCGGGCCGGACCCGGTGCTCACTTCGAAGCGAGTGCCGGCGGCGGTGCGTCCGTGGCCCAGAGTGATCCGCTTGGGTGGTTCTTCGGTCTCGGCGTGCGGGAGCCCGACGATTCGAGCCAAGCCGAGAAACGTCCGCAGGCCGGCCTCGCCGTTGGCGAGGAGTTTGCTTTCGACCGCGTTGGTCTTGCGGATCAGCGCTCGATCCGATGCGTTCTCGTAAGGCTTCAGCAGCGTGCTCAGCTTTAGCAGCGTGCCCAAGTAACGTTCTGCCTTCAGTTCGGAGTTCCTCCTCCGCGCTGCTTCTGAAGCCTCGAATTCCCGGCTGGCCGCCGACAGGGCGCGATAGCCGCTCTGGGCCCACGCTCTTGCGTCGGCGCAGAACGGCGGGGCGGGGGTGGAGACGCCTTCGCGCATGGCCGTGGCTCCGAGCGCCGAGGCGATCGCCGGGTTGCTCCACGACAGCGGGCGTACTTCGGCGGCGTAGGCTTCTTCAGCCGGGCGATCCGAGCGCTCGCCGGGCTGGGCGAGCGCCGCACCGAGCTCCCCTTTGATCGTTTGCTTCTGCTGGGTCAGGCGGGCGTTTTCGCCCCTGACACGGGGTGGGGGCGCCGGAAACCGGGACGGTTCCTGCGGCATCCCCGACACCACCCCTGGGCATTCTCGAGCTATCTGTCTCGCCGCGGCGCTCTTCGCATCGCGCGCCGTGGCTGCCGCGTGCAACAGCGCCGTGGCGAGCCTGAACTTGGCGAGCAGGTAGGCGTGCGTGGCCTGGGCGTCGGAGCTCGACGCGGCGGCGATCGGCACGCCGCCGTACAACGCCGCGCAGGCGAGGACGAGCGCGGCGCCGGCCCGTCCCCTCCATCCCCCCGGCCACCGCTTCCGCCGTCGGCGCAGCGGCAGGTTGGAGCGCCGACTGCCTTCGTTCGCATCCACAGACCGTGAGCATATAGCGCGCGAACGGACCCCGTTTGACATCACAACAAGCCCACCGGCGCCGCCCGAGGCGCCCCAATCCTAGCCGCCGGCTGGCGTCTTGGAGTGCTCCGGAGCGTTCGCCTGGGCCGGCTCCGGAGCTCGACGAATCGTGTCCGCAACCCCCTTGGCAGCGTCGGGCCTTGAGCATTGCATCTGCCAGTGGAGCCCGGAAGGGGTTGCGAACTCGATCTCGCCGTACAGCATCACTGGCAGCTGGCGGTTGTTCTTGTAGCGCCTGTCGGGACCGCCCTTGACGCGCCCTTTCACGTCATGACCAGCTCACGGCCCAACGAAGGGCCGTAATCCCGCGACGAAAAAGAACGGCAAGTTACGGTCGATCGTCCGCCGCTCCCCAACCAGGCTGCGCCTGGTCGGGGACCCCGAACGCGGCGGAGCGCAGTCCCCCGGCCCCCGTCGGCGAGGTAGCGTGGCACACCCTGTCAACCCACGAGGGGTGTGACAGGGTGTGCAGCGGGGGCCGGGCCGGGGGCCGGCCGACTGCTCGATCGACGGAGAGGGCGGGCGGCGGGTTCCTGCTGCCAGGTTGTCGGCCCGCATCGTGATCAGCGCGATCGAGGCCTCACGCATCCTCTCGTGGCTGCGCCCGCCGCCAGGTGTTTCCCCGGAAGTGATTGCTCGAGAGATCACCGACCTCGTGCGCGCCTACATCCAGGCCCGACAGCGCTCAACGTCGTGACAGTATGCTACTATGGTGCGATGACGAAGAACCTGACCGTTCGCCTTGACGAGGAGCTCGCGGCCGACACCGAGGCGCTCGCACGAGCGGAGGGCATGAGCCTGAACGAGACTGTCAAGCAGGCGCTCGCGGAAGCGGTGGAGCGCCGCCGCCGCGATCCAAAGTTCAAGGCTCGCGTACACCGCATCATCGAAGAAGACCGGGAGCTGCTCGAGCGGCTGGCCAAGTGACCGTCGAGTACGTCGGCCTCGTCGACTACCTCGCCATCGCCGCCGAAGTAACCGGCCTCGATACCGACACAGTTGCGAGAGTGGCCAAGGTACATCTCGCCGACTCGGCACTACACGCACCCGCGGCGGGATTCGGCGACACCGACCTCTACCCCGACTTCGTCGACAAGGCAGCAGTGCTCGTCGTGCGGCTCGCCAAGAACCACCCGCTGCCCGACGGCAACAAGCGCTCCGCATGGGTGGCGTTGCGGCTGTTCGTCGAGATCAACGACTGGTCGTGGACCCCGTCTCCCAGCATCGACGACGCCGAGCGTGCCGTCCTCGCCATAGCCTCCGGCGACTGGAGTCAAGATCAGATGGCGGCCTGGCTGCGCGACCACCTGAGCGCCCCGACGCACGACTGACTGCGCGCCTTCTTGGCTGCCGCAGCACACGAGTTCCCGGCTGTCGTGATCCCTCCCGCGCCGGCACCGCTGACCAGCGCCGCGCCCGAGCGCTCGACCTGCGTGCTCCAACACACGGCGCTCACCGCCAGCTCCATCCGCCATCCGCTCAAGCTCTGCTTGGCTCTCGCCCACGCCTCCCACGACGCACGACGCGCCCGCCCCGCGCCCCAACTTCCCCTCCAACCGTGCCGCCAGCACCACCACTGCAAAGGCAACCCCGCCGCTCTGCGTCGCTGCGCTCCGCCTCACGGCACACAGTTGCACCTAAAGGTCCGTTCTTTTGCTATTTTGGCTTCAGATGCTCTCAATTGGCAAGATCGCGCTGGGTCAGCACCGCTACTACGAGCAGCAGGTAGCCCAGGGGCAGGACGACTACTACACCGGCCGCGGCGAGGCCCCAGGCGAATGGGTCGGCGCCGGCGCGCAGGCCCTCGGCCTCCAGGGCCGGGTGGGCACGGGGCAGTTCGGTGCGCTGATCGCGGGCCACGACCCACGCGACCCAGCGACACGACTGCGCTCCAGCGCGCACGACCCGAAGGTCGCAGCGTATGACCTCACGTTCAGCGCGCCGAAGTCGTTGAGCGTCCTGTTCGCGATCGCGGCGGAGGAGGTCTCGGGTGAGCTGGTGGGGTGCCACGAAGAGGCGGTGAGGGCGGCGCTGGGGTATCTGCAGGACACGGCGGTGATGGTCCGTCGTGGGCACGCCGGCGAGCATGTGCGGCCCGGGGACGGGTTGATCGCGGCGGCCTACCGGCATCGGATGAGCCGCGCTCTTGACCCGCAGCTGCATACGCATGTCGTCGCGGCGAATCTCGCGCGTGGCCCGGACGGCCGGTTCACCGCGCTGCATGGGACGGAGCTTTATCGGGCGGCGAAGACGGCGGGGTCTCTCTACCAGGCGCATCTGCGGGCGCTCGTCACGGAGCGGTTGGGGTTGGAGTGGGGGGAGGTTCGTAACGGTGCGGCGGAGCTCGCGGAGATCGAGCGGCCGGTGGTGGAGCATTTCTCGCAGCGCCGTCACGAGATGCTGCGCGAGGCCGAGCGGGGCGGGATCGGCCTTGAGTCAAAGAGCGCGGCCGAGCACGCGGCACTCGCCACCCGGGAGCGTAAGCAGTATGGGCTTGAGACGCATACGTGGCGGGAGGAGATGAGGGCCCGCGCGGGCGAGCAGGGCCTCGACGCAGGCAGAGTGGTCGAGCTGCTGCGCGCGGGCCGCGATCGGTTGCTGCGCGGCCTTGCGAGACGCGACGGCGTGGACGAGCGCGCGGTCGGCGACCGGCTGACGGGCCCGGACGGCTTGACGGAGCGCAACAACACTTTCGATGAGCGTGCGGTGCTGCAGGAGTTCGCCGCCGCCGGGACGGGTGCGCTGGTGGGTGAGGTGCGCGGCCAGGCCGAGGGTTTCGCGGAGCGCGCGGACGTGATCGCGACCCGCGGTGGCGGGATGACGACCGCGGAGCTGGTGACGGTCGAGCGGCGCCTGATCGCGGCCGCGGTCGGCCGCGCCGGCGAGAGGACCGGCGTCATCGTCCCGTCGCCGGCGGAGCGTGCGATCACAGCGGCTGACCGTCCCCTCACTGCAGAGCAGGCAGCAGCGGTGCGCGCGGTGAGCGGCTCGGGGCACGGGGTGAGTGTGATCCAGGCGCTCGCGGGTACAGGGAAGACGTACACGGCGGGCGTGCTGCGCCAGGTGTATGAGAGTGCGGGCTTCACGGTGCTTGGTGTGGCGCCGACTGGCCGCGCGGTGCGCGAGCTGACCGAGGAGGCCGGCATCCCCACGCGCACGCTGGATCGCGTCCTGCTCGACCTCGAGCAGCTCGGCGACGAGCTACCCGAGGACAGCGTCCTGATCCTCGACGAGGCCGGCATGGCTGCGACCCGCCCCACCGCCCGGCTGCTGGAGGCCGCTGAGCGGGCGGGCGCGAAGGTGGTCGCGATCGGTGACCCTGGTCAGCTCGCCTCTGTGCAGGCCGGCGGGTGGCTCGGCGCCGTAGGCCGCGCGCTTGGCGCGCAGCAGCTCACGGAGGTGATGCGCCAGCGCGATCCTGCGGAGCGCACGGCGCTCGGCGCACTGCACGACGGCCACCCACAGCGCTATCTCGTCTGGGCCGAGCGCAACAGACGGATCGAGACGTTCAGCGACCCCGCCGGCGCGTGCGAGCAGGCGCTTGGCGAGTGGGCGAGCGCGGCCACGGGGGCGAGCCCGGCGCAGACGGTGATGATCGCCAGGGACAACGACACACGCGACCAGCTCAACCGGGGTGCGCGGGAGCTGCGGCGCGATCTCGGCGCCCTCGGGGAGGAGCGCTCCTACGGCAGCGTCGAGGTGGCGGTAGGGGACCGGGTGATCTGCCGGCGCAACGACGGGCAGCTGGACGTGGACAACGGGATGAGAGGCACCGTTCGCCACCTCGACTCCGACAGGGTCGTGATCGACACCGACGGAGGGCTCGTGCGCGAACTGCCCGCCGCCTATGTCGCCGAGCACGTGGAGCACGCCTACTCGCTGACCGGCCATGGGACGCAGGGCGGAACCGTACAGAGCGCGATCGTGGTCGCCTCACCCAGGGATCTCACTGCGGGCTGGTCCTACACCGCGCTCTCCCGCGCAAGAGAAACCACACGCCTGCTCGTCTACGACGACGACATCGAGCGCGAGCGCAGCGAGTTCGCGCCGACAGACCAAACCCCGGCAACAACCCGCGGTGAGCTGCTCGAGCGGGTTGCGCGGCGGATGCTGGAGCGCGACGACGAAGACCTTGCGATCGAGCAGCTGCCCGGCGCGGGCCGCACAGACGACTCCGACCTCGCCGGCGCCCGAACACGCGCGACAGAGCCACCGCAGGAGCACGCAGCCGCCCGTGCGGAGGCCACCCCGTCGGCTGCGGCGACTCCAACGCGGCTGCGGGAGCTACGCGAGCGCGTTGAGCGGCTGCAGGCGCAGCTCGCGGCGCTGCCAACGCATGAGCTGCAGCGCATTGAGGATCTCGACACGCGTGCCTTCACGCTCACCACCCAGCGCGAGCAGCTCACCCAGCGTCTGGCCGGCCTACCGGAGCCACGTCGGCGCCTCGGGCGTGAACAGGACCCCCACGCGATCGAACGCGCCGGGCTCACCACCGCCCTGCAAGCCAACGAGCGCGAGCTCGACGCCGTCCTCACACAGCGCGGCCGTCTCGAGCGCGAACTCGGCAACCCCTCCGAGACTCGTGCCGAACGCGAAGGCCTCGAACACGCGATCACCCAGGCCACCCAGGAGCACACCGCGCTGCGCAACGAGCTCGCCGAGCGCGAACTACAAACCCCCGGCGCATGGGTAAAGGCCACCTTCGGCGAGCAGCCCAAACGGCCCGCCCAGCGCGAGGCATGGGAGAACGGGGTGCGTCACGCCGCGCGCTACCGCGCGCAGTACGACATCACCAACCCCACCGACACACTCGGACCCCGGCCCGAGCAGCGCGGCACCCAACAGCGCGACTGGGAACGCGCCCACGAAGGGATCGGCCGCGCCGAGCGCCGCCTCGGACGCGAGGTCTCACCCACGCGCGGCATCGACCTCGGGATCGGACTCTGACTCATGGCGTGCGTAGTGGACAGCGTGACCGCACCGATCCATGAGGGAACGAGGATCGAGCGCGATCGAGCCGGAGCCCTGTATACGCTGGGGTCATTCCCGCAACGATGGTAGGCGTATTGAGCGATGGCTGAGCAACAGATCCTGACCGTGCCCCAGGTCGCCGAGGAGCTTCAGGTGACCGCTCAGACCATCCGCAACTGGATCGACAGCGGCGCGCTACCGGCGGCGAAGATCGGCCGCGCCTTCCGCATACGACGGGAGCACGTCGACGCGCTGCTCGCACGCGCGCAGGCCGACAGCAGCTCGCTGGCGACACGCCGCGACCTTTGGGCGCCGGAGACCCTCGGGTTGCCCCACCGCCGCCGCGATGCCGAGCGTCCAGCGTCGGTGTGGGACGAGGCGGGTACCCCGGCGCTGCCGTCCAAGCGCTCCTGAACCACCCGATCCGACTGCGACCGATGTTCTCCCCGGTCAGGCTGAGCGACGCGCGCGGGAGCGTGGCCGCCGGGCGCTCGCGCCGTCTTCGCGCTCGACCGCGTCTGCGAGCTCGGCAGCGGCAGCGGCGAGCTCATCGTAGGTGCGGGCAACATCGAGCATGTTCTGTCCGGTCGCGGCGGTGTTCAGCTGCCGGACGGCTTCGTCGAAGCGTCGCCAGAGACCCTCGGACCCACGTCGCCCGGTACCGGGCTGCAGCTCATACGGCGGCCGAGGGTCGGCGGCGCGATGGGGCGGCCAGTCAAAGCCCGCGGCGTCCGCGGCCCGGCAGGCACGCGCCTCCTCGCTTGCGGCGGCCGCGAGACCAGCCAGGCGCGCGCTGAAGCCATGATCGGGTGGCGCCATGCGATGCGCCTCAAGCGCCATACGCCAGCCGTCAAGCGCGTCCCTGAAGTCGCTGAGTACCTGCTCCTCACCGCTGGTGCTGCTCGTTGTGTTCATTTGGTCATCGTAGCTGATGGCTGCGTCGTCGGGTTGATGTGAGGGACGCCAGTAGGAGTTGACATCCGCTTGGCACCCAACCCGAGATGCCTTGCCTCGGGGATCGAGACGGCTATTGGAATCGTTTGGCCGGCGGCTAGCGAACTGCGTCTCGTACCAACGCGCCCTCGGCGAGCGGCAGCAGACACCACTTACAGCCGCCAGAGACCGCGACGGCTTCCGGGGTCGCATCGGCAACCGGCAGCCTCCGTTCGCCGTGGCGAAGACGGGTCGCCATGCCCAACACGCTCGCGCGAGACCGCTCATCCATCAGTGCCCGCGCGCCAGGAACCGCGCAGTTCAGCGCCGCGAAGGAGTGACCGAACTCGATCGCGTCCCGGACCTGCTGCTCCATCGGGCTCGAAATGCCGGCGAGGGCGTGCAGCATTCCGGCGGTCGTCCAGTCGCCCGCTCCAGACGCATCCACCACGGGCACCTCGAAGACGCCTACCCTGTGCCAGTCGCCATCACCCAGCCGAAAGCGAGCGCCCGCAGAGCCCTCGGTGATGACCCGAACCTGCCCCTCTCCCCCGCCCTCGTAGCTCGCCACCAGAGCCGGGCCATGCTCGACGCTTCCCTTGACGATCGTTGCGGCGGCGATCGCCCGCTGCAACAGCGAGGCGCTCGCAGGAGTCGATGGCTCGTACACAACCAGCGTTCCGGCCTGCGCATAGTGTTCGGCCAGGGCGATCGTCGCCGCATTCACACGGTCAAAGAAGTACACGTCCGGCCGTGGACGGGCCGCGATCACCCTATCCAGACGTTCGAGAGTCAGTGGGCGGCTGCGAGGCAGCTTCTGGGAGCAGTGCGGGCAGGTGTAGAGATAGCAGTGCTCGCCGCCCACGATACGGTGAACGAGCCGGGTCGTCGCGGCGCCTCGGTCGCGGTCGACGAGACGACAGTCGACGCCGGCACGCCTGAGGTCGGTGAGCAGCTCGTCGCCGGCCTGATCGTCGCCGACCCGCCCGGCGAGCGCCGCGTTCCAGCCGAGGAACGCGAGGATCGCAGCGACGTTCCCCGCAGTTCCGCCGGCACGCCTGCGGGGTACCGTGCCATCGTCGATGACATCGAGCGGCATATAGCCGGCGCACAGAGCTGAAGGGGCCTCACGCATACGGCTCTCCAGTCAACCACAGGTCCACGACGAGATCGTCGGCGGCGAGCTCGGGTAGCCGCTCGGGATGCTCGAGCGTGTATTTGTCGGGGCTGACGTGGCGCACTTCGAGATCGTGCTCGTAGGCCGTGAGCAAGACGCCTACAGAGAGCAGCTTGGAAGAGTGTGCTGACAGGATCATCCGTGTCTCGCCGAGTGGGCTGAGGGACTCCTTGTAAGCGCTGTTGAGCTTGCTAAGCGTGCGGTACAGGTCGAACGGGTTGGACTCAGATGCGTAGATGACGTTGCGAGGCTCCACCGCGACAGCGGCCAGCAGGTCGCGGTACTCACGGATGATGTCGTCTGCGCGGCGCGGGTTTTTCGACGGGAACGGCAGCACGGGGCAAACCTCCTGCGCGGGGATCGCCTCACGGAGCTTGTCGACGCGGTGGGTCTCTCCCTCGCCGAGGACGGGTACCCAGATCGTCGTTACGGGGCCCTCCGGCGGGTTCGGGTCAGAGAAGCCCGGGAGTGCCTCAGGCGAGTCGGCACCGTCGCCGGCCACGAGGCGGTCGATCGCGGGGTTGTCGCACGCGACGACGTGCAGCTCGCCGTCCCAGCCTTCGTCGTGGGCCTTGACGAGCAGTCCACGCAAGAGCGGAAAGAACACGCTGCGTGGCAGGGCGGAGATATCAAGGATGACGTCGTCATAGCCGTCGGTTCGCCGCCCGGCGAACACATCACGAGCGATCTGCATGCCGGTGGAAGACGCATCGCCGCCGCTACCATGCTCGCTGACGGTCGCTTCGTGCGCGTCTGCGGCAGCTTGAATACGTTGTCTGCCGTCGATCGCGAGCTGCGCCGTGGCAGGGTCCGTGCGAAGCGCGTCGAGGCTGATCGCGAGCACATCAACAGGGTGTGGGCAAGCTGGGGCAATCATTTCGTAGGCAACGGGAGCGCGGGGATCGAAGCCCGCTCCGACAATCATCAGCGTACGGCCCTCCTTCCGAGCAGACCAGAGCGCTGACACCTGTTTCTCGCCGGTGGCCATGCAGCCGGTCTCCCAGCGCGGGCGCTTCTGCTCAGCGTTCATATCGGCAGTTGCTCTTGGAGGGGCGGCTCAAGTAGCTCCTCTTCGGGTGGTTGCTCGCCGAGCATCCAGGCACATAGCGTCTCGACGGGACGCTCTCGGATCCCCCCGAGTCCGAGCGCAAGCCCGAACCTCGGACACAACAGACGGTTGATGTTCAGTACCATCCAACGGTCCTCCTTGACGCTGTAGTCGAGGTCAACTGCCAGAAGGTTGTGTGCAATCGCGCCCGCGAGCGCGGAGAACAGCTCCTCGGCACCCGGCGTCTCCACACGCCAGGTGGGGTCGAGTAGCTTCTCGCGGTCGCGCATAGAGATCGCGGTCGCCGTCGCACCGGGCGGGTACGGCACGGTGGGACGAAATGTGTCGGCACGGCATATCGCCGCGATGTTGAGTAGCAGTAGCTGGATCTCGCGTCCGTAAGCAAGCCGTCTCGGGACATCCTTCCAGAGCTTCTCGCTAGCTTCGCGCACGATCGCCTCCTGGCGCTCAGGCTCGATTGTCAGCGACTGCCCGAGGGTAACGCGGGCAAGGATCTCCTCAAACAGCTCGCCGGTGAGACTGATGTGCTGCTCGATGTTCTCGGAGGCGAGTTTTGCGAGCTTGTCGGGGCCAAAGTAAAAAGGGAGCTTCAGCTCGTGATGAAGAAGCAGCGCCGAGGCTTCGGCGAGTCGTCCTCCTCCCCGAGCTTTGAGCTCCTCCGTTGTAAGCGGCACCGTGAACAGACTGCCTTGTCCGCGCTGCAGGTCGCGGGTGATCAGGACCTCTGCGGCACGTCGATCGATCGCGCCTTGATAGTCGTGTTTCTCTCGCGCGCTCGCCAGCCAGTGCTCGTAGCGAAGATTGCCGGCGACGAGTTTCCCGAGGCGCTCGTCGAGTTGCCCAATCGCGTAGCCGAGACGCCTGTCGTCAGGCTCGATCTCGACATCGAGCAGGCTGCGTAGGAGACGTTCCTCTTCGGCCTCGGTGTAGAGGGCATTCGATGCGCGTAGGTCACCGATCTCGAGTAGCAGCCGGCCGAAGCCTTTCGTCTTGCCACGCCGCCGGCCTGGACCGTCGGAGAGTGAACGTGCTGCGGTCTCAACCCGAAACAGAACGTAAGCCCGGCTGGGTTGCTCATCAGCGATCAGCTCATCGGCACTTAGTGCCTGGTAGCGCTCCGCGACCCAGCGCCCGAGCTGGAGGTTTCGGTCGGCGAGCGCGTCGATCAGCGCCACACGCTGCTCTGCTGCTAGATCCTGGGCATCGTCAAACATCACGAGTGGCGCTAGCTGCAGCGGCTTGTCGCCGTTGAAGAAACGGGCACCATTCAAAGCCTTAATCGCGTAGGAGGCATGGTGTCCTCCGAGAAGCTCGCTCTTCGGCGGCATCACGGAGTCGAGCTGCGCGAGCAACTCACGGTGAGTGCTCCTCGCCCAGGCCCGCATGCCCGCGACGGTGGGGCCGCCGACCTGTGCCAGCGCGTCAGCACAGTCGCGAGCCGGCTCGATGCGGAGTTCGTCCGGGCCCGCGTCGGGGTACAGCTCCATGAGCGCGTTTGCGATCTCCCTGACGAGCTGTGCGTCGAGCAGGCGAAAGAACACCTTGATCGAGCGGTCAGGCTCCAGGCGCAGGTCATTGATCGCCTGGTAGTCCTTTTTCAACGCGAGGCGAATGCCGAGAATCCGGACCTGTCCGTCGGCGATCGCTCCGAGCCTGCTCATCCGTTCGTGGAGATGCTCGAACTCCTCGGGGCGCGCGATGATGTCGCTGAGGCTGCCGGCTGAGAAAATGCGCAGCAGCGAGGTCTTGCCGGCGCCGGGGGCACTTTGGATCAAGACGAGCCTGTCCCAGACCTGTTCAGGCAGGATGTCGAGGAACCCGACTCCGAAAGTCTTGATGAATCGACGCGAACCCTGCTGGGCCTCCTGCTCAGAGGTTCGGTAACGGAACGGGTTGCGGTAGGACCTCACGGGCGATCCGGGTGGTGACGCTCGTAGCGGGGGAAGAGGGCCCTTCGGTTCTTGCTGTTGGGCTTATCCCGGGTGTCCATCCAGAGAGGGCAGATGGAGTTGTTTGGCGTGTTGTGAGCGAGCACGAGTGGCAGCGCGCAGTCGTTGTAGCCGATCGGCACCGGGCCCTCCTTGTGCTGGTCCTCGGTGCTCGGGTCGTAGTGGCGGTGGGACAGTGCGACCATCTCAGAGTTGGTGTCGGTGACTCGCAACGCGTTTGGCAGTGTCTGGATGGCCCGCACGTTCCAGCTTTTGAGACCCGTTTTGTTGAGGTTTGATCGGACGTGCGTTACGGCCTGCTCGCTAGCGCAGTACAACACGACCGTGCCGGCGACGTCGGCCTCTACGTAGCCCTCCCTGGCCGCGTCGGCCAGGTCGACGCGAAGCCGCAACAATTTGCCCTTGACGCCTTCGTTGGTGTCGCGTATGAGCGTACGGCCGCTCCCGGAGAAGTCGTCGACGAAGAACACGTGCTGGAACGGTGCGTGCTCGACGTCGATACCGTCGAGCTGTTTCGCGAGCTCCTTTGACAGGGGCTTGATCTGATCGGGTGTCGCAGCGGGGCCTTGGAGGAATTGCTCGTGGGAAAGTTGCGAGGCGCGGCGGAGCTGGTCGAGGCGCGCACCGTCGGAGGCGCCGATGATCAAGCTCGCTCGACGAAGCTGCTTGTAGGCGGGGTGCTCTTCCATTCCGCGAATGCGGTGGATGGGGATACCTGTACTGGTGGCGATCCGGGCGCGGAGCTCACCGGCTATCACCTCTGTCGGTACGAGTGAGATGAGATGTGTCATCTGTGTCTCGGAGATGAACACGAGTTCGTTTAGGACAAAGTCGAGCGCAAGTTGGCGGTGCTCCATTGGAAACTGGTTCAGCCAGCCGGCGAGACTCTCGATGAACTTTGCGCCCGGACCGAAGTTGCCGTACTCGTCGTACTTGATGCCTGCGAGGGTCTGTAGTTCTCCGAGCTGGCGTCGGACCTGGGTGCTGTCCCAGTCCATGACGGTACTGAGCAGCCGCTCGGCGAGGCTGTCTCTCACAGCAGATCGGAGGCTTTGAGGGTGGCGTTCGCACGGCGACCGCGGAGGGCGCCGAGGTAGCGTCGTAGGAGTGCAGGGCCGGCGCTGCTGCCGTCGCCGAGATACCAGCAGCGCGTGGGGTCCGAGGAGGTACGGTCGACGGAGAGGGTCCACTGCTCGAGGGCGAGCAGCTCGAAGTCGTTGCCTCCGATCTGGCCCTGGTCACCGATGCAGAGCACGTCTACCGGGCCGTCTCGTTCGCGGATCCGCTCAACAACGGCGGTCTTTGAGACGGTCGCGGGGACGACGTCGACGGAGTGCCCAGATGAGACGACCTTCACCTGCAGCGCAGGAGCACTCCGGCAGGCGTCGGTGACGAGGTCCGCGAGGAGCCCGGCCGCGATCCATGCTGCGTCGGTCAGCTCGACGCCGAGCTGTGTGCAGCGCGGCGAGAGTTCGAGTGCGTGGGCAAACGGCAGCGCGCGCAGTCGCTGGGCGGCCTGCTCGATGAGGGAGGAGGGCTTTCGGAGATCGCTGAGATCCTCGTCGAGGCGACAGAGGACGCCGCCGTTGTAGAGGCCGAGCTCAACGCGATGCCAGTGTTGCGGGTCAAGGACTGCGCGGAGGTCGCTGTGCATTGAGGGTCCGCGACCGCTTGCGAAGCCAAGTCGCAAGCCGCGGGCGAGCGCGGCGTTGAGCGCGTCGGCGACCGGTTGCTGGGGCGGCTCGAAGCGCTCCTCGGTAGTGCAGACAGTGCCGTCGTAGTCGAGCACGACCGCGGCGAACCGGTGCTCGGCGAGATTCTCTGCCCAGTGCGCGAGGGCGAGCGCGTAGTCGTGTCGTGTCTCCTCTGCGACGGTGACGCCGCCGATGCCGCGAAGCTTACGTTCGACGGGCCCAAGGAGAATCTCGGGGAGCCGGCGGCGGACCGGGAGCCGGTAGAGCTTGCGCCCGAACACCGGGACCCTTGGGCGTGCGACGTTGACGGCATTGCGTTCGCCGAGTTCGCCGCAGGCGCGCATCGATGCGACGATCAGATCGAGGACGCTGAGCGGCCAGGGTGCCTCGGAGTGCCATCGGGTAACCGTGAGGCTGGCAGGGAGCGCGGCGACGGTGGCGTCGGCGAGCGGGAGTGAATCGTGGTCGCTGAGCGCGAGGATTGTGGTGTGGTCGGCGTTGCGCGCAAGTCCTGTGTGTCGGCCGTGCGCGAAGTTGCGGTAGTCGGCGAGCTGGACGGTGGCGAGGCCGATCTCGACAAGCCGTGCCTCTACGTCGACAGCGACGGCCGTCAGTGAGGGAGGGTGGAGGAGCAGAAGGTGGTCGACCGTCTGAGGCAGTGGGTCGACGGCACTCGATGCGGGCAGCTCGGGCGGGAGCGCGTCGTCGCCGAGGTAGGCGCGGATCAGCGCGACGCTCATGCTCATGACGCTGTTGACGGCCAGGAACCCGTCGGGCACGGCGAGCCTGGGGAGTGTGATCACGGTCGCTTCGGGGAGCGGTGGGAGCTCTGCCTTCGGACGGTGGGTGAGGACGGCGGCGGGGTGCATGCCGGGCCTTCCGAGGCGCCGCATGACCTCCCGTGCGTCTGGGTGCTTGCCGCTCGAAGTGAAGAGCATCGCAGCGGAGGACGTGAGCGCGGGACGACTGATGGCCGACAATGGGGTGATCGCAGCGGCGGGCTCATGGCAAGCGCTCTCGTGTAGCTGTGCGGCGAGTGTGGCGACGGCTAGCATCCCGCCGGATGCGACGAAGCTGGACGGGCCGGAGCCCGACCGGGCGACGACGCGCCGCAGCTCGTCGAGCTCGCCGGAGCGGACCTCCGCGTAGGTCTCAGAAAGCGCTTCCAGCTCCTGGGCGTAGCTTGCTCGCAAGTCAGTGATTATGGTCGTGGTGCCGGTCGTGGGTACCGCCGGATGCGAGCCCTGGGCCGCGCGGATGGCCTGCCTTGAACCGCCCCGACTTCTTTGGACAGGCTGATGTGCCCTGTGAGAGTGAGTGTCCTGGTCCACCGCCCGAGCGCCAGGCGCAGCAGCGCGGACAACCGTCGGTGAGTTGGCGGCGGTAGACGGCGGCCTCAGCGCTGGCGAGCTGCTTTGCTGCAACGACATCCGTCGGCGTCGAAGGCCACACTTGAGCCATGGATCCACGTGGTGCCTACAGCGCAGACCGCGCGGCTGCCCTCTCGGGCGTGCCGAAGGCGACTGTGTACCACTGGGCACGCAAGGAGATCCTCGCCCCGAGCGTGTCGGCCGAGCGCATAAGGCTCTGGTCCTACGGCGATCTGCTCGCGCTGCGCGTCATCGCCTGGCTGCGTGCCACCAAGACCGCACCCGATGGGCAAGCCATGGCGCCCACCACGATGACCGCCGTGCGTACCGGATTGCGTGAGCTTTCCAACATCGACCTCGCCCTGTGGACCGAGGAGGGCATCCCGAATATTGCGGTGAATCGCGGCGGGCGGATAGTCCTCAACGCGACCCCATCGCCCGAGCACCCCGACGGGCAGGCGGTCCTCGACACGGACGCGCTTGATCTGCTGCGCCCGCTGGCGATCGGACGGCTGGTACGCGGGCCTGACCTTGTCACCCCCCGTCCGCGGCTGCGCATCGTCCCGGGGAAGCTCGCCGGAGCCCCCCACGTCCACCGTACCCGCATCGAGACCGAGGCGCTCGCCGCACTACGGCGCCGCGGACTGACCGTCGGCAAGATCACCACGCTCTACCCCGCAATCGATACTGCCGACGTCGAGGACGCGCTGGACTTGGAGTGCGAACTTCGGCCGGACTTCGGGCTGGCGGCCTGACCGCTGCGGCCACACTGCGTCTCTTCGCGCTGGACCAGAACTTCCCGGAGCCCGCGACGCACCAGCCACACCTTGAGGACGACGTTGAACTGCTCCCTATCGGGGACATCGATTGGCGCTGCCTGACGTGTGAGGACGACCGCCTGAGTCCGCAAAATGCCTGGCGTGTCTCCGTCGGAGCGTCAAGCGCTGGACAGGATCGCCGATCGGCGGCGTAGCGGCGTGCCGTTCGGTGGCTCCGAGCTGGCGAGGCGGATCGACGAGCTGGGCGACATGCGGCTCTCAACGAGATCGCGGCACGATGCCTTCGCGGAGCTCTACGCGGCGTATACACCGCCGGGGTTTCGGCTGATGCCCTTCCCGGATGACTCGGCGCTCTACACCAGCGAGCACCGGGTGGTCGTGCGGGCGGTCATCGCCGACGATATGCAGGGGCAAGTCGTTGGCGAGATCGAACGCGACTTGATCCTCGACCGCGCCGTCGTGCGACACGAGCTCCTCAAGCTGCAGGACGCATACCGTGGACGCGGTGTCAGCCTGGTCTTGCTCGATCGGGCACTGCCGATCTATCGCCGGCTCGGCTTGAGGGCCGTCGCGGTGCACGCCGCGCTGGAGACGGGGCGCTGGCATTGGGCGCGTCTCGGGTTCGACTTCGCCACGCTGAGCGAGCGCGCAGTAGTGCTCGGGTGGGCGGCGCTCGCGCTGGCGGGTCTTGGTCGCGAGCCGATCGACCCGGACGCCCCGGCGAGGCGGCTTGCGCAGCTCGGCACCGGCTCGCCTTCAGAAGAGGCAAGCATGGCCGATGTGCGTAGCGCCGTCGAGGCGGAGCTCGCGCGCTGGCGAGCTGATCCAGCCCGCCGCGCCACCGTTGACCAGCTGGCGCAGGAGTGGGACCGGCGCGCGCAGGCGGAGTCTGCCGGTCGCCTCACGGCCCTCGATCCCGCGCGAACCGCGTTGCTCGCAGGCCGCAACGGGCTCGACGCCTCGGATGAGATCGCGCTCGGCAAGGCGATCATGCTGGCGGGCCCCGATTGGGAGGGCGCCTTCGATCTGGCCGACCAAGCGTCGCAGGACGCGTTTGAGCGCGAGTTCAGCCGGCAGTTCGCCCGCCGGACCTAAATGGTGGTAGAAGCCACCACTGGTGGTAGAATGCACCAGGAAAGGAGGATCATGAAGCGCGATCTCGATATCGATGCGTTCTACGGAGCGCTTGAGTCCAAGAAGAGTGAGTTGGGCGTCAGCTGGCGTGGCCTCGCCGCAGAGCTTGAGCTGCCCGACCACACGGTGTTCACCCGGATGTCCCGCGGCCAAACTCCCGATGTGGACACCCTGCTGTCGCTGTCAGCCTGGCTCGGGGTGCCGCTCGAGACCTACGCACACGGAGAGGTCGCCGCACCCGACAGCCGTTCGCATACGCTCGAGTCGATCCGGAGCTACCTGCGCGCGGATGAGGCGTTGAGCGAGGAGAGCGCGGAGGCGATCACGTCGGTGCTGCGAGCAGCCTACGACCAGCTCGCCCAGCGCCAGGAGCCCGTGGCCGCCGAGCCGGCGCTGACCGCCGCGAGGTAGGACGAGCGCCCCACCCAAGAACTGGAGTCCCATGGCACCGATCGAGCCCCCGGCCGTAGCATGAAGGCGACGATGCTCCGAGTCACCAGCGTCCGTCCGCTAGACGGCTACCGCCTGCGAGTCGCGTTCAACGATGGCGTAGTACGCGATGTCGACTGTGCCTTCTTGCTGAACGGGACCCTTGGGGAACCCCTGCGCGACCCCGAGTACTTCCGGCAGGTGCGGGTCGATGAAGAGGCGCGAACGGTGGTGTGGCCCAACGGCCTTGATCCCGCGCCGGAGCTTCTGCATGGCGACTGGGAGCCGCTACCGGGGATCGTCTTCCGCTCGGGCCCCACAGGCAGGCGGGCTGGCATCGCCGGCGGCCCCGACGTTTGGGAGATCGCCCGCGATCTGAAGGCAGCGGCCGAGGAGGGCGCGACGGACCCGATCGAGGCGGTTGTGCGTATCAGCGGCCTCGACCGCAGCACGATGGAACTGGCAGCGAGCTACTACGCCGCCTATCCCGCTGACATCGACGAGCGCATCCAGCTGGACGAGGAGGCAGCTGAGCGGCTGCGGCATGTTCTTGGGTCCTTACCCTCCCGATCTGCGGCGTGAGGCTGCTGCTTGACGAGATGTGGACGCCGACGATCGCGCTCGGGCTGCGCAAGCGTCGCCCCGCCGAGCCGGCGCTGGCCGCCACGAGGTAGGACGCGCACCCCGAAACGTTTAGGCCCATGGAGCCTCTCGTGGGCCTAAACCCCCCCGATTTCGGCCGAAATCAGCCAAAAACGCGAACCGGCCAGATCCCCGTTTCCCCGCATGAATAAAGGGAAAACGCGGTATCCGCCCCACCCTGCGGTACCTATTCACACGCGAGAGGTCGGTGGTTCGAAACCACCCGTGCCCACTCCTCGATCTCGTTGATTCAAGCGAGATTCTACTCATCGCCAGATGTGTGGTCTGATCCGGAGGAGCGCTCGAACGCGTGCGCGCGGAGAAGCTATCCAACGGGGAGCTCTCTATACCGATGCGCGGGCTTGCGTGGTTATATTCGCGACGGTCGGCTGCCACGCGTGAGCTCCCGCGTCAGTGCATGGATCGATCGCTCCAGCTGCTTGATACTGGCGGTCTCGACCCGTTCGAGTCCGACTGTGCGGTTGACCCAGGCGTTGATCTCACGGTGGCTGCGCCCGTCGTGGCGGTGCAGTTCCGCTACTAGGCGACTGCGCTCCTGGCGCAGTTGAGCTTGACGCTCGAACGCGGCCACCGGGGCCGGCTCGGGAGCCTCCTCGGCGGCGGCGGTGGGGGAGGGTGAGTGTGCTCTCTGGGGCGCGCCGAACAGAGTCATCTGGGCGGCGAACTCGGCGCTCAGGGGTACGAACTCCGCGGTGGGAGACGGCTCGCTTGCGCGCCGCTCGACCGGCTCGTCCCAGCCCTCCTCGGGCTCGTCGCGGTGGAGGGCGTGGCGCAGCTCGGTTTCGACTTCCGAGGCGTGCCCGCGCAGGGTGGGGTCGGCGGGAAGGTACAGCCAGCTTGGCTCGGCTCCGCTGGCCGATCTTCGATCGGTCGGGATCGTGCGTACGAACCGCCCGACGATCTGACGAAAGATCAGCGGCGTCTTGGCGGCCGTCGCGTAGACCCCCACGCGCAGCCGCGGGATGTCCACGCCCTCGGAGACCATGTTCACCGCCACTACCCACGGCTCGCGCGAGCCGCGGAAGTCCGCGAGCTTGCTCGCGGCACGGGCCTCGGTGTGCAGCACGACCACCGGCGCCCGCCCGGTCGTCTCGCCCAGCAGCTCTGCGATCCGCCGGGCGTGCGTCGCGTCCGCCGCAACCGCGAGGCCGCCTGCGTCGCGGTGGCCCTCCGCGCGCAGCGCCCTAAGCTTGGTGTTCGCCTCCTCCAAGATTCGCGGCAGCCCCTCCGGCAGATCGGTCGAGATGGCGGTGCGGTAGCGGCGGCTTGCCTCACGCGCGCTCAGCACCGTCTCGAACGAAGATTCGACCACGTCCTCGCCGCTGCGCCACGACAGGGTCCCGTCGAACGTGACAAATGCCACCGGGCGGCAGATGCCCTCGGCGACGGCCTCGGCGTAGGTGTAGGAGACGTCGGGCACGACCAACCCGTCGTGGTCGTAGCGCACGCCCGGGATCGGGGTGGCGTCAGAGCGAAACGGCGTCCCTGACAGCAGCAGCCAGCGTGGTGCCGCAGCGAATGCGCGTTGAAAGCTGGTGCCCCATGCCAGGTCCTCGCCGAGATGATGCGCCTCGTCGACGATCACGAGCGTGTCCGCGGGCACCCTGGCCGCCCAGCCGCGCGGGTCGCTCGCCACGCGCGCATAGGTGACGGCGACGCCGTGGAAGTCGCGTGGTGGGTTCGGGCCCTTGGCGTCGGGCTGCAGCTGCACCCCGAGAAGCGCCGCGGCGGCCGCCCACTGACGGGTGAGCGGCGTCGTCGGACAGAGCACCGCCACGCGCCCGACGATCCCCCTCGACAGCAGATCCTTTGCGAGCTCGAGCGCAGGGCGTGTCTTGCCGGCGCCGGGCGCGGCGGAGATCAGGAACGGGCCCTCTCGCCAGTCGGCCATGCGGTCGAGCGCACGGTGTTGCCATGTGCGCAGGGATGTCGGATCGGAAGGCGTCAAAGAGTCCGGCATCCTGCGGCATGCAGCGGACGGATCGCACGGCGTTCGCGACCGCGGCTCGCCGCCGCCCTGCTTCCCGACTCGAGCCGAAGCCCGACGTTGCCTATCCGTTCGCGATCGTGAAGTGCAGTGAGCTTGGCGTCGACTGCTTGCCCGATGCCGTAGCGGTGACCAGCAGCGTGTAGATGCCGGGCTCGAGCTTCTTGTGCGTCGAGACCAGACCGTCGAAGTGCACCGTGTTGACACCGGTGTGAGCGGAGAACGTCAGGGTGCCGGCGATCACCGTGCGTGTGCAGCGGTGCTTGTGCTCGTCCTTCTTGGTCTGCGCAACGCAGCTCTTGCCCACCTTGCGCCCACTGAGCGACTGAGTGAACTCGAGCGCGACGCTCGCGGGCTCGTTGAGGCCGAAGGAGAAGCTCGTGCCGATCGGCGGCAGATGCTTGCGCGTGAACGTCGCCTGTGCGTTGCCCTCGCGCCAGGTGGTGTTGGTCTGCGAGACGCCACTCACGGCTGGCGCGGACGTCGCCGCGGGCGGCATGCTCGATGGACCGGGGCCCGGGGCGGGACCCGGGGCGCTTGCTGGGGGCGCGTTGACGACGATCGGCTGGGTCGATTCGGTCCATGTCGCGTCGCTGTCCACGCCACCCGTGGTCAGCTGCGTAGCGTTCGCGAGCGTGCAGTTCGGCTTTTCCGGTTCGGTCGCTTCATGCGCGGGCGGCGGACCCCAGCAGGTTGGCGGGAGCGAGTAGATGTCGCCTTGGTAGCTGAAGATGATCTTGCCGGCGTTCGTCACCGACAGGCTGTAGCCGAGGCCGTTCGCGGACTGCGCCCCCTGCATCGCGTACCACCCGTGTTCGACGGCGTCGGGAGCGGGCTCCTTGACGTTCTTGTAGACCCAGATGCCGGGTTCGGTGCCGCCCTCGATGTCGGCGATGTATTCGCCGTTGGGGCTCCACACGTAGGTGTACTGCCGTTCGTCGTCGTCGCTGACGATGTAGCTTTCACCGGACGCGTTGTCGACGACGAGCGGATGGCACTCGTCGGGGATCCCGCAGCTGTCGTCCTCGAGCCCCGCGTAGAGGATCAGCCCCGGGTTCGCTGGGTCGGCCACGGGCGGGGCCGCATACCCGCCCTGTTCGGCCGGAGGTTCGGTCGGGTTGGTCGACGTCGGCCACTGGTTGGGGCTGCCGCCGAGAACCGGCTGGATGATGTAGGTGTTGCCCGTCGCTGCGTAGATGCCGCAGAAGAAGCCGCATTCGACGCCCACCCCCGCGCCGGTGTGCAGGTAGAGGACGCGCCCGTCGTCGGTGAGCGTCGGGCCGTTGTCGATGTCGGACAGGCTGCAGGACCCGTTGACGAACGTATGACATGGGACCACGGAGGCCGAGACGCGGGTGACGACGCCGTCCACGAGCGTGTAGACGCCCACGCAGTTCACACCACAGCCCCCGCTGGGGGCTTCGCTCGACCCTTGGAAGGCGAGGTTGACGCCCGTCGGCAGGAGGTTCGGCTGGTTGAGGTTGCTGACGCCGTCGCCGTTCTGGTTCTGCGCGAGCAGCATGCGTTGATTGCTGCCGTCTTCGTTCATCACCCACAGGTTGGTTTCGCTCGAGCCGCCGCCCGCCTGACGCACGAACACGATCTGCCCGGCTGACGCGACCGCGGGCACCAGCGCCGCGGTCGCGATCATCGCCAGTAACGATGCTCTGATCAGGCTACCCCGCATCTGGCCTCCACACTCAGTCTCGGTATCCGGCGACGCACCTACCTCTGCCGGGCGGGGACTCGAGCGTTAACCTCGATTGCCAGCGATTCCAACCAGTCGCGTCACGTGTGTGCTCATCGCATTCACTCGTGGGGGTGTGGGGGGCGAAGCATGAGCCGCAGCGGCGGGCTGCCACCGACGCGCAGCTCGCCGGTGAGCTGGAAGCCGAGGCGCTCGTACAGCGCGGCGCTGCGTTCGCTGGAGGCCTCCAGGTAGGCGGGCAGGCCCTCCCGGTCGCAGCGCTCGAGCGTCGGGTGCAACAGTGCGCTGCCGAGACCCCTGCCCTGCGAGTCCGGGTGCACGCCGATGTCACGAACGTAGTAGTGGGGTTCACGGGGCTTGCGCGTGTGACGCCACTCCATCGCGGCTCCCATCCTCGCCGCCCTGGACAGGTGTGTCCCGAAGGCGCCGCCCTCCATCAAGGTGACATGCGGGGGCGCACGCCATGCGCCGGGCGGCAAGCTCAGCGCGGCGCCGGAGAGATCGCTCGTCGTCCACACGCGCCCGCGCGGCAGCGTGTAGTGGCGTAGCTCGATCCCAAAGTAGCGGCACAAGCGCGCACGCCTCCTGCTGTCCTCGGGCATCAACCAACCGAACACCGGATCGTCAAAGAAAGCCTCAGCCAGCACGGTCGCCAGGCGTCGGACGTCCTCCGCGGTCGCCTGGTGGAGCACGGGAGCGGCGAGCCGGCGCGGCGGCGCGTCACCGGTAGCGGTTGGTGAGCTGTCACCCATCCTGCGCCGCTTGCCTTTCGGCTGGTGGCTCTTGCAAGGTGCCCGCGATCCCCTGGTCGGCCATGCTGGGGTTCTCGCGCACGAGCGCCTCGAACGCCTGGAATATGAGCACGAGCATGTCCCCGAACAGCCCATCGGGAACAGCGTCGGGATCGACCAGCTTCTCCAACGCCAGACCGTTGGCCAACGCGTTGATCAGCAGTCCCACGAACTCGCCCGCATCGGCGTTCGGTGGATAGCCCTGCCGCTCCGCTCCCTCCAGGGCCAGGCGGCCGCTGGCCGAGCGAAGGGCCGCGAACCGTCCAGCCAAACGCTCCCGAAGCCCCGGTTCGCGGATCGCGTAAGCCCAGAACTCGATCAGCAGGGGAAAGTAGTCCGGACGCTCGCGCAGGATCACCATCCAGTGATCCGCCGCTCCACGGGCCTGCTCTTCGATTGTCGCTCCATCAGCGACGATCTGCGAGTAGTCGCCCACATCGGTGGCGATCCGCTCCTCGAAGAGAGCCAGGAACAAGTCCTCCTTGCTGGCGAAGTTCGAGTACAGCGCACCGCTGGTCGCACCAGCCTCGCGCGCGATCGCCTCAACCGAGGCACCGTGAAAGCCGCTTCGCGCAAACACGGTTTCGGCGCTGTCAAGGAGGCGACGACGGGTCAGCGCCTTCTGCGCATCACGCAAGGACGGACGGGGAGCGGCAGCTGACATAGCGGGCAGTATTACAGATATTACCTACTATGTCAAGCCTCAGGTGCTCCACCCACCACACTGCTGCCGACGCCGAGCCGGACCAGCACGGGCTGCTATCTGTAGTGGTTCCGTCCCGGGACCGGCGGAGTGGACCGAACCCAAGCAAGGAGCGCGGGCGCGATGCTCGACGACGTACCGACAGCCACCGAGGCCCACCAACCGCCGCCTCCCACAGCGACGCCACAGACCCCTGCCGTGGCCGGCCGGTCGTCGGAGATCGGCCAGCACGCCGACCGCGCGCGATGGCTCGCGCTGTACGTGCTGTGCGCGGGGGTGCTGATGATCGTGTTGGACGGCACGATCGTGAACGTCGCGCTGCCCACGATCCAGCGCGAGCTCGGATTCACGCAGTCGGCGCTCGCGTGGGTGATCAACGCGTATCTGATCGCCTTTGGCGGCCTGCTGCTGCTCGCGGGGCGCCTCGGCGACCTGACCTCCCGCCGGGGTGTGTTCGTGGGCGGCCTGGCGGTGTTCACGACCGCATCGCTCGTGTGCGGCCTTGCGCAGAACCAGACCGAGCTGGTGGCGGCGCGGTTCGTGCAGGGAGCGGGCGGCGCCGCGACCTCGGCGGTGGGGCTGGGGATGATCGTGACGATGTTCCCCAAGCCGCACGAGCAGGCGAAGGCGATCGGCGTGTACGCGTTCGTCGCCTCCGCGGGCGGCTCCATCGGGCTGCTCGCAGGCGGCTTGATCACCCAGGCGCTCGACTGGCACTGGATCTTCTTCGTGAACGTGCCGATCGGGATCGCCACGGCGGTGCTCGCACGGCGGCTGATCGCCGCGGACAGAGGCGTCGGCCTGCGCGCCGGCGCCGACGTGCCCGGCGCGGTGCTGATCACCGGCGCGCTGATGCTGGGCGTCTACACGATCGTCAAGCCGGCGGCCGAACAGGGGTGGGGCGCGGCCCGCACGCTCGAGCTCGGCGCGCTCGCGGTGGCACTGCTGGCGGCGTTCGTGGCGCGCGAGGCGACGGCGCGCACGCCGCTGATGCCGCTGCGAATCTTCCGCTCGCGCAACGTCAGCGGCGCGAACACGATCCAGGCGCTGACGGTGGCGGGGATGTTCTCGGTGTTCTTCCTCGGCGCGCTGTACATGCAGAAGGTGCTCCACTACGACGCGCTGCAGATCGGCCTCGCGTTCCTGCCGACAACGGTCGTGATGGGCGCGATGTCGCTGCGGCTGAGCGAACCGTTGATCATGCGCTTCGGCGCCCGGCGCACGCTGGTGCCGGGGCTCGTGTCGATCGCGGTGGGCCTCGCGCTGTTCACGCGCGCGCCGGTGCACGGCAGCTACGTGAGCGACGTCCTGCCGACGATGATCCTGATGGGCGCCGGCATTGGCAGCGCGTTCCCCGCGCTGATGAAGCTCGCGATGTCGGGCGCCACACCGGCCGACGCGGGGTTGGCGTCGGGCCTCGTCAACACGACCGTTCAGGTCGGAGGCGCGCTGGGCCTGGCGGTGGTAGCGACGCTCGCGGCGACCCGCACCAACGACCTGCTCGCGAGCGGGCACTCGCACTCAGCAGCGCTGACGGGCGGCTACCAGCTTGCGTTCACGGTCGGAGCGGGGCTGATCGTGGCCGCGATCGCGGTCGCCCTCACGGTGCTGGCGCCCGAACGCCAGATAAGCGAGCAGCCCGCGGCAGAGCACGAGCGGGCCGGGGAGCCGGCCTACTCCGAGGCTTCTTAAAGTGGGATGAGCGGCCCCCCTCCGGGGCCGCCAGCGGCGTTCGCAGTGTCGCGGAGCGCGCGCGGGAGGAGCCCACGGTAGGGCTCTCCGGCGGGGCGTCCCTCACCTGCGCTCCCGGGCGCATGAAGAAACCGGCGGCCGACCGCCAGCGCACGGCCCCCGAGCCCACGAACACGGCCCCCCCAAGCCCACGAGAGGGAAAGAAGACCATATACAGGCCATATATATAGGCCCCAAAAAGAGTGTCATCACCCCCAAGCCAGCAGGCGGGAAGGCAACATCTACGCCGCATATATAGGCCCCAAAAAGAGTGTCGTCAGCCTCGCGCTCCACGAGAGAGAAGACCCATATAAGTCCCCCAAAAAGAGCGCCTGCCTCAGCCTCCCCGCCCCCGCGAGACGGCGGTCCGCCGAAAGAGCTCGTCGACCCCGAACAGCGGCGCGACGCGCTCGGCCAAGCCGGGGGCGAGCTGCGCGAGCGCGAGCGCGGGGCGGACAGGGGCGCCGCTCTCGATCACCTCGGGGAGGTCGCGGCGGATCGCACGCACGACGGCGTCGGCGACACGCTCGAGGGTCGTCTCGCCCACCAGGCGGTTGGAGCGCAGGCCGGCCTCGACCATCCGCTGGTACATCCCGTCGCCGCGAATGAAGCCGGGGCAGACCACGGAGAAGCCGACGGGCTCGTGCCGGTACTCGGCGCGCAGCGACTGAGTGAGCCCGATCAATCCGGCCTTGGTTGCGGCGTAGGGCTCGTCGTAGGCGGGGCCCGAGCGGCCCCCGAGCGAGGAGATGAAGACCACATGGCCGCAGCGGCGAGCGAGCATCCCGGGGAGCACGCCGTGGGTGAGCAGCAGCGGCGCGGTGAGGTTGAGGTCAACCGTCGCGGTGAGCTCCTCGCGGGTGACGGCGGTGAACGCGCCGACGGCCTCCACGCCGGCGTTGTTGAGCAGCAGGTCGAGCGGGCCGAGGGCGTCCTGCGCGCGCTCGAGCAACGGGTCGATCTGGCTGAGGTCGGAGAGGTCGGCGGGCAGCGCCGCGGAGCGCACGCCAAGCGCCCCGAGCTCCTCGGCGAGCGCCGCGAGCTCGGCCTCGCGCCGCGCGGTGAGCGCGACGTGCATCCCCTCGTGCGCCAGGCGGCGGGCGAGGTGGGCCCCGAGCCCCCCGGAGGCCCCGGTGACCAGCGCGGTGCGGCCTCGCAACTCCTCCACTGGAACCTCCTTCGCTCGTGTGCCGTCCGCCGCGATGTTATCGACCGGTCGCCTCCTGTAACCGCGGCCGGGCGGGGGGTATCTCCAAGCAGTGACCCGCCTCGAGCGCAACGTGAACATCGCCGCGGTGGTGGTGCCGCTGCTCGGCGTGGTCGCCGCGGCGGCGCTGCTGTGGAACCACTTCCTCGGACCGCGCGACCTGGCGATCTTCGCGGCGATGTACGCGCTGACCGCGGTGGGCATCACGGTCGGCTTTCACCGCCTGCTCACCCACCGCGCCTTCCAGACGCACCGCCCGCTGCGCTACGCGCTAGCGGTGGCGGGCTCGATGGCGCTGCAAGGGCCCGTGATCGACTGGGTCGCCGACCACCGCAAGCACCACACGTTCACCGACGAGGAGGGCGACCCGCACAGCCCTCACGCCGGGCGCGGCGCGGGCCTGCGAGGGATGGTGAGCGGCCTGTGGCACGCGCACGTGGGGTGGCTGTTCAGCACCCACGGCCAGGCCTCCTCGAAACGCTTCGCACCGGACTTGGTGGAGGACGCGGGGATGCGCCGCATCAACCGCTCGTTCCCGTGGATCGCGCTGGCCTCGCTGGGGATCCCGTTCCTGCTCGGCTTCGCGCTCAGCGGGGGCTCGTGGCTCGCCGCCCTCGCGGCGCTGGTGTGGGGCGGGCTGGTGCGCATCTTCCTCGTGCACCACATCACGTGGAGCATCAACTCGATCTGCCACTTCTTCGGCAGCCGGCGCTTCGACACAGGGGACCGCTCGACCAACGTGTTCTGGCTGGCGCTGCCCTCGCTCGGAGAGGCGTGGCACCACAACCACCACGCGTTCCCCCGCTCGGCCTTCCACGGCCTGCGCTGGTACGAGCTCGACCCCTCGGGGTGGCTGATCCTGGCGATGGCGAAGGTCGGCCTCGCGTGGGACGTGGTGCGGGTCACGCCCGAGCGCGAGCGCGCGAAGCTGGCTCAGGCCACCTCGGCGCCCTGAGCCCCACGCGAACGGTCGGCCGTAGCTCCCGGAGGCCACGTCGGGCGCGCTGAGGCCCGAGCGCGAGCGCGTGAAGCTCGCCAGGCGTCGTCCACACCCGCCCCCGGGACTGGCGAAGCGTTCACAAGTGCGACCGCAACTAACCCTATGCTGCTGTGTCGTAGCCCGCAAGACGGCCGTCCGGCCGGCGAACCGACGCCCACACCCCAGGAGGCTCCAGTGCTACCGAATCCCCTGCGGCGCGCCGCGATGCTCGCCGGCACGCTCTCCCTGCTCGCCCTGGCGGGCCCCGTCGCCTCGGCCAGCGCCGAAGTCGAAGCCTCGCAGATCACCTCACCCGCTGGTCCGACGTACGCGCTCTACAACGAAACGCTGACTGCACCCCAGCACGCCTTCACGGTCACCGGCACGACCACCGGCAGCGGGAACGTCGCCCTGCGCTGCTACTACGGACCGGGGCCCAAGGAATACAAAACCCTCGTCAAGAAAGTGGAACCGAGCGGGGGCGCTTTCTCCGTGGAAGTCGAAGCCAAGGAACTTTACTTCGCCCCTTGCGTGCTGCGGGCGGTGCCGTTTGAAGTCGAAGAAGCCCACCCTCCGGGTACGCCAGCCGAAGAAGCGAAAGACCCGTTCCAGGGACCGAGGATCATCGGCTCCCGGTTCGAACTCTTTCCCGAAGACAAAACGCCGTCCGACTACGAACTCGAAGCCAACTCGCTGTCCGGTGACTTCCAGATCGAGTCCGTGGGCGACTGCGGCCTGGACTACTCGAACCTGTACGCCCAGGACTCGCTCACGCCGAGCGAACACCTGTTTGACTGCAACGCCTACCTCGCTCAGAGCAACTCCCCGCCGTCGGAAAAACCCACCCCAACCCGCTCGGAGCTACAGATCGACGGTGCTAACGCATACAGCCCTGCAACGGCAGGCTACGTGAACGAAGCGATCCAAAAAGAACTGGAATCGAAAAAAGAACCGTTGAGGCCGGTTACCGGCGCCCCGCAGGTAACTGTCTCGCAGGCCTTCGAACCATTGACCGGCCTTGTCAAGATCACCGAGGTCGACCCGATCGTCAAGTGCTCGCCGTCGACCGCCTTCCCGCCGACGTCCACCAGTTGCACGAGCTTCGTCTCCACCGGCGTGCAGCTCGAACGCACCTGGCAGACGAGCAACGCCGACCAGGTGGCAACGATGACCGACACCTGGCGCTCGACCAACGGTGCAGCCCACTCGCTGAACGCGCTCTACAACCAGACCACCGTCAATGGAGGTAAAGCGGGCGGCGCCTACCAGTTCCCGGGCACCAACGTGTTCTCCGCCACCACCAGGGGAGAGTCGGTGACGCTGCCCCCGGGTCTCGGCCGGATCTTCTACAAGGAGGACGCCGAAACGCCCGGCGAAGGAGACGGCAAGCACCCGCAGGGGGCGATCGTCTACGACACCCCGCCCAGCGGACCGTTGTCGGTGTATCAGGGAACAGCAGCCGAAGGCTTCAACGGCTTCGAGATGCCCTACCAGGCCACGATCCCCGCGGGCGGCTCCTACACCCTGAACATGGCCTTCGTCCAGGCCTACAAGCTCTCCGAAGTCGAAGCGCTGTCCTCGGAAGTGCTCGCGAAGTTCCCCGCAAGCCCGGGGCCGACCCTGAGCATCGCCTCACCCGCGAGCGGCAGCACGGTCTCCACGCCCAACGTCACCGCGTCGGGGAGCGTCTCGGACACAAGGGCGATCACCTCGCTGACGGTGGACGGCCAGCCGGTGAGCGTGGGCACCAACGGGGCGTGGTCGACGAGCGTCCCGCTGGCCGAGGGTGCCAACACGATCAAAGCGCTCGCGACCGACCAGGCCGGCCTGTCCACGGAAAAGACGGTGAGCGTGACCTACAAGCCGATCCCCCCGGTCGCGCACGCCCGGCAGGTGGGCTCGGCCAGCGGTGCCAACGGCGAGGTCACCTTCACGCTCGAATGCACCGGTTCGGCGGGCACGAGCTGCGAAGTCGAAGCGGCGCTCGCCACGTTCGAGAAGACCCGCAACGGCAGGGCCGTGGCGGTCCTCGCCAGGCGCCACCACCCCAAGACGCGCTCGGAGGAGGTCTCCGTCGGCTCCTCCAAGGTGACGTTCCAAGTGGGCCAGCGGGTGACGATCGCGGTCCAGCTCAACGCGGCCGGCAAGAGCCTGCTGGCCCGCTTCGGGGTACTGCCCGTCCACCTGACAGTGGTCCAGCTGAGCGCCGGCCACCGCTCGACGGTGATCGCCCAGAACCTCACGGTCCGCCCGCACCGGGCGAGGCACCACCGCCACCACCGTCACCACCGGCGCTGAGCGCACCCCGGGCTGAGTCAAGCCCGAGGACCACCGAGCAGAGGGGTCCCCTCCCGCAGACGGGGGGACCCCTCTCCGGGAGGAACGGGCGAGGGACCCCTCTAGTGCGGGAGTCGCCCGCCTGAACGAGCGCTCGCGAGACCAGCGCGGTGGGCGATTCCGGAGGCCCGCGACGGCCCGCGACGGGCAGGCGCACCGCGCGGGAGGGCGACTTTTAGGAAAGATGCGTTCGGTGAACCGCGACTTCGAGCTGCAGACCCACCGGGTGGAGGACCGTCACTGGTGGTACCGCGGACGCCGCCGGGTGCTCGAGCGCACGATCGACGGCCTCGGGCTGCCCCCCCGCGCGCGCGTCCTCGACGCCGGGTGCGGCTCCGGGCGCAACATGGTGGACTTCGCGCGCTGGGGCACCGTCACCGGGGTCGAGCTCTCCGAGGCCGCCGCCGAGGCCGCCAGGGGACGCCACGTGGGCGAGGTGGTCGAGGGCTCGGTGCTGGAGATGCCCTTCGCCCCCGCCTCCTTCGACCTCGTGGTGTGCCTCGACGTGATCGAGCACCTGCAGGACGACCGCGCGGCGCTGCGCGAGCTGCGCCGCGTGCTCGCCCCCGGCGGAGCGCTGCTGGTCACGGTGCCCGCCTACCAGTGGCTGTGGAGCGGCCACGACGTGGTCAACCAACACCACCGCCGCTACTCCCGCGCCACTCTCCGCCGGGCCGCGCGGGACGCCGGTTGGGAGTGCGATCGCGCCACCCACTTCAACTCGCTGCTGCTGCCCGTGGCGGTCGCGCTGCGCGCCCTGGACCGCCTGCACGCCCGCGCGACCGAATCGAGCCTCGACCTGTGGGTGCCCCCCGCGCCGCTGAACTGGCTGCTGCAGCAGCCGTTGAACCTCGAGGCCGCGCTGATCGGTCGCGGCGGCACGATCCCCGCAGGCCTGTCGCTGCTCGCCGTGCTGCGGTAGCCACCGCGGCGGCGGGGGCACGGAGGCCCCGCCCACACCGCCTCGGGAGGCGCACCCACACGCGCGGACGATCCCCCTGAACCACCTTACCGCCCGCCGCACGCTCCGGTCCGGAGGTGGCGGGCCGCGTCTACAGGGCCGAGTCTGCCGCTGGGTGCATCCGGAAGGTCCACGCGCGGTTCACGACGAACGTGCACACCGTCACGATCGCCGTCGTGCACACCTGCCCCACGAGCTTGTCCAGCCCCGCGTCGTGCACGAACACGTACACCAGTCCCTCGTTCACGGCGAGGCCGCAGCCCTGCACCACGAACCACCGCACCGGCGTCAGCGCGTCCCCGACGTGCTCGCGGAACGTCCAGCGGCTGTTCCACAGGAAGCCGTTGACCGTCCCCACGGCGAACGCGAGCGCCGAGGCAGCCAGGTACGCCACCCCGCCCACCTTCAGCAGCACCGCGTACACCGCGAGGCTCAGCAGGGTGTTCGAGACGCCCACGAGCCCAAACTTCACGAACTGCACCGCCACCGGGGTGTTGAGCCGGGACTTAGGCGCGTCCTCTACTCTTCCCCTGCCCTCCTCTACGCTTTCCACGCCCGCTACTTAACCAGCTTGCCCCGCCCCGTGCCCGACTCCTCGCCCCGCTCCCCCACGCTCCTCTCCGTGGTCGCCCCCGTCTACAACGAGCAGGAGCTCGTCGAGCGCTTCGTGCGCCGCGCCTGCGCCGCCGTCGCCGACTACACCTTCGAGCTCGTGCTCGTCAACGACGGCTCCACCGACGACACCCCCGCCCTGCTCGACCGCATGGCCGCCGAGGACCCCCGCGTCAGGGTCATCCACCTCTCCCGCAACTTTGGCCACCAGGCCGCGCTCACCGCCGGCCTGGAGCACGCCGTGGGGGACGTCGTGGCGATGATTGACGCCGACCTCCAGGACCCCCCCGAGCTGATCCCCACGATGGTCGCCCGCTGGGAAGCCGGCTCCGACGTGGTGTACGCCGTGCGCCGCGCGCGCGAGGGCGAGACCGCCTTCAAGCTCGCCACCGCCTCGTGGTTCTACAAGCTCTTCGACAAGCTCGCGCAGGTCGACCTCGAGCCCAACTCCGGGGACTTCCGCCTGCTCGACCGCCGCGCGCTCGACGCGCTGCTGACGATGACCGAGCGCTCGCGCTTCCTGCGCGGCATGACGGTGTGGGTTGGTTTCACCCAGACCGCCGTCTCCTACGAGCGCGACCCCCGCCACGCCGGGGAGACTAAGTACACGTTGCGCAAGATGCTGCGCTTCTCGCTCGACGCCATCGCCTCCTTCTCGCACGTGCCGCTGCAGCTCGCCACCTACGTCGGGCTGCTCTCCGCCGGGCTCGCGTTCGTCGCGATCCCCGTCGTGCTCGGGCTGCACTTCGCCGGCTCCTACCTCCCCGGGTTCGGCTCGCTGACGATCGCGATCCTGCTGCTCGGCGGCATCCAGCTGATCGCGCTCGGGGTCATCGGGGAGTACGTCGGGCGCATCTACGACGAGGTCAAGCACCGCCCCCTCTACATCGTGCGCGAGGAGCGCAACCGCCCCGAGGACCTGGGCGGCCCCGTGGCCCCCGTCGCGCGCGCCGGCCTGCCCGCACGGACGCGCGAGCGGCTCACGTGAGTCACACCCCCCCCGCCGGAGACGCCCCGGCGCAGGACACCCACCTCTCCGAGCACCGCCGGGAGCGCGTGCGTCTCGAGACCCCCCGCCACCGCATCGAAGGGCTCGTCACGCTCGCCCGCGACGGCTTTCGCTCGCGGGTCTCCGACGTGCTCAACGCCTCCGAGCGCGACTTCCTCACGCTCACCGATGTCTCCCTGCAGCCGCTTGACGGCGGGCCCGCGGAGAGCCACGCCTTCCTCGTGGTCGCCCGCGCTCACATCGTCTTTGCCGTCTCGCCCCCCGAGGATCCTGAGGCGTAGCGCCCGGCGTTCGCCGGCAGCGAGCGGCGCCGCGTGCTGCCCGTCCTCGCGAGCTCGTGAGCGGGTGAGGGTCGTCGAGGAGCGGTGAGCGTGCTAGAAACAAAACACTCCGATCGCGCGACCGCAAACAGTGACCGGCGGGCGCGAGGCGAGACACTCCCACCAGTGCCTCGGGCCGCCAGTTATTCTGCGCCTGCCCTTAGGGGTACGTGGTAGAAGTGCACTTGAACCGAAAGGACCGCAGTGGCCACTGATCTCCTGGAGAGGATACGCAGCGAACTCGGCGAGCGCCTTGCGCAGCTGCGCCCGCTGCTGAGCGAGTACGAGCGCCTGGCCGCAGCCGCCGAGACGCTCGCCGGGGTGGGCGCCGCACCGCTCTCCGCTGTGGGGATCACACCGCGCCGCGCCATGGACGCCGCACCGCGTGGTGGCGTGGACACCGCGACCGAGACCTCCTACGTGGAGGCCCCCTACGCCAAGAGCCCCCACGCCCCCCCTCCGCGAGCCGTTCCGGAGCTCCCCGCGGCGGAGGCTCCGACCCCCTCCGACGCTCCGCGTCTCCCCGCAGAGGCTCCGCAGCTCCCCGTGAAAGTTCCCACGGACCCCACGGAAGAGCCCCCGACACCGGCCCTCCGCCGCGCTTACCCCTTGCGCGGCTCAGACGGCGGCGTCAAACTGGCGATATCGCTGCGCACCACCCCGCTGCAGCGACCGACGCCCAGGCCCGCCGCCACCCCGGCGGCGGGCGCGCCGAGCGCCACGCAGGTTCTCGAGCGACCGACCTCCGCCCCGCCCGCCGTCGAGGAGGACACGTGGGAGCTGTCCCCGTCCGCCGCCGACCGCGAGCCCGCGCACGAGCCGGCCTCGCCCGCCGCCGTCCGCCAGGCGATCCTCGCCGCCCTCGAGCACGGCTCCCACACCGCCAACGAGCTCGTGATGGTCACCGCGATGAGCACCCCCGAGATCCGCGGCGGCCTCATCCACCTCACCGGGCACGGCGCGATCACGAAGGTCAAGCGGCGCGGCGACGGCAAGACCGCCTACGCGCTGCCCTTCTCCCGAGAGTAGGCGGGTCTGGTCCCCGGCTTTCGCCGCCCGCACGGCACGTTCCCAGCGGTCGCGCGGGACGACCTGTGCACCCAGCCGGGGCTCGTGCCGGGGCTCTCTCAGCGGAAGGGGGGGGATTCGAACCCCCGAGACGGGGATTGCCCGCCTGCCGGTTTTCAAGACCGGTGCATTCAACCGCTCTGCCACCCTTCCGGGGTGCCCGTCCTCGACGACGTCCTGCCAGATGCTACGACGGTTGAGCGGCCTCGCGGTCTTGCGCCGAGCGGCCGAGCCCACGGACCACGATCCTGGGGCTACACTGACCCCCGACCTCCAGGAGAGGTGGCCGAGTGGCTGAAGGCACTCGCCTGCTAAGCGAGTATGGGGATTAAACTCCATCGCGGGTTCGAATCCCGCCCTCTCCGTTGACCTCTGTTAGCTGCGACGTGCGGGTGCCTGTCTGGCAGAACCTGATCGAGCGCATGACCGCGACCAACGCAGGGTGCTCCAATGTGGATCCTGACGAAGAGGCCTTGACGGCGTACTCCGAGATTCAGGGGAGGTCGAGCACCAGCAGGATCGCGTCTTCGACCCCGCGCAGCTCGTCGTACGTGAGGTGGCCCACGTGCTCACCTAGCGCGCGGGCATCTACGGCGCCGACCCTCTCGCAGAGAACCTGAGTTGGCTGATCCTCGATCACGACCTCTGGATGGAAGCTGGCGGAGAACGCCAACCGCGAGGTCGGGCAGATCACCACGGTGGAGAGTGAGAGTAGATCGTCGGCCTGAACAACTACCGCGTAGCGGCGCCCGCCCTGAACGTGACCGCGTTTGCTGGGGAGCTTGATCCCGTAGACATCACCGCGGACCACGCAGCGTCTCCATCAGATCAGCGACCTCGTGTGCTTCGCGTACGTAGTCCTCGTTTTGCATGAGGCGCCTTGCCTCCCCGGCGAGTCCGTTGCGTCTGCGCTCGCGTTCCGCCGTCTCCGTAATCGCTTGACGCGCGGCCTCTGCGCGGCTCAGGCCGCGCCGCCTCGCGATTTCGTCCAAGGCGCTGAGTCCGTCACGACCGAGACGCAGAGACAGAGGGTGGGGGGCAGATGCCATGGCCCAAGTGTAGCGCGAAATACACTACACGCCGTTGGTGCTGTGCCAGCCAAAGCGCTGCCCGTGCAGTTCGCGGATCCGCTGCCACACGGGGTCATGTTTCGAGAGTCGTCCCTCCCACCCCGTTTTTTCGCCGAGCCCGCAGGTGGCCTGATGGGTCGTCCACGAGGCGAGCGAGCTAGGTCGTATTGGTCCCGAACCGCCCGTACAGCTCCGGCAGCACAGCCCCGAGGTTGGCGTACTCCTCAGCGCAGTGGCGGGCGAGCGCAGCGGGCGAGCGCCTTGGGATCGCGCGCCGGCGCACCGCGGGCCGGTTGAGCACCCGCTCGCCGAGCGCGCCGAGCGGCCCGTAGGGGCTTAGCGCGGCGCCGAGCCAGAAGCGGCTGCGCAGCACGGTGCCCTCGCCGTCACGCAGCCACACGTGGACCATCGGCGTGTGGCGCATCCGCAGGCGATCGTCGCCGGCGTAGCCGCACGCGATCGCCGCCACGCGCGGATCGTCGAGCGCGTCGCCCGTAAAGCCGAGCTCGCTGGGCGCGCAGAACTCGATCCGCGCGTGCACCACCCCGAGGCCGACGTCCTCGACGGGGTGGTGGACCGCACCCCAGTGCGCCTTCTCGCGCGGGGTGCGTGGCGGCTCGAGCGAGTTGGCCAGGTGCGCGGAGGGGTGCCATGCGCGATAGCGCAGCGAGTCACGGGGGTGCCAGTCAAACCACCAGTCCACCATCTCGCCGGTCACGCGCGGCATCGCGGTGCGCACCGCGACGTACCCCACTCCGTCGGGCAACGTGCACCAGCCGGTCTCGCGCGGCAGCGGCGCGGGGTCGAGCAGGCGATCGAGATCGCCGAGCGCGAGCGCGTCGCGGGGGTCGATCGGGCCACGGTCGATCTGCGCGAGCAGCTCGGGCGGCGCGTCCTGCAAGGGGCGCGCTAGGTACGCGTGTAGCGCCTCGGCGCTCATCGAGCGGCGGGCCTTCCCATCCACAGGTGAAAGCGCCCCTCGGGGTCCCACTTCGCGCGCAGCTCTTCCAGGCGCACGAGCTGGGCCTCTCCGATCGCACGCGCAGGGCGCAGGCCGAGGTTCTCGTCGGCAAGCTGGATGCCGTTTGCATGCTCCTCCATCTCGCGCATCCGCTCCGTGGCTCACGCGACGTTGGGGGCATCTTCGGCGGGGTCCTCCCACACGCCGTAGAGCGCGATGTAGGTGTCGTCCTCGACGCTGAACGCCATCTCTGGGCGCGGCGGTGGCGGCGTGGCGCCGGGCAGCCAATTCATCCACAGCATGTGCGAGGGCTCACGCGGCAGCGTCTCGGCGATCCGGCGAAGCGCGGGCAGCAGCTGCTCGACGGGCGCATGCGTCCACATGTTGTCGGCGCTGTAGCGGTGCTCGTCGGGGTACGCGGCGTGGGCGCCTGCGTAGAGGTCGTCGAGCTTGCCCTCCACGTAGGGCAGCGCGAGCTTCGCGCGCGAGCGCGCTGGACAGGTCTCGAGCAGCGCGACGGCGGCGCGCACTTCATCCTCGCTGTCGGCGAGCACGGGCCCAGTCACCGCAATCTCGAGCTCCCCCTGCACGTCGCGGTGGATGAACACCATCAGCTCCATCTCGCGCACCACCTGCGGTCCGATCTGCGCGGCCCACGCGAACACCTCCTCGAGCGCGTCGAGCGGGTACAGGAACACGCTGTTGACAACCAGCCGCGGACGACGCACGAGGCGCACGTGAAAGCGAGTGACCACGCCGAAGAAGCCGGGTCCCGCGCCGCGTGCGGCCCAAAGCAGGTCCGTGTCGTGCTGTTCGTCGGCGTGCACGCGCGTGCCGTCGGCGAGCACCACGTCGATCGCCTCCACGCTTGCGCACGCGGGCCCGCACACACGCCCGTTCCAGCCGAACCCGCCCTGCAACAGGTAGCCGCCGAGTCCCACCCCCGGGCAATGGCCCGCGGGGAAGAACAGCCCGTGGGGCTCGAGCGCGCGCAGCAGCTCGTCGCCGTTCACCCCCGGCCCAACCGCGGCACGGAGCCCGTCCGCGTCCAGCTCGACCGTGTTCAGGCACGAGACGTCAAGCAGCAGCCCACCGTCGCGTATGTGGTTGCCCGCCCAACTGTGCCCGCCCGAGCGCACGCCCATCTGCATCCCCTGCGTGCGCGGGTGGCGCAGTGCGCGCACCACGTCGTCCTCGCTTGCGGCAAGCACGATCGCGTCGGGGTGGCGGTCTGGCGTGCGCGCGTTCCACACGGCCGCGCGCGCTCGTAGCGCTCGTCGCCGCGCTCCAGCAGAAAGCCGTCGTGACCGTTTGCCACAGTCGCCGCAAGATACTCGCCGCTGCCGCACGGTCGAGGATATCCAGCCGTCGGTGCGTAAGCACGAGATCGCCGACGTGGACATCGACACGCCACAACGCACTCTATGACCATCGGGGATCAGGACGACGACACCAGGCTCTACCTCGGGCCTGCTCGCGACGCGACGCTGCTTGAGGTTGTCACCCAGCACTTCGTGGAGGCCGCGGCGACCGGTGAACACCAGATCACGGTGCACACCTACGAAGGCGCCACGCTGAAGGATACTGCCTTCGCATTGATGGTCAGTTGCCCGTAGCGGCGGCGCCGTGTTGTCCTGGCGGCGGGCCCAAGCGCCCGCCGCCACGGACGCGATGATCCGCAAAGCCTTACGTCAGTACCTCAAAGTCGCCTGACTCCACCTCTCACAGGTGTCTACCGAAGCGCTGGGCACGCAACTCTCCGAGACGCTGCCAGACTGGGTACGGGTTCGAACATCGTCCCTCGATCCCAGTTTTCGCCAGACGGACGTGCGCAGCCCCCCGGGGGGCGGACGACCCGCGAGACCGGCCTGGCTACTTTTTCATCGCGGGGTGGTGCTTCATCTCGGGGTGGTGCTTCTTCATCGCAGGGTGGTGCTTCATCGCGGGGTGCGAATCGGCCTGGGCGACCGCGGGGATAGCGGCGAGGGCTAGCAGCGACGCGCCGAGCGCGATGAGCCTGTGCAGGGAACGGGTGGTGTGCATGTGTCTCCTCCAGTACGGGGGCGGTTGCGCCGGGCCGCTGCCCGACTGCGGTGCAGTGCAGCGGACACCTCTTACGGTTTCCTTACGCGCGCGGCGGACGCTTGTAAGGGACCGGCAATATCTACGTGCCACGATGACCACGTGTTCGTCCTGATCGTCTTCGCGTTCGTCGCCGGCGCCGCCACCGCGGTCTCCCCCTGCGTGCTGCCGGTGCTGCCGGTCGCCCTCTCGGCCGGTGTGACCGGCGGGCGGCGCCGCCCGCTGGGCGTGGTCACGGGCCTCGCGCTCTCCTTCACCTTCGCGACCGTCGCGCTCGTGTACGTGATCTCCGCGCTCGGCCTGCCCGACTCCCTGCTGCGCACGCTTGCGATCCTCGCGCTGGCCGGCTTCGGGATCTGCCTGCTCGTGCCCCCCCTCGGCGACCGCCTGGAGGCGCGCCTGAGCCGCCTCAGCCCGAGCGGCGGGGTGGGCGCCGGGGGGAGTCCGGATGGGCGCCAGCACGACGGCTTCTGGTCGGGGCTGCTCGTCGGCGGCGGGCTCGGGTTCGTGTACGCGCCGTGCGCCGGACCGATCCTCGCCGGGGTCATCACGGTCTCTGCCTCGCAGACCTTCACCGCCGGGCGCCTCGCGGTGGCGCTCGCCTACGGGATCGGCTCGGCCGTGGTGCTCTACGCGCTGATGCTCGGCGGGCGGCGGCTGACCGCGCCGCTCGCCAGACGCTCGGCGCGCTTTCAGATGGCGATGGGCGCCGTGATGGTGCTGATCGCGTTCGCGATGCTGCGCAACTACGACACCCGCTTTGAGACCGCGATCGCGAGCGACCTACCGTCCTTCCTGGTCGACCCCACCCACAGCCTCGAGGAAAGCCACGCCGCGACCGTGCAGCTCGCCGCGCTGCGCGGTCGCAAAGCGCGCCAGGACGCCGGCCTGCGCGAGGCCGACGCCGGGCTGCGGCTGCCCGTGCTCGGCACCGCGCCTGAATTCGTGGACACCCAGACGTGGTTCAACACCCCCGGGGGCAGGTCGGTGCCGCTCTCGAGCCTGCGCGGCCACGTCGTGCTCGTGGACTTCTGGACGTACACCTGCATCAACTGCATCCGCACCCTCCCCTACCTGAACGCCTGGTACGCCAAGTACCACCGCGACGGCTTCGAGATCGTCGGGGTCCACACCCCCGAGTTCCCCTTCGAGCACTCCGCCGCCAACGTCGCCGCCGCGATCGCCCAGAACGGGATCCACTACCCCGTCGTCCAGGACAACGAATACGGCACGTGGAACGCCTACAACAACCAGTACTGGCCCGCCGAGTACCTGATCGACGCGCAGGGCCGCATCCGCCTGGAGGACTTCGGCGAGGGCGAATACGCCACCAAGGAGCGCGCGATCCGCAGCCTGCTCGTCGAAGCCGGTGCCACCGACCTCAGCGGCCCGGCCCACGTCCACGCCATCAAACCCTCCGAAGCAGAAGTCACACCCGAGTCCTACCTAGGCGTCGAACGGGGGGAACGCTTCACCTCCGGCCCCCTCACCCCCGGCGCGCACGACTTCGGCCCGCTGCCCGCCCAGCCTCCGCCGCTGAGCTACCTCCGCTTCGCTGGCACCCTGAGCGTCGGCGCGTGGGGTACCACCCCGGCGAACGCCACCGCCGGCGCGGTGCAGCTGAGCTTCAGGGCGCGGCGCGTGTACCTCGTGATGGGTTCCCCCGGCCACCCCCGCCCCGTGCGCGTGCTGCTCGACGGGCGGCCGATCCCCCAGGGGCTCGCCGGGACCGCCGTGCGCGCAGGGACCGCCCAGGTGCAGATGCAGGATGTCTACAACCTGGTCGACCTCCCTTCGGTGCAGACCCACACCCTCACCGTCCAGTTCCCGCCGGGGGTGACCGTCTACGACTTCACCTTCGGTTGAGCAGGTGGGCGCGACGTGAGCGGGTCTACGACTTCACCTTCGACTGAGTGGGCGGGGCAGGCGGTGTCATGATCGCCGTAACGATGCACCCTCCTGCTGAGCCCAAGCCACGCGCATCGGTGCTGGTTGTCGACGACGAGCCCACCATCGGCGAGGTCGTGGCGCGCTACCTCGAACGCGCCGGCTACCGCACGCGCGTCGCCGGCGACGGCCCCCACGCGCTCGCGCTCTGCGCCCAGAGCGCGCCGGACCTCGTCGTGCTCGACGTGATGCTCCCCGGCCTCGACGGCCTCGAGGTGATGCGCCGCCTGCGCGAGCAGCCCTCGCCGGCGCGTGTGATCCTGCTCACCGCCCGCGGCCGCGAGTCCGAGCGGATCATCGGGCTGCGCCGCGGCGCCGACGACTACGTCGTCAAGCCGTTCTCGCCCGGCGAGCTCGTCGCGCGCGTGGAAGCCGTGCTGCGCCGCGAGCGCCCCACGCCGCCGCGCGCGCCAGTGCTCGAGTTCGAGGGCCTGCGCATCGAGCCCGCGACCCGGACGGTGGTGGTGGGCGCGTACGGCTCGACGTCGGCGGGTGGGGGCCAGGAGGACGCGAGCGCGGAAGAGGCGACGCCGGAAGGGGGCAGGCGGACCGGGGACGCCCGCGGCGCAGGCGAGCGCGAGGTCGCACTGACCGTGCGCGAGTTCGACCTGCTCGCGTTCCTCGCCTCACACCCCGGGCAGGTCTTCTCGCGCGACCGCCTCATGGAGCTCGTGTGGCAGCTCCCCGACTACACCGACACCTCGACCGTCACGGTCCACATCCGTCGCCTACGCGCCAAGCTCGAGCCCGATCCCGAGCACCCGCGCTACGTCCAGACCGTGTGGGGCGTGGGTTACCGGTTCCGGCCAGTGGGCGCACCGAACCAGAAGCGACAAGATGAGCCAAGAGCAGGTGCGGTGGACGCATGAGAGCGGCAACGCGGTGAGTCAGGAGCGCCGGTGAGACGCTCGGTGTGGAGCTCGATCCCAGTGCTGGCGCTGGCGCTCGCCCCGGCCTGCGCGGTAATGGCCGCGATCGGCGGCTCGGTGCTCACGACCGTCGAGATCCTCCTCCCCGTCGGCCTGCTCGCGCTGGCGCTCGCGGAGCTCGCCGACAGCGGCCGCCTGCGGCTGCCGACGCTGCAGCACCGCTTCGAGCTGGGCGTCGTCCTGGCCCTCGGGCAGCTCCTCGCCGCAGTCGCGGTCGGGGCGGCCGTGATGTTCGTCTCACCGCACGACGCGTGGATGACGGTCGCGATCCTGCTGTTCGCGGCGGTCGTGGCGGCCCGCGCGGCGCAGCTGCTGCTGCGCGGCGTCGAGCGCGACGTGGGCGCGATCCGCGCCGCTCTGCACGCCCTGGAGCGCGGCGAGCGGGAGATCGAGATCGAGGCCCACTCCGGCCGCGAGCTCGAGGACCTCGCGCACACCGCCAACCGCATGGTCGCGGCGCTCACCGCCGAGGAGCGCGCCCGCGACACCGCCGACGCCGCCCGCCGCCAGGTGATCGCCGCGGTCTCCCACGACCTGCGCACGCCGCTCAGCGCGCTACGGCTGCTCACCGAGGCGCTCGAGGACGAGCTCGTGGACCCCGCCACCGCGCGGCGCTACGTGCACACGGCAGGCGCGCACGTGCGCGCGCTCGGGACGCTCGTCGACGACCTCTTTGAGCTCGCCTGCCTCGACGCGGGTGAGGTGGCGTGGAGCACCGGCGCCGTGGACCTCGCCGAGCTGGTCGGAGAGGCGTGCGAACTGGTGCGCCCCACGACCGAGGCCGCGGGCGTCGCGCTCAGCGCCGAGCTTCCCCTGAGCCTGGTGGCGGCCGAGGCCAACCCCGACAAGCTCCGGCGGGTGCTGCTGAACCTGCTGCAGAACGCGATCCACCACACGCCTCCGGACGGATCCGTCGCGATCCGGGCGGCCGCGGCGGACGGGGCGCTGGAGGTCGAGGTCGCCGACACCGGCGCGGGCATCGCCCCGCAGGACCGCCCACACGTGTTCGAGCCGTTCTACCGCGGCGGCGAGGAGGCCGCCCGCAGCGGCCCCGGCAGCGGCCTCGGGCTGGCGATCGCGCGCGCGATCGTCGAGGCCCACGGAGGCCGGATCTGGCTCGCCGAGGCCGCCGGCGGGACGCACGTCCGCTTCACGCTGCCCGCCGCCACACCCGCTGCCGTACGGTCGCTTTCGCGGGCGGGGTGAGTCGGCTCGCCGGTCGGGGCCAGCCCGGGTTGGCAGGCCAAGGCTCAGTAGTACAGCGTGCCGGTGGTCTGCACCGTCATCGGGTAGGTGGAGCTCCGGCGGTTGATAGCGCCGTACAGGCCGCCGGTCCCGTGAGCGTGCGCATAGCGGCCGGTGCCGTGGGTGACCGTCAGGGAGCCCCCGAACGTGGAGTAGGCGCTCGTCGAGTGCAGTGCCCCGTGGCCGCTGCCGCTGATCGAGCCGCCCCCGTGGATGTAGATCGTGAATGAGGCGTACACCGTGGGGCCGATGTTGAAGTTCACCCGCACCGTGCCCGGGATCGTCCCCGAGACTGCGCCTTCCTCGACCAGGTCAGAGCCGGAGCTGCTCACCATGTGCAGGTGCCCTTCGTCTCGGACGCTCACCGCGTGCGCCACCCTTCCCACGGCACCCGCCCGCGCAGCGCCGGCCACCGCGACGCCGTATGCCCCGCCGTCGGCGAACGCGCCTACCGCGAGCGAGGCCGCGCCCCCCAAGAGGCCCGCCGCCACAGCGAGGGCTACCAGCGCCACCCCAAGCCCCCGCCCGCGTCCCTGACGGGCGCGCGTCGAGCCCGCGAGCTGCGGGGTCGGGACCCTACCGGAACCGCGAAGGACTCCATCCCGGGAGCCGAGGCCGCGGGGGCCGAGATGTGGATATGGGTGGTTTCGCATCCCGTCTTACCGTCGCGTCGTTCGTAGGCTGGCCACTCGTAACCTCTCCACCTTGCGCGGAAATCCGAACTTCGGGAATGTACTTTACCAGCGCGGCGACGCTCGCGCGCAGGTTCTCCCGCTCGGGAATGTAGCGCAAAGTCTACACGTCGCGCCCGCCACCGTGGTGCGCGGCGGGTTCTAGGAGAGCCCGACGCGGGGACTCGAACCCCGGACCCCAACATTGAGCATGGGGGAGCAGGCTCCCCCCATGAACCCCCCACCAACGAGACCCGCTATGCGAGCGAAGCCGACGCGGGGACTCGAACCCCGGACCCCAACATTGAGCATGGGGGGAGCAGGCTCCCCCCATGAACCCCCCACCAACGAGACCCGCTATGCGAGCGAAGCCGACGCGGGGACTCGAACCCCGGACCCCTTCATTACGAGTGAAGTGCTCTACCAGCTGAGCTACGTCGGCGTTGGCTCTACAGCGCACACGCGCGCTGTATGGGCGCTGATCCGCATTGCATCGCCACGTGATCGTAGCGTGGCACGCCCGGCCTCGCGGGAGCCTAGATCCTCGCACCACCGATCAGGGTGGCCTAGCGTTCGTGGCTACACGTCCCACTGCTAGCTGGTATGGTGCCGCCCCGCACTAATGAGGACGACAAACTTGGGGGTGGGGGGCGCCGCCCGTGGCCGCCTACACAGGCCGCTAGACGCACGTCTCGCGAACCGGTGGCGGCTGCGACGAGGGTCCGCGCGGTCGCAGGTCGTCGTGCTCACGCTGGCGCTCGTGCTCGGGTTGTCCGGCGCTCTGCTCACAGCTGGCTCCGCGGTCGCGGCCGACTTCACGTGGGCCGGCAACGAACCGCCTGGCACACCCAACTGGTCGCATGGAGGCAACTGGGAAGGGGGAGTCGCCCCTGTCGGTAGCGTCGGCACGCTCACCTTCCCCGGCCTCTTTGGCGAACCGTGCCTGGAACTTGTCCGTACGTGCTACCAGAGCAATAATGATATACCCAGCCTAGACGTCAACAGGATGTCGTTTGGAGGTGACATCAGTGCTCAGTACACCATCGGCGGTGAAGCACTGACGCTCGGCGCAGGCGGTCTAACCGCAGCCATGACTTCGGGCGACGGCGTAGGGTACGCGACACTGACCCTTCCGATCACGCTTGGCGCCTCGCAGGTGTGGTCCATAGACGGCAACGACAACGACAGCGGAATCAATATTGCAGATGGAGGTAGAATCGAGGGATCGGCGGAGTCACTGGCCGTTCACCTCAGTTCGTTGGCCGCCCTGCGCATTGAGGAAGGCGACATAGAGGCTGGCCCCATCACGATCACTGGCGCCAATTCGAGCTTCTCAGGGGTCGAGGCAAGTCTCAACGGCGAAGTGACACTCGGCAACTACGAAGCGCAATCCGAGCGAGCTGCTGGTCACAAAAGCGCTGTCCACGCTGCCAACGCATCTCCCTCGAGCTTCCTAAACGCTACCGACAAGAATGCTGTCGACATCACCGACGTATCTCTCTCGAGTTTCACCGGCGATATTGGGCCGTTGACGTCAACTGGCGGGCTGGTCAACATAGAAGAAGCCCTCACCGTCGCAGGCGGTGTAACGCTCGACCCAGCAAGCGAGTTGGAGCTTCGCCTTGGTTCGCGGCTCACCGCAACCGGCAACGTCAAACTGGGAAACGCCGAGCTATCGCTACCTGGTTCAGCGTGCGGCAGTCCCGCACCGGGCGAAGTTTACACGCTGGTCAGCACATCGGGCTCGGTGTCGGGCACATTTGGCGGTATACCAAATGGAGGCACAATTGAACAAAAAGATCGTTACTGCCTCCTCGAATACGCGGTTCTGAGAATCAACTATACGGCGCAGGCAGTCACCGCAACTGTGGTCCGGTCAAGCTACTCCCGTCCCCCCGACGGCGGACCATTCGCCGAAAAGGAACTTGCAGCAGGCTATAACGATCCATCTGAGTTCTGCTTGGCTTGTTTTCTGGGCAAACTGATCTCGTTCATCTTGCCGGTCGATGCTCCAACCGGCAACTTCTGGCACACCTTCAATGATCTCAGCGTTCCCGGCCGTGGCATTCCGCTCGATCTGACGCGCACGTACAACTCGATGTCGGCAGCAACCGACGGGCCGTTTGGCTTTGGGTGGTCGTTTCCATACGACATGTCGCTCAGCTTCCCTGACGCCACACACGTAGTCATCAATCAGGAAAACGGCTCGCAGGTCACCTTCAGCGAACAGTCCGGTGGCACGTACACGGCGCCGCCACGGGTCACCGCCACCTTGGTACACAACGAAGACGGCTCTTGGACGTTCGTACGAAGGCACAGGGACATGTTCTCCTTCGACAGCAGTGGCAGGCTGACGCAGGAGCAGGACCTCAACGGCTACGTGACCGCTCTGGCGTACAACGGGTCGGGCCAGCTTACCACCGTCACCGACCCAGCGGGCCGAAAACTGACCTTCGCATACACTGGAAACCACATCAGCTCTGTGACAGACCCGCTTGGGCGGGTTGTGAGGTATGCGTACGACGGTGAAGGTAATCTCACGGACGTCACCGATGTCAACGGTGGCGACACGCACTTCACCTACGACTCGGAACACCGGATGCTCACGATGCGGTTCCCGGATCAGGCTCCGGGGGTTCCGGGCTCGACGGGCGCGGTCGTGAGCAACAAGTACGACGCTCAGGGACGGGTGATCGAACAGACCGACCAGCTCGGGCGGACCACAAAATTCGCATACAGTGGTGAACCGCTCGGTGAAGCCGGCGGCACAACCACGATCACCGACCCCAAGGGCAACGTGATCGTGCAGAACTACCAATACGGTGAGCTTCTGTCAGAGACCAAGGGGTACGGGACGCCGCAGGCCGCGACTTGGACGTTCGGCTACGACCCGGCGACGCTCGGCATGACCAGCGTGACCGATCCCGACGGCCATACAACGACATCAACCTTTGACAGCGAGGGCAACACGTTGACGATGACCGACGCGCTCGGCCGCACCACCACGAACACGTACGACTCGCTCAACGACCTCCTGACAACCACTGACCCGCTCGGGGTCACGACGACGATGACCTACGACGCGCACGGCAACCTGCTCAGCACCTCGCGTCCACTCACCGGGACCTCCGAAGTCCAGACGACGACCTACACCTACGGCGACCCGTCGCACCCCGGCGATGTCACGGCGATGACCGATCCCGAAGGCGACACATGGAAATACACGTACGATGCCAACGGCGATAGTACATCGACCACCGACCCTCTCGGGGACACAACGACCTCCACTTACAACGCCATCGGCTGGTTGATGAGCACCACGAGTCCGCGCGGACACACCGGCGGCGCAAACCCCGCCAGCTTCACCACGACGTATGCCCACAACGACTTCGGCCAGACAACCGAAACCGTTGACCCGCTCGGGCACAGGACCACAAGCCAATACGACCCGGATCAGAATCTCATCGCCTCGACCGACGCCGACGGCAACACGACGACCTACACGTACGATGCGGCCGACGAGCAGACCGCCGTACACCGCGCCGACGGTACGACCGAGCAGACGACTTACTGGCCTGACGGCACGGTCAAGGAACAGATCGACGGCGCCGGCCACGCCACCCTCTACGAATACGATCCGCTCGGCCGCGTGTCCGCCGTCACCGACCCGTTGGGACGTACAACGCGCTATGGCTACGACCCTGCCGGCAACAGGATCACGGTCACCGATCCCGAAGGGCGCGTCACCACAACGACCTACGACGCAGCCAACGAGCCGACCTCGATCACGTACAGCGACGGCAAGACCCCGAACGTCACCGGCATCGCCTACGACGCCGACGGTCAGCGGGTCGGGATGACCGACGGCAGCGGCACATGGTCGTGGACGTGGGATTCGCTGCACCGCCTCACGAGCGTCACCGAGGGCAACAACGGCACGGTCAAATATCAGTACGACCTGCGCAACGACCCGACGACGATCACCTACCCCGATGGGCACTCTGTAACGCGCGACTACGACGCCGCCGGGCGATGGACCAGCGTGACCGATTGGCTGGGCAACACGACGACATTCAACTACGACCCCGACGGCAACCTGACCACGGAGACGCTGCCGAGCGCAACGGGCATCACGGACACCTCGACGTACGCCGACGACGACACGCTCAGCTCGATCAGCGACCTGCGCGGTGCGGACGCTCTGTTTGCAGCCAATTACTCGCGGGACGCAGACGGGCAACTCACAGGCGACAGCTCACAGCCCGAATCCGAAAGCGGGTATCGATACACCGCGCTCAACCAGCTCTGCTACGCGGGCACCGGCGCGGGGTCCTGCACGTCGCCGCCGGCAGGGGCCGTTCAGTACCAGTACGACAGCGCGGGCAACCTCACAAAGATGGGAGCCACGACGCAGACGTTTGACGCCGCGGATGAGCTTACGAGCACGTCCGCGCCGTCCAGCGGTGGTGTACCCGGCGGAGGCAATGAACCTGGGGAAAGCAATGAAACCAAAGGGAATACCCCCGGTGCTGGGGAACAAATCACAAAAGTAAACGGCGAAGCACATCCAAACGGCGGTACACTGGCCTATACCGAAGAGCGAGTCCTTCCCTCCGTGACCAGCGGCAAGGTCACTTTTGCCCACACCAGCGGACGCGGCGGGAAGGTCTCACAGTTCGTCTCGACCCGCACTGCTGATGATCTCCTGCTCGCATTCGTCTCGGCGAAGGAGCCGCGACGGGGCGGACAGCGCGTCGCCGGCATCAAAGGCGATGGGCTCAAGTGGCATGTGGTGACAAGCGAGTCCTTTTCCAGTGGCTACGTCTCGGTCTGGCAGGCCAAGGCTGCTCGGCGTCTCGAGCGCACGCGCGTCACCGTCAAAATGGGCACGACTGGACTTCCGATAGCGCTCGCCGTCGTGGGCTTTGACAGCGGTGCCTCCGTGGCGAACGTAGCGCGAGCAAGCCGGAGTTCCGGCGGCACGCACGTCACTTCGCTCGTCCCCGCCGATGCAATTGTGTGGGCGGTCGGGCAGGACGCCCTCGGGCACGCCAAGCTCAGACCGCTGCACGGGCAGGCGGTCGTCACGAAAATCGATGCTCCGGGTAGCGCCGTCTCCTGGCTGCAGACCGGCGCTCCTCTATCGACCGGGCGGTTGGTGATCGGCGACTCCACGCCACGGTCATCCAGTTGGGCGCTCGGAGCCGTGACCGTCCAGGAGCACTCTGATGTTGCGGCGCAGCTTGCTAGCCGGGCTGCGCCATCACTCGGAGCTGGCCTTCCGGCTGGAGAGAACACCCTGCTAATGCCTCTTGCGTCCCCGGCGCATGACGCCGTAGCGGGAGTTCAACCGCTTGCGAGTCCTTCCGCTAATGAAACTCGCACTTTCTCGTATGACGCCGAGGGCGATCGCACCGGATTCACCACCAGTAATGGCGCATCTCAAACCTACTCCTATAATCAAGCTCTGGAGTTGACCGGCATCGGCGGTGAAGTGTCGTACGCCTACAACGGAGAAGGGTTGCGCATGTCCAAGACTGTGGGTGCTACGACGACACCGTTCACGTGGGACGTTTCCGAGGGACTACCGCTCGTCCTTGAAGACGGCACCAACGCCTACGTGTACGGTCCCGGTGAACACCCTTTGGAGCAGGTGACCGGCAACAATACTCTATGGTTCCACCACGATCAGCTTGGTAGTACACGGCTACTAACCAACGCAAGCGGTCAGACAGTGGCTACATATGCGTTTACACCATACGGTGTCTTGTCGAGTTCTTCTGGACCCGACTCCACACCACTGCTTTTTGCAAGCCAATACCGCGACAGCGAGAGTGGACTGTATTACCTCCGCGCGCGATACTACGATCCCACAACGGCTCAGTTCATGACTCGCGATCCTGCGGTCGCAGTTACTCTAGCCTCTTACTCCTACGCAGATGAGAGCCCACTCAGCCGGATCGATCCCACTGGCCTTGATGTGAACGTGCCCAACGATCTTGCAGGGGGAGTGGTGTGCGGTGCCGCGGGGATCGCAGCGGGCTCTGTGTCTGGCGGGATAGGCGGCTTTATAGCTGGGGTTGCTTGTGGGGTAGCGTGGGATTACCTTGGCAATATTCTTAGTGGGATTCACTTGCCTACGCTACAGCAGATCATCCAGGCGTTTTCTCAACCCACAGACACGTATGGTCCGTACATGGCGCAGCAGCTGGTCACCAGAATCAACTACCTTCAGGGACAACTTGCGACGGAGCTGCCAGGCACAGAGTGCTACCAACAAAATTCGGCTGACCTACTGGTCGTCAAGCAAAAATTGGCGACGCTTGTCAGGCTACAGTATGAGACCAGTGGTGGATCCAATGGATAGCGCGTCACGTTCCAGTGGCACTCCGGTGGGCTGACTCCAACCAATCATTTTTGGCCAGCGCCCCTTACAGCGCTCCCAGCGCCTCCAACAATGATTCACCGTGCTTCTCGCAGAAGGCGGGGCCGATTCCGCGGATCTCGATTAGCTCCTCGCTGCTTCTTGGGCGGCGGCGCAGTATCTCCTCCAGGACTGTGTTCGCCGCCACCGTGAACGCTGGCTTGCCTTCCGCCTGGCCCAGGCGCCACTCCCTCAGCTTCTCGTACTGCTCCTCGTCCACCGGTTCGGGGGTTGGCGCCGCGCCGTTGGGCGCAGGTCCGTCGGAGCCGTTGAGGGCCGGCCCTGGGGAGCCGTTGAGTGCCATTGCCGGCGCGCCGCCATTTCTGCCGGTGCCGTTCGCGCCTGCCCGCGCGCTTCGCCCGCTGCGGGACGCCTTGGTGCTTGCGCCCGCGGCCACTGCTCGCTCCAGCTCCTTGTCGGGGTCGCACACGCTGCAGCAGCGGCCCGCTCTGGCTCCTTCCTTACTGTCGCCGAAATGCTCAAGGATCTGGCGCCTTCGGCACTCGCTTCCGTTGGCTATGAACCGCTCGATCGCCCTGTACGACTCCCAGCCGCGGTCCTTTGCTGCCTTGATCGCCTGATACGCCGCGCGGCCGTCTATATCGCCCGTCAATCGCACTCGCAATACTCCTCTTGCGCCCGGTTGGAGCTCGGCGGCGTCCGCTCGCTCGGCGATCGACAGCAATACCCGCTCGGTGTCATCCAGCTCCCTTGGGGCGATCTCTACCACGCCGCCGTTCGCCCTGCGGTTTAGGCGATTTGTGTACGCGCGCACGTCCTCCACGCTTGTTTGGCGATCGGTGTTGAAGCGGATCAGCCTTCCTAGGTCCATACGCGATGCGAGCAGCAGTGCCCTTGCTGGCTTTCCGTCGCGGCCTCCGCGGCCCGCCTCTTGGTAATACGCCTCGAGGCTTGTTGGTACCGCCCAATGCGCCACGGTTCGGACGTCCGCCTTGTCGACACCCATCCCGAACGCGTTTGTCGCGACCACCACCTCGGCCCCGCCGCCCATGAACTCCTCCTGCGCTTTGCGGCGCTCCTCCGGGCGCAGGCCTGCGTGGTATGCGACTGTCTTTATTCCCCTCGCCGCGATCGTCTCCGCTACCTCCTCGGTGTCTTTTCGCGTCCCGCAGTACACGATCGCCGGTCTCGCCTCCGGGCTCGTTATTACGTGCATCAATGCAGCCCGCTTGCGTGCGACTGCGCCCTTTCCCTCCACGCTCACTACGTCGAACGCGATATTCGGCCGGTCGAATCCGGAGCTCACCGACACCCACTCCCGCAATCCCAGCTTCGCGGCGATCTCCTTCGCCACCCTTGGGGTCGCCGTTGCTGTCGCGGCCATCACCGGCGGGCGGCCCAGGGCCGCTATCGCTCCGTGCAGGCGTAGGTAGTCCGGGCGGAAATCGTGGCCCCACTCGGCCACGCAATGCGCCTCGTCGACGACGAACAGCCCCACCTTGCGCGTCCCCACCGCCTCGCGGAACGCTCGCGATCCGAACCGCTCGGGGGCCGCGAGCACCAGCTGCGCCCACCCCGACTCGATATCGAGCAACGCTCTGCCGTTGTGCCCCTCCTCCATCCCCGATGCGAGCATCACCGCGTTGACGCCGGTCTCCGCTAGGCGCTTCCATTGGTCGTTCATCAGCGCGATCAATGGGCTCACCACGACCACGAGGCCCCTTCCCGCGAGCGCCGGCAGCTGATAGCAGAGGGACTTCCCCGCGCCGGTCGGCATCACCACGAGGGTGTCCCTTCCTTCGAGGGCCGCTGCCACCGCCTCCCTTTGGCCGGCGCGGAACTCGCTCAACCCGAAGCGCTTCAGCAGCTCCTCGGGGGCCGGCGGGGCCTCTTCGCTCTTTGCCTCCCTGTCTACCAGCTCCCGCAGCTCGCCCGCCGGACCCCTTAGCGCCGCCCTCTGTTCGGCGTCGAGCGCCTCCCACATCTCCCGCGCCTGGCTCAGCGCCCCGCGCGCGCGGGCACACGCCAGCCGGTCGCCCGGGCTCGCCTCGAGCTCTTGCCTTGCGCCTTCGATCGCCGCCAGGATCTCCTTCATCCCGATGGACCGTAGCTCCTGCTCCGGCCGGTACGCTCGCTCGGGGCCCCGCCGCCACGCCCTCTCACGTCGGTGAGGGTCGCGCGGCCCACGACGCGCGCATTGGCTCCGCGCTTCGAGCCCTCTTCCTCACTGCGAACGCCGCTCCAGACCCCCCTCGTGGGGGTCCTCATCCAAATCCGTTCTTTACGAGCGTCTGCTCCACACCACGCGCGTGCCCTCCGCGGGCACCAGCGTGATCGCGCGCCTGCGGATCCGCTCGCCTGCGCGCCTTCGCCTTGGGCGCTCCGGCGGGAGTCTTGGCTGCACCTCTTTGAGGATCGTGCGTAGCATTAGCTTCATCTCGAGCGTTGCGAACGACGCACCGATGCAGCGCCTGATCCCGCCGCCGAACGGTATCCACGAGAACGTCTCGGGCTGGCTCTCCAGGAAGCGCTCGGGGCGGAACTCCTCGGGGGCCTCATACACCTTTTTGTCGCGATTCGTCAGCCAGATCGACGGCGCCACCCGGGTTCCCTTCGGCAGTTCGTGCTCGCCGACCCTCAACGGCTCCTTGAGGATCCGCACCACCATCGGCACGACCGGGCGCACCCGCATCGTCTCATTGACGACCGCCTGCTGATACTCCTCGCTCTCGCCCGCGTCGATCTCCGCGATCAGCTTCTGCAGCTTGTCGGGGTGCCTGACGAGGCGCTCGATCGCCCACGCCACCGACGTCGCCGTCGTCTCATGGCCCGCCAGCAGCAGCGTCACGAGCTCGTCGCGCAGCTCCGCGTCGGTCATCGCAACGCCCTCCTCGTCGCGCGCCTGCATCAGCAGCGAGAGGATGTCTGTGCGCTCGCCGAGATCCTCCTGCGCACGCCTGCGCGCGATCTCCGCATACGTCACCTCGTCGAGATGATCGAGCGCGCGCCCGAACGCCCCCTTCGGGCGCTCCATCGACGGTGCCCGCAACGCGACGAGCAGCAGCATCGGCAGCTTCAGCGGCACGAACAGCCCCCCAATCGCCTCGCGCAATGGGTCCATCCGCTCGGCCTCCACCCCGAACACCGCCCGTAGGATTACCTCCAGCGTGATCGCCCGTGTTCGCTCCTGCAGGCTCATCGGCGTCCCCTCCGGCCACGTCGCCACATCGCGCTTCGTGGCCTCGACGATCGTCTCCTCATACTCCTTCATCCGCTCCCCGTGGAACGGGGGCAGCAACAGCCTGCGCTGGCGGATGTGCTCCGGGCCGGTCAGCGTCAGCACCGAGCTCGGCCCCATCACCGGGGCCACGGGGGATATCCCCGCCGCCGACGGCGCGACCTCCGGCGAGGCGGTGAACACCTGCTTTACCCGCTCGGCCCCGCTCACGACCACGATCTTCCTTCCGCTTGGGAAGAACCGCACCGTGAACTCCTCGCCGTAGTGCTTGCTGCAGTAGTCGAGCATCCACGGCATCGCCACCGCCCACACGACGGTCTGCACGGCCGCCGGCCACCGCGGGCCCGGGGGCACCGACGTCGTTGATGTCGTCGTTGTTCTCGGCTGCTCTGCCGCGGGTATCGTGCCTGCTGCGCTCGCCACGTTCCCCAGGCTAGCGCGGGGCGGGGTGACCTGCGGGGCGGCCCCGGTAGTGTGTCGTTGTTTTCGGGCCCTATATCGCGCGTGCGCGCGAGGGCCCCGGGGGTTGGGTCTTTGTTTTTGGGGCCTATATCGCGTGCGAGCGCGTGTGCGCGCGATATATGGGGTCTTTTTTGTTGAAGGCCCCGCCCGCTCGCTGGTCTTGCTCAGCGCGCCGCCGGCCGGCCCGTGATCGGCGGCCGCCCCAGGCGCGGGGGTCGCGCGCGCGTGCGCATGCGCTCAAGGTGCTCGGCCAGCGCCTGTGCGAGCCTCCCCTGCGCGCGCTCCACCTCCTCGGCGCTCAGGCGTTCCGGCTGGCGGTCCACGTAGCTCAGCAGCATCCTCGCCGGCACCACCCGCACCCCCTTGCGCCGCGTGAGCGGCCGGTCCACCCACGCGCGGCTGAACACCACCAGCGGCTCCACGTGCTCGTCCACGATCTCCTCGATCGCCTTGCGCTGCGCCTGCGCCTGGTTCAGCACCCCGCCGTGCAACCTGCCGACCCGCACGGGACCCGGGTGGCTCTTCGTCTCGACTGTGAACACCCCTCCGGGGCCGATCAGGATGTGGTCCACGTTTCCCCGGCCGAGGCTCGCGTCGTGGACCACGTGCCACCCCTGGCCCACCAGCCCCTCCAGCAGCGCTCCCACCTGCTCTTCGCCCTTCGCGCCCCGGTCGTGGCGGTCCACCTGCGGCAGCACGAAATGGGAGATCAGGAAGATCCCCGTGAGCATCGCCACCTCCGCCGCCAGAAAGCGCGGGTCCTGCCAGCCGAAGCGCCGGCCCATCAGCGTCGTCGCCACTGCGAGGCCCCCCAGCATCAGCAGCGTCCGCATCCGCAGTCGCTGCACGATCGAGCGGGTGTACTGCCCGGGCGCCCGGGCCATGGGGTCGCGTTCGAGGGGCACTGCGTTCGACATCGGTCCTCGCCCGGCCCAGCTTTAGGGTGGACGGGTGGTTCGAATTTGGACCACGTCGCGGGGACCCGCCCTCTCGGCGCGGGCAATCCGTTGGGGAGCGCGCGAGCCTCCTAAAGCACCCGGCCGCGCCCGCCGAGTCCACTTGTGGGCCGCAACAGCCATCCCTCGCGGTGGCCCACGTGAGTGCATGTCCGAAGACCGAAATCGCACACCCCTTTTGGAGTCCCCGCCGGACGTCTCCCTACTGCTGCTGGCCCACTCCGAGCAGCACCTGCTGAGCAGCAAGGTGATCCCCGTGGTGTGCCAGCTCGAGACCGGCGAGCGGCTGCCCGAGGAGCAGCTCCCCGCGGCGACCGCCTACCTGGAGGTCATCTGGGCGGAGGCCGTAGGCCGGGCGCGTGCGACTGACGCCGCGCGGCGTCACCTCGACGAGGTCGAGCCCGTCCTTCAGCCGCTCACCGCCAGAGCGCGCCGCTACCACACCACCGTGCGAACCCTCCGTGAAGCGGTCGCGCGGCGGGTCGTGCCGCTGATCACAGGTCAACTACACCGGATGGGCGAGCAGCGCCTGCAGCCGGTAGGCGAGCGCCTCGAGGGCGAGCTCCTCGGAGACGTTGAGCGGTAGCCGCAGGCGCGTGTCCTGCACGAGTTCCACGCCCTCGCGCAGCCGCGGGGGAGGGAGGCCCGCGGCGTCGCGCTCGAGCTCGGGGCGGCGGTCCACCGCGTACACCAGCTCGCCCGCCCCCTCCGCCACGCACCACGCGTCGCGCAGCCACAGCTCCGCGATGCGCAGCGCGAGATCGAGCGCCCCCGTGCGCGCGCGGCGCTCCGCGCGGCGCTGCGCGTCGGCCGCTTCACGCTCGTGGCGTTTGCGCTCCTTCGCGGGCAGCAGCTCGAGCTCCTGCGCCACGCGCGCCGCGAGCATCTCGCCGACCTCTGCCCCCGCGTCCTTCGCGACCTCCAGCAGCCCTACCCACGGACGCTCCGCGGTCTCGCCGCGCAGCGCGCCGCCCACGAACGCCTCCACGCGCTCGCGCAGCGCACGACCCCACGCGCTCGCCAGCCGGCCCGCGAGCCGGGCGTCGCCGAGGGCGAGACGCGCGCACGCCGCGAGCGCCTCGACCTCGGCCTGCGGCTCGATCCCCCGTCGCCCGGCCTGCGCCTCGGCGAGCCCGGCTTCGGCGTCGGAGGAGCCGGCCAACCCGAGACCTGGCGCGCCGCCTCCGCGGGCAGCCGTCAGCCGCTCCTCGATACGGGCGCTGGGGAGCGGGTCGAAGCGCACGAGTTGACAGCGCGAGGCGATCGTCGGGAGCACCTCGCGGGGACTCGGGGCGAGCAGCACGAGGTGGGCGAACGGCGGGGGCTCCTCGAGCGTCTTCAGCAGGCGATTGGCGGCCTGGTCGTTGAGCGTATGGGCGTCTTCGATCACGAACACCCGCCGGCGCGACTCGAAGGGGGTGCGAACCGCAGCGGCGACCACGGCCTGGTCGATGTCCGCGACGAGCATTTCCCCCGCCCCCGAGGGCGTCACCCACGTGAGGTCGGGGTGGGCGTCGCGCGCCACCCGCCCGGCGACCGCCTCCGGCGCGCGCGCCCCATCGGCGAGCAGCGCGGCGGCGAACGCACGCGCCACGGTGCGCTTGCCCGCGCCGTGAGGGCCGTGGAAGAGATAGGCGTGCGACGGTGCCCGGACGGGTTGCTCGCCGTCGCGGGGCAGCACCGGCAACAGCAGCGCGCGGGCGTGCGGGTGGGCGTCGACGCCGGGGAGACTCACGCGGCCCATCGTAGGGAAGGTTTCACACGACCGATGACCTACGTCATGCGAGTGGTGTCGAGCAAGACCGAAACCCTGGTCACAAACACGTGTGTCCGGCAAGCCTCCTGCAAGCGGGTTCGTCGTGCGACTGGCGGCGCAGCTGGACCGCCGGGACTCAAGACCGACCCGTAGGGGCGATACTCCGGCGATGCCGCGGGGCGCGTTGATCACGATCGAGGGTCTCGACGGCGCGGGGAAGACCACGCTCGCGCAGGGACTCGTGCGGGAGATCGCGGCGCGCGGGCGCTCCGTCGAGCTGCTGCGCGAGCCCGGTGGGGTGGCGCTCTCGGAGCGCATCCGCGAACTCGTGAAGGACCCCGCCCTCACGGTGGGCGCACACGCGGAGGCGCTGCTGTACGCGGCGGCCCGCGCCCAGCTCGTGCAGGAGCGCCTGCTCCCGTTGCTCGACGCGGGCGCGCTGGTGCTGCTGGACCGCTTCGTGGACTCCTCGCTGGCCTACCAGGGCGCCGGCCGGGAGCTGGGGGTCGAGCAGATCCGCGCGATCAACCACTTCGCCACGGCCGGCCTGCAGCCGGATCGCACGCTGCTGCTGTGCATCTCCCCCCATACCGGGCGCACACGTCAGGGGACACGCGGGCTCGATCCCGACCGGTTGGAGTTGGAGGGGGAGGCGTTCTTTGCACGGATCGCGGCGGCCTACAGCGACCTCGCGCGCGCGGAACCGCGGCGGATCGCGTCGCTCGACGCCGAGCGCCCGCCAGAGGCGGTGCTGCGCGACGCGCTGGCGGCGATCAAGGATCTGCTCTGACTACCATGGCAGTTGCGATGCTCCGCGTCCTTGAAGGCTCTTCCCGGGCAGCAACGCTCGCCCTCGTGGTAGTCCACCAGACGACCCCGCACACGACGAAGCTCTCCGCTTGGGCGATCGTTGCGGTGGTGGTAGCCGCGCTGCTGATTGTCGTGTGCCTTGCGTGGGGAGTCGCGCGCTGGTTCGCCTACGAGCCCCACTGGACGGTCACCCTGCGCCACTCCCTCGCGGAGGCCTCCTGGCGCCTGGGGGGCACTTGGGGGGAGTTTGCCGACTGGCTTAGATTGGGACGCTGAGCCTCCTAGAATTAAGGGACTTCTCCGCGTTTTTCCGTCCGGCCCTAGCGGGATGCTTCTCGGCCCCGAGAAGAAGGAGCGAAGCCGCTTATGAGCACTATGTCCCACCCCACCATCGAGGAGACGACGCCCGGGCAGGCGCTGTCGATCGAGCGTCGTTTTACGTCCCCCGGGACGCACCCTTTCGACACGGTGGAGTGGGAGTTGCGCGACGCGCGCATCGGTCACGGGGACCGCGTGGCGTTCGAGCAGCGCGGGGTGGAGTTCCCCAAGAGCTGGTCGCAGAACGCGACGAACATCGTCGCCCAGAAGTACTTCCGCGGGCAGCTCGACTCCCCCGCGCGCGAGCACTCGGTCAGGCAGATGATCGGCCGCGTGGCCGGCACGATCGCTCAGTGGGGGCGCGAGCGCGGCTACTTCGCCACCGAGCAGGACGGCGACGCCTTCGAGGCCGAGCTGACCCACATCCTGCTGCACCAGCTGGCGGCGTTCAACTCGCCGGTGTGGTTCAACGTCGGCTTCGAGGAGAACCCGCAGTGCTCGGCGTGCTTCATCCTCTCCGTCAACGACACGATGGAGTCGATCCTCGACTGGAATACCAAGGAGGGGATGATCTTCCGCGGGGGCTCCGGTTCGGGCATCAACCTCTCGAACATCCGCGGCTCGATGGAGCAGCTCGCCAAGGGCGGCACGGCCTCGGGACCGGTGTCGTTCATGCGCGGCGCAGACTCGTGGGCGGGCACGATCAAGTCCGGCGGCAAGACCCGCCGCGCGGCGAAGATGGTGGTGCTCGACGTCGACCACCCCGACATCCGCGAGTTCATCTGGTGCAAGGCCAACGAGGAGGACAAGGCCGCGGCGCTCAGGGACGCGGGCTTCGACATGTCGATCGACGGCGAGGGCTTCAAGTCGATCCAGTACCAGAACGCCAACAACTCGGTGCGCGTCACCGACGAGTTCATGCAGGCCGTCGCGGAGGACCGCGAGTGGCGCCTGACCTCGCGTGTGACCGGCGAGCCGGTGGGAGAGCCAGTGCCCGCGCGCGAGCTGATGCGCGAGATCGCCGAGGCCGCCTGGCGCTGCGCGGACCCGGGGGTGCAGTACGACACGACGATCAACCGCTGGCACACCTCCCCCCGCTCGGGGCGCATCAACGCGTCGAACCCGTGCTCGGAGTACATGCACGTGGACGACTCCGCGTGCAACCTGGCCTCGCTGAACCTGATGCGGTTCCGCCGCCCCGACGGGACGCTCGACGTGGAGTCCTTCGAGCACGCCGTCGACGTGATGCTGCTCGCCCAGGAGATCGTCGTCGGCCCCTCCAGCTACCCGACCGAGGAGATCGGCGTGAACGCGCGCGCCTTCCGCCAGCTCGGCCTCGGCTACGCGAACCTCGGCGCGTACCTGATGGCCGACGGGATGCCCTACGACTCCGAGGAGGGCCGCGGCACGGCGGCGGCGATCACGGCGCTGATGACCGGCCGCGCGTACCGCCGCTCGGCCGAGGTCGCCGGCGCGCTCGGCCCCTACGAGCGCTACGCGGAGAACCGCGAGGAGCACAACGCGGTGATGCGCATGCACCGCGACGCGGCCCTTGCGATCGCCGACGAGACGTGCGCCGACCGCGAGCTGCTGGCGGCCGCGCGTCGCTCGTGGGTGCAGGCCGTTGAGCTCGGCGAGCGCCTCGGCTACCGCAACGCGCAGGCCACCGTACTGGCGCCCACCGGCACGATCTCGTTCCTGATGGACTGCGACACGACCGGCGTGGAGCCCGACTTCTCGCTGGTCAAGTTCAAGGAGCTCGTGGGCGGCGGGCAGATGACGATCGTCAACCGCACGGTACCGCCAGCGCTGCAGAGGCTCGGCTACTCCGAGCAGCAGGTCGAGCAGATCGAGGCCTACCTGTCAGAGCACGGCACGATCGTGGGCGCCCCGGGCCTGAAAAACGAGCACCTGCCGGTGTTCGACGTGGCTGTCGGTGAGCGCGCGATCTCGCACATGGGCCACCTGAAGATGATGGGCGCGGTGCAGCCGTTCATCTCGGGGGCGATCTCGAAGACCGTCAACCTGCCGCAGAGCGCCACCGTGGAGGACATCCAGGACGCCTACACCGAGGCGTGGAAGCTCGGGATCAAGGCGCTCGCGATCTACCGCGACGGCTCGAAGACCGCGCAGGCGCTGCGCACCGACGCGCAGCAGGGCGGGCAGACCGCGAAGGCCGACGTCGACCAGATCGTCGAGCAGGCCGTGGCGAAGGCGCTCGCGGAGGTCGGGCCGAAGCGCAAGCGGATGCCGCGCGAGCGTCAGTCGATCACGCACAAGTTCTCGATCGGCGGCCACGAGGGGTACATCACCGCGGGCATGTACGAGGACGGCAGCATCGGCGAGATCTTCCTCACCGACATCGGCAAGGAGGGCTCGACGCTGCGGGGCATGATGAACTCGTTCGCCACCGCAATCTCGATCGCGCTGCAGTACGGGGTGCCGCTGGAGACGCTGGTGCAGAAGTTCTGCTACATGCGCTTCGACCCCGAGGGGATCACCACCAACCCGGAGATCCCGTTCGCGAAGTCGATGCCCGACTACATCATGCGCTGGTTGGCCTCGCGCTTCCTCGACGCCGACGTTCAGGAGGAGCTCGGCATCCTCACCCCCGAGGTCCGCGCCCGCAAGGCCGCCCAGGAGGCCGCCCAGTCGGTGATCGCCTCCGACACCGCAGGCCCCAGCGCGGAAGGGAACGGCGGTGGCGGTACGAGTGCGCCCGCCGCCTCGTTCACCGACACCCCACCGGTCGTACCGGCCAGGCTCCAGGGCCTCGACCTCGGTCCCGCCTGCAGCCAGTGCGGGGGGATGATGCAGCGCACGGGGTCTTGCTACACGTGCTCAAGCTGCGGTAATAACACTGGCTGCGGCTGAGGCGCGAGAGCCGGCGCTGGCCGAAACGGGGATTCGCGCCGAAGGCGCGTGTCTCCCGGCTTCGGTCTGCGTCCTCGGTCGCTCGTGTGCAGAGCACACTTCGCTCCCTGCGTCCTTGATCTGCTTGGCTCTGGCCCTCAGGGGCGTCGTACTTCTCCCGCGCGGCTGCCACGGCAAACAAGACCCTAGGTGAGCAACTGCTCGCCCGAAGCCTGCTCAGCGGTTGAGACGCGACGCTCGTCCCGGCCGAGCATCGAGATGAAGACCGCGGCGAAGGCGATACCGAAGACGAGGAACTCGATGAAGCACATACCCGCGCCGGCGAGGTGCTGGTCGTTGATCGCGGAGAGGCCGAAGGCGCGCGGGGCGTCGGCGTAGAGCGGGTACTGGGTACGCGCGAGCCAGGTGAGGGGCACGCAGATCGCCGCGCTCGCCAGGCGCGAGAAGCCGAGCAGCGCGAGGCGCTCGCCGCCGGGGCGCATCCGCGCGCGGGGCAGTGGGTCGATGATCAGCCACCAGAGGGCGAGGCCGGTGTAGAAGAGCGTGGCGTGCTCGAACGCGTGCACGGTCGGGTGCTGGGCGGCGAAGTCGAAGATGGCGGGGATCGCCCACACCCAGGTGGCCAGCACCCACAGGGGGATCGCCAGCCACGGGGAGGTGAGCCGCGCTAGCACGCGGCCGAAGCGACCGCGAGGGGCGACCGCGAGCAGTGCCTCACGGGAGAGGCCGAGCGGCAACAGTGGGCGGCGCAGCCCGAGCACGAGCAGCGCGGGGGCGATGTCGGAGAGCAGCACATGCTGAGCCATGTGCGCAGAGAGCAAGTAACGATCGCCGATCGGGTCCAGCGGGGAGAGCAGCGCCACGGCGAGCACCAGCAGGCCGCACATATACGGGATCCAGTGGCCCGCGCCGATCGCACTCGATTTCGTGGCGGCGCGGCGGTAGGCGCGCATGTAGAGCCACCCCGCGAGCAGCAGCGCGGCGATCACGATCGGGTTGAAGGTCCAGGAGCCCCAGCCGGGGACATTTGCCAGGATCATGCGCCGCATCCTATCGATCCTCCCCCAGGGCTTGCTCAGTCGGTGCCGTAGGACGCGGGCGGGGGCGCTTCCCCCCGGATCGCGGCGATCTCATCGAGCAGCTGCGGCCCCGTGGTCCCCCCGAGCACCCGCAGTCGCGGCAGCCGGTAGCGGTCCCCGCCGGGCTGGGCCCAGCCGGGGACGACGGTGGTGGAGCCGCGGTAGCCGGCCGCCCGCACGGCGGCGACCACGGCGGCGTTGTAGTGGCCGGAGGGGTAGCAGAACCAGTTGACGGGGACGTGGTAGAGGCGCTGGACTTCGCTGCGGGCGACGGCCACCTGGTAGTGCAGCTCGGAGGGATCGAGCGTGATGAGGTCGGCGTGGCTGAAGCCCTGGGTGTCGAGCTCCCAGCCGCCAGACACCAGGCCGCGCACCTGTTCGGGTGAGAGCCCGCCCTGGGAGGGGGGCAGGCCGGTGAGCTGGATGTTCTCGACGCCGACCCACCCCAGCCGGCGCAGGGTGGGGAGGGCGTTGGTGTACTGGGACTGGTAGCCGTTGTCGAAGGTGAGCACGATCGGCTTGCCGGGCGGCAGCGGCGCGCCTTCCTTCCAGTTGGCCCACAGCTGGTCCATCGTGACCGCGTGGAAGCCTGCCTGTGCGAGCGTGCGCATCTGTTCGGCAAACTCTTTGGAGGGCACGTAGAGGCCAGGGAAGGGAGCCCCTGCAGGCGGGGGGTTGATGACGTGATACATGAGGATGGGGACCGCCTGGGCCCCGACCCCCTTCCCCGCCGTCCGCCCGCCTGTCCCGGCCGACTCGACCGCGCCACGCCGATCGGCCCCGGAACCTGTCCGGCCACCCACAGAGCCCGCGCCCCCGGCAACACTCGCGGGGGAGGCCCGATGGCGCGAGGACATCCCCGAGGAGCCGCTCCCGACGAGCGCGACCACGGCGAGGACCACGACCAACCCTGCCAGCAACCCCCCTACGGCCAGCCTCCGCCGACGCCTCGCCAGTTGGCGGCGGCGGGCCTCGCGGCGGGTATGGAGCCGTTTGCTGTCCAGCGCCTACCCGATCAGTTGAGGCGGCCCTTGAGCGCGCTCGCAGCGGAGAACTTGGCGGCCTTGCTCGCGGCGATGCTGATCGTCGCACCAGTGGCCGGGTTGCGTCCCTGCCGGGCGGCGCGGTGGCTGACGCTGAACTTGCCGAAGCCGGCGAGGGCGACCTCGCCGCCGGCGGCCAGCTCGTCGGCGACAGTCTCGATCGTCGCCTCCAGCGCCTGGCGGGCCTGGCTGGGAGCCAGTCCGGTGCGCTCTGCGACCTTCTCGGCCAGATCGTTCTTGGTCATGTCGGCACTCCTCCCGTTGGTGGGGTGTGGTTGCTTAAAGCGAGCAGAGTAGCGCCCCGCCAGGACGGCATGGCGCGACGCAACGTTCCTCATACTGGGACGCGCACCGGCGGAGGTGCCTCCAAGCCCTCCCGCGGAGCGCTCTCCACGCCCTCCCGCGCCCCCGCTGTGCGCTCCCGCAGGCGCCCGGCGGCGTAGGCCGTCCAGAGCGAGGCGAGCCAGCAGACGCAGGCGAGGCCGACGTGCACCCACACGAGCTCGGTGGGCAGGTGGGTCTCGTACTGGTCCAGGCCGACGGCCCCCTGGAACGCGAGCAGCACGCAGAGCACCGTGGCCGAGCGACGCACGAGCGGATCGGCACCACGCCGGCGGGCCAACCACCACACGAGCACGGCGAGCAGGCTGAACGCGAAGGCGATCTCGGCGTGGCGGTGGATCACGAAGTCCATCGTGCCGCGCCCGTCGAAGTCGAGGCGGTTGATGCGTTCCCCGGGGTTGCCCCCGGCGTGGGGGCCGGCGGCGGTGGCGGCGGTGCCGGCGAAGATCGTCAGAGCCCCGAGGCCTACAAGCGCGCGGGTGGACCACACGAGCGTGCGGTCGCCGCTACGGGGGCGTTCGCCCGGCTCGTACCGTGCGCGCCACGCCAGGGCGGCGGCGGCCACGAGGATCAGCATCGAGAGGGAGAAGTGGGCCATGACCCAGCCGTAGTCGAGCTTGCCGCGCACGGTGAGCCCGCCCAGCACGGCCTGGCAGACGACCCCGAGGGGCAGCAGGGCGCTGAGCCGTACGAGGTCGCGACGGTAGGGCCGGCGGCGCAGCGCCCCGAGCCAGGCGAAACCGGCGGCGAGCACGACGGGCACAGAGATGACGCGGTTGGAGAACTCGATTACCGCGTGGGTGGAGAGCGGGGGGTAGAGGCGCCCGTAGCACTCGGGCCACTGGGGACAGCCGAGGCCGGAGTCGGTGAGCCGCACGGCGGCGCCGGTGAGCACGATCAGAGTGAGGGCGACGAGGGCGACGTACGCCAGGAGCACGTACTGGCGGGGCGTGACGGTGTAACCGTGGGTGCGCTCGCGCAGGCGTTCTAGGCGGGAGGCCGGGGCCATGGCCTGAAAGTTTGCCAGCTTGGGGTCCACACCAGAACAACTAACGGTCCGGTGCGGCCGCTCCGCGGCGATCTGCGCCACCCGCGATGCTCGCCGTGCCACCAGCACGGCTGCGCTCACGTGCGTCGCATCTCATCCACGGATCGACCACCCCGATCCCGCCATTTATTCTGGTGCGAACCCTTGGGACCGGCGAACCCTCAGTCGTGGTACACGAACGGCAGTTCGTCCGCGACCTCGCGCAGCGCGGGGGCGGCGGCGTCGCGGGCGGAGACGACGGGCTCGATCTCAGCCGGCCAGACGATCCCGACGTCGGGGTCGTTCCAAGCGATGCCGCGCTCGACGGCGGGGTCGTAGTAAGCGGTCTGCTTGTAGAGGACGTCGGCGACGTCGGAGAGCACGCAGAAGCCGTGGGCGAAGCCGACCGGCACGTAGAGCACGCGCATGCCCTCGTCGTCGAGCTCCACGCCCTCCCACTGGGCGTAGGTGGGGGAGCCGCGGCGCAGGTCGACAATCACGTCGAGGATGCGCCCGCGAGAGCAGCGCACGAGCTTGGCGACGCCGGGGCCGATGTGGAAGTGCATCCCGCGCACGACCCCCCGGGTAGAGCGCGAGTGGTTGTCCTGGATGAAGCGCTCCCCCGGGGTGATCCCAGCGGAGGGGTGCCACTCCTCCCGGTAGGTCTCGCAGAAGAAACCGCGCTCGTCGGGGAAGACCCGCGGTTCGAGCACCACCGGCCCCTGCAGACGGGGAAGGGGGATCGCGTTCACGCGGGGAAACGGTACTCGATCCGGAGGTCCGCCCCACCCGCAGAGACTCTCACCCCGCGCGCCAGCCGAGCAGGTCGATCGAGGCGCTCAGCGGGTGCGTTTCCGCGCCCGAGGAGGGAGTCAGGGTAACCGCCACGACCACATCGCGCGCGGCGCGACGAACGAGGCGGCGGGCAAGCGAGTCGAGGTGCACGACGACCTTGCCGGTGTGCAGCGAGGGCACCGAGAAGGCGGCTCGTCCGTCAACCGCGCGACCCCCGTGGAGGTGGAGCGCGAGGGTCCCCGTGCAGGTGAGGGCGAGGTGGCAGTAGAGCGCCACCGTGACCACCCCCTCCCGGTTCACGCCGTCGGCCTGCCGTGGCAGGGTGACGGTCGGAATGCGACCGTGCCAGGAGGCACCCGCGGACCCCGGGATGGCCACACCCGGAGGGGGCTGGCCCTCGGTCCCCCCGGAGCACAGGGGCACGGCGTCGGGACCGGTGCCGAGGGTCGCCTGCAGCAGCAGCTCCTCGTTGGGGGTGGAGGCGAAGCCGTTGCGTTCGGTGGCGACCGTCGGCGAGAACACGGCCCCGTTGCCGGTGCCGTTGTTGGCGACGAAGGAGTCCACCGTGGAGCCGGGGACGGCGCCGAGGACCTCGTAGGGAACGCCGGAGGGGTAGGCGAGGGGGTCGGTGGGATCCCACCCGCCCTCGTCGTTGAAGTCGACGTAGTCGCCCTGGCTGACACAGAAGTCGGTCGGCTGGTAGGTGCTCACGGTGCTCCCGTCGGCCCCGCCGACCCCGCAGACGGGGATTTCGAAAGCCTGTGTGGTGACGTTCACCTGGGCCCCGCCGCCGGCCTGGGGGGTGAGGTCCTGGAAGTGGATCTGGGTGAGCGGCGCCGGCCCGCCTGGGTCGGGCTGGGCGCAGCCCTCGAGGCTGACGCTGAGCACCTGACCGGAGGCCGGAGCGGTGGGCGAGCCGCTTGCGAGCGTGGCGTTCCACAGAGCGGTATCGGCGGCGTCGTGGTTGACGTGGAAGACGACCGACCGTTCTTCGGAGATGGTGGGGATGCCGTAGCCGGGGTAGGCGAGGCCGGTGGCAGTGTCGAGGGTCGCCGGCACCGAGAGGGAGCTGCCGAACGTCAGCGTCGCGGCCCGCGCCCCCCCGGAGGCGCCCAGCAGCAGCGCGAGCGTCAGCGCGAACGCCGCCGCGAGGCAGCCCAGCACGCGCGAGGCGGTCGAGCGCGCGGGGGCCGCGGCGGTGGTGGAAGAAGAGTCGAACGTTGGCAGCATCGGAGAACCGGCCTCACCCTCCCTTTCGGTGCGTCCCCTTCGAGCGCTTGAGGCGAGGGCCCACAAATCAGCGTACGTCGGCCGGTTTGGCTCAAGGGGGCGTCGGGACGGCCCCTTCACGTACGTCCGGCCTGCGGCTCAGCGGGGAGCAGGCGGGTCGGGGACCGTGGGCCTCGCGAGAAACGCCTCGGTTTCGGCGAGTCCCTCCGGCGTGCCGATCTCGTAGAAGCGCTCGTGCGCCTCGAAGCCGCAGAGCAGCCCTTCGCGAGCCAACTGGGCGTAGAGCTCGGAGAGGTCGCACGTGGCAGGCGCGGCGCGGTCGAGCGCCGCCTGTGTGAGGCCGCCGAGGCCGTAGTCGATCCAGCGCATGTCGGGGCGCGGCGCGCGCTTGTCGTACGCGACGACGCGCCCGTCAGCGTAGAGCACGTTAGAGGTGTCCCAGTGGTCGTCGTTGCGCAGCACGCACATCAGCGCCGGCAGGCCGCTGTCCTGCCAGGCCTGCGCCGCACCGGCGTAGTCGAGGCGCAGAAAGGTGTCCCCGTAGAGCACGAGAAAGCGCTCGCCGAGCAGCGTCCCCGCGCGGCGGATCGCCCCGAGCGTGCCGTCGAGGCCGGGGGTGTCGTAGCTGTAGGCGATCCGCAGCCCAAAGCGCTCGGCGCCGACGCGGCGCTCGATCAGCTCTCCGAGGTAGCCCACGCAGAGCACCACCTCGCGGGCGCCGTGAGCGGCGAGCAGCCGCAACTGGTGAAAGAGGAACGGCTCACCGGCGACCTCGAGCAGCGGCTTGGGTGTGTCGCGCACGCGCCCACCCAGGCGGGTGCCCAAGCCCCCGGCGAGGATGCACACCGGGGGCAGCCCCTCGCTCAACGGAGCGCCACCTCGCGCATCCCCGCGAAGGGCCCATCGGCGTAGGCCGCCTCGACCTGCGCCCAGGCGTAGCGCGCGTCCCCCAGGTCGCCACACACCAGGCCCGGATCGCCAGCCACAACGGCCGCGGCGAAGCTCGCCCACTCGCGCTCCCAGGAGTGGTCGACATCAGGAAAGGCGAGCTCCTCGAGCTCGGGCGGGCCGAGGGCGGGCGACATGCGGTAGATGCGCAGACGCTGCGGGCCGTAGGAGCGCACGAGCCCGTCGACGCGAAGCTTCGCGGTGCGGCAGAAGACCTCCAGCGAGAAGAGGTTGCGCCACTCCGTCCAGCTGACGTGCAGCATCGCCCAGGGCCCAGTGCGCGAGTCGGCGCAGCCGAGGAGCAGCGCGGCGTTGTCCTCCACGGGGGTCTCCCAGAAGTGCGTGCGCAGCAGCGCAGAGTGCAGCGGCAAGGGTCCGGCGAGCCAGTGGGTGAGGTCGAGCAGGTGCATGCCCTGGTCGATCAGCTCACCCCCGCCGGAGCGCGCGGGGTCGGCGCGCCACTCGCGCTCGTAGCCGGGGCGCCCCCCGTGCCCGTAACGCGCACGCAGGTGCAGAAGCTCGCCGTGTCGCCCGGAGTGGACCTCCTCGGCGACGCGCGCGAGCCCGGGGTGAAAGCGGTGGTTGAACCCGACCTTGACGAGGCGCCCGCTCTCGCGCTGGGCCGCGAGCAGGCGGTCGATCTGCGCGACAGAGATCCCCGCGGGCTTCTCCACGAGCACGTGCGCGCCGGTGGCCAGCGCCCGCTCGGCGAGCGCCGCGAGGCGGTCGTGGACGGTCGCCACGACAATGACGTCGGGGCCGAGCGTGAGCAGCTCATCGAGCGTCGCACAGGCGCGGCCGCCGTGTCGGGCGGCCAGGGATACAGCCGCCTCGGAGTTGACGTCGTAGCAGCCGAGCAGGGCGTCGTCCGGCGCGAGCGCCGCGGCGCGCTTGGCCCCGATCAGCCCGCAGCCGACGATGGCGACGCGCAAGCCGCTCACGCGCACTCCTCGAGCAGCCGAGCGACTCCGCCGGGAAGGTCGGCGGCGAGCAGGTCCGCCCGTGCGGCGCCCCAACGCTTGTGGGCGCTGCCCGGGTACTCGAGCAGCACGGTCCGGCACCCCGCGGCCGCCCCCGCCCCAACGTCGGCGTCGGTGTCTCCAATCATCCACGAGGCGCCGAGCTCGAGACCCACGGCATCCGCGGCGTCCAGCAGCATCCCGGGGGCGGGCTTGCGACAGGGGCACGACCCGGAGAGCTCGGGAACCACTCCGTCGGGGTGGTGGAAACAGAGGTAGGAGGCGTCCAAGCGTGCACCCGCGCGCGCGAGTAACTCAGACACGCGCTCGTGCACCGCGAGCAACTCCTCCACAGTCGCGCGGCCCTTCGCCGCCGCGGGCTGGTTGGAGACACAGACGAGCAGGAAACCGGCGCCCGCGAGCCTGCGCATGGCCGCTGCAACGCCCGGCAGCAGGCGCACGTCCTCGACCGCCAGCGGCGACTCGAGCGCACCCGAGTCGGTGTCGGGGACACCCTCGTTGAGGACTCCGTCCCGGTCGAGGAACGCAGCCGGCCGGCTCACGAGGCCGCGCGCGCCGCGAGCGTCTCCCAGTGGCCGGCCTGCATCGCCAGCGCCGGGTGCGAGACGAGCCCGTGCCAGACCACGGCCTGCAGGGACTCGACCAGCGGCGTGCGCAGCGCCGGCGGCGGCTCCAGCAGGATCGCGACGTCCGCGAGCTGCGCGAGCGTCCCGCCGGGCGCGCCGACGACACCGTAGATCGAGGCGCCTACCTCGCGCGCAGCCTCCATCGCGCCGACGAGGTTCGTCGAGACGTTGTGCTCGCGCGAGCCGCCGCCGACCGAGAAGACGAGCAACGCGTCGCGAGCGCACAGGCGCGAGACGGCCAGCCAGGCGCTGAAGGATGTCTCCCACCCGTCGTCGTTCGTGCGCGCGGTCAGCTCCGAGACATTGTCTGTCGGCGCGTAGCTCTCCAGGCGACAGAGCTTGCGGAAGTCGTTGACCGCGTGCGAGGCGTGCCCCGCGCCCCCGCCGACGCCGAGGATGAACAGGCGCCCCCCGCGCTCACGCACGCCCGCGAGGCCAAGCGCCATCGCGTCCAGCTCAACCGGGTCGGCGGTCCGTGCCAGGTCCGCCGCGGCGGCGAGGTAGATGGCACTGTGGTCGTGCTCGGGCATCTCGATCAGCCTAACTGTCCGGGAGTGCATCCACAAACAGCCAAAGCCCGGGAGGCCGTGTGGTACCTTCGGGCGAGAGATGGGGCGCCACCAAGCGAGCGAGATCGAGAGCGCGACCCTCGCCGACGGCATCCGTCGCATAGTGATCGAGCAGTCCAAGCGTGCGAACGTGGGCCATATCGGCTCGGCGCTGTCGATCGCGGACATCCTCGCCGCGCTCTACGGGGGCGTCCTGCACCTGCCCGCGGCTCGCTCCGAGCGCGACCGCCTCGTCCTCTCCAAGGGCCACGCCGCGCTGGCCCTCTACGCGGCGCTCGAATTGACCGGGCACATGCCCTCGGGGACGACCGGCACGTACTGTGCCGACGGCACGCTGCTGGGCGTGCACCCCGAGCACGAGCTGGACGGGGTCGACTTCTGCACGGGCTCGCTGGGCCACGGGCTGCCGATCGCGGTGGGGGCGGCGCTGGCGGCGCAGTTGGAGACATCCCCGCGGCGCACGTTCGTCGTGATGAGCGACGCGGAGCTCAACGAGGGGTCCGTGTGGGAGGCGGTGATGTTCGCGGCCCACCACGGCCTCGCCAACCTGGTCGTGGTGCTCGACCTCAACGGGCAGCAGGCGATGGGCTACACCAGAGAGGTGCTCGATCTGAGCGCGCCGGCACAGCGCTGGAGCGCGTTCGGCTGGGACGTGCACGAGCTCGACGGGCACGACACGGCAGCCATGCAGGCGACGATCGAGGAGCTGGACTGCACCGCGGGAGCGCCACACGTGCTGATCGCCCACACGACGTTCGGGAAGGGTGTCAGCTTCATGCAGAGCGTGATCGACTGGCATTATCTGCCGATGACCGATGAGCAGTACAGCCAGGCGCTCAGCGAGCTGCAGGCGGCAGCCGCATGAGAGACGACTTCGTCGCCGAGCTCGCCGAGTTGGCGGCGCAGGACGAGCGTGTCGTGCTGCTCACGGGCGACCTCGGCTACATGGTGCTCGACGTCTTCTCGAGCCGCTTTCCCGACCGTTTCTTCAACGTCGGCGTGGCCGAGCAGAACATGGTCGGGATCGCGACCGGCCTCGCCGAGGCGGGGTATGTGCCATTCGTGTACTCGATCGCGACGTTCGCGACGATGCGGCCCTACGAATTCATCCGCAACGGTCCGGTGCTCCACGACCTGCCGGTCCGCGTCGTCGGCATCGGGGGCGGGTTCGACTACGGCCACAACGGGATCACGCACTTCGCGCTGGAGGACTACGCGCTGATGCGAGCCCAGCCGGGTATGACGGTGCTCGCCCCAGCCGACAGCGCCCAGGCGCGCGCCGCGGTGCAGGCCACGCGCGAGCTGCCGGGGCCGCTGTACTTCCGGATCGCCAAGCAGGGCACGCCGGTGCCCGGCCTCAACGGTCGCTTCGCGACCGGCCGCGCACAGCTGATCGGCGAGGGCTCCGATGTGGCGTTGATCGCGATCGGCTCGATCGCCCGCGAGGCGCAGCTCGCGGCCGAGGTGCTCGCCGAAGAGGGCATCGACGCGACTGTGGCGGTCGTCTCGACGTTCAACCCCTCGCCGGTCGAGGATCTCGTCGAGCTGCTGGGCGGCGTGTCGCTGGCGATCTCCGTGGAGACGCACTACCTCAACGGCGGACTCGGCTCGCTGGTGGCGGAGACGATCGCCGAGCACGGGTTGAGCTGCCGCCTGATCCGCGCCGGCGTGCAGGACACGCCTCGGGGACTCGCGGGCAGCCAGCGGTTCCTCGAGGACCGCTTCGGCCTCTCTGCGCAAAGGCTCGCGGCCACGGCGCAAGCGGCGCTCGACACCGCCACGGCGTGAGTGTGAAGCTGAGCGCCGTCATCGCCTGCTACCGCGACGCCCCGGCGGTGCCGATCATGCACGAGCGCCTGAGCAGGATGTTCGGCGAGATCGGCGCCGACTACGAGATCATCTTCGTCAACGACGGCAGCCCCGACAACGCACGCGAGGTGCTCGCCGAGCTCGCCGGCCGCGACTCCAAGGTAGTGGTCGTCAACCACACGCGGGCGTTCGGGTCGCAGAGCGCGTTCACCAGCGGCATGCAAATCGCAACCGGAGACGCGGTCGTGCTGCTCGACGGAGACCTGCAGGACCCACCCGAGATCATCCCCAAGTTCGTCGAGCAGTGGCAGGCCGGTCACGACATCGTCTACGGCGTGCGGGTCGAGCGCGAGGCGACGGCGTTTATGCGCCGCGCGTACAAGCTCTTCTACCGCCTCTTCCGCCGGCTCTCCTACATCAACATCCCGCTCGATGCAGGCGACTTCGGGCTGCTCGACCGCCGTGTCGTGGACGCGTTGAACGGGCTGCCCGAGTCCCACCGCTTCATCAGGGGTCTGCGCGCGTGGGTCGGCTACCGCCAGGTCGGAGTGCCCTACGTGCGGCCGGAGCGCATGTTCGGCAGAACGACCAACTCCCTGGTCAAGAACGTCGGGTGGGCGCGCCGCGCGATCGTCTCGTTCTCCTACGTCCCGCTCGACCTGATCGCGTGGCTCGCGCTGGTCACGGTCGGCGTCTCGTTTGTCGCGCTGGTGGCGCAGCTGGTACTACACTTCACCGACCCGAACCTCGCCCCTAAGGGCTTCACCACGCTGATCGTCGGGATGCTGTTCATCGGTGGGATCCAGCTGCTGTGCCTGGCGATCATCGGCTCCTACGTGGCGCACATCTACGAGGAGAGCAAGCACCGCCCACCGTACCTGGTCGAGAGCGTCCTCAACGCCCCTACCAAGGCGCCCACCGAGGCCCTCCCGGAGAACGGGGCCGCCACTGTCGAGGCGGGGCCGCTGGAGTCACCCGCGCAGATCCCGCGAAGCTCGCGGATCACCGAGCAGGTCCCGCAGCCGTGAGCGGCAGCGTCTCCACCTCCCCGCGCCGGACCGACGTCGGCGACCAGCGCGACGAGCACTGGCAACCACTGCCCTTCACCCGACTCGACGGCCCCGCCAGTCAAGTCGTGGCGAGCGCTCGTCGCTTCTTCGACTTACAGGCCAGCACGATCTGGAACGATCTCGCCGGCGAGCTGAGGACCGTCCGCGGCACGCTGCTGGACGTCGGCTGCGGCGCGCAGCCGTACCGCACGCTCGTACCCGCGGGGGTGAAGTACATCGGCATCGACACGGCCGACGCAAAGGAGCGATTTTGCTACGACATGGCCGACACGGAGTACTTCACAGGCGACAGGTGGCCAGTGGAGGACGTCGTTGCCGACACGGTGCTGTGCACGGAGACGTTGGAGCACGTCCTCGATCCACCGGGCTTCCTTGCGGAAGCGAAGCGCTCGCTGCGGCCGGGCGGCCGGCTCATCCTGACGGTGCCGTTCGCAGCACGGTGGCACTACGTCCCGTTCGACTACTGGCGGTTCACCCCCTCCGGAATCAAGCACCTGCTGAGTGAGAGCGGGTTCACGGACATCGAGGTGTACCGACGTGGCAACGCCTTGACCGTCGCCTGCTACAAGGTGATCGTGCTCATCCTGCCGCTGCTGATGCCCCACAGGGAGGGGCCGCTGCGGAGGTTGGCTTCGCGTGTCGGCGGCCTGGCGTTATCACCCCTGCTCGCAGCGAGCGTTGTCGTCGGCAGGCTGTCCCTGCTGCGCGACGGTGGCGAGGACTGCCTGGGCTACACCGTGCTCGCCAGACGGCCAGCCTGAGCGGGACCGGGGCCGAGAGGCAGCGCACCATGGCGCGCCTACGATCTGAGCTGCCGGGGGCCCTCGCCGCAGCGTTGCTCGCGAGCGCGATCGCGGCCGTCCTGCTGGAGGTGTGGCAGGCCAAGTTCAGCGTGCCGCTCTACTCGAGCCCCGGCGGCGATGGGCTCTACGGCCTCGCCGTGATCAAGGGCATCCTCGAACACGGCTGGTATCTGACCAACTCGAGCCTCGGCGCGCCGGCCGGCCAACGCCTCTACGACTATCCGGTGTTCAGCGGCGACAGCCTCTACCTGCTGATCGTCAAGGTCATCGGGATTCCGTTCAGCAATCCCGCCGTGGTCGACAATCTCTTCTTCCTGCTCTGTTTTCCGGTGATTGCGGTGAGCGCCTACGCCGGGCTGCGGGTGGCGGGAATCTCGGTCGGCCCCTCGGTAGTCTGCGCCGTCCTTTTTACCCTGCTGCCGTACCACTTCTTCGACGGCGAGAGTCACATCTTCCAGGGCTCCTACTTCACCGTCCCACTCGCGTGCCTGCTCGTCATCGCCGTACTCGGCGACAGGGCCCTCTTCACTCGCAACGCGCAGAGGAAGGGTGTGCGGAGGTATCTGACGTGGCGCTCTGGCGCGACCGTGCTGGCCTGCGTCGTCGTGGGCTGCTCGGACAACTACTACGCCGCCTTCACCGCAGCCCTGGTGCTGCTGGCGGGAGCAGTGACGGTCCTCGCCAACCGCAGGCTCCGCGGACTGGTGAGTGGGGCAGCGGTCGCCGCGCTCGTACTCGCCACGGTGACGCTCAATGGGCTGCCCACGCTGATCTACACCTCACAGCACGGCGGGGACCCGGCCGTCACCCAGCGCAAGCCGAAGGAAAGCGACATGTTCGCGCTGTCGCTCGCCGACCTGGTGCTGCCGATCGCGGGGAATCGCATCGCGCCGCTGTCGCGGCTCGCCAAGGAGTATCGGGCGACGGCCACCGCGCCGATCGGCGAGGGACACAGCGCCAACCTCGGGCTGATCGGCACGCTCGGCCTCGTGGGGCTGGCGGGCGCGTTCGTGGTGCGCGGCCTGCGCGGCGACCGCCTGCGGGTCGCCGATCCACGCTGGGCGTACGCGGCGCTCGGCGCCGGTCTCGCCTTCCTGATCGGGACGGTCGGCGGGCTGGGAACGATCTTTGCCTACGTAGTGAGTCCCCAGCTGCGCGCCTGGAACCGCATCTCGGTGTTCATCGCGTTCTTCGCCCTGATGGGAGTCGGGCTGGGCCTCGATGCGCTGCGGCAGCGCATCGGCAGCGGCTCGCCCCGCCGGCGCTGGGGCTTTGGCGCCTGCCTCGCGGTCGTGCTGGCCGTCGGCGTGCTCGACCAGACGGGCTCGTCGGTGGCGCCGCCGTACAGAGCGCAGGACGCCGAATACGCCACCGACGCCCGCTTCGTCCACGCGATCCAGCAGCAGTTGCCGGCCGGCGCCGACGTGTTCCAACTGCCGTACGTGCCGTTCCCGGAAAACCCGCCCGTGCACCGGATGGAAGATTACGCGGAGCTGATCGGGTACGTGCACTCGAGCCGTCTGCGGTGGAGCTACGGCCAGCTCAAGGGCCTGCCCTCCGAGTGGGAGTCGGCGGTCGTCAAGCAGCCGCCGGCGTCGATGCTCGCCGAGGTCTCGGCGGCGGGCTTCAGGGGCGTGTACGTCGATACGTTCGGCTACGCCCACCGCGGGGCGGCACTGATCCCCGCGTTGACGCGCGCGCTCGGCGTCAGGCCGCTCGTGAGCTCCGACGGACGCCTGTACTTTTTCAACATGGCCCTCTACAACCGGCGGCTGCGCCGGCGCTGTTCAGGTACACAGCTCGAGCAGCTCGCAACGCTGGCGCTGCACCCCCCGCGCTCGCGCCCGTCGTCGCGTAACGCATCGCTCCCGGCGCGCTCGCCCCGTTCCTCTCCTAACACACCTATCCCGGCGCGGGTATCCTCAGCCGCAGTGGCTGTATGCAAGGTCAACGAGCGGGCTCCGCGGGCGTGAGCGACGTGCTCGACACGGCGCTGCCGCAGATGCGCACCACCCGCTGTGCGATCTGCGAGCGCGAGGGCGGGGCCGCGGAGCGCTGGCGGGCGACGTTCGACCCCGAGGCGTTCAACGCCCGCGTTTTCTCGGCGCGGCGCCTGCCCGACCGAGTGCACTACCGGATGGTCACCTGTGACACCTGCGGCCTGGTGCGCTCGGACCCGGTTGCGGACGAGGCGCTGCTCGCCGAGCTGTACGCGTCGAGCAGCTTCGACTACGGCGAGGAGGTCGCCTCGATCCAGGCAACCTACGGCCGCGCGCTCGGCTGGTTGGAGACACGCTCGCCGCGACGCGAGGCGCTGCTCGAGATCGGCTGCGGAAACGGCTTCTTCCTGGCGCAGGCGCGCCGGCAGGGCTGGGGTGAGGTGCGCGGCGTCGAGCCGAGCGCCGACGCCGTCGCGAAGGCCCCGCCCGAGCTCGACGGCGCGATCGTGCAGGACGTGATGCGCCCCGGGGTGTTCGCCCCGGAGAGCTTCGACGCCGTGTGCCTGTTCCAGGTGCTCGACCACATCTCGGGCCCCGTCGAGCTGCTCGAAGAGTGCCTCGCGGTGCTGCGGCCCGGCGGGCACGTGCTCGCCCTCAACCACAACGTCTGCGCGTGGTCCGCGCGGCTGCTCGGCGAGCGCAGCCCGATCGTCGACATCGAGCACACCTACCTGTACTCGCCGGAGACGATGCGCCGCCTGTTCACGAAGGCGGGCTTCGTCGACCCGCAGGTGCGCAGCGTGCGCAACACCTACAGCGTGGCGTACCTCACGCAGCTCCTACCGATGCCGGCCAGCCTGAAGTCCCGGCTGCTGGGAGCGCTGCGCGCAGGCCCGGCGGGCCGGCTGCGAGTGACCGTGCCACTCGGCAACCTGTGCCTGATCGCGCGCAAGCCGGGTTGACCGGCGCGGTGCGGGCGCCCGCCACAGAGCCCGTAGGACTCCTCGACGCAAGCCGGATGCAGTCGCGGTGAGAGCGCTCGTCACCGGCGCCGCGGGCTTCCTCGGCGCAAATCTTGTTCGCCACCTGGCCGCCGCCGGGCACGAGCCGGTGGCCCTCACCCGCTCCCGCGAGGGCGCGTGGCGACTGCAGGATCTCTCGGCGCAGGTGCGCGTGCTCGAGCTCGACCTGCGCGACACCGCCGCGATCGAGCGGGCCGTCGAGCAGACCGCGCCGCAGTGGGTCTTTCACCTCGCCGCCCACGGCGCGTACTCGTGGCAGACCGACCTCGAGGCGATGGTCGCCGTGAACGTCACCGCCACCGCAACGCTGCTCGCGGCCGCGCGCGCCGGCGGCGTGGAGGCGTTCGTCAACGCCGGCTCATCCTCGGAGTACGGCCTGAAGAGTCACCCCCCGCGTGAGGACGAGTGGCTGCAGCCCAACAGCCACTACGCCGTCACGAAGGCCGCCGGCACCCACCTCACCGCGCTCGCCGCGGCCCAGGGCCTGCCGGCGGTGACGCTGCGCCTGTACTCGGTCTACGGCCCCTGGGAGGACCCGGGCCGCCTGGTTCCGGCGCTGGTGCGCGAGGCGACTCGCGGGGAACTGCCGCCGCTGGTCGGCCCGCAGACGGCCCGCGACTTCGTGTACGTAGAAGATTGCTGCGAGGCGCTGCTGCGCGCGGCAGAGCGCGGCGCGCCCGGGGGGCCCGGCGCAACGCTGAATGTCGGTTCCGGCACCCAGACACGCCTGGACGAGCTCGTGGAGGTGACGCGCGGTGCCCTGGGTGTAACGGCGGACCCACAGTGGGGCACGATGGGCCAGCGCGAGTGGGACACGAACGTGTGGGTCTCAGACCCGCGTGCCGCAGGCGAACTGCTCGACTGGAGGGCGAGCACCCCCCTCGACGACGGCATCACCCGCACGGCCGAGTGGCTACGGGCGAGCCCACAACTGTGGGAGCGTTACGGCGTGCGAGAGGGTGGCTGACGGCCGCCGAAGCGGCACCTATCGCACGCTTGCTCGGCGCCCCCTTGAGTCTTGCAGGGCGGCGGTGGGGATACCCTCGCTCGCCGCGACGGTCAACAGGGGGCCGTCAGAGCTCGCGATGCGTCCACCCGCTGGAGTGCTCGCCACGAGAACAGCGTCGGCGAGCGAGATCGGGCAACGGGAGCGGTGATAGTGCGAAGCACGAATTTCACCCGCTCGCCAGGCTTGAGCGGGTCCGAGCGGGAGCAGCATCAGGCTCTTTGCCAGAAGGCCCTCGATCACCGGTCGTGTACGCTCGATCTCGAGGTCGTAGCGCCGCTTGAGTCGGTCTATCGCCTCAGCGAGATTGAGGGTGGTCATCGCGGCGCCGCGATTCAGCATCTCCTGTACCTCGCCGGCGGCGGGCTCAGCTCCAAGCAGCGCGATGAGCGCCGAGGCATCGATCAGAGTGGTCGCCGAGGACTCAGCCGCGTCAGTGGCGGTCGCGCTCTTGGGCATCCAGTTCCTCTTCGCGATCCAAGCGCTTGGCCTCCTCGGAGCCGAGCACGCCGATCTGCGTTGCGAATGCCCCTACAGCGGCCGCCACTGGATCATCTGGAACGGGGCGCAGCACAACGTGGTCGCCGCGATCTTCGGCGAGGACAGTGCGGGTACGCCATCGCTTGCGCACCGCCGCGGGGACGGACACCTGGCCCCCGCTGGAGATAACAAGCCGCTTTGCCATGACCATTACAAGATACCATGAGATAGCCATGCGGTGCGCTCGGGGTCAGCAGACACGTCGTGGGCCACGGAGCCGATCTTGACGATCATCCACCAGCCTGAGAGCGAGCCCCGCGATCTCCCACAATGCCCACCGCACACATGAATGCCTGCGCTTCCTCGCCGAGCACCCAGACTCGAGCAACCAAGAGATCGCCATCGGCATCGGCATCGCCCACAAGTCGCAGATCTCGATCCTCCTGTCACACCTCGCCCGCGAGAACCTCGCGACCAAACGCTCGGAGGGCATCGGCAAGCGCAACGCATGGCAGCTCACAGCGCTCGGCGAAGAGGTCACGCGGGGGCTGTCGGAGCAGTGAGAGCCTTACCCACCACACGTTCGAAGAAGGCATCAGGCACCAATTCGCGCCAGGTTTCGAGCCGCGAGGCCCGGAAACGCAGGCGATCCGGGTGGCGGGCGAGCGTTCCATCGCCGCCGCTTCATAGCGTTCTCGGCGTGCCCACCAAGGCGATCATGCCGCGGTTCGCCAACAGCCTGCGTTCGCTGGCCGAGAGTCAGCTGGAGATGCAGATGGCCCGCTCCGGTACGTTCGACCTCGGCGCGCTCGGGATCGTGAGCGTCTGCGCGACCATCGCCGCGATCGTCCTGGGCATCAGATCCGCCCATCCTCCTTGGATGGAGGCGATCGTGCTGATCCTCCTAGCCCTGGCGCTCGGCCTCGCCATGCGCGTCCTGCTTCTCCCTGGGGCGCAGGTGGGCCCACCCGTGACGGGCCTGCTCGACGCCCATGCCACCAATGACGACGAGACCATCGAAGAGTGGCTGCTCGAAGACCTCGCATCGGACACGCTTGCCAACGAACAAGCCCTTGCGCGCAAGGACCCGCTGCTGTCTATAGCGGCAGTCCTGCTCGTGCTCGCAATCGCTCTTGCGCTGACAGTCGTATAGTGAGCGCAATGGAGCAACCCAACGCCAGCCAACCGGCTCTCCCAGCCACGCGCCTTACGAAGATCAACCCCGATACCGGCGAGCGGGAAGAGCTCCACATCGAATCGCTCACAATGCCCAGCCTGCTTTCAATCCCGCTCACCCTCGCCTGGCTGCGCAAACCATTCCAGCGCAAACCGTTTCGGCGCGGCCCAAAGACCTGACGTTCCACCCTGCCTTGAGCATCGGAGGAGCGTCCTGCACAGCGTCGAGGCGCGGTTCCGCCAAACCGCCGCGGGCCCGCTCGCCCTGCCAGCTGAGCGTCCCCGCGTTCGGGCACCCCACGCGAGCCCCAACACTTCCGCCCCCAGGGGCCTCGTCCCCATACCCAGTCGCCTCCTGATGAATGAACCGGGGCTCGATATGCTTCCGGCCCCGACCCGGTCGCCAGATGAGTACACTCGTCTACGCGAAGGTCCGCGTACCCACCCCTAAATCTTCACCGCGAACAGGATCGAGGATGCAACACGCACGGATCCTCCATGCGATGGCAGAGATCGTCGCCGAGCACGGGTACGCGCGCACCAAGGTGAAGCAGGTGACCTCGCGAGCCGGGGTTTCCACCAGCACGTTCTACGAACACTTCGGAAGCCTGGAAGATTGCTTTATGACGCTGCTGGATCTGGGGTCCGAGCGGGCCAGTGAGCTGATCGCCGAAGCGTTCGAGCGCGAGGACCGCTGGCAGGACAGGGCACGGGCCGCCTTGGCGTCGCTGCTGGTGCTCTTCGACTCCGAGCCACTGTTGGCGCGGATCTGGTTTGTCGATGCGCTGGCGGCCGGCTCGTGGGCGCTCGAACGGCGCGCGCACAATCTCGCGCTACTGCGCGCGACGATCGTTGAGCGCCTCTGGCCGAGATCGCGCGAGGAGCCGCCCGAGCCGCTGATCCTTGCCGGCATCATGGTGTCCGTCCTCGGGCTCATCCACACCCACCTGCTCACCAGGGAGCCCACGCCGCTGATCGACCTGCTCGGCCCGCTGATGGGACTCGTCACCGCACCCTCCCTGGATCCGCGAGGCTTCGCGCGGGAAATCGAGAGGGGAGCGCAACTCGCACGCAACATCACAGCCGGAGATCTCCACTGTGCACCCCTCGCGCAAGCGCCCATCCTGAACCTGGGCTACGGCGGAATACACCCCGCGTTATCCCACAACGCTCGCCGCGCGCGTGAATGCCTGCTCTTCCTCGCCAAGCACCCAGACTCCAGCAACCGCGAGATCGCCACGGGAATCGGCATCGCCCAGAAGTCGCAGATCTCGAAGCTGATGGCCCACCTCGCCCGCGAGGACCTCGCGACCAAGCGCTCCGAGGGCATCGGCAAGCCCTACGCATGGCAGCTCACCACGCTCGGCGAAGAGATCGCGCAGGCGCTATCGAAGCAATGAGACCGGGCCCCGACAAGTTGGCCACTCGGGGCCGCGGCCTACGGTAGGCAGACCCCCGCGAGAGCGGCCCGTCGAGCTGCTGGAATAGCTGGTACCATATGTGGCGTGGTAAAGACAACGGTCTATCTCGATGAGCGCGATGCTGCTGCCCTGCGACGGGTCGCAGCGGAGTCCGGTCGCTCGCAGGCGGAGATCATCCGCGAGGCGGTAGCTCGCACCACGCGCTCCGCGGCTCCGCGCCGGCTGCGCTCCGCAGGGGTCGGTCGTGGGAGCGGCGCTCCGGTCGCACGTGACGCGGATCGGATCGTGCGCGAGGAGCTTGGACGATCACGGCGCTGATTGTCGACGCCGGCGCCCTCTACGGCGCGGCTGACGCCAGCGACCCCGACCACGCCGCGATCGTCTCGACGCTGCAGGAGTGGCCTGGGGAGCTGGTCGTCTCCGCGTTCACGGCGGCCGAGGCCGACCACCTGGTGCTGACCCGCCTCGGGATCGACGCCGAGCTGGCGCTGCTCGAGGATCTTGCGGTGACGTACACCGTGCAGGCACTCGACGCTCGCGGCCTCAAAGCAGCCCGGGAGATCTGCGTGCGCTACCGAGACCTCGAGCTCGGGCTCGCGGACGCCTCGATTGTCGTACTCGCTGGACAGTGGTCCACCCATATGCTCGCGACATTCGACCAACGGCACTTTCGCACCGTTACTGCGCTCGACGGAGAGGCGTTCACATTGCTCCCAGCCGATGCTTGACAGATCTCTGTCGACGGCCTGCTATCGGAGGGAGCGTGGGAACCTCCTAGCCGGCATCCACGATGCGGCCTGGACCGAGATCGTGACTCGCTACGCCACTAGCACCCACCGTCGAGGGCTGCTCGACGGGCTCTTGGGCGCACTGCAGTCGTTAAAGGCCGCCGGGTGCGTCACCGTCTACCTCGACGGCAGCTTCGTCACGACCAAGGAGCACCCCGGCGACTTCGACGCCTGCTGGGAGCCCACCGGAGTAATGCCTGACCGTCTCGACCTCGAGCTGCTGGACTTCAGCGACAAATGCGCCGCACAGAAGGCACGCTACGGCGGAGAGTTCTATCCCGCCGACTGGGTCGCCGAGCCCGGCGGCATGCGTTTTCTCGACTACCTCCAACGCGAACGTATCACCAAGCAACCCAAGGGCATCATCGCCGTCGCCCTGAGAGACCTCGCATGATCATCATCCAAAACCAGCGTCAGTACCGCGACACCAAGGCCGATCTCGCCCGCTTCGAAGAGAGTCTGATCACCCACGACGCGCGCGACCCGCGCGATCTCCCCTCGAACATCGACCCGCGCATGCCCCAGATCATGCACGACGCGATCGCCAGCTGGATGGAAACGCTGCGCGAGCAGATCGACCATTACGAGAAGCTGCGCGACGGACAGATAACCAGCCGTGAGATCATCTCGCTGCATGAGTTGCCCACCGCGCTGATCGAAGCCCGCATTGCCGCCCGGCTCACCCAGCGCCAGCTCGCCAAACGAATCGGCGTCGCCGAGCAGCAGATCCAGTGCTGGGAGGCCAACGGCTATAGCGGCGTCAACCTTGACCGCCTCCAGAGCATCGCCGACGCGCTCGGCGTGCAGATGCACGAGACGATCACGTACAGCAGCGCGGCATAAGGACAGGCCCCGATGGGCAACCCCAAGGCCGCCTCCGAGGAGGCTATCCGTAGTTGAATCTGACGAGCGTGTGCCGGCCCGTCCAGTGCAGGCCCCTGACCGTCTCTCCGCCGTCCTACGTCCGAGATCCCGAGCACCCGCAAAGCGGCGATGGGCGAGCCGATCCGCGGTCGAGATGTCGATTTCGTTTTTGGGGCAACGAAATTCGCTGCCGATGGGTTGGCCACTTGGAGCGCGTATGTGATGGCGGAGACAATTTCTTTCCTATCAACCCTTGATCTTTGTCACCTCGACCGGATAGAAGTGCCCTACGGCGTTTTCGCCAGTCAAAAGACCAGCACCGGGACCGCCTTTGGAAAGCTGGTGGATCCCGGCGCCAGACCGATACGACGGGGAGGCAGGGATGTCAGGTGAAGGGCTTGCAGCATCGACAATGGATGGACGCGGGCTGGTGGTTCGTCCGGTGCGCCGGATTATGTCTGCGGCACTGCTGCTGATCGCGTTTCTTGCCGCCTGCTTGGTACTTGGTGCCAGCGGTCTTTTGGCTGCTGCCCAGGCCGCGAGCACCTCGACTCCGGAATGTATCGCGGGGACTGGTGCGCCTCTACCCCCTGCCCTGGAGGCTGCCAGCACCGCTGGGTGCCACGGCTACACCACCCCGACTCCCACGAGCGCGCCTGCTCCACTCGCCCTCGAATCTGGCGCCCTTCCGGTCGCGCAGGCCCTGCCGGGTGCATCGGCGGTTGATCTTTCAGCCGGTCTGGTTCCGCTTGCTCAGACACCCGGTTCACGGGAAGATTTTTATTGGTACAGCTTGTTCGAAACGAAAACAGAACCCAAAGAGAACTGCTGGCAGACGGGAAAGCTGGGAGCAAGCTCCTATGCCTGCGACTCCGTTGGCGCCTCCTATCTCCCCAGCGGGCCGCATATGCACGAAATCAGCGAACAGGGCGTCGGCGAAGATTTCCAAATCTCTCCGAGTGGCGACTACTGCAACTACTATAGGCTCGGCGAAGCACTCAACACCACGAACGGAAACAAACAAAGCGGATACACGGGCTACGAACCGCCCACCCCGCTGAGCTCCTACCAGGAGGGCAATTCGCACATCAGCCCTCCCAATGTCTGTCAAGCATACGAAACCTATTGGGGCCAATCCCTCCAAGGCTCGGGGAACAAATGCGAAACCCGACCGCCGTGCGGTATTCAGCACTATGTCTCGCTTCACGAACAGGGCGGCAACGACCGGCCGTGGGCCACTTCGTTCGGCGAACCATCGCTCATCATCTCCGACGATGTCCTTCCGTACTCCCTTGGAACACATGGAGGCGCCTGGGGTTACCTCTGCCCACTGTTTGAAGACCAAACGACCGGGGACATCTTGGAGTCCTGCCTCGAGGAGTGGCGCGTGGGGTCCGGCTTCCCCAGCACCAACGAACACTTTGACGTCGTGTCGGCGTGCAATTCCGGCGGGAACCCCGCACACAACATCGACCAGACCATCACCCAATTCGCGTCAGGCACGTCCTTTGCGGAAAACATTGGATCAGAAAAGACGTTTGTCTTCGGGTCAAACAGTACGTGGCGAGACTTCAGCGCGCGCATCACAAGGGCTGACCTCGAAAATGCGATCACCGCCGACAGACGCAACCACCCCTTTAGCAAAAAAGAACTGGAAGAAGCCGAGAAAGGCGAAAGATCGTGGTCTGAACAAGGCTGCGGACGAAGCCTGTCCACCAACCCAGCAAACTACGCGCTCATTGGCATCGAGCAAGGCGTGGAGGGCGGCGGCCTCAGCGAGATCGGCGCCAGTGACGCAAACCTCCAGCTCTGGACCGAATACACCCCACTGCCGCCCGAAGCGACTACGAACGCCGCGTCCGGTGTGCAGCAGACGGAAGCAACCTTGAACGGGACCGTGAACCCCAAGGGCACAGACACCCACTACTACTTCCAGTACGGCAAGACCACAGAATATGGCTCGTCGACGCCTTCGACCGATGCGGGATCAGGCACGACCTCACTGCTCGAGAGCGCCACTATGAGCGGCCTTCAACCAGGGACGACCTATCACTACAGGCTTGTCGCCACCAGCGCAGGAGGCACCGTTTACGGAAGCGATCAGAGCTTCACCGCGTTTGTCGGGCTGAGCCCGATGGCGGTGCGTAACCCGACGACCGGGGAACAGTGGGTGTACTACCAAGGCGCCAACGGCCAGATCTACCAGTGGGTCGATAACGGCTCGAAATGGCTGAACGTAGAGCTACTCGGCGAGGCCGCCGTCCCCGGGTCAAGCCCAACAGTGGTTCGCAATGAAACTACTGGGGAACAGTGGGTGTACTACCAAGGCGCCAACGGCCAAATCTACCAGTGGGTAGACAACGGATCGTGGCTGAACGTAGAGCTACTCGGCGAGGCCGCCGCCCCCGGGTCAAGCCCGATGACAGTACGCAACCCGACGAACGGGGAACAATGGGTGTACTACCAAGGCGCCAACGGCCAGATCTACCAGTGGGTCGATAACGGCTCGAAATGGCTGAACGTAGAGCTACTCGGCGAGGCCGCCGCCCCCGGGTCAAGCCCAACAGTGGTTCGCAATGAAACTACTGGGGAACAGTGGGTGTACTACCAAGGCGCCAACGGCCAAATCTACCAGTGGGTCGATAACGGCTCGAAATGGCTGAACGTAGAGCTACTCGGCGAGGCCGCCGCCCCCGGGTCAAGCCCGATGACAGTACGCAACCCGACGAACGGGGAACAATGGGTGTACTACCAAGGCGCCAACGGCCAAATCTACCAGTGGGTAGACAACGGATCGTGGCTGAACGTAGAGCTACTCGGCGAGGCCGCCGCCCCCGGGTCAAGCCCGATGACAGTACGCAACCCGACGAACGGGGAACAGTGGGTGTACTACCAAGGCGCCAACGGCCAAATGTATCAGTGGCTCGACAACGTTCTGGAATGGAAAAACTATGGAATAGGAGGCGAGGGTTTCTGAGAGCTCATAGGTTCTTCGATGCGACCGAGCTGGTCGCCTCTATAGCACGGAAACATTTGCGCCATTGCTGGTGTACGAAGATCACGAACCCACCGAAGTAGCCTTGACACACGACCCACTGGACGGAAAGGAATGGACACGAGGCGTCATTGACCGAGTCGGCCAGCTGGATGCCATCTCGTGCCCGACGTCATCGCTATGCGTTGCGGTCGACAACAAGGGCAACGTAATCGTCGGTCGCGAACTGCCACCCCCAACCCGAGGGCAGATCCGGATGCTGCTGAGGAAAGAGATCGCACCGCGCGGAGGCAGGCTGATCGCCCCCCTACGTCGTGAGAGCTTCTCGCTTGCGTTCAAACTACCGGCGCCAGGCCGCGTCCGTATCCGCTGGCGACTCCTACCAGCAAGAACGAGCCCCCGGTTGCGCCAGGCCAGGGCACTGCTTATAGCCCATGGCCAGCACCACTTCCCCGAAGGCGAAAGCGGGCCGGTCACGCTCAGGTTTACTACGCCCGGAATGGCTCTGCTCAGACACGACAATCATGCTCAGCTGATCGCCGAAGCCACCTTCACGCCGCTCGGCGGCAGGCCCGTCACGGCAATCGAGCCGTTCACGCTACGTCGCTGATCGCCACAGCGGCCAGGGCTGATGGCGTCCCAATGTCTCCCTCGGCTGCCGGACATCGTCATTACCCGATCAAGCCGGAGCGCCCGGGACGGCATAGAGGAGTACCCCTCCGACTGCATGACCGTGCAGACCCAGCTGGGCTAGCACTCCCGGCCAAGGACCGGCAAGAGCAGGATCTACGACCACATGGCTGACAGAGTGCTGACGGATGAAGGTTCCCAGTTCAGAAGCCACGGGCGGCGTATTCTGCAAAAGCCGGATCACGGCAAGCTGGTCGATAAAACTTGGTGGAACAACCTGCCCTATATAACCCTCCGGCATGTAGAAATAGAAGCCCGTCTCGGCCTGCCAGAGATCCGACACGTCGTTGTATGAATAGGGTAGTGCCAGTACAGTCTCCCCGGGCTTCAAATAACGCCGGTACAGGTCAGTGGAAAAAAAGCGCGGATTATGTGGTGACACACCGTACAGCGAGGTCGTGACATTGGGGAAAATCATCACGGCGACCAGCAGCACCACCAGCCAGCGACCAAGCACACGCCCAGCAGGCATCGCCAGCCATGCGGCCGCACCGACAGAGATCGCCAATGTGGTGAACAACATGATACGGGAGGGAATGATATCGTTGAACAGCGGTAGTTCCTTCGTCCAGTTGAGCGGCAGGGTAACCGTCTGGTACCCGGCGATGTGCAGGTGCGCGCCCAGCGCCACCACAAAGGTCACCCCAGCAGCGATCAACAGCAGGCGTGCAAGCGCCCGCCCGTGCTCGCTTCTCAATGCCCATAGCAGGAAGACGATGACGAGCGGGATGCTCAGATAGCCGTCCTGCCCAGTAACGCCACCACCCGAGTAGGTGACGCTCAGCGACTGGAAGTCATTGTGTCCCAGCCAGGTTGCATAGGTTGGGAACAACGGATTAAGCAGATCAAGCGCATATACATCCCAGTAAAGCGGGCTGCCGCTCGGAAAGCTGCCGCTGAACAGGGCGTAGTAGAAAAACGGAGACGCGACCAGCAGTGCCAGCACACCAGCGCCAGCGGTCTCCGCAATTAGACCGGTGACTCGCGCGCGCTGTGGTTGCGGCGCGAGAAAGCGCGCAGAGACGAGCAGCACCGCTCCGAACCCGACGCACTCCGCGAGCAGTTCTGTCGAGAGGCCGGCCTGAAGGATACAGAGTAGCGCCATCGCGATCACATATGCACGGCACGATATCTCCCGGTCGACGCGCCGCAGGGCGACATACACCATCAACGGGATCAGGAAGATCAACGTCAGGTTCAAATGACCGGTTAGCTGCGCAAACTCGTAAGAGCTGAACCCGAACAGGTAACCCCCTGCCACAGCCGGCAGCTCCCGCCGAACCACGTACCGGCAGAGCAGATACGCTGTCAGCGCAGACAGCACCGGGCTGGCGACCGCAAGGATATTGTAAGAGAAGATCGGCCCAAACAGCACGGTGAACGGAGCCAGAACTACGGCAGCGGTCGGCAGCAGCGTCGCCCCAGCGGTATCGACCCCGGCCGGACTCCACAGGTAGGGGCTGACGAACGGGTTCACCCCGTGGGCGATCGCGTGCGGCCACCAAGCCAGCCCCCACATGAACAAAGAGGGATCTTCGCCACCCACGGACGCACTGACGGTGAGCGGATGAGCGATTACGTGCCGGGCGATCGTGAGCATCGCCATCGCCGTGTAGAAGACCAGCGCCCAGACCCAACTCGGGACATACACAAAGGTCCCTTTCACCCCATGCCAGACGGACGTTTGCTCCGTATCAAGCACGGCGTTGGCGGCAGTCAGCCGGGTTGTTACTGGCATCCTATGCCGGAGCGCCCGGGACAGCGTAGAGCAGCACCCCTCCGACCACTTGCCCGTGGAAACCAAGCTGCGTCATGACCCCTGGCCAGAAACCCGCCCGAGATGGGTCCACAACCACATGGCTGACAGAGTGCTGGCGGATAAAGGATCCCAATTCGGGAATAGAGGGCAGGTTATTGTGTAGCAATTGATCTACGACAGGAGAGCTAAAGGAAGGAGGAACGAAATTGGACACGTAACCCTCGGGCATGTAGAAGTAGAAGCCCGTCTCGGCTTGCCAGAGTGTGGACTGATCGTCAGCGCCGAAGGGTAGGATCAGCACACTCTCACCGCGCCTCAGATAGCGTCGGTACGTCTCTGTTGAGAAGAAGCGCGGATTGGGTGGAGACACGCCGTAGATGGACTTCGTGACGTTTGGGAAGATCATCGCAGCGGCCAGCAGCACCATAAGCCAGCGACCGATCACACGTCCGGTTGGCATCGCCAACCATGCGGCTACACCGATCGATATCGCCAACGTTGTGAACAGCGCCATGCGGGAAGGAGCGAGACTTGCAAGCACCGGCAGATGATCTATCCACGCAAACGGCAGTGTCACTGTTTGGTGACCGGCGATGTGCAGGTGTGCGCCCAATGTTGCCATGAGACCCAGGCCCGCAGCGATCAGAAGCAGGCGCACAAGCACCGGGGACTCTCGTCTGGCTCTAAACACCCACAGCATAAACGCCGCTATCAGCAAGATACCCAGATATCCGTCGGCCTCCATTAAGCTGCCAATCTCATAGGAGCTACTTAGGGACTGGAAGTCATGATGGCCCAACCAGGTCGTTGCGGTGGGAAAGAAGAGATTGAGGAAGTCGAGTCCAAAAATATCCCAATAAGTGGCTTCGAATGACGGCACACCTCCGCTCAAAATGGCGTAGTAGAAGAAGGGCGCGCCGAGCACCAGTGCCAGTATGCCCGCGGCAATTGTCTCGCCGATCAACCCACTGATACGTCCACGCTGGGGCGGCGGCACGAGAAAGCACGCCGAGACTAGCATCACTGCACCGAATCCAACAGACACCGCGAGTAGTTCCATGAAGAGGCCCGCCTGCATGACCAGCAGCAGCGCCATCCCAACCAGATAAGCGCGTCGCGATATCTCTCGATCGACACGTCGCAGGGCGATATGCACCATCAGTGGGATCAGAAAGATCAGGGTCAGGGGCATGTGCCCGGTCAGCTGCACGAACTCGTAGGAGCTGAAACCGAAAAGGTAACCGCCGGCCACAGCCGGAAGCTCCCGATGCACCAGACGTCTGCAGAGCAAATACGCTGTCAACGCGGAGAGTACGGGGCTGGCGATGGAGAGGATGTTGTACGAGACGAACGGACCGGCCAAGGCGGTGACCGGAGCCATCGCAATAGCGGCGGTGGGTAACGCGGCAGTCTCCTGTGCCAGGTTTATACCCGTCGGAGACCATAGATAGTGGGTGACGAACGGGTTCAGTCCGTGGATGATTGCGTGGGGCCACCACGACAGTCCCCACATGGCCGCGGCCGAGTCACCAGTACCCAGGCATGCGCATACAGTCGCGGGATGACTCAAAGCGTGCCTACCGATGGTGAGGACGGCCATCACGAGGTAGAAGGTCAGCGCCCACACCCACGTCGGGATTACCGCGAAGCCGCGCTTCAACGATCTATGGGACGCAACCTGAGACGGGGTGGAGTGGCGCTCAGCGACCGGCGGAGTGGAGACCTCAGACGCCATTATGGCCCTCCCCGCTGCCATCCCCCAAGCGCCCGAGCAAACCAAATGGCGCAAGCACCGCGGAGCTGAGTCCACGCCGGGCGGCGATTCGCATCAGGCCGCGCTGTTGGGCGGGGGTGAGCAATCCTCCTGTATCGATCAATGGCAGGCCGGTTTTTACACGATCCTCCAGGGCGTGGTAGGCATCCTGGTACTCCTGCGCGATCCGCTTGAGATTGTCGATGTCGCGGTCGAGCCTGACGATGTATTGCTCGCGGTCGAGCTCCTGCCAGATGCGGGGGGCCGCCTCGGAGGGCGGATCGGAAAGAGCTTGTTCATAGACGGCTATCAATTGCTGGGCAACGTCGTCTGCGCTGGGAATCGGTAGGGCGCGTAGTTGCGATAGGTGATGATCGCGTGCTGGGCCATCGCTCAATAGGGGTAGGACCGCGGTGGCGCTGGCGTGGGCGTCCCAGGGGATGATGGTCGCGGCGTCGCCTGCCAGCTCGGCGAGGGATGCCTGTGCGGCGAATAGGCATGGTAGGCCCGATTGGGCGGCCTCGAATGGGAGCAGGCCGAAGCCCTCGTAGGTTGTGGGGTATAGCAGCGCGCTGGCGTGCGTATATAGCCATCGTCTGCGCGGCTCATCCACCTGCCCGAGGTCGAAGACTGACTCGGCCACGCTCGAGGTCTCGCTCAGCAACTCCCGCTCGCGCTCGCGCGAGGAACCGTGGGGCACGTGGGTGCCGGCCAGCACCAATCGTCCCTGCCAGCCCAGATCGCGCAGGGCGCCGAGCATTTCGATCGCGAAGGGGCGGTTCTTGTGGGCGTAGTCCGCGCCCAGGCAGAGGAGGAACTGGTCGTCTGTCGAGAGGCCATCAGGCCGCCTCTCGGGCGTACTCGCCGGCCCCAGAGCTTCTGGGGCGATGCCTACCACGTGTGTGCGGCTCGCGGGCAGGAGGTCCTCGGCGAGCGCGTCGTTGCGGGCGTGATTGGAGAAGAAGACCACCTGATCGGCTCCGGCGAGTGCGAGCCGCGTGGTGCGCCGGTAGCCTCGCCAGGAGTCGATATCCGGGTGATAGGTGGGATTGTGGTAGCCAATCAGATCCTGCTGTCCGACGATCACTCGCTCGCCGACCAATCTCAGCAATCCGAGATCGTCGGGGGTGAACACCTGCTGCGGGCGGTGAACAACGTCGGTGAGCGAGGCGCCATCGATCGCCTGCTCGTAGGGGAGCAATTCGATATCGCCGGCGGCATTGAAGGCAGCGGCCGCTCGATCGGAGAGGTCCGGTGGGACCAGCACGCGCACGGTCACATCCGACTGGCGCGCCAATGCCCGGACCAGCTCGATGATGTAGGTCTGGGTACCGCCCACCGCCGAGACGAGGGCGCGCCCGTCAATCGTGATCGAGAGCGCGCTCGAGGCGCCGCGCGAGCGGATCAGCGCGCGATGCAGCGGCCCGTGCTCGTCAGCGGCGATCGTCTCCTGCACGGGATTATCGGTCTGCCCCAGGGACACTCCTGGCTCGTCGTGCGCCCCCAACTTGCCCTGCGCCTCGCCTGCCATCTGGCGCCCCTCGACCAGCACGTCGTCGGCCACCACATGGACCATGCCGAGCGCGAGCGCTTGCAATGCAAAGCGCGCAAACGCCTCATCCAGTGCGAGAGAATCATCGAGCGGCCCCACCAGCTCCAGCGCCGATCGGCGGAGGTACGCGCAGCCAGGGTCGATCGTGGCGGTACGGGGATAGAGCCTCAGGGCGCGCTCGCGGACGCGGCGCGCGATCTCGTCCAGGCCTTCGGTTGCGCCAGTGCTCAATGACAGCGGCGTGGCGCTCGCGACGGTCGAATCGCTGAGGGCCGCAGCGCGGAGGCCCTCGAACCAGTCGGCGGTGACCCGCATCCCCGGCGCCACGATGACCGCGTCGCTGGGGAAGCTTGTCTTCACCGCGGCGTTGAGCGCCGCGACGGCTGTGTCGCAATCGATGGCTAGGCCCAACAGCGCCCCCCCTCCGTGTCGACGGTCGGCTCCTCTCCTATCCGCTCCACCGCGGCCGGAGGGCCCGCGATGACCACCGGAGTCGATGTCTCGGAGCTCTCCATGACGCTCCGTACCGTGGCGAGCGTCTGTGCATCCGCGGCTATCACGGGTATGCAGACCACCGCCGAGCCTCGCATGAGCCCGAGCTGCTCACTGTCGGTGATCGGCCTGAGTGTCACTGTGGGATCGGGGAGCTTGGGTCCTCGTTCAGTTCCTGGAGGCGGCCACGCATCCGCTCCCCCACCACCTTGGGCGCCAACAGCGCCCGAACGTCATGCCTCCCCCGCTGCGCCCGATGGCGCGCGCCCTCGGGGTCACGGTGAACGGCCTGCAGCAATCGCGCCGCATTCTCTACGTCCGGCTCGGCCCAGCTCGCATTGGCTGGGTAGTGCTCCACCCCATCGCCAACCGAAACGGGCGCCCAGGCCACGGGGTAGGAGTTTGCCTCACTCATGAACTCCATGTTCCCGCCAAAGGCGGTCGCCACAACGGGCTTCCCGAGCGCCATTGCCTCGGCCAGGGGCAGACCGTGGCCCTCGCTGCGGTGTAGCGACAGAGAACAGTCGCACGCGGCAATCAGGGCGTCACGCTCTGCGCCGGACATGGTGCGATCGATCAAGACGATGTCTGGACGCCCATCGACGGCGGCCAGCAGCTCCGCCATGCGCTCCGGTCGATGCTGTCCGTTGACGGACTTGATGACGAGGACAGCGCCGTCACCGGGCTCGAAGGCGCGGCGGTAAGCCTCGATCGCCCCGAGCGGGTTCTTGCGCTCCAGCGTCGAGAGGAAGTCGAACATCACCAGCACCCGGAAGCCGGGCGGCAACTGCGGAGCCGGCTCGGAAGGGATGGCTGGGCCCGACACCGGCGGCGGGAAGCCGAGCACGGGAGCGTCGATCCCGGCTCCGATCAGTCCCGCGCCGAAGCGCGAGTAGGTCCACACCTCGGTCAGGTATGCCCCCGCCTCGCGCCAGCCCGGCGGCAGCACATCCACCTCCCAGCTCCAAATTCCGATCGTTATGCGGCCATCGCGTGGCGGTGCGGCGGGGCCGTTGAGAAAGGGGATCATCTGCTCGGGGTTGAGACACAGCAGGTTGAATGAGATTTCGTCGGCCTTCGGGCGGGGACCGTCCACCAGTTCGGTATGCGCCGCGTCGCGGCCCGGCAGCGGGACGTCGCGGTCCAATACCGGGACGCCGGCGCTGCGCAGCGCCGCCACATAGCGCCGCGCGGCCTCGCCCACGCCGACCGCCGCGTCCAGGTAGCCGACCAGCTCGACCGCGGGCGCACGATCCATCAGCGCGCCAGGCGCACTTCGAGCACGTTGACGCCGGGCAGGATCAGCGCAAGCCGTCCGTCGACTCGCGCAACGCGGTAGGTTCCTCCTTTGGCACTCATTTCTGCTCATGCTACAGTATGTGTATGCCACTTGAGCATCGCCTGCAGATCCTGCTCGATGACGAGCGTCACCAGCGCATCATGAAGGCGGCGCGTGAGCGTGGCGTGTCCGTGGCGACCGTGGTGCGCGAGGCGATCGACCGTGGCGTGAGCAATCCCGATGCTCGACGCAAGGCGGCTGGCCGACGAGTCCTCGCCGCGGCGGACATGCCGGTGCCCGACATGGCTGAGCTACGCAGCGAGCTGGATGCACTGCACGAGCGCCGCGCGTGATCGTCCTCGACACGACGGTCCTGCTGTATGCCAAGGGCGCCGATCATCCGTTGCGCGATCCCGCGAGACGTTTGATCGCCGCGGTTACCGACGGAGACATCGAGGCGACGACCACCGCGGAGGTGATCCAAGAGTTCGTGCACGTGCGCGCCAGACGCCGCGGGCGCACCGAGGCGGTCACGCTGGGCTCCGACTACGCGGAGCTCCTGTCCCCTCTTGTGACGGTCACCGCCGAGCAACTGCACCGCGGCCTGGAGATCTTCACTCGCTGCGAGCGACTGGGGGCCTTCGATGCTGTACTGGCAGCCGCAGCCTTATGCATTGAGGCTGACGCACTCGTCTCGGCGGATACCGCCTTTGGCACCGTCCCGGCGCTGACTCACGTCAACCCCAATGAGCAAGGTGTCACCGAGTTGCTATCCAAGCAGCCTGGTGACACTCCGGCTGCCGAGCCGCGGTGATACATCCATCAGCGCTTCAATCGTATACCATGGTATACTGGGAATCATGGCGAAGGTCATGGTGTCGATGCCAGACGATCTCCTGAGCGAGGTCGATGCCGAGGCGACTCGTCTCGGGACCTCCCGTAGCGCAGTGTTGCGCGAGTTCGCCGACTCCGCGCTGCGTCGGCGCCGCACAGATCGTGCGGCGGCCATGGACAGGCTCCTGCGGCAGGCTGCCCGGCATGGTGGTGCAACTGCCGAGCGGGTCAAAGCCTCGAGGCCATAGCATGAGCACGCTGCTGTTGGATGCCAGTGTGATCCTTGCGGCGTTCGATTCCGACGACGAGATGCATAGACCATCCCAGGCGTTACTCGCTGATCCCGATGTGACGCTCACCACCATCGATCTTGCCCGATACGAGGTGGTGAATGTGGCGGTTCGCGGCTGGTGCGAGCTCGGGCGTGTCGCCCCTCCGCTGGAAGCAATCGACCGGATCTCTGGCGACGGTGGGGTCGTACCTTCTACGACGAGCTTGCTCAGCCACGCCGCGAAGCTCGCCGATGAGCATACGATCTCCGTATACGACGCGGCCTATGTAGCGGCGGCTGACCAAGGCGGCGGCACGCTGATCAGCTGCGATATCCGCGACCTCGTGAGTAAGGGGCTTGCGAGTAGCCCCGCCAGCGCACATGAGAAGGAGGCGTCTCCTCCAGACGGGAGCACTGCAGAAGTCCAGCCGTAAGTCGCCGCGACATACGGTCCATCAGCGCGCCAGGCCTCGCAATTGCTCGCAGACGTAGGCGACGTCCTCGCGCGTCAATGTCGCCGAGGAGGGGAGATTGACGCCTCGCCGGGCCAGGTCGTCGGCCACCGGGAACTCTCTGCCCTCGTTCAGCTCCCGGTACATCGGGAGCGTGTGCAGCGGATAGAAGAACGGCCGCGTCTCGATCCCGGCGCCGTCGAGCGCCTCCATCACCCGATCGCGCGGGCCGAAGCGGCCCTCGCCCAGCACCGCGCAGACGATCCAGAACGCGCTCTTGGCCCACGGCTGCTCGGGCGAGAGCTCGATCCCCTCCTCCCCGGCGAGCTCCTCGCGGTACCAGCCGGCGATCTCACGCCGGCGGGCGATGTGCCAGTCGATGCGCTCCATTTGCGCCAGGCCGATCGCGGCCTCGATGTTCGTCATCCGGTAGTTGAACCCCACCATCGGGAACCAGTAGCGCCGTTGCAGGTCCTGGCCCTGGCCGCGCAGCTGGCGCACCAGAGCGGTGAGCCGATCGTCGTCGCCGACCACCATCCCGCCCTCGCCGGTGGTGATGATCTTGTTGCCGTAGAAGGAGAACGTCGCGAGTGAGCCCATCGAGCCGGCGATGCGACCCCGGTAGGTGGCGCCGTGCGCCTCCGCGGCGTCCTCGATCACCCACAGGCCGTGGCGCTCGGCCAGCTCGAGGATCGGGTCCATGTCGCAGGGGTGGCCGTAGAGGTGCACGACGACGATCCCCCGCGTGCGCGGCGTGATCGCCTCCGCCACCCGCTCGGGGTCCATGTTCCAGGTGCGCGGCTCCGCGTCGACAAACACCGGCTGTCCGCCGCAGTAGACGACCGGGTTGGCGGTCGCGACATAGGTGAGTGTCGGCACGATCACCTCGTCGCCCGGCCCCACCCCCTGCGCCATCAGCGCGAGGTGCACGGCGACCGTCCCGTTGCAGCAGGCCACCGCGTTGCGCACGCCGCAAAACTCCGCGAAAGCGGACTCGAAACGCCCCAGGTACTTGCCGCTCGAGGAGATCCAGGTCGAGTCGACGCAGTCGAGCACGTACTCGCGCTCGCGCCCGACGAGCGCCGGCGCCGCCACCGGGATGCGCCGCTGCGCCACCTCAGCCACCGAGCTCCAGGCGCATGACGATCTTCTCGGCGGGTTGGCCCTTGCGCTGCACCTGCCCGCGCTCGTGCTCGCGGAAGCCCAGCGACGCGTAGAGGCCGAGCGCCGTCGCGTTGTCGGCGTACACGGTCAGGCGCACAGCCGGACAGCCCAGCCGCCGCGCCTGCTCGACCGTCCAGACGGTGAACCGGCGCCCGATGCCCTGGCCGTGGCGCTCGTGGTCGACGAAGATGCCGAAGCTGGGGATCTCATAGCTCTCGTCGAATCCGCGCAGCATTGACAATCCGAGCACGTCCTCCCCGCGCGTCGCCAGGTAGTAGACGTCTTGGCGTGGCTCGAGCGCGATCCGTCGTGCTTCGGCAGCCGTGAGCGGGAATGGATCAAACGTCTCGGCGACCGCAGGGATCGAGTTGCGCTCGAACAGCGCCACGAGGGTGTCGGCGTGCTCGGGGCCGACCGGTTGGAAGCGCAACGCGACCACTCCGGCGCGGGCCTCGCCAGACGGAGACTCAGAGCGCGAGGATGCGGCCAAAGTCGTTCGCGATCTTGTCGAATATCGATAGGCGGCTGTCCACACGCATCTCCCCAAGCTCGTACGCAACCGAGTCGAGGAACCGCAGGGCGGGAACGGCACCGCGACTTTCATCGACGAAGGCAAGCAGGCCCTCGGCGTAGCTGCGCTCATTGTAAGACACCGCCAGGGCGTGCGCGCGCTCACCCAACTCGCGGCGGAGCTCTGCGCTGGACACGAGCTCCCGCAGTGCCCCGGCCGCGGCTCCGAAGTCGCCCGTTGGCACCCGCATCACGGTTCCCTGCGGCATCTCGCCGAAGTAGCCCGAATCGAAGCACAGCACCGGCCGTCCGTAGGCCAGCTGCTTCATCAGCGAAGCCGAGCCGCCCTCGATGTTCGGGTGACGAAGATTGACGAACACGTCGGTGCGCGCCATCTCGCGCTCGAGCTCCTCGTCCGGGAGCCAACCCACGATCTCAACCTTCAACGAGGCGTCGCCCTGGGCAACCAAATCGCCCAGATGGCTACTGTACGCAGTGAACCCACCGTCGGGCCCGATCACGCGGTACTCCACCCGCGCGGCGATCTCGGGGTTGGCGAGCAGCATTTCGATGACCCGGTGCACCTGCTTGTTGGGATTCAAATGTCCGATGGTGAGCAGACGCAGGCGCTCATCCTCCGGTGACCGGGGTGTGTCGTCAACTTTTGCAAGTACGTCCGTATAGCACGGTAGCTGCAGCGAGGTCACGGGGCCCAACCACTGAGCGCCCACATCGCGAGCCTGTCCGGAGGAGTGGGTGATCACTCCGAGGGCGTTGACGATGCTCTCCTCGTAGAGCGGATAGAGCAGGACTTCCTCGTCGGACTCCCACACCGGCTTGCGTTCACCCTCCAGACACGCCCGCGCAACCTCGGCTCCGTCGGCCCCGTAGTAGGCGCCCATGCGCTCGATGTAACGTGGGGGATCCGGCTCCGACCCCATCAGCCACATGTCTGAGAACAGATGGTGTAGGACCCGGTCGTGCAGGATGACAATACCCGGATACTCCTTGGAGACGGCGTGAACGTCCCCATGGTAACCGAGATAGTTTCCCAAGTTGTACACGATGATATCGTGATCTCGGAGTTTCTCGAGATCGCTGGACTCCGGCGAGTAGTAAACGACAGGCAGCCCAGTCGACAGCATTGGCGCATCGTCAGAGGTCCACGGCTCGACGTCAGCGTCGCCCGAGATCCACAGCTCGACGTCCGCCAGCTTCGCCAGCTCCGCGGTAATGTGTTGGCTGAACTCGCCGATCGCGCTGCGTGCGTGAAACGGGGTGAACCAGGCGATTGTCATTCGGTCAGGCATCTCACCACACGGTCCCAAGATATGTCGAGCTCGGAGATGGTCCCGAGCGCCGATTGCCCCAGCCGTTCGGCGAGCGCTCGATTCTCGGCGAGCTCGTCGATCGCCTCAGCCAGCCCCAGGGCACCTCCGACGATCCGGCCGTTGTACCGGTCGCGAATCAACTCGTGCGTCCCGCCGGAGTCCATCAGTGTGATGACCGGCTTGCGAGCGTGGAATGCCTCGAGCGTTACATAGCCGTATGAGTCCTCGCCGAGGGGAATGTAGATCACCCCTCGCGCGCCGGCCAACAGCCGCAGCTTCTCTGCATCGCTGATCCAGTGGGGTATGACCTGGACACGACGCTCCAGGTCGTGCTCGTGGACCACGCCCATCAGGCGATCGAGGTCCTCGGGTGTGTCTGGTGGTCCGGCGATCACCAATTTGGCGTCGCTCTTGATGTGCGCCATCGCCTCGACCGCCAGGTGTTGTCGCTTGATGGCGTTGATGCGGCTGGGGAAGAAGAAGTAATCGCCATACTCCTCGCAGCGATACGGAGAGGAGTCGAAGAGCGGCGGAAAGAGTGGCTCGGATTCAAGTCTGCTGTACAGGCCCAGGCGGTGGCCCACGATTTTCGAGTTCGTATAGATGCGCTTCGCTTCCTTCAAGTGGAGACGATCGGCCCCGACAACTGCGTCTCGGATCCTGTGTCCGGTCGGGGTGTTGGGAATACCTTGGAAGGATGTGCCCCACAGGTCATAGGCCTGACGGAACTGGTGCAGCAGCCACAGCACCTTGTCGTCGTGTGGAACGTAGTAGGCGGGGAACTTGAACGCCACCACTCGGTCGACGTTGGCAAGGCGCACCAGGCGCGCCGCGAGCATGTGATCGATGATTCGCTCTGGGGGGTTCCACTGGAACGGTATCCGCACGACCCGAGCTTCGTGACCGTACTCTTCGAGCTTGTCGTGCAGCCATTCGGCCAGCAACTCGGCTCCACCCCGTACGAACGGGGCCTGATTATTGACTATCGCGATTCTCATTCGAGCAGGCTCGTCACCACGCGGTCCCAGCTTATGTCCTTGAGCTGAAGGGCTTGATGGGCTCGCTCCCCCATGGTGGCCGCCTCCTCGGGATCTGCGCGCAGACGGTCCATGGCGGCGGCAAGCGCGGTCGGCTCAGGCGTCGCGACCAGACCGTTCGCACCATCCTCGATGATCTCCAATGTTCCGCCGGAGTCCGAGCATGTGATCACTGGCTTGTACGAGTGAAACGCCTCAAGCGTGACGTATCCATAAGAATCTTCCATATGGGGCACGTACATCACGCCCAGGCTCTCCGAGATCAGCTCAGCCTTCTCGTCCTCGCCGATCCAGCGTGGCATCAGCTCCACCCGATCTTCCAGCTTGTTCGCGGCAATCGCGTCTCGCAGCAGCGACAGCTGATCAGGTGTATCCGGGACGCCAGCGATCACGAGACGCACGTCGGTCCTCAGATGAGCGGCTGCTTCGATGGCGAGCAGCTGACGCTTATGACCCACCAGCCGAGATGGGTAGAAGATGTAGTCGCCGGTGGGGCCGGATTTGAACGAGTCCGGCAGGCCGAGCGGAGGATAGAGCACCTCACTGTGAAGGTCGTTGAACTGCCGCAGGCGGTCGCTTACGATCTTGGAGTTGGTGAAGATCCGCTGCGCCTCCCGCAGATAGATGTTGTCTGCCGCGACGATCGCATCACGCACCGCCCGACCCTCGGGCGTCGCGGGGATGTCCTGATACGGGGTGCCCCAGAGGTCGTAGGCACCGCGGTGGTGATGGATGAACCACAGGCGCTTGTTTGGATGATTCAGTAGGTAGCTGGGCGTGCGGATCGCTATCAGAACGTCCGCAGTGGCGCTGACGTCCATCAAGCGAATAGCCAGCATCTGCTCGAGCATCTCCTCCCAGTTCGATATGAAGGGGATCTCGACAGTGTCGACTTCGTGACCGCGCTCCTGTACCGCTCTGGCAAGGTCCCGCACGATCCGATCCGCGCCGCCGCCCACGAAAGGCACGTAGGTGCTCGCTACGAGCACTCTCATAGCTGCCCGTGGCGCGGCGCCAGTGGTCCGGCGACCGGTACCGAGCGCGTGTCCCTCCACCTCCCCGACGTCATCGGCGGCGCTCGTCGTATAGCTCAGAAACCTGCCGCTCTAGTGATTCGATTGTCTGCTCCTGCGCAGCAAGCTGGCGCAGCAGGAATGTCATGACCCGTGCGTTGGCGCCGTTCCACACCGACTGGGCCTCGGGCAGGGGATAGAGGAGCCGCCACAGAGTGCGCTTTACGCCGACAACCAGAGGGGCGGTGAGACGCCGACGCGAGGTCATCGGCTGCTTGCGCAGGTCGTGGGCGGCGTGAAGGTGCCCGAGATCGCCCGACACGGCGTGCTCCAGGGCATACCACGGAAGGCGGCTGTCGGGCGGGGCCGCACGCCGGCCGGCGTTCTGCCGTATTCGCTTGGCGATCAGCTCTGCGCGATCACCGCTCGCCGGCGCGCCGTTTCGCGGGCCAGCCAAGATGTCTGAACTCTGCGTCACGGGGCGGCAATGTTAGCGATGTGGCCGGAGCGAGCGCCCTGACTGCGGAGGATGCCCGCACTCAGTCCGCAGGAAAGGCCCCGCAGACGGCAGTCTAGAGATCATTCCAGCTGGTGGTAGCTGCGCTTTTCGGCGAGGACTGCCGCCAGGGTACTCAGCAGCGCGACGAGCGCAACAGCGCTGAGGTCGACCAACTGTGTGCGGGTATCCCAGATCCTGTCTGCCAGGCCGAGCGGCACGGCGAGTACGATCGCCCACAACCCAACGCTGGCTGTCTTCGCCCATCGCCCGGTGAAGGCGCCACAGAACGGTCCAGCCGCCAGCACGGCGATGAGAACGACGTGGCTGAGGATCGCATCGGTGGCTGCGACGATCGAGCAGAGCGCCAGGGCGAACCACCAGACCTGGTTGACCGACCACCCAGCCAGCATCGATTGATCACGTACGCGTACCGCCGACGCACGATGAGCTATCTGCAGGCGCTGCATTCCATGCTTTGCCACTCGCAGCGAAGTCGTGAGCCTCCAACTGGCGGATGCATACACCGCGTCGAGCCAGCTACCCAGCCTGTCGAGATCCTCCTCGCGGCGAGCGATCTCGGCCTCGAGGCCTCGGATCGTGCGCTCGCGTTCGTCGATTGTCTGTGTGCCTGCCTGGATCGTCTCTCGGAGCCCCATGACGGTCTGTTCGTGTGCTCGGATCGTCTCTTCGTGTCCTTGGATGGTCCGTTCGTATGCAACCAGACGAGCGTGGACCTCCTGCAGGGCGGCGTGCGATCGTCCCCGCTCCTCCTCCGCCTGGCCGCGCAACGCCTCGACCAATCCGGCCCGTTCTGCTGCTTTAGCCGCCGAGTGACCCGCAAGATCACCCAGCTTCACCAGCTGCTGAGCGAAGACACCGTCCCTAAGCCGGCGGCGCTCGAGGGCGTCCACGCCGGCGTGTGCCAACGCGTGCTCGTAGATGAGCAGGTCCGCCGCGCAGCGCTGTTCGATCAGGTCGAGGGTCTCAGGTGTGAGCAGCTGGTCGCCGGACCCCACCGGGATCAAGCTCCCGAGCCCCTCGGTCGCATTCAGCTTGGTCGGGTCGAGCTCCACCTCGAACAGTCGTCCCAGCCCCCGCCACACGCTGTCACCAAGCTCCAGGACGCCGACGAAGCCCAGCTCATCGAGCCGTTCGATCGCGTCCGCCGCCAACGACTCGATATCCGATCGTGCCGCGAAGCTCGACTCTGGAAGGCGGGGATCCTCGCCCAGGAGCATCCTGCAAACCTGATTGTCGACGACCAGAGCCAAACGTGGCTCGGATAGGAACTCCGACAGCGGCCGCTTTGCATGATCGGTCGCTCGGCTCGGTGCCCAGGGATCGCCGACGCCAGGCACCCGCCAGTACGCATAGAGCGACAGCAGTCGCGCCCGTGGCTCGCGCAGCACCGTGGCGATCGACGCTGCGTCAGCGATCTGTCGCAACGTGGCCAGCGAAAAATGGCCGCTCACCGCCCGGTACCCGCCGAGAGCCTGCACCTCCTCGGGCTCGAGCGCGATCAGATCACGTGCCTCCTGACGCAGGCGCCTGAAATCGCGAAAGTCCGCGAAGGCCGACCTGTCGAAACGGCGCGGAGCCAGCGACCCAGGTGGCAGTGCCCCCTCGAGCGCAGCGTGGATACTGGAGCCACCGCTCTTAGGTATGTGAAGGAAGCACGTCGGTGACCCGATGTGTTGGCCCCTGGTAGCCCCCATCCCCGCTTTTTAGCATTCTCACGGGCGAAGGACACCCCTTGCGAGGCGAGAGCGATCGGACATCGATTGGCCAGCAGCCCGTTGGCCAAAATGAGGCCCCTACGGAGGGGTGCCTCGCCCCCGCATCGTCGAGCGGGCGGGGTACTAAAGGCGAGTCCTATGCGATATCCACAGGATCTGTGATACTGTGCCCCACAGTGACTAATATCACCGTCTCCGTCCCCGACGACGTCTACCGCACCGCGCGGATCCGCGCGGCGGAGCGTGGCAGCTCCGTCAGCGCGCTCGTCGCCGAGTACCTGCGCTCGCTCTCCGAGCAAGAGGCCGAGTTCGCGCGACTCGAGGCTCAGCAGAGGGGCATCCAGGACCAGATCGATCGCTTCAGCGCTCGCGACCGCCTCGACCGCGAGGAGCTCCACGAGCGTGCGGTTCGTTGACACCAATGTCCTGCTCTATACGCTCTCGCGCGACCCCGGTGAGCGCGAGAAGGCAGTACGCGCGAACGAGCTCCTCTCCAGCAGAGACGTGGGGCTCTCGGTTCAGGTACTCCAGGAGTTCTACGTCCAGGCCACCCGCGAGAGCCGAGCGGATCGCCTGACCCACGAGCAGGCCGCCGCGCTGGTCGACTCCTTCCGGCGCTTCCCCGTTCAGGAGACCACGATCGGGATGGTGCTCGCCGCCATGGCCACCGGGCAGCGATTCGGGATCTCCTACTGGGACGCCGCGATCCTCGAGGCCGCCCGCATACAGGGCTGCGAGATCGTCCTCTCCGAGGATCTGAGCGACGGCCAGGATTACGCCGGGGTGCGCGTCGAGAACCCCTTCATGGACTGTTGACGGAGCGCTCAGCGCTCTGCATCTGCCGTGCCGCGGGCGATCTTGTCGCGGTCCACCTCGGCGATGATGCGATCAATTAGAGCATGTCGCAGGGCGGCTGGCCCGGCCTCTCGAGCGCAAGGCGCAGGGCGGCGACGGCGCGCCCGATACCCTTCCCCGGGATGCCAAGACCCTCGAGCAGCGGCCCGCCGCCGATCGTCGTCGAGTCGATCAGCAAGACGTTTCGCGTGCCCGAGGAGCGCACGCATACGCTCAAGGAGCGGGCACTGCATCCGCTGCGCCGCACGCGCCACGAGACCTTCAAAGCGCTGCAGGAGATCTCCTTCGACGTGCGCAAAGGCGAGTTCTTTGGGATCGCGGGGCGCAACGGCAGCGGCAAGTCGACGCTGCTGAAGTGCCTGGCGGGCATCTACGGGGTGGACTGTGGGCGGATCTGGTGCAACGGGCGGCTCTCGACGTTCATCGAGCTCGGCGTCGGCTTCAACCAGGACCTCGCCGCGCGCGACAACGTCGTGCTCAACGGGATCATGATGGGCCTCTCCCCGCGCGAGGCGCGGGCGCGCTACGACGCGGTGATCGACTTCGCCGAGCTGCGCGAGTTCGAGGAGCTCAAGCTCAAGAACTACTCCTCGGGCATGCACGTGCGCCTGGCGTTCTCGGTCGCGATCCAAGTCGACGCCGACATCCTGCTCGTCGACGAGGTCCTGGCGGTCGGCGACGCGGCCTTCCAGCAGAAGTGCTTCGACGTGTTCAACCGCCTCCGCGACGATGGCCGCACGATCGTGTTCGTAACCCACGACATGGGTGCTCTCAACCGCTTCTGCCACCACGCCCTGCTCCTGGAGCGCGGCTCGCCGGTGCACCTGGGCGAGCCCCACGAGGTCGCCGACCGCTACCTGGAGATCAACTTCGGGCGCGACCCCGAGGCTGCCGGCGCAGAGGGACGGGGCGGTGACGGTGAGGCGCGCGTCCTCGACGCCTGGATCGAGGACGAGCACGGCGAGCGGCCCGGCTCGCTGCCTCAGGGGCAACGGATCACCCTGCGCGCGCGCGTCTCGTTCATGGTCGACGTCGAGGACCCCGCGGCGAGCGTGTACGTTCTCAACGACGAGCACGTCGCCGTCCTCGTCGCCACGACCTCCCGCGAGCACGAGCGCTCCGGGCGCTTCGCCGCCGGCGAGGAGGTCGTGTTCTCGTTCGCCTTCGACAACGTGCTCGCCCCCGGCCGCTACAGCCCGCTCTTCACGCTCGCCCACCGCGGGACCGGCCTCGACCTGATGGACCGCTTCGAGGGCTCCTTCTCGTTCGTCGTCACCGGGCCCGAAGCGATGGGCGGGCTGGTCGACCTGCCCGTCGAGGTCGCCGTCAGCCGTGATGCCGCGGCGCTCTCCGAGCGGGTGGGCGCGTGAGCCGACCTCCGCACCCCGAGAGACGGCCTCTGAGCACCCCTGGTCGAGCTCACTGCGAGTCGCCGCCGGGTAGGAGGCCCGGCGCGCACGCGCGTCGGTGGTCTCACCGACCCGCGCGGACGATCCCAAATGAATACTGAAGTCGCTCCACTCGCCACCGACGCTCCGCCCTACGCGGGGCTCGGTCGGCCAATCAAGGGTCCGCGCGCGCTCACCGACGACTGGGTGCGCTTCTGGCACCTCACCTACAACATCGCGCGTAACGAATTCAAGCTGAAGTTCTTCGGGTCGGTGCTCGGTTACGTCTGGCAGGTGATGCGTCCGCTGCTGCTGTTCGGTGTGCTGTACGTGTTCTTTGTCCTGATCGCCCACGTCGGCCACGGCGGCAAGCCCAGTGAAAAGTATTACGGCGTTCAGCTGCTGGGCTCGATCGTGCTGTTCACCTTTTTTGGCGAAGCGACCGCCGGCGCGGTGCGCAGTGTTGTGGACCGCGAGAACCTCGTGCGCAAGATCCAGTTTCCGCGGCTGGTGATCCCGCTGGCGATCGTGCTGCTCGGTTTCTTCAACCTCACGATGAACCTCATCGTGGTGCTGATCTTCGCGCTCATCTCCGGCGTTCACCCGATGCTCAGCTGGCTCGAGCTGCCCCTGATCCTCGCGATGCTGATCGTCTTCTCGACCGGCATGGCGATGCTGCTCGCTTCGCTGTTCGTGAGTTTCCGCGATATCCAGCCGATCTGGGAAGTCTTCAGCCAGGCCCTCTTCTACGGCTCGCCGGTAATCATCCCGGTCCTGACGGTCCGCGAAAAGCTCATCCCCAACCACACGTTCCTGTTTCACCTCTACACGCTCAACCCGTTGGTCGCCGTGCTCCAGCAGTTCCGCCACGCGATGGTCACCCACCTCACGCCCAGCGCCGGGGCGACGATCGGCAGTTGGGCCGGGCTGGTGGGGCCGTTGGCGGTCACCGTCGGGGCGTTCGTGCTGGGCTTCTGGGTGTTCAACCGCACGGCGCCGCAGGTCGCGGAGAACCTCTAGCCCGCGCGGCGCAGCACCTCCGCGGCCTGCTCGGGCGTGCGCGGCATGAGCTCGGGGGCGCGGCCCTCGCGGCGATCCTTGTGCAGACGCGCCGCGTCGGCGAGCACGCGCGCCACGCGCTGGGCGGCGCCCAGGTCCTCGCGCCGTCCGGCGTAGCGCAGCGGCTTGGTCGCGATCATGTTCATCGACACTCCCCCCCACACGTGGTTGCACCACGCCAGGTACGCCCGCCGCGCGGGGCCGTGGCGGCGCAGCGCAAAGCCCCCCCTGCGGGCCGCCGCCTTCAGCGCCGGCGTGCCGGGCGGCAGTTCGAGCGTCGCGTCGCCGAAGAACGCGCGGTAGTGGGGCTCGGTCACCTCGGTGAGGAAGCCCGCGCGCATCGCCTCCCAGCGGTAGCGCCACGCCCAGTGGGCGTGCTCGTAGCCCTCGAACTGCTCGACGCCCTCGTCGTGCACCCCGTGGGGGTCGCGCACCGTCTTGAGCGTCTCGTTGACCATCAGCAGCCGCCCGCCGGGGCGCAGCACGCGGAACGCCTCGGCGAACGTGCGCCGCAGGCTGGCCCGATCGTTGTGGTGGAGCACCTGGCAGCAGTACACGTAGTCGAGGCTGCTCGAGGCGAGCGGGATCGCGTCCATCGAGCCGAGCACCCGCTCGAAGTACGTGTGCCCGTCATCGATGAACCAGTCGGCCGTGTACAGGCCCTGCGGCTCCACGGTGGCGATGTCCAGCGCGACCGCGCGCAGCCCGCGCTCGGCGAAGTGGTTGGTCGCCCAGCACGTGTTTGAGCCGACGTCGAGCACCGACTCGCCCGGCGCGAACGGCACCGTCGTCAGCAGCTGGTGCATCGAGCGCGCCTGCACGTACCAGTACCCGTGCTCGAGGTCGGGCAGCCGCCGCACAAGCTCGCGATCCCACCCCTCGCTGCGCATGTGCTCGGCGAAGCGCTCCAGTCCGGCGGCCTCCTTGAGGACGTGCGCGGGCGGGTCGTACAGCAGCTCGGGCACGCCGCGGGACACAGCGAAGCGCTTCGCGCAGGCGCGGCAGCGCAGCGTGCCCTCGCGCACCTCGCGCTCGTCGCTCTCGTGCGCGCTCAGCTCGAGCGTACCCTCGCGCCGGCACGCCGGGCAGCGCAGCTGTTGGGCAAACTCCTGCTTCACTCGGCCAACACCTGGCGCGGCCGCGCGACTCCCTCCAGGAACGCCTCCAGCGCGTCGATGCGCCGCTGCCAGGCGTACTCCTGCGCCGTCTCGACGCCCGCCCGCCCGAGGCGCTCGCGCAGGTCGGGGTCCCCGAGCGCCCGCGCGAGCGCGTCCCGCACGGCGTCGCACTCGGGCGCGGGCATCAGGCAGTTCTCGCCGTCGCGGCAGAAGTCGCGGTTGCCGTGCGCGTCGGTGCACACCACCGCGCCGCCCGTGGCCATCGACTCCAGCGGCGGCAGGCAGAAGCCCTCGTGGGTGGAGGTCTGCACGAGCACCGTCGCCTGCGCCAGCAACTCGGCGACCTGCTCGTCGGAGGGGCTCTCGACGTAGCGCATCCCGGGGTCCGTGGCGAGCTGCGGCTCGATCCCGAACAGGCACAGCTCCGGGCGAGGCTCTGCCAGCGCGCGCCACGCGGCGACGGTCAGCGGCAGGTTCTTCAGCGGGTTGGAGCGCCCGAGCGCCAGCACCACGTCGGCGCGGCGCTGCACCTCCGGGCGCGGACGGAACGTGTCGAGGTCGATCCCCGGGGGGATCAGCTCGGCGTCGAGGCCCAACTCGCGCAGGCGTTCGCGGTTCCAGCCGGAGATCGTCATGTAGTGGAACTCGGGCCGGTAGGAGTCGAGCACCGCGTGGCGCACCACCTCGTCGTCGGGGTAGTAGGAGGTCTCGATGTCCTGCACGAAGTACACCGGCACGCCGCGTGTCACGCTCGCGCGCCACACCGGTGCGGCGGTGTTCCACCACGTCGCGACCTTCACCGCGTCGAGGGGGGCGAGCGCCTCGATCAGTTCGTCGTAGAACTCGAACGTGCGCACCGGCGCGCGCAGCGCAAACCAGTCCGGCGGCTCGCCGAGCGTGTACAGCGCGACCTCGTGGCCGCGCTCCAGCAGCCCGTTGAGGTGCTCGAAGATGTCGCGGTGCCCGCCGCCAATGCCGGTGTCCTCGGTCACGTACACCACACGCAGCCTGCCGTTCTCCGCGCGCACCTCGCGCGCGTCGAAGAACTCCCCCCACCGCTCCCAGAAGACACGCTGGGAGGCGCGCTCGCGCTCGCCCACCTCCGTGCCGCGCGTGACCGACTCGTGGTGGTAGAGGCTCGCGGCGGGGAAGTACATCACGCGCAGGCCGGCCTGCCACGCGCGCAGGCACCAGTCGACGTCCTCGTAGGCCATCGGGTAACGCTCGTCGAAGAGCCCGACGCGCTCGATCGCCTCCCGTGTGAGGTACATGCACGCGCCCGTCACCGCCAGCACGGGGCCGGCCAGCGCGGCGGGACCCCAGTCGCCGGGCTTGAAGCGGTAGCGGTGGTCGAACCACTCGGGCGCCCCCGCGTTGCGCACGGTGCCGGCGAACTGGATGCGCCCGTCGGGGTACAGCAGCCGCGCGCCCACGGCCCCCACGTCGTCCTCCTGCGAGGCCGCGTACTGCAGGCACGCCAGCCACCCCGGGCGCGCCTCGGTGTCGGAGTTCAGCACCACCACGTCGCGCGCCGGGTCCGCCGCGCGCAGGCCGCGGTTGACGTTGGCGGCGAAGCCCTTGTTCTCCTCGCCGGCGAGCACCTCGATCCCCGCGATCGCGCGCAGCGCCGCCACGTGCTCGGGGCCACTCGCGTCGTCGGCCACGATGATCCGCACCCCCCCGCCGGGCACGGTCTTGCGGATGCTCGCCACGAGCGTCGCCACGCGCTCGGCGTCGCGGTAGCTGGGGATCACCACGTCGACGGGCCGTCCGTGCTCGCGGTACCACGCGACCGCGCGGTGGTAGGCGTTCTCGGTGCCGCGCCCCTGCAGCCGCAGGTACCGCTTCAGCGGCGTGGCGCGCAGGGGGAACGTGACCACGCGGAAGAGCACCGTGCGCCAGCCGAGGTACTGGTAGGTGAGCTGGATCCGCCTGCGCAGCGACGGCGCCTTCAGGTTGTCTTTCACGTTGGTTCCTTCACTTGGGTTTCTGTCTGCGAGGGGGGTTCGAGGGAGAATCGAGGTCCACTGGTGCAAAGTCCGCGCGGCGCTCGAGCGAGAGCCGCTGCCGCAGCCCCGGCGGGAGTCGGTCCGCGTGCGAGCCGAGCGCGGCACCAGCCAGACGCAGCATATGGTGAGGAGTCGGCGCTCCGCGCAGCTGGCCCACCAGGTGCCTCGGGTTGACCGGCTCGCGCCAGCCGTACACCTCGCGCAGGCCCCGCCACTCGTCGAAGCAGCGGCGCAGGTGCTCGAGCGCGGTGTAGTCGTGGGAGTGCAGCACGGCGGCGCGCGGCACGTATGCCTTGGCGTAGCCCGCCCGCAGCATGTCCAGCGCCAGCAGGCGGTCCTCGGCGTAGGGCACCTCGCGAAACGGCGCCACCTCCCAGGCAGCGCGTGCGAGGCAGGCGTTGGCGTCGGTGAAGAAGCCCCTGCGCCCGACCAGCTCCCAGTCGCGCCATCGCACCAGATCTCCGGCGCTCAGCTCCAGCTCCCGCTCCTCAAGACGCTCCACGCGCGGCTCGCCGTCGGGGGAGAGCGAACTGAACCATCCCTCCAGCTCCGCCCTCACGGCCGGCGAGGCCTCGGGCCGCGGCCGGTAGGAGCCGTAGACGAGCCCTACGTCAGCCACCAGCGCGAAGCCCTCCAACAGGCGCTCGAGCCACCGCTCGTCGGCGGGCTCGGCGTCCTGGGTGAGCAGCGCCACGTGCTCGCCACGCGCCTCGCGCAGCAGCAGGTTGCGCGTCCTGCCGTGGTTGAACTCATCTGGCTCGATCTCCAGCACACGCGCCCCGTGCGCCTGTGCCAGCGTGGGCGAGCCGTCGCGCGAGCCCGAGTCGCAGACGAGCAGTTCGTGTGCGACGGTCTGGCGCTCGAGCGCGCGCAGCGTGCGGACGAGCAGCTCGCCGCCGTCGCGCACCGGGATCGCAACCGTAACGTCGCTCATGCGCGGTCACTCATGGCTGCGAGGCCCGCCCTCCCGGCTTTCGGGCCTACTCTCCCGGCTTCGAGGCCAGCCCTCATGGGCGCACGAGCTCGACCCAGTCGGCCTCGGTTCCGCACAGGCTCCGCCAGCGACTCAGCGGAAGCGTCTGCAACCGCTCCGGTTCTTCGGCCTGGAGTGCAACGGCGCCGATGATGCCGATGCCCCATTCCTCCGGGCCGAAGTGCCGGTGTCCCGCGGCCTTCACGACCCTGAGGTGGTGAGAACCCGTGCGCAGGTACAGAGACGCCGCCTGCAGCCACTGGCTCGGCGTGTTCGAGCCCGACACCGAGCCGACCACCCGTCCGTCGACCGAGACCTGGACCGAACGCGGAAAGTCGCCCTGCACCCACACCGCGTAGCGGCCGCTCGTGGGGACCCTCAGCACGCCGCTGGCGTGACCCGGGGTGTTGGCGATGATCGCACCCTGCTGTGCGGGCACCAGGCCCCAGCCGAAGGACCGGTCGGGCGAGTACAGGGGTTCGTACCACCGCAGCGTGGGCGGGTGGGCGACGACCAGCTGCGTGCCGGACGGGGCGTCCGCGACGAGCGTCTGCATAGCGGCGCACGTCACCGTGGTCGCGGAGGAGTAGAGCTGCTGCTCGGGCAGGTGGCGCAGCACCTGCGGCTGCGCCACCCGCCGCCAGCCCAGGTAGTACGCGTTCTCGTAGACCAACCGGTAGTTGGCGGGCGGGCGGCTGGTCGCCGGCCCGCGACGGGTCACGATGACCGGGTAGGCCTCCACGAACGACAGTAGCTCCTGGTCGAGGTCGAAGCTGTGCCCGTAGAAGTACGTCGGCGCGCGCAGCTGCACCTGCTGGGGGGTCAGCGCCTCGAACGGCGAGTAGATGCGGGCGGCGCCGGCGAAGAACTTGGCGTACTCCTCGAACTCGTTCCACAGCACCGGGCCTTCGCCTTTGAAGCGCGCGCCGGTCTGTTCGATCGCCTCGATCTGGCTGGTGGGCGCGACCCGGTCGTAGCCGTACGCAAGCAGGTCCGACGCCCACACCGCCAGCGCCAGGCCGCACCCGGCCACCAGCGCCAGCGGAGCGAGGCGGCCGCGCACGCCCGCCAGCGCGGCGAGCGCCACCAGGACCACAGCCGGGCTCGCGATCGCCAGCAGCTTGCCCTGCGCGTAGGGGCTGACCCTCGGGTAGACGACCAGCAGCACGAGCCCCATCGTGCCGAGCAGCAGCAGCGGGCCGGTCTCGCGACGCCGCAGGGCCCACACCACGCCGGGGATCAGCAGCGCCACCAGCGCCACGGTCGCGACCACCGTCAGCGTCGCGGCCGGCTCGGGGATGACCGGGAAGCGGTATTCGCCGGCGAGCCACACGCCGCTGACCTGGCTGAGCGGCAGCGCGCGCAGCAGCTGGCCGAACTGGGTCGCGCCGACCCCCGAGGAGCCCTGGCCGGTCTGGGCGACGCTGAAGAACGTCGAGAACGTGCTCAGCGACGGAATCGCCAGCAGCGCCGTCAAACCGACGCCCGCCGCGAGCGGCCCAACCCAGCGCCGCGGGTGCCAGCCGCGGTGCAGCAGCAGCGCGCCCACGGCGGTGAACAGCACGACCGCGCCGAGGTAGGGGACCGCCACGGCGTTGTACACCGCCAGCGCCGCCGCGGCGGGGACGGCGAGGAGCACGGCGCCCGTGTAGGGCCGTTCCAGCGTGACGGCCTCCCGCGCAAAGGCCACCGTCGCACAGACGGTCGCCAGCAGTGCGATCTCCTTGACCCCCCCCTGCAGCGCGTACTGGTAGGTGAGGTTGGCGGAGATCGCCACGAACCCGACCAGCGACGCGCGGCGCGGCGTCAGCACCCGCCCGGTGAGCGTTGCCAGGGCGACCGCGGCCGCCGCCGCCAGGCCTGAGATATAGCCCTGGTAGAGGACGCCCACCGAGGTCCGTGTGAGGCCGCTGAACGTGCCCAGCAGCGCCTGCGAGCCCAGCGGGTACGCGGTGCTGAGGTACTCTTTGAGAAATTCGCGGTCGGTGCTCTGGGGGATGTTGCCGAGCGTGGTGCCGTACCCCTTGATGTGCTCCGCCAGCAGCATCTCGAAGGCCGAGTCGTTGACGAAGTCGTAGCCCGACCACGTCCAGTGGCCGTAGGCAATCACCGGCAGCATGTACAGCACGTAGGCCGCCAGGCCCGCCGCACCCGGCCAGCCCGGGTTCAGGCGCGCGCGCAGCCCGCCCTGGGCGAACACAAGGCCGCCGAGCGTGACCGCGACCAGCAGCACGATCGCCAGGCCGTCCCCCGCGCCGGCCACGTACCCGGGGAAGATCACAACGATCGACACGCACAGGCCGAGCGGCAGCAGCAGCGCGTTCGATAGGCGTACTTTCAGCACTCGCTCGAGCGCCAGACCGCAGCCGAGGCTGCACAACCACATGACCGCCAGCGCGCCGACCACGGCGATGAGGTAGTCGCTCACAGCGCGGGTGCCTGTCGGTCGTCAGGCATATATAGGGACAGAGAGGTCAGGCATAGAAGGAGGTCAGCACCAGCACCTGAGCGCTGTAGCTGAGTGCGATCATCCCGACGAGGAGCACGACACCCCAATACAACATGGTGCGGTGCCCAAAGGCGTGCAGGACCCCGACCACGATCACCGCCAGCGGCGCGATCGCCGGGAAGACGTAGCGACCGAACGTGGGGATCGAAGTCTGTACGCCCGGGCTGTAGTAGGCGGCCTCGAAGCCCGCAATCACCGCCAGCGGGATCAGCACCACGGTCAGGGTCTCCACCCAGTTGCGCCGGATCCAGGCCCACTCGCGACCGGCTGCCACCACGCCGAGCGGGATCGCCAGCAGCATCCCGACGAGGATCGCAACGTAGATCCAGTGGGAGAAGAAGACGTCGTACCAGCCGAAGGCGCCCCAGCCACGCTGTACGAAGATCGTGTACCCCGGGAACGCCATCGAGAAGTGCGGCGCCATGCCCGGAAGTCGCGGCAGGAAGAGCTGCCACAGGTAGGAGAGGTATTCGGGGATGTGGTGCAGCGCGTAAGAAGCCGCCGAGGTGCTCGAGCCGATCGCGGAGAGCCCGTTCGCGGCGGCCGGGGGCTGCAGGCTGCTGAGCACGTGCACCGAGAGCTCGTCCATCAGCACCGCGCCGAGCAGCAGCGCGGCCCAGCCGGCCAGGTCGGTGCGGCGGTGGTAGCGCCAGAGCCCTGCCAGCAGCACGAGCGCAGCCACCGGGTACAGCGACAGGCCGGTCTCCTTGATGAGCGGAACCGCGACCAGTGTCACACCGGTGAGCAGCCCCCAGGGAACGGTCAGGCCGCGCCGCAGCAGGCGGATCAGCAGGAACGCGAGCGCCGCGGCCGCCGCGTTGACCCCCACGTCGTTGTTGACTGAGCCCGAGATGAAGCCGTACATCGGCTCGTACACCACGAGCAGGCCCGCGAGCACCGCCAACCACGGCCGCCCGGGCGCCAGCTCGCGCGCGAGCAGGAAGGCGAACAGCGCCGCCAGCGCGCCGAGCAGCGCCGAGAGCAGGCGCATCAGCGTGAGCTGCGCGAAGACCGTGTCGTGCCGGGCGAGCAGGTACCCGGGTGCCAGCGCGAGGTAGTAGAGCGGACCGTGGGCGGCCGAGGTCGAGTAGCCGCCCCCGTTGTTGGCGGGAGGATGCTGGATCGCTTTCAGCTCGGCGTAGCGAGCCTGCGCGTGGCGGGACCACGGCATGCTCGTGCCGGCGACCTCGTGGTCGGTGATGAAGTCGGTGACTTCCAGGGCCAGGCTCTCCGCGTTCGACCACCGCTCGAACGGTGTGGCGGGGCTGGCGGAGGGCCCCTCGCCGCGTTCGACCAGCGACTGCACGTAGGCGTAGTGGTCGACCTCGTCGGGCGACTGGAAGACCGGTGTGATCAGCGCCCAGCAGGCGAAGTTGACCGCGGCGATCGCGAACAGCCACGCGCCCGCTCGGCGCGCGCTCCAACCGGTGCGAGCGAGCGCCAGCGCGAGACAGCGCACCGCGAGGAGCGCGAGCGCGGGCAGGACGAGGAACAGCAGCACGGGGTAGGTCCAGGCGCCGACGAAGCCCGGCCGAAACAGCGCGGCGCGCCGAAAGATGGCGCCGGCGCGCTGCACGTAGCTGCGTCGCGAGCCCGCGGGGGGCAGGAACCAGACCGCCACCTGCGACGCCTGCGGCGCTCCGTCGACGATCGCGGACTGCGCGGCGATCGAGGGCATACTCGCGCCCGCCCATTCGAACGCTCCTTCGCTCCCCTGGGCGCACAGCGAGGCGCTCTGCACAGCCGACTGTGCAGGCGTCACGGGAATCGGGAAGTCGGCGTTGCTGATCCGATCGGGCTGCACGTGCACCGGGGACAGGGTGGAGTAGATCGGGCGAGCGCCCACGTGCAGCACCAGACGCAGCGGCGGGCGCTCGCGCGTCGGAGAGCGGACTCGCAGGCGCAGGAAGGCCGTCCCGGCCGGCAGTTCCAGGTCGGAGGGCGTGCAGAGCGGCGTGCCCGCGGGAGTCTGGATGTAGCTCGCTTCGTCGACCGAGTCCGTCCCCGTGTAGTAGAACCGCGGGCGCAGGGAGTGGAACGCGGTCATCGCCAGTAACGGCAAGGCTGTCACCGCGGCGACCTTCCACGTGCGAGCGTCGCCGGCGAACACGACTGCCACGATCCGGCGCAGTGCCCCCACGCCGCGGTTCCCGGCGAAGGTGGCCGCCGGCACCCGACGGATGCGCCCCACGGTCAGGGCCTAGCGGCGGCGCAGGCCAAGGATCGAGAGCAGGAACGACGAGAAGAAGATTTGGATGCCGACGATCAGGAACGTGGCAGCGACCACAGCGAGGTGTTCGTCGGCGAGCGAACCGAAGCCGTGGGAGATCCAGGTCGCGAGGATCACCGCACCCAGCGCGGTGCCGACGAGCACGAACGCGCCGCCGAGCAGCAGTCCGTGCTCGAGTCTGAAGCGCGCTCTCGCGCGGTCGAACCAGGGGTCGCGCTCACCCATGAAGTAGGTGCCGTAGGCGTGGGCGCAGAGGCCGAGCGCGAGCACCTGGGTGCCGACGACCATCAGCAGCGCCCCGCCGATCAGCGCGTGGATGCCCCACGAGCGCCCGAAGAAGTCCAGACCGCCGCTGACGAGCGCGACGATCACCGTGCCGAGGCCGGCGAGCAGCGCGCCGGGCACGATGAACAGGTGGGTCGGGGAGTGCACGAGCAGGAAGCGCAGGTGGCGCCAGCCATCGCGGAAGCTCGAGAGCTTGGACTCCCCGCCGCGGGGGTGGTACTCGATCGGGAACTCCGCGATCCGCAGGTCGGCCTTCGCGGCCCGGATGACCATCTCCGAAGCAAACTCCATGCCAGTCGTACGCAGGTCCAGGCGCGGCAGCACGTCGCGGCGCAGCGCGCGCATCCCGCAGTGAGCGTCCTTGACGCCCGTGTCGAAGAGCACGTTGAGCAGGCCGGTGAGGAGGGGGTTGCCCACGTAGCGGTGCAGCCACGACATCGCGCCGGGCTGGATGTTGTCCATGCGGTCGCCCATCACGAGCTCCGCCCCCTGCTCGAGCTCCGCCACGAAGCGGGGGATCTCGTTGAAGTCGTACGTCAGGTCGGCGTCGGCCATCACGATGTAGCGCCCGCGCGCCGCGGCGAAGCCGGCCAGGTAGGCCGAGCCGTAGCCGCGGCGCGGCTCGTGCACCACGCGCGCGCCAGCCGCGGCGGCGAGTGCGGCGGAGTCGTCCTCGGAGGCGTTGTCCACGACGAGCACCTCGCCGTCGAGGCCGCCGTCGCGGAGCGCCTCCAGCGCGGCGCGCACGCAGCGCTCGATGTTGCCGGCCTCATTGAGGCAGGGGATCACGACCGAGACCAACGTCGTGTCGGGGCCGCCGGGGGCGCTGCCTACGACGTCCGCGGGGAGGATGGGCCTTGTCTGCTCGACTGTGCTCATGGCTTGAAGACCCGTCCTCCCGCACCGCGACGTGGTCCGGGCGAGAGCTGAGTCAAGCGGTTATAACGCGCAGGGGGGCGGAAAGTGGCGCGACACCGAGAGGGGATGCTACCGCAGGCTGTGGCACCACCCCGCAAGCCGGGCGTCGCAGCTCCGCAGGCGTGCCCGCCTGCTGGGGCGCTCTCAAGGCGCCGCGTGCCCGCCTCGTTGCACACCGGCGAGCGTGCCGCGCCTGTGGCACTCTCCTCACGCGATGCGCGTCTGCCTCGTATACGACTGCCTCTTCCCCTACACGGTGGGCGGCGCCGAGCGCTGGTACCGCAACCTCGCCGAGCGCCTCGCAAAGGAGGGCCACGAGGTCACGTACCTGACGCTGCGCCAGTGGGAGCGCGGCGCGGAGCCGCGGATCGAGGGGGTGCGGACGGTGACGGTGGGTCCACGGATGGCGCTGTACACCGAGGAAGGACGCCGGCGGATCGCCCCGCCGCTGGTGTTTGGAGCGGGGGTGGGGTGGCACCTGCTGCGCCGCGGCCGCCGCTACGAGGTGGTGCACACGTGCTCGTTCCCGTACTTCTCGCTGCTGGCCGCGGCGGCGGCGCGCCCGCTGGGCCGGTACGGGTTGGTCGTCGACTGGCACGAGGTGTGGAGCCGTGCGTACTGGCGCGAATACCTCGGCGGACTCGGCGGAGCCGTGGGCTACGCGGTGCAGTTGCTGTGCGCGCGCCTGCCCCAGCGGGCGTTCTGCTTCTCGCGGCTGCACGCGCGGCGCCTGCGCGCCGAGGGCCTGCGCGGGGAGCCGACCGTGCTGGAGGGCGAGTACGCGGGCTCGCTGGAGGCCCCGACGGCGCGGGCAGCGGAGCCAGTGGTGGTGTTCGCGGGGCGGCTGATCCCGGAGAAGCAGGCGCCGCTGGCGGTCGCGGCGTTCGCGCTCGCCGCGCGGCGGATCGAGGGACTGCGGGGCGAGTTCTACGGCGACGGCCCGGAGCGCGAGGCGCTGCAGCGGGCGATCGTCGAGCACGGCGTACAGGCGGTCGCGAGCGCCCCGGGCTTCGTCGAGGCGCCCGTGCTCGACGCGGCGCTCACGCGAGCGGAGTGCATGCTCTCGACCTCCCGGCGGGAGGGCTACGGGATGGTGGTGGTAGAGGCGTCCGCGCACGCCACCCCGAGCGTGGTGGTGGCCGGCGAGGACAACGCCGCAGTCGAGCTCGTGCAGGAGGGCGTCAACGGGTTCGTCGCGGTGAGCGCGGAGCCCGAGGCCGTGGCGGAGGCGATCGTGCGCGTACACGAGGCAGGGTGGGCGCTGCGCGAGAGCACGGCACAATGGTTCGCCGAGAACGCTCAGCGGCTGTCACTGGAGTCCTCGCTGCGCACCGTGTTGGGGAGCTATGGGGACTCCGGGGATTGCGAGGGGGACGAAACCCCACCCGCCCCGGCCGGGGGTGCGCCGTCCGGCCCCAGCGGATCGGCCGAGCCGAGAACGTCCACCGCGGGCGGGTCGGGCACGGGCTCCGGCTCCCCCGGGCCGGGGACTGGGAAGGCGGATAAACCCAACGCCCGCGCGTAGGAGTCGAGCGTGAGCCGCGCGGTACGCGCCCAGGTGAACTCGGCCGCGCGGGCGCGGCCCTTCGCGCGGAGGTCATCGGCGAGCGCGGGGTCGCCGAGCAGCCGCTCGAGCGAGGCGGCAATCCCAGCGACGTCGCGAGGGTCGAACAGCAGCGCCGCGTCCCCGGCGACCTCGGGCAGCGAGGAGGCGTTCGCACAGGCGACCGGGACGCCACGGTGCATGGCCTCCAGGACCGGTAGCCCGAACCCCTCGTAGAGCGAGGGAAAGACGAACGCCTCGGCCAGCGCCCAGAGGCCCTCGAGCTCCTCCCCAGTGAGCCAGCCCTCAAAGCGGACGTCCTCCAAGACCCCGAGCGCGGCGGCGCGGGCGCGCAGCTCGGCCTCGTGCCAGGTGGGGTAGCCGGGCAGCACCAGCACCGGCCGGCGCTCGGCGGGGAGACGCTCCAGGGCATCGAGCAGCGCGAGCAGGTTCTTGTGGGGGCGCTTGGCAGAGAGGCTCAGCACCACACGCCGGGCGCCCAGGCGAAAGCGCGCGCGGGTGCGGTCCTCGGAGAGCGCTCGCCCACGAGGGGGGACGCCGAAGCCCAGCGGCGCCACGTCGATGCGTCCTGGCGGAGTGCCCAGCAGCTCGACAAGGTCCTCCCGCGTGGACTGCGAGTCGGCGAGCACGCGGTGGGAGCGGCGCACGGCGAGCGGCACCAGCACGCGCATGCCGCGGTCGCGCAGGCCGGAGTGCGCCTCGGGAAAGCGCGCGTAGATGAGGTCGTGGACGGTCACGACCCGACGGAAGGGGCCCCACGCGGGTGCGGTAGAGGCGAGGGAGTGCACGAGGTCCACCTGCGCGCGCGCCGCCAGCGCCGGCAGGAGCACCTGCTCGCCGAACACCCACTGCTCGCGCCGGCGGGCACGGACCGGCACCGTCACCGCCGGCAGCAGCTCGCCCCAGGGGCCGTCGGAGGCCGCGGCAGCCTCGCGGTTCACGAAGGCCGTGAAGCGGATCTCGCGGCCCGACCCGTCCGCGGCGGCGAGCAGCGCGGGGATCAGCTCGCGCGCGACGACCTCCATCCCACCGGTCTCACCGGGCACGAGGTAGATCAGGTTCAGTCCGACGTGCATGACGGGTGAGGCTAGCGCCAGCAAGGCCAGCGGCTGCGGCTACCCTCGTAGGCCGATCAGCTCTGCGACAGCCCCAGAGCTCGATGCAGCCGCGAAACGGAGGCCAAGCAGGCAGAGCAAGGGTGCAAGCGCTCAGACCAGATCCACACCGCCCCCAGCCCGCGCTCCGACGGCGTGGACCGAACATGTCTGCGGCGCTGGCTCGCCAAGCCGGGGGACCTGCCGCCAGCCGCCGGGGCACGTCAGGGGCGCGGCCCCGGCGACGGCCGCACTCAGCGGTGTCCGTGAGGCGAGGGATCCTCGAGCGTGAGGTCGTCGGTCTCGGTGAGCGTCGCGTGGCCGGTGGCGCTCGTGGTGATAGTGACCACGACGTGCAACACTTTGTGAGACCGAAGCGCAGCGAGCGTCCCCTTTGAGAGCTTGAGCTTCACTGCCCCACTCCCGAGAGGGACGATCGTGTACGAGGCAGAGGCGAGGATCGTCGCCTTCGGTTTGCCGCGGCTCGCCTTGCCGGCGGAGGCCTCGGTCAGTGTGACCTTCCCCAAGATCGAGTAGTCGTCCGGGTTGGACAGGCCGAGCGAGACGAGCCCGGAGGCACCGACCGTGAACCTCTTGCCGGTCAGACCGACGGGCTTGTTGCTCTTTTCGCTTTCTTCGCGTTCCCGAGCTTCTTTGGCCGCCTGGGCTTCCTTGGCCGCCTGGGCCGCTTTGGCTTCCTGAGCCACTTTGGCTTCTTGAGCTGCTTTGGCTTCCTGAGCTTCCTTTTCTTTCTGTGCCTTCGCCTGTTCTTCTTGCGCCCGCGCTTCTCGTTCTTTGGCTTTGATGGCTTCTTCGGCTTTTTTAGCTTCTTCGACCTTGGCTTCTTCGGCTTCTTTGATTTTTCTTTCTTCCTTGGCTTTGGCGCGTTCTTCTGCTTCTTTCTTGGCGCGTTCTTCCGCTTCTTTTTTGATTCTCTTTTCTTCTTCTTCTACTTCCTTGTAGGAGCGGAGCTTTTTTGCGGTGAAGGTGCCCGCCGGGGGACCGCCGGAGCCAGTGGCGGTAAAGGTTCCCGAGCCTGAGATTTCGTTTTCTGCGCCGTTGACCGACCCCGAGGTCATGGTGAAGTCGTAGGGAGGACCCGTCGGGAGCATGACTTCGACCACCAGCGAGGAGACCTGGCTGCCGGAGAGGCTGCCGGTGATGGTCGCCGGGAGCCCTCGCTCGTCTTCCAGGACGACGCTGCCCGAGAAGTCGCCGCTCGAGGCTTCCATCGTGTCGATGACAGACACTGCGTGCAGTGTGTGCGGTTCGCCGATGACGAACTCGCATTCTGGACAGGCGAACGTGAGCTTCCATTCACCTCGCAGTTCATCGGTCGTCGAGGCGCTCGCAGCGCTCGCAAGGCCGGCGAGGGCTGTCAGTGCCAGCAGCGCACCTAGCAGCACCGCGAGCGCCGCGCGCAGCGGCCCGCTCGGCAGGAGAGAGTGCCGCTGGCCACGCACCGTCGCCGCCGCTCCGCGGGCGGAACCAAAACCCGAACCTGAACCTGAGGGCCTGCGAGCGCAAGCGCCCACGTGCATGCCGTCGCGCATACCGGTACCTCCCGCCGATGTCAGCCTCGCGCTGGCAGACCTACTCCAACGCAAAGAGCCACTACCCTTACCCTGTTACTGGGTCAAGACGATACCGGTCCCGTGACGCATGCACAACCCAGTTTCTTTCACTTGTGGGATAACTTGGGCACGCGCGCCAGTGCGTGTGTCAACAACCTGCATCCAACCCGGCCAACTCCCGCGTGCGCCGGAGGACCGCGTCGATCATCGGCGCCGTGAGCCTGCCGGTGAACGTGTTCTGCTGGCTGGGGTGGAAGCAGCCGAGCAGCGGGAACGGCACTCCGGGGTGCTCCGCCCCGTGACCGAAGCGCGGACGGGGCCGAGGCAGCCCAGCGCCCGACCCGAGGGAGGCAGCGCCCGACCCGAGGGAGGCAGCGCCCGACCCGGTGAGCCGTGGCGGCCGAGAGCCGTGGGCCTCCACCGCGTGGGGGCTGGGGGCGGCGAGCGCCGCCCGCAACCGCAGGGCCGCGTCCCACGCGAACGCACCCAGGCAGAGGGCCACGCGGATGTCGGGCAGCAGGCGCAACTCGGCCACGCTCCACGGCAGGCACTCGTCGCGCTCACCGCCGGTTGGGCGGTTGGCGGGCGGCGCACAGCGCACCGCGGCCGTGAGCCACGCGTCCCGCAGGCGCAGGCCGTCAGCCCGGTGGGTCGAGGTCGGCTGGTTGGCGAAGCCCGTACGGAACAGCGCGGCAAACAGGAAATCTCCGGAGCGGTCGCCGGTGAAGATCCGCCCCGTGCGGTTGCCCCCGTGCGCCGCGGGGGCCAGCCCCAGGATCAACACCCGCGCCACGGGGTCCCCGAAGCCCGCCACAGGGTGCGCGGCGTAGCGCTCCCCCGCGAACGCCGCGCGCCGCTCGCGCGCCACCTGCTCGCGCCACGCCACCAGCCGCGGACAGCGCCGGCAGCCTTCGATCTCCTTCGCGAGGGCCGCCAGCTCGCCGGCACGCCCACCCGGGCTCACGGGTCTCTCAGCCTTTAAGAGTTGTTGAGGTCCCCAATACCGCGCCGGAGGCGGAGAGCGCCTGCGCCTGCACGTAGAGCTCCGGCCCTGGGGTGGTGATCGCCGTCTCGAAGCCGCTACGGGGAGCGCTCACCACGGCTGCGAGCTGGTGGGTGGAGGGCCCGGCCAAGACCCTCCAGGAGGTGACCTCCGTGGCCCCGTTCCAGCTCGCGTACACCGTCACGGGGCTCGAGCTGCTGCTCGCGCTCGCCGCGATCGCCGGCGCCCCCGAGGGGGTACCCGTCCACGGGAAGCGGTACGCGCGGTAGGACTGGTCGCCGGGCGGCATCCGCGCGTCCCACAGCAGCTGGCCGGAGGAGCTGAATTCCGAGAACCACGGTTCCGCGCCCCAGCCGATGAACAGGTTGCCGCTGGGTAGGCCCTGCACGTCGCCCTGGCTGCCCGCTTTCAGCGCCGAGGGGTGCTCGTACTCCGCCACCAGCGTCTCGGTGTCGGTCTGCTGGTTGAGCGCCACCACGATCCCGCGCGACTGCGGGTGCACCGTCGGCACCCCGCCGTTGTCGAAGACTGAGATCAGGCCGTCGGGCAACAGCGTGGCGTCGTGCTGGAAGGCGGTCAGCGTGCCCGAGCCCATCTTGATCGTGGAGTGCTTGCCGCCCGCGCGCGTCAGCACCTGGCCGGTCTGTTCGTTGAGCTGGTACAGCGCCCACGTGTTGCGCGCGGAGATCAGCATGTCGCCGTCGGGCTCCTGGTCGAGCGAGTTCATGTGGAAGTAGTCGAACGGCCATTCGGTACTGGAGCCGTACGGCGTGGAGTAGGATTCGTCGAGGGCCACGTGGTCGAGACTCGTCCATTCGCGCCGCACGAGCCCCGTGCGCACGTCGAGTTCCTGGAAGACACTGTCGTTGACCGCCGCGTCCTGCGGCCCGCCGATGGCGGTGAGGTTGCAGTGGATCGGATTGAACACCGTCATCAGCGCGGTGTCGTTCGCGGCGAGGTGGAAGTCGTGGAGGTCCACTTTGAGACCGTTGCCCGCGTGGACATGCGCGATCTCGCGGTAGGAGCTGTTGGCGATCACCTCTTCCCCTTCGCCAAACCCCTGCTTTGGGATGTGCCCCTGCCACCACGTCAGCACCGGCTGACCTTCGTAGGCCTGCACCTGCAGGTTGGTCGCAAAGACCCCGCGGGGCAGCGGATCGAACCACACGAGCTGCCCGGTGCCGTCGACGATCATCGGGCCGTTTGAGCCCGGGCCGGAGTAGGGGGCGGTGAAGATGTCCCCCGCCGGGCCCAGTCCGGAGCCGGTCGTGACCTGGATCGAGGGCGGCTGCAGGGAGGGCGCCGAGTGGTAGTGCTGGACCTCGACGGACGTCCCCGTCGGTTCTCTGCCCGGCGGTTCCCACGGGATCGGGTCCGGCACCGAGACCGTGAAGCGGTACGCGAACGGCTGCCAGTGCCCCTTCGCGAGCAGCTTGCCCCGCACCGTGACCGTCTCCCCGGGCTGGAAGGGACTGGAGGGCACGAAGCTCGCCCCGTCCCCCTGGGAGTAGGCATCCACGCGACCGGAGTGCCCGCCGGTGGCCGACCCGCTCACGTTGATCTGCGCGAGCCGCGAGCGGGGGACGCCGAGCAGGCTGATCTGGGTGTGCGGCGTGGCGTCCAGGGAGTCCGGCAGTGGCGAGACGCGGAGCGGAGTGCCGGGCAACACGTCGCTGAGGTCCAACGTCGCGGGCACGCACCCCGGCGCCGCGGGCCCGCGAAACGCGGCCTCCTCGGCCATGATGCGCTTGCCGCCGAGCGCGAGCGCGCCGCCGCTGGCCAGGAACACCAGTGCCCCCCCGAACACCAGTGCGAAGCGCAGCCACCTGTGGTGGGAGTGCGCCCTGCGTGTGGCCCGGGCACCGAGACGGGCGGCCTTCCAGACGCGGACAGGCGTCCATGAGCCCTCGGGATGGCCTGGCAGGCGGTGCCTCCTACTCACAATGTCCTTGACCGCCACAGGGAGTGGCTCATCGATGCTCCAGTTCTCGTCTCTCACCAAGTCGCAGATCCTAGCCTCAGACAACGCCGGACCCTCCGAGTTTCGCTCCCGCCCCTACGAAGCCTTCCGGTGGGGACCGCGTCTCCCGTGTTAGGGCGATGTTAAGGTCCCGCGTCCAGATGAACCGTAACGGACTCATCGTGCTGCTCGTCGCAGTCCTCGCGGGGGGGACGCTCGCCTTCGCGCTGGGCGCGTGCGGGTCCGGGTCCTCCGGCTCGCACAGCGCGACCTCGCCGGCGTGCCTGCCGGCCACGGTGGACCGCAGCGCCAAGCTCGAAGGACTGTCCGTCGACGTCTCGCCGGCGCCGAGCACCGTCACGGCGAATCCGCACACCCAGATCAGCTTCCTGGGCGCGCCGCTCACGGCGATCCACGGAGTCTCCGTCACCGGCCAGCGCAGCGGGCCGCACGCCGGCCACCTCTACGGCTACTCGCAGGGCGACGGGGCGAGCTTCGTGCCCAACACCCCGTTCGACCCCGGCGAGCGCGTGAGCGTGAGCGCCGTGATCGACGCTGGCCAGTCCGGAGGCGCTGGCCAGTTCGGGGCCGCTGGTCGGTCCGCTGGTGCAGGCCGGTTCGGGGATGTGAGCGAAGCGAGTGTCTCCCCGTCCGGCCGATCTCAGACGGTCGGCGCAGGCGGCAAGCGAGTCACCTTCGGCTTTCGTGTCGACACCCCCTACCCGACGGCGAAGGTCCCGGAGTTCCCCAGCCCGCCAGCGGCGCCCGCCGACTACCAGAGCTTCTACACCCTGCCGGGCGTGCAGGCTCCGACCCTGAGCGTCACCGTGCCCGATCGCGACCCCGCGGCGGGCGACGTCCTCACGACCAACGGACCCGGTCCGGGCCAGTACGGGCCGCTGATCTACACCCCGCAGGGCCGACTCGTGTGGTTCGAAGATCTGCCGGCGGGCGAAGCGGCGGAGGACCTGAACGTGCAGACCTACGAAGGGCGGCGCGACCTGACGTGGTGGCGGGGCAAGGTGCTTTCGCTGGGCTTTGGACAGGGCGAAGACGTCGTCATGAGCTCCAGCTACCAGACGGTCGCCAGGGTGCGCGGCGGCAACGGTCTGAAGGCAGACCTGCACGAGCTCCAGCTCGCCCCCCACGACGTCGCCTACATCACGGCGTACAACCCGATCCGCTGCAACCTCACGCCGTTGAAAGGCCCGGCGGGCGGGGCGATCGTCGACCCGGCGATCCAGGAGATCGACATGCGGACGGGCCTCGTGCGCTGGGAATGGCACAGCCTCGACCACGTCCCCGTCTCGGAGACCGAGACCGAAACCCCGAACACGCCGACGCCGTGGGACTGGTTTCACCTCAACTCGATCGACCCCGAGCCCGACGGGAACCTGTTCATCTCCGCGCGCAGCACGTGGGCCGGCTACCAGCTGGAAGGCGGCAGCGGCAGGGTCCTGTGGCGCCTCGGCGGTCTGAAGAGCTCCTTCAAGATGGGGCCGGGCACCGAAACGGCGTGGCAGCACGACGGCCGCCTGCTCCCCAACGGCGAGGTCACGTTCTTCGACGACGGCGCCAACCCACCGATCCACCGCCAGTCGCGCGGCCTGCGGATCGCGCTCGACTTCAAGACCCGCGAAGCGCGCCTTCTCTCCGCCTACACGCACCCCGACCCGCCGCTGCTGGCCCCAAGCCAGGGCAACATGCAGACACTGGCCGACGGGAGCTCCGTCGTGGGCTACGGCGGGGTGCCCGCCATCAGCGAGTACGCGCAGGACGGCTCGCTGGTGTTCGACGCCCACCTGCCGTTCGACATGACCTTCTACCGTGCCTTCCGCTTCCCCTGGAGCGGGCGCCCGCTGAGCCCGCCGGCGGTGCTCGCCAGCCTCAACGACACCGGCGAAGAGACGATCGTGCACGCGAGCTGGAACGGCGCGACCGAAGTGGCCTCGTGGCACGTGCTCGCGGGGGAGCACCCCGAAGCGCTCGAGCCGCAGACCACCGTCCCGACGAGTGGCTTCGAAAGCTCGACGACCCTGCCCAAGAAGTACACCTACGTGGCGGTGCAGGCGCTCGACTCAGCCGGGCGCGTGCTGGGCACCTCCCGGACGGTCAAGACAATCGGCTTTGACGCCTCGCTCCCGAGCGCCGGGCGGTCGGGGTGAGTCTCAGTAAGCCGGTTTGGTGGAGTGCTTGTGCGGGGCCGTCGTGGTCGGGCTCGTCGTCGGCTTGGTGGAGGAGGAGCTCCCCCCTTTGCCGCCGCACCCCGCCAGCGCGACAGCGGCGGCCAGGACGGCCACCAGCGTTAGCATGGCGGTCAGTGGCGTTCTTCTCATCGGCCGGGCTCCAATCGTCGCTCGAGGGCTCGGGCGCGCAGGCTACCAGGCGTTCGCGGCGGCTGAGCCTGGACGACCGGTCGCGGTTGGCTGGAAGGTCATGAGCGTCGAGACTACTGCCAGCCCGGTGGCCCCGGCAAGCCCGGGGGCGGTGAGGTCGAACCCGCTCGAGGGCGGGACGGGCTCGCGCTCGGCGTGGCTGCTGGGCGTCTGCTGCGTGGCGCAGTTCATGGTCATCCTCGACCTCAGCATCGTCAACGTCGCGCTGCCTCACATCCAGTCGGCCCTGGCGTTCTCCTCGCCCGAACTGCAGTGGATCGTCGACGCCTACGCGATCACGTTCGCGGGCTTTCTGATGCTGGGCGGCCGTGCCGCCGATCACTTCGGCCAGCGCCGCATGTTCGTGCTGGCGCTGCTCGTGTTCGGGCTCGCCTCGCTCGCCGGGGGCGTCGCGGCGGATCGCAGCACGCTCGTGCTCGCGCGCGCGGCGCAGGGCGTCGGCGGCGCACTGATGGCGGCCTGCTCGCTGGCGATCATCACCTCCTCGTTCGCGCCCGGCCCGCAGCTCAACCGCGCGATCGGCGCGTGGGCGGCGATGAACGGACTCGGCGGCGCCGCGGGGATGCTGTTCGGGGGCATCATCACCCAGGAGCTCTCCTGGCGGTGGGTGCTGCTGATCAACCCCCCGATCGGGATCGCCGCCGCCGTGGTCGCGTACGCGGTCGTCAGCGAGCGCCGCCGCGCTCCCGGACGCAGCTTCGACCTCGCCGGCGCGCTGACGTTGACCGTGGGCCAGATGGTGCTGGTGTTCGGGGTCGTGGAAGCCGGCCTCAAGGGCTGGGACACGCTCTCGGCGCTCGGCCCGATCATCGGCGGCGTGCTGATCCTCGTCGTGTTCGTGGTGATCGAGACGCGCCTGGCCTCCGAACCGTTGATCCCCTTCAAGGAGCTGACCAAGCCGCTGCGGATCGCCAACAACATCGTGCTGCTGTTCAGCGCCTCGCTGTTCCCGATGTGGTTCGTGAGCTCGCTCTACCTGCAGCAGGTGCTGGGGCTCTCTCCCCTGCACACCGGCCTGGTGTTCCTGCCGATGACGTTGATGATCATGCTGGTCGCCTCGCGCACCGGCAGGCTCGTGAGCCACTTCGGAGTGCGCCCCGTGCTCGGCGGTGGCCTCGTCATGCTGACGGCGGGGATGCTGCTGCTCGCGAAAATCGGGGCCAGCGGCAGCCCGCTCGTGTACATCATGCTCCCCGGGCTGCTGACGGCGGCGGGGATCGCGATGTCGATCGTCCCCTCGACGATCGCCGCCACCCAGGGCGCCAAGGAGGGGCAGGCGGGGCTTGCCTCAGGACTCGTCAACACCTCGCGCCAGATCGGCGGCGGGCTCGGGCTGGCAATCCTCGTGACGCTCGCGACCCAGCGCTCCAGCCACCTGATCGGCACGGGCGCGCAGGTGCCGCAGGCGCTGACCGACGGCTTCCGCCTGGCCTACCTGATCGGCGGCGGCCTGGCCGCGGCCGCGGCCGCGGTCACGTTCACGGCGCTGCCCGCCCCCCCCGACGCGCTGCGTGGAGCGGCGCGCCGGCTGACGGTCGCGATCGGCGTCGTCGTCGTGGGCTTCGTCGCGATCGACCAGGCGTTCGCGGGCTCCCACGGCGCCCCGGTCGGGGCGTACACGACCAACGGCGCCTACTCGTTCGTCACCGAGCCGGCGCTGCACCCGCCGAAGCTCGCAAAGGCCGGCTCCGCAGCCGCCGGCAGGCTGGCGGGCGGCTACGTGCTCGCCACCAACTTCTACAACCTCAACTACCCCCCGCTGGTCGGCCAAAGCGGGCCGCTGATCCTCGACAACGACCTGCAGCCGGTGTGGTTCCAGCCGGTGCCCGAAAAGCTCGTCGCCGCCAACCTGAGCCTGCAGACCTACGCGGGCCGCCCGGCGCTCGCGTGGTGGCAGGGCGTCGTCACCAACACCGGCTCGACCGAGAGCGGCGAATACGTCGTGGTCAACCAGCACTACCAGGTGCTCGCGCGGCTGCGGGCGACCGACGGCTGGGTCCTCACTCTGCACGAGTTGCTGATCGACGGCGAAGACGCGTGGGTGACCGCCAACAAGAACGTCGCCAGGAACCTCTCCGCCTACGGCGGCGCCTACAACGGGGCGCTGATCGACTCCGCCGTGCAGGAGTACAACCTCAGGACCGGCCGACTGCTGCGCAGCTGGGATGCGCTGCAGCACATCCCGCTCGGCGAGTCCTACGCGACCGTGCCGACCAACGGGTTCCCGTGGGACGCCTACCACGTCAACTCGATCGACCTGGCCGGCGGCGGGCAGTTCCTCGTCTCGATGCGCAACACCTGGGCCGCCTACCTGGTCGACGCCGACACCGGCAGGATCGAGTGGACGCTCGGCGGCAAGCGCTCGAGCTTCTCCTTCGGCCCCGGAGCCGCCTTCCAGTGGCAGCACGACGTGAAGCTGCAGTCGAGCTCCACGGTCAGCATGTTCGACGACCACTGCTGCCAGCTCACCGGCGGGGGCACCTCCGTCCCCGCGACCGGGCCCTCACGCGGGCTCGTCCTCAGGCTCGACCAGCGCACGCGCACGGCGACGCTCGTAGCCCAGGACACCGGCGGCGGCAAGTTCGAAACCGAATACATGGGCGACACCGAGCCGCTGCCGGGCGGCAACACGTTCGTCGGGTGGGGGTCGGAACCGTACCTCTCGGAGTACAGCCCGTCGGGCAAGCTGCTGTTGGAAGGGCACTTCCCCGGTCCCGACCTCAGCTACCGCTCGACGCTCGAGCCGTGGGTCGGCGAGCCGCTCTACCCGCCCGTCGGCGCCGCCCGCCGAGCCGGCGGCGGGACCACTGTGTACGCGAGCTGGAACGGCGCCACGCAGGTCGCCTCCTGGCGGGTGCTCGCCTCCGCGGGCGCCGGTAGGCTGGCAGCCGTGACGAGCGCCTCCAGGTCAGGGTTCGAGACGGCGATGCCGATGCGACGGAGCTACACCACCTTCGAGGTGCAGGCACTCGACGCCGACGGTCGGGTGATCGGGATCTCCAGGCCATTCACGCCGGCAGCGGCTCGATGACCGTGGCGATCACAACCGGCGCCCACGTGGAGTGGGTCCCCGACGGCCCTCGCGAAGCGAATCCCCGGCGGCCCCAACGCGGAGCACGGGCGTTGAGGCGCGGGCTCCCCCTGCTCACTGCCGCGCTGCTCGCGGTGGCGCTCTCCTCCTGCGGAGGCTCGACCTCCTCGGCCTCCGTGAGGCTCGACGACAGCGCCGAGGTCGCCGCCGCGGCCGCCAACGCGGTGACCGTTTCGCCGCTGCCCGGGACCCCCGACGCCTCTCCCACCACCCAGATCAGCTTCCTCGGCGGAGCAGGCACGCAGGTCGCGGACGTGCGCATCGTCGGGTCGCGCTCCGGCGTGCACCCCGGGCGCCTGCAGGCGTACTCCACCGGCACCGGGGAGAGCTTCCTGCCCGCCCACCCGTTCGTGCCCGGGGAGCGCGTGAGCGTCCACGCGCTGGTGGGGACCGGCACGGGGACTCCGACGCAGGCGGTCACCACCACCTTCACCGTCGCCCACCAGGCCGCCGTCAGCCAGGAAGAGTTCCCCACCAACCCCGGCGACCCCCACGCCGTGCAGCACTACCTCTCGGCCCCCGAACTCACCCCCTCGACGGTCACCATCACCACGCCGGCCAAGGCGGGGGCCGCGAGCGGCTACCTGTTCCTCGCGCCCTACCAGGGCGTCGGCTCCGCCGGGCCGATGATCGCCGAACAGAACGGTGCGCTCGTGTGGTTTCACCCGCTGCCCGCCGGCGAGTCGGCGACCAACTTCCAGGTGCAGAGCTACGAAGGCCAGCCCGCGCTGACCTGGTGGCAGGGCCGCATCATCCGCGTCGGCTTCGGCGAGGGCGAAGACGTGATCTACAACAACGCCTACCACCAGGTCGCGACCGTGCGCGCCGGCAACGGCTACCACGCCGACCTGCACGAGATCCTGCTGACCCCCCAGGGCACCGCGTGGATCGACGCGTTCGACCCGATCCACATGAACCTCGCCTCCGTGCACGGCTCCCCCCACGGGATCCTTCTGGACTCGGTGATCGAGGAGGTCGACATCAAGACCGGCCTCGTGATGTGGGAGTGGCACGCGCTCGGGCACATCCCCTTGGGCGACTCGCTCAACCACGTCTCCTCAGGTGAATACCCCTGGGACTACGTACACATCAACTCCATCTCACCGGGGACCTCGGGCGACGTGCTGCTCTCCTCGCGCAACACGTGGACGCTGTACGACGTCGACATGCACACCGGTGGCTACAACTGGGTGCTCGGCGACGGCGGGCGCTCCAGCTTCAAGCTCGGCTCCGGCGTGCGCTTCTACTGGCAGCACGACGCCCAGTTCCAGCCCGGCGGGCTGATCTCGCTGTTCAACAACGCCTCCGACCCGCCCAAGGAACGGGAATCGAGCGGCCTGCTGCTGCGCCCCGACTTCTCCAACCACACCGTCACGCTCGTCAAACGCTTCGCCAACCCGAGCAAAACGCTGCTGGCCTCCAGCCAGGGCGACACGCTGAGCCTGCCCGGCGGGGACTGGCTGCTCGGCTACGGGGGGCTGCCGAACTTCACCGAGTTCGACGCCTCCGGCCACGTGCTGCTCGACGGTACGCTCGGCAAGAACGTGCAGGACTTCCGCACCTACCTCTCGCCGTGGAGCGCCACCCCCACGACCGCGCCCGCGATCGCCGTGCAGGCGGGGACGGGTGGTGCAGGGACGGCGACCGTGGAGGCGAGCTGGAACGGCGCCACCGCCGTCGCCTCCTGGCAGGTGCTCGCCGGGGCGTCAGCGGAAAGCCTTGTGCCGCTCGTCACCGCCCCCCGCCAGGGCTTTGAGACGACCATCCACGTGAGCACCACCGAGCCCGACGTAGCCGTGCGCGCGCTCTCGGCCTCCGGACAGACGCTCGGAATCTCCACTACGCAACCTCTGCCGTAGGCGGGAGGGTGGGCATTAATTAAAAAAATCAAAACCCCCAACCACAAACCGCCAATCGTCGATGACGGCACGCCCCAGTCAGTTCAAGGGCACCACCCACACCTCGGGAGGGGAGAGAAACCGTGAACGTGATCGGCGCCGGTCTGCCGCGCACGGGCACTCTTTCACTGAAGAGCGCCCTCGACCTGCTCGGGCTCGGGCCCACCTACCATATGTCCGACGTGCTCGCCGACCCCGACCGGGCCGGGCTGTGGGAACAGGCGCTCGACGGCAGGCGGCGGTGGGCGAAGATATTCGACGGCTACCACTCCGCCGTCGGCCCGCCCGCGAGTGGATTCTGGGAGAAGCTGATCGGCGCCTACCCCAACGCCAGGGTGCTGCTCAGCGTGCGCGACCCCGAGAGCTGGGGCCGCGCGATCGGCGAAACCGCGTGGGGGGCGCGCGAGCCGCTCGCACGGCTGGTCGAGGGGATGGAGCGCCACAACGAGGCCGTCCGGCGCGGCGTCCCGCGCGGGCGGCTGCTCGTGTGGAGCGCCAGCGAAGGGTGGGAGCCGCTCTGCGAGTTCCTCGGGTTCCCCCTCCCCAGCGTCCCCTTCCCACACGTGGGCGCCGGCGCGGAGCTCCTCAACCGCGTCGTGGACTCCTCGCTCGAGGCGCTCGTGGAGTGGCCCGCGCTACGGGACCTCCCCCAGGCGGCGGACCGCTGAAGGCCGCGCCGAACGCGCTCAGCGGCTAAAGGGACCGGGCGGGCGAGCCTCGGCCCCAAGCCCGCGCCGGGTCTGCTTCGATCGGTCGCGGTGCGGGTGCGCCCCGCGCGGACCCGCCGGCGAGCGCAACTGCTGTTCGCCCGCCCCGAACGGGGTCAGCGGCCCGCGTTCGCTTTCCACGCGGCGCAGCCTCGCGGTCGTCGCGAGGCGCGCGGCTCTGGTGGCAGTCAGCAGGTAGTCCTGGAAGCCGAGCCCCTGCGCCTCCTGCAGGTGACGCGGAAGCGGGCCGCGCAGCTCCTCGCGCAGCGCCCGCCCCATCGTTCGCTGCAGGGACGCCTCCAGGCGGCTGTTGGCGGAGCTCCGAGCGGCTGCGACGTTGTCCAGCTCCGTGCGGCCCGCGCGCGTGCGGTAGTCGTAGAGCTCGCGCTCCTGACCTTCCCGCAGGGGGACGATTCCGTTTTCGCTCCAGTTGGAGTACGTCGCGTACTTCGCGGCGGCCGTGCGCAGCGCCACCACGTGCAGCGGCGCGTTCGCCGCGTACAGTTCGGTCGCGAACTCCGTGACGATCTCGTCGGTAGTGTGCAGCGCGTACGGGCGCCCCCGCGCGCGCGGGTTGGCGAGGATCGCGGCGAGGTCCGCCCGGTGGGCGAGGTGCGCGTAGCGCCGCTCCCGCCGCCACGCGTTCGACCCGCTCGCGACGCTCAGCAACAGCGGCGCCACGTCCACGCTCGAGGTCAGCTGCGTGCGCGGGCGGCCCGTCGCGGTGCTCAGCACGCCGCGCGGGTCCTTCACGATCAGCGGCACCCTGATCGCCTCCTCGTAGGCCCCCCCGCCCTTGCCGCGCAGGCCGTGCGAGGCGCCGTACTCGCCGTGGTCGGAGGTGAACACCACGACCGTGTTCGCCGCCACGTCCGGGCGGCTTTCCAGGGTGCGCAGCACCCGGCCCACGTGAGCGTCCACGGTGCGCTGCAGCTTCACGTACAGGTCGAAGAACGGCGTCCACGCTTCGGTCACGTTGGGTCCCGTGAACGGCACCGGGCCAAACGAGTTCGCCGCGGTCTGCTGCAGCGAGAGCTGCAACAGCGGCTTGTTGTGGGCTTCCAGCATTTCCGGCGTCTCGTAGTTCGGGGGCAGCCCCTGCACCAGCGCCGGCGCGCTGCGCTCCGCCGGGACGCGTTCGGTCCACTTGTGCCACCACGCGATGTCGTGCGGGTTCACGAACGACACCGTCGTGCACCACGGTTCGGGCGAGTCGCCGTCTTCGGCGAACCACTGCTCGAACTGGTCGGCGATCTGCGGGTCCACGCGCCAACCCTGGCCCGGACCCCCGTCCGGCGAGGGGTAGGTGCCGCCCGAGAACCCGTACGGCTCGAGCGACCCAGCGTCCAGCGGCAGTCTCCAGTGGTTGTCCCCGTGCGTCAGGTGCCACTTGCCGAACCACCAGGTGGCGTAGCCGTGCTCGCGCAACATGCTCCCCCACGTCGGGAAGCCCGGATTCAGCGTGCTGCCGCCCGTGATCATGCACCCCGTCTGGTGCGTGTACAGGCCGGTCAGCAGCGTCGAGCGCGCCGGCGTGCAGTCGTTGGAGGCCGTGTAGTGGCGCTCGAAGGAGACCCCTTCGCGGCGCAGGCCTGTGATGTTGGGCAGCATCTGCGCCAGCGTTGGCGAGGCCGTGAACCACTGCGGCGCTCGCAGCTGGTCCACCACGATGACGAGGATGTTCGGCGACCCGCTGACCCCCGTTCCACCGGTCTGCCGCGGCGGTGGGGACGCCTGTTGCGCGGTGGTCCCCGCCGGCTGCGTCGCCGGGCGGGGAGTCCGCCTGCGCGCGTGGGGCGCCGGCGTCGCAGGCGCCTCGACCTCTTTGGCGATCGCCGCGAGCGCGGCACCCCCGCCCAGCAGTGCCCCGCCCGCCAGCAGTCCACCCTTCAGGAACGTGCGCCTGTCGATCTGTCGATCAGCCATTTGCCTGCAAGGTACGTCAGAGCACCTTTGCGGGAGCGAAAGGTCGCGTTAAGAGAGCGTTGGGATTGGAGGCTGCGAGCCGAGTATCCATGGTATGCTGGCATCCCCATGCAAAGGACTACCGTCAAGCTCCCGGATGATCTGGACGCGCGGCTGCGACACGAGGCTCATCGTCAGGGCATCACGATCGCACAGGTCACCCGTACCGCCCTCGAGGCACATCTCGGCGGCGGTCGGCGGCGCTTGGGCGCCGCAGCGAGTGGGCGCAGTGGGCGCAGCGACATCTCTGAGCGTGTCGAGGAGATCATCCGCTCGGAGACGGCCCCATCCCACTGATCGTCGACGCGGGCCCGCTCTACGCCTATGTCGACACCGACGACGCTCACCACTCGGCGTGCCTGGATTTACTGGAAGCGCACCCAGGTCCCCTGATCGTCCCGACACTTGTCATCACCGAGGTCGCCTACCTGCTCGACACCCGCCTGGGTTGGCAGCCCGAGGTGCGCTTCCTCGGCGACCTCGCCGCGGGCAAGCTCATCATTGAGCCGATCCACCCCGCCGATCCGCTGCGGATCGCCGAGCTCGTCGCCCGCTACCACGACCTCCCGCTGGGCACCGTCGACGCCTCTGTCATCGTCGCCGCCGAACGGCTGGGCATCACCGAGGTCGCTACCATCGACCGCCGCCATTTCAGCGTCATGCGTCCGGGACACACGCCCGCGTTTGAGCTACTGCCGTAGTCGCGCCATCGCTCCGCACGTTTGCGGCCGATCGCAGTGAGCGCATGATGTGCCCATCCCTGCCCCGACCCTCGACACCCGCATCAGGCACCAGTCGGCAAAGCGCAACGGCGACTACTCGCTGTTTGAAGATCCAAGCCGCCGCCTGAGCGGTGGCTCGACGTGCCGAGCCACCCATGTTCAGCTGGACTGATGTGGCATCCTGCCTGGGAACACTAGCGTCTCAATATCTTGTCGCCTAATTAGCGTTACCCATCCATGAGATTCGAGACTCGCACGCAAACGAGACATCTGCCGGGGCGGCACCTCTTCTGTATCGGTTACCGCTATCAACCAACCAATGCATGAGCGTCCTGTCAAATCTCGATATCGCGTCAGATATCCAAGCACCATATCCGCAGCGCGTGACCAAATCGATGATATGCCATGGTAGACTTTGATCTCGATGATCACATCAGGGAAACTCTGCCGCTCTGACCAGAGAAGTCCATCCAACAGTAGAGTCGACTCGCCTCGTGACACCCGGATGTCCTCCTGGAGCAGGTAGGCATTTGGCTTGATCTTCCCCACTTGGGCTAGTATTTCTTCATTGATAGCCATTGTTTCGCTCATCAACGACTGGACCTGGACACCCTTGGAACCACGCTTAACCCTACGCCGTGGCTGAATCGCCGTTGAGACTGGCTCGACAGCGGACAATGCGACTTGGCCGCCTTGGTGGCGTGGTTCCGCTGTCTTGAGTGTTGCTGTCACGACATCTGACGCCGGTTGTCTCCCTATGGGCTTAGCCATAGAAGGTTGTTCTTCAGCTATATCCTCAATCATGCGTTGCTCGCGCTCTTGTTTGGTCTGAGGTTGAATGCTTGCCTCCTCCTGTTGGGTCCGAGCACGTAGCCCCCTGTCCTCCCAATCCTGTGCCCTCCGCATTCGCTTCCCGCCCGAGTAGACGAGAATGACACCCAAAATGGAGACTGCTGCACTGGCCCAAGGAAGGATGTTCTGGACCTCCTTGATTGTCTCTTGACGTTGCATTAGGACGCTCCTGGCAGTTGGCGTAAAGGTTGCCAAGGTCGCCTGGCTTAGCGCCAGTGCTCCCGTATCGCGGTAAATGAGCCACGGCACTCCGAGAGCCACCGCAATCGCTACGAGGCCGAGCGAGACGAGAAGCCTGTTAAAGTTCTGCGTGTCCGGTTTGAAGAGTCCGATTGAGGTAGTCTAGTGGGCGCGTTTAGGTAGCCCAACCGCCATTCAATCGGGGAGTCAGACATGGCCTCTCGGCCGACCCTTCCCCGCCCCCGGTCTGTGGCCAGCCCTTCAGAACACCGGCGTCTCGGTGTAGTCCCCGAAGACCTGCTGCAGGGACTCCACGATCTCGCCCTCCGAGGCGCACGCGCGGGCACAGTCGAGCAGCGGCTCCATCAGGTTGCGCTCGGGCTGTGCCGCCGCCTGGCGCAGCGCGGCGAGGGTGCGCTCGACCTCGGCGCCGTCGCGGCGGACGCGGGTGGCCTGCAGGCGACCGAGCTGCTTGCCTTCCAGGGACGGGTCCACGCGCAGGATCGGGATCGGCTGCTCATCCTCGAGCACGTGGCTGTTGACCCCCACGACGATCCGCTCGCCGGCGTCGATCTCTCGCTGCAACTCGAAGGCCGCGTCGGCGATCTCGCGCTGGGGGTAGTTGCGCTTGACCGCCTCCACCATCCCCCCGAGCTGCTCGATCTTCGCGAAGTACTCGTAGCAGCGGGCCTCCATCCGGTCGGTCGCGGCCTCCACGTACCAGCTGCCCCCCAACGGGTCCGCGGTGCTCGCCACGCCCGTCTCGTGCGCGATCACCTGCTGGGTGCGCAGCGCGATCTGCACCGCCTCCTCGGTCGGCAGCGCGAGCGCCTCGTCGTAGCTGTTGGTGTGCAGCGACTGCGCGCCCCCCAACACTGCCGCGAGCGCCTCCACCGTGGTGCGCACGATGTTGTTCAACGGCTGCTGGGCGGTCAGGCTGACGCCCGCGGTCTGTGCGTGGAAGCGCATCAGCCACGAGCGCGGGTTCTTCGCGCCGAACGTCTCGCGCATCTCCCGCGCCCAGATACGCCGCGCCGCGCGGTACTTGGCGACCTCCTCGAAGAGGTCAATCTGGGCGTTGAAGAAGAAGCTCAGCCGCGGCGCGAACTCGTCTACGTCGAGGCCCCGCTCGACTGCCTGGCGCACGTAGGTGAGCCCGTCCGCGAGCGTGAACGCGAGCTCCTGCTGTGCGGTCGCCCCCGCCTCGCGGATGTGGTAGCCGGAGATCGAAATCGGGTGCCAGCGCGGCATCTTGCGCGTGCACCACTCGATCATGTCCCCGCACAGACGCATCGCGGGGTCGATCGGAAAGCACCACTCCTTCTGCGCGATGTACTCCTTGAGGATGTCGGCCTGGATCGTGCCCGAGAGGCGCTCCAGCGGAACCGCGCCGGCGGGTCGCCCCTCGTCGGACTCCGCCGCGGCCACATAGAAGGCCAGCATGATCGCCGCCGGCGCATTGATCGTCATCGACACCGAGACCTCCCCGAGGTCGATCCCCCCGAACAGCGTGCGCATATCTTCGACGGTGTCCACCGCAACCCCCTCGCGCCCCACCTCCCCGAGGCTGCGCGTGTCGTCGGAGTCGTGGCCCATCAGCGATGGCATGTCGAACGCGGTGGAGAGCCCGGTCTGCCCGTGCTCCAGCAGATAGTGGAAGCGCTCGTTGGTCTCCTCGCTCGTCCCGAACCCCGCGAACTGGCGCATCGTCCACAGTCTTCCGCGGTACATCGAGCTGTATACCCCCCGCGTGAACGGGTACTCCCCTGGGCGGCCGATCGGATTCTCTGGACTCCGGATTCCCGCCGATATATCCGCTTCGGTGTATAGCTCCGCGACCGGTTCCCCTGACAGCGTGCGCGGCTCGGCCGTACGGGCCTCGGCCATATCGGCAGCCCGGGGCTCCGCCTCTTTGTCCTGCTCGGTTGGGGTTATGCGCACCGCCATCGCAGACCGATCATAGGGGCGGGGTGCTCACCGGGGTCCCCGGGAGGCTCCGGAGCATCTGCCGACTCGTCGCGTAGATTGCCGACATGCCCAGCGCCAGCGAGATCATCCTGGCAGACAACCTGGAGGTGCTGCCCCGCTTCGAGGACGAGAGCTTCCAGCTGATCTACATCGATCCTCCGTTTAACACCGGCAAGGCACAAACCCGCAGGACCCTCCAGACGGTGCCCGACGAGAGCGGCGACCGCGTCGGATTCCAGGGCAGACGGTTCAAGACCCGGCTCCTGGCCGAATCCTCGTATGGGGACACGTTCGAGGACTACCTCGCTTTTCTCGAGCCGAGGCTCATCCACGCGCATCGACTCCTCGCCGCGAGCGGCACCCTGTACTTCCACATCGACTACCGCGAGGCTCACTACTGCAAGCTGCTCCTCGATGAGATCTTCGGTCGAGAGTCCTTCCTCAACGAGATCATCTGGGCCTACGATTACGGCGCGCGCTCAAAGAGCCGCTGGCCCGCCAAGCACGACACGATCTTCGTGTACGTCAAGAACCCCGAGGGCTACTACTTCGACGCCGAAGGTGTAGACCGCGAGCCATATATGGCGCCGGGCCTCGTCACCGCCGAGAAGGCGGTGAAGGGCAAGCTCCCCACAGATGTCTGGTGGCACACGATCGTCCCCACGAACGGGCGCGAGAAGACGGGCTATCCAACACAGAAGCCTGAGGGAATCGTAAGAAGGATGGTGCAGGCCTCAACACACGAAGGCGATTGGTGTCTGGACTTCTTCGCAGGCAGCGGCACGTTGGGCGCGGTCGCCGCAAAGCTGGGGCGACGCTACGTCCTGATCGACTCGAGTCCCAAGGCATACGACGTGATGCTTCAGCGTCTCGGGGCCGAGCCCGGTATCGACGCGCCGCGCGAAGGCGAGCCGGTCCTCGCCTCACTGCCATAGCCGTCATCCGCACCCCATCAGACGGGCCGTGTACAGTCGCGCCGCAACCTGATGAAGCGCACCGCAAGACAACGATCGTCGCTCGCGGTCCCGCTCTCTGCCAGAGGGTGGGCGACAGCTGCGGCCTGCCTTGCGTCGATACTCGCGCTCGCCGCCTGCGGCGGTTCCACGGGCGGCGGCTCTCCTGACGGCGGCTCCTCCACCAGCTCGGCACGCACCGTTGCGGGCGGCGCCACGGCCGGGACGCTCCCCGGGGCGCTGCCACACCCGACCCACGCGACGCTGATCCTCGACTTCACGCCCAACGCGGTCCATGCCGGGATATATCGTGCGCTCGCCGCGGGGTACTACCGGCAGGAGAACATCGATCTGCAGGTCGTCCAGCCGAGCGCGACGATCGAACCGCTCAGCCTCGTGGATGCCGGCCGCGCGCAGTTCGGGCTTGCCGACGGCAGCGATGTCGCCGCCGAGATCGACAGCGGCGGCCACGACGAGGCCCTTATGGCGATCGTGCAGCGCCCCGTCGGCGGGCTGATCGCGCTCGCCTCCGAGCATCTGCGCTCGCCTGCGCAACTGCAGGGCCGCGCCGTCGGGATCACCGGCGTGCCATCCGACCGCGCGGTGTTGGACACCGAGGTGCGCCACGCGGGCGGAAACCCCGCCAGGGTGCACGTCGTGACCGTCGGCTTCAACGGCGCCCAGGCGCTCGTCGCGGGCCGCCTCGCCGCGTTCACCGGCTTCGTGCCCGACGACGGCGTGGGCCTCGAAGTGGAAGGGCACCCGATCACCCCCTTCTGGCTGGACCGCAACGGCGGGCCCGCGTACCCCGGTCTCGTGGCGTTCACCACACGCCACCTCGCCGCCTCAGACCCCGCGCTCGTGCGCGACTTCCTCGCCGCCACCGTCCACGGCTACGAAGACACGCTGCGCAACCCTGCGCGCTCGCTCGCGGACCTGCTGCGCCTGAACCCCTCGCTGCCGCGCGCGCTCACCGCCGCTTCGCTGCGCGCCTACCTGCCCCTGTTCGCCGCCCCCGGCGTGCCGCTCGGGACGATCCAGCCCGTCCACGTCGCGGAACTGTCGAGCTGGATGCTCGCCAACCACCTGATCGCCGCGCCGATCCCCTTCGCGCGCTACGGCAGCGACGCGTTCCTGCCCGGCACCCACGCCGGGTAAGCGTCCTCCTCGCCGCCCGCGCGAACGGAAGCTCGCTCCGCTCCGCCCGGCCCGCCCCGCCGCACCGCCCGGTGCTCCGCCCGGCTCGTCGCACCGCCCGGCCCGTAGGAGCCCGACTCCAGGAGCTTACATAGGCTGGGCATTTTTCGCTATGTGGTATTTTTACAAGTCCTTGATAAGGACGTACATAGATGTATAATGCTCGGTGCGATGCGTGGCAAGGGAATGCGGCGCCGCGGGGGCTGGCAGGGAGGGGAGCGGGGCAGAGGGCTTGACCTGAAGGCCCGGTACGGGGGGTCGCCGTGCGGCTGCCTTTGAGGGCCCGAGGCGGGAGACCGCCATACGGCTGCTCGTTCCGAGGCGGGAGGTCGCGATGCGACTGCTCGTGACTGGCACGAGCGGGCTGGTCGGCTCCAACCTCGCCGCCGCCGCGGCGCAGCAGAGTTGGAGCGTGCTCGGCACCTGGCGCGACACGCCCGTGAGCGTGCTCGGCGCGCGCACCGCCCAGCTCGACGTGACCGACCGCCATGCCTGCGTCGCGCTCGCCGAAGAGCTCGAACCCGACGTGGTCGTGCACGCCGCCGCCGAGAGCTCCCCGGGGCGTCTGGAGCGCGAGGCCCGCCTGACCGAGCTGAACGTGCTCGGCGCCGAGAACACGCTCGCCGCCGCACGCGCCGTGCGCGCCCGCTACGTGCTCGTCTCCTGCGACCTCGTCTTCAGCGGGCTGCGGCCCTCGGGGCTGTGTTGGGACGAGGAGGACCCCGCCGAGCCGGCCGGCGCGCTCGGGCGCTCGCTGCTCGGCTGCGAGCGACTCGCCCAGCGCTACCAGGGCAGCTGGCTGATTACCCGCCCCGCCGACGTGTACGGGCTCAACCTCTCGATCCCCGCCGCCGCGCTCGCGCGCGAGCGCCACGTGTGGGCACGCTCCGGCCTGCCCTTGCGATGGGTTCAGTGGCTGCGCGCCGGGCGGCCCCTCGCGGCGCCTGCTGGCATCCGCCGCTCGCCCACCTACGCGTGGGACTACGCCCAGCGCGTCTGCGAGCTGATCGCCCAGGAGTGCGAGGGCGTCTACAACACCGCGGGCCCCACGATCCTCGGCCGGCTCGCGCACCTGCGCCTACTCGCGCGCGCGTTCGAGTGCGACCTGCAGCTTGTCCAGGAGGGCTCCCCCGCCGCCTTCCTGCGCGCCTGCGGCGAGCCGCCGGACGTGGCGCTGCCTGCCAATACCGCGCTGTGCGACGACAAGGCGAGCTTCGTGCTCGGCCGCCCCGCCGCCGACCCGTTCACGGGGCACCGCCTGATGCGCCGCGAGCTCGAGCGGCTGCTCGGGTGGCTCGGGCCGGCGGGTACCGATCCTCCGGGCGTTCCGCTCCACACGGAGACCGACGCTCCCCTCCCCCAGAGCCCGGAGGGGCCACTGCACCCGGCCCCCGTGCCCGCCTCCTCGGCAAACGGCGCGCCCGGCGGCGACCCCTCGCAGCGCGCACTAGGCTGAGACCGTGTACGGAACGCTCGAAGACGCCGCGCTGCTGCAAGGCGAGTTCGCGCGCGTGGTGGGGGCCGAGCACGCGTTCGTGCCTGCGGAGGGACGGGACGAGCGCGGCGAGCGGGCTCTCACCAGGCTCTCGCCGTACGATCACGACGCCACCCGCAGCCGCGGCCTACACGGCCGCGCCGACCTCGTCGTGCGCCCTGGCAGCACGGCCGAGGTGGCCGCCGTGGTGGCGCTCTGCTACGAGCGTGACGTGCCCCTGATCCCGCGCGGGGGCGGCACCGGCCTCGCGGGTGGAGCGGTGCCGCTCGGCGGCGGGGTGGTGTGTTCGCTGGAGCGCCTGCGCGCGGTCCGCGAACTGGAGCCCGCGCTGTGGCGCATCCACCCCGAGGCCGGTGTGCCCACCCGCCACGTGCAGCGCCTCGCGCGCGAGAACGGGCTCTGCTTCCCGCCCGACCCAGGGGCGGCCGAGCAGTCGCAGATCGGCGGCAACGTCGCGACCAACGCCGGCGGGCCGCACGCCTTCAAGTACGGGACCACCGGCGCGTGGGTAACAGGCCTGGAGGCCGTGGTCCCGCCCGGCGAGACACTCACGCTCGGAGGGCCCTACCGCAAGGACGTCGCCGGGTACGACCTCAAGAGCCTGCTCGTCGGCTCCGAGGGCACGCTCGGCATCATCACCGCTGTGCGCCTGCGGCTGGTGCCCGCTCCCGCCGCGGCGCTGCCGCTGCTCTCCTTCCACGCCACCCGCGCGGAGGGCTGCGCGGCGATCCTCGAGGCGCTCGGCGCCGGAGTGGTGCCCGCTGCGCTGGACTTCCTCGACGGGGACACCCTGCGGATCGCCGCCGGCGCCTACCCGGGGGCGCTGCCGCTGCACGCCGAGTTCGCGCTGCTCGCCGAGGTCGACGGCACCGTCGAGGAGGCGCGCGCCGCGCACGTCGAGCTCGCGGCCGCGCTCGGTGCCCACGCGATCGACCTGCGCCGCCCCGACCGCGAGGCACTGTGGCTGTGGCGCGACCGTGTCCCCGGCGCCGTCACCGCGATACGCGGGGGGAAGGTCTCCGAGGACGTCGTCGTCCCCGTGGAGCGCCTCGCCGAGGCGCTCGAGCGCTTCGCGGAGATCGCCGCGCGCCACGGGCTGCGCTCCTGCGCGTGGGGCCACGGAGCCGACGGCAACGTGCACGCCAACCTACTGCTCGACCCCCGCGACGAGGCGGAGTGCGCCGCCGCCGCAGAGGCCACCGACGAGCTGTTCGCGCTCGCCGTCGAGCTCGGCGGCTCGATCTCCGGGGAGCACGGCGTCGGTTGGCTCAAGCGCGGCCAGCTCGCGCGGCAGTGGCCCGACGGCGCGCTGCGCCTGCACGAAGAGCTCAAGCGCGCGTTCGACCCCAAGGGGCTCATGAACCCGGGGAAGAAGCTCGCCCGGCTGCCCACCGAGGCGTAGTCGCCGCGGGACCATATTGGGCTATATAGGCTCCGATTAGATCACTTCCCCCGGGCCATATATGGAGTCCCCGAAGACAGCGAATCCGTGCTGGCGGCACTACCCAAGGGCGGTAGCCACGCGCTGAGTCACGAGCAAGACCGAAACCCTGGCCCCATCGGTGCTACGGCGGCGAGCCTTGCACGAGAAGGTCCGTGCTGCGGCTGGCGGCGTAGCTGGGATAACCGCTCCCCCGGGCTATATAGGGTCCGAAAAGAACACTCGCCACCGGGGTATATGGGGTCCAAAATGTACCCCGCGTCCGTCCGCTCGAGCTGCGCGGGGCCTCCTCCCGAACCGCGGCGCGCGACGCCGGCTAGGCGTCCATCCCTTTCTGGCAAGCGGTCTTTCCGCCCGGCGCGCTAGTCTGCGCGCCTGCTTGGAATCCAACCCGAAAGGAAGCACCTATGAACAAGACACAGCTGGTCGACGCACTCTCCGCCGACAGCGGCCTCTCCAAAGCCGACTCCTCGCGCGCGCTCGAGTCGTTCGTGGCGACCGTCGGCAAGGCGCTCAAGAAAGGCGACGAGGTCGTGATCACCGGCTTCGGCAAGTTCTCCGTGGTCAAACGGGCCGCGCGCCAGGGCGTCAACCCGCGTACCGGAGAGAAAGTCAAGATCAAGGCCTCCAAGGCCCCCAAGTTCACTCCCGGAGCCGGCCTCAAGCACATCGTCCACCCGAAAAAATAGACCCGTGCCGCGGCCGGGGGCGGCCGCCAGGCTCGAACAGTTCAGTCACAGGAGGAGTCGAGGGATGCGACCTCGCCGCGCGCGCCCAGGGGCGCGCGCGTGGTAGCGTCGCGCCATGCCCCGCGTCGAAGAGCTCGAGCTGCCCACGCTCGACTACACCGACCCCGCGCTGCGCGGGGAGCGCTTCCACGCGGCGATGCACGAGTTGCGCGCGCACGGCTGGCTCGCCGCGGGGCCCTACGGGTACGCCGTGCTCGACCGCGAGTCGGCCGAGTTCTTCCTGCGCACCCGCTCGGCGGTCTTCCCCGGAATGACGATCGCGGAGATCTTCGACGTCCGCGAGGGGCCCCTCTACGAGGAGATGCGCCGCAACATCCTCCACCTCAACGGCGCCGACCACGCGCGCCTGCGCAGCCTCGTCAACCCCTCCCTCGCGCCGCGCGCGGTCGAGCGCTACCGACCCGTCATGCGCGGGATCTTGGAGGATTTGTTTGCGTTGTCGCACGGAGGCCGCTGCGAGTTCGTCGGCGACTTCGCCAAGCCCTACCCCTCGCAGGCGATCGCATACGTGATGGGGGCGCCGTCCGAGGATGCCCCGCGCCTGCACCACTGGTCCACGTGGATCCAGCGCCAGTTCGACGCGATCTCGATGACCGAGCAGAAACCCGCGATCGAACAGGCCGTCGCCGAGTTCTACGAGTACGCCTGGGAGCTCGTGCGCGCACGCCGCGCCAGCCCCGGCGACGACCTCATCTCGCTTTTGATCGCCGCCGAAGAGGAGGGCGACCGGCTCTCCGACGTCGAGTGCGTCAACCTCGTGTTGAACGTGCTGATCGGCGGCGTGGACACCACCCAGAGCCAGCTCGCCCACGCCGTGCGACTGCTGGCCGAACACCCCGACCAGTGGGCGCTGCTGGCCGAGCGCCCCGAGCTCGTCCCGCAGGCGGTCGAGGAGGCGCTGCGCTTTGAGCCGATCACTCCCTTTACCGCGCGCATCGTCGTGGACGAGCTCACTTTCCGCGACATCGTCTTCCCCGCCGGCACGATCGTGATGGTCTGCGCGTTCACCGGCAACCGCGACCTCCCCGGTGAGGCCGGCGGCGAGGCCGCCGAGGGCGATGCGGACGCGACCGGAGCCGGGGCGAGCGTTGACCCCGATCAGTTCGACATCACCGCCGACCGCGGCCGCGCGCGGGCCCTGACCTTCGGCGCCGGCGTGCACTACTGCCTCGGCGCGAACCTCGCGCGAGTAGAGCTCCAGGAGGCGCTCACCTTCCTGGCGCCGCGCATGCCCGGCCTGCGTTTCGACGGCGAGCCTACATTCGAGGGCATCACCGGCATCTACGGCCTCGCCGAGCTGCCGCTGCGCTTCGGGTAGTCCCCCGTCCGCCCACCGCCGGGCCGTTCGCCATCCGTTTACTCGGAGCGTTCCACCTCTCCGTGGCACAATTGGGAGGGGGGCCTTTGCTGGCCCCCGGCCGACTGAGAGGAGATGGCTTTGCGTGCTTTGAAGGGTTCCCTGGTCGTGGGTCTCGCGGCGGGCCTCGCGCTCGCGATCCTCGCGGCTGCCGCGCACGCCGGGGAGTACCACGTGTACTCGTGTCGCACGCCCTCGGGACAGGTCGCGCCCACGGATGGGTGGAGCTCGCCGGAACATCTTGAATACGAACATAGCGTTACTTTGAACACCTGCAAAGAAGGGGGCGGGCTCATTGCGGCGCTGTACGCCAACTACGTCCATCTAGCAGACGTCGAAAGAGCTACATGGAGATTCGAAGCACCTGCTGGCGAGACGATTGCCGCGGAGAGGCTGTGGCGTGCCGGAGACACACTCGGCGGATCCAACGAATACGCCTATTACGTCATTTACGAGGCTGCCAGCACCGAAGGAGGGATATTTGACTCCTGCAAAGCAAAAAGTGCTTGCCTTAAAGAGGGAGACCTTGAAGATCCGTTTGATGAAAACAATTTTGTGATGGCTCCAGAAAACGTGCTCGGAGGTTCATACCTCTCGTTGAACGCATCATGTGGTTCTTTGTTCTATGAAGATCAATGCCCAGGAGGGCCAGGCGATTCAAATGGATACGCCGCCATAGTCGAGCTCTTCGCCGCGGACATAGTCCTCACCCAGTCCACACCGCCGACCGTCTCCGCAGTCGCCGGGGGCCTCGCGGAAGACTCTTCAGTGCAGGGCACCACCGATGTGGCCTTCCACGCCGCCGACTCCGGCTCCGGGGTCTACGAAGCGCTCATCCAGGTGGACGGGCACCTGGTCAGCCACGCCGTCCTGAACGAAAACGGGGGACGCTGCCGCAACGTGGGCGGGACCACCGACGGGCTGCCCGCGTTCCTCTACACCCAACCCTGCCCTGCCGCGGTAAGCGCCGACGTGCCGTTCGACACCACGGGGCTCTCCAACGGCGTCCACCATCTGGTGGTCACCGTCACCGACGCCGCGGGCAACGCCGCCACCGTGCTCGAACGCGAGATCACGGTCGCCAACCCGCTGCCGCCCGGCGGACCGCCCCCCGGCCCCCCGCCGGGGACCTCCGAGGCTTGCGCGGGCGCGACCACCGGCGGTGTCGGGGGTGCCCCCATAACTCTCACCGCACGCTGGGGCTCCCCGGCGGGCCCGCGTCTGCGGGGCGCACGCTTGCAGGGCCCGCGCCTGCAGGGCCACTACGGCGCGGCGCACCTGATCGAAGGGCGGCTCACCGGCCCCACGGGCACACCGCTCGCGGACGCGCCCCTGGAAGTCTGCGAGCTCCCCGACTTCACCGGCGCCCATGCCCGCCTGCTCGCCACCCCCCGCACCGCCGCAGACGGCGACTGGAGCCTCGCGCTGCCCCGCGACCTGCCCTCCACCGTTCTGCGCGTCGACTACCGCGTCGCCCCGCTCGACCCCCTCCCCGAGGCGACCCGCACGCTCACGCTGACCGTGCCCGCCGCGCTGGCGCTGCGAATCGCCCCGCGCACCGTCCCCTCCGAAGGCTCAATCCGCTTCAGCGGCCGACTGCTCGGCGGGCCGCTTCCGGCAGGCGGCAAGCAGCTCGTGCTGGAGGCCCGCGCGCCCGGCGGTCGCTGGCTGGAGTTCCACGTGGTCCGCACCGGCGCCCACGGACGCTTCGGCTTCCTCTACCGCTTCCGCCTACCCGGCCCCGCCCGTTACCAGTTCCGCGTCCTCTGCGAACCCGAAGCCGACTTCCCGTTCGCGGCCGGGGCCTCGAACGTGGTGGGGGTGTTCGAGCGATAGGGAGCAGCGGACGGTCTTGTTGCCGCCCAGGCTACTTTCCCGTATGACACGTAGTTGGACCCCGTAGTTTCCGATGTGACACGTACTTTCCCCCTGATGGGTGCTGCCGGAATGAGGTGTCCGGTGCGTCAGCTGAGTTCAACCCCATACTCGGCCAGCCACGTAGGCTACGGGCTCGGCTTCACGCCCCGTAGATCTTCACCGGTGTGCCCGGGCCGATGCGGGCGCTCAGCCAGTCGATGCTCGCGGTGGCCAGGCGGATGCAGCCGTGCGATTCGGCGGCGCCCAGCGTTCCTCCGAGGTTGTTCCGTCCGTGGATCGCGATCTGGCCGGGGCCGCCTTCGAATTCCTGCAGCACGTTGGAGCGCGCGCTGAGCGCAAGCGCGAACGGGCCGCCGGCCTGGCCGGGTTCCATCTGCACCGTCTCCTCGACGAAGAACTGGCCGGTCGGCGTCGGTGTGGAGGGCTTGCCCACCACCGCTTGAAAGGTTCTCACCGTGCGCCCGTCGCGGTAGACGCTGACGCGCCGTGCGGTGAGGTCGACCAGGATGCGCCAGCCCGTTGTGAGCTTGCGGGTGGCGCCCTGGACGATCCAGCCGGTCGATCCGTCGGGGCGACCGGGGAGCATCACCTGCAGCCACCGCACCCCGCCGGGGCCGCTCGAGTGGCCGATCACGGGCAGGGTGGTCTGCTCGCCGGTGATCGGCCTATGGGCGGGCACGAGCGCGACCTGCGGGGATCGTGCTGCAGGCGTTTGGTGCGCGGCGTGCGCGGTGAGCAGGACCGCGAGCTGCTGAGTTGCCTGCACGCGCGGCGGGATGCCGGCGGCGGCCGCCGACCCGGCCGTGAGGCCAAGTAGGCAGACCGTCAGCGCGACACTCAGCCGGTAAATGTGCCCCTCCTATGCGGGAGCGCGGGCCGTGCGGGCGAGTGCGGTTTTGATGCTTTCCGTGCGCGATGGCGTTTGTGGTGCTTCGAAGTGCTTTTCGATCCAATCAGCCGGGGGGCAGTGGTGAGGCCCGTGCCCGCGGTGGCTCCTGTGCCCGTGGTCGTGGTCGTCCCGGAGGCGGTGGTCACCGTTGTGCCGGTGGTGGTCGTTTCTCCGCCAGTGGTCGCTCCTTCGAGCGCCTTCGTTTCTTCAGGGGTGGTCGTTTCCGTGCCGCCACCGCTGCCGCTCACGCTGGACGCACAGTTGGAAGTGGTGATGGTGTTCGCTTCCAGGGTCACCGCGGCGGTCTGTGCCAGCAGCCGGCCGTGGATCGTGGCGTCCGTATTCGCGGTGATGCTTTCCGCGGCCATGATCGTGCCGACGAAGTGCGTGCCTGTCCCCAGCGTCGCCGAGGAGCCGACTTGCCAGAAGACGTTGCACGCTTGTGCGCCGTTGATCAGCGAGACAGTGGTGTTCGACCCCGTGATCAGCGTGGTCGGAATCTGGAAGATGAACACCGCGTTGGGGTTGCCTTCGGCGTTGAGCGTGACGCTCCCCGATGAGAGCAGCAACGAGCTGCTGGCGGTGCGAACGCCCGGCGAGAACGTCTGCCCAGCGAGGTCCGTCCCAGCCGAGCCAGTGGTCGGACGAGAGGCCGCTTCGTTGTAGGCGCTCGTCAGGGCGTTCTTCGCTTCGGTCGCGACCGCATCGTCGACATATGTCTGGCCGAGCACGTGCGGAGCGCCGGTCACCGACGAGCCGGGAGCCAGCCCCAGGTCGCCGAACATCGTCGTCGGGCCTGTGTTGGTGACGGTCGAGCCGCCCAGAACAGAGAAGCTGGCGGCTTTTCCCAGGCCCACGGTTGCGGTGGCCCCCAGGGCGCTGCTGGCGAATAGCAGAGTGGACAGCGTTCCGAGCAGGAGGAGCCCTGCTCGAAGCGTCTTGCGGCCGACTCGGAGGGCGGAACGCCGGCTTACGGCGAGTGAGTCGCTGGAAGGCGACTCGAACTTCGGTGGGACGCCTTGGTTCATCGGCGTCTCCTCGCTGCGGCGTCTAATGCGCCGCGATAGAAGGGGAATGGCTCCCCGGTCTCTTCGACCTGTTATGTAAACCGACAGCTCGCCGCCTCAGCGTTAGCGGAGCGGGAGCGACCGGACACATGTCTGCTGGCGCGGCGAGCTCGCGGCGAGAGGAGACGCCGAGCTTGCGGTAGATGTTGCGCGCGTGGGTGCGGACCGTCTCGACGCCCACGTACAGGTCGAGGGCAATCTGCGCATTCGAGTGACCCTGCTGCAGTAGCGGCAGCACTTCGGCCTCACGCCTGCTCAGCAGGCCTCCCGTCGCAACCCGCCCGCCGCCTGAGCTGGCCGGCGCCCGCGGAATCACCTGGAGTCCCCTCGAGGCGAGATGGATCGCGCTGATCACATCACGCGACTGGGTGTCCCTGCCGAGGCAGGCGCTCGCTCCAAATGCGAGCGCCTGCGCACACTCGACCGGCGCGGGATCGTTCCCGAACAGGACAAGTCGAGTCCCCGGATTGCCGGCACTGAGTCCCCGGACATCAGCCAGCTTTCCCAAGGCGCCAACGTCGAGAATCGCCACGTCTGGACGGTGAGCGCTCAACACGACTCCGATTCGCCTGTGCGCCACGTCGGCGGCGACGATCGCGAGACTCCGGTCGCTCTCGACCAGCTCGCGCAGTCCTCCGGCAAACAGATCGTCGAAGTGGGCGATAACTACGGTGATAGGGGTATGCGGCAGCATGGGCGACCCAGGCGTGGGTCAGCGCCTGGGGTCTTCATCGGCAGTAAGGGGCCCAAGGGTGAGCACCGCCTCACCCCTGCCTCCCCCACCACTCACCCCAAGATCACCCACTTGGGAGGAGGAGCCGGGCGGCCCGCCGGCCTCAGCATGTAAGGCATGGCTCGTCTCCTGCTCCCGGTCCTCCTCGCGACGCTTCTCCTGCCCGCGTCGGCCGGCGCTAGCGCCGGCCGGTCTTCCCAACCTCATGCCCCGCGCACGACGCGCCGGCAGACCTCAGCCGTCAAGGCCAAAGCTCGCGCGGCGACACAGCGCCCGACAACAGATCCCGTGGCGCTTGCGTTGAAGCTCGCCGAGCGGTACTGGCATGGCGTCCCGGCGTGCGGCACACCCACGATCGTGATGCGCCCCAATCAGCTTCCCGCCTCCGACTACGAAACCGTGACCAGCCCCGAACCGACGGACTCCGTTGTCGAGATGTGGACCGAAGTGCAGAACTGCACGATCACGATCAACGCCTCTCTATGGCCAAGCTGGCATCAGGACGATGAATTCTTCCAGTGGTTCTGCGATGCGATGACGCACGAGGTAGGGCACCTCTTCGGGCATCTCGACAGCGGACAGACTGACCCCTCAGCGATCACCTATCCCTTCCTCGACGCAACGAGCCCTAACTTCAACTCTGTCCCCGAGTGCCAGGCGGTCACACTGCAATACGGCACAGAGGAAATTCGCGACGAAGAAATATTTGACCACCACTAGCCGCCGCTTGTCGGGCAACACGATGCAGGCGTAGGTGGCTCATTGCTCGTCCAAGCGCAGGCGGCACGCGGGTCATCATGGTGGCGGCCACGGGGCTCCGTGACTGCTGCCCCCAATGATCTCCAGCGCGTTGCAGCAGTGACGCCCAGACTGCCCAGTTTGAGGAGGACCACAACGCTCGGTCGCGGCACCTGACGCGTAGCGGTGCTTGACGTGCGGCCAGGGTGCGGAGCCACCCGCTGTTAGGGTGGAGGAGTCCATCGCGCTCCTCGTGGGTCAGCGATTGTGCGTTCGCTCGGTCCTTCTTGACCTCTCTGCCTCGCGACCGCAGCCCCTGAGAGGCTTCGTGAGGAGCGCCCGTGAATGTAGTGGCCGCATCGCCTGAGCGCAGGTCGCGTCGTTGGTCTGTAGGGCGCCCGCCAGAACATCCCGTGGCCGGGAGGTTTCCCCGGCCGGCCGGGGTGCCGCTGCGTGTCGCGATGCTCGCCCCACCCTGGATCTCCGTCCCCCCGCCGGGGTACGGGGGCGTGGAGTCGGTTGTCGGCGTGCTGACGAACGCTCTAGTCCGGCGGGGGCACGCGGTGACGCTCTTCTGCGCCCCGGGCTCGCGGTCGAGCGCGCAGGTGGTGCCCCTGCTCGATGAGTCTCACCCCGAGGAGATCGAGCGTTCGCTGTATGAGGTCGACCACGTCGCGCGGGCGTTTGAGGAGATCGACCTCGCCGCTTACCAGGAGCGCTTTGACGTGGTTCACGACCACTGCGGCTTCACGGCACTCGCGATGGCCGACCGCCTCGACACGCCGCTCGTGCACACCCTGCACGGGCAGTTCACCGCCAGCACCGCGGCCTTCTACGCCCGCCACGGCCACAAGGCGGCGCTCGTGGGCATCAGCCGGGCGCAGCTCGCATCGGCGCCGGGGGGCCTGGAACCGGTCGGCGCGATCCCGAACCCGATCGATGTGCGGGCCTGGCCGCTGCGTGAGCACAAGGACGACTACCTGCTGTGGGTCGGGAGGATGACGGCCGAGAAGGGTCCCCACCGCGCGATCGCAGCGGCCCGTGCCGCGGGCGTGCCGCTTGTCCTGGCTGGGGTCATCCAGCCCGGCCAGCAGGCGTTCTTCGACCGCGAGGTCGCGCCGCACATTGACGGCGAGCGTGTTCGCTTCGTCGGCGAGATCGGTGGGTCGGTCAAGCTCGAGGCCTTCGCGGGCGCCCGCGCGCTGCTGATGCCGATCCGTTGGGAGGAGCCCTTCGGGATGGTCATGGTCGAGGCGCTGGCGTGCGGGACCCCTGTGATCGCGTTTGCAGAAGGCGCCGCCCGCGAGCTCGTCTGCGACGGGCAGACCGGCTTCCTCGTCGAGGACGAGCAGGAGATGGGCGCGGCGGTCGGTCGGCTGCCCCGGATCGCCCCGCGGGACTGCCGAGCGTGGGTCGCCGAGCACTGCGACGTCGACGTGGTCGCCGCCGCCTACGAGCAGACCTACCGGTCGGTGATGCACCGGCGCGTCGCGGAGGCCGCCGCGCTTGTCTGAGCGCACCCTGAGCGTCTTGGACGGCAGCACCTTCGTCGTCGGGGACCGCCACGGCGACGTGCAGATCGACGCGGGCCGCGAGCACGGCTTCTTCTGCGACGACACCCGTTTCCTCTCACGCTGGGTCCTGCACGTCGGCGAGACGCCGCTGGAACTGCTCGGCCTCGACCAGAGCGCGCACTTCGCAGCGCAGTTCTTCCTGACCCCCCGCGTGGGGCCGGACGAAGAGGCGCCGTGCTCGATCATGCGCCGGCGACTCATCGACCACGTATGGGTGGAGGAGGTCACGGTGACCAACCACCGCCACGAGCACAGCGAGGTGCGGGTGGCACTGGAGGTCGACGCCGACTTCGCCGACCTGTTCGAGGTCAAGGACGGCGTGGTGGCCAAGCGGGAGGTGAGCTGCCGCCACGACGACGGGACCCTCACGTTGGCCTACGAGCGCACAGGCTTCCAGCGCTCGGTGACGATCGCCGCCAGCCGCACCGCGGCGGTCACCCGACGGGGCTTCGCCTACTCGCTACGACTCGCGCCCGGCGAGCAGTGGTCGACAACCTTCACCCTCACGCCCCACGCCGCACAGCCGGGGGTCGCCTTCGCGCAGCGCGAGCAGCGCGGCAGCCTCGCGCAGCTGAGGGCATCCAAGTCGGCCGAGCTGGAGCAGTGGCTGGCCAGGGCGCCGGTGTTGCAGACCCAGGACCCGGCGCTGGCGCGCACGTACCGCGCGAGCCTCAGCGATCTCGGCGCGCTGCGGCTGCACCCCGACCTCGGCGAGGGCGCGACCCTTCCCGCGGCGGGGCTGCCGTGGTTCATGGCGCTCTTCGGCCGCGACAGCCTGATCACCAGCTTCCAGGCGCTGCCCTACCTCCCCGGGCTGGCCGCCACCACCCTGCGCGTGCTCGCCGCCCGTCAGGCCGAGGAGCGCGACGACTTCCACGAGCAGGAGCCGGGCAAGATCCTGCACGAGCTGCGCTTCGGCGAGCTCACCGCACGCGGGGAGCGTCCGCACTCCCCGTACTACGGGACCGCCGACGCCACACCCCTGTTCCTCGTCCTCCTGGAGGAGTACCACCGCTGGTCGGGCGACGCGGAGCTCGTCCGGACCCTGGAGCCCAACGCCCGTGCCGCCCTTGCGTGGATCGAGGACAGCGGGGACGCCGACGGCGACGGGTACGTCGAGTACGCCTGCCGCAACCAGGCCACCGGGCTGGTCAACCAGTGCTGGAAGGACAGCTGGGACGCGATCCAGCGCGCCGACGGCACGCTGGCCCGGGGCCCGATCGCGACCTGCGAGATCCAGGGCTACGTGTACGACGCACGGCGCCGCTGCGCCCGTCTAGCCCGCGAGGTATGGGGCGATCCGGCGCTCGCTGAGCGCCTCGAGCGCCAGGCAGCCGTCCTGCGCGAGCGCTTCCACCGCGACTTCTGGATACCCGAGCGTGGCTGCCACGCGCTTGCGCTGGACGGGGAGAAGCGTCAGGTCGACAGCCTGACCTCCAACATCGGTCATCTGCTGTGGTCGGGCCTGCTGGACGAGGACGAGGCGGCCGCGACCGCCGAGCGACTGCTCGACGAGCAGCTCTACTCCGGCTGGGGCGTGCGGACCCTCGGTACCCACGAGGCCGGCTACAACCCGCTCGGCTACCACACCGGGACCGTCTGGCCCCACGAGAACTCGCTGATCGCCGCCGGCCTGGCGCGCTACGGCCACCGCGCGGCGGCGAGCACCATCGCCTCCACGATCCTCCAGGCTGCGCCGTACTTCGAGCACCGCCTGCCCGAGGTCTTCGCCGGCTACCCCGCATCGGTGACGTCGGTCCCCGTGGCGTTCCCGACGGCTTCGCGTCCCCAGGCATGGGCCGCGGGAACCCCGCTGCTGCTGTTGAGCACGCTGCTCGACCTCCACCCCGGGCGCCCCAACGCGGACGTCGAGGTCCCGTGCGGTATCGGCCACGTCACGCTGCGCTCGCAGAGAGACTAGTGTGGGCGCAGTGGACGACGACGCGATTCGTGCTCTGGTGACGCGGTTGGCGCGACCTCACTCCTCCGGTGGTGAGGTCATCGAGCGTGCTGCAATCCTCGCCGAGGGCGCCGACTTCGCGGCGGTCATGGAGTGGATCACCGCCCACGCCGGGATACCCGAGGCGCAGGTTGCCAAAGCCCCCAGCCACGGCCTGCACGGCTCGCGGCTGAGCTACGGTGGCGGAGCGGCACCCCGGCCGCCGCTCCGCTTCGTGCTGCCGGCCGGCGCGCTGGCCTGAGCCTTTTCGACAGCCTCGACAAAGAGCAGCAGCCGAGCGCTTCCCACACGCTGAGATTCCTGCGCCCCAATGCCTACGCGCCAACCAGCGTCGAGGGTGCGCAGCATCTGGGTGGGCCTGCTCGTGCTCTGGGGTCTCACCCGAGCGGGGCGTCACGGGCCGAGGTTCGTCTCGTGTCATCCGGGCACGACCTTGATCGTGCCGTGCATGAACGCGTGGAAGGAGCAGTGGTAGGAGAAGGTGCCAACTTTGTTCATCTTCAATCGCACTGACTGCCCTTTGTCCAGCGTGCCGGTCGCGAAAAGTCCTTCGGTATTGGAAGTTGCCGTGTGCTTCACGCTTTCCTCGTTCGTGAAGGTGACCGTGGTGCCGACCTTCACTGTCACCGATGCCGGAGAGTACGCAAAGTTTGAGATGTCGATCGTCGCGCTGCCGGCAGCGATCACCGCGTTGTTTGCCGTCGAAGGCCCGCTGCCGCGGCTGAGAGCGAGCGCGACTGCTGCAACCACTGCCACGACGAGTGCGGGTAGGACGATGGAGATTGGGCGCATGATCAAGTATTCGTCGAGCGGGCACTCCTTGGATCACCAGCGGAACGAAACGACGCGACGTGCGACATTTGGCGCATCTGCGCGGGATGAGTGCGGGTCTCGTGGTTCGGAGGGCATCTAGTGGCCGACCGGGTGGGCAGCGCCTCGCCGCGTCGAGGTCGGTAGGATCTCGATGTGTCCGCCTCTATCGGACTGGAGGGCCGCAGGACAGACAATGGAGATCCCGCCGAGCATCATCCCGCCGGACGAGGATGCGCGCCTTGCCGCGGTCCACCGCTATGAGGTCCTCGACACCCCATGCGAGGGCGCATTCGATCGCATTACGGCACTGGCCGCACGGCTGTTCAGCGTGCCGATCTCGATCGTGAGCATCGTCGACAACGACCGTGTCTGGTTCAAGTCGCGACGCGGGATCGATGTTGAGCAGGTCGCACGTCTTCCGGGCCTGTGCGCGTCGGCGATTCTTCAGCGCGAGCCGTTGATCGTGCCGGACGGCTCGGTGGATCCAAACGCGCTGGCGAATCCAATCGTCGCAGGCGAGTTGGGGCTGCGGTTCTACGCCGGTGCGCCGCTCACGACCTGGGACGGCTACAACCTGGGCGCGATCTGCGTGATGGACAAGGAGCCGCGTGAGTTCGGTGATGAGGACGCCACGACGCTCGAGCAGCTCGCCGCGATCGTGGTTCACGAGCTCGAGCTCAGGCTTGTCACTCGCACGGTTGTGGATAGCGAACGTGAGAACCGCGCACTGGAGACGGCCCGGCGCGGCCTTGAGGCGGCGGAGCACGAGCGCACCCGGTGGGCGCGTGAGCTACACGATGAGACGTTGCAGAACCTCGGCGCGCTGCACATGCTGCTTGTCTCTGGGCTCGCGGACCGGGACGGACTCGACAGGACGGTGAGTGAGGCCGCCAACCTCGTCAAGGACGAGATCGTCAAGTTGCGTCACCTGATCGCCGAGCTGCGCCCGGCTGTGCTCGATCATGTCGGACTCGAGGCCGCTTTGGAGAGCCTTGGCCGAAAGCTCCGCGTTATCGACGGGCTCGAAGTGGAGCTGAACCTCGAAATCTCCCAGGTGCGAGAGTACCTGGGAGCCAACGCCGAGAGCATGCTCTACCGCGCGGTTCAGGAGGCACTGGCGAACGTCGCTAGACATTCGGCTGCTCGCCGCGTCGAGGTGGCCATTCGGCCGCGCGAGGGCGCCATCGAGGCCATCGTCCGAGACGATGGTGTTGGTTTTGACGCCGGTTCGGCTTCCGGCGGGTTCGGGCTGCTGGGGATACGCGAGCGCGCGATGCTGATGGGCGGCGCGCTCGAGTTGCAAACCGCGCCTGGGGCCGGCACGACGGTCCGGTTCGTCATGCCGCTCGGCGAAGCGGCGTCGGTCGAGGACGGTTAGGACTCCAGCAGCCCGTGAGCTCGCGCGAATTCGACGAGATCCAGCAGCCCACTCACCCCGAGCTTTTCCTGCAGGCGCGCGCGGTGGGTCTCGACTGTGCGCACACTGAGGTGAAGCTCGGTGGCGATCTGCTTGTTCGTGGCGCCCCGGACGACGCGAGTGAACACGTCATGCTCGCGTTCGCTCAAGCGATCCAGCAGGGCGCCGTGTTCGTCACTCGCGGCGAGCCGGGCCCCGAGACCGGGGTGCAGGTAGCCTTCTCCGGCGGCTACGGCATGTAGCGCACGTATGAGCTCGAGTGGCGCGGCCTCCTTGAGCACGTAGCCGGCGGCCCCGGCCTCAAGTGCGTGACGGGCGAACATCGGATCGTCATACATCGTCAGCACGAGAAACCGCGTGCTTGGGGAGATCTGCCGCATCCGAGCAATCGCGGGCAGGCTCGGCTCGCCCGGAAGGTGAATGTCGAGGACGACGAGCGCGGGGTGATACGCGCGGACCGCCTCGATCGCGCCGGGAACGTCGTCCGCCTCGGCGACCACCCGAAACGCGGGTTGGGGATCTAGCAGCGCACGCACGCCTCTACGCACCACAGCGTGATCGTCGACAATGAGGACCGACAGCGGTGACGGGCCAGGGCCAGTCGTGAGATCGCTCGCCATGCTCACAGACTAGCCGCCGCGACACGGGGCTCATGCGTAACTCCGTAGAGATACTGAGCGATCTGCGGCCGCTACCGATGACAAGCGGCTGGCGAGATGGCACGCTGTCCTCGACGTGTGTCCAGCAGCGGCCCGCTCCGCCAGAAGCGCCCGGACCAAGGAGTTCGCCACGACGGCTCCTGCTGTGGGTGCTCGGGCGTCGTCAGGGGGTGGAATGTGAGACAGGCAACGCCGTTTGAGGCGTCAGGGCTTGATCACAATGGTTCCGCACCGCTCGCTCGAACAATCCTCGCGGCGGTCGACGCGCCGACTCCGCAGTGCTCACGGCTGCACGGAGGGCGGCGGGTGACGCGTGATGATGCTCAGTTGGTGCGGGAGATCGCATCTGGCACCGCTGATGCGCTCGAAGAGCTCTACCTGCGCTACGGCGCTCGAGCTTTGCGGGTGGCGTTGGCGGTTTGTCGCGACGACGGTCGCGCTGAGGAGGCCGTCCAGGACGCGTTCAGCTCGGTGTGGCGTAGTCGAGCAGGCGCCTACCGCTGTCAGTGTGGGACGGTTGCTGCTTGGTTGATGGCTGTGGTGCGCCACCGCGCTCTTGATGCTGAGCGGCGAAACGTAAAGCACGCCACGCATCGTGCTGAGGAAAGCATGATCGCGCTCCAACCGACACCCGGCGACATCGGCGAGCGGCAGGCCGCCGCGCGCGCGGATGCGGCCGGGCTGCAGGCTGCGCTCAAGCGACTGCCATACCCGCAGCGCGAGGTGGTCACGCTCGCCTTCTATGGGCAGTTGACCCACACCGAGATCGCGAGGAACCTCGATCTGCCATCGGGGACGGTCAAGGGCCGCATGCGTCTGGGACTGCAGAAGCTCCGCGCGGATATCGAACAGGTACAGGCGAGCGCTGGCTACCGAGACCGATGCCATCGGCAGGCACGGGCATCGCACGTCGAGTGATCCAAAGTCGTCTGTGTCAACGAATAGGAGGGGTAACGGCGCGACCAGGAGATCTCTCTCGGTGGCCACAACGACAAGGAGCAGCGATGAGCTACACGATCAATCTTGACGAGATCGACGTCGACGGGGCTGTCAGCGAGGCGGCCGAGGAGGTTTCGGGCGACACCCGTCTTTCGTTTCTGCGTAAGTCCGCGGTCGCCGGTGGTGCGGTGGTGAGCGGCGGAGCGCTGCTCGGCGCCCTCGCACCGGGTGCGCTGGCGGCAGGCGGCGGTGGGCGTCCCCCCGCGAGCTTCGGCAAGGGCGACGTCGGCATCCTCAACTACGCGCTCACGCTCGAGTATCTGGAGGCGGCGTTCTACAACGGCGCGACCGCGGCCAACCTGCCGCTCAGCGCTCAGGCGGGTGCGTTCCTGAAAATCGCGACTCGCGACGAGAACGCGCACGTGAAGTTCCTGAAGGGCGCGCTGGGCTCGAAGGCCGCCAAGGAACCGAAGTTCAACTTCAAAGGCGCCAACACGAACGCGGAAATGTTCATGAAGACCGCTCAGGTGCTGGAGAACACGGGCGTGCATGCATACTCCGGCCAGGCGCTGAACATCAAGAAGGCGGCTTACGTGAAGGCGGCTCTGTCGATCCTCACGATCGAGGCGCGTCACGCGAGCGTGATCGGTCTGCTGAACGAAGGCACCGCTCCGGCCGGCACGGAAATGACCCCGAACGGCCCGTTCGACACGCCGCTGACCGCCGCGCAGGTGTTGACCGCGGTGAAAGGCACGGGCTTCATCGTCTGAGCCGATCAGGCTCGCGTCGCCCTGCGAACTCATTCGCTGGGCGACGTTTGGCCGTTGGCTCTGGTCGCTGACGTCGGAGCCAGTGATCCTAACTGTGATCCAATCGGCACCGCTCTACGAAGTACATGCGAAGACGGAGCGAGCCATCGCCCGTCATGAGATCTGCAGGGCAGGGCCTCCTTGTGGCGCCTGCTTCACGCAACAAAGCGGAGGTATTGAAGATGCCAAGTCCACCCAACGAGGATTCCGTGCCGCAGCCCGCGGGGATCATCGAGCAACTTGTGCGCGACGATTCCGATCGCAAGCGTTTCCTGAAGATGGCCGGCAGTGCCGGCGCAGCTAGCTTCGGCGCGTTCGTGCTCGCGGCGTGCGGAAGTAGCAGTAGCAGTAGCAGCAGCTCATCAAGCGCCGCCGCGCCGGCGGCAACGACGTCGTCCGCGAGCGCTAACACGGGCGACATCGGCATCCTCAACTACGCGCTCACGCTCGAGTATCTGGAGACCGCATTCTATGCGAAGGTAATCGAAGCGAAACTGTTCAGCGGCGCTGCTGGTGCCCTGCTGAAGACCTTCGGCGCTCAGGAGGCTCAGCACGTGGCGGCTTTGAAAGCCGCAGTCGTCCAGCTCGGTGGAACGCCGGCGATGAAGCCGGAAACCAAGTTCCCGATCACCACCGCGGCCGCGACCGCCGAACTCGCCTACACTGTCGAGAACCTCGGCGCGTCGGCGTATCTGGGTCAGGCGCCTTTGATCCAGAGCAAGCAGGTTCTGGCATCTGCCCTGGCGATTCACACAATCGAGGCGCGCCATGCGGCCACGATCGGCACGCTGGTGAAAAAGTCCCTCACGCCGGATGGCGCATTTGCCAAGCCGGCTGACATGTCCGAAGTCCTGGCGGCGGTCAAGCCGTTCCTGGTCTAAGCGATAGCGTGGAAAGGAGCTAGTAGAAATGCCTAATCAAGCATTGACAAACCCGGAGTTGGCCGATGTCGAGGTGCACGGTCTGACCCGCGCGAGCTTCATGGTGCGCGGGGCACTGGCGGCCGGCGCTCTCTATGGAATGTCGGCGGTCGCGCCGTTCGTTTCTCAGGCACTCGCCGCGGGCGGTGATGGCGATGCTGAAATCCTCAACTTCGCCCTCACGCTCGAGTATCTCGAGTCGGCCTTCTACAACGAAAAGGGTAAGACGGTGGGCCTCAGCGGTCAGGCAAAGACCTACGCCACCGATTTCGGTGCTCAGGAGGCCGAACACGTCAAGGCGCTCACCGCCGCGATCGAGCAGCTCGGCGGTACGCCGGTGGCCAAGCCGACATTCGTCTTCCCTGTCAGCAACCAGAGCTCGTTCCTGGCGCTCGCCTCGACGCTCGAGAACACGGGAGTCGGCGCCTACAACGGCGCGGCGCCAAAGATCTCGAGCAAAGAAGTGCTGGCCTCGGCCGGCAGCATCGTCCAGATCGAGGCCCGTCACGCGGCCGCGATCAACCTGCTGATCAACAAATCCCCGACGCCGAACGGCGCCTTCGACAAGCCGCTGACCGAAGCGCAGGTGCTTGCTGCCGTCAAGCCGCTGATCAAGTCGTGACCAGGCTAATGGGCCACCGGTCTGCGCGTGCGCCCGTCCCGCTGAACGGCGTGTAGGTGATTATCCATCCGACGTAATGGCGAACCGAACACAGGAGGTAACTAGCAACATGGGACTTGATAATCCAATTCACATCGCATTTCTTTTGATCCTGCTTCTGCTCGTGTTCGGAGCGAAGCGACTCCCCGAGATGGGCAGATCGCTTGGCGACGGCATGCGGGGCTTCAAGGATGCGATCAGCGGCGATGGCACCGAGTCATCGATAACCGCTCAGCCCGCCACGCAGCCCGTCGCGCAGCCGTCGTTGGTCGTGGTTGCACAGGAGCCCGTCGCTGCGGCGGCCGACACTCAGAGCGTGCCTCAGCCTGCACCGGAGAAGCTCCCCGCTTAGCGGGGGCTCCGTCCGGACGGTAGTCGAGAACCCGAAACTCGAGCTGGACGAGCGCAGAGATCATGGCTACGGCTGTCGGCAGGATCGGGCATGAAGAGCGACTTAGCCTGGTTGACCATCTGGAGGAGCTGCGCGGGCGTCTGATCGTCTCCCTCGCGGTGGTCGCGGTGGCGTTCGGGTTTTGCTTCTGGCAGAACCACGCGCTGCTGCACATCATCAACGCACCGCTGGCGCACGAGACCCAGAAACAGGTCAAGGCGGGCAACGGCCCACTCGGCTCTACCTACACCGTCCAGCAGAGTGCGCGCACCGTGGCCACGCAGCTGCAGGTGGTCGTAGGCGCGCTGGAGCGCCCAGGCAGCGGGGCCTCGGCGGCCACCAAGGCTTCCCTTGCGAAGGTCACACCCGAGCTGCGCGGCGCGATCAGCCACCTGTCGGCGGCGCCGCAGGGCAACAAGCCGGTGACGCTGGGCATCGGTGAGCCGTTCACGACGACGCTCGGCATCGCGTTGATCTTCGCGCTGATCCTGTCACTGCCGGTGCTGCTGTATGAGCTCTACGGCTTCCTGCTACCGGCGTTCAGCCCCGAGCAGCAGCGCGTCGCCACGCCGCTGATGCTGGCGATCCCATTCCTGTTCGTCGTGGGTGTCCTGTTCGGCTACTTCGTGGTGCTGCCGGCGGCGGTGCGCTTCTTCCAGAACTTCAACAGCGGTGAGTTCAACGTCCTGGTGCAGGCCAGCCAGGTACTACCACTTCGCGGCGGTCATCCTGTTGGCGATGGGGCTCGTGTTCCAGGTGCCGGTGGGCGTCTTGGCGGCCACGCGCGCCGGGATCGTCACGACCGAGCAGCTACGCCACAATCGTCGCTACGCGATCCTTGCGTGCGGCGCGGTCGCCGCGTTCCTGCCGGGCGATGCGATCACGCTGCTGCTGGAGACCGTGCCGCTGTACCTCCTGTTCGAGCTGAGCCTCCTGCTCGCCAGGGTCATCGAGTACCGCGAGACCCGACGCATCGGGGCCGACGGTGGATAGGTTCCGTCCCATCCGCCCAGGATCCAGCCACGATGCCCGGGCGTGGTGATCGGCCTGCCTCCCGGGTTGGCGGCCACGATTCGCTGGAGCCCGTCGCTGACTGCCAGCAATCCGCCCCATGAGTGCCAGTCGCGCCCACGTGGAACACCGGGAGCTCACGGAGGCGATCTCCGCGGCGATGGTCGAGCTGTACGCGATCTTCTACCAGCATGACCGTACGACCGCGATCACCTATATCAACGAGAAGATCGTCGTCTGCGTGCTCGAGCACATCCTCACCGAAGGCGAGGACACCCTGATCGCACAGGGTGCTCGCGGTGAGGTCATCGACGGTCGTGCCGCGTTTCAGACAGACAGCGAGGACGAGTTCACCGCCGAGATAGAGCGTCTGACCCACCGAAAGGTGGTGGCCTTCTTGAGCGCCAACCAGACCACACCCGGCGTGGTGTGTGAGCTGTTCTTCCTCAACGCCGCTCCGCTCACGGCCACCCATGGGAGCGACGCGTGACAGCGGCAGCGGACACCCGACTTGCAATGAGTAGCACAAGAGAGTAGAGTTGCTGTTGGACGGTCGCTGACCAAGCCGACCAGACGTCGCTGCCGCTGAGCTTTTGCCGTCGCTGCGACTAGCCGATTCGATTGACCTCCGCCCGCGTGGATCTCCCTATGGGGGTTCGCGACCCGCCGGGTTTACTCGGAAGGGATGCAAGACCAACAGGAGGTTCCTCTCATGTCCAGCGCCACGCCCGCAGAAGCCGCTCCCGCGGTCGATCCAGATGGTCGGCCAGGCACGGTGTCGCGCCGGCAGGGTATGCGTGACGCGAGCCGCGTCGGAGCGTTCGGGCAAGGCGTTAGTTTGCTGACGCGCGTCGTTCAACTCGTTGTAAGCATCGTCGTGTTGATCATCCTCGCGGGGATTCTGTTGGTGGTACTCAAGGCCAATCCTGCCAACAGCATCGTCTCGGAAGTCCACGACTGGGCACGCTGGCTCGCTGGTCCGTTCGACGGCATGTTCAGCTTCCACAGCGCCAACGACGCTATCGCTGTCAACTGGGGCATCGCCGCGGTCGTCTACCTGTTCGCGGGCGTACTGATCGCGCGTCTCCTCGGCCGCACCTACCGTTAGCGTCCCGCCCAAGCGTTCGTCCACCCACAATCAGGAGGGTTCATGACCAACAAGCTCATCGATAAGGCGAAAGGTCGCGCGAAGGAAGCTGCCGGCGCGCTGAGCGGGGATAGACGCCTGAAGAACGAAGGGCGCGTCGAGCAGGCCAAGGGGTCTGCGAAGAACACCGTGGACAAGGTCGCCGACACCCTCACCGGCCGCAAGAGAACCAAGAAGCAGATCTAGACATGCGCGAGCCAACCCAACTGAGACTCGGGAGGTGACCATGCTCACAATCCTCCTTATCATCATCGTATTCCTGCTGCTGACCGGCGGCGGATACGGCTACAGGCGTCGCGGTCGTCGCGGCGTGTAGAACCGAGAACGCAAGATCCCGTCGGGCAGGCCCGACGGGATCGGCCGAGCGCCGCCCGTTAGCGCTTGTCGTCGATCTCTCGGCCGCGCTCTTGAGAGCCTTCGTTCTCCAAGTCCACCCGAAGAAGGCCGTCCGTACACAGACGGCCGCTGCACAAAAGGGGGACCAGTCCAGTCTTCACCGCAAGCGCAGACGCAAACGAGACGCGAAATGCGCGCCTGGGCCGCCGATCGTGGATGGCTTGAGAATCCAGTGTTCAGGAGCAGCGCCACCTCCAACCCCGCGAATCCCTTAGACTCGGCTGGTGCCAAGCACTCCGAGAATCCGCTGGCTCGAGGAGCCCGAAGAGAAGGACTACCTGGCCGCCCACAGCTTTCTTAGCATGGTGCTCGCGCCCTCCTCGCTCTCGGAGACCATCGCCGCCCTGCGCACCGCCCCTCTCGGCCACTGGGCCGCCAAGGACCTGCTGCGCGCTGCAGGACTCCCGCCCTTGAAGCCAAAGCAGAGCGCTGAGGTCGCTGAGAAGCTTAAGAAGATCAAGAACGGCATCCCTATTTCACCGGTCCTCCTGATCGGTGGGATCAGGGACTACTTGGTCATCGGCGACGGGTATCACCGCGCATCGGCCGCCTACCGGGTCGACGAAGACGCACAGGTGCCCGGCAGGTTGCTCTGGTCCAGCTGAGCACCCCAGCCGAGCACCGGCAACAGAACGGCGGCAGCCGCCAGGCCGATCAAGGCAGGAACACCGCGCCGAGCGTCCACCACCGGCGAGATCCCAAACCCCGAGGATCAGCTGGCGTGATCATCTGCCGGATGCGCTCGATTCCGAGAATGTCGTTCCCTCGCCCGAGCCGGTGGAGGAGTGGCGGTGAACGGTGATGCACGCGGTCGCGATGGCGACGGCGAGGACGGCCAGCGCGATGTATGGGAACTCGCTGTAGGGCACGGGCTGCCCCGGCTTGCACAGCTCGATGAACGGGACGATGAGTGTCAGAGCCCCCAGGATCGGGGTAGCTATGTGCCGCAGAGTTGAGAAGGACTGGCGGTGGTGGCGCCACATGAAGACCGGGAGGGAGAGTGTCGTCAGGAGATACACGAACAGAATCACGATCGTGCCCATCGTCGAGCACTCGGCATACAACCCGACCGGGTTCGTAGAGCCGGTGTCCAAGCCGATGAGGTGAGCCACCCACCACACAGCGATGATCCCGAGTCCGCCGCCAGCCATCACGAGCAACGCATTCACCGGCGTCTCGCCGGGTGGGCGGAGGTGACCGAGGCGTGCCGGAAGCAGCCCGGACCTGCCGCCGTCGAAGAGCATGCGAGCCTGGGAGTTCGCGCCCGCGATGAGGGTGGCGAGCACGGCGACCGTTCCGCCGATCCACGCCAGGATGGCCACTGCACCGAGATAGTGGTCGGCTACGGTCAGGAACGGGATCGATGAGCGACCGATGGAGGAGACGTCATAGTCAAAGCCAGTGACGGTGGCATAGGCAAAGAAGACGAACAACGTGACGCCGATCGCGATCGATATGTGCAGCGCTCTCGGGACGCTGCGCCTCGGATCGCGGGTCTCCTCCGCGAGCGCCGGGCCGTTTTCCCATCCAATCAGCATGTAGAGCGCGAGCGGGAAACCAGCCGACAGGCCAACCAGGCCGTGGGTGAGGTGCGACCAGGAGAACGGTACGGCCGAGAGATGGGCACGCTGGTCGACGAGGACGACAACGCAGAACGTGACCATGATCGCGACCTGCACGAGGACCGCCACGCCGACGGCCTTCGTGGAGAGCTTGACGCCGCGCATCGTCAACCCGATGGCGCCGGCGGTCAGCACCAGCGCCAATGGCTCCCAGGGTATGTGCAACGAGGTGTAGTGGGCGAGGGTCAGCGTCACCATGCCGCCCGACATCGTGAAGATCCCCGCGATGGCCACCGTGTACCCCACCACGACCAGCAGGGCCGTGACGACACCGGCCCGCGCTCCCAGCGACGTCTCGACGTAGGTGATGAAGCTTCCCGCCGAGGGCTCCACCTTGGTGAACTCGGCCACCGTGAAGGCAAGCAGGACGATCGCCACACCTGCAGCAAGGATCGTCAGCGGGGCCGCGACACCGGCCGTGACGGCAATCACCCCGAACGCGAAGTAGAAGTTTTCCCCCAGGCCGATGTTGGCGAGTGTCGAGGCCGTCAGATCCGCCGTGCCCAGCTGACCAGCCCTGAGGTGCTCTGCGCCCTGGCTCACCGCCGACTCCTCGGCATACGATCACGAGGGCGCGCCCGCTAAGACGTGGCTGGGCTTGGGCACCAGCAGCTCCTCCTCGGCCGGGGTGCGCTGTGCGTGGCGGAACCCAAGGGCGACGAACCCGAGCATGATCATGATGGCAATTTTGTGGTCACGCGCTGCCGGCCGAACGTTGGAGCCGGTGCCCTGCCCGCCCTGCGGGGAGGCAGGGCGGGCAGGTGCCCAGTCGCGGCCGCGGTAGGGGGGAACGCGGCTCGCTCGTCGATGGCGGGGTGAGATGCCATCGGACGTTTGACGACGAGCGCGAGAGGCCGCGCTTGCCTGAAGTTGTCACCCACCTGTCCTTGCTGGCGTTGCTTTCCCGAGATCGAGGTGCTCGCCGGCGCCAGCTCGTCATCGACTCCAGGCAGCGAGCTCTCGTCGTACAGCACATCGGCGGACAGAGTCGAGCTGAACAATTCGAACGATTACACGGCTACGCGCGACACACCGTGGACAGTGTCGAATCGCCGTCCGACATGGACGCACTTCAATGCTCAGGCCACATCGAGGGCAGTTCAGATGCCCGCAGCGAACGCTCGCGTCAACCTGCATGCTGGTGCTCATAGGCCCCCCGACCGGTCTTGGCCGTCGCCGGGAGTGCTCTGCCACACCCGTCGTTTGGCAACGTACTCGCTCGAAGTGATCCTCTGCGGGTGCAGATGTGCGATGACGGGCTCCTGACGCGTGCATTGAGGCGCGTGACCGTTCAGGCCGACGCTGGACCACCAGCCGAGTGTCGGAGCTGGAAATCAGGGCCCGCCGAGGTTTGAGGCGAGCGAGCATCTATCCTAGCATTGCTATCCAGCGGCGCACTCCGCCGCCTCGAGCCTGTCATGAGCTACCGCGAGACCAAGCATCTGCGTGTCCTGATCGCCAACGAGCGCAAGGATCGCCTGGCGCTCGTCGCTCCGATCGTCGTCGGACTGGGACACGAGGTGATCGCGCGCGAGATCGACGTCGAGGACGTGGGCCCAGCGACGGCCAGAGAGCGGCCCGACGTTGCGCTCGTGGGACTCGGGGAGAGCTCAGAGCACGCCCTCGCGCTGATCGACAAGATCGTGCGAGAAGCCGCCTGCCCGGTGATCGTCCTGCTCCACGCTCGCGACCCCGATTTCATCAGCGAGGCGTCCAAGCGAGGCGTCTTCGCCCACATCAGCGATGCCGACGTCGAGGACTGGCAGAGCGCGATCGACATCGTGCTTCGACGCTTCGCCGAGTACCAGGACCTCCAGGGCGCATTCGGGCGCCGCGCCCTGACCGAGCGAGCCAAGGGAATCCTGATGGAGCGCCACGGTATCGACGAGGCGAGCGCTTTCGAGATGCTGCGCCAGCAGTCCCGGGTCGATAACCGCAAGCTCATCGACCTCGCCACGGCGGTCGTCGACGGCCACCGCCTCCTGTCACGAGAGCCCCAGACTCAATCTCGGCCCTGATGCTCACGTAAACTGGTGACCGAGCGCAGCTTGCCACAGCTCCGTGAACGCGACGTCCAAGTAGACTAGGTAGCTAATGAGAACGATGAGGCGAAGTACGCAAAAAGCGCTGCGCCACGCAATAAAGAACGAAGAGAATAACGATAGCAACCGCTACCCAGCCGATCTCACTTGAGAATTCAGTTGTGATCTGCGAGCCGAGAAAATAAGTGCCCAGACCAAGCGGCAAAGCCCAGATGAGAGCAGACAAGGCGTTGAGAGGGATGTACGGACGCCAGCGCACCTTCTCGATCCCAGCCGCCCACGAGGGCGGCCTGGGATGAACCGCACTGATGGCGCCTATGAGAAGGTGATCCATGTTAAAACCATCCTATCGACCTCGTTGCCAAAAATACGCAACGACCCTTTGCGGCGCGCAGTGCCCTATCGCGTCCACATGAATGCAGGCGTTTCTTGACGTGCAGCTGACGCTAGCGCTCTGGACGATTTCGTCGATCTCACGTAGCAGCACGACCCACATAGGGCCGGGCCAGTCGCTTTACCGGGTATGCCGCTGTCCGGAGATCGCCCGGAGGCGCGTGTGGCAGGCGGCGGCCATATCGAGTAGGTCAAGTTGATCTGAGCATGCCGTCTGCTGTACCGCGCAGTGGTCCAGTGTGCGTAGGGTGCGTTGGTAGGCGTGTCGTGCCGGTCCGATCTCGCCGAGCGCGTCGTGCGCGCATGCCAGCTTGAAGGCGGCGAGGGCGAAGTTGGGGTCGATGTACAGTGCGCGTCGCAACGGCTCCACCGCGGCTCGGGCGTCGTCGCGCGCGAACTCAGCAACGCCGCGGATGAAGTGCGCTTGGGAGTCCAGGGGGTCCTCTGCGAGCACATCCTGAGCGATCCGCACCGCAAGGTCGAGCTCGCCGCGATCGGCGGCCTGCATGGCGTCGGCGGGCGTTGGCCGGGGATGGTTCAGCACCCGCTTCGGTGCCCCGAGCGGCGTCGAGCGCTCGCGGTCTGCGCCTGCTCCATTCTGCGTGGAGGGGCGTACGAGGGCTTTGCGGCGGGGCTCGTGCACACGTGACGCCCGTGGGCCGAGGACGCTGGGTCGAACTTGTGCGATCGGGAGACTCTGACCGGAGAGTCGGTCCGCGGCGCCCAGCAGGAGCAGGCCGGCCGGAGTCAGAGCGCCCTCGAGCGCCCCCAGCACGCGCTCGACCGTCGGTCGGTCGAAGTAGATCATGACGTTGCGGCACAGGATGACGTCGAACTGCTGCTCGCCCGCTGGGGGGATCGGGTCGCGCACGAGATTGTGTCGGCGGAACTCGACGAGTGCGCGGAGCCGCTCGCCGACGCTTGTCAGCCCGTGTACGCTTGAGAAGTAGCGCTCACGGACGCCTGCTTGCAGGGTGCGCACGGAGCGCTCGCCGTAGCGACCTGCAACCGCCTGCTCGAGCGCTGTAGGCGCGATGTCGGTTGCGAGCACACGTACCGGCGGCGAAGCGCATGCAAACGCCTCGCATGCGAGGATCGCCACCGTATAGGCCTCCTCGCCGGAGGCGCACCCGGCGACCCATACGCGCACGCTGCTCGATCCATGAGCGCGGGCCGCGTCGAGCAGGGAGTACCACTCGATTGCGTCGAGCTCCGATCGATGTCGGAAGAAGAAGGTCTCGCGGATGGTGACCTCGTCGATCAGCCGCTGCAAGGTCTCTGTCGAGACAGCCCGCTCCAGCAGCGCCTCGGCTGTAAGGTCGCGATCGACCCTGGCGATGGCGGCTTGTAGCGAGGGGAGCTGAGATGGTCCCAGCTCGATCCCGCTCTCGTGCTGGATCATGCGCGCAACCTCGGTCAGCGCGACGCTCATGGCCGGGTCCTCATTCGTTCCAGCGCTGCGAGCTCGTCGCCGATCGCCGCCGGGCCAAGGACCATCTTGGCTCCGCGCTCCGCGGCGACCCGTGGCATCCCGTAGACGCCCGAGCTCTGCTCGTCCTGGGCGATCGTCCGTCCACCGGCGGCAGCCACGGCTGCGAGGCCCTCCGCGCCGTCACGTCCCATCCCAGTCAGCACCACAGCCACCGCCATGGCCCCCGCGACGCGGGCGAGGCTGGAGAGCAGCACGTCTCCCGACGGACAGTGATTGCCGGCGATCGTGTCGGTGTCGAGTCTCAGGCGGCGGGTCGTCTCGAGTTTCAGGTGCGCCCCGTCGGGTGCAAACCAGACGCCCGGCGCAAGCTGCTGGCCATCGCTCGTCAGGTGTACGGGGAGCGCGAGCTCCCTGTCCAGCCAGGCCACCAGCCCGGAGATGAAGCCCGGGGTCATGTGCTGGACCACCAGGATCGGGATTCTGTAGTCGGCCGGGAGTCGCCCGATGACTTCTGTCAGCGCCCGCGGTCCACCTGTCGAGGCACAGATGCCGATCACCTCGCCGCGCGGCGAGGTGAAGGGGCTGACCGAGCCCGAGGAATGACGATCCGGGGTTCGCAAATCGCCGGAGGCGGGCTTGCTCATTGCGCTCCCACCAGGCGCTCGACCGTCTCCAGCAGCGCCTGCTGGTCGAACTCGTCCTTGACGATGTAGGCATCCGCGCCGGCTTCGGCACCTCGCTTGCGGTCCTCCTCGCTGCCGCGCGAGGTGACGACGACGACCGGCAGCGACGAACGATCCGGGTCGGCTCGAATCGCCGCCAGCAATGCGAGCCCGTCCATCTCGGGCATCTGCAGATCGGTGACGACAATGTCGAAGTCGCCGCCGGCGCTCAGCGCGCCGAGTGCCTCGCGGCCGTCACAGGCGACCTCCACGCGATACCCAGACGCGCGGAGGATGCTGCGTTGCAGCTCGCGCACCGTGAACTGGTCGTCGACGACGAGCACCTTCGGCGCCTGCCTCGCCCGCAGCGCGGAGGCGCCGCCGACCGGGGCCACGGCCGAGGTGCGCGGAGCTTGGCGAACCAGGTGGGCCGGATCGAGGATCAACACGACCGCCCCGTCACCGAGGATCGCGGCGCCGAGGTAGCCCGACACCCCGGCCAGTGAGCGGCCGAGCGGCTTGACGACAACCTCCTGCTCACCGATCACCTCCTCGCAGGCGACGGCAAGGCGCCCGTTGGTCGCGTCCACCACAAGCGCCCGGGAGACCTCCGGCAGATCGGGTGCGACCATGCCGAGGACGGGCGCCAGATCAGAGAGCTGCAGGGACTCCTCTCCCACCAGGATCGACGGCCGCCCACCGAGCATCATCACCTGCTCTACCGCGATCACCTCGGTGACGCTAGCCAGCGGAAGTCCGAACCGCTGAGCACCGCGCTTGACGATCAACACACGCAGCAGCGCGAGGGTGACCGGCAGCAGCAACGTCGCGGATGTACCCGTGCCCGGCTCGGTGTCGATGGCGAGGCTCCCGCCGACCGACTCGACCTGGCGCTTGACCGCATCGAGCCCGACGCCGCGACCGGCGATTTCGCTGACGTCCTCGGCTGTTGAGAACCCGGCCTCGGTGAGCACGTCGACGAGCGAACCGCGGCGCGCGCCCTCGGCGAGCGCGGCGGCGACGACGCCGCCGCCGTCGTCGCGCACCTCGATGGCGACCTGTCCGCCGCGCGGCTGGGCGTGCAGCTCGAGCGCTCCGCGGCGCGGCTTGCCGGCGCGCTCGCGCACGTCGGGCAGCTCGATGCCGTGCGCAACCGCGTTGCGCAGCAGATGGTTGATCGCCTCGGACATGCCGTCGAGCAAAACCCGGTCGAGCTGTGTATCTGCGCCGGTGATCTCAAGGGCGACCTGCTTGCCTTCGGCGGCCGCAAGGTCGCGCACGGCTCGCGGCAACGAACTGGTGATGAAGCTCAGCGGCACCATGCGCAGCTCGAGAACCGTCTCCTGCAACTCGTCGAGCAGGCGCTCCCCACGGTCCACCTCCTGCTCGAGCACTTCGTCGGCTCCTCGCGGAGCGCCGTCGAGTATGTGCTCCAGGCGCCGGTGGTGGAGGACCGTCTCGCTGACCGCGTCGAGCATGCGGTCGACCTTGTGCGCCGCGACTCGGATCGAGCGGGTGCTCACCACGTTCTTTGGAGTGTCGCCTGCCTCCTTGTCGTGTTTGACCACCCGGTGCTCGGATGACCCGTTCTCTGCCACTGCCTCGCCCTCCGCTGTTGGCGACCCGTTCTCCGAGATGTCGACGGCGAGCGCCTTGACAGCTGTCGGCGCGACCCCGCGCTCGCCGTCGACCGCGCGGCGCAGTGCGTCTGTTGCTTGCAGCAGAGGCTCGGTCAGCAGGGGTGAGAGTGCACCAACCTTGCGCGCCGTCTCCAGCACGTCCTCGATCGCGTTGGCGATGGCACTGGCCTCGTGCAGGCCGACCATGCCGGCGCTGCCCTTGATCGAATGCGCGTGACGGAACAGCGCGTCCGTGGCCTGCCCCGACGCCTGACCAGCCTCGACGGCGAGCAGGCAGGCGACCATTCCGTCCAGGTGCTCAGCGGCCTCCTCGCGGAAGATCTGAATGAGATCCGCGGGAACCTCGGCGGCGGTCATCGCTCATCTTCCGGGGCGATCGAGTCGAACAAGGCGTCCACCGCGAGCACGCCGACCATCGCCCCGTCGAGGACCGTGCTCGCAAGCAGATGCCGGGACTCGGACTCCTGCATCGTGCCGGCCAGTGGGCCTACGTCGATCACGTCATCCACCGCGAACGCCGCGCGCTGCCCATCGCACTCGGTGACGAGCAGACGCCGTGGCCTGCCCTCGCGCTCGATCTGCAGGATTCTCGCGAGATCGAAAGTCGGGACGATCTCGCCGTTCAGGTTCAACAATCCGAGTACGCTGTCGGCCGATCCCGGGACGGGTGTCAGCTCGCCGAGATCGACGACCTCGTGGACGTGCTCGACCGGCAGCGCGTACTGCTCGCCGCCCACCCGCACCCGCACTTGCGCTCCGCTCACCGGACACGCCTGCTAGTGGACCGCCGTGTCCGCATGGCCGTTTGCGGCTTGCATTCCATAGCGGTCGAGCATCCGCTCCAAGCCGCGCACGAGCTCCTCGACGCGCTCGGAGGTGCCCGCCCGCAGTTGCTGCTCGGCCGCCAGCTGCTCGGCCGCCCGGCGGATCTCCACCATTGTCGTCGCCGCCTGCGCGGCGGCGTCCTTCTGGTTGTCGGTCGCCGCCATGCTCTGCTCGGTGGCGAGGATCGTGGAGTTGCTCTTCTCCTGGATGCCAGTGGCGATCTGACGGATCGACTCCGTCGAGTGCACCGTGCGCTCAGCGAGCTTGCGCACCTCGCCGGCGACGACGGCAAACCCACGGCCCGCGTCGCCGGCCCGCGCTGCCTCGATCGCCGCGTTGAGCGCCAGCAGGTTGGTTTGCTCGGCGACTCCGTTGATCAGCTCGAGCACCTGACCGATCTGCTGGCTGCGCTCGCCGGTCTCCAGCGCCTCCGTCGCGGTGATCTGAGCGTTATCGGCAATCGTTGCCGCGCTTGCGCTGAGCTCCTCGAGCGTGGCTGCGACCTCGGAGATCGCCGCGGACTGCTGGCTGGTGGCGGCGGCCGCCTCGAGCGTCGCCGCGCGCATCTCGTTCGTGGCCTCGGTCAGGGTGCCCGACGTCGCCCGTATCTGCGTGAGCAGACGGCGGGTCAGGCGTACGGTGTAGACGGTGAGCAGCGCTGCGCACAGCATGGCGAGCCCGCCGGCGAGGAGCGAGAGGAGCAGTGCGGAGTGCGCCGTGGCCTGTGCCGAGCGCTGGTCGCTCTGATCCTGGGTGTCCTCCTGGGCGACCACCACGTCGAGCTGGTGGTCGACGCCGTCGAGCAGACGCGCGATGCGGTCGACCTCCATAGCAGCGCCGGGCGTCCCCGCGTTGTGCGCCAGTGCGGCAACTGTGGTTCCCAGCGTGGCGGCGTTCGCTCGGGCGCGGCTCAATGCCGTCTGCTCGAGCGGGGTGTCGGTCGTGAAGCGCTGAAGCGAGACCAGCGTGGGATCGAGCTCGGCGTAGTCTTCGCGCAGCGTTGGGATGTCCGCGGCGCTCCCGCTCGTCGTAAGCGGTCGTGCGCCGTTCAGGACGTCGTATACCGCCGTTCGCGCTGCGGCCGTCTCGGCGACGGTGGCGGTGTTCTGCAGCGTCGCTTCGTACCTTGCCGTGCTGGCCCCAAAGCGCCACAGCGTCACGCCGATCGCCACGCCGACCAGGACGACGATCAGCGCACCGGCAAGCGCGATCCGCCGCGTCGGACCCAGCCGCTCACCGAGGGTCGAAGGCATGTGAGTTGTATCGGTCGCTGCGTGGCCTAGCTGTAACGCTGCGAGCTCGGCGCGGGCTTCAACTGAAAGGTCATTGCGGGTTTTCCGCACACCTCACAGCTGCTTACTGCCCGGTTTTCGGGTACTTCCTGCTCATATCTAAAGCAACAGATGGATCCCTCTCATCAAGATGTCGGTCGCTGTCGAAGACTAACTCGAGAGCCATGTCCTTCCCTGCCGACGCCTCCCCCGCCGAGACCCTTGCGGCCGCACCCAGCCGCAAGATCCTCGTGATCGACGACTCGGCGCTGATCCGCGAGGCCACCAAGATCTCGCTGGGCACGATCGGCGGGTGGCGGGTCATCACGGCGGTCTCTGGCGAGGAGGGGATCGAGCGAGCTGTGTCAGAGCGGTTCGACGCGCTCCTGCTCGACGTGGTGATGCCCGGCATGGACGGCATTGCCGTCGCCGAGCGCCTGCATGCGATTCCTGCGACGGGCTCACTCCCGATCCTCTTGCTGACGGCACACGATCGGCTGCAGGACAGCGAGCGTTTTCGGCGCGTCCCGGTCGCCGGTGTCATTGGAAAGCCATTCGATATATCTGATCTCTCCCGACAAGTTGCCGTACTCCTGGGATGGCCAGCGTAAGGCCCGATCCAGAACACGGTGCGCGGTGGCTCTCGCCGTCCGCGACGGCTAGTGGGAGCTCGGGCGCTCCCACCACGAGATCGTCCGAGGACGCCCTGCGCGCGATCTGGCAGGAGCATCGCGCGGGGGTCCTGAAACGTGTGGATCTGATCGAGCGTGCCGTGACAGCGCTGACCGCGGGGAAGCTCGACGGGCAACTGCGCGACGAAGCACAGCGAGCCGCGCACTCGCTGATCGGATCGGTGGGGACATTCGGCTTCATCCGCGCCTCGGAGGCGGCACGCGAGCTCGAGCTCGAACTCGCCGACCCTCTCCCACAGCGCGCGGCGGCGATGTCAACGCTGATCGCCGCTGTGCACCGCGAGCTGCAGGGCGAGGCGCTCGCGGCTCCGCGCGCACAGCGCACCAAGCCCGCCGGCGATCGGTTGCGAGTCCTGATCGTTGACGACGATCGCGAGCTGTGTGAGCGCGTCGCCGTGGAGGCGGCCTCGCGAAAGGTGTGCTGCGACATGGCCGGCAGCCCACAGGAGGCGCGGGCGCTGTGCGCCGAGCGCCCTCCAGCGATCGTGCTGCTCGATCTCACCTTCCCGCCTGACGGTATGGCGGACGCGTATGCCCTGCTGTCGCAGCTGAGCGCAGCGACGCCGCCGATCCCGGTGCTCGTTCTCACCGGCACCGGCGCTTTCACCGATCGTGTCGAGGCAGTGCGGCGCGGCAGCCGCGCGTTCCTGCCCAAGTCGCTGCTGCCGTCCGAGATTCTGGACGCAGTCGAGCAGTTCATTGCACGCGATCGCCTCGCGGCCACGCGGGTGCTCGTCGTCGACGACGATCCCGCCATGCTCGACGCCATGCGCGCGCTCTTACGCCCGCATGACCTGGAGGTGTCGACCCTCGCCGATCCGCTGCGCTTCTGGGAGACGCTGGAGGAGGTGGCGCCCGAGTTGCTGATCCTGGATGTCGACTTACCGGGCGTCAACGGCCCCGAGCTGTGCCGCACCGTGCGCAACGATCCCCGCTGGAGCCGCCTCGCTGTGATCTTCGCCACCGCCCGCACCGACGCCGCGACCGTCGAGGAGGTGTTCAACGCCGGCGCCGATGACTACATCGCCAAGCCGATCATCGGGCCCGAGCTCGTCAACCGAGTCGCCAATCGCCTGGAGCGCGTCCGTCTCCTTCGCGCCCAGGCGGAGACGGACTATCTCACCGGCGTGGCTAACCGGGCCAAGTCAGACGAAGATTTGATGCAGCTTGCCGCTCTCGCCGATCGCTTCTCAGAGCCCCTGTCAGTGGCCATGCTCGACGTCGACGGCTTCAAGCTCGTCAACGACCGTCACGGCCATGCCGCCGGTGACAGCGTGCTGCGACGCCTCGGCGAGTACCTACGGCGCGACTTTCGCGGCACCGATGTCGTTGGACGCTGGGGCGGGGAGGAGTTCATCGTCGGCATGTACGGCATGACGCGCGAGAACGGCGTTCAGCGCCTCGCCAACACGCTCGAGCGGTTCGGCAAGGAGGAGTTCACGGGCAGCCTGGGAACGTTGCAGGTGAGCTTCAGCGCAGGCGTCGCCGAGTATCCACTCGACGGGCGCAGTCTCACTGCGGTGTCGCGCGCGGCGGACGAGGCCCTCTATCGCGCCAAGGCATCCGGGCGAGCGTGCGTGCTGGCAGCGGTATGAGCCGGTCGCGGATCCTGGTGGTAGACGACGACGCCGCGATGCGGGAGCTGTTGCGCGGCGTGCTCGATGCACGCTCAGTCGGTGTAGGCGTTGCGAATCGCCTCGACCTCCGGCAGCGAGGCCATGAATGCGTCGAGCAGCGCCGGCTCGAAATGACTGCCACGATCTGCCTGCATCATCTCCAGCGCGGTGGTGACGGGGAACGCGGAGCGGTACACGCGATCGCTGGTGAGCGCGTCGTACACGTCAGCCACGGCCGCGATCCTGCCCTCGCGGGGGATCGCCTCGCCCGCCAGCCCCCCGGGGTAGCCCGTACTATCCCAGCGCTCGTGATGGCTGCGGGCGATCAAGGCTCCCATCTGGACCACCTCCGAGGCCGAGCCCGCGAGCATCCTGTAGCCGGTCTCGGCATGGCCCTTGATGGTCTCGAACTCATCCGGGGTGAGCTTTCCGTGCTTGAGCAGGATGCTGTCCGGGACCGCGACCTTGCCCACGTCGTGTAGCTGGCTTGAGAGCCGGATCAGCTCGCACTGTTGCTCGGAGAGCCCAATCCGGCGCGCCAGGATCTCGCAGTAGGCGCTCATACGCTGCAGGTGCTGGCCGGTCTCCTCGTCGCGGAACTCGACCAAGCGGGCGAGGCGAAAGATCGTTTCTGCCTGGGAGGCCCACACCTTGTTCTCCGAGAGCTTCAGATCCTGAAGGGCATCCTCGAGTTGTGCGCTGCGCTCGGACACGGTGACCTGCAGGCGTTGCAGCAGGCGGCGGCTCTCGAGCTCCCGACGTCTGCGGTGCAGGGCGTTGGCGACGTTGATCAGCAGCTCGCCCGCCGCGACCGGCTTGATCATGTAGCCGTAGGCCCCGAGCTCGATCGCACTTATCGCCAGCTCGGTGCTGTCCTCGCAGGTGACCATCACCACGGCACAGGCGGGGTGGTGGCTGCGGATGTGCGAGAGGAGGTGCATGCCCGACTCACCCGGCATGTTGACGTCGAGCAGCACGAGCTGGTAGGCCGCGAGCGCAAGATGCTCCCGTGCGGCCATCGCGTCGTCCGCGCCGTCGCAGGTGTAGCCGCGGTCGCTCAGCACCCGCTCGGCCCAACGCCGCAGCGCCCGCTCGTCGTCGACGATCAGGAGCTCTGTCACCGGTCGAGCACCTGGTTGACCTTGGTGAGCAGCGCTGGGCCTGAGAACGGCTTCTCGATCAGCGACACCCCGGCCTTGAGCTTCTCGGTCGAGTCGAGGATCGGCTGGGCGAAGCCCGACATGAACAGGACCTGCACCGTGGGGCGCACACGCTGCATCCGCTCGGCCAGTTGCGGACCGGGCATCTGCGGCATGATCACGTCGGTGAGCAGCAAGTGGATTGGCCCGGCGTGGCCCTCGGCGGCCGCCAGCGCCTCGGGGCCGTTGGGCGCGGCGATCACCTTGTAGCCGCCCCCCTCGAGGATGCGACGGATGACCTCGCGCAGAGCCTGCTCGTCCTCGACCAGGAGGATCGTCTCGTCACCCTTTGGCTGTACAGGGTCGGGCCGCCGCTCGACCCGTGAGGGGGCCTGCTGGGTGGCGGGCAGCAGCGCCGTGAAGGTCGTGCCCACGCCCGGCTCGGAGTAGATTTGGGCGCGCCCACCGGCCTGCTGCATGATCCCGTACACCGTGGCCAGCCCCAAGCCGGTCCCCTGGCCCAGGGGCTTGGTGGTGAAGAACGGATCGAACACCCGCTCGAGCACCTCGCTGGACATTCCCACACCGGTGTCGCTGACCCGCAGGCGGATGTGCGATCCGGGAGACAGCCCGGGACGCGAAGAGGCGTAGTCCTCGTCGATCTCGACGTTGGCGGTATCGATCCTCAACATGCCGCCCTCTGGCATCGCGTCGCGAGCGTTGACCGCGAGGTTGACAAGGATTTGCTCGAGCTGCCCGGGGTCGATCAGCACGGGGCGCAGGTTGCCGGTCAGGGAGCTGCGGAGCTCGACGTGCTCGCCGAGCGTGCGGTGCAGAAGCTGCTCGATGTCGCCGACCACGTGGTTGACATCGACGACCTCTGGCTGCACGACGTCGCGACGGGCGAACGCGAGTAGCTGGTGGGTGAGCTGCGCGGCCCGCTCCCCCGCGACGCGGATCTGCTGCAGGTCCTCGCACGTCGTCCGCCAGCGCTCGTCACCATCGATGCCGGCGGCTGCTTCCAGGTCGTTGGCGATGAAGGCCGAGTAGTTGATGATCACCGCCAGCAGGTTGTTGAAGTCGTGCGCGATCCCACCCGCGAGCTGCCCAAGGCTCTCCAGACGGTGGGCCTGCTGCACCTGGTTGTGCCGCTTCTCACGCTCGGCGTCGGCCTGCAGGCGCTCATGCTCTTGGGTCGCGGCCACCCGCTCGCTGATTTCGCGGATCGCGGCGATCGCGAGCAGGCCGTCTTCGGTCTCGATGCTCGACAGGCTGATCTCAGCCGGAAACTCGCTGCCGTCGCGACGCCGCCCGAACAGCCCCAGCCCGGCGCCCATCGGCCGGGGGCACGGATCCTCGAAGTACCCCGCCCGGTGTGAGCGGTGCGCTGCGCCAAAGCGCTCGGGTATCAGCAGCTCCACCGACCGCCCCAACAGCTCGCCGCGCTCGTACCCGAACAGCACTTCGGTCTGGGCGTTGACCAGCACGATCAGGCCATCGCGCCCAACACCCACAAAAGCGTCAGGGGCGAGCTCCAGCAGGGCGGCCTGGATCCCCAGTCGCACGGTGACGTCCCGGTTGACCTCCAGCAAGCCCGCAAGGCCTCCCCCCGGGTCGTACTGCGCAGCCCAGCGGCTCTCGACGACCACGCGATGACCGTCCTTTGTGTGCTGCACGAGATTGCCCTCCCAGCCGCCCGTCTCGGTGACGATCCGCTCGATCTCCCCTAGCGACCCGGGGTACTCGGTGCCCAGCAAGTCGTGCGGGGTCTTGCCGAGGGCCTCCGCGGATGGGAAGCCATAGATGTCTTGGGCGCCTTTGTTCCAGAACGTGATCCGGCGCTTGGCGTCCCGCGCGAAGATCGCGTCCCGCGCAAGTTCCAGTTGCGCCGCCAGTTCCTGCGAGCGGGCTAGGAGGGCAGCCTCTACGTCACTCCCCACGGTACGACCATCCTTGGACTCAGATTCCATTTCACGGATCTTGACCGTTAGCAGGAAGAGAGTAGCACCGACCGCTCTTTAGCGTGTCGAAAGCGGCTGCGTCGAGGAGTCGCTGGCCTGTAGGAATGCCTCGACTGCGCCGACGTCAAGCGGGCGCGAGAACAGGAAGCCCTGCCCGTGGTCGCAGTGTTCGCGCTGCAGGGTCTCGAGCTGGACCTGGTCCTCGATGCCCTCAGCGAGCGTCTCGATCTGGAGCGCCTTGCCGAGCTGCACGAGCGTGCGGATCAGGGCTGTCGCCTCCTTGGAGGCCGCGATACCGCCGATGAAGGAGCGGTCGATCTTCAAGGCGTCGACGGGGAACTGGCGCAGGTAGGCCAGTGAGCTGTAGCCGGTGCCGAAGTCGTCGATCGCGATGCGAACTCCGAGTCCCTTGAGTTCCCGCAGGCACAGGGCTGTGGCCTCGGCGTCGCGCATCAGCGTGGTCTCGGTGATCTCGAGTGTCAGCGCCTCCGGTTCCAATCCACTGTTCTCGAGCGCATCGCCCACGTCCTCGATCAGCTCGTCGTCATCGAGCTGGCGTCCGGACACGTTCACAGATATGCCGATCCGGTGGCCCCGCTCGTGCCATGTCGCGGCCTGCCGGCAGGCCTCTTCGAGCACCCAGCGGCCGATCGGCACGATCAGTCCGCTTTCCTCGGCGATCGGGATGAACTCGACGGGTGGGATGACGCCGCGCGTGGGGTGACGCCAGCGGAGCAGCGCCTCGACGCCAATCACGTTCTCCGACTGCAGGTCGAAGGTGGGCTGGTAGAGCAGGAACAGCTGCTTGTTCTCAAGCGCCTCGGCGAGGTCCATCTCGAACGTGAGCCGGTCCTGCGCGGCGGTCTGCATTCCTGACTCGAACTGCACATAGCAGTTACTGCCAGCCGTCTTTGCCTCGTACAGGGCAACATCCGCGTCGCGCAGCAGTTCGGCGGCGCTGCCCCGCAGGCCCGAGGCAACACCAACGCTCGCGGTCAGAGAGAGCTGACGCCCGATCTCCCCATTCACTTCATATGGCTGACGCAAGACGTCCAGCAGGCGCTCGGCGACGAGCTCGGCACCAGCGTCGAGTGCGGAGCCCTCGACGAGCACGACAAACTCATCGCCGCTAAGGCGGGCCGCCGTGTCGCCCTCGCGGACGATACCCGCAAGCCTCGTGGCGACAATCCTCAGCAGATCGTCGCCGGCGGCGTGCCCGAAAGTGTCGTTGACTTGCTTGAAGCCGTCGACGTCGACGTACAGCGCCGCCACCGGAATGTGCTGGCGCCGCGCGCGGGCGAGCATCTGCTCCGCGCGGTCGAGCGCCAAGACCCGGTTGGGCAGGCCGGTGAGGGCATCGTGCAGCGCCTGGTGACGAAGCTGGCCGGTCTTCTGCTCGACCATCCTCAGAGCGCGCTCGCGCGAGCGCGTCAACACCACCACCAGTGCGAACAGCAGGAAGCTCACGATCGCTCCGCCCAGCAACACCAGCAGTCCCTGCACATTGGCAGACAGACCGCTCACGACGCCGGCTCCCGCCACCTTCACAATCCACGTGCCATCGATCTGCAGCGTCGTGGCGTGCGTGAACGGACTGGCGGTCCCAGCAGCTCCCACCCGACCCATGAGTTCAGGACGCTCACCGGGATCGCTGTGATACAGCGTCACGACAAGACCGCGGTACTCGCCGACAGCCGACCGTATGAGAGTGGCGATATCAAAGGAGCTGGAAACCCAGCCGACCAAGGCCGCGCGGCGCTGCGCCACGCTCGCAAGGCTCGCGCTGCGCCTGTAGAACGCTGCTTCGACGAAGAACGTGCTCACTCCTTCGGCCATCACGGGGTAGACCAGGAACTGCCCGCTGTCGGCGATCGACCGCATGAGATCCGCCTGCGAGGTCCCGCCCGCCGGATATCCACCAATCGCGGAGTTCGGGTTACACCAGTCTCCCTGCAACAGCCGGGCGATGCCTGGGCTGTACGGAGTGTTCACGCCGCCGGCCGAGAGCAGGCAGTAGCGAGTGCGGCCGCCCGGAACGACAGGCTCGACTCTTCCTCCCACGAGCGCACGAAAGGCGGGGGCGGCGTCGCGCTGTGCCTGGAAGGCCGCCAGTTCAGCTGCCGGCACCGACTTGACGACCAGTGTGCCAAGGCCTCCCACCTGCCGCTGGTGGCCGCCTAGCTCGGTGAACCACTGACTGAAGCCGCCAGCGCTCAGACTGGGCTGCATGGTCAGCACGGCGCGCAGCGTCGCTACGAAGTCGGTATCGCGGCGCAGCAGCGTCTCCGTCGTCTCGCTGACGTCGGTCGCGGCGGTCTGGAACGTCTGCTTATCGTGTGTGCGCACGCTCGAGCGCCATAGCAGCGCGCCGGCGAGTGAGACCGCCAAGCCAAGCACGAGGATCACACATGCGACCAGCATCCACCAGCGTCGTCTGCTGCCGCCAGCGCTTGTGCGCAATGGCGCTGTCGCGAGGTGTGCGACGGTATGCGCGATCCTGTCGAGCGACTCAGGCATGGTGGCTTCGGACGCCTCCTCACGGCGGCGTCAACCACCGCGATAGAAGGGGATGGCTCCCCAGTCTCTTCGACCTGTTATGTAGACCGACAGTTCGCCGCCTTAGCGTTAGTCAAGGATCAGTAACCCGACATATGTCTATTAGTCGGAACCCGATCCCCGGTAGCCGTCTGAAGCCCCATGAGGGAGGTAGATCTCCCAACGTAGCCGGGGGCTGATCGGCGTAGGGTTAGGCAGTGCCGACCGATCGGCTAAGCGTGGTGCTGAGGGCGATGGCGGCAGCCGATGGCGGCAGCTCGGGTTCGCCGATTGACCGGGTGTGCGTGGCGGCGGTGGTACTGCTCTCGCTGAGGGGGGCGGGGCTTTCGCTGATGGTGGACGGGGAACTGCGTGGGACCGCTGGGGTGTCCGATCCGGGTATTGCGGTGGTGCAGGAGCTGCAGCTCACGCTGGGTGAGGGACCGTGCGTGGATGCATGGACGAGCAGGGCTCAGGTGCTGGAGTCGGACCTGGCCGATCCTGCGGTGGTGCGCTGGCCGGTGTTCGCCCAGGCCGGTGTGGACGCCGGCGTCCTGGCGGTGTTCGCCTTTCCGCTGGCTCTAGGGGCGATCCGGATTGGAGTGCTGGTGCTCTATCGCGATCGCTCGGGCGAGTTGAGCGCGGATGAGCTGGCTTACAGCCTGGTGCTGGCCGATGTGGCAACCCACATGGTCCTCGGCCTCCAGGCCGGTGCCCCGGCCGGCGAGTTGCACGAGCTGCTGGCGAGGGAGCCGTCGCACTGGGCGGAGATCCATCAGGCGACCGGGATGGTCTCGGTTCAGCTTGGCGTCTGCCTGGACGAGGCGTTCGTCCGCCTGCGCGCCCATGCGTTCGCAGAGAGCCTCCCGCTGCGAGCCGTCGCACGTGAGATCGTCATGCGCCGCCTGCGCCTCACGGAGACGGCGTGAGGAGCAAACGCGAACGTCACTGCTTCATAATGACGATAGTCACGCCATGGGCGAGCGAGATCGAGATCGAATCGTGACACGAGAGCAGCGGATTGTGGAGACCTTCGTCGAGTTGGCCGACACGATGGTCGAGGACTTCGACGTGGTCGAGTTCCTGCACCGTCTGTCGGAGCGCTGCGTAGAGCTGTTGGACTGCACCGAGGCGGGGCTGCTGCTTGCCGACGCCGCTGGCGTGCTGCGAGTGATGGCCTCCTCCAGCGAGCGTTCCGACGCGCTGGACCTGTTGCAGTCCCAGAACGAGGAGGGGCCGTGCTTTGAGTGCTACCGCCGCGGAGTGCCGGTGTTCAGCGAGGACCTCACGGCCGATGCGGGTCGTTGGCCGACGTTCGCGCCGACGGCCGTACAGATGGGGTTTCGCTCCGTGCAGGCGATCCCGATGCGCGTGCGCGACGAGACCGTCGGGGCGTTGAATCTGTTTCGCGCGGTGACGGGGCGCTTGGTCGAGCAGGACATGCCGCTCGGGCAGGGGATGGCTGACATCGCCGCGATCGCGCTGCTGCAGGAGCGCACCGTACGCCAAGCGCATGGCGTGGTCGGGCAACTCCAGGGCGCGCTCACCAGCCGAGTGATCATCGAGCAGGCCAAGGGTGTGCTGGCCGAGCGCGCTCACATCGGCGTGGACGCAGCGTTTGCCCGGATGCGCACGTACGCGCGAGCGCACAACCTTCGCCTTAGCAACGTCGCCCGCGAGCTCATCGACGGCCACCTCGACGCCGCCTCACTCAGCGACCCCGCGCTCGGCGCCTCAACGTCCGAACGTTGACACTCCCTCCCCGGAAAGGACTCCATTCGGGGCAGACGACCAGAATATTATCGAAGTGCTAGAATAGTTATGGTCAGCGGTTAGATCCGCTTTCGCGTCGCTCCAGACCTCGGTGGCGTTGCTGGTTACAGGACGATTTCTGGAGCGTAATGCGAGTCGAGCACAGGCCACAACCCGCCGGTGGACGTGCAGCGCTTGCGACTGGGTCGCACGGTGGCTCATTGAGCATCCGCTCCCAGCGTCCGCAGTCGCAGCGGCTGCTCAACCTCGTCAATTTCGAACAGATCGTGGCCAGCCACTCATGAGCATCCTCGCCAGAGGGCGGAGGACCTCCGCACTCGCCGCAGCGGGCGACGCCGCGCTCTTTGCCGCAGTCGCTGCGCTCAGTGTCGAGGCAGTCGAGGAGACCTACGACCGGCACGCCACCGCTCTCTGTAGCCTTGCGTTGCTCATTGCTGAGGATCCGGAACTCGCCAGAGACGCCGTAGCTCGGGCTTTCATCGCCCTCTGGCGAGCCCCCACCAGCATCTGCCTGGAGGAGCAAAGCCTTCGCGCCGCACTGGCCGGCGAGGTCTACACCAGTTGCACACAGGTGCGTGAGACGCGCGAGCGCACACCGGGGCAGCGCGCAAAGACCTACCGCGACCCGCGGCCACCGGCCCGAGCTGACCTCGCCCTCCTGCCCCGCTCCCAACGAGATCTGCTGGCGCTGATCCTGTTCGGCGAGCACAACCGCCGCCAGGCCGCCCGCAGGGTGGGCCTCAACGAGGCCACCGCTGCGAGGATGATCGCGGTCGCCCTGCGCACCCTGCGCCAGGTCGAGGGGAAACCGCACCCCTCTGTCACGGCCGCCACCGGCGGCGCAAGCGCCCTGGTGTCTTCGATGACCCTCCGACGGTCAATGACCCACCGACGGGAATCGATATCTTGACCCCCGTCTGCACTATGTCGGGGTGCTTTCGCGGTCGCGTTCCTCCAGGTACGGCGCGAGGTACTTCGCGGCGATCTTGCTCGGCGGCGAGGAGGTCGGTGTGCCGGTGACTTCCGAGCTGAACCCGTGCCCGCCTGTGATGTGAGCGGTGAGGTATTGAGGCTCTCCGTTGGTCAGCAGCATGCCGTGGATCGTCGGGTTGAAGCGTTCAGGCGTCACGGATGCTCCGGCTAGGGCCGCAATCGATTGCGCGGCAACGTCGGCCTGTTGCGAGCCGATGCCGCCGTGCTTGATGGGGAAGTCGGTCGCGTCGCCGGCTGCGTAGATGCGTTCGACATCGGGTACTCGGCAATGCGGGTCCACGCGGATGAAGCCGTGCTCGCCTAGCGGAATGCCGCGCACGACGGGGCCATAGAGCTCGGGCAATGCGATCACCCGATCCACCTCCAGGTGCCGTTCGCCGGGGTTGATCACCACTTCGCGGGAGCTGGGGACCTCGGCGTAGGCGGAGGTAACCGTCTTGACGTTTGCGCGGGCGAGCAGCTCGGCGACGGCGCTACTCGCCGACGATCCAAAGATCGCCAGCGGGCTGTCCTCGGGGGTGGCGATTGTCGTTTCCAGCTTGATGTCCATGTCGTAGGCGCGTCCGGCGGTCATCAACGCGAGCTCGTAGAGCGGCAGCGGCCAGGCCATCCGTCCAGGCGCGACAAATGCAAGTTTGTGGACGTAGCCGCCCTCGACGTCCTGGATCAGCCCGTGCATGGTCTCCTCCAGATCACGGTCGTCGATCGTGAGAGCGTGCGGGTAGCGCTTCGTGACGGTCGCCCCGAGCGCGAGCATCAGCGCGTCGTACTCGATCGAGTCATCGGCCTTGGTGTGGATCGTCCGCGTGACCGGGTCGATCCAGCCCAGTTCGCCTGTGATGAGCTTTGCCCCGGCGTCGTGGACGATCGGCGCCAGCGGGTAGCGGTGTGCAGAGGTGTAGGCGAATGGCTCGCGGACGACCATCGGGCGGTAGACGAACTCGGTGTTGGGCGCGATGACGGTCACGTCAGTGCGATCGGACGCGAGGTCGGCTAGGGCCAGTGCGGTCTCGAGGGCGGCCACTCCCCCGCCGGCGATGACCACGCGGAGCTTCTCCGAACGCGAGCTGGTTGTTGCCTCGGGGCCGGGATTGCTGGACACGACTACCGATCGGCCTTCCCGTTAGGTACTGCCAGCGGGACCGCCGGACCGGGAGACCCGCCGTTCGTGTCGGCGAGAATCGCGAGCAGGTCGCCGACCCGCTTGGCGCGGCCGAGACGGTCGGGAAGTGCAACCCCGGACTGGATCGTGTACTGGTTGCGGCGGCCGTTGCGCTCTCGCTTGATGTAGCCGCCGGCCGCGAGCTCGGCGACGATTCGATGGGCGGCGCGTTCGGTGATACCGACTTGCTCGCTTATCTCCCGTAGAAGCACGCCCGGATCGTCGGCGATGCACACCAGAACTTGGGCGTGGTTCGTCAGGAACTTCCAGCGCGGAACCGTGTCCTCAGCCATAGAAACAAGAATAGCATATCTAGATATATTTTTCCTAGACTTCATTTTCATGCTATGCTGTTCAGGTCCGCGGTGCTGCTCAGGTCGCTGGCGCCCATGCGCACACCCAACGAAAGAGGCCAACCGTGCCCAGCTCAGTCATCCCTTATCCGCCCGCTCCGACCACCGGCAACGGCGTAACGCCCCACGAGATCGCGGATCCCGTATCCGACCCGGTACCCAACGGACGACACCAAAATCCACAGCCCGATCACGCTCCGCGCAACCCACTGCTCGCGAAACTGACCAGTCTGACCTCGATCGCCACCGTCGCCGCGGCAGGCATGATCGTCGTCGGCGCACTCGCCGTCGTCGGCGGTCACTACGACAAGCAGGTCGTTCACGACCAGCTGGCTCCGCAGAAGATCTTCTTCCCAAAGCCCGCGACAAACCCGGCCCTCGCGTCCTACGCCGGTCAGCAGGTGCTCACCGGCAAGCAGGCAAAGCTCTACGCCCAGGACCAGATCGGCGTGGACCTGACCAAGGTCGCGGGCGGCAAGACCTACTCCCAGATCAGCGCTGAGTGGATCGCCGGCGGCATGAAGAACACGACGCTCGCAGGTGAGCGCACCACCCTGTTCATGGGAGAGACGCTGAGGGGCCTACTGCTCAATGCCTGGGGCTGGTCGGTCATCGGCAGCATCGCCACCCTCGCCGGATTCATCCTGATCCTGCTCGGAGGAGTCCTCTTCCTGCTCCCACTCGCCAACTGGCAGATCAACCTCCGAGACCGCCACCCGGCGGTCGCTGGCGCCTGACATGAAGGCTCTTGTTTACCACGGTCCCGGCCAGCGCGGCTGGGACACCGTGGCCGACCCCAAGGTCGTGCTCGATGGAAGCGAGAGTAGCCACAACTCAGATGTCCTCGCTTTGGCGGCGGCGACCTCATGAGCGCTCTAGATGCGGGTGTTCGACCGCAGCACTCCAAGACCGAAGGCGTTGGGATCGTGCAGCGCGTTCGCGCTCACTGCCGCCCGAAGGATGCGTTTCGGATCGCCTTCGGTTTGATCTGGTTGATCGACGCCGGGCTGAAGTGGGAGCCCGCGTTTCGCAGCGGATTCACCGGCATGTTGAGGGAAGCAGCCCAGGGGCAGCCCGGATGGCTGCATGGCTGGTTTCACCTCTGGATCAACATGGTCGCGCCCAACTCTGGCTTTTTCGCCTACTCGACGGCGGTGATCGAGACGCTGGTCGCGGCTGCCGTAATCTTCGGTTTCGCGCGCAAGTTCACCTACGTCAGCGCCGCGCTGTTCAGCGTCCTGATCTGGGCGACCGCCGAGGGCTTTGGTGGGCCTTACACGAGCAGCTCGACTGATATCGGCACCGCGGTGATCTACGCCGTCGTGTTCATGGGACTGCTCGCCCTCGACTACGAAACCGGCCCGAGCCGCTTCTGCCTCGACAGTCTGATCGAGCAGCGCGTGTCCTGGTGGCATCGCATCGCCGAGATCGGACCCCGGAGCAAGCCCGAGGATGCAGCCACGACCCCGGTCCTGCCGGACACGGCCTCGGCCCCACCAGTCGCGCGCGGGCCAGTAGCAATTGGAGTCAGGTGAGCGGCATGACGTACATGGGTAACCATATGAGCGCGGGGCAGCCACAAGCCGCGCTTCTGCTTTCGTGGAGGGGAAAGCCAAGGCCGACAGGAACGAGGAGCGTAAGACGATGACCGAGAACCAGCAAGATCCCGAGCTCGATCCCGCTGAGCAGGAGCAAGGCGCTGAACTGGATGCCTCCGAGCATCAGGAGGATGCCAGGTGGAGCGTCGCCGAGTGGCACGGCAGGATGCTGGTCGACCGCTACGGCGAGAAGATCGGCAAGCTCCAAGACGTTTATGTCGACGTCGAGACGGACGAGCCGCAGTTCGCGACCGTCAAGGAGGGCTTCATCGCTCGCCACTTGACCTTTGTGCCGCTCGGTGGAATCAAGGTCGGGCCCGATAGCCTCCAGGCGGCGGTCTCCAAGGCGCAGGTCGAAGACGCCCCCAACATCGAGCAGCACGGCGAGGAGCTCTCCCAGGGAGATGAGTCAAGCCTGTACCACCACTTCGAGCTCAACTACACACCGCCCCAGACCGAGAGTGGACGCCGGCTCGCCCGCCGCTGACGCATCGCCAGCAGGCAGAAGTGCCGCACTTAGTGCTACTCTTCCCGTATGCCGACGAAGAAGCACCGCTACACCGTCACGAGTAACGAGAAGGTCGAGCTTGCGCTCCGACGGGGTCGTCACAGCTTCCCGGCCGGAACCTCAGATTCAAAGATCCTCGCTGCGCTCGTCAGCAAGGGCGAGGAGGCGCTTAGGCGAGAGAGCCAAGCCGAGGAAGACTACGAGCAGCGCCGACGAGCGGCTGCTAAGCGCCTGGCCAACCGCTTCCGGCAGCCGGGGGGTCTCGACTATGCGGCACTCCGCGACGCTTCCGCGCGGTGGCTGCACGAGTGAGCGCGGCGTTCGGAGGCAGGAAGCTCGTAGTCGACAACTCCGCGTTTCAGCGTGGCGGCAACAAGCTCGTGCGTGCGGACTGGCTTCTGGCGCTCGAGGAAGGTCACCTCTACCGATCGCCGATCCTCGAGCTCGAGGTCCTCTACAGCGCGCGCAACGCTCGCGAGCACGCGGAGTTGTCGGAGGAGCTCGAGGCACTCAGATCGCTGGAGCTGTCGGAGGCCGTGGTTGACGCCGCGCTTGGAGCCCAGGCCAAGCTCGCGCGACACGCGGCAGGTTTTCACCGCCTCCCACACCAGGACTATCTCGTTGCAGCGATCGCGGCCGCCCACAAGCTCGGCGTACTGCACTACGACGGCGACTTCGATCGTATCGCCGAGCATTCGTCGCTGGCCTTCGAGAGTGTTTGGATCGCTTCCGCCGGCACACTCGACAAGGAGGCAGCCGACCCACTCCGGCAGCGTAGAAGGACCATCAACCACGGCCTCGCCCAGTTCAGCGGCGAGCGTGCCCAAGAAGTCCTCGACAACGTTCTTGACCTGCTCGAGGACGAGCTCCGTGCGGATGGCCTTCAGCCGCCCGCACGTCGGTGAAGGTGAGGCTGTGGTACTGCGCCTTTAGGGTGGACACGCGCAATAGCGGCCCAAATGGTTCCCGCGACGTTACGTGCTGTCCCGTGTACCATGGCTGCATGGAGCGGCTGAACATCACGCTCGATGACGAACAGGCGGAGAAGCTCGTGCGCCTGGCAGGCCGCATGCACGTCCAGCCTGGGACGATCGCACGCTCGCTGCTCTCCAGCGCCCTCGACGAGGCTGACCCCGACGCGCGCAACGTCGCGGAGCTGCTGGACGGTATCCCCGGCGCGTACGAGCACGCGCGACTCGGCCTCGAGCAGGCGAACGCCGGCGAGACCATCCCGCTGAACGAGCTGTAATCCGTGGCTCACGTCGAGCTCGCCGTCGCAGCCGTCGAGGATCTCGAAGGCCTCATCCGCACCCATACTCTGCCCGAGGACACGCGCGCCCGGGTCGCGCGGTCGCTACGCCCACTGGAGCGCTTCCCGCTCATGGGACCAGCGCTGAGTGGACGCTGGGATGGCTTCCGCTTCCTCCTGGGACCGTGGCGCTGGCTGCTGCTCGTATATGTGTTTGTCGAGTCCGAGGACCGCGTCGTCGTCCTCACCATCCAGGACGCTCGCTCATCGACCGCAGCCACCACCGCTCGCCGGTGACGCAACGCGTCGTCAGAGGTGGGCGAGTGCGAGCGCGCGCCCGAGAACGGCATCAACCTGGGGGGCGCTGGCTCTAGGATCTCGCAGATCGTACCCTCACAACCCAGATCGGCTCGGCCGGAGGCCGCAGGCCCGGGCGACCCTCCCGCAACGGGCGACCACCCGGAGCCGCTCGGGGACGAGCCCGCCGACTCGTCCGACATCCTCTCCACCTCGGCGGCCGGCCCGGCCGCCGTTCGTGGCGGCGCGATGCGCGTCAGCGGCTACGTGGTAGGGGTGCTAGCAGGCGGACTCTCGGCGGCCCTCCTGCTGCGCCATCTTGGGAAGGTCGAAACCGGCCTGTACGTGCTGGCGGGATCGCTCGTCGCGATCGTCGGCGCGTTCTCGGACCTCGGCCTGACAGCGATCGGGGTGCGGGAAATCTCGATCCTGCCACCGGGCGAGGGCTGGTCGCTGGCACGTGACCTGTTGGGTCTGAGGATCGTGCTCACGCTGATCGGGGGAGCGCTCGCCACCGCCATCGCGTGGATCGTCTACTCCGAACAACTCGCCGCCGGGGTCGCACTGGCCGGGGTCGGGCTGCTGCTGCAGGCCACACAGGACAACTTCGCGATCCCGCTGACCGTGGGGCTGCGGCTCGGCTGGGTGGCCGCACTGGATCTCACCCGCCAGCTGCTCACCGCGCTCCTCACGGTCGTGCTCGTGCTGCTTGGTGCCAGGCTCGTGCCCTTTCTCGGGATCTCGATCCCGGTCGGTCTCGTTGTGCTCGCTGCGACTGCCCTGCTTGTCCGCGGCGTGCGGACGCTGACTCCGACGTTCAACTGGCGGCGCTGGCGCAGACTCGTTGGATCGATGATCCCTTTCGCGGTTGCGGTCGCCGCGTCGGCCCTCTACCTGCGCGTCGCGATCCTGCTCGTCTCAATTCTCTCCAACAGCACGCAGCTCGGCTATTTCGGGGCGTCATTTCGCATCGTCGAAGCGCTCACGCTGGTCCCGGCGCTGCTCGCCAGCTCGGCGTTCCCGATCTTCGCTCGTGCGGCCAGCAGCGATCACGACCGTCTCGGTTACGGCCTCGGCAAGGTGTTCGAAGTCGCGCTGATCGTGGGAGCGTGGGTCACGATCTCGATCGCCGTCGGAGCGCCGCTGGCGATCGCCGTCATCGGGGGGCCGGAATTCAAGGACGCCGCGCCGGTGCTGGCCGTTCAGGGGGTCACGCTGGGGGCGATGTTCGTGAGCCTCGTTTGGGCCAACGGGCTGCTGAGTCTTGGCCTGTACCGCCAGATCATGGTGCTGAACGTGACGGCTCTGATCGGCAACGCCCTGCTCGTAGCCCTACTCATCCCAATCGACGGCGCGCGCGGAGCGGCGATCGGAACCGGGGTCGCGGAGATCGCTGTCGGGATCGCCCAGGCCTTTGCTGTGATCCACCGACGGCCTCAGCTCAGACCATCGCTGCGGGTTGTGCCTCGCGTCACGCTGGCCGCTGCGCTCGGACTGATCCCATTGGCGCTCACGGGAATACCGGACCTCGCGCGCCTGTGCATCTCGACAGTGCTGTTCGGCGCATGCCTGCTCGCCACGCGCGCACTTCCGCCGGAGCTGCTCGACCTCCTGCCCTGGACCGGCGCCGCGGGACGCGACAACGGTGGCGCCACACTGTGATCGCGGTCGTCCATCTCGTGTGGGGACCGTTGGGACCTGCTCCGCTCAGGGAGTTCCTGCGCTCCTATAACGCCTGCGAGGCCGGCGCATCTCACGAGTTGGTGATCGTCTTCAATGGCGTCGCTCCACCGGAGGAAGACCCCGGAGCTCGTGGTGCGCTCATGGCCGAGCTTCAGGGAACGGCGCATCGGCAGATCGTCCTCGAGCATCCGACGCTTGACCTCGTGGCCTACGAGCACGCCGCAAGGACACTCGATCACGAGTACATCTGTGTGTTGAACTCCCACAGCCGGTTGCGCTCGGCGGGCTGGCTGGGCCTACTCGAGCGGGCGCTGCGCAAACCCAATGTCGGCTTGGTGGGCGCCACCGGCTCGTGGGCCAGCCTACGCTCCTACGCACTCCGGCAACTTGGCCTGCCGAGCCCCTATCGCCGGGTATGGCCAGACCGCAGCCGCACGTTCAGTCAATTCCAAGCGCTCCACGTGGAGCGCACAGGCGCGTCAGCGACCCGCGGTCCGATTGCGTTCCTGCACACCACACGTGCGCTGGCCAACATGACGATCGGCTTCTCCCAGTTCCCCGCTCCCCACCTACGCACCAATGCGTTAATGGCGGAGCGACACTTGCTCTGCCGAGCACTGAGCCAAAATCTGCGTCGCAAGGTCGACGCCCACCGTGTGGAGAGCGGCCACCGTTCCATCACGGCCCAGATCGAGCGATCCGGCCTGCAGGCGCTCGTGGTCGATCGCGCGGGACAGACGTTCGAGTCGCCCGAGTGGCCGGAGAGCAAGACCTTCTGGCAGGCGGACCAGGAGGGTCTGCTGGTGGCCGACAACCAGACAGAGGTCTACCAATGCGCCGACGGAGCGCGCCGACGGCTGCTTGCGCAATACGCCTGGGGAGAGCGCGCGGCGCCCTCGACACCAGACCGCTGATCGCTACAGTCTCGCCTCCCTATGCCACGAGTAAGCGCAGCGGTGCTCAACTTCAACGGACGTCGGCTCTTGGAGGTGATCCTCCCGTCGCTCGCCGCCCAGAGGTACCGCGACTTCGAGATCGTCGTCGTAGACGACTGCTCGAGCGATGACTCTCTCGCGTACCTCCAGAGCGAGTGGCCGGCCGTCCGGGTCGTCCGCACCGGTGAATCGAACGTGGGGGTGTCGGCCGCGCTGAACGTCGCCGTGCGTGCCTCTACGGGAGAGCTCGTCGCGCTGCTCAACAACGACATCGAGCTTGACCCCCTATGGCTGGGAGAGTTGGTTGCTGCGCTCGATTTCCATCCCGAGGCCGCGTCGGCGGCCGGAAAGCTGCTCAACTATCACCAGCGGGGTCAGATCGATGGAGCCGGGGACATCTTCACCCACGCGGCGACAGCCTGGGGGCGCGGCAATGGACAACCCGATCACGGGCAGTACGACCGGGAGGAGGAGATCTTCGCACCAACGGCCGGCGCCGGTCTTTACCGTGCCTTGGCGTTCACTGACGTGGGGCCATTCGATGAGTCTTTCCACGCCTACTTCGAGGATGTCGATTGGGGGCTGCGAGCACAACTGGCCGGCTATCGCAGCCGCTATGTGCCGACGGCCGTTGGGTATCACATGGGCGGCGCGACCACCAAAGGGCACAAAAGCCCGCGATATTACGAATTGCAATACCGCAACACACTTGCGGTCATGATGAAGGACGTGCCGGCGCGGTTTTTGCTGCGTAACATGCCTGTGATTGCCTGGCACCAGTTGATCGGGCTCGGCTATAGCTTGCGTGCTGGGATGTTGCGTGTTCACCTGCGCGCGTTCAGGGCAGCCCTGTACGGCGCTCCCGGCTGGCTGCGCTCGCGCCGGACCATCATGCGGCGGCGGCGCATCGAGACTCGTGAGTTCGCCCGCTTTGCGAGCGCACGCCGTAGCTGAACCCTCGCCAGGATGAGTCATCCCCATTTGATCCCATGACCAACACAGGAGGCGAGAACTCGATGAGTGGCCGGCTAGGAGCCCCGGCGGAATCCCGTTCACCTGGTGAGCCGCGAGTAACCGTGACTATCCCCAACTACAACGGCCGCACGCTGCTGGAGGAGATACTGCCATCGCTGCAGCGCCAGACGCTGCGTCCCGCCGCGATCGTCGTGGTCGACGACTGCTCTGAGGACGACTCGGTGGCCTATCTGGCGGACCGTTGGCCGGAGGTGCATGTCGTAGCACTGCCCCGCCGCGGGGGGGTGAGCGCGGCGATGAACGCCTGCCTGACTGCCGCCGACAGCGAGCTGGTTGGACTATTTTAACAACGATATGGAGCTGCACCCCGAATGCCTGGCGGAGCTGGTTGCAGCGCTGCAACGCCACCCACAGGCCGGCTCAGCCACGCCGAAGATGCTCGACTTCATCGAGCGCACCGTGGTCGACGGCGCCGGCGATCTGCTCACCTGGCGGGGCGGTGGCAGGCGCCGTGGCAATGGGAAGCGGGACACTGGCCAGTACGACTCCCCCGGGGAGGTCTTCGGCCCGTGCGGCGGGGCGGCACTCTTCCGCCGCTGGGCCCTCGAAAAGGTCGGGGGCTTCGATGAGGACTACTCCGCCTACTACGAGGACATCGACTGGGCCTTCCGTGCCCAGCTCACAGGGGTGCGCTGCCGGTATGTGCCCACCGCCGTGCTCTACCACCGCGGCAGCGCGACGCTCGGCCGTGGCATGACCGACAGCAATGGCTACCTGCTCTGGCGCAACCCGATATGGCTGATCGTGAAGTGCTATCCGGGCTTCTCCCTGCTGCACCACCTCCCTTCGCTGCTGCGGGGCCAGTCCGGCAACCTCTACACGGCGGTGCGTGAGCGCAAGTTGCGTGTTTGGGCGCGCGCCATGCGGGACGCGGTCAGAGGGCTGCCGGTCGCACTGCGCAAGCGTCGCGCGGTGCAGCGTTCGCGGATGGTCAGCCTCGCTCAACTCGAGGCCGCTGCGCGCGCGGGACGACGGTGATCGGCCTCATCTACCTCGCCTGGGTGCCGCTGGGCCCGGAGCCGGTGCGAGAGTTCCTGCGCTCTTACGGCGCCCACGGGGCGGGCGCGGGGCACGAGCTGGTGGTGGTGCTCAACGGCGGCGTGCCCGGAGGCCCCAACGCTGGGGGCACCGAAAAGTCCACCGGGGAGCACGCGGACCCCGCCGCCGGGAGCAGGGCGCGCATGGCGCTGCTCGCGGAGCTGCGCGAGACCGAGCACCGCCTGGTCGAGCTGGAGGCGCCCGTGCTCGACCTGCCCGCGTACGGCCTCGCCGCCCGTCAACTGGAGCACAAGCGGCTGTGCCTGCTGAACTCGTACAGCACGATCCTCGCCGACGGCTGGCTGGGAGCGCTCGCACGGGCGCTCGAGGCGCCGGGGGTCGGGCTGGTCGGCGCCACCGGCAGCTGGGAGAGCCAGGCGGAGTGGATCCGCGGCAGGCCCGTGTACTGGCCCTACCAGCTCGCCGGCCTGCCCCGCGCGCGGCGCGACTACCCGCGCTTTCCCAACCCGCACGTCCGCACCACCGCGTTCATGCTCGAGCGCGCACTGCTACTGGAGATGGGCCTCGAGCGCGCTGCGGACAAGCGCGCCACCTACCGGCTGGAGAGCGGCCCACACAGCGTCACCCGCCAGGTCCAAGCGCACGGCCTGCGCACCGTGGTGGTCGGTCGCGACGGGCGCGCCTACGACGTCGAGGAGTGGCCGCGCAGCGCCACCTACCGCGCCGGCGGGCAGAAGAACCTGCTCGTCGCCGACAACCGCACGGGCGACTGGGAGCGCGCCTCCCCGCGACTGCGCCGGCGGCTCTCACGCGACGCGTGGGGGCAAGCTGCTGAGAGCCGGACCTAAGAATCCTCCCGGCCGGACCCGAGCGCCCCGCGGCGCAGCGCGAGCGACTCGCGCAGGGAGATCGAGTGGTCGATCGCCTCTGCCGGGGGCCACGGGTGGCGCTCGCAGCCGCGCGCGGCGTGCCAGCCCTCCAGGCGCCCGCGCAGCGCCTGCAGGTCGCGGCAGAGCAGCGCGTCGCCCGCGACGACGAGCGCCTCGGTGAACAACGCGCGGGGGGCCACGCGGCGGCGCAGGACGCCGTAGCGGCGCAGCAGGTAGCCGCGGCTGAAGCCAGCCTGACGGCGTTGCGCGGGGGAGCGGCGGCCGTAGGTGGCCGAGCCGAGGTGCACGCCAACCGCGTCGGACGCCTGGGCGGTGGACCACCCGGCGCTGCGCAGCCGCAGCGCGAGGTCGAGGATCTCCATGTATGCGCTGATCGTCTCGTCGAAGCCGCCGACCTGCTCCCACGCGGCGCGCCGGTAGGCGCCGGTGGTGCCCTCCGGGCCGGTCAGCGCCCGGGCGCCGGTGCCAGCCCGGGCGGGCGGTTGGCCCTGCAGGCGGGCGAAGCCGGCGAGCGTGGGGTCGGCGCTCACCCCGAAGCTGTCGATCGCGCCGCCGGTCCCGGGGCCGAGCATCAGCGCCGCCACCGAGCCGACGTCGGGGTCGCGCTCCATCGGCGCGACCAGCCGCTCCAGGCAGTCCGGGCGAGGTTGCACATCGTTGTTGAGCAGCACCACGTACTCCCCGTCGCCCGCGTCGACGCCGCGGTTGACCGCCCTGGTGTAGCCACCGTTGGACTCGAGCTCCACGACCGTCACGTCCGGCCACTCCCGCCGTAAGCGCTCGGGCGAGCCGTCGCGCGAGCCGTCGTCGACGACGATCGTGCGGTGCGGCGCGCTCTGGCGCGCCAGATGCTCCAGGCACGAGCTGCTCAGCTCGTAGTGCTCGTAGACCGGCACGACTACGTCAATCACAGCCTGTGATGGTAGGGGACCCTATATTGGCCCGATGGTCCCGCCCGCGCCGCTGGAGATGACGCTCCTACCGGGGGCCCGCGCGCTGCTGGCGGCCCACACGCGCGAGCTGCCCCAGCGCGATGACCTCTGCGGGGCGTTCTGCGGGGCGCTCGCGTTGGGCGCCGCCGGACTCGGTGAGCGGGGCGGGGAGCCGAACGACCAGGACGCGGTCGCGCGGGCCGCGGGAAGCACCGTCTCTGCCGTCGCCGACGTCGGCCACCTGCCCCACGGCGAACGGGGACGTCGCGACTACCGGCTCGCGCTGCCGTTCGTCGAGGATGCCGCGGTGTCCGGCACGACGGCGGCCGGGGTGGTGCGCGCGGTGCAGGCGCTCTCCGGGGGCGCGCTCGCGGCGGTCCCCTACAGCGGGCCGTGGACGGCGGAGAGACTCGGCGGCCTGTTCGACACCACGGCTACGAGCGAGCGTCCCGTCACGCTGATCGCGAACCTCGCCACGCGCCACCTGTGGGGCGGGCGCCCACCCACGGGGCAGCTGCTCGACTACCTGTACGACGGGGCGCTCGCCGGCCCGCCGGCCGACTGGGACGTGGGGCACTTCGTCTGCGTGTTCGGCCGCGTGCGCGGCCCCGGCGGGAGCCTGTACGGGGTCGCCGACACGTACCCGGCGCTCGGGAACGGCGGGGTGCACGTGCAGCCGGCGGAGCGCCTCGCCGCGGCGATCGAGCGGCAGGAGGGGCCGGCCGGGGGGGTGGTTGTCGTGGTTGCTTTCGAGGACCTATATCGCGTGCGCGCGTGCGCGCACGAAATGGGTCTCGTCGAGGAAGCGTGGGACAACGGCTCGGTGGTGGCAGCGTGAGTTCGACCGAGCTGGTCGCGCTGGTGTGCTGCGACCTCGGGGCAATCGTGCGCGGCCGCGCGCTGTTCGCCTCGGAGCTCGACAAGAGCTGGCAGGCCGGTGTGAGCTGGGTACCCGCCAACCACTCGCTCACGCCACACGGACCGCTCGCCGAGCACACGCCGTTCGGCTCGACCGGCGACCTGCGCCTGCTACCGGATCCCGGCACCCATGTGCGGATCGAGGGCGACGCCGGCGCGAGCGCCCTGGAGCTCGTGCTGTGCGACATTGTGGAGACCGACGGAGAACCGTGGGAGTGCTGCCCGCGGCGCTTCCTGCGCGCGGCGCTGGCGGAGCTCGAGCGCGAGCTCGGCGCGCGCGTGGTGGCGAGCTTCGAGCACGAGTTCCAGCTCCTCTCTGGCGCGCCCCCGGCGGCACCGTTCTCGCTGGAGGCGCTGCGCCGCGCCGAACCGTTCGCCGCCGAGGCGATGGCCGCGCTGGATGAGGCCGGCGCGCAACCCGAACGGTTCTTCCCCGAGTTCGCCGCGCACCAGTTCGAGATCCCGGTGGCGGCCGCCGAGGGCCTCGCGGCCGCAGACCGCGCGGTGGTGCTCAGGGAGGTCGTGCGCGAGGTCGCCCGCCGGCGCGACAGGCGCGCCACGTTCGCGCCGCTGACAGACCCCGCCGGGCCGGGCAACGGTGTGCACGTCCACATCTCCTTGAGCGACGCCGACGGAAAGCCGCTGCTCTACGACGCCGCGCGCCCCGCGCGCCTGAGCGAGCTCGGTGGGCGCTTCGCCGCAGGCATCCTGCGCCACGCGGGCGCGCTGAACGCGCTGAGCGCGCCGAGCCCGGTCTCCTCCGCGCGCCTGACCCCGCACCGCTGGAGCGCGGGCGCGGTGTGCCTGGCCGAGCGCAACCGCGAAGCGCTGCTGCGCATCCCGCCGCTCCTCGCGCTCGCCGCTGCGGACCCGGCCGCGCAGCTGCGCCTGGAGTACCGCGGCGCGGACGCAGCCGCCAACCCGTACCTCGCGCTCGGCGCGCTCGTGTGCGCGGGGCTCGCCGGTGTGCGCGAAGACCTGCCGCAGCCGCCGCTGCTCGACCGCGACCCCGCGCTGCTCGACGCGGCCGAGGCGGAGCGCTACGGAGTCGGCGCGCTGCCCGCGTCGCTGGAGGACGCGCTGCGGGCGCTCGCCGAGGATGGGACCGCGCGCGCGTGGCTGGGACCAACGCTGTACGACGCCTACGTCGGCCTCAAGCGCGCGGAGCTCGACGCCGTCGCGGACCTGGACGTCGTCGAGGTGTGTCGACGGTATGCAGCCATCTACTGAGCCTCAGGAGCGCGGTGCCCAGACCAGCGACCACTGAACTGCTGGGGCGACTGCTCGAAGGCATCGAGCGCGAGCTCCCGCGCGCGGTGGAGTTGCGCCACCGACTGCACGCACAGCCGGAGTTGGCCCACGAGGAGGAGCGCACGGCGGCGGCGGTCGCAGCGGAGCTGCTGGCCGAACGGGGGATGCTCGCCGTAGGCGAGTGTCCCCCCGCTTCGGTCACCTGCGCGACGGTCGCGGGAACAGGCCGGATCGCGCAGGTGGGACCCGCCGATGGCGCAGCGGTGGCGGTGCGCGCGGAGCTCGACGGGCTGCCCATCGAAGAGCGCACGGGCGCCCCGTTCAGCGCGACGGGCGGCGCGGCGCACGCGTGCGGCCACGACGTCCACATGGCCGCGCTGGTAGCCCTGACGCGCGCGGCGCACGCGCTCGGCGAGCAGCTGCCGGCGCCCCTGCTGGCAGTCTTCCAGCCGAGCGAGGAGGCGTACCCCTCCGGCGCTGAGCAGCTCGCGCACAACGAGCTGGCGCGGCTCGCGCCGGCAGCGGTGGTCGCAGCGCACGTGCACCCCGAGGTGCAGTGGGGCGCCGTCGCACTGGACGCGGGCGCGGTGAACGCGTCGTGCGACACGGTGGAGATCACCGTCGAGGGGGAGCCGACACACGGGGCGTACCCGCACCTCGGGCGCGACCCGATCCTCGCGCTCGCACAGACGGTGGTCGCGCTCCACGCGCAGGTCGGCCGCCGGATCGACCCGCTCGCGGCGGCGACCGTGAGCGTCGGGGTGCTCGAGGGAGGGACCGCCGAGAACGTGATCCCCGCAAGGGCGCGCGCGCGGGCCGCCCTGCGCGCCCACCGCCCCGAGGATCGCCGCGCGCTGCGCGAGCTGGTGGCGGAGGTCGTCGCCGGGATCGCCGCGGCCCACGGCTGTCGCGCGAGCGTCGAGCTGACCGAGGGCGAGCCGGCGCTCGAGAACGACCCCGGGATCGTCGCGGCGGCGCGCGAGCTGCTGGCGACCGCCGGCTTCACGCCCGCCCCGCCGTGGCGCTCGTGCGGCTCGGACGACTTCGCGTTCTTCGGCGCGGTGGCGCCGCTGGCGATGGCCTTCGTGGGCCTCGACGGAGCCGCGGGCTTCAGCAGCCGGCCGTTGCACCACCCCGAGCTGTTGCCCCCCGACAGCGCGGTGGGAGCAGTGGCCCGCACCCAGGCGCTCCTCTACCTAGCCGCAGCTGGCACCGTGTAGAGCTGTAATTTGGGGGGATCGTCCGCGCGGGCGGGTGTGTCGCCCAGGGTCCGTGTGCGCGGGGCTTCCGTGCCCCGCGTCTGCGGGTGTGTGGTCGCTACGCGACCTGAACGTTGACGGCCTTGGGCCCCTTGTCGCCCGCTTCGGCGTCGTAGGTGACCTTCGCGCCTTCGGCGAGCGAGCGGTAGCCGTCGCCGACGATCGCGCTGTGGTGTACGAACAGGTCCTTCGACTGGTCGTCAGGCGTGATGAAGCCGAAGCCCTTGTCGTCGCTGAACCACTTGACGGTTCCTGTAGCCATGAGTTGCCTCCTGCGTGGGTGTGTGCTGCGAACGCGGAGATTGCTGGTGAGCAAGGCTACGAGCGCTGGCACTGGGTTACTCGGGACCTGAAGCCCCGACGAATGTCGGCATCCTAGCAGCAGACCGGACGCGGTGGTGGGCGCGAACCTCCGGGGCGGCTCTACACCGGAGGGTCGCCCGCCGAGGCCGACGCCTCGCCGTCCGCCCCGGCCGGTGAGTCCCCGTCGCGCAGGAAGTCGACGAGCAGCGCGTTGACCCGCTCGGGCGCGTCGTGCTGGACCCAGTGGGTCGCCTCGGGGATCCACTCCATGCGCAGGTCCGGCACCAACCGCGCGGGCGGCTCGGCGAGCTCGCTGCCGAGGGCACGGTCGCGCTCCCCCCAGATGACCATCGTCGGCGCCGCGATCGGAACGAGCCGCGCGGCGGCCTTCCGCGGCGAGCGGCGCAGGGCGGCCCGGTAGTAGTTGAGCATCCCCGTGAGCGCCCCGGGCTGGGACCACGCCTCGGCGTAGCGCTCCAAGTCCTCGTCGGAGAACGCGCCGGGCGAGTCGGCCTGCAGCGCGCGCTTGGTGAAGGAGAAGCCGTCGCGTGCGATCAGCCGCTCGGGCAGGCCGGGGATCTGGAAGAAGAACATGTACCAGCTCTTGCGCAGCTGTTTGAGGGTCCTGAAACCCTCGAGCATCCGCGCCATGTGAGGAACGTTGAGGATCGCCAGCCGGCGCACGACCTCGGGGTGGAGCATCGCGGTCGAGTAGGCGACGGCGGCGCCCCAGTCGTGCCCCACGACGTACGCGCGCTCCTCCCCGAGGCTCCGGATCAGCCCGGCGACGTCGCCGGCGAGGTGGCTGCCGTCGTAGAGGCGCCAGTCGTGCGGCCTGTCGGAGAGGTTGTAGCCGCGCATGTCGGGCGCCACCACGCGGTAGCCGGCCACGGCCAGCGCGGGGATCTGGTGGCGCCAGGAGTACCAGAACTCGGGGAAGCCGTGGAGCAGCACAACCAGCGGCCCCTCCCCCACTTCGACGTAGTGCAGTCGGACCCCCCCGACGTCGGCGTAAGCGTCGATAAGAGAGTCGTCGAGCTCTGCACCTGTAACAGCCGTGCCGTGTTCAGCCATCGGGACCCCTTCGCTCATCGGGTATGTGCCGCACCCACCATACCGCCGCGAGCGAGTCGCCTCCACCGCGAGGGCGAGCCAACCACTGATCGCAGAGTCCCCGCCTGGTTCAGGGTCACCCCACCACCGCCCAGACGCCCCACCGGCGCCGATAGCCTACCCCCGGTGAGGGGTGCGAACAGGCAAACGCCTTCGTGGCTGCACCGCCACCGGCGAAGAGTGGTCCTCGCGGTCGGGGTGCTCGGCGTGATCGTCGTGGCGGTGGGGGCGGCGGTGAGCTGGCACTTCTCCTCGGAGGTGCTCGTCCCCGACCACGCGGCGTGGCCGGCCGAAACCACGATCGAGGGGGTCGCGCCGGGGCGGGTCACCGTGTCACGATCCGAACGGACAGAGCGCCCGGGCGTGTATGGCCTGGACTGGCCGACGGGACACGCGGTGGTCGGCGAAGTGCTGAGCAGCGACGCGCAGGGAGTGACTCGCCGGTTGTGTACCTCGAATGCGTACCTGGTGGCGGGGATGAAAGTCGCCTACGACCCCCACGCGTACGCCGGCACCCCAAGCTCCGTGGGGTTGGCGTACTCCAACGTGAGCTACCCCGACGAACTCGGGCCGATGCCGGCGTGGTTCGTGCCCGGGCGCACGCACACGTGGGCGATCGTCGTACACGGGATCAACGAGAACCTCGAAGGCGACCTGCGCCTCGCGCCGGCCCTGCACCGGGCGGGGCTACCGGCCCTGCTGATCGCCTACCGCGGAGACCTCGGCGCCCCGGCCGGCCCCGGCGGCCTGCACCACATGGGCCTCACCGAGTGGCGCGACCTCGCCGCCGCCGCCCGCTACGCGCTCGCCCACGGGGCAAAGCGCCTGGTGCTCGTCGGCACCTCGATGGGCGGGGCGATCGTGGCGCAGTTCATGGAGCGCTCGCCGCTGGCGAGGAACGTCGCCGGCCTCGTCCTCGACGCCCCGGCGCTCTCGTGGAAGGCGATCCTGTCGTTCAACGCGACCGAGATGGGGCTGCCCTCGTTCGCCGCGCTCCCGGTCGAGTGGGCGATCGGAGCCCGCATCGACGCCGACTGGAGCAGCCTCGACGCGCTCCAGCACCCAAGCGCCTTCCACCTGCCGATCCTGCTCTTCCACGGCACCGAAGACAAGGTCGTGCCGATCGCGACCAGCGACCAGTTCGCCAAGGAGCTGCCGGGGTGGATCACCTACTACCGCGTGCCCCGCGCCGGGCACGCCGAATCGTGGAACGTCGGACCGGCGCTGTACGAACAGCGGCTCACGGCGTTCCTCTCGCGGGTCACGGGCGTGCCCGCAACCGCGCCGCCGAGCCACCCAGAGTGCGGGGGCCCGGGGGCGCCCTAGCCGCAGAGGCCACAGTTGGGAGGGTGCTCCTGGCTCCCCGACCCCTCCGCGCGGGGCGCTTGTTATCGTCGTGCCAACACTCGGGTGCCCGCCCGACCGCAACGTCAAAGCGAGGTGAGCGCATGGACCCTGTCGTGCATTTCGAGCTCCCGGCCGAGGACCGCGAGCGGATGGCTGCTTTCTACGCAGCGGCCTTCGGCTGGCAGACAGAAGCGCTCGGCCCGGAGATGGGCAACTACACGGTGGTCACCACGACCGAGACCGAGGGGGGCAGGCCGACGACCCCGGGGACGATCAACGGCGGCTTCTTCCTGAAGACGAGCGACTCCGCGTCACAGTACCCGTCGGTGGTGATCGCCGTGCAGGATGTCAACGCAGCGCTACGCGCCGTCGAGCAGGCCGGCGGGACGGTGGCGGGCCCGCCACAGGAGATCCCGGGAGTCGGCCTGTACGGCAGCTTCCACGACTCCGAGGGCAACCGCCTCAGTCTGCTCCAGCCGCTCCCGCGGGGCACGGGGCAGGCCGGCTGAGCCGCGCGAGGCACGACCGCCGAGCACGAGACCTCAGCCGGCTGGCGCCGCCTCCCGCAAGCAGCAGAGCTCAGCAGGCGGAGGCCGTCTCCCCCGGGCGGGCGCCAACTCCCGCACGCGGCAGACCTCAGCCGGCGGGCGCCGCCTCCCCCACCGGCACGGTGGGCACTGGCCCGAGCACCTCGGCGAAAAATGCCAGGGTTCGACCCCAAGCGTCGCGGGCGGCCTCGGGGCGGTAGCTCGGGCGGGTGTCGTTGAAGAAAGCGTGGGGGGTGTCGGGGTAGACACGCAGCTCGTGGTCCACGCCCGCCGCGCCGAGCGCAGCCTCGAACGCCGGCAGGCCGGTGATGATGCGGGGGTCGTCCTGCCCGTAGAAGCCACGCAACGGACAGTGGATCGAGCCGACCTGCTCGGAGCTCGGCGAGGAGCCGTAGAAGACCACCGCCGCGCCGAGCTCGGGCTCCGCGCCGGCCAGGAGCGCGGAGAGAGCACCGCCCAAGCAGAACCCGACCGAGCCGACCGCCCGTCCAGCGCACGCCGGGTGGGCCCGCAGGAAAGCGACCGCCCCGCGCAGGACGCTCAGATGGCGCGCGGGGTCGCCACCAACCCCGCCGAACAGCGCTCCGATCGTCTCGCCCACGTCACGGGCCTCGTCCGCGGGGAGCGTGGAGAGCGCCTCGGCCCGCCGCTGCTCGTCGCCGAGTACCGCCATCCACTGCGCCGTGGGAATCGTGTTGAGGAACTCCTTGGCAGCCGCGACACGCTCGGCGGCAAGCGCCGGCGGCCTGCCCCCACCCGCTGAGTACAGGTCGGGCGCTAGCGCGACGTAGCCCGCGTTCGCAAAGCGGTCGGCCACATCGGAGATGTGCCCATCGACCCCCCAGACCTCCTGGATCACCACCACCGCAGGCACCGGGCCACTCGCCGCGCGAGGCCGGGCGAGGTACCCGGCGACCGCCCCGGCGGGACTGTCGTAGTCGATCCACTCGCTCAGCAACTCCAACATTGCCTCCTATCGCTCTTCACCGACTACGTCCTTGCCTGGCCCACGCCGCCCGGCCTCCCAGCCCGTCCGCAAGCCGGGCAGCCGGTGAACGACCACCGCTGGAAGAGTAGGGCATCCGGCCCTACACCCAAACGAAGAAAGCCTCGCCATCCGCTGGCCGCGGAAGCAGCAGTCAGTTAACCGGGTGTACGCTCGAACCGCACGGCGTTCTCGAAGTGTGGTGCCCACGGCTGCGCCGAGCGCGTCCAGATCTCGACCGTCGGCTCGATCCAAGATGCATCGTCGAGCGTCCCTGCCTTCAGGAAGGCTACTCCCGGCATCGACTCGATCGTGCTGAATATCGGCGATCCGCAGGCCGAGCAGAACCGCCGCTCTGTGGTGCTCTGGGAGCCCTCGCTGGCGGTCTTGAATGAGGCGAGTGTGCCGCCCTCAACCGTGAGCGCCTTGCTCGGTACGCCTACGATCACCGAGAACGCGGTAGCGGTCTGGCGCTGGCAGTTCGCGCAGTAGCAGGCCCCCTGCCAGACCGGCTCGGCGTCGACGCTGTAAGTCACGCCACCGCACAGGCAGCGGCCCGTGATGGGTCTGGGTGCATCGGCCACGTACCCGAGACTCTACAACCCTCATCGAGATGTGGAAACGAAACCTTGCCGTGCTATCGATCGATAGCTAGTTGCTACAGCCGCCGTCACCGACGACGAGTACAACGTCGCTCCGGCGCAGTCACTGTATCCCCCTGCAGCTCTACACTTACTGGGGTGAAACCACTCCCTGGACAAGGCGCACACCTCAGGCTCTCCCGGCTCCGGCGAACGCTCGCGCTCCTGCTCGCTTCCGTCCCGCTCGCACTCGCCGCAACGGCAGCACCGGGCAAGGCAAGCAGCACACGGCGACCGGGGTCCGCGCCGGCGATCCTAATCACGACGTACAGGCTGACGCCCAGGGTCCAGCGGACGGTCCGCTTCACGGGCTACGCGACCTACAGGTTCCACGCTCGTCCGAAAAGGCACATCGTGAGCGCAACCGCACGGATCGTCGGCGCCCAGGCGCACGCCGTGAAGATCAGCGCCACCAGCATCTCGCACAACCACAAACACTTCACGGTCAAGCTGGTCTTCCCCGGCGAGCAGGGCAGTCCGGGCAAGCTCGTCGTGCGACTCGACACGGTGGGAGCCTGAGCGCCGCTCGCCGACTTCTGGCTCGCCGCCTTCCACAACTCTTTACCTTCATTTCAACCGCTGGTGACCATTCATCGTCGCGCGCAAGCCCAAGCAGCACTCGCGGAATATCGGCCGGATCAGGCGGCCAGCAGGCGGCCCTCCGACAGCGCAGCGTGGATCACGCTACCGCCACATCGCCACACTTCTCGGCATCGCGCTCGCGCACGACGATAACGTCGGGGAAGCCCAGTCGTGGACGCGTGCGCCCATGCGCCCCCTCGATCGCTCGCACCGGGCAAATCGCGACCGGCCCCCACGCCCAAACGAAGAAAGCCCCGCAACCGACCAAAAAACAGCCGATTTGCAGGGCTTTCTGAGGCGGGAGCGACGGGACTCGAACCCGCGGCCTCCGGCGTGACAGGAGCGAGCACGGGCGGCCTCGATACCCACTAATCCCCTTTATACAAGCCAAATCTGAGCTTTCGCGGGCAAGGCTGCCTCTCCCGCAAAAAGCCCCATTTTGCGGGCTTTCGTAGGGGGTTTGGGCACAAATCTCGGCTTGTGCCCAATCGGTTTGACCTCCCGCTTGCTCCGCCGGAGCGCACCTTTGCCGGCTTCGTAGCCGGCTTTGTGCCCATTTGTGCCCATTGAGCGGTCCGGCTTCCTTGCCGAGCAGCACCCCACGGCCTCCGGTGGGGCTCTCGTTGCCGATGACGGCCGACACAGGATCGGAATGCCGGCTGATCGATAGGCTCACCGCCTCATGCAGACGAACTTCTACGTGGACGCCTTCAATCTCTACTACGGGTGCCTGAAGGGGACGCCGCACCGCTGGCTGGACCTGCAAGCGCTCTTCGGCAAGGTGTTCCCCCGCAACGAGATCAACCGCATCCGGTACTTCACGGCGATCGTGGAGTCGAGGCCATCGGACGTGCACCGGCCGGTCCATCAGCAGGCGTACCTGCGCGCCCTGCAGACGGTCCCGAACCTCTCGATCCACCTCGGCCAGTACAAGACCAGAGCCGTCCAGCTCCCCCTGGCGACACCGCCGAAGATGGGACCGAAGACCGCCCGGGTGCTGCGAACCGAGGAGAAGGGCTCGGACGTGAACCTGGCGTCCTACCTGCTGCTCGATGCCTTCCGCGGCGACTGCGAGACAGCGATCGTGGTTTCAAACGACGCCGACCTGAAGGCGCCGATCGAGATCGTCAAGGACGAGCTGGGCATCCCCGTGGGGGTGCTCAACCCTCACTCGCCCAAGCGGCAGAGCCGCGACCTTCAGCCGACATTCTTCAAGCAGTTGCGCCACGGACCGATCGCCGCGAGCCAGTTCCCGCCGATCCTCGCTGACGCTCGCGGCGAGATTCGCAAGCCGTCGTCTTGGTAGGAGGAGCGTCCTTTAAATCGCTGAGGCCCGCAGTGCGGGCCTCGCACCCAGTCACCGAGGCGGCTGGGGGGGATGGGGAGGAAGAATACCACCCTCTGGCCGCAGATCAAGCTTGTTGGTCCTGGCGACGTGTGGGCATCTCACAATGCTCGGCAATGCCGCGCCGTGTTGCGATGCTACTGCGCCACGAGCCGGCTGCCGCTTCACGCGAATCGTGGTCGGCCCCCCCGGCTACCTGCGTGTCGTCAGCTCCTACCGCACGTTGACGATCAGCTGGCCAATCTCGAGACCCAGATGGCATAGTTCCTTCGTTGCGGCAATGGGTCGAGCCCGTCGTCCTCGATCACCTGGGCGCTCAGGACGCTTGAGATCGAGCTCATGCGAAATCTCGTTGCGTGCGACGAACAAAGGTTTGAGTTCGCCGATCCTTCGTCGGATGACGGAATCCTCAATGCCGAGGGCCCCGGCAACCCTCTGTACCTCCTCCGTCGACTGGAGGCTCGCGCCAGTAAGAGCGTAGATGTAATCCTCGATCAACCGGCCCCGCGGATCGTGGGACGTTAGGTATCGAGCTATCGCTCGCGTGTCCGCAAGCTCCCCTGTGCCCAGACGATCAGCGGCAAACGTCTCGAACTTATCGTGAGCCAGATCGTTCGTCCCAAGCAGAGTTGGGAGCGTGTCGGGTCGCGTCTCATTTCCCGGGTGAATTTGTTCGGGGCAGGCTCCGCTTGAGGGGGATGTTATGCGGCGATCACCTCCTCGGTGTTCGTCGTGGTTGGTGGAGCGGTCTTGGTGTCGCGTAGTTGGCGGCGTAGGCGCTCGATCTCGGCGACGGTCTTGGGGTTCATCTTCACGCCGCGCCAGCCGCGGGAGGAGAGCTCCAGCACCGCCCAGATCAGCGAGAGGGCGGAAGTCTCGCCGGGGAACCGGCCGATGACCTTGGTTCGCCGGCGGACCTCCACGAATGTTCGCTCGAGGAGATTCGTGGTCCTGATTCGCTTGCGGTGGGCGGACGGGAACTGTAGGTGGGTGACGAGCGCTGGCAGGTCCGTTTCGATGACGGCCATCGCCGAGGGGTAAGCCGTCTTGTAGTCGGCGATGATGCCCCGTAGCTCATGGGTCGCCTCGCCCGGGGAGCGCGCCTCGTCGAATGCTTTCCACCAGCGCGCCTTGACCTCTTGGTGGTGGCGCTCGGGCAGCTTTCCGGTGACGTTCCGAAGTGCGTGGACGGTGCAGCGCTGCTCCAGTGCTCCGGGCCAGAGCTCCCGCATCGCCTTCCAGATCCCGGGTGCTCCGTCGGCGATCACGAGCGCCGGCGCCCTGAGGCCGCGGGCGATCATGTCCCGGCCGAAGGCGAGCCAGCTGTCATAGCTCTCACGGCTCCCCAGAGCCAATCCGAGGAGAACCTTGCGGCCCTCCAGCGTGACGCCCCAGCACACCAGCACGCCCTCCGCCGGCGTGTCGTCGGGATGCAGCTTCAGATAGATCGCATCCAAGAAGCAGTAGACGATGTCGTGCTGCTCCAAGCGCCGCCGGCACCACTGGCGGTATCGCTCCCGGGTGTCCTCACAGATCCTGGACACCGTCGCCTTCGACGCAATCGACTCCTCGAAGACTTCCTGGAGCGCGGCCTCCACATCACGGGTGGACAGTCCCCGCAAGAACGAGCTGATCACGAGCGACTCCAGCGCGTGCGTTCGCGTGACGCCCTTGCCGAGCACCCTGCTCTCGAACCCCAGCTTGCTCGCGTTGCGCACCCGCGGACGCTCCAACGCCACCGAGCCGCTCGTCGTCTTGACCGTCCGCGGTTCGTGTCCATTGCGGTGGCTGACCGTCTCCTCAACACGCTCATACCGCCGGCGGCCGAGGAACTCCGTGACCTCGTCCTCGAGCACCTGCTGCAGGATCAGCCGCGCTCCCAGCCGCCCGACCGTCTCAATCGGGTCTTGCTCCTCGCCGACACCGGCCAGCACCTCATCCAGTTCTGAGCGAAACCTCTCGCTCGGGGCTACCTTCTCCATGCGGGCGTACCTCCATCGCTTGGTCTTGTCAGGACAAAGCGGAGGCTACGCCCGCAACCTCAAATCCCCCGGCTCATGAGACGCGACCGCGTGTCGCGAATAAGCTGCTTGAGCGTTGCGTCGAGTCCCGCACCCGTAAATATGATGGCCGCACGTAGCAAGTCCTCCTCACTTGCCGTCAAGCGTCCTCGTGTTGCGTTCACTTCTTCCCGTCGGAGCTCCACTACGATCTCGAAGGTCTCAAGAACGGCCACGACTGAGTCGTACGCGCTGGCGAGGAATCGCTGCGCGGTCTCGGTCTCAGGAGAGCCGCAAGCTGGAGATAGCGATGGGAACTCCACACGACGAGCTTACTGCGTAGCTCCTGTCGAAGCTCGACACGAGAGTCCTTCGTTTGACGCCTAGTAGGCCCCTCGTGGGCCGCTCGCCAGCGGCACGCACGACGAGCACCGTGGGCTACGTCCCGGCGCTCGGTCGGCCGTGCTGGTCACCGGCCGTGCCCGGTTCAGATGCAGATGAACGCGAGGGCGTCCAGGTGCCGGGCGCACGGGGAGGCCTCGATCTGGTCGCCCTTGATGTCCACCACGCCTTGCTCGTTCAGGCGCCGGAGCGCCACGGTGATCGCGTCCGGGTCTACGTCGTGGAGTTCGCGTTCGAGTTCGGCGGGGGTCCAGGGCTGCTCGTGGTCGCCGCGGAGTACTTGGAGGACGAGCACGCATTGGGTGGCTTCCTCCTGGCGTGGGTCAGTACGCTCGGTGGGCATAGGAAGAACTCGCTTTCTTCTTGTGCGGGCCCCGGCGCGGGTTCCAGCCGTGTCGGGGCCAACTGGTTTTCTCGGGATCTTCCGACCGTACACTCCGCACGCGCCGCCGCCAAGGGAATCGCGTAAAGCTGGCGAGAACGGGTCCATCGCCCGGAGGCCTCGGCGCGCAGTGCCGCCGGACCTCGCAGCGCGAGCGCTCTCCCTCCCCAGCGCCCGCGCTGCTCGCGTGGCACGGCCCCGGGGGTCGCGGCCGGGCGCTCGGAGGCCCTGCCGAGGGTGTCGCGGAGCTGTCGCGGTACCCGTCGCTCAGGGTGTCGTGCCGGCGGCGGGTTTCACGACAGGCCCACCACCGGGTTTGTGGCTCTGTCATGCGGTTTGTGGTGTGAGGGGTCCCTCGCCTTCGCTGCGCTTGGCGTCCTTGACCACCCGCCCACAACTTCGAGTACGGGTGGTCAAGGACCGGGACCCTGAAGGTGGGATGGGAAGACAGTGGTGTGGTGATGGTGGTGGTTGGTTGGTGGGGGACCAAGGAGAGGTGGTGATCTGAAGGGATCAGAGAGAGAGATAAATAAAGAATAAAAATAAAGTAAAGAAGGGTGGGGAGCAGCGTGGGGTTGTCTTGTCTGTGGGGCTCCGGCCGACTGCGCTGCGCTCGTCGGCCTACGCCCCAAACCCCGCGGGGCGCGATGTTAGACTACGACATGCCAGCGATATGCTAGGCTGTGTGCCTGTGATATACGATGTCGATTCTGCGGAGGTGCTCTATGGCTGATCGTGCTCGTGAGCTCGGCGTTGCGTCTCGTGGCGTGGTCGCTGATATCGAGAAGCAGCTCGCCGTGCTGGATGGTGAGCTTGCGCGCTATGAGGAGCTTCTATCCGAGCGTGAGCGTCTACAGGCCGCCCGGGCAGCCCTACTCGGGGAGAAGACCACAGCGGCGCAGATCACCTACGGCGACGTAGCCGAGTACCTAGCCGGGCACCCCGGCTCGCGCGCGGGGGAAATCGCGAAGGGACTCGGGGTGCCGCTGGCAAGGGTCTCCTCGCACCTCTACCGCGGAAAGCACACAAGGTTCGTCAGCCGCGCGGACGGCTGGCACCTACGCGAGAGCAACACCACCGCAGAAGCAACCGAGACCGGCAGGCGCGGGAAGAACGGGGGGCGCGAATGATGAGCCCGCACGTGCTGAAACACCACAGGACGCTGAGCACTCGCAGCAAGACGGGTGGCCGGCCCATCGCGGGTGGCCGTCGGACGGCAGCGTGGGGGGCACGCCTGGAGCGCCACGCGCGCCCCGTGCGGCGAGGCTCGCAGGGTGGTGGGCTGTTGCATCCGCGTGACCTGGTGCTGCTGGGGTGGCTGGCGGAGCAGTACGCCGCAACGACCGACCAGCTCGAGGTGCTGTTGGGGTGCGGGCCGCGCTCCGTTCAGCGGGTCCTCGCCCGGCTGCGTGACGCTGGTCTGGTGAGCACCTACCGGGTGCTTGTGGGCGAGCCGGCGTGGGTGACGCCGACGCGCGCGGGGTTGCGGGCGTGCGGCTCGCAGTACAAGGTGTGGCAGCCGAAGCTCGGGGTACTGCTGCATACCGCGGCGGTGAACGATGTGCGCCTTCATATCCAGGGGCGCTCCCCGGACGCCGAGTGGGTCAGCGAGCGTGCGCTGGCGAGGGACCGCCGTGAGGGGGAGCACCTCTCGGACGGTGTGGTGGTCACTGAGGGTCGGCGGGTCGCGGTTGAGGTGGAGCTGACGGTGAAGTCCGAGCGGCGCGTGCGGGCGATTCTCGACGAGCTCACCGGCCGCTTCGACATGGTGCTCTACTACTGCCCGCCGGCGACGCACCGGCAGCTGGGCGCGTTGAAGGAGAGCGGGTGCTGGCCGAAGCTCGGGGTACGCGAGCTGCCGGCCAGGGGCGCCCTGGGAGGGTGAGCGTGGGCGCCAGGGTCACACCCGGGGCGCGGAAAATCCTCGGGCGACGCCGTCGTCGGGGACCAACACTGCCGGGCGGGACGCTCGACCCGGGTGGGCTCACCGGGACAGTGGACGGCGAGCGGGGGTTCGTGCTCGCCAAGCGCGTCTCCGGTGAGCGGGCGCTGCCGACCATAGGCCGCGCGGTGCTCGTGAACCCGGGAAGGTTGTGTCGTCATGTGCTGGTGTGCGGCGCGACGGGGTCGGGGAAGACCGAGACGGTGCTACGCCTCGCATGGACGGTCGCGAAGCACAGCGGGGCACCGGTGTTCTACCTGGACGGCAAGGGCGACCGCGATACCGCAAGGCGGTTCTGCGGGCTGATGGCAGACGCCGGACGCCAAACCCGCGTGTTCCCGCTGGAAGCATTCGATGGGTGGCGCGGGGAGGCGCACGAGATCAAGGGCCGGCTCATGGAGATCATCGACTACTCCACCGTGGGCCCGGCGTCGTGGTACCGCGATATCGCGAAGACAACGCTGAGGCTTGTGTGCGAGCACCCGCAGGGGCCACCGCGCTCCTCGCGGGAGGTGCTGCTGCGGATGAACCTCCCGGGGTTGCGCGGCGCGCACCCGGAGTCCAGTGCGGCGAAGGCGTTGAGTGAGGCGCAGGTCAACCAGGTCCGGCTGCGGTATGAGGCGTTCTTCGGGCAGACCCGCGGCGCCATCGACGGCGGCTGGGCGTGGGAGGACACCAAGGCCGCGTATCTGCTGCTGGATTCGCTGGCGTTGCGGGAGGAGACGAGCGGCCTCGCACGGTTCCTGTTCGAGGACTTCGCGCACTACTTCACTGCGCGCAAGCCCCGCGGGCAGTTCTGTCTGCTGATCGTCGACGAGTTCTCCGCGCTCGCCCCGAACGCCGGGATGGCCGGCAGGGTAGAGCAGGCCCGGGGTTTCAACACAGGGCTGGTACTCGCGCCGCAGGTCGTCGCGGGGATGGGCGACGAGGTCGAGGCCGCACGCATCCTCGGCTCGGTGGAGACCGTGATCTGCCACCGGGTGAACACCCCGGAGGAGATCATCACCCTGGCGGGCACCCGCAGGGTCGTGGAGTATTCGAGCCACTACGGGATGGAGGGCGCGACAGGGGAAGGCTCAGCGAGGGTGCAGCACCAGTACAAGGTGGACCCCAACCATGTCCGCTCCCTCGCGCCGGGTGTCGCGTTCATCATCAGCCGCGGGAGGGCGATGAAGGCCCAGGTCGAGCAGGCACCCGCGCTCACCGCGACGCTGCCCGAACCCGCCAAGGGCACGGGAGACGGCGCGACAGGGACGCCGGCGGCACGCTCGCCGGAGGACGAGGACACGACGCCAAGAGACGCTCAGGCGCCAGGTTCGTCGGATGGTGTCCCACCCAAGGGGTCGCGGTCGGAGAAAGGGGTTGAGGACCTTCCGTTCTGAACCCGAGAGAGGTGATCTACCCGATGCGACTACACCAGAAGTTCTCCGCCGGATCGCTGCTGATGTACATGCTCACATTCGCCCTGGAAGTACCCGTGATCCTGCTGCGCCTGATACTCGCCCTGATCCTCGCGATGATCGCGCTCGCCGTGAGCGGCCACTCAACCGCCTCCGCTGAAGGCTGGAGCGACCTCGTGCTGATCCCGACCGCATGGTCGCTACTCGCGCTTGCGTGGCCCGGCGGGTCGGGCTGGTGGTGGCGCCAGCGGATCGGAGGCCGCGAACCATCCCAGCGCGAGCAGCTCGCCTACCAGGACGCCATCGAACTGCTGCAGGACAACGCGCACGAACCCCTCACCACACCCGGGACGTGGTTCGTGCTCGACACCCCCGAGCCAGACGCCGCGGTCGTCGGGGACGCCCTGATGCTCTCCCGCGGCCTACTCGACAGCCCCCACCTCTCCGCCGTCCTCGCACACGAGCTCGGGCACCTCGGCTCACCCGACGGACGGATCACCGCCGCGCTGAACCGCCTCGTGATCCACCCCGCGATCTACGACCGCGACCCCAAAGAGCGCTACCGCCTCGAACACCTCCCCCTACTGATCGACGACGACCGCATCTTCATCATCGCGATCACGATGTACGCCACAGCGTGGGTCACGAAAAAGCTCGTCAGGTTCGCCCGCGGCGGATTCGGCCTCTACCTGCTGCGCCCCGTGTGGGGCCGCTACTGGCGCGAACGAGAGTACACCGCCGACCAGTACGCCGCCACCCTCGGGCAGGCCGACGAGCTCGCCGACTTCCTCGAAATCCACGCGCTGATCCACGACCACCCAATCCCATTCATCTGGCTCACCGAACACACACACCCACCCACAGAGCTACGCATCGACCGGCTACGCACACACGCCCACACCCCAACCCCAGCCCGCGCCAAAACCAACGGTGCGCTGCCACACGCCGCATAAAACCACGACCAAGGAGCACGACCCTGATGAGCACACGCAGCACAAACGGCCCCTCTTTTTGGGGCGACACGTGCGGGTCGTGCTCCGAACACCCCGTAGTCGAGCCGGTCATAGAGCCTGCCCGCATCAGAAGGCCCCCGCACCCGGAGCCCGTGCACATCCCGAGCGCAGCGAGGGGCAGCGCGGGAGCCAGGATGCCAGCCGTCTCGGCTGGCATCGGACGCGCAGTGCACGGGACCCCGCGTGTAGCTCCGGGGTCGGAACCTGTAAAGGTCGCCCCTTCGGGGCCGCCTACGGCGGGGCCTGTCGGCCCGACCTTGACAGAACCCGCCCCCTCCGCTTTTCAGCACTCACTTCGGCAGGCAAAAGCCTGCCGAAGATAGGCCAACCCAAATTCTTGAAAGGCAGCCCCGACATGAGAGCACCCCGCACACTCAGAACCCGCCCCCACACCACACCACCGGCGCCGGCAAACACAGCGCTGCGCCAGGGCCGAGTGCGACGCGCCGCCGCGGAACTCACACCCCACGCGGTCGAGCAGATCGCCCAGCGCGTCGCGCAGCTCCTCCACGAGCACCACGACACCGACGCGCGGCCCGCGCCCGCGCGGCTACTCGACACGACACAGCTCGCCAGACACCTCGGCGTCACCCGCACGTGGGTCTACGAACACGCCCAGCAGCTCGGCGCCATACGCCTCGGCACCGGCGCCAAGGCCCGCCTACGATTCGACCTCGACACCGCGACCGCCGCGATCAAGAACCTGCACGAGCCAACGCCGGGAGACACTGCTCCGGCCGCGGAGACGCCGCGCCGCCGCCCACGCCGCCGACCCCAGCCCGCCGTGCCGCTACTGCCGATCCATGAACCCAGGGCACGCGGGATCGCGCCCGCCTCGCCCGCATCGGAAGGGGGCGATAGCAATGGCACGCGAAGCAACAGGACAGGTCGTTACACGCAGCGGCAAGCGCGGCGTCACCTACGCCGCCAGGGTGCGCGCGTACGGCGAAAGGCACTACCTCTCCCTCGGCTACTCGTGGAAGGGGTACACCCGTCGCCGCGCGGAGACGGAGCTGCAGAACATCCTCGCAGACGTCCGCCGCGGCACCTGGCAGCCGCCGCAGCCGGAGCCCGCGCCCACCCCGGCGCAGGACCCCACCTTCCACGAGTTCGCCTCGCAGTGGCTCGACGGCCTGCGCCACGAGCTGGCGCCGAGGACGATCGAAGACTACGAGCTCGCGCTAAGCCACCACCTGCTGCCGTTCTTCAAAGGCCACCGGCTCTCTCAGATCACCGCGCAGGAGACCGACCGCTACAAGGCCGCGAAGGTCCGCGAACGCGAGCAGGGCACCGTCGAGCGTCCGCTGAGCAACCGCACGATCAACAAGACGCTCACGCGCCTCGGGCAGATCCTCGACGTGGCAGTCCGCTACGAGCTGATCCCGCACAACCCCGTCAAGGGCAGGGTCGCCAAGCTCAAGGAGCTCCCGCCGGCGCGCGAGCGGATGCAGGGCCACCAGGTTCAAGTACTCCTCCAGCACGCCGGGCGCCACCGGGTCCTGCTCGCCACAGCCATCATGGCGGGCGGGCTGCGCGTCTCGGAGCTCATCAACCTCCGCTGGCGCGACGTGGACCTCACCGCCGCGACCCTGCAGGTGCCGGTGTCCAAGACCGAGGCGGGATTGCGCCTCGTGCACCTGGAGGCCGAGTTGGTGGCGCTCCTGCGCGAGCACAAGCTCGCCTCCCGATGGAGTCAGCCGGAGGACTTCGTCTTCCCCGGACGCCGCCGCGGCCGCCCACGCGAGCGCAACAGCGTCCGCACGCGCGTGCTGCACACCAGCGTCAAGCGCGCCAACGAGGCCCTCGAGACCAGCGGAAAGGCCCCGATCCCCGCCGGCATCACCTTCCACGCCCTACGTCGCACGTACGCCGCGCTACGCGCCGAGCTCGGCGAGCACCCCGCTATCACTGCCGCGCAGATGGGCCACACCGACCCCCGTATGACGCTCCGGGTATACACCGACGTGACCGGCCAGCGCCCCCGGACCAACATGGCAGGGCTGCTCGGCGAGGGACCGTGGACACCGGAGAACGGGCAGCACAGCAGCCAGGCCACGACGACCAAGGGTCAGCGAGCTGCCGGCTGACGTCACTACGGCGGCGATCATCGCTAGTGGTCTCCCTCGCAAGTTCGCGCACGTATCCGGTGGGCCAGACGCTCTCGCTCGTCCGGCACAAGCGAGAGCGAGCGGGGCGCTTTCGGAAAGTGCTGGTCCTCGTCCGGAGAGGGTGCGCCCTGAGACGCTCGCATCCTGCCCGACGCGTAAGCGTGCCGCGTGCTCCACGGCATAGCCCGTGCGCGAGCCGAGTGCCTCTAGGCTGGGTATCGTGCCGCCACAGGGGCAAATAGAGGTCCACGCCAAGAGCTTCGAGTCGGTCGCTGTTGAGACGACATCGCTTCGCTTTCCCCCGCCACTGGCCGAACGAGGCTCGAACCCCGAAGGATTCGAGTATTGGTGGAAGATGATGGAGTTCGTTTTCGCGCTTCCTGTACCCGAGACCTTTCCCCCCTACCCGGCCCCGCCGCGTCAGAAAGAGCGAGAGATATTAGAGCGCTTCATTTCGGTGGCCGGTGAGCTGGCTGAAAGCACGCTGCTCAACAGTAGCGATGGGGTCACCGTTCACGTTCCCGACGAGGAGAACGAAGCCGAGCGTGTGGAGACCTCCTTTTCCAGCAAGGAGGCCGCACGGGGGTTTGTTGTCCTGTTCCGGCAGATTCACTCGCGGGAGAAAAGCGACCCCGCACGATTTCAATGCGTCCGGGAGATCCTGAAGGTGCTGAACGACCGAGCGGCAGACGAGCACGCGGAGGAGCGCAACCGCCAGATCGATGCCTGGGCGCAGGCCCGTGGCATCCTTCTTGGAGAGAATCTAAAGGTCCGAGTTGGCGAGAAGCTTGCGACGGAACGGAAGTGGGCCAACGACATGATTCCGGGCAGGGGCGGGCTGTCGCCCCAACAGCTCATCACCGGCTACCAGTACGGGGACCTGATCCACTGGGGCCACGGCCGGGAGATCGTGGACGCTGTCGCTAACGATCCGTTTGCACGGGCGTGGCAGTACATGGGCTTCCTCGAGGCCGTCACGGGCCTCGCCCACCTCTACATCGGCTTCTCGCTGCTCGTCACGCAGGCGATGGGGAGCACCGCCCCTTGAGCAAACACGTCAGGCACCCGTCAACCTGAATCGCCCCGACTCCTTTGGAGGCTATGCAGCTCGGCCAGCCGGCGGACAGACCCGGCTTATCGCTCCATGCGGACACCTGTGACCGGTTCGCCCTGCCGCTTCCCTTGAGCAAAGCGAGCGTCTCGATCGGCCCCTCGCAGGCCACCGCTCCGGACGAGGCTCACTCGTCCACGCCCACGCCAAACGCGTGCCTGCCTTCGGGGAAGAGCGAGCGCGTCTGGCCCACCGGATACGTGCGCGAACTTGCGAGCGAGGCCACTAGTTCGTCCTGGCATGCCACCCCCAACACTGACAGACTTCTGCCGATGGAGAACCGCCACAATGATGCCCTTCGTCGAATCGTACAGGCAGACGACGCGTGGTCCAGGGAGGGGCATGAGCCTCGGACCTTCATGCTCATCCACCGCGGAGGCATGCAGAAGGAAATCGATCATCCTGGATGGGATAGCTCATGGGCGACGCCAGGGGAGTCAACGATCGATGATCTTCAAGAACTGGGGCTCCTGCGCGTAGATCCGATCGATCCAAGCCGGAACAAGGCGAGGACGTTTTCGCTCACCATGAAGGGTCGGGAGATGGCAACGGCCCTGGCCACTCAGACGATAGGACCGATGGGCGACACGCCGACGCCTACGCCCGAGACCCCAGGCAGCGATCCAGTGCCCGAGCCAGCAGTCAAAGTCGTGGTCAGTTGGGCGCACGGAGAGCCCGACTGGCAGACAACCGTCGCCCTGTTCGCGTACACGCTCTGTGAACTGGGCGTCGATGCTGACGTCGACCTGTTCCACTTGCATGACCCAGCCGTGGTCTGGACCACCTACGGGCCGGGCGCCATCGCCAAGAGCGAGTTCGTCCTGATTCCGGTGAGCGCCGCTTACAAGGAACGCTGGGAAGGGACCAACGACCCGGGGATCGGTGCGGGCGCAGCGCGAGAGGCCAACACCCTGAAGACACTATTTGACGAGGACCAGAACGCGTTCTACCGGAAGGTTAAGATCGTGATCCTTCCCGGGGCGACCACGGACGACATCCCCTCCGAGCTCAAGGCAGCAGTGCAGCGCTTCGAGATCACGGCGATCGACGAGCCCGGCCTTGAGGATCTCCTGCGGACGCTGACAGGTCAGCCAGCGTTCGTCCCACCTCCGGTGGGAAGGGTGCCGCTGCTCCCGCCAAAGCCTATTGGCCAGGCAGGCAAAGCGCCTCGGGCTACACGTGACACGATCATCAATGCCATCTCATCGCTGCCTGAGCGAGAAAAGCTCGTCGTTGCGCTCACGTACTACGAGCGCTTGACAAGGGATGAGATCGCGGAGGTGCTCGATGTGACCCCCAACCAGGTCTCGCGGCTCGCGAAGAATGCGCTTGCAGCCCTGGGCGATTCGGTCGTCAAGGAATTGAGCGAGGAAGTGGCCACCATCGCCGCGTATTAGAGCACTCAGGCGACCGCGTCGCCCTCACCATCTGATGCAGCGTCTCAGAGGGCACCCAGCCCACTACCGCCCAGAACGACGAGGAACGGCCCGAGCCGATGCCGACCCGCGCTCGCTCTCTCTGTCAGCAGCCCGTGGTGTTCTGCCCATACGTCAATGGCACCGCGTCTACACGCCCTAAGCCATCTCCATTGGGCACAAACGGGCACAAATCGCGATTTCGGCCCTCGTGCCCAAACGAAGAAAGCCCCGCAACCGACCAAAAAACAGCCGATTTGCAGGGCTTTCTGAGGCGGGAGCGACGGGACTCGAACCCGCGGCCTCCGGCGTGACAGGCCGGCGCTCTAACCAACTGAGCTACGCCCCCAAAGAGGGATACGGGAGGAGAGGCCCCCCGCAGCTCAACACGAGGCCAACAGTATGCCAAGCATCGCGGGGGGAGGCCGGGGGCCAGGCCCGGGGGCGGTCCCGAGGGACGAGTCGGGAGGCATACGGTCGCAGACCCGGGCACCCGGGAGCAGTCTGGGAGAGCCGCCCCCGCCGCCCTCACAGCCGAAACTGGCCGGGCAGCCAAGGAGGGGTGGAGAAGCGGTAGGCTACCCGCGTGACACTCACCGGCCCCCCGCCCCCAAAGCCGTACAACCCGTTCGCTGTGGCGGTGAGCGACGTGCGCAAAGACCGAAAGAACAAGGTGCCGTACCCCCCGGGCGAGACGAACTTCAGCTGGGCGCGCACCAAACGCTTCGCGCGCGAACCGCTGGAGCTGCTGCTGGAGTGCTATGAGCGGCACGGCCCGGTGTTCACGATCAAAGTGCTGCACGGCAACGTGGTGTTCATGCTGGGGCCGAAGGCCAACCACTACATGACCGTGTCCCACGCGGCGAACTTCACGTGGCGGGAGTCGCACTTCCGCGACCTGATTGGCCTGCTGGGCGATGGGCTGCTGACGATCGACGGTGAGTTCCACCGCCGCTCGCGCCAGGTGATGCTGCCCGCGTTCCACCGCGAGCGTATCGCCGCGACGACGGAGGTGATGTGGCAGGAGACCGAGCGCGCCCTGGAGCAGCTTACGCCGGGTGCGCGGGTGGACCTGTACACGTGGACGCGGCACCTGGCGATGCGAATCGCCGAGCGGGCGCTGTTTGGCCTGGACCCCGACGGGGAGTCCGCGCGGGACACCGACGCGGCGGCCACGTTCGAACGGGCACTGGCGTTCTACGCCACGGAGTTCACGGCGCGGTTCCTGCGCGGCCCCGGCACGCCGTGGGCGCGCATGCAGCGCGCCGCGCAGGCGCTCGACCGGGTCGTGTACGCGGAGATCGCGCGCCGCCGCGCGACGGGGGAGCGGGGCGAGGACGTGCTGAGCCTGCTGCTCGACGCGCACGAGGAGGACGGCAGCGCGCTCAGCGACCGCCAGGTGCGCGACGAGGTGATGACGCTGCTGTTCGCGGGCCACGACACGACGACGTCCACGGTGGCGTTCATGTGCTACGAGCTCGCCCGCAACCCGCAGGCCGCGGCGCGCGTGAGAGCCGAGCAGCGCGAGCGGCTGCGCGACGGGCGCCCTACAGCCGCCCAGCTGGCGAGCAGCGAGGGCCTCCCGGAGCTGGAGAAGGTGCTCGCGGAGACCCTGCGGAAGTACCCGCCCGCGTGGATCGGCCCGCGGCGGTCGAGGGAGCCGTTCGAGTTCGAAGGCCACACAGTCCCGGGGGGCGCATACGTGAACTACTGCTCGTGGGCGAGCCACCACCTCCCGGAGGTGTTCCCAGAACCGGAGCGCTTCGATCCCGAGCGCTTCGCTCCCGAGGAGCGCGCAAAGCTCCCGAAGGGCGCGTACGTCCCCTTCGGCGGCGGTTCGAGGACGTGCATCGGGATGCGCTTCGGCGAGACCGAGGTCCGCACGATCGCGACCGGGCTCCTCAGCCGCTTCGAGCTGGAGCTGCCGAGCGACTACACCCTGTCAATCCGCCAGATGCCCACGATCAGCCCCGCGGAGGGCCTCCCCGTGATCGTGCGCGAGCGATCCCCCGCGCTCGCCGTCGCGGCAGCGTAGGCGCCCGCGGCCCCAGGACCGGCGGACCCGGACGAACAAGGGCGCGGCAACCGAGCGTCTGCGAAGCCGGCGCCCACAGCCCGGCGTCTCAACGCAGCTGCGCGGAGAGCGTCACGAGGTAGACGGGGTCCCCAGCCGACCCCCCCGCGGACGGAAGCGAGGTGAGGGCGAAGCTCTGCAGGTAGAGGTGGGGAGCGGAGAGGAGCGTGAGCCGGAGGGCCCCCGCGAACGGGATCCCAAGGGGCTGCGCGACGAGCCGGCCGTCCTCGACGGAGAGCAGCGCATCCAGGGAGGTGGCTGCGCCAAAGAGGTTCCCGGTGACGCGCACCTCCACACCGCCGGGAACGGACCCCAGGGGCTGCACCGCGACGCTCCCGGGCAGTGCGGCGCGCAGGTCGGCAGCCGTCATAGCCCCCTCGAGGTGGAGCTCCGAACCGTGCCTGACCAAGCTCACGCGGTGCAGCGCGAGCGATTCCAGCCGCACGCTCTGTGCGCTCACGTCGAGCCGGTCGACCCCTCGCCCTTCCCACAGCAGTGCACCCGCTTGGGCGAGGCTCATCGTGAGACTCCCCGCACGCGCGGTGGCTGACTGCGCGCTGCCCCACAGCAACTCGATGGCGGGAAACGCCGAGACGGCGACGCTCCTGACATCCCCGTACCGTCCAAGCTGGGAACGCACACGCTGAGCGGCAAGCGCAGGCAGCAGCAGCTGCGCAAGCCCGAGCACCGCCACGACCCCACCAGTGCTCACCAGCGCAATCCGCAGGCCCCTGCGACGAACAATGGGCATCGGCACAGCTTGGCAGGGAGTGGCGAGCGCGGAGCCATGGCGGCCGGCAAACGAGCGCGAGCTCGACGACGCAGAAATCGAAGCGGCAGGACGCTAGCCTTGGGAGTCCGCCGAACCCCCGAGCGCCTCGGGGCGCGTAGCTCAGCTGGTCAGAGCACCTCGTTTACACCGAGGGGGTCGCCTGTTCGAATCGGGCCGCGCCCATCACAGAGACTGCAACAACAGGTTTCGCGCATACGGCGTACCAGCTGATCGAGGAGACTTCGGACGTGCTGCCACTGCGCCTCTCGTCTGCGCACTCGCTCAGGCCGCTGGAGGACTCCGACGCGGTGGAGCTGCACGCGCTCATCGAGGCCAACCGCGCGTACCTCAGCCGCTGGATGCCGTGGGCGTCACACCAGAGCCTCGGTGACACCTCCGCCTTCATCGCCGGCGCGCGCCGGCAGGTCGCCGAGGACGACGGCTTGCAGGCGGCCGTCGTCTTCGCGGGGCAGATCGTGGGCGTCGTGGGGTTCCACTCTGTGGACTGGCCTCACCGCAAGACGAGCCTCGGCTACTGGCTCGGCGAGGTCACCAGGGCCACGGCGCGATGACCCGAGCCGTGCGGGCGCTTGTCGACCACGCGCTGGGCACCTGGCAGCTGCACAGGGTTGAAGCTCGCGTCGCGCCCGAGAACCTCCGCAGCCGGGCGGTGCTGGAGCGCGTGGGCTTTCGCCGAGAGGGCACGCTTCGCCAAGCCGAGCTAGTCGGAGGGCGGTTCCTCGACAACGTGGTGTACTCGGTGTTGGCGTCCGAGTGGGACGCACCCGCTCAGAGTCTCGCTCGGTGAGCTGCGAGCCTTGCGACCGATCGGAGCTCGGCCAGCGCGGACCGCCGCGAAGTGGCGCTCAGGACCGCCGGATTACTGTGGGTCCTACTATGGGTGGCTCACGGGCGTCGGTGCAGGCACCGGCCCCGCACACCCCACGCGCCCCCTTGCGCCACTGCGCGACCCGCTCCAAATCCCAACCCTCACCACCAACCTCTCTTACTTCACCACCTGCGCCCTTGAGCTGACCGCCGCTCCGTGCGCGAACTCCTCCCTTTGTACGACGGCCCGGCCCCCGTGCGCGAACGCATCTAGCTGGTCACCACCCCGGCCTTCGCACGCGCCTCCCTGCCCATGACCGACTCCCCGACCGACTCTCCCGTGCGCATCGCCGTGGTCGGCGCCGGCCCCGCGGGCTTTTACGCGGCGGGCCACCTGCTGAAGGACTCCGCGGGGCGCGTGGAGGTGGACATGCTCGAGCGTCTCCCCACCCCGTGGGGGCTCGTGCGCTCCGGCGTGGCGCCCGACCACCCCAAGATCAAGTCGGTGACGCGGGTCTACGAGAAGACCGCCGCCCACCCCCGCTTCCGGTACTTCGGCAACGTCGAGCTCGGCCGCCACGTGAGCCGCGAGGAGCTGCGCTCCCACTACCACGCCGTCGTCTACGCCACCGGCGCGCCCGCGGACCGGCCGCTCGGCATCCCCGGCGAATCGCTCCCCGGGAGCTGGCCCGCGACGGAGTTCGTCGGCTGGTACAACGGCCACCCCGACCACCCCCACCTTGAGTTCGACCTCTCGTGCGAGCGCGCGGTGGTGATCGGCAACGGCAACGTCGCGCTCGACGTCGCGCGCATGTTGACGCTCTCCCACGAGGCGCTCGCGCGCACCGACGTCGCCGACCACGCCCTCCACGCGCTGCGGGGCTCCGCGATCCGCGAGGTGCTCGTCGCGGGCCGTCGCGGGCCCGCGCAGGCCGCGTTCACCAACCCCGAGCTGCTCGAGCTGCGCGAGCTCACCGGCGCGGAGGTGGTGGTCGACCCGGCCGAGCTCGAGCGCGCGCTCGCGGTCCCCGGCCCCGCCGTGGACCGCACCGCGGAGACCAACGTGCGGATCCTGCGCGAGTACGCCCTCCGGGGGGGCCGCGAGGATGGGGCCCCCGCCGCGGACACGGCGGGGGAGGAGCCCCCCGGCGCTGCCACCGAGGGCCCCGGTGCGCGGGACGCCTCCGCAGCGGCGCGCGCCGGCAAGCAGGAGGGGTCGCGGTGCATCTTGCTGCGGTTCCTGCTCTCCCCCGTGGAGCTCCTCCCCGACGCTCGCGGCCACGTGGGCGCCGTGCGCTTTGCCCGCAACGCCCTCGTCCCCGGGCCCGACGGTCGCCTGGGGGCGCAGGCCACCGGCGAGTTGGAGACGATCCCCGCGGGCCTCGTGCTGCGCGCGATCGGTTACCGCGGCACCCCCCTTCCCGGGGTTCCCTTCGACGAGCGCCGCGGTGTGATCCCCGGCGAGCACGGCCGCGTGGTGGGACCGGAGGGGCCGTGCCCGGGGGAGTACGCGGTGGGCTGGATCAAGCGTGGCCCCACGGGGGTCATCGGGACCAACAAGCGCGACGCGCAGGAGACCGTCGACGCGATCCTCGAGGACCTCGCCGCGGGGCGGCTGCCCGAGCCCCCCGCCCCCGACCCCGAGGCACTGCTCGCGACCCTGCGCGCGCGCCAGCCCGAGCTCGTCACCTACGCGGGCTGGTCAGAGATCGACCGCCACGAGCGCGCTCGCGGCGAGCCCGCGGGGCGCCCTCGCGTGAAGCTCACGCGCCTGGAGGAGCTGCTGCGCGTGGCCGCCGGCGAACTGCCGGAGGGCTGAGCGCCGCCCGCGTCACGCCCGCCGCCCGCCCAGGGCCAACCTCAACTCCACCTCACGCAGGGCCACGCTCGCCCGCGCACGCGCCCCGCTCGCCGGCGCGCGCCGGTGCGTCTGGTCACGACACGCCACAACGCCGCTACACGGGACGGCGACACGCCCGGGAACCCGAAAAGATCGCCGACCTCATGTTATTCGAACTCCGCTTATAGGGGCTGGTTCGCAGAAGTCAAATAAACGTCTGTTCGAATAAGTGCATTGAAGGTCGTCAGGCGTGGTAAACAGACGAAAAGTAAGGCTGAGTATTCCAACAAGGGAGCGATCCGCATGTTTTCGAACGCCTTTCACGGGGCCTCGCGGGGTCCCAACGTCCGCCGTCGGGCCGCGACGGCGCTGTCCACGACGCTGATCGCGGCGCTCGCCGCGCTGCCCACCGCCACCGCCACCGCGCTCGCGAGCGCCGGTCCGGTCGGCTCCGGCGCAGGCGGCTCCGCGCAGCGCCTGGCCACGGCGGTCAGGCCGGCGACCACACCGGGCGAACTGCTGTCCGCTGGGAAGCTCGAAGAACTGCTCGCCCGGCTGCCGCTCAGCAGCCTCAGCGCCACCCAGCTCGCCCACTACCTCGCGGGCCTGGAAGGCGTGGGCACGCTCGCCGGCCTGCAGGGGCTGCTCGGCCACGACCTGGGCGCCGCCGGCGTGGAAGGAGCGCTCGCCGAAGCGATCGCGCAGCTGAAGCTCGGCAACCCCTCGGCCACGCTCGGGGAACTCGCCAACGCCAGGGACCTGCTCCCCGCGCTGGAAGGCCACCTCGCCGGCCTGCTCAAACTGCTCGGCTCTCCGCTCAGCGCCGAACAGCAGGCGGCCCTCGAACACGCACTCGGCTCGCTCAACCTCGACCAGCTCGCCGGCTCGCTGCTGGGCTCCGCGCAACCCTCCGAACAGCTCGCTGGCGAACTCTCGACCCTCGCGGGAGGGCTCTTCGGAGAGCTGAGCTCCGGCGAACTCTCCGGCCTGCTCGGCTCCTCGCTCACCGGCGGGTTCGCCGCGAAGAGTGAGCGGACCGTCGCGGAAGAACTGCACAGCACCCCGACGGCGGTGAGCGAAGCGCTCGGACAGACCGCCCCGCCGCTGCCCGAAACCACCACGATGCTCACAGCGCCCCTCACCTCCGGCGGGCTCGTGGGGGTCGCGCCAGCGGTCAAAGGCCTGGCCATGGGCCTGCTGCGCGACGCGGGCACCGGCGAAGGCGGAAAGGGCACGGGCGAAGGTGAAGGCGGGAGCGGCACCGGCGAAGGCGGAGGCGGCAAAGGCTCCGGCGAAGGCGGGTCCGGCACAGGCCAGGGCGGCAACGGCGCGGGCGGCGGTGGTAGCCAGGGCGGCTCGGGCGAAGGCGGTCACGGCGGCCAGGGAGGCTCCACGGGCGGGACGACGATCCTCGTGACCCTCCCCTCCGTGCCCTCCTCCACCCAGGCTGCGAGCGCTGCCGCGAAGCACACGCCCGGCAAGGTCCGCATCCTCGGCCACAGGGTCAGTGGCCACGTGGCCACGCTCGTGCTGCAGGTTCCCTCCACTGGCCGGGTCCTCCTCGCCGGCGTTGGTGTGCGCCCCGCCGGTGCGCACGCCGCGAAAGCGGAGCGCCTCACGCTGAGGGTGAGCCTCTCCAAAGCCGTCGTCGCCTCGTTGCGCAGGAACCGCCGCCACCGGCTGGCCGTGAAGCTCACGGCCTCCTTCCTGCCCGCCGGCGGCTCGGGCTCCTCTGCGACGGTCACCGTCACCTTCGCGTAGTCGCGCTGGCGGCGCGCAGGTTCCGCACAGAGAGCCGGTCCCCCGGATTCGCGGGGGACCGGCCCGCGCGGGTACGCCCACCCATGTGCCAGACTGTCTCGCTGCGCGCCGTTAGCTCATCGGGCAGAGCGCCGGGCTTTAATCCGGTGGGGCGGGTTCGAGTCCCGCACGGCGCACTGTCGAGTGGCGGCCCTTCGCCGCCGGCCCGCCGGGGGCGGGTAGCCCGCGAAGGGCGCCGATGCGTCATGCTTGTGGGTGGGATGGGTAAGTTGCTGGCGCTGCAGGGGGTGGGCAAGAGCTACCGACGTGGGGGGCGGCGGCTGCGCGCGCTGGCGGACGTATCCCTGGAAGTCGCCTCCGGAGAGGTCGGGGCGGTCGTCGGCTCGCGCGATGAGGGCAAGAGCGCCCTGCTGAAGATCGCGGCGGGCATCGAGCAGCCGGACGCGGGCGAGGTGTGGCTGGGCGATCTGAACCTGGCCGCGCTCCCCGACGGGGAGCGCTCGCGGCTGTTGGGGTCCGAGATCGCGTGGACCAACCGCGAGGGCACGGGCGTAAAGCTCGAGGTGCTCGACTACCTCGCGCTGCCCCTGGCGATGGGTCGCGGCCGCGGGCGGCGCGAGGCGCAGAGTCTCGCGAGGATGGCGCTCGAGCGGGTCGGGGTATCCGGCTGCGCGCAGCGGCGTTGGTCGGAGCTCTCCGACTGGGAGCGGGTGCTGGTGGGGTTTGCACGGGGAATCGTCTGCCAGCCTCGGCTGATGGTCCTCGACAGCGCGATCGACGGTCTCGGGATGCGCCGCACGCGCGAGGCCGGCGAGCTGCTGCTCGCGCTGACGGCAGAGCTGGGGTGCGGGGTACTGCTGAGCTGCACCGACCTAGAGGCAGCGCTGTTCGCCGACCGCGTGTGGTCGCTGGAGGACGGACAGTTGAGCGTGCTCTCCGAGCAACCCCTCGCCCAGGCGGAGATCATCGATTTTCCGAAGCCAGCCAGGGCGGACGGTTAGGCCCGACGTTGATGGGCTCCGCTGCCTGTAGGCCCAGTCGCTCCCGTGCGCTCCGCCGTTCTGCAGGCCCAGTCGGCCGTCACGATTACCCCTTGCCACCCCCTCCGCACTGCGCGCGGAGCCCTCAGCTGATACGCTGACAATTGTCTCTCAGTCCGGAGGATCGGGACTATTCAGGAAGAAGTACGCCAACCTCGAAATCGAATAAGCTCTTACGACGATGGCACCACCCCGTAGAGGCGACCTTACCGCCAGCATGGCGATCCTCGGCTTGGTGGTCCAGAAGACCGACACCATCAACGGGCTGGGGACGCGGCTGGTCGAACGGTTCCCCCACGCACAGTGGTCGCGATCGGTCGCGCACAACAGCCTTCCCAGCCTTGAAAAGCAAGGACTGGTCCGCATGGTCGCGCAAGGCGCCGAGCGCGCGCTCGACCGCTACGAAGCGACGCCCGATGGCGTCGAGGAGTTTCGCGATTGGCTACGCACCTCCTCCGCGGCGCCGCTTGCGCTGCGCGACGCAGTGCACGCCAAGCTCGAGCTCGCCGGAGAAGAGGACGTGCCCGATCTGATCCTCGCGATCCGCGAGGAGGAGCGCGCGTGCGCGCTGGAGTTCGCAGCCGCGAGCTCGCGCCTGAACCTCGAGTGGCAGCTGAAACGCCTCGGCCCGCCGAGCGGCACGGACCTGCGGGGCAGGGTACAGAGCGCCCTGATGACCGACGAAGCGATGCTGTGGGGCATGCGGGCGCGGCGCCTACGGCGCCTACGGCGCGAGCTCGAAGACCCCGAAGAGGACGAGCCCCCGGGCGACAGCGATGAGTGAGTTGCTGGCGCTGCGCGGGGTCTGCAAGGGGTACGCGCGCGGTAAGCGCACGATGCGGGTGCTGGCGGACGCCTCGCTGGCGCTCGCCCCGGGGGAGATCGCAGCGGTCGTCGGGGCGCGCGAGGAGGGTAAGACGACGCTGTTGAAGATCGCCGCCGGCATCGAGACACCGGACGCCGGGGAGGTGTGGCTTGGGGATGTGGATCTCGCTCGGCTATCCGACGAGGAGCGCTCGCGACTACTGGGGCGCGAGATCGCGTGGACCAACCGCGAGGGCACGGGGGTCAAGTTCAGGGTGCTCGACTACGTCGGGCTGCCACTGGCGATCGGCCGCGGTCGCCGTCAGCGGGAGGCGCAGGATCTGGCGATGGAGGCGCTCGAGCGGGTCGGGGCGGCGAACTGCGCGGGGCAGCACTGGGCAGAGCTCTCCAACTGGGAGCGGCTGCTGGTCGGGTTCGCGCGGGGAATCGCCGGCTCGCCGAGGCTGTTGGTGGTGGACGACCTGATGGACGGCTTCGGGATGCGTCGTACGCGCGAGGCGGGCGAGCTGCTGCTGGCGCTGGCGGGAGAGCTGGGGTGCGGGATGCTGATCAGCTGCAACGACCTCGAGGCGGCGCTGATCGCCGACCGCGTGTGGTCGCTGGAGGGCGGACGGTTGAGCGTGCTCTCCGAGCGGGAGAGCGAACAGGCAGACGTGATCGACTTCCCCAGCGGTATTCGTCAGAGCCACAGCTCGCGTGGGGTCGGTAGCTAGCTAGTGTCCACGCCGGTGCTCGAGCTCCGGGATCTCGTCAAGCACTACCGCGTGGGGGAAGGCGAGCCGATTCGCGCCGTCGACGGCGTCTCGATGAGGGTCACTGCGGGGGAGTTCGTGGCGCTCTACGGCCCCTCCGGCTCGGGCAAGACGACGCTGTTGGAGTTGATCGCCGGGCTCGCCCAGCCCAACAGCGGCACCGTGCTGGTGGACGGCCGCGACGTCGGCGCGATGTCGGCCCGAGAGAGCGACGAGTACCGGCTACGTCACCTAGGCATCATCGGGCAGCCCCACAACCTGATCCCGGGGGCGCGAGCGATCGAGAACGCCTCGTTGAAGCTGTGGCTCTCCAACAAGCGCGGGGCGCGGGAGGAGATCGAACCGCTGCTCGAACGCCTGGGCCTCGGCGAGCGGATGCAGCACCGCACCGAGCAGCTCTCGATGGGCGAGCGCCAGCGCGTGCTGATCGCGATGGCGCTCGCGACCGACCCAAAGCTCGTGCTCGCGGACGAGCCCACGGGGACGCTCGACACACAGCGCACCCGCGAGGTGCTGACGCTGCTGAGCGAGCTCTGCCGCGAGCGTGGCGCCGCGATCGTGCTCGCCACGCACGACCCGCTGGGCGCCGGCTACGCCGACCAGGTGCACGAACTGCGCGACGGGCGCCTCGGCGAGTACAGGCCCGACCATGGGGGGACCCCCAGTCCGAGCGTCTCGCCGCGAGAGCTGGTGTGAGATGGCGCGGATGAGCCTCTCAGACATCCTCTGGCTCTACCGAGCGCGCCTGCGGGCGAGGGCGGTGCTCGTGCAGGAGTGCTTCGCGATCCTTGGAATCGCGATCGGGGTGGCCCTGCTGTTCGCCTCCCAGATCGCGAGCACCAGCCTCACCCACTCGGTCTCCCAGCTCAACAGCCAGCTGGTGGGCAATACGCAGTTCCAGCTCGACGCACGCGGCCCCGGCGGCTTCGACGAACGCCTGCTCGGAGCAGTGCGGCTTGTGCCGGGGGTGCTGAGCGCCCAACCCGTGCTCGAGCAGCAGGCGAGCGTGATCGGCCCCACGGGCACCCAGCGGTCGGTCGATCTGATCGGCACCGACCCGCGCTTTGCGCACTTCGCCGGAGCGCTGCTGCGACGCTTCTCCGCCAAGCAGCTCGCCGCACAGCAGGCGATCGCCCTCCCTGGCCCGCTCGCGCAGGAAATCGGCGCCGGCCCGCTGGAAACGATCAAGATCCAGATCGGCGCGAGCGTGGTGCAGACGCTGCTGGGCGCCACGCTCGGGGAAGGGGACATCGGCGGACTGGTCCACAGCCCCGTCGCGCTCGCGCCCGTCGGCTACGCACAGCGCCTGACTGGAACGACCGGCAGGATCACTCGGATCTTCGTCCAGTCCAAGCCTGGGCGGGAGCGCGAAGTGCGCGCAGGGCTGCAGCAACTCGCCGCCACCGCCCCGGTCAACGTCGAGCCGAGCGACTACGACTCGACGTTGTTCGCAGTGGCGGTGGCCCCCGAGAGCCAGAGCGAGACGCTGTTCTCCGCGATCAGCGCGCTGGTGGGCTTCATGTTCGCGCTCAACGCAATGCTGGTCACGGTCCCCTCGCGGCGCAAGCTGATCGCCGATATACGCCCGCAGGGCGCGACCAGGTTCATGACTGTCCAGATTCTGCTGTTCGACGCAGCGGTGCTCGGTGTGTTGGCCTGCCTCCTCGGACTCGCGCTCGGCGAACTGCTGTCGGTCGCGGTCTTCCGCGCGATCCCCGGTTACCTCTCGTTTGCGTTTCCCGTGGGCAACGAGCGGATCGTGACGTGGAGTAGCGTGGTGCTTGCCGTCGGCGCCGGGCTCGCGGCGGCGGTCGCTGGGGTGCTCTGGCCCCTGCGTGACATCCTTGCACGGCCACTGGAGGGAGATCGGTCTTCGACGCATCGCCGCCGCAGATGGGTCCAGGCACGGGTGGCCGTCGGGCTCCTGTGCCTCACCGTCACGACCCTGGTCCTACTCGTTCGTCCACGGAGCGGGTTCGTGGGAATCGCCACGCTCCTCGTCGCGCTGGCCTGCCTGCTGCCGCCGCTCTTCGATGGGCTCGTGGCGCTCTTCGAGCGCGCCCAGCGCGTCCTCAACGGCGCGGCGACAGTGCTTGCGGTAACCGAGCTTCAGACTCGGGAGACGCGTGTGCGCTCCCTGGCGATTGCCGCGACGGCGGCGGTCGCCGTGTTCGGCACAGTCGAGTTCCAGGGCACGCAGTCGAACCTCGAGCGCGGCCTTGACGCCTCCGCGCGCCAGCTCGATGCAAGCGCTGACGTGTGGGTGACACCCAAGGGTGAATCCAACGCGTTCGCAACGACGCCTTTCCGGGACCTCGACTCCAAGGCGCTCGCTCGTCTACCGGGCGTCGGCGCGCTCGGCCTCTACCGTGGCAGCTTCCTGGATTGGGGGGATCGGCGCCTGTGGGTCCTGGCACCGCCAAGCAACGCGCTCCAACCGGTCCCGCCCAGTCAGGTGGTGCGCGGCAGCCCCGCTCTTGCCAGCCGCAGAATTCGCCAAGGCGGCTGGGCGGTGCTCTCAGGCGCGCTGGCTTCAGAGCACCACCTCACGGTCGGTCAAATGTTCACCCTCCCGTCGCCACGACCAATCCGCCTGAGGATTGCCGCGCTGATCACGAATCTCGGCTGGCCACCGGGCGCGGTCGTCCTCAGTTCCAGCGACTACGCACGTGCCTGGGACAGCAGCGATCCGAGCGCATATACGATCGAGACGCAGCCCGGTGTCTCTTCCGCATCCATGCGGAGTCTCATTCAGCGCAGCCTGGGCCCAGAAACGGGTCTTACGGTGGAAACCTCGGCTGAACGCGAGCAGACGCCACTACGATCTGGCGAGCCAGGGTCTCTCACGGCTGACACAGATCAGGCTGCTCGTACTGATCGCCGCCGTGCTGGCCGTCGCCGGAGCGATGGGATCGATGATCTGGCAGCGCCGGGATCTCGTCGCGTTCATCAAGTGTCAGGGCTACCAGAAAGGCGTGCTGTGGCGATGGCTGCTGTGTGAAAGCGCGGTGCTGCTCGCAACAGGATGCTTGATCGGTGCCGCCTTCGGCCTCGTCGCCCAGCTGTTGGGAAGTCACTTCCTTGCGAGCGTGACTGGATTTCCGGTCGCCTACAACGTCGAAGCGTTTGCGGCACTGTCAAGTTTTGCGCTGCTGAGCGTCGTCGCCGTCGCCGTGGTGGCCCTGCCAGGATATCTCGTAGTGCGTGTGCCTCCGAGGACAGCCAGCCCGGCATTCTAACCGGCGCTCGGCCAGCGCCCGCCGGGGCGCAGACGACCAGGCGCCACTCTCTGCAAAGCAGTTACGCGCCCTTGCCGCAGCCGCCACACGCGAGCTCGCGTGGGGACTGACAGCGGTCGCACGCGAGGTGCGCATCTGGAAGACCTGGGCAGTCGAGATTCCAGACCCGCTGCTTCGCGGCGATGCCCTCAGCTCCCTCACCCGCAAGCGTGGGCACACAGACGGAGCGGCGCTGCTCTGGACCATACCTCGCGCCCGCGATCCGAACCTCCTCCGTCTCCTTGTCGCCTACGAGATCATCTGGGACTTCCTCGATTGTGTCAACGAGCGCGGTGCAGCGGTCGGGCAGACCAACGGCCGCCAACTTCACCTTGCGCTCGTCGACGCGCTCGATCCCACCCGGCCAATCTCCGACTACTACAGACACCACCCGTGCAAGGACGACGGCGGCTATCTGCGAACGCTTGTCGAGGTCTGCCGCGAGTATTGTCGCAAACTGCCCTCGTACTGGGCGATTCGCCCCCTGCTGGTGCGGGAGGCAGTCCGCGCCCAAGTGCTCGCGATCAACCACGAGCTCGACCCGGGGAGACGTGACGCGGATCTGCGGAAGTGGGCAGCAGAAGACGGCTTTCCCAGCACGTCGGATGCCACCTGGTTTGAGCTGACCGGCGCGGCCAGCGCATCGCTCACCGTTCATGCGTTGCTCGCACTCGGCACAGAACCGGCGTGCGGCGAGGCCTGTCTGGCCCAGGTCTGTGCTGCCTACTTTCCGTGGATCTCAACCGCCACCACAATGCTCGACAGCTATGTAGATCAGGCAGAAGACCTCGCGAACGGCGACCACAGCTACGTCTCTCACTACTCCACACCTGAGCTCGCGGCAACCCGCATACGCGAACTGGTTGAACGTTGCCTGCTGGAGGCGCGCTCCCTGGAAAACGGCGAGCGACACACCGTGATCGCCGCATGCATGGTCGCCATGTACCTGTCAAAGGACAGTGCACATACCGAGCCGATGAGTGAAACAACCGGGAGCCTGATACGCGCTGGTGGCTCGCTGACACGTCTGTTGCTGCCAGTCCTGCGACTGTGGCGAATCGCCTACGCACAACGCCGTAACTAACCGACAAGGAGACACATGTCACTCACGATCCCAACCTCACTGCTGGCCCGTCTCAGGGGCGAGCTTCCACCCACCGCGCCCATCCCAGCCGCACTTCAAACAATCGCGTGTCGGTGCGGTCCCTACGCGTACCTCGAGTGGTGTCGGGCACGCTACGGCAACCGGTTCACCGTCTACCCGGTGGACATGCCACCGCTGGTGTTCCTTTCAGACCCAGACGACATCCGGGATGTGGTCGCCGCCCCACCGACCGTGTTGCATCCGGGAGCGGGGGCGGCGGTGAGCGCCCCGCTGATCGGCGAGAGCTCCTTCATGTTGCGCGAGGAAGACGAGCACAAGTGCGGACGGAGCGCCGTCTCGCCGGCCTTCCACCGCAAGGTGGTGAAAGACCATGCGGGGATGGCCGCGGAGGCGATTGAGCGCGAGGTTGCGTCGTGGCCGCTCGACACCGCCTTTGCGCTTTACCCCCGCCTGCGCGCGCTGACGTTGAGGGTCATCCTGAGAACCGTCTTCACCGACGAGGGCCCCCTGCTGGACCTCATGCACGAGCGGCTGCTGGAGCTGCTGTCGGTGACGGCGAGCTTCGTCCTGCAGGAGCCCCGACTGCGTCACCTGCCGGGCTGGCGCACCACCTGGAGGCGATTCGTCGAGCGCCGCACCGAGGTTGACCGGCTGATCTCCGCGCTCATCGCCGGGCGGCGTAGAGGAGCGGAGCGGAGCGGGGCGCCCCTCGCCGAGCAGCGGTGGGGAACGGGGCAGAGCGCCGCGCTCCCCACCGAGCAGCGTTGGGGAGCGGGCCGGAGCGAGGACCTGCTGGACACACTGCTTGCAGCCCACGACCTCGACGGTTCGCCGATGGGCGACCAGCAGGTGCGCGACAACCTGATGTCGATGATCGTCGCGGGGCACGAGACCGCCGCGGCGGAGCTCGCGTGGGCATTTCAACTCCTGGCTCACAACCCCCCTGTGCAGAACCGTCTGCTCGAAGAGCTCGACGGCGGGAAGGAGGAGGAGTACTTGACGGCGACCCTCAACGAGACGCTCCGGCACAGGCCGGCGTTCCTGTTCCTCATTCCGCGCGCCATCGCAGAGCCGGTGGAGATCGGCGGCTGGAGCTATCGCCCTCCGGCCCGCCTGCTGGGGTGCACCTACCTCATGCACCACGACCCTGAGCTGTACCCCGACCCGCAGGCGTTCAGTCCCGAGCGCTTTCTGGGCGAGGCGCGCCAGCCGCGTACGTGGCTGCCGTGGGGGGCGGGACCCAAGAGCTGCGTGGGTCGTCACTTCGCACTCCTGGAGATGCGGGGAGTGCTGCGCGAGGTGCTCTCCGAGCGACTGGTGCTACCCGCGAGCGACCGTATCGAGCGGGAGCGGTGGCGCAGCGCGATTCTGGTGCCCCACGCGGGATCGCAGATCATCCTCCAGAGCCGCGCCGCCAGTAGGAAACGTGTTCCAACCGGAACACATTTGTTCCGATCGGAACGGATTGCTGGCTATCCAGCCGGGCGGCCGTCATGATCGCCCGAAACGGAGAGCGCGAACGATCCGTAGAGATATGCCAAGCGCCCAAGGCGCAGATCGACCAAGACCAAGAGAGATATGCCCAAGCACAGAGATATGCCCAAGCGAACCCCACAGGCACAGACATGCCCAGGCTAGGAACGCAACCGCACGTGGCCGCCGACGAGTGGGCGCCCGCAATCCCGGCCCTGAACGAACCGCGCTACTCGCAGTCGCTGGAGCGCGGCCTCGCGATCCTTGGCTGCTTCACGCCCGCGCGGCCGGTGCTCGGGATCGCAGACCTCGCGGACGAGCTCGGCATGAGCCGCTCGACGACCCACAGGTACGTGATCACGCTCGCACGACTGGGCTACCTCGAGCAGGGCGCCAGACGCAAGTACAACCTCGCGCTGCGGGTCACCGACCTGGGCATCTCCGCGATGAGCGCCACGGACCTCCGCGAGCACGCCCACTTCTACCTAGAGGAGCTGTGCGCGCGGACGGGCTTCACCGTCTCGGTGACGGTGCTCGACGGCCCCGAGGTCCTGATCATCGACCGGCTGCGCGGCGCCCGCCGCGGACAGCGTCTGATCGACCTCGACCTCGCCACCGGCTCGCGGCTGCCGGTGTACTGCACGGCCGCGGGCAAGCTGCTGCTCGCCAACCTGCCGGACCAGCAGCAGCGCGAGTGGCTGGCCGACCTGCAGCTCACCAAGCGCGGACCCAACACGATCAAGAGCAAGACCGCCCTGCGCCAGGAGCTGGCGAAGTTCCGTGAGGAGAACCTCGCCGTCGCCGAGGAGGAGCTCGCTCCCCACCTGTACGCGATCGCCGCTCCGATTCGCTCCAGCACGGGTGAGGCGATCGCCGCGACGACGATGACCGCACACAGCTCGATGATCTCGATGGAGGAACTGATCGACGCGCTCGGCCCACACCTGATCTCCACCGCCGACCGCATCTCTGCGCGCCTGGGATACCGCCGGGACGACGAGCGGGTGGGGGGCTAGCGGCCCCCCACCCCATCTGCGCGCCGCGAGAACCTCAACCGAGAACTCCACAGAGTCGGCTATCCTCAGTAGTGGTGCCGCGGCGAGGTCCGCGGTGAAAGTCGTGCAGGTCGCCGGTCGCTGCCCCAGAGCATCCTCCGACCCCCGGCACGGGCGGAAGGCAAACATGAAGACGATGTGGGAGCGACAGGAAGAGCGAAGGGCCGAGAAACTCGCGGAGATCCGCGAGCAGGTGGCACAGGGCACGCTGCGTATCCGCCAGATGACTGAGAAGGAACGCGCCGAGAACCCGCCCCGCCCGCGACGCCCCGGGTCGAAGGGCGCGCCGCGCCGCCCGCGCAAGGCGCCGGCAGACTGATCAGGCGGAGACCGGTAACTCGAAGCGAACCCCGGTGAGCTCTTCGGAGACCGCCCACAGCCGCGCGGCGACCGACTCGTCGCGCGCGGCGCGGTTGGGCGAGACCGGCCGCGGCGAGCCGCGGAACTCACCCGGCCCGTCGGGCCCGATGTAGAGACCGCCCTCGAGACCGGGCTCGGTGGCCGCGTACAGCGTGGGCAGCGCGCCACGGTCGGCGGACTGTGCCAGCAGCGCGTTGGTCACGACCATCACGAGACGGTCGAGCGTGGGCACCGCGGCCGACTGTAGGTGAGTGGCCGCGTAGCCGGGGTGCGCCGCGAGGCTCTTGACGGTCGAACCGGCGGCGCGCAGACGCCGGTCGAGCTCCAGGGCGAACAGGAGGTCGGCGAGCTTCGACTGCCCGTAGGCACGCCAGCGGGAGTAGCGGCGCTCGGACTGCAGGTCCTCGAAGTCGATGCGCCCCGTCCGGTGGGCGATGGAGGAGAGCGTCACGACCCGCGCGTCGGCGCGCCCCTCCAGCGCGCCGAGCAGGCGGCCGGTCAAAGCGAAGTGGCCGAGCAGGTTGGTACCGAACTGCAACTCGAAGCCGTCGGCGGTGACCCGGCGCGGCGGCGCCATCACGCCGGCGTTGTTGAGCAGCAGGTCGCAGCCGTCGTGGGTCGAGCGAAACTGCTCGGCGAACGCCTCGACGGACGTGAGGCTGCCGAGGTCGAGCGAGGCCAGCTCGAGCTGCGCCCCGGGCACGGCCCGCGAGATCTCCTGCACCGCGGCCGCGCCCCGCTCGGCGGAGCGGCAGGCGAGGACCACGGCAGCCCCCGCGCGCGCGAGCTCGCGCGCGCACACCAGCCCCAGGCCGCTGTTGGCCCCCGTGATGAGGGCGGTGCGGCCCGTCTGGTCGGGAATCTGCTCGGTCGTCCACTTCGCGCTCATCAAGGCTCCTCTCCGAAGCTGCCAGTGAGCGTAGCCTAGCCGTCGCCCTCCCCAGGCCCCAGCGGCCCGGCGCCGAGTCGCTCGATCACCTCGTCGCGGTCGGTGCCGTGGGCGAGCAGCACTCGGTCGAAGGAGTCGCCGTAGACGTCCATCACAGCCAGCAGCACGTCGGTCGTCGCGACGGCGGGGGCACCTCGGCGTGCGGCGAGCAGGACGGCGCGGGCGGTGACCTGCGCAACCGCGTCACGGTCCTCGACGCCGGCGGGAGCCCACTCGCGGTCGGGGCTCTCGCCGAGCGGCCCCTCGCTCACACCGAGGCCCTGCAGCGCGGCTCCGACGGCGCCGTGCTGGCGCAGGATCCGCAGCCAGCGCTCTGCCTCGGCAGCGGGAGTGCGAGCAAACGGCATCGCGGTGGAGGCGATGCCCAGCACGATCGCCGCGTCGGGCGCGAGTGCCGACCCGGGGCTCACCGCGCGCCCCCGAGACCCGCTTGCCGCAGCGCACGGGGGGCGTCGAGCGGCGTGACGTTGTCGCGGCGCAGCGCGACGACGGGCGGCCCGTCGCCAAAGCGCAACTCGAGCAGGGTCGTGCCGGAGCGTCCCGCGGCGGCGCGCGCCGAGCACACGAGCTCGGGGATCTCGCCAGAGGCGACCCCGCAGGCGAGCAGAAACCGCTCGGCGCGCCCGCTGGCGGCGCCCTCGCGGTCGAGTTCGAGCTCCTCGACCAGCACCGCCGGCGCGCCGGCGCCTCCCTCGACGCACAGCAGGCACGCGGCCATGTCGTCGGGGCGCGCGTCGGTCGCGGCGGCCACCCGGTCCAGGAGCGCCGCGGCCGTCGTCCGGGGACCGAGGGCCGCGAGCGTGCGTGCAAGACGGAGCTCACCGAACAACTCGGTGCCCACCCGGGCGTCGGTGAGACCGTCGGTGTGGAAGCAGACCTGCCCGCTGCCCGGCAGGGACACCACGGTCTGGCGAGTGCCGGTCCGCATACCAACTCCGATCGGCGGCGAGGCGCAGAGGGTGACCGGCGCAAGCGACCGTGCGCCGAGCACGACCGGCGGCGGGTGACCAGCGCTGGCGTAGACCAGCGTGCGCTCGCGCGGCTGGTAGGTGGCCGCCACGACGGTGGCGAACGAGTCCCCGAGCTGGCGCTCGAGCACCGCTCCCGCCGTCTGCACCGCGCTGCGCGGGGAGAGGCCGGCCTCGAGGTAGGCCCGCAGCGTGAAGCGCACGAGCGCCGTGTGGGGCAGCGCCTGGCGCCCGTGCCCGGAGACGTCCCCGACGATCACCGCCAGCCGGCCGTCCGCGAGCGCGAACACGTCGTAGAAGTCGCCCCCAGCCCCGGGTCCGTCCGCCGGCCGGTAGGCCGCGGAGGTGCCCACGGGGCCGAGCCGGGCCGGTGGAACGGGCAGCAGGGCGGCCTGCAGCAGGCCCACGTCCTCGAGCAGTTGCGCACGCTGGCGCTCGAGCCGTCGGGCGCGCAGCGCGACCAGGCGCGAGCGCAGCCCCAGCGCGACCGCGAGCGCAAGCAGCACGCCGAGGAGGATCCGCAACGGCACGGGGACGACGTCGACGATTCGCGTGATCGTCGTGACCAGCGGCGAGGTGCGGTTGTGCGGCCGGTGGCGCTGCGCCGCTGCCCGCGTGCGCCGAGCGCGCGCGGAGGTGGACGCAAGCGCCCTTCCGGGAGCGGCCGCTCCCGCAGACACCGCGGGCGGCGCGAGGCTCCTGCTGGTGGCGCGAGCGAGCGCGTGGCGAGCGCGCAGCGTGCCGTGGCGCCCCGCTGCGCGGTGCGTCGGCGCCTGGGGCAGACGGCTGGTGACCACGGGCGGCGCGCTGGCCGCCTGCGGCGGGGACACCGCAACAGGCGGTGCCGCAGCCGTCGTGGTGGCCGAGGGGGCGAGCGCGGGAGTGGTGGTCGGCGGAGCGGGAGCGGAGGCCGCCGCAGGCGCAGCCGCGGCCTCGCCCGAGGTGTTCCCGGAGGCCTGCTGCCCGCGGTCCTGAGAGCCCGACCGTTCGCGGCCAGAGCCCTGCCGTTCCCGGTGCGTGGGGCTCGTCTGCGGTTCCCGACGCGCGGGGCTCGTCTGTGGTTCGTGGCGCGCAACGGCCGGTCGTACGCCGCTTTCAGAGCGCGACTGTTCGTGACCGTGTTCGTCACCAGAGCCCTGCGGTTCGGGACTCGCAGAGACCGGCTGTTCGCGGTTCGGCTGTTCGTCGCCCGAGTCAGGCTGTTCGCGGCCACGGGGTTCGTGGCCAGAGCCCTGTTCGTTGTTCCCAGAGCCCTGTTGGCGCTCACCCGAGGGGGAGCGGTTCGGTGCGGCCACCGCGGTGGGGGTGTACGTCAAGGCAAGCACACAGCCACAGAGGAGAAGGGCGAGGACCACCGGGCGGCGTGGTGGGGACAGAGGAGGAGTGTGCGTGTCGTTGGCCATCAGCAGGCTCACCGGTCAGCTGGCCTGAGCGGCGTGCCCCCTCGTGTAGGCGAGCGCCTCGTCCACCGTCGGGGAGATCTCGAACGCCGCGTCCATCCCGGAGAACTCGAAGATCTTCAACACTGCGGGCCGCGCGCAGACGACCGCCAGCCGCGCGTCGGGGTCGAGCCTGCGCTTGACACCGACGAGTACGCCCAGCGCGGTCGAGTCGAGGAAGCTCACACGCGAGAGGTCGACAACGAGCCGCGTGCAGCCGGCCTCGAGTGCGTCGAGCAGCACCCACTTCAAGCGCGGGGCCGTGGCGAGGTCGAGCTCCCCCTCGACTGAGACCACGCTCGTGAGACGGTCGAGCTCACGCTGAGCGATCGCGAACGCTGACGAGCTCGGCTGCGGACGGTCGGGGGTGTCGAGTCGGCTGAGCATCGGGGTCCTCGCTTCACGCGTCGGCAGTGGGGTTCGGGAACGCACCTTGCAACGCGAGCGTGTGCGTGCGTTCGCGCGTGAGGGACGTCGGCAACGGCCGGCTCACCCGTGAGGCACAGGACGGAGAGTCGAACATGCGTCCAGAGAGCGTGCTTAAGAACGTCATCCAACAGCGCCGGTACAGTGGGCTCGATGGACGGTCGCGAGGTGATCCGCACGGTGGCGCTGACCAAGGTGTACGCGGGCACCGACTTCGCCGCCGTGGACAGGCTCGACCTGAGCGTGCACGGGGGGGAGATCTTCGGCCTGCTCGGGCCAAACGGCGCCGGCAAGACGACGACCGCGGGGATGCTCACCACGCGGGTGGTCCCCACCTCGGGCTCGGCGTACGTGGGCACGATCGACGTCGTCGCCCACCCGGCGCTGGCCAAGCAGCTGCTCGGGACGGTCTCGCAGACGAACACGCTGGACCGCCAGCTGACGGTGTGGGAGAACCTCTACTACCACGGCCGCCTGTTCGGCATCTCCGCGGCGCGCTCGCGCGCCACCGCCGACGAGCTGCTCGAGCAGTTCCAGCTGTCCAAGTGGGCCAAGGCCTCGGTGTTCGCGCTCTCCGGGGGGATGGCCCAGCGGCTGATGGTCGCGCGCGCGATCTTCCACCGCCCGGCCGTGCTGTTCCTGGACGAGCCGACCGCGGGCCTCGACCCGCAGGGCCGCCTCGCGCTGTGGGAGACCCTCGGGGAGCTAAACCGCGCGGGCCAGACGATCCTGCTCACCACGCACTACATGGAGGAGGCCGATCAGCTGTGCGATCGGGTGGCGATCATGGACCACGGCAAGATCCTGGCGCTCGACACACCGGCGGAGCTGAAGCGGTCAGTGGGTGCCGACACGATCGTCACCGTGCGGGCCGACGGCGATCAGAGCGCACTCGCGCAGCGGCTGGCAGGCGCGATCGAGGGGGTCACCCGCACGCGCGTGGTCGAGGGCGGCGTGGAGCTCCACGTGCAGGGCGCCGAGCGGCTCGTGCCGCGCGTGGTGAACGCCGCCGAGAACGGGGGCTTCGAGCTCGCCGACCTGTCGGTGGCCGAACCGAGCCTCGAGACGGTGTTCATCAACCTCACCGGCAAGGCGCTGCGCGACTGATGGCCGTCACCGCCCACCCGGTCCCGGCCAGCACCCACGTGGAGCTGGCTCCGACGCGCTCCACGGTGCAGGCGAGCCGCGCGGCGCTGCGCGCGCTGATCCTGCGCGACCTGCTGGTGCTGCGCAAGAACTTCGCCGAATTCCTGGTCCGCACGTTGATCCAGCCGTTCCTGCTGGTGTTTGTGTTCCTCTACGTGTTCCCCTCGATCGGCCAGGGCATCGGCGGGGGCGCAGGGACGCACGGGTCGGACTTCGCGACGGTGCTGGTGCCCGGCGTGGTGGCGATCTCGATCATGTTCCAGGGGATCCAGGCCGTCGCGCTGCAGCTCTCCGCCGAGTTCGGCTACACGCGCGAGATCGAGGACCGCGTCCAGGCCCCTTGCCCGATCTGGCTGGTGGCCGTGGCGAAGGTGCTGTCGGGCTCCGTCCAGGGGGCGCTCGCAGCGGTCGTGGTGTTCCCGATCGCCGCCGTGATCCACGCCCCCGGGGTGCAGACCCACCTGTCGATCACGTGGTGGATCGTCCTCACCCTGATACCGCTGGCGTGCGTGGCGATGAGCTCGCTCGGGCTGCTGCTCGGGACCGTGTTCGAGCCGCGCAACATCGGGCTCATGTTCGGCTTCGTCGTGCTGCCGCTGACGTTCCTCGGGGGTACGTACTACCAGTGGACGAGGCTCGCGCCCGTGCAGGTCGACGGCATCCACTGGCTGCAGATCGTGGTGTTGGTCAACCCGCTGATCTACGTCGCCGAGGGCATGCGCGCGGGGTTGACGAACATCTCGCACATGCCGCTGTACGCGGTCTACCCGGTGCTGGTCGGTTTCTGCGCAGTCTTCCTCACGCTCGGCCTGCACAACTTCCGCCGCCGGGTGCTGTCGTAGGGGTCATTTGGGTCGCATCCGCGCAGGCCGTGGGGGCCACCGAGCGCGGGTGCGCGAGGCGTCCCTGCCTCGCGGCCGGGGCAGGTGCTCGGATCGCGGAAAAAAGGGGCTCGGATCGCGGAACAAAGACCCCTCGGATCGCGGAAAATCTTGGGGTCAGGCCGCCGCGGTCAGCTCCTGCGGAGGCGCCCCGGCTGTGGTCAGCCCGCCATCCAGCGAGGAGCCGCCGCGGCCGGACAGCGGCGCCAGCGCGGACTTGACGGTCGTGGGCACGACACCGCCAAACCGCTTGGACAGCCACCGCCGCGGCGGCACCGCGAGCGTGACGATCTTGCGCACCACGCTGCCGAACTGGGAGTGCAGCGGGCCGGTGTTGTAGGGGATGCCGTAGCGCCCGCTGACCTCGCGCACCTCGACGGAGATGTCGGCGTAGCGGTGGGCCGGGAGGTCGGGGAACAGGTGGTGCTCGATCTGGAAGCTGAGGTTGCCCGCGAGGACGTGGAACAGCTTGCCGCCGGTCAGGTTGGCCGAGCCGAGCTGCTGGCGAAAGTACCACTCCCCGCGCGTCTCGTTCTCGGACTCCTCCTCGGTGAACTCGTGCGTCCCCTCGGGGAAGTGGCCACAGAAGATGATCGTGAACGCCCACAGGTTGCGCACGAGGTTGGCAGTCGCGTTGCCGGCGAGCGTGAACGGCAGCGAGGGGCCGGAGAGCAGCGGAAAGAGCACGTAGTCCTTGAGCGTCTGGCCGCGCACCTTGCGCCACAGTTCTCCCAACATGCCGCGCTTCTCCTCCAGGTTCCACTCGCCCGTGGCGAGCCGCTCGGTTTCGAGGTCGTGCAGCGCGACGCCGTACTGGAAGAAGGTCGCCAGCAGCGCTGCGTACAGCGGGTTGCCGAGGTAGTACGGGCGCCACCGCTCCTGCTCGGACATGCGCAGGATCCCGTAGCCGATGTCGCGGTCCTTGCCCACGATGTTGGTGTAGGTGTGGTGCATGTAGTTGTGCGAGTGGCGCCACTGCTCGCCCGGGCAGGCGGTGTCCCACTCGAACGTCTTGCCGTTCAGCCGCGGGTCGCGCATCCAGTCGTACTGACCGTGCATGACGTTGTGGCCGATCTCCATGTTGTCGAGGATCTTCGACAGCGACAGCGCGGCGGTGCCGGCGAGCCACGCGGGCGGCAGGAGGCTGAAGAACAGCAGGCCGCGGCCGGCGACCTCGAGGCCGCGCTGGGCGCGGATGACGCGGTTGATGTAGCCGGCGTCGCGCTCGCCGAGGTCCGCGACGACACGCGCGCGGATGGCGTCGAGCTCCTGGCCGAAGGCGTCGAGCTGCTCGGAGGTGAGGACTGGTGCGGTGCTGGACATGGGAAAAGCTCCTTGTCGAAGGTGGGGTGTGCGGGTCGGGAGGGTTGAAGCGCAGTCGAGGAGTGGGGTTCTTGGAGGAGGGTCGGGGAGTACGGGTCGGGGAGTAGGGGGTAAGGGAGTGGGGTGGAGGTGAGGGGAGCGGAGCGGAGGTTCAAAGCTCAAGCGCAACGTCGCCGACCGGCACGGACACGCAGATGCGGATCTGCTCCTCCCCGGCGCTGGAGAGCTCACCGGTGAGGACGTTGCGCACGGTGCCAGCAGTCTTGACGCAGCTACAGGTGTTGCAGATGCCCATGCGACAGCCGTGCTCGGGACTCAGGCCGGCGTCCTCGGCCTGCTCGAGCAGCGGCAGACCACTGTTGGCTGCCTCCCGTCTGCTGGCGGCGAAGCTGACGCGGCCCACGGCGCCGGCGGTGTCGAAGCGCAGCGCGGGCGGCGTGAAGCTCTCGACGAGCGGCTCGTGGAGTCCGTCCTGTGCCCAGACGGCGCGGACCGCGTCGATCAGGGCCGGCGGGCCGCAGACGAAGGTTGCGGCGGCGGCGTGCTCGGAGGTGACGGCGCGCAGGTGCTCGCGGCGGAAGCGCCCGGTGAACGGCAGCCCGCCTCCGCGCGTGAAGCCGCGGGCGACGCGCAGCCCCCCGTGGCGCTCTGCGAGCAGGCCGAGCTCGGCGCCGTAGAGCGCGAGCTCGGCCGAGCGCGCGTAGTTGAGGAAGCCGATCTCGCCCGCGAAGCCCTCGTCACAGAGGGTGCGGAGCATCGCCATCACCGGCGTGATGCCGGAGCCGCCGCTGATCAGCAGCACCCGCTCGGGCCGCGGGTCGCCCAGCACGAAGTCACCCTCGGCAGGGGCCAGACCGACGATCAGCCCCGGCCGAGCGCGGTCGCGCAGGTAGCGCGACACCCTGCCCTCGGGGTGGGTCGAGACGGTCAGCTCGAGCGCTCCGCCGGCGGCGTGCTCGGAGCCTGCGGGGGAGTAGGGCCGGGTCTCGCGGACACCGTCGATCTCGACCGAAACCCCGACGAACTGCCCGGCGCGCAGGCCGCGCCAGTTCTCGTTCGGGCAGAGCGTGAGCGTGACGCTCCGCGACGTCTGGTGGCGGACGGCGGTCACCTCGGCGCGCACGCCGCGCTTGAGCAGCAACGGGCGAACGAGCTCGACGTAGCGGTCCACACCGTGCGGGTAGGCGAGCGCCTCGAGCAGCGGGGAGTGCAGCAGACGGCGGCCGAAGCCGCGGGAAGGGGTGGCGGTGGGCAGCGTTCTCAACTCCAGGTCTCGGTGTACGACTGTTCACAGAGTACACCACCCAGTACACTTGCCCAGAGGATCGGTAACAGAGGTGTCCGCGAAAACCCGTCACAAGACAACCGTGCACAGCCGTGCTCCGCGCCGCCCGACCGCAGAGACCAGCGCGACACGCCAGGAGCGCAAGCAGCGCACGCGCCGGGCGCTGCTCGACGCGGCGCTGGAGCTGCTCGAGGGGCAGAGCTTCTCGAGCCTCAGCCTGCGCCGGGTGACGCGGCGGGCGGGCATCGTCCCGACGGCCTTCTACCGCCACTTCGACGACATGGAGGAGCTGGGCCTCGTCCTGATCGACGAGTCGTTCCGGACGCTGCGCGCGATGATCCGCGCGGCCCGCACCGACCCGCGGACCTACGAGCACGTGATCCGCACCTCCGTCGAGATCCTCGTGGGCTACGTGCACGAGCACGACACCCACTTCCGCTTCATCGCACGCGAGCGCTTCGGCGGAGTCGCCGCGCTGCGGCACGCCATCCGCAGCGAGATCCGCCTGTTCGCAAGCGACCTCGCGATCGACCTCGCGCGCTTCCCCTACCTCGACCGCTGGACCACCGAGGATCTCCAGCTGCTGGCCGGGCTGATGGTCAACACGATGGTCTCGATCGCCGAGGCGCTCCTCGACGCGGCACCGCAGGACCCCCTCGCGGAGGCCGAGATCGTCGCGACCGCCGAGCGCCAGCTGCTGATGATCGCGCTGGGCGTCCCCGAGTGGCGCAGCGCCAGGGCAGGCGCGCCGGCGCGGCCGGCCCTCCCGCGCGCTCGTTGAGGCCTGCCTCGCGCGCCCGGGACGGCTCTTCAGGAGAGATCGATCGCCCGCACGCCGGGGCGCTTCCAGGGGTTGAGCACACGTACGCGCCGGGCTTGCTCTGCTGGGGGAGATCAAGCGCTCGCACGCGCCGGGACTTGGCTCTCCCAGGGGAGATCAAGCGCCGCCCGCCGTCTGCGACGATGGGGAGCGTGCACGGCGGTGGAGCTGCGACTGACGCGAGCGAGCGGTTGCGCGCTCTGATCCGGGACATCCCCAACTTTCCGCAACCGGGGATCGTCTTCAAGGACATCACGCCCCTAATGGCAGACCGCGAGGCGCTCGCGCTCGCAGTGCGGAGCCTGGCCGAGTACGCGCGCCCCCTGAATGTCGATTGCGTGATCGCCGCCGAGGCGCGCGGCTTCCTGCTGGGCCCGGCGCTCGCGCTGGAGCTCGGCGCTGGGTTCGTGCTCGCACGCAAGCCGGGCAAGCTGCCGTACGAGACGATCGGGGCCGAGTACGTGCTCGAGTACGGCACGAACCAGCTCGAGCTGCAGACTGACGCAATCGCCCCCGGCGCGCGCGTGCTGGTCCACGACGACCTGCTGGCGACCGGCGGCACCGCGGCCGCGTTGTGCGAGCTGGTCGGCCGGCTCGGTGGCCAGGTCGTCGGCTGCGGATTCCTGGTGGAGCTCGCCTTCCTAAAGGGGCGCGAGCGACTCGCCCCGCACGACGCACACGCGCTGATTGCGTACGAGAGTTGAGGGGGCGTGGGCCCTCCGCGAGTACACCAGATACTCGTTCAAGCGCTGCTGCGCCGCTTTGCGCAGTGGCCGCACGGCGGCTTGGAGCTTGACAGCCACTACATCCGCTACAGTGTAGTTCGATGGCTGCTCATCCCGCCAAGACACAGCCCTTCTCGATCCGGCTGGGCGCACAGGCGAACCTGCTCGTCACCGATGAGGTCCGCCGCTCCGGGCGTCCGCGCAGCATCGTCGTGGAGGAGCTCGCCGAGGAGGCCGCGAAGACGCGGCTGCATCCCGGCATCGCGTTCCGCGGTAGACCCCGCCGCGCGTGGGTGATCGGCAGCGGCCTCGACGTGTGGGAGATCGTCGAACTACTGCGCTCTTACGACGGAGACGAGGAGTCGCTGCGGGCGGATCATCCACTCGTGAACGACAGGCACCTGCGCGCAGCGCGAGCCTACGCAGAGCGCTTCCCCGAGGAGGTCGAACCTCTGCTCGAAGAGAACCGCCGTCCCCTCCAGGAGCTTCGGGAGCTCTACCCCTTCCTGCACAGCGCCCCCCATCCGGGGTAGCAGGCGCCGGTGCGGCTCCTGCTCGACGCACACGTCTCCGGACCCAGGGTCGGACGACGGCTGCAAGAGGACGGGCACGAGGTCCGCGCACTCGACCAGGAGCCAGCGCTCGAGGGACTCGACGACGAGGAAGTGATGACACTCGCATCCGAGGAGCAGCGCATCCTCGTGACCCACAACATCCGCGACTTCCCCGACATCCTGCGCGAGTGGGCAGCAGCGCAGCGCTCACACACCGGCGCGATCCTTGTCTACGGCATCGACCACAGCGAGTTCGAGCTGATCGTCCGCGGCATACAGCGCTGGCTGGAGCTGTACCCAGAGCCCGCGAGGTGGATCGACCTCGCCGCCGTCCTCGATCGCGACTTCGCCTCGGGTTGAGGCAAAAAACGCGCCCGAAACGCGCCCATACGGCCCTCACGTCTCAGTTCGCCGGCGACACCCGACGTTCCGCCGGCCGTCCACCGGACAAGGAAAGGCACACGTGGGCTTACGTGGTCGCGGGTGCGGCCCGGGGGCTCATCAGTGCGACCGGGACCGCCAGCCCCGCTGACCGGCGCAGCGTGGCGATCCGCCGGCCCGGCTGAACCGCAGGCCGAATCGAGCCGACGCGCGGGCTGAGGCTCTCGACGGTGCGGTCGAGGTCCTCGACGACCAGGGCAAGCCCCCACAACCGCGCCGAGCGGGCGGCTCCACCCCCACGCTCTACGGCACTGTCGGGCTCCTGGACGACCTCGAGGATCTCGGCCCCGAGCCGGAAGAACGCCTGGCGCGGTGCCCCGGCCGGCGTCGGCTGCTCGCGGATCCTGCGCAGATCCAGACCAGCCGCCTGCAGCGCCCGCACGGTGCGCTCGAGCGCGGCGGACATCGCAACGACGTGGTCGATCGCGAGCGCTCCGTTGGGATGCGCGGGCGCGACCGGCGGCACTGGCGACTGCGAGCGTGTCGTGGGCAACCCATCGAGCTCGACGCCGGCGATCGCGCGCAGCGACCAGCGGACGAGCCCCCGCCCGGCTCCACGCCCCGCGAGACGCAAGCGGACCCTGCCGAGCTGACAGCACTCCTCCACGACCGCGAAACCAAGCGCCATCCAGCGCTCGGGCTCGTCGGCGACCACCAGCTCGTCGATCGTGGGCGCGGACTCGGGCGGGCTCTGAAGGTCGGCACTGGACATCGCTTGCAGCATGTCACGAGTCAGTTCAACCCCAACGCCTTGAAGCCCGCCGTACGGAGATCACCGTAGAAGATCGGGTCGATGTTCTCCAGGACATCTCCTGCCACGTCGAGGAAGTTCCGCTTGTTCTCAATCGGAATCAAGGCTCGCTTTGCCCCGTTGTCCATCGCCACCTGCAAAGGCTCGACCAGGGAGCGAACCGGCTTGATGTTCCCCTGAATGCTCATGTCGCCCAGCACTAGGAGCGCGGGCTGTGCCTGGGCTCTGCGCAGCACCGAGTAAGCGGCCACGAAGAAGGCGACGCCAAGCTCCGCCGCCACGCGGTTGCCCAAGAGATCGATCACCTCGACGTGGAAGTCAGACGTGTCGACCTCGCGCTCTACGCCAAACGCCGTCTTGTTGGCGAGCAGGTGGCTGAAGGCGCGAGCGATCGACTCCTTCATCGCGCCGGCGACGCCTCCCGCCGGCTTCAGCTTGCCAGTGCCCGCCGAAAGCGTCACCTCCAGCCGATACAGACCCACCGTTCCCTCCCCGCTCACCGACGCCGCGTAGACCGTCCCCGGAGGCAGCGGATCGGAGGAGATGAGGTCCCGCCCGCCCTGCTCGGGGACGCCCACGAAACGCTCCTCTCCGGTCTCGTTCACGAGGTAGCTAAAGGAAGTGTGGTGATACTCGAAGGCACCCATCTTCTTGAGCTGCTCCTTCACGCGCCGCCTGCCCTCGAGCGCAAGAGCGAGGATCTCCTCGAGGTCCTCGCGGGAGACCTCCCCGTGGGGGTGCAGGATCTTCATGAAGCCCGAGACGGAGCGGCGCACCGCCTTTCGATCGCGGGCGTTGAGGTGGGCGCCGAGCGAGAACTCGCGATCGACGATCTCCGTGTAGTTGAGCTTGCGCAGTTCACGCAACGCCTCCGCCAAATAGTCCACGACGAAGCCGTAGTGGTCGGTGAAGTGCTCGTTGCGCATCTTCGGCACCTCCCACCCCGGCAGGTAGCAGTGGAGTCGATCGATGAACGCCATATCGTTGCGGATGACGTCCGGCAGCGGAGCGAACAGGTGCCCGGTCTGGACCATCGCGTCGACCGGCTGGTCGGTGTTGCCGAACATGGCGATGCTCGCGTAGCCGGCCGCGGCCTCGCGGCCGCGCTGGAACTGCCCCGACTCGCAGTAGGTCTTCAGCGTCGTGATCACCTCGCGTGGCATCTTCTGCAGGTCGGCGACCTCGTCGAACCCGACGACGTCCCAGATCATCACCATCCCCTTCTCGCGCCCGTTCATGTGACCGAAGAGGTTGGCGACGGTCGTCGGGCCCGTCAGCAGGGCGGTGTAGGGCGAGAGCTCCTGTACGGCATAGCTCTTGCCAGTGCCCCGCGGCCCGAGCTCGATCATGTTGTAGTTGCGCTCGCAGAGCGGGATCAGACGGATCAGGAAGAGCAGCTTGAGTCGTCTATCCATCAGCGACGGCTCGTAGCCCATGCTGCGGACCACGAGGTCGAGCCACTCCTCGGTCGTGAACTCCGCCCGCAGCCGGCGGTACTCGTCGAGGTCGAACGTGGCGAGCTGGATCGGGGTCAGCGTCTCGATCCAGAACGGATTCTTGCCCCGCTCCTCCTCGTCGTACTCGAAGCGCATGTCGATCTGCGCCCAGATGCCGCCGGTGAGCAGGCGATCGAACTCACGCACGTAGCGGTCGGGAATGTGCACGTGCCGGTGGCCGAAGTTCGTGACCTCGGCCCAGTAGTGGGAGTCCACGAGCCGCACCTTCACCTTGTCGATGAACGTGTGCCTCCCTCTCTCCTTGACGAGACTCTGCGCCTTGGTGGACTCGTCGGGCCGGATGTAGTTGTCGGCGAGCGTGCCGTTGACCACCTCCAGTCCCATCCGGATCGCCAACTCATCCGAGGAGGCGCAGTACTTGCCGAGCAGGTACTCGAGCACGAACACCGGCACGTTCGCGCCCACCTTGACCTTGCGCACGAGATCCTTGCGGACGACCTTGCCGGCGAACACACGTGCGATCTTGTCGTCGAGCACGTCGCGCAGCGGGATCAGCTCGTCCGCGACGGTCATATCCCAAGCCTCACGGGGATCTCCACCGGTGGCGCGAGGACGGCGTCGGTCGCCGGGTCCTGCACGACGAGACGCACGCTCTTGCAGTCCTCGACGGTGAGCATGATGCCCACGTTAGCTTCTGAGCGGGGCTTCATCGTGATGACGCCCGAACCGCGGTCGAAGTCGGCGCCATGAACCATTTCAGCCTGGCCGACCTGCTCCCCGCCCGAGATGAGCACGACCCGCAGGGCGATTGCCTCCGTTGCGAAGAGATCGCCCATAACGACGAGGCGCACGCCGAACGTGCGATTCGTCAGTTCCTCGGGAACGTCGGCAAGTTGCACAGCTCCCTGCGGCGAACTCGCTCCAGTCGCTTTTGGAATGCGGAAGCTCACGACCGGGACCACGATCTCCTGGAGGCTGAACCCACCGTGGTGATAGGACAGGCTGCCACCAGCCTTGAACACGCCGAGGCCGGTCGGGAAGATGAAGTCGAGGTCCGTGTCGTATCCGAGATCCACCCCGGTCACCCGAACGGCACCAGGAGGTGTCGCGCCGCCTCGCCCCGCCCAGCAGCGACGGTACAGGGCGACCGTGTCTCCGCCGGGGGAGTCGGTGCGCATGTCCTCCTCCTTGCGCAGCGAGAACTGGTGACCGTGGTCAGCGGCGATGACAAACGACTCGACACCGGCGGACGCGAGCCTGCGCACGGCACGTGCGACGTTGCCGATCAACGTGTCCATTACGTTGCGCGCAACCAGCTCGCTCATCTCGCCGACGAGGTCGATCTCCTGCGAGCGGACGACGATCAGCGAAGCCTCCTCGACCGCGGAGGAGAGCTTCTGCACCGAGGTATCGAGCACCTTTTCCAGCTTGATGTCAACCAGGCCGGGAACCCTCGACTTGAGGAACTTCAAACGAGCCGCGAGGTCGCCAAGCACGGCACCGTCGACGCGCGCGGCCAGCTTGCCTTTGTCGTCGATCACCGAGAAGCTCGCCGACGCCCCCGGCAGAAGCGCCGCCATCCCGATCGGGGTGATCGTCGGCAGCGCGGCCACCGCTGCGCGCACCTCGAGCTCCTGCACGCCCTGGAGCTGATCGCTCAGCTCGACACCCATCTCATAGCGCATGGCGTCGATGAGGAAGTAGGCAACCCGAGGTCCCCCGGACTGCACAACCTGTGGATAGACCTGCGTCTGATGGAGCACCTTGGGCACCGCCCATCCCGCCTCGGCCAGCACGGCGCAGAACCCGGCGGCCATGCGCTTGAGCAGCTCGTCGTGCTCACGCTTGACAACAGTTATGGCCTGCTCTGCCTCGGCCTCGTCGTCCAGTCTCGTCAGCCAGGTCTCGAGGCGCCGCTGCAGCCTGTCCACCTCGAACCAGCCGTCCTTGGCGCTGTAGGCATCCACCCAGGCCGTCGAGTCGCCGACATGGCCGTCGAGCTCCTGGACGATGCGCGCCGTCTCGCGCCCGAGCTCCGCCGCCAGGCGGCAGACCTCCCACTGTGCGCGTCGGGCGACATCGCGGTCCAGCCAGAAGCTGTGTGCGCGACCGATGACGATGTCAAGCGCCGCGTCGTACCGGTTTGCGGCAGTCAACTCGATCGCCCTCCCGAGCAGGCTGGACTCCTCGAAGCGAAAGGTGTCAGTCGTTCCCAGGCAGCCCGGATCGGTGCCCGACCCGGCGAGGTTGAGATCCGCTTCGACGCGATTCGCGAGAACGGCATAGCGGTCGGGATGCTGCCGGCGTAGGGCGCTGTTCACTTCGCGGATGCGCACGTCATGATCGTTTGAAGGCGACACCGGCACCATGCCCAGCGACGTCGGCGGCTCACCCTCCAGGTCGGCACGAAACTCGTTCACAAGTAGATACCGCGCAGTTTTCTTGCGCGCATCGGTGATTGTTGTATCGAGCCCCAGGGAGAGGCCGAGCCTGGCTTCGACTAGCCTGTACAGCTCTTCGAGCGCCTCCTTCTCAACGATGCGGGCGTCACGCTCGTCCTCGGCGATCCACTGCGCGAGCAGCGCCTCGTCCGAGGCAGTGTGGAGGATCGTCTTCAGAATCGACCCGCGTTGGCCACTTGCCGCCTGTTCGAGATAGCCGACAACGTCATCGTAGGCCAGCGCTTCGGATGCGAGCATCCCGTCGATGTCGTCGTCGGTGTAGAACGGGCGCAACGCGCTGCGCGCGAGTTGTTTGAACGGCGGTGGTTTATAGGACGTTCCCCCCCGCTCAAGCTCCGCCAGCACCGACGTCGTCGCGTCCTGTTCGACACCCGGGAGGTAGAGGATGAGCGGGTCAGGTTCGTCGTCGGCCACGACCGGCTCGACCACGGCACGCAGGCCGAAGAACGATCCCCGATAGCGAGCGAGCAGGACGGGACGCTCGCCGATTATCACATTCTCGAGACCATCCGGTCGGGGCTTGGCCTCCAGTGATTCGCTATCGAAGAATGGCGCCAACACTGATCGGGGATCGTAGAAGACTACGACGTGGCGCTTGGCGAGTAGGGGCTCGAGTCTATTGCAGAGGTATTCGTGGAATGGGTTCATCGGCTCAGCCCATGGGCGATGGCGAGGCTCTGGTCGGTTGCACACTTCGCCTTGACGCGCTCAGGCCAAAGGCGCATCGCGAGGTGCGCCCAGTCGTACTCACCGGCTTCGAGTTCCTTCCACTTGCCTTTGAGCTCACGCTGCCATGCCTTGTGTTGGGGAACGAGACGCCAGAGCGGCGCCATCGTCAACACGATGCCATCGTCGAGCGTCGGGTTCCACGTAGGCGCCACGCGCTTCACATCCTCGAGCATCACGCGCAGTTCCTCGATGAATGCTTCCTGCGCGACGATTTCCCGGCGCTGCTTGGCCGACGGGCTGCCGCCCGAATCCTGTATAAGACTCGTGAGCTGTCGCTCCTCGTAGAGAATCTTAGGCTCGACCACATCACTCTGGATCTGGAAGAAACTGTCCCGTGTGAGCCGGTGGGCATAGAGCCATACGCTGTAGCGACCTGAAGGCACGCCGAGCTGCCACAGAATCGGGGCCTTGCGCCGGCTGCGAGAGTAACGCTTGAGGTGGTGCTCGAAGAAGGCCGAGGCAAGCCACGCGCGCAGGTCGTGATTCTTCGGGTCGAGCAGGGCCTCGGTTTCCTGCCAGATCGCTTCGGCGCGGTCGCCGAAGATGACATCGAAGACAGCCCGCACAGCGGTCGCGAGATCTCGGGGATGGCCTGGGTCGTCCACAAGAATGCCGTTCTCGGGAAAGGACAGCGGGTAGCCGGCGGGAGCGCTTGTGAGCGGCAGGTCGTCATCGCCGGTGAGCATTGCAGGTGAGCAGATGGGCAGCAGGTCGAAGGGCTCGGGCTCGTCCGGCAGTGGACGGTCACCGGTGGCGAGGCGCACGTCGAAGCGGCCAAACGCGGCTCCGGCGGCCCATGACACCAGCTCGGCCGCGAGAGCTACCGCATCGGGGGTCCTTTCGGTTTCCCCTTCCTCGTGTGGGTCTGCGTCTGTATCTTCTTTGCTAGGGTCGTACACGCCTGTGGCGAAGCCCTCGGTGATGGTGCGGCGGTCAGCCTCGTCGATTCCATAGAGGTCGAAGCAGCGCTGATCAATTTCAGCCTGGAGGTCAGTGACATTCACATTGACCGCGCATACTTGTTGAACCCACGCGATACTCCGCTGTACAAGTGTCTCTCCGCCCACCTGCAACAGCGCCGGCAGTACGAAGGCATGAGATGTCTCCATGTGAGTATCGAGCAATCTTTTTAGCGACCACATGCGTTTGGCAGAAGAAGCCAAGATATCTTCGTCGAGTTGGTGTGTGATAGATGGCATTGGGGCACCCTGAATAACGCCAACCTCAAATGAATGCGCGGCACCACCAGGCTTTGCGTCTGCAGCCGCGAGCTGCACTTCCACCAACGCGCGGAATGCACTCGAACTAACGACGCTGAGCGTGGCAAGGATATCCCCTTGAGCATCGTTTCGCAAAAATATGGCAGGGCCCTTGTGGGAGAAGATTGCATTTTTGGGCATAGCCCGCATCGAAAGCTCGCTCTTGGTCCTCAGCGGCCACGTTAGACCAGGGCGGAAGAAGAAGTCAGTATTCTGTGGTCGTGATGCAATACGACCTGAGCCCACGTTGCGGAAATTTGAGATCTCCACCCCGCTCGATTCCCAATTGACCAGAAGATATATATCCGCATAAAAAGGCGAGAACTTCCCGCCCTTTGCAAAGAGAACCCACCGCTTGCCCGATTGTTGAGGCAGCACCTCCCACCAGCCACGCACGAAGCGAAAGTCGTCGGCAGTCGCGAGACCCTGCTTGACCATCCGCCCTTCGGCCTCAAAGGGCGGTAGCTCCCTAAACAGACGCCTCAGCTGATCGCTCACCCAGTAGGCGAACGGCGAGCGCGGCATAGACGCAAAACTCGCTGTGTCCACCTCGAAGCGCTGCGTTCCAAGGACGGCTTTTGGTTCCGTGATTGCCTTGCGTATCACCGGCTCCTTGTCCACCGCCTCTAGGGCGCGTAGAAAAACTGTCTTCATTGGGCTGCTTCCAGACAATAGGCAGCTACCTCAACCAAGGCGCTGTCAAGGACGCCGATACCAAGGTCGGCAATGACCACGGGCGGCGCCTCCTTGAGCAGCACCTCCTCGCGCCACTTCTGAAAGCTCGACAGGAAGAAGCCTGTGCGCGAGGTGATCGCACCCAGCAGGCCATGCGGATGCAGGAGTTGGATGCCGCGCTCAACGAAAGCGGCGTAGAGATCGTTCTTGGTACGTGGATAGCTCTTCTCGAACTGCTTCTTGGCGGCTGAGCAGCAGGCGCCGAAGGGCGGATTCATCAGCACCACGTCGAAGCGGCTACGGAGCAGATCGATCAGCGCGATGCCCTGGGTCGCATCGCCCGCGAACAGACGGCGGCGAACATTCACCCCGCCGCTGGCCGTCTCGGCAAAGCCCCGCAACGCCTCCACGATACGCGCCTCGGCCTCGTGAAAGAACCCGTCGTCGGCGATGCCGGAGAGATCCAGCTCTCCTTCCCTGTGCGCAGGCTCCAACCCTGGCAGAGAATCCGTGGTCTGCCGGCGCTTGACGAACTCCTCACGCGCCCGCCGCAGCTCGGTGGCGAGGCCGCGCTCCACCTGCAGCAGCGCTCCCAACTCGCCCGCCAGTTGTACTTCGTCGACGATCTTCCCAAAGAGGTCTCGCAGGAGCGGCGGGTCGAGCTGCGCTGCGAACTCCTCCATCAGCGACGCGTCACCGGGTATCGGCTCCGCCACGACTATGTGTGTGCGCTGCACCGGCGGTCGCTCTACCGCGGGTATGCCGGCGTCCTGCCACGCCCGCTGCGCTCGCAGCCACAGCGCGAGGGCAGCGATCTGCGCACAGCGCGGGTCGATGTCGACGCCATGGAGGTTGTGCTCCAGGATCAACGCTGGGGCCTCTCGGCGCAGCGACGTGAGGTCTGGGTAGTCCTCGCGCAGGGGCCGGCCAGTAGCCTCACTCCGTGCATCGAAGCTCTCGTCCTCCCATGCCTCGTCGTATATGCCCAGCAGAAGGTCGAAGCTATACAGCAGGAAGTGCCCCGAGCCGCAGGCTGGGTCGAGGACGCGCAGGTCCCGTGGGTCCTTCTTCGGGCGCGTGCGCAGCGGCTCTTCAGACGAGAGCACGAGGAACTCCCAACCCTCGGCCAAGCGTGTCTGGCCGCCCTGCATCTCGAACCACAGCCGCCCGAGCGTGTTCTCGGTGAGGAACTGCACGACGTAGCGCGGCGTGAAAAACTGGTTGCGCACGGCCAGCTCGCGACTGTTGCGCGGCGCCTGCGAGCCGCCGCGCTTCACATCGCGCATCAGCTCTCGTTCCTCCTTGCTGTTGAAGAACTGGTAGACCCAGCCGATCGTCTCGTCCTGATCCCAGATCTCGTTCAGCTCCGGGTCGTTGAGGATCGCGAAGAGCTCGTTGCGCGCCGGTCGTCTTGGCCACAGCAGGCCCGCGGGGTCACGGCGATCGAAGAGGACTCCGATCTCCTGCCCGATCTCGTCGAACAGGCTCTCGAGATAGAGCAGATATCCGTGGTCGGGAATCCGCACCAAACCCGGTGCAAGTCCACCGAACTCCCTGAAACCTACGGACTCCTCGCCTCGCGCGACACACTCCTGGACGAGCCCGCGTGCTTCGAGCATCTTCAGCGCGACAAACCGGTTGACGCACGTGAAGGCCGCTTCCCGCATGTAATCTTCCCTGGCAGTCGTCGCGGTCGATCCACCGGCCATATGGCGACCGACTGCGACGACGAGCTTCTCGCGCACGAGCCTGCCTCGCTCATTGAGGTGGATCCCAGGCTCGTCCGCAATCGAGCCGTCTCTGCGGATGTCGTATTCGCCTTCGAGTTGCTCGGCGAACTCGCGCTCGAGCAATACGCGGGCCTTCTGGGTCGCGCGTTGGATCCGGTTCCTAACGTCCTTGTCCACAATCCGGGCGTCCTACTGGACGATGACCTTCTTGCCCGCCGCGATGAGTTCGACGATCTCTTTGCGAAGACCTTCCAGGGCCGCGTCGAGTTGCTCTTCGGTCTCGATGCCGCCGGCGAAGTAGCTCCCGACCGCGACCCGAGCAAGCCGGTTTCCCTCCAGCATCTCGAACATCTCCGTGATCGCTCTGTCGAGCAACTGACCGCAGTTCTCGGTCTCCTCGCGCAGAAGCGGTATCGAGACGCTATCGCCCGCAGGCGCCTCTGCTCTGGTGGCCAGTACCGTGGAGATGCTGGCCTGTTGATCGGGGTCGAGTCGCTCCCATCCCGGTGTGCTGCCGAGCGTCGCCAGCGCCTGCCCGTAAGCCTCAGAATGGGCTCGAATCGCAGCGGCAAGACGCATCCCATATGCGTCGCCGAGCCTGCGGGCGCGCTGGTCGATCTCCGCGAGGTCGCGGAAGAAGCTCTCGCGCACAAGGAGATCCCCAAGGGCCTGCGCGTCGGCGCGCTCCGCGTCCGTCAGATCGGGCTCCGTACTCAGGAACGGCCACACTGCCTCGAGCACGTTGTGAGCACGAACCAGACCGTCGATGGCACTCGATGTGAGTGCTTGCGCGAGTTCCGCAGCCCGCTTATTCGCCTCCTTGAGCTCCTTGCAGCAGGCGTTGAAGGTCGAGATCACCTGATCGTCTGAGCCGCGGCGGATCGCGGCCATCTGGTCGACGCCCGCCTCGAGCACCCCCGCTCCAGGGAGTGCGTTCTGCACCAGCTTGGTATGGACCTCGCGGACGCCCTGTTCGTGCTGCTCGACCTCGACGCGGATCTCGTTTGCCACCGCTTTCAGCTCGATCTCCCTTACGTCCTTGCCAAAAGTGTCCTTGAAATTGCCGGCGGCCTCCACGACATGCTCGTGATCGGTTCCGATCTTCGGCTGAAACGAGGTCGCACGGAAGAGGTTGTTGTTGGGAAAGGTGTTGCGCGCTTCGAGCGAGTTCGCCGAATCGATCACCTGGGCCTTGCTGGTCGTCTGAACCTTTCCCGCACGCAGCAGTGCGACGGCAAACAGGCGGACAACGTCGAACTCCCACCCAAACGGCTCCTTGGCAAACTCGTCGGTGAGATATCTGCCAGTCGCCGTCTCGCCGTACTCCGTGCGGTCTTTGATCATCGCCAGCATCTCGGCCAGCGGGCCTCCTTCGGTTTCAAACACCGGCTTGCCCGACTCGTCGCGCACGAGCTTCAGTTGCGTAAATATGGCGGGTAGAGCGAGGAGGTTCTCGCTGTTCATCAAGACCTCGAGGTCTCCTTTTTTGACCCGCGCGGCAGCCTCGCTGAAACGGTGAAAAACCTCGGGAAGCGCAGCGGCGAGGATCTGTCCTGTCGCCCGGCCGATGTCGGTGGCCGACTCGTCTGGACTGCGATCGTTTCCCCGGAAGAACACCGAACCAGAGAGCAGGGTCTGCGTGAGCAGGCGCCGCAACTCGTCCTCGTGTCTTTTCTCCCGGCGCTTCTCCTCAGCCACCAGCTTCGCCTCGTCCTTGCTCTGAGCTCCTCGCTCCTTGCGGCTCAGAACCTCGCGGGAGCGAAACAGCTCCTCGGTTTCCCGGTAGATGGCGTCGCTCAAAGGTGCCGCCCAGAAGACCGCCTTCGCTTCGGTCTGACTGCGCTGGCGCGCTTCGGCGATACCCTGCTCCATCTCTTTGGGCTCGACGAGGCTCAGATGCACGTCGATGTCGCCCTCGAGCAGCGGGTGGCCATTGAGATACAGGCCCGCCTTGAAGTCCTTGACCCCGTTGAGAGTGTGCGACGGCTGTGGCTGCCACAGGGCACGCACAACACCGGCATAGATTCTGTTCTCGTCGGCCGGCTTCAGTTTCGGGCTTGCTCGCATCTCTTCCCAGTCGTCCTCCGCAGGCGAGGGGATGCGGTAGCCGTCCTCGCCCCGCCGCACCATGAGCGCGTTTTCCAGTGCTTCGAGCGCCGACTTCACCTCCGGCAGCCTGGAGTCACCATCCACGCTCGGCTGGAGCGCGGCGGCGATGTTCTCGGGCGTGCGGTGGATGCTCTGGACATACTGGAGCAAGCAGACAGCCTTGGCCACCGGCTGCGCCAGCGGGTGATCCACCTGGTCCCTGATTGCGTCGATCTTCCCGCGCAGCTCGCTGGGGATGTTGCTGGAGACAAGGTCGTAGACCTGATCGATCTGCGCCAGCGCTCTGATCGGTTCGGCGGCCAGGTTCACATCCGGGTGGATGAGCAGCTGCTGCGCCAGCTTGATGATCGTACGGTTGGCGCCGCCCACGTGCCTGCTGGCGCCGCCGGCAGTGCGCAATCCGGAGACGACATTGATGATCAGGTCGATCTGGTAGGGAAGCAGCGGGTAGAGATCGACGAACGTCTCGGTCGAGAGCTCCGGCAGCTTGATCGCCGCCGCGACGCGCGTATGATCGGTAAGCCGCCCGCGGTGCTGCTTGAACAGATCACGTAGGATGTCCTGCGCTTCGGCATTCTTGGAGAGCACCCTCCGACTGGTGACCTCGGCGATGTCGGAGGGCTCGAGGTGAACCTGGAGCGGCTGCGGAAACCTGTCCATCAACCGAGCCAGCTCGACCCGGTTGCCGCCGAGGCCCCCCACCAACTCGCTCAGCTTCTCCTGCGAGGTGACGATCAGCCACATCTTCCCGCGGCCCACACGCCCCAGGCTCTGGTTGACGGCCTGCAGATCGAGCATCTTCTGCACGTCACGGGCTACGAACTGCCCCACCTCGTCGATCACGAACACCAGGGAACGACCCGGCCGACGGCGCTTCATCAGATCCAGGCACCGTTCGGCAAGTCGGCCGGGAGTGATGTCGGCCCGTCCCTTGACAGATTCGCGCCAGCTCTCGACTGTCGTGAACGTCTTGGGTTCGAGCTCGTGCATGACTCGACTCGCCTGCTGCATGGCAAAGACGATCTTGCCCTTTTCGGTGTCCCAATCCTTCTCGAAGAGCTGCCTGTACTTTGACGTGAACTCATCGAGCCGTCCCTGCTCCTCGAGCGTGATCTCGAGCTCGGAGAGATCGAGATCACCAGCGTATCCAAGACTCTGGAGAAAGAGCCGGTACATGATCTCGGTGATCGTCTGGCTCCCACTGCGGATGCCGCGGTCGGTCGAGACGTCGAAGATGACCGCGTGGGTGGGAATGTGCTCGCCAATGTTGTTGAGCAGCACCGAGATCGTCTGGTCGCCGATCTGCGACGCGAGCAGATCACCGGCGCCCTCGCCAAGGATCTCCCGATTCTCCAGAGCAAGCCCGAGGTACTTGGCGAAGCTCGACTTCCCCGACCCGAAGAAGCCGGACACCCATACGCCGATCCCTTCGTGGGGTTTGTTCGGCGTCTCCCAGTAGCGCTCGAGAATCGTGCGGAAGTGGGAGCGGATCGAATCGGTTGCGACGTACTCGGCGAGCTCCTCGCGCAGGATCTTCTCGTCTTCCTGATCGACCTTGATGACCTCCTCGATGTTGCGCGAGATGTCGCTTGCGAACAGGTCTTTGACTGTGGTTGCGGTCATCTCGGGTCGGCGCTCAGAATATCTTCGGCCGGTAGTTGTGCTCTGCGTCGAGGACGCCCATGAAGCGAAGGCCCGCCGCGCCGTCGAGCTCGCCCGGGTAGTAGAGCACAGCGGGGACCCGGACTTTGCCCTTGAGCTGCTCGAGCAGCGAGGACGTCCGGTAGACCGGGAAGAGCGCGCCCGCGCGGACGATGAACACGATGTCACGCTCTGGTCGCGCGTCCTCCGGGATCCGCTTTGCGACGAGCTCGTCCAGCGGCCGGTAGGCGCTGAGAACCTGGTGAACGGTGTCGATCGTCGCCTCCAGCCCCGACGATGTCTCGGCGTCGACGAGCGCCTCCGTGTCGATGCCCTCCGCCTCGAGCGCCGACTGCATGCACTCCGCAAGCGAGATCGTCGTGACGCGCTTGCCGGCCTGTTCGAGCCTCGTACGCAGCAGAGCGACCTCCCTGCGGACAGCGAACTCGTCCTCGGGCGAGTACCGGAAGATCGCATAGGGCATGTCGTGGTAGGCGCTGATCTGCGGCCGCGGGTCGGGAGCCATAAGGACGGGCTCGAGCTGGCCGGTGAGGCGTGCCTTCCAGTCGTCGCTCACGCCACGAGCTCCCGTGCGTAGGCGTCGAGCGAGTCCGTGGGGAGATCGAGGCGCACAAGGCTCCCGGCGGCCTCGTATTCGAGGCGGTGGAACTGGTGCAGGCGCAGGAGCTCCCGCTCGACGTCCTCGGCATCCATCAGGTAGAGGTGCCATTCGGGCGATTCGATGATCCGGCCGGCATTGGGCTCGGACTGTGCGATTGCGTGGAGCAAGTAGAGGAAGCTCTCGTCAGGCAGGTGGTAGGAGCCGAACCTCTTGACCGCGACGCCGTTGAGCAGGCCGAAGTCGGCGGCGATGCGCAGAAGGCCGGAGGCGACGCGTTCGCTCGTGGAGGAGCTCCAGTCGCCCGACCAGACGACCCCCTTCTTCTTGGCCAGTGATCGGAGGTACGGAAGGACATCGTCGGGCCTTACGCGATATGCACCGTCGACGTACTGGCGGTAGAGCCAGTCGGTGAGGAAGTCCCGCACGAGGAACTCGTCCCTGGTCATGTGCCAGAGCAGCAGCGGCCTCCAGATCGAACGGTCGCACGAACCTTGGGCGAGCTCGACGAGGGGACGATCTCGGCCTTCGGGGTCGAAGCGCCGGTTGAGAACCTTGCGCACGTCGCGCAGCCAGTTGTGGCTCTGCGAACCGACCCTGTTGTCCTCCTGCATGAGCCGTAGATTCTCGTGCTTGGAGAGGGAGAGGTCCCAGTCCGCGAATGTCGCGTAGGTCTCGTCGATGAGCGCTCCCTTGATGACCGTGAAGGACGAGACAACCTGTGATCTAGATCCCTCTGCGCTCACTCGGCCAGCCTTGCATAGGGGATTGCCGGCGCTCCGCGCTCGCCCTTGGCGAAGCCTGCGGCCAGGAGCGTGACCAGATCGTCGCTGATGCGGTGCTCGCCATTCAACTGGACGGCGCGGCCTTCCGCCGAGCGCCGCAGTGCGCGGACCTCCTCGATCTCGGCGGGAGAGATGAGGTCGCTGCCGGCGAGTTCGGTCAGCAGGCTGCCCTCTTTAGATGACTCGAGCCGCTCGAAGAGCGGATCCCATTGGTCGAGCGCGGAAAGCCAGCGATGCCAATGCTCTTCGAACGCGTCTTCGCAGTCGATCGGCAGCTTCCAGAGCGTCACGCAGCCCGGCGGATCGAACAGCTCCTGGCAACGCGACCGCGCGACCGCAAAGACGACCCTGGCCTGGGCGAACCTGTGCGTCCGCGGCAGCCCGCGCTGGAGCGCGATGGCTCCATGGCGACCGAGCATGCCCCGCGTGTTCCACCAAGCAGCCCGGTCCATCTCCCCGTGACGGGCAACGACAAGGCGGAGCCTAAGGAGTCGGTCTAGGTCGATCATCTGCATCAGATCCTGTCATGAGGCGCGCTTGGCCGCACGAGCGGCCTCCCTCAGTGTCCGAGGATCGCGGGAGACGGCTCCCCGGGCTCGCGCTCCACCAACTCGCTCGGTGGTCTCTACGGAGGAGCACCGTGGCAAACACCGATGATTGAGCCACGAGGCACTCATAGGATGTGACCAAGATGCAGGGTCGCAGCCTTCGCATAGCTCGTATCGCCGGGATCCCGTCGGGGTGAGCCCGTGGCCGTCAAGCGCGCAGCCGAAACGGCGGGTACTGGTCGGTGACGAGGATCGCGGCGTAGCCGACCACCCGGTTGTGCCAGCGGATCACGCCCTCCACGTAGTCGAAGAGCCCCTGCGGGTAGCGGCCGGTGAACAGCACCGCGAACCACGCGGCGACGATCGCGAAGAACACGCTGACGTCGAGGAAGAACAGGACGATGTAGTGGGGGACCGCGAGCAGCCATTTCACCAGCGGCAGCCAACGGTTGAGCTCCCGCTCCGCGTCGGGGTAGGGGAAGTCCAGGTGTACCGACTGCTGCTCGTCGGTCGAGGGGTAGCGGTCGTCCATCAGCGCGAGGTACACCACCACGCGGGTCGCGAACCTCAGCAGTTCGAGGTTCCAGTCGTACCACCAGCGCGGGTACTTGCGGCGGAACAGGACCATGAGCAGCGGCGGGACCACCAGGAGCCCCGCGCCGCTCACAGCGACCGAGCGACCCGACCCGGCGTAGGCGCCGCCTGCGTAGCCGCCGAGGCTGCCGAGCACGATCGCGATCGGGATGGCCGTGAAGACGCGCAGGGCCGTCGTGAGACGGTCAAGGTCCCTGTCGGGGTACTCGACAGAGAACCGCACTGGGTACTCCTCGCTCATCGGACCTTCCTTCATCGACTACCATCCCGCTGGGATGCTCGGCGCATCGAGCATACGGCACTCCAGGGCAGGCTCTCGCACGCCAGGACCGCGCGCCCGTGCGGCAGACCCCCGACGCGGTAGCGCTGCACCAACGCCCCCGCGGGCGCGGCTGGTCTGAGGTGTGCCGGCTGTTCGGCATGAGCGCGGGCGCCAGGCGCGCGCGAGCGACGTTCTGGCTGTTGGGCGCGCCTGACAGCCTGGAGGCGCAGAGCCACCGCGAGCCGGACGGGACGGGCCTGGGGTGGTTCGACGAGCGGGGCGCGCCGCAGGTGCGCAAGCAGCCAGTCGCGGCGTACGGTGACGCGAAGTTCGCCCGGGAGGCCCGGGAGGCCTCCTCGAGCACGTTCGTGGCCCACGTCCGCTTCGCCTCGACGGGCGCCCTGGAGCTGCGCAACACCCACCCGTTCGAGCAGGAGGGGCGGCTGTTCGCACACAACGGGGTGCTCGAGGACCTCCCGGCGCTGGAGGCGCACCTCGGTGACGCGCTCGCGAGGGTGCGGGGGGACACGGACTCTGAGCGGCTGTTCGCGCTGATCACCCGCGAGACCGCCGCGCACGGGGGTGACGTGAGCGCGGGACTCGCGGCGGCGTGCGGGTGGGTCGCGGCGAACCTGCCGGTGCTGGCGCTCAACCTGGTGCTCGCCACCGAGCAGAGCCTGTGGGCGCTGCGCTACCCGCAGACGCACGAGCTCCACATCCTCGAGCGGGAGCCCGGGGCTGCCCTGGAGCACTCGAGCAGCCTCGGCAGCCGCGTCCGCTCCGAGCACGGCGCGAGCCGGCCGCTGGTCGTGGTCGCCAGCGAGCGGATGGACGACGACCCCCGCTGGCGGGCGCTCGAGTCGGGGGAGCTCGTGCACGTCGACCACACCCTCCGGGTCACCTCGCGCAGGATCCTCGACGGCCCACCCGCGCAGCCGCTGACGCTCGCGGACCTGGGCGCGCGAGCGCAGGCGTCGCAGCAGGGGACGTGACGCACTCGGGGTAGCGGTGCCGGGCGGGCGGCGCAGGCCGGGTCGCACCCCGAGCAGGGGGGACTGCGAGCGCAGCGTGGCTGGTGACTCCACCGCGACGCAGCTTCGTGAAGATGGTGCACGCGCATGCGGTACCTCCAGCAGGGCCGCATGCGGCCCTGCTTCACGAGCGTGCACGCACGCTCGTGCCGTTGGCGCATGCGCCAACGGTGGACCCGCCACATGTGGCGGGTCCCGGGGCCGCACATGTGCGGCCCCGCTGGCCGAAACGGGGATTCGCGCCGAAGGCGCGTGTCACCCGGCTTCGGTCGGGGCCCTACGCCGCTGCGTCGCTGACGCGTCTGGGTGGTGAGCGCCTGGAGAGCACCGCACCCCAGTCGGCGTCCTCGAACGTGGCGGGTCGGGTACTCCCGATGAACTCCCGCAGCACCTCCGAGAGCCCGTCGGGGTCTTCGAGGTGTGGGAAGTGCGCGGCGCGGGGCAACGTCTGGAAGTGGCTGTTGGGGATCGCTTCGTGCGCGCGGCGTCCGTGGCGCAGCGGGATCGTGTGGTCGTGCTCGCCCCACACTACGAGCGTGGGCATCGACTCGAGCAGGTACAGACGGTCGGTCGCGGAGACCCGTTGACCGTGCACGTCGATCACGGCGCGCAGCGTTTGCAGGAACGCCTGGCGCGCTCCGGGGCTCTCCAGGGGGCGCAGCGCTCGGGCCAGCGCCTGCAGGTGCACGCCGCCGCGCACCTCGCGTTCGTGCAGGCGCCGGCCAGTGTCGCTCAGCGCGCCGAGCAGGCGTCGGTTGATCGTCAGCGACAGCAGCGCGGAGACACCGGGCAGCGCGGCGGTGCGCAGCACCGGGCTGACCTCGTGGCCGAGGCCGCCGGAGGACACCAGCACGAGCCGCTCGGTGCGCTGGGGGAACTGGTAGAAGAACTGCATCGCCACACCCCCGCCGAGCGAGTGCCCGACGATGCTCGCGCGGTCGATCCCCTCCGCGGCCAGCAGGTCGCGGATGCTGGAGGCGTGCGCTCCCAACGAGTAGTCGCCGCGCGGGGCCGCGGAGTCGCCGTGTCCGATCAGGTCCGGTGCGATCACCGTGTGCTCGCCGGCCAGGTTCTCCGCCACCGCCCGCCAGTGGCTCGAAGAGTTGAGCATCCCGTGTACCAGCACGACCGGCGGTCCGCTGCCGGCGACCCGGTAGACCACGCGGCGCCCGTGGAGCTCGATCTCCCACTCGTCCCACCGCGGCGGGAGCGCGGGCACCGACACCGGCCGCGGGGTCTCCCGCGCGTGGTCCCTGGAGTCTCCTCTGGCTTGGCCGGATGTCACGTTACGACTCTGACGCCACACTAAACGATCTGGGCTGGCCCACGGTGACGGTCTAGCGGTTGGCGGCCCACCGGCACGCTAGCCGACGGCGCGGCGTTCCACGCACGTTGGGCCGAGGGTCCACATCGGGGCCGGGGCCCACGTTGAGGCCGACTCGCACGCCAGGTACGCCCACGTGGCACCCTCCGACGCCCTGCCGACTCAGGTGCGCTGCGGGGTCCAGGCGGCGACCGTGGGGGTTGGCGCGATGCCGTCGGCCAGGCGCGGGTCGGGCACCGGCGTGGGTGTGCAGCGGGATCACGCCCGCCCACGCGTCGAGCGCGAGTCCTCCTACTCGTCGACGGGCGGCCCGGTGCGGACCACATAGGGCTGGCCCTCATGTGCGTAGCCGAGGCGCGCGACCACCGCCTCGCGAGGATCGCGTCGATCGCCTCGCGGTCGTAGCGGGCCCGAGCGGGCTTACGACGGACCTTCGTGCGCGGGAACGGAGCCGTGGACACGCCCCCACGTTAGCCAACGCCTCCTAACGGTGGACGCCGACTGGCGACGGCAGCGTCATCAGCTTGGTGATCTCTTCAGCAGCAACCGGTCGGCCGAAGAGGTATCCCTGCGCTGCGTCGCACCCGTACTCCGTGAGCATCTCCACGACCATCAGATCCTCGACTCCCTCGGCGACGACATTCAGCCCGAGGTTGTGCGCGAGGTCGATCGTCGAGCGGACGATGATCGCGTCGTCGCCGACCTCCGCAAGGTTCGTCACGAAAGACCTGTCGATCTTCAGCTCGTCCACGGGAAGGCGCTGAAGGTAGGCCAGGGAGGAATACCCGGTGCCGAAGTCGTCGATCGACAGCTTCTGCCCCATGCTGTGAAGACGCGCAAGCATGTCGGGGGCCGCGGCCTCGATCAGTCCGCTCTCGGTGAGCTCGAGTATGAGCTGGCCGCTCGCGGTGCCCCAAGTCTGCGTCAACTCGGCGATGGTGTCAGGTAAAGAACTTTCGTAACCGAGGCTGCGTGCGGAGACGTTGACGGCCACGGTCAGGTCGATGCCCGCATCACGCCAGGCGCACTGCTGGCACAACGCCGAGTTCAGCACCCAGGTCGTCACCGGCACGATCAGATCGGTGCGCTCGACCTCAGGCATGAAGCTCGCCGGCGCAAGCAGACCATTTGTCGGATGCTGCCAGCGCACCAGCGCCTCGACGCCCAAGATCTTGCCGGTCCCAAGGCCGACCTTGGGCTGATAGTGGAGGAACAGCTCGTCGCGGGCGACACACTGACTGAGGTCGACCAGGTGCTCGTAGCGGTGCTCTGTCTGCCTCTCATGCGAGGCGTCGAAGACGGCGTGACCGTTGCCGGATCGCTTGGCCACGTACATCGCCAGGTCGGCGCGATGCAGCAACTCGGCCGTGGTGGTCCCGTGGTCGGGGAACAGAGCAATGCCGACGCTCAGCGACGCACGGACGACCGTGTCGTTGATCGTGAAGTCCTGCTCACACGCGTGCTGGATCTTCCACGCGATTGCCGCCGCCCCCTCCAGATCGATGGTGCCCGCGGGCAGGATCGCGAACTCGTCGCCTCCGAGTCGGGCCACGGTGTCCCCGTCGCGAAGCGCTGCCACGAGACGTGCGCCAAGCTGCCTCAGCAGCTTGTCGCCCCGGTCGTGGCCGAGCGTGTCGTTGACCTGCTTGAACCCGTCCACATCCATCACGAGCACTGCTCGCCGCTGATTGGTTCGTTTAGCTGCGGCGAGCGCTCGAGAGAGGTGTGCGCTGAAGAGGACCCGGTTTGCGAGTCCGGTGAGCCCGTCATGGAGCGCTTGGTGTTCGAGCGCCTCGGTGTAGGCCTTGCGTTCGGAGATATCGCGTACGGACGCGAGGGTGAAACTCCGCTCGCCGTGTCTGATCTCGCTGCGCTCGAGCTCCATCGTGAACGTCGAGCCACCCTGGCGGCAACCCAGCGTCTCGACGACCATTCTCGATGCGCCTCTCCCGTCACGTTCACCTGTATCGGCTGTGTTCAGGCGCCGCAGCTCGTCGCGGTTCCCCTGGGCGATCATGGACGCAAACGGGCGCCCGACGAGCTCCTCCGCGGTGTAGCCGAACAGACGGTCGACCGATCGATTGACCGATACGATGCGGGCGCGCTCGTCGAGGATGAAAATGCCATCGCTGACGTTGTCGAGCACGGCTTGGGTGAGGACATCGCTGTCGCGCAACGCCGAGTTGAGCTCTGTGATCGACTCGAGCGAACGCTGCAGGTCCTGGGTCTGGACGAACAGGTCGACGAACGCAGTCACCTTCGCCCGCAGGATCTCGGGGAGGACGGGAGTGAAGATAAAGTCGACGGCGCCGCTGGCGTACGCCTCTGCCGCCTCCCCGTTTTCGGACCCCACTGCGGTGACGAAGATGATCGGCGTGCGGCCACCACGGACCTGCTCGCGGCAGAGCTTGGCCGTCTCGAACCCATTCAGCGTGGGCATCCGCACATCCATGAGGATCATTGCGAAGGTCGCATCCAGCAGGGCGCTCAGCGCCGCGCGTCCCGAGGCCGCCTCGACCACGGTGTACCCCAGCGGCGCGATCATCGCGCGGAGCGCGACGCGCTTGGCCGCGTTGTCGTCGACGACCAGGATCGTCGGCGTCGGCACCGGCGCCTCTTCAGGCTCCACCAGCATCAAGCGGCTGGCCATCAGCCCACCGCGTTCCCTGACGGTTCGACAGGCACGCCGACCGGGAGCCATTCGGTGAGTACGAGCAGTAACTCCGCGACGTCGATGGGCTTGGATACGTACGCAGAGGCGCCCGCGTCGATGCACCGCTGGCGCTCGTCGCCGGACACCTTTGCCGTGAACGCGATGAGCGGGAGCTCACCGCCCGTGGGAAGGTTGCGCATGGCTCGCAGTGTCTCGTAGCCATCCATGCCCGGCATCATGATGTCGACGAGCACGAGGGCGACTTTCGGAGTCTGCTCGAGGACAGCGACTCCCTGCTCGCCGCTTTCCGCCGAGATCACCTCGAGGTCGAACCGTTGCAGAAGCGCTGTCAGCGCGAAGACGTTGCGGGAGTCGTCGTCTACCACCAAGACCGTCAGTCCCGCCATGCCAGCGTTCTCGAAATGTTCAGGCGCGACCCGCACCGTCGGCGGGGTCGGAGTGCCGGCGGCGGCGCCATTGGGCAGCGGCGGGACAAGCGCTGGAAGAGGGGGCGGCCGCAGCGTGGGAGTCTCGCTCGCGCCCGGCGGCGGTTCGCCCTCGACGGTTGGCGTGCACGGCAGATACAGGGTGAAGGTGCTGCCCTCGCCGAGGGTGCTGCTGAGCGTGATCTCGCCGCCGAGCAGCCGTACGAGTTCGCGGCTGATCGAGAGGCCCAGTCCCGTTCCACCGTATTGGCGCGCCGTCCCGCCGTCGGCCTGGGCAAACGCCTCGAAGATGAGCTGCTGCTGCTCAGGCGTGACACCGATCCCAGAGTCGCTGACAGTGAAGGCGATCACCGAGTCGGCGCGGCAGAGCTTGTCATTGGCGCGGCTCCAGCCATCCTCGGCCAAGCTCATGCGCATGCTCACATGACCCCGCTCGGTGAACTTGAATGCGTTCGAGAGGAGGTTCTTCAGCACTTGACGTAGTCGGTCGGCGTCGGTGGAGATGCTCGGCGGCACGCCCGCTGCCAGCTCCACGCCGAATAACAGGCCCTGATGCGTGGCCACGTGACCGAAGTCGCGCTCGATGGCCGCCTGAAGCTCGAGTAGCGACAGTTCGTCGATCCGGAGCGTGACCGTGCCCGACTCGACCTTCGCGAGGTCGAGGATGTCATCGAGCAGGCGCAACAGGTCGTTGCCCGAGGTGCGGATCACGCTGGCGTACTCCACCTGTCCCGTCGTGAGGTTCTGCTCGGGGTTGCTCTCCAGCTCACCGGCGAGGATCAACAGACTGTTCAAGGGTGTGCGCAGCTCGTGGGACATGCTCGAGAAGAACTCGGACTTGTACCTCGAGGAGACCGCCAGCTGCTCGGCCTTCTCCTCGACCAGGCGCTTGGCGAGCTCCACCTCCTGGTTCTTGTGCTCGACCTCGCTGTTCTGCTCAGCCAAGCGGCTTGCCTGCCTGCCCAGGTCCTCGTTTGACTTACTCAGCTCTTCCTGGCGCGTCTGCAGCTCTTGGGCCTGGGACTGCGACTGCTTGAGCAGGTTCTCGGTGATGGTGTTGGCTTCGATCGTGTTGAGCACCAGCCCGATGCTCTCGGTGAGCTGGTCGAGGAACACCTGGTGCGTCAGACTGAAGTGACTGAAAGACGCCAACTCGACGACCGCCCGTACCGCGCCCTCGAAGAGGATCGGCAACACGATGATGTTGAGCGGCGGCGCCTCGCCCAGACCCGAGTTGATCCTGACGTAGTCTCCCGGCACCTCGGTGAGCAGGATCCGCTCCTTCTCCTGAGCACACTGACCGACCAGGCCTTCACCGAGACGGAACTGGGTGGCGAGATGCTTTCGCTCCTTGAAGCCATAGCCGGCCTGGTAGAGCAGCACGGGCTCGCCCCCGTCGCCACGCCCGGCGAGTGTGTAGAAGACGCCGTGTTGTGCCGAGACGAGCGGTGCCAGCTCCGAGAGGATCATGTTCGAGACGGTCGCCAGGTCTCGCTGGCCCTGAAGCATGCGAGCGAAGCGCTCCAGGTTCGTCTTCAGCCAATCCTGCTCAGTGTTCTGGCGAGTCGTCTCCCTGAGGTTGCGGATCATCTCGTTCAGCTTGTCCTTGAGTACCGCGACCTCGCCGCTCGCCTCGACCCCGACTTGGCGCGTCAAATCGCCGTCGGTCACCGCCGTGGCGACGTCCGCGATCGCCCGCACCTGGTTGGTGAGGTTGGCGGCGAGCTGGTTCACGTTGTCGGTCAGGTCCTTCCAGACGCCTGCGACCTCGGCGGACTGCGCCTGTCCTCCGAGCCTGCCCTCGACACCGACCTCGCGTGCCACCCGGGTGACCTCGGACGCAAACCGGTTGAGCTGATCGACCATCCCATTGATGGTGTTCTTCAGGTGGAGCATCTCGCCGTGGACGTCGGCTGTGATCTTCTTGCCCAGATCGCCGTCGGCGACTGCACCGATCACGCGCTGCATCTCGCTGGTCGGACGAACCAGATCCTCGATCAGGCTGTTGACCGCATCGATGCTCTCCGACCAGACCCCGTCGGAGCCACGCACCGCGACCCGCTGGGAGAGTTTGCCCTCCTTGCCCACGACCCGACTCACGCGCGCAAGCTCGAGCCCCAGAGTCTGATTAGCGGTCACTATGTCATTGAGAGTGTCGGCGACCTTGCCGGCCGTACCCGTCCAATCGACCGGCATGCGAGCAGTGAAGTCGCCGTTCTTGAGGTCCGAGAGCACGCCCAGGAGCACCGCCTCGTCGAGATCGTCGTTCATGGCGGGCCGCAAGACACTGCGGCCCCAGCCTACGGTGGCTGGATATGCGTGGGACCGACGGGGTCGACGTGCAGCGAACATCTCGCACTCCTGTGACGAGCGGCTACACGGACCAATAGTGGCGGCCATCGTGCGACCGCGACCCACGCTCCGTCTGTTAGGTGCAACCCTGAATTCGACCACGGGAAGGGCCGACATCGAGGTCGCTGCTAAATCGACCTTAGCACGTTATTCGCGTGCTTGACAACTGTGGTCGCTCTGCGTTACGGTTGGGGCGACCTCGTTGCCTGTGCCAGCGCCGGTTGGCGTGCGGACAACACACAGCGCTACGGCGAGACGGGTGTCTGCGTGGAAATGGTCATCGGCAGCTAGGAGAAGCGAGATGGGCACGGAGTCCCTCGGGGGCATGATCCCCCTTTCGGGCGGACGTCTGTTGGCAGCGATCTCGACGAGTATCGTCGGCATTCTGCGCGACCACTACGGTCGCGGTCCCATGAAGGCCAAGACCTACGCGCTCGACGACATCATCGTCGTCGTCATGCGCGGGAGCGGGTTCACGCCGCTCGAGCAGACGATCATGGACAGCGGCGAGCCCGACCGCGTGATCGCGATGCGCGAGGATTTTCAGCGCGTGATGGCCGCCAGGTACAAGCAGGTCATCAAGGAGCTCACCGGCCGCGACGTCGTGGCATTCCTAAGTCAGGCGCACGTCGAGCCGGACATCACGATGGAGATCTTCTTTATCGACGGTCCACTCAGCGGCTTCGGCGCAGTAGAGATCACCGAGGCCGAATAGCGCTCGAAGGCAGGGCCTGGAGACCCGCGGCAGCAAATGCCTACAACTGCGATTCCCCGCTCAGGAAGATCCGCTCATGCCCGGATGCCAGCTCGATGCCAGCGTATTTGCACACGCCCTGTCGGCGCTGAATCGTAGAGTTCGCGATCAACCAGACGGCTACAACTGACTGCGGTGGCGGTCCGCCGATGGCGGCCGCATGATCAGCGAGCACCGGGCGCTCCTCGTCGATCCAGAGCCCGAGCTGCTCGAACCCCGATCGCACGACGACGTGCGTCTCGCGCTCACGCCAGAATGGCAGCGGGCAGCGATACGCGAGCCCCGGTGTGAGGCTGGCACTCCACTGGTAGGTCAGGTCGCGTCCGTCCTCGAACTCGACTGCGATCGAGAGGTAGTCGTGGGTGAGCAGCGAGTCCTCTGGCAGAACCGAAGGCAGCTCGTCTACCCGCCAACGCCAGCGTAGCCGCGTGGAGGGGTCCAAGCGGATGTGCGCCGGGTAGCGGATGATCCCGGCGTCGCCGTGGGTGACGCATCCGATCTGCTGGCCATCGGCGGCATAGACGGTGCTTGCGCCGATCAGCGGGTGCGGCGTCCAGTCAGCGGGTGGAGTGCGCAACTCGCCGCGCTCGAGTGCGTCGGCCTCCTGACTCAGAAGCCCGCCCAGTGTACCTATGCCGGTGCGGCCCGCGAGTGCGCGTAGCTCGGCCGCCATGTCCGTGTCGTGCTCCCACGCAAGCGCGAGTACCGTGAAACCGCCAGGCGTCACCCGCCAGCGCAAGCGGCCACCCCGCACCGAACCGTCCCCGTCCTCCCACTCGCCGGGCAACGCGAGCCCGAGCTCGAGCTCGCCTGCGTGCGGCGCCGTGAGCGTCCGGGACGCCCTTGGACCACGCGAGATCGGACCGCAGCCACCGACGCGCGTCCATACCTGATGGGCTGGGCCGGGCCCGATGCCAAGCAGCGGTGCCAGATCCGACCGCCCACATCCCGCGAGCGTCACGCGCTCCCCCTGCTCGAGCCTCAACCCGGTCGCGGACCACGGCGGTGTTGACGCCCGCAGCTCGATCAGCGAATGCTTGCGCAGGCCGGCGACCGGCGTGGCTAGGAGCGCACCAGCCTCCTGCCGGAACGAGGCGCGGTCCGGTGCGGGCTCTCGAGCACGCCACAGCGCGGCAGCACCTCGCACGAGCAGCGGAGCGCTGTGCCTGGCGTGCCCCATAACCGAGCGTCTGTGGACTGGAAACGATCCCACCACTTCTGCGACAGTCTGACGACTCACGAGCTCAGCAGGATTAGCACCTCGGAGGTCCACGAGCCCGGCGGCCGCTGATTCCGTCCCACCACAAACCCGAGGAGACCTGATGCAGATCACCCGCACTCCCTCCAGACGGCGACCGGCCCCAGCGACTGGTTCACAGGCGCCGTCTACATCGACACCGTCGCCACGGCCCTTTTCGTAGTACACTAAATCCCGTGGAGGTCCACGACTCGGCGCGAAAGCACGGCGTCGCCGACGAGGATGTCGTCCACGCCATCGATCATGCCCTGGTCATCGAAGATGCTGGCGAAGATCCCGACCGTTGGCTCGTCATCGGCCTGATCGCGCGGGCAACTTCCTCGAGGTGGTCGTCATGACGACGGCCGAGGGCAACCAGCTCGCGATCCACGCCATGCCCATGCGCGCCAGGTTCCGGAGGCTGCTCGAACCATGAGCGAGCCTCGCATCTACGGCCACACCCAAGCCGGCCAGCCGATCACCGACACCGATGTCGAGTCCCTTGCCGCCGAGGCCGAGGCGGGTTACGACGTCGATAAGCTGATCGCGCGGCGGCCCAAGCGAGGTCGTCCCGCGCTGGGCTCCTCCCCGGCGAGCGTCGAGTCCGTGCGGCTCGATCCCGAGCTGCGACGGGAGCTGATCGACCGTGCGCGAGCCGATGCCACGACGACCTCCGAGGTCATCCGCGAAGCGCTGCGGCACTTCTTTCGAGCCGCCTGAGCTTCTCAGGCGTGCATGACGACGACGTGGGTGACTGTCACCGCCACGCCGTGCTGTGGTGTGAGCGTGATCTTCACCGTCAGTGCCAGGCGCCGGTGGCGGCGTAGCGCGGCCTTGCCTTTGGCGCTCAGAGGCACGGAGAAGGACACGCGGCCCGCTTTCAGCGACGAGCGCACCAGCCGCCCGACGCGCACCTGCGCAGGGTGGCCCGCCTTGGCCAGCGAGGCGCCGGCGGCAAATAGGCCGACTTCCAGGCGCCCGCCGGAGCCGGCCTGGGACAGCTCGATCGAGCCGTGCACTGTCGATCCGCGCTGGCTGCCGGCGAGCTTCAGCGCCCTTGATCCTCCTTCCAAGGGCGAGCTGTGGCTGGGTTCGCTCGGCGTCGCCGGGGCGGTCGTTGTTGTGGTCGTCGGTGTCGTGGTTGTCGTCGTCGTGGTGGGGGTTGTGCCGCTGGCGGCGCCTTCGACCACGATTTCGTATTTGGTGTATTCGGGCCACAGCGTCGAGCTTTCGAACCTGTAGGTCCCAGGCTGTTCGAACTTGCACTTGCCTTCCCAACCGGTCATGGCGCTCGCAGGCATACCGGAGCAGGCTGGCGCAGAGCCCGTCCATACCACGGCCGCCGGGGTGCTCGTATGGTCGGTGAACATGACTTCGCCGCCGGTGGCGATCGTGACCTTGCTCGCGGGCGACCCCGAGCCGGGAGCTGCCCAGCACGGCCAGTCGGGCTCGACGCAGTTCTCGTTGACTTCGAGCTTCGCTTCGGACGGGGCGGCGGCGAGGGCGGGCAGCACGGCCACCGCCGCCCCGATCAGCGCAGCGAGGGCGAAAAGCAAAAGTGTGCGTGGTCTCAAAGGCGTGCGTGGTCTCATCGTACGACCACGCTTCGCGTGAGGGTCAAAGCCGCGCCGTGTTTGGGTGTGAGCACGATCTTCACGGTGAGCGCCAGTTTGTGGTGGCGGCGTAGCGCGCGCTTGGCCTGAGCGTCGAGCGAGACCGTGAAGGAAACCTTGCCGGCGGGCGCTGAGGAGCGGACGAGCCGCCCGACGCGGGAGCTGCTAGGTCGTTTGACCTTGGCTAGCGAGGCGTCCTGGGCGAGCAGTTCGACTTCTAGGCGTGCGCCACCGTCGGCGGCGGGGATCTGGACCGTGCCATGCACAGCGTCACCGTGCTGAGCGTTTGCCAGCGCGAGCGTCGCGAGGGAGTGGCTCCCCGTTGGCGGAGGAGGCGTTTCCGTCGCGCCGGGGGTCGTGGCCGTGGAGGCCCCGCCGCCGGAGGGCTGAGTGGGGGTCGTGGCCGTCGGCGTTGTAGTCGTCGGTGTGGTTGTAGTTGGTGTAGTCGTCGTAGGGGTGGTCGTTGTGGTGGTGGGCGTCGTTGTTGTGGTCGTCGGCGTCGTGGTTGTGGTGGTCGTTGTGGAGGTGGTGCCGGTGCTGGTGCCTTCGACCACGATTTCGTATTTGGTGTAGTTCGCGACTCCGTCGTAAAGGGTCGAGCTTTCGAACATGTATGTCCCGGGGTGTTCGAACTCGCACTTGCCTTCCCAATCGGTTTTCGGCGAGGTGGGGCTCACCGGCACGCTGGACGAGCAGGTCGGCGCGGTGCCCGTCCAGGCGATGTTCGCCGCGGTGCTCGTGTTGTCGGCGAACATGACTTCGCCACCGGCGGCGATCTTGACCATGCTCGCGGGCGACCCCGAGCCAGGGGTTGCCCAGCACGGCCAGTCGGCCTCGACGCAGTTCTCGTTGACTTCGAGCTTCGCTTCGGACGAGCCGGCAGCGAGCGCGGGCAGCACAGCCACCGCCGCTCCCAGCAGCCCAGCGAGGGCGAAAAGCAAAAGCGTGCGCGGCCTCATCGTGAACCCACCTTTCTCGTGCTGGATGTCCATATGGCAGTTGCTGGGCGCCGTGCGTGGCACAGCGGCATCCCGGCCGTCATCCCCTAAAGACTCCCGCGCGCCGAGATCCTTCCCGCCGGTGCTCGGGAAGGATCGCGGCGCGGCGGTGTCTATAGGTAGAGATGACATGCACGCGCCCGAGCACCCGACATTCGGAGGAACCATGAAGCGAACCTACGTTTTCTTGGCCGTCGCCTTGGCAAGCGCAGCGAGCGCAGCGACGGTCGCCAGCGCACAGAGCAACCTGCCGGCCGCGCACTCGAGCCGCGCTGCCACGGTGCAGCTACGCCATACGCGTCTCGGCAGCATCCTCGTCAGCAGCTCGGGCCGCACTCTGTACGAGTTCACGAGAGATCACGCCAACAAGAACAGCTGCGCGGCGATCAGCGGATGCTCAGCAGTATGGCCTTCGCTGAAGGCAAGCGGTAAGCCGACGGCCGGCTCGGGCGTCAAGGCTTCGCTGCTGTCCACCACCAGCGGCAATCAGGTCACCTACGCCGGTCATCCGCTCTACACCTACAGTGGCGATAGCGGTCCAGGGGAGACCTCCTACGTTGGCGCCAAAACGTTCGGCGGCACGTGGTACGCGATCAACGCCTCCGGAGGCACGGTCAAGTAGCTCTGGGCGCTGCCTACGGGAAGGTCGGCAACGCCCAGAGCTTTCAGTGAACTCGAAGCATCATCAGTGCAGCAGGCGCAGCGTGTTTTCGCCGTCATCGACGTAGTACACGCCCTTTCCTTGTGGGGCGACGACCAGGCCGAACAGCGACCCGGCGCCGGTCTTGGTGTCGGCCGTCACCGCAGCGACCTGCTGGCCGCTTGGGGTGGTCTCGACCATGTTGCCGTCGCCGGCATTGGTCGTGATGATGTCGCCGTTTGGCGCCAGCACGAGCCCGAGCGGTTCCTTGAGATGCCCGCCTTCGGTGAGCGTGGTGCCGCCTTTCGCCGCCGGGGTGGTGCGCGTCATCGCCTGCGGGATCGCGGTGATGCTGTTGGCGACCGTATCGGCGAGATACAGCGTGCCGTTTGAGGCCAGTGCAAGGCCGGTGGGTCCGACGACGAGCGCTTCGGGGGAGTCCCGCCAGGGGATTTCGTTGGCAATCACCTGCTGGCTTATGACCTTCGGCGGCTGTCCTTCGCCGGATTCAAGGACGACCCGCACGACCGTGGAGTTGTCGATCGTGTGGATGCCCTTCGCCGCGCCGCCGTTCAGCGCATTGCTGATGAACAGCGTCGTCTTCGATCCTTGGCTGACCGCCGTGGAGTCCCAGGGGCCTTGGATGTTGGCGCCGGCGATCGTTTTGATGACGTTGCCCGCGGAGTCCAGAACAATCAGGCAGCCGTACTCGGCGGTCGCCGACTGGCCGTTGGTCGTGGGCAGGCTCCCGACCACGACATAGCCGCCCGGCAGGATGTTCAGTGCCGTGGTCAAGCCCACCCCTCCGGGACAGCTCCCCGGCAGGCGCCGCGCGTCGATGCTCGCGAACAGCGTGCTCTTGCCGGCGGTGGTGATCTGGTCGATCGTCGTACCCGTGCCCTGGTCGTTGGCACTGTCGTTGAAGTTGCTCACCAACAGCTCACCGGCGTGCAGCTTGCCAATGCCGCTCGGCACAAGCACGAGGCCGTAAGGGTTGACGTCGCCGTTGGACGGGACCGTGGAACCGAGCGTGCTCGGGGTGGCGAAGCTCGCTAGGTACGCGGTTGGTGTCGATGTCGCGCTCGCAGCGGTGCTGGTGCTCGCTACGGGTGTCGAGGTAGACGAGGTGCTGGCGCTTTTGGAGCTGCCACAGCCAGCAATAACGAGTGCTACACCTACGAGGGCAAGGATTGACGATCTAGGCACTGGTGACTACTCCTGTCGTTCGAGATCGGGGGAGACGGCTGCAGGGCAGCGGCCAGCGCATAGCCGCATCGCGCGCTGCCTCCATTGACTCCGGCATTACGGGATTCCTTCCCGGCGAGCTTTCCAATCTTTTCCCGCGCCGCCAGCCTGGGCTTTTGCTCCGAGCACCCTCACCGCTCGCGCTTGCGTGCTACCAGGCGGAGAGGTCACTCAGCGCTTAGTGATCTTGGTGCCGGCGAGGCCTGCAAGGAGTTGGGCCGCTGTGGTTTCGAACCGGTCGACCGCACCGTAGGGTCGTGCCACGAGCATTGCGCCCTCGAGGCCGCCGATGATGCTTCGGGCGGTGTCAGCGGCTGTGTTGCTGAAGCGCAGGCTTCCATCCTTGCGGCCGTGTTCGAGGACTAGCGCGAGCCACGCCTCGTTGTCGTTGAGGAACGCGACCACGGCGTTGCGGATTGGGCTTGGGAGAGTCTGGTACTCGGCGGCAAGCATGCCGCAGAGGCACATCCGTTCTTGGCTCAGCACTTCGGCGTATAGGTTCGCGTACGCGTCGAGCTTGGCTGGGGCGAGCGTGATGTTTGCGTCAATGGCTGCGAGCGCCTGCGCGAAACGCTCCGCGTAGCGGACGATGAGGGCCTCGCCCAGCTCGGCCTTGCTGGGGAAGTGGTAGTGAAGGCTGGCCTTTGTGACGGAAAGCTCGGAGGCTACGTCCGCATAGCTGAAGCCATTGAAGCCGCGAACCTGAACGAGTCGTTCACCGACGTCGAGGATGCGTGAGCGCGTGTTCGCGGGCCGCTGGTGAGCGTCAAGCGCGTCGGGGCCGAACCTCGTGTCGTGTGCTCTCACAGCCATTTGAAGCAGTCTCGCAGGCGTATTGACTTCTTACCTATTGGTAGGTAGGATAGCGGTCCACCAACGATGACTGGAGGAGCTATGTCTCGTAAGTACATCGACTGCCGCGAGATGCCGAGCGACAACAACTGTGATCTGGCGATGGCGGGAAGCGACGAGCACGTCCTCAACGCGGCCGTCGCCCATGCGGTGACGGCACACGGGCACGAGAACACGCCGCAGCTGCGCGAGCAGATCTCGCAGATGCTCAAAGACGAGGTCCCAGGTGCGATCGCCTAGCTGAGCGCCAACCTGAGCACTTGAGCCCGACGTAGGATCGAGGGGCCACACGAACTGGAAAGGGAGACTGTTGACGCCGCATGGATTGGTCTCGCTGCACCCATGGGCGCGTCCGGGAGCCCAGACGGACGACCGCTCCTGAAACGAGAGCGACACTCTGCCCTGCTGGGTCTTGCTCGTGGGTGTAGGATCGGTTGATGGGTGTTGCGGAGGAGTTTCGTCGGCGGGCGCGGGCGACGTGGGCGTCGGGTGATTGGGATAGCTTCTCCCGGCTGGTCGAGCCGGTTGGTGGCCTCGTGCTCGATCGGATTGGGGTTGAGCCGGGGATGGATTTGCTGGACGTGGGGACTGGCAGCGGCGGCAATGTAGCGATCCCGGCTGCGCTGCGCGGGGCAACGGTGGTGGGCTGCGACGTGACGCCTGAGCTGTTCGAGCATGCGCGTCGCCGCGCCGCTGCGGCAGGCGTCGAGGTCGAGTGGGTCGAGGCCGACGCGCAAGACCTGCCGTTTGAGGACGCGAGTTTCGATCGTGTGACGTCGACGTTTGGTGCGATGTTCGCGCCCGATCACGTCCGCGCGGCCGCAGAGCTGGTCCGGGTCTGCCGGCCCGGGGGGCGGATTGCAATGACGACCTGGGTCAATGACGGCTTCGCCGGCGAGCTGTTCAAGCTGACGGGCTCGTTCATGCCGCCTGCGCCGCCAGGCGTGCAGCCGCCGCCGCTGTGGGGAGTCGAGGAGCATGTTGAGGAGGTGTTCGCCGCCGCCGGCGCCTCGGCCACGATCGACCGCGAGACCGTCGACTTCGACTTCCCGTCGGTCGAGGACGCTGTGCAGCGCTACGCCACGGATTTCGGGCCGTTCGTGATCGCCCGGGGGGTTCTTGAGCCGCAGGACCGCTGGGTCGAGTTCCTGCGGGCGTTCGCTGACCTGGTCCGCCGGTTCAACCCCGCGAGCGACGGGACGGCGAAGATCCGCTCCGACTATTTCGTGATCCGCGTCGAGCGTTGACACGCCGGCACCTCTCGCGCCTCTCACCGCCGCGGGAATCTGAGATGCCGCAGCAGGCGTGATGACTCACAACCTGAGGCCCGGTGATCGCTGTGCAGGCAACCAACCCTCGGCCGCTCGAGCTCGGACTATGCTGGCGCGCTGACCCCGCTCAGCGCCTCGACGCTCATCTCGCTCTCGATTGCCGCACTGATCGCAGCGAGCGACGGCGACCGTACGCGCTGCTTAGTTGCTGTGTGCGCCACGCGGTTCAGGCCGGCGAGTCGCTCCGCCTCGCGCCGTGCCGCCTCGCCAAGCTCGGCCGCTGGCACGACCTCGTCGAGGTAGCCGACCTGCACGGCCTCTCGGGGCGTGTACATCGCGGCGTCGATCACCGCACGCGCCAGGTGACCGGGGTGCAACCGCTGGCGCGCGAGCTCGATCACGAACTGAGGCATCGTCAGTCCAATCTGCACCTCGTTGAGGCCAACTCGAAACTCGCCGTCGACCCCGATCCTCACGTCCGCCGCCATCAACATGAATGCTCCCGCCGCGACCGCGTGACCGTCGCTGGCGATCAACACGGGTGCCGGAAAGCCCATGATCCGCTGCGCCAGGGTCGCTCCCAGCCGGAGCATCTCGACAATCCGCTCCGCGTTCCCGCTGGCGAAGACCCGCAGGTCGAAGCCCGCCGAGAAGTAGCCGTCGCGGCCGCGTAGGACGACGACCGCACCGTCGCGCTCGGCTCGGTCGAACGCCTCGTGCAATGCGCCCAGCATGTCTACCGAGAGCGCGTTGACCTTGCCATCGTCCATCGCGATGGTCGCGATAGTGCTCTCGAGGTGATAGTTGACGAGTCCGCTCACCGGATCTCCCCTCTCATAGTCGTGATCGTCGATATACTGTAACAGTGTTCCGAAACATCGTTCCCAAACGCGGCTGTGCTGCTAGCGCCTCACTGCAAGCCGTTGAGCGCCAGCGCTGCGGCTGATCCGATGCCGAGAGCCAAGCAGCGCACCCCAGAGCTGCGCGATCGCGTGCTCCTCCACGCCGTCGACCTACTCGCACGCGATGGCGTGGCCGGCTTCACCGCTCGGCGTATCGCGCGCGAGGCCGCCACGTCCATACCCGCCGTGTACGAGCTGTTCGGCGACAAGGCCGGGCTGCTGCGAGAGGTCTTCTTCGAAGGCTTCCGGCTGCTGCGCCAGCGACTGGACGAACTGCCTCGCACCGATGACCCGAGCGCGGATCTGATCGCACTCGCCGATGCCTACCGCGAGTTCATTCACAAGCACCCCGTGCTCGCGCAGCTGATGTTCTCCAGGCCCTTTGCCGACTTCGACCCGGGCGAGTCCGAGCTGCGGGCCGGCGCGTCGGTGCGCAAGTTCATCGTCGAGCGCGTTCGTGCAGCGATCGACGCCGACGTGCTGCACGGCGACGCCACAGATGTCTCACACGTCCTCGTCGCGACCGTGCAGGGCCTCGCCGCAGCCGACCGTGACGGTCGCCTGGGCAGCTCGCGCGCGTCGATCGACCGGCGCTGGCAGCTGGCGATCAACGCGATGATTGCGGGCTTCGGCTCGGAGCTCGGCACGTAGCCCCAAAAAACCAGCTCGCTCGGCGGAAGCAGCCCGATCTCGTCGTAATGATGCAGCGTTCGCACGGTGATTCCCGCCGACTCCGCAAGCTCTCCGATCGTCCATTCACGCTGGTTTTCTGTCGTCGCGGAGCACCGTAGGCCATGACGTAGTCAGATTCAATGCCCCTTCTGCACGTAGACGAGCTGGCCGTTGGCCAGGCGATAGACGGTGCCGACCGCCTGGCCGTGGCCGCTAGCCGCCGGGGCGCTCGAGGATGGCGTGGGCAGTGTTTGGGTGGTCGATGTGCGTGCTTGCAGGCGGTGGGTGTGTTGGTCGAGGGTGAGGCCGAGGCCGGCGATCAGGAATGCGACGGCGAGGACAATGCCGATGTCGAACAGGTTGACCAGCCCATCGAGCGGATCACCCGCGGCGTCGCTTATGCTGGTGTGCCGGCCGAGCCCGGTGTGGCGGGTCATCCGTGGGGCTCCTGTGGTGGTGGGACCGTGGTCTCGGGGCTGCCTGGGATCGCGATGACTTTGCGCGGCGGCGGTGGCCCGGCTGCCCGGGGTTGAGCGTCGGCCGATACCGCCGCCGCGGGCACCGGCACCGATATCGGGGCCGCAGACGGGACGTGTGTCGGCTGCGACGGCAGCGGGAGCGTCCAGCCCGTGGCTCGCTCCAGCGCGGTGAGGTCTTCGGTGTACATGCGTGTGCGGGTGAGCGTCAGCGCGAACGCGACTGTGCCGACCAAGAGCCCGACGGTCGTAGCCGCGAATGCTGTGCGCAGGTCTGTTGCCAGGGTGCTCACTTCGCCGTGGCCGAGCGCCGCGAGTCCCGGCGCAAGCGGGATCAGGGTGCCCATCAGGCCGAGCGCTGGCCCGGCACGGACGAGGATGCGGGTGTGGTCCAGGCGCCGCTGGACGGCGAGCTCGTAGTCGGCGAGTGCGTGCTCGATGCTCGCCTGCTCGCCGGCCAGGAGTGCTCGGGCTATCTCCAGCAGCGCGTCCCTTGAGAACAAGCTGGGTGCACGGGCCACGAGTACCGCGGCCTGGCTGGGGTTGGCAACGACCTGGCGGGCAAGGTCACGCAGCGCGCTGCGGCCGGCGCGTGCGCGTGAGAAGAGCTCGATCGCGAAGCGTCCGAGCTCTAGAGCGCAGACGAGCAGCACAAGCAGCGCGAGGATCAGGACCGGAATGCGCAGCGAGGAGGCGATCCGCGCCAGCGCTTCGGCGATGGCGTCTGTCGTGGCGAGGACGCTCAAAGGATCACCTGCGGACGCCTGAGCTCAACCAGTGCGCCCAGGATCGCGAGAGCGAGCGCCGCGGCGGCGATGGCAATCGCAAGCCACGATGCCTGGCTTTCTCCTGCCCCGGCGCCACGCAGGCCCGGAGCGCCGGGTTCCAGCGCGTCGGCGGGTGCTCCGATCAGAAGCCCTTTAACCTCTCGGCCGCTGCTCTGTGCCCCACCGCCTGCGCCGGTCAGCGCAACTCCGCCTGTGCCTTTGTGGCTGGCTTGGTTGTGTTTCTTGGCGTGGTGGACGCTGGCGGTAGTGGCTGTCGGGACGGGTGTTTTGCGGGCGGGGCCTGGGTTCAGCTTGTGGGTGCGGGGCCTGTCGTGCTTTCGCAATTTCCGCTGGCGAGCACCACCGGGAGTGTGGCCCTTGCTCCCGGGCTGCGGACGACTGAACAACCGGGCGCCGTTCCCGCCGCCGGCGTTTACACCGCCGCCGGGCTTGGAGGATTCGCCGCCCTGTCCATTGCCCGACGCTTCAGTTGGTGCCTGCGGGAGTCCGTCATAGGCCGGCGGGGGGATCGGATACGGGTCGCCGGCCATCGCCGTCCCGACGTAGGCGGTCATCCACACCCCGTTCCATTCCTGGCTCTGCTCCCATCTAATGTGCCCATCTTCCTGCTGCAGCGAGGCCATGTAGCCGAGCGGTTCTTCGCTTGCCAATCCCGAGTACGTGACCCAAGTTTCGGGGTTGATCCCCGCTGACCACATCGCCTGCACCACCCAGGCGGTGGAGGCGACATTCGGTTCAGGGCCACCGGGCTCCTCCGAGAAACCACCGTCGGGATCCTGCGCCGTCTTGAGGTATTCAAATGAGTGCTGCTCGACGTCCTTGGCTGCGCCCTGGCGTCCGGCGGCGTTCAGGGCCTCGATCGCGGCGCCGGTCATGTCCACTTCGCTCTCTGGTTCGCCAGGCAGGCTGCCCCCGCCGGTAGGGCAGGCCCCGCCGGTCCGGTAAGCGGTGGAGGGCCAGCCGTGGTCGCAGTCCTGCTCTCTTTCCACCCATTCCGCCGCTGCTCGCACCGCGGCTTCGACAACTGGTTCGTGGATCGGGCTGAGCGCGAGGATCGCGAAGATCGTGTCGTTCATCTCCGGTTCACCCGAGCCTGCGTCGTGGACGAACGCGCCGTCGTTCGAGCCCGGCTGGGTCAGCTGGCGCGCCAAGATCTTTTCGAGAAGGTTTACGCCGCCGAAGTCGGTCAGGGAGGTGCCCGTCGCGTCCACGACTAGCAGTTCGCGCTCGAAGTCGGTGGTCGAGGACAGTGTGCCTGCGTGTTCGGTCAGGTAGCCGTAGACGCTGTGACCGCCGATGTAGTGCTGGTTGGAGGGGGTCTGGTCGCGCGGGTTGATGCCCGCCGCGGCGAGCGCCAGCGCGACCCACGCACTAACGTCGTTGTTCGAGCCGGCGCCTGGTTCGCTGCCGAACCCGCCATCGGAGTTCTGGTCGTTCTGCAGATAGCGCACCATGCTGTCCAGGCTTCCCTGGTAGCATGCCGGCGCCGCGACCGCCCAGCACGCCAGGAGCAGGATGCCGGTGGCCAGGCTCAGCGCCGCCAGCGTCCCGCGAGCAACCGCGGCTGGCCTACCGTTCGACCGCCGTGCCATCGAGATCCGGCTTCTTGCCCCGGAGTCCACGCGGGCTCATTGTCGTCTGCTGGGCACGGTCAGGGTTATGACCACAGTCTTGGCGCCGGCGAGGCCGATGCTCACCCGGTAGCTCCCTGGCGCCAACCGCGGCAGCTTGACACCGAGCGCTCCCGCCTTGCCAGCTTTGACGACGATCGTCTTCATGGTCTGCCACCGGCGGTGGTGTCCCTTTCCACGCAGCTGGGCGATCTTCACCGTAGCCACACCGGGCGCGGTGAACTTCAACAGCAACCGTGCGGGGCTGATGCTCTGCACTGCCACGCCGGCAACGGGACCGCTCGCGCTGTGTCCGGGGACTGGCGTCGGGCTCGGAGGACTGACCATCGGCTCTGGACCCGGTTCGGTTTTGGGTTCGGTTTTGGGTTGTGGCTGTGGTTCGGGTGCCGGGATGCCGTTCCCGGTGAGGGGCAGGTCGATCGTCTGACTGGTCCCTGCGAGGGTGTCCTGCAGTTGCGTTTCGCGCAGCCCGAGTGCGCTTGGGTCGAATGCGACCTGAACTTCGCAGACCTCACCCGGCTGTAGTGTGCGTCCGGCACAGCTACCGCCCGTGATCTGGAAGTCCCCGCTCTGCCCGCCCATGAGCTGCACGGCCGTGATCGTGACCGGCCGCACATCCTGGTTGGTCAGCGTCGCGGCCAGTGGCTTGGTGGGCGAGCCGAGCGGACGTTTTTCAAAGAACAGAGATTCCTGATCGAAGGTCGCGTAGTAGGGGCCGTAGGGACCGGCATCCACGAGCGCGAGTAGTGCCGGCCAGGTTGCTTCCTCGCTTTCGGTACGAGACCCCCCGGTTTCACCGTAGATGAGTGCTTCCTTGAGCGCCCCTTCGCTTGGCATGAACGCACCGATCAGCGCTTCGGCGGGTGTGTGTTCGCCAGCTTCGGTGTTCCCGTGGCCGGCGTATTCGGCGGTCACCTGGTATTGGGAGACCCACTTGGCGGCGCGTTCAGCCGCCTGCCGATCGCCGGCCAGGGCCAGGCCGACCGCGCCTTGCGCAGTCGATTCCACGGTAGGCGCATAGCTCGGTAGGCTGTTTTCGCGCTGGCGCACGCTGCCACCTGACTGCTGGATGCTTTCCAGATAGGCGCCGGCCTTCGAGAGGGCCGTTTCGATCTTCTGCAAGCGAGTCTGGCCGATCACGCTGGCGGCATGTTCACGCGCAGCGGCCAACGCCTGGATCACTTCGACATCCGAGGAGGTTGCTTGGGGAGCCGAGCCGAACTCGCCCGTCGCGGTCTGCTGAGCGAGGATCAGATCGACGCTACTCAGCGCCTTAGCGGACAGCGTGCCGCTGCGCGTCAGCGCCAGCACCGTCCGCGCGAGGATCTCGACGGATTCAGTTAGTTCGCCCCCGCTATAGGTTTCGACCTTGCCGGTGGCCGCTTCGATCATGCTTTCCAGGGTGGCGCGCGGATCAAGACCCGCGAAGCTTTCCGTGTTCTGTCCCAGCGCTTGCAGGCCGAGCACTGCCGCGGCCACAGGTACAGCGGACGGTTGACTGGGGTCATACAGGTCGCGCAGCTCGCAGCCTTCGACCATCGCGTTGTGGAGTTCGCAGCTGGCCGCGAGCAGCCCTGCCAGTGGGTGCAGCGTCGCCGCTGGGACGCCTGCTTGTGCTAGCGCCTCGGCTTGCGCGAGCAGCTGTTCTAGGCCGCTTTCTCTGGTATTGCCGGTGACGCTCTCGGTGTGTTCTTCGATCCCGCTGACCTCAGAGAGCGTCGCGCCGGTGAGCCATTCCCGTGCCAGTGCAGCGGGAATCACCGAGGATTCCTGCTCGGGCGGCAGCGTGAAGGACTGTTCGCCGCGGCCGTCCATCGGTTCGATCCGGGGTGCGCCGCCGCCATCGGCGTTGAAGCCCCAGCCCTGCACGGAGCCGAGCGGCGGTTTATCGGTCGCGGCACCGACCGGACTGAAAAACCAATGTCCGCCCGGCTTGCCGAGCCAGTAGGTCCAGTACGCGTTCGCACCCGGCGTTTCCTGGCAGGTCTGTTCGGCCACGGTCGGCTCACCGCCGATGCGGCAGATGAACCCCAGCCCATACTGCTTGGTGCCTTCGATATCGAAGCCGGCGTGCTCCAGGGCCTCCACGCCGCTGGCCTGTGCGCCAAGCGCGCAGCCGACATAGATCTTGCCTTCGCCAAGATGGTGATCATCAACGATCACCGTCACGCCGGTATCCGGTTCGCACGGTTCCCAGCGCGCGATCAGTCCCGGTTCAGGGTTGGACGCGATGGCGGCTGCCGCGCCGCCGGGCTGCAACATGCAGCCCAGCAACGCGGCGAGCACCGCCAGAGCGGATATGACGCGGGCTCTCATCGTTGCCGCCTCTAGGGCTTGGGCTCGTATTCTGGCTTGATTTCGTCTTCGTTTTCTCCGGTCGTTTCCACCGCGTGGCCGCCGAGGATCGTCGAGAACCAGCCCTTGGCGGTGTTTTCTTCGCCGCCCAGCACCGAGGAGTGCTGGCCCTTGGCTTTGTTCGCGGTTCCACCACTGATAGAGGTGGAGAATCCTTCGGCCGTGTTCTGGCTGCCTCCGCTGACCGAGGCGTGGTCCAAGGTGGCGGCGTTTTCTTCGCCGCCGCTGACCGAGGATGCCGCTCCGCTGGCGGTGTTTGTGCCGCCGCCGCTGACCGAGGACCGCGAGCCGCTAGCCGTGTTGCCGGCGCCGGCGCTGATCGCTGACTCGTCGCCGCTGGCGGTGTTTTCCTGCCCTCCGGTGACCGAGGAGTCCTCGCCGCTGGCGGTGTTTTCGAAGCCCGCGGCGACCGAGGACCAAGTGCCGCTTGCGGTGTTGTGTTCGCCGCCGCTGACCGAGGCGCCCTTGCCAGTTACCTTGTTTTCTTGCCCGCCGGTGATCGTTCCGAACTCTTCGAATTCGACGAGGTTGTTCGTGCCGAACACGACCGCGAAGGGCTCCTTGATCGTGTTCTGCGCGCCCGCGAGGATTCCGCTGTAGCTCGTGTAGGACTGCCCGCTGCCGAGCACCAGATTGCTCGAGCCGGTCTGTTCCCCAGGCGATTCGTCATAGCCCAAGACCAGGTTGCCTGCACCGTTGTTCGCGTTGGTCTTGCCGGCGCCGGAGACGACCTGCACGTTCAACCCGGAGAACTGGACCGTCGGCTTGCCACCAACCCCGGAGGCCACGTACTTGATGTGCGGCAGCATTTCCTTGAGCGTCGCGATCTCTTCGGCGCTCAGCCCCGTGACGCCTTCCGGTCCCTGCTTGCCTTCGGGCCCCGGTTCACCGGGCGTACCAGGCGTGCCGTCCGTGCCTCGCGTGCCGGATGCTCCCTGAGTGCCGGCTGCTCCTTGTGCGCCGGTTGCGCCCTGTGGACCGGCGGGTCCATGAGTGCCCTTGGCGGCAAGCTGCTCGAGCTTCTTGAGCACGCTCGGCTTGATCTGGCTGGTCGAGGTGATGAGGTAGTGCTGCGCCGCGATGCTCGTTCCGCCGAGGGCGACGAACAACGCGAGCCAGGCAACGATGTTGCCGCGGATCGCCAACAAAACACGGTGGATCATGATCTTCGCTGCTCCCTTGTCCAAGGGCGGCGACACACGACCAAGACGATCCGTGAGCCTGCCGCCTATTCGCGAGACGGTTGCTTGCTCACGACCGGGTCTTCGGGCTAGGGATCAACCTTACGGATCTCCTTCCCAAGCCATCTGGCTCAGTGGAGCTGCGATCCGCTCGTCACCCACACCGCTGCGCGTCAGCCCCGGAGTCTCACCGGGTTCCCCGCACTCGCGAGCACCAAGGAACATTACAGGGGAGCGGAGCGCAGTGCCCCGCTCCCCTCACAACGGCTCTCGCTACAGGCCGACCAGACCCGGGTAGCTCACGCCTTCCAAGCCAAGGATGCCCTGAGCGGTCGCAAACACGTTGGGCGAACCGGATGCCGTACACGCCGGCAGGCCCTTTTCGCCTTTCGGCTGTTTTTCGACGACCCCCGTCAGCCAGGCTTGCGGTTCTTCGATCGATTTGCCGGCCTCGATGTAGGCCATGCTCGCCAGCGCCGTGCTGTTCACGCTCGGGAGCAGTTTGGTGAATTCCGTTTCGCTGCAGTAGTTCTTCCACAGGCGCGTCGCCGGCGGACCAGCGGAGTGTTCACTGTTTTCCTTCAACCAAGTCAGTGCCTTTGTTGCCGTGGTTTTGGAAGCAGTTGATCCTTCTGCCAGCAGCGCCTGGACAGCCACTCCGGTCGAGTCCACTTCCACAGCATTCTGGTTTTCAGGTTCTGTTTCTGTGAACGGTGGGTTGGCATTGCATTCAGTCGGTTTGAGGCCGAGCGTCGAGCGAAACGCTCCGTTGAGTGATACCGATGCGCTTTCGCACTGCTGTTCGCGCAGATATTTGCCGGCAGGTTCGATCCACACTTTCAAGTTCGGTGAGCCAGGACAGTCTCCAGCTTCGCACCCCCTCAATGCGATGATCGCCAGCGACTGCGTGAACGTGTTCGAGAAGTCTTCGGTCTCGCCCTTGTCATCGAACCGACCCGAACTCAACTGCAGGCACTTCAGGTCCGCGATCAGATTGCGCCCGCCCACGCTCTGCGGATTATGTTCCTTGGCCTCCGCGACGAGGGCGAACTTTGCGACCGAGCCTGCGCGCATCGCTTCGCCTTCGCTGCACGATTTGGTGCCGATGTATTCATTGAAGTGTTCCATTGCATATTTGTATGTCGCGTTGCTCTTGCTCGTCATTGCGGCGGCCTTGAACGCGAGCGAGCATTCGAGCGTCTCCGCGACTGAAGGCCCGCCTTTGACGAACTCTTCGCAGTAGGCCGGGTTGCTCGTCGGTTCCGGCTTGAGCTGTTTGCCGAGCCAGGTCGCCGCTTCAGAGCCCGCGGATGATGCGCTTGCGACAGCAGGCACCGTGAACGCGACCGCGAGCGCCAACACGCCGGCCAGCATCCCGGCTCGCTTGAGCCACTTCGGATGGGTTGACATGGTTTGTTTTCTTACCTCCTGGTGTTGCCGAGACAGCCAGCCAGAGGGGTCCGAAAGAGTCCTGAAACGAAACAGTCCCCGCACACCACAACGTGCACGAGGACGGAAACTGGACCGGGACTCGATCCGGCTCCGCCCGCAGACCACGACGGGATTGATAGAGCTTCAACCCGCGGATGAGGTATCCCGGCTTGCCGCGCACCCATAAGTGGTGGTGCGGCCTACGGTTGCGGGTCAGCGCCGGACTTCGACCGGCTTCCCCTCGCCCACGAGCGATATTCAGTTGTTGTCGCTGCACCATAGCGGTTCTTGGGCGGGCCGGTCAATCGACCATCCGTCCCTGCCCGAACGTGGGTTACGTCAAGCTCTCCACGCGGGAGAGGATGCGGCGCCGGCCTCGCGCGGCGCAGGTCGCCGCGAACCGCGGATTCCGGGGGGTTTGGCCTACGGGGGGTGCTCGTCCGCCCAAACCCCAAACGGGGCCCGTCGACGGCTGGCTACGGGGTGAGGCTGTTGACTATTTGCGCGGCTGGGCGGATGTCGGATATTCGGGTCACGTTCGCGCCCGCGTAGAGAGGCCCAGAGTCAAGGAGACTGCGCGGTCCATCGTCCAGTGCCATTGGCGGGCCGAGAAAGGGCAGTGGTGGTCGCTGGATCGCGAGCCCCCGGTCCTGGAGCCCTTCCGGGACGCGCAGCACGAGTGGTGCGGTAAGCCGGTTGACGAGCCTGATCCAGCCCGGTCCCCGCGGGTCGTGGCCCAGCCAGCGGCGGGTTGCAGCGTTCGGGATCACCGAGTGCGGGCACCCGCTTCGCCCGGTGAGCAGCACCCTCGCATTGAGCGCGAGACGAACGCTTCGGACGATAGGCAGCACGGAGCGGCGGGCACCACACCGTTCCGGCTGCTCGGGGCATGAAAATGCGCTTGACGGCGCGAGGAAGAAGGCGAGGGACTTATGGTGCCTGACCGGCGGGCTGCCTCCGAGTCCGCGCTGGGAGGAGTGGCCCTACCTACGGCGGGCTGCCGCCGCAAACGCAGGGTTGGTCCAGCCAGCGTCCGTGGGGTTCACGGTCGTCCCGGGCGCCACGATCTCGTCGATACGGTCCAGGAGCGCGGTCTCGAGTTGCATGTCCGCCGCGCCGAGCTGCGACTCGAGCTGCTCCATCGTCCGCGGACCGATGATCGCCGCCGTCACGGCTGGATGGCGGATGACGAACCCCAGCGCCAGGTGGATCAATGAGACGCCCGCCTCGTCCGCCAATCGCGCGAGTGCGTCGGCGGCCTCGAGCTTGGCCTGGTTGGCCGGAATCGAGAGGTCGTACCGCTGCGGGATCATCGCCGCTCGCCGAGACGTCAAATCCTCGGCGCCCTTTCGCCACCGCCCCGACAACCAGCCACCCGCCAGCGGACTCCACGCGATCACGCCCATCCCAAAGTCCTGGCAGGCAGGCAGCACGTCAGCCTCGATGCCGCGAGCGAGGATCGAATACGGCGGCTGCTCGCAGACGAAACGCTGGAGGCGTCGGTCACGAGCGACCCACTGCGCCTTGACGATCTCAGCCGCCGGATAGGTCGAGGAGCCAACGTACCGCACCTTCCCCTGAGCCACCAGATCGGAGAGCGCGCCGAGCGTCTCCTCGTGATCGGTCCACGGGTCCCAGCGATGCACCTGGTAGAGATCGATCCAGTCAGTCTGCAGGCGCTTCAGCGAGGCCTCGACCTCCCGGATGATCCAGCGTCGCGAGTTGCCCGCCTGGTTGGGGTCCTCGCCCATCGAGCCGTGGAACTTCGTAGCGAGCACGACGTTCTCGCGCCGACCGCCGCTGAGCGCCTTGCCGACGATCTCCTCGGACTCCCCGCGCGAATAGACATCGGCGGTGTCGATGAAGTTGATCCCCGCATCCAGCGCCCGATGGACGATGCGGATACTCGCGTCGTGGTCGGGCTCTCCCCATACGCCGAACATCATCGCGCCGAGACAGAGCGGACTCACATGGACACCGGTACGTCCGAGGCTTCGCTGATCCATGTCTCGCACCTTACCGCCCGTTCCCTCGCGAGGCTCGGAGTGGCCGGCGCCCTCCGAGTCGTCCGAGGCGATAGCGAGCGCCGGGCCTACCGAGAGTGCTGCTCCTTCCACCAAACGCAAGAGCGCCCCCAACCCGCCGGCTTCGGCCTGCGAGCATTAGCGCAGTGACCACCGCCGAGCTTTGGCGTTGCGGCCAGGTGGGCTGGCCGCAACGCTTCCCCATTGCGCAGTTCCCGAACCCGCCGCTGCTGCTCGCGTTCGCGGGGTGGGGGCTAGCGGCCGAGTCCGGTGGCACCGCACACGAGGTCGGTCGCTCGGTCTTCATGCTCGGCCTCGCCGTGTGGGCGTGGGAGGAGGCGGCGAGCGGGGTCAACTGGTTCCGTCGGCTCCTCGGGGCGGGGGCGCTCATCTGGATCGTCGCCGGCCTAGCCGGCGAGCTCAGAGGCCACTGAGCGAGTTAGCGCTACGAGGGAGCGCGCCGTTGAGGATCGGATCATGCTCGCTCGCGCCGGGCGATGCGGAAGCGTTCTCGTCGCCGCAGGTCAGCGGCTCACAAGGTTGCGCGCATACGTATGTGGAGCCGGCATGCTTGCTCCTGCGCGGAGTGCGAGTTCGGCGCCAACGCTGACGGCTGCGTGTCGTCCGGAGCACCGGCGTCGGCCATGATCGTCAGGCGCCCGCACGCGGGCCAGCAAGCCCTTGTTGTTTCGGACCCGGAAAGGGATACTATGGATAGTTGAGCTGACCCTGCGGGCAGGACTTCAGCCTCTATAGCCCGAAAGTCACCGAAGCGCGACCGCGCCGAGGCGCGGAGCTTGAGGCCATGATCGAGACCCCCGGGGCCTAGCTCATTAATCCACGCGTCGGGTCTCGAACCCTCTTCCTCTCGCGCGGCACCTCCATGAGGGTCAGGAGGTCTCAGCAATGCAGACTCCATCAACAGTGGACGGAGCACCCCTGGCAGACTCGACGCTCGTTGCGCCGCCAGTGGTGCCGCAGCGCTCGACGCGTCGCGCAACCGCACGTCGCGCCAGCGACCGTCGGGCCACAGCACGTCAGCATAAGGACGACATCGACGGGCGCATCATTGGATACGTCAAGGAACACCCGCAGAGCACTACCGGCGCTATGGCCAAGGGACTAAACGCAGACCGGGGCACGATCGCCGCAGAGGTGTCGAACATGGTGAGAGCCGGCGAGCTCACCAAGGGGCCAGAGCCGCACACACTCTCAGCGAGCGAGTGACATCTGGCACGCACCCGTCGAGGTGACCTTAGATCTCGGGCGTCGCGCCAAGCCCGTCCAGTGCCAGCAGCACGGCCTGGAACGCCGCCGCGCCCCCGACCCACCGTGGTCGACTGACGCGTTGCCAGCCTCGTCCGCGCAAGCCGGCGTATGTCCGTCCTCGGTCAGCGCGCCCGAAGCCCGTCTGCTCCGAGTGCGGTCGTTGCCCAGGTGTCCGCTCAGCTTGCGAAGCGCAAGCGCGACGTCGCCCTTCCGGCGCGAAGTCGGTGTTGCGACCGTGAACGCCGAGTAGCTCATCGTTCGTCAGAAACCGCCGGGCGAGACGAGGTCCGCGTGGGGCGCCCATCTCGTCGCGAACGTGATCAGCGCCGCGGAGAGCAACTTCTCATGTAGATCTGTCGCAGTGACGAGAAAGAAGCGGCAACTGCCGCGGCGAGCCCTGACCGCTCCGACGGGCACCTGATTGACACCCTTGGCCAGCTCCTCGAGCCGTCGGCGGGACTAGGCGATGTGCTTGCCGTCGGCGTTGTGGGCCTCGTCCGGGGCGAGGTACCAGTTCAATCCGATCGTCAGTCCAGCCCCGCCGGTGTCCGACGATGCTGCGAGGTGCCGAAGCAGACCCAACTTCATGAAATCGCCCACATCTCCGGCGTAGCGATCCTGCACGCGCAGAGTCTCTCATAAGGTGGCCGGGCCTCGGCGCCGCAGGGCGAGGCCGCGCTCGAGGGTGCTCGAGACGGCAGTGGATGCGCTCCTCGACGCCTCGCTCTCGCGGTGGGCACATCGAGCTCGGGACGTGGTGCCTACTTCCTTTTCGCTCAGGGGCGAGCGTCAGGCCTTCCACTTGATCGAGCAGCCGACCGGTGGGGTCTCGGGCTGGTCGGGGTCGCGGCCGTCGAGCACGGCGTCGAGGGCGGCGCGCAGGAAGGCGGCGTTCTGTGCCGGGTCGTCGTAGTCGGCGTCCGGGGCACCGCGGTAGCGGAGCACCCCGCCGGCGTCGAGCATGAACACATCCGGAGTCGTCTTCGCACCGTAGGCCCGAGCGACGTCCTGGGACTTGTCGCGCAGGTACGGGACGCCGTCGAACTCCCCGCGCTCGACGCGAGCGCGCATCGCCTGCGATGAGTCGCCCGGGTACCGCTCGGCGTCGTTCGGGTTGACCGCCAGCATCCGTACTCCGCGGTCGGTGTAGTCCCGCGCGACTGCGACGATCCGCTCGTGCCACGCCAGCGCGTAGGGGCAGTGGTTGCAGGTGAACACGACGACCGTCGCGGGGGCGCCGCCCGGCGCGTGCGTGGCCCCTTCGGTGTCCGGCAGCGCGAACGTCGGGGCACGATCGCCGATCGCTGTCATCCAAAGCTCCTCTCGGTGGCAGTTGCAGTCTGAGCAGCCCGTAGCGCGTCGCGCACATCGGCCGGGTCCGGTGTCGGGGAGATCCGTCCGTCGCGACGATGGTAGACGCGGCACGTCAGCCCGAACGGCTCCCCGCCGGGCGGCAGGATGTCCACGCCGTTAATGCGGATCGTCGGCGACCCCACGAAGCGCTCCCGGGCCGCCTCGGCCTCGGTGGAGACCTCACGAAGGATGACCATGCCCGGATCCAGCCCCTCGTCCGCCATCGTCGCGCGCAGCTCAGCGAGCGCCTTGGGATGCGAGGGACAGCCCTCCCAGAACAGAAGCTCGACGCGCACTCCTTCAGGCTAGGACATGTCGACGCGCTCGGATTGAAGACACCACGATCCCAACACGTGGGGAAAGTAAATGGCCAGACCCAGACTCGAACTGGGGACACCACGATTTTCAGTCGTGTGCTCTACCAACTGAGCTATCTGGCCGCTGGCCGGACCTCGGCCGGGTCCCGATGCTAGCGCCTCGCGCGTAGCCCTGCAAAGCATCTCGACCCCTTCTCCACGCCCGCGGGCTGGAGCCACTGCCAGCGTGGCCGGGCCTCGCGCGACGTCCTCCCCCGAGGACCTCCCGCAGCCGGCCCCGCGCAGCGCGGCTACTCCGCGCGCGCGGACTCTCGCGCGCGGAACTCCTCGACCAGCGCAGCGTACGTACGGCGCAGGCCCTCCTCGATCGGGACCTCCGCGCGCCAGCCGAGCTCGCGCTCTGCCTTCCCGACGTTGAGGCAACTGTGGCGCAACTCGCCGGGACGGAGGTCCGCCAACTCGGGGTCTGCCACAACGCACGCCGCGGCGCGAAGCGCCTCCCAAATGCTCTTCACGTCGGTCTCCACACCCGTGGCGACGTTGTACGTGCCCCGGCCTCCCGAGGCGGCGAGCAGAGCGCGCACGACGTCCTCGACGTACACGTAGTCCCGGGTCGGGGTGCCCTGGCCGTACAGAGTCGGCGTGCGGCCCGTGTGCAGGTGGTGGCTGAAGATCGCCACGACCCCGGCCTCGCCGTGGGGAGACTGGCGGGGACCGTACACGTTGCCCAGGCGGCACACCGCGTGGGGGACTCCCGTGGAGAGCGACCACGTGTTGACGTACGCCTCCGCCGCCCACTTCGAGGCTCCGTAGGGGGACAGCGGAGCGGGGATGCGCTCCTCCGGGGTGGGCCGCGGAGCCTCGTCACCGTACAGCGCGCCGCCGGTGGAGGTGAACACGACTGGCACTCCGACGCGGCCCGCGACGTCCACCACGTTCAGCGTGCCCTGCACGTTGACCTCGCAGTCGCGGCCCGGGTCCTCGACGGAGGCCACCACGCTCGCCTGGGCGGCGAGGTGGAAGATTGCGCGGGGGGCCGCCCGCTCAACCGTCGCGTGCAGCGCGGCGCGGTCGGTGATGTCGAGCGTGTGCAGCCGCGCCGCCTCTGCCACGTTGCGCGCGTCCCCCGAGGAGAGGTCGTCGACCACGTCCACCTCGTAGCCCTCCGCGAGCAGGGCGTCCACGAGGTGCGAGCCGATGAAGCCCGCTCCACCGGTGACGAGGGCACGGTTGGACACGGCGGAGAATCTATCGGAGATCTATAGGGGGCTCCAAAAAGAGGGCCTGGAGCCCTTAGGCAAGTCGGCACGTCGGGCCTTCGTCGGGACCCCGTGTGGTCGGCGGGGGCGACTACCCGACGGCTTGCACGTCTGCGGCCTGCTCGTCCGACTCGCCCGCCGTCGCAGCACGCTCCAGCAGCCTCTCGACGCGCTCGCGCGCCTGGTCGATCCGCACCAGTGCCTGGGGCTCCTCGTGGCGGCCCTGCACGTAGCGGCGCAGGGTCGCCAGCACCCGGTGGGCGATCCCCGCCGCCGCCCGCTCGCGGTCTGCGTCGAGCTCGCCCCGCTCCCTGAGCTCCGCCATCCGGCGCGCCGCCGGTTCGATCACCTCTCCCGGTAGCGCCGCCGCCGCCACGCCGTCCTCGATCGCCTGCGCGATAGCGCCCTCCGCGGTCTCCGCGTCGCCACGGGTGAGCGCCACCAGGTAAGTCTCCAGCACCCCCTCCAGGAGCGCCTGCGGGTCGGCGGCCAAGCGTGGGCGCGCGTCGGGGCCGGAGCTCGAGAGCACCTCCAGGAAGGCATCCAGCAGCACCGGGTCGAAGTGCAGGCCGCGCTGCTCGCGCATCAGCTGCACCGCCTGCTCGACCGAGTACGCCGTGCGGTACACGCGGTCGGAGGTGAGCGCGTCGAACACGTCGGCGACGGCCACGATGCGCCCCTCGACTGGGATCTCCTCGCCCGCGAGGCCGCGCGGGTAGCCGGAGCCGTCCCACTTCTCGTGGTGGCTCAGGGCGATCGTCGCAGCCATGTCGAGGATCGAGGAGGAGGAGCCCCGCAGCAGGCGGTGGCCCTCCTCGGCGTGAGTCTCGACGATCGCGCGCTCCTCGGCGGTCAGCGGACCGGGCTTCAGCAGGATCGCGTCGGGGATTGCGACCTTGCCCACGTCGTGCAGGGGGGCCGCGTAGCCGAGTCGCTCGCACAGCTCGCGGTCGAGGCCGGCCCGATCGGCGAGCAGCGTCGAGAAGCGCCCGATCCGTTCGATGTGCGCGCCGGTGTCCTCGTCGCGGAACTCGACCGCCATCGAGAGGCGCCGCACGGTCTCCGATTGCGCGATCTCGAGCTCCGAGAGCGCGCGGTGCAGCTCGCCGGAGCGGTCGTCGATCTCGCGGAGCAGCGCCTCGCGGCGGGTCTCCCCGACGCGCCAGCCCGCCAGGCCGGCGGCGGCGGCGAGCACGGCGGCGTAGAGCGCGACCGCGGTGGGGTCCGAGGCGAGCACCGCCCCGAGGGCGGCGGCGACCAGGACCGCCGCGGCCGAAGCCAGGAGACACTTTCGCATCCCCGCTTCGGCCAGCGCCCACAGGAGCAGTGCGCGGAGGCGACTGCTGGTCAGATCCTCGGCGTCGGGTCCCTTCCCCACACGTTCGAGGTTACTCCACCGTTCGGGCATTTCCATTGGTTCTCGACGTTCCTCCTTCGCGCGCTCGGCGCGGCCCGAACGCGGTTTGAGCGCGGCGGGAGTCGGTGGACGAATTGCGGGCCGCGGGCCGCCGCCCACGTGATCCGGGAGGCTCCGCGCTATCCGAGTGCTCGGATAGAGTTGAGCTTCGTGCCTCTTTGGCTCCCCTCCGTACGGCTCCTCCCCGTGACAGGCATCTTGCTCGCGCTGGCCGTGGCGGCACTCGGAGGGTGCGGCGGGTCGTCGGGCAACGGCGTCGCGTCGAAGTCCCCCTCCGAGATCGTGGCGGCGGCTAAGGCGGCGGTGGACGGCGCGAGCGCGGTGCACGTGTCGGGTTCCACGGTCACGGGCGGCAGCCCGATCACCCTCGACCTGAGCCTCGTCACCGGCAAGGGCGGTCGCGGACGGCCGCCGAGAACGGGTTGAGCTTCGAAGTGATCGAGATCGACAACACGATCTACATCAGCGGGAGCTCCGCCTTCTACACCCACTTCGCGGGCCCCGCAGCAGCGCAGTTGCTCCATGGGAAGTGGCTGAAGGCGTCGACCTCGAACACGAGCTTCGCGGGGCTCTCCTCGCTGACCGACCTGCACAAACTGCTCGACGCGGCTCTCACGACCGGCGCGAACAGCAGCACGCTGGTGGCGGCGGGCACGAGCACCGTCGGCGGGCAGCCGGTGGTGGGCGTCAAGGACACGACTCAGAACGGCATCCTCTACGTCGCGACGGCGGGGACGGCGTACCCGCTGGAGATCACCAAGAGCGGCGCGGGCGGCGGCACGATCACGTTCAGCGAATGGAACCGGCCGGTCACGCTCACGGCGCCCGCGAACGCCGTCGATATAGAACAGCTTCAGCACGTCGGCTGACAACGGCTATACAGCGAGCGCGACGTACTTCGTCTCCAGGTACTCGTCGATCCCCTCGAACCCCCCCTCGCGCCCGAAGCCCGACTGCTTGACGCCGCCGAAGGGCGCGGCGGGGTTTGAGACGAGGCCCTGGTTGAGGCCGACCATGCCCGTTTCGAGACCCTCGGCGACGCGAAACGCGCGGGCGAGGTCGCGGGTGTAGAGGTAGGCGACGAGGCCGTACTCGGTGCGGTTGGCGGCCTGGAGCGCCTCCTCCTCGGTGGAGAACGCGGCGACGGGGGCGACGGGCCCGAAGATCTCCTCGGCGAGCACGCGCGCGTCGGGGGGCACGTCGGCGAGGACAGTGGGGGCGAAGAAGTACCCGGGGCCCTCGAGCGGCCCGCCGCCGGTCAGGCACCGTGCGCCGCGCGAACGGGCGTCGTCGACGAGCTCGCCCACGACGGCGCGCTGGCGGGCGTCGATCAGCGGCCCAAGGTCGGTCGTGGGCTCGGTGCCGCGCCCAACGCGCAGCGCCCCCATCCGTGCGGCGAGCCGCGAGGCGAACTCCTCGACGAGGGACTCGTGCACGTGGAAGCGGTTGGCCGCGGTGCAGGCCTCGCCGACGTTGCGCAGCTTCGCGGTGAGCGCCCCCTCGACGGCGGCGTCGAGGTCGGCGTCGGCGAACACGAGGAAGGGCGCGTTGCCCCCCAGCTCCATCGAGACGCGCAGGACCTGGGAGGCGGACTGTGCGATCAGCGTGCGCCCCACCTCGGTGGAGCCGGTGAACGAGAGCTTGCGGGTGCGGGGGTCGCGCAGCAGCGGCTCCACGACCGCGCCGGAGTGGCGCGCGGTGATCGTGTTGAGGACCCCCCCGGGCAGCCCGGCCTGCTCGAGGATCTGCGTGAGGGCGAGCATCGAGAGCGGCGTCTGCTGGGCGGGCTTGACGACGACCGTGCACCCTGCGGCGAGCGCGGGGGCGAGCTTGCGCGCGCCCATCGCCGCCGGGAAGTTCCACGGCGTGACGAACACGCACGGTCCGACGGGCTGGCGCATCGTGAGGATGCGCCCGACGCCCGTGGGGTTGACCTGGTAGCGGCCGTGCACGCGCACGGCCTCCTCGGAGAACCACCGCAGGAAGTCGGCGGCGTAGGCGATCTCCGCGCGGGACTCCGCGAGGGCCTTGCCCATCTCGAGCGTCATCAGCAGCGCGAGCTCCTCGGCGCGCGCGGTGAGCGCCTCGTAGGCGCGACGCAGCACCTCACCCCGCTCGCGCGGCGCCGTAGCGGCCCACTCGGCCTGGTGCTCGGACGCCGAGGCGAGCGCGGCGAGCGCGTCGGCGGGCTGCGCGTCGGCGACCTCCACCAGCGTCTGCCCGGTGGAGGGGTCCTCGACGGGGAGCGTCCCCGAGCCGGTGGCGGCCCGCCAGCGTCCACCGATGTAGAGCTCGGTGGGAACCCCTTCCAGCACGGCCCGCTCGCTGCTGCGGTCACTCATGCCCAGCACTCACCTGGGAGGTTTGGAGGAGGGGGATCGGCGTTCGCAGCGCGTGACCGCGCGTCGCCGGCCGAGGAGAGGGGGCCGCACTCGAGGAGGGCAGCGTTCGCAGCTCATGGACAACGTGTCCCCGGCCGAGGATGGAGGGCCGCTCTCGACCGGACGGCGGCGTTCGCAGCTCATGGACGGCGCGTCCCCGGCCGATGGATGAGGAGCCGTCCTCGACCACGCGCGTGCGAACGGCATCGACCATGCGCTCAAGCTACCACCGCTCCACCCCACGCAGACAGCTGCTCGCGATCCTGGTCGTGCTCGCCGGGCTGGCAACCGGTCCCGCACGCGCCGGGGCAGCCCCGACACTGGTGATCCAAGGTGCGGGCGACGGCCACGGCGTCGGCATGAGCCAGGACGGAGCGGAGGGGTACGCCGAGCACGGGTACGGCTACCAGGCGATCCTCGCGCACTACTACACCGGCACGGCCCTGGGGACGGTCCCCGCGGGGACCGAGGTGCGGGTGCTGATCGGCGGGAAGGTCCGCGCGATCCCCCTGGAAACGTACGTGCGCGGGGTCGTGGGGGCGGAGATGCCGGCGAGCTGGCCGGAGGCGGCGCTGGAGGCGCAGGCGGTCGCGAGCCGCACGTACGCGCTCACCGACCACGCGGGCGGAGCGCGCTTCGACGTGTACGCGGACACGCGCTCGCAGGTGTACCTCGGCACGAGGGCACAGACCGCCCAGACGGACGCGGCGGTGGCCGCGACGGCGGGCCAGGTGGTGACGTACAACGGGCAGCCCGCGATCACGTACTACTTCGCGAGCTCCGGAGGCGCAACGGAAGACGTGCAGGACGCCTTCCCGGGGGCCGCGCCGGAGCCGTGGCTGGTGGGCGTGGCGGACCCCTATGACCAGGGTCCGGAGCACAGCTGGAGCGTGAGCATGAGCTTCGCCACGGCGGCCGCGCGCCTGCGCGGCCTGGTGCGGGGCTCCTTCCGCGGGGTCGAGGTGCTGAGCCGGGGCTACTCGCCGCGGGTGCTCTCGGCGTACGTGGAGGGCTCTGCCGGGCACACTGAGGTGAGTGGCTCGGAACTGGCGAGCCGCCTGGGCCTGAGCTCGACGTGGGCCTACTTCAGCGTGCGCACCGCCCATGGCACTCAGCCCGAGCCGGACCTGAGCCACCACACCGCGCCGCCGCCGACCGCGGAAGCCCCGCCGGCGCCGACCAGCCCCCCCGTCTCACCCGGCCCTGAAGGCGGGACGACCGCCGGCAGCAGCCCGAGTGCGGGTGTGGGCGGCGGCACGACCCCTCCGTAGACGGGGCCATACGCTCTACCGGTGAGCGCCCCGCTGCTGATCGCTGACGTGCCGTGGCTGCTGTACCGCGCGTACTTCGCGCTGCCCAAGACGATCGTGGACGGCGAGGGGCGCCCGGTGAACGCGCTGCTGGGCACCGTCAACGCGCTGCTGTCCGCGATCGAAGCGCGCCCGCCACGTGCGGTGGCTGCGTGCACGGGGGCGGAGCAGGCGGCCTACCGCGTGAAGCTGTACCCCGGCTACCACGCCCACCGCGACCCGATGCCGCCACAGCTCGCCCACCAGTGGGAGCGCGCCCCGGAGCTGCTCGCAAGCCTCGGCTGGATGGTGGCCGGCAGCGAGGAGCTGGAGGCGGACGACGTGATGTACTCCTTCACGCGCCTGGAGGTCGACGCCGGCGGACGCGCGCTGCTGCTCACCGGCGACCGCGACCTCTTCCAGGCGGTGGGCGAGCGCGTCGCGGTGCTCGAGCTGCGCAAGGACGGCAAGCCGCACGAGGTCGGACCGGAGCAGGTGCGCGAGCGCTACGGCATCGGCCCGGAGCTGGTGACGGACTTCATCGCGCTGCGCGGCGACCCCTCCGACGGCCTGCCGGGCGCGCCGGGGATCGGCGCCAAGACAGCCGCGGAGCTGCTGCAGCGCCACGGCTCCCTGGAGGGCGCTCTGAGCGCGGTGCAGCGCTCCCCCACAAGCGAGCGTCCGCGAACCGTCGCCGCGCTGAGCGAGAACGCAGAGCTGCTGCGAACGTTCAGGGAGATCGCCACGCTCGTGCAGATAGATCTGCAACGCCCACCGGATCGCACGACAGACTTCGCCGCAGGCGCCGCGATGGCGGGTGAGATGGGAATGCGGCGATTAGCAGAGCGACTCAGCGCACTCACCACCTGACAGCCCGGTGGCCAAGCCAGGCAAGGACGCAGTGAGCTAAGTGTGCCGATCGTCGATCAGATGCGATCGACTGATCGGCCAGCACACGAGCGATCGAGGACGCCGCCTGGCGCCGGGGATCGGTGACCCGCCCGCCCGTCAGGGCGTGAACTTGACGGTGATCACGTCACCGTCGCGCATGAGGTAGTCGCGCCCCTCCAGGCGCAGCGTGCCGCGTTCACGCGCACCGGCGTAGCCGCCGGCGTCCACGAGCTCCCGGCAGCCGATCACTTCGGCGCGCACGAAGCCGCGCTGGATGTCGGAGTGGATCTCGCCCGCGGCGTGCCAGGCGGTGAGCCCCTCGCGCAGGTGCCAGGACTGGGCGGGCTTGGCCTCACCCGCAGTGAAGAAGGCCAACAGGTGCAGCAGCGCGAAGGCGCCGCGCACGACGCGCTGCAGGCCGGACTCGCTGACACCAAGCTCCTGCCGCATCGCGACGGCGTCCTCGTCGTCGAGCTCGGCGAGCTCGGACTCGATGCGCGCGGAGACCGCCACGGAGCCCGCGCCTTGGGCAGCCGCGTGGGCCGCGATCTCGGCGGGAACCTCGTCGGAGCCCTCGTCAACGTTGGCAACGAACAGCACGGGCTTGGCGGTGAGCGAGCCGAGGTCGCGCGCGGCATTGGGAGCTTCCTCAGGTAGGGGCACGGTACGCACGGGGCGCCCGGCCTGCAGCGCGGCGATGACCTCGTGCAGCCACGCCTCTTCGGCGACGGCAACGCGGTCCCCACCACGGGCGTTTTTGGTGACCCGCTCGACGCGCCGCTCGGCCTGCTCGAGGTCGGCGAGCGCGAGCTCGGTCTCAACGGTTTCGGCGTCGCGCAGCGGGTGGACGTCACCCTCGGGGTGTACGACGCCCGCGTCGCGGTGAGCGCGCACGACGTGGACGAGCGCGTCCGTCTCTCGGATGTTGGCGAGGAAGCGGTTGCCGAGACCCTCCCCCTTGTGGGCGCCGGCGACGAGCCCGGCGATGTCGTGGAAGTCGACGGTGTCGTAGACGACCTCCGAGGCGCCAAGGGTGGCAGCGACCTCGTCCAGGCGCCGGTCTACAACGGGCACCACGGCAACGTTGGGCTCGATCGTCGTGAACGGGTAGTTGGCGGCCTCCGCCCCCGCTCGGGTGAGCGCGTTGAAGAGCGAGGACTTGCCGGCGTTGGGCAGCCCGACGATGCCGATGCGGGTGCTCACTGCGCCACCACGGCCACGGCTGTGCCCAACAGTGCGCCGGCCAGCACGTCCGATGGGTAGTGGACCCCCAGGTACAGCCGGGACGCCGCGAGCGACGCGGCGAGCGCGTAGAGCGGGCGGGCGGGCAGCCCGAGGTGCGTGTAGAGGCGCGCCCCGGCAAACGAGGTCGAGGCGTGGGCGCTGGGAAAGCTGAGCTGTGTGGGCGTGCTGGTCAGCGCCGGCAGTCCGGCCAGCTCGGGCCGAGACCGGCGGACGAGCAGCTTGAGCGCGGTGTTCAACGCGAACGTCCCAGCCACCACACCAGTCGCGCGCGCCCAACGTGAGCGCCGCGAGCGGTCGAGCGCCCAGCCGCCGACACCGAGTGCGAGCCACACGGCGCCGTGCTCGCCGATCCGTGAGAAGCGCGACACGGCGCGCTCGCGACGTGGACCGTGCCCTCGGGTGCGTGCGAAGCGCAAAATCCGCTCGTCGAGAGAGCGCACGGTGTCCCCGACCAGCTAGGCCGCGCCGAAACCTACGCGCTGGTCCTCCTCCTCGGAGCGCACGTACACCACCTGCGCGAGGTCGAGGCGCACGGGGCCGTCCTCGGTCTCGAGCTCGTGCCAACCGCGGTCCCCGAGCGCCTTGTAAAGCTTCTGCAGCTGCTCGTCGCCGACCCGCAGCGCGAGCACCTGGCCGCCCTGGAAGCCGACGCTCATGCGGCGCATCCTGGCCATCAGTGCGTCACCTCGCCCGCGGTGCCGGCAGCCGGCGACCCGGCGCCGTGGTGGACAGGCTCGACAAGCTCCACGAGCACGCGCCCGGTGGAGCGAGGCTCAAGGAAGGCGACGCGCGCGCCGCCGATCCCCACCCGCGGGGTCTTGTCGATCAGCTCCATCCCTGCCTGGCCGAGCTCGGCGAGCGCCGACTCGATGTCGGAGACCTGGTAAGCGAGGTGGTGCAGGCCCGGCCCGCGCTTGGCGAGGAACTTGCCCACGGGAGTGTCGGGGCCGAGCGGGGCGAGCAGCTCGACGTGGTTCTCGCCGACGTCGAGCAGCACCGCCTCGACGCCCTGCTCGGAGACGATCTCGCGGTGGGCGACGTCCAGCTGGAAGCCGTCGCGCCACAGCTGCAGCGCGGGCTCCAGCTCGGCGACGGCGATCCCGACGTGGTCGATGCGGTCAAGCACTCGGAGGAGTGTATATCTGTCCCGGGCGGGCTGGCCCAGCCACCGGGCTCGCCGCGGCGATCCGCAGGCCAACCCCGGGCGTCCGCTCCAGGCGGGGGGTGTCCGCCATCACGCGGTCGATCGCGTCGCGGTCGAGGATCTCGTGCTCCAGCAGCTCGTGAGCGAGCTCGTCGAGCTGGCGGCGGTGGGCGAGGATGATCTTCAGCGCCGCACGCCGGCCTTCCTCGATCAGATCCTGGCGCTCCTCGTCGCGGATGCGCAGCGTCGTCTCTGAGAGGCGTACGTCCCCTTCGGGGGAGCGCCCGACGGCGGCGTTGCCCATCGCGAAGTCGTGCACCATCGAGTGGGCGATGTCCGCGACGCGCTTGAGGTCGTCGGAGGCGCCGGTCGTGACCTGCCCGAAGACGATCTGCTCGGCGACGCGCCCACCGAGCAGCACGGTCACGTAGTCGAGCAGCTCCTCACGGGTCTTCAGGTAGCGGTCCTCGGCGGGCAGGTTGAGCGTGTAGCCGAGCGCGCGCCCGCGGGGGACGATCGAGATGCGGTGCACGCGGTCCACGGAGGGCAGCAGCTCGCCGCAGAGCGCGTGGCCGGCCTCGTGGTAGGCGACGACGCGCTTCTCGTGGTCGTTCAGTACGCGGTGGGACTGCACGCCGGCGATCACCCGCTCCAGCGCGCCGTCGAAGTCCGCGTCGGTGATGCCCTTGGCGCCGCGGCGCGCGGCGAAGATCGCAGCCTCGTTGCAGATGTTGGCGAGGTCGGCGCCCGTCAGGCCGCTGGTCTGCTGGGCGACCATCCCGAGGTCGACGTCGTGCAGCGGCTTGTCGCGGGTGTGCACCGCGAGGATCCCTTCGCGGCCCTTGACGTCGGGCGGCGCGACGAACACCTGACGGTCGAAGCGCCCGGGGCGCAGCAGCGCAGGGTCGAGCTTCTCCAGCAGGTTCGACGCCGCGATCACGACCAGCCGCCCGGAGGTCGCGAAGCCGTCCATCTCGACCAGCAGCTGGTTGAGCGTCTGGTCCTTCTCCCCGGAGATGTCCATCCCGCGCCGCCCGCCGACGGCGTCGAGCTCGTCGATGAAGATGATCGCGGGCTCGTGCTTGCGCGCGATCGCGAACAGCCTGCGGATGCGCGCGGCGCCGAGGCCGGCGAACATCTCCACGAAGGCAGCGGCCGACTGCGCAAAGAACTGCGCGCCGGACTCGTGCGCGACGGCCTTGGCGAGCAGCGTCTTGCCCGTCCCCGGAGGACCGTGCAGCAAGATGCCCTTGGGGACTTTCGCGCCCAGCTTGTGGAACTGGGCGGGGTCGCGCAGGAACTCGACGATCTCCTGCAGCTCGGCCTTGGCCTCGTCGGCCCCTGCGATGTCCTCCCATCCGACCGACTGGTCCGAGGAAGGCTTGATCTGCTGCGGCTTGACGCGCGGCATCACCTTCAGCATCCGCCACATCACGAAGAGGAGCGCGCTGAAGAACAGGATCATGAACACGGCGGACCACTGGTAGGCCCAGTTCTGGAGTTCCCCCACGAGCGAGGAGAGCGAAGACGCCTCGATCATCCCCGCACCCCTGCGCGAGTCGCCCCTTCCGCCCTCAACTCCCCAGCAGTCCTCTGCCTCATCGCGTGCGCACCGTCCTTGGCTCGATCGAATCCAATATTACCCAGGGTCGCCCCCCGGGCGGGCGGGGTCCAATACAGAACGTGCGAGGTCTCGGAAGAATTCCGCCGCGAACGCCACGTCGCGCACGTCGATGCGCTCGTCGGCGCCGTGGATCAGCGGCATCGCCTCCAACAGCGTCTGGTGGCGCTGGGGGAAGAAGCCGTAGGCGACACACTCGGGGAAGGCAGCGCGGAAGTGGCGGGAGTCGGTGAAACCGGGCAGGACCACCGGCACGACCTCGGCGCCCGGGTCGCGCTCGGCGATCCAACTGGAGATGGCGTCCATCAGCGAAGAGTCCGCGGGTGAGCGGTTGCCGACGACCCGCTCGGTGAAGTCGATGTGGAAACCGTCGTGGCCGAGGACTTCGCCGATCCCGCGCAGCACCTCCGCTTCACCGAGGCCGGGGGGCACACGGCAATCCACTTTGACCTCGGCGCGGGAGGGGATCACGTTGATCTTCTCCGATGCGCGGATGCGGGTCGGGGCGAAGGTCACGCCGAGCATCGGCTCGAACATGCTCGCCAGGCGAGGGTCGACGGCGAGCAGGTTGGCGACCGCCCCCGCGGGGTCCTCGGAGTCCTCGCCGATACCGCGCAGGAACGCAGCGGGCTCAGGTGTGAGCGTGTAGGCGGGCTGGCGCTCCGCGAGGCGCGTCAGCAGCGGGCCCATCTTCAGCAGCGCGTTCTCGGCGATCTTCGGCATCGAGGCGTGGCCCGCGACGCCGTCGGTGGTGAGCGTGAAGCGGAAGACTCCCTTCTCCGCGCAGCAGACCCCGTAGCGGCGGCGGCCGCGGTACTCGAAGACAGCGCCGCCGCCCTCGTTGACGAGCAGGTCACAGCGGACCTTCTCGGGGTACGTCTGCGTAAGCCATTCGGCTCCGAGCTCTCCACCGACCTCCTCGTCGACGACCGCCACGACCAGCAGGTCCCCGCACGCGGGCCGCCAGCCGGAGCGCGCCAGCGAGACGGCGGCGGCGACCTCGGCGGCGACCTGGGACTTCATGTCGAGTGCGCCCCGGCCCCACACGCAGCCCTCGGCGAGCTCCCCCGACCACGGACCCCGGCGCCACTCGGCAGGGTCGGCGAGCACGGTGTCTACGTGGCCGAGGTAGCAGAGCGTCGGACCGGGCGCCGCGCCACGCAACCGCGCCACGAGGTTCGGGCGCTCCAGGACGGCTCCCAGCAACTCGCACTCGAAGCCTGCGCCGGCGAGGAGTGTCTCGAGGTGCTCCTGCGCGGCCAGCTCGGCGCCGGGCGGGTTGACCGTGTTGAACGCGATCAGCCGCTGGAGAAGCTCGACCGCGTCTGTGGCCAAGTCGGTGCTGCTCACCCCGCGATAGTACGCCCATCCCGGCGAGCGCCGGGCACCGCCGCGAGCAGCTCGCGCGTGTAGGGGTGCTGCGGAGAGCTGTAGAGCGCGTCGGCGCTCGCGAGCTCGACGATCTTGCCGTGGCGCATCACCGCGACGCGGTCGGCCAGCTGGCGCACGACCGCGAGGTCGTGGGAGATCAGCAGCAGCGTCAGGTCCAGCTCGCGCTGCAGGTCGCGCAGCAGGTCGAGGATCTGGGCCTGAATCGTGACGTCGAGCGCCGACACTGGCTCGTCGGCGATCAGCAGCTTCGGACGCAGCGCGAGTGCGCGCGCCACGCCGATCCGCTGGCGCTGGCCGCCGGAGAATTCGTGGGGGTAGCGGTTGCGGTGATCCGCCCGTAGGCCCACCCTGTCCATCAGCTCGCTCACGGCGCGCCTGCGCTCCGCTCGGTCGCGGTGCAGGCCGTGGATCGCAAACGGCTCACCGATGATCGAGCCGGCCGTCTTGCGGGGATTCAGCGAGGAAAAGGGGTCCTGGAAGACGATCTGCATCTCGTGGCGCGCGACCTTCAGCGCGGCGCCCCGCAGGTGGGCGAGGTCGTGGCCCTGAAAGCGGATCTCGCCGGCGGTGGGCTCGAGCAGGCGCATGAGCAGGCGCGCGGTGGTGGACTTGCCGCAGCCGCTCTCCCCCACCAGCCCGAGCGTCTCGCCGCGGCGCAGCTCAAAGCTGATTCCCGCGACCGCCTCGACGGCAGCAACCTGGCGCTGGAACACCACCCCGCGCGTGACCGGGAAGCGCTTGACGAGGTCGCGCACCTGCAACAGCGGCTCGGCCACGGGCTCGGCCACCGTCTCGCGCTCGCGCTGAAGCTCAAGTGTGGGGGCCGAGCGCACGAGCTCCTGCGTGTAGGGGTGCTGAGGCGCGGCGAGGACCTGCTCGGCCGAGCCCCGCTCGAGGATCCGCCCGGCCTGCATCACCGCGATCTCGTCTGCCATCTCGGCAACGACCCCGAGGTCGTGGGTGACGAGCACGAGTGCCATCCCGAGCTCCTCGCGCAGGCGGCGCAGCAACGCGAGGATCTGCGCCTGCACGGTCACGTCGAGCGCGGTGGTGGGCTCGTCGGCGATCAGCAGCCGCGGCTCGTTGGCGAGCGCCATCGCGATCATCGCGCGCTGGCGCTGGCCCCCGGAGAGCTCGTGCGGGTAGGCGTCCACGCGCCGCGCCGGCTCAGGGATGCCGACCAGCTCCAGCAGCGCGACGGCCTGCTCGCGCGCGGCGCGCCGCGAGACCTCACGGTGGGCGCGGATCGCCTCGACCACCTGCGCCCCCACGCGGTACAGCGGGTGCAGCGAGGAGAGCGGGTCCTGGAAGACGATCGCCAGGGCGTTGCCGCGCAGCGCGCGCAGGCGCTCCTCCGGCAGCGTCACGAGGTCCACGCCCTCGAACAGGATGCGCCCCGAGACGCGCGCCCCCTGAGCGCGGGTGAGCCCCAGAAGGGTCAGCGCGGAGATCGTCTTGCCCGACCCCGACTCGCCCACGATCCCAAGCGTCTGCCCGTGGTGAACCTCAAAGGAGACACCGTCAACGGCGTGCACCACCCCGTCTTCGGTGGGCAGCTCTACGCGCAGGTCTTCGACACGTAGAAGCGGGGAGTCGCCCGGCGCGCTCATTTGAAACGGACCCGCGGGTCCAGGTACGCGTAGGAGATGTCCACAAGGATGTTGGCCACGACGATGAACAGCGCGGCCAGCAGCACCGTGCCCTCGATGATCGGGAAGTCGGCGTGCACGAGCGCGTCGTAGTTGAGCCGCCCCACCCCGGGGATGTCGAAGACGACTTCGACCAGCAGCGCGCCGCCGAGCAGCGCGCCGAGGTCGAGGCCGAGCACGGTGACGATCGGGGTGATCGCGGCGCGCACCCCGTGGCGCAGGATCACGCGCCGCTCGGAGAGGCCCTTGGCGCGCGCGGTGCGGATGAAGTCCTGGTCGAGCACGTCGAGCAGGCTCGAACGCAAGAGGCGCGCGTAGACCGCGGCGAAGCTCGCGGCGAGCACGAGCCACGGCAGGATCAGCGAGGTGAACCACTTCTCCGGGTCGCTGCTAAGGCCGACGTAGCTGCCGGCGCCGGGGAAGATCCGGAGCTTGCCGATGTCCGCGGCGAACAGGAACAGCGCGATCAGCCCGAGCCAGTATTCCGGCGCGGAGACGAATGCGAGCGCGGTGCCCATCGCGGCGCGGTCGAGCCACGTGCGCCGGCGCACCGCGGAGATGATCCCGACCGAGAGTCCGCTCACCAGCCAGATCACCACCGCGCCGGCGGCGAGCGAAACAGTCGCGGGCAGGCGTTCAGCGATCAGGCTGCGGACGGAGGCGTTGGAGTAGTAGCTGTAGCCGAGGTCGAGGTGCAGCAGCACCCCCCGCAGGTAGTCATAGAACTGGGTGTACAGCGGCCGGTTGAGCCCCAACTCGCGCGAGATGTAGGCAATCGTCCGCGGGCTCGGATCGTGCCCGGCCCGCAGCACCGCGGCGTTGCCGGTGGGGAAGACGTTGAAGAACAGGAACGTGAGCGCCGAGACGATGACCAGCAGCGCAACGCCCCACAGGATGCGACGGATGATGTAACGAGTCAACTCACTTCAGCGAGGTGAAGTCGTAGTCCCACGAGCCGTTGTTCCACAACGCATCGACACCGGCGACGCCCCGGCCCTCGATGTTGGCCTGGCTGACGAACACCCCGGGGGCGGCGACCGCCTGGGCCACCAGCTTTTCGTCGACCTTCGCCCACGCCTGCGCGCGCGCCGGTTCGCCGACGACCAGCGCCGCCTGTTCCATCGCGGCGTTGATCTGGGGGTTGTTGACCTGGCCCCAGTTGGCGTTGCCGGAGGGGGAGATCGCGGGTCCGTAGAACGGCACGAACAGCACGGTCTGCGGATCGGCGAAGTCGCGCGTCCAGCCGGCGTTGGGGCAGACGTCGATCTCCTGCGAGGGCACGCCGCAGTGACTTTTCATACATCACCGACTTGTCCACGAGGCTGAGGTGGGTTTTGAAGCCGAGGTTCAACAGTGTCTGGTTGACGATCTGCGCGGTACCGCTTTCCGGTTCGCCAGTCACGCCGACAACCTGAAGCGTCTTGCCGCCGGTGTATTTGCCGCTCGGGTAGCCGGCGAGCCGCATGTACTTTTCGGCGACCGCCGGGTCGCCTTCGGGGTGTTCGTTGTAGTCGAGCTTCGGGCCCGCGAGACCGCCGGCCTCTTCAAAGCCGGCCACGCCAGGGTAGAGGAAGTGGGTCATCGGCGCAGCCACGAGCGGCCCACCGCGTACCTTGACGAGCGCGTCGCGGTCGAGCGCCGCCCACACGGCCCGGCGCAGGTCAACGTTGGTGAACGGCCCGTGCGCGTTGTTCAGCGAGCTGTAGTAGGTGCCGGAGCCGGGCGTGAAGGTGATCTGCTGCGGGTAGTGTTCGTAGGCTTCCTTGACGATCGACTGCGCGGGGGGGTCGTTCTCGAGCTCGTCTTCGCCCTTGAGCACCTGTTGGCCGATCACGTCCTTTTCGCCGCCGATATTGATGTTGATCTGGTCGAGGTAGGCGGGCCGGTAGTCGGTGTGGGGGTTCCAGCGGGGGTTGCGCACGAGCGTCGCGGACTTGCCCGGCTGGTAACCGATGCCGAGGAATTTGCCAGAGCTGTCGGACTTCAGCATGTACGGCCCGGTCGCCACCAGGTATTCGGTGCCGTAGGTAGTGGGGTGGTGGGCATCGAGCGGTTTGGCAAATTCCGGGGGCACCGGGGCGGAGAGCGGCAGGCTGAGCGCCCCTGTGAGGATCGCGGCCGTGGGTTTGGTGAGGTGAAAGACGATCGTTTCGCCGTTCGGTGTTTCGATTCCGGGAATCGGGCCGCCCGTCGCCTTTTCAGCGCCGACGAGGTCACCGAAGTAGGGCATGAAGTAGGGGTTGGCGACGTTGGGGTTGGCGCCACGATCGATCGCGTAGGCGACGTCCCCGGAGTTCACTTCACGGTTGACGGGGGGGCTGAAGTAGATGTGCCGCTTGAGGTGCACCGTCACCGTCTTGCCGCCGTCGGAGACGATCGGCGGACCCGCGGCGACGTCCGGTTCGAGCTTCGTGGCGGTGTTGGGGGGGTATGAGTAGAGCGGGCGCTGGGTGGCGGACATCACGGTGTAGTCCTGGTCGGAGTACGTGCCGCCCGGATCGAGGTTTTCGAAGTCTGCTTCCTCGTATACGGTCAGCACCCCCCCGCGCCGCTTGCCGTCAAGCTGCTGGCCTACGGGCGACTCGCCCGCCTTGAGCGGGATGGTGCTCGTGCCCGTGGAGCCACTGCCGCTGCCACTGGAGCCGCAAGCGGCGAGCGCAAAGGCGAGCAGTCCCGTGATCGCCGCGCACACCACCCCTCTCCATCTGTGCTGGTTAAGCATCCTTCCTCCTCCGATGACTCGATTGGACCCCTGGGGCTCGCCGGGAAACGGCGGACGGACCCCCCTGTGCGACCGAAGGCCCACGTCCCGAGAGCCCTGAGCGCGTCGAAGTGAAAAGCTCATCTGCGTCCCGCCCGCGGGTTGAGCGCGTCCTGCAGGCCGTCGCCGAGTAGGTTGAAGGCGAGCACGGTCAGAAGCAGCGCAAGGCCGGGGAACAGCATGTACCACCACGCGGTGTTGAAAATCGGAGTGGCGTCGGCGAGCATCTGCCCCCAGCTGGCGGTCGGCGCGCGCACGCCCACGCCAAGAAACGAGAGGGCGGCCTCGAGCAGGATGTTGGCGGGGATCAGGAGGCTCGCGTAGACGATCAGCGGCGCGGTGAGGTTGGGGAGGATCTCGCGGAAGACGATGCGCGCCCCCGAGGCTCCTAGCGAGCGGGAGGCCTCGACGAACTCGCTCTCGCGCAAAGAAAGCACCTGGCCACGCACGATGCGCGCGATGTAGGTCCAGTTGAAGAGCGCGACGATCGCGACGATCGTGGAGGTGCCGGGCTGGATCGCCCCTCGCACGCAGCCGCGCACGCTGCACGCGGCCCCCAACCCGAGGCCGACGAGCAGCAGCGGAAAGCAGAGCACCACGTCGATCGCGCGCGAAAGCAGCGTGTCGGTGAGGCCGCGGTAAAAGCCGGCGAGCAGACCCACGACAGTGCCGAGAAGCGTCGCCAGCGCGGTACCGATGACCCCCACCTCCAGCGACACGCGGGTCCCGTAGACGACGCGCGCGAACACGTCCCGCCCGAGCTGGTCGACCCCGAAGGGGTGCGCGACGGAGGGGCCCGTGGGGCTGCCGAAGGCATCTAGGGCACCGGGGTTCTGCACGTAGGGCCCAGGCACGCCGGCGAGCTGCACGACAAGCGGCGCGGCCAGCGCGACGACCACGAGCAGCACGATGAAGCCGAGCGAGGCAAGCGCCACCCGGTCGCCGCGCAGGCGCGCCCAGAAGAGCCGCCAGGGCGAGTGCGCCGCAGACCCCTCGCCCGCGTCGAGGAGCGGGTCGAGCTCCTGCCCGTCGAACCCCAGCCCGCCGGGTTCCCGCTCACCCCCTGGCCCGCCGCGGGAGGGGTCCTGCAGGAGGAGGTCGGCGGCGCCCGTCGTCATACCACAACGACCCGTGCCGGAGAAGCCGTGTTTCTGATGTAGCGCATCAGCCATAGAGGTTCGACACCATCCGCCCGGCGACCTCCCGCGGTACCTTCCAAATATGGACACCCTTTTCGAGCCTGAAGGCCCAGCCGAACCCAGCCGTGGCCGGAAGGGCCCGCCCACTGGCCAAGGGGGACCTCACCCTGGCCAAGGGGGACCCCACACTCCGACCGCGGAGGGAGAGGACCGCCCGCTGGCGGCACGCGTACGCCCGCAGCACCTCGAGGAGTTCGTGGGCCAGACCCACCTGTTGGGTGAGAGCTCGGCGTTGCGGACCGCGATCGAGCAGGGGTCACCCCCACTCGATGGTGCTCTACGGCCCACCCGGCTCGGGCAAGACGACGCTGGCGCGGATGGTCGCCGAGCGCTCCCGCGCGGTGTTCGAGGAGCTGAGCGCAGTGCAGGCCGGCCGCGCGGAGGTCCGCGCGGTGCTGGAGCGCGCCGCTCACCGCCGCGCCACCAGCGGGACGGGGACGGTGTTCTTCCTCGACGAGATCCACCGCTTCAACAAGGCCCAGCAGGACACGCTGCTGCCGGCGGTGGAGGAGGGCGTGGTCACGCTGGTCGGCGCGACCACGGAGAACCCCGCGTTCGAGGTCAACGGGGCGCTGCTCTCACGGATGCGGGTGTACGCGCTGCAGGCGCTGTCCGCCGAGGAGGTCGCAGAGGTGCTGCGCCGCGCGCTCGCCTCGGGGGAGCTCGACGCGTCGCTCGCAGGCACGAGTGCAGAGACCGAGGACCGTCCCGAGGCGGGCGCAAGAGACAAGTCCAAGACCGGCACGGCGGACGGCGCAATCACGGTCGAGCCCCAGACGCTGGAGTTCCTCGCCGCGCGCGCGGAAGGCGACGCGCGCACCGCGCTGAACGCGCTGGAGCTGGCGGTCGCGACGGCGGCGGAGCGGGGGGAGAGCAGCGTGGGGATCGCGCGCGCAGAGGACGCGCTGCAGCTGCGCGCGGTGCTGTACGACCGCAAGGGCGACCGCCACTACGACTACATCTCCGCGTGGATCAAGGCCACCCGGGGCTCGGACCCCGACGCCTCGCTGTACTACCTCGCGGTGATGCTGGAGGGCGGCGAGGACCCGCGCTTCATCGTGCGGCGCATGGTGATACTCGCCTCAGAGGACATCGGCAACGCCGACCCCGCCGCGCTCGGCGTCGCCGTGGCAGCGGCGCAGGCGGTCGAGCACGTGGGGATGCCAGAGGCCAAATTCGCGCTCGCGCAGGCCGCCATCTACCTTTCTCTCGCGCCGAAGTCCAACACCGCAGGCCGCGCGCTGGGAGCAGCGCAGCGCCACGTGCGCGAACACGGCGCGGCGCCGGCCCCGGGGTGGCTGCGCTCTGGTCCGCGGCCGGGCCAGGAGGTTGGCGGCTACGACAACCCGCACGAGCACCCGGGGCACGTCTCCCCGCAGGAGCTGCTGCCCCAGGAGGTGGCGGGTGCGCGCTTCTACAAGCCCGACGAGGCCGAGGCTGAGCTGGCGAAGCGGCTGGAGGCGATCCGCAAGGCCCGCGGCCGTTGATTTTAATGAGGACCCTCCGGGTCCCAGCGGCGTTGTCGCGACGGACCCGGGCGAGGTGCAAAAAGCCCGAGGGAGGCCCGCGGCGGAACTGGGCGAGCTGCAAAGTCGGTGGCTCCCATCGAGGGGATGCCCCAGGGGAGCGATAATCGCCGGAGATGACCTCCGTTCCCCCCGAGATCGCCTCGACCCCGGCCGAGACCGCGCAGCCGCAGACGCTGCACTCGCGCAACCCCGCGACGGGGGCGGTCCTCGGGAGCGTGCAGACCACGGCGCCGGAGCGGGTCGAGGAGGTCGTGGCGGCGGCGCGCCAGGTGCAGCCGCTGTGGGCGCTGCTGCGCGTGGAGGACCGCGCGCGCTACATGCGCCGCGCGGCGCAGGCGGTGATCGACGAGTTCGACGAGCTCGCGACCCTGATCGCCCGCGAGCAGGGCCGCCCGCGCGCGGAGGTCGCGAGCATGGAGCTGCTGGCGGCGCTCGACGCGCTGGTGTGGGTGGCAGACGAGGGGGCGCGGGTGCTGGGCTCCCAGCGCGTGGGGGCCCACCGCTCGATGGCGCTCTCCCGACGCGCGCGGGTCGCATACGAGCCGTTCGGGGTGGTGGGGGTGATCGGGGCCGGGAGCGCGCCGTTCGCGCAGCCGCTCGGCCAGATCGCCGGCGCGCTGCTGGCGGGCAACGGCGTGGTCTTCAAGCCCGCGCGGCGGGCGTGCTTGGCGGGCGAGCGGATCGCCCGCGCGCTCGCCCGGGCCGGCCTGCCGGAGGGACTCGTGCGGCTCGTGCACGGGGGCACCCAGGTGGGGGTGGCGCTCGCGCGGGCGCCGGTCGACAAGGTGCTGTTCACGGGTTCCCCCGCGGTGGGGCGCGCGGTCGCGCGCGCGGGCGTCTCCCAGGAGCGGGAGGTCACGGTCGAGCTGGGGGGCAAGGACGCGATGGTGGTACTCGCCGACGCGCACGTGGCGCGCGCCGCCGCCGGGGCGCTGTGGGCCGGCTATGCGGGCGCCGGGCAGGCGCGGGGCGCGGTGGAGCGCGTCTACGTGCAGCGCGAGGTCCACGACCGCTTCCTCACCCACCTGGTCAACGGCGCGCGGGCGCTGCGCGTGGGCGACCCCGAGCGCCCGGGCGTGCAGGTCGGCCCGCTGGCCTCCGCGCGGCGCGTGGCCCACATCCACGAGCTGGTGCAGGAGGCGGTCGCGCAGGGTGCGCGACCGCACTGCGGCGGGCCGCTGGAGCACCCCCCGGAAGGGTGCGCGCCGAGCGCAGCGTTCTACGTGCCGGCGGTACTGAGCGGGGTGACACACGCCATGCGCGTGCAGCGCGAGCCGCTCGACGGCCCCGTGCTCACGGTGCAGGCGGTGGACTCAACCGACCGCGCGATCGCCCTCGCCAACGACGGCGAGTTTGCGTTGGGGGCCTCCGTCTGGACGGCAGACCGCCCCCAGGGGCTGCGCATCGCGCGGGAGCTGCACACGGGGATGGTGTGGCTCAACGACCACCTCCCCGCGCCCGCCCTCGCGCGCGGCCCGTGGGGAGCGGCGGCCGGCGGGGGCCTCGGCCGCACGCTCGGCGAGACCGGCCTGCGCGGCTGCGCGCAGGAGAAGCTGATCGCGTGGAGCCCCTCCGGCGCGCGCGGGCTGTGGTGGGCCCCCTACGACGACCTGCACGCCCGCGCCGCTCACACCGTCGCGCAGCTGCGCTCCTCCCGCGACGCCGACCGTGAGCGCGCGTGGCGTCACGGCATGGGCCCGCTCGCGCGCGCGGGGCTCAGGGCACTGCGGCGCCCTTGAGCGGACCGTGACCCCGCGCTGCGAACGCTGCTCGCTGGAGGGCGGTAAGCGGGCCGCGCCACCCTTGAGCAAGCCCGGGTCTCCGCGCTGCGAACGCCGATCCTCCTCCCCTCTCCAACCCACCGTCCCACGTGCGCTCGGCCCTCGCCCTGCGCCTCAACTCGTGTACCGGCTTTCAAGCGCCAGCTTGAGTACGAGCAGCAGCGTGGTCGTCGTCGGGTTGCTCCGGTTCGGCAACGTGAACGTGCTGGGCACCGGACGCAGTTCGAAACGGTTGACCCCCGGGGAGAGCGGGAGGGCGATGCGCACTTTGCCCCCGCCGGGTAGCACTGTGTAGGTGCCCAGTGCGTGGCCGGCGTTTAGGAGGGTCACGCCCACCGCGGCGCCCCCCGGTTCGATCCCGCGTGGTGTTCCCAGGCCCGGTCTCATGCCCAGCACCAGTGCGGCGGTGCGGGTGTCGGGGGAGGCGACCACGAGGGTCGCCCGTTCGGCGGCCCTCAGGAAGAACGATTCCTCCGCGTGGATGTTGAGACTGGTGTAGTTCACCGGCGTGTATTCCCCGACGTACCGCGTGAGGTACTTCCGCCACCACGGGACGCCCGGCGATGCGCGCGATCAGCGCCGTGAGCGGCGAGCCGGCGTCCTGCAGCGTGTTCCACTCCCCGCGGTGTTCGACGGCGAGGAAATCGCCGTAGCCGATGAAGCTGACGGCGAAGCCCGTCACGCAACCCCACACCACGAGCAGGCCGCCGCCGACCCGCACCACCCGGCGCAGCGCCCCGCGCGTGTGGCTGGCAAGCGCGAGCCACGCCGCCAGCGCGCCGAGCAGGACGAGCCCAGCGAAGTCCACCTCGTAGCGCTCGGTCGTCGCGCGGTTCTCGAACGCCAGGAACAGCAGGAAGACGACGCCCGCGCCGGCAAGCGACACCAGGGGCCCCGCGAGCGCCCCCAGCCACGCCGGCCGCCGGCGCCAGATCCACGGCAGCGCCACGAGGAAGAGGACGACCGGCGTTGTTGCCAGAAGCCCGCCGGTGAGTTCCTGGGCGTAGGTGGCGGGCAGGCCCGCCGGGTAGGAGAGCGGCGGCGGGCCGAGCACCAGGAACGGGAACGTGGCCGTCGGTCTCGGTGGCGAGAGCGTGTAGAGCCACGCGCCGGGTGCCAGGTAGCTGAAGTTGCCGAGCGGCTCGTGCAGCTGGTCGTAGCCGGCCAACTGGTGGCGGAGACCGATTTCCAGCGGGTTGCCGAAGCGCGCCTGGTTGTAGGCCGCCAGCAGCGCGAAGCACACCCCGACAGGGACGCCCAGGGCCAGCAGTAGGGGGCGACGGGGGTGGGTCGCACGCAGCGTGAAGTAGACGGGCACGAGCGCCACCGCGGCCAGCCCCAGCTCCGGCCGGGAGCCCGCCGCCAAGCCGAAGCTCAGGCTTGCCGCCGCCGCCCGCCACAGCGACGCCCGGTGGTCCACCACCGTCGAGGCGACGAGCCACACACCGGCCATCGTGAAGCAGAACCCTCCGGCGATCGTGTCCTCGGTCACCGACGGGGTGCGCAGCAGGAACGGCACCGTCGTGCCCAGTGCCACGGCGCAGGCGGCGAGCACGCAGATCCACAGCGGCGTGTCGGCGAGCTGGCGCAGCACCACCCGCAACGCCGCCAACGCGAACCCCAGCCCGGCGACCCCGAAGAACGCGACTGTCACGCTCGCGGACGGTTCCCAGCCGAGCACGTGCAGGGGGACCAGCAGCACCAGCGCCGGCGCCGGCCCCCACGCGAAGTACAGGTGCGACCCGTACAGCACGTCATCGTGGAGGTTGGTGGCGCCGCCGACGTCCACGAACGGCGCGTTCTGCGCCGGGTTGTACGGTTCCGCAAGGTGCAGCAACCCGGCGGGCGCGTTGGCGATCCACAGCCGTAGGTGCAGAAACGCGGTGGCCAGCAGGTTGTAGCGGTCGGTTTCGCCGGCGTGCAGCGAGAGCGGGACCGACGTGGCGGCAGTCCACACGTAGAACGCGGCCGCCGGCACGAACACCGCGACGAGCGCCACACTTACCCGATCGACTGCCCACGGGCGCACACGGGCGCGTGGATGCGCAAACGCCCACATAGCCGAAGCATGTCACGCACACAATGCCTCTTCGGCGCATATAGAGAGCCATTTCGGCGCGTCCCCGCGGGGACCCGTGCACCGCCGGTCGAGCTTGCGCCACGTTCCAGCGCATGTTTCTCAACGCCCCTGAGGTGGGCGTCGAAAGACCCCCTGGGTGGGCGTTGGAAGGCCCCTGGGGTGAGAGGCGGAGTCGCGCCCCCGTCCCGGGCGCGGAGCTCTCATGGCGTAGGCCCTAACCTGTCCTTATGCCCGCCCAGGCCTACGCCGGCAAGGAGTGCGTCTGCCAGTTGCGCAGGGGTCTCTGCGACCAGTCGTGCGTGCAGGGGATGCTCGACACCCCCTTCTACATCGCCTGCCTGTCGCTCTCCGGCCGGCGCTGCCTCGTGATCGGCGGCGGGGAGATCGGGCTGGAGAAGGTCGAGGGCCTGCTCGCGTGCGACGGCGCTGTCACGCTGATCGCCCCCGAGGCCGAGCCAGCGCTCGAGGAGTACGCCCGCGAGGGCTCGATCCGCTGGGAGCGACGCGCCTACGCGGGCGCCTGCGACCTGGAGGGCGCCTTCCTGGCGATCGCCGCCACCGACGACACCGACGTGAACATCTCCGTGTACGAGGACGCTGAGCGGCGCGCGATGCTCGTGAACGTCGTCGACGTGCCGCCGCTGTGCAACTTCATCCTGCCGGCGATCGTGCGCAACGGCCCACTGGCGATCGCCATCTCCACCGCCGGTGCCTCGCCGGCGCTGGCCAAGCGCATGAAGCGCGAGATCGAAGGGCAGTTCGGCGAGCCCTACGCGCGTCTGGCGGTGCTGCTGGGCGAGGTCCGCGGCTGGGCCAAGGGCACGCTCGCCACCTACCAGGAGCGCAAGGAGTTCTTCGAGGGCCTCGTGGGCGGAGACCCCGACCCCGTCGAGCTGCTGCGCGCCGGCGACGAGGCCGCGGTGCGCGAGCTGATCGCAGCTGCGCAGGACGCGCACACCGCCACACGAGCCTGAGGCGTGACGGCACTCGAGCTCGATGGACTCACGCGGTGCTACGGCGAACGCGAGGCGCTCGACGAAGTCTCCCTGTCGTTGCAGGACGGTCAGACGCTGGTGGTGCTCGGCCCCAACGGTGCCGGCAAGACGACGCTGCTGCGGGTGCTGGCCACGCTGCTGCGGCCCCACGCGGGGAAGGTGCAAGTGTTGGGACACGCACTGCCGGGCGAGGCGTGGGCGGTCAGAGGTCGGATCGGCCTGCTCGGCCACGAGCCGCTGCTCTACCGAGAGTTGACCGCGAGGGAGAACCTTCGCTTCCACGCCCGCCTGCACGGGGTCGGCGCGGAGCGGGTCGAAGAACTGCTGAAGGTGGTCGGTATGGCCACTCGCACCGAGGAGCCGGTGCGCACGCTCTCGCGGGGGATGGTGCAGCGGGTGGCGACCGCGAGGGCGTTGCTGCACGACCCGGAGCTGCTGCTGCTGGACGAGCCGCGCGCCAACCTGGACCCCGCTGGGGTGGAGCTCCTCGAGCCGCTGATCGGGCTCGGGTGTGGCCGCACGCGGGTGGTGTGCAGCCACAACCCGGATGTGGACCTCGCCGGAGCGGATCTCGTGCTGGGCCTACGCGGGGGTCGTCCAGCGCTGCTGGCGAGCCCCGCAGCGGTGGATTCAGAGGCGATCCGGGAGCTGTACAGGTGAGCGCCGTGACAGGAGGAGCGCCGACCGCGCCAACACCCGCGGACGGCGCAGCCCAGAACGCTCCGAGCACGCAGGCGGCTCCCACGGCAGGCTTGGGGTCGCAGGCAGGCACGGCAGGGAACCGTCCCCAGCCAGCGGGCCGCGCTCGATCCCCCGGCTTCGCGCGCACCGTGGCCGCGCTGCTGCGCAAGGAGCTGCTCGTGGAGCTGCGCACGCTGGAGTCCGTACCGGGGATGTCGCTGTTCGCGGTGACCGTCTTCGTGATCTTCCACTTCGCGCTGAACCGCACCGGGGTCAACGGGGACGAGGCGGCGGGGATCCTGTGGGTGACGCTGCTGCTGGCGGCGCTGCTGGGGATCAACCGGCTGTTCGTCGCCGACGCCGAGGAGGGCGGGTTCGACGGCTTCCTGCTCGCGCCGGTGGACCGCACTACACTGCTCGCGGCAAAGGCGCTGGCGCTGCTCGCCTACCTGGTCGTCTTGGAGCTCGTCGCCGTGCCCGCGTTCGCGCTGCTGCTGCTCGAACCCTCGCTCGGGCCCGCCCTGCCGGACCTCCCCGGGGTGCTGCTGCTGGGTGACGTCGGGGTCGCGCTGATCGGCACGCTCGTGGCCGCGCTGGCGGTGCGAACCCGCGCGCGGGACCTGCTCGGGCCGCTGCTCGCGCTGCCGCTGCTCGTGCCGGTGGTGATCGGCGGGGCGCGCGCCACCGCGCCGCTACTCACGCTGGGCCACGCCGCGGGGGCGGGCGGGGTTCAACTCCGCTGGCCGCTGACGCTCGCGCTCTATGATCTGGTGTTCGGGCTGATCGCCTACGCTGTCTTCGACTTCCTGCTGGAGGACTGAGCCCATTACCTCCCCCCATCTGTACGGCAAGGGTCTGCGCCCGCTCAGCATCGCGACGCTCGCCGCGATGGCAGCCGCGCTCGGCCTCGTCTTCTTCTACGCCCCCCTGGAAGCCGAACAGGGCTTCCTGCAGAAGATCTTCTACGTGCACGTGCCCCTCGCGATCGTGGCGCTGTGCGGCTTCGTGCTCGGGGGCCTGTTCGCGATCCAGCACCTGCGCACGCGCGAGGCGCGCTGGGACCTGCGCTCCTACGTCACGATCCACATCAGCCTGATCTTCGCCGTGGGCACGCTCGTCACCGGCTCGATCTGGGCGAAGGGCTCGTGGGGGCACTGGTGGGTGTGGAGCGAGCCCACGCTCGTGTCGTTCCTGATCATCTTCCTGCTGTACGCCACCTACCAGCCGCTGCGCTTCGCGATCGAGGACCCCGAGCGCCAGGCGCGCTACGCCTCGGTGTTCGCCGTCACCGCCGGCGCGTTCGTGCCGCTCAACTACATGGCGGTCAACCTCTCGACCGCCTACGTGCACCCACGCGTGTTCAGCTCCACCTCGAACCTCCCCGGCTCGATGGCGCTCACCCTGCTGGTCTCGCTGGTGGCCACGGCGCTGCTGTTCGCGACGCTCTGCAAGTACGAGCTGACCGCCAAGCACGCTCGCGCACAGCTGCGCGCGCTGCGCCGGCGGCTCTCCGAGGAGCTCCCCCCGCCTCGCGCGCGCAGCGCAGCCCCCAACCTTGACCGGTCGGACCTCGATCAGCTACGCCGTCCCTCCGTGGGCCCGCGGCCAGCCACAGCCATGACCGCACGCGCGGCCGGTCCGCCCTCCGGCACCGTCACCGTACAGTCGGCGGGAGGGTCGGGCGCGTGATGGGAGCGCAGCTGCTCGCCGAGACGCCCGCACTGCCGCTGCACACGGCCGGCAAGTACGTGGCGGGCGCTTACATCGTGCTGTTCGTCCTGGTGCTGGTCTACGTGGCGATCATGGCGGTGCGCCTCAGCCGCATCGAGCGCCAGCTGGGGGAGCTGCTGGAGCTCTCCGCCCGCCCGCCCACCGGACGGGACGAGGCGCTCGGGGGCGCCTCGCAGGCCGGCGAGCTCGACACCGTCCGGGCGGAGGCGACGCCGGTATGAGCGAGCTGCTGGCACTCGGCCTCTCGCACAAGACCGCGCCGGTCGCCGTGCGCGAGCGCCTGGCGTTCACGGAATCCGAAGCGGTCGCGCTCGCCCAGCGGATGACCGCCACCGCGGAGGTGCGCGAGGCCGTGGTGCTCTCCACGTGCAACCGCACCGAGCTCTACCTCGTGGTCGGCGACCCCGTCCGCGCCGAGACCGAGGCGCTGGCGATGCTTGCCCACCACGCGGGCCTCGACTCCACGGAGCTCGCGCAGGAGCTGTACACGCCGCACAACTGCGACGCCGCGCGCCAGCTCTACCGGGTGACGGCGGGCCTCGAGTCGATGATCGTCGGCGAGGCCGAGATCCAGGGGCAGGTCAAGCGCGCCTTCGAGGCCGCGCTGCGGGCGGGCTGCACGGGGCCACTCTCCAACCGCCTGTGGGCGGCGGCGCTGAGCACCGGCAAACGGGTGCGCTCGGAGACCGCGATCGGCGCGAGCCACGTGTCCGTCCCCTCCGCGGCGGTCGGCCTCACCGTCGAGCTGCTCGGTGACCTGCGCGAGCGCCACGTCGTGATCCTCGGGGCGGGCGAGACGAGCGAGCTGACCGCGCAGGCGCTCGCCGACCGGGGGGCGGGCACGATCTTCGTGGCCAACCGCCACGCCGACCGCGCGCGCAGCCTCGCGCAGCGCTTCGGCGGCTCGGTCGTCGGCCTCGACGGGCTGCCCGAGCAGCTCACGCGCGCTGACATCGTGGTCTCCTCCACCTCCTCCCCCCACCCGATCGTCGGCCGCGAGGAGCTCGAGCTCGTGCTCGCCCAGCGCGCGGGACGGCCGCTGCTGGCGATCGACATCGCGGTGCCCCGCGACTTCGAGCCCGGCTGCGGGGAGCTCGCGGGAGTGACGCTGTACGACATCGACGACCTCCAGGCGGTGGTGGCGCGCAACCTCGACACCCGCGTGGGTGAGGTGCCGCAGGCGGAAGCGATCGTGGAGGAGGAGATCCACCGCTTCGCGGGGTGGCTCGGCCAGCTGGAGGCGCTGCCGACGGTCAGCGCCCTGCGCGAACACGGCGACGCGATCGTCGAACAGGTGCTGGCCGAGAACGACGGCCGCTGGGAGTCTGCCTCCCCGCGCGACCTGGTGCGCGTGGAGGCGCTCGCACGCTCGATCGCCTCCCGCCTCCTACACGAGCCGACGATCCGCCTGCGCAGCCTCTCCGAAGCGCGCAGCCACGCGAGCCTGCAGCTCGTGCGCGAGCTGTTCGGCCTGCACGAGGACCCCGAGGAGGAGGGGTTCGGCGAGGACGCCGCCGGGCGCTCCTCGCACGGTGGGCCCGCCGACGGGCGCCTCGCCGAGGTGCACGACCTGCGGCGGCGGCGCAAGGGTCCGTAGGAGACTCGGGAGGGCAGATGCGCATCGGGACCCGCGGCAGCGCGCTCGCGCTCGCCCAGGCACACCTCGTCGCCCACCTGCTGGCCGAAACGGGGATTCGCCCCGAAGGGGCGTGTCTCCCGGCTTCGGTCGGCGCGGAGGTGATCACGATCGACACGAGCGACGATCGCGGTGCTCCACCCAACGACAAGTCTCGCTGGGTGCTGAAGCTGGAGAGCGCACTGAGCGCACGGGAGATCGACCTCGCGGTGCACTCCGCCAAGGATGTTCCCGGTGAACTGGCCGACGGCCTGGTTCTGCTGGGCGCCCCCGCGCGCGCGGCGGCCGGGGACGTGCTGTGCATCCGAGAGCCCACCCCGCCCTCGCCCGCCCCGTCCGAGTCTCCGCCGCAGCCCACCACGACCGAGTCCGGCCGGCTGCCGTCTCAGTGGAGCGACCTGGAGCAGCTCGCGCCGGGCGCTCGTGTGGGCACGAGCAGCCTGCGGCGCGCCGCCCAGCTGCGCGCGGTGCGCGAGGACCTCGAGGTCGTGCCGGTGCGGGGCAACGTGGACACCCGCCTGCGCAAGCTGCGCGAGGGCGACCTCGACGCGCTGGTGCTGGCCCACGCCGGACTTGTCCGCCTCGGTCGCGAGGCCGAGGTGGACGCGGTGCTCGACCCCGCCCGCTTCGTACCCGCCCCCGGCCAGGGCACGCTCGCGTTGGAGGGCCGCGCCGACGACAAGCGCACCCGGGAGGCTGTGCAGGCGATCACCGACGCCAAGACGTTTGCCTGCCTGCAGGCCGAGCGCGCCGTGGCGCACGCGCTCGGCGCGAGCTGCCACACCCCCCTTGGGGCGCACGCCGTTGACTACGGCTGTGGCTGCCTGCACCTGCGCGCGTGGGTGGGCCTCCCCGACGGCTCGGCGTGGGTGAGCGACGAGCTGCTGGGTGGTTTCTACGACCCCGACGCGCTCGGGCGACGCGTGGCCGAGCGGCTGCGCAGCGCAGGGGCCGACGACCTGTTGACCGAAGCCGGGAGACACGCGCCTTCGACCGAAGCGGGGGGACACTCGCCTTCGGCGAGCACCCCCCGTTCGGCCAGCAATCCCCGTTTCGGCCAACGCGGAGGCGCTCGCCGTTGAGCACGCCTGAGCCCGGACGCGTCTACCTCGTCGGCGCCGGGCCCGGCGACCCCGGCCTGCTGACCGCGCGCGCGCTCGAACTGATCGCGCAGGCCGACGTGATCCTATTCGACCGACTGATCCCCACCGAGGCGCTGGAGGGCGCACGCGCGGACGTCGAGCTGCTGTTCGTCGGCAAGGAGGGTGGCGGTCCGTCGGTGCCGCAGGAGCGGACCGAGGCGCTGATGGTGCAACGCGCGCAGGAGGGGCGCACCGTGGTGCGGCTGAAGGGCGGGGACCCGTTCGTGTTCGGCCGCGGCGGCGAGGAGGCGCTCGCGCTGCGCGCGGCGGGCATCCCGTTCGAGGTGGTGCCGGGCGTGACGGCGGGCGTGGCCGCCCCTGCCTACGCCGGCATCCCCGTCACCCACCGCGGGCTGTCGGCCGCGGTGGCGCTCATCACCGCGCACCGCGCGGACCCTCCCGACAGCGAGGCCGGCGGCGGCGAGGGTGGCGGCGGGGACACCGGGGAGTGCGCGGAGGGCACGAGCGAAGGCGGCGGCGAGGGCGGCGGCGGGCGCCCGGGGGACACCGAAGAGTGCGCGGAGGGCGGGGGCGGGGAGGCCGACCTCGACTGGCCTGCCCTCGCGGCCTTCCCGGGGATGCTGGTCTTCTACATGGGCGTGCGCCAGCTGCCCCACATCACGACCTCACTGATCGCCGCCGGCAGGCCCGCCTCAGAACCGGTGGCCGTGGTCGAACGGGGCACGCTGCCCGACCAGCGGACCGTGACCGGCACGCTCGCCACGATCGCCGAGCGGGCGCGCGAGGAGCAGGTGCGGGCTCCCTCGATCACCGTGGTCGGCCCCGTGACCGCGCTTGCCGACGAGCTCGCCTGGCGGGCACCGCTGCCGCTGGGCGGACGCTCCGTGGCGGTCACTCGCGCCCGCGCCCAGACCAGCGGCCTGGCCCAGCGGCTGCGCAAGCTCGGGGCCCACGTGGTGCAGACCCCCGTGATCCGCACCCGGCCGTTGGGGGGTCCCCCGCTCGACCCCACCCCCTACGACCTGATCTGCCTCACGAGTCCCACCGGGGTGGACTGCCTGTTCGAGCGCATCGCGGCGGCGGGGCTGGACACGCGCGCGCTCGCACGCACCCACGTGGCGGCGATCGGCCCGAGCACCGCGCGCGCACTGGCCGCGCACGGGATCGCCGCGGACATCGTCCCCGAGCGCTTCGTCGCGGAGTCGCTGGTGGAGGCGCTCGCCGAGCTGCCGATCCGGCGCGCCCTGGTCGCGCGCGCCCGCGAGGCCCGCGACGTGCTCCCCAACGCGCTGAGCGCCCGCGGCGTCGAGGTGAGCGTGCTGGCGCTGTACGAGACCATCGCCGAGCCGCTCTCCCCATGGTCGCTGACGGCCGCGCGCGAGGCCGACTACATCACCTTCACGTCCTCCTCCACCGTGCGCTTTTTCCTGGAGGCCGCCGGCGGCACGGCCGGCCTCTCCCCCCACACCCGGATCGTCTCGATCGGCCCCGTCACCTCCGCCACCCTGCGCGAGCACGGCCTCGAGCCCCACGTGCTCGCGCGCCGCCACGACATCGAGGGGGTCGTGGAGGCGCTGTTGGCAGACGCCGCTGCGCAGGCACAGACCCGGCGGGTCGACAGACCGGCGGGGTGAGCAGGTCCACGCCTGCTCGAGCGGTGGCTGTGAGCGCACCCCGACCTGACAGCACCCGGGCGATGTCCACTTCCCCGGGTGCGCTCGGCCGTCCCCGCGTGCACCTGCGTCGCACCGACTCGACCAACGAGCGCGCCCGCGCGTTGGCGCTCGCCGGAGCGCCCCACGGGACGCTTGTGAGCGCCGCCGAGCAGACCGCCGGGCGCGGGCGCCAGGGGCGGCGCTGGAGCGCACCGGCGGGCAGCGCGCTGCTGGCGTCGCTGCTGCTTCGGGACCCCCCTGCGCTGCTCCCGCTCGCCGCGGCGCTCGCCGTCTGCGACGTCGCCGGGGCGGACGCGCGCATCAAGTGGCCCAACGACGTCGTGGTGCTGCGCCCTCCTGAACACCACAACGTGATGGGGGGCGCCACAGCCTCTGGGCAGCCAGCGCCGGAGACCGCCACCTCAGAGGCGAGCGCGGCCGGCGCCGATGCGGACGCTCCAGCCCTCGCGAAGCTCGCGGGCATCCTCATCGAGGGTCGCCCACAGGAGGGTTGGGCGGTGCTCGGCATCGGCCTCAACGTGGCCGTGTGCGTCGAGGAGCTGCCGCCCGAGCTGCGCGACACCGCGGCCACCCTCGGACGCTCGCCCGAGGAGGTCGAGCCGCTGCTCGCCCGGCTGCTCACGGCGCTCGGACAGCGCCTTGGCGAACCGACCGCGCAGGTCCTCGAGGCCTGGCGCGCGCGCGACGCGCTGTACGGACGCGAGGTCTCCTGGGCCGCAGGCCACGGGTGCGCTGAGGGGATTGACGGCGGCGGGCGGCTCGTCGTGAGGCTCTCCAGCGGCGGGCACGCTGCGCTCGACGCCGGTGAGGTTCACCTCGCGCCGGGACCCCCAGGGGTCCGGTCAATCCTCTGAGGACTCGGCGACGGGCGTCTTCGGTCGAGGCGTCTTTGGTCGGACCGCTTTCGGTCGGGCCGCTTTCGTCCTGCTCGCTCTTCTCACGCCCGTCTTCTTCGCGCCATCGGCCGACTTTGCGCCGTTGCCCTCGGCGATACTCACTGCCTGCGCGATGGTCGCCGCTTGCGTCTCGCTCGGCACCTTCGCGCCCGAGGTCGGCACCTCTGCACTCGAGGACTTGGCCGCTGCTCGCTTCGGGGATGCTGCCTTCGTGCTTGAGCGCGCCTCCTCCTCTCTCTTCGGGGGGGCTGCCGCTGCGCTCGGGCGCGCCGTCTTCTCGCCCTTCAGGGACGCTCCCTCCTTCCTCTTCGGGGCAGTTGCGTGCGCACTCGAGGGCGCCCCCTCCTGCTTCGGGGCCGCCCCCTCGGCGTTTGCCGGGTTGGCGGTCTCCACCTCCCTCCTCCTCGCGGCCGACACCTCCCCGTTCGCGCTCGCAGAGGTGCGGGTCGCGACCTTCGGCGGCTTGCGCTTGCGCTTGTTGGTGCGCGCGCGGCGCTTGGGGAAGTTGCGCAGCAGCTCGCGCGCGAGCGCGGGGGGCTTGCGCGCCATGCGCGTGCGCGCACCGCGCAGCGCCTCTTCGGCCTCGGGGGTGTGTGCGAGGGCGGCCGCGAGCAGCGCCGCGGCCAGGCGTCTGTCCTGCTTGCGTGAGGCGTGTATGAGTCGCCGCGCGTTGCGCGCGTGCGCGCCGCCGGAGGAGTTCACCAGCAGGCCCAGCAGGCGCTTGGTCTCCGGCCAGCGCTGCACCGCGTACTCCTCGTGCAGCTCGCGCGTGTACTCCGCGAGGCGCCAGATCCACGCGGAGGCCTGGTCGCGGCTGCCGATGCGCCGCTCCACCAGCGCGCGCAGCAGGATCTTCGACGCCTCCCGTCGTTCGGCCAGCGGCCACGCGCCGATCTCGTCGACGGCGGTGTCGAACGCGTCCGCGTCGCGGCCCGCGGCGATGTCCGCGAGCGCTCGTAAGCGCAACTGCGGGCTCTTGTTGCGCTGCACCGCGGTGATCAGGAAGCGGCTCTTGAGCTCTCCGGTGCGGTCGTAGTGGAGCATCGCCCGCGCGCGACGCCACCCGGTCGCGCTCACGCGGGCACCCGCGAGCGCCGCCCACACGTGCTGCTCGCCGTAGTCGAGGTTCTCCACCGCGATCCGCCACAGCTCGCGCTCGAAGACCGCGAAGCGCCGCTCCTCCTCCGCGCACACCGGCAGCACGCGGCGCTCGACCCGCATTCTGCGGCCCCGGCCGCGGCGCACGGGCCCCACGACGATCGCCCCGCCGCGGTACACGTCGCGGCCCAGCAGCGAGTGCAGCGTCACCACGGGGTCGTCGTTCTTGGTCGCGGGGTGCACGAAGTCCACCACCAGCCCCGCCTCCTTGCCCGGGTGGCGGCGCGTCACGCGGCCCACGCGCTGCTGGTAGATCCGTCGCGAGGCCGTCGGGGCGAGGTGCACACAGACCGTCGCGCGCGGACTGTTCCACCCCTCCGCCAGCAGCTGCGCGTTGATCAGCACGTCGATCTCCCCCCGCTCGTAGCGCGCGAGCACCCACGCGAGCTCGCGCTTGGGGGTCTCGCCCGAGACCGCCTGCGCCTTGATGCCCTCCGCGCGGAACGCCTCCGCGAGGTTGTACGCGTGGCGCACCCCCGCCGCGTACACCACCCCGGGCACCCCGTTGAAGCGTGTTCTGTAGAGGTTCGCCATCGCCACGTTGAACGGCTGCTGGTCGAGCAACTGCGCGAGCTCGTCCTGGTCGAACTCGATGTCCACCTCGCCCCGGCGCAGCGGCACCTTGGCGATCGTGCGCACGCCCACGCCGGGGGGGATGCGTACGCAGCGCAGCGGGGCGATCACCCCTCTACGCGCCGCCTGGGCGAGGTCGAAGCGGGAAGTTTGCGTGGGGAACAGGTCGGTGACGTGGCGCGCGATCAGCGCCCCCGTGGCGGTCATGCCGATGAAGATCGGGCCCGTCCACGCGCGGATCGCGCCGCTCGTCTTTTCGCCCAGCGCGGTGTGAGCCTCGTCGCAGATCACGATCGTGTACGCGCTCGAGATCTTCCCGGCGTTGCGCACGAACCACTGGTAGGTCTCCACCGACACGGGACCCTTCGTGGAGTCCTCGCCCTTGTACAGCGGGCGGCTGATGCGCTTGGAGTAGCCCCGGTCGCGCAGCTCGCCGAGGAACTGGTCCACGAGGTTGCGCCGGTGGGTGAGGATCAGGACGCCCCCCGTTTGGGAGCCCTCCACGAAGCCCAGCGCCGCCACCGTCTTGCCCGCGCCGGTGGCGTGCTCGAACCAGAAGCGCTTCGCCGCGTTGGGGTCCTCGGGCTGGTCGGGGAGCGCGTCCTCCTCGTCCTCGTCGACCCAGTCCCGGGGCTCCTCCTCGCTCTCCTCCGCCTCCTCGGCCTCGCTCTCGGGCAGCGGCTCGAGCTCGTCCTCCAGGTCGCCCAGCTCCTCCTCTTCCTCCTCCTCCTCCTCTTCCTCCTCCTCGTCCTCCTCGGCCTCGTCGTCCTCGTCTTCGTCTGGTTCCTCGTCTTCGTCCGCGTCGGCGTCGGCGTCCGCACTCCCACGGTGGGCGCGCACCCCCCCCTCCTCGTCCTCGCGCTCAGCGAGCCCGTTGGCTGCGGCTCCGTTCGCACTGCCGGCGCCCACCTCAGCGCCGAGAATCGCGGCTGAGGCGAGCAGCTCGGGCGAAGCTGCTGCCGCCGCGGCGCGGCCGTTGCCGTTGCTGCGCTCTGCCTCCGCCAGCAGCGCCGTGAGGGTTCCCGAGAGAGCGTCCACCTGGTGGGCGGAGAGCACCGTGCCGTCGGCCAGCCGGGGCTCCTCGTCAGAGAGCACTCTTTCCAGGCCGAGCAGCAGCGAGAAGTGCCGCCGCCACTCCGTCGAAGGGTACTGCGCCTGCTCCTCGAGCTCTGCCAGCGCCGCGTCCAGCGCCCGGCGGCGCGCGCCGCCCGGCGCCAACGCCAGCCGTGGCTCCTCACCCTCGTGCAGGAACCGCTCACGCACGAACTCCTCCGCGCGCGTGACGTCGGCGGAACTTGGAATGGGCGCGGCCGCGAGGGCCACTGGGGTGGACTCGGCCATGGAGGCTCTGGACTTCGAGACGGAGCCAGCGCAGAAGTTCTGCGTGGCTCGGAGCGCCGGCACCGTGCCGGCAGACCCCTGGGTACCCTGAGCAACACGGCTCCGGGTCCCTCCAGGATATAGCACTCCCCGGCCGGATTGAAGGGGGCGGGATCGGGCGGCGATCTGGCACCCTTACGGCGATGACTCCGATGAGGCTGCTCACGCTCGCCGGCGCGGTGGCGCTCCTGGCGCTGCTTGCGGTCGGGCTCGTCCAGCTGGCGGGGCGCTCGAGCTCTCCCGATACGGCGGCAGCGCGGCTCACGCCGGTGCAGGTACAGGTGCTGTTGGCCGGCTCCCCGGCCCCGCTCGCGGCGCTGCACGCGCAGGCCGACCAGTTGCTGGGTGGAGGCGCCCGAGCGCTGCAGGCGCGCCTGCACGCGCTACGGGGGTGGCCGGTCGTGATAAACAAGTGGGCCTCCTGGTGTGAACCGTGCAAGGCCGAGTTCGGCGCCTTCCAGCGGGCCGCCGCTGACCTCGGGCGCCAGGTGGCGTTCATCGGGATCGACTCCGGCGACACCTCCCGCTCCGAACCGCTCCGCTTCCTACGCTCCTTTCCCGTGAGCTACCCCTCCTACTACGACCCCTCTGGCTCCCTCGGCGTGGAAGTCACCGACTCCACCAACGTGCCCGTCACCGTCTTCTACAACCGCCGCGGCGAAGCGTTCCCCCGCCAGGGGGCCTTTCCCTCCGCGGCAAAGCTCGAACGCGACGTCGAGCGCTACGCCCTGGGCGCGTGATCTTTGCCTGAGATCCGCGTCGATCCGCTCTCCGGGCACAAGACGATCGTCGCCGGGGAGCGCTCCCGGCGGCCCGGGGGGAGCCGCGGTGCGTCCCGCCGGACCCGATCGACCCCGCCGGCGACCCCTTTGCGGAAGGCCACGAGGACCGCACTCCGCCGGAGTTGTACGCGCTGCGGCCGCAGGGCGGCCCGCCGGATTCGCCCGGTTGGCGCGTGCGGGTGGTGCCCAACCTGTTTCCCGCGCTCACCCCGGCCCCCGTGCCGTGCGACCCCGCTGGGTCGAAGCCGCTCACCCCGGCCTCCCCACCACGCGACCCCGCTGACGGCGGGACGCCGTCCATCCCAACCCCCCCCCCACCCGACCGCTCCTCCTCGACCCCCGCCCCTGCGGGCCACCCCGGGGACGCACGACGAACTCCCGACCCACACGCGGAGGCGCGTCCCGACCTGTTCACCGCTGTGCCGGCCGTGGGGGCACACGAGGTGATCGTCAACGCACCCCTCTCGGTGTACTCGCTCGCGGAGCTGCCCGTCGAGCAGGTCGTGGCGGCGGTCGAGGTGTGGCGCGAGCGGATGCGCGTGCACGCCGGGTGCGCGTACTCGCAGCTGATCGTCAACGAGCGCCGCGAGGCGGGGGCGTCGCTGCCGCACACCCACGCGCAGCTCTACGCGTTGGACTTCGTGCCCGCCGACGTGGCGCGCGAGCGCGAGCGCGCGGGGGCGTACGCGACGCGCACGATGGGCGGCGACCTGCTCGGGGACCTCCTCGCCGAGGAGGTGCGCCGCGGCGAGCGTGTGGTGGCGATCGACGACGAGGCGGTGCTGCTGGCTCCCTACGGCTCGCGTATGCCCTTCCAGCTGCAGCTCGTCCCGCGCCGGCCGCGCGCGCGCTTCGAGGACGAGGGGCCCACCGGCGCGGCGCTGCTGCACGACGGCCTGCGCCGCCTTGCGCGCCACCTCGGGTCGAGCCCCCCTTTGAACCTCTGGGTGCGCACCGCCCCGCGGGGGGCCGAGCGCTTCTGCTGGCGCATCGACGTGCTGCCTCGCCTCACCCACCTCGCGGGCCTCGAGCTCTCCACGGGTTTGAACCTCCTCATCGTTGCCCCCGAGGACGCGGCGGCGGCGCTGCGGGAGGCCTAGCGGACAGCCGCAGCCCTCGCGCCCGAAGGCTGGCGGCCGTGGGGTGGGGAGGTTGTGGACAACTTTTCGGCACCTCTATATAGGTCCCCCATATAGGTGCCCGACGGCAAGCCTCTCGCAAACCCTGTCCGGCCAGTAGGCTGCCCCGTCGATGCCGCCCGTCGAGCGCCCCGCCCCCCGCTTCGCCGCGGAGCCCCCCCAGGAGGGGCTGCCCTACGGCCGCTGGGCCGAGCGCCTCGGCCGGGAGCTGCTCGCGGCGTGCCTGGCCCTGGAGCAGGAGCACGAGGACGTCGGGGAGCCGGGGACTCTCGTGTGGTACCCCGACCGCTCCTGGCACGGGCACACCTACGTGCCCGCCACCGCGAGCACCTCGGGGGGCTACGAGCTGTTCGGCTACGTGCGCTTTGTGCCCTCCGACGAGGAGGGTGGCGAGCCGAGCGGCTTCTCGGCGTACGTGGACTTCACCGAGGAGACCGCGGCGGCGAACCCGCAGTGGAGCCTCGACCTCTGCGACGAGGTGGTTGGCCGCTGGCGGGGCCCCGGCAGCAGCGAGGCCGCGATGACGCTTGTCTGGGGCCGCCCGCTGGTCGCCGGGGGCTCCGTGGTCACCGCAGAGCTCGGCCCAAACACGGTGGACCAGTGCGAGCTGCTCGAGTCCCGCTTCACGCTGCTCGCCCCCGACGACTACCGCCACGACCTGCTGGAGATCGCTCTGTGGAGCGCCCGGGGCCGCGAGCTCGCCCGGGAGTCGCTGTACGCGGGCGAGGACGGCGAGGACGGCGAGGACGACACGACTTCAGCTTCAGATTAAGGGGCTTTAGCCGATTAGTGGTACATGCGGCGACCGCACGCGCGTCTCAGCCTGACCGGCCAGGTTGCGCTGTGGAGCCTGGTCCCAGTCATCGTGCTCGGGTTCGTGCTCGCGCGGGTACTGCAGACGCAGATCGAGCAGCGCACCCTCGCCGACGCAGACCAGTCCGCGCAGCTGGTAGCCCGGCTGGGGGTCCAGCCCTGGCTCACCCCCCGCGACCTGCGCGAGGGGCTCTCCGCGCGTAGCATCCACGCGCTTGACGTGCAGCTGCGCGCACGGTCGGTGTCCGACCTCGCGCGGATCAAGATCTGGAGCGCGGCGGGCCGCATCGTCTACTCCGACGACCACGCGCTGATCGGGCGCAGCCTCGGCGCGGACGACGACGACCTGCACGACGCGCTCGCCGGGCACCCCGACCCGGCCGAGGTGGTCACACCCGCCCCGCACACCGAGACCGCCAGCGAGGTCGGGCTGGGACGACTCGTGGAGGTGTACGTGCCGCTGCGCTTCGCTCCCTCCGGTCCCCCCGCGGGTGCGTTCGAGATCTACCTGAGCTACCGCCCGATCGCCGCCACCGTCAGCCACGACGAGCATACGATCGCGCTGGTCGTGTTCCTCGGCCTCGCGTTGTTGTGGGCGATCCTGTACCGCATCGTCGCCTCCGCCTCGCGACGGCTGCGCCGCCAGGCGCGGGAGAACAACCGGCTCGCGCGCTACGACCCGCTCACGGGCCTGCCCAACCGCACGCTGTTTCGCGAGCGTGTCGCCCAGGCGATCGGGCCCGTGCGCACGCACGTACGTCCGGTGGCGGGAGTGCAGTCGATGGCGGGGGCGCAGTGGGAGCTCCTGCCCGCCCGCGCGCGCGCTGACGGAGTGTCGGTCGCGGTGCTGCTGCTCGACCTCGACGGGTTCAAGCAGATCAACGACACGCTCGGGCACTCCGCCGGCGACGCGGTGCTGCGGGAGGTCGCCGCGCGCCTGCGGGCGCAGCTCGCTCCCGACACGCTGCTCGCGCGCTTGGGCTCCGACGAGTACGCGATCCTCCACCCCCACGCCCGGGGTGTCGAGGACGCGCTGGCCCTCGCGGCGACGGTCCAGGCCGCGCTGCAGGCTCCGGTCACGTTCGACGGGGTCGCGCTGAACGTCGAGGCGAGCGTCGGCGTCGCACTCGTGCCCGACCACGCACGCGACGCGGACGAGCTGCTGCAACGCGCCGACCTCGCGCTCGACCGCGCGCGCACGCGGCGTGGGGGCGTGGAGGTGTACGCGCCCGAGCACCACCGTTCGGGGGCCGAGCGGCTGGCGCTGCTCGGCGAGGTCCGCCCGGCGCTCGAGCGGGGGGAGTTCGCGCTCTTCTACCAGCCCCAGCTCGCGCTGCGCACCGGGCGCGTCACGGGAGTGGAGGCGCTGCTGCGCTGGCGCCACCCCGAGCGCGGCCTGGTCCCGCCGCTGCAGTTCATCTCGCTGATCGAGCAGACCGCGCTGGTGGGGCCGGTGACGCTGCACGTGCTCGACCTTGCCCTGGGCCAATCCGCGCGCTGGCGCGAGGCGGGCCTGGACCTGGGGATGTCGGTGAACCTCTCCGCACGCAACCTCCACGATCCCGAGCTGCCCGAGCAGATCGCCGCGCTCCTGGGGCGCCACTCCGTTCCCGCGGCGGCGCTCACCTTGGAGGTCACCGAGAGCGCCGCGATGGCCGACCCCGCCACGGCGGTGGACGTGCTGGAGGCGCTGCGCGCGCTGGGGATGGGGGTGTCGATCGACGACTTCGGCTCCGGCAACGCCTCGATCGCCTACCTCGCGAAGCTGCCCGTGGGGGAGCTGAAGATCGACCGCTCGTTCGTCACCCCGATGTGTGATAGCCCCCGCGACGAGGCGATCGTGCGCACCACGATCGACCTTGCTCGCCACCTGGATCTGCACGTCGTCGCGGAGGGCATCGAGACCCCGGATGTCTGCGACCGTCTCGCCGCCATGGGCTGCGACACCGGCCAGGGCTTTCTGATCTCCCGCCCCGCCCCGGCCGCCGAGCTCACCCCATGGCTTGTCGGGCGCCTCGGCGAGGACTCCGTGGCCGCCGGGTCGCCTGTTTGAGGGCGCGCTCGACGCCCGCGGCCCCCACGGAGAGCACCGGCGGGTCCAGCCGCGGTCGGCGTACCCCAAGCGGCGTCTCCCCGCGCGCCTCGCCCGGTCGAGGGTCCCTACCCTGACGGTCGTGCGAGCGCTCGTGCAGAGAGTCACCCGCGCCGCCGTGCGCGTGGACGGTCGCGACGTGGCGAGCATCGGCCCCGGGCTGCTCGTGCTGCTGGGGGTCGCCCACGACGACGACCCTGCGGTGGCCGAGCGGCTGGCGGCGAAGGTCCGCGCGCTGCGCGTCTTTGCGGACACCGCCGGGCGCATGAACGAGCCGCTCGGCGAGCGCGAGATCCTGTGCGTCAGCCAGTTCACCCTCTACGGCGACGCCGCGCGCGGCAACCGCCCGAGCTTCGCCGCCGCCGCGGCGCCCGCGCACGCCGAGCCGCTGTACGAGCGCTTCTGTGACGCGGCCGGCGCGAAGCGGGGGGTGTTCGGGGCGCACATGGAAGTGGAGCTGGTCAACGACGGACCGGTGACGCTGCTGCTGGAGGGGTGATTACACTCGCCCAAATCTGTTGAACAGCGAGCATTCCACCCTTGCGGGTGGGGAGGAGGATCGATGACAGGCGTACCGCTGACAGAGCGTAGACCGGTGAAGACCGAGCACCACCTCGCGAAGGCGCTGCACCCCAGCCCGCGCGTGCTCAAACAGGCGATGGGCGAGGCCGAAGGTTTCAACGCAAAGTTCGCCGTGCTCATCACCAGGCTTGTCGGCACGATGTGGTGCGCCTACCTGTTCGCTGTCATCGCCCTGCTCGGTCTGGGGCCGGCGCTGAAACCCGGCGGCGAGGGAATCATTGCCTGGATCGCCCAGACGTTCCTGCAGCTCGTCCTGCTGTCGGTCATCATGGTCGGACAGAACGTGCAGAGCCTCGCCGCCGACGCGCGTTCGGCGAACACGTTCAAAGACGCGGAGGCGATCCTCGACCGCCTCGACGTGCGCACCCAGGGCGGCCTGCAGGTGATCCTCGAACGACTCGACGGGCTCGCGCCGGCGCTGACAGCCTCTGGCCATCCGGGCACGAGCGAGCCCACTGGCAAGGACGCCTGACACGCCGCCGTCCGCACCTCCACGCAAGCTGCGCCGACCCGAGGCCACCGTCGCTATCGAGAACCAGGCAATCCTCGCGAGCGACTGCCGCCTCGAGGCCGCTGACTGGTGAACACGTGGACGAAGACGCACCAGTCCGGTTCTTCAAGCTCCAACCAGCTCGGCGTCGGAAGCCTCGGCGTGTGCCAACCGAGACGACTCCTCGGCGATCCGCCGCGCGGTGGCGTTCGCCCAGCCCGTCGTGGAGAGCAGCCCGAGCGCAAGCACCGCCACACCACAGCCTGCGACGACCCACCACGCGGCGTGGCTGGAGGCGACAAAGCCGGGTCCCACCGCACCCAGCGCGGTAGCCGCGATCGCGCCCGCGATCGCCACCCCAAGGGTCTGGCCGACCTGACGCGAGGTGGAGGCGACAGCGGCCGCGACGCCGGCCTGCGCGGAAGGCATGCCGAGCACCGCGGTGGTTGTGATCGGCGGGTTGACCATGCCGAAGCCGATCCCGAAGATGACGTAGGCGGGCAGCAGCGAGTCGAGCGGCGTGTGGGCGGTGAGCCCCGTCAGCAGCCCTCCGCCGAGCGCGATCCCAACCCCGCCGACGAGCAGCCCGACGCGGGGTCCGCGCCGGCCGACCAGACGTCCGGAGAGGGGCGCGAAGATCAACGTCATCGCCGCGATCGGCAGTGTGTAGAGGCCGGCCGTGAGGGGCGAGAGGTGGCGGACCTCCTGCAGGTAGAGGGTGTTGAGGAACAGGAAGCTGCCGAGTGCCGCGAACGAGCACACCGCGATCGCGCTCGCGCTGGAGAAGGGGACACTGCGGAAGAAGCGCAGTTCCAGCAACGGTTCGGTGCGCCGCGACTCGTAGGCGAGCAGGCTCACCAGGGCGACCGCCGCGAATGCGAACAGGGCGACGCTCTGTGTGGAGAACCAGCCGGCCGAGGGCGCCTCGATGATCGCGTAGGTGAGCGACGCCAGCAGCGCGATCATCAGCACCTGGCCGACAGGGTCAAGGCGCCGTGGGCGCGGCGCCCGCGACTCGGGGACGAAGCGCAGCGTCAGCACCAGCGCGGCGAGGCCAACGGGGATGTTGATCCAGAAGACCGACCGCCACCCCGCCGACTGCACGAGCGCGCCACCGACGACCGGCCCCAGCGCCAAGCTCAAGCCGACGGCGGCCCCCCACATCCCGATCGCCTGCGCCCGCTCCCGCGGGTCGGTGAAGACGTTGCGGATGATCGACATCGCCACCGGGTTGAGCATCGACCCCCCAACCGCCTGCAACATGCGAAAGACGATCAGCCACCCCAGGGTCGGCGCCGCGCTGCACAGCAGCGACCCCAGCGTGAACAGCACCAGCCCAGTCGCGAAGACCCGCCGCCGGCCAAGGCGGTCGCCCATCGACCCCGACAGCATCAACAGACTGGCGAGCACCAGCGTGTAGGCGTCCACGGTCCACTGCAAACCGGACACCCCCGTATGCAGTTCGCGCCCGATCGACGGCAGCGCCACATTCACGATCGTGTTGTCCAGTCCGACAATCAGCAGGCTCATGCAGCAGATCGCAAGGATCAGCCGCCGTCGCGCGCGCGACGGCTCGGGGGTGGCGTTCTCGACCGCGCGCGCGTCGCTCATGTCTGGTTGGTCTGCCCGTTCACGGGTCTAGCAATAGCAAGGTGAGCCCAACCATCCGATCGCTCTGCCCGACCGCCCGTGCCTCAGCGCGGACACGGAGGCAAAGCCGACACCTCCGAGAGTGGGTGATGAGAAGACGCCGCGCTGTTGTACGTGACCCTAGAGTGCCTCCGTATGGACGGAGAGAGCTTGCATCGGCGTTTGACCGAGCTGCTGGGATTTGCGGTGCCGGCTATGCCCGAGTTGGTCGTCCATGCCGTACGACAGCGGAATGGATACGTCGAGCGGGCGGTCAGCTTCACAGGGGATGAGGGCGACGTCCCAGCATTGCTGCTGGTACCCGAACATCCGCGCGGCGCAGGCGTGGTAGTTCATCATCAGCACCACTCGCAGTGGCAGTTCGGCAAGTCAGAGGTAGCGGGACTTTGCGGAGACTCGTGGCAGGCGTTCGGGCCAGCGCTTGCTCGCCAAGGCGTGACCGTCATCGCCCATGACGCCATTGGATTCGAGGACCGCAGGCCCGGACCTCCCGGTACTGATGCTCGAGAGTCCGACGCGAGGGACTACTTCAACACGATGTGTTATCGGCTCGTGCGGGGCCGGCCGTTGATGTGCACGGTTCTCACCGATGCCGCGGCGGCGCATTCGATGCTCACAGGGCTCGATGGAGTCGATGAGACGCGCATCGGGGCGCTTGGGCACTCGATGGGCGGCGCCAGTGTGCTGTTGCACGCGGCCCTCGACGAGCGGATTGCGTTCGCGGTCGTGAGTGGCTCGGCGTGCACCTACCGAGAGAGGATGGCGCGCGGCATCGGCGTTGAGTGTGCGCAAGCCATCCCCGGATTGCTGGAGCTAGGCGACCTGGACGACATCGCTCCGTTGGTTGCACCTCGGCCATTGCTCCTGTGCTCAGCCGACCAGGACAAGTACTCGTGGGACGCTCCCCGTATCGCTGAGGCAGCTGCGTACGCCTACCGAAGCATGGGAGCGTCGGAAGCACTGCAGCACTTCCGCGCGCACGGCGAGCACGCCCTCACCGAGGAGCGTTTCGACGCCATCGTCGATTGGGTGATCGCCCGACTGAACGACAACCAGAGCAGCGCCAGCGGCCACGGACAACAAAACTCCGACTCTCCGCGAATCCCGTGACATAGCCGCCCAAACGACTGAAGCACCGGGGGTCGTGAGTAGTCTGCCCGAGCGATGACGCCCTGGAGCCAGTCCCTCCGCCCTTGCCGTGCGCAAGGCGCCTACGCCCAAACCAATCCGCGTACGCCTCAGGCGTGGTGCCTGATGCCTCGGATCAGCGCGTTCTACGGGATCGTCGTGACGATGTACAGCAGCGATCACGCGCCGCCCCACTTCCACGCACGCTACGGGGAGTACGAGGCGCAGATCGTCATCGACACCGGTGATCCGCTGGCCGGACAACTGCCGATCCGAGCCCTGCGGCTCATTCGGGAGTGGACTGGACTACATCAGGCCGAGTTACGGGACAACTGGGAGCGCGCCCAGGCCCGCACGCCGCTCGCTAGCATTGATCCACTGCCATGAGCGATACCCGCCTACTTGCCCGCGTAACTGCCGTCGAGCCGCTTGAGGGCTTCCGGCTGCTACTGACATTCACCGACGGCCTGGTCCGAGAGGTCGATCTCTCGGGCGATCTTTGGGGGCCGATGGCTGAGCCGCTGCAAGACCCAGCCTACTTCCGCCAGGTGAGGGTTGATCCCGAACTTGGCACCGTCGTATGGCCGAACGGCTACGACCTCGATCCCGACGTGCTCCACGGTGACTACGAGCCGGTCGGCCGGTCGGCGGCGCAGGTATCGCGGTAGTGCGCAGCACGCCTCTTCTCGCCGAGGCTCAGCCGCTGGATGGGTACGTCGCGCACGTCCGGTTCGAGGATGGCACCACAGCCGACGTGGACCTCTCCTACCTGCTCGGCTACGGCGGCGTGTTCGAGCGGCTACACGACCCAGGCTACTTCTCGCAGTTCCGCGCAGACGCCGAGGCCGGTACCATCGTCTGGCCCAACGACGCCGACGTTGCGCCTGAGACGTTGTACGCGCGGGCGCGCAGCAACACCCGATGCGGCTAGGGTCCGGGAGGATAAAGCGATCTCGTCGACGCGGCGACTACTGCTAGGACGAGCAGGACCACCCAGGCCGCACTGCTGAGGTAGAGCACTGGCGAGTTGTTGCCGGCCGGCTTGTGATCGCCTACGAACATCCGGACGGCGATGATCCGTTGGTGGCTCGCCTCGTGACGGTGTGGCGGCAGCGCTAGCCTTTGGCTATATGGATCGACGGGCACTATGACGCCGAGGCGGACATAGTATGGGTGCACTTCGAGGGCTACGCCGTCGCGCGTGGATGGCGTCCAGTACGACTCGATCAGTCCACCATTGTCGTTATGATCGCGTTCGAGTGTGATGGACGAGTCCGAAATCAAGACTAGCTACACGCCCTATCGAGATCGCCATCCGGTGCCAGTCGCCGCTGGCGCAGTCGGCGCTCCTGTCGGGATGCCGGCCGACAAGTCAGTGGGGGCAGCCCTGGTGCTCACGTTTTTATTTGGCCCATTGGGCCTTTTCTACGTCTCCGTGCTGGCGGCGTGCGTGATGATCGTGGTGACGATCTTCCTCGGGGTCATCACGCTCGGCTTTGGCCTACCCGTCGCATGGTGTGCTTGCATGATCTGGGGCGGCGTCGCAGCGTCGAATCGGCACAGCCGCCACCAGCTGTGGTTTGTTCAGCAGGGTCCAGCAGGAGGGCCAGCCGCTTCCTCCGCCGAAGGGCTGAATTACGCCAGTCAGCAGCCTTCCGTCGGCCCTCAGCCAGGGCGACTCGATGGTTCGACTAACGACATTTAGGTATCCAAAAATGCCCCCGCCAGGAGTCGAACCTGGATCCACCGCTTAGGAGGACACGGGCGGGCGGGTCCGAGATGACCGATCTGTAGGCGGTTGCAGGGGATTCGGTCTCTCCATCCCGTCGCGGGATGATGCGGGATCGAGCGCGATTTGGCTGGGTTTGGGCACTGGACGGCCGCTGGTGCCCAAACGAAGACTGCGGGGATCGTGCCGTCGCAAGTAGGCCGTAGGCTGCGGCAATGAGCCCGAGACGAGTCGTGCGGTCGCAGCCTTCCGCCGAGCCGCCCTTCTCCAAGGGCCAGGTCAATCGGGCTGGCCGGGTCCTTCTGGGTGTCGCGGAGGCAACGTCGCGCCTCGGTTTTGATCGAGCCGCCGAGGAGATCGGCCCGGAGGAGATTGTCCTGGCCTTCCAGGCGGTGAGGTGGTGGCGAACGCTGCACGCTCGCCCGCTCTCCAACGTCGCCGCGAACCTCCGCTACCACGTGGACAAGGAGGAAGGCCGCGTCGGCGGCCGGGTCGAGGTCGCCCAGCGGCTGAAGCGGTGGACCACGATCATCGACAAGCTCGCGCGTGAGCCCAAGATGCAGGTCACGCAGATGCAGGACATCGGCGGCGTCCGCGCTTTGCTGCCGAGCTTGCACCACGTCTACGCGGTGAGCCGCCGCCTACGCAAGACGTGGACGATCATCCGGGTCCGCGACTACATCGCCGAACCGAAGCTCTCGGGCTACCGCGCTTTGCACCTGATTGTCCGTCGCGGCGGCTACCCGGTAGAGGTGCAGCTGCGCACCGTCCTCCAGGATGTTTGGGCTAACCAGGTCGAGGAGGACGGCCGGCAGATCGGTGTCGGTCTCAAGTTCGGAGCCGGCGCCGCCGAGATCCATGCGTACTACGTCGCCGTCTCCGACGCCTTCGCGTTCCTCGACCGTGGCGAGACGCTTCCCGAGGAGCTGGCGGCGACGCTCAACGAACGGTATGCGAAGATCAGAGAGACCCTTCCCCGCGAGGAAGACACCACACCATGAGCCCAGCGGACATCAAGCACTTCCTAGTCGTCTACGACATCCCGTCGGCTCACGCCGACGTCCGGCCCTACGGCACGGACTACGACGCCGCGCTGGAGGCGTACGAGCAGGCGGAGCAGGACGCTCAGGGCCGTTCCGACGTGGAGGTCGTCCTGCTCAGCGCCGACTCATTGGAGACGATCAAGCGCACCCACTCCAGCTACTTCCAGACGCACGAGTCGTTCGAGCGGTTTCTCCCCGCCGGCGTCCTCCACGCCTAAATCAACGCCGTTTCCTTAGCCCTCCGGATGGTTCTCCGGTACTTGCTTTTCATCGGATGCGAGATCAAGCCGGACGCCGGGAGGACTTTCCTGTCTCGTCCGGACCAGCGGCGTGAGTGGCCTCCGTCGGCGCGCTCGCTATCCAGCGCAAAGCAGTGATGCCAGACGCGTGGGCTCGCCCAGCCAGCAAAGCAGCGAGGGCCAGATGATTGGTAGAAGCCTGCCGCAGCTACCGACGACTGGCTGAACGGCCGGGCCGGGTTAGGGTAGGGGTCGCTTGGCTCCTCGTGGCCAACGCTGGCAGGGACGCCTCAGCACAAGCCGACATTTTTGGCGGCGTATTCGGCTTGCGCCACGGTGAATTTGCTACCGGCTTCGGAAGAGAGCTGTTCGATCAGGCCCGCTTCTGAAAACGCGGACGCGTGGAGATATTCTTCTAGCGGACCGCAACGCATTCTGCTGAGACAGGGTGGCGTCTTCGACTTCTTTATGTTCGCGTTCTTTGCGTTCTTCGACTTCTTTATGTGCTCGTTCTTCGCGTTCTCTTTGCTCTTCCCTTTCCTTTCTTCTTGCTTCCCTTTCTTTTGTGGCTTGAGCTATCGCTTCTAGTTCGGCTTGGGTGTGATGCCGGGTGACCGTGATCGTATCTTCCGCTGACTGGTGACCCGTGAGGGACGCGCTGACGCCGATAGTGCTTTCACCGACGTGGAGGTGCTGCACCGTCGCGTGCCAGTCACTCCCGTGGATGGCGGCCGGGTGTTCGCTGACGGTCACGGCGGCACCTGGCGTCACGGTTCCTGTCAGCGTCGCCTGAGAGCCAGTCTGGGAGAAACTCCCCTGATTGAGTGCAGTTCGACCGACGGCTCCGGCGGAGGTGTCGCAGCCGCCTGTTTGGTCGTCGTCGTATTGCTACCGCAGCCAGCGACGAGGGCGACGAGACAAATTAGGCTCACCGGGAACCCGATGCAGTATGCGGCCCATCGAATGCGACTCACACCCCGTACCTCCTCCAGCTCACCCAAGTGTCTTGCGTAGATTCGGCTCCGCCCCCCAGTGCCACGTTCTGGAAGATACCGCCTTCGCCGGATAGGAGCCGTCTTGCCCGACCACCCGGCACGTGCCCGCCTTGGACGAGCCTCGACAGTCTTCCAGAGCTTGTGGCTCCCTCACGCATCCCACGCGAAGCAGGTGGACAAGGAGGCGAAGCCGACGCCTCCGGTGCACGTAGCCGCGGCCACCCGGCCGCCACAACTCCCGCCGTCCGTGGTGCCCGTAGTCCTCGCGCGCCCTCGACCACCGACTCGCGCGTTCCCCTCGGTGCTGCTTTTCGGTCGCGTCGTGTTCGCGATCAGCGGATCCACCCGTCTGGCGCGGCACCTGGTGTCCATGCGCGGGTGACGCTGCCTCCTTCTTGGCGGAGAATGTGGCTGTAGTCGTAGAGCTGTGCCTGGAAGGCCAGCTCTTCGCGGGGGTCGCGTCCGGCGTCATCGATCCACTGGCGCCATACGACCAGCGCGCACAGGGTCTCGACGTGCGTCTCGCTTTCCCACCAGCCATCCTTCAGGTTGGCGAGTGCTGTCGGGTAGCGGCCGTGGAGCGCGACGATCCCGCCCCACATCCACGAGCGCCATTCGGGGTCGCCGCCGTAGGGCTCAAGCCACGGCGCGCGCCGGTCGGACTCCTCCCCCTCGGGTGCTTCGAGTACGACGGGGGCCGGAGTGGCGTGCGGGGGGCGTACTTGCCGGCTGCTGAGACTCGCGCCGCTGGCGCGTGTTGTGTTCTCCTTGGAGGGTGTCAGAGCAACCGTCGGACTCGCCTTGCTGACGGCAATGGTCGGCGGGGCCGGGTTCGCAGCGGAGGAAGGCATCTCCTTTGGGAACGGCGTCTACTGGGCCATCACCACGATGACGACGGTTGGCTACGGCGATATCACGCCGAAGACAACCGAGGGCAAGATCATCGCCGTCCTCGTCATGTTGGTCGGCATCGGCACGGCCACGCTCGTCATTGGAGCAGTCGCACAGCGCTTCCTCGCGCCGGCCGTCGAACACGTCGAGACCGCCGAGGACGACCTGCTCGTGCAGGTGCGGGAGATCTCGGTGCAGCTCGGCAAGCTGGAACGTGCGCTGCGTGAGCGAACACAGGCCATGAGCGGCGGCTGAACACTGTTCTCTGCCGCGTTGACACTCGCTCGACCATCCCAAGATGCACCGCGATACGAGGGTCCAGGGAGCGCCTGCGAGCACTCGTCAGGCTGCTGATTGGGCACCATCGGGCACTGAGGCTCAAAACGGAGCCCTCGCGCGGTTCGCCGCCGTCGGACCGCCTGGGGCAAACACCGCTTGAATGCAGGGCTTCCAAGTCTAATGCCCCCGCCAGGAGTCGAACCTGGATCCACCGCTTAGGAGGCGGTTGTCTTATCCGTTGGACTACGAGGGCAATAACACCCCGATCCGCCGCCGGGGCCTGCTCGAAGGCTATCGCCGCGGATGCTCGCCGGCGAGGCGATCGAGGTCCTCGCCGACCAGGCGGTGGGTGATCCACTCGGGCATCGTGCGTGCGCCAAGGACGCGGTAGAAGCTCAGCGCGGGCTCGTTCCAGTCGAGCGCGGCCCATTCGAGGCGGGCTCCTCCGCGCTCACGCAGACGCGCGGCGACTGCGGCCAGCAGCGCGCGGCCGACGCCTGCGCGGCGGTGGGCGGGGCGTACGAAGAGATCCTCGAGCCATATCCCCGTGCTGGCCAGGAAGCTCGAGAAGGTAGGAAAGTAGAGGGCGTATCCGATCGCCGCGTGGGAGTCCCGTTGCTCAGCGATCAGCGCCTCCGCGGCCGGGTGGGGGCCAAACAGAGCTTCGACCAGCTGTTTCTCGGTGGCGCGCAGCTCGTGCGTCAGCTCCTCGAACTCTGCCAGTTCCGCGAACATCTCCAGCAGCGCGGGGACATCGCTGGCTTGCGCCTCCCTGACGATTGTCGAGTCGGGGGAGATCGGCGGGTCGGGGGGTGGCGGGGAGGGATCGTCGGAGGCCGGCCGGTCGCGTCGCACCGGAGGATCGGGCGACGCCGAGGGATCCTGTCCGTGTCCGGCCGGGACCATCACCGGTCCGGGCGCTCGGGGTAGACCTCGTCGATCGTGCTCAGCGCTACGTAGGGAGCCTGCTCGTCGCCGAGCGCCGTGCGGATCGCCTGCGCCCCACCCGCCAGGCGGTCGAGCACGCTGACCACGCCCGCAACGGTGAGGCCCTCGCTGCGCACGCGCTCCAGCGCCTCGATCGTGGAGCCACCGGTGGTGACCACGTCCTCGACGATCAGGCAGCGCTCTCCCGCCGCGAGCTCGGGGCCCTCGATCCACCGCTGTAGGCCGTGCGCCTTGCGCTCCTTGCGCACGATGAACGCCTTCTCTGCACCTGCCGCGAGCGCCGCGCAGGCCACCGGGATCGCGCTCACCGGCACACCCCCCACCGCGCTCGCGCGGCACGCTCGCACCTGCTCGGCGATCAGCACGCCGAGCGCCGTGAACGTGCCCGGCAACAGGATCGCGCGCTTGGCGTCCACGTAGTACTGAGCCTTGCGGCCGCTCGTGAGCGTCACCTCGCCCCGCACCAGCGCGTGCTCGCGCAGGCCCGCCACCAGCTGCGCGCGCGCGGCGGCGAGGCCACTCGTAGGTTTGGCCACCGTGTCCACTGCGGACCTAATCTAGCCTGAAGGTCCGTCGTCCGGCTGCCGATGTACCTCTGTGCAGCACTTTGCAACGCCACCGTCTAACAGAGGACACTCGATGACAGCCACCCGCGTACTCTTCCCCCTTGCGGGAGTCCTGCGCGTGGCTTCGCGGATTCTCTGCCTGATCGTGGTCGTCTCCTTCGCGATCTTCGCCGTCGGTCAGACCTCCAGCGCCTCCACCCACCAGGTCGACAAGGTGAGCGAAACCACGACCGCCACCCAGCCCTCGCACGAGGGCGCCGTGCACGAAGCGATCGACGAAGTCGCCGGCAAGCTCACCTCGCCGTTCTCGGGGATCACCGCGGGCTCCACCAGCCAGTGGGTGATCCGCGGCGTCGGCACCCTGATGGCGCTGCTCGTCTACGGGATCGGCCTCGGCTACGTAGCGCGCGTGCTCCGCATCCGCGTCTGAGGCGTCCTCTGGGCGGCGCTGGCCGATCGGGGATCCCGTCGATCTACGATCGGTCTGCGTCCTCCCTCGCTCGTGTGCCAAGCACACTTCGCTCGGTGCGTCCTTGCCTCGCTTGCCCAGCGGAACGCCTCAGCAGCTGCCTCAGCAACTCAGTAGTACACGTCCACCGGGGTCCCGAGCTGAACCCACGCGTAGATCGCCGGGGCATCTGGGATCGGGACGCGCAGGCAGCCGTGGCTGGCGGCGTACGTGGGCACTTCGGGGTACCCGTGGATCGCGTAGCCGCGGATGAAGTAGTTGGAGTCCACCATCCCCTCCGAGTTGACCCCGGGCGTCTTGAGGTAGACCCGGAAGCGGCCCAGCACCGTCGGGGTCGAGGGCTTGCCCGAGCTCATCGTGTAGATGCGCCGCACGCGCCCGCCCGGTTCGATCTCGGCGAGCACCTGCGCGGCGAGATCGGCCTCCACGTGCCTGCCGTCCCGCGGGTAGCGCACGTGGAAGGCGCCGGCCCCCCGCTGCAGCAGGTGGAAGACCTGCGTGTCGGTGTCCGGTACGCGTTCGAGTCCCGTCAGCTTGCGGTAGGCCGTCACTGCCTGGCCGGTCCCTTCGTCGAAGACGCCGTTCAGCGGCACCGCGTAGTGCAGCGCGCTCAGCGCCGACTGCAGCACCCACACCCCCGGGCCGCGCGCGCCTTCGCTCATGTCGGGGTTCACGTAGCGCACACTCCCCGTGCGCGCCGTGAACGCGGAGAGCTGGGGTGAGGCGGTGTGCCCCGCAAGGGCCTGTACCAGGCCCGGCTCACGGGGGGACCAGCCGAGTCGAAAGCGGCCCGTCCCGTCGCTCCCCGGCAGCACGCTCACCCTGCTTGTCTGCACCGTGCGGCCATCCTCCTCGAAACGCACCGTCACGCTCTGCCCCGCCGCGAACGGGCTCACCGTGCCCCTCACCACAAGGCGTTCGCCAGTGAGCAGGAACGGCGGACGGCCGCGCAGGCGCTGGGTCGCGAGCGTCATGTGTCCCACGACCGGTGCCGTGGGGGCCGGAGGCGGGGGCGCGGTGGCAATCATCACCGCCGATCCTACGACGCCCACAAGACGGCGGCCGTCGGTCGGTTGCCGCTCACGGCCCACTCACAGCCGAAGCTGCTGGCGGGGAGTCCTACGCTCCGCCGAGATCACGAGCGACATCGGTGTCGACCACGCCCCCGCTGGGCGACACCGGCACCGGCGGCGCGGTGATCACGCCGCCGCGGCGCAGCACCACGACGAGCAGCGCGATCGCCGCCAGCGCGCTCACCGCCAGCACCGGTATCTGCCACCCCCAGTTCTCCAGGTCCCCGAAGGCGACGGAGTTGTTCAGCGAGTGCGCCGCGATGCACGGGTACAGCGAACCGGTGTAGCGGTAGAGCACGCACAGCCCGAACCCCAGGGCCGCAAGTGGCATCAGATCGACCACCGGCGCCGAGCCGGTGTGGATCGCGCCGAAGATCAGGCCCGTGATCACCGCCGCGGGCCACATCCCCCGCCAGTTGTACAGCGCCCGGAAGATGAAGCCGCGGAACAGGAACTCCTCGCAGATCGGCGCCACCACGCACGTGAGCCCCGCGCTCAGCAGCAACAGCGACGTCCCTTCGTTGGCGCCCAGCTGTTCGAGCAGCTTCTCCTTCGTGTTCACGTTCAGGATCTCTGCCCACGCGACGCTGAAGACGAGGAACGTGAACAGCGTCACGAGGATCATCCCCACCGCCCACAGCCAGCCCACGCGCGGGCTCAGCCAGCCAATGCCCGGGCGCTGCAGCCCGAACTGCCAGGCGCGCACCGTGCGGGCGCCCACTTTGGCGAACAGCACCGCGGACAGCACGAACATCGCGTCCTGCACCACCGTGTCCAGGATCTCGAGGCCCCCCGGGATATTCGAGGAGCTGATGCTCACCCCGAACAGCAGCGCCGCCGGGATGTCCACCGCCAGCCCCCCCAGCGCCGCGAGCAGCAGCCCCCCCACGAGCGCCGCCGGGGCCGTCCACCACGGCCAGTCAGCCGTCGGGAGCCGCGGGCCGGGGGGCAGGGGAGGCTCACTCGGCGTGGGGGGGCTATAGGGCTCGAGCGGGAAGAGGACGAGGTCGGTCTCGACCCGCTGGTGGGATGGGATGTCGGGCTGGAGCTCCATGTTTGCCTCATCGTCGTCTGGCTCAAGCCAGCTTACGGTCAATGTGCGCCTCCCACGCCACCGTTCTCGCTGCCCACCCGCGGCGTCTCGCCAAGCAATGGCGACAGCTCCGCCAACGAGGTAATCGTCGGCACCCCCGGGGGCGGTCCGTCGGGCTCGGCATTCTCGCGGCTCAGCAGCACTGGGCGGATGCCCGCGGCGAGCGCGCCGCGAACATCGTGCTCGATCGAGTCTCCCACGTGCACCGCCCGGTCCGGCGCGACCCCCGCCAGCGCGAGCGCCGCTTCGAAGATCGCCCGGTCCGGCTTGGGACTCCCCACCTGTGCCGAGGTCACCACGCCGTCCACCATCCCCTCGAGGCCCACCCCGCGCAGCACCGCCGGCAGCGAGACATCCCAGTTGCTGACCACCACGAGCGCCACCCCCCGTTTGCGTAGCTCCGTCAGCGCCACCGGGGCGTCGGGGTAAGCGGTGAAGCGCAGTGCCTCCAGCATCGCCGCCGTCAGATCCGCTACCGAGAGCGCCTCCCCGACAGCGCTGGGAAGCTCGGCGTGCAGCACCTCTCCGCAGCGGCGCCGCAGGTTCTCCAGCGCCTGCGCGTCCCGCCCCTCGTGGTGGTGCGCCCGGTAGTGGGCGATCTCCGCGCGAAACGCGCGCTCCGCCGCCGCCGGCGCGAGCTCCACGCCGTGAGCCTCCCGCAGCCGTGCCACCAACGCCGGCCAGGGTGGCTCCAGCGCCACCAGTGTTCCCAACCCGTCCAGCAGCACCGCCTCGACCCTCTCGGAGAGGGCTCGTCCCCCTCCAGCTGCGTTGCGGGCGTGCATCGGGGAAGTCACTGGAGGCGCAGGGCCGTCGCGGGGGATCGACCCCCTACGCCACCCAGTGCCACGTGGCGAACTCCCCCACGAAGAACGCCATCGACACAGCCGAAGCCGTCAGCACCGGCAGGCGCGCCCGCGGCCTCTGTGCCAGCCACGCCCCCGCCCACATCGCGAGCGGGAACAGCACCACCTCGAAGCGCGGCAGCGACATCAGCGGCTCCGGGGGCACGGGGTAGGAGAGCGGCAACGCGAGCGCCGCCAGCACGTACGCGCCGTACGCCAGCGGCAACCGGCGCAGCACGCCGACGATCATCGGCACCGCCGCCGCCAGGAACGCGAACAGCATCAGGTTGTGACCCGCGTCTACGAACGGGCTGCCCCCCGCCTCGGAGAAGTAGATGTGCGTGCGCTGGAAGGAGAGCAGCTGGCGCACACCGTCGAACGCCGCCCGCGCGCCGTCCCACACGCCCACGAACGGCCCCACGAACTGCCTGTTCCACACCTGCTGGGCGTGGAACGGCTCCAGCGGAGCTCCCCCGCGAGCCCCAGGTAGGCCATGTACGCTCCCACGCCGACCGGCAGCGCTGCGATCCACAGGACGTCTCGGCGCAGCGCATAGCGAGGGCGCCACCACGCGCGGGGCGGGAAGTCCGGCTCCCGGTCCTCCCGCGGCCCGTACAGGTAGAGCAGCAACGCCGGCACCACCAGCACAACTCCCGCACTGCGCGTTGCGCTCGCCAGCGCACCCAGCGCGGCCACCCACGTCCAGCGCCCCTGGCGCGCACACCAGAAAACCCCCACCGACAGCGCCAGGTACAGCGCCTCGGAGTACACCGCGGAGAAGAAGAACGCCATCGGGGCCAGCGCCGTCACGAGCACGGCCAGCCGCGCCACGTCCCCGCGCGGGTGGGCGGAGTCGAGGTCCCCCGCGAGGCGGCCGAGCTCTAGTGTGCACAGGCGGTGGATGCCGTACAGCGCCGCCGCAAACGCCACCAACGAGAGCGCCACGCCCGCCGCGATCGGCGGGACACCCAGCGTTGAGATCCCCCGCACCTCCAGCGGGTACAGCGGGAAGAAAGCTGTCCGCGGGGCCGTGAAGGAGCCGAGGTCGGGGCTGTACCCGTAGTGCGCGATCACCAGGTACCACACGGAGTCCCAGCGCGCCACCGGGGCCGCCAGCAGGTCGCCGAGCCACCCAAAGCCGCTCGTCACGCCGCGCGGGTCGTAGGCGCTGCGCGCCCGTCCTACCCCAAACGCCGCGACCGCGCCCACGCCCGCGAGGAGCACCACCACGCGCGAGACCCACAGCGCCCGCCAGCAGTCGCGTACCGCCGCGCTCTGCGCCGTGCTCGCCACAAGCTCAACCGGCGGGGTTGCAACAGCCATCTCAGCGGTCGCGGGGGTCCTCTCGATCTCAGCGGTACCGGGGGTCATCTCGATTTCAGACGATAATCTCTGAAGGAGTCTTCCACGCCCGCTGGTAGATCTATCGAGCCCATGTCTCGAAACGCACGACAGCGGCGACGCCGCCACCGCCGCGGCGGGCCCTCCCGCATCCTCCTCACCGGCCTCGCCGTGCTTACAGGCGTCCTCTGCCTCGGGACCGTCGGCGCCGTCGCGTACGTGCTCTCCGTCGTGCAGTCCACCCCCGGGCTCGCTGCGCGCCACCCGGTCATCGACGGGGCCTCCTCGCAGGTGTTCGCCGCTGACGGCACCCGCCTCGGGTTCATCCAGTCCAACGAGCTTCGCTCGCCGATCCCCTGGTCACAGATCCCTGCCAACCTTGCGAACGCGACCGTCGCGATCGAGGACCAGCGCTTCTACAAAGACGACGGCGTCGACCTCACCGGGATCTTCCGTGCCGCCGTGAAGGACCTCTCACAGGGTCGGGTCCTACAGGGCGGCTCCACGATCGCGATGCAGCTGATGCGCAACCTCTACCTCGGCGGCGACGAGCACACGCTCGAACAGAAGATCGTCGAGGCCAAGCTCGCGCTCGAATACGAGAAACACCACTCCAAGCACGCGATCCTCACCAGCTACCTCAACAGCGTCCCCTACGGCACCGTCGGCGGGCAGACCGCGATCGGAGTGCAGGCCGCCTCGCGGATCTTCTTCGACAAACCCGCCTCCCAGCTAGACCTCGAGCAGGCCGCGCTGCTGGCCGGTCTGCCCCAGGCCCCCTCCGAATACAACCCCTTCCTGTACCCCTCCGCCGCGCGCCAGCGTCGCAACGAGGTGCTCGCCAAGATGGCCGAACTGCACTACGTCTCCCCCGCCCAGGCCGCCGCCGCCGAGCGCGCGCCGCTGGAGCTCCAGCACGGCAACTTCTACTCCGAACGCAAGGAAGGCTTCTTCTTCGAATACGTCCGCCAGCAGCTGATCGACCGCTACGGGCAGAGGGCCGTGGAACGCGGCGGGCTGAAGGTCTACACCACGCTCGACCTGCATTTGCAGGAACTCGCCCACAAGGCGATCGCCGAAGTGCTCGACGAGCCCGAAGACCCCGCGTCCGCGATCGTCACGCTCAATCCACACAACGGCTACATCGAGACGATGGCCGAGTCTGAGAGCTACGAGAAGTCGCAGTTCAACCTCGCCTCCGAAGGCCACCGCCAGCCCGGGTCCACCTTCAAGGCAATCGACCTCGCCGACGCGCTCTCAAGGGGAGTGGACCCCAACTCCACCTACTACCTCTCCCACACCCTCTACAAAGGCTGGCTGGCGGCGGAACCGGAATACGAAGTGCACACCTTCGAGGGCACCTCGCTGAACAGGTCGATCAACCTCGTGCAGGCGACGCTCACCTCCGACAACACCGTCTACGCCCAGCTCGCCGCCGATCTCGGTGAGGAATCGATCACCGAAATGGCCTACAAGATGGGCGTCAAGACCCACCTGGAAGGCAACCCCTCGCAGGCGTTGGGCGGTCTGACGTTGGGCGTCACCCCGCTGGAAATGGCCGACGTCTACGCCACCCTCGCCGACAGCGGCTACCGCAACACCCCGATCGCGATCACCAAGGTCGTGTTCCCCGAAGGCCGCGTGGACTCCAGTTGGGGCACCCCCCACCGAGTGAAGGTGCTCTCCAACGGGGTCACCGCGGAGGAGACCGACATCCTCCATGAGAACGTCCTGGAGGGCACCGCCGTGCGCTCCGCGATCGAATGCCCCACCGCCGCCAAGACCGGCACCACCAGCAAGCTCGTCGACGCCTGGCTCGACGGCTACACCCCCGAATACACGACCGTGGTGTGGATGGGGTACCCCAACAAAGACGTCCCGATGACCGACGTCCACGGCGAACCCCAGCAGGGGGGCGCACTGCCCGCCGTAATCTGGCACGACTACATGGACCCGGTCGTCGGCACTCACTGCGTGCCCTTCCCCCAGCCCACCGAACCGCTTGTCTACCAGCCGTTCTTCGGCCACTTCGCCACCACCGGCGAGTCCGTCGCGCCACTTGACGAATCGGCGGCGAGCTCTGCCCCGGCCATCGTTAAACCTCGCCACGGCCACCACGCCACCACCCCCGGCGCGGGCCGCATTGAACCGGGGGCAGGCGCCGAACCGGGCACGGGGGTGTCTCCCCGGGAAAGCGCGCCGGCCGAACCTGAAGCCGCCCCGAACCCTGCGCCCGCCGAACCTGGCGGCGGACCGACCGCGGGGGGCGAGGGCAACGCCGGCGGCGCGGGGAACGCGGGAGGCGGGGGGAACGGGGGCGGAGCAGACGGTGGGAACGCGGGTGGCGGGAACACCGGAGGCGGCGGTGCCAAGAACGGCGGAACCGCCCCTCCCGGCTGACGCTGGTAGTTTGGGTGTCGCAAATCCGAGACCAGGTCCACCCCACGCCTCCACCGATGGCGGCGAGGCGAGTGGGACTCAGATGGGACGCACCAGTGGCAAAGGAAGACAAGGTCGAATTCGAGGGCGAGGTGATCGAGGCGCTGCCCAACGCGATGTTCCGCGTCAAGCTCGACAACGATCACGTGGTGCTGGGGCATGTCGCCGGCAAGATGCGCCGCTTCAGGATCCGCATCCTCCCCGGGGACCGCGTGCGCTGCGAGCTCTCCCCCTACGACCTGGACCGCGCGCGGATCGTCTACCGGCACCGCTGAGGTTCACGTGGGCGCCGAGCGGCCCGCAACCCCGCCACACCGTCGCGCCGTGGGCCGCGAGCTCGCGCTGATCGAGGCGATCGCGGCTGAGCTCACCCCGGCGGGTGGGCGGGCGCCAGGCGGCCGCGTGCTGCGCGGAGTCGGCGACGACGCCGCGGTGGTGCGCGCCCGGCCGGTGTGCGTGACCTCCGTGGACGCGATGGTCGAGGGAGTCCACTTTCGTCTCCAAGAGGGTGGCGCAGGCGGCCAAAGGCCGCCGAGCCGGGGTGGGCAGGCTCCTCTTCAACCAGAAAAAGGCTGGATGACGCCCGCACAGGTCGGCTGGCGAGCGCTCGCCGCGGCGCTCTCCGACCTCGCCGCGATGGGCGCCGAGCCGGGGGAGGCATACCTGGTACTTGGCCTGCCGGCGGGGTTCACCGAGGAGCAGGCGCTCGAGCTGGTTCGCGGCGCTCGCGATCTGGCAGGAGCGACGGGCGTCGCGATCCTCGGCGGGGACGTCGTCGTCGCGCCCGCGCTCACCGTGTCGGTGACAGCCGTCGGCTGGGCCGACTCCGAGGACGAGCTTGTCGGCCGCAACGGGGCGAAGCCGGGAGACCTCGTGGGGGTCACCGGGCGGCTTGGGGGTGCGGGCGCGGCTTTGGCGGTGCTCGAAGGGCGCATGGGCAGCACTGGCCCGGAGCTAGCGGTAGCGCACGGGGGTGACACGGACGAGGCGCTGGTAGCGCTCGAGGGGCTTGCGGGTGGCGCCGGTGCGGCTACGACGCTGCTCGACCGCCTGCGCACGCCCACGCCGCGTCTCGCCGAGGGCCGCGCGCTCGCAGGCGCCGGCGCACATGCGATGATCGACCTCTCCGACGGCCTGACGACCGACGCCGGTCACGTGGGGCGCGCGAGCGGAGTGCTCCTGGAGGTGGACCTCAGCGCCCTGCCCCTGGATGCAGGGGTCCCCGAGATCGCCGCGCAGCTGGGGCTGCCCCCATGGCAGCTGGCCGCCGGGGCGGGGGAGGATTATGAGCTCTGCTTCTGCTTGGACCCCGCGGATCGCGAGCGGGCCGAGCGGGCACTCGCAGAGCTTGGAGGCCCCACCCGCCCGGGCCTCACGTGGATCGGGCGTGTGCTCCGAGCCGGCCAGCCTGGCCCGCCAGGGGTCGCGCTGCTTGACGAGGAGGGACGCCTCCAGCAACTCGAGGGGTTCGAGCACCACTGGTGAACGCCGAGCGCGTGGGATACATAGGATTACCCGAACATACCAACGGTAAAGGTATGGCCACCATGTCCGATATCCCTGCCCATGGGCACGTCACTGCTGCCGCTCTCTTCGGGGCTACGGCCTACCGAGCGTCGAATGTTGGCGGGCGCCACAGCCTTCCTGATCGCGATCGTCGCAGCCACCGGAGCGCACGCAATCCTCGGGATCGGCGGGCGCTCCGTTGAAGAACCGATCCGCGACTGGCTGACCTCGGCGGTTTACATCCTCGTGGGGGTGATCGTGTGCTGGCGCGCCGTGCGCACCACGGAGTCGCGCAGCTCGTGGATGATCTTCGCGTTCGGCATCTCCGTCTACGGCCTCGGCAACGTGCTGTGGGCGGCGTGGATCGAACACCTCCCGAACCCCCCGATCCCCTCGATCTGCGACGGGATGTGGCTGACGCTGTACCCCTGTTGCTACCTCGGGATCGTGGGCCTCGCGGGGCTGCGCGAACGGCGGGTGCCGGCGCGGATGTGGCTGGACGGCATCGTCGCGGGCCTCGGGATCGCGGCGATCGGGGCGGCGATCGTGGTGCGGCCGGTGCTGGCGACGGTCTCGGGCGGGACGGCCGCCGTGATCACCGAGATGGCCTACCCGCTCTGCGACCTGCTGCTCGCCGCGCTCGTCGTGGGGGTGCTCGCGCTGCGCGGCTGGCGGCTGGACCGCATGTGGGCGATGCTCGGCATCGGCTTCATCGCGCTGGCCACCGCGGACTGCATGTACGCGCTGCAGGTGGCGGGGGGCGCGGCGGCTCCCAGCGCCCTGACGAACATGACCTACGACATCGGCGTGGCGCTGCTCGCGCTCGCGGCGTGGCAGCCGCGCGCGACGATCGAGACCGACACCGTCCCAAGCGGCGCGGTGCTCGCGATCCCCGCCGCGTTCACCGTGAGCGCGCTCGGCCTCTTGATCTACGACCACTTCAGCCGCCTGGACCCGATCGCGCTAACGCTCGCGATGCTCACGATGTTCTTTGCGTTCGCGCGCGTAGCACTCACCTTCCGCGACGTGCGCGCGCTCGCCGAAACGCGCCGCCAGGCGATGACCGATGACCTCACGTCGATGCCCAACCGCCGCCACTTCCTGCGCTGCGTGCGCGACGGGATCATCGCCTCCCGGGCGACCGGCGAGAGCGTGGCGCTACTGATCGTCGACCTCGACCACTTCAAGGAGCTCAACGACACGCTCGGCCACGACGCCGGGGACCAGTTGCTGCGCCAGGTGGGCGAACGGCTGCACGCGGTGCTGCGCGCTAGCGACACAGCGGCGCGCCTCGGCGGCGACGAGTTCGGCGTGCTGCTCTCGGACTCCAGCGACGGCACGAGCGCGGAGCTAGTCGCGGAGAAGATCCTCAAGGCGATCGCCCAGCCGTTCCCGATCAAGACCGTCGGCCTGCGCGTGACGGCGAGCATCGGGATCGCGCTGTTCCCCGAGCACGCCGAAAACGACGAGCAGTTGATGCAGCACGCCGACGTCGCGATGTACGAGGCCAAGGCCGCACAGTTGGGGTACGCCTGCTACGCACGCGAGCGCGACAAGCACTCGCTCGAGCGCCTGACGCTCGCCGGCGAACTCTCCCACGCGCTGGAAGCGGGGGAGATCGAAGCGCACTTCCAGCCGAAGGCCGACGCCGGTTCGCGCAGGATCGTCGGCGTCGAGGCGCTCGTGCGCTGGCAGCACCCCACGCGCGGGCTGATCTCACCGGCTGAGTTCGTGACGGTCGCCGAGCAGGCCGGCCTGGGGCGGGCACTGACGCGCAGGATGCTCGACCTCGCGCTCAAACAGATTCGCATCTGGCGCGACGCCGGCTTCGAGCTGCACGTCGCCGTGAACACGACGGTCGCCGACCTCCAGGACACGCAGTTCCCCGCCGAGGTGGCCGCGACGCTCGAGGCCCACGGGCTGCCGCCGGAGGCACTCGTGCTCGAGGTCACCGAGAACATGGTGCTCGCCGACCCCGTGCGCGTCGGCGACGTGCTCGCGCAACTCGGGGAGCTCGGCCTCGGCCTCTCGCTCGACGACTTCGGCACTGGCTTCTCCTCGCTCACCCACCTCAAGTCGCTGCCCGTCGGGGAGGTCAAGATCGACCGCTCATTCGTCGGGCGGATGACCACCGACCCGGTCGACGCGGCGATCGTGCAGGCCACGATCCAGCTCGCGCACTCGATCGGTATCCGCGTCGTGGCGGAGGGGATCGAGGATCAGGTGACGTGGAGCTCGCTCGTGGCCAACCGCTGCGAGCTCGTCCAGGGGTACGCGCTCTCGCGGCCGCTGCCGGCGCTCGACCTCGAGACGCTCCTGCGCGCCCAGCCGCTGCCAGAGAGCGAGAGCGCTGCCGAGCAGCTCGACACCGTGCTCAGTGCGAAGCCGTCGGCTGCCGAGCAGCTCGACACCGTGCTCAGCGCGGAGCCGTCGTCGAATGGGCACAGCGACAACGGGCACAACAACGGGCACGGGCACGTCGAGAGCCCCCCGCTGCGCTGCGCGACCTGACGGCGCTGACCCGCTCGCACCCGATGATGGACGCCGTGATCGAGGAGATCGACGGACGCATGATCCGCGTCGGGTCGCAGTGGCTGGCCGACTTCGCCTCCTGCAACTACCTCGGGTTCGACCTCGACCGCGAGATCATCGAGGCGGTGCCGGCGTACCTGGACGCGTGGGGCACACATCCCAGCTGGTCGCGCCTGTTGGGCAGCCCGGTGCTGTACGAGCAGATCGAGGAGCGCCTCACGGCGCTGCTGGGCAGTGCGGACTCGCTGGTGCTGCCGACGATCACCCACATCCACCTCTCAACGATCCCGGTGCTCGCGGGGTCGGGCACGATCCTGCTCGACTCGCGGGCGCACAAGACGATCTACGACGGCTGCCAGGCGGCACGGGTGCGGGGCGCCACGGTGAAGCGCTTCCGCTTCGAAGACCCCCAACACCTCGGGGAGCTGCTGCGCGGGGAGCACAGCGGCGCGCCCGGCGTCCCCCGGCTGGTGTGCATGGACGGGGTCAACTCGATGACCGGCAACCCGCCCGACATCCCCGCGTTTGCGCAGGTCGCGCGCGAGTACGGCGCGCTGCTGTACGTGGACGACGCGCACGGCTTCGGCGTGATCGGTGAGCGCGGCCCCGGCGAGCGCTGCCCGTACGGGCAGCGCGGCAACAGCATCGTCCGCTACTACGGGGAGAGCTACGAGAACCTGGTCCTCGTGGGCGGCTTCTCCAAGGCGTACTCCTCGCTGCTCGCGTTCATCGCGTGCCCGACCGAGGTCAAGGAGCTGCTGAAGGTCGCGGCCGCACCCTACCTGTACTCGGGGCCCTCCCCGGTCGCCTCGCTGGCCACGACGCTCACTGGCTTCGACGTCAACGAGCGCCGCGGGGAGGAGCTGCGCGAGCGGATCTGGACCCACACCCAGCGCGTTCTGGAGTGCCTAGCGCAGCTGGGCGTCGCCACTCCCAACCACTCGGGCCTGCCGATCGTCGAGGTGCCCCTGCGCGACCACGAACGCGTCGGTGAGGTGGGGCAGCTGCTGTTCGACCGCGGGGTGTACGTCACGCTCGCCGCGTACCCGCTGGTGCCCCGCGAGGAGGTCGGCTTCCGCGTGCAGCTCACCGCAGCGAACACTGATGCCGAAGTCGACACGCTGCTCGCGGCGCTGGAGGAGCTCGCCGGACTCGGCGAGTTGCGGCCCGCCGAGTCGCAGCAGGCCAACGTCCTGTCCGTGGAGCAGGCGAGCGCCTCCTCCGTCGAGCGGGTGGGCGCCCCGCAACGGGAGTCGGTGGCGTAGGTCCCGGCTGCGGGCCCCCACGGGCCGATGAAATGCTCAATGCGCGGGACTCCAGGCCCACTTTCCCGTCAGGCACGAAGGGCCGCGGACCGAGCACGACGGGGCGGGCGGGTCCTAAGTCGACGCCCCAAGCGAGTGCGATCGTGAGCCCGACGTGATCGCCCGCTACCGCGCCCTGTTCTCAGCGCCGGGCGTCGGGCGGCTGCTGGTCAGCTCGATCCTGGGACGCCTGCCGGTGGGCATGTTCTCGCTGGCGATCCTGCTGTTCGTCGACGGACGCACGGGCTCGTTCCTGGCGGCGGGCGTCGCGGTGGGGGCGTTCAGCTTGGCGGGCGCGCTCGTCGGCCCGCTGCTGGGAGCGCTCGTCGACCGGCACGGACAGACACCTGTGCTGCTGCCCGCCGCGGCCGCCCAGGCGGGGCTGCTGGTGGCGCTCGTGCTCGTCGCGCAGGCCGGCGCGCCGGTGACGACGATCGTCGTACTGGCGGCGTTGGCGGGCGCTGTGCTGCCGCCGATCGCGGGCTGCGTGCGGGCGCTGTGGTCCGAGGTCGCCCACGACGAGGAGCTCGAGACCGCCTACGCGCTCGACGCCACCACGCAGGAGACGATCTGGACGCTCGGCCCGCTGTTGGTAGGCCTGACGGCGGGGTTCGCCTCGCCCGCCGCCGCGGTGCTGCTGTGCGCCGCACTCACGGTCTGCGGGACCCTCTACTTCGCCACCTCCACGCTCTCGCGCGGCTGGCGCGCGGACGAAGGGAAGCACGCGCGAGGGGGCGCGCTGGGCGCGAGTCCCAACCTGCGCCTGCTGCTCTACACGGTCGTGCTCGCGGGCGCGGTGATCGGCGCGGTCGAGGTCGGGCTGCCGGCGCTCGCGATGCAGCAGGGGGCGCGCTGGTCCTCCGGCCCGCTGCTCGCGCTGTTCAGCCTCGGCAGCATGACCGGCGGTCTGGTCTACTCCGCTCGGAGATGGAGCCTGCCGATCGGCCGGCGCTACACCGTGATGCTGGCGGCGATGGCGCTCGCGGTCGCGCCACTGGTCGCCGTGCACTCGCTCGCCCCGGCGTTTGGGCTTAGCATGCTCGCCGGCCTCGCGCTGGCGCCGATGATCTCCTGCCAGTTCTCGCTCGTCGGAGCGCTCGCGCCGGAGGGGACCGTCACGGAGGCGTTCACGTGGCACCGGGCCGCGACCGTCGCCGGGATGGCGGGCGGGTCGGCGCTGGGGGGCTCGCTCGTCGACACCCACTCCGCCGGCGCCGCGTTCGCGCTGGGCTGCGCGAGCGTGGCCGCGGCCGGGGTGCTGGCGGTGCTCGGACGACGCCGCATCGAACCCAGGGCGCCGCTCGCCGTGAGCGCGCAGGCGACGGCTCAGCTGGGACCGCCCGCCGAGTTGCCCGTCGAGCGACCGGTGGCGCTCACGCCGGCGCCAGAGGGGGTGGCTCCAGTCGCGGTGGAGGTGCTGAGGGCGCTCACTCCGGCCACCGAGGGCCCCGTCCCGTTCACACTCGCGGCCGAGGCGGTAGCTCTGGCCGCCGAAGCGGTGGCACTGGCCGCCGAGGAACCGCCCCTCCCGCTCGCCCAGCGCCCGGCGCCGTTCACACTCGCAGCTGCGGCAGTGGCGTTGGCTGCAGAGGCGGTGGCACAGACTGCCGCCGCGTGAGGCTGCTGGGCGACGCCAGCGCGGCGCCCACGGGCACGGCGCGGGTGAGGCGCGCGTACACCAGCAGCCGTTCGGCGGCGCTGAACGGGGGCGTGCACGCGGAGAGCACGAGACGGCTGTAGCCGACGTGACCGATCGCGGCGCCGACGTCGGAGGGCAGGACGCTGCGGTGCCCCACCACGGTGTAGACGAAGTGCGCGTAGGGCATGTCCACGAGGATCCGGTCCCCGCGGCGCAGCTCGTCGATGTGACGGAAGGGCGCGAGGAAGGTGGTGCGGTGGCCGGCGACCGCGGTCGTGCCTCCCAGGCCGGGGAAGCGAGTCCCGGCGTAGGAGCTCTGCGTGTAGATCCCCGGCCCCTTCTCGAGTTCTTCGACCCCGGTGCCGTACACCAGCACGAAGTCAGCGCCCAGGCGGGGGATGCGGATCGAGCCCACCGCGCTGCCGAGCGCCGCGTGGCGGGCGAGCTGCCGCGCCAGGAAGGCCACCCGCCGGCGCTCGTCGTCCAGGCGCGCGAGGTGCGCGCGCTCGAGCGCGGTCGGCCGGGCGCGTTCGAGGTCGCGCAGCGCCCCGCGGAGGTGGTCCTGCTGGAGCTCGGCGTACAGCGCCGAGAACGGCTCCTGCCATACGAGCGTGACGCCCGCGTCGAGCAGCGCCAGCGCCCCCACCGCGATCAGCACCGTCGAGAGCACCCGCAGCGCGCGGCCCGCGGGGGTGCGGCGTCCCGAGGAGGGGCGGCGCCTGAAGCGCCGCAGGCGACCGCGCCGGGGGGCGGGGTGGGTCGTGGTCAGGAGGGTGTCGGACACGGTCGATCCCACAGGTCGGCGAGCGTGGTACAGGCGGGCGTCTCCGCGGACGGAGGAAGGTGGGCGAGACTCGGGAGGGAGGCGCTGGGTCGCATAGGTCACCGCCGCAGAGCGGACTCCGTGCCGCCCAGCGAGCCAGGACCAGCGTAGGACAGCGGCCCCCGGACCGTGATCGCCTCGCGCTCGCCGATCCCGTCATCCGGCCCGCCGATCCCCGACCACTCCGCGGGCGGCGGGGCGAGCGCCACCAGCAGGACCGCGGCGAGGCAGCCGGCCCCGACGCTCCACAGCGCGGCGCCCACCACTCCGACGCGCCCGCCCGCGAGCAGCAGCACGGCGGTGTGCGCGACACCTCCCGGCCCGAGGCCCAGCTGCGCGGCGTAGAAGGCCACCAGCAACACGAGCGGGGCCACGCCGAGCGCCACCAGGCCGAGCGCACCCAGTGGCACGCGGCCCGGCGGGGGGCGCAGCGGGGAGGCGAACACGAGCCACACGTGCAGGGGGAGCACCAGTAGCAGCGCGGTGAGGGGCGCGAGCGCCCACACCACCACGGCGAGCCCACCCAGCACGAGCAGCGGGGCCAGCACCGCGGTGTCCTCGTCGCTCGGGCGACGCGGCAGGCCGAGGCGGCGCATCGCCACCGGCCACCCCAGCCAGGCGAACACGAGCACGAGCGCCGTCGCGAGCACCGCCTCCCGCGCAGCGCGGTCGAGCGCCGTCGCCGCGGGGGGGACCGGCGGGCGGGGCGCGGGAATCGCGTGCAGGCGCCCCAGGACGATCGCGAAGAGAGCGCCCGCGAGAAACGGGAGCGCACACGCCAGCGCGCACGCCACCCACCGCCCCACAGGTTCGTTACGGCGACGCAGACGGGCGAGGCCGTCCCCGAGCACGAGCAGCGCCGGCGCCAGCAGCGCGGCCACCACGAGGCGCAGCGCCCACTCGGGGATCGCCTTGTGCTCGATCAGCAGCCCCGCTTCGAGCCTGCTCGGGACTTCGGCTTCGCCGTCGAGCGCGTACACGGCGGCGAGCGCCGCCCGTCCGAAGCCTTCCAGGCGCGCGGCGCTGACCGGTTCGTCCGCCGGCGCCGGCCGTTCGCCGCCGACGCCGAGGAGCACCGCGGGCAGCCCGGCCGCGTCGAGCGGGGCCTGTTCGCCGGCGGGGAGCGGGAACACGAGGTGGGCGAGCTGCGCGAGCGTGCTCGGGGTGCCCGCTTCGACGCCGGCCTGGACGGCGAGCGCCGCGGCCACGGTGCTCTGCAGCAGCGCGGGGGCCGAGTCGGCCCCGTCGGAGAACGCCGCCGCCAGGGGCGCACGCAGGCTGGTGCCGGCGAGGTCGCCGAGCACGAGCGCCGCGTCGACCGAGCCGCCCGTCGCCCCGCCGAGCTCCTGGCCTACGTGCGCCGCGAAGTCCGCCGCGCCCGCGTTGCCGCCCGAGCCCCCGCTGGTCGAGACGAGCACGATCGTGCGCCGCGTCTCCCCGGCGGCGAGCACTCGGGCAAGTTCGAGCAGCACCGCGGTCCCGGAGAGCTCAGCCTCGGCTCCACGGCCCGCGGCGTCGCGGTGGGCGAGCACTACGATCGGCGCCTCGCCGGTGGTACCGGGCCGCTGCGCGATCACCGTGGCGAGGGTGCGCTCGCCGTCGATCGTCTGGGCGCGGAAGTCGTGGACGCTGACCGCAAAGCCGCCCGTGGCGGGGTTGCCGAACCCCCGCAGGGTCCCAGCCACGTGGGCGGCGAGCGCCTGGTCGCCCACGCCGCCGGGCCTGCGGTCGGGAAACCGCCTGGCCAGGCTCTGCAGGGTGGCGAAGGCACGCGCGCCTTCGAACGCCTGGGGCGTGAGGTTGGAGGTGAGCGGAGCGGTGCGGCCGGTCAGCGAGAACCCTGCGATCACCACCGCGCCCAGCAGCGGTAGGAAGGCTGCGCGGTAGATACGTCCGTTCAGCACTCCGAGACCATAACGTCGTGACGGGTACCTCGGGCCTCTGGCCACCCGCCGCGGGGCCGCGCTGCGAACGCCGCGCAGCGGAGCCAATGATCCGGTCCCGCCCGCCCGGAGCTCAATCCCAACTCCCACCCACAGCCGGTGCGCCTCACGGGCAGGTATCGTGCGCGCGTGCTCCAGCCCGTCTCCGTCGCCAGCAAGACACTCGCCGACTACACGCACATCTGCGGGCGGGACCTGATCGACGAGATCCGCGAGCTGGCCGAGCCGTTGAAGGGCCACCGGGTCGTGCACGTCTCCGCGACGGCCTTCGGCGGGGGAGTCTCGGAGATCCTCTACACGCTCGTGCCGCTGATGCGCGACGTGGGGTTGGAGTGCGAGTGGCAGGTGATCTACGGGCGCGAGGAATTCTTCAACGCGACCAAGCTGATGCACAACGCACTGCAGGGCGCCCCGCAGGATCTCGACGGGGACCAGTGGGAGACCTGGAGACGCTACAACGAGATGAACGCCCGCGAGCTCTCCGGCGGGTGGGACGTGTGCCTCGTGCACGACCCCCAGCCCGCGGGGCTCTACCGGCTGGTGCCGGGCAAGGCGCGGGGGTGGGTGTGGCGCTGCCACATCGACCTCTCCACGCCCAACCCCGACACGATCGCGCAGCTGATGCCCTACATCGAGGACTACCCCCAGTCGCTGTTCCACATGCAGGAGTACGTGCCGCCCGGGATGAGCGGCCACGTCAACGTGGTGCCGCCCGCGATCGACCCGCTGACCCCGAAGAACATGGCGCTGTCCCCCGAAGACGCCGCGTACGTGTGCGGGCAGTTCGGGATCGACGTGGACCGGCCGCTGATGTGCCAGGTCTCGCGGTTTGACCCCTGGAAGGACCCGCTGGGCGTGATCGACGCCTACCGCATCGTCAAGGAGCAGGTCCCTGCCGCGCAGCTCGCGCTGGTCGGGTCGATGGCCTCCGACGACCCCGAGGGGTGGGACTTCTTCAACGCCACCATCGCGCACGCCGACGGGGACCCCGACATACACATCCTCAACAACTTCAACAACGTCGGCTCGATCGAGGTCAACGCGTTCCAGTCGCACTCCGACGTCGTGATCCAGAAGTCCACGCGCGAGGGCTTCGGCCTGACCGTCACGGAGGCGATCTGGAAGGCGCGGCCGTTCATCGGCGGCGACGTCGGCGGGATCCCGCTGCAGGTCGAAGACGGGGTCACGGGCTTCCTCGTGTCCTCTTCCGAGCAGTGCGCCGCCAGGACGCTCGAGATCCTCGCCGACCCCGCGCTCGGCAAGGCGCTGGGCCGCCGCGGCAAGGAGCACGTGCGCGCGCACTTCCTCACGCCGCGGTACCTGCGGGACTACCTGCGCATCTTCACCGAGCTGCGCGAGTCGTGAGCGCGGACCCATGACGGTGGGCACGTGTTCTTTTCGGACCCCATGAGGCTGGGGGGCGTATGTTCTTTTTCGGACCTATATAGCGGGCGATGGGCACGTGTTCTTTTAAGAACCTATAACGACAATGGGCATCCGGAATAGATTGCAGTCATGAGCGAGTCGGACGGGGAGCGCCCGCGAGCCCCGCTGGTGCTGGTGTCCAACCGGGGGCCGGTGACCTTCCAGGCGGGCGGCGAGGTGCAGCGCGGCTCAGGCGGCCTCGTGACGGCGCTCACCGGGCTGGCGTCGCACCGCGAGGCGGTGTGGATCGCCTCGGCGATGAGCGAGCAGGACGTGGAGGTCTCCCGCGCCCACGGCGGCGGCGCGTTCCCCGTGCGCTCCCCCGCCGGGGGGGAGTTCCAGGTGCGGCTCGTCGCGAGCGACCCCGAGGCGTACGACCGCTTCTACAACGTGTTCGCCAACCCGATGCTGTGGTTCATCCAGCACTACCTGTGGGACCTCTCCAACGCCCCGGACATCCGCCGCCACGAGATCGAGGCGTTCGAGTTCGGCTACAACGTCGTCAACGAGGATCTCGCGCGCGCGGTCGTGGAGGAGTTGCAGGGCAGCGAGGAGCCGGTCGTGATGGTGCACGACTACCACCTCTACACGCTCCCGGACCTCGTGCGCCGCGCGCGCCCGGACGTGTTCCTGCACCACTTCATCCACATCCCCTGGACCCAGTCGGACGCGTGGCGGGTGCTGCCCTCGCGGATCCGCGAGGAGATCTTCGCGGGCCTGCTGGCGAACGACATCGTCGGCTTCCACACGCGCTCCTACCGGCGCAACTTCCTGCAGTGCTGCGAGGACCTGCTGGAACTGGAGGTCGACTACGAGCGGGGGACGGTGCGCTACGGAGAGCGCGAGGTGTGGGTGCGCGCGTACCCGCTGCCGATCGACCACCGCGCCACCAGGCGCCTCGCGCAGGGCGAGCGCGTGCGGGAGTTCGAGCGCGAGCTGCTGGCCCGCCGGCGGGACTTCCTGATCCTGCGGGTGGACCGTGCGGACCTCTCGAAGAACGTGCTGCGCGGCTTCTCCGCGTTCGACCTGTTCCTCGAGCAGCACCCCGAGTTCTCCGAGCGCGTGACGTTCATGGCGCAGCTGATGCCCTCCCGTACGGACGTCCCCGAGTACGCGGAGTACCTGGAGCGCATCGAGGCGCTGGTGGCGGTCGTCAACCACCGCCACGGCACGCCCGACTGGATGCCGATCCAGCTGAAGCTGCGCGACGACCTCGAGGAGGCCGTGGCGGCGTACCGCCACTACGACGTGCTGCTGGTCAACGCGATGTTCGACGGCATGAACCTCGTGGCGAAGGAGGGCCCGCTCGTCAACGAGCGTGAGGGGGTGTCGATCCTCTCGGAGAACACCGGCGCCCACGAGGAGCTTGGGGAGTACGCACTGTCGGTCAACCCGTTCGACATCCAGGAGCTCGCCGACTCGATCTACGCGGCGTTGACGATGGCGCCCTCCGAGCGCCACCGCCGGGCGGAAGGCCTGCGAGAGATCGTCACCTCGCGCGACCCGGGGGACTGGGTGGACGAGCAGCTGGCGGACATCCGCGCGAAGGGCCTGTCCCGCTAGGGAGGGGGCGCCCTGCCACATGTTGGCCGAAACGGGGATGCTCGCCAAAGGCGAGTGTCTCCCGGCTTCGGTGGGCGGGCAACGCCACATGTGGCGTTGCCGGAAGGGCCGCATGCGGCCCTTCCCAGGGGCCGCACATGTGCGGCCCCTCGGGTGGTGCATGCACCACCCGACCAGCCGGCGCATGCGCTGGCTGGAACAACCCGAACCCCCGGCCGCGCCAACACGCTACTCTTCTCGGGCCGTGACCCTGCCCGCACCCACCTACGACCTCGTGCTGCTGCTCGACGCGGAGGCCGACGAACAGGCCCACACGAGGATCCTCGGGGAGGCGCGCGAGGCGATCAAGGCAGAAGGAGAGCTGCTGCGCGACGACACGTGGGGGGACCGGGCGCTGACGTACCCGATCGACCACAAAACGACCGCCCGGTACCACCTGCTCCAGTTCCACGCCACGACCCCGGGGCTGCTCGAGCGCCTCGACCGCTCGCTGCGGTTCGCCGACGAGGTGGTGCGCTTCCGGGTCATCAAGCTGAAGCCGGGGACCCCCGAGGCGCCAGACATGAGCGGCCCGGGCAGCGCGAGCACCTCGGCGCGGGAGCCCGAGGCGGGGGCCACGTCCGCGCCCAAGGCGCAGGCAGCCCCGGAGGCCACGTCCGCGCAGGAGCCGCAGGCCCCCCCGGAGGCCGAGGCGACGCCGCAGGCCACGTCCGCGCCAGAGGCGACCTCCGCACCCGAGGCGCAGGCCCCCCCGGAGACCGCGGTCGAACCCGAGGCGCTACCGCAGGACGCGGCCGCGACGCCCGAGGCGCCCTCCGTGCCCGAGGCACCCGCCGAGCCTGCCTGAGCCGGGCCGGGGTCGACTGAGCCAGGCGGACCGCCCCTGAGTCCGCGACCGTGCGCCATCCGCGCGGGGCTGGCTACACTCGGTGTGGTGAGCGGGTTGGACCGAAGCGAACGGGCAGAAGGCAGGACGGACGTGCTGAGAGCGTCCCCGCCGATGTTCGAGTCGCGGCTGCTGGACTTCTTCTCGCGGGTACACCCAGCGGTGCCGCTGCTCCTGTTCGTGCCGGTGGTCGGGGTAATGGCCGCGTGGAGCCTCGCGCAGGTGAGCGTCGCGGCGACGGCGGGCCTGGCGGTAGCAGGGTACGCGGGGTGGACGCTGTTCGAGTACCGGCTGCACCGGGTGGTGTTCCACTTCGAGCCCGACCACGGCGTGGGCGCGCGCCTGCACTGGATCATCCACGGGATCCACCACGAGCACCCCAACGACCCGATGCGCCTGGTGATGCCCCCCGCGGTGAGCGTGCCGCTGGCGGCGGCGGTGTTCGGCGTGCTGTACCTGGTCTTCGGCGAACGCTACGCCCCCGGACTGGGGGCGGGCTTCTTCACGGGGTACGTGGTGTACGACATGCTGCACTACTACCTGCACCACTTCACCCCCCACGGCCGCGTGGGCCGGGCGCTGCGCGAACGCCACATGCGCCACCACTTCCAGGACGACACCCGGGGCTTCGGGATCAGCGCCCCCTACTGGGACGAGGTGTTCCGCACCTCCCCGCGCTCGCGGCGGGGGGAGTGAACCCACCCACCCGTGGCGGAGGGGAGGATGGGCTCCGCCAGCGGTGTTCGCGGCGCGCATCTGGGGCGAGCGCCACGACCACGTGGCCCGGCGGGCACTAAAACGACGCAACGAGCGGGGTCGCGGCGCCGAGGGGGAAAGTGGCGCCCGCAGGCGGGTCTAGACTCGGAGGCTCCTCCAAACAGATGGTGAGGGCCCCCGCGGGGGTACGAGACAGCCGAAAGGAAGAGCCGTGGCCGCAACAAACATCAACCGGATCGTGATGACCGGCAACCTGACCAAAGACCCCGAGCTGCGCTCGCTGCCCAGCGGCACGTCGGTGTGCGAGCTGCGGATCGCGTGCAACACGCGCCGCAAGGACCAGGCCAGCGGAGAGTGGACGGACAAGCCGAACTTCTTCAACGTCAAGGTGTGGGGCGCGCAGGGCGAGAACGCCGCCCGCTACCTCTCGAAGGGACGCCCGGTGGCGATCGACGGACGCCTGGAGTGGCGCGAGTGGGAGGCCCAGGACGGGACGAAGCGCCAGGCAATCGATATCATTGCCGACTCGGTGCAGTTCCTGGGCTCGCGCGAGGACCCCTCAGGAGGGGGCGCGTTTGCGGGCAACGGGGCCTCACAGGGTGGCGAAACCCCCGTCAACGAAGGGGACTTCCAGCCCACACCGGTCGGCGCCGCGGCAGGCGACGAGGACATTCCCTTTTGAGATCCAAGCGAAGGCGGTAGAAAGTGGCGAAGGCGCGAGGTCGGAGCAAGCCGGCCCGGAGACGAGAGAAGCGAGGCGGTGCAACCGGCGGGCGACGCAAGCCCTGCCAGCACTGCCGCGACAAGATCGAGCAGGTCGACTACAAGGACGTGGCGACGCTGCGTCGGTTCATCTCCGAGAAGGGCAAGATCCGCTCGCGCCGGATCACTGGGGCCTGCCGCCGCCACCAGGCTCAGGTGGCGCGCGCGGTCAAGCGCGCCCGGGAGCTCGCGCTGCTGCCCTACGTCAACGAGGGCGGGCGCGACGACAACCCACGGCGCGAACGCGGCGACCGCGACCGGGGGCGCTGAGCAGGGTGCCCGAGGCGATCCTCCTCAAGGACGTCGAGACGCTCGGCGAGCAGGGCAAGGTGGTGGAGGTCTCCAAGGGGTACCTGCGCAACTTCCTGCTCCCCCGCAAGCTCGCGCAGCCCGCCACCCGCGGGGCGGTCGAGGCCGTCCGCCGCCGCCAGGAGGCCGAAGAGCGGGCGGAGCGGGAATTCGTCGAGCGGGCCTCCGCCAACGCGGCACTGCTGAACAAGACCGTGCTGACGATCCCCCAGCAGGCGGGGGCCGACGGGCGCCTGTTCGGCTCAGTCTCCGCACAGGACATCGCCGAGGCGATCCGCGAGGCGAGAGGGCTGAAACTGGACCGCCACGCCGTGCACCTCCCGGAGCCGATCAAGAACGTCGGCACCTACTTAGTCGTGGTCGACGTCGTCGAGGACGTGACGGCGACCGTCAAGACCATGGTGGTGCCGAAGAAGTAAGTACGGGAGGGAGCCCTGGGGGAGGGCCTGCCCTCCCCCAGCCTATGCATGGTGGTGCCGAAGAAGTAAGTCTCGTCCGCACGGGCTGGGAACATACGTTCGTGCAGGAGTTTTCCTCCGAGATAGCGAGTTACCCCCTGCGGCTGGGCAAAGGCTCGGACTAGACTCGCGTCGGCCGTGAGCACCGTCTCGACGACCAATGGCGCAGGCGCCTCCGGGGTTGCCGTCGCCCCACCTCACAACCTCGAGGCCGAGCAGGCGGTGCTCGGCGCGATCCTGCTGTCCGATCACTCGATGTACGCGCTGGTGATCGAGGAGGGTCTGCGTCCGGAGGACTTCTACCGCGACCGCCATCGCTCGATCTACGAGGCGATGCTCGCGCTCTACGAGGAAAGCGAGCCGGTCGATGTGTTGACGGTGATCGCTCGCCTGCGCCAGACGGGCAAGCTCGACGAGGTCGGGGGGATCGCCGCCGTGGATGAGCTCACGGGGGTGGTGCCGGCCGCCGGCCACGCCCGCCGGTACGCGCAGATCGTGCGCGAGAACGCGCTGCTGCGCCGCCTGCTGGCGAGCACGTACGAGATCCAGGCGAGCGTGCTCGACCATCAGGCTCCGCCGCGGGAGCTGGTGGAGCTGGCCGAGAAGGCGATGCTGGAGGTCGCGCGCGACGACCGCAAGCAGGACTTCCGCGCGATCGAGGACGTGCTGCACGAGGAGCTCGACAAGCTGCACCGCCTCTCGCTCGAGGGGACCTCGCTGACGGGAACTCCCTCGGGGTTCAAAGACCTCGACGAGATCACGGGCGGCTTCCAGCCGGGCAACCTCGTGATCATCGCCGCGCGCCCTGCGATGGGCAAGAGTGCGCTGGTGTGCAACATCGCGGAGAACGCCGCAGTCGAGCACAAACGGCCGGTGGCGCTGTTCTCGCTGGAGATGGCGGAGGCGGAGCTCGCTCAGCGCTTCGTGGCCTCCCAGGCGCGGATCAAGGGCGAGGAGCTGCGCAAGGGGCGCGTGGCCGAGCAGCGCTGGCCGAAGATCCTCGCCGCCAGCCAGCGCCTCGCGGCAGCGCCGCTGTGGGTGGACGACTCCAGCGACGTGGGGCTGCTGGAGATCCGCGCGAAGGCGCGGCGCCTGCACTCCCAGTGCGAGGGAGGGTTGGGGCTGATCATCATCGACTACCTGCAGCTGATGCGCACCGACAGCCGCTACGACAGCCGCGTGACCGCCGTGGGCGAGCTGAGCCGCGGCCTGAAGATCCTCGCGCGAGAGCTGGGGGTGCCGGTGATCGCCCTCTCGCAGCTGAGTCGCGCGGTGGAGACGCGGCCAGACAAGAAACCGCAGCTCTCAGACCTGCGTGAGAGCGGGAACCTCGAGCAGGACTCCGACCTCGTGATGTTCATCTACCGCGACGAGTACTACGACGAAGACTCCGAGCGTCCTGGGGAGGCGGACCTGATCATCGCCAAGCACCGCAACGGGGCCGTGGGCAAAGTCACGCTGACCTTCCACAAGGAGTACCCGAAGTTCATGAACTACGCGAGCGAACGCCACGTGTAGCAGGCCCACGCTGCGGAGCCTCGTAAACTCCACAGGACATGCCAGGGATAGTCATAGTGGGCGCCCAGTGGGGCGACGAGGGCAAGGGCAAGATCGTCGATCTGCTGGCCGAGCACTCCGACGCGGTGGTGCGCTTTCAGGGCGGCAACAACGCGGGGCACACGATCGTGCGGGGTGCAGAGGAGTGGAAGCTGCACCTGATCCCCTCCGGCATCCTGTACCCCGGGAAGCGCTGCGTGATCGGCAACGGGGTGGTGATCGACCCGCGAGTGTTGATCGAGGAGCTCGACGCCCTGCGCGCGCGGCGCGTCGACGTGAGCGGCCTGCGGATCTCCGCCAACGCACACCTGATCATGCCCTACCACCTGCTGCTGGACTCCGCCGGCGAGGCCAAGCTGGGGCGCCTGCAGATCGGCACCACACGGAGGGGCATCGGTCCCTGCTACGCCGACAAGGCGGCCCGCCTGGGGATCCGCCTGCAGGACCTGCTCGACGAGAAGATCCTCAAGAAGAAGATCGTCGCGGCGATGGAGCCCAAGCGCCTGTCGCTGCGTCCCTTCGAGAAGGACCCCACGCTCGACCTGCGCACGATGACCGAGGAGTACCTCACGTACGGGCACCGCCTCGAGCAGCACATCGCGGACACCGCGAAGCTGATGTGGGAGCTGCTGGACGACGGGCGGCGCGTGATCTTCGAGGGAGCGCAGGCGACGATGCTCGACATCGACCACGGCACGTACCCGTTCGTGACCTCCTCCAACCCCATCGCCGGGGCGGCGTGCGTCGGGGCGGGCGTGGGGCCACGGGACATCGACGAGGTGTGGGGGGTCGCCAAGGCCTACGCGACCCGCGTGGGCGCCGGCCCGTTCCCGACCGAGCTCGAGGACACGATGGGCGACTACCTGCGTACGCGGGGGGGCGAGTTTGGCACGACCACCGGGCGTCCCCGCCGCACGGGCTGGCTGGACCTCGTGGCGCTGCGCTACGCGACGCGCCTGAACACGCTGACGGCGCTTGCGATCACCAAGCTCGACGTGCTCTCGGGCTTGGAGCGCATCAAGGTCTGCACGAGCTACCGCGGCGCGGAGGGGGCGGAGTTCGACAGTTTCCCCTACCACCAGACCGTGCTGCACCACACCACCGCGCAGTTGACGGAGCTCGAGGGCTGGAGTGAGGACATCAGTGAGTGCCAGACCCTTGCCGACCTGCCCACCGCGGCGCAGGAGTACCTGCGGTTCATCGCCGAGCACGTCGGGGCGCCAGTGGCGCTCATCGGGGTGGGCCCGGGCCGCGACCAGGTGATCTGGACCGACGAGGGCAGGGAGACGATTGCCGGCAGCGGAGGCTCACCCGCTTGGGAGCGGGTATAGACCTACAAGCTCTTCTGCGGTGGCTCGAGAACGTGCGCGGCGGGAGGGACCCTCAGGGCCCGAGACGCCGACGCCTGCGCCTCCTGGCGCGAGCGCGACCGGCGCGCACCAGCAGGACCAGCGGGTAGACCGGCAGCTGCCACACCGGCACCGCGCGCGGCCCACGACGCGGCCGACGGCGCGGCAGGTCGTGGGTGACGGCGTCGAGGTCCGCCCGCGTGCGAGCCGACCACGCACCCTCCACGCGCAGCTCGAGCTCGCCGGCGTCGATGCGTCCACTGGCGTAGGCCCGGGCCAGCCGACGCGCCGCACTCTCACGAGCCTCGGTGGAGACCAGCACAAGCGCGTGCGAGCCCGGCCGGTCGATGTAGTGGGTGGGCGCCTCGCGGAACGCCGCGGCGCAGGCGAGGGAGCAGAAGTGGTACTCCACACCCCGCCACACAGCCGTCTGGTCTGACGCGGTCGGGTCCACGGCGATCCGGCACACCGGGTCAACGGGGAACCCGCGGGGACCGCCGAGCTCCTCCGCGGCCAGCGCAAAGACCTCCACCGGCTCGGGGACGTGCTTGAGGTTGCGCCGCCCCCGCGACCGCAGCTCCCCCACCAGCACCGAGGACGCCGCGGCGTCCCGCGTCGCTGCGCTCACGATCACCTCGCCCGCGTACGCGAGGTCGGCGATCCGGGAGGCGACGTTGACCGCCGAACCGAACCAGTCCTCGCCCCTGCGCACGGCGGTGCCGGTGTGCATCCCGACGCGCACGCCCAGAGCCCGGTCGCGAGCGCCGAAGTCCCCCACGATCCGCGCGGCGAGGTGCAGCGCCTGTCCCGCGTCGGACACGCGGACGATCAGCGCGTCGCCCACCGCCTTGACCTCCTCGGCCCCGTAGTCGCCCAGCAGCGCACGCAGCTCATCGCAAAACGCAGCGGCGACCTCCGCCGCGCACTCGTCGCCGTGGGCCTCCGTCAGCGCGGTGTAGCCGGCGAGGTCGGCAAAGACAAACGTCGACGTCGCCGCAGCGTCGCTCACGCTCGCCATCATGGCACCGGCGTGGCCCTCGACGTACGTCCTCCTCGGAGACGTACGCCCAAACGCATGCCAAGCGATCGCCGAGTGCGTCGAGCCCCGGCGAAGGTGGGCTCCCAGTGGCTGCGGAGATCGCCGGAGCCACCCCACATGCCGGACGTCCGCCGTACCGGACCAGCCGTGCTCCAGCGTCAGGAGTCCTCGGGTGGGCGGCGCTCGCGCTTGCGTTCGGTCCCCCGGCGCTTGGCTGCGAGGCGCCGCTCCTGCGAGGCCGCGGTGGGTCGGGTGGGGCGGCGGCGCTTGGGGACAGCAAGCGCCCTCGCGAGCCGCTCGCTCAAGCGGGCCAAAGCCAACTCGCGGTTGCGTGCCTGCGAGCGCCCGTCCTGCGCAAGCGCCACCACTCGCGGCCCCACGCGCGCCAGCACCCGCTCCCGCTGTGCGTCGGTCAGCGTGGCCGAGGCGCGCACATCGAAGCTTGCTTCTACACGAGAGGCGGTGACGTTGGCGTGCTGTCCCCCCGGGCCGGAGGAGCGGCTCGTGCGCACGGTCACCTCCGAGAGCGGGATCGTCAGAGCACCGCTGATCCGCAGTCGTCTGCTGCGAGGGTCCACGTCTTCGACTTCGCTCACCGCAGTCGCCGATCCGCGCGCCCTCCGCACCACGGCTGACCGGCCGCTGTCGCCAAGCGGGTCGTGTGCGTCGCTCTGTTCTCGAGTTCCGGGAGCACCGGCCGAATGATCCCGCACCGGTCGACGTGGTCGCCCTCCGGCGACAGGAGTCGTGGTAGCGGCAGGCGAAGCCGTAGGGCCTCCTGACGCCACAGTCGATACGGTGTCGGCGTGCCGCTCGCCCCTCCCCGCATCCAGGTGATCCTCGCCAGCACCCGCCCGGGGCGTTTCGGCGAGAAGCCCGCAGCCTGGATCATGGACCGTCTATCCGCGCGGACCGACCTGCACGCGGAGCTGGTCGATCTCCGCGACCACCCCCTGCCGATCTTCGACCAGCCCGCGTCGCCGGCTCGCACACTGCGCGACTACCCCACCGAGGCGACCGCCCGCTGGGGGCGCACCGTCGACGAGGCTGACGGATTCGTCATCGTCACACCCGAGTACAACCATGGCTACCCGGCGTCGCTGAAGAACGCGCTCGACCACATCTTTCCCGAGCTGAACCGCAAGCCGGTCGCGTTCGTCGGCTACGGCAACGTCGGGGGCGCACGCGCGATCGAGCAGTTGCGCCTCGTCGCGGTCGAGCTCGAGATGGCCCCGCTGCGGCACGCGGTCCACATCCTGCCGGAGCTGATGGTGCCCGCGATGAAGGCCGACCCGTTCACCCCGGAGCTCTTCGCACCGCTCGACGGACGGCTCGACACCGCGGCGACGGACCTCGTCTGGTGGGCGAGTGCGCTCGGGGCCGCTCGCGTGGAGAGCGCTGTAGCTGGTTGACTCCGCTTTCGCTCTAGCTCGACGCGCGAGCGCCGACGAGCAGCAGCACCAGCGGGATGCGCCGGCGCCGCTCAAACTCCGCGTCGTCGTCAAACCGCTCGCGGCGGGGCGCGCACTCGCGCAGATTGACGAGCGCGAAGCCGGCATTGCGCAGCTCGAACACGTAGTCCTCGACGGTCCGGTGATGCCAGACCGTTCTGGTGCCAAGCCACTGCTGGTCCCGCGGACCAGTAACGAAGTAGTCGTCCACAACCCAGTTCTGACGCCGCTCGGTCGAGCTCTCCCGCGCGTCGTGGGACGTGATGACCGGGTGCACAACTGTGAACACGAGGCGGCCGCCTGGCGCAAGGCACTCCCGGCATGCGCGAAGCACTCCTCCGAGGTCGGCGACGTAGTGCAGCGCCATCCGGGACAACACCAAATCGAACGACTCCGCCGGCTCAGCGAGGTCCTCGATATCGCCCCGGACCGCCTCGCCCGCAGTACCGGCAAGCACACGCCGCGCAGCCCGGACCATCCGCTCCGACCCATCGACGCCCCGATAGCGAGCAGCGCCGGCATTCAGCAAGTCGCGCCCGATCTCGGCATCGCCACACCCGAGGTCGAGCACGCGCAACCCCGACACCGGGCCGAGCTCCTCGAAGACCGCCGGGCCCTCCATCACGACGTTCGGACTCAACGACCACGCGCGGTGCTGCCGGTAGCGCTCGAACAGCTCCGAGTCCTCGTAAAACGTGCCTCCCCGGCGTTCACCGGCGTCTTCCGGGCTCGGCTGCGACGGGCGGGTCATCCTGAAACGGGAACCCTACCGCTCCGGACCTGACCCCCCCCCGACAGCAGGGTCACGACGGGCCTGATCAGGGCTCTATCCCGCCGCGAGCGCGCTCGCACCTGCGAGACTGCTTGCGTGAGTCCTCAGAGCCAGGGCGTGCTGACGCCGCTGACGGCGGCTGCGATCTTTCTAGTGCTGACGGTCGAGCCCGGCGGTGAGGGTGCCGCTAGGGAGCTCCTCTCCGAGGTGAGCGCCCTGAGGCGGTCGGTCGGATTTCGGATTCCCGAGGGCGAGCTCGTCTGCGTCACCGGGATCGGCTCGGCCCTGTGGGATCGGATGCTCGGCGAGCCGCGGCCCGCCGAGCTGCACCCGTTCCCCGGGTTCCAGGGCGAGAGGCACGTCGCACCGGCGACGCCGGGCGACCTCCTGTTCCACATCAGGGCCCATCGGCTCGACCTCTGCTTCGAGCTCGCGGCGCGCCTGACAGAGCGGCTGGCGGGCGTGGCGGAGGTTGTCGACGAGGTCCACGGCTTCAGGTCCTTTGACGAGCGCGACCTGCTCGGCTTCGTCGACGGGACGGAGAACCCGGAGGGCGAGGACGCCTGCGAGGCGGTGACGATCGGCGACGAGGACCCGGAGCTCGCCGGGGGCAGCTACGTGATCGTCCAGAAGTACCTTCACGACATCCTCGGCTGGAACGCGCTCTCGGTCGAGCAGCAGGAGAGGGTCATCGGCCGGACGAAGCTGGACGACATCGAGCTGGCGGACGACGTGAAGCCGGCGGACTCCCACGTCGCGCTCAACACGATTGAGGACGAGAGTGGCCGGCAGCGGCAGATCGTGCGCTTCAACATGCCATTCGGACGGGTCGGAGCGCGCGAGCACGGCACTTATTTCATCGGCTACGCCCGCACCGCCTCGTTGATCGAGCAGATGCTTACGAACATGTTCGTCGGCGATCCGCCGGGAACGTACGACCGCGTGCTCGACTTCTCCACGGCGGTGACCGGCGGCCTGTTCTTCGTTCCGACCGTGGAGCTCCTCGACGACTCGCCGTCCGCAGCGATCGTCGCCGCCGAGGGCGAAGCCAAGGGCGATGGCGAGCTCGACGACGGGCAATCGCCCGTGCTGACACCTCAACCCGCCGGTGGTCCGAGCGATGGGTCGCTCGGCCTCGGCGGCCTTCGGGAGGCCATGAGATGAACCACCTGCTACGTGCGCACGCGCCGGTCAGCGAGAAGGGTTGGGAGCAGATCGACCAGGAGGCGCGCGCGCGCCTCGAGCCGGCGCTGGCGGCCCGCAGGCTCGTCGACTTTTCCGGCCCGCTCGGATGGGAGCACTCGGCGACGAGCGTCGGACGAGCAAGCGCCTTGCCCGGCGCTCCCGCCGGCGAGGTCTCGGGGATGCGTCGAGAGGTCCTGCCGCTCGTCGAGCTGCGCGCGGACTTCGTCGTCTCGCGCACGGAGCTGAGGAACATCGACCGTGGCGCGCTCGACGCCGACTTCGAGGCGCTCGACGCCGCCGCGCACCGGATCGCGACCGCCGAGAACGCAGCCGTGCTGCTTGGCTGGCCCGAGGCGATCCGGGGACTCGCGGAGCTCTCCCCGCACGAGCGGCGCTCGCTCGGTAGCGCTCCGGAGAGCTACCCGCCGGTGATCGCAGCCGCCGTCGGCGACATCCGCGCGCAGGGCGTCGGCGGCCCCTACGGCCTGGCGCTCGACCCCGAGCGCCACAGACTCGTCGCGCAGACAGCGGAGAGCGGGAGCCTGCTCGTCGAGCACCTCGGCAGGATCCTCGGCGGCCCGATCGTCTGGACCCCGGGCCTCGAGGGGGGCATCGTCGTGAGCGTCCGCGGCGGCGACTTCCTCTTCGAGTCGGGCCAAGACCTGTCCGTGGGCTACGACTCCCACAACGCCGAGCAGGTGCGGCTGTACATCGAGGAGAGCTTCAGCTTCCGCGTCGCCACTCCCGAGGCGGCGGCCGTGCTCGCGCCCTGAGCGGGGAGCGACACGCTCAACCGCTCCGCGTACCGCCGGTTTGCATCGAGGCGGGTTACCCCCGAGAATCACCAGCAACCAAGCGGGTTTCTAAAAGGGCGACCCCGGAACAGACTACGGGATCGCCCTACATGGACCTAATCGGAGTGGAGTGGTAGCGCTGCCTTCGCACGTCGGCGTCCTAAAGGCCGAGTAGCTGCACTTGCCTTCGACTTTGCCTAGAACCTGCGATGAGTCGTGTTGAGCCAGCTTGGTCGTGGTGGAGGCATTGGACGGTGCCGCCGCTGGGATTTGCTCAACAATCATTCCGACCGGACCGTAAACGTGGCTCATGACCGGATGATGGGTGGCTCAAGACCGTCTTAGAGCGCCTAACAAAAGGTAGGATTCGTCGTGGGGCTGTCGAAGTCCTGCGTCATGGCTAAACCTCTTCTTCCAGACGAGTTGTGGGCTCGAATCGAGCCGATCTTGCCGGAGCGCGAGCCGCAGATCACGGGACGCCCGCGGGTACCCGACCGGGCGGCGCTGACGGGGATCCTGTTCGTGTTGAAAACCGGGATCCCGTGGGAGGACCTGCCCCAGGAGATGAGCTGTGGGTCAGGGATGACTTGCTGGCGGCGCCTGCACGAGTGGAGCGAGGCGGGCGTGTGGAACCGGTTGCACCAGGTGCTGTTGGACGAGCTGCAGGACGCCGGCCAGATCGACTGGTCCCGTGCGGTCGTGGACAGCTCGCATGTGCGGGCTAAAGGGGGGGCGAGCAGACCGGCCCCTCGCCTGTCGATCGCTCCCGTCTTGGCAGCAAGCATCATGTGATGGTCGACGGCAGGGGAACCCCGCTGGCGGTCACGCTGACCGGCGGACACCGCCACGACATCACGCAGCTCACCGAGCTCACCGATCGCGTCCCGCCGACCGGCCGTCACGGCAAGTTCCGGCCCCGGCGCCTGTACGCCGACCGGGCGTATGACTCCAAGCGCCACCGCAAAGAGCTCCGCGACCGCCACATCGTCCCCAAGATCGCCAGGCAGAAAACCGGCCACGGCTCGGGACTGGGACGCGAGCGCTGGATCGTGGAGCGCACAATCTCCTGGCTGCACGCCAACCGCTACCTCGCCCGCCGCCACGCACGCCGCGCCGACATCCACGAAGCCATGCTCACCCTCGCCTGCGCCAAGATCTGCCTCAAACAAGTCCACCACTTTTGTTAGGCGCTCTTAGTCGTCATCTCGCCAGATCATGATGTCAACGTCGATCGCAACACTATGGTCTGCGGCCCATTGCACGACAGCAGGCGGGAAGTGAACAAAGGGAGTCACTGCAGATACTGGTTCAATGGCGCAGGTGATCGTCGCCTCGAGCCCCAGCTCACCACAAAGCCCCTTCATCCGATCGCTGCCGGGAGTCATATGTGCCAGTAACTCGTTTAGCATCCCGTCTATCTGCACGGTATCTCGTGGACCAATAGTGACACGCCATCTGGCCCGTCGACGCCTACCTTTATCACCAACAATTGGATCACCGACTCGATGATGGGACGTCGGCGCGACGCCAAGCCTTGCGGTCAGCTCGTCGGGGTCGAATTCGTCTCCCATAATCGTCAAAGAGATCCAAAAATGCGGTGAAGCTTCATTTGACATTACGTTTCTATTCCAGTCCTTTGATGTTGATATGGGTAGGCTCACCAGGACCCGCGCCGCCTATTGGCTTTTCAATAGATATTGCCATCACGGTCGACATAAAGGTCGGTCCCTTGTCCGCCTTCCTTCAACACATGTGGATCCAACCCAGCTTCCTTGAGCTTTTTTGATCTGACCTGGGCTCAGTTCCTTGTCCTGAGCTGGGTTGCGTCGCCGCATCCATTCGTACTCTCTCCCACCGACGCATTTTCGTTGCTTGATTCGCCTTCACCGAAGGCTTCGTTCCACACGCTTTCGATGCCGTATTCGCCGTCGTACCCGAGCGGCGTGGTGGTGGTCCCTTCGCAGGTGGGGGTGCCGTAGGCGCTGTAGGTGCATTTCCCGATGACGGTTCCGGTGGAGCCAGTTAGGAGGCGTGTAGAGCCAGCTTGGTCGCGGTGGAGGTAGGTGGCGGTACCGCCACTTGAGATTTGCTCGAGACTAGATCCGAACGTACCGTACACGTAGCTGCCAAGAGTCCCGGCCTGGTCGCATTCGTGTGGAATCGCCACGATGACGCGTTCCATGGGCAAGTGAAGAAGCCCCGCGCCTCTAGTAAACCGGTCCAGCAACCATCAAGAGCATACTGTCCTCCGCCATCAAGATATCCCTTCGGCTCATCGCCATGCTCTGCCCCGGGTCAAAATGGGTGTGCATCCCCGGATCATTCAAATCGTCGCTTTCGACAAATAGCCGCAACTCCGAGGCCAGCCGGCCAAGGGCGACCCTCGATCCCACGATGACGACGTCGCCATCTTTTAGATGTACACGTACCAAAGCATCATCATTGACCGTGACAGTCATACCATCAAGCACACGCCCCAAATACTCGCGTGGTGGCCCATCGAACGCAATCCGGCGTTCAAGCCCTCCCTCAAGCGTCTTTACAAGATCGGACACATCGGCCTTCGTCACGATTACGATTATGCCGCCGGTATCATCTATCGCGCCTTGCACTGCGATCACCTCTCAGGGAGGTGATTCTGCGATCCAATTTTGTAGTGCGGTTCTCTCCAGAGAGGGCGATTGGGATGCCCCTCATCACGACGGAATGGTACGTCGTATTCTTCGGCCCACTCTCTGAGCACTTCCGCACAACGACACGACACCGACGACCCTCGACAGTTGGGTCCTCCGAAGACCCCAACCCCTGCCTGCCGAGCACGTCTTGCCGAGCCGTATTGCGTCCATCGAGCCTTCTGTTCGTCCTGCGGATGAGTAGCGAGCCTTGTATCAGATGGGGCGGACATCATCTCGTGCGACCCCAGCCAACCGTCCGAACACTCGGCATCCGACCCGGGTTCAGCACCCTCGACATCCGATGGCTGCAACCTGATCGCCCCGGCGACCGGGGCCGGGTCGGCGCCCCTGTAGACCATCGAAGAAGACCTCCACGACCTGTTGCCAGCACGCCACCCCAAAACGCCAAGACCCCGTACCCTGCGGGAACGGGGTCTTTGGAAATTGGGTTCGATCAGCAACGTTTTGGTCTATGGGCCGTGCAGGAATCGAACCTGCAACCTTGGGCTTAAGAGGCCCGTTTCTACGCCCTGAGCCCCGTAGTTTGGCCCGATTCGATGGCGCTAAACATGGCTTAAAGCCATGTGATCGGGCTGGTTCGGTACCCAAAACGGTACCCACGACGGGCGCGGTACCCACGTGGTACCCACGGTGCTAAGCTGGCGCTACGCACCCAACAAGAAGCCCCCGCGCGACTCGTGATCGCCGGGGGCCAGGACACCGGAGGTTCCCCGATGCCAGCACCGAATCCTATAGCCAGCATCATCGTCCGCGAGCACCGCGGCCAGGCGTTCTACGAGGCCAAGTTCCGCTACCGCGGCCAGCAGATCAAGCGCCGCATCGGCCCCGCATGGCTTGAACGCGACCCCGACACGGGCGCCTGGCGCCGGCACCGCGGGCGCGTCGCGGAGGGCGCATACGACGAGCGCGCCGCCCACGTAGCCGCCGCGCAGCTTGTGGGCGAGTACGTCACCAAGGCCACAGACCGAGAGCACGCCGAGCAGGAGCGCCGCTCGCAGGGCGTCACCTTCCGCGAGGTCGCCCGTGCCTATCTGCGATGGCTGGAGGGCGTACGCGGCGCGAAGCCATCCACGCTGGTCGGGCACGAGTCGGTGCTTGCCGAGCCCGGCGTCCCGTACAAGCGCGGCAAGGGAGCCACGGCCGGGTACGTGATGGCCGCGTTGGGTGATCGTCCTGCGGCCAAGATCACAACGCGGGAGGTCGAGGGCGTGCTGGCGACAGTCAGCGAAACGGGCGCATCGCCGCGCACGGTGAACAAGCACCGGAACGTGATCGCCGCCGTGTTCAACTACGGGTGCAAGCCGTCCACATACGCGCTGCCGGGGAACCCGGCGAAAGGTGCGGACAAGCGCCGCGAGCCGCACCCCGGCGCGCTCGTGTTCTACTCCCCGGAGGAGATCGAGGCGGTAGCCCGCGCGCTCGCGGACGGTCGCCATCGGGACCGATCAGGTTTGAGCGCCAGCGAACAGGAGCGTGAGGCGCTGCGCGCCGAGGACCGGCAGGACGCCGAGATTGTCCGGGTCGCCGCCTACGCGGGACTGAGGCAGGGCGAGCTGTTGGCCTTGCGCTGGCACGACGTTGACTTCGCCGGTTCGGCCCTAAACATCGCCCGCGCGATGAGCGCGGGCGTGGAGTCATCAACAAAGTCCGGTCACATGCGTCGGGTGCTGCTCGCCGACCAGGCGGCAGCCGCGCTGGATCGTATGAGCCGGCGCGAGCACTTCACCACTCCCGACGATCTCGTGTTCTGCAACGTGCTCGGCCGTCCCCTCGATGACTCGGCGCTGCGTCGGCGCTACCGTCGCGCCCAGGCCGCTGCCGGCGTCCGCCCGTTGCGCTTCCACGACCTCCGCCACACATTCGGCTCGCTGCTGGCGATGTGCGGCGTCGATGTGGTGACGATCCAGAAGGCGATGGGTCATAGCGCACTCAGCACCACGAGCCGCTACTTGCACGCCCGCCCTGCGTCCGAGCAGGCACAGGTGTTCACGGCAGCATTTGCGCCGGCTGTGCCCTACGCCGAAGTGAGCGCAGCCATCAGGGGTTGACGCGCTACGGAACAACCCCATGCCCGAACGGTGCATCCGTTCCCCAATGTAGGCTGTTCCGATGTTCTCCAAAGTTCCGAAGGCGGACCCCGGCATGGTCGATCGCATCAAGGACGAACTGGCTATCGAGTTGCATCGCGTCACGGAAGAAGCGCAAAACGCCGAAGCGACGGTGGCCGACCGCAACAAAGAGCGGCTGCGCCTCAAGGCTGCGCTCACCGCGCTCAAGTCGATTTAGCAAGGCTGCGCCAACCGGTCGCGGGAAGTCTCGGATATCAACCCACATGAGACTTTGCTTGGCCAGTCACCACCGCTTCGATGCTCTGGCGGACGTAGAGCCTGCGCTTGCCGATCTTGACGCTCGGCAGGATGCCACGACGCGCCCAGTCTTCGACGGTCGAGACGGGCGCGTGCAGGAGTCCAGCCACCTCGCGTGCGGTCATCACGTCATCCGCCGTGAGCCGCTTTGATGCGGCCGTCATCGGTTGCCGCATAGCCACGACGTTGCGAGACTCGTCCATCACGACTCTCCCTTCCCTCGGGTGACAGGCTCCACGCCTAAAGCCGAGCTGGCACCCTCGCAAGCAAACGAGTTGTGTCTCCGGCCGTTCCGTCCCCTGCGACGCGCTAGACTATGTGGTGCAAGGTCGGGCCGTCGGTATCGGCGGGAACCCGGTCCTGCTAGGTCTTGCGAAGGGCCGCCCTCGGGTGGCCCTTCGTTTATTCAAGTCCCTGGACGCCGTACCGGCCCCGCTCATCACGGACGATGGACGCTCCGAGTCGCTGCTCGTACCACTCCCACATAAAGGCCCGGCTCGGCGCGCGCACGATCTCCTGAAATGCCGTATGCGCGACGAAATCCGCGATCTGCGGCCACTGGCTCTCCCGCGCATCGCGCATCCACGGGTCCTCCACGATCCGCCGCGTGGCGATATCCAGTTCCCGGTGCATAGTGCGCAGCTCCCCACTCTCGCCATCAATGACGATCAGGCCATGATCGTCGGCCTCCCGCAAGCGCCGGTCGATCCATTCCATCAATCCCCGGTATGGCGGCTTGCGGCGATCACCGGGCGCGAAACTCGTCATGACCTCAACGCCCGGCATCGCGGCTACGGCATCCAGCGCGGACACGAACTCTCGCCAGCGAACCGGCTTGCTGCGATTGATCGCCGCCTCGAGATCGCTTGACGGACGACCCCTTCCCGCCAACCAGTCCGCCGCGTGCAGCCGAGAACGCACATCGATCCCGTGGACGGTGTGCAGATGCCGCCGCCAGCCAAGCCACGAATCCAACGCCGCCGTCCACGCCTGCACCGGCACGGAGACAGCCGAGAACGTCGTGATCGCCTCGTTGCCGGAGTCATCCACATAGAACAGCCTCACAACCTGGGAACCGTAACGATCGCTTGGGACCCCTAAATCGCATTGCGTCTGTTTGCTCTTGCTCGGCTTTCTGAGTAGCGGCGGTGAGCGCCGCGCGGATCTAGCTGGAGGCATGTCATGGCAGACGGGAGTCACGAGGGAACGGCGCCAAGCGGCGCGTCGGAGTTGCCGTCTGAAGGGTCGCTGCTGCGGACAGTTGCCGAGCGGGCGAGGAGGGCAGGCTGGGGTCTCGGCGCGGCGTCGATCCAGTGGGGTAGGCGACCGGCGGCGTCGAGGCCGGTAGCAGTCACGGAACGCGACCGGGGCCTGCTGGCGCTGCTGCACGATGTCAACTACCTGTCCGCGAGCCAGCTCGCGCTCCTCGGGTGGGGCGGGGACTCGACGTGCGCGCGGCGGCGGCTGCGCCTGCTGCACGACCACGGGCTGATCGACAAGTTCCGCCCGGCCGCCGCCGCAGGCAGCTACGAGTGGAACTACCGCCTGACCGTCAAGGGATGGTGGTTGCTGAACAACAACGGGATGTGCGTCGAGAAGAAGCCGTACACCCCGGCGGACATCCACAGCATTGCCTACGTCGAACACGACTTGCAGGTCAACGCGCTCGTGCTCGACATCGCGCGCAGAGCGCGAGCTGGGGACGGGCCGCTGCTCGACGTGATGCCATTCGACTGGCACGGCCCGCGGCGGGGAGAGATCGACCCCCGCCAGGAGCAGCAACCGCAGGGAGGCTGCGAGTGGCGCTCGTCGCTGCCGCCCGTGTTCTACGAGGCGGAATCACGGGAAGGCGTTTTGAAGCCCGACGCGACCCTGATCGTCGGCGGCACGGACCCGGTTCAGGCGCTGCTGATCGAGTTCGACCGCACCGCCCGCCCGCACAAGCAGCTCGATCGGTTGCGCCGCTACGACTGGTTCCTTGCCGATGGCTGGATGGACGGTCGTTTCGCCGGTCATCCGATCGCGCCCGCGGTGGTGCTCGTCACGTTGCGCGAGAGTACGCTGACCGCGCTCGTGCGTGCGGCGGACGAGACGCTTCTTGCATCACGCGGAGGGTCGGTCCAGGACCCCTTGCAGGATGAATATCGGGGGCGCGAGCGGATCGTGTTCACGACCCGCGAGCGCCTTCTATCCGGGGACTGGCGGGTGTTGCGGGTGCCCAGGTTCCCGCCGGTCGTGCGGGGCCATGACCGACGTGAGCGCGTGCCCGCACGCGAGGTCACGATGGACCTCCCCGCCCTGTCCGCCGCAGCCACCGCCCAGACCGACGCCGCCTGAACGAGCCGGGCGACAACGGCATCCCGTAGACGGTCACCCGGCCGTGGGTGGGTGCCGCTTTCGGGTGTTCGTCTGTGTGCCGCTCTCCGGGCGAGGCATCCGAGTGGGGCGCCCTGGCCGCCCGCTCGACGTGGGTTTTTGGCTCTGCGCCTGGCCTTGAGGAAGGGGGTCTCCGCCTCTCCGCTTCGCTCCAACCCGGAGACCCCCTTCCTCGACTCACCACAACACAAATGTGCAGGGTGGGGCCAGGTGCAGAGTGAGCGTTGGGGGCGAGCGGGCGGCCAGGGTGTGAGAACCAGCGGAGGAATGAGGGAGGACAAAACAGGGGGGAGTTGAGGGCGGGATGATGTTGGAACGTGGGCGACCTCGGGGCGTGATGCGGGGTGGCCGGGTTGGTGCTCGGTGATCTTGTGGTGGAGACGGAGGTTGCCGGTGGAAAGGGGGCGAAACGGACGAGGGGCACGCCGGGCGGTCCGGCGTGCGGTGACCGGCGAGCTGAACTCGCCTTCCCGCGGGCGGCCTGATGATGGTTCCGCCTTCGGCTTCACGCGACAACGGTTACTCCCTGGCGGGGGGCCGCCCGCTTCTGCTCCCAGGGGTAGATCAACGGGGCTCCCGGCGTTGCGGGTGCCCTTGGGGCCATCTCGGCTCCCAGCGGGTCCGGTCGGCATCGAGCCCCTTGCTGGCACTGGCGCGCGGGAGATTCACACGCCGCCGGCACTCGGGTCTACGAACAGCTTTTGGGGGATGCAGGCATGCGCCGACGCCACCGATCAATCGTGCTGCGTGTCGATTGCGTCAGCGAGCTGGTGCAGATCAGCGTCGAGAGCGCGCAGGAAACGCATGGCGGTGTTCCAGCGGACGCCACGCTGACCACGCTCAACCCGGCCCACGAACGTAGGGTGTGCATCGAGGCGTTCGGCGAGCTGCTCTTGCGTGAGCCCGGCCCGGCTGCGCAACTCGCGCAGAGCCCGGCCGAGAATGAGCTGATCGTGTTCGGCCGTAGCAGCGCGGGCGGGCTTGTTCACGGTGGGAACGCTCGCGTTGTGGCGCGACACATACCAGAGCCGTTTTGGTCTGATTGTGCTAGGCTGCGGTCGTCCATAAAGAGTGCCGGGGCACCGCTCACACGGCCCCCGGCGTGGCACCGGAAGCGCGAACTCCCGGCACGCCAGACACCCTACCGAGACGGGCAGGGTGCCTTGCTCGCCAAGAACCGACTCCCGGGGCCTCCAACACAACATCTGGAGGAACCGAAGATGACCGATGAGCAGCAGGAGCAGCGGGGCTGGATGGATGAGGTGCAGGTCGAACGCGCGATCGTCCTACAGGTGCTCCGCGACGACCACCCGGAGCGCTGGACACGAGCGGAGCTGGAGGCCGAGGTCTCCGACTTCGCGCCTGTGACCGTCAACGAAGCGCTGGTGCGGCTGGAGGCGGAGGGCGTCGTGATTCTCGACGGAGAGAACGTCGAGGCGTCGCGGTGCGCGCGTCGCATGGACGCGCTTGAGCTGGTGTCGATCTGATGGCCGGCGAGAGCATCATCACCATCCCGGCCGATCTGATCGTGCTGGTCCGCAGCGGCGCCTACGGCGACCTGCACGCCTCCCTCGGCGAGCTACGCGGCGTGATCGAGGCTTGCCGCAACGTCGGGACGGTCGGGCAGCGCTACACGCTGATCGAGGGTTACTTCGCTCGCGTGGACGCCACACGGCGCTGCTCAACCTGGTCGGCAGGACCCACTTCCCCGTGAAGGGCGAGGTCGAAGTCGATCTCGCCCAGCACCACCAAGCGCTCCGGGGAGCACTCAGCGCACGCCCGGCCGATGACACCCTCGCAAGCGATCTCGTGATCGCGCTCCGGGCGCTCATGGCGGCAGTGGGGATCGAACCGCAGGAGGGCGAGCGCCACGGGGAGCGCAGGCTGACTCCCGAGGAGTTCGAGCAGCACTTTGGGCGGCTTCCTACCGACGGTGAGGGCTGAGGAGTGGCCAGCGTTGGAATCCGAACCGTGACAGCGGCGAGTGATGCCCCTTGTCTCCTTGCTCAGCTCGCCGCAGTGCCCCCGTGGTTGTCGTGAGGCTCCCTCCTGTCGAGCTGAGAGAACAGCTCGCCGCCGCTCGCCGAGCCGGCGCGAGCTTCGATGAGGCGTGGCCGGGTGCGCTGGAGGCCGCGGTGAACGCTGCTTGGTGGGAGCGTGCGGAGTGGCTGGAAGTGCTCTCGGGTATGGTCGAGGCGTGGCGAGCGGGGTGGGAGCGCCGGCCTGCCACGAGGCCGGAGCAAGCATTGGCCGTGCTTGTGATACCCGGTGGGGAGCCGTTGCCCGAGCGGGCGTGCGAGCACTGCGGCGGGGAGATACCGCCAGAGCGCGGTACGCGAGGTCCGTCGCCGCGGTTCTGCTCGGATCGCTGCCGGCGGCGGGCCACCTACCTCCGCGAAAGGGAGCGAGCGGCTGCGTAGGGCCTGGACGTACAGCTCGGAGCGCTGCTGGACGGGTCGCCTGCCGGGGACGAGGGCGATGTATGACAGCCGACGAGCCGGCCTACGCACCCCGACGTGGGCGAAACTGTGCGACTTCGCAGAGGCTTTGACGTCATAGTCGCCGCGCTCGTGCAAGTGGGGGAGTCCGAGACATACGGGCTCCTTCTGCCCCGATCCTGCGACCGGGCGCAGCTCGTAGGCGAGGCGAGCTGCGCCCTAATGCTGGCGCGTCAGGGGTCAACCACGACCCGGACTTTACTAGGAAGCCTCCCCGCCTCCTCTACTTCTAACGGATACCGCGCCACAAGCTCCACCACGGTCAAACCAAGCGCCCGCGCGACCTCCTCTAGAGAATTGCCGTGTTCAATAGCGATTTGGACAGAACCGCGGCTTCCTTTGCCGACAAGAGCCAAACGCCTGCCCCTTAGTCATCGCATTTACAGTGGGCTTTATTTTATTCTTTTCTACCATTTTATGTTCTTTCTTTATTGAATTTTAGTAGTTACCGAGTCGCATTACGTGGGGCGACGCAGCCGAAGCTCTGCGCGGGTGCCAAGTAGCGAGCGGTGGTTTTCACTGCGCAAGTGTAGAACTTTTCCAGACCGGCACTATGCGGTGTTATGCCCGTCGGGGAAGGCAACGGGCTGGATATCCCGGTGACTGACTTCGAGGTTCCGACGTAAGGTGTCCAGCATCTCCACCGACTCGTGTTCTTCCGGCAAGCCGCCGTCTAGGTTCATCAGCGATGATGCGGGGAACTGCGCGAGGTACAGGCTGACGCGGTTCTGCCACCCGCCGAGTTCCTCATACGTTCGCGCGAGTTGGTCAAACGCATCGCGGGTGATCCGCGAGGCGAGCACGTGGGCGTGACGGTCCCAGACGTCCCTGCGAAGTGGCTGCCGCCACAACGGCCAGCGCCCGCCGTCCACCGCCTTCTCGGCTGCTTCCTGAGCTGAGCGCAGCTCCGAGGCGATGAGCCGTGCGACGGCTCGCTCGCGCTCCTCCCGGCGCATCCGTTCTCGTCGCGCGTTCAGCCGGTCCATACGGACTGCGGTATAGGTACCGATGCCTCCAGCTATGACTGCGCCGGCTACAGCGCCAAGCACATCTCCCCAGCTCATGGTCGATGAGCTTCGCACGCGCACCTGACAACCATCGTGGCCCGACCCGGCGATCGCCCCGTCGCGCCCCCGCGCCCTTCTAGCGTCATCCGGCGGCCCGGCCGATCACTACCGTCGTCATTTGGTACCCACGAGTGGTACCCACGACCTGTACCGCCCTAGCCGATCGCGGCCCCAATCCTCCAAAACTTGGCTCAGTTAGTGGAGATTGATGAAATGGGCCGTGCAGGAATCGAACCTGCAACCTTGGGCTTAAGAGGCCCCTGCTCTGCCGGTTGAGCTAACGGCCCAGGAGGACACCCATGGTCAGGGGCGTCCGTCAGGAGGCTCGCATTCTAGCCCAGGCCATCCAGCGGGCGGCTCGTAGGTCAAGAGGGGCGGCGCCCGTCCGCGCTTAGAAGACGACCGTGCGCCCGCCGTCGGCGATCACGCGGTCGTCGAGGTGCAGCGAGACCGCGCGGGCGAGGACCATGCGCTCGATGTCTCGGCCCACCCGTTCGAGGTCGCCGATGGTGTGGCGGTGGTCCACGCGCTCTACGCCCTGTTCGATGATCGGGCCACCGTCGAGCTCCTCGGTGACGTAGTGCGCGGTCGCCCCGATCAGCTTCACGCCGTGCTCGTGCGCACGGCGGTAGGGGTCTGCGCCCGGGAAGGCTGGCAGGAAGGAGTGGTGGATGTTGATCACCGGGGCCGCCAGGCGCGCCAGGAAGTCGCCGCTGAGGATCTGCATGTAGCGGGCCAGCACCACCACGTCGACGTTGCCCGCCAGCAGTTCGAGCATTCGCTCCTCCGCCTGCGCCTTGCCATCCCGCTCGACGGGCACGTGGTGGAAGGGGACCCCCACGGCCCGTGCCTCGGGCTCGAGGTCGGGGTGGTTGGATACGACCGCCACCACCTCCGCGTCGAGCTCGCCGCGGCGCCAGCGCCACAGGAGGTCCACCAGGCAGTGGTCCCGGCGGGAGACCAACACCGCCACGCGCCGCCGCTGGCCCCAGAAACGCAGCTCCCACTCCATCTGGAAGCGCTCCGCGACCTCCTCGCCAAAGCGCTCCTGCAAGCGCTCCCGCGACTGGGGGGACTTGAGCGCACCCGGGAGGAAGAGCTCGGTGCGAAGGAAGAACCTCCCTCCGGTGGGGTCGGTGGAGTACCTGGTGGGAGGAGACGATGTTCGCGCCCTGCTCGAACAGAAAGCCGGAGACGGCCGCCACGATGCCCGGCCGGTCCGAGCAGGCGATCAGCAGGCGCGCGGTGTAGCGGGGCGAGTCCTCCTGCGAGTCGGCCATCTCGAGGTTCAGATTAGTTGTCCACGCCGCCTCAGACCTTGCCGCCGACCCGTCCTCGACCGGGGCTACTTCTTGGAGCTGGTCGTGTGCCCCGCGGGCGTCGTCGTGGAGGCGGGCGTGGTGGCGGTGGACGCGTGCCCCGCTGGGGTGGGGGTGGTGACAACCCCCGTGAAGCTTCCGTTCGGGGTCTTGGCGACCGGGAAGGTTTTGCCGGCCTGCGTCGCCACGTACGTGCCGTTCGAGAGCTGGGTGACGGTGGTGGGGACGTGGCTCAGGGGGTTCTGCCTAAGTTCCGCGAGGTACTTCTTCACCCGTGTGCGTTCGGCGGAGACGGGTATGAGGCTGAGGGCCTTGCGTGTCGCCGCGTCGCCTTCCTTGATGTGGCGAGCCTCGTAGGCGGCTACCGCGAGCGCCGAGTACAGGCCCCCGTTGGTCGGATTGCCCGCGACCGCGACCTGCAGCGTCCGCGCCGCTTCCGCCGGCTGGTTGAGGGCCTGTTCGGCGTAGATGCTCGCGATCTTCTGGGCCACTTCCGCGCTTGGGTGATGCGGTTCCAGGCGCAGGTAGGTGTTCCACGCGCTGGACACCTTGGCGAGCAGCGCCAGACCCTTGGCTGTGTACTGTTCGCGTTCGCCCACCACCGTGTTGAATTCGGGTTCGCTCGCCTGGTGCAGCCGAGCTTCGGCGAGCGCCGCCCACGCCGCCGCTTCGGTGGGGTGGCTCTGGGTGCGCTTCTGGGCGGCGGCGACCTTGCCCGCGAAGCTGGCGCTGCTCGAGCCTTTGTTTTCGGCAAAGAAGTTGAGGATCCCGCCACCGCCACCGCCCACGCCGACTCCCAAGCCCAGGAAGCCGAGCATGAAGAGCAGCGCCATCCCCAGGAAGACACCCTGCACTGTGCGGCGCCGGCCGCGGCCTCGCAGATCGAAGAGCATCAGCCGGAGAGCCCTCTGTCGATGTGGTCGATTATGGCGTTCACGCTTGGGTCCGTGTTCTCGTTCGCAGTCACCGGCAGGGCGCTGGAGCCGCCTGCGGGTGGAGCCGGTGGTCCGTCCTCCCCGGCGCCCCCCGGCGAGGACGGTGGGTCCCGCGGGGAGCTCCCTCCCGCCGCCCGCGCCCCACGAGCCGCGTCGCGTCGCGCTACGAACGATGCCACCAGGATACTCGCCTCGTAGAGAAGATAGAGGGGAACCGTCTCCAGGAGCAGCGTGATCGCGTCGCCCGGCAGGAAGGCCGCCACGGCCGCGCACGCCACGATCGCGTAGCGACGGGCGCCGCGGAGCTGCTTGGGGGTCACGAGCCCCACGCGGGTTGCCCCCAGGATCGCGACGGGGACCTGGAAGACGAGACCCATCGCCAGCAGGACGGTTGCCGCGAACTGGTAGTACGGAGCGGCCTGCACCTGGGTGTTGAACTCGCTGCTGTTGAAGTTCACGAGAAAGCGCAGGGCGGCCGGCAGCACGACGAAGTAGCCGAACAGCACCCCCACCGCGAACAGCAGCGGAACGGCGGCGAGCAGCGGCTCCATCGCGCGTCTCTCACTCGGCTGCAGGGCGGGGAGCACGAAGCCGTAGAGCTCGAACAGGATCACCGGCAGCGAGAGGATCAGCGCGAAGAAGAAGGTCACCGTGAGTGTCGTCGTGAACGGCTCGCCGACTCCCAACGTCAACAGCTTTTCGCTATGCGGGACGGGGGGAAGCTTCGCGGTGTCGGCCCGTAGACGGGGGAGCTCCGCGGCCAGCTGCGCGCGGAGGGCAGCCGGCAGGTGACTGTCAGGAGCGCTGAGCAGCCCGACGATCGCCTCCGTGTCCCGCGCCACCTTGATCACCGCCTGCTGGGTCAGGCCGGTCTGACCCGCGATGTCTTCGCCTTTCACGAGCTGCCCGTGCCGCTCCCGTTCAAGCGGGCGGCCGACCAGGCGCAGCAGGGCGTGGTTCTGCCACAGGCACAGACCGAACACGGCCGCCAGTACCACCCCGCTGACGATCAGGCGCGTGCGCAGCTCTTCGAGGTGCTCCACGAGGCTGAGACGGTCCTCGTGGCCGATCGTGCGGATCGCGGTTGCCATAGGGCTCTCAACCTATATACCACCGCCGGGCCGCGGGTTCCCCGCAACAGCGTGCGCAAACCTCGGTATTCGTGGCCGTGCGCTAAAGACGGCCCCCGGGGGGGTCGATGACTCGCACATAGAGGGTGGCGCAGACGGCCGGAGGCCGGCGAGCCAGGCCCCCTCTCAATAAGGAACCACGATGCACCCCGACAAGAGCCACCACCACACCCGCCACCACGTGCAGCTGCCCTCCGGCAAGCGCATCGAGGTTGTCTACCTCGACAACCCGCTCCCCCCCTCCCTGGGCGCGGGGCGCAGGCGAGCCGATCCGGCCACCGAGCCGCTGCACGTCTGCTTCTACTGCGCCGGGGAGCTCGTCCACCCGATGGACTGGGCCGAGGCCGGTCCGAGCCAGTGGCGGATCCTGCTGCGCTGCCCCGAGTGCGAGGCCACGCGCGAGGGCGTCTTCGAGCAGGCTGCGGTGGAAAGCCTCGACGACGAGCTCGACCGCGCGGCCGAAGCGCTGTTGAGCGACCTCCAGCGCGTGACGCACGCGAACATGGCCGAGGAGATCGACCTCTTCATCCGCGCGCTCGACGCCGACCTGATCGTCCCGTCGGACTTCTGAGCGCCGACCTGCAGAGCTACGCCCTAGCAGTAACGCTCGACCACGGCGTCGGCCACGAGATCGAGCAGTACCGCGCGGCCGTTCGGGAGGATCTCGGGGAGCATCGCCTTGGCTTCGGCGACGAGCGCCAGTGCCCGCTCGCGAGCCTCCTGCAGCGCGCCAGTGGCCGCGATCCGATCGCACAGCTCGCCCGCCTGCTCCGGTCCCGTCAGCGAGGCGAGATCCACCGCCGCCAGACGCTCGTCGCACTCGCGGGCGAGGATCAGGGGTAGCGTGACGGTGCCGTCGAGCAGGTCGGTCCCGCGCGTCTTGCCGGTCCGCTCCACCGGCCCGGAGACGTCGAGCACGTCGTCCAGCAGCTGAAAAGCCAGCCCGATGCGCCGCGCAAAAACCCCCAGCGCGTCCGCGAGCGTGCCGGCCGGGACGGGCGGGCTCCGATCCCCGCCTGCGCGCGCCACGAGCGCCCCCAGACGGCAGGCGGCCTCAAACAGAGCGGCCGTCTTCAGCTCGCAGCGGCGTAGGTAGCGCTCCACCGCGACCTTGGGGGCGTAGGCGTCCTCACGCTGCAGGAGCTCTCCCGCGGCCAGCGCCGAGCTGGCGTCCGAGAGGGCGCTCAGCTGCTCCACCTCGGCGTTGAGCGTCAGCTCCGCAAACGCGCGCGAGAAGAGCAGGTCGCCGGTCGCGACCGCCATGCGCCGGCCCGCCTGCGCGACCACCGAGGGGTGCCCGCGCCGCAGCTGCGCCCCGTCGATCACGTCGTCGTGGACGAGCGTCGCAGAGTGCACCAGCTCGACCGCCACCGCCGCTCGCACCAGGCACTGCGCTCCCTGCTCCGTCGCCAGCGGCCCCCCCGGACGGTCGGCCGCGGTGGCTGCCAGTACCACCAGCAGGGGCCGCAGACGCTTGCCTCCCGCGAGGACAGTTGAGGTGGCGTGCACCGCCAGCGGCGCGCCGGCCTCGGCGGCCACCCGCTCGAGGTGCTCCTCGGTGCTGGCCATCCGCTCGCGCAGCTCCGCGCCGCCGCGGCGCATGATCTCGGCGACCGCGTCCTCACCCTCGTCCCCGGTCACATACCCCTGTGCGGTGCTGCTCATCGTACTCATCATGCGCCATTCGCCGGCACCGTGCCGGCGTGGATGGTCACGATGCCCCCTGCTGTGAGCAGCCAACGGAGCTCGCCGATGCCCGCCCGCTCCATCTCGGCCGCCAACACGGGGGGCGCCGGGAAGCGCTTGACCGACTCGGGCAGATAGGTGTAGGCCGTGGCGTCGCCCGCGAGCCGTCCGAGCACCGGCACGATCCGATCGAACCACATGCGGTAGAACAGCGACAGCGGCGGACGGGTTGGCGAGGTGAAGTCCAGCACCACCACCCTGCCCCCCGGCCGCACGACCCGAGCCATCTCCACCAGACCGCCGTGCAGATCGGAGAAGTTGCGTGCACCGAAGCCGACGGTGGCTGCGTCGAAGGAGTCGTCTGCATAGGGCAACTCCAGCGCGTCACCCCACTCAAACCGCACCGTGGCGCCGCTCGGCTGTGCCTTGGCCCGCGCGCGGGCGAGCATCCCCTCGGAGAAGTCGCTGCCCACCACCTCCCCACCCGGGGCCACCCGCCGGGCGAGCTCGAATGCCAGGTCGCCGGTGCCGGTGGCGACGTCGAGTACGCGGGCACCCGGGCCGATCCGCGCGAAGTCCACGGCGCGCTCGCGCCAGCGGTGGTGCAGGCCGGCGCTCATCACGCCGTTCAGCGCGTCGTAGACCCCCGCGATGCGGTCGAACATCGCCTGCACCTGTCCCGCCTCGAGCTGGCCGAAACAGGGATGTTCGCCGGAGGCGAGCGTCTCCCGGTTTCGGTCGGCGAGCGTACCCTGCTCATGGCCTCGAGCTATGGCCGACCCCTACTTCAGCTGCGAGAGGAAGTCGACCACCGCTTCGAACTGCTTCGGCGGCAGGTGCCTGAACGAGGGCATCGGCGCCGTCGGGTTGACCAGCGTGCGTGCGATCCCGAGGCGCGGGATGCGCGAGCCGACGTGCGTCAGTTCGGGGCCCGGCCCGCTGTTGCCGTTCTCGCCGAGCTTGTGGCACGCCAAGCAACCGCTGGCGCCCACCACATGGCGGCCCGCTTCGAACTCCGCGAGCGCCTGTCCGCCGGCCTGGCGCACGATCGCCGGCGTGGCTATTTCAACCGAGAACGGCGAGCCGGTGCTGGCGCCCTGCCAGGTGAGGAAGAACATCGCTCCGATCACGAAGATGCCCGTGATCGTGGCGATCGGACGGCGCTCGGGGCGGCGCTCGGGGCCACGGTCGTAGAACGGCAGCAGGAACAGCAGGATCATGCACAGCGTCGGGATGCCGATCGTCGCCAACCCCACGAGGCTCGGCGGCTTGATCACGCGCAGCAGCTCGAACAGGAAGAAGAAGTACCACTCCGGGCGCGGCACGTAGGTGCTGGTGGTGGGGTTCACCTTGGAGCCAAGCTCCGCGCCGAGCACGAGCGACAGCGTGATGATGCACGCCATCACCACGCACGCCATGACCGAGTCCTTCACGACCGCGTAGGGGAAGAACGGTTTCCCTTTGGACTTCAGGATCGCGTACTCGCGGAGGTACTCCTCCTTCTGGCGCTGGTTCACGCGTCCGCCTCACGCAGTTCGGAGTCCTGCTCGACTTTCATCCACGGCGGTGCGGTCGTGCCGAGCTTTGCGACCAGGTACAGGTGGGCGCCGATCAGCGCAGCGATCAACCCAGGTACGAGCAGCATGTGGATCGCGTAGAAGCGCGACAGCGTGGTCGCCCCGATTTCCCCTCCTCCGCGCAGGAAGTCGCTCAGGTAGGGGCCGATCAGGGGACCGGTGCCGTTGATGTTGACGCCGACCACCGTCGCCCAGTAGGCGCGCTGGTCGAACGGCAGCAGGTAGCCGGTGAACGACATCACCATCGTCAGGATCAGCAGCACCACGCCGATCACCCAGTTGAGCTCGCGCGGGTACTTGTAGGCGCCGAAGAAGAACGTGCGGCCCATGTGCAGGAAGACGAGCACCACCATCACCGTCGAGCCCCACTTGTGCATACCGCGCACAAACTGACCAAGGAACACGTCGTTGGTGACGTAGCGGATCGATTCGTAGGCCCCACCGGAGGGGTCGGGGCGGTAGTACATCGCCAGGAAGACCCCCGTGACCGCCTGGCTGAGGAACGCAAACATCGTCGCCGACCCCAACGTGTAGAACCAGTTGGTGCCCTTCGGCACCTTGCGGAACATCATCCAGCGCGCCGCCCCGCTCAGCGAGGTGCGCTCGTCGACCCAGTCGACGACGGCGGTGCCCGCGTTAGCTGCGTGATCGACCGGGCGCGTCGCGCCGTTCTGCTCCTCCGGCCGCGGTGGCGGCGCCTTCAGTGGAGCGGGGATCGGTGGAGCGGGAAGTTTGGGCACGGCGTCCTACCGGCGGATCGAGGGACGCGATGGATACATGTACTGGCCGAGGCCGTCCAGCGGCTCGCCGGGGTCGCGGGGGGAGAAGCGGCGCAGCTCACTGTTGACGCTGAAGCGCGCGCCGATCTGTACGTAGCCGTCGACCACGCGCGTGTAGAAGCGGTCCAGCGGCCGCACCGGTGGGCCGCCCGTGCGGCGGCCAAGCAGGTCGTAGACGCCTCCGTGGCAGGGGCAGATGAAGCGCTCTGCGGCGGGCACCCACCGCACCGGGCAGCCGAGGTGCGCGCAGCGCGAGGTGATCGCGATGTAGGGGGTGTTCTTGTCGTAGGGGTCGGTGTCGATCGCCGGGTTTTTCTGGCGCACGTACACCAGCCCCTTGCCCGCCTCCCCGATTCCCGGGGTGAGCGTGATCACCGTGGGGATGTAGTTGTTGTCGGGGAACATGTCCGTCGGGCCGACCGTCTCCCAGGTGTGGGGGGTGGTTTTGAAGATCGGCCCGATCGCGAAGCCCAGTGCGGGCAGCACAAAGGAGGCGGCCGCGACCGCCCCCGCGGCGTGGGCCGAGCCGGTCATGAAGCGTCGCCGCGTGACCGTCTCGCCCTCGAACGCCCCCGGTATCCGGCGGTCGAGGGTGTACTTGGAGGCGTGCTTGTCGTGCTTGCTGGACAAGGGCACTTAAGAATACCGCCTACGGGCCGGCGCCGGTCGCGCAGTGATGGTGCTTATCGTCACAAATACTGCGGGATTCGGCGTCCAGCCGCCGGTTGGCTCGGAGACGGCTTCCCGGGCTTGGTCGCCGCCCGCATCGCCCCCAGAGGCTCGGCCGCGGCACGCTCGGTTCGGCGGCTAGAGGTTCGGCTCGGAGTCAGAGTCACGTCAGTCCGCCCGTAACTCGCTCGACACCGAGGGCTCGGCCGCCGCGCGCATCGCCTCCAGCGCCTCGGAGGAGCCCGCGCGGGCCAGGGCCTTGGCCCGGCAGTGGGTATCGCTCGAACCCCAGCCCACCGCCCGCGCGCCGGCGCTCCAGGCCGCCTGGGCGAGCTCCGCTTCCCCCGCTCCCTGTGCGAGCGCCGTCAGCGTGATCACGTCTGCAAGCTCCGTCACCGCAGCCACATCGCCAAGCGCGACCAGGCGGGCGAGACCCAGCGCGTACAGTCGGTCCCCCGCCAGCAGACCGAGGTCGGCCTCCGGTGGGTGCAGAATGCGGGGAGCGCCGTAGTGCAGCAGGTAGCCCTCGTAGATGGCCTCCAGCAGCAGCTCGTACTCGGCAGCCTGCGCCCGTGCCCGTGGGCCAGAGGCCGCGATCTGAGCTGGGCCCGTGCCGTTGGGTGACGCCGGCGCCGCGCCCTCGTCGGCGAGCAGGCTCGCTACCAGGCCCCCCTGCTCCCGCAACAACGCCTCCAGGCGCTCCAGCACGGGCGTGGGGGTGGAGGTGGGTGGAGTCGGGGTGGGCGGAGTCATCCAACCTCCCCAAACGCCGCGGCGGCGGCCTCCACGGTGCGCTCGAGGTGCTCGGTGGTGTGGGCCAGTGAGGGGAACCACGCCTCGAACTGGGAGGGAGGAGGGTAGACCCCGCGTGCGAGGAGCCCCCGGCACCAGGCGGCGTGTGCCTGCTGGTCGCACGCCTGCGCTGCCTCCAGGTCGTGCACAGGACGCTCGCTGAAGAACACCGTCAGCAGCCCGGGGAGGCTCACAATCTGGATCGGACACCCTGGCGCGCACTCGCCCGCCGCCGCGCGCAGGCCCGTGGCGAGCTGCTCGGTGATCCCCGCCAGGCGCGCGTACGCCGACTCGTCGAGCAGCTCAAGCGTCGCTAGGCCTGCCGCGAGGGCGAGCGGGTTGCCCGAAAGCGTGCCCGCCTGGTAGACCTCGCCGGCCGGGGCAAGCAGCTCCATCAACTCCGCGCGGCCGCCGACCGCCGCCGCGGGCAGGCCGCCGCCGAGCACCTTGCCCACGATCGTGAGGTCCCCGTGCACGCCGGTGAGCTCCTGCGCGCCGCCGCGTGCCACGCGGAAGCCGCTGATCACCTCGTCGAGCACCAGCAGCGCGCCGCTCGCGTCGGCCTGCTCGCGCAGCAGCTCCAGGAAGCCAGGCCGCGGCGGCACGAGACCCATGTTGGCGGGGATCGGCTCGGCCAGGATCGCCGCCGGCTCGTGCAGGCGGACGGCCTCGCGGAGCGCCTGCGGGTCGTTCCACGGCACCACCACCGTGGCGGCCGCGGCGCCCGCGGGCACCCCCGGGCTCGCGGGGATCGCCTGCGTGGCGAGTCCCGAGCCGGCCTGCGCGAGCAGCCCGTCCACGTGGCCGTGGTAGGCGCCCGCGAACTTTACGATCCGCTCGCGGCCGGTCGCCGCACGCGCGAGGCGCAGCGCGGTCATCGTCGCCTCGGTCCCCGAGGAGGTCATGCGCACCATCTCCACCCCCGGCATCCGCCGCGCCACCTCCTCCGCCAACTCGACCTCCCCCGCCGTCGGCGCCCCGAAGCTCGTGCCCCGCTCGGCGACCGCGCGCACCGCCTCGAGGATCCGCGGGTGGGCGTGTCCGTGGATCAGCGGTCCCCACGAGCAGACGTAGTCCACATAGCGGTTGCCGTCCACGTCCACGAGCTCTGCGCCCGCGCCGCGCGCGATGAACAGCGGGTCGCGGCCGATCGCGGCCATCGCGCGCACGGGGGAGTTGACCCCACCGGGAAGCACCTTCAGCGCGCGGCGGTAGAGCTCCGCGGAGCGGGTGTCGGTGAGCGAGGCCGTCACAGGGGTGGGTGGGCCCACATTCTCATGCGTTTTGCGCTTCCCACCGCTTGTAGTCGTCGGTGAAGTAGAGCAGGCGGACCTTCTTGAACTCCGTGGAGGAGTACAGCGTGGCACGCTCCCCGATGCCGGTCTGCTCGGCAATCGCGTCGAGGATCGCGTCGCACTCCTCCTTGGAGCGGCCGTGGGCCATCGTGAAGACCGAGTAGGGCCAGTCCTCGTAGGTGGGTCGCTGGTAGCAGTGGGAGATCCCGCGGTAGGACGCCATCCTCGGGCCGAGCTCGGCGATCTGCTGCGCGGGGACCTTCCAGACGCCCATGCCGTTCGCCGAGAAGCCCGCCCGGCGGTGGTAGAGAATCGCCGCCACGCGGCGCAGCAGGCCGCGCTCGCGCATCCCCGCCAGATGCTCGAGCAGCTCACCCACCTCCCACCCCAGCCGCTGCGCGGCGGGGACGTAGGGCTCGCTCACCACCGGCAGGTCGCCCTGCGTGGCGCGGATCACGGCGATGTCGCGCTCGTCGTAGGCGACCGCCTCGAGTACCGCCTCCTCCTGGGGGGTCCCCTCGCTGGCGAGCGCCTTAGTGTCGCCCTCCATCTCCAGGTCCATCCTGATCTTGAACAGCTTCAGCGTCGGCAGCTGACGGATCGACTCCGCCCCGGTGAGCCGCTGCAGCACCTCCAGCGTGCCCTCCAGGCCGAGTGGTGAATCTGGCTCGGTGGCGAGCGTGAACCACATGTTGAAGTCGTGGTTGCGCAGGTAGTTGTGCGAGACGCCGGGGTGGGAGTTGACGATCTTCGCCGCCCGCCACGGGTGCTCTGGATCGATCTTCGCCGCCACCAGCATCGAGGAGTACCCCAGCGCCCGTGTGTCGTAGATCGGGGTGACCTGGCGGATGATCCGCTGCTCCAGCAGTTGCCCGACGCGCTCCAGCGCCTGCTCTTCGGGGATCCCCGCGGCCTGCGCCACCGCGGCGTACGGCCGGGGCTCCAGCGGGAAGCTGCCCTGCATCAGGTTGAGCAGGCGGCGGTCCAGCTCGTCGAGCGCCACCGCCGCGCCCTCGGTGCGGCTGCGGATCTTCGGGATCACGGGGTTGTCTATTCGGCTAGCCATCGAGCCACGTCCTTCGCGTGGTAGGTGATGATGACGTCCGCGCCCGCGCGGCGTAGCGAGGTGAGGATCTCGAGCACCGTCGCGCGCTCGTCCAGGTGACCCGCCGCAGCCGCGGCCTTGACCATCGCGTACTCCCCGCTGACGTTGTACGCCACCACCGGCAGGTTCGTCGCGTGCCTCACCGCGTGGATCAGGTCGCCGTAAGCGAGCGCCGGCTTGACCATCACCATGTCCGCCCCCTCGGCCACGTCGAGCAGCGCCTCGCGCAGCGCCTCGCGGCCGTTGGCGGGGTCGAGCTGGTAGGCGCGGCGGTCCCCGAACGCTGGGGTCGAGCCCGCGGCGCCACGGAACGGGCCGTAGAAGGCCGAGGCGAACTTCGCGGAGTAGGCGAGGACGGGAGTGTCGGCGAAGCCCTCCTCGTCGAGCTCCGCGCGGATCGCGCCCACGCGACCGTCCATCATGTCCGACGGGGCCACGACGTCGGCGCCGGCGCGGGCGTGGCTGATCGCGGTGCGCGCCAGCAGCTCCACGGAGGCGTCGTTGTCGACGGCCTGATCTGCGTTCAACACCCCGCAGTGGCCGTGCTCGGTGTACTCGCACAGGCACACGTCCGTCACCACGAGCAGCTCCGGCACCGCGGCCTTGAGCGCGCGCACGCACAGCTGCACCACCCCGTCCTCCGCCCACGCCGAGGAGCCCTGCGCGTCCTTCTCGGCGGGGATCCCGAACAGCAGCACCGCGGCGAGCCCCAGCCGCGCCGCCTCGCGCGCCGCCTCGACGGCCCCTGTGATCGACAGCCGCTGCAGGCCCGGCAGCACCGCGGGGGAGTCGTCCGGCTCAGGGGCGCCCGCGCGCTCCTCGACGAACAGCGGGAGCACCAGCTGCCCCGCCCGCAGGTCCGTCTCGCGCACGAGCCCGCGCAGCGCGGGGGACGCGCGCAGACGGCGCATGCGCGTCTGGGGGAATGCCATCGTCCACCGAGGATACCCGCGCAGGACGGGCGATCGGGAATCACTCCGCGCGACTCAACCCGAGCCGCGCGAGCACGGCGAACAGCGCGGTGAGCACGAGCAGGTGGGCGAGCGAGATGCCCAGGCCGGGAGAGGAGCCGTTGACCGCCGCGTCGAGCGCCTGCAGGGCGGCCTTGTAGGGGAACACGAGCGAGATCGCGCGGATCGCGTCGTACACCCCGCCCGCGACGGCGCCCGCGGGGACGAGCGCCAGGAACGCGAGCGGCAGCGAGAGCAGGAACGCCAGCAGCGAGGCGGCCCGTACCTCGCGCGCGAGCGCCCCGATCGCCACCCCCAGCGCAGCGAACGCCAGCGCGGCGACGACGAGCGCCGCGACCCACTGCCCCACGCGGCCCCAGTCGAGGCCGACGAACGCCCCGATGCCCGCGAGCATCGCGAACGCCACCACCGCCGCGCAGCCAGCCGCCAGCAAAAGCTTCTCCGCGATCAGCTGCTCGCGCGAAACCAGGCCGCGCACCAGTCGCGCGAGCGTGTGCTCTTCGCGCTCCAGCGCAACCCCTCCGGCGGCGAGCAGCACACACACGAACATCAGCGAGATGCTGACCGCGACCACCACGGCGTAGGTGTCCAGCGGCGTGCGCCGGCCGTGCAGGAGCGTGCTCTGCACCTGGATCGGCTGGCTGACGGTGTTCAGCACCTCGCGGCTGACCCCGAGGTTCTGCGCGGCGAATTCGGAGAAGTCCGCGAGGCGTTCCAGCTGCGCGCGGTCAGCCCCGTGGGGCTGGTGGGCGATGACGTGACGGAGGATGCCGGGGATAGCGCTCAGTCCGGGCAGGTTTTGGGGGGCGCCCGGCACGCCCAGGCTGCCGCCCTGCACGAGCGCCCCGATCACCCTCGCTGCCACGCGGCGGATCTGGTTTGAGAGTTCGAGGTTCGCCTGTGAGAGCGCCGCTTCGATCGTGGAGTGCACGAAGCTCTGCTCCAGCGCGTCCCCGTTGTAGATCACTTCCACGTGACCCTGGCCCGTGACCGAGGAGAGACGGGAGGCGATGTTCGCGGGGATCACCACCGCCGCCAGCACGCGCCCGCTCTGCACCGCAGCGACGGCCTGCGCGCGCGTGGCCACCGGCACCGGCTCCACCTGGCTGAAGAGCTGGCTGTAGTAGTGGCCGACGTTCAGGCGCGTGCCGCCCAGTTCGACCGTCGCCCCGGGCGGGGACAGGTTGGCGATCGCCACCTTCGGCTTCGACGGCGCCCGCGAGATCGCCAGGCCAATCAGCAGCGCCACCGCGATCGGGTAGACGACGAGCACCCCCACCATCACTCGCGAGCGCGCGAGGATCAGCAGGTCCTTACGGAGCATCCGCCTCACCGCGGCTCAGCGCGCCTTCCACAAGCCCGGCCGCCCGCATGGGTCGCCGGAAAGCGCGACGGGGAGCTCGCGGGCCGCCATCGTTCAATGCCCCCGTTCGCGCAGGAACTCCACGAACGCTCCTTCGAAACCGAGGCCGCCATCAGTGCCCGCTGCGCGCGCGAGCTCCTGCGGGGAACCGCTGAACAGGAGCTCCCCGTCGGCCAGCACGATCACCTGCTGTGCGTAGCGCTCGGCCTCGGCGACGTTGTGGGTGGAGAAGACCACACAACGGCCCTGCTCGGAGTGTGCGCAGATGAACCGCCACAGCCGCTCGCGCTGGCGGGGATCCAGGGAGGAGGAGGGCTCGTCCAACACAAGCGCCGGCGGCTCGGAGAGCAGGCCGATCGCGATGTTGACGCGCTGGCGGTTGCCGCCGGAGAGTCGCTCCACCCGCTCAGAGGCGCGCTCCTGCAGGCCCGTCTGCTCGAGCATCGTCGCGGCCGCCGCCCGCGGGTCGGGGCTCCTCTCCAGATGGGCGAACAGCTCGAGGTTCTCCGCCACCGAGAGCCGCGAGTAGAGCGCCGTCTGCTGAGGCACCCACCCCACCCGGCCGGGCGGCAGGCTGACGCTGCCCGCACTCGGCCGCAGGGCACCCGCGAGGATCGACAGCAGCGTGGTCTTGCCCGCTCCGTTCGGACCGATCACGGCCACCCTCTCCCCTGCGCCCGCCTCGAAGCTGACGTCGCGCAGCGCCTCGCGTTCGCCGTAGCGCTTGCCGAGACCGCGTACGCTGAGCAGCGGCTCGCCGCCCACAGTCACAGCATCCCGCCCGGCGAGCGCTCCCAGGACTCGAAGGTGAGGTGGCGGCTGAGGTACAGGAACGTCTCGCGCAGCACCGCGAGGATCGGCAGCGCCACCAGCGCACCCACGACGCCGTAGAGCTGCAGCCCAAGCAGCAGCGTGAAGATCACCAGCAGCGGGTTGATTCGCAGCGTGTGCCCAAAGATCTGCGGCGCCACCACGTGACCCTCCAACTGCTGCAGGCCGACGAACAGCAGCGCCACCCACACCGCGGAGATCGGGTTGCTGAAGAGCGCCACCAGCACCGCCGGCACCGCCCCGAGGATCGGGCCGAGGTAGGGGATCAGCTCCATCACGCCGTAGAACACCGCAAACGCCACCGCGTACTTGCGCCCGTCGGGGAAGATCCCGAGCACCCCGAAGACGTACAGCGCGATCCCGGTGGAGGCGCCCATCACGAAGCTGAACAACAGTTGGCCACCGACGTAGCGGGAGACCGCGTGTTGGGTCAGCGTCGGGTAGTCGTCGGCGGGCGTGCCGTCGCCGTCGGGCATCGCCCTGCGCACGAGCAGCCCGATGCGCTCGCCGTAGAGCAACATGTAGACGGAGAGCACGAAGATCAGCACGAGGTCGAAGATCGCGCTCGCCGTTTCGGTCAGCAACCCGCCACCGAACGAGGCGATCGAGCCGGCGCTCTTGGAGATTTTGTCCTGGATCGTCTGCAGCGCGGTTTTGCCCTGCTTAATGAAGTGCACGGAGAGGCCGTCCCGGTTGAGTGAGCGTTCGAGGCTGGCCAGTGTTTTGTTCGCTTCGGCGACCAGGGACGGCAGGTTGCGCGTGAAGGAGTGCACCTGGTGGACGATCGGGTTGGCCAGCAGAAAGCCGATCCCCACCAAGGTAAGGAAGAATGCTAGGTACACGGAGAGCACCGCCAGGCCGCGAGGGAGGCGCGAGCGCTGGAGGAAGGCGACAGCCGGATTCAGGATCAGCGCGATGAGAGCCGCCACGACGAAGACCACCAGCACTTTCCCGGCGGCGCGCGCGAGCGCCCACGCCGCGAGCAGCGCCAGCGGCAGCGCCACCAGCTGCACCCACCGGGGCACCACCACGCGCGGCGGTGAGGGCGGCTGGGCAGCCGTGACCCTCGCAGCCTTCTCCGGCGAGTCTGTCAGCTCGCGCTCGCCGGCACCCGGGGGCTCGGACGCTGGCGGCGCTGAGTGGGTAGGGCTTACATCCCTCCGCTCCCCGACGCTCACAGGCCTCCCACCATTGGCGCAGTATGGCTGAGGCGCAGGCGACCATCCTGTTCGTCGGCGACCTCGTGGGCAGCATTGGGCGCCGCACGCTGTGCGACTGTCTGCCGCTGCTGCGCGAGCGCTACGCGCCGACGTTCGTGGTCGTCAACGGCGAGAACGTGGCGGGCGGGCTGGGGATCACCCCGAAGGCCGCCGACCAGTTGTTCGCGGCGGGGGTGGACGCGATCACGCTCGGCAACCACTCCTACCACCGGCGCGAGATCTACCCGTACCTCGACACCGAGCCGCGGATCGTGCGCCCCGCCAACTTCCTGCGCAGCCAGCCCGGGCGCGGCGTGTGCGTGGTGCAGAGCGCAGAGGGGGTGCGCCTCGGGGTGGTCAACCTCAGCGGCAGCCTCTACCTGCGCCCGGGTCGCTCGGCGTTCATCGAGATCGACGTCGCGCTGGCAGAGCTGGGCGAGGTGGACCACGTCCTCGTGGACATGCACGCGGAGGCGACCAGCGAGAAGATCGCGCTCGGGTGGCACCTCGACGGGCGCGTGAGCGCGGTGGTGGGCACCCACACCCACATCCCGACGGCCGACGGGCGCGTGCTGCCCGGGGGCACCGCGTACATCACCGACGTCGGCATGACCGGCCCCCGCGGAGGGGTGATCGGGGTCAAGCGCGAGCTCGCGCTGGAGGCGATGATCACGCAGATGCCGGTGCGCTTTCAGACCTCCGAAGAGGACCCTTGGCTGAACGGGGTGGTGATCCGCTGCTCGGAGCCGTTGCGAGCCGACTCGATCGAGCAGGTGCTGATGCCCAAACCGCCTGCTCAGCCGGCGGCGTAACGCCGGGCAGCTCACGCTCGGAGGCAGGGAGGTCGGCCGGAAGGTGGACGGCGTAGGGGGCGGGAACCTCGAACAGAGCGAGCAGCACCAGCGGGAAGAACCAGGGGATGTAGAGGTAGAACCAGTGTTCGATCCCCAACTGCAGCGCAATCAGGATCGCGGCGGCGGCCGCGGCGAGCGCGGGCAGGCCGGGCCGGCGCGGGACCACAGCAAGCGCCAGGGCAAGGAGTACCGCACCGATCTGCACGACCGTCTGCCACCCCCGCAGGCTGTACAGCCCCCACACCGAGAAGGGCGAGCCGCGGTTGGACTGGTAGACGACGGTGCGCTCGTAGATCTCGTGCAGCGAGTCGTGCGCGAGCGCGGGGATCGAGGCGAGCGCGACGGTGGCGCAGAACGCGAGTACGAACAGAGCCAGTGCTCGCAGGCGCCGCCCCACCGGCAGCTCCCGCAGGCCGTGCGTGGCGAAGAGCGGCGCGAGCGCCAGCGGGGCGATCTTCGTGAGGCCCGCCAGCGCGGCGAACACCCCGCGCGCGGGGGCGGACGTCGCGACGAGCAGGGCGGCGAGCAGCAGCACCGCCACGAGCGTGTCGTTGGAGTTGCTCTCCAGCGCGTACAGCGTGAACGGGTAGGAGACCCACGCGTAGGAGAGCGCGACCGCGAGCGTCGAGCCGCCGAGGCGCCAACCGAGTAGGAACAGCAGCCCCACCGCGAGCAGGTCGAACGCGATCGCCGCGGCGTGCGCGGCGGGCAGGTCGTCCCACAGGCCGCTCCACCCGAAGGTCTGCTCGAAGGGCACGTACGCCTCGTAGTCGACCGGCCCGTAGGTGTCCCCGTGTTCGTTGTTCGAGGGGTACCCCCCGTACAGCGCCCTCCCGTCGGCGATCCGCTGCGCACCGATCACCCCGGCGTAGCCGACGTCGATCACGTTGGAGTCGGTCACGTTCAGACCGATCCGAAAGCCGAGCAGGAAGACCACGCCGATCGCCAGCCACGGAGCAGGGATCAGCAGTCGCAGCGGCGGCGGGCGGCGGCGCCCGGAGCGCACCAGCCCGAGCATCCGCACCAGCAGGTAGACCAGCGGCGGGTACGTGAGCGGCACGGATTTGTAGATCTCGCCGTGATTGAAAAACGCCAGCGAGACCGAGAACGAGAGCAGCACCAGCAGGTCGAGGTGGCGCAGCGAGAACGGCCGGCGCCAGTCGATGAACGGCACCAGGAACAGCACGCACAGCGGCAGCCAGACGTAGAGCGCGTTGACGTGCCGGCCGAACGCCCCGGGGTAGCCCCGTGCCATCGTCCACGCCACCTGGAAGCCGGTCCACTGTTCGAGCACCCGGCCGGTGGCGTCGGAGATGATGACCTGGCCGATTTCGCTTGCCCTTGCGCGAGAAGTAGCTCACCTGCCAGTGGACGGGGCCCTTCAGGTAGGCGCCCCCGTAGGAGCCCGGATATTTGGCCCGTACGCGGCGCATCTTCGGCAGCTTGTTGGCGATTTCGAGGACATCATCCGGGGATAGCCGCCGGCCCGCAGGCGGGACGATCGACGGCGCAACCGGCACAGGGGTTTCCGAGATGGTCGCCGTGGTCGCGCTCGTGCCGGAGGTCGTGCGCAGGCCCGTGGTGAGTGCCAGCGGCGCGGCCGCCCGCTTCGCCGCCGTCGCCGTGGTCGTGGCGGGGCTTGCCGCCGCAGACGACGCCCCCTGGAGCAGGCACACGGAGCTCAGCAAGAGCGCTGTGAGAGAACGGCGCATCGACCGAGGGTAACCGCCACGTGGCCCCCTGTGGCTCAATCAGAGTCGAGGAGCCGGGACCCCTTAAGTCAACGGCGGCGCAGTCGGCGGAAAGGCCGAGGACCCGAGGCCGCTCTCATCCCGCCAGCCCGAAGTGCCCAAGCACCAGCGGGGCGACGTCGCGGATAGACCACTGCGTGGGCGTCTCCGAGGGAAGGTCCACGCCGCACAAGACCAGCGCGCCGAGCGAGTCTTCGCCGCGCAGCGACCCGTGGCTGCCGCCGCCCACGTGGGCCTGGCGGCCCCAGTCGAGGAACTCAAACCCGGGCGCGGCGGAGAGCAGCACCTCCCCGGAGGTGGGGCAGGTCAGCGCGGACCAGAGGCGGGCGAGCGCGTCGGGGTGAGCGGGCGCGTACAGCACGCCGTCGCGCACGCTCGCGTCGAGCACGGCGAGCTCTCCCTCCACGCTCCAGCGACCCCCGCGCGCGTCCGCGACCGCGCCGCCGGGACAGAAGCGCAGCTCCCCCACCGAGGGCCGCGCGAGCACCCCCTCAGCCGGGGCGTCGTGGGCGTCGCGCTCAAGCCACGCCACGAGCTCGACGCCGTCCAGTTGCAGCGCGCGGCGCACGACGTCCGAACGCAGCTCCTGGCGGCGGCGCTCGCCGAGCACGTAGACCATCGCCGCGCGCGAGGTGGGGCAGACCGCAATCCGAGCCTGCTCGCGCGCGCGAGAGACGAGGCGTGGCCGCTCGCGCGCGGGGGAAGCCGTCGGATCCTCGGGAGTGGAGCCCTCCGAGGCGGACGAGCCTCCCGGGGTAGGCGGACTCCGAGACCCGCGACCGGGCTCCAGCACCCCCAGCTCCGCAAGCGCGTCGGGCAGCGCCACCGTGGCGCGCACCGGGGCCTGGGAGTGGTCGGCCATCACGACCACCGCGTGGGACTCCAGGAAGCGGTCCAGGCCCCCCGCGGGCTCGACCATCCGCGCGAGCTGGCGGTCGGCGAGCGCAAGCGAGCGCACCTGCCCCTCGGGGCCGTGCTTGTGGGAGTACCAGTCGTTGTCCGGAAGCGAGAGCAGCAGGAAGTCGAACAGGTCGTGCTCGACCATGTAGGCGGCGACGCAGCCGGAGTGCTGGTCGCGCACGCCCGGCATCCCCAGTCCCGAGCGGCAGCCGGTGCGCCGCGAGGCGAAGATGTCGGCGTAGAACAGCTCGCGCGGGCCCATCACGGCGTGGCGCAGCAGCGTGGCGGAGGCCAGCCGCGTGAGCGCCGAGTCGCGCTGGGGCTCGTGTCGAAAGCGCCCGCGGTAGATCAGGTAGGTGGTGCCGGCAGTGCGCACCCCCGCGTCGTCGAGCGCCTCGAAGACCGTCAGCGGCTCGGGCGCGAGGTGCGCGCGGTTCATGTTGTAGACGGTGTCGGTCAGCTGACGCGCGAGCCCGGAGCGCTGCGAGGCGCGGAAGGAGGAGCCGTACTCCACGTAGCGGGCCTCCTCGCGAAGGTACCAGTTCATCGCGGGGATCAGGTGGCGCTCCTGCCCGGCGCCGGTCGCGATCGACGCCGCGCACACGGGCGTCACCGAGGGGAACGCGGCGGCGCAGTCGGGGACGTACCGCCCGCGGCGCATCAGCTCCCCCAGCACCGGCGCCGCGCCCTCCGCAACGGCCCGCTCGAGCGCCGCGGGGGCCATCGCGTCGATCACACAGAGGACGAGCTTGGGTGGCGTCATCATCAACTCGGCGACTGAACGCGCTCATGAGCGGTGCGTAGGCCAAGCCTCGCAAGGACGCAAGGAGCGAAGTGTGCCGAAGCCGGGAGACGCGAGCTTCGCTCGCATCCCCGTTTCGGCCAGCACACGAGCGACTGAGGACGCCGCTGGCCGATCAGACGATCGCATCTGATCGTCGATCGGTCGCCGGCATACGCGCCGCTCATCGTCCGAGGATGCGCAGGCCGGCGAACTTGTCCCCGGAGCGCCGCCGGCCTGCGAGCCACAGCCACACGAACAGCCCGAGCGCGATGTAGCCGAGCGGGTGCAGCAGCGCGACGAGCGCTGCGAGCACCAGCGAGGCCGCGTCGAGGTAGACAGTCAGCGCCTCGCGCGCCGCACGGTCCAGGCGTGCCCGCGCGCGGGCCACCACCGGCCAGGAGGCGCGCTGGGCGAGCCCCGCCGCGAGCAGGCCACCGACCAGGCCCGGCCACGGCGAGTCGCCGTGCGCGGCGAGCGTCCCCGCGAACAGGATCGCGCCCGTGCCGAGCCCCAGGCCGGCGAGCGCCGCGGCGAAGGGCTCGGAGCGCTGCCGGCGGTCGCTCTGGTCGACGGCTGGCGCGAGCCCGAGCAGCAGCTGCAGGGCGTACGCGAGCACGAGCGCGACGCACACGACGAGCAGCCACCACTGCGACTGCAGGAACCGGTAGGGGTCGTGCGCGAAGCTGACCCCGAGCGCCCCGCTGGAGGCAAGCGCGCCAGCCAGCAACGCGGGCAGGAACGGCCGCAGGCCGGCGGCAAGCGCGAGGCCGAGGCCGAGGCCGATGTAGAAGACGAGGCCGTTCATCGATCCGGGGCCGGGTTGTTGGGATGGCTCTCCGCCGCCGAGCGGCTGCGAGCAGCGGGGTTGCGCAGTGTCGTCACAGAGGGCTGGCTCAAACTCGCGGGAGTGTGCTTGCATCGCGCGGGAGCCCGTGCGCTACCGTGCGAGGCGCCATGACGATAGAGGATGAGAGCCCACCCACTCCCAGGGCTCGCTCCACCGCACACGAGCTGGCCCGCTACGAGCGGCTGTTCGCGGCGCGCACGCGGGGGATGAGAAGTTCGGCGATGCGCGAGATGATGGCGCTCACCGAACGGCCTGAGGTGATCTCGCTCGCGGGCGGGCTGCCCGACACCTCGACGTTCCCGCCGGAGCTGTACGCGAAGCTGATGGCCCACGTCGCCGCCGACTCCACCGCGCGCGCGCTGCAGTACGGCCCCACCGAGGGGTTGGCGGCGACGAAAGAGTGCATCGTGCAGGTGATGGCCGAGGAGGGCACGGCGGTCGGCGCCGAGGAAGTGATCGTCACGACCGGTGGCCAGCAGGTGATCGACCTCGTCTGCAAGACGCTGGTGGACCCCGGGGACGTGATCGTCGCGGAGGCTCCCACGTACCCCGGCGCGGTGCCCACCTTTGGCGCCTACCAGGCCGACGTGGTGCAGATCGAGATGGACGGCGACGGGCTGCCCGTCAGCGAGCTCGAGGCGACCCTCGACCGCCTGCAAGCCGAAGGCCGGCGGCCGAAGTTCGTCTACACGATCCCCAACTTCCAGAACCCCGGCGGCGTGACGCTGTCGCTGGAGCGCCGCCGGCGGCTCGTGCAGATCGCGCGCGAGCGGGAGCTGCTCGTGTTGGAGGACAACCCCTACGGCCTGCTGCGCTACGAGGGCGAGCCGCTGCCGACGCTGTACTCGCTGGACGCCGCCGCGGCCGACCGCGGCGGGAAGTCGGACTTCGTGATTTACCTGGGGACGTTCTCGAAGATCCTCTCCCCCGGCGTGCGGCTCGGCTGGGCGGTCGCGCCGCGACCTGTGCTGGAGAAGCTCAACCTCGGCAAACAGGGCGCCGACCTCTGCTCCTCACCGGTCACGCAGCTGTTCGTGGCGAGGTACTTCGCCGAGCACGACTGGCGCGGGTATCTGGGGGAGCTGAAGGACCTCTACCGGCGCCGTCGCGACGTGATGCTCCAGGCGCTCGGCGAGCACTTCGGCGCCGACGCCCACTGGACGACGCCGCAGGGCGGTCTGTTCATCTGGGTGACGCTGCCGGAGCACATCGACACCACCGGCCTGCTCGCGCAGTGCGAGGACGTCGCGTTCGTCCCGGGCCGGGCCGCGTACGTGGACGCAGACGGACGCCGCGGCGCATCCTCGATGCGGTTGAACTTCGCCGGTCTTCCCGAGGAGGAGATCCGCGAGGGGGTCCGGCGGATCGGCGAGAACATGGGAGGAGACACCGGCCTGCTCAGCGCCCTGACGGGATCTCCACCTGCACCGCCCGCTCGACGTGCTCCAGGCGGATCTCCGACCCGCACGAGCGCAGACTCGAGCACGGGCCTCGCGAGCGAGGATGCGGCGGCGGGTCCAGGCCCCATCCCCGAGAAGAAGGGGAAGGGCTTGCGGCGGCAGAAGCGATGAGCGCGGACAAACCCGCGAGAACCGGCACGCAGGGCGGCGGGCGGCGCGGTGGGCACCTCCGCGTCGCGAGGGCCCCCGGGCCGGTGGCAGTGCTCAAGGGTGGAGGCTCGCTGGAGCGCACCGTCTCGCTGCGGTCCGGCGCGCGCGCGGAGAGCGCGCTGAAGCGCCTGGGACACGAGGTGGTTGGGATCGACATCGGCTCGGAGCTCGTGGCCGAACTGCTCGAGTGCCAGCCCCGTGCGGCCTTTCTCGCGCTGCACGGTCGCGACGGCGAGGACGGGACAGTCCAGGGGCTGTTGGAGGCGATCGGCGTCCCCTACACCGGCTCGGGGCCGGCGGCGTGCATGCTCTGCACCGACAAGGCACTCGCCAAGCACCTGATGCGCGAGGCGGGCGTCCCCACGCCAGACTTCCACGCCTTCAAGGAGAGCGCGGTCAAGGAGCTCGGCGTAGCGGCGGCGCTGCCATCCGTCGGGAGCGAGCTGGGGTTTCCGATGGTGGTCAAGCCCGCCTCCCAGGGCTCCGCGTTCGGCGTGCAGTTCGCGCACTCCAGCGACGAGCTGCCGGCAGCGATCGTAGGGGCGCTCTCCTACGACCGTAAGGTCCTCCTGGAGCGCTACGTCAAGGGACGCGACCTGGCGGTGTCGGTGCTCGACTCGATGAATGGGAGCCCGCCCGCCCAGGAGCCGATCGCGCTGCCGGTGGTCGAGGCGATCCCGCGCGAGCGGGAGTTCTACGACTACGAGTCGCGCTACGAGATCGGGATGACCACCTACGTGTGCCCCGCCGACCTGCCCGTCGAGACCACCGCGCGCGCGCAGGAGCTCGCCGTCGAGGTGTACCGGCTGCTCGGCTGCCACGGGGTCGCGCGGATCGACCTGATGTTGGGGGAGGAGACCGGCGAGCCGGAGGTCTTGGAGGCGAACGTCGGGCCCGGCCTCACGGAAACGAGCCTGTTGCCGATCGCGTCGGACGCCGCGGGGATCGACTTCGACGCGCTGGTCGGGCGCATCCTCGCTAGCGCGTTCACCCGGTAGGGACCGGCCCGGTCTCCGCACCCACCGGCGCCGCAGAGGCACGGAGGCCCCAGCGCACACTCCCGCGGTCCGCGCACTGACTCACGCGGACGATCCCCAATCTGACCGAAAAAGAGGGGCCCGGACCGAAGCCGGGAGACACTCGCCTCCGGCTCGCATCCCCGTTTCGGCCAGCCGGCCTCTATGCCCTCTACGAGTCCCCCGCTGCGAAATCCTCGGGGGAGACCTGGTCGAGGAACTCCTTGAACTGCTCCACGACGTCCTCGGACTCCTCCTCGTTCTGCTCGAATTCGATCGCGCTCTCCGCGATCACCTCCTCCGCCGCGTAGATCGGGGCGCCGCTGCGCACCGCCAGCGCGATCGCGTCGCTCGGGCGGGAGTCGATCTCGAGCTCGCGGCCGTTGACCGACAGGGTGATCTGGGCGAAGAACGTGTTCTCGCGCAGCTCCGTCACGGCGACCTGCGTGCAGCGGACCTCGAGCTCGCCGAGCACGTCGCACAGCAGGTCGTGGGTCATCGGCCGCGGGGTGCTCGCGCCCTGGAGCTTCATCAGGATCGACGCCGCCTCGGGGTGGCCGATCCAGATCGGCAGGAACCTGTTGCCCTCGACCGTCTTCAGCAGCACGATCGGCTGCTTGCCGACCATGTCGAAACTGACACCGTAGATGACCATCTCCTGCACGTTTCGTCCTCCGCAACGGGGGGTTCAGAGTATAGGTACCCGCTGGCGGGCTGCTCACGCCGCCGCGCGGAAGCTCCACAGCTTGTTGCCGAGGAAGTTGAGCGGCATCACGGCCGCTACCGCCAGCGCCTGGGCGGGGACCTTGGCCACCCCGGCGCTCTCGACGAGCACCGTCAGCAGCCCCAGGCTGAAGGCCTCCGCCACGAGGCTCACCACGAAGAACCGCCGCGCCTGCAGGTGCGCGCTGCCTGTGGCGGCGTCGAACGTCCAGTGGCGGTTGAGCAGGAAGTTGTTCGCCACCGCGACCAGCCACGCCAGCACGCTCGACACCCGGTACTCGATTCCGAGCGCCTGTGCGCACACCGCGTAGACCGCGACGTTGACCACGAACCCGCTGCCGCCGACGACGCCGAAGCGGACGAGTTGCAACCAGTTGGCCGGCTTGCGCATCCCGTGCCAGAGACGCTTGTGTGCGCGTGCGTCGACTGCTGCCGGGACGCTCGCACGGGCGATCCCGGCCACGGTGGCCTCGTCCTGCATCCGCTCAGGGTAGCGGCTCGCTAGCCTTGCTGTGTGGGTACGCAGCAACTAGACGGCGCGACCCGGTCTTCGGCGCGGTCGGGTCCCTCGCGCCGCATGCTCGCGGCCGGGTCCGCTGGTGGCGGGCTCGTGGTGCTCGCGGCGGTGCTCGCGTTCAGCCTCGGTGGCGCTCACCACGCCGCCGCGCACCACGCCGCCGCGCACCCGCACAAGGCGGCGGTAACGGGGGTCTCGGCTAAGACGCTGCCCGCGGGCGAGGTGGCCTCTACGAAGCCGGGCGCCGAGGTGCGCGACCCCGAAGAATCCAAGAGCTTCCCGGTGACCTCGGTGCACCACTCCGCCGCTGCCCGTCCGACCAAGGTCGCCGAAGAATTCGTCGCCCCCGGCGCGCAGTCCAACGCGGAAGTGCGCGCCGAGCTCGGTCACATGCACGCGCTCGAACGCACGGCGCGCTCGCAGGCGGCAGCGGCGGCCGCGCCGGTTCCCGGCGGGGACTCGGTCGGGGGCGACGGGCAGATCCCGATCCCCGCGGGCATTCCCGAAGTCGTGCAGCGCGTGATCGCCGGGGCCAACGCGATCACCGACTTCCCCTACGTGTACGGCGGCGGGCACGCCTCGTTCGTCGACGACGCCTACGACTGCTCGGGCTCGGTCTCCTACGCGCTGGCCGCCGGCGGGCTGCTGTCCGCGCCGGAGACCTCGGGGTCGCTGGAGAGCTGGGGGGCGCCGGGGCCGGGCCAGTGGATCACGATCTACGCCAACGCCGGCCACGTCTACATGTACGTGAACGTCGGCGGGCGCTGGATGCGCTTCGACACGGTCGGGCGCTCGGGGCCCTACGCCTCGCGGTGGCAGCCGGAAATCCGCTCCAACTCCGGCTTCGTCGCGCGCCACTGGCCGGGGCTGTAGCCCCTCAGTGCAGGACCGAGGAGCTCATCACCGTGGTGAAGAGCGGGCTCTGCGAGGAGGCGTTGCGCACGATCATGCGCAGCGTCAACGTCACCTTGCGCGCGCGGCGCAGGTGCTTGGCGGTGTTCTTGCTGAACTTGATCCGCACCGAGCTGCGCCCGCCCTTGAGCGTGACCAGCAGCGCGCGGCCGATCACCACCGACTTGGGGAAGCCCGCCGGCAGGTTGGCGGCCGGCGGTCCGGAGATCCCCAGGCGGTGGGCGACGCCGGATTCCAGCAGGACTTCGAAGCGACCCGTCACCTGCTCGTTGACCGAGTAGCGGACCACGAGACCCTTGCGTGCAACCTGCTTGAGCGAGCTCGACACGGCTGCCGCTGTGGCGACGGGCTGAGGCAGCGCGGTCGAGCCGACAGACCCACCTGAGCCGCCGGAGGCGCCCGAGTTGCTGCCCGAGCCGCCACCCGGCGGAGTGGGCGGTGCGGGAGGCGCGGGTGGGGGCGGCCCCACGACGTTGATCGTGTGGACGGCGGTGGCGGTGTCGCCCGCCACGTCCTTGACCGTGAGCACGACCTGGTAGACGCCGCCGTACTTGTAGGCGTGGAACGTGCTGGAGGCGCAGGGGGCCAGCCACGGCGCTTCGCACAGCACCGACGGGGGATTGCCCGGAGGCGACCCGGGGGCGTAGCCGGTGACTTCGGGTGAGCCGTCGCCGAAGTTCCACGAGTACGTCGGGTACGTGAGGCTCTCTTCGCCCTTGGCGTTGAACTTCTCGGCGGCGTTCAGCGTGATGTCCGACTCCATGCCGTCGAAGCCCACGACTTCACCCGAGTTGACCGTCGGCGGCACGGTGAACGAGGGGACGAGGTCGATCCCCGGCATGCACGCGATACCCGGGTAGGCAAGCTTCCACGCAGCGAGGTTGAAGGCGTCGTTCACGTAGTAGCTGCCGCCGAACACGATCTGGTTGGAGAGGTCGCCCGCTTCGGTGTGTTCCTTCTTGGAGGCGCTGCCTCCGGAGATCAGCAGGAAGTCGTTGCGGCACTCGTCGGTGTTCTCGTAGCCGACTTCTTCGCCGCCCACGGTCTCCCTGTCCTGCCAGGCGTTGAGCAGGGGGTCGGTGATCGTGTTCTGCTGCTCGGAGGCGATCTGGCCGATCGCCAGGTCGGCCAGGCCCTCGTTCCAGAGGCCGTCGGCGCCGAGGTGGGAGAGCTGGTTGGGCTCCTGCAACCATTTTGTCTGCTTGAGCGGGCCGCCCTTTTCGGCGTTTTCGTTCCAGCCGCCATCCTGGCAGGCGAGGCCCGCGTACCCGCCGAACGACCCGAGTTTGCCGAACGTCCAGGGAATCGCCGCGTACAGCACCGTCCCGAACTGCGGGTCGGAGTAGTAGGAGTGGTAGCTGCAGAAGCCGCCCGCCGAGACTTCTTCGTTGTCCTGCGAGCAGTGCGACGCGCTCACGCCTTCGTCCACGCACACCCCCACTTCAGGGGGGGTGAGCACGTAGAAGATCGTGTTCATCCCGGCTTTCAGTTCGTGCTGGCCGATGAAGGTGTGCAGCTGTTCGCGGATCTGCGCGTCGGTGAGACACGGGGCGGGTTCGAGATAGGTTTCCCCAAGGTACTTGTCGGTGCACGTCGCGAGGGGGTAGGGGTTGGTGTCGACGTAGGAGCCGTCAAAGCGCGTCTGCGCGGTCGCGTGGCCGCTCAGGTCGGCGTACTGGGCGTCGACGTTGAACACGTCGTTGCCGCCAGTTTCGCTCGCGCCGCTCAGATTGCTCATGTAGCCGTCGATCAGCGCCTGCCATTCACCGAGGTAGTCGAGCGGGAAGGGTGTTTCCGGGTTCCAGTAGATCAGGTACGTGTTGACCGAGTGCGTCGTCGTGTTGCCTTCGACCACCGGGTGGCCTTCGGGGTTGTTGAACTTAGCCGCGTTCGGACCTTCTTTTTTTTCCTTTTCGCTCTGCGCGTAGCCACCGGTGGGCGCCTCCATGCTGGTCGGCTGCTCGCCGACCGTGGTCGTGCCCGCCCCGGTTGTGATCTTCACGACCAGCGCGTTTGCGCCCGCGGGCACGAGCAGCAGCGCCGCGGCCAGAGCGCCGAGCAGGAGTGTGAGCGCGCGCGCCCGTCCGCGCGGAGGGCTGGAGGTGCGGTGAAGCGTCACGAGGTTCTCATCGGCAGCGAGCTCGGCGGGCATTAGCCCCCTGGCCGGAGTTACGCCACCGGGGCGGCCGCTGAGCAAGCGAGGCGAGGGATTAAGGCCCACCCACCCGCGTGGCGTGTCTATACGTGAGCGATCAAGGTCGTCTCGACGGCCTGCTGAATCGGTGGTGGATCGCCCTGGCTAACGGGCGAAGAGTGCTGCCTGCCCCTGCCCGACGCCGACGCACAGCGTGGCGAGCCCGAGGTGCGCGTCGCGGCGGCGCAACTCGTGGACGAGGCTTACGACCAGCCGCGCGCCGCTCATACCGAGCGGGTGGCCGATCGCGATCGCGCCACCGTTGACGTTGACGCGCTCGGGGTCGAGGCCCAGCTCGCGGACCACCGCGACGCTCTGGGAGGCGAACGCCTCGTTGAGCTCGACGAGGTCCACCTCCTCGAGCGCCACGCCGGTGCGCGCGAGCAGCTTGCGCACGGCGGGCACGGGTCCGATGCCCATCACGCGCGGGTCCACGCCGGCCGCGGCGGAGCCGACGAAGCGCGCGAGCGGCTGCACGCCGAGGCGTGCCGCGGCCTCGGCGGAGGCCACCACGAGCGCGGCGGCGCCATCGTTGACACCGGAGGAGTTGCCCGCGGTGACGGTGCCGCCCTCGCGGAAGGCAGGGCGCAGCTTGGCGAGCGCCTCGGGTGTGGACTGGGGCCGGGGGTGCTCGTCGCGCACGCACTCTCCCACCGGCACGAGCTCTTCGGCGAAGCGCCCCGCGGCGTCTGCGGCCGCCCAGCGGCGCTGACTCTCCAGCGCGAAGGCGTCCTGGTCGGCGCGGCTCACCCCCCACCGCTCAGCGACGTTCTCGCCCGTCTCGCCCATGCTCTCCAGCGGGAAGCGCTCGGCCATGCGCGGGTTGGGAAAGCGCCAGCCGATCGTCGTGTCGTACACGGTGCGGTCCCCACGCGCGAACGCCTTCTCATCCTTGCCCTGCACCAGCGGGGCGCGGGTCATCGATTCCACGCCCCCCGCCACCGCCACCTCGATCTCCCCGGCGCGGATTGCCTGGCAGGCGCACACGACCGCGGAGAGCCCCGACGCGCACAGCCGGTTGACGGTGACCCCGGGCACCTCCTCGGGCAGACCGGCGAGCAACAGCGCCATGCGGGCGACGTTGCGGTTGTCCTCACCCGCCTGGTTGGCGCAGCCGAGGTACACCTCCTCGATCCCCGCGGGGTCGAGCTCGGGCACCCGCTCCACGGCAGCGCGCACCGCCACGGCCGCGAGGTCGTCGGGGCGCACGTGGGCAAGTGCACCGCCGTACCTCCCCACGGGGGTGCGCACAGCGGAAAGGATCACAGGGTCGGTAGCAAGCGTCATCGCGACGCATCTTAACCATCCGCGCACCAACCCTCGGGCCTCCCCCAAAGCCCACCACGCGTCGCCCACTCACGCCGCGCTCATCTCGACTCCGTAACCCGAGCTGGCGTGCAGCAGCCCACCAACCTCGGCCGGCAAGCCCTCACCGGCCGTGACGCTCCACGCGCGCGGCGGCGCAGCTCACGACAACCCCAACAACCTCCCGGCGCGAGTCCTACACCTACGGCCCCGGCTCCGCCCCGCGCACCCCAAGCATCCGCCGCGCCTGCTCGGGCGTGGCCACTGCTCGCCCGAACTCCGCCGCCAACCGCACCACCCGCTCGACCAGCTGCGCGTTGCTGCGCGCCAGCTCGCCGCGGCGGTAGTAGACGTTGTCCTCCAACCCCGTGCGCACGTGCCCGCCGTAGAGCAGGCTCAGCACGTTCACCTCCAGTTGGTGGCGACCGATCCCGAGCATGCTCCAGCGGGCGCCCTCCGGCAGGCGGCTGACGAGATAGCCGATCGTCTGCAGGTCGGGCGCCGCCCCGGCGGGCACGCCGATGCACAGCTGCCAGAAGCCAGGCGCCCGCAGCAGCCCTTCGCGCATCAGGCGCAACCCGTTGCGAATCATGCCGCTGTCGAACGTCTCGATCTCCACAGCGACCTCCAGATCACGCAACCGTTCGGCGGCGGGCTTCAGGAAGGCGTCGTACGGGTTGGCGAACACCCAGCCATCGGCGAGGTTCACTGAGCCGCAGTCGAGCGTCGCCATCTCCGGCGCCAGCTCGATGCACCCCAGGCGCTGCTCGATCGTCGCGCGTCCGCCGGCGCTGCCCGTGCTGAGGTTGACGATCGCCTCGCACCCCCGTTCGCGTAGAAGCTCCAGCAGCGCGCGGCAGGCCGTGGGGTCCTGCGTCGGCGTGCCGTGCTCGTCGCGCGCGTGCACGTGCACGATCGCCGCGCCCGCGCGCCAGCTCTCCACCGCCGCCTCGGCGATCTGGTCGAGGGTCAGGGGTATGTGGGGGGAGTGCTTGGCGGAGGCGATGCTGCCCGTGACCGCCGCGGTGATCATTACGGGCTCGGCCACCTGTGCAATCTACGTCAACCCCGAGGCGGGCGCCGGGACGTGGCCTGGTATACAGTCATTCGGAGGTTGGGAGGGTTCCGGGAGTGTGGGCCGCGGAGCACGCGGCTCCCCTTAGTTCGCTTCGAGAGCGCATGACCAACAGAACCTCAGTGGCCATCGTCGGGGCGGGAGCAATCGGGCTGAGCGTCGCGCGGGCGCTCGTGGAGCTGGACGTCGAGGACGTGGTGGTGTTGGAGCGCACCCACCCGGCCGCCGGCTCCTCCGGGCGTTCGGTGGGTGTGGTGGAGACGCAGTACCTGGATCCTTTCGACATCGCCCTGCGGGTGTCGTCCAAGCACGTCTTCGAGCAACTGGAGCGCGACCACGGGCTGCGCTTTGAGCGCAACGGCTACCTGCGCATCGGCCACACCGCCGAGGACGCCGCGCGCTTCGAGCGCAGTGTGGCGGTGCAACGCGAGCTAGGGATCGACGACGCGGTGGTGCTGGACGCGGCGGGCATCGCCGCGCGCTTCCCCGACGTGCGCAGCGACGACCTCAGCGCCGGCCTGTACGGGCCCAGCGACGGGTTTGTCGACGGCCACCTCTACTGCGGGCTGCTGGCCGAGCTGGCGCAGGCCGGTGGCGCGCGGCTGAGGCAGCAGACACACCTCACCGGCCACGAGCCGCTCCCCGACGGGCGTCACCGTCTGCTCACCACCACCGGCGAGGTGGTGTGCGAGCACGTCGTCAACGCCGCCGGCGCGTGGGCTCAGGAGGTGGGGGAGCTGCTGGGCGTGGCCACGCCGATCCTGCCGCAGCGCCACGAGGCGGTGAGCATGCACCTGCCGCGCACGCTCGACTACATGATGCCCGAGGTGATGGACTACGCCCCCGCCGAAGGACGCTCGGGGCTGTACTTCCGCCACGAGACGTTCGACATGTTCCTCGGCGGGCTGCACACCGAGGAGGCGGTGCACCCGGTGGTCGACCCCGACGAGTGGTACGAAGGCGTCGAGCAGTCCTACCTGGAGCAGCTGGCCGAGCTGCTGCTGTACCGGCTGCCGTCGCTGGTCGACATCCGCCTCGGCCGGGGCTGGGCGGGGCTGTATCCGGTGAGCCCCGACGGCCGCCCGCTGGTGGGGCCGTGCCCGGAGGATCGGAGCGTGATCGCCGCTTGCGGCGTGGGTGGTTACGGGATCCAGGTGTCGCCGATCGTGGGGCGACTGGCGGCGGAGTGGATCGTATTTGGGCAGGCGCGCAGCCTGGCGGGGGCGGAGGAGCTGCTGCCGGGGCGTGCCTCGCTGTGTGAGTCACGCCCGTAGGGCGCGCTTGAACGCCGCCAGCACGCGGTCGATCACGGCGTCGTCCATCGGTGTGCACACGCACGCCAGCCCGCTGGTCGCGATCAACACGCCCTCCCGGTAGAGCCGCCACCACAGCTCGGGTAGGCGCTCTGAGTGGAGCTTCAGCAGCGACCCACGCCCGGTCACCTCGTAGCCCTGCTCGGCGAGGCCGGCGCGCAACCGCTCGCCGAGCGCGTCGATCCGCGCGATCGCCTCCCCGTCGAGGGCGCGCAGCGCGGCGAGGCCGGCGCGCATCGAGACGGGGTTGGCGGAGAAGGTGCCCGCGACCTGCACCGCGTCGGGGCGGCGCGGGTCGAACACGTCCATTACCTCCGGGCTCCCGCCGAGCGCGCCGATCGGCAGCCCGCCGCCGATCACCTTGCCGAGCGTCACGAGATCGCCCTCGATCCCCCACAGACGCCCCGCGCCGCCAGCGCCCATCCGGAAGGTGATCACCTCGTCGAGGATCAGGACGATCCCCCGCCGGGCGGTCTCCGCGCGCACCAGGTGGGCGAAGTCGCGCTCCAGCGGGCGCAGGCCGGCGCGGTAGGGCATCAGGTCGAGCAGCACGCACGCCACCTGCCCTTCGTGGCGGTCGAGCGCGGCGAGGAGACCCTCGCCGTCCCCCAGGGCAACGCTCACCACGGCGCCCTTCGCGCCCGCCGGCACGCCGCGCGCCCCGGGCGCGGCCAGCGCGTCCCAGGCGCCGTGGTAACAGTCCGCGAAGCGCACCACCACCTCGCGCCCGGTGGCGGCCCGCGCCGCACGCACGGCCGCCATCACCGCCTCGGTGCCCGAGCCGGCGAAGCGCCACCGCGGCGCCCACCCGACGCGCTCGGCAAGGTGCTCGGCCAGCTCCACCTCCGCCGCCGTGGGCAGCCCGAACGCGCTGCCCTCCGCCAGCGCCCGCGTCGCCGCGGCGAGCACCGGCGCGAACGCATGGCCGTGCACGAGCGCGGAGTAGTCGCCGTGCAGGTCGACCAGCTCGTGGCCGTCCGTGTCGATCAGCCGCCACCCCTCGCCGCGCCGCGCGTACGGAGTGTGGGGGTCCACGTACAGCGTCGTGCGCGAGGCGCCGCCGGGAAAGCGCGCGTCGGCGCGCTCGTGCAGCCGCTCGCCGCTGGCCGAGCCGGGGATCGGATCGACGGTCTCCACGGGCAGCGGGTTGGAGCCCGCGAAGAAGCTCGCGACGAACGCGTTCGGCGGGTTGGCGTACAACTCGGCGGGCGACCCGACGCCCACGATCGCGCCGTCGTGCATGACCGCGATCGTGTCCGACAGCGCGTACGCCTCCTGCTGGTCGTGCGTCACGTACACGACGGTCGCGCCGAGCTCGTGGTGCAGCGTGCGGATCTCGCGCTCCATCTCGATGCGCAGCGTGCGGTCGAGCGCCCCGAGCGGCTCGTCCATGAGGATGATCTCGGGGTCATACACGAGCGCGCGCCCGAGCGCCACCCGCTGCTGCTGGCCGCCCGAGAGCTGACGGGGGCGGCGCTCGCCGAGGCCCGAGAGGCGCAGCAGCTCGAGCATCGCCTGTACGCGGTGCTCGCGCTCGGCGCGCGGCACGCGGCGCAGCTTCAGCCCGTAGCCGATGTTCTGGGCGACGGTCATGTGGGGAAAGAGCGCGTAGTGCTGAAACACCATGCCGACGCCCCGCCGCGCGGGGGGCAGCCGCGAGATGTCGCGGCCGCGCAGGAGCACCTCCCCGCCGCTGGGAGCCTCGAAGCCGGCGATCACCTTCAGCAGCGTGGTCTTGCCCGAGCCGGAGGGGCCGAGCAGCGTGAGAAGCTCGCCGCGGTGGACGCTCAGGTCGACGCCGCCGAGCGCAGGGGTGGTGCCGTAGGACTTGTGCAGCGAGCGGATCTCCAAGACCAACTCCCCACCGCTCACCGCCCGGCCCTCGTGAGACGCACGGCGAAGACCATCACGGCGCTCGTGCCGAGGATCAACAGCGCGGTGATCGCGGCGACCACCGGTTCCAGGCCGAAGCGCACCGAGTCGAAGATCACGCGCGGTAGCGTTTCCTGGCCGGCGCCGCCGAGGAACACGACGAACACCGACTCGTCGAAGCTCGTCATGAACGCGAGCACCGCGCCGGCGAGGATCGCGGGGGCGAGCAGCGGCAGGGTGATGCCGAGCCACGCGCGCACGCGGCTGGCGCCTGTGACCATCGCCGCCAGCTCGAGCTCTTCGGGGAGGCGGCTGAGCGCGGGGGAGCACACCAACAGCATCACGGGGATCGCGAGCGTCGAGTCGGCGAGCACCAGCCCGAGGTAGGTGCCGAGCAGGCCGACCTGCGCGAACACCCCGTACATCGCCACCGCGTACGCCGACACCGGCAGCACCAGGCCGGTCAGCCCCCCAAGCTGCAGCGCGTTACGGCCGGGCAGGCGCGAGCGGTGAAACACGAACAGCGCCGGCACCACCACCACGCTCGACAGCAGCGCCACGGGCAGCGCGATCTTGAACGACAGCAGCAGCGCAGAGCCCCACCGCGGGTCTTCGAAGAGCTCCTGGTACTGGCGCCACCCCCAAACGTGCGGCGGGAACGCGAAGAAGCGTTCGTCGGAGAACGACAGCGCCACGGTCATCGCGGGCGGGAGCAGCATCACGAACGCGATCAGCGCCGTGGCGCCCGCGCCAAGCGCGCGCGTGGCGGGGTCGCTCGCCGGGCGCGCCCCGACCCCGACGCCGCGGCGGCGGGCAAACGTGCGCGGGGGTCGAGCGACAGAGGACGGGCCGCCGAGCGGAGGGGTCGAGCGGCCGGTCGTCATCACCCCACCGCCCGCGCCAGCCGCCCGCGGCCGACGAGCACGAGCGCCGCGGCGAGCACGGCGAGCGCCGCCACGAGCAAGACCACCGCGGCGGCGCTGGCCACCGGGAAGTCGAAGAACGTGAAGATGTAGTCGCCGATGAAGCTCGCGATGAACGGCGTCTGCGCGCCGCCAAGCAGCACCGGGGTGATGTAGAAGCCGAGCGAGATCGCGAACACGAGCGCCGCGGCCGCCACGATCCCCGGCAGCGCGAGCGGCAGCAAAACGGTGCGCACGGCGTACAGCCGCGAGGCGCCCATCCCGCGCGCCGCGGCCAGCAGCGTCTCATCGACCGTGAGGAACACCCCGTAGAGCGTGAGCGCGGCGTAGGGCAGCATCGTGTACACCATCCCGATCGCGACCGCGGTGGAGGTGTAGAGGATCGACACCGACCCCAGCCCCAGCGTCTGTGAGAGCTGGTTGAGCGGCCCTTCGGCAGAGAGCAGCAGGACGATCGAGTAGTTCTTGACGACCGTGCCCATCCAGAAGGGCACGAGCACCGCCAGCCACAGCACGGCCTTCACCGTGGCAGAGCGGGCGGTGCGGATGTACCAGGCGAGCAGCCCGCCGAGCGCGATCGCAGCGAGGGTCACGAGCGCAGCGGCAACGAACGTCGTGGCCAGCGAGCGCCGCCCGGCGGAGCTTTCGAAGACGGCCGCGTAGTTGCCGAGACCCGAGCCGGTGGTGAGCGAGTCGACCGTGAGTTTCACAAGCGGATAAAGCACCAACCCGCCAAGTACGAGCAGCAGCGGCGTCGCCAGCGCGAGCGCCCAGCGGTTGCCGAGCACCGGACGCCAGGCAGCGCCGCTGCTCACCTGGGACGCTCCCGCGCGGCGCGCGCCCCGCCGGCGCCGCTGTTCACCGGAGGGCACTTCCGCACGCGGGGCCGGCCGGCCGCAGGACCCTACCCCCGCAGGAAGTTCTCGTACGCGGTGTTGAGTTCGGTGCCGTGCTGTGCATACCAGGGGAAGTTTGGCACCGCCAGCTGGTTGAAGTTGATGGGGTTGTCGGCGAGCTGAACGGCGAACGACTTCGGGATGTAGTCGAGTGCCAGCGGGTTGGGCACGGAGACGTGGACTTCCTGGGCCCACTGCGCCTGGTTCTTGGGATGGCTGGCGATCCAGCTGAGCAGTTTGAACGCGGTCTGCTCGTGCGGTGCGCCCGCCAAGACCGTCCAGAAGCTCGGTTCGTAGACACCCTGGGCCCACACGATCTTCACCTTCACCCCCTCGGCGGCCAGTTCGTAGGCGCGGTTGCTCCACATGATTCCCATGTCGACCTGGCCGGAGCGCATCGCCTGCACCTGCTGTTCGCCGGATTGCCAGAAGACCTTGATCGTGGGCTTGAGGCCTTCGAGCGTTTTGATCACCCGCTGCACGTCGACGGGCGTGGTGGCGGTTTGCGAGATCGGCATCCCCGCCGCCACCTCGGCCTGGGTGGCCTCCTCGATCGGTTCGATGCCGCCGAACATGCGCGACTGGGGGAACGTCTTCGTGTCGAAGAACTGCGTGGTGTTGGCGGGGCAGGTGGTCATCTTCGCGGTGTTGCACACGATCACGTAGCCAAGGTTGGCGTGCGCGAAGCCCCACGGGGTCACGTACTTGGGGGTCAATTCGCGTTCCAGCTGAGCCTTCATCGCGGCCGGCAGCAGCGCGAGGTGGTGCGCGGCGGCGAGCGCGAAGGCGGCGCCTCCGCCGACCGAATCCAGGCCGTCCCATTCGACCTTGTTCGCCTTGCTCTGCGCTTCCACGCGCGCCTGCTGCTCGCCCGGCGCGTCGACGAACGTGGCACCAGTGTGCGTTTCTGCGCCGAACGGCACGAGATAAGACTTCTTCGTGGCTTCGTCGATCGGCGCGCCCCAGCCGCCAATCGTGAGCGTGGTCTTGGTGGAGCTGCTCCCGCACGCCGCCACGCCGAGCGTGGCCGCGAGCGCTGCGAGCAGCGCGAGGGTTGCGCAGAGCACGCCGCTCGCGCGCGCGCCCCTGGGCGCTGCTGGGGGGCGTCCTCGAAGTCTGCAGAACCTGTCCATCTCCATCCCCTTCCCTCTGTGGAGCCGCTCCGGCCGCAGGCTCAGCGGAACACCGCGTCCAACGTGTCCCGCTGAAACGTCGGCCGCGAGTCAAGCACCCGATGGCCTATGACTGTGAGCACTGCCTGTGCGGCGTAGCGGGCCGTCCGGCCCCCGCCCACGTCGTACTGGGGGATCATCTCACAGACATCGAACGCTCCCACACTGCCAAACTGGCCCACGACGGCGAGCGCCTCCAGCACCTCCCCGGCGGTGAGGCCGTCGAGCGCGATCGAGTGGGTGCCGGGCGCGTAGGCGCCGTCGGTGGCGTCGATGTCAAACGTCACGTACAGGTGGGTGACCCCCTCGGAGGCGAGCTCGAGCGCCTCGCGGATCGTCGCCTGCACGCCGCGGCGGCGGATCGAGGCGACGGTGTAGGCGGCGAAGCCGCGCTCGCGGCACAGCTCCAGCGCGGCGGGCTCGAGCAGGAGAGAGCCGTTGCGAGAGCCGTTGAGGCCCCACCACACCATCCGGCCGACGGCCTCGTGCTCGGCGATGCGCCGCGCGAACGTGCCGTGGTTGTAGCGGCCCATGTCCTTGAACTCATCCCACAGGTCGAAGTGGGCGTCGATGTTGAGGAACCCCACCCGAGCGTCCGGTTCGCGCGCGCGGACGCCGCGCACGAAGCCCACGAATGAGGGGTAGGGCACGAAGTGATCGCCGCCGAGCACCACGGGCAGCGCGCCGCGCTCCACGATCGCCGCGACGGGCGCGGCGATCGCCTCGATCTGGGCGCGCACGTCGCACTGGTGCAGGCGCACGTCCCCCACGTCGAACAGGCGCGGGTGCTCGGGCACGGTCCACACGCTCCCGTCGCCCACGTCCACGTAGCCGACGGGCTCGAGCTGCTGGCCGAAGTAGCCGGCCAGGAACAGAGACGCCTCGCGGATCGCGCGGGGGGCGTAGCGCTGGCCGTTGCGCCCGAGCGTCCAGGAGTCCAGGGGCGCGCCGAGCACCGCGACTGAGCCAGACGGGAGCTCCGCGGGCGTGGCCGCGGGCGCACGGTAGAAGGTAGTGGGACCGGCGTACCAGTGCACGGTGTCGCGCTGGGGGGCGACGGACATACCTGAAAGGTACGCGACGGAGCGGCGGGTAGGGTTTGGGATCGTCCACGTGAGCGGACGCTTCGGAGCGGGCGGGCACGCGGCTGGCCTCCATGCCCGCCGGCCACTGTGCGCGGCTTCGATCTCGGCGCTCCCTCAGCGCTCCACGACCGTACGCGACTGCTCGCGCATGAACTGCGGCAGGTAGTAAGGCCCGAGCCCGCCCTTGCCGGTGGTGCCGGAGGACCGCCAGCCGCAGAAGGACTGGGTCCGCGGCCAAGCGCCGGTGGTCGCGCCGGCCCGGCGGTTGACGTACAGCACGCCGGCCTGCGCCTCGTCGAAGAACCGCTCGACCTCGTCCTCGTCGGAGCTGAAGATGCCAGCGGTAAGGCCGTAGTCGGTGGCGTTGGCCTCGGCGAGCGCCTCCTCCAGGGTGGCGACCCGGGTGACGGCCAGGAAGGGCAGGAAGAGCTCCTCGCGCGTAAGCGGGTGCCCAAGCGGAAGGCCGTGGACGACGGTGGGCTCGACGAACCAGCCCTCTGTACGGGGCAGGCCACCACCGATCGCCACCTGGCCGTCGCGGCGCGCGGCCTCAACGCTCTCGCGGAACCGCGAGTGGGCCTGTTCGTTGACGACCGGCCCGAGGAACGTCTCGCGCTCGGAGGGGTCACCGACGGGGAGCGTCGCGGTGAACGCGCGGAGACGCTCCAGCAGATCGTCGTGGACGGAGTCGAACACGATCGCGCGCGAGCAGGCGGAGCACTTCTGCCCGGAGAGCCCGAAGGCGGCGCGCGCGAGGCCCTCGGCGGCGGCGTCCAGGTCGGCCGCGTCGGTGACGACGGCGGGGTTCTTGCCGCCCATCTCGGTAAGGGCCGGGCGCGCGTAGGGGCCGTCCACGAGACGGCGCGCGATCTCCCGCCCGACGGCGGCGGAGCCGGTGAAGGCGATGCCGTCCACTGGCGCGTCGACCAGCGCGCGGCCAGTGGCAGGCCCCCCGTGCACGAGGTTGCAGACCCCGGGCGGCAACTCGCCGGCAAGCAGCGCCTCGACGAGCAGCGCGGCGGTCCAGGGCGCCTCCTCGGAGGGCTTGACGACCACAGTGTTGCCGGTGAGCAGGGCAGCGGCGGTCATCCCGACGGTGAGCGCGAGCGGGAAGTTGAACGGCGCAATCACCCCGAAGACACCGTAGGGCCTGAGGATCTCGGTGGCGTGCTCGGTGGGGGTGAAGGAGGCCAGCGGCTGCACGAACCCGTCGTGGCGGACCAGCTCTTCGGAGTAGGTTTCGATCAGCTCGACCGCCTCCTGCACCTCGACGACGGCCTCGAGGCGAGACTTGCCGGTCTCCAGGCTCATCGCCGCGGCGAGCTCGAGGTGCCGAGCGGATATCGCGCGCGCGACGGCGGCCAGCCGAGCGCAGCGGTCGCGGTAGGGCGTGCGCCGCCACTCCGCGCAGGCGGCGCGGGCAGCCTCGACCGCAAGCGCGACGGTCTCCGGGCCGGCGGCGTGGGCGCGAGACGCGACGCGGTCGAGGTGGGAGGGGTCAACCCGCTCGAACACGTCCCCCTCGTGCAGAAGCCGCCCGCCGACCAGGTGCGGCCACGGCTCTGGCGCCGCGACCCGCGCGTCGCGCAGGCGGCGCTCGAACTCCGCGTGGGCCGCCGAGTCGAGGCCACCGCTCGTGTAGGTGAGTCGTACAGCCATTACCGCATCCGCATCAGCGGCCCAACGTGCGCACGAGCAGGCGGGCCTGCTCGGGGAGCCCGCCAAGGAGCTGACGCACCTGCGCGAGCGCCGCGCGCAGCTCGGGGTCGCCGACCTCGACCGGCAGCATCGAATCCTGGAGCTCGGCGAGGACGCCGTCCGCCTCGCCGACCACCTCGAGCGCGTGGTCGATCGCGCCCTTCGCGTTGTCCGGCAGAACCTGCGGGGGCTCGGGCTCGGGCATCCCGGGCGGCAGTCCGTGGCGGCCCGCGAACGCAGCGTGGTCGCGCTTGAGCAGGCCGTAGGCTTTGCGGATGGGCCGAAACAGCTCGTCTTCAAGCCGCTCGCCCGCGTACTCGTCCAACTGCTCGTACGCCTCGCCCAGGTAGGCCAGCGCGAGGCCCAGCTTCTCGCCCGCTCGCGCGACCTGGTCGAGCAGGTGCTGCCGGGCTTGCACGGTGGTGTACGCCATGGGACCAGATTAGCTCCACGCGCCCCGGCTACCGGTGTGAGAGATACTGGGCGACGACGTGACAGGAGAATCCCAGCAGAGGACCGCGGCGCGCCCCCAGCCCGGGCCGGCCGCTCGACTGGAGCTCGGCCAGCGCGGAGTGCTTCCCAGCCAGGGCCTGCGGGAGGCGGTGAGCGAGGGTTGGATCTCCTCCGGCGACTACCGCATCCACCCCGAGAGCGTCCAGCCCGCGAGCATCGACCTGCGGCTCGCCGACCACGCGTGGGCGCTGCGCTGCAGCTTCCTGCCGAGCACCGGGACCCCGGTGATGGACCGTGTCGAAGACCTGGCCCTCGATCGGCTCGACCTGCGCGACGGGGCCACGCTCGAGCGCGACCGGCCGTACCTGGTGCCGCTCGTGGAGGAGCTCGACCTCCCGGCCCACGTGCGCGCGAAGGCCAACCCCAAGAGCTCGACCGGCCGCCTCGACGTCTTCACGCGCGTCATCACCGACGGCAACCACCGGTTCGACGAGATCCCGGCGGGGTACCGGGGCAAGCTGTACCTGGAGGTGGTCCCGCGCTCGTTCGCGGTTCGCGTCCAGCCGCTGTTGAGCCTGAACCAGCTGCGGCTGGCCGCCGGCGACCCGCGGGTGGGCGACGCCGAGCTGAAGCGCATCCACGAGGAACTCCCGCTGCTCTACATGGACACGCACGCGCTCGCGGCCGAGGACCTGGCGATCGCCGACGGGCTGTTCCTGAGCGTCGACCTCAGCGGCCCCCACAACCGGGTCGTCGGGTACCGCGCCAAGAAGAACAGCAACCGCCTCGACATGTCGCTGCTCGACCACTACAGGTGGCGCGACTACTGGGAGCCGGTCTACCCGGAGTCGGGCGCTCGCATCGTGCTCGACCCCGAGGTCTTCTACCTGCTGCTGTCCGCGGAGGGCGTGTGCGTGCCGCCCGACTACGCGGCGGAGATGATGGCCTACGACCCCACGGCCGGCGAGCTGCGCACCCACTACGCCGGGTTCTTCGACCCCGGCTTCGGCTACGACGCCAGCGGTCGCCGGTTCGGCTCACGCGCCGCGCTGGAGGTGCGCGCACGCGACGTCCCGTTCATGGTCGAGCACCGCCAGCCGATCTGCAAGCTCGCGTTCGAAACGATGCTCGAACGCCCCGACAAGCTGTACGGGGCCGAGGTCGGCTCCAACTACCAGGGGCAGGAGACGACGCTCAGCAAGCACTTCGTCGAGCAGGGTGCCACCGGCCTCCCAAACGGCGGACGCACCGGCCACCCCCGCTGACGCCTGTTGGAAGGCGGCACCGCAATGCCTACAAAAGAAAGAGACCCGGCGAACCGGACCCCTTTCGAATGAGCAAAGACATCGCGCTGATCTTGGCGTGCGGAATCTGCTACCACCAAAGACAGCCATGAATCAAGGTCGCCGCTCTCCCAACGACCTCTGGGTCTGCCACCTCGGCACGGTCCCCTACCGCGAGGCGCTCGCCGTCCAACTGGACATCGCCGCGCGTCGCCAGGCCGGAGAGCTGCCCGACACGCTGCTGCTGCTCGAGCACCCCCCCGTCTACACCCGCGGCCGGCGCTCCCGGCCGGAGGAGCTGACTGCTGGCGATGACTTCTACCGTGCGCGTGGTATCGAGGTCGTGCCCACCGACCGCGGCGGGCGCGTCACCTACCACGGCCCCGGGCAGCTCGTCGGCTACCCCGTCATGGGGGTCACCGACGTGATCGCGCACCTGCGCACGGCCGAGGACGCGATCGTCGCCGCGCTCGCCGAGGAAGGTCTCCACGCCCGCTCGCGCCCGCAGGACGGCCCCGATTACACCGGTGTGTGGGTGGAGGACCGCAAGATCGCCTCGCTTGGGGTCCACGTCTCGCGCGGGGTCTCCACACACGGGTTCGCGATCAACGTCGACAACGACCTGGAGCCCTTCTCCTGGGTGGTCGCCTGCGGGCTGCCCGACGTCGCGATGACCTCGATCGCCGCAGAGCTGGATGGCGAGGTCTCGATCGAGCGCTTTCGCACACGCATGGCGGCCAACTACTGCCAGGTGCACGGTCGCCGCCAGCGGCTGGTCACCGCCCAGGAGCTCGGAATCGACGCCGTACAGGTCGCGGAGCTCGCAGCAGTATGAGTACCACCCGCTCGCGGGCGAACCCCGGGGGGGCGGACGTGCTCGAGGTCCTCGGGCCCAACGTGCGGCCGCTGCGCGAGCGCAAGCCACCTTGGCTGAAGGTGCCCGCGCCCGGCGGTGCACGGTACCGCGCGCTCACGCAGCTGATCCGCGAGCAGGGGCTGCACACCGTCTGCCAGGAGGCCGCCTGCCCGAACGTCGGGGAGTGCTGGGAGCGGGGGACGGCGACGTTCATGATCCTTGGCGACACCTGCACGCGGCGGTGCGGGTTCTGCAACGTCAAGACCGGCCGGCCCACGTGGAACGACCCGCTGGAGCCCGCGCGCGTGGCGCGCTCGATCGCGCGCATGGGCCTGCGCCACGCGGTCGTCACCTCCGTGGACCGCGACGACCTGCCCGACAAGGGTGCCTCCGCGTTCGTCGGGGTCATCCGTCAGGTTCGCCGCCAGGCCCCCGGCTGCCTGATCGAGGTGCTCACCCCCGACTTCCAGGGCCACGAGATGCCGCTCGCCCGTGTGCTCGCCGAGCGGCCGGACGTGTTCAACCACAACGTCGAGGTCGTCCCCCGCCTCTACCCGCTCGCGAGGCGCGGCTCCTCGTTCGAGCGCTCCTGCCGCGTGCTGGCACTCGCCAAGGAGCTCGGGGGAGGCGAGGTCGTCACGAAGTCCGGGCTGATGGTCGGCCTCGGGGAGACCCACGTCGAGCTCGTGGAGACCTTCGGCGCGCTGCGCGAGCAGGGCGTGCAGGTGCTCACCGTCGGGCAGTACCTGCGCCCCTCCGCGCGGCACCTGCCGGTCGTGCGCTACTGGCACCCGGACGAGTTCGCCGCGCTGGAGCGTGCCGCGTACGCGCTGGGCTTCGAGCACGTCGCCTCGGGGCCACTGGTGCGCTCCTCCTACCACGCGGACCTGCACGTGCCGCAGCGGCGAGCCGGCGTCGGTCCGCTGGCCCGCGGATAGTCTCCACCGATCTCCGCTGCTCGCGACACCCACCTGCAGCCGTGACCCGCGTGGTCGTGCTGATCGTGGCGGCGCTGTTCATCGTCGGCTTGGCGTTCCTCACGCTCAGCGCAATCGCCGCCCACGGCTTTACGCTGGACAGCGCAATCTCCATCTTCGTCGTCGTGCTGATGGGTGTCGGGATCTTCGGCGCCCTGCTAACTCCCCCCCGCCAATGAGCACCTCCCCTTTCATGGCCCCCTCCGGCCGCCGGCGCTCCCGCGAGGCGGCCCGCCGCCGGCGTCGTCGTCGCCGTCGGCAGCTGCTCGGGATCGTGCTCGTCGTGGCGCTCGCGGCACTCCTCACGCTCGTCCACCCGTGGCACACGCACGCCTCCGCCACCACCTCCCACCGCCCCGGGGGTGCGGGCGCGCTCGCGCGGGCAGACCGGCGCACGGGGACCTCGCGCCTCGCGCTCTCCCCCGCCGGCCTGCCGCTGGGCCAGCCCCCGTTGGCGCTCGACCTCGCCGACCCCGCGGCGGACCCGGTGCACCTCGACGACCCCGAACAGCCGCGCGCAGGGCTGCTGTTCAACCTCGACACCGGACAGGTGCTGTGGCAGCTGCACCCGTACGCGCGGCTGCGGATCGCGAGCCTCACGAAGATGATGACCGCGCTGCTCACGGTGCGCTCCTCTGCGCCCGACGCGCCCGTGCTCGTCACGCGCCAGGCCGAGGAAACGGGCGGCTCGAAGGTCGGGGTGCTCCCGCTCGGGCACCACGTGCAGCTGGAGACGATGCTCTACGGACTGCTGCTCCCCTCCGGCAACGACGCCGCCGTGGCGCTCGCCCAGCACGTGGCGGGCACCGTGCACCGCTTCGTCGGCGAGATGAACGCCGAGGCCGCCGCGCTGGGGATGGGCTGCACCCACTACTCCTCCCCCTCGGGGTACTACAACACCCACAACTACTCCTGCGCCGCCAACCTCGCCGAGCTCGCGCACGTGGACCTCGCGCAGCCCCGCATCGCGCAGGTCACGCGCACCTACGAAGCGGTTCGCCCCTTCCCGATCGCCGGCGGCAAGCTCTACCTCGACAACAACAACCCGCTGCTCATCTACGGCTACCCCGGGACGACCGGGCTGAAGACCGGCTACACCCTCGAAGCCGGGCGCTGCCTGGTGGCGAGCGCCGAGCGTCACGGGGTGCGCCTCGGTGTCGTGCTGCTGCACTCCCCCGCCCCCGGTACGCAGGCGAGCGAGCTGCTCGACGACGCCTTCCAGAACGTCTACCACCAGCGCCCCGTCCCGGCGCCGCCGATGCCGCCCGACGCCTGAGACTCGACAACTCAGGCGCGAAGGAGTACCGTGTAGGAGGCGATTGACTGGTCAGTCAACCAAGGAGGCGACGTGGATCTTGACGACACACCGGAGCAGGCCGCGCACCGCGCACAGGTACGCGCGTGGCTCGAGGACCACAGGGCCGAGGCGCCCGTACTGCAGGGCGAGGGGGCGCTGAAGGACGAGGACGAGATCGTCGTCGCGCGGCGCGCGTGGCAGGGCAAGCTAGCTGAGGCGGGCCTCGCGGGAGTGACGTGGCCGAAGGAGTACGGCGGCCAGGGCCTGGGCCCGATCGAGCAGCTGATCTGCGGTCAGGAGATCGCTCGCGCCGGGCTCCCCGGGATCCTCGACGCGATCGGCGTGGGGATGCTCGGCCCCACGATCATCGCGCACGGCGCCGAGGAGCAGAAGAGCCGCTACCTCGGCCCGATGCTGCACGGTGACGAGGTGTGGTGCCAGCTCTTCTCCGAGCCCGCCGCCGGCTCGGACCTCGCCGCGGTGCAGGCCCGCGCGCGCCAGCAGGAGGACGGCAGCTGGCGCCTTAGCGGCCAGAAGGTGTGGACCACCAACGCCCAGTTCGCCTCCTACGGCCTGCTGCTCGCGCGCACCGACGCGGACGTGCCCAAGCACAAGGGCCTGACCATGTTCATCGTGCCGATGGACGCCGCCGGCGTCACGGTGCGCGGCCTGCGCCAGATCTCCGGGGAGGCCGAGTTCAACGAGGTCTTCTTCGACGACGTCGCGCTCGACGACGACGCGGTCGTCGGAGGAGTCGGCAACGGGTGGGGCACGGCGCTGACCACGCTGATGTTCGAGCGCGTCACGATCGGCCTCGGTGGCGAGGGCCTAGGCTACAACTCCGCGCGCTTCGCCCGCGCGGTCGCCTCCGACGAGCACGCCCGCCGCGACCCCGAGGTGCGCCGCCAGCTCGGCGAGATCGCCTCCGAACTGATGGCGGTGCGTTTCACCGGCTACCGCACGCTCACCGCGCTGCAGCGCGGGCAGATCCCCGGCCCGGAGGCGGGCCTCGCGAAGGTCACGATCGTCAACGGCGCGATCAAGTCCGGTGACCTGATCGCCGACGTGCTCGGCCCCGACGCGCTGGCGGAGGACTCCGAGTGGGCGTACATGATCTCGTTCCTCCCCGGCCTGAAGTCCGCCGGCGGCACCGAAGAGATCCTGCGCAACACGATCGGCGAGCGCGTGCTCGGGCTGCCCACAGAGCCGCGCTTGGACAAGGGCATCCCGTTCTCCGAGCTGCGTTCCAAGGAGGCCGCAAAGGCATGAATCTCGCACTCTCAGACGAGCAGGTGCTGCTGCGCGAGGCCGCGCGCGGCGCGCTATCGCGCTTCAAGACGCTCGAGGAGGCGCGTGCCGCGCTCGACGGCGGCGGGGCGCCCACCGACCTGTGGCCCACCGCACGGGAGGCCGGCTGGTCCGGCCTCTTGATCGACGAGGCCCACGGCGGTGCCGGCCTGGACGTGTTCGACGCGATGCTCGTGCTCGGCGAGTGCGGGCGCGTGCTTGCCGCAGTCCCGCTGCTGGGCCACCTGCCCGCCACGGCGATCTTGAACGACTCTCCCGCCGCGGGCGCCCCGCTGCTGGGACCGCTCGCGAGCGGCGAGTCCCGCGCTGCGTACCTACCGGCGCGCCCCGGCGACGACCTCTCCGGAGAGTGGAGCACGGATCCCGCACACGGGATGGAGCGCGCCCCGCTGCCCACTGCCGTGCGCGACGGGGGCAAGGCCAAGGTGACGGGCCAGCTCGCGTTCGTCCCCGACGCCCCAGGCGCCGAACTGCTGGTGGGCGTCACGCTGCTCGATGGCCAGCCCACGGGCTTCGCGGTGGAGTCCTCCGCGGCGGGCGTAAGCGTCGAGGCGGTGCAGCGCTACGACGCTACCCGCGCACTCGGGCACGTAACGCTCAAGGACGCCCCCGCCACGGTCCTCGACGCCCCCGAGGCCGCCCTCGCGGCGGCGTGGCACCTCGCACAGGCGCTGATCGCCGCGGAGTCCCTCGGCGCCGTGGAGAGCGCGCTCGACGTGTCCGTCGCGTACGCCAAGGAGCGCTTCACGTTCGGCCGCGCGATCGGCTCCTACCAGGCGGTCAAGCACTCGCTCACCGAGGTCCTGCGCCAGCTGGAGAACGGCCGCTCGCTGCTCTACTACGCCGGCTGGTCGCGCCACGGAGCCCCCGCGGAGTTCCCGCTGGCGGCCAGCGCAGCGCGCTCGGTGGCCGGCCGCGCGCTCGACCACGCGGCACGCACGATGATCTCTGTGCACGGGGGCATCGGCGCCACGTGGGAGCACGACGCCCCGCTCTACTTCCGCCGCGCCCAGCTCTCCCGTCGCCTCGTGGGCGGCACCGCGCTCGCCACCGACCAGGTGGCGTGTGAGCTGATCGCGCAGGGGTGAGCGAGCCCTCCACCTCCACGGGACCGCATCGTCGTGGTCACCTGGACGGCGATTAGCTGTTGCCTGCCTGCTGCCCCAGGCAGGCAACGCCTACCGTCGACGCCGTGCGTGGTGGGCGTAACCCGCGCGGGCGAGCGTGGCGGTCGTGTACGTAGCCATCACCGGCGCCCCGTACGCTTCGTAGACGGCGTTCACCAATCCGGAGTCCACGCCGCAGTTGGTGCAGAAGCCGTGCTGGGACCAGCCGATCGCCCGGGCGAGCACCTCATCGGCGTATTCGACACCCGCGGCGTCGTGGCCGTAGTAGTCGTACGCCGCCCACCACGCCGAGTCGTCCAGCGCGGCGCCCGCGCCGTCGGAGTAGAGCAGCCACGTGGCCGCCATGATCGCGTCGTAGTCGTCGTAGATCGAGGGGTGGTGCGCGGTCTGGTGGTCGTAGACCGCGGGGCGTTTTCCGAAGCGGTAGGCGTCTCGCACCAGATCCCACGTGCTGACCGGACCGTTGGTGACGTTGAACTGCATCGGACCGCCGCAGCAGTGGGCGAAGTTGAGGCCGTGGTAGGTGGTGGGGGCGGTCGAGAACGCCGACTCCTGCCTGTGGATCGAGGCGAGCAGCAGCCAGTTGACGCCGAACACGCGCTGGGCTTCGGCGTAGATCGGGTAGAAGCCTGCCTCCCACGCCGCGGAGATGTGCACTTCGGGCGCCCCGCTGAGGCTCCCCTCTTCGCCACCGAGCTGGGCGCCGGGCGGGTCTGCGACGACCGCTCCGACCGAGGCGACCGTCCGCGTCCTCCCGCCGGTCGTGGAGCTCCCCGCGTTGCCCGCGCTCGCGCCGCCGGGCGTTCCGCCCTGGCGCGTCGCGTTCTGTCCGACGGTGGTGGCGTAGGGTCCGGCCGCGGTGCCCCTGCCGCTCAGCGTCACCGCCTCGGAGGCGCTCGCCGCAGTCGGTGTTGCCGCAGCCACGAGCACAGCGGGCGGGGCCGCGGGGGGCTTCGCGGAGGAGGAGCCCACGGCGCCGCTGAGGACCGCCGCGAGGACCCCCGCGCCGAGCAGGCACAGCGCGATCGCCGTCAGCCACGCCCCCCGTTCGGAGGGCGGTGTGGGCACAGCGGACAACGTGGGTGCCTGGTTCTCCTCGCGCACGACCACCCTGACGGTATCGGCGCAACCTAAAGCGCGCTTCACGTGCAGAGGCGCCCTGGTTCTTCTTCCCCGTCTGCTCCTCCCCGTGAGGCACGCGAGGTTGCCCCTCACCGGGGCCTCCCCGCCTCGCCCCAGTGCCCACACCAACAACGCCGCTGGACCCGGAGGGTCCTATCCAAACGACTCCCCTCGGAGGTTCGCCTGCCTCTGCCCCGGCGAGGGTCAGGCCACGGCCAGTACCGACTGCTTCTCGGCGAGCGCCGCGATCAGCTCCTCGAAGGAGTCGGAGAACTTCTGGACGCCCTCGCGCTCCAACGTGTCGGTGAGGTCGTCGTAGTCGACGCCCGCGTCGGCGAGCTCCTCGAGCAGCTTGCGCGCCTGGGCGACCTCCGCCACCAGGCGCGGCTGGGGGCGGCCGTGGTCCTGGTAGGCGCGGATCGTCTCCTCCGGCATCGTGTTGACGGTGTCTGGGCCCACCAGCTCCTCCACGTAGAGCGTGTCCTGGTAGGCGGGGTTCTTGGTGGACGTCGAGGCCCACAACACCCGCTGGGGGGTCGCGCCCTTTCCGGCGAGGTACTCCCAGCGGGGACCGCGGAAGACCGAGCGGTAGTGCTGGTAGGCGAGCCTCGCGTTGGCAACCGCGAGGCGGCCCTTGAGGTCGCTGAGGAGGCTGGGATCCCCGCCCCCCCGCTCAAGCTCCTCCAGGCGTCGGTCAGCCTCGGTGTCGATCCGCGAGACGAAGAAGCTCGCCACCGACGCCACTTTGCGGGGGTCTCCGCCCGCGGCGACCAGCCGCTCGATCCCGCGCACGTAGGACTCCGCCACCTCGGCGTAGCGTTGCAACGAGAAGATCAGCGTCACGTTGATCGAGTGACCCTTGGCGATCACGTCCTCGATCGCCGCCAGCCCCGGCTGCGTCGCGGGGATCTTGACCATCAGGTTCGGCCGGTCCACCGTCTCGTGTAGGTGGATCGCCTCCTCGTAGGTCGCCAGCGTGTCGTACGCGAGGTCGGGCGCCACCTCCAGCGAGACGTACCCGTCGCGGCCCGACCCCCCCTCCCAGATCGGGTGGAACAGGTCGCACGCGTCCTTGATGTCACGCTCGGCGAGGCGCCAGAACGTTTCGCGCGCGTCGAGACCCTCCTCGCCCAGCTCGCGTAGCTGCTCGTCGTAGGCGTCGCCGGTGCTCATCGCCTTCTGGAAGATCGTCGGGTTGGACGTCGCCCCCACGACCGCGTCCGCGTCGATCAGCTCCTGCAGGTGCCCGCCGCGAATCGACTCGCGCGAGAGGAAGTCCACCCACACGCTCTGCCCCAACGCGGAGAGGCGGTGCAGGGGGGAGGTTGCCTGGGAGTTCGTGGACATTGGTGGCTCCTTTGGGCGTGGGCCGTTTCGCTTGGTGGTCTCTTCAGCCTACTCCGGTACCACGTCGTTTCAGCAGCGCGGCCACTTGAGCGGCGAGACACGGGCTGCGAGCCTATTTACCCGCTCGGCGCCAGTTCAGTTGCCAGCAGCGGGCGGGCGCGGGCGGTCACCGCTATAGCAGCGCGCGGGCGCGTCACCGCCGAGGCAACGCACAGGCGCGGGCGCGGGCGCGCGGTCACCGCTGGAGCAGCGCGCGAGCGCGGGCGGCGATGTTCTCAGCGGTGAAGCCGAACTCTTCGAGGACCCGCGGGCCGGGCGCCGAGGCGCCGAAGTGGTCGATGCCGAGCACGTCGCCGTGGGTGCCCACCCACTTCCACCAGCCCGCGGTGGCGCCCGGCTCGACCGCCAGGCGCGCGGCGACGGCGAGGGGCAGCACGGTGTCGCGGTACTCCTGCGGCTGGGCTTCGAACAGCTCCACGCACGGCATCGACACCACGCGCACGGCCGTGCCCTGCGCGGCCAGCGCGCGCGCCGCGTCCAGGGTCGTAGGCACCTCGGCACCGGTGGAGATCAGGATGACCTCGGGGTTGGGCGCCGAGTCCCACAGCACGTACCCGCCGCGCTCCAGCTCGCTTGCCGCGGCCAGCTTGCCGTCCTCGCGGTCGAGCACGGGGATCCCCTGGCGGGAGAGCAGCAGCGCGACCGGGCCGTCCTCGCGTTCCAGCGCCACCCGCCACGCCTGCACGGTCTCGTTGGCGTCTGCGGGGCGCACCACCCACAGGTGGGGGATCGCGCGCAGCGCGGTGTAGTGCTCGACCGGCTGGTGGGTGGGCCCGTCCTCGCCGAGGCCCACCGAGTCGTGCGTCCACACCCACACCACTCCCAGCCCCATCAGCGCCGATAGGCGCACCGACCCGCGCATGTAGTCGGAGAAGACCAGAAACGTGGACCCGTAGGGCTTGACGATCCCGCCGTGGGCGGCGGCGCCGTTGACGATCGCCCCCATCCCGTGCTCGCGGATGCCGAACGGCACGTTGCGCCCGGTGTGCACGCGGGAGAACTGGCCCGCGCCCTCGAACACCGTCTTGGTCGACTCCACCAGGTCCGCAGCCCCGCCCACCATCGTGGGGGCGTACGCGGCGAAGGCCGCCATCGTCTTCTGACCCGCGGCGCGGGTGGCGAGCTGCGCGCCGGCCGGCCAGCTCGGCAGCGCCTCGCGCCAGCCCTCGCGCAGGCGCCCCGCCCACGCGCGCTCCCAGTCCTCCGCGAGCGCGGTGTGCTGCTCGCGCCACGCCGCCTCGCGCTCCTGCCACTCGCGCTCGTAGCCCGCACCGGCCTCGACGAGGCTCATGTGCTCGTACACCCGCTCGTCCACCGCGAAGTGGCGCTCGGGGTCGAAGCCCATCGCGAGCTTCGCCGCGCGCACCTCCTCCTCGCCCAGCGGGGCGCCGTGCGCTGCCGCGGTGTCCACCGCGTGGGGGGCCGGGTAGGCGATGTGCGAGCGCACCGCCACGAACGACGGGCGCTCGGTCTCCGCGCGCGCGGCCGCGAGCGCCGCGGTCAGTGCCTCCACGTCCTCGGAGTCCCCCACCCGCTGCACGTGCCACCCGTCCGCGGCCAGGCGCGCGAGGTGGTTCTCGCCGTCGAAGGAGATCGAGGTGCTCCCGTCGATCGTGATGCGGTTGTCGTCGTACACGACGGTCAGCTTGCCCAGGCCGAAGTGCCCCGCGACCGAGGCCGCTTCCTGGCTGACGCCCTCCATCAGGTCCCCGTCGGAGCACACCGCGTAGGTGTGGTGGTCCACTACCGCTTCGCCGGGGCGGTTGTAGCGCTCGGCGAGGAACCGCTCTGACATCGCCATCCCCACCGCGTTGGCGAAGCCCTGGCCGAGCGGGCCGGTTGTCACCTCCACTCCAGGCGTGTGCCCACGCTCGGGGTGCCCCGGGGTGCGCGAGCCCCACTGGCGAAACTGCTGGAGGTCGTCGAGACTCAGGTCGTACCCGCTGAGGTGCAGCAGCGCGTACTGCAGCACGCACGCGTGCCCGGAGCTCAGCACGAAGCGGTCGCGGTCGCGCCATCCGGGGTTGCGCGGGTTTGCGCGCAGCGTGCGTCTGAACAGCACGTACCCGAGCGGGGCGAGCGCCATCGCCGTACCAGGGTGGCCGGCGTTCGCCTTCTGTACGGCGTCCATCGCCAGGCCCCGGATCGTGTTTATCGAGAGCCCGCGCAGCTCGGCCTGCTCGCGTGCGTCCACCTCCAGGAGGCCCGCCCGGGCGCCGGCCCCCACCGATTCGCGCGAGCCGACCGGTTCATCTCTTCTCGCCACAGGTCGATCCTACCGGCGTGGGCGGCACCTCGCCTACAGGTTTTTGGCGTGGGCCGTACCCCTGTGGCTCGGCGGGCGCCGGGCGCACACGGCAGCGCCACTCCCCTACCGGTTCGGCGGCCGGCGGCGCACCCGCGGCAGCGCCAGGATTGGGTGCGCTCTGCCGTGCCCGCACCCGCACGTCGGCCGGCGCACCCGCACCAACCAGTGCAGGTCGTGGCGGCAGTGCGAGCGCCGGTACGGCCACCGGGCGTGCAGCGCCCGCGACATCCGGCGCTCTTCACAGATGAACACTCTCATGACTCTCCGACCTCCCTACCCTCGCAGTTGGCCCGGCCGGCCGAAAGACACTCTTTCCGTGGTCCATGATGTACCAGCTAATAGTACGTGGCCTACAGAAACGTGCGAATACCTTCCTTGGCTTGCGGCCGTCGCAGGTCATCTCCCCAGTCCTTCCCCGATGTTCAACACGATACCCCAAATGAGCTCTTCTCATGCATTTGTGCGCATCCTCCCCTCAACCGACCGATCCTTGAGCGGCCCCTGACCCGCTCCTACTTCGAGAACAAATAAATCATGACTTACTCACCCTGCCAATGTATGATGCATGTCAAGAGATGTCTGCGCAGAGATCGAATCCGCTGGTACGCTTCCCGTCCTCGATTAAGGTGGAGGCCGTGGCTGAGGGAGGGCGGCAGACAGGTGGCGGCGCGAAGCGGGGCGGTGCACGGGTAAAGCCCGCGGCGGGTCGTCCCGAACGCGCGAAGAGCCGCCGCGGCACAGACGTTCCTGCGACCCCAAACGGCGCCCCAAGCGCGCGGGGCGGCAGAGGGGCGAGCGACCAGAAGGGTCTCCCGCGCGGTCCCCAGGCGCTCCCACGCGACGAGGTCGCGGCCCACCAGCGCGAACGACTGGTGGACGCGATGGTGCAGGCCGTCAACGAGCGCGGGGTCGTCGCGACCACCATCTCCGACCTCGTCGCCCGCGCCGGCATCTCGCGGCGGACCTTCTACGAACACTTCGAGAACAAGGAGGCCTGCCTGCTCGCCACCTACGACACCGTCGTCGAGACCGAGGTGCAGCGACTGCTCGCGCTCCCCGTCTCCGGCGAGGGATGGCGGGAACCACTGGAGACGATCATCCGCGCGCTGTTCGACGCGATCGCGGAGCGCCCCGACGCGGCGCGCCTGATCTGCGTGGAGATGGGCGCCTCAGGTGAGATGGGGGTCCAGCGCTGGGCCGCCGGCGCAGCGCGCCTGGAACGCTTCATCAGCGCGAGCTTCGAGCGCGCGCCCGGGCCGGGAACGATCCCCGATCCGGTGGCGCGCGCGTTCGTGGGGGCGCTGCGCAAGATCATCTACACGCGCGTGCGCGAAGAGCGCTCCTCCAGGTCCCTGAAGGCCGAGCTCGCCCGGATCGTGCCGGAGTTGCTGGATTGGATCGGCTGCTACTACCCGAGCCCCCCCGGCATCCCCCACCGCCCCCGCGCGCGCCGTGTGCGCTACCTGGAGGGCGGCCGCGCGCCCGGGACCCTCTCGCCGCCCGCGCCCTGGGGGGTGCGGGGGCTGCCGCGCGGCGAGCACAACCTTCCGCGCGGCTTCGTGGTCTTCAACCAGCGCGAGCGCATCTTCGACGCGATCGCCAAACTCACTGCGCGCAACGGCTACCCGGCGCTGAGCCTGGAGGACATCGCCGAGAAGGCGGCGGTGTCCCTACAGACGTTCTACACCCACTTCGAGAACAAGGAGGAAGCGTTCCTCGCCACCTACGAGGTGGGACACACCCGCGCCAAAGCGGCAGTCAACCGGGCGCTCGCCCACCAGACGGAGTGGATCGGGGGCGTGCGCGCCGGGGTGACGGCGCTGCTGGAGTTCCTCGCCTCCGAGCCCGCCCTGGCGCACCTCTCGTGCGTGGACATCCTGATCGCCTACCCCCACGTCGCCGGGCGAGTGGAGGAGGCCAACGCCGCCTACACCGAGCTGCTCGACATGGAGCTCGGCGGGGGCGCTCCCTCGCAGCCCTCAATCGGGATCGTGGGCGAGGTGATCGTGGGAGGGATTTTCGAGCTACTGCACGACTACATCCTCACCGGCCGCACACGCAGGCTTCCGGAGCTCGCCGACCACGTCAGCTACATCGCGCTCACTCCGTTCATCGGCAGCGAGGCGGCCGCTGAGGCGATCTCCTGAGCGACCGCGCCGCGGTTGAGCACTGAAGCGTGCAGGCACCGAGAAGTACAGGGGGGGGCCTGTCGGAAACATTGCCGAGGAAGTCTTGACCGGAGAGAGTGCGGGACCGTAGCCTTACCAGGTGGCTTCCACCGAGCGCGCTCGAGAGCGCGAGATGACCGACGGCGCTGCGCCTGAGCAGGCTGCCAGCGCCCACATCGCCGAGGCCAACCGCGCTCTGCGGATGGAGCTGCCGCTATTCGACCAGGAGGACTTCGAGGACGCGCGCCGCGGCTTCGTGGCGGCGCTCTCCCCTGCCGTCGTGCGGGGCACCACGGGGCGCGTGGTGTGGGACATGGAGTCCTACGCGTTCCTCGACGGCGAGTGCCCGGACACCGTCAACCCGAGCCTCTGGCGCCAGGCACAGCTGAACGCGATCCACGGCCTGTTCGAGGTGGTGCCGGGCATCTACCAGGTGCGCGGCGTGGACCTCTCCAACATGACGCTCGTCGAGGGACGCGAGGGCGTGTTGGTGATCGACCCGTTGATCTGCGCGGAGACCGCCGCCGCAGCGCTGGCGCTGTACCGCGCCCACCGCGGCGAGCGCGAGGTGACGGGCCTGCTGTACACCCACAGCCACGTCGACCACTTCGGCGGGGCGCTGGGCGTGGTGCAGGCGCGCGACGTTGATGCCGGCCGCGTGCCGGTGCTGGCACCGGAGGGCTTCATGGAGCACGCGATCAGCGAGAACGTCCACGCGGGCACCGCGATGGCGCGCCGCGCGGCGTTCATGTTCGGCGCCTCGCTGGAGCGTGGCCCCTGCGGGCAGGTCGGCACCGGCCTGGGCATGACCGTCTCCACCGGTTCCGTCGGGCTCGTGCCGCCCACGGTCGAGATCGCGCGCACCGGCCAGGTGGAGGTGCTCGACGGGATCGAGCTGGTCTTCCAGATGACCCCCGGCAGCGAGGCGCCAGCGGAGATGAACTTCCTGCTTCCCGCGCACCGCGCGCTGTGCATCGCGGAGAACGCGACCCACAACCTCCACAACGTCTCCACCCCGCGGGGCGCCCTGGTACGCGACGCGCGCGCCTGGTCGCGCTACCTCGGCGAGGCGATCGACCTCTTCGGCGAGCGCGCCGACGCGCTGTTCGCCGGGCACCAGTGGCCGCGGTGGGGGCGCGAGCGGATCGTCGCGCTGCTCGCCTCGCAGCGCGACCTGTACGGCTACCTGCACGACCAGACGCTGCGCCTGCTCAACAAAGGGTATGTGGGCTCCGAGATCGCCGAGCTGCTGGAGCTGCCGGCGGGTCTCGCGCGGGAGTGGCACTGCCGCGAGTACTACGGGACGGTGAGCCACAACGTGAAGGGCATCTACCAGCGCTACGTGGGCTGGTTCGATGGCAACCCCGCCCACCTCTGGCCGCACCCGCCCGAGCAGGCCGCCCGGCGCTACGTGCGGGCGATGGGCGGCACGGAGGCGGTGCTCGAGGAGGGCCGGCGGGCGTTCGCGGACGGCGACTACCGCTGGGTGGTGGAGCTCGTCTCCCACGCGGTCTTCGACGACCCCTCCAACCGCGCGGCTCGCGAGCTGCAGGCGCAGGCGTTTGAGCAGCTCGCCTACGGGGCCGAGAACGCGACGTGGCGCAACTTCTTCCTGATGGGCGCCCGCGAGCTGCGCGAGGACGTGCGCGAGCGCGCGGGGACACCCTCGCCGGCGCTAATCGGCCAACTCACGAGCGCGCAGCTCTTCGACGTGCTCGCGCTGCGCCTCGACGGCCCCCGCGCGGGGGAACTGGCGCTGAGCTTCAACTGGGTGTTCACCGACGTCGGCGAGCGCCACCTGCTGGCACTCTCCAACGGCGTGCTGCACCACTCCGCCGACCGGCAGGACCCGCACGCGGACGCCACCGTGCTGGTGGAACGCTCGGCACTGAACGAGCTCTTCGCGGGCCTCACTCCCCTGCCCGAGCTGTTCGGCGCGGGGCGGCTGCGGGTCGAGGGCGATGGCGCCAAGCTCGGCGAGCTGCTCGGCCTGCTCGACGCTCCCGACCCCTCGTTTGCGATCGTCACGCCGTAGTTGCTTGACATCCTGAGCGGTATGTGAAAGGATACCGGCCGGTATGCGAAATGCACCTGCCGGCCTCCCCCGGGCCCCCGCCTCCCCCGAGCTGTCCAGAGCGCGATCTGGTTCCGCGGTGCGCAGTGGATGCTGGACACCTGCCAGGCGCGGTTCGGTGACATGTTCACGCTGAAGATCGCCAACGAGGGCACGTGGGTGGTGACGTCCAACCCGGAGGCGATCAAGCAGGTGTTCACCGGCGACCCCCGTCTGCTGCACGCGGGCGAGGCGAACCGCATCCTCCTGCCGGTGCTCGGCCCGAGCTCCGTGCTGCTGCTCGACGACGGCGCGCACCTGCGACAGCGCAAGCTGATGCTGCCCGCCTTCCACGGCGAGCGGATGCAGCGCTACGGCGAGCTGATGGCCGAGGTGGCCGCGAAGGAGATCGAGCGCTGGCCGACCGGCGAGCCCTACCGGCTGCGCCCACGCATGCAGGCGATGACGCTCGAGATCATCCTACGTGCGGTGTTCGGCGTCTCCGAGGGGCCCCGCATGGAGCGCCTGCGCGTCGAGTTGCGCCGTCTGCTCAACATCGTGACCAACCCGCTGGGCGGCGTCGTGCTGGTGACGCTCGGACCCGAGCGCATCGGGCGGCTGCGCTCCTTCCGCCGCGACCTCGATCGCGTGAACCGCCCGATCTACGAGGAGCTCGCCGACCGTCGCGGGGCCGGGGACCTGGCCGAGCGTGACGACATCATGTCGCTGCTGCTGCAGGCCACACACGAGGACGGCAGCCCGATGAGCGACGAAGAGCTCCGTGACGAGCTCGTCACCCTGCTCGTCGCGGGCCACGAGACGACCGCCAACACGCTGGCGTGGGCGGTCGAGCGACTCTGCCGCCACCCCGAGAAGCTCCGGCGTCTCACCGAGGAGGTACGCGCGGGCGAGAGCGGCTACCTCGAGGCGGTGGTCCAGGAGACCCTGCGCCTGCGCCCGGTGATCTCGATCGTCCTGCGGCGCCTCGTCGAGCCGATGGAGATCGGCGGACGCCTGCTACCTGCCGGCGTGTCGATCGCGCCTTCGGTCCACCTCGTCCACCGGCGCGCGGACCTTTACCCGCAACCGCACGAGTTCCGGCCCGAGCGCTTCCTCGAGCAGGAGGGGGGCGGGCGTCGAACACCTACACGTGGATCCCGTTCGGCGGCGGCGTGCGCCGGTGCCTGGGCGCCGCGTTCGCCCAGTTCGAGATGCAGACCGTGCTGCGCGAGCTCGTCCTGCGTCGCACGCTGACCCCCTCGCGGCCCGCCTCCGAGCGTGTCTACCGCCGCGCGATCACCGAGACGCCGCGACGCGACGCCGAGGTGCTGGTCGGCCGCCTCCCCACAGCCACGCCCACGCCGGCGCCCGAGGCCGAGGCGGTCCCAGCTTGAGCGGGTGGTCCTAGCTTGAGCGCCACCACCCCGCGGCGTGGCGCGCGCCCGACGCGCGGCGAACGCCAGGCCGCGACCCGCGCGGCGCTGCTGCGCTCGGCCTCGCGCTCGATCTGCGAGCACGGCATGCACGGCGCCTCGATCGACCGCATCGCCGCGGACGCCGGCTACACAAAGGGCGCGTTCTACGCGAACTTCGCCAGCAAGGAGGAGCTGTTCCTGGTCGTGCTCGACGAGAAGTTCGCCGCCGAGCTCGAGCGCCTCCAGGACGCGATGGCAGGCTCCGGCGAGCCGGTCGACGAGGCCCGCCAGGCGGCCGAGGAGTTCCTCGTCTATGTGGATCGTGACCCCGAGTGGCCCAGGCTCTACCAGGAGTTCGCGGCCTACGCCGCCCGCGACGACGCGTTCCGCGTCGAGCTCGCCGCCCGGCGGAGCGCGCTGCGCGACCGCATGGCCGAGGTGTTCTCGCGGTGGGCCGCAGCGCTCGACGTCGAACCGGCCCTCCCTCACAGCGACGTGGCCGCGATGACGCTCTTCATGGCCGACGGCTTCCTGCTCGACCGGATCATCGACCCCGAGCTCGACAACGGGCTGTACGCGACGATGTGCGAAGTCTTCCTGCGCGGGCTCGCCGCGATGGCCGAGACGCGTAAGGCCTGAGAGCCGGCTTCAAGACAGGCGGTGCGTCCGGGGCGTTTCTGGACCGAGCTGGGCGATGCTCGCCGATCTTTGATCGGTAGGGACGCATCCGGGCGTGCTGATCTTTTGAAGCCGGTTCTAAGACAAGCTGCTACTTTGCGTGGGAGCGGTCGACGTCGTCGGCCGCGGGGCAGCTTGCTTCGGTCTCGCAGTCAGCGGTTCGGGTCAGCCATAGCCTCTCGAACCGTACGCGGCCCACAGCGCCGCCAAGGAGACACACATGCCTACGCAGTCCTTCGCCGAGCTCGGCGTCTCACGCGCCGTTGCCGGCGCCCTCTCCCGCCAGGGAGTCACTGAACCGTTCGCCGTGCAGCGCCTCGTCATCGGCGACGTCCTCGCCGGGCGCGACGTGCTCGCGAAGTCACCCACCGGGTCGGGCAAGACGCTCGCCTTCGGGATCCCCCTCGTCGAGCGGATCACTGCTGACGGGCCGCGCCCCGCGGCCCTCGTCCTCTCGCCGACCCGCGAGCTCGCCAAGCAGATCGTCGAGGAGATCCGCTCGATCGCGCATGCGCGCGCGCTGCGCGTCACCGCGGTCTACGGGGGCGCCTCGCTTCTCAAGCAGGCACGCGACGCCGCCGCTTCGCACATCCTCGTCGCAACCCCCGGGCGCCTCGAGGATCTCCTCGCGCGCCGTGCCTTCACGCTTGACGCGATCCGCGTGCTCGTCCTCGACGAGGCCGACCGGATGCTAGACATGGGCTTTCGCCCCGCCGTCGACCGCGTCGTCAGCGCCTGCCCCTCAAAGCGCCAGACGCTGTTCTTCTCGGCCACGCTCGACGGCGAGGCCGGGCGCGTGGCCCAGCGCTACACCCACGACGCCGCCGTGCACGAGCACGGGCCCTCCGCGCGGCGCGCCGCCGTCGAGGTCGAGCACCGCTTCCTCTCCGTCACCGGCGACGGCCGCGTACAGGCGCTCGTCGGCGAGCTTGCCCGCGAGCGCGACCGCACGCTCGTGTTCGTGCGCACCAAGCGCGGAGCGGACCGTCTCGTCAAGCGCCTGGACGCCCACGGCTTCGCCGCCGTCGCGATGCACGGCAACAAGTCCCAGCGCCAGCGCGAGCAGGCGCTCGCCCGCTTCCGCTCCGGCGCGGTGGACACGCTCGTCGCGACCGACGTCGCCGCCCGCGGCATCGACGTCTCCGGGGTCTCGCACGTGATCAACTTCGACCCACCCGAGGACCGCGAGGCCTACGTCCACCGCGTGGGGCGCACCGGGCGCGCAGGCCGCCCGGGCGTCGGCATCACCCTCGTCGGTGCCTCCGAGCGGCACGACGTGAGCCGACTGGCGCAGCAACTCGGCATCGAGCACGGGCTCGGTGGCGAGGTACACGAGCACGGGACGCGTGCCCCCCACAACGCCGGACGCACCGCTCCCCGGCCGCAGAGACGGACTCGCCGTCGGCGACCGGTCCGAGCGTAGGACACCCGCGCAGCGGTGCGGGCGCTGGGCACTGCGAGCTCCCGGGAGTGCCGCCGTGCGCCAGCCGGTGAGAAGAAACGGACCCGCCGTCGGCGACCGGGACAAGCGTAGGACGCGCCAGCGCAGCGGCGGGCGGGCAGAACGCTACGAGATCCCCGGAGCGCCTTCCGTGCGCCGGCCGGTGGGCAACAGCTCTTTGAAGAAGCCCTTGCCGAGCACGCTTAGGACAAGTAGCGATCCGAACAGAGCCACCGCGTCGATGCTCTCGCGGCCCTGCTTGGTCCAGTAGTCGTCTGCGAGGTTCAGCCACAGGGCGAACTCGTCGAGCGTCAACGCCGCGCCGCCGCCGTACACCGCCGCCGTCACCCGCGAGGACCTGCGGTCCTCGTTGACGCCGATCTCCAGCATCCACAGGTAGCCCACCGTCAGCAGGCCCGTGATCCCGAAGGTCATGTGGTGGATGTGCCGTCCCCCTGGGGTGATGTTCCTGAACGGCCCCCGTTCGGCGCGGATCGCGTGGGTGATCGCGCGCACCGTCGCGAAGGTCACGAAGAACGCGCCCGTGGAGAACAGCTGACGCTCCTTGCGGCGATCGCCGAAGTGCTTGTAGTAGAGCGAGCGCAGATCCCGCACGTCGCGCTCGGGGGAAACCCACGAGTACGGCCGGCGCCGTCGCGGCGGGGTGAGCGAGGGGCCTTCGCCTGGCATCGTCGTGCACACCCTAGCCCTCTTTGCCTGGCGTGCGCGATGGGAGCGATCGCCCGCCGGTCGGCCACGGACCTCGCTGCCCCGCCCTCCGCGAGGCGAGCGCTTCCCCTCTCGAGTCGTCGCCTGCGCTCACCAAGAGAGAGCCCGGCATGCCCAGCACACCCGCTCGTTTTGAGCAGGGTACTTTTAGGTATGGAGCTAGGGGGACTCGAACCCCCGACCTCCTGGGTGCGATCCAGGCGCTCTCCCAACTGAGCTATAGCCCCAAAATCCCTTATTTGCAGGGAGTTTCTCGCAACCGGAGTGCATAGGCACGCCTTCCGACTGAGCGATCATAGCGGCATCTGCGGGCGTCTCCCAGGCGGTTTCGTATGCCGCACACGAAAACCCCTACGGCCCAGTTCGACGACTCGATCCGCGAGCACCTGGATCTCGAGCAGTCGCACCGGCTGGGGGACCGCACCGCTACGATCGCCCGGGTGGATGCCGTCGCCAGCCGTGAGCGTTTCCGCGCCCTGCACACGCAGGGCTGCTTCGTCATCCCCAACCCCTGGGATCTTGGCAGCGCGTGGGCCCTGCAAAGGCTCGGCTTTCCCGCGCTCGCCAGCACCAGCGCCGGCTTCGCGTTCGCTCGGGGCCTGCCCGACGCGACCGACGTGCTAGCGCTCGAGGATGTGCTCGCGCATCTCGCCGAGCTTGTCGCCGCCGTCGAGGTTCCCGTCAGCGCTGACTTCCAGGCCGGCTACGCCGACGACGTCGAGGGCGTCGCCGCAAACGTCGCCCGCTGCGTCCAGACGGGCGTCGCCGGTCTCTCGATCGAGGACGTCCCGCCGCGACCCGATGCCGGCCTGCTCGATCTCCACGAGGCGGTCGACCGCGTCCGGGCGGCGCGGGCGTCGATCGACTCCTCTGGAGACGATGTGCTCTTGACGGCGCGGGCCGAGTGCTTCCTCGTGGGGCATCCCGACCCGCTGCCGGAGGCGATCGAGCGCCTGCAGGCGTATGCGGAGGCGGGCGCTGACGTGCTGTTCGCGCCCGGCGTCCGCGAGCCTGACCACATCGGCGCGATCGTCACCGCGGCCGCACCCAAGCCGGTCAACGTCCTGATGAGCGCCTACACCGGCCTTGGCGTCGAGGACCTCGCCGCGCTCGGCGTGCGGCGGATCAGCCTCGGCTCGACGCTGGCCCGCGTTGCTTGGGGGCACTTCCTCGCTGCAGCCAGGACGATCGCCGACGAGGGTCGCTTCACGGGCCTTCAGGGCGCCGCGCCGTTCGCCGAGCTGAACGCGCTGTTCGATCCGGGCCTGAGCTGAGCCGGGCAGCGACGCGCTTGGCTCTCGAAGATGCGTGATCGCTACCGGGCGGGTGGCTCGGGCAGCCGAGGCTGAGATAACTGTGCTCGTAGCGGAAGGCCTTGAACGCATGGCCCTCACGGTGGGCTACACAGACCCGCGGCTAGGTATCAGGGCCCTGCGTCACGAACTCGGCATCGGACCACCGCGCCAGGACTGACGCTGGGTTGGATGGTGGGTCGGGCCAAGGTCGTAGCATCGCTGCAGCGCAGCAACGGCTACCGTGGGAACATGACCGCTCTCGGACGCACCGACCTCGACGTGTTCCGCATTTGCCTCGGCGGCAACGTGTTTGGCTGGACCGCCGACGAGCCGCAGTCTCACGCCATCCTCGACGCGTACACCGGCGCGGGCGGCAACTTCATCGACACCGCGAACTCCTACCTAGTCGAGCACGGCCGCTCGGAGACGATCATCGGACGCTGGATCGCCGCTCGCAAGAACCGTGACCAGATCGTCCTGGCTACGAAGGTCGGCGGCGGCCACGGAGCGGTCCGCAACCTACGGGCGGACACGATCGAGCGCGAGGCGCACGCCTCGCTTGAGCGTCTGCAGACCGACCGCATCGACCTCTACTACGCGCACGTCGACGACCAGGAGACGCCGCTGGAGGAGTCGCTGCGCGCCTTCGACGCGCTCGTCAAGGCGGGTACGGTCCGCCACATCGGCGCGTCCAACTATACGGCGCAGCGGCTCGCCGCGGCACTCGATTTCCAGCGCACGCATGGGCTCGCGGAGTTCACGGTCCTGCAACCGCACTACAACCTCCTCGAGCGCGACTTTGAGCGCACGCTGCTGCCCGTCGCCGAGGCGTGGGACCTTGCCGTGTTGCCTTACTTCGGGCTGGCCAAGGGCTTTCTGACCGGCAAGTACCGGCCTGGCGGCGAGGCCGTGGAGTCCGAGCGCGCTGAGGCCGCCCGTGCTTACCTCGACAGCGGGGGCGCGTCGGTACTGGAGGCGCTCGACGAGGTCGCGGCGGCCCACGCGACGGCGGTGGCCGCCGTCGCGCTCGCCTGGCTGCTCGCCCAGCCGCGGGTAGTCGCCCCGATCGCCAGCGCGCGGACGACAGAGCAGCTCGAGCAGATCCTGCCCGCCGCCACGCTGAAGCTGACGCCCGCGGAGGTCGACCGGCTGTCGGCCACCACGCAGGTGGCGTAAGCGAAACCCGCCACCCCTCCGCCCTCGCCAAACACGTCCGCACTAACGGCACGCAAGCCGGCCGACTACCCAGCCGCCGGGCGCCATTTCCGGCACCTTCGGCCCGCCAGCAGAAACGAGCCTGCTCGAACTAGGCCGACCACTGCAGCTATGCCCCGGGGCGCGAGCGTGAGCAGTTCATCCTCCTGCTGGCGGGCTACGTCGCGGCAGAGAGCGCACCAACCCTGAGCGGTGTCTGCTAAATCGGTCGGACTGACGTAGGCTTGCACCCCGCCCTCTCGCACTGCTCGATGTGCTCGGCGTCGGTCGGGGTAAACGGCGTGCCGCTCGCAAAGAACCGCTGGAGCAGGTTGCGGTTCTCCCGCGCGAGGAGTCTCAATAGTCGGCCGCTCCCAGGTACTTGATGCGGAACGGGGGCCGGTTGTTGCGCTCGAAGTCGGTGAGGAAGTCTTGGCGGCGTTGGACAGAAAGCCCGACACGATGACCAGCGCGACGTGTGGTCGCTCCGCCTGCGCCCACGCCAACAAGCCCTGCAAGGCCTCAGGTGGGACGGCGCTCGTGCAGTGCTTGCAATCTGGCAAACCACGTCTCCACATTGCTTGCGCCGTCGATCTCGATGTGATCGACGTCCGCCGTGATATCGCGTCCTCGGTCGGCCGGGCTCGCCGGCTTCGGCGTGCCCTTGCGCCAATCGACGTTGTGCACGCCGGGCAGCCCTCGCAGCAGCTGAAGCAGAATTCCTCGAACTCAGTGGGGGTGAAATCGCTGAAGTCCAGGGCGTCCATCAGCGCGAGTCTACGCTCGTCGCACGACCCGCCAGATCTCCAGCGCACGCGCCGATCGGGTTCCACAGAAGTGGTCGAGGCCCGCGCATCCATCGGCACCGAAGCCACCCCCGCCGCGTCGTCAGCCGGGCCCTTCCGGACAGACCGCAGCTCACCACACGGCGGTCAGGACGTCAGCGTGAGCACGTGGCGACGATCCACGTGACCCGAGGTATGAGCTGAAGGTTGCGCTGTCACAAATGCCCGGAGGCGTCCTCCGAGACCTGCTGGCAGCGGAGGGATGCGACGCGGCTGAGCGTGGTGGGATCGAGTCCCCGAAGGTCGAGAAACGATTCTGTAGCTAGTAGATGCGAGATGACTTGTGTCAATAACGGCGCGGCGTCCTGGACGTGGTCGGGTGAGACGTCGAGGAGGAGGCCGTCGGTCCCGCGGAGCTGATCGAGCTGAAGCTTGACGGTTACCTCGTCGCCGAGGTGCAGCCACATGGCCGGATCCTCTCCAACCAGCAATGCTGTCGCCCAGTACACGCCGGTCGTATCCCCCACCCTGATCACGCTTGCCTTGATCTGGCGTTGGTCCCGGACCCAGGAGCCGACGAACCGGGCAGCCTCGATGTCGATCAGGACAACAAGCGGCCCGGCTTCCCGGATCGCGGGTACCCAGGCCGTTGACCACGCAACGTCGATGAAACAACTGGCGGCAGCGACAGTAACGAGCGGCGGCTGGCCTGTGCGCGTACGCGCCAGGTCGTGCAATGCGCCCGGTTTGGGCAGGCACACGTGAGCGATGATGCTCTCCTCCGCGTTCGAGTCGATCCGGCGGACGGCCACGATCGGACCTTCAGCCGCCTCCAGGACAGCAGCATCCGCGGCGGGCCAGCGATAGCTGTCGAGCATGCGTTGCGGCAGCCGGACGTGCAGCGTTGCGGCCGCGTGGTCACGTGCGCTGGTGCCCCCGCCGTCCGCCCCGACACTCCGGGCGAGGTCACGAACGGAGGTCGTGTCGAGTCGTGCTCGTCGAGGCGTGTCGACGAGGTTCAGGCGAACGAACTGGATCGTCGCTCCCAACAACGTCGCGTCGTCCTGCGCTGGGGAGTTCGGCCGGCCTGCCCGAAGGGGGAGCGCTGGGTCGATTTTTCGCGCGCGCCGTACCACTTCGCGACTCGGTTCCATGTGCCCTTTGAACGGGAGGACCGTCGCCCCCGCACCCGCGAGGGCTTCGGTGAGGACGTCGTAGGCCGCGCGCTCCCACGTCTCCCAATAGTCGTCGAACTTGGCGGCGACGGTCGCGGCAGCCGGGCCGCCCGCGACGTCGGCATCAAGCCCGGCTGTTCCGAGGGTGTGCGCGACATGGGCGTCCGCGGCCCGGGAGGCTCGGTCGGTCAGGTCCCGGCCTGCGCGAATCAGAAAGCGCCATCGACCGTCCGGAGTGTCGATCGTGGGCAGGTCCGAGGCAGTAACGGTCAGGTCGTCCGACGCGAGCATCGCTGCTAGGACAGGTGTTTGCATGGACACACGTGCGAGCGCGGTCGCCAGCATGTACCCGCGGTGCGGGCCAGCTGCAGCTGCCGTAAGTGCCGTCAGGGAGCGGTGCAGTCGCGCGTAATCCGGATACTGCTCGAGGACCACTTCCGCATCGGCGTGATGAACCGCAACGATGCTGACCGACGCAAACGTCGCGTACGCCTCGTGTGTTAGGCGGCACGCATCGAGCAACGGCGTGAAGCACGCGCGATACCGCGGACCGAGCGCCGAGAGGACATGCAACGCAGCTCCCCACGCGGTCGAATCGTTGAGCACCTGGTGATGGGTCTCGTGCACGTAGACCACGAGGTCCGTCGCCTGGTCGGCTCCAGTGAGCGTCAGGTCGAGCCGGTCGGGCGTGTAAAAGCCGACGCTGGCACGATCCGTGCCGGCCACGCTCAACGCGGCGAGGTGGTCCCTCTGAGGTCTGTTCGGATCCGGCACGCTCACTAGTTTGGCGTCTCAGATGCCGGCAGCCGAGAGCGGGGAGCGTGGGCGTCATCGGGCGCGAAGGCTCAGACAGCCTGGTCTGCCACCCTTCGAATCACAGCCGTGTCTGCCACCCTTCGAACCGTGGCCGAAGCAGACGCGCAGACCGGGGGTCAGTACCACTGGTCCGGTTGGACAGTCGCGGGCGTGTCGCACCCAGACCTGGCAGTCGCGCGCCTGACCGAGACCCACGAGTACTTCCACCGGCAACTCGATGACACAACGTCGTTCGGTGGCCTCGTCGGAGTGTGCGCATCACTCGCGCTGGCGCGCCCCGACGGCGGTTGGGAACGCCTCCGGGACCGACTCCAGGCGATGTCGGACGTTGTCCACGAGACATTTTCGGTGGGGATGAGCTTGCTGACCACGCAGCGTCCGCTCGATCCCGTCGACGGCTACCCGCTATACGACCGGTACGTCGAGATCATCCGTCGGCTCGTCGGCGAGGGCGCGCACCCGTGGGTAGCACTCGCAGCGCTGCGCGCAGCGGCGACAGTGTGCATGCAGTCACCCGTCCTTGCGAGCGCGGCCGACGTCGGTCTTGAACGATTCCGGGCGGAGACCATCCCCCATGAGGATCGTCCAAACCACAGGCTCGGACGGCTCCTAAGGACAGGGTTCAGGGAGACCGTCGAGCACGCGGACGCAGACGCGGCGCGGTCGTACGCCGACGAGGCCTGGTGGGCGGGCTCAGCCGGGGTGCGGCTGACCCCGGAGTCGATGGACGGCCACCCGGCTCTCCTCTCCCGGTCACTGCAGCACCGGTTGTTCAAGGCGGCGGCAACCTCGCTTGCGGGCGGCGGCGCGAACGTGCTCGACGAGGACAGCCATCACGACGACTTGCGCCGAGTGCTCGCCCAGGCGCGAATGCTGGTTCCGGAAGGCTTGGCGCGGATCGGGGCGCTCGTTGAAGCTCCCGACGCCGACTTCTTGCACGGCGGGGCGCTCGATTCCCAGAGGATCACGCTGTCGGCCTCGCCGCGCCGCGCATCGGTGCTGCCGTACGGGTCGGTGTCAGGCATGAGCGGCGAGGGCGAAACCCGGCACGGGTTCCTCACCGTCGCACGGCCGGAGCGGCTTCAGTCCTTCTACGAGCTGAACGGCATCCCACTGCCAGCTGAGCCGGCGGTCGCGTGCCTGCGCACGACCGTGTTCAATGGGCCGGTTCGCGACTCGGTCCTGCTCGTCGTCGTTGATGCTCCCGAAAGGCTTCAGGAGGGAGATGTGCCGATCTACGTGTCGGTGTCGAGCAGCGCCGCCGCGGCAGCGCCGGAAATGACCGCAGAGTGGATGGGTTACGCCGACTGCAGCCGTCTGTCGCTGGTGATGGACACGCCCGCGACAGCCGCGCTGCGCCGGTGGTGCCAGAGCGACGGTGCCCGCTTCCGGACGGCGACCCGACAGATCAACGCCCACGGGGTCGACCTGAGGATCATCGCCGGTCGTGTCGAGCACGACGGCCGGCAATCAGCGCTGGTGACCATCCCGACGACGGAGTTCGGCGCCCGGTGGTTTGAGGCCGCGGTCCACGAGGACCCGCTCCTCAAACGCGCCGTCGTGGTCGACACCGACCTTTTTGAGGAAGAATCCGCGCACCTGGACGTGGTCCTCACCCACCTCATCCTGGAAGAGCCCGTCGTCGGAACCGGAAGCTGGAACGCGTGACCGAGGACATGACCGTCAGCCTCTCGTACGAGGACGCCGAGGCGCTGTGGGAGCACTGGGCGACGGACCGTGACGACGTCCTCGCGCGCGCCGCATTCGAGCGGACGCTGCGGTTCGCCGCCGGCCTCGAGGACGAGGGCCTGTACTTCCGTCCGGGCGGATGGGTCGTTGACCTTCCTGCCACTGTCGCTCGGGTTGCGTGCGCAGCCGCAATCCTGGCCGGTAGTTTTGAGATCGCGGGCATGCACGATGTGGAACGCGAGATCATCATCGCCGCCGCCGGGCTGGTCTCCACGATGGATCTCCGCCAGGTCCGGTTGAGCCGGCTGGACCAGAGCCTCGCCGAGCGCATCCGCGACCGGCATCTCACCGGAACACCGATCTCACCCGCGCAGGCCCGCAGGGCGCTGCCGCGCCGGCTGCGACAGGGCATCAGCGAGGACCAGGTCGCTGACGCGCTGGACCGGCTCGTAGCCGCGGGACTGGCGGACCGTGACGGAGCAGGGGCCTACGTGGTCCGCGCCGCGGGCGGCGAGGCCTGGATGCGCATCTCGCTCCACGCCGCTCCGGAGTAGCGGACAACGGCACCTCGGTGCAGTGCAGCCCGCGAGCGCCATCGGGGTGCCGGCGGAACCGCGGCCAGCCTGAGGTGTGCCGGACGCGCGCAGAGCCGCGATCGCGTAGGCGACATTGCGATCGCGCGGATCCAGCTGCCGACCGCTGGCTGTCTGCTTTCGCATTCGCCCAGTAGGAGTCGTCCAGTACAAGCCCAGCGAGACGATCGAAATGGACGAGGTCCGGCCACGGACCGGCCTCGAACCCGCGCTCCTGCTCCGCGATGCGGAAGCAGGCGTCATACGAGCCCCCAGAAGATACGCTCCGAGTTCGTCCTGACCGACAGCGTCGGGCTTGACCGTCGCGGCGCCTGCTTTCGGTGGAAGGGAGCACTCTCGCTTGGCGGTCGTCGTCGGGCACCCGGAGGCCAGCACGTCCCCGTCGCTTGATTGAGTCAGTCCATCGTGCAGGATCAGGGACCACCTGTACCATGACGTGGTCCCGCCGCTATAGCCCAGTGCTCCGTAGTTCGGCCGCACTGGTAGGCTGGGTCACTTGGCCAAGGGCGTTCGGACTCCCAACAGGGGGAGTCGGGAGGTAGACGGTGAGTAAGTCGCCAGGTACTCAAATCGGCCTGTGGGATCTTCACGGCAGCTGCCGTGACGTTCGCCGTGGCCGGACTAACGTTTGCCTGCGGGGCGCTGGCGGCGGGAGCGAACGGGAGCGCCGGACGTGCGTCTTCGGCGGCTGCGCCTGTGGCGTCAGTGGCCTCCGCGAGCGACACCGGGCTTGGGGGCTTCCAGCCGCTCACCCCGTGGCGCCAACCGTCTGTCGAACTTCAGCCTCCGCGTTTGCTCGCCTACCAGCAGCTCGTCGAAGCTGGGGTTAGTCAGGCTTCGCACTGGCGCCATGGCGCCTGGTACTGCGAATACCTCCGCTGCACCCATGGGCCCTACCCACTTGTCACTATTTGGGGTGAGGTGCCGCTATTCGAGACCGCTGACGCGCTCGAGATGGCCTCGCCCTCATCGGCGCACCAAGCGCTCGTAGACCGTTTCGCGCGTGCGAACGAGCGCTACTGGGACGGTGCGCTTGGCGGCTACGCCCCTTACCCCGAAGACCGTGCAGGAAATGTTCAGGCGTTCTTCGATGACAACGGCTGGGAGGGGCTCGCGTTCTTCAACGCCTACAAGGCCACCCACGAGCGCCGTTGGCTCTTTGACGCCCAGCGCGCGTTTCACTTCATCGCCGCCCGCGGCTGGGACAAGGACGGCGGGGGAATGTGGTGGAATACCAGCCATCCCTACCACTCAGGACCCGCTCTCGCGTCCGACAGTCTTTTGGGCATTCTGCTCTACAGCGAAGACCACGAACGCTGGCAGCTGGAAGACGTGAAGATGTATGCCGACTGGGCAAACGCCAACGACAACCACGACGAACGCCAGCTCTACCTCGAGATGCCCAACCAGCCGGAATCGGTGAACGACTACGTGCAGGCTCCCCTGATCTACGCGCAGTACCTACTGTGTCAGGACGGAGAGGGAGAAGGCTACTGTGTTCAGGCGGGGCGAGTGGCGGCCACGCTCGCCGAGCAACACGTCGACAAATATGGCTACGAATACAACTACGGGCCTGAGTACGACGCGATCTTTATGCAGTGGATGATGGCCTACGGGCAGGCAACGGGCGAGCCCTACTGGCTGACGCTCGCGGAGGTCAACGCGGCGGCTGCGGCCACGAACGCCGGCAAGGGGCACGGGCTCTGGCTCTCGAGTTGGTGGGGCGGGCCAATTGCTGACCCTGAAACGCACCCGAACATGCTGCGCACCATGGGTGCCACGACGAGCCTCTTCGCTTGGGTCGGGGTGTACTCGAGCGCCGCTGGCTCGTAAGACCGGAAGATCACAATTGCCCCGAGCTTTGAAGGACGGGTCAGATTGACAAATGGCTCGGATCTGGGCGCGCCAAGCATGCGCGAGCGTGGTCGATAGGTCCGCACTCCTGCTCTGCGGCGAGCGAGCAGGCGTCTCCAGCGACGCTCCGCAGACACACGTAATGGACGGTGGGTGTCGCGCAAAGTTGTCGCGGGCGATGGTGAGCGCTAACGGCGATGGCAGTGGTGCTCGTAGGGGTCGGGTTCTGTGGGCCTGGTCGGGGTGTTGGTGAGGTCCAGGTGCCGTTTCAGGGGGTCTGGACGGCCAGGTGGTGCTTGTGGAGCTTGAGTAGGTTGTGTGTCGCGGTGATCAGTCGCCATTCCGAGCGTGCGGCGGATCTGCCTCGTCGCTGGAACTGGTTGATGCGCCGGTTGTGCTTGGTTTGAGCGAACACGGGCTCGACCATCGCCTTGCGTTTTCGGTAAAGCCCGCCGCCAAGCTCGCCGGCGAGTACGGTGCGCATGAACGCGTAGCGCCCGCCGTTCCAGCCGCGGCGGGGTGTGTCGCGCTTGCCGGCATCGGGTGGGATCAGGACCTGGGTGCCCATGTTCACGACCTGGTCCATCTGCTGCTCATGCCAGTAGCCGCTGTCTGCGACCGCGACCCCGGGCGTGTCGCTCATACCGATCTGCTCTAGCTCGCGCCGGGTGGCCTTGATCATCGGCTCGAGCTGCCCGAAGTCTGGTGAGGTGAGGGTGACCTCGGCCGCCAGGACGATCTGATGCTCGTTCACGGCAGCCTGCACGTCGTAACCCTGGGTGTAGCTGCGCGGCGTCTTCACGTTGCGTGAATCGAGGTCGGTGACGTTGATCTTCCCCGGCGGCACCTCCGGTGGCACGTAGGGGTTCGGGCGTGCCCCAAACCGCCGGCCGTCCTTCGTCACGGCAGTCGCGCGATGATGCTCATAGGCATCGTTCGCCTCGCGCTCGACCTCCAGGTTCTCCTGAAGGCGCTGCTCTGCTTGCAGCAGCCGCTCGGGTCGCGAGCGTGGAATCGGCTGAGCCTGTAGCCGCCGGTGCTCATCGAGCTGGTGGCGCGCCTCGCGTACCCACCCCTCACGGCCCTGCATCCGAGCAACGATCACCTCGGGATCAAGCACGAGCTTCACACCCTGCGATTCCGCGTCAGCCGCCTCGACCTTCGCGTCTTCTCTGCTTGCACGCTCGCGCGCGAGCTTCTGCTTAGCCTTACGCAATGCAGCACGTCGCCCCTCACGGGTCCGCAGATGCTCAGGTAGCTCATCGCCGCGCTCCTCCCCGTAGAGCTCGTCCTCGCAAGCGTCGATCTCACCCGCCTCCTTCAGGATCTCGCGGGCGAGCTGCTCGTAGTCGAGGTTGAGTGACGCGACGCATTCGCGTGCACCTTCGTCCCGTCGATCGCGATCACCCCGACCTTCACCAGCCCCGACTCCCGACAGAGCCCAAGCACCTCGCTGAACAAGCCCGCCAGGGCTGTCTCGTGGCGCACACGAAACCGCGCGACCGTCGCGTGATCCGGCGTCTGCTGGCAAGCGATCACCCGGTAGGCGACATCCTCAACGCACCGACGCTCGATCCCCCGCGAGGACCGCTCACCCCGCGCGTAGGCGTACAAAAGCAGCGCCACCATCATCGAAGGCTCGAACGCCGCGCGGCCCCACCCATCCCGGCGGTAGGAGCCATAGAACGCGTTCAGATCCATCTCCTCCACCGACGCCAACACAAACCACGCCAAATGACCCTCCGGCAGCCAATCCCGCGGGTCCGGCGGCATCAAAAACACCTGCTCACGATCACACTCAAGAAAGTTCTGGGGCATACCCAGAATGGTCCTCAACCCCCCGGACAGACCCCCGGTTTGCGCGACACCCACGACGAGATCCGAGCGCAGGGAATGCGGAGCGGCACACGCCTGCTTGCGGGACCTAACGTGGGCTGTCTCCGTGTGCTCCCGACAGTTGGGGGCTCTATAGGTCTTTGAGGTTTGGACGGGTTCCCCGGCCGGGGAACCCGTCCGTGCCTCGGCTCAGGCTGCCTCCTTCACCGCCAAGTGAAGAGAGAGGTTGAGCCTGATGACCAAGGATGACGTGCTGTTCGGCTACCGCCAGCAGCTTTTCGCGGAGGCAGCGAGGACGAACATCTCGGCAGCGTGCCGCACGTTCGGGGTGCACCGCTCCACCTACTACCACTGGAAGCGCCAGGTCGACCGGCACGGCCTGGAGATGCTCAGGCCCCGGGAGCGCCGGCGTCCGCAGATGCCCAACGCGCTACCGAAGATGATCGAGGAGCGGATCGTTTCGTTCTCGATCGCCCATCCCGGCCTTGGCCCCAGGCGCGTCGCCTCGGAGCTCGCCAGAGAGAAGTGGGGCGGGATCATCGTCTCCCCGAACGGGGTGTGGAAGGTGCTCTGCCGCCACGGCCTGAACACCCGCGCCAAGCGCCTCGGGCTGATCGCGGGCTACGCAGCGCCCTACGAGCCACCCAGAAACCCAGAGCCAGAGCGCCACATCGACGTCTCGCGGCCCGGTGAGCTGGTCGGGATCGACTGCTTCTACGTCGGCAGACTCAGAGGCACCGAGGGCGCGATCTGGCAGCTCACCGCGATCGACATCGCTTCCTCCTACGCCTGGGCGGAGCTCGTGATCTGCAAGCAAGGCAACCCAACCGCCCGACAAACCAGCGTCCTCGCCAGATGCGTCGCACGGGAGCTGAAGGCCGCAGGCTGGCAACTGCAGCGGATGCTCAGCGACAACGGCAACGAGTTCAAGGGCGACTTCACCACGACACTCCAGGCGCTGAAGGCGCGCCACACCCGCATCCACGCCGGCAGGCCGCAGACCAACGGGAACGTCGAGGCGCTACACAAGACGATCCTCGACGAGTGCTGGCGACCCGCTTTCGCGCGCTACCTCTATCCCCGCTACACAGGGCTCAAACGCGAGCTCGATACCTACCTGCGCTTCTACAACACCGACCGCGCACACCACGGCAGACTCACACAAGGACGCATCCCCGCAGACATCGTCTACCGTGCCCGAAAGATGGAGGCCAGATGAGCCACACCTGTCGGCACATCCCGGAGGCCGCCCAAGCTAACGTGCGGGAAAGACCCGGTAGCGAAGGTAAACGACGCGAGAGCCAAACGTCTTCGTCTCGACCAACTCCAGGTTGATCCTTTCGTCCAGGGTCGGGAAGTAGGGCGTGCCGCCACCGAGTAGGACCGGGCTGACGAACAGCCGCCACTCGTCGATCAGCTCCAGCTTCATACACGCACGGGCGAGGCCGGCGCCGCCGACGGCGATGTCCTTTCCGGGCTGTTCCTTGAGCCTCGAGACCTCCTCGCCGACGCCGTCCCTGGCCAGCCTGGTGTTGCCCACCACGCTCTCCAGCGTCGTGGAGAATACGACCTTCGGCAGGGCCTTCCAGATTTGGGCGAACTTGACGTGCTCCGCGACAAGCGGACTCTCCTCAGCGGTCTCCCAGTAGACCATCGTTTCGTAGAGCCGCCGTCCGCAGAGATGCACACCAGTCTCCTGTATCTGCTGGGTGTGGAACAGAAACAGCTCCTCGTCGGGCACCGTCCAGTCGATCGCGCCATCGGGTCCGGCGATGTAGCCGTCCAGCGACACGGTCATCGAGTAGATCAGCTTCCGCATCACGGTCCTCCTTGGTCGACAGGCGGATCGTCGCCCCGCAACTCTTCGCTTAGCAGGTCCATTAGAAGGTTGTCGTGCCAGCGGCCATCGGCGCCACGTTCGTAGCAGCGCATTACCCCCACCGGGCGAAACCCGACCAGTGCATATGCGCGAATCGCGCGTCCGTTGTCGCACGCTGGGTCGATCGTGAGGCGATGGTGTCCGCGCTGACCGAAGAACCATTCCGCAGCGAGCCGCAGCGCAGCGGGTCCCAACCGTTGGCCTTGATACTCGGGTGCCAGAAAGATGTCTAGGCTGGCGTGGCGGTGGTCGGGATCGGTCTCTTCGTTGTATCCAAGCCACCCAGCCAGCGCACCGTCGACTTCGATCGCAAACGCAGCGCCGTCGTTGTCAAGACCCTCCTGCGTGTGCTCGGGATCATCGAGTGAGCCCCACCACTCCCGTACGCCGGAGCGCGTCAGAATGGCCGCGAGCCGGTCAACCTCGCCGTCTTCCAAAGGCCGCAATGTCACGCGCCCAGCGCGCAGGCTCGAATGCACCATGCCAGTGTGCCACCTACCAGCTTCCAGACGGCTCGCTTCTGCATTCGCATAACGCTTCGGGAGTCTCGCCAGACGCTCAACCCACGCCTGAAAAGGACGAGCCGCGAAAGCCGGGTTGCCGTGGGCGAGCATCATCGCGGTGTAGGTCCGCCGCAGCGTGTGGGCGAGATCCCTTCATGGATCACGGGCAGATCGGGCAGTTGGCGCACCCGGTTGGCCTCGTGCAGGGCGGCCAGGACGACGCGGGTCCGGATGTTGTCCTTGGTGCGCTTTTTGCCCGTGGCGCTCGGGAAGATGAGGTCGTTGGGCCCGGTGGCAGGAGCAGCCCGCTTCCAGCGCAGGAGCTCGTCGCGCAGGAAGTCGACGATCTTCACCGACCGCTGTGCCGCGTCGCTCTTGGTGCCGCGAACGTTGATCTGCCGGTTGGTGAAGTCGATGTCGCGCCAGCGAAGCTCGCACAGCTCGCTTGCGCGCAGGCCCGCAAGCGCGAGCGTCGCAATTATCGCTCGCCGGATGCTCGGCTGCGGGCTGGCGAGCCGCAGTCCCGCGTAGTGCGTCACCGTCGGAAGCGACAGCTCGAGCTCGGCTGCGATCTGCTTGAGCGTCATCGAGGTCTCGCGTCGCAGCCGCTGCACGCGTTCGACCCCTTCGCGGGTCGGCGGCCGGGTGTGGCTGGTCGATACGCTCGGTCGCCTCGATCAAATCGAGCACGTGGTCGGGCATGCACCATATGCGCCGCGGCTTGCGTGCGCGCAGCTTGACGTCCTTGTCGGCCGCCGGGTTCTCGGGGATCGGCTTCAGCTTCACCGCTCGGCGCAGCACGCTTGCGAGCGCCTCGAGCGTTTTGTTGATCGATGAGTGCGACAGCGGCCGGATCGCACGTCCTCGCTCGTCGAGCGCCGGCTCGCCCGCAGCGATGCGCTCCTCGATCTCCTGCGCCTCGTCGAGCTTCGCCTGCTTGTAGCGCTCGATTAGCTCGAGGTCGATCGCGGTCGGCTCGGCTGGCCGCGGGTCCTGCCACTTGCCCAGCACGACGCGAGCCTCCTGGCGACGCAGCTCCTCGCGCGCCTGCGCTTCGCTCATGCCCTCGCGGCTGTAGCCGAGGGTGACGCGACGCCGATCGCCGATTGCGACGGTCAAGTTGGCGCCAGTAGACGATGCTGCCGTCGCCGAGCGTCTCTTTGCGCACGCTGCTCTTGCGGGGCCGCGCCATCGCTAGCGGCCTCCCCGTTGCGGGCCGGCGCTCGCGCGCGAGCGATCCCCGTGGCCCATCGTCTCAGTCTTTGCGCAGGCGTCGCGGCCTGCGACGCGTCGACGGTCGGCTCGCGATGTGGCCCCGGCAGCGCCAGGGTTTCGTATGCGGTTTCGTGTGCGTGCCCGTACGCCACCGCGATGCGGGATGGTATCGGCGCAGAAAACGTGCGCATTTGCAGGCCTTTCGTTAGACTGAACAAAAGGCATGCCCATGCCTCGTTTCCGCGTGCGATCCAGGCGCTCTCCCAACTGAGCTATAGCCCCACGCATCGCAAAGGCGTGGTGGAGCCAAGTGTAGTGGGAGCGGGCGCCGCCGGCCGGCAGGCGAAGGCCAGGTCGATTGCGGCGGCTGGCCCGATCGAGGGCATCGCGAAAAACGCGACGGGCCGGCGAAGTATGGTTTCGTGGCGCAATGGGATTGCTCAATGACGCCATTCACGAGCACCTCGAGCTCAGGCGCCTGCATGGCGTCGATCCGAGCGAGGTGATCCGCGAAGAGCGAGAGGCTTTCGGCTCCGCGCTGCGGGTGGGGGGCATGGAGCCCGCGGGGCATGTGGCCGACTTCGAGGAGCTTCCGACTGTCCGCGCGGGTCATGCAGTCGATGAGATCGAGCTCCACGCGAACTCCGATCTCTCGCGTCTGAGCCAGGAGACGGTGGAGCTGGACATGCGAGCGGTCCTGGAAGCGGAATCGATCGAGGGCAACGGCCGCGCAGAGCTGGACACCCTGCCTCCTGCGATCGGCGCAGCCCCGTCCCGCGCGAGGGTGGAGCCCTCCGCCTCGGGAGAAGGCTCGACAGGAGACTCCCTGGAATGGGAGATGCCAAGAGAACGCAGGGACGACTTAGTCGGGCGGTCTCGAGAGAAGGAGCTCGCGCCACTAAGCGGGGTTCTCGGCGTGCGAAGGACACCGGCCGGAGATGTTCTGGCAGGCGGCTGAACTCCCTCCCTAGACTCAGCTATCTGGGGCCATAGCTCAGCTGGGAGAGCGCCTGCTTTGCAAGCAGCCTCGGGTGTTGGGGCTGTGGGCCGACATCTCGCATGAACACTGGGTTTCCCGCCCGTCCGACTCGCATGAGCCATCCGGTCGAATAGCGGCCGATTGAGGGCGATTCGGGGGGATTTCGGCAGGGCTGCCGTTTACTCCGAGGCCCTTAACGGTTCAGCCCGACACGTAGACTCTTGGCGATGGCCATCGAGCGTTTCGTCTGGACCGATCACGCCTTGCTTCGGCTTGACGAACGACATCTGACGCAATCAGATGTCGAGCAGGCGATCCGCGAGGGACACCGCGGACGGCAGGTCAACGATGGACAGGCCGACTGGCTCATTGAGGGTCTCACCGCCCACGGGGTCCGTTTTGAAGCCGTATACGACCATCCCGCCGGGAATGACGAGACGACAGCGCGCATCGTGTCGGCGTGGCGGGTGGACGAATGGCCGGGAGCCTGACACGGTAACCTCGAATGACTATGTACGCCTACTACGACCCCGAGGCGGACATCGCCTGGCTCCCGACCGGCGAGTCCGACGATGTCGTCAGCGAGCGCGTCCCTGGCGGTCTACGCGACTACGACCGTGCGACTCATACGCTCGTCGCTATCGAGATCTGGGACGCCAGCACCCGCCTACCTCGAACCTTGCTCGAAGCCCTGCCGACACCTGCCGCCCCCCGTAGCGCCGCTGCGTAGAGCGGCGAGAAGTGCTGCGATTTGGGAGTAGTCCCGCTCCCGCGCGTTAGCGCGGACACGGAGGCGAAGCCGACGCCTCCGGCGCACGTAGCGGCGGCCATCCGGCCGCGACAACCCCCGCCGTTCGGGGGCGCCCGTAGTCCTCGCGCGCCCTCGACCACCGACTCGCGCGTCCCCTCGGTGCTGCCTTTCGTTCGCATCGCGTTCAGCGATCAACGAGCCACCCGTCCGGCGCGGCGCCAGGCTGCCATGCCCGCGTGACGCCGCCGCCTTCTTGACGGAGTTCTCGGCTGTAGTCGGAGAGCTGCGCATGAAACGCCAGCTCGTGCCGCGGGTCCTCCGCCACCTGGTCGATCCAGTCGCGCCAGACCACGAGCGCGCACAGCACCTCGACGTGCGCGGCGTCCTCCCACCAGCCGTCTTTTAGGTGCGCCAGCGCGTGCGGGTAGCGGCCATAGAGGGCCACGATCGAGCCCCACATGTAGGACCGCCATTCCGGGTCACCGAGAACGGGTTCGATCCAGGGCGCATTTCGATCCGGGGCTGTCGCTGGCGAGGAGGCCGAAATCGAGGAGTCATCGCGTCGAGGGTCCTTTCCCTCGGCGAGCTCGGCGCAAACCATCCGCGCTGCGATGCGGGACGCCGGTTCTCCCCGCTGCTCGGCGAGGGCCTCAAGCTGGGCCATTATTGGGTCGGGCAGGGTGATCTTCATGCGGTAGCTCATCGGGCTCCCCCTTTGTCGTGATTGACGAGCGCGCTGTTTGCGCGTCTACGGGTTAATGACCGCGAGATCGCCGAACCGGCCACGCAATTAGGTTGGCGCGGAAGTTGGGGTTCGCTGGTAGCCGCCGTGACGTAGGTCAGCCTCCTCTTCGAGTAGCTCATTGGCCCAGATGTGTGCGGGCTTAAACCACTGTCGGAGGAGGCTGGATGCAGAGGATGACGGACGTGACTACGACTGTCCACGCGGGCGAGCCCGCGTGGACAGTCGGCATCGATCTGGGGCGCCGCGCGGCGCACGAAGCGGTGTTGCGGGCACCGGACGGGACCGATCGGCGGCTCCGGTTCACTCATTCGCGCGATGGCATCGACGGGTTCCTCGGGGAGCTTGCCGGGCTTGAGGGTCGCGTCCTGGTGATCATCGAGCCGACAGCTACGCGCTGGCAGGCACTCGCGGAGGAGCTTTCCGGAAAGGGCCTTGAGGTGCGCCAGGTTCACGCGGCGACCGTCGCGAAGCTGCGCGGCGCGCGGGACATCACGGGCGCCAAGTCCGACCGTGTCGATGCCCGCACCCTCGCTGGCGCCGTTGACTACTCCCATCTCGTGCGGCCCGACGCGCCGACGGTGGCGTGCGCGCACGCGCTGTGTCTCGAGCGGCTGCGGCTGCGCCGCGAGCGCCGCCGGCTTCGCGGCGCGGTCAAGACTTGCCTGGACACGATCTGGCCCGAGTTTCTGCAGACCTTCCGTGGCGGCGAGCGAGGCGTCACAGCCCGCGCCGTGATCGCTGTCACCGGCGGAGACCCCGCACGCGCAACCAGGCTCGGCGCGCAAGAGCTTGAGCGTCGAGTCCGGGCAGCCGCACCCGGCCGCCATATCGGGCACAACAAGATCAAGCAGCTGATCGAGAAGACCAGCCGCCCGGTCGGCTACCGTGCTGCCAGAGCCGCCTACGCCGCCAGGCTGCAGCGGCTGATGCGGCGCCGCGCGCTCGTCGAACACCAGCTTGAAGCGCTCGAGGAAGAGCTCTTGCAGCTCTACCCCCGACTGCCCGGAGCGCAACGCCTGGACAGCCTGCCGGGTCTGAGAGAACTCGACCGGGCGCTTCTTCTCGCCGCCGCGGGCGACGTCCGCAGGCTGCGCTCGGCCCGCGCGCTCGGCAAGCTCGGCGGCTGCGCACCAATCGCAAGGGACTCCGGGCAAAGCACCCCGAAACGCAAGATCTCCGAGCGCTGCCGCTACCAGCTGCGCGACGCTGCCTTTCACGCCGCCAGACACATCGTCAAAGCGTGCCCTGCCTTCCAGGCGCTTTACCGCGCACTGCGCCAAAGGCTCACCGCCAGACAAGCCGTGATCGCGTGCGCGAACCGGCTGCTGCGCGTGATCTGGCGCATGGTCAACAGCGACCTCGACTACAACCCCGCGAAGATCGCCCCTGCCCTGAACCGATAGCCCACACCCAGCCACGGCTGTCCTCTCACGACACACCCGAGCGCAAGCCCGCATCCGCAATTTCGAGCCCTCGAGCTCGCGCCCGCAACAAGGGCCCCTGCGCACGCCAAAGACCGCTAAGGCCCCTGGCCACCAAGGCCGCAAGCGCACCTAATCAGGCCACGGCGTGCCATCTCACCGCTCCCAGCAACCAGCAACGAGCACACAGCCAGCAGCACCCCGACAACCGCGCCAACAGCACGGACGAACACCCCTGCCAGCACAAAACTTGACAAAACGCCAAAGGCCAGTTCGCACAGCGCTCGCTGTGCCACGGCACAGCCGTGCATGTTCGGATGAAAAGTCAAGGGCTTGGGCCGTGATTTTCTTTGGAGGTATCGGCCGGTGGGACGCCTGGGGTGGTGGGGGAGCCGGGGTCAAGGCCGGCCGTAGGCCGCCCGGTAGGGCTTGGCCTTGACGCCGGCGGCGGTGGCGCTTTGTGCGGCAGATAATGGGGATTGGCCGCCCATCGGGCGGCCTTGGGTGCGGCGCTTTGATCGTTGGCCCACCTGTGTGCGCGGGAGCGTTGCCGCCCCCGCCTTGGGCGCTGGCCGGGTCGTGGGTGGCACGGTGATCGCACAGCGCCCGGAGGGCTGTGCATCTGCGGATGAAAAGTCAAGGGCTTGGGCCGTGATTTTCTTTGGAGGTATCGGCCGGTGGGACGCCTGGGGTGGTGGGGGAGCCGGGGTCAAGGCCGGCCGTAGGCCGCCCGGTAGGGCTTGGCCTTGACGCCGGCGGCGGTGGCGCTTTGTGCGGCAGATAATGGGGATTGGCCGCCCATCGGGCGGCCTTGGGTGCGGCGCTTTGATCGTTGGCCCACCTGTGTGCGCGGGAGCGTTGCCGCCCCCGCCTTGGGCGCTGGCCGGGTCGTGGGTGGCACGGTGATCGCACAGCGCCCGGAGGGCTGTGCATCTGGTCTATACGGCCGTTCTGTTGCGTCGGGGCCTGCTCGTGGCGCAGGGAGACGCGTCGACGGCAGGGCCGTCGCGTCGGGTGCTGTGGGGTGCGATGATGTGTGGTGGTGCGGGTGACTGACGTGAGCGAAGCGCAGGCGTCAGGGGCTTGTGGCCTGCCGCGCGGCTTTGCCCTTCGAGGGCCTATTAGAAGATGCGCGCCCCGGTGTCGCGCCCGCACCCTCTTTCTTCGGTGCTGCCGCGCGCCAGTCAGCGACCAGGCGCCGGTAGGCAAGCTCTGCCTGGGCTTGCAGCTCACGCTCCGCCGCGCGTTGCCCTGTGGTCGGGGAAACGGTCAGCCCGTCGTGACGGCGTGGCAGGTGTGACGCACCGGCGGTCAGTTCCAGCCGCCGTGTCTTCTGGCGCGTCAGCGATGGGCGCGCGAACGCGTAGTCCTCGTCCTTGCTGAGCAGCTGCCAGCACAGCACCACGAGCTTGCGCGCGACAGCGACAGCTGCGACCTGGGCGCCGCGGCGGGCACGGACGCGCTCACCGAACGCTCTGAGCGGGCCGGGGCTGCGGATCGCGATCCATGCCGCCTCGACCAGCATCGAGCGGGCCTGCGCGTTGCCGCGCTTTGAGATGTGCCCATAACGCGCGGGCTCTGAGCCAGACTGGCGGACCTTCGGGTCCAACCCCAGGTAGGCGACGAGCTGGCCAGCGCTCGGGAAGCGGGAGATGTCCCCGACGGCCGCGATCACCGCCGCCGGGATCGTCAACAGCCTGCACAGCCCCGGCCACGCGAGAGCCTGCTCTGCGATCTTCTGGTCGAGCTGGGCGATCTCGCCGTTGAGGAAGTCGATCTGGCGCAGGCAACCCTGCACCGTCTCGGCCTCCTCCTCGGGGAGCTGCTGCTCTGAAAGCCAGACGCGGCCCTTGCGGCCGAACAGGTCGCTCACAGGCGGGCGGCCGAGCAGACAGCGCATCACGACACCGTGCACCTGGTTCTTGGTTCGGGTGCGCGCCCGCACCAGCGCCGCGCGGCGAGCGACACGCCGGCGCAACGCGAGCGTTGCCTCGTCCGGCACCCACACCTCGCTGAGCATCCCTGAGGAGAGCAGCCGCGCGAGCATCGCCGCGTCGAAACGATCGGACTTCACCCGCGCGTGCGAGATCGCACGCGTCTGCGCCGCATCAGAAACCACGACACGGCCAACGTTGCTTTCTCGCAAGATCCTCGCGATCGCCATCACGCTGCCGCTCGCGTCCAGCGCGACTTGGTCCTCGCTGCCGAGACCCGCCGCGAACTCCCTGATCGCCTCCGGAGTGCTCGCGATCCGCCCGACCTGCGAGACCTTGCCGCCCTCGGCGACCGCGACCTCGCAGAACTCCAGGTGAACATCAACACCGAAATACCGCAATTTTCGCTCCCTTCCACGACATCGAACTCAGAACTGGAAGGCGCGGCGGGCAAGCGACAAATACGGATTCGAGCTCTCAGCCCAACCAGGCGAGTCGCAGGGGCGGCCATATAGTCATTGACGGGCTCGCAGCCCAAATGCACGACGGCCTGCCCCACCATTGCGTCTTCCCACAAGGCCCCTGTCCTAGTCAAACGACCCTACGAACACGACCGGACAACAGCCTCGGCGGTATTACATACCCGTAGTCTGTGCTGGCTTTTTTCTGTGCCGCTGGGCGTGTCGTGGCGCAGGGGCGAGCATCGGCGGCGGGGTAGCGCCGGATGCTTCGGAGTGGAATGATTTGTCGTGGTGCGGGTGACTGACGTAGCGAAGCGCAGGCGTCAGGGGCTTGTGGCCTGCCGCGCGGCTTTGCCCTTCGAGGGCTTGTTGGATGCGCGCCCCGGTGTCGCACCCGCACCACCCTTCGGTGCTGTTGTGCGCCAATCGTCGATGAGGCGCCGGTAGGCGAGCTCGGCCTGCTGCTGCAGCTCGCGCTCGGCTGCGCGCTGGCTGCTGGTCGGGCTGACTGGTGGCCCGCCGTGGCGGCGAGCCAACGGCGGAGCGCCGGCCAGCAGTTCCAGCCGCCGTGTCTTCTGCCGCGTCAGCGATGGGCGCGCGAACGCGTAGTCCTGATCCTTTGTGAGTAGATGCCAGCAGAGCACGACGAGCTTGCGCGCGACAGCGACCGCTGCGATCTGCGCGCCGCGACGGGCGCGGACGCGCTCGCCGAACGCCTTCAGCGGGCCGGGGCTTCGGATCGAGATCCACGCGGCCTCGACCAGCATCGAGCGGGCCTGCGGATCCCCACGCTTTGAGATGTGCCCATAGCGCGCCGGCTCTGACCCGGACTGGCGGACCTTCGGGTCAAGGCCGAGATAGGCAACGAGCTGGCCGGCGGTGGGGAAGCGCGTGATGTCCCCGACCGCCGCGATCACCGCCGCCGCGGTGCCGACGTCGACGCCGGGGATCGTCAACAGCCGCTGGAACCCCGGGAACGCCAGCGCTTGCTGGGCGATCCGACGGTCCAGGTCCGTGATCTCGCCGCCGAGGAAGTCGATGTGGCGCAGACAGCTTGCGACGGTCTCCGCCTCCTCCTCGGGCAGCTGCTGCTCTGTGAGCCACACCCGGCCCTTCTTGCCGAACAGATCACTCACGGGCGGACGGCCGAGCAGGCAGCGTGCGAGCACCGCATGCACCTCATTCTTCACCCGCGTGCGTGCCCGCACCAGCCCCGCCCGCCGAGCAACACGCCGCCGCAAAGCAGACGTCGCCTCGTCGGGCACCCACACCGCTTTGAGCATCCCAGCAGAGAGGAGCTTGGCGAGCATCGCCGCGTCAAAGCGATCGGACTTCACACGCGCGTGAGAGATCGCTCGCGTCTCGGCCGCATTGCACACCACCACCCCACCGACATCGCCCTCTTCCAGCAGCCGGGCGATCATCATCGCGCCGCAGCTGGCCTCCAACACCACCTGGTCACTGCCATTCAGGCCGGCCGCGAACTCCCGGATCGCCTCCGGGGTACTCGAGATCCGACCGACCCGCGAGACCCGGCCGCCCTCAGCGACCGCGACCTCACAGAAATCGAGGTGAACATCCAAACCAAAGAACCGCACGAGAACCGCCTCCCTTCACGAAATCGACATATGAAATGGAAGGCACCGCGGGCAGCGACAACTACGGATACGGGCTCTCAGCCCACCCGGGTGAGTCGCAGGGGCGGCCATCTAGTCATTGACGGGCTCGCAGCCCAGATGCACGGCGGCCTGCCCACAAGCGTCCTTCCCACGAAGCCCCTGTCCCGGTCAAACGACCCTACGAACACGACCGGACAGCAGGCCCACCCGGTATTTCATACCCGTAGTCTGTGCTTTCGTCGTCGAGCCGCAGCGGCGGACGTCTATGGGCGAGGCTCCGACGCAGGGCTGGTCGGCGTGCCTACCGGGCACGAGCTTGGGAAAGCAAGAGACCAAGCCTGGAGTGGGGGCCTGTGGGAGGCCGCGCGAGGTCGCGTGAAGGTCCTGCTGGGCCAGTCGGACGGAAACTCGTTGGCCGTTTCGCGAGGCTCAGGGTCATTAACACCGATGGCCCACTACCAACGGACGCAACCACCCGAGGGCTCGCTGCCGGCTGGACCCGCTCTTGACGCGGCATCCATCGAGGCCGTGGCACGGCGGGTGGTCGAACTGATCCGCGACGAAGGTGACTCTCCCACCGGGCGGCAGCTTGTCGACGCGGCGACACTCGCCGCCGAGTTGGGCGTCGATCGCTCCTGGGTCTACTCCCACCGCGGCGAACTCGGCGCCATCACGCTCGGGACCGGCTCAAAGCCACGCCTACGTTTCGACAGGGCGGTGGCCTTGGAGGTGTTTGCCGGCTGTGCCACCCAGCAGCCGCAGCACCCAGGCGCGAGCATTGGAGCCAAATCGGCAGCACCACCCGCCCGCCACCGGCGTCGCTTGTCAAATGGTCGGCCGGAACCCGGCTCCGTGCTGGCCGTCCGACCACGGAAGCGAACATGACGAGCAGCGTCGAGCCGGCGCGGCTCCGCCCGTCAGCGGTCGTCCCGTTTCTTTGCCTCGGCTACTGCGTCGGCGAGCTGGTGCAGATCGGCGCCGAGTGCGCGAAGGAACCGCAGGACCGTGAGCCATTGGACTCCTCGCCGTCCTCGCTCGATGCGGGAGATGTAGGTCGGGTCCATCTGGAGGCGCGCTGCAAGCTGCTCCTGCGTTATCCCAGCTCGATCCCGCAACGCTCGGAGAGCGCGGCCAAGGACGATCAGGTCGGTGTCTCTGGTGTCCTCGGCCAAGGCAGGGTAAGTTGGTATTCCGGGTCAGGTTACGCTACACTTCAGCGCTCAAACATAGTGCCCCCGCACCGCTGGAACGGCCGGGGGCGTGGCGCCGAAGACCAAAGCTTCAGCGCGATGGCCACGATACCCCTTTGGGTCACTCTGGCTCTCTCGCCGGGCTTGCGGTCTTCGGTGCCTCCGACCAAGGAGGAACCGAAGATGACCCCCAATCAGTACCCCGACGGCGAGCCCGCCACGGAGCGCATCATCGTGCTGCAGCTCCTGCGCAACGACCGCTCCGAATGGTGGGGCCGCGCGGAAATGCTGCGCAAGCTGCGCGACATCGACCCCGACGCGGTGCGGGGGTCCCTGGCGCACCTGGAGCGCCTCGGGCTGATCGACCGCCACGGCGCGCGCTTCAAGGCGTCCGACGGGCTGCGGTACGTCGATGATGTCCTCGACCTCATCGGCATATGAGACGCGACCATGCCGCCTACGCGGCCGAGCGCGCCCTGGTACTGGGCGCGCTCGGGGAGAACCTGCGCGCCGAGCGGGAGCGGCGGAGTCTCGCGCAGGAACGGCTCGCGGAAGTCGCCAACGTCCACCGCAACGAGATCGGCATTGTGGAGCGCGGCGAATGCGAGCCGGGCCTTCTCGTGCTGCTGATCCTCGTGGACGCGCTGAAGGTCTCGCCGTGCGTCTTGCTCGACGGGGTGCCCGTACCGACGGAGCCCAGGCCCGCGCGCGTGGTGATGCCAGGGGGCGGGACATGACTCCGCCCACAGTCTTGAGGGAACGGCTCGCCACCGCGCGGCGCGGCGGCGTGGGCTTCGAGGAGGCGTGGCCCGGGGCGCTCGCAGTGGCGGTGAACGCTACGCAGTGGGAGCGCGAGGAGTGGCGGGACACTCTCTCGGGCATGGTCGAGACGTGGCGCGCAGCGTGGGAGCGCCGGGACGCCTCAAGCGCGGAACGAGCGGTCCTCGCACTCGTGACGCCCGGCGGGACGCCGCTACCGGAACGCGCGTGCGAGAACTGCGGCGAGGAGATGCCCACCGATCGCCACCGCGCGGCGCGGTTCTGCTCGGACCCTTGCCGCCGCCACGCCACCTACCTACGCGAACGCTCAGCGGCATAGGGGGTGCGTGATGGCTCGCAAGGCGATAGGCAAGGTCATCGAGCACGAGGGCACAGACGGGCGCACCTACCGCGCGCTGCGGTTCACGGCCTACGGCCGGCGCCGGTACATCTCGCTAGGCGTCACCGACCGAGACGACGCCGAGCGCGCGCTGCGTCACACGATGGCGGATGTGGAACGCGGGACGTGGCAGCCGCCTACCGCGGTCGAGCCGCCGCCGGAACCTGAACCGATCCAGACGTTTCATCAGTTCGCCGAGGAGTGGTGGCTGCGCAACGAGCGCCGGCTTGCTCAGAAGACCCGCGAGGACTACCGCTGGCGGCTGGAGTCCCACCTGTTGCCCTACTTCAAGGACCACCCGCTCGACGCGATCACGTTCGATCTGGTCGAGCGCTACATCGCCGGCAAGCTCGCCGAGGACAAGCCGCTCTCGCCGCGGTCGATCAACATGACCGTCACGCTGCTCGCGGCGATCCTGGAGGGCGCGGTGGAGCGGGAGCTGATCGCACGCAACCCCGCCAGAGGTCGGGGGCGCAGGGTCCGCGAACGGGTGCCACGTCGGAGTTACCTTGAAACGGCCACGCAGATCAAGGCCCTGCTCGACGCTGCCGGCGAGCTTGACCAACAGGCGCATCCAACCGGCCAGCACGTCGAGCGGCGCGCGATGCTCGCCACGCTGACGTTCGCCGGCCTGCGAATCGGCGAGCTGTGCGCGCTGCGCTGGTGCGACGTGGACCTGGCCGGCGGATGGCTCCACACCGGCTCCAAGACCGACGCCGGATGGCGGCGGGTGAAGATACGCGGCGCGCTCCGAGACGAGCTGCTCGCCGTCCGGGGACGCCAGCAGGACGCGCCGCAGGACGCCTACGTCTTCCCGACGGCGAAGGGCGCACGGATGAGCGACGACAACTTCCGAGCGCGAGTCCTCGGGCGCCCGGCCGCGGTGTTCGACGGCAAGGAGAGGAACGGCACGGGCGCCGTAGGCCGCACGAACAGCGCCTGGAGGCCGCTGGCCTGCCGCCACTGCCGAAACTCACGCCGCACTCGCTACGCCGGACGTTCTGCTCGGTGCTGTACGCGCTCGGCGAGGACCCCGGCACCGTCATGGACGAAATGGGCCATACCCACCCCGCGCTCGCGCTCCGCGTCTACCGCCAGGCGATGCGTCGCGGCGAGGACGAGAAGGCCCAGCTCAGGGCGCTCGTGGAGGGCACGGAAGTGGTTGAGTGCGGCAGAGTGGCTTTGGAGACAGCATCCGAGATGCCGGGCCGCAGAGCCGCCTGAGCCGTCGGATTCAGCGACCGTCCGGTCGGGGTTTGATGATCGACGTACCGCTAGCGTCTTGTCCAATTACCTAGACTGTCGGCCTATGTGGTGTCCGACATCGTGGATCAGCTGACTGGATTGCTCGGTGAGGCGGAGTCGCCGTCGCTCGACTTCAAGCGAGCCCTCGGGAAGAACGACGAGATCGCGAAGGACATCACAGCTATGACGGTCAACGGCGGCGTGCTTCTCTATGGCGTCGATGAGGACAAAGGGACCTGTGTGGCGACCGAACTCTTGCCCTTCTCGATCGCTGGTGTCGAGGAGCGACTTCGGCAGGTGTCGGGCACACGAATCGACCCTGCCCCGGACCTGCAAGTCCGGGTGATACCTAGCCCTACTGACCCGTCCGTCGGCGTTGTCGCCGTCGCGATCCCGGCGTCCGCACTTGCGCCGCACCAAGCGAACAAGCGCTTTCCATGCCGGCGAGGAACCACCACCGACTATCTCGATCAGCGAGAGGTTGAGCGCCTATACAGGCAGCGCCAAGAACTCTCGGGGCCGCCGCCCGAGCCGGGCTCTCTGCTAGATCGGGATTTCGTCAGCGGGCTAGACGGATTCAGCGTCAGCGACGGCACCGGCGCGCTGGCGCTCGTGGTCCGCCCAGCCGCAAAGGACGTGAATCATCCGGCAGGCGCCTGGCAAAAGGATGCGCTGACGTTGGCTGTGCGGGCGGCAATACAGCGTCATGCCCCGCGCCTGGGCAACAGCAGCCTGATTCGCTCTGCCCATGCGCTGGCTGACTGGCAGCCACGTGGGGCGGAAGGGTGGCAAGCGACCAACGCTGGCTCGGGTAACGGCACAATCGCACCACAAGTCGAGCCGCACACACTGATCGCTGGTTGTCTGAGTTATCCAGCCTGCCTCTCGTTCATGGTCTTGCTGGGTTTGCGGTGGGAGCGGGCTATGCCTTCGCGCGACCTGCGCTCGGCGAGGGAGGTCGATCTTCTTTACGAGCTGGTCGTCTTGCTCGCGATTAGCGGCGAGTATTTCAGCGACGTATCCGGCGGAGCGCATCTCTTTGCGGAAGCCCGGCTGTCGGGCTTTGCTGGCGCGAAGTCCCAAATGGTCATCGGCAGTGGTTCGACGGGTGATCTCGAAGCGGCTTTGCGACCGCCAGCACCTGACGGCCTTACCCAAACAGTCCGTACCAGCGCTGCCGAGCTTAGGGATACGCCTGAGTTGGTCGCCCGGCAACTCATCGAGCGATGGCTGCCGGCGTTCTACACCGATGATCGCGACCTGTTCTCTTGGGTTGTCCCGTCGGGCTTGACGAGCCATCAGAAGCCCTCCGAGACGACGGCGATTTGAAGGCGGACTTATGGCGACCTGGCTCAAGCTCATAGGTACTTCGAGCTGGCGGGTTCCGGACGCATGGGCGATCGAGTGCAAAGAGCTGCTCAGCGAGGTGCGGTTCAGCGAGACGCACCCGCCCGATCCGCTTCAGCGCGGCGATCACCTCGTCTACCACACCGTTGGCGACCGCCGAATCATCGCGATCGTCGAGGTCCGCGATGATGAAGCCTCACGTGATCCACATCCGCCTGAGTGGGCGAAGCAGTGGCCACTGATACGCAAAGTCCGATCGACCCTGAGGGTACCTCGCGTCTCACAAGGGCCGTCTACGGATGGTCTCGGCGAGCTGCCGGACCTAATGCACCAGGGATTCGTTCCGCTGACGCCGGAGCAGTTTCAAACCGCCGAGCGGCTGTTGATCCAAGCTGGGGCACGTTAGTCGCCACACAAGTCGGTGGCACCGCGCTACACGCGCGGGTGCGGCTGGGAGCGCACATCGAGGAGCCGAAGTGGCAGATATCGGCAGACGAGCCGCCGAGATGGTCGCCAGACGTGCTCGTGCGCAAGGCGGCCTGAACGTCAAAACCCTGCTCCACAACGGTATATTGAGCCTTCCAGGGGCCATAGCTCAGCTGGGAGAGCGCCTGCTTTGCAAGCAGGAGGTCACCGGTTCGATCCCGGTTGGCTCCATGTAACCGTAGTCAATGCGAACCGCCGGGACACGGAAGGTCGGTTCGATTTGGTCGCGTGCGTCTACGCGGATTGTGTCGATCATGGTTTGGAGTACGTCCTTGACGCGCGTGGGGGTGCTGTCGTTGAGTGCGGCGCGCAGGTTGCCGCGTAGCGCGTCGAGGTCGGCGTCGGTGGCGCGCTCGGGCTGCTCGTCGTCGTGTTGGGCGGCGAGTCCGCTGGCGCGGTCCTCTAGCGCTTTGGCTTGCTCGCTGAGGGTGGCTATGCGCGGGGCGCAGGTGTCCTCGGGCATCGTGCCGGCCTCGAACGCGCGGAAGTAGCGCTCCAGCACCGCGCGCGTCTCGGTGAGCTTGTCCTGTATCGCGGCAAGCTCGGACTGCTGCTCGCCGCCGCGTTGGGACAGCCGCTCGTATGTTTCGCTGATCGCGTCCTCGATCAGGTCGTGATCGTTGAGTACCTTCCAGAGTCGGCGGGTGACGGCCTGCTCCAGCCGTTCGGCGGGGAGACGGTCGTTGGCGCAGTGCTTGGTGCCGTAGCGCGCGCGTGTGAAACAGGTGTAGTAGGTGTAACGACCGTTTCGTCCGTGCGCGGCGGTGCCGACATAGGCTTGCCCGCAGCGCCCGCAACGCACACGGCCGGTCAGCAGGTACTCGGCGGGATTGGCTGCGCGCTTGGAGCGATCTTCGCAGCGCTCGGTGAGGATCGCTTGCGCCTTCTCGAAAAGCTCGATGGGGATCAACGGCTCGTGTGGTGCTGGATACCAGTTACCGCGGTAGTAAATCTCGCCGAGGTAGGCGCGGTTGCGAATCACGGTGATGACACTCGCGGCGCTCCATAGCCGCCCGTTCTTGGTGCGGTAGCCCTGCTCGTTCAGCCACGTGGCGAGCGCTGACGAGCCGACCTTGCGGTGGACGTACTCATCGAAGATCACCGGGACAAGCGGCGCCTCGGCCGGGTTGCGCTCCAGGCTGTCGCGGTCAGCAGCGATGTTCAGTCCGAAGGGGCGCTGTCCGCCGCACCAGCCGCCGCGGGCGGCCTTGCGCTCAAGGCCGGCGGTGATGCGCTCCACGATCAACGCGCGCTCGAACTCGGCGAACACCCCGAGCATCTGCACCATCATTCGCCCGGCCGGGGTGCCAGTGTCAAACGGCTCGGTCGCGGAGCGGAAGATCACACCGGCCTGGTCAAGCTCGTCGATGATCTGCGCGAGGCCGCGGATCGAACGGGCGAGGCGATCGACGCGGTAGACGAGCAGCACGTCGAAGCGTCCATGCCGCGCGTCCTTGAGCAGCCGCGTCAGCGCGGGCCGGTCGATCACGGTGCCGGTGAACTGGTCCTCGTAGCGGCGCTCGATTCGCCACTCGGGCTGACTGGTAACGAAGGCGTCGAGGCGGACGCGCTGCGCCTCAAGGGAGTTGGGCTGGCGCTCCTCGTCGGTCGAGATGCGCGTGTAGGTCGCCACCCGCACCGGCTCGGCGCTCCCTGGTTCGGGCACGATAGCGAGGGATGCTCGTCTGCTCATGGCTGCTCCTTGGCTCGGGAGCATCCATCTAGATCACATCCTCGGCCGGTTCTCAAGCCTGCTGGCAGCCGCTCCGGGCGGGCTTCGACCCACTCGACCAGAAGCTCTGCCAGCGCCTCTACGAGCTGTCGTTCCTCCTCGCCTGTCATCGGCCGCGTCTTCCCCGGCAGCAGCCGTAGCGGCGTATCCGCGCCCGTATCCCGGCGCGGATGGCGGCGTCGCTTACGACTGCCTTGGGTAGCGCTACTGCGGCCTTGAGCGTCCCTGCCGGCGTCGTGGATTGGTCGCTGGGTGCCGCTCATGTGAGCAGCTCCCAGCGGAGCTTCTTGCCGGTCGGGTGCGTGTCGGCGGCGGGGCGGCCTGGTCGGTTCCAGCGTCCGCCGCCTGCCTCGCCGACGAGCGTGAACCCGCTGGCCCTGAGAGATGCGCCGCCCTCCTCGGGCAGCGTGTAGGTGATGACCTTGCGATACCCGAGCGCCTTGACTGCCCGCCACGCTGCCCGGTAGAGCATCGAGCAGGCGTTCGGCGCCCCATCGGTGCAGCAGCGGCGGACTTCGGCGGTGAACCCATCGTCGAGTGCCCGTGCAATCGGCCGTCCGACTACGGCGACGCCACGTAGCCGCTCGCCGTCGCTTACGCCGACGACGCTGATGCAGCCGGGTACGGGCCGGTTGTGGCGGTGGTACTGCGCGATGTAGGCGTTCGCTGCCTTGAGCGTCGTCGGGACGATCGTCAGCCGCAGCGAGGCGCGCTCGTGCGCGTATCTGTTCCTTTGCTTGTCATGTTCTGTCAATTGTCATGGTGTCGGCGGAAGACCCTTACAAACAGTGAAAGTCGTTTCGGGGCGTCTGCGGGTACACGCGCCGCCCCGTAAAAGATTCGAGTTACACGCTCACGGCCGCGGGCCAGCGCCAACGTCTGCCGAGACAGTCCTCGACACGACGGCCCGGCTGGCGCGGCGTGGCGGGAAGCTGATCGAAGCGGCGTTGCTGCTCGCGGGCGGGTAGCAGCTCGTAGTGCTCGCCGTCGATGCTGCCCCATACCCACGGTGGGCCGGGCGGTGCGCAGCGCGCGAGGTTCGCCAAGCGGCGCCGGCCGTCGCAGACAAGCAGAACGTTCCCGCGGTCACGGTGAGCGTCGGCTGCGAGCGCCTGCTTATAGGCGTCGAGCTTTGCCTTCACCCGCCTGGTGGGCTCGGTCGCGCGGTCTACCTCCAGGTAGAACGTGACCTCGCCATCGGGGAGCAGGTAGCGGCCGTAACCGTCCGGGCGAACGCTCGCCCCGGTGCCCTGTTGTGCCTGCTGCTCGCCAAGCCAGCGATACAGCCCCTCGCCCGGACGGGTGAGGCTGCGTTCGGTCAACGCGAGGAAGAACCGCGCGACCGCGCGGCGGTGCTCGAGGTCGGGAATCGAAAGGCCCGGCGGCCGACGTGCCGGCGCACCGATCGCCCGCCGACCGGCCGGGGAGAGGAACCACAACGCCTCAGAGCGTCCGCCTCTGTTTGAGCGCGCCGGGTACACACGCAACAACAGGTCGTGTGCCTCCAGCTTGACGAGTCGTTCACGACAGGTACGAACACCTGAGAAGAAAAGGAGACGAAGCTCAGAGGTGGATAGGGGCTCGGATTGGGAGAGACGGTCAAGTAGCTCCCGGTCACGAATAGTCAAAGCAGCGAGAGCAAGTGTCATGGCCGCCCGCCAGCAGGGAACAGGTGTTCATTGTCGGGGTTTGCCTCCGCGCCGGGATCGCTGTGCTGGTGCGGGGATACCGGCGGCGGGGGTCCTCCCTCGGTGGGAGCCCCGAGCGGAGGACCGAACGGCGGAACCTCAGCACTCCCCGAGTGGGGGTTGTCACCTGCTTGTTCGTCGGCGTGGGCATGTCCTGGCGGTGGCTGCTCGATGCGGCCGTAGCGCTCACGGATCGTCACTTCCACCGCCCGGCACTCGTTCGCATTGGCGCGGGCGCGACCACGGATCGTGTTTGCGGTGTCGCCACCGGTGGGCGGCGACGGTGGCTCGGTGGTCGCGGTGGCGGCTGGTAGCTGGTGGTGTTCGTGGGCGACGCGGCAGGCGATCGTGTGCGCTGATAGGTGCAGTAGGTCGTGCGCGTCCAAGCGCGGCTGGAAGTGAACGGCCATGCGTTTCGCGTCCGCGGCGCCGAGCCCGAAGCAGAGCTTGGTCTGACAGTTCGCGTCCACGGCCTCCGCGAGCTCGCTGTCTTTGAGCTGCGCGAGATTCTGATGCGCGAGCACCATCCCGACGCCGTAGCCGCGCGCCTGCGCGAGCGCTGTCGCCATGCCCTGCGGCATGTGGCAGAAGCGGTGGCACTCATCCACCAAGCACAGGAACGGCGGGCGGTCGCTGAGCGCGATCGGGCCGAGGCGCTGCGCGGCCTGCCACGCGCGATGCAACAGCACCGAGCCGATGAGGTCTGCGGCGTCCTCCCCGAGCGTTTGCGGGAGTGACACGAGCAGCCACCGGCCCGCGTTGATCCGCTCGGTGAGGTCCGGTGCGGTGGGCTGGCAGAGCATGTTGCGTAGCTGGTGGTTGCCGAGCAGCGCGCGGAGCTTGTTCGAGAGCGGTGCGAGTGCCTGTATCCTGGCCTGCTCGCTGAGGGTCTGCCACTGGCGCCAGAACACGTCCAGCGCTACAGGGTCACTCGCGCGATAGCGGCTCCGCTCGCCAGGGTCAGACAAGAGCGTGAGCACGTCTGCCAAAGTCGGTGCCGGCCCGGCCGGGTCACGTCCACACAACAAGGTGGTGAGCGCGGAGCGCAGGATGTCCTCCGTCCTCGGACCCCAAAAGCGTGAGAACAGGCGGGCGAAGATGCCGCAGATCGCCTGCGCGTGAGCGTCACCCTCGCCGGGCGTGCAAGCGAGCAGATTCAACGCAGGCGGGTGGCTCGTGTCGCCGAGGTCGAGTAGGTCAACGTCCCCGGCTCGCTCGACCGGGATGCGCGCGAGCGTCAGTGCGGTCAGCTCGCCGGTTGGGTCGAGCACTATCCCGCCCATGCCCGCGCGGATCGCCTCGACGGTCATGTTCAGCAAGAGCGTGCTCTTGCCGCGCCCGGTCGGACCGAGCACATGCGCGTGCTCCAAAAGCCCCGCCGGCTGCACCCGAATCTCGCGGTCAAACCCGGCGTGGTCGCTGCGGCCGAGCAATAGCCCGTGTGATGGTGCGTGCGCGGCCGGCGCGATGCTGCGTGATGGCGCCTCCGCGAATGACAGCGGAGCGAGCGCGGTTTCCTCGGGCACCGCGATCAACGCCGCGGCCTCGCTACTGCTCAACAGCAGCCGCGGTTTGATCGCCGGCAGACAGTTGAGCGCACGCCGCTTGCAGAACGGCTCAAAGCCCTTGTGCAGCCCGCCGAGGTCGTGGAACTGCCCGAATGCCGCCAACAACCCGCCGAGCCGTCCGCCCGCGCGACGCCGGCCGTCTGCCCACGCCCCGGCGCGGAGCGTCGCGGCGAGCAGCGGTTGTGCGGACTTCGCCTCGATCGCCTTCGCACGCTCAAGCGAGAACGGGTCCACCCGCCGCGCCTGCTCGCCCGCCGGCGGCGGCGAACCCGGCAAGAACACATCAATCAACTCAACAAGCAGCCCCCCGAACGCCCGCAGCGCGCGCAACGCCAAGCCCGGTCGCAGACCGCGGCCAGCGCGCAACCGCGCCGCCTGCCCACGCGCCCGGTTCGGCGCCGAGCGCGGCGGCGCCTGCAACACAAGCTGGATCACGCCACCCTCGCCCGGCTCGTGCGCGCGCAGCGCTGCCAACAACTGGCCGGCAGGGTCAACGCGGTGATCGACCCGCAACGGCAAGAACCGCGAGCCACCGGGGGCAAGGCTCGCCACCCGCACGTGCTCGCGCAAATCCAGCGGGCCAAGCCGACCGATCGCATCGACGGTGACGCCACCGAGACCCTGCTCGACCGCAGCGCGTACCTGCGCCACCGGCACGCCACCCGAGACGAACAAGTGGCACGCCGCACGGTCCTCCGTCGATGAGAGCGTCAGCGTGACCCACGGCGCCGGCCCAAACAGCGGGCGCGGCAGCCCGCCCGCGAGCGTGCTCATCAACGACTCAACCGCCGCCCGCGAGACCTGCTCGCCGAAGCGAACCCCAAACCAACGGCCCTGCGCCGCAAGACGACGCCGCCCCCACACCCGCCACACCGCGACGAGCAGCACAGCCGCGAGCGCCAGCGCGAGCAGCCACGCGAGCGCCACGAGCACAGTGGGCGAGTGGTGAGCAAACGACGAGCCCGCCTGGCGCAACGGCCAATCCGGTTCACGCACGAACCGCTCAGCGACGCGAGACGGACGAAGAAGATGTTGTGTGTCGTGATTTCTCATATCTGGTGGGTCAGTCTCCTTTCCACAACGAAACGTCGATTTCGAGCGTCGAACGGGACAGCCCGACGCCGAACGAACTCGGGCCAACATCCCCGTCCACTAGATAAAGGTCCCTTTCGGTGCCTCTGCGGTACAGGCGACCGAGAACTTCCTCACGGGGGGCAATACAGAAAGGTCGATCCAACCCCCGTTATGGGACAGGCCGACGGAATCTTTATCTTCGGCTTCCCGAGCCGTAGGTAGCTCCGGCTGGCCGCCACGAGCGCGCAAGGCGTCCGTAGGCGCTGCTACAAGCAGAGCCGATGACACCCGAGACCGGCACCGCGCTCCTGATCCTCGCGGTATTCGTATTGCCAGGATTCGTGACGCTGCTGCTCCGCGAGCGCATGTTCGCCGTGCGTGGCGAAGACACGCAGTTCGAGCGGCTGTTGAACGCCCTGTACTACAGCGCTCTCATCTACGCGGTCGTGTTTGCTGCCGGTGCGCTGTCAGGCGTGGACAAGACGGATGTTGTCGAGTTCTACCACGGAGAAAAGTCGCTGGCAGAAGACCTGGCCGCCGGGGGAATCATCGCGCTCGCTCTACCAGCGGCGATCGCCACGATTGGGCTGTGGTGGCGCAGTTCTCGCAAAGTCCGGCCGGGCGTGTTGAAGTTCATCGGCGTCTCGCCGTCGCACAGTGTCAGCTCAGGCTGGAATGAAGCGTTCAGCCGCGAGGGGACCCCGATGCTGCGCGTCACGTTGAAGGACGGCCGAGTTGTCGGCGGCTACTTCGGCGACGGGAGTCTCGCTGGCTACTCCGAGCACGCCCACGACTTGTTCATCTCGGAGCGATGGTCGATCGACCCCGAGAACGACTGGTTCACGGGGGTGGCACAAGGCACTACGGGACTCTGGATCGCGCGGGAGGAGATCGCCTCGATTGAGTTCTACGAGCGTCCACCAGACGAGACAGACGGCGAGCAGAACCCGCCCGGCCAACCGCTACCATGAGCCATATGCCGAGACCCGATGCACTGCCTCCCGTTGAAAAGCGGGGCGGCTATCAGCCCCAAAACGCCGCTCCGAGCCCCCAGCAGCCGCCCCCTGCGCCAAGCGACTCGGCGTCGAGCGCTAGGCCCCCGGCACCGCCCGCCCCGCCGCCTCAGCCTTCTGGCAACGCATAATTATGGCGGACAAAGGCCCACAAGAGCGCGAACTCCAGGAGGGCTGGGCACCTCGCTCTCCAAGGAAAGCCCTCACGGGCGGCGCAGGCCCGATCAAGGCAGAGGCGAGCCCGATGCGACCGCCGCCGGCACCGTCAGATGCCGCATCGAGCGCCAAACCACCCAGTACCGCACCGAAAGCCCGATAGCTCGATCACACGTCAGGGCAGGAGAGGTACGCGGCCTCGGCGCTGCTCCCGACGCGCGGCAGAAAGCTAACGCCGACGCTCAGGTTATCGGGGTCCGGTGGATGACCGCAGGGAGGCACGTATGTGGGGTGCTCCTGTAGGAACTCAAGCAGGTCACGGTCATCTGGCCAGGTTGAGGGGAGCACGTTCCATCGGTCGCACACCAGGCAGCGGTAGAGCAAGGGGTAGCGCAACATTCCTTCCAAATAGATTGCTCAGCCGATGCTCTACTTGGTGCCGGCGTCGCGCAGCAGGTTGACCATGCGCGCGTGCTCGCTAGTCGCGTCCCAGCTCGCCGGCCCCGTGATGCTGACTGCCCGAAGCAGCGCTTTCGCTGCCTTGCCTTGGGGGTCGAGCGGGATCGGGCCTTCATAGCGCCCCACCAGCGCGTCCTCCATGACCTCCGCGAGCGCTCGTGCGCCGTCTGTCCACTCGGGGTCGATGCCTGCTCGCGCCAGCATCTCCACGTCACGGTGGTAGCGATGCGACGGGCCGAGCGAGAAGTTGTGCAGGTTCTCGGCAATGAGTTCGGCTAGCGGCTCCGAGAACTCGCTCCGCCGCCCGTCTATGTCAAAGGTCACTGCCATTCATTGACAAGGATAGCGTTCGCCGCAGCATAGCCACCAACGGCATGTGTACCCGTTGCGCTCATACCGCGACGGCCAAATCAAGGCGCTGCGGTTCCCCTCACCGAGCTGGCATCAGCGCGCCGAGGGCAAGTCGCAATCTGGGTCCGCGATCACTTCGGTGACCCAAGACGCCCAGGCTGCCAGATCAGCTGCGAGTGCCACGGATTCCGCCAGCCGCCTGAAGAGCTGATTCGGCTGCTTAGCGAGGCGAATGAGCTGGCTGCGCTGATCCCCTGCCACCGACCAAGCCTCCCGGTACGGCGATTCGCTTTGCTGCCAGGTGTCATCGAGCGGACCGAAAGCTTGATCGTGGCGACGCGGCATCGGAGTTGCCTGATCCACAGCGTTAGCGTGGACCATGCCCTGCATCCGTCAACGGAGACATGCCCGAATGCGATCGCGCTTTCGTAGACGTTCATATCGACGTGGGCACGCGCCTTGCCGTACTCGTCGCCGAGCTGATCGCCTGCGTCGAGCGCCATCATGAGTCGATCAAGTGCTTCGATCGCACTGATCGCTGCGGCCTCTGCGTTCCGGCTGCGTCCCGTTGGCTGGCCGAAGATGCGATCGAGCGCTTTGTCCCGTTTGTCGGCAAGACCCGGATTATTGGTCATTGAACCTGGGGTTCACGGTCATGATGGAGTCGCCTTCGCGTCCACCTGCTTGGCGTGGCGCAGGATGCGCGATATGCCTTCCAGGAACTCGACCTCGTCCTCGAATGGGATGTTTACATTCCCGACTACGAGGTTCCCGTGGCCGCGCTCATCGAGCTTCTCTGCGTGCGGGTAGTAGTAGATCGTGTCGAGTTTGATCGCCACGCCCTTCGGCGTCTTCTTAATCGGCACATCAGTCCATTTGGTCTTGGCCATCGGCATACCCCCGATCAGATTGACTGAACAAGTCTATCCCCGGGCTGGCCTGCCTGGGGTAGAGCGCGTCCAACTGGTGTGCGTCCTTCCAGAAGCCCACGATGCGGCGGCTGATGCGGCGGTCGCCGCGCGTTGGGAAGGTGTCGTGGTCAGCGTTGGCGTCGTGAGGCTCGGGCCACTCCCGTAGGCAGTAAGTGACCGACCCCAACTGGCGGCAGGCTGTGTGAAGACGGGGCGCGAGGGCGTACCACGCATCGGAGTCGATTTGCTCGTTGCTGAGCAGCCGGTCAGCTTCATCGAGGGTTTCCCGCAAGAGGTGGCGCATGGCGGCGACTCGCTCGGTTGCCTGTTGGCGCGCGTGGCGCCATTCCCGGTGTTGCGGCGACTCGGGCAGAACGACCTCTTGACCACGGCGTGTCTGCGCAAGCCACCTGCGGCCGGTCGGCGTCATCTTCAAGAAGTCGAACCCGAAGCGACGGAACGGCACGAGCGCGCCGGCAGCGAGGAAGGCGTCGATCTGCGGATGCAGGCTGCGGGTTGTCCAGCCCACTCGGGCGAATCCAAGGTGTTCGATGACCTCGCCGAGCGTCACGCCTTCGGCTGGTCCTCGATGGTGTCGTTCGGCGCGCTCGGCCGCGGCGAGCACGATCGCATCGGAGACGGGCTCGAACCGGCGCAGCTCACCCCGTGCTGCGGACGCCCGCGTGCTCGTACGTCGCATATCGCATCCTTGTCCTTGATGGCGCCCGTCAGGGCGTCATCAGGTGGTTGAAGTGCATGGCGACCTCTGAGGCGATCGACTGGCAGCCGCGGCGTTCGATCACGCCAGCGGCGTCCAGACCGTCCAGCGCCGTGCTGATCCTCGCCCACTGCTTGCGCTTCCTGGCGCCGAGGGCGTCGTGGACCTGTGCATCAGTCAGCGGTGCATCACCAGCGGTTGCGTGCCGCAGCAGGGTTGCGAGAACGGCGCTCTCGCAGCGGTGGTCATCGGTGGGGTTCTCGCTGTTGCTCTGCTTGACCTCGTGAAGCCGGACGGCGGGGCGCGAGGGTGTCGCCAGGTCGTTCCAGCGGTGGATCAGGCCCGCTCTGCGCAGGCGTTTGAGGCTGTCGGGGACGCGGCCGGGTACATCGACAGCGCGGGCAATCTCGGCTTCCGAGAGCGGCCGGTCGGTGTCGAGGATCAGCGTGAGGACGGCCTGGTCGAGACGGACGTGCGCCTCGGATTCGAGTGAGCTAATTTGGTCGAGCATGGGAGCGTTCTCTCCTGTGTCACGGTCTCGGGCGGGGCGCTAATCCCCGCGCCGGGGCCATATTTGCGTGTACGAGCGCCAGCTATACAGCGCGCCTTGTCGCTTGTGGGCGCGGTAGACGAAGCTGACACGAGCCCGATACCGTCACGCAACGCGGGCCGCCGGCAGCGCACCGAACGAGTCCCCTGCGAGGCGGTAGCCGACGCCGCGCATGGCGCACACCAGCCCGGCGGCGCCGGCCTGCGCGAGCTTGCGCCGCAGCCGCGAAGCGTGGCAGTCCAGCGTCCGTGTGGTGCCGGGCGAGCGAAACCCCCACACCTCACGCATCAGCTCGTCCTTGGTGTAGACGCGGACGGGATCACGCGCGATATACACGAGCAGCGCGAACTCCAAGCGGCGCAACGCCACCGGAGTCGCACCGACGATCACCTCGTGCGCGGCGGTGTCGATCCGCAGTTCCCCGTACTCGATCACGCCAAGCTCCTCGGCTAGGTCGCGCCGCACGAGCGCCCGCACACGAGCGCGAAGCTCCGGGTACGCGAAAGGGGCGCGCAGCACGTCATCGGCCCCCGCCTCGAACCCACGCAGCACGTCTCCCAGGTCGCCGTTCGGACTCATCCACAGCGCCCGCAGGCCCGGCCTGGCCTCGGGCATGAGTGCTCCTGCGCGGAGCTTGCGCAGCACGTCAAGGCCCGCACCCCGGCGTGTCGCGCGCCCGAAGATGACCAGCTCGACCGTGCAGGCGCCGCATACGGCGCGCAGCTTCGCGGGGTCGCTGGCGCGGTGGACCCCGTAGCCATCGAGCGCCAGCTCGTCCGCCAGCGCGAGATTCACGTACTCCTCGCCGTAGAGCAGCAGCACGGCCGGGTCCTCGGTCGTGGGGAAGCATCGGCCCGTGGGATCGGGCATGGGTGGGGCGTGGTGTTCGGCGGATGTGGCGGTCATCTGGCCTCCTCTCGGCGCACCGAAGCCCGCCAACGCGCAGACGACCCCACCGCACGCAGCTACGGTAGGCCCTGGGCATCGAAGGAATCAGCTTCGGTGCTCGGGCCGGGCGGGTGGTCAAGACCCGTCCGGCCGCATGAATGGTCAATTGCCGCGGATGAGATAGCGAGGTCGTCGGACAGACCATTTCCCGCCACGAAGCCGAGCCTCCCAGGCTTCGAGCGGAAGTGCGCCGCAGCGAAATCGAGACTGCCTGCTCTTGCCATGCTGACCTCCGCGCTCGTGCGTAGACTGGCGGCGCGATGAGTCGCTACTCCGCAGCGGTCTGTATGCGCGGTCATTACCGCGATACGTTGCTTGACGCGCCAACTCGCTCGCCTCGTGAAACCGAGTCGTTCTGTAGCAAGTGTGGGGCGCCTGTGATCCGCGGATGCCCAAACTGCTCCGCACGCATACTCGGCGCGCACGAAGGTGTCGTGTCCGCCGGATTGAAGCCAGAGAAGTTTTGCTTCTCGTGTGGCGCACCGTACCCGTGGGCAGACCGCGATGCTCTAATCATGCAGTTGCGGAACGTCTTGGAGTTCGAGCCTGGCCTGGATGACGCCACACGCCTTGAAGTCAGCGAGCAGATTGCGGTCCTCTCCGGGCCGGACGAGGACAGCAAGCGGCGCGTGAAAGCGGGTGAGGCTCTGCGCAAGCTCGCGCCGAAGGGATGGGAAGCGGCGCAGCCGATTCTCCAAACACTCGTCTCCGCAGAGTTGAAGAAACAACTCGGGCTGCCACCAGCGTAGATCACACGCTGCCCCTGCCTCGGCGCAGGACCCGCCATGCTCCAAGTATTACGGCCCGCCCGCGTGTGGCCGCCCATTGCGCCAGCGGACACGTCGGAGCGCCACGCCAGCTCCATCGCATATTTCACGCGCTCCCGCGATCTGCCACTTCGGAAAGTGCTCACCCAAGACCACGGCTACTAGTGCCTGGCTGTAGAAAGCGAACTCATACTCATCATCGCTTCCGGTAAGCACAGCTCGAAACTCGTGCTCGGTCGCCCAATCGTCCGCCTTGAGAAAAAAGAAGTCTTGACGGTAATTACTGAGGTAATCCGCGACTGCTTGGTCGCGCGTCGCTGTGTCCATCAGACGTGGTTCGGTGAGAAAGGTTGCTGCGCTCTCCGCGATACCCGCTGGCGTGTACTCTACCTCACCGAAAATTACACGATCCTTGCCTAGTCCCTCTTGCAAAGCCTGCTCAAACAACGCCCTATTGAAGACCAGGCAAACACCCCGATGCGCGTCTGCGTACTGCTCCCACAGCCGAGGGCGAGCCCAACAACACCCGAATACCTTGGCAGCAGATTCGTAGTCCCCTACATCACGAGTGAGACTCAGCAACCGCACCCGATCGCGTTCTTCTTTGAGCTTCTGTACAGCCTCAAGCCACGCATGTACAGGCCGCTCTTGCTGACCCGGGGCTGCACCAGGAAACAAATCCCTCTGCTCTGCTGGATCACGCATGAGACGGTAAGGACTCATCCGCAACATTCCTTCGGGGACGATGTACTCAAAGGCGGTCGCAGCAGTCGTGTAATGACCAAGCCAGTCGCCAGGCTCGCTGATCTTGCTCGCGCTCGGGATGTCTGCGGCGTCGCTCATGTCGCTGGATGACGCACGCCGCTCGGGCATCGCGCTTACTGTTCAGGCTCCATCGGCGGCTCGTATCCGCGACGCGGGATGGAGCCAGGCTCCAAGAGCACGCGCAGCATGTAGAAGGCTTGCCCAAGCTCTTTCAGTGTCTTGTCCACATCTCTGCCCTCCAGCTTCTCGCGGTACTCGGCTTCTTCCTCGGCCTGCCGTGCCTTCTCCCTCGTGTTCTTCTTCACTGGTCGATCTGGTAGTTCGCTGAGCGCACGCCAGCGCCACGTGAAGAACCTCGCGGGAAGGCTCGCCGGCAAGGAAATGCCGCCCTGGTGAAGCCTCAGTGCGTCGGACCACTGGTGATGAACACTGTTGCGCACGAAGCGGATCGCCCGCATCCGATAGGCGTCCTGCACGCAGTCACGCCAGCCGAAGCCGAGAGTCTTGCCCTCAGGTGCCCAGTGCTCGCCAGCACGATCATCCAACGCGACCGCCCAGTTCAGCGCCTCAAAGAGCGCGATAAAGGCCGGAGCGGGCTCGGTCCCACGTACAGCGGATTCCAAACGAGTCAACGCCTGGTCGTAGCCGTCAAACATCGCTGCGAAGGTCTGGATGCTCTCTGCCGATTCCACAAAGCGAGCCTACAAAGCAGCCTGGATGCCGCAGTTACTGGTCCAGAGCCATCGGCTACAGTGCCCGCTTGACCGAGCAGCAGTACACCGTGCGCGCAGCCCGACCTACCGATGCGTCGGCGATCCTCGACCTGTGGCTGGGGGCGCGCAGCACGCACGCAACCACCCCCGACCGGATCGAGTACGTCCACCGGCTGCTGGCCGAGACGCCGGAGAGCCTGCTCGTCGCTGACGCTGGCGGTGCACTCCTGGGCACGCTGATCGCCGCATGGGACGGATGGCGAGGGAACATGTACCGGCTCGTGGTGCTCCATGAGCACCGCCGCCGCGGCGTCGGTCTGACGCTCGTGCGCGCAGGCGAGAAGCATCTGCGTCGGCAGGGCGCCCACCGCATCACGGCCCTGGTAGCGCACGAGGACGAGATCGCGTCGGCGTTCTGGGAGTCTGCGGGCTACCCGCAAGACCACCCGATAGGCCGCCGCGTGCGCAGCCTGTAGCGGGGGAAGGCCGCGCAGCCGAACTACTGCGTCCTGCCCGATGCGGCGCACACGATTCGCTGTGCTTTGCTGGGCTGCTTCCTAATCCGCTTCGTTGAGCGACATCCGGCCGCCGGGGAGCCGTGCGCAGTGGTTCGCATTGACTTCGGTTGGCTCCATTGGAGGAAGTGCCTGCAAATGTGGCAGTTTTGTCGAAGGATTGGTACTTGATTGGTACTCAGCCTTGGCGGAGAGTACCGCAGGCGAGTACCACATCGGGCCTGATTTTGTGGGGACCACATCTTCGGGCGAACGCACCCGTGCGCGATACTTCCCCGGACCACGGGGAGGGGAGCGATGTCAAGCGATGACGAGCGCCAAGGAAAGCGCAGCTTCAACGAGGCCGAGATGGGACTCACCGAGGACCTCGTCGAGGCGATTGCCGATCAGCTCGGGACCCGGGCGAACCGGGAGTCATCCGGCGTTGGGGCGCTGAGAGAGCGGAAGGACCTGGAGCCATCTGCTTAGCCGTTCTCATGACCGTCTTCGGGAAACGCGCGGAAAAGGATCGGCGTGTCCTGATCCCAGGTTGGCCGGGAGTTGGGAATGTCGATCTGCTGCTGAGGCGTCCTGACCCCGAGGATGCTCTGGCTTGGATGTGCGAGCTGAAGTGGTGTGGGCCGGGGAACGACGTGCTCTACGAGGCCATCTGGGATTTGTTCAAGATGGCGCTCGGCAAGACCCGCGAGGATCATCCTGCGACCTTTCTGATGACCGGAGCACAGAAGTCCCTTTGGGCGGGCTCAGCCTTCGCAGACCTCTTCGAGACCAACAACCACGTGTCGGAGGAGCTTTGTCAGCGCCGCCTGCCGGATCGTTGCAAAACCATCGCCTGGGACGACCTCCTGCGCGGCGGCTATGACAAACACCCAGAACACGTCCCAGCGGAAATCACGACCGAGTCAGTTGGCCGGGCGACAATCGGCGATTGGGAACTACGCGCAGTACGTATCGGGGCCGTCTCCCACGATCTAATTCCCATGACCGGGGGTTGGCCACGCGGCGCACGGCCGGCCGATGCTCGTCACCCCAGCTCCACACCGAAGCCACCAACGGCAACGCCCGAGCACCCCGAGCCCACGCGGGCGTCATCCTCGCCCGAGCCCCCCGAGGCACCGACGCCCGAGCCCGCCCCGGAGCCTTCGAGGATCGAGCCGCCAACGCCAACGCCCGCGGCTCCGCAAACGCATGAGCCTCCCGCGCCCGAGCCGGAGCCTGCGCCGCCTGAGGCCCCAACGCCCACACAGGAGCCTGCGCCGCCTGAGCCCTCCGCGCCCGAGCAGGAGCTACCGTCGAGGCAAGCGAAAAAGCCTACACACCGGCTCTTCCGGCGTCGCAGTGAAGAGGAGCGGCAGGCTGAGGTTGGTTATCAACAGATGTTGCGAGCTGTCATCGACGGACACGCTCCGCTGGCAGGGCTCGCTGGTCGACTAACCCTCGCCGCCGACGCCACCGGTCTCAAGTCTCGGAAGCTCACACGCCTGAACCAGGCCGCTTATCGGGCCCTTCTTGAACGAACCCTGGAAGACGACCTCCTCTCCGCAGAGGAGGAGGAAGAGCTGAGACTCGTTGGCGAGGTGCTTGACGCCGTGACACCTGACGGCTCCGCGTTCCCGCTAGACCTGGCAGGCCGGTTCATGGTCGCGCGGATAAATGACGGCCGCATGCCGATCGAGTCGGAGCCTAAGCTAATCGCTAAGCCCGGCGAGACCGTCTACTTCGAGCTTCGAGCATCGCTCATGAAGGAGGTCGTCCATCGGGAATACCGTGGTAGTTCAAGCGGTGTTAGCTTCAAGGTCGCGCCGGGCGTCCGGTATCGGACGTCAGGGTCGAGGGGGAGATCAGTGGTCGTCGGAACGAGCCTGGAGCCAGCGGACGACGGTGTACTGTCGCTAACGAGCAGCCGGGTCGTGTTTCAGGGCGACCGGAAAACCGTGGAGTCCCGCCTCGATCGGCTCACTAGCGTCGACGTCTACGACAACGGTATCCGGGTCAGTGTCTCGAACCGCCAGACCCCGTCGCTCTATCGCGTAGGCGCCGGCACCGTCGCCGCAGCGATTGTTCTCGCCGCCGCGCAGCGCGCGATCTACGGCTGAGGCCCTTACCGCTACACCGCGTCTGTCAGCGTCCGCGGCCCGCGCTGCGGTCGGACGTATCGCGATTGAGCGTGCGGATCAGCCAGCGTGTAGGCGATGGGGCGGAGCGAAGCCGTAGAGGGTCGCGGCTCGGTGCCCAGCCGGGATTGAGCCGCTCCGGGTAAGCGAGCGAGGTTGTCTGGGCACGGCTGTTAGCCATCTTCTGGGCGAGGCGCGTGATCCGCCCGCCGTCTTGGCCTACCTCGCCGAGATCGTCGCGGGCGATGAACCAGGTGGTGCCGTGGCGGGCGCGGGTTGCCTCGACGTAGGCGGTCTCCTTGCTGGTCTGCCAGCCACCGGTGAGCACGACGGAGCGCGCGACGGTCGCGCCCTGCTGGCGGTAGACATGCTGCGCGTAGGCCAGTCTCAGGGACGCGAGGTCCTCGCCGGCGAGCAGGACTTTGCGCTGTGACCCGTCGAGCGTGACGGTCACGCGTCGCTCGTGGATGGCACTCACTTGGCCGCGGGTGCCGTTCTCGACCCGCGGCTGCCCCGGCGGGTGGTGCTGCGCGGTGAACGCGATGAGGTCGCCTTCCCGTAGGCCGTAGTGGACACCGGGTAGCGGGGTCTCGTGGTGTCCGAGTTCGCCGCGCTCTGCGCGTAGGTGTTGTGCGCGGGCGTTGAGCCGGTCGATCTCTTGGTTGGAGGCGTCGGCGATCAACGCAACCTCGCGGACATCGCGCCCTTCCGTGAGCGTGGCCCATGTTTGTACGGCTTGCTCTGCTGCTTGGTCGCGGGTATCAGAGAGGTGCAGTTGACCGCGTGAGGCATAGTGCGCCATCGCGCGCTCAGGTTCTCCCGCGCGTAGCGCTCGCCATGCGCGCTGGTCGGCCGGGTCCTTGGTGCGGTGGATGTCTGCGAGTTCGGCGCTGGGTGCGTGTTCGGTGAGCCGGTCGAACATCCCGCCGGGGCCGATCGAGGGGAGCTGCTTGCCGTCTCCGACGGCGATCAGCTTTGCCCCGGATCGCTCCACGAGCCCGGTCAGGGCGTCGAGGCGCTTGTGGTCGACCATCCCGGCCTCGTCGAGGACGATCGTCGTGTCACGTCCGACGTGGATGGTCCCCGTGTTCGCGCGGGCCACCAGCGAGTCCAGGGTGAGTGTCTGTCCGGCCAGCGCGGGGCTGTCGGCGCCGAGCCGCTCTGCGGTGGACCCGGACACGGAGACGCCGATTGTCTCTCGTCCGGCGGCCTGCTCCGCACGGGCGGCGGCATCGATGACCACGCCCTTCCCTGTCCCGGCGGGGCCGACGAGGACCGAGGCGCGCTCTGGACCGGTGAGGACTTCGAGCGCGTGGTGTTGCTCGGGGCTGAGCGGCCCGCCGATGCGCTCGGCTGCCTCACGGGCAGCGTTATCGCGTGCCATGTCGCCGACGTCCCGGCCCGCGGGCTGGGCGAGCTGTGTAGCGCGGCGCTCGATCGCCTGCTCCTGCGCGCGAACCGCCAGCGTCGTCATCCGCCCGCCCTCCAAGGTCAGCACGCGCCGGTCGCGGACCATCTCCCGCGCTATGGCAAGCGCCTCGTCCGGAACCATCTCTCCGGTGGCCTGCTCCAGCACGATCGCGCGTAGGTCGCGCTCCTCGAAGACGGCTTGCTGCTCAGTCAGCTTCGCCTCGACGCGATCCTCGATCGCGCGCTCGGGTGCCGGACGCTCAGACGCGCCGATCAATCGCACCGCCTCATCCGGACCGAACCCATGACCGCGTCCGGTCTCTACCCATGCTCGCTGTAGGTCCGAGCGCGTGGTCAGCTCCTTGGACCGGCGGTTCTCGAGCGCGAGGTTGCGCAGCTCGCCGCGTTCGGGGGCTCGGCCGTAGCGGGCACGGAAGCGCTCCGCCGCGCGTGCGACCTCACGACTGCGACCGGAGAACGCCTCGCACAGCTCGCGGGGGACACCGGCGATCTCGAAGTACCGGCCATCCTTGCCCGTGCCGTGTTCGATCGCGTACCCCTCTCGCACGAGCTCGTCGGCGAGCGCGGAGCGGTAGAACGCGCCGAGCTCCCGCGCGGAGCGGAAGATCGACCGGGAGGCGACCGCCACAATCCGGTCGTCCTCGCGGACGGCGCCGGTGATGACGACATGACTGTGCAGCTGCGGGTCCGGGGCCTGGGCGCCTGCGAGTCCGCGGGCGGTGGTGTGCCGGTACTCGGTGGCGATCACGTCCTTGGCGTGCTCTTCAACGACCTGGCCGCTGTAGCGTCGGCGCACGACCGGGACCTGCTCCCGTAGATAGAGGACCGTCTGCTCGACCGCCCTGGCGTGGGCCTGCTCGATCTGCTCGCGCTGCCAGGGATCGCCGAGCGCCCAGACCGTCGAGACGGACTTCGGTGCGCTGAACGTCACGTCGATCCCGCCGCCCCGTCCGCCGCCGGCGCCCTCCGGGCGAAGCCACCGGCCCGTGCCAGGATGACGGCCCTCCATCAGCGCGATGAAGTCCGCGCCGTCCACCGGCTCGCTGGTCCGGACCCCGAGCCTCTCCAGGGTCTCGGCATCGGCCAGCCAGCGGCCGGGGGCCTGCGCCATCTCCCCATCGGGGGTCAGGTAGTAGTCCCCGCGCTCGGGCTCCACGGTCTTGCTCTCCAGGTAGCGCGCGTACCCGCCGCCTCGGGACGCACCTATGCTTGCCGCCGTCATCATATGGGTGATGACCCTCAGCGCGCCGAACCGGCCACGCAATTAGGTTGGCGCGGAAGTTGGGGTTCGCTGGTAGCCGCCGTGACGTAGGTCAGCCTCCTCTTCGAGTAGCTCATTGGCCCAGATGTGTGCGGGCTTAAACCACTGTCGGAGGAGGCTGGATGCAGAGGATGACGGACGTGACTACGACTGTCCACGCGGGCGAGCCCGCGTGGACAGTCGGCATCGATCTGGGGCGCCGCGCGGCGCACGAAGCGGTGTTGCGGGCACCGGACGGGACCGATCGGCGGCTCCGGTTCACTCATTCGCGCGATGGCATCGACGGGTTCCTCGGGGAGCTTGCCGGGCTTGAGGGTCGCGTCCTGGTGATCATCGAGCCGACAGCTACGCGCTGGCAGGCACTCGCGGAGGAGCTTTCCGGAAAGGGCCTTGAGGTGCGCCAGGTTCACGCGGCGACCGTCGCGAAGCTGCGCGGCGCGCGGGACATCACGGGCGCCAAGTCCGACCGTGTCGATGCCCGCACCCTCGCTGGCGCCGTTGACTACTCCCATCTCGTGCGGCCCGACGCGCCGACGGTGGCGTGCGCGCACGCGCTGTGTCTCGAGCGGCTGCGGCTGCGCCGCGAGCGCCGCCGGCTTCGCGGCGCGGTCAAGACTTGCCTGGACACGATCTGGCCCGAGTTTCTGCAGACCTTCCGTGGCGGCGAGCGAGGCGTCACAGCCCGCGCCGTGATCGCTGTCACCGGCGGAGACCCCGCACGCGCAACCAGGCTCGGCGCGCAAGAGCTTGAGCGTCGAGTCCGGGCAGCCGCACCCGGCCGCCATATCGGGCACAACAAGATCAAGCAGCTGATCGAGAAGACCAGCCGCCCGGTCGGCTACCGTGCTGCCAGAGCCGCCTACGCCGCCAGGCTGCAGCGGCTGATGCGGCGCCGCGCGCTCGTCGAACACCAGCTTGAAGCGCTCGAGGAAGAGCTCTTGCAGCTCTACCCCCGACTGCCCGGAGCGCAACGCCTGGACAGCCTGCCGGGTCTGAGAGAACTCGACCGGGCGCTTCTTCTCGCCGCCGCGGGCGACGTCCGCAGGCTGCGCTCGGCCCGCGCGCTCGGCAAGCTCGGCGGCTGCGCACCAATCGCAAGGGACTCCGGGCAAAGCACCCCGAAACGCAAGATCTCCGAGCGCTGCCGCTACCAGCTGCGCGACGCTGCCTTTCACGCCGCCAGACACATCGTCAAAGCGTGCCCTGCCTTCCAGGCGCTTTACCGCGCACTGCGCCAAAGGCTCACCGCCAGACAAGCCGTGATCGCGTGCGCGAACCGGCTGCTGCGCGTGATCTGGCGCATGGTCAACAGCGACCTCGACTACAACCCCGCGAAGATCGCCCCTGCCCTGAACCGATAGCCCACACCCAGCCACGGCTGTCCTCTCACGACACACCCGAGCGCAAGCCCGCATCCGCAATTTCGAGCCCTCGAGCTCGCGCCCGCAACAAGGGCCCCTGCGCACGCCAAAGACCGCTAAGGCCCCTGGCCACCAAGGCCGCAAGCGCACCTAATCAGGCCACGGCGTGCCATCTCACCGCTCCCAGCAACCAGCAACGAGCACACAGCCAGCAGCACCCCGACAACCGCGCCAACAGCACGGACGAACACCCCTGCCAGCACAAAACTTGACAAAACGCCAAAGGCCAGTTCGCACAGCGCTCGCTGTGCCACGGCACAGCCGATGCTTCTATGTTTGTCAAGTTTCGCTATTTGCGGGATTTGGCGGTGAGGCTTGGAGTAGTCGGTAGAGGTGGCGTGCGGTGTAGCGCTTGAGGCATCGCTTGATCTCTCGGGTGCTGCGTCCTTCGGCTTGTCTGCGGGCGGCGTAGGCGCGTGTGCGGGCGTCGTCGCGCATGCGGCAGAGCACGATCGTGTGTAGGGCTCGGTTGAGTTGTCGGTCGCCTGAGCGGTTTAGGCGGTGGCGCACGGTTTGTCCTGAGGACGCGGGGATCGGAGCTACTCCGGCGAGTGAAGCGAAGGCGGCCTCGGAGCGGATGCGTCCGTGGTGGGAGTAGGCGCAGAGGATCTGTGCTGCGACGATCGCGCCGACACCCATCTCGACCAGCAGCCACGGCGCGAGGTCGGTGACGATTGGCTTGATCTCCGCTTCCAGTTCCTGTGCTTCCTCTGCAAGCGCGAGCGCTCGTCGGGCGCTCGCGCGGATCGCGATCGTCGTCGCGCGCTGTTCGCTGTCTTGTGTTGGGCTGATGCGCAGCCGAGCACAGCGCGTGAGCTGCTCGTTTGTGGACAGAGAACGCAGCCCTTCGCGCAGGGCTGGTGCTGCTGAGACGAGCAGTCCCTTCATCAGCGTGATCGCCGCTCGCTTGGAGCGCACCGCGCTGTCGCGGGTGGCCAACAGCACACGCAGTGCCTCGCGCTCTCCCCGCTGGCGGGGCCGCGCGAGATGCTCGCGTGTGAGCGCTTCGCGCGCTGCACGGATCGCGTCGAGCTCATCAGACTTGGCACGGTCACGGCGCGCCGGGCGGCGAGGACGGTCGACCTCGAGCACCAGCTCGCCCTCCCGCTGAAGGAACACCGTCAGTCCCGCGCCATAGCTGCCCGTTCCCTCGACGGCCCACGCACGGCGCCCGGGGGCCCTCTCCCGCGCGAAGCGCAAGAGTCGCCTGTAGCCACGCTCGTTCGCGGCGACCGTGATCTGTCCCTGCACGACCGCCGTGTCCGCGGCGAGGATCGCCGCGGAGTGCGAGTCGCGATGCGTGTCGATGCCGAGCACATGGTCGGCCTGGTCTGCCAGCATGAAATACGACCTCCTGTTCCTGGGGGTTTGTCTGTCGGTGCTCGGCCTGGGCATCGGAACCGCGAAGGGCAAGACTGTGATGAGTCACGCCCCACACAACGGGGCGGACAGGCTTCTGATCAGGCCACAAGCGGAGGCCAGGCCGGGACCGGCAGCAACAGACGGACAGATCGGGACAAGAGCACCCACGCCAAGCGCAGGGCCAGTGCATATGGGGGTCACGTCCATCGCCACCGGGGCCAGCCTGAACACCAGACCCGACGTTCCCAACGTGGGGAACGTCAACTACAACGCAGTCGCTGAACGCACCTTCACGACACAGCAATTGCTGTGCACACACTCACAGTGCATCTCGTCTGTGCTTGGGGCCTGTGCTTGGGGCCTCGGAGCGAAGCGACGCGAGGCCGCCCAGGGCGCTCCGGGGTCGCGCGTTGGAGCCCGTGATGTGGCGGCCGTTGGCCCGCTGCTGAGGATCCGTTGCGGTCGCCGGCTCGGGGAGTGCCGCAGGAGAGCTGGGGCTGTCGCTCAGGCGGGACCGCGAGTCGCTGAACTCGTTGGCCGGTCCGGGCAGTTCGGGGTCAGTTAACCCAGACAGCCACTCCTCTGCTCGCGTATCGATGAGAACCATCCCCGCATCCATCCCAACCCATCCCCGGCTGACCCGCGAAGACGTCCTCGACGGCCGCGATGTGGCCGAACTGCTGCACCTGCCGATCTCGACCGTGCTCGAATACGCCCGGCGCGGGCTGCTGCCCGGCCACAAGCTCGGCCGGCGCTGGATCTTCCTGCGCGATGAGATCGAGGCGGCTGTGCGGAGCCGGCCAGCGGACAGATCGGCGGCGTGAGCTGCCTTCTCGCAAACGGCGCTCCTCGAAGCCCTGAGGGCGCCAGCCTCAGCCACTGGCGCTCCCGAACGTGAGGGGTCTGGCCGTGGCGGGTCTTAGGCTCTTGTGATGGCGAAGTCCGTTGCCGATCTCCTGTCCGAGCGCGAGGGAACTCGTCTGGATTTCAAGCGAGACCTGTCGAGCATGAAGCGGTTGCTGGAGACCGTCTGCTCGTTTCTGAACACGGCCGGGGGGACGCTCGTCGTGGGCGTCGAGGATCAGACGAGGGTCGTCCTCGGACTCGATGACGTGGAGAAGCAGGAAGAGAAGCTGGCGAACTCTGTGGCGAGCGCGATCGAGCCGCAGCCAACGGTCCAGCTCGAGATCGTGACCCACGAGGATCGTGATCTGCTCCTCCTGCGCGCCGCTTATGCGGCGGGGCCGTTCTTTATCAAGGAGCGAGGCAAGGAGAAAGGCACGTTCGTCCGGATCGGCAGCAACTCGCTCCCCGCGAGTCCAGAGAAGGTCGCCGAGCTTGAACGGGCGCGGCGGATGGGTGCATGGGACCAGGAGCCGATGCCGGGGCTGACGCGCGGTGACCTCGACCGACAGGCGATCAAGCGGTGGCTGGACGCGGTGGGAGAGCGTTCGACGGACGCCAAGTTGCGGGGGCTTGGTGTCCTGGCCGAGTATGGCGGGAAGCCGGTTCCCACCCGCGCCGGGATCATCCTGTTCGGGCGAGAGCAGGCCATTCACTTCCCCGACGCACAGATCCGATGCGTTCAGTTCCGTGGGGTCGATAAGAGCGAGCCGGTGGTCAAGAGCGAGGACAGCGAAGAGACTGTGCTCGACGGAATCGAGGCGGCGGTCCGGTTCATCGAGCGCAACACCGACCGGATCGTGCGGATCACCGGGCGCACCCGGCGAGAAGAGCTGGACCCCTATCCGCCTCCTGCCGTCCGCGAGGTTCTCAACAACGCGGTAGCCCATGCGGACTACGCTGTGGAGGGCGCCTCGATCTTCGTCGCTCTGTACTCCGATCGCCTGGAGATATCGAGTCCTGGGACCTGGCCTCCGGGCTTTTCCCGCGAGGACTTCGAATCGGGTGTGAGCCTTCGCCGCAATAAGGCCATCTCGCGTGTACTGATGCGGCTGGGCGTCATCGAGGGCTACGGGAGCGGATACGACCGCGTCATCGCCGCCTGCCGCGACGGCGGCTACCCCGAGCCCGAGTGGATCGAGAACGGACCCCAGATCAAGGTGGTCCTGCGGCCGCATCCGGCCAGCGACCTGTCTGCTCAGCCGATGAGTGCTGGCCCCCCTGGAGGGCGGGAGCGGTCACGGTCTCCAGTCACGGTGGAGGAGCGAGATGCTGCCGTTCTGGCCGCAATCGACAATCTAGAGCGGCCAAATACAGCTGACATCCGGCGACAGACCGGTATCTCTACCCGGAGCTTGGGACGCGATCTTCGTCGCCTTCGAGAAGCAGGGGTCATCGAGTTTGTCGGCTCTCCAAAGACAGGCTTTTATCGCCGCGCGTGAAGTTACTCTGCCGTACTCTGCCGTACTCTGCCAATCATCGCCATACACTGCCACCACCCACGGATTGAGTCAGCAATGGCGATGAGCGTCCTTGCGATCAGCGATCGGCCTCGGTGCTCGCCTGCTCGCTGGACGGTCTGGCTGCAAACGCGAGGTTCACCCGTTCGAGATCCTCTGGCCGCGCCTTCGCATGCATGTAGCGCTCCGTGGTCGTGATCCGCGAGTGCCCGAGGAACTCCTGCACGAAGCGCGCGTCGGCGTGCCGGGCGATCAGGCTGCCGGCGGCGTGACGCAGCGCATGGAAGCGCAGCGGGCGCAGGCCGGCGGCGTCGCGGGCGGCCTTGAACCGGCGACGTACGGCGGAGGGGTCGAGGCGCCGGCCAAGGCGCGAGCAGAAGACGTAGTCCTCGCGCGAGGTGTAGTCGCCGCGAGCCCGCAGACGTTCGAGCGCTTCGGCGGCGGGATCGGCGAGTGGCAGGAAGCGCGCCTGCCAGCTCTTGGTCGGCCCCTCCACGCCAGCGGATACGGCGCGATGGACGACCATCCGCCGCGTGTCGAAGTCGACGTCCTCCCAGCGCAGCGCGATCAGCTCGCCAAGGCGCAGGCCGGTGTAGGCAGCGAGACGGAACAGCTCGCCGTCCTGTGCGTCCTCGCGTGCACGCCACGCGATCTCGTCGGCGCCCAGGTTGGCCGGCTGTGCCCCACGGTGTGACCCATCGGCGGCCGCGGAGGCGATCATCTCCACCTCGTCCGGCTCGTAGAAGTCGAGGACGGCTGCCGGCGGTTCACGGCGCTTGGTCGTACCGGCCACTGGATTCGACGGCAGGCCGTGGGTGTCCACGCGGCAGGCGTAGCCAAAGATCGCGGAGATCACCTGCCGGTTCTTGTTGACCGAGCGTGGTGACACGCTCTCGGTGTCCAGCTTGCGCAGGAACGTCGATACGTCCCGCGTGGTGATCTTCGCCGCGGGGCGGTCGCCGAACGCGGCCATGAGGATGCCGGGGCTCTTGCCCTTGCCGCGGCGGTGTGGCGCTCCGGGCTCGGCGAGCATGTAGCGGTAGTCGCTCAAGGTGGACGGCTTGGCGCCGCGCTCGTGCTGCAGGTGCTCCAGCCACCCCGTGGCCAGCTCGCGGAATGTGACGCCACGCTCGCGGCGCTCACGCTCGCCTGCTTCGATCGCGCACTCCTCCCGGTCGTGCTCGGCGATCAGCTCGGCCATCCGCACCGTCGCGCGCTTCTCATCGAAGTAACCCTCCGGCACTCGCCCACGCCGCATGACCCACCTGCTGTCGTCGGCCGCTCGCTCAAGCCACGCGGGACCGACGCGGCGCTTCACCTGCCGTCCTGCACGCCGCCACTTGGCCTCGTAGACCGGCGTGTCCGCCCGGCCCACGACTACGAGCGCGCCGGTTGGTTCACTGCCGTTTCGTCTGTCCTCCACAGCCACGGTTCCCGGAGAGTACCACATGAGTACCACTCAGCAGTGAGTACCACTTTGAGTACCGCACTAGCCAGTTTCGCCAGTCATGACGCCACTTTGGCAGATGCAAAACCCCCGTATCCACTGGTTCCAGCATGTGCGCCCCTGCTTTGCAAGCAGGAGGTCGCCGGTTCGATCCCGGCTGGCTCCATGTAACCCGACTCAATGCGAACCGCAGGTACGCGAAAGGTCGTACTCGGCTGGGTTCGCTGCGCGCTTAGAGCGATCCTCGCGGCGCTCGATGAGGATTGCCTGCGCCTTGTCGAACAGCTCTTTGGTAATCTGCGGGTCGTGCGGCGCAGGATGCCAGTGCCTCGGTAGTAAATCTCGCCGATGTAGACGCGGTTGCGAATCACGGTGATGACGCTTTCCTTGCTCCATAGCCGCCCGTTCTTTGTGCGGTAGCCCTGCTCGTTCAGCCAGTCCGCAAGTGCAGATGAGCCGGCTTTGCGGTTCGCGTACCTATCGAACATCACCGTGACAAGGGGCGCCTCGGTTGGGTTGCGCTCTAGGCTGTTTCGGTCGGCCGCGATGTTTAGACCATAGGGGCGCTGTCCGCCGCAGCAGGCCTGAAACGCGAAAAGCCCCGCCGTGGCGGGGCCTTCGTGACGCGCTCGAGATGATTCGAACCTCTGACGTATCCCACCGGGCGCTAGTCAGCCCACCAGTCGCGCTGACCCTCCACGTCGTCGCGCGGATTCTCGCCGAGGTTGGGCGCACCGAAGACGAGGATCTCGAGGCCCTCCGGCCCGCCCTCGTAGCCTCGCCACGTGCCGGATGGGACGCGAACCACGTCCCACTCCTTGAGCTCGACGATCTCGTCGTCGAGCTTCATCCGCCCGCTCCCGCGCACGACCACGTAGATCTCCTCCTGCTCCTTATGCGTGTGGCCGTATGGGAAGCGATAGTCGGGCGGGATGCGCTGGTAGCAAAGCCCGCACTGCTCGAGCTCGAGCGCCTTGCTTGCGTGGCGAAACTCCAGGTCCGGCGCGCCGTCGAAGTTGGACCCGAGATCCTCCAGATCCTCCTTGAGGTTCCTGAGCGTGAACGGCACGGCCGCGATCCTACTATTCATCTCCGCCCCGCTGGCGGGTCGTGGGCATCGTCGGTGGGCCTGGCGTCACTTGAGCAAGACGACGGTGATCTCCGTCGGGCTGTCTTGGCGCGACGCGCTGGCCTACATTCCTGCGCAGGTAGCCGGCTGTGCTCGGCGCGATCACCGCCAATGGCATGTGTCTAGTAGCCGTAGCTGCTGTCCCACCGCCATACGCTGCAGCAGAGCCTTGGCTTGGTCGGTGTCGCCGGTGGCGACGACACGGCGAGTTCGTCGGCCCCCTACCACCGTTGGACTTTGGATCAGTCCACCGAACATCTTCATCTACTCCGTATGTAAAAGCCCGATTTCGGGCCGCAGAACGCCCGGTGCCTTCTGTGGAGACATCGAAAGCAGGCTCGTTCCTGCCGGCCGGCCGTGATCTCAATCCTCCAGAACCACACAATCAGCCAATTTGCAGGGGTTTAGCGCGTAATTGACCGATCGTCGAGCCTAGTTGCTGCGCTGCATCACACGGTCGACGGACGCGGCACTGCCCGAAGCCATGAGTACAACCTCCCGCATGGCGAAAGCAACCGTCAGCAGCGTAGGTCTTGCGGCCCTGAGCGCGTGGCCACAGCTCAGCACATCCAGGTTCCTGATCGTGGTCGCAGTCGTCCTACTCCTGGAGGCTCCAACCTGGCTGCGCCGGCTGGCCCTCGCAGGCGAGGAGTTGCTCGAGCTTGCCGAGCAATGGAGGCGCTACCGACAGCGACCGCCGAAGTAATCGATCCTTTTGCCGAATACGGAACAACTGACATCAAGAGGATTTGAAGTCACGTGGATGAGAAGCGGCGGTCATTGAGGCTTACTCGGAGTGCGTTTGCTGAGAGGGAGTTGTGGGGATACTGGCGAGTCCCTTGCTGACCAGATCCCGGATATCACAGCTCACGAGCGTGCCTCCCGTCTGGGTGGCCGCCGCCACATAGGCTGCGTCGTAGACGGAGAGGGTGTGCTCCTCCGCAAGCTGCGCTGCGCGGGCCAGCAAGGTGTGAGTCGAGAGCAGAACTCCCCCGTCGTTTGAGATCCGCTCGATGGCTTCCAGCAGCGGCGCGACCAGTTTGGGTGCCCGCCATGCGCGAATCGCGACGTTGGTCACCTCATATCGCACGAGATCGAGCGTGGCGAGCGTAACAGCGCTGTCGCTGAGGAGCGCCCTCGCTGGCTTGTGCAGGGCGTCGTCACGGTCAAACGCCGCGAGGATCACGCTCGCATCCAGAAGGAGCGTGCTCAAATCGGGGGCCGGCTGTCCTTCACACGCTCGGCTGCCCCACCCCCGTAGTGTCCGCCGGTGTGTGCCAGGAGGGCACGCATGGCCACTGCGCGATCGGAGCGACGCTCACGCAGCGCGGAGTCGGCGAACTGTCGCAGCACGGCACTCCGGGTCGTACCTAGGCGGTTAGCCTCGGCGTCTACCTCACTGAGGAGGTCGTCGGGCATCGACACCATTACCTTCGCCATGCCGGTCAGTATACCACGGTATACTACCTAAACTCCCGGCCGAGCAAAACGGTATGCCATCGTCGCCCGCCAAATCACAACGCTGGGAAACCGCCACAGACCACGCCAAAGTTTCGTGCGTCTGCGCAATCATCCGCGCGTGACCCTGCTCGCCGTCAAGCTGCTGCTCGCCCCCGCTTTCGTGGTCGGCGCCTCGCTTGCTGCCCGCCACTTCGGTCCGCGGATCGGCGGCCTGATCGCCGGATTGCCGGTTGTCGCGGGCCCGATCCTACTCGCGTACGCGCTTGCCCACGGGCGCGAATTCGCCGCCACTGCTGCCGCCGCCACGCTGCTGGGTCTCGTCTCGCTGATCACGTTCGTGGTCGTTTACGGTCGTCTCGCCGGTCGCCTCTTCTGGGGTGCGAGCATGCTCGCCGGCTGGCTCGCGTTTGCCGCGGCGACCGTCGGCTTCAGCGCGCTGTCGCTACCGACTGGCGTCGCACTCGGCCTGGCGGCCGCAGCGTTGCTGGTCGGGCTCACCCTGCTACCCCGCCCCGGCCAGGATCTGCGCCCGAATCTCACACTGCCTGCCTGGGATCTCCCCGTGCGCGCGGCATGCGCACTCGCACTCGTCCTGACGTTGACCGCCGTGGCTGGCTGGCTTGGCCCCCAGCTCAGCGGGCTGCTCGCACCGTTCCCAGTCATCGCGACCGTACTCGCTACGTTCACACATGCCCAGAGTGGCACCGACGAGTTGCTGCGGCTGCTGCGCGGGCTACTCACTGGGTTGGGCGCCTTCGCGCTGTTCTGCTTCACGCTTGCCGTGTCTCTGCACAGGCTGGACACCGCGGCCGCATTCGCCCTCGCCACTGCGCTGGCGCTGCTCACACAGGGGGTCGTGCACATGCTCGTGCGCGACGATCCCACCTCGCGGCCGCTCGCAGAGTATTAGCCCGACGCACCGACGCAAGGTCCGCTGGGCCCCGTCGCAGGGTGGTGCGCGACAATAAGCCCATGAGCGAGAGACCTGACGACGGGCGGCCACGCCGGTCGACTCCATGGCCGGCGACGACCCCGTGGCAGACGAACAACCCGCACTGACAGTCGCCGACGCCGCTGCGTGGCGGGCGTGGCTGGCCGAGCACCGCGAGGAGTCGCAGGAGGTGTGGCTGAGCCTCGCGAAGAAGGGCAAGACCGAACCGACCAGCCTCACGTACGACGAGGCGCTCGAGGAGGCGCTGTGCCACGGCTGGATCGACGGCCAGGTGCGGCGGGGCGACGAGCACACCTACCGCCAGCGCTTCACCCCAAGGCGGGCGCGCAGCGCGTGGTCGAAGCGCAACGTCGCTCTGGTGGAGCGGCTGGCGAGCGAAGGCCGGGTGCGCCCGGCGGGAACCGCCGCGGTCGAGCAGGCCAAGGCCGACGGGCGGTGGGAGGCCGCCTACGCAGGCCAGGCCACGATCGAGGTGCCGGCCGACCTCGCGGCAGCGTTGAACGCGGAGCCAGCGGCGAAGGCGATGTTCGAGAAGCTCTCGAGCCAGAACCGCTACGCGGTGCTACTCCGGATCGAACAGGCCAAGCGCGCAGACACTCGCGCGCGGCGCATCGAGCAATTCACAGCGATGCTCACCCGGGGCGAGACGCTCCACCCGCAGAAACGCACGCGCCCTGACTGACCGCCAGGGGCACGCGGCTCAAGCGGGGCTGACGACGACCAGCGGGATCGGGCGTGCGGTACCCCGCTGGTAGGCGTCGTAGCGTCCGTGGTTGTTGTCGTTGACGAGCCGCCAAAGTCGGTCGTAGTCGGCGTCGCCGGGTTCCAGGACACGCGCGGTCCCCGGGCTCCGCTTGCGTCCAATCTGGATCTCGACAGCGGGCTGCGCACGCACGTTGAAGAGCCACCCCGGGGCATGGTCGGAGCCACCGTTGGAGGCAACGAGCGCGTAGTCCGCGCCGTCGGCGGCGTAGACGAGCGCGTTGCAGCGTGACGCCCCCGAGCGCTGGCCGGTGGAGCGCAGCAGCAGCGTGGGCACCCCGATCAGGCGGTGGCCGACACGCCCGTCGGAGCGCTCGTAGAGTTGCTGGTGAAGCTTCAGGGCGGGGCCCTGGATCGCGTCGGTCAGACCCACACTGGCAGTGTAGAGGTGCCGGCCCCACCACGGTCAGCGGGCGCGCCGGGCCGCTCGTCCGGCACACCTCGCGCTGCGCCTGGCGCGAGTGGGCGGGGGCGCACGAAAAGCCTCCGGGGCGCACGTGTGGACTCCCCACGCGAGGGTCGGCGCCTCCGCGGATGCGGGTCAACTCTCCCCGAGCGAGGTCCACAGGTGAAGCAGCGCGTAGCCGCGCCACGGCCGCCAGCGCTGCGCAGCGCGCGCAACCTCCCGCGGCGAGCAGTCGTCACGCAGAGCGAGGGGAACGCGACCGGGGTGGGCAGCGCAGAGCCGGGCCAGCGCGCGGCGCACACCGAGGTCGGTTGGCAGGAAGGCGTCGGGGTCGGCGAGTGCGCGCAGCGCGCAGTAGTCCGCGGTCCACGGCCCGATCCCGGGCACGGCGAGCAGGCGAGCGCGGACGGCGGCGCGGTCAGAGCCGGGGTCGATCGTGAGGTCTCCCTCCGCAAGCAGCCGCGCGAGCGCCTGCAGCGTCGCGAGCCGGCGCGCGGGGGCCCCAGGCAGCGCGTCGCGCGGCGCGGCGGCGAGCGCGGCCGGCGAGGGGAAGAGGTGGGTGAGCGTCGGCGGGGAAGGTGAAGTGGACGGAGCGGGCGGGTCCCACGCAACTCCGTCCAGCGACTCTCCCAGCGCGAGCGTGAGGCGCGCAGCGGCGGTGCGTGCAGCGGCGACGGAGACCTGCTGGCCGAGCACCGCGCGCACGGCGAGCTCGGCGCCGTCGACGGCCCCGGGAAGGCGCAACCCGGGGGCGGCGCGCACGAGTGGCGCGAGCAACGGGTCGCCGGCGAGGTGCTCCGCGGGCGCGGCGGGGTCGGCGTCGAGGTCGAGCAGCCGCCGGCAGCGCTGCACGGCAGCGGTGAGGTCGCGCAGGTCGGCGAGGCGCAGACGGCACTCGAGGTGGCCCCCGGCGGGGGCGAGCGCCACGACACCGTGGCCGTGGGGCAAGCGCAGGGTGCGCCAGTAGCAGTCGCCCACGACGGCCTCCACGCCGGGCACCGCGCGGGCACCGAGGAACTCCAGCAACCGCCCCCAGTCGAGCGGCTCGCGGTAGGGGAGGCGCACGGTGAGCGGAAGGGGACCGCCGTCGGTAGGTCGGGTCGAGCCGTTGCGAAGCGCGGGCGCCCGGCGACGCAACTCCGTCGGGGTCCGCGCGTAGACGGCACGGACGGTGTCGTTGAACTGGCGCACGCTCGCGAAGCCCGCGGCGTGCGCGACGTCGATCAGGCGCAGGTCGGTGGTCTCGATCAGTGCGCGTGCGGTCTGCGCGCGCTGCGCGCGGGCGAGCGCGAGCGGGCCGGCGCCGAGCTCCGCTGTCAACTGGCGCGTGAGGTGGCGCTCGGAGTAGGCGAGGCGGCGAGCGAGGCCGCGGACGCCCTCGCGGTCCACGAGCCCGTCGGCGATCAGCCCCATCGCGCGTGCCGCGAGGTCGCCGCGGCGGTTCCACTCCGGGGAGCCCGGGGAGGCGTGAGGGTGGCAGCGCAGACAGGCGCGGAAGCCCGCGGACTGGGCGGCCGCAGCGGTCGGGTAGAAGCGGACGTTGCGCCGGCGTGGCACGATCGCGGGGCAGCTCGGGCGGCAGTAGATTCCGGTGGAGGTGACCGCGACGAAGAAGCACCCGTCGAAGCGGTGGTCGCGGCTGCCGAGCACGCGGTAGCGCGCGTCGAAGTCCTCCGCGTCCGCACTGGCAACGGCCTGCCGGTCCAGCACGTCGCGAGCCGCCCGCCGGTCGCGCGCCTCGCGAGTGACCTGCCGGTCCCGTACGTCGTGAGTCGCCTGCTTGGTTGGCACGTCCCCCAGTATGAACCCTAGAACTAGCGGTTTTCGGACAGTGACCCTTCCCTCCGCTACCCCGTCCGATTTCCGCCAGACTCCCGCACGCCGGCGTGGCAGAGTGAAGGCATGACCAAACTCAAAACACCCTCAAAGACCAGCTACACAGTGATGGAAAGCCCCGTCGGGGAGCTGCTTGCGAGCGCGGATGCCGAGGGGCGCGTCACCGGCCTGCACTTTGACTGCCACCGTACGCCCACACCCGACCCGCGGTGGGTGCGCGACGAGCGGGTGCTCGCGCCGCTGCGCCGCCAGCTGGAGGAGTACTTCGCGGGGGAGCGCCGCGAGTTCGAGCTGGAGCTCGCCCCCACCGGGACGCCCTTCCAGCTCAGCGTGTGGCGCGCGCTGCGCGCGATTCCCTACGGGGAGACCGCCTCCTACGGGGAGGTCGCGACCGCCGTGGGGCAGCCGGGCGCGGCGCGCGCGGTGGGCGGCGCGAACAACCGCAACCCGATCGCAATCGTCGTCCCCTGCCACCGCGTGATCGGCGCGAGCGGGTCGCTCACCGGCTACGGCGGGGGACTACCCCGCAAGCAGCAGTTGCTCGCGCTGGAGTCCGGCGTCCAGGCACTCGCATAGAGGGTGGCGCAGTCGGGCGGGGGCCGGCCGGCCGAAACGGGGATGTGAGCCGAAGGCGAGTGTCTCGCGGCTTCGGTCGGGCCCTCTTCTCCAGTCAGGGGGCATAATCCCCTCGTGCCCCGTCACCTGATCTCGATCGACCAGGTCGACGACGCGCTGGCGCGTGAGATCTTCGAGACCGCGGACGACATGGCCGCGGCGCTGCGGCTGCCCACACGCCTCTCAAGCCTCACCGGGAGAGTCGTGGCACTGCTGTTCTTCGAGCCCTCCTCGCGCACGATCCTCAGCTTCAGCGCGGCCGCCGCGCGCCTCGGCGCGGCGGTGATCTCCCACCGCGGCGTGGAGTCCTCCTCGCTGTCGAAGGGCGAGTCGATCGAGGACACGGTCCGCGTGGTAGGCAGCTACGCGGACCTGATCGTCCTGCGCCACGAGGCGGCCGGCGTCGCCCGGCGCGCGTCGGAGGTGAGCCCCGTGCCGCTGATCAACGGCGGCGACGGCCCCAACGAGCACCCCACGCAGGCGCTGATCGACATGTACACGATCGAGCGCGAGCTCGGCCGCCTGCACTCGCTGCGTGTGGGGATGGGCTTCGACCCCCGCCACTCCCGCTCGGTCCACTCGCTGTGCCGCGGCCTCAGCCACTACCCCGACAACGACGTCCTGCTCGTCGGCCCTCGCGAGCTGTGGCTCAGCGAGGAGGAACTGCAGGAGTTGCGCGAGCGCGGTCTGCGCGTGCAGCAGAGCGCCGACATGCAGGAGCTGCTCGCGCGCGAGGTGGTGTACGTCAACCGCTTCCAGGTCGAGCGCATCGAGGATCCGCAGACGGCGGCCGCCTACCGAGAGCGGTACTGCATCACAGCCGAGGACGTGCGCAGCTCGGAGATCAAGGTGCTGCTCGACCCGCTCCCCCGCATCCACGAGATCGCCGAGGAGGTCGACGCCCTCCCCGAGGCGCTCTACTTCAAGCAGGCCGCCAACGGCGTCCCGATCCGGATGGCGCTGCTGTCGATGCTGGCGTAGGGGGGCCTCAGCCGCGACGTACCGCATGTGTGTGTCCCCGCCTGCGGCCCACTGCGCGCGCGAGCACCGCGGCCGCCGTCAGCAGGAGCAGCGCGAGCAGTGGCAGAGCGAGCAGTGGCAGAGCGACCTCCGACGGGGAGACGCCCGTCGCGGCGCGCGCGCCCGCGGGCGGAGGGGTCGAGGCGGACCCGGCAGCGCGCAGCGCGTAGGCAAGCCGGCCGGGGCCCGCTCCTCCTGCGAGCGTGACCCAGGCGGCGAGCGCGCGACCGGTCGGCGGGTCGAACGCCGCCGTGGGTGGTCCGTTGGGGCCGGGCGGGGCGATCGGTTCGGGCACTTCGAAGGCGACTTCCCCGCGCCCCGCGTAGTGGCCGCGCGCCGCGAGGATCGCCTGACGCCGTGGGTTGGGAGCACCGGACCGCAGGCGGGGTCCAGGTACTCCACAGCGCGAGCGCTTCCGCGGCGGGGCCCGGTACGAGGTCGGCCAGGACCGCGTCGTCCCCGCGCGCGGCGGTGGCGGGCGAGATCGTCACCGGCGCCCACGCCCCGCGGCGCAGCGAGACCGGCGAGGCTCGCACCACGTAGTGGCCGTCGAAGAGTCCCGTCCACGCCAGCATCACCGCCTCGGAGGAGAGCCGGATCAGGCGCAGCGAGCCGGGCGACAGGGGAAAGCCGGGGGGGTCGCTGAAGCGTTCGACCTGGCGGAGACTGCCCGGCTCCAGCGTCGTGCCGGGGCCGGTCTGGAAGAGGCTCAGCTCGATCGTAGTGCTCGCGCCGGCTCCGCCCACCCTGCTCGCACCCCCTCCGCCCACCGTGCTCGCGCTCGCTCCGCCTACGCGGGCGGCGGAAGAGGAGCCGAAACCCTCTGTGGGCGCAGCGGCGAAGCTGCGCCACACCACGATCGCGTGGCCGTCGTCGCTGAGCAGCGCCCCGAGTTCGGGGTCCGCGCCGGCGGGCCCGAGCCTCCGCACGGGGCCTGCTGGGCCGGCCGCCGGGAGCTCACAGGCGTAGACGCTGCCGCGGGCAGCCCACACGAGCAGGGTTTCCGCGCGGTAGTCGAGCGCGGCCGCCACCGCGGTCACGGGACCCGCTCCCGCGGGCACCAGGCGCGGGCGCCCGAGCACGGAGCTGTAGTGGCGCTGCGCGCGCACCGCGAGCTCCCAACCGCCCCGCGGCGAGCGCACCGGGGAGGCGAGCACCGCGTCGCCGAGGTACCCGCTGACGGCCGCCGCGCCGGAGGCACCCACCGTGAGCACGTCTCCCGCGGCGGTGCCCGCCGCGGCCGTGACCGTCGCGAGGCCGCCGGCCGCCGGCACCAGCGCGCGGCCGGGGCCGGGCAGATCGTCCGCGCCGAGCGTTGCGTCGAGCGTCTCCGCCGCGCCCCCCACGCCCACGTCCCGCGTGCTGCACCCCCGCGGGGCGGTCCACAGCAGTGCGCCCGGACCGCTGCGCACGAGGGGGCCGGCCGAGGGAAACACAACCAGCGGCTCCGGGGTCGCGAGCGCCGCCGCGCAACCGGGGGGGCTCGCCGGGGCGGACCAGCCGGCGCGCGCGAGGGGCACGGCGCAGAGAACCCATACCAGCGCCGCGCACACCGCCCCCACGATGGCCGGCGCGCGGGGAGCACAGCGCCCGCGCGTCACGGCTGCGTCCGCTACCCGGGCCCGCTGGAGGTGGCCACGGCCATCGACACGGTCGCGACGACGAGCACCACCGTGACCGCGATCACGGCGCGCTGGCCCGACGCGGAGCCGGGGAACTCCGGTTTGCGCAGCCCCAGGCCGAGGGAGAGCAGCAGCGCCCACGAGACGAGCAGGCCGCCCGCGATGTAGTAGGGCACCTTGCTCTTCGTCGCCGCGAGGACGGGCGTCAACTGCAGGATCGCCGCGTGCACGGGGCGAGCGTAACACACGACCAACACGACTGTGCCTCTATATAGGTCTCCAATCGCAGACCATATGGGGTCTCTATTGGAAGACATATGGGCTCCCACACGGGGCCTATATATGTGCTCTCTATATGCTCCCCCAAGTGGAAGAGGTGGTACGCACACCGGAGGAGCGGACCGAGGGCCTGCCCGACTTCCCGTTCGCGGCGCAGTACCGCGAGGTGGAGGGACTGCGCTTGGCGCACCTCGACGAGGGGGAGGGCGCGCCGGTGGTGTTCATGCACGGCGAGCCGACGTGGTCGTTCCTGTGGCGGAAGGTGATCCCGCCGGTGCGCGACGCCGGCTTTCGCTGCGTGGCTGCCGACATGGTGGGCTTCGGTCGCTCGGACAAGCCGACGGACGTGGCGTGGTACTCCTACGACCGCCACTACGAGTGGGCGGAGACGCTGCTGGAGGAACTCGACCTGCGGGGGGCGACGGTGGTGGTGCACGACTGGGGTGGACCGATCGGACTGCGTCTCGCCGTCGAGCACCCAGAGCGGATCGAGCGGATCGTGATCCTCGACACAGGCCTGTTCACCGGAAAGCAGCGGATGACGGAGACGTGGATGGCGTTCAAGGACTTCACGGCGCGCACCGAAGACCTGCCGGTCGGCTTCCTCGTACGGGGCGGCTGCAAGAACGACCCGGGGGACGAGGTGGTCGCGGCGTACGAGGCGCCGTATCCGAACGCCGCCTCGAAGGCGGGCGCGCGCGCATTCCCGGCACTGATCCCGTTCGAGCCAGACGCCCCCGGCGCGGCGGAGGGCCGGAACACGCTGCACGCGCTGCGCGAGGACAGGCGCCCCACGCTGATGCTGTGGGGCGACTCCGACCCGGTGCTGCCGCTGTCGGTCGCGGAGAACTTCGCGGGCGCGATCGGCAAGCCCACGCCGCGCACGATCGAGGACGCGGGCCACTTCCTGCAGGAGGACAAAGGGCCCGAGATCGGCGCGATCGTCGCGGAGTGGTTGACCGCGTAGGAGCCCGCCCACCCGCAGTTGCACCCGGCCCCTCCCGCAGCCCGCGTTTGCACCGGCCTGCCCCCGACCAATGGCGGTAGCTGCGCCTGCGTGCGGCGTGCGTCCCGCGGTGGCTTAGCTCGCCTGCGTGGGAAGCTGCGGGGTCTCCGGCGCCGAGGCGAGCGCCGGCTCCGAGCGGGCCGCGCGCAGCTCGTAGTCGCGGCGCGCGGCGACGTCGGCTTCGGCGACCAAGCGGTCGACCTTCGTCACGCGGCCGATGCCCTCGGCGACCGAGCGCGGCAGCAGCGTGCCGAGCTGGTAAGTGCGGCGCGTGGACCGCGGCACCCACACTTCGACGGTGCCGTGCCGGAGCGCGTCGACGATAGCGTCGGCCACTTCGGAAGGCTCGACGTTGTGAAAACCGCGCACGTGCCCCAGGCCGCCGCCGAGCTCGGTGTTGACGATGTAGGGCATCACGTAGGAGAGGTCGAGGTGGGCGCCCATCAGGCGCAGCTCGACGCGGACCGCCTCGGTGAGGCCGACGACGGCGTGCTTGGTCGCCGAGTAAGTGGCGATGCCGGCGGTCCCGAACCGGCCCGCCTGCGAGGCGAGGTTGACGACGTGCCCGCGGTCGCGGGGGAGCATCCGCGCGAGCCCCAGCTTCATCCCGAGGATCACCCCGTGGAGGTTGATGTCGACGGTGCGCCGCGCGGCGAGGTCGTCCTCGTCGAGGAAGCGGCCGACCGGCATGATGCCGGCGTTGTTGACGAGCACGTCCAGCGGCCCGAGCTGCTCCTCGGCGGCGTCGAGAAAACGGGTGAAGGAGTCGCGGTCGGTCACGTCGAGTGGCAGCGCCACGGTACGCGGGCCGAGCTCGTCGGCGGTCCGCTGCGCCGCGGGGAGGTCCACGTCGCCGATCGCGACGCGCATGCCGGCCTCCAGGAACGCGCTCGCGGTCGCCCGCCCGATCCCGCGCGCGCCGCCGGTGATCGCGGCGGACTGTCCGGCGAGGATGCGGGGAGGCTTCGCCACGACAGGAAAGCTAGCGCACCTTTCACACGCGCGCAGGGTTTGAACGTTCGAACGTCCCACCGAAACCTGGGGGCGGCGGGACGTCCAGGGGGAGAGGGGACACACTGCTCGGGCGATCCACGGCATCGCCCGAGCGTGTGTGAAGCAAGCAGGTGGGGGTGGGGGATCGTCCACGCGGGCCTGCACGCCGCCCACGGTCGGGCGCGCCGGGCCTCCGTGCCCGGCGTCGGCGCGTCGAGCGCCTACCCCGGAGACCGACTCGCCCACCGGCAGTGGGGGCAGACAGGAAGACCGGGCACCCGGATTCCGTTACCTTTGTGCCATGGCGTACTTCGAGTTCGAGGGGCAGCGGATCGCCTACACCGAGTTCGGCGGCGGCCCCGCGGCGGTCACCCCGTCGGGCAGTCGCGGGCGCACCGCGCACTCGGCGCCGGCGTCGGCGCGGCCGCTGATCCTCGTCCACGGCCTGCTGCTCTCCCAGACGATGGACCGCCCGCTCGCCCAGGACCTGGCGGCGAAGGGCAACCGGGTGATCACCGTGGACCTGCTCGGCCACGGCGAGTCCGACCGACCGCGCGACATGTGGCGCTACGGGACGTCGTTCTTCGCCCAGCAGGTGGTCGCGCTGATGGATCACCTGGAAATCGAGCAGGCGGTCGTGATGGGGACCTCGCTGGGGGCCAACACGGCCCTGGAGATCGCGCTGGAGGCACCGCAGCGGCTGCGGGGGATGGTGATCGAGATGCCGGTGCTCGACAACGGACTGCTCGCGAGCGCACTGACGTTCACGCCGATCCTCGTCGCGCTGACGTTCGGGGAGCCCGTCATGAAGCTCGTGGCGCGCGGCACCCGCCTGATCCCGCGGCGCGCGCTGCCCCACTACGGCAACGTGCTGCTCGACACGATCCGCCAGGACCCCGGGCCGGGCGCGGCCGTGCTGCAGGGCTTGTTCTTCGGGCGCGTCGCGCCCCACCGCACCGAGCGGCGCACGTTCCAGACGCCCGCCCTGGTGATCGGCCACCGGCGCGACCCGGTGCACCCCTTCTCCGACGCGGGGATGCTCGCCGAGGAGCTCCCTAACGCCCGCCTGCTGGAGGCCGACTCGCTCGTCGAGCTGCGCCTGAGCCCCGAGCGGCTGACCAACGAGATCGCGGCCTTCCTCGACGAGGTGTGGGACGGACGCAAGGTCCGCGCCAAGCGCCCGGCCCGCCGCGCCCGCGCGGCGAGACCACCGGCCTCCGCGTAGCCGCCCACGCCCGCCCCCACCGGAACCCTGCGGCGAGCCCGCCTGCACAGGGTGGACGCAGACGCCCGCCAGACCTGCGAAGCAGGGTGGAGGCAGACGCCCGCCAGACCTGCGCGTTACGAGGAGGCGGGCGGGTAGAGCGCGACTTCGCTGAGGGCCACGTGGCCCGGCGCCGTGGCGGTGCCCTGCGAGGCGGCGGGTGCCTTGACGATCCATACGAGCAGGAAGCTGAACGCCTTGCCTTCGGTGCGCAGCTTGAGGTGCGTGACCTTCTTCTTGAGCACGTGCGAACCGCTCAACAGCGTCCAGCCGGGTTCGGTAATCGTGGTGGGGGCCTTGGCGCCGTTGGCGCCGTATACCTGCACGGTCATCCCGCGGGTGGAGGTGGCGAGTTCGAGGCGCCCCAGCTTCGTCGCGCTGCGCATGTTGATCAGCAGCCCCTCGGCCATGTTCGGGAAGGAGGCCGGCTGGACCTGCGCGGTCCACGCGGTCGAGGGTTCGCCGTCGATCGCGAGCGCCGGGTCGCCGAAGCCGGATTCGGGGAAGTTGTAGGGGTTGTACGTGGTGGCCGCGTTGGTGTCCAGCAGGATCGGGTTGGGCTGTTCGGTCTTGCCCGAGGAGCCTTCCTTCGATTCGGTCGTCGTCGTGCCGGTGGTGGTGGTGTTGGTTTTCGCGGGCGTCGTCGTGGAGCCGGTCGATTCCGCCGGGGTCGAGCCGCCGCTCGCCTTGGGCACGGGGGTGGGCGTGGGTGCGGGCGCGGGGAGCTTGGGCGGTTTGGTAGCGGAGGAGGGCGGGAAGAGGAGGTTGTTGGCAGAGCCTTTGGCCGAGGTGTGCGTGCCCGCCCCTCCCACGCTAGTGGCGCCAGGCGTCGTCGTGGGCAGCGGTGTGGCGGGGGGCGCCGCGGTACTGGTCCCCAGCGCGGGGTGTGTCAGCACGAGCGCCGTCGCGTGCGGGGCCGCCTTGTGCTTCGAAAGCGCCGCCGCACCGGCCACCGCCGCACCGGCCGCAAGGAGCACGGCGAGCAGCGCCAGAGTGCTCAGCGGCCGCCAGTTAGGGCGCTCGCCGAGCGAGCCGGGCTCACACGCCCCGCACTGTAGACACCACTGCTGGCCATCCTGCAGCGGGGTCCCGCAGTGCTCGCATACGTGCTCGTACCGCGGGGGTTGCGCAGGTGTCGCGGAGTCTGGCGCCCCCTCGGGCGGGACCGACGGGCCCGGTGGGCCTCCAGAGGAGGGCGACTGCTCGGTGCCTGACGCAGCCGGAGGGTCGGCGAGCAACGTGTTCACTGCACACTCAGTCTACCCCCACCCGGTCGATCTGTCGCCGGTCGCCCCTGGACCACGACCCACAGGACTCAGGCGCCGTCACCGCGATCGTGCTGAGCCTGCGGCCGCGGCGCCGGTGGGCCCCCGGGGACGATCTCCCGCCCGGTGGGCCGAAGCTCCTCGTCGAGCTCGAGCTGCCAGTAGTACCGGGTGAACGTGCGGCCCTCGCGAAACTCACCCACGTGCGGCTCGATCTGCTCGCCGGCGGCCATCCTCACGATCAGCTCGGGGTACGTGCGCCCGGGCAGCGCGGCGTATGCGGGCGCGGGAAAGGCGCCGCCGAAGCGGGTGTTGACATCGGTGATCCCGAGGCCCACTTCGGGGTCGCGGAAGACCTGAATCGTGGCGGGCCCTCGCACCTGCAGGGCCTCCATCGTCCGGCGCCCCAGCTCGATCAGCTCCTGGTCACGGACCACAGCGCCCTTGATCGACTCCCCCCCGCGCGACTCGCGCATCGTGCGCGGGATCGCGTTCAGGCAGCGCCCCTCCAGGTCCCCGAGGCAGTCGATCGAGAGCTCCGGTCCGCCCATCGCGCGCTGCACCATCACCGGCTCGGCCTCGTAGCCCGGCCGCCCTTGGGAGATGTAGCGCACGAAGAAGTCCTTCTCCGCCGTGTCGCGCGCGAGGTGGATCGAGCGCGCGCCGGAGCCTTTGCGGGGCTTGACCATCACCGGGTAGGCCTCGGGCTCCTCGCCGGGCAGCACCGTGGGCGGGGAGGGCAGCCCCAGGCGGGTGAGCAACAGGTGGGCCTCGTACTTGTCGTACGTCGCGCGCGCGACCTCGGGTGAGGGCACGAGCGCGGGTAGGAGCCCCTCCGCGCGGGCGTTAGCGAGCACCTCGATATCGAGGTCGGTGAGCGGGACCACCGCGCCGATCCCGTACCGCTCGCGCAGCTCCTGCAGCGCGGGCACGTACCCCGAGTCCGCGATCGGCGGAGCCGTCGTGCGCACCTGCGCGGCGTACTGTGCGGGGGCGAGCGGGTTTGGATCGACCGCCACGGTCGTCGTGAGCGCCGCGAAGCACGCGACGATGTCGTAGCGCTTGCCGACTCCGGTGAGGAGGATCGCCGGCGCGCCCTGTCGATTCCGAGGGTTCACGGGTGCACCAGCCGACGGGTCTCACGCGGCCGCCGCCTCCGCGGCACGCTCCCTTCCCCGCGAAACGCACGCCGCTCGGCGGAGCCCTGGCGGAGCCTATCCATCCTTCCCAGCCTCCTTCCAGCCGCCCGCCTCGCCCTTGTACAGGCCCGAGCCTCCCAACACGATCGCCACCGTGCGCCACACGATGCGCAGGTCGAGCGCGAGCGAGCGGTGCTCGATGTACTCGAGATCGAGCTCGATCCGCTCGCTCCACGGCAGCGACGCGCGGCCGTTGACCTGCGCCCAGCCGGTGATCCCCGGGCGCACCGCGAGGCGTCCGCGCTGCCGGGGGGTGTAGGTCGCGACCTGCCCCGGCAGGGTGGGGCGGGGACCGATCAGCGACATCTCTCCGCGCAGCACGTTCAGCAGGTTCGGCAGCTCGTCGAGCGACGTGCGCCGCAGCAGCGCCCCCACGCGCGTGATCCGCGGGTCGTCCGCGTCGATTGCGAGGCCGGCCCCAATCTTCTCCGCGCCCGTGACCATCGTGCGCAGTTTGATCACCTCGAACGGCCGGCCTCCCATGCCGATGCGCCGCTGACGGTAGATCGCGCTCCCGCGGGACTCCAGGCGGATCGCTACGACCGCCGCGACCAGCACGGGGGAGGCGAGCACCAGCATGGTCGCGGAGACCACGACGTCCACCGCGCGGCGGATCACAATCCAGCCCCCTGACGTTCGAAGGGCAAGCAGGACAAGGACGCAGCGAGCGTGGCGTGCTTAGCACGCGAGCGAGCGAGGACGCAGTCATGCGCAGCCATTCGGGCGTCAGGGCGGATCATCGCCCGAGCACCGCTGCGGAGTCCGGGCGTGTGCCCTCGGCGGCCTCCCAGGTTGCGTCGGTCCCATGGCGCAGCCAATCCCACAGGCCGAACGCGAGCGAGCCCGTGGTGAGCACGTAGTAGCGGCACACCAGCAGCACGCGCACGCGTACCACCCCGCCGAGCCCGGCGGCGGCGAGCAGCGCGAGCTGCAGTCCGAGCGTGACCGTGTAGAGCGAGCCCGCGCCACCGTTCGCGACGAGCGCGACGTTGGCGGCCAGCGCAATCGCGTGCAGGAACGGCGTCGCGTAGCGCAGCACGCGGTGGGAGAGGACCATCAGCGCATAGCCCGGGGGATACCCGCGCGGGGAGAGCATCCCGCCGCGCAGCACGATCGGCCATGTGTGGCTCATCATCCGCCGCTTGCGCGCCCGCTCGCCCTCGATCGACGGCACCATCCGCTCGCTCGCACGCGCCTGCGGCACGTATACCGCGCGCCACCCCCGCTTGACCATCCTGTATGGGAACGACAGGTCGTGGCCCATGATCGGGTCGACGACCATGTACGACGCGCGCCGCGTGGCGTAGATCGCGCCATTTCCCGCGGTGATCGAAGAGAGCCGCGACTCCCATCCCCGCACCGCCATCTCATAGCGCCAGTACACCCCCTCCTGGTTCGTGGCCGCCGCCGAGCCCCGGAGCGCTTTTTCTGGGTCGCGAAAAAAACGCACCTGCCCGCACGCATACCCCACGCGCTCGTCCGCAAAGGCCCCCACCAGCGCCCGCAGCGCCCCGGGCTCCCACATCGAGTTGGCATCGGAGAACGCGACGATCTCCCCCTTCGCCCGCTCCACGGCACCATCCTGCGCGCGAACCTTCCCCCCGCGCGGCAGCTCCAGCACGAGATCGGCCCCACCCGCGCGCGCGCTCTCTGCCGTGGCGTCCGTGCACCCGTCGCACGCGACGACGAGCTCCAGCAGCTCGCGCGGATACTCGAGCGCGAGCGCGTTGGAGGCCTTCGCGGCGATCATCTCCTGCTCGTTGTGCGCTGCCACGATCAGGGAGACCGTGGGCAGTGGCTCCCCCTGCGCGGGCGCCGGAGCCGGCGCCCGTCCAAACTGGCGCGCCAGGACGGCGAGCGCGAGCGCATATCCGAGCTGCGTCCACACGATCATACCGGCGGCCAGCCAGAAGACAATCTCTAGGGCGGTGCGCATGGTGAGCATTCTCGCTGACGGCAGAGTGAAGCGCTCAGGCGGCCTGGGCCTGGAGTGTCCGCGTGATCTCGCGGCCCCGGGGGGTGAGCGACCAGGCGTTCGGCTCGCCCTTGCTGTGATCCCCACCCGTGTTCGCGATCAATCCGAGCGTGTGCAGGCGCGCGAGGAGCTTCGAGATCTGCCCCGGGTCGGAGATACCCGCCGCGCTCCCGACCCGTCGGTTGCTTGGATCGGACCCCGCCCGCCCAGGAGGGCGCGACGCCGGCGCGCACCAGCCCTGCGCGGGCCTCAGAGGTAGGTGACGTCGACGTCGAGCCGGTCGTACGTGGGGGCGGCGCGACGGTCGCAGCTGAGCAGGCGGTATTCGTGGTGAGCGGCTGTGGCCGCGACCATCGCGTCGTACACGGCGCCGCCCGCGATCGACAGTCGGGCGAACCTTGCGACCAGCTCCCGCCGCTCGGCTTCCGGCAGCGCCATGCGCGCGCCCGGGAAGTCCTCGCGGAGATACTGCGCGGCCAGCGCCGGGTCCGCCCGGAACGGCTCTGGCAGACGCGTCAGCACCGAGTAGGCCTCGAGCTCTACGTGCGCCACGAGATCCCCGATGTCGCCGAGCGCCTCGCCGGCCGCCTCGTGATGCACGTTCCAGCGCGCGAACGCGGCGATCACGACGCTGCTATCCGGAGTCACCTCCGAATCTGCTCCAGCATCTCCCGCACCATCTCCTGTGTCAGCTTCGGCATCGGCCGGTCGGTGACCGCGACGAGCCGTCCGCGGCGATCCCTCTCCAGGCGCATCGGAGTGACCGGGTGCTCGATCTCCAGCCTCCCGTCCACCGCGCTCAGCTCCAGCTTCTGCCCCGGCCTGAAGCCGAGCTCCTCGCGCAGCCGCTTGGGGACGACGATCCGCCCGGCAGAATCGATGGTTGTGACCATGGCATCATTTATACCACGCCCGGTCGATTGGGGCAAAGACTCACCGGGCGAGCAGCCGCCCGTACAGCTCCAGGTGCGCGCGCCCGACCGCCTCCCACGAGTACGGCCCCGCCGCGGCCGCACCTGCGCACGCGGCCATCTCCGCGAGCGCGCCCGGATCGCCGAGCAGTTCGCGCAGCGCGGAACGCAGCGCGTCCGAGTCTCCCGCCGGGACGGTGCGCCCAGCGCCAGTCAATGCGATCTCCGGAAAGCCGCCAACGTCGCTGAGCAGCAGCGGCTTGCCAAACGCTAGCGCCGTGAACAGCACGCCCGACTGATCGGCCTGCAGGTACGGCAGCACGACGAGGTCGGCGCCGCGGAAGTACCCGGGCAGCTCGGAGTCGGGGATGAAGCGCGCGTCGAGGCGCACGCCAATGGCTGCCAGCGAGCGGGGGTCGCCTCCAAGCAGCGTGGGGAGATCGCCGCGCGGCATCCCCGCGATCCACAACTCCGCGCCATCAACACCGACCCCCTCTCGGCTAGGGCCCCGCCAAGCCTCCAACAACACGTCGATCCCCTTATAAGGGCGGATCAAACCGAAGCAGAGAACAACAGGCCCAGCGGTTTTATGGGGCGACGGTCCAATAGCGCCCTCGGCGAGGTGCATGAACGCCCCATGCGGGATGACGTGCACGAGCTCCGAAGCGACCCCAAGCTCATCGACAAGCCGCGCGCGGCCGTGCTCTGAGTGCACGATGATCGCGTCGAAGTGCTCATAGAGGCGCCGCTGCGCGCGCAATTGCCCCGCCCGCGGCTCGCGCGGCACGACGTCGTGCGCGGTCAAGACCAGCTTGGGCCGAGCGCCCATCGGCATCGAGCGCCGCCGCGGCAGCAGGTGAACGTCGAGCGGCTGCACGGTGAGCCACTGGAAGTGCACGACATCGGCCCCCGTTGCCGCGCGACGGTAGCGGACCATGTCCGGTACGTGCTCGAACAGCTTCAACGCAATGCGCCCCCGCGAGCGACGCCCGGCCGCCGTCCCGCGGTGCGCGAGCCGATAGAACCACTCGCGCCGCATATACCCATCGGCCGGGGGAACCGCGCCGTACGCGAAACGGCTCGTGAACAGCTCCACCTCCGCCCCGGCGATCCCCAGCGCCCGGCAGAGCGCGTAGTCGTACGGGGGGGTATAGGCCGAGGGGTCGACGACGTGCACGCGCATCGCGGGAGACAATAGGCGCGTGGCCGAGGAGATCGAGTTGAGCTTCTGCGTGGTCAACACCTCCCAGCGGGAGTTGCTGCTGCGTGGCCTCGACGCGATCGCGCGCGAGCGCGCCACGCTGCCGTTTGCCACCGAGGCGATCGTGCTCGACAACGGCTCCAGAGACGGCTCTGTGGAGGCAGCGCGCGAGCACCCCGCGGTGGACGAGACGATCGCGGTGGGGGAACGGCGCGGGAAGGGTCTCAACGACTCCGAACTGCTGCGCCGCGCGAGGGGGCGGTATGCGCTGCTGCTTAATGAGGACTCCGAGCTGCAGCCGGGGGCGACGCGCGCGCTCTACGAGGCGCTGCAGAGGCGGCCCGACGCAGCGTGCGCGGGCGCCGCGCTGCGCCGGCCCTCCGGCTCGGGGGCCCCTGCCGGAGGCAGCGCGCAGGCCTCGGCGTGGCGCTTCCCCACGCCGCTCACCGCCCTCGCGGGCGCGCTCCTACTGCACCGCCGGCTGGTCGTGCAAAGCCTCGGGACCAGCACCCGCGAGGTCGACTGGTGCCAGTCCGCCGCATTGCTCGTGCGCACAAAGGCCGCCGCGCAGGTCGGCTACCTCGACCCTGCGTTCTTCGTCTACTCCGACGAGGTGGACTTTGCAAGGCGCCTGCGCGACGCCGACTGGCGCAGCCTGTGGGTGCCCGCGGCGGTGGCCGTCCACCACGAGCAACTCTCCACCGACACAATCCCCGAGCGACGGATCGTAGAAATGGCGCGCAACCGCGACCTATATATACGCAAGCATCACTCCCCCGCCGCGGCCCGCGCGGTGCGCTGGCTGACCGCCTGGGCCTACGCGGAGCGCGCGCTCGCAGCGCTTGCGCTCCCCGGCCACTCCGCGGCGCGGTACTGGTGCCATGTCACTGCGACATTGCACCCCGAGCGGGGCGGGGGCCTGCGCGAGGCCGCCGCGGCCTACAACCGCGCGGGAGGAGGCCAGTAGCCGCGGGGGAAGCCCCAGAGCTATGGCTCCGTGGACCAGAGCCACCCGCTCACAGGTCGCGTAGCGGGTCCTCCGCGTACGCCTCAACGTCGCCACCGCCGGCGCGGAACGCCGCGACCCGCCGACGGGCGTCGGTGAGCAGCAGGCCCGCCTGCGCGCGCTCGCTGGGGGGAAGAAGCGCGTCAGGGCCAAGAGTGCCGGGATCAACAGAAGCCACGCCACGCGCAGCGCGAGGCCGCCGAGGCCGGCGGTGGGCAACAGCAGCTCGCCCGAGACCGCTACGCCCGCGAGGATCGCGGTCAGCTGCGCGAGGCGCCCCCACTGAAAGCCGACCGCGAACACGCCGCGAGTGAGCAGGTGCATGACCAGGAGCATCGCCACGTACGCCCCGCACAGCGCGAGGCCGCCGCCCGCGATGCCGAGCCCCGCGCTGGAGGAGGGTACGAGCACGAGCAGCAGCGCGACGTTGACCGCGAGCCCCACCAGCGCGGGCGGGAGGTTGCGCTGGGTCACCCGTGCGCGGCCGGTGATCACGATCAGCACCAGGTAGAGCCCGTACAACGTCCACCCGAGCGCCAGCCACGGCAGCGCGGTGTGCGCGCCGAAGTACGACGGCGCGGCGAGCAGCCGCACCATCCAGCGGCCCAGCAGCGCGACCGCGCAGACGACCACCCCGGTGCCGAGCACGAAGTAGGTCGTGACCAGCGAGTACAGCCGTGCCGCCTCGCGGTCGCTCTGCACCGAGTAGGCGAGCGGCGGCCACGCGTACTGAAAGCCGCGCACGAACACGAACACGACCGTCGCGAGCTGCAGCGCAACCGAGTATTCACCCGCCGCTTCGTGGGAGTAGGCACGGAAGATGTAGAGGCGGTCGACCACCTGCAGCGCGTACACGCTCGCGTCGGCCGGCACCGTGGGCAGCCCAAAGTGCAGCATCGCGCGCAGGTCTGCCAGCCGCACGCGCAGCGAGAAACGCCGGCGCAGCACCCACCACAGGCCCAGCACGACCAGCGCCGAGGCGCCGAAGTTGCCGAGCAGCAGGCCCCGCGCGCCCTCGCCGGCGAACACGACGAGCGCGACCGTGAACGCCACCGTCATCGCCACGTTGGCGCCCGACGCGTACATGTACGCGCGCGCGCGTTCGTCCACGCGCAGCTGCGCGTAGGCCATCTCCAGGTTCGTGAACGCCCACAGGCCGACGACCGCGCAGTCGAGCAGTTCCGCGTCGGCTTCGCCGAGCAGCAGGTGCGAGAGCGGGCCCGCGAAGGCCACCGCCGCGAGCGCCGCCACCGTCGTCGTCCACGCCACCGTCGCCATCGCGGTACGCGCGATGCGCTCCCGCCGCGCCGCGTCGGCGTCCTCGAAGTAGAAGCGGACGAACGCTTCGCCGACGCCCAGGCGCAGGACGATCGACGCGAGGATCACCGACGTCAGCAGCGTGTTGTAGGCGCCGTATTCCCCACGGGAGACGTGGCGCGTGTAGAGCGGCAGCGTGAACAGCGCGATCCCCTTGGCGACGACTTCCGCCGCCTGGTAGGCCGCGCCGGTGGTGAGGAGGCGCCTCAGGTAGTCGCGCACGCCAGGAACCTACTAGCCCTTCGTGGGCGTCGAGACAGGGGAGTTCGGGAGGGGATCTGAAGGCCCGCCCACCCAGGCCTGCCCTCCCCCTGCCCAGTCCCGCACGCCCTCAGCTTCTCAGCGCCGCCGGCTCCATCTCCGGCTCGGCCCGGCGCCGCGTCTCGCCGCCGCCGGTCGCGCAGGCCAGCGCGACCCCAATACCCAACAGCAGCCAAGTCTCCGGGTCCTCCAGGAAGTCCGCGTAGGCGAAGGTGTGCAGCACCAGCGCCGCGAAGCAAGCCGCCAGGGCGATCCGCGGAGGGGAGCGCCCGGCGCCGCGGAACAGCACCGCAAAGGCCGACACGAGCAGCGCGACGTACAGCGCGAGGCCGACGACCCCCTGCTCGGCCGCGACCGTCACCGGGATCGTGTGCGAGGCCGAGGTCGCCGAGTCGCTCGTGACGTGTTCGTGCGCGCGGTACTCCTGTGCGAACGAGCCCGGCCCGAAGCCCTGCAGCGGCCGGTCGGCGAACAGGCGCAGCCCCCCTTCGACGAGTTTCGTACGCCCGCTCGTCGCGTTGCTCGGCGAGCCGCCCTTGCCGCTCAGGCCGAGGTGCAGGCTCGCCGGCGCCGCCGCGATCACGACCACGGCAACAGCCGCCAGCGCGCCCACCACGTAGAGCGTGCCGCGCACGTCCCACCGGTACGCCGCCAGCACCGCCAGGCCGAGCAGCAGCGCCGCGATGGACGACTGCGAGAAGCTCGTCACGAGCCCCCCCAGCAGCCACAGCAGCACCGCACCCCCCGTGAGCACCTCACGTCGGCGCACGCTCCACAGGACCCCCGTCGTCACCGCCACCATCACGAGCGCGAGGAAGCGCCCGTAGATGTTGGGGTCGAAGAACAGCGAGTTGACACGGAAGTAGTTGCCGTACTCGTCCGCGGCGACCACCTTCGGGTTGAGGAACAGCTGCTTGCGGTGGTACTCGATGAAGCCGATCCCGGCGAACACGACAGCCAGCGCCACCGCCACCGCGAGACACTGGAGCAGCAACTCGCGCGTCCAGCGCACCTCGCGCAGCAGTGCGAACAGCAGCGCGAACGGCACGTAGAAGAAGACCATGTTCTCCAGCGCCTTGGAGAAGTCCGCCGAGTAGGCCGCCTGCAGCCCGTACAGCACCACCGAGCCCGCCAACAGCCATTCGAGCAGGATCGGCGCCTGTCGCGCGGGCGGCGTGGAACGGCCAAGCAAACGCGGCGTCAAATACGCCAGTGCACCCGCCCCCACGACCAGGTAGAGCGGGATCAGCAGGTTCGACGTGCTGCCGCCCGTGGCGATCGGCAGACGAAACGGCAGCGCGAACACGGCCAGCAGCGGGAACGCCCGGGGGCGCCGGTGGATGAGCACCGCGAGCGCAGCCACCACCGCCAGGCCCAGGACCACAGCCGCGCCGGCCTTCGCGGGCTGGTGGCGCAGGTGGGTCAGCTGCGAGGTGTGCCAGATGTCCACCGTCAGCAGCACCGGCGTCACGATCAACGCCGCCAGCATCGCCACTGCTCGTGCGTGTTCAGAGACCCGCGGCGGGCGCGCAAGCACTGTCACCGCGACAAGCAGCGCCACCGCAATCACCCCCAACTTCTCGGCCGCCTCGCCGAGGCCGTGCGCGGTGGCGAGCGTAAGGGTGTTCATTGGGGATCGTCCACGTGTGTGCGTTCGCAGACCGGGCGCAGTGTGCGCTGGCCGAAACGGGGATGCTGGTCGAAACGGGGACCGATTGGGGAGACACTCGCTCCGCTCGCATCCCCAAATCGGCCAGCGCCGGAGGCGCGTGTCTCCCGGCTTCGGTCGAAGGCGAGTGTCCCCCGGCTTCGGTCCTCCGTGCCCGGCGTCGGCGCGTGGGGGGACCAACCGCGGGGGCTCACGGGCGCTCTTCCAGTCGGAAGCTCCGTGTGGAGTACCGGGTGAGGTCCTGGTTGTGCAGGTGCACCAACAGGCGGTATTCCCCCGGCGGCGCCACCCCCCCGCTCTCCGTCGGCCCCAACTGGCCGTTCCAGCACAGCGACAGCGGTTTGTACCGCTGCACCGGGAGGTCGCGCACGATCGTGGCCACACGGTTGTTCGCCGAGTCGGCGATCTCGACCGTCACTGCGTCCGCCTGCGCGATCTTGAACGCGAGGTACTCGACCCGAACGCTGGAGTTCACCAGGCTTGCCGGCACACTCCCGCGGCAGGTCGCGGCGGGCACGCGAGTCGGGTGGAAGGCTTCGTCCATCTTGAATTCCTGCACCGGCGTCGGGGTGTGCTTGAGCCGCTGTGTCGCCACGAACGCCGCGAAGCACGCCACCACCAACACCGCAAACACCACGCGCGCCAGCCTTTGCGCCTGCCCCGTCTCGCCATGCGAACGCCGCCCAGCGGAGCCCCCTTGGGGGGCGGAGCTCATCCCTACTGATCCTTCCCGCCTAGTGCGAAGCGCTCCACGGTGTCCGAGCGCAGCCCCAGGCGCAGCGTCTCCAAGGAGAGCACGTCGCCGGGGGCGATGTTGCCGAGGTTGCACTCGGAGCCGAAGAAGTCGAGCAGCCACACCTGCTGCTCCTTGCGCGGCGCCTCGAAGATCATGCGGTCGGGTTCCACTGCGTGTGCGATCTCATCGATCAGCCCGCTGCGCACCTCGCCGTCGGCGCGGTAGATGCCCGCGGTGCCCGACTCGCGCGCCTCCGCGATCACCTTCCACGCGCCGGCCTGCAAGTCCCGTTCGATCTGTTCCACCCACACGTACGGAGCCATGATGTGCGCGGCGTCCTTGCTGCCAACCTCCGCGAGCACCGTGAACCCGGCGGCGACAAGCGTACGGATCAGGTGCGTCTTGACCTCGGGCGCGAGCGCGATCGTGCCGTCGGAGACCTCGACGTGGCGCAGGTCGAGCTCGCGCAGCCACGCGATCAGACCCTCGACGCGGCCCTGGCGCACTGCGAGCTCGGTGAGCGTGCCGCCGAGCACCACGGGGATGCCGTGCGCGGCGTAGCGCTCCAGCTTGGGCCGCAGGTTCTCGCTCACCAGCGCCGTACCCCACCCTAGCTTGACGATGTCCACGCACTCCCCTGCGGTCTCCACGAGGCCCTCCACCTCCGCGAGCGACAGGCCCCGGTCGAGCACGTGCGTGAGGCCCCGCTCGCGCGGCTTGCGCGAGCGCTCCGGGATGTCGAGGAAGCTCGCCGTCGGGATCGCCTGGCCCGTCAAGGCGCCCTCACCCGGTCGCGCCGCCGGCCGCTTCCCCGCCGCCGGCCGGGGTTTCTCCGGCGCCCTGGGCCGCGCCGCCCTGGGCTTCCCCTGCGCCCGTCACGCCGGCGCCCGAGGACGCCCCGGTGCTCGCGCCAGACGACGATTCTCCGGTACCCGCCTGGTTGGCACCCGCGATCACCACGACCGTCGACGAGCCCACCAACGGCGCGACCGCGCCTTCCAGCGGCTGCAGTTCGCTGATACCGAGCGTCTGCCCCACGTGCTGCGCTTCGGTGCGGTGGCCGTTCGTGTACTCCACCACCGACGTCGAGCGGGCCGACGGGGTCCCGCTCAGCGCGGCCGCGAGCGTGTAGCCGCTCTGCTGCAGGTCCCCCGACAGGCGGTGCGCGAGGCCGTTCGTTTCGGTGGCGTTGAGCACCACCACGTGTGTTTCCGCCGGGCTCGCCACTGTCGGCGTGCCGTGGTGGGAGCTGTGCCCGCCGGAAGTGCTCGAGCTCGTCTGCGTGCTCCCCGGGGACTTGTTCGACGAGCCGCCGCCGAGCGACAGCAGCACTGCCACCAGCACCGCCACGCCGACCACGACCCCGCCCACGATCAGCGCCGTCGCTCTCCGTGGTGAGCGCTCTTCCTCGCGCAGGAACTGGTACCCCACCTCGCCGCGTCTCGGCAACCCCGCTGCCTCCCCGCGACCCCTGCCCACTCCCTCCCCCCCCGGACGGACAGATGCCGGCCCACCCGCAGACCCCGCGGGACGCGCAGACGCCGACGGGCGGGGGGGCAGCGGGGGGCGCGTGGGCGGCGGTGTCGGGGCTCTCGCGGGGACCGGCGGCGCGGGCGCAGGCGCGGAGGCGGCTGGCTCCAAGACACGCGACGCCACCGCGGCGGATCCTGCGGCGGCAGCGAGCGCCGCCACAGTCACCGGCGCGGGGACGCTCGGCTCGGCCTCTTTCACAGCCGGCTCAGCCTCGGCGGCAGCCGGCTCCTCCTCGCCCGCCACAGACTCGGGGGCGCCCTCGACTGCGACGGGCTCGCCCTGCGCACCGTTCGTTGCACCCGGAGCCGGCCCGGGAGCGCCCTCCTCGGCCGTCGGGGCGGGCGCAGACTTGTGGGTGTCGTCGGGCTCAGCCCCCTCCGACTTCGAGTCTTCCGCCGCCGGTGCACCGGCGGGCGCGGTCGCCAGCTGACCTGGAGCCACAGGGCCGTTGGGGGACGGCACGGGCTGGACAGCCGCCGTCGCGGCGGGCTGAGCGGTGGGTACGAACGCCGGCTGGCCGGGAATGGGAACCCCGCTCACCTCGGTCGGCTGGCCGGCGACGGGCTCGCCCGCGGCGGTGAGCGCCACCCCGGCGGCTGCGCCCGCCGCGGGGTCCGCGGCCGTGGCGCGGGTGACCACCGGAGTGGCGCGGGGTACGACCGCCCCCGCGGGCCGGGGCCCCGGCTGGACGGTGCGCTGGATGCGGATCGCCGCCTCGGCGCTCACCCGCTGCTCCAGCTCCGCGGCGCGCTCGGGCGCGCGGCCGGCCCACTCGCGTAGCCGCTTGAGCTCGCGCGCCTGCGAGAAGACCAGCAGCGAGAGCACCGCGATTCCTACCAGGCCCGCGAAGGCGGCCAGGGCGCCGGCCTTGAGCAGCGTGTTGGAGATCGAGAGCGCCAGCGGCAGTGCGGTCATGCGTCGCCAGAGTGTATGAGTGGGACAGGCGCCTCCGACGCGGTCGCGGGTTCCCCCACGGCAGCGGCCACCGGTTCCGGGCGGACGGCTGGGTCGGCGGCCGTGTCCGTGTGGGTGTCTGGGTCAGCGGCTGGGTCGGTGGGCGTCCGCCCCACGCGCCTGCGCGCCTGCGAGGTCAGCTCCGCGACCTTCGCCGCCAGGCCCGCGGCGTCCCCCTCCAGCACCAGCAGGTTGATCTCCGCGAACGCCTCCTCCACCACCTCCGGCGCGAGCGGCGCGCGCTCGGCGAGCAGGATCTTCTCGGTCGAGGTCGGCTGGGCGCGCTCGTAGGGGTTGAACAGCTCCTCGTGCAGCTTCTCCCCGGCGCGGCGGCCCACAATCTCGACCTCGATGTCGTGGTCGGGGTCGAGGCCGGAGAGCTCGATCATCGCCCTCGCGAGCTCCACGATGCGTACCGGCTCGCCCATGTCGAGCACCAGCACCTCCGCTGTGCGCGGCACGTGCGGGAACCCCAGCGAACCCGCGCGGATCACCAGCTGTACGGCCTCGGGGATCGTCATGAAGTAACGCGTCATGCGCTCGTCGGTAACCGTCACCGGCCCCCCGCGCGCGATCTGGCGGCGGAAGATCGGCACCACCGAGCCGGAGGAGCCGAGCACGTTGCCGAAGCGCACCGCCTTGTAGACGGTCGCCGGGTGGCGCGCCGCCGCGCCCTCCAGCGCGAGCTCCGCGAGCGCCTTGGAGGCCCCCATCACGGTCGCCGGCGCGACGGCCTTGTCGGTGGAGACGAGCACAAAACGCTCCACCCCGAAATCCCCGCAGACGTGCGCCACGACGCGCGTGGCGATCGCGTTGTTGCGCACCGCCTCGACCGGATTGGACTCCATCAGGCCCACGTGCTTGTACGCGGCGGCGTGGAAGACCACGGTGGGGCGGTGCTCGGCGAGGACCTCGCGCATGCGCTCCTCCTCCTTGCAGTCCGCCAGCACCGCCGCCAGCGCCGCGGGGGGCACGTGGCGCTCGTCGAGCAGCTCCCGTTGGATCGCAAACAGGTTGTCCTCGGCGTGGTCCACCAGCACCATCCGCCGCGGCCCCACGTGCGCGATCTGGCGGCACAGCTCCGCGCCGATCGAGCCGCCCGCGCCGGTTACCAGCACCACGGCCTCCCGCGCGAGGTAGGAGCCGACGCGGTCGAGCTCCATCACCACCGGCTCGCGGCCGAGCACGTCCTCGACGCGCACCTCGCGCACCTGCCGCGCGACGGCACCCGCGCCCGCGCCGGTCGGGCCGCGGTTCTGCAGCAGCTCGAAGACCGTCGGCAGCGTGCGCACCGGGATCCCCCGCGCGCGGCACTCACGCACCACCCGCGCCCGCGTCGAGCCCGGCGCGGAGGGGATCGCGATGATCACTTCCTCGGGCTCGGCCTCCTCGAGGATGCGGGGCAGGTCGCCCTGCGTGTCGCCCCGCACCCTGACCCCTTCGATCCGCAGCCCCCGCAGGCGGGGGTCGTCGTCGAGAAAACCGACCGGCGCGAGGCCCAGCCCCCGGTTGCGCACAATCTCCCGCAGCACCAGCCGCCCCCCGTCGCCCGCGCCGACGATCAGCACGCCGCGCTCTCCCTCACGCACGCCGCGCAGCGCCCCCGGCAGTCGGCGCTCGTGGGCCGCGCGAGCAACCACCCGCACCCCCACCAACGCCACCAGCGCCAGCAGAAAGAACACCACGATCACCCCCACCGGCAGGCCCACCGCGATCACCCCTGCGGGCCGCCCGTGGTGGTAGGGGCCATAGGGCACCTGCACGGGCCGCGCCACGGCCACCCCAACAACCGTGAGCAGCACAACCGCGGCCACCCCGCGCAGAACCGCCTCATAGTCGCGCTGCCCCGAGTAGCTCCAGCTGCGCAGGTATACCCGCGCGAGCACCAGCACCGCGACCCCCCCCACCACAACCCACCAGATCGTGCGTTCCCGCAGCAGCTCATAGCGGTGCGGCAGCCCCACATCAAAGCGCAGCTGGAACGCCAGGTAGTAGGCGGCCGCAACCAGCGCCCCGTCCACCACAAGCTGGGGCAGCATATGCCGATGGAAGCGGACAGGTGCCGCCGAGCGGAGACGTCGGCGCATGCAGGGAATTGTAGGGGTGGCCCACTCTCACGGCCACGCCGGTGCTCCGCACACACTTCCGCCCTGCAGACTCGACCTGGCCCGGCACAGTCGAGCCCGTGGCCGGCAAGCCCACACCAGCCGCGGCCTCCTCCGCACGCCCGGCGGCGCAGGCCAGTACCCCGAGACGTGGCGCAGCGCCACGGTTCTCTATGGCGCGTCTACTTGAAGAGCGTCACACCCGACAGCCCCGCGGTTTCGCCGTGAGGAGGCAGGCGGGTGATCCACAGCAGGTAGTACCGGTAGCGCGCGCCGCCAGTGTCGAGCGGGATCGTGATCTGCGTGGGGACGGTCCGCGGCGGGGCGAGCTGCACCCAGCCGCGTTCGGAGAGGCTCTGCGGAGCCCCGTAGGGGAGCGAGTCGAACGCGTGCGCCGCGTACACGACCGCGGTGAACCCGGGCGTGGGGGTTTGGACCTCGATCGCGCGGGCGCTCAGCCCTGGGGCGGCGTCGAGGTAGATCCCGGTCCCGGGCTTGGGTCCGAAGGTGTCACCCAGGTAGTGCTCGGTGCTCCACACGGTTTCGGGGTCGCCGTCGACCACGTTGGCCACTTGGGTGGGGTGTTCGGGTTCGTTGCCGTAGGGGTTGTAGTCGTGCGCGGAGGTCTGTTCCAGGGGGACCGGCGTGAGGCCCGGTTTGGCGTTCACGTCGGGGGCGACGCCGCGGTGGGTGTGGCCGGCCGCCAGCGCGAGGCCCAACGCGACCAGGCCGCCCACCAGCACGAGGGAGCCGAGCCAGCGGACGGGGTGGCGCATGTGCCACGGCACCCGCCGCCGGGCGGGGCCGGGGAGGGTGCGCAGCACGGTGGTGACCTCCCCGGTGGCCTGCCCCGCGCGAGCGGCCTCGACCGCCAGCACCTCCTCGAGGTCGCCCAGCAGTGAGGGGACGTCGGGATAGCGCCGCGCGAGGTCCTTGGCAGTTGCACGCTCCACAACGGCGGCGGTCGCGGCGGAGACCTCCGGGCGGCGGTGCTGCACGTCGGGGATCTCCTCGCGGACGTGGCGCATCGCAACCGCCACCGGGTTCGCCCCAGTGAACGGCACCGCACCGGTGAGCAACTCGTAGAGCACCACGCCCAGCGAGTAGATGTCCGACTGCCCCGTCACGGGGTGACCGAGGGCCTGCTCGGGGGAGACGTAGTCGGTGGTGCCGAGCACCCGCCCCTCCAGCGTGAGCCCTTGCTCGGTGAGCGTGCGGGCGATGCCGAAGTCGGTGATCTTGGCGGTGCCCTCCGCAGTCAACAGCACGTTCTGGGGCTTCACGTCGCGGTGCACGATGTGGTGCTCGTGAGCGGCCCCGAGCGCCCGCGCGATCTCGATCGTGTAGGCGAGCGCCTCGGTGATCTCCAGCGGCCCGGTGCGGCGGACCAGCGCCTTGAGCGTTTCGCCGTCGACGTACTCGAAGACGATGTACGGGGTTGGGGGGTGGGTGGGATCTCCATCCTCCTCGGCCTCCTCGCCGGCGTCGATCACGGTGACGATGTGCGGGTGGCTGAGTTGCGCCACCGCGCGCGCCTCGCGGCGGAAGCGCTCCAGTTGGTCGGCGTCCGAAGCGATCTCGCGGTGCATCAGCTTGATCGCCACCGGCCGTTCCAGCACCGTGTCGAAGGCACGGTAGACCGTGGACATCCCGCCCTTGCCGATCTGGGCATCCAGGCGGTAGCGCCCGCCGAGTGCGGTGCCGAGCAGCGTTTCAGTCGCCATGGCTCTCTCTATTGTGCGCGGTTGGGAGGCGGGTCACCAGTGCAGCGGTCGCCGGACCACGCGGTCGCAGTGCGTGGTCACAGCGGTCAGCGCGTTCACCGACGACCCTGCCCGGTTCGCCCAAACCCCTACAGCGCGATCAGCGCGATCCCGGTGAGCGCTGCGAGGACCCCGACCGCCTGCGCGCGCGAGAGGCGCTCGCCCAGCAGCGCCACACCCAGGCCGACGGTGACGACCGGGAACAGCGAGCCGAGCACGGACACGAGCGAGAGCTGCCCGTGGGCGGCCGCGGTCGTGTACATGACCGTCCCGATCACCAGCAGCACGCCGGGAACCGCAAGCAGTGCGCTGGCGCGGGTGAATCTGATCGCGGCGAGCTCACGCCCGGCCCAGATCGCGAGCAGCGCGATCAACGCGAGCCGCGCGTCGAACAGCGCCCACGCGCGCCCGTGCGCGGACGCCTTCGGCAGCGCGGTGAGGAAGACCCCGAAGGCGACGGCCGAACCGGCCGCCCACAGGACGGCGGCAGCCGGATCACGGTAGTGCGCGGTGGTGTGGTGGGCCGAGGTGCGACGGGCGACGAGCACGGCGCCGCCCATCGCGAGCACCAGCCCCACGACCTGTGCCGCCTTCAGCGAGTCGCCGCTAGCCAGCCCCCACACCACGGGTATCACGACCCCCGAGGCTCCGATCGGCGCGACCACCGATAGGGGCCCGAGCTCGGCCGCCTTGTAGAAGCCGATCAGCCCACCCGCGTTCCCCGCGCCCGCGAGCAGCGCCAGCCACACGTCATCCGACGGCAGCGCCCGCCCGCCGCCGAGCGCGAGGTACAGCGCGCACACCGCGAGCGCCGCGACCTGCGAGACGACCAGGACCGTGACCAGCTCGTGCTGGCGCACGAGCTGTGGGCCGAGGAAGTTCGACACGCCATAACAGAGCGACGCGCCGAGCGCGAGGGTCAGGACGAGCATCCGAGGGAGTGTCGCAGCGGCTCGGGGGGCAGGTCCGACCGCTCCCAATGAGGTGTCAACCGGCGGCAGCCGACCGCGCTTTGCCAAGTGGAGAGCTACGCTGCGCGGTGTGCGCCCTGTGCCAACAGCGCCGGTAGCCGCAGCCTCGCTGGTCGTCGGCTACGCAGTCGTCGTCAGCACCGGCTCGCGACCCCTGGGCGGCGTCGTCCTGGCGATCGGCGGCCTCTGGTGCATCCACGCCTGGGGTCGGCGCCACGGTGCGCGGACGGCGGCGGTGCTCACTTGCGTCGGCCTTGGCGCGTTCATCGTCTCTCACCTGCTCGCACTGGCGATCGGCGCCTGGCCATCCGTGTTGATCGTCGCGGCGTTGATGGCGGGGGTGGCCTGGAGGCGGGCCGACGCACGGGTTGTGCCGCGCATGGCGACAAACGCCAGCCCACCGCGGTAGAGCGCAAACGGCCACAGCGCACGGTCGCGCCCGCCGGGGCGAACCAGCGGGGCGCTCGCCAGGGTGGAGAGGAAGGCCGCGATGGCTCCGGCGGTGAGGGCCGGGGCCGCACCTGCCGACATCCCGCGCTGGGCGAGACGACGGGTCTTGAGCGCCGCCGCGCCGGCAATCACTGGCAGGCCCACGCGCCATGAGAGGGCCTGGGCGGACTCTCGGTCGAAGCCGCGAGCGCGAGCCGTCCCAAGTGTCGCACCGTTGCGCGAGATGCCCGGAAGCAACGCCAGGGCTTGCGCGAACCCGAGCGCGAGTCCGTCGCGGAGCCCCGCGTCCGTCACCGAGCGCTCGCCCCCCTGGGCGTCGGCCAGCGCCATCACCGCGGCGCCCAGAGCAAGGCCTACGGCGAGCGTGCGTGGCGTGCTCGGACGGCGCTCCAGCCGCTCCTCCAGGAGGTACCCCGCGAGCGCCGGCGGAGCAAGGGCGAGCGCAGCGAGTCCGACGCGGCGTCCGTTTAGTTCACGGAGCGCGTCTACGAGCTCCCCGCGGAGGGCCACCAGCAGCGCCGCCGCTGTGCCCGCGTGCAGCGCCACCTCCAGTGAGTTGTGCAGCTCGGCGCCAAGCTGCGCCTCAGGCCAGCCCGCCAGGCGGGGGAGCAGGGCGGTGTGCGCCGAGGAGGAGACCGGGAGCACCTCCGTGGGGCCCTGCACCAGGCCAAGGATGACCGCGTGGCGCAGGGAGAGACTAGGCGGCATCCGGATCAGCGGCGCGTCCACGGCGGCGGACGATCGCGTAGACGATGCCGGCGAGGATCGCCGCGAGCAGTACGTAGTCCACGTACTCGAAGCCCTTGCGCACGCTCGTCCAGTCGCTACCCAGCGCGTGCCCCGCGAGCGCGAGCGCGAGCACCCAGGGGATCGAACCGATCAACGTCAGCACCGTGAAGCGCACCAGTGGCATCTTTGCGACCCCGGCGGGCAGCGACACGAACGCGCGGACCAACGGGATGACCCGTCCGAAGAGGACCGTGGGTTCTCCGTAGCGCGCGAACCAGCGGTCGGCGCGCTCGATCTGGGCAGGACCCATGTGCACCAGATGGCCGTGACGTTCGAGCAACTCCAGGCGCCCCCCACGGCCTACTCCGTAGGCGACCCACGAGCCCACCAGCGTGCCCAGCAGCCCCGTCAGCACGATGCCGGTCATCGTCAGGTGGTGGTGCGCCCCCGAGCCCCCTGGGTCGGCCACGGCGAAGCCCGCGAACAACATCACCACCTCTGAGGGGATCGGAATGCACGCCGAGCCGAGCGCCATCAGTACGAACACCGCCGGCAGCCCCCCGTCGCGGACGAAGTGCGACATGTCCGTGACGAGCGATTCGGTGACCGAGGCGAGGATCAACATGGGGCGCGCCAACGATACCGTGCGCCCGATGGGCGTCTGGATCGACGGATGTTCGAGCTGCGCCACCGGGCGTGCGACAAAGTCCCGTGCCCGCAGGCTTGCCGGCCAAGGCCCCTGGCTCCCCAGGCCAGGATGAGTTAGACGGTACGGTCCGCGGGTGCGCGTCTGGATAGATCTCACCAACAGTCCTCACGTCCTCGTGATGCGTCCGGTGATCGAGGTGCTGGAACGCGAGGGCCATGAGGTGCAGGTGACGGCGCGCGACTTCGCCCAGACGCTCGGGCTGCTGCGCCGTTTCCAGATCCCCCATACGGCGATCGGCCGCCACCGCGGGGAGCGGCTCGCCGCGAAGGCCGGGGGACTCGCGCTGCGCTCAGGGGCACTGCTGCGCTGGGCTCGTGCCGAGCGGCGCTTCGACATCGCGCTTGGCCACGGCTCCAACGACGTGAGCGTCGCCGCCGCGCTGCTGGGAATCCCCAGCGCCACGATGTTCGACTACGAGTGGGCCGCCGTGCAGCACCACATCAACTGCCGCCTCGCCCACACGGTGGTGGTGCCCGACGCGATCCCGCCCGAGCGCCTGGAGCACTACGGGGCCCGCGGAAAGGTGCGCGCCTACGAGGGGCTCAAGGAGGAGTACTACCTCGCGGACTTCGAGCCCGACCCCGCGATCCTCGCACGGCTCGAGCTCGACCCCGAGCGGCCGATCGTCGTCGTGCGCACGCCGCCGGATGTCTCCCTCTACCACCGCTTCGCCGCCGATGTCTTCGCGCGCGTACTTGCCCGGCTGCGCGACGCCGCGGCCTTTGACGGCGTGCAGCCGGTCGTGCTGCCCCGCACCGACGACCAGCGCGCGGAGCTGTCAGGCGTCCCGGGCTTCAGGGTGCCCCGCGAGGCGATCGACGCCCAGTCGCTGATCGCGCTCGCCGACCTCGTGATCTCGGCGGGCGGCACGATGAACCGCGAGGCCGTCGCGCTCGGAACCCCCGTCTACACCACCTTCGAGGGCCGGCTCGGGGCCGTCGACGAGCGGCTCCTCGACACAGGCCGTATGAACAAATTGGGCGACCCCGCCGAAATCGATCTGGGGAAGAGACCACCGAGCCCGACGGGCAAAGGCGCAAACCGCATCCACCGCGATCCAAAGGTGCTGGTGGAATTGCTGTTGTCGCCGCTCGGCGTTTCCCGGCCCCAGGCACCGTGAAACGCCGAGTCGGCGGCTCACCGGTTCAACGTTTGCCCCTCACTCACCGGCTCAACGTGTGCCCCTCAGGTACGAAATGCCCGTCGTCGTGCCGCGGAGCTGCATCGTGTATATCACCTCCGCGGTGTACGTGCCTATCGCTCCCGTCAGGAAACCGAACGTGAGTTTGCATTCGCCGCCGTTGGGCATAATACCGGCGCATTCGCTCGCTACCGTTTCCATGCCGGTGAATTCGGCTGGATTCGCCCCGACGCGCGACATGGTATCGAGAGTCTGCGGGGCTCTCGTGTTGTTCCTGAGTCTTTCAGTGGTGACAGTTCCCGGCGCGCCGAAACTAACCAAGTACGGCACCGTTATGCCCGTCGTCCCCCCGACTTTGAGTCCCTCGCCGCTTGCGGCCTTGAGCGTGATGGCGCCCTGTAGTTCGCCGGCTTCCGCCCCGCCTTCAGTGCATTTCGTTTTGTGAGTGTGACCAAAGACGGCCTGCACCGATAACACACCGCCGGACAACACGTTCTCGAAGTCCCATTCTTCCGGGTTCGCTTCCCCTTCGACCGTACAGGTGTCCGTCTTGGGTCCGAGGATGGTTTTGCATTTGACCTTCAACCCCGGTTCGCCGCTGCCGCTCGCTTGCAGCCTCGTCAGAAGTTTTCCTTCATTTGAGCTGAGGTACACCTGCCACGGCAGGTCGGCGCCCGTCACTTCTTCTATCTTTGTCGATTCGCACGGCCCTTCCACGGACGTGCAGTTTTTTTCCGCTTCTTTCACTTTGATCGCCGTTATCTTACCCATCGCCCCAAGACCGACGACACCTTCCCCTTCGATTCCAGCGGTGCACCGGACTACCTCTTTGCCCCCTAGCGTTTTTTCGTCCTTGAGGGTCAGTGTGAGACCGGTGATGCTGACTTTTTCCGTGGTTTCCATTTCATCCCATTCCCATTTGCCTTTCAGTTCCGACGCGGCAGTGGAACATTGGTTCGAGGTGTATTTGGTCGGTGCCGCTTTTTCGGTTCCTTCCGTGCATCGTTCCCAGGCCGCCGCCGACGCGGAGCCGGCCATGAGCGCACCCGTCGCAAGCAGGGCTATGAGACAGAGGCTCCCAACGATGGTGTACTTCATGAAGTGTTTCATCTCCTACTCCTTTTTGGCTGTTTACGGCCCACACCATACGTCGATCCGAAACATCCATTTGGAGCCGCCGCGCGGCACGATTGCTCCAGCATCGGGCACGTGAGCGTGTGCCTATCCGTAAAGGAGTTACCCCGGCCGTTTACGCAACGGCCCAGTCGCCACGGATTGTTTCCGACAAGCCAGGGTCCGCCGGCTGGAGAGCCCGGTCTCCCGGCCGGCACCCGTCCCACAGACGACGAGCGCCACTCAGTACACGTGCGCCCGCCGCCCCTCCCAGCGCCTGAAGGCCAGCCGGCAGAGGCGGTCGACAAGCTCCGGGTAGGGGACCCCCGAGGCCTCGATCAGCTTGGGGTACACGCTCGTCGGGGTGAAGCCGGGCATCGTGTTCAGCTCGTTCACCAGCACCCGCTCGCCATCCACGAAGAAGTCCACGCGCGCAAGGCCCTCGCAGCCGGTGTATGCGAACACCTTCAGCGCCAGCTCCTGCACCGTCGCGCGCGCCGTCGCGGAGATGCGGGCGGGCACCACCAGCTCCATCCCGCCCGCCTCGTACTTCGCCGCGTAGTCGTACCACTCCCCCGTGAAGACGATCTCCCCGGGCACGGAGGCGAGCGTGGGGCCGAGCACTGCACACTCCACCTCGAGCCCGGGCGCCGCCGCCTCCACGATCACGAGCGGGTCGTGCGCGAAGGCCCGATCCAGCGCCTCCCCCAGCTGGGCGGCGTCCGTGACCTTGGCGATGCCCACCGAGGAGCCCAGGTGGGCGGGCTTGACGAACACGGGGAGTCCGAGCGCGGCGACTTCCCCCAGCACCTCCGTCGGCACCCGCCGCCAGCGCTCCACGCGCGCGCCGACGTACTCCACCTGGGGCACCCCCTCGGCCGACAGCAGCCCTTTGCAGAGCACCTTGTCCATGCACAGCGCCGAGGCCGCCACGCCCGCACCCACGTAGGCCACGTCGAGCGTCTCCAGCAGCCCCTGCACGGTCCCGTCCTCGCCGAAGGGGCCGTGGAGCACAGGGAAGACGACGTCCGCGCCGAGCAGCCCCTCGCCCGGGTGCAGGCTCAGCCGCTCCTCCCCGCCCGCGCAGCGCCACGCGCCGTCGCGGCCGAGCTCCACCCCGAGCACCTCGTGGCCGGCCCGCTCGAGTCCCTCCCGCACAGCGCGCGCGGAGGCGAGCGACACGTCGTGCTCGGAGGAGCGCCCACCCGCGAGCAGCGCCACGGTGAGCGGCGCGGCGGCGCTCACGGCGCGGCGCCCGCTCCCGGCGCCGGCGCGGCGGAGGGCGGGGTCGTGGCGGTACCCGGCGCGGGCGTGGTCGTCGGGGTGGTGCTCGGCGTGGTCTGCTGGCCAAGCACGCCCACCGTGATCGTGACGGTGGCGCCGCTCTTGGCCTTGGTCCCGCCGGCGGGGTTCTGCTGCAGCACGAGCCCCACTTCCGCAACGCTTGAGACCATGCGCACAACCGACTTCGCGGCGAAGCCCGCGCCGATCAGTTCGCCTTCGGCGCGTTCCTTCTTTTTGCCCACGACACGCGGCACCGTGACTTCCTGCGGCGCCTTCGCCACCACTAGGTTCACGGCTTCGCCGCTGTGCACGGGAACCCCCACGGCGGGTGACTGCGAGAGCACCGTGCCCGCCGTCTGGCCGGGTTCTTCGCGCTTGGTGACAGCGCCCGCGCGTAGGCCCGCGGCGCGCAGCGTGGCGCGCGCTTCGGCTTCGCTCTGGCCGGTCACTTCGGGCACGTCCACCTGCGGAGGCCCGGTGGAGACGAAGACCGTCACCGGGCTGCCCGCCACCACCGCCACGCCCTGGGAGGGTTCGGTGTCGATCACCGTGCCCGCCGGCACAGACGTACTCGAGCGGTTCTGCGCCGTCGGCTTGAAACCGGCCTGCGTGAGCTTGCGCTCGGCCTGGGCGCTCGTCAGGCCCTTTACTTCGGGCACCCCCGCGGTGCCGGGACCCGTGGAGACGACAAGGCTCACGCGAGCGCCCCGCTGCACCTCGGTCCCCGCCGCCGGGCTCTGGCTGATCACGAGACCCACGCCGACGTCGGTGCTCGCCGCAGGCGTGGGCACGGGCGTGAGGCCCTGCGCCCTGAGCGCCTCGATTGCGAGCGATTCGGTGCGGCGGATGACGTCGGGCACGGTCACCCGGTGCTTGGCGGCAGGCAGCAGCAGCGCCAGCGCCACCCCGCCCGCCACCAGCGCGAGCAGCGCCGCGCCACCGATCCACCACCAGCGCCGCCTGCGACGGCGGGCGGCGGCGTCCTCGTCCTCGACCGAATCTTCAGGCGGGCGGTCCTCGGCGAGGGGCAGCAGCAGCGCAGCAGCGGCCGGGGTGGGCACGACCGGTCCGTTGCCGGCTACGGACGCCCGCGGGACCCGCCCACCCCCCCCGGATAGGAGCAGGCGCACGTACTCGAGCGCAGCGATGAACTCCTCCGCATCGGCAAAGCGCTCTCCGGGGTCCTTGGCGAGCGCCCGCAGCACGACCGCGTCGAGCTCCGCCGGGATCGCCTCGGAGCCGACGAGCGCGCTCGGAGGCGGGGGCGTGGCGGAGACCTGCTTGAGCGCGATCGTCACCGCGGTCTCCCCGTCGAAGGGGACGACGCCGGTGAGCAGCTCGTACAGCACGATCCCCACCGCGTAGATGTCCGAGGCGGCGCTCACCGCGTGGCCCTGAGCCTGCTCGGGAGAGAGGTACTGGGCGGTGCCCATGATCGAGCCGGTGAGCGTCATGTCCGAAGCGCCCGCGCGGGCGATCCCAAAGTCGGTGACCTTCGCGCGGCCCTCCTCGTCGAGGATCACGTTGTGGGGCTTCAGGTCGCGGTGGATCACCCCGCGGCGGTGGGCGAAGCGCGCGGCGTGGAGGATCTGGATGACGACGTCGATCGCCGCCGCGGGGTCCAGCGGGCCGCCCTCGCGCACCACCGCCTTCAGCGAGCGGCCGGGGAGGTACTCCATCGCGATGTAGTACGTGCCGTCCCACTCCCCGCGGTCGAAGATCGCGACCACGTTGGGGTGCGAGAGGCTCGCGGCGGAGGAGGCCTCGCGGCGGAAGCGCTCCACGAACTCCTGGTCTTCGGCGAAGCGGTGGTGCAGCAGCTTGACCGCCACCTGGCGGCCCAGCAGCTGGTCGCGCGCGAGGTACACGTCGCCCATGCCCCCCGTGCCGATCCGCGAGAGCACCTCGTAGCGCCCGTCGATCACGGTGCCGGAGTCGATCATCGCCGGACCGTCCGGGTCGTAAGTAGAGCCGCCTCCAGGCGGACGGTCCGGCGCAAGGCCACGCCTTCAATCATGGAGCAGCACTTCCATCACTCGCTTGGCAACGGGGGCCGCGAACGCCGCGCCGTAGCCGGGCACGCCCTTGAGCGTCACGGCGATCGCCACGGTGGGGTTGGAGGCGGGGGCGAAGGCGATGAACCACACGTTGTTGATCGCGGTACCGATCTGCGTTTCGGCGGTGCCGGTCTTGCCGGCCACCTGCACCCCGGGGATCTGCGCGGGCGTGCCGGTGCCTTCGTCGACGACGGCTTCCATCATCGAGGTGACCGCGGCGGCGGTCGAGGGTTTCATCACCACCGACTGCACGCGGGGGGAGATCTGCTGCACGGTGCGCCCTTCGGGGTCCACGATGCGGGCGGTCAAGTGGGGAACCATCAGCCTGCCGTGGTTGGCCACGGCGGCGGCGACCTCGGCCATCTGCAGGGGGGTGACCTGCAGTTTGTCCTGCCCGATGCCCATGCGCCCCACGTCGACAAAGGGGCTGGTGGGCGGGATCAGCCGTTCGTTGTGGAGGTACTCGCCGCTGGCGGACATTTCTTCGGCGGGGTAGTCGAGCTGCGGCTTTGCGTCGAACCCGAAGCGGCGCATGTAGCGCTCGAGCGTGCGTGCGCCGAGGTGTTCGGCGACCTGCGCCCACACGGTGTTGACCGATTTCGCCAGCGCCTGAGTGAGCGTGAGCGGACCGAAGCTTTCGTTGTTGTCGTTGCTCAGGGGCACGCCGGAGACGGCGATGCCGTTGCGCCCGCTCACGGTCGAGGAAGGGGTGAACTCACCCGTGTCGAGGGCGACGGTGGCGGTCACGACCTTGAAGGTGGAGCCCGGCGCGTACCCGTACTGCACGGCGCGGTTGACCAGCGGCGCTTCGCTGTCCTCTTTCAGCCTGGCGGCGGAGGCGGGGGAGCCCAGCGCGCCCGGGTCGTAACTCGGGGTGGACGCCATCACCGTCACCGCCCCGGTGGACGGGTCGAGCGCCACCACAGCGCCCTCGTGGCCGCCGAGCGCCGCGAGCGCCGTCCGCTGGGCGGCGGGGTTGAGTGTGGTCACCACCCGGTCCCCGCGGTCGCTGCGCCCCTGGAGCTGGTTGAGGATCGACTGGAGGTTGCTCTGGTTCTGGCCGGTGAGCGCGGCGTTGCGGTAGCGCTCGAGGCCCGTGCGCGCAAGGCTCAGCGGGTAGGAGTAACCGATCGCCTGGGCGAACTCTTCGCCTGAAGGGTAGGTGCGTTCGTAAGTCCCTTCGCGGGTGCGCACGCTGCGCGCGAGCACGGTGCCGTCGGCGGCGAGGATCGCACCACGCTGAACGCGCTCCTGCTCCAGCAGGGACCGGTGGTTGAGGGGGTTTTCGCGCAGCGAGGAGGCCTCGAAGACCGTCCAGCGCGAGGTGAAGGCGACGAGCAGCGCGAACAGCAGGACGACCAGCCCGTAGAGCCGCAGGATCGGGCGGTTCATTCGCTGAGCTCTTCCAGTTCGAGGCTGCGCACCAGCGAGCCAGCGTCGCCTTCGGAGCGAAGTGTGTGTTCGCGCAGTTCGCGCCGCCGGGCGGGGCTCAGTGTGGAGGCGCCGACCCCGGAGACGTAGTAGCTGCTGTAGAGCTCCAGGCCGCCAGGGAGCTCGTAGGGAAAGCCCTGGTACATCGTCACGAGGCCGCGGGAGTTGGTAGCGATGAAGTAGACCGACTGAGAGGCCACGTAGGCCCCGGCGGCGAGGAGACCGAGCACGGTGAGCACGACCAGTGCGAGCAGCGAGCGGCGCAGGCGGGACGGGGCCCGGTCGCCCCCGAATGCCGTGGAGCGCGCCGAAGTCGGGGCGCGGGGGCGCCGGGCGACCACGGTCTGCGTGGAGGGTGTTCGCCGAGCGTCGCCGTCCATGGTCTGGGTGGAGGACGCCTGCCAACCGTCGCCGTCCACGGCCGGTGCGACCACAGCGGGGACGCCGACGAGCGTGGCGTGCCGGTCGGGGTCGGCTGCGAATCGGTCGTCCACGTGCCCCTCGGCGGCGCCAGGTGTGGATGGGCTCGAGCCCACCTCCTCGAGGCGCAGCAGGATCACGGTGATGTTGTCGCGTCCGCCCGCGCGGTTGGCCTCGGCGATCAGGGCCTCGCCGGCGTCGCGTAGGCGCGCGTGGACGTGCTGGCGCAGGAGCTCAGCGAGGCGGGCTTCGCCGACCATCGAGGTGAGCCCGTCGCTGCACAGCAGGTAGAGGTCCCCCGCGCGCGCTCGAAAGGAGCGGGTGTCCACCTCGACGGTTTCCTCGGGGCCGAGCGCGCGTGTGATGATCGAGCGTTGGGGGTGCTCCTCGGCTTCCTCCGGGGTGAGGCGCCCCTCGCGGATCAGCTCGTCCACAAGCGAGTGGTCGTCGGTGAGGCGCAGCAGCTCCCCGTCGCGCAGGCAGTAGGCGCGGGAGTCCCCCACGTGGGCGACGGCGACCTCGTCCTCGCCGACGTACACCGCGGTGAGCGTGGTGCCCATGCCGGCCTGCTCGGCGTTCTGGCGTGAGAGCTCGTAGATGCGCGCGTTGGCTGCGAGCGCGTGCGCGACGAGGCCCTCCTCGGGGCTCTCGTCGTCGGCGAGGCCGCCGTGAAAGGCCTCGACCGCGATCCTCGACGCCACCTCCCCCGCCCGCGCGCCGCCCATGCCGTCGGCGACGACGAACAGGGGCGCGCGAGCGAGCAGCGAGTCCTCGTTGGCGGGCCGCTGCAGACCGGTGTCGGTCCCCGCGTACTGCTCGGCCACGCGCAGCATCAGTGGGGAGACCTCGTGGGTTGCCGCGTCATCAGTCGACCTCGAAGACGAATTCGCTCTCGCCGATCCGCAGGTGATCGCCGGGGTGCAGGGGACGGGGGGTGGTGTCGAGCAGCTCCTCGTTGAGGTAGGTGCCGTTGGTGGAACGGAGGTCCTCGAGTACGAGCGTGCCCGCCTGCGCGTAGATGCGGGCGTGGCGCGAGGAGGCGAAGGGGTCCTCGAGACGGATCTCGGCGTGGTCGCCGCGGCCGAGCACGAGGTTCTCGTCGAGGTCGTAGATCATCCCGGGCTCGTGGCCGGTGGCGCGGGCGACGACGAGCCGCGGAGTGCGGTGGGAGAGGTCCGAGCGAGCGAGCGCGGAGGCCGAGTACAGACCGGTGCTTTCCGAGCCCGCCCTGCCCGCGGCGCCGGCGGGAGAGCCGCCCGCACCGAAGCCCGCACGGCTGTTTCCGCGCAGGTCCCGCAGGGCGCTGCGCGCGACCCACAGCAGGAAGAGGTAGAGCACGGCGAGGAAGCCGAACTTGAGCGCGACCGACACCGGCTGGAGCGTATTCATCGCAGCTCGAACACGATCTCGGTGGTGCCGAGCGCGATGCGGTCCCCCACGCCCAGCGGGTGCACGCCGCGCAGCGGCTCGCCGTTGAGAAGCACGCCGTTGGTGGAGTGGAGGTCTTCGATCGTCCACCCCGCGTCGACCGGGCGGATGTGGGCGTGCCGACGGGAGACCCCGGCGTCGTCGAGGACGATGTCGCAGTCGCGGCTGCGCCCGAGAACCACGCCCCCTGGCGCGACGAGCAGGCGGCGACCGTCGAGCAGCAGCATCGCGCGGGTGGAGCGGTGGGAGGGCGAGTGTTCGAGCGGCTCACGCAGGCGGCGGGAGGTGGAGTAGAGCATCGTCTGCCCGTGTGCGTCCTCGCCGCCACCGGCGTCGGGGCCCTCGCCGCGGCCCTCGGGGTCCTCGGGCCGTACGAGTCGTGCCTGGATGCCGAACTCGCCGAGCGCGAGGTCGGGGTCCGTGTGGAAGGTGACGACGGGGTGCGAGGCGAGCGTCAGGTCCTCGCTGCGGGCGTGCTCGAGCAGGTAGGCGCAGAGCTCGTCGATCAACTCGTCCTCGACGCCGTCGTAGCGGGTGCGGTCCTGCGGGGAGAGCCAGACGGCGTACTCGTTGGGGGCGTAGACGCGCGAGACCGAGGCGGTGCGGTGCTCGTCCATCTCGCGGGCGAGCTTGCGGGCGAGCTCCATGGGGCGGACCTCCGCCCGGAACAGGCGCCCGAAGGCGCCCTCCACGAGGGAGGCGAGTGTGGTCTCCATGGTTCGCAGAGGATTCATCGACACAGCCGTCCCGGATCGCACGGACCCTGGGGCCATGCTAGTCAGACAGGCCCGCGCAGTGCGCGCGCAGCGATGGCGAGCACTGCCCCGAGGGACGCCCCGAGGATCGCGGATTGGGCAGGCGCCCCAGACTGTAGCCCGGCTCGCCCGGCGTGGACTAGGGGGAGGCCGCCAGAGGACGGGAGGCCCACCCCCCCGATGCCCACCCTCCCGGTCGCGGCGAGCGCGGTGGCCCAGAGGATCGCAGCGAGCGCGTCGAGCACGGCGCTGCGTCCGCGCACCACCCACGGCAGGATCGCCGCGGCTGTGGCCCACACTGCGGCCCCGAACAACGGCGCCAGGCCCAGCAGGGAAACGAGCGCGTGCCCGTCAGGCAACTCAGCGAGGCACAGCCACCAGAAGCCGAGGGCCCCAAGCAGCGCGCGCGAGCGCCAGCGAGTGGCCTGCCCCGCAAGCGCGGGGAAGGCCCCCGCGAGACCTGCAAGGCCGAGCGCGGGCGCGAGCGCCGCTGTGAGCCATCGCGCACCAGGGTGACGCACGAGCAGGACGAGGGGTGCGACCGCACAGAGCGCTAGCAGCGCGACCTCAGAGCGGCCGGCGGCGAACTGCCAGGTGCACACCGCCAGCGTCCCCGCGAGCCAGCCCAGACGCGGGAGCGTGAGCCAGCCGCTCGCCTCTGCCTCCTCGTGGAGGTGCTCCGGAAAGCCGCCGGGCAGTGGACCTTCGACCGTGGCCAGCGGCGTGCCGGGGGGTAAAAATTGGGATGGGGCCGGCCCCTCCGGGCCGGCTGGCGGGCGTCGTGGCGCTGCTCGGGGATCGCACGCGTGACGCTGCCGCGGCGAGCGTCGCGGGCCGCGCTGGAGGGCGTCGCAGAGCGCCTCGCGCAGCTCCAAGAGCGTCCCCCGCTCGGGCGGGGCGGGAGCGAGCGCGCAGTCGAGCGCGCGGGTGAGCTCGCGGGGAAGGTCGCGCCGGTGGCGCTCGAGGGGCTCGAGGGCCCGGCCGATACGCCGCGCGGTGGCAGCGGGGGTGGGCCCACGCACCGGGTTGACGCCGGAGAGCGCCTCGTAGAGGACGAGCGCGAGCGAGTAGAGATCGGCCTGCCCGTCCACCTCGTGACCCTCGATCTGCTCGGGGGCCATGTAGGCGAGGGTGCCAAGGACGTCCCCGGTGCGGGTGAGACCCTCCTCGCCGACGAGCGACGCACCGCCGAAGTCGGTTAGCTTGGCGACGCAAGCCGCCCCCGTCGGGGAGGCCGGGAGAGGCACGAGCACGTTGTGGGGCTTCAGGTCACGGTGGACCACCCCGCGCTGGTGGGCGTGCAGGAGGGCGTCGGCGAGCGCAATGCCGATCTCCGTGACCTCCTCGTCGCAGAGAGTCTGTGCAGCGAGCAACTCGGCGAGGGTCTCGCCGTGGACGAGCTCGGAGATCAGGTAGAAGGCGTCGTCCTCCACACAGGCCTCGTACAGCGCGACGATCGCGGGGTGGCCGAGGCGCGCGGCGGCGAGCGCCTCGCGGGTGGCGCGCTCGCGGTCCTCGCCGTCCCCACCAGCCGGTAGGGGGATCACCTTGACGGCGACCTCGCGGTCGAGCAGCCCGTCGTGGGCGCGCCACACCACTCCGAAGCCCCCCGCCCCGAGGCGTTCCAGCAGCCGGTAGCGGCCGAGCACCGAGCAGCCCACGGACGCCTGCCCACCCTGGTGAGCCCGGGCGCCTGCGATCCGGGCGCGCCCGGGCGCGTCGTTGGTGAGCCGAGCCCGTGCGTCGGGTGCGATCAGGGTGTCGAGGGAGTCCACCGTCTCCTGCGTTCGCCGCGGCTGCGCGCCCTCCCTGCCGCCACGGGGCAGGAGAACCCGCGGTGAGCGAGAAGTTGCAGAGGTCACTAGGAGGGATCTTGGCGCTCGCCCGCCAGCCGGGCGGGCGGTCATACTGGTCCCACCGCAAGGCAAGACCCTAAGGAGCGGACGGCTTGTCGTTCTTCGACGAGGATGATGGGGGTACCCGCCCACCCGCGCCGCGGCCGGCGGCGGTCGGCGGTCGTGGATCGGCGGGCACTCGCCCACGGGCACGCCGGCCACAGCGTCCACAGAGCGGACCCCACCCGGATCACCACACGCTGATGGTGCGCCGGCGAATCGCCGCCGGGGTCGGGGTGGTGGTGTTGATCGTGGTCGTGCTGCTCGTCAACGGCTGTCTGAAGAGCGGCAAGGAAGAAGCGCTGAAGACGTACAACCGCGAAGCGGGCCAGCTCGTGCAGGAATCCGACCAGCAGGTTTCCGGCCCGTTGTTCAAGGAGCTCGCGAGCGCCTCCGGCGAATCGCCGCTGAACGTGGAGACGCAGGTCAACCAGTTGCGGGGGCAGGCGCAGAGCCAGGCCGCGCACGCGAAGAGCCTGAGCGTCCCGGGCGAAATGGAAGCGGCGCAGCGCAACCTCACGCTCGTGCTCGACCTGCGCGCCGAAGCGCTGGCGAAGATCGCGAACCTCTTGCGCACGGCGCTGGGCGGGCAGGGCAAGCAGGCGAGCACCGAGATCGCCGGCACGATGGAGATGTTCCTGGCCTCCGACGTGGTCTACTCTCAGCGCGTCGCCCCGCTGATCCAGCAGGCCCTCGCGGCGGGCGGGATTCAGGGTCAGAGCACGGCGAGCACTCAGTTCCTGCCGAACCTCGGGTGGCTAGAACCGAGCACCGTCGAACAGCGCCTCACTGGCAAGTCCTCGGGCTCCGCGCAGAGCAGCCAGGTGGCGCCCGGCACGCACGGCTCCGCGCTGACGGGGGTGAGTGTGGGCTCCACCACGCTTGAAGCCGAACCGACGCTGAACCACGTCAACGCGGGGTCGAACCCGACGTTCACGGTGGCGGTCGAAGACTCGGGGAGCAACCCGGAGACCGACGTGGCAGTCGAAGTCTCGGTGTCGGCGGGCGGGAAGACGTACAAGGCCGTCAAGGCGGTCCCCAAGACCGAACCGGGGGTGACCTCGAAGGTGAACGTCCCCGTGGAAGGCGTCCCGCTGGAAGCCGCAGCGCGTGTCACGGTCTCCGTCCGGCCGGTGCCGGGTGAGACGAACCTCGAAAACAACAAGGGCACCTTCCTGGCGGTGTTCGGGGGGTAGGGGGCTTTCCTCGCGGCTCGCACGTCACCGTGGCGGGCGGGGACCTGTCGGTGAGGGATCGCGCCCGTCCACGCGATAGCTTGTCACCGTGGCCGCCTCGAGCCTGACCGACACCCAGGGCATCATCGCGATCGCCGCCGCGGCGGTTGCCGTGGTGGCGCTGGTGGGGTGCGTGGCGCTGACGCTCAGCGTGCGGCGCCTACGAGCCGCCCAGCGGGTCGTGTTGGGGGAGGGGGAGCGCGACGTGGTGGCCCATGCGGCGGCGCTGCAGGGGGGCTTCGAAGACTTGCGCGAGTACGTGGGGGAGGTGGCGGAGCGCATGGACGACCGCCTCGCCGCGGCGGAGGCGGGTCTGCGGGGAGCGATCGCACACCGGGCGCTGGTGCGCTACGACGCCTACAACGAGCTGTCGGGGCGCCAGTCGGTGTCGATCGCACTGCTCGACGGGGGTCGCTCGGGGGTCGTGCTGTCCTGCATCCACCACCGCGACCAGGCGCGCGTGTACGCCAAGCAGGTGCGCGAAGGTCGCAGCGAGCTCGAGCTCTCCCCGGAGGAGGAGCAGGCGGTGCAGCTGGCGCTCGCCCCGGGCGGCAGCGAGGTGGCCTTTAGCGAGCAGCGCTCCGCCTGAGCGATGCCTGCTCGCGACTCAGGGGCGGAGGGCGGCTCGCAGGAGGGCGGTCCCCGCGGGCTCGAAACGGGAGAGCGGGAGCGCGAGGGCGGCGGCGGACACGCGCCGGAAGCGGGGGAGCAACGGCCGCGCGCCGGCTACCTCGGCCCGGCCGGGACGTTCACCGAGGAGGCGCTGCTCTCGAGCGCGCAGACGGAGGCGGTCGAGCCGGTGGCGCTCACGACGATCTACGACACCGTGCTTGCGGTGCGCAGAGGGGACGTGCGGTGGGCGGTGGTGCCGATCGAGAACTCGCTGGACGGATCGGTGACGGTGACGCTCGACCTGCTCGCGGACGAGCACGGGGACCTGGAGATCGTCGGGGAGGCCCTGCTCACAGTCAGGCACTCGCTGGTCGCCGCTGAGGCGGTGGCGCTGAGCGAGATCGACACCGTCATCTCCCACCCCCAGGTCCCGGGCCAGTGCACGCGCCTGCTGCGCGGGGAGCTCGCGCACGCGCGGGTGCTCCCGGCGAGCTCCACCGCGGAGGCAGTGCGGCTGGTGGCCACCGAGCGCAGGCGGGGGCAGGCGGCGCTCGGCACACGGCTGGCAGCGGAGATCTACGGGGCCACGGTGGTGCGCGAGGGGGTGCAGGACCGCGACGACAACGCGACGCGCTTCGTGTGGTTGGCGCGGGCGGGCGCCGGCGCATCAGGACGCGCGGAGCTCGAGTCGGCGCCGCCGCTGCGCGTGGAGATCGAGAACCCACTTACCCAGTGGAAGACGTCGGTGGCATTCTGGGGTCCCGGCGCGGAGAGCCCCGGCTGGTTGGTGCGGTGCCTGGACGAGTTCGCGCGGCGGGAGATCAACCTGACGAAGATCGAGTCGCGTCCGCGGCGGGCACGGCTGGGGCACTACGTCTTCTTTGCCGACCTTCAGGGCCGAGCGAGCGAGCCGCGAGTAGCCCAGGCGCTGGAGGGCCTGCGCGCGGTCTGCGAAGAGGCGCGCGTGTTGGGCTCCTACCCAGCGGCCTGAGAGCGTCTTTCATAGAGAGACAGGGTCCCTGCGGGCAGGCCGGTCTTTGAAGCTCCTCAGCGCCAATCGGGTGCGATCGAGCGGTGTCGCCGCTACACTGCGGCGCACGGATGGATACCACCGTTCCACCAGACTCAGTTCGGTCCGTGCCGTCCCAGCACCGGCGGCGCGGGCCTGACAGTGGCCGGGTGCTCGTACTGAACGCGACCTTCGAGCCGATCAACGTGTGCTCGGTGCGCCGTGCGGTGGTGTTGGTGCTCAAGGAGAAGGCGGAGCTCGTGGAGCGCGGGCGGTGGGAGCTGCACTCCGAGCACACCACGTTCGCGCGGCCGGCGGTGATCCGCCTGGTGACCTACGTGCGCGTGCCCCGCGACGCTCACCAGCGCAAGATCACGCGCCGAGCCGTGTTTGCGCGCGACGGGTGGACCTGCCAGTACTGCGGCTCACGTTCGAACCTCACCGTGGACCACGTGATCCCACGCTCCAAGGGAGGGCCCTCGAGTTGGGAGAACATCGTGGCCTCGTGCGCCCCCTGCAACCGCCGCAAGGGCGACCGCCTGCCGCGGCAGGCGGGCATGCACCCGCGGCACGCCCCGCGAGTCCCGCGCGCGGAGGTCTTCATCCACGTCGCCAGCCCGTCGATCCCGGCGGCATGGCGTCAGTACCTCCCGCAAGCGGCTTAGACGGCCGATAGGCGGCGCTGGCCGATCGGGGAGAGCATCTGCTCACCGATCGGTCTGCGTCCTCGATCGCTCGTGTGCAAAGCACACTTCGCTCCCTGCGTCCTTGCCTCGCTTGCCTCTCAGCCGTCTAAGCCCTGCACACGCACGGAGGGTCCCATCGAGACCGCAGGCGGACTGCGCCCGCGGCCCGAGAACGACGTAGGGCGCCGCGACCCCCGCGACGCCCTACGCCAGAGCTGCTTTGACTGGAAAACCGAGACTGCTTGTGCTGCCGGAGGGACCAGGGCCGGCGGCGGTCTCGGGGTGTCCCGGGTTGGATTCCGCTGAGCGGTCCAGCCTGCCGACCTAGCGGCCGGTCACCTCCAGGGTCCCGCAAGAACTGTCAATCAACGTACGGACCACCTCCTTTCTCTGGTCTCGCCAGAGTAGCGGACGGAGGTGACGTCACGCAAGGGGGGGCTTGCCGTTTTCCTCCAGATCGCCGTGGAGATCGTCCGCAGCTGCGTCGAGCAGCTCGGACTGCTCGGGCTCGCCATTTCCATCCCCCCCGCCCTCCACGACGAGCGCGATCGCGCTGACGAGGTCGTCGTCCTTGAGGTTCATCACGCGCACCCCGGTCGCCGAGCGGCCCTGCTGAGAGATCCCGCCGGCGGAGGTGCGCTGGACCATGCCGCCGACGCTGATGAACACCAGTTCCTGGTGCTCGCGCACGACCAGGGCACCAGCGAGGGCGCCCTTCTGCTCGGTGAGGCCGATCGTCTTGACGCCTTTGGCTCCGCGGTTGGTCTTGCGGTACTGGTCGATGCGGGTGCGCTTGCCGTAGCCGTTCTCGGTGACGACAAGCAGGTCCATGTCGTCGCGGGCGACGTCCATCGCGATCACCCTGCCCTTGCTGCCCACGTCCATCCCGCGCACGCCGGTGGTGTCGCGGCCCATGGCGCGGGCATCGGACTCGGCGAAGCGCACGGTCAGACCAGCGCGGGAGACCATGATGATCTCGTCGTCTGGGTCCACGGCGCGCACGGCGAGCAGCTCGTCGTCCTCGCGAATGTTGATCGCGATGATGCCGTCGGCCTTGATGGGGGTGTTGTAGGCGAGCAGCTCGGTCTTCTTGACGGTGCCGTTGCGGGTGGCGAACACGAGAAACTTCGTCTCGGTGAAGTCACGGGTGGAGAGCACCGCCTGAATGCGCTCGCCCTCCCGCAGGGGCAGGATGTTGACCAGCGCGCGGCCCTTGGCGGTACGGGAGGCCTCGGGCAGTTCGTAGACCTTGGAGCGGTAGACCTTGCCGCGGTTGGAGAAGAACAGCAGGTAGTCGTGGGAGGAGCACACGAAGAGGTGCTCGATGAAGTCGCCGTCCTTCATGTCCATCCCCGTCACGCCGCGCCCCCCGCGCTGCTGCTGGCGGTAGGTCGCCAGGGGCAGTGACTTGACGTAGCCGCTCTGGGTAATCGCGATCACCATCTGCTGGTCGGCGATCAGGTCCTCGATGTCGATCTCGTCCTCGGAGTGGGTGATCTCGCTGCGGCGTCCGTCGGCAAAGCGCTCGCGGATCTCGCCCAGCTCCTCCTTGATGATCGCCAGCACGCGGCTCTCGTCGCCGAGGATCGCGCGCAGCTCGGCGATGCGCTCGGTCACGTCGGCGTGCTCCTGTTTGATCGAGTCGGCCTCCAGCGCGGTGAGCTGGGAGAGGCGCAGGTCGAGGATCGCGGTGGCCTGGATGTGGCTGAGCTCGAAGCGGGCCACGAGCTGCTCGCGCGCGGCGTCGCGGTCGCGGGAGGCGCGGATCAGTTCGATGATCGCGTCGAGGTTGTCGAGGGCGATCAGCAGGCCGAGCAGGATGTGCGCGCGGGCCTCCTTCTCGGCTAGCTCGTGCTTGGTGCGTCGGACGATCACTTCGCGCTGGTGGGCGACGTAGTTGTGGATCACTGAGAGCAGGTTGAGCGTGCGCGGCACGTTGTCGACGAGCGCGACCATGTTCACGCCGAAGGTGCTCTGCATGGGGGTGTGCTTGTAGAGCTTGTTGAGCACGACCTTGGGGATCGCGTCACGCTTGAGCTCGATCACAAGTCGCATCCCGCGCTTGTCCGAGTGGTCCTCGATGTTGGCGATCTCGGTGATGCGGCCGTCTTTGACGAGGTCGGCGATCTTCTGGATCAGGCCACCGTCGCCACCCTTCTTGACCTGGAACGGCAACTCCGTGACGATGATCGCCTCTTTGCCCTGCTTGAGCGGCTCGATGTGTGCGCGGGCCTGCACGCGCACCCGACCGCGACCGGTCTCGTAGGCGTCGCGGATGCCGGCACGTCCCAGGATCACGCCGCCCGTCGGGAAGTCGGGGCCCTTGATGTGCTGCATCAGGCCGTCTACCTCGATCGATGGGTCTTCGATGTAGGCGATCGTGGCGTCGATTACCTCGCCCAGGTTGTGGGGCGGGATGTTCGTCGCCATACCGACAGCGATCCCCGAGGATCCGTTGACGAGCAGGTTGGGGAAGCGCGCGGGCAGGACCAGCGGTTCCTGCTTTTTGCCGTCGTAGTTCGGCGTGAAGTCGACCGTGTCCATGTCGAGGTCGCGCAGCATCTCCGTCGCGATCCTCGCCAGGCGCGCCTCGGTGTAGCGCATCGCGGCGGCGGGGTCGTCGTCGATCGAGCCGAAGTTGCCCTGACCGTCGACGAGCGGGTTGCGCATCGAGAACTCCTGCGCGAGACGGACCAGCGTGTCGTAGATCGCCGAGTCGCCGTGCGGGTGGTACTTGCCCATCACCTCGCCGACGATCAGCGCGCACTTCGAGTACGAGCGCGTCGGGCCGAGTCCGAGCTCGTTCATCGCGTAGAGCACGCGGCGGTGTACGGGCTTCAAGCCGTCGCGCACGTCGGGCAGGGCGCGTCCGACGATCACCGACATCGCGTAGTCGAGGTACGCCGTGCGCATCTCCTCCTCGAGCGAGCGCGGTTCGATGTTCCCGCCTCCGATCACGTCAGCGCTGGCCATGTTCGGTCACCTCCCGGAGCTCATACGTCGAGGTTCGCGACGGCGCGCGCGTTCTCTTCGATGAACGCGCGGCGCGGCTCGACCTGGTCGCCCATCAGCTTGGAGAAGATGCGGTCAGCGGCGGCGGCGTCCTCAAGGGTCACCTGCGCGAGCACCCGCGTGGAGGGCGACATCGTGGTTTCCCCGAGCTGGTCTGCATTCATCTCGCCGAGACCCTTGAAGCGCTGCACGTTGGCGCCCTTGCGCGCGACCGTCATCACAGCCGCGTGCAGCGCCTCGAACGACGCCGCGGTCTCGTGCGCCTCGCTGAGGCGCACATCGAACGCCGGGGTGCCGGCGAGCTCGATCAGCTGGACGTGGACCCTGTCCAGCTGGCGGTACTCGTGGGAGGTGAACAGCGAGCGCTTGATGCGGTGCGTCCGCGCGAAACCCGTGCTCGCCTCGATGGCCTTTACGCGGATCTCCACCGGGTCCTCGTCGACCAACGCGGTCCTGTGGGTGTCACCCTCAGCGTCGGCGCGGGCCAACAACTCGACGGCCTCCTCGACGGTGGTCACCTGCTCGCCGAGCAGCGAGGACTCCTCGAGGAACTGCACAACGTCGTGGCCGTGCTGACCGCGCAGCGTCAACGCCCACCCTTCGTACTGCTTGAGCAGGCGCGTGAACCGCTGCCAGCGTGCGTCGGTCAGCTTGAACTGCTTGCCGTGGCGGTCGAAGACCTGGAGCTTCTCCCACTTCTCGGCGAGCAGAATCTCTTCCAGTTCTGAGTCTTTCTCGATGTAACGCTCGCGCGAACCCTGCTTGAGCTTGTACAGCGGCGGCTTGGCGATGTAGACGTAGCCTTCCTCGATCAGCTCTTTCATCTCACGGAACAGCAACGTCAGCACGAGCGTGCGGATGTGGGCGCCGTCGACGTCGGCGTCGGTCATCAGCACGACCTTGTGGTAGCGCGCGTTCTCGATGTTGAACTCGTCCCGTACACCGGTCCCAATCGCGGTGATCAGCGCCTGGATCTCGGTGTTCTGCAGGACCTTGTCGATGCGGGACTTCTCGACGTTGAGGATCTTGCCCCGCAGCGGCAGCACCGCCTGGGTGTTGCGGTCGCGGCCCTGCTTGGCTGACCCCCCCGCGGAGTCGCCCTCGACCACGAACAGCTCGGCCAGGGAGGGGTCCTTGACCGAGCAGTCGGCGAGCTTGCCGGGCAGCGTGGAGTTCTCCAGGGCGGACTTGCGCCGCGTCAGGTCGCGCGCCTTGCGGGCGGCCTCGCGGGCGCGCTGGGCCTGCACGGACTTCATGATCACCGCGCGCGCCTCGCTCGGGTTCTCCTCCAGGAACTCGCCCAGCCCGCTGTTGACGATCGACTCGACGAAACCGGCCATCCCCGGGTTGCCGAGCTTGGTCTTGGTCTGGCCCTCGAACTGGGGGTCGCGCAGCTTGACGGAGATGACCGCGGTGAGCCCCTCGCGGACGTCCTCGCCCGAGAGGTTGTCCTCTTTCTCCTTGAGCAGGCCGTGGTCGCGGGCGTACCTGTTGAGCGTGCGCGTGAGCGCAGAGCGGAAGCCCGACAGGTGGCTGCCGCCCTCGCGCGTCGAGATGTTGTTGGCGAAGGAGTGGATCGACTCCTGGTAGGAGGAGTTCCACTGCATCGCGACCTCGACCGCGCCCTCCTCGGACTCCCCGGCGAAGAAGACGACCTTGCGGTGGACGGTCTCCTTGTTCTCGTTGAGGTAGGCGACGAAGTCCTCGATCCCCCCCTCGTAGCGAAACTCAGCGGAGTGGCCCTCGGCGCGCTCGTCGACGATCGAGATGTGCAGGCCGCGGGTCAGGAAGGCGGTCTCGCGCAGGCGCTCCTCGAGCGTGCGGAAGTCGAAGTCGAGGCTCTCGAAGATGTCGGCGTCGGGCAGAAAAGTCACGGTGGTGCCGGTGGGCGCGCCCGCGGGGAGCTTCTCGCCGCGGCGCAACTCGCCCTGCGGGGCGCCTCGCGAGTACTCCTGCGACCACACGTACTCGTCGCGGCGAATCTCCACAAGCAGGCGTTCGGAGAGGGCGTTGACTACGGATACCCCGACGCCGTGCAACCCGCCGGAGACCTTGTAGCCGCCGCCGTCGCCGAACTTGCCCCCGGAGTGCAGCACGGTGAGCACGACCTCGACCGCGGGGCGTCCCTCTTTCTCGTGCATCGCGACGGGGATCCCGCGGCCGTTGTCCACGACCGTGACGGAGTTGTCGGGGTGGATCGTGACGGAGACCTCGGTGCAGAAGCCCGCCAAGGCCTCGTCCACAGAGTTGTCCACAACCTCGTAGACGAGGTGGTGCAGGCCCATGACGCCGGTCGAGCCGATGTACATGCCGGGCCGCTTGCGGACCGCCTCCAAGCCCTCGAGCACCGTGATGTCCTGCGCGTCGTAGCTGGCACTGCCGCCCACCGACGGGTCGTTGGGGGTACCCGATCCGGGGTCGGTGCGCCCATCTTCGTTATCACTGCCTGCGGCCAACTAGCCTCCACTCCATATGACGTGAGAAAGCCCCGAAATCCGGGTGCAACAAACCGCGGACCGGGGCACGTGCGCGTGGACTCGAACAATAGCACAAGAGCCCCCTCCATCAGACTCCCCAAGGGGCTCAATCGCCTGCAAAAACCAGGAAAACGCGCGCTACTGGCTCAGGCGGTGCGGCAGCGCAGCTTGTGCAGGTGATCCTCGCCGAGAGCGGTGTTCAGACGGGCGAGCAGCTCCGGCGCCATCAGGTCGAGCTCCTGCGCCCACACCGCCGCCTCGCACTGCACGGTCAGCACCCCCTCACGCTCAGCGGTCGGGCGGGCGGCGGCGGCGATCGCGTCGCCCACGACTCCCTCCCAGCAGGCCTGCACGCGGGCGAGGGTGCTCGCCGGCGCGAGCGCCACAGTAAGGCCCTCGAGCGCCCGGGAGATGGGGCGAGGAGCCGGGCGCCTCACGCAGCCAACGCCTCCTGGAGGATCGCGCCGGGGGCAACGCGCAGGCGCGTGACGTCCCCTGCGGCGGCGCCGGGGACGTGGGCGAGGTCCGTGGTGGCGAGCACGCTCTGCCCGCCCGCCGCCAGCTCCAGCGCGAGCAGCTCCCGGCGCTGGGGGTCGAGCTCGCTCATAACGTCGTCAAGCAGCAGCAGGGGGGTGCGCCCGCGGTGGGTGGCGAGCACCGAGCGCTCTGCCAGCAGCAGGGCGAGTAGCGCCAGACGCAGCTCGCCCTGCGAGCCAAAACTGCGCAACTCGCGGCCGTCGCGCAGGAAGGAGAGCTCGTCGCGGTGCGGGCCGTGAGCGCCGAAGCCGCGCGCGAGCTCACCGGGGAGTCGCTCCTGCAGCTCGGCCACGAACTCCTCGGGGTGCGTTGCGCGGGAGCGCGGGCGGTACTGCAGGACGACCTCCCCGCTCACTCCGAGCTCCCCGGTGCGGGCGGTGAATGCGTCGCGCAGCAGCTCCACCGCGCGAGCACGGTCCTCACGCAGGGCGATCGCCGGACCGGCGAGCTCGCGGTCCCACGTTGGCAGGGTGGAGCGCGAGGCGTGCCCGCTGCGGATGCGCGAGAGCAGCGCGTTGCGCTGCGCCAGCGCACGGGCGTAGGCGCGACGCGTGGCAGCGCGTGCGGGCCAGAGCGCCGCGACCAGGCGGTCCAGGTGGGCGCGGCGCGGAGCCGGGGAGCCCTTGAGCAACTCCAGGCGGTCGGGAACGAAGACGCTGAGCAGCGGGCGTGTCTCGACATCGAGCAGTCGCCCGACCACAGCACCATCAGAGTACATGCGCTTGACGGGCCTCTCAGCGCTCTCGCTGGTGGCGTAGCCGACGCTCAGCTCGTGCGGGCCATCGTCGTCGCTGACGGTCACCGTGACGCGCACCGCTCGCTCCCCGAAGCGCACCAGCTCGCGTTCGTTGCGAGTGCGCAGTGGGTGGCCGGTGCAACCAAAGTAGATCGCTTCCAGGAGGTTGGACTTGCCGGCGCCGTTGGGCCCGTGGACGACCGTCAGGCCCTCGCCCAGGTGAGCTTCTGCGCGAGCATAGGTGCGAAAGTCGCGCAGCTCGATGCTGACCACACGCACGCGGTGACCTAGCCCGCGTTACCACACACGCCACACGGAGCGCCAGGGCCAAGCAGGTCAAGGACGCAGGGAGCGTGGCGTGCTATGCACGCGAGCGACCGAGGACGCTGACCGAAGCCGGGAGACATTCGCCTCCGGCTCACATCCCCGTTTCGGTCAGCGCCGGCCATGGCGTCACGTGTTGAGGCGGATGGGCATGACCAGGTACACGAAGTCGCCCGAGTCGGGGGACTCGATCAACCCGGGGCGCAGCGGGCTGATCAGCTTCAGAACCAGCTCGTCGGTGTCAATGCTCTCCACGCCGTCGCGCAAGAACTCGGGGTTGAACCCAATGTCGAAGGGCTCCCCGTGGAAGGGGACGGGGATCGCCTCGCTTGCCTCGCCCACGTCGGGGGTCTGGGCCGAGACGGTCAACTCACCCTCGCTGAAGGCCAGGCGCAGCGGGGCGTTCTTTTGGGCGAGCAGGCTCATACGGCGCACGACGTCGGCGAGCTCGGAGGTCGCGAGTCGTAGCTCGTGCTCCACGGACTCCGGGATCAACTGACGGTAGTTGGGGAACTGGCCGTCGATCAGCCTAGAGGAAAGAACCACTCCGTCGAGCTCGAAGACAACCTGGTTCTGTCCCACACCAGCCGTGAGCTCGGTGCCCTGGGACTGTTGGGCGATACGCGCCAGCTCCTGCAAAGCGCGGGCCGGCACGTTCGCCTCGAGGCTGCCCTGGAGGGGTGTCTCGAGTTCCGTCCGCTTGACGCTCAGGCGGTAGGAGTCGGTTGCGACCATCCGCAACTCACGGTCGGCTGCTGAGATCAGGATACCGGTAAGGACGGGCCTCGTCTCATCGCGCGAGGCCGAGCGTGCCACTCGCTCGACAGTCTGTACAAAGGCGCTGGCAGGCAGGGTCACGTGGGTGTCGGTCCCGGCCCTTGGAAGCGTAGGAAAGTCCTCCGCTCGCAATGTACGTAGGTGGAAGAGAGCCCCACCACAGAGAATCTCCACATCCTGCTCGGTGGCGCGTAGCTCGAGGGTTAGCTTCTCAGCCGGCAAGGTGCGGACCACATCAAGGAGTAGGCGCGCTGGAAGTACGGCTTCGCCTGAACGAGCAACGTCGGCTGCAAGCGGTACTCGCAGGCCAACCTCCATGTCGGTGGCTAGTAGCTCGGTGCCCACATCAGCCGCAGAGATCATTACCCCGGAGAGGGCCTGTACGGCGCTGCGGGTCGAAGCGACGCGGGTAACCGTTTGAAGCTGACTAAGCAGCTCCGATGTCGAGAGTGTGAGCTTCATCTAGAGATTGTGGCTTGGAAGAGGCTTGGTGGTAGTAGAGGCTGTGGAGATGTTGATTGGGTGGTTGTATGCGTGGATTGAGGTGGGAGACGTGTGGGTGGTGGTGTGGAAGTGTCGCAAGTCGGCCGGTCAGCACGCAGTCTTCTCCAGTTGTTCTCGTAGGCTGTCCACAGCTTGTCTAGAAGTTGTGTCTGCGTGGATCTTGGCTGCTGTCCGTCGCCAGGCGTGAAGGACCGTCGTGTGATCCCGCCCCCCGAAGTGGCGACCGATGGCTGGCAGAGACTCCCCGGTGAGCTCGCGTGCGAGGTACATGGCCACCTGCCGTGGCCAGATGATTCGTGCCACTCGGGACGAAGAGACAAGCTCCTCGGGAGAGAGATCGAAGTGTTGGCAGGCGGCGGCTTGAATCTCGGCGAGCGAGTGGTGTTGTGGGATCGTGCGCGGGTAGAGGTTGTCGAGCACCTCGGTGGCTAGCTTGGCGGAGAGTGGTCGTCCGGTGAGGGAGCTGAAGGCCACTACTCGGATGAGTGCCCCCTCGAGCGCGCGTACGTTGAGGGCTACGCGCTGTGCGATGACGTCGAGAGCAGCGGCGTCAGGAAGCTCGATCCCGTCTTGCTGGGCGCGCTTACGGAGGATGGTGAGACGTGTGTGGATGTCTGGAGGACGGATGTCGGCGACGAGGCCTGCGTCGAAGCGCTCGCGCAGACGATCCTCCAATGCTTGGAGGTCGCGTGGAGGGCGATCTGAGGTGAGCACCAGCTGAGCTCCAGCTTCGTGGAGGGTGTTGAAGGTGTGGAAGAACTCCTCCTCGGTGCGGGCCTTACGCTCGAGGAATTGGACGTCGTCGAGCAGCAGAACGTCGACACGCCGGAAGCGAGCCTTGAAACTGTCCATCCGGCCCTGCCCGAGGGCCATCTGGAACTCGCTGGTGAAGGACTCTCCGGTGCTGGCGCGGACGCTGAGGCCAGGGCTGTAGCTCAGCACCATGCTCGCTATCGAGCGCAGCAGGTGGGTCTTGCCCACCCCGGGCGGACCGCAGATGAAGAGGGGGTTGTAGGCCTGCCCGGGCAGCTCTGCGACGGCCAGCGCTGCGGCGTGTGCAAGGCGGTTGGAGTCGCCGATTACGAAGTGCTCGAACGTAAACCGTGGGTTGCCTAGCGGGTCGGGTGGAGGCGCGCTCTGGGCTTCGTGGTGTTGCTGTCTGTTGGTCACCCGTCCCTTTGTTGGGAGCGTGGAGCCGGGTTCTCGCCCTCCTCGCTGGTGGTTGAGGGGGGTGGTCTCGCTGCGCACGAGCTCGATGGCGACCGCGACCCCGAGGACGTCTGTGGCGCACGTCTGCAGTAACCGCCCGAAGCGTTCGCAAACCCAGTCGAAGGACTGCGCGGGGGCTTCGACTGCGAGCGACTCGCCAGTGAGGTCCCTGGCTCGCAGCGGCTGGAGCCAGACGCGGTAGGTGGAGTCATCGACTGCAGCCATGAGCTTGCCCTGTACCTGCGACCAGATCTGCTCCAAATCGGTGCTCACGGCAGGGTTGATCCGCTCCTTCGGGAGGGGGTTGGGGACTTTCAGAGGGCCCGAGGGCCCGGCCTGCCGAATATACCCAAAGCCCATCGCGGTCTCGTGGCCGAACTGGAGTTGGGTCCGCAATTGGCGAGAAAATCCGGGTGTGGGGGAGTCGCCCGCTACGGGCGCGCGGTAGCGGTACACACAGCGTGGCTCAGCGTGGCTCTATACTCTGGGGCTCGCGCGGGCTCTGATGCTGCCCGGTCTTCCTCGGGGGGCCGTAGTGGACACCGAAGCCCCCGGGACAAAGACGATCGATGAAGCGTACTTATCAGCCCAAGAAGCGTAAGCGTGCACGTGCGCACGGATTCCGTGCGCGGATGCTCACGCGAAGTGGCCGACTAGTCCTCAAGCGCCGCCGCAGCAGGGGCCGTAAGCGCCTGTCGGCGTGACGAGATGGCGTCGCGAGCATCCCGCCGCGCTGCCCACGGGGGACGACTCTCCAGAAGCGCGGAGTTCGAGCGGGTCTACCGCCACGGGCGGTCCTCAGCCAACCGCCACCTGGTGCTTTATAGCTTCCCCAACCCCGCGTCGGAGCGCCCGCGCTTGGGGCTGTCGGTCTCCCGCAAGGTCGGAGGCGCGGTCGAGCGCAACCTCGTGAAGCGCCTCTTGCGTGAAGCGTTTCACGGGGTCGAGGGCGAGCTGGGCAACGGCCAGGATGTCGTTCTGGTGGCCCGCCCCCCGGTGAGCGAACTGGCCGAGCGTGAGGGGCTGGCGGGGGTGGGTGCAGCGCTTGGGGAGCTACTCGAGCGTGCCGGGCTGCGCGGGGGGGCGCTTGCGACCCGTGAGGGGGGGCCACGCCGGTGAGCGCCACTGAGGGTGGTGAGCAGAAGGCCCCTCCGAGCCGCGCTGCTCGTTTGGCCCGTGGCGTCGTGTGCGCCCCGATTGTCGTCTACCAGCGTGTGGTCTCGCCAGGCCTGCCGCGACGCTGCCGGTACGAGCCGACGTGCTCGCGCTACGCGGCACAGGCGATCGGGGAGTACGGCATACTGAGGGGACTGGTGCTCGCCGCTTGGCGCCTGCTCAGGTGCAACCCGTGGAGCCCCGGCGGGTACGACCCGGTGAGGGCTCAGCGAGTGTTCAAAGCAGGACCCCCGGCCCACGCGGGTCGCTGACGCGGCCCACGGGGCGACGACGCGGACGTAGAGCCATCCCACACACATGCCGATCCTCGCGAACATCATCCAGGAAGCGTTCTCGCCGCTGATCAGCCTCTTCGAAGCGGTCCTGGTGTTCCTCCACGAACACGCCGGCCTCAGCTGGGGCCTCGCGATCGTAGGGCTCACGGTCGTGGTGCGGGCGGTGATGATGCCGCTGACGTTCAGCCAGTTCCGCTCGATGCGCAAGATGCAGCTGCTGGCCCCGGAGATGAAGGCGTTGAAAGAGAAGTACAAGGAGGACAAACAGCGCCAGAACGAGGAGATGATGAAGCTCTACCGGGAGAACAAAGTCAACCCGTTCGCGTCTTGCCTGCCGCTCGCGCTGCAGCTCCCGGTGTTCATCTCGCTCTTCTACATGCTGCGCACCGACCTCAAGAAGCACATCTGCGGCCCCGCCCTGCGGGCGCACGGGATCGTCACCACGAAGGCGATCGAAAAGGCGACCTGCAACCAGGTGGACCCCCACTCGGCGACGTTTCTGTTCGTGCCGGACATCACGGCAAAGGCGACCGGCGTCGTGCTGGTGGCCCTGATCGCGCTCTATCTGGCCTCGCAGATCACCTCGACCCTGCTGATGAGCGCCAGCGCCGAACCCAGCCAGCGCTGGATGATGCTTGGCCTCCCCTTGATCTTCATCGTCTTTCTGCTGCGTTACCCGGCGGGCCTGCTGATTTACTGGATCACGACCAACTTGTGGACAATCGGGCAGGGCTACTTTGTGCGCCGCAGCTACGGGCCACCCCCTGCTCCGGCAGGTAAAGCGGACTCCGCGTCTAGCGAAGGGGCGTCTCCCTCGCCAAATGGCAAGGGAGGCGGCCCGAAGGGAGAGCCCGCCCTGGCCGGCGTGGGTGTGGTCGGTGCGCCTCCCCCGCCTCCCCGCAAGAAAAAGAAACGCTCTGGCCGACGTCGATGAGCGAGTTGGCAGATGACGAGCAGGGCACGCAGGAGGATCCTGCCGAGCTGCTGGCCGAGCTGCTGGAAGAGGTGGCGGACGGCCTTGGCCTGGGGTGCGATGTGAGTGTCGAGGCGCGGGAGGGTCTGCTGCGGGGTTGCCTGGAAGGCGAGGATGTGGGTCTCCTGATCGGGCGTCGCGGCCAGACGATCGACGCGGTCCAGCATTTGGCGCAGCGGATAGTCTTCCATGGCGGCGAATCGAAGACACGGATCGTGGTTGACGCCGACGGTTACCGCGAGCGGCGCGCACAGACCTTGCGCGAGGATGCAGAGGACGCCGCCGAGGAGGCGCTGCGGGTGGGCGGGCCGGTGGAGCTCGACCCGATGCCGGCCGCGGAGCGACGGGTGATGCACGAACACCTGCGCGACCGTGGTGATGTGCGCACCCATAGCGAGGGCGAGGAGCCTGAGCGGTATCTGGTGGTGTCTCCGCTGGAGGAAGAGGCTCCGTAGCCGCAGTCGCTGGCCCTGGGGTTTGTTTCACGTGAAAGCGGGCGATTCTGGGGCCTCAGTGTCGGTGCGACTGGAGGATCTACGTGGGTGCCATAGCCTGAGCGAGCGTCAGTGCGAGCAACTCGCCGCACTTTTGCGGGGCCTGGCGGCGGATGAGCGAGCCCCAACCGCGGTGCGAGACCCCGCGAGGGCGGTGGACGTGCATCTGGCCGACTCGCTGGCAGCGCTCGAGTTTGACGTGCTCCGGGCGGCGGGAAGGATCGCGGACCTCGGCAGCGGCGCCGGGTTCCCCGGGCTGGCGCTTGCGGTCGCGCTGCCGGAGAGCGCGCTCGTGCTCGTGGAGGCACAGGCGCGCAAGTGCGCCTTCGTCGAGGGACTCCGCGCTTCGGCGCAGATCGCCAACGCACGGGTCGTGTGCACACGGGTGGAGGAGTGGACCGAGGGAGTAGCGGTGAACGACGTGGTGCTCGCTCGCGCCCTAGCCGCGCAGGCTGTGGTGGTCGAGTACGCCGCGCCGCTCCTGCGGGTGGGTGGGACCCTCCTCGACTGGCGCGGCCGGCGCAACGGTGTGCAGGAGCGCGCCGGAGAGCGCGCCGCCGACCGCTTGGGCTTGGAGAGGGTTGAAATCCGCCATATGGAGCCCTACGCCGGCGCGCGAGACCATAACCTGCACCTCTACCGGAAGGTTCGAGCGACGCCGGAGGGATTCCCGCGCCGGGCGGGGATGGCCCAGAAGCGACCACTTGCGGGGTGAGGGTGCCGCATGGCGCTACCGGACGACGCTCCGACCGTGATCGGCGCTAGCGTGCGGACCACGTGGGCACGGTTTACGCGATCGCCAACCAGAAGGGCGGAGTGGGCAAGACGACCACCGCCGTGAACGTGGGGGCGTGTATTGCGGAGGCTGGCTACGAGACGCTGTTGGTGGACGTCGACCCACAGGCGAACGCCACGGTGGGACTGGGTCACCCGCGTACGCGTACACCCGGCCTGTACGAGGTCCTGACGGGGGCGTGCGCCGCCGAGGAGGCACTCGTGGAGACACCGATCGGGGGACTGCGGTTGTTGCCTGCGGGTCCCGGTCTGGCGGGCGCCAACGTGGAGTTGCCCCGCCTGGAGGGATTCGAGGGTGCCCTACGCGAGAGCCTTCAACCGATCAGGGGGGAGTTCGAGTACGTCCTGCTGGACTGTCCGCCGTCGCTGGGCCCGTTGACGGTGAGCGCCCTGGTGGCGGCAGACAAGGTGATCGTGCCGGTGCAGACGGAGTACTTCGCACTGGAGGGCTTGGCCGGCCTGCTGGACACGCTCGAGTTGATACGCCGCGAGCTGAACCCCGGGCTCACGGTGGCGGGGATGCTGCTGACGATGCACGACAGTCGCACCCGCCTGGGACGCGACGTGGAGCGAGAGGTGCGCGAGCACTTCCGCGAGTTGGTCTTCCGAACGGTGATCCCGCGCAATGTGCGTGTCGGCGAGGCCCCGAGCTACGGTCTGCCGGTCACCCACCACGACCCGCACAGCGCGGGCGCCGAGGCGTATTTCGAGTTGGCCAAGGAGGTGGCGGCCCGTGACTGAGCCGATCGTGGATCGCCGTCTGGCGGCGTCCTCCCTCCCTCGCGTGCGTATGCCCGCCACGCTCGGTGCGTCCTTGCTGTCCGGCGCCCACAACCGGCTCAGACGCTTGGTCGGGATCCGGATGCCTACACGGTCCGCGGGAGCGCGGGGAACAGCGCGATGAGCCCCCCCAAGCGCGGGATGGGTCGGGGGCTGGAGGCGATCCTGTCGGTGTCGGCAGCTGGTACGGCGCAGGAGGAGCTGCGCGAGGTGCCGGTGGAGTCGATCTCCCCCAACCCTCGCCAGCCGCGCAGGCACTTCGGGCAGGAGGCGCTGAACGCGCTGGCGGGCTCGCTGGGCGAGCGCGGGGTGCTGCAGCCGGTGCTGGTGCGACCCAACCCGCAGGGAACGTACGAGCTGATCGCCGGCGAGCGCCGCTGGCGCGCGGCGCAGATCGCGGGCATGAAGACGATCCCCGCCCTGGTGCGACCCCACGACGACGCGCAGGCGCTGGAGCTGGCGCTGATCGAGAACATGGCGCGGGAGGACCTCAACCCGGTGGAGGAGGCGCGGGCGTGCGCGGCGCTGGTCGAGGAGCTCGGCCTCACACGTGAGCAGGTGGGTAAGCGCGTGGGCCGGGGCAGGGTCGCGGTCTCCAACCTCATGCGCCTGCTGGACCTGCCGGATGAGGTGCTCGGGCTGCTCGAGGAGGGGACGCTCAGCGAGGGCCACGGTCGTGCGCTGCTGCTGGCCAAGGACCACGCCGTCCGGCGCAGCCTGGCACGCAGTACAGTCGCCGACGGTTGGTCGGTGCGGACGCTGGAGGAGCGCGCGCGGCGCAGCAACGAGGGGTCGCGGGAGGGCCTGGAAAACGAGCAGCGAGCTCGAGGGAGGAGGCTCCGCGGCGTTCACCCGGACCAGGCAGCGGCTGCGGAAGAGATCGAGGGGGCGCTGGGGGAGGCGCTCGGCGCCGAGATCAAGGTGCGTCCCCAGGCGGACGGGGGGTATAGGGTCGAGCTGGCCTTCGAGGCGCGTGAGGATGCGTTGGCGCTCGCCGAGCGGTTGGGAGGCCGCGTGTCGGCGTGAGTTGGCGCGCGATAGCCGAGTTCGGCGGCGTTTTGCCACCTCATCGGTGGCTGCACCCGCGAAGAGGCGGACGCTAGAATCGGGGTTTGCGGGCGATTAGCTCAGTCGGTTAGAGCGCTTCTCTGATAAGGAAGAGGTCCCTGGTTCGAATCCAGGATCGCCCATCGTTGAATCCCCTGTATTGGGGCGGAGTTGTGGTGGTGGGGCGAGGGTCCCGGCGGCACCGTGGTGGGTCTATGGAAGCGTTATGGAAGCCTTTGGTGCCGCGCAGCCTTCCGCATGGTCCAGATCGTCGGCCGGGTCAACTGACGACCGCAAGGGCGCCACGCCGCAGGGCTGGGCGTGGCGCCAGTGGCCTAGAATCACTCACCATGCACGCCAAGAACGCGCCAGCGGAGACTCCTGGGCCGCCACCCGAACCGAGCGAACCCTGGCCGACCGAAACCATCATCCGAGAAAAACAGAAAAACTAGAGGCGCGCCAAGAGCGCCACGGCAACCTCGGCAAGCCCTATGCCGAGCACTGGCCACCACCAGTGCCATGCGGTGCCGAACGCTTCAGCTCGCGTTTTGTTCGCTGCGCGCGTGCTATCCAAGATGCGGCAGTAGAAGTCGATTGCCTTTGAGGCGAACTCGCGCGCGGGGAGACCCACGTCCCGGTTCATAGCCTTGAGGCTGCCTGTCCCGAGGTCTTGCTCCGCCTGTAGGCGCCATACTTGAGCGGACGCTTCGAGCATCACGACCAAGCACGCGGCCTGAGCAATGAGTCCGACGATCAGGACGATGATCCAGCCTTTTTGGATATGCGCAACCGCTGATGCCAGCGCGATCACTTGCGTGGCAGCGAACCAAGACCCCGCTAGTGTCGCTTGGCCTCGCGCCTTGGTTTCGTAACGTTCCGCGAAGCGTCCCTCGGCTTCGATGGCTGCCCTTGCAGCGCCAAGCATATGCTCAACGTTCGCCGGGTCCACGTCCTCGGGTTCCATGTGCCCTCACGCGGGCGGCGTGAGCATCACTCTAACGAGCCGGTCGAACTCCCCGTGCTTCGGGACCGGAATCTCGAACGGCTCCCCCTTCTTGGGATGAACCGTCTGAGTAGGCTTCGCCTCGTGCTTCTCGTCGGCCATCATGTCTGAGTCTACGCCGGTAGGGGATGATCTCCTCGCGGACGCGGGGCTGCGCCTTGGGTGGGCGAACGACGATGGACAAGCCTTCAATGCGTTGAGCAAGTGGTTCCGCGACACGGGTGCGTATGCGGTGCACGTCCAGCGCGAGGGTAACCGCTGGGAGGCAACGTGGCATCGTTTCATCGAGCCAAGTGTCGAGGCCGAGAAGTTCGCCGAACTCGCCAAGCATCTCGGATCGTTTCTCGATCACACCCGCGCCGCCCTGAACTACGCCACGTACCAGCTCGCGCTCCACGCCCTCCGGCAAGACCCAGCCCTGAAGGGCGACCTCATCCCAGATACCGTTGAGTTCCCCATCTTCCGTGATCCCAAGCTGTTCAAGCGCCAGAACCGGATAAAGAAGCTTCCCCAGGAGCACCGGGACGCTATCGAGGCGGTACAGCCATACGATGGAGGGTATCCGGGCCTTTGGGTCCTCCACGAGCTCGGGCGGGAGTACCGGCACCGAGTGGTGCACCCCACCTCGATCCTGCCCGCTGAAAGCGCATACCTCCTGCTCGTCAACGGGCAACCTACCCAGCCGACGGACCTGGAGATCATTCCGCATGAACGCCTCGAACACGGCGATGTACTCATGCACTTCTCCCTCGATCTCACGGACCCGAACCCGAACGTGCAACCCTATATCGCCACAACGGTAGGCATCGATCACGTTCTCTGCCGCGAGCTGATTGGCGTGAGCGTCCTCAATCAGATTCGGGAAGACGCGGAAGCCGCTCTCGATGCCATCGAGCCGTTGATCCTGGCGTAGCGAAGCAGGCATCTACCCCCCAAAGTCCAGCAAAGTCCGGTAGTTCCTACCCATGTGCTCTTTGTTGCTTGTATAGAGAAGGCCCATATGTGTGTTCGATCACGCCGTCGAGCGCTTGGGCTTGCTGCCCGGGGATGCCCGATCGACGTGCGCTTGGACGGCTCGGCGAAGTTCGGCCGCGACGGAGCGAGATTCGCTGGCCGCGATCTCTCGGAGGCGATCGGCGGTCTCGCGTGGGAGACGAACCGTGAAGGACACCGCCTCGGAGTCAGGTTGAATCATTATGAATCACTTTGAGGCATCGCGTGGTAAGCTGATGCACAGACCATAACAATCGGTCCCGGCGCGGGCAGGAACCCAACGCCGGGACCTGAGCACAGGAGAAGATGCCTCCCATGCCTGATGAGAACCCTATCGTCGCCGAAGTCAACGCGATCGAGCGCGACGTGCTGTACCTGCTCACCAGCGAGTACGACCTACCGATTTGGTCCGTCTGGGACCTCGCCCGTGCGACCGAACGCGGCAAGCTCATCAAAGACACCATTCGGTCCCTGCGCACCAGTGGCCTCGTCAACCAGACAAGCGACGGGTACGTGTTCGCCACCCGCGCGGCCTTCCGCATGGTGCAGATCGTAGGCCGGGTCAACTGACGCCGCCGAGCGGAGCGCCACGCCGCAGGACCGGGCGTGGCGCTACGTGCCCACGGCGTCCGGCGGTCCTACCCGCGCGGACGCCACCCTTATCAGTGAACTTGCGGAGCGTAGCGCCGCAGCGGCGGGGATGATCTCGACCGCGTGCGGGACTGCATCGACAGCCCCGCGCTACCGGGCTTGCCGATCATAGGCCGCGCCGATCTCCGCGAGCGTGGCGCCAAGTCCATCGGCGAGGCGGACCAGCACGACAAAGCTCGGATTCCGTGCTCCACGCTCGATATCGCTGATATACGTGGGGTGCAGGCCGGAGCGTGCCGCCAACTCCTCCTGTGTGATGGCGCGGCTCGCGCGGACCTCCTTGACAGCCCTGCCGAGGAGCTGTTGAATCTGGGGCTTGTCTAGCACCGCCCTTGGACCTTCGCGGTTACGGCCCTCATACGCCATAGGCGATAAGTGAGTCTATACAGTCCGCCTCGTGGATGCGTTGGCCTCACTCGCAGCCCGCGGGAGGCTCTGAGCACAACGCCCGCGCGTTGGGGATGCTCGTGCAATGATCGACACCACCGGTCGGGTTCCCTAGACTTACGGCCATGAGTGCTCTCAACGTTTCGCGGCGCGTGCGCGTCGAGGCAGCTCGCCGCGCTGGCTTCTCAAGCGGCGTGGCCTCCGCCTTCCGGGTGCTCGGCCGGGGCCGGCCGGCCCCCCCGCTTGTCCGCCGGGGGCTGGGGTCCCTGCGTGAGGACGCCCACGCGCTCCGGCGCGACGGCGAACGACTCTTCCGTGACGACGCAGCCTAGCGGCGCCTCGTCGGGCGGATCGCTGGGAGGCTCCAGCGAGCTGGAGAGCGGCGCTCACGAACTCGACAGGGCCGAGGATGTAATCGATGGCGAGCCGGTCGGCGATGACCACTCGCATCCCGACCGGCGCCTGGCATGGTCAGCGAGCTTCAGCGGCCCGCTGCCGCCTCCCGCAGCCCTCGCGGAGTACGACAAGACAGTCCCGGGCCTCGCACGCGAGATTGTGGACCAATGGAAGGCCGAGACGGAGCATCGCCACCGGATGATCGACGGACTGCGGGAGATCGACCAGGAGTCGATGCGTGCCTACTACGGGAGCGAGCGCCGCGGCCAATGGCTGGCCCTCGTGGTCTTCCTCGCGGTGGTCGCCGTGGCCGTCGTGGCGATCGCCTTGGACCACGAAGCGGTCGGCGTTGCCGCCATCGTCACCGGGGGCGCCTCGGCGATTTGGGCTATGCGCCGCCGCAGCGATGGTCCGGGCAACACGACACCCCCGACGGACCTCGGGGAGAGCGATGCCATCGAGGAGCCCGACCGGCCACGTTAGGACCGAGAGCGCACGCGAAGCCATCCGCTTGTCTTGCGTGTTCGTCAGGGTGTTCGTCTATAAGCCGAACCCCCAAACGAACACCCTGGTCGCCCGCTCGATGGTGGTTTGTGGTTCTGCGCCTGGCCTTGAGGAAGGGGGTCTCCGCCTCTCCGCTTCGCTCCAACCCGGAGACCCCCTTCCTCGACCCACCACAACACAAGTGTGCCGGGTGGGGCCAGGTGCAGAGTGAGCGTTGGGGGGAGCGGGCGGCCAGGGTGTGAGATAGCTGGCGAAAAACGAAGAGGCAAACGGGGGACGATGGAGCTGGGTTGATACTGGGGACGGTGTAACTCGGGGCATGATGCGGGATGGTCGTGCTCGGTGATCTTGTGGCGGGCGTGGGCTACTGGTGGCACTTGGGAGGAACGGACGGAGGCACGCCGGGCGGTCCGGCGTGCAGTGACCGGCGAGCTGAACTCGCCTTCCCGCGGGCGGCCTGATGATGGTTCCGCCTTCGGCTTCACGCTCCCGCGGATACCCCCTGGCGGGGGGCCGCCCGCTTCTGCTCCCAGGGGTAGATCAACAGGGCTCCCGGCGTGCAGGTGGCCCCGGGCGCCTTGCTCTCCGCGTCGGGATCGAGCCGCCTGGGGGCCGTGACAGTGGGGCGCGTGGAGGATTCGCTTGCTCGGCGGGGGCGCTGCTCGGCTTACCTACTGAGAGCCGATGCGATCCCACAGGCATAACCCCTCCCGCCCTCGGAAATCGGACGCCCACGGCGCCGACCAATTGGCGCTGGTCGATGATCTGCTCGACCGGCTTGCCGACCGTGTGGCTGACCGCATTGTCGCCTGCCTCGGTTCCCAGCGTGAGCAGGACGCTTGGCTTGACCTCGCCAGCGCGGCCGAGCGCCTTGGCCTTCACCCCGATACGTTGCGCAAGCGAGCGAAGGCGGGCCTTGTCCCCTTCGAGCAGGACGGACCGGGCTGCCGCATGTACTTCCGCCCCTCGGACCTCGACGCATGGCGGCACTCGGGCGGGACAATCGCGTGGCGGTCGAATCTCGCCGGCCAAGCCTTCGGGCGTGCGGGAAAGGCCGCATAGTGGCTTCCAGGTGGCTTCCATCCCCATCGAAACCGGCATCTGTGCGGGGACTTTGCCTCGATCCCTTGCTATAGCGTGAAGGGTCAGCTATACTTCACTCATCGACTAAGTGGCCCGGCGGTGCGTCAACACCCCGGGCCGTGGCCACTCGACACTGGAGGTCGAACAGCATGAGCAAGAGTAGCCCTGCGCCGCGCCGTAAGCGTGTGGAGCGCAACATCTACCGCCGACCCACGGGTGTCTTTGAGGTCGGCTTCAAGGACGGGGCCGGTGTGCAACGCTGGCGCACAGTCGAGGGGGGCATCACCGCCGCTCGGGTCCTGCGTGACGACCTGCTGGCCCGACGTGGCCGCGGCGAGCGCGTGGCGCCCAACCCCCGCCTTCGCTTCAGCGAGGCGTCGGAGAAGTGGCTCGACGGCCCGGTGCGCGATCTGCGCGCGACCACCCAGGCCGGCTACCTCAACGCCGTGGAGCGCCACCTGCGCCCGCGGTTTTCGACGCGACGCATGGACACGCTCACCCCGGATGACCTCGCCGTGCTCGTGCGCGATCTGCGCGAGGAGGGATTGTCCGAGGCGTCGATCGTGGTGGTACTCGGCGTCACGGGACGCATCTACCGCTACGCCGCCCGGCGTCTCGGGTGGTCGGGCACCAACCCCGTTGCGCTCATGTTGCCATCGGAGCGGCCGAAGCCCTCGCGCGCTCAACGCCGCCGCATCTTCGAGGGGCGGGAGCTGGAGCAGACCATCGCAGCCGCCCGCGAGCCGCACCGGACCATGTTGACCGTGGCGGCGCTGACCGGCGGGCGTATCTCCGAGTTGTGCGGGTTGACCTGGGCGGACGTGCGCCTCGATGACCTCGCGGACGCCGAGATCGAGTTTGGCTGGCAGGTCGATCGCAAGGGCAACCGCACCCCGACCAAGACCAACGGCTCGGCGCGGACCGTGCCGATCCCGCGAGCGCTCGCGGTGATCCTCGCCCGCCACAAGCTCGCCAGCCGGATCAGTACGCCCGACGGCTACGTGTTTGCCACACGCACCGGGCGCCCGCTCTCCCAGCGCAACGTCGCCCGCGCCCTGCGCACCGCTCAGCGCGCCGCCGTTGACGAGGACGGACGCCCCACGTTCCCGGCCCTGCACGAGCGGGACGCCGAGGGCAAGCCGGCCAAGGTGCCGCGCGGCTCGATTCCCTCGATGCACTCCTTCCGGCATACGGTGGCGAGCCGCGCACTTCTCGCGGGCGAGAGCGTCGATGAGATCGCCTTCCTGCTCGGGCACCGCGACGCCAACGTCACCCGGGCCGTGTACGTGCGAGAGCTGGCGGACACGCGGCGCCGTGCTATGCGCCGTACCAGGATGGCGGCGGAGTTCGACGGCGCCCTTCGAGCCGGGGACAAGGGGGCGGCCTCGCTCTCCTGCTGAACACGCTGGCAGGCTGCGAGGACTCCCTAGAGCGTGCAGGCGTGAGAATCGGTGCGCGTGCGGCAGGACTCATCGCCGCACGCCGCTACCGATGCAGTCGGGACAACGGCGCTTCCGCGCCGATCCGAGAGGCGCATCGTCGCCCGGGTCTATCAATCCGGGCGGCAGGTAACGAGGCAGCCATCCGCGTCCCTCACACGTCGGGCAGACCTTTGGGCCAGGCTTGACCCGGACTTCCGCATCGGCCGGCGGCTCCTCGTGATACTTCTCGACCCAGGCGCGCAGCGCGATCTCGATCGCCGTCTCTGGCGACTCCGCCTCGCCTGACCAGTAGACATTCCGGTCGCCGAGCACCAGCTCGCCCGGCTCGACCGGCTTGATGTCGGTGACCGGCTCGATGACATGAACGTCGTAGAGGTGTGGCACTGCACAACTGTAGAGGCGCCGTCAGACGCGCGGCTCGTGGAAGCGCTGTGGAAGCCTCAGCCGCCCGAATCAGGCCCGCAGCGGCCCGCAGCGCAGACGGCAAAGCCCTTGGGCACGGGCGAAACCCGGACACGGCCCACGCAGACCCGCCCCCGCGCGCTCCTGATAAGGAAGAGGTCCCTGGTTCGAATCCAGGATCGCCCATCGCTGAATCCCTTGTGGTGGAGCGGGATTCGATGTATAGCGGCCTTTCGCTCCACCACATCTGAGCTGGCTCCGGCGATCCGTCTGCCATTATCTGCCGCTTTGCCTCCGTGCTGTCCACGAAGAACGGGCGGTTACACTGCGCGGGCGACGAGATCTTCGGCCAGCTCTCCGACGCTAGAACGGTATGTCGTCGTCGCCGCTGGCAGCCGGAAAGAGTGCGAAGTCGGACTCATCGACGGGAACATCCTCGGCGCTCGCCGAGCGTTGGTCTGTCACCCGGGCTAGTGAGGAGTCGCGTTCAATCGCCAGACCGACGATGAACTCATCGAAGACAGCCGCGAGTCCGAGGGCGAGCCGCGCATAGGGTTCCGGGAGGGGCTTCTCGTCGCGCCCCTGTCCGTGCCCGCCCAGGTGGTTGCGCATCCACGGCAGCGCGAGCATGACCTGGCTGACGAAGCCTCCACGCAGCTCCTCGGGCAGGCCGTCGAGCCAACCAGCAGCCTGCAAGGATTCGATGAGGGGTTTTGCGGCCAGATGACCCTCCTCGCCAACCGCCGCCTTCATGGTGCTCTCGAACGACTTGCCGGCGTTATGCACGGCTCCCCTCATGTCCCGGTCAGCGAGGTCGTGCTGCGCGGACAGCATCTCCTGGGCCGCGCCCTCGAAGCGGACGGAGTGCAGCGTCTCCTGGCTGCTGGCGACCACCTGCTCATGGACGAACACGGCATCGAGCAGCACGAACTGGCCGTCGAGCATCCGCCAGGCCGCATCCTCCTCGCCCAGCACGCGGTTGAGGTCGGTGCTGAAGGCGGCGCGGCTTCCATCTTCGAGCTGGAGATAGAACAGCTCGTTGGCATCGAGCACTTCCTCGCCGGGGCACTGCGCGAGCCACTGTTTGAGGTCTACTTTCGGTCGCGTCTCATTTCCCGGGTGAATTTGTTCGGGGCAGGCTCCGCTTGAGGGGGATGTTATGCGGCGATCACCTCCTCGGTGTTCGTCGTGGTTGGTGGAGCGGTCTTGGTGTCGCGTAGTTGGCGGCGTAGGCGCTCGATCTCGGCGACGGTCTTGGGGTTCATCTTCACGCCGCGCCAGCCGCGGGAGGAGAGCTCCAGCACCGCCCAGATCAGCGAGAGGGCGGAAGTCTCGCCGGGGAACCGGCCGATGACCTTGGTTCGCCGGCGGACCTCCACGAATGTTCGCTCGAGGAGATTCGTGGTCCTGATTCGCTTGCGGTGGGCGGACGGGAACTGTAGGTGGGTGACGAGCGCTGGCAGGTCCGTTTCGATGACGGCCATCGCCGAGGGGTAAGCCGTCTTGTAGTCGGCGATGATGCCCCGTAGCTCATGGGTCGCCTCGCCCGGGGAGCGCGCCTCGTCGAATGCTTTCCACCAGCGCGCCTTGACCTCTTGGTGGTGGCGCTCGGGCAGCTTTCCGGTGACGTTCCGAAGTGCGTGGACGGTGCAGCGCTGCTCCAGTGCTCCGGGCCAGAGCTCCCGCATCGCCTTCCAGATCCCGGGTGCTCCGTCGGCGATCACGAGCGCCGGCGCCCTGAGGCCGCGGGCGATCATGTCCCGGCCGAAGGCGAGCCAGCTGTCATAGCTCTCACGGCTCCCCAGAGCCAATCCGAGGAGAACCTTGCGGCCCTCCAGCGTGACGCCCCAGCACACCAGCACGCCCTCCGCCGGCGTGTCGTCGGGATGCAGCTTCAGATAGATCGCATCCAAGAAGCAGTAGACGATGTCGTGCTGCTCCAAGCGCCGCCGGCACCACTGGCGGTATCGCTCCCGGGTGTCCTCACAGATCCTGGACACCGTCGCCTTCGACGCAATCGACTCCTCGAAGACTTCCTGGAGCGCGGCCTCCACATCACGGGTGGACAGTCCCCGCAAGAACGAGCTGATCACGAGCGACTCCAGCGCGTGCGTTCGCGTGACGCCCTTGCCGAGCACCCTGCTCTCGAACCCCAGCTTGCTCGCGTTGCGCACCCGCGGACGCTCCAACGCCACCGAGCCGCTCGTCGTCTTGACCGTCCGCGGTTCGTGTCCATTGCGGTGGCTGACCGTCTCCTCAACACGCTCATACCGCCGGCGGCCGAGGAACTCCGTGACCTCGTCCTCGAGCACCTGCTGCAGGATCAGCCGCGCTCCCAGCCGCCCGACCGTCTCAATCGGGTCTTGCTCCTCGCCGACACCGGCCAGCACCTCATCCAGTTCTGAGCGAAACCTCTCGCTCGGGGCTACCTTCTCCATGCGGGCGTACCTCCATCGCTTGGTCTTGTCAGGACAAAGCGGAGGCTACGCCCGCAACCTCAAATCCCCCGGCTCATGAGACGCGACCCTACTTTCACGCCTTTGACTCTGAGCCCGCTCAGCCCGTTAGCGTCGAGCAGACCAAGCCGAGTCTGCTCCATAAAGTCGGTCGTCTCGGTCCAGTTGTCCGTCGAAGAAGGCTGGTAGGTGAAGCTCTCATTGTGGTTGAGCATCAGCCGCCACAGGCGTCCGCGCAGGCGTTCGCTAAGGCTGACATCGAGCTGGCCGGCGGCGAGCGCGACGATGGCGCTTGCTGCGCGCGGGCAGCGCGACCTCCGGGTCTAGGTCGATCTTGACCAGCTCGTCCATGTCGCGCACCTTCGGCTTCTCATTCGGCGGCGCTGCCGTACCATGGCGCTGGGTACGCTGGGGTCGTGCCCGAACTCAGCGACGAGCAGTACCGCCAAGAACTAGACGCCGGCTACCGAGCCATCGGGCGTTACATGGTGGCGTTCTCGCATCTGATCGCCTACATGCGGCGTCTGATCGCACGGCACCTAACCGAAGAGACCAGCCATCATCGGTCTCGTGTGGAAATGCTCTTGGGTGAGGCGGGACCAAAGAACGTTGTGGACTCGTTCTTTGGCCTATGCCGCACCGATGGCGAACTTACAGACGATGAGCTGGCGGTCGAGGCGGGGCTGCGAGTCCGTGTGAGGGAAGCGAACGAGATGCGCACCGACATTGCCCACGGCGACTGGTCGGTGGGCGATCTGGAGGGCTCAGACGCAACGACGACCCTCCCGCCCGAGCTGCTACGCATCAAGCCGAGCCGGCAGGGTGAGCCGGCCGCCAAGACTATGCCTCTTAGTGTTGACGACCTCAACAAGATGGCCGACGATCTCTGGACCCTGACCATCCTTGTGGAGGACTTCGGGAAACTCGCCCTCGGGTTGCCGATATGGGTCTACGCGGATGACCCCGAGGACGGCGCGTTTCCACTCCCTGCGACGGGGGGAGTATCCGCGTGGGCGATGTATGGGCCAAAGAGGGTTCGGTCAAGAAACCCCGCATCGATCGCTCAGGTCCGAAGGCGGCCGATGTTGTCTTGATGCGCTACGCAGGCATGCACGGCGAACGAACCAATGTCGAGGAGATCGTGGCTGCGGCCCGCATCTTGAGCGAGCCGATCAAGCCTAGTCCTCCGTGGTAGCAGCTTCCGCTTCGAGGATTTCCGCCTCCGAGCGGCCTCCTGCTCAGCTTCCAGCCAAGCAAGCCTCTCGGCCTCGCTCAAACCATCAATGCCCCAGACCCGCCAGAACTTCTCGCGGTGTGAGAGGCCATCCCAGGATTGGCGGCGCGAGTCGGCGGCCGAGGGTGCGCGAGGACTACGGGCACCCAGAACGGCGGGAGTTATCGCGGCCGGGTGGCCGCTGGGAACCGCCGCGCCGGGGCCAGTGCAAACCGCCGCGCCCAGCCGCTGCTACGTGCACCGGAGGCGTCGGCTTCGCCTCCGTGTCCGGATCGGACCAGGGGTCTACTTGCGCTCAGCCTGCCCGATGTTGCCCGCCCCGCCCCGCTTCTGCAGGTTGAAGATCGTTTTGGGCAGCTTGGGGATCGAGTCGGGCGCAGGCGGGCTGTCGGGCTTGGAATAGGCGGTGGAGTGCTCGGCGGGCTGTCTGCCATGACCATGAGGCTAGCGCGGGTGCGGCGGCAAGGCGGGAGATCTGCCGCCAATTGCGGTAGCTTCGAGGCTGTGATGACATCCGAGATCGTTGAGCAGGCCGGCCGCCTTCTGGCCGATGCGGCGCCTCCCGAGTCGAGGGTGATCCTCTTTGGGTCGCACGGTCGCGGCGACGCCGGTCCTGATAGTGACTTCGACTTTCTTGTGATCGAGCCGTCGGTGGCGAGTAAGGCGGCCGAGATGGTGCGCCTGCGTGCAGCGCTCGATCCGCTCAAGGTCGCCGCGGATGTTGTGGTGGTTGCAAGCGAGTACGCAGAGGCATGGGGCGATCTCCCTGGCACCCTGATCCACGACGCTCTGACGGAGGGGCGTGTCCTCGCCGAAACCTGACCTACGCGACCTCGCGGTCCGGTTCGCGCGTAAGGCGGAGAGCGACGAGATCGCGCTCGACAGGCTCGCCGACGATCCAGATGTGCCCGATGATCTCATCGGCTTCCATGCGCAGCAGGCGTTGGAGAAGCTGCTGAAGGCCGCTCTGGCGTGTGCCGGCGTGGCGCCGCCCCGCGTACACGATCTCGGCAAGCTGCTCTCGTTGCTCAAAGACGCGGGCCAGACTCCACCCGTGTCAGTCGATGAGGCGCGCGCCCTGGTCCCGTGGGCGGTCGAGTTTCGTTACGACGACGTGCTCGATGAGCGCCTTGATCGCGCCAGCGCCTGCGCCGCCGTCGAGAAGCTGCGTACATGGGTCGATGGGTTACTCGCTGCTCCAAAGTCCTGATCGGCACCTGAATTGGCAGCCCTGCCGAAATCGCCGCGAATCGCGCTCAATCCGCTGCTATTCGGGCAGCGGTCTCCGGGTCACTGATGCGGCGAAACTCCACCATTCATGCCGGATTCGGTCCTCCCGTCGCCTGGCTCATGGCTCCCTGATAAGGAAGAGGTCCCTGGTTCGAATCCAGGATCGCCCATCGTCTGTTTGTGGCTCTACAGAGCCACTCTTCGGCTGACACCGCGGCTGTGGCTGGGTCTTCCAGGGCCTCTATATCGCTGCTGCTGCCCTTGGCTGCCCAATCGCAGTCCTTCCACAGTCCTCGTCTAGAAAGGAATGTCCTCGTCCCCCGGCGGAATTACGGCGGGTTTCCGTGCCAGGTCGAGCATCTCGTCGAGCGCGCGCTCGACGGAGCTGCCGCTCCTACGTGCCTCTCCATAGAGTTCGGCGATGACATTGACCCAGTTTGCTGGGCCGACGGAGCCAAAAGCCTCGTCGGCGGTCGATAGGCCGGCGAGGGGTTTCGACTCAAGATCCTCAATATGAACACCATATGGGTGGCTGTCGTCGTGGTCGATGCTTTCGACCTGAAGGTAGTAGTCCCCGAGCCTGACGAAATAGGCATAAGGATTTGCCTCCTTCCAAGCCAGTTCACCGGCCTTCGATTTGGCCAGGATGGCTTGCGCGAGTTCGAAGAGACGCTGACTCGTAGAGGATTGACTGCTCATTGGTTGCTACTCCTTGTGAACGCCTTCATTTCGCCCACGATCTTGCTCGACGACGCAGATATCTCCGTGATTAGTTGACGGGCCACGCTTGTGGCCGGCTCAAGCTGGTCTCTCTTGCTGATGATCGCATCCTTTGCCTTGCCGGTCAGTTTTGTGGACCGCTCAAGGTCTTTGATTAGCTTCGAATGGCCGACCGAGTCCACGCGCTGAAGTATGCCTTGGAGCTCGGAGGCGAGGGTGGGCCAGTCGCCTAAGAGCCTCAGGGTCTCCTGGCGGTCTGGGCGATCAACCGCAAGATCGAGCTCGCGACGGTACAGGCTCATCTGAGGGATGAGGATAAGTAGATGGTTGTCTGCGATCCGTTTCTCGGTGCGTTCGACCGCTTCCTTGGTGGCCTGGGCTGTGGTCTCTGCCCCTTTAGCGGCCTCGTCGGCCGCTACCGCCAATTTCTTGATCTCTTTGCCTTGCTGGATGGCCAGCGCGAGGCCGAAAATGACTAGTGAGCCATCCTGTGTTTGACGGAGACTTCGAGGCCAGGGTTTGCCTGGCGGAGGGAGAAGTCTCGGCTCATGGCACATGCGAGGAAGTATTCAAAGGAGTTGCTGGACCGCGGGACGCGTCTGGTGTTCGAGTCTGGGCGTCCCATTGCGCACGTTGCGAAGGACCTCGGGATCGAGAGCGAGACGCTTCGCAAACATGTCCGGCAGACCGAAGCAGATGAGGGCCGGCGCAAAGACGTCCTGAGCAGCCAGGAGCGCGAGGAGATCAAATCCTTGCGTCGTGAGGTTGCGCAACTGCGCCGAGCGAACGAGATCCTGAAGGCCGCCAGCGTGTTTTTCGCGGGCGAGCTCGATCCACACCGTCCGAAGTGAGCGCGTTTATCGAGGAGCATCGCGAGCGCTTCGGGGTCGAGCCGATCTGCGAGACCCTGGGCGTGTCGGCGTCCGCCTACTATCAGCGGGCGACCGGAGAGCGCTCGGCACGGGCGGTCGAGGATGAGCGGCTGCTCGGCGTGATCGAAGAGCTGCACGCCGCGAACTACTGCGCCTACGGGTCCAGGCGGATGTGGAAGGCGCTTCTGCGTGAGGGCGAGCAGGTCGGCCGCAGCCGGGTGGAACGTCTGATGCGCCAGAACGGCATGCAGGGCGCCAAGCGGCGCGGCAAGCCGTGGCGGACAACCAAGGCCGACCCGACGGCGCTGCGCAGCCCGGACAGGGTCAACCGCGACTTCACCGCGTCCCGGCCGGATGAGAAGTGGTTCGCGGACTTCACGTACCTGCGCTGCTGGGAGGGCCTGGTGTTCTTCAGCTTCGTGATCGACGCCTACAGCCGGATGATCGTCGGCTGGCAGTTCGCTAGCCACATGCGCACCGATCTCGTCTTGGACGCCCTCAGAATGGCTTTGCACCGGCGAGCCCCCGGAGCAGACGTCTCGCTCGTCGCACACTCGGACGCCGGCAGCCAATACACGTCGTTCGACTACACACAGCTCCTCGACGACCACGATGTGCTCGCCTCGATCGGCACGGTCGGCGACGCCTACGACAACGCAGCCGCCGAGAGCTTCGTCGACACCTTCAAGACCGAGCTCATCTCAGACCGCACCTGGACGAGCCGAAGCCAGCTCGAGCTCGCGATCGTCAGGTACGTCGCCTGGTTCAACGACACCCGCCTGCACGAATCTCTCGACGACCGGCCACCCCAGGAGATCGAGGAACTATACGCTGCGAAAAACCGGGCAACCACACTCACGCAATGAACGTAGGGAACCTACAAAAACGGTCTCCGTGGAACCCAGGGCGGCTCATAGAGGAAAACCAATAATGCTTAGCCAATCGCCCAAGGACCAGTCGATGTCTAGAGCGGTCACCATTGTGGAAGCCTAATGGCCAGATCGCGGGCTAGGAAAGCACGGGTCATAGTGATAGGTGCTCGGATCTCGGCTAGGACCCCGCTGCGCGATCGACATGAGTAAGAGGCCAGTAACGCAACTCCATTTAGTTGTGTGCCCCACACAGCGGTTGCCTACGTGCAATCGAGTTAGCCAATCCTAACGACTGGCTGTGCTGTCGGTATATGCCTTACGCATGCCAGAGTTCGTCTACCCTGCGTTTGTGGCTCAATAGAGGCTGTCGCGGAAACGTGGGGGGTTGATTGGTGGTCGGGCCGGTGGAGGACTGATCCTCCGTCGGCTTGTTGAGGATTGACCTCTCGGGGCCGGTGGTGGCGGGGGTTGGGGAGTGCTGCTGGGGGTCTTCTAGGCGGCGGCGGGGGTCGTGTTTGCTCGCCAGAGCTTGAGGATGTTGTGGGTGGTGGCGATGAGTCGCCACTCTGATCTGCAGGCCGTGATGCCTCTCCGCTGGAATCGAGCGATGCGCCGGTTGTGCTTGATCTGGCCGAAGATCGGCTCGATCGTGTGTTTTCGCTGGCTGTAGAGAGCGCGTCCGGTCTCGCTGGCGATAACGCGGCGCATGAAGTCGTAGCGTGGCCCTTTGCGGTTCGAGCCAGGGCTTCGGTTGGGGTTCTGGCCATCGGGCGGAACGAGTGGCCGCATGCCTGTGGCAGCGAGGTTCTCGATTTGCTCGCTGGCCCAGAAACCGGCGTCCGCGAGCACAACATCGATCTGTTCGCCGATCCCCGCCGCGGCCAGTTCCCCGACGGCGGCATCCGTCACCGCCTCCAGCAGCCCGTAATCGTTGCCTTGCCCGATGATCTCGGCAGCGATAATGATCTGCTCGCTGCTCGCGGCGGCCTGCGCGTTATATCCCTGGATGAATCCCTGCCGTGTCTTGACCGGCCGTGAATCGGGGTCAGTGATGTTGACTCTCATATGCGATGGGATCTGCTGCGGGGGAGCCTTCGGCTTGCGCCCGCCGAGCTTGCGACCCTGCTCCGCCTCGAGTTCGGCGCGTCGCTCCAAGTGCTCGTGATGGGCGTCCTTGGCGGCTTGGTGCTCGGCCTCCATCTGGCGCTTGGCCTCCTGTAGGCGTGCTCGACGCGACGCCGGGTCGGCCATCTCCTCTGGCAGCTCGTCCCCGCGGGCGTCCCCGAACCGCTGATCCTCGGCCTCGTCGACCGCCCCAGCTTCAGCCAGAAGCGCAGCCGCGATCTGCTCATAGGTCCGGTTAGCCATCCCCGATGCGTTCGCCGCGAGCTTGGTGCTATCGAGCGCGACCACCCCCAACGAGACGAGGCCAGCGCGGGCGCATACCCCCAGCACCTGCCCGAACAGCTCCGCCAGGGCCTGCTCATGACGCGCCCGAAAGCGAGCGATCGTGGCGTGATCAGGCACCTGGTTCGCCGTGACCACACGAAACGCCACATCCACATGACAACGACGCTCGATCGCGCGCGAAGAGCGCTCCCCCACGGCATACGCGTAGAGCAACAACGCGACCATCATGCCCGGATCAAACGCCGCGCGACCGTGCCCATCCGCCCGATACTCGCCATAGACCGACGACAGATCCATCTCCGCGACCACATCCAGCACACACCACGCCAACTCGTCCTGCCCAAGCCAATCCCGCAAACTCGGCGGCATCAACAACGCCTGATCACGATCACACCGCAGAAAGTTCTGAGCCATCCCAGAAGCCTCTTAATAGTGCTTTGTTAGGTTCGCTCGTCTTGTTTGGTGAGTGGGAGCGGTAGCCGGGCGAGATCGACTAGCTGTTGACAGGTTTGGCAGCGGCCGGTCCAGCACTTGAAGATCGGCTGCAATAGCAGCACGGTCTTGGGGAGTGTCAGGCCGGCCGTGGGTGAAAAGGGTGAAGCCGCTCGAGCGTGAGGAACCCGTGGGCGGCGGTCACCAGCGCTGTGTGGTGGTACCAGCCGAGGTATGAGCGGCCCTCGTAGTGGTCGAGTCCGAGCTCGCCCTTGAGTTGTTTGTAGTCGAGCTCCATCTTCCAGCGCATGTGTGCCAGCCGAGCGAGCCGCTCGGGCTCGGTGTCGGCGGGCAGGTTTGAGATCCAATAGTCGGTCGGCCCGTCGTGCTCCTCGGGCCACTCGGCGATCAGCCACTCCTCCCGCGGAGGCACCTCAGAGTCCTCGCGCCACCCGGTCCAGCGCTGATCATCGCGCCAGCCGTGTGCGGCGTGAACGCGCGCGAAGACGAACCTGGAGGTGACCGGCTCTCCCTCGGAGTCGTTACGGAAGGTGACCATTTGAGCGGCATCTGTTCCGAGCCGGCTGATCAACTCACCGATCGGCTCAGGCTTGCGGTCTGGCCGCGGTCTGACCGGGCCGCGCGTCGCCGTGGGCTTCTTGGGAGGCACCGCGAACACGGTCCCTTGCGCGAACACCCTGGTGGTTGGCCCGACCGACAATACGTACTCACACCCGGCCTGATCGAGACGGTCCCGCAGCCAGGTGTTCTCCCCGTAGGCATGATCGCCGAGCACCGGCGCCTTCGGAACATCCCAGCCAGCCGCTTGCTCGAGCAGCTCTACCCCGAGCTCAGGCTTGGTGTTGAAGGCGACCTCATCCGGGATCTTCGCCTTGCGCCGCCGTTCCGGATCGGCACACCAGTCCTCCGGCAGATACAGCGCCCACCCCAGCGGCACCGTCCCTCGCGCTCCGACGGCGTGCACCGACACCCCGATCTGACAGTTACCCGTCTTCCCCAATGTCCCCGAGTACTGGCGCTTGACACCCGGCGAGTCCTTGCCGTCCTTCGGAAACCCAGTGTCATCCAGCACCCACGCCTCAACGTCGACCTCGCACGCCACCCGCTCAGCCACCGCCTTGACCACCAGCGCCGGATCCCACGGACTGTCGGCCACAAACTGCTGCAACGACTGATAGTCAGCGTCACCACCCAGCCGCTCGACCATCGGCTCAAGCGACTTACGAGGACCCTGCTCCAAGAGCCCCCGCAGATACAAGGAGCCGTTGACCCGCTGCACCGGCCGGTTCATCGCCTCCGCGAGCACCTCGCCAGCGAACACCTCCAGCCGCTTCTTCACCACGATCGGAGCATCCGCATCCACCGTCATCACAGCCATGATGCCTCCTCGCGTCGATAACCACGAACACACGAGGATTCGCCACCACCAAGCCGAACCCCTACCCCAAACCTAACAAAGCACTATTAAACCCAGCGGACAGAACCCCCAACACTTTGTGCGACAGCCTCAATAGAGCCGGTTTGGCTCGTCGCCGTTAACCTGACGACGATCGTAGGGGCGCCTCACCGCGCGCGAACAGCAGCGATGCGAACATGGCCTGATAAGGAAGAGGTCCGTGGTTCGAATCCAGGATCGCTCATTCGCAAGGGAATGCAACGCCGTTCAAACCGCCGGTCCTTGGCGTCACGCCCTTTGGTGGCCAACAAAGGTACGGGCCAGCCCGATGATCTCCGCAGTTGCCTCGCGCGCGTCGGTCACGCTGGCCTGGGCTACGAATCCCGCTGAAGGGGTCCCTGTAGGTGAGCCAGGGTTTATGCGTGGTCTGGTTGGTGTTGGTTGTTCTCTTTGGTTGCGTACTCGGTGGGCGTGAGCCCGCCGAGTGCTGAGTGTGGCCGGTAGGTGTTGTACTGGATGCGCCAGTCCTCGATGATGACTCTCGCCTCGGTGAGGCAGGCGAACTCTTCGATGTTGAGCAGCTCGTCGCGGAGGCGGCCGTTGAAGGACTCCACGAATGGGTTCTCCCACGGGCTGCCGGGCTCGATGTACGCGGTCTGAGTGCCCGCCAGGCGGCAGTAGTCCCGCAGCGTCCACGCGATCATCTCCGGGCCATTATCAGCCCGGAGATACTTTGGGGTACCTCGCCGTTTGACGAGTTGCTCGATGACCGCGATGACGTTCTCGGCGGTACAGGTCCGGTCGACGCGGATCGCGAGTGCCTCGCGGGTGTACTCATCGACGATGTTGCAGAGCTTGATACGGCGGCGGTCAGAGGTCTCATCGAACTGGAGTCCACGGCCCATACCTCGTTGGGCTTGGTCGCTCTCAACCGAGCTGCCTGCCCATTGCTCGCCCGGCGGCGCTTGCGGGCCCTCACGGGCCGTCTGAGGCCCTCTTGGCGCCAGACCCTTCTGGTGCGCTTGCGGTTGACCGTCCAGCCTTCCCGCAGCAGGATCTCGTGTGCTGTCTTCCAACCCCACCGCGGGTGCTCTTTGGCGATCTCCCGCAGACACGACGCCAACCGCTGGTTCTCATCGCGTGGCGGGAGTGGCTGCTTGCGTTGCGTGGAGCGGTGCTGGCCCGCGACACGGCACGCACGGCGCTCTGAGACCCCGAAGCGCTCCTGCAAGGTGCCGACGGCCCTACGCCGGCGCCCCGGGGTCAAAAGTTTCCCTCCGCCAGCTCCTTGAGCATGTCGATATCCAGCGCCTGCTCAGCGACGAGCTTCTTCAACCGCTGGTTCTCGCCCTCCAGCTGCTTCAGGCGCTTGGCTTCATCGGCCTTCATCCCTCCGTACTGCGCTCGCCAGCGGTTCCACGTCGCCTCACTGACCTCCAGCTGACGGAGGACCTCCACGAGCTCGCCGCCCTCGTTCAAGAGCCGCTCGCCCTCCCTGATCTTCCTGACCGCCTGCTCCGGCGTATGCCTGTGTCGCTTCATGATCGTGTTCATCCTTCCATCCCATCACGGGAAACACGACCACGCGTCCAACCTGGATCACTCCACGGGGACCCCGTCACCGCGGCGTAGGAGGCTTCGTTGCGCCGCTCGCGGGAAGCGTCGAGGCGTTCGAGCAACTCCTCGGTGTCGTCGTCGGCCTGGTCGAGTGCGGTTTCGAGTCGTAGGATGTGCGAGCGGTCCCCCCGGCGTTACGCGCAGCCCGACGGCTTGGAAGATTGCGTCACCCGCGCAGACTGTCGCGTTTGTGCAGGAGGATGGCCTTGGATGCCGCGCTGAGAGTGACGGTATCGGCGTCGGCGAGGAGCAGCTCGGCCTGCGCGAGGAACTCGCCGGCTCCGACCCGGTCTGTGTAGACCTTTTCGACCCGTGCATCGGTCACTGTCGCGCGATGCTAGCCAGGTCGCCGACGAGCGGTGTGGTGTGGGCGTCGAGCACGCGGCGGACGAAGCTCGATCGGTTGGCGATCAGCTGCTGGAACTCGTCGGCCGTCACCACGGTCAGGTCGATGGTGCGTCCTGCCGTCTTTGCCGATCATGCGCACGCGGCGGCGCAGCTCGCGCAGGTCCGCATCGCCGACGACGAGGACGTCGATGTCGCTGTCGGGCCGGCGGGTTTCGCCTGCCCACGATCCATAGATCACCGCGACCAGCACGTCGGGGCGTTCGAGGGCGCCGCGCAACTGCTCCTCGACGCCGACCGAGCGGCGTAGCAGGGTTGCGAGTGGTTCATGGAGTGGGTCGTCGGTTGCGGCCCGGAAGCGGTGGGGGCGTGCCGTCGCGTCCCGGCGGATGATGCCGGCGGCCTCCCCTCGTCCGAGCTCGCGGTGAACCGAGGACGCCGGTGCGTCGAGAGTCTGAGCCAGCTCCTGTAGTGTCCAGCTGCGCTCGGGCTGAAGGAGCAGCAGCGCGAGCAGGCGTACCTGCATCTCGGAGCGGAAGAGCGGCAGGACCGCAGGCGCGGACGTTCGCATTGCAGGGAAGTATATCCCAGGAAAGCGAAACAACTTGGCCAGTTCCTGCCCTCCTACGTCCTACGAAGACCTCGCGATCCCTCACAACGCCAGCGCGGCCGGCTCCTCCAGCAACTCCCTGACGCGGGCGAGGAAGCGGGCGGCGTCGGCACCGTAGAGGATGCGGTGGTCGCAGGCGAGTGTGACCGACATCGTTTGGCGGGCGACCACCTCGCCACCGCCGTCGGCGCCACCGGCCAGCACCACGGCACGGGGAGCCAGCGAGCCGACCGAGAGGATCGCGGCCTGCGGCGGGTTGACGATCGCGGTGAAGCTGCGCACCCCGTACATCCCGAGGTTGGAGACCGTGAACGTGCCGCCGCCCAGCTCCGGCGGGGTGATCGTGCCGGCGCGCACGCGCTCGGCCAGGGCACGACTCTCGCGGGCGATCTCGCCGAGCGACTTGAGGTCGGCGTCGAAGACCGTGGGGACCACGAGCGCTCCGCCCAGCGGCTCGTCTGAGTCGGCCGCCACGGCGACCCCGACGTTCACGCGCGAGTGCAGCTGCAGGCGCCCGTCGCGGTAGGAGCCGTTCGCGCGGGGGTGCTCGCGCAGGGCCAGCGCGCAGGCCTTGACGACCATGTCGTTGTACGTGGGCGCCTCCTCGGGAGAGAGCCGCTTGAGCTCGGAGCGCAGTTGCACACAGCGCTCCATGTCGAGCTCGGCCTGCAGCGCGAAGTCCGGGATCGTGGCCTTCGACTCGGCCATCCGCCGCGCGATCGTCTGCTGGGTGCGGGTCAGTTCGACGACGGTCGTCTCACCCTTGGCGGTGGCCACGCGCTCGGTGAGCGTCGGCGTCTCGGGTGGGGCGCCTCCGGGCTCGCCCCCGGACTCTGGCGCTGGCCCGCCCGCTCCTGACGAGACCGCGCCCGCTGTCGCGGTGCCCGCGGACTCGACGTCGGCCTTGACGATCCGCCCGCCGGGACCGGTGCCGGTGAGGTCGTGCAGGTCCACGCCGCGCTCGCTTGCGATCCTCCTGGCGAGCGGCGAGGCCTTCACGCGCTCGCCGTCGCTCACGGTGGCGCCCTGAGCCTCGGGTGGAGCCGTGGCCGGGGAGGGCTCGGCTGCCACGCCCACCGTGGCTGCCGCGTCCACCGCGGGCTGCGCCTGTCCGTCCAACTGTGTCTGCGCGGCCCCGCCGCCGGTGCCGGCCACCCCCCCGACGTGTGCGATCGGAGCGCCGACGGCGAGCGTGTCGCCCTCCTGGGCGACGATCTGCAGGAGGCCCTCCTGGTCGGACTCGTAGACCATCGCGGCCTTGTCGGTCTCGATCTCGACCAGCTCCTCGCCGCGGGCGACGTGCTCGCCGTCGTGCTTGAGCCAGCGCAGCACGGTGCCCTCCTCCATCGTGTCGGAGAGGCGGGGCATCACGATCTCGGCCATCAGCGCCTCACCGGCCCTTCGCCCGTCCTGCCACCTGTGCCGGCGCTGGCTGAAACGGGGACCGGTTAGGGAGACGCTCGCTCACTCGTATCCCCGAATCGGCCAGCGCCGCTGGCGCGTGTCTCCCGGATTCAGTCCGAGGACCTCCAGTGCGGCCTGCACCACCTGCGGCTCGTGCGGGTAGGCGAGGTCCTCCAGGGGCTTTGAGTAGGGCATCGGCACGTCCGCGCCGGTGACGCGCCGCACGGGAGCGTCGAGGTCATCGAAGGCCTGTTCGGCCACGAGCGCGCCGAGGTTGGCGCCGACGCCGCCGTGGGGCCAGCCCTCCTCGACGACCACGCAGCGGTTGGTCTTGGTGACCGAGCGCAGCACGGTGTCGAGGTCGAGCGGGCGCAGCGTGCGGGGGTCGATCACCTCGGCCCGCACGCCGTGCTCCTCGGCGAGTGTCTGCGCGGCGCGCTCGGCGGTGAGCGCCATCCGCGAGATGCCGATGATCGTGACGTCCGACCCCTCGCGCCGCACGGCCGCGTGGCCGAAGGCCTGCACCTCCTCCTCCCCGTCGGGCACCTCGCCCCGCTGGCCGTAGAGCGACTCGTGCTCGATGAAGATCACGGGGTTCTCGTCGCGGATCGCGGCCTTCAGCAGGCCCTTGGCGTCGGCGGGGGTGGAGGGGGTGGCGACGAGCAGCCCGGGCACGTGCATGAAGAACGCCTCCAGGCAGTGGGAGTGCGTCGGTCCCAACTGGTGCCCCGCGCCCTGGGGCATGCGCACCACGAGTGGCACGCGGGCTTGCCCGCCGAACATGTAGTGGATGTGGGCGGCGTGGTTGACGATCTGGTCGAACGCGAGCAGCGCGAAGTTGATCGTCATCAGCTCGACCACGGGGCGCAGCCCCACCATCGCGGCGCCGACGCCCATGCCGACGATCGTGTTCTCGGAGATCGGGGTGTCGCGCACGCGCCGCTCGCCGAACTCCTCCAGCAGGCCGGCGGTGACCTTGAAGGCGCCGCCGAACACGCCGATGTCCTCGCCCATCAGCACCACGCGCTCGTCGCGCGCGAGCTCCTCGCGCAGTGCGGCGTTGAGCGCCTCGCGGTAGCGCATGGTGGTCACCCGGCGCTCCTGCCCGTCACGCCGGTCGTGCCTCGCTCCCGCACCGGCGAGCGGAGAGCGCGGGGGTGCGGGGCCATCAGGCGTCCTCCCCGGCCTGTAGGGCGCTCGTGATCTGCTGTGGAATCTCCCCTGTGCCGTCTGTCCCGGGGCCATCTGCGTGTGGGGAACCACCGGCGGTGCCCGGCTGGGGCTGGGAGGTCCGCACGGAGTACCACCCGTGCACCTGCTCGCCGAGCACGTACACGTCGTCGTACAGCGACTCGGGGGCGGGGAAGGGGGAGGCCTCGGCGAACGCGACCGCCTCGTCCACCTGCACGCGGGCGTGTTCGTCGAGCTGCTCGCGCGCCTGCGCATCGACGATCCCCTCGCGCTCCAGGAGATCGCCGAAGGCGGGGATCGGGTCGCGCTCGCGCCAGCGGGCGACCTCCTCCTTTGAGCGGTACTCCTCGGGGTCGGCCATCGAGTGGCCGCGGAAGCGGTAGGTGACCGCCTCGACGAGTACGGGTCTGCGCTCCTCGCGCACTTGACGGATGGCCTCGGAGAGCACGGCGTGGGTGTCGAGCACGTCCATCCCGTCGCAGCGGGTGCCGGGGACGCCGAGGGACTCGCCCTTGCGCTGCAGGTCGGTGACCGCGGAGTGGCGCCCCAGGGCGGTGCCCATCCCGAACTGGTTGTTGGTCACCAGGAAGACGACGGGCAGGCGCCACAGCGCGGCGAGGTTGAGCGTCTCACCGAAGGTTCCCTGGTTGGAGGCGCCGTCGCCGAACGTGCACAGCGTCACGTCGTCCTCGCCGCGGTAGTCGCTCGCCAGCGCGATGCCCGCGGCGATCGGGAGGTTGCCGCCGACGATCCCGTAGCCGCCCATGAAGCGTCGGGCGAGGTCGAACATGTGCATCGAACCGCCGCGTCCGCCCGAGCAGCCGTCGACACGCCCGAACAGCTCGGCCATCACGTTGCCGGGCGGGGTCCCGCGCACGAGCGCGTGGCCGTGGGAGCGGTAGGTGGAGATCAGGTAGTCACCCGCGCGCAGCGCCCGCGCGCTGCCGACGATCGCGGCCTCCTCGCCGATCGAGAGGTGCAGGAACCCGCCCACCTTCGCCCGCGCGTACATCTCACCGGCGCGTTCCTCGAAGCGGCGGATCAGGGTCATCGTCGCCAACCACTCGCGCGCCGTGTCGGGGTCGGGCAGGGGATGACTCACCGGTGCTCCAGGGGCTGGGGGTGACCCGTCGGATGCAGGATTCATCAGTGCTCCACGGTAGCCCAGCGGGCGATGAACTCCTCGTCCTGCAGCTGCGCCAGATCGGCACGCAGCGCCCGCGCGCGGCGCGCGGCCTCCTGCGGGGGGCAGTCCCAGAACAGCACCACCTCGCCGCTGTCCACCTCCACGACCTCGAGGTGGTCGATGCGCTCGGGGTCGGCCAGCGCCGCGGGCGCCCACCCCCCACGCCTGACGATCAGCCGGTACGCGCGGTTGGCTCTCATCGTACGGGGGCGCCCACCAGCAGCTCCGCCGCGCCCTCCAGCGAGCGCTCACCCACCAGGACCCGCTCGCCGACCCGTACGGCTGGGACGTCCGTCACTCCGAGCCGGGCGGCCGCGACCGTCGTGGCGGTCAGCTGCTCGTGGACCGACGTCAGGTCTGCCCCCTTGAGGACCGCGGCCGGGTGCATCTCGCAGGCGGCGGCGGCGACCAGCACAGCATCCGGATCCGCGAGGGCGCGCCCGCCGGCGAACGCCTGGCGAAAGGCGGCCTGCGCGAAGGGGACCACGCGGCCGATGCCCTTCGCGTAGGTGGCGACGCGCATCGCGAGGGCACTGTCGAACGGGAACGGCTCTGGCCAACGCAGCGGCTGCAGGTCGAGCTCCCGTGCGCGGCGCTCGATCTCCGCGCGGAAGACCTGCTCCTCGGTCTCACAGCGGTACGCCTCGAAGGTCTCTGCGCCGGGCAGCTCGCGCACGAGCACCGGCTTCCACTCCACGGGTCTCGGCAGCACTTGCAGGACACGCTCGGAGGCGAGGTATGCGAGCGGGCTCGACAGGTCGAAGTAGAACGCGGACTCGATGTGCAGAGCGTAGTCCTCGACCTGGCCCGGCGGGTGCTCGCCCAAAGCACTGGAACCCCATCAAGAACCCGCTGAGGCGGCGGCGCGAGGGCTGGCACGGGCGACTTGGTGGGCCTGCCCGTTCATGCCGCAGGGTCCCCCGACCGGCTTGGGCTCCTCAGCCGTGGATCAGCCAGCCGTCGGCGGCGCGGGCGGCCTCCATCACGGCCTCCGAGAGGGTGGGGTGGCCGTGGACGATGCGAGCGACCTCGGGGAAGCCCCCCTCCAACGCGCGTATGTTGACGAGCTCCTGGATCAGCTCGGTGGCGCGGGCGCCGACGATGTGCCCGCCGAGCAGCTCGCCGTAGCGGGACTCGCCCACCACCTTGACGAGGCCCGCGCGGTCGCCGTAGACGATGCCTCCCCCCACGGCGCCGTAGGGGACCTTGCCGACGACCACGTCGTAGCCCTGCTCGCGCGCCTGCTCCTCGGTGAGGCCGAAGGAGCCGACGTTGGGGGTGCAGAACGTGGCGCGGGGGATGTCCACGTAGGAGAGCGGGTGGGTGGGCCGCCCGGCAGCGTCCTCGACGGCGATGATGCCCTCGTCGGAGGCCTTGTGCGCGAGCGCGGGCCCGGGGACGAGGTCGCCGATCGCGTATACCCCTTGCGCGGTGGTGCGCAGCGCGCCGTCGACCTGCACGAGCCCGTGCTCGTCGAGCTGCACGCCCGCGTCGGCGAGCCCGAGCGCCGGCACGTCCGGGCCGCGCCCGGCGGCGATCACGAGGTAGTCGACCTCGGCGGACTCGCTCGCGTACGCGAAGCTCACCCCCGTCTCCCCGGCGCTCACCCCCTCGATCGGGGTCCCGGTGAGAACCTGGATGCCCTGGCGCTTGAGCCCGCGCTCCACCAGCCGCGAGACGTCGGCGTCCTCGGTGGGGAGCACGCGGTCGAGCACCTCGAACAGCAGCACCTCGCTCCCGAGGCGCGCGAAGCCGGAGGCGATCTCCGCACCGGAGGCACCGGCCCCCACGACGGCCATGCGTGCGGGCAGCTCGGGCAGGGCCCACGCCTGCTCGGTGCCGATCACCCGTCCGCCGAGCTCCACGCCGGGGATCGAGCGCCCCACCGAACCGGTCGCGAGGACCACGGTCCCGGCCTCGAGCTCCTCGCCGCCGACGCGCACCTTGACCGGGACCCCACCCGCTCCCCGCCCGCCGTTGGCGCTTCCCTGCTCACCGGAGGTGGGCGCGAGCGAGGCCTCGCCGGCGATCACCTCGACTCCGTTTTTCTTGAAGAGCGTCCCCACGCCGCCGGTGAGGGTTCCCACCACTTTCTCACGTCGCGCCTGCACGGCGGGGTAGTCGACCTCGACGCCCGCTACGGCCAGGCCGTACTCCCCCGCCTCGCGGATCTCGCTGAGCAGGTCGGCGGAGCGCAGCACGGCCTTCGCGGGGATGCACGCGTAGTTCAGGCAACGTCCCCCGAGCTTGTCCTTCTCGATTACCACCGTCTTCATGCCGAGCTGGGCGGCACGGATCGCCGCCACGTACCCGCCCGGCCCCGCGCCGATCACGATGCAGTCGTAGGAGGAGTCCGCCACAGTGCGCGAGCCTATCGCAGCGGCTCCTCGCATCCCGCCGTGCTGGGCGGTTGCGTGCTGATCGCGGTTACCCGGCCGGTCCCCCGCCCCCCGCATCCCCGAGCCGTTCTCCCGCCTGAATGCGTCCCATCACGCGCACCAGCTTCCAGAACAGCCAGCCGGCGAGTCCGATGGAGATCAGGCAGAACGTGGCGGCGAGGATCGTGGAGGCGATCACGAGCGCCAGCGAGGTCACGAGGATCTGGAAGGCCAGCAGCCCCTCGAAGCCGAGCACCGCCCAGTAGCTGCGTCGGTACATCCCCCACGCGAGCGCTGCCAGCACGATCGCCAGAAAGGCGCCGCCGGGGACCGACCCCCCGTGGCGGCGCAGGTCGTGGACGGTGAGCACCCCCGCCGCGACCCCGACGGCAAGCAGACCGGCCACCGCCACGGCGACCAGCAGCGCCGCGGGCCGCTCGCCCTCGCCCAGCGGCGTGAGCTCGGCGCGGGCGAGCTCGTTCCTCGCCTCCGAGCGCGAGCGCGAACCTCCCTCGCCGCCGGTGCTGACAGGCGGAGTGTCTTGGGTTCCATCACGGGGATCGCTCGGCCTCTGGCTAGCGGGTGGCAAGCTCGTCCTCCAGCGCGCTCGCGCCAAGCGCCCCGCGCAGAGTTCGCGCGGCCTGTGCAGGGTCCGCCGCATCGGCGATCGCCCGTACGACGGCCACGCGCCGGGCGCCGGCCTCGACCACCGTCTCGACGTTGCCCGCGTCGACGCCGCCGATCGCAAAGAACGGCAGCCGCGCGTGTTCGGCGGCGTAGCGGACGAGCTCCAGCCCAACCGCCGGGCGACCGGGCTTCGTCGGTGTGGCGTAGACGGGACCCACTCCGATGTAGTCCGCGTTCGCCCCCCCGCGCTTGGTCTCTGCGGCCGCACCGAATCCTGCCGTAGCAGCGTCGACCTCCGCCGCGGCGTGCGTGGAGAGGCCGATCAGCACGTCCGGGCCGACCAGTTCGCGCACCTGCGCGACCGGCGTGTCCTCCTGGCCCACGTGCACCCCGTCGGCGCCCGCCGCCAGCGCCACCCGGGGGCGGTCGTTGACGATCAGCAACACCCCCTCCCGCTCACAGATCGTGTGAGCAGTGCGCACAACCTCCGTGAGCTCCTCGTCGGAGAGGCGCTTGTCGCGCAGCTGCACGGCGTCCACGCCGCCCGCGATCGCCGCGCACAGGACGCCGGTCAGCTCGCGGCCGCCCGGCGCGGAATCGCAGACCATGTACAGGCGCGCCGCCGCGAGGCGAGCGTGTCGCTTGGTGCCTACATCCGGGGTGGACATACGGCAAGTCTCGCATGAGCTCTTGCCACTGCGGGGCTAGCATCAACCCATGCCATCCAACGCTCGAGCGGCCGACGTCGCCATCGTCGGCGGTGGGGTCATCGGCCTTGCCGTCGCCTGGCGGGCGCGGCTGCGTGGGATGTCCGTTGTCGTGCTCGAGCGGGGCGTGATCGGGGGGGAGTGCGCTTCGGGCGTTGCTGCCGGGATGCTCGCACCCGTCTCTGAGGTTGAGTTCGGGGAGGCCGGGCGGCGGGTGCTCGAGCTTGGGTTGCGCTCTGCGCGCCTGTGGCCGGACTTCGCCGCCGAACTGGTGCAGGCCGCCGGCGTCGAGGTCGGGCTGCGGCAGACCGGCACGCTGCTCCTCGCGCGCGACGAGGACGAGGCGCGCGAGCTGGAGCGCCAGCTCGCGCTACGCGAGTCGCTTGGGCTGCGCGCCACGCGACTGCGGCCCAGTGCCGCGCGGGAGCTCGAGCCCGCGCTGGCGCCGACCGTGCGGCTGGCGCTGGAGGCGCCCGAGGATCACAGCGTCGATCCCCGGCTTGTGCTCGCCGCGCTGCGTCGTGCCTGCGAGCTCAGCGGGGTGCAGGTGCGCGAGCACGCCGCGGTGGCTCGCGTCGAGCTGGGGGGGTCGAGCGTGGGCGGGGTCGGCGGGTCCGGAGCGAGCGATGGGTCGACTGCCCGCTATGGAGGTAATGGTTCCTGCCCGCAGCCCGGGTCGGCGGGCGTTGTCACGGGGGTCACCCTTGCCGACGGTGAGCGGGTGCCCGCCGGCCAGGTCGTGCTCGCCTCCGGCGCGTGGACCGCCGAGGTCATGGGCCTGCCCGCACATGCGCGTGTGCCCGTGCGGCCCGTCAAGGGGCAGATCCTGCGACTGCGCGACCCCGCCGGCCCGGATCTGCTGCGGCGCGTCGTACGCTTCGAGGGCGGCTACCTCGTGCCCCGGGGCGACGGACGCTACGTACTCGGGGCCACCGTCGAGGAGCGTGGCTTCGAGGCTCAGCCGACCGCCGGTGGGGTCTACGAGCTGCTGCGCGACGCCCGCGAGCTCGTGCCGGGCATCCTCGAGCTGCAGATCGAGGAGCTCTCCGTCGGTTTCCGACCCTCCACGCCCGACAACGCCCCAGTGCTCGGCCCCGGTGCGGTGGACGGGCTCGTGTGGGCCACCGGGCACCACCGCAACGGCATCCTGCTCGCCCCCCTCACCGCGGAACTGCTCGCCGGCGTGCTCGCCCGCTCCACGCCTGGGGACGCCGAGCATCGTGCGCTCCTTTGCGCCTGCGACCCCTCGCGCTTCGGATCTGACCGTCCTTACGCCACACGAACGCCGCTCGGACCCCCTGTGGGGGTCCTCTCATGATTTTTCTGAACGGGCGCGACTCTGACCTGCGGGCCGGTGAGACCGTGGTGGGCGCACTCGCACGGTTCGGGCTGTCCATCGAGGCGCGCGGTGTGGCGGTGGCCGTCGATGGCGAGGTCGTGCCCCGCGCCGCCTGGGAGACCTTTGCGCTCTCTCCGGACGCCCGTGTGGAGGTGCTTACCGCGATGCAGGGAGGATGATCTGTCGATGGCCTCCTCCACCGTCCCTACCAAGGCCGACACCGATCCGCTCGTGATCGCCGGGCGCACGCTGCGCTCGCGCCTGCTGCTTGGCACCGGCGGGTTCCCCTCGCTGGAGCTGCTGGCCGCTGCGATCCGCGCCAGTGGCTCCGAGCTCGTGACCGTCGCGCTGCGGCGCGTCGACGTGGCCGCGCGCGGTTCGCTGATCGACGTGCTTGCCGATGTCGGGGTGGAGCTGCTGCCCAACACCGCCGGCTGCCACACCGCCCGCGACGCCGTGCTCACCGCCCGGCTCGCTCGTGAGGCTTTCGCTACCGACTGGATCAAGCTCGAGGTGATCGGCGACGAGGACACGCTGCTGCCCGACGCCCCCGAGCTGCTGCGCGCCGCCGAGGAGCTCGTCGACGAGGGCTTTGTCGTGCTCCCCTACACCACCGACGATCCCGTGCTCGCGCGGCGCCTGCAGGACGTCGGCTGCGCCGCGGTGATGCCGCTCGGCGCCCCCATCGGCTCCGGCATGGGCCTGCGCAACCCCTACAACCTCGCGCTCCTGCGCGACGCCGTGCACGTGCCTGTCGTGCTCGACGCGGGCATCGGCACGGCCTCCGACGCCGCGCTGGCGATGGAGCTCGGCTGCGATGCCGTGATGGCCGCCTCGGCGATCTCCCGTGCTCAGGACCCTGTGCGCATGGCCAGGGCGATGCGCCACGCGGTGGAGGCCGGACGCCTCGCGCACGGGGCCGGGCGCATCCCGCGGCGGCTGTACGCCACCGCCTCCACGTCTGCCGAGGGGCTGGCAGAGCTCTGACGTGGCCCGCCGCCTTCTGCGCCACTTCACGACTTCGCGGTCCGCAGGGCTGGGAGGCAGGCCCGGGAGGGTGGGCTCACCCCCTCGCCTACTCACTTCACAACTTCAATAGACCCATTCATCGTCGCCGGGTGGATCGTGCACTCGTAGTGGATGACGCCCGGCTTGGTCATCTTGAATTCGACCGTGTGGCCTTCGCTGAAGTCTTTCGAGGCGAACTTGAGCGGGCCGCTCTCGCTGGTCACGTTGTGTTCGACCGGGTCGTAGTTCGTCCACCTAATCGTGGTGCCCACCTTGACCCTCACCGTGTCCGGGTTGATCGCGATGTTGCGGTAGGCGACCTGCACCACCCCGCTCTGCACCGGTTCCGAGGAGGAGGGGGACGCGTACTTCGGAGTCGTGTCGGGTTTCAACCCTTCGCTGGAGGTGCTCTTGGCCGTCGTCGCGGTGGTGCCCGTCGAGCTCGAGCCGCTCGACCCGCAGCCCACGGCCACCACGAGCGCGGCGCACGCCGCTACGAGCGCCACGCCCCCTCTAAGTCGCAGCCGCAGGTACCTCTCTGTTCTCACCGTTGCCTCGCTCTCTCTGCGTCCTGTCTACACCTGTGACGATCCGCCTCGACTTCCGTGCGTGAGCGCAGCCTAGCCTAGACTGGCGCTCCCATGACGCGCCACTTCCTCACAGGGACGGAGCTGAGCGCCGCCGAGCTCGACGGGCTGCTCGCGCGCGCCGCCGAGCTGAAGGCCGCGCCGCTCTCCTCGCGCGCGCTCGCCGGACGCTCTGTGGCGCTGATCTTCGAGAAGCCCTCGACGCGTACCCGCGTGTCCTTCGAGGTCGGCATCTACGAGCTGGGCGGCCACGCGGTCGTGCTGCGCTCCGACGAGCTGCAGCTCTCGCGTGGAGAGTCCCCGCGCGACACGGCGCTCGTGCTCTCGCGGCACGTCGCCGCGGTGGGGCTGCGCACCGGAGCGGACACGGTGCTTCAGGAGCTGGCTGCCCACGGCACGGTGCCCGTCGTCAACATGTTGAGCGCTCGCCACCACCCCTGCCAGGCGCTGGCCGACCTGCTCACACTGCGCGAGGCGTACGGCTCGCTGGCGGGCCTGCGCGTGGCGTACGTCGGGGACGGCAACAACGTCGCGCGCTCGCTGGCGCTGCTGGGGGCGCTGGCGGGCCTGCACGTGGCGGTGGCCTCGCCCGCGGGCTACGCGCTGGAGGACCCCCTCCCGCTCCCCGCGGGCGCCTCGGGCACGGTGACGTTGCACTCCGACCCCTACGAGGCGGTGCAGGGGGCCCGCGCGGTGTACACGGACGTGTGGGTGAGCATGGGCGATGAGGCCACCGCGCGCGAGCGACGCGCGGCGCTGGCGGAGTACCGCGTGGACGATGCGCTGCTGGACGCGGCGGCGCCGGGCGCGTTCGCGATGCACGACCTGCCCGCGCACCCCGGCGAGGAGATCACGCCCGAGGTGATGTACGGCTCGCGTGAGCGCATCTGGGAGCAGGCCGAGAACCGCCGTCACGCGCAGAAGGCGCTGCTGGAGTTCTTGGTGAGCCTGGATGCGGCGGGCGGACCCTCGGCATGAGCGGACGGCCCGAGCGCGGCCAGGAGCTCGAGCTGACCATCGACTCGCTCGCCTACGGGGGCGAGGGCGTCGCGCGCCTGGGCGAGCACGGTTACGTGGTGTTCGTCGCTGGCGCCGTCCCTGGCGACCGCGTGCGTGCGCTCGTGTACAAGCGCAAGCGCACCTACGCTCACGCCCGCACGCTGGAGGTGCTCGAGCCGAGTCCCGAGCGGATCCCCCCGCTCGCCGACCACCCGGGCGTACCGTGGCAGGTGCTCCCCTACGAGCGCCAGCTCGAGATCAAGCAGGGGCAGGCCCAGGACGCGCTGCGGCGGCTCGGCGGGTTTCAGGGCTTTGAGGTCGAGTCGATCGTGCCGGCGCTTGAACAGTGGCGCTACCGCAACAAGCTCGAGTACTCCTTTGGCCACGACCTCCACACAGGCGAGCTTGTGTGCGGCTTCCACGCTCCCGCCGGCTGGAACCGGGTGCTGGCGATCGAGGACTGCCTGCTCGCCTCTGCCCGTGGCAACCTCGCCCGCCGTGTTGCCGCGCAGTGGTGCCACGAGCAGGGCCTGCGCGCGTGGAGCCGCGGCGGGGAGGAGGGGGGCGGTCTCGCCGATGGCGCTCCGGCGTCGAGCACCGAGGCGCCGGGTGCGCCCCGGGACCGGGTCGCGCAGGACAGGACCAGGCAGGACAGGACCGCGGCGGGGCCAGACGGCCGTGCGCTGCTGCGAAACTTCGTGGTGCGCGAGGGTCGACACACCGACCGGCTGCAGGTGCGCCTCGTCACCACCGACGGTGAGCTCGACGCGCCCTCCCTCGCCGCGGCACTCGCCGCCGAGCTGGGAGAGCACCTCTCGGGGGTGCTGTGGACCCGCTCGCGCCAGCTTGCCGAGACCACCGCCGGGGGGGAGACCGAGCTCGTGTGGGGGGACGCCGAGCTACCCGAGCGCCTCGGCGAGCTCGAGCTGCGCATCTCGCCCGAGGCGTTCTTTCAGACCAACACCGAGATGGCCGAGGTCCTCTACGGGCTCGCCGCTGACTTCGCCGCGCTGGAGGGGTGGGAGCGCGTCTACGACCTCTACTGTGGGATCGGCACCATCGCGCTCGCGCTCGCCCCCCGCGCCGGCGAGGTGTGGGGCATCGAGCTGGTCGAGGCCGCTGTCGCCGACGCGATCGCCGCCGCGCAGCGCAACGAGATCGCCAACGCCCACTTCTTCGCCGGCGACGCGCGCCTTGCGCTGCCCGAGCTGCTCGCGCGGGCGGGGCGCCCCGACGTGCTCGTCGTCGATCCCCCTCGCGCGGGGCTCTCCCAGAAAGTGGTGCGCCGCATCATCGAGTCCGCCCCGAAGCGCATCGTCTACATCTCCTGCAACCCCACCACCCTCGCCCCCAACGCCGCGCAGCTCGTCGAGGCCGGCTGGGCCCTGCGCCGGGTGGTGCCGGTGGACATGTTCCCGCAGACGCACCACGTGGAGTGCGTCGCTCTGCTGGAGCGCCAGGGCGGGGCGGCGGGCTCGGGGGCGAACGACGCGGGGGCGAGCGCAGAGGCTGGGGCAGACGTCGAGGCGGGCGCCGCCGGGGAGCCCCAGACCGGCGACGGGTAGGCTCCCACCCGTGCGCGCCGTCACCATCCGCGAGCAGGAGCTCGTGCTCGAGGAGCACCCCGACCCGGTTCCCGGGGCGAGCGAGGTGTTAGTGCGGGTGCGTGCCGCGGGGCTCAACGGCGCGGACCAGATGCAGCGGCGCGGGCTGTACCCTGCCCCGCCGGGCTCTCCGCAGGACATCCCCGGTATGGAGCTCGCGGGCGAGGTGGCTGCGGCCGGACCCGGAGCGGAGCGCTTCGCGCTCGGCGAGCGCGTCATGGCGATCGTCGGCGGAGGCGGGCAGGCCGAGCTGGCCGTCGTCCACGAGCGCCAGCTGATGCCGGTTCCCGCCGTCCTGGACTGGCCTGCCGCCGCCGGTCTGCCGGAGGTCTTCACCACCGCCCACGACGCGCTCTTTACGCAGGCGCAGTTGCGACCCGGCGAGCGGCTGCTCGTGCACGGCGGCGCGGGGGGCGTCGGCACCGCCGCGATCCAGCTCGGCCGCGCTGCCGGCGCGCGCGTGACTGCGACCGTGCGCCGCGAGGAGCTGCGCGAGGCTGTCGCCGCGCTCGGCGCCGAGGTGATCCCGCCCGAGGGTTTCGCTGAGCACGGGCCCTTCGACGTGGTCCTCGAGCTCGTCGGCGCGCCCAACATGGCCGAGAACCTTGGCGCGCTCGCCACCGGCGGGCGGATCGTCGTGATCGGTGTCTCCGCTGGGGCGAAGTCCGAGCTGAACCTGCTCGCGCTGATGGGCAAGCGAGCGCGCATCCACGGCTCGACCCTGCGTGCCCGGCCGCTGGAGGAGAAAGCGCTCACCGCCAGGCTCCTGGAGCGCGAGGCGCTGCCGCTGTTCGCCGACGGCACGCTGACCGTGCCCATCGCCGAGACCTTCCCGCTGGACAGCGCCGCAGCAGCCTACGAGCGCTTCGCGGCGGGCGGCAAGCTCGGCAAGATCGTGCTTGTCGTCGGTTGACCCCGCCACATGTGGCGGGGTCCGGGGCAGCGCATGCGCTGCCCCGTGGCAGGCCCACATGTGGGCCTGCCAGAACCCGCACATGTGCGGGTTCTCGAGCGGTGCATGCACCGCTCGACAGGTGGGCGCATGCGCCCACCTGAACAGCTCATCTCAGTACGGCGGCTGTGCCGCCCACCACTCGCCGAGCACTCTGAACGCCTCCCAGAAGGCACGCTTGGCGTCCTGTTCGTCCAGGGACTCGTCGATGTTGGGCACGTACAGCGCCTCGACGGTGGGGGTCAGCCGCTGCACCTCGCCCAGCCGCGGCGCGAGCGGACGCGCGAGCGGGATCTGCAGCTCGTTGAGCGCCGCGAGCGCCTCTGCGCCCATCGCCACGACGATCCGCGGCTGTACGATCGCGATCTCCTCGACCACCCGCGCGACGCACTCCGGCTCCGCGAGCGCCGAGTCGGCCAGCGGGCACTTCACGCACAGCGTGCCGTACACCGCCAGCGGGTCGACGGCCAGGCGCTTGAGCGACTTCATCAGCGCGCTCCCCGCGCGGCCGTAGAAGGCAACGCCCTCCTCGACCTCCGAGGGCTGCGGGGCGTACTTCAGCAGCATCACGTCGGCCTGCGGGTGGCCCGAGCCGAGCACTGGCATCAGGTTGCCGCGCGGGCAGTGCGGGCAAGTCTGCAGCTCGCGCGTGAGCGTGTTCAGCTCACGGATTGCGCGCTCCAGGTACTTCTCGCGGATCTCGTCGTCGGTCGCGGGCATGGACGCCGTTGGTTTTGACGGCCCGGTCGCTTGTCCTTGAAGCTGCACCGTGCCTTGCGCTCCCCTTTTCACACCCGACGCTCCCCACCGGTGGCCCGCCGCACCCTGCGCGCCGCGCGGCGCGCCCGCGCGGACGGCGGGGTGGCGCGGGTCTCCAGGAACTTGAGCGCCTGCACGTACAGCAGGCTCGTGGGTCGCGTCACGATCTCGGCGTCGCGCAGGGACTGCAGGAACTCCTGTGGTCCGTCGAAGTCCCGCATCCGCACCCGCACCGAGCCGAGGCCCTGGGCGACGTGCGCGTCCGAGCCGGCCCCTGCTGCGAGCCGGTACTTGGCGGCGAAGCGCGCCGCCTCCTCGTTGAACGCCCCGATCGCCACGCGGGGGTTGAAGACCTCGATTGCGTCGACCTCCTCCAGCACGGGCAACAGGTGCTCGTAGTCCGGGACCGCGTGCATGCGGTCGAACGGGTGCGGTACGTACACCACTCCTCCCTGGCGCTTGATCTCCGCCACCGTCTCCGCCAGCGTCAGCCCGCGCGGGATGCGCTCCTCGATGAACAGCCCGATCACCTCGCCTTCGGAGGCGGTCTTGACCTCCTCGCCCACCACCACCTTGACGGGCGGGTGGGGACCGAGCCTGTCGGCCAGCTCGCGGGTCTCGAGCGCACCGGAGATCTCGTTGTGGTCGGTCACCGCGATCGCCCCCAACCCCTGCTCGCGGGCCGTCGCCAGCAGTACCTCCACCGGGGTGGCGCAGTCGTGGGAGTGGTCGGTGTGCATGTGCAGGTCCACGTCGATCACCGGCCTGCCGGCCAGGCGCCGCCTGAGCTTGGGGTCCCCCTCGGGGTCACGCCGGCGCGCGGCGAGCTCCCGGTAGAGCCGCTCCAGCTTGTCCGTCACGACGCTCCACGGGCGCTCTGGCCCGCCCGGCGCCACGAGCCGGTAGTCGGCCGGGAAGTGGCGCTCCATCAGCTGCGCCGTCGCCGGGAAGCTCGCGGTGCGTGCGTCGAGCCGTCCGAAGAACGTCGCCACGAAGCGGCGTCCCAGGAGCGTGGAGAGCAGCCGCTCGGTGGGTGCGTGGAAGGAGCCCACGTTCAACGCGCGCGAGTGGCGCAACGCAGCGTTCGCGGTGCTCGGCGCGAACGGCTCGTGGACGTGTACGAAGTCAAGGGCGACAGCCCCCAACAGCTCCTCGATCGTGCGCGCCACGTCGATCGGTAGCGCCCGTGTCGGCCTGCTCGAGCCAGTGGGGACGTCAAGCACCTCCCCCACCGCGATCACACGCGGCTCGCCGCCGTCGGTCCCCTCGAGCAGGCTCTGGGGACGCTCGCGCGCTGCCCTCAGCGTGCGCCGCGACGCCCGCACCCGTTCCTGCGAGCGCGAGGGGGCGAGGATCAGCACGCGGTGCCCGCGCCGCGAGAGTTCGCTCGCCACGCTGCGCACGTACGCGTTGACCTCGTTCTCCTCCGCCTCCCACGGGTACGGGGTGACGTGGGCGATCGAGAACGGCGGGGCCATCGCCTCCAGGTTAGGGCCTATCCCTCTTGGGTCGCACGTCTGGATACGGCCGATGGCCTTACCCCTCCGGGACCCGTCACCGCGGGCTCGACGTGGGCCCACCACGCCTTCGCCCTTGCGTCCGCGCCTCGCTCGACCCTCGACCGCCCCAGCCGCACGCCCCAATCGGGATAGGCCCTGGGCCTCAGGTCAAGCGGCTACTTCGAGACGCGGGCGGTCTTCGCGGCTTTGCGTCCCTGCGGCTGCGTGCTTGCCCCGCGGGCGTACCTGGCGATGAACCGCTCCGTCTCCGTGCGCGCCTCGTCGTCTGGGCGCTGGCGGTGGGGGGACTTCATCAGGTACGACGACGGCCCGTCGAGCTGGCCGGCGACGCCGTGGTTGAGCGCGAGCTTGCAGCAGCGCACCGCGTCGATCACGATGCCCGCGGAGTTTGGGGAGTCCCACACCTCGAGCTTCAGCTCGGCGGTCAGCGGCACGTCGCCGAACGCTTGGCCCTCCAGGCGGATGTGCGCCCACTTGCGGTCCGTGAGCCACGGCACGTAGTCCGACGGCCCGACGTGGACGTCGTGCGCGGGCAGGGCGTCCTCCATGATCGAGGTCACGGCGTTGGTCTTGGAGATCTTCTTGGACTCCAGGCGCTCGCGCTCGAGCATGTTGTAGAAGTCCATGTTGCCGCCGACGTTCAGCTGCGAGGTGTGCACCACCCGCACCCCGCGCTCGCCGAACAGGCGCGCGAGCGCGCGGTGCACGATCGTGGCACCCACCTGCGACTTGATGTCGTCGCCGACGATCGGCAGGCCCGCCTGGCGGAAGCGCCGGTCCCAGTAGTCCTCGCGGGCGATGAACACGGGGATGCAGTTGACGAACGCGCAGCCCGCCTCGAGCACCTGCTCGACGTACCACTTGGTCGCCTGCTCGGAGCCCACGGGCAGGTAGGAGACCACCACGTCGGTGTGGGTCTCGCGGAGGATCTTCACGATGTCCGCGGTCTCGCCTGGGGCCTTGACGATCTTCTCTTTGAGGTACTTGCCGAGGCCGTCGTGGGTCATCCCGCGGTGCACCGGCACGCCGAGCTTCTTGGGAACCGCCCGCGCCCCCGTCGCGAACTTGATCGTGTTGTTCTGCCCTGCCCAGATCGCCTGGCCGAGGTCCTTGCCGACCTTCGTGCGGTCGATGTCGAAGGCCGCGGTGAACTCGATGTCGCGCACGTGGTAGCCGCCGAGGTCCACGTGCATCAGGCCAGGGACGCGGTGGGAGGGGTCGGCGTCGGCGTAGTAGTGCACGCCCTGCACGAACGCCGAGGCGCAGTTGCCCACGCCGATGACGGCCACGCGGACCTTGTCGGGCTGGTAGCGCGCTTTGCCGTTGGTGGAGGCCGTGGTCGCCACGGGGCTGCCTCCGTTCTTGCTGGTGCTCACGAGTTCTGTCCTTCCAGGGCCACCGGCCCGTTCAAGAGGGTTAGGGAGGTCCCACCGGTGGTGCCCTCCGCTGGAGGGGACGGCGGCACGGGACCGAGCCGACCCAGGAGAGTACCCCGTCGGCCGCTGCCGGTCACGCAGCCCGCGAGAGCTCGCGGCGTACGTGCAGGATGCGCTGGGCCACGGTGACCACGCTGAGCGCCGCGAGCACGTACACCGCGGGCTGCAACAGCTCGAAGTGCCCGAGCGACGCGCCGTGCGCGAAGAGCAGGCCCACCGAGAGGATGACCACCCGCACCGGCCGCGTGGCGAGGCCCACCTTGCACTCGACGCCCAGCGCCTCGGCGCGGGCGCGTGTGTAGGAGACCATCAGCGAGGCCACCGCTGCGACTACCACCGCGGCGGCCGCCGTGCGGTTGCCCTGCAGCGCGAAGTACCCCGCCACTGCCGTCAGCACGAGGCCCTCCTCGAGGCGGTCGAGCGTCGAGTCGAGGAACGCCCCGAACGGGGTGCCCTTGCCGGACATGCGCGAGTAGCGCCCGTCGAGCGTGTCCATCACCGAGCCCACCACGAACGCGACACCGCCGAGGAAGAACAAACCTTCCCACACGAGCGCCGCGGCCACCACGTTCAGTGCGAGGCCCGTCAGCGAGATCGCGTTGGGGGTCAGGCGCGACTCGATCAGGCGGTTGCGCACCAGCTCGCGTCGCTGCGCGGTGGTGAGGAAGGCGCGCCCGCCGCGCCCGCCGCGGCCCTCACGCTGCCGCGCGCGACCGCTCGGCGCGTCGCCGCCGCGCCGTCGCAGGCCTCTTGATGGGGGAGCGTGTCGGGGGGGCATATAGGTCGTATATAGGTTGTGATAGGTCGAAGGTCGAAGGCGGGCGGACCGGAAGGGCAGGTGGGATCGAGGGGGGTCGGGCTGGGGCGGTCGAGCGGCTACGCGGGCCCCACGCGCGCCGGGGAGAAGCGCCACACCGCGGGCCGCGCGCGCGCCAGCCAGCGCGCGCCGTAGGCGGAGACGGCCGCGGTCAGCGCGCCGAACAGCGCGTCGAGGATGAAGTGGTTGGCGGTTGCCACGATCACGAACGCGATCAGGAACGGGTACACGACCCACAGCACCCGCAGCACCCGCCAGCGCACCAGCCGCGCCAGCGGCCAGCCGATCATCAGCGCGAACGCGACGTGCATCGAGGGCACCGCGGCGTAGAGGTTGGTGAGCGCCGTGGTCGCGCCGCCGCCACCGTGAGCGGTTTCGAGGTGCACTCCGGTGAAGCTCGCCACCGGGTCGAAGAAGCCCCACTCCGGCATGAACCGCGGGGGGGCTGTGGGGAACACGGCGTAGGCCACGAGTGCGAGGACCATCGAGATCATCAGCATGTTGCGCACGAAGTAGAACGAGCGGTTGTGGCACAGGTAGAGGTAGACGAGCGCGCCGACCGTGACCGTCGTCTGCGCGTTCACGTACAGCCAGCTGGAGACCTCCATCAACAGGTGGCTGCTCGACGCCCACGCCTGCACGGAGGGCTCCACGAAAAGGTGCAGGGCCTGCTCGAGGCGAATCAGGTCGTACGCGTGGCGGAAGGCCGCGGTGGGGCTCCCCTCGACCATCCCGCGCACGAGGCGGTAGGCCAGGTAGACAGCTCCGAAGAGCAGCACTTGGCGCGTCACGTCGAGGTAGCCGTTGGGGGGGATCCGTGCCTGCAGGCGGCGGAGCCGAGGGTGCATCGGAGTAGCGTAATGGATGCTTGGGCGGATCGTGGCGGTGGTCTTCCTTGCTGGACGGACGGCCGAAGAAGTCGGTACCCACCCGGCAGCGGCGGAGGTCCTCCGGCGTGCATGCATAGCGACGGTCAGGCGCAACGCGGGCCGTGGGCGAAGACGCGCGCGAACGAGAAGTCGATGCCGACCCGCACCAGCCCCCTGGCATCGGCGTCGACCTCGGTCCAGCCTCCGGGAGTGCTGCGCACGCACCCGCGCCCCGCGACGAGCGCCCAGTAGGGCGTGAAGCGCACGCGCACCGTGTAGCTGCCCGCGCGTGGGGCGGTGAGCGTGAAGGAGTCTGCACCGACGCTGGTCAGGATCGCCGGGGGGGTTGCCAGCGGGGGCGCACCCCGCACGGCGTAGAGGCGCCAGTGCGCCGAGTGCCACACTTCGCGCAGGTAGGGCAGCCCGCGCGCGATCAGCCGCCCCTCCGCGACGCCTGCGAAGTCCAGGCGCACGTCGGGCAGCGCCACGTAGGAGACCGCGTTTTCGTACAGCCACGCTCGGTAGGCCGCGGCGGCGAGCGCAGGCGCGTAGAAGAGCGCCGCGTAGCGCGTGTCCAGCTGGCGCTCCCAGCCGCGGGCCAGCAGGAGCGGGCCGTGGGTGGGCAGGTAGACGGACTCCCAGTGGGTTCCCACCATCGGCACCTCCACGCGCAACGGCGCTCCGCCTGCGCGCTTCTGCAGCTCCCCGAGCAGGGGCGCGTAGTACGAGGCGTTCACCGAGGGGTCCCCCACCAGTTCGGACACGTCGTTGAGGGGGGTCTCCAGCTGCCAGTACAGCAGTGCGGCCGCGAGCGCGAGCAGCACCAGGGGGTGGCGCAGCCATAAGCCGAAGCGGGTGGGACCCACTTCCTCGTGCTGCCGGCGGTGCTCCCACAGCACGCCCGCCACCAGCGGCGCCGCGAACAGGGCGCCCAGCCGCGCGGCGTTGGAGCCCACGGGGGTGTGCAGCGCGAACGCGCCGACGAGCGCCGCCGCGTACAGCCACGCCCCGCACGTAATCGTGCGCACCGCGCGGGGGGAGAGCCCGCTACCGCCGACCCGCGCGGCCGAAGCCGGGAGACACTCGCCTTTGGCTCGCATCCCCGTTTCAGCCAGCAACGCGATTAGCAGTACGCCCGCCAGGCCGGGCCAGAAGACCGACGGCGCGAACGGCTCCCAGCCGCCTTCGGGGAAGGCGAGCGTGAGCAGCAGGATCGGGACCAGCGCCGCCGCGGCGAGCGCGAGGCCGCGCCACGGCTGCGGCGTCGAGGCATCCGTCGCCCCCTCCAGCGCGGACCTGCGTCCGAGCCCCCGCTGCTGAAGACCCAGCGACCCCACCGCCGCCAGCGCACACGCCACCCCAGCCAGCGCGAGGAAGGCGCCTGCGACGGGGCTTGCAAGGCTCGTGAGGGCGCCCAGCACGAGCGCGACCGAGGTACGTTCGCGCTGCAGCGCCACCACCGCGAGCAGTCCCACTGCGAGCCCGAGGCTGAAGGCGACGCGCCCGGAGAGCATCGTCACTGAGGCGCCGAGCGCGAACGACCCCGCCGCGAGGCGGGCGCCCCCCGCCGAGAAGGTTCGCTGGGCGAGCAGCCCGAACAGCCACGCCGCGGCCACCGTGCAGAGCGCGAGCAGCACGCGGTTCCCCACCAGCGCTCCGAGGGCTGGCGCGAGCAGCGAGTAGCCCGGGAGGTAGTGCCCGCCGTACCAGCCGTTGTCCCACAGCGTGAAGCCCACCCGAGCGAACAGGTCGCTGCGGTACGTCGCCGCCGCCAGGTCTCCGGAGGGGGGTTGGACGGCCAGGTAGACAACCGCAAGTGGGACTGCCACCGCGAGCGCGACGGCCCAGGGTCTCGCGCGGAGTGCGCCGGGATGCAGGGGCGCGTCGGTGGCGGCGCCCCGTGGCCGCTCGGCTGCGGCGGACTTGTGCGCGGCGAGTGCGTCGGGCGCCATAGGCAAGGCTCCTAAGCGCCTTCGAGGAAGCCGACCACACGCTCGACGGCGTCGGGCCGGTCGAGCCACCACCAGTGGCCGGCGTCGGGCAGCTCGAGCAGCTCGGCGTGGGGCAGCACGCGCGTGTACTCGCGGGCAAAGCGCGCGGGGATGTAGGGGTCCCGCAGCCCCCACACCACCAGCGCCGGCAGCTCCAGCCGGTGAAGCTCGGCGCCGGCCTGCGCGAGCACCTCGGGGGAGGCGGAGCGGTAGAGCCGCAGGATCGCGCGCTGGGTGCCCTGGTCGAAGTGGTCGAGCACGGTGTCGAGCCACGCCTCGGGCAGCGGCCCCGGCGTGACACAGGCCTCGCGCGAGGCGCGGCGCAGCACCGGTCGCACGGTGGCGCCCATCGCGAGCTCCCCGAGCAGCGGGGTGCGCCACAGCCGCGCGGTGCGGTGCCAGCGGTAGCCGGGGAGCAGCGGCACGGCGTTCATCACCACGAGCCGCTCTACGCGCTCGGGGTGCAGCTGCGCGAAGGCAAGCCCGACGGCGCCCCAGTCGTGGACGACGAGCCGCACGCGTGGCGCCTCCACGAGGTCGAGGTACTGCTCGAGGAAGCGCACGTAGCCGGGTATGGAGTAGTCGAAGTGCCCAGGCTTGCCGGAGCGCCCGAAGCCGGGGAGGTCGGGCGCGAGCCCGCCGCTGCGTTCGAGGAACCCCACTCTTGCGTCGGCCCCTGGTCGTGGGTGTGTCCACGGCCCTCGGCGCCACCACCGCTTTGTCGGCTCCCCGCTGCGCTCCGGAGAACCCACCCAGTCATCGGAGTTGGTGGGCACCCCGTGCAGGTACAGTACGGGCGCCCGTCCGCTGCCGCCGTCGTGGGCTAGCGCGCTGCGCCAGAAGACCGGCAGCTCCCCGAGGTAGGAGGTGTGCTCGGTGATGGACACCGCGGCGAGCATATCCAGGCTAACGTGGCGCGGTGCACACATGGGTCCCGCCGACGAACCGCCGCGTGCGCGCCGTCCGTGACCGGCTGCGCGCGGTGTACGGGGTCCCGCGGATGGCCCCGCACGGAGACCCGTTGGCGGAGGTGGTGTTGACGGTGCTCTCGCAGAGCACCAACGACCGCAACCGCGACGTCGCGTACCTGCGCCTGCGTGCGCGCCTGCCGACGTGGGAGGCGGTGCGCGACGCGCCGCGGGAGGTGGTGGAGGAGGCGATCCGTCCGGGGGGCATCTCGAAGGTCAAGTCCGGCTGCATCCAGCAGATCTTGCACACCATCTCCGAGGACCGATCGAAGGCCGGCCAACGAGATCGATCGCGCGAGCTCTCGCTCGACTGGCTGGCGGCGGCGCCCCTGGACGAGGCGCGCGACTACCTGACGAGCCTGCCCGGGGTCGGTCGCAAGACGGCGGCGTGCGTGCTGCTGTTCGCGTACGGCCGGCGTGAGGTCCCGGTCGACACGCACGTCTCGCGGGTGGGGACGCGCCTGGAACTGCTGCGCCCCGGCGCACCGTTCGAGGAACTGCACGACCAGATGCTCGCGCTCACGCCCCCCGGAGAGGAGTTGGAGCTGCACGTCAACCTTCTGCGCCACGGCCGCCGCACCTGCCACGCGCGCACGCCCGCCTGCAGCGAGTGTGCGCTTGCCCGCGGGTGCCCGAGCCGGGGCCACTTCTCGTGAGGCTCAGGGGCGACGCCTGCTGCGCCTGCCCCACTGCGGAAACTCCTGTGTGTGCGAGGACTCGCACGGCTCCGTGGAGGCAGGTGTGTGCGAACCAGTTGGGGCCGCGAGCCCAGTCGCCGCCCGCGGAACCGGCGGCGGCAGCGGAGGGATCGGCGAGGGCTGGGGGATGTCGCGCGGGTCCGTGACCGGGTGAGCCGAGCGGGGAGCGAGCGAGGAGATCGCCCGCGACCCCGGGGAGTACCACACCAGAGTGCGGGCGACACCGGTGTTTATGATTGAGAACATCCGAACTTCGAAGTATGATGGGTGGTTAGACATGCTTGGCCCCGCAGGGGGTCCAGGTCACCCGGGACTAAGGACAGGGGTCCATCGACAATGCCAAGAACAAGCACGCATACTGACAGACTCAACGCCGACGGGGAATGGGTCCGCTCGATTCCCAGCCTGCGCGAACCGCGTTACTCGCAGTCGCTGGAGCGCGGCCTCGCGATCCTCGGGTGCTTCACGCCCGAGAAGCCGGTGCTCGGAATCGCCGACATCGCCGACGAGCTCGGTATGAGTCGCAGCACCACCCACCGCTACGTCATTACGCTCGTCGCGCTGGGCTACCTCGAGCAGGGCGCCTCGCGCAAGTACCGGCTGGGGCTGCGGGTCACCGACCTCGGGATGTCCGCGCTCAACTCCACCGGCCTGCGCGAGCACTCGCGGCCGTACCTCGAGGAACTGCGCCAACGCACCTCCTACACCGTCAACCTCGCGGTGCTCGACGGGCCGGAGATCCTCTACGTCGACCGCGCCCGTAGCTTCCGTCGCGGGCAGAGCAAGATCGACCTGGGCCTCTCGCTGGGCTCGCGGCTACCCGCGTACTGCACCTCGATGGGCAAGCTGCTGCTCGCGTACCTACCCGAGCACGAGCAACGCAACCTGATCGGAGAGATGAAGCTCTCCAAGCGCGGCCCGAACACGATCACGAGCAAGAAGGGCCTGCGCTCGGAGCTCGAGCACGTGCGCGAGGAGAGCTTCGCGGTCAACGACGAGGAGCTGGCCACCGGCCTGCACTCGATCTCAGCACCGGTGCGCTCGGAGTCGCGCGAGGTGATCGCCGCGGTCAACATGGCCGCGCACAGCTCGATGATCTCGCTCGAGGAGCTCGTCGAGCACCTCGGCCCGCATCTCGTCTCAACGGCCGACCGCATCTCGGCGCGCCTGGGATACCGACGCGACGACGAGCGCGAGTAACACCAGGCTCACGTGGGCCGGCCCCCCGGCGGGGTCGGCCCAGCTTCGGTCAGCTCAGGGCCTTACCGTACTGGCGCTCATAGTAAGCGCGGTACTCCCCTGAGCGGATCGGCTCCCACCACCAAGCGTTCTCGCGGTACCACGTGACCGCCTGCTCGAGGCCCTCCGCGAAGCGCACCTGCGGCTCCCACCCGAGCGCGCGCACCTTGGCCGAGGAGAGCGAGTAGCGCCGGTCGTGGCCGGGGCGGTCGGTGATGTGCTCGATCAGCGACTCCTCCGCGCCGGTCAGCTCGAGGATGCGCCGCACCACGTCGATGTTGGCGAGCTCGTCGGGCCCACCCGCGTTGTAGACCTCCCCCGGCGCGCCCTGGTCCAGCACGCAGCCGATCGCCCGCGCGAAGTCGTCGGCGTGGATCCAGTTGCGCACCTGCCTGCCGTCCCCATACACCGGCAGCGGGTCTCCGTGCAGCGCGTTGAGCACTGTCAGCGGGATCAGCTTCTCCGGGTACTGGTGGGAGCCGTAGTTGTTTGACCCCCGGCAGATGCACGCCTGCAGGCCAAAGGTGTGGAAGTAGCTCTGCACCAGCAGGTCGGCCCCGGTCTTGGTCGCCGAGTACGGCGAGGATGGTCGCAGGGGCGAGGACTCGGTGAAGGTGCCCACGTCGATCGACCCGTACACCTCGTCGGTGGAGACCTGCACGTAGCGCAGGCCCCGCTCCCGCGCCGCCTCCAGCAGCACGTAGGTGCCGAGCGCGTGGGTGCGCACGAACGCGTCCGGTTCTGCGATCGAGCGGTCCACGTGCGTCTCCGCGGCGAAGTTCACGATCGCCTCCGGTGTTTCCTGGCTGCCCCCCGCCCCGTCGAGCGCCTGCGCAACCGCCTCCGGGTCCTCGATGCCGCCCCGCACGAAGCGGTAGCCGGGCTCCTCGGCGAGGTCCTGCAGGTTCTCCTCACGCCCTGCGTAGGTGAGCTTGTCGAGCACCGTCACTGCATCCCCGTACTCGCGCACCCGCACGCGCACAAAGTGCGAGCCGATGAACCCCGCGCCGCCGCAGACCAGCAGTCTCATGGGCGCATCATCTCAGTCCCCGCCCTCACGAGCGCGTCACCCCGGCGCGCGCCGCTAGGTAGCCCGCCAGGCCGTCACGCCAGTCAGGCATCGGCAGTACGTCGTCGCGTTCTGACTCGAGCACCGAGTACGCTGGCCTCGGCGCGGGGCGCGCCATCTGCTCGCTCGTGGCGGGCTCTACGCGGCAGACGCGCCCAGCCTGGCGAAAGATCTCGTGCGCGAACCCGTTCCACGAGACCGCGCCCGCGCCGGTCAGGTGCACCAGCCCACTCACTCCGCGCTCGACCAGCCCGAGCACCGCGGGCGCGAGGTGGCCCGACCACGTCGGCGAGCCGACCTGGTCGTCGACGACCTGCACCGCCTCGCGTTCGTCCGCCAGGCGCAGCATGGTGTCCACGAAGTTGCGTCCGTCCACCCCGTAGAGCCACGCGGTGCGCACCACCGTGTGGCGCGGGGACGCTGCGAGCACCTCGCGCTCCCCTTCGAGCTTGGTCTGGCCGTAGACCGAGCGCGGGCCCGTCGGGTCGGACTCCAGGTAGGGCCGCGGGCGGCCCTGCGGATCGAGCGGGGCCTCGCCGTCGAAGACGTAGTCGGTCGAGAGGTGCACCATCGGGACGTCGAGCTCCCCCGCCGCCCGGGCAAGGTTCCCGGCCCCCACAGCGTTGACCGCGTGGGCCTGCTCGCGGTGTGTCTCGGCTCCGTCGACGTCGGTCCACGCTGCGCAGTTGACGACGGCCTCCGGGCTCCGCTCCCCGAAGAACGAGCGCACGGCTGCGGCGTCGGTGATGTCGAGCTCTGGGAGGTCCACCCCCATCAGCTCGTGCCCCGCGCGCTCGCCTGCGCGGCGCACGTCGTGCCCGAGCATCCCCTCCGCGCCGGCGACGAGCACCCTCACAGGATCGAGATGTCGGAGTTGTCGCCCACCATGAAGCGGTACGCCCGCGGCTGGCGGTCGCCGCGGCGCACGCTCACGTTGCGCCCCAGCAGCGAGGACTCCATGCGGCCGTCCAGTTCGCACACCGAGGAGCCCTCCAACAGAATCGAGTGCTCGACCTCGGCGCCCGTGATCGAGCACCGCTCCCCGATCGCGGTGTAGGGGCCCACGTAGCAGTCGCGCAACTGGGCCCCAGCCCCGATTACCGCGGGGCCGCGCACCCGGGTGCGCTCCAGGCGCGCCCCGCGCTCGACCACCACGCGTCCCTCGACCTGCGAGTCCACCAGCTCGCCCTCCACGCTGCGCACGAGGTTGTCGAGGATCAGCCGGTTGGCCTCCAGCATGTCCTCCAGGCGACCCGTGTCCTTCCACCACCCCTGTACGACGTGCGGCTCCACGCGCAGACCCGCGTCCACCAAGTGTTGGATCGCGTCGGTGATCTCCAGCTCCCCGCGCGCCGAGGGTCGGATCGCCCGCGCGGCCTCGTGGATGCGGGCGGTGAACATGTACACCCCCACCAGCGCGAGGTCGGTCGCGGGCTGGGCGGGCTTCTCCACCAGCCGCACCACCCTGCGCGTGGCCTGTCCCGCCTGGGCGGGCGCGAGCTCGGCGACCCCATAGTTCTCGGGGTCGGCCACCGGCGTGAGCAGGATCAGCGCCTCCGGTCCGTGCTCGCGGAACGCCGCCACGAGATCCGAGATCCCACCCTGCAGCAGGTTGTCCCCGAGGTACATCACAAACGGGCTCCCCCCCAGGAACTCCTCCGCGGTAAGCACTGCGTGCGCGAGGCCCGCCGGCTCGTCCTGCACCACGTAGGTGATGCGCACCCCGAAGCGCGAGCCGTCGCCCGCAGCCGCTTCGATCTCGGGCCCCGTGTCCGGGGCGATGATGATGCCGACCTCCTCGATCCCCGCCTGCGCCATCGCCTCGATGCCGTAGAACAGCACGGGCTTGTTCGCCACCGGCACCAGCTGCTTGGCGGAGGTGTGCGTGATCGGGCGCAGGCGCGTGCCCTTGCCCCCCGAGAGGATCAGTCCCTTCAGTGGTTGCATCGACTGCGGAGGCGAGTAGCCCCCGGTCCAAACCGGGAGGGGGTACTGGGGGAGGGCCTGCCCTCCCCCAGCTCAGTGATCAGTCCCTTCAGTGGCTCCATCAAATCGCGAAGGCTAGTAGACCCCGTCGAGCTTGCGGTGATCCCATGTAACGCGGTCGAGCTCGATGAACTGCAGCGCCACGCGTTTGGCGGCTTGCCGATCCACCACCTCGGCGACCTCCGCCGGCAACTGCGCCGGCGCAGGCTCCTCGCGAGAGGCCGCGTAGCGGGCGAAGATCTCGTGTCCCACGGTTTTCACGATCTCCACGTCGCGGTGGATCGCGACCTCGCATTCCAGCATCACCCCGCGTAGCTCTTGGTAAAGCTCCCCTGTCTCCACCTCGAGCGTCGCGCGCGGGTCGCGCTCCAGGTTGCGCACCTTCTGCGAGGCCGCGTACGTCCACGACCACAGCTGCGGGCCCGGCCTGCCGCCCGAACGCTCCCGCAGTACGTACCACAGCGGCATCAGGTGAGGCCACCCCCCAGGCCCGAGCGTCGCGCACACGACCGTGCGCTCCTCAGAAAGGAAAGCCGCGGCCTCGTCCCCGTCCATCCTGATCTGTGCCCGCCGGCTCATCCAACCCCAGCGGGCACGGCGTGCAGACGCCCGACTGCGGCGAGCACCGCCTCGCGGGCGTCCTCGGGCTCGAGCACCGCTGCGTCGCCCGCTTCCTTGAGGACCTCGCGCACCAGCCACTGCACTCCAGCGAAGCTCAGCTCGACCACCACCGAGCCGTCGGGGCGCTCCTGCACCACGCGGCGGCTCTCCCGCGCCCACCGGGCCCGCTCGGGGGAGACCCACAGCCGCGCCGTGCGCGAGGCCTGCACCTCGCCGGTGCGCATCCACCCCTCCACTTCGGCTGCGGGGTCCACCTCCGGACGGGGCTCGAAGCGCTCATCGGTGAGCGCCGCCCACTTGATGCGGTCCAGCCGGAAGTGGCGCACGGCGTCTCTCGCGGGGTCGAACGAGGCCACGTACCAGCCCTCGCGCCCGTTGACCAGTGCGTAGGGCTCGACGCGCCGGTGGGAGAACTCGTCCTCGTTCTCCTTGTAGTAGTCGAGCTCGATCAGCCGGTGCTCGACGATCCCTCGGGAGATTCGACGGGCCACGTCGGGGTCGTCGCGGCGGCCGTGCGCGACTTGTAAGCCCTGCTCCATCGGGTCCGCCCCCAGGGCCGCGATGATCTTCTCGCGCGCCGATGCGAGCGAGCCCTCGGGGACGTGCTCGCCGAGTAGGTCGATTGCCGCAATCAGCGCCTTCGCCTCGACCGGCAGCAGGCGCGCGGGACGGTCGAAGTTGTCGCTGTAGGGCTCCGGGTCAACCTCGATGACTTCGCCCTCCTCGGTGTCGAGGATCTCCGCGTACAGCACGTACGAGCCCCCGCCGAAGTTCACGACGTTCAGCACGTCGAGGTCCTCCAGCAGCTCCTCCTCGGAGAGCTGCAGGCGCTCGCGCAGCTCCGCAGCGGGCAGTCGCTCCCCCGCGCGGCCCGCGTGGATCAGGATGCCCGCGAGCGTCACGAGCCGCGCAAAGCGCTCTGGGCGGATCGCCGCCTCCACGCGGCGTGGCTCCTCGAGCGAGTCTTCCTCCCCCGCCCGGGCTGCCCGTGGCCGGCGGGTCTTCACGGCCCGCGCCTGCGTCGCCGCACGGCCGGCGGGCTCGTGCTGGTCCTCGCCGGGCTTGCCGAGCGGGCTCTCGGTGTGCCGGCGCTCCAGCAGCTCCAGGCGCCGGGCGAGCTCCTCGGTCAATTCGGGCGGGCCCAACAGGCGGGCGTGCTCGCCCAGCCCCAGCACCCACGAGACGACCATCCGTGGGACCGCGTAGGGGGTCTCGAGGACGCGGTCTCCCTCCCCCGCACCGCGCTCCCCCTCAGCCGCCGCGCGGACCTCCCCGTAGCGGCCGAAGTGGCGCTCGATCTGCCACGCGATCCGCTCGGACAGCAGGATCTCAGCGACTCCCAACTGCTCCCCGAGCTGCCACTCCGCGCGGTTGGCGTACGCGCGGGGGTCGAAGTCGGCGGGGCGGCGGAAGTCGTGCTCGGCCTTGGTCGCGTACGCAACTTTGCCGCGGATGCGCGAGAGGCGAAAGACGCGGACCGCCTTGCGCTCGTGGGCGTAGCCCAGCAGGTAGAACTCACCCCCCTGGAATAGCAAGTGGTAGGGGTCCACGCGCCTGGCTCCCTGCTCGTCGCGCTCCATCGTGTAGTAGTCGAAGGTGACGGTCTTCTGGCGGAAGATCGCCGTCTCGACCTTCGCCAGCCGCGCGGAGAGCTCGTGGCCGCCGGCGGAGGCGGTGATCCCGAGCGCCACCGAGCGCTGCTCCGGCGCGCGCAGCGGGGAGGGCCGCCCCCACGTGATCTGCTGCAGCGCCAGTCGCAGCGGCTCGGCGTAGGCGAACTCGCCGTCCAGCAGGTGCAGGGCGGTCTGCAGCGCCGCGAGCTCCTCGTCGGCGAACTCGATCGCGGGCAGGTGGAAGCTCTCCGAGCGCAGCGAGTAGCTCTCCTGCTCGGCCGCCGCGTCCGCGGGGCGGTCCACGGTGAGCTGGATGCCCAACGATTCAAGCTCCGCGCGGTCCGCGTAGAAGCGCCGCGCAAACGCGTCCTCGTTCATCGCGCTGTACCCCTCCACGTCGCGCCGGATCTCCAGCGCCGTGACCGGCCGGCGCTCGGCCATCAGGTAGGAGATCAGCGACAGCTGGCGGATCAGCTTCTCGGTGTCCTTCGCCACTCGCCAAAGATAGAACGCCACGGCGAGACGACGCTCGCGGCCGGCCCGGGGCGTCGCTATTTGCGGAAATTCACTACGCCGCTTCGAGCTCGCGCGGCTCGGGCACCACGCGGGCGGGGAAGTACGCGGCGGCGCCAAGCGCGCGGTCGAGCTCCGACCAGCTGCGGCCGGGGGGGAGCTCCTTCTCTAGGCGGTCGAAGCTGCCCAGCCGCCCACCGAGGTTGTCGATCTGGTGGACCAAGGTCGCCTCGCGCGTGCACGGCACCACTGGGCTGCCGTGCTCCAGCGACCCGTGGTGGGAGAGGATGATGTGCAGCACCGCCCACGCGAGCTGCTCGGGGAAGCCTTCGATCTCCTCGATCTCGCGGCGGATGCGGTAGTAGCCGAGCGCTATCTCCCCGTGCAGGCGCCCGAGGTCGGTGAGGTCGATGCTGCGCGGATCGTCGGTGTACGCCTCGAGCTTGCCGATGTCGTGCAGCAACGCTCCCGTCACAGCCACATCGCGGTCGATCCCCGGGAAGGTCGCCGACGTCGCGCTCACCGCCTGCGCCACCCCGAGGCAGTGCTCCAGCAGCCCGTGTGGGTACGCCTGGTGGTAGTACTTCGCGGCGGGCGCCGTGCGGTAGCCGGCCCACAGCTCCGAGCGCTCTCCGAGCACGCGCTCCAGCAGCACGCGCAGGTGGGGCTCCTGGACTGTGCCGATTAGCTCGCGCAGGTCGCGCTCCATCTGGCCTGCCTCGCGCGCTGGGCCGTCGAGCAGGTCGCTCGGGGTGAAGCTGCCCTCCTGTGCGTCGGCGAGCTCGCGCAAGTTGATCTGCGGCCCGAAGCGGGGGTGCACGGAGTAGCGCCCCCGCACGTGTACGGGCTCCCCCGCCCGCGCGAGCGCCTCGGTCTGCTCCAAGCCCTCCCACACCATCGTGGGCACCGCCCCCGTGCGGTCGCCCAGCAGCAGGCGCAGGTAGTCTCCGCCGTCGCGGCGCGGACGGCGCTCGAGCTGGCGCACGAGCAGTACCTGGTCGATCTCCTGGCCGTCTTGGAGTTCGTTGACGAGCATGTGACGGAAGGTAAAGACCGCTGCGGACGGTACGGCAGCGGCTCACGCAGGCTCGCTCGTGTCATTACTCATGTCATTGGCGAAGCGGAACCAGAAGCGTGCCAAGACGTCCAACTGGGGCCGACGAGTTCGGCCTTTGAGTACCTGGAAGTATCCAGAGGTCAGGTCTATTGTTCCTCTGTGTAAGGCACCGTTTATTCGTTACTCAAGGGGAGCATGAGCTATGACGACGACCGAGGATCTGCGAGTGGTCAGCTGGAACGTCAACGGGATCCGGGCGCGGTGGCCACGACTGATCGAGCTGCTCACCTGCGAGCAGCCCGACGTGGTGTGCCTGCAGGAGACCCGCTGCTCGGAGTGGCACTTTCCCCGCGAGCGGCTGCGCGAGATGGGCTACCAGTCCCGCCACTCCCCTGGGCGCCGGCACGGAGGAGGCGTCGCGATCCTGGTGCGCGAGGACCACCGCATCACCGACCGCACGATGGAGATCGGCCACCGCACGGTCGCCGAAGGCCACTGGACGGAGCTCACCACCGAGGGCATCACGATCGGCTCGGTGTACGTGCCCGCAGGCTGCGCCCCCGGGGAGCGCTCCGACGTGGGCAAGCGCGCGTTCCTCGAGGCGGTCGCCCGCCATGCCTGCGACGAGTACGCCCACCCGCTGCTGATCGCGGGAGACTTCAACGTCGCGCCCACCGACGCCGACGTCTACGAGCCGGCGTGGTTCGCGGACTCCTACCAGACCGGGGCCGCCGAGCGGGAGGACCTGCGCGCGATCCTCTGCGAGGGTGAACTCGTCGACGTCTACCGCGCGCTGCACCCCGAGGAGCACGGCTACACCTGCTGGGAGCAGCGCGAAGGCCACTACGGGCGCGACTACGGGCTGCGCATCGACTTGATCCTCGCCTCCGAGAGCCTCGCGCCGTACATCGGCGCCTGCGAGGTCAACCACACTTACCGCAGGGGCTTTCGTCCCTCCAACCACGCGCCCCTCGACGTGGAGCTCGAGGACGTGCGTGCCTGCGCGCACTGTCTCGACGCGCGCGAGGCACTGCAGGGGGAGCTCCTCGCAGCTTGAGGGAGGGACTCTGGGGCCGCGGTCGCGCTCCCGGCACCACCAGCGACCGCGGCCCCAGGCCGGCTTTGGTAGCGACAGGGTCACCTAGCTGCCCTGGTGGCTCGACCGGCCGTGGTCGGTGCACCAGCGACGTTCCGGGCTGGTGGGAGTGGATCCTGCGACCCGGACCCCTGATGCCCGCGACGCTGGCCCAACTGGCTCTGGTACCGGCGCCTACAAAGTCACCGCGGCCTCGAGCGGCCGCGGTACCCGCCGTTACTTGAGAGTGACTCCGGCGATCCGCCAGCTGCTGCCTTCCTTGACGAGCTCGAGCGTCGTGTCGCGGAGCTTGCCCGACCACGTACTCTTCACCACGGCCGTCGCGGTGGCGCCGTTCACGGATACCTCCTCGACGGTCGCTTCGTAGTCGTCGATCGACCCGAGCTGGCGTTTGAGCGCCTCCTCGCAGCCCCCGGGCGCGGTGTTCAGCCGTCTACGCACGGCGCCGGAGAGGTCTTCGTTGCACAGCTTCTTCTCGCTCGCCGCTCCGATGTCCGACTGGTAGTCGGAGATGCGCTGTGCCACGGCGTGACTTTCGCCCTTGAAGGTGCTGGTGGACACCGTGCTGCCGCAGGCCGCGGCGCCCGCCGCGAGCAGGAGGGCTGCAAGGAGCGCGCAGGCTGGCTTAACAAAGGCGGGACCGATCGGCGTGGGGGGCATGGTTCTAGAGGGTAGAGGGCGACGTAGAAGGTGTACGTGCAGCTCCGTCCGCACTCGAGCTCCGTGTCGGCCCACAACGGCGGGCCCTACGGCTCCAGCCGGTTGGGCCCGCGGTAGAGGAAGGTGACCTCGCGCACGTTCTCCTGGCCGAGCATCTGCATCAGCAGGCGGGTGAGCCCGAAGCCGAAGCCGCCGTGGGGTGGGGCGCCGTAGCGGAAGAAGTCCAGGTAGTACTGGATCGGCTCCGTCTCCACGCCCTTCTCACGCGCCTGCTCGAGCAGCACCGGGAGGCGGTGCTCGCGCTGGGCGCCGGTGGTGATCTCGATGCCGCGCCACAGCAGGTCGAAGCTGCGGGTGAGCCCCGGCTGGTCGGGGTGGCGCATGTGGTAGAAGGGCCGCACCGCGGTCGGGTAGTCGGTGAGGAACGCAAACTCGTGGCCGTGCTCCTGTGCGACGATCGCGCTGAGCGCCCGCTCGCTCGGCGGGTCGAGGTCGTCGTCGGGGCCGGGGACGTGCTCGTGCCCGTGGGCGCGCAGCAGATCCTTGGCCTCGGCGAGCGCGATCCGAGGGAACGGCAGTGCCGGCACCACCACCTCGACGCCGAACGTCTCGCGGATCGCCTCCCCGTGCTCGGCGGCGACCACCCCGAAGACGTGCGCGAGCCACGCCTCCTCGAAGGCCATCACGTCCTCGTGGGAGTCCACCCAGGAGATCTCCACGTCCACGCTCGTGAACTCGGTGTCGTGGCGAGAGGTGAACGAGGGGTTGGCGCGGAACACGGGGCCGACCTCGAACACCCGCCCGAAGCCCGCGGCCATCGCCATCTGCTTGTAGAACTGGGGCGATCTGCGCGAGGTACGCGGTGCGCTCAAAGTACTCCACCTTGAACAGCTCCGCCCCGGACTCGCTCGCGGAACCCATGAACTTCGGGGTGTGCAGCTCGATGAAACCCTCGCCCCGCCAGTGCTCGCGCATCGCGTGCTCCACCGTGGTCTGCACCTCGAACACCAGCCGCCGGTCGGGCCGGCGCAGGTCGAGGTAGCGCCAGTCGATGCGCTTGTCGAGCGCCGACTCCGCCGTGACCGGCAGCTCGGGCTCCGCGGCGGAGTCCACCTCCAGGGTCTGCAGGCGCAGCTCCAGGCCCCCGAGCTTCACGCGCTCGTCGGCGGCCACCGTGCCGGTGAGCGTGACCGCGGACTCCGCGCTCAGCTCCGAGACCTGCCGGTTGAGCTCGCTCGGCGGGTCGGCCTTCTCCAGCACCACCTGCGCGAGCCCCGTTTCGTCGCGCAGGATCACGAACTGCATGCGCTTCTGGTCGCGCACCACGGCCACCCACCCGCGCAGGCGCACGCTCTCGCCCACCTTCGCTTGGAGATCGGCTACCAGGGTGCGCTCCACGCGGCCGATCGTATAGAAGCGCTGTGCGGCGCGGACGTGCGAGCCCGACGGCGACCGTTGGCACGCGTCTCGCTCCCCTCGGTCACAAGCGGATGGTGCCGGTCGTATACCTCTGTAGATGCCTGACGAGCCGAGCGATGAGCAGCTGCTGGTCGGTGGGGGCGCCCAGGGGTTTGGGCTGCTGTACGAGCGTCGCTACCCGCTGATCCGCGGCTACCTGCGCCAGCGCCTGGGCCCGCGCCCCGATCTCGTGCTCGACTTGCTCGCCGAGACGTTTGCGCGCGCCCTGGAGCGCCGCGAGCAGTTCGACCCCGAACGGGGACCGGCCGCCGCCTGGCTGCTGGGGATCGCGCGGCACCTGGTGCTCGACGCGGTCCGCCGCGGCCGCGTCGGCGACAAGTCTCGCCGCCGCCTGGGCATGGAGCGCATCCTTGTCGAGGACGAGCAGTTGGAGCTCGTGGAGCGCGACTCCGCCTCAGAGCTGCAGCGGTCTCTGGGCAGGCTGTCGGTCGAGCAGCGAGAGGCTCTCGAACGCAGGATCCTGCGGGAGGAGCCCTACGCGGCGATCGCCGAGCGGCTCGGCTGCTCAGAGCAGGTTGTTCGCAAGCGAGTCTCGCGGGGCCTGGCCGCCCTGCGGGAGAGCATCGAGGAGAACGTATGACCGACCCCTACACCCAGCTCGGCGAGGAGCTCCTGCTTGCAGCCCGACGGCAGGAGGACACCGACTGCGCGGCGAGCGGCGTGCGCGCGTGGTTCTTGCGCCGCTCGCGCCGTCTGCACGCGACGGCACTGGCCGTGGCGCTCGTCTTGGCAGGTGGGACGCTCGCCCTCGCGGCGAGCGGACTGCTGAGTGGGAGCCCGGTTCCGGAGCCCCAGGGACGTCCGAGCCCGGACGCGGGCACCGGCGTCCCCGTCGCCGGCGGTTCGCGTCTGCTGGCGCTGCGTGCGGCCGATCCCGAAGGCGGCCTGCCGTGGGGTATGCGTCTCGTGCGCACGACGCGCGGGGAGCTCTGCGTGCAGATCGGCCGCATCGACGAAGGCCAGCTCGGCCAGCTGGGACTCGACGGCGCGTTCCACGACGACGGCCGCTTTCACCCGCTCTCGGCGGACACCCTCCCCAACTACACCGACGGCTACGCGAACCTCACCTGCCTGCTGCCCGGAGAAGTCATGCTGGGCTACGCGCCGACCCAGGACCGCAACGCGGAATGGGGGGTCGACCCCGGCGCCAAGACGGCGCGGCAGCTGCGCGCGATCTCGTGGGGGCTGCTCGGCCCGCACGCGGTGAGCGTCACCTACCGGACGGCGACGGGTACACAGACCCGCCCGGTCAGCCCGGGCACCGGCGCCTACATGATCGTCCTGCCCCTGCGCCGGCTCGCCCGGCGGGTGACGATCGGCGGGTTCCAGACCGGTACGATCGTCGGGCACGAGGTGGGTCTCGATCCGCACGGCGTCGAAGGTCCGGGCGCGGTCAGCGGGATCGTCTACCGCTTCGGCTCGTTGGTCTGCTCCGTCGGCACCCTCGCGCCGGCGACCAAGCGCTGCCCAGCGCCCCCGCCTCCGCCGCGGAGCTCCTTCCTGCCGACCCGCAGCCTGCACGAGCCGGTGCGCGTCACGGCGGTGGCGCAGTCGCATGAGAGCTGTAGCGCTGCGTTCCTGCTCGACCCGTGCTACCGGGCCGAGGTGGAGTTCAAGGCCCCCTACGCGGTCACGAGCGCCGGCAGCGAATACCTGGTCGTGGTCGGATCGACCTGCCACAACGCCACTCCCAGCAGCTGGCCGATCATTCACAACCTCACACGGGGCGCAACCGTGCGAACCCTCTCTCTCGGGCTTTTCAACTGTGTCTCGACCGACGAATTCGAGGTTCTCTACCTCGACCACGCCCCGGGAGGGTTGTCGGGTGCGCCACACGAATCGGTCGCCCTCGGCACCGCCTTCCTGGGCAAGCCGCTGCCGCCCGGCGCCGTTCCCCTCGTTCTGCGTACCGTGCGCGCGCGGGTGGCGCGAACCAGAGGGGCTCGCCCGGACCCCGCGCGGCGCGGCTTGCGGTGATGGCCGTGAACCAGGTCGGAGGGCACGCCCCGAACCGCGGCGGGCAGCAGCCACCCGTGGGCGCCGTCCCTATTCGACTTTGTCGAGCACCAGATCGTTCTGGAGCGTGGTGCCCGTGATTTTGTAGTGGGCCGTGACGGAGCTCGTCTGGTCGTAGACGAACATCTCCGAGGCCGTGTTGTCCACGCCCCACACGACGAACGCGTACAGCGACACCCCGGCACCGTTGGGCACGCCCGAGTCGCCCGGGCTACGGCACTCCGTCTGGAGTACCGGGTAGGCCCCGGTACCGTCGACGTGGTGGCGGTGGCCGTTCTCGTCGTAGTACACGAACTGGAGCTTGACGTCGAAACCACCGTCGTTGTACAGGCAGAAACGACCTACTTTCTTCATAGAGACCTCTCTCTCGGGTTGTTGTTCACAGGCCCAGGCGGGCATGCGTCCGACGGGACTCGAACCCGTATCTGCGGCTCCAAAGGCCGCTGCTCTTAGGCTTTGATTTCTCTGGCGGTTGTGGGCACCGTGGCCGCGGTAAACGGCGTAGAGCCGCCGGCTTGGCAACGAGGCCGCCGGTTGAATGACTCGCACAGCCCCCTCCCTCACCGGATACTCGCTTCGCCATTGACCCGTTGAGCTACGGACGCGCGTGAATGCGGAGTTATCTATCCGCTGGTGGGCACCGCCTTCTGCTCGCCGGCGGGCACCGCCTTCTCCGACTCCCGAGGCACGGCCACGTCCGGCCACGGCGCGGTGCTCACCAGCGTGGTGTGACCCGCCAGCGACCACAGCTCCTCCGCGATGTGCGGGGTGAGCGGAGCGAGCATCTGGGTGAGCAGAAGCAGTGCCGCGACAATCGCCTCGCGGTCGGCGGGCTCGAGCTCTCCCCCGCGCTGGTGGAGCGCCCGCTGCTCGAAGTCCTGGATGCGGGTGAGTAGCAGCATCGTGTTGTGGGCGGCGCGCTGCATCTCCAGGCCCTCGAAGTTCTCGGCGACCTTCGCGCACGCCACTGCGCACCAGTTGGCCAGGCGGCGGCGCAGCTTCTCGGAGGTGTCAATCCGCGCCTCACCGCCCTTAGTGCCCCACTCCCGCAGGCGCCCCTCGGCGTACCCAAAGAGCTTCTTGAGGAAGATCTGGCAGTAGCGCACCGGCTGCTCGTTCCAGTTGAAGATCCGCCCCGGGGAAGCCGCGTGGAGGACCGCCAGGCGCACCGTGTCCGCGCCAACGGTGGCCACGAGCTCGTTGGGGTCCACCACGTTGCCGAGGTGCTTTGACATCTTGCGCCCCTCCAGGCGGATCATCTGGTGCATCAGCGCTTTCGTGAACGGCTCGCGTGCGGGCAGGGGCGGCAGCTGGTCGAGGTCCTGCAGGACCTTGCCGACGAGGCGCTGGTCGAACATGTAGCCACCGGCGTCCGCGCCCCAGACGATCTGCTCGGCCGGCAACCAGCGGGCGTATTCGGGGTGGCTGAACATGGCGGTGGAGCGGCCCTCGGAGGGCACGCAGATCGGCATCCACATCCACATGCCGTCGACGTGGCAGTCGATCGTGTCCGTCTCTCTCTTTGCCGGACCGGCGCAGCGCGGGCAAGAGGTCTCGAGGAAGTCGGGGCGGTTCGCGAGCGGGTTGCCGCCCTCGCCTGTGATCTGCAGGTCCTCGGGGAGTCGTACGGGCAGGTCCTCGTAGGGCACGGGCACCGTCCCGCACGCGGGGCAGTGCACCAGCGGGATCGGCGCCCCCCACGCGCGCTGGCGTGAGATAGCGAAGTCGCGGGCGCGGTAGCGCACGGCCGGTCGCGGGGTGGCGGAGGCCTTGGCGGCCTTCCACGCGGCCCCCGCTGGCGCAGGTAGCCGCTGGGCGATCGAGGCGTCGGTCGGGTCGAGGTCGGGGATGCCGAGCGCGGCGGTCGGGCCGAAGCGGGCGTCCACCAGCGGGGAGATCACGATCGGCAGCATCCCCGCCACGCCTGGGACGGTGACCAGCGCGCCGGTCTGTACCACCGGGACCTGCTCGGCTTCGCGGTCCTCGCGCCGCCACCCCGCCTCGCGCATGCCCGCCAACTGGTCAGCCACAGCGGGGTCTGAGATCCAGCGGTCCACGTCGGGGTGGGACGGGGAGAGCGCCACGAAAGCCGCCTGTGCGAGCGCCTCGGGGTGGGGGGTGAAGACCGTGAGCGCACCCCCGTCGAAAGTGGCGGCGTCGAGCTCCACGCCGTCCACGCGCCCGAGCACCGCGCGCTGGGAGCCGACCGCGGCCTTGTCCCAGCCCGGCAACGACTCCAGGCCGCGCTCGTTGTCCTGCGCGTAGGCGGTGATCCGCATGAACCACTGGGGCAGGCGCACAAAGCGCACCTCCGAGTGGCAGCGCCAGCAGGTGCCGTCCTCGGCCTGCAGGGTTGCGAGCACCGTCTGGCAGGAGTCGCACCAACTGACCTGCGCCTCACGCCGGTAGACGAGGCCGCGCTCGAGCATCGCCAGGAACAGCCACTGTGTCCAGCGGTAGTGCTCGGGCTCGGAGGAGACGAACGTGCGCTCCCAGTCGCAGGAGTACCCGAGCGCTTCGAACTGGCCGCGCATCCGCTCGCAGCAGCGGGCCACCCACTGCTGGGGGGAGATCCCGCGGCGCAGGGCCTCGAGCTCGGCGGGCAGGCCGAAGGAGTCGAAGCCGAGCGAGAACAGCACCGCGCGGCCGCGGGCGCGCAGGAAGCGGGCGTAGGCGTCCGCGATCGTGTAGCTGCGGATGTGTCCCATGTGGGCGTCCCCCGAGGTGAAGGGGCAGCCCGCGAACACGTACGCCGGCTCGCGCTCGTCCTGCGGTGGGGGCACGGCGAACACCCGGGTCTCCCTCCAGGCGGCCTGCCAGCGGGCCTCGATTGGCCCCGGTTCGTAGTCCGCGCCGCGAGTGGGGAACGAATTGGAGCTACTGACGGTCGACTCCCACGGGTCCGGGGGGCTGGAAACCGCGTGGTCACTGGAGGTGGAAGCTCTTGCGTCGGTGGGGGACGGCGAGGGGGTTGCGTCGATTCGAGGAGCGGTCATGATCCCGACGCTACCGGATGGCCGCCTAGAAATCCAGAGAGGCCAAACCCATCCGATAGATTGATGACGCCTGATGTCCTGCCAGAGACTCCGGACGGAGGGCCGCCCCCCAACTCGGCGCTCGTGGCGACCTCGGTTGGGGGGCGGTTCCGTCTGGTTGACGCAGAGGAGGAGACGCGGTGGCTCGCTGTGCGGTGCTGACAAACGATCTGCAGTACGACCTCGTCAACAAGAACGACGACCGCAGGGCGGCGGTCGCAGCGTTCACGCCACAGATGCAGGGCTTCCTCGCGCAGATGCGGATGCTGGGAGTGCCGGTGGTGCACCTGCAGCTGATCAACCTCGAGGACGACCCCCACGCGGAGCGCTACGACGGGTGGCTCCCCGTGACCAAGGGGTCGGAGGGGGCGCGCATCGTGGAGGAGTTCCTCGCCGACGGCGACGTGGTGGTCGAGAAGAACAAGGACTCCGGCTTCTACGAGACCGCGCTGCACGACCGTCTCCAGGAGCTCGGCGTAGACACGGTCGTTATCACCGGCATGCAGACCCAGATCTGTGTGCAGACCACCGCCGCGGACGCGTTCTTCCGCGGCTACAAAGTGATCGTGCCCCCCGACGCGGTCGTCTCCGCGCGCCCCGAGGACCAGGCGCGGGCGCTGGAGTGGCTGGGGTCCTACTGCGCCACGATCATGCCCACGGCCGAGCTCGCGGAGGCGATTGCCCAGGACAGCCTGCCCGAGTTCACCGTGGTCGCGATCCCATGATCGCGACCGACCCACCCGTGATCCAGCTCGACCACGGCACCGGCGGGGGGATGAGTCAGGAGCTGATCGCGGAGCTGATCGCACCGCGCCTCGGCGCGGTGCACTCGGGGCGGATGGAGGACTCCGCGGTGCTGGAGCTCGACTGCAGGCGCATCGCGTTGAGCACCGACTCGTTCGTGGTCGACCCGATTTTCTTCGGCAACGGGGACATCGGCAAGCTCGCGGTCTGCGGCACCGTCAACGACCTCGCGGTGAGCGGCGCGGTCCCGCGCTGGCTGACCCTCTCGCTGGTACTGGAGGAAGGCTTCCCGCTGGCCGACCTCGAGCGGGTGCTCGACTCCGTACGCGAGGCAGCCACGGCTGCGCGCGTGGAGGTCGTGGCGGGCGACACCAAGGTCGTACGGGCCGGCGAGGTGGACAAGCTCTTCATCAACACCGCCGGCGTGGGGGTGTTCGAGCGCGAGGTGCAGCTGGGAGTGAGCATGGTCGCCCCGGGGGACGCGGTGATCGTCACCGGTTGGCTCGGCAACCACAGCGTCCACATCCTCTCGATCCGCGAGGGCCTCGGCTTCGAGGGGCGCGTGCTCTCCGACTGTGCGCCGCTGGACGGCTTGGTGTGGAGCGTGCTGGAGGAGTACGCCCCGCAGGTGCACTGTATGCGCGACATCACCCGCGGGGGCCTGGGAACGGTGCTCAACGAGCTCGCCGACGGTGCGGGTGTCTCGATCCGGATCGAGGAGCGCCGGTTGCCGATCCAGCACGAGACCGCGATGGCGGCGGACATGTTGGGGCTCAACCCGCTGTACCTCGCCAACGAGGGCAACGTGTGCATGCTCGTCGCGCAGGAGGCCGCCGCGGAGATCCTCGAGCTCGTGCGTTGGCACCCCTTTGGCCGCGCGGCGCAGATCGTTGGCGCCGTGCGGGAATCCGGGGGCGGGGCTGCGAAGAACGGCAGCCCGGTCACGATGGTTCGCTCCGACGGCGCCGAGGCGGTCGTCGAGCTGCTTTACGGGACGGAGCTTCCGAGGTTGTGCTGAGGGAGCAGCGATGGAGGACAGCCATGCCGCCCACCAACCGACCTGCTGCGGAGCGCCCGTCTGCTGAACAGGGTCCACCCCCTCCCGCGGCGCGCGAGGGGCGCACCGCACTGGAGACGCGCCGCTACCAGATCCGTGGGGTCGTCCAGGGAGTGGGCTTCCGCCCGTTCGTGTTTCGCGCCGCCGAGCGCCACGCGGTGGGGGGCTGGGTACGCAACGACTCCGAAGGGGTGGTGCTCGAGGTTCAGGGCCCGCCCGGGGTGTTGGAGGAGTTCATCGTGGAGGTCCGCACCGGCGCGCCGGCGCTCGCGCGGATCGAGTCGGTCGCGCTGATCGAACAGCGCTACGAGGAGCGGCTCGTGGAGAGCTTCGAGATCCAGGTGAGCGAGCGCTCCGCACAGGCAAGCACGCTCGTTTCGCCGGACAGCTGCGTATGCGAGGAGTGCCTGCGGGAGCTGCTCGACCCGGCGGACCGCCGGTACCGGTACCCGTACATCAACTGCACCAACTGCGGTCCCCGGTACTCGATCGTGCGCGGCGTGCCCTACGACCGGGCGGCGACCACGATGGCGGCCTTCCCGATGTGCGAGCGCTGCGAGCGGGAGTACCACGACGTCCGCGACCGGCGCTTTCACGCGCAGCCGACCGCTTGCTGGGAGTGCGGCCCGCGGGTAGCGCTGGTTTATCCGGGGACCCACCCGCCCGGCCTACCACGCGAGCTGGCCCGCCCTGCTCCCGGCTCACCGGACCCGATCGAAGCGACCGTCGAGCTGCTGCGCGAAGGGGCGATCGTCGCGGTCAAGGGCCTGGGCGGCTACCACCTGGTGGTCGACGCTCGCAACGAGGAGGCGGTGACGAGACTGCGCCGGCGCAAGCGCCGCGAGGAGAAGCCGTTCGCGGTGATGTCTCCGACGCTCCAGGCCGTGCGCGGCTACGCCCACGTGGGGGAGCGGGAAGCCGAGCTCTTGCGCAGCCCGCAGCGGCCGATCGTGCTCGTGCGCAAGCGGGCCGAGGGTCGGCCGCTCGCGGCGGGGATCGCGCCGGGCAACCGCAGTTACGGGGCGATGCTCGCGTATACGCCCGTGCACCACCTGTTGTTCGGGAGCGGCTTCGACGCGCTGGTGGCGACGAGCGGCAACGTCTCCGATGAGCCGATCGCGTTCCGCGACGAGGACGCGCTCGAGCGTCTCGCCGGGATCGCTGACGCGTTCCTGGTAGGCGAGCGCGAGATCCACACGCGCGTGGACGACTCGATCGTGCGCTGCGTCGAATTGGACCCCCTCCCCTCTTCGGTCCTACCCGGCGTGCCCCCTGGCCGCAGCAAGGCGCCCCCCGCTGGCAACGAAACGGCGCCGGCCCGTAGTGAGACGACACCGATCCGTCGGGCGCGTGGCTACACCCCCGAGCCGGTGAGGGCGCCGTTCGAGCTGCCCCCGCTGCTGGCGGTGGGGCCGGAGCTGAAGAACACGGTGTGCGTGACGCGCGGGAGCGAGCTGTTCCTCAGCCACCACGTGGGGGACCTCAAGAACGAGGCGACGAGGCGGTCCTTCGAGCACGCGATCGAGCACATGTCGAAGCTGCTGGAGGTGGAGCCGCAGACGATCGCGCACGACCTGCACCCCGGCTACCTGAGCACGCGGTACGCGCTCGCCCAGGAGCGGCTGCCGACGGTCGCGGTTCAGCACCACCACGCGCACGCGGCGGCGTGCATGTGCGAGCACGGCCTGACCGAACCGGTGGTGGGGGTCGTCTTCGACGGCACGGGGTACGGGACCGACGGCAACGTGTGGGGGGGTGAGTTTCTCGTGGGCGACTACGCGGGCTTCGAACGCGCGGCCCACCTCGCGTACTTCCACCTTCCCGGCGGGGACCGGGTGGTGGAAGAGCCGTGGCGGGTGGCGTGGTCGCTGCTGTGGGAGGCGTACGGGGAGTCGTTCGCGGAGCTGGACGTGCCGGTGGTGAGGGGGCGCAGCACGGAGGAGCGGCGGGTGCTCGCGCGGATGCTCCGGACAGGTCTGCGCTCGCCGCTCAGCTCGAGCGTAGGGCGGCTGTTCGACGGGGTAGCGGCGCTGCTCGGGGTGCGCGAGCGCTGCCGCTACGAAGCGCAGGCGGCGATCGAGCTGGAGCAGTTGGTCACGCCCGGCGCTGCGGGCAGTCCGCTGCCGTGGGAGCTGTGCGGCGCGGAGGAGTGGCCGTGGCGGATCGAACTCGCGCCGGCCGTGCGCGAGCTCGTGCGGGAGGTGCGGCGCGGGAGCGCGACCGCGGCGGAGCTGAGCGGGCGCTTCCACAGCACCGTGGTGGACGTGGTGGGGCGCACGTGCGAGGCGATCCGCGCGCGGACGGGCCTGGAGCGGGTGGTGCTGAGCGGGGGGGTCTTCCAGAACGAGCTGCTGCTGCGCGGCTGCCGCGGGGTCTTGGAGAGGGCGGGCTTTCAGGTGTACTCCCATCGCCTCGTGCCGGCCAACGACGGCGGGGTGGCGCTGGGGCAGGCCGCGGTGGCGGGGTGGGGCGCGCGGTGAGCGCGGGCGCGCAGACACCCGCCTCTGAGGGGACCGGGGCGCACAGCCCAAGGGGGTGGGCCGGCCGGCAGGGCGCGAACGGGGCGCGTGAGGCGCTACCGCACCCGCGGGTCGAGCCAGGTACATCGCAGGGACCGTTGGACGGGAGCGGGCCCCCGCGCCGCGCGGAGGCACTCGCGGGGGAGCGGCGGCCGGAGCCCTTCGAGGAGCTGCACTTCTCACCGGCGCCGGCGATCAGAGGTCCCGTGCCGGGGCCGCGTTCGCAGCAGATGCTGGCCGAACAGGCGGCGCTAGAGAGCCGCGCGCGCTCCTACCCGCGCGCCGTCCCGGTGGCCTTCGAGGCGGGGCGGGGGGCGACGCTGCGCGACGTGGACGGCAACACGTACGTCGATTTCTTCGCCGGCGCGGGCACGCTCAACGTGGGCCACGGCCACCCCGCGGTGAAGCGCGCGGCGAGCGAGCAGCAGGAGCGGCTGGTGCACGCGTTGGACTTCCCCACGGCCCCGAAGCTGGCGCTGATGCGCCGCCTCAAGCGGATCCTGCCGGGCGCGCTGGCGCGCACGGCGCGCGTGCACTTCGGCGGGCCGACGGGCTCGGATGCGGTGGAGGCCGCGCTGAAGCTTGTGCGCGCTCACACGGGCCGCCGCGCGGTGGTGGCCTTCCAGGGCTCCTACCACGGGATGACCGCGGACGCGCTGTCGGTCACCAGCGACACGGGCTGCGGGGGGCCGGTGGACACCCCGGTCCACTTCATGCCCTACCCCTACTGCTACCGCTGCCCGCTTGGCCTACGACCGCAGTCGTGCGGGAGGGCGTGCGCGAAGCTTCTGGAGAGCTCCCTGGAGGACCCCTACAGCGGCCTGCCGAAGCCCGCAGGGGTGATCGTCGAGGCGGTGCAGGGGGAGGGCGGCACGGTCGTCCCGCCGGCGGGGTGGCTGGCGGAGGTGCGCGAGATCACCAGCCGCCACGAGGTCCCACTGATCGTGGACGAGATCCAGACGGGGTTTGGCAGGACGGGAGCGGCGTTCGCGTGCGAACACGACGGGGTCACCCCCGACGTGGTGGTGCTGTCCAAGGCGATCGGGGGGATCGGGTACCCGTTGTCGGCGATCGCGTACGACGAGTCGCTGGACACGTGGGAGCCGGGGGCGCACATCGGGACCTTCCGCGGGCACCAGGTCGGGATGGCGGCGGGCGCGGCGGCGATTGAGGTGATGCGGGAGCTCAACCTCCCGGGCCACGCACGCGAGCTGGGCGAGCTCGCGCTGGGTCTGCTGCGCGAGGCGACGGAGACGCAGGAGCTGGCCGCGGTCGGGGAGGTGCGCGGGCGCGGGCTGATGATCGGAGTGGAGCTGGTGCGCGATCGCGAGAGCCGCGCGCCGTGGCCGGAGCTCGCGGACGCGGTGCGCAGGCGGTGCAGCGAAAAGGGGCTGATCATCGAGCTCGGCGGCCACTACGCCAACGTGGCGCGGTTCCTGCCGCCGCTGGTGATCACCCGCGAGCTACTCGAACGCGGGCTCGAGATCTTCACGGAGGCGCTGAGCGAAAGCGAACAGACGGACAGAAAGCGCAGCGCGCGACCGCCGGTTTGAGTTGGGGGCGCGTCCGCGCGGGCTCCGACGGCCACCGGGGTGGGGCGCGGGGGGCCTCCGTGCCCCCCGTCCGCGGGCGGGCGGGGGCACCACCGGGGGCGCGGCGCTCAGGAGCGTGTGCCCGGCGGGCGCGAGCCGGAGTCCGGCGCGAGCGCGAGGTGAGCGCCGGCGAAGGTGACGCCGAGCGGCTCGAGGATCACCTGGCGCGCGCCCTCCTCGACGGCGCCTGCGAGGACCGCGTCGAGGTGCAGCTCGCGCGCGTGCTCGACCACGTGCGGGCCGTCGCCGGCGCGGCAGTAGACAGCGAAGCCGGCCCCCATGTTCAACGTGGAATGGGCGGCGGCGGGGTCCAGGCCAGCCTGCGCGGCGAGGAACGCGAGCACGGGCGGGACGGGGGGCAGCGCGCGGATGCGGTAGGTGAGCTCGCGCTGCGGGCGCATCAGCTTGAGTAGTCCGTGCCCGGTGATATGGGAGAGGTAGGTGAGCCGCACCTGCGCGTCGCCGAGCAGCCGACGTACGAGCTCGACGTAGAGGAGGCTGGGGGCGAGTAGCGCCTCGCCGAAGGTCACGCCACCGGGACTCTCCGCCCCGCCTCCCGTCGCGGGATCACCGGCCTCGCCGGGCCCCTCAGGCAGCTCGGTCAAGAGCCCCTCCGGAAGCCCCGCGGCGACGCGCCGTGCGAGCGAGGCGCCGTTGGCGTGCAGACCCGAGGAGGGGAGCAGCACGATCTCATCGCCGGGCGCGAGGTCCTCGCCGAGCAGCGGCTCGCCGGGGGGCGGCACGAAGCCGAGCGCGGAGCCGGCGAGCTCGATGTCCTCGGGTGCGAGCAGGCCGGTGAGCGAGGGCGACTCGCCGCCACCCCACGCGCAGTGCGCGTCGTCGCAGGCGCGCCGCCACCCTGTGAGCAGCGCGTCGGCGCGCTCGGAGTGCTCGTACCACGCGCTCGAGCCGGTCGCGAAGTAGGCGTTTAGGACGAGCGGCAGCGCACCGACGCAGACGAGGTCGTTGAGGACGGCGGCGACCGCATCGTAGGCGACGTGGTCGAAGCGGTTGACCCCGGCTAGCTCGTGGTACTCGCGAGCGAGCACGGACTTGGTGCCGAGCGTCTCGAGCACGACCGCGAGGGTGGTGCCCGCGAAGCGCAGCACGAACGCGGGCTCCCCGCGGGATGCGTCGAGCGCGCGCGCGCCCACGGCGGCGAGCCAGTGGGAGGTGCCGAGCGCCTCCTCCAGCGCTCTGCGCTTGGAGGCGTCGAGCACGGCGTAGTCGACGCCGGCCTGGCGGTAGGCGCTGTGGAGGTCGGGGTCGGCCACCGGTGGAGCCTATCCCGCGGCTGCGCGGAGAGCCCGACCGGCTCCTACGCCCGCGACCGTACCAGGCAGGTGGTCGCCACCCAGCTGCCGGGCTCCCCGGCGGGAGTTAGCGGAAACGCAAGGTCGTCGAGGAGCGCCCACATTTGAGTGCGCCTGTCGGTGTCAACCCAGGTGGGAGCCCAGCGCGTGAGGTCGGCCTCCTCGAAGGCCTGCCGCAGTGCCTGCTCGACCGCGTCGAGGCCGGGCGTGCGGATCCTGTTGCGCTTGCGAAAGCGCAGCACGCAGTGGTCGGAGGCGATCACCTCGGAGACCTCGGGGTGGTCCGGCCGCACTACTTGGATACGCATTCCTACACCGTAGCCACCGGCGTACCGGCCAGGCGCAGCTTGGCTTACTCGGCGCGGCTGAACTCCCAGATCGCGATGAACAGCATGATCAGCCCGAGCACGGCGATCACGCCAGCCTCGACGAGGCTGGGGACGTGCCAGCCGAACCAGGTGACCCCGGGGGCCAGCGCGTGGCGGGCGGCTTCGCTGATGTCGAGGTGGGCGAAGATCGCGCGGCGCATCGGATCGACTGCGTAGGTGAGGGGGTCCAGGCGGTTGAGGATCGCCAGCCACTGCGGCAGGTTGGCCACGGAGAACATCGCGCCGGAGATGAAGAACATGGGCATGATCGCCATCTGCATGAGCGCCATGAAGGACTGCATCTGGCTGATGCGGGCGGCGGCCATCATGCCGAAGGCGGTGATCGCGAACGCGAGCAGCATCGTGAGCGCGAACAGCTCGGCGATCAGGCTGAGCGAGTAGGGAACTTCGACGAGGCCGGCGATGGCGATCACGATCACGCCCTGGAAGCCGGCGACGGTGGCCCCGCCGAAGCACTTGCCGAGCACGATCGAGGAGCGCCGCACAGGAGCGACCATCATCTCGCGCAGGAAGCCGAACTCGCGGTCCCACACGATCGAGGCAGCGGAGAACATCGCGGTGAACATCACTGCCATGCAGAGCACGCCGGGGTAGATGAAGGTTTTGAAGTTGATGCCGTGGGTGCTGGCGGAGACGAGCGAGGAGAGCCCGGTGCCGAGCACGAACAGGAACAGGAAGGGCTGCACGAGCGAGGTGATGATCCGCAGGCGGTCGCGGGAGAAGCGGATCAGCTCGCGCCGCCACACGACGTGGATCGCGCGCAGCTCGCTGGCGAGGCTGCGCGTGGGGACGCGCACCCCGGCGACCTGGTGGGCGGGCGCTGCGGTGGGGGTGGGAGCAGTCTCAGTGGCGGCCATCAGATCATCCTCCTCGCGGGGTCGGGCCTGGGGTCGGCGTGGACACGACGCTCACGCGGCCGGTGGCGCTCAGCGTGGATGTGGCTGTGCGGGTCGCCATCAGCGGGCCATCATGCGCGCGACGTTGCGCATGTTGTCGGTGGAGGTGGCCTCGGCGTCGCGGATCGTGGTGCCGGTGTAGGACATGAACACGTCGTCGAGCGAGGGGCGGGAGACGGAGACCGAGCGGATCGGCTGTCCGAGCTCGGCGAACAGGCGCGGCACGAACTGCTCGCCGTCGGGGACGCCGAAGGTGACGGCACCCTCGGCGATCGTGGCGTCGATGGCGAAGCGCTCGCGCAGCGCGGCGATTGCGGCCTGGTCGTCGGGCGTGGAGATCTGCACGCGGTCCTTGCCGACGCTGGCCTTCAGCGCTTCGGGGGTGTCGAGCACGATGATCCGCCCCTGGTCCATGATCGCGATGCGGTCGCAGTACTCGGCCTCGTCCATGTAGTGGGTGGTGAGGAAGATCGTGATGTCCTCGCGCTGCTTGAGCTCGTCGATGTAGTTCCAGATCGAGCTGCGCGTCTGCGGGTCGAGGCCGACGGTGGGCTCGTCGAGGAACAGCACGCGCGGGGAGTGCAGCAGGCCGCGAGCGATCTCCAGACGCCGCTTCATGCCCCCGGAGAAGGTGCCGACGAGGCTGCCGCGGCGCTCCCACAGACCGACCATCTCCATCACCTGCAGCATCCGCGGGGCGACGGTCTCGCGGGGCACCCCGTAGAGCTCGGCGTGCAGGCGGAGGTTCTCCTCAGCCGTGAGGTAGCCGTCGAGCGTGGTGTCCTGGAAGACGAGCCCGATGTTGCGCCGCACGGCGTCGCGTTCGGAGACGATGTTGTGGCCGGCCACCAGCGCGGAGCCGCCGGTGGGTTTGACGAGCGTGCAGAGCATGTTGATCGTGGTGGACTTGCCCGCGCCGTTGGGCCCGAGGAACCCGAAGACTTCGGAGCGGGCGACCTCGAAGTCGATCTCGCGCACGGCCTCGATCTCGCCGTAGCGCTTGGCGAGGCCTTTGACGGAGACCGCGGGAGCGTCGCGCCCGTTCGCCCCCGCGCCGGCGACGCGGCCGTTGGAGGAGAGAGTGTGGGTGTCTGGGGTGAGGGAGGTCATCAGGGTGAGGGGGTCATCGGGCGGGGGAGTTCACTCCACGGCGCCTCTTGGCCTCCATTTCATGGCCGCCGCGCCTCCGGCCCCCAAACGGAGGCCGGAGACAACCGTAGCGCGGAGCTCAGCGACTTTCAGGGCCTTCGATCAGGACTCGGGGTCCTCGCCGTCGGCCAGGATACGGTAGAGCTCGCGCCGGGCGTTGACGAGCACCTTGCGGGCCTCCGCGAGCTGGGCGTCGCTGCCGTGCATGACCTGCGTGAAGGCGACGGCGACCTCGCGCATGATCTTGCCGAGCTCGACGACAGGGGGGCTGAAGCCGCCGCTCATCTCCTCCCACGGGGCGGGCCGCTCGGGATCGCGCTCCGCGAGGTGGGCGCGGCCGGCGTCGGTGAGCTGGAAGGCCTTGCGTCCGTCGATCTCCTCGGAGCGCACGAGACCCTCGTCCTCGAGCTGCTGCAGGGCGGGGTAGACAGAGCCGGGACTTGGGCGCCAGGCGCCGTCGCTGCGCTCCTCCACCTCCTGCATGATCTGGTAGCCGTTGCGCGACTCCTCGGCGAGCAGCAGTAGGGCAGCGGTACGGATGTCCCCGCGCCGCGCCTTGCGGCCGCCGCGCCAGGGCGGCCCCGCGCCAGGCCCGAACCCGCCGAAGGGAAAGCCGCCGAAGCCGCCGCGGGGACCGCCGGGTCCGCTCGAACGGCGATGACCGTGGCCGCCGTGACGGCGGGGCTCCTCCGTGGGATCGCCTCCGAGCCCGCTCATGGCGACCCAGAGGGCGCGGAGGTCGCGGCGTCCGAGACAGCGTCCTTCGCGTGTCATGTGCATAGTGTCAGCATACATATCTACTCCTATCGTTGAACATCGCGATAGTAGCACGATATATCGCCTGGCGTGACCCAGGCGACGACCAGGATTCCGGCCGCCGCCCCGCGGCGCCCAGCTTGGTCCAGGAACGCCCCACCGGTCGGAGAGCAAAGGCTCTCCGACCGGCCAGCACCGCCTACTTCAAAACACGTTCTGACCCTGTGGATCCCCGGCGGGTCACGCCGCGTCTCACGCGCCGAATCGCGGGCAGCCCGAGCTCAAGGGCCAGCACAACGACGGCGATCTCCGTGAGCAGACGCCCAGCGGCCACCGGCAGGCCATCGGCGGGGCCGATGGAGATCGTCTCGGCGATCGTCGAAGTATCGCCACGGCGCGCCGGCGCTCGTCCCGAGGCGTCGGTGTAGGAGCCGATTTCGAGTACGTCGTCGGCCTGCAGGTCGATTCCTACGATCCTGGCGCCCGTAATCTGGACGAGTTCGGGTCCACTCCTGATGTTTGTGTCCACAAGCTGCCCGGGCCGCTCATGGACCACCTTGGAGGCGCGATCGTCGCGTATGGAGTCAGGCGGAAAGGTGATTTGAGGTAGATGTCGTCTCCGTACGTGGAGGCGGTCGTCGACGTAGTCGAGCAGCCCTTCACTCTCGAACGTCGGCACCAGATAAGAGCTCAGAGCGGTGTTGCGACTTTGGCTCGACTTATAAGCGTCAGTCTGCGTGATGGCGCCGATCACCGAGATGAGCGCAATCGGCACGAGCATCCAATTCCAAAGCCTTGCACGGCGATCTCCGCCGCGGCCCAAGACGAGGGCCGCGAGCACCGCGCCACTCACACCCAGCAGTACGTAGCTCTCCAGGCGAAAAGCAAACTGCAGTGTCGCGTAGAGGCGCGGAAGGGCGAGAATGATTCCGGCGTGAGTCATAGTTATCGCGACCAGGACTGTCGCACCGGAGATTATGAGACAGATCTTCATCCATACCGCCGTCCGCCGAGATCGTGATGAGATCGCAAGGCTGACGAGCACCCAGACGATCGCGAGTGTAGGAAGTGAAGCAGTTACGATACTGTCCGATGCTTTTCCGCGGGATAGAGTGAACAAATGCTTGGCCGCGACTGTATACATAGACGCTTGCAGCAGCTTTCGAAAGTGAGGATACGATGCCGCGATGGCCGTCCGTGACTCGTACGCCGCCGCCGGAAGTAGGAACCAGGCACTCACCAACAGCGCGGGGACGACTAGGCCGATGACCCGGATCAGTCCCGTGCGCGTGATGCCCCGGCGCGCCTCCGGCACAAGGACGAGGATCGCCAGACCGACGATGATCAGTATGGTGGAGCCCCAAATCGTTGTGAGGAGGTGGCTCCCAAAGAATACGATGCTGCTCCCCACCAGGGCAATCGCGGGCAATATACGCAGCCGATCCGCGCTCAGGACGCTGAGCCCCGCTGCGATCATCAGGGGCATTGAGGAGACCGCGAGAAACTCCGGCCAGTCGCCAAACCCGTAGATCAACATCAGGTAAGATGCCGAGGTGACAAAGACCAGGCCCGGTATGTGTGCGAGCCAGTGGTGCAGGCCGAATATACGTGACATCCAGTACCAGCCACCGTACGCAGCGGCAAGGCCGAGGATGTAGGTGAGGATGTAGGTTTCGAGCGGCGTGTTGCCGAGGGCGAGCGACAGTGCTCCAGTTAGGGCATAGAGTGTTCCACCGTAAAACGCATAGTATGGGTAAAAGACCCCATTGGAGTAATTGAGAAACAGACTTGGCAGGTGATTGGCGCGAATCGCTAGGCTCTGGTGCCACATATACCAGAGGTGATTCAGCCAATCTTCATTGAACGTGGCTTTTGTGAAGAGCAAAGGCCACGCCAGGGCGCCTATCAACAGGAGCGGCACCCCCACGTTTGTTGCTGATAGTGCCAGGGATCGCCACGAGCTGCCAGCCCACCGATAGCCTCCGCCACGCGAAGATGTAGGCCGTGCGGCCTTGGAACGGCGTGCCTGGTTATGGGACCGACCACTCACGTCCGGGCATCCTCCCAGTTTTTATTCAGGTGGGATCGCGATTCGCCGCTGGTGATGCTCCGACCCGCAAATCTGGGTCACTTCGGCTGCTGGGAATGTCTCTCACTTCAAGCTTGCGAAGTGACCCGTGTGGGTCCAGGCTCAGTGCCTGAAGTGGCGTACGCCGGTGGCCACCATCGCGATGCCCGCGGCGTCGGCGGCCGCGAGGACTTCCTCGTCGCGCACGGAGCCGCCCGGCTGGATGACGGCGCTCACGCCGGCGTCGATCGCGAGCTGGGGACCGTCGGCGAAGGGGAAGAAGGCGTCGGAGGCGAGCACCGCCCCCCCCAGGAGGTCGGGCTGTGCGGCCTGGGCCTTCTCGACGGCGATTCGCACAGCGTCGACGCGGCTCATCTGACCGGCGCCGATGCCGATGGTGCCCCCCCCTGCGGCGAGCACGATCGCGTTGGAGCGCACGTGGCGGCAGACCGTCCAGGCGAACAGCAGGTCCTCCCACTGCGCCTCGGTGGGGGCGGTCGCGGTGAGCACGCGCATCTGCCCGCGCCCCTCGCTGACTACGTCTCTGGTCTGCACGAGCTGCCCTCCGAGGACCGGCTTGCCTTCAGCCTCGCGGAGCGGTAGCGGCCACTGCGCGAGCTCCAGCAGGCGTACGTTCTTCTTCTCCGTTAGGACCTCCAGCGCCTCCTCGTCGAAGCCGGGGGCGAGCAGCACCTCGATGAACTGCTTGGCGAGCGCCTGCGCGAAGGCGCGGTCCACGTGGCGGTTGACCGCGATCACCCCACCGTAGGCGCTCTGGGGATCGCAAGCGAAGGCGCGCTCGTAGGCGGCCTGCCCCGTCTCGCCGAGCGCGCAGCCGCAGGGGTTGTTGTGCTTGACGATCGCGCACGCGGGCCGCTCAAACTCCTCCACGAGCTCGCGCGCGGATGAGAGGTCGAGCAGGTTGTTGAACGAGAGCTCCTTGCCGTGCAACTGGCGCACCCCGTCGAGCAGGTGCGTGTGCGAGCCCACGCGCGCGTAGAAGGCCGCGCGCTGGTGGGGGTTCTCCCCGTAGCGCAGGTCGGACACCTTCTCGTAGGCCTCGCGCCAGTGCGGCGGGAAGCCCTCGTGGGTGCGCTGTGCGAACCACGTCGAGATCGCGGCGTCGTAGCGCGCGGTCAGCGCAAACGCGGCGGCGGCGAGCCGCTCGCGCGTGGGAAGCGAGAGGCGCCTTCCGGACTCGCGCAGCTCGGCGAGCACGCCCTCGTAGTCCGCGGGGTCCACGACGACGGCGGCGAAGGGGTGGTTCTTGGCGGCGGCGCGGATCATGGTGGGACCGCCGATGTCGATGTTCTCTACGACCTCCGCCGCATCAGCGTCCCCCCGCGCGACGGTCTGCTCGAATGGGTAGAGGTTCACGCACACGAGGTCCACCGGTTCGATGCCGTGCTCGGCGGCGGCGCTCAGGTGCTCCTCTTTGTCGCGCAGTGCGAGCAGTCCCGCGTATAGGCGCGGGTGCAGCGTCTTCACGCGCCCGTCCATCATCTCGGGGAAGCCGGTGAAGTCCTCGATCGCGCGCACCGCGACCCTGGCGCCCGACAGCTCGCGAGCCGTGCCCCCGGTGGAGACGATCTCCACTCCCAGCTCGGCGAGACCGCGGGCGAAGTCAACGATGCCGGTCTTGTCGGACACCGACAGCAGTGCCCGGTGCACGCGTACCTCACCGGGGGCGGTGCGCTCCAGGCCCGTGGTCGAAGTCGTCTCGGTGGCCATCCTCAGAGACTATCTGCGACCGCGACCCGACGCTATCCCTCGACCACGACCCGGCGCGGATTGGCGGAGTCCAAGCGCAGCGACCCGCGCGCGAACAGGCGTACGGCCTCCGGGAGCAGCGCGTGCTCGAGCGGTCGCAGCGCCCCGAGCACCTCGTCGGGATCGCGCGCCTCGGGCAGCTCGCGGACACCCTGGAGGATCACTGGCCCGGAGTCCACACCGGCGTCGACGAAGTGGACGGTCACGCCGAAGACCTTGACCCCATAGGCGAGCGCCTGCTCGATCGCCTTGAGCCCCGGGAAGGCCGGGAGCAGCGAGGGGTGGACGTTGATGACCGCCCCGGGGAAGCGTTCGAGGAAGGGTGCGCCGACGAGCTCCATGTAGCCGGCCAGCACCACCAGCTGCACCCCGCGCTCGGCGAGCCAGTCGCCCATCGCCCGATCGCGCGCACCGCGATCCGGGTAGTCTGCGCGAGGGAACACGCCCGTGGCCACGCCGTGCTGCCCAGCGCGCTCGAGCGCAGGCGCCCCGGACACGTTGGAGGCCACCGCCACGACCTCGGCCTCGCGTCCGTGCACGGTGTCGAGCAGCGCCTGGAGGTTGGTGCCGGCGCCAGAGACCAGCACGGCGATGGGCAGCGGCGTCTGGGGAGGCATGGTCAAAAGGGAGGACCCGCCGAAGCGGACTCTCCGACGGCGCTTCTCGCCGGTCAATCGTATCGGCGGGCAGGATGGAGCAGCCGTCGCGCCGCGTCGCTACGCCCGCACGAGCGGCAGCACGGACCCGACGGGCTCCTCCAGCGCGTACTTGCCGTTCGCCTCGCCGGTGCCGTCGAGCGGGTACTCGCCGCTGAAGCAGGCGTCGCAGTGGGACTCGCGCCCACCCGCCCCGCTGCCCCCGGCGCCGACGGCCTCGTAGACGCCGGCCAGCGAGAGGTAGTGCAGAGAGTCGCAGCCGAGCTCGGCGGCCACCTCGGCGGTGGTGCGGTTGTGGGCGATCATCTCCTCGCGGGTGGACATGTCGATGCCGTAGTGGCAGGGGTGCTTGATGGGGGGGCCGAGATGCGCATGTGCACCTCGCGCGCGCCGGCGTCGCGGAGCATCTGCACGATCTGGCGGGTGGTGTTGCCGCGCACGATCGAGTCGTCCACGACGACAAGGCGTCGACCCGCGATCACCTCGGGGAGAGGGTTGAACTTCAGGCGCAGCCCGTGCTTGCGCAGCTCCTGGCCGGGCTGGATGAAGGTGCGGGCGACGTAGCGGTTCTTGACGAAGCCGTCGTCCTGGGGCAGGCCGGCCGCGCGCGCGAGGCCGCGGGCTGCGGGGTTGCCGGAGTCGGGCACGGCGATCACGAGGTCGGCCTCGACGGGCGCCTCGCGCCAGAGGATCTCGCCCATGCGCCCCCGCGCGACCTGGAGCGCCTGGCCGTTCATGCGGGAGTCGGGGCGGGCGAAGTAGATGTACTCGAACACGCAGAACGCCCGGCGCGCGCCGCTCACCACCTGGCGGCTCTGGACCCCGTCCTCGCCGATGCTCACCAACTCGCCCGGCTGCACCTCGCGCAGGTGCTGCGCGCCGATGATGTCGAACGCGCAGGACTCGCTGGCCACGCAGTAGCGGAGCTTGTCGTGCTCGCCCTGCCCGCCGCCCGCGGGCGCCCGCACCGCACCGTTCTCCCCGCGCTCCGCCACGTCGTCGTCTCCACCGGCGCCGCTCAGCGGCTCCAACACCCCCAGCGCCAGCGGGCGCAGGCCGTGGGGGTCGCGGAAGGCGAGCACGCGGTCCTTGGTCATCGCCACGATCGAGAAGGCGCCGCGCAGACGCGGGAGCACCTCGGCGATTGCGTCCTCGATGCGCTCCGCGGGGTGGGTGGCGATCAGGGCGGCGACGATCTCCGAGTCGGAGGTCGAGCTGAACGTGACCCCGCGCTCGAGCAGCTCGCTGTGCAGCTGCACAGCGTTGATGAGGTTGCCGTTGTGCGCCAGCGCGAGCTCTCTGTGTGAGCCGTGGGTGCCCTCGGAGCGCTGCACCGGCTGGGAGTTCTCCCAGGCGTTGGAGCCGGTGGTGGAGTAGCGCACGTGCCCGATCGCCAGATCGCCCGCCAGCGTGCGCAGGTCGTTCTCGCTGAACACCTGGCTGACGAGGCCGAGCTCGCGGCGCGTGACGATCTGCCCGCCGCGGTCCGCAGCAGCGATGCCCGCCGACTCCTGACCGCGGTGCTGGAGCGCGTAGAGCGCGAAGTAAGAGAGCCGCGAGACCTCGTGCCCGGGTGCGTATATGCCGAAGACGCCGCACTCGTCGCGCGGCCCATCGCGATCCTCGACGCGGCCAGGCGTGGGCCTCACCCCCACAAGCTAGCAGTCCTCACGGGAACAGCTCCGCCAGCGCCCCTTGGGCCTCGGCCAGCTCGTCGAGCGTTGCGCTCAGTGTCTCTCCGGCGACCGTGATGCTCAGCGCACCTGCGCCAACGGTCCCGAGGACCCTGACCGGCGTGCGTCGCCCGAGCGCGCGCACTCCGCTCTCGGTGCCGCTGACCAGGAACCCACCCGGTCCCTCGCCGAAGAGGGCGCTCCACTGATCGCCGCCCACGGGCGTGGGCCAGTCCGCGGGCAGCGCAACCTCGGCGCCCAGGCCGCCGCTCAGGCAGGACTCGGCGAGCGCGACGGCGAGCCCCCCCTCGGCGAGGTCGTGCGCGCTTGAGAGCCCGCCGACGCGCACAGCGCCGCGGATGGCGAACTGCGCGGCACGGACGGCACCGAGATCGACGGAGGGCAGCCCGTCGGGCAGCGGCTGGCCGCGCAGCTTGGCGAGCTCGCTCGCGGCGAGCGAGGGAGCGAACGGCCCGACCAGCGCGATCGTCTCGCCAGCGCGGGCGAACCCCAGGCGCCCCGCGCGCACGGCGTCGGGCAGGCGCCCGACCATGCCCACCACCGGCGTCGGGTAGATCGGCCCGGCGGGCCCCTCGTTGTAGAGCGAGACGTTGCCCCCCACGATCGGTGCCCCCAGTGCCCGGCAGGCGTCGCCGAGGCCGCGCACCGATTCGGTCAGCTGCCACGCGATGTGCGGCTTCTCGGGGTTGCCGAAGTTGAGGTTGTTGGTGGTCCCCAGCGGCTCCGCTCCCACACATGCGAGGTTGGCTGCGCACTCGAGCGCCGCCTCGACGGTGCCGGTGTAGGGGTCGGCGGCGACGCGGCGGCCGTTGCAGTCGATGCTCACCGCGAGGGCGCTCCCGTCAGGAAGGCGCAGCACCGCGGCGTCGGCCTGCTCGGGGCGGCGCACCGTACGGGACTGCACGACTGCGTCGTACTGCTCGAAGAGCGGACGGCGTGAGGCGAGGTTCGGGGAGCGCAATAGCGCGAGCAGCGTCTCACGGAGGGAGGCACCCGGCGGGAGCGTGGTCGCCGGCGCGGCGTAGACCGGTGCCGCGGGCCGCTCCGGGCGCAGGTCGTACAGCGGGCAGTCGTCCACCAGCGCCTGCACGGGCATGTCCCCGACGAGCCGCTCGCCGTCGAACACCCGCATCCGGCGAGTGTCCGTGATCGCTCCGACGACGGCGCCGCCCACCTCCCACTTCGCGCACAGCTCCAGCACCGCCGGAACGTCCGCGGGAGCGACCACGCACAGCATCCGCTCCTGGGACTCCGAGACCATGATCTCGAAGGGCTCCATGCCCGGCTCACGCAGGGGCACCCGCGCCACGTCGATGTCAAGTCCCACCTTCCCCTTGGAGGCCATCTCGGCGGCCGAGGAGGTCAGCCCCGCGGCGCCGAGGTCCTGCAGGGAGACCAGCAGGCTCCGCTCCAGCAGCTCCAGCGAGCACTCCAGGAGCTTCTTCTCCTCGAAGGGGTCGCCCACCTGTACGGTGGGGCGCCGGTCGTCGTCCCCCTCGCCGTGCTCGGCGGAGGCGAGCACGGACGCCCCCCCGATCCCGTCCCGTCCGGTGGAGGCGCCGAACAGCACGACCACGTTGCCCACGCCTGCCGCGGCGGAGCGCACGAGGCGTGTGCGCTCGCAGAGGCCGAGCGCCATCGCGTTGACCAGGCAGCTCTGCTCGTAGGGCCCCTCGAAGTAGACCTCGCCCCCGACGGTGGGCACCCCGATCGAGTTGCCGTAATGCCCGATCCCGCGCACGGCCCCGTCGAGCAGGTAGCGCGCGCGGGACCCGGGGTCCTGTGTTGAGGGATGGGCTCCGGGTGGGGGGGCCTTAATCCGCTCCGCCGCGCGGGTCGCGTAGGGCTCCCCAAAGCGCAGTGAGTCGAGCACCGCAATCGGGCGAGCTCCGATCGCGAAGATGTCGCGCAGGATGCCCCCCACGCCCGTGGCCGCTCCCTGGAAGGGCTCCACGGCGGAGGGGTGGTTGTGCGACTCGACCTTGAACGCGCACACCAGCTCGCCCCCGACGTCCACCGCGCCCGCGTTCTCGCCAGGGCCCATGACGACGTGCGGTCCCTCCGTGGGCAGGGTGCGCAGGAGCCGCTTGGAGTGCTTGTACGCACAGTGCTCGCTCCACAGCAGCGAGTACATCGCCAGCTCCACCTGGTTGGGCGCACGACCCTGCTTCTCGCAGATCAGTTCGTACTCCGCGTGGGTGAGGCCGAGGGCGATGGCGTCCTCGACCGCAGGTAGGACAGCGCTCTCAGACACCGGCCGACACTCGCGCCGCCTGGGTGCCGGACTTGCCCCGCGGCGGGCGCACGCCGCCCTCAGACACGAGCGCCCTCGACGGCGAGGCGCATCGACTGGAAGATGCAGAGGCCGTCCGTGGAACCGGTCAGCTCGTCCACCGCGTGCTCCGGGTGGGGCATCAGCCCGAACACGTTGCCCGCCTCGTTGCGTACCCCTGCGATGTCGCGCAGCGAGCCATTGAAGTTGTGGCCGTGGGCGTAGCGCAGGACCACCTGGCCCGCCTCCTCCAGCTCGTCGAGGGTCCGCTCGTCGGCGTGGTAGCGCCCCCAGGAGTGCTTGGCCGGAATACTCAGGCGTCCCCCGGGGCGATCGACACCTCCCGGGCAGGCGCGCGTGAAGTCCGTGTCGCCGTTGACGACATCGAGCTCGACCTGGCGGAAGGTGAAGCGCCGGTTTGTGTTGCCCAGCAGGGCCCCCGGCAGCAGGTGCGCCTCGCAGAGCACTTGAAAGCCGTTGCAGATCCCAAGCACGAGACCGCCGTCCCGGGCGAACTCGATGACCGCCTCCATCACCGGCGCGAAGCGCGCGATCGCTCCCGCGCGCAGGTAGTCGCCGTAGGAGAAGCCGCCGGGTACGACGATCGCGTCAGCGCCTTTGAGTTCGCGCTCGCCATGCCACAGCAGCTCTGCGTCGCCCACACGACGCGCGGCTTCGAGCGCATCGACCTCATCGCAGGAGCCAGGAAACTGGAGAACGCCGAACTTCATCTCGCGCGCCTGGGCGCGGCGCATATCTGCGTCATCGGCCCTTGCCTTGGCCCACCAAAGCTGCGGGCCTCTTCCTTGATCTGCTTGGCCCAGACACGCGAGATCGAGCGCTAGTCCTCAATGAGGATCTCGTAGTCCTCGACGAGCGGGTTGGCGAGCAGCTTCTCGCACATCGGCTGAAGCTGGTCGGGGTCCTCGACATCCAGCTCGACCAGGCGGCCGACGTGCACGTTCGCCACACCCGCGAAGCCGAGCGCCGGCAGCGCACGCTGTACCGCCTCGCCCTGGGGGTCGAGGATGCCGGCCTTGGGGCGGATCAGCACGCGCGCGCGCGTCACGCGCTCGTCCGATCGAGCCACGCCTGGAAGGGCTCGCCCGCGATCCGCTCGTACGCCTCCACGTAGCGCGCGCGAGTACCCGCCACCACGTCCCCGGGGATCGCCGGCGCCGGGGGGCGCTTGTCCCAGCCGCTGTCCGCGGCCCAGTCGCGCACGTACTGCTTATCGAAGCTCGGCTGGCCGCGCCCCGGCTCGTAGCCGTCGGCGGGCCAGTAGCGCGAGGAGTCCGGCGTTAGTACCTCGTCGCCCACCACCAGCTCGCCGGCGCTGTCCAGGCCGAGCTCGAACTTGGTGTCCGCCAGGATCACCCCCCGCTCGCGCGCGTGCTCCGCCGCGAACGAGTACAACGCGAGCGACACCTCCCGAACCCGCTCCATCAGCGCCCGGTCGCCCACCAGCTCTGCGGCGCGCTCGAAGTCGATCGCCTCGTCGTGGCCCACCTGGGCCTTCGTGCTCGGCGTGAAGATCGGCTCAGGCAGCCGCTCGCTCTCGCGCAGCCCCGCCGGCAGCGCGATCCCCGAGACAGCGCCGGTCGCCTGGTAGTCCTTCCAGCCCGAGCCCGTGATGTAGCCGCGTACCACGCACTCCACCGGCAGCATCTTCAGCTTGTGCACCACCAGCGCCCGCCCGCGGGCCTCCTCGGGAACGCCCTCAGTCGCCGAGACCAGGTGGTTGGCGACGATGTGCTCGGTCTTCTCGAACCAGAAGACGGACAGCCCGGTCAGGACCTTGCCCTTGTCCGGAATCGGGGTCGGGTGGACCGCGTCGTAGGTCGAGATCCGGTCGCTGGCGACCATTAGCAGCTGGTCGCCCATGTCGTACATCTCGCGCACCTTGCCGCTGGCGAGAAGGGGCAGATCGGTAAGTGCGGTCATCGTGCACCGGACTCTATCGATGGCCGTGGCTGGGTGTCCCAGCTTCGGAGGATCGTGGGCTGCTGCAAGAATCAGCCGGTGCCCGCTGTGCAACCCCGGTAGCTGTGGTGGCAGCCTCAGCTCGGGCTATACGACGGCAGGCGGCGCAACGCCGACTCGAAGATGTTGCCAAAGAGCTCGCCCTGCTCGATGGCGTCATCCAACGCGTTATGCGTGTGCTGTGCTCGCGGGCGCAGCTCGGGCGGAAGGCGGTTCTTCGATGACTCGTCGTAGGTCGATCCGGTTGCGCCGATGTAGAGACTGCGGATGTCAATGCAGGTCCCGTGCCCGAATGGCGAGGCATCCGCGAAGGACGAGAAGTACCATGACAGGAAGGACCAGTCGAATGCCGCCGGATAGGCCACGAGCACCGCACGTCGTCCTGATAGCCGGGACTATCTCTCCTTCCTGGTGAGATCAACCCATGACCGATCAACTCGCAGCGTGGGTAATACGGCACAGGGAAGCCTTCGATCGCGTCCTTGAGAGGTAGCCAAAGATCTTGCCGGCTTCAGCGGCCTGCGGTTCGAGCACGTCGATGGCCCAAACGGGATCGTGCGACCCACTCCCGAAACGCACGAGGAACATCGAGCCGATCACAAACTTTGCAGACTCACCTGTGGTCTCGTCTTCGACCCCGCGAGCAAACTCCTCCCACTTGTAAACCTTGCGCTCGAGTTCACGAGGAACTGGCACCCAGCAGTACCCCCCTGAGTGCAACCGCGGCGCCACCCTCCCTGTGTGCGAGCCCCGCTCGCAGGGCTGCAAAGCGCATCAAGTACCCGCGGGGCAAAGCCCAGCGCCAGAACTCGCCATCGGGTCGAGCTGCCTGCGTGTCGCCGGCGAGCAGATCCGCAGCCAAGGCGACCACGGACCCGGGGTTCACGGACACCAGCTTGGCCGCGGCGATGGCCGCCGCCACCTCGTTGCTGTCGATCCCGACGGTGGGCAGGCCCAGTTTGCGGGCGGCGTAGAGCGTCGTGCCGCGGCCACAAAACGGATCGAGCACCCACTCCCCTGGTCGGGCTGTCGCGAGCATCCCGAGGGGGAAGCTCAACGGGAACATCGTCCAATAGGGGCAGATCGCGTTCAGGGCGTCGGCCTGGGGACGCCTCGCTGTGGCAGCGGGATCATTCACGGAGACGGAACTCTTACATCTGAATCGGCCGCACTCTCAGCGGCAGCCCCAGAGGGCCGCTGGGCGTTCCACCGGGTCGCGTCGCTCACGCGATCTCGTCCAACCGCCCTACGATCTCCCGCGCGTGGCGGACGAAGTGGCCGTAGTCGAAGATCGCGTCGAGGTCGAGCGCTGCGGCGGAGGGGTCAGAGGCGAGCAGCTCGCGCAGCGGGGTGCCCGTGTCCCACGCCTCCTGGGCGGCGCGCTGCACGCTGTAGTAGGCGTCGTCGCGGGGTATGCCCGCGTCGACCAGCGCGAGCAGCAGGCGTTGGGAGAAGAGCGCGCCGTGGGTCAGCTCCAGGTTGGCCCGCATCCGCTCGGCGTCGACGGTCATGCCTCCCACCAGCGCGACGGCGCGGTGCTGAAGGTAGTCGATCAGGGTCGTCGAGTCCGGCAGTATCACTCGCTCGACCGAGGAGTGCGAGATGTCGCGCTCGTGCCACAGCGCGACGTTCTCCAGGCCCGCCTGCGCGTTGCCGCGCAGGACTCGCGCGAGGCCCGCGAGCTGCTCGCTCTTGATCGGGTTGCGCTTGTGCGGCATCGCGCTCGAGCCCTTCTGGCCGGCGCGGAACGGCTCCTGCACCTCCCGCACCTCCGTGCGCTGCAGGTGACGCACCTCCGTCGCCAGGCGCTCGAGGCCTGCCCCGGCGAGCGCGATCGCGCCCACCAACTCCGCGTGGCGGTCGCGCGCGACGACCTGCGTGGAGACCGGCTCGCGCTCCAGCCCCAGACGCGCCAGCACCCGCGCCTCGAACTCGGGCGAGGTGGCCGCGTAGGTGCCCACCGCGCCCGAGACGGCTCCCACCGTCGCCTGGGCGAAGGCGCGCTCCAGGCGCTGGGTGTTGCGGTGCGCCTCGAACGCGAAGCCCGCGAGCTTCACGCCGAACGTCGTCGGCTCCGCGTGCACGCCGTGGGTGCGTCCGATGCACAGCGTGTCCACGTGCTCGCGCGCCCGCGCGACCAGGACGTCCACTAGCGCGCGCGAGCCTGGTACGACGAGCTCCTCCGTCGCCCGCAGCTGCAGCGCGAGCGCGGTATCCAGCACGTCTGAGGAGGTCAGCCCGTAGTGGATCCACCGCCCCGCCTCGCCCGCTGAGGCGCCGAGCACGTCCACGAACGCAGCCACGTCGTGGTCGGTGGTGCGCTCGCGCTCGCTCACCTCCGCCACCGTGAACGTCGCCGCACGGATCGCCTCCAGCTCCGCCGGCGTGGGACCCTCGCCTGCTCCGAGCAGGCCCGGCAGCTCCTCGCACGCCGCGACCTCCACCCGCCGCCACGCCTCCATGCGCGCCTCGTCGGTCCAGATGGCGCCCATCTCGGGGCGGGTGTAGCGCTCGATCACCTCCCGATTATCCCCGCCCGCCCGCATTTGGCGCGCTCACCCTGCGCCTACCTCGTCGCTCCGAGTTGCCCCTCTGCCCGGCACGTCGTCCCGGGTGCGCTCATCAACGAACGCCCGGGTAACACCGGACGACCGGCGCCCGCTCACGCCACGAGGATCTGCGCGGCGAGGATCGCCGCGTTGCGGGCGTTGTCGAGGCCCACGCACGCCACCGGCACCCCCGGGGGCATCTGCACGATCGAGAGGATCGCGTCGAGGCCGCCCGCCGCGCTCAGGCGGCCCGACAGCGGGACGCCGATCACCGGCAGCTCGGTGTGGGCCGCGACCGCGCCCGGCAGCGCCGCGGAGATGCCCGCGCCCGCGATGATCACGCGCAGGCCGCGCATCTGCGCGTTCTTGGCGTACTCCGCCACCACGTCCGGTTCGCGGTGCGCCGACATCACGCGCAGCTCGTGCAGGATGCCTCGCGCTTCGAGCTCCTCCCCGGCCTTCTGCATCTTCTCCAGGTCGCTCTTAGAGCCCATCACGATCCCCACGCGCGGGGCGTCGACGTCGAGCTCCTCCAGCTGCGCCCGCACTTCGGTCTCCGTCAGCGGCGTTGCGATCGGGGTCACCTCACCCACGCTCAGCGGCCTCCGCGACGGGTGGGCCCTCGTACCACTCCTTGAGCCAGTCGTGGACGCCTTGCACGCTGGGGTCGGGCTCCACGGCGGCGGCGATGTCGCCTCGCATCTGCATACCCTCGAAGGAGATCATCCGTGCCGCAGCATACGCCGCCTCGCGGGCGGCCCCCGTGTCCTCGCCGAAGCCGGTGACGTTCAGCACGCGCCCGCCCGCGGTCACGAGCTCACCGTCGCGCCGAGCCGTTCCCGCATGGGTCACCTCCACATCCTCGGGCACGCGCTCCAATCCCGCGATTAAGTCACCGCTGGAGGAGGAGGCAGGGTAGCCGGCGCTCGCCAACGTCACGGTCACGGCTGACCGAGGCGACCACCTGAAGAACAAGCGATCCTCGTCGTCGTGCTCTGTTGCGCTGAGGCCGCCGGTGCGCGAGGCACGAAACAACACGCTCAGAAGATCGGATTCCAGGCGTGGCAGCAGCGCCTGTGCCTCGGGATCGCCGAGGCGCACGTTGTACTCGAGTACACGCAACCCCTTCGCTGTCAGCATCACGCCGGCGTAGAGCACGCCGTGGTAGGGGGTTCCCCGCCGGTACATCTCCTCGACGATCGGCTGGTGCACGATTGGGGAGAGATGGCAGTCGTCTTCGCCCGGCAGCTCGGCGGCGGGGGAGAAGGCGCCCATTCCGCCCGTGTTCGGGCCGCGATCCCCGTCGAAGATGCGCTTGTAATCGCGGGCTGAGGTGAGCGGCCATACGTTCTCGCCGTCGCACAGCGCGAGCAGCGACAGCTCCCTACCGGTCAGGCGCTCTTCCACCACCGCGCTCGCGTCGGGGCGCGGCATATCCGGATCGGCCGAGCCGTGGGTGTTGCCCCCAGTGAACCTGCCCTCCACGAAGATCTCCCGCAGCGCCGCCAGCGCCTGCTCGGCCGAGTCCGCCACCGTCACGCCCTTGCCCGCCGCGAGGCCGTCCGCCTTCACCACCACTCCCGGGTCCGCCAGTTCCGCCACCGCGGCCTCGCCCTCCGCGAGCGTCCGTGCGTGGCGCCACCGGGCGGTCGGCACCCCGGTCTCCTCCATCACCTGCTTGGCGAATGCCTTGGAGCTCTCCAGGCGCGCCGCCGCAGCGGACGGGCCGAAGGCGAAGTGTCCGCGGCTGTCGAGCACGTCCACCAAACCCGCCACCAGCGGCGCCTCCGGCCCCACCACGGTGAAGTGGATGCCCTCGCGCTCCACCGCCGCCACGATCCCTTCGACGTCGTCAGCTGCCACGTCGATCAGGCGCGCGTCCCTCGCAATCCCGGCGTTGCCGGGGGCGCACAGCAGCTCCGGTTCTTCCTCGGAGCGCGCCAGTGCCCGCACGAGCGCGTGCTCGCGCCCACCCGAGCCGACGACGAGAACCCTCATTGAACCCACCGTCCTGTGAGCTGTGGATCGTCGTGGCTGGCAAGGAGCGCGATCGGGGACAGTGCTTGGCACGGCCCCGATCGTGGCGACGCAGCCAGACGCGGCGAGACGTTGCTCACAGGGACGCTATGAAGTCGTCGACTGGTATTGCCGTCAGCGTCTCGTAGCTCACCGTGCCGCGCGAGCCGAGCTCTAGCGAGACGCGCGCCATCGTCTGCTCGTCCGGCGCCTCGACGATGCTGACGAAGTCGTACCGTCCCAACGTCGCCCACTGCGCCTTGACCTTCGCGCCCAGCTGCTCCACCTCGCGGTTGACCTCGTGGATGCGCTGCGGGTTGTTCTTGACCGTCTGCACACCCTCCGGCGTGAGGTGCGCGAGCATGATGTACGTGGACATGGGCCCTTCTCCTCGGGTCGTAATGGGAGCGTCCCCTGGGTCGTCATGGGGGGTTCCCAGATTAGACCTCAACCCGCGGTCGCGGCGCCCGGCGGCCGGGCCTCCCCTTTGCCAGTCGGTCCTCAGCCGGGAACCGCGGCGCCCGCGGGTTGCGGCTCGAACGTGAGCTCGTCGTCCACCGCGTCCACACGCACTGCGTCGCCCGCGCGCAGGCTGCCCTCCAGCAGCGCGAGCGCGAGGCGGTCGGTCAGCTGCTTCTGGATCACCCGGCGCAGCGGGCGGGCGCCGTAGGTGGGGTCGTAGCCCAGGTCGCCGAGCAGCTCCCGTGCGGCCTCGGTGAGCGTCACCTCCACGCCACGCTCGCGCACGCGCGTGATCACGCGTGCGACCTGCAGCTCCACGATCTCCCCGAGCTGCTCGCGCGTCAGCGCCGTGAAGCGCACCACGTCGTCGAGGCGGTTGACGAACTCCGGTTTGAAGTGGCTCAGCAGCGCCTCGCGCAGCGTGATGTCTGACGCCGCCTCGGCGTCGCTCACCGGAATGTTCGAGGTCAAGATCAGCACCGTGTTCTTGAAGTCCACGGTGCGGCCCTGGCCGTCGGTCAGGCGGCCGTCGTCCATCACCTGCAGCAGCGTGTTGAACACGTCCGGGTGGGCCTTCTCGATCTCGTCCAGCAGTACAACCGAGTAGGGGCGCCGACGCACCGCCTCGGTCAGCTGGCCCCCCTCTTCGTAGCCGACGTACCCCGGCGGCGCGCCCACCAGGCGCGAGACCGCGTGTTTCTCCATGTACTCCGACATGTCGATCCGCACCATCGCCTCCTCGGAGTCGAACATGAACTCCGCCAGCGCCCGCGCCAGCTCGGTCTTGCCGACGCCCGTCGGGCCGAGGAACAGGAATGTACCGATCGGCCGGTTCGGGTCCGCGAGGCCCGCGCGCGAGCGGCGCAGCGCGGTGGCGACCGCCTCGATCGCCTCGTCCTGGCCGACGACCCGTTCGTGCAGACGCTCCTCCATGTGGATCAGCTTTTCCACCTCCCCCTCCACCAGGCGGCTCACGGGGATGCCCGTCCACCGGGCCACCACCTCGGCGACGTCCTCGGCGTCTACCTCCTCCTTGAGGAACACCGGCGCCGCGGGGGCCGCCGGCGCAGGGGCACTCCCGCCGCCAGGCCCCTCCTGTCGCTGCACGTCCGCCCCGGTCCCGCTCGCGTTATCGCTTCGTGGCCGTGGCTCGTCCGCCGCTGCAGGCGCCTCTCCTGGCGTGGCCTTTGTGGCACGCGACCCCTGCTGGCCGCCCTCCAAGGCGGCCAACTCCTTTTCCAATTCCGGGATCTCCCCGTAGCGCAGCTCCGCCGCGCGCTGCAGGTCGGCTGTGCGCTCGGCCCGTTCGGCCTCCACGCGCGCCTCCTCCAGGCGGGCCTTTTTCTCGCGCACGCCCTGGATCGCCTGCTTCTCGGCCTGCCACTGCGCCTTCATCGCCGCCGAGCGCTCCTTCAGGTCTGCGAGCTCGCGCTCGATCGCCTCGCGGCGCTGTGCGGATGGCTCGTCGGTCTCCTTCTGCAGGGACGTCAGCTCGATCTCCAGCTGCATCACGCGGCGGTCCACCTCGTCGATCTCGGTTGGCAGCGAGTCGATCTCGATCCGCAGCTTCGACGCAGCCTCGTCGACCAGGTCGATCGCCTTGTCGGGCAGGAACCGGTCGGAGATGTAGCGGTCCGACAGCGTCGCCGCTGCGATCAGCGCGCTGTCCTGGATGCGCACGCCGTGGTGCACCTCGTAGCGCTCCTTCAGACCGCGCAGGATCGCGATCGTGTCCTGCACGCTCGGCTCGCCGACCATCACCGGCTGGAAGCGCCGCTCCAGCGCCGCGTCCTTCTCGATGTGCTTGCGGTACTCGTCGAGCGTCGTCGCGCCCACGCAGCGCAACTCTCCCCGCGCGAGCATCGGCTTGAGCAGGTTCGCGGCGTCCACCGCCCCTTCCGCCGCGCCAGCCCCCACGATCGTGTGCAGCTCGTCCAGGAACAGGATCACCCCGCCACGCGCCTCGGTGACCTCCTTCAGCACCGCCTTCAGGCGGTCCTCGAACTCGCCCCGGTACTTGGCGCCCGCGATCAGCGAACCCATGTCCAGGGAGATCACGCGCCGTTCGCGCAGGGACTCCGGGACGTCGCCTGCCACGATCCGCTGCGCGAGGCCCTCCACGATCGCGGTCTTGCCCACCCCCGGCTCGCCGATCAGCACCGGGTTGTTCTTCGTGCGGCGGCTCAGCACCTGCACCACGCGGCGGATCTCCTCGTCGCGGCCGATCACCGGGTCCAGCGCACCCTGCTCGGCCAGCTTTGTGAAGTCGCGGCCGAAGCGCTCCAGGGCCTGGTACTTCTCCTCGGGGCTCTGGTCGGTCACGCGGTGCGGGCCGCGCACCTCGGCGAGGGCCTGCAGGAGGGGCTCCTTGCTCGCGCCGACGGATCGCAGCGCCTGGCCCGCACGGCCCTTGTCCTCGGCGAGCGCCAGCAGCAGGTGCTCGGTCGAGACGTACTCGTCGGCGAGGTCTTTCGCGTGCTTCTCCGCTTCGCGCAGCACCGCCACCAGTTCGGCCGAGGGCTGGCCGCCTTCGTCGGAGCCCTCGCCGAGGTGGGGGAGATCCTCTCTCGCGCGCGCGGTCTCGGCGCGCAGCGCGGGCAGCGCGACGCCGAGCTTCGCCAGCACCGGCACGACCACGCCGCGGTCGCTCTCGAGCAGCACAGCGAGCAGGTGCGCGGGGGTCGTCTGCGGGTTGCGTCGCTCCTGCGCGAGCCGCGTCGCAGCGGCCAGCGCCTCCTGGGAGGCGATCGTGAGGCGGTCGGGGCTCATGTCGGGCGAACCTCGGGCCGCGAGCGTTCCATGGCGCCAAACAGGATAATCCAGGGAGTCGGAAACATCGCAACAGGCGCCCTCGCCCCTCCGTTACGGTGAGTCTGCAGCTCACCCCTGTAAAAGCCACAGAAAGGTAGATTCGAATGACCAGGAATACCGGGCGTCCCACCGGGACGCCGAGGTGGATGCTGGCCGCCCTCACGGCACTGCTGGCGTCCCTGATCGTCGTTGCGCCGGCGACTGCTGCCGAACATCACCCCAAAGGGAAGTTCGCCCCCTTCGCCGACTGCCCGCTGAGCAACACCGAAATATCTTCGTGCACAGTTGCGACCACGACCAGCGGCGAATTCACGATCGGCAAAAAGACCGTGCCGATCACCAAGACGATCACGCTGCAGGGCGGTCTGAAGCTCATCTCCGAAACCGATGAAAACGAACTGGTCGCGGCCGAAAACGGCGAAACGCTGTCCAAAACGCCGCAGACGGTGCCTGGCGGGCTGTTTGGAATCATGGCACCTGAATTCCTGCCCAAATGGCTGCAGGAAATCTTCAACAACTTCATCAACGAAGGGTTGACAGGTGTCACCGAGACGACCGAATTGGCCGGGCCGGCCAGCAACGTGCGGCTCAACGTCGTCAACCTGCTGACCGAAAGCGGCACCGCGCTGACCCTGCCGACGAAGGTCAAACTGAACAACGCCTTCCTCGGCAGCGAATGTTACATCGGCTCCTCCTCGAGCCCGATCACGCTGAACCTGACGACCGGTGAGACGAGCCCGCCGGAACCGAACAAACCGATCCACGGCGCCAAAGGCACCGTGGAACTCGAGGAAGAAGGGAAGATCACCGTCCTCACCGGGGGCTCGCTGGTCAACAATGCCTTCGCGGCGCCCGGTGCCCACGGCTGCGGCGGCTTCTTCCTGGAAGGCCTGATCGACCCGGCCGTCAACGCCGAGCTCGGTCTGCCCTCTGCAGCGGGACGCAACACGGCGATCCTCAACGGCCGTCTCGAAGAGGCGTCGGCGGAAAACGTGCGGGCAAGCGAATAGCACGCACGAACTCGGGCTCCTGAGGGGCGCCTGAGGCAACGCGCCAGGGTGTAGGGGTCCGCCGTGGGACGCGGCGGGCCCCTCATCATGTGAACCCGCCCGCCCGCGCCTCACGGTCGGGCACGCGGGGGACCGCTTGCGCCCCGTCCTCCGGGGGATCGCCGGCCGTGGCCGGCCCGCCGGGGCGGTGAGCGGGCTCGGCCTCACCGTGGACGCCTCCCCGGTCCGGGGTCGAACCGCCGCACGTCGGCCGCGCGCACAAGCTCGCGTCCCGGCGGGCGGGAGTTCGGGAAGGGTACGAGCTCTGCGCGGAAGGAGCGCCGTACCTCCTCCAGGCGCTCGGCCAGCTCCACCTTCGCGTGCAGCGCCTGCACCTCGAGCTCCTCGATGCGGGTGTGCATCGCTTCGATTTCGCGCTCCAGGCGCAGCACCCGCTCGACCCCCGCGAGGTTGAGCCCCAGTTCGGCCGTCATCTTCCCGATGTGGCGCAGCTGCTCCACGTCCTCGCGCGAGTACAGGCGCGTGCCCTTCGGCGAGCGCTCGGGGTCGATCAGGCCGCGCGCCTCGTAGGTGCGGAGCGTCTGCGGGTGCATCCGCGCCAGGCGCGCCGCCACGGAGATCATGAACACGCCGCCCTCGGCCACCGTCTCGGCCACCCTGCCCGCGGCGGGCGTCCTGCGCTCGCGCGCGCTCACCGGGAGGTGCCCTCGAACAGCCGCGCGCGGGGGTCGCGGCCGTTCGTCGCCTCCGCGAGCGCCTGCACCGCGGCGCTCTGCTCGTCGGTGAGCTCCTCGGGGACGTCGATCGTGAAGCGGTAGTGGATGTCCCCTTTTTCGGGGGTCCCCGGCCGCCCACCGGCGCCGAGTTTGGGCGGACCCTCGCCGCGCAGGCGCTGCACCGTGCCGTGAGTGGTGCCCGGGCGCACGCGCAGCGTCTTTGAGCCGCTCAGCGTCGGGACCTTGACCTCCGCGCCGCGCAGCGCCTCGGGGATCGTGAGCGGGACCTCGACCTCGACGTTGTCCCCGCGGCGTTTGAAGACCGGGGAGTGCGCGACGTGCGTGATCACGTACAGGTCGCCCGGGGGGCCGCCGCGCGGGCCGGACTCGCCCTTGCCGGGCAGGCGGATGCGCGAGCCCTCCCGCACGCCGGCGGGGATGTTCACGCGGTATTTCTTCACTGCGCGCACCGCGCCCGAGCCGTGGCAGGTCGGGCAGGGGTCCTCGATCACCGTCCCCGAGCCGCCGCACTGCGAGCAGGGCTGGGAGATCGAGAACATCCCCTGGCCCTGGGTCTCGATCCCGCGGCCCTGGCACTGAGGGCAGACCTTCGGCGTGGTGCCCGGCTTCGCGCCGGTGCCGTGGCACGTGCCGCACGGCGCCTGCGTGGCGACCGACAGCGGCACCTGCGCGCCCGCGACCGCCTGCTCGAAGGAGATCGACACCTCGGTCTCGAGGTCCCGGCCGCGCTCTGGGCGGGGTTTGGCGCGTGTGCGCCGTCCGCTCGTGGACCCCCCGAAGAGGTTGGAGAGGATGTCGCCCATCGAAGAGGCGTCGAAGTCGAAGTTGCCAAAGCCTCCGAAGCCGCCGCCCCCGGCGTTGGCGTAGGGCCCCGTGCCGCTGTCGTACTGCTTGCGCTTCTCGGGGTCCGACAGCACGTCGTGGGCGTGGGAGATCTCCTTGAAGCGCGCCTCCGCCTGCTTGTCGTCGGGGTTGCGGTCGGGGTGGTACTTACGCGCGAGCTTGCGGTACGCCTTCTTGAGCTCCTCTGGGGTGGCCTTTTTGTCGACGCCCAGCGTCGCGTACAGGTCCTGTTTGGCTGCCGCCGCCATGGGGCCGCGCCTCCTACCCCGCCACCACGACGCGCGCGGGGCGGATCACGGTCCCGTTCAGCCGGTACCCGGGCTGGTAGACCTCGACGACGGTGCCACTGTCGGCGCCCTCCACGGGCTGCTGAGCCATCGCCTCGTGGTGGGCGGGGTCGAACGGTTCGCCCGTGGGGTCGTACGACTCGATACCCACCCGCGCGAGCGCCGCGCTCAGCTCCGCCCGCACGAGCCGCACACCCTCCAGCAGCGGGTCCTGCTGGTCGGCTGCCTCGAGCGCGCGGTCAAGGTTGTCCAGGGCGGGCAGCAGCTCCTTGGCGAGCTTCGCCACGCCCCGCTCCGCAGCTGCCGTGGACTCCCGCGCGACGCGCTTGCGGTAGTTCTCGAAGTCCGCCTGCGTGCGCTGCGCGAGCGCGAGGTACTCGTCGCGCTGCGCGGCGGTCGCCACGAGCTCGTCGAGGTCGCCCTCGACCTCGCGCGCCTCATCCTCAGGCTGCTCGACCTCGGGCTCCTCGACCTGCTCCTCGGGCTCCTCGATTACCTGCTCGGTGTCGCTCATCGCGCTCAGGCCTTCGTCTCGTCCACGACCTCCGCGTCGACGACGTCCTCTTCCTCCGAGGTCGCGCCGGCTCCGTCGGTCGCGCCGCCGCCGTTGGGTGTGCTTGCCGCGGCCTCCTGGGCGCGCTGGTACATCGCCTCGGAGACGGCGTGGAAGGCGCTCTGCAGCACGTCGGTCTTGGCGTTGATCGCGACCGGGTCCTCGGACTCCAGCGACTCGCGTACCTCCTTGATGGCCTCCTCGATGCGGGCTTTGGAGTCGCCATCCACCTGCTCGCCGAGGTCTACGAGCTGGCGCTCGGCCTGGTAGGCGGCGTTCTCGCCGTTGTTGCGGGCCTCCGCGAGCTCGCGCGCGCGGCGGTCCTCCTCGGCGTGGGACTCCGCGTCGGTGACCATGTTCTTGATCTCCTCCTCGGAGAGCCCCGAGCCGGCCTTGATCTCGATCTTCTGCTCCTTGCCGGTGCCGAGGTCCTTGGCGGAGACGTTGAGGATGCCGTTGGCGTCGATGTCGAACGCGACCTCGATCTGCGGGATGCCCCGTGGCGCCGGCGGGATGCCGGTGAGCTGGAACTTGCCCAGCGACTTGTTGTACGTCGCCATCTCGCGCTCGCCCTGCAGCACGTGGATCTCGACCGAGGGCTGGTTGTCCTCGGCGGTCGAGAACACCTCGCCCTTGCGCGTGGGGATCGTGGTGTTGCGCTCGATCAGCTTCGTCATCACGCCGCCCTTGGTCTCGATACCGAGCGTCAGGGGGGTGACGTCGAGCAGCAGCACGTCCTTGACGTCACCGGCGAGCACACCCGCCTGGATTGCGGCGCCGACGGCGACGACCTCGTCGGGGTTCACCCCGCGGTGGGGCTCCTTGCCGGTGAGCTCCTTGACCTTCTCCTGCACCGCCGGCATGCGCGTCATGCCGCCGACGAGCACGACGTGGTCGATCTCCTTGACGCCCTTGTCTTTGGCGTCGTCGAGCGCCTGGCGCACGGGCGCCACGACGCGGTCCAGCAGCACCGAGGTGAGCTCGGAGAGCTTCGCGCGGGTAAGGCGCGTGTCGAGGTGCTTGGGGCCGGAGGAGTCCGCTGTGATGAACGGCAGGTTGATCTGCGTCTCCTGGGTGGTGGAGAGCTCGATCTTGGCCTTCTCCGCAGCCTCGTAGAGGCGCTGGAGCGCCATCGGGTCCGCGGAGAGGTCGATGCCCTGGTCGCGCTTGAAGTCCGCGACGAGCCAGTCGACGATCGCCTTGTCGAAGTTGTCGCCGCCGAGGTGGTTGTCCCCGGCGGTGGACTTGACCTCGAACACGCCGTCGCCGATCTCGAGCACCGACACGTCGAAAGTGCCGCCGCCGAGGTCGAACACGAGGATCGTCTGCTCGGATTCCTTGTCGAGACCGTACGCGAGCGACGCGGCGGTGGGCTCGTTGATGATGCGCTTGACGTCCAGGCCGGCGATCTTGCCGGCGTCCTTGGTGGCCTGGCGCTGGTCGTCGTTGAAGTACGCGGGCACGGTGATCACCGCGCCGTCAACCGATTCGCCCAGGTACGCTTCCGCGTCGGTCTTGAGCTTCTGCAGGATCATCGCGGAGATCTCAGGCGGGGAGTGCTGCTCGCCGCCGGCCTCCACGCGCGCGTCGCCATTGGGGCCGGAGACGACCTTGTAGGGGACGATCGACTCCTCCTCGCGCACCTCGGCCTCCTTGCGGCCCATGAAGCGCTTGATCGAGAAGACGGTGTTCTGTGGGTTGGTCACCGCCTGGCGCTTGGCGACGGTGCCGACGAGCCGCTCGCCGGAGGCCGTGAAGGCGACCACGGACGGCGTGGTGCGACCTCCCTCGGCGTTCTCGATGACGGTCGGCTCGCCACCCTCGAGCACGGCCATGCACGAGTTGGTCGTTCCGAGGTCGATTCCTATGGTCTTGCCCATGTTGGGGGCTCCTTCTGGTGGGGGTCTGTAGCGCAGCGCCGGGTAGTGGCGGGCGCCATTACGAAATCTGAGTGACAGCTTAGCAGGTTTTCTAGCGTGTCGCAAGTAGCCGGGCGAGGGGCGCCCGGCCTGGTGTTCTTTGGGGATCGTCCACGCGTGTCGATGCGGGGGACAGCGCGCGGGTGCGCGGGGCCTCCGTGCCCCGCGTCGGTGCGGTGTGGGGCACTACGGGTTGGTCGGGACAAACGTGTTGCTCCGGGGTGCCTGGTCTTCGATCGCTTATTAAGCGACGCCGCTGGAACGCTTATTAGTCAACGTGCCGGTTAGCCGGTGGCACCGCAAGCACCGTGCCGGGGCGCACTTTGACGCCGGCGGAGCGATGCGCCGAATGGCCTAGACAAGAGAGTAGTGTCCGTATGGGCAGATAGAGTTGCCGGAGCAGGCGAACATACGTTCGATAAGGAGCTGGTCTGATGGATCCTGAGGTGCAAGCATCGCTTCTCGCTCTGTGCGCGATCGATCACGTGAACTGGCATGTGGTCGCGCGCGAAGCACAGCGACCAGGGGGTCTAGAGCGACTGCTTCAGGGAGAGCTTGCCGAGAAGTCCAGAGAGGCTAGGGAAACGCAGAAGCTGATTGCCGGCGCCCGTAGAGATCTTGACAAGCCACGGCGACGCGCGGCCGAGGAGATTCGTCGCGCCGAGGACGACGCGGGCGCGAAGCTCGTGACGGTTCTCGATGACGACTACCCCGCGAACCTTCGGGTGATCTACAATCTGCCGCCGTTTCTTTTCTATCGGGGCCACCTTGCGCGCGAGGACGCCCGCTCGGTTGCCGTCGTGGGCACACGTGACGCCTCAGAGAAGGGGATCGAGCGCGCGCGGAAGATGGCCAGCCTCCTCACTCAGCATGAGGTAACGGTCCTATCCGGGCTCGCACGGGGCATCGACACCGCTGCGCACGAGGAGACTCTCGCGTGCGGCGGACGGACAATCGCAGTGCTGGGGACGGGGATTCTGCGCTGCTATCCCAAGGAGAACGCTGGTCTTGCCGAGCGCATCGTGAAGTCTGGTGCGCTCGTGTCTCAGTTCTGGCCTTCCCAGCCGCCCACGGGCTACAACTTCCCTCGTCGCAACGTCGTGACCTCCGGGATGAGCCAGGGCACAGTGGTAATCGAGGCAAGTGAAACCTCTGGGGCCAAGATGCAGGCTCGCCTCGCGCTCGAGCATGGCAAGCGAGTGTTCCTGGTCAGCCGTCTCGTGACCTCCCAGCCTTGGGCGCAGAGGTACGTCGCGGAGCGCGGCGCGATCGAGATCCGCTCGGTCGAGGACGTGCTCACTCGGCTCCGGTCGCCTGAGGCGATTGAGCAGTTCTCGGCAGGGCGGCGACAGCTCGCGCTCGAGCTTGTGTGAGCCGTGGGCACTCGCCCGCAGCCCGCCGGGTTCGGTAACTGCGCCGGGTGCCCATACCTCGTAAGCGGCCCGGCAAAAATCTGCTTCGACTGTGCGAAGGGCTCGTTTGAGCGGCTTGCGGAAAACCGCTGTGATCTGTGCGAGCTTGCGCTGAAGGAGGATGGGTCGTGCAGCAACCCTCTCTGTAGCTGGGAGGAGGACAGTCGCTTCTTCAAATGGGTGTGGGCCATCTCGATGCGAACGGGCTCACTCAGGAGAGCGATTGACAGATACAAGGTCGAAGGAAGACGGGCGTGGGCGGCCATCTTTGGCCGAGGTACTGCTTGGATACCTCAACGCCCACGATGTGGTGTTTCAGCGCTACGACCTCATCATCCCGAGCCCGACCTGGGTCGGGGAGGGAGGGCGGGCGTTCGATCACACTGAGCTGGTGATCGAGCGTGCCATTACGGAGGACGAAGGCACCTGGCCCTTCCAGACCGGGGTCATTCAAAAGACCGCAGCGACTACCCCGTTCCGCGGAAAGACTTGGAAGAAGCGCTACGAGATCGCCGAACACGAGTTGAGGCCCGCGCTGTGCGTCCCTGACGCCGCGCTGGTTCGTGGAAGGCGTGTCCTGGTCTACGACGACGTCTACACGGAGGGTCTCACGCTCCGTGCGGTTGCGAGGTCGCTGCGCGACGCCGGTGCTGTGGAGGTCTCCGAGATCGTGCTGGCCCGTCAGCCCTACGGTGGGAGTGTCTGAGCATTGCGCCGGATAGCCCCCGTCGTCCCCGACTATGCGATCGGCGCCTGCCCTCGCCTCAATGCTCACTCTCACCGCAGCTCCCGGACGATCGGGAAGGGGATGACCTCACGCAGCGTGTCGCGTTCGGTGAGGATCATCACCAGGCGGTCGACGCCCATGCCGCCGCCGGCGGTGGGCGAGTAGCCGTACTCGATCGCGCGCGCGTACTCCTCGTCGTTGGGGTGCGGCACGTCGGCGTCGTCCACCATGCGCCGCTTGCGCTGGTCGACGAAGCGCTGCCACTGATCGACCGGGTCGTTGAGCTCGGTGTCGCCACTGACGAGCTCGACGCCGCCGATCACCGCGTCGAAGTGCTCACCCAGCTCGGGGTGCACCGCGTGGCGCTTGGTGATCGGGAAGGGCTCGAGCGGGAAGTCGAACACGTGCGTCGGCTGGTTGAGCGTGTGCTCGATCTTCTCTGAGTAAATGTCGGCGACGACGTCGGCCCAGCTGGAGGCGGGGTCCAGCGGCCCGTCGAGCACCTCTGCGAGCTGCTCGCGCGTGGACTGCATGAAGTCGAGGCCCGTGCGTTCGAGAATCAGATCGCGCATCGTGATCCGCGTCCACGGCTTGGCGAGGTCGATCTCCTCGCCGCCCCGTTTGATCGTCGTGCGACCGAGCACGGCCTGGGCGACGTCGCGGAACAGCTCTTCGGTGACGCTCGCCACGTCGTTGTAGTCGGAGTACGCGCACATGAACTCGATGATCGTGAACTCGGGGCTGTGCTTGGGGGAGATGCCCTCGTTGCGGAAGACCTTGCCCATGTCGTACACGTTCTCCATACCGCCGACGATGCAGCGGTTGAGGAACAGCTCGACGGAGATGCGCAGGTACAGGTCGCGGTCGAGCGCGTTGTGGTGGGTTCTGAACGGGCGCGAGCCGGCGCCGCCGGCGAGTGACTGCAGGGCCGGTGTTTCGACCTCGATGAAGTTGCGCTCGTTCAGCCACTTGCGGATCTCGAACACGATCTGGTGGCGTTTGACGAACAGGTCGCGCGTGTCCTCGTTGGCGAGCAAGTCCAGCTCGCGGTAGCGGTAGCGCGTGCCGGTGTCGCCGAGGCCGTGGTGCTTGTCCGGCGGTGGGCGCAGCGCCTTGGTCAAGAGCGTGCACTCGATCACCTCGAGCGCGAGCTGCCCGCGCTGCGTGACGTACACGCAGCCGTCGACGGCGACGATGTCGCCGACGTCGAGCGCCAAGATGCGCTCGTAGGTCTCGTGCCCGAGCGCGTCCGCGCGCACGACCGCCTGGATCTGGCCGGAGAGGTCGCGCACGTCCAGGAACGAGTTCTTCGGGTGCGTGCGCCTGGAGATCAGCCGCCCGGCGATCTGGTAGCGCAGCTCGGGGTGCGCGCCCGCCTCCAACTCGGCGGGGTCGTGCGCGGCGAGCACGTCGGCGATGCGCGTGCGCGTGTCCCACAGCGTCACCGGTGGATACGGGTCGACGCCTTCGGCACGCAGCCGCTCCATCTTGGCGCGGCGCTCGTCCGCGCCACCGGCCTCGGAGCCCTCGCCGTCGGGCCGCTCCTCGGCGCCGTTAGGCGTCGCCTCCGCGAGGTCGTCCGCGGGCCGCGCCTGCGCCCCCTCCGGCGGAGGTGGGCCGGCAGGGCTCACGCCGCAGGCACGAGGTTGGAGGTGTCGCGCACGTCGAGCACCGGGACGTCGGGAATCGCCTCCTCGAGCAGCGCGCGCAGGCGCAGCGAGTCGAAGGAGTGCGAGTGGGGCGCGACGGGGTTCACGGTGAGCGCGCGCAGGTCGATCGGAGCGAGCACCTCGACGGCGAGGCCCTGGCGGCGGTACCACTCGGGGCCGTGGTCGGTAAGAAAGACCCGGGTGGCGTCGGCGACCACGAGCGTCAGTGATGCGGGCCCGCTCGGGCTCAACTGACCAAGGGCCAGCAGAAGCTCCGCAAGAAACGGCTCGCAGAGCGCGCCCTGGACGAGCAGGTGAGTCGCCCCGGGGCGCGCGCGCAAAAGCTGGGCGATGTCGGGGGCGGTGGAGGTGAGCGCGAAGCGTGGGTGCAGCGTGAGCGGCTCTTCGTCGGGCCCGCCGACGAGCGAGGAGGCCACGCCCGACTCCGCGAGGGCACGCACGTGGGGTGCGCGCAACGCGGGCAGGCGCACGAGCTCGACGGCGTCTCGGGTGTGCGCCACGACCTGCTCGATGTCCTCGTGCAGCGCGGCCCCGGTGGACAGCACGAGTCCGTCGGAGACCGCGGGGGAGGAGGCGGCGCGGCGGTCCAGCGCGCCGTCGATCAGGACCTGTTCGGCGCCGTGGGCGAGCATCGCGTCGCAGACCTCGCGTACATCCGCGGCGGCGGAGGGACCGGCGATCTCGATGATCCCTTGGGCGTGCAGCCGGGCGATCAGCACGCGGCCGAGGGGGGTGCGCACGCCGGTCTCCAGCACGAGCTCGTGCGCGATTGCGCCGGCGCGCAGCAGCGCGTCGGTGGTCGCGAGGAGGCTGCCGGCGCAGAGCTCGACGCGGGGCTTCTCGATGCGGATGTCGATCACGTCGCGCTCCTCGCCGTCGCGCCCGACCGAGGTGACCCCGACGCGCTGCCCGCGCTCCTGCAGCTCGCGCAGGGCGACGGTGAGCGTTTCGGTCTTGCCGGTGTTCTTGGCAAGACCGACGAACGCGAGGCGCCGCGCAGGCGCGATGAGCTTGGAGAGTGTCTGCATGGGCTCGCTCAGCCTAGCCGCCCAGCCCCGCGACGGCGGTCTGCGACGGCTCCCCGGCCTCGCCGCGCCCGAGGCGGGCGGCGAGCTCGCGCACGAGGAACGTGGCGAGGTGGTGGGGGTAGGTGCCCTTGGAGAAGCCGGCGTCAAAGCCGAGCTCCTTGGCGAGCTCGCCCGAGACGCGGGGACCGCCGCAGGCGAGGATCAGCTGACGGCGGTGGCCCTCGGCCTCGACGATCTCGACGAGCTCTGTCAAGTTGTGGATGTGGAGGTTCTGCTGGGTGACGGTCTGGGAGACGAGGATCGCGTCGGCGTCGAGCTCTAGCGCCCGGGCGACGAGCGTGCTGTTGGGGACCTGGCTGCCGAGGTTGTGGGCGTGGAAGGCGCGGTAGCCCTCGAGGCCCTTGTGGCCGTGGAAACCCTTGAGGTTGAGCATCGCGTCGATGCCCACCGAGTGGGTGTCGGTGCCAGTGGAGGCGCCGACGACGACGATCGGCCGCCCGACGTGGGCCTGCGCGTAGGCTTCGACCTCGTCCTCGCTCATGTACTGCGCGACCTCGCCGCCCTCGGCGGCGAGGGTGGCGTAGTCCACGGTGTGCTGGCAGGCGCCGTACACCACGAAGTAGGTGTAGCCGTCGGTGAGGCGCTGGTGGTGGACGACCTCGGGGTGCTGGAAGCCCATCTTGCCGGCGAGCTCCAGCGCGGCCTTGCGCGCGGCCTGCCCGTCGGGCACCGGCAGGGTGAAGGAGAGCTGCACGAGCCCGTCGCCGTGGTGGTCGGCGTAGGGTCGGACGTGGGCGAGGTCGGCCTCCTCAGGCAACTGAGAGCGCCCCCCGCATGAGGTCGGTGACGGGGTTGAAGTAGCCCTCCTCGGTGGCGACGATGCCCTCCATCCCGCGACCCCTGTCGCGGTGGCGGGAGACGTCGCCGAAGACGCCCCCCTCGATCGCGCCGAAGAGCCCGACGTCGGCGGTGCGCTCGAGGATCGCGTACGCCCCGCGCAGGACCTCGGCGGCGTGCGTCTGGACGAGGCCGCCGCGGCGGAACTCGATCTCCTCGCCGAGGTCGCGGGCGGCGTTGAAGACGTAGTTGACGTTCTGCAGGCCGAGCACGCGGTCGTGGATGTGGGGGGTGAAGATGCCCTCGGTGGGTACTCCGATCGTCTGGATGCCCTGGCCGGTGGCGACCGTCACGAGGTTGAAGAGCGTGTCGGCTGCGTGGGTGCGGAACAGGTTGCCGTCCATGTGGCGCGTGGGGGGCATGTACTTGACGGGGCAGTCGGGGAACAGCTCGCGGGTGAGCAGCGCCTGGGCCCACTCGTAGAGCAGCCCGTTGGTGACGGGGGTGTCGATCTCGAAGGCGTCGCCGAGCGCGATCTGCTCGTCGGGCACGCCGGAGTCGCGGGCGAGGTAGAGGTTGATGAACTGCGAGGCGGTGACCGAGGGCGCGGCCTCCAGCGCGTCGGCGGTGCGCAGGTAGTTGTCCTCGCCGGTGTTGATGACCACCCCGAAGTAGCCGTTGACGGTGCGCGAGACACGCTGGTCGAGCAGCCCGCGGACGGGGTTGATGTCGCGGTAGAGGATCCCGTAGAGGGCGTCGTTGACCATGTTGTCGAGGCCCTCGAAGGCGCCCATCGCGGCGATCTCAGACATGCAGAGGCCCGAGCAGAAGGACGAGAGGCGCACGTAGCGCCCGTTGCGCTCGGACCACTCGTCGAGCGCGGCGCGCATGATCCCGAAGTTGGCCTGCGTGGCGAAGGTGCCGCCGTAGCCCTCGGTGGTCGGGCCAAAGGGGACGTAGTCGAGCAGGGACTGTGCGGTCGAGCGGATCACGGCGACGATGTCCCCGCCGGCCTCGGCGACGGCGAGGCCGTGGACGACGTCCTCGTAGACGTTGCCGGTCGCGGTCAGCACGTAGCGCAGGGGCGGGGGGCTCTCGCCGAGCCGCTCGCGCAGAGTCCGGCGCGCGTCCATCCGCCGGCTGATGTCCCCAAGGCGGCGAGCGAGCTCCTCGAGGGCGCGCTCGCGGATCGCGCCCTCGGGCGCGAGGGGCAGCGCGCAGAGGTCCAGGTCGCCCTCCTCGACGGCGTCGGCGATTGCCTGAGCGTCCTCCCGGGCGGGCGGGTTCCGAGTGCTCTCGGAGTCGAGCAGCCCGTTGGCGATCCAGTACGCGACGCCCCGGCCAAGCCCGCCGCGGGAGCGGACGTGCTCGACGAGCACGTTGGGCAGGGGGGCGCCGAGGTCGTTGGCGCCGTCGACGCCGAACAGGCGTGCGACGGTGCGCTCGACCGAGACGGTGGTCATCCCGGCGGTCTGCTCTGCTACGTCAGCGGCGATCCGCGCGGCGGCGGCACGGCAGGACTCGACGAGCCCCGGGTCGAGGGCGAGCTTGGAGGACCCCATGTGTCCGAGGTTACCCGAAAAACCGGGAGATTCGGGCCTGTGAAAGCGCGTCTGACCGGTTGCGCAGTGGCCTCGCTAGGAGCCACAAGGCACCCTGTGCACAAAGGGCGCGTTGGGTATATGGGGGCGCGTAGGCATATAAGGCCGCCTGGGTACAGAGGGCGCCTGTTGTATGTATGGCCGCCTGGGTATATGGGGCCGCCTGTTGCATGTATGGCCGCCCTGGGTATATAGGGCCGCCTATGCATGTATGGCCGCCTGGGCACAGAGGGCGCCTGGGCGCATAAGGGACCTGGGCGTGGTCGAGTGGGGGCGGGTTGACCTGCGCCGCCTCGCGCGGGGATGGCCAGGGCACGTGAGGGCTTGCCGGCCAAGGTGTCTGGCCTCATACAAGCCAGGTCGAGTTTCCAATGATGAGTGAGCGCGGCCCGAGGCTAACGTTGGGCGCGCTAGCCTCGCGGGGTGTCTCTGTCGTTGTTCACGCCGCGGGTGCGCGAGTGGTTCGAGGCGTCCTTCGCCGAGCCTACTGCGGCGCAGAAGCAGGCGTGGCCGGCGATCGCGAGCGGCGAGCACGTGCTGGTGTCCGCGCCGACGGGCTCGGGCAAGACGTTGGCGGCGTTCCTGTGGGCGCTGGATCGGTTGGCGGCGCAGCCGGCGGCAGGTTCCGACCCCGCGCGCCGCACGCGCGTGGTGTACGTGTCGCCGATGAAGGCGCTCTCGTACGACATCGAGCGCAACCTGCGGGCGCCGTTGAAGGGCATCTCCGGCCCGCCCGACGGCGCGGACGTCAGCGTGGCGATCCGCACCGGGGACACCCCCCAGCGCGAGCGCCAGCGGATGCTCAAAGAGCCGCCCGACATCTTGATCACGACGCCGGAGTCGCTGTACCTGATGCTGACCTCGCGCGCGCGCGAGATACTGAACGGCGCGGAGTGGGTGATCGTGGACGAGATCCACGCGGTGGCGGCGAGCAAGCGGGGGGCGCACCTGGCGCTGACGCTGGAGCGCTTGGACGCGCTGGTCCGCGAGGCCGGCGGCGCCGAGCCGCAGCGGATCGGCCTCTCCGCGACGCAGACCCCGCTAGAGGAGGTCGCGCGCTTCATGGTGGGGCCGACGCGCACGTGCCGGATCGTGGACGCGAGCGCGCCCAAGCCGCTGGACGTGAAGGTCCAGGTGCCGGTCGAGTCGATGGCGGAGCTGGGCGGCGTGGTCCACGGCGACTCCGACCAGCCATTGCACGGATCGATCTGGCCGGCGATCTACCCGGAGCTGCTGCGCCTGGTGCGCGAACACACCTCGACGATCGTGTTCGTCAACAACCGTCGCTCGGCGGAGCGGTTGGCGTTGCGGCTGAACGAGCTCGCGGCGGCGCAGGAGGAGGCTGAGGACGGGGAGGAGGCGGGAAAAGATGAGGAGGGGGCCGCCCGAGGCGGCCTGCGCGGCGTTCGTGCGACGGAGCCCGGGCCTGCTCAGGGACCGCGGCCCCCACGCGAGATCGCGCGCGCGCACCACGGCTCACTCGCGCGGGAGGAGCGGACGGTGGTGGAGGAGCTCCTGAAGGCGGGCGAGATCCCGTGCATCGTGGCGACGTCCAGCCTGGAGCTCGGGATCGACATGGGCGCGGTGGACCTCGTGCTGCAGGTCGAGTCGCCGAAGTCGGTGGCGGCGGGGCTGCAGCGGATCGGCCGCGCGGGCCACGGCGTGGGCGAGGTCTCAAAGGGGCGGGTCTTCCCGAAGTTCCGCGCGGACCTGCTGGAGTGCGCGGTGGTCGTGCGGCGGATGCGCGAAGGGGCGATCGAGCCGACGGTGGTGCCGCGCAACCCGCTGGACGTGCTGGCGCAGCAGGTCGTCGCGATGGCGGCGGCCGAGGAGGAGCTCGCGGTGGAGGAGCTGTACGAGCGGGTGCGGCGCACGTACTCTTACGCGGAGCTGCCGCGCCGCCAGCTGGAGGGCGTGCTGGACATGCTCGACGGGCGCTACCCCTCCGCGGAGTTCGGCGAGCTGCGCCCGCGGATCGTGTGGGACCGCGTGGCGGGCACGGTACGCCCGCGCAAGGGTGCGCGTGCGCTGGCGGTGGCGAACGCGGGCACGATTCCCGACCGGGGGCTGTACCTGGTGACGCTCCCAGACGGCCGGCGCGTGGGGGAGCTCGACGAGGAGATGGTCTACGAGGCGCGGCCGGGGCAGGTCTTTCTGCTGGGTGCGTCGGCGTGGCGGATCGAGGAGATCGGCCGCGACCGCGTGACCGTGACGCCGGCGCCGGGGGCGCCGGGGGCGGTGCCGTTCTGGAAGGGTGACGGGGTGGGTCGTCCCAAGGAGCTGGGCGAGGCGATCGGAGCGTTCGCGCGGTGGGCGGTGGGGCAGCCGCCGGAGACGCTGGAGCGCGAGTACGACCTCGACGCCCGGGCGGCGCGCAACCTGGTGGAGTACCTGCGCGAGCAGCAGGACGCCACCCGGGTGCTACCGAGCGACCGCACGGTGGTGGTGGAGCGCTTCCGCGACGAGATCGGGGACTGGCGGCTGTGCGTGCTCTCCCCGTACGGGGGGCGCGTCCACGCGGCGTGGGGCCTCGCGCTGGCGGCGCGCATCCGCGAGCGCCTGGGACTGGAGGCCGATGCGATCTGGTCGGACGACGGGATCGTGGTGCACCTGCCCGAGACCGACGAGCTCGGCGGCCCCGAGGCGCTCGAGCTCGTGCTGGTCGAGCCGGACGAGGTCGAGGATCTGGTGGTGGGGGAGCTGGGCAGCTCGGCGCTGTTCGGGGCGCGCTTCCGCGAGGCGGCGGGCCGGGCGCTGCTGATCCCCCGCGCGTACCCGGGCCGGCGCACGCCGCTGTGGCAGCAGCGGCTGAAGGCACAGACGCTGCTGGAGGTGGCGCGCCGCTACGGCGAGTTCCCGATCGTGCTGGAGGCCTACCGGGAGTGCCTGCGCGACGTGCTCGACCTCCCGGGGCTGACGGAGCTGCTCGGGAGGCTGCACCGGCGCGAGCTGAGCGTGGTCGAGGTTGAGACAGCCACCGCCTCGCCGTTTGCGTCCTCGCTGTTGTTCGACTACGTGGCGACGTACATGTACGAGGGTGACGCCCCCAACGCGGAGCGTCGCGCGGCGGCGCTGTCGCTCGACCGCGACCTGCTGCGCGAGCTGCTCGGGCAGGAGGAGCTGCGCGAGCTGCTGGACCGCGGGGCGCTCGAGCAGCTTGAGGAGGACCTGCAGCGCCGCAGCGCGCAGAGGCGCGCGGCGAACCGCGACGAGTTGCACGACGCGCTGCGCACGCTCGGCGACCTGAGCGCCGCGGAGGCCGCCGAGCGCGTGCTGGAGGGGCTTGACGCGGAGGAGATGCTCGCGACCCTGGAGCGCGAGCGTCGTGCGGTGCGGGTGCGGGTCGGCGGGGAGGAGCGCCACATCGCCGCGGCCGACGCGGGCCTGTACCGCGACGCGCTCGGCACGGTCCCGCCGGGGGGGCTACCGGAGGCCTTCACGGCGGAGGTCCCGGATGCGCTGGAGCGGCTGCTGCGCCGCTACGCGGCGACGCACGGGCCGTTCACGACCGAGCAGCCCCGCGCCCAGTGGGGCCTCGGCGCCGCGGTGCTCGAAGCGGGGTTGCGCGAGCTGGAGCGCACGGGCGCGGTGGTGCGCGGCGAGCTGCACCCGGACGGCGCGGCGGGGCGGCGGGAGTGGTGCGACGTGGAGGTGCTGCGGCGTCTGCGGCGGGCCTCTCTGGCGGCGTTGCGCCGCGAGATCGAGCCGGCGGAGCGCCGGGCGTACGCGACGTTCCTGCCGGCGTGGCACGGGATCGACCGCCACGCGGCGGCGGGCGCCGGGGTGGAGCGCCTGCGCGAGCAGCTCGTACCCCTACAGGGCCTCGCGCTGACCCCGCGCACGTGGGAGCGGGAGGTGCTGCCGCGCCGGGTGGGGGCGTACTCGACGACGTGGATGGACGAGTTGTGCGCGAGCGGGGAGGTGGTGTGGGTGGGTGCGGGCGCTCTCGGACGGCGCGACGGGCGAGTGGCGCTGTACTTCCGCGAGGACGTGGCGCTGCTCGGCCCGCCCCCGCGCCGCGGGGAGCCGGCGCACGTCCGTGGCGACCCTGCCCATGGTTCCGAGCATGTTTCCGAATCTCACGCGCGTGTACGCGCGCGTCTTAACCGTAGCGGGTGCTTCTTCACGGACCTGCTCACGGACGTGGAGCTGTCCGCGCCGGAGCTCGCCGAGGCTCTGTGGGACCTGGTGTGGGCGGGGGAGGTGACCAACGACGCGTTCGCGCCGCTGCGCGCGCCGCGTTTGACGCTCGCCTCCTCGGGCAGTGGTGGCAGGTTCTACGGTCCGGCGCATCGCGGGGGGCGCTTTTCGGGGCGCCGGACAGCCGGCCGTGGTTCCGTGCACCCACCGGGCCGCTGGTCGCTGACGGCGCCGCTGTTCGCCGGCGCGGGCTCCCACTCCGAGCGCGCGCGGGCGACGGCCGAGCTGCTGCTCGAGCGCCACGGGATCCTCACGCGGGAGCTGGTGCTCGCGGAGGGCGTACCGGGAGGCTTCGCGGCGCTGTACCCCGAGCTGTGCCGTCTGGAGACGCTGGGGGCGGCGCGGCGTGGTTACTTCGTGGAGGGGCTGGGAGGAGCGCAGTTCGCGCTTCCGGGCGCGGTCGAGCGCCTGCGCGCGCAGCGGCTCTCGGAGCTAGAGCGCTCCCGGTCGCTGGTCCTCGCCGCGAGCGACCCGGCGCAGCCCTATGGTGCGGCGCTGCCCTGGAGGGCTTCGCCGCGAAGTCGGAGACAGGAGCTCGCGACTGTCGAGCCCGAGCCCGCCGCGGGAGGTTCTGAGGCAGTCGTCCGAGCCCGTGGCACCCGACCCTCTCCGGCCCGCGTGGCGGGGGCGAGTGTGGTGTTGGTGGGCGGCGAGCCGGTGCTCTACCTGGAGCGCGGGGGCAGGGGGCTGCGGGTGCTGGTGGACGGTGACGACGACTGTGTACAGCAGGCGCTCGAGGCGCTTGCCGAGCACGCCCGGGCCGGCCGGCTGCTGGCGCGGATCGCCCTGGAGCGGGTGGACGGCGAGCCGGTGCTCGGCTCGCGCTGGGAGGCGGCCCTGGAGCGGGCCGGCTTCCGCGCGGGGCCGCGTCGCGTGGAGCTCGCCTCGCGATAAAAGCCCCGCTAATGCAGCTATTCGGACAGATCGGCAGAGTGTCGGGATGACATATAGACCCAGTTCGTTCTGACAGGTAGGCAGAGTGCACAGAGGGGGACGTTTCTAGGGCGATCCGAAACGTCGATAGATCCCACGATTTTTAACTTGCAATCTTCGGGCAATGCTGTATGGTCGAAAGCGTGGGGATCAGCGGAACCGAGAGGGAGCTGAGCGCGATGTACCGGCGCCTGCCGCACGGCCCGCACGGCATGGGGCGCGATGCGGTGGCTCGGCACCAGCGGGCGCGGCTGTTCGGGGCGATGATCGAGGCGATCCACCGCCAGGGCTACAAGGGGACGACGGTGGCGCACGTGATCGCGCTGGCGGGCGTGTCGCGCCGAGCGTTCTACGAGCAGTTTGCCAACAAGGAAGACTGCTTCCTGGGTACCTACGACATCGCGGTGGCGCGCGCCAAGCGGCGGATGCTCGACGGGTGGATGAGCGAGCGCGGGTGGGCTAACCGCGTCCACAGGGCGTGCCAGGCGTTCGTCGAGGACGCGCAGCGCAACGTCAAGAGCTCGCGTCTGGTGCTGATCGAAGGGCTGGGCCTTGGGGCCAAGAGCCGCGAACGGTTGATGCGCTCGGCGCTCGCCTTCGAGCGGGTGCTGGCGAGTGGCTTCGGGGTGGCGCCCGACGGGGTGCAGCTCCCGGCGCTGGGGCCGAAAGCGATCGTTGGCGGCGGGCGCCACATGATCTTCGAGCGGCTGCGGACCGACCGTGTGGCGGAGCTGCCGATGTTGACCGACGAACTGCTCGACTGGGTCAGCGCCTACCGCTCGCCGGCGGCGCGGATCGGGGTGCCGCGCACCGCCGCGCCGCACAGGCCAGTCGAGCCGGCGCGGTTCCTGGAAAGCGAGGAGAAACGCGCCCGCGTGCTCGGCGCGGTGGTGCACCTCACGCTGGACGAGGGCTACAACGGGCTGACCGACCCCCAGATCGCCCAGTTCGCCGGGATGTCGACGGAATCGTTCCACAAACACTTCCCCTCCAAGCAGGAGTGCTTCGTGGCGGTGGTGGACGAGTTCGTGGACGAAACGATCGCAGCGATCGCCGCGGCGGCGACCCAGGCGGACGACTGGCCGGAGGCGGCGTACCTCGGTGTGAGGGCGGGCATCGACCACTTCGTCGCGCACCCGGGGCTCACGAAAATGGCGTTCGTGGACCTCTTCGACGTCGGCCCGGTCGTGACCGAGTGCATCGGCCGTACGCTGAGCAAGCTCGGGACCCTGCTGCAGGAGACCTCGCCCGAGCCGCGCAGAGCTCCGCTGCTCGCCCACGAAGCGGTCGTCGGCGCGCTGTGGTCGATCGTTGGCAGCTACGCAACGCCCAAGCGCGTGAAGTACCTGCCGTCGCTGGTAGACCACCTCGCGTTCATGGTGATCGCCCCGTACGTGGGCCCGAAGGCTGCGGGACAGACGATCGACGCCACCCGCCGCAGCCTCGCGCGCGACGAGCACTACTGAGCTTGGGCCCACCCGGGCTGGGTGCCGACGTAGGCCCTATCCTGGGGCGGTGATGGGCGTCCCCGGCTCGAGTACCGCACCGCGCAGGGTGGGGCACAAGGGCGCCGCGCACCTCGCGCCGGGCAACACGCTCGCGAGCTTCGAGGCGGCGGCGCGTGCGGGTGTGGACATGATCGAGTTCGACGTCCTCAGCGAGCGCCCGGACGGGAGCGGGCGGCTACTGCTCGCCCACGACTACCGGGCGCTCCGCGCCGCGCAGGCGCCGCTGACGCTACAAGAGGGTCTCGAGCACCTCGCGAGCGACGCGTATGCGGGCATCGAGCTCGACGTCGACGTGAAGCTGCCGGGCTACGGGGAGCGCGTGGTGGCGGCGCTGCGCGAGACCGGCCTGACCGAGCGTGCGCTAGTGAGCAGCACGTTCCCGCACGAGCTCGACGCGATGCGCTCGGTCGAGCCTTCGCTGCGCGTGGGCTGGTCGGTGCCGCGCGCCCGGCGCGACTACACCGAGGACAACAAGCTGATCGCGGTCCCGGCGCTCGCGCTGCTCGCCGGCTTCCGTGCCCTGCTGCCGCGGCGCGCTCGCGCGGCGCTGCGTGCCGGCCGCTTCGACGCGGTGATGGCGCACTGGCGCGTGGTCACTCCGGCGCTGGTGCGGGCGGTTGCGGCCGGGGGCGGGGAGCTGTACGCGTGGACGGTGGACGACGCCGCGCAGGTGGCCCGCCTCACGGCGATGGGGGTCGACGGGATCATCACCAACGACCCGCGCCTATTCGGCGCGCCGACCTCTCCGGCTGCACCGGCACCCGCGGCGGCGGATCTCAACTGAGCGTGCACGTCGCCGCGCTGAACCCCTTGGGTTCGGCGCCGGCGAGGCTCGTGTGCCCGGCGGCGGTGGTGCGATTGGCGAGGTGCACCAGCCGTCCGGCGCGGCGCCACTGGAATTCGACGACCCCGCGCAGCGTGTAGGCGGTGGTAGTGGGCTTGAATTCGAAGGTGCGCCCGGCCTGACGGGTGGAGGGGCCAGAGCCGATCTGCACGAAGCCGGAGTCCGCGCTCTCGCCAAGGTCGGTCCACTGGTGCGTGGTGGCGTCGAGGGACTGCACCAGAAAGCGCATGTACATCGTGTCGTGAGGGTGCCCGTCGGTGGGCATCGAGCCGCGAATGCCGATCGTGTGGGGGTGGACGGGTGTGTTGCACAGGTCCACCGTGGCCCACAGTTCTGGCGACTGTGTCAGCGCCCGGAACGACTGGCGGACTGCCGCAGGCGCCGAGGCCGGAAGCGCCAGCAGCGCCCCGGCCGCGAGCACCGCCGCCACGGTCCTCTTCGCGGGGGTCATGCTGTGAAGATAGCGCGGGGTCGAGGCTTTCACGGAGGGAGCGTGCGGGCCGCTTCGATCGGGCGCGGGGACCTCGCACGAGGCGCGGGCGCGAGCGGGGAATCCCAGGGTGAGCCGCGCGCGTGGAGGTGTGCTATCCCCTTGGCGGTGCGCGCACCGAGCTCAGCGGAGGTCGTGGAGCTGCTCGCGCGAGTGCCGGTCTTCTCGACGCTGGAGAGCGGGGACCTCGAGCGCATCGCGCAACTGGGGGTCCCGCGCAGCTTCGAGGCCGGCCAGGCGGTGTTCCGCGAGGGGGACCGCAGCGACACCTGCTACGTCGTGCACGAGGGGCGCGCGCGCGCGGTGCGCGAACACGGGGGGCGCACGCTCACGCTGGCGACGTTCGGGCGGGGCGACATCTTCGGCGAGCTCGCGCTGTTCGAGGACGAACACCGCTCCGCCACCGTGGAGACCCTGGAGCCGATGAGCGCGGTGGCGGTGCTTGGCCCCGACATGCGCCGTCTGATGGCCGAGCACCCCCAGATCGCGATGCGCCTGCTGGTCGCGCTGGGCCGGCGCTTACGGGAGACCAACGAGCGCCTCGCGCGCCGCTCCTTCCAGACGGTGCAGAGTCGCGTGGCCTCGGCGCTGAGCGAGATGGTCGCGCAGGCGCAGGCGCAGAGCGCGTCCGCGCCCGCGGAGGGCCACGATGTCCAGATCGCCGCCACCCAGGCCGACTTGGCGAAGCTCGCGGGCAGCTCGCGCGAGTCGGCGAGTCGCTTCCTGGCCGTGTTGGAGCGTGCGGGGGTCATCTCTCAGGGCAGGGGCCGACTGGTGGTGCACGACCCGGAGGTGCTGCGGGCGTATGTCTTCTGAGCACACGACCGAGCGCTCGGCGGGCGGAGTGGTGGTGCGCGGGGAGCAGACGCTCGTGATCGTGCCAAGTCGCCGCGCGGCGGACGGCTCGCGTGTGCTGGGGCTGCCAAAGGGGCACATCGACCCCGGCGAGACCCCGCTGCAAGCGGCGGTGCGGGAGGTGCGTGAGGAGACCGGCGTGGAGGCGGAGCCGGTGCGCGAGCTCGGCGAGGTGCGCTACTGGTACAGGCGCCACGGCCGCACCGTGCCCAAGTCGGTCGTCTTCTACCTGCTGCGCTACCGCTCGGGTGACACGGAGGATCACGACGAGGAGGTCGAGGAGGTACGCTGGATGGCGCTCTCCGAGGCGTGCAGCGCACTCACCTACGAGGGCGAGCGCGAGATGGCCAGGTGTGCGCTTGCGGCGCTGGACCCCTCTTGAGTTGGGGGAGGGCAGGCCCTCCCCCAAAGCCCCCTCCCGATTTTCTAGATAGCCTGCACTGTCGTGCAGGTGCTCAACTTCTACTCCACGATCTTCGCCGACGAGCTCAAGCGGGGCCGCAAGACGGCGACGATCCGACTCGGAGACAAGTCGGACAAGTACCGCAAGAACCAGTTGGTGCTGGTCACGATCGGCTACCAGTACTCCCCACGAGAGCGGATCTTCGAGGCGGTGATCGACCAGGTCGAAGTCACACGGCTCGGGGATCTCTCGCCGCGGGACATCAAGCACGACAACCCCGAGTTCCGCCGCCACGAGGAGTTGATCCACTTCCTCGAACAGATCTACGGTCGCGCGGTCTCGGTCGACGACACGGTTACGATGGTGCGGTTCTCGCGGATCATGGACACTCCCTCGGGGATGACCGAGGCGATGAAGGGCTTCGGCGGCGCCCAGAACTGACGGTCCCGGGGCGGGGACGGCGGTGTCGGATGGCGCCGCCGCCAGGGTGGAGACGCCCCGCGGGTCCTGCTCGACAAATTTGGCAATCGGGGCACGAAAGTGCCGAACGGGTGTCCAAAGGTTCTTGACAGGCGCCCGCGGTCGTCTATAGTGGCCCGTACGCCGTTGGCACTCGGCCAAGAAGAGTGCCAGAACTATCGGGGCACGTCTCTTTCCCGAGGCGCCGCCTCACCCACTCTCTACTACCTAGCAGCGGAGGTCTTACCAAGATGAAGCTCAAGCCCCTGGGCGATCGCCTGATCGTGCGGGCGATCGAGGAGGAGGAGACCACGGCCAGTGGCCTCGTGCTTCCCGACACAGCCAAGGAAAAGCCGCAGAAGGGCAAGGTCCTCGCCGTCGGCGATGGCAAGTTCGATGATGACGGAAAGCGGGTCCCGCTCGACGTCAAGAAGGACGACGAGGTCCTCTACAGCAAGTACGGCGGCACCGAGATCAAGGTCGATGGCGAGGACCTGCTCGTGCTGCGCGAGTCCGATGTCCTCGCAAAGGTCCTCTAAGGAGAAGAAATGGCACACAAGGAGATCAAGTACGCCTCCGAGGCGCGTAAGTCGCTGGAGGCTGGCGTGGACGCCGTGGCCAACGCGGTCAAGGTCACGCTCGGCCCGAAGGGCCGCTACGTAGTGCTGGACAAGAAGTTCGGCGCCCCCACTATCACCAACGACGGAGTGACGATCGCCCGCGAGATCGAGGTCGAGGACGTCTTCGAGAACCAGGGCGCCCAGCTGGTGCGCGAGGTGGCCACCGCCACCAACGACGTGGCCGGCGACGGGACCACAACCGCCACCGTTCTGGCCCAGGCGATCGTGCGCCAGGGCCTGAAGAACGTCGCGGCGGGCGCGAACCCGCTGGCGCTTAAGCGCGGCATCGAGCGTGCCGTGGATCAGGTGGTGGCCAGCATCAAGTCGCAGAGCAAGGAGGTCTCGGGCAAGGAGCAGATCGCCCGCGTGGCCACCATCTCGGCCGGCGACGAAGAGATCGGCGACGTGATCGCCGATGCGATCGAGAAGGTCGGCAAGGACGGCGTGGTGAACGTCGAGGAGGGCCAGACGTTTGGCATGGACCTCGAGTTCACCGAGGGGATGCAGTTCGACAAGGGCTACATCTCCCCCTACATGGTCACCGACCAGGACCGCATGGAGGCGACTCTGGAGGATCCCTACATCCTGATCGCTAACCAGAAGATCGGTTCCGTGCGCGACGTGCTGCCGGTGCTCGAGGCCGTGATCCAGAGCGGCAAGCCGCTGCTGATCATCGCCGAGGACGTCGAGGGCGAGTCGCTGGCGACGCTCGTGGTCAACAAGCTGCGGGGCACCTTCACCGGCGTGGCCGTGAAGGCACCGGGCTTCGGGGACCGACGCAAGCGGATGCTCGAGGACATCGCGATCCTCACGAACGCCGAGGTGATCACCGAGGAGATGGGGCTGAAGCTGGAGAACACCCAGATCTCGCAGCTCGGGCGCGCGCGGCGCGTTGTGGTCGCCAAGGACACCACCACGGTGGTGGACGGCGCCGGCGACACGGCAGCGATCAAGGGGCGCATCAACCAGATCAAAAACGAGATCGAGAACACCGACTCGGACTTCGATCGGGAGAAGCTCCAGGAGCGCCTTGCGAAGCTCTCCGGCGGCGTGGCGGTCGTGAAGGTGGGCGCGGCCACGGAGACGGAGATGAAGGAGAAGAAGCACCGTGTCGAGGACGCCCTGCAGGCCACGCGGGCGGCGCTGGAGGAGGGCATCGTGCCCGGCGGTGGCGTCGCGCTGCTGCAGGCCTCCGCCGCGGTCAGCTCAAATGGTGGCGGGGCCGAGGACGAGGACGAGCAGACCGGTGGGCGCATCGTGCTGCGCGCGCTCGAGGAGCCGCTGCGGCAGCTCGCCGAGAACGCGGGCCTGGAGGGCTCGGTGGTGGTCAACGACGTGCGCAAGGCCAAGAAAGGCCACGGCCTCAACGCGGCGACCAACGAGATCGTCGATCTCGTGGCTGCGGGCGTCATCGACCCCGCGATGGTCACCCGTTCGGCGCTGCAGAACGCGGCGTCGATCGCCAAGAACATCCTCACCACTGAGGCGATCGTCGCCGAGGTGCCCGAGAAGGAAGGCGCCGGTGGCGGTGGCGGCGGCATGCCGGACATGAGCGGGATGATGTAGCGAGCAGAAGAGGGGAGGGGGAGGGCGCTGGAACGCGACCTCCCCCTCTTTTTGCCGCGCAGCGTCAACCCGACGAAGGCCCCAATCGCGAAGCGATGTCGTAGGGGTAAATAAACATCAGCCCCGGCCCGATCGAATAAGTCGCGAGCGGTGGTCCGAGGCCTTTCGGATAATGGAGTTCTTCGGGCCTTCTCAGGAGAAAGGTGCGTCGCCGCTTGGCCACGTACCACGAGGGGACTGTCTCCTGAGGGAAGATGCAGAGGTTTGCGCCCCCCGGATGTGCGCATGGGAACACCGGTCGCACCTTAACGCGTTCATGTGAGCTCCAGGTCAAGCTCGACGCGTCCCAATAGCCTGCGTAGCCGGCCGTCGCGTGATTGGCTCGAGCGAGCTTTACGATACGCCCTTCGTAGGGGGTGAACACCGCGGGATTTCCTCCATCTGGGCTCGCCAACCCCACCAGACTTCCGATAAAGAAGATCGATGTACCGACGGGGATCAGCCAGCGTAGACGGGACCGTGAGCTCAGGAACAGCGGGACGACCGCGGCCACCGAGAAGATGACAGTCACGTAGAACGCTTCATAGTCTGAGTTCACGAAGGTGCTGAACGTGAACGCGCCGCACGCTGTGAGTGCGGAGCTGACCCAGTAAATGATGTGCAAATCGGTAGCCAGCTGGGTTGGGGTCGTCGGGCTATCGACCCGCCAACGAGACAGTGTGAAGTTAATTGCCGAGTAGGTGCCGGCGACGAGCAGCGTCAGCAGTGCTACTGCCATGGCGATGTCACAAGCCACTCCGAGCTCGGCGTACAGCGTGCCTGTTGAGCCAGGGTCTCCGAGATAGCCGTTGAAAAGTCGCTCGAGGCCGTTGAGCAACTGCTGTCCGTGCATGGATATCAAGGAGAGCGGAGCCGTTTCGAGAGCTGGCCCATTCGTCTTGAAGCCGAGCGACGACATGATTGTGGAAGTGAGCTCCGCGACCGGGAGTGCGACCACCACGGTCGTTAGCGAAGACAGAGCCACAAGTTTAGAGCGTCGATCGCGTTTCAAACAGACCAAAACCGCCGTGAGAGTAAACGGAATGATTCCCGTCGAAACGATCAGGGCGTCTGATGCAAGGCACATGCCGAGCACGATGGCGGCGAGTAGAGGCGCGGCAAGGGTCGTTGCGCGTCGTCGCCCCTCTCCACGGGTCAGCCAGATAAGGTAGGCTCCGAGCAGTGCAGTGCATGGGTAGGTCGTGTTGTGCACAACGGGTGCTATCAGGAGGCTCAACGTCACCCCCGAGGCGACGAGCACTATGAGCACCGCGAGAATGGCCGCGCGGCGGGTTGTGATCTGCGCTACCGACCATCCGACTGTCAACGCCGTGGCGATGAACAGCAGGGTCGGCCCAATCTCCCACAACTCGCGGTGCAGCGGCAACCTTGCCGTGAGCAGCCCGTACCAGAGCGGGACATACAGGCCGCTCGTCCCCAGCACGGTGTGACCACCCGTTCCGGTTTCGACGACCGTTGCGGGCACGGTGAAGCCAGAGGCGAAGTCGCTGTTCCATCCGAGCACCCAAAGGTCGTGCGGAAGCTGCACGACGAGTAGGCTCAGATACGCAGCCGCGATGCCGTACGGGATCAGCCAGACGAGTGTCGGCAGGTTGCCGGTGCTCGAGAGGGGGCGCACCAGGCCGGTGGCGCGATCGCCGCCGGCGGTCGGGGCGGTGGGATCGCATGTGCTCACGTCAAAGCGCCCGTCCGCGGGACGCCCCCGACGCACGCGTGCGCTGTCAAAGATACTCGCAAAGTCGCAAAAGCGTACTCTGATATTGAACATACTTCCAGATGTTCAGCATTGCTCGGACTCCGTAGCAGCGACTCGGCCGCCGCCGGTGCCCGGCGTGGTCAGGCCGTTGCGGGGCGGGTCAGTCCCCGCTCGTGTGCAACAAGGACGAGGGCCCGGCGTGATGCCGGGCCCTCGTCGCGGTGCTAGCCCTGGGGGGCCGGGTCCGCCGCGCCGGGACGGCGCCTTGCGCAGAGCATCCTGGCATAGCCGGCGGTGCTCCTGTTGCGCTGTTTCTGACTCGTGGAAGTGCTATTCCACCGAGTCCACCGGTCGTGCCGGCTCGCCGATGTACTTGGCGGTCGGTCGAATCAGCTTCGCTTCGCGCTTCTGCTCGAGTATGTGCGCCGACCACCCCGCCACCCGCGCGCAGGTGAACATCGGGGTGAAGAGCTCGGCGGGCACTTCCGCGAGATCGAGCACCACCGCCGACCAGAACTCGACGTTGGTGGCGAGCACGCGGTCGGGCTTGCGCGCCTGCAGCTCTGCCAGCGCTGCCTGCTCGAGCGCCTCGGCGGCCTCCAGGCGCGGGGCGCCCAGTTCCCGGCAGGTGCGGCGCAGGACCCGCGCGCGAGGGTCTTCGGCGCGGTAGATGCGGTGGCCGAAGCCCATCAACCGGTCCCCGCGGTCCATCGCCCCTTTCACCCACTGCTCGGCGTCCCCGGTGCGTTCGACTTCGTCGAGCATCTGCAGCACGCGCGAGGGCGCCCCCCCGTGCAGCGGCCCGGAGAGTGTCCCCACGGCGCCGGACAGGGCCGCGGCGACGTCCGCGCCGGTGGAGGCGGCGATGCGGGCGACGAACGTGGAGGCGTTGACTCCGTGCTCGGCGGCGGAGACCCAGTAGGCGTCGATCGCCTTCACGTGACGGGGGTCGGCCTCGCCGCGCCAGCGGACCAGGAAACGCGCGGGGATCGAACTGGCGCGGTCGATCTCCTCCTGGGGCACCGGCGGCTGCCCGACGCCGCGCGCGGACTGAGCCACGAAGGAGAGCGCCATCACCGAGGCGCGCGCGAGGTTCTCGCGGGCCTGCTCGTCGGAGATGTCGATCAGCTGGTTGAAGCCCCACTCCGGCGCGAGCATCGCCAGCCCCACCTGCACGTCCACGCGGGGGTCACCGGAGCGCACCGTCAGCGGGTGCGGTTCGGCGGGGGGCAGCCCCGGTTTGAAGCGGCCGTCGACGAGCAGGCCCCACACCTGCTCGTAGGGGATCGCCCCCACCAGGTCCTCGATGTCGACGCCGCGGTAGCGCAGCGCGCCACCCGCTTTGTCGGGCTCTGCGATCTCGGTTGCGAAGGCGACGACGCCTTCGAGGCCCGACTGGACCTCCGGTGCTGTCTGAACCGCGCTCATGGCACTCGCTTTCTGGGCTCGTTACTGACGGGGTGAGGCCTGACGCTCCGGGTTTCGGCGCGACCGGCCGGGTTGCCTTCTGGGCAGCGCACATCGTCGCAGGAATGGGCCCACTCGCGAGCCCCCACCCGCACCGCTGAGTGGACTCCCTCACGAGCCCACCCTGAGACGTTAGGCTCTGGCTGCGACGGGCGTACGTCCGTGCCTTGCGCGACCGAGGAGGAGCCGGTGTCCGACGACGATCTGATGTTCCGCTCAGCGAGCGAGCTCGCGGGCATGGTGCGCGCGGGGGAGCTCTCCGCGCGCGAGCTGGTGCAGCACTCACTCGACCGCATTGAGGAGCTCAACCCGGCACTGAACGCCTTCGTGGAGGTGGATGCCGAGCGAGCGCTAGCGACCGCGGACGCCATGCGCCCCGGCGACGAGCGGCCCTTCGCGGGTGTTCCGACCGCGATTAAGAGCTATCTATTATACGGGGGTACAAGGACGGAAGAGTGGCGACGCCGTGTTGTCTGCTCTATCGACGCCCGCGTGCTTCGGATGGCACCGGGGAGATGAGTAATCGAGGAGGTGGGCAGGTGTCGGATGGCGGGCTGATGTTCCGGCCGGCGACGGAGCTTGCGGAGATGGTGCGCTCGGGAGCGATCTCGGCGCGCGAGCTGGTCGAGGTCTCGCTGGGGTGCATTGAGGAGCTCAACCCGAAGCTCAATGCGTTCGTCGATGTCGACGCGGAGCGTGCGCTGGCCGCCGCTGATGAGGTTCAGGCGGGAGATGAGCGTCCGTTTGCCGGTGTTCCGATTGCCATTAAGAACAACCGGGCGGTGAGTGGTCTTCGGGTGACGATCGGCTGCTCGCTGCTGGCCGACCACGTCGCCGACCACGACGCCAACGTCACGCGCCGTTTGAGGGACGCGGGGTTCGTGATCGTGGGCACCACGACGTTGCCGGAGTACGGCATCCTGCCCGTCAGCGAGGCGCGCCTGTTCGGGCCGACCCGCAACCCGTGGGATGTGGAGCGCACGCCGGGCGGCTCCTCTGGAGGCTCGGCGGCGGCGGTCGCCGCGGGGATGGTGCCGGTCGCGCACGGCAACGACGGCGGCGGCTCGATCCGGATCCCCGCGGCGTGCTGCGGGCTAGTCGGCCTCAAGCCGGCGCGGGGACGCATCTCCGCCGCGCCTGAGCGGGGCGAGGCACCACTGGACGTCGACGGGGTGCTGACCCGCACGGTCGCCGACACGGCCGCGATCCTCGACGTGCTCGCCGGCTACGAGCTCGGCGACGCGACGTGGGCTCCGCCCCCGGCCCAGCCGTTCACGGCGGCCGCCGCGCGGGAGCCCACCCGGCTGCGGATTGCGGCCACGACGCTGCCACCGGTCGCCGACGCGACGGTCGATCCGCTCTGCGCGGGCGCGGTCGCCGACGCGGCCGAGCTGCTGCGCTCGCTTGGCCACGAGGTCGAGGAGGTCGATCCGCCGTGGCAGATCGAGGGTCTCTCGGAGCTGTTCGGCGCCGTCTTCTCGGTTCACATCGCGTTGCAGATCGTCTACTCGGGGATGGTCGCCGGCCGCGAGCCGACGGCGGAGGACATGGAGCCGATGAGCTGGGCGATCCACTCGATGACCCAGAAATTCAACTCGGTGCAGGGCCTGGGCCTGGAAGTCCAGCTGCAGGCGCTCACACGCCAGCTCGTCGCGTTCCTAGCCCCGTACGACGCGCTGCTCACGCCGGCCCTGGCCGAGCGTCCGCTGCCGATCGGCACGCTCGACACCGCCGCGCCCGACCCGATGTCCACGTTCAGCCGCTCGGGCCTGTTCACGCCCTTCACCCCGGTGTTCAACGCCAGCGGCCAGCCGGGGATCTCGCTGCCGCTCTTCCACGGCGAGGACGGTCTGCCGCTCGCCGTGCAGCTCGTGGGCCGCCCCGCGGACGAGGCAACCCTGCTCGCGCTCGCGTCGCAGATCGAAGAAGCGGTGCCGTGGGCAGAGCGGCGCCCGGCGCTGGTCGTGTAAGGCTCGCCTGGACGACGACACCATCACGGAGGACCAGGGGCCTCCCTCCTCCCATCTCGCCCACCCCTGAGTGCCTTCCCGGTGCAGCCGCCGCAGGCCGTAGCTGTTGAGAGCAGAGCGGAGCGCGAGGTACTTGCTGCACCGGGGGGAGGCCGTGCTTGACACGGCCGGTCACGCAGTTGGGTAACTCGTCGTTCGACCCCGCCGGCGCTCCCGGGGCCAGCCCCGCGAGGCGCAAGCGGCCTGGAGCTCTGGCGCTGCCTCTTCGGCCTTGCCCCTCGACGGCCTCGACGTGCGGCGGCTGGTCGGGGCAGCCCTCCCGGGACCTTCGCCTGTTGGCGCGGAGCGACGCGAGCGCCAGCGGCACCGCAGGAGAGACCCCTCCCACGGGGAGCCGCATCACTCCCATCCGTCGATCGAGCAGTCGGCCGGCCCCCGGCCCGGCACCCGCTGCACGCCCTGTCAAGGCCCGCCAGGGCCGACCCCTTGTGGGTTGACAGGGCGTGCTACCCTGCCCCGCCCGGCGGGGGCCGGGGGACTGCGCTCCGCCGCGGTCGGGGTCCCCGGCCAGGCGCAGCCTGGTTGGGGAGCGGCGGACGATCGACCGTAACTCGCCTTTGCCTTGGTTGACGTCCTGCGCGCTGACGCGGGACACGGAGGTCCCGCGCACGCTGCGCCTGGATGCCCTACCACCCGCGCGGACGATCCCCCCCGAATACCCGAACGAAGACCACGCGCGTGGTCCTCGCGGCAGCGCCAGTCTCCACAGCTCTGGATCGGCCGTCTCAGCCTATGCGGGAACCCCCCCATGTGAGGGCAGGGTACGGCCGTGTGAGCGCGAGCCTGCGTGTCGCCCTCGAAAGTGAGAGGTATGACCGACCAGCTGGCAGGGTTGCTCGCCGAGCTGGAACCAATCGCTGAAGCTATTCCCCTTTCAAGGCTATTTTCCAAGTAACTTCGCCGGGCGTCCCGACTGAGAACCCTTCCACCCGTAGGCTCCAATTTGGTTCACCTTCGTATGGCGCAATAATTTTAGCAATCGCGCCGGGTCCGCTGAGGATCGTTGCGGTTAGTTTAGTGACCCACGACGGAATGGGGCTGGATATCGTAGTTATAGTCACGTATGAACCTTTAGTTTTTTCTTCGTATTCTTTTTGGCCCGGGTAGTATGAGGTTTCGCTAACCAGGGGTCGTTCCCACGCGATAAACGTCCCACCGCCGGCATTAAAGATATTTGTCTTAGTGAATTCGCCGCTGTACGGACAGGTGGTCATAAAGGTTTTGTCGCCGCCCAACCTGGGTTTGCCTTCGTTGGTTTCGTTTTCCGCCTCGGCCTGGTAGTGATATGTCGTGCATCCTTCCAGGCCGCTGACTACCACGGCCTCGCTCTGTTCCCCGATAGGGTTAGCCGTGGTTGCGACCGACGTGGTCTGCCCGTAGCTTGACGTGGTGCCATACTCAATTTTATATTTCGTTACGGTTCCTGCCGGGTTCACTGCGAGCATCACAGTGCCACCAACCGTTGTAATCGACCCTGTTACCGGAGCTTGTGTTTGTGTGCTGGGTGGGCAGACTCCTTTGTACGCCAGCGCGATTACGCAATACGCCGGCCGCTCGGTTTCGGGCATCTTGCCTTCGGCGGAAAGGAGTGCGCTGTCGAACTGATTGCTGAGGTTGTGCGCCGCTTCTTTTTCTTCCTGTTGTTTGTTTGTAAACAGGTTTTTGTATTCATAGTAATTGTCGGTTTCGATGTGCCCAGTTGATTGCTTTCCGAGTTCGAGGAAATCTTCCGCGGCGAGACGCTGCTCTTCGGGGTTGTTGTACAGCGAGGTATGGCCACTCCTTACCCATAGCTGCACGCCGTTCTCGGTGATCCAGTCCTGGGGATGACCCAGGCCGGCTTTGTGTGTTCCCTGCACGAATGCTTGTGCTTCTGCGCTCCCCGCGCCGCTCTTGCGGACGAGTTTCCCACTTGCCAAAGTCGCGGTTTCCGCGGTTTCTTTGAGGTCTTTGTAGTCATGTAGGCCCCAGATTTCTGGCTTGCCGGCGTCCCATTTCTTCTTGCGTGCGTCTTCGATGATCGCCCTCTCGTAGCCAGTGACATAATTGAACTCGTTGCGGCCGGGGAACTTGCGGTAACCGGCGAATTCGCCAGCTATCACCTTGCAATGGACGTGGCAGCCCGCCTTGTGCAGCGCTCGCACGGCAGCGCCCCATACTTCCGCTGCCTTCGCGGCTTTGAGGCTGCTGAGTTCGGGCTCGTTCCAGGCGCCCCAGATCCGTACGGCTGGTATATGTTCTGTGGCGTTGCCCTTGATAAGGGCTTTCATTATCCGCAGCACATCACGGTAGTAGACTTCTGGAAAATTGCGCTTCTTTTCTTCCTTCAAGCACGTTTCTGACTGTTCTTTTTCCCCTTTGATGCCCGGCGTACACTTACCAAATGTGATCTCCGGTACTAGAGGTACGTGGCCCGGAAGTTCGGTTTCCCCGACCTTTTTCAGCCAGTTCTTGAGTTCTTTTCCTGCGGGTTCGTTGTCGTAAGGGATGATGAGCCGAGCGTACTTGATCTTGACGTTTTTGCCTTCGGTGAGGTTCTTGTCCATGTGTTTTACTTCTTGCCATTTGCCTTCGATTTCTTCTTCGGATTCCTGGAAGGGCGTGGGGCTCTGGCTGGAGAACCCGTAGGTCGGGGCTGGCGTGCGTTTTGCGCTCGCGGTGTTGGTCGGAGCATCGGCGGACACCGCTGCCGTGACCGGGTATTTGGCGCTGCCGGGTGTGACACTTAGCTTGATGGTGTTGCCTTCGACGCTCAGGGTCGCGGATACTGTGTGCCCTTCGGCATCCACAACCGTGGGGGCTGGTAGCACCATGAGGGTTGTGCTTTCGGTGTGGGATTCCGCGTAGGAGGTCGCATTGACGGCGGCTTCGTACTCTGCTTTGGTTTCCTGGGGCTGGAGTTCCCCAGATTTAGGTTTGGTTTCGCCCGTGCTGCTCGTCTGGGAGCTGGGAAGCTTGCTGAGTTTGCTTTCTTCCGGTGTCGCTTCCTGCAGCGCTTCGGCCGCAGCTTCGGCGCTGTAGCCTTCTTCGCCTTTGGTTTCGGCGGGGGCTTCGTTGCTCGGTTTTTCTTCGGTTTCTTCGACTTCGCCTTCGAGACCCGACCCGGCACCCGATTCGGTCACCGCGACGCTGCCGTTCGGGAGCACCTGGAGCTTCTGGTTGGCGCCCAGCCCGACCTGCCAGCTGAACGACGTGGGGGCTCCCGAGGAGCGCATCTGAAGCATCGTGATCGCGCCGAGCGGCTCGGGCCGCACGATCGTGTCGGTCGCCGGTTGGGTGTTGGCGTAGACCGCTGAGGCGCCGTTGACGATCAGCGGCGTGATCGTCGCGTTCGCGGCGGTGGAGATGGGTTTCAGGCTGATTTCGCCGATCGGGGTGTTGACCGCGAATTCTCCGCTCGTTTCCTTCGAAAGCCACGAACTCGTCAGGGTGCTCGTGGCCGCGAGTCCTTCGCCGGCGTCTTCGGCGTTGGGCTTGATGCTCTGCCCTTCGAGCGTAGCGCTCGCTGAGGAGGCGATTACGGATGGATCGGTTTTTTCGGCGATTTCCATTGCTTCTTTCGCGCTGGCTTCTTTGCCCGCCACCACACTCGTCTGCGGTGAGAGAGAGCTGGCGCCGCCGAGGGAGTTTGTGACGGTCACGCTCACACGCAGGGTCGAGCCGACGTCGCTGCTCGTCGCTTTGTAGCCGGGTTTCGTCGCGCCGCCGATCACCGAACATGCTTCGCCTGCGGCGTTGCAGCGCTCCCAGCGGTAGAAGTAGCGAAGAGGCTGGGAGCCCGTCCACATGCCGTTTTCGGCGAAGAGTTCGTTGCCTTCCTGGGCGGTCCCTTTCACGGCGGGGCGTTCGCCGACAGATGGCGCCGCCGCGGATTCGATCACTTCGCTCACGGGCGAGGTCGCACCTGCGCTGCCCTGGCCATTTTTCGCAGTGACGCCCACGCGGATCGTTGAGCCGATTTCGCCGCTGCCCAGCACATGGGCCTGGCTGGTAGCGCCGCTGATGCTTGTGCAGCTTTCGCCCGAGGCGTTGCACTCTTCCCACTGGTAGCTGTAGCTCAAGGGTTCTTCGCCGAACCAGAGCCCCGGTTGCGCCGTCAGCGTGCTCCCTGAGCTCGTGGAGCCTTCGATCGACGGCGCCGCGCTGTTTTCGGGTGCACCGGAGCCAGCGGCAACGACGCCGGTAACCTCTGAGCCTGCGCTTGCATTACCCGAGCTGCCCGTTGCGGTGACCTTCACGCGGTCGATGGCGCCCACGTCGGCTGCGACCATTGTGTAGGCCGGTTCGGCTGCGCCCGCGATGGCCGCGCAGCTTTCGCCTTTCGAGTTGCAGCGTTCCCACTGGTAGGTGTAGGTGATGCCGACCGCATCGGTCCAGATCCCCGTCGTCGTCGCCAGCTGATGTGCGACCTGCGGTTTACCGGAAACCATCGGCAGGGACACATCGCCGACTGCCGTGGCGCTCACCGTGATCGGTGGGCTCAGAGCTTCAGTCGAAGCGCCAGATACCGTAGCGGTCACGAGCACACGTACGGTGGAGCCCGCCACGCTCGTCGGCAGTTTGTAGGTCCCGCTGGTCGCGCCCGAGATCGCGGCGCACGCTTCGCCGGCTTCGTTGCACTTCTGCCATTTGTAGGCGTATGTGATCCCCGTGCCGGCCCACCTGCCGGTCGTTGCTGTAAGCGTATATTCCGGCAGTCCCGTCCCGGAGACACCGGGCGCCGCTTCCAGCACCGGGCCTTTTTCGCCCGCGATGAGCTCGCCAGCCGAAGCCACCTTGGCGGCATTGGCTCCTCCTTCGCTGGCCGTGACGAGCACCCTGACCGTTTTGCCCGCGTCTGCTGTAACAAGTACATGCGTGGAGGAGGTCGCCCCGCTGATGTTGGCGCATGCCCCGCCTTCCCGATTGCAGCGCTGCCATTGATAGGCATACGACAGGCTCGCCGCCCCAACCCAGCTTCCAGGATTCGCCGTCAACGTCTGCCCAACCTTCTCTGTCCCAGACAGGCTGGGAAGCCAGGTGTTCCTCAGCGAGGATTTCGCGGCAACCGCCAATGACGGAGCTGAGAGGGCGACGAGCGACCCGGCCGAACCGCCCGCGCCGACGCGCACCCGCAGCGTATGGCCCACATCAGCGCTTGAAAGGGTGTATTCCCGTTCGGTGGCGCCGGCAATGTCCGAGCATTCCGCTCCAGAGGAGTTGCAGCGCCGCCACTGATAGCCCGCCGTAACATTGCTGCCCGCCCAGCCTTCGCCGCTCGCCGAGAGAGTTTCACCTTCCCACGCGCCGCCAGAGATCGCCGGGGCTTCCACCGCCACCGGAGGCCCAGAGGCGACTTCTGCCGTCACGACAGACGCCGCCGAAGCAGAGCCATACGAGTTCGTCGCCGTCACCACCGCCCGCACGGTCCCTTCGACATCAGCCGACGTCACGCGATAACTCGATTCGGTAGCCGAGGGGAGATTTTCACATTCCTTGCCCTGGCGGTTGCACGCCTGCCACTGGTACGTGTACGTGATAGGCGTCGAACCCGACCATGTGCCGTTCGTCGTTTCCAGCAGCTGACCGTCCACCGCTTTCCCGCTAACGACCGGCAACGCCGTATTCGACGGAGGACTGCCACTCGCCGTGGCTCCGCCCGCAAGCCAAATCAACCCGTAGAGCACCGCGAGCACGAGCGCCCCGGCGCCCACGGGTCCTGCTCCCGCACCAGCTCGTCCACCTGCTCCACCCCATGCTCCCACCACGTGCTCCAATCCTCGGGAATTGGCCGAAGAGCGACTTCTACCACACCAGCCCGTCCGATGTCGGCTCCCCGTGGAAAGCGCTGCGCTCGGACTTGTCCTACCGATTAGCCGACTCGACCGTCGGCCGTTTCGCGCCGCATATTTGAGTAGTCCGAAAGGACTCGCGGCGCGTCAGGGTCGCAGCGCGACCAGGCTGCTGGCGGCCACACGGCCGCCCGACCGCAACGTCAGGCGCAGCAGCAGTCGCTTGTGCCGACGCGACAGCGCGCGCACCACGGGACGCAACGGCACGTTCAGTCGCCCCGGTTCGAGGAGCGCTCTCCCAAGAAAGCGTCCGACGCCGACCACGTGGCTAGGTGCATTCGCGAGCGTAACTGTGGCCTGGTAGTCGCAGGTGTTCGATACGTCCAGGCTCTCGCACGCCACCCTGGCTCGCAGCGCCCGTGGCGTGGCTTTCGCGCCGCATATCCGAACCTGCGTACGTTCACGTTCCAGTTCGCTCGTCAACTGCGGGAGGTCGAGCCGGCCGAAGTCTTTCCCGGTGCGCGCGCCAAACCAGAGATCGCCTTCCGGGCCGACCGCCATCGCTTCCGGAGTTTCGTTGGAGCTACAGAACACCAGTTCCCCGAACTCGCCCGTACTCGTGACGCGCTTGAGGACTTTGACGGTTTTATAGGCTTCGCCCGCTTCGTCCTCGCTCACCCACAGCACTCCGTCCGGGGTCGCGACGAGCGAGCGCACAAAGCCCGCGCGTTCGTTTTCGCGTCGTACCCGACTCAGAACCACTCCAGCGGGGCTCACGAGCGTGAAGCCAGTGGTTTCGCGGAACCACAGCCCGCCATCGGCGGTCCCGATCATAGGGTCCCCCGCTGAGGTAACGACGCCCTGACCGGGTTCCGCGACGCGGAACTGTCGCACAACCCCGCCGGGGCCGACCAAGCCGATCGTCCCTTCTTCGAACTCCTCGCCCATCCACAGGTTCCCGTCGTCAGCCTTGGCGAGCGTTTGCGGCACTTCATCGCCTTTGGCTTCCGGTTTGTGCCTACCTTCCAGGACTTGCTGGGCCGGAAACTGACTCAACGCCCCCGTGGGCGTGATCCGTGCCAGCACGTTCGCGCCCAACCCGCTCGCGACGAACCAGAGATCGTTTTCCGGTCCCGCGATGATCTGTTGGGGCTGCTCGTGCAGCGTATACGGAAGGCCGGGCTGAACGGGTGTCGGGAACTGCGTCAGCTGCCCAGCAGCGGTCAGCCGGCCAATCTCAGGCACTTCGCCTGCGGCAGCATTGATGCCCGTATCCTCGGTGAACCACAGGTCGCCTTCTGGGCCGACCGTCAAATCGGTCGGCAGCAAGGTCTTGAGGCGTCGAACCAACTGCGGATCCGGGTCGTTGATGGGCAGCCGTCCAATCCCTATCACTTTGCAGTTCAGCAGGAACCACATGCTGTTGCCCGGCCCAAACACGAGCCGCGAGGGCGAACAGGCTTCCGGGAACGTCGAGGGGAACAGCTTCAGGGGTAGCCCTGGGGCCGGCAAGGCACGCCCAAGCAGCGCCATGAAAACCGCGATGCCAGCCATGACCGCGCGCATCCGTTGCACGAATCCACCATCGGCCTTCCAAAGACCCGTCCTTAGCCCAAAACTGCGAACTCGGCGATAGATGCTACTCACGATATCGCAGTAGGCCCAGAGCCGGGCCGGCTACGGGACGCCGGGTTGCCCCATGCGCGTCCACGCGAGTCGATGTGTCGATGATCGAGAACGAACGCGGCCGCAGCAACCAAATAGCACGGGTCCAACGCGCCTCGATACCCATGGGGCGAAGGTGTATCGGCACGCAGACTGCGTTCGGGACGACGACTGCTACTCGATCCCGAACCCGCGGTCGTTCTCCTGGTCTTGCTCGTTGCTGTGTTCCCAGGTTTGCTGGCGGTCTCGCTGGGCCTGGATGGCCTGTTCGATGTGGGGGTCGCGCTCGACTCGTTCGGGCTCGGGTGTGTGGTTCGGGGTTTGGTCGGCGGGTTCGGGTTGGGTTGCATGGTCGGGCTGGCCGTCGCGTTCGTGTGGTGGCTCCTCGTGGGTGGCGGGCTCGTTCTGTGCTGCTCGCTGTGGTGTCTGTTCGGATCCGTCGTGGGTGTTGGTGGCTTCGCGTGTTTGGCTGTGTTCGATGATCTGTGCGATGCGGTCGTGTAGCTCGGCCTGGATGTCTCGTCCTTCGCGGTCCTCGGTGTTCATGCGGACGTCGGTTTTGCCGTCGGTGTGGACGGTGGCGACGAAGCCGATTTGCTCGTTGGTCTGCCATCCGCCGAACAGGACGTTCGTCGGCTTACCGGCGTGGGTCTGGAGGTCATACAGCTGGGTTGAGTAGGCGAGCTGGATGTCGCCGGCGTCCCGTACGTCCAGCTGGATGTCCGCCGGGCTGGCATCCTGGATGTTGACCGGGGCGTTCTGTGCTTCCTGCTGGTGCTCCGTGACATGCTCGCGGGCGTCGCTCTGCACCCGGTCCTGTTGGGCCTGGTCGCGCTGGCTGGCAGGGACGAGGTCGTCGTGGTCGGAGCGGTCGTGTGGGCGGCGGGGTCGGGGATCGAGGAAGTCGTCGATCACGCGCTCGCGGGGGCGCGTACGCTCGGTGGCGGGCTGGTGTGGGCCCTCTGCGGTCTGCTCGCGCGGTGAGTCCCGTTCGGCGGTGTCCTTCGTGATGCTGGCTCCTGTGCTCCGCTGCGGCGCATTCGGTCGGCGAGGCGTTCGATCGCGCCGGTGTCCATTCCCTGCTCGCCGAGGTCCTCGCGGGAGACGTAGATCTGGGTCTGCTCGCGGGCGCGGCTGAGGGCGACGTAGGCGTGCTCCTTGTCGGTCTGCCAGCCGCCGGTGAGGATGCCGCTGGTCTCGGCTGTTAGGCCCTGCGCCTTGTGGACGTGTACGGCGTAGGCGAGGCTGACGTCGGAGAACTCGCTGGTGTCCACGTGCACGTCGCGTGGCTCGCGCTCTCGGGTGTTGATCGTGACGCGGTGCTCGTTCTCGTCGCGGGTGGTGTGGACGATCGTGCCGGTGATCCCGTTCTCGACGCGTTTCTGTCCGGGGATGTGGTACTGGCCGGTGAAGATCACCTCGTCGCCGCTGGTGAGCCCGTAGGGCTTGCCGGGGAGCTCGACGTGGTGTGCTCCCAGCTCACCGGCTTGGGCGCGGCGTTCCTGGGCCATCGCGTTGATCTGATCGCGCTCCTTGTTGGAGGCGTCGGTGACCATCACCGCCTGGCGGCCCTCGGGGAGGCTCTTGCGTGTCTGATCCCAGTCGGCGACCATTGCTTCCGCGGCCTGTGCGCGGGTGTCGTGGATATGCAGCCGGCCGTGGGCGTGGTACTGCGCGAGCGCGGGTCCTGGTTTGCTGTTTCGGATCTGCTCCCACGCGTTGCGCTCCCACTCGTGGTGCGCGCGGTGGACCTCCGTCAGCTCGGCTGTCGGGACGCGGCCCTCCAGGTGCTTGAACAGGCCACCCGGGCCGATCGAGGAGAGCTGCGCGGCGTCACCCGCGAGCACCAGCTTGCTTTCGCGCTCGGCGGTCACCTTCACGAGCCGCGAGAGCCGGTCGCTGTCGGCCATGCCGGCCTCGTCCATGACCACGACGCTGCCCGGCCCCAGGTTGATGTATCCCTGCTCGACGCCGTTGAGCAGCCCGTCTGTCGTGTGCGACTGGTCGAGCTTCGCGTCGGCCTGCAGGCGCTGGGCGGTCGCGCCCGCGACCGCGGTCCCGATCACCTTGTTGCCTTCCAGCTGCCACGCCCTGGCCGCGGCGGCGATCGTGACTCCCTTCCCCGTCCCCGCGCGCCCCACGAGCACGGTGACGCCGCCCGGCCCGGTGATCCTCTCAAGCGCCTCTCGCTGCTCCTGGCTGAGCGGCCCTTTGATCTCCTGTGCGACCTCGCGGCGTGCCTGCCCGAGGGCCTGCTCGCCGACGGGCGCCGCGTTCTCCGTGGCGCGCCCGAGGGCGGTGTCGAGCGTCCTCTGCTCGAGGTCCCGATGTGCCCGGGTTGTCCACGTGCTGTCCTGCAACCTGATGAGCTCCCCCGAGCGCGCGAGGTCGTTGACGAGCCGGTCCGCCTGCGCCGGACGGCACACCCCCGCTGATAGCTCGTACGCCTTCGCGTGCAGTTCGCGCTCGGTGACCATCGCGCGCTCCTTGGTGCCCTCCCTCCCCAGCTCGCTGGCGAGATCGACCCTGGGCCGGGCGTCGATGTCCCGGTCCTGGAAGAGCTGCTGAACCTGCTCTTTGGTGAGCCCGTGCTCCGCAGCGAGGGCCCGCCACGCGTCGTTGACATCGATCGGGTCGGCGGCGCTCTTCGACCCCCGGGTGCCTGTTGTCAGCGACCCGAGCTCCCCGGCGCGCGGCTCGCGCCCATAGCGTGCGCGGAACAGTCGCGCGGCTCGATCGACGTCCTCCGAGCGGCTCGACCAGCGGCCCGCCAGCTCCTCGGGGACACCCCTGACCTCGAAGTACCGTTCGTTCTTGCCGGTCCGCCGCTCCACCGGCACGCCCAGCTCCTGCAGGTTCGCGGCCAGCTCCGCGCGGTACCACGCCCCGTTCTCGCGGGCGGCCCTGTAGAGCTGCTTGGATTCCACCGCGGCGAGCTTCCCGTCCTTGCGCTCGGCGACAAACACGATCAGATGGGAGTGCACCTGCGGGTCGGGGATCCCCCCGGCCTCCTGATCCTGCGCGAGGCGGCTCGCTGTATGCACGAACTCCGCGGCGAGCAGCCGCTGCGCCTTCTCGAAACGCACCACCCCGTCGCTCTTGCGTCGTACGAGCGCGATCTCACGCTCCGTTCGCGCGAGCGTGCTCTCCACGGCCCGGCGGTGCGCCGCCTCGATCTGGGCGCGTCGATACGGGTCGGCCGCGGCCCACAACGCCGAGACCGTCTTCGGGGGAGCCATCATCAGCTCCACCCCGGCCGTCCTCGTGCCGTTCGAGCCGGCCGGGCGCAACGGCTCACCATCGAGGGGAGAGAGTCCCTGCATCACCGCACGCAGATCTGCCCGCTGCACCGGCCCCTGCGCCGAGAGGCCGAGCGACGCGAGAGTCTTCTCCGAGCCGTACCACCGGCTCGGTACCGGACGGTCCTCGTCGTCCTCGCCGTCCTTTGTGTAGTAGTCGCCACGCGACGCCGTCGAGGTCAAATACTGCGCGTACGTCGTGGCGGAGCCACCGGGAATCTTGTGAGTCGTCTGCACGCTTCAGCGAACGTAGCCCCCTCGCATTCACACCACAAGCAGGTCATGGGGTAAAGTGTTAATCGGCAGCTATCGTCGGCTATATGTGCCTATGTAGCTCCCTTGGGTGCGTATAGTCTGCGTCGGTTTGCTGTTGCTTTCGGGGCGTTTGTGCTTTGGCGCTTTGGGGGCGTTGGTTCGTACTTCGCTTGGTTGCCTTTTCGGCATGGCGCTGGGTTCGTGGTGCGCGTTGCTCGCGGCACTTTGCGTTGGGGTTTGGGGCCTTGTTTGCGTGTGTCGTTGGGTCGTGCCTGGCGTGGTCGTTGTGCTCGTGCCTGGCGTCGTGGGCGGCTTGGTCCTCGCGTGGTCTTTGCGCTACGCCAGCCGCGCGAGCTGGGAGGGAGAGCTCCGCGCGGCGGTGTTCCCGTGCTGGCGGGCCGTGGGTGCGTGCTGCGCCAGCAGCTTGAGCAGTGGGGAGAGCTCAAGCTGCGAGTCCCCCGCGGATCGCGCACTCATCGCAAGGGGTCTTTGGAACGCCCCCGGTGGCATCTTCGCGTCGACGCGGGGCAGGAGGCCCCGCGCACGCTGCGCCCGGGTGGCGTACCCACCCGCGTGGACGATCCCTGCCGAACACGAGGGTGCAGATCATGCGCGACGGTCCTTTGCCGAAGCGGGGGTGTGGCTCTGGGTTCTCAGCGCCCGAACTGGCTGTCTGTGGTGTCCGTGCTGGGCTCGCCTCCGGTGAGCTTCTCGATCGTTTTGAGGAGGCTGTGCGTCTTTGCCGGTGCTTGAGCCTGGGCGGGCGCCGGCGGACCGGCCGGCTCGTCTGGAGCGGACTGGGGGAGCGCTTCGGCAGCCCGCCGGCCCGCTTCTTCGCTGAGGCGGGCGAGTTCCTCTTCGTCGAAGCCTTCGTCGTCTTCCTTGAGGATCTCCTGAGCCCGGGCCAGATCCTCCTCCTCGACGAGTATGTCGCGTCCGCTGCCGAGCGCAACTCGCGCGCCTCCGGCACCTCGCATACAGGGGATGCCTGCGTCGGACAGGCGAGCGAGGAGAATACCTTGCTCGACTGGACTGTTGGCCGTGGCGAGGACCTTGAGCATCTGCGCGAGGGTAGCCCGAAGCTCTCGCCTGCGATGGCTGCCCACTCGCGGCCACGCGGGGGCGTACCATCGGCGGCATGAGCCCGCGCCCGCACCCTCAGCACCACCGGACCGCGGCTGAAGATCGGCGGGCTATGCGGCTGTGGCGCCAGCGCACCGGTGGCAGCCTCGTCATGATCGGCGGGCCCTCCGACTCGACAGTGTTCTCGATGCTTACGCTCGCCGTCGCGGTCGGTGTGCACCTTCACCTGCGAAGTACGCGATGAGCGACGCGGGTGACGGCGGGGTAGGCGAGCCGGGGCTCGGCGAGTTCGCTCGCGAGCAGATCGAGAAGGCGCGTAAAGATCCGCGGTTGACCCGGGGTCGCGGTGCGGCGGTCGGCGACTACTGGGAGGCGATGGAGGAGGTCGAGCAGACCCGGATGCTGTCGGTCCTCGGGCTCTATGAGCTCAGCGGGGTACTTGAGCGGTACGAACGCGAGCACGGCGTCTCGCGTGACGATGCCAACCTTGATCCCGCGCGCCAGGGGGAGATGCAGGCGCTGTGGGAGCAGGCTGAGCTTGCCTCCGCCGCGATCGCTACCGACTTCGCCGCTGTCAACGCGCAGGCGCTGCTGGCCATGAACAGCGCACTGGACGCGATGGTGGAGGAGTTCGCGCCAGCGATGCGCGAGTTGGCGGTCGGCGGCATGGCGGACCAGCTAATGCAGGCCGCCGAGGAGGCGAACCCGGAGGCATCTGGCGAGCTTGACGATGAGAACCGCGCCGCCCTCAAGGAGGCGCTGGTTCGGACACTTGACGGGAGACTACCGAAGCTCAACCGGCTGACCGGCAGCGGCGCCGAGCGCTACGAGGCCCGCTTGCGCGGCGCAGGTCTTGGGACGGCATCGGACCGGCCGGTCCCCGCCGACTTGGACGAGGCGCTCACCGAGTTCGGCGCGATCCGAAACGTCCTCACGCACCGCCACGGCCGCATGGACACCAAGGCGCTCCAGCAGGCGCCGAGCCTCTCCGGCCGGTACGGCGAGGGAGACTTCGTCCGGCTGAGACGCCACGACTACAGGACCTACTCCGCGGCGATTCGGTGCTACGGCCAGGACATCGCGATGCGGCCAATGCGATCCTGGCCGGATGTTAACGATGCGCAGTTGCCCGACCTCACAGGGTGGCGTGGCTACTACAGGCTAGTGCAGTGTTCCGGAAGTGGCTTGCTTTTGTAGGCTAGTTTTGGTACGTTTGGTTGGTGGCGCGTGCTGCTGGTGTGATTGAGCTGTCGGAGGGTGAGGAGCAGGAGCTCCGTGGGTGGTTGCGTCGGCCGTCGGTGCCGCAACAGCAGGCGACGCGCGCGCGGATCGTTTTGCGTGCTGCTGAGGGCGCTACTAACACGCAGATTGCCGCTGAGACGCACGTTTCGTTGCCGACGGTGGGGTTGTGGCGACGGAATTTCTGTGATCGCCGGCTGGATGGGCTGGCTGATGCTCCGCGCTCGGGACGCCCGCGCGAGATCGATGATGATGAGGTCCAGCGCGTTCTCGCCAAGACGTTGGAGACCCCGCCGGATGGCAGCACGCACTGGAGCGTTCGTCGGCTGGCCGCAGCGACCGGGATCTCTGCGTCGACGGTGCACAGGATCTGGCGCGATCACAAGCTCAAACCGCACCAGGTCCGCTCGTTCAAGTTCTCCAAAGACCCCCAGCTCGCGGAGAAGATCGTCGATGTCGTCGGGCTGTACATGGACCCGCCGAAAGGCGCGCTGGTGCTGTGCATCGACGAGAAGACCCAGATCCAAGCCTTGGACCGGACACAGCCAACTTTGCCGATCAAGCCGGGCCGATCCGCCCGGATGACGCACGACTACAAGCGCAACGGCACGACCAGTCTTTACGCCGCGCTGGAGGTCGCGACCGGCGAGGTCACCGGGGCGTGCTACCCCAAACACCGCCACCAAGAGTTCCTCGCGTTCTTGAACACCCTCGTGCGTGCTTACCCCCGCCGTCCCCTGCACGTCGTGCTGGATAACTCCTCCACGCACAGCACCCCAGAGGTCGAGCGCTGGCTAGCTCGCCACAAGCGCGTGCACTTCCATTTCACCCCCACGAGCGCGTCGTGGATGAACATGATCGAGATCTGGTTCTCGATCCTCACAAACCAGCAAGTCCGCCGCGGCGTCTACCACGACGTCCCCGAGCTGATCGCAGCAATCGACTACTTCATCGAAAACTACAACGACCGCGCCAAACCCTTCATCTGGACCAAAACCCCCGAGCACATCATCACCAAAGCCACCAAACAACAAGCCACTTCAGGAACACCGCACTAGGCGTCTGACTGGAACCTCGCCCGGCCCGCCGGCCAGGAGTCGGCAGAACAGCGAGTTCGTTGAGCGGCGGGGTGGCCGACCGGAGGTCGCCCGCCTGCTCCGGAATCTCCTGGTGATGCGCCTCGATGGCGGTTATCATGGATGCGCTATGGATCCGAATTCGATTCCCCTGTGGCTGGACGCCACGGCTGGCAGCGGGATGTTCTTGCTCGCCGCCGTTGCGGCTTCCAAGCGCAACAGCGATGAGCAGCCCTCGGATAGCAGTGCCGGCGACGACAACGTGGTGATCGGCAGAGCGCCCCGCGTGCTCGGCAGCGGGAACGTCATCGTGAACACTGGCGATGACTATGGCAACGTCACGATCCCCGGTGGCACCGCGATCGGACGCGGAGCCTGGGCAGATGAGACCTCGGTCGCCCTCGGCGCCGGGGCGGGAGCCGGTCGTCGCCGCAGCGCTTCGATGGTCACGCGAGCAGCGCCCACCACGAACTGGTGGGAGGAGCCGTGGCTAGTCACCCTGCTCGGGGGCGTGGCAGTCGGACTCCTGCTGAGCCTCCTGCACTTGGGCTAAGCGCTATCCGTCGCAGCCCTTGTAGGAGATGAACGGTTGGCCGGTCATCGAGGCGGCGTCAGACCGCACACTGCCGGTTTCAGGGATGAGCGAGCGTGTGGGTAAACGCCACTCAGGCTGTCGCTCCGACGAACTCCAGCAGGCTGTAGGGCGCTTGCCTCATTCCTCCTTCTTGGCGGAAGTGGAAGCTGGCTCCGATCTTAAGGAAACGGCATTGCCTGCTCGATCCCAGTAGACCCGCTCCGTGAGCGCCACGCCCAGCGTGCGGCGTGGCGCTCTCTCGATGCTGTCAGCCCTCCCCGTCTGTGGGGAGGTGCCCGAAGTGCTCCTCGAACTCCTCGGGGGTCAGCCTGCGCTCCCCGTGGCGGGCGAGGATCGCGTCCTCGCTCAGGTCCGGGCGCAGGAGCACGGACATGCCGAGAGCGGATGCTATGGCGCTCAACGTGTTCCATGTTGGGCCGCCCTGGCCAAGCTCGACCCTGTTGAGCGACTTCGGGGACACCCCCGCCTTGGACGCGAGGGACGCCATCGAGAGGCCCTTGGCGTGGCGCTCGCGGCGGATAGCCTGCCCGAGCGCGAGCAACTTGTGTTCGTGTTTGGTCATCGCTCGTCCCCTCATATGCAGATGAAGCCGAGGGCGTCGATGTGCCGTGCGCATGCGGAGGGCATGACCTGCTCACCCTCGACGTTCACGACGCCGTGTTCGTTCAGGCGATCGAGGGCGACGCCGATCGCGTCGGGGTCCACGTCGTGGAGCACGCTTTCGATTTCGGCGCGGGTCCACGGTTGCGGGTGGTCTTGGCGGAGCACTTGCAGGACGACGACGCATTGGGTGCCCTCCTCCTGCCGGGGGTTTGTAGGCTCACTGGGCATGGCGAGAAAATGTCCTTTCTTTCCGTGCAGGCCCCGGCGCGGCGTCACCCGTGCCGGGGCCCACTGGTTTGTGGTGGGTCAGGCGGTCTCGGGGTGGCTGCGGTAGAACGACGCGGTGAGGTCGTAGAAGCGGCCGGCGGCGTGCGTGGCGTGCGCGAACTCGCCGTTGATATGCGCGAGCCCGTCGGCGTGCAGGCCGGCGAGCGCAAGCCCGGTCTGCTCATGGTCGCCGATCTGCAGCGCGAGCTCCCGGGTGTGCCAGGGGCCGCGGCGGGTCGGGCGCAGCAGCAGCCACAACAGTTCCTCTTCGGTCCGTTCGAGCGAGCGCGGCGGCTCACGGGTAGTCTGTGGTCCTGCATGGGAGCTGATACCTCCTGTGTCACGCCCCCGGCTGTTTGCGCAGCGCGGGGGCACTTGTTTGAGGACTGGCCGACCTTTTCAGGTCGGCCGGCGGATGTCAAGGTCTCGCGGCGAAGTTGGCGCGTACGGGTCCATGAGCGGCGCGAGGGCGGCGGTGCGAAGCGGGCTTCACGCCGGGGGACTCCTTCCCACCTCGCCCATGCTTCGCCACGTATCGGCGGACCTCAGAGCGACAAGGCGCGACACCGCCGTACCATGCAACCGATGGGAGGACCCCTCCGGCTCTACTTGATGGATGGCGTGGACGCCAGCAAGGCAATCGATGCCCTGACGGGACGCATCTACGCTGCGAAAAACCTCAGCGGCAGCGTCGCCCGAGAAGGCACCGACCCCGGGGCAAACGACCGCTACATGGTAAGACGCCAAGTGGACTACGCCGAGTGGGTCGAAGTGACCGAGATGGAGCTGACGAACCTGACCCACGACACCGACGTGCTCGCAATTCCGTACACGTCCGCGTACTGGGAGATCCTCCGACTCACTCCGAGCAGCCCCCGCGCGGTCGCGGTCATCGAAGCTGAGATTAGGCGACAGATCGCAGGTCTCGAAGGCTTGCGTGATGACCTGAAGCGACGCTTGGACCGGGCACGCTGCGCGCCTGGACATATCGCTGTCCTGGATACGAACGTGCTGTTACACCACCAGCTCCCCGACAGCGTGAACTGGCGCGAAATCATCGACCAACAGGCGGTTCGCATCGTGATTCCGCTGCGAGTGATCGAGGAGCTTGACGCCAAGAAGTACAGCGACAGCGACAGAATCCGCGACCGTGCGCGCAAACGGCTTCCGCATCTCTACAAACTCGTCGGGCCCGGTGGGACACCCAAGGCGTTGAACGACTACGCGACGATCGAGGTCTTCATCGAACCCGGGCCCAGGATACGGCCAGCAGACGCAGACACCGAGATACTCGAAGCGACTCGTGACCTGCGACGGCTATCAGACAAGGGCGTAACGGTCGTGACCGGCGACACAGGGATGCGGTTGCGAGCGGAGGCCGAAGGCATCCCCACCGCATTGATGCCCGCCACAACGGTAGCATGACTATGGACCAGAGTTAGTGCTGCTATCATATGGACAGTCGGGTCCACACGATCCAGGGCGTGGTCTCCTCTTCGGAGGTCACGCAGCCTTGTCGCGCAGGAGATAGGCAGCAAAGTTAATTTCGAATAAAAGAAAGACAGAAAGAAGGACATAAAATGACCATAAATGAATTTATTTATACGCTGAATCAGGGGTATGAGGAGACCAAAGATCAGCTTGAAAAGATTGCTACATCGCCTGGGGCGGGGGCACAGAGCATCGCAAAAATGGCCCTCATGCGGCTTGAAAAAAGGCATAAAGCATTACTTGGGGCAATCAAAGATGGAATGGCGGAACCTCCACACCAGGAATATGTGGTGTTGCGCGACGATGGCATCACCGGTGATCTCGGGAGCCCTCCGCGCTATGCGGATTTCGGCGTCGCCAAGGCAGAGGCGTGCAGGTTGACCGAGGACACTGGCGTGTATCACTTCGTAGAAACGCTCGTCGCTCGTGGTGGTCCTTTTACCCCGCGTCCGGTCTCGGCGTCGCACCACTGAGACTACGGCTGTAGCACCACCGAGACTACGGCTTCTTCTTCTTCTTCTTCTCCTCCTCCTCCTGGAAATGTCTACCGGTGCGAAGCCCGCTTCGCGCCGCTCCCCGCGCCGAGCCAAAGCGCGACGCGCGCGTCGTGGGCGAGTCGCTCCCCCGCCGGGGTGCCCTGAGCGCTGACGTACAGCGCGCCGTGGCGGTGGGCGGGCCGGTGGACGGCGCCGAGGCGGCAGTGCGCCCTGGCGAGCGCGCGGCGGGCAGCCGTGAGCGTCTTGCCGTTCAGCGAGGGGACGCGGCACGCGGGGTGTTCGGCTTCGGCTTCTTCTTCGCGTTCCTGGCGTTCGCGGGCGGCGGCTTCCTGTGCGTCCTGTTCCTCGGCCTGCTTGAGCTCGGCCTCTTCGCTGGCGTAGCGTGTGGCTTCTCGGGCCTTGGCTTCTTCTTTTTCCTGGCGAGCTGCTGCTGTTTGGCTTCGTATTCCTTAACCGTTTGGGCGGACTCGGAGTTGGCCAGTTCGTTGACCCACTGCGGAGTTTCCGATGAGGACCGTTTGCCTGGGCCTGTTCCTTCGGGGAATGCACCGGGTGGAGGCGTGGGGATAGTGAGTAGGTCGCTGCTCCGAGACGCTTCGCCGGCGAAATTGCTCGCGCGAACTCCAAACCAGTAGGTGCCTGGCTGGAGGCCGGTCAGCGTGAGGCTGACTTCGTGGACTTCGTCGTCGGCGGCGAGGTGCCCTTCTCTGCGCTCGCTCGGTATCGAGTCGCATGGCACCGGCTCACCAGTCCCGCATTCCAGCTTGATTTCGTAGGTCGTTTCGAGGCCCTCGGGATTGATATGGGCGCTCACCGTCACTTCGCCACCGATCCCCGTGCCCATGCTTTCGATCATCGGGGGTTTGCCTTCGACCGCCAGCGCCGGCGCGGGGAGGAGCACACCGACGATCAGGACGGCGCACCCGGCCAGCACGGGGCGAAGAGCGCCTCGCAGCCCGTGGACCCTTCGCCAGTTGTAAGCCATTGGTCTCCCCACGTTTGCCCCTTTCGTCCTGAGAGTCGGAACTATACTGTGGGCCCTGTCTGCGTGTTGTCTCGTACGGCCCCCCTTCTTGTCCCTCTGCGCGGCGGGCGTCGGAGGGGACGTAGGGGGACCTCGCGGGAGGGGCCCGGGGGGCAGTTGGTTGGGTTGACCCTCATGCTTTGCTGTTGGCTGCGGCTCGTCGCCAGGGTTCGTGCTCGTACCAGGGGGTGAGTTCGATTAGTTCCCAGTCGGTGCCGCGTAGTAGCAGCCCGTGGCCGTCGGGGAGTTTTGCGATGTCTCCTGGTGTGAGGGTCCTTTGGCGCTGGGTGTGGTAGTTGACGGTGTCGCTGTCGGTGGGTGTGCTGAGCCACTCGTGTTTGTCTGAGCGGCCGAGTGTGTGGCTGATGGTGTCGCGGTCGTATTCGCCGAGGGCGATGGAGATGCTTTCCAGGGTGGTGGTGTCGGCGATACCGGAGAGCACGACCTTTGTTGCGAATAGGCTCATGAACCCGTCGGCGGCGTCGCGTCCCCAGCGGGTGCGTGCCTGTGAGAGGTCCTGTAGGCCGATGGCGACCTGTAGGTTCTGTCCGCCGGCCTGGGAGACGAGTGCGGGGAGGTCGTGGACTGGGGCGATGTTCGCGACCTCGTCCAGCAGCCACAGCATCCCGGGGTCGGGGGCGCTGCCGGCGCGGGCCTGCTCGTAGACGGCGCGGCGGATCTGCTCCAGCAGGCCGACGATCAGCGGGGCGAGCGCGGCCTGGTGGTGCTCGGAGGATGTTATGTAGATCGTGTCGGTGCCTGTGGCGAAGCGGACCGGGTCGAAGTTGGGGTGTGCCGCGGTGCGCCTGGCGGCGTCGCTGTTGTAGGTGCTTAGCACCCCGGCTGTCGCGGAGAAGATGCTGGAGCGCTCGCGGGCGTCTGTGCGCTCGATCCCCACGAGCACGTCGGCGGCGATCTTCGCGTCACTGTCGGCGAGGACTGCCAGGGCGGGTGCGAGGTCCTGGCGCAGCGTCCAGCGCAGCACCTCCTCGATCGGGCGGCCGGTCAGCTGTGCGGCGTAGAGCAGTGGCGCTAGCAGCGCGGCGGCGCGCTCGGTCCAGTGACTCTCGTTCGTCGTCCCGGCGCCGGCGTTGGAGGCTGCCGTCATCGCCCGGGCGGTGATCAGCGCCTCGTCCCAGCCGGTCGCGGCTGTGATGGGGGACCACGACAGCCGGCGGGCGCCCTCGGGCACGGGCTCGGTACCCGATGGGTCGAACAGCCAGACCTCGCCGATCTCAGCGCGTGCGCGCATCGTGGCGCGCATCACATCCGGCTTGGTGGACGTGCTCACCACCGCCCCCGATGCGCCGATCAGCGCGGGGATCATCACCGCGCTGGTCTTCCCCGAGCGGGGCGGGCCGAGGACCATGACTGCGCTCTCGGGGTCGGCGCACACCCACTCTTCTTTGTGCTTGCCGAGGTACGCGCCGCCGCCGCAACGCAGGACGCCTTCCCTGATACGCGCCGCCGCGGTCACGGGGCGGTGCACCGTCGGCCTGTCCGCCGCCGGTCCCCGCGCCGGCCTGGTGCGAGTGCGTGGGGTTCGCGCGAGGGCGCCGACACCGAGCGTTAGCAGCACCCTGGATATCCCGAGGCCGATCATGACGGCGATCGTCCAACGGTACGGGTTGCCGGTGCCCAGGCCGAGCGCGATGCGCACACCGTTCACCAAGATGAACACGAGCGCGAAAGCGAGTACCGCCCCGAAGCATGACGCGAACGGGTGTCTGCGTCGGAACGGGGGTTCCATCCGCTGGTGGGTGGGTCCCCAGGGCTGCCCGCTGCTCCGCCTTGACATGCCCGGCATGATACCCTAAGTTGCTTGTAATGCTGAGCAACTTTGAGAGGAGGGATTGAATGCCGCCCCGTCGATACGCCCTCGGTGCGATGCGCGAGCTGGACAACGAGCTACGCAAAGCCCGAGCGGAGGAAAAGCAGGCCGCTGAGCGCGTCAAACGGCTGCAGGCCGCGCAGGCCGCGCTACGCGGAGAACCCGCGCCGCGCAAGCACGCACGCCGCCTCGCACGCGAGGACATCCGTGCGTATCTCCTGGAGCACCCCGAGTCCCTCGCGGTGGAGATCGCCGAAGCCTTCGGTGTCCCCGCGACCAACGTCGGCTCGCACCTCAGCAAAGGCAAGAAGGCCGGCGAGTTCCACGTGCACGGGGGACGCTGGTCGCTCGCAGCCCCGGCGGGTGCGGCGAACGGGAGGGAGGCCGTGCAGTGAACCCCCTCGACAGAGCCGGCACCACCGGTGCCGCGCTTGTGCTGTATGCGATCACGCTCGCCGGGCAGCTGCTCGCGGCGGTCGCGCGAGCACTGATCGCCAACATCGTGCTCGGCCTCATCGGATGGATCATGGGCTGGGCGATACCGGTCGAACCGATCGCGCTCGCCGTCGGTTTCCTGCCGCTCGCGGTCTCGCTGCTCGCGCTCGTCCTCCCGCCGCTCGTCGCGCCGATCGACGGGCGCTGGTGGGAGATCTCCACCGGCGGGCGCCCGCCGGAGCCCGACGAGCAGGACGCCTTCGACCACGCCGTCGAGGAACTGCGCCAGATCGACCCCGCTCTGCGGGTCCCCAGACACTGGTTCGTCGCCGAAGAGCCCGGGATGAACGCGAGCGCCTACGCATCGTCGCTGAGCGTGGACCGGGGTCTGCTTGAGAGCCCCTACGCCGCCGCGGTGATCGCACACGAGCTTGGGCACCTGAACACCAGTGACGCGCGGCTCTCGAGCGCACTGAACCTCACGCTGCTCGTCTCGATGGCGACACCCGAAATCGACCCGTTGTGGTCGCTGGCGTTCCGCGGCCTGGCGTGGTTCGCCTCCGGGCAGGCCGTGCTCTGGCTCACCGGCAACGCCTGGGAGACCTACTGGCGCTCCCGCGAGTTCGCCGCCGACCAGTACGCCGCACGCCTCGGACAGGGACCCGCACTCGCCAAGTCCCTCGAACACAGCTCCCTGCCGTACGAGCGTTCGATCCGACGGATGCGCTTCTCCCGCGCCACACACCCCTACACCAAGCCCCGCATCGCAAAGCTCCGCGCCCACCCCGGGGCGCCCGACACCACCCCACACCCCTGAAAGACAGGAGCCCCCCCATGCACGCCCTCACCGCCCGCCCCGCGCGCACCGCACACGAACCTCGCCCGGCACGCAACCCCCGGGCGCCTCGACGGCGAGGACTCGGCGCGATCGCACACCGCGTCGCCGTCGATCTCACCCCCCAGGCCGTCGAGCAGGTCGCCAGCCGCGTCGTGCAGCTCCTCGGACACCCCCAGAGGCAGGAGCAGCGCCTCATCAGCGCCGGCGAGCTGGCCCTCTACCTCGGCGTCACACGCCCCTGGATCTACAAGCACCGCCACCTGCTTGGCGGACGCCGCCTCGGCGAGGGACCGAAGGCACCTTGGCGCTTTGACCGCCACACGGCGCTCGAGGCCCTTGAGCGCCACCAGGCGGCGCACCGGGCGAATGGGGGCCTGTGATGCGGGGGCTCTCGACAATCCCCACACGTCCACCGAGCCCACCCCGCAACCGCCACCGGCGGCTGCGGGGTGGGCCGGGCGCGATCGGGCGCGATCCCCGGTACACCGCCGCGTACCCCTCGACCGTGACACCCGTCCTCGCGCGTCGTCGTCTCCTTGGGAGGTGGCGCGAACGGGTCCGTGGGGCGATTCCGTTCTCCCGCGAGGAGCAGTTCCGGCTGTTGCAGGTCGGTTTGCGGATCAAGCTCCGACACGAAGGCAAGCCCGAAGACGCGATCGTCCTGCAACGCCCGGACGATCTCCCGGCCGCACCGGGGACGCCGGTGCGCATAGGCAGCCGTCAACGTGCCCACGGCGAGCAGCGTGCGGGTGTGCCCGCCGGTGTCTGTCGCTAGATGCCGGGGGAGCGCTCGGGCAGCTTTGGGGCGGCTACCCAGTGAACGTCCAGACGCGGACCGCGCCCCTTCGGCAGAACCACCGCATGATCGACAACCGCTTCGAGGACCATGCGCTTCTCTTCGTCGGGCAGCGTCTCCCAGCCGAGCAGCAACGCTCTTATCTCGTCCAGATCGACCTCATCGGAGGGTGCCGTCATGGCCTGCGCATACCCCCGGCGTGCCTCGTCGAGCTCGGCCTGGATGGTCTTGAGCGTCTGCTGTCGAGCATGTAGCTCCTCGAGCGCGATGCCGGCCATCGCTTCGTCGGCATCGACCCACGCCGTGTGTGCGCGCTTGACCTTGCGGCCGGCGTCGGCCGCCGCGGCTTCAAGCTCGCCGATCCGGTTCTCGACCTCGCCAATCTGGCTCGCCGGCACCGGCCGAGTCCACTCCGTCGTGTCGCGGAGCCGCTCGTTGATCTGCTCGGCGATCTCCTCGAGTGCGACGCCCTCGGCTATCGCGTACCGCCCGGTGCAAGCTCGGTTGTGCTCGCACTTGTAGTACGGATACGGCTTCCGTTCGCCCGCCACGTTCTGCCGCCGCTGAACCATGTACCTCAGCGTGTAGCCGCACGCCGAGCACTTCAGCAGCCCTGCCAGCACATGACGACGCCGATTATCGGAGTACCGCTTGCGCGAGCCGATCACCGCCTGCGCCTGCTCCCAATGCTCGCGAGTGATGATCGGCTGCTGATCGCGTGCGGGTACCCACTTCTCGCCACCGTCTCGCCGGACCCGAACCATGCCCAGCTGTGCTTGGCTCTCGATGATTCCTGCGACCGTGGTTGGGTTCCAATGGGCCATGCCCCTCGGACTGGGAGTGCCCTGGCGAGTAAGCCGGGTCGCGATCGCTTTCGGACCGAGCCCTTCGATCACCCAATCCATCATCTGAGCGTACGTCTGCGCCTGCGCCTCGTTGACGACGAACGGCCCCTTCAGCACGCGGTCATACCCGTACGGAACCTGGCCCCCATAGGGCAAGCCCTGGGCCGCACGCTCACGACGACCTGCCCCCAGCTTCGCCTTCATGTCGGCCTTCTGCAGGCTCGCGAACACGGCCTGGATACTCGCAAACGCCCGATCCTTCGACTCGTCCAACCGGGTTATCATCGGCGTCCCCTGCAGGCTGGGCCACTGCACGACCGCCTCCACGCTCGCCCGCACGAGCTGGTGCTGCATCAACTCCCACTCCAGCGTGTCCCTGTGCAGCCGGTCAAGCTCCCGGCACACCAAATACGTCGGCTGCACATGGCTCAACTCCGCCAATAGCTGCTGCATCACGGGCCGAGACTCCAGGCTCAGGTCATCGCCGGCCGCGGCGGTCGTCGACGCGAAACCCTCGTCGTAGATCCCGGGACTTCCGTCCGGGCGCTGCGCGATCTCCCACCCCTGCTCAGCCACCAACGCCGGTAGCATCCGAAGCTGATTGGCATGGCCGAACCCCTGCTCCTGCTGGTGCTTGCTCGACACCCGAACCGAGACGATCACCCTTGGCTTGTCCATGCTCACACCGCCCTTGGCCACTGCACCGATGCTGTTCTGCATTTTATCACCCCATAAGCGATAGCTCTTAAGAACAACCGTCCGGTGAGTGGCCTGCGGGCCACGATCGGCTGCTCGCTGCTGGCCGACCATGTGGCCGACCACGACGCCAACGTAACGCGTCGTCTGAAGGACGCGGGTTTCGTGGTCGTCGGCACCACGACGTTGCCCGAGTACGGCATCCTGCCCGTCAGCGAGGCGCGCCTGTTTGGGCCGACCCGCAACCCCTGGGACCTGGAGCGTACGCCGGGTGGCTCCTCGGGAGGCTCGGCCGCGGCGGTCGCTGCGGGGATGGTGCCGGTCGCGCACGGCAACGACGGCGGCGGTTCGATCCGGATCCCCGCGGCGTGCTGCGGGCTCGTCGGCCTCAAGCCGGCGCGCGGACGCATCTCCGCGGCGCCCGAACGCGGCGAAGCGCCGCTGGACATCGACGGAGTGCTGACCCGCACGGTGGCCGACACGGCCGCGATCCTCGACGTGCTCGCCGGCTACGAGCTCGGCGACGCGACGTGGGCTCCGCCGCCGGAGGAGCCCTTTGCCGCGGCCGCCGAGCGGGAGCCCACCCGGCTGCGGATCGCGGCCACGACCCTGCCACCGGTCGCCGACGCGACGGTCGATCCGCTCTGCGCGGGCGCGGTCGCCGACGCGGCCGAGTTGCTGCGCTCGCTCGGCCACGAGGTTGAAGAGGTCGATCCGCCGTGGCGGATCGAGGGCCTCTCGGAGCTGTTTGGCGCCGTCTTCTCGATCCACATCGCGCTGCAGATCGTCTACTCGGGGATGGTCGCCGGCCGCGAGCCGACCGCCGAGGACATGGAGCCGATGAGCTGGGCGATCCACTCGATGACCCAGCACTTCAACTCGGTGCAGGGCCTCGGCCTGGAAATCCAGTTGCAGGCGCTCACGCGCCAGCTCGTCGCGTTCCTGGCCCCGTACGACGCGCTGCTCACCCCGGCCCTGGCCGAGCGCCCGCTGCCGATCGGCACGCTCGACACCGCCGCGCCGGACCCGATGTCCACGTTCACCCGCTCCGGCCTGTTCACGCCCTTCACCCCCGTGTTCAACGCCAGCGGCCAGCCCGGCATCTCGGTGCCGCTCTTCCACGGGGAGGACGGCCTGCCGCTCGCGGTGCAGCTGGTGGGCCGCCCCGCGGGCGAGGCGACCCTGCTCGCGCTCGCCACCCAGCTGGAAGCCGCGCGCCCCTGGGCTGCTCGCCGGCCGAGCCGGCCACGCAGACCTCGGCCTAACGAGTCGACCCGCCGTAGAGCGGGCCGGGTGACGGGGCGTATCCCAAACAGCTGATAACACCGGAGATCGCGACGAGACGGGCCATCCAATCGAACAGATCTTGTGTCCAAGGATTGATAGTAAGGAGCCGCGGCCGTACGTAATCTCGACTTGGGGCTTGACAGTTGCGCGGCGATGCGTTACGCTGCGTCAGTAGTCCGGTGCTCTCAGCGATGGGACACCGGTGAACGTAGGGTCCGGCTGGGGTCAGACCGACTTGTGGTTGACTTCAAGCGCTTGCAGGGTTGTGGGTTTGGGAGAGGGGCTGGGTCGGAGCGATGAGGGAGTTGTTTCAGCGTGGTTTCTAGAGGGAGAAACGTGATGGGGATGTATGCGTCTCGTAGGGGGGGCGTAGCTAGATGCGCCAGCTTGGCGCTGTCGCATCTCTCTCTCTCTCTCTCTCTCTTCAGCTAGGCAGCTAGCCGAAGGACCTCTTCATCGGGCGCTAACGCGTCGCACTGTCTTCGGCCCCGTGGGGGGTGGGCTCCCCGTGCCTCTGGATGTGGCCGCGGGGGCCACGGCGTCACACACGCGCGTGTGGGGGGTGTGGTGATGGCGGCGCCGGCGCGTGGTGGTGCGGGGGCGGCAGCGCGTCTGCGTGGGGCTGCGCGTACAGAGTCGATCGTACGGGTGGAGTCCGCCGGGCTGCGAGGGTCCGGGCGGCTGCCGTCTGGTCACGATGTCTCGCGCGGGCAGGTCGAGGAGATCCAGCGCTCGCGGGTGCTGGTGGCGGCGGCGACGACGATCGACGAGTTGGGGTATGAGCGGACCTCGGTGCAGCGGGTCACCGGTCGTGCGCGGGTTTCGCGGCGGACATTCTACGAACTGTTCGGCAATCTCGATGCGTGCCTGGTGGGGCTGATCGACGAGGTCGTGGGGCGCATCGAGCGGGAGCTCGCGGCCGCGGGCTTGGAGCGTCTTGCGTGGCGTGAGCGGGTGCGTGGCGGCCTGTGGGTGATCCTCTCGTTCCTTGACGAGGAGCCGGTGTTGGCGCGGATTTGTGTGGTGCAGGCGTTGGGTGGTGGGCCGCGGGTGTTGGAGTGTCGTGAGCAGCTTCTCGGGTGTCTGGCGGGGGTGCTTGATGAGGGTCGTTTTGAGGGTCCGCGTGGGGCGGAGTGCTCGTTGGTGACCGCGGAAGGTCTCGTGGGTGGCGTGTTCGGTGTGGTCTTTGCGCGGCTGCGCAGCGGCGGACGGGAGCCGTTGAGGGGGCTGGTGGGGGAGTTGATGGGGATGATCGCGCTGCAGTATCTGGGGCCGCGGGCGGCGCGCCGCGAACTGCAGCGTTCGGCTCCCGCTCTGCGACCGGCGCCGCGCAGCCGCGGGGGTGTGGGTGTGGGTGTGGGTGTGCGGGGTGAGCGGGATCCGCTGGGGGAGGTCCCGATGCGCTTGACGTATCGCACTGCGCGGGTGCTGCAGTACATAGCCGAGCGTCCGCTTGCGAGCAACCGTATGGTCGGTGATCACGCCGGGGTCGCCGACCCGGGGCAGATCTCCAAGCTGCTGCGGCGCCTGGAGCGCCTGGGGCTCACGGTCAACACCGGTGGGGGGCATCAGAGCGGTGAGCCGAATGCGTGGGAGCTCACGCCGCTCGGCGGGCAGGTCACGCAGCGTCTCAGCGCCATCACGCACGACCGGACGGAGGCTGCGTGATGCGCCGCCGCGTCGAGGATCGCGGGAGCGGCGGGCCGATGCCGGTTACCCCGGCAGCGGTTTGCTTCCGAGCGCAGGCTGCGAGACCGAACGCGCCTCGCGGCGCAAGTGCAACACAACACAACCAGAGAGGGGCGTCCTCTGTCCCCTCCGTTCTCCAGGAGGAGACATGACCATGTTCCAACGAGTACGTAAACACCTCACCCCCAGCACCTTCATAGCCCTGATCGCCCTCGTCTTCGCCCTCACCGGAGCCTCCTTCGCCGCGACCGGAGGCTCCGCGACCGGGCACGGCTCCGCTGGCACCTTGAGGGCGAGCGTCGCCAAGAGCAAGGCTAAGCCCAAGTCGACAAGGGGTCCCGCGGGCCCCAAGGGCGCAACTGGCGCCACTGGCCCTGCGGGAGCCACGGGCCCGGCCGGCGCCACAGGCCCCGGCGGTCCACAGGGACCGCCGGGCGCCGCTGGCAACAACGGCACCAACGGCGAACCCGGTAAAGAAGGCACGCCCGGCGCGGCCGGCGCAGGCGTGACGAGCAAAGCCTACACCGGCTCGGAATGCAAAGAAGGCGGCTCTGAATTCAAGGTCGGGACCAAAACGACATATGCCTGCAACGGCGAGAAGGGCGTGATCCACCCGGGCGAAACGCTTGCTCCCGAAGCTACCGAGACGGGCGCGTGGTCGTTTGGGCCGATACAGGCGGCGGTACCTCGGGAGGGAAGGGTTTCTGCGTGTACCGGTCGCTTCCTTCACGATCCCGCTGGCCGCACCACTGAGCGAAACCCAGGTTCACTACATCAACCAAGCGGGGGAAGAAGTTACAGAAACAGGCACGCAGGCCCCGACCGAGTGCGGCAGCGGCATAGGTCCAGGTGTAAACGCTGGGAATCCGCAGGCCAAGCCCGGCAACCTCTGTGTGTACGTCGGTATAGAAGAAAGTATAATGAGTAAGTCCACCACTATCGGTAATCCTGATAACCGTCAAGAAGGCACCGGCACGACAGGGGCGGACGAGAATTTCTTTCTCACATCTTCTGAAGGGGCAGGGAATGGCACCTGGGCTGTGACTGCCCCCGCCGCACCGTAAGACGCGCTTTCTCCCCGGTGGGCTTTGTCCCTCCGGGGAGCTCGCGTAAACGACAAGGCACTTGAGTTGACACACACACATGCACCATCCCACGAGAAAGGCACGCAAATGAGCAATCAGAGTCACGCCAGGAGGTCCTTGCTTCACCGCCTCGGTGTCGCTGGGCCTGCTCGCTCGCGTGCCTTCCAAGGGAGCGGTGCGCTCATCGCCGTATTGGGCTCGCTTGTGTTCGCTGCTGCTCCCGCCCAGGCCACGATCGCGCACAAATACATATCCCAGTTCACGGGGGCGCCCAGCGGTTCTTTCAGCGCTGGCGCGTGTGGCGTCACGGTTGATCCGGCGACCCAGGATGTTTATGTCGGTGATCCCGGTAATAACGCGATCGACATCTTCGAGCCTACCGGCGCCGGCGCCTACACCTATAAGTCCCAGATCAGTGGCACGAGTATCCCTGGGGGCTCTTTCGACGCAGGATCTTGCTCCATCGCGGTCAGTGACGTGACTGGTGATGTGTATTTCACCGGGGTGAACCTGATGTCTGTCTACGTGTTCAACGCCTTGGGCACCTGGATCAAGACGATACAAGCCTCAGAAGTGCCAATAGAACAGGGGCTCAATGGCTATCTGCATGTGACTGTCGATAACTCGACGAGTGCATCGGACCCGAACAAAGGCGATGTCTACATAGCCACCCAGGGCTTGGAAGCCATCTACCGGTTCAGCTCGAAAAACGCATACCTGTCTCTGATGGCTGCGGGTAATCCTTACGCGTTGGTTACGGACTCTAGCGGTGATCTCTACGTCGTTGAGAACGGTGGCGTCCTTGAGTTTAACTCGTCTGGAAGCCAGATCGCCGAAATCGTCACTCCCGAGGGGGCGAGTTCCGCTAGCCTTGCGGTTGACTCCGCTGGGGATGTCTACGTCATTGGCCGGGGATTTGTGGAAGAGTTCGACCCCGCGGGCGACCTGGAGGGATTGACGCGGGCCACTACTGGTGGTTCCGTCGTGAGTGCTGCGGTCAACTCCAGCGAAGACCTCATCGTCGCTGACGACAGCTCCCCTGGTGTCGTGGATGTCCTTGGTCCGGGCATAGTTGTGCCCGGCGCGACCGTGCAGGCGCCCTCCAGTGTGGGGTCCACTACGGCCGTACTGAACGGCAGTGTCAACCCTGCTGGTGTTCAGGTCACCTCGTGTGGGTTTGAATATGGCACCAGTACCTCCTACGGTCAGAGCGTTCCCTGCGAACAGACTCCCGCTGAAATAGGTTCGGGCACGAGTCCCGTGAAAGTCACCGCTACCCTGAAAGATCTTCAGCCAAACACGACTTACTACTACCATCTCAGTGCCGCTGACACCAACGGAAACGCCAACGAAGCTGGCATCAACGATGAAGTCTTCACGACGCCCGGGATCCCCAAGGTTGTCAGCGAGTCCGCGGAAGTCAAGTCGACCGAGAGGACGGGGCAGACGCACGCGACGTTGACGGCGCAGGTCAACCCCGACGGCCGCGAAACGACCTACCAGTTCGAATACGGCGAAACGGGATCCTACGGGTCGAGCACCCCTCCTGGCGTTCTCGGCTCCGGTGAGGCGCCCGTGACGGCCACGACCGAACTGAGCGGCCTGAAGGTGGACACTATCTACCACTACCGGGTGCTCGCGAGCAACGAATGCGAAGTGGGCAAAACCTGCACGGCCTATGGTCCTGACCAGACGTTTACGACTGTCGCGGCCGCGTTTGTCGAAGAGTCGGTCTCGGACGTGGCAGCCACGAGCGCGACGCTGAACGCTCGGGTTGACCCGTTGGGTACCGATACGAGCGCCTACTTCCAGTACGGCACGGTGAATTGCGCGGCGAGCTCCGCGTCTTGTACCGATGCTCCGCTCCCGCCCGGGACGGATGTCGGCTCCGCGGAAGGCTACCAGGCTCTGAGAAGCATTCACCTGCAGAGCCTCACGCCCGACACCGTCTACTACTACCGAGTGATCGCCACAAACGCACTGGGAACCGTCGAAGGCGAACGCAACGAAAAGGGTGAAGAAGTCGTCAACACCTTCATGACGCAGCTCTCCGGTAGCGCGTTTGTTTTGCCTGATGATCGTCAGTGGGAGATGGTTTCTCCGCCGGATAAGTACGGTGCGTTGATCGAACCGATCGATAGCTACGGGTTGATCCAGACCTCCGCGGATGGTAGCGCAATGACGTATATTACGTCTGCGCCGACCGAATTAGAACCGCAGGGTAACGCAAATGCCTCACAGATTTTCTCGGTACGTTCCTCGGATGGTTGGTCCTCTCAGGATATAGCGACGCGTAACGAAACCGAATCTGGTGTCACGGTGGGTGATGGGCAGGAGTACCAGGCCTTTTCGTCCGATTTGTCGCGGGGGCTCATCGAACCGCTTGAATTCACTAAATTTGTGGGGGAGGAAACCTCGCCCGAAGCGACGCAAGATACGCCCTATGTGCGCCGAGATTTTACCTGTCAGTCGACGCCTGCTACGTGTTTTACGCCGCTGCTCACGGAAACCGACGTCACAACCGGCGTCAAGTATGGAGAAGGACCCTTTGGGTTCAGCGGAGGATATCCTGATGTCAGGCGACCGGTCACTGATGCGTTTGAAGGTGCTACTCCTGATCTCAGTCACGTTGTTCTCGGTGTCGGGGCATCTTTGACGAAGGCGACGTCCAGGACACCTGAAGCTGCGAGTAGTGGTTTGTATGAGTGGTCTGTCGGTCGGCCTCCGACTGAACAGTTGCAGCTTGTCAGCGTGTTGCCTGCAAGCGAAGGCGGCGTACCGTTCAATGGAGATGCGCTTCTCGGCTCAGGGGATGGATATGGTGATGAAGCGAGGAACGCGATCTCTAATGACGGTTCGCGCATCATATGGTCCGCTGGCGAAGGCGAAGGAGGAGCCCTGTATATGCGCGATACGGCCACTGAAGAAACGGTGAACCTTACTCTCCCGGAACCGGAGTGCTTGGCGAAAAGCACGTGCGGCAGCGAACGAGCCGACACCCAGTTCGATATGGCCAGCAGTGATGGGTCCAGGGTGTTCTTTACCGATACACAGCAGTTGACTGCGGACTCTCGCAGCAAATATACGTCCAATGTCAATAGTCCTGACCTGTATGTGTGTCAGATGGTGGAAATCGAAGAAGCCGGGCAGAAGAAACTTAAGTGTGATGTGACCGATCTATCGCCTGACAGCAATCCTGATGGCGAATCGGCGGATGTTCAGGGTTCCGTGCTCGCTGCGAGCGAAGACGGCTCGCTTGTGTATTTCGTAGCGAATGGGGTTCTCGGTGATGGTGGTGAACATGGTGCGACGTCGCAGACGTGTAATCTCTATGTGGAGCATTACAACGGCGAAACCGAGCAATGGGAAGCGCCGAGGTTCATCGCTACTCTCTCGGGTACGGACAATAATGACTGGACGTTTGGCAATCTCGGCGCGCATACGTCTGGGTCTTCGCCGGATGGTCATTATCTGGCGTTTATGTCGGATCGGGATTTGACGGGGTACGATACTGCGGACGCGGTTAGTGGGGAACCGGATGAGGAGGTGTATCTCTATCATGCTGAAGTCTCGTCGTCGGGGCAGCTCGGGCCGGGGAAGCTGGTGTGCGCGTCGTGTAACCCGACTGGTGCGCGACCTGTTGGCGAGAGATCAGAACATGAAAATATGCGGTACGTCGATGGCTATGATGTCTGGCCGGAAGGTCATTGGTTGGCGGCGAATATCCCGGGCTGGACGTTGTATTCGGATAGACGTGGAGCGCATCAGCCGCGGTACTTGTCTGATAGTGGCCGGTTGTTGTTCAACAGTAATGATGCGCTTGTGCCGCAGGATGTGAATGGTACGTGGGATGTGTATGAGTATGAGCCGCCCGGTGTGGGTGCTTGCGCGAGTGGCGCTTTGACGTTCAGTGAACGTTCGGGTGGGTGTGTCGGGTTGATCTCTTCGGGGGAATCGCCTGAAGAATCTGGGTTTCTCGACGCCTCGGAAAGTGGTGGTGATGTGTTCTTCGCGACGCTTTCTCAGCTTGTGCCGCAGGATTATGATCACAGTATGGACGTGTATGACGCGCATGAATGCACGAGTGAATCACCGTGTTTCCCGACTCCTGTTGAAGTGCCGCCGCCGTGTACGACCGAAGCCTCCTGCAAACCCTCCCCAACCCCCCAGCCCACGCTTTACGCTCCGCCCGCGAGTGCCACTTTCTCGGGTCCCGGGAACCTCGCTCCGCCCCCGCCGGCCGCTCTGGTACGGGTTACGAAGAAAAAGACCGTGAAGTGTGTCAAGGGCAAGGTGCGTAATAAGCATGGCGATTGCGTCAAGCAAAAGTCCAAGAAGCACAAAGCTAAAAAAGCCAGCGACGACCGGAGGGCAGGCCGATGACTGTCAAGATCCGTACACTCATAACCCTCTGTGTTCTGCTCGGTGTTCTCGGGATCGGCGCATCCTCTGCTTTGGCGGCGGAGCCCTGGTGGCATTTGAACTCGGGGTCGGAACCGGCGAACCTTCCGACTGAAGGCACGGGCCATATCGTTGTGACAGCGGCCGATCTCGGTGACGCGGACGCGAACGGTAGTGTCACGCCGGTGCGGATCACGGACACGTTGCCACCTGGGCTGAAGGCGACCGGGATCGGAGGTCGACCTGTCCAGCAAGGCCACGGAGGAGAAATCGGTACGCCGAGTTGCGCGCTGGCGACGCTGAGCTGTGAATACACAGGGATTGTCCCGGACTATGGGGAGATCCAGATTGTTATCGCCGTTGAAGCTGAGCCGGGCGCGACGGAATCGAGCGAAGTCAATCATGCCAGTGTGTCTGGTGGTGGCGCGCTGGGTACCTCCTCGGTAGCACGAGCGGTTACGATCAGCGAAGCACCGACGCCGTATGGTGTCGAAAACTATGAAATGACTCCCGAAGAAGAAGGCGGAGTACTGGATACGCAGGCCGGTTCACACCCGTTCCAGTTGACGACGACGCTCGACCTGAACCAGTCTCTGGAACCAGGCGATCCGCCCGCGCTCGCGAAGGATTTGAATTTCAAGCTCCCGCCCGGCCTAGTGGGTAACCCAACACCGTTTCTGCAGTGCCCAGAAGCGCTGTTCCTCAAAAGACCCGAAGAAGGCGATGACAGCAACCTGTGCCCGGCGGATACGGCGGTGGGGGTCGCCGCGATCACAATCCACATCAGTATCTTTGGTCGATCGGACCTGACTGATATTGCCGTGCCGTTGTTCAATCTCGTGCCCCGGGTTGGGGAGCCGGCGCGCTTCGGGTTCTACTACGACCAGGTCCCGGTGTACCTCGATACGTCTGTGCGTACCGGTTCCGACTATGGTGTGACCGTCGGCGTCGATAACATCACGCAGATGGTGGCGTTCATCTCGAGTCGTGTGACGTTCTGGGGTGTCCCCGGTGACCCGCAGCACAATAACGTCCGCGGCTGGAGCTGCATCGATGACGGAACGTTGGCAGATGAGCAGCACGCTCCCTGTACTGCTCCCTCCGAAGAAGCCCATCCCCCGCCATTGTTGGCGTTGCCGACATCGTGCACCGGCCCGTTGCAAACGACCGTAGAAACGGATTCCTGGAAGCAACAGGGCGTGTTCTCCACGACCCCGCCGAGCGAACCGCTGCCCGCGCTGGATGGTTGCAACGACCTGCCGTTTCGCCCGTCGGTGAGCGTGGTGCCCGATGCTCAGGATGCGAGCAATCCGAGCGGGTTGAAGGTCGACGTGCACGTCCCACAGAGTGTGGATCTGGACTCCGAGGGCTTGTCCGCGTCTGATGTGAAGAAGATCGTGGTCGCGTTGCCGGCGGGTGTCGCGATCAATCCTTCCGCTGGGGATGGTTTGGAAGCGTGCTCGAGCGATCCCGGCGATCTGGGTGGTGCTCTGCTCGGCAGCCCGGGTGATCAGATCGGGTACAAAGGTCTCGAAGAACCCAAGTTGGAGCCGGGTGTCAGCGGTCCGGGGTTCACGCCGTATCTGCCGGGCAGCACCGGTGCGCTTGGGGCCGGTGATAGCGAACCGTTGCAGCCGGGCTTGAACTTCTGTGCGAACGCGTCGAAGATCGCCGAAGTTACGGTCCACTCGCCCGATTTGCCGGATCCTCTCACTGGTTTTGTGTATCTCGCTGCGCAGGAATCCAACCCGTTCGGGAGCCTACTCGCGATGTATATCGTCGCGGAAGACCCTACGGCCGGTGTGCTCGTGAAGCTCGCGGGCGAAGTGCAGTTGTGTAAGGGCGCGGGCGAAGTGATCGCGGGCATGACCTGCCAGGCGTTGGGGCAGATCATAACGACGTTCGCGGAGAACCCCCAGGCGCCGTTCGAAGACGCCGAACTGCACTTCTTCGGTGGGGAACGCGCGCCGCTGGCGATGCCGTCGCGCTGCGGCGCGTATACCACCAGCGCGTCGTTTGTGCCGTGGTCTGGTAATGAACCGAGCGATGCCAGTTCGACGTTCGATATCACGAGTGGCCCGAAGACCTTGAGCGAACCGGAGGGCAGCCCGTGTCCGGGTGGGAGTCTGCCGTTCAGCCCGTCGTTGACGGGTGGCGCGACGAATGTCAACGCGGGCTCGTTCAGCCCGCTTACGCTGACGATGACGCGCCAGGACGGCGAACAGAACCTGCAGTCCGTGGAAGCGCATCTACCTCCGGGTCTGTCGGGGGTCCTCTCGAACGTCGAACTGTGCCCCGAACCGCAGGCGAACCTGGGCGAGTGTGGCCCGAACAGCTTCGTCGGGCAAACCACGGTTGCCGTGGGTGTTGGCGGGGAGCCCTTCACGGTGTCGGGTGGGAAGTTCTACCTCACCGGCCCCTACAACGGCCGTGGTGGCTGCACGGTCGGTGAAGCTGGGTGCGCACCGTTCGGGTTGACGTTCGAGGTCCCGGCGAAGGCCGGCCCGTTCGACTTCGCGAAAACTAAGGCCAACCACCCTGCGTGCGATTGTGTGCTCGTGCGCGGCAAGATCGAAATCAACCCGACTACTGCGGCGGTCACGATCACGAGCAACCCGCCGGGAACCCCGGATTCGATCCCGACGAGCCTGGAAGGGATCCCGCTGGAAATCCAGCACGTCAACGCGATCACGACCCGCGCGGACTTCCAGTTCAACCCAACGAACTGCTCAAAGATGGAAGCGACCGGGACGATCCACTCAAGCGAAAATGCCACCGACACGCTCAGCGTGCCGTTCCAGGTCACGAACTGCGCGTTCCTGAAGTTCACCCCAGGATTCGCGGTCTCCACATCCGGGAAGACGAGCAGAGCGAACGGCGCGAGCCTATCAGTGAAACTCACCTACCCAAGTGCGCCGTTCGGCTCACAGGCGAACATCGCCCGCGTCAAAGTCGAACTCCCCAAGGCACTCCCATCAAGGCTAACAACACTGCAGAAGGCATGCTCCGCGGCACAGTTCGAATCAAACCCCGCGGGCTGCCCACCAGCGTCGATCGTCGGCCACGCGAAGGCGATCACCCCACTGATCCCAGTCCCGCTGGAAGGCCCAGCGTACTTTGTCAGCCACGGCGGGGAAGCCTTCCCCTCCCTGATCATCGTGCTACAGGGCTATGGCGTAAGGATCGACCTCGTCGGATCGACCTTCATCAACAAAGCCGGAATCACGAGCAGCACATTCAAGACCGTCCCCGACCAGCCCGTCGGCAGCTTCGAACTGACACTCCCCCAAGGCCCATACTCCGCGCTCGGGGCAAACGGAAACCTCTGCAAAGAGAAACTGGTGATGCCCTCCGAATTCGTCGCGCAGAACGGCGCGGAGATCCACCAGAACACCAAGATCTCCGTCACCGGCTGCCCAAAGCACGTACGCCATAAGCGCAAGCAGAAGCATCATCGCAGGAAGACAAAGAAGAAGTGATGGTGTGTTCTTTGTTGCGGGGCTGTTTGTGGCCCCAGGCCACTTCACCTTCTGTCGTAGACAATTGTGGTCTTGCACTGCGACGGAACGCTATGCTGGGTAGAGAGCTGGACCCAATACCTCGCTCATCGTCTGGGGCGTCACGCCGAGGCGCTCGGCGTCGGCGGTGCCGCGGGCGGAGACCGCCGATACCTCCAGCAGCTCCGCTTCGTCCCACGTCGCGAAGGCGCGTGTTCCCGCCGCCGCCTCCACCAGGCGCAGGCCGCGGGCGACGACCGGCGTCGGCACGTGTACCAGCGGGCGTCGGCGGTTCAGCGAGCGCAGCACCGTGCGCACCACCTCGGTGTGGGTGAGCGTCTGCGGGCCGGCGAGCTCGAAGCGCTCGTGGCTCCTCCCGTCCACGCCGCTCTCTGTGGCCCGTTGCGCGCCGCTCTCCGAGGCGCGCAACGCGCCCACCACGCAGTCCGCCGCGTCCTCGGTCCAGAGCGGCTGGTAGACCGCGCGGCCAGTGCCCGAGACTGGCATCGCGGGCAGCAGAGCGAGGCGCTCCAGCAGTGTCAGCCAGCGATCCCCCGGGGCGTACACGAGCGAGGGGGCGAAGACGATCGAGCGCACTCCCGCCTCGCGCACCGCCTGCTCCGCGAGCGCCTTGGCGCGTAGGAACCGCGCCCGGCTGTGGGTGTGGGCGCCCAGTGCGGAGAAGAACAGGAAGCGCTCCACGCCCGCGCGCTCCGCGGCCTGCACCATCCGCCACGTGGCGATCCCGACCAGCTCCTCGATCGACCCCCGCGGCTGGTCGCGGAGCGAGGCGGCGAGGTGCACCACCGTGTCCACCCCCCGCATCGCGTTGCGAAACGACGGCGGGTCCGCGAGGTCGCCGAGGGCGATCTGCACCCGCACCCGCCGCGCTCCCAGCCGGCGCGGCTCGCGCACAAGGCAGCGCACCGGGACGCCCTCCGCGAGCAGGCGGTCCAGGAGCACGGAGCCAACTTGGCCGGTGGCACCGGTAAGCAGCAGCATCCTCCGTACAATATGCCCCTCCTACTAGAGGCGGCCGGAGGCCGGCGAGCCGGGCCCCTCTTCTTTCAGACATGTCCCTTACAACAACCTGGAGAGCGAATGGCCTACGTGATCGCTGAGCCGTGCATCGGCACCAAGGACAACTCCTGCGTCGAGGTGTGCCCGGTGGACTGCATCCACCCCACGCCCGACGAGCCCGGCTACGACGCCGCGGAGATGCTCTACATCGACCCCGACGAGTGCATCGACTGCGATGCCTGTGTGGAGGCCTGCCCGGTGGACGCCTGCTTCGCCGAGGACCAGCTACCCGACGAGTGGCAGAAGTACACGCAGATCAACGCCGAGTACTTCGCCAACAGCAGCACGTAGGGGTTAGCCGTAATAGCGCGAGACTACGAGTAGCTGGCTGAAGATGTCGTGGCCGAAGATCAGCACGACCAGCAGCGTGCCCACCACCGGTCCCCACCGTCGCCCGGCCCCGCGTGCCGCGAGCGCGAACACCGCGCCGAAGAGGACCGCCAGGGGCAGCATGTAGCGGGGCTCGGTGTACCCGCCGGCGCGGCCGGGGAACTCCAGGTAGGAGTCGGCTCCCACGAGCCCCAGGAGCCCCACGCTCATCGCCGCGTAGGTCGCCAGCTCCCAGGTGCGTCCCCGCAGCGCGGTGCGGCTCGCGACCAGTCCGCTCGCGCAGAGCGCTGCGATCACCCCGGCTGGGACCAGCGCGACGTTGTAGACCCAGTTCGGAAAGGTGGTGTCCAGCCACCCGTACAGCCCCACCGACCGGTTGAACCACAGCCGACTCGAGGACAGGCCGGGGAAGTCGTTGGCCATCCCGGGCAGCCGCGGCAGGTAGAACTGCCAGATGTAGCTGATCTCATGGAAAACCGACCCCTGTTTGCCGGTCTGTGCGAGCCCGATCGAGGCCAGTCCCAGGCCTGGGTGGTTGGAGAAGAGGTTGATGACTGCGTACAGCAGGACGGGACTTGCGCCGATCGCGCTCGTCATCGCCAGCGAACGGTACGCCGCGCGACGACCCCCGCTCTGCGCGGCGCGGCGGGTGAGGACAGTCAGGGCGAGTGCCAGGCCCGGGACGAGGCCCAGGAAGTTGAGCTTGGTCAGGAAGCCGACGGCCGTCACGACGCCGATCGCGACCCCCAGCCCCGGGGAGAGCCCGCGCCGGAACGCCCGCGCGAGGAGGTAGAAGAGCGCGGCTGACACCGCGGCGAGCCCCGAGTCGGGGTTCACCGCGCCCGACAGGAAGCCGAGCAGGGGGAACAGCGCGACCACGAGCGCGCCGACCGTCCAGGCCCACGGGGCCGCGGGGAGCGCCTCGCGCAGGAACAGGTAGGCGAAGAACGCGGTCAGGGCCGCCATCACCGCGCTCAACAGCTTCATCAGCGCGAGGCGCTCCAGCAGGTTTCCGCTCGAGGCGATGCCGTAGGGGATCGTCTGCAGCGCGTAGTACAGCGGTGGCTGCGCCGCCGCCACCCCGGCGCCCCCTGACCCCACCCGGGGGATCGGCTGGGCGAGGTAGCGTTCCAGGCGCTGCTGCTGCGCTGCCTTGGAGATCGTGCCGCGCAGCGCGTTGTAGCGGACTTCGTTGTGGTCGAGGTTCGTCAGCGTGACGATCTCCTCCGGTGCATACTGCACCGAGCTTGACGTGGGCAGTCCGCCGGTCTCGGCCAGCCGCTGGACGTAGGCGAAGTGGGCGGGTTCGTCGGGCACCTGGAACGGGGCCATCACAATTCCCCAGCTTGCGGCGCTCAGCCACGCGACGGCCCCGCACACCCACGCCGCCTTCGGCACGCGGCCCGCCGCTGCTCGCAGGCGTGGCACGAGCCCGCCGGTCTGCGCCCGAGCGCGGTCCGACCGAGCCCTGTCCGACTGTGTTCTGCCTGGCCGAGGGCTGTCCTGCTTGGGTCTGGTCGGCCGGCGCGCCGGCGCTGCTCCCCGCCGTGCCGCCTGCGCTGCCCCTGCGATCCTCGGCGGGCCGGGTGGGCGGGTGCTACGAGGGACCCCCAGCTCGCGCAGGACCAACCGCACGGTGAGGACGAGGGCTGCGATCATCAGCAGGATCGGTACGAACGCGATCCACGTGCCGCTCGGTGAGCGCCCGAGGCCCAGGCGCCGCGCCACTGCGCCCGCCATCGACAACCACGTCCGGTTGCCCGGGCGCAGGTATTCGACCCTGACTTTGCCGGGCGCTTCGCCGGTTGGGTGTGGCGCCTTGACGCCGGTCAGCCCGATCGATTCGACCGCGGGGCCGACCGCGATACAGACGCTTGTGCCCGTTACGGCGGTGGGCACGGGCGCGATCGGAACCGTGACCTGTTCACCGGTCCACCCGGCGGCCTGCACTCCCTTGGCGATGACCTGCGAGCCCGACAGGACCGTGACGGTCACCTTGGGGCCCACGTTGACACTCACGCTGAGGCGCATCGCGGAGGCGCTCGCCGGCAACGTTTCGTCGCCCTGACAGAAGGTCGTGTTGCCCTGCGTGTTTGCGATCGTGCCTTCGGCCTTGACTGAGTTCGTCGCGAACGCGGTGAGCGGTGGGCGCGACACTCTTACGGCGATGACCACCGCCAGGAGCACGAGGCTGGCGGCGAGCGCTACCCGGACGCCCAGGTTGTCGCGGTTCAGTCGAATAGTCCCTATCGTCTAGAGCGCTCCCCGCACCGTCAAGCGGCGGCGGGAGCGCGACTGCCCACAGGCCCGCCTGGGTCGGGGATCCTAGGAGAAATTGCCTGCATTCCCCGGGTATTCCTCGCCTGAGCGTCCGGCGCGGGGGGCGGCGCAGTTGGAGACGCGTGGCTCTGACCGGTGCTCAGGCCATCGGCAGCGACATGCCCACCGGCCTGCTCGGCGCGGGAGCCGAGGCTCCGTTGCCAGGCGCCGGCGGGGTGCTCAGCACCGGCAGCTCCACCGGGGCCTGCGCGATCAGGCCCCGCGCCGCGTGGCGGATCGCCTGGGAAGCGGGGTCGTCCGGGTCCTCGAGCACCAGTGGCGTCCCGCTGTCGGCGTGTTCGCGCAGCGGCATCGTCAGGGGGACCTTGCCGAGCAGCGGCACCTCCAGCTCGTCCGCCAGCTCCTGGCCGCCGCCCTCGCCGAAGATCGCGTACCGCTCTCCCGTCGGGGTCGTGAACCCGGACATGTTCTCGATCACTCCGGAGATCTCCAGGGATACCTTGTGCGCCATCTCCGCCGCCCTGCGCGCCACCCGCTGGGCGGTCGGCTGGGGGGTCGTGACGATCGTGAAGCGCGCCTGCGGCAGCAGCTGGGCGAGCGTCATCGAGACGTCCCCGGTGCCCGGAGGCAGGTCGATCAGCAGGTGGTCGAGCTCCCCCCACGCCACGTCCTGCAGGAACTGGGAGAGCGCCTTGTGCAGCATCGGCCCCCGCCACACCACCGCCGCGTCCTCCTCCACGAAGAAGCCGATCGACATGACCTTCACGCCGTACGCCTCCAGGGGGACGATCTTGCGCTCCGGGGAGACCGGCGGGCGGGTGGCTCCAAGCCCGTACATGCGTGGGATCGAGTACCCCCACACGTCTGCGTCCAGCACGCCCGCGCGCCTGCCCTCCGCGCTCAGCGCCGCCGCGAGGTTCGCCGTCAGCGTCGACTTGCCCACGCCCCCCTTGCCCGAGCCCACGCACACCACGTTGCGTACCTGCGCCAGCGCGCCCTCGGGCAGGCTCGCGCGCCCCAGCCGCTCGCGCAGCGCCGCTTTCTCGGTGTCGCTGAGCACGTCGAAGAAGACGTTCACGTGGCTCACGCCCTCCAGCGCTCCCACCGCCTGCGCGACCGAGGTCTGGAAGTGGCCGCGGATCGGACAGCCGGCGGTGGTCAGCGAGACGGTCACGTCCACCACTCCGTTTGCGCCGACTTCCACCGCTCGCACCATCTGCAGCTCCACGATCGAGCGGCGCAGCTCCGGGTCGATCACCGCCTCCAGGGCCTTGTCGATCTGCTCGCGCGAGGGCACGCGCCCATTCTCGCAGACCGCAGAACGTCTTTCAAAATAGGCGGTGCGTCTGGGGCGTCTCTGGACCAAGCTGGGCGACGCTGGCCGAAACGGGGATGCGAGCCGAAGGCGAGTGTCTCCCGGCTTCGGTCGGTGAAGCCCGTGCTGGTAGCACGGGCAAGCCGGCGCGTGGCGATCCAGCGCCGCGTCCAGGGGCGCATCCAGGCGTACCGGTCTTTTTGAAGGCCGTTCTTGGCGCGCCTGTGCCACTAACCGTGCGTAACGGGCCGCGCCCGGTCCAGCGCCGAGCTGCGCGGGGCCTCCTCGTGACGCGGCCCGTAGGGCCGGCCTCGAGCCGGCCCCATCCCTTACCTCTCCGCCACGGGACACACGATGCGGTAGTCGCACATCGCGCACACCGCCGGTGACGGTGTCGGCTCGAAGTTCTGGGCCATGATCCCCGCACCCGCGTCGAGCACCGCGCCCCGCACCCACTCCGCGTCCGCCTCGCCCTTGCGGGGCACGGGAACCTTGCGGTCGTCCAGCACGTAGTAGTAGGACTCCTGCGTGTCCTCGAGCCCCCACGCTTCTCGCGCCGCGACCGCGTACAACGACAGCTGGATGTCCTCGCCCAGCTCCTCCGGCGTCTTCGGGTAGCCCGTCTTGTAATCGATTAGCTCATACCCGCCGCCCGGCAGCCGGTCCACCCGGTCCACCCGCCCCCGCACGTGGTGGGGCCCCAGGTCGAACGCGAACGAGCGCTCGAACCACAACGGTTGCGCCGGCTCCTCCCGCAGGCGCTCGTGGTAGCGCGTGAGCGCCCTGCGCGCCTTCTCCCGCAGCTCGCGCTCTCCCGGCCCCTCGCCCAGACCCGCACGCCGCCACGCCGTGTCGAGCAGGTCGAGCAGCTCCTGCAGCGTCCCCCACGCTCCGTGCGACGCCTCCCGCTCCCCCTCCGCTGCATGAAAGCGTTCCAAGACCTGGTGCACCACGATCCCGAAGCGTTGGCTCTGCGTCTGCTCGGTCGGGATCTTGAGGACCCGCGCGAACTTGTACCGCAGCGGGCAGCGGCGGTACGTCTCCACGTCCGAGGCCGACACCACCACGCCCTCTCCCTTGCGCGGCAGGAACGCCTCGAGCGTCGGCTCGTCGCGCGCTGCGGTGGCCTGCGCCGCGAGCGCCTGCGTGCGCGCGGGCCCGCTGCGCCGGCCGTCCTCCGGGTGGTCCCCGCGCAGCAGCTCGTCCAGCGGCGAGCTCTCGTAGATCTCCCGCTGCAGCGGCGTCATCGCGCTCTTCAGGCGCGCGTTCACGTCCTCCAGCGCCTTCGGCGCCGTCTCGCCCTCGGGACGCTCGGCCAGCGCCGCCAGCTTGAGCAGCTCCAGGTACCTCACCACCCCATGAGAGACGTCCACCTCCGTGTCGAGCCGCAGCTCCCCGAGGCGCCCCGCGATCCGCGCCACGTCTTTGAGGACCTCCTCGCGCATCGTCTGCAGCGTCGTCTGCAGCGTTCCGTCGGGGGTCTCTGCGAGCGTCTGCCGGCTGCTCTTTGCCTGATCGGCTTGCGCCCGGTCCTCCGCCGGCTGCTCCCTTCCGTGCAGGCCGGTCTCCGCCCGGTCGTCCTCTGGCGCCGCTGGGGTGTCTCCTCTCCCCGGCTTCTCCTCGGAGGCCGCCATCAGCTGGATCGCCAAGGCCCGCGCCGTTGGCCTGGGCGTTGACCCCACGAACTCCTCCGCCAGCTCGCACAGGCCTGCGAGGCCCGCCAGACGCTGTGCGTCCTCGCCGTCCGCGGCGAGCAGCTGCCGGCGGCGCATTCCCAGGCGCTCGATCAGGCGTCCCACGAACAGGTCCGCCCGCACGGTGTCGAGGCCTCCCGCCGCCCACCTGTGCAGCTCCAGGAAGCGCGCGATCCGCTCCCGGGCCTCGGGCGGCAGCTGTGGCGACTCCATCGCGGCCGCCAGCGCCGCGACCACCTCCAGCTTGCCCCGCCGCGCGATCTGGATCACCCGCGCGAGGTCCACCTGGCGCAGCTCGATCGGCGGCCGCGCCAGCGCGCGCACCGCGGCCGCCGCGTCCCGCGGGTCGATCAGCAACCGCATCCACGCGACCACATCCCGCACCTCCGCCCGCTCCAGCAGCTGCGCCTGCTGTTCGGCACGCGCCGGCACGCTGGTTCTCGTTTGGTCGTCGAGGGACTGCGGCACGGTTAGAGGATATGCGTGGGGGCTCTGTACCCCGCTTGCGCTTGCCAGCTTCCGTCGGCGACTCCTCTGCGGCCGGTCGGTGTAGGTCCAGGTCGGCAGCGCCCGCGTCGGCACCCCGCAGCGGGCTACCCTCAGTGGGTGGACGCCATCGACTGGAGCACCGCGCAGCGCGTGGGGGAGCTGATCGCAGGATCCCCCCGGATTGAGAGCTCGCCCGCCCCGCTCGCCCAGGCGCTCGGCGAGAGCGTGCAGCCGCTGGCGCTCCAGTTCGCGCGCCGCGTGAGCGACTACTCGGGCCTCGCGTTCCCTGACGAGCTGCCCCCGCTGGAGGCCGTGGACCGCCCCCGCTGGATCGCCGCGAACTTGCAAACCATGCGCCCCGTCCTCGAGTCGGTCGCCCAGCAGGGGGCTGGACCCACCCGCCGTTCGCGGCCCACCCGCAAACGCCCCGGAGGACAGGATCTGCGGCCGCTGTACGACGCGCTCGGCGCCGCCGGGGGACTGCTGTTGGGGGCGCAGGTCGGCGCGATGGCCGGTCTGCTCTCCCAGCGGGTGCTCGGCCAGTACGACCTCGCGCTGCTCGACCCCTCCGTCACCCCCCGCTTGCTGCTCGTGGCGCCCAACCTCGCACAGGCCGCCCACACCATGCAGGTGGACCGCGAGCAGCTGCTGACATGGGTGACGATCCACGAGATCACCCACGCTGTCCAGTTCTCCGGGACCCCCTGGTTGCGCGAGTACCTCGCGGGGATCCTGCGAGAGCTGATCGAGGGTCTGCAGGTGACTGTCTCCCTCGGGGCGCTCCTGCGGCTCCCGGGCGGCGGCGAAGTCCGCGCGCTCGCCGAGCGCCTGCGCCATGGGGAACTGGTGCGGCTGACCCTCGGCGAGGAGCGCTGGCAGTTGGTGGAGCGCCTGCAGGTCACCATGTCGCTGATCGAGGGCCACGCCGAGCACGTGATGGACGCCGTCGGTGCCGAGGTGCTTCCCTCGCTGCCGCGTCTGCGCGCCGCGATGACCCGCCGCCGCGTCACCCGTGGGCTGCCCTGGCGGCTGCTCGAGCGGCTGCTCGGCCTAGAGCTGAAGCTGCGCCAGTACGAGGAGGGCCGTCGCTTCTGCGACGCCGTCGTGCTTGCCGGTGGGGGCGAGGGGCCGCGACTGCTCGCGCGGGCCTGGCGCTCCCCGGAGGACCTCCCCACCGCGGCCGAGCTGCACGCCCCCGAGGCGTGGCTCGCGCGCGTCGGCTGAGCCTGTCCAGGCCGCTACCTCCTTCGGCTCAAACTGCCCTGCTCCCCGGCCGCGCCGGCGCCTGCCCTCCGGTGGCAGTCCCGGCGAGCCAGAGTGGCCTTCACCAATGCCGAACACATGTTCCGCTTGTTACAAGCTCCCTCTGTCTTATGCCAGTTTTTACCGGGCCTTCACATCTTGCTAAGCTCTCGGTGTAACGATCTGCAAGTCGCAGGGTACAAACATATGTTCGGCAACAGCCCCACTCGCCGAGACACGTAGAACAAACGTACCCACCCCCGTATACATCTAGGAGACTGCCTCCACATGGCTGACACCCCCACTTCCCCCCGCTCAACCAAAACCACCCGGTCCGCCGGTCCCAAACGCGCCGGCGCCGCCAAAGCCTCCAGGGCCCGCGCCGCGGCTGGCGCAGGACGCTCGCGTGCCGGCACCCGCACCACCGCTTCCCGAGCCGGCTCCACGCGCCGAGGCGCCCGCACCACCGCCACCCCCGTCGATCGCGTCGGCGACTACGCAGAACGCGCCGTCCTGATCCCTGTCGGGGCTGCTCTCGTCGCCCGCGAACGGGTTCTCTCGAGCGTGAGCGACGCGTTCTCCAGCTACTCGACTCCCACCAAGGCCCAGGCGCAGCTGCGCAAGTTCGAGCGCCGCGGCAGCACCGCCCGCACCCGCCTGGAGCGCGAGGTCCGCAAGACCCGCACCCGCGTCGAGCGCGAACTGCGCGAGCGCCGGCGCGAGCTGGAGGAGCGGCGAGGCAGCCTCACCAAGAGCCTCACCGCCCAGGTGGAGCAGACCCAGGCCCAGCTCGAGAAGGCTCAGGCCCAGATCGAAGACGCGGTGCGCGCGCGCCTCGAAGACGGCACCGACTTCGCGAGTCGCGTGCAGGAGCGCGTTCTGAACCTGGTCTGAACCAACTTCCCTCGTCTCGGGCTCGGAGGAGACCGCGAGCGGGAAAGTCTGCCGGCCTCATATTCCGCCGGCAGGAGAAGGACCCTCTCCTCCCTCAGTCGGCGGGTGGCCCCCAGGCCGCCCGCCGACTATTAATACCGGGCGCCTCTCAGCCTCAGGGCAGAGATTTTTTATAGGACCCCCCCGAGGGGGTCCCCGCGGCGTTGTCGGTACGGACCCGGAGTTGGTGGAGAGGCTTCGCGGAGGGCCGCCGCGCGTGCCTCACGGAACGAGCCGCGCGAGACTACGGCGGCTTGTCTCGTGCGCCATTGCTTGTCTGCTTATTGGCTAGCCTATCGAATCATTCGGTCCAGAAACACGTGCGACAGGTTTCGGTTATGGTTCGCCGATCCGGTCATTGGAAGAGCGAGGAGCTTTCGGCGCGATGAGTGCACGCTACGCGGTGCTGGGATTGTTGATCGAGGAGCCCGACCACGGGTACCAGCTGGCTCAGCGGATGCAGGAGCGCCTCGGCTCCCCGCAGGTCAGGTCCACCTACATCTACCGGCTCCTGTTCGAGCTCGAGCAGGAGGGGCTGATTCGGCGGGCGAGGGAAGAGCCCAGGGGCGGCGGCTCGCCGCGCGTGGTGTTCGAGGTGACCGCGCTGGGTGAGCGGGACTTCGGCGGGTGGATGCGGGCGCCGCTGGCGTTCACCCTGATCTTCGAGGAGCTGCTCGTGAAGATCGCGGTCTCGCGGCCGGAGGATCTGCCGGAGCTCATCGTGCGCGTCCGCCAGCGCGAGCGGGACTGTCTGGCGATGCAGAAGCAGCTGCAGGAGTCCGCGCAGCGTCCTGCGAAGGAGCGGGGCTGGTCGCGCTCGACGGCGGTGCTGCTGCGCAACCTGGGTATCGACAACCTCCAGGTGATGGCCGGGTGGCTGCAGCGCATGGCCCTGGTGATGGACCGCGAGATCGAGGAGCAGCGCCGGGAGAAGCGCCGTAGGGCCGCGCGGGCGCGCAGGCGGAAGCCGTGAGGATGGACCCACTGCTGTCGCTGGAGGAGGTGAGCATGAGCTACTGGCGGGGCGAGCGCTGCGTGCCGGTGCTCGACCGCGTCTCGTTCGATGTGCGCTCCGGAGAGGTCGTGACGGTGTGGGGCCGGCACAACTCGGGCAAGACGACGCTGCTGAAGCTCGCGGCCGGCCTGGCGACGCCGACCACGGGGAGCGTGAGCTTCGCCGGGCGCGACCTGCAGCGCCTCTCGGCGCGTGGGCTCGCGCGGCTGCTGCGCGGGCCGATCGCGTGGGCGCGACCCGCGGGGCCGAACAGCGCCGAGCTGCAGATCCGCGACTACGTGGGGATGGCGCTGCTGCGCGAGCACAACCGCGTACAGGCGCGGAAGCGGGCGACGGCGATGCTCGAGCGCGTGGGAGCGGGACGGTGCGCGCTGGCAAGGTGGCGCGATCTCTCCGACAGCGAGCGCATGTTGGTGGCGATCGCCCACGCGCTCGTGCGCGCCCCGCAGCTGCTGCTGGTCGACGAGCCGACCACGAGCCTCGATGACCTCCAACGCGAGGACGTGATGGAGCTGCTGCGCGCGACTGCGGAGCAGGAGCGGATGGCGGTGCTCGCGACGGTCCCCGACATGAGCGCGATGATGCACGCCCACACGATCCGCTCGCTCAGCGGCGGGCGGCTGATCGCGCCAGCCGAGTGGGGGGAGCACGAGGGCGAGGTGATCGACTTCCCGGAGGGTGGGAGGCGCCGCTCGAGCGCCGGCGGGACGCCCGCCTAGTGTCGGGACACCAGCCGTGCTCGAGCTGAGCGACCTCGTCAAGCACTACCGGGTGGGAGATGGAGAGCCGGTGCACGCGGTGGACGGCGTTTCGCTGGAGGTGAGCCCGGGGGAGCTGGTGGCGCTGTACGGGCCGAGCGGGTCGGGCAAGACGACGCTGCTGATGCTGATTGCCGCGCTATTGCGCCCCGACCGCGGCTCGGTGCGGGTGGGGGGCCGCGAGGTGACCGCGCTCTCCCGGCGCGAGGCGGCGCATTACCGTCGCCACGAGCTGGGCTTCGTGCGCCAGTCGCTGGACCTGATCCCGGGCGCGCGCACGAGCGACAACGCGGCGCTGAAGCTGTTCGGCGCCCACCGCACCCGGGAGGCCCGCCGCCGGGTCACCCCGCTGCTGGAACGCCTCGGCCTCGGCGAGCGCCTCGGCCACCGCGCAGAGCAGCTCTCGATGGGCGAGCGCCAGCGGGTGATGATCGCGCGCGCCCTCTCCACCGACCCGCGCCTCGTGCTCGCGGACGAGCCGACCGGCAGCCTCGACACCCAGCGCGGGCGCGAGGTGCTGGAGCTGCTGAGCGAGGTCTGCCACGAGCGGGAGGTCGCGATCCTGCTTGTCACCCACGACCCCCGCGCCGCGGCCTACGCGGACCGTGTACACGAGCTACGCGACGGGCTCCTCGCGCAGTACGACCCCGACCGCGAGCTCGCGCCAGTGGCGCCCGGCGATACGGAGCCCCACCCATGAAGCTCTCGAACATCGCGGGCCTCTACCTCGTGCGCCTGCGCGTGCGCCTGGTCCAGGAGCTGTTCGCGGTCCTTGGGATCGCGGTAGGAGTCGCGCTCCTGTTTGCCTCGCAGGTGGCGAACACGAGCCTCAGCGGCTCGGTCGATCAGCTCACGAGCGGGATCGTTGGCCGGGCGAGCCTGCAGTTGGAGGCGCGCGACCCGGGGGGGTTCAGCGAAGGGATGTTGGAGGCGGTGCAGCGCCTGCCGGGGGTACGCCAGGCGGCGCCGGTGCTCGCGACGGACGCGTACCTGGTCGGCCCGAGCGGCCGGCGGATTGTCTACCTGATCGGCGCCGACCCCAGCTTCGCGCACCTCGGCGGGGTGCTGCTGCGCCACCTCACCGCCGCCCAGCTCGCCGGACAGCGAGCGCTCGCGGTGCCCGCGCCGATCGTGCAGCAGATCGGAGCGGGCCCATTGCAGCCACTCACGATCGACCTCGAGGGCCGCAGCGCGCCCACCCTCCTGGGGCTCACCCTGCAGGAAGCCGAAATCGGCGCGCTCGTGCACAGCCCGGTCGCCATCGCCCCGCTGGTCTACGCCCAGCGGCTCGCCGGGATGCGGGGCCGGATATCCCGCATCCTGGTCCAGCCCCAGCCGGGCCGCGAAGGCGAGGCGCGAGCCGAGCTGACCCAGCTTGCGAATGGGCGGCTCAACGTGCTGCCGGCCGACTTCGACGCGACCGTCTTCCGCCAGGCGGAGGGCCCGACCATCCAGTCCACCGAACTGTTCTCGGCCGTCAGCGCGTTGGTCGGCTTCCTATTCGCATTCAACGCGATGCTGCTAACGGTGCCCCAGCGCCGGCGCCTGGTCGCGGACCTGCGCCTCGACGGCTACACCCCCTGGGAGATCGTCGAGGTACTGCTGTTCGACGCGCTCGTGCTGGGCCTCGCGGGCGCGCTCGTCGGACTGCTGCTGGGCGAGTGGCTCTCCCATCACTTCCTGGAAGCGAGCCCCGGCTACCTCTCCCTCGCGTTCCCCGTCGGGTCGCAGCGGATCGTGACCTGGCAGTGCGTCGCGGTGGCGGCGGGCGGGGGAGTGCTCGCGGCGTGCATCGGGGTTCTCAACCCGCTCAGAGACATCTTCGCGCGCGTGCCGCTTAGCGCGCGGGCGCCGGGCATCCCCACGCGGTCCAGCGTGGTCTGGGCGTCGGCCATCGGACTCGCCTGTCTGATGGCGACGACGGCCACCCTCGTCTCCGGCGTCGAAACCGTGCCGGTCGCGGTCGCGGGCTTCGTCAGCCTGGTTGCGGCGACGTTGCTCCTGCTGCCGGTCCTGTTGAACGCACTCATCGCCGGCTTCGATCACATTCAGCGCGGGATGGTGGGCGTCGCTCCGCGCCTGGCGATCATCGAGCTGCAGTCGAGCTCCACGCGGGTGCGCTCTGCCGCAATCGCTGCCACGGGGGCAATTGCGGTGTTCGGCAGTGTCGCGATCGAGGGAGCCCGTAACAACCTGCAGAGCGGGTTGAATCGCGTCGATGTCGAAGTGAACCTCGTCACCGATCTGTGGGTTGCGCCGAAGGGTGTCGCCAACACCCTCGCGACGACCCCGTTTCGTGCGACAAGCACGAGCAGGCTCGTACGACTACCGCAGATAGCGTCCGTGCGCCTTTACCGGGGATCGTTCCTCGACGTAGACGATCATCGTGCGCTGGTCATCGCGCCGCCGCGCGCCGGCGCACAACCGATCCCGCCGAACCAGGTCGTGCACGGCAACATAACACGGGCGAGTGTCCTGATCCGCGGGCACGGCTGGGCGGTCGTCTCGCAGTCGATTGCGCACGAGCTGCACCTGCGCGTTGATCAGTCGTTCGCGCTGCCGACGCCGCGGCCCGCGACGTTCCGGCTCGCAGCGGTGACGACGAACTTCGGCTGGCCACCCGGAGCCATCATCGTCAACGCGGACGACTACGCGCGCGCCTGGGGCAGCCCTGAGCCGAGCGCCTACCAGCTCGAACTGAAGCCGGGGATCCAGCTCGCTGCGGCGCGACGCGAAGTTCAGCGGGTACTCGGGCCGGGCTCGGGATTGGGCGTCCAGGCGGCCGCGCAGCGTGAGGAAACCGACCGCGCCGCTCAGCATCAGGGGCTCGAACGCCTAAGTCAGATCGCGACGCTCGTTCTGATTGCGGCGGTGCTGGCGATGGCGGCGGCGATGGGCGCAATGATCTGGCAGCGACGGGGGCGCCTGGCGGGCATGAAGGTCGATGGCTACGACGACGGCGAGCTGTGGCGCGCGCTGCTGTTCGAGAGCGCGCTGTTGCTCGGCGCGGGTTGCTCGATCGGGGTGCTGTTTGGCCTCTACGGGCAGCTGCTGCTGAGCCACGCGCTCGCGACGGTGACGGGCTTCCCGATGGTCTTCTCCGTCGCGGTGCCGATCGCGCTCACGAGCTTCGCATTGGTGAGCGCAGCGGCGGTGATGATCGTCGCGATCCCGGGCTACTTCGCGGCCCGGGTACAGCCGGCGCTCCAGAGCTGACGGACCCGCGCACCGGCAGGCGCCGGCGAGTATCGATGGTCCTCGGGCGCCCTCTACGCTTTGGCGATTCAACTCCGGAGGAACAATCGATCCGACGCCTCTCTCCCCAAGGCAGCTGTGGGCGCTCGCCGCGGCGGCGGCGCGCGAGCTGTTGTGGGGTCTGCGGGCGGTCGCACGCGAGGTTGGCTACTGGAAGAGGCGGGCGGCGGCGATCCCCGAAGCGCCACTCCGCGAGGACGCGCTCGACGCCCTCACAAGCAAGCGCGGCAACATCGACGGCGCGGCGCTGTTCTGGACCCTGCCCCGCCGTCGCGTCCCGCTTCTGCTGAGGCTATTGGTGCGCTACGAGACGATGGCCGACTTCCTGGACAGCGCCGACGAGCGCGCGGCCTCCGCGGGCGTCCCCAGCGGACGCTGTCTACAGCAGGCACTCGCTGACGCGATCGACCCACAGGCGCCGAGGCGCGACTACTACGAGCGCCATCCATGGCGGGACGACGGCGGCTACCTTCGCGCGCTCGTGGATGTGTGCCGCGAGGTCTGCGCCTCATTGCCGGGGTATGTGCGGGTCCGTCCGTCGGTGATCCGCGCGGCCGAGTTCGCGGGCGTGCAGGCGCTCAACCACGAGTCGGATCCCGCGCGACGAGCGGTGCTATTGCGGGAGTGGGTCGCGCGCGAGGCGCCATACGTGAGGGAGGCGAGCTGGTTCGAGCTGACCGCGGCGGCGAGCGCGTGGCTCACGGTATTGGCGCTGCTCTCGCTCGCGGCCGAACCGGCCCACACGGAGCGCGACTGCGCCGAGACCATCGATGCCTACTTCTGGATCTCGATGACGGCCGCGATGCTCGACAGCCACGCGGACACGGCCGAAGACATCGTGGATGCCGGCCACAGCTATGTTGCCCACTACGGGACCGAGGAGCGCGCGGCGCGGCGCATACGCGAACTGGTGCGGCGCTCGATGATCGAGGCGCGGGCACGGCGCAACGGCCCGAGGCAGGCGGTGATCGCGGCCTCGATGGTTGCGCTCTACCTCTCGAAGGACAGCGCCCAGACGCCACACCGCCGTGCGCAGACCCGTAGCGTGGTCCAGGCGGGCGGCTCACTCACCAGGGTGCTGCTGCCGATCCTGCGCGCATGGCGCACCATCTACGGGCTGCGCTCGACGTAGCAGCCCTCGCACCCCAAATCGCTTCGCCTCGAGGGGCCAAAGCATCCGATCCCGGCCTCGATCTGCTTCGTCCGACCGCTCGGACGACTCAAGAAACCCATAGTCCACTAGTGGTCTATTCAGGCGGCATCGCAGGTGGAAAGATGACGGATCGACCATGGCGCATAGAGAGCCAGATAGAGGAGCAATAGGGGACGAAGGCCGGGGCGATCAGGTTGCAGCCATCGGATGTCGAGGGCGCTGAGCGCGGGTCGGATGCTGAGTGTTCGGACGGTTGGCTGGGGTCGCACGAGATGACGTCCGCCCCATCTGATAAAAGGCTCGCTACTCATCCGCAGGACGAACAGGAGGCTCGATGGAGGCAATACGGCTCGGCAAGACGTGCTCGGCAGGCGGGGGTTGGGGTCTTCCCACGACCCAGCTATCGAGGGTCGTCGGTGTCGTGTCGCTGTGCTTGGCGTGTGCTTCTTCGCTAATGCTTTTTTGTGCTGTGGCTCATGCTGAAAAACTGTCGCATACCATGGAAGAGCATTTCCCCGAACTGGTTCAGTGGGCATATCACAATGCTGGTGAATCGACTAAGAGCGCCTAACAAAAGTGGTGGACTTGTTTGAGGCAGATCTTGGCGCAGGCGAGGGTGAGCATGGCTTCGTGGATGTCGGCGCGGCGTGCGTGGCGGCGGGCGAGGTAGCGGTTGGCGTGCAGCCAGGAGATTGTGCGCTCCACGATCCAGCGCTCGCGTCCCAGTCCCGAGCCGTGGCCGGTTTTCTGCCTGGCGATCTTGGGGACGATGTGGCGGTCGCGGAGCTCTTTGCGGTGGCGCTTGGAGTCATACGCCCGGTCGGCGTACAGGCGCCGGGGCCGGAACTTGCCGTGACGGCCGGTCGGCGGGACGCGATCGGTGAGCTCGGTGAGCTGCGTGATGTCGTGGCGGTGTCCGCCGGTCAGCGTGACCGCCAGCGGGGTTCCCCTGCCGTCGACCATCACATGATGCTTGCTGCCAAGACGGGAGCGATCGACAGGCGAGGGGCCGGTCTGCTCGCCCCCCCTTTAGCCCGCACATGCGAGCTGTCCACGACCGCACGGGACCAGTCGATCTGGCCGGCGTCCTGCAGCTCGTCCAACAGCACCTGGTGCAACCGGTTCCACACGCCCGCCTCGCTCCACTCGTGCAGGCGCCGCCAGCAAGTCATCCCTGACCCACAGCTCATCTCCTGGGGCAGGTCCTCCCACGGGATCCCGGTTTTCAACACGAACAGGATCCCCGTCAGCGCCGCCCGGTCGGGTACCCGCGGGCGTCCCGTGATCTGCGGCTCGCGCTCCGGCAAGATCGGCTCGATTCGAGCCCACAACTCGTCTGGAAGAAGAGGTTTAGCCATGACGCAGGACTTCGACAGCCCCACGACGAATCCTACCTTTTGTTAGGCGCTCTAAATCCAAGTGTGGGTTTGTTTGTGCGCGTATGTGGAGTATTGAGGAGGCTCTTCCGACTACCTCGCCGAAATACTCTAGGTTGGCGAAAGGGATCGCGGAATTGGAGCTGGGGACTAATCAGTGGGGGTCCGTGAGGGAACTGGCCAGGAGTCTCCGGACGGTGCAGACGGGCAGCAGTGGTTTGGAAGTTGGCTGGCAGATGGGTAATAAATGGATGCGCATCGTCGGGCCAGCGGCTCCTGGGTCTAGCCCTGAACCTCCTGCAAAACGTGGAGCGTGGGTATTCTGGCAAAGGGCGAAAAAGTCGGCTCAACCTTTTTTGAAGAAGTATTTGCCCCTGAAAACGCGTGGTATCTCGATGGATGTGGGGTTGGCGAAATCGTGGGCCAACGTGCGCCGGCGGACAATCCTGAAGAACCGGGTCGAAACTGTGGTGACAATGGAACTGAAATCTCTGGCTGGAGCAAGCAGGAATGGATCTGGAACGAGTGCTACGAGGGCCACGATAAAGGTAGCGAAGTAGATGCTCCGGTGACGGCGCAGGCATTCTATGTTCCGCTGGTACTCGGGGTCGTGCATCCGTGGGAAGGTCAGAAACTGGAAGGTGAATTCGCTTATAACGTCGGAACACTGGCGGGCGAAGAAGCGAGTCTGTCTACGCTTGAAAAAGAACTCAGGCGTTTGCTTGAAGAAGAAGGTGGGCTGCGGGAATGGGTTATGGAAGTCCTTCCGCTCGCGACGGTTTCCCCTGAAGAAGAATTTGGGACAGGGACCGAACCTAAATCAAAAGTCGGCTGTCGCGAAGGCGATCCGGTGAATTGTGCGACTGGTAACGAGGTTGAGAGCCAGACGGATCTGTCGGTGGGTGGTAGGGGTCCGGGGTTGGCGCTGACGCGGTCGTACAACTCGCAACAGGCGGTAACCGCTACGGAACACGGTCCTTTCGGCTACGGCTGGGCTGGCCCCTACGGCGCGCACATAACGACGAGCAGTCTCTATGGCTACACGGTCGTCACCATCCATCAACAGGACGGGAGCGTCGTGCGTTTTGTCAATCTCACGGGTGCGTGGGAATCGCTTGGGGATGGGCTCGTGCACGGTAAGCTGGTTCAGGAACACGAAGAATACATCTATACTCCCGTTGATCAGACGGTACTTCGGTTTGCTGAAGGCACGGGCCTGCTGACCAGCATCACCGGCCGCAACGGCAACGCTGTGACGATGCATCGCAACAGTGAAGGTCGGCTGGAATCTGTCAGCGATGCGTCTGGTCGCAGCCTGACCTTTACCTATAACGGCTCTGGAGAGGTGGAATCGGCCAAAGACCCGATGGGCCACGTCGTGAAATATACCTATGAAAGCGGGAACTTGACTTCGGTAACGCTGCCCGGCGGAAGCAGCGCACGCTGGAAATTCAAATACAATGCCTCGCATGAGATGACGAGCGAGACTGATGGGCGTGGGCATACGACCACCACGGAATACAGCGGCTCTTACCGCGTGATCGCCCAAACCGACCCGTTGGAACGCAAACGTAAATGGGAATACCTCGAAACCGCGACGGGCAGCGAAACCATGATCACCGAGCCGTCGGGGGCGAAAACCGTGGAGGTCTTCAACAGCGAAGGCCAGCTAGCGAGCGTAACGCGCGCCTCTGGCACCAGTATCGCCGCGACGACACTCTATGAATATGACGGTAACGGCGATCTCATAGCGGTCACTGACCCCGACAAACACAAGACCACATATGGATACAATGAAGCGACCGGCGACCGTATCAGCGAAACCGACCCCTTGAACCACGAAACGAAATGGGAATATAACAGTACCCATGACGTGATCTCCACTACCACACCACGGGGTGAGAAAACAACGATCAAACGCGACAGCCATGGGAACGTCGAAGCGATCGAACGTCCCGCCCCGCTGGGTGAAACTGAGGTCACGAAATTCAAATACGATTCAAAAGGTGACCTGGAAAGCGTGGAAGACTCACTCAAACACGTGACGAGCTACGAATACGACTCGCATGGCGATCGCACGGTGGAACTTGATCCTGAAGGCGACAAGCGCACGTGGGCGTACGACGAAGACTCGAACGTCACCTCATCCGTTAGTCCTCGCGGCCACGCGAGCGGCGCGAAAGAAGAAAGCTTCACGACCAAAATCGAACGCGATGAACAGGAGCGGCCGAAGACGATCACGGACCCACTGGGGCATACGAGCAAATACGTCTACGACGCCGACGGCAACGTTGAATCCTACACCGATGGCAACGGCCACACCACCAAATACGAATACGACGCCGATAACGAGCTCATCAAGGTGACGCAACCGAACGGCGATACGACCAAACGGGTTACAACGCGGAAGGCCAGGTCACTAGCGAGACTGACGGCAACGAACATACGACCAAATACGAACGGAACCTGCTGGGTGAGGTGACCGAAGTCATCGACCCTCTGAAACACACCACGACCGAGGAATACGACCCAGCGAGCAACCTCAAAACTGTCACTGATCCACTCAAACGTACCACCACCTACAGCTATGATGCGGACAACCATCTGGTGGAAGTAACTTACTCGGACGGGAAAACTCACGCTGTCAAATATGAATACAACGAAGACGGCGATCGTACCAAGATCGAAGACGCCAGCGGCACCACCGAATACGAATACGACCAGCTTGACCGCCTGACGAAAAGCAAAGACGGCCACGGGAACACGGTCAAATACACCTACAACCTCGATGACGCCCCGACCGAACTGACCTACCCGAACGGAGAAACCGTCACTCGCACCTACGATAAAGACGGCCGGCTGGAATCCGTCAAAGACTGGCTCAGCCACACCACGACGTTCGCCTACGATCCAGACTCCGACCTCACCAAGATTACATATCCGAGCGGCACGAGCGAGGAAGACAAAACCACGCTCAACGACGCCGACCAGATCACGAAAATCGAAATGAAGAAAAGCAGCGAAGTGCAGGCATCGCTGACCTACACCCTAGACGACGACGGACAAGTCAAAACCATCACCCAAAAAGGTCTACCCGGAGAAGAAAAACCGAGCGCTACATACGACGAAAACAATCGCCTGGCCAAGCTCGGAACGACCGAATATAAATACGACGCAGCGAATAACCCGACCAAGACTGGCTCCAGCACGAACACCTTCAACGCCGCTGACGAGCTCGAAAAAGGCACGAGCGTCACCTATAGTTACGACGAAGTCGGTGAGCGCACAAAACGCACCCCTACCAGCGGCCCCGCAACAACCTACGCTTACGACCAGGCCGGCAACCTCACCTCGGTCACTCAACCAAAAGAAGGCGAACAAGCCGCAATCGAAGACAGCTACACCTACAACGGTGAAGGACTACGCACCAGCGAAACCGTCGCCGGCAGCACCAGCTATCTAGCTTGGGACAACGCCGAAGCGGGTATCCCGCTCCTGCTCAGCAACGGGTCGTATAGCTTCATCTACGGCCCAGGAGGTGTACCGATCGAGCAAATCTCAAGCGGCGGCACCGCCACCTATCTCCACCACGACCAAGCTGGCTCTACACGCCTCCTAACTGGCTCCACCGGGACCGTCACCGGCAAATGCACCTACAGCGCATACGGCACCCCCACCTGCGAAGGCTCGGCTACGACCTCCCTCGGGTTCGATGCCCAATACACAAGCTCGGACACGGGGCTGATCTACATGCGAGCGCGAGTCTACGATCCGGCGACGGCACAGTTCCTTAGCGTTGATCCGCTGAAGGCACTCACCGGCGAACCCTACAGCTACGCGGGTGACAATCCGGTCAACTACGGCGACCCCAGCGGGCTCATCTTCGGTATCCCTGGCACGCCGTCGTGGGAAGAAGTCGGCGAAGGCGTCGCCGGGTGGGGCGACAAACTCACCTTCGGCCTAACGAAAAAGATCCGCGAAGGGATCGGCGACGAAAACGTCGACGCCTGCTCAAGCGCCTACCAAGACGGCGGATACGCCGGACTCGCCACCACCTTCTTCGTCCCAGGCGAGGACGACATCGAGGCCGCCGACGAGTCGGCGAACTTGGCGAGAGAGATAACTACGCGGGGGAGCCTTGGTGCTGATGCGGCCACGTCGCAAATTGTTCGCGAGACACTAGATGGAGAGACGATATCGGTTACGCATCGTGTCGAACTCGATGGTGAGCTCATTCACCAACATCAAACACATATCGGCAGCGCTGGCAGCGAACGGCTGTTCCCTGACGAATGGATCGAAAATCCGACGATTGGAGTCGAATGACGCAGCTCACAGACTTTTATCAGCAGTCCGTGAAGGCTGTCGAAGGTATCCTCCGCGCTCGTGATTCTCAAATTACCGACGCGAGGCTGCGTTGCGAGATTTTGTCTGGTGATGCGGCTCACACTCGCGAAGGGCATTCCGAGATTAGCGTCCACATATGGAGCGACCGTAACCTGGTGGATGTCATTGAGTTTACGCCCGATATTTCGTACCCCAATGGTGGAGACACAATGGAGCTAGGTGCGTGGTTTGATCGGGAGCTGAGCCAGGCAATAGAGAACAACCGCACGCAGGGACCGTAGATTCAGCCGCGTGCCTGTGGTGTTGTCCGGCGGCAGTCCTATCTTCATCTATGGTCATGCCCAAATGAGCATCGAGCAAATCAACAACACTACCGGCACGGTCACATACTTGCATCACGACCAGGCCGGCAGTACACGATCAGGCCGGCAGCACGCGCCTCCTCACCGGCTCAACCGGCACCGTCACCGGCAAATGCACCTACACCGCCAACGGCACCCCGACCTGCGAAGGGACAGCTACGACGCCGCTCGGGTTCGACGCCCAATACACCAGCCCTGACACCGGACTCATATACCTACGCAACCGCGTCTACGACCCCACCACCGCACAGTTCCTCACTGTTGACCCGCTGGAGATGGTCACGCGGGCGGCCTACAACTACGCGGGCGATAATCCGGTCAACTACACAGATCGCACTGGTTTTCTGGGGAATCGATAGGCGGAGCCCCGTCCTGTCCTCCCGAGATCTGTTTCCCCTTTCCCAGCTGCGAACAAACCGAACGTGCCATAGAAGCCGCCAAAAAAATCGGACACGAAATCGGATACACGGCGAGCGAAATTAGGCACGGCATCTCAAGTGTGTTCAACTCGGTCTTCGGCGAAGGCGAATCCAGCAACGAGAACACGCAGGCTGGACAGAGCGAGAGCGATTGCGGCGAAATACCTAGAGGAGCCATTGATGCTAAGGCTGCGCTAAGAAAATCGCGAGGGAAGCGGGAATCCCTGAAGGCGAGTTGAGCGATGCGGCGCAGCGCACCGTCACGATCGGGACCGTGATGTTCACGATCGCGTCTGCGCAGACAACCACCGTCAAGCTCGCCCTCAACGCCGCGGGCCGTGCGCTGCTGATCGCCGGGCACGGGCAGCTGGGCGCGAGCCTTACGATTCTCGAAACTGGCGCCGGAGCGCAGCCGCAGGTGCGGAGCGTTCATCTCGCTCTGCAGCACAATGGCCGCAAGGCGAGGAGGCGCAGGAAGTAGCCGCTTACGGCCGTGTGGTCTGAGATCGATACGGGGACTCCCGGTGATAGGGTGCCGATCGTTACGCTATGAGAGAAGGCACTGATTATCGGATTGTCCTGAGGTGGGCCGCGAGCGCGGGCGTCGCCGTTGCTCTGCTCTGCCTGGCATTCGTTGTTGTGGCCGGCGCTCAGGCGCCCACCACGGCATGTCCGCCACCCACGTCGACGGTGCCCGAAGTCGCTCCGGCGACACCGCACCCTGAAGGCACGCTGGCGACCCCTGGCCCTGTCGAGCCGGCATCAGAACAGGTCGTGGCGTGCGTCGGTCCCCAGTCGATCACTGGAGCGACATTCCAGCATTGGGCGCACGTCGAGAGCAAGGCCGAAGAAGCCTCGAAGCACCATCAGTCCAGGGGTAATCGAGTGCAGCTGGTGATGGGCTTCCTGATCTCATCCGATTGGATAATCGGCGAAGCGCAGAATCGGAATATCGTTGTGTCGGAAGCCGAGGTCCGTCACAGGTTCGACCACCTGCGCAGTCAGCAGTTTCCCAAGCGGAGGGAATTCAAGAAATTCCTCAAGCGGTCGGGCCAGACTGTCGCGGACATTCTGCTCCGCGTGCGTTTGAGCATCTTGTCGGAACGCATCCAGAGATCTGTGCAGGCCGGCTACCGCGGCGCTCGCAGCCGCCAACACGCCCTGGAAAGCTTTGTTCACGAATTCAAAGCCGACTGGACGGCCCAGACATACTGCGCCCCCGCCTACGCCGTCCAGGACTGCGGTCACGTGCAGGCGTCGCTGTAGGGCTTGCCCGGTAGGATCGGCGGTGCTACTCTGTTGGGGTGGCGAAGATCAGCGTAAGTCTCGAGGAGGGCCTCTACCGGCGTGTACGCAAGGCGGCGGGTCCAGCTGGCGTGTCTGGTTGGCTCGCCGAAGCAGCGGCCACCCGCTTGCGGGCCGAGGAGCTGCGCGCTGTAGCGCAGGAGATCGCAGAGACGACGGGCGGCCCTTACACCGAGCGTGAGCTCAGCGAGGCCCGCGAGTGGCTGCCCTCGTCTTCGACGCCGGCGGGCTGATCGCGCTTGATCGCGGCGACCGCGCTGTCGGGGCGCTGCTGGCTGTCGCTGCGCAGTCCGGGGCTGAGGCGGTCACCTCCTCGGCCTGCATAGCGCAGGTATGGCGCGCCCCCGCGCGTCAAGCGAGGCTTGCCCGTGCTCTCGTGGGCTTTCGTGAGTGGCCCCTCGATCCGCCCCGTGCCCGCCGCTGTGGTCTCCTGCTCGCGGACACCGGCACCGCCGACATCGCCGATGCAGCCATAGTGCTGCTCGTCCAGGACGGCGACACCGTTCTCACCAGCGACCCCGGGGACCTAAAGCGCCTACTCGAGGCGACTGGCACGCGTGCACGTATTCGTACCGTCTGACCTCCGCCGGAATGCCGCGCCCGAGCCGCGGGGCACGGAGGACCGATAGGAGATCAGATGCGATCTCCTTATCTGCCAGCGCACACGCGCGTAGTTGCCACACCGCGTCACGCGGACGATCCCCAACCAATACCAGGCGGCTCTACGAGCGTTTGGGAGGGTTCTCGGGGGGCCGGGTTCCGTGCTGGCGCAGGAACCGCTGGAACTCGCTCGCCAGCAGCTCTCCTGAGGGCAAGTCATCCATCGAGATCGGGTCCCGCCCGCTCCACCCGTTCTCGCTCTCGTCCTCGTCCTCCTCTTCGCTTTCCGCGTCCTGCTCCAGACGTTCCACGAACGCCTGCACCTCTGGGTTGCTCGACACCGCGAGGCCGACCTGGCGCTCGTAGCTTGCGGTTGCCTCCTCCAGCTCCTGCGCGTCCACGCTCACGCCGACGAGGTCCTCCAGGCGCCGCACCAGCGCCAGCGCCGCCTTCGGGCTGGGGGCCGCGGCGACGTAGTGGGGGACGCTCGCCCACAGGCTCACCGACGGCAGGCCGGCCTCCGTGGTCGCGGTGTGCAGGACGCCCACGATCCCCGTGGGGCCCTCGTACTTACTGGGGCGCCCGGCCGCTCCCAGGCGATCGCTCAGGTCGGGGTCCGAGGAGAAGCCGGTCATCGCCACCGGGAGCGTGTGGGGCACGTCCGCCAGCAGCGCCCCCACGGTGATCACCAACTGCACCCCCAGGGCTTCCGCGAGCTCCACGATCGTGGAGCTGAACGTGCGCCACCGCAGGGACGGCTCCACGCCCTGCACCACCACCAGGTCCCGCTGCGCGCCGGGGGCCGCCGCCGCGAACACCTCCACCGACGGCCACTCGATCTCGCGGCGGGTGGGCGGGTCGCCCTCCGCAGAGAAGCGGATCCGCGGACGGTTGGCCTGGAAGTCGTAGAACTCCTCGGTGTCGAGCTGCGCGAAGCGCTTTGCCCCCAGCGCGTTGGCGACGAACTCCACTGCAGTCGAGGCCGCGTCCCCCGCGTCGTTCCACCCCTGGAAGGCGCACACCATCGCTGGAGCCCGCAGGCCCTCCGGGCGGTGGTCCCAGATCAGCGGCTGCATCCGCTCCACCGTACATCATGCGGGCATGGCCGCCCCCGAGACAGGCTCTGAGGAGCCCCCCCTTGCCGCAGAGGCGTCTCCGACGGTTGCCGTGCGTGAGGCCCCGACGGTCGCCGCGGGGGAGACCCCCACGGTCGCCACGCTGCGCGAGGGCGACGTTGTCGCGGGGGTGTTCGCGTGCTCGCGCAAGGAGCGCCTGCTCACGCGGGCCGGCACCCCCTACCTGACCGTCGAGCTGCGCGACCGCACTGGCTCGATCCTCGCGCGCGCCTTCCGCGACGCCGACTTGCTCGCGGGGCGCTTCGAGCGCGGCGACCTCGTGCGCGTGCAGGGCCGCGTGGAGCGCTTCCGCGACCAGCTGCAGCTAGAGCTGCGCACGATCGCCCGTGCCGAGGGCGCCGAGGCCGACCCCGCGGGCTTCCTGCCCGTCGCCCACCGCGACCTTGACGAGCTCGAAGGCTTCTACGAGCACCTCGCCCGCGAGCTCTACGAACCGGGGCTGCGTGGTCTGCTCGAGCGGGTGCTCGGCGACCGCGAGCTGCGCGCCGGACTGCGCCGGGCCCCCTGCTCGATCCCCGCGCGGACGGGCGCGGGCAGCTCCGTGCGGGCCGGTGCCGGCAACCACCACGCCTACCTCGGCGGGCTGCTCGAGCATACCGTCGCCGTCGCCGCTCTGGCTCTCGAGCTCTGCACCCTGCACCCCCGTCTCGACCGCGACCTGCTGCTCGCCGCCGCCTTGCTGCACGACCTCGGCAAGACCCGCGAGTTCACCTTTGGCGCGGAGCTCGCCCGCTCCGACGAGGGGCGTCTGCTCGGGCACCTCGAGCTCGGGCTGCGCCTGCTCGCGCCCCGCTACCCCTCCTCGCTGCCCGCCCCGCGCCGTCTTGCGCTCGAGCACTGCATCCTCGCCCACCACGGGCCCGACGCCCTTCCCGGTCAGCGCTTTGGCTCCTCCGAGGCCATCGCGCTCTACCGCTGCAACGCGCTCGACGCGCACCTCCACAGCTCCTTCGAGCACGGACCCTGAGCTCGCGCGCCGGCGGGCGCGGGTGGCGCGGTCAAGCGGGGACCGCGCGATGCCGATTATGTACTTGATGAGTTGGTTCAAACGCCGACGCGCGCAGGCGGCCGGTGACGATCAGGCGATCCCGCCGCAGGACGGGTCTCTCACCCCGGAGCCCGTCGTCTCCGCGTCCTCCTTGCCCCCCGCCGCCGAGCCCGCGGCGTCGCCGCCTCCTGAGCCGCCACCTGCCCCCGTGACCTCCCCTGCCCCCGTGACCTCCGAGCTCTCGGCGCTCGAGTCGGCGGTCTCCGGCTCCGCCACCGTGATCCTCGAGCGTCCCACTGCCACCCTGCTCTTGGAGCCACCGCCGAGCCTGGAGGAGCCGCTGCCCCCGAGCCTGGAAGAGCCGCCATCCCCAAGCCTGGACGATCCCCCCGCTCCGGAATCCCCCGCCCCAGACCCCGTCGTGCTCCTGGAGCCTTCTGCTTCTCCCGCCGGGGGCGCGGGGGGTGGAGGCAGCGGTGTTGGGGGGGCTGTGGGCGGCGGTGCGGTGGGCGGAGCCGGCGGCGTTGGTGGCGGCGCGGCGGGCGTGATCGGAGGCGCGGTGGGGATGGGTGGGGGGGGTATCCCCTCCACTCAGGTGCGTCACCCCGCCAACGGGCTCACCTCGCCCACGCGGCCCCTGCGCCCCGGGCGGCGCATCGGGGAGGTCGTCGTCGACCTCGGCTTCGCCGACCGCTCCGCCGTCGAGCAGGCGGTCGCCGCCGCGCGCTCGCAGCGCAAGCCCACCGGGCAGGTGCTGGTCGAGCAGGGGGTTCTGCGCCAGGACCAGCTCGCCCGCGTGGTGGCCGAACGGTTCGGCCTCGAATACATCGACCTCTCCTCCTACGAACCCGACATGGGCGCGGTCAACCTGCTGAGCGCCGAGGCCATCAAGCGCTACCAGGCGGTGCCCGTGCGCTTCATGGACGACGGGGCGCTGCTGCTGGCGATGGCCGACCCCACCAACATCCTCTCGATCGACGACATCGCGATGATCACCAACCGGCGCGTGCGGGTCGCCGCAGCCTCCGCCGAGGACGTTGCGCTGCTCGCCGGCCGCCTCGGGCGGTTGGAGGGCTCGATCGAAGACATCGTCGAGGGGGAAGAGGAGGGCGCGGGCGACCTCTCCACGTCGCTCTCCGAGGAGGCCGACCAGGACGCGCCGGTCATCAAGCTCGTGCACTCGATCATCGCCCAGGCCGTCCAGCAGGGCGCCTCCGACATCCACGTCAACCCCGAAGAGGGCGACACCCGTGTGCTGTTCCGCGTCGACGGGGTGCTCTACCCGGCGGCCACCGTGCGCCGCCGGATGGCCGCGGGCATGATCTCGCGCATCAAGATCATGGCCGACCTCGACATCTCCGAGCGCCGCGCCCCTCAGGACGGCCGCCTCGCGCTGAACGTCGAAGGCCGGCGCATCGACATCCGCGTCGTCACCCTCCCGCTCGTCTACGGCGAGGGCGCGGTGATGCGCATCCTCGACAAGGGCGCCGTCGTGCAGAACCTCGAGTCGCTGGGCCTGCAGCCCGCCGAGCAGGAGCGCTTCGCCCACGCGATCGCGCGGCCCCACGGGGCGGTGCTCGTAACCGGGCCCACCGGCTCGGGCAAGTCCACCACGCTGTACGCGGCGCTCTCGGTGCTCAACGACGGCGCCCGCTCGATCCTCACGATCGAGGACCCCGTCGAGTCGCGCATCGCCGGGATCAAGCAGATGCAGATCGCTCCGAAGGCCGGCGTCACCTTCGACGTGGGCCTGCGCTCGATGCTGCGGGCCGACCCCGACGTGATCATGGTCGGCGAGATTCGCGACCGCGAGACCGCCCACATCGCGGTCGAGGCCGCGCTCACCGGGCACATGGTGCTCTCCACGCTGCATACCCGCGACGCCCCCTCCGCGCTCGGGCGGCTGGTCGACATGGGCATCGAGCCCTTCCTGATCTCCTCCGCGGTGGACTGCGTCGTCGCCCAGCGGCTCGTGCGCAAGCTCTGCCCCCACTGCAAGCGCCCCTCCACGCTGCCGGAGTCGGTGCTGGCCGAGCTTGGCCTCGCCGGCGCCGAGCCCTTCGAGGCCGCCGGCTGCTCGCGCTGCTCGGGCTCCGGCTACCGCGGCCGCGTGGGCATCTACGAGGTGATGACGGTCTCCGAGGAGATCCGCACACTGATCCTCCAGCACGGCTCCGTCGATGAGATCGCGGGGGTCGCCGCCCGCGAGGGGATGCGCCGCCTGCACGACGACGGCCTCGAGAAGGTCCGCGCTGGGCTCACCTCCGTCGAGGAGGTCGAGCGCATGTCCACGAGCCTCGTGTAGGGCGCCTGTGCCGCCCTGTCCCGCCGCGTGCCGGCCACGCTGCCTGCCCCTGCGCGCTGCCGCCGGGTGGTCGCTCTCCCTGCGGTGTCGCGGGTGTCAGTGGAGGCCGCGGGTTACCCTGCCCGCAAGGGTCTCGGGTCGCCGGGCAGCGTCAGCTCGCGGGGTACAGCAGCGAGATCCTCAGCTTGCCCGTTGGGAACGCCTCGGCGTCGAACGAGTACGCCTGGTAGGGCGTGCCGCGGTAGAGCACCCGGCCGCGGTTGGGGACGGTAACCGGTCCAGGGCTCAGGGTGCCTTCCACCTGGCGCGTTCCCTGCCGCATCAGCACCTGCGCGCCGGTGAACGCCTGCGAGAGGATCTGAAAGCCCTTGTCGTCCTGGATCGCCATCAGGAAGTGGGCCACCACGTGCCCCTTGGCGTTGCGCACCACGCCGGGGATCGGGGCCAGCACGTGGGGGCCGCCCACGTCCACCAACAGCTTGCCGGCGCGTTCCACCCGCACCCGCACGATGTGCAGGTGGCTGCGGAAGAAGCCGATGATCGCCGTCCGCGTTGCCGTGGCGTTGCCCGCGAGCACCGCTTCGCGGAAGGCCCGCGAGCGCTCCACGTAGCCCAGGAGCAGTTCAGCTTTGCTGCCTTCGTGCTCGGCGTAGTACACCCGTTCGGCCACCGCGCCGAGCGTGTCCGCCTGCGCCTGCGCCGCGCTGGTGCCGTGCCCCGTACACACTGCCGCGATCGCGGTGCTCGGCAGCAGCAGCGTGATGCTCGCCGGCTGGTCCGGGAACGCCTCGCCGGCGAACGTGTCCACGCGGTAGCTCGTCCCGGCGTAGCTCACCTCGCGCTCCCCCGGCGTCAGCTTGGGGGCCGGGTTGAGCGTTGCCTTCAGCACGCGCCCGCCGCTGCGCACGAGCACCTGCGCGTGCAGCAGGCCGCTCACCGTCTGGGCGTACCCGTTGGCGCCCTGCACCGACACCGTGAACGTGCCCACCCGCAGCCCCTGGGCGTTGAGGAGCGCCCCGCTCGCCGGCGCGATCCCTGCGCCCCGTTCGATCTCGGCGAGCGTGCGTCCGTCGCGCGTCACTCGTACGCTCACGATCTGGTTGAGCAGCAGGCTCTTGAGAACCTGGTGCGCCGCCGCCCGGTCGTCGTCTTCGACCGCCTGCACCAGGGCGCTCGAGCTCTTCAGGCGTTCGCTCGCCTCGGTGACGATCCTGCCGGTCGCCGACTCACGGTAGACCCGCCCTGCGACCGCTTCGATCCCTTCCAGCGCCGCGTCCGGGCAGTTGCTCGAGATCGGCGCCACGGCTGCGGTCTGCGTGATCGTCGTGGACACCCCCGAACCGCTCGCGCCGCAGCCGGGGAGCGCCGCCGCGCATACGACGGCGCCGAGCGTCCACGCTCGCTTTCGGAGGGCGCTTAGCCCCCACGCTTGCCTTCGCACTCCTGCGGCCGCTGCGACCCCCATGGCCGCAAGCCTAGCCTCCCGGCGGCGGGCAGGGCGCAGGTGCGCCCACCGCTGCCGGGAGGGACGGGTGCGAGGACATCTTTCAAAATAGGCGGTGCGTCCAGGGGCGTATCCGGGCGTGCCGGTCTTTTTGAAAGCCGTCCTGTAAGCGCTCTTAGCTCTTCTTGCTCTTTCCGCCCTTCTTCGTGCCTGTCTTGCCCTTCTTGTGCTTCTTCTTCGGTTTTGGTTCCTTGCCCTGGTAGGCGTCCAGCCGGTCTTTACCCGACTGTGCCGTCGCCGGGCAGCCTTTCGGGCGGCCGAGGTCGAACGGACCTGAGATCGCCTGTGTGATCACGCCCTTTTCCAAGTACGCGTACGTCACCGTCAACAGCGGGTCCACGCGCGGTTCGGTGCACAGCTTCCAGCCGATCGTGAACTGCCCCGTGACGTGCTCGTTCGCTTCCGTGGTGCTCGCGCCCACGCAGTTGAGCGCGTACCCCGGGAACGTTCCGCCGCAGGAGAACGAGTCCTTCAGTGGTGTTCCCTGGTAGTTCGTGACCAGCGGCGCGCCTTCGATCCCCGTGACCGGCAGCTGCGTCTGCAGCTGGTAGCCCGTGATCTGCCCGTTGCATTTGAATTCGTACTGCACCGGCGTTTCTTCGCCGCCTTCTTCCGCCTTGCCGGGGCCGATGCTGCCCGAGCATTCATAGTCGTTCGGGTTCGACGCCACCTGTGGGGCGGTGCTCGGCGGGGTCGCTTCGGCCGCCTCCCCCAGGGCCGGGGTGGCGAGCGACAGGGCGATCGCGCCCATGAGCGCGGTGAGCCACCAGGTGGCTCGCCGCCCGTTCGCTTTCAGGGCGCTGCTGTATATCGACTTCAGTGAGTGCACTGGGCCTCCGTTTTCGTTGGTGAGTTGGGTTGGGTCTGTCGTGGGTGGGTCAAGTCTCAGCGTTCAGGCGCCTGCGGCCTTGGCTTGGAGGAGCCCTTCCAGGCTCGTGCGGGGTGCCTGGGGGTCGAACGCGCTCGCGACCCGCTTGCCCGGGTGGCGCAGGAAGGGTGAGAGCACCAGCGCCCCCGCCGGGGCGCCCGCCGCCGTGAGCGTTGTTGTGAGCGTCCCCGCCGGGTACGCCACTTCCGAGCCCGCCCCTTCGGTGCTCGGGGTCCCCGTCGAGGGCGTGCTCGCCGCGCCCGTCGCGGGTCCTTCCGGATTCGCCGGCGCGAACGTGATCACGACCAGCCCGTGTTCCCTGTAGGTCGCGCTCGCCACGATCTTCGGCACCACTTCTGCCACGAAGGCGTTCGCCGCCGCCACACCCGCCGGTTCCCCCGACGGGCAGGGTGTACCCGTCGCCGACCCGGTCGCCGTTCCCTCCGGTGTCGTGGTTCCCTGGCCGGTGGCCCCCGGCGTTGCCGCCGTCGTGCACGGCGACGGGGAAACCGTGCTCACGCTCGCCGCCTCCTGGCCGGAGAGCAGCGTCGCGGCGCCTGCGAGCTGCCCTGCCGCCAGGGAGGTGTAGGCGCTCAGGACGGTGCCCTGCGTGGCCAGCTGCCCGTCGATGTAGGGCGCTGCCGCGCTCTGTCCCAGCGCGTTGGTCACGCTTGTCCCGTAGGGGAGCACGATCAGCCACACGTGCGCTACCGGCGGCAGTGGCGTCGTTGCTTTCGTCGTTTCGCCTTCCCCGCCGCCCGCCGCCGGCGTGGTGGAGCGAGTCGGAGACGCCGAGCCTTGGGAGGACCCCGACCTGGGGGATGAGGAGGCTGTGGACGGGGACGGCGAGGAGCTGCTCGTGGCTCCCCCGCCCGCTTCCTGCCCACTGCCCGTCCCAGACGTCGCCTTGCTTGCCGCAGACGGTGCTGGCTGGGACGCCGGCGTGCTCGACGTATGGCCCGCACCGGAGGAGAGCAGCAGCCCGCTACCGCCGCCCGCTCCCTCGCCCAGCGCCAGCAACGCCAGCACTCGTCCGACCGCGGCCGCCCGTGAGGTACTTGCCAGCGACGCCGCCGGGCCTGGGCCGATCAGGGCCCCTGCCGCGATCCCCGCGGCCAGCATCAGCGCCGCGAGGATCGCGCTCACCCCGCGGGAGGGCAGCTTGGGGGCTTGGGGGTGGGGGGGAGGTGGGGAAGAGGTCATCGGTAGGGATCTAGACTTTACTGATCTTTTCGACAAAATAGCTAATCTCGATCTTGTTTATGAGGATATGGTAGGGTGCTCGTCAACAACTTGTCAATACGTCCCAATCGGAGGCCCTCACAATGCATCGAATCCGCCGTATCGCCGCCTCGCTCGCGGCTGTGACCCTGATAGGGAGCGCGGTGCCCGCGATCGCCTCGGCTTCGAGCGTGATCACGATCAGCGGAGCCACCGCCTCCTTCCCACTCGTCCAGCTGCTCGCTCACAAGTACTCGAAGCTCAACCACAACAAGGTCGCCTTCAGGATCTCCCAGGGCGGCACCACGATTGGCATCAACGACGTTGCCGCCGGCCGCGTCGAGATCGCCGACGTCTCCCGCGACCCCCTGCCGACCGGCGAACCCTCCGGCTTGGTCTACTACCCGATCGCCGAATACGGAATCTGCATCGTCACCAACAAGTCCAACACCCTCTCCAACCTGACCGAAGCCCAGGTCCAGGCGATCTTCGAGGCCAAAGACAAGGAATGGAGCCAGGTCCCGGGCGCTTCGGTCTCCGGGCCGATCGACCTGATCAGCCGCACCTCCACCGCCGGCGTGCTGACGAACTTCAAGACGCTGTTCCTCGGCAACAAGTCCGTCGCCTCGACCGCCGCGGAAGAGCCCTCCGAGGGGCTGCTCGAGCAGCAGGTCGCCAACACCCCCAACGGGATCGGCTTCCTCTCCAACTACCGCGCCGACCAGGGCACCGTCAACCCGGTTGCCTACAACGGCGTCGCCTGCACGCTCGCCAACGTAGCCTCCGGGCAGTACACCGCCACGGCGCGCTTCTACGAGGTGACCAAAGGCGAAGCCACCGGTGCTTCCGCCAAGTTCATCTCGTGGATCAGGACGAGCAAGGCCGCTCGCAAGATCATCTCGACTCAGTGGGTTCCGCTCAAAGCCAGCTGAAGTCGTGAGCCAGCCCGCGTCTATCAACACTGGGGGAGGTCGGGAGGGGGGACTGCCCCCCTCCCGCTTGACCTTGCTCCACCGTCTACGCAAGCCCTGGACCGACCACCGCGCCGAGCGCACGCTCGGCGCGGTGTCGTTGCTCGTCTGCATCTGTGTGCTCTTCATGGTCGCGTTCGTCGCCGTGCGCGCCTGGCCCACGTTCGAGCACAACGGCCTCTCCTGGCTCGGGCCCGGCGGCAGCCTGAAGGTGCAGTTCGAAAACATGCTTGACGCTCCGACGCACCCTCCCGCCTCCGTCTACCACCTGCGCGCCTGGCCGATCATCTACGGCACGCTGCTGATCACCTCGCTGGCGGTGCTGCTCGCGCTGCCGCTCGCGGTGCTCTGCGCGATCTTCATCGTCGAGCTCGCTCCCGCCCGCCTGCGCCCCACGATGATCCGCGTCGTGCGCCTGCTCGCGTCCGTGCCCTCGGTCATCTGGGGTCTGCTCGGGATCCTCGTGCTGGTGCCGTTCGTCGGCAACCACCTCATCACCCTCTCCGAGCGGACCTCGTTGGAGGGCACCGTCCAGCTCACCGGTGCCGGCCTGGCCGTGGCCGTTGTGCTGCTCACCCTGATGATCTCCCCGATCATGATCGCGCTCATCTGCGACGCCCTCGGCACGGTGCCCGGAGCGTGGCGCGAGGGCGCCGCTGCACTCGGCGTCAACCGGCTGCGCGCGATCCGCGCCGTCACCCTGCGTGCCGTGCGCCCCGCGATCGTCGCCGCCACCGTGCTCGCCACCGCCCGCGCGCTCGGCGAGGCGATCATGATCTCGATGGTCTCCGGCTCGAACTTCTTCGCGCCCCGACCGAGCGACGGAGTGGCCTTCTTCTTCGAGCCGATGCGCACCCTCGCCTCCACGATCGTCGACTTCCGCGAAGGGCTCGGCGGCGCCCCGGCGCTGAACTCCACGCTGTACGCCTGCGCCCTGTTGCTGCTGTTCTCCGTCTGCGTCCTATCGGTCGCCGCCTACCTTGTGAAGCTGCCGTTGAGGAAGTACCAGGTGCGCGGATGAGCTTCGCCTCGGCGGGCGAGCTTGCACCGGGGCGCGGCCGGGGCTCCTCGATGCGCACCTGGCGCTTCAGCGACCGCCTCGTGTGGCTCGCCGCCTGGACCGCCGGACTCTCGCTGTGCGCGATCGCGGCCGCGATCCTCCTCTACATGGGCTTCCGCGGCGTTCAGTACCTGCGCCCGGAGCTGATCTTCAGCCGTCCCCAGGCGAGCCTCGACCAGGCTGGCTCAGGCGGCTTCCTCGATCCGTTGCTCGGGACCGTGCTGCTGACCGTGGTCGGCATCGCGATCGCCGCTCCGCTTGCGATCTGCTGTGCGCTGTGGATCGTCGAGTACGGGCGTCCGCGCTGGCTGACGCGGGTCGTGGAATCCAGCATCGAGGTCGTCGCTGGCACGCCCGACATCCTGATCGCGGTCTTTGGCTTGGCGGTCTTCCAGCTGCACTTCCTCGCATTCGCCTCCTCTGCCCCCAACGGCGTTGCCACGGGCACATCCTTCATCACCGCCGGCGCGATGTTGTCGCTGATCGCGCTGGCCCCGATATTCGTCGCTACCCGCGACGGCCTGCTGTCCGTGCCCGCTCACATGCGCGAGGCCGCCTTCGCGCTCGGCAAGACCCGCATCGCCACGATCCGCCGCGTGCTACTGCCCTCCGTGCGCCCCAACATCGCCACCGGCGTCACGCTCGGCGTCAGCCGCATCATCGCCGACACCGCGATCGTGGTCCTGATGCTCGGCGATACGCTGCGCATCACGCCCGATGGCGGGCTTCCGGGCCTGAACGTGTTGCACGGAGAAGGCTCCACCCTCACCAGCTACATCTACGACAACTCCCCCGCCGGCGAATCGCTCGCCCCGGAAAAGGCCTACGCCGCTGCCGTTGTGCTGCTGGTGTTCGTGCTGCTGCTCAATCTCGCGGTGGAACGGTTCTCCCACCGCTCCCTCGCCCGCACCGGGGCGATCACCGCCGCCGAGGGGATCGTATGAAGATGCTCGACAACACCATTTCAGTCTTTATAGTGTGGAAGGTGAGGAACCGATGAGTCCTACGATGACCGAGCTCGAACAGGCGTTCGGCCAGCCGCGTCACGAGCAGGTGCCGCCGGTGCGCATGATCGTGCTCGACCGGCCCCCCGAGCCGGTGCGCCCCCCTGAGCAGCGCGAGGCTGTGCGGCCGCTCTCCTCGCCTGCCGGTCCCGAACGGCTGCGACTGGAGGACGTCACTGTCTCCTACGGCGGCGCCGCCACACTGGGTCGGCGGGGCGCCAACGCCGTGCGCTCGGTCTCCCTCTCGATCCACCAGGGCGAGGTGCTCGCGCTGATCGGGCCCTCCGGCTGCGGTAAGACGACCCTGCTGCGCACCCTGAACCGGCTCACCGAGCTGACTCCGGGGGCCCGTCGCAGCGGGCAGATCCTGCTCGACGGCGAGGACATCCACGAGCTCGAAGACACCGCCCTGCGCGCCCGGGTCGCGATGGTCTTTCAGCAGCCCAACCCCTTCCCGATGTCGATCTTCGACAACGTCGCCTTCGCGCTGCGCGAGCAGTCCCGTCGCCGCCCCCGGCGGGCTGAGCTCGAGCCGCTCGTGATCGACGCGCTGCGGCGCGCTGGGCTCTACGACGAGGTCGCCGACGATCTGCATCGCCCGGCGCTGCGCCTCTCCGGCGGCCAGCAGCAGCGCCTGTGCATCGCCCGCGCGATCGCGCCCCGGCCCGAGGTGCTGCTGATGGACGAGCCCTGCTCGGCGCTCGACCCGATCTCCACCGGCGTCATCGAGGAGCTGATCCACGAGCTGCGCCGCGACCTCGCGGTGGTGATCGTCACCCACAACCTCGCCCAGGCGCACCGCGTCGCCGACAAGGTCGCCTTCATGTACCTCGGCGACCTCGTCGAGTACGGCACCGTCGAGCAGGTCTTCGAGGAGCCCCGCGCCCCGCGCACCCGCGACTACGTCCGGGGGGCCTTCGGATGAGGTTCGAGCTCTCACGAGGTGTAGGTGGTGGGCTTGATCGCTCCGAGTGTGGGGTGTGTCAGGTCTTGCGCGGTCGATCGTTGGTGACGGGGCCCCCATGGACGTGATCCCGCGAGAGACGACGGGGCCGCCAAACCCCTCCAACGGCATCGCCACCGCCAGCTGCGCCGGGTGCGGCGCCCCGCTTGCCCCCGACCAGCGCTACTGCCTCGCCTGCGGGCGCCCCGCTTCGCCCGTGCGCCTCGCCTTCCTGGATGTGCTCCAGGCCGAGCCGGGGACGGCCGCGACGACGATCCTCGGCGCGCCCTCCGCCGGCGGTTATCAGCCGCCCCCCGATCCTCCCGGGATGCTCGGCTCACTGCGTCGCTACTCCGGCCTCTTCGGCCTGCTCGGGGTGCTTCTCGCGGCGCTGTTGATCGGGCTGCTCGTCGGGCACTGGCTCACCGGGAGTGCTCCCACCGGCAAGCAGGTCTACGAAGTGAAGTTGAACACCCCGCTCGCCGCCGCCGCTGCCGCGAGCCCCTCCGGCAGCGCGGGGACATCAACCGGCTCCAGCTCCTCCTCTTCCTCCGGCAACCACTCCTCCAGTGGCTCCTCTCAGTCCCACAGTGCCTCCAAGAGCGAAGGCGGGGTTTCGGAAAGCAGCAGCGAAGAAGCCGAAGCGGCCAAGGAAGTCAAGTCCACCAAGGCGCTGCCCGCAGCCCACAAAACCTCTTCCGCCGCCCTGGAAAAACTCAAGAACACCACTGGCAAGCAGCACGCCAAAGAAGTCAAGGCAGCGCTCGGCAACGGGCCGATCGAAACCCACTGAGCCTTCATGGCTATCGCTGGCTCCAACGGACAGCCTCACCACGGCGACGGCGGCCCGCCCCGCGAGGAGCGCGTCGTGCCCTCCTCTGCCGAGCCCGTGGAGGTGCCGTCCCCGGCGGTCTGGAGCGGCTCCTCCGCCGAGCTGCGCCGCGAGCGCGTGCGGCTGGCCGAGCGCGTCGCCGCGCTCACCTGGGACCTTGGCGGGCTCGCGTACGAGATGGCGATTCGCGACCACTACCGCCTCGACGTGCTCGCCCGCCGCGCCGCTGAGCTCCAGCAGGCCGACGCCCAGCTCGGCGAGGTCGAGCGTCTGCTATCCGCCGCGGAGGACGGGGTGGGTGGCGCTTGCCGCTCCTGCGGAGCGGTGCACAGCCGCGGTGCCGCCTACTGCTGGCGCTGCGGCTCGCCGCTCCTGGAAGAGGCGCGCCCTTCGGTGCTGCCGTCCGCGGCGCCACCCACCTCGGGGTAGGGCCGGGCTCTTACCGTCCGAAGGAGCTTTCGTCCGGCGGCTGGGCCGGAGCCTGCGGTGGGGCGGACGGAGTCGCGACGGGCTGCGCCACTGGCGGTGGGGGCTGCTGGACCGGGGGCTGCTGCACTGCTTGCGGCGGTGGCTGCTGGTCGAAACGGGGATGCTCGCCGGAGGCGAGTGTCTCCCGGCTTCGGTCGGCTTGCTGGGGCGGCTGTTGTGCCGTTTGGTTCAGGGTCGGCTGTTTGGACTCCCCGCTGATCGAGTCCTTGAACTCGCGCATCCCGCTGCCCAGCGAGCGGCCGATTTCCGGGAGTCGCCTGGCGCCAAACACCAGCAACAGGATCACCACTAGGAACGCGATGTGGATTGGGTTGTCGAGTCCCATAGTTCCAGTCTAGACCTCTTTTCGGCTACCACCCGGGTTCTTGCGCCCCCCCGCCCGCGCCAGACCCCACGTTCTTGCGCACGAGCTGCCCCGCCACGAACAGCATGAACAGCGCGAAGCCCACCTGCAGGGCCTTCCCCGAGAGCGCGTTCGCCAGCGCCACCCCTGCCGCTGCGCCCACGACCGAGAACAGACCCAACCGCAGCGCGTCCCCGCGGCGCACGTTGCCGTAGCGATCCTGCGCGGCCGCCCCCACGAGTGCGACCGGGATGATCGCCAGCAGCGAGGTCGCCTCCGCCTGGTGCTGGGTGAGGCCAATGAAGATCACGAGGCCTGGCACGAACAGCACGCCGCCGCCGACCCCCAACAGGCCTGCCACCACTCCTGCTGCCAGCCCGATCGCGACTGCGCCGATCACCGCACCAACAGCTCCACCGCGCTGGCCACCAGCACGACCGCGAACAGCAGCGCGATCGTGCGACCCTGCAGGCGCTGCTGCAGCCTGGTTCCCACCAGCACGCCTCCCACTGCCGGTACTCCCACCAGCACCCCGTCGAGTACGCGCACGTTGCCGTACCCCGCCTGCGCCGCCGCCGCGAAGGCCGCGATGAACACGATCGCCGCGAGCGAGGTCCCCGTCGCCTCCCGCTCCCCGTAGCCCATCCACAACACCAGCAGCGGCACGATCACCGTGCCGCCCCCCACACCGAAGATCCCGCTGAACAGGCCAGCCAGCGTGCCGATCGCCATCAGCTTCACTGCTCTGCTCGGCGACTGGGTCATCGGCATGCTCGGGCATACTACGGCTGTGTCCCCCATCGCCCAACGCTTGGTGGAGGCACTGGAGCCGCTGCGCTCCGATCCCTCCCACTCCGCCGTGCTGCTCGACATCGACGGCACGCTTGCCCCGATCGTCCGGCACGCCGACGACGCCCACGTCCCCGAGGCCACGCGGACCCTACTGATCGAGATCGCCAAGCGCTACCGGCTCGTCGGGTGCGTCAGCGGCCGTCGCGCGGCCACGGCGCGCCAGATTGTCGCGATCGGGACGATCGCCTACGTCGGTAATCATGGCGGCGAGCTGCTGCGCTCCGGCGCCACCCGCCCCGAGCTCGACCCCGAGCTCGCCGCCTGGAGCGAGCGCGTGCGCGCGTTCGCGGCCCGCGTCTACACCCCCGTCCACCAACGCCTGCGCGTGCGCGCTGAGGACAAGCAGGCGATCGCCGCCTTCCACTGGCGCGGCGCGCCCGACGAGGAGGCCGCGGCTGCTGCTGTGCGGGAGATCGCCGCTCGCGCCGAGGGGGAGGGGTTCGCGGTCCACTGGGGGCGCAAGGTGCTCGAGGTGCGCCCCCCCGTGGAGCTCAACAAGGGTCTCGGGGTCATCGCGCTGCTCGACGGCCGGCGTCCCAGCCTCCCTCGCGCGGAGAGCTCCGCTGCGCACGCTGCGCCGCTCGACGGACAGCATCCAGAGGGTGGCCGGCACACCACCGAGAGCCCGGCTCTGCGCTCCGCGCTGTACGTCGGGGACGACGCCACCGACCTCGACGCCTTCCGGGGGCTGCGCTCACTTGTGCAGCGCGGGGAGCTCGAGTGCGCCGTGTGCGTGGCGGTCCGCTCCGACGAAGCCCCCCCTGAGCTGCTCGCCGAGGCGGACCTCGCGATCGACAGCCCCGACGGCGTGCGCGAGCTGCTCGAGGCGCTGCTTTAGATCGTCCGCCCGTGCGCTTCACCGAGTTCCTCAAGACCACCGTCCTGCTCTCCGCCGGCGTCGCCACTGCGCTCGCGCTCGTCACAGTGCTCTCCGCCGCCGCCTCCTCGCAGTCGCAGATCGCGCTTATCTCCGTCGCCTGGTGGGTGGTCGCCGCTGTGGTCGGCCTGGCGCTCGGCCGGGGCGCCGACACGAACCCCCCGATCGCGCAGCTGCTCGCGGGCGCGCGCGCCACCACCACGCTGCCCGAGCACCGTCCCGCGGCGGTCCTCGTCAACCGGCTCTGGCCGCTGTTCGCGTGTGCGCTGATCGCCGGCGGTCTCTCCTTCCTCGCCCCCCAGGTCCCCGGGATCGGCGCCGGCTTCGCGATCATCTGGGCGCTCGCCTGGCGCCACCAGCACGCCGCGGTAGAGGCGATCGAGGAACGCGACGGGATTCGCTTCTACGTGCGGCCCACTTCGCCCGTCCGCCGCATCGCCCTGGAGCGCGCTCCCGGCTTCAAGGCGCTGCGCCCCGAGCAGGCGCGTTGAGGTCCCCATAGAGCCCTATATGTGCCCTAAAAAAAGAACCTATATAGACCCTATATATGCCCCAAAGAGAACCCGTACATACCCCATCGACACGCTCGATGTGCTGCTCGTCACGCTCGGCTCAACTGAGGGCCTGCGCGTCGCCGACGAGGAGCTGGCCGGCTCCCTGAGGCGCGCAGGCGCGCAGGTTGCCATTGCCGCCGCCGCTCATCCCGGGGAAGTCCGCACGTTGATGCTCACCGACCTCGGCTGGGCCCGTGCCACCCGCCGCGCCGCACGGGAGACGCTCGAGCGCTCGCGGCCGACCGTGTCCCGGGCGGTGATCTACTCCACCACCACCGCCGCCCTGCTGTGGCCGCTGCCCGGGGCGATCCGCTTCGACGCGCCGGCCGCCGCCAACCGCCCCGGTCGCCACGGGCTCTGGCAGCGCCCGCTGGAGCGCCGTCGGCTGCGCCAAGCGCCCCTGCTGCTGCCATCGAGCGAGGGCGCTCTCGCGGAAGCCCGCGCCGCGCTGCCCGGCTGCGAGGAGCACGCCCTGGTGGTGCCCGTCCCAGTTGGCGCGTCGGCGCCCCAGTCCGACTCCGCCGAGCGCGAATCCGCCGAGCGTGACATCGCCGCCATCACGTACGCCGCCAACCCCCTCAAGAAGGGGTTCGACCGCGTGCTCGAGGCCTGGCGGCGCGTGCGCCGGCCCTCCGAGCAACTGGTTGTGACCGGCGTCACCCGAGAGCGCCTGCGCGAGAACGGGTTCGACGTCACCGACGACGATGTCCAGATCGCCGGGCCGCTCGCCCACAGCGACTACATCGCCCTGCTGCGCCGCGCCCGCGTGTTCGTGTGCGCACCCCGCCGCGAGGAGTACGGGATCGCCCAGTTGGAGGCGCTCGTCGAGGGGTGCCTGCTCGTTACCGCCCCCGCGCCTGGGGCCTACGTCGCGCTGCCCCTCGCCCGCGAGCTCGACCCCCGCCTCGTGAGTGAAGATCTCGGCGCCGCCCTGCGCTGCGCGCTCGACACACCCGCCGCGGACTACGCCGCGCGCGCCGCGGAGCTGGTGGAGCCCTTCACAACTGTCGCCGTGGACCGCCTCGTCGCCGAGGTCTTGCTCCCACGGCTGCTGGGGGAGCGGGGGTCGGAGACACCCCGGGCGTGAACGGGCCGCACGGGTACTGAAACGATCGGGAGACGCTGGTAGTCGGGGCGGTCCCCGATTACGTTTGCGGCATGTCGAGCCGCCATGGTGTCCGGGCCTCCGCGCGCGGAGTCACTGCCGGCGGCTCCGTGTCCGCGCGCGCTGGCAGGCGGCCGGTGCTGCCCGAGCTCAGCGTCACGGACGTGCGCGCCGCCGTGGCGCAGTGGAGCGGATGTGCATGGGGGGCGATCGGCGCCACGACAGCCTTCATCGCGCTCACCTGCTGGTGGCTCACTCAGGATCGGAGCATCCCGATTTACGATGCGGGCGACCACCTGGAAACGGCGTTCCTCTTTCACCAGATGTTGAAGTCCGGTGAACTGCTCGGGCCGCTCAACCACGAATCGCCCTACCCGCCATTCGCTCCGCTGGTCGGCGCGGTGGCCGTGTTCATCGGAGGTGTCCACGTCGCGCCGCCGATCATCGGCGAGAACCTCGTGTTCGTCTCGCTGATGGCGCTCGGCTGCTACCAGACGGGGCGCCTGTTGTTTGGGTCCAAGGCGGGCATGTTGGCGGCGATCTTCGTGCTCGGCTCGGCCCTGCTGATTGCCCAATTCCACGTGTTCATGCTGGATGCGCCCGAGGGGGCGGTCGTGGCGGTCTCGATCTGGTTGATCCTCGCCTGCGATGACTTCAATCGCGTTGGAACCGCCGGCGTAGCAGGCCTCGCGGTCGGAGTAGGCCTGGTCACCAAGGTGCAGTACCCGGGCTTCGTCGCGGGCATCCTGGCGGTGGCCCTACTGCGCGGCGGTTGGCGCAACCGGCGCGGCCTGCTGACGTTCGCGGCCGTCGCGGTGGTCGTGGCAGGCCCCTGGTACATCGACCACCTCTCCCAGTTCTCCACCTTCCTGAAGGTCTCCACGGAAAACCCGATCGTCGTGCCCGGCGACGTTCCCCCGACGCTCTCATTCGCGAACTTCACTTGGTACTTCTGGAATATGCTGAACTCTCAGCTGATGGTGCCGCTGTTCGCGCTGCTGGTGGGGGGGACGGCGTGGATGGCACTGACGCTCTTCCGCCACCGCCGCGAGGCGTGGAGTGCGCACCTGAGTACAAGGTCCTCCGTCGGCGACGCGCGGGCCTCGGGGCGCACGGCCGCGGGGGGCGGCGAACGGGCCCTGGGGGCGAGGCTCGAGCTGTTCGCCGGCGCGCTCGTCGCGTGGCTGGTGATCACTGCGACACCCTCCCACGACATCCGCTACGCGATCCCGATGCTGCCCTACCTGGCGGTCATCGCTACCGGCTGGATCGTCCACCTGCCACGCGCGGCGGGCTGGGCGGCGATCGCTGTGCTCGCACTCGGTGTCTTCGCAAACACCCTCGGCACAACGTTCGGCGTCGGCAAGACCGAGCAGGTGACGCTGGTGAACCCGCCGCCGGCGGGTGAGGACTACGCCGACACCGTCACGTTCTACTCGACCGCCGGCTTCCTAGTCGCCGGGCCACACCGCGACGGCGATGTCCCGGGCCTGCTCGAAGTCCTGCGCCGCGACGGGGTCAACACCGTCGCGTGGAGCGCCGTACAGAGCAGGGAACCCGACTTCGACACTGAAGGTCTGCTGCCGCTGACGCGCATCGCCGAACTCTCGCCGATCGTCACCGGCCGCCCCGAATTCAGAAACCTGAGCAACACCGCGACCCTCCTGCACTTCCCGGTCACAGCGGGCTCACCATCGCCCTGCACCCGGTTGACCGACGGCACCGGTGTATGGGTGGGCCGCTACAACCCCTCCTCGGGGAAGATCGAACTGTACTGCCCCTACCGGAATCCCCGGTACTACGGCGGGCTGCCCGCCGGCACGTAACCTGTGGCTCCCGCGTCAGCCCCCGCCGGCTAGCCCGCGTTTGCGCAGCCGCTTCACCTGCGCCCACGGGCGCGTGTTGACCACGTCCGCCTTGCTCAGCCACCCGCGCCGCGCGGTGAGCACCCCCCAGCGCATGTTCCGAAGAGTCTGCGGGCGGTGGGCGTCGGAGTCGATCACGATGCTCACTCCCGCGCGGACCGCCGCGCGCGCGTGTGTCTCGGAGAGGTCGCGGCGGTCCGGGTTCGCGTTGATCTCCATCAGCGTTCCCGTCCTCGACGCCGCCGCGAAGACCGCCTCCAAGTCCACCGCGTAGGGCTCCCGCCGCTCGATCAGGCGGCCCGTCGGGTGGCCGATCGCGTCCACCAACGGGTGCTCGATCGCGGTGATCATCCGCTCGGTCATCTCCGCCTCGCTCATCCCGAAGGCCGTGTGCACGCTCGCCACCACCCAGTCGAGCCGCCCCAGCAACTCGTCCTCGTAGTCGAGCGTCCCGTCCGGCAGGATGTTGACCTCGCTGCCCGCCAGCAGACGGATCCCCTCCAGGCGTCCGTCGACCTCCGCGACCCGCTCGATCTGCTCGCGCAGCTGCTCCGGGGAGACGGCATTGCCGAAGCCGTGCGAGGCAGAGTGGTCGGTGATCGCCAGGTACTCGTACCCCAGCTCGCGCGCCGCGAGCGCCATCTCCTCGATCGTGGCCTTCCCGTCCGAGGCCACCGTGTGGCAGTGCAGGTCGCCGCGGATATCGCCCAGCTCGATCAGGTTAGGCAGGCCCTCTCGTACCTCATCCTCCACCTTGGTCCCGCGGGTCCTGCGCCCGGTGCTCGCGCTACGCGACCCTTCCAGCCCGCCGGCTCTGCCGGGGCGGGCCCATCCAAGCTCCTCCCCCAGCCCGGCCTCCAGCTCACCCCGATTCTCCCGCAGCTCCGGCTCGATGTAGGGGAGTCCCAGCAGCCCGTACACCTCAGCCTCCGTGGCGCACGTCCGCGTGGACCCGTCGGCGTCGTCCTTGACGCCGTACTCCGACACGTGCAGTCCACCTCGCACCGCCAGCTCCCGCAGCGCCGTGTTGTGGGCCGCGGAGCCGGTGAAGTGCTGCAGTAGGTTCCCCAGCTGCTCCGGGGCGGCGATCCGCAGGTCCACGCCGAGGCCCGAGTGCGCACGGCCCCGAGCGCCGGCCGGCCCGCTGGCGGAGACACGCTCGATCTGCTCCAGAGACGCCAACATCCCCGCGAGCCCCTCCGCATCCGCGGTGACCGCGACGAGATCCAGGTCCTTCACGCTCTCCACCCCCCGCCGCGCCGAGCCTGCGAGCTGCACGTGGGCATCCTTGGGCCCGTGCTCACGCAGTCCCACCGCCAGCGCCTCCCCCAGCTCGATCGCCGCCGGCAGCAGCACCCGTCGCGGCCGAGTCGACAGCTCATCGATGGACGCCCCGTCCGCGGCTAGCTCGTCGAGAACCTCAAGCACTTTCGCCTCGAACCGCTCCCCGAGCCCCCGCACCGCGCGCAGCCGCTGCCCCAGCGCCGCCTCGCGCAGCGCCTGCAGGGAGTCGATCCCCAGCTGCTCGTGCAGCAGGCGCGCCCGCTTCGGGCCGAGGCCCGGGATGCGCGTAATCGCGATCAGCCCCGGCGGGAACTTCGCCCGCAGCCGCTCCGCGGCGGGGATCGCGCCGGTGTCAGCCAACGCCACGATCTTCTCTTGCAGCGTCTCCCCGATCCCCGGCAGCTCCGTCGCCCGCCCCGCCCGCGCGAGGCCCGCCACCGACACCGAGGACTCCCGCACCGTCTCAGCCGCCCGGCGGTACGCCAACACCCGATGCACGATCGCGCCGTCCAACTCGTACAGATCCCCCAGTTCCTCCAGGGCATCGGCGATCACAGCGTTGCTGACTTCGGCCATATCACGCCATTCTCGTGATTTACGTGCTCCCGCGCTCAATTCGTTGCTGGTAACCCGACCTGGCGGGCAGCAGACCACCGTCCGTGGCCGGCAAGCCCACACGAACCCGGTCTCTCCACGCGCAAGGCGGCGCAGCTCCACCTGCCCCCATTCTCGTGGTTTACGCTATCCCCCGCGACCGCGGCCGGCAAGCCCAACCCCGTTGCTCCACGCGCCTGGCGGCGCAGCTCCACCTGCCCTCATTCTCGTGGTTTACGCACGCCTGGCGGCGCAGCTCCACCTGCCCCCATTCTCGTGGTTTACGCACGCCTGGCGGCGCAGCTCGGCGTGCCCCCGCTAGGGTACGTTCCCTCAGTGGACGGCACCGCCTGGCTCATACTGCCCACCTACAACGAGGCCGAGAACATCGAGGCCATCGTGCTCGCCGCCGGGGAGGCCCTCGCGCGCGCTCCCTGCGAGGACTTCCGCGTACTGGTCGTCGACGACGGCTCTCCCGACGGCACGGGTGAGATAGCCGATCGGTTGGCCGGCGAGGACCCCTGGGTGCAGGTACTCCACCGCGCCGCCAAGGAAGGCATCGGCCCCGCCTACCTCGCCGGCTTCCGCCACGCCCTCCAGCACGGGGCCGCCTACGTGCTGGAGATGGACTCCGACTTCTCCCACGACCCTGCCGACCTGCCCCGCCTGCTCGGAGCGATCGCTGACGGCGCCGACCTCGCACTCGGCTCACGCTACGTCCCCGGCGGGGGAGTCGAGGACTGGGGCCTGCTGCGCCGTTTCATCAGCGAGGGCGGGTCTACCTACGCGCGGCTGGTGCTCTCCCTGCGCGTGCGCGACCTCACCGGCGGCTTCAAGTGCTTCCGGCGCGAGGTTCTCGAAGCGATCCACTTCGACTCCGTGCGCTCGCACGGGTACGCCTTCCAGGTTGAGCTCACCTACCGCGCCGTGCGCGCCGGCTTCAACGTCGTCGAGGTCCCGATCGTCTTCCGCGACCGCCGGCAGGGACAGAGCAAGATGTCCTGGCGCATCGCCGCCGAGGCGATGTGGTTGGTGCCCCAACTGCGCCACGGCCGTCAACCTCCCTCGGCGGGTGTGCCCGCCTCCGCACGTGCCGCCGGGGAGCCCGCTTCGCCCGCCGGCCGCCGGGTCTCTGCGCACAAGTAAGGGCCGTCAGCCTCGGCTCTGAGCGGTGCCTCTCCCGCAGGGTTGGAGACACCGCGGCCGCCTGCGCCAAAGAGACGCCGGGGGGAGCGTACGCCCTTCACAACGAAGCACCCGAACCATCTACGCTGCCCGACTCATGGAGGCGCGGATCAGCCAGCTGCGGAGCGCTGTGCGGCTACCGGCCCGCGTGCGCGCGCTGGCGGTGGATCGGGTGAACCTGGCGCTCGGCGCGGTGTTCGTGTTGGGGGCCGCGTTCTACCTGTGGACCGCGGGCACCTCCTACCCGCTGGTCCTGAACGGCTCGCAGACGGACCCCTACAACCTGCTGGCCACTGCGTTCCTGCACCTGCACCTCTCAGTCGGTCGCCCGCCCGCCGGACTGCTGAAGCTGCCGGAACCGTACAACCCGGTGGCGAACTCGACCTTCCAGTTGCACCCACGGGACATTCACGACTTCGCCCTCTACCACGGCAAGCTGTACCTCACGTGGGGCCCCACGCCGGTGCTCGTCCTGCTCATCCCGCTGCACCTGTTCGGCCTGGAACCGTCCACCAGTCTGACCGCCGCGATCTTCGCGGTCCTCGGGCTCGGGTTCGCGCTGGCGGTGCTGCGCGTGGTGCTGAGGCAGCTCGGCAGGGCGCCGCTGTGGATGTGCGCGCTTGCCGCGCTCGCCCTGGCGCTCTCCTCGGTGGTGCCGTTCACGCTGCGCCGCCCGGAAGTCTACGAGGGGGCCATCGCTGCCGGCTTCTGCTTCGCGATGGCCGGCACCTGGCTCGCCGTTTCGGCGTTGCTCGAGCGGCGGGCGTCGCTGAGACGCCTGGCGCTTGCGAGCCTCTGCTTCGGCCTCGCGGTCGGCGCGCGGCCGCCGCTCGTGGCGACGGCGCTGGTGCTCGTCCCCGTCTACCTGTCGTTCCGGGCGACTCGCCCGCAGCGCGGGTTGCTGATCGCCCTGCTCGTCCCGCTCGGCGTGTGCGGCCTGCTGCTGGCGCTCTACAACCAGGTGCGCTTCGGCAGCCCCCTGGAAGTCGGCACCAAATACGCCCTGGCGGGCTTCGACCAGTACACCGCCCACTTCGGCGACGCCAGCTACGTGGCGCCCGGCGCGTGGTACTACCTGCTGTCCCCGCCGCGACCCTCGATTCTCTTTCCCTTCCTCCAGGTCGCCCCGCCGCCGGAATCGTATCCCGGCACGCTGCCCGCCAACTACCAGTCGTTCGAACTCACCGCCGGGCTGCTCCCGATGGCGCCGATCCTGGTCTTTCTCGCGGCGCTGCCGTGGATCTGGCGACGCCGCCCGAAGCTGCTCGGGTCGCTCGGCACGCCGCTGCTGATACTCGCGGGTGCGGGTGCCTTCGGCCTGCTGTTCCTCTCCTACGAGTTCTACGCCACCACCGAGCGTTACGAGGTCGACTTCGCGACGCTGTTCCTGTTCGGCGCCCTCGCGGCGTGGCTCGCGCTCTCCGTCAACCTCCGTGGGTGGCGTCGCTGGCTGGTGCGGATCGTGGGAGCGCTGCTGGCCGTATGGGGCTGCTTCGCCGGCATCGCCGTCAGCTTCACCGGTTACGCGGACCTGCTCGCCGTCAATTACCCCTCCACGTGGAGCTCGCTGGAAAACATCTCCTCGCCGCTGTCGAGAGCGATCGCGACCGTCGGTTGGGACCCCGTGCTGGCGGAAGTGAACGCGACCAAAGTGATACAGAGGTCTGCCGTCACCTACACCAACCTCACCGCTCCCACCACGGCGTTCGCGCTGAGCGCCGGTGAAGGGGCTGGGCTCACCATCGTCTCACCCGACACCCGAACCGCCGCGCTGGTCGCGAACATGATCCCGGCGATCATTACCGCAAGCGGTGCCAGTCGCTCACCGAGTCCCGCAGTCCTGCTTGTAAGCGGCCCGGGAGGTACGAGTAACACTTACACGATTCAGCCGGGCGGTGCAGAAAGGAAGATTCCGGTACGGCTCAGCCCCGGTATCGACCATCTCGTGCTCCGCGCCGCCGTCCCGGCGAACGGGGGCAAGCCTGCGATTCCAGCCGCGCAGCAGGCGCTGGTCTTCACAAACCTGTCGCTTGCCGGCCACGACTGACCCGATGGTGCCGCCACGCCTCTCCCACCACGTGTGGTGCGGTGCGCCAAGAGCTCGACCCGGGCGCTCGAGCTGAGCTGGTGGAGTGGTGAGTCCCCTGCGCGTCGCTGTTGTCGGACTGGGGCTGATCGGGCGCCAGCGCGCCGAGGCCCTCGAGCGGATCGAGGGCGCCACACTCGCTGCGACCGTCGACCCGGCGATCGACCAGGTGGGTGGGGGTCCAGCCATCACCGACGCCCCTCACTATGCGACGCTCGCAGAGCTGCCGCGCAACGCCTACGACGCGGCCGTGGTGGCCGTGCCGCATGACCGCGCCGTCTCGCTCGCGGCGAGCGTGCTCGCGGCTCACCGACCGGTACTGGTCGAGAAGCCATTGGGGGTGTGCGGGGCCGACGCGCGCAAGCTCGAGGCGCTCGCGGAGGGCATTTCGGGGCCCAGCTTCGTCGGGTACAACTACCGCTACCTGCCCGCCGTCGGCGAGCTGCTACGCCGAGCCGGGGCCGGTGAGCTCGGCGAGCTGCGCAACGTTGACATGCTCGTCGGGCACGGCGGGCACCCCGGGTCGGCCGTCGGCTGGAAGCTCGACCCGGTGCGGGCTGGCGGGGGTGTGCTGCTCGACCCCGGCGTGCACCTGCTCGACCTGTTGCTGGCGCTCACCCCCGCGGCGGCGTGCGTGTCGATCGAGGCGACACGCGGGTTCTGGCCGACCGGGATCGAGGAGGACGTGGTCGCGACGTTCCGCGAGGGGCGCCTGATCGCGACGGTCCGCGTCTCCCACATTCGCTGGGTCAACACGTTCCGCGTGGAGGTGTTCGGCGAGGACGGCTACGCGATCGCCGAGGGTCGCGGCGGCAACTACGGCCCGATGACGCTGCGGCTCGGCCGCCGCTGGGCGTGGACGCGCGCCGGTGCTGTCTCCCAGCGCGAGTCTGAGGAGGTGCTGAGCTTCGGTACGCGCAACGACAGCCTCCGGGACGAGCTCGCGGACGTCGTGGCCCGCTGGCGCGGCGTCGAGACGCCCGCAGGCGAGCCGCAGCCGGCGAGCATGAGCGAGGCGCGGCGCGTCACCGAACTGTGCGAGCAGCTCTACCCGCGCCTAGAGGGTGGCGCAGCCGGCCGGATGCCGGCTGGCCGAAGCGGGGACTCGCCCCGGAGGGGCGTGTCCCCCGGCTTCGGTCGGGCCCCTCTTCAGTCAGACGAGCAGGTGGCCGTCCCCGCCACGCTGCCTACAGAGGGTAGGGCGGCGTGACCGCGGCTGTGATCGGCTCCGGCCCTGCTGGTGTCGCCGCCGGGGTGGCGGCGTGACCACTGTGGTCATCGGCTCCGGCCCCGCCGGCGTTGCCGCAGCGCAGGCGCTTTGCGACGCAGGTCGCCACGTGACGGTCCTCGACGCCGGCGAGCAGATCGAGGCGGGGCAGCGGGACGTGTTCGACGCGCTCGCCCGCTCCGAGCCCGAGCGCTGGTCGCCGGAGCTCGCTGAGCGCGCCCGCGGCGCGTTCCCGGTTGGGCTCAAGCACGTCCCGCTCAAGCCGTCCTACGGCTCGTTGTTCCCCTACGCGCTGGAGGACCCCGACCTGCCGGTCGCGCGCGAGGGCGCTGAAACGCTCCCCTCGCTCGCGTACGGCGGGCTGAGCAACTCGTGGGGGGCGTCGGTGCTGCCCTACCGTCAGCGCGACATCGAAGATTGGCCGATCTCGCTGACCGAGCTGGGGGCCCACTACGAAGCTGTGCAGCGCTTCGTGTCGGTCGCGGCGGAACCAGACGAGCTCGCGGAGGTCGTGCCGCTCTACACGGATTCACCCGGTGTGCTGCAGCGTGGCCCGCAGACGGAGATGGTGCTGAGCCACCTACGCCGTCACGCGGCGGCGTTGAGCAGGGCCGGCTTCACCTTCGGGGCCTCCCGGCTCGCGGTCGCCACCGCCGAAGAGGACCCGCGCCACTGCCGTTACGGCGGCCTGTGCCTACATGGCTGTCCCTACGGGTCCATCTACAACGCCGCGCACACACTCGAGGCGCTCGTGCGCGCCGGCAAGGTGGACTACCGGGGGGGCGTCTACGTCGATCGCCTCAGTGAAGCCGGAGATGCAGTCAGGGTTGATTTTCACCAGCGCCGGCGTCCCACCGAGAGGGGCGAGCTGACCGCCTCGCGGGTGTTCGTCGCGTGCGGCTCGATCTCCTCGACGCGGCTGGTGCTCGAGTCCCTGGGACACGCACAGTTCAGCCGCCGGCTGCGGGACAGCCAGTACTTCGTAGTGCCGCTGCTAACGGCCCGCGCTGCGCCCGTCAGCGTGCAGACGCAGGGCAACACTCTCGCGCAGGTGTTCGTGGAGCTCGAGGACGAGCGCCTCTCCGCGCACACGGTGCACCTGCAGGTGTACGGGTACAACGACGTCCTGCTCTCAGCGGTCGCGGGGCGGCTCCCGCTGAGCGCAGCGAGGCTCGAGCGGCTGCTGCGGCCGCTGCTCGGACGGATGGTCGTCATCCAGGGCTTCCTGCACTCCGAGGACTCACCTGGGCTCACCGTCGAGAGCGACGCAAAGGGGGGCATCCGCATCGTCGGCGACGACGTGGGCCCCGCGGCCGCCCGCGTGAAGCGACTCGTGCGCCGCCTCACCGCGAACGCGCGTCTGCTCGGCATGGTCCCGCTGCCCGGCCTCGTCCAGGTCGGACGCCCCGGCAAGGGCAACCACCTCGGCGGCTCGCTGCCGATGCGACGCGAGCCCGGCGAGTTGGAGACCGACACGTTGGGACGCCTCCCGGGCTGGAAGCGCGTGCACGTCGTGGACGCCGCGGTCTTCCCCTCGTTCCCCGCGACGACGGTGACGCTCTCGATCATGGCCAACGCGCACCGGATTGCCACGGCCGCCTACCGCGCGGACCCGTTCTGATATGTCGGGTCGTTTGTCAAGTGGGCGTGTTTGATCGCGTCCGTGTGGCGGGCGGTTTTGGGGTGGTCGGGAGAGCGGGGCGCCGGGCTCGGTGTCGGCGTTGCCAGTCTGATGATGCGGGGGTTGGGTACCCCAGGGCCCGGTTTCGTGCTGCCAGCGTGCGCTGTCTAGGAACGAGCGTGGCACTCCTTTCGGGGTGCTGCTCATAGAACGATCGCGCGTGCTGGCCGCTGTTGGCCCGGCGCCCCGGTCTCCCGACCGGTAGGGCTGTCCGTAAGGGTCAGTCGGCGGTCGCTGCTGCCCAGAGGAAGCACGCCAGTTCGCGGGCGCACGCGACGACGGTCACGTTGTGTGGCTTGCCGCGGGCGCGCATGCGGTGATAGACATGGTGCAGCCTGTGCTGCGCGCGGTTAGCGATCTGCAGGACGTGGTCGGGCTGGCCTTGCTGACGGTTTTGGAGGGTCACCCCGATCCGTGGGGGACGCCCGTAATGCCAGGCGGACTCGACCAAGAGCCGGCGAGCGAAGCCCGATCCCGTCTTGGTGATCGACCCCTGGTGCGATGACTCGCCGGACTGGTGAAGGGACGGGATCAGCCCGAGCCACGCGCTCAGCGCGTTCGCTCGCGCGAAGCGCTGCCAGTCCCCGCCGAGCTCGAGGTGAACCGCGAACGCCGTCAGCGTGTCTACGCCCCGGAAGCAGCGGAGTCTCGCGACGGTCGGCCACCACTGCTCATCTTCTGCCAGGCGCGAGAGCCGCTCCGCGATCGCCGCCTTTCGCGCTGTCAGGCCATCGACGGAGGCGATCAGGTCAGCGAACACCAGATCGCTGACAGCCTCCTGGAACTGTTGACGGGCGAGCCAGCGCCGGTGAGCCACGGTCCAGGTCGAGGACTCGGGATAGACCCGGCCGTGGCGCAACAGCATCTTCGAGACCCGGTGACGAGCCGTCATGAGATCACGCCGGCACGCATCGTGGGCACGCATCAGCTCGCGGGCGGCCTCGACCTCGACAGGCGGGACCACAACACTCGTCAACGAGCCGGCCAGCAGCAGCCGCGCGAGCAGCTCCGCGTCCTTGCGGTCGGTCTTCACCCGCTCCGAGGGCCCCCTCGGCGTCTTGCCCGGCGCGATCACCTCCACGCTCACCCCGGCCGCGCTCGCAGCGCGATAGAGCCCAAACCCAGTCGGCCCGGCCTCATAGCAAGCACGCACCGGGCCGGGCAAACCCAAAGCCACGCGACCGGCTCCCCGACGCCCGGCCCGAACCGCGCACGCAGCACCTCACCCGTCGAAACGTCAATCGCCGCAGCATGCGTGGAGCGGGCATGGACATCGAGCCCCGCATAAGTCACCATTCCGGTCATGGCCGGACCTCCTCATTTTTCTGGGGTCAGCCGGAGCCATTCTCCGGCCAGACAAACCCCCGCGAGGAGTGTCCGGCCTACCCCGGCGGTCAACCCAAAGGGCGACCTACGGCATAGGGTCTAGCTAAGTGCGTGATATCGTGGGTTTGTGGTTCGTGTCGGAATGCATGAAGCCAAGAGCCAGCTGTCGCGGCTTGTCGACCTCGCCGAGAGTGGCGAAGAGGTAATCATCCAACGCTCCGGGCGCCCGGCTGCCCGACTGGTCGCGGTGCAGCGCCGTCGTCCGGTCGCGGAGGCCTTCGGGGTGCTGCGCGGCCAGATCGAGTTGGCCGACGATTTCGACGAGCTTCCCGCGGACTTCGTTGAGCATTTCCGCTGAGCCTGCTGCTCGACACGCACGCTGTGTTGTGGCTGCTCGAGGGCGACGCGCGCGTGGAAGGAGCGCGTGCCGCGATCGAGGATGCGCGCACACCAGTGCTGGTCAGCGCAGTGTGCGTCTGGGAGGCGGCCATCAAGAGCGCGCTGGGCAAGCTGCGGGTGCCCGACAATCTGCTCGAGCGCCTCGACGAGTTCGCGTTCGAACGCCTGCCGGTCACCGATGTGCACGCGTGGGCGGTGCGAGCGCTCCCGCCTATTCACAACGACCCCTTCGACCGGCTACTCGTGGCACAGGCGGTTTGTGAACGCGCCACGATCGTGTCCGCCGACAAGGTCTTTGATGCGTACGGGCTTGCGCGCATCTGGTAGCGCATCGCCCATGGACTTCAATTGCACGCTGGACGGGCCGCGACGCAAACCTACACGTACATACCCTCGATCTCCGAAGAGTACTTCTCCGCGATCGGCTTGCGCCGGAGCTTCATCGTGGGCGTGAGCTCATCCTCGCCGGGGAGCCAATCGCCGGGAACGATGGTGAACCGCTTGATCTGTTCGACACGCGCGAGCCGAGAGTTGGCCGCGTCGAGCGTCTCCTGAACGGCTGCACGAACGGCCGGCTCGCCGGCGAGCTCCTCAAGCGTGCGGCCCTCCAACCCGTGCTGGGCGGCCCAGGCGGGGGCGAAGTCGGCGTCGAGGACGATCAGGGCCGTGTTGAAGGGCCGCCCGTCGCCGATCGCGCAGGCCTGGCCGATCAAAGGGGAGACGGACTTGACGGTGGCCTCAATGTTGGCCGGTGACATGTTCTTGCCGGCGGAGTTGATGAGCAGCTCCTTCTTGCGGTCGACGATCCGCAGGTAGCCGTCCTCGTCGAGCGTGCCGATGTCACCGGTGTGCAGCCAGCCGTCGGGGTCGATCGTCTCCGCGGTCTTCTCGGGGGCGCCCCGGTAGCCGAGCATGATGGTCTCGCCCCGCACGAGCACCTCGCCGTCGGCGGCGAGTGAGAGCTCGATGCCCGGGGCGGCTGGGCCGACGGTGCCGATCTTGATCCGCTCGGGCGGGTTGACGGTTGCCAGGCCGCAGGTCTCGGACATCCCCCAGAGCTCGGAGATGGGGACGCCGAGGGCGTGGAAGAACTCGATCACCTCGACGGGGGTGGGGGCGGCGCCGACATAGACACCCTGCAGCTGGTCGAGGCCGAGCATCTGGCGCAACCCTGAGAACACCTGCTCGTCGGCGGCCGCGACCTCGGCGGCCAGCTCGACTGGGACGGCTTCGCCGCGCTGCTCCAGGCGCACCTTGCGCAGTGAGGCGGCGAGCGCGCGCTCGGTGGGCAGGCGCTGCTCCTCGGGCAGGCCTGCGAGCATCGTCTCGAGGCCGGCCTTGAGCTTCTCCCAGATGCGGGGCACGGCGAAGAACACCTGGGGGCGGACGTCGGGGAGGTAGGACATGACCTCGCGGGGGTCCGAGCAGCAGGTGACCTGCAGGCCGTAGACGATCGGGAAGTAGTGGTGGGAGCCGCGCTCGGCGATGTGAGCGGCCGGCAGCCAGGAAATCACGCGGGAGCCCTGGGGAAGGTTGACCAGGTGATCGATCGCGGCGACCTGCGACATCAGGTTGCGGTGGCAGAGCTGCACGCCCTTGGGCGGCCCGGTGGTGCCGGAGGTGTAGATCAGGGTGAGCACGTCCTCGGGCCCGACCTGCGCGGCGGCCTCGTCCACAGCCGCCTGCGTCTGCGCGTCGCACCCGAAGGCCTCCACCTCCGCGAGCGTGAGCACCCCATCGTGCAGCGACTCTCCCTCGCGGGGGTCGACGAGGACCACGCGCTCGAGGTGGGGCAGGTGCTCGCGGGCCTCCAGCAACCGGTCGAGGTGCTGGCGTTCGACCACGGCGATGCGCGCGGCGGCGTCGGAGACCACGTACTCGATCTGGGGGGCGGCGTAGGTCTGGTAGATCGAGAACGGGGTCGCGCCGAGCGTGATGGCGGCAACGTCGACGACGTGGAACTCGGGCCGGTTGCCGAGCAGGATCGCGAGCGTGTCCCCGCGGCGAAGACCCAGCCGGTGCAGGCCCCCGGCGAGGTTGCGCGCCCGCTGGCGCCACTGCGTCCAGGTGAGCGTCTGCTCGTCGCCCTTCGTGCGGATCGCGACCTGGTCGCCAAGGGCAGAGCTGGTGATCTCGAACGCCTCCACCATCGTCGCGGCTGCCGCCGCAGGTGTGGTGTGTGTGGCGGACGCGGCGGGCGCGCCGTTCGGCACGGCTTCGGCGGCGGTGCCCGTGGGTCCTTCGGGTGCGGTGGTGCTCTCCATCGGTATCTCCTCCTCCGTGCTCCCCAGCACCTCCTTCGGCACTCGTGTGCAACAGCTACAAAGCTAGCGGAGATTCCGCACCGGAAAGGCGTGGAGGCCAAGCGGGGCGGTTGGAGCCGTGTGCGAAGCTACCCCTCCGCGCGCCGGTACCACGCCACCAGGTCGGCGCCCTGCAACCCCCGCTCCCAGGTGCGCGCCTGCTTCGGCCCCACGAACCCAACAAGCAGGTGGGAGGTGGTCGTCACGTGAACGGGCTCGAGTCCTGCCGCCTGTGCCGCGGCGGTCAGGGAGTCGGCCGAGAAGAAGGAGAGGTGCTCGCGCTTGAGCGAGTGGTAGTGGGGCCCGAACACACGGGCCTCGGGACAGTCGAGGTTCGGCGTCTTGACACCGAGGACGCCGCCGAGGCGCAGGATGGAGGCGACCTGCGCGAGGAAGTGCCTGGGGTCGACCACGTGCTCGATCAGGTCGAACAGCGTCACCGCGTGGTAGCGGGACTCCCACGCCGCCCAGTGCTCCTCGAGCGTCCCGCCGTACGTCTGAAGCCCGTAGGAGTCGGCGGCCACGCGGCGGGCGAACTCCGAGACCTCGAGACCGTCGTGCTCGTAGCCGGCCTCCCCAAGCGCCACCCGAAAGAAGCCGTAGCCCGAGCCGACGTCCAGCACCCGCCCGGCGCCCACGCCGGTGCGCTCGCGCAACTCACGAACCTGTCGCGCAGCCTTCTCCAGGCGCCAGCCGGCCTGTGCGGTGTAGTCGCCGTAGCCGCCGGCCTGCAGCTTGTCTCCCTCGAAGTACTCCTCCTCGTAGGGGGGCGGCTCCACCTCGCGCGCGAAGCGCTCACCGTCGAAGCGCACGAGCCAGCCGTGACGCGCGGCGTCCGAGACGGCCACGCCGTGCGAGGGAGTCTCCGCGATCGCCGCATGCCAGAGTCGACCCTCGAGTCCCCCCGGCCCAGGCCCGACGGGTCCGGGCGCGAGCGTGGGCGCCGGGGGCGGGGGGCGCAGCAGCGCCCAGCCCTCCCGAAGCCGCTCGAGCACGTCGGGCTCCCCGCTGCCTGCCGCCAGCTCGAGCCAGCGGTCGAACTCCCCGCGAGTCAGGTTCATCAGGCGCAGCAGGCCGTTCTCGAAGTGGTCGGCGGTGTCGCTGTAGTGCAGGCTGCCGTCGGATGCGGCCAGTGCGACGCTCATCACTACCGCTGCACCCGGCTGCGACGACCCATCATGTGCAGCAGCAGCGTGAAGCCGAACGTCTGAAAGCCGAGGATCAGCAGCAGCAGGCCGAAGACCGAGGGGTACTGGATCGAGGTCAGGTGGAAATCGTCGCTTAGCCAGCGGGCGAGCAGCACCGCGTTGGGAACGAGCCCGGCGAGGATCAGCAACCCGCTTGCCGCCATGCCGCGGTTGTAGGTGAGGATCGTTAGCAGGCGGTCGGTCTGGGCGCGGTCGAAGTCGTAGAAGACGCGGGCGAGCAGCGCGAGTTGGACGGCGGTGTAGCCGACGGTGGCGGCCACGACGCCCAGCAGCATCCAGTGCAGGTTGAAGCCGATACCGAGCGCCACGAACGGCCCGGGGGCGAGCGCCCCCGCGACCAGCAGGCCGAGCGCGAGCAGCACGAGACCGGGGCGCAGCAGAAAGAAGTCGGGCGCGTAGAGGAACATCACGCGCAGGCTGTCCCAGCCGGCGATCCAGGGCGTCCGCCAGCCGCCCCGGCGCAGGTGGCTCTCCCGTCCGTCGCGGTCCTTCCAGAAGCGCACGGGGACCTCGGTCGTGCGCATCCGCAGCTTATGCGCCTTGAGGATCATCTCCGAGGCGTACTCCCAGCCGGGGGACTCGAGCTCCATCCGCTGCAGCGCCTCGCGCGTGATCGCTCTCATGCCACAATGGATGTCGGAGAAGCGCGTGCCGTAGATGACGTTGAACAGCAACGTGGTCAGCGGCGAGCCGAAGTAACGGTGCAGCGCGGGCATCGCCCCGGGCTCGATCTCACCCCGCGTGCGCGTCCCCATCACGAAGTCGTGGCCGCGGCGGATGGCGGCGATGAAGCCGTCGAGCTCGCGGAAGTCGTAGGTGAGGTCGCAGTCGCCCATGATTGCGATGTCCCCCCGTACGTGCGGGATCGCGTCGATGTAGGCCCGCCCGAGCCCCCGCTGCGGCACGCGCAGGACCCGCGCGCCGTGCTCGGCGGCGATCACGGGCGAGCGGTCTCTGGAGGAGTCCACGATCAGCACCTCGCCGCTGACGCCCGCCGTCGCGAGCCCCTCCGTGCACCAGTCGACGAACTCGCCCACGGTGAGCTCCTCGTTCAGGCACGGCACGACGATCGAGACCTCTACTGCCTCCCGCGCGACGTCCTCAGCGAGCGGAGCGAGCGTCGAAGTGCTCACCGCGCACCTCCTGTGTGGCCTCGGCGATGTTGGCGTCGATCGAGTCGAGCAGCGCCTCGGTCGAGCCGTGGGCGCAGCACCAGCCCAGCGCGGCGAGCTTGTCGGAGCGGAAGCGCACAACCGGCACGTCCCCCTTCCAGCCGCGCGGGCCGCCCGTGTACTCGTAGCGGACGCCCTCCAGGCCCATCCGCTGCACCACGAGGTCGGCGATCTCGCTCACCGTCACGTAGTCGCCGGTGCCGGCGTTGAAGATCTGAAAGCCCTCCCAACCCCGGTCGAGCAGGGTGAGCATCGCCGAGACCACGTCGGAGACGTGGATGTAGGACTTGCTCTGGCGTCCGTCGCCGTTGATGCGCAGCTCCGTGGGGTCCTCGAGCAGCCGGCGCACGAAGTCGTAGGTGACGCCGTGGGTCTGCCTCGCGCCCACAACGTTCGCGAAGCGGAAGACCACGGCGTGGATGCCGAACATGTGCGCGTAGGCCGCGAGCATCGCCTCGCAGCCGAGCTTGCTCGCTCCGTACGTGGACACGGGCACCAACGGCCCGAACTCCTCGTCGACCTCCTGCACCCCACGGTCACCGTAGACGCCGGAGCCCGACGCGTAGGTGAGGCGCGGCACGCCGTTGACGCGCGCCGCCTCGAGCACGTTGTGCGTCAGGTAGGTGCCCTGCCAGAAGTCGATCCCCGGATCCTCGACGGCGGCCGCGATGTCCGGGTTGGCGGCGAACAGGTACACGTGGTCGACGCCGGCCATCGCCTCGACCACCCGCTCGAGCTCCTGAAGGTCGGCTTCGATCAGCCGCAGGCGGGGATCGTCGAGCAGCCCGTCGAGGTGCGAGACGTCTCCAGAGACCATGTTGTCAAACACCACGACCTCGTGGCCGGGCCGCCGCAGCAGCTCGTGGGTGAGGTGGCTGCCGATGAATCCAGCCCCGCCAGCAACGAAGAACCGACTCATGATGTCGGCATCATACGAGCCCCTCGAAGTTGGAAAATCGCTTGAATCAACGGCGTAGGGGCCATCACAGGCGTTTCTCCAAGTACCGTCAGGCGTCCCGGCCGTTCATGGGCGCTGACAGCCGACCCTCGACCCCGTCGTCGGTGTCTCTGAGTCTGGCGAGCCTCGACCCGAACAGGACCTACTACACTTTGTATAGTATTAGGTCAACCACAGCAAAGGAGTCCCCATGGCAGGCGCTTTGAGCGAAGTCACCGACGCCAACTTCCAGGCCGAGGTAATCGAATCCGAGACCCCTGTGCTCGTCGATTTCTGGGCGCCCTGGTGCGGGCCGTGCCGCGTGGTGGGCCCCGTGCTCGAGGAGATCGCCGGCGAACGCGCCGACCTGCGCATCGTCAAGCTCAATGTCGACGAGAATCAGCAGACAGCCGCAAGCTTCCAGGTGCTCTCGATCCCCACGATGATCCTCTTCAAGGCCGGTCAGCCGGTCAAGACTGTCGTTGGCGCGTACCCCAAGAAGAAGATCGAGGCTGAGCTGGAGCCCGCCCTCGCGTAGTCAGCCGACGGGGGGAGGTCGGGAGGGGGGCCTGCCCCCTTCCCGCTGAGTGATCGAGGCTGAGCTGGAGCCCGCTCTCGCGTAGTCAGCCGACGGGGGGAGGTCGGGAGGGGGGCCTGCCCCCTTCCCGCTGAGTGATCGAGGCTGAGCTGGAGCCTGCGCTGGCGTAGCGTGGCGGCCGGGTCGGAGACATTCGCGCGTGTAGGCCGTCGGCGGATCGCCAGTAGCTGAGCAGATTGGGGCGTCGGCGAGCCCAGCGCACGCGCGGCGTTTGGAGCCGCCGCGCGGCCTGCGTAAGGTTCGCCGCATCCAGGACGAATCGACTATCCGGCGGATCGCGGTGGGTCCCGTCAAGCGGGTCTCGGTCGCTCCCGTGGTGCGCTCGCCGGCCCTCGTGGGAGGGGCGGCGGTGCTGCTCATCGGTGTGCTCTCCTGGCCGGTGGTCTTCTCCAAGGCGACCTTCAACGGCGACTGGATGGGCCAGGTCTGGTTCCTGTGGCAGCAGAGCCTGGCGATCCGCGCCGACCACGTGCCCAGCCTGTTCCTCAACTACCCCTACGGGGTGTTCTACCCGCACTTCGCCTTCTACGGTGGCACCCTCTACGCCCTGACCGGCACGCTGTCGCTGGCGCTGGGCAACGCCCCGATCGAAACCTACGTCCTCTCGTACCTGCTGTGCTTCGCCGCCGCGTACGGGGGGTGGTACTGGTTGTCGCGCAGCTGCGGACTGGGACGCTGGCGGGCGCAGGTACCCGGCCTCGTGTTCGTCACCTCCTCCTACTACCTCACGGAGATCTACGCGCGCGGGGACTGGCCGGAGCTCGTAGGAGTCTCGGCGATCCCGGTGATGGTCGCGGCCGGGCTGAGCGTGCTCCGCGCCGAGCGGCTGCGCGCGTGGCCAGCGCTCGCGCTGACGGTCAGCAGCGTCTTCTTCTTCGGCAGCCACAGCCTCACGATCGTGTGGGGCTCCACGATGATCGCCCTGGCCGCCCTCGCGATCCTCCTCTGCGTGCCGCGCGCCCGCCAGGTGCTCACGCGCGCGGGCGTGATCCGTGTGGCGGGTCTGGTCGTGCCCGCGGCGCTGCTCAGCGCCTGGTTCCTGCTACCGGCGGCCGCCTACCAGTCGAGCACGCTGATCGCCACCGAATTCCCCCACTGGGCGGCGTTGCTGCGGGCGACGCAGTACCTGGTCTCGACGAGGCACCTGTTCACGCTCTCGCGCGCCTCGGCGTCCACGCCGGGCGCCGCCTTTGCGCTCTCGCTGCCGATCCTGGTGATCGTGTGGGCGCTCGTGAGCATCGCGATCTTCTTGCGGAAGGGTCTGCGGGGCACGTGGATCAGGGTGCTCCTGATCTGTGCCGCCCTGACGACGTTCCTGATCGTGCTGATGACGCACGCCGGGATGATCCTCGCGCTGCCGCGCGCCTTTGCGACGCTGCAGTTCAGCTACCGCCTGGAGAGCTACGTGCTGCTCGCGCTGAGCGGCACGGTCCTCGCCGCCCTCATGCTCGCTCAGGGCCGTGACCGCGGGGCGCGATTCTCGACGTGGGCGCTCGTCCCCGTTCTGGCCGTGTCCGTGGTCGGCGCGATCCAGCAGACCGACGCCCACCCCGTGGGAGGAGAACGCTACTCCACCCTCGCCGCTCTGTACCACACCCCGGGCGCCGGCGGAGAAGTGCTGTCGGATTACGTCGACGTGCACCTCCGCCCCCTGATCGACCCCAACGGGCGGCCTCCGGAAGTTCACTTCAACCCCGCCGCGGTGCACGACAACCACACGACCAAGGTGGTGCACCTGGCGCCGGGCCAGCTCGTCTACTCGAACCTGCAGGGTCCCCCAAGCCTCGTGCGCATCACGGGAGCCAAGATCGCGGGCATCAACAACGAAGGCTACGACGTGCTGGAAATCGGCCCCGCCACGCGCCCGACAGGGCAGAGCGCCGCGAAGGGCGCGGCGCGGCCGACCGAGACGATCACCCTGAGTCAGGCCGATCCGCTGCCCGTGGTGGCGGGCCGCGTGCTCACGCTCGCCGCGGCGCTGGCCCTGCTCGTGCAGTTCGGCGTGCTCGCGGTCCGCGGCCTCCGTCGCGGGCGCTCGGAGCCGGAGGCCACCGCTCGCGCGTGAGCGGTGGCGCGAGGCGAGGTCGTCGGTCTCTGCCCGCTTGCGCTGCTCGGCGTCGGAAGGTCACCCCGCGCGCGTGAGCGCGATCTCGAGCGCTAGGCCGTCGATCTCGGCCCGCTCGCGGTGCGCCTCCGCGGCGAGCGCCGCGGCGTCGCCGTCGAGGGTCAGGCCGACCGTGAGCGTCTCGCCGGCGAGGTACTCGCGGTGCGCGCTCGCGGCCTCCAGCAGCAGAGGATCGCCCGAGAGAGCGAGATCGATCCGGTCCTCGACGGCGAGGCCGGCGCGCTTGCGGGCGTTCTGCACGGCGTGCACGACCTCCCGTGCGCGTCCCTCGCGGCGCAGGTCCTCGTCGATCGTCAGGTCGAGCGCCACGGCGTGGGCGCCCTCGCGCTCGACGCTGTAGCCCTCGGGCGCGCGCATCGTGAGGATCACGTCCTCGGCCGAGAGCGTGTGCTCGCGCCCGGCGACCGAGATGCCGAGCCCCGCGCCGCCGTCCGCGCCGCCCGGTTGGAGGTTGCCCGACTGGGGGTCGCCAGAGGGGGTGTCTCCAGAGGGGGGCTCGCCCAGCACGGCCCTGGCCACCTGCGCCGGGTCGAGCGCCGCGACGGCCTTCGCGACCAGCGGCATCTCGGGGCCGAACAGCGGGCCGAGGCGGCGGTAGTTGGCCTTCACTTCGTAGCGGCCCAGCTCCTCCGCGCCCGCCACGAAGCGCACGCGCCGCACGTTGAGCTCCTCGCGCACTACGTCCGCCAGGCGCTCGATCGCCTCGCGCTCGCGCCCTGCGGCAACGACCACCGCCTCCGCGAGCGGCTGACGCACCTTGATCTTCGCCTGCCCCCGCGCACCGAGGCCGAGGCGCACCGTCTCGCGTGCGGTCGCCATCGCCTCCTCCAGGGCGGGGTCGCGTGCGGGTAGCGCCTCGCCGACGGGGAAGTCGCAGAGGTGCACGCTCAGCAGTGTCCCGTCGAGGTTGTCGTAGAGCTCGTCGGCCACGAACGGGCAGAACGGGGCGAGCAGCTTGGCGACGGTCAACAGGCAGGTGCGCAGCGTGGCGAAGGCGGCCGGATCGCCGGCCCAGAAGCGCGGGCGGGAGCGGCGCACGTACCAGTTGGAGAGCTCGTCCACGAGCTCCGCGATGGCACGCCCCGCGGTGGTCGCGTCGTAGGCGTCCAGGCGCTCGGCCACGAGCTCGGCCGTCCCGGCGCAGCGCGAGAGCGCCCAGCGATCTAGGTCGTCGGTGCTCGGCGCCTGCTCCGTCGTCTCCCGCAGCCGCTGCTCGCTGGCGCGCGCGTGCAGGACGTAGAAGAAGTAGGTGCTCCACAGCTGCTTGAGGAACAGGCGCACCCCCTCCCCGATCGCCTCCTCGGAGAAGCGGTACCCGTCCCAGGGCTGCTTGGCCGTGAAGAAGTACCAGCGGAAGGCGTCCGCGCCGTAGGCGTCGATCACCTGCCATGGCTCCACGGTGTTGCCGCGCGACTTCGACATCTTCTGACCCTCGCCGTCGAGAATCAGGCCGAGGCAGAGCACGTTGCGGTAGGAGGCGGTGTCGAACAGGAGGGTGGAGACCGCGAGCAGCGAGTAGAACCACCCGCGTGTCTGGTCGAGCGCCTCGCAGATGAAGTCGGCGGGGAAGCGCTCTTCGAAGTGGGCCTGGTTCTCGAGCGGGGCGTGGTACTGGGCGAAGGGCATCGCGCCGGAGTCGAACCACACGTCGATCACCTCTGGCACGCGGCGCATCGGCTGTTTGCAGGCGACCTCGGGGCAGGAGAACTCCACTTCATCCACGTATGGCCGGTGGTGGTCGGTGAGTAGGCTGCCCGAGAGCTTCTCCAACTCCGCATATGAGCCGATCACGTGGTGGTGGCCTTTGCCGCAGCGCCACACCGGCAGCGGCGTGCCCCAGTAGCGCTCGCGTGAGAGCGCCCAGTCCACGTTGTTCGAGAGCCAGTCTCCGAAGCGGCCGTGCTTGATATGGGGCGGATGCCACCCGATCGTCTCGTTCGCCGCCAGCATCCTGTCTCGCACACGTGAGGTCGCGATGTACCAGGAGGGCTTGGCGTAGTAGATCAGCGGCGTGCCGCAGCGCCAGCAGTGCGGATAGGAGTGCTCGTAGGGCGCCTCCTTGAACAGCAGCCCACGTTTGTCCAGGTCCTCGATCAGATCGTCAGCCACATCGGGGTCCTTGACGACGCGCCGGTCGTACTCGCGGCCGTCGAAGCTGCGCACACGCTCGTTGAACGTGCCGTCCTCCCGTACCGGATTGAAGAGGCTTTTTGGATCTTCGGGGCGGAATATCCCGTTGATGGCCGCCACGCGAAAGTCATCCTCGCCAAACGCGGGCGCAATGTGCACAAGACCGGTGCCGTCCTCCGTCGTGACGAAATCACCCGCGATGATTGGAAAACCTCCCTCGGCGCCGGTGTTGAAGATTGGCCCCCTATAGGACCTTCCCACCAACTCGCTGCCAAGAAACCGGTCGAGGATTTCGACCTGCTCGCCCAGCACCTTTCCCACCAGAGACGCCGCCAGGATCAGCGTCCCGTCCCCCGTCCGTGCGCGCACGTACTCGACATCAGGCGCTACTGCGACTGCCCTATTGCCAGGCAGTGTCCACGGCGTCGTCGTCCAGATCAGCAGCGCGTCGCCTTCTTGCAGAGGGGAATCCGGGTCGGGAGCTTGGGCGGGCATCCAGACAGGACCCCCGGGTTGCTGCACTAGGCCACCGGACTGCTCCCGCGTGGGGAAATGCACCGGCAGTCGCACGTAGACCGACCGGTCCACCACGTCCCGGTATCCCAGCGCCACCTCATGCGAGGAGAGCGCGGTGCCGCAGCGGTAGCAGTAGGGCACAACCTTGTGCCCCTCGTACAGCAAGCCCCTACGGTGAATCTCCGCGAGCGCCCACCACACCGACTCGATGTAGGACTCGTCCAGCGTGCGGTACGCGTCGTCGAGGTCGATCCAGAAGCCGATCCGCTCGGTGAGGCGGTTCCACTCCTCCAGGTACTCGAACACCGACTCGCGGCACTGCCGATTGAACTCCTCGATGCCGATGACGTTCTCGATCTCGTGCTTGCTGTTGATCCCGAGCTTCTGCTCGACCGCGATCTCCACCGGCAGGCCGTGGCAGTCCCACCCGCCCTTGCGCTCCACGCGGTGGCCGCGCATCGTCTTGTAGCGGGGGTAGATGTCCTTGAACACCCGTGAGAGCACGTGGTGAGCGCCGGGGCGGCCGTTGGCGGTGGGGGGCCCCTCGTAGAAGACCCACGGCTCGGCGCCCTCGCGGAGGCGCAGCGACTCGGCGAACACCTCCCGCTCGCGCCAACGTTGGAGTACCTCCAGCTCGAGCGCCGGCAGCGCCTGACGAGCGTCCACCTTGCGGCGCGGGATCAGCGGGTGTCGTGGGGGAGCCGTCACTGGCGGCCCATTGTATGAGCCCCTGTCGGGTGGTCATTGCGACGGACGGCGCGGCTCGCGGGGCGGACAGAAACACCTTGTGTGTCACTGCCCGCGATGGATAGGGCTTTGGCCCCCGTGCGCTGGATTGCCTGGAGGGGCACTGTTAGCTTGACCGGCCTCATGCCAGCAGTCCAGATATCGGAAGGGCCCGGGAACGCCCTCGGTCGCATCTGATGAAGGCGGTGATCCTCGCCGGCGGGCTGGGCTCGCGGCTTAGCGAGGAGACGACGGTCCGCCCGAAGCCGATGGTCGAGATCGGCGGCAAGCCGATCCTGTGGCACATCATGAAGATCTACGCGGCCCATGGCGTCGAGGAGTTCGTGATCTGCCTCGGCTACAAGGGCTACGTCGTCAAGGAGTTCTTCGCGAACTACCACCTGCATACGGCCGAGGACCTCTCCTTCGACCTTGGCGGCGGCGGCGTCGAGATCCACCGTTCCAGCACCGAGCCGTGGAGAGTGACGCTGGTGGACACCGGGGAGGAGACGATGACAGGGGGACGCCTGAAGCGGGTGCTCCCGTACGTGGGCGACGAGGACTTCTGCTTCACCTACGGCGACGGGCTGGCCGACCTTGACGTCGCCGCGCTGATCGCCTACCACCGAGAGCAGGGTGCGCTCGCCACCGTCACCGCCGTGCAGCCCCCCGGACGCTTCGGCGCTCTCGAGCTGAACAGCACGCACGTACGGAGCTTTGAGGAGAAGCCGCGCGGGGACGGGGTGTGGCTGAACGGCGGGTTCTTCGTCCTCTCCCCCGAGGTGGACCGTTACCTCGACGGCGACCGCAGCACATGGGAGCAGGAGCCGCTGCGCCGGCTGACCGGCGAGGGGCAGCTCGCCTCCTACCGCCACCGCGGGTTCTGGCAGGCGATGGACACGCTGCGCGACCGCCACCAGCTCGAGCAGCTGTGGGAGTCCGGCCGCGCTCCCTGGCGGGTGTGGGCATGAGTGGGCTCGCGGCGGGGCGTGGTGTTTCGGTCGCCGGGGATGGGCGGGGCGAGCGCACGGGTCCGGCGCCCGGCACCCGCCATGACGCTGAAGCGGCTCTCACTCCGTGCCGCTTCTGCGGCGCCCCGCTGCGGGACGTGTTCGCGGACCTCGGCTCCTCGCCGCTGGCCAACTCCTACCTCACGCCCGAGCGTCTCGGTGCGATGGAGCCGTTCTATCCGCTGCGCGCGCTGGTCTGCGGCCGCTGCTTCCTGGTGCAGTTGGAGGAGTTCGAGACGCCCGCGCAGATCTTCTCCGAGTACGCCTACTTCTCGTCCTACTCGACCACCTGGCTGGAGCACTGCCGCCGCTACGCCGCCCAGATGGTGCAGCTGCTCGGGCTGGGAGAGGGCAGTCGGGTGGTCGAGCTCGCCTCCAATGACGGCTGTCTGCTGCAGTGCTTCCACGAGCGTCATATCCCCGTGCTCGGGGTCGAGCCCGCGGCCAACGTCGCGAAGGTGGCGCTCCAGAAGGGCATCCCCACGCTAGTCGAGTTCTTCGGCCGCGAGACGGCGCGGTCGCTGGCCGCCGAGGCTCGCGCCGACCTGCTGGTGGGCAACAACGTCCTCGCCCACGTCCCCGACCTCGACGACTTCGTGGGCGGCATGAAGCTCCTGCTGGCGCCCGGCGGAACGCTCACGATGGAGTTTCCGCACCTGCTGCGGCTGGTCGAGGAAGGGCTGTGGGACACGATCTACCACGAGCACTTCTCCTACTTCTCGTTCCTCACCGCCACGCGCGTGTTCGCGGCCCACGGCCTACGCCTGTTCGACGTCGAGGAGCTGCCCACGCACGGCGGCTCGCTGCGCGTCTACGGCGCGCACGAGGACGACGCGCGGCCCGACACCGCGCGCGCCATCGCGCTGCGCGAGCGCGAGCGCCAGGCGGGGTACGAGCGGCTGGAGACCTACACCGCCTACGGCGCCCGCGTCGAGGCCGACAAGCGCCGGATCCTCGAGTTCCTGATCGGCCTCAAGGACGCGGGCCGGCGGGTGGTCGGCTACGGCGCGCCGGCGAAGGGCAACACGCTGCTCAACTACTGCGGCGTGCGGCGCGACTTCCTCGACTACACGGTGGACCTCAACCCGCACAAGCAGGGCTGCTTCCTGCCGGGCAGCCACATCCCGATCCGCGCGCCGCAGGCGATCTCCGAGGACCGCCCCGACGTGGTGGTGATCCTGCCGTGGAACCTGAAGGAGGAGATCGCGGGGCAGCTGGAGAGAGTGCGCGAGTGGGGCGGCCGGCTCGCCGCGCGCTCGCCGGAGCTGAAGCTGATCTCGTGACAGACGCCGACCGTGTGGCTGTCGAGCGCTCCCAGTCGGTGGTGGGCGCTCAGGCATCCTCCGGGCTCTGGGTGGGTGTGCCGGTGTCCACCGAGCCGGCTCTCGACTCGATACCGACGGCCCGCCGGACCAGTGTGCTGGTGACCGGGGCCTCCGGCTTCATCGGCCTGCCGCTGACCGCGGAGCTGGCTCGTCGTGGGGCGGAGGTCCATGCGCTCTCCCGCCGGCGCTCGCCGCCGCCGCTGTCCGGGGTGCGCTGGCACGAGGCCGACCTGGCGGACGGCGCGAGGGTCGAGGAGCTGCTGCGCGAGCTGGCACCCGAGCGGCTCGTGCACCTCGCGTGGTGCATGGAGCACGGCCACTACTGGCGCGCGCCGGAGAACGTCGCGTGGGTGGAGTGGAGCCTGAACCTGGTGCGCGCCTTCGTGCGCCACGGCGGGCGGCGCCTGCTCGTGCTGGGCACCTGCGCGGAGTACGACTGGTCGAGCGCGGAGGAGCCCCTGCGCGAGTCCGGCTCGCGCGTCGCGCCTGCCACCCTCTATGGCGCGGCCAAGGACGCACTGCGCCGCGTCGCGGGCGCGTACGTCGAGCAGGAGGGGCTCGAGCTCGCGTGGGCGCGGCCGTTCTTCCTCTACGGCCCGCGCGAGCGCCCCGAGCGCCTGGTCGCCTCGACCGTCCGCTCGCTGTCGGCGGGGCAGCCCGTGTCCACCGGCGCCGGCGTGCGGGTCCGCGACTTCCTGCACATCGAGGACGCGGCTGGGGCGCTGGCGGTGCTGCTCGACAGCCCCGTGACGGGCGCGGTCAACATCGCCTCGGGGGTGGGGGTGCGAGTGGACGAGGTGGTCGAGCGCCTCGCGCGACTGCTCGGGCGCCCCGAGCTGGTCCGTCGCGGAGTGCGACCCTACCGTCCCGGCGAGCCGCCGCTGCTGGTGGCCGACGTCGTCCGCCTGCGCGAGGAGGTCGGTCACCGCCCGCGCTGGGAGCTGGCCGACGGTCTCGCGGCGACCGTGCGGTGGTGGGTGGAGCAGGGGGCAGCCCGGGCGGCGACCGGGTGATGGTGTGGCGAGGGGCTGGTCGGGTCGCGACCGGGCGAGGGGCGCCCGTCAGGCGCTGCGACGCTCGTAGACCCCGCGTCGCAGCGCCAGCGAGTCGCGAAAGCCGATGCGCCGGTCGATCGACTCGGTTGGAGGTAGCGGCAGGTGCGGCCGCCCACACGCCGCGCGCCACCCCGCGACCCTTCCGCGCAGCGCCGCCAGGTCGCGCGAGAGGACCAGGTCGCCGAGCACCACGACCGTCTCGGTGGCCACCGTGCGCAGCGCGCCGCCGCCGCGCAGGAGCTCGTAGCGGCGCAGCATGTAGCCCCGTCCGAAGCCTCCGTGGCGCCGCTGGAAGGCCGAGCGGTGTCCGTAGGTGGCCGAGCCCACGTGCACCCCCACGGCGTCGGGGGCGGCCGCCGTGCGCCAGCCGGCGATCCGCAGGCGCAGCGCGAGGTCGAAGTCCTCCATGTAGGCGGTGATCGTCTCGTCGAGCCCGCCGACCTGCTCCCACGCCGTGCGCCTATAGGCCGCCACCGTGCCTGCCGGCCCGACGAGCACGGGCGCGGCGTCGCGGGCGTGGGCGAGCGGCAGGCCCTGCAGCCGCGGAAAGCCGGCCAGCGTGCGGTCCACGGTCAGGCCCACGCTGTCGATCCGCTCGCCGCCTGGCTGGAGCATCAGCGAGGCGACCGACCCGACGCGGGGGTCCGAGAGCGGGGCGAGCAGCCGCGCGAGCGCCTCCGCGCGGAGGTCGACGTCGTTGTTGACCAGCACCACGTACTCCCCTGACCCGGCCGCGACGCCGAGGTTGCACGCTTCGGGGAAGCCGTGGTTCTCTTCCAGGCACACCACCTGCACCTCCGGCCACTCGGCGCGCAGGCGCGCGCGGGTGTCGTCGCTCGAGCCGTTGTCCACCACCACCGTCCGGTGCGCGACGATCTGCGCGCGCAGGTGACGCAGGCAGCTCTCGGTGAGCTCGTACCGGTTGTAGGCCACGACCACGACGTCCACCGTGTGGGACATGCGAGCACCGTAGTCGCGGCCCCGCCCGCCGAGGGCCGGGAGGGAGCGAGAGAAACAGATCCGCCGATCTCGGGGCCGCGAATCCTCGCTGGTGGAGCCGATCTACCGCTCGACCATGGTCGGAAACAATTCCGCGGAGGTGAACCTCGTATGGTCGCCGCCAAGGTGATCGACCAATGCTCGACCGCATCTCAACGCGCATCTTCGCCGACGGGGCCGACCTCGACGGCATCTTCGCGCTGGCCGCCGACCCGCGGATCGCGGGGTTCACCACCAACCCCACGCTGATGCACAAGGCCGGGTTGACCGATTACGCCGAGTTCGCTCACCGCCTGCTCGAGCGCGTCACCGTCCACCCGATCTCCTTCGAGGTGTTCGCCGACGATCCGCCAGAGATCGCCCGCCAGGCGCGCCTGATCTCCTCGTGGGGCGAGAACGTGTACGTGAAGGTCCCCGTCACCACCACCGCGGGCGAGTCGCTCGCGGCGCTCGTGCGCGAGCTCTCCGAGGAGGGCGTGAAGGTGAACGTGACCGCCCTGTTCACGACCGCCCAGGTGGAGACGATCACGGCGGCCGTGGCCGACGGCGCGCCCTCCTGCATCTCGGTCTTCGCAGGGCGCATCGCCGACGCCGGCGTCGACCCGGTGCCGGTCATGGCCCGCTCGGTGGAGATCATGACCGGCGCTCCCCGCGCAGAGTTGATCTGGGCCTCGCCTAGGGAGATCCTCAACGTGGTGCAGGCTGACCAGGTGGGGTGTCACATCATCACCGTCACCCACGAGTTGCTGAAGAAGCTCGACGGCTTGGGCAAGGACCTCGAGCAGTTCTCGCTGGAGACCGTGCGCATGTTCCACGGCGACGCGGCTGCTGCCGGCTTCACCCTGTAACCATGCGGCGGGTCTGCGTCACCGGGGGCGCCGGGTTCATCGGCAGCAACCTGGTCGACCGCCTGAGCGCAGACGGGGTCGAGGTCGTGATCCTCGACAGCTTCCGCACCGGCCGGCGCGAGTTCGTGGCTGACGCCCTGCGCCGGCCACAGGTGCGCCTCGTCGAGGGGGACGTGCTCGACGCGGCCGCGCTCGAAGACGCGTTCGAGGGCTGCGACTGGGTCCTTCACATGCAGGCCAACGCCGACGTGCGCGAGGGCTTCGAGCACCCCCGCTGTGACCTCGAACAGAACACGCTCGCGACCGCCGCCGTGCTGGAGGCGATGCGCGCGCAGGACGTCAAGAAGATCGCGTTCACCTCCACCGGCTCGATCTACGGCGAACCAGAGGTGTTCCCCACGCCCGAGGACGCTCCCTTCCCGATCCAGACCTCCCTCTACGGCGCCTCCAAGGCAGCCGGCGAGGGCCTGATTGCCGCGTACGCGGCGGGTTACGGCTTCACCGGCGTGATCTGCCGGCTCGTGTCGATCCTCGGTGAGCGCTACACCCATGGGCACCTGTTCGACTTCTACCGCGCGCTGCGGCGCGACCCCACCCGTCTGAGAGTGCTGGGCGACGGGCACCAGGAGAAGTCCTACCTGTACGTGCAGGACTGCCTCGACGCGCTGCTGTGCGCCGTCGAGCGCCACCGCGAGGAGCCCGGCGCGCACATCTACAACCTGGGCCTGGAGGAAACGATCTCGGTCGAGGAGTCGATCGGCATTCTCTGCGATCACCTCTCGCTCACGCCGCGCATCGAGCGCACCGGTGGGCGGCGCGGGTGGATCGGCGACAGCCCCCGCATCCACCTAGACACGGCCCGCATCCGCGGCCTCGGTTGGCGACCGCGGCTGACGATCGCGCAGGCGGCGAAGCGCACCCTGGAGTGGTTCGACGCGAACGAGTATGTCTGGGGCGTGGAGGCCGGGCTCGGGGCGGGCGGGCCCTCGAGCGTTACCGCTGGGAAGGCCCCTCGATGAGTCCTTGTACCCGCGCAGCGGCCCCGCGCAGGCCGACGCAAATGCCGCGAGCGTGGATCCCTTTTCCACTCAGAAGGGCACGAGCACCATGGCGGTGATCTTCAGCCGCGCGCCGCTGCGCATCTCCCTCGGCGGAGGCGGGACCGACCTGCCCTCCTACTACGCCGCCCACGGTGGCTTCCTCGTGTCCGGGGCGATCGACAAGTACGTGTACATGCTCACCCACACAGTCTTCCAGCGCCGCTACCGGATGAAGTACTCCGAGCTCGAGGAGGTCGATGACGTCGGCGAGATCCGCCACCCGATCCTGCGCGAGTGTCTGCTGCGCCACTGGCGGGGCGCGCCGCTGGAGATCGCCTCGGTGGCCGACGTGCCGGCCGGAACCGGCATGGGCTCCTCCGGCGCTTATACCGTCTGCCTACTCAAGGGCCTGGCGCGCGCGCGGTACTGTTCGATCAGCCCGGGGGACCTCGCGGAGTCGGCGTGCGAGATCGAGATGGGCGTGCTCGGCGAGCCGGTCGGCAAGCAGGACCCCTACGTCGCTGCCCACGGGGGCATCTGCGCTTACACGTTCCACACCGACGGCCGCGTCGAGGTGCAGCCGCTCGAGCTCGACCCGACGGTGCTCAGGCGTCTGCGCGACCAGCTGCTGCTGTTCTACACCGGCGAGGCGCGCTCGGCCTCGAAGGTGCTCGCCGACCAGGACGCGCGCTCCAAGCAGGGCGATGAGCAGATGGTCGAGAACCTGCACCGCACCAAGGATCTGGGGCGCAGCATCCACCGGCTGTTGGAGGAGGGGGATTTGGAGGGCTACGCCGCGCTGATGCACGAGCACTGGGAGCACAAGCGTCGCCGTTCGCCGGGCATGACCAATGAACACATCGACCGGCTCTACGAGCTGGCCCGGCGCAGCGGTGCGCTCGGCGGCAAGCTGGTGGGGGCCGGCGGGGGCGGGTTCCTGCTCGTGTACACGAGCCGCCCCGAGGATACCCGGCGGGCGATGGCCGCCGCGGATGCGACCGAGCTGGCGTTCGACTTCGAGTTCTCCGGCGCCTACGCGGGGGAGCACGCGTAGTGGACCCGCTGCTCCTGCCACCCCCCGGGGCGGAGCATGTCCCACCCTTCGATGCAGGCTGGGTCGGAGGGCAGCAGGCGAACGGAGGGACGCGCCGCGAGGCGTTCCTCACCTATGTCGAGCGCCCCACGGTCAACTGGTCGGAGGAGCTCGAGGACCTGCACGAGGAGAGCTCGCGCGAGCACTTCCTCGACGTATGGACACGCCGGGCCCTGCTCAGCCAGCTCGGCCCATTGCCCGACCATCCGGTGCTCGCCGACCTCGGCTGCTCCACCGGCCACCTGCTCGCGGATCTGCGTGTTGCGTACCCCAATGCGACGCTGATCGGCGTCGACCTGGTTGCCTCCGGCCTGCGCAAGGCCAACGCATTGGTCCCCGACGCGCGCCTACTGCAGGCCGATGTCTGCGCCCTGCCGCTGCGCCCCGCCACGCTCGACGCTGCGCTCAGTGCCAACCTGCTCGAGCACGTGCCCGACGACATTGGCGCCCTTGCGGAGCTGCACCGCGTGCTGCGGCCGGGCGGCCGCGCGGCGCTCGTCGTACCGGCTGGCCCCGATACCTACGACTACTACGACCGCTTCCTCGGCCACGAGCGCCGCTACGCACGGGGCGAGCTGGCGGGCAAGGCGCGGCAGGTCGGGCTGGATGTGCTCCTCGACACACACCTGGGCGCCCTGCTCTACCCGCCATTCTGGCTGGTCAAGCAGCGCAACCGCCGCCGCTTCGCTCACCTCGAGGGCGACGCGCTCGCTGCCCGCGTGGCCAGCGACATCGCCGCCACCTCCGACGCGCGGTTGGGCGCCCTGGCCTGCCGCCTGGAGGCGCTGGCGCTGGACGCCGGTGTGTGCTTTCCCTTCGGGATCCGCGGCCTCACCGTGCTGCGTCGGCCGGAGAGCCTCGGTGAGTAATCGACGGGAGGAGCTCCTCCGCGTAGCGGTTCAGGTGGCCCGTGCCAGGGGGTCGGAGACAGCGATCGTGCGGCGGGACGTTGGGCGCTCTGGCGCCCGCACGTAGGCGTGGATTAGCCCGGCTGTGGATGGTAGAAGTCGGTCGTGTCCATACAGACGAAACCGCTGGTGGAGTCGAGCCCGGCGTCCTCCCTGCTGCACCCCAACGGCCGTGGCCCAGGCGCGACGTTGAGCGTCGTGATCCCCACCTTCAACGAGGAGCAGAACGTCGAGCGCATGTATCGGCGCCTCGCCGCCGTGCTCGATGGCATCGGGCTGAATTGGGAGGTCATCTTCAGCGTCGATCCGTGCACCGATCGCACCGAAGATCTGATCTTGGGATTGCGGGCCCGCGACCGGCGGGTCAAGGCGCTGCGCTTCTCCCGGCGTTTTGGGCAGCCGATGGCCACGATTGCGGGCCTCGAGGCCGCCGCCGGCGATGCGGTGGTCGTGATCGACTGCGACCTGCAGGACCCGCCTGAGCTGATCGCCGAGCTCGTCGCGCGCTGGCGCGAGGGCTATGACGTCGTCTATGCGCAGCGGCGCAGCCGCGAGGGGGAGACGCTTGTCAAGCGGATCGTCGCGAAGGTCGGCTACCGGGTGATCGCACGCATCGCCGAGATCGAGATCCCCCCCAACACCGGCGACTTCCGGCTGCTCAGCCGACGCGTCGTCGAGAACGTCGTGGCGCTCGAGGAGCACCACGGCTTCCTGCGCGGCCTCGTGGCGCTTGTCGGCTTTCGCCAGACCTCTGTGCTCTACGACCGCGACCGCCGGGAGGCCGGCTCGAGCAAGTACAACCGCTTCTTCGGCTCGGTCCTGATCGGCCTCAACGGGGTGATCGGCTTCTCGCGCTATCCGCTGCAAATGATCTCGCTGACGGGGGTGGCGCTCTCCGGGCTGGCGTTCCTCGTGGCCCTCGCCTACCTCGTCCTGAAGCTCCTCGGCGTGGCCTTCCCGGTCGGCAACCCCACCGTCGTGATGGCCGTCGCCTTCTTCAGCGGCATCCAGCTGTTGTCGCTGGGGGTGATCGGGGAGTACGTCGGGCGCACCTACGACGAGTCTCGGCGCAGGCCCAAGTACATCGTCGAGTCTCGCTTCGGGTGGGACGACGAGGGCCGCCGGCGCGGTGGTTGAGCGTGCCGAGTCGGAGACGCCTGAGCGGCCTGAGAGCGGCCGACCTGCGCGCGGCCCGGGTGCTGCTCACGCCCGCCTCGGGCCTCGCCGGCCAGGGGGTGCGCTACGCCGCGTCGGGTGTGGTCGTCGCGCTCGTCTACCTGCTCACCACGACGCTTCTCGCCGAAGTAGTCGGGCTGCCCTTTCAGGTGGCCCTCCCGATCGGGTTCGTTGCGGGGGTCTCCGTCCACTTCACGCTGCAGCGCCTGTTCGTGTGGGTGCACGAGGAGGACTTCGCGCTGCCCTTCGCCCACCAGACGCGTCGCTACCTGGTCGTCGTCGGCGCGCAGTACGCGATCACGGCGACCACCACCTCGCTGCTGCCCGGCGTCCTGGGCCTCTCCACAGAGGTGGTCTACCTGATCACCGTCCTGCTCCTGGCCACCGCCAACTTCATGCTGTTCCGCACCGTCGTCTTCCACCCCGAGCGCGCCGGTGACAGCCTCGGTGCATAGGCTTACCCGATGCGCGTCCTCGTAACCGGTCACCACGGCTACATCGGCTCCGTCCTCGTGCCGCTGTTCCTCGAGGCCGGGCACGACGTGGTCGGCCTCGACATGTTCCTGTACGAGGGGTGTGACTTCGGCGCGGACGGTGCGCCGGCTGTGCCGGCCATCCGCCGCGACGTCCGCGACGTGTCCGCCGCCGACCTCGACGGCTTCGACGCGGTCGTACACCTCGCGGCGCTCTCCAACGACCCGCTGGGCGACCTCGAGCCCGAGTGCACCTTTGCCGTCAACCACCGCGCGTCGGTCACGCTGGCGCAGGCGGCCAAGCGTGCTGGCGTCGAGCGCTTCCTGTTCTCCTCCTCCTGCAGCCTCTACGGCGCCGCCGACCGGGACTGGGTCGACGAGACCGCCGCCTTTCACCCCGTGACTCCCTACGGGGAGTCGAAGGTTCTCGCCGAGCGCGACCTCGGGGCGCTCGCCGACGACTCGTTCAGCCCGACGTTCCTGCGCAACGCGACCGCCCACGGGCTCTCCCCACGCCACCGCGGCGACCTGGTCGTCAACAACCTCACCGCGTTTGCGTTCGCCACCGGTGAAGTGCTGCTGCAGAGCGACGGCACCCCGTGGCGGCCGCTGGTGCACGTGCAGGACATCTCGCGCGCCTTCCTGGTCATGCTGCAGGCGCCGCGGGAGCTGGTGCACGGCGAGGCCTTCAACATCGGCGGCGACGAGGAGAACTACCAGATCCGCGACGTCGCGCGGATCGTCGAGGAGGTCGTCCCCGGCTCGCGCGTGGCGTTCGCTGCGGGCGCCGGGCCGGACAAGCGCAGCTACCGCGCGAGCTTCGCCAAGCTGCGGGAGGTGTTCCCCGAGCTCGAGCCCCGCTGGACCGTGCGCGCGAGCGCCGAGGAGCAGCTTGCGGCCTACCGCGCCGCGGGATTGACGATCGAGGATTTCAAGGGGTCGCGGTTCCAGCGCATTGCCCGCCTCAAGGAGCTCGTGGCCGAGGAGCGGCTGGATGGCGCGCTGCGCTGGCGGGACCGCGACCTGCTCGCCGCGGGCTGAGGGCTGCGCTGGAGAGAGCGCGTGTACGCTGGGCCGACCGCTGCGCCGGGCGACCCACCCGCCGCGGGCTGACCTCCCGCTCACCCGGTGTAGTCGGGGAAGCTTCGGTCGCGCTCGGACATCGTGCGCCCTCCCTCCGGAGGCTCGGGCCAGTTGATCGCGAACGCCGGGTCGTCCCACCGCGCGCCTCGGGCGGCCTCGGGCGCGTAGGCGGTGGCGATCTGGTAGTGGACCTCGCTGTCGTCCTCGAGCGTCTGAAAGCCGTGCGCGCAGCCGCGCGGCACGAACAGGCACTGCGTTCCCTCGCCGCTCAGCTCGACGCCCACCCACCGCCGGTGGGTGGGGGACTCTGGCCGCAGGTCCACGGCCACGTCGAAGATCCGCCCGCGCGTGCAGCGCACGAGCTTGTCCTCCTCGTGGGGGGCCGCCTGGTAGTGCAACCCCCGCAGCGTGCCGGCCCGCCGGTTGGAGGAGACGCTGCACTGCGCGACCCGCGCCTGCAGGCCGTGCGCGGCGAACCACTCGGCGTCGAACGTGCGGGTGAAGGACCCGCGCTCGTCTACGTGCGACTCGAGCTCGATGACGACCACCCCCGCGAGCTCTGTCGGGTGCATTTCCACGGCCGCGATCCGGCTCAGCCGCTGGAGCGAGCGAGGTCTGTGGTGGGGGGTCCCTGGGGGGAGCCGGCTCCCCCCAGGCCAAACCTCGGCAGTTCCTGTGCGTACCACTCGTACGTGGCCTCCAGGCCACGCCGCAGATCCCACGCCGACGTCCACCCGAGCTGCTCTCTGATCGCGCTGGAGTCCAGCCACTGGCGCGAGATCTCGCCGTGCGGAGTCCCGCGTCCGCGTACGTCCGGCTCGTCGCTGCGGCCCGCCACCTCCATGAGCTCTCTGACGACCTCCAGGACCGACACCGGTCTGCCGATGCTCGCGTTCCACGCGTGCCCGTGGTTCTCGGGCCGCGCGAGCGAGCCGGCGACGGCCAGGTACGCCGCGACCGCGTCCTCGGCGTACAGGAAGTCGCGCTCCATCAGCCCGTCCGAGCGGATCACCGGCCGCTCGCCCGCCAGCAGCGCCCTGGCGGTGCCCGGGATCAGGCGGGAGTAGTTCGTGTCCCCGCCGCCGAACACGTTGCCGAACCGCGTGACCGCGACCGGCAGGCCGAACGTGTGGGCGTACGAGCGGGCGACGATGTCCGCGCACGCCTTGGAGGCGTCGTACGGGTAACGCGGCTGCAGCGCGCTGTCCTCGCGGTAGGGCAGATCCTCGTGCACGCCGTACGCCTTGTCGGTCGAGGCCACCACGACCTTCTGCAGCGGCTCGGCGGCGAGGCGGCACGCCTCCAATAGGTTCCAGGTCCCGCGCGTGTTGACCTCGTACGTGCTCAGGGGTGACGTGGTCGCCGACCCTACGATCGTCGCCGCCGCAAGGTGAAACACCGCCTGGACGGCGTGCTCGTCGATCGCTCGGCTCAGCGTCTGCACGTCCTCCAGGGCGGCCGCGACGGGCGTGCAGCGCTCGTGCAGGCCGCGCAGGCGGTAGCGCGAGTGCTCGGCAGCCGGCCGGTCGAGGACGAACACCTCCGCGCCCTCCTCGAGCAGCCGCTCGGCTACCCACGAGCCGATGAAGCCCTGGGCGCCCGTGAAGAGCACGCGCGTCCCCGCCCACGTGCCGCCGTCGTCGTGCTCGCTCACGCTCGGGATGGTACGGAGAATCGGTCGCCGGTTCACGCGCCTCTGCGGTGGACGCGACGCCGCAGGGATCTCGGTGCAGGGGCGGCGCCCTCAGGCGGGGACGAAGAACTGGCCGTCGATGCGGCGTACCGTGGCGAGGTCGGGCTCCTCGCGCAGCTGCTGCTGGAAGTCCGGCTCCTCCCACGGGTCCCACGGGGCGCTGACCAGCTTGCCCGTGATACCCCGCGCCTCCTCGCTGAGCAGGAACGCGGTCAGCTCGGCCGCGCGGCGCGCCGGCACCCCGCCGTTGTCGAGCTGACGCTCGGTGCTCGCGAAGTAGCCCTCGCCGGCCCTGTCGGGACCGGCCTGCAGGGTGGCGGCGTGGATGTCGGTGGCGACGAAGCCGGGCGAGACCGCATTGACCCGCACCCCGCGCTCGGCAAGCTCCAGCGCCAGGTTCTCGGAGAGGCGCACGACGGCCGCCTTGGACGTCGCGTAGGCGTCGTAGCGAGGCTGGGGCGAGGTGGCGCCCCCGCCCGCGAACGTGACCACGGCGCCGCGCGCCGCCTCGAGCGAGGCGAGGCAGTGGTGCACCGCCAGCAGCGTGCCGAGCACGTTGACGCGCATCGTCGCCCAGAGCTCCCTCGGTGCATAGGAGCCGATTGGGCCGACCGGGGCCAGCACGGCGGCGGCAGTGACCACGCCCGAGACCCCCTCCAGCGCCCCCTCCTCCGTGGCCGCTCTCCACCCGTCTTCGTCTCCGACATCGAGCGCCACGGCATGGTGGCCCTCCCCGGGCAGCCTCGCCACGGCCTCCTCGACCGCCGCGCGGCTGCGCGCCACCGCGACGACGGCGGCCCCGAGCTCTGCCAGCATGCGTGCGCACTCTCCGCCGATCCCCCGACTGGCGCCGGTGACGAGTACCCGCCGACCTTTGAGATCCAGATGCTCGGACACGGCGTGTACGTTAGACGCGATGGATCCGTGTGCTTGGGCGGCTTCTGCGGTGGACGGGGCAGTCGGCGCCCGCGCTTGCGTGGTGCCGGGGCGGACTCGGCGGCTCTGCGCAGGGTCTGGGCCTACGATGCACGAGTGGTCCGCTACTGCGCACGTGCGTGAGGCTGCGCCTCTACCACCACCCCGACGGTGCCCGTGTCGCCTACCGCGAGCTCGGCGCCGGCCCTCCGCTCGCGCTGCTGCACTCCGCGATGCTCTCCCACCTGGAGTGGGAGCCCGTCGTGCGACGTCTCGCCGAGCGCTTCCGCGTGGTGCTCCCCGACCTGCCGCTGCACGGGGACTCCGAGGACCGGCCGCGCCACCCCTACACGCTGGACTGGTTCGCCGACGTGCTCGGCGGTTTCGCCGCCGACGTACTCGGGCCGCGGCCGCTGCTCGCCGGCCACGACCTCGGCGCGGAGATCGCCCTGCGCGCGGTCGCCTCCGGGCGCGTGAGGCCCTCCCGCCTGGTGCTGCTGCCCAACCGCCTGCACTGCCCCGAAGAGCATGCCCGGCTGCGCGCCGCCTGGCGGCTGGCCGCCCGCGCGGGCGCCGTTCCCGGCGCCGACCGCGTGCTCACCCACGCCGCGCCACGCGTGTTCTCCCCCTCGCTGGGGCTGCGCCTCTCCGCGCGCGCGGAGCCAGCCGCCCGCGACCTCGTGCGCCACGCCTTCGCCGACGTCCCCGGCAACCCCTCCCTCGCCCGCTCCTGGGCGAAGTTCGCACGCCGCTGGCCGTGCGGTCCCCAGTCGCAACTGCTGGAGCTATACCCCCGGCTGGATATGCCCGTCCTGCTTCTCTGGGCCGACCGCGATCGCCTGTACCCGCTGGCCATCGCCGAAGAGACGCTCGACCTGCTCCCCCACGGGCAGCTGCGGGTGCTCTCGGGCACGGGCTTTCTGATCGGCTACGACGACCCCGTCGGGCTCGCACGCGAGCTTGTGGCGTTTTGTGGATAGGGTCCGGGCAGAGTCGACCAAGGAGACAGGAGACCCGATGCCAGAGAAGCAGTTGTGGGGCGGGGAGACCGCCAAGGCCGTTGAGAACTTCCCGATCTCGGGGGAGACCGTGCCGGTCGCGGTGGTGCACTGGCTGGCGCGCATCAAGGGCGCGGCGGCGGCGGTCAACGGCGAGCTTGGGCTGCTCGACAAACGCCGCGCCGCGCGCATCGAGAAAGCCGCCGCGGAGGTCGCCGCCGGCAAGCACGACGCGCAGTTCCCGATCGACGTCTTTCAGACCGGCTCGGGGACCTCGACAAACACGAACGCCAACGAGGTGATCGCGGCGCTGGCCGGCGAGCAGGTCCATCCGAACGACCACGTCAACATGGGCCAGTCCTCGAACGACGTGTTCCCCTCGGCGGTCCACCTCGCCGCGCTGGACGTCGCCCAGAACGAGCTGCTGCCGGCGCTCAAGCAGCTGGAGCGGGCGTTCGCGCGCAAGGCCAAGAGCTTCCAAGGCGTCGTCAAGGCCGGGCGCACCCACCTGATGGACGCGGTCCCGGTGACGCTCGGCCAGGAGTTCGCGGGCTACGCTGCCCAGCTGGCCCTCGCCCAAGAGCGTGTGCAGGCGGCGCTGGTGCACGTCGGCCAGATCCCGCTGGGGGGCACGGCGACCGGCACCGGCCTGAACACCCACCCGAAGTTCGCCGAGCGGGTGCGGGCACGGTTGAAGAAGGAGTCGGGCCTGCGCCAGATCGCTCCGCCGCTGGACCGCTTTGAGGCGCAGGCCAACCGCGACGCGCTCGTGGAGCTGTCGGGGGCGCTGAAGGTGATCGCGGTGTCGCTGACCAAGATCGCGGGCGACCTCGCGCTGATGGGCTCGGGTCCGCGCGCGGGGATCGGCGAGCTGTACCTGCCTGAGCTGCAGAAGGGCTCCTCGATCATGCCGGGCAAGGTCAACCCGGTGATCCCCGAGGTGGTACTTCAGGTGTCGGCGCAGGTGATCGGCAACGACACGGCGATCACCGTCGGCGGGATGCAGGGCCAGTTCGAGCTCAACGTGCGGATCCCCCTGATCGCCCGCAACCTGCTGCAGTCGCTGCAGCTGCTCTCGAGCACCTCGCGGGCGTTCGCGGAGAAGTGCGTCGACGGCATCAAAGCCAACCGGGCCGGCACCGACGCGTCGGCCGGGGCGACCCTCGCGGTGGCGACTGCGCTGAACGGCGCGATCGGCTACGACAAGGGCGCGGCGATCGTCAAGATGGCCACCGACTCCGGACGGCCGCTGCGCGAGGTGGCGCTGGAGCTTGGCGTTGACGCCGAGCTCTACGACGCCACTATCGACCTGCGCAAGATCGCCTCAGGCAATCGGTAGCGCTTTGAACAGCCGCGCCACCACTGTCTCCGCGGGCTTGGGCTGCCCCGCGTAGTCGAACAGGCCCTTGCCGTTGAGCCCTTCGATCAGCTTCACGTGCGGAAGTTCGGCGCGCACGGAGCCCCCCTCGTAGGTGGGGGTCTCGGCGAAGTCGCGCAGAACCCAGATCAGCATCCCACTGAGGTGGGGGTCGGCCTTGTAGATCGCGATGTGCTGGGCGAGCAGGTGGGATTGGTAGGCGTATCCGCCGGGACGATCCGGCTTGTTCAGCGCGTTGGCTTCGGCGCCGAACTCGCTGATGAGCTGGACTTTGCCTGCGAACGTTCGGTTCATCGCCGTGAGGCGCTCGCGGATGTACTTGGCCAGCCGCTTGGGCTTGTAGTGGACGCCCTCGTACCAGCCGGAGTAGTCGGTCTCGGAGACCGCGTCGACGTAGTGGTACAGCGGCCCCGCGACGCTGGGAGGGTAGAGCCCCCACACGTCCACAGCCACCATCCGCCCCGGGTCGTAAGCGTGCAACCACTGGGCCGCCTGCTCCACGTACTGGGCCTGCCCGCCGGGGTGGCCGTTGCCCGCCAGCTCGTTGGTGAGGTTCCACGCGATCACCGAGGGGTGCCACTGCTCTGCTTCCGCGGTGGTGTGCACGTCTTCCTGCGCCCGGGCGGCGAGCGCGGGCGTGATCCCCGTCCAGTCCCCCGAGGGGTCGTTGGGGCCGACTCCCTGCCACACCATGATCCCCGCCGCGTCGAGGCGTTCCAGGAAGCTCGAGGGAAGCGGGTGCTGGGAGCGCGTGGCGTTGGCCCCGAGTGCCTGCAGCTCGGACACCAGCGCCCCTTCTTCGGCGGGGCCGAGCGCTTCGCCGTGACCGGGCGCTTCGTACTCGATCGAGGCCCCGTGCAGCTCCAGCGGCTGCCCGTTCAAGTACGCCCGTTCCCCGCTCCACGTCAGCTGGCGCAGGCCGACGCTCACGGTGAAGCTGCTCTCCCCGGGCACCGCGAGCGTGAGCGCGTACAGGTTGGGGCTCCCCGGCGCCCACTCCGCCGGTTCGGGGACCGTCACCGTCGTGCTCGCGCGCACGGTCTGTTCGGCGCCCACCGCGACCGCGGGGAAGCTCACTGGGATCGTGTGGCCCGCCCCGCTGAGCGTGCCTTCAGGGGTGATCGTGCGCGTGGGGCCGTCGTTGCGCACGTTCACGCTCAGCGCCACGGTGGCGCTCTGCGCGTGGAGGCTGTCCGGGGTGAGGGTCGTCTGGATCGTGGGGTCCGACAGCTCGCTCGCCGCGACCTCGCGGACGCTCACCGGGCCGTCGAGCCCCCCGAAGTTGAACCACGTGCGGTGAAAGCCTTCGTGGATCTGCACGAGGGGGTCGCGCCAGTTCACGCGCACCACGAGCGTGTGCGTCCCCGCGGCCACCGTGGGGCGCAGTTCGAAGGGCAGGTCGAAACCCACGTGCGAGCCGACGGGTTGCCCGTCGATCCACACTTCCGCGACGTAGGAGACCGACTGGAAGCTCAGCGAGTACACCCCCGCGGCGGGGGCGGTGAACGTCGTGCGGTACCACGCCACTGAGCCTTCGTAGGAGGGCACCGCCGCCTGCCCTTTGACGGGGGTCGGGTTCGCCGTGTTGGGCACCGTCACCGCCGTGCCCGCGAAGCCCCCCGCGGGGTACCCCTCCAGCACCCCCAGGTCGCCCGGGTCGGGACTCACGATCCACTGGGTCAGCGCCACCTGCCCGGCTGGGCCTTCGTCGAGGTCGGCGTGGCTCGCCGGCGCGCTCGCCGCTAATGCCAGGAGGACCGCTACGCCCGCGATCGTGCTCTTGCCGAAGAAGCCGTGGGACACGAATCGTCCATTGTGGCGAACTCCCCGGCGCATTTCGCCGGTCGCACCGCGGCTTTCACCGGCTCGCCCAGCATCCCCTCCAGCAGGCGCCGCGCGCCGGCCTTCGCGAGCGGCTCGTTGAGGTTGCCGCACTTGGGGGACTGCACGCAGGAGGGGCAGCCTTTGTTGCACGGGCACTCGGCGATCAGGCGGTGGGCGTCGCGGCAGAGCTCCTCGAAGCGCAGGAACGCGGCCCGGGTGAGCCCGACGCCGCCGGGGTGCCCGTCGTAGATGAAGATCGTCGGCCCCCCGGTCTGGGGGTGGAGGTTGGTGGAGAGCCCCCCTATGTCCCACCGGTCGCACATCGCGATCAGCGGCAGCACCGCGATCTGCGCGTGCTCGGCGGCGTGCAGCGCGCCGAGTGCCGTCTCCAGCGCGGCCCCGCCGGGGGTCGTGGTGAGCTTCCCGGTGTCAGGCTTCCCGTTTTCGCCCTCGGGGTCGAGTGGGCCGACGTTGAGCGCGTCGGGTCCGAGTGCCTCAGGGTCGAGCTCGAACCAGAGGGCCTGGGTGGAGAAGCTCGTTTCGGGCAGGTCGAGCGTGACGAGATCGATCTGCGCGTGGTCCGACAGCCGTCGGCGCTGGTAGGCGAGCACGGTCTCGGTGACCGAGACCTCCCCGAAGGAGAGCGTGACCCCGAGCGTCTCGCGGCGGTCGAGCACGCTCTCGATGGTGGTGTCTGTCTCGCGCTTGGGCTGGGTGTACCAGCCTCCATCGAACGGGGCCACGAGCGCGCGGCGGCGCTCCAGGTCGAGCTCCTGCACCTCGTAGGAGCGCCCGAGGTGCAGGTAGACGGCGCCCTGGTGCACGGTGGAGTGGGCGCGCGCGGCCTCAGTGGTGCCGAGCAGCTCCCCGGAGGAGGTGTCCACGATCGCAAAGCTGTCCATCGAAGCGGAGCGCAGCGAGACCGCCGCGGCAGGGTACTCGCCGGGGTTGCGGGGTACGTAGGCGGGTGGGTGGGTTCCAGATCTTCGGCGCAGCCGGCCGCTGTTCACAAGCATCTCTGCGTAGGCCTCCCACCGCGGCCCGAGCACCTCGGCGTCGTCGCTGGAGAGGGGCCCCTCGAACGCGGCGCAGAGCAGGTGGGCGAGGTGGATCTGGGGGCTCTCGTGGTCGAGGATCGCGGCCTCCACGGGCCGCTCCAGGAACTCGTCGGGGTGGCGGCAGAAGAACTGGTCGAGCGCGTCCTCCCCGGCGATGTATACCGCGAGGCCCCGCCCGCGCCGCCCGGCACGCCCCCACATCTGGCGCAGGGAGGCGACGGTGCCGGGGAAGGTGACGACCACGGCGGCGTCGAGCTCGCCGATGTCGATCCCGAGCTCCAGCGCGTCCGTCGTGATCACCGCACGCAGCTCCCCGCGCACGAGGCGTCCCTCGAGCTCGCGCCGCTGCTGGGGGGTGTACCCGGCGCGGTAGGGGACTACGAGGTCGGCGAGTGCGGAGTCCTCGGCCTCCAACTCCTCTCGCACGAGACGCGCGAGCAGCTCGACGCCCTTGCGGGACTTCATGAAGCAGATCGCGCGCGCCCCCTCGCGCACGAGCCGCGCGAGCAGCTCGGCGGCCTCGCCCAGCGCGGAGCGCCGCGCGCCAAGCGCGGCATCGGTCAAGGGGGGGTTCCACATCGCGATCTGCCGCCGCGGGGCGGGGGAGCCGTCCTCGTCGATCAGCCCCACACCCTCCAGGCCGGTCAGCCGCTCGGCAAGCTCCACGGGGTTAGCGATCGTCGCGGAGGCAAGCAGGAAACGCGGTTCGGTGGCGTATGCGGCTGCCACGCGCCGCAGGCGGCGCAGGACGTTGGCGACGTGGGAGCCGAACACGCCGCGGTACACGTGCGCCTCGTCGACCACTACGACGGCGAGGTTCGCGAAGAACGTGGCCCACGCTTCGTGGTGGGGGAGGATGCCGAGGTGGAGCATGTCGGGGTTGGTGAGCACGACGTTGGCGCGGCGGCGCACCTGCGTGCGGGCCTCCCGGGGGGTGTCGCCGTCGTAGATCGCGGGCCGCAGCCGCTCGCCGAGGCCGAAGCGGGCGAGCGCACGCGCCTGGTCCTGGGCGAGCGCCTTGGTGGGGTACAGGTAGAGCGCGCGCGCGTGGGGGTCGCGGCAGAGGACGTCGAGCGTGGGGAGGTTGAAGCACAGCGACTTGCCCGACGCTGTCCCGGTGGTGACGATCAGCGGCCCCTCCCACGCGGCGTGCAGCGCACGCGCCTGGTGGGAGTAGAGCCGCTCGATGCCAGCGCGCGCGAGCGCCGCGAGCACCTCTGGGTGCAGCTCCGCGGGGGGGTCCACGAGCGGCGAGGCACGCGAATCCCCCTGCCCTTCGCGGGCCTCACGCACGAGCCGCCCATCGGCGCGGCCCTCGTCGAGCAGGGCGCTCCAGGGCTCGATCGTGCGCTCTATCGCCACCGGTTGCGATAGTAGACGCCGATGGCCGGCTCGACTGCGGAACAGTGGGCGCGAGAGCGCACTTTCCACCATTCGCTCTACTCCTTGGAGCGGATCGCTCGCGAGCGTGCGGGGAGTGTGTCGGTGTGCCTGCCGGCGAAGGAGTGCGCGGGGACGGTGGGGGCAATCGTGGCGGAGCTCGTGAAGCTGCGGGAGGCCGGGGCGCTCGACGAGATCGTGGTGGTGGACGCGGCCTCGGCGGACGGAACGGCGGCGGTCGCGGAGCGGGCGGGGGCGACGGTGCGCCAGGAGGGGGAGCTGCTCCCACAGTTCGGGCCGGTGCTGGGCAAGGGGGACGCGATGTGGCGGGCGCTGTCGGTCCTGGAGGGGGACACCGTGTGTTACTTGGACGCGGACACCGAAGGCTTCTCGGCGCACTTCGCGACGGGCCTGCTCGGCCCACTGGTATGCGAGGAGGGGGTGGAGTTCGTGAAGGCGTTCTACCGGCGCCCGTTCGAGCACGACGGGGTGACCCCCCCGGAGAGCGGTGGGCGTGTGAACCACCTCACGGCGCGCCCGGCGCTCGCGCTCTTCTACCCGGACCTTGCCGGCGTGCGCCAGCCGCTTGCGGGGGAGGTGGCGGCGCGGCGGGAGCTCCTGGAGCGCCTGCCGTTCGCGACTGGGTACGGGGTGGAGATCGCAATGGTGATCGACGTCTGGAAGGAGGTCGGCCTGGAGGGGATCGCGCAGGTGGACCTCGAGGTGCACCGCAACCGTCACCAGTCACTGGAGGCGCTGATGCCGATGGCCTACACGGTGCTGGCCACTATCGCCCGGCGCCTGGAGCGGGAAGGACGACTGCACGCGCTGGACGTCGATGCGCTCACCTCGGCCGGTGGCCTGGAGCGCGAGTCCGCGCCAGAGCGCCCGCCGTGGGCAACCATCGGAGTCGCCTGAATCGTGGTGCGGGGCGGGACGCGGACGGGCGTGTGGGCAGGGGGCGTGCGGTGAGCGTGCGCTGCCTGTACCTGGACCTGGACAGCACGCTGCTGGGCAGGGCCGGCTCGCTGCTGCACGACGGGGAGGGGGCGGTCTCGATCGAGGGGGTGCGCGCGGTGCAGGCGTGCCTGCGCGCGGGGGTGGAGGTGACGCTGATGTCGGGCCGCCGCCGCGCGTCGCTGGCGGAGGACGCGCGCCTGCTGGGCCAGAGCTCCTACATCTACGAGGCGGGGGCGTGCGTGGTGCTCGACGGGGAGGAGCACTGGCTGACGGGCGCCCTGCTCCCGGGGGAGGAGACGATCGCCCAGCAGATCGAGCGCTCGGGGGCGCCGGCGCTGCTGCTGGAGCACTACGCGGGCCGCCTGGAGCACCACGACCCGTGGCACACCGCGCGCGAAGTCTCGCACCTGTTCCGCGGCCTGGTGGACGCGAGCGAGGCCGACCGGGTGCTCGCCGAGCACGGCTACGAGGGCCTGCGGCTGGTGGACAACGGCTCGGTGAGCGCGGGCCGCTCCACTGCGCTGGCGAGCCTGCCCCAGATGCGGGCCTACCACCTGCTGCCGGCGGGGGCCTCGAAGGCGGCGGCCGTGGCCTTCCACCGCCGCGCGCGGGGGTACGCGCGCGAGGAGACGTTCGCGGTGGGTGACTCGCGCGAGGACGTGGCGAGCGCGGAGCACGTGCACACCTTCTGGCTGGTGGCCAACGCGGTGGCGCGCGACCCGACGATCCGCGAGGCGCTCGCCGCCCACGGGAACGTGCGCGTGTGCGAGGCGGCCCACGGGGCGGGTGTATATGAGGCCGTTGTAAGCACTTTGATGGAGGGGTAGGGGGGATCGTCCGCGCGGGTGGGCACGCCCGCCGGGCGCCGTGTGCGCGGGGCGTCCGTGCCCCGCGTCGGCGGTAGCGCCCCTGCCCCGCGTCGTCCGGGGGCACAGTGCCCGTGTCGGGACCGGTGTCGGCGCCGGTGAACGACGTCGGAAACACACGCGCGGCTGTTATCGGTTGTACGACGCCGGGTTGGCCGATTGCGCGAACTGCTGCTGGCGTTCCGACATAGGGAATGCTTGACTTCGAAGATGGCACCCGTAAAGACCGCGAGCGCGTGGGACTCCTCACCGCGGAGGTCGACCTCCGCCCCGGCCAACGACTTTGCGCGCCAGTGGGAGGAAATCCGTGACGATGCGCTTGACGCGCTCGAGCGGGTCGGGCGTAGCGGATGGTTGATACTCGGCGGGGAGGTGCGTGCATTCGAGCGAGAGCTCGCGGCGTGGTGGGGGGTACCCCACGCTGTCGGTGTGGCAAGTGGGCTGGATGCCCTCGAGATCGCACTGCGGTGTGCCGGTGTACAGAGTGGTGCCCGTGTGCTCACGACTCCACTGACGGCCTTTGCGACAACGCTTGCGATCGTTCGCGCAGGCGCGAGACCGGTCTGGTGCGACGTCGATCGTTCGGGTGGCTTGGATCTCGACCAGGCCGACGAGGCGCTGGGTGCGGACCCCTCCATTTGCGCCATGGTGCCCGTTCACCTGTATGGACATCCGCTGGATCCGACCGGTCTTGAACGGCTGGCAGTCGAGCACGAGGTGCTCCTGATCGAGGATTGTGCGCAGTCTGCGGGCGCCACGCGCGATGGGCGGCCGACGGGGACCGCAGGCGTAGCTGCCGGCACGAGCCTGTATCCAACGAAGAATCTGGGCGCGATGGGCGATGGCGGGGTACTGTTGACCGCTGACTCCGAGCTGGTTGAGCGAGCACGGAATCTGCGCGACTACGGGCAGAGCCGCCGGTATGAGCATACAAAGCTCGGGCTCAACAGTCGTCTCGACGAGCTGCAGGCGGCGATTCTGCGGTCCGCTCTACTACCCCGGCTCGACGATTGGCTCGCTCGACGGTGTGCGATTGCCGCACGCTACACCGCCGCACTCGAGGGCAGCGGGCTGCGCCCGGTTGTGGCCGCGGCGGGTCACTCGGCGCACCACCTCTTCCCGGTTGAAGTAATCGACGGCCACACCAGGGCGATCGCCGAGCGGCTCACCCGACGGGGGGTGGCCGTCGGCCGCCACTACCCGTTTCTCTGCCCCGACCAGCCGGCTGTGCACGGGCTGGGCGCAGTGGTTGGCGACCCTCTTCCAGTTGCACGGCGGATCGCCGCGCGTGAGCTCTCGCTGCCGATCAACCCCCACATGCGCGAAGAGGAGATCGAACTGGTCATCGAAGCTTGCCTGGAAGCGTGCACATGAGCGAGCCGCTCAACTCATTGGTTGTCCCCGTCTATCGCAATGCAGCCTCGATCGCGGCGCTGGTGCAGACTGTTGAACGGATCGCTAGAAGGGTCGAGGGTGAGCTCGAGGCTATTTTCGTGATTGACGGCAGCCCGGACGACTCCTACGAGCGGCTACGGATCGCACTGGAGTGGAGCGATCTCTTCGCCCGAGTGGTCGAGCACTCGCGTAACTTCGGCTCCTTCCCCGCCATCCGGACTGGCATGAGTCTCGCCCGCGGACGTCACATCGCTGTCATGTCGGCAGATCTCCAGGAGCCGCCAGAGCTCGTGATCAGCTTTCTACACCGTCTGGCGAGGGAGGACGTCGACGTGCTGGCCGGCGAGCGCGCGAGCCGGGATGATCGCGGGGACGTCGCCTCGAAAATCTACTGGCGGCTGTACCGCCGATTTGTATTCAACGACATCCCGCCCGCCGGCGTCGACGTCTTTGCCTGCACCGCCGCGGTGCGCGATGTCGTCTGCTCGTTGGAGAACGTTCACACCTCGCTCGTGGCGCAGCCGTTCTGGGTAGGTTTCCGCCGTAAGCTCGAGTCCTACGATCGACTACCGAGCTCTGGTGGGAGCGGCTGGACGCTGCGCCGCAAGCTCCGTTACCTGTCCGACAGCGTCTTTGCATTCACCGACCTTCCGGTGCGTATCCTGTGGATGGCCGGTGGGATCGGATTGACTCTCGGGGCGCTCGTCGGGGCGTTGGTTCTGGTCGCTCGGGTGGCTGGTGCGATCACAGTCCCGGGTTACGCGGCAACGATCCTCGTGCTGTTGTTCTTCGCGAGTATGAATTTGCTCGGATTGGGAATCATCGGCTCGTACGTGTGGCGCACCTACGAGACCTCCAAGCGACGGCCCGGTGCGATTGTGCGCGAGGTTGTGGAGATACGTGGGAGGCGCACGGATGCGTGACGTATTCGTACACGAACGTGGCTTGTGCGAGAGCGATGACGTCGGCCCGCGCACGCGCATCTGGGCGTTCGCACACGTGCTGGCGGGCGCCCGCGTGGGCGCCGATTGCAATATCTGCGATGGAGCCTTCATCGAGGACGGTGCGGTGGTGGGAAATCGTGTAACCGTCAAGTGCGGAGTCCAGCGCTGGAAGGGCGTCGAGCTCGAGGACGACGTCTTCGTCGGGCCGAACGCGACGTTCACGAACGATGGCTTTCCGCGCAGTCGGCAGTGGATCGAGCATCCGCGGACGATTGTTCGCCTCGGGGCCTCGATCGGAGCCAACGCGACGATCCTCCCTGGCATCGAGATCGGTCGTGAGGCGATGGTCGGCGCGGGCGCGGTCGTGACGAGGTCGGTCCCGCCCCACGCGGTGGTCGTCGGCAACCCAGCCCGTATCAAGGGCTACGTGCAGACCTCGGCGCCCCTGGCGCAGAGCCGGGAGCCGGCCGCAAAGACACTGGGCAGGAGGGAACTGGCCGTTCGCGGTGTCCACGTGCAGCGATTCGCAGAGTTCTCCGATCTGCGGGGCAGTCTGACCGCAGGCGAACTGCCGAGCGACTGCGTGCCGTTCGCACCACAGCGTTGGTTCCTGGTGTACGACGTGCCGAGCCGCGAGGTGCGAGGAGCTCACGCCCACCGCGTCTGCCAGCAGTTCTTGGTCTGTATCTCGGGCAGGGTGAGCGTTGCCGTGGACGATGGCGAGCACCGCAACGAGGTTCTGTTGGACGAACCCACTCTCGGCATCTACATCCCGCCGCTCGTCTGGGGCAGCCAGTTTCGCTACAACCCCGACTCGGTGCTGCTCGTGCTCGCCTCCCACGCGTACGACCCGAGCGATTACATCCGGGAGTACGACACATTCCTCGCGGCGGCTGCCAATTTCGACTTGTCCAATCGAACAGCCCACCGTTGACCGGTCACCGATTTGCAAATATCTCCAACATCGCCCTACCCTGTATCGCGGACCCGCGAGGGCTCCTGGCACGTGGTAAGCGTCACCACCAGCAAGTTGCACTTTGGGTGAGGCAACGCGGAGAGCGATCGAGATGGATGCAACTGGTCAGTCGGCCAATGGGCCACCGAGGCGACTTCGAGCGGAGCTTCCACCGGCGCTCGGGGCGGCGGCGCTGGCAAGCGCCATTGGAATCTGGGCTCTACAGCTGTGGAAGGCCAACCTGCGAGTGCCGCTGGTAATCGGCGGCGACTCGACCTTCCCCCTGCTCGTCACCAAGGACATCATCACGCACGGTTGGGATCTCACCAACCCGAACCTGGGAGCTCCCTTTGGGCAAGAGCTCTATGACTATCCGGCGACGAGTGGCGACAGCCTGTACCTGGGGATCATCAAGGTCTTGGGAATCCCATTCAGCAACCCCGTGGTGGTGCTGAACACCTTCTTCCTGTTGGGCTTTCCTCTGATCGCGGTCGTTGCCTACGGAGTGTTGCGCAGGCTGAACGTCTCGGTGGGAGCTGCAGTAGTGTGCGCGGTGCTTTATGCGGTACTGCCTTTCCGCTTCGGGAGCAGCGAGACCCACGTATTCCTCAGCTCCTACTTCCTGGTGCCGGTCTGCTGCCTGCTGATTCTCGCCATGTTCGACGGTCGCGAGCTGTTCGCCCGCGACCCCCGGCGCTCGGGGCTGCTCGCGTATCTGACCCGTCGCTCGGCAGCGGTCGCGGCGCTGTGCCTCGTGCTCGGCTCGTCCGACAACTACTTCGCGCTGTTCACCGTCGCCATCATGGTGCCGGCCGCGATTCTGACCTTTCTGGCCACCCGTCGCCCGCGCCCGCTGCTCTGTGGACTCGCGGCCGTGTCGATTATGCTCGGCGCGGTGGCCCTCAACGGGCTCCCGACGCTCATCTATGTCGCGGAGCACGGCCGCGACACGGTGCCGGGTCATCGTCTTCCGCAGGAAACCGAGGTATGGGGTCTTTCGCTGGCGACACTCGTGCTGCCGATCGAAGGAAGCCGCATCCCGCCGCTGGCGCACCTCGCGCAGCGCTACAGCTCGACCACGCTGATGCCGGCGAGCGGTCCCACCTCCGAACCGTCGTGGACGAATCTCGGCTTCGTGGGAACGCTGGGGTTCCTGTGGCTGATGATTGCCCTCGCGGTCCGCTGCGTCGGCGGCGCAGGCACAGGGACGACCGACCCGCGCGCGCCTCGCGCGGCGCTGGCGGCCGGTATGGCGTTCCTGATCGGAACAGTCGGCGGCTTGGCGACGATTTTCGCCTACGTCGTCAATCCGCAGCTGCACGCTCCTGACCGGATAGTGGTCTTCATCGCCTTCTTCGCACTGTTTGGCGCCGCCCTGGGATTGGATCGCCTGCGCCGTCGGCTCGGCGCCCGCCGCGGCGGTCACGTGGCCTTCACCGCGGTCCTCGCCGGCGTTCTGCTCGTCGGCGTACTGTCCCAGATCAGCCCCTCGATGGTCCCGGAATACGCGGCCGGCGCCGCGCGCTGGGAAAGCGAAGGGGCGGCCGTCCGTGCGATCGAAGCCCAGTTGCCGGGCAACGCGAGCATATTTCAGATTCCGTATGTGCCGTTCCCCGAAGGTCAGGATCCCGGCCACATCGGCGAGTACGAAGATCTCTTTGCCTCCCTGCACTCGAATCGCCTCCGCTGGAGCGGCGGCGCGACGGAAGGACGGCCCACTGACTGGGTGCCGGCCTTTCTCGAAAAACCACTGCCGCAGATCCTGGAAGGGGTCTCTGCCGTCGGCTTCAAGGGCTTCTGGGTCGACACGGTTGGCCTGCCCAATGGAGCCAAGGCGCTCCTGGAATTGAGGCGCGCGCTCAAAGTCGCGCCTCTGACAAGCGGGGAAGGGAGATTTGCGTTCTTCAACATGGCCACCTACAACCGACGCTTTCGCGAACTGCACTCGCCGGCGCAGATTGCCGGCATCGCAGCAGCTGCGCTCCACTCTCGGGGTTGAGGCTGGCAACCGGAGGGTATAATCCTTATTATTATGATAGATCTAGTATTTCTATTTTGCCCGTGCTCATGGCCACGCACCTGGGCGTAGAGAGGGCCGCTCCCCGGCCGGCTCCCCGGAGGCCGGCGCTGATCGTGCAGGTCAGCCGGCGGGCGGGGTACCTCGCGGTCCCGCTGGTGGCATCCACGCTCCTGGCGGTCTGGCTGGTGTCGGGGGCCGCAGTCGGAGACATCGCGAGGTTCGTCGCCTTCGAAGCCCTATATGTGGTGCTCCCGGGCTGCCTGCTCTGCGTGCTGATGAGCCCGGCGTCGTGGGAGCTGGCGAGCCTGGCGCCGGGGAGGCGGCTGCGGGTTGTGGCGATCGGGTGGCCGGTGGGTTACGCGCTGGAGATCGGCGCGTTCGCGCTGACCGCCGCGCTGCACGTGCGCGGCGTGTTCGCGTTCCTCCCGCTCTTCGCCGCGGCCACGCTTGGGCCGGGCGTCGTCTACAGGCGCCGGCGAGCCCACCCGACAACTGCGGCGGCGCGCGACGACGGTGCGCTTGACGGGGGCTTGTCGCACAGGCGCGAGGGCGGGGCGGAGCCGCTGCCCGCAACGGCCAAGGGTGCGCTTGGGGGTGGCCCGCCTAGTGGGCGCGAGGGCGGGGCGGAGCCGCTCCTCGCGGCTGGTGCGATCGCGCTCGCGCTCGTGCTGCTGGCCGTCAGGTACTTCGCGATCTACCCCCTTCCCGAACACGCCAGCAGCGTGTTCTACTTCGTGGACAACGTTTGGGACGTGTCCTCGGCGGCGGAGGCGCTGCACCACTGGCCGGTCACGGAGTCCTTCCTGGCCGGTCACCCGTTCCGGTACTACATCGGCTTCTTCCTCCACGTAGCCGCCATCAAGCAGGTGATGGGCGTATCGCTCGCGACGGCGGTCTTCAGGCTGGTCCCTGCCACCTCGACGGTGGTGGCGATGCTGCAGTTCTGGTGCCTGGGCAGTCTGCTGGGACGTTCGCGGTGGGCGGGCCCGGTCACCGTCGTGCTACTGGTCTTCGTGGAAAACCTGAAGCTGTTTCCAACGCACACCAAGGTGTTCGGCGTCGCGCTGTTCAGTGAATTCACCTGGAGTCCCACGTACGGGTTCGGCGTCATCTTCCTCCTGGGTCTGCTGATCCTGTTCAGATTGCGGTTCCCCGGAGTGAACCCGACAGGCTCCCCGGCTCCGCCCGGCCCCCCGGCTGCGCTCGCACCTGCGCCCGCGGGCTCCCCGACTCTGCTGACCCCTGCCGGTGCGACGCCCCCCGGGGCCGTGGGCTCGCTGCTCCTGCTCGGTGTCCTCGTCCTCGGCGCCGGCGCGGTGAAGACGACCGCCGTCGCGACGTTCGTGGCGGGCCTGGGCCTCCTCTGGGTGTGGCACCTGGTCCGGGCGAGGGGCTTCGCTTGGCGGGCGGACCGGCTGCTGTCCTACTGGGTGGCCCTGTCGCTCGCCTGCTTCGCCGCGACGTACCTCCTCCTGCTCTACGGCCCCGGCGCCCCCGCGACGACGGAGACCAAGCTCGCCCCGCTCGACTTCATGAAATACACCGTTTTTAGTTCCACCCTCACGTCTCATCCAGGACTGGCGCCACTGCTGGGAGCGTCGGCCGTGATCGTTCTCTGGAAGCTCCTGCCCGCGGCCGCGGCCGTCTGGCTGGTGTGGAGACGGGGCGCATGGTCCCCCTACGCCAGCCTCGCGGTGGCGCTGTTCGTGGTCGGGTTCACAGTCTACGTGATGATGGGCAGTCCGGGCGACAACGAGAACTACTTCATCTGGTACGGCTACATAGCGCTCATCCCCCTCGCGGCAGTAAGCCTGATGCTCGTGTGGAGCGACCTCTCGAAGGGTGTGCGACGGGCGCTCGGCCGGCTCCCGTCGCGTGGCGCTCGCGTGGTCGTGTGCGGCGTGCTCCTCCTCGGGGTGCTCGGTTGCGCCGAGTCAATCGCCCTGGCGGTCCCTGACACCTGGAAGACCCTGCTGGACAGGCAGACCGTGCCGCGGGACTCCCCGAGCGAGCCGGGCATGACGGCGGCTCTCTACCGGGGCCTGAGCTGGGTTCGCGGCCACACCCCCAGTTGCGCCATCCTCGCGGTGAACACCCCCCAGATCCGCCCGGCGGGCGCCACGGCCGCGACGGCCGACTCGGGGTACTTCTACTACTCGGCGTTCACCGAACGGGAAGTCTTCTTCGAAAGCTGGGTCATGACGATCCAGGGGCAGCACGGCGAACAGCCCTACCCGGGGCTCTACGCACTCAACCGCGCCGCGACCCTGCGCGGAAGCCCAGCGGCTGTACGGGAGCTCGCGCGCAGGGGGGTGAGCTACATCCTGAGCGACAAGTCGCACGGCGGGGACGTGCGGGAGCCCCCGAGCGTGGGCCGGCTTGTGTTCGCCAACAGCTCCCTGGGCGTCTACCGCCTGACGGTGCCGGTGAGCCACCACAGCTGCTGAGCGTGTTGCAAGCAGGCGGTGCGCGCCGACTGCGTTGAGGTCGCCGGGCCTGCCGGTCCTCTACTGCACCGGACAGGGACCCGGGGCGACCCCCGGGACCGGCGCCGACCACAGGGTAAGGCCGCTGGGCTTGTCGTGTTCAAATTCGAACGGGACTTCGACCTGCCGGATGAAGCTGAAACCGGCCGCGCAGACGGTGGTGTAGAAGTTCGGGTACGTGTTGTCGAACGGCACCACGAGCAGGCGTCCGCCGGCAGCGTGCAGCGCCCGCAGTGTTTCGTCGATCTGCTGTGGGGTGACGATCACCTGCGTTCCGGCGTACGGCGAGACGTTCACGACGCCGGCTTCGTAGGCCTCACGGTGGCCGAGGACGCTCATGACCGCCTCGGGCCGCCCGCCGCCGTAGCGGACCAGGAGCTGCTTCAGGGCGGGGGAGGCGACGTACGTCGGGGCGATCGTCCGCCGCAGTCTTTCAGCCTGTGTCCACGGTGCCGGCGTCTGTGCGAGCGAGCAAGCCGCTACGCCCATCCCGAGAAAGACTGCGACGTGGGCGACCGTCAGCCGCCGCTCGGGGTCGCGCGCGAGCTGCCGGACCGCGACGACGGTGAGCAGCGCCAGCGTAAGGGCCCACGCCGAGAACATGGAGACCAGCTCTTCGGGGGAGGAGCGGCCCATGTAGTAGCCCCCCACGCCGAGGCCGAAGACCCCGCTCCACGCGAGCAGCCCGGTGAGCAGGCGCCCGGACGCGCCACGGCTCGCGCGTACCGTGGCGGCGCCGAGCGCGGCGACGTAGGTGAGGTAGATGACGATGTGCAGGCCGAGCGTCTGAGTCGGCAGCAGCGCGTAGCTGGAGCTCGCGAAGAGGCGGGCGAAGAAGAGCAGCACGCCGAGCTTGACGGGCGAGCCGGCGCGCGCCAGTGTCAGGGTCGAGACGAGCGCGTAGGCCGCCAGCAGGCCCACGAGGGCGTCGCGCAGCAGCCGCCCGAGCACCCGCCACCGCGGCCGGGCCTCGACCCACAGCATCGCGGCAAGCGTCGCGCCGAACGCCGGAACGCCGAAGTCGACGTTGTTGAGAGTGACGAGTCCCGCAGCGAGGAACACCGTCCAACGTCGACGCGGTCGCGCGCCGTCGAGGTGGCGGGCGAGCAGCCACGCGAGCAGGTACGGCCCGCCGTAGCGCAGCGGGAACAGCGCGTAGATCGTGACCGGTCCCCACCGTTCGACCAGCCCCGGCGCCTCCGCGAAGAAGCCGGTCGCCAGGAACGGCAGGTAGAGCGCCAGCGCGGCGAGCGGGTTGCCGGTCACGCGCCGCAGGACGGCGAAGACGGCCAGCAGCGAGAGCCCCGTGACCGTGCACACGGTCAGGGAGAAGACGCCGAAGCTCGCCCCGAGCACGCTCATGCTCAGCGCCGTCAGGTACGGCCAGAGGAACCCGTACGTGGAGGTGAAGTTGACGAGCGGAGTGCGCCCGTCGAGGACCGCGAAGGTTTCGTCGAGTGGCCCTTTGACGTTGTAGTACGTGTTGTAGCCGGCGTTGCCGATGGTGTCGTCGAAGTTGACGCCCGCCGTGACCCAGAGCACTGTTGCGAGCACAGCCAGCGCCACCGCGACGACGACGACGCTCCGGCGCGGGCTGCTCAGCGCCCGCGTCAGGAGGTCTCGCGCCGCACCGTTGCTGACAGCGAGTGCCGCTGCCGCGGCCAGTGCGACCGCCACCAGCAGCGTCGCGACAGTGAAGTACGGCTGGATGAACCCGTGCGGATACTCGCTCGCGGGGAAGGCGTTGACCGGCCCGAGCGCCACGGTGCGCTGCGCCCACAGGCAGGCGACGACGAATGCCGCCCCAGCGCTCTGGGCACCCAGCACGAGCGCGCGCGTGGTGCGGGGCGCCAGCCACGGCGGCCTGCGGGCGAGTGCCAAGATCGCTGCGGCGAGCAGCACCGCGGCGGCGAGCCCGATGAGGTAGCGCGCCTGCTGGGCGGGCTTCAGGAAGACGTCACCGCTGAATTCAGGTAGGAACGCGACGCGCGCGCGCGTCGAGAGCAGCAGGTCGCCCAGCGGGCCGCCCAGCCACACCATCGCCGCGACCGTGAGCAGCGCACAGGGGACCGCGAGGATCCACGCGGCCTCCTCCGTGGAGAGCTGCCGTCCCGTGTGTGCCGAGTGGCGTGAACGCGCCTGCGCGCGGGGTGGGCGCGCCGCGACGGCCGAGCTCTTTGTCGAAGCCTTCGGAATCGGGCGAAGCTACCATCGGCGATGCGGCCTTTTCACGCCTCGGTTCCGCCATCGGCGGGGCGGGCGCGGTCAACGGCGGTTATCCCCTCCGTGGTGGTGACAGGGCGTTTCCCACTTGCGCCTTCACCGTGCCCCGGGCGGGCAGGAGACCGCCACCACCACCGCAGCCTTGCAGTGCTCGAGCCTTGGATCGCCTCCGCCGGCAGGACTTCACTGCCCGGCAGCTCGGGCGAGCGATGCTCAGAACAGCCGTCGCCACAGCCGCCGCCAGAAGCCCGGCTGGGGCCGACGGCGCCAGAGGGCCGGCGGGGGTACGGTCGCGCGCACCAGGGCGACCCACTCCTGCAGTGGCAGCTCCCCGGAGATCAGACGACCGAGGGCGGTTGTGATCGGCGCCCGCTCACCCGAAGCTTGCACACCGGCGCGTTCCAGGGCGCGCGCCAGCAGCGGCACCGACTCGAGTGCCTCCACCGCCTGGCCGATGCGGGCGGAGATCTCCGCGGCGGGCACCCCCGCGGCGAGCAGCTCGCCCGCGCGGCGGTTGCGGCTTTCGGGCGCCAGCGCGGTGGCCACCAGGTCCCCGGCGCCCGCCAGGCCGATCATCGACTCCGGCCGCGCCCCGAGACCCTCCGCGTAGCGCCACACCTCCGCGAAGATGTGCCCCGCCGCAGCGCCCGCGGCATTGAGGCCCTGCGCCTCGGTGGCCCCCGCGGCGAGCGCCGCGGCGTTCTTGGCGGCCCCCGCGAGCTCCACCCCGAGCGGGTCGTTGGAGCGCTCGCACACCACGCCCGCGCGGGTGAACACCTGCGCGAGCTGGCCCGCGAGCTCCTCGTCGTGGGAGGCTGCCACCAGCCCGGCGCCGGCGTGCACCATCTCCTGGGCGTGCGCTGGCCCGCCGAGGCACGCTACGCGGTGAGCGCCGAACGCCGCGCTAAGGACGCTCGTCGGGGGCTCCCCCTCCGGCGGCACGAGGCCCTTGGCGACTGACACCACCGCCGTGCGGCGCCCCAGGCCTGCGTCCCACAGCCCCGTGATAACTCCACCCATCGCCTGCGAGGGCACCGCCAGGAAGACGTAGTCCGCGCGCGCCACTCCGACGGAGGCCGGCTCGACTCGTAGCTGCGCGGGTAAGACCACGCCGGGCAGGTACACGCGGTTTTCACGCTCGGCCTCTAGACGCTGCGCCTGCTCGGCGGTGCGCGCCTGCAGGGTCGTGCGCAGGCCCCCCCGCGCCAGCACCACCGCGAGCGCGGTCCCAAACGAGCCCGCCCCGATCACCGTCGCGCGCTTTGCCCCCGGCGTCGGCAGCGAGCGCGCGCGGGTGGCGCGCGCGACGCTCGCCTCCGCTGCCGGCGGCGGAGTGGAGGTCGGCTCGGTCATCCGGTGAGCGAGCCTAGTACACGGTGTCGGAGCCTGACCGCGAGCACAGTCAGACACATCGGCGCGAGATACCTCTGTCTGCGCCGCGGCGCTTCGACGACACACGTGTGGCGAGTCGGCCCGCGTTCGCGTGTTCCACCCGGCGACGGTCCGGGGAAGGTGTAGGGCGCTGGTTGAGCGGGCGGCTGGTAGTGGTTACCTTGCATCCCAATGGTTGGGCTGATATCGAGGCCAGTGCAGAGGGAGCGACTTCGTGGCGCCCTCGTGCGATCGCTGCTCACCGGCGTCGATCCGGGGCACGCATCGCCGGTGTCGACGCTCGCTTTCGTCGAGGAGCGCCTCACACGAATCGAAGGTGTCGCTCGATTCGCTGTCCTGGGGGTCGAGAGACTGCTGTCCGCGGTCTTCGCCGTGGCGGCGGGTGAGTCTCGCGCAGACTCGCCGAGAACCGCGGCGCTGCTTCGCCACCTCGATGTCACCACGCTGCCGGTCGTCGCCGACTACGTCCGTCTCGTGCGGTCGCTCGCACTCGTATTCGTCTACGAGACTCGGCTACCCCAAGGCTGAGGCAGCGCAGCTCCAATGATTCCGTGTCACGAACCGGACGTACTCGTCGTCGGCTCCGGCGCGGGCGGCGCGGTCACGGCCGCTGCGCTCGCGGAGTCCGGCATGAGCGTCCTCGTCGCTGAGGAGGGCGAGCGCGTACGTCAGGGCGAGGTTTCGGCCTTCTCGCTGGAGCAGATGGGGCGCCAGTATCGCAGCGGTGGCTTGACGACCGCAGTCGGGCGTCCGCCGATCGCCTACGCCGAGGGCTGCTGCGTTGGTGGAGGGACCGAGGTTAACAGTGGTCTGTACCACGTCACTCCGCCAAGCGTGCTCGCGGAGTGGCGCCGCGACTGGCGCGTGGAGGGACTGGACGACGAGCACCTGGCGCCCTATTACGCGGGGGTCGAGCGCGCCCTGTCGATCTCGACGCTGCCGTGGGAGCCGCCGCGCGCATCCCGCATCCTCGCCGAGGGCGCCGCCGCACTCGGCTGGAGTTGGCAGGAGGTGCCCCGCTGGTTCCGCTACGACTCCGCGACCCACGGCGCGCACAAGCAGAGCATGACCGAGACGTACCTGCCGCGGGCCGAGCGTGCCGGGGCCGGCGTCGTCGCGGGGTGCCGTGTCCAGCGGTTGAAACGCTCCCACGCGGCCACCACGACCGCGGTGTGCAGCGTCGGCGGTCGTCGTGAGCTGATCCGCGCGCGCTGGGTGTTCGTCTGCGCTGGCGCCATCGGCACCGCGGCGCTGCTGCAGCGCAGCGGCCTGCGCCGCGGTGTGGGCGCGACCCTGAGGATGCACCCCACCGTCAAGGTCGCCGCCGAGTTCGACGCCCCGCTGGACGCTGCCGCGGACGTGCCGGTGCACCAGGTCAAGGAGTTCGGCCCCGATCTCTCCTTCGGCGGTTCGGTCAGCCGTCCGGGTCACGTGGCGCTCGTGCTTGCCGACAACTGGCGGCGAGACGCCGCGCGGGCGGAGGAGTGGGAACGCTTCGCCGTCTACTACGCCGCGATCCGGAGCGTCGGCCACGGCCGCGTCCTCGCGCTCCCTGGCATCCGCGAGCCAGTTGTGACCTACAGGTTGACGCAGCGCGACCTTGCGTTGCTGCGCTCGGGCTTGCGCCGTCTGACGCACATGCTGCTCGCGGCCGGGGCGCTCGCCGTGTACCCGTCCGTCCGTTGCGCCCCGGTCGCGCACAGGGACGAGGGTTTCACAGACGTCGGCGCGACTCTCCGCCGCGGCTCGGTGAGCCTGATGACGGTGCACCTGTGCTCCACCGTGCCGCTCGGAGAGGACGAGCGCCGCTGTCCGGTGGATTCCTGGGGTCGCGTGCGTGGGTGGGCCGGCCTTTACGTCAACGATGGCTCCCTGCTACCGACCGCGCCGGGAGTCAATCCGCAGGGCACGATCATGGCGCTCGCCGGCCGCAACTGCGCCCGCTTCCTGGAGTCCCGGCGTCGATGAGCGTCTCCGCGGAGCGTACCCGCCGCGAGGCCGAGGCCGCGCCGGCAAGGAGCAGGTGGGCGGCGCGACTGGCGCTCCTGCGTCCTGCGCAGTGGTCCAAGAACGCGTTCGTGCTCGCGCCGGTGTTCTTCTCGAAGAAGCTCGACTCGCTCGCTGCCGTGAGAATGGCGGTCGCCGTCACGGTCGTGTTCACTCTGTTCTCGTGCGCCGTCTACGTGCTCAACGACTGCGTGGACCGTGACGACGACGCGCTTCACCCGCTCAAGCGGCGGCGCCCGTTGGCATCCGGCGAGTTGGGTGTGGGAGATGCGGTGCCGCTGGGCGTCGGGTGTGTCCTACTGGCGGGCACGATCGGCCTGCTCGCCGGACCGCCGCCCGCGTTCTGGGTCACGATCGGCGCTTACCTCGCGCTCCAGGTTGCCTATTCGACGTTCTTGCGTAAGGTGGTGCTTGCCGATGTCACCGTAATCGCCGCGGGCTTCGTGTTGCGCGTCCTCGCCGGGACGACCGCGCTGAAAGTGGAAGCGTCCTCGTACATCGTGCTCGCCACTGGCCTGCTGGCGCTGCTGCTTGCGCTGGGCAAGCGGCGCAGCGATCTGAACCTGGAAACGTCCGCCGCCCGACCGTCCCTGCAAGGCTACACAGTCGAGTTCATCGATCTCGCCGTAGCGTCGCTTGCCGCGACGGTGATCGGGTTCTATGCCGCTTTCACGGTTTCGAGCTACAGCGTTCGGCGTTACGGTGACAACCACCTGTACCTGACGACGTTCTTCGTCGCGGTTGGGGTGATTCGTTACCTCCAGGTCATCATCGTCGAGGAGCGTCTCGGCTCGCCGACGGACATCGTTCTACGGGACCGCCCAATGCAAGCGATCATCGCCTGTTGGCTGGCGATGTTCGCTGTCATAGCGTACGGATGACCGCACGGCGCCCCCCCGAGACGACCGTCGTGACCGGCGCCGCCGGGTGGCTCGGTTGTGCGCTGGTCGCTGCGCTGAGCGGCGAGGACGGGCTTGGCGGAGCGCGCGAGGGACGCATCCGCGCCCTGGTCCTCCACGCGGCCGACGTGCCGGTCGTGCGCGCGCTGTCCGAGCGCGTCGAAATCCACGTCGGCGACGTGACCGATGCGGGGGTGCTCGATCGGCTGCTGCGCGGCGCCCAGGGCGCCGACGTCCTGCACTGCGCGGGGGTCATCCACCCGCGCCGGGTTCGGGAGTTCGAGACAGTCAACGTGGCGGGTGTGGCCGCGCTCATCGACGCCGCCCGCCGCGCCGGCGTCCAGCGTCTGGTGCACGTGTCGTCGAACTCGCCGTTCGGTGTCAACCCGACGGCAGCGGATGCTTTTCGTGCCGAGGAGCCTTTCAATCCCTACATGGGCTACGGGCGCTCGAAGATGCGTGCCGAGATCCTCGTACGCGAGGCTCACGGCGACGGGCTCGAGACGACGATCGTCCGTCCTCCGTGGTTCTACGGACCGTACCAGCCGGTACGCCAGACTCGGTTCCTCCGCGCGCTGCGCCGGGGGCGCTTCCCGCTCCTCGGCGATGGCCGCAACCGGCGCTCGATGGTCTACATCGACAATCTCGTCGACGGGCTCGTGTGCGCTGAGCTCGAGAAGCGGGCGGCTGGACGCGCGTACTGGATCGCGGATCGTCGTCCGTACGAGATGCGCGAGATCATCGACACCGCTCGCCGAGCGCTGGCCGATGAGGGCCTTGCGATCAGCGGCTCGGTGCCGAGACTCCCAGGGCTCCTTGCCGACGTGGCCGAACGAGCCGACGGGCTACTGCAGGGACACGATCGCTACGTGCAGGAGTTGCACGTGCTGGCGGAGATGAACAAGACCATCGTCTGCGACATCTCCCGCGCGGAGGTGGAGCTTGGCTATGCGCCGCGAGTCGAGCTCTACGAGGGCCTGCGCAGGAGCGTGCGCTGGTGTCTTGCCCGTGGAGTGACACTGTGAGCGGCCTCGCGCTGGTCACCGGGGGTAGCGGATACTTCGGGTCGCTGCTCGTGAGTGAGCTGGCGAGGCGAGGCTACCGCTGTCGGGTGCTCGACCAGAATGACGCCCCGGATCGTCCACCCGCCGTGGAGTTGATTCGTGGCGATGTGCGGGATTCTGCGACCGTCCGACGCGCGTGCGAGGGGGTGGACGTGGTCTTTCACAACGTCGCGCAGGTGCCGCTTGCAAAGAGCAGGGCGCTGTTCGAATCGGTCAACGTCGCGGGAACGGGCACGCTGCTCGACGCGTGCGAAGACGCCGGCGTTGCAAAGGTCGTGCACACCTCGTCGAGCGCGATCTACGGTGTGCCTGAGAGCAATCCGCTCACCGAGAGCTCGCCTCCACGCCCAGCCGAGGCCTACGGGCAGGCGAAGCTCGACGCCGAGGGTCTGTGTGGGGCCGCGGTGTCGCGGGGCCTGGACGTTTCCATCGTGCGTCCACGCACGATCCTCGGTCACGGGAGGCTCGGGATCTTCACGCTGTTGTTTGACTGGATCGCCGATGGCGCAGACCTGTTCGTCCTCGGGCGCGGCGAGAACCGCTACCAGTTCGTCCACGCGGCAGACCTCGCCGATGCCTGCATCCGAGCGGGAGAGCGCCCCGGTCCCGCGGCGTACAACGTCGGAACGGACCGCTTTGGGACCATGCGCGAAGCGCTCGAGCACCTCGTCGAGCACGCTGGAGTGGCCTCGTGCGTCCGCTCCGTCCCGGCGGCGCCGGCTGTTGGCGCAATGCGCATCACGGGTACGCTCGACCTTACTCCCTTCGCTGCGTACCACTGGATCATGTACGGACGTTCGCTGTGGTTCGACAGCGCGCGTGTGTGTGAGGAGCTTGGCTGGACACCGCGCTACTCCAACGACGAGATGCTGGCTGAGTCGTTCGACTGGTACATGAGCCACCGCGCGTCGCTCGCGGACGGGGCTTCGCGCCACCGCTCCCCCGTGAGGGAGGGCGTGCTGCGACTCGGGCGCGTCGCCATGCGGCAACGACGCCGCACCCGTTGAGCCGAGGCCCCCCGGACGGAGGTGTCCCGAGGCGTCGGTCCGCGCCACCGCCGACGCACGCCGGCTCGGGGCGGCTAGCTTCCGAGGTGCGCGGCGCTCAGGTCGGCGTAGGCGCCGTTCGTGGCCACCAGCGCGAACGTCGCGTCGGTCGCGGGTGTCGTGAGCGTCGCCTCACCGGGGCCCGTCGGCTGGGGTACGCCGGGGCGGCCGTGCGTCGCCGTCAGCTCGAGCCGCACGCCGCGCACTCCGCCGGGCAGGTTCGTCGCGGTCACGGCCGTGCTGCCGAGCGGCGTGCCGCCGAGGTAGCTCGAGACCACGAGCTCACGCGTGTTCGTGGGCGACGTCGCCACCTGCGTCGTCCAGATGGGAGTACGTTCGTGCTCGAGCACCAGGTTGATGTGGCCGGGAGCCCCCCCTTCGAGCCCCACCGTGACCGTGCCGCTCGCGCGCACCGGCTGCGTCGTGAGGACTTCGCTGAGCGGCACCGGTGCGTGCACGAGGTTCAGGTGGTTGGGCGAGAAGGAGCACCAGAAGCCACCGCCGTGGCCGATGCGGAAGCTGGCTCCGCCGGCGGCGAAGGGGCCGAAGCAGCTGCGCATCCAGGGCGCCTGTTCGGGGCCGGGGCGGCGTTCCAGCAGGCCCGGCAGCCCGGGCGCTTCCACGTAACGCGCGGCGATCACCTCGTTGAGCTTCCACAGGTAGTTTTCCTCCCACTTGCCAAAGGCCGAGGTGTAGGGGTCTTCGCTGAGTTCGAACGGCTGCACGTCGTCGAAGCGGCGGTTCAGCAAGGCTCGTACGAGGTACATCGGCTGCCGCCCTGCCGCCAGTAGATCGGCGATATTATAAAAATTAGGATAGAGCGGGCCGCCCTCGGGAACGTTCAGGTCGGAGTGCAGCGGGGTGTAGATCGTGTGATCGGTGGCCCACGCAAGCAGCGCGCCAGGAACTTCCCCCCAGTGGACCACGGCCTCGACGTCGGGGTCCTCGATTTCCGCGCTGGTGGCCGCCGCGCGGACCGGTCCGAGGTGAGCCACCACGAACAGCAGCGCCACGCATCCGCCCGCCGCCACGGCGGTGCCGGTGTTGCGCTGCGCCAGGCGCCAGCCCGCCGCCGCAAACAGGCCTAGCGTCCAGGCGAGGCCGACGAACTGGTTGCCGCTGCTGCCCTGCTTGCGCCGGAAGTACACAGCCAGCGCGAATCCGAGCACGGAGTAGAGCCCGAGCAGCAGGGCGCGGCGGCCCGTCGGGTCGTCCTCCGCGAGGAGGCTGCGCAGCCGGCTGGAAAGGAGCTCCCGCAGGCTGACCGACGTCGCCCCGCGGCGCCGGTCCCTTGCGACCATCACGACGCCAGCCAGCCACGTGACGCCGATGAACGCGGCCGCCAGCAGGCCGGCCCGCAACCCTTCTTCGATGAGCGGCCCGTAGTGCGAGGTGGTCCAGTGGGCGGTGGGCATTTCGAAGTTGAAGTAGAACTCCCAACCGTCGGTCAGGAGGTTCAGCACGAGGAGGACCGCGAGGTTCACGACGACGAGCAGGGCCACGAACAGCCGGGCGGCCTGACGGCTGATTGCGGAGCCGGCGGCCAACCCGAGGACCCAGACGGCGGCGAGGACCGCGACGCCGATGGTCGGCTGCTTCGTCCAGAACCCCGCCGACAGCAGCAGGGCGGCGAGCACCACCCGCCGTCGCGACGGCGCCGGTCCAAAGTCGGCCACGGCGACCAGCCCGAAGAGGGCGAGCGCCCAGGCCAGCTGGTCGGCTCGAGCTTCGTCGAGCGCCGCCACGGGCACGCTCGATACGCACCAGTAGGCGATGCCGCCGACTCCGACCGCGGTGAGCAGGCGCACGACCCGTGGCCCCGGGCCGGCGGGGGCGTACGCGATCCGTGCCGCGAGGCCGAGGAGCGACACGGTCGCGCCGATCACCACCAGCAGCGGCCAGCCGTCCCACAGGCTGACGTGGTACAGCAGGCTGGTGACCGCCGGGAACAGCGGGGTGTAGAGCATCCCGGTGTACCCGTGCGCCGGGTCCTGGTAGAGCGTGTGCCCGAGGAACAGCTCCTTGGCGTCGATGCTGACCGTCGTCGCCCACCCAAGTTCGGGGTGAGGGGTGCCGAGCAGGTTGGCGACGGTGATCGCGATGCCCAGCACCACCGGCACTCCGAAAAGCAGCGGCGACGCGACCAGCAATGCTCCGGAGGCGCTTCGCACAGATGGCCAGATCGAGAGCCGACGGCCGGTGTCCGTTGCGTGCAGGTGCATGGGCTTGGGAGGTCAGGGACACGGTCCGACGGGCACCGTGGAAGGTCGAGGCATCGACGGCGGTGCTCTGCCGGCCGGACGACGTCCGTGCGCGCCGGTCTGTTGGTCGGGTCGCGTGGGCACGAGCGACCAAGGTAGTTGGCGCCAAGGGGGCGTGCCGAGCGTCGCCCGCGCGTACCGTCGCGAACGCTCGAATGCCGGCTCCACCGCTGGGCTTCGTGTACGTCTGCGCGGCTCGGGCTGTTTCTCACTGGCCCGCCCGCCCGCAGCGCGAGCACCCGCAGGTCGGGGTAGGCTCAGCTCAGCTGTGAGCGGGCCTGGCGATCGACATGTGCAGCGCGACCCCGCCGAGTGGCGCAACTGGGCGGGCGACCAGCTCTGCCGCCCGGCCGTGCTCGAGCGGCCCGCCTCGGTCGCGGAGGTCGCCGCCGCCTTGGAGCGTGCCGCAGCACAGGGTCAGCGGGTGCGGGTCGCCGGCGCGGGACACTCCTTCAACGACGCCGTGCTCACCGACGGACGCCTGCTGACGCTCGAGCGCATGAACCGCGTGCTCGACGTCGACCGGGACTCGGGCCTCGTGCGCGTGCAGGGCGGCCTCACGATCCGCGCGCTCAACCGCCGCCTCGCCGAGCACGGCCTGGCGCTGGAGAACCTCGGGGACGTCGACGCGCAGAGCATCGCCGGGGCGATCTCCACCGCCACTCACGGCACCGGCGCGAGGCTGCGCAACCTCTCCTCGCAGGTCGCCGCGCTGACGCTCGTGCTCGCCGACGGCTCCACCCTGCACTGCTCCGAGGAGGACCCCGTGCTGTTGCGCGCCGCGCGCGTGGGGCTCGGCGCGCTCGGGGTCGTGGCCGAGGTGACGCTGCGCTGCGTGCCAGCCTTCCGCCTGTGCGGCGTCGATGCGCCCGCGCCGCTGGAGGCGACGCTGGAGCGCTTCGAGGAGCTCTCCGCCGCCAACGACCACTTCGAGCTCTACGTCTTCCCTCACGCCCGCACCGCGCTGACCCGTACCAACAACCGTACAGACGAGGTCCCCCGGCCGCGCGGGCGCCGACGCACGTACGTCAACGACGTACTGCTCACCAACCGCACCTTCGAGCTCTTCTGCCGCCTCGGGCGGCGCGTTCCCTCGCAGATCCCCCACATCAACCGGCTCGTCACGCGCCTGGCGGGTGCCTCCCGGCGCATCGACCGCTCCGATCACATTTTCACGAGCCCCCGTCTGGTGCGCTTCACCGAGATGGAGTACGCGCTCCCGCGCGAGCGCACCGTCGAGGCTGTGCGCCGCGTGTTGGAGCTGGTGGAGGGCGGGGGGCGGGCGGGTGGGACTCGAAACAGGTTCGCCGTGCCCTTCCCGATCGAGGTCCGCACCGTCGCCGCCGACGACGCGCTGCTCTCCACCGCTGCCGGGCGTGACAGCGGGTACGTGGCGGTTCACATGTTCGAAGGCATGGCGTGGGAGCCTTACTTCCGTGCTGTGGAGGCCGTCATGGACGAGCTCGACGGTCGCCCCCACTGGGGCAAGCGCCACTTCCAGAGCGCCGCCGCGCTGCGCGGACGCTACCCCGAGTGGGATGGCTTCCAGGCCGTGCGCCGGCGCCTCGACCCCGAGGGGCGCTTCGCCAATGCGTACACCGATCGGGTTCTCGGTCCCGTCGGCCCATGGGCGTTGTTCCCCGCACACGCCGGCGACGCGGGGCATGGAGGCCCAGCGTGCACGCGCCTGTTGCCCCCACCCACACACGCGGATGATCCCAAATGAACACCTCTATAGGAGACGCTGAGCTCAATCGACTCGAACGGACCACGGCCTCGCTCGACCCGCCCTTCGCCGTCGTGGACCTCGATGCTTTCTGGGCCAACGCCGCCGACATGGAACGGCGCGCCGCGCCACGGCCGATCCGGCTCGCCTCCAAGTCCGTGCGCTGCCGCGCGCTGCAGGAGCGCGTGCTTGCGCGCCCCGGCTTCGCGGGGACGCTCGCCTTCACGCTGCCCGAGGCCCTATGGCTGGCGAAGCATGGATTCGAGGACCTCGTCGTCGCCTACCCCACCGCCGATCGTCGCGCGCTGCGGGAGCTCGTCCGGCTCGCCGCCGAGCGGCCCGAGGTGCGCATCTCGATCATGGTCGACTCGCTCGCCCAGCTTGACCTGATCGACTCCGCCCTCGGCGGGCCGGTGGGCACGGGTCGTGCGCCCGTGCGCGTCTGTCTGGAGCTCGACGCCGGCCTCTGGCTGCTCGGCGGGCGCGTGCGCGTCGGTGTCAAGCGCTCCCCTGTCCACACCCCTGCGCAGGCAGCCGCGCTCGCCCGCGCCCTCGTCGCCCGTGCTGGGGTGCGGCTCGTTGGTCTGATGGCCTACGAGGCCCACATCGCCGGCCTCGGCGACGCGCCGGCAGGGCGGGGGCCCGGTCCTTGCCTGAGCGCGCTCACCGTGCGTCTCCTGCAGGCCGCCTCGGCTCGCGAGCTGGTCGCGCGGCGCGCCGCCGCGGTCGCTGCCGTGCGGGCCGTGGCGCCGCTGGAGTTCGTCAACGGCGGGGGCACAGGCAGCCTGGAGGGCACCGCCCGCGAGGCAGCCGTCACGGAGGTCTCCGCCGGCTCCGGGCTCTACGGGCCCGCCCTGTTCGACACTTACCGCGCCTTCACCCCCCGACCGGCGGCGCTGTTCGCGCTGCCTATCGTGCGCCGCCCCTCGCGCGGCGTGGCCACCGCGCTCGGCGGCGGCTACCTCGCCTCCGGTCCCGCCGACGGTGCGCGCCTGCCCCGCCCCTACTTGCCCGCTGGCCTGCGGCTCGATCGCCGCGAGGGAGCCGGGGAGGTGCAGACCCCCCTGCTCGGCGCCCCTGCCCGTGCGCTCGGGGTTGGCGATCGCGTCTGGATGCGCCACGCCAAGGCCGGCGAGCTCTGCGAGCGCTTCGACCGGTTGTACTTGATCGAGGGTGCCTCTGTTGTCGAGGAGGTCCCCACCTACCGCGGGGAGGGACAGTGCTTTTTGTGAGCCATACAGGTCGTTTTGGGCGTGGAGCTTGCCGCGGGGGTCGAGGGGAGGAGGACAGTGCTTTTTGTGAGCTCCATAGGTCCTATATAAGCCCCGCCAGCTTCTCCCCCGCGCGCCGCAGCGCCCGCGTGTCGCGCGCTTGGAGAATGACCTGCAGGTCGAGAATCCGCGCGTCGAAAAGGCTCAGCGCGTTCTCCCCCGCCACCGCGTACGCCGGCACCCCCGCCTGACGTGCCCGCGTCGCGATCTCGAACACCGCGCTGGCCCCTCCCCGATCGTTGAGCAGCGTGCGCTCGTCCAGGCGCTCCGCGCCCACCACCACCGCCCGCGCTGCGCGCATTCGCGTATCGAAGCCCACTGCCCCCAACAGCTCCCGCGCGTCCTCCGCCTCGGTGAGTTCGATTGGGCACACGTCCACCTCTAGCGTTGGGTCTCCCGCCTGCACTCCTCGCCCGATCGCCGCCCCCGCGCGTTCTGCGCTGAGCTGCTCGCCAAAGCGCTCCGTGGCGACCAGCACCGTCCTCGAGATCACGGTCGGGTTCGTCAAGGAATAGATGGCGGGATCGGGGTGGTCGATTCGTGGATGGGATGCGACGCACGCGAGCGCAGCCGTGTTGGTGGCACGGCGAGCACCGCGGGTGGCGCAGACCGCCGTGAAGCGGCCGCACCGGACCGTCAGGTATTGCTTGACGGACCCATAGGGCATCCTTACAGGCATGGCCGACGAGCCCGAGCACCCGACCGACGAGGCGCAGGACCCTCCTGCGCCCAAGACGCGCAAGCGCACCTCGGCTGCGGACAAGGAGTACGTCACGATCGAGGCCGCCGGGCAGGAACTGCGGGTCTCGAGTCCCTCCAAGCTCTACTTCCCCGAGCCCGGTCTCACCAAGCTCGACCTGATCGCCTACTACGTCGAGTGCGCCGAGGCCGTCCTCGTGCACCTCCGCGAGCGCCCCACCGTGATGAAGCGGTGGGTCGACGGGGTCGCCGGCAAGCCGTTCTTCCAGAAGCGCGTCCCCGACCACGCCCCCGAGTGGCTGCAGACGACGGTCGTAAAGTTCCCCTCCGGGCGCACCGCCCGCGAGCTGGTCGTCAGTGACGCCGCCCACCTCGTGTGGGGGGTCAACCTCGGCGTGATCGACTGGAACCCCTGGCCGGTGCGCCGTGCCGACCTCGACCACCCCGACGAGCTGCGCATCGACCTCGACCCGCAGCCGGACGTCCCCTTCGCGCAGGTCCGCGACGTCACGCTCGGGGTTCGCGAGGTGCTCGAGGAGCACGGGCTGCGCGGCTTCCCCAAGACCTCCGGCTCGCGCGGGATGCACGTGTTCGTGCGGGTCGACCCGGTCTGCACCTTCCGTGAGGTGCGCCGCGCCGCGCTCGCGCTCGCCCGCGAGGTCGAGCGGCGGATGCCCGGGCTCGCCACCACGCGCTGGTGGAAGGAGCAGCGCGAGGGCGTCTTCATCGACTACAACCAGAACGCCCGCGACCGCACCGTCGCCTCCGCCTACTCGGTGCGCGCCGTCCCCGACGCTCGCGTCTCCTGTCCGCTTCAGTGGGACGAGGTCGCCGACGTCGAGCCTGCGGAGCTGCGCCTCGACACCGTCCCCGCGCGTCTGCGCGAGCGCGGCGACCCCGCCGCTGAGATCGACTCCCACGCCGGCTCGCTCGACTCGCTGCTGGAGCTCGCCGACCGCGACGAGCGCGAGGGCCTCGGTGACGCCCCCTGGCCCCCGCACTTCCGCAAGCAGCGCGGCGAGCCCCCGCGCGTGCAGCCCTCCCGCGCGCGGGGGGCTGAGGGGACGTCGTGACCCTCCCACTCACCCCCCCGCTCAAGCCGCAGCTCGCACTCTCGCGCAAGGCGCTCCCCGTGGGTGAGGCGTACCTGTACGAGATCAAGCTTGACGGCTTCCGCTGCCTCGCGTTCGTGGACGGGGAGGAGGTCTTCCTGCAGTCGCGCAACGGGCGGCCGCTCGGACGCTACTTCCCGGAGCTGCGCTTCCCCGCCGGGCGGTACGTGCTCGACGGGGAGATCGTCGTCCGCGGGGCCGACGGGCGCGAGGACTTCGACGCGCTCGGGCAGCGCGTCCACCCCGCCGAGTCCCGGATCAAGCTCCTCTCCGCCGAGACCCCTGCGGTGTACGTGGCCTTCGACCTCCTCGCCCGCGACGATGAGTCCCTGCTCGCCCGGCCCCTCGCCGAGCGCCGTGGCGCACTCGAAGCGCTGCTCGCGCAGCCGCGGTTCGCGGGCGCTCCCGTCGAGCTGATGCCCACGGTGGACACCCCCGCCGAGGCCGAGCTTTGGATGCGCGAGGCCGAGGGCGCGATGGCCAAGGAGCGCTTCGCCCCCTACCGCCCGGGGGAGCGCCGCGGGATGTTCAAGGTCAAGCGCACTCGCACACTCGACGTCGTCGTGGTTGGCTGGCGCCCCGGCAAGGAGCCCGACACGGTCGGCGCGCTGATCCTCGGGCTCTACGACGGGGCTCACCTGCGCGTCGTCGGGCACTGCTCCGGCCTCACCGCCGCCGAGAAGCGCCGCCTCGTTGGCTTCCTCGCCCCCTACGAGACGGGCGAGCGGGGCTCTGCCGACCCCTCTCGCTGGAGCTCCGGACGCGAGCTCGAGTGGGTCGCCCTACGTCCCGAGCTCGTCATCGAGATCGACTTCGACCACGTCTCCGCGGGGCGCATCCGCCACGGCGCCAAGCTGCGGCGCTGGCGCGAGGACAAGGACCCCCTTCAGTGCACCTTCGATCAGCTCGGTTAGCATCGTCGGAGAGATGACCGGCGACGCCGCCACCGTGGGGGAGGAGGAGTACCTCCAGATTCTCTTCTGGCTCCAAGAGGCCGGGCTGCCGATGACCGGCGCCAACGTCGCTCGCGCGATGCAGCTCTCCGCTCCGACCGTCCACGAGATGGTCGGGCGCCTGGAACGTGATGGCTACATCACGCGCGGCCAGAGTCGCGCGATCGCCTTCACCGACGACGGCGCCGCTCAGGCCGAGGGCATCGTACGCCGCCACCGCCTGATCGAGCGCTTCCTCACCGACGTCCTTGGGGTCCCCTGGGACGAGGTCCATGAGGAGGCCGAGCGCCTCGAGCACGCCATGTCCCCCGTGCTCGAACAGCGGATGCTCGCCGCGATCGGCGACGCCAAGACCTGCCCCCACGGCCATCCGCTCGTCGCCGGCGCCCGCGAGGCGGGCGTGCCGCTTGCCGACGTGCAGCTCGGTGCCGCCGTGCGCGTGCTGCGTTTCGAGAACGAGGCCGAGGACCTGCTGCACTACCTCAAGGACTCCGGTCTGGAGCCTGGGTTGGAGGGCACCCTCGCCGCCCACAACCGCCGCGAGGTCGTCGTGCAGACCGCGGACGGGCGCCGCTGCGCCGTCACCCCCTCGGTCGCCGAGACCGTCTCCGTGGCCGCCGACCCCTCCCCGCCGCCGCGCACCGCGCTGCCGGAGCAGCTCGTTTTGGGTCAGCAACGTTATGGGAAGTGAGCGATCAGGCCGCCGCGCCCTGCAGTGACCGGACGGCCGCCGCCAACCGCGACACGCCCTCCTCGATCTGCTCCGGCGTGACGCCTGAGTAGGCGAGACGCAGCGTGTTCTCGCCGCCCTCCAGCAGGAAGTCGGTGCCCTTCACGAACACCACGCCTAGCTCCGCCGCCGCGCTGTGCAAGGCGGCCACGTCGGTGCCCTCGGGCAGCGTCACCCACATGAAGTAGCCGCCCTCGGGCGCGACGAACTCGGCCTCGGGCAGCTCGCGGCGCAGCGCCACGTCGAGCGTGCGTGCGCGCTTGGCGAGGGCTGTCCTGACCGTCTCGATCGAGCGCTCCAGCGCCCCCGAGGCGCAGAACTCGTACACGATCGACTGCGCCACCATGTTGGGGGAGATGTACGTGTTGGTCGCCAACTTCGCGATCGCCGCGATCAGCTCTGGGGGCCCCACCAGGTAGCCGACGCGGATGCCGGGACACACCGTCTTGGAGAACGACGACGCGTACACCACGCGCTCGGGGTCCATCGAGAGCATCGTCGGCAGCTTCTGGCCGCTGAAGTGCAACTCCACGTAGGGGTCGTCCTCGAACACAGTGAAGTCGTTTTCCGCCGCCAGCTCGAGCAGCGCGCGGCGCCGCTCGACAGCGAGCGTGTACCCGGCGGGGTTCTGGAAGTTGGGGATGATGTGGGCGAGCTTTGGGTGTACTGCCGGTCCGTGCCTTCCTTGGAGCAGGTCGGCGAGCGCCTCGGTGTCGATCCCGTCCGGCAGCAGCTCCACCTGGTGCACGCGCGCCCCGCGTTCGCGCAGCGAGAGCAGCGTGCGGTCGTAGGTGGGGCGCTCCACCACCACGTCGTCTCCCGCCTGCACCAGGTGCTCGAACAGGAACGCGTCCGCCTGCATCGAGCCGTTGGTGACGAGCACCCGCTCCGGCTCCACCTCGTGGCGCGCGGCGATCCACGCTCGCAGCTTGGGGTAGCCGATCGACGTCCCGTACGCCGTCGTGCCCGCCGGGTCGTTGGCGAACGCGCGCGCGGCCGCCTCGCTCAGGCCCTCCACGTCGACGATGTCGAGCGACGGGGCGCCGCGGGCGAAGGAGATCGTGGAGTCCGCCATCGACTCGAAGCTTACGCGAACCAACCTCCCTTTCCCGTGCCGGCGCGTGCAGCCGCCTCTGGAGCAAAGTCGAGGGCTTCGATCCGGCTACGTGGCACTGCCTGCCGGCGGGCGTCCGCTCCTCTGGAGGAAGTCCACGACGACCCGCGCGATCCTTCGTGCCGCATGGCCGTCGCCGAAGATCGGGGGCCGCTGCGCCGGCAGCGGACGCGCGAGCGCGGACGCGAAGGCGTCCGCGTCGACCCCGACAAGAACGTTCCAGCCCGTATCCACTGTGTCTGTCCACTCGGTCTCCTCGCGCAGGGTGATGCAGCGCACGCCCCACAGGTACGCCTCGCGCTGAACGCCCCCGGAGTCGGTGGCGATCGCGTGGGCTCCGCGCTCGAGCTCGAGCATCCGGGTGTAGGGGACAGGGTCGAGCAGCTGAACGGCACCCGGAACCTCGAGGCCCCATCCGTCGATACGGGCGCGGGTGCGCGGGTGTAGCGGCATCAGCACCGGCAGGGACGAGCACGCCAAGCACGCGAGCACCGCCGCCAGACGCTCCCGGCTGTCGGTGTTGTAGTTGCGGTGCACGGTCGCCAACACGTACTCTCCGCAGTCAGCCGGGTGCACCCGCGCGCGCCAGCTCTCCAGAGTGTCGCACAAGGGGTCCCCAGTGATGTGGATCTCGCCGTCCACACCCTCGGCTTCGAGGTTTCGCTGCGCTCCCGGGGTGGGCGCGCAGAGGATCTGGGCAAGGCGGTCGGTCTCGATCCGGTTGTGCTCCTCGGGCATGTCCATCCGGCGGGAGCGCAGGCCGGCCTCAATGTGCACGAGCGGCACCCCTGCGGCGGCCGCGGCGCGAGCTCCGGAGAGGGTGGCGTTGGTATCCCCCCGCACGATCACCGCGTCCGGGCGCTCGGCGGCGATTAGCTCCCGCAGGCGGTCCTGGGCGAGGTCGAGCTGCTCCTGGCGCTCCCGCGATCCGACGCCGAGGTTGTAGCGCGGGCGTGGCAGGCGGGTCGCGAGGATCTGGCCCTCGGACATCGCCTCGTCGTAGTGCTGGCCGGTGTGGACCAGGATCTCCTCGGCTACTTCCGCAAGCGCTGTGCTGACCGGCGCCGCCTGGATGATCTCCGGGCGACCCCCGATCACCGAGAGTACCCGCGGACGGGTCGCGACGCGCTCGGCGCGATCGGGGACCCTGTCTCTAGTCGTCGGAGGCACGCGCGCTCGCGGCCGCCTCGTGCGGACCCTCCACCTCGACGGTGTCGAGCGAGGGGGCGCCGCGGGCGAAGGAGATCATCGAGTCCGTCATCGCCGCGAAGCTTACGCGAAGGCGCGAGGTCCCCGGAGAGGTTCAGCCTTCGTCGAACGTCAGCAGGATGCGCCCGTCCGCAACCTCGCGGACGTTGAAGTCGGTCTCTCCGGCGCGGCGCAGCTCGAGCACCAGCGCCACCGGGGCCGCCAGCTGCACGTCGACCACCGCGTGGCTCGCCTCGAAGCGGCGCACCGACGCCTCGGCCACGTGGGGCAGGCCCGCAAGCCGTCGCTGGAACGCACTCAGCGAGGCGATGTCGTAGAACGGGCCCACCCCCAGCTCGATACGACCTTCGAACAGGGCTTCCTCCGGCGAGGGGGGCGCGGGCGCCACCGGCGGCGCGGGGGGAGAGGCCGCGGGGGGTGTTGGGGAAGCGGGCACCGCCGCGGGCGCTACAGGCGCAGCGGCGGCCGGGGGGGAGGCCGAGGTGAGCCCCGACATCACCCGGCTGAGCAGCGCGTCGTACTCCGAGGCCAGATCCTTCGCGAAGCGCTCCAACCGATCGCGAAAGCGTCGCAGCTCCGCGAGGCTCGCAAGCTGCGCTTCGGTCGGGCGCGGGCGCTCCCCGGGCTCGAGCATCGTCTGCGGCTCGGGCGCCGACTGCGGCTCGCTCACGGCGGGTGACTCGCTACGGGAGGCCGGCTCCCGCAACGCCGACTGCCGCGCCGACTCGAGCGGCCTCACGAACTTGACCGGCTGTCCGCTGCCGACGGGCTCGGTTGGGGTCAGGGGCTGGATGGGGGCCGCAGGTCGGATCGGGGTGGGAGACTGGATCGGGCTGGGAGTCCCAATCGGAGTCGGAGGCTCGATCGCCTCGTCCACCAGCCTTCCGCTCGTCTGCACGGGAGTTCCCGGCGCGCCCGCGGTTGCCTCCTGCTCGGCGTTTGTGCTGGTCAACTCGCGGCGCCTGCCGATCGATGTCAGCTCCCGCTCGAGCTCTCGCAGCTTGCGCTCCAGCTCCGCAAGGGTGCCCGTCACGTCACCCGTCTGTTGAGAGGCGGCATCGCCGGGCGCGCTTGGTCCATTGGCGAACGTATCGGTCATCAGCATCCAGGGAGGGTCGCTACTCCATCCTACTCGGGCCGGACCGGCGGGCGCACAAGCCCTGGGCCGCATATTGCGTAGCGGGATCCTGACTGAAAAAAGAGGGGCCCGGCTCGGCGGCCTCCGGCCGCCTGCGCCACCCTCTAGCCACGCAGGATCTGCACGGCAAGCTCGGCCACCTCGGTGGGGGTGCGCCCCACGCGGACGCCGCTTGCCTCGAGCGCTTGCGCCTTGGCGGCTGCGGTGCCCGAGCTGCCCGAGACGATCGCGCCCGCGTGGCCCATCTGCTTGCCCGCCGGCGCCGTGAAGCCCGCGATGTAGGCGACCACCGGCTTGGAGATGTGCTCGGCGATGTACTGCGCGGCCTCCTCCTCGGCGGAGCCCCCGATCTCGCCCGCAAGCACGATCAGCTCGGTCTCCGCGTCGGCCTCGAAGAGCTCGAGGATGTCCACGAACGAGGAGCCCGGCACGGGGTCTCCGCCGATCCCCACGATCGAGCTGTTGCCGAAGCCCGCGAGGGCGATCTCGTTGCCGATCTGGTAGGTCAGGGTGCCCGAGCGCGACACCACGCCGACGTTGCCCTCCCGGAAGAACGACGCCGGGATGATGCCCACGTTGGCCTTCCCCGGGGAGAGGATGCCGGGGCAGTTGGGCCCCACCAGCCGCGTCCCTGGATGATCGCACTTCAGCGTGTTGTAGACCCGCAGCTCGTCGTGCGCCGGGATCCCCTCGGTGATCGCGATCACCAACTCCACCCCCGCTGCTGCAGCCTCGAGGATCGCGTCGGCCGCGAACCGTGGGGGGACGAAGATCATCGCTGTGTTCGGCTGCGTCGCTTGCGCGGCCTCGGCCCAGCTGTCGAACACGGGGATGCCCTCGACGTCCTGGCCGCCCTTGCCCGGAGTGACCCCACTTACCACGGCGGTGCCGTAGCGGCGGTTGTTGAGCGTGTGGAAGGAGCCCTCCTTGCCGGTGATGCCCGCGACCGCGAGGCGCGTGTCCTTGTCGACCAGGATGGACATCAGGCTTCTCGCTCGCAGTGCCCGGCAGGCGGGCCATCGACGCACGGGGCGCGACAAGAACGTGTGTGCGGGATAGGAACGGCTTTCAAAAAGACCGGCACGCCTGGATGCGCCCCTGGGACGCGGCGCTGGATCGCCACGTGCCGGCTTGCCCGTGCTACCAGCACGGGCTTCACCGACCGAAGCCGGGAGACACTCGCCTTCGGCTCGCATCCCCGTTTCGGCCAGCGTCGCCCAGCTTGGTCCAGGGACGCCCCAGACGCACCGTCTATTTTGAAAGACGTTCTGAGGGCGGGCATCACGCCCGCCCCGCCGCGAGCGCGACGACCTTCTCGGCCGCCTCGTTCATCGTGGCGGCGGGGTGCACGTTGGGCAGCGCCACCTGCGCGAGCAGTTCGCGCCCCTGTTTGTCGTTGGTGCCGTCGAGGCGCACCACAAACGGAACCGTCGGCTTGACCTCCCCGAACGCCGCGATCAGGCCTCGCGCGACTTCGTCGCAGCGGGTGATGCCGCCGAAGATGTTGAACAGCACCGCCTTCACCCGCTCGTTGGAGAGGATCAGCTCGACCGCCTGCTTGATCTTGGCCGCATCCGAGCCGCCACCGGCGTCGAGGAAGTTGGCGGGGTGCCCGCCGGCCTGGGCGACCACGTCGAGCGTCGACATCACGAGGCCCGCCCCGTTGCCGAGGATGCCGATGTCCCCGTCGAGCGCGACGTACTGCACGCCCTGCTCTTTGGCCCGGCGCTCCACGGGGTCCTCGTTCTCGACGTCGGAGAGCCCCTGGTTCTCGGGGTGGCGGTAGAGCGCGTTGCCGTCGAGGGAGACCTTCGCATCGAGCGCCTTGACCTGGCGCTCCGGGGTGACGATCAGCGGGTTGATCTCCGCCAACGTGGCGTCCTCTACCAGCCACACCTCGTACAGCGCCGTGAGCGCGTCCGCCACCCCCTCGATCACGTCCGCGTCGGCACCGCCCGCGGTAGCGATCCGTACCGCCTCTTCCCGCGAGAGGCCCGCCAGGGCGTCGACGTGGTGGCGCACCAACTTCTCCGGCGTCTGCTCCGCGACCTCTTCGATGTCCACGCCGCCCTCGGTGCTGAACATCACCAGCGGCTGCTTGGCCGAGCGGTCGAGCAGCACCGAGGCGTAGTACTCCGTGGCGATGTCGCTCGCGTGCTCGATCCACAGCTTGCGCACCGTGTGGCCGTGGATGTCCATGCCAAGGATGTTGGTGGCGTGCTCGCGCGCCTCGGGCTCGTCCGCGGCCAGCTTCACCCCACCGGCCTTGCCGCGCCCGCCGATCAGCACCTGGGCCTTGACCACCACCGGGTAGCCCACCTCGCTGGCGGCCGCCACCGCCTCCTCCACGGTCGTGACAACCCTGCCTGGCGAGACCGCCAATCCGTGGCGGGCGAACAACTGCTTACCTTGATACTCGAGCAGGTCCATCAGCGGCGCGGGACTCTAACCGAAGCCGGCCGACCGCGTGGCGATCCCGCGCCGAGCCGCGTCGCCTTGAGTGATGACTTCGGGGCAAAGACCACGATGACTCGCGTTGCGAACCCGAGGCTGACCGCGCGGCGAACCCGGCGCAGGGCATAATGCCCCCGCGATGCCTCTTCCAAAGAACGTCACCTTTGTCACATTCGACGTGTACGGCACGTTGATCGATTGGGAGACCGGCATCTACGAGGCTTTCGCGAAGGAGGCCACGCGCGACGGGATCGCGCTCGACCGCGCCGAGCTGCTCGCCCTCTTTCACGAGATCTCCCGCGAGATCGAGGCCGGCTCCTACGAGCTCTACGCCGAGGTCCTGCGCCGCACCGCGCTTGAGATCGCCAAACGTCTCGACTGGCCCTTGGAAACATCGCGCTCTGGCTTCCTGCCGGACTCGGTGCAGCGCTGGAAACCGTTCAAGGAGACCTCCACCCAGCTACAGAAGCTCGCCAAGAAGTACAAGCTCGGCCTGCTCTCCAACGTCGACGACAAGCTGCTCGGCCAGACCCGCCGCCACATCGCGACCGACTTCGACCTTGTCGTCACCGCCCAGCAGGTGCGCTCCTACAAGCCCGACCTCGCGCACTTCACCGAGTGCGCGCGGCGCATGGGGGGCAAGAAGGGGTGGGTGCACGTCGCCGCCAGCCACCACCACGACGTGGAACCCTGCCTCAAGCAGCGCGTCCCCGTGATCTGGGTCAACCGCAACAAGGAGACCCTCGACCCCTCGCAGAAAAAGCCCACCGCCGAGGTCCCCAACCTGCGCGAGGCCGCCAAGCTGCTGGGCGTCGCCTGAGCACGTGCGGGTGCGCGCGCTGCACCCGGACGTGCTCCTCGCCACCAGCGCGATCTGGCAGACCAACTGCGCGGTGGTGCGCGGCGCGGTCGACGCCGGGGGGCCGCCGCAGGAGGGGACGGCGAGCCGGCAGACGCACTCGCAGGAGAGGGAGTCGGGTGGCGAGGGGGCGTATGAGACCTTCCTCGTCGACTCCCCGGTCCTGCCCGAGGAGCTCGAAGCCCTGCCGGCGCTGCTCGAGCAGGCCCGGTTCCCCGCGCCCAGCGGTCTGCTTGCGACCCACGCCGACTGGGATCACCTGCTCGGGCGTCTCGCCTTTCCACGAGTGGCGCTGGGGTGTGCGCAGAGCACCGCGGAGCGCATGCAGGCCGCGCCGGGTGAGGCCCAGCGCGAGCTGCGTGCGTTCGACGAGCAGTACCTGATCGAGCGTCCGCCACTGGCGCTGGGGGCGGTCCAGGCGCTGCCGGTCCCCGGGCGCTGCGCGATCGGCGAGTTCGAGCTCGAGCTGCACCCCACCGAGGGTCACACCGCGGACGGAATGGCCATAAGAGTTGCGTGGGCGAGCGTGCTGCTCACCGGCGACTACGTCTCGGCCGCCGAGATCCCCACCCTTGGCGAGGCTCCCGACGCGCTGCGCGCTTATATAGCCACTCTTGAGCGGCTGCGCCCACTGGTGGCGGATGCGCTGCACGTCGTACCCGGCCACGGGCCGATACTCGACGCCGAGCGCGGACTGGCCGTGCTGGAGGAGGATCTCAGCTACCTGCGGGTCCTCGGCGAGCGCGGCGCCGACGCTGAGCTGCCCCCTGGGCGGCGCACTGAGTTCCAGCGGCGCCAGCACCGGGAGAACGCCGGTCTGGTCAGCGATAGCCCTGGGAGATAAGCGGCCGTTGGTCGACGCCTCCGCCGCCCGGGTTCACCCGTAGTAGCGCGAGATGACCAAAAGCTGGCTGAAGACGTTGTGGGCCAGCAGCAGGGTGACGATCAGAACCCCGACGACCGGTCCCCAGCGGCGCCCGGCGCCGCGCGCGGCCAGCGCCAGGATGGGGCCCCACAGCGCGAGCAAAGGCAGCAGGTAGCGCGGCTCGGCGTACTCGGTGGGCAGGTGGTTGATGTAGTCGTCCACCCCGATCACGCCCGCCACGCTGAGGACGATCGCCAGGTAGACGCAGAGCTCGACGAGCCGGCTGCGCAGAGCCCAACGGTGGGTGTAGAGCGCGCGCGCGAAGAGCGTGGCGATCAGCGCCGCGGGGACGAGTGCCGCCGTGTAGACCCAGCTTGGAAAGGTTGTGTCCAACCAGCCGTAGAGCCCCACGAGCCCGTTGAACCAGAGCACGCGGGTGGTGAGGAAGCCGTGGAAGTAGTGGTGCATTCCGGGCAGCGGCGGCAGGTAGAACTGCCAGATGTAGCCGAGCTCGTTCAGCAGCGCCCCGCTTTTGCCGCTCAGCTTGAGCGCGCCGGCGAGCGCGCCGAGGACAGGTTTGCCCGCGAGCGTGTTGTAGAGCGTGTACAGCACGACCGGGCTCGCCCCGAGGCCGGCGGCGAGCGCGAACGAACGGTAGGCGGCTCGTGGCGAGGTGCGCGCCTCGCGCAGGCACAGCGCGAGTAGCCCGAGCACGGCGCCGGGCACCAGGCTGAGGAAGGTGAGCTTGGTCAGGACGCCGACGGCGAGCACCGCGCCAAGCGCGACCGCGAGCTCCGGTGTGAGGCCCCGCCGGAAGCCTCGCGCCAGGCAGTAGAAGAGCGCCGCCGAGACCGCGAACAGCAACGCGTCGGGGTTGACCGCGCCCGACATCAGCCCGAGCAGCGGCGCCAGCGCGACGCCGAGGCCACCGACCGTCCACGCCCACGGCGCCCCGGGGAGCACCTCGCGCAGGAAGAGGAACGCGAACAGCGCCGTGAGGCCGCCCATCAGCGCGGAGAGCAGGCGCATCAGCGCGAGCTGGTCGAGCAGGGTGCCGGGCGAGCCGAGCTTGTAGGGGGCCGTCTCCAGGGCGTAGTACAGCGGCGGCTGGCCGGTCGCCAACCCAGCCTGCGCCGAGTCGGTACGCGAGAGCGGGGCGGCGAGGGTGTGCTCCAGCCGGCGCTGCTCGGCCGGCGAGGAGATCGTGCCCACATTCGGGTTGAAGCGCACGTTCGAGTAGAGCAGGGCGTTCAGCACCGAGCGCTCGGCGCGCGGGAACTTTTCTTCGTCGCCCGAGGGCAGGCGCCCGGTTTCGGCGAGGTGTTGCACGTAGGCGAAGTGGGAGGGTTCGTCGGGCACCTCGAACGGGGGGGAGACGATCGACCAGCACGCGGCGTTGAGGAACGCGACCAGCGCGCAGATCCACGCCGCTCTCGGCACGTGGCGGAGGGCCGCGGGCAGCTTCGCGATGAGCTGGTGGCCCCCGTCGAGCGCCCGCCTGTGCAGGGGTGTCCGCGTGTCGGTCCGTCCGCTCATGAGAGTTCCTTGAGGACCAACCACGAAGTGAGCGCGATGAACCCAAGCGCGAGCGCCACCACGAGCAGGGCGTCCCAGAGGCCGCTGGCCGCGTGGCCGTAACCCAGGCGCCGGATCGTCGAGGCGGTCGAGGACCACCACGGGCGGCTCGGCCGCAGGTATTCAACGCCCATTCTGCCGGGCAGCGAGCCTTCGCCGGAGAGCGCCGCGACGGAGCGCCGCGTCGCCCAGCCGCGCAGCGTGACGGGCGCGTTCATCGAGCTGAGCGTGAAGCAGACCTTTACGGGGGCGACCGCGTGGGCGACGGGAGTCACGGGGACCGTCACCGCGCCGCTCGACCACCCCGGGGGGTAGGAGCCCTGCGTCACGACCCGCGAGCCCGAGAGGACCTGCACCGTCACCTGCGGGCCGAGCACGGTGAGCAGGGCCAGGCGAATCGCCGAGGTGCCCCGCGGCAGGGCTTCTTCGCCCTGGCAGGCGCGCGCCGGCACGCTGGTGGTCACGAGCCCGCCGGCTGTGGACGCGTTGCCCCGGGCGACCGTGAGCGGCGAGTGCGAGAGAGTCAGCACGAACGCGACCGCGATGACCGCCAGGCACACCGCCAGCGCGATCCGCACAGAGGGTGGCGCGGGCAGCTGGAGTCCGCCCAGGCGGTGGCGCTGCCGGGCGAAGGCTGGCGAGCTCGGGCGGGTGCGATCGACTCCCTTGGTCGGCCGGTCCCCCCGTTTGCCGCTCGAGTCCGGCGTCGGCGGCCGGGTCCCCCGCTTGCCGGTCGGGGCTGGCGCGGGGGGCCGGGTCCTGTTCTTCGAGGGGCGCGTGCCTGAGAGTGAGGCCGATCGCCGGGCCATCAGCCGTAGTAGCGCGAGATGTCAAGCAGCTGGCCGAAAAGGTTCTGGGCCATGACGAGGGTGACGAGCAGCGTCCCCGCGACCGGCCCCCAGCGCCGCCCCGCGCCGCGCGCGGCCAGCGCGAGCACCGCGCCCCACAGCACGAGCAGCGGCAGCAGGTAGCGCGGCTCGGCAAACTCACCCGGCTCTTTGTTGATGTAGTCGTCCGAGCCGACGATCAACAACACCCCCAGGCCCATCGCGGCGTAGACGAGCGCCTCGACCAGGCGGCTGCGCAGCGCGCCGCGTGAGACCACCAGCGCGCGAGCGAAGAGCACGGCGATCGCCCCCGTCGGGATCAGCGCGACCTTGTAGACCCAGTTCGGGAAGGCCGCGTCCAGCCAGCCGTAGATGCCCACCAGGCCCCGGAACCAGTACACGCGCGTGGTGAGGAAGCCGTGGAAGTACGGCGTCTGACCCGGCAGCCGCGGGAGGTAGAACTGCCAGATGTAGCTGAGCTCGTGCAGCAGCGACCCCCGGCCGGAGAGCGAGATGGCGTTGCCGAGCACGCCGACCGCGGGCCGCGAGGAGAGCAGGTTGACGAGGATGTACAGCAGCACCGGAGTCGCTGCCACCCCGAGCCCGAGCCCCAGGCAACGCAGGGCGGCCGGCCGACCGAAGCCGGGAGACACGCCCCTGTGGCGCTGGCCGATTTGGGGATGCGAGCGGAGCGAGTGTCTCCCCAATCGGTCCCCGTTTCGGCCAGCGCGGCGCGCCTCGCGCGCGCAGAGCGCAAGCAGGCCGAAGAGCGCCCCGGGAAGCAGGCCAAGGAAGGTGAGCTTGGTCAGGAAGCCGATGGCGAGCACCGCGCCGAGCGCGATGGCGAGCCGCGGCGTGAGGCCCCGCCGGAAGCCTCGCGCGAGGAGGTAGAAGAGCGCCGCGCAGACTGCAAACAGCAGCGCGTCGGGGTTGACCGAGCCCGACATGACGCCGAGCAGCGGCTCGAGCGCGACGCCGAGTCCGCCGACCGTCCACGCCCACGCCGCCGCGGGGAGCGCCTCGCGCAGGAACAGGTAGGCGAACAGCGCGGTCAGGCCGGCCATCAGCGCGGAGAGCAGGCGCATCAGCGCGAGCCGGTCGAGCACCGTGCCGCCCGTCTCCAGGTCGTAGGGGATCGTCTCCAGCGCGTAGTACAGCGGCGGCTGCGAGGCAGCGACGCCCGCGTCGCCATTACCCGTGCGCTGTTCGGGCACGGAGAGGTCGCGTTCGAGCTTGCGCTGTTCGGCCTCCGTGGAGATCGTGTCCCGCGAGGGGTGCTCGAGCACCGCCGCGTTGTGCAGGTCGTAGATAGCCCGTTCCTCCGCCGGTGGGTAGTTTTCGCCCGCGGAAGAGGGCAGGCGTCCCGTCTCGGCTAGACGCTGCACGTAGGCGTAGTGGGCCGATTCGTCGACCACCTGGAAGGGGGGTGAGACGATCGACCAGCAGATCGCGTTGAGGCAGGCGATCAGCGCACAGATCCACGCCGTCGTGGGGATCCGACGGAGCGCGGCCAGCAGGCGGGCCGACGCGGGCGGCGTTGCCGTCGCGGGAGCGGGCCGCCGCGTCCGTCCCTTCGCGGGCATCTTGGGGACGGTGCGGCTACTCATCTGAGGTCCCTCACGACCAGCCAGGAGGAGAGCGAGAGGACCGTCAGCGCGAGCACCAGCACGAGCAGCGCGTCGCCGGTGCCGGCGGCGGCGCGGCCGAGACCGAGGCGCCGGGCGACCGAGACGGCGAGCGACGCCCACGAGTGCGAGCCGGGGTGCAGGTATTCGATGGCGATGCGGCCGGGCAGCGGCCGCGCTCCACCGACGGTCGCTTCGCCCGGCGGCGTCCGTCTGCCCACCATCGTGACTTCCCCGGTCACCGAGTCCAGGGCGAAGCAGACGCGGACGGGTGCGACCGTGCGGGAGAGTGCGCGTACCGGCACCGTCGCCCCCTCGCCCGACCAGCCGGCGGGCAGGGTGCCCGCGGTGACCACGCGCGAGCCCGCGAAGACCCGCAGTGCCACTTCGGGGGAGGTGACCCCGAACAGGCCGAGACGGATCGCCACTGTGCCGCGCGGCAGCACTTCGCGCGACTGGCAGCCACCGATGTTGTGGGTCGTGTCGACCAGTTGCGTTTCCGGCGGGACCGATCTCGCCTTGTCGGGCACCAGCGGCGCGTGCGCGAGCGTTCTCAGCAGCGTGAGTGCGATCAGCGCAAGGCCGCCGGCGAGCGCCAACCGGACGCCCATCAGCGGCGCCGCAACCCGAGAATCGAGAGCAGGAACGAGGCGAAGACGATTTGGATGCCGAGCACCAGCAGCGTCGCCGCGAAGATCGCCAGACGCTCCTCGGAGAGGGAGCCGAAGCCGCGGTGCACCCACTCCAGCACGATCGCGACGATCAGGACCAGCCCCACGAGCGCGACGGCGCCGCCGAGCAGCAGGCCGTGCTCCAGCCGCCAGCGGCGGCGCTGGCGCTCGAACCAGGGGTCGCGCTCGCCCATGAAGTAGATCCCGTAGGCCCGCGCGCAGAGGCCGAGCGTGACGACCTGCGCGCCGACGATCAGCAGCAGCGAGCCGCCGATCAGCGTGTGCACTTCCCAGCGGCGGCCGAGCACCGAGACGTGCGCGAGCACCGTCGCGCAGATCAGCGCGCCGAGCGTCGCCAGCAGCGCGCCGGGGATGATGAACAGGTGCCGGGGGGAGTGCAGGACCAGGTAGCGCAGGTGGCGCCAGCCGTCACGGAAGCTCGAGAGCTTCGACTCGCCGCCGCGCGGGTGGTAGGAGATCGGCAGCTGGCGGATGTCGAGGTCCGCCTTCGCCGCGCGGACGACCATCTCGGAGGCGAACTCCATGCCGGAGGTGCGCAGTTCAAGGCGCGCCAGGTGCTCGGCGCGAAACGCGCGCATCCCGCAGTGCGCGTCGTTGACGCCGGTGTGGAAGAGCAGGTTCAGCAGGCGCGAGAGCAGCGGGTTGCCGACGTAGCGGTGCAGCCACGGCATCGCACCCGGGCGGATGTCGTGCATGCGGTCGCCGATGACCATGTCCGCCCCCGCTTCGAGCTCCGCGAGAAAGCGCGGGATCTCGTTGAAGTCGTAGGTCAGGTCGGCGTCGGCCATCAGGATGTAGCGCCCGCGCGCCGCGGCGAACCCGGCCAGGTAGGCGCGGCCGTAGCCGCGCACCGGTTCGTGGACCGTGCGGGCGCCCGCACGAGCGGCCAGCGCGGCAGAGCCGTCGACCGAGCCGTTGTCGGCGACGAGGACCTCCCCGGGGATGCCCGCCGCGGCCATCGCGGCACGCGCGGTGTGGACGCACTGCTCGATGTTGAGGGCCTCGTCGAGGCAGGGGATGACAACCGAGACGAGGCACGCCGGCTCGCTCACGTCCCGGACGACGGCCCTCTCGACGCTGGTGCTCATCGCGGCTCACGCAATCGCCGCGAGACCGGTGAGCAGAGTCCGCTCGGCATAGTCGAAGCAGGCTTGCAAGCAGGCCCAGAGGGATCAAGCGGTCCCCGGCGCCTGTAGCGTGGGTGGGCGAAACGGTGCCCACAGTGCGCGTCGTTGTTTCCAACAGCAGGGCTACCGGACATACGCCGGCGGACCCGAGGCCGTCGGGCCGGCCGCGGACGGCGTCTCGCCGTGTACCCGCGGGTCCCCAGCGCCCCGGCGCGCCACTGCGTGCAGCATGTCGCCGCCGCCACCGAGGCGGTCGAGCACCCAGACCAGGGGCACGGAGAGGACGCATGTGGCGGCCACGAGGCGCAGGCGCAGCCCGCCGGGAAAGAGGCAGCGGCCGGCGAGAACGTACTGGAGCGAGCCGGCGAGGCCCACGGTGCTCGAGGAGGTGGACACCTCGACGTCCTCGAAGCCGGCGCGCGCGAGTGCCTCACGCAGCGCGGCCGCGTCGAAGTGGAAGCGGTGGCGGGGGAGGTCGAGGTGAAACCAGCGGCCCCCGAAGCGCCGCCGCTGCCAGCAGCCGAAGTGCGGCACCGAGACGGCGAGTAGACCTCCCCGACGCAGCGCGGCGGCGGCGCGGCGCAGGTCGGCGAGCGGGTCGGGCACGTGCTCGAGCGACTGGCGGAAGACCACGGCGTCGAACGCGCCGGGCTCCAGTTCGACCACGTCGAGGGTGCCCTCTCTCGCGTGCACGCCCCGCCGCCGCGCGAGCGCGCAGGCCGCAGAGGAGGGCTCGACCCCCACGGCGCGCCACCCCCGCCGGATGAACCAGACGCCGAGGTCGCCGCGCCCGCAGCCGACGTCGAGCAGGCGTCCGGGGGGCAGCCGCGCCAGCGAGGCGAGCGGGGGCGTGCGCAGCGCACGCCGGGCCTGGAGGCGCAGGATCAGCCGCGAGAGCAGGCCGGCGAGCCCCGTGGGCAGCCCGTAGGCGCCGTAGGCGCTCGGGTAGAAGGCGGCGAGCTCCCGCGCCCCGAGCGCGAGGGGGAGCGTGACGCCCACCCCGCAGGAGCCGCAGCGCACGACCGAGAAGGTGCCCGGCGAGCCGTGGAAGCGGTCTGGCGAGCGCAGCAGCTCCCCGTCGAGCGGGCCGCCGCACAGCGGGCAGCGGTGGGGGTCCTCGTCGGTCACCGCCCGAGCGCCACGGGCGCGCCGGGCGCGGGGGCGGAGAGCGGCGCGGACTCTGCCACGGGCTCGGGCGCGCGGCTCCCGTGCTCGGGCACGGCGCGGCGGGAGCGGTCGAGCTCGCCCTGCAGACGCTCGAGCAAACGCACGACGCGCAGGCCGTTGTGGCCGTCCGAGCGCGGCGGGACGCCCGAGCGCAGCGCCTCGAGGAAGTGCTCGCACTCCAGCCGCAGCGGCTCGACGAGCGAGAGCTGCGGCAGGAAGATGCCGCCGGAACGGGTTCTGAAGTCGTCGGGGCCGTGCGGAGCGGGGTCGAAGCCCTTGTCGTAGACGGTGAGCTTGCCTTCGACGGCCATGTCGTCGAAGGTGGCCATCTGCCGCGAGCCCACGACCGTGAAACGCCGTTCCTTGCGGGGGTGCAGCCAGGAGAGGTGCAGGTGGGCGGCGCGGCCGGAGGGGAAGCGCAGGAAGCAGAAGACGACGTCCTCCACGTCGGGGCGCACGTAGCACTCCCCCCGCGCGGAGAGCTCGTAGGGATCCTCGTCGACGAGGTCGAGCAGCACGGAGACCTCGTGCGGGCCGAGGCTCCAGAGGGCGTTCTCGTCGGCGCGCAGCACGCCGAGGTTGGCCCAGGAGCAGGCGAGGTAGCGGACCTCCCCCAGCGCCCCGGAGTCGGCGAGCTCCTTGAGCCGGCGCACGGCGGGGTGGTACATGAAGAGGTGGCCGACCATCAGCGTGCGCCCGGTGCGCTCGGCCGCCGCGACGGCCCGCTCGGCGTCGGCGACGCAGTGCGCGAGCGGCTTCTCGACGAAGCAGTGCTTGCCCGACTCCAGCACCCGCACGACGAGCTCGGCGTGCGTGGGCACCGGGGTGGCGAGTGCGACGGCGTCGAGCGTGGGGTCTTCGAGCAGGTCCTCGAAGCGCGCGGTGAGGCGGGCGGCGGGGAACTGTGCGGCCGCCCGGGCGCGTGCCTCCGGAGAGGCGTCACAGCACCAGACGAGCTCCGAGCCCGGCAGCCCGTGGAAGGACCGCGCGAGGTTGGGGCCCCAGTAGCCGAGGCCGGCGACGCCGATGCGAAAGGGGGGACTCATGAGGGGGTGGGCAGGGGGGATCGTCCGCGTGAGTGGGTGCTGCCACCGGGCGGGTGTGCGCTGGGGCCTCCGTGCCCCTGCGGCAAGGCGTGGTGCTCCGATCCGAGCGCCTCGCGGATCGCCGCGGTCACGGCCTGCGCCTGCGCGGCGGTGAGGGTCGGGCTCATCGGGAGCGCGAGGGAGGTGCGCGCCAGAGCGTCGGTCACGGGCAGGTGGGCGCCCGCGCCCCACGGCGCCATCGCCGGCTGGCGGTGGATGGGCGTTCGGTAGGTGGCACGCGCCTGGATGCCCGCCTGGGCGAGCGCGTCGATCAGCCGGTCCGCTTCGGGGTGGTGCACCACATAGAGGTGCCACGCCGGCTGCACGTCGGGCGCCGCGTGCGGGAGGGTGACGAGCTCGCCGAGTCCGCTCTCTTTGTAGGCGCGAGCGGCCGCGCGGCGGCCCTCGGTCCAGGTCTCGAGGTGCGGAAGCAGGACGCGCAGCACCGCTGCCTGGAGCTCGTCCAAGCGCGAGTTGTAGCCGGCCTGCTCGAAGACGAGCTTGTCGCGCGAACCGTGGTAGCGCAGCAGCCGGGCGGCGTCGGCGACCGCGTCGTCGTCGGTCGCGATCGCGCCCCCGTCGCCCAGGCAGCCGAGGTTCTTGGCGGGGAAGAACGAGAACGTGGCGGCCGTCCCGAGCGCGCCGGCGCGGCGTCCGTGGGACTGCGCGCCGGCGGCCTGGGCGGCGTCCTCGATCACGGGCAGCCCGAAGGCCTCACGGATCTCAGCGACTGGGGCGGGGTTGCCGAAGAGGTCAACAGCGATGATGGCTCGGGTGCGCGGGGTGAGCGCCGCACGGATGGCCTCGACAGTGACATTGTGCGAGTCGCGGTCAACGTCGCAAAAGACCGGCGTGGCGCCGGTCGGGAGGATCGCCTCGGCGCTCGCGAAGAAGGTGAACGAGGGAACGAGCACCTCGTCGCCCGGGCCCACGTCGGCAGCGGCCCGCAGGGCGATCGTCAGCGCGTCGGTGCCGGAGGCGACCCCGACCACGTGGCGGACGCCGAGAAAGGCGGCGAGCTCCCGCTCGAACGCCTCGACCTCGGGGCCGAGGATGTAGAGGCCGCCGTCGATCGCCGCACAGACGCGCTCGTGCAGCTCCGCGCGCAGCGGCTGCAACGGTCCAGTGATTTCAAATAGTGAGATGGCCATCGAAGGAGCGATGGTAGGAGCCCAATCAGCCCCCATAGCGCCCTCGCGGCGGCTCCGGTGCGTCGGGTCCGCTGAATTGCAGGCGAAAGGCGACGCCGCGAAGTCGGAGACACGCCCGCCAAGAGGACTCGTGGAGGGCTGTCGAGAGGTGGCGTAGACCACGAGACCGGCGCATCGGAGTTGTGACGTGCCCGCCGCGAAGTACGCGCGGACGGTCCTGCAAAAGGTGAGTGGGCCTCGAGGCAGGCGCCGCGGGTTGGAGACACCCGCGTCGAGGAGCCCCGCGAACGTCCCTGTCAAAAGGTGGGCGTGGGTCGTGAAGGCGGAAGGGAGCAATCTTCCAGTAAGTAGGCTCCGCCGAGTGTGTGGCATTGCGGGAATCGTCGGGGTGGGCCGGCCGGAGGTGGAGACGCTCGAGCGGATGGCGGGCGCGATGGTCCACCGGGGACCGGATGGCCAGGGCGTGTGGCGGGACGAGGAGGTCGGCTTCGCCTTCCGGCGCCTGGCGATCATTGACCTCGACGAGCGCTCCAATCAGCCGCTGCACCTCGGCCCCCTACACGTGGTGTTCAACGGCGAGATTTACAACTACATCGAGCTGCGCGAGCGGCTGCGCGGGCTCGGGCACAGCTTCCAGACCGAGGGCGACGGCGAGGTCCTCCTGCACGCGTGGAAGCAGTGGGGGGAGGGGGCGCTCGACCGACTCAACGGCATGTACGCGTTCGGCGTGTGGGACGCTGAGCGCCGGCGGCTGACGCTGGCCGTCGACCCGTTCGCGGAGAAGCCGCTGATGTACCGGATCGGCGGCGGAGGCATGACGTTCGCCTCCGACGTGCGCGCGCTGCAGGCGGCGGACCCGGCGAGCGGGGCGCCCGACGAGACGACGGTCCGTGAGTACGTGGCGCTCGGCGTGATGCCGCAGTTGCCGCGGACGTTCTTCAGCGACGTGAGGCGCCTGCCCCCCGCCCACGTGGCGCGGTGGGAGCGCGGAAGGGGGCTCTCGCTGCGCCGCTACTGGCGCCCGCAGACCGTGGCGGTGCCCGCGGACCCGGCGAGCGCCGCCGAGCGGCTGCGCGAGCTGCTGGCCGATTCGGTGAGGCTGCGGCTGCGCAGCGACGTCCCCGTGGGCACGTCGCTGAGCGGCGGCGTGGACTCCTCTGCGGTTGTGACGGTCTGCGCGGGCTTGGCAGGCGAGCACGTGCGGCACGCGTTCACGGCGACGTTCCCGGGCTTCGAGCGCGACGAGTGGGAGTACGCCGAGGAGGTCGCGCGCGCCGCCGAGGTCACGACGCACCACGCGGTGCGCCCCAAGGCCGAGGAGCTGTGGGAGGACATCGAGCGGCTCGTGCGCGACCAGCAGGAGCCGTTCGCGGGCACGAGCATCTACGCGCAGTGGCGGGTGACGCGCGCCGCGCGCGAGGCGGGCGTGGTCGTGCTGCTCGACGGGCAGGGGGGCGACGAGCTGTTCGGGGGCTACAACGGCGTCGCCGGGTGGGCGCTGCGCGCAGCCGGCCCCCGCGCGGCGCTGAGCGCGCTCGCCGAGGACCGCGCCGTCGCGGGCGAGCTCGCCCTCGCCTACGCGGTGGGCCGGGCGCCGCGCGCGCTGGCGCGCCGCCACCGCCTGCGGCGCGCCTCGCCGTACGTCACGCACGAGGCGGCGCGCGCGGCCGCCGACGTCGAGCGCAGGCCGGCTGAGTGGAGGGCGACGCGCTCGCCGCTGCGACGCGAGCTGCTTACCCAGGCGTTCAACACGACACTGCCGAACCTGTGCCGGTACGGCGACCGCAACAGCATGGCCCACTCGGTGGAGATGCGGATGCCGTTCCTCGACCGGCGCGTGGCGGAGTACGCCCTGTCGCTGCCCCCGCGCGAGGTGTACAGGGACGGCGTGACCAAGCGCGCGCTGCGAACGGCGCTGCGCGGCACGGTGCCCGACAGGGTGCTCGACCGGCGCGAGAAGGTCGGGTACGAGACGCCCGAGCGGAGGTGGTTCGACGAGCCCGCGGCCCGGGAGCGGATCGCAGAGGTGGTGCTCGACCCGAGCGCGCGGGCGAGCGGGCGCTACGACCAGGGGGCGCTCGAGCGTGACTACGCGGCCGGGGCGTGGCGCGAGCCGAGCGCAGTGTGGAGGGTGGTCAACGTCGAGTTGTGGCTGCGGTCGCTCACCCCGGCGGGCGCGGTGGCCCAGGCGGTGTGAACGGTGAAGGCCCGGTGGGTCGAGCGGTGGTTACGCTGCTTGCGTCAGCGGGCGTGGGCGCCCAGGCGGCGTGAGTCGGTGCCTGTCCGGCGAGTCGAGCTGTGGCTGCCGCCCGCTGCGGCGGCGGACTCCCTCGCGCAGGAGGCGTGAGCGGTGCCCGCCCGGCGGCTGCTGGTCTTCAGCTACTACTACCCGCCCGACCCGTCGATCGGCGGCGCGCGGTGGTCGGCGATGAGCGAGTGGCTGCGGCGGGCCGACCACGAGGTGACGGTCATCACCTCGCGCTCGAGCGGCGCTCGCCCGGGGCCGTGGGTGGAGCCGACCTTCGACGTGGGAGCGGTCGGCGCGGCGCGCAGGCTGCTGCGCCGGGCCCCCGCGCTGCCCGCGGAGCTGGCGAGCACCGTCCACAAGCCGCCGCCGTGGTGGTTCACGGACGTGGTGGTGCCGGACGAGTGCCTGCTGACGTGGTGCCCGGCGGCGCTCGCACGGGCGCGGCGGGTGGTGCGCGAACGCGAGATCGACTGCGTGGTCACCAGCGGCCCGCCCAACTCGACCCATCTGCTCGCACCCCTGCTCGGCCGGCGCCGCCCGGCGTGGATCGCCGACCTGCGTGACGGGTGGCGCTACGAGGCGCTGCACACGTGGCCCACACGTGCGCAGGACCGCCTCGACGCCCTGCTCGAGCGCCGTGCGCTGCGTGCGGCCGACCTTGTGGTCGGGGTCACCCGCCCAATTGCCGAGGATGCGTGCACGCGCCTGGGGGCGCTGTCCGCGTACGTCCCCAACGGCTGGAACCCGACCGTGGCCGAGCAGGCGAGCGACGCGGCGCGCCCAGCGCTCTCGCACGAGCGGGTCAACGTCGTGTACACGGGCACGCTCAGCGGCCCGCGCGGACGGGACCCCCGGCCGTTGTTCGCCGCGCTGCGCCGGCTCGCCGTCGAGGACCCCGCGACGGCGGTGCGCCTGCGCGTGGTGCTGGCCGGCCGGCTCGACACCGACGAGCAGCGACTGCTGGAGGGGCTCGACCTCGACGGCGCGGTCGAACACGTGGGCAGCCTCAGCCGCGGCGCGGCGGCGGCGCTGCAGCGCGAGGCGGACGCGCTGCTGCTGCTGACCGGCCCGGGGCACACCTCGGAGGCGACGGGCAAGCTGTTCGACTACCTCGCCGCGGGCCGCCCGATTCTCGCGCTGGCGCACGGGAACGTGGCGGCGAGCATCGTGCGGGAGACCGGCACGGGCGTGGTGGTGGCGCCCGAGGACGTGGGAGGCATCGTACGGGCGCTCGGAGCCGTCGCGGACGGCACGCTGGCGAGTGCGTACGCGCCGCGTGGCCTCGAGCGCTACCTCTACCCGAGGCCCGCCGAAGAGCTCGCCGCGCTTGTCGAGCGAGCGATTGCGCAGCGGGAGCGGCGGATGAACCTTCTCGGCGGCGCCCGATGACAGCGAGAGCGGCGGGTGAACGTCCTCGGTGGCTTAGCCTGAGAGCTCATCGTCTTCTCGGGCTCAGAGTTTCCTTGGTCAAAGTAGGAAACCCAACGGCGGCCAGTCCCGCGCAGGTCGGGATCGGCCAGTGAGCGCCACGTAACGCACAGATCGCCGCCGCGGCTGTCAGCAGCAGGGCGCAGATCGCCGTCACGACTGCCAACAGGACAGAGATCACCAAGCCGACACGGCGCGTTTTCAGCTCGATCTCCAGAAGGGCGACTTCGACTTCGTCGTTCCGGGTTCTGTGGTGCTGCTTCGGCGTCACGCCTTGGTACACCTTCATGACTTCGGCACCGGCGAACCATTGCTTTGCTTTGTCTGGTAGCGCATTGTCACGAAAGCGAAGCAGAGAAGCTCGGGCTCCGCAAGCAATCTGCACTCTCTTGTATGCATAAAAATCTGCACTCCACTGTGTGTAGACAAAAGGGCGTCCACATTACAGAGTGGCAGACAGTGAATGCCTTCCAAGCAGAGCGGAAGCAGATTCTCGAGGCGTTCGGCCTGAAACTCGCGAACCGACGCGAAGCCATGCACACGGACACCGGCAAGGTCGTATCCCAGGAGGAGTTCGGCAAGAAAGCGAATATCCACCGCAACGAGATCGGCCTCCTGGAGCGTGGCCGACGCCAACCGGGCCTCCTCACGCTGCTGGTCCTCGCGAAAGCTCTTGGCATCTCGCTCGCCGAGCTCACGAAGGACCTACCGGACCCCCAGGAGCGCCAGCCACGTCGACCCAGACGCGGCTCCGCCGCCAACCGGTAGCGCCGCCTCTCCAGCGGCCGGAGGCACACTGCCATCACGCTGCTCCCTCAGCACCTGGCAGCACCCAGCCGGCACGCTGGCTCCCCCCGCTCCCCCAGTACCGGGCGACAGTCAGAGTGAGGAACACGCGTGTGCGAGTCCGGGGCCGATCCACGGCCCCTGCCGGGCGGACGCTGGCGCTGACCGGGAGGGCGCAGTAGCGTGGCGCTCATGTTGTTGGATGACGCTCATATCCTGGTCACCGGCGGGGGCGGCTTCGTAGGCGTGCCCACCGTGCGCGCGCTGCTGGCCGAGGGCGCGCGGGTGCGTGTGCTCGACGTGGCGCCGTCGCCGCGACTCGAGGGGTTGGAGTGCGAGGCGGTCGTCGCGGACATTGCCGACGAAGAGGTCGTGAGCCGCGCGTGCGAGGGGATCGACGGCGTCGTGCACCTGGCGGTGCTGCCACTCATCTACGCCAACCACGAGCACGAGAAGGCCTTTCAGGCAAACGTGCGCGGCTCGTTCAACGTGTTCCGCGCGGCGGGCGAACAGGGTGTGAAGCGCGTGGTGTACTCGTCCGCCTCATCGGCGTACGGACCGCCCAAGGAGGTCCCGATCCCCGAGAGTCATCCGTTGCACCCAAACGCATTCTATCCAGCGAGCAAGGCGGCGGCTGAGATGCTGCTGCGCGGCCTCGCCGGGGCGTACGGGTACAGCTTCGCGATTCTGCGCTACATGAACGTGTACGGCCCCGGTCAGCGGATCGGCGTGATGCCCGCCGTGGCGCGCAGCCTGCTCGCAGGAGAGCGCCCATGCTTGACGGGAGACGGCAGCCAGGGCTTCGACTTCGTGCACATCGAGGACTGCGCCCGCGCAAACGTGCTCGCACTCGGCGCCGACGTGGACGGCGAGGACTTCAACGTCGGCCACGGCACGAGCGCGTCACTGAACGAGGTGGTCGAGCTGCTGGGCGAGCTGCTGGGCGTGAGCGCTGATCCCATCTACGACGGGCCCGTCACCGTGGCCCTCCCCCGGGTGGGCGACGTGAGCAAGCCACGAGCGGTGCTCGGATTCACCGCCGGAGTCGCGCTGCGCGACGGGCTCGCCGGCTTCCTGGAGGAGCTCCGCGAGACGCAGACGGCCGAGGTCGCCTGAGGCCAGATGGCTCCGATCGAGGCCACTTCCGCGACCGTCCCCGGGCCGCCCGGGACAGCGGGCAGCTGAGGCCAAGGTGGTCCTCCTTACAGGCTCCACAGGGCTCGTCGGCTCAGGACCGCTGCCAAGGCTCGCCGCCCGAGGCGAAGTGCTCGCCATGCATCCCCCTGAGCGGACCCCCCAGCCGGTGGAGGGGGTGAGGTGGATCGAGCAGGATCTCACACAGCCGCTCTCACCCAAGCTGCCCGACCGCATCGATGCTGTGATCCACCTCGCGCAGTCGCGCCGGCACCGGGAGTTCCCCGACGGCGCGATCGACATGCATGAGGTCAACACCGCCGCCACCGTCAGGCTGCTCGACTACTGTCGGCGTGCGGGCGGCACTACGTTCACCTACGCCTCGACCGGCAGCGTCTACGCGCCCGACCAGGCGCCGGTACGAGAGACCGACGTGGTGGCGCCCGGCAACTTCTACGCGGCGTCGAAGCTCGCAGGGGAGCAGGCGGTCGAGCAGTTCCGCGGACTTCTGCACGGACACGCCCTGCGCCCCTTCTTCATCTACGGCCCCGGCCAGTGCAACATGCTCATCCCCGGCCTGATCGCGCGTGTACGTGAGGGACGAGAGGTGACGCTGGCGGGCCCAAACGGCATCTACATGAACCCCATCTACGTCGAGGACGCAGCCGACGCGGTCCTCGCCGCGTTGGATTGCGACGAGTCGGTAGTGGTAAACGTAGCCGGACCCGACACACTCTCGGTGCGCGAGATCGCCGAGCAGATCGGAACGCTGGTAGATCGTGAGCCGACGTTCGCGGTAGGCGACCCCCAGCCGGACGTGGTTGCCAGCAACGAGTGGCGCGACGCGCTCATCGGCCCTCCGCGCGTGAGCTTCGCGGAGGGCCTTAGGCGTACGGTCGAGGCGGAGTTGCAGCCAGCGTTCGAGGCGAGCGTGCGGAGTGCAGCCGAGGCGAGCTGAGGCGGCGACAAGGGTGGTTGACACGCCGGCCGAGCGAGCTGAGGCGGCGGCGCAGGCAGAGCCCCAACAGCCAGCGCCCGCCGTGCGGCTGCCACGGATCCTCCACGCGCCCGCCGACGTCGCGGGCAACGCGTTCACGCTCTCCCGCGCCGAGCGGGAGCTCGGCCTGCAGAGCGATGTGGCAGTGATCCGGCCCGTGCCGTTTGGCTACGGAGCTGACATCCACCTGGGCGGGGAAGGCCGGGGGAAGGTGCGACAGATGGCCACGCGCGCCGCGTTCCTGCGCCACGCACTGCGGGACTACGACATCGTCCACTTCAACTTCGGCCAGACCCTGTTCGCGGCGCGGATGTGCGGGCACGTCCTCAACGAGCTGCCCCTCTACAGGCGCGCGGGCAAGACGATCCTCGTGACCTTCCAGGGTTGCGACGTGCGGCCGTGGGCGTGCTGTTTCTGCCGCCTGGAGCACTGCCGCTCCGAAGACGCTTACCGCCTCCCCAACGCGGCACGCTTCCTGCGCTACGCCGACCGCTGCTTTCACCTCAACCCCGACCTCCGGCGCTGGCTGCCGGGTTCGCGCTTCCTGCCCTACTCGAACGTGGACCTACGGGTCCTCACCCCGCCGAGCTTGATGCCAGCGCGCGAGGAGGTGCTCGTCGCCCACGCCCCCACGAACCGAGCCTACAAGGGCACCAGCCGCGTGCTCGACGCGGTCGACCAGCTCCAGCGAGAAGGCGTCCCGGTACGCCTGGACCTGATCGAGTCGGTTCCCCACGCAGAGGCGATTCCCCGCCTGCGCGCAGCGGACATGGTGGTGGACCAGCTGATGATCGGATGGTACGGCGGCCTCGCAGTCGAGGCGATGGCGATGGGCAAGCCGGTCCTCTGCCACATCCTCGAGGAGACCCCCGAGGACAACCCATTCGGCGCAGAGTTGCCAATCGTGCGAGCCACCGCGGACACCCTCGCCACCCGCTTGCGCGAGCTCGTCGCCGACCCTGCGGAGCGCCTGCGCCTCGGCGCCGAGGGGAGGGCCTTCGTGGAACGCCGCCACGACCCGCGCAAGGTGGCCCGCGAAGCGCTCGCCGGGCTGGTCTCGCTGCCTGCGCCGTAAGTCGAGGACCATAACGCAGAAGTGGCGTGGCGTCCTTCCGAGCGCCACGCCACTTTCTACGTCGCCAGCTAGCCGACTTGGTCTAACTCAGCGTGAACGACTCGCTGCGGATCGTCTCGTCCTTTCCGGCTCCGCTGATCAGCGTGAGCGCGTAGTGGCCCGGCCGGAGCTTGCGCAGCGGCGTCAGCCGCAGGCTGAGGCTCCCGTTTGCGCTACTCGCCCTACCGGACGCGTACACCGCGCCGTGACGCGAAAGCGTCGCGAGCGCGGAGGCGCCTGTGGTCGTGAACTTGACCGTGCCTGATACGACCTTGGTCGTGCACTTCTGCTTCTTGCCGACCTTCTTGCACGTTACGAGCTCGATCTGGCCGGTGGGACCAGCCGGACCCTGGGCTCCGGTGGGACCGGCAGGACCCTGGGCGCCGGCGAGGCCGGCGGCCCCGTTAGCGCCACCAGCGCCATTTTCGCCCGGCGTACCGGAAGCGCCTTTAGCGCCGGGGATACCTTTGGTACCGGGAGCGCCGGCTTCCCCTGGAGCTCCAGTAGCACCCGCTGCACCGGCCTTCACGAACGCGGCGGTCACTTCGGCCGCCGCGGTCACGTCGACTATGCACGTGGTGGACGTGGCTTTTTTGCAGCCGATCCATCCGGCGAATTCGTAGCCCGAACCTGCTTCTTCGGCCTCTGTTAGGGTCACTTCGCCTTCGGCTTTTTCTTCGCACACCCCGCCGCTCGATGTGCAGTTTTTAATAACGGTGCCGTTGACTTCGCCTTTGCCAGTGACGAACACGGTCAGCGGAAATGCGTGGGCGATCCCGAAGATCGCCTTGACTTCAATTGCTTTGTTGGGGATTGTGACTTCGCAAGTGGTTGCCTTGCTGCCTTCGCAGCCTTCACCCTTCCATTCAACGAATTCGGAGCCTGGTTTTGCTTCTGCTTTCAAGACGACTTTCGTCCCTTCTTCGAATTCTTCGGAGCATTTCGCTCCACATTCGATGCCTGTGTTGGGCAGTTCGGACTTGATTTCGCCTGTGCCGGTGCCTTCATTCTTGACGGTCAGGTCCTGCTTGGGTTTGACCGCTTCCTCGGCGAACAGGAGCACTGAATTCGAGGGACGGTTTGTAGCTAGCACGAGCTTCGTGCCTTCGTTGATGGCGATCGCGTTTGATTCACCAAAGCCTGGCGCGTTGAACGGTGCACCGACAATTACCCCGGCTTCGTTGAACTCTTCGATGGATCCGGTGTTATCCACGAATACGTTGTTCGTTGCGCGGTCCACAGCAACCCCGAGACTGCCGCCAGCGCCACCAACGCCGATTTCCGGGGATGTCAGTTCGAACCCGCTGCCCTTTGGCTTGAGCTCGACCACGCTCTTTCCGCTGGCGTTCTGGGCGACGTACAAGTCGCCGACCGAATTGAACGCGAGTGAGTTCGGGCTGGACAAGCCTTCCGCTACCGGGCTGCCGCTGTTCATGATGGTGCCCGCCGATGAGTACTCGAAGATGTCACCCGAACTGTACTGAGCGACGAACAGGTCCCCTTCTTTGTTGACGGCGATACCCGTAGCTTTTTCCAGGCTGATTTCTCCGGCCGCCGTGCCTGCTTCGGTGTACCTGAACACCTTGCCGTCTGGGAAATCCGAAGCGTAGATATCGCCTTTTGTTGCGCCTGTGGATTCATCCACTGCCAACTGATACAGCAGTGCAGCGCCGGCCACTTCGAATTTGGACGATTTGGGGCCCGAAAATTCTCCCGGGGTGAACGTTCCGGGGGAGCTTTCGATGAACTGTTCGACGGCTTTGTCACCTTCATTGGACACGTAAACGACTTTGTTAGACTGATCGATCGCCACACCGGCCGGCGAGCCCGGCGCGAAGGCGAACGACGAAGGTGTAGCCGGACCGTACCTGGTGGCCATGGCCGAGGTCGCGAGCAGCGCTCCGCCGCACAACACGCCCAGCGTGGCCAAGGCCAGCCGGAGATATCTATTGATACTAATCATCACTTAGAGCTCCTTCATTGTCGTTGTGGCCGTGTGCGGCCCCGTGGGCTTTCCGGAGCAGACTTCGACGCCGAGATGCTGGCAACGTGGCAGGCCGGCTCGGCGACGAAGGGCATCAAGGCTGGGTAGCTGGCTGCTCAACAACGCCCTCTCCGTTTCATTCCCCAAGGGCAGGCGTGTGCCTGCCTTATTCATGATGGCAGGCACCAATATGCAGCGGCAGATGTAACCCTGCCATTTTGGCAATGTAATACCAGCCCACCTGTCATGATTAAGCGTTAGCATAGTCTTTCGACTCCGACGCCACAAGTCGTGTCTCTCACTCTCTGGAGATCGCCGCTCCGGACTCGCGCGCGGCGAGGCGACTTTGCACAGGTCTCGTTGCTGACCCAGTTGGTCTGGCTGCCGGCCCGGCTGACCCAGCAACCGGCGAGGTCGGCATTGGCGCCACGTGCGACCGAGGTAGCCGAGCCATGGAGAGCAGCGCGTGGAGCTCGTCCTCGTCGATCAGCCGCAGGCGCCAGATAGCCAGGGCAAAGATCCCGATGGCTGCGAGCTTGATCGCCACGGCCAGGCCCTCGGGTTCGATCGACAGCGCGCCGATTGCCATCAATGGGCAGCCGATAAGCAGCGTCGTCGATGTGCGACGGATCAGGAAGGGCGTGGGGTAGAGCTGCTGGGCCTTGCGGTAGTAGAGGATCGCGAGCAGGCCGTAGGCGGCGGCCGTGGCGGTTGCTGCGCCGATCATCCCCCACGCGGGGATCAGGAGGAGGTTCAGGGCCACGTTCAGGAGCGTGGCGATGGCGGTATAGGCGGCTATGTACTTCGTCCGGCGGGCGAGGGCGATGCCGGATGAGGCGATGTTGGCGATCGCGTAGAGGACGACGCCCGTCGATAGGACCCCCACCACGAGGTAGGCGCGGTCGTATCCCGGGGCGATGATCGTTGTCAGCTCGCGGGCGAACAGGGAGAGAACGAGGCCCATGCTCACCAGGGCGAGCGTCACGTGCGCGAGCACCCGTCCCCTCAGCTGCCGCTCGCCCTCGACATCCTCCCGCCAGAGGGCGAGCATGAACGGCACGTACGCCGTCATGAACGTGACGAGGCAGAACATCAGCAGCATCGCGTAGCGGCTGCCCACGCCGTACTGGCCGGTTTCCGAGAAGCTCCCGAGCTGGGAGAGCATGATGCGGTCCAGGAACGCCAACCCCCACATCGCGAACGCCGCGGGTATCAGCGGGCCGCCGTAGTGAACCATGCGGCGCAGCTCGGAGGACGAGAAGCGCCCGGCGAGGTCCGGTGCTGCGATCGCGATGCCGTAGACCGCTGCGATCGCGTTGCCGATCAGCAGCCCCAGCAGAACCCCTGAGATGCCCGCGTTGAAGCTCGTCACGGCTACTATCCCCGCCGCGCCCGCGCCGATGGCGCCGAGCACCGACGAGGTCACGTAGTGCCAGGCGCGGAAGCGCAGGCGCATCACCTCCCGCAGATAGGCCGCGAGCGTTGCGACCGGCACCGTTACACCGACGATCAGCACCAGGTCGGCGTGTGCCGCGGTCCCCAGCAGCGCCGCGGAGATCGGCCGGGCGAGCAGGGTGATGGCTGCGGCGAGGACCACAGACAGAAACATCAGGACGGTCAGGGCGGTGAGCAGCGCAGCGCGGCGCTCCTCGCACTGATCGTCGTTGTAGTCGTAGAAGCTGCGCTGGGCTGCCGTGCTCATTCCCGCGTCCACGATCACGAGCACGGCAGCAAATCCAACCGCCGCTACTTCCAGCACGCCATACTGCGCCGGCACGAAGGCCCGTGCGTACACGGGCAGCGTGATCAGACCCACGATCTGCAGCGCGCTGCCGCCGATCCCATACACGATCGTCTGCCTGCCAAGCCGGCCAAAGAGAGCCCTCATAACCACATGATCCCAGCTATCCAGATATCAAGGGCCATCTCCGTCGAGGCGGTCGGCGTGTGCTCAGGAGACCGTTGTGTGCGGCATCGTCGGCGCGCTTGACCGCTCCGGAGCGCCGGTGCCGGTCGAGTTGCTGCGCCGCATGAGCGATGTGATCGCGCACCGGGGGCCCGACGGGGAAGGGCAGTACGCCGATGGGCCGGTCGGCCTCGCCAACCGCCGCTTGGCGATCATCGACCCGCGACCGGAGAGCAACCAGCCGATGTTCGATGCCACCGGCGACTACGTCATCACGTACAACGGCGAGCTCTACAACTACCGGGAGCTGCGTGGTGAGCTCGAACGCCTGGGTCGTCGCTTTGTCAATCGGACTGACACCGAGGTGGCGCTCAACGCCTATGCGGCCTGGGGGTCGGCCTGCGTGGAGCGCTTCAACGGGATGTTCGCGCTGGCGATCTGGAATCGCCGTACGCGCGAGCTGTTCCTGGCGCGCGACCGCTACGGAATCAAGCCGCTGTACTACGCGGAGGCCGGCCCCGTGTTCCTGTTCGGCTCGGAGATCAAGGCGCTGCTCGCGCACGACGGGCTGGCTGCTTCGGTCAGCCTCCCGCATCTGCTCGAGTACTTCACGTTCCAGAACATCTTCAGCGACGGGACCCTGTTCGCCGGGGTCAAGCTGCTGGCACCCGGGCACCGGCTGACGCTGCGGCAGGGACGCGAGCGGCCGTGCCCGGAGCGCTGGTGGAACTTCGACTTTCGCGAGCCCGCCGAGAATGTCTCCGACGAGGAGTACCTGGAGGAGCTGGACCGCCTCTTCCGCCAGGCAGTCGAGCGCCAGCTCGTCGCTGACGTGCAGGTTGGCGCCCACCTCTCCGGGGGGATGGACTCGGGCAGCATCACCGCCGTAGCCGCGCAGGCGCTGCCGCACCTCAACACCTTCACGGTCGGATTCGACATGACCTCATCTGTCGGACTGGAGATGGCGGTGGACGAGCGGGTCAAGGCGGAGGCAATGTCCTACCTGTTCCAGACCGAGCACTACGAGGTCGTGCTCAAGGCCGGGGACATGCTGCGCTGCATGCCCGCTCTGACCTGGCACCTCGAGGATCTACGCGTCGGGCAGGCCTACCCCAACTTCTACGTCTCGCGACTGGCCAGCCGCTTCGTCAAGGTCGTGCTCGGCGGGGCGGGGGGAGACGAGCTGTTCGCGGGGTACCCCTGGCGCTACTACCGCGCGGTGGTCAACGCCGATCTGAATGACTACGTGCGCAAGTACTACCGCTTCTGGAGCCGGCTCGTGCCCGACGAGCTGCACCCGCGCTTCTTCGCCCCGCACGTCTGGCGGGAGGTGAAGGACATTGACACCACCGAGATCTTCCGCGCGGAGCTGCCCGACTCCCGCCTACCCGGCTCGCCGGAGGAGTACGTCAACCATTCGCTGCACCTGGAGGCCCGCACGTTCCTGCACGGGCTGTTCGTCGTCGACGACAAGCTCAGCATGGCTCACGGCCTGGAGAACCGCGTGCCGTTCATGGACAACGACCTCGTCGAGTTCGCCCAGCGGCTGCCGTTGCGACTGAAGCTGCGCGACCTCGGGGCGGTCGTCAAGCTCAACGAGAACGAGCCCGGTCCGAAGACCGAACGCTACTTCGAGAAGACGCGCGACGGGAAGCTTCTGCTGCGACGCGCCATGGAGCGCTTCGTGCCCGCCGACGTCGCCGATCAGATCAAGCAGGGGTTCATCGGGCCGGACGGGAGCTGGTACCGCGGCGAGAGCATCGACTACATGCGCGCGCTGCTGCTCTCACGCGACGCCGCGATCTACGAGTTCCTCCGGCCGGACGGGGTCCGCGAGCTCGTCGAGGAGCACCTCGAAGGTCGTCAGAACCGACGCTTGCTGCTCTGGTCGCTGCTCAGCTTCGAGCAGTGGTGTCAGACCTTCCTCAAGGGCGCCCACCCGTAGAGAGGGGCGGCCGCGACCATCCAGTGTCGAGCGGCCACGGGAGATCAGCCCGGCCGCGCCGCGCGTACGCTGATACCGCTCTCGATGACGTCGAGATGCACGATCTCCAGGGCCTCCTCCCGGCACCATCCGAGGACCTCCTCCTCGGTGTGGCGCGAGGCATATACGGGGCTGTACCAGTCGTAGTTGGTCATCACGCTCTGGTGCCACCCGAGATCCTCATTCCAGTAGCACTTCAGCATCGTCCAGTAGATCAGCCGCTGGATGTCGTGCGTCCCGGGCTCGATCCCCAGCAGGGGCACGCCGCGCTCGAGGGTGATCGTCCCCTCGAGGTGGGAGAGCTCGCGGCCCAGCTCGGTGATCTGCTCGCCGAGCTCCAGGCACTCCTCGACGGACAGCGCTGACGTGATCGCTCGCACGTGGTCGTCGACTAGCTCTCGGATGATCGCCTTCTTGCGATACACGTAGACGGCGAGCTGTCCGCCCGGCCTCACCAGCCCAGCCATCGACCTGAACGCGCCGACGCAGTCGGGGGTGTGGTGCAGCACCTGGTCGGCGACGACGAAGTCGAACGTCCCGGGGGCGAAGGGGGGGCTGAGGATGTCGCCCTGGACGTAGTCGAGGTTCTCGAGCTCGACGTAGCGGCTGCGGGCGCTTGTGACGCTGTCGCTGAGATCCATGCCGACGACCTGCGCGTCGGAGAGCTGTGCGCACCGCGCCGCGCACAGGCCAGGACCGGTGCCCGCATCAAGGACGCCACGCTTCCCGGCCAGGAAGTCGGCGAGGTCGGTCCCCTCGGCGAACCCAAAGCGCTGATCGAACCAGCGGTACTGGTACTCGGCGAGCTGGCTCTTCTCCTCTTCGCTGTACTCGGCCCACTTGGCGCCAAAGCTGCGCTGGGTGGCACCGCCGTCGACGGTGACGGAGGAGTGGTCCGTGGGCACCATGCGCGGCACGCCGGCGTCGATCGGAAAGCGGGAGCCATCCGCGGCGACCAGCGACCCGGAGAGGACGGTGGCGTTGGTTGGCGGCGACCCCTCTGTCTCCAGCGTCAGCGCCCCGCCGTCGCCCGGGGCGACGAGGATGTCCAGGAGCTCACGATGCATGGCCGGCAAAGTCCAGATTTCGCATGCATCCATGCTATAGGCGTCCGCCTGCCGGATTCAACCGGCCGCCCACCTGCCGACTTCAGGGCGTCTTGCAAATAGGTGGTGCGTCCGGAGCGCCCCTTGGACCAAGCTGGGCGAGGCGGGACGATCGGTCTTTTGAAAGTCGTTCTCAGCCCTCCGCGCCCTCAGCGCTCTTGATCGTCGCGATCGGGGCACCCGCGGCGATCGGCGCGCCCTCCGTGATCGGCAGCTCGGCTATCACTCCCGCCTTGTGGGCGGTGATCTCGTTCTCCATCTTCATCGCCTCGATGATGCACAGCAGCTGGCCCTCGGTCACCGTGTCCCCCTGCTTGACGAGCACCTTCCACATGTTTCCCTGTAGGGGGGAGGCGAGGGTATCGGCTCCGCCCGCCCCTCCCGCGGCCGCTGAGCGGCGCTCGCGCCGCTGGGGTTTGCGGGCGGCTGGGGCGACGGAGCCGTTCAGCGCGCCGGGGTCGCCCGCGGCCGCGCCGGGGGGGCCCACGACCTTCACGTCGAAGCGCCTGCCCGAGACCTCGACCGTGTAGGACTGCTCCAGGCGCTCCTGCTCCTCCTCTCCCGTGGAGGGCTCCGTCGCGGCCTTGGCCGGCGCCTCGAACGCCAGCCTCTTCAGCCACGCGCGGTCCTCCAGCAGGTCCCTGCAGGTCTCCCCGCGGGCCCACTGCTCGGTGGCGAGCAGCGCTTTGTGGAACGGAATCAGGGTCCGCAGGCCCTCGATCTCGTACTCCTCCAGTGCCCTCTGCATGCGCCGCGTGGCCTGCTCGCGGTCGGCGTCCCAGACGATCAGCTTGGCGACCATCGGGTCGTACGCAGGCGACACCTCGCCCCCTTCGCCGACGCCCGAGTCCACTCGCACGCCGGGACCCGAGGGCTCCCTGTAGCGTCCGATCCGCCCCGGCGCCGGGGCGAAGTTCTTCGAGGCATCCTCCGCGTTGATGCGGCACTCGATCGCGTGGCCGCGCAGCACCACGTCCTCCTGCGTGTAGGCGAGCGGCTCGCCGGCCGCCGCACGGATGCCCTCCTTGACGATGTCGATGCCGGTGGTCATCTCCGTCACGCAGTGCTCCACCTGCACGCGCGTGTTCATCTCCAGGAAGTAGTACTCCGGCTGTGCGCCCCCGGCCGCGTCTGCTCCCACGCTCGCGCCGCCCCGCCGCTTGCCGCCTACCGCCGCGCCGCCTACCGTCGGGGCGATGGCGAGCAGGCCCTCGATCGTGCCGGCGCCCACATAGTCCACGGCGCGCGCGGCCTCCACTCCGATCCGGCCAATCCGCTCGCGCAGCTCGGCGTCCACGACCCACTCCGGCGCCGGGGACTCCTCGATCACCTTCTGGTGGCGCCGCTGGATCGAGCAGTCTCGCTCGCCGAGGTGGATCACGTTGCCGTGGCGGTCGGCGAGCACCTGCACCTCCACGTGGCGGGGATCGGGCAGGTAGCGCTCCAGGTAGACGGTTGGGTCGGAGAAGAACTTCTCTCCCTCGCGGCTGGCGCCCTCGAAGGCGCCCTCGAGCTCCTCCTCGGTGAGCGCCACCCGGAAGCCCTTGCCGCCGCCGCCGCCCGTGGCCTTGACCGCGACCGGGAAGCCGATCTCGCCCTTGGCGAGCTTCAGGGCGTCCGCGACGGTGGCCACCGGCTCGGTCGTGCCCGGCACGATGGGTACACCCGCGGCCTGCATCAGCTCGCGCGCGCGGGTCTTCGAGCCCATCGCCTCGATCGCGCTCGCCGGCGGGCCGATGAACACTAACCCCGCGTCCGCGCACGCCTGCGCGAACGGGGCGTTCTCGGCCAGGAAGCCGTACCCCGGGTGGATCGCCTGCGCGCCCGCGCGCGCCGCCACGTCGAGGATCTTCTCGACGTTCAGGTAGTTCTCCGCCGCCGGGCCCCCGCCGAGGTTGTAGGCCTCTTCGGCGCGGCCCACGTGGGGGGCGTCGCGGTCCTGCTCGGAGTACACGGCGACCGCGGCGACGCCCAGCTCCTCCAGCGCCCGCAAGATGCGCACGGCGATCTCGCCCCGGTTAGCCACAAGCACCTTTGTAAACATGGCGGGCGGCAGATTACCGCGTCCGGCAGGTGCTCGCGCCCGGGGTAAGCGCTCCACAGACCCCTGACGCGAGCCGGGCGTTGCCCTGGCGTGCTCTCGCACTCAACGCCCGTCCTACCGGGGTGGGCGGCTCTGACTGCCACCGCACCAGCTTGGCTATCGACTGACCGGTCCCAAGAGTTCTACTGATCCAACAAAGATAGAATGTCCGTCGAACCTTTTTATCAGATTCAGCCGGGCATGGCCGAATATACGAAATCTCAGAGTGCCGCGTCGCTGGGTACGCGCGTCGGAGGCGTTCCTGGACCAAGCTGGGCGACGCTGGCCGATCTTTGATCGGTCGGTAAAGCCCATGCTGGTAGCACGGGCAAGCCGGCACGTGGCGATCCAGCGCCGTGTCCAAGGACGCACCGTTAGTCCTCTGTCGAGCCCACCATTCCGGCGCCAACCGTCTCGTTGGTCGCCTCGTCGATCAGGATGAAACTCCCCGTGCGGCGGTTCACGCGGTAGGTGTCGAACGCCAGCGGCGCGCTCGTGCGCAGCCGCACCGCGCCGATGTCGTTCAGCGCGAGCTTCCCCGGCGCCGGCACGCGCTCGAGCGTGTGCACGTCCACCCGGTCGCCGAGCTCCTCGACGATTGCTGTGGCGCTGCGCGAGGTGTGCTTGATCGCGTACCGCCCCCCCGCGCGCAGCGGGCGCTCGTTCAGCCAGCACACGTCCGCGCGCAGCTCCCTGCCCACGGTCGGGGTCTGCGTCGCCCGGCAGATCAGCTCCCCGCGCGAGACGTCCAGCTCGTCCTCCAGGCGCAGCGTCACCGACATCGGCGCGAGCGCCTCCTCCAGGGAGCCGTCGTACGTGTCGATCGCCGCGATCCGCGTGCGCTGGCCGCTTGGCAGTGCCACGACCTCCTCGCCGACGCGCAGCGACCCGCTCGCCAGCTGGCCTGCGTAGCCGCGGTAATCGCCGTCCGCCGGTCCCCCCGGGGGCGCCGGGGCGCCGGGGTTGCCGGTCGCGGGGCGCACCACCCACTGCACTGGGAACCGCGCCGGGGTGTCGTCGGGGTGGTCGTAGGCGACCTCCACCTGCTCGAGCAGCTCCAGCAGCGTGGGCCCCTCGTACCACTCCATCTGGGGCGAGCGCTCCACCACGTTGTCGCCCTCCAGCGCGGAGATCGGGATGTACGCGAGCTTCGCTCTACCGCCCAGCTTTGCGGCGAAGCCGGCGAACTCGACGACCAACTCGTCGAAGCGCGCCTGCGAGCGCTCCACCAGGTCCATCTTGTTGACCGCCACCACGAGGTGCGGGATCCCCAGCAGCGCGCTGATGAACGCGTGGCGCTTTGACTGCTCCAGCACGCCCTTGCGGGCGTCGAGCAGGATCACCGCGAGGTCCGCCGTCGAGGCGCCCGTCACCATGTTGCGCGTGTACTGCTGGTGGCCCGGGCAGTCGGCGATGATAAACCGCCGCTTGGCCGTCGCGAAGTAGCGGTACGCCACGTCGATCGTGATCCCCTGCTCGCGCTCTGCGCGCAGGCCATCGGTCAACAGCGCCAGGTCCAGCGCGCCCGAGCCGCCGCGCCGCGCGCTCGCCTGCGCGACGTGCTCGAGCTGGTCCTCAAAGACCTGCTTGCTGTCGTACAGCAGCCTGCCGATCAGTGTGCTCTTGCCGTCGTCCACCGACCCCGCCGTCGTGAAGCGCAGCAGGTCCAAGGTCATGATGATGCCCAGGCAAAAGAAGGACCGATGGCCCGGCTACGGGCCCGGCGGTGGTGGCACGCAGCAGGCTCGAGGTCGTGGTGATGCCCTGGCAAAAGAAGGGCCGAAGGCCCGGTTACGGGCGACCGGAGGAAGCCCCACCAAATCAAGCGGAGGCAGGATGCCGACGCGAGCACTAAAAGTATCCCGCCTTCTTGCGGTCCTCCATCGCGGCCTCTGAGGTGCGGTCATCCGCGCGCGTCTCGCCGCGCTCGGTGATGCGCGTCGCGGCGATCTCTGTAACGACCTCCTCCAGCGTCGCCGCCAGCGAGCGCACGCCTCCCGTGCAGCTCATGTCGCCGACCGTGCGGTAGCGCACCGTCTCGGAGAACACCTGCTCCCCGTCGATCAGCTCGGTCCCCTCGCGCCACGCGTACAGCATCCCGTCGCGGCGGAACACCTCGCGCTCGTGCGCGAAGTAGATCGAGGGCACCTCCAGCTGCTCTTGGGCGATGTACTCCCACACGTCGAGCTCCGTCCAGTTCGACAGCGGGAACACGCGCACGTGCTCGCCCTTGCGGATGCGACCGTTGTACAGGTTCCACAGCTCGGGGCGCTGGTTCTTCGGGTCCCACTGACCGAAGTCGTCGCGGAAGGACATGATGCGCTCCTTCGCTCGTGCCCGCTCCTCGTCGCGGCGTGCTCCCCCGAACGCCGCGTCGAAGTCGTGCTGGGCGATCGCGTCCAGTAGCGTCACTGTCTGCAGGCGGTTGCGCGAGGCCCGCGGCCCCGTCTCCTCGACTGCCCGTCCGCTGTCGATCGACTCCTGCACGCTCGCCACGATCAGCTGCTCGCCCAGTTCCGTCACCCTGCGGTCGCGGAACTCGAGCACCTCGGGGAAGTTGTGGCCGGTGTCCACGTGCATCAGCGGGAACGGGAACGGCGCCGGGCGGAACGCCTTCTCCGCCAGGCGCAGCAGCACGATCGAGTCCTTGCCGCCGCTGAACAGCAGCACGGGGCGCTCCAGTTCCGCGGCGACCTCGCGCATCACGTGGATCGCCTCGCTCTCCAGTGCCCGCAGGTGGCTCAGTTGCGGGCGCGCCGCCACGGTCACGGTCGCTCCCGGGTGCTCGCCGTACATGCCACCTCGCCTTTCATGTCGTGATCACGTGCAGACCACACTCGGTCTTACTGCTGCCTGCCCACCGGCCCTCGCGGCCGCTGCCGGGCTGGGTGCACGGCTCGCACCCGATCGATGCGTACCCATGATCGTGCAGGGGGTTGTACGGGAGGTTGCGCTCGTGTATCCGCCGCCACAGGTCCTTCTCGCTCCAGTGCGCCAGCGGGTTGTACTTCCACAGGCCCCGCTGCTCGTCGTGCTCGATCAGCTCTGCCTCTGCGCGCGTGGGCCCCTGCTCGCGGCGGATGCCGGTGATCCAGCCCTCGGCTCCGTCGAGTGCCCGCTCCAACGCCGCCACCTTCGCCTGCGAGCAGCAGTGCTCCGGGCCGCTCCACTGCTCGATCGATCCGTCCCCCGCCCGCCCGCTGGCGTCCTGTACCTCGATCGCGACCCCAAAGCGCTCCTCGAACGCGCGCCACGTCTTGAGCGTCTCCTCGAACAGCACACCGGTGTCGATCGTCACGATCCTCACCGCGTCTCCGCCCTCGACTCGCAGCAACTCGTCGAGCAGCACCGACTCCTCCTTCTGGAAGGAGCACAGCAGCACCGCCCCGCTGCCGTGGCGGCCCGCCGCCTCGCGCAGCGTCGCCGTCAGGCTCTCCGCCGGGTCGGGACCCGCCGCCGCCCGCGCGACCGGGGCGGCCGTGGTGTCGCCAAGAGGGTGGCGCAGCCGGCCGGAGGCCGGCTGGCCGAAACGGGGACCGATTGGGGAGACACTCGCTCCGCTCGCATCCCCAAATCGGCCAGCGCCGGAGGCGCGTGTCTCCCGGCTTCGGTCGGGGCCCCTCGCTTTTCACTAGACCGCGCACTCGCCCTCTCCGCGGATCACCTGGAAGGGCACGTTGCGGTTCCAGTCGATGAACTGGCCCATCGTCTCCAGGCCGAACTCCACCGGCAGGGAGAGGTCTTTGACGAGCACTTCGAGCTCTGGCGTGCCCACGCGTTGCACGAAGGCGCCCCACTCCTCACCCTCCTCGCGCGCGGACTCGTAGTGGCGCAGCCACCGCTCGACGGCATCCGGCACCCGCTTGGAGGGCAGGCGCGCCTTCAGGCGCAGGCCGAACGCAATCTCCTTGCCTTCGAAGGCTCCGCCGACGTGCGGGATGTATGCGGGGATCGTGTGCTCGCCGACTTTGATCGACGCTCCCGTGAAGCCGATCGAGCCCACGTGGTGCTGTCCGCAGCCGTTGGGGCAGCCGCTGATCTTGATGTGGATCGCGCGCGTCAGCGGGTCGGAGATGTCCATCGCTTCGATCCGCTCCTGCACCGCCTGGTTGAGCCCCATCGAGGAGGTGATCCCGAGCTTGCAGGAGTCGGTGCCTGGGCACGACACAACGTCGTCGATTTCCCGTGAGCCGGCGTCGCCGAGGCCGAGCTCGCTTAGCGCCCGCCACACGTCGTAGGCGCTCTCGTGGCGCACCCACCGCAGCACGAGGTTCTGCTGCACCGTGGTGCGGGCATACCCGCCGGAGTAGTCGCGCACGATCGCCGCCAGCCCGCGGAGCTGCTCGGGGGTGAGGTCGCCGCGGGTGATCTTCGCCTCGACCGTGACGAAGCCCTCCTGCTTCTGCTCACGCACGTTGGCCTCCCGCCAGCGCTCGAACTCCGAGAGGTCCCCGTTGGGGCTGCCGTAGGTGGCCGGCGGCGCCGGGGCGGACTCGCGCTCGTCGTCGAGGAACAGCCGGTGCTCGACGGAGAAGTCCCGTTCGGCGACCCACTCGCCCTGCAGCTCCTCCTCGACCTGGCGGCGCAGCTCGTCGATCCCGTACTTGTCCACGAACACCTTGATCCGCGCCCGCGCACGGTTGACGCGCAGCCACTCCTGGCGGTCGAAGATACGGAAGACGGCCTCCGCGATCTTCAGGTACTCCCCGTTCTCGAGCTCGACCCACTCGTACAGCACCGGCGCTTTGCGGGGCATGATCGAGGTGCCGCCGCCCACCAGCATCTGCGTCCCGCGCACCTCGCGGCCGTCGATCTCACGAACGCGCGCGCGGAAGGCGATGTCGTGGATTTCGCTGATCGCCCGGCCCGGCTCGCTGGCGTCGAAGGCGGTCTTGATCTTGCGCGGCATCGCCTGCGTCGTCGGGTGGCGCACGAAGTAGCGCACGTACGCCCCCGCGTAGGGGGTCATGTCGAACAGCTCGTCGCTCGCCACACCCGCCCACGGGTCGCCGGTGACGTTGCGCACCGTGTTGCCGCACCCCTCGCGGCTGGAGAGCCCCGCCTCGCCCAGCTCGCGGATCGCCAGCTCGGCGTCCGGTAGGGGGATGTGGTGCATCTGGATGTTCTGGCGCGTCGTGACGTGACCCTTGTTGAGTGGCACGTACTTCTCGATCACGTCGGCGAACTTCTCCAGCTGCTCCGGGGTGATCCCCCCGAACGGCAGCTTCACGCGGATCATCTGCACGTCGGCCTGGCGCTGACCGTAGACCCCCTGCTTGAGGCGGAACTTGATGAACTCGTCTTCCGGCGTCTGCCCCTCGAGGAATTTGGTGGCCTCGGTCTTGAAGTCGTCGAACTCCCGCTGCAGGATCGGGATCACGTGCCCGGGCACGTTCTGCAGGACCTCCGGGTCCTCCAGTGTGCCGCGCGGTGCGGGGGGTACTGTCGTTGGCTCCATGGGCGAGACCTCCTGATCCGGGCTTCTAGGGCTGCTTGGGTGCGCTGCTGTTGATGTTCGCGGGGTTTGCGGGGGACGGCCTTGCTGGTGCCGCTTTGCTGGCTATCGGCTGGCGGGACCCAGTTTAGCCCTAAAGGCTAGCGACTTTTGGGTATTTATCCAGAGCCGCCGGCACCAGACCTCTCCAGGGGGTGGTGGCCGCTCATTCCCAGGGGTGCGGATCGCCCCAGTCGGTCGGCCACTCGTCCTCGCGCCCGACGCATTCGAGTATCGCCATCCGCGTCCACAGGTCCCGCCGCTCCGCCACCGGCGCCAGGCGGGGAGCGGTGTCTCTCATGAACCGCTCCAGCGCCGCCACGATCGCCGCCGCCTCCTGGGGGGAGGCCGAGGGGGCGATCAACTCCAGCTGCGGACGGCGGTTGACCATCGACACAGTTTGACGCACCGTGACGCACCGTGGCCCCGCCGTCCGCGCGAGCCCTACAGCGGGATGTTGCCGTGCTTGCGCTTGGGGCCCGGTTCGCGCTTGGTCTGCAAAGTCCGCAGCGCGGTGATCAGCCGCGGGCGGGTCTCGTGGGGGACGATCACGTCGTCGATGTAGCCGCGCTCGGCGGCGGTGTAGGGGTTGGCGAAGCGCGCCTTGTAGTCGTCCATCAGCTTGCGCCGGCGCTCCTCGGGCGTGGGCGAGCCCGCGAGGTCGCGGCGGTAGATGATGTTGACGGCGCCCTCGGGCCCCATCACCGCGACCTCGGCGGTGGGCCAGGCGAGGTTGAAGTCCGCGCCGAGGTGCTTGGAGGACATCACGTCGTAGGCGCCCCCGTAGGCCTTGCGGGTGATGATCGTGACCTTCGGCACCGTGGCCTCGGCGAACGCGTACAGCAGCTTGGCGCCGTGGCGGATGATGCCGCCCCACTCCTGCGCGGTGCCGGGCAGGAAGCCGGGGACGTCGCAGAAGGTGAGCAGCGGGATGTTGAACGCGTCGCAGGTGCGCACGAACCGCGCGGCCTTCGCGGAGGCGTCGATGTCGAGCACGCCCGCGAGCTGGGAGGGCTGGTTACCGACGACTCCGACGGTCCACCCGTCCAGGCGCGCAAAGCCGCAGACGATGTTGCGCGCGTGGTGCTCGTGCACCTCCAGGAACTCGCCGTCGTCGACGATCAGCCGCACGACGTCGCGCATGTCGTAGGGCTTGTTGGGGTTGTCGGGGACGACGTGGTCGAGCTCGGGGTCCTGCCGCAGCGGGTCGTCGGTCGGCTGCACGCGCGGGGTGGTCCCGAGGTTGTTGGAGGGCAGGAACGAGAGCAGGTAGCGGCAGTCCTCCAGGCACGCGTCCTCGTCGACGGAGGCAAAGTGGGCCACGCCGGACTTGGTGTTGTGCGTCATCGCCCCGCCGAGCTCCTCGAAACCGACCTCCTCGCCGGTCACGGTCTTGATCACGTCGGGGCCGGTGATGAACATGTGCGAGGTCTCGGCGACCATGAAGACGAAGTCGGTGATCGCCGGCGAGTAGACCGCCCCGCCGGCGCAGGGGCCCATCACGAGGGAGATCTGCGGGATCACCCCCGAGCAGCGGACGTTGCGCAGGAACACGTCCCCGTAGGAGCCGAGCGAGACGACGCCCTCCTGGATGCGCGCGCCGCCGGAGTCGTTGATGCCGATCACGGGGCAGCCGATCTTGGCGGCGAGGTCCATGATCTTGCACATCTTCTCGCCCATCACCTCCCCCAGGGAGCCGCCGAAGACAGTGAAGTCCTGGCTGAACACACACACCTGGCGGCCGTCGATGGTGCCGTGACCGGTGACCACCGCGTCCCCCCACGGCCGGTTGCGCTGCATGTCGAACTCGTAGGTGCGGTGGCGCACGAAGGTGTCGAGCTCCTGGAAGGAGCCGGGGTCGAGCAGCTTTTCCACCCGCTCGCGCGCGGTGTACTTGCCCCGCGCGTGCTGCTTCTCCTCGGCCTCCGGGGCTGAGTGCAGCGCCGCCGTGCGAAGCTCCTGGAGCTGGGCGAGCTTCTCCTCGTAGGTCTCCGGTGCCTTCGCGCGCATCACAGGGCGCCCGATGTTATCCGCGCCACAGCCACCGTGGCTCTCACACGCGCGCGTAGGCGCAAGTTTTTTTCACGTGTTGCGAGGCCCAGACCCTGCGCTGGAGCGTATATGCACACGGGGATCACGCCCAGCGCTGGAGCCGGTGCGCGGGGTCGCGAGCGCCTCAACCGCGCGAGAACGGCCGGTGGTGCGCCGCACCGAGACGGTCGAGCACCGCGCTGAGCAGCGCCGCGTCCTGCTCGGCCATCGCCTCCTCGACCCGCGCCAGCTCCGCGGCGAGTTCGGCCGCGAGGTTCGGGGGTGGCTCCTGCGCCTTGGGCTCGGGCTCTGGCTGCGCGAGCTCGGGCTCATCAACAGTCGAGGGCTGAGCGCGTGAGGCCTCCACCGCCGGGGGCTGCTCAGGCTCAATGGCACGCGCCCAGCGGCGGCGGAAGAGGCGAGCGAAGAGCCTGGATCTCCGCGTCGTAGGCTGCGGCTCAGGGCCCTCCACGGTAGCCTGGTCGGGCGCCGAGCTCGCCTCCGGTTCGGGCTCGAGGACAGCCTCCGGCTCCGGTTCGGGTTCGAGGACAGCCTCCGGTTCCGGGGCTGGCTCGGGGAGCTCCCGGACGACGGTGAGCGTGACCCGGGTGCCCCAGCCGGAGGGCTTGAGCTGGATGGCGCCGGTGGCGTCGGGGGCCTCCCACTCGACGCTCTGCTCAGGCTCGACGCGCACGATGCGGATCTCGCCAAACTCACCGAGGTGCCGTGCGAGCGAGGAGGGGTCGCAGAGCTCAGCCCACAACTCGGGCGGGGACTTCACGAGGGTGCGCTGCGCTTCGGTGGAGGGCATAGCCCTCATGTTCGAGCGCGCTCGCGCTACTCCTCCCTGGCATTCAAAGCCTTCCTGGCGTTCGAAGGCCAAGACTGGCCAGGACGCAAGGAGCGTGGCGTGCTATGCACGCGAGCGACTGAGGACGCCGCCAGGCGCCGGCATTCGGGCGCCAGGCTTGATGAGCCCTCGCTGGTCCAGCACCTCCGCCAGCTGCACCGCGTTGAGCGCGGCCCCCTTGCGGAGGTTGTCGGCGACGATCCAGAGGTCGAGCGCGCGGAGGTGGCCGGGGTCGCGGCGGATGCGCCCGACGAGCACGGCGTCGCGACCGGCGGCGTCGATCGCCAGCGGGTAGCGCGCGGCCGCGGGGTCGTCGACGACCTCGACACCGGGCGCGGCGGCGAGCAGCTCGCGCGCACGCTCGGGGGAGAGCGGCTCGCGCGTCTGCACGTTGACCGCCTCGGAGTGGCCGGTGAGGACGGGCACGCGCACGCAGGTGGCGCTCACGCGGATGGCAGGGTCGCCGAGGATCTTGCGGGTCTCGTTGATCAGCTTGCGCTCCTCGTCGGTGTGGTCCTCGCCGGGGGCGAAGGAGCCGGCGTGGGGCAAGGCGTTGAACGCGATCTGGTGGGCGTAGGCGCGTGGGGGCTCGATGTCGCGCTCGTGCAGCAGTGCGTGGGACTGGTCGAGCAGCTCCTGCACGGCGGCGCGGCCGGTGCCGGAGACCGCCTGGTAGGTCGAGATTACGAGCCGCTCGATGCCGGACGCAGCGTGCAGCGGAGCCAGCGCGACGACCATCTGCATCGTGGAGCAGTTGGGGTTGGAGACAATCCCGTGGTGTTCGGCGAGCGCGTCGGGGTTCACCTCGGCGACGACGAGCGGCACGTCCTCGTGCAGGCGCCAGCGCGAGGAGTTGTCGACCACCACAGCCCCCGCGTCGGCGAAGCGGGGAGCCCACTCGCCCGAGACGCCCCCGCCAGCGGAGAAGAGCGCCAGGTCGAAGCCCTGGATCGACTCCTCGGAGAGCGCCTGGACGGTGAGATCGCCGCCGTCTGCCGCGGCGCCCTCGAGCACGCGCCCGGCAGAGCGCTCCGAGGCGAACGGCACCACCTCGCGCGCGGGAAGCCCGCGCTCGCGCAGCAGGCGCAGCATCAACGAGCCCACCTGTCCGGTGGCGCCGACGACAGCGACTCGGTAGCCCTCGCTCATAGGGCAAGGGTACAGCGGCGAGCCACGAACGAGCCCAGGGCGGGCGACCCGCCGCTACGACGCTTTGGCCCACCGTTGGGTGAGGTGCTGCATCGCTCGTGCCCCGGCTCCCCGGCTGCCAGTCGGAGACATTCTTCCGGGGATACTTCCCGTAGTTCGGGCGATCTTAGCTATCGAGACGCCCTCCTCCCCCAGCTCCTGGCGGTCGCGTATGGTGGCTGGATCCAATCTCGACACAGAAGGGAGGTGATATGAAGTCGATAAGGATCGCCGGGGCCTGTCTCGTGGCCATGTTCGCGTTGAGCATGGCCCTTGGGGCGAGCGCCTCGGCGGCACCAGTGTGGGAACAATGCGAAACGGAAAAAGCATCTACCAGCCCCTCGAGGTACACGGAAGGTCAGTGTGTCACGGCGTCGGCGACCGGCGCCTGGGCATGGCAGGAAGTCAAGGGTACGGAGAAAGTTATCGGCCTGAGCTCCCTGGTCTTGAGGGACACCAAAGTTCCCATTGAGGGTACAGTGGAAGTTGTGTGTACAGGGAAGTCCGAAGGTACGGTCGGTCCTGGAAAGTTCGACAGAATAACCAGCATTACAGAAATAAACTGTACGCCGGGAAAAGACTGTGAAAAAGTCGAAAAAGCCGAACCAAGAGACCTGCCGTGGCAAACGGAACTCTTTGAAACAGAAAACACTGTGCGAGACAAGATCACAAGCGGCGGCAACGGAGCGCCTGGTTGGGGTCTGACTTGTAAAGTGTTGGATATAACGAAAGAAGATGTATGCACTTCCGAATCAACGAGTGCACTCGACAGAAATATGTTAACCCAGGAGCTAACTGGCAGTAGACGGTTAGTAGGGCTCGCATTCGAAAACGCCGGGAAAGCCAACTGCACAGTGGGCGGAGAAGGATCCGGTGAAGAGCTCGGAATCGTCGGATTAGAAAAGGCAAACGGGTTGGGGCTGCGAGTCTCCTAGCCTCGATTCGTGAGCTGAGACGTACACCTGAGTTGGGGGGACCACGGTTCGCTGAAGATCGCGATCCACCCGCTCAGGAGGTCGCCGTAGAGTGCTGATGGGAGTTGCCCCGCGCCGCCCAGCGAGCGCTGAGGAGTGAGCTCGCGCCGCCCGACGAGCGCCTACGACCCGGCGTGCGTGGCCATGAAGAAGATCGTGAGCACCACGAGCAGGTCCATCAACGCGCCGATCCCACCGACCCGGCGAACGAGGGCCTTGTGCTCGGGGCCCGGTGTGAGGGGCCCCTCGCCGGCGGCGGCGAGGTCGCGGTCGGCCGCCTCCACGAGGCGCCGCTCGGAGGGCCCGAGGAGCATCCCCTCGATCGCACCGATCACGAGCGAGACGCCGAGGCCCCACTGGACGTAGAAGGCGCTCCACACGTGCAACTTGGAGGCGAGGTAGATGCCGCAGACCATGACCACGGCGAGCCCGGGCAGGATGACTCGCTGGCTGACCGCGTGGAAGGCCCGGTAGAGCGAGGGCAGCGCGCGCGAGTCGGCCTTCGTGATCGCGGCGAGGAAGACGGGGTACGCGAAGGTCGCGCCGAACGCGACCACGACCGCGAGGATGTGGACGGCGAGGACCAGTTCGAAGAAGGCGACAGCGACGAGCACGCGCGGATCCTATTGAGTCGGGCGGCGCATGCTGGCCGACATCGCGAAGCGCGCACACGTGACGAATAAAGCTGGACCCGTCGGCGCATGCTGGCCGATATGGCGAAGCGCGCACACGTGACTAAGGGCCTATCCCTATTGGGTGGTGGCCAGTCGGGCGCGGTGAGCGCGCTTGAGGGCGATCAGGCCGCTGGCGAGTTGTAGGAGGGCGAGGTGGTTCTCGTCCTTCTTGGACCAGCGGACGAGGATACCCCGGTTGCGGTTCAGCCACGAGTGGCACGCCTCGACGACCCAGCGGCGGGCCCGCCAGTCGGGGTTGCGTAGTTTGAGGTCGATCTCTTCGCCGCGCCGGCGGATGTGAGGGGTGAAGTCGCGCTCCTGGAGTAGATCGCGAACCTCTTGATTGTCGTACGCCTTGTCCAGGCAGAGCCCGTGGGGATCGTCCTTGGTCGGCGTGGGGCGCTCGATCGGAACGGAGTCCAGCGTTCCCTTCAGCAGGAGGTGGTCGTTGCGGTTCGCGCCGTCGTGGTCGATCCCGATCGGAATCCCGCACGCCTCGACGAGGAGCGAACGCTTCGCCCCCCCTTGGCTCTATCAGTGGGATTGGGGCCAGTCTTCGGCCCGCCCAGTGGCGCTTTGGTCATCGCCCCGTCGGCCGCCAGCCAAGACCAGTCGATCCCGATCTGCTCGTCATAGTCGAGCAGCCCCCGGCGCCAAATCTCCTGGAAGACCCCGGCCCGCTCCCACTCCTGGAAACGCCGGTGGGCAGTGGAGGAGTTGCACACCCCGGTCGTATCGAGCGCGTTCCACTGCATGCCGGTGCGCAACACGAGCAGGATCGCGTCCATCACCTGCCGCTTCGGTATCCCCCGCTTGTGAGTCCCCAGCGGATGCTCGGGCGCAGGCGGCAGCAACGGCTCGATCCGCTCCCACAACCAGTCCGGCATCCGCCAGCCATCGTCGCGATCGACCAAACCCATCTCCCACCTCCTATGTCCGATCAATAGATCGACTCAGGAGTTCGCCAAGACTGGTTCGAAATCCTCCCTATGGGGATAGGCCCTAAGAGGGGCGAGCGAAACGGCTAGCGAAAGGGGTTGCGGGCACCGCCGGGAGAGTCTAGCGTCGGGGCATCTACTAATTGACCCCGGCGACAGCGTGAACTGCCCCGGGGTCGTGACACAGGAGCCTGAACTCCCATGCACGACGAATCCAAGCAGTTTCCCGACGGCGACCCCGGCACGGAGCGCATCATCGTCTTGCAGCTCCTCCGCAAAGACCGCTCCGAGTGGTGGTCCCGGACGGAAGTGCTGCGCAAACTGGACGACATAGACGAGGACGCCATCGTGGGGTCTCTGGCCCACCTGGAGCGTCTCGGGCTGCTCGACCGCAACGGCGCGCGCTTCAAGGCATCCGACGGGCTGCGGCACATCGATGTCGTCCTCGACCTCATCGCCATTTGAGGGGGCGAGCGATGGCACCGCCCGTAGTCTTGAGGGAACGGCTCGCCGCCGCACGGCGCGGTGGTGTGGGCTTCGATGAGGCGTGGCCCGTGGCGCTCGCGGCAGCCGTGAACGCCACGCAGTGGGAGCGTGAGGAGTGGCGGGACATCCTCTCTTGCATGGTCGAGACGTGGCGCGCGGCGTGGGAGCGCCGAGACGCCACGGGCGCGGAACGCGCGGTCCTCGCGCTCGTGATGCCCGGCGGGGAACCGCTGCCGGAACGCGCTTGCGAGCAGTGCGGCGAGGCGATGCCCGCCGATCGCCACGGCGCGGCGCGGTTCTGCTCAGATCCCTGCCGACGCCGCGCCACCTACCTACGCGAACGCGCAGCGGCGTAGGAGCAAGCGGGCGCCACGCCGCAGGACTGGGCGTGGCGCCCATCTTGCCGACTAACTGGGACGTAAAGATCTGTCGTGGATCGCACCTGCGGCGTCTTAGGCGCGTTATGATGGCTGGGTCGGCAGGACCGCCGCTCAAGCGCGAATGGGCGACTGGCGATCAAGCAGCAGAAACGTCCTATGGCCGATGATGAGCAGACCGTCGATGTCGTGGTGCCTCCCGAGCTGGAGGTCGGCATCTATGCCAACTTCGCGGCCGTGTCGAGCCAAGGTCCGCACGACATCACGCTCGACTTCATCCAGATGGTGCCGGGCGGGGGCATTCCGAAGCCAATCGTCGTGTCGCGGCTGAAGCTCTCGCCGAGCTTTCTCATGCCCCTGATGCAAGCCCTCAGCAACCACCTAAACCAGCACGAGGCGATTTTGCGCCAAGTGGAGGGCCAGCCGCCAGCCGAGCCCGAGAACGAGGAGGACGAGTCATGACGACAGTCACCACCGTTGCAGGGAGCCTGGTCGAGGGCGACGAGGTTCACGTTATCGCTCCGAGCGATGACCAGGAAATCCGGCTCCAGTATCCGGCGAACGTCCCTCGTCCGTCCGAGGCTGGCCAGCCTCGTTCTAGTGGCTATGTGATTGCGACCGGCAAGCGGCTGTCGGTCGTCATGCGCCGAAGCGAGGGTGGGTGGATTGCTCGCACTCCCGAGCTTGATGCGCTCGGTCATGGTGGGACGATGGATGCCGCCATCCAAAACCTACTGGACGCGGTGGCTGAGTACCTGGAGTTCCTACGTGACGATGAGCCTGAGCTGGCGCCGGACATTGCTCACCACTTTGATTACCTGCTGCTTCTCAAGGTGTCGCGAATGTCTTGGTTCGGGTCGGTGAGCTTCCCGGATGCCGCCGCGTTGGGGTGAGTATCGAAAGGTCATCGGCAGGAATGGGTTCGTGCTTGTCCGCTCCAAAAAGCACGAGACCTGGGTTCTGTACGACGACAACGGTCGCGTAGTCGGACACACGAGCGTGTCTCACGGGAACGCGCAGATAAGAGACAAGACGCTGTTCAAGGAATTGCTACGGCAATGCAACAAGACTGAGAAGCACTTTTATGAAGTCCTCAAAGGCAAATAGCGACGCCGCTGCCTCCTGCCGCCGAGCTGGCTCCGGTTGGGTTTACGCAGGCGGAACCAAATAGCCGCGAGGCTGCGCTCTGGCGAGCGCGCACGCCAACTGCGAGAGGATCGTGAGGTCGGCGTGAAGCCGCACACGCTCGATCCTGCGCACCCGCAGCGGCGCGAGACCATGTTCGTTCTTCAGTCGGCCGAACGCGCGCTCCACGGACGCACGGCCCCTGTACAGGCCCTTCCACCGCAGCGTCTCGCGCGGGATCAACGGGTGGAGGCGGTCGGCCTTGACCCACACGGAGGCAGGCTTGCACTCCCCAGTCGGACAGCGCCACTTGGTGGCCTTGCGGTCGTAGTCGGCTCCGGCGAACCGCCACTCGCCATGCTCGCACTTCGGGGGCTTGTGATCGCCGCGCTTGACGCGCGCGGTCTGCTTGAGGCAGATCACGGGCCGGATGTCGCGCTCCTCGCAAACGTCGTAGACGGCCTTGCCGTCGTACCCCTTGTCGAGCGCGCACGTCTCCGGACTGATCCCGAGACCCTGGAGCTTGTCGAGGAGCGGCGCGACCGTCGGGGATTCGTTCATCTTGGCCGTCTCGACCTTCCACGCGAGCGGCAGATCGGTCCGGGCGCACACCGCCATGTGGAGGCGGTATCCGTAGAACCCGCCGCCCTTCCGCGTCGAGATCGCCGAGCGGTGGCCCCAGGACGCATCCGGGTCGGAGTAGCGCTCCCGTTCCGGTCCGCCCTTGTACTTGTAGCGCTGCCCGTTCGCATACGCGGGCATGTCGCTGGCGTCGATCGCCACATCCCAGCAGAGCAGCGGGTTGGCCTTCTTGAGTGCCCGGATGACGGACGCGATGCACTCCTCCAGCATGTCCGTGTGGGCGCGGAGCTTCGCCGTGAAGCGGTAGCAGGCCCACAGGGAGGGAACCTCGCCGTCGGGGGCGATCACGGCCGCAAGCGCGGGGTGCTCCCGCACGAGCGCGACCGTGCGCGTCCAGGTCGGCAGGGCATACATGGACTTCGCCAGCGCCATGCCGATCATGGCGCGCAGCGAGTACCCCGGACGGCCCGTCAGCCGGGTCTCCTGAAGCTGGTCGATGAGGCGGGCGACCTCCGGGGAGGCGAGGATGGCTGCGAGGTCTGCGGCGACGGATCGCCGTGGTACGTTTCCGGTGGTCATGGGAGCCGATATCTCCTTGATCCAGGCCCCCGGCGACGCCAATCGCGCGGGGGTCCTTTTTGGCTTGAATACAAGGAAAACTACAGGTCGCGTCGGACGGAAAAACCGCCCGTAGGACGCGGCTGGGCGAACGCTTGCAGCCTGACGGGATGCGCTGCATCCTGTCGAATATGTAGTGCGCCTGGGGGGAATCGAACCCCCGACCGGCGGCTTAGTAGTGCTTTGTTAGGTTTGGGGTAGGGGTTCGGCTTGGTGGTGGCGAATCCTCGTGTGTTCGTGGTTATCGACGCGAGGAGGCATCATGGCTGTGATGACGGTGGATGCGGATGCTCCGATCGTGGTGAAGAAGCGGCTGGAGGTGTTCGCTGGCGAGGTGCTCGCGGAGGCGATGAACCGGCCGGTGCAGCGGGTCAACGGCTCCTTGTATCTGCGGGGGCTCTTGGAGCAGGGTCCTCGTAAGTCGCTTGAGCCGATGGTCGAGCGGCTGGGTGGTGACGCTGACTATCAGTCGTTGCAGCAGTTTGTGGCCGACAGTCCGTGGGATCCGGCGCTGGTGGTCAAGGCGGTGGCTGAGCGGGTGGCGTGCGAGGTCGACGTTGAGGCGTGGGTGCTGGATGACACTGGGTTTCCGAAGGACGGCAAGGACTCGCCGGGTGTCAAGCGCCAGTACTCGGGGACATTGGGGAAGACGGGTAACTGTCAGATCGGGGTGTCGGTGCACGCCGTCGGAGCGCGAGGGACGGTGCCGCTGGGGTGGGCGCTGTATCTGCCGGAGGACTGGTGTGCCGATCCGGAACGGCGGCGCAAGGCGAAGATCCCGGATGAGGTCGCCTTCAACACCAAGCCTGAGCTCGGGGTAGAGCTGCTCGAGCAAGCGGCTGGCTGGGATGTTCCGAAGGCGCCGGTGCTCGGCGATCATGCCTACGGGGAGAACACCTGGCTGCGGGACCGTCTCGATCAGGCCGGGTGTGAGTACGTATTGTCGGTCGGGCCAACCACCAGGGTGTTCGCGCAAGGGACCGTGTTCGCGGTGCCTCCCAAGAAGCCCACGGCGACGCGCGGCCCGGTCAGACCGCGGCCAGACCGCAAGCCTGAGCCGATCGGTGAGTTGATCAGCCGGCTCGGAACAGATGCCGCTCAAATGGTCACCTTCCGTAACGACTCCGAGGGAGAGCCGGTCACCTCCAGGTTCGTCTTCGCGCGCGTTCACGCCGCACACGGCTGGCGCGATGATCAGCGCTGGACCGGGTGGCGCGAGGACTCTGAGGTGCCTCCGCGGGAGGAGTGGCTGATCGCCGAGTGGCCCGAGGAGCACGACGGGCCGACCGACTATTGGATCTCAAACCTGCCCGCCGACACCGAGCCCGAGCGGCTCGCTCGGCTGGCACACATGCGCTGGAAGATGGAGCTCGACTACAAACAACTCAAGGGCGAGCTCGGACTCGACCACTACGAGGGCCGCTCATACCTCGGCTGGTACCACCACACAGCGCTGGTGACCGCCGCCCACGGGTTCCTCACGCTCGAGCGGCTTCACCCTTTTCACCCACGGCCGGCCTGACACTCCCCAAGACCGTGCTGCTATTGCAGCCGATCTTCAAGTGCTGGACCGGCCGCTGCCAAACCTGTCAACAGCTAGTCGATCTCGCCCGGCTACCGCTCCCACTCACCAAACAAGACGAGCGAACCTAACAAAGCACTATTAAAAGGCCGCTGCTCTTCCGCTCCGGTCCCCGACTCGATCAAGGTGCATGGGACCTCGGCGTTGACCACTGAGCTACAGGCGCCTGGATTCCGCCGCAATTTGCGGCGAAGCTGGGCGACGTGGCTATGTGGGGGCGCGGACTTGCCTAAGATCGACGCCCCGCGATGAGTGGGAAGCGCCCTCGGCCTTGGTTCCATTTCCAAGATTCCTTGGCCGGGGGCGCGCGTTGTTCGGTCTACATGGTCATGCGCTCCTTCAGGAGACCTCTCCCACACCGGCGCCGGTTGTCTCGACATGGAGGCGCATCGATCGCCTGATCTCCGCCGAGAGGGAACGGTCCCCTGCGAGCGCCAATCGCTCCAAGGCGCGAACGAGGCTGACCGGGGCTCGCAGCGTGACACGCACTTGCTCCGGCTTGGCGACGGGTTCCGGCATGGCGCTCTCCTTCTGGGTTGTCGGACATCTGCTTGCCGATTCTCAGGAGAGCGCCGGACGGATCGGCCCCTTTTTCGGGGACAAGTCCGCTATTTGCGAGAAAACTCCTTGAGCCCTGCACGAAAACTTGCAGCGGCCGATGGGGTAGCTTTACCCCGGAAGTGAGGTACCCACGATGCGAGCAACCCCGACAACCCGCACCAATACAGGGCTAGCGAGTTTCGCTAGACCATCCTAATCAAGCTGTACCCGTCGGCGCATGCGCCGACGGGCGAACCCGCACATGTGCGGGTTCGAGGAACGGCCACATGTGGCCCTGCCGACCAGCCCACATGTGGGCTGGTCCCCCAAGAAGGCTCAGAACGTCGGCGCGTACTTGCCGAAGACGTCCTGCATCGCCCCGCAGACCTCGCCGATCGAGCAGTGGTCCTTGAGCGCCTGGCGAATCGCGGGCAGGAGGTTCTCGCTGCCGCGCGCCACCTCGCGCAGCTCCTCCAGGCGCCGCTCGACGAGCGTGTGGTCGCGGTCGGCCTTGAAGGCGGCGAGGCGGTCGAGCTGTTCGCGCTCGGACTGGGGGTCGACGCGCAGCAGGTCGGGGACCTCCACGTCGTCCTCCTGGAAGGCGTTGACGCCGACGACGACGTCCTGGCCGATGCGGTAGCGCTCCTCGTAGCCCCACGCGGACTCGTCGATCTCGCCGGTGATGAACTGCAGCGCGTTGACGGAGCCGCCGAGCGCGTCGACCTTGTCGATCAGCTCCTGCGCGCGCGCTTCGATCTCGTCGGTGAGCGCCTCGACGAAGTACGAGCCGGCGAACGGGTCCACGGTGTCGGCGGCGCCGGACTCGTGGGCGAGGATCTGCTGGGTGCGCAGCGCGATCTTGGCGGCGTGCTCGGTGGGCAGCGCCAGCGCCTCGTCGAAGCCGTTGGTGTGCAGCGACTGGGTGCCCCCGCACACGGCGGCGAAGCCCTGCAGCGCGACGCGCACGATGTTGTTCTCGGGCTGCTGGGCGGTGAGCGTGACGCCGCCGGTCTGGGTGTGGAAGCGCAGCGTCTGCGCGCGGGGGTCGGTCGCGCCGAAGCGCTCACGCATGATCCGCGCCCACATGCGCCGCGCGGCGCGGAACTTGGCGACCTCCTGGAAGACGTGGTTGTGACCGTTGAAGAAGAACGCCAGGCGCGGCGCGAAGTCCTCGACGTCGAGGCCCTTGTCGATCGCGGCCTGCACGTACGCGATCCCCGAGCAGAGCGTGAACGCGACCTCCTGCACCGCCGAGCAGCCCTTCTCGCGGAAGTGGTAGCCGGAGATCGAGATCGTGTTCCACCGTGGCACGCGTTCGTGGCAGTACTGGAAGAGGTCGGTCGTCAGCCGCATCGTGGGGGCGGGCGGGTAGATGTAGTTGCCGCGTGCGATGTACTCCTTGAGCACGTCGTTCTGGGTCGTGCCGCGCAGCTTCTGCGAGGGCACCCCCTGCTCCTCGCCGACCAGCTCGTACAGCAGCAGCAGGCACGCGGCGGGGGCGTTGATCGTCATCGACGTGGACACCTGGTCGAGCGGGATGCCCTCGAAGGCGGTGCGCATGTCCTCGACCGTGTCGATCGCCACGCCCGTGCGCCCGACCTCCCCGAGGCAGCGGGGGTTGTCGGAGTCGAGGCCCAGCTGGGTGGGCAGGTCGAAGGCCATCGAGAGTCCGGTGGAGCCCTTGGAGAGCAGGTACCGGTAGCGGTGGTTGGACTCCTTCGCGGACGCGTACCCGGCGTACTGGCGCATCGTCCACAGCTGGCGGCGGTACATCTCGCGGTGTACGCCGCGGGTGTAGGGGTACTCGCCCGGCTCGCCGAGCTCCAGCTCCGCCGGGAGGTCGGCCTCGGTGTACAGCTCGGCGACCTCGATCCCGGAGTCGGTGAAGCGGCGGGGGTCGTCGGGCCCGACGATCGGGGCGACCGTCAGGCGCTCGGGGTCCTCGTCGTCGGCGCCGCCCCGCGGAGGTCGCTCGATTGTGGCCATCTGGAGATCATAAGGACCCTGCCGCGGCCGAGACGGTTATGCTCGGCTGGATGGCTACCTGCCTGGTCACCGGCGGCGCGGGCTTCCTGGGCTCGCACCTGTGCGACGAGCTGCTAGCGCGCGGGCACCGCGTGATCTGCGTGGACAACTTCGAGACGGGGTCGCTGGCGAACATCGAGCACATCCGCGACCCGGAGCGCTTCGTGCACGTGGGGGTGGACATCATCGACCCTTACTTCGTGGAGGAGCCGGTGGACTTCGTCTACCACCTCGCCTCCCCGGCGTCGCCGATCGACTACCTGCGCCTGCCGCTGCACACGCTGAAGGTGGGCTCCTACGGCACCCACCACACGCTGGGCCTCGCCAAGGCCAAGCGCGCGCGCTTCCTGCTGGCGTCCACGAGCGAGGTGTACGGCGACCCGCAGGTGCACCCCCAGCCGGAGTCCTACTGGGGCCACGTGAACCCGATCGGCCCGCGGGGGGTCTACGACGAGGCCAAGCGCTACGCGGAGGCGCTGACGATGGCCTACCACCGCCAGCAGGGGGTGGACACGGCGATCGTGCGGATCTTCAACACCTACGGGGCGAGGATGCGCCCCCGCGACGGCCGGGCGATTCCGACGTTCCTGCGCCAGGCGCTGGCTGACCGCCCGATCACGGTCTTCGGCGACGGCGCCCAGACGCGCTCGTTCTGCTACGTGGCCGACCTGATCCGGGGGCTGATTGCGCTCGCGGAGTCCGGCCACCACGAGCCGGTCAACATCGGTAACCCCGACGAGTTCACGCTGCTGGAGCTGGCGCGGACGGTCAAAGAGGTCACCGGGTCGAGCTCGGAGATCGTCTTCGAGGCGCTGCCTGTGGACGACCCCAAGCAGCGCCGGCCGAACATCGCGCTGGCGCGCGAGCTCCTCGGCTGGTCCCCGGAGGTGGCGCTGCGGGAGGGCCTGGAACGCACGATCGACGAGGCGGGCGTCGAAGTTCTGGTGGGCTGAACGCCACCGGCAGAGCGTGCGACCGCTCCATCTGCAAGTCTGAGGCGTTGTGAACAGCGAGATGGCTCCCACGAAGGCGCCTACCCCGCCGTTGGAGATACCGGTGCTCTCGGAGGCGACGGTGCGCCGGGCCCCCTCCGACCGGGACATGCGCCGCAAGCGCTCCCCGGCGATCTCGTTCCTGCTGCGTGTGGAGACGGCGCGGCGCGCGGTGCGGGTGCTGACGCTGCTGGCGCTCGACTTCGCGGGCCTCTCGCTGGCGATCTTCACGTCGCTGGTGCTGAAGGCGGCGGTGCTGAGCGAAGTTAGCGTGCACGGGGCGTACGGGGAGACCAGGAGCATCCTCGCGTTCGCGTACTTGCTGACGGCGCTGCTGTTCGCGCGCTCGGGGCTGTACGCAGCAGGGGCGCAGCGGCCGGGCATGACGCGGATCGTGGCTTCGCTCTTCCAGGTGACGTTCGTGGCGCTGCTGTTCGCGCTGGTCAGCGGCGAACACTTCCAGAGCTACTACATCTTCTGGGGCTCGCTGGCGTTCGCGCTGCTGTACGTGCCCCTGCTGCGCTACCTCTACGAGCGAGCCACGGGCACGGCCCTGCGGATCGCGGGCCACGAGCGCCGGGCGGTCCTGGTGGGCACGGGCTCGCACATCCGTGAGGTCGCGCGCGCGCTTGCGGACGCGCCCCACTCGCGCGTGACGGTCGTCGGCTACGTCTCGCTGCGCGCGCTGCCCGCGAACGGCCTGCGCTCGTTGGGCACCCCGCGCGACCTCGAGCGGGTGCTGGCGGCCGAGCGGGTCGACGAGGTGATCATCGCGGACCCCGACTTCCCGCAGACCGAGGCGGTGGAGCTCGTGGACCGCTGCCACCAGCGGGGAGTGCGGGTGCGGATCGCGCCCTCGACGATGGAGATCCTGATCCACCGTGCGGAGTTCGTGCCGGGGGAGTCGGTGCCGCTGTTCGAGCTCAAGCCGCCCGTCTTCGAGGGGATCGACTTTGCGCTGAAGCGCACGTTCGACGTGGTGGGCGCCACGGTGCTGCTGGTCCTGCTGAGCCCGCTGCTGGCGGCCGTCTGGGTGGCGGTGCGTGCGACCTCGCGCGGCCCGGCGGTGTTCCGCTCGATGCGCCAGGGCATCGGGGAGCGGCCGTTCGCGTGCCTGAAGTTCCGCACGATGTACGTGGACGCCGAGCACCGCCAAGCGGACCTGGAAGCGCTCAACGAGGCGTCGGGCGCCCTGTTCAAGATCCGCGACGACCCGCGCACGACCCCGGTGGGCCGGCTGCTGCGGCGCTTCTCGCTGGACGAGCTGCCGCAGCTGGTCAACGTGTTGCGGGGCGAGATGTCGCTGGTGGGGCCGCGCCCGTTGCCGGAGCGCGACTTCGCGAAGCTGGAGGAGTGGCACCGCAAGCGCTACCTGGTGCTCCCGGGGATCACGGGCCTGTGGCAGGTCTCAGGCCGCGCGGAGCTCGACTTCGACGACCTCGTACACCTGGACTTCATCTACCTGGAGCACTGGTCGCTGGCGGTTGATCTCACGATCCTCCTCAAGACGATCCCGGCTGTGCTCTCGCGGCGCGGAGCCTACTGAATCGCGTCGATCTGAGCGCGGCCTGGGCGGCGCTTGTTGAGCCCCTGCCGGCCGGGGGAGGCGACGCAGGGCCGGTGGGGGTGGGCGAGCGCCCGCCGGTAGACGCTCCAGGTTTCGCGGGCAGCGTCCTCCCAGCCCCACGAGGGCGGGGCGAGGTCCGGCGCCTCGGGGATCACGGCCACACGCTCGCGCTCGAGCCCGAGCTCGGCGACGGCTTCGTGGGCGACGACCTCGGAGGGGACGATCACGTGTGACGCGCGCTGCAGCGCGAGGTGGCGCAGGCGCAGGTGGATGCCGCCGCCACGCAGCCGCTCGGAGGGGCGCTTGAGCGCCGCGAGGTCGTAGAGGGTGACCACCATCGGACAGGGGCTGTGCAACATCGCCCCCTGGATCCACGGCGTGTGGAAGAGGTCGGCCCCACGGGGGCGGTGGGTCTCGAGGATCTCGTCCCGCTCGCCGGCGGTCTCGCGCAACGCCTGGAGCAGGCCACTGGCGTAGCGCCCGAGGCCTTGCGGATCGGCCGTGGGGCGGCTGTCGAACGCCAGCCTCACGGGCGCTCGCAACCCTTTGCGTCGCTCCCCCAGACGTGCATCGGGGGGACCTTAGTGATTTTGTGACGAAGTGGTAGAGGTGACAGCGGAGTTGCCGCTCTCTCCGCGATCTTCTGTCCCGGGCGTCCGGTGGCTTAGCCTGCGCGGAGTGTCTGGACGCAGCGAGTACCACGAGAACCTGTGGGAGGGGGTCCCCGAGGGTCTCGCTCCACCGTACTGGGGGGGGCGTCTCTCGTTCCTGCGCGCCCACGTGCCCGCGGGAGCGCGGGTACTGGACGTCGGCTGCGGCGAGGGCCGCTTCACCGCCGCGCTCGCGCGCGCGGGCCACGAGGCGGTGGGGATCGACGTGGCCCAGGAGCCGCTGCGCCGCGCACGTGCCCGGGAGGGGGAGGGCCTGGACCTGCGCCTCGTCCCCGCGGAGGGCCCGTGGCCACTGCAGGACACGAGCTTCGACGCGGTGTGGGCGGGGGAGGTGCTCGAGCACGTGGCGGACACCGCGGGGTGGCTCTCGGAGGTGCGCCGCGTGCTGCGCTCAGGGGGCGCGCTGGTGCTGAGCACGCCCGCGCACGGCCCGCTCACCCGTCTCGCGCTGGGCCTCTCGGGCCGCGCGTTCGAGAGCCACTTCGACCCCCGCTCGGACCACCTGCGCTTCTACACTCGTCGCACCCTGGTCGGGCTGCTGGCGGACTTCGGCTTCGAGCGCATCCAGACTGCCGGCGTGGGCGGCCTACCGGGAGCGCGCAGTGTGCTGCTGGTGACGGCGCGTCGCACGCGCTTTTGAGGCAACTGCACGCTCTCTCGCCGCGATGACGCCGACGGGCACGAGCGAACGCCTTGCCGCCGCGGGGCCAGCCGGCGCAGCTGCTCCCTTCGCCGTCAGTGGGTGGTCGTCGGCGCAGCGGTCCCGCCTTTGGTTCCGGCGGCGCGTAGCGCCTGCAGGTACGCGTTCTGGATCGAGAGCAGTTCGCCGTGTGTGGCGATTTCCGCAGGAGGGGCGACCGCCTCGGGGTTGAGGTAGACCGCCGCGCGTAGCGCCTGCAGCGCGACCTGGGGCTGACCGACGCTCAGGTCGTATTCGCCGAGCGCCTGCCAGGTTTTGAAGTTGGAGGGCTGTAGGTGCACGGCCTGCTCGTAGGTCGCGGTGGCGGCGGTGGACTGCCCGGCGTCCTCCTGGACGGCGGCGAGCGTGAGCAGCGCTTCGGCGGAGAGGGGGTCGCGGCTGACCGCGGTGTGCGCGGCCACGAGGGCGGCGGTGGGGTCGCGTGCCACCAGCGCGAGCGCTTCGTTGGAGGCGTCCACCGAGCGCTGCGGCTGCCACTCTGCCCACACGGCGAGCAGCGCAAAGACGACGACGGCGACCGCGAGGCCACCGCGGAGCGGGCCGATCTCGCGCGGGGAAGGCAGGCGCAGCCGTGGGGAGGGAGGGACCCGATCTGCTGGGCGGTCGGAGTTAAGGCTGCCCGCCGGGGCGCCTGTCGCGGCGAGCACGCCGGGTAGCGGACCTCGGCCGACGACCCATCCGGCGCAGAGCAGGGCGGTGCAGGCGAGGCCGGGGACGTACCACGTCCAGTCCACGAAGGAGTGCACGCCGAACGTGGCGACGAGGCAGACCATCGTGAGCAGCCCGACGCGCTCGGCGGTGTAACGGCTCTCGGCGCCCGCCACCGGCCGCCAGCGCCAGCTGCTCCAACGCCGGTTGAAGGGGTGGGTAGCGCGTCCCGCAGCGGTGAGCCACGAGCCGAGCAGCGCGAGCACCACCACCAGCCCCACCAGGCCGAGGTCGGCGAGCGTCTGCACGATGAAGCCGTGGGCGTGGCTGACGTTGATGATCGCCGTGCGGTAGCGCAGACGGGCCGTTTCGTAGCCTTCGGCGCCGACCCCCAGCAGCGGGTGGTCCTGGAAGATCTCCAGGGCTTCGTTCCAGTAGCGCGCGCGCACGCTGCCGATCGCGGTGAGGCGCCCCGGGCCGTTGGCGGGCAGAGTCGCGTTGGGGTTCGTGAGCGTGCCCGCCGTGTGGGAGATGCTTCCGAACAGGCCGCGGTGGCTCACGGTGAGCGCCCCGGCGACGGCCACCACGGCGATCACGGGGAGGCTCAACAGCACCGTGCCGACGCGCCGGCGCAGCAACGGTGAGGGGGCGCGCCGGCCGGTGAGAAAGCCGACCGCCAACCCGACGGCGGTGAGCGCGAGCAGCACCGCGACGAGTAGCACCCCGAGCTGGTGCCCGGCGCTGAGGCGTGCGGCGAGCGGCGTGTTGTCGGTGGTGAGGGCGTGTTGGGAGAAGTCCCACGCGACCACCACGCCGGCCCCCACCGCGCCGGCGCAGAGCACGGCGACCCCGCGCAGGCGCAGCGGGACGAGGCAGAGCCACAGCGCGAGCCCCGCCACGAGCGCGGCGAGCGCGCCGCGCGAGTAGGCGAGCATGACGGTGACCAGCACGAGCCCCATCGCGGGGTAGGCGAGCGCGTTCAGCAGTGCGTGTCCGGCGCGGCGGGCGCCCAGCCACATGCAGCCCACCGCGCCCAGTGCGCCGGCGAGCCCGATCGCATTCCAGTAGCCGTAGGGTTCGCGCAGTCGTGCGTAGACGGGCCCGTAGTCCTGCTTGGTGCCGATCGCGTCGGGGAAGATCTTGGTGAGCAGCGCGTAGCCGCACACGATCACCGCGGCGAGCAGCACCCCGCCGAGCACCGCCGGCCAGTGCGCGGGGGCAGTGTGTGCGAGCAGCACAGCGAGTGCGAACACCGCGCTGTAGGCGAACAGGCGCCCGGCGTCTTGCCAGCTGGCGTCGGGCTGCACCGACCAGATCACCGACAGCGCGGAGAGCGCGGCGAGCGCGAGCAGCAGGCTTGCCGACCACGCTCCATAGGCGCGCTGGCCGAAACGGGGATTCCGGCCGAAGGCCGGTGTCTCCCGGCTTCGGTCGGCAGGCGCGAGCAGGATCATCGCGGCGATCCCGACGCCGCAGGCGAGTGTCAACCAGATCTCGACAGGGGTCCGAGTGCTGAGGTTGAGGCCGCCACCGGCGAGGAAGGTGATCAGGCAGATGACGCCCGCGACCAGCAGGGTGGGGAGGGCGGATTCGAGCAAGCGGACACCCGCCGGCACGACTGTGTCGCGTTCCCAGCGCGAAGCACCGGGGCTGGGATGCGATGGCCCTGGCTGCTCCCCGGCCGCGGGTGTGAGGGCCGGCGCCTCCACGGTTGCCTGGTCTGCGGGTGGGGCTGCCTGTCCGAGGGCGTCTGCGAGCTCGGTGGACATGTCACTCCTCGACGATCGAGTCACCGCCTGCCTGCGCACCCGTCTGGCGAGCGCGTTTGCGCACCGCCCACGCGATCGCCGACAGGGCGCAGGCGAGCAGGAAGGCGAGCAGCGCAAGCAGCGGGGTCGGCAGTTTGTTGAAAGCCGAGGCGAGGTTGACGTGCACGACGCCCGGGTGGATCACTTCGCCGTTGACCTGCACCGGTGGGGCGCCCGCGTGGGGGATGCGTTCGAGGGTTTGCTGTTCGCTTGGGGTGGGTGGCGCGCTGGAGGGCACCACGCCGTGGGAGCCGGGGCCCTGGGAGCCGCCGGTGGCGCGGGCGAGCTGCGCTTTCTGGATCAGGTCGGGGCAGTTGTCGTACTCGGCAAGTTCCGGCGGCATCTGCTTCATCGCCTGGTTGTATGCCTGCTGGCTGAAGCCGGTGGGCAGCTTTTCGACGCCGCAGTCTTCGTAGATCTTCGTGACTTCGCTTGCACTTGCTGGGACGGCGACGAGCAGCGAGAGCACCAACGCGGCAGCGAGGGCGAGCGTGATGCCCCGGGAGGCAGGCGACGGGCGCCGGGAGGCGGGCGATGCGCTCTGGGAGGGGGGGACGGACGCCGGGAGGCAGGCGACGCGCTCTGGGAGGAGCGCAGCGGGCTCCGGTGAGACCCCACCGGATGTCGAACCCCCCGCCGCCTCAACGGAGACGGATTCAGGCTGATGGCGCTCGGCAACAGGTGACGCACGCTACCAGCGCCCCCCGCGGGAAAGTCCGAGGCTGTCAAGCGCGTAGGAGAACCCCTGCGCCCAGGCGTCGTGGGTGTACGCCTGCACGTCGCTGTGCCCGGCTGTACCGAGGCGGGCGCGCAGCGGCGCGTCGGCGGCGAGGCGTCGTAGGGCGTCGGCGAGCGCGCGGGAGTCTCCGGCGGGAACCACGAGGCCGTTGCGCCCGTCGCGCACCAGGCCGCCGGCCACGGCCCCCACGGCGTCGCTCGCGATCACGGGGAGGTTGCGGTTCATCGCCTCGTTGACCACTAACCCCCACGGCTCGCGGAAGGTGCGGGTTGCGAGGGAGGGCACCACGAGGACGTCGGCCGCCGCGTAGAGGCTGCGCAGCTGCGGGGGGGGGACGGGGCCCACGCACACCACCCCGTACCCGGGCGCGCTACCGAGCTGACCCACCGTACTGTCGGCGGGCTGTCCAGCCGCGCCCCCGGTGGACTGTCCTACCGCGCCTCTGGGCGGCCCGGCCGCGCCGCCGGCGGGAACCCAAGGGGGGGTGGGCTCCACGCCGACGAGGACGAGCGCGGCTGAGGGCGCAAGGAGACCCGACTCACGCCAGGCCCCGATCAGTGCCCTCCCCCCCTTTTCCCGGACAGGGCGGCCCGCAAACAGGAACTTGACCTCGGCCTGCGGCGGCCACGGGGGGGTCGCGGGAGGATTCACGTCGGGGGCGCCCCAGAAGTCGTTGTCGACGGACTGGGGTGCGACGTGCACGTTGCGGGCGCCGCGCGCACGGACGTAGGCGCTGACGTGGGACCCGTAGGTGACGACGGCGTCCGCAGAGCGGTACAGGCGCAGCAGCACGGCGTAGCTGAAGGCGTGGGCGACCGTGCGGGGGTGCGCCCACAGCGCGCTCCACAGCACCACCGGGACCCGCGCGCGACGGGCGCCGGCCCACGCACCGGGCAGCGCGAGGCGCCCGCCGGTGGAGCACACCACCGCGCGGTATCGCCCAGAGGCGGCGAGCGCCGCGACCTCGCACTGGCGGACGTGCCGGTGGGGGAACGGGAGTCCTCCGTCGCGATCCTCGCCGGCGGCGCCACCGTGTTGCGAGCGCCCACCAAACAGCGCGAACTCGACCCCCTCGCGCTCGTGCAGGCGGGCGAAGGCGCCCACCCGGTCGAAGGGCGCGTGCCCGGTGACGAACAGCACAGGCTTCATCGGTCTCCCCTGTTCCGTCGATGGCCAGGATTCGGTCTGGCGTGCAGGAGGAGGGTTCTCCTCACCGTGGACATCGTGCCCACGCGCTCCGTACGACTCTGTAACTCGGGCTGGCGTGTAGGAACCAGCGACATCTGCCGGCAAGCCTCACGTGCCGCGGTAGTCCATGCGCCTGGCGGCGCAGCTCGGTACGCACCAGCCTCCGCCGGCCAGGTCTCATAGGCCGCGGTAGTCCATGCGCCTGGCGGCGCAGCTCGGTACGCACCAGCCTCCGCCGGCCAGGTCTCATAGGCCGCGGTGGTCCACGCGCCTGGTGGCGCAGCCCACGTGTCTTATTGACGAACAAACTTTCACCTCGACACCTCCTCGTACGCCGCGACGGTCTGCTCTCCGCAGCGCTCCCACGTGAAGTGGGCAGCGACGGTGGCCCGCGCGCGGCGGCCGGCCTCGCGCAACCGCTGGGGGTCGGAGAGCAGCTCGTCGATGCGTTGGGTGAGGCGCTCGATGTCGCCGGGGGGCACCAGCACGAAGCCGTCGCCCGCGGCGGCGATCTCCTCGGGCCCGGGCTCCCCGCGGCAGCCAATCGCGGGCAGCCCGCCGGCCATCGCCTCGACGTAGGCGACCCCGAACGCCTCCTCGGTGGAGGGCATCGCGAACAGGCTGCACCGGCGCGCGCGCTCGAGCGCCTCCTCGGGAGGCAGCTGCCCGCACAGCTCTACGCGCTCGCGAACTCCGAGGCGGACGGCGAGCCCTTCCAGCGGCACCCGCTCGGGGCCGTCGCCGATGACCACGTAGCGCAGGGTGGGGTGTCGTGGAGTGAGCACGGCGAGCGCGCGCAGCACGTCGGCGTGGCGCTTGCGCGCGACGAGGTGCCCGACGGTGACCAGCGAGGGGTGCTCGCCCTCGACGCGCCGTGCGCCGGAGCGGGGGAGGTCGGTCCCGAGGTGCACCACCCGCACCTCGCGGGCGCCGTGGGCGCGGGCGAGCTCGGCGGTGCCGCGGCTGTTGGCGAGCACGAGGCGGGCGGCGCCCAGTCCGCGCGCCACGGCCGCGCGACCGGCCGCGGAGCGGGGGGCGGTGTAGAGCACGTCGCCGCCGTGCACGGACACCACGAGCGGCACGTCGAGCCGAGTGCGGCGCACCGCCTCTCCGGCGGGCACGGCGTTGTGGGCGTGGACCACCTCTAAGCCGCTGCGACGGCGCAGCCGGCGCAGGGCCACCGCCAGCGCGGGCGCCGCCCACGCGCTCCAAGCGGGGTAGTGGCGGGCGCGTGGGGGGAGACGTAGGGGACGTACGTGACGGGCACGCCGTCGAGAAGCTGGTGGCGGCTCTCGCCCACCCCTTCGCGCAGCAGACCCCCGAGCGCCCGCGCGGCGCCGGCCGGGCCGGAGGGGCCGCTGAAGGAGGCGCGCGGCGGCACGAGGCGGTGCAGCACGAGCACGTGCACCTCCGCGCCGGCAGCCCGCGCGGCGAGCGCTTGGCGGTGCGCCCACACCCCCAGCACGGGGTCCCCGCGACGGGGGTAGAACTCGGCTACGACGGCGACCTTCACCCAGGGCTCCTCACTGAGGGCTCCAGAGCTTGTCATCGAGGGCCCGTCGCGAGGGCTCGGGGTCGGCCGTGGAGCCTGGCTGAGCACCGGGGTGCGGGCGCCGGCGGTCGTGTGCGTGGGCGGGCACGGTGTGGCGGCTACCAACCGCGGTGGGTGACGAGGGTGACCTGCGCTTCGCGCGCCTTCACGTACGGCCGTTCGGCGAGTAGGGCGCGGGCCTCGGCGACGGCGTCCTGACGCGAGTAGGCGTCCCCGGCGGGGGCCACGGTGTGGCGGATCGCGACGGCGTCCGTCACTCCGCAGCGCCACCCGTGCCGGCGGGCGAGCGCGGCCCAGTGTAGGTCGAGACCCCACCCCATGCGCACGTCGGGGAAGGGCAGCAGCGTGGCGAACGTTGTACGGGCGAAGGCGGTGACGGGACCGATCTCGACGAACGGCGTCTGCCGCGCCACGGCGCCCGCGCGGCGGCGGGTGACGCGCCAGGCGGCGTGGGAGCGCGCGCGGTGGGCGGGTTGGACCAGCTGGAAGTCGAAGCGCTCGGCGAGGTACAGCAGCCGGTCGAGGAAGCCGCGCGGGAGGACGACGTCGTCGTCGACCACGAGCACCCAGTCGTACTGCTCGACCGGCTGGGTCGCGAGCAGGCGGTTGAGGTTCTCGAACTTCCCGCGGTCTCCCGGCGTCCCGAAGCGCACCTCGACGTCGTGGCGGGAGCGCTCGAGCTCGGCGCGCACCGCGGCGGCCAGCTCGCTGCGCTCGGGGCGCTCGACGCCGAGCGCGAGCACCCGCCGGTGAGGCGGGGTCCGGCGGGCGGCGCGTCCGAGGCGCCTGCGCCGACCGCTGAGCACCTCGCGGGCGTCAGTCACCCTGTCGTACACCTCACGCCGCGCGGCGCCGAGACCGCCGACGGTGCCGCTTTCGCCGGAGAGGAAGTCCTCCGCCTCGCGGGGCGCCGGTGGGTGGCGCCGTTCTTGGATGCCCTGTTCGAGGCGGCCAAGGCTGTGGGCTACCCCTGTGAGGCCTGCGGGGCAGCGGCGGCGCACGACGTGGCCGACGCACCCGGCGAGGGTGCGTAACTCGCGTGGCAGGCCTGGAGCCTCTCCGCGCCACGCGTCAAAGCGGCGGCTCGCCCGCCCCCGGGCGCGGGCGGCGCGGGCCAGTGGGCGCAGTCGGGCGTCGGCGGGGGAGCGGCGGTGGTCGAGGGCCGCGGCAGCGACGTACAGCACTCGGCCCTCTCCCTGTGAGCGCAGCCGGTCCTGCCACTCCTGCTCGTCGCCGCCTCCCACGAGCGCGGTGTCGAAGGGGCCGACGCGCTCCAGGGCACGGCGGCGCACGGTCATGTTGGCTCCCCACGCGTAGCGCACGCGGTCGGTGTCCTCGGGGCCGAGGTCGAGGGCGGTGACGGGGGGTCCCTCCCGCCCGCACGAGCGTGGCGGGCTACCTTCCAGGCGAGGGTGGATGGGCCCGGTGAAGACCTGCACGGCGGGGTGCTCGTGGGCGGCGCGCGTCAGCGCCTGCAGCCAGCCGGGGCGGACCGCGACGTCGTCGTCGACGAACACGACGAGCTCGCCGTGGGAGTTGGCGACGCCGGTGTTGCGGGCTGCGTTCAGCCCGAGGTGTCGGTCGTGGGCGAGGTAGCCCGCGCCGAAGCGCCCGGCCACCGCGCGGACCGCGGGGGAGGGCGGATCGTCATGGACGACGAGCACCTCGGCCCCGGCGGCGGCCGCCTGGGGGGCGATCGAGGCGAGCGCGACCTCGAGGTAGTCGGGGCGCTCGCGGGTGGGGATGACGATCGACGCGGTGGGGTTCTTGGGGTTCAAGAGCGGATACTCGGAGTGCGAATACTCGCAATGAGAGTATTCGCAAGGCGAACATTCTAGGTTTGCGCCGCAACGGGTCGCGCAGCCGGCCTCTAGGCCGGGCGAGCCGGGCCCCTCTTCCTTCAGTCACGTGATCCTGTTTCTGCACAACCGCTACCGCGCACCCGGGGGTGAGGAGCGTGTCGTGGAGGACCTGCTGTGGCTGGTGCGCGAGTGCCTGGGCGAGCCCGCGGAGCTGCTCGCGCGGGATTCGGCGGCTGTAGGCAGGGCGCGAGCGGCGGCGGGGCTCCTGCGCGGGGGCCTCGACCCCGACGGGGTGGGGGACGCGGTGCGGCGCGGGGGGGCGCGGGTGGTGCACGCGCACAACCTCCACCCGACGCTCGGCTGGCGGGCGCTGGCGGCGGCGCGGGCCGCGGGGGCGCGGGTGGTGGTGCACCTGCACCAGTACCGTCTGGTGTGCGCGGTAGGGGTGTGCTTCACGCAGGGCGAGGAGTGTGTGCGCTGTCACGGGCGCAACACGCTGCCGGGGGTGCTGCGGGGTTGCCGTGGTGGCCGCGGGGAGGCGCTGGCGTACGCGGCGGGCCTCTCGCTGTGGCAGCGCCGGCTGGTGGAGCAGGCTGACGCCGTGATCGTGCCGAGCGTCTTCGCGCGCGAGCGCCTGCGGGAGCTGGGGGCGCCGCTGCCGTGGGAGCGCGTGCACGTGCTGGCGCCGCCGGTGCGCGCGCTCGCGCGGGGGGGTGGCGTGCCGGGCCGGGAGGCGGCGCCCGAGGCGGGCGGCTCGGGACCATTGGCGGAAGCGGACCTGCCGCCCGCAGGGTACGCGCTGGTGGTGGCGCGTCTGTCCCCGGAGAAGGGGCTCGACGTGGCGATCGAGGCGTGCCGCCGGGTCGGCATCCCGCTGGTGGTGGCGGGTGAGGGCGCAGAGGGTGGGAGCGCAGTCTCGGAGGGAGGGGCGGTCCGCTTCGTGGGCCGTGTCGACGAGGCCCGCCTCGTGCAACTGCGCGCCGGGGCGGCGCTGGCGGTGGTGCCCTCGCGCTCGGCGGAGACCTTCGGCCTGGCTGCGGCGGAGGCGATGGCTGCGGGCCTGCCGGTGGCCGCCAGCCGCGTGGGGGCGCTCCCCGAGCTGGTCGGCGCCGAGGGTCTCGTGCCGCCAGGCGACGCCGGTGCGCTGGCCGCGGCGATCGAACGCCTGCGCGCCGACCCCACCGCCGGTGAGCGGGCGCTGGAAAGGGTTCGGGTGGTGTGTGCCCCGGAGATTGTGGCAGGCAAGCTTGCGGAGGTGTACGGGGCAGCGGCCGCCGGGCGGTAGGCCCGGCAGGTACCTGCGCTGGTCGCGCTGCTTGCCCGCTACTTGCAACTACCTGCGTGCAAGACTTGAACGCGTGAGCAGGTCTGTCCGCGGAGGCCGCCTACACTACGCCCGACCATGACGACCGTGGGCATCGTCGGGCTGGGCTACGTGGGACTGCCGCTCGCGGTGGCGTTCGCAAACGAGGGCTGCGAGGTGGTCGCGGTCGACGTGGACTCGCGCAAGGTCCACGCGATCGAGGCGGGGGAGTCCTACATCGAGGACGTGCCCTCCGCGCAGCTGGAGGTGGTGCGCGAGCGCATCCACGCCACCACGCGCTACGCTCGCCTGGAGCGCGCGGATGCGGTACTGATCTGCGTGCCCACGCCGCTGACCCGCAACCGCGAGCCCGACCTCGGCCCGCTCCTGGAAGCCACGCGCGAGCTGGCGAAGGTGCTGCAGGCGGGCCAGCTCGTGGTGTTGGAGTCCACCACCTACCCCGGCACCACCCGCGAGCGCGTCGCGCCGCTGCTTGAGGAGTCGGGCCTGGCGGCGGGTCGCGACTTCCACCTCGCCTTCAGCCCGGAGCGGGTGGACCCCGGCCGCACCGACTTCACGTTGCGCACCACCCCGAAGGTGGTGGGCGGCCTGACCGAGGCGTGCGCGGAGCGCGCGGAGGCGTTGTACGGGCTGGTGTGCGATCGGCTGGTGCGGGTCTCGACCCCCGAGGCGGCGGAGCTGACAAAGCTGCTGGAGAACATCTTCCGCTCGGTCAACATCGCGCTAGTGAACGAACTGGCGATGCTGACCGACCGTATGGGCATCGACATCTGGGAGGTGGTGGACGCCGCCGCGACCAAGCCCTACGGGTTCATGCGCTTCGAGCCGGGGCCGGGCATGGGCGGACACTGCATGCCGGTGGACCCCTTCTACCTGAGCTGGCGCGCGCGCGAGTTCGACATGACGACGGAGTTCATCGAGCTGGCCGGAAAGGTCAACCAGCAGATGCCCTACCACTGCGTGGCGAAGGTCGAGCGGGCGCTCAACGACGTGGGCCTGCCGGTGCGGGGCTCCCGCGTAGCGGTACTGGGCGTGAGCTACAAGCCGGGCGTGGGCGACGTACGGGAATCCCCGGCGCTGAAGATCCTCGGCCTGCTGCGCGCGCTGGGGGCGGAGCTCGTCTACCACGACCCGCACGTGGCCGAGCTGCCCGACCTCGGCCTGCGCAGCGTGCCGCTGGAGGACGCCCTGCAGGACGCGGACCTCGCGCTGATCGTGACCGCTCACCCCACGGTCGACCACGGCCTCGCAGCCGAGCGCGCCCGTGTGGTGGTGGACCTCCGCGGGGTCACGCGCGGCACGCCGGTGGCCAACACGGTGCGGCTGTGAGTCCTTGGTCGGCGTGCACCGCGCCGGCGTCGGTTAGCCTGGCTGGCGCACACCGCGCCGACGTGGGTCAGGATGTCCCACGCGCACAACGCGGGGATGCCACCCGGCCTGCGCGGACGATCCCCAATGCCCCCCCTCATGAGCACAGCTGAGGAGCTCCACCGGCTCACCCCCGACCCGCGCGCCCCAGGCCTGCTGGTGGGCGAGGGCGTGGAGATCGGCGAGGGGGTGTCCTTCGGCGCGTACGTGGTGGTGCACGCGGGCACTGTCGTCGGCGCCGGCTGTGTGGTCGAGGACCACGTGGTGCTCGGCAAGCGCCCGCGCCTGGCTCGCGGCTCCTCCGCGAAGGGCGAGGTGGGCCGTCTGGAGCTGGGCGAGCGAGTCACGGTGTGCGCGGGCGCGGTCGTCTTCGCGGGGGCGCGCATCGGCGACGAGGCGATCCTCGGCGACCAGTCGTTCGTGCGCGAGCGCTCCTACGTGGGCCCGGGCTCGGTGATCGGCCGCGGCAGCGTGGTGGACAACGACGTGCGCGTCGGCGCCCGCGTGAAAGTGCAGACCTCCGTCTACCTGACGGCGGGCACCGTGGTCGAGGACGACGTGTTCGTGGGCCCCGGCGCCACGACGACGAACGACGACACGATGGCCCGCCACGACCCTGCAGTGCCCCTGCGGGGCGCGACCCTGCGCCGCGCCTGCCGCGTGGGGGGAGCCACGGTGCTGACCCCGGGCGTGGAGATCGGTGAGGAGGCGTTCGTCGCCGCGGGCGCGGTGGTCACCCGCGACGTGCCCGCGCGCGCGGTCGTGATGGGCGTCCCCGGCCGTGTGGTGCGCGAGGTCCCTGCGGAGGACCTGTTGGAGCGCTGGCGGTAGGGGTGGGCACGCAGCGGCCCTCTTTGCGACGGGCTACGCGGTGTAGAGCGCACGCCGTCGAGCGGGCGGCAGTCCTCCTGCCGGTGGGCGCGCCCGGTCGGAGCCTGCGAGGGTTGCACCCCGGCCTCATTTGATCTGCAGGATCTCCGGGTGGGTGGCGAGCAGCAGCTGCGTAAAGACGTAGTCGAAGGTCCCGAATGAGAGGAAGGAGACGACGACCGCTTGGTTGACGGCGCGCCCGACGCCCTCGGCGCCGCCGGAGGCGGTCATGCCCTTGTAGCAGCAGATGATCGAGATGATCGCCCCGTACAGCGTGGCCTTCAACGCGGAGCCCCACAGGTCGGTCGTGTCGGCGTTGGCGAACAGCGTGTCCCAGAACGGCCCCAGCGGGTAGTGGTTGACGATCTCGGCGAGCAGCCCGCCGAAGAGACCGAACAGGATCGAGTAGACGTTGAACAGGCCGGTCACGAGCATCAGCGCGAGGAAGCGGGGCACGACTAGGTTCTTGACGGGGTCCACGCCCAGCACCTGTAGCGCGTCGAGCTCCTCGCGGACCTTGCGCGCGCCGAGGTCGGCGGTGATTGCAGTGCCGGCGACCCCGGCGACCACGACCGCCGTCACGAGCGGGGCGATCTCACGGATCACGGCGAGCGTGAAGAGCCCGCCAAGCTGGTCGAGCGCGCCGAACAGCGAGAGGAAGTTCGCGCCCTGCAGGCCGGGCGCCGCGTAGCTGAAGCAGACGATGGAGACCATCAGTGGGAACCAGCAGAGGCGCAGCGCGAAGAGGAACTGCGCGACGAATTCGCCTCCGTAGGGATAGGGAGGCCGCAGCGCGGAGGACACGGTCCTGCCGGTCAGGAGCACGATGTCGCCCACTTCCTCGAGCAGGTTCCTGGAGGGGAGCAGGGCCCGCTCGAGCTGCGCCTTGCTCGGGTTGCGCCTCTCCTGAGGGCTTGTCCGCTCACCCGAGCCGAGCCACAGTGCCATTGCGCCAGTGTACTAGTTCACTAGCAGATTGTCTCGTGGGTCCAGAAGTCGCTAACGTAAGGGCGTGACTCGCCAGCCTGACACCGGGGGTTTGGGCGGCCTGGACTTCGCGATCGACCGCCGCGCAGAGGTCCCGATCGGGGTGCAGGTGGCGTGGGCTCTGCGCGCGCGCATCCACGACGGCCGCCTCGCGCCCGGGCAGCGCCTTCCGGGTCTGCGGGACCTGGCCCAGGCGCTGAAGGTCAACGCCAACACCGTGCGCGCCGTCTACCAGCGCCTGGAGCACGAGGGCATGATCGAGAGCCAGCAGGGCAGCGGCACGTACGTCGCCGACACCGCGCACCGGCCCTCCGCCGCGGGCGCGATCGCGGCGAACGCCGCCCGCGAGGCCCACCAGACGGGCGTCGACCCACGCGAGGTCGCGGCGGCGCTGTACGTGGATCCGGGACCCCCGGCGCATCCCGACGAGGCGGCGGCGCACAGGCGCGAGTTGCGCACCCAGATCGCCGCCCTGGAGCGGGTGCTCGTGAAGATCGAAACAGAGCACCCCGGGCTCGTGGCCCCCTCGCGCAAGGCGCTGCCCGCGCGCGGCCCGCGCCTGCTGGACGTCGAGGAGCTCGAGCAGGTCCAGACCTACCTGGTCCGCCGGCTCGCTGCGATCCAGAACGCGCGGGACGAGCTGGAGCACGGGCGCGAGGCGTCTGCTGAGCCGGCCCCCGCCGAGCCGGCTAAAGCGGCTACAGCGCCGAAGCGCGCCGCTCGGCCGCGACGACCTCCTCGGCCCGCGCCCGCGTGAGGACGGGGCTCAGCGGGGCTGCGAGGTGCGCAGGGGGTTCTCCCAGTGCACGCCCTGGAAGCGAGCGAAGTCGCCATCGGTGCTGCACACCGTGAGGCCGTGCTCGATCGCCAGCGCCGCGAGGTGCGCGTCGTTGGCGAGGTCGGGCCGCGACTCTCCCTCGAGCAGGCCGGCGAGTATCGTCTGGTGGCGATCGGTGGGGAGCGGGATCCAAGCTTGCGGTTGTGCTAACCATGGCTGCACTAGGTCCCATGCCCGGTGGAGAGGGACTGGTCGCCGTACGACATGAGAGTTGCCTATCAGCCGCATGAACCCCAGCAGTGTGGGCCACGGGAATCCGACCCTGGTCGGGCCATTCAGGATCTCCTCGAACCAGGCGCGTGCAGTCTTGTGGTCACGCGCCTCGGGTTCATGTGCGTAGATCAGGATGTTCGCGTCGAGCAAGATCAGCTTCGCCACGGTTCCTCTGCCAGGTCGAGCGCGGTGCTCACATCATCGATGTCGATGAGCAGCCCTCCGGTGTCCAGCGGCTGGACCCGGAAACGGGGGGTCTCTGGATGCGGCTCATTCGCATGCTGTAGGCCGACACGAATCAACTCGTTGACCTCCTGCTTGAGGGAGTGGTTGTGCTCCCGCCGGCGGTGCTCGATGGCCGCCGCGACATCGTCGTCCAAGGTAAGGGTGGTACGCATGCATCAAAGCATAGGGTATTTGATGTCTTGATGCCGGAGCTTTTATTCAGGGCCGGCCCAGCAGCTGCTCGCCTTCACCCTGCCCGTGCAGCGGCTCCTCACCGGATCGCTGCCCCTGGCCTCGTGGACTGCGAGTCCGCTTCCGCGGCGAGCCCGGTCAGGGCGTGCCGATGGCCAGACTGTGGAACCCGCCGGCTGAGATGGCGCCGACATCTGTCAGATTTTTGACTGCCACCGGTTCTTCCTTTTTCTTGCCCGACCCCCCTTCACCGTCGCCGAGCTGCCCATATTGGTTCGAGCCCCAGGCCAAGGCCGTTAGAACACGTTGACATTCCGGTGCGCAGCCGGGTTCTCGCGTAGCCAGGCTGTGTTCGCCGCCGGCTGAGATTTCGGCGACCTTTTCGAGGTTTTTGACCGCCACCGGTTCGTCGGCGTTGGCGGTTTTGCCGTCGCCGAGCTGCCCGCTGGAGTTCAAGCCCCAGGCTTTGACTGTGCCGCGTTTGAGCTTTGCCAAAGCGTAGCCGCCACCGGCTGAGATGGCGGCGACTTCCGTCAGGTTTTTGACCGCCACCGGTTCAACCTTGTGTTTGCCTTCCCCTTCTTCACCGTTGCCGAGCTGCCCGTAGCTGTTGTCGCCCCAGGCCATGACTGTGCCGTTTTCGAGCAGGGCGAGGCTGAAGTCGCCGCCGGCTGAGATCGCGATGACTTTTTCGAGTTTTTTGACCGCCACCGGTTCGTCGGTGTTGGTGGTGTTGCCGTCGCCGAGCTCCCCTTGGGTGTTCGAGCCCCAGGCCATGACTGTGCCGTTTTCGAGCAGGGCGAGGCTGTGCTTGCAGCCGGCTGAGATGGCGATGACTTTTTCGAGTTTTTTGACCGCCACCGGTTCGTCGGTGGGGTTGCCGTTGCCGCTGCCGTCGCCGAGCTGCCCTTCTTCGTTGTTGCCCCACGCTTTGACCGTTTTGTTTACGAGCAAGGCGAGGCTGTGGTAACAACCGGCTGAGATCGCGATGACTTTTTCGAGGTTTTTGACCGCGACCGGTTCGTCGGTGTTGGTGGTGTTGCCGTCGCCGAGCTGCCCCGATTCGTTGTTGCCCCACGCTTTGACCGTGTTGCCTTCGAGCAGGGCGAGGCTGTGTTCTAAGCCCCCTGAGATGGCGATGACTTTTTCGAGGTTTTTGACGGCTACCGGTTCATCCTTGTATTTGCCCAGCCCCATTTCACCGTTGCCGAGCTGTCCGGAGCTGTTGTCGCCCCAGGCAGAGACACTGGCGCCGGCCGCCGAGGCGGTGCCCGTAACCGTTAACGTGATGACCGCAGCCGCCAGAGCCAATGTCGATCGTCGACGGCGGCCGCCTCCGCTGCGATGTTCTGCCTGGGAACCTGCGGGAAGACCCAACAGAAGCTTCTGCGGCATGGCTTATCACCCTTCCGGCGACGGTATGCCTCGAATCCAGGCACTGAGATGGACAGTGCAACTGTTGCACATAATAGGCGACTGTCGCTTATATTGAAAAGCTACGAGCAAAAAAGCCGCACTTTGCGGACTATTTGTGCGCTCTTCGACCGTCAGGTGGCGCGTCCCGCGCGGCCGCGACGACCTTCTCGGCCTGCGCCCGCCTGAGGATGGGGTCGCTCACCACCAACCGACCCATCCCCGACCCCCCTTGTGGGGGTCCTCATGAAAATCAAGAGGCGAACGCGCGCACGACCCCGACGACCTCGTCAACCTGCGCGGCGGTGAGCACGGGGCTCAGGGGGATCGCCAGGTGCGTGCGGGCCGCGTGGTCGGTCGCGGGCAACTCGACGCCGGCGCCCCACGCGCGCATCGCGACCTGGAGGTGGACGGGGGTGCGGTAGTAGGCCTTGTGGCCGATGCCGGCGGTGGCGAGCGCCGCTTCCAGGGCCGGCGGGTCGGGGTGGCCGACCACGTAGAGGTGCCACGCAGGCTCCGCGCCCGCGACGGGCTGCGGCAACGTGAGGAGCTCGCCGAGGCCGGCCTGCTCGTAAAGTGCATCCGCGCGGCGGCGGCCGTCGGCCCAGGTGTCGAGCAGGGGCAACTGCACGCGCAGGATCGCGGCCTGCAGCTCGTCCAGGCGCGAGTTGTAGCCCACCTGCTCGTAGGAGACCTTGTCGCGCGAGCCGTGGAAGCGCAGGATGCGCACGCGTTCGGCGAGCGCGGGGTCGGAGGTCGTGACGGCCCCGCCGTCGCCGAAGCACCCGAGGTTCTTGGAGGGAAAGAAGGAGAACGTGGCCGCCGTACCGAGCGCGCCGGGGCGCCCGGCGGCAGAGCGCGAGCCGGCGGCCTGCGCGGCGTCCTCGAGCACGGGCACGCCAAGCGCCTCGATCTCCGCGACCGGCGCGACGTTTCCGAAGAGGTGCACCACGATCACGGCCTTCGTGCGCGGGGTGAGCGCGGCGCGCACGGTGTCCGCGGTGACGCAGAAGGTGTCCGGATCGATGTCGCAGAACACCGGCACGGCCCCCGTCGGGGGAACGGCCTCGGCGGAGGCGTAGAAGGTGAAGGAGGGCACGACGACCTCGTCGCCCGGCCCTACCCCCATCGCGCGCAGCGCGAGGGTGAGGGCATCGGTGCCGTTGGCGACCCCCACGGCGTGCGCCGCCCCGCAGTACGCCGCGAACTCGCGCTCGAACGCCTCGACCTCGGGGCCGAGGATGTAGAGCCCGGAGTCGAGCACCCGCTCCACCGCGGCGCGCAGCTCGCCCCGTAGCGGTGCCACAGGGGTGGAGGTGTCGAACAGTGGGACTGCCATCGCGCGGACCCTATCGGTGCGCGAGGTCGGCGGGATTAGCGGTGCCCTCCCGCTCGCGCAGCCAGGCGACCGTCGCGGCGAGGCCGTCCTGCACCCCGATGCGCGCCTCCCAGCCGAGCAGCGAGCGGGCCTTCTCCACCGAGGGCCACCGGCGCGGGACGTCCACGGTGAAGGAGGGCAGGTGCTCGAGCTCGAACGCGTCGGGGTCCTCGCCGCAGGCGGCCCACACGAGCCGCGCGATCTCCGCGACCGTCAGCTCGCGTGAGGCGGAGACGTTGAAGTCCTCGTTCAACCCCGCCGGGGAGCCCATCGCCACGACGACCCCGTCGGCGATGTCGTCCACGTGCGTGAGCGTGCGCGTCTGCTCGCCGGAGCCGAAGATCTGCAGGGGCCGCTGCCCGGAGAGCACCTTGCGGATCAGGTCGGGCACGGCGTGCGCAATACCGGGCTCGGCGTCGGGCACCTCCCCAGGGCCGTAGGCGTTGAAGGGGCGGCAGATGGTGTACGGGAGGCCGTGCTCGGCGTGCGCGGCGCGGCAGTACACCTCGCCGGTGAGCTTCGAGAAGCCGTACGCGGAGAGCGGCACGGGGCAGTCGGGCAGGTGCGCCTCGGTGGTGGGGAACTCGGTGGCGCGCTCGAAGACCATCGAGGAGGAGACGTACGTGAAGCGCTCGAGCTCGACCTCCAGCGCCGCGCGCACGACGGCGTTGTAGAGCGCGGCGTTGACCTCCGTCAGCGTGTGGGGCAGCCGGTGGAAGTTCGCGATGCCCCCGACGATCGCCGCGAGGTGGATCACGTGCGAGCACCCCTCGGTCGCCCGCCGCGCTTGCGCGAGCTCGCGCAGGTCCCCGGTGTGCACCTCGCACCCCTCGCGCATCCACTGCGGGGCGGGCCGCTGGTCGGAGACCCGCACCTCGTACGCGGGGTCCGCCAGCAGCCGGCGCACCACGGCAGAGCCGATCGTCCCCGCGCCTCCGGTGACGAGCACCCGACTCATGGCTCTGACTCGGGAAGAGGGGCCCGGCTCGCCGGCCAGAGGCCGACTGCGCCACCCTCTAGGCGGGGGAGGGGGGAGGGAGATCGTCCGCGTGTGTCCGGACCGCCCCGGGCGCGTGCGGGCGGGACGTCCTGACCCGCCGCCGGGGGAAGTAAGCCGACCCCCGCGCCTGCCGCCACGGGCACCTGCAGGTGGGACGGGGACGTGGGTTCGACTCCCGCCGTCGCAGGCGTGCGGTTCATCGGCTGGGCGCCCCCAGCGCGGCCAGCTCCGCGGCGTAGGCAAAGACCTGCCCGGCGCCCCAGCAGTTCCAGGGGTCCACGACCAGGCAGTCCTCGGCGGCGAGCGCGGAGATCGCGGCGAGCGTCGCGGGCTCGCGGAAGGCGGCGTGGGGGGCCGCCACGACGACTGCGTCGGCGCCCGCGAGAGCCTCCTCCAGCGGCGCGGTGGGGGTGGCGACAAGGGGGTCGTGCACGGCGACGTCGGTGAGCTCACGCTCCAGCAGCCGCACGAGCTTGTGGGCGAGCGAGTCGCGCTCGTCGTCGGTGTCGGCCTTGAACGCGAGGCCGAGCACGGCGACCTTGCGGTCCGCCAGCGAGCCGAGGCGCCGGCGCAGCCCCTCGACGAGGAACAGCGGCACCGACTCGTTGACGCGCGAGACCGCGAGCAGCATCCCCGGCGCGGGGGAGCGCTCCTCGGAGAAGGCGAAGTCCTTGCGCAGGCACGTCCCCGCGGTGAGCCCCGGGAGGGCGAGGCCGCCGCGGGGGTAGTCGCGGTTGACGAGGTCGATCACCTCGAACACGTTTGCCCCGTGGCGCTCGCAGTCCATCATCAGCAGGTTGGGCAGCGCGAACAGCGTGTAGCGCAGGATGTTGGCCCAGATCTTCGCTAGCTCGGCCTGCACGGGCGTGGTCTGCACGAGCGGCGCACGGAAGACCCCGAACAGCTCCGCGACGACCTCGCCCGAGCGGGGGCCGACGCCGCCGATGAGGCACGGCAGCGTGTCGATCTCCTCCAGGAACCGCCCGGCGGCGATGCGCTCGGGGGCGTGCGCGACGAACACGTCCTCGCCGGGGCGCAGGCCGCGGTGCTTGGCCAGGTAGCCCGCCACGAAGTCGGTCGTCCCCGGCGCGACGGTGGAGCGCAGCACGAGCGAGTGTCCGGGGACGAGCACCCCCAGCAGGTCGTCGAGGACCGAGCGGATGTCGCGCATGTCGATCTCGATGTGCGAGAACGAGGGGGTGCCGAGCGTCAGCACGATGTGCCGCGCCCGCGCGGCGTCGGCGACGCGCTCGGAGAGCTCCAGCCGCCCGCTCTCACGCACGCGCTCGAGCAGCTCCTGAGTGCCGGTCTCCTGGAAGGGCATCACGCCCTCTTGCACCGCGCCGAGGCGGGCGGGGTCGTTGTCGACGCCCACCACCCGCAGGCCGCGGTCGGCGAACGAGAGCGCGAGCGGCAGCCCGATGCGGCCGAGGCCGATCACCGAGACGTCGGCGGTGTGCTCCGGTGGGGTCATGGGAGGGGAGGTTAGCTTCATGCCCGCCCGGGAACCCCCGGGTAGAGATGATCTCCGGCCGGTGACCCGAGGTTGTGTATTTACTTTTTGGGCCTATATCACTTCAGTTTGTAAAGTGATATAGGGTCGTTTGGGAACACTTCATCACCGCCCTCCCTGCTGGTTACCCACGCTCGCGCAGGTACTGTCGCGCAAAGCCCGCCACGAAGCGGGGGTTGTAGCGGACGTAGCGAGGCCACAGCCGGCGCGGCTCGCGCGCGAGCCGGTAGGTCCACTCCAGGCCGCTGCGCTGCATCCACGCGGGGGCTTGGGGGACGAGGCCGGCGTGGAAGTCGAACGCGGCCCCCACTCCGATGAGCAGCGGCGCGCGCAGGCGGGGGCGCATGCGCTGCATCCAGCGCTCCTGGCGGGGCTGCCCGGTGCCGACCCACACGACCTGGGCGCCGCAGCCGTCGATCTCGGCGACCACGCGCCGCTCCTCCTCGGGGGTGAGCTCCCGGAAGGGGGGCGACCAGCCGCCGGCGATGACCAGTCCAGGGAAGCGCTCGCACAGGCGGCGGGTGAGCAACTCCAGCGCCTCGGGCGTGCGGCCGCCGTAGAGGTAGGCGGGGGTCCCACTGCGCGCGGCGCGCGCGCAGAAGGCGGCCATCAGGTCGGGCCCGTACACGCGCGTGGCCCGCGGGTGTCCGAGCAGCCGCAGCGCCCACACAAGCGGCTGCCCGTCGGGTACCGCGAGCGTGGCGGCGAGCGTCGCGGCGAGCGTCGCGGGGTCCTCGCGGGCGCTCATCACGAGGTTGACGGCCGCGGCGGTTACGTAGCCGCGCTCGCCCGCGGCGATCACGGCCTCCATCCAGTCGAGTACCTCGCCGTAGTCGGAGACCGCGAGCGGGATGCCGAGCACCTCCGCGCGGGAGGGCGCCGGCACGGGGGATGCAGGGTTGCGGACGATCGGGTGAAGATACCGCCTGGTGGCGAGGGCCGAGGCGGGCCGTCTCCTCTTCGGTCTACCGTCGGCGCTGGTGGGGCCGGCAAGAACCGGCCCCACCGAAACGCTCAGGACTCAGCCCGGCCACCGATCCACTCAGTGCACCCGTAGCCCCGCGCCGCTGCTCAATAAGATCGCGCCTAGACCACTGATTTCACCCGATTCTTTGCCTCCTTCTGTGCAATCTTGTTTCTGCTTGTGCTCGGCTGTAGTCAGCACTAATAATTCTACGGTAGTACCATTTTTCGTCGCCACGTCTTCCAACGTCGCGGTTTCTTCTTTACCTGTTTCGGCTACGCATTCGTCCGTTTTGCTGCCAAGGATGGTTTTGCACTTAATCCTCAATCCTGGTTCGCCGGCTCCGGTGCCTTTGGCCTTGCCTAACACCTTTTTTTCGGTTTCAAAGATTTCAGTTTGCCATGGCAAATGGAGGGTTTCTATTGATTCTACGTTTTCACAGACTTTAAGAGCACGGCATTTCGAGGCTTCTATCTTAGCGGTCAGTACCTCGCTTTTATTCCCAGGGCCAACGATTCCTTCTCCGCTCTCGCTGGTGCATTCGATTGCTGCCACTCCTAGGGGTGTCTTGATGTCCTCTAGCATTAGTGAAAAACCTACACCTTTGACCTTTTCTGTGCCTTTGATTTCTTCCCAGCCCCAGGCGCCGGAACTGGAGGCCGCAAGACATTGATCTTCTGAGTATTTCGTGCTCGCTCCGCCTTCTCTGCACGCCTGCCACGCTACCGCAGAGGCGGTCGCTGTCATCGCCGTGCTCATCGCGAGCATGGATACGAGGCAGAGCCCCGCGATCTTGAGCTGTTTCATGTTGTACTTCTCCTTTAGTGTTGACTGGTGGGTCGATTCGATGTTACGGACACACTCTACCTGGAGTTCGCGAAGTTCTGGAGACGTCTTGCGCGACACCCATGTCCGTGGGTCAGACCTGGAAAGAATGTCTCCCACAAGGCCCACGCGCTGCGAGGGCTGCACGCGTTGACGAGGTCGCGATTTGCGGGAACCTGAACTTCTGTTGCTGTACCTTTCGGGATGAGCTCCCAACTCTCCCTGCGCAGGAGGATGCGTGGCGGACACGCTGTCAGACAACTGTCGGTTACCAGAACGATTCGACGGACTCGCAAGCAAACCCGTAAGCTCCCAGGCCGTGAGCCCCTCGACGTTGCGCCGCTACCGTGCTGAGCGCCTGCTGCGCCAGGAGTTCGAGGGGCTGCGCGAGGAAGTGCTGAAGAGCGTGTGCGGGCGACTGCGTGCTCGCGGGGTGCACCTGGACCAGGGAGACCTGGAAGCTTGCTACGCGGTGGCCTGGCAGGGCCTCTACGTCGCGGTGGCGGCCGGCGAGGAGGTCGCCAATCCGGGCGGGTGGCTGACGGTGGTGACGTTCCGGCGCGCGATCGACGAGCACCGCAGCGCACGGGTGCGGGGGTTCGGTAGCCCCGTGCTCCCCGAGCGCGCGGCGGTCGAGGTGGGTGCAACAGGTGCCCAGCCAGCCTTCGCCGGGCGCGGCTCAGCGGCGCCGAGCACCGGCCCGCGTGGGGCGGCGGCGCGCGTGGCGAGCGAGACGGACCTCGCGGCGGTCCTCGACGACCGCGCGCGTCTGCGCCAGCTGTTCGAGGCGCTGCGGGGTCGCCTCAGCGCGCGCGAGTGCGAAGCGGCGAGCCTCTGCTACCTGCAGGGCCTGACTCGCGCGCAGGCCGCCGCGCGCATGGGGATCAGCGAGGCGCGCATGGGCAAGCTGATGGAGGGCCGCGGCCCGGGCCGGCCGGGGGTGGCGGGCAAGGTGGGGGAGCTGCTGGAGGCGATCCGCGGCGGGGAGTGGTGCGAGCAGCAGGGCTCGCTGATGCGCGGGCTGGCGTTCGGCATCCTCGACCCCGGCGGCGAGCGCTACCGCCTCGCGCGGCTGCACCAGCGGGAGTGCCCGGCGTGCCGCGCCTACGTCCTCTCGCTGCGTGGCCTCGCCGCGGTGCTGCCCCCGCTGCCGCTGCCGTGGGGGTTGGCAGTCCCACCCGCCCACGCGACGGGAGCCGGCGCGAAGGCGGGTGCCAAGGGAGCCGGTGCGAAGGTGGGTGCCAAGGGGGCGGGCGCGAAGGCGGGCGCGGGAACCGGCGCTGGCACAGCGGGGGCCGCCTCCGCGGGGGCCGGCGCGGGCGCTGTCTCGGCCTCGGGCGTCGCGGGGGTGGGCGGCGCCGGCGGGGGGTGGCTGATGGGCGGCTCGGTGGGCGCGAAGCTGGCGGTGAGCTGCGTGTTGGCGCTCAGCGTCGGGTGTGTGGCATTCACAGTGGCGCCTCACCACGCGGCAGCTTCCAACCGCCGAAGGTTCCACCGCGAGGCCCCGGCGAGGAGCGCATCAGCAGCGGGCACCGCGCAGTTGGCGACGGCCTCGACTTCGCTGGGTGGCGCCCTCTCGGGGAGGCCGTCTGCGACGCCCACTCCTCGCATCTCGCAGGCGGCTGTCGCCGCCGCTTCACGCCGCGCCTCTGACCGACAAGCCCAACGGGAGTTCGGCCCCGAACAGCCCGCCGCTGCGGGCTCCACGGTCACTGCCGCCGGGCCGGCGCCGGTGACGGCACGCGCTGCGTCACGTCATCAGACGAGCAGTACAGCCGGCGACGAATCCGCGTCCGCCCCCACGGGCCCGCCGAGCCATGCGGAACGGGAGTTCGGCCCGGAATAGCCCGGGCGGGCCGGGGCTCCCGCCCACCCGCGGGAACGAGAGCTCGGCCCCAAGACGCCCTCAGGCCCGCGGGAAGACCTTGGTGAGCCGCCTGACCGCGAGCGGGTTGCCGCGCGGGCGCATGCGCCCGGTGGCGAGCGCGCGCATCGGGTTCAGGCGGTCGCCGATGATGTCGACGAAGTCCTGGTAGGCGACGCGCAGGCGCACGTCGGGGTGGGGCGCGGCGCCCTGGTGGACGGTGGAGGAGCCGTTGTTCACCGTCAGGTGCCAGGTGGGGACGTCGGGGTCGGTGAACTCCCACTGGAAGGTGGTGGGGCGGCGCAGGCCGTGCGTGGGGTTGACCTGGCGGCGGATGGTGTCGAACAGCAGCGCGACCGTCTCGGGGTCGCGCTTGGAGGGGCCCTCGCGCACGCCGATGACGCCGGCCTGGGCGAGCGCGCGCCCGCGCTGGGAGAGCTCCAGCGGAGTGAGACCGGGGGGCATGATCGGGGGGCCGGGGAGCGTCTCGGGGGCCAGCCCGGCGGCGCGGAGCTTGGTCATCAGCGAGTTGACGCCTTCGGGGCCGATCTTGTCGAAGGTGTAGCCGAAGCACGTCAGGTAGCTCTCGTCCCAGCCGGGGGGCATCAGCACCTGGGCGGTGTAGCGGGTGACGTCGTTCAGCAGACGGGCGACGGCCTTGGGCACGCCGACGGGGTCTTCGCGCTTGAGGTCGGCGAGCAGCTTGACGCCGAAGCCGATGTGGCGCTGCTCGTCGGCCTGGATGTTCTGCATGCCCTCGCGGAACGCGGGCAGCACGTCGCGCTGTTCGAGGTAGGAGCAGATCAGGTGCTGCCCGGGCTGGGCGAGGGCACCCTCGATCACGAGGTGGTACAGCGCGACCGCGGCCGCGAGTTTGGCGGGAGAGTGGTCGGCGCGCAGTTCGTCGGCCATCGTGTCCAGGCGCGCGAAGATCTTGCGGAAGCCCGGGGAGAGCTGGGGCAGGACGGCGGACAGCCCGGAGGACATGGAGCCGTCGCCGATCCCGGCGACCTCGTGCATGAAGCGCTTGAAGAACACGGCGTGGCGGGCCTCGTCGACCTGCTGGGTGGCGAGGAAGTACTTCTGCTCCTCGCGCGGCGCCGCGTCGATGTAGGGGGACAGGTTGTCGGCAACCGCGTCCTCGCCCCAGAAGAACAGCGCGTAGTTCCACAGCGCCGCCTGGCGCTCGAAGTCGGTGAACCGCTCGCGCCACTGGCGGGCGTCCTCGGTGAAGTCCAGCTCGGTGGCGCTCCAGTTGCCGCGCTCCCAGCGGGCGTACAGGTCTGTGTAGGAGAGGGAGTCGGCCGGGAGGCTGCCGAGCTCTGCGGTGGCTGGAGGCCCGTCGCCGTTGGAGGTGGAGCCGGTGGTGGTGGGGGTCGCGCTGCTCGCCATGGGGTCTGCTCCTCGTGGTCCGTCGGGGGTGGAGTGGGTGCGGGTGAGAATCTGTCGGGGTTGAGCGGGTGCGTGGCCGCCCACGGCGTCGAGCCGCGAAACTGATAACGGACGTTATCGCAATATCACCCACTCCGTCAAGTAGGATGGGGCCGTGGCGACGGCGCGTCTGACACGCGAGCAGAGCAAGGCCCTCACGCGCGAGCGTCTGCTGGCGGCGGCCCGTGCGGTGTTTGCGCGGCGCGGCTTCCACGCGGCCTCGGTCGAGGAGATCGCCGCCGAGGGGGGTTACTCGACCGGGGCGCTGTACTCGAACTTCAGCGGCAAGGAGGCTCTGTTCCTGGCGGTGATGGACCGCGAGATCGATGAGCACGCACGCGAGATCGAGGAGGCGGTGCGCGAGCGCACCTCCGTCGCCGAGCGCGCGCAGGGCGGCGCGGAGCGGTGGATGGCGATGATCGAGCGCGAACCGGACGTGCTGCTGCTGTTCATGGAGTTCTGGGCGTACGCGGCCCGCGACGAGGGCGTGCGCCGCCACGTGGCGGACAGCTTCGGGCGCGCCCGGGCGACGCTGACACGCCTGATCGCCGACGGGGCACGGGACTTCGAGCTGGAGCTCGAGCTGCCCGCAGAGCATCTGGCGATCGCGATCGACGCGCTGGCGGACGGCATCGCGCGCCAGAAGATGGCCGACCCCGAGGCGGTTCCCGACGAGCTGATGGGGCGCGTGCTCGCGCTGCTGCTGGCGGGCGCCACGCGCCCCGCGTCCACCAAGGAGTGAGCCTGCGTGGTTCGGCCGGGCGCGTGGCAGTGTCCACCGCCCCCCGCCAGCCACCAACCGACCCCGCCCCCCGACCCCCCTTGTGGGGGTCCTCCTCCAAATCCTTTCCCTCGACACCCGCGCACGGCTCTCAGCCGGGGTCTCTGGAGTGGCCTGTAGGCTGAGGCTGGATGACCGTGCGGTTGACTGCGCCCCTGCGCGAAGCCCCCGCCACGGTGCCCGCCCTCGGCGCGCTCGCGCTGGCGGTGGTGTGGGCCACCGACCAGGCCGGCTACCCGCTGACCCACTGGGCGCCCGGCGGTCTGGTGGTGCTGGCGCTGCTGGCGATCGCGCTCGCGGCGGTGCGCCCGCGCCTGAACGAGATCCCGCCGGCGGTGCGCCTCGCGGTGGCGTGTCTGGCGGGGTACACGGTGCTCAGCTTCCTCTCGATCCTGTGGGCAGGGGTGCCCGGCGACGCGTGGGAAGGCGCGAACCGGACGCTGCTGTACCTGCTGGTGTTCGCGCTGTTCGCGTGCTTTCCCCAGCGGGGGGCCACGGCCGCACTGCTGGTGTGCGCGTGGACGGTGGCGCTGATCGGGGTGGCGCTGTTCGCGGCGCTGCACGTCGACGCGGCGGTGGGGTCCGCAGCGCGCCTGACCGCGCTACTGCCCGGGGGCCGGCTGGTGTACCCCGCGGGGTATGTGAACGCGAACGCGGCGCAGTGGTTGATGGCGTTCTGGCCGGCGCTCCTGCTGGCGCGCGAGCGGCGGCTGCCGTGGGGCCTGCGGGGGGTGATGGCGGGCGGCGCGGTGGCGCTCGCCGAGGTGGCGCTGCTCAGCCAGAGCCGGGGCTCGGTGTACGCGACGGCGGTGCTGGTGGTACTGGTGTTCGCGCTGCTGCCCGGGCGGGTGCGCACGTTCGCGCTGGCGATCCCCGTCGCCGCGGGGATCGGCGCGGCGGCCCCGGCGGTGCTGCGGGTGGGCGACCGGGTGAGCGCTCTGGAAGGCGCCCTGGCGAGTGGCGCTCACGGCGCGGCGGCGCTCCCCGCCGCGGCGGTGGCAGCACGCGTCGCGTCGGCGGCGGTGCACGGGGCCGTGGCGGCGACGCTGCTCTCTGCGCTCGCCGTCGGCGCGGTGGTGGCGGCGGGGGCGGCGCTGGAGAGCCGGCGCACCCTTTCCCCGGCCGCGGCGGCGCGCGTGCACCGGGGCGTGGCCGCGGTCGCGGTGGCCGCGCTGGTGGTGCTGGCGGCTGGCGGCTGGGCGGCGGCGGGCGACCCACTGACGCGGGCGCACAACGCGTGGGACACGTTCAAGAGCCCGCGGGGGTACGGCGCGGACGCCACCACGGGCAGCCGCCTAACAAGCGGGTTGGGGTCCAACCGCTACGACTTCTACCGGGTCGCGCTCGACGAATTCGTCGCGCACCCGGTGGGGGGCATCGGGGCTGACAACTTCGCCGAGCCCTACCTCGTGCACGGGCGCTCCAACGAGACCCCGCACTACCCACACTCGGTGGAGCTGCGCACGCTCGCGGACACGGGGGCGGTGGGGGCGCTGTTGGCGGTGGTCGGCCTGGGCGCGGCGCTGGTGGCGTGCTGGCGGGCGTTCGCGCGCAACCGCGACCCCCTCGCGCGCGCGGTCGCGGCGGCCGCGGTGGCCGGCTTCGCGTACTGGTTCGTGCACGGCTCGGTCGACTGGTTCTGGGAGTTCGCGGGCTTGGGGGCGCCGGCGTTCGCGCTGCTCGGCCTCGGGTGCGCGCTGGCGCCGCGGGGGGCGCTCGCGCGCGCCGGCCCCCGCGGATGGCGTGGCCGATGGCCGGTGGCGGCGGGTGCGCTCCTCGCGCTTGCGGCGGTTGTCTCGTTCACGGCCCCGTGGTTGAGCGAGCTGCAGGTGCAGAGCGCGGCCCGCCTCTGGGTGCAGGCACCCCAGCAGGCGTACGCGCGCTTGGACAGCGCGGCGCGCCTGAACCCCCTGAGCGACGAACCGTACGTGGTGGCCGGCAGCATCGCGTTGCGCCTCGGCGAAGTGGGACGCGCGGACCACGAGTTCGCGTTGGCGCTGCGGCGCACCCAGGGCGACACCTACGCGATGCTTGAGCGGGGGGCGATCGCCTCGGCGCGCGGGAAGCGGCGCGAAGCACTCGTGCTGCTCGAACGGGCGGCGCGCCTGAACCCGCGCGATCCGCTCACCCGGGAGGCGCTGGCGCGGGTGAGGAGCGGCCGCGAGGTGGACATCGGGGAACTGAACCGTTCAATCCTGCTCAACGCTCGTCAGCTCTCCTGAAGTGAGCCGGGCGTGAGTGAAATTACGGATCAGTTGTGGGGTCCTCTGTCCGATAATGCTCGCAGGCTTCGCTAGGTTGTGTAAGCCTGACCGATTCGCTGACCCCGGACGTCGCGGCAGCAGTGCCCGGTTGCGACGGAGCTGGGCGGTGAGGCGGTGATGGCGAGGCAAGGAGTGCGACCATATGGGGTCGCTCAGAGCCGAAAGGAACCCAAGGTTGGGAAGCACGGAAGCATGAAAGGCCACCGCACCACCGTCTCCACACTCGGGGCCCTGAGCCTCCTCGTCGGCCTGAGCGCGCTCGCGCCCGCCGGCGCGCTCGCGGGCGGCCCGCTGCTCAGCGGCTACGGGGGCCCTGGCGCGGGCGCTCAGTCGATCATCGGCGCGACGCTGCTGAACGGTCTCGGGCGAGGCTCGGGCACGGGCGGCTCCGGGGGTGGCTCCTCGTCCTCCTCCGGGGGTGGCGCTGCCTTCAGTGGAGCTCCCGCGTCCTCGTCCGCCGGGGGTGCGGCGTCCCGCGGCGGCTCCGGCTCTACCGGCGCGGGCGGTGACCAGGCTGCCAGCACGCACGGCGCCACGCGGGCGCACGGCGGCTCCGCGCAGGGCTCCGGCGCGTCCCCGACGTCTTCGGGCTCCGCACAGGGCGAGGCGTCCGCGGCTACTTTGGCAAGCGCGGACACGCCGTGGTTCTCGGGCGCCGACGTGCTGGCGCTCGTGGCCGTGGCGGGTGCGCTGGCACTGATGGCGGTTGCGACCATGCGACTTGCGGGTACTCGTCATGACTAGGACTCCGAGAATCGTGAGCATCGTGAGAATCACCGACATTCGAACTGGATGGGCAGCGGAACGGGGGCGCTCGCGTCAAGGACGAACGACCGGAACGCCCACCGACCCGACGCCCACTCACCGACCACGGACAGGGACGCCCACCCAGCCATGAACGGACCGCGCCTCACTCGACAGACGACCACTCCCAGCCTGCCTCTGACCCACCGCGCCCCGGCGCGGCTCGCGCCGGGGCCACGCTCGGCGCGTGCGGGGAGCTTCCGCGGCCCGCTGCAGCTGCTGCTCGAGGAGCCCGGCTGGAGCGTGGTGCGCCCGATCGTGGACTTCGTGCTCCTGTGTGCTGCGGTGGTGCTCGCACTCGGGGGCGTCGGTGGCACGCTGCACGCCTCGGCCGCGAGCGCGCCGCTGCTAGCGCTGCCGGTGCTGACGATGGGGCTGCTCTACCTGCGCGGGCTCTACCACACGCGGCTGCGCGCGCTGATCCTCGACGGGCTGGCGCCGGTGGTGAGCGCGGTCTCGGTTGCGGCGATGGCGGTGGCGATGGTCGGCCTGGCGGTGAACGGGCGGATGCCCCCGCAGGCCGACTGGGTGCGGACGTGGCTGCTCGCGCTGCTGGGGCTGAGCGTCGGCCGCGCGGTGTTCGCGCTTGCGCAGCGGCTGGCGCGCAGCCACAGACTGGTGGGACGTCCGGTGCTGATCATGGGCGCGGGCCTGGTGGGCGCGCAGGTGGCGCGCCGCCTGGAAGACCACCCGGAGTACGGCCTGTGCCCGGTCGGCTTCCTGGACAACGACCCGCGCCCGCTTGCGGAAGTGGGGGGGCGCGACGTGCCGGTGCTCGGCACGACGGAGGACCTCGACGAGGTGGTGCAGCGCACGGCGGTGCGCAACCTGATCGTGGCGTTCTCCTCCGTCGCCGACGCCCGTGTGAGCCGCCTGATCCAGCGCTGCCAGGAGCTCGGCGTCGAGGTCTCGGTGGTGCCGCGCATGTTCGACACGATCAACAACCGCGTCGGCTACGACACCGTGGGGGGCTTGCCGCTGCTCTCCTTCACCGCGGTCAACCCGAAGGGCGTGCAGTTTGCGCTCAAGCACGCCTTCGACCGTGTGTTCGCGGCGGTGCTGCTGGTCGTGCTCTCCCCGGTGCTGGCGTGCACCGCGCTCGCGGTGCGTCTGACCTCGCCCGGGCCGATCCTCTTCCGCCAGCGCCGCGTGGGCCGCGACGGCACGCTGTTCGACCTCTACAAGTTCCGCTCGATGCGCGCGGGGTATGCGGAGCAGGAGCCGAGCGAGGACGACGAGCTCGCGTGGCAGCTCGGCGGGGACACCGCCCCGGGCGGGGTCGAGGGGGAGGACCGCCGCACCCCGATCGGCCGCTTCCTGCGCCGCACCTCCCTGGACGAGCTGCCCCAGCTCCTCAATGTGCTGCGTGGCGAGATGAGCGTCATCGGCCCCCGCCCGGAGCGCCCGGAGTTCGTGGAGCTCTTCCGCCAGGACCTCGCCCGCTACGGGGACCGCCACAGAGTCAAGTCGGGGATCACCGGGTGGGCGCAGGTGCACGGCTTGCGCGGCCAGACCTCGCTGGCCGAACGGGTGGAGTGGGACAACTACTACATCGCCCACTGGTCGCTGACGCTGGACCTGAAGATCCTCGCGCTCACCTTCGGGGCGTTGCTGCACAACGGGGAGTAGACGCCACCACTCCAGCAGCTAGTCCAAGTCTCTGCCCCTGCGAGCCGGCGCGGGACTTCCGGGTTCGGCGCGACCCCCAAGTCGGCGGCCGACTTCAGATACTGCGCCGGGCGTCGTGGCCGCTGCCCTGCCAGGTACTGGAAGACGCGCACCGTGAGGTCGTGTGTGCCCAGCACCCCTGGCAGCGGGATCGAGTAGCGGTTGAAGCGGTCGAGCGTGAACAGCGCCCGGTAGCGCAGCACGGAGCCCTGGAGCGCTTCGAGTTGCATGTAGTCGCCGACGGGCCCGGAACCGCTGGCCACCACCGCGCCGTGACTGCGGCGCAGGCTCAGGGTCACCGGGCTGGGTGCGCCGAAGGACCAGGCGAGCACCCGGGCCAGCGCGGCGAACGCGGGCTTGCGGGCGCCGCGCGCGTTCAGCACGCCGAAGTCTTCGTGCGCGCCGTCCTGCAGCCCGTAGAGGACCGCGGCGGCTACATACGGTGCGCGCCTCAGGGAGCGGTAGAGGTTCGTGATGTTCGTCGCCTGGACCTGCGGGGTGACGCACGCCTGTTCCTGTTGGATTCTGCGGTGCGGCCAGCACGAGGTCCAGCCGAACTCGTCGAGCCACAGCGGCTTGGTGTCCCCGGCGGCCAGTTGAGTTTCGCGGATCGCGCGCAGCGAGCCGAGCGTGAGGTTGTAGAAGTGGACGGCCAGCCCGTCGTAGTAGCCCTTGATGCCGGCCGCGTAGAGGGCGCGCAGGAAGACCCCGTTGGAGCCGACAAGCGAGCCCGCGAGCACCGGCACGCCGGGGGCGACCTGCTTGATCGCGGGGTACGCGGCGCGCAGGATGGCCGCGTAGTGCTGCGGTTTTTCAGGCCCGGCGAGGTAGTCTTCGTTGGCCTGGTCGGGCTCGTTCCAAACCTCGATCGCCGCCAGGCGCGTGCCGTAGCGTGCGGCCAGGTAGGCGACGAAGCTCGCATACGCGGAGGGGTCGAGCGGCGGCCAGGCGTTGGCCTTGCTCGCGCCCCCGGGTGCGCACCTGCGCAGCAGCGACGCCGGCGCGGAGGAGGCCCAGCAGGGAGTGCTGTCGGCGGTGAGGATCACCCGAATGCCACCCGCCGCCGCGTCGCCGACGAGGCGATCGAGGTAGGCCAGCGCGTGCGGTTCGACCTGGCCCGGGCTGCGCGGTTCCAACACCGACCACGGGACCGCGACGCGCACCACCTGGGCGTGCAGCGCCCGCGCGGTGGCGATCTCGTCGTCCGTTTCGCTCAGCCGAGCGCCGGAGGAGAGCCCGGAGATGTTCAAACCGCCCAGGGGAGGGGCGGGCGGCGCGCTCGCGGCGCGCACGGCCTCGCTCGCCGGCACAAGCCACGCCGACGCGCACAGTCCGAGGAGCGCGAGAGCGAGGAGCTTGAGTAGTAGGCGTCCGGCCATGGGGGTGCGGCGGCATCCTGCCACGCCTACACACTAGCCGCCGCAAGTACGCTGTCAGCCGTATGCCGTCCACATGGATCTGGATGCAGGTCGCGATCGTGGTGTTCGTGGTGCTCGGCATGATCATCGCGATCACGAAGCTGGTGTAGCCCACGCCTCCGCGGCGGTGGGGTCAACACCCCCGAGGCGGCGGGCCGACGCTCAACGGAGCAGGGAGCGCCACCAACCTCGCCGTGCCGGCTCGAGCGCAGTCGCCGCCACCATCGGCGCGGGCGGCACCTCCCCGCCGTCGAGGATCGCGGCGGGCACCGCCCCGGTCAACCACGGCGCGAGCGGGGCGAGCCCGGACTGCTCGAGCTCCGCAGTGATCTCGGGGGTGCGGTTGACGGCGTCGTGGGCGTCTGAGGCGACGTTGTGGAGCAACCCCTCGCGCGCGAGCGCGAGTGCGAGGCGGCGCGCCTCGCCGCCGAAGCGGCCCCCGAGCGAGCCGGCGGTGACCGAGGTGAGCAGGCCGGCGCGCACGAGCCGCTCCAGTGCCGGCGGGTCGCGTTGGAAGGCGGGGCAGCGCTCGGGGTGGGCGAGCACGACGCGGTGCCCGGCGCGCTGCAGCTCCAGCAGGATCGCCTCGAGGTTCGGCGCCACGGGGGTGAAGGGGGGCTCCACCAGCAGCCACGACCCGCCGCCGAGGCCGAGGGCCGCGAGCTGCCCGTCGTCGAGCTCTGGGATCAGCGTCAGCGCGACCTCGGCTCCGGCGCGAACCTCGAGCACGCGGCCGTCAGTCGTCAGGATCTCATCTGCAGTGAGGCGCTCGTTCAGTGCGGCCACGCGCTCGGCGATCGTCGCGGCGTCGTTGCGGTAGCGCGAGCTCACGTGCGGCGTGGCAACAAGTACGTCGGTGCCCCCCGCGGCAGCGAGGCGTGCGAGCTCGAGCGAGCCCTCGACGGTGGCGGGGCCGTCGTCGATGCCTGGCAGCACGTGGCAGTGGAGGTCGATCATGGGCGAGGGACGAACGTTAAGGGCACTGGGCCCAGCGGTCCACGGCGGAGCGCACACGAAGCTGTCCACTAGGCTTCTCCTGCACCGAAGGCGATGACTTCCACCACCATCACCGTGGGCGGCTCGAGGTCGAGCTCGGCGAGCGCATCGCGGGGAACGACGGTCGCCATCGCGGCGCTCACGGCGCTCGCGCTGGCGCTGCGCGTGACGAGCCTTTCGCGCAGCCTCTTCACCGACGAGGTGTACTCGCTCGCGCTCGCCCAGCGGAGCTTCGGGCACATGGTGGCGTTGTTTGGCTACGAAGCGAACGGCACGCTGTACTCGATCGTCCTGTGGCCGCTGATCCGGGTGTTCGGCGACAGCGAACAGCTGCTGCGCCTGCCCGCGGTGGTCGCCGGCACGGCCAGCGTCCCCGCGATGTGGTGGGCGGCACGGCAGTTTGCGGGGCGGACGGTTGCGCTGGTGGCGGCCGCGCTGCTCGCGGTCAACCCGATGGCCGCCTGGTACAGCCAGGAGGCCCGCGCGTACGCGTTCGTGGTGCTCACGGCCTGTCTGGGGTTCGGCGCGCTCGCATACGCGAGCTCTCGGGCGGACAGGGCGCGGGCGGCGTGGATCGGCTACGTCGCCGCGATGGCAGCGATGGCGTACTGCGACCTGCTGGCGGTCCCACTCGCCCTGCCGGCCCAGCTGCTGCTGGTTCGCAGCGGTGGACCCCAGGCGGTGCGCCGCTGGCGTCGCTCGCTGCTCGCCCTGCTGCTCTGCTGCGTGCCGCTGCTGGTCGCGGCGGGTATCTCCCGCAGTCGCCGTGACGCCTTCTACTGGCTGCCGAAAACCGATCGGGCGCTGGTCGAACTGGCGCTCCAGGAATTCACCGGCGGCTTCTCGGAGGTGAGCGCCGTGGGCTGGATCACGCTGCTCGTGGGGGCGCTGCTCGTCGGGGCTGCCGTGTGGCGCTCGCGCGGTCGCGGCCGGGAGCGTGAGCGCACCCAGCTCGGGGTCGCGGCTGCGTGGGGCCTGGTTCCCGCCGCGCTGCTGCTCGCGGTGTCGTTCGTCGAGCCCGTGTTCTGGCCCCGCTACGCGATCCTGTCGCTGCCCGGCCTCTGCCTGCTGGTGGCGCTGGCGGCCGACTGCCTGTGGGAGAGCCGGCGGGGGAGGGCCGCTGCCGCGGGCTGCCTGGCGGCGATCGCGGCTCTCGCGGTGTTCGCCGCCGTGCGTCAGGTGCGCGAGGTTCAGGAGAACTGGCGGCCGGTCGCCGCTTGGTTGAGAGCCGCCCGCGCCCCCGGGCAGCCGACGATCGTCGACAACGCGCTCGTGCTGCCCTCGCTCGGCTACTACGACCCGGCGTTCAGGGCGCGCGACGGCGACCTGGTCGTGCAGGAATGGCACGACGAGCCGCTGCCGGCGGGGTTCGTGGGCTTCAAGGACCGCACCGGCTACGGCAGCGTGCCCAACGGACCGCCACCTGCCGCGACGTTCGCCCGCCTGGCGCACCACGGCGGCGGGACTGTGTGGATGGTCGTCGCAGAGGTGGACGAAGACCTCCAGAGCGATCCGAGAGACGGCGCAGCCGTTGCGTGGGCGCGTGAGCACTGTCGCGTGCAAGTACGCCAAAGCACCGGCGTGTGGGTGTTGCGCGCCACAGGGTGTGCGAGCACGGTGGCGAGTCGGCGCCGGTCGCGGATATGATCGGCTCGGCGGGCGGCGCGGCCCCGCGCTACTACACACACGCAGGCAAGGCAAGGAGTCAGAGGTATGTTCAAATCGATCGTGGTTGGCACTGACGGCTCCGAGACGGCCGGCGAGGCGGTGCGCCAGGCGACCGATCTGGCCCGCACGCTGGGGGCGGCGCTCGAGATCGTAAGCGCGTACGAGCCCGTGCCGGCACAACGCCTACGCGAGGAACGCCGCGACGCACCGGAGGACCTGCAGTGGGCGATCAACCCGCGCGAGGACGTCGACCTCGCACTGGAGGCGGCCGCCGCGCCGGCCCGCGAGGCGGGCGTCGAGGTCAACGTCTACGCCCGCCAGGGCGACCCCGCCGACGCGATCCTCGACGTTGCGGAGGAGCGTGGAGCGGATCTGATCGTGGTCGGCAACAAGGGCATGACCGGCGCCAAGCGCTTCCTGCTGGGCTCGGTGCCCAACAAGGTCTCCCACCACGCGCCGTGCTCGGTGCTGATCATCCGGACGACCTGAGCGCTCACCCGGGCGCAGCCGCGCGGGCGAGCTCGAACGCTCGGTCGGGGTCGACATCGCAGTCCACACCTGCGACGGCCGGTCGCAGCGTGGTCGGTAGCACGCGGTGTACCAGGCGCGCCCGTCGCCCAAACGGGACGACCGCGTCGACGACGCGCACCTGCCGCTCGACGTCCAGGGCGCGGGCGATCACCAGCGGCCCGATCTTCGCCACCGTCTGCTGCGGCAGGTCGGGATTGGGTACGGGCTCCTCGCAGATCAGTGTCACGTCGGCTCCGCGTCGCTGCAGCGCGCTCAGCCAGTGGACGGCGCGCTCGGTGGGCCGCCCACGGTCGGACACCGCGACGATCCGCACGGGTCCCGCGCGCCGGCGGCCGAAGTGCTCACCCCCGCCGCCGGGGGGTGGCGCCGGCGCGGGCCCGGGACGCACCAGCACGAGCACCCAGACGAGCGCGTCGGAGCCGACGTCGAGGGAGATCTTCAACAAGCCGCGCCACCCGTCGCGCCAGCCGCCGTCCACGACCGTCCGGTAGCAGAGCTTCGCGGCGGGACGCAGCACGATTCCCTTCAGGTAGGCGCCGGGGGCGCGGGGGCGTGGGACGCGGCGGCTCTCCAGGCGCGCGTAGCGCCAGGTGTCGAGCAGCGCCTCGCGTAGGGTCGCGGCGAGCTCGTGTTCGAGGTCACCCGCAAGAATCGTGGGCCGCTCGCGCGGCTCGAGTCCCTCGTGCACGGTGAGCGACTCGTCGTGCCGGTAGGCGCCACGCCGGAACAGCCGCGAGCGGTAGGCGGGGTACTTGGCCGACGGCCCGAGCAGGCCGCCGAGGAAGCGGTTGCGCAGCGCGCAGACGGCCATCGCCACGCCCTCCGGTGGCTGCGCGAGCAGCGCTTCGATGCTCGTCCGCAGTGCCGGCGAGACGCGCTCGTCGGCGTCGACCTCGAGGATCCAGTCGCCGTGCGCGGCGTCGATCGCGACGTTGCGCTGGATCGCGAAGCCCCGCCAGGGGTGCTCGATCACCTGCGCGCCGGCGGCGCGCGCGAGCTCGGCGGTGCCGTCGGTGGAGCCGCCGTCGACGACAAGCACCTCGTCGCAGAAGGCGACGCTGGCGAGCGCCGCCGGCAGACGCTCGCGCTCGTTCTGGACGATCAGACAGGCCGAGATGCGCGCTCGTGGCACGCGGCGAACCGTATTCGCTTCGGGCTGTTTCGGCAGGGAGGCACGGCGGGGGATACGCCCCCGCGGCGGGCGCTACGCCCCAAGCAGATCGCGCCGCGCGAAGGTGAGCTTCACCGCCGGTTTGATCGCCACCGCCTCGAAGCCGTTCTTTTCGAGGTACTCGATCACCCGCCGGGCCGCGCGGGGGCCGCGGTTGTGGTGCAGCTGAAAGGCGAGCACCTTGATCTGCAGCGCAGCCAGGTCGAGCTGGGGGATGACCTCGTACTCACCGCCCTCGAGGTCGAACTTGAACAGGTCGACGCGGGGGTGGCCCAGCTCGCGCGCGAGGCTCGCCAGCGTGCGCCCCGGGACCTCCACGAACTCGTTGGTGTCGAATAGTTCCGCGCTGGAGAGCGCCTGGCCCTCGGGGTTGTGGGTGCGCTGCATCCGCAGCGGCCCGTCGGCGGTGGCGATCGCCGCGCGGTGCGCCGCGAAGTGGGGCTCTCCGGCAGCCGCCTCGCGCGCGGCCTGAACGTACTGCTCGACCGGCTCGATGCTCTGGACGCGCACGTCGAAGCGCTCGAGTAGGGCGAGGTCGAAGGAGATGTCGGCGCCGGCGCCGGCGCAGTAGCAGATCCACCCGGGCTTGATCAGCGCCGCGGGCACCATCCAGCCCCCGTACTCTGTGCCGAGCGCCACCGGTTCGCCGCGCCCGCTCACCGGGGTGCGTTCCAGCTGCCACTCGAATCGGCGACGCCCGAGCGCGGAGCGCACCTTGGCTGGGCGCAGAAGCTTGGGTAGGGCCGGTGACGTGGGTTGTGTGCTCACAGAGTCAGGCCCCGGCGACGGTGTCTCAGAGGATGAGAAGTCAGGTGTACCCCCGAGCGGGGATGATACGGCGCGGATGAAGATCGTGAGCGTGATGACGACCGACTCCAGCGGCGGCGCGGAGTTCGCGGCGGTGGAGATGCTCGAGGCGCTGCGCGCGCGCGGCCACGACGTGGTGATGCTCACCGACCAGCCGGGCATCGGGCGCGACACGGGGGTGCGGGTGCTGCCGATCGAGATCGGCCCAAAGCTCTCGACCACCACGTGGGTGAGCCTGGCGGCGCGGTGGCCGCTGCTGGCGAGGAGGCTGCGGCGGGCGCTGGCGGCGCAGGAGCCCTACGACGCAGTGCTGCTGCACTACAAGAAGGAGCAACTGCTGGCGCTCGCGCTGCCCGGGCGAGCGCGGCGCGCGGTGGTGTGGTTGGAGTGGGGTCCGGTCCCTTTTCCGCTGCGCAGGGGCGTTCCGCGGCGAGCCTACCTTGCCGCTGCGCGCCAAGCGCGACTGGTGATGGCGGTCTCACAGGGGACGCTCGACTCGGTCAAGGAGGTCGGGGTGGACCCCGCCAAGGTGGTGGTGGTCCCGAACGTGCTGCGCACTGAGGAGATCCGCTACACCGAGCAGGGACGTTCAAGGGTACGTGAGGAGCTGGGCATACCGGCGGACGCGTTCGTGGTGGGCTGCATCTCGCGGTTTCACCCAAAGAAGCGCAACGATGTGGTGGTGAACGCCGTGCGGGAACTGGAGAATCCGCGCGTGCACCTGGTCCTCGCCGGGGATGGGGAGACCGAGGCACAGCTGCGCGAGCTGGCGGCGCCGCTGGGCGAGCGAGCGCACTTCATCGCGACCCCCGGCGCGGAGGTCCCCGAGGTGCTCTCGGCGTTCGACGTATCGGTCTTCTGCCCGAGTCCGACCGAGGGGGCCCCGCGCGCGGTGATCCTCGGCATGCTCGCCTCCCGCCCGTGCCTGTCCACCGGCGCGGAGGGGGTCGCGGACATGATTGCCCCCGAGTTCGGGGGCATCGCAACGCCGGAGAACGACCCGGCGGCGCTGCGAGCGCTGCTGGAGCGCTACGTCGAGGATCCGCAGCGGGCGCAGCGCGAGGGCGCCGCGGCCCGTGCGTACGCCGAGCGGACCTACGCCGCACCGGTGGTGGCCGCGGAGATCGAGCGTCTGCTGGAAGACGCGCTGCGACCATGAGACGCGCGGTGATCCTCGCGGGAGGCGAAGGTACGCGCCTGCGCCCCTACACCACCGTGCTCCCGAAGCCGCTGATGCCGATCGGGGACCGTCCGGTACTGGACATCGTGGTGCGCCAGCTGAAGGCGCACGGCTTCGAGCGGATCACGGTCGCCACTGGCTACCTGGCGGAGCTGATCGAGGCGTTCTTCCAGGACGGCTCGGCGTACGGCATCCCGATCGACTACCACCGCGAGCAGGAGCCGCTCGGCACCGTCGGCGCACTCGCACTGATCGACGGCCTGCGCGAGGAGCACGTGCTCGTGATGAACGGCGACGTGCTCACCGACATCGACTACGGCGCACTGCTGGAGCGCCACCGCGCGAGCGACGCGGCGGCGACGATCGCCACGAAGGTGCGCCACGTACAGGTCTCCCTCGGTGTCCTGCGTTTCGGCGACGACGGCGACCCCACGCGCCTGACCGGCTACGACGAGAAGCCGGCGATCGACTTCACCGCGAGCATGGGCGTCTACTGTTTCGCGCCGCGGGCGCTCGCGCACGTGAAGCCGGGCGAGCGGCTGGACTTCCCCGACCTGGTTCTGCGCCTGATCGCGGCGGGCGAGGTCGTGCGAGCGTGGCCGAGCGATGACTATTGGCTGGACATCGGCCGCCACGAGGACTACGAGCAGGCGCTCGAGGAGTTCGAGAGCGTGCGCGAGCGGCTGATCCCGCCGGAGGGGTGACCGAGCCGAGGCAGGGCCGGGCCGCGAGCCGAGGTCACCACCCCCCGGGACGCTCGGCCACGCGTTCGTGGCAGACTGCCGCGTCGTGTCGCAGCAGAGCCCCTACGACGGTGTTCCTCAGGGGAGGTGGCCCGCGCGGACCAACGAACTTCTGTCGAAGTATCCCGTCACGCGCAAAGAGCTCGTCGCCGTCGTGCTGGAAGAGTGGGACAGCATCTTCCAATCCGGAATCGGAAAGCTCAACCTTCGGATCGGCGAACACATCTTTCCGACGCCGCAGATTATGGGCAGCTATCTTCACGAGCTTATCCCGTATGACCTTCAGGCACGTTATCCAAAGCAATGGCGACGAGATGCGAGTGGGGCGGACAAGGATCTCGTATACCTCCCTGATGCCTACTGGTCGACCGAGATCAAGACTTCATCACACCCGAGTCACGTCTTTGGCAACAGAAGCTACGCGCAGCCCGGCACTGGCAAGAAGTCCAAGTCTGGCTTCTACCTGACCGTCAACTTCGAGAAATGGTCGGAGGCGGCCCCCGAGCTGCCCAGGGTCCGCTTGATCCGATTGGGATGGCTCGATCACACGGACTGGATCGCGCAAGTGGCCTCTTCGGGGCAGCAGGCCCGGATTCGACCCGAGGCGTATGCGGGTAAGCTCGTCGTCTTGTTCAAAGCTTAGGCGCTGAGGAGAAGCTGGGCGTGCTCTGCTCCGAGCCCGGCCGCGGCTCGGTCGAGTCGCCGAGCCGCGATCTCGATGTATGCGGGATTCAACTCGATGCCCACTACCGGACGTCCAAGTCGCATCGCCGCCTCGGCCGTCGTGCCGGACCCCATGAACGGATCCAAGACCAGCGCGTCGCTTCGGCTGCAACCCTTGATAATGCGATCTATGACTGCCATTGGAAACTGTGCGGGGTGTGGCGTTCGCTCCGTCGAGCTTCGGTTGCGTCCAGATGTTACCTTCGGAAACGACCATACATCCCCGGGATTCTTGCCGGCCAAGTTGATCTTTCGTTTGCCGTTCTTGAACTGGTTGGGGTACTTGATGTTCGGGTCTCGTACTGCATCAAGGTCAAAGTAGAACGCGTGCTGGTTGCGTACATACCAAAGGAACTTCTCGTTCCTGGGCGAGTAGGCGAGTCGCGCCGCGACTCCAGCGCCGTACTGCCAGACGACCTCCTGAACCAGATAGAACGGGATGCGGTCCCAGAGAAGGTACGCAATCGGGATCGCCCGCGCCTTCTCAGGTACCGATAGATAGCCCAGATTCAGCCAAAAGGCACCGCTTGACGCCGCGGCTCGATGGATCTCGGCTATCCAGTCGTCGCACCAATCGATGTACTCGGCTACGTCACGTTTGACCTCGTATTCCTTGCCGATGTTGTAGGGAGGTGACGTGACCGCGAGATCCACAATTCCAGGCGGCATCCTCCTCAAGAGATCAAGGCAGTCGCCCTCATACAAGAGCACGTTGTGGCGGTCGTACGCAGGCGTGCCGAGCGCGTCGCGAACTGTCCATAGAGGGTCCACGGAGCTAGATGCTGTCAAAGGGTCAGTGGGGTTTGGTCATGATGGTCAAGCGGAAGCGGGGTCCCTGAACACTGACTCGAACACTAGCGCCTGGGTAGGACGGAATACGAACGGGTGTTCGTTTCGGCCTCGGATTTGGGTGCCAAGGTGGTTCAGAGATCAGACGAGCGCCGCGCGCACCGCCTTCACGACAACATCCACCGCCGCCTCATCCATCGTGGCGCTCAGCGGCAGCGCGCAGTGCCGATCGGACGCTTCGGTGGCCCAAGGCAGGTCGCCGGGGGGGACTGCGTCGCGGTACTCCGTGAAGGTGTGCAAAGCGGGGTACCAGGTCGTCTGCACGCCCGCAGTCTTGAGCTGCTCGCGGAAGCGGTCGCGCGCGGTGCGGTCCGCAAGCAGGACGGGGAAGAAGAAGTGGGAGGCGAGCGCGACGGCGTGCTCGTCCCAGACGAGCTCGAGCCCGGGCACGTCAGCGAGCCGCTCGCGGTAGGCGCGGACAAGCGTGCGCCGCACGGCGAGGTCCTCGTCGAGGCGCGCCAGGCGACTGAGCCCCAGCGCGGCGCGCGGCTCGTCGAGGCGGTAGTTGAATCCGATGTCCACCACGTCGTAGGCGGGGTCGTGCCCGCGGTGGCGGTCCCAGGTGCTGGAGGTGAGCGCGTGGGAGCGCAGCAGCCGCACGCGCGCGGCGAGCGCCTCGTCGGCGGTGCAGACTGCGCCGCCCTCGCCGACGCAGAGCTGGTTCTTGGAGAAGAAGCTGAACGCGCCAAGCTCTCCGACCGTGCCGACCTGGCGGCCATCATCCAGGCGCGCGCCGAGCGCCTCTGCGCAGTCCTCGATCAGGAGCAGGCCGCGAGCGTCGCAGAGCTCGCGCAGCGCGAGCACGTCGGCGGGGTAGCCGGCGAAGTGCACGGCGAGCACCGCGCGGGTGCGGGGGGTGATCCGGCGCACTGCGTCCTCGACGTCAAGGTTGAGGTCGTACGCGCCGCCGACGGCGCGGCCGCGAATGTCGCAGAGGACGGGCTCGGCGCCGACGAAACGGGCGGCGGAGGCGCTCGCGACGAAGGTGAGCGCGGGCACGAGCACCTCATCGCCTGAGCCGAGCCCGGCGGCGAGGAACGCGAGGTGCAACGCGGCGGTGCCGCTGGAGACGCTCACTGCGTGCGGCGCGCCCACGTAGGCGGCGAGCCCCTGCTCGAACGCCCCGTTGCGGGGTCCCATCGTCAGCCACCCGGAGCGCAGGCAGTCGAGCACGGCCTGCACGTCCTGCTCAGGCATCGCGATGTCGGTGAGCGGCACGCGCCAGTCGCTCATCGCAGGAGGGCTGTCGTTTGGGGATCGTCCACGTGTGTGTGTTCAGCAACGGGGTGGTGTGCGCTGGACCTCCTGTCCAGCGTCGGCGGGGATTGGATGCCCCCAACCCACCCGCTCATCGCGCGAGCACCTCCGCCAGCGCGGTGACGACGCGGTCCTGGTCGGCGTGGGTCATGTGCGGGTAGAACGGCAGCGTCAGCTCGGTCCGCGAGGCGAGCTCGGTGAGCGGCAGTGAGACGTTGGGGAAGCGCTCGCGGTAGGCGGAGAAGCGGTGGATCGCGGGGTAGAAGATGCTCGTCTGGATGCCGCGATCGCGCAACTGAGCGCTCACCTGCGCCTGGCGGCCGTCGCGCTCGAGCATGACGGGCATGACGTAGCAGGAGGAGCTCGGCACGTCGGAGTCCTCGAAGGGCACGAGGATCCCCTCGACCTGCGCGAGCAGCGCGCGGTAGCGCAGCGTCAGCTCCCGCCGCCGCGCGATGTCCGCTGCCAGGCGCTTGAAGCGCGAGAGCAACAGCGCGGCGCGCGGCTCGTCGAGGCGGTAGTTGTAGCCGAGCCCGGCGACGTCGTAGGTATCGGTGCGCCCCTGGTGGCGGTCCCAGGTACCGGAGGTCATCGCGTGCGAGCGGCGCGAGCGCGCGAACGCGGCGACGTCATCGTCGTCGGTGCACAGCAGCCCGCCCTCGCCGACGGAGAGGACCTTGTTGGAGAAGAAGCTGAAGGCGCCCGCGAGCCCCCACGTCCCGAGCGCGCGCCCGCCGAGCGTGGCGGAGGGCGCGTGCGCGACGTCCTCGATCAGCGCGAGGCCGTGCGCGTCGCACAGTTCCCGCAGGCGGTCGGCGGCGGCGGGGTAGCCGGCGTAGTGCACGACGCAGACGGCCTTCGTGCGGGGTGTGAGGCGCCGCGCGACGTCCTCGGGGTCCAGCGAGGGGCGCTCGCGAGAGGCGATCTCGGCGAACACCGGGGTGGCACCGCAGTAGAGCACGGCGGCGGCGGTCGCAACGAACGTGAAGGCGGGTACTACAACCTCGTCGCCGGGGCCGACGCCGGCTGCGAGGTAGGCGAGGTGCAGCGCCGCGGTGCACGAGGAGAGCGCGACCGCGTGGCGCGCACCGAGGTGCGCGGCGAACGCCTCCTCGAAGGCGGCGGTGCGGGGCCCGAGCGTCAGCCAGCCGGAGCGCAACGTCTGCGCGACCGCCTCCAGGTCCTGCTCCTCCAGGCGCAGGTCGAAGAGCGGCAGCTCTGGAAAGGTGTCGGTTGCGGCCATCGAGTGGTGAGGGCGACGCCGGGTGCGTGCGACGCTCAGGGAATGTTGCGGTAGCGGCCGTCGAAAGGATCGCCGAACTGGTCGGCGTCCAGCGCGGTGATGATCTCAGCGATGCCGTCGGGCACGATCATGAGTGTCTCGAAACCGAGCGCGGCCCGGACCTTCTCGAAGCTGACCTTGTAGTCGCGGGGGTCCTCGTCGCGGTGCACGTAGGAGACCGTGCCGCGGTCGAGCTGCTTGCCGATCTCCGCCACGAGGTCGAGCTTGCGGTAGTTCTCCCCGGAGCGCCCGGCGTTGAAGACTTCTCCCGCGACTGCCTCGGCGGGCGCTTCGAGCACGGTGCGCACCGCGCGGGCAGCGTCGCGGACGTGGATGTAGGGGCGCCAGAACTGCTCGCCGAAGACTTCGAGCTCGCGGTCGGCCCACAGTTCGCGGGTGAACTCGTTGACGGTCAGGTCGAAGCGCATCCGCCGCCCGACGCCGTAAACGGTGGCGAAGCGCAGGCACGTGGGCTTGGTGGCATCGGCGCCGCCGCCGAGGATCAGCTGCTCCATCCCCACCTTCTGCTCGGCGTACAGCGACACCGGGCGCAGCTCACCCTCCTCGGTGATGGGGACCTCGGGGTCGGCCATGCGCCCGTAGTTGGAGCAGGTGGAGGCGAACACGAGGCGCTGCACGCCCGCCTGCCCCGCGTCGGCGACGAGCGCGCGGGTGGCCTGCACATTGACCTCGTCGGAGACTGCGGGGTCCAGGGCGCAGGCGGGGTCGCCGACGATCGCGGCCAGGTGCACGACGGCCTCGGCGCCCGCGAGCGCCCGCCGGCGGGCCTCGGCGTCGCGGACGTCGCCGCGGATCACCTCCACGCCGGCGCGCTCCTGCTCGACGGCGAGCTCCTCCTGTCCGTGCAGCAGCGAATCCAGGACGCGCACTTCGTGCCCCGTCTGGAGCAGCTCTTTGACCAGCATAGCGCCGATGTAGCCGCTGCCGCCAGTGACCAGTGTCGCCTTGCTCACTTGACGCTCCTCCTTGATCGTTCCGTGTCGTGCCGTCTCGCGGCGCTGCCCCGGACCTACGCAGGCCGCCAGATCACCGACGGCACAGGAGCAGCGCAATGCTACAGCGCCATCGACAGCGAGCGCTCGCCGCTTGAGCGGCGCGTATTGTGGCAGCTCTCCAGACCGGGAGCAACGTGGCAGCCACGACCGCCGCAAGCCAAGCCAACCAACAACGCGCCGCTCGCGACATCGCCGTGCAGGTCCTCGCGCGGCTGGCGAACCTCGCCCTCGGCGTCCTCGTCACCTCGCTGCTTGCGAGGACGCTGGGAACCACACGCTACGGCCAGTGGGTCACGATCCTCGCGGTTCTGGCCCTGACCGCGTACTTCGCGAACTTCGGCATGGAAGGAGTGGTGGTGCGCGAAGTCGCGCGCGAGCCCGAGTGCGAGCAGGAGTGGCTCGGGGCGGCGATGCTACTGCGGCTGATCACACTCGTGCCGGTGCTGGCACTCTCGCTGGTCGCGATCCTGCTGCTCCAGGAAAGCCGCCAGATGCTGCTCGCGGGAGTAATCGTGATCCTCGCGATGCCCTTCGATGGGGTCGGCGCGATGCAACTGGTCTTCCAGCTGCGCATCAAGAACACGGTGCCGATGGTCGTCCTGACGATCCGCAGTGTGCTGTGGGCGGTCGCGGTGGCGATCATCTTCTGGCGCGGCGGCGACATGGTCGCGCTGGCGATCGCGCTGGCGCTCACGAACGCGGTCGGGTCGATTGTGCAGGCGCTCGCGGCGCGGCGGATGCTGGGGCGCTGGCCGCGCCCCTCGCGCGGGCGCCTGTCATCGCTCGTGCGCGCGGGCGTCCCGCTGGGGATCTCGGTGGTGCTGATCACCGCCTACGCGAACATCGACCAGGTGATCGTCTTCGAGCTGGCGGGCAGCAGGGCGGCCGGTCTGTACGGCGCCGCCTACCGCGTCCTGGAACAGGCGCACTTCGTCCCGATCTCGGTCCTGACGACGGTGACGCCGATCATCGCCGCCTCCTGGCCGCGGGACCGCGCGCGAATGCTGCGCGCAGCGGGGGTGACGGCCGAGCTGATGGCGGTCGCCTCGTTCGGCGCGCTCGCGTTCGTGACGGTCGCGGCGGCGCCGCTGACACGCCTGATCTTCGGCGCGGGCTTCAGCGCCGCGGCGCCCGCGCTGCCGGTGTTGTTCGGCGCGTTCGTGTTCATCTGCTTCGGCTACCTCAACGGCAATCTGCTGACTGTCCTGGGGCTGCAGCGCGGGCTGTTGGCGATCAGCGTGGGGGCGCTCGTGGTCAACGTGGCGGGGAACCTCGTGTTCGTGCCGCTCGTGGGCTTCATGGGTGCGGCCTGGATGACGTTGGTGACCGAGATGGTGGTGTTCGGCGCGAGCTCGAGGCTGATCCAGAGCAGGCTGGAGTTGCGCCGCCCAGGGCTCGGGCGAATTGGGCGCACGCTGGCGGCGGCCTTGCTGATGGGCGGAGCGCTCGAGGTCCTACGCGTAGAGCACGCCTCGCTGGCGGTGCTCCTCGCCGCGGCCTGCGTGTGCTATCCGGCGCTGCTATTCGGGCTGCGCGCGCTGGAGGTCGAGGATCTGCGACTGCTGCTGCGCCGGAGTGCCCCGGCCTGATCCGCCACCGGAGAACGACAGCCGCGCCAGGCGCTCGGCCAGGGTCGCGAACTGCCGCCTGGCGTCGTAGTGCGCCTCGCAGCGAAGGCGTGCCCGGCCGGCCAGCTGCGCGCGTCTGAGTGGGTCGGCGAGCAGCGCACGCAATGCCTCGGCGAGGGCGGGGGGGTTGCTGTAGGGCACAAGGACGCCCGCACGGCCGTGCTCGAGCATCTCGGGGATGGCGCCGACGGGTGTGGAGACGACAGGCGTCCCGCAGGCCATCGCCTCCAGAAGCACCCATGGGTTCGAATCAGCAAGAGTCGGCAGGCAGAGCACGTCCGCCTGCTGGTGGAGGTCGAGCAGGCGTGCGTCGGACGGAGCCAGCCGGTGGATGCGCACCCCTGGGCGCTCGGGCACCTCCGCGTGCGTCACGAGGTCGAGCTCGACGTCGCGTCCGAGCCGCTCGCCGAGCGCCCGCAGGAGATCCTCGCCTCCCTTCTCGACGAACCGCCCGCCCACGAACAGCACTCGGGGGTGGGCGCGCTCGCGGCGCGCGGCCGGCCGGTAGCGGTGCAGGTCGAGCCCCGGGTGGTGCTCGATCACGCGCGCTCCCGGACTCTCCTGCTCGACCGCCCGGCGCGCCCAGGCCGTCCAGGCGAGCACGAGCGCGGCCCCGCGCAGCGCACGGCGCTCGAGTGCGCGACTGGGAGCGACCGCGAGCGATTCGTAGCTGCGCGTTGGGCGCCACGCCGGCATCGCCCACCAGTCGTGCACGGTCGTGTCGAGCGACAGTACGACCGGGACCGTGCGCATGGTTGCGGCCATCGTCAGGGCGATCGAGCTGCTGTGGACGTGAGCCACATCCGCGGCCCAGGCGCCCAGCTCGCGGCGCAACTGCGCGCGGGCTCGTAGCGACTGGACGAGGTGCCAGCGCAGCCCGGGGAAATCGAGGTTCGCGCGGGCGAGCAGCGGGATCCGGCGGATTGCGCTCGCGCGTGCCCAGCGTCCCATCGGCGTGAGCCCGGCGAAGCGGGCCTCGACGTCCGGGGCGGCGCTCAGCCCGGCGCGGAGCGCCGCGTCGAGCTGTCCCTGTCCGAGGATGTACGTGCCGAGGTTGCCCTCGTTGAAGAACAGGACGCGCACCGTCGCGGGACACTAGTCGACGCCCAAGGGGGCGACCCGGTGCGAGGGCTACGGTATGAACCTGTGCGCGTCCTCGTCGTGTCGGCTCTCTACCCCCCGGTGGCTCCCGGCGGCTACGAGGTCGAGTGCGCGGGGGTGGTCGAGCGTCTGCGCGAGCGCCACGAGGTGCTCGTGCTCACCGGCGAGCAGACCGGCGAGGACCCGGGAGATCGGGGGAGGGTCCGCAGAGAGTTGCCACGGCTGGCGCCCGGCGCCAGAGACTCGCTGCGCGCGCCGCTCGCCTCCCTGCGCGCTGTCGGCGCCGCTCGGCGCTCGCTCGCGTGGGAACCGGACCTGATCTACGCCTGGAACGGCGCGGGGATCCCCCAGGCGGCGTTACGCGTGCTGGCCGACAGCGACGTGCCCCTCGCGTTTCGCGTGTGTGAGCACTGGTTCGGAGAGATCTTCGTGGGCGACCGGTTCCTACGTGAGCTGCTGCCGGCGAACCGGGCGCCGGCAAGAGCGGCGTGGGCGACCGCCTGCCGCGCGCTCAACTCGCTGCCCCCGCTGCGCCTGCGCCCGACCGCGCCAGTGCGGACCGCGATCTCTTGGAACTCCGAGGCGATCAGGCGCATGGTGCGCCTCCAGCCGTTCATCGAACCGGTGCTGGAGCGGGTGGGCCACTCCGTGCCTCGCTACGGTGACCTCTACGCCGGGGTCGTGCGCGACCCGGCGCCGCAGCCGGAGATCGTCTTCCTCGGACGGGTCACCCCCTACAAGGGTGTGGCGGTCGCGATCGAGGCGCTCGCACGGCTGCGGTCCGAGCACGGCATCCAGGCCAGCCTCGAGGTGCTCGGCCCGGAGGACGACGGTCACGGCGAGCAGATGCGACGCCTGGCCGAGCGCCTCGGCGTCGCCGGGGCGGTGCGTTGGTACGGCCCCACGCCGCCCGAACAGGCGGCGCGCGTGCTCGCCAGAGCGAGTGCGATGATCGTGCCGTCCATCTGGGATGAGCCGTTTCCGCTGGTCACGATCGAGGGCGCGCTCGCGCGCGTTCCGCTGGTCGCCTCTGACGTCGGCGGTGTGGGTGAGGGGATGCGCCACGAGGAGCACGCCCTGCTGTTCGCGCGCGGGGACGCCGCTGGCGCCGCGGCGGCGCTCTCGCGTGTGCTGCGCGAGGACGAGCAGACCCGCGCACGCCTGGCGCGGGCGTTCGACCGGGCCCAGGGGATGTTCGGACTCGGGCCCTACCTGGACGAGCAGGAGCGCTTCCTTGCCGACGCGCTGGCTGCGTTGCGAGCGGCCGGTCAGAGGTAGTCCGCGAGCCCGCTCGTGTCGAGGTTCGGGATGGCCAGCGCCCGGATCAGGCGCTCGGCCACCTTGCGCCAGGTGAACAGCGTCGAGTGGCGGTAGGCGAGCCCTCCCAGGCGCCGTGCGGTGTCGGGGTCGGCGAGCCGCAGCATCTCCGCGAGGAGCTGGTCAGTGTCGAGCGGATCGACCACGACCCCGCCCGGCCCGATCATCGTCGCTGTGCCTCCGTTGGTGGTGCCGATCGAGGGGACGCCAGCCCCGCCCGCCTCGACGTAGACGATCCCGGCCGCCTCGTGCAGCGAGGGCATCACGAAGACGGTCGCCGAGCGGTACAGCGCGGCCATGAGCCCCTGGTCGGCTGGGTCCTGGAGCGAGAGCAGCCCGTGGCCGACGACACCCGGCACGTCGAGGCGGGGGTGATCGCCGACGACGTCGAGCCGGGCGTCCGGGCAGCGCTCCCTGACGCGGGCGAACGCCGTGAGCACTGCCGGCCCGTTCTTGTGCGCCCAACGTTTGCCGACGAACAGGTAACGCGGCCTACTCCAGTCCCGCGGAGCCGGCGCGGGCGTCTCGTGGTTCTGGCCGAGACCCACCGTGAAGACGCGCTCGGCCGGGATACCGTAGTCCTCGACGATGCTCTCGGCGACCCAGTGGGTGGCCCCGCAGCAGGCGACCGCCGACTCGTAGACCCTGCGCTGGCGATCCGCGTAGCGCTGGAGCTCGCGCTCGGAGAGCGCTTGCAGGTGTGGCCAGGGGTATGCGCGTAGGGCCTGCAACACCGTGGAGTCCTCCAAGGTGACGATCCTGCAGCTCGGGGGCAGCAGCATGTCGCTGCACCGTTGCACGACACCATCGAGGTGCCCGGCCGCAGCGAGGCGTCTGCGCATCAGCCGGTTGCGCGCGGTGATCGTCGGGCGCCCGAGCACGGCAGCGCTGTGGACGCGCTTGGCGGCCCCGCGAGGATCGCGCCAGTCCCCTGGTCGCATCCGCGCGGCGACGCTGCTCAGGTGGGCGAGTCTGCCCAGGCGAGGGGGGAGCTCTCCGTTCAACGGGACCGCCTCTACGACGACGTCCGCCAGCGCCCTCAGCAGCGAGGCCGAAGCTCCCGAGCCGACCTGCAGATCGCGCGGGTCGAGGGCGTCGGCGACACCAACGCGCAGCGTGCCGGGGGAGCTCATCGCGCTCCAGCGTAGCCACGGCCCGGCTGAGCGGAGATCGAGGTCGGCGGGCGCCACGGAGATTGGAGACCCGAAGTCGGGGGCGCCACGGAGATCAAGGTCGGTGTGCGTCAACCCGATATAGCCAGAGTGGGGCTTCTCCGACCTATGATGCAGGAAGTGCAGAGACAACCCGCGCGGGTCGGCTGACCGTGGCCGAGCAAGAGCCCCTACTCGATTCCCGGGCAGCTCCGACCGTCTCACCCTTCGAGTTGCTGAGCGTCCTGTGGCGACGCAAGCTGATCGTCGCGGTCGTGTTCCTGGTCAGCCTCGGCGCGGCGACCGCGCTTTCGCTGCGCTCGCCCAAGCAGTACAGCTCCTCGGCCCAGTTGCTCTTCCGCGAACCGGGCTTCGCTCAGGCGCTGTTCGGCAGCGGGCTCTACCAGACAGGTGCCGAAGAAGCGCAGCGCACGACACAGACCAACGTCGACGTCGTCACCTCGCCGAGCACAGCTGCCGTGGCGCAGAAGCTGCTGCATACCACCGAATCGCCCGAAACGCTGCTCGAATCGGTGACCGTGACTCCGAGCGCCAACGCCAACATCGCGGTCGTCAAGGCCACCCGCTCGACACCCGCGGGAGCGGCCGTGGTCGCCAATGCGTTCGCCAACGGTTACATCATCTACCAGCGCGAAACCGATCGGGCGCTGGTGGCGCAGGCAGAAGAACTCCTGCTCCACTCGCTGGCAACCGCCAGCGTTGCGGAAAGGCCGAAGCTCGAAGAAAACCTGCGCAAACTGCGCGTGCTGAGGGCGGTGCAGACAGGCAATGGTCAGGTCATCGCCACCGCCCAGCCGGACGGCACGCCGGTGTCGCCCAAGCCCAAGCGCGACATGCTCCTGGGTGGAGTGGTCGGGCTGTTCCTCGGCTGTGGGCTGGCGCTGCTGGTCGACTTCTTGGACAAGCGGCTGAAGACGGTCGACGACATCGAACGCGCCTACGGCGGCTACCCCGTGATTGCGAGCATCCCGCAGACCCGCCAGCACCGTGACGGCGCGGTCGCGGCCCAGCTCGCCGGTCCGGCCGGCGAGGCCTACCGCATGCTCCGCGAGAGCCTGCGCTTCCTCGACCCGACCGGGAGAGCGCGGTGCTTTCTCATCACCAGCGCCGAGGAGAGCGAGGGCAAGAGCACCGTGGCGGTCAACCTGGCCTGCGCGTTGGCGGCCGTGGGCCGGCGGGTGATCCTGATCGAGGCCGACATGCGCCGCCCGACTGCCGCGGCGCAGCTGGGGGTCTCCGCGGATGCTCCGGGGCTCTCCGATCTGCTTGTCTGCGATGACGACGTCGCCGGCTACCTCGTCACTCGGCCCGAAGAACCGAATCTGGCAATCATGCCAAGTGGGATGAACCCGCCCAACTCGGCCGACTTGCTGAGCGCGGGACGTATGCCCGCGGTGCTCGCCGGCGCGCGTGAGGCGGCCGAAGTCGTGATCCTCGACTCTCCGCCGCTGCTGCCCGTCGCCGACACGCGCGTGTTGATGCGCCTGGGGGAGATCGACGGGGCGATCATCGTGGCGCGCGCCGGGACGAGCCGCCGCGACCGCGTCCGCGCCACCCGGCGCATCCTGGAGCAGAGTGGGCGGAAGGTCTTTGGGCTGGTTGTCACGGGAGTGGCGGGCGCTCCCGAAGGGGAGTACTACTACACCGATACGCCCCGCGGCTCCAACGGCACCAGGCGCGAGCGGGCCGCCCGTGAGGGCGCCTCATCGCCAACCTGAGCGCCGAGCGCTTTGAGGCGCAGTGAGAGCGCGCCTCCCATGGCCGCAAATAGCAGGTCGATCTGGGCCCAGTAGAAGCTGTCGTAGAAGAGTGTGACGACGGCCATCCCCAGGATCCCAAGTGCCAGCGCGAGCTCGATCGGTGGGGTCACTCCGAAGCGCAGGCAGCGCGCCAGCACCGCCAGGGCGATCAGGATCGGGATCAGCGCGGCGCCGAGACCGACCAGGCCCATGTCCACGGTCACCGACAGGTAGCCGTTGTCGATCGCTCCGATGCTCGTGCGGTTGTTCGCTTCTTCAGCCGAGAAGCCGGGCGCTCCCGCGCCGAACACCGGTTTCTGCCCGATCTGCCCGATCGCGTATTCGGCGCTCCACACGCGGTGCGTGACCGACTCGCTCGTGGCCGTCCTGGCGTTGAGCCGCTGTTCGACGACCTTGTGCAGCGTGCCCGTACCGAGCACCAGCCCCAGGGCGATCAGCACCGCGGCTGCGACGAGCGCCAGCGCGCGCAGGTTCCTGCCGCGGGCCAGCAGGGCCATGAGGACGAACAGGACGACGGTCGCGGCGATCCAGGCGCTGCGTGATTCGCTGAGCACCAGCATCGCCGCGCCGGCGGCGGCGATCACAGCGGCCAGTAGTCGCGAGCGGCGGAACGCGAACAGCAGGCCGATGGGCAGCAGGCCGACGAGCAGCGCGCCGTAGGTGATCGGGTATCCGACGAAGTACCCGACCCGCTCGCCGGGGGCCGAGACGGCCGCATCGGCGCCCAGCAGCAGGAGGACCACCAGTCCGGCGAATCCGGCCGCCGGCCAAGCTTGGAGATCGACGAAGCGACGGGAGCACAGGAACGCCACGCCGATGAACAGAAAGCCGACGACCCCTGGGACGATCATCTCGGAGATGCCCCCAAGCGTCGTGTAGATGAGCAGCGCCAGGCAGCCGTACAGCAGGCCCATCAGCAGCGCGGCGGGGCTCGGCCGCGTGCGACGGCCGCCGACCGCCAGCGACCACAGCCAGGGCGCCAGGGTCGCACCGGCGATCGCGATGCAGATTACCTTCTGATTGATTCCCACCGGAGCGGTCGAGTCGGCGGTGAACTGGTACCAGGGAGCCACGACCACAACCACGATTGCCCACGGGAAGGCGCGATCACCGAGCATCGCCAGGGCGAGCACCGCCGCGACGATGACACACAACTCGATCGTCGTGCTCGGACGCCGCTCGGCGAGGACCCCGCCGAGGAGACCCAGCAGGATTCCTCCGGTGACAGCGATTGGCCAGCGACTCAACGCGCTCATCATCGGCAACAACGGATGCTAGCGAGAGCCGGCGCAATCCAGTGCGGCAGGGCAGCAACAGATGAGCGAGAGCCGGCGCGGTGGCAATCGAGTTAAGCTCACTGCGTGGCCGAGGATCGCGAGTCGCTATCGCGCGGGGATTTCGCCCACGCGGTGCGCAAGGACGTCGACAGCGCGCTCTCCACCTACGATCACCATCCCCACGGCGGCTACACGCCGGCTGCCTTCAGGCACTACGTCCGCCGGCTCGCGCTGCTGGACGCGCTCGCGGGGCTCGGGTTCCAGAGCGTGCTCGACGTGGGCTGCGCGGAGGGGTACTTCATGCAGATCGTCCGAGAGCGCTTCGGCGTGGAGGTCTGGGGAGTGGACCTTTCGATGGTCGCGCTTGCCAAGGCCCACGACAAGTACGGCCTCGCCGTGGCCGCTGCGGATGCCACGCGGCTGCCGTTCGCCGATGGGAGCTTCGACCTGGTCTACTCCACCGAGGTGGTCGAGCACGTGCTCGACCCCGACCTGATGGTCGCAGAGCTGCGGCGCGTCGCGCGCGGCACGGTGCTCGTCACGACCCCGGTCAGCCAGACCGAGGACGAGCACGAGCCGGACTTCGAGCTGCGGGCCGAGGGGCACGTGAACAACTTCGACCCCGCCACCGTGCGGCGCTTGTTCGGCCCGGACGCGAGGCTGGGCAGCTTCCGGTGCAACGCCACGCTGGCGCTGATCGTCGGCGTCGGCCGCTACCTGCCAGCCGGTCTCAGGGACGGCTTCTACCGGCTCGATCACCGCGTGTCCCAGCGTTGGGGAGCGCCGACTCACCGGCTCAAGCCGCTGCGCAACCGCGATTGGCTGATCACCGTACCCGGGTTGGGCGCCACGGGCGCTGGTGAAAGTCGGGGGACGCTGCGGTGGGGCTGTCCGCTCTGCCGTGGAGAACTGCAGAAGCAGGCGCAGGTGCTGTGCTGCGCGAGTTGCGGCGCCGTGTACGCGGTCCAGGCTGGCGTGCCCGACTTCTTTCAGGCAGCGCCCCGGCAGTCAGCTTTATAGATCTTCAGACAGTGCCGGGCCGTCAGTGCTGTAGAAAGACTTCGGCCTTGGGTTCGCGGTCGAGGCGACGCAGCGAGCGCACGCTCACGGTGGCAGACCCCGTGGCGCGGAAGCGGGAGACCGCGAAGGCTTCGCTGCGCCGCACGCTGACGAGGTGAAAGCCGGGCGGCGGGCTGGTCGGCACGACCGGCGGCAGCGGCGGGTGTCCGGTGTGTGGGGTGCTCAGCGCCACGAAGGCGACTTCGTGCGTGGCGATGGTGGGAGTGACGAGGTTCTCGTTGGTGGGCATGTAGATGAACAGCGGCGCTGCGCCGAGTTCCGGAGCGACGATCACCCGGGCCGCGGCGGGCGACTGAAGCGCGCGAGCGACACTCCGCCAGTCCTCGCGCTGGTAGCCCGGGATCAGGTTGACCCCGGCGATCACGAGCAGCGAGAGCGCGCAGATGGCTGCGCCGAGCAGCGCCCCAGAGCGACCGGCACGGACGGCGCCGAGGCCGCCGGCAAGCACGACTACCCACGGGACCCACGTCGCCATGACGTTACGGCCGTTGAAGACGTCCTCCAGGTGCGTGACAGACAACACGGCCGGTATCAGCAGAGCGACCACCGCCATGGTTGCGAGGTCGCGCGCAAGCCGCAGCTCGCGCCGCTCGCCACGCCGGATCAGCAGCACGAGGGCCGCCGCGGCGAGCAGTCCCACGAGCAGCGTCGAGAGGATCTCCTCCGGGCTGTAGAGGCCGACGAGAAATTGCTTGGGGACCTGTGCGAACCTCGACAACAGTGGCACTTCTTCGATCCAGCTGGAGCTGCCGTGGCTCCCGGCAAGGACGTGCGCGGTCTGGCTGCGGGCGAGGGGCACGAGCGCGAGCCCGACGAGCCCGACCGCGCCGGCGAAGGGGAGCACCCGGCGCCAGCCCAGGCGGTGGATCAGCACGACCGCCTGCGGGATGAAGAGGAACACGGCAAAGTAGTGCGTGAGCAGCGCCAGCATCGACATGCCGGCCCACCCCGCCAACCGGCCTACGCCGGGCGTGCTCAGCGCGCGCTGCCAGAAGACGAGGGCCGCTGCGCTGAACAGGATCAGGAGTGCGTAGCTGCGGGCCTCCTGCGAGTAGTAGTACATCGCCGGGTTGACGGTCGTCAGGGCCGCCGCCCACACCCCGACTCGCGGCGAGATCCACCGCCCGGCGAGGTAGATGACCGGGATCGTGACCGTACCCGCGAGCGCCGAGAGGGAGCGGTAGGCGAACACTCCGGTGCCGAAGACCTTCGTCCACGCCCACACCAGCACGAAGTAGAAAGGCGGCGTGGTTTCGCTGGAGGAGATGTGCGAGAGCAGACCGCCCAGCCCACGGTGCACGAGCACGATCGTGGCGGCCTCGTCGCTCCAGATGCTCTGCACGTCCAGCGTGGCAAAGCGCAGGACCGCCCCCAGCACGGTGAGTCCGAGGACGAGCTCGGTGGGCCCCAGCGTGCGTCTGCCGGCCGACTCTCGGCCGCGCCTCAAGGTGGGCTGGTGTTGCGAGACTGCGGGCGACGCGGGGGGAACCGCGCTGGTGCTCACCGTGGGAGTATCCCAACCGCGTCGCAGGTAGTGGCCCGAAGCCGCCGGAGCTCGAGCGCCAGCCGGTCATCGATGACAGCCGAGCCTGCCAGTGGTTGAGCACCGTCACCGCGGTGGGTCGGGCGCTCAACCCTGGGCACGGTCTCAGCTGAGTGTCTTGAAGCCTTCCTGGAGCACTGCCCAGGCGGCCTTGGGTTCGCGGGTGCCGTACTTCAGCAGCCCGAAGCCCGGCTGGTTGTTGGTCGGGTGTGGGTCGTCTTCGCGCAGGCCGAACGGGAACAGTGCCCTGATCCAGGGGCGAGCCTTGATCTGCGTGATCAGGTCGGCGTAGTTGTGCGCGACGGTCGCTTCGCTTTCTTCCCAAGTCGACCAGCCATCCTCGGTGATCCAGAACGGCACGTTGACGCCGTGGGCGAGGAACTTTTCGCGGACCGTGTCGATTCGCCGGAAGGCCCACACGCCGCTGGTGTCGAGGTATCCGCCGGGTTCGGCGAGGGGGGTGGAGGGGTCACCACCGTAGGGGTGGACGGACACGCCGTCGATCCACTGGCCCAGCGTGGGGGCGGCGGTGAACATGTCGTTGATCCACGTCATCTCGGTGGGGCTCGATCCGCCGGCCTGTTCGGCCTCCTGGTAGTCGGCCGAGATCAGCAGCTTGGCTGTGGGCGCAACGCTCTTGGCCGCTTCGGCTGCCGCGAGATAGTCCCGTGCGTACGCCTCGGGTTCGGGCGTGTGCCCGGACCAGGCGTAGGCGAAGTACGGCTCGTTCCACAGCTCCCACCACTGCAGGTTCGCGGAGGTGCCGGGCCCGTAGCGGGCGACCGCCGCGGCGACGAATTCCGCGTAGGCGGATGCGTTTGTCGGGCTGGTCCAGGACGGCGCGTAGCCCACGATCGGCAGGATCGAGATCCCGTTGGCCTTGGCCTCGGCGACGACCTGGTCGAAGCTCGACCAGTGGAAGACGCCTTTTTCGGGCTCGGCTTCCGACCAGTCCAGGGCCTCCCGGGTCCAGTTCACGCCCAGGGAGTGCATCTCCGTGACCTCTTCGGGCACGTTGTTCGGGCCTTCTCCCTCGAAGTTAGCGGTGATGCCCTTCACGAACGGCTGCCCGAAGGTTTCCGAGCTGCCGCTTTCCGCACCGGAGCCCGAGTTGCCGCTGGGGCTCAGGGTGCCTGTGATGGGGCTGCCTTCGCTGGGGCTCGAGTCGCCGGATGACGGGGAGCCTGAGCTGGTGCTCGAGGAGGAGCCGGAGCCGGCAGAGGAGCCGGAGGCGCTCGTGCCGGGAGGGGGGGAACTGGGAGCCGGCAGGGCGGCATTGGGGCCCAGTGGAGTGGCCTTGAAGGCCGGCCGAGTGGCTTTGTGGATGAAGCCGCGTCGGCGCGCAGTGGCGGTCCTGCCCAAGTGTGTGCTCTGGGCGTCGAGACGGGCCAGTCGCGCGCGGCTCTCGGCGCAGAGGGCACGCTCGTGCGACGCACAGGCGCGCTTTGCCGCCTGCTGGAGATGACTGTGCTCGCGCGCGGCTGAACGAGTCTGCAACGCGGCTTGCGAAGCGACCGCAAGCTTTCTGGGCTGCTGCCGATTAAGGGGCTGCGCGTCGGAGGAACCGGCGTTCAAGATCCCCAGGAAAACGACGCTGAAGAGAGCGAGAACGGCTGCGACATTTCGAGCGAGATGAGAGAGGGGAAGCATTCGTGCTCTTTCGGGGGCTGGGCCGTCTCGGAGAGACCCCTTGCTTTGCGACCCCGCCTCGCGACGGGTGTGCCTTTGTCGTGGTGCACTTGCTGCTGTGATCGACGCTGTTGGTCGTCGAGTCCTCTATCGGCGCCGACCGGTGCCGCAACATTCCGTGCACGGCCGTTGGACGGATGTCGGCGCGCCCCGTCCCCGCACGGGACTAAGGGCGCCCAGAGAGCGGGTTACCGCAAGCGGCGTGTGGGCGATGCGTAAGCGGCGTGCGGCCGATGCGCAACCGACGAACGGTCGATTTGCAGCTGTCTCGGCTTTGTGGGAGCGGCACCCAGGCGACACCGCGGCCTGGAGCGGCCTGGTGTCGACGATCAGCACCGCTGGAGGTGGGGTGGCGATCGCTGATGGCGGGCCGTCGAGCCGGCTTCGGGCGTGCCGGCGTTCCCGGACGAGAGATGCGCGATCTGGTAGGCGCCAACGCCTGAGCTACGCCACGCACATATGAGGACCCCCTGCCATCGTCGAGCGTGACCGTAGCGGCGCGAACGGCGCCGCCGGAGTTAGAAACAGCTATTGACGCAAATCACATGTCCTGCTTGCATACAAGCGGCTACACGAGACCCTGAACATGGGTTGTGTAGCTGATAGCAGCCCACCCATCCATCGGAGGTTAGACATGCGATCTTATACACGGCGGATGGCACTGCTCTTGGCGCTTTGCCTGCTCGGGATCTTGGGAACCTCCGGTATGGCACTGGCGGCTGCTCCGGCGATCACCGGGATCAGCCCGAACAATGGGCCAGACACGGGCAGCACGTCCGTGACGATCACGGGCACCGGGTTCATCGCGAGCTCCACCGTCAAGTTCGGCGGTGCCGCTGGGACGGGCGTGACGATTCACTCTGCCGAATCGATAACAGCTACCAGTCCTGCCGGTAGCGGCAGCGAACTCGTCAACGTAACCGTGACCAACTCGAATGGAACGTCGACTCGCGTGCCGAAGGATCAGTTCGCGTATGATCCCGCACCCGCCAGTCCGTGGTTAGGTTTGGATGGCAACAGCAATGGTGTAAAACCGGAACGTTTGGGTGAATTCGTTGCGAATAATGTCGTGTATGACCGCGGTGGTGATCCTGGGATTGAACTGGAAGCCGGCGAGCTTCTTGAAGAAGACGGCAAAGCCACTCAAGGTGGCGAAGCGATTGCGACCTCGATAGACGCAGGCATGATACCCGATATCATGATTAGCTACAAAGGATACGAAGGTGACTATAAATCCGATCCCAATTTTCCAACCGAAGAAAAAGGGTCAAAAACGCTCAAAGAATACGTCGAAGGATTTGTGAAGTCTGCGAAGGCAGTTCATGAAAAGTATCCAAGCGCCATATTCGAACCTATCAATGAGCCGTGGGGCTACACGACTCCGCAGTACAATGGGGCCGAGTACGCCAACGTCATCGCAAAGCTTCTTCCCGAAGCCAGGGCTGTGGGTATCCCTTTGAGTAGCATCTATGTTGCTGCACTCAGCGAGGGTTGTGCAAAAGCGGGGGAATGTTCCACAAATAAATGGATACCTGCGATGTACGCAGCTCAGCCAAAACTAGAAACTGAAATCCAGGGTTGGTATTTCCACCCATACGGTAAACCCTCTGGTTTGGGTGAATATGACAACGGAGGGATTCAGGCTTTGCCCATAGTGCAAGCGGTGATGACTTCTGGACAGAACAATCTCATTGTCTCCGAGGTTGGTTACTGTGACTACGAACTCAACAAAGAAGAGTGCGGTGAAGAAAGCAGTATTTCAGGCACCGGTGCCCAAACTGGAAAATGGATGACGGAAATGCTCGACAACGCGCAGCCCTACCATGAAGCAGGCTGGCTGAGGGCACTGATTGTCTATGCGCGCAGCGACGGTGGCTGGAGAACACAGCTAGAAGATGGAGTTCTGACCAAAGACGGCGAATCACTCGATGCCTTCGGAGACCTTCACGGGGGGAGATGGTCGATCCAGGAAACCCCCAGCCCGAAAGAAGCGAAAAGTAGCAGCCTGTCGAGCGTGTCATGCGCCTCATCTGAATCGTGTACCGCTGTGGGGCATTACGTCAACAGCTCGAGCGCGGAAGCTACACTCGCTGAGCGTCTGAGTGGCAAAACATGGGTGGCGCAGGAACCGAAAGTGCCGGCGGGTGCTAAAAGTAGTGGCCTGTCCGG